>NZ_JABBNU010000009.1 GCF_012926615.1 Marinigracilibium pacificum | reverse complement strand
AGCGCACACAACTCAATCGAAATTCATAGTTGTACTTCTTTCTCTTAAACATAAAAATGCCCCCAAATAGTGTCTAACTTTTTGGGGGCACTCTACTAAGCTCCTTTTTTTATTTCTTCTCTTCTTGTTGTTCTATTTTATCTTGAGTGTTTTCTGTTGATTGATCATCATTATTGTCTTCTTCTTTTAGAAGCTTCAATTCTTCATCAAGCTCTTCCCAGTCATCAAATTCTAATTTTTCAATGTCCTCTGATTTATCAGACTTATCTGTTATAAGGCCGTATGTCATAACTATGTTGGTAAGCATAATTACATACAATAATATTCCAGGCCTAAATTCTTCAAATTTAAACTCGTCAGGTATACTGAAATATAGTAAGATTGTAATTAACCCTCTCGGGGTCACGAAGAATGCAGGTTTTAAAGATCTGTTTGAGAAGATTTTAAGTAAAGGCCATCTAATTATATAGGTTGCTAATATTATAATTAAACTGACAATAGCTGTCTGAATACTTAGTAAGGATTTTAACTGAAGGGTCATTCCAAAGATTACAAAGAAGAATGTCCTTACAACAAAAGCTGTTTCTAGTGTTACCAGGTGCAAATCATCTAATGCCTCGTTTAATTTCTTTTCATTGGTGAATTGTTTGAACCATCCTCTGAAAAATAATTTATGATTATTAAGGAGTAGTCCAAAAAGAAGAATTATAATAAGACTTGATAATTTATAATACTTCCCAACTGAGTATAACAATATCAAAAATGATATTAATAAGAATAATTTGACCTTTGAGTCAAGTTTTTGAATTAAATAAACCAGCGCATAACCTAATATTATCGATAATAATACAGTTAATGTGATGTTACTTGAAATATCAAAAAAGACTTCTTTTGCATCTGAGGCATTGGCATTTCCAATAATAAAGTAGAAAACCATTATCCCTAGTATGTCAGAGAAAGTTGCTTCATAAATTAGAAATTCTTTTTTTGATCCAATCAAGTTTGCAACACTAGGAATAATTATGGAGCTACTCATTACTGATAATGGAACCGAATAAAGTATTGCATTCATCATTTCCATTTCAAGAAAGTATACCAGAATATAGGCAATAGCAAAACAGGTAAGTCCAAGACTCAAAAAAGCAACTACAAAAGAGTTTATTATTAACTTGAGCTTATCTCTACCTAATTTAAGATCTAATGCAGCCTCCAGCACAATCATGATCAAACCTAGAATACCGAGTACTTCAAGTACCTTAAATAAGATGTCTTCCAGATCGAGACCAATATATTTAAGTCCCTGACTTATACCAATACCGGTTAAAATCAATAATATTACACTAGGAATATTAGTCTTTTGACTAACAACATTAAAAAGATAGGAGACAATTATTATCACTGATGCAGCGATAACCAATACATATGGTGATAATTCGTTTAGTTCTTCCATTAAGCAATTTTTTCAAGATAACCTGAATTAAAACTTTCAGGTTGGATTCAAATTATTAAATTAACGATAACTTTAGATATTTTATACAATAAAATTTGACCTTTATGGCCAAAATCAAAAAGTTTGGAACTTTTGCAGGTGTCTTTACACCGTCTATTTTAACTATCCTGGGTGTTATTATGTATTTGAGGTTACCAATGATTGTTGGTACGGCAGGCTTATGGTATACTCTTGGGATAATATTAGTCGCTCATATAATCTCAGCAAGTACAGGACTAAGTGTTTCTTCCATCGCAACAGATAAAAAAGTTGAGGCCGGTGGAACCTATTATATAATTAGTAGAAGTTTAGGGTTGCCAATTGGTGGTACTCTGGGAATTGCACTTTTTGTTGGATTGTCCTTTAGTACGTCTTTATACCTGATTGGTTTTAGTGAGAGTTTATTGTCTTACTTTGATTTGCCAACAGATATTAATACAATTCGGATTACCGGAAGTATAGCCTTGTTTGCAGTAACGGCAATTACTTTTATAAGTACGTCTCTTGCGATTAAATCTCAGTTTTTCATAATGGCTGCCATCGCTTTGTCTTTGGTGTCAATATTTGTAGGAAATGATGCCCATGAAACTACTCAAACAGTGTTTGAACCGCTTAGTGGAGAAGTTAGTATCATGCTCTTGTTTGGAATCTTCTTCCCAGCAGTAACTGGTTTTGAAGCAGGGGTGTCAATGTCTGGGGACCTTGAAAACCCAAAAAAATCAATTCCTGTAGGAACAATAGCTGCAATTGTTTTTGGATTAGTCGCATATGTTTTGATTGCAAGCTTCTTTGCATTCACTGTTGATGCTGAGGAACTGGCAAATAACCCAAATGTACTTTTTGACATTTCTTGGATACCTGAACTAGTAATTGCCGGAATATGGGGAGCAACAATTTCTTCAGCACTTGGAAGTATCTTAGGCGCTCCCAGGATACTTCAGGCAACAGCTATTGATAAAATAACGTGGAGTTGGTTTGGTAAGGGTACCGGGGAAGCGAATGAGCCAAGGAATGCGCTAATATTAACATTTATAATTGCAGAGTTGGGTATTCTTATCGGGGAATTAGATGTTATTGCCCGTATTGTTTCGATTTTCTTTATTACAACATACGGATTTATAAACCTGAGTTGTGCTTTTGAAAAACTTACTAGTGCCGATTTCAGACCGCAATTTAAAATTCCTGCCTGGGTAAGTATTCTTGGTGCTCTAGCATGTCTTGTTGTAATGATTCAACTTGACCTTACTGCAATGATTGGTGCTGTAGTAATTCTGGGAGGTATTTATGTTTATTTCAGAAGGAAGCAGATGGTGCTTGAAAGTGGAGACTCCTGGAGTGGTGTGTGGTCATCATTGGTTAAAAGTGGATTACAAAATCTGACTCAAAAGCAGGAACACTCACGTAACTGGCGACCAAATAGTCTGGTGTTTTCAGGTAGCGAAAATCAACGAAAACACCTTATTGAATTAGGAACCGCAATTAGTGGGCGTTTGGGTATTATGACAGCTTTTGAACTTAAAGAAGACGGAAAGCCTATCAGGATACCAAATGATTGCGAGTGGAAGGAGACTACTGAGTCTGGAAATGGTTACTTTAGATATACGGTCGATTGTTCGCGAGTATATGAAGGAATGGATGACCTGATTAGGGTTTATGGTTTTTCAGGCGTAAGACCAAATACTGTATTGATGGGCTGGACTGCTGATGAAGATAACAAGGAAGACTTCAGGAAGCTGGTTGAAACCATTTATGAGCAGGATATGAATGGCGTTTGGCTTAATTATAATAAGTCAAAAGGATTTGGTAGGAAAAAATTTATAGACCTTTGGTGGAGAGGAAAAGGTAAAGATCTTACTTTCCATTTTAGTCTTTTAAGACATCTTCAGTCATCTCCAGGATGGAAGGATGTTAAGATTCGTGTTCTTGCTATTAGTCAAACACATGATCAGGATGAAAAACTCTATTCTCTATTAAAATCTACACTTGAAAAATTCAGACTGGATTATAAAATAAAGATTATAGATAATTCTCTTGAAAACGCACCCTCACCTGAAATAATGGAAAGGGAATCAAAGAATGTAGACCTGGTTATTATTGGGCTTGATGAAGATGAAATTGGCAAAGAAGAACACTTTATCAAAAACCATTTGCTAACAAAGAGATTAGGAACGAGTATTATCACCCTGCCTTCTGATAAGTTTGAAACTATTGCTATTGATAGCCTGACAATAAAAAAGCCTCAGGTTCATGAGGAGAAGAATTATCTGGTTGAATTACCAAGGCTTTTACCTACTCGATATGAGAATATTAATACAGATGTTGCTTTAATTGATAAACATGGCTTAAAAGAGTTAGATGTGTTTTTTGCTAAAGGGATTGGAGAAGTTCATTCCGTATATGTTCAGTATTTGGAAAGACTCGAAAAGCAGATTAGCTCAATTAGAGAACAGTTAAAGAAGGTTACTTCCACAGAAGCAGATTACAGGGCTCAAAAAAACCTTATTAAAATTAAGAATGATTTTTATTTCCATAGTAAGGAAATACTTGAGCGAATGACTGAAGAAGGGTTAAAGACCAATTGTGCAAATGTCGAAGATGCTGTTAACTGGTATCTGGATAAATTAAAACAGGATATTGATCGTACTCCGCAAAATATTACTGTAACATTTAAAACAGAAGATGTAAAAATTAATAAGGATGATTCTGTCGGTCTTAAAATCTATAAGCGTTGGTTAAAGTTTAAGAGAAATCTGGGCGTTCAGTCAATTACCAGAAAGGTTCTTTTTAGAAAGACTGTTGAGTTTGCTCTTTATGGACAATGGCAGCGTTATTTATCAGGATGGTTGTCTGAGGTTAAAAGATATGAACAGAATAATCTAAAGAATATTCGTGGATATCTAATAAGTATTGATCAATCTCTTCAAAAGCTTCATTTAAGAATTGATAAGGAAAAGAATGAAGAAATAGATATTGATGGATTATTAGCCCCTGTACATGAACAGCTTCAGAAAACACTTGAGCAAGAGCAAAAGAATTATGAGAAGCTACAAAATAGATTGCGACTCTTATGGAGAAAAATGACTCAGGAACTAGCGTTTAGTCTTTCAAAACTCAACGTAAAGCCATTGATTTCAACCCTTTCTAAAAGAAAAAATGTTTATGCCAACATTGAAGCTAATAACAGAAACTTTAGTTCTGCAGCATATGAAGAGTTGAGTTGGTACATCGGAGCATTAAATTTAGAAGTTCAATTAAATAGCTTTAAATATAGAGTTCGACAGGAAATAACCGAATTTATAGAAGAGCTTGAAAATGATACTGAGCATTATTTAATAAGACCCGCGAAAAAGTTAAAAGAAGATATAAAGGATTCGATTGAAGATGCCGGTAAGGATGTAGAGTTGAAATTAAAATTTGATGGCCACTCTTCTTTAGATCTGGAAACAAGATTTGCTGCTGTATCTGAAACGATTGCTAATTTATTCAGGCAGTTACCAGAAGAAAGTGTTGTGCTGAAAACAGGACACCTTTCTCAGGATACAAAATATACCGGTGACCCTGAACCTGTAACAATAGAGGTTAGACGAATTTCTGAATTTTTAATAGATTCAAAATTAATTGTTCCGGCACAGCAAGAGGTTGTATTGTGTGAGCAACAGTTGATTAAGTATAATAATGCTTTCAAAGACCTTGTCAATCACACTAACTATCAGCATGATTTTATACTCACCAATAACAAACTGAGTGAAGACAAGGAGGAGAAAGAGGTAGCAGTACTACAGCAATCTACCAGGATGATCGATCAGGATATTACTCGATTGAAGGAAGAAATCATTTCCACTGTTAATAAAATAAATGGTGACCTTGAGGAAGCGTTAGATCCTCTGTCGGTATTTATTCTGTCAGCAAATACCGAAGATTATAACCAGTTTATTGTTGACTACAAAAACAAACAAGTCAGAGGTAAGTTTGCCGAATGGTCTGAGATGATTGCTCAAAATGCACAGGAAAAGTTAACTCGATTATTATATTCAAAGAGTAAGGGTGTAATTCTAGCCAAGAGCATTGTTGCAAATGGTAAGGATTTTTACACAGTTTCTTCGGTGCTATCATTTGTTGAGAAAATTAGCCCGGACAGAAAGGTTATCGGAAAACTACCAGTTTATTATCAGAATTTATTTAGTGGAAGATCTTTTGTTAGTGGGGATTTCTGGGTTAACAGACCTGAGGAATTGTCAGTTGCCCAACAAGCATATCGTAGACATCAAAATGGTCTTTCAGGAGGGTTAGTTATTCTTGGTGAACGTAATGCAGGAAAAACAGCGCTTGCGAGACACATCGCAAATAAGTTTTTTAGTCATAAACATACCTACCATCTGAGACCGATGGCAGATGGTAATTCTTCTGTAAAGTCATTTGAGAAAACCTTAAGAGATGTAACAGGATTAACAGGAGGTGCAGATAGAATCTTTCAAACGATGCCACATGGATCGGTTCTGATGATTTGTGATCTTGAACTATGGTGGACAAGAAAAGAAGGGGGAATGGGTGTTATTGATTTAATAACAAATGCCATTGATAAATACTCTGAGAAGATTTTCTTCATGATTAATTGTAATCCGTATTTCTACAGATTGATGATTAATCAAAGAGAGTTTAACAAGTATTTCTTAAATGAGCTTTATTGTAAACCATTTGATGCAGAAGAAATCAAACAGCTATTATTGTTAAGACATAGAAGTAGTGGAATAAAGTTTACATGGAAAGGTAAAGAGGAGGACGAAATATCTGAAATGAGGCTTGCATCTTTATTTAATGCTTATTTTGATTATTCGAATGGAGTTCCTGGTATAGCACTGAAATCATGGTTGGCAAATATAAATGCTGCAACTGAAAGGAAAATTGAAATTCAATCACCAGATAAAACCGGATATAAGATTCTTTATAATATTACGGATGAAGATTTATCTTATTTGCAGCAATTTGTATTGCATAAGCGGTTGAGCGTTAGTAGGATGTCTCAAATTATGTTTACTGATCAGGAGTCATGTTTAATAAAGCTTGATAACTTAAAAAGGCAAGGCTTAGTTCAGGAAAAGAATAATAAGATCTTCGGAGTTAATAGTCATGTTGAACATTTTATTATCCAGGTTCTAAGAGAAAAAGAATTTATATAGTATGAATTATATTATCGTTTTGATCATGGCCTGGGGTATTTTCAGGTTAGTAAGTAAGTTTATCAGGCTTGTTTATGGTGGTTCTCAAAAGAAAATCTACTTAAGCCTTAATCTTTCTTATGTAGAATTGCTGTTTTTTACAGGCTACTTTTTGTTTCTATTGTGGAGGTTTAGTTCACAGTTCAGGGACATTCCATTGCTGTTTAGTATTCCAGTTTTAATAATAGTTGTAATGGTGTTTTGGTATGTGCACAGGCAGGCATTGTTAGGAGTTTTATTTAGGTACCATTATAATTTCAAGTTAGGCGAAGGGATAAAATCTAATGATCTTGATGGTAAATTATCTGGTATGTATTTGTTATTTGTTATTCTTGAAACTATTCAAGGAGATCGAATAAAAATTCCATATAATCAAATTTTAAATACGCATATATACAAAAAGCAAAGTGCTGAGTATAAAAATAGAAATCTGGTAAAACTGTACGTGGAGGCAGGATCTTTTCAGGATCTTCAAAAGAAAATTGCCAATATTAAAGATTATACATTATCGTTACCTTATATACTGACTAAGCATAATCCGGTTATTACCATTGCAGATGAAAAGAATGGTATTTATGAACTTGATTTGGTTGTTCACACGATAAATGACAGGGTAGCAAAAATTCTTGAAGCTGCTCTTGAAGATAAGTTTAATTCAAAATCAGTAGAATTATAGATAAGATAAGAAAAGGAATTCCATAATATTTAAGTACCAATAACCTGTTTTGTTTTTCTGCCCACCATAAGGCTCTCCAGGGTTCTATCAGACCGAGAATCAGAGTAATGCCAATTAGTAGAAAAAATATTTTGGTTACTAATAAAAAAAAGGTTGTATCCATAATTAAAGATACAACCTTTTTTAATTTTTATGATCTGATCAAAGTTTACGTTTGATCTCTTTTTCTTCAAATCCTTCGATTATATCTCCAATTTTGATGTCATTATAGTTTTTAATACTCAGACCACATTCGTATCCTTTCTTAACTTCTCCTACATCATCTTTGAAACGTTTCAGCTGATCGATGTCTCCTGTATAGACTACTATACCATCTCTGATTAGTCTGATTTGATTGTTACGCTTAACAAATCCTTCAGTTACCATACAGCCGGCAACAGTACCAACTTTAGAGATTTTGAATATTTCTCTTACCTCAATAGTACCGGTAATAACTTCTTCTACAGTTGGAGCAAGCATACCTTCCATTGCATCTTTAACGTCATTGATTGCGTCATAGATGATAGAGTATAGTCTGATTTCAATTTCTTCAGTTTCTGCAATTCTTCTTGCTCCACCAGAAGGTCTAACCTGGAAACCAATAACAATTGCGTCTGATGCAGAAGCAAGTAGAACATCTGATTCAGAAATCTGACCTACACCTTTATGGATAATGTTAACGGCAACCTCTTCGGTAGTTAATTTCAATAAACTATCAGAAAGTGCTTCTACTGAACCGTCCACGTCGCCTTTAACAATGATATTAAGTTCCTTAAATGAACCAATAGCCAGTCTACGACCGATTTCATCAAGTGTAATGTGCTTACGAGTTCTAAGTGTTTGCTCTCTGAGAATCTGAGATCGCTTGTTAGCAATATCACGTGCTTCCCTGTCAGTTTCCATTACATTAAACCTGTCACCAGCTTGAGGAGCTCCATCAAGACCAAGAACTAGTACTGGTGTAGATGGTCCAGCGGTATCAAGCCTTTTACCTCGGTGGTCAAACATTGCTTTAACCTTACCAAAGTGGCTTCCAGCTAGCAACACATCACCAATTTTAAGAGTACCGGCCTGAACCATTACAGTAGTTACATATCCACGACCTTTGTCAAGAGATGCTTCAACAACTGTTCCTACAGCTGGTTTGTCTGCATTGGCTTTTAGTTCAAGTAATTCAGCTTCTAACAATACTTTTTCAAGTAGGTCGTCAATTCCCTGACCAGTTTTAGCTGAAATTTCCTGACACTGGTATTTACCACCCCAGTCTTCAACTAATATATTATTATTTGCCAGTTCCTCACGTATTTTGTCAGGATTAGCATTTGGCTTATCAACTTTGTTTATAGCGATAACGATTGGTACACCGGCAACCTGAGCATGATTTAATGCTTCTTTAGTTTGAGGCATAACACTATCGTCAGCTGCAACAACAATTATGGCAACGTCGGTGATTTTTGCTCCACGGGCACGCATTGCTGTAAATGCTTCGTGACCAGGAGTGTCAAGGAATGCTACTCTTTTACCACTATCAGTCATTACATCATATGCTCCAATGTGCTGTGTAATACCTCCTGCTTCACTTTCTGTAACTTTAGCGCTTCTAATAAAGTCGAGTAATGATGTCTTACCATGGTCAACGTGTCCCATAATGGTAACAATCGGTGCTCTGTGGTCAAGATCTTCTTCCTTGTCTTCTTCTTCAACAACATCAGTTTCTTCTTCATCTGAAGAAAATTTAACGTCATATCCAAATTCATCAGCGATTATAGTGATCGTTTCAGCATCAAGCCTTTGGTTGATCGAAACGAACATTCCAAGCGACATACAAGCACTAATAATTTCATTAACACTGACATCCATTAATGAGGCAAGATCATTAGCAGAAATAAACTCTGTAACTTGCAGTGTTTTTGCTTCATCCTGCTCCTGCTGATACTGTCTTTCGGCAGCTTCAGCCTTTGCAGACCTCTTTTCTCTTCTGTATTTCGATCCTTTACCCTTATCGTTGGTTTTTCCACCACTAAGTTTTGCAAGGGTTTGTTTGATCTGTTCTTGAATTTCAGCTTCAGTAGGCTCCTCCTTTTTAATAGGCTTTTTCTTGCCTTTATCAGCGCCTCTTCTATTGTCTTTGTTGAACCTTCCTCTTTTATCCTGGCCTTGGTTGCCACCACCGCCTTGTTGCTGACCTTGCTGCTGGCCTTGGCCTTGTTGTCCACCAGGACCATCCTTGGATATTCTCTTTCTTTTCTTCTTTCTTCTATCTTTTCTATCATCAGAGGAAGCTACCGGCTTTCCTTTGGATTTCTTCTTTGTTTCAGGGAGTTCTATTTTGCCAAGAACTGTAAGACCTTTAAGCTGATCAGCTTTAGCTTCGATCTTCCCTTCATTTTCCTTTTTGGCTGGTTTATCCTTTTCTATGTTCTTAGAATCTTTTTTAGGCGCTTCTTGTTGCGCCTTTGGCTTATCAAATTTCTTATTATTGCCGGTAGGCTGTGGTTCAGCTTTCTTTTCAGCTTTTACCTCAGGCTTAGTTTCTTCCTTAGCAGGTTTTTCTTCCATTTTAGGTTCTGCTTTAGGCTCGGCTTTTACTTCAGGAGCTTTTTCTTCTTTAATAACTTCCTGTTTAGGCTCTTCCTTCTTTACCTCTTCTTCTTTATCTTCCTTTTTAGGAGATTTAGGCTTGTTAATTGAATCAAGATCAATCTTGTCAACAACTTTAATGCCTTTTAACTTATGTGAATCAGAAGAAATCTTTTCTTCAGGCGTATTTTTTTCTTCAGCCTTAGGTTCTTCCTCTTTCTTATTTTCTGTTACTTTTAACTCTTCTTCCGAAGTCTTTGGGGTCGACTTTTCTACGGGAATATTTTTAATAAATACTTCTTCCTCCTCATCATCATTAGATTCAGTGGCTTGAGTATCTTCTTCTTTGTGAGTAATAGTTTCGTTTTTGGCTTCGTCTTTTCTTTTAACGCCGATTTTAAGTCCTGACGCCTCTTCTTTCTCTTGCGCCGAAGACTCAAATTCCTTAGCAAGTAAATTATACTGCTCCTCAGTTATTTTACTTGTAGGTTTGCTTTCGACATCAAATCCCTTCGTACCCAAAAACTCAACAACTGTAGAAATCCCTACATTGAGTTTTCTGGCTACCTGGTTTAAACGCATGGTTTTTTCTTCTGCCATATATTAATTTTCCCTTTTCTCTAAGTCGTTACTTTATTAGACCCCTTTTTATTAAAATACAAAAATAGCGAAAGATAAGCGATAAGCCATTTTTATTTATTCGAATTCTTGCTTTAAAATACTATAAATATTCTCAATAGTCTCTTCTTCAAGGTCTGTTCGGCTTATCAATTCGTTTTTAGGTACAGCTAAAACACTTTTTGCAGTATCTAATCCTACCTTTTTTAAGATTTGGATGACCCACTCTTCGATCTCATCAGAGAATTCTTCAAGTTTAACGTCTTCCTCATCTTCGCCTATCATTTCTCTGAAGACATCAATTTCAAGTCCTACTAATTTTGAAGCAAGCTTGATGTTTTGTCCTCCTTTACCAATTGCCAGTGAAACCTGGTCTGGTTTTAGATAAACTGATACTCTTGAATTTTCTTCATCAATTTCCATTGAAGAGATTTTCGCAGGGCTAAGAGCTCTGGCGATATATAATTCTTTGTTATCAGTAAAATTGATTACGTCAATGTTTTCATTTTGAAGCTCACGAACTATGCTATGAATCCTTGATCCCTTCATACCTACACAAGCACCTACCGGATCAATTCTGTCATCATATGATTCAACAGCAACTTTTGCTCTTTCGCCTGGTTCTCTTACTACATTTTTAATAGTAATTAATCCATCATAAACTTCAGGTACCTCATTTTCGAATAATCTTTCAAGAAATACCGGAGAGGTACGGCTTAATATAATTTTCGGATTACTGTTAACCATCTCTACGCGATCAACAACAGCTCTAACAGTTTCTCCTTTTCTATATCTGTCTTTAGGTATTTGCTCATTTTTAGGAATTGAAAGCTCATTTCCTTCAGCATCAATAAGCAATACTTCTCTGTTAAGAATCTGGTAAACTTCACCAGTGATCATTTCTGCAATAAGCTCTTTATACTTATTGTAGATAATGTCTTTTTCAAGATCCTTAACTTTTTGAATTAGCGTTTGACGTGCAGTCATAACTGCTCTGCGGCCAAAATCTTCTAATTTTATTTCTTCTGCAGTTTCTTCTCCTATTTCAAAGTCAGCTTCAATTTTTCTTGCTTCTGACAATGGAATTTTATCCGGATCCCAGATGTCCTCAGAATTGTCATCAACGATAATACGTGTACGCCAAATTTCAAGGTCACCCTTGTCAACATTGATAATTATATCAAAGTTATCGTCTACATTATACTTTTTTCTGATCATTGTTCTGAATACATCCTCAAGAATTCTGATCATTGTAGGCCTGTCAATATTCTTCTGCTTCGCAAATTCGGCAAACGATTCAATTAAAACTGATGAGTTCATTATCGCTTCTACTTAAATGTTATTAATATTTTAGTTTCTTTAATGTCTGAAAACATAATTTCTGTATCTTCTTTCAGATCCGACTTGACTTTTCTTCCTTTAACGATTTTTGGTTCTGGTGAGATAATAATTGATTTTTCTTTGACTTCACTCAGAGATCCTTCAAGAATCTTATCGTCATTCAAAGTAACCTGAACAGACCGGCCAATATTTTTTTGATACTGCCTTTCTAACTTTAATGGATGGTCAAGCCCGGGAGAAGATATTTCTAATCTGTATGGTCCATCAAACAGATTGTCAAAATCTTCGTCAGCACCCAATGATCGACTGATTTTAGCGCATGTGTCAATATTAAGACCTTCATCACTGTCTATCAATACGATAACTTTTTGTTGTTCTTTTCCTTTTATGATGATATCCACAATATAATGGTCTTCATCCGGAAGATAATTCTCAACAAACTGTGTTATTTTTTCTTTCGTCATCATTTCAAAAAACCATAATAAAAGAGGGGACTCGATATGTCCCCTCACTACATTGGTCTAAAATCTTTGCAAATATAGATATTATTTTTATCAAACTCAATACTTTGTATTCATTAAACCAATCTTTTATGTCTTCGTTATGGATAAAAAAGATTTCTCATAACAAAACCTTTTTAACTATCTTTGCGGCATGCAAGACAAATTAAAAGTTTACAATACACTTACGCAGGAAAAAGAAGTATTTGAACCATATAACCCTCCTTATGTTGGAATGTATGTTTGTGGTCCAACTGTTTATAGTGATGTGCATTTGGGTAATGTACGTACATTTTTAAGCTTTGATGTAATGTACAGATACTTGATTCACCTTGGCTATAAGGTACGGTATGTACGAAACATTACTGATGTCGGGCACCTTGAAAATGATGCAGATGAAGGGGAGGACAAGGTTGCAAAGAAAGCTAAACTTGAGAACCTTGAACCTATGGAGATTGTTCAAAGGTATACAAATGGCTTTCATGAAGTTTTGCGTGAATTTAATATTCTACCTCCAAGTATAGAGCCAACTGCCACTGGTCATATTGTCGAGCAGATAAATATGACTCAAAAATTGTTGGATAAAGGTCTTGCATACGTTGTTAATGGTTCTGTGTATTTTGACGTTGAAAAATACAATAAGGAGCATAATTACGGAATCTTGTCAAGAAGGAAAATTGAAGACCTGATGGATAGTGGAAGAGCACTCGATGGTCAGGATGAAAAAAGAAATAAGATTGATTTTGCTCTTTGGAAAAAGGCTTCTCCTGAGCATATAATGAGGTGGGAGTCTCCTTGGGGACTTGGATTTCCGGGGTGGCACATGGAATGCTCGGTAATGAGTACAAAGTATCTTGGCGATAAATTTGACATTCATGGTGGTGGTATGGATTTAAAGTTTCCTCATCATGAATGTGAAATAGCTCAATGTGTGGGTGCAAATGAAGAGTCTCCGGCAAAATATTGGTTGCATACTAATATGTTAACCGTAAATGGCCAGAAAATGAGTAAGAGTCTTGGAAATAGTTTTCTTCCTCATGAATTATTTTCCGGTAGCCATAAACTACTAGATAGAGGATACAGCCCGATGACTGTTCGTTTCTTTATGCTACAGTCGCATTATGCTTCAACTCTTGATTTTAGTAATGATGCATTGTTAGCTGCTCAAAAGGGGTATAAGAAGTTAATAAATGGATTGAAGGTAGCTAACTCGTTATCTTTTGAGGCTGGTGAAGAAGATGATAATGTTAAATCTACTATTGATAAAATCATTCAGAATATTTATCGTGCAATGAATGATGATTTTAATACCGCTTTAACTATAGGGCAGTTATTTAACCTTCTTAAGAAAATAAATTCAATTTATACAGGACAACTTAGCTCTGGAGCTCTTGGTGAAGATCTATTTAATAAGATGATTAGAGTTTACAGGGAGATAGTTATTGATGTATTAGGTTTCGAAGAGGAAAAAGTTGGTGATGCTTCTGGTCTGATTGATGGTATGTTAGAAATTTATAAGCAGGCTAAGGAAAATAAAGATTACGATAGAGTTGATAAGATAAGAGCAATGCTGAAATCTTCAGGTGTTGTTGTAAAAGACATGAAAGATAAAATAGATTGGGCTTACGATGAACAATAAGATTTTTTATTATTTGAGAGGAATATCTCTGTTAGCATTTATTATTATTCTTACCAATTCTTGTGATACCAAAAGTGGATCATCTGAAGTTACCAGAGAAGAAATAAGCAATATTTATGTGCCTGAGTTTAATTCTGATTCTGCATTTAGTTTTGTTGAAAACCAGGTAGGGTTTGGGCCTCGAGTACCGGGAAGTGAAGCACATGCCAGATGTCTGGAATATCTGGATGGTAAATTGACTGAATTTGGTGCAAAAGTGACTCGTCAAAAGTTTAGTGCATCAAATAATGCTGGAGAATCATTTTCTTTTACCAATATAATAGGTGTGTTTAATCCTAATGCACAAAAACGAATTCTTTTAGCTGCTCATTGGGATACTAGAATTTTTGCAGATAAAGATTCAACAAGGCAAGCCGAACCTATTGATGGAGCTAATGATGGAGCTAGTGGAGTGGCGGTTTTACTTGAGGTTGCCAGACAAATTGTTGCTGATTCACTAGGGAATGTTGGTGTCGATATAATATTCTTTGATGCTGAGGATAATGGTGCTGCTTCTCAAAATTTGCAGCTTATTGAATCTGGGAAATTATTTCCAAATTGGTGTCTAGGGTCAAGGTATTGGGCACAAAATCCTCACAAACCAAATTATTCAGCATATTATGGGATTTTGTTAGATATGGTAGGTGCAAAGAATGCTAAATTCCATTATGAGTTATACAGCAAGGAATACGCTCCAAGAATTTTAAGACATGTTTGGAACATTGGTAAAGAGTTAGGTTATTCTCAATTTTTTATTGATAGAGATGGCGCTCCAATTGAGGATGATCATGTGCCAATAATTGAGCACCGTAGATTTCCAATGATTGATATAATTGATTTTGACCAAAATTTAACTTTCGGAGATTACCATCATACTCATAAAGACAATATTGATGTAATTTCAAAGGAAACACTGAAAGCTGTTGGTCAAACTGTATTGACCGTTATTTATAGGGAATAGAATTAAATGAATGACTATAACTAAATAGTAGGAGTAGTCAATTGTTAATATTGGAAAGCACTAAGCATAAAAAAAGCCTGAACAACTATTCAGGCTTTTTTAATGTTTTTTGCCAGTTCCAGGCATCTTTTAGTGCATCTTCAAGGGATAGTTCAGCTTTCCACCCTAATACGTCTTCTGAAGTTGAAGCATCTGCATATACCTGCTCAACATCTCCAGCTCTTCTTGGTCCAAAGGTATAGTTTAATTTGACTTCATTAACCTTTTGAAAAGTATCAACAACTTCTTTAACACTATTACCATTGCCAGTACCAATATTAAGTGCTTCAAAATGGTTATTAAATTCACTTATTTTTTCAAGATGCTTTAATGCTTTTACATGTGCTTTTGCCAGATCGACTACATGAATGTAATCACGTACACAAGTTCCATCAACAGTGTTATAATCCTTACCAAAAATTGTCAATTCTTTTCTCCAACCTGCAGCTGTTTGAGTAACAAATGGAACCAGGTTGTTTGGTACACCTTTAGGTAATTCTCCTATTAATGAGCTTGGGTGTGCTCCAATTGGATTAAAATATCTAAGGGCAATTGATTTAATTGGAATTCCTGCATTATTAGCATCAGATAATATTTCTTCACAAATTGCTTTTGTGTTTCCATACGGAGATTCTGCCTGCTTTTTAGGACTGTTTTCTTTTACTGGTAGTTTATCAGGCTGACCATATACAGTGCAAGAAGATGAAAAGACAAGGTTTGAAACCTTAAACTCTTCCATACTTTGAATCAATGTAACCAGTGAGCCAATATTATTGTGATAATATTTTATTGGTTCTGCAACTGATTCTCCAACGGCCTTGAATGCTGCAAAATGAATAACACCTGTAATTTCAGGATTTTCTCTAAATACCTTTTTTAAGTTCTCGGTATTATTGCAATCAAGTGCGTAAAAAATAGTTGGTTCTCCGGTTATCTTTTCTAATTGACTAATAACAGCTGGGTCAGAGTTAGAAAAGTTATCAATTATAACCGGAATGTATCCGGCTTTTCGTAGTTCTACTACAGTATGAGAACCAATGTAACCGGCACCGCCGGTTACAAGAATTTTATCTGGCATGTAGATTATTTCTTTATGTAATCTTTAAAATCGTTATGCTCCTTTTTATAAAGCTTCTCATCAGGAAGAGATTTGAAATAATCATAAGTTATTTTCAATCCTTCTGCTCTTGAAACTTTAGGCTCCCATCCAAGAATTTCTTTTGCTCGGGTAATATTTGGTTGCCTTTGCATCGGATCATCTTTTGGAAGAGGTTTATAGATAACCTTTTGTTGTGTGCCTGTTAATTTTATGATTTCTTCAGCAAACTCTCTAATAGTGATTTCATCAGGGTTACCAATATTAACCGGATACGCATAATCACTCATCAAAAGTCTGTAAATACCTTCAATTAAATCATCAACATAACAAAAAGATCTTGTTTGAGAACCATCACCAAAAACGGTTAAATCCTCTCCTCTCAATGCTTGACCAATAAAAGCAGGTAACACACGGCCATCATTTAACCTCATTCTTGGGCCATAGGTGTTAAATATCCTTACAATTCGTGTTTCTACATTATGATATGTATGGTAAGCCATTGTCATTGCTTCCTGAAAGCGTTTTGCCTCATCATATACCCCTCTAGGTCCGATAGGATTAACATTGCCATAATAATCTTCAGTCTGTGGATGAACTAAAGGATCACCATAGACCTCTGATGTTGAAGCAACAATGATTCTTGCATTTTTTGCTTTTGCCAGCCCAAGACAGTTATGTGTTCCTAATGATCCCACTTTTAAAGTCTGGATAGGAATCTTCAAATAATCGATAGGGCTTGCTGGAGAAGCGAAATGAACAATGTAATCAAGATCTCCAGATACATGTACAAACTTGCTTACATCATGGTTGTAGAATTCAAATTCTTTAAGAGGGAAAAGGTGTTGAATGTTTTCAAGATCACCTGTAATCAGGTTGTCCATTGCAACAACATTAAATCCTTCCTTAATGAATCTGTCACATAAATGTGAGCCTAAAAATCCTGCAGCTCCAGTTATTAATACTCTTCCTTTACTCATTTTTTAACTGCTTTTCTTCCGATACTGAAATAATCATAACCAAGGTCTTCCATTGAAGATAGTTCATATAAATTTCTACCATCAAAAATCACCTTGCCATTCATTAGACTATCCATTTTTTCGAAGTCAGGAGTTCTGAATACAGGCCATTCCGTAACAATCAATAATGCATCAGCATCTTTCAAAGCTGAATATTGATCGTCAGCATATGTGATTTTATCTCCCATCAGGCCTTTTACATTTTCCATTGCTTCAGGATCGAAAACAGATACATTTGCACCTTCAGCAAGTAATTCTTCAATATTATAAAGAGCAGGAGCCTCTCTTATATCATCAGTGTATGGTTTGAAAGCAAGTCCCCATATTGCTACTTTCTTTCCTTTCAAATCATTACCAAAGTATTCTTTTAGTTGAGGTATAAGCTTGGTTTTTTGTTTATGGTTAATTTCCATTACACCTGAAAGGATTTTAAAGTCGTAATCAACATCCTTCGCAGATTTTGCCAGAGCCTGAACGTCCTTTGGAAAACAGCTTCCACCATAACCAATTCCGGCAAAAAGGAATCTTTTACCAATTCGGCTATCAGTACCAACTCCACGTCTAACTGCATCAACATCTGCACCTAACAATTCACATAGATTAGCAATTTCATTCATGAATGTGATTTTAGTTGCTAAGAATGAGTTTGCAGCATATTTTGTTAACTCAGCAGATCTTTCATCCATAAAAATTATAGGGTTACCCTGGCGTACTAATGGAGCGTAAAGTTTTTCCATTAGTTTTCTCGCTTTCTCAGATTCGGTACCTACAACTACCCTGTCAGGTTTCATGAAGTCTTCAACAGCAACACCTTCTCTTAGGAATTCCGGATTCGAAACAACGTCAAACTCAACTTTAGCATTTTTTGCTATTGCAGCCTGTACCTTTTCAGCAGTTCCTACCGGAACAGTACTTTTATCAATTATAATAGTGTATTGTTTTAAAAGAGGACCAAGATCATCAGCAACTTTTAATATATATTGTAAATCTGCCGAACCATCTTCTCCCGGAGGTGTAGGTAAGGCAAGGAAAATTATTTCTGCACCTTCAATACCTTCTTTAAGATTAGTGGTAAAATGTAATCTGCCTTGTTTTACATTTCTGTCAAATAAAACATCAAGTCCAGGCTCATATATTGGAATAATTCCGTTTTTAAGTTTTTCAACTTTTTTTTCATCAATATCGATACATGTAACGTTATTTCCGGTCTCTGAAAAACAGGTTCCGGTTACAAGTCCTACGTATCCGGTACCTACTACTGCAATTTTCATAAAAGTAAATTTTCGGTTGTTCTAGATCGCATAAAAATTAGAGTGGCTAAAATACAAGGGATTGCTACAAAATGAAACAAAAAACAAAAATAATTACATTTTTTAATAAAAAGTTTATACTAACAATCGTTAGTTAGTTAACTATTATTCCTTATATTTGTTGCGCCCTATTAAATAAACAACTTAAACCTAATAAGAATTATGTCAACGGCAGTAGCTGAAAATCGAAAAATGATCATTGAAATGGTCAGAGACTTCTCGGAGAAAGAGATAAGACCGAACGTAATGAAGTGGGATGAGTCACAGGAATTTCCAAGAGACTTATTCAGAAAACTTGGAGAGTTAGGTCTGATGGGAATATTAGTTCCTCAGGAGTATGGTGGAGCGGGTCTTGGGTATCACGAATATGTTGATGTTATAGTAGAGATAACAAAAGTTGATCCAGGTATTGGATTAAGTGTTGCTGCCCATAATTCTCTTTGTGTTGGTCACATTTTACAATTTGGAACAGAAGAGCAGAAAAGAAAATGGCTTCCAAAACTTGCTAGTGGTGAATGGCTGGGTGCATGGGGTTTAACAGAACCAAATACTGGGTCTGATGCAGGTAATATGCAAACCACTGCAGTAATTGAAGGAGATGAAGTATTGATAAATGGAGCTAAAAACTGGATTACACATGGTATTAGCGGAGATATTGCTGTTTTAATGACACGTACAGGAAAGCCTGGAGAATCTCGTAATTCTACAGCTGTAGTAATTGAGCGTGGTACAGCGGGCTTTGAAGGAGGAAGAAAGGAAAATAAGCTTGGGATGAGAGTAAGCGAAACAGCTGAGATGATATTTACTGATTGTCGTGTGCCAAAAGATAATATTCTTGGCGAAGTTGGCGATGGATTTGTTCAGGCGCTTAAAGTTTTAGACGGAGGAAGAATATCTATTGCAGCCCTAAGTTTAGGAATTGCTATTGGAGCATATGAGGCAGCTGTTCAATATTCAAAAGAAAGAAAGCAATTCGGAAAGCCAATATCTTCATTCCAGGGAATTTCTTTTAAGCTTGCAGATATGGCAACAGAAATTGAAGCAGCAAGATTGCTAATTGAGAATGCTTCAAGGTTAAAGAATGAAGGTAAGAAAGTAACTAAAGAGTCAGCTATGGCTAAATATTATGCTTCTGAAGTTGCAGTAAGAGCTTCAACAGAAGCAGTTCAAATTTTTGGAGGTTATGGCTATACCAAAGACTACCCGGTTGAAAAATTTTATAGAGATTCAAAGCTTTGTACAATTGGTGAGGGAACTTCTGAAATACAAAAACTGGTGATTTCCAGAGAAATTCTCAAATAAGGTTTTGAAATGTAGGTATTTTGCCTAAATTTGCAGCCCTGTTTGGAAGCGAAACAAGAAATAACATGATTATAGTTAACGTAAAAGAAAACGAATCAATAGAGAAGGCGCTTAAAAGATTTAAGAAGAAATTCGAGCGTACTGGAGTTTTAAAAGAACTTAGAAGCCGTTCACATTTCGAAAAGCCTTCTGTAAGTAGAAGAACTGAATTAATTAAGGCGGCTTACCGTCAAAAAATGAGAGATCTAGAAAACAATAATTAATAATTAGTTATTCTTTTTGACTCTTTTTTAATAGATTAGTACTACACAATCTTAGTGATTATGTAGTACTAATTTTTTATGCTTAAATCTTTCTTAAATTACATATTACATCAGAAACGGTACAGCGGGAACACGGTAGAGGCATATCAGAGAGATTTAAGTCAATACCAGTCTTTTCTACGCAATACATTTGACCTTGATGATGAAACAAAAGCAGACTACAATCAAATTCGTAGCTGGGTAGTTTCATTGATGGAGTCAGAAGTAGAGCCGACTACAATAAATAGAAAGCTAGCATCAGTAAAGGCTTATTATAAGTACTTGCTTAAGCATGAAATTATTGACTCTAACCCTGCATTAAGGGTAAAGTCGTTAAAAAAACCATCCAGACTGCCTCAGTTTATTCTTGAGGAAGATATAATCGATTTATTAGATACAATTAGACCACAGGAGGAGTTATTAAATGATTTCTACTCCTGGAGAGATTATATTGTATTTTCCTTATTGTATACTACAGGCATGCGACGAGCAGAACTTATAGGCCTGAAAGAAGATGATATTAATTTTTTTTCCTCTAGAATTAAAGTTTTAGGCAAAAGAAATAAGGAAAGAGTAATCCCGGTTCCCAAGTATATTATTGATGATATAAAATTTTATATTGAATTAAAAAAACTCCACTTTGATAACAACGATACTACATATTTGATCGTTAATAAAAGTGGTGGTCAATCATATCCGATGCTTGTTCAAAAAACTATTAAAAAGCTTTTGGATGACAATAAAACAAAAGTTAACAAGCGTAGTCCGCATGTGCTTCGGCACAGTTATGCAACACACCTTCTATCAAATGGTGCGGACATTAACTCAGTTAAAGAATTATTGGGGCATTCAGGTCTTGCGGCAACGCAGGTCTATACCCATCGTTCCATTAAGGAGCTCAAGAGAGTTTTTGAACAAGCTCACCCTAAAGCATAAGTTTAACTATTAAATTCTAACGATTATGAAATTACAAATGCACTCCATTCATTTCGACGCTGATCAAAAGTTGTTGGATTTTGTACAAAGCAAGGCCGATAAATTGGAAACATTTTATGATCGAATTACAGATGGGGAAGTTTTTTTCCGACTAGAAAAGAATGATCAAAGGGAAAATAAAATCGTTGAGATAATGCTTAATATTCCTGGTAATCAATTATTTGCAAGTGAACAATCAAAGTCGTTTGAAGCAGCTGCTGATAAAGCAGTAGAGGCTTTAAGAAGACAGATTAAAAAATATAAAGAGAAGCAACTCGGGAGATGATAAATTCTTATCCTATTAAAAAGGGGCGTTTTTAACGCCCCTTTTTATTTATAATTCAAATGCTTTTTTAATTTCATCTACATAATCTAGCTTTTCCCAGGTAAAAGTTTCAACCTCAAAACTTTTAGTCCTTCCTGCGCTATCTGTAAATTTAATTGATTTTGTTTCAGGGTTTCTTCCCATATGACCATAAGCTGCTGTTTCAGAATAAATAGGGTTACGTAGCTTAAGTCTGTTTTCAATTGCAAAAGGACGCATGTCAAAAATCTCACTTATTCTTCTGGCAATTTCACTATCAGTAAGATTAACTTTCGATGTTCCATAAGTATTAACATAAATACTAGTCGGTTCAACAACACCAATAGCATAACTTACCTGAACAAGAATTTCTTTAGCGATTCCTGCAGCAACCATGTTTTTAGCAATATGTCGAGTTGCATAAGCAGCTGATCTGTCAACTTTTGATGGATCTTTACCACTAAAAGCACCACCACCATGAGCACCACGACCACCATAAGTGTCGACAATTATCTTTCTACCTGTAAGTCCGGTATCACCATGTGGTCCACCAATTACAAATTTTCCTGTAGGGTTAATATGATATGTTATCTTATCTGTAAATAACTTTTGAAGATCCGGAGAAAGCTTTTCTTTAACTCTAGGGATTACAATATTTTTAATGTCCTTATAGATTTTCTCAAGCATTTCTTCTTCCTTAGCAAATTCATCATGCTGAGTCGATACAACTATTGAAGTAATTCTTTCAGGTTGATGAGTATTAGAGTACTCAATAGTAACTTGAGACTTTGCATCCGGACGTAAATAATTGATGTCCTTACTTTCTCTTCTGATTTCAGCAAGTTCTTTAAGGATCATATGCGAAAGATATAGAGGAAGCGGAATGTATGCTTCTGTTTCATCAGTTGCATATCCAAACATCATCCCTTGGTCACCAGCACCTTGTAATTCCGGAGCTCCTCTGTCAACTCCCATGTTAATGTCCGGAGATTGTTCGTGAATAGCACTAATAACTCCACAAGAGTTTCCATCAAACATGTATTCACCCTTAGTGTACCCTATTTTGTTAATTACGTTTCTGGCTATCTGCTGCACATCAACATATGCATCTGATTTGACCTCTCCACTTAATACAGTTAGTCCGGTAGTTACTAAAGTTTCGATAGCTACTTTTGAATTTTTGTCAAAAGCTAAAAAATTATCTAACAATGCGTCAGATATTTGATCGGCTACCTTATCCGGATGACCTTCAGATACTGATTCTGATGTAAAGAAATATGACATAAGATGTTAGGTTTCTATTTTAAGGTGCAAAGATAAATTTTTTAAAGGAAATATAAATGTTTATCTATTAAAGACAACGCCCAAATAAAAAAAGAGCTGGTTTTTTATGAAGATCAACTTCTGTTTTTTGCCAATTTTTTATTTGCATTGTTTTAATGAATTCAGATTCTCCTGTTAAATCACAGCTAATGCTTAAATACGAATTGGGATTACAATTGTTTATAATGTCTTTTAAAAGTTGATTGTTTCTATATGGTGTATCCATGAAAATTTGTGTTACATTTTCATTTGATGCTTTGCCTTCCATCTTCAACAACGCCTTTCGTCTATCAGGGTTTTTAACAGGGATATAACCACAAAATTCAAATTTCTGACCATTAAATCCTGAGCTCATTAGAGCTAGAAACATTGAAGAAGGACCTGAGAGTGGTTCAACCCTTATGTTGTTTTTATGTGCCAGGTCCGCAACCATTGCTCCGGGGTCTGCTATTCCCGGGCAACCCGCTTCTGACATAATACCAACGCTATGTCCCTCTTTTAAAAGCTTTATAACTGGGGAAATTGCCCGCTCGTCAGTTTTTTTGTTTATTTCAAAAAACTGTAAATCTTCAATTGTTATACCTTCTCTTAAACTACTAATGAACCTTCTGGATGTACGGATGTTTTCAACTATAAAGTATTTTAGTGAAATAATCACATTACGCTCGTATGTTGAAACGCTTTTCTCCAGCGTATTTTCAGCAATTGGTAATGGAAGTAAATACAGAGTTCCCTTACTTTCCATAATTCATAAAATCTTTAATGACTTTTGTAAATGATTCGGGTTGTTCTGCATGTAACCAATGCCCGGCGTTTTTCAAATAAATTATATTTGATTTAGGGAATAGATTTCTTATAAGTTCTTTGTCATCATCCAAAATATAGTCACTGTTTTCGCCACCGACAAATAATGAAGGAATCTGTGTAGATGAATATTCATTTTGAGCTTTACCTACCTCTTCAATTTTTTCATTGATTACTTGAAGGTTTATTTTCCATTGAAGTTCTTTAGTACTGTTTCTGCCTAAATTTTTAAGTAAAAACATCCTTATTGATTGTTGAGGTATGTATTCTTCTAAAATTTTGTCAGCATCATTCCTACTTTTGGGTTTTTCTTCTTCAACTTTTAAAAGACCATCAAGGATCGTTCTATGATGTATCGGATAATATTTGGGAGCTATATCAGCAACTAATAGTTTTTTTACTTTTTCAGGATATCTTAGTGCTAAAGTCATGGCGACTTTTCCCCCCATAGAATGTCCCAAAACAGCTGTTTCATGACCAATATTTTCATCAATGAACTCGGCAATGTCCTTTGCCATTACTTCGTAATTCCATTCCTCACTATGAGGAGATTGCCCGTGATTACGTTGGTCAATAACATATATATGGTAGTCATCCTCAAGAGCTTTCGCAATAGACATCCAGTTGTCTGAAGAGCCAAAGAGGCCATGAAGAATAACCAGGGTGTTTTCGCCTTTGCCGTATTCTCTATAAAATAAATTCATGAAAGTTGTTTTAAATAGAGTTGAATAGTGTTTTCAAGTCCATAATACAAAGCATCACAGACAAGTGCATGGCCAATAGAAACTTCATCTATATAAGGGATTTGCTGAACCAGATATTTGAGGTTTGTTAAATCTAAATCATGACCAGCATTGATTCCCAGGCCTGCATTTTTAGCTGCATTGGCAGCTTCTATGTAGGGTAAAACTGCTGCTGATTTATCCTTTAGGAAATTAATTGCAAAATCTTCGGTGTATAGCTCGACTCTGTCTGCGCCAGTTTCAGCGGCAGCTTCTGCCATTTTAGGATCAGGATCAACAAATATTGAAGTTCTAACACCATAGGATTTTAATTCAGAAATAATGTCTTTCAACATTTCCTTATTATTAATGGTATCCCATCCTTTATTACTAGTTAAAACATCAGGTCCATCAGGAACCAGAGTAGCCTGATCAGGTTTTGTTTCCCTTACAAGCTGCAAATATCTTTTGTCAGGATAGCCTTCGATATTATACTCTGTTGTTACGAGCGGTTTTATATCATAAACATCCTTAGTTGTTATATGTCTTTCATCTGGTCTGGGATGAATAGTAATGCCTTGAGCACCAAAGCGCTCACAATCTTTAACAACTTGAGAAAGGTTGGGATTATTGCCGCCACGGGCATTTCTGATTGTGGCGAACTTATTGACATTTACACTTAGCTTTGTCATAATTTATTTCAAAATGTATATCTTGCGACAAACAATTTATATTTCAAAGATACAGATATGAGTCTTAAACAACAGGTAGATGAAGGAATAAAAGCTGCGATGAAGGCTAAAAATCAGGATGAACTGAGAACTTTAAGAGCAATTAAATCATTAATTCTACTAGCTGAGACTGAAAAAGGAAGCAGTGGAACTATTGGTGAAGCTGAGGAGATGAAATTATTGACTAAAGCAGCTAAACAACGTAAAGAGTCGATGGATCTTTATGTTGAGCAGAATAGAGAAGATTTAGCTGAGAAGGAAAGAGTCGAATTGGAAATAATTGAGCGATTTTTACCCAAGCAATTAAGCGAAGAGGAAGTCGTTGCTGAACTAGAAGTTTTAATAAAAGAAGTGGGTGCTACAGGACCTCAGGATATGGGGAAAGTGATGGGTGCAGCGACAAAAAAACTAGCTGGAAAAGCAGACGGAAAGATAATAGCTGATAAAGTAAAACAGTTGTTAAACAAATAATAGAAAATAGTGGCAATAATTGATATTGTTATAATCCTTTTAATTGGATTTGGAGCTTACAACGGATTCAGAAAAGGGTTTTTACTTGAGTTTGCCGGATTGGTTGCATTTATTCTGGCAATTTTTTTAGGATTCAAATTATTACATGTTTCCATAGGTGTATTATCAACCTATTTTGAAGGGCTTGGGCCGTTGATACCTCTATTGGCCTTTATAATTATTTTTGTTGGGGTGATTTTCCTTGTTAATATAGTTGTAAAGCTTTTTAAGTCAGTTTTAGATAAAACTATTCTGGGGAATGTAGATCAATTGGCCGGTGCAATTTTTGGTGCATTTAAGTGGGCTTTAGGTATAAGTATCATTTTATGGATCATTACCATTCTGGATGTTGAATTGCCTCAAACTTTTATAGGAGGTTCGATGATGATGCCAATGGTTGAGCCTATTGCTCCAGAAATAGCTATGCTTTTAGGTAAGGTGATTCCATCTGTTAATGACATGTTTTATGATATTCGTGACATGTTTTCTCAAGAGGAAGCTTAGCCCGGCTATATTTTAAACGGTTTTTTTTATTTATATTTATTTACAAAGAAGAACAGATGAGTACTACTGTTGATATAAAAAAAATAAAGGATTATAGTTATATAGATGAAGGTAAAGGACCAACATTGCTTTTGTTGCATGGTTTGTTTGGTGCTTTAAGTAACTGGGAGAGTGTAGTTAACCATTTTTCTGACAGATATAGACTGTTAATCCCCCTGCTTCCTATTTATGATATGCCATTGAAGAAGGCAGGGCTTGAAGGACTAACTGCTTATGTAGAAGGGTTTTTGGAAGAGATGGGTGTAAATGATATGTCAGTAATGGGTAATTCTCTTGGTGGTCATATCGCATTGATCTTTACTCTTAAACATCCTGATAAAGTTAATCGTTTAATATTAACGGGATCATCCGGATTATTTGAAAACAGTATGGGTGGGTCTTTTCCTAAAAGAGGAAATTACGAGTATATAAAAGAAAGAGTTGAGTACACTTTTTATGATCCTAACGTAATTACAAAAGAGTATATAGATGAGGTTTTTGAGACAACCAATTCAATTCCTAAATGTATGCGAATAGTTGCAATTGCAAAGAGTGCTCAGAGAAATAATATGGCAAAGGATATTGTTAACATTAAAGCTCCAACATTATTAATTTGGGGTTTAAACGATACAATTACTCCTCCGGTAGTAGCTCATGAATTTAATAGATTAATACCTAATAGTACTTTAAGATTTATTGATAAATGTTGTCATGCCCCTATGATGGAGCATCCACAGACTTTCAATGAGATTCTAGAAGAATTTTTAGAAAATGTACCTGTATGATCGCACATGAACTGATCAACCATATGATTCCGCCGTTAAAGCCCACAGATGATTCTGCTAAAGCAATCGCTTGGATGGAAGAGTTACGTGTTAAGGAATTGCCTGTTATCAATGATGATAGCTTTTTGGGATTGATCAGTGAGGATATCATATTTACATCAAACGAACTTTCTTCAAAGGTTGGAGATTTTTTACTGACAGGGCGATCATGCTTTGTATATGAAGATAAACATCTGTATGATGTTATGAAGGTTTCAACTGATAATGACTCCCAGGTTGTTGCTGTGTTGGATAAAACGGATCATTATCAGGGAGTAATTACAATTCAAGATGCACTTATCGCCTTTGCTCAATCTGCAGCTGTTCAAAGTCAGGGTGGCATATTAGTGTTATCTATGAAGAAAATTGATTACTCGATGGCAGAATTGGCTCGGTTGATCGAAGCTGATGATGTGAAAATTTTGTCAAGTAGTATTCAGAATGATCCATTAGATCCGGAAAAGATCAAATTAACTTTAAAATTAAATACGATAGACGTATCAAGAACCGCTGCTACTCTGGAGCGGTTTAATTATAAAATTATTGCCACATTTGAAGAAAGCCTGGGCAATGATGTTAATCAGGAGAGATTAGACATCCTCTTCAAATATCTAGATATCTGATATATGCAAATTGCGATTAATGGGCGAACAGGTGACCCTGATATAGTTCAATATTTTTTATATGTTACTGCAAAATTGCAGGAAAATAATATTCAGATTATTGTCTCCAGAAACTTTATGAATTACCTGAATGAAGTTTCTGATTTGTCATTTGATTTTCAAGTATATGATTCTAGAAATGAATTGAGTCATGCAAAATTTGTCATCAGTATGGGGGGGGATGGCACTTTGCTAGAGACAGTGACACATGTAGGTAGCCTAATGATTCCAATACTTGGTGTAAATACTGGAAGGCTGGGATTTTTAGCATCAACACCCAAAGAAAATATTGATAATGCTATTCAAATGTTATTGCATAATCAATATTCAACCGAAAAAAGAAGCTTACTTCATCTTGAAACTCCAAATGGTATTTTTGGTGATCAGCGATTTGCTTTAAATGAAATTGCAATTACCAAGAAGGATACCTCTTCAATGATTGTAGTTCATACATTTATTGATGGAGAATATCTCAATTCTTATTGGTCTGATGGTTTAATTGTCGCTACCCCAACCGGCTCAACCGGTTATTCGCTTAGTTGTGGTGGACCAGTGGTAATGCCAGAATCAAGAAACTTTATTATAACACCTATTAGTCCTCATAATTTAAATGTCCGACCATTGGTAGTAAGCGATAATAGTGTAATATCTTTTGAAATTGAAGGGCGTGCTAAAAACTTCCTTGTTTCATTAGATTCACGATCATTTACTGTTGATGACAGTATTGAAATGGCTGTTCGTCGAGAAAGTTTTCATTGTAACCTAATAAAATTGGAGGGAATCAATTTTTTAAATACATTGAGGCAAAAATTAAATTGGGGATTGGATTTAAGAAATTAAAGATATTCAACTAACTTTCAGTTTGAAACAAAATATAATTATGCGGTCGTTAATTTTACCTTTGATAATTTTGCTTTTATCTGTGTCTGCACTAGAAGTTCAAGCGCAGGGACGTAGAGGAAGACAAACCGTATCAAACTTTCGAGGGTTTAAAAAGAGCTTCGATAGACGATTTCAATATACAACAATAGATATTGGTGTTGGAGCCATGAATTATTTTGGTGATATAACACCTACATCAAGTAGATTGAGTACAGACTTGAAATATACCAGGCCTTCATTTTCACTTTTTGTTTCAAGAAGAATGGGGCAACGCTTTCAACCATCTGTGTTTTTTACATTTGGAACCTTGAGAGGTGACGATTTTGAGTCTGCCGACCCCTATGATGACAATGGCCAATATCGATATGTTAGAAATTTAAGTTTCAGAAATAGAATTTATCAGGTAGGTGTTAGAAGTGATGTATTTCTTTATTCTAACAACGGAACTTATATAACAAGAAATGACTGGAATCCTTATGTTTTTGTTGGGGTATCAGCAATTTTTCATAATCCTCAAGGAAGGGTGCCGGAGCAAGATTCTTTTGGAAAATCATATCCTCAATCTGGTGAATGGATAGATCTTGAACCTCTTGGAACCGAAGGACAATATAGTAGTGCTTATGACGTTGACACTTACAGCAAAACTATAATATCTGTTCCATTTGGGATAGGGGCAACCTTTAAATTGAGCAATGCTGTGAATATTGCAGTTGAGTTTGAATACAATTGGTTGTTTACGGATTACATTGACGATGTGAGTGGGTATTATGTAGACCTCGATAAGCTTAATTCTGATTTAGCAAGAGCAATGTCTTACAGGTCTGGTGAGCTAGTTTCTTCTGAAGGTGAAACAAGGGAGTTTAATGCACTTATGGATGGAACAAACTTGGAAAATGTAGGCGGATATCAAGTTTACAGGGGGTTTGGTAGCAGAGGAGGAGAAGGAGATTTTGCCAATAAGAGAGGAAACATGGATGATAATGATATTTTTATAGTAACCCGTGTTAGGCTAATGTACATATTAGGTGCCGGCAGGGTGAAAAGATCAAAATTCAGATAAAGTGAATAAAAGATTAAGATGTTGGAAAAAGGGGAGTAAATTGGTGAGTCTACTCCCATTTTTTTTAGTAGTTTTTTTGTCAATTAATAAAGTTAATGGTCAGGAACTACCTACATACAAAGAAGTAGGAGCTGCTTTTGGAGGAGCTGGCTACATTGGTGAAGTAGTAAAAGGTATTAATCCTTTATACTTGAGGCCTTCTTTAGGAGTGTTTTATCGTCAAAATTTGAATGAATATACTGGTTGGCGGGCTCAGTTAACCTATAATAATATTGCTGGTGATGATTCCAGACCGGCAGACAGATTCAGCCGCATTAGAAACACTTCTTTTAATGTTTCAATTCTTGAGTTAATGGCGGTTGGTGAATTTCACTTTCTTGATTATCGTCAAATAAAATCACAATTTAAATCAAGTCCATATATTTTTGCAGGAGTTGGAGGTTTTTGGTTATTTGGAGACGACCCGGGAACTGCATCATATAGTAATATTCAACCAGTAATACCTTTTGGCGTTGGAATGAAATGGAAGCTTAACAGGCATTGGCATTTGGGAGCTGAGCTAGGATTTAGAAAAACCTTTTTTGATTATATCGATGGTGTTTCAGAGATTCCGGACACAAATGCTGGATTGAATAAAGGAGCTGCCGGTTATAATTATAATTATGGAAATAAGTATGATAATGACTGGTATTATAATCTTCATTTTACACTTAATTATGTGATAATTAAGATCCCTTGCCCAATAAAGCCTAACTAAATCAGGTTAATTTTCAACTTAACAAACATTAACGAGATCTTATTTAGCTTAAACTTAGCTTTTTTGTACCTTGCGCTATATTTTTGCGGGTTGTGGAACAGTTTATGGAGCATATTGATAAGTCAAACATTCCTTCTCACATAGCAGTGATAATGGACGGAAACGGTAGATGGGCCAAGAAAAAAGGTGCCATGCGCTTATTCGGGCATAAGAATGCTGTTAATGCTGTAAGGGAAGTTACTGAAGGGTGTGCTGAAATAGGTGTTCAATATCTTACTTTATATGCTTTTTCAACTGAGAATTGGAACCGTCCGAAAGATGAGGTTTCCGGGTTGATGGAGCTATTGGTTGGGACTATACGAAAAGAATTAAAAACACTGACCAAAAATAATGTTAGGTTACATACAATTGGTGATACAGAATCTTTACCTGAAAAGTGTAAAAGAGAATTGTTGGAAGCAATTGACCGGACGAAGGAAAATACTGGCCTTAACCTTATTTTAGCATTGAGTTATAGTGGGAGATGGGAAATTACTCAAGCAATGAAAAAGATTGCTGACCAAGTAAGTAAAGGAGAATTAGACCCGGAAGAAATAAACGAATCTACAATTGCAAAGAATTTGATGACTGCCCCATACCCCGATCCTGAATTAATGATAAGGACTAGTGGTGAGATGCGAATAAGTAATTATTTACTATGGCAATCAGCATACACAGAATTATATTTTACAGAGACACTATGGCCTGATTTTAATAAAGAAGAATTAGCTAATGCTATTCTTTCTTACCAACGAAGAGAGAGAAGATTTGGTAAAATCAGTGAACAATTGAAAAGCGACGCATGAGAAAATTATTAATCATTGTTTTTTTAACGGGAATCGTATTATCGACCTATGGTCAAATTGGTTTAGATCGATTTCAAAAAAAGCAGAGTAAAAAAATTGAACTCAATTATTCTGATCCAAAAGAATATGAGATAGCCGAAATCACGGTATCCGGAGTTGAGTATCTTGATAATAATGCGTTAATCTCTTTATCTGGTCTGAAAGTAGGCGATAAGATAAAGATTCCCGGAGAAGCAATTTCTAATGCTGTTAAAAATTTGTGGAAGCAAAGAATTCTTGGAGATGTTAAAGTTAACATCACAAAAGTTCAGGGAGATAAGGTCTATTTAGAACTTGCTTTAAAAGAGCAGCCAAGATTATCAACTTATCAGATTACTGGTGTAAATAAAACAACACAGGAGAATCTTCAGGATGAAATAGGGCTTATTAGAGGTAGTGTTGTAACTGATGTACTCAAAAAAAATACTGAATTATCAATCAGAAAATATTTTGTTGAAAAGGGCTTTCCTAAAGCTGATATTGATATAAAGCAAATAGCAGATACTGCGCTTAGTAATTATGCAAAACTTAATATCGATATTGATAAGGGCGTTAAAGTCCGGGTTCATGAAATTAGTTTTGAAGGTAATGATAATTACAATGCAGTAAAGCTTAGAAGTAAAATGAAGAAGACTAATGAATATGCTCGCGTAAGTATATTCAAAGATCTTTTTTCAAGGCTTTTCACTTTTAAGCCTAAAACAATTGGAGATGCATTTACTCCCGAAGGATCTTTAACAAAAGATAAATTTACAGAGTACATGAATGAACACGTTAAATTGAACTTTTTCAATTCAACAAAATTCATTCCTAAGGAATATAGAAATGACAAAAATCTTTTGCTTGATTTCTATAATAGTAAGGGTTACAGAGATGCGGAGATAATTAGTGATACTGTATATTATAAAGACGATAGAAATATCAATGTTCATATTAAAGTTGATGAAGGTAAGCGTTATTATTTCAGAGATATTATTTGGACTGGAAACTATCTTTATACAGATGAAACTTTATCTGCAGTTTTAGGTATCGAAAAGGGGGATGTTTACGATAAGGAAAAACTAAGCAAAAGACTGAATTTTGACCCTACTGGCAGCAGAGATATTAACTCATTATATACAGATAATGGATATTTATTCTTTAATATTCAGCCTGTAGAGGTGTTGGTTGAAGGAGATTCCATTGATATCGAAATGAGAATAATGGAAGGTGGCATTGCAACTATTGATCAAGTACTTGTAAAAGGTAATAATCAGACTCATGATCATGTTGTATTAAGAGAGCTATCAACCAGACCTGGAGATAAATTTAGTAGAAGTAACTTAATTAAAACTAATCAGCGATTAGCCCAACTAGGATTCTTTGATCCGGAACAAATTGAACCACAATATTTCCCGGATCCAGAAAATAGCACAGTTGATATACACTGGGTTTTAGCGGAGCAGTCAAATGACCAGATAGAACTTTCAGGTGGTTGGGGAGGTATTTATGGTTTCGTAGGTACTCTAGGACTTTCTCTAAATAACTTTTCAGCTAAGAACTTATTTGATTTAAGTAAATGGAAGCCGGTACCAAGAGGTGATGGACAAAGATTGAGTATTAGAGTTCAGGCTAGTGGTCGTCAATATCAATCTTATTCATTCTCATTTCAAGAGCCATGGTTAGGAGGACGAAATCCAAATGCATTCTCAGTTAATTTAAGTCATACAGTGGTAAGGTCAGGAGCAAGCTTTTTTGATCCGACAAGTTTTACGGGTAGTTTAAAATTAACATCTTTATCAGTTGGCTTGGGAAGAAGAGTAAGATGGCCTGATGATTTCTTCCAGGTTTCTAATTCACTTGCATTCTCAGTTTATAATCTTGATAATTATCCTTATCTAGGATTATCAGTTGATGACGGTAAGTTTAAGAGTTTAACACTTAACACTACAATCTCAAGGTCAAGTATAGATAATCCGATTTATACAAGATCAGGATCAAGCATAAGTTTGTCAGTAGCATTAACTCCACCGTTCTCATCGTTTGATTTCTCAGAAGATGCAGAAGTTGAAGAAACTGATGAAGTAAATGAATGGATTGAGTATCATAAGTGGGATTTGGATATAAGCTATTTTACTCCGATTGTTGGTGACCTTGTATTTCATGCAAAAGCTAACTTTGGATTCCTTGGTACATATAATATAGATAAAGGTATTTCTCCTTTTGAAAGATATGTAATGGGAGGTAGTGGTCTTGCAGGTACAAACTTCCAGATTGGACAGGAGATTATTGCATTAAGAGGTTATGAAGATAATGCTGTAACCCCACCAGCCTATAGTGGAAGTGCTTCTCCAGCAGGAGATGAAATTTATGGTGGTGTAGTATTCTCGAAATATACGATGGAACTACGTTATCCAATAAGTACAAACCCGGGCGCTACGATTTATGTTCTTGGATTTAGTGAAGCGGGTAATAACTGGAATAATTATCAGGATTTTAATCCGTTTAATTTATATCGTTCTGCGGGGGTAGGTGCTAGGATATTTATGCCAGCGTTTGGTTTGATTGGAATCGACTGGGCATATGGGTTTGACAGATTGCCAGGACAACTTGGTACAAGTGGGCCACAATTCCACTTTACAATTGGAAATCAGTTAAGATAATGCAAAAAATAACCCTTCTTTCAGTATTATTTATAGGTCTCGTTTTTACGTCCTATGGTCAAAAATTCGGGTATGTAGATACCGAATATGTCTTGAATCAAATGCCTGAATATAAAGAGGCTCAATCGCGAATTCAAGAATTGGCACGAAGTTGGCAGGATGAGATTAAAGAAATGATCGCTGAGAAGGAAACGATGTATGAAGCTTTGGAAGCTGAGAAAGTTTTGCTTACTGAGGAAATGATCAAGGAGAGAAAATCTGAGATCAAAAAGAAGGAAGAAGAAATTCAAAACTATCAGCAGAAAGTATTTGGTTATGAAGGTCTATTCTATCTAAAGAAAGAAGAAATTGTAAAACCGGTAATGGATCAAGTATTTGAAGCGGTAAGTAAGGTAGCTAAAGATAAAAAGCTTCAGATTGTATTTGATAAATCAGGTGATTTAGTAATGATTTACACCAACCCAGTACATGATTATACGGATTATGTTTTAGAGGAATTGGGGCTTGGTGATAAGAATGACACAGTTGAGTAAAAATTATAAATTAAATTGGAGAATGATGAAAAGTAGATTTTTTCTTATTGTATTCGGGATAATTATTGCCGGATTCAGCATGGCTGCACAGGGACAGCAACTTAAAATAGGATATACAAACGTTGACTATGTACTTTCTAACATGCCACAAATGAAGAATGTACAGAGCGAATTCGAAACCTATCAAAAGCAATTACAGAATCAAATTCAGGCTAAGCAAAACACTCTAAGAGAGCGATTAACTGAATATGAGCAGAATGTACAGGCTAATCAATGGTCTGATGTTGTTAGAGCTGACAAGGAAAGAGAACTTCAGCAAATGGATCAGAACCTTCAGAAATTTGCTCAGGATGCTCAAAAGAGCATGCAGTCAAAATATACTGAGCTTTTGCAGCCTCTTTATAAGCAAATAGAAGAAGCTATTCAGAATGTAGCAAAAGAAGGCGGGTACACTCATATCTTTAACTCTGGTACTCCTGGAACTGATATTTTACTTTATGCTGATGATGATTCAGATGTAACGAATAAAGTTTTCGCTAAGTTAGGAATTACTCCTCCTCCTGCGGAATAATTGAAATTTATACTAAATTAAAAGCCTCAATTATTGAGGCTTTTTTTATTTAATTATGTTCCAAATGATAATACCATCATTTCTTAATAAAGGTGACAAAATAGCCATCATTGCTACTGCCAGAGCTGTTGATAGAGAGTTGGTTGAATATGCAATAGACATTATTAATTCCTGGGGCCTTAAGGTAATTACCGGAAACCATCTTTATGAAAGGAACTTTAGGTTTGGAGGCACTGATGATCAAAGAATTGCTGATCTGCAATGGGCAATAAGTAATACCGAAATAAAGGCTGTTTTTTGTGTAAGAGGAGGTTATGGAACAACCCGAATTATTGATAACATTGATCTTAAACCTTTATTTAAACATCCGAAATGGATTCTGGGATTTTCTGATGTAACAACATTGTTATTAGGTTTAGAAAGAATTGGTGTTGCTTCAATTCATTCACCTATGCCTGCTCTCTTTAAATCCAAAACAGATTCTAAAGCAGTCAATTCTGTGAAAGATTTTTTAATGACTAAAACTGATTACGTTATATCGTGGAAAACTACCTCTTTATGTAGTGATGCCAATTGCACGGGTAGTCTTGTTGGTGGTAATTTGTCTATGATTGCAAACAATATTGGTACAGAAACGTTCCCTTTGAGTTTCAAAAATAAAGTATTGTTTATCGAGGAGGTTGGTGAAGACTTATATAAAATCGATCGATATATGGTTCAATTGAAGCGTGCAGGGGTGTTGAGAGAATTGTCCGGACTTATAGTAGGTAGTATTACAGATATACCATATGATGAAGAGCCTTTTGGATTAGAGGTAAATGAAATTATAGAGAGTCATATAAAAGAATATAATTATCCTGTTTACTATGGCGCACCATTTGGGCATTGTATGGAAAACTATCCTGTTCCTGTAGGTATGCAAGCTGACATTTCAGTTGAGAACGGTAAAACGTTTTTGTCAATTAGAAAATAAACCCTGCTATTACACCTGCGATGATTATATAAGGAGTTCTAACCTTTAGAGTCATTAATCCTAATGTTATTAGAATTATCCCGAAACTCATAGGGTTTTTATCGAGTGGTTCAAACAAAAGGAATGCAGCAGCAACTACAAGACCTGAGCCTGCAGCATTAACACCTTCAAGGCTAGCTTTAATAATTCTGTATTTTTTTAATTCATCCCAAAACCGGATGATGAAGAAGATTAGAAATGTTCCTGGTAGGAAAATTCCTGCAGCACTTAAATATGCGCCAATTATCTGTCCTGTAAATCCATAGTCTCTCATTGACAGAGTACCAACAAATGCAGCAAAGCTAAATGTTGGTCCTGGTACAGCTTGATTAAATCCGTAACCAGACAAGAACTCGTTTGAAGTTAAATATTGTTTAAACTCAACAAATTCTGTGTATAAAAATGGGATGAGCACCTGACCACCTCCAAATATTAGCGAACCATTCCGATAAAAGTTTTCAAAGAGGAGAATCTCCCTTTTATTTGTTATGGCACCCAGAATAGCTGCCGCAATAAGAACCCCTCCCCAGAGTAAGAAATTGCTCCAGTTTATATTTAGTTTTTTATTATTTTCTTTTGGGTGAAGCTTAAAGTTTATGGCCGTTGATAGGCCTCCAATAATAATTAATGCGGGGTATGCAAATGGACTTCTGTAAAAGTATGCAGCTAATGCTGTAATAATCATAATTATCAATCCATGATTAGATACAACAACCTTGTTGCTTATTCTGATAGCTGCAATGCCAACAATAGCAACAACCATTGGTTGAATAAATTCAGTAACTGATAAAGGATTGTTTAAATATGACAAAGCAAAACCCACAGCTGTCATAACGGTAACTGCTGGAAGACACCAGGCCAAAAGAGTCAGATAAGCTAATTTAGGACCTCCGATACGGTAGCCTATTGCTGTAATAGTTTGAGTTGATGTAGGTCCGGGTAAGATTTGACACAATGCATGGAGCTCGATCAGTTCTTTATTAGAAAGATATGCTCTTTTTTCAACGAAGATATCAAAAAACAAAGCCAGGTGTGCCTGTGGCCCTCCAAAGGCGGTCACACCCAGCTTTAAAACTTCTTTGAGATAGATTAATGATCGAATTTTCCGCATATAGAAAATCCGGGGTTATTTTTTTAATCCGATTTCAGCTAATCTTTGATCAAGAAATTCACCTGCAGTCATATCATCATATTTTTTAGGGTTTTCTTTATCAATACAGCTTTCCAAACAAGTAAGATCCATTTCAGATCTTGGATGCATAAAGAATGGAATTGAATATCTAGAAGAATTCATTTTTTCTTTAGGCGGATTTACTACCCTGTGGATTGTCGATTTTAATTTGTCATTTGTTAGTCGTGCAAGCATATCGCCTACATTTACTACTATTTGATTTGGAAGTGCAGTAATTGGAATCCACTTTCCATCACGGCGTAAAACTTGTAAACCGTCTGCACTAGCTCCCATTAGCAAAGTAATCAGGTTAATATCACCATGTTCTGCAGCTCTTACAGCATCTTCAGGCACCTCATCAGGGTTTGGAATCGGATAATAATGTATAGCTCTTAGAATACTGTTTCCATAAGATGCTTTATCCTGAAAATAATCTTCTGATAATCCTAAGTGGATAGCGATCGCACTAAGCATATCAAGGCCTGCCTGCTCAAGGATTCTATAAGCAGAAAGACATGAATCTTTAAATTCTGGTAATTCATCCGGCCACACATTGTCAGGGTATTCATTTGTTAATGGATGTCCAGAGTCTTTTGGTTGACCCACATGATAGAATTCTTTTAAGTCACCAACGTTTCTACCCTTGGCATGCTCTTTCATCTTACCGATGTAACCTCTTTGTCCAGCCATTTCAGGACGAGCATATTTTTCTTTTATATTATCTTCTAAAGCAAAGAACTTTTGTACATTTTCATATAACTCCGCCTGTAGTTCATCACTTAATCCATGGTTTTTGACAGCAACAAAACCAATGTTCTGGTAAGCATCTCCTAAAGCCTTCACAAATGCAGCTTTCCTTTCAGGATTATTACTCCTGAAGTCATCTAAATCCAGCGAGGGGATATCATTATAAAGTATATCAGACATTTTATATAGTATTTATTACATTGCAAACTACTTATTTTTTCTTAATATTAATAAACTGAAATACCAACAAAATCGATTTAGATATGTTCAAAACCAGAATGTCAACCATCTTCTTAGCTATACTTATTGTGGGAGTTTCTTGTACCACAACTAAAGATGGCTCTGAAGAAGAAAGTACAGAAGATTCTAGTGCAATGGTAGAAGAAGTTATCACAGAGAAACCAGCGATAACTATTTCTCCAGTTAATAATTCTCCTGAGTTTGAGGATTCTATGCTTGAAATGATGTCTCCATCCGAGTCAGGTTCAATGGAGCAGGGTATGGTTCAATTTAATTTTAATGTCAAGAACTATACTTTGGCGAGTCAGACTCAAGATGCTGATATTAAGCAATGTGCAAATTCGGCTAAAGGGCAACATATTCACCTTATATTAAATAATCAGCCATATTCTGCCCATTATGATGCTAATTTTGAAAAAGAACTTGAGGCAGGCCATTACGTTTCTTTAGCATTCTTGTCTCGTTCTTATCATGAAAGCTTGAAGAATCCGGATGCCTATGTTATAAGACAGTTTACTGTAGGAGATGTTGATGCTGAGCCTGCAGATTTGACTCAGCCGCATATGTTTTACAGCCGTCCAAAAGGAGAGTATTCGGGTGCTGATATTAAGAAAGTATTATTAGATTTCTATTTGCTAAACACTGACTTATCTTCAGAAGGAAATAAAGTCAGAGCAACAATTAATGATGATACTTTCCTAATTGATAAATGGCAGCCATACTTTATTGAAGGTATGTCAATGGGTGAAAATACTATTAAACTAGAGCTTATTGATAGCGAAGGCAATGTTATCCCAGGTCCATTTAATACTGTTGAAAGAACAATTACTCTTACGGAATAAGAATATTTAATTTGAAAAATATAAGAACCCGGTTTAGCCGGGTTTTTTTATAGGTATAATTCTATGAGTACAGGTAATGATTTTAACTCTCCAATATCTAGATGGTATCGGTAAAAATCTATAAGCACATGAAGTAATTCCCTCCGAATTGAATTATTTATCTTGCATTCCTTACCGTAATCAGAATCTTTTAGTTGCTCAAAGGCATCAAGTACAGGTTTATTTAATTTTAGATCATAAAAAGTTTCCATTTCCTCTGCTAATACATCACTGCTTTCCATATTTAAGCCTAAAAATGGACTAAGCTTAATTAAAAACTTCAAATGGAAATTGTTGATATCAATTTCAGTTTGGTCAAGGATACAAAGTGAACTCTTTATAAAATCATGAACTTGTTCCGGCTCTTCATCCTGCTTAATAATTTTAAACAGTATTTCAGATAAAAATAGGCCGACACCTCTTTTTACCGGATCAAATGGTAAAGATTGATAATGATAATCTAATCTTGCTTCATTGATTCTGGTAAGCTTATCATCATTACGATCATAAATGACTAAATCGAGGAGGTTTAATGGCTGATATAAGGCTATTTTTCCTTTTCCTTTGGCTGTTCTGGCACTATTAATTAAGAAAGACTTTAATCCTTTTTCACGGGTATAAATTCTACATATGATTGAAGTCTCACCATATTTTATATAATTGAATACGATACCCTGTGTTTTAATTAGCATTCTAAGGTATGATTACTGCTTTTCCAATAAACCCTTCTTCACCAAAACGGTCTGAAGTATAAAATAAATAAACTCCGGGAGCAATTCCGTTTGGTAGAGTCCATGTTGCAGTACCTCCATTACTACTTACTTCATCGATAAAAGAACCTCCTGCGGTTGTAATAGTTATTCTACTATTGTTTTTAAGGTTAGTAAGGGTAATAGTATTATCCTTTTGTAGTGAATAGGGATTTGGATAAATAGATACCTTCTCATAATCCGGAGCTGGTTTTGTTGCGTTACTTTGATAAGTTACAAGCCCCCTGTCTGTCAAAATATAGATCTTGCCAGTTGATGAGTCAAATTCAATATCCAAAACTTTATTGGAAGGCATAGGTGAATTAGAACTATTAAAAAATGCTAGTTCTTCATCTAAATTAGCATCAAAAACTCTAACTCCAAGATCAGTTGCTGTCCATAGTCTGTCACCACTATCAATTAGCAGGTCATTTACAGTCCTTCCTTCTAATAAATATCTGCCTTCAAAAATTGGTCTGTCAGCATTTACTGCAACAAAGTCAAATACTCCAAAAGGGATATCCATAAAATACACACCATTATTAGTTCCTATCCAGATTCTTTCATCGCTATCTATATCAAAGCAGAAAATGTTTCCTGGCAGGTTTCCGTTATTTTCAGTAGCTGTAAATATCCTGTAGTCCTGGTTCTCAGAATCAATTATTACAATATTTCCTGAAGGCAGATTGCCAGTAAGTGCTATTAAGTCGCTACCTAAAGGGCTTAACTTTCTGGTGTAATTTAACCTTGAATCAGGTTTTGCAAAAGGTAATAGGCCTGTATCAGTGTCTTTATACAGATATACTACACTATTTGTTTGAGTAAATGTAAGAGAGCCATTCAGATTGGCTATCGATGTAAACTGGTATTGATCATTGCCTGTCCCAGGTATTACATTGATCACTGGATTGATTCCTGTCAATAATTCAGAATTTTCCAGACCACTAATTAGTCCGGCATTATTTGAAGTGAAATAATATGTGTTATTAATATATTCAACGTCTGATATTTGAGCATCAAATAATGATTTTGATAACCATTCAAGGTTGTCGTAGTATGATATTTCATCTTCTCCAATTTCATTCAAGGAGAAAAGTTTACCGTTAGATACTTTTATTCTTGTAGGAGAATTTGAGATTGGACCTGAAGGGTAAATTGAAGAGGTATTTGAACCTTCAATTTTTATTAAACCCATACTTGATGTTCCAAGGTAGTATTGGTTCGTTGAAATAATTATGTCAGTTGGAGTTACATCAGAGCTTAATTCTTCGATTAAAGTAAAAGTATTCTGTTCGTATTTATAAATGGCATTGTCATTAACCAGAAAGATAGAATTGTTATCGACTACTCCAGATACCCAGTTTGATGAAGGCTGGTCAGTAATATCATTCCATATTCCGAATTCATTTCTTTCTAAAAGAGAACCTGATTTAGATAAAGCAAATAAACCGGCATTCAAATTATAAAACTCTTTTGTTTCAATTTGACTTACCGTATTCCATTTATTGAAATCAGCCAGATTAGTATTTAGTGATGCTGATTTTATACCTTCATTGGAAGATATGTATATGCTGTCTTCAAAAAATGCGATATCAAATACTCTAAGGTTGGAAGCGTTTTCTCCTATTTGTAAAAAGGCATCTCTTACTTCAAGTGTTTCAATATTTACTGTTACCAAACCTTCATTTGTACCCAGAAAATATAAATTATTCAATTGTTGAATTGAATTGATTTTGAAGTCGTCTGAAGGAGAGACCAATTCTTCATTTACAAGGATTGAAGATTCACTATAGCGTAGGATACTTCCGTTTTCAAAGCCAAGAATTAATCCATTGTCAGTATTTAGCGCAGTAATATTTGAATTTGGGAACTCGTCAGGGTTAATTTTATCAATCCAGCCTTCAGAAGGATTATAAGAGAATAATCCAGGGTTACTTATTGCTACAATTTCATTAGCGACAGACCCAATTAATTCGACCTGATCATAAGAATAATGTGTTTCCCATGACCCTGTAGGTAGTTTTTCCTGAGCAAACGAATTTGCGCAGAAAAGAATTGAAAGGATAAAAAATTTAATCAGACGATTTAAGTCCGGTAAAAAAACATTTTCGGCATCGAGCTTCATAGCTTTCAGTTTCTCCTACGAGAACTTTATTTTCATTAATTACTTTTCTAAAGGAATAATTCGCAAGAGCTCCAGATTTCATACAAATAGCATGAACTTTTGTAACAAATTCGGCAACGGCCATTAAGTAGGGCATTGGGCCAAATGGTCTTCCCATGTAGTCCATGTCAAGTCCGGCTACAATTACACGTTTTCCTTCATTGGCGAGCTCATTACAAACATCAACAATTCTGCTGTCAAAAAATTGAGCTTCATCAATACCGACAACCGAACAATCACCTGCCTTTAACAGTATGTCATCAGCAAAATTGACTGTAGTAGACCTGATAGCATTTTTATTATGAGATACTATTTCAGTTTCAGAATACCTGTTGTCAATAACAGGCTTAAAAATCTCAACTTTTTGATTAGCTAATACAGCTCTGTTCAGACGCCTTATTAATTCTTCGGTTTTTCCGGAAAACATCGATCCGCAAATCACCTCAATCCAACCCGAATATCTTTCTCCGTTACCGTATTGCTCTAACGATGGTTCAATAAACATGCCTCAAAGATAAAGCTAATCATCGGAATAAGTAATATGAGGAAACTTATAATCTTGCGAAGTGCTAACTTCAATTTTACCACCGCAAGGAAACGACTGACATGCAAGTCGCTCATTTTCATGTAGTCTATTGAGGTTGTGGGACCTTTTTTCGATTTCAGTTTCCGGAGAAATATTTTCCATTCCACTAATAACCTTCATTCTGCAAGTGGTGCATTTTCCTTTTCCTCCACAAATATTCATCCAGGGAACCTTCTCTTTTTTAAACAATTCAAGAAAAGTGTTGCCTGAGTCTAAAAATCTGATACTTTTATTGTTGTGGTTTATAACAACAATTTTATTTTCCATCTGTGTAAAAAATTGCTATATCAGATTAATCAATAACCTTACAAATTGTTCGTTAAAAAGGAAATAAATTATATCATTGCTTAACTTTTTAATTTTAGAATTCAGAATAACAGATAAAAGATCGCAATTATGTCTTCACCAGCTTTAAATGAAAATTATCTTCAGAAGTATGCTTCTAATGTAGCACGTCAAATTTGTGCTGCGGCATTTTCAGAAAAAGAAAAAGTCAGCGGGGCCGATATTAAAAAGTTGACGCCGGTGAAACAGGTAAATTATTTTGTTATCAAATACTTGTTTAAAAACTGGAAAACTGAAATGAAAAGACTTACTGATAGTCCATATTTTGATTATGATCATCAGGAAGTTAAAGAAGCATTAATTCAATTTAAAAATAAAGTATCCAATCATATCTTAATAGCTGAGAAAGACCTTGAACCTTTAGTTTATGATTCTGTAATAGATACCTTGAAGCTGATGTACTCTCCATATGATTTCTTTATTTCTGAAATAAAGGAACTTGATGGTATGGGTATTAAAGCCATAGACGAAAGAGGAAAATATCTTACAATCAATAAGAATTTGTGGAGTGGTCTTGTTTCTAATTTAAACTCACTCGATAATGAAGAATATTCATTCGAGGTATTGGAAAATCAATTTAACAGGGTATGCGAAGAAAGTGGTAGCGAACCAGATTCAATAGATCACTTGATTAACGATTTAAATGAATATCAGCCTATCGATGAATCAGAGCTTTATACTGAACGTTCCGGGTTTAATACTTCAGAGATTGTTGTTGATGAAATTGAGGAGATAGAAATAGAAGAAGAACAGGTTAAACAGGAGTCATTTGTTGAAAACACTCATGAAGAGCTTGAAGATTCTATTGAAGAGAAACCACTTGTCGATAGATTTCATTCTGATTATGAAACGCTAAATGATAAGGTTGCGTCACAGAAGGGAAAGGTCAAAACACTAGCTCACCAAAACCTGGAGTCAATTAAAAAAGGTCTTTCGCTAAATCAACGATTCATGTTTACCAAAGAGTTATTCAGAGGTGATCAGGAATTGTTTGAGCATGCAATTGATAAGTTAGATCAATGCTCAGAATATAATGAGGTGATTAACTTAATTGAACAAGAATTTGCTCCTAATAATAAATGGAACATGGAATCATATGAGGTTAGCGAGTTTATGCATATGATAAACCGCAGATTTCCTGACTAAAGGTTAAAATTTATTTACTATTAGTGTGACAGTACTTGCATTCGGTGCGAATCAAGCTTAACCATTGTGAATAGCAGGACGGTAAATGCTATCAATGATGATCCTCCATAACTGAAGAAAGGTAATGGGATACCAATTACAGGGAATAATCCTATTGTCATGCTGATATTTACTGCAAAGTGAAAGAATAAGATCATCGCTACGCAATAGCCATAGACTCTACTGAATCTCATTTTCTGCCGTTCGGCTAATTGTATTACACGAATTATTAAAGCACTAAATAGTATCACAAGAATAAACGATCCTATGTACCCGTGTTCTTCACCAATAGTACAGAAGATAAAGTCTGTGCTTTGCTCAGGTACATAGTCATACTTAGTTTGGGTACCTTCTAAAAATCCTTTACCATCAAAACCACCTGAGCCAATAGCAATTTTAGATTGATTAACATTATAACCAGCTCCTCTTGGGTCCAGATCAGGGTTGAATAATACCAGAATTCTCGTTCTCTGGTGTTCTTTTAAAACTTTGTCGAAGATGAAATCGACGCTATAAACAACAAGGCATACCGAAGCTGTGATGACTAGTGTAGTTATGATTTTGGATGTTTTTGCTCTATTTAATATTGCAATAATGACACCTATACCAAAAATACCACCCATTATGGCCCATTGGTTCCATCCAATTATTTGTGTTAGATAAATAGCTAATAAAAATACAATCGCCCCAAGCACACCGATTATTAAAGGAACTGGAGAAAGTCCTTCTCTAAATAAAACCAAAACAAATATACTGAATACCATAGTGGTACCTGCATCACCTTGTAACAGGATTAATGCAATCGGGAGAAAAAGTATAGCGCCAATAGCAGCTAGGTCAGGTATTCTATCTAGTTTAGCCTGTGGGTCACTTAGATATTTTGCCATAGCCAAAGCGGTGACAAATTTTGCAAATTCTGATGGTTGAAACCGGAAACTCCCTATTTCAAACCATGATGTTGATCCGGCAACTTCACGCCCGAAGAATAATACTGCTATGAGCAGTAGCATTACTGCCCCGTAGGCAAAATAGGCCAGTGAATCAATAAGCCTGAAGTCAGCAAAGAAAATAATGATAATAGTAATGACCGATGCGCTAATCCAAATTAACTGCTTACCTGAATTCAGGTTTAGGTCAAATATATTTTGGTTGGCAGAAGCATCATAAACTGCAGCAAAAATGTTAAACCAGCCAAATAACACAAGTATGAAATATAATGTTATCGTGATCCAGTCAACATTTGCAAATATGTCATTTCTTTCTCTCATAATTAGTAAATGAAGTCACCTTTAAGTACATACTCCTCAATTGCTTTTCTCTCTATTTCTCTTTTCAGGTACTTCTCGATCATTAGTCCGGCAATCGAAGCGGCTGCTCTTGCTCCCTGTCCTGCATTTTCAACATACACAGATACAGCGATCTTTGGATTGTCTTTTGGTGCAAATGCGATAAAAACTGAGTGGTCTTCCCCGTGAGGGTTTTGAGCTGTTCCTGTCTTACCACAAACAACAATATCATCAATATGGGCTCTTGCTCCTGTACCAGACCAGCCGCTGTTAACCACAGCGTCCATTGCATCAACAACTACTTCATATTTGTCAGAAGTTACTGAAGTGTAGTTTTTCTTTCTGTATTGCTCAGGAACAAGATCTTTTGAACCATCTATTTCTTTTACCAGGTGTGGAGTAATGTAGTATCCTCTATTTGCAATTATCGCAGAGAGGTTTGCCATTTGCAATGGGGAAACCCCAAGCTCACCCTGCCCGATGGACAGTGAATAAACTGTAAAAAAGTTCCATGCTCTTTCACCATAAACCCTGTTGTATAATCCAACTGTAGGAACAACACCTGTCCGTTCATTAGGAAGGTCAATGCCAAGTCTTTGTCCGAGACCAAAAGTTTTTAAATGAGCTATCCAGTTATCAAGACCAATTGCGGCGTCTTCATTAAAGGATTTAGCTTCACCTTGTTGGATTACTCGCTTAAATGATTCGTAGAAATATGGGTTACAGGAGTGTTTTATTGCTCCTTTCAGGTCTTCATAGCTATGTGGACCGTGACATTTTATAATTGAACGATTACATACAAACCTCGTATTAGGTGTAATTACACCCTCTTCAAGTGCAATTAGCGCCTGCACCATTTTGAAAATCGATCCCGGAGGATACTGATCTGCTTGTATTGGTCTGTTGTATAAAGGTTTGGTAGAGTCCGTATTGATTTTTGAATAGTTCTGGCTAAACTTTCTTCCGGATAACAAATTTGGATCGTAAGAGGGAGCTGAAATAATTGATAAAATCTCACCCGTTGCAGGCTCTATAGCTACAACACTTCCAATTTTACCAGCCATTAATTTTTCTCCATACTTCTGTAACTCTATATCAACAGTTGTTGTAATGTTTTTACCAGGTTCAGGAATTGTGTCGGCCTTTCCTTCTTTATATTGCCCTTTTACTACACCATGAACATTTACCATTTTAAATGAAACACCTCGTTTTCCTCTAAGGTCTTCTTCATATCTGGATTCTAGTCCACTAATACCAATTAAGTCACCACTTTTATAATAGTTGGTAGTATCTCTGTTAAGGATTCTCGGAGTAACCTCTCCAATATAGCCCAGGGCATTCGACATACCACTAAACGGATAATATCTATTAGTTTTTGGAGTAACGAAGAAACCGGAATATTCAGAAAATCTATCCTGAATTTTGGCAAATTCTTCATTTGACATCTGAGAATAAAAAACCGAAGGCTTTACATAGCTGTATTTTTTTGCCTTGGTGATTCTTTCTATATACTCTTCTTTGGTAATATCAAGTAGGCTGCAGAAGTGGGTAGTGTCTTCGATTTCCACTTCACTAGGAACAACCATGATGTCAAAAACAGGCTTATTGTAAACAATGATTTCCCCGTTTCTGTCATAGATCAGGCCTCTATATGGGTACTCAATATATTTCCTTCGACTGTTGTTATCTGCAGCAAGTCGTGATGTTTCGTCAATTATCTGTAAATGAAAGAGTCTTGTCAACAGAATCAATGCTACAAAGATCACTATTGACTGAATGATAACCTTTCTCTCTTTGAACATTACAACAACCTCTCTTTTCTTCCGCTTACGGTTAAGTATTGTACAATTATTATAATTAGCACTGTAAAAATAGTACTAGCCAAAATTTTATATAAAGTTAAGAAGAAGAGTGATTTGTTGGAAGCTTCAATAAAGAAGATAACGCAGTGGTGTAAGAAAACAAGAAAGAATGAATATCCAAGGTACCATGAAAGCCCTGTGTTCTTGACAGTTGGGGTACTAATAGGGTCGGGAGTACGAGGGAAGTTATACTGCAGGAATACTGGTCTTATGAAAGTTAACAATAAACCGGCAGCAGCATGAATACCCATGCTATTGTAGAAGATATCAATAGTTAACCCAACGCCAAAGCCAATAATCAATTGCCATACTCTGCCAACCGATAAAGGAATTCCCAAAAGAATTATTACATAAAGAAAACAAAAAGCAACATCAAAAAGGACGACATTTTTAAGGATCGAAACCTGAATTAAAATAAAGGCTATAGAGCCAAGGATATATTTAATGTTACTACTCTTCATTTATGTTTGTCGCATTTTGCAAACTGTCAAATTCTTCTCTTTTGAAGCTTTTTATCACAAATACATATGATAAGGCTTGAAAATCTGTGCTCAATTCAACAGAAATGTCATAGAAAATATCTCCATCAGAAATTGAGAAGTCTGATATCGTGCCTACAAGAATGTCTTTCGGGAAAATTGAATTATATCCGCTAGTAAAGATTGAATCTCCCTCTTGTAATTGATAGTGCCTTGGAACATATAGAATTTTTCCTTTTTCTGGTGACTTTCCATCCCATGTTAAGGTACAAAAGTTTCCAAATCGGGAAATAGTTGTTGAGATATTTGTTCCGGTATGTAAAACTGATTTTACAACACTAAAGTTATCGGAAACATGCATCACTTTACCTACGATACCCTCGGCAGAAATAACAGCCATTTCGGGTTCAATACCTTGATCAGAACCTTTGTCAATGGTAATGTAGTTTGTGAATCTATGGACTGAATTGTCTACTACCTCGGCTGCGGTAGTTTCATATTTTCTGTCAAATATCAGGAGTGATTCTAAACTATCACTCCTGATTTTATCAGAATATTTTATTAATTGTCTTTTTAAGAGAGCATTTTCTTGTGCCAGTTGCTCATTAACCCTTTTCAAAATGAAGTAATCATTGATGTTTTGGGTGTATTCAGCAACATTGCCAGCCAAAGCTGAAGAAGAATTGAAGAAAACTGCCGATTGATAGCTATTATTATTAACTATCAAAAAAAAGCATACCAACTCCAAAGCCAAGAAAACAAAAAAGGCTCTAAACCGGATCAGAAATAAAAACAACTGCTGCATACCTTCCGGTCAGTCTTTAAAAAATTAAGTCAATAATACATTTTTGAAAGAATTGAGATTCTTTAGTGCTAGTCCGGTACCTCTAACTACTGCTCTTAATGGATCGTCAGCAACGTGCACAGGTAACTTAGTTTTAAGAGCTAGCCTTTTATCTAAACCTCTAAGTAAAGCACCTCCACCAGTCAGGTGAATTCCTCTGTCGTAAATGTCAGCAGATAATTCAGGTGGTGAAATCTCTAAAGCTTTAAGAACAGCTTCTTCAATTTTAGATACTGATTTATCAAGTGCAAATGCAATTTCGCTATAAGAAACCTTGATTACCTTCGGAATACCAGTCATTAGGTCACGACCTCTGATTTCATATTCTTCAGGTGGGTTGTCTAACTCAGTCATTGCAGCACCTACTTCAATTTTTACTTTTTCAGCAGAACGCTCACCAATAAGTAAGTTATGCTGACGTCTCATATAGTCAAGAATATCCTTATTGAAAGAGTCTCCGGCAACACGTATTGATTGATCACAAACAATACCTGATAAAGCAATAACAGCAATTTCTGTAGTACCACCTCCGATATCTACAATCATAGAACCTACTGGCTGCTCAATATCAATACCGATACCGATGGCTGCAGCAATTGGTTCATGAATCATGTAAACTTCTTTAGCTCCGGCATGCTCAGCTGAGTCACGAACTGCACGCTTTTCAACCTCTGTAATACCAGAAGGAATACAAATGACCATACGATGAGATTGAGGCAAAAAACTACGCTTGTTGCCATCAATCATTTTGATCATCCCCCTGATCATGTGTTCTGCAGCATGGAAGTCTGCAATAACACCATCCTTAAGCGGACGAATAGTCTTTATACTTTCGTGTGTTTTTTCGTGCATTTGCATGGCTTGACGGCCTATTGCAAGCACTTTATTTGTTGCTTTATCAATGGCGATAATGCTAGGCTCATCTACGGCGATCTTATCCCTGTGAATAATCAGAGTGTTGGCCGTACCAAGGTCTATTGCAATGTCGCTTGAAAAAATGTCAAACAATCCCATGCTGTCTCTTAAATTAGGCTATTAAATTAATTCTTTCTTTCCTTTAAAAGTTGCAATATACAAATATCTTATTTTTCAAAGGAAAGATTGTAAGATTAATGTTTAAAGTGTCTTGTACCAGTAAACACCATGCCCATATTGTTGGCATCACAATAATCTATTGAGTCTTGATCTTTGATAGATCCTCCCGGTTGAACTACAGCTGTAATTCCTGCATTATGAGCTATTTCGACACAATCAGGGAAAGGGAAGAATGCATCTGAAGCCATAACCGCACCTTCTAATTCAAAGCCGAACTGCTTAGCCTTTTCAATTGCCTGTTTAAGGGCGTCTACGCGTGATGTCTGGCCTACACCACTAGCCAGAAGCTGATTGTTACGGGCTAGAATAATTGTATTTGATTTAGTATGCTTACAAACTTTAGAAGCAAATACAAGGTCTGAAACCTCCTGCTCGGTAACTTCTTTTTTGGTTACCGTTTTGAAGTCTTCAGCTTTGTCTGTTTTTAAGTCTCTGTCCTGAACTATAACACCATTCAATAAAGATTTGAACTGTTTTTTGTCTGTAAGATTAGCGTTCTTTTCGAGCAAAATTCTGTTTTTCTTGCTTTTAAGTACCTCTAATGCATCTTCTTCGAAAGATGGAGCTATCAGAACTTCACAGAAAAGCTTGTTTATTTCTTCTGCTGCGTCTTTGTCTACCGGTTTATTGGTAATTAATATTCCACCGAAAGCGGATATGGTATCTGCTTCAAACGCTCTAAGGTATGCTTCTTTGACAGAATTGCCTGTAGCGCAACCGCATGCATTAGTGTGTTTTAGTATTGCAAATGCAGTTTCACTTTCATCAAACTCTTCAATCAAATTGATTGCAGCATCGATATCTACAAGGTTATTATAACTTAATTCTTTTCCATGTAGCTGATTTAACAAATCACCCAACGGACCATAAAAAGCTGCGTCTTGATGAGGGTTTTCTCCATATCTTAATGTTTTTCCATTGCTGTAACTAGATTTGAATGCCGCAACATCTCCGCCTTCGTTAAAGTAATTGAAAATAGCACTGTCGTAATGTGAAGAAATATGGAAAGCTTCTGCAGCATATCTTTTTCTTGTTGCTAATTCAGTGCTTCCATTATTTGAATCAAGTACTGATAATACATCTTCGTATTGATTTCTCGAAGATACAATCCATACATCTTTGAAGTTTTTAGCTGCAGCCCTAATTAAAGATATACCTCCAATATCAATTTTTTCAATAATATCCTGCTCATCAGCACCGCTAGCAACGGTTTCTTCAAAAGGGTATAAATCTACAATTACAAGATCAATTGATGGAATGTTGTACTCTTCAGCTTGCTTTTTATCATTGTTGTCATCTCTTCTTTGAAGTATGCCTCCAAATACTTTTGGGTGAAGGGTTTTAACTCTTCCTCCAAAAATTGAAGGGTAAGAAGTTAAATCTTCTACAGGAACAACCGGAATATTCATGTCTTCAATGAATTTTTGTGTTCCACCGGTAGAATAAATTGTAACTCCATTTTCATGAAGTTTTTCGACAATAGGAGCTAGTCCGTCTTTATAAAAAACAGAAATTAGAGCTGAAGAGATTTTAATATCAGACATGATAAAATGATTGTTTTGCTATTAGTTTGTTTCAGAGTCTGAGGTTAGTAGTTTTTCTATAACCTTTTTGTAGTGTTTATGTTCTTGTTGCAATATTTTTTCAGCTAAAGTTTCTGCAGTATCCTTACTTTCAACTTTTACTTTAGTCTGAAAAATGATATCCCCATCATCATATTGGTCGTTAACAAAGTGGATCGTCAATCCGCTTTCTTTTTCACCGGCTTCGATAACTGCCTGATGAACTTTTTTTCCATACATTCCTTTACCGCCATATTTTGGTAATAATGATGGATGAATATTTATTATTTTATTAGGGAAAGCTTCAATCAATGATTTTGGTATTAACCATAAAAAACCAGCTAATACGATTAGATCTACACCTTCACTTTGCAATAGTAGGTTTAATTCATTGCTTTCGTACAATGATTCTCTGTTGAAAACGAGGTGAGAAATGTTGTTTTCTATGGCGTGGTCGATTACTCCTGCATCAGATTTGTTTGTTAAAATCAATGACACTTCAACGTCTTTAGAATCTTTGAAATAGTCAATGATGGCTTTTGCATTTGAGCCTGATCCTGATGCGAAGATGGCTATTTTCTTTTTTTTGGTTTTCAAACTGAGATCTTTTTGAAAATATATTTGCAAATATATTAAAGCATTGTCATACTGACCAATCCCAGAAGCATGATCAGCTTGGCAGTAGTACTCAATTTTCTATAAGATTTTTGAGTATCGGCCCTATAAATTTGATAAATGAATATAATCCACGGTATACTTAAGGCTGTGAAAAATATTCCCAGTGAATATAAATTGTAAATAGTACAAACTAATATGCAGCTAGTGGTAAAGACAATTATAAGTACATAAAGAACCCTCTTCGTGGCTCTTATACCTAATATAATTGGAATAGTCCTACAACCGAATTCCTCATCACCCTTAATATCTTCCATGTCTTTAATAACCTCTCTGATAAATGTTAAGGTGAATCCGAAATAGCTATATAATAACACTTTCTGAAAATTATCAGGGAAAATTAAATACACGCTAAAAATGCTCAATGCAGTTAAAACTGCTACGGAAAAATTTCCCCAAAAAGGAAGTCGCTTTAGTTTGTTGCTATACAACCATAATAAATATGCGGCAAAGACATTTACAAGCCCGACTTTATAGTTTAATAATAACCCCATCGTTATTCCAATGAAATTGAGAGTTGTATGCGCAAGCATAGCGTGGCGACGCCTTATGTATTTGCCTATAACAACCTTTTGAGGTTTGTTGACATAATCTATCTTAATATCATAATAATCATTGATGAGGTAACCTGAAGCGGCTAGAATTACGGTTGATAAACTCAAGACTGCCATTCTAAGGCTTAAAAGAACATCATTCCAGTTTCCTGCTTCAATTAGGAATATTGCTGTCAGGTATTGCCCCAGAACAATTATCAGTAAGTTAGGCCAGCGTGTAACCTGCAAAAAGGCAACGATTTTTTTATTAAAAGACATTTTAATCAGGATGTATAGGTATCTAATATGTGCTGACTGATCAAACGATAAATTTCTGCAATATCTTCATCAAATTTTAAAGATTCAAAATGCTTGTCAAGAGTTTCCAGATCTCCTCTTTTTGCAGGTCCTGTTTGTGCTTTTTCAGGGCCAAGAGTTAATCCGTTATCAATTGACTGGCGAATTAAAGGCTTTATTAATTCAAAGTCAATTTTTTCTTTTTTTGCAAGCTCCTTACTTATCCTGATCATATGATTGGTGAAATTCGAAGCAAAAACTGCAGCAACATGAATTTTAGCTCTTTTTTCAGAGCTCATTTCTTCAACCCGACCTCCAATGCTCTTACCTAGCTTAATTAATTTTCCTACTACTTCTTTATTATCAGACTCCACTAAAATTGGAGTTGTATTCCAGTGAGGAGGGTTATTTTTTATGAAAGTTTGAAGTGGATAAAACACACCAATTAATGAATGGGGTCTCAGTTCAGTAAATGACCTTACTCCACTAGTATGAACTATAATAGTATCATCAGGAACTACTACAGATTGAGCCACTTCTTCAATTGCATCATCTTTTACGGCCAGGATTACTATATCGGGATCAAAAGTCCGAAAGTCAGGTTCTGTTACTGGCTCTGCTTCATATAATGATTTTGTTATACTTTGGGCACGTTCTACCTGACGACTACAAATTGCAGAAACGGTATGGCCTTTTTCCTCAAGAGTTAAGGCCAGAGTTTGAGCTACATTGCCTGTACCAACAATACATATGTTGAAATATTTATTTCCAAACATAAATTCAGGGTTATCAGAGTTTCAATCGCCAGAGAATACAATGCTCTGCTAATTGTATCAAAATTAACAAACAGCCTTTCATCTACAAGAAACAGTCAGTTGTTTTTGAAATTAATAAAAGGTTTTTGGGTAATTACTGCGCCACCATTCTATTTGTAAAATTAATTCAATTTATTATTTCCTTCATTCAGGGTAAAGATTCCTTAGTTCGAAAGAATGACATGTTTTTAGAAGAGTAATGTTTGGACATTTGAAACATGAAAGAAACAAAAACACAAAAAAATAAAGTTATGAACAAGGAATTAATATTTTTAAGAACAATTGCATTAGGCACAGTAGCTATTATGGCAGCAGTTATTTTTTCATCATTCGGATCGAGTGCAGGAAATAAAAGGTTTGAATCCATAGATGTACAGCGAATCAATATCATCGAGCCAGACGGGACAGTGAAAATGATAATTACCAATGTTGATAAGTTCCCTACTGGTGATGATCAGATTAATGGTAAGAAAACGAATCCAAAAAGGAAAAAGAGATCAGGAATGTTGTTTTTCAACGAAGATGGTATTGAATGCGGTGGATTTATATATGATGGAAAAGAAGAAGATGGCAAGCATAGTTCCGGGTTATCATTAACCTATGATCAATATGATGGTGACCAGGTAGTTCAATTATTAAATACTGACCATAAAGATGAAGAAGGAAACAGGTCTGTAAGTTCAATGCTCGCCTTTAATGACCGTCCGGCAGATGAATCTATATCTGATGGAAATGTTGGGCGCGGTGTACCAAGAATATTACTTGGCAAAACGAGGAGTAAAAATAATGGGTTGTTCCTCTTCGACGATCAAGGCAGACCAAAGGCTATGTTTTATATAGATGCTGATAATAAAGCAAAAATTGAAACCTATAATGACAATATGGAAGTTGTCCACTCTTGGCCTGAATAAAAATATTACCCCACCTGAAATATTAAAATCGGGTGGGGTATTTTTTATGTATTATTGAGTTTATTTGAATTATTATATTGAAATAAGTTTTTTATAAAAATGATCAGGATTAGCCGCGAGGATCACATTTTTCTTTTAACTACGTATTTTTTCTGTTATTTACAGTCAATCGTACTAAGAATTACAGTTCAGAGAGGAGTTGACTTCTTAACATTCACACCTGAGGCTGCCATTTATAATTTCATATGTGCCCTTTTGGCTTATTATATATTAAGAAAAGTGATTTCGACTGATGAAGTCTTTAGTAATGAGAAGCGGCAGCAGTCATTTATTGAAATTCTTTTTAGCCTGTGTATTTACTTATTAGTACTTAATGGATTATCAATTCTTATTTCTTTAGCCTTTGGTAACTTTGAACGAAACGTGACCTATAGGTCTTTATTAGTGACTAATTCCGGCAATGTTCTTTACTTTTTGATTTACGCTTTGTTTTATTTTTCTTATACATTCTTTAAGCGATACAAGGTAAGACAGCAATTGCTTTTTAATGCTGAGAAAGCTCTAAATGAAAGCAAAATCCAAAACCTTAAGACACAGCTAACTCCTCATTTCCTGTTCAATAATCTTAATACACTTGATGAGCTGATCCATTATGATCAAAATAAGGCATCTTCATTCCTGACTAAGTTTGCTGATATATATAGATATGCATTAGAGACCTCAGATAAAAAGCTGGTTTCTCTAAAGGAAGAGATAGAATTTTCTCGAAATTATTTTACAATGGTAGATGAAAAGTATCCGGGAGAATATGACCTTACTATCAATATTAAGGATTTGGATAACTATGTTGTACCTCCATTCAGTATTCAGACATTAATAGAAAATGTGATTAAACATAATATTAAAGGATCTTCTGGAATAATTATCACCATAGATGATGATGAGCAATTCATAGTAATTAAAAACAGTCGTGGTAAAAAGCCTTTAAGAATTGCTGAAAGTGGCAGAGGTTTGAACAATCTAAAAGATCAGTTTAGTATACTTTCAAATCGAAATATTGAGGTTTTGAATGAGGATGACTTGTTTCAGGTTAAGCTTCCAAAAATTTATAAGTCTGAAAAATGAGTATGGTCAAAGTTATAATAATTGAAGATGAGTCAGCTGCAAGAAATAAACTCAGGAGGTTTATAGAGACACTGGATCAAGGAATTTCGATAGTAAATGAATTAACTACTTTAGATGAGGTTGAATCTTTCTTTTCTGAAGAGACCAAGGTTGATTTAATCTTTTCAGATATTGAATTGCGGGATGGGAATGTATTTGAAGTCCTTAAAAATTATGATGTCGAAATACCAATTATTTTCACTACTGCCTATAACCAGTTTTGGATGAATGCATTCGAAACTTCAGGAATTGAGTACCTGCTTAAACCATTCGATTATTCAAGATTTGAAAAAGCATGGAATAAATACCGGAAGCTAATATCTGATAATCAGACAAAATCACCTTTGCTAGCCGAGTTAAAGGATTTATTAGCCGGCGGGAGTGTAAACGCCAAGGAAAGTTTTAAAACCAGGTTTTCTTTCAGGTCGGGAAATGATTTAGGCTTTATTAATGTTTCTGATATAAAATATTTTGAGGTAGATAATGGTGTCATATTTATTCATTCAAAAGATTCTAGAAAAGTGATTTCTACTTATTCGACATTGGCAGAGTTATATGAAAGTCTTGATCCTGAACAGTTTTTTCAGATAAACAGAAGTGAAATTGTGTCAAAGTCATATATAGAATCAATTCAGCGGTTTACCAAGAATATAATTGCAATCAAGCTTTATGGGGCAAAAGAATTTTTAAAGACCAGTCAAAGTAAAACTTCCGAGTTTTATAGCTGGGTTGAAGCCTAATGTCAAAATCAAAAATTGGAATGGTAAAAGTAAAAGGAGCCATATTATTGATATTATTTTCTATTCTATTTACAGCTTGCGAAGCCTTGACAGGAAAAGAAATAGGCAGGTTGAAAATAAATAAGGTAAGCAATGAAAATGTTTTGTTTACCAAAGAAAAATCTTTCCAGTTTGTGGAGGGTGAAGAAATAGCTTTTTGGTCAGATCTGGATATAGAATATACCGGAGATGTTCAGTTGAGATTTAAAATTCAAATGTTGAAAGATGGTCAGGAGCTAAGTGTGTTGGAAGTAAATCCTTTTGATAAGAAAATTACTATTGGTGAGGTTAAAACATCAATAAATGAAGATACAAAGTGGAGTTTTATAGGTAAAAATAAAAGTTTGGTGGTTAAAGAAAGTGGTAATTATACTTTTAAAGGCTTACTCATCACTTCAGAGAATCCTACCCTAAAGATTAATAAGGCTGAGATCGTTATAAAAAAGTAATTCTAGCAAGTTGAGTAATAGAGTTTGGAAAAATTGAACTCGTATTTTATACCCTTTATCTATCAGCCAAATAAAGTGAGATATGCTTATTTATATGTTTATATGACCGGGATACTATCCTTGCTGTTCATTAAAAGTCTGAAATTATGCTTAAGTTAATCTCCAAATGTTCTGAGTTTTTAGGAAAGTAGTATAAATGGAAATAACCTTATGAATGCATTTGAATTGTTTATTAATGATGAGTATAAAGCTACCGCATCAGTGAAAAATGGAGTGGTTTCATTTACAGTTGATTATATTTTAAATGAGCAAGAGATAAATATACGACTTGGATCATATGATAAGGAAGGTAAATCACATGTAGTATGGTTTAAGGATAATCTTTATTTAAATGATCAAATAAAATTAAGTATAAAAGATGTTGAGCCTAAAGATTTAAGTCAACCGATAAGCGTTAGTAATGAAGAAGGTGTAGATGATATGATTTTACAAAGTAAAATAAAAAGCTATCATGCATTACAAAAGGAATTAATGGAGAAAGGATTAATTTGAATAATAATAATCTTCATTTGTAAGAATGATTAGGTGACAGTAGGTATTTATACCAATAATTTCCAAGTCATTTTTTTGCTCAACATTTTATATTACATTAATTATCCAGCCTTTGGAGTTATCTTATTTGTTTATTTGATTAATTATTTATGATTGGGTTTAATATTAAACTAAAGGAAAAATAGTACGTCATTGGAGTAAACAATGGTATATCTTCTTTAATTGTTAATAGAATTAATTCAAAGGGAAGGGATTTAGTAGAGTTGAGAATGTCTGGCTTAGAAAGTGATGCAGATGAAGAGTTCATATGGGATACTTTAACTCTATCTGTTGGAGATAAAGTTGAGTTTGAGGTTGTCGAAACTGATAATGTTACTATTCCTAATAAAGTTTTTAAGAACGAATCTGCAGATTTGATATTAAAAGCAAAACTAGATGCCTACAATAAGATGAAATTAGAGTTAGAGGAAAAAGGACTTATTTAAATATGTAATATCAAAATGGTGAAAAAAGCTTTGAGTAATTTATACTCAACCTCACTTACACAGTTTTTTAGATACTACCAATAAAGAGGTCAGACGACCTCTTTGTATTGCATTTTATGAAGCTGTGTATAAAAACCATTTTTACTTAAAAGTTCTTCATGGTTTCCTATCTCTTTAATTTCTCCTTTGTCCAGAACGATTATTTTATCAGCGTGTTTAATAGTGGATAACCTGTGTGCAATAACAATGCTTGTTCTGCCTGTCATCATTTTCTCGATCGCTTCCTGAATTAGTTCTTCAGTTTCGGTATCGACACTACTCGTTGCTTCATCAAGAACTATGATTTTAGGGTCGTAAACCATCACTCTTACAAATGATATAAGCTGACGCTGTCCAACAGATAATGTTGCCCCTCGTTCCATTACATTATAGTCATAGCCTCCTGGAAGTCGCTCGATAAATTTGTCAGCACCAACAAGTCTGGCAGCTTCTTCAATCTGTTCATCGGTAATGTCATTATTCCCTAGCCTGATGTTTTCACGAATTGATCCTGAAAACAGAAAAACGTCTTGCATTACCACTCCGATATGTTCTCTCAAAGCAGCAAGGTCATAATCTTTTACATCTTTGCCATCAACCAGAATCTCTCCATCATTAATATCATAAAACCTATTGAGAAGGTTTATAATCGATGACTTTCCTGCTCCGGTAGCACCTACAAGAGCACAAGTCTCTCCTTTTGAAACACTGAAATTGATGTTTTTAAGAACATCTTCTCCTTCATTGTATGCGAACCATACATTTTTGAACTCTACATCTCCATTTATTGATTCCGGAGAATAATCGCCTTCATCAGATATGAAATCATCACTATCCAAAAGCTTCATTATTCGCTCGGTAGACACCACTCCCATTTGAAGCGTGTTGAATCTATCTGCAATTAGGCGAACTGGCCTGAAGAACATACCAACATACAATATAAAGGAGATTAATACCCCGGGCTGAAATTGTTCGAATATCACTCCCCTACCTCCATACCAGATAATCAAAGCAATACCTGTTGCCTGGATAAATTCTGCCACCGGGAAATAAATACTATAGTACAGGACACTTTTTAGATTAGCCTGTAGATGTTCGTTATTTATCAATTTAAATTTTTCATACTCTTTTCGTTCAGCACTAAAAATCTGAACGATGTTCATACCGGTAATATGTTCCTGTACAAAGCTATTCAGATTAGAAACCGCATTTCTAACAGCATTAAACGATGATTTTACCTTTTCCTTAAAGATATAGGTTGAAATAATCAATAACGGGAAAGTGGATAAAGTTACTAAAGTCAGTTTCCAGTCAGTCCAGAACATCATGCCGAGAATAATCAGAATCTGAAGCAAGTCACTGATGATTGCTGCAACACCCTGACTAAATACATCTGCCAGCGTTTCGATATCTGATACATTTCTTGTTACCAGTCTACCTATTGGTGTTCTGTCAAAGAATTTGAGTTTTAACTTCAGAAGGTGTCGATATAGCTGTATCCTGATATCCTTAATTATATATTGCCCCAGCCAACCTGAAAGGTAGGTGTGGAAATATTGAGCTATAAATTGAAATACCAATAATCCAAGTAGAATCAGGATCATCCGTACCAACAGCTCATAGTTTCCTTCTGCTATCGGATTATCGATTGTCCACCCGATTATCGCTGGTCTTATCGGCCCTGATACAGAAACCAGTAAGGTGAGTATGATCAATAATACAAACTTTCCTTTATATGGCTTTGCAAAAGATAACAGCCTTTTTAAGACTGCATAGTCATAAATTTTTCTATTTTCCTGTTCCTTGTTCAAGATTGATCTTTTTTATATTCCAACCCGGATATTCAACATCTGTGAGATATAAACCATCTGCCGGGGCTGATCTGCCTGCAGCTTTTCTATCACGTTTTTTTATAATCTCTGGTAAAGCTTCAGGTTCCAGGTCTCCTAACCCTACATTGATCAATGTTCCTGTCAATGCTCTAACCATTCCTTTAAGGAACCTGTTGGCACTAACGTGAAATTGATAACCATTGTTCTCTTCTACCCAATATGCTTTTGTTATGTTACATCTAAAATGATGATTATTAGTTCTGCTTTTGCAAAAACTTTTGAAGTCTTGCTCTCCTAAAAGGAATTGGCAGGCTTCATTTATTTTGTCGAGATCTAGTTTTTTTCCAAATACATAAACCTCATTTTCAAGAAAAGGGTTTTTGGATTTGTTAATGTAATAAATATAGCTTCTGGAAGTCGCCGAAAACCTTGCGTGAAAATCCTCATTAACAATCTGACAGCTTTTAATTACTATATCACCGGGGAGCATCAGGTTCATTTTAAAAATAAGCGTTTCACAATCAAATCTTTCAGGAAGATCGATATGAAAATACTGATTTGTTGCATGAACACCTGTGTCAGTTCTTCCACTACCCATTAGAGAGAGTTCAGAATCTGAAAACAAGGTGCGAATAACCTTTTCGATAGCATCTTGTACAGACAGCTTGTTTGGCTGTGTTTGCCACCCCTGATATCGGGTGCCTTTAAATGCTGTACAGAATAGATATCGTTTTAGCTCCATGGACGACAAAATTAATTGGTCCTAACCTAATTTGTTTAAAATATTAGCCCAAATTAAATAATTAACTACTTTTGCAGGGTCTAACAATAATAATTCAAGTTATGATACAAAGAATTCAGACGATATTTCTACTGCTTGTTGCAGTTTTTATGGGCGCATACGCTGTCATGCCAATCTGGGAAAAGGTTGATAAAGAAAACAATCAGGCAGTTGTAATGAGTACTTTTGAGATGAAGTACGGTGATATTGACCCTGAAGCAAACGGCATAGTATTTACAGAAGTTAAGGAACAGAAGAACATCATGTATGTCGCAGGTATTGCCGGTTTGTCTGCCGCCGTAGCTTTAATGTCATTGTTTAGTTTTAAGAAAAGGCTGACACAGTTAAAGCTTAATGCATTTAATTCCTTGTTGATTCTAGCTTCGCTTATCGTTCCATTATTATTGGTGACTGATGCAAAGAATTATTTTAATCCGGAATACCCGGGTACATATTATGTTTTTAGTCTGATTCTTCCTGCTGGAGCAGTTATTTGCAATATTTTGGCAAATATATTTATCAGAAAAGATGAGAAACTAATTAAATCTGTAGACAGAATAAGGTAGTTTTTAAACTATAAGATATTAAGCCATTCTAAACAGGATGGCTTTTTTTATGCCCATTTGTCAATAGTCAGACTGTCAAAATTATCTCCAAGTGTCATGTTGTCAGTTCTTAGCGCAAAATTTTTAAACGGTACATATTTTGATTAGCCTCCAATAAAAAAATAAATATTAATCGATATGAGTACGGTGAACGAAAAAGGAACAATATCAATCCACACGGAAAATATTTTCCCGATCATTAAGAAATTTTTGTATTCTGATCATGAGATCTTCCTTCGAGAATTAGTTTCAAACGCAGTTGATGCTACAATGAAACTAAAAAGGCTAAGTTCATTGGGAGAGATGACGGATGAGTTGGGAGACTTAACTATCGATGTAAGCGTTGATAAAAGTGCAAAAACTATCACAGTTGAAGACCGGGGTATCGGTATGACTGCTGATGAGATCAAAAAATATATTAATCAGATAGCTTTTTCAGGGGCAACTGAATTTGTTGAGAAGTTTAAAGATGCCAAAGATGCGAATGAGATAATTGGTAAGTTTGGTCTTGGTTTCTATTCTTCTTTCATGGTTGCTGAAAAGGTAGAAATTGAGTCTCTTTCATATCAAGAAGGTTCAACTCCTGCCAAATGGATAAATGACGGTAGCACTGAGTTTGAAATCACAGAAGTTGAGAAGAAAGAAAGAGGAACTAAGATCATTCTTCATATCAATGATGAAAGTGAGGAGTTTCTTGAGGAGGCAAGAATAGGTCATATCCTTGAGAAGTACTGTAAATTCTTGCCTGTGCCAATTCGTTTCGGACAGAAAGATGAAAGAAAAGAAGATGGCAAGGACGATGATGGAAATCCGAAATATACTACTGTAAAAGTTGATAACATTATCAATGATACGAAGCCAATATGGACAGTAAGTCCTTCAGAGCTGAAAGATGAGGATTACAAGAATTTTTATAGAACTCTATATCCATTCTCAGAAGAGCCACTATTCTGGATACATCTGAATGTAGATTATCCATTTAATCTAACCGGTGTTCTATACTTCCCTAAGATCAAAAATGACATCGATGTAAACAGAAATAAAATTCAGCTTTACAGCAGACAGGTGTTTATTACTGATGAGGTAAAAGATATTGTCCCTGAATTCTTAATGCTTTTACATGGTGTAATTGATTCTCCGGATATACCGTTAAACGTTTCACGTAGTTATCTGCAGTCTGACAGTAATGTCAAAAAGATTAATAACTACATCACCAAAAAGGTAGCTGAAAAACTTACTGAGATCTTCAAAAATGATCGAGCTGAGTTTGAAAGCAAGTGGCAAGACATCAACGTATTTGTGAAGTATGGTATGTTGAGTGAAGATAAGTTCTATGAAAGAGCTAAAGATTTTGCTTTACTTACTAATGTTGATGATAAGAAATTCACTTTTGATGAATACAAGTCTGCAGTTGAGCCTGAGCAAACAGATAAGGACAAAAATGTGATATTCCTTTATTCAACTGATGTGGCAAAACAGAATGCCTACATTCAGACTGCTAAGAAAAAAGGGTATGATGTGTTGAAGCTTGATGGCGTTATTGATAGCCACTTTATCAATATGCTTGAGCAAAAGCTTGAGAACGTATCATTAAAACGAGTTGACTCAGATACTTTAGATAAGCTTATTGATAAAGGAGAGGTAAAAGAGTCGAAACTAACAGATGAGCAAAAAGAAAGTTTGAAGGCTGTAGTTGAAAAGGCTATATCAAACCCAAGTTATAATGTTAAGGTTGAGCCACTTGATGAAGCTGAGATGCCATTGGTGGTTACTATGCCTGAATTTATGAGAAGAATGAAAGATATGGCTAAAACCGGAGGTGGAATGAACTTTTACGGAGCGATGCCAGATCAATTTGAGGTTGCTGTTAATGCAAATCACCCTCTTGCAGAAAAAATTCTAAATGCTGGTGAAGAAGACAAGCAAGTCGGACTAGCTAAGCAGGTTTTTGATTTGGCTTTATTGTCTCAAAACATGCTTGAAGGAGAGTCATTAACCAGCTTTATACAGCGAAGTGTAGATTATCTTTCGAAATAATTATAATATTTAAATACCAAAGGTCTTGCTTATTCAGGCAAGACCTATTTTTTTTACTTTATCTTAAAGTAAAATCTTTTTCTTTTAGCTTCGTTTAATTAATTGAATGAAAAAACAACTTTATATAACGGCTTTATTTTTAACCACCAGCTTTCTGGCTTTTAGTCAGGATACTGAGTATTCTGTAATCAGCTCTGATGTGCCTGAGTCTGTTAATCTAGAGATCGGAACTAATGATGATGAGGAAGATGAAGAAGTTAAATTAAAGGAGAAAAAGAAGAAGAAAGAGTTTTACGGAATTAAAACCCGTAAGATGTTTACCAAAAGAGGCGTTGGGCAAAAGGTTGTTTATGAAAAGTTTTACCTTTTGAAAGTTAATGAAACTCCTAACAAATATGTTAGGGATATTCATTATTACAGCTATGATGAACGCAAGATAAAAGTAACTACTCCTGATAAATACGACCCGGAGCTGGGGCCATTACTTCACGGACCTTATCGTCAGTTTAATACGGAACATACGCTTATGGAAGGCATCTTTTATAAAGGTATGAAGCATGGGCGTTGGGAGACTTATGGGAAAATGTATGATTACTACGTTCTAAAAGACAAAGAAAAATACTTCCGTGGATGGCCTAAAAATTCATATGCTAGTTATTACGATGCTGACAGAAAGAAACTAAAAGAAGTTATTCCCATTGAGTATGGTGAAAAAGAAGGTTACTATTATTATTTCCATGAAAATGGACTCGTAGCTGTTGTTGGTGAATATGAAAATGGAGAAAAAGTTGGCGTCTGGACAGAGTTTTACGAGCGCAGAAGGCGAAAAAGGCAAATGCAATACCGTGATAACCCTTATGACAATGATTTTATTCCATATGTGCTAAAGGAATGGGACGAAAGAGGGAAAGTTATCTTCGAATATAATCCGGTGTACAATGCTGAAGTCCCGGTTGAATTCATTCAACAAATGTCTTCAAAATAGTCTAATCTAATATCATCTTTAAGCAAAATGGAAATGGCATCAAATTGAATATTGCCATTCCAGTCAATCTTATCAACATAATGATCTGCTACAGACATCATGGATTCAAGCTTGCTGTCATCAATAGCTTCCTCGGGTTCTCCATATTGATCTGAAGTTCTCGTTTTGACTTCAATAAAATGAATTTTGCAATCTTTTAATGCAATTATATCGATTTCGGAATGGCTGTATCGGTAGTTGGTTTCTATAATGTCAAAACCCAGACTTCTTAGGAATAATGCTGCTTTTTCCTCACCTTTATTGCCGATTTGTCTGTTTCTGTTAAAATTTCTTTCCAATTTTACAATAATAGTTGATAATAGACTAATATAGTATAACAGACTGTTAATTGATGATTTTAAAGCAAATATCATGCTACCAAAAATAAATCCACAAAATACCAAAAGCTGGTCAAAGCTAACCACCCATTATAATAAGGTTAAAGATCTTCACATGAAGGATCTTTTTGAGGAAGATAAGGACAGGTTTAATAAGTTTTCGGTTCAGTTTAATAATATCCTCCTTGATTTTTCAAAAAACAGGATAACAGAAGAAACAATGTCATTACTTAATGAACTTGCTGAAGAATGCAAATTAGGTGATGCTATAAAGGCAATGTTTTCCGGAGATCATATTAACCAAACCGAGGATAGAGCGGTGCTTCATACTGCACTAAGAAATATGTCCGGAGAACCTGTGTTGGTTGATGGAGAAGACGTGATGCCGGATGTTAAACGGGTGCTTAACAAAATGAAATCGTTCAGCGATAAGCTGATCAGCGGAGAATGGAAAGGATTTACTGGAAAAAGAATTGAACACATTGTTAATATAGGTATTGGAGGATCAGATCTGGGACCATACATGGTTACCGAAGCCTTAAAACCTTATACTGTACCACATATTAAAACACACTTTGTTTCAAATGTTGATGGTTCACATATTGCAGAAGTATTAAAAGTTGTTGATCCGGAGAATACACTTTTCATCATAGCATCAAAAACTTTTACTACTCAAGAAACCATGACTAATGCTGAAACTGCTAAAGCATGGTTTTTACAAGCAGCAGGTAATAAAGAGGCAGTCAAAAAGCATTTTGTTGCACTAAGCACAAATACCGAATCAGTAACAGAGTTTGGTATCGATCCTGATAATATGTTCGAATTTTGGGATTGGGTTGGTGGAAGATATTCGCTTTGGTCAGCCATTGGACTATCAATTGCTTGTACAATAGGGTTTGATCACTTTGAATCGCTTTTAAAAGGAGCGTACGAGATGGATACCCATTTTAAGACTACCTCGCCTGAAAAGAACCTGCCTGTAATTTTGGCAATGCTAGGTATTTGGTATAATAATTTCTTTGGTGCTGAGTCATTAGCAATACTTCCATACGATCAGTATATGCATAGATTTGCAGCTTATTTCCAACAAGGAGATATGGAGAGTAATGGTAAATATGTTGATCGATTAGGTAAAAATGTTGAATATCAAACCGGTCCGGTAATCTGGGGTGAGCCTGGTACTAACGGACAGCATGCTTTTTACCAATTGATTCATCAGGGCACCAAAATAATTCCTTGTGACTTCCTTGCTCCGGCAAAAACACATAATCAGATTGGCGACCATCATCAAAAGCTATTGTCAAATTATTTTGCTCAGACGGAAGCGTTGATGAAAGGGAAAGATGGTAATGAAGTAAAAGCTGAACTTGAATCTTTAGGAAAGTCAACAGAAGAAATTGACTTTTTACTTCCATTTAAGATATTTGAAGGAAATAAACCGACTAATTCCATTCTGTTCAAAGAATTAGACCCACAAACTTTAGGGGCCTTAATCGCGATGTATGAGCATAAGGTGTTTGTTCAAGGTGTTATCTGGAACATCTTTAGCTTTGATCAGTGGGGGGTAGAGTTAGGTAAGCAGTTAGCAAAAAAGATTCTTCCGGAATTAAATTCGGATGATAAAGTCGATACACATGATGCTTCGACAAACGGCCTTATCAATGCGTATAAGGAATTTAGAAAGTAGAAATTATTAGAATGAACTTAATGCCTCTTAAGTTTCACCCTATTCTGAAGGAAAAGATTTGGGGTGGAAGAAAATTAGGAACTTTACTTAATAAACCTTTGACAGGCGATGAACCTATCGGTGAGAGCTGGGAAATCTCAGGAGTGCCGGGTGATGTTAGCGTTGTTAATGGTGGTCCTTTTGATGGGATAAAATTGACCGAGCTTATCGAGAGGTTCCCGGTAGAAATTTTGGGAGAAAGGGTTTATAAAAAGTATGGTAGAGATTTCCCTTTACTTTTTAAATTCATAGATGCTGCTCAGGATTTATCAGTTCAGGTTCATCCTGATGATGCACTTGCCATGAAGAAGCATAGCCAGCCATTTGGTAAAAATGAAATGTGGTATATCATATCTGCTGAAGAAGGTTCGACTCTTGTTTCCGGATTTAAAGAAAATATGTCAAGAGACAAGTTTCAAAAAATGGTTGAGGAGGGAAAGGTAGCAGATACTCTTTTGAATCATGAAGTTGAAGAGGGTGATGTTTATGATATTCCTGCGGGAAGAATACATACGATAGGTAAGGGGATATTGCTAGCTGAAATCCAACAGAGTTCAGATCTTACTTATAGAGTTTATGACTTTGACCGTGTTGATACTAATGGAAACAAACGTGAGCTTCATATTGATGATGCATATGAAGCTCTTGATTATGAATATAAAGATCAGTATAAAGTAAGACCAGCCACAAAACCTGATACCTCTGATCAGTTAGTTGCTAACAGTTATTTTGATGTTAAACAGTTAACAATTCAAACTGAAACTTCAATAACCCCATCCGCCTTAGGTTCGTTTGTTGTATTGATGGCCATAGAAGGTACTACAGAAATTGTTTATAATGGAGAAACAAATTTACTTCCTAAGGGAAAAACAATTCTTCTTCCTGCAGCCTGTAGTGAGATAAAGATCAAAGCGATTGATGGCCAGTCAAAGTTATTACAGACTTGTATTTCAGAATCATGAATGAAAGAATAAATAAGCAGGTACAGTTTTTGGATTGGGGATTGATAGATTATCAGGAAGCTTGGGATAAACAAGGCGAATTATTTAATCAGACTGTTGATCAAAAGATTCAAAATAGAAAGGTTGAGGAGAGCGATCAGACCGAAACACCTAATTATTTGATATTTTGCCAGCACCCACATGTATATACCTTAGGAAAAAGTGGGAAGCCTGAAAACTTATTGTTAGATGAGGAAGGGCTGAAGCAGTATGAAGCTACTTATTATAAAATAAACAGAGGTGGCGACATCACTTACCATGGTCCGGGTCAATTAGTAGGGTATCCTATACTTGACCTTGAAAACTTTTTTACCGATATTCATAAGTATATGCGCTTTCTCGAAGAAGCGATTATCAGGACTCTTGCAGATTATGGTATTAAGTCTGGCAGAATCGACGGGCTTACTGGTGTATGGCTGGATCATGAAGAGCAGAAGAACCCCAGAAAAATCTGTGCTATGGGAGTGAAATCAAGCAGATGGGTAACTATGCATGGCTTTGCTTTTAATGTGAATGCAGATCTTTCATATTTCGGGCATATAATTCCGTGTGGAATTGATGATAAGGCCGTAACATCTCTCGATAAGGAACTTGGAAGAAAAGTTGATTTCGAGGAAGTGAAAGACAAGGTCAAAGGATATTTGGCAGAGATCTTTGAGTTTGAAATGGTGTATGAATCACAAGAGAAATGAAAAAGGATATTGTTGAACAAAAAGCAGAGCAAATAGGTATTGCTTTATCTAAGCAAAAAACCGGAGAATGGAGAGTGTATTTTATTAACTTCCATGAAAGTGAGCTTGAAAATGTTCTTATTAATTCATGTGGTAAAGGAGTAGTTAAAGGCAAAGAGGTAAAAACCTCAGTATTAAGACACATAATAGATAAAATAGCCTCACATAAGGCCGTGGCCTTTGAAACAATGGTTGAGGAAGTGTTTGCTTTGGAAAACGAATTTAAAATAACCTACTTTAAAAATAATCGACTATTTGATGGAGTAATTTCCTTTAAACCGGGGACAATAAAGAAAGGCAAGCCTGAATTTATTGATGAAATCGGAGAAGAGGCCATCATCATTAAACTGTAATGGAAATTTTTCAACCGCCGCTTAATCACATTTTATTTTTAGACATTGAAACAGTAGCAATCACCCCTGATTTTAATCAGCTCGATGAGAGAATGCAAAAGGTATGGGTTGCCAAAACTCGTAATTTGCGAGACTCTGATGAGTATACTCCCGAAGAATTATGGGCTAGAAAAGCTGCTATCTATGCTGAATTTGGTAAGGTCATATGTATAGGGCTTGGTGTAATTAGAATGGTTGATGACGAATGGCAATTGCGTGTTACTCAGTTAAGTAATGATGATGAAAATGAACTTTTGACAGATTTTTCTAACCTCGTAAGAGAAAAGTTCAATCAGGACAAACTTTATTTGTGTGCCCATAATGGTAAAGAGTTTGATTTCCCTTATTTATGTCGTCGAATGATCGTAAATGGGGTAGCGATACCTGATGTTTTAAATCTTGCCGGTAAGAAGCCATGGGAAGTACAACACCTTGATACAATGGACTATTGGAAGTTTGGTGATCGTAAAAACTATACTTCCCTTGAAACCCTTTCAGCAGTATTTAGTATGCCAAGTAGTAAGAGTAATCTTGATGGAAGTAAGGTGCATTCGGCATATTATGAAAACAATGATCTGGAGGCGATTTCGAATTATTGCATGCAAGATGTGGAAGTGATGATGCATATTTACCTGAAATTAATAGGGAAGACTGATATCAGTACAATACAATACGTTTGATTCGTTTTAAAACTCCGTATGTTTTAGTATTTTAGGCTTTTAAAATCGAGGGAGGATAGCCAAATCAAGAGCCCCCACTTTTTAATGTTTTGAGCATGGAGATGAAGGATAATGTAATACTTGATGTAAAGAATCTGAGAACTAGCTTTGCAACCAAAAGAGGAGTTGTAAAGGCAGTTGACGATATCAGTTTTACCATTCATAAAGGAGAGACAATTGGTATAGTTGGAGAAAGCGGATCTGGTAAATCTGTCACAGCATTAACCATGATGGGGTTATTACCTAAACCTCATGCCTACATTGAAGGAGGAGATATAATACTTAACAGTCCTGGGCTTGGGCCAGTCGATGTAACCAAAGTCGATGAAAAAACGATGCGAAAAATCAGAGGCGAAGATATTGCTATGATTTTTCAAGAGCCTATGAGTTCACTTAATCCTGTTTATACTTGTGGTGATCAGGTTATGGAAGCAATAAGGCTTCATAGGAATGTGAGTAAAAAGGAAGCGAAGCAGCGTACAATTGATCTTTTTAAAAAGGTAAAACTTCCGCGACCTGAAAAAATATTTGACACTTATCCTCATCAGATTTCCGGAGGTCAAAAGCAAAGAGTAATGATTGCTATGGCAATGTCTTGCGACCCAAGAGTGCTTATTGCCGATGAGCCTACTACAGCATTAGATGTGACTGTTCAGAAAAACATTGTCGATCTGATGAAGGAACTTAATGAGGATAATGATATGGCTACAATCTTTATCACGCACGATCTTGGTGTAATAGCTGAGATTGCAGATAGAGTAGTTGTCATGTACCAGGGTAAAATAGTTGAACAAGGTCCGATATTTAATATTTTCAACAATCCACAGCATCCTTATACCAAGGGCTTACTAGCTTGTCGCCCAAGAATGGATGTTAAGCTAAGGGAACTTCCTACCGTATCAGATTTTATGGAGTTAAATCAGGAAGGTGAAATTGTTGAGAAGAAAGATTCTAAATATAAATCCGCTGCTTTTGCTGTTTTAAGTAATCTTGTTTCCGAAGATGAAATACAGGAAAAGCAATTAAGAATGCTTAAAGAACAACCTATCATTGAAGTTAGAAACCTCAAGACCTATTTTCCAGTAAAAGAAGGTATTTTCAAGAAGAGTAAAGAGGTTATCAAGGCTGTAGATGATGTGAGTTTTAAAGTGTTCGAAGGCGAAACACTTGGTTTAGTAGGAGAATCAGGGTGTGGTAAAACAACTTTGGGTCGAAGTATGATGAGGCTGATAGAACCTACCGAAGGAGAGGTTTTGTTTTTCGGCAAGAACATATTAGACTTCAACAAAAGGGAGATGATGCAGCTAAGGAAGGATATGCAAATCATCTTCCAGGATCCATATTCCTCATTAAACCCTAGACAAACCATCGGAGATGCGATTGTTGAGCCAATGCGCTTTCATAATATTGGCAGCTCAAATAACGATAGAAAGCAAAAAGCTGAGCAACTTCTGGAAGAGGTAGGACTTTCAGCTTCATTTTATAATAGGTATCCACATGAATTTAGTGGAGGTCAGCGTCAACGTATTGTTATTGCCAGAGCCCTTTCAGTGAATCCAAAATTCATCATTTGTGATGAATCCGTTTCGGCACTCGATGTGTCGGTTCAGGCACAGGTATTAAATTTGCTTAACAGGCTTAAGGAAAACCACGATTTCACCTATATTTTCATTTCACATGATTTATCGGTTGTAAAATTTATTGCAGACAGAATCATGGTAATGAATGAAGGAAAAATAGTTGAGGCTGGATTCTCAGAAAGTATATATGATGCGCCAAAATCAGATTACACCATTAAATTAATGGATGCCATTCCACATGGTAATATTGAAGATATCCGCAAACGTACTCTCCAACGTAAAGCCAAAACAGACACATATGGCTATTAATGTGAATAAAAATTTCACGAAATGAGTAAAAAAAAGAGAAAAGGAACTAAGAGTTCCGGAAAGAAACGAACAAAAGATAATATTGAATTATATAAGAATAAGATACTTCAATTTTTAAATAATAACTCCGGCAAAGCTTTTACAGAAAAGCAAATCGCCAGAAAAGCCGGAGCAAGTAATAAGAAAGCAAGGGCAATGGTTGTCCATGCATTGATAGACCTGGAACTCGATGAAAAAATCAGAGAAACAGGTAAAGGATTCTACACTTCCATTTACGAAGGCGAACTTCTCAAAGGTAAAGTTGATTTTGTTAACCCAAGGTTTGGGTTTATTGTCGTTGAAGGTGAAGATCACGATATAAAAGTAGCTTCACGCGATATGGGTCAGGCCCTTGATGGTGACGAAGTAGAAGTTCAGATCTTTAAAGAGGCAATGGACGGTAGAAATCCTGAAGGAAGAGTTGTCCAAATCATCAAGAGATCACGAATGGAGTTCGTTGGTCGTTTAGACTTAGGTGATCGATTTGCTTTTGTAATTCCTGATAATAAAAGGATGCATACGGACATTTTCGTCCATAAAGGCAAACTCAAAGGAGCTAAAAATAACGATAAAGTAATTGTCAGGATTACCAGCTGGCCAGAAGATGAGAAAAGTCCGATTGGTGAAGTGGTAAAGATCCTTGGTAAGGCTGGAGACAATACTGCCGAGATGCATAGTATCATGGCAGAATTTGGTCTTCCATTTGAGTTTGAAGAAAAAATTGTTGAAGCAGCAGAAAGGATTCCCGGAGAGATTACTAATGACGAGATCAAGAAAAGAAGAGATTTTCGCGATGTAACCACCTTCACAATTGACCCTGTTGATGCCAAAGATTTTGATGATGCATTAAGCTTTGTTGATCTGGGTGATGGAATGTACGAAATTGGTGTTCACATTGCTGATGTATCACATTACGTTACTCCCGATAGTGTTCTGGATAAGGAAGCATTTGCAAGAGCAACATCAGTTTATCTTGTTGATAGAACAATTCCAATGCTACCCGAGCGATTGTCAAATGACTTATGTTCATTAAGGCCAAATGAGGATAGGTTGACTTTTTCGGCAACATTCAAAATGGATGATAATGGAACAGTTAAAGATGCCTGGTTTGGTAGAGGAGTTATTCATTCTGATCGAAGATTCTCATATGAGGAGGCTCAAGAGCTGATCGAAGGTCAGGAAGGTGATTTTGCTGATGAAATCAGGTTGCTGAATTCAATTGCCAAGAAACTTAAAGCTAAAAGATATACAAAGGGAGCAATTAACTTTGAAACTGTAGAAGTCAAGTTTAAGCTTGATGAAAATGGTAAGCCATTGGGTGTGATTCCTAAAGTGAGAAAAGATGCTCACAAGATGATTGAGGAATTTATGCTTTTGGCAAATAAGTCAGTAGCTGAAAAGGTTTATCATAAAAAGAAGGGTAAGGAAAAGTTAACCTTTGTTTACCGGGTTCATGATAACCCGGATCCAGACAGGCTAGAAACATTTGGTAAATTTGCTGCCAGGTTTGGCCATAAGGTAGATCTCAATTCTGAGAATATAGCAAAAGCTTTGAATACCTTGATGGATGAAATCGAAGGTAAGCCGGAACAAAATATCCTTGAGTCACTTGCCATCAGAACCATGGCAAAAGCGATTTATACAACAGAAGAAAGAGGTCACTTTGGTCTTGCCTTTGATCATTATACTCATTTTACATCACCGATAAGAAGATATCCGGATGTAATGGTTCACCGTTTGCTTCAGAGATATTTAGATGATAATGAAACTGCTGAAAAAGGCTTGTTTGAAAATAAATGTCGTCACAGTTCTGAGATGGAAAGACGTGCAACCGAAGCTGAGCGAGCAAGTATAAAATACAAGCAGGTGGAATATATGTCAGACCATGTTGGTGAAGAATTTAACGGTATAGTTTCCGGAGTAACAGACTGGGGTGTATATATAGAAATAACTGACACAGCTTGTGAAGGAATGATTCGTGTTGCTGACCTTGATGATGACTATTATGAGTTTGATGAGAAAAACATGAGACTAATTGGTCAACGAAACAAACGAATCATCACTCTAGGTGATAATATGAAGGTTAGAGTCGTAAGGACTGATCTGGATAAACGAAACATAGATCTTGAATTAGTATACAATGATTGAAAAGTTCAATCCGCTTCTTGAGGAGCTGAATAAGAATATTGATGAATTATCTCTACCGCATCATCCGGTAGAACTTTATGACCCGATTAAATATATTATGAATATCGGGGGAAAAAGAATGAGACCACTGCTAACCTTGTTAGGGTATAAACTTTTTGCAGATGATTATCAAAAAGCTATGCCCGCTGCAATGGCTGTAGAGTTGTTCCATAATTTTACGCTCGTTCATGACGATATCATGGATGAAGCACCTTTAAGAAGAGGAAAACCGACAGTCCATAATAAGTGGAATCAAAATATAGGTATCCTTTCCGGAGATGTTATGCTTGTAAAAGTGTATGATTACTTCCTGGATCTTGATATTGAGCCATCAAAGTTAAAATCTATCCTTGGGAAATTTAATGTTTGCGCTGCTGAAGTATGCGAAGGACAACAAGAGGATATGAATTTCGAAACCAGTGATAATGTTAGCGAGTCTGAGTATCTGGAAATGATCAGGAAAAAGACTTCAGTATTGCTTGGTTTTGCTTTGGAAGCGGGGGCAGAAATAGCCGGAGCAACTGAAGTTGTTTGCAGACAAATCAGAGACTTTGGTGTAAATCTTGGTATTGGATTCCAGCTTCAGGATGACCTGATGGATGTATATGCAGATCAGGCGAAATTCGGGAAGCAAGTTGGTGGAGATATCATTGCCAATAAGAAGACCATGCTCTTAATAGAGGCTTTGAAAAAAGCTCAGGGTGAAGACGAAAAGGAACTTAATGGTTGGTTAAAGGCTTCAGATTTTAATAATGAAGAAAAGGTTAAAGCAGTTACTGCTATTTATGACCGCCTGGACATCAGAAATACTATTGAAGAAAGGATGAATGACTACTTCAGCAAAGCATTTAATACCCTTGATCATTTTCCTGTACCAGAAAACAAAAAGGATAAAATCCGACTTTTAGCCGAAGCATTAATAAATCGAGAGAGTTAATATGAGTTTTACAATTATTCTAATTGGTTTAACCGTTGTTTTGAGTTTTTATGCCTGGAACAATCAGGATAAATACTATCGATGGATGATGAATCCTTATCAGGTTGAGCGCAAGAAACAATATGACAGATTCTTGTTGTCAGGATTTATTCATTCAGATTACGTTCACCTGGGCTTTAATATGTTCACCCTATATTTCTTTGGTAGTAATCTCGAAGACTATTATTTAAGAAGTATTGTCGGTGGAGATGCATCATATATTTTTATTGCATTGTATTTGGTAGCCATAGTTGTGTCTGAAATTCCAACATTTCTGAAACACAGAAATACACCAGGTTATAATAGCTTGGGTGCCTCCGGAGCAGTTGCAGCGGTTATTTTTTCAACAATTATTTTTGATCCTTGGAATAAGATTTATGTATTCTTTATACCTGTTCCAGGTATTCTTTTTGGAGGTTTGTTTTTAGCTTATTCATGGTATCAAACTAAAAATGCCAGAGATAACATAAACCATGATGCCCATTTTTATGGTGCGGTATTTGGGATAATTTTCACATTGATTCTGGAGCCAGGGTTATTTGGCTCATTTCTTAATGAACTATTTTAACATTAACCTATAACTATATAAACTTTAATTAATTCATGAAGCAACGATTAATAGCTGTATTAATTGTTATATCAGTCTTTGCTATTGATGCTCAAGAAAGATATAATAGTTTGAGAGATGCTTTGTTTGGTGCAGGCAACTTATACGGACAGTCCGGGCCGGCAAGTGTAAACTGGATTAACGATGGTGAGCAATTTTCGTTTATGGATGGAAACATCATCAAGCAATATGATCCATCCGGAAATGCTGAAAGTGTGATATTCGATCCATCCGGGAAAAAGCTTCCGGGTTCTGATGCAGATTTTGCATACAATTCATTCCAATGGTCTAAAGATTCTAAATTTATTTTATTTAAAACCAACTTCCGTCCGGTATGGAGAAGGTCTGGTATTTCTGACTATTATCTGTATAGCTTATCTGATGAATCTTTCAAGTTAGTAGCAAAAGATGCTCAGACTGCACAATTATCTCCTGATGGAACCAAAGTTGGTTATGAAAGAGAAGGAAACCTGTTTGTATATGATCTTCAGGCGGAGAAAGAAATTCAATTAACTAATGATGCAGAAGACCAGTTCTACAATGGACGATTTGGGTGGGCTTATGAAGAAGAATTCGGATTGGCTCAAGCATGGTCATGGTCACATGATAGTAAGAATATTGCATTCTGGCAGTCTGATGAACGTGAAGTTCCAATATTTAGAATGACAGATTACCAGAATACTGGCCAAAATGAATATGTAGAAGTTAGGTATCCAAAAGTTGGTGATACAAATCCAAAAGTTAGAATTGGTGTAGTTGACGTTGAGTCAGGCTCGAAGGAATGGATGAAAGTTCCAATGAATGATGATTACATCCCTCGTATTTATTGGACAGCGGATGCAAATAAGTTGGCTATTGTTCATTTGAATAGGAAGCAAAACCATTTGAAGTTGTTCATGTCTGATATTAAGACAGGAGAGTCAAAAGTAATTATGGAAGAAGAATCTAATGCATGGATTGATGTGTTTGATTTCTTTGCCGGAATTGATCATTTATTCTTTTTCCCTGAAGAAACAGAAGAGTTCTTCTGGATATCAGATAGAGATGGATACAGCCATATTTACAGGTATGACTATGACGGAAAGCTAATCAATCAGGTTACAGATGGTAACTGGGAAGTAGTGTTTGTACATGAGGTAAATGCTAAGTCAAAAACTATTTATTACAGTTCTACCGAGCAATCTCCGTTAGAGAGACAATTGTATAGCGTGAAATTCAACGGTAAAGGTAAAACAAGGATGACTTCAGAAGCAGGTAGACATAAAATCGATTTTTCTCCTTCTTCAGATATGTATCTCGATTACTATAGCAATGTAAATACACCAAATCAGGTTGTTCTTAAGAGTGTGAAAGGCAATAAAACAATCAACCACTTTGTAGATAATAAGAAAGTATCTGAATATATCAGTTCACATATTTACGCTCCAAAGGAATTGTTTTCTTTCACAACAAAAGATGGACAGAAATTAGACGGATACATGATCAAGCCAATTGATTTTGATGAGTCAAAAAGTTATCCATTAGTTCTTAATATATATGGGGGGCCTGGTGCACAGTCTGTTTACAATGAATTTGCTACTAATGGCTGGGAGCAGTATCTGGCTCAGGAAGGTTATGTAGTAGTAAGTGTCAATAACAGAGGTAGTGGAGGATATGGTTCTGCATTTGAAAAGATTGTTTATGAAGACCTTGGTAACTACGAAAGCCAGGATTTTGTATCAACAGTAACATACCTTGCTGATACTTATAGTTGGATTGATGGTGATAATATGGCAATAAGAGGTCATAGTTATGGTGGATTTATGTCATCTATGACAATGCTTAGACACCCTGGAATATTCAAGGTGTCGATTGTAGGAGCACCTGTAACAGACTGGAGATTATATGACAGTATTTATGCAGAGCGTTATATGGGGTTAATTGATGGAAACGATCAAAAGTGGATCAATTCAAGTTCTCAGACATATACAGGTAAACTTGATGGGCATATGTTTATAGCTCATAGTACAATGGATGAGAATGTTCATGTTCAGAACACCTTCCAGCTTGTCAAAAAGTTAATTGATAATGGAAAAGATGCTGACTTGAGAATTTACCCTCCGGGAGCTCATGGTGTTGCCTATAGTGGACCAAGTTATGTTTTACTATATCAACAATATACAGACTATCTGAACAAGCATTTGAAGTCACAACAAGAACAATAAAAAATAAAAGCTGCTTCATTTGAAGCAGCTTTTATTTTGCTATTAATAATATCAACATTTGCGTTGAATATAGATGTTGCTAAAAGTGATTGCCATAGAGATAAAATCCTAATAATGATAGGACATAAAAAAAGCTCTTCCCATATGAGAAGAGCTTTTGTTTTTTTGTCTGAGCTTTCTTAAGCTTCTGCCTTAGTAACTGAAACGACAGATCTGTTTCGGCTTTTCTTGAATTCAACAACACCATCAGTAAGAGCAAATAAAGTATGATCTTTACCTATTCCTACGTTTTCACCTGGGTGGTGTTTAGTACCACGCTGACGAACGATGATATTACCTGCGATAGCTGCTTGGCCACCGTATATTTTTACGCCTAGTCGTTTACTTTCCGACTCTCTACCGTTTTTACTACTACCGGCTCCTTTCTTATGTGCCATAGTTTAATTCGTTTAAGCTATTTTTTCAATTAATACTTTAGTGAACTGCTGACGGTGTCCGTTTTTCTTACGGTAACCTTTTCTTCTTTTCTTGTGAAAAACAACAATTTTGTCTCCTTTCACATGTTCAACGATTTTACCGCTTACTTTAACACCTTTTACTGTTGGCTCTCCAATTTTTACAGAACCATTGTCGTCAGTTAACAATACTTTGTCAAACTCTACGGAAGCGCCTGCCTCACCCTCCATCTTTGGAGCGTAAATAGACTGGTCTTGCGTTACTTTGAACTGCTTTCCGGCTATTTCTACAATTGCGTACATGATAAAAAACTTTACCTTTTTAAATGGTTTGCAAAAGTAAGCAACTAATTATAATAATACAAAGATTGGCTGAACTTTATGGCTGTTAGACTATTACCTTAATGCCTAAAATATTACTCCTATATATATAAGGTATAGATTTTTGACTTCGATCACTCAAATTAAATTGATTAATGCCCTGTAGGATAATAAAGGCAGATATTAGCAACAAATAAAATTTTATATCGTTAATTTATTGGGTTTTCTTAATATAAACACTAATTTAAACGGTACGAAATATTCGAAAATGTTCTTTGACCACATGTAATGTGAATGTAAGCAGATTAATACCACTTTCGGGTAAAATTTAACTTCGATTACCCCAAAACGAGGTGAGAAATGTGAGAAATTTTATTGAAAAAAATTTTTTTTTGATAAAAATTCAATAAAAAATCTGAAGTAAAATTCAATAAAATGAAATCAGCTTTAATTACTTTTTTATTTAGGAATTCCTAATAAATAATTACTGTTGAAATAGAGGGTTTTAGGTGATTTTCTTAGAAAAATTCAATTTGATTAACTGTGTGTTAAGTGATTGTTAATCAATAACTTAATAATGGAATATATAAAAATATATTATAAAATCAAGTCCCTTTGTCGAATATTTTTTTGTTGAAATCTAGCTTTGATTTTATGCATTCATTTTACAATTTTGTACCAGTATCAGATGGTGGCTACAGGGGAAAATTCGTGGGAGGTTTGACCCTGAAATGTTAAAAATCAACAGTCATCAAATTCACGACGATATTGATTAAAATATTTTATAATAATTCGCGCAACAGTTGTGTGGTAAGACTGTTTGTATCTATAAATAACATTACCAAGATATGAGTGATATAAATAAGCAAGTAGACGAACCGATTTTACAGGATAATCCTGACAGATTTGTGTTATTTCCAATACAGCACAATGACATTTGGGATTTTTACAAAAAAGCGGAAGCGAGTTTCTGGACGGCAGAGGAGATAGATCTTAGTCAGGATCTTAAAGATTGGGAAAACCTTGATGATGGTGAAAGACATTTCATTAAGCATGTGTTGGCGTTTTTTGCTGCTAGTGATGGTATTGTAAATGAGAATCTTGCAGAACATTTTGTTGCTGAAGTTCAGTATACAGAAGCTAAGTTCTTTTACGGATTTCAGATTGCTATAGAAAACATTCACTCAGAGACTTATTCTCTTCTTATAGATACATATGTTAAAGATGGTAAGGAAAAGGATTTCTTATTCCATGCTATTGAGACATTAGATTGCGTGAAGAAAAAAGCTGACTGGGCACTAAGATGGATTGATAATGGTTCTTTCCAGGAAAGACTTGTAGCATTTGCAGCTGTAGAAGGTATTTTCTTTAGTGGAAGTTTTTGCTCTATTTTCTGGTTAAAGAAAAGAGGTTTAATGCCAGGTCTGAGTTTCTCAAATGAGCTTATTTCAAGAGATGAAGGATTGCACTGTGATTTTGCTTGTTTGATTTACAATAACCACGTTAAGAATAAGTTACCAAAAGAAAGCATTACTGAAATCATCACTGATGCCGTAGCTATCGAGAAAGAGTTTGTTACCGATGCTCTTCCTGTAAAATTGATAGGTATGAATTCAGATTTAATGTGTCAGTATATTGAATTCGTAGCTGACAGGCTACTAGTTGAATTGGGTTGTGAGAAAATATACAATGCTACAAACCCATTTGACTTTATGGAAATGATCTCACTACAGGGTAAGACAAACTTCTTCGAAAAGAGAGTTGGTGATTACCAGAAAGCTGGTGTGATGCAAGACAAATCAGCAGGTGATAAACCTCGATTCAGTCTTGATGAAGATTTTTAAAAAAATCTTACAAAATTTATTTTAAGTTAATATATTGTTAAGGAATAATTTTCTGCTAAAAAACTAAAACCTGAGCCCAAATGTATGTAGTTAAAAGAGACGGAAGGCGTGAGTCAGTAAAGTTTGATAAAGTTACTGCGCGTATCGAACGTTTGTGTTACGGATTAGACCGTAACTACATAGAGCCGGTTGACATTGCCAAAAAAGTAATCTCCGGTATCTATGACGGTGTTTCCACCGTTCAGTTAGACAATCTTGCTGCAGAGACAGCTGCCAGTTTAACTGTAAAACACCCTGATTTTGCCATTCTTGCAGCCAGAATTGCAATCTCAAATCTTCATAAAGTAACAAGTAAGTCTTTCTCGAATACGATGAAGCGTTTGTATACTTTTGTAGATTCTAAAACTGGTGATCATGCACCACTTATTTCTAAAGAAGCATATGAAGTAATTCGTAAGCATGCAGCATTGTTAGACTCTGCGATTATCTATGATCGTGATTTTAATTATGACTATTTTGGGTTCAAAACTTTAGAAAGATCATACTTACTTAAAGTTGATAATCAAATTGTAGAAAGACCTCAGCATATGTTAATGCGTGTTGCTGTTGGTATTCACATGGATGATATCGACTCAGTAATTGAAACATACAATCTATTATCTGAAAAGTGGTTCACTCATGCTACTCCGACATTATTTAATGCGGCAACACCAAAGCCTCAGATGTCGAGTTGCTTCTTGTTAACCATGCAAGATGATAGTATTGACGGAATTTATGATACTCTTAAGCAGTGTGCGAAAATTTCACAGTCTGCTGGTGGTATCGGATTAAGTATCCATAATGTTCGTGCAACAGGTGCTTACATAAAAGGAACTAACGGTGTGTCAAACGGTATCGTTCCGATGCTAAGAAACTTTGACATGACTGCAAGATATGTAGATCAGGGCGGAGGAAAACGTAAAGGTAGTTTTGCCATCTATCTTGAGCCTTGGCATGCAGATATTTTCTCTTTCCTTGATTTGAAGAAAAATCATGGTAAGGAAGAATTAAGAGCACGTGACCTTTTCTACGCTCTATGGGTTCCCGATTTATTCATGAAGCGTGTAGAAGAAAATGGAGAATGGACTCTTTTCAGTCCTGATGAGGCTCCTGGGCTGCACGAGACTTATGGTGAAGACTTCGATAAGCTTTATACCAAGTACGAAAAAGAAGGAAGAGGTAGAAAAACTATCAAAGCTCAGGATCTTTGGTTTGAAATTCTTGAGTCACAAATCGAGACTGGAACTCCATACATGCTGTATAAAGATGCAGCAAATAACAAATCAAATCAGAAGAACTTAGGTACTATTAAATCTAGTAACCTTTGTACTGAGATTATAGAGTATACTGCTCCTGATGAAGTAGCTGTTTGTAACCTAGCTTCTTTATCTCTACCAAAGTTTGTAGTTGATGGTAAATTCGATCACCAGAAGCTTTATGAAATAACTAAAGTAGCTGCTAAAAACCTGAATAAGGTTATTGATAGAAACTACTACCCGGTAGAAGAAGCACGTAATTCTAACATGAGACACAGACCAATTGGTTTGGGTGTTCAGGGACTTGCTGATGCATTTATGTTACTTCGTTATCCTTTCGAGTCTGAAGAAGCGAAAAGATTAAATGAAGACATCTTCGAAACAATGTATTATGCTGCAATGGAAGCTTCTATGGAGTTGGCCATTGAAGAAGGTCCTTACCAGACTTATGAAGGTTCTCCGGTATCTAAAGGTATCTTCCAATTTGACATGTGGGGAGTAACTCCTAAGTCAGGAAGATGGGATTGGACTGACCTTAAGCGTAGAGTTAAGAAAAATGGTGTTAGAAACTCATTACTAATGGCTCCAATGCCTACAGCAAGTACTTCTCAGATACTTGGTAACAATGAGTGCTTTGAACCATATACTTCTAATATCTACACTCGTCGTACCTTATCAGGTGAGTTTATCGTTGTGAACAAGCACTTGATGAGAGACTTGATCGAGCTTGGGTTGTGGAATGACAAAATGAAAAACAGACTTATCGAAGCTAACGGTTCGATACAGCATATGCCTGATATACCTCAGCGTATTAAGGATCTATATAAAACAGTTTGGGAAATTTCTCAAAAGACAATTCTTGAGATGGCAGCGGAAAGAGGTCCGTACATTTGCCAGAGTCAGAGTTTGAATATCCATATGGATAACCCGAATTTCGGAAAAATGACTTCTATGCACTTCTACGCATGGAAACAAGGATTGAAAACAGGTATGTATTACCTACGTTCTAAAGCAGCTACTTCTGCTATCCAGTTTACTGTTGAGAAAACTAAAGCTCAGGAAGAAGGACCAACAGCAAAAACTCTGGAAGAAAGAGAAGCAGATGCATTACAAAAGCGTAGCGACATGGCATGCTCTTTAGATGATCCGGATAGTTGTGAGGCATGTAGCGGTTAATTTAGCAGATTAACATCCTTAAATAGAAAAGCCATTTCGAAAGAAATGGCTTTTTCATTTATATATAAATCTGGTTAAATCATCATTTGTAAAGACTATTCTTTTTAAAAGATCATCTCTGTAAGTATTGCTAATGCTGCCCCTGCAATCGCAATTCCAAAGCGGGTAGGGTTGATTTTGTGCTCCGGTGAAGTTTCATAGAAAATAGTAGTTGAAATTTGTAAAAAACTCCCACTAACAAGCGCATAGATATAACTCATGTTTTCAGGCGCTATAAGCTCCATTTTACCCATGAAATATTCGGCAATCATTCCGATTGGTGACATAATTGAAAAAATCACTAAATAAATGATTGCTATTTTCATGTTTTTGATGCTTTCCCATATAACCAATGTAAGAGCAAAAGCAGCAGGCATTTTATGAAGTAGAATTCCTATCAGTACACTGCCGTCTCCATGATTATGATGATGATAAATAGTGTACGGATGCCCGATTAGTGTTCCTTCAAGGATTGAATGTATACAAAGTCCGACCATTAAAGCAATGGCTGTCGGATGAAAAGGTTTGCTTTCAATATCAAATGCATGACGGTGACCATGCTCTATACCATGAGATAGATTTTCAAGAAGTAATTGCAGAAAAAATCCACCCAAAATAAAAATGCCGAGCGTAAGTGACGCTTCTTTTTTTAGATAGTAAACTTGAGGCAATATATGAGTTATGGTAATAGAGAATAGATACGCGCCGCCAAATGTCAGGGCAGGCTTATAAAATGATAATTTTTTCTTTCCAAAATAGAAAGCAGTTAGACCGGCTCCAACTGTAAAGAATATTAATATAATTGAATTTATAATCATCGTTTACTTCTCTAATAAGAATATCATTCTTTCACTTTTCTCAGCCTCATAATCTCCGAGATCATGATCACCCCAAACTTCTTTTAAAATAAATCCTGCTTTTCTGAAATGATCCAGAAACTCAATTCTTCTTATGGCTTTTACTCGTTCTTCATATTCGGCAGTCTTTTGACCGTCTGTAATCTTAATGTCCTTGATAATCACACAGCTGTCTGCTTCAAAAGACTTTTCAATATCAAATCTTATTCCGTCAATTTCCTTACTTTCTTTAGGGGTAAGATTATTTATAATTGTATATGGGTTTAGAAAATCAAGTATAAACTGCCCCCCGGGTTTTAGTGCTTTATAAACAGCGTCAATAACAGACTGATCTTCATCATCAGTTTTGAAGTATCCAAAACTTGTAAATAGATTGACAACATAATCAAACTCATTATCAGCAAATGGCAGTCTCATGTCATGTTGAATGAATCGAAGGTTGTCATTACTGGATTTATTTGCAGCATCGATATTTTCCTGAGATAAATCAAGTCCGGTTACATCAAGCCCCAAACTGTTTAAATAAATTGAATGTCTACCCTTGCCACATGCCAGATCACAAATTTTTTGACCTGCTTTGAAATTTAACACTCCTGAAAGCTGATCAATGAAGTTTTGAGCTTCATCATGGTCTCGGTGTTTATATAATATGTGGTAATAGGGAGAGTTAAACCACTCGTCAAACCACTCTTTTCCTCTTTTCATTAATTTATCAGCTTGATTTTACTTTCAAGTGAAGGACTTATATAAGTATGGTAATTTCCTTCATCATCAGAATATATTAGGATTACCTCCAGACCTTCTTTTTCGGCAATTTGTTTACTTGTCTCTAACCCTGAGACCATAAATGATGTAGCATAGGCATCAGCAGACATACAATTGTCACTGATCACAGATGCACTAAGTAGTTTGTGGAATATAGGGTAACCGGTTTTAGGGCTAATCGTATGAGCATATTTAATCCCATCTTTGACATAGAAATTTCGGTAATTTCCAGATGTGGCCATCGCTTTGTTCGATAATTGAACGATAGCACTCATTTTTTTTGCCTGGCTTGTATTTTCTTCAGGTTTGTCAATGCCTATTGACCAGGCTTGGCCTTCATGATTCAAACCATTTACCCTCACTTCACCACCAATTTCAACCAGATAATTATTTATACCATTTTTTGATAGCAGGTCACTGATCACATCAACGCCATAACCTTTAGCAATTGCACTAAAGTCCAGTTCCACCCCTTTGGTAAGTTTTTTTATATAATCTTGATTATAGGTTATTTTATCAAAGCCTACTTTGGTAAGTGTCTCAGATATTATGGCACTATCAACTTCAGATTTTTTATCTGGACCAAATCCCCATAAACGAACTAAGGGCATGACAGTCGGATCAAAAGCACCATTTGTTTTCGCGAATATTTCTTCTGATCTTTTAAGTACTGGATAGAAAAAAGGTAAATTAAAAGTCAATGAATCATTCCTGTTGAATATGCTTATTTCTGAATCAGGGATATAAGTAGAAAGACTCTGGTTGAAAACTTCCAAAGTGGAGTCTATAATTGGTTTAAAATTACGATCTAGGCTATCCAGGTACTTGATGCTGTAATATGTACCCATTGTTTTGCCCGTTACAGCAATCAGTTTTGTTTCAGACTCGGGTTGGTTTTGATTTCGGCATTGGTGTACCAAAAAAATAGATAAAAGCAATACTACCGTATAGATAGCGTTTTTGATTCGGTTGTTGATCATAATCTTTTTGCAATTATGTTGCAATTTACAAGGCAATTTATGAAAATCCTGCTTACTTGCTTACTTTTGTATTATAGAGAATTCTGATTGGGATGAGAGAGGAATATTTACAGCCAGATAAAAATTTTTTAAGCCCCGGTGATAAAGAAATCGAGAAGGCTTTGAGGCCGTTATCTTTTGATGATTTTACCGGTCAGCAAAAGGTTGTGGAAAATATTAAAGTCTTTGTTGAAGCTGCCAAGAGGCGTGAAGAAGCTTTAGATCATGTGTTATTACATGGGCCTCCAGGTTTAGGAAAAACTACTCTTTCTCATATTATTTCTAATGAATTAGGTGCAAATATTAAAATAACTTCCGGTCCTGTTTTAGATAAACCGAGTGACCTGGCAGGACTTTTAACCAATCTTGAACCTAATGATGTGTTATTTATTGATGAGATACACAGATTAAACCCAATTGTAGAAGAATACTTATATTCTGCAATGGAGGATTATAAAATCGATATCATGTTGGATAGTGGTCCTTCAGCGCGGACAGTTCAGATTAGTCTTAATCCATTTACATTAATTGGAGCAACGACCAGATCAGGATTGTTAACCTCTCCGCTTCGTGCCAGATTTGGAATTAATTCAAGGTTAGAATACTATGACTCTGAATTGCTCAAGACAATCGTAATTCGTTCGGCGGGTATTCTTTCTACCCCTATAAATGATGATGCCGCTAAAGAAATTGCAGGTAGAAGCCGTGGTACACCAAGGATTGCAAATACATTGTTGCGTCGAACCCGAGATTTTGCCCAAGTTAAAGGTGATGGTACAATTACCAAGGGTATCGCTGAAATGGCACTCGATGCCCTTGAAGTAGATAAAAGAGGTCTTGATCTGATGGATAACAGGATCTTGATGACCATAATCGAAAAGTTTAATGGTGGTCCTGTTGGTATAAGTACAATTGCTACTGCATGTGGTGAGGATGGCGAAACAATTGAAGAAGTTTATGAGCCATTTCTGATTCAGGAAGGTTATATCAAAAGAACATCAAGAGGACGACAAGCCACACCATTAGCTTATAAACATTTGAATTTATCAATTCCAGGTAGACTAGGTAGTTTATTTGATAATGAAGAGTGATTTGTCAGTTGCAAATAATACCGCTATAGTTAAAAAATTAGCTTCTGATTACGGCTTTTCATTTTGTGGGATTTCCAAAGCAGAATTTCTTGAGTCTGAAGCCGGGAAGCTTGAAGAATGGTTGAAGCGAGGTTTCCAAGGTAAAATGTCTTATTTGGAAAACCATTTTGATAAACGTCTTGATCCGACGAAACTCGTGCCCGGAGCTAAGAGTGTTGTCAGTTTAATATATAACTACTTCCCGCCAGAAGATGAGAACCAAAGACCTGACAGCTATAAAATTGCCAGATATGCTTATGGTAAAGATTATCACTTCATAATTAAGGATAAACTAAAGTTATTTTTTGAAGAATTGAGTGAAGCTATCGGAGAAATCGATGGTCGTGCTTTTGTTGATTCGGCTCCTGTTATGGAGCGATCATGGGCAGAAAAAAGTGGTATAGGTTGGATTGGTAAAAACAGTTTATTGCTAAATCGTTCTCTTGGGAGTTACTTCTTTCTTGCTGAGTTAATTATTGATTTGGAATTAACTCCCGATGGACCAATCAAGAATTATTGTGGTACATGTACGGCATGTATGGAGGCTTGTCCAACAGATGCCATTCCTGAATCAGGTGTAGTTGATGGCTCAAGATGTATTTCATACCTGACTATTGAGTTAAAAGATGATATTCCGGATGAGTTTTCAGGTAAAATGAATGACTGGATGTTTGGTTGTGATATTTGTCAGGAAGTATGTCCATGGAATAGATTTGCCCAGCCACATAAGGAAGAGTCATTTATACCAAATGAATTTATTAAGAATGCCTCAAAAAAGGAATGGGAAGAAATAACTCAGGATATTTTTAGTGAAGTGTTTAGAAAATCAGCAGTAAAAAGAACAAAGTATTCTGGTTTAAAGAGGAATATAGAGTTTATAAAAAAGGAAAAAAATAAGGCCACGTAAAAGTGGCCCTATTTTATTTAGTTTGTAAATACCTTCTGTAATACTAAAGGGTACTTAGTATAAAATCGCCTATAACACCATTGTTTGAGTAGATTGATTTCTTGTGGTACCAACATCTTCATAGCTTTATTTAGCTCCTTTTCAAAAAGTTCTCGGTTAAAACTGACTTTTGATAAAATCGTCTTAACATACTCTAACATTTTCATTGGCTATTAATCTTTTAGGGTTAATTTTTGTTAACTCAATCAAGTATAATTTACAATTATTTTAATCAATTTAAAACTTTGCCATAACTTTGGGAAGTAATAAATTGATCGAACTGTATACATGCTTACAACGACTGAAAATATAATTAAGTATCTGCTTTTTTCTGTTTTTTTTCTTCTAGGGACTCAAATTGAGGCTCAGGAGGTAAAAGTAGAACTTGGGAAGAGTGAAGTTGCAATGAATGAGCTGTTTACAATTACAGTCTCAGTCGAAAATGGACAGGTAAGAAATTTGAGTGGATTTCCTGAAATTAGTGGTCTGATAAAGCGTGGGACGTCCAGAAGTTCCTCTACAACAATTGTTAACGGTCAGATTAGCAGGACCTCAAGTATCACTCAAAACTACATGCCTCAGAAGCAAGGATCTTTCAGAATCCCTGACTTTACGATTGAGGTTAATGGAGAGACAATTAGAGTGCCTGGTAAGACTGTAAAAGTAGGTCCTGAAAAGCAACAACAATACTATGATCCTTTTGGTGATATCTTCAGTGATCGTTCACCTAATAGACAAGAACCTGAATTTATTGAGTTGGAAGATGATGCTTTTGTTGCAGTAACAACTGATAAAGATGAAGTGTTTGTGGGTGAAGGTTTTCATATGCGTTTTTCATTTTATGTAGCCCTGGCTAATAAAGCGCCGTTGAGTTGGCATGAAATGGATAAACAGCTATCTGAAATTCAAAAGATGATCAAGCCTGAGAATAGCTGGGAAGAGAATTTTGATATCAGACAAATACAGGAAGACAGAGTTTCTATAAATGGGAAACCTTACTATCGATATGATCTTTTTGAGGCTACTTTTTACCCTTTAACAGAAGAAGATATTAGTATTCCGTCTGTTGAGTTTGATATGCAAAAATCTAAAATTGCCAAGAACAGAGGCTTTTTTAGCATGGGGCCTTCCAGAAAGGCTGAAATTAAAACCTACAAGAGTAAACCAAAGACTATAAAAGTAAAGCCTCTTCCTGACCACCCATTAAAAGATCAGGTTAGTGTTGGTGTATTCAGGCTCAATGAGAATGTAAATAGAACAGAGCTAAAAACAGGTGAGAGTTTCAAGTATACATTCAAAATTAAGGGTGAGGGTAATATTGCAGGAATTAAAGTGAATCCTAAAAAAGATAAAAAACTTGATTTGTTTGATCCTGATGAATCAAGGAATATTATCAGACGTGGGAATTCAGTGATTGGAGATGCAACTTTTAGTTATTTTGGGATACCTCAGCTTCCTGGAGATATAAAAATGAAAGACTACTTTTCATGGGTATATTTTAATCCGGTTACTGCTAAATACGATACATTGAAATCTGATGTTATCATAAACGTTACAGGTGAAAGTCTTGTGGACAAGGAGATTTCTTCAAAGGCACTTGATTCATTTTACGATTTGATTGGCAAATCAGATAATGATCTTAAGTCGATAAATGGTATTGAAAGTTACTATACTTATATTTTTAATGGTTTAATATTCCTTATGCTGGCTTTAGCGGGGTGGTTTATGTTTAAATCATAAGAAATTCCCAATAACAGTATTCCTTTTTCGATTTTTTACCTTTTTGTCCTTATTTTGCAGCTTGTTTTATCAAATAGCACACAATGGGTAATAGTTTCGGTAAGCTGTTCAAAATAACTACATTCGGAGAATCACATGGTGCCGGAGTAGGCGTAGTCATAGACGGGTGTCCTGCCGGAATTAATTTCGATGAGGAATTCATTCAATTGCAACTTGAAAGAAGAAAGCCAGGACAATCCAAAATAACCACTCAGCGTAAAGAGGAAGATCTTTTTCAGGTTTTTAGTGGAGTGTTTGAAGGCAAAACTACCGGAATGCCGATTTCATTGTTTATTCCTAATAGTAATCAAAGAAGTAAAGATTACGGACACATTGCTGATAAATACAGACCGTCACATGCTGACTATACCTATCAGGAAAAGTTTGGTGTCAGAGATTATCGCGGAGGTGGAAGAAGTAGTGCACGAGAAACAGCTGCCAGAGTAGCTGCTGGAGCTTTGGCTCAACTTATGTTAAACCATTATGGAATTGAAATTTCAGCTTATGTGTCACAAGTTGGAGATTTGAAACTTGAGAAAAGCTATAAAGAACTCGATCTGACTAAAATTGATGACAATATTGTAAGATGTCCGGATAGTGATGTTGCTGAGGAGATGATTGAGCGTATCGATGAGGTTAGGAAGAACAGAGATACAATTGGCGGTGTTGTTACCTGTGTGATAAAAAATGTTCCTGTTGGTTTAGGTGAGCCTGTTTTCGATCGATTACACGCTACCCTTGGGCATGCAATGCTTAGTATTAATGCTGTTAAAGGGTTTGAATATGGTAGCGGATTTGATGGAGTAAGTATGCTTGGCTCTGAGCATAATGATGAGTTTTATAAAGATGATAAAGGAGATATTCGTACACGAACAAACTACTCAGGAGGTATCCAGGGTGGTATAAGTAATGGCGAAGATATATTTTTTAATGTGGCATTCAAGCCAGTGGCAACAATTATGCAAGATCAAAAAAGTGTTGATCAGGACGGAAATGAAACTATTGTTTCCGGAAAGGGAAGACATGATCCATGCGTATTGCCGAGAGCGGTGCCGATTGTCGAAGCAATGGCTGCACTAGTTATTGCGGATAATATTTTGTTGAACAGAACCCGAAAAATATAAAAACCTGAAATGAAAAAATTACCCTTACATATTAAGATTATTATTGGTCTGGCACTGGGTATTGTGTGGGCATTTTTATCGAGCTATATGGGATGGAATCAGTTTACTATTGACTGGATTGATCCCTTTGGAAAGATATTCATTCGAATATTGAAAGCCATTGCTGTTCCTTTAGTATTGCTTTCAATTATAAGTGGGGTTTCCAGCCTTAATGATATATCCAATCTTGGGAGACTAGGCGCTAAAACATTAGGTTTTTATTTAACGACAACTGTATTAGCGGTAGGGCTGGGCCTGTTATTAGTAAATACTATCAAGCCTGGTGAATTTGTTGATGAAAATCAACGAATCAGTAACCGGATAAAATATGAGCTTTGGGTTAATGAAAATCCGGATGTGCCTAAACCAAAAGATGGTCGATCATTTTTGACCGATCCGCAATATGCAGAACGGGTAGCTGCAGCCTTAGGTGAGGGAGAGCTTGATTCATTAAAGCAAGCGGCTAATGCAGTCGATGAGCGTGTTGAAAAGTTATCTCAATCAGCTAATCAAACAGTAGACCAGGGTCCTCTTCAATTTTTTGTGGATATGGTTCCTGAGAATATTTTCAATGCTTTTGGAAATAATGGTGGAATGCTGCAAGTGATCTTTTTTGCATTGTTCTTTGGGATAACACTTGCTTTATTACCCAATGAGAAAGTAAAGGGTGTTAAGGATTTTATCGACGGAGCTAATGAAGTTATCCTGAAAATGGTTGACCTGACTATGAAAGCAGCTCCTTTCTTTGTATTTGCTCTACTTGCCGGTGTGATTGCAAAAATGGCTGATACACCTGCTGAAGTATTTCAAATATTCAAAGGCCTGGGGTGGTATTCTTTGACACTAATGGCAGGTTTATTATTTATGATCTTTGTTTTATACCCACTAGTTGTTTCTGCTTTGGTTAAAAGGATTACTTATAAAAAGTTTTTTGAATATTTAAGCCCGGCGCAATTCCTTGCATTTTCAACTTCTAGTAGTGCTGCAACACTTCCGGTAACTATAGAGTGTGTAGAAGAAAATGTGGGGGTTCCAAAAGAGACAGCTAGTTTTGTATTGCCTATTGGTGCTACCGTCAATATGGATGGTACTAGTATGTATCAAGCTGTAGCGGTAGTTTTTCTTGCTCAGCTACATTTGGTTGATTTAAGTTTTGCACAACAGTTGACAATTGTTTTAACTGCAACTTTAGCATCAATTGGTTCTGCTGCAGTTCCAAGTGCGGGATTAGTTATGATGATGATTGTACTTACATCTGTTGGGTTAAATCCTGCATGGGTAGCGATTATCTTTCCTGTAGATAGAATTCTTGATATGTTCAGAACTGTTGTAAATGTAACAGGTGATGCAACAGTTGCAACTTTAGTAGCTAATAGTGAAGGTCAGTTAAAAGAAGAAACCCAATCGTAGTTTTTTCGTTTAGCCCATTGAAGAATAAATTTTAATAATATGGAAACCAAAGAGGTTATAAATATATACATGGAGGCAAATCCAAATCCGAACTCCATGAAGTTTGTTGCTAATGTCATGTTGTTACCTGCAGGAGAAAGTATTGATTTTCCCGATGCAGAATCTGCAAAGCATGCACCATTAGCTAAGAAATTATTTGAATTACCGTATGTAAACAGGGTTTTTTACATGTCAAACTTTGTTACGGTGACAAAACCTGAAGATAAAGATTGGATAGAAATTCAGAATGAGATCAGATCATTGATGAAAACTCATTTGGAAAGTGGTGAGCCTATATTACTTCCTGAAGCTTTACGCACAGATGAAGAGGTTGAGCAGTCTCCTTATGATGAGAAAATCATGATGATCCTTGATGAGTATATAAAACCAGCTGTTGAGGGCGATGGAGGTGCGATTTCATTTCATTCGTTTAAGGATGGAGTTGTAAAAGTTATTCTTCAGGGAGCGTGTTCAGGATGCCCTTCAAGTACAGTTACTTTAAAGGCTGGAATCGAGAATTTATTACAAAGAATGATGCCGGAAGTAAAAAAAGTTGAAGCAATTAATATGTAATTGTATTTTTCAAGTAATTTTATGAGCCCTTAAGTTTATGCTTAAGGGTTTTTTTATCAAACTTCAGCTAAACACATGGAAGAATTATTTACCGTAGGTGCCTTGGTAAGTTTTTTATCCCTGGCATTGATGGAAATTGTTTTGGGGATCGATAATATAATTTTTATCTCGATCCTTACCGGTAAGATGCGTCCTGAGGATCAAAAGAAGGGACGAATGATTGGAATTAGTGCAGCTTTGATCGTCAGGGTATTGCTGTTGTTTGGAATAAGTGTACTTGTAGGATTTCAGAAACCTATCTTTATAATTGATAATTTTCAATTATTTGGTGGAGAGCTGATTGATCACTTTGAGTTTTCCGGAAGAGATCTTATCCTTTTGTTAGGAGGTCTTTTTCTTATTTATAAAAGTACAACCGAAATACATCATAAACTTGAAGGAATAAGCGAGGACTCTCCAGAGGCGGTTGCTCTTCCACTAGGAAAGGCAATTATTCAAATTATTCTTCTTGATGTTGTTTTTTCATTTGATTCAATACTTACCGCTATTGGTTTGGTAGATGATCCAAATTCAAAAACTAATTTTATAATAATGGTTTCTGCAATTGTTGTGTCAATGATCGTAATGCTTGCAGCAGCTAAATCGATATCAGATTTTATTGAAAAGCATCCAACGGTAAAAATGCTGGCATTGTCATTCTTGTTAATGATTGGTCTTTTATTATTTGTTGAAAGTTTTCATGTGCATGTTCCGAAAGGATACGTTTACTTTGCCATCTTCTTTTCATTGTTCGTCGAGGTCCTTAACCTTCGTTTACGAAAGAAAAGAACAAAACCGGTTGAGTTGGCTGATAGCCATTATAATGAATCAGAGTAAGTAGGTATAAGCAGGTTAATTAAATTTTTTATGAGCGAGGAAGCGAGTAATACTAAATCAAAAATTATTGAGCTTGGAGATAATTTTCTACGTTCAAGAGGTTTTAATTCTTTTAGCTTTAAGGATATATCTGATGAGCTGGGACTTAAGAAAGCCGCAGTTCATTACCACTATCCTACAAAGGAAGATTTAGGCAATGAAATTATTGAACGAGCTAAAACTCGATTAAATTCATTTATATCTGATGTAGATAGTTCAGATAAGAATGAATGGCAGAAGCTTTCAGATTTTCTTGATTTCTATGCCGAGTATTTAAAAGAAGAGCATGTTTGCTTAATAGGTTCAGTAGGTGCTGAATTTTACACTTTGCCTGATTCTATGCAGTCAAATTCAAAGCAATTTATTTCCAGTGCTTTGGTTTGGCTTACACAACTGCTTGAATTAGGTAAGAATAAAGGCATCTTCCAGTTTAATGGGGAGCCTGAAGCACGTGCATTAATGATTTTGTCAAATATGTCCGGAGGTCTGCTATTAGCAAGGATGTTTGGAGATGAGCAATTTGCAAAAATCATTAACGGTGTGAAACAAAGTTTAATGAATTAAATTTAGAATATTATGGGTCAACGAGTAGTAATAACAGGAATGGGCGTTTTAAGCCCGATAGGTGAAAATATAAATGATTTCTGGAATGCGTTGACCGAGGGGAAATCGGGTGTTTCTAAAATAACTAAATTTGACCCGCAATATTTTAAAACCTCTTTTGCCGCAGAGCTTAAGGATTTTAATGTTTCTGACCATTTTGACAGGAAGGAAGCAAGAAAATATGATCCTTATTGTCATTATGCATTAGTTGCCAGCCGTGAGGCAATGAATAATGCAGGGTTAACAAAAGAGGATATTAAAGACCCGAGAAGGGCTGGAGTGATTTGGTCTTCTGCAAATGGAGGGATTACTACATTTGAACAAGGAACAAAAGAATTCTTTGAGAATCCTGAACTACCAAGGTTCAGTCCATTCTTTATTCCAAGGATATTAGTAGATACCGCCTCCGGATTGATCGCAATGGAGTTTGGCCTGATGGGAATCAATTACTGTCCTGTATCTGCATGTGCATCATCGACTGCTGCCTTGATTGAAGGCTTTAGAAATATCAAAGAAGGAAGAGCTGATGTTATGATTGCCGGTGGTTCTGAAGCTCCGATCACCTATTCTGCTCTTGGAGGATTTAGTGCTCTTAAAGCTTTATCAACTAGAAATGATGCGCCTGAAAAAGCATCAAGACCTTTTGATAGAGATCGTGATGGCTTTGTAATGGCTGAAGGTGCAGGAGCATTAATTCTGGAGTCATTGGAGCATGCTCAAGCAAGAGGAGCCAATATACTCGCAGAAATCACAGGTGGCGGAATGAGTGCTGATGCTTATCATATGACTGCGACACACCCCGAAGGTGAAGGAGCAGTGTGGAGTATGGAACAAGCATTGAATGAATCGTCAATCACAGTTAATGAGCTTGATCATATTAATGCACATGCTACATCTACACCAGTAGGAGATATTTCAGAATTAAATGCGATAAAGAAACTAACAGGTGATAGATTTGGAGATATTCCTGTTACTGCAACAAAGTCTATAACCGGTCATTTGTTAGGGGCTGCAGGTGCCATTGAAGGTATTGCCCTTGCTAAGACATTAATTGAGCAAACAATTCCCGGGACAATCAATCTGGATAATATAGATGAAAATCTACCGGAGGGATCTAATATCGTTAAGGAAACAAAATCACATAATATGAATTATGCCTTGAGTAACACTTTTGGTTTTGGCGGGCATAATGCCAGTATTGTAATGAAGAAATGGAATGCCTGAGGAATCCCTCAGGCATTTATTTTATCTTTTTACGGAGAGTTCTTCAGCTGTAATATTCTTTTCCCATTTCAGGTCTCCGTTTACTCCTTTTATTTTAATATTGAGAACGCGCTCTTTCCTTGGTCCGGTAACAGTGAAAATGCCATAGTTATGTTCATTAACTATCGTTTCTTCCAATAAGTATTTGTTGTTGTATGGCTCTTTAAGGCCATAAATTCCGGCAGTAAGACTTGAAACGGAGATTTCGTAAAGGGGGTAAAATCCATCTCTTTCCATTTTATTCATTTCAGTATGGTGAATGTCACCGCTTAGAATAATTATTCCCGGAACATTAATATCCTTAAGCATTTCAAGAAACTGAGCTCTTTCCTTTTGATAAGTAGAATATCTTTCAAATCGTGGGTTTTCAGGTAAAGCCTGACCACCCATAACAATAAACTTAAATGATGCATGGCTATTTACCAATGCTTCTCTAAGCCATAAGAGCTGTTTCTGGCCAAACATTTCACGATTGTCAAAGTTTTTGTCATGATTTGCAGATCTGAACCATCGATTATCAAGCATGAAAAACTCGATATCTTGCCATGGAAAAGTAGTTGTTACCCCTTCTCCATCAATGATGCCGGTATTTAGATTGCCCCAAAACAGATTAAATGCTTCCTGAGTAATGTGCTTACCCCAGTAACTTCTGTCAGCATCATTTGGTCCATAATCATGATCGTCCCACATTGCATAATGATGTGTGTTTGCAAGTAAAGGTTGTAGTTCAGGAAGTGAACGGGTATGGGTGTATCGATGGAAAATTCCTGATCGGCTATTCCAGTCTGCTTCTCTTAAATAGGTATTATCTCCCATCCAGACCATGAAGTCGGGATTGTCTTTGTGTATGGAAGTTAAAATTTCAAAGTTACTTCCATATGGATTGCCAGGTCTGTCTACTTCAGACTCATTAACATAGAAGCAACTTCCTGCAGCGAAAGATAATGGTGGAGGGTCTTTTCTCCATTGCCATAATGTTTGAGTTTGAAAGCTCATTTCATAACCTGGCTTGAAAGCTTTTCCATTTATATAAGGAGTATATTCATATTCCTTTCCTTCTTGTAGTCCGGTGATTATGATTTTTGCTATAAAGCCGGTGTTTTCTTCTGTTTTTACTGTTTTTGATTGGAATTTTTCAGATTTTCCCTTTTCATTATACTTGAAGTAAACATCAGCCTCTTCAGTAGTTTGGATCCATAGCAGAACTTCTTTCATGGTAGAGTATCCTACCATTGGTCCTGATTGAACTGTTTGAGCGTTTAGATTGGCAAAAGAAAATACCAATAATAGAAAACAAAAAGTCGTATATTTTTTTAACATAATAATGGCCTTTGGGCTAAATTTAGTCTTTAGACTTAATATATAATAAATAGAGCCTTTTAAACTTTTGATAATTAACCTAAACTTAATTTAAATGTTCCGTATATATTTTTTCGCTTTGATTTTTACTTTTGGGCAATCAATTTTTGGACAGGTATCGCTTGAATATTACCTCCCGGATGGTCAGGAGTATAAAAGTGAAATTGTAAAGCCGTCTGATATTTTAGGATATGAAGTAGGTGAATGGCATGTATCTCATGACAAAATAGTTAGTTATGCTCATGCCTTATCAGAGTCGAGTGATCGTGTAGTGTTGTTTGAAACTGGTTACACTTTTGAAAGAAGGCCGACTTTACTAATGGCCATTTCGCATCCGGATAATATTGCACGACTTGATGAAATTCAAAGGCAGAGATTATTATTGACAGATGGTGATCCGTCGAATGACCCGGATTTATCAAAAGTGCCTGTTGTAGTCTGGATGGGTTTTTCTGTTCACGGAAATGAGGCGAGTGGAGCTAATGCAGGTCTGTTGACAGCCTATCATTTCGCAGCAGGAACGGGGAAGGTTCTAGAAGACCTTAAGAATGTTGTTGTTTTAATAGATCCGGCAATTAATCCTGATGGAATCCAGCGGTTTTCGACATGGGTAAATTCAAATAGAAATTTAACGGAAACTTCAGATCCTGACCATCGTGAATTTGAAGAAAGTTATCCTGGAGGAAGAACAAATCATTATTGGTTTGATCTTAATAGAGACTGGTTGCCAGTTCAATTACCTTCATCCAAAGCAAGAATTGAATATTTTCAAAAATGGATGCCCAATATTCTGACTGATCATCATGAGATGGGATCCAACAGTACTTTTTTCTTTCAGCCGGGTATTCCAGAGCGAACACACCCACTGACTCCTGCAATGAATCAGGATTTAACTGAAAGGATAGGAGAATATCATGCTGATGCACTCGATAAAATCGGTAGCCTGTATTACACAAAGGAAAGCTTTGATGATTTTTATTATGGCAAAGGCAGTACATATCCGGATATTCAGGGAAGTATCGGGATATTATTTGAGCAGGCTTCAAGTCGTGGGCATGCCCAGCAAACTGTTAACGGAGTTTTAAGATTTCCATTTGCTATAAAAAATCAGTTTACTACATCACTAAGTACATTTAAATCAGCTGTAGAATTAAGGAATGACTTGCTGGAGTATCAGGTGAGTTTTTATAAAAGCAGTTTATCCGAGGCTTCAAAAGATGCGAATAAAGCATTGATTTTTGGAGCTGAACATGATCCGATCCGAGCTGAATATCTTGCTGAAATTTTTAAAAGACATAAGATTAAAATTTATCGTACGGCAAAAGATCTTTCTCAGGGAAAAAATAACTATAAAAAAGGTGAAGCTTTTGTGGTGCCTTTTGACCAGCCAAAATACAGATTGATTAAAGCGATGACTGAAACCAGGACTTCCTTTACTGATAGTCTGTTTTATGATATATCTGCGTGGAGTTATTTGCTATCATTTAATGTTGAATACGATTATCTACAGAAGAATTTCGGAAAGGATCTTATTGGTGAGGAATTTGAATCTGGTTCAGAAAGGGTGTCTGAAATTGGAACTTCAGATTATGCTTTAGTAATCGACTGGAGGGATTATAATTCTCCGGCCATGGCTTACGAATTGCTTAAAGATGGACTAAGGATGAAAGTTGCAAATGAGGAGTTTTCATTTGGCGATGGCCAAATTATGCCTGCCGGGACATTAGTCTTGCCTGTTCATAATCAGGAATCTTCAGCTGAAGATGTGATAAAGAAGGTTAATGAAGCTAAAAAGAAATGGAGAGTGAAGGTTTATTCTCTGAATAGCGGATATACTGGTGGGGTTAATCTGGGAAGTCCTAAAATGGATGATCTAAAAAAGCCTGAAGTAATGATGATTGCCGGTGAGGGGGTAAATTCTTATGATGCCGGAGAGGTATGGCATTTGTTTGATGTGAGAATGAAAATGCCGATTACGATAATTTCTCCAGATCGGATTGCCAATGTAGACCTTAACAAGTATTCAGTAATTATCATGCCTGATGGTTCGTATGGTTCAATGAATGGAGGAAAGGCATTGAAAGATTGGGTTGCAAGAGGAGGAACTATTGTGGCAATGAGAGATGCCGGTGGATATTTGAAAACTATTGGATTAAACTCTGCTGAATATCAAAAAGAAGAAAATGACTCTTCTGTTATTCAACTTCCATACTCCTTGAGGCAGAGATTTAGAGGTGCTCAATATATCGGAGGGAATATTTTTGAAGCAACACTTGATCTAACTCACCCATTGGCTTATGGTTATTACAAAAATACTCTTCCATTATTCCGTAGAAATACTACCGTAATGGAGTTGTCAAAAAAGAATCCATACGTCAACCCGGTTGTGTATACAGAAAAACCTTTGTTAAGTGGTTATATCTCTTCAGAAAACCTTGAAAAGTTATCCGGAACTTCTGCAGTACATGTGAGTGGTATGGGTCGTGGAAATGTAATTACTTTTGCTGACAACCTGAATTTCAGGGCCTTCTGGTATGGTACGAATAAAATGTTTTTGAATGCAGTTTTTTTTGGTGAAAATATTGGCAGGTAAAAGCCGAATTAAGTGAGTTTTTTTCAGCAAATTAAATATAATCCCTTATTTTTGTCTGATAAAGTGTGAAGACTATGTTAAGATATTTTCCTTTGGATAAAAACTATATATTAAAAGAGGCTCAGGTTGATTCAACTGATGAACTTCTTTTAAGGATGGTCGATAAAATCAAAGAATCATATTGTACTTTACATAATCCCCTAGGTCTTGTGGACCATACTATTGAGCAAATCAATAATTACGAGCCGAAAGATTTATCTCATTTGAAGCCGTTCTATTTGGCAATGTCTGGGGTATATCGTTTTAAATTTGCTACTGATAATCAGTTGTTTCTGAATTTTGATGGAAGATCTCACTATGAGATTTATCTTGAGCAATGGGCAAACGGATTTGATGAAATGATGGATTCTCTTGCACTTAAGCAGCCTGCCTTTTTAAAGATTATGCTCGAGCTAACTGTTTTCAATGATGGTTCTAAAAACTTCGAGTTGCTTACTTACCGATTGAATAATCTATTGAAAGAGAATTTTGAGGTTCAGATAAGAAAGAAAAGAGGCGTTCAGGCATATAAAATAGCCTGATTTTAGTGAACTATCTCGAATTCGATTTCGTGAGAAGGCTGATCTAACTCTATTACACTTACATTTTCTACTATTGCCATTTCCGGGCCAACACGGCACCAGTCAATTAGCTTTTGTAGTTTCATCGGATCGCCCGAAACTTCAATATATACAGATCCATCATGTTGGTTTTTAACATATCCACGTAAGTTCAAACTTCTCGCTTTTTCCCTTGTCGATGCTCTAAAAAAAACACCCTGTACTTTTCCGGTGATGGTAATACAAACAGTCTTCATTATTTAGAATGACTTTTAAATTCTTCCATTATTTTTAATCCTTTACTGGTGCCTATTCTATCTGCACCCGCATTTATCATCTGCTGAGCCTGACTTAATGAACTAATACCTCCTGATGCTTTAATGCCTACATTTGAAGGTAGTGTCTCTCTCATTATCCTGATATCATTAACATCTGCACCCGATGGAGCAAAGCCTGTTGAGGTTTTTACAAAATCTACACCTGCGTCAGCACAGAGCTTACTCACAGTCTGTATTTCGTCTCCGTTAAGATATGCCGTTTCAATAATAACTTTAATGATTTTATAATTATCATGTGCCAGTGTCGCACACTTTGCAACCTCAATTTTTGGCCATATCATCCCGGCTTTAAATGCAGAAATATTGAAGACGAGATCAATTTCATCAACTCCATCATCGATCATTTTTTTTATTTCTTCAATTTTGGTTTCAGTCATATTGTAGCCAAGAGGAAATCCTGCCACACTCACAAGCTGTATGTCCTGATCACCAATTTCTCTTTTTGCTTTTTTTACCCAAAAAGGAGGAAGGCAAATGCCTAGAAAATTGTGTTCTGCAGCTTCCTCTACCAAGGCATAGACATCGTTGTCTGTAAATGTTGGTGACAGCCTTGTGTGTTCTATGTATCTGTTGATTTTGATATCCATGATGTGTAGTGTTAGACTAATTTAAACAAAGAATTGGAGGCTTGAAAGTTAATTGTTCTCAGATATCAAATTACCTGAACTGTACATGGAAATGGTCATCATGTCTAACGGCATGGCAACCCTGAAACCTTACCTTGTTACTATTTAGTTTCCACTTTGACTTGAGGTAGGGTTCAACAAATATTTTTTCTATTCTTTGGGCTTTAAGGATTCTATTGGCAACTCTGGTATTAACTTCATGGTTAACTTCCAGGCCAGGATTGATTTCTGTAAATGGAAGTTTCTCTGTTATTCCGTAGCTCGTTCCGGATTCCGGACATACTTGATTTGGCGAATAACTTTTGTCTACATAATTGCCATAGCCCCAGATTGAAGGGAGTTTTGTAGTGATTTTATTATCAGAATTGTATGTGAACGCGATATCTACTTTTTTGCCATCATTATGACTAAGATGGGGAATTAAAGGAAAACCCTTAAAGAATGGGAAGTTTGCATCCAGGTAAACCATCTTATACCCGGGAGTTGTTTGAGCAATATCTTCTGCCACTTTAACCATTTCCTGTTTGACTAATGGAGCCACATAATGTCGATTGCAAATCACAGTAAACCAATTACCCGGTTTGATGTAGGGATGATCTACAGGTAAAGGCACTCTTCCTCCATATGATGAAAACCAAGGTAGTAAAACACCTGAACACAATGCATAAATAAGTATGAAGGTTACTGGGCCAGTGATTGTTCTTTTTAAAGCTTTGCTTGATAGAAGGGCAATAATATAGATTAAGCCACCTGTCTGAGTTAAAATTGTTAAAAAGATGATCATCAGGATATGAATGATCATCATGTAGCTGTTATTGTTAGTTTTTTTATGAGATTTCCTTTTGGGACTTCTTTTTTTTCGCTTTAATGAATTATTCCGCATTCTATACAGTATCTCCTTTTACCTCTTTTTCTTTTCTTAGGCTTATTGTCATGACCAAAATACGAAGGGTCGCTGTATTTTGGTTGCTCTTTTAATTTTTCAGTTATTTTTTTCTGTTCTATATTTTGCTGAATACGGATATGATGTTCGCTGATTAACCGGTCATAATATGCATTGATAGTTTCATTAGGGCCCTGACACTTTTCTGACGCCATTAATCTGCTTTCAGACTTTCGAGTAGCCATAAATATTTTTATAGCTTCTTCATCACTAATCTCTTTTGGTTTGGGATCACGTGAATTTCCAGAGCTTTGAGCATTAATATTAAAGGCTAAAAACGTTAAGAAAATTATAGTTATCAGGGCTTTTTGCTGCATGATTTTAATTTTTTAACATATTATTCTATTACTAGTACGCAGGAAACATTAGTTTTCGTATAACTTTATTTAAATTATAGAAGCTTTTAGAGTGAATAATAGATGATTGTGCAGAGAATTATTTTTTTGTTTTTACTGATCATTGCTGCAAACTTAACTGTTTCAGCTCAGGAAGTCAGATCAAGGAGCGAATTAGTATTATTACAAAAAATGGATGATGCTGAAGTAGCTATTGAGGATGAACGTTATGAAGATGCAGATAAGCTATTGAAGGAAGTCATAAAAGGAATGGCTGTGTTACCAGCAGAAGTGACATATTTATTTGGTAAGAATAGCTTTTTTCTGGGGAAATATAAACAAAGTATTAACTGGCTGAGTAAGTACATTGAATTAAAGGGTACTTCCGGAAAAGATTATTATGATGCTGTAGAGTATCTGGAAAAATCTCAAAATGCCTATAAAGATGGATTGGATACCGGAGAGCCTGTTTTTACTACAGACAGTATTGAAATAGTTAAAGTTAATAGTATCGACTGTGTTGACCCAAATTCTACTATAACCTGTCCTGTTTGTGCTGGTGAGGGAGTGATTATACGTCAGGGGCCTTTGAATAAATCTTATAAAGCATGCAATTATTGCAAGGAAAAAGGGTTTATGAGTTGTGCGGATTACAACAGATTATTAAATGGTAATTTGATAACTAAATAACTAAAATGTGAAGAAGCTATTCTATTTTGCTGTATTCCTGATGTGTGTCGGGGTTGTAGTTTATCAATATGTATTGCCGATGTGGCTGGCGAATCAGTTAAATGATACTGAGGGAGCCGATATGACTCTGTTACCTGAAAAGGTACAAATGGATGTGAAGGAAGCACAAAAGGAGATAGAGGCGACATTTGAAAAGTTTGAAGATGTTAAGAGTACAATGCCGGAGGAAACACAGAAAGTTTCTTCCGATGAAATTGTAGATATTATAGATAAAGTTAAGGTTAGCGAAATGAAGGCTGTTGTAGATGCATTAAGTCAATCTGACTATACTACTCTAGACGAAGCCTGGGATATCAGTATCAATGAAGTTTCTATTGATGATAGTGAGCTAGATAAGTTTAAGCCATATTATGAAGCTGTTTTTACTCCTGACAAGATAAGGAAAATAGTGGCTACGCTGGAAGAGCATAATTTGTTAAATCAGCTGAGCGGACCTGTAATTAAGCAGACTGCCAAAGAATATATAAAGAAGAACTCACATCGAATAGACGATATAGAACCAAAAAATGTAAATTAGGATAAATGTTGATGAAATTGTTTGCCGGATCTAAATTTGCATCCTGGTTTAAAACTTTTAATCATGCATATTACTCCTGATAATAAATTTAAGCGGTTGATCATTGTTGGTGACAGAGTTTTGATCAAGCCGGCAAAGACAGAAGAAAAAACTGCCAGTGGTTTGTTTCTCCCTCCCGGAGTACGAGAAAAAGAAAAGATTCAGACCGGATATGTGATGAAAACGGGGCCTGGATATCCTATTCCGTTACCAAGCGAAGAAGAGGAGCTGTGGAAGGGAGAAAAAGAATCAATTAAGTACATACCATTACAAGCAAAGGAAGGTGATTTGGCGATATTTCTTCAAAAAGGAGCCATTGAACTGGAATATGAGAATGAAAAGTATTTTATAGTACCACAGGCTTCATTATTAATGTTAGAAAGAGAAGAAGACTTATAAAATGAATCATCAAATATGCCCCCGAGTAGTTATTTCTAATGAAGGCCCTGAGCTTTCAAGGCTTGTTGCCGGAGTGTGGAAATGGGGACATTGGGGGCATAAATATTCTCCCAAACAAGTAGGGAGTATCATATCAGAATGCGCCGAGCTGGGAATATCAACGTTTGACCATGCAGATATTTATGGTGATTACACGGATGAAAAGCTGTTTGGTGATGCTATGGAGCATTCCGGAGTGAATCGTGACAATATTCAGCTTATTACCAAGTGTGGTATAAAAATGGTGTCAGAAAACAGGCCTGAGCATCAAATCAAGTCTTATGATTATTCTGAAGAACATATTATTAATTCAGTGAATACCAGTCTGAGTAATTTGAAGACAGATTATATTGATCTGTTATTATTACACAGACCCAGTCCTTTGTTAAATCCTGAAGTTGTAGCCGGGGTTTTTAATAAATTGAAGCACGAAGGTAAAGTGATTCATTTCGGCGTATCAAATTTTACGCCCTCTCAGTTTTCTATGCTGAATAAATATTTTCCATTGGTGACAAATCAGGTTCAGGTTTCTCCTTTATATACCGAATGTTTGACTGACGGCACATTAGATCAGTGTATAGAACTTGGATTAAAGCCAATGGCTTGGTCTCCATTGGGAAGTGGAGCAATATTTAGTGATGATAATTCTGATGATCAGGTAGTGAGAGTTAGAAAAACTCTTCAAAAATTAGCTGAGAAATATAATGTTGGATTAGATGTGATTATTCTTGCCTGGCACCTAAAGCACCCAGCTGAAATTTTGCCAGTATTGGGCACTGGTAAATCATCCAGATTAAAAGATGCCCTGGATGCATTTAATATCGAGTTAACTACTCAGGAATGGTTTGAGATTTATTCTGCTTCAATTGGTCAGGATATTCCTTAAAGATTAATCAAGTACTTTTTAGCTTTATTTTGTAACATGTTTATATCTGCAGCGATGGAAGGATCACTGTAAATATGAGCGGATAGTTCTGAAACGACACTTGGGTTGAACCCTAACTTCTTTGCAATATTCTGGCAATGTTTGATTTCCTTAAATGTTATCCTTTTGTCGGCCTTCATTAATAATATGATATTGTACAAGTACTCGAACTTTTGATCAAAAGTAAGTGCTTCAAGCTTTCCTGAAGGTTTAGGGTTAACTATGAACTCCTTGACTTTGTTTTGATCGATGCCACTACCTTCTGCGATTCTCATTATTAGAGAGAGTTCATCCGGGTGAAGTTCGCCATCTGATTTGGCAATTTCGATCAGAATCCTTAGCTGTTTTTCGTTACTTAATATCATATATTAAAAGTTTGGTAGTCTAATATATCGAATTTTATTGAATAATAGAAAAGCCCGAATGATCTGAGGTTTTTTTGTTTGATTATTCGATCAGAGCCCTATAAATATCGATACAAGTATGTTTTTGGCAAATATTGCATATTCCGGGCTAATAATTTGTACTATATTTGAGGGTATTTTTTTGAAAAATCAGCTTTATTTTTTTTGCGATGAGAAAGATAGTATTTTTTATATCTCTATGCTTTTTGATTTTAACTCCTGCCCGTTTGACTGCACAAGAAACTCAGGAGATCGATTTAGATAGAGATTTAATAGCACACTTCCCATTAGATCAGGGGCCTGATGATGTAACGGGTAATGAAATTACCGGAACAGTATATGGGGCAAAACTTGAAGAATCCTGCCGTTGCGGTAGTAATGCATATTATTTTGATGGAATTGATGATTACATTGAATACTATGATAAGTACCAGGTTATGAATGGAAATAGAAGTGGGTTAACTATTTCTTTTTGGTTCAGGCCAACTCGTTTATATAGTGAAGACTTTGGTCTTATTCTAGGTAAATGGGCATTTGACAAACATCAAGATCAATTTGCCGCATTCTTTAATATTGAAAACCTGATTTCCTTTACTGTTGCTGATGGAGAACACTATGAAACTGGAGTTTATGGTAGAACTCGCTATGGTATCGAAGACTGGAGGCATGTAATATTAGTGTGGAATCGATCAGGAAAGATGGGTGTTTTTGTTGATGGAAAAATGGATCGTATTGATCGTCAACATGGTAGTGGCTATAATGGAGTGTCTGATGTTACTTTTAAATTGGGAAGACAGATAGTCGGACAAAACAGGCCCTATGAAGGCTACATCGATGAAATTAAGATGTGGAGCAGAAGTTTAAGTTTTGCTGAGATTGATGCCCTATGGGAGCAGGAAAGAGCTCTTTGTAATAAAATGGTGATCAAAGGTAAAACTATTGATGAAAATACACTGACACCTATTTCAGCTGAAGTTACTTTTGAAGATCTGAAGACTGGTCGTTCGATAGGAACTACAGTTACAGAAGACGGACTTGGAGATTATGAAAAGCAGGTTGATATAGGTGGTAAATATGCATTTTATGCTAAAGCTAAGGGATATCTTCCGGCATCATTTAACCTGGATACACGTTCATATCGTCCAAATGAAGAGATAATTCAGGATATTTATCTGGTTCCAATTCAAGTAGGTAGCATTTTAAGATTGAATAATATCTTCTTTGATTATGATAAAGCTACATTAAGAGATGAATCAAGATTTGAGCTTGATAGATTGATTGAAATATTTGAAGAAAATCCGGGAATGAGAGTTGAGATCGGAGGCCACACTGATGGGGATGGGTCGGATGCTTATAACCAGCGTTTATCAGAACAGCGTGCAAACTCGGTAAGGACATATTTAATTGGTAAGGGTATTTCCGATAGCAGAATTGAAGCTGTTGGATATGGAGAGTCTAAGCCTGTTGCTGATAATTTTACAGACGAAGGGAAGCAGGAAAACAGACGTGTAGAGTTCAAGATTATTGATTTGTAATTTTTGAAGTTAGATAAAGATAATTGTATTTAAACCCGGGTCTTTTCCCGGGTTTTTATATTTTTATATAAGGAGAGGAAGGTATTTCGTTTAACTTTTATGCAAACGCTATACTCAATATTATCAGTGCCTGAAAGTGCAGATTTAATAGAAATTAAAACTGCGTATAAGCGTTTGGCTAAAAAATATCACCCGGATGTTAACTCGGATCCTAAGGCAGAAGCAATCTTTAAAGATGTTTTAAATGCTTACCAGATACTTTCTAACCCTGAGACAAAAAAAATTTATGATGACCGGTTAAGGTATCAACGATATCAAAGTGAGGTAAGGAAACAACAGGGCAGAAATACTCAAAGCCGAAAGTTCGTAAGGCCAACCCCCAGATATCGCCCTCCAAATCCATTTTCAAAGAACGGAAGAAAATTAACTCCTGAGGAGAACCGTAAGGCTACCATGTATGCTTTTGGTTTTGTTATGGCTATTTTTCTTGTCGTTGTCATGGCTAAAATTGGTTATGACTGGTATCAAGAATATCTTTTTGAAAAGAAACTTGAACCCATTGTCATGGCAATGGATACAGCAATGAAGTATGATTCTCCTGAGTCATATACAGCACTTTTTACTGCTTTTTCTTCAGTTCCCGAAAAAGACAGATTATCAATAAATTGGGAATGGAGAAGGACAGAGGCTTTAAAATATCTTGCACAGCGAGCAGATTTTCATTTCGAAGAGCAAAACTATTCAAAGGCCTATCAGTTATATACAATGTATTTAAATCAGGGTGGGTTATTCCTGATTAGAATAGGTAATAACATGATAACCTGTATGCAGGCAGTTGGAGATCGTGAAGACCTTATTGCGGCCCTTGAAAGAGTGGCTAATGCTGATACAGATGGAGTTACAGTTGCATATAAAACAGGTAAAGTATACCTTGAGGATGTTAAGGATACTACAAAGGCTCTATTCTATTTTCGATTAGCCAGAAATCGCATCGAGAAAAGTTATGAGCAAATATATGGTAAAGCCTGGTTCGTACTGATTCCTCCAAGAAATGTACCTGATCTTCATGCAGAAGTGTATTTGAATTATGGTGCTTTATTATTTCAAAAAGAATATTATACTCGTGCCCGGAAAGTTTTTAGCTGGTTGATTTATATTCGCAACCTAAGCCCCTATGGATATCTTTATAGAGGTTATTGTTATCTGGAACAAGAAAACCCTACTGCTGCTTGCAGAGATTTTCAAAAAGCAGCGACATTGGGTAGCCAGGAAGCCTATGAAGTATATAAAAACATGTGTTTGTGACTGAAACCGAAGTTTTGATTATTGGAGCAGGGCCGGCAGGTCTTGCAGTTGGCTCATTGCTTAAACAAGCAGGAATTCCATTTGTTATGATTGAAAAGAATCAGTCAGTTGGAAGCAGTTGGAAGAATCATTATGATCGGTTGCGCCTTCACACATCAAAAAAATATTCACATTTACCTGGATTACCATTTCCTGAGGCTTATCCTGATTATGTCCCTAGAGAGGATTTTTCAGATTATCTTGATATTTATGCTACTCGGTATGGGATTAAACCTGAGTTTGGACAGGAGGTAATCCGTGTGGTTCGATCAGAAGACGATTTATTTGTTACTGAGTCAAATTCTGGAAAGGTATGGATTTCTAAATCCGTTATTGTTTGTACAGGGTTTAATCGAAAACCTATTTGCCCTAAGCCTGATGGATTTGATGTGTTTAAAGGCACCCAAATACATAGCAGTAGCTATCATAATGGAGAAATGTTTCGAGGTCAGAATGTGATGGTTGTCGGAATGGGTAACACAGGTGCAGAAATTGCAATGGATTTATCTGATCATGATGCTACAACTTATCTATCGGTACGAAGTCCTGTTAATGTTGTCCCATTAGAATTCAGAGGACGCCCTACCCAGCATACAAGTATTGTTTTAAATAAATATCTTCCTCCATTTATAGTTGATTTTATTGGGAATCTAATCAAGAAGTCTTTATATAATGATATGGGCAATTATGGCCTTTCCCTGGAGAAAGAACCACCTGGAAAGATGCTTAGAAAAAAAGGTAAAACTCCGGTGATTGATCAAGGGACGATGGATTACATAAGGGAAGGGAAGATTGAGGTAAAGCCGGCACTTACCAAGGTGAGAGAACATTGGGCCTGGTTTGATGATGAAAGTATGATAGATATAGATGCAATTATCTATGCAACAGGATTCAGATCTGCCATAGAAGAATTTATTGAAGGTGGAGATAAACTTTTAAATCAATACGGGCATCCGTATACTGCAATTCCTGGTGATAGATATCCGGGGATGTATTTTTTAGGGTTTAATGCCTATAAAAGTGGAATTTTATATAGTATTCAAAAAGAAAGTCCTAAAATTGTAGATCATTTGAAAAAATATCTTCGACAATTTTAAGTTGAATTTAACTTTAGAGTCATAATCTCGTTTAGCTATTACGTATGAAAAGTTTTGATATACCGAGCTTTTACCGAAGTCCGATAATTTCCAGGATTAAAGAACAAAGAAAGGTAAATGACCGAACCAAGAAAGATTTTACACCTACAGAACTAGATTTTGGTCCTGTCAAGATTTATGTAGCCAGACATTTTGGCTTTTGTTATGGTGTTGAAAATGCAATCGAGATCATTTATAAGACCGTTAATGAAAATCAGGGTAAAAGAATTTTCCTGCTAAGTGAAATGATTCACAATCCAAAGGTTAATCAGGACCTTCATGAGATGGGTGTGCGTTTTATAATGGACACCAAAGGCAACCAGTTTGTATCATGGGATGAAATTGGAGGAGATGATATTGTAGTGATTCCTGCATTTGGAACAACAGTCGAGATAGAAGATATCCTGAAAGATAAAAATATTGATGTAAAGCGATTTGATACTACTTGTCCTTTTGTTGTTAAAGTATGGAAGCGAGCCGGAAGCTTAGGTGATGATGATTATACTGTGGTGATTCATGGGAAAAGTTATCACGAAGAGACCAGGGCAACTTTTTCTCATGCAAAAGAGACAGCGCCGGCACTGGTAGTTCAAAATATTGAAGAAGCTAAAAAGCTTAAACCTTATATATTAAAAGAAAAAACAAGGGAAGAGTTTTTTGAGGAATTTGCCGACAGATATAGTGAAGGGTTTGACCCAGAAATTCATTTTGACAGGATTGGGGTTGTAAACCAGACTACAATGCTGGCGGAGGATACTCAGGAAATTACTGATTACCTAAGGGAAGTAATGCTTTCAAGAGTAGGTGAGGAGAATATTTCAAATCATTTTGCAAATACACGTGATACGCTGTGTTATGCTACTTCTGATAATCAAGGAGCTGTAAGAGGAATGCTTGAAATTGAAGCTGACCTGGCTATTGTTGTGGGTGGGTATAACTCTAGTAATACCTCACACCTTGTTGATCTTTGTGAAGAAGAACTGCCTACCTATCATATTTCAGATGCAGACAAAATCTTGTCAGAAAAATTAATATCACATTACCTTCATTTGAAAAAAGAAGAAAGAGTCACTGAAGATTTCCTTCCTTCTAAGACTGATGAGCCTGTAAAAATATTAATAACCAGTGGTGCCAGTTGTCCTGACGCAATGGTTGATGATATCATTAGGAAGGTAGTTGGATTCTATGAAAGTTCGTCAGCTATTGATGAGGTAATTGATTCAGTAATTGAAAAGTATTCAGTTTGAAGGAACTAACCAGAAGTCAGCTTGCCCTGTATAATGGTCAGGATAAGGAAGAAGTTTATGTTGCCTTCAATGGAGATATTTATGATGTGACGTCGTCAAGGCTGTGGAAGAATGGTAAGCATTATGAGCATTGGGCAGGTCAGGACCTGACCGAGGAATTATCGGATGCTCCTCATACAGAAAAAGTCTTCGAGAAGTTTAGCAAAATAGGAAAAGTCAAATCATGATCTATATTGTAGATTCGGGTGGTACCGGAGCAGACTGGAGATTTATAAATTCAAAAGGTAATTTCAACCAATTGCATACTCAAGGCCTGCAAGCGCATCAATCATCAAAAAGTGATTTTGAAGCTGTTTTTCAGCAAGTCAAAGATTTTGCTGAAGAAAAACCCGACAAGATATATTTCTATGGAGCAGGGTGTCACCGGACCGAACCGGCAGAAAAAGTTAAAGCTTTGCTAATTGCAGTCTGGCCAGAAGCAACGATTCATGTTTATGGAGACGTAATGGCTGCTGCTCAAAGTTCGTGTGGTAATGCTGCAGGTATTTCATGTATTTTGGGTACAGGGGCATCTGCTGTATATTTTGATGGAGAGAAAATAGTAAAAGTATCACCTTCATTAGGTTATTTGCTGGGAGATGAAGGCAGCGGTGCAGATCTGGGTAAAGTATTGCTAAAGGCAAGGCTTGAAAATAAAATGCCGAAAGATCTTGCAGGTTTTTTTGACAAGCGCTTTGGATCTCCCGATGAAGTTCTTGGCGCTTTGTATGCAGCCGAAAACAAGCAGAAATATCTGGGAAGTTTTACCAGATTTATGATGCAGCATATGAATAAACCATGGATGGCCAGGTTAATCTATGATCGGTTTTCAATATTCATCAAACAGATAAAAGAAAACTTCGGAGATAAGATCAATGAAGTTCCTATACATTTTACCGGTGGCGTAGCGTTTTATTTTAGTAATTTACTTAGGCAGGTTGCTAATGACGAAGGAGTTACCGTCCGTAATATTTCAGAAACTCCTATTGCCGGACTGACCCTATATCACCAACAATTGATTGAAAGTACTTCTAAATAATATGAAAGACAGAACCACAGAAGCTGATTCATTATACGACAATCTTGAGAACATGCCAGTAGCTGAATTACTGAAGGCTATTAATGAGGAAGATAAGAAAGTTCCGAAGGTTGTTGAAGGATGTATACCTCAAATTGAGAGAGTTGTTAAGGCTGTTTCAGAGCGAATGAAAGAGGGTGGTCGTCTGTTTTATATTGGTGCTGGCACCAGTGGAAGGCTGGGTATCGTAGATGCCTCAGAGTGTCCTCCTACATTTGGAGTGCCTCATGATATAGTAATTGGTATCATAGCAGGTGGAGATAGTGCAATCAGAAAGGCTGTTGAGTTTGCGGAGGATGATGCTGAGCAGGCTTGGAAAGATTTATCCAAATTTGATATAAATAAAAATGATACTGTGATAGGTATTGCAGCGTCAGGGACAACCCCGTATGTTATAGGTGGAGTTAAAAATGCAAGAGAAAACGGGTTGTTTACTGCTTGTATTACCTGTAATGATGGAAGTCCTTTAGCAGAAGCAGCTGAAGTGCCTATTGAAGCTGTAGTAGGCCCTGAGTTTGTAACAGGAAGTACCCGAATGAAAGCCGGGACAGCTCAAAAGCTGATCCTGAACATGATTTCAACAGGTGTAATGATTAGCCTTGGGCGCGTAAAGGGTAATAAAATGGTTGATATGCAACTTAGTAATGAGAAGCTTGTAGACAGAGGATGCAGAATGCTGATGAACTCCTTAAATATATCTCGTCAGGAAGCGCAAGAATTGCTTTCCAGTTATGGTTCTGTACGTAAAGTTATCGAACATTATAAGAGGTAAGAAATGCACGATCTCATTCCATATGAGAAATGGCTAAAATATTATAGGTCCGAGGATGATGACAGGTCTCCATTTTATGGAAAGGAATATAATTTCGAATTATATACTGATAATATTTATGGATATTATATAGATCCCGCCTGGGATTTTATTGGTAGTGACACCCTTTATTTAAAAATTCTTTATGTTGATTACGAGAGAAGCTCCTGTATTATTGAATTTATCGGGGAGTGGAATGATGCTATTACAAATGATTCGATGCATTTGAAGCGCAATGTGATTGACCCTATGATTAATGAAGGAATCAATAAGTTTTTATTAATCGGTGAAAATGTCTTCAATTTTCATGGTGATGATGATAGCTACTATGAAGAATGGTATGAAGATGTTGAAGATGGATGGATTTGCGCAGTTGGTTTTCATAAGCATGTTTACCAGGAATGGAAAATATATGGTGTGGATTCTTATATTGACTTTGGTGGTTCGTTGGAACTAATTAACTGGCGAACCTTCAAGCCAATGATGCTCATTGATCGGATTTCAATGGAGTTTTCGAAGAGATTGGGATTATAATTAATCCTGCTCTGTGGTTACTCTTGCAACTTTATTTATCAGGTATTTTTTTCCACTAGATACTTCCAGGCAAATAACTCTTGTTCTTCTGGTTTCTAATTTCTTGTATTTCTTATTTCTAAAATTGAATAACTCGCCTTCGGGTACTGCGTCGAGAAAGGTTATTTCAGAATGATTATCATCATAAGCTGCTAAAGCAATTGAAAGGTTTGGGTCAGCATGTGTTGAAGCCTTAGGGTTCTTCATGTGCCTTGCCAGAACTCTTAATATGTCATCCGGGAAAACCTTGTCATTTAAAACAGGAAGAAATAGTTCCTTAAATTGATTTTTCCAGGTGTTGCCATGTGGAGAAACCCTGTTTCCATATTTTTTGTGAACGGCAAGGTGTGCCACTTCATGAATATAGGTGATAAGAAACTGGTATTTGTTCAGGTTGTGATTTACTGTTACCGAATGGATTTTAGTTGTTGGGTCATATCGGTAATCACCCAGCTTGCTCTGGCGGTCTTTAGTGATTTTAAACCTGAAAGAATAAGTAAGCCAAAGCTCAAAGCAATATTCGACAGCTTCTTCAGGAAGATACTTCTGGAAAGTGTTTCTTCCGGAGGCATATTTCTTTTTTAGAGATTCAAGCATACCGGGCAAAGATAAAAAAAAGAGCCTTGATTAGATCAAGACTCTTTTAAGTTTTATAGAGTTGAGAAGATTACTCAGCAGATGCTTCTTCTTCAACTTCCTCAGTAGCTTCTTCTACTTCTTCAGTAGCTTCTTCAGTAGCTTCTTCAGCTTCTTCTGAAACTTCTTCAGTAGCTTCTTCAACTTCTTCAACTGCTTCTTCGATTGCAGTTTCTTCAGTTGTTACTTCAGTAGCAGCTTCTTCACCTTCAGAAGATGCGTTACCACCACAAGATACCATAGCAGTCATAAATCCTGCTACCATTAATAAGGCAAATAATTTTTTCATCGTGCAAATAAATTTGGTAATTGAACAAAAATATATTGATGGCAACAAAGATAACGATAAAATTATTTTTTCCTAAAAAAGATTTTTAAAGGCACGCCAGTGAAATCGAAATTTTCACGAATTCTGTTTTCCAAAAATCTCTGATAAGGTGCTTTTATATATTGTGGTAAATTACAGAAAAACGCAATAGAAGGCGTTTTAGACGGCAATTGAGTGATATATTTGATTTTAATGTATTTCCCTTTTGTTGCCGGAGGAGGAGTTTTTTCTATCTCATGAAGTAAAATATCGTTCAATTTAGATGTAGGAATTCTCCTGTTTTTGTTCTCAAATATTTTGACAGCAAGCTCCATTGCCTGGAAAATCCGCTGTTTTTCAGAAACTGAAGTGTAAATTATCGGGATATATCTTCTGTCTCCGATTCTTTCATATATTCTGTCGCTGTAATCTTTTGCAGTATTACTTACTTTATTTTCGATTAGATCCCATTTATTGATCATAATCATCACCCCTTTACCATATTTTACAGCAAGGTTTATAATGCTTATGTCTTGAGCCTCAAGTCCTCGGGTAGCATCAACCATTACAATACAAACATCACTGTCTTGCAAAGACTGAATAGATCGCATTACCGAGTAAAACTCAATATTTTCCTTAACCCTTGATTTTTTTCTGATTCCGGCAGTATCTGTCAGGATGAAATTCTGTCCAAACATTTTATAATGCGTGTCAACAGCATCTCTGGTCGTTCCTGCTTCTTCATTGACAATACTTCTTTCATTTCCGGTAATTGTATTCAGAAATGATGATTTACCGGCATTAGGTCTTCCAAGTATAGCTATGCGAGGAATTCCTTCATGTGGGTTTTCAGTTCCTTGCTCTTCAAAGAAAGAAACGATATGATCAAGCAAGTCTCCTGTTCCTGATCCACTATTTGCAGAGATAGGATAAAGTTCATCAGATAGCGAAAGAGCATAAAACTCATTAGCCATCAATTGATATTCAAGGGTGTCAGCTTTATTAGCTACCACAACTACTGGTTTCTTCGTTTCCCTTACAATATTTGCAAACTCCATATCAAGGTCAGTCATTCCTACGTGACTGTCAACCATGAAAACAATAACACTAGCTTCTTCCATAGCTGCTTTTACTTGTTTTCTGATTTCGCCTTCAAACTGGTCAGCAGATCCTGTAACATATCCACCAGTATCTATAACAGTGAAATATTTGTCTGTCCAGTGTCCAAAGCCATAATGACGGTCACGGGTTACGCCCGGCTGGTCATCCATTATTGCTTGTTTTTTTTCGATAAGCCTGTTAAAAAGAGTCGACTTACCTACATTAGGTCGTCCTACTATTGCAACTATATTTGCCATAAGTATTCGTTATTGATTATTGTATCCGAATTTATTCAATTTATTCTGTTTTTTTCGCCAATCTGGCTCTACCCGGACATAAGATTCTAAATAAACCTGTTTGCCAAAGAATTTTTCCATATCCTCACGAGCTTCAATTCCGACTTTCTTTATTGATGCCCCATTATGTCCAATTATTATAGCCCGTTGAGATTTTCTTTCAACATAAATTTCTATATATATTCGGATAATTTCCTCATCTTCCTCAAAAGCGGTACAAACCACCTCGCTGCTATATGGAACTTCCTTCTTATAATTTAAGAATATTTTTTCCCTTACGATCTCTTCTACGAAAAAACGCTCAGGTTTATCAGACATTTCATCTTTAGGGAAATATGCTGGGTGCTCAGGTAGTAACTCCATAATGGCGTCAAAAAGTAATTCAACGTTATTTCCATTTAGAGCAGAAACAGTGAAGAACTTATCAGCTTTCAGATTTTCCTGAAGGTATTCTAATTGCTCAGCTACTTTCTCATCTTTTTTAAGATCAGTTTTATTGATTACAACAAAAGTAGGAACTTCACTTCTATTTATTTTCTCTATAATATTTTCAGCATCCTCAAGAGTTTCGAAAGGATCTGTAACATATAAAAGGATATCAGCATCCTCAAGAGCAGTTTGTACAAACCCCATCATACTTTTATGGAGTTCGTATTGTGGTTTCAGGATTCCGGGAGTATCCGAGAATACTACCTGGAAGTCATCACCATTCAGAAGGCCCATGATACGGTGTCTGGTCGTTTGGGCTTTTGAAGTGATGATCGATAGTTTTTGGCCGATGAGTGCATTCATCAGAGTAGACTTACCAACATTAGGTTTACCAATGATGTTTACGAAACCGGCTTTATGATTGATTTTTGACATATTTTAAAAATTCTTTGCAAAGGTACTTGATTTTATCAGAATTATACCTACCTTTGTACTCCAATTAAGAAACGAAGGAACAAAAGTAGTTCCAACAAAGATATATCGCGGGATGGAGCAGTTGGTAGCTCGTCGGGCTCATAACCCGAAGGTCACAGGTTCGAGTCCTGTTCCCGCTACTACAAAAGCCGGTCAAATTGATCGGCTTTTTTTGTTTGTCATGGTTAGTATCTCCGCTAGCCATTTTTAATTATTGCTCTCTCATTTTCATTACTCATTCAAGTTATAAATTGATATAACAACCTTTTTTATAAGGTTCGAGCCAATGACGATCAAGCCTTGAAGCTTGTTGTCATGGTGCTGACAGCTTGAAAAGCTCGTCAGTATCCTGTTCCCGCTACTATTAGGAAACCAGTGCTTTTCAGTACTGGTTTTTCTTTTTTAAGGCAAAAGCAGGTTTGCTGACAACTTAAAGTGCTCGTCAGTATCTACTAATAATGAATGACTTGGGACTATTATTCTTGACCTGCTATCATGACGAAGAAAAATGCTTCACTGACGAGGATATACCTGTCAGGACAAGTATCAAGATCTACAACTACAAAAGCCGGTCAATTTGATCGGCTTTTTTTGTTTGTCATGGTTAGTGTCTCCACTAACCATTATTTAAATATCCATTGCGTGTGAAGATACTCTCCATAACAATAGCAATATCTTACAATTATTAAGATGTGGCTATAAGCATAAAAATTGTTTGTAGTTAATCAAACAGGGGCTAATTTTGGAATTATAAGGGATTTAATGACATGAAAAACATCACAACAAATTTTAGATAAGAGTCATCGAGTTAATAATATCCATTTTTGTAATGGTATTCAGAATTAAACTATCATCATTTAATAATAAGTATATTTTGAAATGAAAACTTATTTAGTTTATCTACTCATATCAGCAATATTTATTATTTGTTCAATTTTGCGTATTAATTGGATTATTAATTCATACGCATGCCCTCATGGATGTATACCAATTATAGGATTTTTACTATTTATAATAGGAATCGTTTTTTTAAGCTTAGGGATATATTCTTTCTATAAATCAAAAAGAAATTGAATACCCTTCGGAAAATACTATTGATGGCTTTTTCATTTATAGGGTTATGTTAACCTCCTCTTGTGCATTCAAAAACGGATAGGTCTGTAGCTTTTCAGTGATATGCGTAATAATCCATTGTCTTACTGATTTTTTTTTTGCTATGAGTTCTTTCCTCTTCTCTTCAATATCAATCTATCAAAATACTGCTTCCCTCATTAACATAACAATAAGTTTCACCCTTCCCCTATTACAATTTATTTTTAGGGTAAATTTCCGTTAACGTTAACGGAAATGATTATTTTTTTATATATTTAAGTGAAGTTTCGAATTAATGACACAATATTATTATGAATACTGATTACGAAGTACGATACGCTTCAGGCCCTGAAGCAGTAAAAAAATATGATACTCAACAGCTAAGAAATGAGTTTTTAATAGACTCAATTATGCAGCCTGATAAGGTTTGTCTGGTATATTCCCACTATGACAGATATATTGCCGGTTCTGCTGTGCCAATAAAAAAATCTTTAACATTAGAAACAATTGATCCATTAAAGGCTGAACATTTTCTTGATAGACGGGAAATGGGAATTATAAATGTCGGAGGAAAAGGAACTGTTTCTGTGGACGGGGAAAAGTTTGATTTAGAGTTTAAGGAAGCTCTTTATATAGGTAAGGGAGCCAAGGAAGTGATCTTTTCAAGTGCTGACTCAGCTTCACCAGCTAAATTCTATATCAATTCAGCACCAGCGCATCATTCCTATCCAAATAAAAAAGTAACAAAAGCGGATGCGAATAAGCTTGAATTAGGCTCACTAGAGACATCAAACGCCAGAACTGTGTATCAGTTACTGGTTTCGGCAACTGTTGAAACTTGCCAGTTACAAATGGGTATGACTGAATTAAAGCCGGGAAGCATCTGGAATACTGTGCCTTCACATGTGCATGACAGACGTATGGAAGTATACTTCTACTTTGATCTTCCGGAAGACCAGGCAGTAAGTCACTTTATGGGGCCAACGGATGAAACACGGCATATATGGATGCATAACGAGCAAGCAGTAATCTCTCCGCCATGGTCTATTCATTCTGGTGCCGGAACTTCAAATTATACATTTATCTGGGGTATGGCTGGTGAAAATCTTGATTATGGTGATATGGATGTTTGTCCGATAACTGAAATGAAATAATATGAACTTATTTGATCTGAAAGGTAAAACGGCACTTGTAACCGGAGCTACTCACGGACTCGGAATGGCAATGGCAATGGGACTTGGAAAAGCGGGTGCCACTGTAGTAATCAATGGTCATTCGTCTCAGGAGAAAGTTGATAAGGCAATTGACGAATATAAAAAGGAAGGCATCGATGCCAGAGGGTATTTGTTTGATGTGACTAAAGAAGATCAGGTCATTGAAAATATCACCAAGATAGAAAAAGAGGTAGGTCCGATAGATATATTAGTTAATAACGCTGGTATAATCAAGAGAACTCCTCTTGCTGAAATGGAGGTTTCGGCATTCGAAGAAGTGATCAGGGTTGATCTGATCAGTCCGTTTATTGTTTCCAAGGCGGTTATTAATGGGATGATCGCCCGTGGATCGGGAAAGATCATTAATATCTGTTCGATGATGACGGAATTAGGTCGAAACACAGTTGGTGCCTATGCTGCTGCCAAAGGCGGACTTAAAATGCTTACTCGAAATATGGCAACAGAGTGGGCAAAATATAATGTGCAGGTAAATGGTATCGGTCCCGGATATTTTGCTACTAGCCAGACTGCACCGATCAGGGAAGATGGTCATCCATTTAATGACTTTATAATAAACCGTACACCGGCAGGGAAATGGGGTGATCCGGCAGATCTCGAAGGTACAGCAGTGTTTTTATCATCAAAAGCCAGTGACTTCGTTAATGGTCAGATCATTTATGTTGATGGAGGAATTCTTGCTACAATTGGTAAGCCCGCAAATGAAAATTAATGAATTCGATTAGAACCATATTACCTTTTATCTTTTTCACAATTGCTTTTAACTATGTTAATGCACAACAGATGGCTTTTCCTGATGCTGAAGGTTTCGGGAAATTCACTACCGGTGGAAGAGGAGGAAAGGTATTTGTTGTCTCTAATTTAAATGATTCGGGTTCGGGCAGTCTACGTGAAGCAATTGAATCTGAAGGTCCGCGAATAATTATATTTTCATTGTCGGGAAATATTGATCTTAAGTCTAATCTGGTCATTAAAAATGGCGATGTTACCATAGCTGGTCATTCGGCTCCCGGAGAAGGAATATGTATCAGGAATTACCCACTTCAAATCAGGGCAAATAATATTATCATCAGATACATGAGGTTTCGTCTGGGAGATAAAGGCGATGTCCAGGAGGATGCAATCAATGCCAGGTTTCTGAAAAACATTATGATTGATCACTGTTCAATGAGCTGGTCGATCGACGAATGTGCTTCTTTTTATTCAAACTCTGATTTTACGATGCAGTGGTGCATTATTTCTGAAAGCCTGAATAATTCTAACCATGAGAAGGGGCCTCATGGTTACGGTGCAATCTGGGGAGGGAATGGTGCTACTTTTCATCATAATTTAATAGCCCATCATAATAGTAGAAACCCTAGATTTAGCGGGTCTTCATCCACTAAAAATGATGAAGGTGAACTCACAGATTTCCGAAATAATGTAATCTATAACTGGGGAAGCAATAGTATTTACGGAGGTGAATCGGGTCGTTATAATATGGTGAATAACTATTTTAAGCCAGGCCCTGCCACTAAGAAATTAACAAGAAATAGAATAGTTAATCCGAGTGAGCCATATGGTAAATTTTATATAGAAGGAAACTTTGTTTATGGTGATGCACAAGTTTCTTATGATAATTGGGCCGGGGGTGTTCATTGTGATGACCCGGAGGCTGTAAAGTCTGAAAATTCGTTTGGTGCGGTAAAAATCACCTCGCAACATACCGCACAAAAAGCTTATCGAGCTGTTTTGAAAAGAAGCGGAGCCAGTTTGAAAAGAGATGAAGTCGATCAACGAATCATTAAAAATGTAAAAGAGGGGTCAGCTACGGTCAATAATGGCATAATTGACTCTCAGGAAGATGTTGGTGGATGGCCTGAATTGCAATCAGCACCTTATCCGAAAGATTCTGATGGTGATGGAATGCCTGATCAATGGGAGAAAGAAAATAATCTGGATCCGACAAAATATAATGCCAATGGCAATGACCTTCATGAGTATTATAACAATATCGAGGTATATCTGGAATCTCTACTGGTAAATTCCATAGTTGAGTTTGACTACATTGTCTCAAAAGACGGGATAGGAGATTTTAAAACCATACAGTCTGCAATTGATGCGGTTCCGGATATGAGAAAGGAAACAACTCGTATTTTGATAAAAGATGGTGTTTATAAAGAGAAATTAATACTTCCGGCTTCAAAAACCAATGTTACATTTATTGGAGAAAATCCGCAGAAGACTATAATTACATTCGATGATTTTGCATCAAAGAAAAATGAATTTGGAGAGGAAATAGGAACGTCGGGTTCAGCTGGGTTTTATGTGTTTGGTGATGGCTTTACTGCGCAGAATATCACTTTTTCAAATACTGCAGGGCCTTTTGGTCAGGCAGTGGCAGTGAGAGTTGATGGAGATAAAGTTATTTTCGAAAACTGCAGATTTTTAGGGTTTCAAGATACCCTTTATCCACATGGCGACCGAAGCAGGCAATATTATAAAAACTGCTATATAGAAGGAACAACGGATTTTATTTTTGGCTGGAGTACTGCTGTTTTTGAAGATTGCGAAATTTATTCCAAAGAGGGAGGAAATTATATTACTGCTGCCTCAACTAAAGAAGAAACTGAATATGGGTTTGTATTTCTAAACTGTAAACTTACCGGTGATGCCCCGGATAACTCAGTATTCCTTGGAAGACCCTGGCGAGAATATGCCCATACTGTATTTATAAACTGTGTACTGGGGAAGCATATAAATTCCGAAGGATGGCACAACTGGAGCAAACCAGAAGCTGAAAAAACAGCATTTTATGCAGAGTATAATTCAACAGGGCCCGGAGCCAATTCAAACAAAAGAGTAAAATGGTCTCATCAATTGACCAAGAAGCAACTTTCAGAATATACATTGAAAGAAATTTTTGGTGATTGGGATCCTGCGGAAAGATTAACTAAACTACCCAGATAATATCATGAAAAATATGAATGTGAAGAATAGCACTTTTTTATTGCTGACTTTGATGGGGTTAGCATTATATAGTTGTGGCGGAGGTTCTACCGAAACAGTCACAGAAGCCAATATGTCATCTAAGGAAATTAATAATTCTGGTGACATTTATGAAGGTATCGAATTTGACATGCCAAAGGTGAAAGAGCCTGAATTCCCAGATAATGAGGTAAATATTGTTGATTTCGGAGCAAAAGGAGATGGTATTTTTGATAATTCCGAAGCTTTTGAGAAAGCGATGCAAGCAATTGTAGAAAAAGGTGGAGGTAAAGTGATTGTACCACGTGGTATCTGGATGACCGGCCCAATTGTATTTCAAAGCAATGTCAATTTGCATGTAGAAGACGGGGCGTTGATCAGGTTTAGTGAAGACAAATCAAAATATCCATTAGTTGAAACAAGCTTTGAAGGATTAGAGACCTACCGATGTTTATCACCGATATCAGGAAAAGATCTTGAAAATATTGCAATCACAGGTAAAGGAGTTATTGATGGTTCCGGAGATGTATGGCGACCTGTAAAGAAAAGTAAAATGGCATCTTCAGCATGGGATCGATTAGTGAAAAGTGGAGGGGTTTTAAGTGGGGATGGTAAAACCTGGTACCCATCAAAGGCTTATGAGGAAGCAAATAAATTAACTGATAACTTTAATGTGCCTCCTTTTAAAACGAAAGAGGAATTCATGAAAGTAAAAGATTTTCTTAGACCGGTTATGGTGAGTTTTGTCAATTGCAAAAAAGTACTGTTAGATGGACCTACTTTTCAGAATTCTCCGGCATGGAATCTCCATCCATTAATGTGTGAAGATGTAACAATCCGAAATCTTACAGTAAGAAATCCATGGTATTCACAAAATGGAGATGGTCTTGATCTGGAGTCATGCAAAAATGTTGTGATCTACAATAACTCATTTGATGTTGGGGATGATGCTATTTGTTTTAAGTCAGGTAAAAATGAAGATGGCCGTAAGCGTGGTATGGCCACTGAAAATGTTATTGTCACAAATAATGTTGTATATCATGGACACGGCGGATTTGTCGTTGGTAGTGAAATGTCAGGCGGAGTAAAAAATGTTCATGTTTCAAATTGTACATTCATTGGGACTGATGTCGGATTGAGATTTAAAAGTACTCGCGGAAGAGGAGGCGTCGTGGAAAACATCCATATTTCTGATATTCACATGATTGATATTCCAACCGAAGCAATAAAATTCAATATGTTTTATGAAGGACAATCTCCAATTCTTGAAGAAGATCAGGATCCTGTAGAAAGTGACTCTGAACTAGAGCCTGTAACAGAGGAAACTCCTTCCTATAGAAATATTCATATGAAAAATATCTGGGTTACCAGTTCAAAGACCGGAGCATTTTTCCAGGGTCTACCGGAAATGAAACTTGAAAATGTTTCCCTTGAAAATGCTGTGCTCGAAGCTGAAAATGGCATAACAATGATCGATTCTGATAATATCAAGTTGAAGAATGTTAAGGTTATTCAGAAAAAGGGAAAGGCGCTAACAATTTTTAATAGTTCTAATGTATCTCTAGATGATTTTTCAGGAAACCCGGAAGATAATAAAGTAGTGAGAGTGTTAGGCTCAGGGTCTTCCAATATCAATTTAAAATCAAGTGGACTATCTGCTGATCAATTGTCAACTGGCACCAATGTAAGTAAAAAAGCGATTCATTTTCATTGATTTTTGAGTATGAAAGGGACTGTTTTTTTGTTCTTTATCATGGTAATGTTATTTCAACAGAATGAAAGTAAAATCATGATTTACATGGTGGGAGACTCAACCATGTCTGACAAGCCATTTGGAACCGGAAACCCGGAAAAAGGCTGGGGACAGGTGTTTCCACTCTATTTTGATCATCATGTAAGGGTTGAAAATCATGCAGTTAATGGTAGAAGTACAAAAAGTTTTATTGATGAGGGTAGATGGAATAAGGTTTTAGAGAAGCTTGAAGTGGGCAATTATGTATTTATACAATTCGGGCATAATGATGAAAAGGTAAAGGATTCTTCCAGATATACCGAGCCAAATTCATCTTACAAAGCAAACTTAAAGAAGTTTGTAATTGAAGCCAGAAGTAAGGGAGCAATTCCTGTTTTAGCCACTTCAATTGCAAGAAGAAAATTTGATGAGAATGGCAAACTAATACCAACTCATGGAGAATACCCGGAGGCGATGCGGCAGGTAGCAAAGGAATTGAATGTTCCATTGCTTGATTTGAATATGAGGACGAAAGATTTGCTGGCGAATTATGGTCCTGAAAATTCTAAAAAGTTATTTCTGCATATAGCAAAGGGGGAATATGAATCAATCCCGGAAGGCGAAATTGATAACACGCATTTATCGCCATATGGTGCCTTTCGGGTTGCAGATCTTGCAGTTGCTGAAATTAGGTCGAAGGTTCCTGAGTTGACTAAATATTTGAAGGACTGATGAAAGGAAAATTAATTAGACAGATAAACCTTATCCTATTAGGATTGATTTTCGCTTCTTATTCATTACAAGAAGAAGAGACCACAATATTTCTGATTGGCGATTCTACCATGACCGACTATAGTGATAACTATAATCCGGGGAAGAGTTATATGGAATCAAGGTATCCGATGACTGGCTGGGGACAGGTTTTTGAACCTTTTATGGTCAAAGATAGCATCAAACTACTTTCAAACTTGATCAATGGAAATCAGGTAAAAATTGAGAATCGAGCCAGAGGTGGACGAAGCACCAGAACTTTTTTTCAAGAAGCTCGATGGCGAAAAGTTTATGAAAGTTTGAAAGCAAATGATATTGTTATTATGCAGTTTGGTCATAACGATGCTGCGACTCACAAAACCGAAAGATATGTAAATATAGAAGGTTATAAGGAGTTCTTAAGATTATATATTTCTCAAACATTAGAAAAGAAGGCGCTTCCAATTGTACTGACTCCTGTTTGTAGAAATTATCCTTGGGAAAATGGTTATTTAACAAATGTTCATGGTGATTATCCTGACGCCGCCAAGGAAGTTGCCGATGAATTTGGTGTACCCTTGATTGATTTAAATCGGGTATCGATGGATTTTTTTAGTAAAAAGGGAAGAGATTTTGTGACTGAAAATTATTTTATGAATATACCAGAAGGAAAATATGAAGCTTATCCCGATGGATTATCAGATGATACACATTTTCAACCAGAAGGAGCAAAAGCAGTAGCGCAATTGGTGTTTACAGAACTAAAGAAATTGAATAATTCAATCTTACCGAAATGAAAATCAAACTGTTGCTGATGCTTTCAATTTTTGGGGTTTTAATTGAAAAAGCCTCAGCGCAGGTTGATTATTTCATTTCTGTAGCAGCAGATGGTAGTGGAGATTTTCATAGTATTCAGGCTGCGATTGATAATACTAAAGCATTTCCGGATAAGAGAATTACGATTTTTGTTAAAAAAGGTATTTATCGTGAAAAAGTAAGGGTATACTCATGGAATCCAAAATTGACGATTAGAGGTGAAGACAAGGAAAAAACAATCATTATTTACGACGATCATTTCAATAAAATTAATAGAGGACGAAATAGCACTTTTCATACTCCAACATTAATTGTTGAAGCAAATGATTGTCGCTTGGAAAATCTAACTATTATTAATGATGCCGGTCCTGTTGGTCAGGCTGTAGCCCTGGCTATTATTGCTAACCGGGTGGTTGTTGAAAATTGTGATATCAAAGGAAATCAGGATACACTTTATTGTGCTGGAGAGGGATCAAAACAATATTTCAATGAGTGTTATATTGAAGGTACAACTGATTTTATTTTTGGTGAGGCTACAGTTGTTTTTGAAAATTCAACAATAAAGTGCCTTGGAGATTCATATATCACTGCAGCTTCAACACCTGAAAATACAGAGTTTGGCTTTGTGTTTTTATCATGTGAAATAATTGCTGATGAAAAAGTGACTGATGTATACCTTGGAAGACCTTGGCGTTCTTATGCAAAAACAGCTTATATCAATTGTTCTCTAGGAAGGTTTATTAATCCTGAAGGATGGCATGATTGGTCAAAAAAGGATGTACATCATTTATCTTATTATGCTGAATATTTGAATACAGGTGAAGGAGCAGATACTGAGGAAAGAGTTGAATGGGCATATTTTTTAACGAAGGAGCAGGTAACTAAGTATACGAAAGAAAACATTCTAGAAGATGAAAGTCATAAATTCTGGTGGAGTAAATAGAATAGTTAAGTGTTTATTAATCAATTGTTTATTTTGTTTGTTCAGTTTTTTTGCGATTTCTCAAGAATACCAATACCCCAGAGACACTTCTTATACAATACACTCTGCTTATTTAAAGATCAAAAAGAAATATCCTCAGGTTACGCAGGTTAGTGCATCAAATCCTGAGACAATTTTTGAAAAGAGAGATCTTGTTTATTCATTTCAATCCCGCTCACTGAAATTAGATTTTTATTCTCCAAAAAACATTTCAGGAAAAACACCCGCTATTTTGATAGTATTTGGTGGTGGTTGGAAATCCGGTCAAAAAGAAAATTTAAGACCAATGGCTCAAAGGTTGGCAACGGCAGGATATGTCTGTGTTGTTCCGGAATACAGATTAAGTCCGGAGGCAATTTTTCCTGCTGCAGTTTATGATTTAAAAGAAGCTATCAAGTGGATTAAAAGCGAGTCTGGTAATTTAAATATTGATACAAACAAAATTGCGGTTTTAGGTTGTTCTGCCGGAGCTCAATTAGCCACCCTGGTAGCAGTAACTCCAGATAATTCCAAATTAGAAAGCCCTCACTCCAAAATAAAATTTTCAACTAGGGTTAATGCCATGGTTAATATAGATGGAATTGTTGCATTTATTCATCCAGAATCAGAAGAAGGGAAGGTAGCCGGGGAATGGCTTGGAGGAAATCAAGTTGAGGCTCATGAAAACTGGGAGTTAGCATCACCATTGACCCATGTAGATAGTACTTCCCCGCCAATATTATATATCAATAGTTCAATTCCACGGTTTCATGCTGGCCGTGATGATATGATTAAAATTTTGCAGCAGGAAAATATCTATTTTGAAGTCCATACTTTTGACAATTCTCCCCATTCTTTTTGGCATGTCAACCCTTGGTTTGAACCAACCAGCCAGTTAGTAATCAATTTTCTTATCAAAGTTTTCGAAAATTAATTAACAATTATCCGTACTTTAAAAGGATATGTTAAGATTGTCCATAGCCAGGGATCAATCATGATCATTTTTTAAAAATTGTGTGTGGAAATTTTCGGAAAACTCTATATAAAACAAGCATTTTGACTTTTAATTACCTGTAAATCAGTACGTTAAAAAATTGATAAGTGTATGTTAAAAATTGAATACTGATTCCGAAACCGTTTGCAGATATTTCAGTAATCAAATTTTTATTGTGTGTGTTTCACGATTATTTGATTATGAAAAATGTCTAACCCAACTAAAGTATTATCATGAAAATAAAACTACAGAACACAGGCTTTGCTCTGCTGAGTAGGAAGCTAATTGTGGGAGTGTTTGTAATGTTACTTTTTAGTATTACTGCATATTCCCAGGAAACCCAGATTACCGGCCGGGTGACTGATCCTGATGGAGGCGGACTACCGGGAGCTTCTATTTTAGTAGAAGGAACAAATAACGGTACAGTTTCAGATGCAGACGGTAATTATTCATTAAATGTACCGTCGGATGCAAAAAATCTTGTATTCACATTTATAGGATATAAATCAAAGGTTATTCCTATTAATGGAAGAACCTCAATTGATGTAAATCTGGAAGAAGATATAGCAGCTCTTGAGGAAGTGGTAGTTGTTGGTTACGGAACTCAAAAGCGTAAAGACGTAACTGGAGCGATAACAGGAATCGATTCGGAGGTGCTTCAGGAGCGCGGAACTACCAGTCCGGTTCAAGCTTTACAAGGAAGTGTTGCCGGAGTTCAGGTAAGTAATTCCACAGGACGAATTGGAGATGGATTTCGCTTAACTATCAGAGGAAAAGGAACTTTGGATGATAGTGATGATGCAAATGAACCATTATATGTTGTAGATGGAGCAATAGTTGATAATATTGATTTTCTAAATCCACAAGATATTGCCAGCATTGATATTTTAAAAGATGCTTCTTCAGCAGCAATTTATGGTTCAAGAGGTTCAAATGGTGTTGTTATAATTCAGACAAAAGGAGGAAATAGTATTCCAGCAGGAACTACATTTTCTTTCGATGCGTTTTATGGTTTCAAAGATCCTGCGAGGTTGCCAGAAATGATGAGTTATGAAAAGTGGAGATATTATCATGCTTCTGCTTATTTGGCAACAACGGATCCTGATAAACTAGCCACAATGACTCCTGAAGAGTATTATAATGTTTATGCATCCGAAGGGTCAAATGCAGTGTTAAGAACTCGTTTTGAAAATCTTGATGGGTTTGATTGGTATGATGCAGTATTAAAACAGGGTCAACAGGCTAATTATAATTTATCAATTGCTCATAGAAATGGAAAGTCGGCTTATACTGTTGGTTTTGGATACCAAACTGAAACAGGTAATATAGACAAAGAAGGCTTGGATAAATATTCTTTAAGGTCAAGCATTGATCAACAATTGACAAAGAAATTAAAATTAGGAACTAACCTGACTGTTTCATTGAATAATATTCAAAGAGGAAGTGCGGTAGCAATGCGTGAAGCTTTTCGATTAAATCCATTTTTGAGTCCATGGGCGATTGATGAGAATTATGATGAAATTGTTGGAGAGCTGTTTCCTTTACCTGGAAAATTGACTGATCCGGTAACTGGTGATTTTGTTATAAATAAAACCAGTACTTATAATCCATTGCTTGAAATACAAAACTCAAATGATGAACAACGCCAGTGGAATGGATTGGGTAATATGTATCTAAACTATGACATCTTAGAATTTTTAACCTTTAGAACAACCTTTTCGGCAAGTCTGGAATCATGGAGAAGGGGAATATCCTATGGAGCGATGACAAATACGGGTGTGAGTAATAATGATCTACCGTCATCATCAGTGGAGAACTTTCAAAATTTCAATTATAGTTGGGATAATCAATTAAACTTCAAAAAGGAATTTGGAGATCACTCATTTAATCTACTAGCGTTACAAAGTATTTTTGTAAATAGAACTGAGGGGTCGGCTATTTCTTCTACAGACCAACCATTTGAAACTGGATTTTATGGTGTTGGATCAGGGCCGCAATCAACTTATCTTCTTGATAATTATTTTATTAAAAGTCAATTAGCATCATTTGCACTAAGATTAAATTATGACTATAAGAATAAATATTTAGTCACCTTAACTAATCGGTGGGATGGATCATCTCTATTATCAGAGGGAAATAAATGGCAATCTTTCCCATCTGCAGCTGTTGCATGGAGGTTAAGTAAAGAAGATTTTTTACAATCGTCTGAAGTCATTTCTGACTTAAAATTAAGAGCTAGTTACGGTACCACAGGTAACAACAATGTTGATGCATACTCAACGTTAAACATCCTTAACCAGAAAACATACTATGACTTTGGGGGCAATACAGCTGAAGGATGGGTTGCAACATCACTTGCAAATAGGGTTTTGACTTGGGAAAAATCCAATGAAGTTAATATTGGATTGGATTTTAGTCTTCTCAATTATAAGATTAATGGTAGTATCGATTGGTATAACAGGTTATCAGATCAATTATTAGTAGAACAGAGCTTACCGTTAGAAACAGGATTCCCGGTTATCAATGCAAATGCGGCATCAGTTAGAAATACCGGGGTTGAAATAATGTTAAGAACAACTAACATTGAAACTGATAAGATAAGATGGGAGACCACTTTTACGTTTACCAAAAACACAAATAAAATTGAGTCAATATATGGACAATCTGAAAATGACGATGTTGGTAATGGGTGGTTTATTGGTCAGCCAATAGATGTACATTATAATTACCAATTCAATGGGATCTGGCAGGCAGATGAATCTGATGAAGCAGAATCATATAATCAATCTGAAGGTCAGGCCAAAGTTAAGGATATAAATAATGATGGTAAAATTGACCCTGATAATGACCGAGTATTTTTGGGTTCATATAATCCGGATTGGACAGGGGGGCTAATCTCAAGGTTGAATGTAGGAAATTTTGATTTTGTCTTCACTATTTCATCAGTACAAGGAGTTTTAGCATACAGTAATTTCCATGCGAACTTTACTGATACTCGCGATAGAGGAAGACAAAAACTTGATATTGACTGGTATGTTCCTGAAAATACAGTTGGAGTACCTGCCCAAGCATCAAATAATTATCCACAACCTAGAAATATGGGGACATTTTGGAGAAATGATGGTGTTGGCTACTATAAAGATGCTTCCTATGTGAAAGTTAATAACATTTCTTTAGGGTATACACTTCCTAAAAATTCATTAGAAAAATTAGGGCTTCAACAAATGAGAGTATATGTCAATGTACTTAATCCATTTGTATTTACTGAGTATGAAGGATGGGATCCTGAATGGGCTGAGGCATCTTTAAATGTAGGGCGTGTAAGTAGTGTTACTACTCAATTGGGGCTTAGTGTAAAATTTTAATCCTAGAAATCATGAAAAAATTATTTATAGTTATATCGATAGCAGCAATATCTCTCACATCTTGTGAGGATTTTCTGGAGGAGGAAATTAAGTCAAATGTCACTGCAGAAGACTTTTATGTGACTTCAGAAGGTTATAATGCTCTAATTAATTCGAATTACTCCTCATTACGTGAAATTTATGGTCAGGATCCCTGGTTATTTATGGCTGGCACCGACTTGTATATGGAAGGGCGGAATCCTGAACCTCCGGGACTTAGCCAATATACGCAATTAACAAGTTCTGAAAATGAAGTGGAATTTTTGTATGAGAAATGTTATGTGGCTATTCAAAGAGCAAATACAGCAATTTATTATGCAGATATCACTGAACAAACTTCAAACATTAGTCAGTATCTAGGAGAAGTAAAGTTTATTAGAGCAAATGCATTCTTCCTGTTAGTTCAAACTTATGGCGGTGTTAGCTTAGTTACTGAAAAGTTTGATGAGGTTGTTGTTTCATTTGATAGGAATTCTGCAGAAGAAATTTATTCTTTTATTATTTCTGAACTTGAAGAAGCATATAATCTGGTTAGTGATGGTGCTTTTATAGGTCGAGTAAATCAACGGGCTGTTGAAAATCTGTTAGCTAAGGTTCATTTAACCAGAGCTTATGAGCCCTTTGCTGCATCAGATGACTTTTCAAAAGCGGCTCAGTATGCTGACAATGTTATAGGAGGACAAACATTAAATCTTTCTTTTGAAGAGTTGTGGACTCCTGGTAATGAATTAAATGAAGAGGTGATTTTCTCTGTTCAATTTGATGAAAAATCAATTAGTTCAAGCCCAACTACTTTAGGTCATCAGCAACAAAATTTCTTTGGGTCTTACTTAGGAGGTTCTGAGGTAGCTGGTGATGCACCTTATAAATCATATAATTTGTGTCCTACAAGACATGCATTGTCCTTATTTGAAGAAGGTGATGAACGTTGGGAAGGTACCTTTATGACAGAGATCTATGAAAGGTATTACAATTATTTTGATGTTGAAGATAAGAGTTCACTTAATGTTGTACATTTTTATGAGCCTTCGTGGTTTACTTCGATAGATAGTACTGCATATGTTATAGCAAATCCTGGTGTTGAATACCATTCCTTTGGAGATCATGATCCTGAAGGAGGGGATATTTCAGGTAATCATAATACAATTATTATTAAGAAATTTGATGACCCTAAATCTAGATTTGCAGCTGATGGTTCAAATAGAAGTGTAAGTACTAGAGACTTTATTGTATCCAGGTTGGCTGAAACATATCTGGTAGCTGCTGAGGCTTACCTCGGTGCTGGTGCAGCAGGTACCGGACTTGAAAGATTGAATGAGGTAAGAAGAAGAGCTGGTGTTGCTGATGCTACTCTTGCAGAATTTGATTTGGACTACATCCTTGACGAAAGAGCTCGTGAGCTGATGGGTGAATATAAGCGTTGGTTTGACTTGAAAAGAACAGGCAAATTAGTTGAGCGAGCTTCTTTGTATCATCCATTAATTGAAGAGTCAAATTTCAATGGAAGTAATGGGGAGTTGAAGATACTCCGTCCTATTCCACAACGTGCTATAGATTTAAATCAGAATCCAAATTTTGAACAAAATCCTGCCTATCAATAAATAAGGGTTTATTGATATTATGAAGCGGGCTTTAACGTTTGGCCCGCTTCATTTAAAGGAAAGCATTTTTTGCCATGGCAGCATGGTGTAAGAATGATTTTATCTACCTCAAAATTTGAAATAATGAAGATATATAAATATTGGCTGCTGGTAATTCTGTTATCTGCCTGTGGTCAATCAACAGATAGGAAGGAAAGTTCTGATAACTTAGCTCAGAGTAGTGATGAAAAACCATTGTCAGTGGCAATGGCTGACTCAGAAATTGAGAGGACTCCGGATCCCCGATTGATTGATTTCAGAGAGGAACCAAAATGGGAATATACCAATGGACTGATATGTTCGGCAATGATCAAAGTCTATAACAACACAGGCGATTCAAAATATTATAATTACGCTAAATCCTATGCAGACTCAATGATCAATGCTGATGGTACAATCAAGACCTATGATCGTCGCGATTTTAATATTGATCGAATCAACCCTGGTAAATTTCTCATTGAATTATATAATGATACACAAGATCCTAAATATCTAAGTGCTATTAAGTTGCTTAGAAGTCAAATGCAGGATCACCCAAGAACCTCAGAAGGTGGGTTTTGGCACAAGAAAAGATATCCACATCAAATGTGGCTTGACGGACTCTACATGGGAGCTCCCTTTTTAGCTCAATATGCAATGGAGTTTAATGAACCAAAGCTTTTTGATGATGTTGCTTTGCAAATCAAACTGATTGATAAGCATACATATGATTCTGCAAAGAACCTATTTTATCATGGTTGGGATGAAAGCCATCAGCAAAAATGGGCAGATCCTGAGACAGGTCTTTCTCCACATTTTTGGGGAAGAGCAATGGGATGGTATGCCATGGCTTTAGTTGATGTCCTTGATTTCTTTCCGGCCGATCATCCTGAGCGTCAGAATATACTTAATGTCCTGACTAAAATGGCAGGATCAATAAAGCAGTATCAAGATGAAAATTCTGGTGTTTGGTATCAGGTTCTGGATCTTGGTGATCGCGAAGGAAATTACCTTGAAGCTTCATGTTCAAGCATGTTTACATACTTCTTATTGAAGTCAGTTAAAAATGAGTATTTATCAGATGAATATTCTGAAATTGCTCAAAAGGGATATGATGGTATTCTGGACAATTTCATAGAAAAAAACGATGATGGAACTATAAGCCTGACTCAGATCTGTGGTGTTGCAGGATTAGGCGGAGAGCCTTATCGTGATGCTTCTTTTGAGTATTATGTGAATGAACCTATTCGTGAAAATGACCCCAAAGGTGTAGGTCCTTTTATTATGGCAGCTTTGTTGTATGAAGCAAAATATGGTAAGGACAATCATCTGGCTATACGTAATGATTAATTAAAATACATAAGTCATGAAGAGATTTGATATTGTTACTTACTCGGCTGTGATTTTTTCTTTACTTCTGACAAGTAGTTGTGAAACAAAAAAGGAAGATAATGAAAGTGAGTCTGGTAATTCTGTTACAGTTGTCAATCCAATAAAAAAAGCTCGTGCAGAAGTAATTGAAGTTAATATTAGTGAGGATTCCAATTTTAAAGAAGGAGTATTTAAGACTGAGGGTGAAATTATAGAAGTTATTGATGAGGATAATAATGGTCAGGCTGATAAACTGGTTTTTAAGATTCATCTGGAAGGGAATGAAACTAAGACTTTAGATCTTAACAGCCTTGTTAAAAGTTCGGTGCCTAAATATACTCAAGCGGAGATTTCCCATAAAATAGGAGGGGAATGGAATGACCGAGAGTATGAAGGTGGTAAATTTCAAAATGTGAGTCATTTGTCTGTTCCGCCTGAGCACACTGATCATTCCTGGTTTATCCGATATGAAGGGCCTGGCCTGGAAAGTGAAAAGGTTGGTTACCGTTTTTATCTGGATTGGAGAAACGCTGTTGACATTTTTGGCAAAAAGGTAGACTCATTGGTTCTACAGGAAGTTGGTCAAGATGGATTTGATTCTTATCACGAGCCTTCAGACTGGGGCATGGATATCCTGAAAGCAGGAAAATCTTTGGGTATTGGTTCCATCGGATATTTACTGAAAGATAGTGTTGTCCATTTTCAAAGAACCGATTCTGTTGTTTGTTTTGTTGATAATGAAAAACATTTGTTGTCAGGAATCAATACGTTTTATTATGGCTGGGAGACCGGAGAATCAAAGGTTGACTTAAAATCTTTTATGAATATTAAGTCAGGGGAGAGAGCAGTCAGCCATAGTGTTTCTTTCAGTAAGCCAATTGATCATTTTTGTACTGGTATTGTTAAGCATGAAAATGGAGAGAAAATTGAATCATTAGTTGGCTCAAATGGCTGGGCCTATCTTGCAACATTTGGTAAACAGAGCCTTGCAGATGATAACCTGGGAATGGCTATTCTATATAATACAAACGAGGTAAGTGAAATTAAAGATGGTGCTTATGATCATCTGATTGAATTTAAACCTTCTAATAAAGTGAAATATTACCTATTAGGTGCCTGGGAACAGGAAAATAATGGAATTAAAACAAAAGAGGAATTTATAAAATATCTAGATGATAAAGTGGAAAGGTTAAACAATCCACTTGAAGTAAACATCAGATAATAGGTTATAGGTTCTTGTTTATTTGGGTTTGAATTTGGGCTTTTTCTAAGAGTCAATTTCCTGGGAATTTTCCTGGGCAAATTGGGAAGGAGAAAGTCCAAATTCTTTTTTAAAGGCTCTTGTAAATGAATTTGGAACATCATATCCTACCATATATCCTACCTCAGAAACATTTATTTTATTTTGACTTAGCAGTTGTTTTGCTCTGCTTAACCGGAAGGATTTTAACAGATCATGTGGTTTCTTACCCGTTAGCTGTTTTACCTTTCTGATGAAGTGCATATGACTCATTCCGATCATTTCACATAAACTGGCCACATCAAATCCCGATTCACTAATGTTTTCTTCCATTAATGAAGCTAACTGATCCATGAATTTCTCATCTACAGATGTTACTACTACATCTTTTGGTTTAAAGCGTAGGTCTTCAGAATATTTCGATTTAAGATCTTCCTGAGCATCAAGTAAATTTTTAACTCTTGCTTTTAATAATTCGGGATTAAATGGTTTTACCAGATAACTATCAGCGCCGGATTCATATCCTACAATGCGCTTTTCATCAACAGCCAGGGCAGTAAGAAGTATAACTGGTATATGACTTGTGGCAGGATCTGCTTTTACCTTTTCACAAAAAGTAATACCATCAATTTCAGGCATCATTACATCGCTTACTATTAGGTCAACATATTCTTCTTCAAGGATTTTTAATGCTTCAGACCCATCAGACGCAGTAATTATTCTATAATCCTGTGCTAGTAAGTTGGCAATGAAAAACCTCATGTCTTTATGATCTTCAACAATAAGAACAATTTTTCCATCTTCTTTTAGGTTTTCTACCTGATACGAAAGCAAGGATTTTGTTGCCATAATTTTAGCATCAATTGTCTTTGAGATATTGAAATTGACTATTTCATCAGTTTTTTCAATAGTTAAATTGGTTGGTATGTAAGCTGTAAATTTTGTGCCTATACCTTTTTGGCTTTCGGCTTCAATTGTGCCTTTATGAAATTCGATCAAGTCTTTAATGTATGACAGGCCTATTCCACTACTATCATCTGCTTCTTCATTAAGGCTGTTGCCTACTGTAAAGCGGTCAAAAATAAGTTCTTTTATACTTTCATCTATTCCTTCGCCAGTATCACTTACTTCAATTTTTATGTAGTTCTTCTTGTTGTTATCTGGCCTGAGCATATTTAGAGATATCGTCCCTCCTTTCAATGTATGCTTAAAAGCGTTAGATAACAGATTAAATAAGATTTTTTCGATTTTATCCTGATCGAAATTCATTTCCAATTCCTTATAGTCACTTTGAAAATTCAGGTTTATTTGATCTCCCTTTGCTTTATTATTAAAAAGGTCTTTAACTTCCCTGGCAAAAGAAATAATATCCTGATTATTCAAGTTGAGTTGTAAGTTTCCACTCTCAATCCGTCTGACTTCTAACAATTGGTTTATTAGTCTATGAAGTCTGAGGGCATTCTTTTTGATTAGATTGTATGAGTCGGATTTTGAATTTTCTTTTGAATCTTCATTTATAAGCTGTTCAATTGGACCCAGAATAAGACTTAGTGGCGTTCTGAATTCATGAGTGATGTTGGTAAAGAATCTTAGTTTGGCTGATGCCAGTTCATTATTTTTTTCTACCAGTTTTTGAAGGTTATCTTTCTGTAATTCTATTTCATCATTTTGTATCTCCAGATCTTGATTTGCTCTTGTCAAAGAATTGTTAAGGTGTTCAAGGTCTTTTCTCTTTTTAATAATTTGATATTGGTAGAAACCAACAGTAACTAGAAAGGTAAGGATCAGAGCGATAAACCAAAGTTGTTTCCAAATTGGAGGAGCAACTTCAAAAGTTATAGAAACCGGAGTAGAATCAATATTTCCGTCATTGTCCATTGCCCGTACCTCAAAGGTATAATCACCATCTGATAGTCCGGTAAATGTGTGGTTTGTGTTATGCGAAAAAGGTGACCATTCCCCATCATTAATTTTGTAGGAAAAGTAAAGGTCTTCCAGGTTTTCTCTATTAAAAAAATGTCTGCCAGACCAAAATATTGTTGTGATTCCGGCCTTGTCTACATTTTTGTTATATGATACAATATATGTTTCGGGTGCTATTTTATCACGTCTGTACCGATGGGTGAGGTAGTTTTCCCTGACAATGTTATTTGGCTTGGTTCCCGTATACGCTCTCCTTTTCCATGCTCTTAAAGATCTGCTAATCCAGACATCATTTTGAGGAGTAAGCTTTATTGACCCTCCTTCGTGGGTAAATGTGAGATCATCCGGAAACACCTTGTTGATCCATGAGCTTCCATTAAAATAACTGAAGTCTTTATCTGTAGCTACCCAGATTTCATCACTGCTTTTTGCTGTTGTTATATCGATGATATTATTACTGATAAGTCCTTTTCCAATGTGGAAATTTTGCCATGAATTGTTGTTAAACACAAATAATCCATGCTGGCGAGATCCAACTATCAGACCGGTTTCCTTATTGAATTTAATATTATTAACAAAGTCTCTTAATCCTGGGTTATCAGTTTTTGTCCATTTTTTACCATTATAAGAGAAGAGCGAAGATCCTCCAATCCAAATGGTTCCATCGTCAGATTGAGCAATACCATATACATTTAATTGATCAAGACCTTTCTTTCTGGCTTTATGATATATTATTTGTGGAGAATCACTGTATGGATTAATAATTTGAACCAGTCCACCTCTTTGACCTATATTCAAATAAACATCAGGACTTGCTCCAATCCAGATAGATCCGTCTTCTGCTTCAAGAAAGGCACGATAATCAACGCCCCATGATAATGAATCCAGATGAAAATTGATCCATTTATCGCCTTGGAGATATCCAACGCTAGCTACATTTTTATCAGATCCCAAGGCCCATAAATGATCATCTGAAGTTGAAAACAAACTTACCGGGTGTTGTATTAAATTTGATGATGCGTCATATTCAGACCATTGTTGATCATGGTGACTTACGACTGTACCATTAAAACTCAAATACCATTCTTTTTGATTACTAAATTGACATTGGTAATTCAGATCCTGAATAGTCATCCATTTTTCAAATGAAAGGTCTACAAGGTTTACTGTAGATTGTTTGCCATATAACCATAATTCAGAACCGGAGTTTGTATGTAATCCGATATGGCCTTGAGGTATATTAAGGGTTTGAAATGAGTATTTATTCCAGGAGCCGGTTTTATTTAAACTATATAAGTTTCCTATACCAGCTATCCATATTGTACCATCATTAGTTTGTATAATTGACTCGGAATATTCATCATCACCGAAATATTCTCCATAGGAAATATATTCCCATTCTCCTTCTTCAAATCTAGCTGCAGGAATTCGATTAGATTTGTTTATAATCCATATAGCGCCATTATCTTCTTTGAAAATTTTTTGCTCATATCCGAATTCAAGGTCGTAATACTTACTTAACCTGTTATAGTTTATGAGCTTTTTTGAAAGAATCTCTTCTTCTGAAATAGTAATTACATCACCAATCTCATCATCAAGTAAATAGGTTGTAGCTAACCATAAATTACCATTGGATAACTCGAATACATCTGAGAAATTATCCATTACTCCATAAGGAAGAAGTTCTTCAGGCAAAACTACATGGTTAAAATTTACCTGGTCATTGCTCAGGTTTTTCCAGTTTAGTTGACTTGTAACCAGATAAATTTTGTTTGATGCTACGATAATCAATCCAATGTTTGTGGCACATGCGATTGTGCCACTTGATAACTCCTTAATTGCATTAAAACTTAAGTTTGCGGCACCTTCAAGCGTAAAAATCTTTCTCCACTTTCCATTATCATATTTAAATAGGCCTTTAGGAGAGCCAGCTATGACTTCGTTTTTGTCTGTGACAAGGATTTTTTGGACTGGAGCGCTATAAAACCCATTGTTAACGGTAAAGTACTCCCAGTCATATCCGTCATATCTAACAATACCTGAGTCGATTCCAAACCATATGTTGTTATTGATCGATGAAGATGCGATGCACCTGACCCCTTTTCCATCTAATTCATTAAATTCTACAAAACGCCATGCTTCGAGCATCGGATCCGAGATATTTGGGGTATAGGGCCTTTGTGCAAAAGTTATAGTGGTATTTAATGAAAACAGAGTAACAATAATCATTACAGTTTTCAATAAATTAGTATGAAATTGGACGTTATGTAGTAATAATTCAGGCATTCGACAAGTCGTAATAATTTAAGTTTTCTTTTGTGACAATGTCAAGTGGCATAAATTGTACTTCGGGAACCTTTTGGTTTAATATTAAGTGTTTATATAATGTTTGGACACTAAGAAAGCCCTGAAGTTGAGGTCTGGGATTTATGATGAAATCTATAATACCTGATCTTACATTATCAGCATTTTTTTCAGTTAAATCATATCCGAGTAATCGATAATTTAAATTTTTGTCACCGATGAAATCTGCAATTTGATATGCCTTTGAATTTGGGATGAAGATTTGAACTTCACCTGCATTTTCAATTTTCTCCAGAAGAGAGCTGTAATCATCTTCAGATTCAATAACTAATTTATATATCTGGATATTTGCATCATTATATTTGTTGATATAGGTTTCAAAACCTCTTATTCTTTCAGTAATTGATTTATTGTGAAGGTTACTTTCCTGATATAAAATAAACAGGTTTTTAGGCTTTTGATCTAGTCCATAGCATAAAAGTTTAGCTGCTAATTGACCACTCAAGAAAGAGTCCTGTCCGATGAAACTAAGTGGGGAAGAATCCTTAAGCTGGGTATCTACAAAGACATAGGGAGTACCCGATTCGTCTAATTTGCTAAGAAAATCAAGAGTGATTTTGTTTGAAACCGGGGCAAGTACTACAGCACTGGGTTCATCTTCTATAGCTTGTGTCAATGCCTTTATATAGGCATCTTCATCTTTTGGGTTGTATTCGTATGTTTTAATTTTTATACCCTGATCTTGAAACTCTATAGAAGCACGTTCAAAGCCAATGTGCTGGAGTTCCCAATATTGATTTCCGGCAGGTAGGACTGTTGCAATAGTATATTCTTTACTTAACTTGAGATTTCGGGCGAAAATGTTGGTTTTATAGTCGTTTTCTTCAGCAATTTTTAAAATTTTTGCTTTGGTTTTGGCTGCTACATCACCACGATTATGTAAAACTCTGTCAACTGTCCCAATAGATACTCCAGCCTTCTCGGCAATATCCTTTATTGTTAATTTTTTTTTCATTTACACAGTTTTCTACTTGCAATTTACGGTTAATATAATAAATTTGTGTGATACCGTTAACGTACACGGAAAATATTTTGTAAATTTATCACACAAGATCAATCCAGGTTGACAGGAACAATAATAAAAATGATGATATGTTAAGATTTGCCACTTTCGGAGATATTTTGATTCGCCTTAGCCCTCCGGGGTTTAAAAGGTTGAGTCAAACTTCCAGCCTTGAAATAAATATTGGAGGAGCTGAAGCTAATGTGGCTGTTGCCCTTTCACAATGGAAAAATGAGGTGCAAATGATAAGCGCTGTTCCTGATAATGATTTGGGAAAGATGGTTACTGATAAGTTAAGTGGTTTGAATGTTGATATTAAAAATATATCTAAAGGTGATGGCCGAATAGGACTTTATTTTCTTGAGCCTGGTACCGGAACACGAGGAGGAAAAGTGACATATGACAGGCAGGGAAGTCTTTTCTCTATACAAGATCCGGATAATTGGCATTGGCCGGAATTAATTAATGAGAATATTTCATGGTTTCACTGGAGTGGGATCACTCCAGCATTGACAGAAAGCTCTTTTTTGTCAACCAAAAAAGCATTAGAACATGTTTCCAATAAGGGAATTACAGTTTCTGTTGACCTGAATTATAGAGGGAATCTTTGGAAATGGGGAAAAGATCCAATCGAAGTGTGCCCTCAATTGGTTGCCAAATCTGATATAATCATAACAAATGAAGAAGCTACCAGGAAGATGCTGGGATTGAATATAGATTATATTGATGAGGAAGTTATTCGTACAAATTATGACCGGATGGCTGGAGATATTCTCGATGCCTTTCCAATGTTAAAAATGGTATTCATACCTATTAGAAGAACTGTTGATGCTTCGGAAAATTACATTTCACTTTATGGCTTTGATGGTGAAAAAGGGTATTTGTCTACAGGAATTCAGGTGAAAAATATTGTTGACAGAGTTGGTGCTGGCGATGCAATGACAGCTGCAATAATTCATGGCATTTCCTCTGGAAAACCACTTGATCAGATCATAAATCTTGGAGTAGCTGCATCGGCACTAAAACATTCTATTCCCGGAGATTTTCTCATTTCAGATTTCAGTGAGGTGGAATCAATTGCTCTAGGAAATAAATCTAAAATTAGCAGATAATGAATTCGGAATTGGTAAAACAACATATTGATAAAACCGGAGTAGTTCCAGTTTTTTATCATGCAGATAAAGATGTAACAATAAATGTAGTGAAGGCTGCATATAAAGCTGGGTTAAGAGCTTTTGAATTTACAAATCGTGGTCCTGAAGCATTAGGTGTAATGAAGGAATTGATAAACTCACGAAGTGAATTCCCTGATATGGCATTAGGTATAGGAACAATTATAGATGCAAAAACTGCCTTGGATTATATCAAAATCGGAGTGGATTTTATTGTCGCTCCTATTTTAGATGAAGAAACAGCTGAAGTTTGTAAAGAAAGTAATATTTCCTGGACTCCCGGATGTGGAACGTTGACCGAAGTGGTTAAGGGAAATCGCCTTGGAGCAGATCTAATTAAACTTTTTCCGGGAAATGTCATCGGCTCAGGCTTTGTGAAATCTGTAAAGTCAGTGATTCCTCATATTGACCTCATGCCAACAGGAGGAGTAAAACCAACAAAAGAAAGTCTTGCCGAATGGTTTGATGCAGGAGTGTATTGTGTTGGAATGGGGTCTCAATTATTTAATAAAGAATATTTAAAAAACAGTAACTGGGATGCATTGGAAAATGATATGCTCAATGCAGTAAAAATTGCTCAGGAAATTAAATAGAAGGAAATGGGTACTATTATAAATGATGATTTTTTATTGCAATCAGAGCATGCCAGAAGGTTGTACAACGATTTTGCAAAAGACGAACCAATAATTGACTACCATTGTCACCTACCGCCTGATCAATTGGGGAATGACCACAGGTTTGAAAATCTTACGCAGATCTGGTTGTATGGTGATCATTATAAATGGAGAGCCATGAGAACAATGGGGGTGGATGAGAAATATATTACCGGAGGTGCATCTGATGAAGAAAAGTTTATGTGGTGGGCCAAAACTGTACCGATGACTGTAAGAAACCCCTTATTTCATTGGACTCACCTGGAGTTGAACAGATACTTCGGAATTGATGAATATTTGAATGAATCCTCTGCTAAGAAGATATATGAAATGTGTAATGAAAAATTAGCTACTGCTGACTTTTCAGCAAGAGGCATTCCTAAAATGATGAATGTCCGTGTCATTTGCACAACTGATGATCCAACTGACGATTTGTCTTATCATCAGAAACTGAAGGCAGATAGTTATGAGGTCAAAGTTTATCCAACTTTCAGGCCAGATAACATACTTCGTATCGATGATAGAGATTTTTTCCTTTCGTATATTTCCAAATTATCTCAGGCTTCAGGTATAGAAATTTCTTCAGTAAAGAATCTTATTGATGCTTTACGCAAGCGAGTTGATTATTTTGAATCCGCAGGATGTAAATTGTCAGATCACGGACTGAACTATATTGATGCGGTAGATTTTGATGATTCTGTTGTTTGTAAGGCCCTTGATAAAGCATTAAATGGAAATCCAGTATCAATTGAAGAAGCTAACCAATATAAATCGTATATTTTGAATCAGCTTGGTAAAATGTATCATGAAAAGGGTTGGACTCAACAATTTCATCTTGGTGCCATCAGAAACAATAACCAACGACTTTTAGATACATTAGGAGCTGATGTTGGAGTAGATTCAATCGGAGACTTTTCTCATGCAGTTGCGATGTCAAAATTTTTCAATAGGCTGGATCAAGAAAATTCTTTAGCAAAAACCATAGTTTATAATTTAAACCCGGCTGATAATGAGATTTTTGCTACAATGATGGGGAATTTTCAAGATGGTACTGTCGCAGGAAAAATGCAATTTGGCTCCGGATGGTGGTTTCTTGATCAGAAAGACGGAATGGAAAAGCAGATTAATGCCTTATCTAATATGGGGATTTTAAGCCAGTTCGTCGGAATGTTAACAGACTCTAGAAGCTTCCTCTCATATCCACGTCACGAATATTTTCGAAGAACTTTATGTAATCTGTTAGGAAATGATATGACTAATGGAGAGCTCCCTATTGATTATGACTGGATAGGTAGCATTGTGAAAAATATATGTTATGCAAATGCAGAAAAATACTTCGGTTTTGAGATCTAAAATTATACTAAATATAACCCTGATTTTATCGTTTGCCATTTTTCAATTCGGCTGTGACCGGACTGGCGACAAAAGAGAGATCAAGCTTGGTCATGCTTTGGACACGAGTCATCCTGTACACAAAGGGATGGTTTATATGGCTGACCGATTAAAAGAAAAATCCGATGGTAAACTCACGATTAAAATCTATCCGGGTCAGCAACTTGGTTCTGAAAGGGAATTGGTCGAGTTATTACAAATCGGTAGTCTTGGGATGACTAAAGTTTCATCCGGGACTCTTGAGAATTTTGCTCCGGGAATGAAAATCTTTGGCCTTCCTTTTCTATTCGAAGACAGAGACCATGCATTCAGAGTACTTGATGGTGAAGTTGGTCAAGAGCTTCTTTCTGAAAGTGAGGAATTTTGGCTTAAGGGGATCACATTTTATGATGCCGGAAGCAGAAGTTTTTATACTAAAGCTCGACCAGTTAACAATCCGTCTGATTTAAATGGGTTGAAAATAAGAGTGATGGAAAGCGTCTCTGCAATGGATATGGTTCGTTCATTGGGTGGCTCTCCAACACCGATTTCATGGGGAGAACTTTATACCGCTCTACAACAAGGTATTGTTGATGGTGCTGAAAATAACCCACCGAGTTTTCAATTTTCCAGACATTACGAGGTTTGTAAATTCTATACAATCGACGAGCATACGATGTTACCCGATGTTCTGATAATGTCTACAATTGTTTGGAATTCTCTGGATGATCAAGAAAAACAATGGCTAATGGAAGCTGCTGATGAGTCCACTGAGTATCAACGTAAGCTGTGGATGGAAGCTGAAGAAGAAGCATTGAGAGTAGTTCAAGCAGCCGGAGTAGAAGTGATCTATCCTGAAAAATCAGAATTCAAAGACAGGATTGACGAGATGTATGATGAATACAAAAAGGATGAAAAAATGGCCGGACTGATAACCCAAATAGAAAACATGAGAAATGAAAAATAAGGTAGATAAATTATTAAGCGGTTTTTTGATTGGAATGCTGGCAGTAATGCTTTTGGCTGTACTATGGCAGGTGTTTTCCAGGTATATTTTGAATTCTCCAAGTTCTGTAACTGAAGAATTATCCAGGTATTGTCTTATTTGGATTGGAGTGCTTGGAGCAGCTTATGCCGCTGGTCAAAAGATGCATCTTGCAATTACACTTTTTCCGGACTCACTTGAAAAACCAAACAGAGATAAATTACAAGTTGTAATTAATCTACTTATAATAGTATTTTCTATCACTGTATTTGTTATTGGGGGCACACGACTGGTTTATATAACAAGTATTCTTGGTCAGAATAGTCCTGCATTGGGGATTCCCCTGGCATGGGTATACATGGTGTTACCATTAAGCGGATTACTGGTAATTTATTATAAGCTTATAGAAATTCTTGAACTGAGAGGAGGTAAGCATGTTAGTTGAAATCCTCGTTTTAGTTTGTGTTTTTTTGTTACTATTGGCAATTGGTGTGCCGGTAGGATGGAGTATTGGTCTGGCTAGCTTGGTGACAATGCTTGTATCTATTTCTCCGATCCCATCATTTACCACCATTGCCCAGCGTATGGCTACTGGACTCGATAGTTTTGCTTTGCTGGCCATTCCGTTTTTTATTTTGGCAGGTCAGGTAATGAATCAGGGAGGTATAGCAAATCGATTGATAAGGTTTGCAAAGGCGCTGGTTGGTTCTTTACCAGGAGGATTAGCTTACGTAAATATCGTTGCGGCTATGCTTTTTGGGGCAATTTCAGGTTCTGCCGCAGCTGCTGCTTCAGCAATGGGCAGTATTCTTGGCCCAAGAATGGAAAAGGAAGGTTATTCTAAAGAATTCGGTGCTGCGATAAATATTACTTCTTCCACAACAGGATTAGTTATCCCGCCTTCAAATGTTCTGATTGTATACTCATTAGCAAGTGGAGGTGCATCTATAGCGGCATTATTTCTCGCAGGATATATCCCCGGAATTATTACAGGTCTGGCACTTATGGTTGCTGCCGGTGTTTGGGCAAAAAGAAAAAACTACCCTACTGGAGAACGAGTGCCTTTCAAAGAAATGATCAAGACATTTTTTGATGCATTACCAAGTCTATTTTTACTAGTTGTAGTTATAGGGGGGATCGTTTCAGGAATATTTACTGCTACGGAAGCTTCTGGTATTGCAGTATTATACACTTTAATACTTGCCTTGATATATAAAGAATTATCGCTTTCTAAACTGCGGCTTATATTCCTTAATTCTGTAGCTACCACTGCAATTGTTATGCTATTGATTGGGACTTCTATGAGCATGTCGTGGGTGATGTCATATGCAGATATTCCTCAAACTATCAGTGACATGTTACTCGGGTTGAGTGAAAATAAGTTTGTTGTTCTTCTGACTATCAATTTGATATTGTTGTTCGTCGGCATATTTATGGATATGACTCCGGCTGTGTTGATCTTCACTCCGATCTTTTTGCCAGTCGTGAAAAGCATTGGTATCGATCCAATCCATTTTGGAATAATCATGGTGATGAACTTATGTATTGGTCTGGCGACGCCACCGGTAGGTTCAGTCTTGTTTATTGGGGTTGGAGTAGCAAAAACCACTATTGAAAAGGTACTAAAGCCACTTATCCCACTTTATATAGTGATGATACTCGTGCTTATGTTAGTAACATATGTACCTGAACTGAGTATGTGGTTGCCTGATTTATTCAAATAAAAATGAAATGACCATGAAAAAATTAAATAGATCTACAGCTAATCTGGATGCAACACTACCTGTTAAAGTTGTTCAGTTTGGTGAAGGAAATTTTCTTCGCGCATTTGCTGATTGGATGATTCAAAAACTCAATGATGAGATTAGTTATAATGCTGGAGTAGCTGTTGTACAACCTATCGAAAACGGTATGGTCGATATGCTTGATGATCAGGATGGCCTTTACCATCATTTAATGCGCGGAATATCAGGTGGAAATATCGTAAATGAATCGAGGTTAATAAGTTGTATTCAACAATGTGTAAATCCATTTAATGATCAGAAGGCATTTTTTGAACTTGCAGTTGAAAAAGAACTGGAGCTGATCATTTCAAATACTACTGAAGCAGGTATTGTTTTTCAAAATGAGGATGTACCTGATAAGGGTAAATTGGCAATAACTTTTCCGGGTAAGCTTACACAATTTTTATTCTATAGATATCAGCATTTAAATGAAATTGAAAGTAAGACGCTGGCAATAATTCCGTGTGAATTAATTGATAGAAATGGAGATAAACTAAGAGCAGCAATATTGAACTATATCGGCCTTTGGTCTCTGCCTGTAGAATTTCAAAGGTGGATTGAAGAGTCAGTTTCATTTGGAAATACACTGGTTGACCGAATTGTGCCAGGGTTTCCGAGAGATGAAATAAAACAGATCCAACAAGACCTTGGATTTGAAGATAATCTTGTAGTTGCTTCAGAAAGTTTTCATTTATGGGTAATTGAAGGGCCTAAAGCTTTGGAAGATATATTTCCCGCAAGTAAAAGTGGTCTTAATGTGAAGTTCGTAGAAGACCTTACACCATATCGGACAAGAAAGGTGAGAATTCTGAATGGTGCACATACAACCATGATTCCGATAGGGTTATTGTATGGCTTGGAAACTGTTAAAGAAACTGTTGAAGATGAGTTTATGGGTGATTTTGTTAAGAAGGTGATTTTTAATGAAATCGTTCCAACTATTGATCTACCCAGGGAGGAATTAGAAGAGTTTGCAAATAATGTAATTGAAAGATTTCAAAACCCATTTATTCGTCATGAGCTAAAATCTATTGCGTTAAATTCTATGTCTAAGTTTAAGGTCAGAGTACTTCCGGTAATTGAAGACTATATTAATAAGACTGGTGAAGCACCAGAATTGCTTTGCCTGGGATTTGCCGGCTTAATCAGATTTTATATGGAAGGCATGCAGGGTAAGCATAGTTTTCTTAATGATGATGCTAATGTTCTTGAATTTTACAGTGGACTTGATCCGGAATCATCTCCTGAAAACCTTGTCAAAATGGTTCTGGGGAATGAAGATTTCTGGAGTCGTTCACTGACTAACAAAGACCTTCTTGTTCAATCTGTAACCAGATCATTAGAATTAATTATTGAAAATGGAGCTCAGAAAACTATAAAAGAATTAAATCATGTTACAGGCAATTACAATTAATAAGTCAGATAATATTGCTGTTTGCCTGACAGACCTTTCAAAAGGTTCTGAAGTTGATGTGAATGGCAAGTCTTACACTTTACTTGAAAATGTGCAGGCAAAACACAAGTTTGCATTAACGGATTTGGAGCCAGGTAATGAAATCAAAATGTATGGTGTTCTGGTAGGAACGGCAAAAGAAAAAATAAAGGAGGGAGGGGCACTAACAGTTAATAATATAAAACATAGTGCTTCAGAATATACAGGGAAAACAGATTCAAAAAGTACTTACCAAGCACCTGATATTACCAAATGGAAGGGACGTACATTTATGGGGTATCACCGAAATGACGGTCAGGTAGGAACGGCTAATTATTGGCTGGTGTTTCCATTAGTGTTTTGTGAGAACAGGAACATTGAAATTCTTAAAGCTGCCTTCTATAGAGTTTTAGGTTATGAAAAGGAAAATAAGTATGTCAATTTTTTAAACGAACTCGTTGTCGGTCAAAATGGTTCTAATGGCAATGCGCAATATTCTGAAATTCAATCTGAAAAGCCTGTATTCGAAAATATTGATGGAGTGAAGTTCCTGACACATCAAGGAGGCTGTGGCGGTATCAGACAAGACTCTGAAGTTTTGTGCAGGCTATTGTCGGGGTATATTAATAATCCGAATGTTGCAGGTGCTACTGTTCTTAGTCTTGGATGCCAAAATGCCCAAATCAAGCTTTTTAAAGATAGTTTAAAAGCAGTTAATCCTGATTTTGAAAAGCCACTAATAATTCTTGATCAGCAGGAGGTTGGTACGGAAGAGGAATTGTTGAAAGCAGCAATTTCGCGGACATTAGACGGTCTAATGGAGGCTAATAAGGTTGAAAGAAAACCAGCACCATTAAGTAAGTTGTCAATTGGTCTTGAATGTGGTGGTTCAGATGGGTTTTCGGGTATATCAGCAAACCCAACGCTAGGACGTGTTTCCGATGTAATTTCTGAATTGGGAGGTAAGGCAATTCTTTCAGAGTTTCCGGAATTATGTGGTGTAGAGCAAGAACTCATTAACAGGATGGATGATGATGAAAATGTAAATAAATTCATTAACCTGATGCGTACTTATGAAAAGGCTGCTGTTGATTCTGGTTCGGGGTTTGATATGAACCCATCTCCGGGTAACATCAAAGATGGATTGATAACAGATGCAATGAAATCTGCCGGAGCAGCCAAAAAGGGAGGGAACTCACCTGTTAGAGATGTTCTGGATTATACTGAATATGTTAAAAAGCCAGGCCTGAATTTATTATGTACTCCGGGAAATGATGTCGAGTCTACAACTGGGTTGGCCGGGTCTGGTGCTAATATCATATTATTTACTACAGGTTTGGGTACTCCAACTGGTAATCCGATAACCCCGGTAATCAAAGTTAGTAGTAATACAAAGCTGGCTGCTAAAATGCCAGATATTATTGATTTTAATACCGGACCTGTTATTGAGGGAAAGAAGACTATTGAAGAAATGGGTGATGAATTAGTCGACCTGATTATAGAAGTAGCCAGTGGGAATAAATTAACCAAGGCAATGGAGCTTCAACAGGAAGACTTTATCCCATGGAAAAGAGGGGTTTCTTTATAATTAGATAGGGTAATAGTTGTGTTTTATGTGTATAAAAATGTGCTGTGATTATGTTTATTAGGGTTTTACCTTTTGTGCAGAGAAGTTTTTTCAATAGTGAATTTAATTTATCTGTAAAAGGGTTTTAAGTAAGCACAGTTTAAAAGCCGGTCGTATGACCGGCTTTTTTGATTTTTATTCTACTTAAATCTTCGTTTTCAGATTTAAGCAACAAATGGGTTTAGTTAACAATACCCAAGCTTGGGTATTGCTTCATATTGCCGGGCATCGGTATCTTTAGTAAGCTATGCGAATTAATCTTTGGGTTTAGAAATCATATCTGCCACATCGGCTTATGGAAAGTTATTGCTCAAATTTTATCATAAAGAAAGAAAAAATATCGGCCCAATTATTTCCATTTGTTTAGCAATTATTCATTTGATGTGCTAATAATCAGGAAGAAGATTCTGTATAAAGTCTTGATTGAAGGTTTTTAATGACAACTACATGTTTTAGTCACTAATGCACCCTTTTTATGGCAATCAATATGTAAAAAGTTAGAAACCAACACCACACGACTATGTATTTATATAAAGAACAGGAAGAAAACCTTCGGTTTATTTCTCATTCCGATCTTCTTTCAAGAGAAAACCTGCGTCCATTTGATGAAGTTTCATCCGTTGTATTTTTCTTATGTGATTTAAGTACCAGCCAGATTTTATTCATTAGTAATTCCTCTACAAAGATTTTAGGTCATGATCCTCAGCAATTGATGAGTGGAGGAGTAAGTGCGTTTATTGCTCTTATTCACCCTTCTGATTATTCTATTCTTCTTAGCCAATATGCTGCAGGGTTAACTGATATTAAAAAGAATCAGTCATGTAGTGATAAAAATCTTTGTCTTACCAGTCACCTTAGAATTACACATGGCGATGGGCATTATGTCAAATTGCTGGTAGACCTGATATTGTTGAATTTTGATGAGGAAAAGAAACCAGCTAAGGTATTTGGAAACCTGAAAATATACCCGAAAAGGTATCACTTTGGAAGTCAAGAAACTGATTTAAATTATAAAATGTCAAATTCTGGAAGTGATGACAATGAGGTTATTCAATTAAACCTTCAAAAACCGCCTTCAGAAAAAGTTTCTTGTCGGGAGTTACAGGTTTTAAAGCTTATTGCTCACGGTTATTCAGCTAAACAAATAGCGCATAAACTTTATATAAGTGAACATACCGCCATTAATCACCGGAAAAATTTGATAGAAAAATTCCAGGTAAAGAATACAGCCGAATTAATTAAGAATGCTTCAAAAGTGTATTGGCTTTAATTTCATGTTATTGATTATTAATTAGTTAGATGTTATTTTTTAGAGGCGTGATAATTGGTTTCTCCAAAATAGCCATAAATGGGGATTGAATATCCTTGTGAAAGACTGGAACTTGGAAAATCAATTAATTAAAACATTGGGAGTAAGGGTTTATGCTGCACACCGCGCTACAATTTCTGACAACTGAACTTAATGATTATCTAAAGTTAAAAACTGGTGATCCGGATGAAAACCGGGTATTTATCACAAACGTGGCTACTGAGAGTAGTGGTGTGGTGATTCCTGATATGGCATTGGGTATGTCATTAATTAATATCGAAGAGGAAAGAATTTTTAAAGATCAAAAAACAACCATTATAAACAATGATGGTCAAACTGAGCATATTAACCCTGAAATTAAACTGAATCTTTACATTCTTATTTCAGCCAATTTTCAAGATAAGCAACAGGATTCTGCAGAAGATGATTATGTGGAAGGCTTAAAACAATTGTCTTATGTCATTTCATTCTTTCAAAGCAAAAATGTCTTTACACAAGAAAATTCTCCTGCTATGGTTGACAGGGACCCTAACCTGAAAAAATTGATAGTTGAATTATATTCTTACTCTTTTGAGCAGTTATACAACTTTTGGAGTGTTCTGGGTACAAAATATCTCCCTTCGGTACTCTACAAGGTAAGACTTCTTAGATTTCAAGAGCAGGCTGTTCAGCAGATTAATTTACCAATTGAAAAAATTAGAATTAACTCATCTGGAAAATAAGCTATGAATATATTATACACCCGTCTATTTAATTTAAGCATAAAGCATGACTTTTATGAAAATGGTCTTGCACAGGGTGTGAATATATTTCCTTCTTTAGAAACAACTAAACTCTTAAAAGGGGGACGAATGTTGTTTAAGCATACCTCTAAGGGTGTAACAGTTTTGTATAGAACTGAAGATGATGAAACAACTCCTTTTGTAGATTTAGGTAAAGATGTTCGTCTAACCTTTGAGTTGTCTCTAAATAATAAAAATCAGTTTTTAAATATTACTGATTTGGATGAATCTCCAGCAAAAAAGTATTCTTCGTCAAACATATTATATTTCAAAAATAACCCATCAGCAGCATCGATAAATCCTGCTACACCCGAACCATTAGAGTTTGAGTTAATTGACTTTATTCAATCAAGATTATTTAGCTATTCCTTTAGTCTATCGGGATCACCAACTCAGGTTTTGTTTCGGGTTTTTGAAGAAACAAATAATACTTTGGTTTCTATCGGTAAGGATGTAAACGGAAATCTTTTTCCGGATACAATAACTGTTTCTAAACAAGATAATGATTCATACAGTCAGCAAATAGATTTAAGAGATCGCCCAAAAGGGAAATATCGCATTGAAATCTGGAATTCAGGAGACACGACCAAGCTTCAGGAAGTTAAAGTCTATTTAGATGAAGATATGGCAGGAAAGGATATCAATGGAATTGTTGACATCATTTATGATACAGCTCAGGATCATATCTATGATGATGTTGAGGAATATGCCATAGAATTTAGCAGAAAGGTATCCTTTTGGAAATATCTGGTAGTAAATAAAAGCAACAATCATAATTTCAATCTGGATACATTTAGTATCAACGATGCTGGCTCTCCAACTACAGCCTATGTTGTTAATAATTTCATAGTGGTGGGGACCGTACCTAGTGCAGATATAAAAGTGAATGGTTTAGATACCATTGTTTTTAAATCTGATGCCGAAATACCTTTTTATGAAATACCAAAGGTTAAACTACAATTAAAAAAAAATGCACTAGTAAAACCGGTTTTAGGTGATTTACCTAATCCGCTTCATAGTGGTGTAGTCAAGGAAGAAGCTGGTGATTTAGCTTCGGAAATTTATGTTTTTATATAACAAACATTAAAATACTATGGCAAATTATAAAACTCCGGGAGTATATGTAGAGGAGATATCTACCCTACCAGCTTCTGTAGCTCCTGTGGCTACGGCCATCCCGGCTTTTGTCGGATACACGGAGTTACACTCTACTGATAAACCAGTACGAATTACTTCATTATTAGAGTATCGTGAAAAATTTGGAGTCAGTAAGGCAGAAGCAATAAGCATAACACTAACAGTAAATGGTGTTGACCCAACTATTACAGATATTACGATTGCTGATCCTGCCGGGGGATTATCCAAGTATTTACTTTATTATCAGCTTCAAATGTACTTTATAAATGGCGGAGGGCCTTGTTATATAGTTTCTGTTGACTCATACCAGGAAGACGGAAGCTTTGATAAAGGAAAAATCCTTGCTGCAATTAATAAACTGGAAGAAGAAGATGAACCTACAATATTGCTTGTTCCTGAAGCGGTAATGTTTACCAGCGCTGGAGATAGGGCTGATATCAACAATGCATTACTTAATCAATGTAATAAGCTACAAGACAGAGTGGCAATAATGGATGTGCCTGTTGTTACTTCAAATACTGTTCTTCAGGATGCTACTGCATTTAGAAATAATGATGTAGGAATGAGCTATCTAAAATATGGGATGGCGTATTACCCATCATTAAAAACTACACTTGTCAGGTATTATGATGAAGATGCTCTTGTTATAACCGATAACAGAGGTGGAGCAGGAAGTGGGGCATTTCATAACTTCTCATTAAGTGTTATCCCTCTGGGTGAACAAAATGCTCTCGGTAAGATAGTGATTACTAATAATGCTAACATTGATAATGATGTATTTCAAATAGGTACAGATACTTTTACCGAAGGAACTGATTTTGACAAGGATACAAGTAAAAATAAAACTGCTGCAAAATTAGCAGAAGCTATAACTAATGCTGCCAGTGCGAATTATGAAGTAATTGATCAGTCTGGAAATACAATTTTAATACGAGCAACTAATCCAGGTGCAGCCGGAGAACTTGACTTTTTATATACTGATAGTGGTTCTGGTGTAGCTGCTGAATTATCAGGAATTACATTAGAAAGAGTTGCTGCAGATACAACACTGTACAATGATATTAAGAAAAAGCTCGATACTACATACACTTTAGATTTATATCCCGGAGGAAGTATGGCAGGTATATATGCCCGTGTTGACAGAGACAGAGGTGTCTGGAAAGCACCGGCTAATGTAAGTGTCAATGGAGTCAAAGAACCTGCTGTATTAGTAACACATGCTGAGCAGGAAGAACTAAATGTAAATGCTACTTCAGGGAAATCAATAAATGCTATCAGGCCTTTTGCAGGTAAAGGAACGTTGGTTTGGGGAGCAAGAACACTTGCTGGTAATGATAACGAATGGCGATATGTTCCAGTAAGAAGATTTTTCAATTTCATGGAAGAGTCAATTCAGAAAGCTACTGAACCATCTGTTTTTGAACCAAATACACAAGCTACATGGACACGGTTAAAAGCAATGATTGAGAATTTCCTTACTCAGCTTTGGAGTGCAGGTGCTTTAGCAGGTAGTACTCCGCAACAAGCCTTTTTTGTTAATGTGGGCTTAGGTAAGACTATGACAGCTTTGGATATTCTGGAAGGCAGATTAATCATTGAAGTTGGCGTGGCAGCTGTGAGGCCAGCTGAGTTCATAATTCTGAAATTCTCTCATAAACTACAAGAATCATAAAACTTAAAAAATATCAATATGTTACCACCAAAAACCCCGGGGGTCTATATAGAAGAAATATCAACGTTACCTGCATCGATTGCTAGTGTAGAAACTGCAATTCCTGCTTTCATCGGGTATACAGAAGATGCGACGTTGCTCAATACCCCAACCAGAATTACATCATTGCTTGAATATATAGATAAATTCGGCGGAGCTCCACCTCAAAGTTTTACTTTGACTTTGGATGATATCTATACTGATGGAGTTTTAACAACAAGAACATACACTGTGGATGACCCCACAGCAAGTATATTTAAACTTTATCATAGTTTAGAACTATACTTTAATAATGGAGGAGGTCCATGCTACATTGTTTCAGTGGGAGCTTATTCCGGAGGAACTGTTGCTCCTGGAACTGCTGATCCGAAAGTAGGTTTACTTGGTGGAATTGCTGCCACGGAGAAAGTTGATGAGCCTACATTATATGTTTTTCCTGATGCAATAAGTCTTGCTGATGAAACAGCATATGGCTCGATTGTAAAGGATGCTTTGGCAATGTGCAATAAGCTTCAGGATAGATTTACCATTTGTGATGTTTTTGATAATGGTACTGCGACAGGTATCACTGACTTTAGAGGTGAATTGGGTATGGACTATTTAAAATATGGTGCAGCTTATTATCCTTCTTTACAAACATCACTTAATTATGTCACTGATAAGGATAATTCAAATATTACTCACAACATAACAATTAATGGTACTGCACCGGTACCTGCTCCGACTAACCATACAGGTACGCTTACAGCAGTAGAAACTGCAGATCAGGTGATCTTTAGAGGTTTTCAAGCAGAAATCAAAAAGAAATTTATGACTTTACCTGCTTCTGGAGCCATTGCAGGTGTATATGCGAGAGTTGATGCAAACAGTGGAGTGTGGAAAGCTCCGGCCAATGTAAGCTTAAACTCTGTAACTGCACCAACTGTAAAAGTAACCCATGAACAACAAGCAGGTCTGAATGTTGATGCTTCAACAGGAAAATCTATCAATGTAATCCGAACTTTTTCTGGTAAAGGAATCTTGGTTTGGGGGGCAAGAACTCTCGCTGGTAATGACAATGAATGGAGATATGTTCCTGTTCGAAGGTTATATATCACCGTTGAGGAGTCTGTTAAAAAAGCAACTGAATTTGTGGTTTTTGAACCTAATTCAGCAACAACATGGGTTCGGGTTAAGGCAATGATTGAGAATTATCTGACTAGTTTATGGCGTGATGGCGCACTAGCAGGAGCAAAACCTGAAGATGCCTTCTTTGTGAAAATCGGACTTGGCGAAACAATGACTTCCCAGGATATTCTGGAAGGTAGAATGAATGTAGAAATTGGAATGGCAGCAGTCAGACCAGCTGAATTTATCATTCTTAAGTTTTCTCATAAGCTTCAGGAAGCATAAATAATATTTAAAAAATCAACTAAAATTTAATAATCATGGCAGAAAGTTATCCAGTATCATCATTTCATTTTCAAGTGGAATGGGGCGGTACCAGAATTGGATTTACAGAAGTTTCAGGACTTACCGTAGAACTTCAGACTATAGACTACAGAGAAGGAAATGCTAAAGAAACTCAGGTTACAAAAATGCCTGGAATGGCTCAATTTTCTAACATAACTCTTAAGAGAGGTATGTATAAGTCAGATAATGAATTCTTTCAGTGGCTCAATACTGTTTCTTTGAATAGCATCGAGAGAAGAGATATTACTGTGAGCCTTCTGAATGAAGAACATGACCCGATTACTGTTTGGAAAATCAAAGCTGCTTTTCCAACAAAGGTAGAAGGACCTTCATTGAATTCAACCGGTAATGAAGTAGCGGTAGAGTCAATAGAATTGGCTCACGAAGGATTAACAGTAGAATATATTTAATCCATGGCCAATTATTATCCACCGGTAAGTTTTCATTTTCGGGTTGATATAGACGGCCTTACAACTGGCGACCGGGATATAAATTTTCAGGAGGTTTCCGGATTAAATGCTTCGGTAGGTGAATATACCTACAACGAAGGTGGAGAAAACCGGTTTGTCCATAGACTACCGGATCGTGTTACTTACGAAAAACTCATTTTGAAAAGAGGTATGCTGGTAGGATCTTCATTAATAGGGTGGTTTAGAGATGCAGTCGAGTCGTTTGATTTTGACCCGAAAGATATTGTTGTCACATTATTAAATGCAGATCACGAGCCACTCGAAGCATGGAATATTGTTAAAGCCTATCCTGTTAAATGGTCTATTTCCGGTTTTAATGCCCAGGGAAACGAAATTGTTGCCGAAACCATCGAATTGGCTTTTCAATATTTTGTAAGAATGGAAGTGAATAAATAATCGCATATGCCAATTGAAATTAAAGAGTTGGTGATTCGGGCTACAGTTGAGCGTGAACAGCCACAACGAAATAATATGATGTCTTCAGGAGCAAGCAATTCTCAAGTGCGGGCACTAAAAGACAGGATTGATCAATTGATGAAAATGATTAACGAAAGAAACGAAAGATAAATGGGATTACTTGATGGGAAACTTGCTAAAATGTTAATTCTGTCATTTGCTACAGATGATGATGGATTAATGAAAGGGATACCGGTTCCTTTCCCAGTAATGTATAATCCCGAAAAGTTTTCTAAAAGTATTCGAACAAGATACCAAAGAAGACAAGTTCCGGGTGATGCCGGGGAAGAATTGTCTTTTGAAGGAATTGAAGGTGATGAAATTAGTTTTGAATTTCTTTTTGATGCTACAGGAGGATCGATTAATTCAATCCAGGGGGAAGCTGCAAAAGCACTTGATGGTGTGGATGTCCAAATCGAACTCTTTCTTGCTTTGACCCATTCAAGAGATCCGAATGAACATCAACCTCCAAAGCTCACTCTTGTATGGGGGACTTTTATCTTTGATTGCCGACTTGTTAATGCTACAATTGATTATACCCTCTTTAATTCTTTGGGGCGTCCTTTAAGAGCGACGATAAATGCAACGTTTAAAGGCGATGAGCCAAGAATATTACAAGCTGCTTTTGATAAGTTGTTTTCTGCTGATTTAACTCATGCCAGAATAGTAAAAGATGGGGAGACTCTACCAATGATTTCTAAAGAAGTTTATGGTGACCCAAAATATTACCTGGAAATAGCGAGGGTTAACAATCTGACAAATTTCAGGAGTATTCCGGCAGGGACTGAATTGATTTTGCCACCATTAGATAAAACAGAGAAATGATTTCAAGAAATATACACGAAACCGTTCTTGATGTAGTTTCTTATTCCATCTTTTCAAATGGAACGGAATTACCTGATAATTTTGCAGTAGAGTCTATCAGTGTTACTAAATCAGTTAATAAGATTTCCAGTGCCAGATTGACTTTGCAGGATGGAAATATTCCTGCTGAAGATTTTCCATCAAGCAATCAGGATGAATTTCTTCCCGGGAATGAAATCGAAATAAAAATTGGTTATCGCGATAACATCGAGACAGTTTTTAAAGGGATTCTAATAAAACATGGAATCAAGACCAGAGAAGATGAACCCTCTCAACTAATAATTGAACTAAAAGATATTGCCATAAAAATGACTATCGGAAGAAAGAACCGATACTTTCAAGAAGTTACCGATAGTGATATAATTGAAGAAATTTTAGGTGAATATGATGTAGACCCGGATGTCGAATCAATGACGGTTAATCATCCTGAAATGGTACAGTATTATTGTACAGATTGGGATTTCATGGTTACTCGCGCTGAGGCAAATGGTAAATTGGTTTTTGTTGATGATGGTGCTGTAATTATCAAATCACCGGATCTTTCATCTGAACCGGTCCTTGATCTGGTCTATGGACAGAATATAAAAGAGTTTGATGCCTGCATGGATGCAAGAGATCAGTTTGGGGGCATCACAAGTAACTCGTGGGACTATGCTCAGCAAGAAATTGTTTCTTTTGAAGGTGCTGACCCAATGCTGGATAGTACCGGGAATGTTTCGGTAAGTGATTTATCAGATGTCATTGGTTTGGAAGCATTACCCCAACAGCATGGTGGAAGAGTAAGTCCTGAGGAGCTTCAGTCTCTCTCCGATGCCCGATTTTTAAGAAGTCGATTAGCAAAGGTAAGAGGCAGGTTACGGATCATAGGTTATTCTCAAGTTAAACCAGGAGATGTCGTGCAGTTAGGAGGACTTGGAGATAGATTTAATGGTGTTGCCTTCGTCTCTTCAGTTGGACACCATTATGGCTTAGACTCTTCTTGGTATACGGATATTGAAGTTGGCCTTTCTCAGGAATGGTTGATTGAAAAGTATGATAATGTAATGGCCAAGCCTTCAGCATCAATGCTGCCTTCTATTCAAGGTTTACATATTGGAGTAGTTACTGCTATTCATGATGATCCGGAAGGTGAAGACAGAGTGCAAGTCCGACTACCGATCATTGATGCTGAAAATGAAGGTATATGGGCAAGGGTATCAAGTTTGGATGCCGGTGAGAATCGAGGAGCCTTTTTTAGACCGGAAGTTGATGATGAAGTAGTAGTAGGGTTTATTAATGATGACCCGAGATATGCAATAATTCTTGGTATGCTTCATAGTAGTGCAAAGCCTGCGCCAATCACAGCAACTGAAGAAAATAGCGAAAAGGGATTTATAACTAAAAGTGAGTTGAAAATTCTTTTTAACGATGATACAAAAGTGATAACCATCATTACTCCAAATGAGAATAAAGTTGAGTTAAATGATGATTCCGGATCAATAACAGTATCAGATGAAAATGGGAATAGCATCCTAATGGATTCTTCTGGTATTACTATAGAAAGTGCCGGTGATGTGAATATTACCGCAAGCGGAGATATCAATTTAGAAGGCACAAATATTAATGCTACTGCCTCTGCAAATGTTGTTTGCGAAGGAAGTTCAGGAGCAGAGTTTAAAACAAGTGGGATTGCAAAGATCGAAGGCTCTCTTGTTCAAATTAATTAATAAAAGCAGTTAGGAATTATGCCTGCAGCAGCAAAAGTCACAGATACAACTACTCACGGCGGGACAATTATTGGCCCGGGTGAGCCAACAGTACTTATCGGAGGAATGCCAGCAGTAGTTGCAGGTGACATGCATGTTTGTGTAATACCTCCTCCTACAGCAGGACCTCATCCGCCTTCGCCATTTTCTTCAGGAAGTACCTCTGTCTTAATAGGTGGGAAACCTGCAATAAGAACAACAGATACTTGTGGATGTGGCGCAATGTCAGCGGTTGGAGAACCCACTGTTTTAATAGGTTAAAATAAAGTTAATATGGCTCAAGGAAAAGAATTTTTAGGTCGTGGATGGAGATTTCCGGTATCATTTAAAAAGGGATATCTGGGAGCTGAATTAAGTGAATTTGAAAAAGATATAAAAGAGAGTTTGATCATACTGCTTTCAACAATTCGTGGTGAACGGGTAATGAGACCAAATTATGGAACTAATGTCAGGGATTTAATCTTTGAACCACTGGATGTTTCAACAGGTACTCTGGTAGCAGAAGAGCTAAAAAAAGCTATTCTAATTAATGAACCACGTGTTTTTGTCGAAAAGATTACTCCTGTTCAAGAAGAGTTGAACGGCTTTTTAGAAGTAAGCATTGAGTATACAATTATATCAACCAATACAAGGTCAAATCTGGTAATTCCTTTCTATGAAAGTGAAGGAACAAATATTAAACAATGAGTGATTTTTGTACATCGGGTAATACACAAACTGAAACTGGAGATAGCCAACAGAGCTGTCTTTCTAAAAATCCTCTAGTTAGGGATGGAGTGAGTCAGCAACAGCGCTTGCTTAAAACTTTATTGCCTTCCTACGTAGATGTGGATGAGCGAAGTATGAAAGATTTGATCCGGTTTGTTTATGAGTTAGGAGAAGAGATTCAATACTATGAGTATGACAACATTACTGCAACAGTAATGAAAGATACCTGGGATATATTTTTCCAGATTACAGATGAAGAATGGGATCAATTTGATTTAGACCAATACCTTAATAAGCTTAAAATTCAAAAAGATACACAAGTTCATTTAGCTTTATTTTTTGGTTTTTTATATGTCTTTAAAATTGCTCAGGACGATTTAAATACCTTAACCAAACGTCATTTAGATTTTTATTATCGTGATGTCCTTCAGTTAAAAGAAAATCCGGCAGTACCTGATAAAGCAGCAGTGATTTTTCACTTGGCTAAGAATGTAAAAGATTATTTGATAAAGGCAGGTACTAAGCTAAAAGCAGGTAAAGATGATACTGGTGTTGAGCGTATTTATGAAGTTATCGATGATATAGTAATAAATAAAGCTAAGGTCACTGATTTAAAGGCGGTTTTTGCTAATATCCATGATCGTCTGAATGATGACCTTCCTGGTCTTCAAAACGATAACAGATTATATGCTTCTTCCATCGCAAACTCATCTGATGGTGAAGGTGCGAAAATTGAGAATGAGGAATTGAGTTGGAAGACATTTGGTGAGCCTGTTTTCAGTGAAGCGGGTGGTGTTTTTACTGCCGATAGATTACAACCTGAAATAGGCTTTGCATTTGCATCACCAATATTGTTTTTGGCAGAAGGCGAAAGAGTGATTACTATTGAACTGACTTTTTCTTCAAATATTGGCCTTTCAGGAGCATTACAAAATGATCATTTCAAAGTTAAATTAAGTGGTGAAGAAGAATGGCTTGAAGCTGTAGCTGAAAATGCGCTTGATACGCAGTCTGATGGCAATAAAATAATTCTTAAACGTACCTTAAAGGAGAATTTGCCTGCCGTAGTTGCATATGATGAAGAAACTTTAATTCAACCCTATAAAACTCAGTGGCCTGTTATTCAGGTATTGTTGAATAATGAAAAAAATCATGATCCTTTTGTCTACAAATTATTAAAAGGATTAACACCACAGAGTGTAAATATTAATGTTCATGTCACCGGAGTAAAAGATTTGATTCTTCAAAATGATTTTTCAGTTCTTGATCCTTCAAAACCTTTTGTTCCTTTTGGTAACAGACCTTATGTAGGTAGTAAATTTTATATTGGAAGCTGGGAGGTATTTCAAAAGCAGCTTTCATTACTTAAAGTCAAATTTCAATGGAACGATTTGCCATCAGGGACATTTGGGAATTATTATACTAATTATGATTCGATACCTTCATCCTCTACCGATCCAGTCCCTTCAACTTCAAGAAAAAATACCAGCTTTAAAATTGATATTAAAGCATTGGATAAAAAGACATGGGTTAGCCTCCTAAGTGGAAACCAAACTAATTTATTTACATACTCTAATGGAAATGCAGTTGGTGATGCCAATGGACTTCCATCTGCCGGATCATATAGCTTAATTAATACTATAGATGCATCTAAGTTGAGTGCAATTTCTAGAGATAAAAAGTTAAACGATTTTGAAGAGTATGATATAAATACTCAAAAGGGTTTTATAAGAGTTACATTAAAAAGTGTAGACTTTGGTCATTCAAAGTTCCCTAATGCGTATGCAAAGCAGGCTATAGAACTGGCTAAAGAAAGTTCAGCCGCTTGGGCCCAACTACCCAACACTCCATATACCCCTTCATTACAAGAGCTTTCATTGGAATATGAATCAAATGTTAGTTTTAGTTTTGATAATGAAAATGCAAGCTTAGAAAACTCAGAGCAATTCTTCTATCATGAGCCTTTTGGAGTGAAAGAAGTTATTAAAAAGTCATCTACGGTAAATTTATTGCCTCAATTTAATGATGAAGGCAATTTGTATATTGGAATTAGTGATTTAGTTCCCCCACAATCATTATCTCTTTTATTTCAAGTATCTGAAGGAAGCGCCAATCCTCAACGAGATATTCAAGAGGTGGATTGGGCAATTTTATCTAATAACGATTGGGTTCCATTTGATAAAAAAACGATTCTTTCTGATAGTACAAATGGATTGTTAACATCGGGAATTATTCAGTTTGCGATACCTGAAGAAGCTTCTAAAAATAATACGCTCTTACCCTCAGAGTACTTCTGGCTTAAAGCTTCGGTTACCGAACAATCTGATGCAATAAGTAAGCTGATTGATATACGTGCACAGGCTGTAATGGTGAAATTTGAAGATAATAATAATGATCCTGACCACCTGAGAATTCCGCTACCTGCAGACTCGATTAAAAAACTATTAAAATCTAATAGTGCAATTGATAAGCTGGAACAGCCATATGCATCATTTGGCGGAAAGGTAATGGAAGAAAGCAGGGATTACTATACCCGGGTCAGTGAGCGGTTAAGGCATAAAAACAGGGCAATTACCATATGGGATTATGAACATATGATTTTGCAACAGTTTCCTTCAGTATATAAAGTTAAATGTATTAATCATACGAGGTTTGAAGGAACATTAGTCAATTATTCAGAAATGGCTCCAGGGCATGTAACTCTGGTAGTAGTTTCGAATGTGCAAAATAAAAATGCTGTTGACCCATTAAGACCAATGACTAGTCTGGCAACCTTAGATAGCATTAATGAATACATCGATGCTCTTAACCCAATGAGTGCATTGATTCATGTTGAAAATCCAATCTATGAAGAAATTAAAGTATCATTTAAAGTAAAGTTTTTCAGCAGTGAGATCGGGTTTTATACAAACAGACTAGAACAAGAACTAAGAGAATTTCTTTCTCCGTGGTCGTCTCATTGTCCTGCAGATATAACCTTTGGAGGTAAAATACATAAATCTGTGATCATCAATTTTATTGAAGAGCGCTCATATGTTGATTATCTCTCCTGCTTCAAGATGTATCATATTGTTCCTCTTGATCCGGAAAATGATCCAACCAAAGATATTGATGAGGCTATAGCCACTACTGCTGTTTCAATTTTAGGTTCAGCAGATGAACATGAAATATTACAGATTGATACTTCTGTCGATTGTTGTGACTGCCCTGATAATGAAGTAGCAAGTACAGCTCAAATAGCAACTGCAGACGATTGCTCTTGCTACCCGGAAATAACCTCAATTGAAGAACCAACTGAAACCGATTTTATAGATCTGAGCTAATGATAGAAAAATCTCAAACCATATCAAAAAAAGCCCCTGAATTAAAAAGTATGCAATATGAACTATTGCGTGAAACAGGTATCAAGCATATTCAGGAGTTGGCAGGTAAGCTCTGGACGGATTACAATTCCCATGATCCGGGGATTACCATGCTAGAGGCTATTAGTTATGTTATTACGGATATTGGGTTCAGAGTTAATTATGATATAAAGGATATTCTGGCTCAGAAGCTAACAGATACTTTTGATATAAAGAATTTCTACACAGCGGGTAAGATCCTGCCAAATTGTCCGGTAACTAAAAATGATTACCGAAAGCTGATGATGGATGTAGAAGTGGTGGACGAAATTGATGGAGACTGTAAGTATGCAGGCGTAAAAAATGCATGGATTAGCAGATCACCGGTTGCTGAGCATGAAATTTTTGTAAATAATAGTAAAAGCAAATTATCGCTTGATCCGGTTCCATTAGTGCCTGAGCAGGATAGCTATTATGTTAATGCGCTTTATGATGTGCTGTTAGAGTTTGATTCTTGCGATACTTATGGGGATTTGAATTCAAATACCATTGATAAAGATCTTGTCATTTTTGAACATTTGCCAGACCCGAATATTCAGGGAGTCAGGTTCAATATAAAAATAGAATTTCCAAGATGGGATAATGCTGAGGTTAATTGGGAGGACTTAACCAGTGTTCAGGCCAACATAATTAATGTAACAGTAAAAATCTTTGACCTTCCTGATAATTATACTCTTAATACCTCCATTAGTAATAAGAATGAGGTCATTCTAACTGGGAATAAAGAAATTGGAGGCACAATCAGTGCAATTGACGGGCTATCTCAAATCATCGATAAGGTAAATGAATTTGTGTATGATCCTATTGAAGGATTGGTGCAGTTATATGTTCAAAAGGTAAATAAAATTCATGAAATAGTAAGTGAGGTCTTTGATACACTACATGCAAACAGAAGTCTGTGTGATGATTACTACAAGTTCAATGCACTTAAAGTCGAGGAGATCTTACTTTGTACCGATATTGAGATTGATCCAACTGCAGATGTAGAAACTGTCGAAGCCAATATTTATTATGAAATTTCGAAATTCCTCTCTCCACAAGTAAACTTCTATACTTTGGAAGAAATGCTTAATAAATGCAGAAACCAAATCAAATATGAAGTTGGCGAAATAAAACGTTTCAAAAAAACTTTTACAATTAATCAGGCACTAGAAGAAGATATTAATCAGGATGACATAATAACACTTTTGAATGCTGGTGAGCTTGATGGAGAATATACTGTCTCCTGTATTGGAAAAAACAAAGAGAATCCGGAATTCACCGATATTCAGGTTTATGAAGATATTCTGACTAATGAGTTTAATGAAGGGGCATATATCTTCAGAGGGACCATTGATGATACTCTTTGCTTAACAGTGGACAAGGTATTTGAAGGCCCTCTATTAAAGCATGGATTTATAGATGATGATGAATTAAACAGGGCTGAAAGAATTAAATGCATTCATGTTTCTGATTTGATTAGAATAATTATGGATGTGGAGGGAGTTTTGGCTGTCAATAGTATTCAGATTGCTAATAGAGCATTAGATAACACAGATAATATTCCATCAAAAAGCGTTAAGTGGTGTTTAGAGCTAGCTATGGAAGAAAACTATGTGCCAAGACTTAATCTGGATGATTCAAAAATAACTTTCTTTAAAGATCAGTTACCCTATCACGCAAATAGAATAGAGGTTCGAAATATAATTGAAGCGCTAGAAGATAACAGTCGACCTCAAAAAATACATTATCCTAAGATGGATATTCCAATTCCAAAGGGGGAGTTTAAAGATCTTGAAGCGTATATAAGTGTGCAAGAAGAATTTCCTCAGTCTTATGGAGTAGGCTCAAAAGGTATTCCCGGGCTTGAAGCACTTGATGATACCGGAAAGGTTATTAAAAAAACAGAAGTAAAACAGCTGAAAGGGTTTCTGCTCTTTTTTGATCAGTTATTGGCAAATTATACATCGCAACTTTCCCATGTTAAGGATTTGTTCTCAATGAATGGTGAGAAAGATAAATTTGGCAATTACCTTATTGATAAGACCTATTTTTCTCAACCCTTATTTGATATTATTCCTAATGCTGATCCACTGTATGTTGATAAGTCGGGGCACGTGGTAAAACTTCAGGAAATAGTTGAAGACCAAAAGTTATACGAGACCAGAAGAAATAAATTTCTGGATCATTTACTCGCTCGATTTGCAGAAACTTTTACAGACTATGCTCTTTTATCTTATAAAATTTCAGGATCAAAAGCACCGGAAGAATTAATTGAAGACAAGCTTAAGTTTTTAAATGATTACCCTGATTTAAGTAAAAGCAGAGGAAAGGGGTTTAACTACATGGATGAGTGTAAAAACTGGCATGTTGATAATGTTTCAGGTCTTGAAAACAGAGTTTCTTTACTAACGGGTATTGAACCATGGCCGATAGATAAGTTGGCTTTTACCAATAATTTCAAAGTAATTCCTGATGGGTTACAGTTTAAAGGTCAGATTGAAGACGATAGTGCCAATGTTTTACTTGAAACGGCTCTTTTTGACACAGAAAATGAAGTTAAAGAAGCTTTTGAATTGCTTTTGATTAGTGGTGTTAACTCTGAAAATTTTGAAATATTTGAGAAAGATGGGGATCTGGTTTTTGATCTTAAATGTAAAGAAGAGCAATTGGGAGTATCAGTTAAAACATATACAAATGATGTAGCTGGCACTGATGAAGCAGAGGATGATATTGATACCCTGGTTGAAGTTTTAGAGCGAGAATATTTTACAAACCCACAGTCAAACCGAAAAAATCTAAGTTGCCCGATTCTAAATTATTTTGAATACGAAGTGGTGGCAGATATGACTCCGGTAGACCCTGAACCTCCAACATTTACAATTAATTATACTCTTTATTCCAAGTCATTTGGTTTTACTTCAGAAAATGCATTATTGGAAGGAAGCATAACCAGACCTGCTGAAGTTGGAGACACTGAAGCCGAAGTTTTAGAAAAAGGAGAAGAATATGCGCATCAGGCTCTATGGGATGTGATTAATAATGGATCGAGTAGAGGGCATTACACTTTTGACTCATCCGGATCATACCATTTTTCAATTCATGACAGGTATGGAGAAAATATTGGATTAAGTATAGCAAATGATTTTAACGATGCCGTTGCTGATGAGGCTGCTAACTTAACCTCCGGACAAGTTGAAGTATCGGGTTCAACCCATCATGACGGTACTTATGATGTGATTGGAGCAACTGCAGATGGAGCAACAGTTGAAATAGAAATTGACGGAGCTTTAGCTCCTCTGGAATATGATGGAATGCTTTCCTGGACTGAAAGTTTTGCCATTGAATCTTTAGATCTCGACAACAGGATAATTGAAATAGGTAATGATATTACCGGTTTAGTTAAGGTAGGCGAAAAAATAAGTATTACAAATTCTACCAGTAACGATGCTGATTATACCATATTATCTTTAGAGGCTGGAGGTGCCGGAACATTAATTGGTATTAAAGAACCTATCTCAGACTCCGAAGATCCGGGTGAAATTACTTATAGCAAGCAATTTGAAATTACAGGTATAACAGCTTCATCCTTTATCATAAAAGGCATGGCCGATGAAGAGGCTATCCAGGAATTGATTGATTTTATCGAAGGCACTTTCTTTTACCATGAAGGTATGCATGTTATTGAACATGTTCTTCTGAGACCAAGAGTTAACGAAATGCTTTTTATTATTCCTGAGGGCGAGACTCTTCAGGAAGGATTGATTCCACAGGGAGATCTGTATTTTCAAAAAATAGTTCCTATTGTAAGTGCCAGTGTAGAAGATAGCCAAATTAAAGTGGCAGGAGATATAACTAGCGAGATGGCAGTAACAAGCATTATTAATATTACTGGAGGTAGTTTTAATGATGGTCAGTACAAAGTAAGTAGCATTGCTTTTGATGGTACAGATACTGTTATCTCAACCAAAATTGATGAAACACCAATTGCCTTCGACCTGCCGGATTCGCCTCATTTAAATGGGGATCTGGTATATATCAAAAAGGCATCAATAGATAATGTAGTTTCTGCGGACAATAAAATCATAATTAGTGATAGTGATGCTTTAAACCTTCAGGAAGGAAATAAAATTCTAATAAAAGATTCTCAAGATTCTATCAATGACAGGCGCTATTTGGTGAGTTCAGTTATTGATAATGCAGGAAGTATTGAAGTTACTTTTGATAGAATTGAAGAGTTAGTTCAAGATAGCCTTTTGCCAATTCATCTCGATCAGGATTGCGAATCTTGTAAGCAGAAAGATCCTTATTCTTTCGTCGCCAGTGTAGTTCTGCCTTATTGGCCGGGAAGGTTTATTAATCTTGACTTCCGAAAATATATGAATAAGACCATCCGACTTGAAACTCCGGCTCATGTGATGTTGAATATTTGTTGGATTAGCTGTGAGCATATGAGTGAGTTCGAAGAAAAATATAAAAGATGGCTTGTTGAAATTGGCAAGGACGAACCAGATAAAGCCAAACTTTCAAATGCATTAACAGAATTTATAGACATTCTTACCAGAATTAGAAATGTGTACCCTACAGGTAAACTTCATAGCTGTGAAGAGGATGACACTCTGGAAGGAGTAATAATATTAAACAACTCAGTTTTAGGTACATTTAACACATGATGTGATGAGTACGATTATCAATAATTACCCCGTATTTGAGGATAGCCAGGTACTAACAAGTGGTCAGCTAAATCAAATTATAAAATATCTGGATCAACAAAACAGACTTACCAGAGTAGCCCTGATAGGAATGGGAATAGTATGTGGTATGAAGTTAAGCTGCAAAACAGAAGATTCAAAATCCACGCTTACGATTTCAAAAGGGGTTGGAGTCACTTCAGAAGGATTTTTAATAGGTATAGGAAATTGCCCTACGACCAGGTATCGTGAGTATGTTTTACCTGATACCGTTAGCTACCCTCCGTTTGAACATGAAGACCTGAAACTATATGAGTTGTTAACAGAAACAGCACTGACTCAACCAGAGGAGGTAGTTACTGATCTTGATGAAAGCTTCCTGAGTGATAAAGTTGTTGTCCTGTATCTTGAATGCTTTGATAAAGATTTGAAATCATGCCTGGGTAAAAGCTGTGATGAATTAGGTATAGACAGAATCTTCACTCTCAGAAAACTATTAATTAGTAAAGATCAACTTGAAAATTTGGTTTGGCCACTAATTGAAGGGGGTAAATCAGATGCATCTTATCCGGAAAAGAATTTATTACCGCCTTATCTCTGGAAAAGACCTTTGATGGATAGTGAAGTTGATAATTATTATGAAATGGGAGTTAGGTATTTAGGTGCCTTAGCTTCTGATTCATTTCTTCCAATGCTATCTCAAACATATGATATTTATGAGCCGGTGTTATCTGAAGTCTATGGGGAAAATCCATTTACTTCATCAGTGGTAACAGACAAAATATCTAAAATCATAGATTACGTTTCTGCTTTTCTGGCAATGGAAGAACCAATTTATGGTGTTCAGTATCTGTACGATTTTGTAAAAGATCTTGGATTGGCATATAATGAATTTAGAGATGTATCCTTCGAGTTATCATCAGTATGCTGCCCGGATATGGATCGTTTTCCGAAGCATTTAATGTTAGGAGAAGCTTGTGGCTCTGAAGAAGATGTGTGTATTCCTTTAAAATACAGAAATGAATTTGTTGGCTCTCCAATTATAAGCGGACAAAAGGACCTTGTTGAAAAAGTGCGGTTTTTGCATAAAAGGATGGTACTGATAATTGAAAGCTTTGATCTGGATAGACTAGTGAAACCAGTAGAATGGCCTTTAAAAATTACTCCTTCATGTGAAAAGAAAGGAACACTCTCACAACGAACCATTCCAATATACTATGATTCTAAAAAGGAAAGTGAATTTGATAATCTAAGTACACTTGAAAATACATGGAATTTTGAAGTTTATAGAAGGTGTTATGAGTCTGATTTTCCAAAGCAGTTATCTTATGATAATCATGAATTCGATAAAGACCCTGAACATCCGATAAGTACACCTTTAGGATTTGAATTGGATCAATTTAACTTTTTGAGGATAGAAGGCATTCTGGCTAAAAGTGTAGAGGAGGTAAAATCACAAATATTAGAAGCAAAGTCAAAATGGAACCTTTCGTTTGATGTTAAGGCAATTCATTTTGGTGAATTACAAGAAAAGGGAAGTATTCCTGATTGTCTGATTGCCGATTTACAACCTGATTATTCTATTTGGAGGAATAAGCTACTACTAGTTTTAAACAACCTGGTAAGGGCAAACAAATCTGTTGAAGAGGTTGTGCTCAATAGAAAGGAGTATAGTGCCACTTTTGATGAAATGTCAAATAAGAAAAAGTCATCGGAAAAAAGTAAGTCTGATATTTCTTCATTTGCTGGTAGTCTTTTTGATATGCAGAATTTTGCTAACATCTCTGAAGAGAAACTGGATTTTAATAATCTGAGCAAAAAAGTTTTTGAAGCTGAAATTAAACTGGCAGGAGCATCTAAAAGAGCGAAGGTTAAGCGTTCAGTATCTGTTCGTTCTGCAGAAGATACTTCCCTCAGCGGACTGTTTTCTGATCTGAATAATTGCTTATTGGGCTTGATTCAGGCTATGCCAGTAGATTTTAAGGACTTTTCAATGGAGGAATGGCTGTCAAAGTATAAATGTGCGATGAGAGTATACATTGAATTGATGAAGTTTTTAAGTACAAGAGCTACTAGTAATGTCTTGATGGTCAGGGTGATAATTATTCTGTTGATCATGTGCTTATTGTTTGATGTAATCAAATTTCTGGCTATTTATCCATACATCACAATCAGAACCTTATACGATACGCTTCAGGAAAGAATAGATCTGTTGGCTAAGTCATTGGAGTTTTCAAACTTTCAGAAAGATCACCCGGGTATGGAACATAAGGCAGGAGTAGCTCCCGGAGATACCTTTATTCTAGTATATCAGGCAATTCAAAGAGATTTTGGTAAAATAGATGAAAAGACAATTCAATTACTAGAAACATTAGCTAAGCAACCATTATTGGGTAATAGTGAACAAGGTTTAGAGATTAAAATGCCTGATGCGGAGCAAATGATCAAGGTGATAAATGCAATGGAAGGCACCGTTGTCGCTGATTTTACACTACCATTTATCTGTTGTGATGATTGTAGTAACTTACCTCATACGCCGCTAACCTTAGACCCGTTGGTTACGCCTATTTGTGGTGTCGTTGGTTTTGAAGATAAGAAACTTAACGCTTACAGGGTTTTGCAAAAACGAGTGTTAAATAATCTTTATGATCCTTCTGTCTATAAAGTTTCTCTTTTAACAAACCCTAAATTGGGTAATGTGGAGTTTACTGAAAAAGTATATTATCCCGATCCAACTAAATTAAGTCAGATATTAAATTATACTGTAGAGCCAAAACTGATAGAGGAGGAAAAGAAACTAACTGAAAGTTATATTCTAATTGATGAGTTCGAGTATCAGGTAACAGATGTTACAAGAAATGAACAAGTAGGAAAAGATAAAATTACCATTTTCATTCCAATTGTTAGAGATGCTCAGGCTTCGATAACAGGAAGGGTGACAGCAGCTGATGCAAGTGGAAATCTATTTAACGTTTTCGATGCTAAAGTTTCTGTATCAGGTACTGATTTAGTTGCCACCACAAATGATGATGGCATCTATGAAATTCCAAATGCACCCGCAGCAACATTTGAGATGGAAGCAATTCACCCTCGTTTTGGTGTAGACCGCAAGAGCGTATCAATTGTAAATGGTGAAAATACTATTGATTTTCAATTACAACCACAGCTTAGCGTAGGTGTTATTACCGGAACGGTACTAGAAAGAACGCCTAATGGTAATAGACCGGTTCCGGGAATAGTTGTAAGTATTGATGAATTAGGAAGAAAAGCAACAACTAAAGCAACTGGAGATTTTATTTTTACTGAAGTGCCTTATGGTACTTTTAAAATAAGTACACAGTTCGGAAATCTAAAAAGAGAAACTTCTGTTAATGTTAATCAGCCTAATAAAGTTGCTAATATCATTTTTGAGTCTGATTCCGGGGAAGGATCTATCAAAGGTACTGTTAAAGGGGTGACAGATGAAAATAAGGAAATATCTCTCCCAGGGGCGAATATTGAAATTTACGGTAGTGAAACCTTTAAACTAAGGAAAGGGAAACCAAAATATGCAGGCACTACAAAAAGAGATGGATCTTACTCTATAGACGGAGTTTCATCAGGCAAATATATAGTTAGAGCTTCTTATAATGGTTATTTATCTGAAGAACAATCCATTGATGTGTCTGACAAACAATCACAGTCAGCTAATTTCATAATAAAGGCTTCCTCAAAAATTAATATCAAGTATGATCGCATGTTCAAGGCTATTGAAATAGACCCTAAATCTCCGGAAGCTAAGAAAATAGAAGACTACTATTCTTCCAGAATGGGTGATTATAAACTTGAAGCTAAAAAGATTAAAGAAAGGCTTGGAGGAACTGAGGTTACTGCAATAACTAAAGCCAATGAAATTATCGAGGAAATTTCAGATGCTAAAGATATCAGTGTTGTGAAACTTAACAATGAGTATAACAGCATTAGAAATGAGCTGGTAAAAGGCTGGGAAAATAGCAGTGGAGAGGAGAAAGAATTACATGCTGAGGCATTGCAAAACATGACCAAAGCCTATATCGAAAGGTTAGCATTTATACAACCGGATAACCTTACTGACACCAGTAAAGATGTCTTAAAGGAAACGGGGTCTCTAATTAATGATAATGAAGAGTTGAATGTTAAAGAAACCATTCAAAACTGGCTTAAGAATTCTGAAGGTTATGTTAATAATGATTACAGAGAAAGCGTGAAAAGGTATTTGAATATTAAATAATGACTCAGAGTAATCATATAATCCACAGACAAGTAATTGACTTAAAAGTATCTGATAAGGAAGAGGGTTTACGTTGGCAGAAAGAATTTTCTTCATACTATAAGGATACAGTCTTACCTGCTTTTGAAAAAGCTTGTGATGAATTATGTGCTGAAAATGAACTTATTCGAATCAATAAAATAGAAATCGATATTGATAAGATTACTTCATCAAGTCTTAGAAGAGGGGTAACACAAGGATTGGTGAAGAAGTTTAAAGAAGAAATTTTGAAAGTAGCTTCTGAAAGTTTGACATTAGTCAATAAAACCAGTAGTTCAAATCATCAAACGTTTCCTGAAGGTGTGTCTTCAATTTCAAGAAGTTCTACTTCTCTTTACGATACCATTATTTACTTTCTTGAATTTGGTGTATTACCTTGGTGGTCTTCTACATTAGATTTTGATGTGAGTAAAGGAATAGAGCAGCTTTATCGGGAACTGCATGACCAATCTTTGAGTAGGTTTACAAAACGCTTGAATTCCTTACTGGTTAACAAACAAAGTCATAGAAGAATAGTAGATGTGTGTCCAACTACGCTTCTTATACAAATATTTGATCCAAATAATGAATATGATTTACAAGGTCTGATAAAAGATTTTCAAAAACTTGATGACAGGATCAATTTAAAGAGAGAGTTTTTTAATGGTGTAATAAACAATTGTGTCATTAGATCATCTAATTCTTCTGTATTAATTGATATAGAAGGAGTCGTAATTAGTGTTATTAAGAAACTTGGGTATACATTTTCTGAAGTGCATAAGTTCCAAAATATGCTAGTTGAAAAAACTGGCGCCAATAGTTCTCTGGTAAAGGTTTTTAATGAATTTATAGATGACAACGTTAGGGTTTCTAATAAAATCGCCATAAACCAACTAGTTGGAAGAAATTCGGGAGTTAAAATCTCAGAGGAGTATGAAGGAAACTACTTATCGATCAAGTTTAACCTTCAAGAAGATGAGTCAATAGAATTAGCAAATGCAGGAAGTGTTCTACTTTGGACTTACCTGCCAATGTTTTTTAGTGAGTTGAAATTGATGAAAAAAGGAGAGTTTAATGATCGGTCATCTCAGGAAAGGGCAGTACAGTTGTTACATTTTTTGGTAAATGGAGAAATTGAGGCTGAGGAGCATCAATGGGTAATCTTTAAACTTTTATGTGGATTGAATCCATCAGAATTTGTTTCTACAGAATTTGAACCCACAGAAGAAGAATCCATTGAATGTAACAATTTACTTCAGTCAGTAATTCGAAACTGGCCTGTTCTTAAAAATACATCTCCATCAGGTTTGCAAAAAAGCTTCTTACGCCGCCCGGGGTTACTTAAAAAAGATGTTAATGGGTGGATGGTTCATATTGAGCGAATTGCTATTGATATTTTACTTGATAGATTGAATTGGCCTATTTCAGTGATTAGGTTGCCTTGGAATGAAAATGTAATACATGTAAAATGGTAAATGAAGCCTTAAAATATAATGCAAATGATCTGCAAAAAGAGCTGGATTGGTTTAAGGAGATTCTTAAAACCAGATCATTACTTAACTCAAAACAAGAATGTAAATATAAAAGTGTTTACGAAATAAATCCTCCCCTATTCAATAACAGCAAATCAGAATATGCTAAATTTATTAAGAAGCATAAGCTTGGTTTTGAAGAAAGGTTTTTACTGATATTGTCTTTAACTCCTCATATAAAGCCAGAGCTTCTCGATATATTTCTGGTGAAGAATGAAAACACCAATCAAATATATACTGAATTTGGAGGGAGAAAAGGAAATACCCATTTAGGGTTTCTTCCTACTGGTGAAACGGCAATGTTTATTCTGGCCGGAAATGATTTGTCTAAAAGATTTGCATTACAGAAAGTATTTGACGGTTCACAGTTACTAGCAAAAGAGAGTATTTTGTGGTTAGAGGAAACGGCTAAAGGAGAACCCGCTTTAAGTGGATCATTAATCATATCTCGGGAAATATTGGATTTATTTACTCTGGGAGAGGATAGAAAACCTGGTTTTAGTTCAGAGTTTCCTGCTAAACTACTTTCAACCAGAATGGAGTGGTCTGATGTTGTACTAACGCCTCAAGCTGAAGAACAATTAGCAGAAATTGAAAGCTGGATTGAGCATCATCATGTTTTACTAAATCAATGGGATATGGGTAAAATGGTCAAGCCTGGCTACAGGACTTTATTTTATGGGCCTCCAGGTACTGGCAAAACGCTGACAGCAGCATTGTTAGGAAAGAAAACAGGTCGGGATGTCTATCGTATCGATCTTTCTCAGATGGTTTCCAAATATATAGGTGAAACCGAAAAGAATCTTGCAAAGGTGTTTGATCGTGCCGAAAATAAAGAATGGATATTATTCTTTGATGAAGCTGATGCTCTCTTTGGAAATAGAACGAGCACAAAAGATGCACATGATCGATACGCCAATCAACAAGTTTCATATTTACTACAAAGAATAGAAGATTATAACGGCCTTGTGATATTAGCTTCAAATCTAAAGACAAATATTGATGAAGCATTTATGAGGAGGTTTCAGTCAATGATTCATTTTCCTTTACCTGGTAAAGATGAGCGTTATCTTCTTTGGAAAAATGGGTTTTCAAAATCAGCTCGATTATCTGAACAAATTGACCTTGAAGAAATCGCTGAGAAATATGAAATATCTGGCGGGGTGATTATCAATGTAATTCAGCTATGCTCATTAAAAGCAATAAGTAGACAAAGTAATGAAATTCAACTTCAAGATATTGTGGCCGGTGTAAAAAGAGAGTATGGGAAAAACAGGAGGACGGTATAAATTGATGTGATATGTTTCATCCCGCGAGCATAAGGAAAAATAATATTCAGCCAAAACTGAAAATTGGTGAGCCAGGTGATAAATACGAAAAGGAGGCTGATGCAATAGCAGATAGGGTGATGAGAATGCCTTCTGGAGAAGGGTTACGGATGAAATCAGATAAAGTTAACCCTGACATTCAAATGAAATGTGCCAAGTGTGAGGAGGAAGAGGAAGTTCAGATGAAGCCTATAAGTAACCAATTTCTACAAATGAAATCTGAGAGTAAGCAAGGTGTAGCTTCCTCCAGTCTTAGTTCCCGAATAAATAACTCAAATAATTCAGGCAATTCATTACCCGAAAAGGTTAGGAATGAAATGGGAGGTAAGATAGGAGCGGATTTTAGTGGGGTAAAGATCCATACCGATCAAAATGCTGTTCAAATGAACAATGAATTAGGTGCTCGGGCATTTACTTATGGAAATGATATTTATTTTAATCAGGGAGAGTACTCCCCGGATAATACCAAAGGAAAACGCTTGCTTGCTCATGAATTGGTTCACACCGTACAACAGAATGATAGTATTCAAAAAACAGATTATTCAGATTGTACCAATGATCAATTAACAAATCTAATAATTCCGGCAGTCAATGAAGCCGATAGCTATTTACAAACTGCCATTAGCAGACTATCTGCATCTAGACTTTCAAATAATACTAAAGATGCTTTGTTTATGGCATTTAGAAGTGATACCCAGGCTACAGCTGATTTTGTAAAAAGTAAGCTGCAAGAGATTAAAAGTGGTTTGGCGGGGGCTACGATTGAATGTGAGCAACCAGGAACTTTTATGATGGATCATTTTTGTGGAGGTAATAAAGCGTATGTGAGATTAGTGTTAAGCAATATTCATTTATGTATGGATTGGTGGGGACCCGATAAATCACTTCGCTTAAGAGCTGACAATTTGATCCATGAAGGGTCACATAGATATAATGGCACAAGTGATGAAGGATATCTTGGGTCAGTTGATTGCAGTGAAAGGGCAAGGACTGCAGGGATGTCTACTTCTCGAAGAATGAATAATGCAGACAGTTATTCTTGTTTTGTATATTTTCTATTGCACGCTACAGACACTGCATCATTAGCCACTTCTTTTAGAGGAGGGAATTTGGCACTGCAACAAGACCCTACAGGAACAATTAATCTAAATGATGGCCCTCGATCAACTAAATTTAGAGTATCAGGAGTTCCTTCCAATAGCGGTTTCAGAATGAGATGGATAATTGCTGATAGTCAAAATAGAAGATATTTGCTAAAAGCTGATGGAGGGAACCCTTTTCAATATGGGAACTACGAGGAGGTTTACATTAACACTCCTACAAGAGATTTATTAAAGGAAAGAGGAATAACATCTGCAGAAATTAGATGCAGGGTTGATATTCCAGGTATAGGTGATAGATTATTTACCAATCCAATAACTTTAAGTACCTAATTGAATATTAAATTCTTCATATGTCATTCGTATCATCTTTCATAAGGGGAAATACATCAATAAGACCAAAATTAAAAATTGGTCAAGCTGGTGATAAATATGAAAAGGAGGCTGATGCGGTTGCTGATAGGGTAATGAGAATGCCGTCTGGCGAAGGGCTTCAAATGAAACCCGAAAATTCTAATATAGATATTCAAATGAAATGTGCTAAGTGTGAGGAAGAAGAGAATGTACAGATGAAACCTTCCTCTAATAGCATAACCCAAATGAAATCTGAGGGAGAAGGGAATTTTACTTCAACAGATTTAAGTAGCCAAATCAATTGTAGTAAGAATTCCGGGCAATCCATGTCAGAGAATTTAACTAATGAGATGAGTGATAAAATAGGGGCAGATTTTACCGGTGTTAAAATTCATACTGATCAAAATGCTATTCAGATGAATCAGGAAATTGGAGCCCAAGCATTTACTCATGGAAAAGACATTTATTTCAATCAAAACAAATATAACCCTGATAGTAAAGATGGAAAGCATCTATTGGCACATGAGCTTACCCATGTTGTACAACAAGATCAAAGTAGAGAGGTAATTAGAAAGAAGCCTCTTTCCGAAGTTGAAAAAAGTAAAGACCTGCAGTCTCCCCGATTTAAGAATAATGAAAGACTTCAAAAGGCATACGATAATAACCCGATTCTTAGGTATGGTGAAAAGAATGAAGCAGTAAAATTATTACAGCAAGCTTTGATTGATGATTTATGTCCATTAGAAACAGCACTCAGTCCTAATAGTAAAGAAAATTGTGCGAAGTTAATAATGCCCAATTCAACTAATCAAGGTAAGGATGAACCAGACGGTATTTTTGGTGATGAAACCTACATCACTGTTCAAAAGTTTCAGATTAAATATGGCTTATTAGATGCAAATGGACAAGCTGATGGTAAACCTGGAAGAATTACTTTAGGAAAGCTTGATGAGCTATTTAAAGCAGTCCCAAAACCGAAGCCCAAACCTAAACCAAAACCAAAACCGAAGCCAAAGCCTAAACCCAAACCAAAAGACAAAAATAAAATCAAGAAGGGAAAGAGCATGGGCAAATGTGATGTTTCTCCTGTTACGGATGAATGTAAGAAAGCATCAGGGCTTTGTAACACAGTAACTCCTGAGTGCAAGCAAAATTTCCCAACTAAGAAGGATATGGATAATTTGGAAAAGAAGTACCGTGATTATGTTAAAGATCAAAGATCCTCATATCCTCACGCTTCCGATAACCTTGAACACTTTTTAAATGGCAGTGGGTCTAAAGTGGTAATGCCATCTTCATTATTTGATAAAAATCTAAGTGTTCAGGTTACTCTCGGTATTCACAGAGATAAATTTATAGAAGGTGCTAAAAAAAGAATAAATGCCATGTCAGCTAAGCCTACCTCTTCAGTGTCTTTTGATATGCAATTTTCCTCTGCCGGGAATGCATTCGGATTTCCATATACAGATTTAGGTTTAGCCGTAGGTGGATATTTGTTGTGCTCCGCTGTTGAAATGAAAGTGACTCCAGATAGTATATTGGGAATAGAACGGTATGCTTTTGAATTCACCAAATGGGAAGTTCAGGCTTATGATTGTTATAACTGGGACCCGGGAAAATCAGTTGCTTTTGTAGGTACAGATGAGGAACTCTGTTGCTTAGAAAATGATAGCAGAGGTAAGCATTATTTAATTCAGACAGATCAATGGTCCAATACTCATCCAAGTAAATCTCCGGGTGTATTCTTCATTTTTTAACATAGAAAGTCTATATGAGGGCATTTACATCTGAAAATAATCAAAACAAAAACTTGAGTAATCAAGTCGATATGGATTCTGGTCATGACCGGAAAAGTAATTCTATTTCAAATGGTTCTGTCAAACCATCTCAAAACTTAATTCAACCTTCTCAGGAGGTATTACCAAAAATGAATGCCCCCATACCAGAGCCAGATCTTCAAATGAAATGTGAAGAATGTGAAGAGGAAGAGCAAATTCAAATGCAACCAGAGCCACAGATTATGAAAATGGCTGGTAACGCTGATGATGATGACGATGATTTAATACAGACTAAGCTTAAAATCGGTGAACCGAACGATGAGTTTGAAAAGGAAGCTGATGCAGTAGCTGATCAGGTCATGAGGATGCCTGAGCATAAGGTAAAAAATCAAATTCAAACTAAATGCAGCAAATGTGAGGAAGAAGAAAATCAGATTCAATTAAAAGCATATAAATCACCTGGTAACTTTGCTTCACCTGGCCTAACTCAAAAACTTCAAAATTCTACCGGAGGAAGTGCAATGACCTCCGATATTCAGAAGAACTTAGGAAGTAAGATGGGATCTGATTTTAGTGGTGTCAAGATTCATACAGATTCTTCTGCGGTTCAAATGAACAAGGAATTAGGAGCCAGAGCATTTACCTATAAGAATAATATTTATTTCAATCAAGGGCAATATAACCCTGGAACTAGTCAGGGTAAGCATTTATTAGCACATGAGTTAACCCATGTTGTACAACAATCTGGTGGTAATAATAATTCCATACAGCGATCATTAATACGTGATCCTGCTGATACAGGTGGTTTTGAACCTATTCGTTCAGATGCTACAACTATAACTGGTTTGGCAAGAGATGGAATTGTTGTTAGCAATCATGTTTCTGCCGTAAGAACAGTGATGGTGTTTTCTCAATATGGCTTGCATGTATTCAACCTTTCAGGTAGAAGAATCGCACAATACAGTGCCAGAGAGGGGGAACCTACAATATCCGATAGTATTTGGAGATTACAATCTGGCGATCTTCAACAATATGGAAGAAGAGATGGAGAATATCTAAGTGAAAGGCGAACTATTGATTCATCAGGATTTTCTGAAGAACGTCAAACCTTGATCAATGAAAGAGGATTTGTTGCGTTTCCGGAAGATTATGCCGAAACAACAAATGTTGAATTAAATAGCCGAAATTATTTGCCGGCAATAGTTGTATTTGGGCAAATTCCGACATCAGAAGATAGTGGTGATGGAGATAGCCCTACTTTACAGGAGTGGGCAACTGATCAGGTACGTGAACTTGGTGGAGTGTTAGGAGTGGAAGTAAATTCTTCTGGCCAAACTTCAACAGATTCTTCTGATCAATCATCATTAACTAGAGATACTACAGCTGATTCTCAGAGACCTGACAGGTTGGTGCCATGGGTTCGTGAAGACGGTGAGCAATTTGTTAACGTTTGGGTAGGAGGAAGAAATCGTGAGGATGGCGGTGAAGTTGTACCTGTTCAGCTGCGTGAGGGTGAATCGCTTGAAGATCTTCAAGGTAGAGTTGGAGAAGCTACTGAACAAGCCAGACGTCAGTTAACAGATAGAGCTGTTCGTGAAGAGGAGGAGTTAACTGGTGGAAATGCAGCAATTAATGATTCTACATTTTTAGGAGGAACAGATTCAGATAGAACCGCTAATCGTTCAGCTTATCGGGCATCAATGTCCGGACCAGAAGTTATGGTTCGTGGAGGTACTGGTGCTTATTCAATGAGGTTACATTACGAAGATGTATACCCTGATTTATTAGGACAGGTTTCTGCTGCCTTCAACGGTTCGGATTATGTATGGCAGGTAATTAATATAACTCCACTGTATCAGCGATTAATGCGTGATCGTGCTTCAGCAATACAACATATGCAGGAGCAGATTATGAGGGGTGAAACACCCACAACACCTGCCGTGGCAGAATCTGAAACAGGCTTTCAAGAAGTAAGACAGGGAAGCGATCTGAGTAGTGATCGAGTGGGGAGGTTTGATGCTGACTTTAGAGATCTTGAAAGGAGATATGATAATTTCACAGAGGATGCAGCACAGGCTTATTACGACTTTACAAATCCAATAGAAAGTCAGGATGGATCTCCTGAAAGAGCTGTACGTAGTGTATTGGTTAATGCCTTCAACCTTGAAACTTTGCCTTTACATGGAATTATGTCGTTGGGTGGATGGGTAGTTAGGGTCTTTTCCAGCGTTTTTGGATCCGATCCAGCATATGAAAAAGAAATCCCTTTCCCAAGTGAGAATGGATATTATATGGTTCGTTGTGTTGCTCAGCCAAGAGTGATTGGTGATGAGGATGATGAAAATGCTATAATTAGAATGCCAAGTTTGGCAACTAAAGTTGTTGAAGTTAAAAATATTCAAGAGCGCACAAGGGAAGAATTAGATGCCCAGGATCAGAATCTTCAGGCGATGATTCTTGAGTTGTTATTAAGTTTTAGAGCAACCACTGATGAAAGACAGTTAGCTGATATTCGAAGGGCTTTGGAACTGAAAGTACAAGAAGCTGCCCAAAGCAATCGGTCCTTCCTTGATGAACAGATTAGCCGAAGAGAAAGTACATTAGAAGACGAAGAACTAACCGAAGAACAGCGTGATAAGGTAAATCAGGAGCTTACTATTTTAAGGCAAGGAACTGCTGCTGGTGCAGGATTACTTTCTGACATAATTGAGCGTCAACTGGCTATTAAGCGTGAGCAGTTAACAAGAGAAACAAATTCTTACCGACGAAGAGATATTGAGCGAGATATTCGTAATCTGGAACGAAGAGTGGAAACTGCCAGAGCTAGGGAATCAGAAATGCGAGTCGGAGGAACCAGTATCGTACGTCCTCAGGCTGTATTTGTTAATGAAGAAAATGGCCAGACCTACCCACTTCTTATAGAGATCGGACAAAGTCGTGACCATTCTCCTACCCGAGGCTACACCATGCGTGTTAGTGATATTACCGGAACTGATAGTGATCAACATGATGCTATAGGTGATACTCAAAGAGAGGCAGTTATTCATGCAATAGAGGAATACGCTGGTCATTTTCCTTATGGACGAGGTTACGTTACGGTAAGATTTCCTGCAGGGCAAAATTTTGGGATTACTGAACCGATAGTAAGACGTTGTAACCCTAGAGATACTGCACAAGCATCAGAGCGACTCGATGAGCTTATCCAAATATTATCTGTTGTTGGATTGTTTATTCCTGGTGTGGGAGTAGCTGTTGCTGCAGTTGGAGCTGCAGTTTCTGCAGTTCGAATACTAAGCAGAATCAATAATCATACTTTTGCCTGGGATACAAATACTATCAGTGACATTCTGAATATAGTAGGTGCTGTTGCCTCAGGAGTATCTCGTTTAGCCGGAGCTAGATTAGTTAGAGCACGCAATTTATTCGCCGTAGTTCCTGAAAGTGAAGATTTTGCCCAATGGTTTACAAGGCTATCCAGATTCCAGCGTGCAGTTGACTTTGTAGATAGTACTGTAAATAATGTCAGTTACTTGATTGGGACCATGGAAATTGTTCACAATTTCATGGAAATTCAACAGCAGGTTATAAGCGGTAGAATGACTCATGCAGAAGCTCGTAGAAGAAGAGCTCAGCTACTAACCCAGGCTATGTTCGATGGGTTCTTACAGCATGTTGGTGATGCTTTAAGTGAACATAGAGCAGAAGGTGGCGAATCACATCATGGAGACGATACTCCCCCACCACATGGACATGGAGACGATACACCACCACACCATACTGATGACTCTCCTCCTCATCATACAGAGGATTCTCCACCGCCACATCATGAGGAAGGTAGAAGAGATAGTGATTCTGAAGATGGCACACCGCATCCTCATGAAGAAGAAGGGCGAAGAAGAACAGAACCGCCAACTCCACATACTGATGTAGACATACCCTCTGATCCGGTTAGTAGGCTGAGAGCATTTTTAGCAATAAGAGCTAACAGGACTGCATTATTAGCCGGAGACCCACATACAACTAAACGACTTCTTGAAACATTTGGTAACTGGCGGGATTTAATCATGCATCTTCAAAGTGAACCCGCTAATGATATGTATGCTTATCTGGTTGATCATTTGGGTAGCTATAGAGATGGAGTTGTGCAAGACATAGGTCAACAATTTAGCTTACAGCTTTCTGATCCTAATGCAAGCACACATGCAAGCAGTGATGTCGATTTGGCCACCGGCGGAACAGACGCAGGAAGAAGACTTACCCTTGCAGAAGCTTATATGAGAGAACACTTTGGAGCAAACTGGAGTGAGCTCTTACGTATGAATTTCTATACCCAAGCAGAAAGATTATTCATCTATGAACAGGTGAGAAACCTTATGAGTCCTGCAGAATTTGGAGCATTCCAGGGAAGGGTTACTGAAATGGCAGAAGTGTTGAATTTTGCCAAAATGATGCAGCATGCTCAAGGTAGTCCCGAAAGTGTTGCCAGGGTTGAAGGATTAATGAGTCATCTGTCGCCAGAACAACAGGCAGCTGTCAGATCATTGGCAGCCGAATCACCTGGAGATGCACAGATAAGATTGGCAGTATTACATGGTGATATCGATACATTACATAGTCGATTTGAAGCATTACAGTCACATACGGGAGAGGGAATCCCTCCGGATGCGACTGGCGTTCTTCCTCCGACACTTCCTCCGCACTTGAGAACGGCTATTGAAGGAGCATTGACTCCACAAGAATTACAGGTAGCGTTAGCACAAGCTATTACCGAACTACAAATGCAAGCAAATTTCAGAACTGAAGAGGCGTATATTTCTCCTGGTGCTGGAAGGCAAGTTGTTAGAGGCGTTGCAGTGACAGGTCATGAAGCCTATCAAAGTGCATTGGCAAACCTTGAAATGATGGAACATGTGATGCATCAAGCAGGCGGAGATGTTGAAGTAGCTATAAGGGAATATGAAATGTATAAATACATTTTCCGTTTCATTACGGCAATGCAATTGTCCGGAGTTCGGGTGGATTCATTTATGTTAGCTTATTATCAGGCTGCTTATGATATTTACAGACAAAGTAGAACTTCATTACAAGGGGTTGGAAGAAGTGATCTTTCTTTTGTAAGGGCAATGCATGACCAATTCTTAGCACAGGCAAGGGAGGCATTACCTCAAATGCGAAGCGCTGCTGATCAAGGACCAACTGAATGGAACCCCACTCACCGTTCACTTGAGGCAGACGATACTCATATTCGTGACTTGGATGCAGAGAGAAGAAGCGGAGAGTCTGGAGGAGGGGCATCTGGTCCGGCAGGCGAAAGAGGTGCATTAACTGTTGGGCAGTTATTGAGTGGAAGATCCGGGTTAGCCAGTATTGCACATGTGCCAATAAGAAGAAATCCATCATTAAGTGGGAATGAAACTCGTGCCAGATTCGAAGGTGGTAGGCTAGTTCTTGAACTTGGACCATCAGCAGGTCATACCCATGTTGGAGATCATATTGATACCTTACGTGTGCTTCAAAGATATGAAGGCGCATTTGGTTTAATAAGAAGATTAACCTCCAGAATAGGCGAACTATTAGGATGGGGACCTGGCTTTGGTAGCAGAGGTGAAGAGGCAAGATTGGAAGTAGATAAGCTTTTAGGAATTAGAAGTCAGCTGGAAGTACAAAGAGATGTAATTGAGGCAGCGATGAGAATTGATCTAGATGGTCAAACACTTGAGATATTAGAGCAGAATTACAATGAAATGGAGCGACAAATTGCTGAAATTGAAAGCCAGATTCAGCATCATGAGGCCGAAGTTGATTCAACTGCCAGAGGACTTGGCCATGTAGCAATGTCGGATACAACTCGAGTGTTGACTGAAAGCGATCCGGAATTCCGACAGCAACCTGGAGTTGGAGAGTCCTGGAGATACAGAGATCGAGGAGGTACAGAAGGTACAGTTTCCAGATTAACCCATGATACTTTAGCTATAGTTACTGCATTAGGCCAAACTACTACACGAGCGAATTATCAAAGCTGGTTAAGGCCAGGGCAGGTGGGATTACCATCAGGCAGGCGTGGGTTTGAAGCGCTACATGCAATTGGTCCTGGAGTCGGTCATGAAAGTCCTTTTGGAATTTTAATGGGTCCGTGGAGGGTAAATCAACTCATTCAGCGATTGGGAATTGAAAATTTCTTGGCAACAGCCGGGAGAAATATTGTGCCTGGTCAGCAATTATTTTTAAGGGTTGAAGTAGAAAGAGTAACAATGCCTGTAACACAAAGTGATGGTAGTGTAATTCAAGTAGACTTCCTGAAACGAATTACATATCAGATATATGGAGATTCGGTTGGGCCTGGAAACAGATTATTTTCTTTGGAGTTGAGTGTCAATGAGCCTAATAACCCACTATCTGAAGTGTCTTTTGATCAAAGTGCAGTGGAGATAGATGGCTCCTTGGGGCAATATACAGATGTAGATGCTTTGGCAGGAATATTAAATCCTGAGTTTAATAGTACAGATCCAATAGATGAATAATACATAGAATAACAGAGCACTATACACAAGTGCTCTGTTATTCTATTATTTAATCCTTGATAAATTTTAAATGTTCAAACTCACTACCTTTTTCGATTGTTAGAATGTAAACGCCATTATTCAAATCCTCAACTCTTAATTGTAATACTTTTGTATTGAAGTTTGAATACTCATAAAATCCAACCGATTTTCCGTTTGCTTCATATATTTTGATTTCCAAAGGTTCACTTCCTGTCATGAATCTCTCAGTTAATTGAATGTTTAATGTAGAACTAACAGGATTAGGGTAGAAATGAATTTTTTCAAATGCCGGATCAGCGATTAGGCTATTGGTTTGATTACCATTATTACTTCCATCATGAATTGTGATAGATCCGCCTCCGAGATAGGTAGAAGCATCAACATTTTCATCATCGCCGGGTTGATTATCATAGATGACGTTATCAAACATATCAAGTATCTGCATTCTGAAACGATCACCATCAGCCTTGGAGGTTCCATCAATTGCTGAAAGCATGAACTTGTAGCTTCCGGCACCATTGATTGTACCTGATCCTTTATACATTGCTTTCTGACCTGCAATTACCAACCAATCATATTCTGTACTATGGAAATTCATTTCTCCTGCTGTAAACATGAATTGAGTATTTCCGGTTGGAGTGGTTGCTCCTTTTTTGTACTTGGCAACAAAGCCAAAATTAGCTTTTCCTTCTGCTAATGGATCCGGAGTATAATAACCAGGGTGTGACCAGATGTACCCGCCTCCTGTTACAAAACCACCGTAAGGGTCATAAATTACTACATACTGGAATACCTCGGTGTCTTGTTGTCCACATACATCAGTAATTGTTAATGAAACTTCGTAAACACCCGGCATTAGGTAGGTATGGCTGTCAGTAATATCGCTACCCATAATATTGCCTAAGGAACTTGAACCGTCCCCCCAATTAAATTCAGCTTCTGATATGTTGTCATCGGTAAATGTTGCTGAAGCATTAATTTGTGTTTCAATTGGGTTAGGATTGATAGGAAGCGATAAGCTGTTTATTACCGGATCATCATTAATTACTGTAACGGTTGCCTGGCCTTGGGCTGAGTTACCATGTAAATCAATAACTGTCAAAGTAACAATGTTTTCACCTACGTCATTACAGGTGAAATCTGTTCTGTCCAGACTAATACTCTCGGTTCCACAAGCATCTGAGGATCCATTGTCTATAAGGCCAATATTTAAGTATGCATGACCAGTGGCATCAATCTGAATTGTAGCGTCTAAAGTGCTAACGTATGGCGGAATATTATCTTCAACAGTTACAATTGCCTGACCTTTTTCAGTATTACCATTGTTGTCAGTAACAGCAAGATTAATTATGTTTTCACCGACATCGCCACAGTAAAATTCTGACTTACTAATTTGATAGTTAGCTATTCCACATGCATCGGAAGAACCATTGTCGATTTGCATTGGAGTGATAGTTACCATGCCGTTGACATCTAATTGAGCAATAATGTTTCGGGTAATAACTGTCGGTCTGACATTATCTTCCACTGTAACCGTAGCTTGTCCCTGAGCGGAATTCCCAAAGTTATCTGTGGCTGTTAGCGTGACAATGTTTGGGCCAACATTACTACAGTCAAAATTGCTCATGTCAATTGTCAAAGAAGCAATACCACTTGGGTCTGATGTGCCATTATCGATATCCTGCGTAGTGATTGTTGCATTACCCATCACATCAAGCTGGACGGTTATGTCCTTTGTCATTACAGTTGGGGGTGTATTATCCACTACTGTGTTATCCTTTAGTTGGATAGTCCAGAAGTCAACGCCTCCATATCCTCCAAAAGACTTATCCCCACCAGGTGGACTAATTACTGTTGCTGATTCAATGGTAATTAATCCTTTAATATCTGTGGTAATTCCCTTTTCATATGACTGGTTAAACTCTTGACTTCTTCCTCCTATGGTTTTGTCCCAAATAATATTGCCAATGTCATCAACTTTTAATAACCATATATCATAACCACCACGACTAGGCTCCGTTTTATCTCCTGAAATACTTGAAGTTGTTTGCCCTTTTAAAATGAACTCATTATTGTTTGTTTTGTGAATTTTGCAAGCATATTCATAACCTGATCCACCATATAGTTTTTGCCAGATATTATTTCCCGTTTGTTTGTTGAGATTGATAAGCCAATAGTCATAGAGCCTATTATTTCCAACTGTTTTATCATAACCTAACGGTCCGGAACTTGCGCCTAGAATAAATATTGAATTATTAATTTCAATTAGGCTTGCAATTTGAGCTAGTTCTGTTGCTGATCTAATTGTATTTTCCCATAAAATAATCCCGTTATCATTTAATCTAACCACCCAGTAATCATATCCATTTATGGAGGATTCTGATTTATCTCCTGAGCTTGTAGATGATGAACTTCCAACTATCGTACATCCTCCATCAGAATTTCCAATAATACTTGAAGGCAAATCCGTATTGTTTCCCCCAATGGTCCTATCCCAGATTTTGTTTCCTGAAGGATCTACTTTTAAGATCCAAAAGTCATATCCACCTTTTGAAGGTGAAGACTTATCACCTGAAACTGGTGAATAGGAATAACCAGCAATAAAGTAATTTCCATCTGCGGACATTGCAATGGAAGTAGCGAAGTCAGTATAGATTCCGCCATAGGTTTTTTGCCAGATTATGTTGCCGTTGTTATCAATCTGGATAAGCCAGTAATCAAGCCCTCCCTTGTTCGGAGCTTTTTTATTTACAAAAAGGTTAGGGACAGAAGAACTAGTAGCTAAAAGAAGTGCTCCTCCAGAAGGTAATGCCAAGGCATCAATTATTCTGTCATCTGATGACCCTCCATAGCTTTTGTCCCAAATTTTATTGCCCAGCTTATCACGTTTTATAACCCATCCATCAGTATATCCATAATTTCGGCTTGTTTTATTGCCGCCACTTGATTGGTATGAGTATCCTACAGTCAGGTAAGAGGAGTCTGTTAGTTGAATTATATTATAAGGATATTCATGGTTGGTTCCTCCATCTACTTTTTCCCAATTTATCGTTGGATACTGCGAGTTTCCAGCAAAGGAAATCAGTATTCCAAGGAGCATAAGTATGTATGAATTTTTCATGACTCTATAAGGTTTCGGTTAAAATATTAAGCAGGGTCACAGAACTACTACCACTAAAGGGTATAGGTCCGGTTGGTGAAATGTGAGGTAACCTGCTGCAGTCGTAAATAGTTTCATTTGAGTCATCGAAGCTAAATATGAAATATCCTTGATGATTATTTATTCCATCTGTTGTTTCTATTGTTAGAGCCACCATTCTTATTTCAGGATATTTGCGCTCGACTTTTAATGCAAGTGATTCTGTATAAATAGTATCTAATATAATTTCATCTCCACAGGAGAGAGGGGCATAATAAACACTGACTGAATCATTGTCTTCAAGTATTTGCCAGTTGATTGTTTCCTGGGCATTGACTAATTGTGTTGAAATGACTGATAATAAAATTATTGTCAGGCAATAACTTTTTATAAGATTTGACATGATGAGGTTTGTTAAGGGGTTTAATGAAGTATGAGAATAGTTGTACACTCCTCAAACATGATCATTTGAGGAAATGCTGATAACCAATTCCAAATAACTATATTGCTTGATATCAGGAATTGATAGAATTAGACTTACATGAAGCTATATTAGTTTTTATTGAAGTTGATATATAAGCTTAATATAGTCTTTGCTTTATACAATGTGCTTGAAAGATACTACCCCCTTATGGGCTGTAATTTTTTGCTCACCTGTCTTTAATATTCTAAGCTGTATGTTTCGAGGATTTTAAATTAGGGATACAGAAGATTCTTAATAGACAGTCCCCTTTTTTTTGTTTGATATAATTGAAGAATTTCGGGTTAAAATTCCTTCTTTATAAGGTTTTTATATCTATACAAAATTATGAATTTTTTAATAAAAAAGGAAATTAAAATTAGTGAAATACCAATGCTGTTCTGATTAAATATTGTTTAATTTTAATGATTAGTGTTAATTATTATAATGGGAGAACTGTAATGAATGAAATAGTACTTATTAAATAAATAAATAGCTGTAAAACCATGATTTTTTGGTGAATCGTCTTATAAAAAAACAGAGCGCCTTTTCAAGCGCACTGTCCATTATTGAAACTGATTATAGTTTATTCTTTTATGAATTTAAAATATTCAAATTCATCTCCGTTTTTCAGGGTTAATAGATATATGCCCTTTTTCAAATCATCAACTCTTAGTTGAATCATTTTTGAGGAAGAATTTGAGTATTCTTTAAAACCAACTGATCTTCCGTTGATCTCATAGATTTCTACTTCTAATGGTTGATCTCCATTTGCAAATCTATCAGTCAATTCGATATTCATAATAGAAGTGACTGGGTTTGGATAGAAGCTAACTTTTTCAAACGAAGAGTTTTCTATTTCAAATTCAGCAGTTTGGTTGCCTCCATTGTTTTTTCCATCATGAATTGTAATAGATCCACCTCCAAGATATGTGGAAGCATCAGCATTTTCATCTTCACCTGGCTGATTATCATATATCACATTATCAAATGTATCCCAGATTTGCATTCTAAAGCGGTCTCCATCGGCTTTTGTGGTTCCGTCAATTGCTGAGAGCATAAATTTGTAGTTTCCTGCTCCGTTAATTGTTCCAGAGCCTTTATACATTGCTTTTTGTCCTGCTATTACCAGCCATTCATATTCAGTACTATGGAAATTCATGTTTCCGGCAGTAAACCTGAACTGCGTATTTCCGGTTGGTGTTGTTGCTCCTTTTTTGTATTTGGCAACAAACCCAAAGTTAGCCTTTCCTTCAGCTAAAGGATCAGGAGTGTAATAGCCTGGATGTGACCAGATATATCCTCCGCCGGTTACAAAGCCTCCATATGGATCATAAATAACTACATACTGGAATACTTCAGTGTCTTGAAACCCGCAGATATCAGTAATTGTTAGTGATACTTCGTATACTCCCGGAATTGAATATGTGTGATCGCCTGCTATATCACTTCCGGTAATTGCACCAGCAGAAGTACTTCCATCACCCCAGTTGAATTCTGCACTAAATATATTTGTATCAGTGAACGTAGCCGAAGCAAAAATCTGGGTATTTATCTGCTGTGGTGAAAGTGGTAAAGATAAGGTGTTAATCTCAGGAACATCATTAATCACTTTTACAGTGGCAATTGCCGATGCAGAATTACCGTTGATATCTGTAACAGTCAAGTTTACTGCGTTATCGCCCAAATTACTACAATCAAAAGTTGTTACATCCAGACTGTAAGATAAGATTCCACAAGCGTCTGAAGAACCGTTGTCTACATCAGCCGGAGTAATTGAGGCATTTCCTACAGCATCCAGAATAACGATGATGTCCTGTGTCAAAACAGTTGGTGGCACATTGTCTTCTACCTTAACAGTAGCAGGAGCTGAAGCCGAATTACCATTGTTATCGGTTACAGTCAGGTTTACTGTATTATCTCCTACATTAGCACAAGTAAATGCATCGACATCCAGACTGTAAGAGATGATACCACAAGCATCTGAAGAACCATCATCAACATCAGCTGGAGTAATTGATGCATTACCGGTGGCATCAAGTTGAACGGTGATGTTTTTGGTCATTACAACCGGTGGTACGTTGTCTTCTACCTTAACAGTAGCAGGAGCAGAAGCCCAATTACCATTGTTGTCAGTAAAAGTCAGGTTTACTGTATTGTCACCAATATCATCACAAGTAAATGCATCGATGTCCAGACTATATGAAAGGATACCACAAGCATCTGAAGATTTATCATTTACATCTGCAGGTGTAATTGTGGCATTACCTGTAGCATCAAGTTGTATTATGATATCTTTTGTGATTACTGTAGGTGGAGTAATATCTTCAACGGTTACAATAGCTACTGCTGAAGATGATTTCCCACTTTTATCAGTAACAACTAATGTTACATCATTAGCACCTACATTATTGCAAGTGAAAATACTCTTGTCAATTGTGATATTATCAATTTCACAATCATCAAAACTTCCATTATCAATTTGGGAGGCAGTAATTTCTGCAATTCCCAATTCATTTAATTGAATGGTTATATTATTGACTAAAGCTGTTGGAGGGTCTGTATCTCCGACATTAACACTAATGTTATCAGTGCTACTGCAGCCATTTGAATTTGTTACTGTAACTGAGTAATTTCCTGGAGTAACTGTTATTGTTTTTGTGATTTCACCAGTATTCCATAAATAGGTTACTCCTGTATCATCTTCCAATTCTGCGGTAAGATTTACGGTTTCAGTGCATATTGTAATATCATCACCTAATTCAACTTCGGGTTTTTCATATACAACAACAGTAGTAGTTGCAGTTACAAAACATCCGCCCCCGGTTTCATTGGTTAAGATAGCCGTATATTCACCAGCCATTTCAGGTGTTACATTTTCGATTATAGGGCTTGCCTCATTTGAAGTAAATCCATTTGGTCCGGTCCAACTTATCCCTGTTTGTTCAGATATTAAAAAGTCTATTTGATTTAGAAGCATTTTATACTGATTTCCACTTGGGTTTGACCCATTTCTTAAAGCATGAAAATCTTGGTCCGGACCCTGAACGATTAGTCTTCCTCCCCCGGTAGGATGGATTCCTGCTATTGCCAAAGTAATTGGGTTAGATGGAGGTCCCAAAATATAAGGTTCCATCCATGATGGCCAGGAATTGACACCCAAATGGTGATTGACAAAATGACCAACAACTCCATTTGCTACTAAAATAGGAAATGCTGGTGGGCTTACTAATTGATAAGATGCACCGAAGGAATTGTCAGTTTGATACCCAACTACACCTGGGCTTAATTTTGATATGTTCCTGTTATCTTCCCAAAACACACTTCCTCCTAATGCGAGATAATTATTTATTAGTGTCTAGTTTACATTTAAATTTGTGTTCGAGTTCCATGTGAATAACAATATGTCATATCTGGCATGCAATGCACTGGCACCTCCTGCCGCAATTGAATTAAAAGTAGCTTCGGATATACGTTGTATTTCTTCTGGTCTGTCTCCTGTTGCAAATACTTTGTTAAATTCTCGATTACCAAAGTTTCCTCCTATACCAGCCATTCTAACATAGTTAGATGATACCCCTCCAATTTCGCCTTCGGCAAATATTTGAATTTGTTCACCTTCACAAACTGGCCCGGAATTTCCAATATCTGTTATTATTGGATCAATACATTGAGCAAATGATAATGAGATGCTTACTATTGATAATAGAAAAGTTAATAGAAAAGCCTTTATAGGTATTGTGTAAATGTTTTTCATCATTATACTAGTTTGAAAGTTGACTTAACATTAACCATTGACTCTTAATATCATAGTAGATTTCCAAGTCACTATTACTTAGCGCTTCTTGATCAACAGAGGCTAAATATTCCTCTATTTTGCCTTTATAGCTCGAATACTCTTCCGGAAAATTTGTTATCCAGGCTTGTAATCTGTTGATGTTGTTATCAGATTGGTATTGACGCTCTACGCCATAAAATGAATTGCCGGTTCCTTCAAATCTTAATAATTGAGGAAGATGGGGAGCTACTACCGCTATTGGGTGCTCTGAATCCTGATCATTAATTGTTTGAGCTTTCGAAGAAAAACTCAGACAAAATAAGATCGGGAGTACTAGAAAAAGGTGTGGTTTTTTCATAGTTATTATGTTTAAATTGGTTATCGATTGGTTACATATTGATTATAAAGCTATTGCCCTAATCAAATGATAGTCATCTGAATTTTGTATTCTAAATGATTTAATAGGTGCTTGATTTATAGCTTATTAAAATGTTACTCCAATAAAGAATTCTACTTTACTTGGTTTATATATTACTATAGGAAGGAGGGCTGTCAATACTACTTTAAGCGTTTTTTTACACTATACCTTTGCGGATACATGTTGCAACAAGCTGTAAAGAGTTTTTTGTTTGTGATTTCTGTAAAATGTTACGCTTGTGAGTCTTGACGGTTAGTGGTGATATAAAAAGTTCCTCAGCAATTTCATTTGTATTATAACCCTTTGTCATCAGTTTGATGATTTCTATTTCTTTAGAGGTAAAATTAAAGTGATTGTTTTCCGAGTTATTGTTTTGAGAATTAATATCAATATTGGAAATGGCCTTTTTGATTGAATGTTTCTGATTGCTTTCTGAAATTTCTGTTCGGTGTAAGATTAATTTTAGGCAATCATCATCTTGATCTATAAAGTAACTAATACGATGAAGTAGGGGTTTCTCTTTTCCCTCATTGGTATTGATTCTGGGTTTGAACTGAACAAAAAACTCAACTTCAGCGGATGTTTCTTTTTGCATCTTGAATATTTCTTTTGCTGCGGAACATTTTTTTAAAAGATTGAGCCTTTCATTTTCAGGGTATAATTCTAAAACACAGTTGAATGTCTCTATATTTTCCTTTTTGATTCCAATTACTTTTTCTATGTCAGGGTGAACAAACTCAATTATGTTAGATTCTTCTGATGCAATCAGGTAATAACAGTTTTCAGGCATTAGTATTTCATGTATTAGCATAACCTGGGTTAAATAAGTAATTCATTGTTAAGTTATGCTGGTTGGTTGGGGTTGCGTAATATGGTTTTTTTTATAAAAAATAAAACAAAATCATTAAAAACTGTCTGCAAATATCTCTGATCAAGGATTAATATGGTTATTTTTAAGGGATGAAAAAGCTGTTTACTTTAGTATTTATATTTCAACAATTTATTGGTTTAACTCAGGCAATACAGCCTGGATTTGAAAAGTCTGAATACATTGATTTATTATTGATTTCAATTCAGTCTACCAAAAGAGCAGACTATAAAGAAAAGTATCCTCAACCTGATAATTATAATATGATATATCAATCAGGTGAAATGGGGCTTGATAATAGCTGGGACCTATGGGTTAATGAAAAACAACAAGCTGTTATTAGTATTCGAGGGACAACCGATAAAATGGAAAGTTGGCTTGAAAACTTCTATTCTGCAATGGTTCCGGCTCAAGGAACACTTACATTACCCGGAGTTGATAATAAATTCAATTATAAGCTTGCAGAAGACCCAGATGCTGCTGTACATGTAGGGTGGTTAGTTGGCTTAGGGTATTTGTCACAAGAAATAATACCCAAAATCGATTCTCTTAATAAATCCGGATTTAATGATTTTCTTATCATGGGTCATAGCCAGGGGGGAGCCATAGCCTATTTATTAACCTCATATCTTCATTATTTACAGCTGGATGGAGGAATAAATGAGTCTGCCAGGTTCAAAACATACTGTAGTGCAGCCCCTAAACCTGGCAATATGTATTATGCTTATGATTTTGAGAGAATTACCCAGGGTGGTTATGCTTTTCAAGTGATAAATCCTCTTGATTGGGTTCCTGAGGTTCCGATTTCAATACAAAGACTTGATGACTTTAATCCTACTAATCCCTTCAAAGGGGCTAAAAGTATGATTAAAAATCAAAAATTCCCTGACAGATTGGTCCTTAGGCATGCTTATAATAAATTAAGCAAACCCAATTTAAAAGCGCAGAAAAACTATGAGAAGGTTTTAGGTAAAATGACTCATAAAATGGTTGAGAAAAATTTGCCGGGTCTTGAAGTTCCTGATTATTTATCAACAAATAACTATATGAGGGCAGGGGTTGTAGTCCAGCTAGAGCCTGATAAAACATATCTAGATAGCTTCCCAGAAGTTTCTGATGATGTTTTTCAGCATCACTTTCATGAATCATACCTGACACTTGCAAAAAAGCTGCCGGATGAATTGTATAAAGGAGGTTCGGCTTTCCCTAATGGCAAATGGATTGTACAGGATTATTCATTTACTACAAATAATGATACTATACCTGAGCTTCCAACTCCCTATCTAATCTTTAACAAAGGTGAACGAAAGTTAAATGGAAACACAGGATGCAATAATTTTAGTGCTTCATTTTTAATTGACGGGAACCGTATTAAGTTTTTAATGGATGGCCCAATGACTATGATGGCCTGTCCGGGTAATCAAGAGGAAATGTTTATTAATGCACTTAAATCCGCTGATACCTTTAGTTATGATAAAAATGAATTAAAGTTATATGCCTTCGGAAAAGAATTATTAACAATGCGTGAAGAATAAGATTTAACTTCAAATCAGTAGCCGTTTAGAAAACCAAAATTTATAGTGGAATATCTTCTGTTAATTCGTAATCTTGAAGATAATTTTTAACAAAATTGGATTATTAGATTTCAAGCTGATAATTCAGAAGCATTATTATTTTATCATTATGGCAAACCTTGAATTCAACGCTAAATTAGTACAAAAGCTTCCAATACAGGAGGGGCAAGGTAAAAACGGACCTTGGAAAAAACAGGATATCATTGTAGAAACAATAGAGGATAAATTCCCTAAGAAGATATGTGTTTCTATTTGGGGAGATAAGATCGATGATTCATTGCTTAATATTGGAGCAATGTTGAATATAGCATTTAATGTTGAAAGCAGAGAGTTCAATGGAAGGTGGTATACTGATATTAAAGCTTGGAAAGTTCAACCAATGAACGCAGGGCAGCCATCAGGAGGAAATGCATCAATGCCACCTGATTATCCACAAGCTCCAATGCCAACAGAGGAGCCGCCATTTGATTCACCGGAAGATGATTTACCTTTTTAATTAAAGATATATGAGGGGCAGTGAAAACTGCTCCTTTTTAATTTGAAGGAATTAAAGGTAAGTCATCATATAATGCAGATTTTACTATAGTATTAATTGCATCTTCTGCTTGAAAAAAGCGACCTGCAATTTCAGCACCCAATGATTTTTTGATTTTCTTATAATATTTCGTCCTTAAAGCCAGGTCACTTTTTTGAATGTTTATCATTTCATTGACCATCTTATCGACCTTTTCAGCATTCAAAGTAGAGTAATTGTCAGCATATTCATTTAATAGCGATATTCTTTTTTTACTGAGATCTTTTCTTTCAATTTCATAGGCATCATATAATTCCCAAAATGTAATTGCTTGACCTTCTGATAACGCCATAAAGTCAGCCATTGCAGCCTTCTTTTCAAGCTTAAACATGTCCATAATTATTTCAGCTTCTGTCTGCGCGAATAAATTGACCTGAAATACTAGCATCAATAATATTCCTGATAACAATAACTTTCTCATGATATCTTTCAATTTGTTGTGATTTGAGCATATTTAATTTACTCAATAATTGGAAGATATAAGATACTATGCTTATAAAATTGTTGTTTGATAATTAGGTAGATATGTTGAGTTTGAGGTTAAGAGTTTTATTATTTTTTTGATATTTACTACCATTTCTATCAAAAAACTTTATTTTTGCCACACTTTTGGGACCTTAGCTCAGTTGGTTTAGAGCGCTGCCTTGACAGGGCAGAGGTCGTGGGTTCGAATCCCTCAGGTCCCACTTTTCACTTCTAAATTCATCCGGCTCATGTCATTTTATGATGTAATAATAGTTGGTGGAGGAGCTTCAGGCTTTTTCTGTGCTGCGAATTTACTTTCAGGTAATAAGAATCTAAATGTTTTAATACTTGAGAAGTCTCCTAAAGTATTAAGTAAGGTCAGAGTCTCGGGTGGAGGCCGATGTAATGTAACTCATGCGGTAAGTTCTATTGATGAGCTCGTTAATTCATACCCTCGTGGAGGCAAAAAGTTGCGAAAGCTATTTAATGAGTTTAGTACAGACGATACTATAAAATGGTTTTCCAAACGTGGAGTTAAGCTTAAGACTGAAGTTGATGGCAGAATGTTTCCTGTTACAGACTCTTCTGAAACAATTATTGATTGCTTGTTATTTCAGGCAAAGAATGCTGTGGTCAAGACAAAAGAAAGGGTTATTAGGCTTCAATCTGCCAATAATGGATGGGAAGTAACAACCGAAAAGGCTACCTATCAATCATCAGTTGTTTATTTTGCTCCCGGAGGCTTTCCTAAAAATGAGCAATATGATTTTCTTTCCAATCTGGAATTAAAAGTCGTCCCTCCTGTTCCCTCATTATTTACATTTAATGTCCCAAAGTCATCATTTAAAGATTTGATGGGGATTTCTGTAGATTTAGGGTCAGTAAAACTTGCAGGCACTAAGCTTGAAGCATCTGGACCGGTCTTAGTTACGCACTGGGGGTTTAGTGGCCCGGCAGCCTTGAAGCTTTCATCAATTGGAGCAAGAGAAATATATCAGAAAGGATATTCGGGAGACCTGTTGATTAACTGGACTTCATATATTTCCGAAGCAGAATTTTCAAAGGCATTTAGTGAAAGTCTGGAAGAACAAAGAAAAAAACTATCTAAAAACTTCAGGTTTGGTAATATTCCATCGCGACTTCTTGAAAGGCTAATGGAATTATCCGATGTTGATCCGGAAAAGCCAATTGGGGAGTGGTCAAAGAAAATAAGGAATCGTCTTTTTGAGAATATTTTTAGGTGTAAGGTTACATTTTCTGGTAAAACGACATTTAAAGATGAGTTCGTTACTGCGGGAGGAATTGCTTTAAATGAAGTAAATCTTGATAAAATGGAGTCAAAGAAACACGAAGGATTATTTTTTGGTGGAGAGATACTTGATGTTGACGCGGTAACAGGTGGGTTTAACTTTCAATTTGCCTGGGCTTCTGCGTATGTAGCATCTAAGGCAATTTTGTCAAAACTCTAATGAATAAGAGACGTTTTAAAAGTAAAATATATTTTTAAATGAACAAGATTTTTAGTGTTGCAGTTTTAGTCTGGATTTTTAGTGCATGTACCGGACATAAAAATCAAACTGAAGAATTAAATAAAGCTTCAAACATTATTAATGAGACTATTAAGGCTCATGGAATGGATAAACTTGAAAATGGAAAGTTGTCATTCATTTTTCGTAATGGACATTATACCATGGAAAATAATAGTGGGATTTTTCGTTATGAGAGGCTTATTTCAAAGAATGATTCTGTATATCAGGACATCATTACTAATGATGGCTTTGTAAGAAAATTTCAAGGCGACACTCTTAAATTAACTTCCACAGAAGAAGCTAAATATAAAAATGGTCTGAATGCAGTAATATACTTTGCAAGTCTGCCAAAGTCACTATCAGATGCTGCTGTAAAAGCAGATTATCTTGGAGATATGAACCTTAAAGGGAATGATTACTATAAGATAAGGGTGACTTTTAATGAAAACGGTGGTGGAAAAGATTATGACGATGTCTTCGTTTATTGGGTAAATAAAGATACTGATCTTGTAGATTACCTGGCTTACGAATACCATACTGATGGAGGGGGAATGCGTTTTAGAGAAGCATTTAATAAAAGAGAAGTGAACGGAGTCGTTGTTCAGGATTATAAAAATTACAAGCCACTTGTTGATGGAATAATGGTACAGGATATGGATGAATTATTCCTTAATGGTGATATTGAATTAGTGAGTGAGATCAAATCAGAAGAGCCGGAGGTTATTCTTTATTAAACTATAATTTATTACCCCGGTATTTTTTATCAGGCCGGATTATTTATATATCTTTAAAAAAATATAGTGAAATACTAAAATTTGGTATGGTTTTTATCGTATTAGTATAATAACGATTAAAAACAGGGAGTTCAATAGGGGTAATATTCCAAATGAGATTATTTAAGTTAGCCATTTTATTTTTTATACCATTGGTTGTTCAGGCACAGCAAGTACCGCAAAGGCCTGTGTCAAGAAATATCAATATTCCTAATAATAAACATATCGCACCTGCTCTAAGAGGTGATGGGAGTGCTATGATATATACTTCAAGTTACTCACCTTCGCTTAAGTTGGAGTTGATGTATTCAGAAAAGACATCATCAGGATGGAGTAAGGCAGAGCCTATTGAAGTGATTAATGCTACTCAGAATTTAAACTTTATTGGGGGCTATTCTCTGGCGTTTGATGGTGAGTCTGTATTCTTTACTTCTTCTCGTGGGTCTGGCTTTGGTGGATATGATATGTACGAAGTGGATAAGCAAGGAGGTTACTGGATGAAGCCTCGCAACTTGGGAAAGCCAATAAATAGCGAGCTTAACGAAGGAAGTCCTTCCATTTCTCCTGATGGAAGAACAATATACTTTATGCGTTGTGAAGAAATGGATAATGTCTCCGGAAGTGGATGTAAGCTTATGATGGCACAACGTCGTGGTGGAACCTATTGGCACGATCCGACTCCAATGCCTGATCATATAAATGTGGGTAACTCGATGAATCCACGAATACTTTCAGATAACCAGACCTTGATATTTAGTTCAGACAGACCAGGTGGTAAAGGAGGTATGGATCTTTACCTGACTCGTTATGAGGACGGTGTGTGGACAGACCCTGTCAATATTGATGCAATTAATACTGCAGGTGATGATTTATATGCAGATGTTCCCGGGAAAGGTGATGTCATATATTTTAATAAAATTGTAGACGGATTGCCTCAAATATGGATGGCAAAATTACCCAGAGAGTATCAACCTTCTTCTGTAGTGTTTGTTGATGGAAGAGTTGTTGATGGAGTTACCGGGAGTCCGATGGAAGCATTTGTTCAGGTATATAGAGCTAGTGATAGAAAGCTTATTACCAATGACCGATCAGGTCCGACTTCAGGCTTATTCGAATTGTTTGTGACGGGTGGAGAAACTTATGATTTTTCAGTTTCATCATTTGATCCTTCTTATATGATATTTGCCAGGCCATTGGTTCTTGATACGCTTACATATAGTCTTCGCGAAAGAAAGGCAATTACCTTAGAACCTATTGTGCCCGGAAAGGAATACTGGCTTTATGGTTTAGGCTTTAAAAATGAATCTGATTCTTTAAATGAACTGGCCTTTTTTGACCTTGAAAGGGTAATAAAGACACTAAAAGGAAATAGAAACTGGAAGGCTAACTTGAGTGTTTATTTAAAAAATTATAAAAAAGATAGTGTTAAATCTTCGCCAGATTTAACACAGGAAATGTATGATACAACCATGGTGTCCAGATTGGCAATTGTAATGGATAGTTTGGATATCACAGGTCCTGAAGAGTTGTCAAAATATCTGTATGATAGTGTTTCTTCTGATACCTCACGAATTTATTTTGAGGTTGAAAAGATGATCGATAATATGGAGGTTGTAACCTTCTATACTAATGACAGAAGAGAAAATCAGGCACAGATGATCAGAGATTACTTAATTAAACGTGGTGTGCCCCAACAAATCTGGAATGTTGAAGTTTCTCCACTCGATGAGGAAGGTAATCAGCAACCAGAATATCCGACAGACTACAATAAGGATGTTTGGATTAGAATCAGGTTTGACGAAATTCAACAATAAACTAGTAAGTATTGTATAAAAAATATGCGGCTAACATTATCAAATGTTAGCCGCTTTTTTATAATGAAGAATTGGTTGTTGGTTTATATTATTATCTGACCAATTCAACCTCAGGTCAATGCACTACTAAATCTGATATTTATGTTTTCTATTACTTCTTTTTCTTCATTCCTGATCAAATGCTCCCAAGGCCCAGTAGGCATTAATAACTTCATGGTTAGCGGTGCTGTTTCGATCACCAGAAATAAAAGTATGATGAAGTAGTGAACGATTTTCTGTTCAGGATAACGTTTTAGCACTGCTTCCAGAGCCTGGAATTTTAATATAAGTCCTGATTGGAAGTTGCTAAGGTATTCATTTAACTCTTCAGTCTTTTGTGCTTGTAAAAGCGCCCTGTAATTATTTAATGAATCTTTTAAGGCTTCATGCTCTGTACGATAGGCTTCCAGTTCAGTCTGGGCTTCATCTGCTTGCTGTTTTTTGATCCTGTAAATTGGACCTGCAGAGACTTTCCCACTTCCTCCTGTGCCATCAGCTTCTTTTCTGGCTTCTTCACGTAGACTGTTTCTTAAAGTTTCAAGTCGTTTAAGTTCTGTGTCACCAGAGACTAAAAGGCTGTCAATTCTTGCAGTTGGTTTTGCATAGGCAGAATCAATGTCAGCTGTTCGTTCCTTAATTACCATTCTCTTTAAAACTGCAGATTCAGTTTCTATTTCAGCACTAAATAATTTCAATTCTAAAGGTTTTGCTACAGTTATTGCGATTACTGCAGCCAATGCTAATCGGGGAGCTGCCTGTCTCCATAAATATTTACCTGTATAACGATACAAGCCCATTAGCAATAGTCTGTCTATAGTTAGGATGAATAACCCCCAGATAATGCCGATGGCTATTGCTGGATAAACCTTGTTAAAAACAAAATGAAGAGCATATGAGCCTGAAAGCACAGCAAATACAGCTGTTAGCAGGACTAACAATCCTGAAGCAGAAAACCTCAAACGTTCCATTCGAAAAGGTTCAATAGCATCCGGGGGAATACCGGCGCACCAAATCAGAAACTTTTCAATACCTTTTACAGGTTTAGGTTGCTTATCTTCAACCTCTTGATGGTTCAATTCTTCCTGCTCAGAAGAGTTGTCATTATTTTCTACTTCTTCCTGATCTATGGTGTCTTCATGCTCCTGATTTAAATCGTCATCCTGATTTTCCAGGCTATCTTGTGAATTAAATTTGTCATCTGTCATAATAAAAATAACTTTCCGGAAAGAAATTTATTGTGTGCACAATATATGCCAGAGTATTTAAGTGGTTGTAAATCAGGGGTAAATGAATTTCTTGGGCAAAAAAAATGTACAAAGTTGAACAGGTCGTTCCAACCTTTGATACACATTGTGTGTCTATTAAGTACAGGCCCGTTAAACCTAAACCTAAACCTACTTTTTAAACTTATAAATGAAGAAAGTTGATTGGTGGGTCCGATAATTTTGGATGGGGATACTTTAAGATTCTAAATAGATATCCAAGAGTCCATCCGGAAGATCGACTTTCAAAATTTTCTCATCCCGGTCTAGACCTTTGAGAATGACATCGTTAATCGGAATAAGTATTTCGGTACCTTTAAAATCCATAGCGATCAGGTCTTGTCCGGGATGATTTATTATATGGTCTACTAATCCTAGTTCGCCATGTGTTTCATCCACAACTTTGTACCCTACCACTTCATGGTAATAAAATTGATCTCCGGTAAGTTTTGGTAATGCTTCTAATGGTAAAAATAAAGCTGCTCCTTTGAGTTGTTCTGCCTCTTCAAGAGTTTCTACATCTTCAAATGCGATAATTCCTTTTTTACCTTTGATAACAAGTGATTCAATAAAAAATGGAACCAGTTGTCCGCCTTTCTCGACGAACACTGATTCCATTTCTGAATATTCTTCAGGATTATCAGAGTCAATGAAAATTTGTAATTCTCCTTTGACTCCATGGAGTCTGGTTATGTAACCCAATTGAAAACAAGAGTTAATATCCATGCTCCTTGAATATTAATCTTCTTTTTCTTCCTGATTTTCTTCTGCTGCTGGAGCTTCCTCTGCAGAATTTTCTGCCTCAGCTGCTTCTTCATCAGCTTGTTCAGCTTCCTCTTCCACAACTTGCTTAGCAGCAATAGCTTCAGCACGTGCAGCACTTACTTTAGCTTCAGCTTCAAGTCTAGCTTTAGCTTCAGCTTCTTTCTTAGCTGTGATGCTGTCAGTTTTCTTAGTGATGCTAGATTCTTTTTCGCTCAACCAAGCTTCAAATTTCTTGTCAGCCTCTTCTTGAGTGATAGCACCTTTGTTAACTCCTACTTGAAGGTGCTTTTTAAATAAAAGACCTCTGTAAGAAAGCATAGCACGTACCGTATCCGTTGGCTGTGCACCTTTTAACAACCAATCCAACGCTTTTTCGTTGTCGATATCGATTGTTGCAGGGTTAGTAGTCGGGTTGTACGTACCGATTTTCTCGATAAATTTACCGTCACGCGGCGCTCTCGAGTCAGCGATTACTACGCTGTAAAATGGACGCTTCTTACGTCCACCTCTTTGCAATCTGATTTTTACTGCCATAATTTTTACGTTTTTGAAGGATCACGTCCTTCGATCCGTTTTTTAAATTGGAACGCAAAAGTACGCTTTTTTAATTAATACTGGAAGCTTGTTGCCTAAAAATAAATGCTATTTCCACTGGAAATTAGAATTTTAACTCATGCCTCGCTCAAAAACCTTAAATTAAGTATTTTCACGGTGACAATTCATTATGATCATAACAGGCACGGATTGATAATTTCTCTTGATTATCAATTGAATTTGTGTAACCGCATAGGCGGTTTTTAAATATCTTCTATATGTGATACCTTTGTCACGAACCGAGTATTCAAAAACAGAACATGGATAACTACTCATATTTAAGTAATGCTCATTCGTCGTATATCGACGAAATGTATGCTGACTACAAAAAAAATCCTGAAAGCGTAGACAAAACCTGGCAACGATTTTTTGAAGGTTTTGAATTTGCTCAGGAGCAGTATGGAGAAAACGGACAAGCAGCAGCAGCTCCTTCTTCAAAGGGCGGCTTGCTTGACGATAAGGAAATCAGGGTTAGAGCCTTGATTCATGCTTACAGATCTAGAGGTCACTTGCGTTCTACAACTAACCCGGTGAGAGAAAGAAGAGATAGAAAGGCTATTTTAGATCTTCCTGATTTTGATCTTTCAGAAGCTGATCTGGAAACGGAATTTAATGCTGGTGAAGAAATAGGAATCGGAAGAGCTAAGTTAAAGGATATCATTGCTGCTCTAAAAAATATTTATACTGGCAATGTTGGATTTGAGTATCTATATATTAGAGAACCTGAAGTATTAGACTGGTTCAAAAAGAAAAGTGAGAAAGATGCATTAAGCTTCGATCCTACAACTGAAGATAAAAAGCGAATCTTGAGAAAGTTAAATCAAGCGGTTGTATTTGAAAACTTTTTGCACACAAAATATTTAGGTCAAAAAAGATTTTCCCTTGAAGGAGGAGAAACAACTATTCCGGCGCTGGATTCAATAATTCATTATTCTGCTGATCTGGGTGTTGAGGAAGTTGTGATTGGTATGGCTCACCGTGGTCGTTTGAATGTTCTTGCAAACATCATGGGTAAAACTTATGAGCATATATTTAATGAATTCGAAGGTCAGGCTGAACCTGATTTAACAATGGGTGATGGTGATGTGAAATACCACATGGGATATTCATCACAAATAGAAACTGAAAATGGCAAAACTGTCAATGTTAAGCTTTCGCCAAACCCATCTCACCTTGAAGCTGTTGATCCTGTGGTTGAAGGTTTTGCTCGTGCAAAACTGGATGGTGAATATGATAGAAACAGAGATAAAGTTCTTCCTATTCTTATTCATGGTGATGCCGCTATCGCTGGTCAGGGTATTGTTTATGAAGTAACTCAAATGTCTTTACTTGATGGTTATCATACGGGTGGAACAATCCACTTTGTAATTAACAATCAGGTTGGATTTACTACTGACTTTGATGATGCCCGTTCGTCAATTTATTGTACCGACGTGGCTAAAGTTGTGGATGCTCCTGTACTTCACGTTAATGGTGATGATCCTGAAGCAGTAGTTTTCTGTGTGAAACTAGCAGTGGAATACAGACAGCGTTGGCACAAAGATATTTTTATTGACATGGTATGCTACCGTCGTCATGGACACAATGAAAGTGATGAGCCGAAATTTACGCAGCCTTCTCTATACAACATTATAAGTAAACATGCTAACCCAAGAGAAGTTTACAATAAAGAATTAGTAGAGCGTGGTGAAGTTGATGCCAAGCTTGCTAAACAAATGGACAAAGAGTTCAGAAGTCTTCTTCAGGATAGATTAAATATGGTAAAGGAAGAATCATTACCATATCTATATCAACAGATGGAGAAAGAATGGCAAGAACTACGTAGAAGTACTCCTGAGGATTTTGAAAAATCTCCGGAAACTGGAATCAGTGAGGAAAGTATCAAAAAGATTGGTGAAGCACTGACATTTACTCCTGAAGGGTTTAAACCTTTAAAGCAGATTGAAAAAGCATTGAAAGTCCGAAAAGAAGAATTCTTCAAGTCTAAGACTTTTAGCTGGGCAAGTGCTGAATTGATGGCTTACGGTTCAATATTGTTAGAAAACAAAACCGTAAGGCTTACTGGTCAGGATGTTCAGAGGGGAACTTTCTCTCACAGACATGCTATTATCCGTGATTCAAACACAGGACAAGGGTTCAATAGTTTAGGTCATATTTCTAAAGATCAGGCACCATTCGAAATTTATAACTCTTTACTTTCTGAGTATGCAGTTTTAGGTTTTGAGTTTGGTTATGCAATGGCTAATCCAAGTGCATTAACGATCTGGGAAGCACAGTTTGGTGATTTTGCCAACGGTGCTCAAACGATGATTGATCAGTTTATTGCTCCTTCTGAAACAAAATGGCAAAGAATGACTGGTCTTGTTCTTCTTCTTCCTCACGGATATGAAGGTCAGGGACCAGAGCACTCAAATGCACGTCCGGAAAGATTTCTACAGTTATGTGCCGAATACAACATGCAAGTTGTAAACATTACTGAAGCGAGTAACTTCTTCCATGTATTGAGAAGACAGCTGGCAAGACCTTTCAGAAAGCCATTGATCGTAATGTCTCCAAAATCATTATTAAGAAACCCTAGAGTTTCTTCTCCGATTGAAGAGTTTACTTCCGGAGGCTTTAGAGAAGTGATTGATGATCCGACTATCGATCCGAAAAAGGTTAGAAAGGTAGTTCTTTGTTCTGGTAAATTGTATTATGATCTGATTGATGCACGTAACGAGAAGAAATCTAATGATGTAGCATTAATTAGAGTAGAGCAGCTTTATCCATTCCCTGAAAATCAGGTTGCCGAGTTATTAAAGAAAAAATATAAGAAAGCAACTGAATTTGCATGGGCGCAAGAAGAACCTGCAAACATGGGTTACTATAGTTTCTTGTTGATGAATTGGGACAAGGCTAAAGATTTTACATTGATCTCAAGAAAGCCAAGTGCATCTCCTGCTACAGGATATCCTAAAGTTCATCAGGAAGAGCAAAATAGAATTATCGAAGCTGTTTTTAAATAAGAAAAAAGAAATAAAATAATATATCTATGAGTCTGGAAATGAAAATCCCTGCTGTTGGAGAATCAATCACTGAAGTGACCATCGGCAATTGGTTAAAACAGGATGGCGACCATGTAGAAATGGATGAGCCTATCTGTGAAATTGAATCAGACAAAGCTACTTTCGAAGTAACTGCTGAATCTGCAGGAACTTTGAAGATCAAAGCTGAAGAAGGAGATACTTTAAATATAGGTGATGTTTTGTGTGTGATCGAAGAAGGTCAAGGAGGTGGAACGGCTGATAGTGGTTCTGATTCATCTAAGAGTTCTTCTTCTGAATCATCTGCAACATCAAAATCTACCGGTGAAGTACTGGAGATGAAAGTTCCTACTGTTGGAGAATCAATCACCGAGGTTACTCTTGGATCATGGTTGAAGTCTGATGGTGACTTTGTTGGAATGGATGAAGAGATCGCAGAGATCGAATCTGATAAAGCAACTTTTGAATTAACTGCTGAAGCTCAGGGTATCTTGAGGATTGTAGCGCAGGAAGGAGATACTTTATCAATCGGTGATCTTATTTGCAAAATTGAAGTTACAGAAGGTGGAGCACCTGCTTCGTCAACTGCAAGTAGTTCTTCATCTGATTCATCAGCTGCTGCTCCTTCATCAGAAGGAGGTTATGCTGAAGGTCATCCTTCGCCAGCTGCAGCAAAAATTCTTGCTGAAAAAGGTATCAAACCGGAAGAAGTTCAAGGAACTGGTCCTGGTGGAAGAATAACAAAAGAAGATGCTGAGAAAGCACAGAAATCTACAGCTCCAAAAGCAGCTTCTGCACCTGAATCTTCTCAACCTGCTGCACCAGCACAAAAAGGTGAGCGTCATGCTGAGCGCAAGCGTATGAGCAGCATGCGTAAAACTATTGCTAAGAGACTGGTTTCTGTGAAAAATGAAACTGCAATGTTGACAACATTTAATGAAGTTAACATGCAGCCTATCATGGATATCAGAAAGAAATATAAAGATGGTTTTAAAGATAAGAATGGTGTAGGCTTAGGCTTTATGTCTTTCTTTACTAAAGCTGTTTGTCAGGCATTATTAGAATGGCCGGCTGTTAATTCACAAATCGATGGTGATGAAATGGTTTATCATAATTATTGTGATATTTCAATAGCTGTGTCTACTCCAAAAGGATTGGTTGTTCCGGTAATCAGAAATGCTGAGCAAATGAATTTTGCTGAAATTGAGTCTGAAATCGTAAGACTAGCGCTTCGTGCAAGAGATGGTAAGCTTTCAATGGATGAAATGCAGGGTGGAACATTTACCATCACTAATGGAGGTATCTTCGGATCAATGATGAGTACACCAATTATCAATGCTCCACAGTCAGCTATCCTTGGTATGCACAATATTGTTGAGCGTGCTGTAGTTGAAAACGGACAAGTTGTGGTTCGTCCGATGATGTATTTAGCATTGTCTTACGATCACAGGGTAATCGATGGAAGAGAGTCAGTGAGTTTCCTTGTAAGAGTGAAAGAACTACTTGAGGATCCGACTAGATTAATGCTTGGTGTTTAATTATTAATGAAAAAATTTAGATAAACATGGAATATGATGTTATCGTAGTTGGTTCAGGACCTGGTGGATATGTTGCAGCAATTCGTTGCGCTCAGCTAGGTATGAAAACAGCTATAGTAGAAAAGTATAATAGTCTTGGAGGAACATGTCTAAATGTAGGATGTATTCCATCAAAGGCACTACTTGATTCGTCAGAACATTACCACAATGCTGAGCATACTTTTGCTGAGCATGGCATCAAACTTTCAAACCTGAAGCCTGATTTGAAGCAAATGATCAAACGTAAGGATGATGTTGTTTCTCAAACTGTCGGAGGTATTGATTATCTGATGAAGAAAAACAAAATCGATGTTCATACCGGTTTAGGATCTTTTGTTGATCAGAATACTATTAAGGTAACTACTGAAAAAGGTGATGCTAAAAATATCAAAGGTAAGAATATAATCATTGCAACTGGTTCAAAACCAAGCTCTCTTCCATTTATCAATATTGATAAAGAAAGAGTGATTACAAGTACTGAAGCTCTTAAAATGAAAGAGATTCCTAAAAATCTTGTAATCATAGGTGGTGGAGTTATTGGTCTTGAGTTAGGGTCTGTTTATGCAAGACTTGGCTCAAAAGTATCCGTAGTTGAATATATGGATAGCATTATCCCGACTATGGATAGCACAATGGGTAAAGAATTGCAAAAGTCTTTGAAGAAAATCGGTTTTGAATTCTACCTTAAACATAAAGTAACTCAGGTTGAAAATACTGGCAAGGAAGTTAAAATCGTTGCGGAATCTCCAAAGGGTGAAAATGTTGAATTGAAAGGGGATTATTGCCTTGTGTCAATTGGTCGACATGCATATACTAAAGGTCTAGGACTTGAAAATGTAGGCATTAAAACTGATAAAGCAGGTAGAATAGAAGTTGATGCTCATCTGAAAACTGGCGTTGGTAATATCTATGCTATTGGAGATGTTATCAAAGGTGCCATGCTTGCTCACAAAGCTGAGGAAGAAGGAACTTTTGTAGCTGAAGTAATCGCTGGTCAGAAGCCACATATTAATTACAATCTTATTCCTGGGGTTGTTTATACCTGGCCTGAAGTAGCAGCTGTAGGTAAAACCGAGCAGCAATTAAAAGAAGAAAAAGTTCCATACAAAACAGGAGCATTCCCTTTTAAAGCTTTAGGTAGAGCCAGAGCAAGTATGGATATTGACGGAACTGTCAAAGTCCTTGCTCATAAGGAAACTGATGAGATTCTAGGTGTACATATTATCGGAGCAAGAGCAGCTGATATGATTGCATCTGCGGTTACAGCGATGGAATACAGAGCTTCAGCCGAAGATGTGTCTAGAATGTCACACGCTCACCCGACTTATATGGAGGCTGTTAAAGAAGCTTGCCTTGCTGCAACTGATAACAGACCAATTCATATTTAATAAAAATACAATTTAAATATTTTAAAGCCGACGCAATTTGTGTCGGCTTTTTTGGTTTTCTAAAGTGAAACCATCAAATCAAAGGGTGGATTTTACTTGCAAATTTTTAGGCGAATTTTTGTTGAAATTTTCATTGATTCATTCGAGTTGCTTTTGATGAAAAACGATACTTTTGGAGTCCTGAATTAATGTTAAAATAAAAATTATGAGTGTTGAAAGGCATGTTCTGAAGATTGCTTCAGAATTGAATTTACCAATAAAAGGAGTTACAGCGACAGTTGAGCTTTTAGAGGAAGGAGCAACAATCCCTTTTATATCGAGATATAGAAAGGAAAGAACCGGTAGTCTTGATGAAGTGGCAATATCTTCTATAAGTGATAGACTAACTCAATTAAAAGAGTTAGATAAAAGAAGAGAAACTGTATTAAAATCGATAGATGACCAGGGTAAACTGACGCCTGAGCTTAAAAAGGCAATTGAAGAAGCCGAAACTATGGCTAAGCTGGAAGACTTATATCTTCCGTATAAGCCAAAGAGGAGAACTAAAGGTACAATTGCTAAAGAAAAAGGACTAGAGCCACTGGCAACAAAAATATTTGAACAAGACTCTTTTGATGTGATTGAAGAAGCTGAAAAATTCCTGTCCGATGAAAAAGATAAGGAGGTTAAATCTGCGGAAGAAGCACTACAAGGAGCCAGAGATATTATTGCTGAATGGGTTAATGAGGATGCTGAAGTGAGGGAAGCAATGAGAAACCTTTTCAGAAATAAAGCAATAATCAAATCAAAAGTAATAACAGGAAAAGAAGAGGAAGCTGCAAAGTATCGAGATTACTTTGAGTGGGAAGAACCTCTAGCAAAAGCACCTTCACACCGTATTTTGGCAATGAGAAGAGGTGAAAAAGAGCTTTTCTTAATGCTAGATATATCTGTTGACAAGGATGAGGCAATTAATCTTGTTAACAAAAAAATACTAAAAGGAAATACTGAGGCATCAAAAGAGGTTGAAAAAGCAATTGAAGATTCATATAAGAGGCTTCTAAAACCTGCCATTGAGACTGAAATGAGAATGGAGTCTAAAAAAGGTAGTGATGAGGAGGCTATTAAAGTTTTTGCTGAAAACCTTAGAGAGCTTCTGCTAGCCTCGCCTTTAGGTGAAAAAGCTGTGCTGGCAATCGACCCTGGATTTAGAACAGGTTGTAAAGTAGTTGCTTTGGATAAACAAGGTAAGCTTCTTGAGAACACAACCATTTTCCCTAATGAACCACAAAAAAGAGTAGCAGAATCTGAAGCTGTGGTGATGGCACTGGTTCAAAAATATGAACTTGAAGCGATTGCAATTGGTAATGGTACTGCCGGACGTGAGACTGAGGCTTTCTGTAAGAACATCAAATTTCCGTTTGAAATGCCTGTTATTTCGGTTAACGAAAGTGGTGCTTCAATCTATTCTGCCAGCGATGTGGCAAGAGAAGAGTTTCCAGATCAGGATTTGACAGTAAGAGGAGCAGTTTCTATTGGTAGAAGGCTGAAAGATCCATTAGCAGAATTAGTGAAGATAGATCCGAAGTCTATTGGTGTTGGACAGTATCAGCATGATGTTGACCAGACTTCATTAAGAAAAGGTCTGGATAGTGTAGTTGAAAGCTGTGTAAACGCTGTAGGTGTTGAAGTTAACCTGGCCTCAAAGCAGTTATTAACCTATGTTTCTGGTTTGGGACCTACATTAGCCAAAAATATCATTGAATTCAGAGATGAAAACGGTGCTTTCACGAGTAGAGAAGACCTTAAAAAGGTTAAACTAATGGGCGACAAAGCCTATGAACAAGCTGCAGGATTCTTAAGAATTCGAAATGCAAGTAATCCATTAGACTCAAGTGCAGTTCACCCTGAAAGTTATGCTATTGTTGAAAAAATGGCTGCTGATCTTGGAGCTTCTGTGGAAGACTTGATTAAGAATAGTGAATTAAGATCCAAAATAGATCTTAAAAAATATGTTACTGAAGAAGTAGGGTTGCCTACTTTAACTGATATAATGAAAGAATTAGACAAGCCTGGACGAGATCCAAGGGCCGGGTTTGAAATTTTTAGCTTTGCTGAGGGAGTTGAGAAAGTTGAAGATCTTAAGCCTGGTATGGTACTTCCTGGGATTGTTACCAATGTAACTAAATTTGGTGCATTTGTTGATATTGGAGTACATCAAGATGGTTTAGTTCATATCTCCGAGTTAAGTAATGAGTTTGTAAGTGATCCGGCAGAGGTGGTTAAGGTTTCTCAGAAAGTTGAAGTTAGAGTTGTTGAGCTAGATCATAGCCGAAACAGAATTTCACTTTCTATGAAAGATGAGGCTGCTAAACCGGCAAGAAAGAAGAACGCCAAGAAAAACGATGATTCGGAAGGGGATATGGCGGAGAAGCTGAAGAAGTTGAAAGGACTTTGGAAAAACTAATAAAAAAGCCGGTGAAATATTCACCGGCTTTTTTTGTTTTAAGCTGCGTGTACAGCTTTATATTTTAAGCAATATTTCATGTGTTGTTTTTGAATCAGTAGTAACTCACTTAAATCAAGGCTAAACTCCTTATTATATAACCTGTAGATAAGCTGCCATTCCTCTTGTGCCATAAACCCATCACTATTGGCAATTGTTGCCATCCATGCCACTGCCTGAATTTGGAAATCTTTAGACTTTGTTTTCAGGTTTTTGATACACTCATCAAGTACTTCTGTCTCATTTCTAGCCATAAGAAATGGTAAAATTGATTCGACTTCTTCATCTGTGATTTCCTGATATTCACACATAGCTTTGAAGAATACTTTCTCATTCTCGCTGATTCTTCCATCAGCAGAGGCAGTCAGGTAGTAAAGTTTAATCAGTAGTGAGTTATCGCTCTTGGTGTTCATAGTGGTATCGCTTATTAAAAATATTCTTATTACTCTTAAAAAAATTATATCGTTGCAATCAAAAATGTATACCGATATTATTAAGTAGGTAACCGAATAATTCAATTTATTATAGGAATACAAAAAATCAGAGGATTAACCCTCTGATTTCATCGATAAATATTTAGAGTGATTTTCTTAAAAAGCACTGGCAATACCAGTAAACATCGCACCAATAAATAATAATATATAACCAGCGATTATTACAATTGTTAATATGCCATAGAACTTAAAGAACCTCTTAAGGTTTTTAATTCCAGCTTCTAATTCAGAAATGATATTTGATTGAATGCCATCTTTAGTTTTAGTTCCAAACGAATACATAAATAAAGATGGAAAGAAAGTCATAGCTGCAGAAAAAATATAAATACCTACAAAAAAGCCTGCTCCCATAAACTCAGGTAAAGAACCACTATTTTGTGATAATGCTGCCATTGACCCAAATGCTCCACCCATTACAATACCGGTTAAAAGAAAAAGCCCACTGAAAATAAATCCTAAAATACCTAGAAAACGAGCCCACTTAGATGCTTCTTTTAAATTAGAAAGAATAAATGAAGTTAAAGATATGCCTTGTCCGGAGTTTTGATCGAGAATACTATTCATATTAATAAAGATTTAAAAATGGTTTGATTCATTGATTATGAGTCTGCAAGTATAATGACGTAAATCGATTAGTGTCAATTAATGCTGGATAATTATTAATTATATTGTGAATATTTATCCATGTGGTTTTTAATTCAGGATTGGTTGTTCTAATTTTGTGCAATTTATGTTTTCCATCTAACAAAATATAAAAATGCCAAAAGACCCCGGTATAAAATCCGTTCTGATTATTGGAAGTGGTCCGATTGTAATCGGCCAGGCTTGTGAATTCGATTATTCAGGCTCTCAAGCTTCCCGTTCATTGAGAGAAGAAGGTATCGAAGTAACCTTAATCAATTCCAACCCTGCGACGATCATGACCGATCCTGTAACAGCGGACAATATTTATCTTCGTCCATTGGAGAAAAAATCAATCATTGAAATTCTCGAAAACCACAAGATCGATGCAGTTCTTCCGACTATGGGAGGACAAACAGCTCTAAACCTTGCTGAAGATTGCCAAAAGGCAGGAATCTGGGAGAAGTATGGAGTAAAAGTGATCGGTGTAGACTTCAAAGCAATTGAAACTACTGAAGACAGAGAGGCGTTTCGTCTGAAAATGACTGAAATGGGTATCCATGTTTGTCAGGGTGAAACAGCAACAAGTTTCCTTGAAGGTAAAGAGATCGCTCAGGAAATTGGTTTTCCACTAGTAATTCGTCCTTCCTATACATTAGGAGGATCAGGAGGTGGATTTGTTAATTCTGCTGATGAATTTGATAAAGCACTAACGCACGGTCTTCACTCTTCACCTATTCACGAAGTACTAATTGAAAAAAGTATTCTTGGATGGAAAGAGTTTGAGCTTGAGTTATTAAGAGACAGGTTAGGTAATGTGATTATCATCTGTTCTATTGAGAACTTCGACCCAATGGGTGTTCACACCGGAGACTCAATTACTGTTGCTCCAGCACAAACTTTGCCAGACACTGTTTATCAGAGGATGCGTGATATGGCAATCAGAATGATGAATGGTATCGGTGATTTTGCCGGTGGATGTAATGTTCAGTTTGCTGTAAACCCGGATGATGATGACATCGTTGCTATTGAGATTAACCCAAGGGTATCAAGATCATCAGCACTTGCGTCAAAAGCAACTGGTTATCCAATCGCAAAGATTGCTGCTAAGCTGGCAATTGGTTATTCACTAGATGAATTAGAAAACCAAATTACAAAAACAACAAGTGCTTTCTTTGAACCAGCACTTGATTATGTGATCGTAAAGATCCCTAGATGGAATTTTGATAAGTTTGAAGGTTCTGACCGCCGATTAGGTCTGCAGATGAAGTCTGTAGGTGAGGTAATGGGTATAGGTCGAAACTTTCAGGAGGCATTACAAAAAGCATGTCAGTCTCTTGAGATCAGAAGAAATGGTCTTGGAGCAGATGGAAAAGAACTAAAAAAGAGAGAGCCAATTCTTGAAAGCTTGAAAACTCCAAGCTGGAACAGGCTTTTTCATATTTATGATGCATTTAAATTAGGAGTATCTTTTGATTCTATTCAAAAGCTAACCAAAATAGATCCTTGGTTCTTACAGCAAATTGAAGAACTGATCGTCCTTGAAAGAGAGGTTGAGCAGTTTGAACTTGATTCTATGCCGAAGTCACTGATGATGGAAGTTAAGAAAAAAGGATATGCTGATAGACAAATAGCTCATCTTTTAGGTTGTCTGGAAAGTGAAGTGGCAGCGAAAAGAAAAGAAATGGGTGTTAACAGAATCTACAAAATGGTAGATACCTGTGCGGCAGAATTTGAAGCGCAGACACCATATTATTACTCAACATTTGGTGATGAAAATGAGGTTGACCCTAAATCTGATAAGAAAAAAGTAATTGTTCTTGGATCAGGTCCTAACCGAATTGGTCAGGGTATTGAGTTTGATTATTCATGTGTACATGGGGTTTTAGCAGCTAAAGAATTAGGCTACGAAACAATTATGATCAACTGTAACCCGGAAACAGTATCTACAGATTTTGATACTGCAGACAGACTATATTTCGAGCCGGTTTTCTGGGAGCATATCTACGAAATCATCCAGCTTGAGCAGCCTTATGGTGTGATTGTTCAGCTTGGTGGCCAGACAGCACTTAAGCTGGCTGAAAAGCTTAACAGATATGGTATCAGGATTCTTGGGACAAGCTATGAAGCGCTTGATCTTGCTGAAGATAGAGGTCACTTCTCAGAGTTATTGAAAGAAAATGGAATTCCATATCCTCAATTCGGTGTGGCTGAAGATGCTCAGGAAGGAATCGAGCTTTCAAGAAAACTTGGTTTCCCTCTATTGGTAAGACCATCGTATGTTCTTGGAGGTCAAAGTATGAAGATTGTAATCAATGAGGAAGAACTTGAAGAGCATATCATTGATATCCACAACAAAATTCCAGATAACAGAGTTTTGCTTGATCATTTCCTTGATGGAGCAATTGAAGCAGAGGCTGATGCAATCTGTGATGGCGAAAATGTTTATATCATAGGAATTATGCAGCATATCGAGCCTGCAGGTATCCACTCAGGTGACTCATATGCCGTTTTACCTCCTTATAATCTTGGAGATTTAATCATAGAGCAGATCGAACAGCATACTCGTACAATTGCTAAAGCACTCAGAACAGTTGGTTTGATCAATATCCAGTATGCAATTAAAGATGATACAGTATATGTGATTGAAGCAAATCCACGTGCTTCAAGAACTGTACCTTTCATCTGTAAAGCTTATAACGAACCTTATGTAAATTATGCAACTAAGGTGATGCTGGGAGAAAAGAAAGTAACTGATTTTGATTTCAATCCAACTAAAAAGGGATATGCAATTAAGGTTCCTGTATTCTCTTTCGAGAAATTCCCTAATGTAAACAAAGAATTAGGGCCTGAAATGAAGTCTACAGGTGAAGCGATATACTTCATAGAGAACTTACAAGACGATTATTTCTTAAAAATCTACAGAGAACGAAACTTATATCTAAGTAAGTAGTTAATGTAATTATGGGAATAGTATTAAAATTTTTAATAATAGCATTTGTAATCTTTTACATCTTTTCAAAGCTATTTGGATTTTTATTCAGAGTATTGATTGGCAGAGCAGCCACGCAATATAAAGAACAGCAACAGACGTATCAACGAGCTGCTAACCCAAGAAAAGAAGGGGAACTTAATGTTGATTTCGTTCCGGTTGAAAATAAAACTAATAGAGCAAAGAATAGACCTTCCTCTGATGAATATATAGATTTTGAAGAAGTGAAATAAATGCTATCTAAATGATATAATAAAGCCAGTAGCTTATGCTATTGGCTTTTTTTTGTGTCTTAAATTAATTTTAACAAAAATTCAAACGTTTGAAATGGCTTCAATAACCTTTTTTTATATATTTGCGTCATCAAACAACACTAATAACCCAAACACCCGATGTCTCTAAAGAAAATTGAAGACCTTTTAGGAGCAGACGCAGAAAATCTGTTGTCTCATAAGTGTCAAACAATTGATAAATCTGCGCTACATATTCCTGGGCCGGATTTTATAGAAAGAATTTTTGTTCAGTCAGACAGATCGACTCAAGTTTTAAATAGCTTGTCGTCTTTATATAATTCAGGTAGATTGGCAGGAACAGGATATGTGTCTATTTTGCCTGTAGACCAGGGTATAGAACATACTGCTGGAGCATCATTTGCACCAAACCCAATTTATTTTGATCCTGAAAATATCGTAAAGCTTGCTATTGAAGGTGGATGTAATGCTGTGGCAACTACATTTGGTGGTCTTGCATTAATGAGTAGAAAATACGCTCATAAGATTCCATTTGTAGTTAAGATTAATCACAATGAATTGTTAACATATCCGAATACATTCGATCAGGTAATGTATGGATCAGTTGAAGAAGCGTGGAATCTGGGAGCAAAAGCTGTTGGAGCAACAATTTATTTTGGTAGTGAAGAATCAAACAGACAGATTCAGGAAGTTGCAGCTGCATTTGAAAGAGCACATGAATTAGGTATGGCTACAATACTTTGGTGCTATGCTCGAAACAGCGATTTTAAAAAGGATGGAACCGATTACCATATCGCAGCTGATTTAACAGGGCAGGCAAACCACCTGGGAGTAACTATCAAAGCAGATATAATTAAACAAAAGCTACCTGAAAACAATGGAGCTTTTAAAGCAATTAATTTTGCGAAGACACACGATAAAGTGTATTCAGAGCTTTCTTCCGAGCACCCAATAGACTTGACAAGGTATCAAGTTGCTAATTGTTATATGGGAAGAATTGGTCTGATTAATAGTGGTGGAGCTTCATCTGGAGCTTCAGATTTAGCCGAAGCGGTTAAGACTGCTGTTATAAATAAAAGAGCCGGAGGAATGGGGCTTATTTCCGGTCGTAAAGCCTTCCAACGTCCAATGAAGGAAGGTGTTGAGTTATTGCACCACATTCAAGATGTTTATCTGACTCAAGATATTGAGTTGGCATAATCATGTCTATTTAGGTTATACAGAGGCTGTGCTGTGGTGGCACAGCCTTTTTTTATGTCCAAACAAATAAGTCCATGCTTTTATATTCTACAGAAATTTAGAATATTGCATAATTGAACTGCTAAAATGTAGTAATTTTACAGCCCCAAAAATGAAACTGTATGGCTTGGTTTACTAGAAAAGATAAAGGAATTCGAACTCCGACAGAAGCTAAAAAAGAAGCGCCTGATGGAATATGGTATAAAACACCAAGTGGAAAAATTGTCCACATGCGTGAGTTAAAAAGCAACTCATATGTTTCTCCGGAAGACGGTTACCATGTGAGAATAGGTTCTGCGGAGTATTTCGAAATACTTTTTGATAATAATAAGTTTACGGAACTGGATACTGAAATATCATCTGCAGATCCTCTAAACTTTGTAGATACAAAACCTTATCCTTCAAGAATTAAAAGTTCTCAGGCTAAGACTAATCTTAAAGATGCTGTAAGAACTGCTCATGGTAAAATTGAAGGGATGGATCTGTGTATAGCTTGTATGGATTTTAACTTCATTGGAGGCTCAATGGGGTCTGTTGTTGGAGAGAAAATCGCAAGAGCTATTGATTATTCTCTAAAAAATAAAATACCATTTTTGATGATCTCCAAGTCTGGGGGTGCTCGAATGATGGAAGCAGGATTATCATTAATGCAAATGGGAAAAACTTCTGCTAAGCTTGCGCTTCTTGATAAAGCAGGAATTCCATATATATCTTTGCTTACCGATCCAACTACTGGAGGGGTAACAGCTTCATTTGCGATGCTTGGAGATTTTAATATTTCAGAGCCTGGAGCGTTAATCGGATTTGCCGGACCAAGAGTAATTCGTGAAACAATTGGTAAAGACCTTCCTAAAGGTTTTCAGAGTGCTGAATTTGTTCTTGAGCATGGCTTTTTAGATTTCATTGTTGATAGACGTAACCTGAAAAGAAGGCTTTCGACTTTGATTAGTATGCTTAAAGAAGAAAAAGCAAAATAGAATAAAATAACATTATCCTAATTAATCTATGTTGAAGTAGATTGATGGATATATCAAACTTTGATTAAAGACCGTGGGAGGTAAACTTCCTCGGTCTTTTTGTTTTAATATTTAATTAAAAGCTGACTGCTTTAAAGTAAAAAAGCCCCCTCGAGCGAGGGGGCTTTTTCGTTACCCGATACGGGTTCCAAGAGCCAAAATAGTGTGTGGGTAATAAATAAGAGGGATATTAGTTTTAAATGTTTTTCAATTAATTCTAACCCCCAGTTAGTTTTAGTTGAAAGAAAGCTGTCACCGTTTATAACAACTGTTCTTTTGTTGATTGCTATGATGCTAAGGTAATGTAAGAAATTTATTAAACCAAAAACTTTTTTAAAAAAAATAGTCAGCTAGCATACTTAATATTCAGAATAATATTCTGTATTTAGATTTGTTCAATAAATTTGAATTGATCGCTCTATTTTGTCATGAATATTGACGAAATCTATTAATTCTTCGACGAACATGCTGATTATTTAGATAAATAATTTTCGTATGAATTTCGAATTGTCATGACATCATAAAAGTATATTTGTTTAAACAGTAAAGTGACAATATTTTATAAAATTTAAATAATTAGTAAAACGTCAAATATTTTATGTAATGTTTTGTCTTGTTTGTTAATTTATTTGATGTTTTATGATTCTAGTTTGTATTAATATCTAAAGTATCTTTACCTGATGTTGCTGAGGAGAAAACCCGTATTGTGTAATTATTATGTGACCTATAGATGTAATGCATCTTGTTCGTTTTGTGATATATGGGAAAAACCTTCTCCATACATATCATTAGATGATGTAAAGAAAAATTTTGAGGACTTAAAAAAGCTAGGGGTTCGCATAATTGATTTTACAGGGGGTGAACCTTTGTTGCATCAGAATATTGGTGAAGTGTTACAACTGGCAAAAGAATTTGGTTTTATAACTACGATAACTACAAACGGGTTGCTTTATCCTAAAAGATCAGGAGAGATTCGGGGTCTGGTTGATATGCTTCATTTTTCATTGGATTATAGTACTTCTTCCAAGCATGATAAAGCCCGAAATGTCGAATGTTTTAATAAAGTATTAGAATCAATTGAAATTGCTAAAGAATTAGGAGAGAAACCAGATATTCTGATGACAGTTTTTTCAGAAAATTTGAATGAAATTGGTGAAATTTATGATCAGATTTCCCTTCCTAATGATTTGATGTTAATCTTAAATCCGGCATTCGATTATAATAATATTTCCTGTTCGACCTTTTCTAAGGTTGAGCTCGATCTGTTAAGGAAATGGGGTAAGAAGAAACTTGTCTATATTAATGATGCATTCCTTGACCTAAGATCTGATGGTGGAAACCATATTGAAGACCCTGTTTGTAAAGCAGGCTCTTCAACCGTAGTAATTTCTCCATTTAATGAGTTAATTGGCCCTTGCTACCATTCATCGTTAGGTAAGTGGCCTATAGAGGGTGATTTGTTTAATTTATATAATAGTGAAAAAGTGCAGCGTGTGTTAGCTCAGGAAGGGCGGTTTAAAGAGTGTGAAGGGTGTGTAATCAATTGTTATATGCAACCAAGTTTTGCAGTGAATCTTAATAAATATTGGTTTAGTGCTTTAAGATCAACACTAAAATACAATTATTATAAGAGCACATGGAAACAACTTTTTATATAATATGTTAAAGATTTTAAGGGTTACAGTGACTATGTAGTAAAAATCATATTTATCTACTACATGGAATAAAGAATTAATGATATATTTGTGGCCTGAATAGAGTAAAAGAAAAATTATCAGTAAAACAGTCAGATAAATGTTTTCAACGACAATTATTGTTTCAATTGTAGCATTTACCGTAGTAATCTCAGCTTTGGTGCTGATTTTGCTTTTTGCGCAATCTAAACTTGTGCAACAAGGTGATGTAAAGATTTACATTAATGGCGATGAGGAAAATCCAATCGTTACTTCAGCTGGAGGAACTCTTCTTTCGACATTGTCAGCACAGAAGATTTTCTTACCATCTGCTTGTGGTGGGGGTGGAACTTGCGCTATGTGTAAATGTGTAGTAGAAGATGGAGGAGGGGATGTCCTTCCTACCGAAGAAGGCCACCTTTCTAGAACAGAAAGAAAAGAAAATGTAAGACTTTCTTGCCAGGTTAAGGTTAAGGAAGATATGCATATTCGTGTCCATGAAGAAATCTTTGGTATTAAAAAGTGGGACTGCGAAGTTGTTTCCAACTACAACGTATCTACATTTATTAAAGAATTTAAAGTTAAGCTTCCTGAAGGTGAAACTCTAGACTTTAAATCAGGTGGATATATCCAGATTGACGTTCCGGTTATTACGGTTAACTTCAGCGAAATGGATATTACTCCTCACCCTGAGCTAGGACACAAGCAGGATGTTTATAAAGGTGACTGGGATAAATTTGGATTGTGGGATCTTGTTATGAAAAATGATGAGCCTATTTTCCGTGCCTACTCTATGGCTAACCACCCTGCTGAAGGAAACATCATCATGTTGAATATCCGTATCGCTACTCCACCTTGGGATAGAGAAAATAACAAATGGATGGATGTAAATCCTGGTATTTGTTCTTCTTATGTGTTCTCAAGAAAACCAGGTGATAAGGTGACTATTTCAGGTCCTTATGGTGAGTTCTTCATCAATGAGTCAAATGCTGAAATGATCTATATTGGTGGTGGTGCAGGTATGGCTCCATTGAGATCACATATCTTCCACTTATTCCATACTGAGAAATCTGATAGAAAAGTATCATACTGGTATGGTGGTCGATCAAAAAGAGAATTGTTCTACCTTGATCACTTCCAGAAAATCGAAGATGAGTTCCCTAACTTTAACTTCTACATTGGACTAAGTGAGCCAATGGAAGAAGATAACTGGAAAGTAAAAGAGAACTTACACGATAAAGCAGGTGATGGTTATGTAGGATTCATCCACCAGGTATTATATGATAATTACCTTAAGGAACATCCTGAACCAGAAGAAATCGAGTATTACCTATGCGGACCTCCTTTGATGAACGCTGCTGTATTAAAGATGTTAGATGATCTTGGTGTTCCAAAAGAAAACATCAGATTCGACGACTTCGGAGGGTAATTTCAAGAAAATAAATTTAAAGGAACTTCTAATTAGAGGTTCCTTTTTTTATTTTACATCAAATTTTAAATTCATTATAATGACAGACCTTAGCCTATTTTTTGATCCTGTAGATGAATCAATATACGAAGGTATTAATGACAGGAGTGCACTTTTTTTTCAATTGTCAGTTAATAATGGAAGGGCTGAGATACCTGAAGGATGTAAAGTAGCTATTGTTGGACTTACAGAGGTTCGAGGTGTTGATCAGGCTGGGGAATTATCAAATGCAGCTAACGAGATAAGACGTAAACTTTATAATCTTAAAAAAGGCTCGGGCCCATATGAAGTTTTTGATCTTGGAAATCTGCGAAATGGTGAAAACTACTCAGAAACTCTTCAACGTATAAGTGAAGTTGGCAGAGTGTTAATTGAAAGTAATATTCTTCCTGTATTTATCGGTGGTAGTCACGACCTTGATTTTGGTCAGTATCAATCTTATGAAGGTCTTGAGAAGTTGATTAGTGTATGCGTAATTGATAATACTGTAGATATGTCAGGAGATAAGGAGTTGGCCAATGAGCATAGGCATATACAGAATATGGTAGTTCATGAACCGAATTATCTCTTTAACCTAATTCTTCTTGGTTATCAGTCATACCTGATCGACCAATCTTTATTAAATACTCTTGAAAAGCTTCATTTTGATAATTTCAGATTGGGGTATATCAGGAGTGACATGAAAGAGATTGAGCCAATTGTGCGTGAAGCTGATATGCTGTCTTTCGATCTTAAATCAATAAAGTCTGCTGATTTTCCTGGGGCCAAGAATCCTCAACCATTTGGCTTAACAGGAGAAGAAGCATGTCAGATTTGTTGGTATGCAGGGCTTAACGAAAAATTGAGCAGCGCCGGATTTTATGGATATGATCCTGAAGAAGATGACTCTAATAAGAAAAGTGCTATGGTTACTGCTGTGATGATATGGTATTTTATTGAAGGAGTAATAAATCGTAAGGAAGAACAAAACTTTCGTAATAACGACTATTTGAAATTTGTTGTAGCTTTGGGGAGTGATCCGGAACAGATGGTTTTTTATAAGAGTAAATTTACAGACAGGTGGTGGATGGAAATTCCTTTAACAGATCCGGATGATGAGCTTAATAAATGGGATATTGGAATTGACAAAACCTGTGTTATCCCATGTAGTTATAAAGATTATGAACAGGCAGGTCAGGGTGAAGTGCCTGACCGCTGGATTGCAGCAGTAAATAAAAGACTATAAAAAAAGCCGGATTCTAGTCCGGCTTTTTTTTATATTTCCATTTGACTGCCAATTTCTAGTAGGACTAATTCCTTTCCTGAACCTTCAAATTTTCTCCTTGCTTTATCTTTATCAATTTTAATATATGGAAATGTATCATAATGAACGCCCAACACTTTGTTACACTTGACATAGTCAGATGCAATAATTGCATCATCAACACCCATCGTAAAATTATCTCCTATTGGAAGGATAGCAAGGTCAAGTTTTGTAAACCTTGGTATTAATTGCATATCCAGGTGTAATGCAGTATCACCTGCAAAATAAACAGATTTCCCATCTGATTCGATAATAAAGCCACCAGGATTTCCTCCGTATGTTCCATCTGGTAATACTGAAGAATGAACAGCATTTACATATTTTATTTTTCCAAAATCAAACTCCCAGATTCCTCCATGATTCATGGGATGAACATTATCAATGCCTTTTCCTTCAAACCAGGTTACGATTTCAAAATTTGAAACCACCTTTGCTCCTGATCTTTTTGCAATGTCAACAGCATCGGCAACATGATCTCCATGACCATGACTAACCAGTATGTAATCAGGGTTGATTGTTGTTACATCAATATCTTTCGCCAATGGATTTGGACTGATAAAAGGGTCAAATAATATGGATTTGCCAGCAGTCTCCATCATAAAACATGATTGCCCGTAATAAGTGATTTTCATGCGCTGATATAGTTTTGTTCTTTTTTATATACTTGATTAAATATAAGATTTTCATCGGTCAAATTAAAAATATCCTAACCAAACTAAATGAACTGAATTTTGATAGATTTTGAACTCTTTATTTATTTAAAATCGTTTTTAACATTAATTAACTAATTTTTCCTACTGTCTTGATTTTCAGTTAACATGTTTCTTTGTCATAAGTTATTTGGCTTTTTTTTGTAATAGATGGATTGATTATAACCTTAGATGCTTATCCACTTTGCATTAATGTCTTTGAAATCTTTAATCTGAATTGTATATTAATGAGATAAAGTTTACTTCTATTAATTTATGAGTGGGGAGTAAATTTTGTGCCAGAAAATCACAACCATAGAATTATAACCTTTCTGGTGTTGGCATGTTAACCCAATAAAATAAATTGACCGTGAAAATAGACAAAAGAAATAAAGAATTGGTAAAGCCTAAATCCAAAGAGGAATTGTGGCTTGATTTTATAATGAAAACCGATGAAGTACTAGAGAGAATGAGGTATAGGGATATCACAATAAGTGAAGGAACTGAAAGGTTTAAAGGGATTATGTTCTCCGATAATTGATGATCCAGAATTATTGTTTTCAAGCAAATAGTAAATTATACATAAAATATTTATTAATCTAAAAAGCCCGGGTAATCAATATCCGGGCTTTTTGAATTTTTTGCTAATTGGTTTATTAATGCGATTGACAATGACATCTTGGTAGCATATGGGCGTTTGATTCTGATTGCCAATCAAAATTGCTATTAGCTCCATCTACCTCCCAGTAAAACTTGCTTCGTTCTTTAGGTTCATTTCCGATTTCATTCATGGTTTCTGTGTCATAAAGTCGACCGTTAACCATAGTCATGTTTACATATTGAGTATTTTGAATGTCTTCGAGTGGGTCTTTGTCTAAAATGATCATGTCTGCCAGCTTTCCTGCCTCGATAGACCCAAGGTGTTCTGACATTCCGATATAGCCAGCACCATCAATTGTGGCAGCTTTAAGCGCATCCAGGTTTGAAAAACCGCCCTGTGTTAACATCCAGATTTCCCAATGAACTCCTAGTCCTTGCAATTGGCCATGTCCACCTACGCAGATCTTCACATCTTTGTCATGAAGTTTTTTCAACTGCTCAGCAATAAGAATGTGCCCATTATCATATTCTTCTTCCGGAGCCATTGTTCTGTGTCTTGAACGGGCATCAATTATTCCTCTAGGAGTATATTTTAAAAGCTTATTATTTTCCCAAACATTTGTTTTCTGGTACCAGAAGTACTCTCCGTTTAACCCGCCATAATTAACTATTAATGTAGGAGTGTTTGCTGTGCCAGATGCTGCCCAAAGTGTGATAACATCATTATAAAGTGGAGCAACAGGGATGTTGTGCTCGATACTTGTATGGCCATCAAGAATCATAGACATGTTGTGGTAAAATGTTGATCCACCCTCCGGGTAAACCATGATTTGGTTTTCTTTTGAAGCTTTGATAACCTGTTGCCTCTGGTCTCTTCTTGGTTGATTGTAACTTTTTACAGAGATTGCTCCAAATGCTGCCGTTCTTCTAACTGCCTGACGAGCATCTTCAAGCGAATTAATTACTGCTTTGAAATCTCCATCTGCACCATAAAGTATTGTTCCTGTGCTAAAAATTCTCGGGCCGACCATTCTACCAGCTTTTACCAATTCTGATTGGCTCAATGACATTTCAGTATTTGAACTTGGATCATGAGTAGTGGTTATACCAAATGCCAGGTTTGCATAATACGGCCATTCCTTTTGAGGACTTAAACCATATCTGAATGCATTTAGGTGAGCATGAGTATCCACAATTCCAGGCATAATTATCTTTCCTTTGACATCAATTTCTTTGGCTTTGGAAGGGATTTTTACCTCTCCTGCTTTTCCTACACTTAGAATTTTATTTCCTTCAACTACGACTACAGCATTGTCTATCACTTCATCACCATTCATCGTGATAACTTTTGCTCCTGTGAAGGCAATTATTCCTTCTGGAGTATCAAATTCCGCAGTAAGTTCAATATCAAGGCTATCTGGAATTATTGCCGGAATGCTATCCGCTGCTCCCTCAACAAATGTAAATACCTTTGAAAGGGGAATAGTATAATATTGGTCTCCTAATGTCCAGTGGATCTTGTCACTATCATTGCTCCAATGAATATTAATACCGGCATCGCCACTCACTTTCTTCAGTGGTAGTGAATTCATGTCTTTTTCAATCTCAATCGTTTCACCTGTATTTGTAAACGGAGCTATATAGACCTCGTGTAAAGCTGAAAATGCAATCCATTTATTGTCAGGACTTAAATGGAATGAATTTGCATATTTACTATGGAAATGATTTCTTTTGTCTTCACCATTTAGATTTACACTGTAATAGTTTTTGTCAAGTGCTCCAAATAAGTATCCTCCTGTTTGATAGTAAATACGCTTATCATCATTGCTAAATTCAGGGAAATCGCCATTTTTGGTTATTCTCTTCATTGAAGACTCATCACCAATTTTCATTGTATAAATCCCTGGTTCAACTGTATAAGCAAAACCCATTGCCGGGTTGCCATCTTCTTTATTGAAAACGATTAAGTCTCCTGAGTGACTGAATTTAGGGGTTCTGTAAATGCCCTTTTTAATTGTTAGTCGGGTCTCATTGGTGCCTTTGGTTGAAATCGTTCTAATAGAACCTCTTTCTTCATCATTCCAGGTTACAAACACAATAGTGTTTCCGTCAGGACTGAATGAAGGTTCAAATGCATAGTAATCATCACCGGTTAGTTTTTTTGGTTTACCATTAGGTGTTGATTGAATCCAGATATACCCCAGGGCACTAAATGCTATTTGTTTGCCATCCGGTGATGTCGTCGCATTTCTAATCACTTTTACATCAAATTCTTCAGGGGCAGGATTATGCTTGAATTTTAATGCATCAACGATTGTATGTTCAGCTGTTACTTCAAAAGGAATGTCATTAGCATCTCCGGTTTCAGTATTAATTTTCTTGATTTTACCTTCAGCATAGATAACAATATTCTTATTATCAGGCATCCAGTCATAGCCGGTAAATGGACCAAAAATAGCCCACGCTTCTTGTTGATCTTTACTTAACTGGTCATAAACCGGTGTATTTATTCCTGATTCGAAATCATGGATAAAAAGTACAGTTTTAGTCCTTACTCTTCTTATAAAAGCCATTTTTTTTCCATCAGGAGAAATTTGAGGTCTAATGGCGCCCCCACCTCCTGAGATATACGTTTCGATATCGCCTTTGTCAAGGTCTTTTCTTTTGATTACATAGATTTGGCTATTTGGATCTTTATTATACTGGAAGTAACCTCCAGGGTATACATCTTCCGAGAAGTAGAGATATTTTCCATCGGGGCTAACTGTTGGTTCATTAACATCCTGCTGATCATTCTTTCTTTTCGTTAATTGAATACCTGACCCTCCGGTGTGGTGATACATCCATATTTCTCCAGCTCCAAGTGAACGGGTTGAGGTGAAGTGTTTTCTTGCTACAAGATAATCGCCATCCGGAGTCCATGAAGCGTTATTCAACAGCCTGAATTTTTCTTTGGTCACCTGTCTGGCATTAGAACCGTCAGAATTCATTACCCAGATATTATCTCCACCATCAGCATCTGAAGTGAAACTTATCATCTTGCCATCAGGACTAAACCTTGGCTGTACTTCCCAGGCATGTCCTGTTCTTAAAGCTTTTGCTTTACCGCCAGAAGATGGCATGATAAAGATGTCTCCAAGTACATCAAATACGATTTTAGAGCCATCAGGGCTGACATCAATGTTTGTCCATGTAGCTTCATCAGTTGAAATTGAGATTTTTTTGTTGGGAGAATCCGGATTGTTAACATCCCACTTCTTTTCTTTTGAATCAGATTGAGCAAAGCACGTGGTTCCAGCAATGATAAAAATTGCAAGAACCCCCAATAAGTTTTTCATATGATTTTTTAGGTTAGGTTTACGGTTATAGCAGCTAAAATAATAAATTAAGGTTAACAAATGATACTATATGAAAACTCTCATATTATTAAGACATGCAAAATCATCATGGTCAGATCCATTTCTGGATGATTTTGACAGGCCATTAAACAAAAGAGGTCGCCTTAATGCCCCTGAAATGGGGAAGCGATTAAGGATGATAAATATGATTCCTGACACAGTAATAGCTAGTCCGGCGGCAAGGGCGGCAGCAACAGCTATTCATGCGTGTGAAAGTATGGGCTATCCAAAGGAAGAAATTATTTGGGAAAGGGATTTATATCATGCTTCAGCTTCAACAATCTGGCATATTATTAGGCAATACGCATCTGGTGATAAGGTTATGGTTGTAAGCCATAATCCGGGGTTGAATAGCATTGCCTATCAAATGGGGCTCTCTGTTGGTAACATCCCTACCGCAGGAATTCTATCTGTAAATTTCTCTGTAAAGGACTGGTCGAAAGTAGGGCCTGAAGTTGCCAGACTTGACTTTTTTGATTTTCCAAAAAATAAAGGGAAGGTTATCAGGCAGCTTTAAAATGGAAGGATCTTCTTTTTGAAAATTCCAAATTCAGGGATTCGGTACCCCATGAAGAGTTTGAAATTCCATGAGCTGACATTTAGGTTAACATTTCGTGTATTTGCATTAGCATTTTGAAAAACTACGGATGTTCCCGTGAAGATTTTATCTCCATTATAACCAAATGCTGCACGTCCTCTTATTGCACCTCTGATTTGTGTATTTCTAACCTCTTTTCCATCAAAGGGGTATTTCTGCCATTGAAGGCCTGCGCCAGCTCCCAGGGTCATATTAAGGTATAGTTCTTTCCATACAAAGTTGTGAGTGTAACCAGGGAAAAAGGTTAGGGTAGTAAATTTTCCTCCTGAATATTTTACAGTAGGAGAAAAGTCATTATTTGGAATTGTGTTGATTGCAGAGTCAGCTTCAACAATTATACTACCAATAGACGCCCCAACCAGGAATGAACCAGCCGACTCTTTCTGCCTTTCTGTCTGGTTAAAACTTGATTTATATGAAAATTTATTGCCATTCTGGAGCCAGAAACCGGAAACATTGATGTTTCTTACGGACAAGTCTGATCGTCGTGGGTGTGGATCACCGTTTTTCCAGTTGGCATTTATCTGGTCGGCATTTGAAATGTAAAATCCCTTATATTTCTGATGATAAAAATCTATTCCAAAGTGATTGGAATAAATATTTAATTGCAGATCTCTATAGTCTGTATTTCCATAGGTCTGAGCCTTTTTTCCATCATCTTTTTGGGGTAGCCTGAATGTCAATTCAAAAGCAAGATCAAAGGCATAGCCCCCAAAACCTATCAGTCCATTACCATTGGGTCTGTACTGGATGGTTTGTTGATCATCTGTTTCGAGTGATATATTGAGAGAGCGGTTACCTAATAAACCTTTAACATACAGGTATTCATCAAACCGTTCTACATATTGTGAACGGCTTGATTTTATAGTGTCTTCTTCCTCCTGCGCGTACCCGATGAATGACAAAAAAATAAAAACGACTAATAATTGTCGCATATAAGCAAATCAACTATAAAATGTATCGGCTAAGATCCTTATTTTTAACTAATCCGTCAAGCTTTTCATTTACCATCTCTGCAGTGATCACAAGTTTTGCATTTGGACCAATAACATCAGGTACTTCATATAAAAAGTCATTCAGAAGTTTGCTCATCACTGTATGAAGTCTTCGGGCTCCAATGTTTTCTACCTCGGCGTTTACCTCAAAAGCAATTCTGGCAATATGTTTTAAGGAATCTTCTGTGAACTCCAGACTAACTTCTTCAGCCTCAAATAATGCTTCGTACTGCTTTGTAAGAGCATTTTTTGGTTCAAGCAATATCTTAAGAAAATCATCTTCTGATAAATTATCAAGCTCAACCCTGATCGGGAAACGACCTTGTAATTCAGGAATCAGATCTGAAGGTTTACTAACATGAAACGCACCAGCAGATATAAATAGTATATGGTCAGTATTTACAACGCCATGTTTAGTTGTTACCGAACTTCCTTCAACAATTGGAAGAAGGTCACGTTGTACTCCTTCACGGCTTACATCGGCACCTTGTTTATTAGATGAAGCAGCTATTTTGTCGATTTCATCAATGAATATGATTCCTGTGTTTTCAGTTTTTCTGATTGCTTCATCTTTTACCTCTTCGAAGTCAATGAGCTTTGAGGCTTCTTCGTCAAGGAGTAATTTTTTTGCATCGGCAATGGTGACTTTCCTTTTCTTTGATTTTTTAGGCATCATTCCGGAAAGCATGTCTTGAAGATTTATCAGGGATGATTCGTCTATCATGCCACCACCGATCATTCCAATACCAGGATTACTTGGCGCTTTTACATCAATTTCTATTTTTCGATCATCGAGTTCTCCGGACTTGATTTTTTCTCTAAACCTTTCCCTGGTTTTTTCATTTAGTTCTTCATCAGTTTTAGGCTCAGTGTCATTTTCGATATAAGTTCCCGGGGATGATTGAAAACCTGGTCTTGCAGGAGTCTTCTTAATAGGCGGTATCAATGCATCCAGGATAATATCTTCAACAATTCCTTCAGCTTTTTCCCTTACCTCTTCTTTTTTACTAATCTTTACCATGTGGATGGCCTGTTCCACCAGGTCACGAACCATACTTTCTACATCACGACCAACATACCCCACTTCAGTAAATTTGCTTGCCTCAACTTTTACAAATGGCGCGTCAGCAAGTTTTGCCAGCCTCCTTGCAATTTCTGTCTTTCCAACACCAGTAGAGCCAATCATCAGGATGTTGTTAGGCATAATCTCTTCTTTTAATTCAGATTTAGTATTCATTCTTCTCCATCTGTTTCGAAGAGCTATTGCAACATTCTTTTTGGCATTAGACTGGCCAATGATATATTTATCTAGTTCAGCAACAATTTGCTTTGGTGTTAATGAAATTTCTTTTTGTGCCATCTCTTAATATTATTTATTAAATATGGATGATATGTCTTTTTGTAAAGTAAGGTAGTTTACTCCTCCTCCCTGATGATAAAATCCATGGGAATAAGAAAACATGAACCCCTTTAAATTTAAATTAAATCCCAATGACATGCCGGAACTACCATTACCTTGTTCGGTTTTTAGTTGTTGTCTTCGATTAAAATTATAACCGGCCATGACATTGAAATTTTTATGAAGCAGGATTTCAACACCTGCACTTACATGATAAAACACTTTATCTATTCCCGAAGTTTCATTTTCTTCATCAATAAATTCTGGTCTTTTAATATTTAGATCAAAAGTTTGAAGTGTAAACCTGAAAGGTGCGAATTCTGGTTTGAAAGTCATTCCGGCTGATAGTCTTAATGGAACATCATTATCAAATGATTCACTACCAAATTTACCAAATTGCTGTATTGTTAGGGCTGCAGTAAAATCTTTCGTTGGATGGAAGTAAGTTCCGGAAAGATCAAAATAAACGATGCCTTCAGAGAACCCATCAAAATTTACTGACTCATAATTAATGTTCAGGCCTAATGAAAACAATCCTATTTTATGGGATACTCCGGAAGCTAGTCTCCAACCATTTGAAGAAAACTCTCCATCAGTAATACCCGTATTGCTAGTGCGTTCCAGCTTACCGTAATCAAGAAATTGAAACCCTCCCCAAATTCTCAATCCATTTTTTAATTTCTGTCCATATGCTACAGTTCCGTATTTGATATCAGATAAATAATCTCCATAGGTTATGTGGGTAAAACGTGATAGTGCAGAGTCAGGAACCATTGATGGGTTTCTAAACCAAACACTGGCATCATCAGATGAAGTTAGCGTTCTGCTTCCAAGTCCTGTGTCTTTAGCGGAGGTAGGAAACAATAACATTTGGGTCTGGTCTATATCCTGACCAAAACCCAATACAGTTAATGTCGAAAGTGAAAAAAATAGCAACGCACTTTTGATCGTCATATTCTGGTTTTTTCCATTGAATTGTTCTCATAAGTGAAAATCATCGGGTCATCAACCTTTGATTTTAATAATGCTATATTTAATACTTCATCGACAGTATCAATAAAATGGAATTTTAGATTCTTAATATAATCCGGTTCGATATCTTTCAGGTCTTTTCTGTTTTTAGAACACATTATGATCTCCTTAATTCCAGCTCTACCTGCGGCAAGAATCTTTTCTTTGATTCCTCCAACTGGAAGTACCTTTCCCCTAAGGGTAATTTCGCCAGTCATCGCCAGCTTATCTTTGACTTTTCTCTGGGTATAGATTGAAGCAAGAGAAGTAAGCATTGTGATACCTGCTGATGGACCATCTTTAGGAACTGCTCCGGCCGGTACGTGAACATGAAGATCATATTCATTAAATAGACGCTGGTCGATATTTAAATCATCAGCATTTGATTTTAAGTATGAAAGAGCTGTAACCGCAGATTCTTTCATAACATCTCCCAGCTGTCCTGAAAGAGTTAGCTTTCCTTTGCCTTTTGACAGACTGGATTCAATAAAAAGAATATCACCTCCGACAGGCGTCCAGGCTAATCCTGTTACCACACCAGCGTATTTATTGTTTTCATAAAGTTCCTGATCAAAAATTTCAGGACCTAATATCTCAATAATTCGTTTCGGAGTAATTTTTGAATCATATTCTTCTTCAAGAGCAATAGATTTTGCAATATTCCTGATAACCGAACCCACTTTTCTTTCAAGGTTTCTGACACCTGATTCACGCGTGTATCCATTAATCAGTTTGTCGATAGCAGCTTTGGCAAATGTTACGTCCTTAGCTTTTAAACCATGCTCTTTTCTTTGCTTCGGAATAAGGTGCTTTTTAGCAATTTCTACCTTTTCTTCATGAGTGTATCCAGTAATTTCGATTATCTCCATTCTGTCTCTTAATGGAGCAGGAATAGACTCAAGGCTGTTTGCTGTAGCGATAAATAAAACCTTTGAAAGGTCGTAATCAATTTCAAGAAAGTTATCGCTAAAGGTACTGTTTTGTTCCGGGTCAAGGACTTCCAATAGAGCTGAAGAAGGATCTCCTCTGTGACCAGAATCCAGTTTATCTATCTCGTCAAGTATGAATACCGGGTTTGATGACTCTGCCCTTTTAATGTTTTGGATAATTTTTCCGGGCATTGCACCAACATAGGTTTTTCTATGACCTCTAATCTCAGCCTCATCATGAACACCACCAAGTGACATCCTTACATACTTTCTGTTCAAAGCTCTGGCAACAGATCTTCCCAGTGAAGTTTTACCTACACCCGGAGGGCCATAAAGGCATAAAATCGGTGCTTTCATATCCTTTTTCAGCTTTAAAACAGCAAGATATTCTATAATTCTTTCCTTGACTTTAGTTAGGCCATAATGATCTTTGTCAAGAACTTCCTTGGCGCGTTTGAGGTCAAAATTATCTTCAGTGAGCTCATTCCATGGTAATTCAAGTAATAGCTCACAATAGTTAATCAATACAGGATATTCAGCAGCCTGAGGGTTAAGTCTCAGGATTTTGTCAAGCTCTTTATTAAAATGTTCATGAACATTGTCTGGCCAGTTTTTATCCTCGCCTTTTAATCTCAATTCTTCAATTTCTGCTTCCGGCCCTTCCTGACCCAATTCATCCTGAAGAATTCTTATTTGCTGACGCAGGTAATAATCACGCTGTTGTTGATCGATATCAACATGAACTTTATTTTGGATCTCTTGCTTTATTTCAAGCATTTTGATGTCACGCATCATGTATTCCAAAAGCAATGATGCACGCTTAAATCCATCATTTATTTCAAGAAGTTTTTGCTTTTCGTCTACCTCAGCATTGATATTTGAGCAAAGGAAATGAGTCAAAAACTTTGTGCTTTCAATATTGTCAAGCGCAACCTGAGCTTCTTGAGGGATATCAGGATTAAGCTTTAAAATTTTATTTGCAGAATCTTTAAGTGACTGAACCAGAGCCTGAAGATTTTCATTTGAGTCAGCAGGAAAGCTTTCTTCAAGGACAGAATGTTTAACCTTTAAATAAGGGTCTTCAGTAACAAATTCATCTATTTTGAACCTCTTTTTACCCTGAATAATGATAGTAATATTTCCATCAGGTAAAACAATCATTTTAATTATTCTGGCAATAGTTCCCACCTGATAAATATCATCCTTACCGGGATCTTCATTGTTACTTTGTTTTTGAGCAACTACACCTATAATTCTCTCTTTTTCATAAACCTGCTTTACCAGTTTGACAGATTTTTTTCTGCCTACAGTAATGGGAATTACTACCCCGGGAAACAATACGGTGTTTTTTATAGGAAGGACAGGTAGTTCTTCAGGAAGATTATCCATTAATTTGTCATCATCACCTTCCTGTTCAGGATTGATGAGTTGTAGCATATCACCTGAATTATCCTCTGCCAATTCTGTTAATACCAACGATGAAAGCTTATTTTCTTTGCTCATAATCTATATAAATGTGCCAAGATGGCATGTAATATTCAATTTTATTTTAATTTAAGGTGATCGTCTATATGGCAAGCCTTGTGCCAAAGCTTAAATTTACGATATAACCTGACAATATATCAGTCAGTTTTAAATTATTGGAAACTAAATATTACTTTTAGGTTCATAAATAGACAAAAATGACTTCAGTAGAAAACAAAATTTTAGATGCTAAGGCTGTTCATCAGAAAATAATCAGAATGGCTTATGAAATTTATGAAAGAAATTTTGAAGAGAGTAATCTGATTATGGCCGGAATAGAAGGTGCCGGTGTTGATCTGGCTCATGCTTTGGCAAAAGAGGTTAAGAAAATAAGCAAGATTGAAGTTGAAGTTGTTGAAGTTCTTATTGATAAATCCAATCCTGATGAAGTAAAGCTTTCAGATGAAACTCCTGTTTCAAATATTAGTGATAGTGTGGTGATTTTAGTTGATGATGTGTTGAATACCGGTAGAACGATGGCGAATAGTATGAAGATATTTCTTGGGACTTCAGTTAAGAAAATAGAAACTGCCGTTCTTGTGAACAGAAGTCATAAATCGTTTCCGGTTTTAGCAAACTACCTTGGGTATGAGTTATCTACCACACTAAATGATCATATCAAAGTGGTTCTGGGGGAAGAACCGGCAGTATATCTGAAATAGTGTATGAAGAATCGGGTTAATCCAGGAATTGAGGATAAAATATCCAGAGCCAGGATGGTTCTTATTGAAGGAGATCCTGAAATCGCCTCTCAAAATAAGGAGTTGTTTCTTATGAGAAAGATTATTTCAGGTACCTATGAAGGACTATGGCTCTTTGATGTAAAAGATGAAAAGGTCTATGTGAATGATCAATGGATCAAGATGATGGGCTATGAAGTAAATGAGGTGGACCTTAATATGAATCTTTGGATGGATTGGGTTCATGAGGAAGATAAGGGGATCGCCATCAGATCATTTATGGAAAAACTCGAAAATGTTGAACCCTCAGAATTTTATCAGATTTTCAGATTGAAGCATAAGGCAGGAAACTATTGTTATATAAGATCAAGGGCGAATTTTTTATATGATGAAGAAGGGAATCTGGAATATATTGTAGGAACGCATAAGGATGTTTCTGAAGAAATAAAAGCCAAAAAGGAACTCGAAGAAGCAAAGGAAAAGTATTATATTCTTTATCAGAATTCTCAGGTTGTAACGGTAATTACAGAGGCATCAACAGGAAAAATCCTTGAAGCAAATAGACGGTTTTATCAATTAACAGGAGCTGACAAGGACTCGGATGAAGTTTATATCCAGAACTTTTATCATAGTCCGGAGGATAGAAAAAGGTTTCTTGAAAAACTTTATCGTGATGGCAGAGTTGAAGATTTTGAGCTTGAAATCAGAACTGTGTGGGGAGGTAAGTTATACGGCCTGGTTTCTGCAACACTAAATAAAGATAAGGATAGGCTTGATGCGGTAATTAGTGATATTACAGAGTTGAAAAAGAGTATGATAGAGCTTGAGCAAGTTAATTATGAACTTGACAGGTTTGTTTATCATGCTAGTCACGATCTTCGATCTCCTTTAAAATCTGTGTTAGGCCTGGTTAATCTATTGCGAAAAGATGAGGATCCGGAAATCCAGGCAAAATGCGTTGATGAGATCGAGAATAGCGTAAAACGACTTGATGATCTTGTAGGCGACCTGCTTCATATCAGTAGAAACAGCAGGCTGGATATTAAGAAAGAAAGAATTCACTTACAGGTGGAGGTTAACCAGGCTATTGCTGTTTATGGAGCGATAGAAAATATGAAAAACCTGCAGGTTTTTAGTCATATTCGTGAAATAGAACCATTTTATTCTGACCCACCCCGAGTCAGGATTGTATTAAATAACATAATTTCCAATGCCCTGAAATATCGCAGAGATATTCCAGACAGCTATATAAGGATAACTGCCGTTGTAACTGAGAAGGAAGCTGTAATTACCATCGAGGATAACGGAGAAGGTATTCCTGAAAACAAAATTGATGGGATTTTTGATATGTTTAGCCGGGCAACAGAAAAAAGCAGTGGTTCCGGGTTAGGGCTTTATCTTGTCGATACTACAATAGATAAACTCAATGGGACTATAGAAGTAGAAAGTGAAGAAGGCAAAGGAACTACTTTTAAAGTTGTCATTCCAAATCATTATTCGGATAGTATTTGAAAAGTAGGTCAGTCTTTCGCACTTTTGTTAATCAAAACCACATTTAATCATGTCAGTACACAGATCTTCAGATATAAAAAAAATCACAACGCACATACTACAAGAAATGAAAAACACCGGAGAGAAAATTGCTATGCTTACGGCATACGATTACTCTATGGCTAAAATCATTGATCAATCTGGTATTGATATTATTTTAGTTGGTGATTCGGCATCTAATGTTATGGCAGGTCATGAAACTACACTTCCTATCACCCTTGATCAGATGATTTATCATGCTGGAAGTGTGATCAGAGCGGTTGACAGAGCATTAGTTGTTGTCGATATTCCATTTGGGTCTTATCAGGGTAGTTCGAGTGAGGCATTGCGTTCTTCGGTAAGAATTATGAAAGAATCTGGTGCTCACGCTGTGAAAATGGAAGGGGGAAGCGAAATTCAAGAGTCTATCGAGCGTGTGCTGTCAGCAGGTGTTCCGGTAATGGGGCATTTAGGACTAACCCCACAATCAATTTATAAATTTGGAACCTATACTGTTAGAGCCAAAGAAGATGAAGAGGCTCAAAAATTAATTGAAGATGCTGAGTTGTTAGAGCGTATTGGTTGCTTTGCACTTGTATTAGAAAAAATCCCTTCGAAACTTGCTAAGGAAGTTGCTCAAAGAGTGTCTATTCCAGTTATAGGAATTGGTGCAGGTCCAGATGTTGATGGCCAGGTATTAGTGGTCCATGACATGTTGGGTATAACTCAGGAATTTAAACCTAGATTCCTTAGACAATATGCAGATTTGAATGATATAATGTCCAAAGCTTTTAATAATTACATCGATGATGTGAAGTCAGGCGGTTTTCCTACTGATAAAGAAAGCTATTGACATATTTTCGGTTGGGGTGATTGATCAGGGGCAGGTCCAAACCATACTACCGCCCAGTTTCCGTCGATTGCCACCCCAATCGATTCCCATTTTATCTGTTTCCAAATGCTAGTGTTTGTTACCACTTCATTATGAGCAGTACTGTTTTTCCATCCCTTTAAGGCATCCTCTGCAGTTGCTTTTCCTGAATGATAGAATATTATTTCATAGCCATGAGCGTAATACTCAGCAATTTCCTTTGGCTTATTCCACATGCAGTTTGATTGTTTGTGATCAGATGTATAGCAGCATGATGTCCAGTTTCCTTTATCTGACCAGCTATGAGGGTTGCAGGTTTCATCAAAGGAATAATTTTCCATTAAGTCACGGGCATGAGTTTTTGCGACTAATGTGAGTTTGGAAGATAATTTTACTGAATGCAATTTTTTTGAGATTCTGTAATCATTCAAAATTTCCAGTAAGAGGGCCTCTTCACTGGTAATACATATACTTTCAGTAGTCTGTACAGGTTTTTCTGTAGAGAAAAAAGATGTAGATAAGGATAAAATCAGTGTTAAAATGAGAGTCATATAATATGTTATTTTTGTTATAACGAATTTTATGGTGACTCATTATATATAACAACAGAATGAAGCTATACTTCATTTAAACATAATTTCGTAACTTCGTGCCCAAATTGTAAAATTTAGAAACTAACTCGGAATACTAACACGTAGATTTACTATGGACAAAATTAAAGTAGCAAATCCGGTTGTAGAACTGGACGGTGATGAAATGACTCGGGTAATATGGCAGTTTATTAAAGACAAACTGATCCTTCCGTACCTGGATATTGATATTAAGTACTATGATCTTGGAATGGAGAGTCGTGATGCGACAAATGACCAGATCACAGTTGATGCAGCTAATGCAATCAAAAAATATAATGTTGGTATTAAATGTGCTACCATCACTCCTGATGAGGCGCGTGTTGAAGAGTTTGGTCTGAAAGAAATGTACCGTTCTCCTAATGGTACGATCAGAAATATTCTTGGAGGTACTGTTTTCCGTGAGCCAATTTTGATTAACAATGTTCCTCGATTGGTTCCAGGATGGACAAAGCCTATTTGTATCGGTCGTCATGCATTTGGAGATCAGTATAGAGCAACAGATACTTTGACAAAAGGTAAAGGTAAATTGACAATGACTTTCACTCCTGAAAATGGTGAGCCTCAAACTTTTGAAGCTTATGATTTTAATGGTGATGGTATTGCAATGATTATGTACAACACTGACGAATCTATTTACGGATTTGCTCGTGCTTGTTTTAACATGGCTTACGAAAAGAAATGGCCTCTTTATATGTCTACTAAAAACACTATCCTTAAGAAGTATGATGGTAGATTTAAAGATATTTTCGAAGAGGTATATCAGAATGAGTGGAAGGCTAAATTTGATGAAGCTGGAATTACTTACGAGCACAGATTAATCGATGATATGGTTGCTGCGGCTCTTAAGTGGGAAGGTGGATTCGTTTGGGCTTGTAAAAACTATGATGGTGATGTACAGTCTGATACAGTAGCTCAAGGTTTCGGATCTTTAGGTTTGATGACTTCAACATTGATTACTCCTGATGGAAAAACAATGGAAGCTGAAGCAGCTCACGGTACTGTAACTCGTCACTACCGTCAGCATCAGCAAGGTAAGCCTACATCAACTAATCCAATTGCTTCAATATTTGCGTGGACAAGAGGTTTAGCTTTCAGAGGTAAACTTGATGATAACCAGAAGCTGGTTGATTTTGCTCATAGCTTAGAAGCTGTTTGTATCGAAGCAGTAGAGAATGGCAAAATGACAAAGGACCTTGCTTTGTTAATTCATGGTGATAAAATGACTCAAGATCATTATCTTACTACTGAGGAATTCCTTGCAGTACTTGATGAAGGTCTAAAAGCAAAGCTGAATTAATAATATTTAGCAAATAAAATTCTAAAAAGCACTGCCTGTTGGTAGTGCTTTTTTTATTGAACAAAGTCTGGTTAGCTAAGTTTATTTTATATGAAAAATTTTCTACCTCTATTTCCATTGAAAATGGTAGCTTTTCCTGGCGAACCGATAAATCTTCATGTATTTGAATCCAGATATAAACAGCTGGTTAATGAATGTATTCAAACTGATCAACCTTTTGGTATTCCCGGATATGTAACTGGGGTGATCGAATATGGTATCGAAGTACGAATTGAAGAACTATCGCATACCTATTCAGATGGTAGAATGGATATAAAGACAAGAGGGGAAAGAGTTTTTAAAGTTGAGAATTATAAAAATCCATGGCCTGGAAAACTTTATGCGGGAGGAGAGGTAGTCTATCTTGATAATGTTTATGATAGTGTTGATTCGATAGTTAAAGACAGGTATTATTCATTGATAAATGAACTTTTTGAATTATTAAATCTAAAAACCATTGATCCGGCACTCGAACAGATTAGTAGTTACGATCTTGCACATAAGGTTGGGCTATCAATAAGTCAGGAATATGAATTGTTAAAACTTACCAGAGAAAGCGAAAGAAAAATGTTTATTGTAGACCACCTTGAGCATACTTTGCCTGTGATAAAGGAGTATGAACGCTCAAGAACTGTAATAAAAATGAATGGTCATTTTAAACACCTTAAGCCTCCCAGGTTTTAAGGTAATTCAGTTTTCACTATATTGCTTTAAAAATAAGCGCCCAATATTAGTATGGCTGAAAATATAGATCTGTCAAACCTGTCAATACTGTTATTGTTTATCGTTGGAGGAGCTGTATTTACCCTTGGAGGTGTAATTACAAGTAAGATTATCCGAACTGATAGACCCAACCCCGAAAAAAACACTTCCTATGAAAGTGGTGAAGATCCTGTTGGTAATGCATGGGGACAATTTAACCTTAGGTTTTATCTTGTAGCATTGATGTTTTTGCTTTTTGAGGTTGAACTCATATTCTTATTTCCCTGGGCAACAGTTTTTGGAGATGAGCAGTTAATCGCTCAGACCGGCGGACGTTGGGGGTGGTTGGTATGGCTTGAGATGGTGATATTTATTTTAATATTGGCGTTGGGTTTGGCGTATGCCTGGAGAAAGGGGTTTATTACCTGGGAAAAGCCAAAAAAATCTATTTACCTCTTCAAATCTCCTGTTCCTGGTAGGTTGTATGAAGAGTTTAATGAACGAATGAAGGATAAAGAACATGGCAACAAAAAATGATGGTTATGGACAAGGTGGGGTTATCATTGCTAAGCTTGATGACCTGATAAACTGGGCAAGGTTGTCTAGTATGTGGCCTATGAGTTTTGGGCTGGCTTGTTGCGCCATAGAATTTATGTCTGCCGGAGCTACTCCTTATGATCTTGATAGACTGGGTATCGTTCCGAGAGCATCTCCGCGCCAGTCTGATGTTATGATTGTTGCAGGGACGGTAACTTTTAAAATGGCTGACAGGGTTAGGAGGCTTTATGAACAAATGCCAGAGCCTAGATATGTGATTTCGATGGGGTCTTGTGCAAATTGTGGGGGTCCATATTGGGAGCATGGTTATCATGTGGTTAAAGGAGTTGATAGAGTTATTCCTGTAGATGTGTATGTTCCAGGTTGTCCACCTAGACCGGAAGCGTTAATCGGAGGATTTATAAAACTTCAGGAGAAGATAAGGACGGAAAGTATTCTTGCCCCAAAGAAAATTCATAAGTTGTTGAAAAAAGAAAAAGCTGTTTAATGGACTTTCATCAGATATATTTATTGCTACTGAATAAATTCGGTGAGGAGGTAATTCTTGAAAAGGTAGAAAATTCTACTCCCGAGGGTTTAGTTATTCACAAGGATCATATTTTTGATGTTTGTCGTGAGTGTTATATAAATTCGGAATTGTATTTTGATTCATTGTCTTGCCTGACAGGTATTGATAACGGCCCGGATGCTGGCACAATGGAGGTTATTTATAACTTATACTCTATTCCATTTGGGAGGCAATTGATGTTAAAGGCTGTACTCAAGCGTAATTCAGAAGGTGAGTCAATGCCTTCATTAAGCTCTGTGTCAAAGATCTGGAAAACAGCAGACTGGCATGAAAGAGAAGTATTTGACCTATATGGAATACATTTTAATGACCATGAGGATCTTAGAAGAATACTTATGCCTGAAGACTGGGAAGGTCACCCGCTGAGAAAAGATTATCAAAATTTGGAAACCTATCATGGTGTAAAAGTGCCTTATGATGACAGAGAAAACCCTGCAGTATAAATTTGATCCTGAAAACTTAAGAAAATCATCTCCGGGTAAATACAAGGAAGAAGACCTTAGGAGAGAGGAGATGATTATTAATATTGGGCCTCATCACCCGAGTACCCATGGTGTACTTCGTCTAGAAGTTTTAACAGATGGTGAGATAGTCAAAGATGTGGTTCCTCACTTAGGTTTTTTGCATCGTTGTTTTGAGAAGCATGCTGAAGCATTAGCTTATAATCAGATTATTCCATACGTAGACAGGCTCGATTATGTAGCAGCGATGAATAATGAGCATGCTTATGTTATGGGAGTTGAAAAAATGCTTGGGTTAGAAGGGCAACTACCTAAACGCATTGAATACATTAGAGTATTGACTGCAGAGTTAAACCGGCTAGCTAGTCACTTTGTGGCTATGGGGACCTATGGCATGGATATAGGAGCTATGACGGCGTTTTTCTGGTTGATGAGAGATAGAGAGATTATTCTAAGAATGTTTGAATGGCTTAGTGGCGCCAGGTTGCTATATAATTACCAGTGGATAGGTGGAGTTTACTACGATTTACCTTTAGGTTTTGAAGAACGGTGTTTCGAGTTGGTAGGATATTTAAAGCCTAAACTGACTGAACTTGAAAACCTGATTATCAATAATAAGATATTTATTGAACGTACCGCCAAAGTAGGTGTGATGTCTATCGATACGGCAATAAATTATGGTGTTACTGGTCCACTTTTAAGAGCTTCAGGATTGAAACATGACCTTCGAAGGGTTGATGGATATTCTGTGTACCCTGAAATTGACTTTGAGATTCCGGTAGGAGAAGGGAAAATGGGTACAGTAGGTGACTGTTGGGATAGAATGTGGGTTAGATTACAAGAGTGTAAACAATCTTTGGAGATCATCACACAATGTCTTGATAAATTAAAAAAAGATCACCGTCGCACCAGAGATTTTGACCCATGGGAAATGGTTCCTAAAAAGATAAGGCCAAAAGCTCAGGATTTATATGTCAGAGCTGAAAATCCAAAAGGCGAATTAGGCTTTTATTTTAGGGCTGATGGTAAGAGTGATGTGCCTTTCAGATGTAAAGTCCGCTCATGCTGCTTTTCTAACTTATCGGTTTTGCCTGAGATAGCAAAAGGATCTTACATAGCTGATTTAATTGCGATTGTTGGATCATTAGATTTTGTACTGGGTGAAGTTGATAGGTAGAATACTTACGTTTGTTAGCTTCACTAGCTAACGCTTGTAAGTGAAAATATTTCAAAAATATTTCAAAAATTTAGTTTTTTTTCATTTTATGCTCCTTTTATATAACTAAAATTCAATTTTTTCAGGTGTCTTGCAAAGGAGGGTGAAATTGTATTATTTGTGGTTTCCTAATTGAGATTGAAACGATGTTTCAGTTTATTTTTTAGTGTGATATTATTAGGCAAATCGGATAATCATGAGTGAAAAAATTCAAATTTTTGACACAACCTTAAGGGATGGAGAACAGGTCCCGGGTTGTCAGTTAAATACAGCAGAAAAGGTAGAAGTCGCTAAAGGACTTGAGAAGTTGGGAGTTGATATCATCGAGGCGGGGTTTCCTGTAAGTAGTCCTGGAGATTTTAACTCGGTAGTTGAAATTTCAAGGGCGGTAACAGAGCCGGTAGTTTGTGCTCTGACTCGTGCCAAAGTAATGGATATAAATCTTGCTGCACAGGCTTTGAAGTTTGCAAAACGTCCAAGAATTCATACCGGGATAGGGGCTTCAGACATTCATATTGAACATAAGTTTAAATCTTCAAGAGAAAAAGTTCTTGAGCAGGGTGTATCAGCAGTTAAGTATGCTAAGAAGTTTGTGGAGGATGTTGAGTTTTATTGTGAAGATGCAGGTAGGGCAAATCTTCAATATCTTGCCCAAATGGTAGAAGCAGTGATTGCTGCAGGAGCAACAGTTGTCAATATTCCTGATACCACAGGTTATAACCTTCCGGATGTCTTCGGACAAAAAATCAGATTCCTGTTTGAAAATGTATCCAATATTCATAAAGCTATAATTTCTGTTCACTGTCATAATGATCTCGGATTAGCAACTGCTAACACAGTCGCAGGTATCCAGAATGGTGCTCGCCAGGTAGAGGTTACAATGAACGGAATCGGCGAACGTGCCGGAAATACTTCTCTTGAGGAAGTAGTTATGATTCTTAAGAGTCACCCACATTTGAATTTTGAAACAAATGTAAATCCGAAATTAATTACCCCTTTAAGTAATATGGTTTCCCGAATGATGAACATGCCTGTTCAGCCAAACAAGGCAATCGTCGGGGCTAATGCATTTGCTCACTCTTCGGGAATTCACCAGGATGGGTTTTTGAAGAATAAAGAAAACTATGAAATTATTGATCCTTCAGATGTAGGTGCAGGAGATTCTAACATTGTATTGACAGCTAGAAGTGGTCGTCATGCGCTGAAGCATAGACTTCAAAAACTTGGATATTTGTTCGAAAAAGATGAGCTTGAAGTGCTTTATGTTGAATTTTTGAACATGGCAGACAAGAAAAAGCAGATCGATGATGAAGATCTTCATGTATTAGCAAAAATCGAAACAACAATAACCAAATAAATAAGATTAATACCAATGGGAAAAACCCTTTTTGATAAAGTATGGGAACGTCATGTTGTGCACAAGGTTTCCCCATCAACAGATCTACTATATATTGACAAACACCTTATTCATGAAGTGACAAGTCCACAAGCATTTGCCGGACTTGAAGCAAGGGGTCTTAAAGTATTCCGTCCTGAAAATACAGTTGCAACAGCAGACCATAATGTGCCGACTAAAGATCAGCATTTACCTATTCGTGAAGCGCTAAGTCGCAAGCAAGTAGAAAAGCTAACAGAAAACTGTGAAAAACATGGGATTGAGCTTTATGGTTTGGGGCATAGGTATCAGGGCATTGTTCATGTGATAGGTCCTGAGTTAGGGATAACACAACCAGGCATGACTATGGTTTGTGGTGATAGCCATACAAGTACGCATGGTGCTTTTGGTTCGATAGCTTTTGGGATTGGAACTTCTGAAGTTGAGCAAGTTTTTGCTACTCAATGTCTATTGCAGAAGAAGCCAAAAACAATGAGAATCAAAGTTGATGGTGAATTAAAGAAAGGTGTTCTATCAAAAGACATAATTCTATATATAATAAGTAAAATATCTTCATCAGGAGGAACCGGTTATTTCGTGGAATATGCAGGCTCAGCAATTGAAAGTCTGAGTATGGAGGCGAGAATGACAATATGTAACATGAGTATTGAAATGGGTGCTCGTGGAGGTATAATTGCTCCTGATCAAACAACTTTTGATTACATCAAAGGAAGAGAGTTTGCTCCAAAAGGTGAAGCTTTTGATAAAGCAGTAGCCGATTGGTCTGAGTTGCGAACAGATGATGATGCGAAATTTGATGTTGAATATGTGTTTGATGCTGCTGATATCGAGCCAATGATCACCTATGGAACTAACCCTGGTATGGGAATGAAATTAAGTTCTATTGTGCCTGATGAGAATGCCATAGATGATATTAATGAAAAAAAGAGTTTTCAGAAGTCTTTGGAGTATATGGGGCTGAAGTCTGGTGAACAATTACTTGGTAAGAAGGTGAATTATGTGTTTATTGGAAGTTGTACAAATAGCCGCATTGAAGATCTTCGTTTGGTAGCAGATTATGTGAAAGGGAAGAAAAAAGCAGAAAATATTAATGCGTTATTTATTCCAGGCTCAAAGCAAGTTGAGAAGCAAGCTATAGAAGAAGGGTTAGATAAGATATTTGCTGAAGCAGGGTTTGAACTTCGTGAACCGGGTTGTTCGGCCTGTCTTGGGATGAATGAAGATAAAATTCCACAAGGAGAATATTGTGTTTCAACCAGTAATAGAAATTTTGAAGGCAGACAAGGTCCGGGCGCCAGAACGCTTTTGGCAAGCCCATTAACCGCTGCTGCAACAGCAATTAAAGGATATATTTCTATTGCAGAATAAATAACTCAACTAACATGCAAAAAATATCAATAATCAGTTCTACGGCAGTGCCAATGCCGGTTGACAATGTCGATACTGATCAAATTATTCCGGCACGATTCCTTAAAGCCACCTCCAGAGAGGGGTTTGGTGAAAATTTATTTAGAGACTGGCGTTATAATAGCGATGGGTCTCCAAAATCAGATTTCGTATTAAATAGTGATACATATACCGGAGAAGTTTTAGTTGCCGGTAAGAATTTTGGTAGTGGCTCAAGTAGGGAGCACGCTGCCTGGGCTATTTATGATTATGGCTTCAGAGTAGTAGTTTCATCATTCTTTGCAGATATTTTTAAAAATAATGCATTAAACAATGGTCTTTTACCTGTACAGGTATCGCCTGAATTTCTTAATGAAATCTTTAATGAGATTGAAAAAGATCCGTCAGTTTTAATTACAGTTGATTTGCCAAATCAGACAGTAAAATTAGAATCAACGGGTACAGAAGAACAATTTGAGATCAGCGACTATAAAAAGAAATGCCTTATCAATGGGTTTGATGATATAGATTATATTCTGACCCTAAAGAATGAAATAATAAATTTTGAAAAAGAGAGAGTTAAATATTCATGAGTGATATAAAGAAAATTGCTGTATTACCTGGTGATGGAATTGGACCTGAAGTATGTCGTGAGGCCGTTAAGGTAATGAATGCAGTATGTGAAAGATTCGGACATAAGTTTGAATATGAATATGGTCTTGTTGGAGCAGCGGCAATCGATGAAACGGGTGATCCTTATCCGATAAAAACGCATGAATTATGTACACAGTCTGATGCTATTTTATTCGGAGCCATTGGAGATCCGAAATATGATAATAATCCAAATGCAAAGGTACGTCCGGAACAAGGATTGCTAAGGATGCGTAAATCATTAGGTTTATATGCAAACATTCGTCCTGTGACAGCCTATGAAGCATTGTTGTCGTCTTCACCTCTTAAACATGAAAGAATATCAGGCACAGACCTGGTTATTTTCAGAGAGCTTACAGGTGGGATATATTTCGGCAAACCTAGTGGGCGTTCAGAAAATGACCAGGAAGCATTTGACGCAAGTTTATATTCCAGAGAAGAAATCAGGAGGATAGCAGTAAAGGCATTTGAAGCTGCAAGGAAGCGAAGAAATAAAGTTACTCTTGTAGATAAGGCAAATGTATTGGCAACTTCAAGATTGTGGCGAGATGAGGTAACTGAATTACATAAATCTGATTATTCAGATGTGCAGTTGGAATTTTTATTTGTTGATAACGCAGCAATGCAATTAATCCTTAATCCGTCAGGGTTTGATGTTGTGTTAACTGAGAATATGTTCGGAGACATTCTGTCAGACGAGGCCTCAGTTATAGGAGGTTCACTGGGATTGTTGCCGAGCGCTTCTATAGGTGATAAATCTGCATTGTATGAGCCAGTTCATGGATCATATCCACAGGCTACAGGTAAAGATATTGCAAACCCTGTAGCGACGATATTATCAGCAGCAATGCTTTTGGAGACATCATTTGATATGATTGAAGAAGCAAATACAATCAGAGAAGCTGTTAATGATTCATTAAATAAGAAAGTTGGAACGGAAGATCTGTTTTCTGATAATCCTCATTCGACCACAGAAGTTGGTTATTTTATTTCTGATTTTATTCTTCAAAGAGAAACAATATAAGTTTTGTTATAATTCTTGATTACAACCGGGATGGTATTAACTGTCCCGGTTTTTTTATATATAAATAATGTTTATTGATATCTTTGCACTTAATACACAATAATTACATATTATTGATTTTTGTGGATCTAAAAATTATAACCAAAATAATCAACCAGTAACAATTGAAGACCCTTCTGAAATATCTTACTGTTTTTTTACTATGCATTTTCAGTAATGATGTCTTTAGTCAAACTAATGACCTGGAAATTAATGAGGATAATTATTTGATGTATAAAGATCTTGTTAGTGATTACTTGCATAGTGACCCGGATAGCGCATATAATCTAGGTAAGGTCTTAATAACTTATCTAAAGAAGATAGAAGATAAAGATGAAGAAATTATCGTAAAAAGCTATATGGCAGTTGCTGCGATAGAAACAGGTAATTATAAAACAGCTGTATTGCTAGTTCATCAATCGCTGGGGATGTTGGATGGCATAACTAATAATCATGTAAAAAGAGCTGCTTATTCCAATTCGGGACTTGTTTATAAAAGTCTTGGGTATTATTCCAAAGCAATCGAATATTATCAAAATTCACTAGATCATATTGAAGATAATAATGAGAGAATGAAAGCTCTGCCATATGGTCATATCGGAGACTGTTATGTAGAATTGGGTGAGGTCGAAAAAGGGTTGGATTATATTTTAAAGGCTAATGATTTTAACATAAAATCTGGTAATGAGATAGGTGAATTGTTTACCGCCAGCTATCTCATGAATGCCTATTTGAAATTAGGAAGAAATGATGATGTTCTAAATCTTTATTCTCATTATAGAAAAAAGATGAATTCATCAAATGAGATTCTGGCTAAAGTTATGATTAAACTATCAGCTGCAAAAGCCTATCGAAATGTAGGAGAACTTGATAGTATGTTTGTATTGCTACATTCAAGTGCAGGTGAGTCAGAGAAGATGAAACTTAATTCGTACACAGAAGAAATTTATAAGCTCCTGGCTGAGTTTTATGAAGTTAAAGGTTTATCTGATAAGGCTGATGAATATTATAAGTTATATGTGAATCTGTTAACTGAAAATTCCAGGATTAATAGGGAACGAGAAATTCAAGCACTTCAAATGGGGTTTGAGTTGGCAAATCAGGCTGAGGAGAATCAAAGGTTGTTTGAGTTGGCAAGAGTTAAAGATGCTGCCGCCAGACGACAAACATTTTATACCTGGGTTTTTATTGGGTTGTCTTTAATATTGGCGATTATTTTATATCGATCATATAAAATTCGACAAGAATTGAGAGCAGCCAACAATAAGCTAGTTAAGTCACGTCAACTTATAATCAATCAAAATACCAAGATTGAAAGTCAGAATAAGCAGCTGGAAGAGAAGGTTGAGGCAAGGACTAGAGCACTATCCGGTGCGAATAATGAGTTGCGAACTCAAAATGATCAGTTGGAACAATATGCTTTTATTACTGCTCATAATTTAAGATCACCAATTGCAAGAATGATTGGTCTTATACAGATCCTTGATAACCAATCGGAAGAAGAAAAGGAAACTATCCTAAAACATATTCGAACTGAAGCAAATAGTCTTGATCAGATTGTTAAAGACCTTAATCAGATTCTTTCTATCAGAAAAGGTGCAGGAAAAGCTTATCATGAAATAAATGTAAAGGAATCTTTAAAGGAGATTATTGATCCGTTTGTTAAACAGTTTGAAGAAATAGATGGGGAGATTCATCTTTCATGCCCAGAGAAAATATACTGGCATTTGATTCCTGCATACTTCAAAAGTATTTTTCAAAACTTGATTAGCAATGCTATAAAATATAAAGATTCAAACCGAAAGCTTATCGTAAATATTAACGTAAATATCGAAGGTGGTGAGCTTGTTATTTCAGTTGATGATACTGCAATCGGGATGGACCTTGATTTGATAAGCACAAAAATATTCGGGCTTTATCAGCGATTTACATCTAATGTAGAGGGGAAAGGTATGGGGCTATACATGGTAAAGTTACAAGCTGAATCTATGAATGGTAGAGTTGAGGTTGATAGTCAAAAGGGTAAAGGAACTAAATTTATTATTCGCTTTCAGTCTAACGGGTAGTTTTATAGGTTGATCTTTTTGATTAACTTTCTATAAACACCTGCTACATGATCAAAATTCTATCAGCTGAACAAACCAGAGAGGCCGACCAATACACTATTAAAAATGAGCCTATCAACTCCATTGATTTAATGGAAAGAGCTTCTACAGCTTTTTGCGAATGGTTTATGGGAGAGTTCCCCGGGAAAAGTAATATTCATATTGTTACTGGTAAAGGGAATAACGGCGGTGATGGCCTTGCAATAGCCAGAATGCTTAATGAACATGGGTATAGAGTCAGTCTATATTTGATATCTGAGAAAGGAAGTGAAGACTTCAATAAAAACTATGATCGTATTGCCGGGAAGTTGAATGTTCATATTTGGGATGGAAACCCTGAATTTGAGTCAGGAGGGATATTGATTGATGCATTGTTTGGTTCTGGTCTTGACAGGCCAATTGAAGGCCAATATGCTGAAATAGTTCAAGCAATAAATAATTATGAGGGATTAGTGGTTTCTGTTGATATGCCTTCTGGTGTATATGCAGATAAACCGGTAGATAGTGAAAATGTAGTTAAAGCATCTCATACAGTTTCGTTTCAGTTGCCTAAGCTATCTTTTTTCATGGCAGAAAATGAAACATATGTTGGTGAGTGGCATTATGTTGATATAGGATTAAATAAATCATTTATTGATCATTCAAAGTCTTTTTATCACCTGGTCACCCTTGAAGATGTCAGACATTGTTTAAAAAAGCCTTCAAAGTTTGCTCATAAAGGAAACATGGGGCGAATAATGATTGTGGGGGGGGCACAAGGAAAAATGGGGGCTGCAGTTTTGTCAGCCAAAGCTGCACTAAGATCAGGTGCAGGGTTGTTAACATGTTATGTGCCTGCAGGTGGACTAAGTATTATTCAAACAGCAGTACCAGAGTCTATGGCTTTGGTTTCTTCGTTTCTTGATTACCATGTTGAAGAAGTTTCATTTGATGGATTGGATGCTGTTGGGATAGGTCCGGGATTAGGGACTGAAGAGCAAACTGCATTGGCATTTAGAAAATGGATCAAACAATTGACTGTTCCAGCTGTAATTGATGCGGATGGATTAAATATTTTGTCTTCAGATTTAAGTTTATTAAAAGATTTACCAACAGGAACTATTCTAACGCCACACCCTAAAGAGTTTTCTCGTCTTGCAGGAGATTCAAAAAATTCGTTTGAACGTATTGAAAAAGCCAGACAATTTGCAATTGACCATAAGGTTGTGATTGTTTTGAAGGGAGCACATACTGCAGTTTGTGATGCTGATGGTAGTGTTTATTTTAACTCTACCGGAAATCCCGGAATGGCTACTGGAGGAAGTGGTGATGTCCTGACCGGTATAATAACAGCATTGCTTGGTCAGGGATATGAACCAAAGAAAGCTGCCATATTAGCTGTATTTGTACATGGTCTTGCCGGAGATGAAGCTGCAGAAGATCTGGGGATAATATCTATGATTGCCTCTGATATAGTTGATTATCTGCCTGATGCTTTCAGGCATATTGAGATAAGATAAAAAAAAGGCTAAGAAAATTTTCTTAGCCTTTTTGATTTTTATTTGATAACCATTCTTAGAATTCGCAGTTTCCCGGAGTTCTAGGAAATGGTATAACGTCACGAATGTTAGTCATGCCGGTTACAAATAGCATTAACCTTTCAAATCCAAGACCAAAACCACTGTGTACACATGTTCCAAATCGTCTTGTATCAAGGTACCACCACATGTGTTCCTCTTCAATTCCGAAGTCTTTCATTCGGGCAGTTAATACTTCCAGTCTTTCTTCTCTTTGGCTACCTCCTACGATTTCTCCAATTCCAGGGAAAAGGATGTCCATCGCAGCAACAGTCTTGTTGTCTTCATTGACACGCATATAGAAAGCCTTAATGTCTTTAGGATAGTCAGTTACGATAACCGGCTTTTTGAAATGCTTCTCAACAAGATATTTCTCATGTTCTGATTGCATGTCAATTCCCCATTCATCAACAGGATAAGCAAATTTTTTCTTTTTATTCGGTTTAGAATTTTTAAGAATTTCAATTGCTTCAGTATATGTACAATATGCGAAATCGTTATCTCTAACCATTTTAAGTCTTTCAAGCAGACTTAATGCAGGTTTTTCAGCTGCTGGCTTATTCTTGTTCTCTTCCTCTTCTCTTTTAGCAAGGAAGTTCAAATCATCCTCGCAGTGGTCAAGTGCATAAGTAACAAGATATTTAAGGAATTCTTCAGCTAATTCAGCATTTGCTTTTAGGTCATAAAATGCCATTTCAGGCTCAATCATCCAGAATTCAGCCAGGTGTCTGGTTGTATTTGAGTTTTCAGCTCTGAATGTTGGTCCGAAAGTATAAATATTACCCAATGCTAATGCAGAAAGCTCTCCTTCCAACTGTCCACTTACAGTCAGGTTTGATTGCCTTTCAAAGAAATCTTCCTTCCAGTCAACTTCACCCTCTTCATTTAGCGGTGGGTTTTTAGGGTCAAGAGTAGTTACTCTAAACATTTCACCTGCACCTTCAGCATCTGAAGAAGTCAAAATTGGTGTATGAACGTTATAAAAGCCTTTATCATTGAAGAAGTTATGGACAGCAAAAATCATTGCATGTCTGATTCTATAAATTGCTCCAAAAGTTGTTGTTCTAACTCTTAAGTGAGCTTTTTCTCTTAAAAATTCAAGAGAGTGCTTTTTAGGTTGCAAAGGGAATTTATCGGCATCAGACTCACCAAGTATTTCAATGTTTTCAGCCTGAATTTCAATAGCCTGGCCCGAACCTTTTGATTCAACAACATTTCCGGTAACAGAAATACAGGCTCCTGTTGTTATCTTTTTGATGATCTCTTCATCAAACTTTTCGCTCTCAGCAACAATTTGAAGATTGTGGATAGTAGAACCATCATTTAATGCAATGAAGTTCACTTGTTTACTTCCACGTTTCGTTTTGACCCACGCCTTAATCGTAACAGTATCTCCTGTTTTCGGGGCATCCAGTAAATCTTTGATTCGAATATAATCCACGTTCTTTACTTTAATAAATTATGAATTCCGTATAACCGGGTTCTTTTCAAAAGGATACACAATTATAAATGAAATGTGTATTTTTAGCTAAATATCTTTTACTCGCCTCAGGTAAGTTTTTTTATAAGAAAGAGGTGAGTTAGTAATTTAAACTTCGCAAAAAAAGTATAAATTCGATTTATTTTCAATGAAATAAGGATTTATCGCAACATAATTGTGGTAGATTTTACTTTTAAACAGACAATATGCAGAAGTTAGGCTTAACTCAGGCGCTACAACAAAAATTATCACCCCAGCAGATTCAATTTATTAAACTGTTGCAGGTGCCTACTGCTGAGCTTGAATCAAGGATTGAAGAAGAACTCGAGATAAACCCGGCACTAGAAGAGGGGAAAGAAGAAAATACTGAGGATAGTTTTGAGGACGATCAGTATGATGATGATCAATATGATGATGGTCCGGATATAGATGATTATTTAAGGGATGACGATTTTGCCGGCTATAAAATGCAAGGTGATGGGCGTAATCCTGATGAGGAAGATAAGTCAGTTCCTGTAGTGGGCCAGACCTCTTTGTCAGAACAACTTATTAGTCAACTTGGGTTTGCAGATCTTGATGATAAAGAGTATCAAATTGGATTGCAGCTAATTGGTAGTATCGAGAGCGATGGATATATAAGAAGAGAACTTGAAGCTATTCGAAATGATCTTGCTTTTAGTCAAAATATAGAAACTACTGTTGAGGAGCTTGAAGCGATATTAAAGATAGTTCAGGAGTTTGATCCTCCGGGAATAGCTGCCCGTGACCTACAGGAATGCTTGATGATCCAGTTGGAAAGGAGAAACGAAGATCTGCCTGAAGTGAAATTAGCTAAGAAAATCATACTTGTTTGCTTTGATGAGTTTACCAAGAAGCATTATAGCAAGATTATGAAGAAGCTTAATGTTGAGGATGAAGAGGTTTTTAAGGAATCTGTAAACTTAATTACTAAGCTTAATCCTAAGCCGGGTGGAGCCTCGTCTGGAATTGCTCGTACGCAGTATCTTATGCCTGACTTTATTGTTACAAATAACAATGGTAATCTTGAGCTTACACTTAACAGTAAGAATGCACCAGATTTAAGGATTAGCAGATCATACTCTGATATGCTTGATGCTTATGATAAGAGTAATAAAAAGGATAAGAAGCTTAAAGAAACTGTAACTTTTGTAAAGCAGAAGTTAGATTCAGCAAAATGGTTTATAGATGCTATTAAGCAAAGGCAAAACACCTTGCTTTCTACAATGAATGCTATTCTAAAATATCAATATGATTATTTTCTGGAAGGAGATGAATCAAAGTTGAGACCAATGATTCTTAAAGATATCGCTGATAGAATAGGGATGGATATTTCTACAGTATCAAGGGTTGCTAATAGTAAAGCTGTACAAACTGAGTTTGGGATTTTTCCTCTTAAATATTTTTTCTCAGAGGGTATTTCTACAGAAAGTGGTGAGGATGTGTCAAGCAGACAGGTTAAACATGATCTTAAAGAGCTTATTGAAAAAGAAGATAAGCGAAAGCCTTTGTCTGACGATAAGTTAGAAAAGCTTTTGAAAGCTAAAGGGTATAATATTGCTAGACGTACCGTAGCTAAATATAGAGAACAAATGAATATTCCGGTAGCCCGATTAAGAAAGGAGATTGTTTGATTTGAATAGTAGATTAGCCTTAATTTTTTCAACTGTATTTCATCCTCTTTTGGTTCCTGGTTTGTTAATCTGGAGCCTTTATTTAATGAGTCCGATGATTGTGACTCCATTAACAGGAGAGAGTTTTTATGTGTATTTGAAGGTTGTATTCTTAATGACAGGGTTATTCCCTTTAATTCTTCTATTGTTGTTGAGGATTACCTATATCGTCTCTATGTCCAGATTATTTTTTCACAAGGTCGTGAAAAATCAATCTGTTACTTCATTTTTACTTCAAAATAAGCCTCTATTATTTTATTTGAAGAAAAATCGAAAAGGGGAGGCTTTTACTATTCCGGAAAGAAATGAAAGGGTTTTTCCTTTTGTAATGATAAGTATCATTTATATGATGTCCACCTATTTGTTTGTTTATAGGTTTAGTATTAATTCAGTTTTAAATTCAATTTTTATTGCCATGACAATTTTGGTTGTTGTGGTAACTGCTATCACTTCCTTTTTTAAAATTTCAGTTCATTCTACCACTCTGTCTGCAGCGGTAGGTATTGCCTTTGGTTATGGTATTTATTATCCGGTTGCCACTAATTATTTCTGGTACATTGTAGGGCTTGTTGTTATATGTGGGGTGACATCTTCAGCAAGGCTGGCATTAAAATCTCATAAGCTATCTGAAGTTACTCTGGGGCTAGCTCTAGGTTATGTAACCGGATTTTTGGCAATGGTCTTTCATTAATAAAAAAAACCGGAATGAAGTTTATCATACCGGTTTAATATTATCAATGCTTATATCCTTGTTAGAAAATTCTAAATGCTACTCCTGCAGATGATTGTGTTGCATTAATAAATTGTTCAGGAGCTTCGCTTTCTTTGAAAATTTTAGAGAAGTTATGTCTGTAATAAGCCATCACTCCGCCAAATCCAATTTTTACTACTCCACCATATCTAAATGATTCAATGCCGTAATCAGATTTTTCCTGGAATTTTCTAGTGTCACCAGCAGTTTCATACTTGATTTTAGTTTTACTTTCAAGAGCGTAACCAAAGTACCCACCAAGACCTACTTTAAAGCTTCTTCTGTAATCTGACTTATTTAAATGCCACATAAACTCAAGAGGAACATCAATGTAGGTTGTGTAAAACCCTGATTTTTTTACTCCCCCACCTACATAGTCTGCAGCAGAGGTGAAGATTGTTTCGTCTCCGGTATCTAAAAATACCTGATTGTTTTTATATGAATGTTTTTCAACAGCAACACCAATACCTGGGTGGAAAGTTATTCCACTGTTTTTGCCTAATGGTAACTCAATTTGATAGTTGAATTGTGCTCTTTTTGATGCCCACCAATTCGAATCAACTGAATCAGGTTTATCTAATACAAAAGTAAAACCAACTTCACCCCATAAATTTCCTGGTATATCATTCCATGGTGAAGTCTTTTCGTTGTCATCCTGTCCGAAGGCTACTGTACTGATGAAGATAAAAATGAAAGTAAAAATATTAAATCGCATATTGCTGTATTTTTTTGCTTTTAAACGGTCACAAAGATAGTATAATTGTAAAATTCTTGAGCATTATTTTTAAATAAGTGAAATATTTAATTACATTTGCACTCCCATTTAGTTCAACACTATTTTAGATGTTGACTAATAACCAACGGACTCGTAGCTTAATTGGATAGAGCACCTGGTTACGGCCCAGGAGGTTGGGGGTTCGACTCCCTCCGAGTTCACTTATAAATTGTCCTGATGAAATACCATTTCGTCAGGACTTTTTTTATGACCGCAATATAAATTCCAGCTTTTAGTTTTTCCTCCTAAAAACTGTTAAAAGAATAAAAAAAGGGACATAAATTAATATGTCCCTTTTATATGCTTACTCCATTTATTTAATTCGTAGTGCCCCATAAATCTGACCGTAACTATTTTTTGCATCTCCAATTAATGACTTGGCTCCATCGCTATCCGCTATTTTCATCATCCCCAAGTTATAACGTGCTCCAACTTGAAGGTTACCAAAGTTAATTCCAATACCACCTAAAAATCCCCAATCAAATGATTTGAAATTATCTTTATCTACAGAATCTGAATATTCTCCAAGGTCTCCATCTGATGTTATATCTGTACTAAGCAGATAACCTCCATAAACACCGGTGTGGATTTCTGCTGCATCACCTAATTTAAAAACTGCCATTACCGGAACATCAATATAATGCATATTAAATTTCACTTCCTGATCTATTATTCCATCATACATTGATCTGTTCCCTTTTCCACTATATAAAATCTCAGTTTGTAACCCAAGGCCTTCAGAAATTTCCCATTGGCTAAAAAGACCTGCATGAAATCCATATCGGGCATTTTTATCATCAACTTCATCGGAATAAAAGTTTGATGCATTTAAACCTCCTTTAACACCAATTATCTGTGCATTTGAAAATGATATTGAACCTATTAAAAATATTGTAGATAAAATGATTTTATAATTCATAATTATTGAAATTTAGTTTTCTAAAAATATGTTGATAATCGTTATTATAGAGTACCGTTTTCGGCTGCCTTTTTCATTTTTTCATTCGCATATATTGCTACTTCAACTCGACGGTTTTGTTGTCTTCCTGTTTTAGTGTCATTAGAAGCTATAGGTTGATCTTCTCCATACCCCATTGTTTTAAGTCTTGATAGATCTACATTGTTAGCAACAAGGTAGTTGGCTACACTATTAGCTCTCTTTTCAGATAGTTCTTCATTATACTCATCTGATCCAGTGGCATCAGTATGTCCCTCTATTAGAATATTCGTGTCGTCGTACTTATTTAATGTTTCCGATAACTCGTTTAAATTATCTTTAGTCTCACTTGTTAACTGGTATGAATCCAAAGGGAACATTAGACCGGAATCAAAAGTGATTTTTATTCCTTCACCAACCCTTTCAACTTCTGCGCCTTCTAAATCTTTACGCAATTCTTCAGCTTGTTTGTCCATTTGACGTCCAATTAAAGCACCAGCTGCCCCACCGACAGTCGCTCCTATTATTGCTCCTATCGCAGTGTTATCAGATTGCTTCCCAATAACTCCTCCTATAACGGCTCCTCCACCAGCACCAATTACTGCGCCTTTCTGAGTTTTGTTTGCTTTACAACCTGAAAATATTAATAGAGAAGTAACTATTAGATAACTGGAAATCTTTCTTAGTAACATATGATTATTTGTTGTTTAGCTAATAAACAACAACAAACTTGCCAGTTATGATAAAAGAGTGAATTATCTGTCAATAAGCAGATAATTAATTTTTTGTGCAGAAATAATCACATTTTTTAATGATAAAATTTAATTGAAGTGTGATAGAGAATGTTGAATAAATGAATGGTTTGGGGAAAATAATCCCCGGCTTAATTGTTGTTTTGGCTTTCTACCTCAACTTGGTTATTTCCAAATTTACTATTTCGATCAGCATTAGGTAGTAGTACAGTGAATTCTGTAAATTTATATTCTTCAGTTTCTAAAGATATGCTTCCACCCAGAACTTCAATTGCCTTTTTTGTAATATATAAACCTAACCCATTGCCGGTTCCAAATTCAAATCCCACAAAAAACATATCCCAGATTTTATCTCTAACCTCCTCAGAAATTCCTATGCCATTATCTTTAATGGATAATTTTACTTGCTTGTTTAATTCAGAAACAGTGATTTCTATTTTCTTATCAGGCTTTTTGCTATAAACACAAAATCTAATAGCATTTTCAATCAAGTTTGAAATGATGATAGAAACAAGAATTGGTGAAATGGTGAATTCAAGTCCTTGTTGAATTTCTTTTGATATTGAGATGTTTTCGTTTTGAATAATAGCTTTGTTTGATTCTAGAACTGACTCTATCTCGCTATTAAAATTTATGATTTTTGGTTCTGCAGGAAGATTAATGTGACTTATCATTTGTAGCTTTTGTAAAAGCTCATCCATTTCATAAGCAGTATCAGCAGCTTTTTCAAATAGCACTAATGAATCTCCTTGTAAAGTAAGCTTGGCAATATTATGCAAACCTAAAATTGATGACAGTGGTCTTCTTAAATTATGAGCAGAGCGATAGAGAAATTGATCTAACTCATTGTTGATTTTTACTAATGACTCCGTTTTCTGATCGACAAGTTTTTCTAAATGGGTATTAATTTTAGCAATTTTATTATTAGCCTCTTTAAGTTCTTTCTTTTGCTTGAAGAATATTCTTACAAGCATAACTAAGATGAAAATAAAAACAATCAGGGCTACTATAATAAGAGTAATACGGATTATTTTTTGCCTGAATAGCTTTTGCTCTCTTTCTCTTTCTGCTTGAGTTTTCTTAAGCTCAGATTCAATTCCCTGAAGGTTTTCTAATTTACGTCTTAGTTCAGTGATAAGTTGAAGGTATTCAGCCTGATAATCTCCAATAATGTCCTTATTAGCTAATATTGCAATCTCAATCGCATTTACATCAGCAGTTATTTGTTTCTTTTGTTCTTCAGAAAGATTCTCTTTTTGTTCTGTAAGCTGTTGGTTTACTCTATTTAATCGATCTTCAAATGCCTGCCTATTTTCAATTATTGATTGCTGATTGTTTTCTGCCTGATCTCTTAAGATTGCCAGATCTTTTTCTATTGCTTCTACTCCATCAAGATTTACAGTAATTGGAGTATTATTAATAACTGAAGAATCGGGTAAAATATATAGTTCATAGAACTTATTGTCAATTAATGATCTTTCTTCATTTGTAAAGCCCGTAAGATCAAAATAATGCAAAGCAAGATATAATCCTTCGATTGAAGTGACTGTATCTAGAAAAGAAAGCCTTGTGTTAATTATACTTACTTTTTCTTCTATCTCTAAAGTGTTGCTCAGTAAGTTTTCATCTAAGGAATTAACTACAACTACAGGAGGATTTGCTTTAATCTTATTGATTTTAATTTCAAATCCAGGAATAATTAATTTGTATTGCTGTTGTAGTTCTTCATTTTTAGGGTATGGAATTGTTACGTAGCCATCACTGTTAGTTCGCCTTTTTATAGTTTGAGGCCCTTCTAATATAACAGGGTTGTTTTTTAAAGGGGATTGATCTACGTTTACTAGTCTGAAAGTTAGTTCTTCATAATTTTTTTCCCTTAAAATTATTTCTAATATACCCTTAGAATAATTCCAAGATTCAGCTTCATAAGATTCATGATCAATCCAGATTTTATTTGGAGGCAGGTTTTTAGCATCAGTATTTAAAAATGCTTTACCATTGCTATTAGTTTCAATATATTCTTTACCTTCTAATGAAAGAGAAATATTCGAGACAGGTTTTAGGTTAGTGTCCAAGGTTCTAATTTGAACACTGGTAGATTGGCAAAATGCATTTGTATTAAATAAGAAATAGACTACACAGATTGCCATCCATTGTAAGTACAATTTACTTGAAAAGAATTTTTTATCTACACTACCCATCCTAATTAGCCTTGTTGTTTGTATTAAATAATTCTTTTACAATTACTATCTTATAAGTTGATTGCTTTTCTTTTTCTTTTGGAATGTCAAGGTTAACCAAGGCCTCACCCAAATTATCATCATTTATTTTGATATAGAATTCGCCATCATATGGAATTGTAATGCTAAATTCACCGTATTCGTTACTTAAGGCATGACTAACTGCTTCACCTCTATGTTTATCAATCAATGCAAGGGTAGAGTTTTTAAGTGTTGAAATGCTTTCTACCTCATCATGAAGTTCTTTAGCTTGTATTGATCCTGAAATCTTTATCGGATAAGTCTGAAGGCCAATTTTTACAGAGAATATATCGTCATTGAGTGTGCCTCCATTTCTATTAGAAGTGAAATAGCCTTCGTCATTTTTTGAAGATATTACCAATCCGAAGTCATCGAAGTTTGTATTTATTGGAAATCCAATATTTTTTATTTGACCTGGTTTCTCATTGATAAAATAAGATCTGAAAATATCCAGACCACCTAGACCTGGGTGCCCATTAGAAGCAAAGTACAAGGTTGTACCAATGATAAATGGGTAGCATTCATCTTTTTCTGTATTAATGTCTGCCCCGAGGTTTATGGGTTTAGTCCATGTGCCATTTATTGATTTCGAAAGATATAGATCTAAGCCACCATGTCCTCCCGGCATGTCGGAAGCAAAATATAATGTTTGAGTTTCTTCGTTATAAGTTGGTTGTGATATAGAATACTCTAAATTATTGTATGGAAAGCTTTCCGGATCAGTCCAATTTCCATTTACCTTATGTGAGATAAATAACTGAAGATTTGATTTGCCTGTTATTTTTGAAGGGGACCCGTTAGAAGAATAAAAAATCAGGCTGTCCCCGGAAATATATAATGTTCCTTTATTAAAACGAGATTCAATATTATTTCCAAATTCTTTTGGTTTGCTGTGAAAAGTATATCCTATTAATGAGTCATACTTTTTTTCAGTTTTTAACCATCTGGTGAATGATCTTGAAGAATAGTTATCTATCAGTTTTATGCCTCCATGAGAAGGAGCATCAGAAATATATATTATTCCATCTTTATAAAGGCAAGGTGCGAATTCATTGTATTCGGTATTAATATTAATAGAACTGACTTCAAAAAGAGTTGAGTCTTCATAAAGAGTATGTCTATTATTCAATTGCCATACTATTTCGGCAATTGCTTCATTGTTAGGGTCGGTCTTCAGATACTGATTATACCAATGAATTGCTTCTTCATAATTTCCTGCGTTTTCAAATGACTCTGCAAGAAATTTGTAGTCTGTTTTATTAAGGTTGTTGTTGTTTTCTGTGTAAACAGAAAGATACTTTACAGCTTGTTTGGGATTATTTAATTCCAAAAATGTTTTGCCGATTTTTAATGCTAATTCACCCTTTTTCTTTTTTTCAAATTTGTTAAGGTAGAGTTCAAGCGCCAACATGTATTCTTGGTTGGCATAATGCATGTCAGCTCTTTTTTCGCCATTTTTTAACTCACTAAATAGTGTCTGTGAGGAAACACTTTGGAAAGTAGTAAAAAGTAAAAGGCAATATGTTAAAGATCGGATATTCATTATCTTGGGTTTATTACCTTGGATTTTTTATGTTTAAATATATAATTAAGCATTAATTCATTAGATTCTTTGTCAAATAATGCATTTTTACCCGACGGATAGTCATATGCATATCCTATTCGCAACTGAGGCAATATTACTGCTTGTAACAAAAAGTTGAGAGAAGTTTGGTGCCGGTATGAAAACCCAATAGTTAAAACTTCTCTTAGTTCGCCCTGAATATTAACGTCATAGGTTATTGGTAGCCCTGCCGTATAATTAATTAATATTCCGGGGTAGATATTCAGGCTACTTGACATTTCGATTTTATAACTTGTCAAAAGGAAATATTTTGATTCGTCAAAGTTGTAAGTAAGGCTATCAGACTCTTTATCTTTTGATGTGTTATATGATGGTAGTGATATTCCAAGTTTGAATTTTTCACTGGTATATAAAAGACCAAGACCTAAGTCAAAACGAGTATAGTTAAAATCAGCATTTGCAATTTTAGGGTCTAATGGATTTTGAGCATACTGGCTTAATTGAGTATAATTTGATTGGATGTTTTTAATTCCAGCCTGAAAACCAAGAGCTAAATATCTATCATTAGATAAATTGATTCTGTAAGAATAGGCCCCAACAGCAGTTATGTTTCTATGAATTCCTATTTGGTCATGCGTAATAGTTGCACCTACACCACTGTTATTATTTTTAATTAAGGAATGCCCGCTTAAAGTTTGAGTAACTGGCATGCCTTCAATATTAGACCATTGACTTCTGTAAATTGCTGTCAAACTAAGTGCGTCATCAGCACCTGCATAAGCAGGATTTAATATAAACTCATTATTGAGATATTGAGTGAATGGCCCATTTTGAGCAATACACATTGATACCTTTCCTGATAGAAATACAAGAGTTATACAGAATACGACGGACACAAAAATATTACCTAAGTAGTTCAACATAACCTTGTAATTTTTGGTTTCCGTTTAATACTATATTGAAAAAATATGTGCCCGTAGGAATTTCACTTCCTCCAAGTGAAGAGTTGATATTCGAACCATCGAAAACAACATCTACATTATTATAACCGTTGGCATCATAAATTACTCGTCCCCATCTATCATAAATAGTCACATGGTTATTTGGATAAGATTCTATGTTTTCAATGACCCATACATCATTATATGAATCATTATCAGGAGTAAATATTTTATAGGGTATAACTGCTTCTTTAAACTTAACTTGTTCAGGTATTTTTACAAAAAATACACCTTGAGAACATGTTTGAGGTGTTCCGTTATCACACACCTCAATTAGAATTTCGTATAATGCAGCAGCATCTGAATTAGGGTAGAACTCTAAACAGGTACCATCCTGTAGTAAATCTCCCAAAGAGCCTTCTCCTAATAAAATTTTAGAAGATTTAATATTAATAATATCTCCATCAGGATCATTAATAGTAGGACAAACTTCAAGCCTTTCTGAATACTCTAACTCAATGGTGTCTTTTTTAATTACAGGAGGATGATTGGTTTTAATTGTTACATTAAATGAGACAGTAGTTTCATTACCCGAATTATCTGTTGCTGTATAAGATACTGTTGTAATTCCTTCTGGAAATATATCACCAGGCTTATGTGTAGAGTACTCATTGAATTCACAGTTGTCTGTAGCAATTGGTTCTTCCCAACTATAGGCTAACGTTGATTTTGTTGTTTTAATAAGTGTGTCTTTAGGGATATTTGAATAAACAGGAGGATCGTTATCAATTATGATAACATCAAAACTGCAGTAGCTTTTTCCTGTTATATCAATGAATTCATACACAACATTAGTTGACCCAAGTTGAAATAACTGACCGGGTGTATAGTTTGATTTGGGAGGAATACCTTCAATCATATTAGCGGTAGGTAAATCCCAAGATGCGAATGATTCACAATTTTGATCAGCATCTAATATTATATTATCAGGACAGAAAGTTATTTCTGGCCCATTTTCTTCTTGTACTACAACCTTAAAAGAGCAAGTTGTCTGATTTCCATTTTTATCTTTAGCTGTATAAGTGACCGTTGTACTGCCAATATCAAATAATGATCCGGGAGTATGTGATTTTTGGATTGTTGTAATTTCACAATTATCAGAAAATTTAGGCTCCGTCCATTGGACTGTTTGAGCTCCATATCTTATAATATCTTCCGGACAAAAGGTGGTTGATGGAGATACATTGTCAATTACTTCAAAGTTGAATGAGCAAGTGGCTTTATTTCCGGAACCATCAGTAGCTGTGTAATTAACTGTATATGTGCCCGGAGCCAGATTTTGACCTTTCGGAATACTTGGGTCAGAAATTGTAACTGTTCCGCTATTGTCTGAAGCTTGTGGGTCAGGCCATGTTGCTAAAGCAGTACAACTGTTGTCGTCGGTATAAAAAATTAAATCAGAAGGACAATAATCGAATTTTGGAGCTAGGTTGTCAACTCCTTTAAAAGCTGATTTGCCATATTGTAACTCGCAAAAGTTATTTGAACAAGTACTATTAATGTCATTACATCTATTATGGTTAATAAATTCTGGACAGGTAGCACCACATTCCATACAACCACTGTTGGTATTGTCAAAATTTGACAGGATATCCACTATGCCGGTGCCTGTCCAAATTAAAGAAGTAGCTTTATTCTGTAGGTTTCCATCAACAATTAGAAAACCATCCACTATAAATTCAAAATTGCATGCAGCGCCACTTTCACATCCCCCACCAGCTGTTTCTATTTGTAAATTGCCCTGTACAACAACTGTGACTCCTTCCGGGATTATTATTTTACCATTTCCTGCTGCAAATATTTTAATAATTCCTCCAATGCTAATAGTTGAGGGTGAATCAAATGTAAATGAATCTCCATCGCTAAGGGGTATGTTTCTTCCTATTTCAACATTTCCATTTGTTGAATTGCATACTGATGAATAATTTAAATTGCTATTTCCAGGAAAGTCAACAATACAATTCCCATTAACTATTAAAGGAATAGTTGTTAAAGAAAACAGAAATGTAATCTTGAATAAGAAGTATATAAGCTTATTATTTAACATAAAAAAATAAATATGAAGGATTAGCATCCATCATATCTTGAAAAAATCATACAAACACACACTAAAACAGGGTCAATATATATGAAAAAAACGAATATTGAAAGGTTTGAATATTTATCTAAGTATTGCGATGTAATAAAAATATCCTTGTTTGGATTAATGTTTATTAGATATGATTTTTTTTAGTGGATATTTATTTCATTTCGAAATGGTATATGTATCAAATCCTTAAAAGAATTAAATTAAGAGGGGAGTGCCATTTAAGATAGTTTTATTCTTTAATGTTTTATTTCTTATATTCAGCATTGTAATAAAAAAACCAAATACAACGAACTACAAATAAACATGTCAAAAAACGGATTACTAATACTGGTAACCTCAGTCGCTGCATTAGGTGGGCTGCTTTTTGGTTACGATACCGGGGTGATTAACGGATCACAGTTTTACTTTACAAAGTATTTTGAATTATCTGACGCAATGCAGGGTTGGGTAGTTTCGAGTGCATTAATTGGTTGTTTTATTGGAGCTCTTTCTGCCGGGGTCGCAACCAGAGTTATCGGAAGAAAATACAGCTTAATAATTTCTGCCTTTTTATTTACTATATCTGCATGGGGTTCTGGTTTGCCTTCCATGCTTCCAGAATCGATCTCGTTACTTGTTACCTTTAGAATACTTGGGGGATTGGGTATAGGTCTGGCCTCGATGGCAGCACCTACTTATATTGCTGAGATTGCTCCAAAAGACAGAAGGGGAATTCTGGTGACATTTTATCAACTAGCAATTGTTACTGGTTTTTTCGTGGTGTTTTTGGTGACCTATTTTATTGGGCAAAACTTTACTCCTGAACAAAATATCAGCGAAGGATGGAGATGGATGTTCTGGTCTGAGCTAGTTCCTTGTCTTCTATTTTTAGGTCTTACTTTTTTTATTCCGCAGAGTCCAAGATGGTTAGTTCTTGTTGGTCGTGAAAAAGACGCTCTTAAAGTATTAAATAAGTTACATGAACCTGCAGCTGCTCAAAAAGAAATTAATGAAATTAAAAGTTCACTTGAACAGGAGAATTCAATGCAAAAATCTGAAGTATCTGTATTTCAGAAGTCTGCATTAGCGATAATCATAATTGGTTCATTATTGTCATTATTTCAACAGCTGACTGGAATCAATGCTGTATTATATTATGGTAGTGATATTTTTGAAAAGGCTTTAGGCTTCAAACAAGAAGATGTGTTAGCTCAGCAGATATTATTAGCTGCAGTTAATTTTGTATTTACATTTATTGCAATGTTTACTGTTGATAAACTCGGACGTAAGCCACTAATCATTATTGGTAGTTTTGGAATGCTTTTAGGGTTTATTCTACTTGGAGGCTCTCTATACCTTGACAAGGTTGGTATGGTCTCTTTAATCGGGGTATTAATGTTTATTGGGTCTTTTGCTATGAGTATGGGGCCTGTAACCTGGGTGCTATTATCTGAGATGTTTCCTAACAAAATTCGAAGTATTGCTATGTCAATAGCAGTAGCGGTACAATGGGCGGGCAATTACTTGGTATCTCAATCATTCCCGATAATTGCTAACAGTGAAACCAATGTTGATGGAGTGTGGAACAAATCACTGCCATATTTCATTTTCGGTGTATGTATTTTTCTCTTGATATTATTTACTAAAAAATATATAATTGAAACAAAAGGAAGATCTTTGGAAGAACTTGAAGGAATGTGGGCAGAAAAATATGGGAAAATTGAATAAAATTTATTATATTTAAGTAATTGGGTCCCGGATATAGTTATTCGGGGCTTTTTTTATGCCTAATCTAATAGCCTATTGAATGATTACTTCCTCACAGTATGAACTTCCCTGTGGACATTCAGGGGTTTCAGCAGTTAGGCAAATACTATAATTACCTCTTGAAAATTGATAGAAAAACTGGTTGTCTCCATTTTCATCTTCTAGTTCAGAAGCTATTAAATCACCATTTTGATATAACTCCCAATTGTAGGAAATACTATCCATTTCAAAAAAGTCAGCTCTAAAGGTAAAACTGTTTTCGGTTGAGTCACGAGTGAAATGTAACTGCGGACATAGATCTTCTACGAAAATTGTTTGACAAAAATCAATGCCGTTACATTCGCTTGCTTCGGATACTCCTATCATGCAAATTTCATGTTGACCTGGCTGAAATACCCAACTCAACTGTCCATCGCCTTGATAATCAGGCCCATCATTTTCAATAAATTCACCATTGATGAACCATTGATATGCGGTAGCAAAATTTGATAAAGAAGTGTCGGCTATAAACGTATAGTTTGAGGTACTATCAGATCTTATGGTATATCCTAATTGTGGACATTCTTCACAGCTTGTTGCTAGTTCTAAAACTTCGTACTCATTATTATAGATAATAATTGAGTCAGCATTGTATACTATAAGCTGGAGAGGATATGTTAATTTAAATCCTGAGCTATCTGGTTTGCTTGAAATGTAGATTAAAAAGTCATCTGAATTTGAGAATGTGTTATTATTAACTTTAGAAGGATAGTCAAAATCATAACATCTTAGAAATCCTGCTATGAAATCATCTTCAAATGAGTTTATACTCAACTCATCTAGTAATAAGTTGAAATCAGATTCATTATTTATTATTTCAATGTTTCCTGATATAGATACTTCGACAGGAAACTTAATTTCATTTATATAAAAGCTAGATGATTGACTTTGAATGATGGAATTCAGTCCTTCTTCATTTGTGACTTCAACAATAAGCCCGTTAGTATATGCTATATAAATTGGGAAAATAAAACTTACAGAATTGGTTGCAATACTTCCTGATGGATCATCGTAAGAATTTAAAAAACTTATCAGAGCTGAACTCTCAGATGTTTGTATGTCATTTGTGTCAGGAATGTCCAGGTCATTATCCACACACGACCATATCAATGTGCTAGACGCAATTAAAAGGATAATATTTAGAACAGATTTATACATGTAATTTCAAATCACCAAGATAATATTTATTGTTTATACTATCATGTCATGAGATAGAAAAAGAAGGCCGCCATAATTTTTACGGCCTTCAAATTATGAACAAGAAGGGGATCTATAAACGAATTTCCTCACATATCTGGTAGTTTTCGCAGTCGCCATCAATTTGTTTTAAACAGATGACATAATTCTGATTTGGTTCAAAATACCATTGAAAATTATGAGAGCTGTTACTACCTGCCTGTCTGGTTTTTCCACCCAGGTAATCTCCATTTGTAAATACGGACCATGAATAGCTTATCGAATCCATATCTTCAAAATCTGCAGTAAAAGTATAAGTTGAATCATTATTGTCTAGCGCATAATTAAACCCTAACTCTCTGCATTCTGCTATGGTTCCCGTTGAATCATCAGGAATACTATCAAATTGAATAAAATAATCTGCACAAAAAGTACTACCCTGAGGACAGTTTGGTGTTTCAGTGACCAGACAAACTTCATAGTATCCTTCAGATTCGAAAATATAATTGAGATATCCATCACCGTTATAGTAATTACCTTCATTTTCGACAATTTGTCCGTTAACCATCCAGCCATACCACTCAACGGAATCAAGCTTACTCGTGTCTGCAAAAAACTCATAGTTTCTGGCACTGAGAATGTTTGTTGTAAATGAAAGTTCAGGGCATTGACTTTGATAGGGGTCGTATGAAATTGATTCACAGTAAAATAACTCGCCGCATTCATCAGTGCTTGATTTGATGCAAACCCGATGGTCTCCGGGATTAAACTGCCATACAAGTGTGTGATTAGTTGAGTCTTCCACGGCAATCTGGCCAATGGGTTCCCCATCAACGTGCCAGAAATAGGGTGTTTCATCTCTTCCTTCAAAATCAGCTGTGAAATAATACACGCCAAAGGAGTCGTTTTCAACAGAGAAGTGTAATATAGGGCAGCTTAAACTATCTGTTGATGATGAGTCATTTTCTGTTATATCATCTTTTCCTACTTTGCCAGTACCTTTGGAATCATTTTTATCAAAAGGATTACCATCTTCGAAACAGGCAGTAACAAAAATTACTGCTATGATTATGAAGAATGCCGGAAATTTAAAAGTTGTTTTCATCTTCTTTCTTTTTTAAAAATTGGTTGATTAACATGGGTGTCCCCGTTTGATAGTAAGACGACTGAAGGTATACTTTACCCCACCCCCCTCTGGTTAAAAAAAAATAAATGATTTGAGAAAAAGGGAAATTGGCATAGCTTTAAGCATCAATTATGCCCGACGAAAAAAAATCTATTTGTGAAGAACAGAATTTTGATTCCTTTTTTAAGAAGGAAGCGAAATCACTATTTTCTTATTTGAGCTATCGGTTTGGGAATAGTGAGCAAGCAAATGATGCTGTTCAGGAAGCCTTTGTCAAACTATGGCAGAATTGTGCTGAAGTTCAGTTTGAAAAAGCTAAAGGTTTTTTATACACGGTTGCTACAAATTTAATGACGAGTGTAAAAAGACACGAACAGGTAAAATTGAAATATTCAGAAAGAGCCGTTCAAATAAATTCAGGGAAGGCAAATAATGAGTCTCCTGAATATCTTATTATAGAGAAAGAATTTATGGAACGGTTAACTCAGGCAATTAATGAACTTCCGGAAAGACAACGTACCGCTTATTTATTGAATAGAGTAGATAAAAAAACTTATAGGGAAATAGCAGAAGTAATGGAGATATCAGTAAAAGGAGTTGAAAAACTGATGCATAAGGCACTAATTAAAATTCAAAAAATTATTGACGAAGGGGTAGGGTAAATTAAACGTTGTTCGTTGTTTATTTAAGCAATCAAGAAATGAAAGAAGGTAATGATGATACATTTTTAGGCCGCTGGCTAAACGGTGATCTCTCTGATGAGGAAAGGGCGCTATTTGAAGCTAGTGAGGAATTTAAAAAATATCAAAAGATTATTGCTGCAACTGAAAATATTGAGCATCAAGACTTTGATGCCGAAAGTGTTTATCAAAATATTAAACAAAAAACTCACGGACAAACTGCAAGTCAATCAAAATCTTTACCTAAATATTGGTTTGGTGTAGCTGCAGCAATAGTACTTTTAATAACAACATTTTTGTTCTTGTATAAACCTGTTTCAATTTATGAGACTGAGTATGGTCAGATATCTAAAGTTTCATTGCCTGATGGGTCTGTTGTTAAGCTTAATGCCAAATCCAAAGTGGTATTTAATAAATCAAACTGGAATGAAAACAGAAATATTGAACTAAGCGGCGAGGCTTTTTTTGATGTTGAAAAAGGGAATCAGTTTACAGTTAATACTATTATAGGGAGTGTCACGGTTTTAGGAACAGAGTTTAACGTTACACAGTTAGATAATTATTTCAGAGTAGCATGTTATGAAGGTAAGGTACTGGTTAAGTCTGGGGATTATAAAAAAGAATTATTGCCGGGAATGGTGCTACAGATTAATAATAATAAAGTCGAAAACTCTGAAACAACAGAGAGATCTCCTGCCTGGATGTCAAATAATAGTGAATTTGTGAATGCTCCGATCAAAGTAGTGATTTTAACTCTGGAAAATCAATATGGAGTTGCTGTGGATTATAAATTAATTAATGAAGAATTAACTTTTACTGGTCGTTTTCCTAATAACGATCTTAATACAGCTCTTCAAATTATAGCTGAGTCTATTGGGTTGAGTTATAGTCAAGAAGGGGAAAGGATCATCTTTAAAACCAATTAATGAAGGCTGTTTTTGCAATTACTACCTTTATTTTTTCATTTTGGTTTGTTTTTGGTCAGTCCGAAAACTCTAAAATATCCCATGATTTAGAGTTGAAGCAATTCCTTGCCGAACTTGAAGTAAATTATCAGGTTCGTTTTTCATTTATTGATTCAGTAGTGGTTAACAAATCAATATCACGGTTTGATATTAGTGAGTCATCATTGCCAGATGTTTTGTCAAATCTAGAAAGGATGACTAACCTGAAATTCGTGTTGATAAACACTGAGAACGTAATAATCAGGCATTTTAAACCGTATGACAAGGTTAATGTGTGTGGATATCTCATTGATGAACATGGTAGGGCGGTTTCAAATGCAACTGTAAGTGTTAATTCTTCACAGAGTGCTATCCAAAGTGATAATCAAGGTTATTTTATAAATAGAGTCCGCTATGGGGAATATTTAGAAATTAGTCATATAGGTTTTGCAACCAGGAAAATATTAGCCTCTGAATTATTAGGAACGTCTTGTCCTAATGTAAAACTATCTGAAAAAATAAAGGAGTTGCCCGAAGTTGTTTTGAGTGATTTTTTAGTCGGAGGGATGTCAAAGGTAAATACCAAAACAAAATTGAAGCCATCTGAACTTGGGATTTTGCCTGGTTTGATTGAACCGGATATTTTGAAAGGTATACAACAATTACCGGGTGTATCGGGTCCTTTTGAAACAGCCTCCGGAGTATACGTTCATGGAACTTCCCCTGATATGAATCTCGTTACCTGGAATGGAATTAAAACTTATAATCAAAGCCATTTTTTCGGAATGCTTTCAGCTTTTAATCCATTTGTTATTGACAGAGTTGAATTTGTTAAAAATGGTGTATCTCCGGAATATGGTGACAGAATTTCCGGAGTTGTGGATATAAGATCGGGAGAGGAAGTAAACAATGAATTTGATGGAGGAGCAGGATTTAATATGTTATATGGTGATGCCTATTTAAAAATACCGATCATAAAGGATAAAATCTCGGTAAATATTTCAGGAAGACGCTCTTTTAATGACCAACTGGAGACTTTTACTTATAAAAGCTATTCCGACAGGGTTTTTCAAAATACAAAGATAAATGAAGACCCTTCACAGGGTGTACAGGACTTCGATAATGATTTTTATTTTACTGACTTTACAACAGGAATTAATTACCAGTTAGATGATAGGAATAAAATCAATTTTAATTCTCTTTACACTAAAAATGATCTTTTGTATCGTTCTTCCAATCAAAATATAGATTATTCAGATCTGTTAAAAACTGAAAATGAAGGATACAATATTAACTGGAATTATAAGGGAAGTGATCTTGAATTAGAAATAGAAGCCTATTATACAGGGTATTTATTAAACTACAAGTTTGAACGAACTTTAGCATCTTCATCTGAAACTTCATTTAAAGACAATTCAGTAGATGATTTTGGATTGAACTCATTTGTGTTATTTGATATCAATAAAAGGAGTCAAATTAAAACTGGCTATCAGTATTCAAATAAACAAGTACAGTATGAATTCAAAAACTCTGGCCCGGGATATACCTTGATTCTTGATCAGTCAGATGAAAAACTAAATACCCATTCCCTTTTTAGTGATTACCAACTTAAAGCAAATAAATCAACTTTATCTGCAGGATTAAGAATTAATTACTATTCTGAAATGGGTAAAACGTACTTTGAACCCAGGCTATCAGCCGAACATAATCTTATCGGTGATCTATTTTTAAGCGGAACAGCAGAATACCGAACTCAAACCGTAAGTCAGATTAGAGAGTCTGTTGTTAGCGATTTGTCTCTGGAAAATAAGGTATGGTCGATGGCTTCAAATGAAGGTTTTCCGGTGATTGAATCGTATCAATATTCTTTGGGACTTGCTTATGATGATAATGGTTGGTTATTGGATGTTGAAGGATATTATCGGGATATTAAAAATGTTACTACCCTAACTTTCGGTTTTCTGAATCCTGTTGATAATAATTTCAGGATCGGGAATAGCGTTGTGAAAGGTGCAGATTTCTTATTGAAAAAACAGGTTGGTAATTTTCGTTCCTGGGCAAGTTATTCATATTTATTTAGTGAAAATAAATTCAAAGGTTTAAATGACAACAAGCCATTTCCGGGTAATTGGAATATTGAACATACATTAAAATGGATTGCATACTATAAGTTTAAGTCGTTGCAGTTTTCGCTGGGCTGGACCTGGCATACAGGAAAAACCTTCACAAATGTGAAAGTAATTGATACAACTAATGGCCCTCTGAAAATTGAGTATGGGGAATTAAATGCGAATAATCTACCCGTTTATCACCGGATGGATTTATCTGTTATATATGATTTTAAGCCTAATCCCGATAAAGATATTCGGTATAGATTTGGAGTGTCTATTTTGAATGTCTATGATCATCAGAATTTGTTAAACAGAGAATTTAGAACCACTCCAGGAGTAAATAATGAGCTTATTGATAACCGTATTTATGGTCTGGGTATTACTCCAAACTTGACTTTTAGAGTATTTTGGTAAAATATGATACTTATATAAGTAGCCTAATCTTTTATCCTTTCTCTTGCTTCCTCTTGATTAAATTCAATTATGCCTTTATCAATTTGGTCTAAGATACTTTCAACCTTTTGTTTGATTGCGATTTTGAATACAGGTTTAAAAAGTTTTTGATACCATGAGTCTAAATCAACCTTTAAATTTAAACTCAAACGGGTATTTGCTTTATCAATTGGCTCAAGGTAGAAGTCAGATTCAAAATATTTAAATGGCTTGGGGTTTTTTAATACCTCGCCATAACTGTAATTCCCGCCGTCTGCAGGCTTTATTGAGTCGAAATAAAGATCTTTGCCTTTTACAATACACCTATGTTCAGTGCCGACATGATTTATTTCGTCATGATTGTAAATCAATTGATCTGCATCCTGATTCCAGTATTTACGAAGGTCGAAATTGATTAGGAAGTTGTGGAGGTCTTCAATTTTCATTGGATAGTCGTGTATGCCAGAAATGTTAAGGTCATGGTGGGTGTGAAGATCCATTGAAATTTCATCTTGTGGAGAATACCAGTTATCAATTAACTGATATCGGAATTCAATATTTCCTAAAACATCATCAATAAAGGAATCCTCTCCATTAATTACAGTTTCCGGTGATAATACTAATTGATTGGAAAATAGAATGTATTCTTCTTGTTTGATACTATTTTTTAAAAGCCGATGAATCTCAATAACGGGTGAGCCAAAAGGTTTTTTTTGACCTTCAATTTCAATAAAATCAATTTCTCCGGCATGAACAATGAATTTAAGCTTCAAATTATTAGCACTTGAGCATGCCCCGCAATTACAAATTCTTTTGTGTTCATAATTTTCTAAATGATGATGGAATTGCTTGTAAATGTTTTTTGCAATTGTTATTAAATGAGAATCAGAGTATAGTTTATTTTGAGCATAAAAGAATACAGCGTCACCCTCAACTTCAGCAATTTCAAAATGTTGTTTGCCTTCTGATATTATGATTGAGATCAGTTCTCTAATGATATGATTGCTGTGTTGCTTTTCGGTTTCTTTAATATATCTGGTAAAGCCGGAAATATCAGGTATAAATAAGGTGGATAGATTGCTAGTTGGCATAAGTATATAGATTAAAGGCTTTATACTAATTTAACCAGCGTTTTATATTACAGGTTTCAGTTGGAAACTAATTTTTGGATTAATATGAATGTTTGATTATTTATTGATTCTCTAACATATGTAATGCTTAAGTTTTTGGGCTTATTTTAGTTAATAATTGTTAAAAACAATTTTAAATTAACTAAGATTTCCAGAATAATTTTTTCATATTTGCTGTCATAATACTAATAATGATGTGGTTTTGGAAGATTTTTCTAAACTCTCATCTTCAGGCAGGCAAAATAAGAGTCATTATTAATGTTAAATAATTGTTAAAAACCTAGTGAAGTTTTTAAATAAAGTTAATCTCATCTTACATGACAGATTCTGTCGAAAGGTTACCTTTGTCGCCGAAATATTTAAACCAAACTATAAACTTGTTATGATTAAACGTTTACTCGTTTTAGCACTCGTGTTTGTCTCGATCACAGCATTTGGACAAACCGGAACAGTCACCGGAAAGCTGGTTGACAGTGAGACTGGTGAAGGCTTGTTAGGAGCTAATGTTGTTATCGAAGGAACAACAATTGGTGCAATTGTCGATTTAAATGGGGCATTCACCATTAGTGGAGCTCCTTCTGGAAATCAGACTCTTGATATATCTTATATTGGATATGAAACAAGAAAAGTAGAAGTGAATGTTCCTAATGGAGGTACTGTAAATACAGGGACTTTGAAATTAAATTCTGCTGCTGTAGGATTAAGTGAAGTACAGGTTATTGCTTCGGTGGCAATTGATAGAAAAACCCCGGTAGCAGTATCTACGATTAAATCAAAAGAGATTCAAGAGAAGGTTGGAAATCAAGAGTTTCCGGAAATGCTAAGAAACACACCATCAATTTATGTTACCAAGCAGGGTGGTGGATTTGGTGATTCAAGAATTAATGTTCGTGGTTTTGATCAGCGGAATGTAGCTGTAATGATAAATGGTATTCCTGTTAATGATATGGAGAATGGGGCTGTTTATTGGTCCAATTGGGCTGGGTTAGCAGATGTAACTTCATCTATGCAGGTACAAAGAGGACTAGGAGCTTCAAAATTAGCAGTTCCATCCGTTGGTGGGTCAATCAATATAATTACAAATGCAGCTGAGATGGATAAAGGAGGTAGTGTTTCAGCTTCTTTTGGTAATGATGGATATCAGAAATACGGATTAATGTATTCAACTGGTTTGATGGACAATGGTCTTGCCTTAACAGTACAAGGTACTCATACTAGAGGAAATGGATATGTAGATGGAACAATGTTTAGAGGGTATTCCTATTTTTTATCATTAGCCAAAGTATTTAATGATCAACATTCAATTCATTTTACAGCTTTCGGTGCACCACAGAGACATAATCAAAGACAAGATGCTCAATCATATACTACATTCGAGCAATATGGGATAAAGTATAATGCAAACTGGGGATATTTAGATGGAGAAGAGTTTGCTATGGAGGATAATTTTTATCACAAACCACAAATATCATTGAACCATTACTGGAATATTAATAATGATACTGAATTATCGACATCAGTATATGCCTCATTTGGTCGTGGGGGAGGTTCTGGAGACAGAGGAAGTATTAATAGAACTAGATATAGAGCTTTACCTAAAACTCAAGATGGTTTATTGAGATTTGACGACATAAAAGCCTGGAATTCTGGACAAACTGTTGCAGATTTTGGTGCTGACAATACAACATGGTTAGGGCCTAATGAAGATCCAAATTATGATGGACAATTTGCTGGTGAATATGTATTAGGTTGGAGTGGCCCTGGTCAAGGTATAGTTAAAAGAGCTTCAATGAATGAACATAACTGGTTTGGAGTTATTTCAAACTTATCTAAGAAAATAAATGATAATTGGAGTTTTGTAGGTGGGGTTGATTTTAGGTATTACAAAGGGCTTCACTATACTAGAGTACAGGATCTTCTTGGTTTAGCAGCGTTATATGATGATAATGATGTTAATAATGTTAATCATTATGTTACTGAGGAAGGAAGAGATGATAATAATATTATTGCCTACAATAATGATGGATTGGTTAATTGGTTAGGGCTTTATACTCAAATAGAATATACCAATGATAAGGTTTCAGCTTTCGTTTCCCTCTCTGGGTCGAATCAAGGTTTTAAACGAATTGATTATTTCAATTACCTGGATAGTGATCCGGAGCAAGAAACTGATTGGCAAAATTTCTTAGGTGGGACTATTAAAGCTGGAGTTAATTACTTGATTAATGATCATCACAATGTTTATGTGAATGGAGGATACTTTAGTAGACAGCCAATATTTGATAATGTCTTCGTCAATTTTGTGAATGATATTAATGAAGATGCAGAGAATCAAACAGTAAATGCAATAGAAGTTGGTTACGGATATAGAAGCGGTATTCTTGCGGCAAACTTAAATCTTTACAGAACTTCTTGGGGTAATAGACAATTTACTTTATCAAGAATTGATGCTGATAACAATGGTGATAATAATGATAGAGCTATTTTTGATGATGTTGCTCAATTACACCAAGGTATTGAATTTGATTTTGTTTTAACTCCTATGAAAGGACTGTCAATAAATGGAATGGCATCATTTGGCGACTGGGTTTACTCTAATGATTTTAATGCCTCCCAAGTCTTTAATGACAACAATGAACTTTTAGATAATGATGTGGTTCTATATACAGATGGTGTAAAGGTTGCTGATGCAGCTCAAGTTACTTTTTCTTTGGGCGCAAATTATGAAGTGATTAGAGGAGGTAAAATATATGTTAATTACTTCCATGCAGATAATGTATATGCACAATTTGATCTGGATAATTTCCAAACTCCAGGAAATCAAGTTTGGGAACTACCTTCATACGGGTTGATGGATGCTGGTTTTTCATATAATTTTAATATTAATAAGCTAGATTTTACTTGGACATTGAATGTTAACAATTTACTTGACGAGGAATATATTTCTGAGGCATTTACTAACGAATTAACTGATGATCCTAATAGTATAATACCTGGGACAGACAATGCCGATGTTTCAAATGAAGTGTTTTTCGGTTGGGGACGTTCTTGGAATACTGGTATAAAAATGAGATTTTAATTGTTTAGAAAATAAATAAGTGAAAAGGCTGTCAATATTGACAGCCTTTTTTATTTTTATAGGGCTAACATTTAATCATTTATGCGCTTAATATTTTTATTGCTGCTTATTCCGGGGGGAATATTTGCGCAATTAGATACTGTCACCATTCTTATATCTTATGATGGCTTTCGACATGACTATGTCGAAAAATTTGACATGAAGAATTTTAAGGACTTTCTTTCTGAAGGAGTAGCCGCAGATGGATTGATCCCCTCATTTCCATCTAAAACTTTTGCCAACCACTATTCAATAGTAACCGGGCTGGAACCAGGACATCATGGTTTACCTGCCAATTCATTTTATAATCGCGAACTAAAAAAAATATATGTTATCAGAGACCGTGAAGCGGTACAAGATGGACGGTTTTATCATGGGCTTCCAATATGGTGTTACGCTCAACAAAACGGGTTGAAAACAGCTTCTTACTTTTGGGTTGGAACCGAAGCTTCAATAAATGGTTGTAAGCCTGATTATGTAGTTCCTTATAATGCAAAGATTTCTAATAGGTCTCGTATCGATGGAATGATCGAATGGCTTAATCTGCCTAAGGAGGAAAGACCATCACTAATACTTGGATACTTTAGTACTTTCGATGACTTAGGTCATAAATTCGGACCAAACTCAAACGAAGTAAAGGAAGCTGCAAAGATAATTGATGATGAATTGGGTTACTTCCTGAGCGAGATCAAGAAAAGTGAAGTCCCCGTTAACTTAATTCTTGTTTCTGATCATGGGATGGAAGATATGGCAGGGTATGAGCCCATATTCCTGGACAATGATAATAGAGCATTAAGATCTAAGTATCTTATGTTTAATGCCGGACCTTTTGTATATGTTTATTTCAGAAATAAGAATACTGAGTTTCTTAAAGCTGTTGAAGACTTTAAAAAAGTATTGGGGAACTCTGTAAATTATAATTCTCCGGAGAGATTTAAGTCTTTTTCAGGAGTAAAACAGCCCTGGACTCCCGATTTGATACTTTCTGCACCAAAAGGAAAAATTATTTTAGGGGAAGAGCATCGCGAAAAACATGAGTCTGGAATTAAAGAAGGTGGAAATCATGGTTTTTCTCCTGAAATGAGGTCAATGCATGGTATTTTTTATGCAAATGGGCCTTCTTTCAAACATGGTGCTAAAATTAATTCATTTCAAAATATTCATATTTATTCTTTGTTAGTTAATATTTTATCCCTGAAACAATATGATTTTATCGATGGAAATGACTTTCTTCTCGAAAAAGTTTTAAACCAAGAGCAATAAATTACGTACTTTACCCTATCACCAACCAATAATGTTTTGGGAAAGTATGTACTATTTTTACCAGTATTATTTTTATTTATCACCTTTAGCTCTTGTCGACAGTCGGGAATAGAGCAGAAGGATGTAGCTAAAGATAGCGCCAATACTATTCAGGTAGTCAACCTTGACCTTCCAACTATTAAAAGACGAGGAGTCCTTAGAGCTGTTGTAGATAATAGTTCGACTGGATACTTTATTTATAGAGGAAAGCCTATGGGTTACGAGTATGAACTTCTTCAAAGACTAGCTGATGACCTTGATATTCATCTTGAAATAAAGATTTCTCCAAGTATTGAAGAAGCGTTTAAAATGCTTAATTCAGGAAAGGTGGATATCATAGCATATAACCTTTCTATTACAAAGGAAAGAAAGAAGTATGCCACCTTTACGGAATATCACTCTATAGAGCGTCAAGTATTAGTTCAGAGAAAACCTGATAACTGGCGCAAACTAAAATGGCATCAGACTGAAAATATCCTGGTCAGAGACCCTTTAGATCTGATTGGTAAGGAAGTTTATGTCAGGAATAGTAGTGCCTATTTATCGAGATTGCAAAACCTGTCTGAGGAACTGGGCGATGATATCTTTATTGTTGAAGCTGATAAAGATATGACTACTGAAGATCTAATCAGGAAAGTTGCCGAAGGAGAAATAGATTATACTGTAGCCGATGAAAACATGGCAAAGGTTAATGCTACTTATTACCCTGATATAGATGTTGAAACTGCAGTTAGTTTTCCTCAAAGAATTTCATGGGCTGTTAGAAAAAATGCCGATTCATTAGAGTCTTCAATAAATCAATGGGTTCGAAAGATGCGTAAGACAAATGACTATCATGTTATTTACCGTAAGTATTTCGAAAACCCTAAGTATAATCGTAAATGGGTTAAAAGTGATTATGCTTCATTTTCTAGTGAGAAATTATCTCCTTTTGATCAATCATTTAAAGAAAATGCTGTTAAGATGGGATGGGATTGGTTGCTCTTAGCTTCTGTGGCATATCAGGAATCCAGGTTTGACCCCAATGTAACTTCATGGGCTGGGGCTCATGGTTTGTTTCAGCTTTTACCTGAGACGGCTAAGGAATATGGGGTAACAAATACTTTTGATCCGGAACAAAATATTAAAGCCGGCGCCTCACATCTAAAATGGCTCGATGAATATTGGGCTGAAAGAGTTTCTGATAGTACCGAAAGGAAAAAGTTTGTCTTAGCTTCCTATAATATTGGTCAGGGGCATATTCTTGATGCCAGAAGGTTGGCTAGAAAGTATGGAGCAGATCCTCAAAAGTGGGAAGATAATGTCGAGAAATACTTATTGTTAAAGTCTCAGCAAGATTATTATCAGGATAAAGTAGTGAAATATGGCTACTGCCGCGGAACTGAGACAGTAGCCTATGTTCGTGAAATCATGAAATTATACGAACAGTATCAGTTAATCTATAATGATTCAAGTAAGCTGCAAAGAGTAGCCCGTCTTGATTAGAACTCTTTAAAGACGTCTTCCATTAATTTTACAAGTCTGTAAACATCTTCAAAAGAATTATACATTGGAGTTGGTGCGAGCCTGATTACATTGGGCTCACGCCAGTCTGCAATTAGTCCTCCTTCTTGTAGCCTCTTAAATAATGCTTTACCACCTTTATGCACAAATAAAGATAACTGACAGCCTCTTTCTTCAGGGTTAGAAGAAGTGATGATTTCCACTATCTTTTCATCCGTTGAAGAATTAAGTCCATTAAGCATAAATTCAAGAAACCCAGTTAGCTTAATACTTTTCTCTCTGAGGTTTTCGATACCTGCCTCTTCAAATAGACTCAATGCAGCCTGATGAGCAGCAAGTGCCAAAACATTCTGGTTTGCTAATTGCCAACCGTCAGCGCCATACATAGGTTTAAAACCTTTAAGCATTTTGAACCGCTCGTCCTGATCATGCCCCCACCAACCGGCAAATCTCGGTAAGTCGTTATCGTTAGCATATTTTTCATGAACATATAATCCTGAAACATTTCCGGGACCACTGTTGATGTATTTATATGAGCACCAGGTAGCACAGTCAACTCCCCAGTCATGTAGTTGCATAGGGATGTTTCCTGCAGCATGGGCAAGGTCAAATCCAACTTTAGCTCCTGCTTTATGTCCTGCTTCTGATATAGACTTCATGTCAAATACCTGACCGGTATAATATTGGATTCCCGGAAACAGTACCAAAGCTATATTGTCGGCATTATCTTCTATCGCTTTTATTATATCCTCATGATGGATCAAATATTCACCTTCACGGGGATTAACCTCAATGACATGATCTGCAGGGTTTAATCCATGGAATTTAACCTGACTTTCGACTGCATACATATCTGAAGGAAAGGCTCCTCCTTCCATAATAATCTTTGTTCTGTTACCTTCAGGCTTATAAAATGAAACCATCATCAAATGAAGATTCGTAGTCAGATTATTCATGGCTACGATTTCATGTTCTTTGGCACCGAGAATTTTGCTCAATGCTGGTTTTGAACGGGCGTGACTTTCATACCAAGGGGTTTCGCCGTCAAAATGACCTTCAACTCCCATCTCTCGCCATTGTTTCATTTCATGCTCAAGGTACTCAGCTGTTCTTTTTGGTTGGAGTCCAAGGCTGTTTCCGCAAAAATAAATGGAGGGTTTTCCATTGACTTTTGGAATGTGGTATTCATCTCTGAATCGTGAAAGACTATCTTCACGATCCATTTTCTGAGCGAATTCCAGACTAGATTCGTAATTCATTTTTTGAGTTTTATGTTGCGCAGCTAAATTAATGATTTCTCTTTAACTGATGCAGTAAGAATATAAAATTCAGCTTTTGGAATATAGTTTCTGAAATATTTATCTGATTTTCACCTACAAAAAGTATTTTTACAATACTAAATCGATTTGATAATAGAAAATATATTCAAATGAGTAAGATTAACTGGAAAACCGTAAAGGAATACGAAGATATAACTTATAAAAAATGTGGTGGCGTAGCACGTATCGCATTTAACCGTCCTGAAGTAAGAAATGCATTCCGTCCTAAGACAGTAGGTGAATTATTTGAAGCTTTTCTTGATGCAAGAGAAGATCCTTCCATTGGAGTTGTTCTGCTTTCTGGAGAAGGTCCATCACCAAAAGATGGTGGCTGGGCATTTTGTAGTGGGGGCGATCAAAATGCACGTGGTCATCAGGGCTATGTCGATGATGATGGTGTTCCTCGATTGAATATTCTTGAAGTTCAGCGTTTGATGCGCTTTATGCCTAAGGTTGTTATCGCTGTTGTTCCGGGTTGGGCAGTTGGAGGCGGTCATAGTCTTCATGTAACTTGTGATTTGACGTTAGCAAGTAAAGAACATGCTATATTCAAGCAAACAGATGCAGATGTAACTTCTTTTGATGGTGGTTATGGTTCTGCTTATCTCGCTAAAATGGTTGGACAGAAGCGTGCTCGTGAAATTTTCTTTTTAGGTAGAAATTATTCTGCTCAAGATGCATATGAAATGGGTATGGTTAACGCTGTGATTCCTCATGATGAACTTGAAGACACAGCTTATGAATGGGCTCAGGAAATTCTGGCTAAATCTCCTACTTCAATTAAAATGTTGAAGTTTGCATTTAACCTGACCGATGATGGTATGGTTGGGCAGCAAGTATTTGCTGGAGAAGCTACCAGACTTGCATATATGACTGACGAAGCAAAAGAGGGGCGTAACGCATTTCTTGAAAAAAGAAAACCTGACTTTAAGGATATTAAGTGGATATCTTAAAACCTACATAAATAAAATTCAAAGCAGTCGAAATTTCGACTGCTTTTTTTATTTTTAGGAAAACCTTATTGATATGCAAAAATTACCTGTAGTCGATTTCCATTGTGATCTGTTAAGTTACCTTTCTAATGTTCAGAATCTACCGGCTTTATCCTATGATGCCCTTGAGCAAACTGATGATATTGGGTGTTCATTACCAGCACTTGAGTCAGGAAAGGTTAAGGTTCAGACTTGTGCAATTTTTACTGCACCTGGGGAGAATAGTGTAATCAATGCATTTAGGCAGGCTAAAATTCTTTTCGAACTTTATCAGCGTGATTTTCCTTTCAAAAAATGGAAAGGAAAAATGAGAAAAAAGAACATTACTCTTATTCCGGCAATTGAAGGAGCATCCGGGCTATGTCTTGAGGAAGGTGATGCTGAAGTGCAGACAGAAATGAATTTGCTTGCAATGAGTAGTTGGATTGGTAAGCCGTTGTATGTTTCGATGACTCATCATGGCGAAAACAGGTTTGGAGGAGGTAATAAAGCTCAAGAGGTAGGGCTCAAAGAAGATGGTGAAATTTTGCTAGATCTACTTGATAAGCATGGAATAGCAGTAGATCTTTCACATACAAGTTATAAACTTGCTGATGATATAATTGAATACAAGGAAAAGAAAGGCTTAAAGTTGAAAGTTATAGCCTCGCATTCAAATTTCAGGGAGGTATATGAACATGACAGGAATTTAACCGATGAGCATGCCAAGTATGTAATTCACAATGATGGAATAATCGGTATTACCTACCTGCGCGATTACATGAATCAGGAAGAACCGGATTATTATCTGGAGCATATCGAACATGGAATCAAGCTTGGTGGTGAAAACCATATTGTGCAGGGTGCAGATTACTTTTACTGGGTTGATTATGAACCTGAAAGACACCCGATGTTTTTTCCGGAGCAGGTAGATTCATCCAAGTTCCCTAAGATTTCAAAGAAAATAGCCACACAATTCGGCGCTAGCTTTGCTGAAAGGTATAGCTACAAAACTGGTTTGAAATACTTATTGGATAATTATAAGGGGTAAGGAACTGTTAAGCAGTTTCCTTATGCCCTTTATTTGCAAGTTGTCCGCAAGCAGCATCAATATCTTTACCTCTGCTTCGTCTTACATTGACAACAACTCCTTTATTCTCAAGGTAGGCAGCAAATTTTTCTAATTTGTCTTCTGCTGTGTTTACAAAATCAGCCTGGTCAATTGGATTGTATTCAATGATGTTAACCTTGGAAGGAACATGCTTTGTGAATTGATATAATTCTTCAGCATCTTGAATACCATCATTGAAATTATTGAAAACAATATATTCGTAAGTGACCTGCATTTTGGTCTTTTCGTAATAATACTTCAATGAGTCAGCAAGAGCCTCTAGTGTATTAGATTCATTAATAGGCATGATTTTATCCCGCTTTTCATCATTTGCAGCATGAAGTGAAAGAGCAAGGTTGAACTTAGCGTCATCATCAGCCAATTTTTTGATCATTTTTGAAATGCCGGCTGTTGAAACAGTGATTCTTTTCGAAGCCATGTTTAATCCGTCTTCACCCGTAATAAGTTCAGCAGATTTAAAAACGTGGCTATAATTTAAAAGTGGTTCCCCCATGCCCATATAAACAATATTTGTTAATGGGCGTCCATATAATTCTTCAGCTAATTCTTTTATTAAAACTACCTGATCATAAATTTCGGCAGCTTCTATGTTTCTCTTTCTATCAAGAAAGCCAGTAGCACAAAAAGCACATGTTAAAGAACAGCCCACTTGTGAGGAAATACAAGCTGTAATTCTTTTAGATGTAGGTATTAGAACTCCTTCAACCAAATGTCCATCATGGAGTTTAAATCCCAGCTTAATTGTGCCGTCACTACTTTTTTGTTGGTCAGCAATAGTAACAGCATTTATTACAAAATTCTCTTTTAACCATTCACGAAGTTCTTTAGAGAGATTGGTCATATCATCAAAAGAACGGGCAGATTTTTTCCATAGCCATTCCTGAACCTGCTTGGCTCTGAATGCTTTTTCACCATTCTCTATAAAAATTTGCTTTAACTCTTCAGGTTTTAAACTCCTGATATTCTTTTTCTTCACTATTGCTGCCATGATGCAAATGTACGTAGAATTGCTGATAGAGTTTTAAAAAATTGTTTTTATACTAAAGGAAATAAGGGAAATTTGATTAAATCAAAAATAATTGATATCTAGAATTGAAACTTTTATCTTATGGATTTTGCTACTGTATTTGGACTCAGTCAGGAATTATTTGAGTATGTAGTTTTACCGTTAATTATCTTTCTTGCTAGAATAATTGATGTACCCCTGAATACATTGAGAGTGATTTACATGTTGCAAGGGAAACGTGCCTTGTCAACAGCTCTTGGGTTTCTTGAGGCCCTGATCTGGTTGATTGCAATTGGTCAGATTATGCAGCACCTTTCAAATCCAATTTCATATATCGCCTATGCAGGAGGGTTTGCTACCGGGATTTATATTGGGATGGCTATTGAAGAAAAGCTGGCGATTGGTAATGCAGTTGTTAGAATTATTACACAAAGAAATGCTTCAAAATTATTGAAGGCTCTCAAAACTGAAGGGTATAAATTCACAGAAGTAGAGGCGCATGGAAGCAAAGGAGAAGTGAGTGTTATTTTCGTTATAGCGAGTAGAAAACAATTGCACGATTTGGAAGTCCTTATAAGAGAGAACAATCCAAAAGCCTTTATGACAATTGAGGGAGTTAAAAGTGTGAAGGAAATTGATGATATGCTTGAGACACCCATACCAAGGTCATTTATGAAAAGCCCATTTTTAAAGAATAAATAGAGCTTTATCTAATTTTTATAAAACATAATTTTTTTTGGTTACCAAATCAAAGGTACATAGATATATGATATAGGGATTTTTTTTTAACTGGAGAAACAATGAAGAAATACGCTAAAATAGGGTTAGGTTTTTTGTTATTTATTCTTTTTGCTACCTTCATGCGTCATGTAAATACAAAGGATACTGAAGAAAAGTTTGCGTCACCTCAAATTGGAGATTATTATGTATTTGAAAATTTAATGAGAAATGAAGGTCAAACAGGCAGCAACTTTTATAAAATCAAAGATATAGATGAGGAATACATTTATTTTTATAAGCCTATAATATATTGGCCTTTACATCCCAACCTTGATAGAGATATGTATTCTAAAGCTAAAGGGTTTGATGAGAATGAAGAAATGTTCTCTAAAAACGTAATAAGAGTTTCTCATGAAAATATTATAAGGTTTAGGAAAAACAATTCTTTTTCTGCCTCAACAAATAATCCTTCTGGGATAAGATTATTGCAGGTATATAGAGATTAATTCCTGATTTTTTTAACTGTATTAAATGAAGTCTTTTAAGAATATTATTTTTCAAATAGCTTTTCTAATTCTGTTTTTCATAACTGGCTGTATGAATGATGGTCCTGTTAAAATACCATTAGAGAATATAGATGAAGGGCAGAGATCATATGGTTCTCATATTGTTCAAGATATTTTGTATTCGTTTAAATCTGATGAAGGACCAGATTACCTTTTGGATAAAAAATATATCACACCAAAGATTTATCAGGGAATAAGAAATAGTTATGCATTCAATGAATCTTATCTTCTGATTCAATCACTATTAGGTGATATTAAATCATATAGACTTTTTGGTGCTGAACAAACACACGTTGTGCGCTCTTTACGATATAAGTTGACAGTAGAAAATGAAGGGTTTAAATTTGTTGAATTAAAAATCGACTTGAATTTAAATGATGATTTGGCCGGCTACTATCTTTATGTTACTACTGAAGATGGTCAGATTAAACATGAAAATCTTTTACCAAGAATCGTGTTGAGATGATTTAGAATGATAAAGATAATTCTTGCTAATATTTATTGATAAACATCATATTAATGCTTAGCAATAGCTTTTTTCTGTACAATTATTTATTTCAAACCTGTCATTAAGGCATTGAATTCTCTAAAAAAGAACTGTAATAAGCCATTTTGTCTTTAAATAATGCTATTCAAACTTAAAAACCTGACGTTTTTTCTTCATTTAATATAAAAATATCAATTGGTAGAGTTCTTGTTCAACCCTCATAGCTAAAAGGAACAAGAAATTATACTAATATGACATTTGACAATTATACATTAAAGTCTCAGGAGGCCATTCAAAAGGCTACTGAAATAGCAATGGCTAATGATCAGCAAGCTGTTGAAACTGGTCATTTGCTAAAGGGGATTATATCGACCGACGAGAATGTGTTTTCGTATCTGGCTAAAAAGCTGAATGTAAATACTCCGGTACTTAATGGTGAATTAGATGACTTAATTCGTTCTTATCCAAAAGTAACTGGAGGTAAACCATATTTATCTAATGATGCACATCAGACTCTTTCTGAAGCTAACAAATCGCTAAAGACCTTTGGAGATGAGTTTGTAGCAGTAGAACATATTATTCTTGGTTTATTAAAGGGTAAGGATAAGACTGCCGGACTATTAAAAAATCATGGGTTTAATGAGGCTGATGCTGTTAAAGCGATTAAAGAGCTGAGAGGTGGGTCAAAAGTAACTGATCAAAATGCTGAAAATAAGTACCAGGCTCTTTCAAGGTATTCTATAAATCTAAATGAGCTGGCAAGACAAGGAAAGATTGACCCTGTAATTGGTAGAGATGAAGAGATAAGAAGGGTTTTGCAGATTCTTTCTCGTAGAACTAAGAACAATCCGATTTTACTCGGTGAGCCTGGTGTAGGTAAAACGGCCATTGTTGAAGGTATGGCTCAGCGTATTGTTGATGGTGATGTACCTGAAAACTTGAAATCAAAAACTTTAATATCGCTTGATATGGGGCTTTTGGTTGCTGGAGCCAAATATAAAGGTGAGTTTGAGGAGCGTTTGAAGTCAGTAATCAAAGAAGTGAAAGATTCTGATGGAGAGATTATCTTATTTATTGATGAAATTCATACTCTTATCGGTGCCGGAGGTGGTGGTGAAGGAGCCATGGATGCTGCTAACTTATTAAAACCGGCCCTGGCCAGAGGTGAGCTGCATGCAATTGGAGCAACAACTTTAAAAGAATATCAGAAGTATATTGAAAAGGATAAAGCTCTGGAAAGAAGGTTTCAGTCTGTAATTGTTGACGAACCAAGTGAAGAAGATGCAATTTCAATACTTCGAGGTATCAAAGATAAATATGAACTTCATCACGGAGTTAGAATAAAAGATGATGCCGTGATTGCAGCTGTTGAGCTTTCAAGTAGATATATTTCAGATCGTTTTCTTCCTGATAAGGCTATTGACCTGATGGATGAAGCAGCATCTAAATTGAGAATCGAAATTGATTCTCTTCCTGAGGAACTTGATGAACTTAACAGGAAAATTATGCAGCTTGAGATTGAGCGTGAAGCGATCAGGCGTGAAAAAGATAAGGAAAAAGAATCTATCTTAAATAAGGATATTGCTGAGCTAAGTGAACAACGAGACAGTCTTAAGGCTAAATGGGAAAATGAAAAAAGTGTTATCCAGGGTATCCAGCATACTAAAGAAGAAATAGACAAACTGAAACTTGAAGCTGAAAAAGCTGAGCGTTCAGGTGAGTATGAAAAGGTAGCGGAAATTAGATACGGTAAGCTTGTTGAAACTCAGAATAAACTTGATGAATTACAAAAACAAGTTGCCGATATGCAGGGTGAAGAAAGTCTGCTAAAGGAAGAAGTAGATTCTGAAGATATTGCTGAAGTAGTTGCTAGATGGACAGGTATTCCGGTAAGTAAAATGCTCGAAAGTGAAAGAGAGAAATTGCTTCATCTTGAAGAAGAATTAGGTAAGCGTGTAGCCGGTCAGCAAGAGGCAATACAGGCACTTTCGGATGCTGTTAGAAGAAGTCGTGCAGGATTACAAGACCCTAAAAGGCCAATTGGTAGTTTCATTTTTATGGGTACAACCGGTGTTGGTAAGACTGAACTTGCAAAAGCATTGGCTGATTATCTGTTCAATGATGAAAATGCCATGGTAAGGATCGATATGTCAGAATATCAAGAGCGTCATGCAGTAAGTAGGCTGGTTGGAGCGCCTCCGGGTTATGTAGGTTATGATGAAGGTGGCCAGCTGACAGAAGCAGTAAGAAGAAAGCCGTACAGTGTTGTTTTATTGGATGAGATTGAGAAAGCGCATCCTGATGTATTCAACATTCTACTTCAGGTGCTAGATGATGGACGATTAACTGATAATAAGGGTCGTATTGCAAACTTCAAGAATACGATAATTATCATGACAACTAATATTGGTTCAAATATCATTCAAAGTAATTTTGAGATGATGGATGAATTTAATCATGATGAAGTCATTGATAAAACCAAAAATGAAGTTTTCGAATTAATGAAGAAGTCTGTCAGACCAGAATTCTTAAATAGAATCGATGAGCTGATAATGTTCAGACCTCTTTCCAGGGAAGATATCAGAAAGATTGTTGGGATTCAGTTTAACCTAATAAAAGACAGGCTGGCTCATAATGGCATCAAGCTTGAAGCAACAGATGCGGCACTTGATTATCTGGGTCGAACAGGATACGATCCAACATTTGGTGCGCGTCCATTGAAAAGAATAATTCAGAGAGAAGTACTTAATGAATTATCTAAGGAAATACTCGCTGGCAATATTCATAAAGATTCCGTGGTAGGAATTGATGTGGAAGGAGATCACATTGTATTTAAGAATCTCGATCATGTCAAAATAGAAGATTAATATATTCAGTTTTAAATAATGTTACCGCTGCCATTTGGCAGCGGTTTTTTTTTGTTACTTTGGTGGTGGAATTAATATAATCTCGATGATGCTTACTTTTCCTGAATTTATAGATTACGCAGGGACGTTTGTATTTGCAATTAGTGGAATCCGACTTGCAGCCGCTGCAAAAGTTGACCTTTTTGGATCTTTTGTTATTGGTATTGTTACAGCTGTAGGAGGAGGAACAATCCGTGATTTGTTATTAAATGCAACTCCTTTCTGGATGCAAGATCCGAAGTTTTTTATTACAATATTTATAGCTCTGATATTTGTTGTGATTTTCAGAAACAGGTTAGTAAGGCTTGAAAATACATTCTTTATTTTCGATACCATCGGTTTAGGAATGTTTACTCTCGTAGGAATAGAAAAAACAATTTTATATGGGCACCCTTATTGGGTTGCTATGTTTTTGGGTATGATAACCGGAATAGCAGGAGGTATTACCAGAGACATATTAATAAATGAAATTCCATTGATTTTCAGAAAAGAGATTTATGCTGGTGCTTGTATTATTGGAGGAGCTTTGTTTGCATTGTTTGATTATTTTCCTCTGACAAGAAACTGGGCAGATGTAGCCTGTGTTGCTAGCGTGATTATTGTGAGAACCATTGCAATTAAGTATCAGTTAGGCCTACCAATAATTCAACCTGATAGCGATTATGAAGGCGATTCCTAATCAACCGGATGCCAGGGTCACTGATTACCTTTCCCAAAACCTTAATGATACTGTTTACCAATTGTCAGAACAGATAAGACAATGGTTAATAGAAACACCGGGTGTCTCAGAAGCTATAAAGTATAAAGTGCCTTTCTATGACTATCTCGGTCCATTGATTTATTTTAATCCAAAAAGAGATCACTTGATCATCGGTTTCACTAAAGGGATTTACATGGAAGATCCTTTTAACATGCTTGTAGGAGACCAAAAAAACATCAGACACTACATAGTTAATGAAGGAATTGATATTTTTGAACACCTACCATTTTATTTTGATGAAGCAATTAGAATTAATAAACTTTTGAAAAAGAGGTGATTACTATTAGCCATTCATCAATAACCTTTGCCATTTAACACTTTTTTACGAATTATTTCGTAGATAATTTTTAACTACGAATAAAATCGTATATAATTGTATTACGAAAATAATCGTAGTAGCAAAATTATGAGTGTTTCAAAGCCCACCGAATCTGAATTAGATGTTTTACGTGTTCTATGGGAACGAGGACCATCCACTGTGCGTGAAGTACATGATGAACTTTCCAAAGAAAAAGATACCGGGTACACAACTACTTTAAAAATCATGCAACTAATGTATGAAAAAGAATATCTTTCTAGAGAGAAACACGGTAAAACACATATATATACAGCTGAAATAGACCGCAAACAAACGAGTGACCGATTAATTGACCGTTTGCTCGAAACGACCTTTCAAGGATCGGCTTCAAAATTGGTAATGCATTTGTTAGGAAATAAACATACTAATAAATCAGAACTTGAAAAGATTAAGAAATATTTAGATGAACTAGAAGATTCTCAAAACTGAATTCCATGATAATGCCCGACATTTATAATCGAATTATTGAATCATTAGGATGGACCTTGGTTCATGCTTTTTGGCAATTTTTATTGGTAGGGGTCTTGTTTTTAATGATTAAGCCCTTTGTCAAAAACAAACCGAATGTAATGTATTGGTTATCATTTGGTGCATTGATAGGTGGTTTTACATGGAGTGTTCAAACGTTCTGGGTTCATTGGAATAAGCTTGAATCAGCAAGAGCGTTCACTTTTACAATGCTTAATGAGCAGGTAGAGCAGATTTTAACAGTTCAGGATTCGGGTATTGTAGGATTGTTGGATAAAATCTCTTTATTAATCAAGCCTTATATACCCGAGTTGGTGTTTGTTTGGATGATAGGGACAATTCTTTTAGGATTAAAACTACTAGGGTCATATGCTTATTTACGCATGTTAAGGAGTAAAGCAACTGAAATTGTAGATTCTCATTGGAATGAACTTCTTGAAAAGTTAAAGGTTTCCTTAAATATCGATAAAGATATTAAAATATTAAAATCAGCAGCGGTTTACGGTCCGATGGTAATGGGGCATTTTAAGCCTGTTATTTTGATCCCCGTTGGGTTGGTTACAGGTTTGCCTGTCAATCAGATTGAAGCTATACTTGCTCATGAGTTGGCACATATAAAGAGAAGTGATTACCTGATTAATTTTATTCAATCAACCATAGAAATATTATTCTTTTACCACCCGATGGTTTGGTATTTGAGCGATGTGCTTCGTCACGAAAGAGAGATTTGTTGTGATACTGTCGCTCTCAATTATCAGCCATCTTCAATACAGTACGCTAAATTATTAACCAAATTAGAAGAATATGCTTTAAATAGTCACAGTCCTGCAATGCAGTTAGGTGGGCAGTCGAAACACAGTTTGCTACTTCGTATTCAACGAATTGTTCAACCTAAAATGCAAAAGAAGACGATGAAAGATAAAGTATTACCCTTGATAATCCTTATTGTTGCAGTTGTAGCAATGAGCTTTATGGATGTTGGAAAAAAGAAATTTTTCCAGTCAAGCCAGAATGAAGTGCCTACTAACAGTGAAAATCAGAAGGTGAAAGTACCAGAACCACCTCACGAGGCAGAGGCCCAGCCAATGATTTATGAATTGCAGCCAGAGCCAGAGGAATTGCTCGAAAATGTTCGTGAAGAGTTACCTAAAGCCCCAGTTCCTGTTCTTGATGAATTAGCTCCGGAAGAGACCCCAAAACCAATCAATGTAACTAACTCAAATGGTTTTGAATACCGCGTGTTTCCGGGAAGCTCAAAATATAGAGTGATCAATTTGGATACTGTCCCTGAAAAAAACAATGGCATCAAATATGTATTTAATAATTCTGATGATGTAATTGTAATAGAGAGTGCTAATCTTGCTGAGAAGGTTCAAAATTCTGTTCAAACTGCAATGGAAAGTATTCAGGCTATCGATTTTAAAGAAATCATGGAGAGTGTAAATATTGAAAGTCTCCAAATTGAAGAAAGTTTGAATAGTGCTTTGGAGGCTCTGGAAAGGGAAGATTTTAGATTTAATTATAAATATAAAAGTGATACTACTTTAAGTCCTGAAGAAAAGAGAAGAATTGAACGAGAGGTAGAGAGAGCTAAGAGAGATATGGAAAGAGCTAAGGCCGAGATCGAAAGAGAGGTAGAAAGGGCAAGAAGGGAATTCGATGAGGTCAAAATTCAAGAGGAGGTAAAAAGAGAATTGGAACGTGCAAACCTTGAATTAGAAAGAGAGATGGCTAAACTAAAGGTTGATATGGCCAGATTTGAAAAGGAAATGGAGCTTAGGGATGAAATGCTTAAGTCAGAATTGCTTAAAGATGGGTATATTTCTTCCAAGGACGAACAAATAGTAATTCAGAAAGAAAAGAATAATGAAATAAAAGTCAATGGTAAAAAGGTTAAGCCTGAACATCACAAAAAATATAAGAAAATCATGGACAAAATGACAGATACAGATTTTGATTTTGATGTAGATATTGACTAAATAAAAATGCTATGAATTGAAAAAGGTCGGGAACTCCCGACCTTTTTCTTTGCTCACCTGTTTAAAATAATATTATTTATTAGCAGCGTATAGTTCTGCCACTTTATCCCAGTTGATTACATTAAAGAATGCTGAAATGTAATCCGGACGTTTGTTCTGATATTTTAAGTAGTATGCGTGCTCCCAAACATCAAGCCCTAAAATTGGGAATCCACCACAACCAACACCTGGCATCAATGGATTGTCCTGGTTAGGAGAAGAACAAACTTCTACTTTACCACCTGGGTGTACACAAAGCCAAGCCCATCCTGAACCAAATCTTGTTGCAGCTGCATTTGAAAACTCTTCTTTAAATTTATCAAAAGAACCATAAGCAGCATTGATAGCATCAGCTAATTCACCTGAAGGCTCACCACCACCATTTGGACTCATGATTTCCCAAAATAAAGAGTGGTTGTAAAATCCACCACCATTATTTCTTACAGCACCATTATCTACATTGTTTTTAAGTAGATCTTCAATGCTTTTTCCAGCCATGTCAGTTCCTGCAATGGCTGCGTTTAATTTATCAGTGTATCCCGCATGGTGCTTTGAATGGTGTATTTCCATTGTTTGAGCATCAATGTGTGGTTCTAATGCGTCATATGCATACGGTAACTTTGGTAATTCAAAAGACATATTAATAGATTTATTTTTGGTTAAACAAATAATGTGTTTATATATAATAACTATTTATTTAATGTAATGTTACATTGATTTGAAGTCAAGTTCAATGCATTAGTTGCGTGACAACCATTATTTATAAAATTAACCGATTTTTATAAATCAATCTTGTTTCGGAAGGCCTATTTTCTCAGATCTTTAAAAAAATCCTGGATTAATGATTTGCATTCATTTTCCAATATTCCGGATTTCACTTCTGTTTTAGGGTGCAAAGGAGAAGGAGATAATCTTCTAAATCCTCTTTGCGGGTCATGAGCGCCATAAATGATTTCACTTATCTGTGCCCATGCAAGCGCACCGGCACACATAGAGCAAGGCTCAAGTGTTACATATAATTTACAATCTACAAGGTATTTTCCACCTAGATAATCAGCAGCAGAGGTTATGGCAATCATTTCTGCATGTGCGGTTACATCATTAAGTAACTCCGTCTGATTATAGGCTCTGGCAATAATTCTGTTTTCGCAAACGACAACTGCTCCAACTGGAATTTCCCCATTTTCATATCCAATCTGTGCCTGTTTCAAGGCTTCTTTCATGAAATGTTCATCAGAATGCACACTCAAGCCCATTATTACTTTTGCTTTGGAGTTTTTAATCGGATACTTTCCATACTTATCTCTATTATTTCTTTCCAGTCTTGCTTTGCACCAAGAGGAGAAGTAAAACTCATTATCCAGACTTTGCCATCGTGAATGAGATATTGTATGTAATTGTACTTTCTTACTGTTGGACGTGGTATCATTGAATTTTCTGCAGGATAAATAACGGTTTCCATTTCCAAAACAGCTACTCTTTTGCCATCAATTTCAATGATTTCTTCTCTTAGAATATTAATTTCATCAAATAGATCGTAAATGGTGGCCTTATAAAAGCCAAAAAGTAATTCAAGATCTTCTTCAGGCCAAGGTGTTTCAGCCTTATTAATAATAAATTCAGATTGCTTATCAGGACTAATGTATGAGAATTCAGCCGGGTTTGCTGATCTGTACTTTGAATAAAGTTCCTCATCTGTCATTTTCGTGAATCCTTCAGGAATCTTAACTTCAAAGTTACTGCTTACTGTCGCCTTTTCAAGACTTAGACCTTCCTGTGCAAAACTAATTGTTGCTGGCAGGGTGATTAATAGTATAGCTAAAAATAGTTTATTCATTCTCGTAAAAGTTAGTCTCGCATTTAACGAAATTTTGTGGAATTTCTTGTATTAAGCAAAAATACTATGCAAATCTATGATTTATTTTAATTGTTTCAGCCTGATTTTGAAAAGCATTAAAGATTTTGTCGAATCCTTTTATAAATTTGTAGCCAATTTAAAATATAAGTACAAATGTTACGAACACATACTTGCGGCGAATTGCGCATTGATAATACCGGACAACGTGTTGAACTTTCAGGATGGGTACAAAGAATTCGTGATAAAGGAGGAATGATCTGGATAGACCTTCGAGATCGTTATGGAATTACCCAGCTTATCTTTCAGGAAGGTGAAACTAACACAGAGGTAATTAGTAAGGTTCGCGAAATGGGAAGAGAATTTGTTATTAAAGCAAAAGGCGAAGTAAAAGAACGTTTTTCTAAAAATGACAAGATCCCAACAGGTGATGTAGAAGTGTTTGTAGATGAGATTGAAATTTTAAATTCTTCAAAAGTCCCTCCTTTTACTATCGAAGACGATACTGATGGAGGAGAAGAATTAAGAATGAAATACAGATACCTTGATCTAAGAAGAAATATTGTTCGTAATAATCTTGTGTTGAGACATAAGCTGGCTCAGGCAGTAAGAAGATATCTGGACTCACAAGAATTCATTGAGGTTGAAACCCCGGTTTTGATAAAATCTACTCCTGAAGGAGCTAGAGACTTTGTTGTGCCTTCAAGGATGAATCCCGGAGAGTTTTATGCCCTTCCACAGTCGCCTCAAACTTTTAAGCAGTTGTTGATGGTGTCAGGGTATGATAGATACTTTCAGATTGTTAAGTGTTTCAGAGACGAAGACCTTAGAGCTGACAGACAGCCAGAATTCACACAGATAGACTGCGAAATGGCTTTTGTTGAGCAGGAGGATATTCTAAATACTTTCGAGGGAATGACTAAATTCCTTTTTAAAGAGGTTAAAGGAATAGAAGTTGAAGACTTTAAAAGAATGCCATATTCTGAAGCCATGAAATTTTATGGTTCTGACAAACCGGATATCAGGTTTGACATGAAATTTATTGAATTAAATGATGTTGCTCAGAATAAAGGCTTCAAAGTTTTTGATGATGCTGAACTAGTAGTTGGAATCGTCGCTATTGGTTGTGGTGATTATTCAAGAAAGCAGGTCGATGAGTTGACCAAATGGGTTCAAAGACCGCAAATTGGTGCTAAAGGATTAGTCTATGTTAAGTATAATGAAGATGGAACATTTAAATCTTCAGTAGATAAATTCTTTGACCACGATGCACTTCAAGCATGGGCTGAAAAAATGGGAGCTGAAAAAGGTGACTTGATGTTGGTTCTTTCAGGAGATACAGATGTGGTAAGAAAACAGCTTTGTGAATTAAGGCTTGAGATGGGTAAGCGTTTAGGCTTAAGAGATAATTCAGTTTTCGCCCCATTATGGGTAGTTGATTTTCCTTTGTTAGAGTGGGATGAAGAATCAGGAAGGTATCATGCCATGCACCATCCGTTTACATCGCCTAAACCTGAGGATATATCAAAGCTTGATACTGACCCTGGGGCTGTCAGAGCAAATGCCTATGACCTTGTAATAAATGGTGTTGAGATTGGAGGTGGGTCAATTCGTATCCATGATCAGGTAACCCAGTCTTTAATGTTTGATCATTTAGGATTTACAAAAGAGGAAGCTAAGAAGCAGTTTGGATTCCTAATGGAGGCATTTGAATATGGTGCACCACCACATGGAGGGATTGCTTTTGGATTTGACAGGCTTTGTGCATTGTTTGGAGGCGCAGAATCTATCCGTGATTTTATTGCGTTCCCTAAAAATAATTCTGGAAGAGATGTTATGATTGATAGTCCTGCAACAATTGACCAATCACAACTTGAAGAATTAAATTTAAAAATTGAGAAGCAAGAAGAATAAATTCTTCAAATATAATATTGAAACCGGCCTCGGGAAGGGCCGGTTTTTTTATTTTCATGGAAGTTGAGAAAATATACCGTTGAGGAATAGGTAGTTAAAACGGTTGCGTAACTTTTTCTTTTTGGGTGTGTTGCATTTACGAAAAATGTGTTTACCTTTGCAATCCCTTTCGGAAACAGACGGTGAAAGAAAGCTAGAAATTGAGGTAATGAGAAGGAGTTTATTGGGTTGGGGACCGGGTGTAAGAGCTTGGTTTAGCGCTTGAAAAAGAAAAGAAAAAATAAACTTCAAAAAAGTTGTGCGGAATTAAAAAATATGTTTCAATTTTGCACTCCCAAAACGGGGAAGGATGCTAAGAAAGATTAGTGTTCACAAGTTTGGAAACAGCGAGAAGCGTTGTGGAAGAAACAAAGTTCTTTGAATAGATGTAGGCAAGATAGCAAACCGCTTAA
>NZ_JABBNU010000008.1 GCF_012926615.1 Marinigracilibium pacificum | reverse complement strand
GTATCATCCTGAAAGTCCTGACAAGCTTTTAGCTTCGTCATGGGGCCATTTTATTATCAAAACCCTTATCGGATTCCGGTGAGGGTTTTTTTATGCCCTGATTTTTATAGTACTAATCGCCTCAATACTCACACTTACACTATCTCTTTTTACACCTGCCATGACACCTGCCAGAAAAGTCTGTTAAACTATGGATAATCAGTTGTGCATATTGAGATTAGTTTTATTATGTTCTTAGTTTATGAATGTATTGATTTAAATGAAAAAGCCTTATCAAAATGATAAGGCCTTAGTGGGATTAATATTTTTATTAGTTACCGATAGTATTCACTAGCATAAGATGAGTTAGATGTAATTTCCTCTTTTGTCATTAACATTGGACGCCATTGTCCATTGACATACATTTCTGCCTGATCATCATACCACTGACTTCCATAAACTCCGGATTGACCTGTTGGAATAATATTTACTGAGTGCGGCACATCCGAAAGATTAACGATTTTCCTCATTGAAGGTCCTGCATGTATTTTATAAGGAAATGTATTTAAACTATATAGATAATTGTTTAGTGATTCGTTTGTAGAACCTACTTCGAAAGGACCAACATTGAAAAGTTTATCAAAGGGTTTTTGACTTCCAATTGGATGTTCATGAGTTAGTATATGATCTTTTTGCCATTCTTTGAAATCTCTATCATTTACCATGGTGATTATTTTATTAATTATAGTTTCAGGTGTTTCGATTTCCTCAGTGTTAATATTGTCAAACCAGACTGAATTTCTTTCAGTGATGATTCGCTCAATAGAACGCTTATACACATGTGTACCTAAAAAGCTTTTATATAACTTATCTCCTAATTCATCCTTAAAAACAAATTCTGATAGCTTATTAATTGCAAATTGGACTTTAGAAGCAGTTGTTGAAGTTCTGTTATACTTTCCATTAAACTGTTCTAATTCAGTTTTAAGGTTTCCTTTTGCATACTCTGACATCCATTTACTTAATAGATGAGCAGTATGGCTATAATTATCAAGTTGCATTTTCTGTACATAGCCAATGTCAACTATTTCTTTTTCATTTAATAAGTTCTTGATTCTATATGCTCGATCATCTGGCAAATAGTATCCAGGTATTGTAATTGAATCAACAGGAGATAAAGACTGGTTATTTGCCGAATAAACGTAGCCAGACTCAGGATTTATTGATTTTGGGTTTACAGAGAATGGGTAATAATTCAGGATATCATCTTTTCCGGTTACTCCATCCAGAAATATTTTTGAATTGCCTTGATTTGATCTGTTCGGAATTTTTGCAGCTGCATACCATGCAATATTCCCTAAAGTATCAGCGTACATCACATTTAAACCAGGAGCATGGACTAACTCTATTGCTGATTCTATTTCTTTAAGATTAGATGAATGTGAAAAGTTATAACAAGCTTTCATTAATTGATCATCAAAATTTAAATAAACCCACCATAAACTAATCGGGTTTTGTTGATCTTTTAATTCTTCTACAACATCATTTATCACTATGCCATGTATTGTCTTTCTGTATGTTTTAGTAATTGTGCTATCTCCTTTAACATTAAATGTTTCATGAATTAATTCATATTTCATGTCTTCATTTTTGTATGAATATGAATTATCAGAAGCCTTTCTTCCGAGATAAAGATCCATATCATCATTTTCAAACATAGTAAATCCCCATGTATGCCTTAGGGTATGTCCAATTATTCCAAATGGAACACCAGGTAAGTGGCTGCCGTAAAAGTTAAATTCGGGTGTGACTATATGCGCTTCATACCAAATAGCAGGTTGTGAAAAGCTGATATGTGGATCATTTGCAAAAATAGGAGATCCTGTTGAAGATCTTTTCCCTGATACGATCCATGAATTTGACCCAATTAACATTGGAAGGGACAATTCATTTATCTTTTCACTTATTGATAATGCAATTGCTTTAAAATCAGAAGAATCATTTGTTGTTATATTCGATTCGATTGAGATTGCTGAAGAATCAAAATTTACAGCTAGTCCTTCGAAATATTTATTTCCTAATTCCGACTTAACGTATTGAAGTATTGGTTCGGTTTTAATCGCCATAGCAAATGAAAAGGACATGTAACCTGTCACGTGGTAAATGTCTTTAATAGTAAATGGCTTTGGATCTGTTCCTAATAAGTAATACTCTATCGGCTTATTTTCTTTTATATATTCATTTACCCCTTCCACATAAGCTTCCATTCCTTTGGCCCACGGTGAATTTGGGTTAAGTTTCTCTATACTTTTTTCAGCATGATTTGATATTTGCAGAGCACGAAGAAACTTGTCATTCTCTAGCATATCTTTTCCAAATAATTCGGCTAAAGTTCCGCTACCAATTCTTCTGAAAAGATCAATCTGGAAGAACCTGTCTTTTGCCTGGGTATAACCTAATACCCGGTATGCATCAATTTCATTTTTTGCATAGATATGAGGGACACCATGATGGTCGTATATAACTTTAACAGAGTCAGACAAAGTTGAGATTTGTTTAGATTCCTCATAATCAGGGCTAAAGGAATTTAACCATAAGAAAATAGAAAAAGCTAGAATTGTGCCCAGTACAATGAGACCTAAAAAAACTTTAGTTACAATTTTTTTCATTTACCACAAACGATTTAGAATGATTGAAATGAAGATAATAACTTTCTTTATTTTTTAGGGCCAAGAATGAATTATAAATCGTTAACTTTTGATATTGGGTCTTGATGCCCTATTTTTGTGACCAAAATTTTACAATAGCAGATATGAGCGTACTAGTAAATAAAGATTCAAAAGTTATAGTTCAGGGCTTTACCGGTTCTGAAGGTTCTTTTCATGCAGAACAGATGATCGAATACGGTACAAATGTTGTGGGAGGTGTAACTCCTGGAAAAGGTGGTCAATCTCATTTGGGTAAGCCGGTATTTAATTCTGTATCTGACGCTGTAAAGGAAACAGGAGCAGATGTATCAATTATCTTTGTTCCACCAGCATTTGCAGCTGATGCTATTATGGAAGCAGCTGATGCTGGAATCAAAGTAATAATTACTATCACGGAAGGAATTCCGGTTAAAGATATGATCACTGTTAAAGATTATATCAGTAATAAAGATGTTGTTCTTATCGGACCAAACTGTCCTGGTGTAATTACTCCTGGTGAGGCTAAGGTAGGAATTATGCCTGGATTTGTTTTCAAATCTGGTAGAATTGGTATTGTTTCTAAATCTGGTACTCTTACTTACGAAGCTGCTGATCAGATCGTAAAAGCTGGCTTAGGAATCTCTACTGCTATTGGTATTGGTGGAGACCCAATTATTGGTACTCCAACTAAAGCAGCAGTGCAAATGCTTATGGAAGACCCTGAAACTGATGCAATCGTAATGATTGGTGAAATCGGAGGAAACTACGAAGCAGAAGCTGCAAAGTATATTAAAGAAACAGGAAACAAGAAGCCTGTTGTTGGATTTATTGCTGGACAGACAGCGCCTCCAGGTAGAAGAATGGGGCATGCTGGTGCAATTATCGGTGGAAAAGATGATACTGCTGAAGCTAAGATGAAGATTATGGCTGAGTGTGGTATTCACGTAGTGAAATCTCCTGCTGATATTGGAGAAACAATGAAGAATGTATTAGCCTAAGACTATTTATAAATAGTTAAAAAGGCTTGGGACGTCCGTCTCAAGCCTTTTTTATTTGTGCAATTTTATTAGTTTAGTTAGCTGCTTCTTTTGTGAAGATATAAAACTGACCAGTAGCGACATCGATATTTACATCATTATCATCCAGCTTTAATTTTTGCCAGGTAGTCGTTGGAGTTAACCTTTTGTTTTCATTTCCTATAATGACATCTACCGGCATGTTAAATCCGTCTACTACTCTCGTCCAACGATATTCATATTTCTTTCCATTTTTCTTCCATTCAAGAACCGGTATATCTGTGGTTCTTAAATATTGATTAAACAGAGGCTCTAAATCCATATTAAGTTTTTCTTCGAAATAACTTTGAACGATTACTGTGTTAACAATAGATTTTTTATGGTCTAAAGTATAGCTTTTGAACGTTTTCCACCATAAATCATCATTATTAACCACATGCCTCAAGGTATTTAAAAATAATGCTCCCTTAGGATACATGTCTCCTGAACCTTCTTTATTGACACCGTAAGGGCCAATAATTGGTATGTCATTTTGTACGTTTCTTTTCAGACCATTTATGTAGGTCATAGCATCTTCATAACCCCATCGGCATTCAGTATATATCACTTCTGTATATTGAGTAAAGCCTTCATGAATCCACATGTCAGCTATATCTGATGAAGTGATGCTGTTTCCATACCACTCGTGACCTGTCTCATGAATGATTATAAAGTCCCATTTTAAACCAACTCCTGAACCTGACAAGTCATGACCAAGATATCCTTTCAGATATTTATTGCCATAGGCTACTGCACTTTGATGTTCCATGCCGAGATATGGAGTTTCAACTAGTTTATACCCATCTTCTTTGAATGGATAGAAGCCCATTTTCTCCTCAAAACATTGCATCATCGGTTTGACTTCCTCAAATTGAACTTTTGCTTTTTCAAGGTTTTCCGGAAGTACCCAATAGTCAAGATCCAGATCTTTGTATGTATCACTGAAATGAACATAGTCAGCGATATTAACAGTTACATCGTAATTATTAATTGGATTACTCACAAACCAATTCCATCTGTTATATCCATTTGCTAAGGAGTCAACGCCTCTGAATCTACCATTAGATATGTTTTTTAAGCCTTCGGGAATAGCAATGCTAATTAACATACTATCCGGTTCATCACTTTGATGATCTTTATTTGGCCACCATGATGAAGCACCAAATCCCTGACAAGCAACTGCAATAAAATGATCTCCGGATGGAGTCTTATCAAATACAAATCCACCATCCCAAGGAGCTTTTTTTGCGATTGTAGGTTTTCCTGAATAATAAAAATATAGAGACTTGACTTCATTGATAGTATATTCAGATGGTAGGTCAATAAATACCGCGTTAAATTCTCTTGTATATTTTAACAGTTCACCGTCCAGTTTTATACTGTCTATTTTTAGGTTATCAAATAAGTCTATTTGAATTCTACTTGTAGGTTCGACAACTCTAAATGTGATTTGATTATAGCCGGCAATAGATTTTTCTTCCGGGTTAATTTTTATGTCCAGGTGATAATATTTTACATCATAACTAGTACGCTCAGCTCTAAGTCCTCCACGTAAACTATCTGCTCTTGTTGTCTTTAAATCATTATGTAAAATTTGAGCATCAGATATGATGGTAGTTAAAAAGATGGTTATTAGTGATAGAAAAATCTTATTCATAAGTCTGAGTTTATTGAGTAACTATAAGCTAAAATAATACAAAAATAAAAAAGCCGGTATTTAACCGGCTTAAGAATATTTTGATGAGTAATTATTTAGCGTAATTGACAGATCTCATTTCCCTGATAACAGTGACCTTGATCTGACCAGGATACTGCATATCTTTCTCTATTTTTTGAGAAATATCAAATGATAATTTACCTGCTGCATCATCTCCAACATTTTCAGCATCAACGATTACCCTTAGTTCGCGTCCTGCCTGTATAGCATAACACTTTTGAACCCCACTGAAACTTAATGCAAGCTCCTCAAGCTCTTTTAATCGTTTAATGTATGATTCCATGATTTCTCGTCTTGCGCCTGGTCTTGAGCCGCTAATTGCGTCACAAGCCTGTACTATTGGAGATATCAGGGAAGTCATTTCAACTTCATCGTGGTGAGCTGCAATTGCATTAACCACTTCAGGATGTTCTTTGTATTTCTTTGCCAGTTCACCACCCAGGATAGCGTGCGGAAGTTCCGGCTCTTCTGGCCATACCTTACCAATATCGTGTAGGAGACCTGCTCTTTTGGCAAGTTTAGCATTAATTCCTAACTCAGATGCCATTGTAGCACAAAGCTTTGCAACCTCTCTAGAGTGTTGAAGAAGGTTCTGACCATAACTAGATCTGAATCTCATCCTTCCAACCAATTTGATCAGTTCCGGATTTAGACCATGTATTCCAAGGTCAATAACAGTTCTTTCACCAATTTCGACTATCTCTTCCTCTATATGCTTGGTAGTTTTAGCCACAACTTCTTCAATTCGTGCTGGGTGGATTCTACCATCCTGAACCAGTCTATGAAGTGAAAGCCTTGCAATTTCTCTACGAACAGGATCAAACCCTGAAATAATTATTGCCTCTGGTGTATCATCTACAATAATTTCAACTCCGGTTGCAGCTTCAAGCGCTCTGATATTTCTACCTTCACGACCAATAACCTTACCTTTAATATCATCACTTTCAATATTGAATACACTGACACAGTTTTCGATTGCATGTTCAGTAGCGGTTCTTTGAATTGCTTCAACGACAATTTTCTTAGATTCCTTTGTGGCAGTAAGCTTAGCTTCCTCAATAATATCTTTGATATATGAATTAGCTTTTGTTTCCGCTTCATCTCTTAAAGCTTCAATTAACTGCTCACGAGCTTCATCAGCAGTAAGGTTAGCTGCTTTTTCTAGAATTGCTACTTGCTGTTGTCTGGTTTTTTCAAGTTCTTCTTTTCTTTTCCTTACAAATTCCAGTTGCTCTTCAAGGCTTTCCTTAGTTTTATCAAGTTCATCCTCTTTTCTTTTTACTTGCTCAAACTGCTTAGAGATAGTAGACTCCCTTTGTTTAAGCTTATTTTCATTAGTGATGATTTGATTCTTTTTCTTATTAACCTCTTCTTCGAAAGATTCTTTCAGTTTAAGGTATTTTTCTTTTGCTTCTAGAATTTTTTCTTTTTTGATTCTCTCTGCCTCTGATTTGGCCTCAGTTAATTTAGCCAATGCAACTTCTTCTGCTTCTTTAATTTTCTTATTGTTTGAAGATTTTAATAAGAAATTAGCGATGACATATCCGATTATTAATCCTGCCAAAGCGGCAAAAACAGGTATCACCAATTGGTCCATAGTTTTACAGGTTTTATAGTTTATATCCTGTATTCTGAATGTAAAGGGATGAAAGTTGAAGAAATTGAATTATATATCTGTATCGCTTAGAGTTTCATCTAAGACTTTATTCAGGTTTTGGATTCTATGCAGAGCTGATTCTGTAACTTGACCAGATGATGCTTCGATTTTAAGCTTATCAGCCATAACATCAAAAGCTACCATCGCTAATAGGTCTTGCATATCATCAAGTCCGAAACGGTCTCTGTAAGCCTTCAATTTATCGTGAAGAAGCTTACCCGCCTTTCTAATTCGCTGTTCATCTTCCGGGTGTACTCTCATCGGGTACTCCCTGTTACCAATTTTAATTCTTATGGATAACAGCTCTGCCATTATTGTTCAAAATCGCTCAACGCCTCTATGCATTTGTCGAGCTCAGATATATATTGATCTAATTTGCTTTTCAACTCAGTAGTATCAGTCCCTTCAGACAGAATACCGTCTACAATACTACTAATTTTTAATTTATTTTTATATGCATCTAGTTCATCGTTTTTACTTTCTATTTGCCTTTTTAATGATGAGTTCTCATTTCGTAGCGAATGCAGCTCATCTTCCTGCTTTCTGTAAGCAGTTTGAAGGAGTTTTATTTTACGCTCCAGAGAGTTTAATGCATACTCTACGTCTTCCTGCACCATTAGCAATTACAAAGTATCAGTTTGAACAGAATACTAGACTTTAATATACAGACTTATTAAATAAATACACAGTATCAAAGAATTATTTTCTGATGTATGCGCCATTCTCCTCTTCAAAGGCTTTGATCAATCTATTCATACTTTGATCTATCATTTTGTCTGTCAGAGTTTTATCCTTATTTTCAAGAATGAAACTAAGAGCGTATGCTTTTTTACCTTCTTCAATCTTATCACCTTCGTAAACATCAAACACGTTTATGTTTTTCAGATGTTTTCTTTCTGCTTTATAAGCAGTAGCAGCAAGATCATCAAAAGATATATTTTTATCTATAACCAAAGAAAGGTCTCTTCTTACCTCAGGGAATCTTGAGATTTCATCATATTTCAGGCTATTGTCTTTAAGCTTTAACATCATATCCCAGTCAAACTCAGCATACCATACAGGTATTTTTACCTCATTAATTGATGTTAGCTCATTTTTAACTATACCAAACTTAACCAGTAGCTTGTTGTTAACTGAAATTGAAAGGCCATCAGCCAGGATCCCGTCAGAGATTCGCTCCTTAGTAATTGTATTGAAGTTAAACTTTTCAAGGATTGTCATCACTTTCCCAAAAAGCCAATGAAAATCAGATTGAACAGCTTTACCCTGCCAGTTTTCTTCTTTTGAATCACCAGTTACAAAAAGAGCTAACTTATAACCTTCCGAGTATCCTTTTTCAGTTTTTTTATAAGTTTTCCCTAATTCAAATAACTTAAGGTTTTGTTGCTTTCTGTTTTGGTTTCTGGCAATTGCTTCAAGCCCTCCGAATAATAATGTTTGTCTCATCACGCCAAGATCTTCACTTAGCTTATTTAGAATAACAACATCTTCCTCACTTTTTAAATCTTCTACAGATTCAGCGTATTGAGGTTTTGTTAATGAATTAGACATTATCTCATGAAATCCAAGACTGGCAAGATAATGGGCAGTAGTTGTATAAATTTTACCCGGATCTTTTTCGTCAAAACTACTTAGGAAATCAGCGCTTAGTGTTTCGTTAAGAGGTATGTTATTCAATCCGTAGATTCTTACAATCTCTTCAATAACATCAGCTTCTCTCGTTACATCAACTCTGTACGTTGGAACCGTAGCTGTAAATCCGGTTTCGGTTTCATCAGATACTTTTATTTCCAGTCGATTAAGAATTTCTTTAATTCTGTTTCTATCTATTTTTATTCCAATTAACCTGTCAATGTTTTTGTATTTAACATCAATCTGCACAGGAATTATCGGGGTTTCATAAATATCAATTGTTTTACCAGTGATTTTACCTCCTGTAAGCTCTGAAATTAGAAGTGCGGCTCTTTTTAGGGCATAAACGCAAATATTAGGATCTGTTCCTCTTTCGAACCTAAAGCTTGCATCAGTTTTTAATAGATGACGTTGGCTGGTAGATCGAATGTAGTTTGGATTAAAATAAGCGCTTTCAAGAAAAACTGTGTCAGTAGATTCAGATACACCACTTTTCTTACCTCCAAAAACTCCGGCAATACACATTCCTTCATCATTACCATTGCATATCATCAGGTCATTTTCATGTAGTTTCCTTTCCACATCATCGAGAGTGGTAAAAGCAGTATTTGAAGGAAGAGTTTTTACCCTGACTTCATTTCCTGCAATTACTGATGCATCAAATGCATGAAGAGGTTGACCCATTTCATGTAAAACAAAGTTTGTTACATCAACAACATTGTTTTTTGGCGTTAATCCAATTGCAAGAAGACTATTTTGAAGCCAATCCGGAGAAGATCCAACTTTAACATTTTTAATTGTGATACCTGCATACCTAGGACATGCTTCTTTATTCTCAACAACAACGTTAATAGGAGCTTCTTCAGAGCTAATAGGGAATTCTGATGTCTCAGGCCATTTAACAGCATTGCCTGTAACTGCATGAATATCTCTTGCAACACCAATGTGAGAGGTTGCGTCAGATCTATTCGGTGTTAATCCGATTTCAATTACCTGATCCGATTTGATGTTTAAATATTCTGATGCGGGAGTGCCATTTGGAAGCTCTGTTTCTAAAATCATTATTCCATCGTGGGAATGACCGATTCCTAGTTCATCTTCAGCGCATATCATACCAAAAGATTCCTGGCCCCTGATTTTTGCTTTTTTGATTTTAAATGGTTCTCCTCCTTCAGGATATAATGTAGTTCCTACCGTAGCAACTAAGACTTTTTGTCCGGCAGCAACATTTGGTGCGCCACAAACAATTGTTGACGGTTCTTCCTCGCCAATATCAACGGTAGTAATCTTCAGTTTATCAGCATCAGGGTGTTTTTCACATGTAAGAACTTCTCCTACAACAACACCTTCAAGGCCACCTTCTATTGTTTCAAATTTTTCAATTCCTTCAACTTCAAGACCCGTTTGCGTAAGCATTTCTTCAAGTTCTTCAGTTGTGAAATCATTAATATCTATATATTCTTTCAGCCAGTTAAGCGAAATTTTCATGATTTTATTTTAATCTGATTTTAAAAACTCAAAATTAAACAATATCCTTTGTGAAAGCATAAAAAATATCAATCATATGACTTTATTCTTATTCTTTTTCTCCTGCATTCACAGATATATTAAGATGATTGCTTCCTGGAGGGATTGGGCAGCTGTAATCATGCACATAGGCACAGTAAGGAAAGTAAGATTTGTTAAAATCAATTAAGACTTTTCCAGCAGATTTAAAAGGAATTTCGATATACCTTCCTCCGCCGTATGTAGATACGCCATTAGTCTCATCGGTAAATAAAAGATGATATTCATCAGGAGAGTCTTTTGTTAAAGTAAACAGGATTACTTCAAATGGAGTGTTGTCAATTTCAAAGGACGCCTTAGCAGACTTAAAGTAAGTCATTTCTTCTCCGGAAGTGCTATTTATTTTTACTGGCTCTATAGGTCGAATCGGACTTAGTGTAGCTTTGATAGCAAAACTTTCATTATAGTCAAAATAGTTGAGGCCTTTAAATTCGATCTTTGCTTCATTGAAAGGAGAGTTCTGGGAATTTGTAAAAAACTGGTGTCTTTCTTCTTTCCAGTTTTCCCAGCTTTTTTTGCTTCCTCCCATCATATTGAAGATTGTAAGACCAATAAGAAATACTATAGAAACAATAATTATTATCTTGAATTTCATATCTGATTAATTATAAAACACCTTCATCTGCCATGCTAAAATAGCCATTATTTGTAATTATCAGATGGTCAAGTACGGGAACTTCAAGAAGTATTCCTGCTTCTTTGATTTTACGAGTGAGTTGAAGGTCTGCCTGACTAGGTTTTAGGTTTCCGGAAGGATGGTTGTGGGATAGTATTACACCAGAGGCGGTATGATCAACAGCCATTTTGAAAACAATTTTTGGGTCAACGACTGTGCCTGACACACCTCCGCTACTTGTTTTTATTGTTTTTATAACCCCGTTTTGTCTGTTAAGTAAAATTATCCAGAACTCTTCATGAGGTAGGTCTTTCATTAAAGGTGAGAGGATATTGAAGGCATCAGTAGAGCATGTAATTCGCGAGATATTTTTCCCTTCAGGCTTTCTTCTTCTGCCTAACTCAAGAGCACTTACAATACTAATAGCTTTAGCTTCACCAATGCCTTTAAAGCGCATAAGTTCGGCAATAGTCATTTTAGCCAGTTTGTTTATATCATTGTCAGTACTGTAAAGAATTTTCTTGCAGAGATCCACCGCTGACATTGACCTTGTTCCTGATCCGATAAGGATTGCTAATAATTCGGCATCACTTAAGGCCGATTTGCCTTTGGTAAGTAATTTTTCTCTAGGCCTGTCTTCTTCAGCCCAGCTCCGTATGTTGAGGTGTTGATCTTCCATTCGAGCAAATAACGAATGGCATTATAAAAAATGCAAGGTAAACGGCTAATTGGGCTTTTTGTGGATCTCAAAATATCGGGAAACAAAAAAAGCCTTGCCTGAATTTAGGCAAAGCTTAAATATTTTAAGAACAGCTTAAATTATGCTAAGCCGTTAACAAATTTTCTCAATTTTGACTTTTGGTTAGCTGCTTTGTTATCATGAATGATATTTTTCTTTGCTAACTTGTCAATCATTGAAGAAACCTTGTTGAAAAGTTCCTGTGCTTCAGCTTTATCATTAGTATGTCTCAGACGTTTGATAAACGTACGAGTAGTTTTATGCTGATAACGGTTTCTCAATCTTCTAGCAGCGCTTGAACGAATTCTCTTTAATGCCGACTTATGATTTGCCATTTATCTATACTTTATCTTGTTTCAAATTTAGGAGTGCAAATGTACGAATTTTTTTATAAACACAAAGTACTATTTGCATTTTCTGTATAAAATTAATCTCCTTTTTTTCAATTGGTTACAAAGGTAATGAATTTTATGAGCAATAATGAATATTTTAGGCACATATTACAGAGAGTTATCACATTGAAATTGAGATATTTTTAGATGATTAATAGAAGCTTGAAATCCTGGTTAAGTATAGTTATACTGATTCTTTTACCATCCCTGATTTTTTCATGGGGATTCTTTGCTCACAGAGAAATAAACAGGAGAGCAGTGCTCACTTTACCTCCTGAGATGATTAAGTTTTACAAGCATTTTTCCTCCTATTTAAGCGAGCATTCGGTAGATCCTGATAAACGAAGGCATTCTGTGCCTGAAGAGGCTCCGCGACATTATCTGGACGCAGATGCCTATGGTGATTCTGCTGTATTTCTGTTGCCAAAATACTGGAGTGATGCTGTTGATTCACTTTCTGAAGACACGCTGAATGCCTATGGAATCTTACCTTGGCATGTTGAAAGAATGTGTAATAGACTTACATTAGCTTTCAAAGAAAAAAATGTTGATAAGATAATTCAGCTTTCTGCCGAATTAGGGCATTATATTGGCGATGCGCATGTGCCACTTCACACTACAATTAACTATAATGGCCAGTTAACAGGGCAGGAAGGGATACATTCATTTTGGGAAACGCGATTACCTGAATTGTTTTTTAAAGATTTTTCATTAATACCAAGAAAAGCAAAGTATATTCAGAAGACTCAACTCGAAATCTGGAGAATAATTGGAGATAGTCATGAACAACTTGATCTTGTTTTTAAAGCTGAGTTAAAGGCGAAAGAAAATATTGACGAGTCATCTCACTATAGTGTTACTTTAAGAAATAATGTTGAAGTGAAAAGGCCTTCATTCGAACTTTCGAGTGAATATCATAAACTTTTGAATGGTATGGTAGAAAGACAAATGATTAAATCAATAAACAGCATAGGTGATTTCTGGTTTACATGTTGGGTTAATGCCGGCCAACCGGATTTAAATAAATTATTAAAGCGATATAAAAAAGCCAATAAGAAAAAGAATAATGGATAAACATAAGGAGTATTATATCAGGAGGAGAAAAAGGTTTGTTGAACATCTGTCTGATTCGACAATTGCAGTTTTAAAAAGTAATGACCTGATGCCAACCAATGCAGATGGCAACTATCCTTTTGTACAGGATTCAAATATTTATTATTTAACTGGCATTATTCAGGAGCAAACGATTCTGGTTATTAAAAAAGATAATGGTAATGTTTTTGAGACCTTATATATTAGATATTCGGATGATCATACAATTATCTGGGAAGGAAGAAAACTATCAAAGGAAGAGGCATCTTCTATTAGTGGCATTAGTGAAATTAAATGGGTAAAGGAATTTGAAGAAGATTTTGCAACTGAAATAAATAGTTTCAATTCTCTTAGTTTATTGGATGACTATCCACGAAGGACGGCTCCTGAGGTATTTAGTAATAATAAGAGATTTTTAGAAAGTGCTCGAAACTTATTTCCTAAGAAAGAAATCAAGGTGGTAAATAAGGTTTTTCAAGATTTAAGAGGAGCAAAAGATGAGCTGGAAATTGAATTGATGTCAGAAGCTTGTAATATCACCGGAGATGCCTTTAAAAATGTATTGAAACAAATAAAACCCGGAAAGACAGAGAACGAAATACAAGGAGTATATTATTATGAGTTTTTAAAACATAACGCAGAAGGTTTTGCATATGAGCCAATAATAGCCTCTGGGAAAGATGCTTGTATCCTTCATTATATTAGAAATAATAAAATAATTAAGGACGGTTCATTAGTGTTGATGGACGTTGGGGCACGGTATAGACACTATAGTGCTGATCTTACCAGAACGGTTCCTGTAAATGGAAGGTTTACTAAACGTCAAAGGCAGATATATGATATAGTATTAAAAGCACAGAGATACACATTTAGTATAATTAGTGCAGGAAAAACCCTAAAGAGCATAAACTTAGAGGCTGGGGAATTTATTCAGGAGTTATTACATGAAAATGGATTATTAACTAAGGAAGAAGTCGCTAACTCTACTAAAGAGAATCCAGCTTATCGTAAATATTTTATGCATGGCACATGTCATCACCTTGGAATTGATACTCATGATATAATTTCATCAGAAGAACCATTGAAGGAGAATGCTGTGATAACAGTCGAGCCTGGCTTATATTTGATTGATGAAGAGATTGGGATCAGACTTGAAAATGATGTCGTGGTAAAGAAGGACGGTATAGTAGATTTGATGAAAGATATTCCGATTGAAGCAGATCATATAGAAGAATTAATGAATTGAAGATGTTAATTAAAAATTTAAGAATTTTTTATTTATTCATTTTTGTAATTGTTTTTGGATGTTCTGAGAGTTACAAAATTGATGATGAACCCTGTGTATATGATATTTGTGACCCAAGAAGACCTTATGTAGAATCTTTATCTGGCAGGCACCTAAGAGCATTGCAGAATAGTGGTAGTGGGTATGATTTTTATCTATATAATTCAACGGGAACTGAAATCGTAGATACATTGCTTATATGTAATCCATTGGAAGAGGGAGTAGAGTTTAATGGAGAGTTATTTTTGGTTACGGCAAATATTAAAGTTGAATGCCCTGAAGACGGTAATGAAATAGGTGTTGCGTATTTAGAAAGTGTGGTAGCTGAGCCTTTTTGTACAGTGCAAAGAACAACTATTGAGGAAGGAGTTGGTTTGTTTAACACAACCTGGAAGTTAGTAGGGGAGATTGATCAGGATAATGAAATTAACTACCCAACTTGTGATTATATAGGAGCAAATTTAACTATTGTTAATTCAGGAACATCAGAATTCACTGGAGGGTTGAATACTTTTAAAGGATTAGCAACAGTATCAGGAAGCCAGATAATGTTTCAATTTGATCAAACTACTACCGTTGAAGGGTATCAAAACACGGTAAATTATGAAAGTCAAATTATTGATAGGTATTTTTCAGGAAGTAATCTTAGCTTCACCAATAATAGTGGTGAGCTTAAAGTCTGGGAAGAAACAGGAAGAGTAACTGATACTTTGTTATTTGTTGTAGATAATATGAATGAATAAAAAAAGCACTTCTTAGGAAGTGCTTTTTAATATTTCTTGAATCCAGCTAATAAATTAACCGATAGAAATTCTTTTGAATTCAGAAACAGTCAATCCGTTTTTAACACCGTTTAGGTATTGAGAAATTGATTGGCTATTATCTTTAACGAAAGCTTGCTCAAGAAGAGTGTTTTCCTTGAAGAACTTGGCAAGTTTACCCATAGCAATTTTTTCAACAATTTGCTCAGGCTTACCTTCAGCTCTAGCTTGCTCTTTACCGATTTCGATTTCTTTTTCTACAGTTGCAGAATCAACGCCATCTTTATCAAGAGCAACAGGGTTCATCGCAGCAATTTGCATTGCAACGTCTCTTCCAGCATCAGTCAAGTCACTTCCGTCTGTATTTTTCAAAGAAACAAGAACGCCAAGTTTGTTACCTGCGTGAACGTAAGGAACAACTTGCTCACCTTCCATTATTTCATAAGAAAGGATGTCGATCTTCTCTCCAATTTTACCTACAAGCTCAGTAATTTTATCTTCAACAGTTTCATTACCAATTTTAACTTGCTTAAGCTCGTCAATAGTAGCAGGGTTATTGTTGAAAGCTGCATCAGTAATACTTTCACCAAGTTTGATGAATTCTTCATTTTTTCCAACGAAGTCAGTTTCGCAACCAATAGCGATGATAATACCTTTAGATTTATCATCATTAGTTCTTACGAAAACGCTACCTTCATTTGTTTCGCGGTCGCTTCTTTTAGCAGAAACTTTCTGACCTTTTTTTCTTAAGATTTCGACAGCTTTGTCGAAGTCGCCGTCAGCTTCAACCAATGCCTTTTTACAGTCCATCATACCGGCACCGGTCATTTGTCTTAGTTTGTTAACTTCTTTTGCAGTAACAGCCATGATTATCTTGTTTATATAAGAGATCTAGATCCTATTAAAAAAAATTGAACATCGAAAGAAGACCTTCAATGTTCAATTTAATATATTATTTTAAAGTGCCATTATTCTTTATCAGCACCTTCGTTTACTTTTTCGCCTTCGTCAACGGCGCGCTTCTTGTTTTCCTCATCCTTCATTTTAGAGTCTTCCTTGTCTTTCTTGCGCTCCATTAATCCTTCTTCGATTACTGTTGCGATATGACCAATTAGAAGCTCTACAGATTTGTAAGCGTCATCGTTAGCAGGGATTGGATAATCAACTAGAGTGGGGTCAGAGTTGGTATCCACCAATGCGAATACTGGAATATTGAGCTTTTGTGCTTCTTTGATAGCAATATGCTCACGCTTTATATCTACTACAAATAGCGCTGCAGGCAGACGTGTTAAATCTGCGATACCACCTAAAACTCGCTCTAATTTTTCTCTGTCACGAGTAATCATTAGACGCTCTCTTTTAGCCAGGTTCAGATAAGCTTCTTCTTTCATCATCTTATCGATACCAGACATTTTCTTAAGTGATTTTCTGATAGTTGCGAAGTTTGTAAGCATACCTCCCAACCAACGCTCAGTAACGTAAGGCATTTTTAATTTTCTAGCATTTTCAGCTACGATACCTTTTGCTTGTTTCTTAGTAGCAACAAACATGATTTTTCTTCCTGAGCGTGCAATGTTACGCAACGCGTGGGATGCTTCGTCAAGACTTGCTAAAGTCTTGTTGAGGTCTATAACGTGGATCCCGTTTTTCTCCATGAAAATGTATGGAGCCATTTTAGGATTCCACTTACTCTTTAAATGTCCGAAATGGACACCAGCATCCAATAAGTCTTTGTACTCTAGTTTTGCCATTGAGTAGTTTAATTAACAATATTTTAATTTTCTTAGTCCTGTTATCAGGATTAACGTTTCGAGAACTGGAATCTTCTTCTCGCTTTGCGACGGCCGTATTTCTTTCTTTCGACCATTCTTGGATCCCTTGTAAGGAAACCTTCCTTCTTTAACGCAGGTCTGTGCTCCGGATTGATCTCGGTTAATGCTCGAGAAATAGCAAGGCGTAATGCCTCAGCTTGTCCGGCGATTCCTCCACCATCAAGGATAGCCTTCACGTCATAGCTTCCATCCTCTGATACAAGTACAAGAGGTTGTTTAACTATAGTCTGAAGAATACCAGATGGGAAGTATTCGTCAAGAGCTCTGTCGTTAACGGTGATTTCACCTTTACCGGGCGTCACGTAAATTCTCGCAATAGAAGTTTTACGTCTTCCTATGGTATTGATTACTTCCATTAATTATTAAAGTTTAATTTCTTTCGGTTTTTGTGCTTCATGCGGATGTTCTGTTCCCGCGTAAACATAAAGATTACTGAAAATCTTACGGCCTAATCTGTTTTTAGGTAACATGCCTTTAACTGCCATTTCCAATACTCTTTCCGGCTTCTTGTCTAACAACTCCTTCGGAGTAGCGAAACGCTGTCCCCCCGGGTGTCCAGTGTGACGAACGTATTGTTTAGCAGTCATTTTCTTACCTGTAAGATTGATCTTTTCTGCATTAATAACAATTACGTTGTCCCCACAATCAGCATGTGGAGTGAAGTTCGTTTTGTTCTTCCCTCTGATCATTTTTGCAACCTCACTTGCAAAACGTCCTAATACTTGTTGTTCAGCGTCAATGATAACCCACTCTTTGTTAACTGTTTCACTATTCGCTGAAATAGTTTTATAACTCAATGTATCCACTTTTATAAAGCTTTAAATTTTCCAATACATATATGGTCCCCTCCAAAAAGGGACACAAAGATAGACGTATTAATTTTGAATTCCAACAATAGGAGGCAAATATCGGTGAAATAGTTTGATAATCACCTGTTTTTGCTCAATTGTTTGACTGCTACAGCAAAATCTTTTGGATATGGAGCTGAAATCTTTATGTTTTTACCTGTTAGATCGGCGAATGAAACTTTATAGGCATGAAGTGCTACCCTTTGAATCAATGGTGATTCATCTTCATGTTTACCTATGTTATAATTTTTTTTCAGCTTGCTTAAATAAAGCGGTTTTCCACCATAAGCTTCATCGCTTGTGATCGGTGCTTTAAGAAAACTTAAATGTACCCGTATCTGGTGCATCCTTCCCGTTATTGGACGACATGCAACAAGAGTATGATTTTTGTAGGCTTCAACAGTATCAAAATAAGTGAGAGCGTCTTTTCCTTCTTTAAAATCTATAAACACAATTCCTTTTTTTAATATTTTAATTGGAGCTGTGGCCTCTAGATCTTTAAATTCATGCAAGCCATCGACAATGGCATGATAAACTTTTTTAACTTTTCTTTTTTCGAAAGCAATCGAGACGTGGCGATATGTTTCGGGATTTTTTGCAATAATTAATGCCCCTGAGGTCTCTTTGTCTAATCGATGACATATTTGTGCACCTTCACAATATTCTTTTGCTAGTGTTAAAATATTGACATTAGAGGTTCTGTCTTCAAGTGTTGATATATGAGGGGGTTTATTAATTATAAATAAATCGTCATCCTCATAAACTATTGAATCTCTTATATCAAATTTTTTCATTTGTAATTTGTTTTCCTTTAACCAGGTGATTGCTATCTCCTTTTTTTGCCAAAGGTAACGTAAAGAAAAACAAAGTTCCTTTTCCTGGAGTACTTTCGAGTTGAACTTTTCGATTATGGCCGTCAACAACGTGTTTTACAATTGCTAAACCTAAGCCAGTACCACCTTTTTTCTTAGTTCGGCTTTTTTCCACCCTGTAAAATCTTTCAAATATTCTGTGGGTATGTTCTTTTGAGATTCCTATGCCGTTATCTTTTATTCCGATATAAGCTTCACCATTTTTTCTTTTTAAAATTATCTCAGCTTTACCACCATCTTCTGTATATTTTATCGCATTTGAAGCTAGATTAAGAATTACCTGATAAAGCCTTCTCTGATCACCATAAACCATAAGGTTGGGTTCAGAATCTATTGAGAAGCCAATTTTAATGTCTTTTTTCTCTGCTTTATCTTCAAGTTCATCAATTACTTCTTCACACATGTGATAAATGTTGAAGTTTTCGAAGTGCATCCTGATTTCTCCTGATTCCATTTGTGAAAGGGTAAGTAAATCATGGACCAGGTTATCTAAAGCATCGAGGCTTTTGGCGGCTTTTTTGAGAAATTTAGTTCTGACAGTTTTATCTTTTATTGCTCCATCGAGTAATGTATGAACAAAACCCTGGGCAGCAAAAATTGGAGTTTTCAATTCATGGGAAACGTCAGCAAGAAAGTCTCTTCGGAACTGTTCCAGCTTTTTCAGCTCTTCAATTTCTCTTTCTTTAATAGAGGCAAAGCTGTAAATTTCGTCATACAGTCTGCCAAAGGGGCTTGATTTCTTACCGAGGTCTTCTTTTAATAAGCTATAGTCTTCCCCCTTCATATGTTCTAGAATCTCATAGACTTTTTCAAGTTCTTTTATGAATAAAAACTCTAGGACTATATAGCTTAGTAGATAGGAACTTGCAAATGTCACGAGTACAATTACCACATGGGTTGTAGTGTCAAAATCACCCCATAAAGAAATAAAAGCCACACTTATTAGAGCTACACAGATACCAATAAGTAAAGAAATAATTTTAGAATTCACCAGTAACGACTGTTTACTCTTGTTCAAATTTGTAGCCAACCCCTTTTATTGTTTTGATATAATCTTGTCCAACTTTCTCTCTTACTTTTCTTACATGAACATCAACTGTTCTAGCAAGTACAAATACATCGGAGCCCCAAATGTTTTTTAATAGTTCATCTCTATTGTAAACTTTAAGTGGGTTATTAGCTAAAAAATAAAGTAATTCAAATTCTTTTTTTGGTAGACTAATTTCTTCTCCATCCCTAATTACTTTATATGAAGTTCGGTCAATAACTAAACCGGGAAAAGTTAATATGTCTGAGCTGTCTTCTTTAGAATCCTCTCTTCTGAATATTGCATTTAAACGACTTAATAATGCCCTTGGTTTAATTGGCTTGGTAATATAATCGTCTGCACCAACATCAAAAGCTGCTACTTCTGAATATTCTTCTGATCGCGCTGTGAGAAAAATTATAAATGTATTTTTTAGATCAGGCATTTCTCTGAGTCGTCTGCATGTTTCAACGCCATCAATGTCGGGCATCATTATATCAAGAAGAATTACATCTGGGATAAAATTTTCAACTAATGTAAGAGCCTCCTTACCACTTTTCGCAGATTTTGTGTGAAATCCTTCCTTTTCTAAATTGTAAGAGAGAAGTTCAATAATATCTCTCTCATCATCTACAATAAGGACTTTCTTGTTTTTTATCTTCTTGTCTTTCATGTGTATATCAGAATCGAATCGAAAATACCTGTTTTCATTTACTTATTCAAATATCACCGAGATCATTCTTCAAACCTTCAACACTTGTGATGTCAACTTCAACTGCTCCGATGAACATTTTTGCTCTAATTTTTAAAGGAATGCGATTTTTGTCGGCGCTAATCCATGCTTCAATACTATCTTCACCATCAAAAACTTCATTATCAGGCATTACTGGGGCGATTACGTAAGCCTCCATTTTACCCAGCTTTGTTTTAATTGTTTCTTTTCTAAGATACCTCAATTGAAACTTATACACTTCATCATCAAAGAAGCCAGAGAGGTCCACTTGATCTCCCGGGTTATAGGAGTCAAAATTTAATGTTCTGAAAAAATAGTAGCCACTGACCAGGTCAAGTACATTTTGAGGAACTTGAAAGGAATTTTTATTTTCAACTGTTTTAGAATCTTTACTCAAGTATGTAACATGAGCCTTGCCAGTCTTTTGATCGAAATCAACAATTTCATTTTTCCTATACTTATTTTCTTTTATAAAACGATAAAACCTATGAGGGATAAGTGCTGCTGTATCCATATAAGTTCCCCATCTATCATCCACCTGATAAAACATTTCTACAGCACCTGATGTGCTACCTTTAATGTCAATTCTGTAGCAAGGTCGATCATTTAATTTGTAGATTTTATCGCTGACTGTCATTGTGGCTTTTGCGGCATTGAATATTCCATAATGAATACGGTAATTCAGTACCTCGCCAGGTCCAAAGCTTTCCTGTTTTAATGACCGATATGAATTGTCTTGAACGGTAAAAGCTGACATGACTAATATTGTCAGTATTGCCAGATATCGCAATGCAACTTTCATCATTATTTAATTATAGTTTTTTATATAATCACTAATCATCTCTTTTATATCGCCATTGTACTTAACGATTAAAATAGAATCAAGCATTTTTCTATGTCCTGTATACCTAATAAATGACATCAGGTATGCATTGTTTAATTCTCTTTTTTCAAATATATCGTAGTAATCTTTATTGTTGAATGAAATTGACATCATTTGACTTTTAATTACTTCGATATATCTGTTTTTTACTTCACTTTTATATTTTTCAGGCAAATAGCTAATCGAGTTATATAATCGATCAAGTTTTGCTGTTTGGCTAACCATATAGTTTATATACGAATTTCTGTCAATAAGTTCATTTGTGAAATTTTTATAGATGTTACTTTGGTTTCCATATTTTTTTTCAACGTATATCAGTGCACCTTTCGTGCCAAAAAAAGAAGCCAGATTTTCGTTAAATGTCAGGCTGTCTTTTAAAAACAAGGTTCCATGGAATAATTCATGAATTAAAGTTTCTGCCAGACTAGCTTCCCCATCATAAAGCATACTAGATAATACGGGGTCATTAAAATACCCAAGGGTAGACCAACCTCCAGCTGTTCTAATGTAAGCATCAAGTCCTTCATCAATGATATTCTCATATTCTGTTTTGGCCATTTCTTTATCAAAAAAACCTTTGTAGGAAAAGGAACCAATTATCGGGAAAGACCATTCTTTAGGGGAGAAACTAAATGGTGAACAACCACTAACAACAAACATAAGAGGATCATTCCCATGATCATAAAACTCTGTGTAGTTGTCATTTTTTTTAAGCCCCAAGTCATTAAATGCAAAATTTCTGATTTCATTTACAGAAGAAAGTAATTCAGCAGTGGAGTCCGGAAGAGTTTTTGAATTAAGTAATTCATTAATTGGGACTGAGTTATTGATAATAGATAATTGGCCATAACCTTGTTTTAAACCATAATAAATTAACTTGTGGTTCCAGGTTAATGCCACAAGAATGATTATAAAGGTTACAAGTGTTATTTTAGATTTTTTTGTTTTAAACATAATTATCAATAATGCTAATAAATATAAATTGCCCTGAACGAATAATCTTATATAAACGTTTATTTGTTTGGCAATTGCCCTTAATGATGTAAATTCGATCGTTGAAATAAATAATAAAAATAGAATAAAAATGGCAGATAAGTCTGAAAAAAATGAAAAGCTGAAGGCGCTGCAGCTGACTATAGATAAACTTGAAAAAACCTATGGGAAAGGCACAATCATGAAGCTTAGTGATGAGCGAGTGGTTGATGTACCTGCAATCTCTACCGGTTCGGTTGGATTGGATATTGCCTTGGGTGTTGGAGGTCTTCCTCGAGGAAGAATTATCGAGATTTATGGTCCTGAATCTTCTGGTAAGACAACTTTAGCAATGCATGCGATAGCTGAGGCTCAAAAAGCAGGAGGTATGGCAGCAATTGTTGATGCTGAGCATGCTTTTGACAAGACTTATGCTGAAAAACTTGGTATTGATACTGAAAATTTACTTATATCTCAGCCAGATAATGGTGAGCAGGCTTTAGAGATTGCTGAACACTTAATCAGATCAGGAGCTTTAGACATTGTTGTTATAGACTCTGTTGCTGCTCTTGTTCCAAAAGGGGAGTTAGAAGGTGAAATGGGAGACAGTAAGATGGGGCTTCAGGCGAGATTGATGTCTCAAGCGTTACGAAAGCTTACCGGAGCAATTAACAAAACTAAGTGTACATGTATTTTCATTAACCAGTTGAGAGAAAAGATTGGGGTTATGTTTGGTAACCCTGAAACGACGACTGGTGGTAACGCATTGAAATTTTATGCATCAGTAAGACTTGACATAAGAAGAATCGGACAGATTAAGGAAAGTGCTGATTCGATTCAAGGAAACAGAACCAGAGTAAAGGTTGTGAAAAATAAAGTAGCACCTCCTTTTAAAGTTGTTGAGTTTGATATTTTATATGGAGAAGGCATTTCCAAAGTTGGAGAAATAATAGATATAGGAGTGGAAATGGGGATTCTTGACAAGGCCGGAAGTTGGTTTAGTTATGATGGAAACAGACTGGGTCAAGGTCGGGAAGCAATTAAAAAACTTATCCTTGATAACCCTGAATTAATGGAAGAATTGGAGAAAAAGATTAAAGATAAAATCTCAGGTAAAGATCAGGAAGAGAAAGAAGTTGTGAAAGAGAAATGATCGTATTAAAGTAACTCATTGTATATTAAGCAGTAATGATTCATTACTGCTTTTTTGTTGCTCATTTTACTTTGAGTATAAATATTTTAAGAATATAGTACTTTTTTAAGCTTACAATGACAGAGTTAAGGTTACTATTGTAATCTTTGCAGTATAAATAACTGATAATTGTACTCTAATTAATCAAATTATGAAAATGAATGGTGTGAAGAAAGGATTTCTAGCCTTCGGATTTACATTATTTTTTGGGTTAGCAGCATTCGCCCAAGGAGATTTAGAAAACGTGCAGTCGATGTTCATTCACCACTTTATCAAGTACATTGAATGGCCAGCGACGAGCAGCAATGGAGATTTTGTAATCGGAGTAACTGGCAACGATGCCTTGTTCAAAGAAATTGAGTCAAAACTAAATGGAAAGCCTAGGCCTGGAGGGAAGATTGTAGTTAGAAAAATTAATAGTGCTTCTCAGGTTAATGGATTGCAAATAGTTGTTTTAGGCAAAGATGGCACGAAAGATTTCGATAATTATAAAGCTCAGACAGCAGGGAAGCCAATTTTGCTAATTACTGAAGAAAGAGGTTTAGGTAAAAGAGGAAGTTCAATTAACTTTATCGTTGTGAATGGTAAGTTAAAATTTGAACTTAATAAATCAGTTATTGACGCACAGAAGTTAAGGGTTTCTTCAAGCCTTACACAAGTTGCTGTTATGATTTAAGAATTGTTTTTGTTAATTAGAAAGGCCGAAATCTAACAAGATTTCGGCCTTTTATATTTTTTATTTGGTTTCAGTTATGATCTAATTGCAATTACCGGATCAAGATTAGCTGCCTTAGCTGCCGGAATTAACCCGGATAATACTCCTGTTAAAGAAGCAATGATTACCCCTATGATTACATTCTTTGCTGTTAATATAATTTGAAGACTACCCAAAGGAACAAAAGTAAGGAGGTATACCAATAATATTCCTGCAAAGCCTCCGATAAGACTCAATAGTAATGATTCAAATAGAAATTGAGATAAGATAAAATAATTTTTTGCACCTAATGATTTTTGAATCCCGATAAGTGGAGTTCTTTCTTTCACAGTAACAAACATTATATTGGCAATACCGAACCCTCCAATAAGAATGGCGCATAACCCGATTATTGTTCCTGCGGTATTAAAAACTACAAAAACTCCTGATACTGCATCAGCGATAGCTTCAGGTTTGTTAATAGAAAAATCATCTTTTTCTCCAGGCCTAAGCCCTCTTGCAGGCCTTAAAACTCCTTTGATTTCGGCTGTAAGTTGATTTAAATCAGTATCTTCTTCAAGTCCGCTAATACCAATTGCAGCCTCTATACCATTGTATTTACTTCCTGTAAGATATAATTTTTGAAAAGCCTTAAATGGAATCACGACCTTGTCATCATTACTTTCTATACCAAGGATACTTTCTCCGGCTTTTTCCATTAAACCGATGACTTTAAATTTGTATCCGCGATGTTTAATTTCCTTTCCAATAGGTGATTCATTAGGAAAAAGTGAGTTGGCTACTGTTTTACCTATTATTGCTACAGGTCGACCACCTTCTACTTCTTGCATAGAAAAATATCGTCCATCTTCAATAGGAGTATCAAGTAATTTATAATAATCGAAGGTACCACCAGTAAGAATTACAGTACCCATACTATTTGAGCCATGTTTAAATGTTCTACCTCTGATGTCTGTTATTATCGCAACCCCATTTTGATTTTTAAGATTGTCTCGTAATAACTCATATTCCTGATAAGTTGCCTGAGGTCTTTTGATATATTCCCACCAAGGAAAATCAGGACCTCCTACAAATGGCCATTTTTGGACGTAAACCACGCCAGCTCCAAGGAAAGAGAAGCTATCCTTAATGTTTCTTTCAAGTGAATCTACAAGAGTATAAACAGCAATAATTAGGAAAATTCCTACTGTAACACCGAGGAGAGAAAGAGTGGTTCTCAGTAAATTTGATTTAAGTGCCGTAAAGGCAAAAATGAAGCTTTCGTATAACTGCCTAAGCATCTTTTTGATTTATTTAGCTGTGTTTGTCAGAAGTAAGAAATGATTGCTAAGAAAATAAAAAACAATTCATTAGATTTGCAACCTTGAATTATTCTGTTCATTTTGAACAATATAGTGTAAATATACTTATGAAGTTATCAGAGTTCAAATTCGATTTGCCCGAAGGTTCTATTGCGTTATATCCGGCTGAAAACAGGGATGAATCACGCTTAATGGTTGTTAACCGCAAAGAAGGAACAATCGAGCATAAGCAATTTAAAGATATTATCGATTATTTTGACGAGCATGATGTATTCGTTCCAAACGATACAAAAGTGTTTCCGGCAAGGATGTATGGTAATAAAGAAAAAACCGGGGCGAAGATCGAAGTTTTTCTCCTTAGAGAGTTGAATAAAGAACTTCACCTTTGGGATGTGTTAGTAGACCCGGCACGTAAAATCCGTGTGGGTAACAAGTTATATTTTGGAGAAAGTGACCTTGTTGCAGAAGTAGTTGACAATACAACTTCAAGAGGAAGGACAATCAGGTTCTTATTTGATGGAACTGATGAAGAGTTTTATGGAACGATAGATTCACTTGGTGAAACTCCTCTTCCAAGAGAGATTAAAAGAGAAACCGAAGCTGAAGATAGAGAGCGTTACCAGACAATTTTCGCAAACGATGAAAAAGTAGGTGCTGTAGCAGTTCCTAGTGCAGGTTTGCATTTTACGCCTCACGTAGTTAAAAGGTTGGAATTAAAGGGTGTTGAAATAGCTCCTATAACTATGCATATAGGATTAGGTACATTCAGACCTGTTGATGTTGAAGACCTTACCAAGCATAAAATGGACAGTGAGAACTTTACAGTTCCCCAGTCTACTGTTGACATTGTAAATGATGCCAGAAGTAACAAAAGGAAAATTTGCGCTGTAGGTACCACGGCAATGAGAGCTTTAGAATCGTCTGTGAATGCAAATAACGAGCTTAAAGCTAATTCGGGATGGACTGATAAATTTATTTTCCCTCCATACGAATTTAAGATTTGTGATGCTTTGTTAACTAATTTTCATCTTCCTGAGTCAACATTATTGATGATGAGTGCTGCATTCGGAGGATATGATTTGATAATGGAAGCATATGATATCGCTATTAAAGAAGGTTACAGATTCTTCTCTTATGGTGATGCAATGTTGATCATATAAAATATGAAATATTCTTGATAAATTCCGGCTCCAAAAGGGTCGGAATTTTTTTTGCCAATGAAAAAATATGTAATTATCGTAGCTGGTGGTTCGGGCTCCCGAATGAGATCAGATGTTCCAAAACAGTTTCTTAAATTAAAAGGGAAGCCTGTTCTGATGCACACTATTGAGCGATTTTATAAAGCTTTTGATAATGATCTTGAAATTGTGGTTGTTTTACCTCAAGCACAGCATAACTACTGGAAGAGTTTATGTGTAGAGTTTGAATTTAATATAAGTCACAAAATAGTTTCGGGAGGAGTTACCAGAATGAATTCAGTCGAAAATGGGTTGATGGCAATTGGCGAAGATGGCATTGTTGCTATTCATGATGGTGTAAGGCCAATGATTAATGAAAAGGTCATTAAGGAAGCATTTAGTTCAGCTGAGGTTTACGGAAGCGGTGTTGTTTGTGTGTATCCAAAGGATTCATTAAGAGTTATTAAAAACCATGAAAGCCTTTTAACTCAATCAGTAAACCGAGCGGAGTATTTAATAGTTCAAACCCCACAAGTATTTAGGGTTGAGCAAATAAAAAGTGCTTTTAAGTCTGCGTCAAATTATGAATTCACAGACGATGCCAGTGTTTATGAAAATACAGGTAAAGCAATTAATATCGTCATTGGTGATTATGACAATATAAAAATCACAACACCTGAGGATATGTTATTAGCAGAAGCTCTGTTGAATGGATAAGAAGTCCCCCTGAAATCTTATTACAGGGGGAATATATTTTAATATTCGTCTTCGTTGAAGAAAAAGTCTTCTTTCGTCGGATAGTCGGGCCATATCTCCTCAATACTCTCATAAGGTTGTCCGTCATCTTCAAGTTCCTGAAGATTTTCAACTACTTCAAGTGGAGCACCTGATCTGATTGAAAAGTCAATCAACTCGTCTTTTGTTGCCGGCCATGGGGCATCCTCCAAATACGACGCAAGTTCTAATGTCCAGTACATAACTTACTCTGTTTATAAAGTCTAATTTTCCGCAAAAATAAAAATTCATCTGAATAATCAAACCAATTATTGATTTCTTCTGCAAAGAATATAAATCTTACTGTTAACTTTGCAAAGTTTAAGACGACAAATTTTTCTTTTAGTTATTCTATCGAAAAATTGTATTAAATTATTATATAATTATCAAATTTATTTTCAGAGACTTAGCATTTGACGTAATAATATGAGTGACGAAAAAATAATTTTTTCAATGTCAGGGGTTGGAAAGATATTTCCACCAAAGAAACAGGTTTTAAAAGATATTTATCTCTCATTCTTCTATGGGGCAAAGATTGGAGTAATCGGACTTAACGGTAGCGGTAAGTCTAGTTTGCTTAAAATTATCGCCGGAATAGATAAAGATTATCAAGGGGAAGTGGCTTTTAGTAAAGGATATACTGTTGGATTACTTGAGCAGGAACCTGAGCTTGATAAAGACAAAACTGTTCGCGAGGTAATTGAAGAAGGAGCCGGAGAGACTGTTGCATTGTTAAAAGAATACGAAGAAATTAATAATCGATTTGCTGATCCTGAAGTATTGGAAAATGCAGATTTGATGAATGATCTTATCGAAAAGCAAGGTGAAGTTCAGGAAAAACTTGATCAGCTGAATGCATGGGAGCTAGATACAAAACTTGAAATTGCAATGGATGCTTTACGTACTCCACCAGCTGATAAAAAGATTTCAGTTTTATCAGGAGGGGAAAAAAGGAGAGTTGCATTGTGTCGATTGTTACTTCAGGAGCCTGATGTGTTATTGCTGGATGAGCCAACTAACCACTTAGATGCTGAGTCAGTACTTTGGTTAGAGCAACATTTACAAAAATATAAAGGAACTGTAATAGCTGTAACCCACGATAGATATTTCCTTGATAACGTAGCAGGCTGGATTTTGGAGCTAGACAGAGGTCATGGTATTCCATGGAAAGGAAACTATTCTTCCTGGCTTGAACAAAAACAAACAAGACTTTCTGAAGAGGAAAAGTCAGAATCCAAGCGTCAGAAAACGTTACAACGAGAGCTGGAGTGGATTAGAATGACTCCTAAAGGACGTCATGCTAAGCAAAAAGCAAGATTAAATGCTTATGATAAAATGGCTGGTGAGGAGTCAAAGGAAAAAGAAGCTTCTCTAGAATTATATATTCCACCAGGACCGAGGTTAGGGTCGAAAGTGATCGAAGCCAATAATGTCAGCAAGGCATTTGGAGATAAAGTTTTATTTGAAAATTTATCATTTGCATTACCACAGGGAGGTGTCGTAGGAGTTATTGGTCCGAATGGAGCAGGAAAAACTACTTTATTCAACCTGATTACAGGTAAAGAAACTCCTGATTCGGGAGACTTTGAAACAGGTTCTACAGTTAAATTGGCCTATGTTGATCAGGAACATGATAACCTTAAACCGGAAGATTCGGTGTGGCAAGCAATCTCAGAAGGTAACGAATGGATTGAACTTGGCAATAACAAGGTTAATAGCAGGGCATATGTAAGCAGATTCAATTTCAGTGGTTCTGATCAGGAGAAAAAAGTAGGTAATTTATCTGGAGGAGAAAGAAACAGAGTGCATCTTGCAATGACTTTAAAAGAAGGAGCAAACCTTATACTTCTTGATGAACCAACCAACGACCTTGATGTAAATACGTTAAGAGCTCTTGAGGAAGGTATAGAGAATTTTGCTGGAAGTGCAGTTATAATTTCCCACGATAGATGGTTTTTAGATAGAGTATGTACTCATATTTTAGCATTTGAAGGAGATTCTCAAGTATATTGGTTTGAAGGGAATTTCACAGAGTACGAAGAAAACCGCAAAAAGAGGTTGGGGAATACTCAACCTACAAGAATTAAATATAAAAAGTTGATTAAATAAGGATAAAATGAGTAAACGATTATTTTTTTCGCTTTTAGCGATTGTAGTTACGATGTCTTCTTGTTTCAATTTCAAAGAGACGATTTTTTTGAAAAAGAATGGTTCAGGAACATACACTTTTACAATTGATATGTCAGCATTAAAGCCAATGATGGAAGCGTTCCAGAATATGGCAGATTCTGCAGATAGTGAAGCTGATGGTGAAGGAGGTCCTACTGACATGACTAAGAAGTTTGATAAGGACATGGTTAAAGATAAGGAGATTCTTGAATCGGTAGAAGGAATAACAAATGTTGAATCAATTTCAGATGAAGACACTTTCATATTCGGTTTAAAGTTTGATTTTGATAATGTGAATTCATTAAATACTGCTTTAAACAAGATGAATAAAAGCGAAAATGAAGACTTTGAGGAGAGAGAGTTCTTTCAGTATAATAAGAAATCATTTGAGCGATTAAATTTCTTTTTGGATAAAGGCGAACTACAGGATGAGTTGAAAGACGAAAGTGACGAAGATATGTCCGAGGCTGAGTTTGAGCAAATGATGCAGATGTTTGGCGATATGACTTATACAACTGAATATATTTTTGAAGAGCCAGTTAAAGATGTTTCAAATAATGATGCATTGATGACTCCGGATAGAAAGAAAGTTACTATCGAAACAAAGATTTTAAAAGAGGATAAGAAAAACTCACCGACGAAATTTACATTTTAAAAGGATTTGTTTTTGTTAGGAAAGGTGTCGCATGGATGATTATAACTATTTGAGGTTACCGAATGGTATACAGGTAGTACATAAAGAAATAACATCAACCCGGCTAGTACATGCCGGAATAGTATTAGACGTAGGCTCCCGAGATGAGGATACAAACCAACTTGGTTTGGCCCATTTTTGGGAGCATATGGCTTTTAAAGGGACTTCAAAAAGAAAAGCTTTTCATATACTCAGTAGACTTGATAGTGTTGGAGGGGAGCTGAATGCATATACAACGAAAGAAAAAATATGTTTTTATGCTTCTATTCTAGATACATATATAGAAAAGGCAGTTGACATAATTTCAGATATTACTTTTAATTCAGTATTTCCTGAAAAACAGATAGAAAAGGAAAGGGGAGTAATTCTCGAGGAAATGTCTATGTATTATGATTCTCCGGAAGATGCTATTCAGGATGATTTTGATGAGATAATATTCTCAGGTCATCCGTTGGGAAATAATATTTTAGGTACGAGAAATAGTGTTCTTGGATTTCAAAAGAAAGATTTTCAAAAGTTCATTTCCGATAATATGGATACCTCAAAAATGGTATTTAGTATCGTTGGAAATATATCCTGGAAGAAAGCACAACGCCTAGCAGATAAATATCTGGCAATTCAAGAACCTAAAGTAAGAGTTACTGAAAGAGTACCTTTTGGTAAATATATTCCCAGACATGTTGAAGTTAAAAGGAATACAATGCAGGCTCACTGTGCAATTGGTTGTGAGGCGTATAATATACATGATGACAAAAGGCTTCCATTTTTCACTTTGACTAATATCCTTGGAGGACCAGCGATGAGCTCACGTCTAAACATGGGGATTCGTGAGAAGTATGGTTATGTCTATGCTATTGATGCTTCATATCAATCTTTTACAGATACTGGTATGTTTGCTGTTTTCTTCGGAACCGAAAAGAGACAATTGAAAAAATGTATAAGCCTGGTATATAAAGAAATTGAACAATTAAAGTCTAAGAAGCTTGGCTCACTTCAATTACACAAAGCTAAAGGACAGATAATGGGGCAATTGGCTATGGCCGAGGAAAATAATGCCAGTTTGATGTTATTAATGGCTAAGAGCTTATTGGATTTAAATAGAATTGAGTCATTGAAAGAAATATTTACCAAAATTGATCAAATAAGTTCGGATGACTTATTGGAGGTTTCAAACGAAATTCTACAAGCTGATAATCTGAGTTTATTAACATTTATACCTGAAAGGAACTAATCATGCAGTTTTTACCTGAGGAAATCTATAAATATACTGTCGATCATACAGAGGAGGAGTCTGAAGTGTTAAAAGAGCTTGACAGAGATACAAATTTGAATGTTTTGATGCCAAGGATGATTTCAGGTCATTTGATGGGACGTGTGCTAGCAATGATTTCTAAAATGATCAGGCCAAAATATATTCTTGAAGTAGGAACTTATACTGGTTATAGTGCTATTTGTTTTGCAGAAGGGTTGCAAGATAATGGTCATATTTTCACAATTGACAAGAATGAGGAAATAGAAGAGATGGCACAACGTTATATAGAAAGAGCCGGTTTTCAGGATAGAATTACACGTATTCAGGGAGTGGCTTCGGAAATTATTCCAACCCTCAATAAAAAATGGGATATGGTTTTTCTGGATGCTGACAAAAAAAATTACGATCTTTATTATGATCAGGTATTTGATAATGTTAACCAGGGAGGTTTTATATTGGTAGACAACGTGTTATGGAGTGGTAAAGTTGTAAATACTGAAGGCAAGAAAGTCGATAATGATACCCGTGCAATAATAGATTTTAACGACAGGGTTCATAATGATGACAGAGTTGAAAATGTATTGTTTCCAATTAGAGATGGTTTAATGGTTTTAAGAAAGAAATAGAAGTTATAAGATACAGGCGGCAATGAAGATTTTTTTTAGTTTTTTATTTACTACGATTTTATTTTTTTCACTTTCGGCACAATCGCCAGAAGTACCGGAGGTTATTCATTTTGCAGATCTTAAATTAAAATTAAGTCATAAACTCCGAAAGGAGATACAGGCTGATGTTGATAATTTAACCAGATATCCCAAATATTTTAACAAAAAGGTTGATAGGGCGATAATGTATTTTCCTTTAATCGAGCGGGCATTTAGTGAAGAGAAAATTCCTTTAGAGTTTAAATATCTGGTTTTACAGGAAAGTGCCTTAATTGGAGATGCAGTAAGTTCATCTAATGCGGTGGGTTATTGGCAGTTTAAGGACTTTACAGGCCTTGAAGTTGGGTTACAAATTGATCGTCGAATTGATGAGCGTATGCATATTGTGGCTGCAAGTCATGGTGCTGCGAAATATCTAAAAAACAATAATGCATTTTTTGATAATTGGCTTTATGCTCTTCAGGCTTATCAGATGGGGAGAGGGGGAGCCGAAAAAGTTATTGACAAGCGTAATTACGGAGTTAAGAAAATGAATCTTGATCATAACCTATATTGGTATGTTAAGAAATTTTTAGCTCATATGGTAGCCTTCGAATATGGTTTGCAACAGCGTCAGCAAACTAATAATAAGGTCCTTGTGGAATATTATGATGGGCAAGGCAAAGACCTTAAGACCATAGCAAGGAAGCTTGACATTAACGAAGAAGAATTACTGGAATATAACAAATGGTTACGTAAGGGGAATGTTCCTACGGATAAGAATATAGCTTTAATTGTTCCAGTACCAGCCGATCAAGCAAAATATTATATCAAGGGTGAAAGACTAAGTGTTCCAAAACCATCCGTTATAACAGCTTCAAATATACCTAAGACTAAAAGAAGGTTAGATCCTGTCGTTGGAATTGTCCCTGCAAGAATTACAATAAATGGCAGGGAAGCTATAATTGCAGAAAGCGGTGATACTTATGATTGGCTTGCTGTTCATGCTGCTCTGCCTGTAGAAGATTTGTTAAAGTACAATGATCTTGAATCAAAGCCAGTAATTTCTAATGGCCAGGTTTTTTATGTAGAAAGGAAAAAGAATAAGGCCAATGTACATTATCATACAATGAAGGGAGGAGAGACTCTCTGGTCTGTTTCCCAGAAGTATGGAATAAAGCTTAAATCATTAATCAGATTGAACAGACTTGATGGTGAGGATGATATAAATGTAAAGACTGGATTGATTTTATGGTTAAGAGACAGACGTCCAAAGGATGAACCATATAAATACAAACAAACCGAAGAAATTGTTCCTGATACCCAGCCGAAGAAAATTTTAGCAAATAATAATGTTGATCAAAATATTTTGGCAAATCAGACGAAGGTCCAGGAGACTGTTGCAGTCAACGTTAATACTAAAGTTATTGATGAAGATGACTTTGATGCTGAAGAAAACAATTACCCTTCCATCTCTTCATCTTCAGGTGAAAATAGTGTAGGCAATATAGTTGGTGATACTTCAATAATTAAAAATACTAAGGTTAATCAAAAGAGTGAGAAAGTTGATGGGGGTCAGATTTTAGAGTTCGAAGGAAATAATAATGGCTCTAAAATAGAAGTATTTACTATCAATGAAGCAACTAACGAAAGAGTTGACTCTGTGATGGTAGAGGAAGATACTTATGAAAATGCATCTTCTCCGATCACGAAAAAAGAATCCTCAGAGATTGAAGAAGAAGTTGTTGTTGCAAAGGAATTATTGGATCACCAGGAATTAATTGCTCCTGATAGTTTGAAGCCAACTGTTGTTGTTAATGAAGCAGGGCTGGATGTGATAAGTTATGGAGGCAAAACAAAAGACAGTGGCAATTCAAATGAACAAAATGAGGGAAGTAGCATTACTCCGGATAATTTTGAATTAATCGAAAGCACTAAGAATGATGAAAGTAAGGCCTCTGGTATTACATCTGTTTCTGAAAATAGAAAAGATTCAGAAACCATACATAAAGTAGTTAAAGGAGATACCTATTATTCTATTTCTAAGAAGTATGATATATCAGTTTCAGAATTGTTAAGGGAAAATTCGCTAACAATCGGGTCAGTACTTAGTATTGATCAAGAGCTTAAGATACCCCAAATTGGTGGTCAAAATGATAGTGGAGTTATTGAGGCAAAAGCTTATAATATTCAAAAAGAAGAGTCTCAAAAATCCACTTCAAGCAATGGATATAAGGTTTATGTTGTGAGGAAAGGAGATAGCTTATATAAAATTGCCCGGGAAAATGGAGTGACAATTCAGCAAGTTATGGATTGGAACAATAAAAAGGATTTTGACCTTAGTGAAGGAGAAGAATTAAAAATAAAAGAGGGAAAATAACCTTTAAAAATTTTACAATAGCTAAGAAATTTATATTTTAGTCGAATCAAAAATGAACTTGTTTGAAAGTTATATTATTCAATTCATTACATATAAACTTTTTATTTCATAATTATTGATATATTTGAATTGAGTATCAGCAAGTGTAATAAATCAAAAAGTAGTTAATGACAGCTGAAGAAAAAAGCATTGATCTGGTTATGCTGGTGGATGACAACGATACTGATAATTTTATCAGTAAAAGGATTATTGAAATCACCGGTTTTGCTAAGAATGTAGAAATTAAGAACTCAGGTAAAAGTGCCTTGGAGTATATAGAGCAAAATAAAGATAACCCTGAGAAGCTTCCTAATATCATATTTTTAGATATTAACATGCCAATTGTAGATGGTTTTGTTTTTCTATATGAATTCGAAAAGTTTGCAGGGATAGTAAAAGATAAATGTAAAGTGATTATTCTATCGAGTTCTGATAATAAAAGAGATATCGATAAGATTGTGAATAATGATCATGTGATTAAGTTCATTACAAAACCACTTACAGAGAACGCTCTTCAAGAAATAAAAGAAATGGGAGTAGCATAAGCTACTCTTTTTTCTTTTTCATTTTTTAAGATTCAGGATCTAATCCTAGCCTATCTATCAAGTCTTTTAATAAAGGCACTTCATTTTTGAGGTAATCGAATTTATCTCTGTCAGTATACAGCTTATTTCCTGTAACATCGTTAGCAGCAACTTCATGGCTCAACGTTAAAGAAGGATGGTCAATTCTACTTTTTAGGTACCCATAAATCTCACCTTTTCTTTCTTTAAATAGTTCTTCCTGGACGCTACTGTTAATACTTAAAATTATTTCACCATCATCTTTTATTTTGAATGGTTGTTTAAGCATCACCTGGAAAAGGGCACTAGAATTCTTGACTTTTTCTTGAAGCTCAGTCAGGGCAGTTTTTATATTCTCTTTATTAAATGTTAATTTTTCGCCTGGCTTGGTGTCGTTTGCAAATGTGTTAGTCGGATTTTCATCTTGACTATCATTTTGAACACTTTCCTGATTTGTATAAGTGGAGTCAGAAACCTTTTGCTTTAAAGAGTTAAGGTCCGGAAGTTTGGCGGATTTTTTCAGGTTACCTTTTAAGCCTGCTTTAATTTCAGGACGCAAGGTATCACCTGAAGTCCTAGACTTCATCTTCTCAATACTTTCCGGATCAGTAAGAGGCTTTTTTTCCTGGCTTGGCTGTTCTGTAACCGTAGGTTTCTCTGCTTCTTTAGCAGGTGAACTTTTTAACTGACTACTTTTTTTTTTAATTCCGCGGCCAAAGAAAGTGCTGAAGGCAGATTTGCTAACTTCATTAACGTTAATTCAATTAGCAAACGCTGATTCTTGCTGCTTTTATATTGGATATCCGCTTGATTACAAAGATTTAATGCACTAAGAATAAATGATTGGCTTACTGCTTGAGCTTGTTCATTATATTTCTCTTTGACTTTATCAGAAACATTTAAAAGATTAATTGTTTCCTTGTCCTTGCACATCATCAGATCTCTAAAGTGACTAGACAGACCAATAATAAAATTATGACTATCAAAACCCTTTTTCAGAATTTCATCATAAATCAATAGCGCCTGTGCACTATTTTGATTTTTTAATGCATCAGTAACTTTAAAGTAGTAGTCGTAATCTAAAATATGCAGGTTATCAATTGTCGTTTTATAATCGACATTACGATCTTTTGAAAATGTTACAATAAGATCGAATATTGAAAGTGCATCTCTTAGGGCACCGTCTGCTTTTTGAGCAATTAAATGTAATGCTTCAGGTTCAGTTTTAATTTCTTCTCTATCAGCAATCCCCTTAAGGTGATCAGCAATATCCGAAACCTGAATTCTATTAAAATCATAAATTTGACAACGAGATAAAATCGTTGGTATGATCTTATGCTTTTCTGTAGTTGCTAAAATGAAAATAGCATAGGGAGGTGGCTCTTCCAATGTCTTTAAAAATGCATTAAATGCTGCATTCGAAAGCATGTGAACCTCATCTATGATATATACTTTGTAGTTTCCTTGTTGAGGCGGGTACCTTACCTGATCTACGAGGTTTCTGATGTCATCAACAGAGTTGTTTGAAGCAGCGTCAAGCTCATAAATATTCATTGAGCTATTTTCAGAGCCTTGTTCAAAGCCATTAATTAACCTAGCGACAATTCTGGCACAGGTAGTTTTACCAACACCACGAGGCCCACAAAAAAGTAGTGCCTGTGCAAGCTGGTTTTTATCTATGGCATTTTGAAGGGTCGTGGTAATATGACTTTGACCTACAACTTCGTCAAAACCTTTCGGTCTATACTTACGTGCTGAAACTACAAAATTTTCCATCGCTGCAAGATAAAAAGTTCTGATTAATTGAAAGAGTAAAAATTGATTTTCTTCTTACATTATAAATAGTAATGAAAGCTTGTATGTGTTTGTGTGATGATATGAGCCTAATGACTTATTTATTTAGAGTAATTATACGATGGATAGTAATTTTTGAAGAATGTTTAAATAACTAGATTCATCCTAACACTTGTAAGTATTTGGAAGTCAGTGATTAGCATATTCGACAGAGTGTTTTTCAAAAATTGTAATAATAAAAGAGCTATTGTTAATAAAATTATATTGCGCTATCATTGTCCCCGAATTGAATATTTCAACTAAATTTTTTAATTACAGAACTATGAAAAAGTTATTATTCGCTATCGCAGCATTGGTATTTATCAACGTAGCAGCAAACGCTCAAGAATTCAAGCCTTTTAGTGTAGGTGTTGATTTAGGTTATGGAATCCCAACTGGAGACAAGTTAAATGGTGGTATCATTTTCGCTGTTGAGCCAGCTTGGAAATTCAACGATCAACTTGAGGCTTCATTAAGATATGAAGGAGCTGTTTTAGCAGGTGTTTCTGAAGATGGAACTGAAGTTGATGCTTCAGCTATTGGATCTTGGTTAATTGGTGGTAGATATTTCTTGAACACTAATGATTTCCGTCCTTTCGCTGGTCTTGGCTTAGGTATCTTCAACATAGCTTCAACAACTGCTATTGATGAGAACTTTGAAACTTTTGAAGTAGGTGGAACAAAATTTGGTTTCGCTCCTAAAGTTGGTTTCCAGTTCAAGCATATCAGATTAGCTGCTGAATATAATGCTGTTTTAGGTGTTGAAGAGCAGTTAGGTAGCCAAAACTACTTATCAATTAAATTTGGTGCAGTAATCGGTGGTGGAAGATTCTAATTTCCATTCTAAATAATATTTAGAGGGCAGGACTTTATTCCTGCCCTTTTTTTGTAACTTCGAATTTCATTTTTCGTATTCATACGAGGAAGCTCCATAAACGAATGGGGCCGACCGGTTTTGACGGTATGATGGGTCATGTACTTGCGTGCCGGGTGAAGAGTGTACATCCGTAAGCAATTCACTCAAACTATAATTGGCGAGAATAACTACGCCATGGCTGCCTAATTTCTGACTTCTTTGAAGCGGAATGGACTTTGCGGTTGAGTCGACGGTAAACATCGACTCCCGAGCCACATCCCACAGTGCCTTGTTTTGTCGGTGCTGAACCGGGGTGACGATCAGGCAAGACTAGCGTCACGATGCTGCTAAGTGATTGCGAAACTTTAGCAGATAAGCTGTAGATAGGAACGTTACCTTTCCAGTATGCAGTCGAAAACCTGACAGGTAACTACGCATGTAGACGGTGCAATGAGTCGCTTATCCGGACGAGGGTTCGAATCCCTCCGGCTCCACAGAATGAACTCTCAAAAGAGCAGAAGCAGCTACTATTAATTTGGTAGCTGTTTTTTTATGTCTTGCCGGAGGGATTCCACCCGCATTCCTGCTCCTCGCTAAAACACTTCACAGGAGTGTATTTTAACGCTCGGCCACCCGTCCGGCTCCACAGAATGAACTCTCAAAAGAGCATAGGCAGCTATCATTAATTTGGTAGCTGCTTTTTTTTATGTATGGCCGGAGGGATGCTTCCCGCAGCCTTGCCCCTCGCTAAAACACTTCACAGGAGTGTTTTATAATACTCGGTCACCCTTCCGGCTCCACAAAATGAACTCTCAAAAGAGCAAAAGCAGCTACTATTAATTTGGTAGCTGTTTTTTTATGTCTTGCCGGAGGGATTCCACCCGCATTCCTGCTCCTCGCTAAAACACTTCACAGGAGTGTTTTTTAACGCTTGGCCACCCGTCCGGCACTATTTTTGTAATTATGGTTTATATGTAATTCGATGTATTATTAGTCAAATTACTATTGTTGGCAATTATTTATTCAACTATTATTGCAACACAATTTTTAAAATTTTCAACCTGTATTTTTAATTTATTTATGAGAGAGTTTTTACTATCATTAGTAGCTTTGGTATTTATCAACGTAGCAGCAAGTGCACAAGAATTTAAACCATTTAGTGTGGGGGTTGATCTTGGTGCTAACCTATCCTTTGATAATGATTTTGGTTCGAGGTTCGGTTTTCTTTTTGGAATTGAACCAGCATATAAAATAACAGACCAGATTGAAGCATCTATTAAATATGATGGGATTGTTTTAATTGGATTTGACGATGAGCTTTATACTCAAGGAGCACGTATGGGATCATGGTCGTTAAATGGAAAATATTTTTTCAATACCAATACATTTCGTCCATTTGCAGGGTTTGGTGCTGGCGTTTATAATATAACTGAATTTACCGAGAATAATGATCTGGGTTTTGATAGTTATTATTTAGGAAAACATTTCGGCTTTGCTCCAAGAGGTGGTTTTCAAGTGAAACACTTTAGATTTACTGCCGAATATAATATTATTTTAGGAGAAGAAAGCAGAAACCAGGACTACTTTGCTATTAGAGCTGGAGTTGTAATCGGTGGCGGAAGAAACTAGAAAATGAAAATATAAAAAGCAGAAAGGACAGAAATTAATCCTGCCCTTTCTGCTATTCAACATAAGTTTTGTAATTCTGTAAACTTTAAAGCTTTTTAATATTTAAGCCATTTCATAGTAACCGGAATATTGTTGTCCGAATGAATCCTGATCAAATAAGCTCCTGGAGACAAGCTGCCTACTTCAATGCTTGAAGACTCATTACCTTTCAAAACCACGTTGCCCGATGCATTGAGTATTTCAAACTCTTTTATTTTATCAGCAGATTTGATATTAAGTATTTCTTTGGCAGGATTGGGGTATACTGTATATTCCTCATTAAATTCATTGTCAACACCTAAGTATGTTGAGTTTTCAACATAAACAATAACTGTCCAGGTGTAAATGTTACTGCCAGTATTTACCACGTATTTTACTTGCCCTGTAAAGTCATTAGCTGTGACCCCTGTTTCTTGTTCCAGTCCGTCAACCTGGACAGATGTGGCATGATCAAATTGATATTGAGCCACCAGATTTGTTTTATCAGTATTGTCTGGCAATGTTATGGTAATGGTGTTTGTCGTAGGGTTTATATCTGCTTCTGAATTGAAACCAACAAAAGAAAAGGAATTGAATGTTGTGTTTTCCCAGTTTCTGAAGGCATATGGATTACTAAAACTACCTGAGTTATTATCCGGAACAAAAGCTTCTATGTTACTTAATTCGATAATCTGGTTATTATCTGCATTATAGAAACTGAAAGTAACTGTTTCTCCAATTGTGTTTGCATAGACAAGCAATTGATAATAATATCTACCTGTAGCCTCAACATAAATTGGGTCGGCAGTTCCACGTAATTCATTTCCTACCCATGCTGCGACTTTGCTACCTGTGTTAGTATTTTCCTCCTGGTTTATAGTTGCAATACCTGTAAATGTCATTGAGTATTCAAAGTCATTTGGGTTTATCTGCCATTCAGGAGTTTGAGCAAACGCTCCAAAGCAACAGGTTATTAATAAATATGCAAAAATGTATTTCATAATTTATAGAAGTAAAAATCCTGGCAGGATTTATAGCAATCGTGTAAACCTGCCAGGTAAAAAATTTAATCAGCCTTAATCACTTTAAGTGTTTCTATACCACATGAATTAACCACTTTAATAAGGTAAGTCCCATTTGGTATTTCCGTCTCTAAATTAACAATTGCTTTTGATCCGGCTACTTCAAGAGTTTTGATAATTACTCCAAGGGAATTATAAATTTCCAGGTAACTGTCTTCACATTGAAGCGATAGATTCAATTCATTTTTGAATGGATTCGGATATGCAATTGAAGTCTCTTTTATCACTTCCTCACCCAAATTAATCAGATACGGTTCATCAATTGCCCCTACTATTGCATTGCCAACATAATCAAGTTGATTTGTGGCTTCTGTTAATGTTTGTGATTCTTCATTATATAAAGAGAATGTAATTTGGTCACCAGTATTTCCATGGACAGTTAAGAAAAAGGCATATTTTCCATTTCCTAAATCCAGTCGCTTTGCATAGCCACGAACTTCACCATTTGAATGTGCCAGTAATACATCATTTTCATTGATATTCATTTCTTCAGATATATCAGCAATGATAGAGATGTTATCAGCAAACTGATGTGCAGTAGCAAGTTTAATTCCATCAGGAAGTTTTATTTGTTCATCTTCCTGAGTCAGGATTCTTCCTGAAGATAATGAACTGGTTTCAGGATAGTAGAAAGATGCAACTTTTGAGCTGTAGATCATATATCCTTCATTAGCATTCAAATTTTTTAATGAACCAACCCATCCAAAAGAGGCATCGTACATCGCAAACTTGTTCTGGCTTTTTATCATGTCTCCGGTAGCTGGATTAACACCTGCCAGTGCTTCAGGTATGGTCATTGTAACTTGTGGAGTGTACCCTGTATAATTCCATCCGGCATCAAGCTGTATGGCTGTTGACTCAGGATTAACCGGAGTACCGCTATACTTGATTGTACCACCATTTTTCAGATAGACTTTATACATTTTACCAACTTTCAGACCACCTTCGTTTAGGGAAATACCACCTAGCCAGCCAGTTTTGGAGTCATAAATATCAATTGCAGTTTGTCCTTTTATCACATCACCCTGGTCACCAACTGAGCCGAAGATGTTATTTACTAATTTTAGGTCATCAGATTCCAGATTAAATGAAATCCAGTTCCATCCCGATTTAATGTCAACTGAAGTTGAGATTGCTTCCGAGGCAATTATTTCCTGTGGATTTGCAGTAGTACCAACGATTTTATTTGCAATAAAGGATATATCTGGAGTGACATCTTCATGGATTCTGGCATTACTTGCATCCCAGACTTTGAATTGTATTTTTTCATTGCTAGAAACGTTACTATAAACCGTCATGAATAAAAGGTATTCATCAAGAGTTTCAATATACTCCGGTGAAGCAAGGCCTCTGATTTCGTCTCCTACATAAGCTGCAACGATATCATTTTCATCTATGGAAACAACATTGTCAATTATTAGTTTACCAAATACATTCATGCTATACTCATGATTTTCAATGTCGATATTCCAATCCGGAGCCGGAGTTACAACCTTAACTGTAATAGTAAGTTGTTCGTTGAAATCCTGGAAAGTACTCAGGTTAATGCTACGTTCATAATAACCCACATTAAGACCAGCGTTAACTTCAAAAACCAGAGTTTTAGTGCTATTTGCAGGAACTGTGCCCGTGGATTCATTAGTACTTAACCATGCAGGCATATTTTCAAGATCATAATCCATTGATATACCTCCCAGGTTGGCTATAGTTACTGAGAAAGTAGTACTTGACCCTTCATTTTGAGATACTTCAATGGTATTTTCCTGCCATACCAATTCATTTTGTTGAACATAAGCAGTCCAGCTTGCTGTGGAAAGCTGCTTGTTACCGTTCAGGTCTCGAATATCACTTACACTGATTTCTAATGTTTGCCCTTCAATTTTGTAATCATCAACCAATGGTGTGATTACGATTTCATCATCATTAACTACAAAGTCGAAAGGTATGTCTTGCACGGGTCTGCTATCCTTAATAGATGCACCTTCGGTATAAGTTTCACCTCCGTTTGCAATTGCAGGACCTGCCTGTGTAAGGAATAGAGGAGTAGCTTCATCGCTAAGTGTCGTACTACGTACAATTGTTCCCATTACCTCTTCATATGTTTCAAAAGGCAGGTATGCTATCAGTCCGGATTCGCTACCGGTTAGTTTTGTGTTTTTATAATTATTAATGTATTTGACAGGTCTTGCTGAATTCCAGATTCTGAACTCATCGATGTTACCTTTGTAGTATTGGTCAATAGCTACTGTGGAAGAACTTGTTTTAGCTCCTCTGGCACCTAACCATAACTGACTACCAGCCAGGCCAGCTATCCCCGGATTGCTATTGGAAATTTGTAATTTTCCATCGATATAAGATTTTGTAGTTGCATCTCTATCAACAACTAAAGCAAAATGGTGCCAATGGTTATCAAAATAATTCGCTTTGGTAGCTACAAAAGTATTACCATTACTTACCACATTGATCTGACCAGAAGGTAAGGCATTTATGCTCATTGCAAATTCGGTATTATAAAGAGTGTCAGTCAAATCTCCCTTACCAGATGAGAAAATAGTTTGAACTGAATTAGGAGTACTCATCATAAACCAGAATTCTATGGTATAATCTGTCTCATTAGTTATTACAATATTGTTTCCATCGAGAGTTAGATATTGATTGCTGCCATTGAATTTAAAAGCATCACTTCCCGGGAACAGATTCCAGCTGGCATTGAAAGTCATATTACGGCCTGCTGTTTTGTCCAGAGCAATTACTCCGTCGCCTTCATCCATTGGCCAGTAACCATACAAATGATTTTCATTTCCGGATAGAGTTTGATTCATATATTCAACAGACTCACTAACCGGTAGCGCTTTATTCCATAATCTGACTTCGTGAATTTGACACTTTAACGGATTAACACCCGAAACATCAGAAGCTAAATATGCATTTTCTACGTCATTAGCAGAGAATAAAATATTATTTTGTAAAGTCAGTAACTGATCATCCATGAAGAATATTAATTCATGAGTTTCCTTATTGTAGGCTAGACCCCAGTGATGCCATGCATTTACAGGAGTAACACTGCTATAATAGGCTGCTGGATTAACATCAAATGTTTGTAATCCCATTTTAATAGAAATAGTTTCATCTGAACTGAAAGCAATTTCTAAAAGATCCGCCCCGGAACCTTTTGTGAAAACTATTCCTGAAGAACCGGCATCTCTTTTCAGCCAGTATTCTAATGTAAATGATTTATTATTTAGTGTTATCGCAGGGATTTTTGCTTTTTCATTTACCCCATTGAATGATACCGAAGTTGCATGAGATACATCTGATCCATTAAGTATACTTCTGACACTAATATTGTGATCCTTAACTAATCCTGATTCTATTTCTTCATTAAATCGAATTGAAATATCATCAGCTGGATTCAGAATTCCATCAGAAGGTTGAGGCGTTCCGAATGGAACCGGCGTAACACGATCAATGACACCTGTCAAGTAATCAGTTTCGGTAACCGAACCATCTGTGCATGTTGCTCTGGCTCTGATCTGATAGGTTCTGTCAGTCAGTTCGCTAATATCCCAGATAAAGCTAACCTCACTTCTGTTATCAATTAATTCTGCCTGATCACCATAGTTGGTATAATCAGATGAAAGAGAATCCATAAAATAGCTCTTAACGGCAATCGGGTTTCCACTTAAAGATTTATACTGGAAGTCGATTTTTTCTAGTGCAGGATGATTGATGTCATATCCTTTTAGTGTTATCGCTACCTGATTGTCATCTTCATAATTCACCACCCAGTTGTCTGCTAAACCTTCAAGCTCCACATTTGAACATGCGGGTTGGAAGTGAGCAGATAAATATACAGTATCTGCAATATCAGCCTGACTTGTCATCGGATCGAACTGACAAGCCGAGTGAAGGATCACAGCGATACTATCATAATCTAATACTCCACTTGCGCCTCTTTGAATAGTTAGTGTTTTAGTCACAGTTTCCCATGCAGGCACAAGGTATGAGCGTTCAGCTGTTAACCCGTCAATCAGGATAATCGCTCCATCAGGGTTTGATGCTTCGTCTACAGTAATTTCATACCATATGTCACTATTAGACTCACTTTCATTCTGCAGTTTCAGTGTGAAAACTGCTTTTTCGTTTTCAGGAACACTTTTTCTGACAGCAGGTTCAGCATCTATCTTCGGGTTTTCACGAAGTAAAGTTGCCGTATGAAGTTTTATTGGTTCATTATTTTCAACATAGAAACTAGTTTCTTCACCACCTTCATAAGGGCATCTTGACTGACCACCTCTTACCGAGAAAATCGGACTCGATATACTGAAACCTGAAATATTGTTATTTAAACCGACATTATCCTGCTTATCGTAGGTGTTGAATAAGTTATAACTGGCATCGCTGAGTTCATAGATGAATACTGCTGCATCAACAGCAAAAGCTGCTGTAGCAATAAACGAGTGCGTACGCATAGTGTATTTATAGGCTAATTTGGTTCCAATTGACTTTACAGCTGTCGCACCAATGCCAATACCGGTTTTAATAGCCTGAGTTTCTATGAAGTCCTTCTTGGAAGGGATGAAATCACTAAATTTGGATTTGTTTAATATTTCAATACCTTGTGTGTTTTTGACATCGATACTATAATAATCACCTTCATCACGTTCGTCAATCACATATCCAAAAGTAACGTTATGTTCTTTTTCTCCACTACCACCGTTGGTTATATTTACTCCAAGGTCGAAAATATTTCTTAATGTAAAGCCTTTGCCATTTGTGATTGCTCCAAACTTGGCATTCCACGCAAAGTTTAATGTACGTGCTGCTTTCCAGTTGTATTGTGAAGAATGAGTTTCAGTGATTTGTTCGCTTATCGCTCCACCTGAGCCGTCTATAGAGATATTTTTAGTAGTAGCAGCTTCAACCTTTTCTGCTTCATTTAATGCAATAGCATTTATCCATTGTCTTAACTGCTCGTTAAGGAATGCTACAGAGTCGATTTCATCATTAGCACCAGTAGAATTAAATGTATAAGAAATTTGGGTTGTATCAATAGCCGGGTTTGCAGCGAGTGTATCAAGCTTAAATTGTTGGAAAGCTTCAGTATTATTATCGTTAGAAACTCCATAGAACTGATGACCCCAAGGTAAGTGAGATTCGTATTTGCCTGATTTAAATAGCTCATCTCTCAATACTAAAAGTTCAGGGATTAGCTCTTCAACGATATGGCGTTGAGAGTATGCGAAATAAGTAGCCGTGTTACCTTCATCAATTGCATAACCATCAATGATACCTAAAACTATATCATTTCCAGTATCTAGATAGTCAAGACCAAACTCCTCGCAATAAGTACGCTCGATAAGTGCCAGACTTTTCGTTTTAGTAATATAGGCATTGTGGGCCTTACCGATGTAAATATCTGCGTCTGAACCAACATCTTCAGGATCCGAACTTGTTTCAATTCGTTCGTTGAATGTCCATGTTTCTGTGTATTCACCTGTATCATTGAATTTTCTTTCAATTTCCATCCCTAATTCAGAGTCAACAACCAGGTCAGCCTGAACAATAGGGCCAGCCAAACCACCACCTACACCAAAGTACATTCCATTATGCCAGGTATTGTTTAACCCGATATTGGAATTGACATTCATTTCCCATAATTCGGATCTGGAAAAGGTAGATCCTTTCTCTATAAATGCATATGAATTAGATCCGGGAGGATCACGTAAGACCATTTCTACAACTTCAGGGCCATAGGTAACAAAATCGGAACCTTCCTGAGGAAGACCACCTAAAATATAACCTCTGAAAATATCAGTTTCCGGCCAGACTACATTTTCATTTCCTATACTAGCGTTTACCTGAAGTGTTTTGGTATATGAATATTCACCATTTTCAGAAAGAGATGGAACGCCTGCTTTGAAAATATAGCTAAATGAACCATCATAGATTGTTTTTCCTGAAGTGCCTGTTGGATTAATACCCAGGTTATCGGTTACACTTATTTCAGCATCTTTGACAGGAACAAGGTCTACTATTGGCCCATCAGGATAGTCAGGGTTTTCATATTTTTCATACACATAGATTTTCATCTCATAATCCTTTGCCTGAGTAAATACTGGAAAATTAAAACCAGCATTTTCAAGGTTTAAAGTATCACGATCTCCGGTTTGCTGGGAAGTGTAAATGATTTCGCTATCACCGTCAAATTCTTCACCCTGACTGTCATATACATGTAGAGAAGGTGTTTGTCTTATAATAAAGTTTTGTTTGTGGTGATAACTGTATGTTTCTACGTCATAAATTAATGTACCATTTACAAAAGTAGAATTTGTGCTGTCTTCTAGTACAATCTCATCCAGGCTGTTGCTAAGGTCGAGTACCGGAATATCACTTGAATTAATAAAGTACCTGTCATTTCCAGCTTTTTCGACTATCCATTTTTCCGGAATAAGCTCAATTTCATATTCGCCACTATAAGGGTCTGTTGTAACCGAAATAACATCGTAAATATCATCATTTGTAATATCAAGGTCATAACCTTCAGACTGAAGCCTTAGTGTTACATCAGCAACCCCTACATTATTTAGAGAAAGGTCAAATCCGATTTTTTTATCACCCTCATAAGTACCACCAACTATACGTCCGGCAAGCTTTATTTTTGTATTGTCAACGAAGTTAATAGTTAGGTCTTCTGTAAATTCATAATTTTCAACATCGCCATATTGATTTAGCTGCGGGAAGTACCCTTCAGAGAAAGTATGACCATCTTTTTCGGTAGAAAGGAAATGATAACCAATTGGAACCTGGATGGTGTAGTTTCCTTCGGAATCTGTGCGAACAGGCTGATTATCACTGCCAACAGCATGTATTCCATCAATGAGAATAGCAACACCTTCAACTGGAACCTGGCTATTTTCATAAGTTACTTTTCCGCTAACCTGGAAGGCTGAAATGTCAGTAAAATCAAGGCCATTTTGCGTTTTTGCACCATCACCGATAAAAACTGTACGAGAAGAAGGTTCGAAGGCATGTTGTCCCAATGCAGGAGTTACTTTAAATATTTCACCGCCTGATGAATAAGGGATGTAATCAACAGTATAATCTCCAAACTGGTTTGTTATACCTCGGATACCTAATAGATCAGAAGAAGGTTTGATGGTAGAAAAAGCAATATTTCCAATAAAAGTACCATCATGCTTATTAAACTCATCTTCTGTTTTTGAAGCATCAAAGATATTATTTCCAATTCCTTCGTCACATCTCCAATAGGCAGTCAGGTTTTCATTACCACTATTAATGTAGCGATTGTAATTATTTGCGATTTGAATATCACTTCGCAAGGCATTCCAGACTCTTATTTCATCGATATAACCTGTAAAGAAGTTCTTGGCCTCATTGGTAAGTCCGTTTGGTCTTCCAAGTTGAAAGGTATATGAAGCATCAGAGTACATGCCTCTGTAAGAGTTGGTTGTCAGTTGAACAGATTCGCCATCAACAAAGGCTTTGGCAGTTTTTGTTTCATTATCCCAGCCAATAGCTACATGGTGCCATTCATTGTCATTTACAATTGTATTGGTAATTATGTAATTACTTGAGTGACCAACAAAAGACAAGTACCCATTGCCATCAATGTACATTACTTTTTCACCCATTTCCCAGGCATAATCACCATTTGACTTATTGATAATACCGCAATCGGTACACGTGGTTTTAATCCAAGCTTCCATGGTAAATGATGCAGTGCCCAGTTCTGTAATTGTGGAATTAGTTTCAACATAGCTATTGCCATCAAATGCCAGACTTCGTCCTGTAGATTGGGTTGATTGTTTTTCGAAATTTACTGTTACATTCTCAACAGCATTCCCTCCATCATACTCAACATGGCCATTTGCAACACCATAAGGAAGAACAAAGCCCATGTTAATACCTTCATTTGTATAGATAGTTTTATCTTCACAAGCCGCTTCACCAACAACTTTATAATTGTAGAATACTCCACCTACTGCAGTTTCGTCAGTATAAATCAGGTCATTATCCAGAACTTTAAGTAAAGTGAAGTTATTTTTATCAGCTCTTGAGCGGTAAATTCTGAACCGGTCAATATTTGACAGGTTTGAATTTAGTCCCCATTCTATTTGAACAGCATCGCCAAAATAACCCTTTGAAGCTTCTGTAAATGCAATTGCATCAGAAAGATCGGTACTAATATTACCTGTAAGATCAGTTGTTGCGAAGTTTCCATCAGGAGCACATTCATTAACAGCCCCAATTGTATAGCTATAAGTCTGACATAATTTAAGGTCAGTATCAATATAGGAGGTGGTTCCGAGGTCAGTTGTAAATTCTACCACATTAGAACCATCAAAGTTTGCCCTGCGTATTATCCAGCTATCTGCATTTGACCCTTCAGGAGCAGTCCAGCTTATTTCAAGGCTTTTATTTGCAAGGTTTTGTACTATGGACATTTCTGTCGGTGCAGCTGGAATAGAAGATGTTCTACCTTCCTTTACAGAAGAATAGACTCCTGAAACAGTACAGCCATTATCATCTTTTCCACTGGCAAATACACGGTAATATCTTGTTACTTCTATTTCCTGATTTTCTAGTGTATATGAGGTGTTGTTACCTTCCAGGTCAGATTTAATTGTAGTTACACCCTGTGTAAAAGCAGCATCATTAGCACGTTGAATTGTCCAATTGGGAGGAGTTCCATCCGTTGCTGACCATGAAAGATCTATGGATTTATCACAATTGTCTGTCGATACTATGAAATTACCAGGGGCATCGTATTGCATTTTTATTGATCCGAAATTACTACTCAGTGGATCAGAAAAAATTTCAACTCCATCGATTTTCCAATAAGCTTGTAGTTTGTATTGTTGTTTATCTCCTTTATTGACAGTGTTATCATAACCATTACTTGAAGTACCATCAGTAATTATTTTCCCATCTGATAATCGAGTAAGTCTATACCAAATTCTATTATCAGAGTCTATATAACCTAAGCTACTATATCTGAAATTGTCCCAAGAAATAGGTATACCAAGTGTTTCACACTGACGTGCAGTTAAATTAAAATTAAACACTGGACTACTTAATTTTGGAGGCTTGATAATTGGGCTATAGTTTATGTTTACCCCAACATCCGTTTTGTGGATGACGGCATCATATCTAGTTCCTGACGGAGAACGATCTTGAAACTTTCTATTTAAGTCTGTTCCATACGATTCATTACCATGATAATATCTTACTAATTTATTCCAATTTGGGTGAGCTTTGTTTACCTCTTTATCATAGTGTTCAGAAATTGTCGCATCAGAAAGTTGAGCATCCCAAACACGGACTTCTCCGGTATAAAATGTACCCTTAATGCCATGGTGAATTGAAGCTCCACCAATTTCACATTTTCCATCACCAGCAGCAGGCCACAGGTCGGCAAGAGCATTTCCATTATGAGTTAAGGTGCTATAAATAACCCTTTCACCATCAATATATAACTTAATGGTGCTACCTTCATCAACAGAGAATGCCACATGGTGCCATTGATTTAAAAAGGTTGGGGCTGTGTAGCCACTTTTATACCCTCTGGTGAAGTACCAGCCACCACCATTTTTTTCAGGTAATCCTCTGGTTTCAAATGACCATGCACTGTTTGAATTTCTTTCCCCATCACCTTTGTATGACACGGTCAGGACTTTATCTCCACTAATGAGACGAAAAAAGTTAAAGTCTTCAGCGTAGTTTTGAGTCATGTAGATCCAGGCTTCAATGGTAAATGAACCACCTTCGATACCCATTTGCTGACCACTGCCCTGGTGGTTCATTAGAATGTATCTACCTTCTTCTCCACCGCCGGTAAGATCGATAGAGCCTGAACGACTGGGTTGTGCTACACCCAAAAAGCTCAAAAGAAAACCTGCTGACAGAAGCAAAAGGGCTTTTGAATTAATTGATGAAAGAATTTTCATTTTTGTTAACATGGTGTGAGTATTAGACCAAAAGTTTATTTCTGTTTTAACCTTTTTCTGGAAATTGTCTTGAATGATATGGCAATGTTTAAAAAATTTAAGTTGAAAGTATTTAATATTTAATTTCACTTAAAAGGTATGTCGCAAATGTGGGGAGCTTTTTTTTCAAGTCCTATTTTGGAGCGTTAACAAAGCGTTACAAGAAGGAATAAATAGATTGAAAATCAGATATTCATGTGTTTAAAAATGAATCATTAGCATTTTCAGGCAATTGTACGGGATAAAAAATTACTATTATGATTGTCATGAAACTCTAATATGTATTTATGATATAGTTTCAATAATCAATAAGTTGATTGTCATGGATTAATGAATTGGTAATTGATATTAGACCGATAAATAATTATCTTCGGACGATTCATGGTGTTATATCATGCAAATTTCAATTGGTCATACAATTTTTTAATAATAATGAGCCTTAGGAAGAAAACAATACTAATAGCTGATGATGAAAGGGAAATAATCAGGATAATTAATGCTGAATTAAAAGATTATTATGATGACATTCAAATTTTAAATGCCGGGAATGGTAAAATGGCTCTAAGGGTGGCTGAGGAGGAACTTCCTGATATCATTATTATGGATTGGGAAATGCCTGAGATGGATGGAATTGAGGCCACTAGAGCGATCCGGAAATCTGAAAGGACTCAAAATATCCCTGTTATAATAGCTACAGGGCGGATGACCCAGTCTGAAGATTTGAGAATAGCTTTGGAAGCTGGAGCAGTTGATTTTGTTCGTAAACCAATTGAGTTTATTGAGTTAATTGCACGTATAAATACAGCTTTGAGAATAAAGGAGCAAAATCTGGCCATTCAACAATTATTAAAGAGTGAAATCGAGCTTAAAAGTAGAAAGCTCACAACCACATCAATGCTTATTGTTGAGCAAAATAATCTTCTAAGTAGTTTTTTTGATGAGCTGGATGCGATTGAGAGAAAGGCCTATACTGTTTGTAATAAGCTTACCCCCGAGATAAAAGATCTTAAAAGGCGTATTCAGAATTATTTCGATGTGGACAAAAGCTGGGATACTTTTAAGTTTCATTTTGAAGAGGTACATCCCAAATTTTTTGATACTATTCAACAACAGGGTAGTGATATCTCCCATAAAGATTTAAAGCTTTGTGCCTACTTGAAGTTAGGTATGGATAACAAGGAAATTGCCAACTTGCTTAATATTACAGCTTCAAGTGCCCGGGTAACTCTTTCCAGATTAAAAAAGAAACTAAATATTAGCGAAGAGGATAACCTGAGAGATATTATTGCAGCTATTTAGTGACAAATTAAACCGTCATTTGCTTCATTTCTTCAATTAACTTGTCATAATGAGCTCTGTTGTCAGAGAAAGCAGCATTGCTCAAGGCTTTTATTATTGGTTTGAGGTTTTTTAAGTCTTTAGTATCTACTTCATCCATTACATCATCAAGAAATAATGCGTTATGGAATTTCAGTGTCTGAAGTTTTGGAAGAACTTCGGAAGCATATGACCTCTCACTAGAGGTCAATTGGTTGTTGTTTTCAACCTCAACTTTTGTGGCCGCTTGTGTTTGAACACTGGATTTTTCCAATTCAAATGTAAAGGTTGTGCCATTTCCCGGATTAGAGTCTACATCAATATTCGAATGGTGGGCTTCCATAGCCAGCTTACAGAAAGTAAGACCCAGCCCTGTCGATGCGACATTACCTGAAGAAAGGGGCGAAACCTGTCTGTAAGGTTCGAATATTACATTAATATCTTCCTCTGAAATACCATTGCCAGAGTCTGTAATACTAATAGCTACTTTGTTTCCTGTCGATTCAGACTTAACCAATATACTACTGTTGAGAGGTGAATATTTTATTGCATTAGTAAATAGATTTATAAACACTCTTTGAATTAGTTCTTTATCAACATTAACCCAGCTAGAATCGAGATCGGTATTAATATGAATGTTTTTTTCATCCAATAGAGGTTTGACCTGATTTGATGCATCATCAATTATTGTCTCCAGAGAATATGGTTCTTTTTGCAGGACTAACTTAGCTTGCTCAAGTTTTCTAACATCTAGCATGTTTTGAACCAGAGTCAGCATTTTCCCGGCCATATAATTAACAGTCTCATTGTTATCATGTTTTTTAAGTATGACCGATAACGGGTTTTTTAGGTCATGGGCAAGCATCCCGGTAACTGAATCTTTAAACTGACTCATCTCCTGAATTTGCCTTGCCTTCATTTCCCTGGTTTTTATATTGTTTCTGATAATGAAAAAGGCGATTACCAGACCAATCACAATTACAGAAATAATCAGAATTAACCTTAACCGGGCCGATTCTTCCTGGGCTTTTAATAAATCAATTTGATCTTGCTGTTCCTTTATTTCCTTTTCCTGCTTTTCGGCCTCATATTTTCTAAGGAGTTCATTATACCTGATTTTAGTTTTATGGGCAGTTAAAGTATCAATTAAGAAACTACGTTCTTTTAAAGTATTATAGGCACTTGACATATCATTTTGGCCAGCATAAAACTCATGTAAATTCCCTAGTACTTCGATTTTTCGCTCCGCAGATCCCAAATTTTCAGCTAACTGAAGGCCTTGAGAATAATAATAAAAAGCAGAATCAGGTTTGCCAACTAATAAGTAGTCTTCTCCCAGATTGTTATAAGAGGCAATCAAATTTGCAGGGTTATTTTCTCCTTTTTCAAGTTCAAGAGATAAAAGGTCATATTTCAGGGCTTCTTTATAATTTCCAATATCAAAATTAATATTTGCTAGATATGAGTAGGATATGTTTTGTAAATTTCTTCTTTCCCTTGGATTCCGAAGTTCTGCTAATTTTAAACTTTTCTGGAAGTATTCCTTTGCTAAGTCATAGTTCCCTTCGTTAAAAAAATACCGTCCATAGCTTGTTGCTAATTGGCAGTCTATTTCAGTGGTGTCCAATGCAAAATTCCGGTATTTTTTTGCTTTATCTAGGTATTCTTTACTCAGTTTAAGGTTATTAAAACCATTTAAAGCAAGCTCAGTTAAATGGATATAAAGTAAGGCTTGCTTGGAATTATATGTCTCATTATTTATTTGTTCGATAAATTTTAATGCTAGCTCATATGCCCAAACTGATGAATCAAATTTTGAAAGCTTTGTATATACCAGACCCAGATTTTCCAGTGTTGAATATTCAATGTTTTTCAAGCTATCAGGTAGATCTGAAACCAATTCATGTGAACGATTAAAATAATTTGCTGCCTTTCTATAATTTGGGCTTTGCAGCGAATAATACTTACCTAATTGATGATAATAAAAGGCTGCTGATTTTACCGGGAAGTGATCCAAATTATCTTCCAGGTTTCTTACGACATGATGAAGTCCGGAAGTATCGGGGCGATCAACTCCAATCAATTTTACTTCTTCAATATCTGGAAGTTTAGATTTTTCCTGTGCTGACAATCTTCCACTAAAAAATAGAAGTAATACCAGTAAAAATGTTATGGTGTTGAAACAGGTATTTAATCTACACATGAAATAAAAAAATCTTAAAACCATCTGTTTGTCAACTTCAACCTGATAATACTGGACTGGGATACCAGAATCACAAAAAATAACCTACAAATACTTAAGCAATAAATGAAAATACAAGAGTAATTGTAAGGCTTGATAAAAAGTTAACTTCAAGCAAAATCAAAAGTAATTATTTTTATAATTAAATCAGAAGCAAAACTTAAAAAGTGATAAGATTTATACAATTAGGTATGATTTACAATAAATAATCTCATCAATTGTTAACTTTCATTTAAAAAAAAGCCCCGAAGGGCCAATTGACTGATCATATGTAGACTGATAACCTAAATAAACGATCAGATACTTTTTATTTCTTTGATCACCAGGTATTCGTATGGGCCTAGTTCTAATGTATTATTAAGGATAAAGGGTTTATTTGTAAAAACATTTTTGAAGTCTGAACTATTGAGGGTTTCCGGAATTTCAATTTTGACGTTTTCGCTCCTGACATTACAAAATACTATTACTTGTTCATTCTCAAATTCTTTTGAAAAAGCAACCACCTCATCATTACTAAAAGGGGTTAATTTCCCTCTTCTAATTGAGTTTTCTTGATTATAAACTGATATGATCTGCTTATATTTTTCTGTAATATCTTTGTTAATCGACCAGTCGATATCCTTCTCTGTAAAAGGAAAGGTCAATCGGTAAGGTGTACCAACTTCCTGTCCACTATAAATCATCGGGACACTTTTCATATAGGTAGTAATGATAAATGCTGATAACGAGCCTTCTACGCCTCCAAATAATTCCAATGGAGTTCCTTCAGAACCGTTGATATCGTGATTACTGGTATATCTTACCATTCGTTGATGTTCATTGGCACCATTGTAGTTTGCAATATTGAAGCTATCAATGCTAACTGCAGACCGTTCTTCATTGAATATTTTTCTTAGATTTTCGAAAAAGTCAAACCCGAAATTGTAATCAAACCCTGCGGTAAAATGATTGTTTCTTCTTCCTTCTGAAAGCATAATCAACTCATGTCCGGTAGTATTTCTCAATGAATCAATTGCTCGACTCCAGAATTTATATGGAGGTCCATCAGAATAGTCACATCTGAAACCGTCAATGTTGGCAGTTTTTACCCAATATTTCATTGATTTAACCATCTCATTGGTCATATCCTCATTGTCGAAATTTAGCTGAGCTACATCATTCCATCCAGTACCGGGAGGGCTAATTATTGATCCTGTAGAATCTTGCTGATACCAGTCCTTGTTTTTTATCCAGACATGATCATATGCCGTATGATTGGCAACCCAATCCAGGATTACAGCCATATCAAGATTATGTGCTTTTTGAACTAGTCTCTGTAGGTCTTTCAGCGATCCAAACTCGGGATTCACAGACAGATAATCTTGAATGCAATAAGGAGAATTGACAGACTTTTCTTTACCTATCGGGTATATTGGCATTAAGTAAATAACATTTGCACCGATCGATTTGATAGAATCTAACCGAGCGATTACCCCCTTAAAATCACCCGATTCACTGAATGTTCTGATGTTCACCTGGTATAGAACAACATCTTCAGGAGATGGAATATTTTCAAATGGCTGATTTTCAATATTGGTGTCTTTAACCTCACTTTTGGTAGTATTGCAAGATTGAACTAACAGTGTACTTAGAAGTAATGCCAGAGTATAAAGTTTAAGTTTCATATTCCTAAAATATTAAGTGAGATTAATCCAATATCATGTATTCATATGGAGCAAGTTTGATAGTTTCAGTAGTTTCAATTTGCTCTAAGCTAATAATGTTTGTCCATGTTTTATTTGAAATTTCAACCGGAAGACTAGCCGTGAATTGTTCACTACTGAGGTTTACCAACACTGCAACTTCGTCACCATTTTTAGTTTTCAGCATTCCGAGAGCTTTATCATTTAAGTTAAATGACTGAAGTGAACCTGTTTTTACAGCTTCACTATTATTCCTGAAGTTGTTTATTTTCTTATACTGAGATAAAATACCCGGATTAATATTCCAGTTTATTTTTTCAGTACTTGAACTGAAAAAACCAAGTTGAATCGGGCAACCTACTTCCTGACCATTATACATTAATGGAACTCCGCCCATATAAGAAGTAACTACATAAGCAGCTAACGCACCTTCCTGTCCATTAAATGCAGCTTCTGGAGTAGTTTCCCATGCATTTTGGTCATGATTGGTAATCCATCTGACAATATGATCTCCTTGAGGAATACCCTGGTAGTCTGATGAATTTGTAGATATGATACTATTTATGTCTAAGCTTACTTCAAATGATTCTAGTAGGTTGAAATAGAAATTCCAACCGAAAATCATATCAAAACCACTATTTAAAAGGTTTTTGTCACTTCCTTCAGCAAACATGATTATGTCTCTTTCAGGAATATTTCTTAGTGTATCAATTGCCTGTTTCCAGAAATCCAGTGGCACGCCATCGGCATAATCACACCTATAACCGTCAATATTTGCCTCTAGCACCCAATATTTCATGGCTTTGATCATTTCTTTTCTCATCGCTTCATTGTTAAAATTCAAGTCAGCAACATCAGTCCATGATTCATTTGGAGTTAGAATATTTCCTGACGCATCTTGAGTATACCATGATCTGGTTTGAATCCAGTCATTATCCCAGGAAGTATGATTGGCTACCCAATCTAAAATCACAGCCATATCCCGGTTATGAGCTTCAGTTACGAATTCTCTCAGGATATCCAAATCTCCAAATCTGGCATTTACAGATTTATAATCTTTTACAGCATACGGAGAACCTACACCTTTTTCTTCTCCGATTGGGTAAATCGGCATTAGCCAGATCACATTTACCCCAAGGTTTTTCAATGAATCAAGTCTCTTTTGAGCACCCACAATATTTCCTTCAGCACTAAATGCCTGAAGATTAATCTCATACATTAATATGTCTGAGGTCTCGGGAACATTGCCAAAAGGAATGCCATACTGCTCAGGCTCATCATCAGTAATAGGATGTTTAGTATCAAATTTTACTCTTTCCTCTTTACATGAACCTAATATCACTATTGAAATAAGGAGAAATTTGATAGTCTGACCAGCCAAAACAGCCTTGATATTTTGAGATATTCGTATCATATAATTTTGTTCAATCTGCACGAAAATTTAGCTAGCTGCAAAAACCAAAAACCTATTGCAGCTAGCTTTATATTTTAATTCTTTACTATACTGTATGTATATTTTCCTGGAATATGGAGGTCCAGGGTAATTGTATAGTTTCCATCTTCAGGGACAGTCAGGTGAGGTTGTTCCACATAATCTAACCATGGGTGATTAGCATAAGCTAAATTACCTTCCTCGTCAATACCAAAATCTATCTGCCACCCATCATTAGCTCTGAATTTGAATGATCCATTAGCAATCATATCAGCTGTTACCTTCCATGACTGAGAGTTTTCATCGTAAGTAAGATCGGTATCAGCATCCCAACCAGATGGAGTTGCAGCACCAATGATTCCCCATTCTGTTTTAATTAACAGGTAGGTCATTGTGTTGAGGTCAACAGAAAATAAATAGTAACCTGAAGAAGGAGCTATGAAGTTTCCTCCGGCATAATTTGCTTCTATCACAGTTCCATTACCGCCATCACCATAAGAAACAGGTGCCCAGTCTGGTTGAGCATAGACTTTAAATTCATTAGTACCACCTTCAGGCAGGTATAAATATCCCTCATAGATTCCGTTATCTTCAACTGATACAATAGTTGCAGCATTAGAGATATTCCAACCTTGAAAATCACCTGCAATGTATAAGCTTGGATAGCTGGTAATCACCTCATACGGAGTTACTTCAAAAGTAACAGGCTGAGAAAATGCAGCTCTATCAACATAAGATTTTACTCTAATAGCAAGAATGCCAGATTCTTCCGGAGCGATACCAAATTTTTCTATAGCAATTGTATTTAGTTCTTTTCCTGTCAATCCGGCCGTCAGGATGTCATCACCTACTATTTTTTCCCATGCATTATTCCATAAAGCGGTATCTCCAGGAGTTGTTATCTGAATAGAATAAGTTACAGGTACATCTCTGTGGTAGTCTACAGCTGGCCAATCTACAGTAAGTAAAATGTTACTAGTATCAGGCTCGGAGATTAGAATACTGTTTGGTGTTGCCGTAATTTCAGATGAAAAAGACACCGGTTGAAGTACTGTTAATTCCGGATCATCATTACAGCCACTGAACACAATGGAAATGATTAGTACGGGTATATATTTTAATAGTTTTTTCATGTTAAGTCAGTTTAATAACCTGGGTTTTGAACTAAATTGGAATTGGCATTCAAAGCCGAAGTTGGAATTGGGAAAAGCAAGAAATGATCGTCAACAGCAGGAGCTAGACCATGGGTTTCTGTAAATGTTCCAAACCTGATCATATCCTGACGACGGTGTCCTTCCCATGCCAATTCAAAACCTCTTTCATTATAGATGTCTTCAAGTGTAGGTTCTGACGCCAAAGCATTAAGTCCTGCACGTTCTCTAACCTGATCAATGAAAGGCTTAGCGGCACTGGCATTATTTGTTCTAACCAGACACTCAGCTTTCATTAATAAGATATCTGCGTAGCGATAAATTGGGAAATCGTTTGATGCTCCACCACTATTCATTGGTTCTACCGGCCAGAACTTCAGGTTCCTTGCACCTGCATTTCGATCTGCACCCGGGTTATCAAGGTTGTCTATATCTAAAGAGTAATTAATAAATCCTGCAGGCTTTGGACCGTAAGGATCAGCACCATATCGGAATTGCCTTTTTCTGATGTCATTGTCATCGAATTTTTCAACGAAATCTTTAGGAACAACTGAACCATTCCATGCTCCATATCCAACTAAAAGGGTGCCATCAGTACCTCCAAGGCTTCTGATTGAGAATATATTTCTTCCAACGACATCAACAGTTGTATAAATTGCAAGTATGGTTTCATCATCAGGTGCTATATCTCCAAATAGTTCGTAGTATTTTGATCCTAAAGGTAAATTACTGTCCTCTGCGCTTGAGTGTAATGAAAATCCACCTTCATCAATTTTATTACAAACTTCAAGACATTCGGTATACATTGGTGTGCCGGTATATACTTCAGCGTTCAGATAAAGTTTGGCAAGTAATGCATATCCTGCCCATTTATTAAACCTGCCATAGTAATCACCACCTTTTGAAGGGCTCAGATCTTCAACATAATTGTTTAGTTCTTCTACCAGAAAATTAAATATATATTCCCTGCTTTCCTGAGGAATTTGATCTACAGCGAGGTTATTTTCAGTGTAAAATGGAACATCACCAAAATCATCAATCAACAAATAATAGTAAAATGCTCTTAATACATGAGCTTCAGCGATTTTAGATGCTTCAGCGTTAGCTCCCTCCAATTGTTCGATAGCCAGGTTAGCCAGGAATATCGAACGGTATAACCAATTCCAGGTATTTGAAATAAACCCATCACTAGGTAACCACTCTCGTTTATACAGACGGGCGAAATCAAGTTCCCAATCACCAGTATTTCGATGGGGGATAACCTGTTCATCGCTCGACATACTATTTAGGTCATACCAGCCTCTGTCAGCACCGGCATATCCTACACCGTTCCAGTTTCCAGGCAATTGAGCATATACACTCGCTAATGCAGCATTAGAACCTTCTTCGGAACCATAGAAGTCATTTGCAGAGTATTTATCGTATACATTTTCTTCAATATCAGTACAGCTAAATACCAGAATTGAAGCTAATATGGATGTTATATATAATTTTTTCATTTGTCTATTCAGTTTTGATTAAAAGGAAACATTTAATCCCAATGCTACACTTCTTGTTCTTGGGTACATTCCGGCATCATAACCTGAGCCGTTACCTCCTGAAAGATTCAATTCAGGATCAAGACCAGTATATTTTGTGAAAAGCAACAGGTTGTTTCCAGTTAGTGAAAGTCTAAGTGAATTGACATATTTGATATTCTGTGTATCGAAAGTGTATCCGACAGTCAGGTTTTCAAATCGTACAAAGCTCCCATCTTCTAACCACAGATCTGATTCATATTTTGTGGTATATAAACCCAGATCAGTTGAGCTTGAAAGCATATTTGATTTCCCAAGGTTTTCAAATAAGCTGAAATCCTTATTAATTTTGTTGTAGATTTTATTTCCTCCCGAACCTCTCCAAACCATGGAAAGATCAAAGTTTTTATATTTTAATGATGGAGTAAAGGCGAATGTGTATGTAGGAAGTGCGTTTCCTGCATAATAGCGATCTTCGCTTCGGCTGCTTTGATCAATAATTCCATCTCCATTCAAGTCGGCAACAAGTTCTTCATTAGTATCAGCATCCTTACCATCATTTTGTAAGATGTAATAAGAGCCGATAGGTTGACCTTCCACAAGGAATGAGTTGTATCCCCAGCTTACATAGTCAGTTTCAACATTTATACCGTTGATATTTCCACCTAGCTCCAATACTTCATTTCTCATTAAGGTGAAGTTTCCACCAAGAGTTATAGACAGATCACTGCTTGGTTTCATGTTGTAGAAAAGAGAGAATTCAATCCCTTCATTTTTTAGACTACCAACATTTGCCGTAATCTGATCATAAGGATAAGGTGGTTGTGGAACTGTATAATTAAAGAGTAAGTTTTTAGTTACTGCTGAATAAGCATCGATAGTACCGGTCAGCTTGTCGTCAAAGAACCCGAAATCAATACCTACGTTGGTTTGGTATCTTGTTTCCCATCTCAAGTTGCTATTCGCATTTTGAGTTACTACATAGTTGTTGATCAACTCACCACCAAAATATGTTGTGCCTCCGTAGCCTACTAACTGTAGAGATTGTTGAGGGTAAAGTCCTTGCTGGTTACCGGTAACACCGTAACCGACACGCAATTTTAAGTTTGAAATTAAAGCCTTGTCACCAATGAAATTTTCATTGCTAAGGATCCATGCCAAAGATGCTGATGGAAAGGTTCCCCATTTGTGGTCTGCACCAAAAACAGACGAACCATCTCTACGAACACTGGCAGTGAATATGTATTTATCAGCATAGGTGTAGTTCAATCTTCCAAGGAATGAAACCAACTTTCTGTCATTCTTATATGAAGAAATATCTCCAGGTAAAACTTTGTCAATTGATCCTAATTGAAGGGCATTATATGTAGTAATATCGTTTATAAATCCTTTAGCCTGAGCAAAGTGACCTTGATATACTTGTCCTTGCCACTCATATACACCAAGAATGTTGAATGAATGATCATCAATAGACTTTTTATAATTGATACTGATGTCCATCAATTTTTCATCAGTCAAATTGGTGTTTACATTAGCCACACCATCATTGTCTACTGCAAAAGGAATTGTTGAACTTGAAGGAGCAAAATATCCTGAGTTGTTATCAACCTTTCTCCAGCTACCAAACCACCCAAGGGTTAGTCCTTCGATCAGTTCAAGATCAGCCTTAAGACTACCAAATTGAGTGTGTGTTTCGCTTTCGTTTACGATAGTTTCCGCAACAGCATATGGATTGATGTATTGGAACACATTTTCATCAAAATAATAGCTTCCGTCAGAGAATAAAACCGGATCAGTAGGCTTTGATACATATGTATTAGTGATCAGGTTTGAAGTGAATGAAGCTCTTCCGACAGAACCAGGGCTACCAATATTTTTTCTAATACTATTGTTTAGATTGATAGTCAAAGTAAGTTTATCGTCTAATGCTCTTTGGGTAGCTTGAATTCTTGCGATATAGTTATCATTACTACTATTTATTACTACACCATCCTGTAAAATTGCAGATACCGAGGCTCTATAATTAAAGTTTGAAGAACCTCCTCCAAAAGAAATAGTATGATTTTGAGTGTTTCCGGTTTGAGTTAACAGGTCATACCAGTCTGTATCAGAACCATGGTCAGCAGATACGGGAACACCCCAAAGGTCAGCTTGTTCTCTCCACTGATCAGCAGAAAATATGTCAAGTTTATTAGCAAGGAAGTCCATAGAAGCCGTTGCGCTGTATTCTACACTTGTTTTTCCTTCTTTCGATGATTTTGTTGTAATTATAATAACACCTGGAGCACCTCTTGAACCATAAATTGCTGTGGCTGATGCATCTTTAAGGATGTCAATGGATTCAATTTCTGAAGGTGGAACCTGATTTAACAGATCCATGTTTCCCTGGATACCATCAACAACAACTAGTGGGTCATTTCCTCCGATTAACGAGGTTATACCCCTGATTCTGACATTTGGTGAAGATCCTGGTTCGCTGCCTATCTGATTTATATTAACACCGGCAGCTTTACCCGAAATTTGCTGTAGAGGGTTTGTTATTGCTCCCTGGTTAAGATCTTTACTATCGATGCTTGAAACAGCACCAGTAACATCTTTTTTCTTTTGAGTACCATAACCAACTACGACCACTTCACTTAATGAAGAGATATCTAGTTGAAGAGAAACGTCAATTTTGCTTCTTCCCTGAATCTGGATTTGCTGTGAGATATATCCTACAAATGATATATGCAATGTATGCTGACCATCAGGTAAGGGTAGCGAATATTTACCGTTTGCGTCGGTAACAGTTCCTTTGTCAGTTCCCTGAACAAGTATGGTTGCTCCGGGAAGAGTTTCTCCTGTTTCAGAATCAGTTACTGTTCCGGAAACAGTTTGTGCGTATACATTTGCAGAAGTCAGCGTGGTACAAAGCCAGACCAGCAAAAGATACCATAGTTTGTGATTTAGGTGTTTAATCATATTTATTTAAGTTTTGGGTATTTCATGAATTTCTTAATCAAGCAAATGAAAACGAATTGCCTGACCGCCGCCACCAGCTAATCGGATAGGTAATGAATTATTAGATGTAACTGTGTCTTGTTTTATAATGTAGGATGTTGGGTTTGTTTCCAGATTAGTATCTTCTGCATCAGCATAAATCTGAGCCAGATATTTTTTGTCTGGAAGTAAAAAGTTAAGATCAACATCAAATGATCGTGAATTTTCATCTGTTGAGCTTCCTAAGTACCAGTCATCGCTGTTTCTATCTTTTCTTACAATTGTTACATAGTCTCCTATCTGTCCATTCAAGACAATTGATTTTTCCCAATCGGTCGGAACGTCACGGATAAACTGGAAGGCTGGATGATTTTTATAATTTTCCGGCAGGTCAGTTACCATTTGCAATGGACTGTAGATGGTTACATATAAAGAAAGTTGTTTTGCTAGTGTTGAGTGCACACGATTTTCTGGCTTTTCCTCGATCAGGATATCAAAAATACCAGGTGTATAATCCATTGGTCCTGCAAGACATCTTGTAAATGGTAATATTACAGTGTGTTCAGGAGGGTTTCCTTCACTCCAGGCATCATACTCAGTACCTCTGGCGCCTTCCTGAGTCATCATATTTGGATAGGTTCTTCTTAGCCCTGTTCCTTTCACCGGTTCGTGAACATCGAGCATGATTTGATATTTTGCCGCCAGTTCCAATACTTTGTTTTGGTGATTAACCATGTATTGTCCTTGATGCCATTCCTTTCCATTAGGTTTTTTTGTAACATAACCTGTTTTTACAGCATGGATACCCAGGTTGTGGTAGTATTCAAAAGCATCCGTTAATTGTGCTTCGTAGTTGTCAATATTTCCACCTGTTTCATGGTGTCCGATAATTGAAACACCTTTTGAACGGGCATATTCTGTTAGCCATTTAATATCGAAGTCCTCATATGGTGTAGTGAAATTAAAGTTCCAGTCTTCCCAGCCCTGATTCCAGCCTTCAACTAGTACTCCCTTCATGTTGTTTTCAGCAGCAAAATCGATTAGCTCTTTTACATTTTCAGTTGTAGCTCCATGATTCGGGCCTAAGTTCCATGTTTGATGACCTAAATGCATGCCCCACCAGATTCCATTGTATTTACCTGGGTTAACCCATGAAAGGTTTTCGATTTTACTTGGTTCGTTGAGGTTTAAAATAAGGTAGGAAGTAATTAAATCTCCTGCACTTTCTGCTATTTGAATGGTTCTCCATGGAGTGACCATAGGAGCAGATGTTCTTACTTTTTCGCCTGTAGACCATGGTACTAATTCGCATTTAAGTTTTGTACCCTGTGATGTGAGGGTCATTGCTGAATAGTTGACCAAAGCTGCTTCATGAATACTTAGAAACAGGTCATCACCATATTCCATTGTTAGTGGAGTATGGACAGTTTCTTTTAGATCGTTTAGAGAATTAGATTTGAAAAGGTGTTCAGAATCAACGTCATCTCCATAAGCAGGGATCCACCAGGATTTAAAGTTTTTTATAAAGTTAAACTCTGTTAACTCATCATCTATTATAATGGAATCAAGGTTTGGCTGTTCAGGAATTTCATATCTGAAACCTACTCCATCGTTATAAGCTCTAAAATTTAGTTTGATTATGCGTTGATCATCAGATTTTTCACGAAGAGTAATTACAAGGGAATTATAATGATTACTGATGTTTTTAACTTCTCCCCAAGGTTGAGTCCAGGTTTCGTTAACACAATCCCTTTCTATTTTTGAAATTTCAAAATTATTAGACAGGTCATTTGCATTCTTAAGTTTAAATCCAAGCTTTGAATTGTCAATTAAGAGCTCATCATTTCTTTTAACACTATAATACGGTATACCATCATTGATATTGAATAGGACTTGAATTTTTCCGTCTGGAGAATTAACTGATTCGGGCGTAGAGCACGACCATAATAATGCTCCTAAAAGCAAGATCTTAAAAAGTATTTTCACAACAGTTTTTCGTTAAAGTTTATTGGGTATTGATCAGCTAAACGATTGGGTAAACATTTATCCGATCACACTATACAAAGGAGCTTTAACAACTATTGAAAATGAAAAAGTATATCTTAAATATAGAAAATATCAGGCTGTAATATTTTGTAAAAACCTGTAAGACAGCTAGTTATTTGGATTTAATAGAATTGAAAATATAGAAATTATATTGACGATTATTATGAGTTTTGCCCTGTTTTAGATGGGGTAGGGAATGAATTATTTAACCGTGTAACATTATTTATGAAGATTTGATAGCCATGATTCTTTTCTCAAACTCTTCATTTGGAACTATTGATTTATTCTTGATTCTGTTTTTATAAGCATAAATGGTGTTAACAGAATACCCAAGGATATTGGCAAGTTTGTCACTGTCTGTTATCCCCATTCTTATTAAGGCAAAAATTCTTAATTCAGTATTCAATAATTGATCGTCTTCAACTTTGGTTTGATCTTTTGGTTCAAAGAGTGCATTGAACTCGTTTATGAATTCCGGAAAAAGCTTTAAGAACACTTTATCAAAACTTACATAAAGTTCTTCCCGTTCTTTTTTTAAATCGATTCTATTTACAATGTATTGAATGTCTCCGGTTTTGTTTGTGCTAAGCTTTCTACCAATAGAATCTTTAAGTTTTTCAAGTTTGGCAATGTATTCTGAATTAATACTAAAATAGTAGCCTAGATATTCATCTTTAATTTTATTTGCCTCAATGAGTTCTTCATTTTTATCTTTTAATTCATTAAGGTTAGCCTGAATTACCTGATCCTTATTCTTAATTCTTTTGGCTTGAACAAAAGTTAATATTGCAAACACAATTGTGAGGATAGATAGAATTGTTAAACCAATAGAATAATTAAGTAAAGATTTCTTTTCGCCTTCAACCGTATTAAGTCTGGCTGAAGCAATAATTGGAAGAACATTTCCTACTTCATTTATTCGTTGTCTGGCACCATAAAAAGTAGCATCATCCATTGAATGATTAATATAGTTATAAGCTTTTTCAATATCTCCTCTGGCATATAAAAGTCTTGCAAGAGTTGTTAAAGCAGAAGTTTCCTTGACAGCCGAACTCACGTCGGCAATACTGGCTTTTGCCAATAGGGTGATTGCTTTTGCAGAATCGCCTAAAATAAGATATTCATAACCGAGAGTAGAAAAAGATATGGCAGACTGATGATCAGTTAGTGTGACAGTTCCTTCAAAAAGTTTATTCAAATAATTAATGGAAGTTTCAAGGTCTTGTGATCTTAATGATTTAAGCCCATTTAAATACAAATATTGATATGAGTCTGGTTTTGCCAGGTTTGCAGCGAAGTCAATATATTTGTTAGCATCTTCAGTATAAAAGTCACAATAAAATTGATCATGGTTATAGTCACAAAGATCATATAGCGCTCTGGCCATTAGTGCGTAATATTCTATTTTACTTGAATCGTTTAAATGAGAAACACTAACAGTTTTTAGGGTATCAAAAGTTTCTTTAAACATTCCTGAAGACAACAAAATAAAGCCTAGTTGATTTTTTGCATGCCCTATTTTTGATGAATCATTCATCTCATATCCCAGATCAATCATTTTTTGAGCATAAATGAAAGCTGAATCATAAATAAAACTCCTATAGTTTTTATATAGTTGATTGTAGAGTCCAAACTTTATTTCATTGCTTGTTCCGGGGCTTGCATTTAACCGCTGCTTAAGACTTTTTATTGTTTCAAGCCTTTCATTTTCAAAGACCTCCTTGTGTTTAAGAACAGAGTCAAGCTTTATTAGGGTACTATCCTGTTCGTAAGCAAATGCTGGTATTGTGCCTATTAAAAAGAAAATTGCTATCAAACAGATATTTTTCATTTATATCAAGTACTTCTATTAAAAAATAATTGTAAAACTAAAGCTATTTTAATTCAACCAGCATTCCAAATAGTCAATTTGTAAATTCTTTTGGTCTTAAAATAGAAAAGCCTATTAAGCTCGATTAGAATTGCCCAATTTATATATGACCCATTACCCTTTTTATTTATCAATTAATAAGTTAATATGTATATAAATCAGATAGTTCTGATATATGAGCAGCCATAAAATTTTACTTTGGTCGATTACCGTCGCACTTGGAGGTTTCCTTTTTGGGTTTGACACAGCAGTTATATCTGGTGCAGAACAAGCCATACAAAATGTGTGGAATCTGGATGATTTCAATCATGGATTAGCCATTGCAATTGCTCTTTACGGTACTGTCATAGGTGCGTTGTTTGGAGGTATTCCTTCAGATAAACTAGGACGAAAAAGGACATTAATCTGGGTAGCTGCCCTGTATTTGATTTCAGCCCTTGGTTCTGCATTGGCAACTGATCAGTATTTATTTATGTTTTTCAGGTTTATTGGTGGAATCGGCGTTGGAACATCTTCAGTAGTTGCCCCAATGTATATATCTGAAATCTCACCAGCGAATAAAAGAGGCCAGTTAGTAGCGTTATTTCAGTTTAATGTAGTACTGGGGATTTTAATTGCCTATGTATCTAATTATTTTTTAGATGGTGTAAGTGTAAATTCATGGAGATGGATGTTAGGAGTGGAGGCAGTTCCGGCACTTTTTTTTCTTACTATGGTAATACGGGTTCCCAGGAGTCCCAGGTGGCTAATAATTAAAAAACACAACGAAGAGGAGGCACGAAAAGTCCTTGAAATAATAGCTCCTGAAAGTGTTGATCAAGCTATAATGTCGATAAGACAATCAGCTGGATCTGAAAATGCCTCAGGCATCAGAAAGGCGTTTGATGGCCAATATAATTTTCAGTTCATGTTGGTATTTCTATTTGCCTTCTTTAATCAATTCTCAGGAATAAATGCGATTATATATTATGCACCACGAATATTTAATTTGACAGGTGCCAGTGGTAGTTCCGCATTGTTGTCAACTGCCGGAATTGGATTTATGAATCTCATTTTTACTCTGCTTGGAATGTATTTTATTGACAGGGTAGGTAGAAAGAAATTAATGTATATAGGTTCGTTTGGATTGATAGTGTCATTATCGCTGGTTGCCTATTCCTTCTATATAGAAAAGTTTAGTTTATTACCAGTATATTTATTTGCCTATATATCGTTTTTTGCAATGTCTCAGGGAGCTGTTATCTGGGTTTTTATTTCAGAAATATTCCCTAATGATATTCGTGCCGTTGGGCAATCGTTCGGAAGTTTTATTCATTGGATCCTGGCTGCAATAATAGCAAATACATTTCCATATTTTGTTAGTGTATTTGAAGCATCGTCTATATTTCTGTTTTTTGCTTTCATGATGGTTCTACAATTATTATATGTGTGGAAAATGATGCCAGAAACAAAAGGGAGGTCTTTGGAAGAGATTTCTGCAGAGTTTGCTGAAGAAAATAGTACTGTTAAAATAACTTAGGACATGACTGAATTAGTGGTTTGTTTTGGTGAAGTTCTTTGGGATATGTTGCCAACAGGTACTAATCCTGGTGGTGCTCCGATGAATGTGGCAATACATTTAAGGCAACAAGGTGTAAGTTCTGCAATAATCAGTAAGGTAGGAGATGACAAATTAGGTAGAAACATTGTAGACTACATTAAAGACACGGGTGTTTTAATTGAATTTATTCAATATGATAGAAAGTATCCAACTGGAACTGTCAAAGCAGATATATCCAATCCTGAAAATGTAAAATATTTAATAAATGAGCCTGTAGCCTGGGATTTTATTGAATATTATGATGAGTTTGCACAAGAAGTATTTTTGTCAAAATATTTCGTATTCGGAAGTCTGGCATCGAGAAATCCTGTTTCTTATGTTACTCTTACCCGGTTGCTGGATTCACAGGCGTATAAAATATTTGATGTTAACCTACGAAGTCCTTATTTTTTCTGTGATACCATTGAAACATTACTAAATCAGGCTGATATGGTAAAGATGAATGATGAAGAATTGATAGAGATTGGAAGTTGGTTTTTTGATATTACTACTAAAAGAGATTTGATTCGAAAGTTTATAAAAAAATTCAACTTTAAAACAATGGTAGTAACCCGGGGTGCAAGAGGTGCTATTTTATATGAAGAGGGACAGATTTATGAGCATTCAGGATTTAAAGTCATTGTTGCTGATACCATAGGAAGTGGGGATTCATTTTTAGCCACCTATTTAGCTAAGACAATTGAAGGTAAATCACCTATGGAAAAACTAAAATATGCATGCGCAGTCGGGGCTATTGTTGCTTCGAAAGAAGGGGCCACTCCAAAAATATCTCAGGCAGAAATAGAACAATTAATCTCGGAAAAGCCATGATGAAACATTTGATTTTTGCCACAGTTTTGATAGTGTTAGTAGGTTGTAATCCACAGAAAACTGATGAACAGGCTGACACTCTTGGTTTAATTGAAGACACAATAATACTTTATTCCGAGCAATACAGACCGCAGTTTCATTTTTCTCCGCCTGCTAACTGGATGAACGATCCCAATGGTATGGTTTATCTCAATGGAGAGTATCATTTATTTTATCAATATTATCCAGACAGTACCGTTTGGGGACCCATGCATTGGGGGCATGCAGTAAGCAGAGATCTGGTACATTGGGAAAACTTGCCTATTGCTTTGTACCCGGACGATTTGGGTTATATTTTTTCGGGAAGCGCTGTATTTGACAAGAATAATTCTTCAGGGTTAGGAACTATGGATAATCCACCTCTTGTGGCTATTTATACCTATCATGATGCGAAGGCAGCAGATACCGGTAGTATAACTTATCAGACCCAGGGAATAGCATTTAGTCTTAATAAAGGGAGAAGTTGGACAAAGTATAATGAAAATCCAGTACTTAATAATCCTGGCATAATCGATTTTCGAGATCCAAAAGTAATGTGGTATGAACCTGGCAAGAAGTGGGTAATGAGTCTTGCTGTAAAAGATCATATTCGATTTTACTCCTCCAAAAACCTTATTGACTGGTCTTTGGAAGGTGAGTTTGGAAATGAATCAGGATCCCATGAAGGAGTTTGGGAATGCCCTGATTTGATTCCTCTTGAGATTAATGGAGAAACTAAATGGGTACTTTTTGTAAGTATTAATCCAGGTGCGCCTTGGGGTGGGTCAGGTACACAATATTTCGTAGGTGAGTTTGATGGCAAAGCATTTACAAGTGATCAAACGGATACACTTTGGCTCGATTACGGTAGAGATAATTATGCAGGAGTAACCTGGTCTAATAATCCGGATGATCGAACCTTATTTATAGGGTGGATGAGTAATTGGTTATATGGACAAGAAGTGCCAACGCACCCATGGAGAAGTGCTATGACTATTCCAAGATCTTTAGAGTTATTTGAAGATCAAAATGGTAATGCAAGAGTTAAAAATATTCCGGTGAAGGAATTGCAAAAACTGCGAGTAAATACAATGGAAATAAATATTGATTCCATTGCTGAAATTGACTTACTAAAGGTTGCAGAAAGTGAAATTAATATAGAGCTGCTGGATAGTTTAAATAGTCAATTTTCTATAAAGTTTTATAATGATGATGGTGAGGTATTTTCAATTTCCATAGATGATAATTTTATTAGACTTGATAGAAGTAATTTAAAAGCTGATTATTTCAATAAAGATTTTAACCGGATTCAAAATACAGAAATTGATTCGGTAAAAATCAAATCAATAAGGATATTCAAGGATAGGTCCTCTATTGAATTATTTATTAATGATGGAGAGTTTACTTTTACCGAACTATTCTATTCTAAAAATGAATTGAACAGATTTGGAGTTATTTCAAAGGAAAATGTAATTAAGAATCTAACTCTATATGAACTTAAGAGTATCTGGTAAAATGTAAATGATTTTGAGAATTTGATTTATAAGGTCTGTTTGAATCCTGACCCGAGAAATTTAATGTATTCATTTGTACTAATAGAATATAGCTTCCGGCCAAGTGTTAATGCTGAGCTTTGAAGTTTCGAATTATTAAAATCTATTAATGCATTTATTAATTCTGATTCTGATTCAGATGAAATGCTATCGGGATTATTTTCGATTGATTTTTTAAGTAAATATAAATCCCTGTCTTCCCCCAAATAATTAGATAATCTATAATATTCATTTATAAAAGCTGAGAATAATTCTGGCCACAAAGGAAAAATAATTTGTAAGTGACCAGCATGATATTTTACTTGCTTTCTCCATTCATGTAGTAAAGAAGGTGAAGGTTCAATGTTTATTTGTTTTTCAATTTTTTGTCCTTTTTCATAAACCTTTGATAGTCCCTTTTTAATGGATTTAAATGACTTTTGGAAATCAAAATCCTTAGCTTTCTCCAAAGATTTAATCAGCTGGTCTTTTATTTCAGTTAAAATTAAATTGATGTTATTTCTATACTGAAGAGTTTCCTGATGTTTAATCAGGGAGGCTTTTATTTTTTTAAAAGTGGTTTTGTATAATTGACTTGAATGGTACTCTGTTAACCTGTCCAGAGCCTCGATTGCAGAGGTAGCATCTCTATAATCAGCAAGTCTTCTGGCCATATCCCGAAATTCTATATTTAACTTTTTGTATTCAGGTAAATATTCACGAATGAGTCTTAGCGATCCTCTGATTTTTTTGATATTAGTTCTGATTTTATGGACTTTGATTTCTAAATCAACTTTGTCATCATCAATTAAATCTATTGACAAACTGATATTTGATACCAAGTATTTTTTTATTGCAACACTCAGGTCAAAATCAATTTCCATGATATATGTATTTAGCTATAAGGTGTTGAGATTGTATATCTTAAGTTACGAATTATAATTTGATATAGGGGTGGTAAATTTAAAGTTATAATTACATTTTTTTGGTGATGATCGTTATCAAATAGCATTATTTTATTAACGGATTCGAATATATGTTTTATAATTCCTGTTTTAAAAATATTTGGGTTAACTTATAAACAGCACATTAATTACCAATCTTACTTGTGTTGCCAAAACAAAAACATGTTTAACTTAAATTAGTAGATCCAATGGGTATTGTTAAAGTTATTGAAGTTATAGCTTCATCCGATAAAAGTTTTGATGATGCGGCAGAGAATGCCGTGAAAGAAGCTGCAAAAACAATCAAAAATATCAAATCCATATATATAGAAAATATGAATGGTATGGTAAAAGGAGATAAGATAGTTAGCTATGGAGTAAATGCAAAAATCTCCTTTGAGATTGATTGATATACTATTAAGAACTTCAGTTATAATGAACAATACCTTCTGTAGGGTATTGTTTTTTCTTTAAATATGTATTTATTTTGCTATTTAGAATAAGTCTAAATAAATATAGGTTTTAAAAATGGGTGATCCTTCCGTATTAATTGCAGGCAACAATACACTTTTTCATATTGGCATGAGGTCATTAGTTGAAGAATCATTTCATTATCACACTATTGATGTAAATACGAATAATGACTTTGAAAAGTCTTTACATGTTGATGGGCTTGTTGGAGTAGTAATTGATGCTGATAATTTTTTTTACGATGACTTTTCAATAATTCAAACTGTCAGGACAAATTATAATCTGCCGGTATTAGCCGTTGCTTCTAAATCTAATAATCGTGCACTTGTTGATCTATTTAAACTTGGTATTGAGTCATGTATTACTCCTAATTGCAAAGAAAAGGAGGTAGTCGAAGCCTTGGGGGCAATGATCTCAAAGGAAAAGTTTTATTGTAATAATATAATTGACGTTATTCTTTCAGAACAATTGAACACAAAACAACCTGTTGCATCTATTGATAATCAAGTATTATCTCCCAGAGAACTAGAAATAACCGTTTGTCTTGCAACAGGAATGAATAATAAAACTATTGCTGCCAAGCTATTTTTGAGTGTTCATACAATTCAAACCCACCGCAAAAATATTATGAAAAAGCTAGGCGTAAGCTCTGTTGCTGAGATTGTTCGCTATGCTTATGATAATGGATTAGTAGATCCAGGTTAAAAACTACCCTGAATAGAGTAGGTAAACCTTAGAAATGGTAGTGTAATTTCACCAATTGCCGGTATTGTTTAGAATCATTCTAAATAAGAATTTTGTATCATAATTAAACTACGCAAGTAAGATCTAAATTATGATACGAAATTTACTTTTTTACTCATTAATAGTAACATGTGCGTTTGGAATAAAAGCACAAAATGGATCTATTGAAGGACAAATAACCACTTCAGATGGAGAGCCAGCTGCATTTGTTAATATAATACTAGAAGGGACAACTAAAGGGACTTCTTCTAATGAAAAGGGATTTTACCGAATAACAGAAATCAAACCAGGGGAATATACAATTATAGCTTCTTTTGTTGGTTTAGATAAGCAATCTAAAGAGGTTGAAATTTCAAGAGGTACAACCACAAAATTAGATTTTCAATTAGTTGAATCACTTGAAACATTAAAGGAAGTAACAGTTTCAACAAATAGAAATGATTATTATTCAGAATTACCTTCAACTTCCTTAAGATTAAGGACTCCAATTCTTGAGACTCCACAAAATATTCAAACAGTTACCCGGTCACTTCTTGACGATCAGCAAATATTTGAGATGACTGATGGTATTGAAAGAAATGTTAGCGGTGCTCAACGTCTGGAACATTGGGAAACCTATGCCAGAATTAATATCCGGGGAAGCCGTGCAACACCTTTTAGAAATGGAATGAATGTACAAGTTAGTAACTGGGGGCCGTTGTCGGAAGATATGAGTATGGTTGACAGAATTGAATTTGTCAAAGGCCCTGCCGGGTTTATGTTGTCAAATGGTGAAGCGGGAGGTTTTTACAATGTTGTAACTAAAAAACCAACAGGTATACCCGGAGGATCGGTCTCTATGTCATTAGGGAGTTTTGATACCTATCGGGTTGCAGGAGATCTGGATGGTCGAATTTCAAAAGATGGTAAGTTACTATACCGACTCAATGTAATGGGACAGTCAAAAGCTTCTCATAGAGACTTTGAGAAGAGTAGCAGATATTCAGTAGCAGGTGTAATTCAATACTTGGTTACAGATAATACCAAGTTAACCTTAGAGTACAACCAGCAATTTGCTAGAGTTAATGTAATTGGAAGCAATTATTCATTTTCAAAAGATGGTTATGGTGTACTTCCACGAAGCTTCACAACTGCAGAATCTAACATGGATCCAACAGATATGGTTGATAAAAGTATTTTTGCATCTGTTGAGCATAATATAAGTACAAACTGGCAGCTTAATGCACAGGTGGCATACATGAGGTATGATCAGGAAGGACAGAGCCTTTGGCCTTCATACGTTGACCCTGATAATGATAGCTTAATTATTCGAAGAGTTAGTATTTGGGATGCGTTTGGCGAAAGCAAGAATGGCCAATTATTTGTGTATGGCCGTGAAGTTACTGGTGATGTTTCTCACGAAATAATTGCCGGGCTCGATCTTAATCATAAGGATTATTATGCGGATTGGTCTCAGGGAGGCTCACTTGGAGGTGAATTTAATATCTATAAGCCTGTTTACGGAACAGTTTCAGCAAATCAATATCCAGAATATGATAGAAGCTCATCTATCCAAGAGAGAGGGGTTAATTATACTAATGGATATACAGGTCTTTATATTCAGGATCAGCTAGGGTTTTTTAATGATAAATTAAGAATAACGTTAGCTGGACGCTATTCTGTAAGTAATACTGTAAATCCATATTCAGGAACAAAAGAAGATAAAAAGTTCACTCCTCGAGTTGGGATTAGCTGGTCTGTGACAAACGACCTGACATCTTATTTCCTTTATGATGAGTCTTTCATGCCAAACTTTGGACTTGATGTAAATGGAAATTCATTTGATCCGGTAGTGGGAAGTAATTTAGAATTAGGTCTAAAAAAGGAATGGTTTGATGGACGTTGGAATATGGGGATATCTCTGTATCAGATAACAAAAAACAATGTTTTAACCACCGATCCTGATAATCCTAACTTCAGTATTCAAACAGGCCAACAGCAAATTCAAGGTATAGAATTTGACCTTAGAGGGGAGGTTTTACCTAATCTGGAATTGGTAATGAACTATGCTTATACTGATGGTGAAATTACAGAAGATACAAACTCTGAAATTATTGGGAATAGTATACCGGGAGCTACCAAACATTTACAAAACTCATGGTTAACCTATAATCTAAAGGAGTTAGTAAAATCAAATCTTAGACTTTCATTAGGCTATAGTTATCAAGTAGAAAGATCATCGTGGTTTGTTTTCGACGGATCAGAATCTGCTTTACCTGATTATTTTAGACTAGATGCAGGTTTAGGTTATTCGGTTAAGAATATAAGTTTCAACCTGTTGGTTAATAATCTGTTAGACGATTATTTGTACTCAGGGGCTCCAACAAATGTTTCAGATGGCCAGGGATATTCTCCAATCTATTACTGGCAAACAGAACCTCCTCGTAACTATCGATTAACAGTTAATTTCAGATTTTAATAATGGTAGTAAAAAAGATAGTCAGAAAGGTTCATCTTTGGCTCGGATTTATATCCGGGCCAATCGTTTTTGTTGTTGCGGTAACAGGATGTATTTATGCTTTCCAAAAGGAAATCCAGGATGCAACACAACCATATAGATTTGTTGAGAAAAGTAATGAAAGAGTTTTGCCTCCTTCTGAACTTGAAAAGGTTGTTTTAAGTCAATTTCCTGATAAAGAATTACATGCTTTGCTTTATTATGATAAAGGCAGGTCGACTGAAGCAATATTTTACAGTTATGAAAATGATTATTATTTTATCGCCTATCTAAATCCCTATACCGGTAAAATTATTCATGTACAAGATGAAAAGACGAGTTTTTTTAGAGTAATCTTAGATGGCCACTTCAATCTTTGGTTACCTCGCCCGATAGGACAGCCAATAGTTGCAAGTGCAACTTTGGTATTTCTAGTTATAGTGTTTTCAGGGTTGATACTGTGGTGGCCAAAAAACAAGAAAAATGTCAAACAGCGATTTAAGATTAAATTTAATGGTAAATGGCGCAGAGTAAATTTTGATCTTCATACGGTGCTTGGTTTTTATGTTTCGATATTTGCTATTTTGTTCTCAGTTACCGGGTTAATATGGGGCTTTCAATGGTTTCGGGACATGGTATATACCGGGATTTCAGGTGGAGATGAGTTCGTGGAGTACTACCAGCCTCAATCAGATACATTGAGAAATAGCGATAAGGAATTCAATGCATCTTCATTAGACCTTGCATGGCTTAAAATGAAAGGGATGTATCCAGATGCGGAATGGATTGAAGTTCACCCACCTCATGATAGCCTTACTACTATTGCTGCGAACGCAAATCCAGATGCATCCACCTATTGGAAAATGAATTATCATTATTTTGATCAATATACACTTCAAGAAAAAGAAGTAGATCATGTATGGAATAAGTATGCCAATGCTGATGGGGCAGATTTATTTATGAGAATGAATTATGATATTCATATTGGCTCAATAGCCGGTATTCCGGGAAAGATACTGGCCTTTTTGTTTAGTTTAATCATCGCAAGTATGCCTGTGACAGGGTTTATTATGTGGTATGGCAGGAAAATTAAATCTAACAATAAAACAAAGATTCAAAGTAAAGTAAAACTTAAACTACATAGTCAATTCAATATGTAAATCATAAAATTTATTTATGATTTAAGGCTCAAAGAAATATACAATTAAAATATCGATTTTTTACAATATAGCATGTAGGATACTACTTTTATTCAATATACATGCTATTTGAGTCTGTTTTGGACACTTTTTTAGTATTTTTTTCTATTATAATATACTGATATTGTGTATATTATATTAATACCACACCCAGCTATTTGTAATCATTCTTAAAATAAGATTAACAATAAAGTAACGAGCTATGTGTTATGGAAGATTAAATGCCATTAATAAGCGTGTTAATGCTTGTTCGGTAATCTTACTCTTTGCTGTGGTAATATTATCATGTAATAGCGATGAATTTGAGGAAGAACCATATTATTCAGATTCAGACTTTGTAGGTGTATGGGAATTTGAAAAAGCTACCTTGTATAGTATGGATGGCGAACTTTATATGGATCGCACAACATGTGGACAAGGTAATGAGGTAGACCGTATAGCTACAGATTTTATTTTTTACAGAGATGAAACTGCAGAGGCAATACCAATTTGTCCGGATGTAAACAGGCTTGATTTTGATAAGTTCATACAATCTCAAAACTCCATAACTCTTTATTATAACGACCGAACTGAAACAGTGACTTACGGTATAGAACTAATCACTGATTTAAAAATAGTGATTTATAAAGATGGGAAATGGATTCATCTTAAAAAAATAGAAAACTTCTAACCGTTAAAAAATTATTTCTTTTCAACCACAGCTCCAGCCTGTGACCCTATAGATATTTTTCCATTGATTAAAGCTCCAGCTTCAACTTTTAAATCTGCAGCTTTAACTTCACCTGTTATTTTAGCCGTACTTTTGCAAATCACTTTACTTTTGCAAGCAATATTTCCATGTATTGTCCCTTCAACATCGAGCTGACCACAAGTGATATTTCCATGGATTTCACCTTTTGATCCTACAATTACTCTTGGGGCTTTAAGAATATCTCCATTAACCTTTCCTTCTATTCTTAATAAGTCATTTGACTCAATATTTCCAATCATAACGGTACTTGATGAAACAATACTACCTGAACCTGTAGGTTGTTTATCTTCAGAAGCCATATTTTGTTTATTTGAATTGAACATGTTCCTATTTTTTTATAATTAATTTAAACAGAAATATTTTTTATTATCGAATATAATTTTTTACTATCTTTCTGGTTCTAATTTATTTTTTAAGCTCATGAACAGCCTCGATAAGCTTTCATCAAGTAACTACGTTAAAGTAGTGCGATTTATTTTAATCACATCATTAATATTGTTGATATCACTATTAATGAATGCGGATAACTATTCCCCTGTAATTTCAGGAGTGACATCTTATGTCGTTATGTTGCTATTTTATTTGATCGATCCAAAAGGAAACCGGGTCATTTTTCGAAAAGCTTTTTATTATGTTTATATAACGTTAATATTTATAATTGGATTGACAAGTTCATTTTTGTCATTCGAACATCTTGAATCTTTTCGATATTCAATTCATATTGTTCTGATATTAGCTTCAGTAATACCCTATTTCACTTATGTATCAAGTAATACTAAAGTTACCTATTATAGTAATATAATCATTATTCCTGGTCTCATAATCCTTTTTGATGCATTATACCCCTTGATTCACAAACCGTCAGAGTGGATTCAGTTTGGAACTCATTTATTATTCGGCTATTATATTGTTGTAATCATAGCATCTTTTTGTCTGAATTATTCAATTAATAAGATTCTTCTCAATATTAATGCCCTTACCCAGAAACTAGATTTGGTTAAAACAAGGAATAAGTCATTGTCTGAAGAAAATGATTTATTAAAAAAGAAAACTGAGGAGTTTGACTGGAAGGTAAAGAATGTTTCAAAAGCTCTTCTTGAAAAAAATGCTGATGTTGAAATTCTAAAAGATGAAATCGCCTTTCGAGAGCAACAATTATTGGAATCTCAACGAATGACCCGAACTGGTATTATCGAGATTAATATTGAGAGTCAGGATGTAATTTTGTCTGCTACATTATGTGAGTTTTTTGGATTGGCAGCTCAGCAAACTCAAATTGATCTGGAACAGTTTATTGATACAATTCATTTTGATGATTCTGCAAGTTTCTACAAAGTGTTAGAGGAGGCAAGTAAGTTTGGAAAAGCCTTCGATATCGAAATAGTTCACGAAACAGAAGATAAAACTCAAAAAACATTTAAATATACCGGCCGACCTAGCTATAACAAACGTGGGCGCATCATTGGTGTTTACGCAATGGTGCAGGATATTACCACTATAAAAGATAAAGAAAAGCAGTTTTATCTAAAGAAACAGCAGCTCGAGTCTTTTGTTAAAACTGTGCCTGTTCCTCTTGCCATGCTTGATAAGGATATGAAATTCATTGCGGCAAGTGGCAAATGGATTGATGATTATAATCTTCGGGATAAGGAGTTTTTAGGTATTTCCTATTATGACCTTTTTCCAAATGTTTCTCAGGAGTGGAAGAATATTCACAGACGTTGTCTTAATGGAGCAATAGAGCATGAAGAGGAAGAAATGATCATCGATAAGAAGGGGAATGAGCGATGGTTTAGATGGGAAGTTCGTCCCTGGTTTGATGAAAATTATGAAATCGGTGGAATAATAATATTCTCTGAAGAAATAACAACCTGGAAGCTTCAAGAAAATGAGTTAAAAGATAGTAAGAAGCGTGCTGAAGAATCTTCTGAAGCTAAAGCGTTCTTCTTATCAACAATGAGTCATGAGATTAGAACTCCGCTCAATGCTGTAATTGGGATGACACATTTACTATTGGATGAATCTCCAAAACCTGAACAGGTTGATAGTTTGAAAACCTTGAAATTTGCAACCGATAATTTATTAGTACTTATTAATGACGTGCTTGATTTTAACAAAATTGAGGCAGGTAAAATTTCAATTGAAAACATTGACTTTTCATTACCTTCATTGGTTAGCGGAATTCGTCAGTCGTTATCACCAAAAGCCGAAGAGAAAAATATTTCCTTCAAGGTAAGAATTGATATGGGTATCCCTGAGATTGTTATTGGTGATCAGGTTAGAATTGGTCAGGTACTTACAAACCTGGTTAGTAATGCAATAAAATTCACCGATAAAGGCTCTGTAGTTTTGGATGTTGGGTACGATAGGGAAGATGAAGAGTTTGTTCATGTATTATTCTCTGTAGAAGACTCGGGAATTGGTATTCCAAAGGAAAAACATAAGGTGATTTTTGAACGCTTTGAACAGGCTAGCACAGATACTACACGTAAATTTGGAGGTACCGGACTTGGTCTTGCAATCACTAAGCGCTTGTTAGAATTAATGGGCTCAGAAATTGCGCTTGAATCTGAATATGGAAAAGGATCCAAATTTAGTTTTGTACTTAAAATTAAAAAGAGTAGTAAGCTTATTCTTGGTGACGGAATTAGTGAAGTTTACTCTAAGAGTAAAGGTGTATTAAAGGGTGTAAGAGTACTAGTTGCAGAGGATAACCCTGTAAATCTTAATATTGCCAAAAGGTTTTTGCAAAAATGGGGCCTTTTAATTGATACGGCTATTAATGGAGAAGAGGCAGTTGAAAAGGCCTCTATTAATGAATATGATCTGATTTTGATGGATCTTCAGATGCCTGTGATGGATGGCGTGAAGGCAGCTAAAAGAATCCGGGCACATACAAACGATGCTATTAATAAAGTGCCAATAATTGCTCTTACTGCCCATGTGTTAGATGATGTCCGTGAGAAAGTCGAAAAGGCTAAGATGAATGATTTGATATCGAAACCATTTCATCCTGCAGATTTATATAAGAAAATAACCAAGTATGTTAAATCTGAAGAGAAGCAAATTCAAGAATTGATTCCCGGAGATGCTACCGAAGGGTTAATTAAAGAAGCCATAATTAATCTTGGGAAGATAGACTATCTGACAGACGGAAATGAAAGGTTCGAAGAAGAATTTGTAAACTCATATATCAATCAATTGAAAGAATTTAAGGACAAATTCAGATTTGCTTTTCTAGATGAGGATGTAGACATTATCACGGATACGGTTCATAAAGTTAAATCCATGCTTAAATTTTTGGAAGCAACTCAATTGCTGGATGCAATTGAAAGAAGCAGAAGGAAGTTAGAGTCCGGATTAGCCATAGAAGAAAAAGAGACAGAATTAAGCAATGTTTTCAATTCGGTAGATGAGATTATTAACTTACTGCTTAAGAGAATAGATAATGTAAGTATATGAGATATTTAATTATAATAATCATTATGTCAGGAGTTGTTTCTTCATGCTCTGATGCTTCTAAAGAGAAGTCAGCAGATCTTACAGCTGAACGTGATTCACTTTATCAAAATGTCATGCATATTCATGATGAGTTGATGGCACCTGCAACGACACTAAATCTGATGAGAAACAAAGCTGAAAAGATGATGGATTCAATCTCGGTTAGTGGAGATACAGCAAGTGTATTCTATAAGGATTTATCACAGGCTCATTCAAATATTCTTGTAGCCCAGAAAGAAATGCGTGAATGGATGATGAATTTTAAGCGTAAGGGTGTATCAAAGGACGAAGTAACCGAATATGATGCTATGGTTGATACTATGGCAATTGATTATCTTGAGGGGGAGTTTGATAAGTTACAGGAGCTTAAAAAGACAACAGAAAAAGCATTAATGGCTGATAGCCTCATTAAAAAATAAAAAAAGCTGCTCTAAGGCAGCTTTTTTATTATTCTTCGCATTCCAGCAAGGCATCACTAACAGCTTGCTGGGTAACAAGACCTTTTTCGTTTCCCCACGAATTGTATACGTAAGTCAATACTTCGGCTATTTCCATATCAGATAGATATCCTAAAGCTGACATGGGTTGATTGAATTTTTTCCCATTGACAGTTATTTCTCCCTTTAAGCCATTTCTTACAATACATACAGATCGATTAACATCTTGTAATAGGTAGTCAGACTTTGCTAATGGAGGGAATAATGAGGCGAGCCCTTCACCATTTTCCTGATGACAATTACTGCAATGTTTTTTATATAACTGCTCACCGGCAATCATATAGTGTTTGAATTTCATTTCATCAGAAGCAGTTCCTGATACTTCAACATTTCCATTTTTGTTTTTTGAGCCACAAGATGTATTCATAATCAAAATGGCGCTAAGGAAAATCAGCGTTGTATATTTCATTTCGAATTGGTCAATAGTTTATCAATATCATTCATAAGACGATCAACGTCTTCTTTTTTGGTTCCGTCATACATACCTCTTGGTCGTCCTTTCTGGTCAACCAAAACGAATGCTCCGCTATGGGCAAACCCGCCTGGTGCCTGAGGATCCTGATATGCAGTAATCATGTATTGCTTTTCGGCTAGCCTGAATATTTCTTCAAGGTCACCGGTCATAAACAACCATTTATCATTTTCAACCCCCAATTTATTTGCGTAATCTTTTAAAGCAGGTACGCTGTCATTATATGGGTCAATACTGTGAGAAAGGATCTGGAAATTTTCTCTTCCATTATATTTTTCATATACTCTGAGCATCTGAGCGGCCATTGTAGGGCATATTGAAGGACATGTGGTGAAGAAGAAGTCCGCAACTACCACTTTACCATCCATTTGCTCTTTTGTAACAATGTTACTATCCTGATCAATAAGTGAAAACTCACCAATAGTATGATAGATAGTATCTACTACTTTTTCATCATTTATAACCGTATCGATAACTTGATAGTTACCGATATAGCCAAGATTTCTTGATGGCTCATCAATAGAAATGATCCTGCCACCACTTTCGTTTCCCTTGTTACAAGCTAATGCCAACAATAAAAATGCAATTGCAAAAAGATATTTACGTAACATAGATATTTTAATTTTTTCTGTATTTCTTATAAAGTTTAATTCCTACCATTAATGAAATCATCACGAAAAAGAGTCCAATTAAACCATAAACCATATCAAGAGCACTTTTTAAGACTACTAGAAAAGTTATGGATATCAAGAATAATGTTGCTCCTTCATTGAACATTCTTAACTGATCAGAGGAGTATCTAACCTTTTCGTTTTGGAGGTCTTTATAAATTCTCCAACACCAAATTTGATAAAGATATAATCCGGCTACCAGACCTAATTTCACCCAAAGCCATCCACTAATAGTTCCAAGTTCCCAGACCATCCAGAAACCAAAAATTGCAGTAAGAATAGATGCAGGTATGGTTATGATTGACCAAAGCCTTGAGGTCATAATTTTAAGCTGATTACTCAATATGGATTTTTCCGGATCTAGCTTTTCAGTTAATGCTTCAGTGTGATAAATAAATAGTCTCACAATGTAAAAAAGACCGGCAAACCAGCTTACAACAAATATAATATGAAGGGCTTTTGCGTATAGATAGAAACTCATGTTTTAATAATACCGTTTATAATGTATTATGGTTCAAAAATAGCGATGTTTATTTAAAACATTGCCAATTAATCTAAAACCAGCAATAAAAAATCATATATTTATAATTGTCTTTCAACAAATCAGGGCAGTATTTAAATAATTTTTAGATATGAATAACGGAAATAATCTGTGGTATTTTGAAAATGTAGATCTTTTTGGAGTTATGTGTCCTCATAAATTTGGGGAGGCAACAGGGAAAACCCATAAAATGTTGGAATTTGATAAGGATGAATTCATCTATTTCCCTAATGATGCGTCAAATCAGTTATATCTGGTTGCTGAAGGACGTGTGAGAATTGGCAATTATAGTGATGAGGGTAAAGAAAATCTGAAAGTGATCCTTGGAAAGGGTGAGCTTTTTGGTGAACTGGCACTTACCGGAGAAGGAAAGCGAAATGACTTTGCCCAGGCCATGGATAAAGGCACGAAAGTTTGCCCGATGACTACTGAGCATATGGAAGAGCTTATGCTTGATGATCAGACCTTTACCTTGAAGATTCTTAAGTTGATTGGTTTCAGATTGAAAAAGATGGAGCGAAGAATTAACTCTCTTGTGTTTAAGGATGCGCGAACACGAATTGTTGAATTTTTGAAAGAACTGGGGGAAGAAAAAGGAACCAAAGTTGGCTATGAGGTTATGGTAAAAAATCACCTGACACATAAAGATATTGCGGCACTAACAGGGACTTCAAGACAAACCGTCACCACTGTTTTAAATGAACTGAAAGAACAAAACCTGATTAGTTTTGACCGTAGAAGAATTCTATTCAGAGATTTAGAAGCTTTGGCTTAATCTGCCCAGTAGTCATCTCTTGAAGAAGATTTAAGATCCCATTTTCTTCCATCAGCAGCGATCATAGAAGTAAGCTTGTTTGGGTATTCTTTTTCAACGAGATAGATTATTTCTCCGATGTGATCTCCCTTAACAACTACTTTCCAGGATGTGTCATTGTCTGTTATTGTGATTCTGGCTTCATTTATATTTGGAGCCGTTGCTTTGGAGGTCATTCGGGTTTTCATTATCGGGGCAGTAAATGAAAATCCATCACGAAAATTTAGCGAACGTAGTGTAAAAATTAACTGATCTTCAATTAGGCAATTTTGATTGATTTTTCGGTCTCCTTTGCCTTCACCATCCCAATAGCTATTGTAGGTTTCATCATACCCGTAATTTTTTTTACGAATTGCTTTAAACGTATTTCCACACCATTCCTGAGAAGAAACTGTCAGTTTATTTACTTCATATGGTAGCTCTCTTTTGAAAAAGATACTCATCAGATAGTGATATGGATATTTATGGGTGGGTATATCTGCAAATAGATTTACTTTGATCACATCAAAAAGGTCATTTCGCTCATAATTATCTGTTTTTACATGGTACTCTTTATTGAATGTTTCTTTTACTGCAATATAAACTTGTTCATATTTTCTGGATTCGCCATAGATTACCCGTTCAGCATCATAAATATTGACTTCCGCAAGCCCATCATTCCACAAATCATTTGAAGCCCAATCACTATTAAAATGTTGAGCCCATTTTGGCGGTTTATGCAAAGTTTTATTTACCTGTTCTGTCAGGTCATCTGTATTAGAGTTACAGGCAGACATTATTAGCATTAGAATGATAACATAACGTATCATATGAGTTCATTTTTTATTGACTTCAGATCTTCAATTGTATCTATATCTACTAATTCTTCAATCAAATGAATACTTAGTCCTGATTCCTTACATTTTTTAATAGTCTCTGCCAAAACAGTTTCAGTTGACCATTCAATATTGTTAAATAGATTGCTTTGAATCGATTTTAAGCCCAGTAAATAATAACCTCCATCATTAGACGGTCCAATTACGACATCATGGTTATTGAGCTTTTCCGATGCCATTATTAGGTGATCTGTGGCTAAATCATAACAATCCGAACCAATTATGATAATTTTTTCAGCTTCTGTTTCTTCTTTTACTTCTACAAATGCATTCTTCATTTTCGCACCAAGATCACCATTTGATTGAACTTTTTTGATAACCCATGGCAATGAAAACAAATCATTTCGAACTATTTCATCTTTGTAGTAAACAAAAGTTGGCCATTCAATTTCTTCAATTAGTGATGCCGTATGTAAAAGTAATTTTGTATAGATCTCCAATGCCTTATCATCACCAAGGTCTTTTGCCAGCCTGGTTTTTACTTTTCCCTTTTCAGGTCTCTTAACAAAAACTATAAGCTTTGTATTACTCATTAGCAATTTGGGTCTTATTAAATTTAAGGTAATTCAAGTCAAATAAAAAGGCCGCACCAAGAACTACGTATTCAACAACTATTAATAAATAATTTTCTTTATAGCCGGATTCATAGTATCCCAGGTATGTAAAAAAAACAAAAAATGACCAGACCATTGCTGATCGGTAGTTGTTTAGAGTGGAAATTCCGATAAGTGGAATGACGTACCATGGATGAACTGTTGTAGCAAATAATAAATAAGCCAGCCACAGCCAGAATAATACTTTTGCAGGATCACTTTTGCGGAACCTCCATGAAATTGCAAGTATGGCTAGCGTGGTGATAATAGATAAAATTGGACCAACTGTTTGAATAGGGTTATACCCTTTTATCATAAATCCAGCTTCTCTGATTAGATAATATATTGAAGCATTAAACTCAAACTTTTGGAAATATAAAGAAGTGCTTTCCGAAAGGCCTTTGATAAAGTGCAGATCAAATATTGGAAAAAATAATAGCATGCAGGTAATTGCTGTAGCTATCATGAATTTTAGACCTTCTTTTTTCTGAATTGCTTTGAGAAGGATATAAGGCGCAAATATTAGAGGAAGTAGTTTTATTCCAATCCCGACTCCGAGTGTAATCCCGGTAAGCATGAATTTATTACTCTTGATATAATAGATTAGGTAAATTAATGCAGGTACCAAAATAATTTCAAAATGGGCATTCCCGGCACCTTCAATAATCACAAGTGGATTTAACAAATAGGCATATTTCAGGGAACTTGCCTTAGGGTAAAATTTACTTAGTTTGTCAAATCCTGAAACTACACTCAGTTCGGCAATAACAAGTATTCCTTTGATGAATATTATTGAAGCATAATCTGATATCGGTAGAAGAAATGATGATAAGTACCCAATTGCCTGGTAAACAGGAGGGTAAATGGTGAAGTAATTTGGTGAGTTTAGTTTATGATAAAGGTTTTGTAGTTCAGGTGTTAAATCAACATTTGCCATGATATGGGAAGGTGTTTCCGAGAATGGATGAATTCCCATTTTCCATAAAGCACCATCCCAGATAAATCTGTATATGTCTTCGGATAACCATGGTATGATAAAAATCAAACCTACTCTAATAAGTACTGCTGTATAAAGCCTGGTTTTTGAAGATCCACCTGAAAAAACTGCAACAAAATACCCTGCAAAGGCTGAAATATAGGTTAAAGTAATCCATAAATCATTTAGCCGATCTACAAATAACCCTTGATAAAGAATGCTGATAGCCAGGATTATGGCTCCGAAAATTGATTGACTATTAGATTTATCAGCCTGAATGCCCATATTATCAGGTTGCTTTAGCTGAGTAATAAAAGACCATAGAAAATCCTGAGGCAAGCATTACATGAAAAAGGATCATTCCATAATCACCGATTTTCACACCATAAAATATTCCGAATAAGAAATATATTGCCAAAAGTCCTTCCAGCATGCTAAGTGGTGAAAATGTTAGATTAAGATAGCGATTTTTTCTCCATGAATTTTTATCGCTTACATTAAACTTGGGAGTCCTGATAAAAGGAGATTTTTTTCCAATCCAGCCTTCAAAGACAGCGATAGCATTGTGAAGTGATAGTCCCATTGACATAGTTAAAAACAAAAAATACGTTTTTAGGAATGACCAAAAGGAACTGTCTTTTTGATCGTCAGATTGCTTGTTTGCTACCCAGAAATAATATGAAAGCCCAATAAAACCAATCAGGAAAATAGACCCAAGATCAAACAGCCAGTTAAATTCAGGCGTTGAATTTTTAATTCTTAACAGGGGGACACTCACTAAAGAAGCAACCAACAGGAAAATAAAAACACTAGAATTTAACAGGTGAAAAGTGCCGTGAATTTTATTTTTAAGAGGGATGTTTGCTGTCCAGAGTTTTCCCAGGTTCTTTTTTGCAGTCTCTGCGGCCCCTTTATTCCACCTGAATTGCTGTGATTTAACAGCAGGCATAATAATCGGTAGTTCAGCAGGAGAAACGAGGTTTTCGAGATAGTGAAATTTCCAACCTTTTAATTGAGCACGGTAAGACAAGTCCAGGTCTTCTGTCAAAGTATCATCATTCCATCCACCAGCATCGACAATGCATTGTTTGCGCCAAATCCCTCCGGTTCCATTAAAATTTATAAAGCTCCCGGAAGCCATTCTACCAACCTGCTCTATATAAAAATGAGCATCAAGACCAAACGCTTGTAGTCGGGTTAATAAGCTGTAGTTTTTATTCAAATGGCCCCAACGAGATTGAACGACTCCAATTTCCGGATAGTTAAAATATGGAACCGTTTTTTTAAGAAATAGAGTATCCGGGGTGAAGTCTGCATCAAAGATGGCTATAAATTCTCCCCTGCAGATTTGCAGTCCATAATCCAGGGCACCTGCTTTAAAACCTGTTCTCTCAGGTCGACGGATATGCTTTATGTCAACTCCTTTTTCTTGTAATTCTTTGATTTTTGCTGCAGCGATTTCCACTGACTCATCAGTTGAATCATCGAGAACCTGAATTTCCAACTTACCTTCCGGATAGTCCAGTTTGCCAACAGATTCTATTAATCTTTCTATTACATATAATTCATTGTATACCGGTAATTGAACAGTAACAATTGGCCAGTTTTCTACCTTTGGAGAAGATAACTTCTTTTTCTTTTTGAAATTTTTATAGACACTGGTGAGATGTAGTTGTGTCAGGCTGAATGCAAAAATGAAGAATAATGCACCAACATAAATTATCATTAAAACCAACTCCCAGACACTAAACTGCATACTTCAAAATTGTTGTAATTATTTTATAACCTGCCATGACCGTGCCTTTAACAGTACCCGACACCTTACTGACACCGATTCTTTGCCTGTATTTCACAGGTATTTCTGTCGATTTAAATTTTTGTTTTGCAGCTTTAACCTGCATTTCTACTGTCCAGCCATAAGTTTTGTCCTGCATATCCAGATCAAGTAACTTTTGGTATTTAATAGCTCTGAAAGGCCCCAAATCAGTAAAATGTTCATTGTAAAACCATCTGATCATTTTAGTTGCCAGCCAGTTACCGAAAATCTGCTGCGGAGTCATTGATCCTGATTGCCTGTCACCAGTTGCTCTTGAACCGATTACCATATCAACGTCTTCATTGATAATTGGAGCAACCAATTGATAAGTTTCCTCGGGATAATCTGAATAATCTGCATCCAGGAAAACTACAATGTCAGTATTGTCACAAGATTTCAGATAATCAATGCCCTTCAAACAGGCTCTGCCATATCCTTTCTCTGGCTGATCAAGAACAGTTGCGCCAGCCTTCTTAGCTTCAAGAGCTGTTTTATCAACAGATCCATTATTAACCACAATCACTTCTTTAACGATATCCATTGGTATCTCGTTAATGACCTTTCCAACTGCATTTTCCTCATTAAAGGCTGGTATGATGACCCGTATATCTGGTTTTTGCTTCATTTTCCGCTAAAAAAATGCAAAAATAACCTACCCTGTTGCTAGCATCAAGGTATTTCAACTATTATGTATCTATAGTGTGTTATTGTTGCCTGTTAAAAGATCTTTGCCAAACCGGCCTTTTTCATTTTTTACTTCAAGATTTAGTACACCTCTTGGGCAAACGGCAGAACAAACTCCGCAGCCTACACATGAAGCTCTAACGATATTCTGTCCTCTTTGGGCATACCAGCGAACATCAATTCCCATCTCACAATAGGTGGAGCAGTTTCCACAGGAAATGCACTGGCCTCCATTAGTGGTAATTCGGAATCTGGATTTAAATCGTTGTACAATACCCAGGTATGCAGCAAGTGGGCATCCAAACCGACACCAGACCCTGTTTCCCATGATTGGGTAAAACCCGGTGCCCACAGCCCCTGCGAATATGAATCCGATACCAAACCCATACCAGCTTCTAATATCATAACTGCTGACACCTAATATATTTGAATTGCCACTGAAGTAGGTATACATAACTGCGCCAGTCATTACTATTGCAAATACAAGTACTAAGTGAACAGAATACCTTTCAATCTTCCATGCTTTAATAGATTTATCACTAAGATGCCTGTATGGGTCTCCAAGGGTTTCTGCCAATCCGCCACATCCACATACCCAGCTGCAATACCATCTTTTTCCGAAGAAAAAAGTAAATAATGGAACTCCGATAATGATTAGAAGTATACCCCAAACCATCATCCAGATACCGATTGTACCTGACTCAATGTATTCATTAATCCGATATTCGAAAAAGAAAGTGTAATCGAGAGGCCAGATATTTTTAAGGTCAACAGCTGGTAAATTCAACAGGTATAATACTTCAGGTATCAAAAATGCAAAGGAGATCTGAAAGAACATTACTGAAGTATTTCTGAGAATCTGATAGTTGCTATGACGATATTTTTTAAACATTCGGATACCCATAATAACTATGGCGACTGTATATAAAAATCCATACATAAACCACTGGCTCGCTGGCTGGCCTTTTATAAACATGGATACCGGATCGAACAGCCTTACCCATTCAATTATGTAAGCAGGGAGTTTGTAAAGGAAGATATAGAACAGGATAAGGAAAATTGCTGTGATGATTCCAAGTGCACCTCTTCTGGTCATTGACCTGAACATCACATTGTTATTTTTGATTCCTGCAGGTTCATCTTTCCATTTCTGGCTGATATACAATAATGATCCAATGATGGCAGCACCAAGTATCAGGAATAATAGAAACGGATTGTTAGATTCAACAGGGCCTCTTAAGGACTCTCTTGTAAGTGAAAAGGTGTAATCTGTATAAATTACATTATCCCACAGTTCCTGTTTTCTGTAGTGTTCATTTGTAGATTCAACTACCTCGTTTACTCCGGATATAAATTCAGTTTTGCTTAACTCCTGATTGTATAATGGTTTTAATCCCTCACTTAAACTTTCAAAGTGGGATTCGTCTGTAATTACTTCTTTTGCGATTTCCGGAGTTAAAGTAAAAGAAGAAGTGAAAAGCAAACCGATAAACATGGTTAATGCTAAGCAAAAAATGGTGATTCCTGTTTTTTGAATTAAATTCATAACTAAGCAAATAACTTTTTATACCATGGTTTGGCTGACAGACTAACATTTAGATCCGGAAAAGTATTATTAAAGGAGCTAATGATTTCTTCTTCATATCTTTTGAAAAATTCAGGATCGAAGTTGGCATCATTAAGATTACTCAACACTTCTGAAACTGTCGCATTTTTGTTTAACATCTTGTCAAAATACTCATGTTTCAGTCTGATGCCGAATACATTAATCCCGATGAATGAATAATCATCTTTATCAAATACAATGTGAATGGCAATATTGTTTTCCGGATGTTGCCAGTAGAAACGCGATTCATTATTCTGGATTTCCGGAAGCACTTGTCCATAGGTTTGATACTCGATATCGAAAAATTTAGCGGAGTTAAACCATGGTCCCGGGTTGTATTTTACATTTTTACCTGTCAGAATTTGAGCCAGTGTTTCACCCATAATTCTTCCGGTGTACCAGACTTGCTCAACAGACCTTCGTCCTGGCGGTGGGTTTCTATGCTGGGCACAGTCGCCGATTGCATAAATATCCGGTACAGATGTTCTGAATTGATCATCAATTAATACCCCTCTTTCAGTTTCAATATCAGTGTTTTTCAGGAAGTCAATATTTGGTGATACACCAGCGGTAACCCCGGCAAACTGTGTTTCAATAATTTCTCCCGAGCTAGTTTTGACACTATGGAGTTGAGTACCGTCCTCACTGATAAATTCTGCAACCTCGGTATTTAGTCGCAAATCTATATGGTGAGTTTTCATATGTTGACCAATCATTTTTGCTTCTTCCATTGGAAGTACATTTCCCCAGAACCTGTCTTCTCTCACCAAAAAAGTAACATCAATATTTCTCGAACGAAGCATTTCTGCCATTTCAACGCCAATCAAACCACCGCCGATTATAACTGCTTTTGCGATGTTTTTAGTGGATTCTTCCATGTTAAGGAGGTCTTGATAGCTATACAGTCCCTGAATACCTTTTAAGTTCTGCCCTGGCCATCCAAAGAAACTAGGTTTAGCCCCGGTGGCAATAACCAGCTTATCATAGGTTACGTGATCACCAGATTCCAGTTTTAGTGATTTATCATATATGTTGACATGCTTGACATGATCATACAATAATTTTATATCGTTTTTAGCCCAGAAGTGATCTTCGTAGGGCTTTGTATGTTCATATTTCATGTGCCCCATATAGATATACATCAAGGCAGTTCTTGAAAAGAAATGCTTCGTTTCAGATGAAATAATCAGGATTTCATCCTTAGATCCAGATTTTCTCAGGTGACGGGCTAAAGTTACTCCGGAAATACCATTGCCGATAATTATGATTCTTTCCATTGATTAAAGTTCTTCGGAAGTTCAATTTCTCTAATTTAGATAAAAGAGTTGGGCTTTATGAAAATATAAAGGCGTCAATTGTCATTAGGCAGACAAAAAATTGGAATCAGAGGAAATAGATTTCCCGTTTGAAAGGAAACACTAAAACAATTTTTTTATGAAAACTCACCTGATTGTATCACTAATCTTAATTGCTAATGGCTTGTTTGCACAGAATAAGTATGATGAATTCACCAACCGTGCTGATAAATTTTTAAACAAATATGTTGAAAAAGGAAGGGTCGACTATGCAAGTATAAAAGATAATCCCAGAGAAATAAATGATATGTATGCTATGCTTGCTGATATTGATTTGCAAGGAAAGGATAAAAATGAGTTAACAGCATTTTATATTAATGCATATAACATTATAGTTATTCATCAAATTGTAAAGTATTATCCATTAAAGTCGGCGATAAATAAGAATGGATTTTTTAACATGATAAAGCACGATGTAGCAGGTGAACAATTAACTCTTGACAAGATTGAAAAAGGTAAAGTGATTTTTAAATACGGTGATCCACGTGTGCATTTTGCTTTTAGTTGTGCAGCAAATAGTTGTCCTGAGTTAGCAAATTTTGCATTCAAACCTGAAGTTCTTGATAAACAGCTTGATACCAGAACAAAAAAAGCTGTCGATGACAGCAATTTTATTAAAGTTAATACTTCGTCAAAAAAGGTTGAATTAAACCAGATTTTCGAGTGGTATAACAAAGATTTTACTCAAAAGGGACAGGATGTAATTACCTGGATAAACCAGTACAAAACAAATGATATCCCAAACTCGTTTAAAGTAACATATTATAGCTACGATTGGGGATTAAACATCCGCTATTGAATATAATAAAAATTTGGTTGTTGATAAGAGGCTGAGAGATCAGCCTCTTTTTTATTCAAAATATTCGTTTCCGTTTGAGTCAATAAACCCTCTGACACCTTTAACTCTTACTTCGATCAATCCTTTATTAAGATTGCTAAGTGGAGTACCAATCCTGTCATATTTTATATCAGTGATCTGCTTGTTGTTAACAGATACTAACCCGAATTTGCCATTTTTACTAACTTTAATTAGGCCATCAACAAAAAACTCGCTTAGCTTGTCATAGTAAAAAGGTACAATAGTTTTGTCTTCGGTATTGATTACTCCAGCTTGTCCTTTATTACCAACTACAGCATAACCATTAAAGAAAGGTCCGCCAAAATCATATTTAGGTTTAATGATTTCATTTCCATTAATGTCAATAAAACCAATTTTACCTTTTTGATGAACCATAGTATACCCATCAGAGAATTTTACAACAGGAAGGTCATATTTAAATTCAGTGATTTTTCTTCCTGACTTATCAATATATCCCCATGATTCATTTAACCTGACTGCAGCTCTTCCTTCTTTGAAGTGGTCTACATCTTCATATTGAAAAGGAATAACGATCATACCTGCCTGGTCAATAAAACCCCATTTGTCATTTAGTTTTACTGCACCCATTCCTTCTGTAAACCATAATGCATCTTCATAAGCAAAAGGCACAGCTACATTTCCTTTTCTATCGATATAACCCCATTTCCCTCTTTTCTTCACGCAGATAATTGGAGCTACTTCGGTAAATATTCTGGCAAAAGGAACGCTCTCATATTGAGCCTTGATTACTTCTTTGCCATTTTTGTTAATAAAGCCCCAAAGACCATTTTTGAAAACAGGAGCCAAGTCACCGTTAAACTCAGAGATCTTATCGTATTCTCCAAATTTTACAATTTCTTTACCTTTGGCATTGATCATTCCAAGGTTGTCGCCTTTTAAAACTTTAGCCAGGCCACCTTCAAAATTTTCAATGATTTTTGAGTATTGAAAAGGAATTACAATATCACCGCTTTGATTAATGAAACCGACTCTTCCATTCATTTCTACTGCCGCGAGCCCCTCTGAGAATGGATTTGCATTATCATATTTGAAGTTGATGACTACCTTTTTTGATTTGTTGACATATCCCCACTTATCGCCTTTACGAAATGGGATAAGTTCTTGAGCATATGATAAGTTAACACCTATGATAAGTGCAACTACTAAATAAAAAGATTTCATATTAGTTAGGTTAAAATCGAAAAAATGTTTCCCAATATATAAAAATGATTTGAAAAAAATTATAAAGTTAACTGGTTAAAAGTTTCTCATTTTTAATACTGAAATAAATTTAGACATCTCAGTATAAGAATTTTCACCAATATTAAAAATAAGTTTATTGTCATTTTCTGTCACGACAATCTGTTCGCTTAAGTTTTCAGATATTTCATATTTATTTAATGCATGTTCGACCCATTTGACTAAATGCCCGGGGCCTTTGATATTATATTTTCTATTAAAATTATTTTTCCGGATGAACCGGCCCTGATCCAGATCAAACTCAAATCCCTTACCAGCAAATAAGTCATTGATAGAGCCATTCATTATTAATTCTTCAGGAAGTTTATCAATGAACTCACCCTTGTCGTTTAGCAACCAGAAGCGGTGACACTTTTGAATCGCAAGGTCAAGGTCGTGCGTGGCTGTGATTACAGTTTTATTTTTAGTTTTTACCAGGTCAGATATCAAGCCAAAGATTTCCATTTTACTAGGTTGATCAAGGAAGGAAGTTGGCTCATCAAGGAATAATATTTTGCTTTCTTGAGCCAAAACCCTGGCTATCCATGCCTTTTGTAGCTGTCCATCACTTAATTCACTTAGTAATGCCTTTCTTTTATAGGATATTCCCGTTGCCTCAATCGATGAACTTACAATCTTCAGGTCTTCTTTAGATAATCTTCCATGCCATGGAGTAAACGGATATCTCCCTAGCATAACCAGGTCTTCAACCCGCATATTTGCTATTACTTCACCACGGGTAAGTACTACTCCTGTAAGGATAGCTTTTTGATTTTCTGTTAGCTTTTCAGATTCGATCCCGTCAATTACAAGAGAACCACTAAGACTTGGCTGAAGTAAACTCAAAGTCTTGAGAAGTGTAGATTTTCCACTGCCATTTTGCCCAACTAATGCTATGTTTTCTCCCCAATTGACAGATGCATTAATCTTTTTAGCAATAGGGTGATTTACCTTGTATCCAATCTCAAGGTCTTTTAATAAAAGGGCGATATCGTTACTTGATTCTTTCAATTGAAGTTCCCGCTAATTTTTTTTCTTAACAGATATACGATCACCCATGGAGCACCAAATAGTGCAGTTACAGTATTTATGGGTAATACATAGTCAAAACCAGGCATTTGGGCTATTATATCACAGAATAACAAAATAGCTCCACCGGTAATTGCTGTTCCCGGAATAAGCCAGGCAGGATGATATGTTTTAAAAAATTGTCGTGTCAAATGCGGTACTGCTAAGCCAATAAATCCAATTGGACCACAATATGCTGTTATCATTCCCGCAAGGATACCTGCAATTAGCAATACAATAATTCTTACTGTCTGAACCTTAACACCCATAGATAAGGCATAGGATTCGCCAAGATTTAATGCATTGAGTGGTTTAATTATGAATAGTAATAGGACAAGGCAGATAATAAGTGAAATACCCAAGCCTGAAATTTCCATCCAGCTTAAAGCCCCAAGGCTTCCCATTGTCCATAAAAGATACCGTTGAATATCTTGAGACTGACTGAAATATTGAATTAGGCTGATCATTGCACTTACAGCAGATGAAATCATCAAGCCGACTATTAGTAAGGTTGTGTAATCTTTATTTATAGACTGGATTAACAAAAGCAGTATTAATACAGCCATCGCGCCAAAAATTGCGGCAAAGCTTACCATGGTAGTTTGGTGTATTTCAATGCCAATAATGGCGAAGCCTGCATACCACCCTGTCATGATTAAAATGGCAACAAATAGCCCGGCGCCACTACTTACCCCAAGGACAAAAGGACCGGCAAGCGGGTTTCTAAAGAAATTTTGCATTAATAATCCGCTTATTGAAAGGGCTATTCCTGCAATTAAAGCTGTGATTGCTTTTGGAAGTCTATAATCTATGATAATGTCCGAATATATTGAATCACCATTGCCTGAGAAAGCATCAAATAGTTGTCCGGGAGTCAGAAGTACCGAACCAAGACACAAGCTCAGTATAAATCCGAGACAAAGTACAACTATCAGAATGATAAATATGGTTGACTTTCTCATTGGAGCGCTTTGTAATAAACAAGTTTGTGTTTTTCAGCCATTTCCGGATACATAATTTTAACCATATCTTTTAAAATGATATGAGGTTCTACCGGACCACGTTCAAAATAATCATTACCTCCATTTTCTCTAACCTTTCCAATGTAAGTATAAACGTTCTTATCTTTTACCGCCTTTATTGATTCGAAAAGTTTATCGTGATCTTTTAACTTTTCATAATTTGAAAATGCAGCAGCGCCTATCCAGTACTCAGCGTCTTTTGCTCTTGTTAATATCACTTCCTTAGCCAAAGGTAAACCCCCGGTTCCACTTTTATCTTCCCAAATATATTTGCCTCCTGCATCTGCAATCAATGTGGCCATATAAGAATCGCCACCCGGCGCAAACCATGCATCTTCATAAACCATTCCGCTGGTCACACCTCGTTTGTTTTCGATAGATGCAAGCGATGATTTTAAAGATAGATAGTCATTTTTAATGCCATCAAAGATTGAGATAGCTTCTTCATATTTCCCTGTCAATAGACCAAAAACCTTGATCCACTCAGCCTTTCCTAGAGGATGGGGTTCTTGAAAATCCTGAATATACAACACTGGGACACCTAATTTTCTGATATTATCTATGCTAGGGTCTTCAGTTCCAAACAGGTTAAGAAGCATCGCATCAGGGTTGATTTCAGCTACTTTTTCAACATTCCAGGATATCTGGTTCCCCAGATCTATTGTAGTGCCTGAATTTATCTGTTCAAGTAATTCCGGATCATAGATTAATTGCTTACCAGGGAACCCTTTAATTATTTTCAAGCTTTCTAAAGTATCCAGAAAACCGATGAATGTCGAGGATCCGATAATTACTTTATCTAAAGGTATTGATAAACTTGGAATATCATTATTTTCTGCTGAAGAGCCATTTGTTAGTAAGATTTCGCTTAAAGGTTTTTCATTATTTGTGTCAAACAACTTTAACAGATATCCATCCTCTTTTTTCTCGATAGAAAACCCTTTAGCGTAATCATTTTTGATTATTCCGGCGTCAGTTGAACCTTCATTTTTAGCTGTTTTTTTACAACTAATGGAAATGATAGCCAGGAAAAACAGAGCTGTAAGTATGGTGAATGGGTTTTTCATTTAAAAGTGTCTATGCTTATGACTTGCTGGTAAATAGTTTTCGTAAAACTATGAAATTCATTTATACTTTGTACATTTGCACTGCATTTTGGTTTCGAAGGGTATACTGCCTGGAGAATTAATAGGGAATTTCGTGTAAATCGAAAGCTGTACCCGCAACTGTAAGCATTTAAATGCTGTTGTCCAATCTGCCACTGTGAAATCACGGGAAGGCGACAACAGGAATGCAAGCCAGGAGACCTGCCATACTGCTCAAAATTCAAGGCTTTCGGAGTAAAGGCGTTGGAAGACTAGGTCTTTTAATTCTTCACGTTATCGTGGTACCAGAAGCTTTGAGTCATTGTTTTAAAAATGATTCAAATGCGAGTATTTGTTGTATTAATTATCACTTATCTTTTTTTGCCAACCATAGGGTTTGGGCAAGGCGATTCTGTTCGTGTGCTTAATGAAGTTGAAGTTGTTTCTTCACCATGGGAGAAATTTGTTCCTGCCCATAAAAAGTACCAATCTGATTCACTAACCACTCAATTGGTGCCTTATCAGAGTGTTTCTGCAAGGCTTATGTATATCTCTCCTGTTCATATCAGGTCGTATGGAGTAAGCGGGCTTACCACTATTTCCCAAAGAGGATTTGGCGGTTCGAGAACCAAGGTTCTATGGAATGGAATGGATCTCCAGAGTTTGTCAAATGGATCCATGGATATTGGTCAATTACCAGCATTCTTTTTTGATAACATGGCATTGTATAGCGGAGGGCAGTCTGCCGTTGCAGGTTCCGCAGCGATTGGAGGTATTCTTGACCTTGAACCATTATCAGCTAAACCTAATTTTAGAAACCAGAGTCGCATTTTTCTCCGGGCGGGTAGCTTTGAAAGTTATTCAGCAGGAGTAAAAACATCCTTATCCAAAGGAAAGCACAGCGGTTCGGTAAAGTTGTTTTATCATCAGGCTGATAATGATTATAGTTTTGAAAACACCTATAAAAAGGGTTCTCCTGAACAGAGAATGGAGCATTCAGGACGTCAGAATGGATCGGTGGCTGCAGATTATTTGTTTAGACTTTCTAACCCGTTGAGCATCTCTGCAGCTTATTGGGGGTTATATTCCGATAGTGAATTACCCTCATTGGCATCACAATCTAAACTTTCCGAAGAAGAACAAGAAGATACATATCATCGGGGAATTGTCAATTTCATGGTAAGAAAAAGTAATTATGACCTTGATTTTTCTTCAGGTATTGATATCCAAAATATACTTTACCGGGATGGAAGTACAGACCTGGAATCAAAAACTAAGAGTTTCAGGTGGCAGAATAGTGCCAGTTATGCACACTATTTTGAAAAATTCACCTTAAATCTATCAGCCAAAGGTAATAGGGAAGAGGTTACCTTTAATAACACCGGGGCTCCGGTAAAACGAAGAAGGCTCACGGGTGAGGTGCTGGGTTCAGTACGGTATGAGCCATCATCAAAGGCAGTAATCACTGCGGGATTAAACCAGACTCTTGTAGAAGGAGTGAAGGTTCCTTTGACTCCTTCAATATCAGGGTCATTTCATTTGAATAGAATCTTGTTAGTAAAAGGGGAGGCAAGTAGAATTTTCAGAGTGCCCACCTTCAATGATTTGTATTGGGAGGGAAGTGGTGCAAGAGGAAATCCGGATCTGAAGCCCGAATCAGGCATTAGTGGTAGTGTTGGTACTAACCTTAATGTAATTTCAAATAGAAAAACCTCAACCACTTTTAGTATTGATTTATATAGTGCGACACTCAATAGCCAGATAATCTGGTCTCCGGCTGAAGATGGTGCCTGGACACCTCAAAACCTGCAAAAAGTCTGGTCGAGAGGTGTTGAGATGGAGTCATTGACTAAAGTTGATGGTAATGAAGTCGATTTTATGATCCGGTTAAATTATCAATTGACTCGAGCTTCTTTAATGGAAGATTCAACTATTGCAGAAGAATATACCGGCAAACAAAATCAACTTTTCTATACTCCGGAACACGTCTTTGGGGGTAACATTTCAGCAGTTTATAAAGCCTGGACATTGGCTGTCTTCAATCAATATTCAGGAAAACAATTTACTACGCTTGATAATAACCAGCGATGGGTACTTGATGGATGGTTTTTATCAGACCTGAATCTGTCTTATACTATGAAAATCAATGACCATGCACTCACTTTTTCGGGAGAGGTTAAAAATGTATTCGATACTGCCTATGAAGTGAGGCGAGAGCGAATTATGCCTGGTAGAAATTACAGCTTTTCAATAAACTTTTTAATAAACCACTAATATGATACGATTAAAATCTATGCTTTTGGCCCTGGTTGTGGCCCTTATTGCTATTTCTTGTGATGAAAATGAGCCCACTGCTCCAATTGATGCTGAAAAAGGTTTTCTGATTCTTAGTGAAGGTGCTTTTGGTAGCGGAAATGCTTCATTGTCCTATTTTTCCTATGCCGATTCATCCATAGAAAATGATGTTTTCTACAATACAAACAATTTTGACCTGGGAGATCAGGCTCAAGGTTTGACTTCTTATGATGATAAAGTTTTTATTACGGTACAAAATTCTGCTAAGGTTGAGGTTATCAATTCTGGTGACTTTACATCAGTAACTACCATTGATACCTTATTATTAAAACCAAGATATACTTTTGCAGGATCCGAAGGAGTTTTCATAACAGACTGGGTTGACGGGTATAATGGAAATATCAAAAAATATGATGCGGTGACCTACGAATTTGTTGATTCAGTAAGTACAGGTTCGGGGCCTGCAAAACCGTCATTGGTAAATGGAAAAATATGGGTGCCAAATGGTGGAGGATATTCTACAGACAGTACCATTTCAATATATGACACTGATTTGAATTTTGTGAAAGAAATTGAATCGGGAATTAATCCGCTATTCGTGATTGAAGATAAATCCGGAGATATCTGGGTAATGTGTAAAGGAAAATCGTGGCCGGAAAGTGATACTAGAAAATCATCAGTATTTAAGTATGATGACCAGGGTAATTTTATAGAGAAAATTGACGGTATTGATGGCCAATATTTTAACTCTTTAGCTTACGATCAGGCCAATGATAAAATTTATCTTGGGACTTCTTCAGGAATTCATGTTTTAGACACACAAAGTGGTAACTTGACGCAAGATAAAATATCAGTTTCAGGAGTTTATGGGTTAGGTTTTGATACAGTAAACAACTGGATTCTAGTAGCGGTATCTACCGGTTTTACAACAAATGGCGAAGTGCATATTTTTAATAGCGACGGATCATTTGTGAAAAAAGCAACCGTAGGTATTGGACCAAACGGATTTTTATATGTCGAAAAGTAAAAATTATATAAGCTGGAGCGGCGGTAAAGACGCTGCTCTGGCTTTATACATAGCGCAAAAGGAAGGGATTGATGTAAGTCTGCTGTTTACTTCGGTTCAAACATCTGTAAATCGTGTAAGCATGCACGGAGTAAGGATGGAATTGATTGAAAAGCAGGCTGAAATTATAGGGCTGCCTTTGCATACTGTCGGGTTGTCACCAGATACTTCCATGGAAAGCTATAAACAACTCATGGAGAGGGAGACTTTGAAGCTGAAGGATATGGGGTATTCAGGCTGTGTATTTGGAGATATATTTCTTGAAGACCTTAAGAATATGCGCGAGGAGCAACTGAAAAGTGTAGGGATGAAGGCTTATTTTCCTATTTTCAATAGAAATAACACTAAGGATTTATTGTTGGAATGGATAGATCTTGGGTTCAGGGCTAAAATAGTTTGCTGTAGTCTTCATAAGCTTGACAAATCATTTCTTGGTAGAGATATCGATGTGGATTTTTTAAATGATCTACCTGAAAATGTCGATCCATGTGGTGAAAATGGTGAGTTTCATACATTAATTTATGACGGGCCAATATTTAAGAAACCTTTGGAAATAACTACAGGAGAAATAATAGAGCGTACTTATGAGGCTTCAACTCCAGGAGCTCATGACACAAAATTTGGTTTTATTGATGTTTTTTAATGGTGGAGGGTGGTTTTGGAGTGCTTTTTAACTGCCGAACGTTGCATCTTTTTTTTGTGATTTGGTAAGAATCCCTTTGGGTAATGAACCACTGACCAATTAGCGATAAATATTGAGAGGGTCAGGGATATGCATATTCCCGTTTGAAAGCCTTTTGTAATCAGTGATAGCGGGATAAAGAGTAAAGCCGTAAAACCAAGCAGGTAATACAGGTATAAGTTTGCTCTGGAAAAAAGAGTCCTGAATTTCTCAACCGTGGACTTTAAACCTGAGTGTTTTTCTGAGGTAGAAATATTTTCCTGATGAAGAAAATTCCTGAACTCAGTCTTTTCTTTTGGCAATAGCCAATTATCAGAACTATTCATAAAAATACGGTTCCTATTTTAGCTTAACGTTATCAAAGTAAACTGGAATTTCGAAATAAGCAAGATATTTCTTAATGGGTTATTAACATTTGGGCATAAAAAAAGCTGTCCGGGGAGGACAGCCATCTTTCAACCAAAACATTAGGATTTATCAACTATGCTAATGTGATAACGCTAAATTAGAAAAAAAGTTTAACATTCAAACTATATTTCTGAAAAAAATGTCAAGTAACTTGTCTTTTCCGTCCGATGCGTCAATATATCCCGACAAAACCCCCGATTTTATCGACGAAAACTCTTCTTTCACTTGAGGATTTTTGTAAAATATATTCATAAGCTCCTCTGATATCAACGTGTTTAACCAGTATAAATGCTGGTCTCTACGGTTTTGATCGAGGTAGCCGGTTTCTCTATTTTGAAAAATGAATTTTATTACAATATCGAGCACTTCTTTCATTCCCTCGTTCTTTAATGCCGATGAAATTGTTACCTTGGGAACCCAACCATTTGGTTTAGGGGGGAAGAGGTGCATAGCATTTTTATAAGTTCGTTTTGCTCGTTGTGCCTGCTTAATATTATCACCATCAGCTTTGGTAATTGTTACCATATCAGCCATCTCCATAATGCCTTTTTTGATACCCTGAAGTTCATCTCCGGCACCACTAAGCATTAGTAGCAGGAAGAAGTCGACCATTTCCTTGACCATCGTTTCACTTTGACCCACTCCAACCGTTTCGATCAGAATCATATCAAAACCGGCAGCCTCACAGAGAAGCATCGTTTCACGAGTTTTATTTGCAACTCCTCCGAGCGATGTTCCAGCAGCAGAGGGGCGAATGTAGGCATGAGGGTTTCTACTTAAATTTTCCATACGGGTTTTATCACCCAGGATACTTCCCCTGGTAACTCTACTCGAAGGATCGATAGTTAATACTGCCAGCTTGTAGCCTGCATCAATTACGGCATGACCAAAAGATTCTATGAAAGTGCTCTTACCTACTCCGGGAACGCCGGTAATTCCTATGCGAATGGTATTGTCGTTTTTAGGTAGCTCTCTGATGATATCTTTAGCAATGATCCGGTCATCTTCTCTGGTGCTTTCAATGAGTGTGATAGCTTTACTTAACACAAAACGGTCACCTTTTAAAATTCCTTCGAGGTATTGTTCTTTAGTGAGTCGATTTCTCGTTCTTTTAGCCTTAGTCATGAACCGATAGTATAAATTTTGATGGAAATTAACTAATTAATCCGTTTTTGACCAAGGATATAGACGTTTGCCCTGAAGGATAGTTAAAATTCCTTTGTTTAGTATCAAGTGGCATGCTTTGTGATAATAAAACCAGTAAAAGGCATATAGTCGTCGGGTAAATTTTCTTTTTAAAGATAATTTCCGTTTTTGTAGGGGCGTTGCATGCAACACCCCTAAAACAATTTTAAAATTTACCTGAACGACTAGCAACGACTTAAAATGACTAGATATATAATATTATTAATCGGAATGCTGGCAGGGCATGTGTTAATAGCTCAAAACTCTGAATATACAGTGTTAATTTCCGAGGGATTTAATCAATATAAAAGTCCACAAACCGGTTGGACACCACTTCAGGCTGGTGCAATTCTTTCGGAAGATGTAACTATCAAAACGATCTCAGGTTCTTATATTGGTCTAGTAAACTCAGAGGGTGAGACTAGGGAAATTATATCAGATGGAACAATAAATTTAAGCTTAAATAAAAAGAGCAAGGATTTGATTTCTGATGAGGGAAGGCAGGTGATTATTAATAGTTCGGAATTTCTTTTAGGGAAAAGTGATATAATAAATGAGGGTAATGTTCTTGAGGCCTCGGTGATAACTGATTCAGATGAAAAATATGGTAAACTAACCATGTTAATTCCGGAATTAAGTGAAGTATATGATTCGGAAATAGTCGTTAGTTGGTTAGCTCCGGATGATGTGGATATGGCCTTTAATGTCGAGGTGAGAAATATTCACAATGAGGTGCTAAAAAAAGAGCGCATTACTAAGCCATTAATAAAAATAAATATCGATGAGGCTCCATATAATGTGTCAAATATGATTATGGTAAGTGTGGTAGCTGAAGGAGAAATGGGGAAGTCGGCTAAAATTGGAATAAAAAGACTCAATGAAGAAAAAAAGAGAAGATTGACTAAAGAAATTAATTTGTTTAAGCCCTATTTAGATATGAATAGTTCTTTGGATATGGTTATTTTAGGAGCATTTTTTGAAGAAAAGGGATTACTTATCGATGCGATTAAAGCATATAAACGAGCAGCTGAACTCACACCGGGAGTTGAATATTTCAGAAAGATTTACCTTGAGAGTGTTAAAGGAAGTCAGCTGAGGTAGGATTTTAAAATCCTTGTGGGGGCGAAGCCCATGCTACCCAAAGCTGCTGTTCGACATTTGCAATGTCAAACTACTATCGTAGGATCTGTGATCCGACTTTCAACTATTATTCAGTGTTACTTCTATATTATATCACCCTTCTGTATGTCATTTATCTTTTACTTATTTGGAATTAATGTCAAATTTCTTGACAAAATATATGCGATTCCGAGTTGTTAATAGAATAAAACTTGAAATTTATATTTGATAATTCTTGACATCTATCCTACTCATGTAATATACTTGCGGCATCTTTCAACATGAATAAAATTTATTATTACATATCACTACTGGCGCTGGTCTTATCAGTTAGTCCTATTTTAGCACAGATTAAAGTTAATGTACCCTTGAATAGTACAGAAAGAGCTGTTCTTCAGGCTTATAAGGATGCGAAGAAGTATTATGAAATGGCTTCTGAGTATAAGAAGGAGATAAAAAAATATCGAAAGCAGTATGAAAAAGATAGTGTAAGATTTGCTAAAGATATTTGTAAAAAATACAATAAATGTGATCAAATCGAATTTGATAGCCTCTCAAAATATGAGAATTTATTAAAAGATTCAGTTGAAATAAATGAACTGGCAAGGCTTTCAGGTAAAAGTAAAGAGTTAGATATACTTCAATCTTATACTGATAGTTTAAAATCAATTTCAGAATACCAGCTTGATAGTTTAAAGCCGATTATTAGAGATGAGCTAGCAAGGGTTGCAGAAGAGGAGGCTAAGGAGTTTATTAAAAAACAGGAGTTTAGTGATCAATTTTCTCAATTAGAGCAAACTCTCGGTTCAGGAGAAGGGCTAGATTTTGTTCAACAACAAATGACACAGGTAGAAAACTTGCCTCAAAATGCCGCCTCGCAAGCTCAAAATATTGTAAAAGCACCAACTCAGAAAGTTTTTGCTAATCAACAAGCTGCATTGGAGCAAGGTCAAAAAACTTTAGCTAAAGCTAAAAGATTTCATTCTGATGTTCAGGATATCAGAGATCTTCCCAAAAATCCACTCGGGAATAAAAGTTTAAAGGAGCGGCTTAATTATGGAGGTTCACTGGTAATTAACGGTAGAGATCAGATAAGTATCGATGCTGCTCCTTTTGTTAGCTATCAAATTTATCCTAGGTGGTCTTCAGGCATTAGTGTTGTAGCCAGATTTACTGTCTGGACCAAAGATTCTTATGTGCCTTCTGAAGTATCAAATAACATGATTGGGGGAAGAGTATTTACAGAGTATGAAGTATTAAAAAATCTTGGTGGATATGCAGAATATGAGCAGGTCCATCGCGAGATGAAAATCCATGGTACTGACTTCACCGAAAAAAAATGGATTCCCGGAGTTTATATAGGAGCTTATAAGGGATTTGAATTAACGTCGAAAATAACAATCAAAACATATTTTTTATATAACCTGGCATACGATGAGTTTGGCTCACCTGTTTCTGACAGATTTAATGTCAGGGTAAGTTTTCAAAACAATAAATAAACCTGAATTTCTATGTTTAAAAAGCTTTTGTTTTCAGTCATAGCTTTTAGTGCAATCTTTCTGCATTCAAGAGGACAGAGTCTTGGGCAAATGGCGCCTTCAAGTAATACTGTCAGTGCCAGTATTGGTAATGTGTCAATGTTTACTGGTCAACCTGGAATACAAATCCCACTTTTTTCTGGTGGACCTACATCCATGAACCTTTATTACTCAGCTAATGGAGTAATGCCTGATGTTCATCCTTCTTCTGTAGGTTTAGGATGGAATTTATCAGTTGGAGGTCAGATAATTCGAACCGTAAAAGGTATTAAAGATGAAACTCCTGTTTATGGGTATGAGTTTTCTTACAACAAATTTAATAACGACCCTAATTGGAGTGTAGAAAGTTATTTGAGTCAGACATCTAAACAAACGGCTGATCCGGATGGAAACAATAAGATTGATGATGTTTATGATCTTGAACCTGATGTTTTCAACTTCTCGTTTTTAGGAATTTCAGGAAGCTTTTCTTTCTCCGAAGATGGAACAATTAAAGTTAATTCAGCTAGTCCGGTAAAGGTAGTTATTGAAGAAAATTCAAGATTTACTCCAAACTATTTTTCCAGACTTCAAGATAAAGTTGACCCTACTTACCAGACTATTACCATTATCGATGACAGAGGGTATAAATATGAATTTGGTAATGGCGCATATGAGTTCAGTGATTATTTAAACTTTAAGATTATTGCAATGCCAGATGATCTTGTTTCTGATTTGACAGTAAATAATTGGAAATTAAACAAGGTTATATCACCAGAAGGTGAAGTGATTGCAAGATATACTTATTTTAGAGGACCATATCAAATTAATATATCCAGGTCATTAAATGATCAAACCTTTGATATCAATGGTCAGGTTTATTATGGAGAAGATGCGGATGAACATTTAACAAGAGATTTTTATAGTGCAACAATAGCATCACCTGTTTATCTGGATCAGATATGGACCAAGGGTAATAAGTATATTAAATTTTTCTATTCAGAAAGCAAAGATCTTGATTATTCTGATTCTGAATATGGTAAGGTAATGACTGTTTATAGTCAAAATCAGCCAGGTGAACTTTCCGGTGATGGGAAGTATTATTCAGAGGTTTTTGGGACTAATACTAATCTAGTTAAGTTTTATCCGATAGATCATCAATTTGACAAGGTATGGGATAAAACCTTCAGGCTCAAGCTTGATCGTATTGAGTTAAAGCATAATAGTGATCGTTATAAATCTATTGAATTCGATTATTCTAATAATTTTGATGGATCTAAGCGTCTTGAACTACAAACTGTTAGGTTTTTAAACTCACAAGATGAGATAATATCAAAATATGATCTTGATTATTACAGTTATGGTCTATTATCGCCATACTTGAAAATGACAAATGATCATTGGGGATATGCCAACGATTTAACTAACCGAAATTTATTTGAAGATCGAGAGTGTAGACTTACAATCATGGAGTGTGGGTTGAAAGATCCAACTCATGATCTTAACCTGGCTTTAGATGGCACATTAAAATCGATAACTTATCCTTCTGGAGGGAAAACAACCTACTTTTTTGAACAGCATAAATACAAAGGAGAAGTAAACTCACTTTCAAGGTCATATTCTCCACTAGGGTTAGAGAAGAATGCAGGTGGTCTACGTATTAGCAAAATTCAAAATGATGATAATAATGGCAATGTTTCGACCATAGAATATCTGTATGTAAAAGGGTATGATGGTATAAATTACGAAGGATCTAGTGGTATTTTAGAATTTATCCCTAAGTATGATATCACAGGCACGGGAATTACCAATTTATCAAAGCAAGTAGAATTTGAAATAACAGGAAGTTACCCTGTTGTGCCTTCTACATCAAATTACCATGGTAGTCACGTTACCTATTCAGAAGTAGTTGAGAAACGAGCTGATGGTGCATTTACAATCTACAAGTTTTCTAATCATGATAATGGTTATGGAGACTCTCAAGCAATTGCATCTTTTAATGGTGAAGCAAACCTGACACCTACTTACGTAGATAATGGGTATAAAAGAGGTCATCTGTTATCAAAATCAACCTTTAAGGTAGATGATACGACTCAACCAATACAAAGAACAGAAATTGAGTATTCAATTTATAACCCGAATGCAATCATTAAAAATGTAAGGCAAGTCGGTTATAATATCAATGATAATGACTTTGTGGTAAGTAAAACAGCATATCATACGTTTATAGGGAAGTTTTTACCTTCTAAGAAAAAATCATTTGTTTTTGATGGTCAGCAAGAGATGTCAAACGAGACTATATTCCAATACAACACATTGGGTCAAATAACCTCTGTCTCTTCAAAGACTATTGACGGAGATCTTGAAGAAAAGAAATTCACATATGCTTATGAGGATAATTCTTTAATATCTTCTAAAAATATGCTTTCAGTGAAGAGTAAAACAGAAAGCTATTTGAATGGGCAATTACTTAATACTAATCGTGTGGAGTTTTTGGAATCTGATGAGTTTCCGGGAAATATTTATCCTTCGAGAGTAACAAGTCAGTTAGGCGAAAATGGGCAAATTGTTGAATCAATGGTAATTGATGAGTATGATCAATATGGAAACGTTTTGCAAGCGACTTCAAGATCTGGGAAAATTGTAAGTTACCTTTATAATTATAATTTCAATAAACCAAAGGCTATTGTTGAAAATGCGAAGAATTTTCATTCTTATATAACTGTTTACAATGATAGAACTGATTTTTTACTTTATTCAGCTCCACAATCATCAGGAACATTTACAAATGCAACGCAGTCTGATATAACTGTTTCACTAAGAAATACTCCCGATTTAACCTATAATGAAAATCTATTTGTTCAGATTTCAGGTGGAGGTATAACAAGAAATACTACTCTATGTAAGGGATGTATTAATTACCCTGAATCCAAAACATTCACTTCGTTACCTGCAGGTACATATACAGTCACTTTGAGTTCAATTAACCCAATGAATGCGAGTATAGCTATTGATTATAAGGTAGCAGCACAAGAATTTACCGGAACTGTGGAATTCTACTTTGAAGATTTTGAGTCTAATTCGAGCCTCAATTTTAACCGTACAATCTCATTTGGTGCTCACACCGGAAGATATGCTTCAAAAGGAAGTTTTACTTTTGAGTTTGAAAAACCAAATTCTAAAAATTATTTCATTAGTTATTGGTATCTGGAAAACGGAAACTGGAAATTCTCTGGAGAACAGCCACTGGTTACAAATGCTAATAATGAAGTTGTGCTTTCAGGCGCTACCGCATTCGATGATATCCGAGTATATCCTGAAAATGCAGTTATGATAACCAAAACTTATCATCCTGTTTATGGCATCTCAAGCCAGACTGATATAAATAATATAACTGTTTATTATGAATATGATGATTCGGGCCGACTTAAGTATACCAGGGATCAAGACGGTAATATTTTACAAATCAACGAATACAATACTATAAATAAATAATAGAATGAGAGCTTATAAAATATTTACAACACTATTTCTGTTATTTACTATTGCTGACCAAACATTCAGTCAATGTAATTTGGGAAATTATAATTATTCCCTGACAACTATAATTACAAAAGAGGGTGTTGATCAAACCACAGATATTTGTTCATTATCCGAATACGAAAAAAGTGTATCAATTACATATTATGATGGTTTTAACAGAGCTATTCAGATAATCGGATGGAGATCTAATCCATCAGGGTTGGATATAATTCAACCGATTAAATATAATAATTTAGGTTTGTCTCCAAAGTCATACTTGCCTTATGTAAGCAACTCTAATGATGGATCGTATCAGTCAAACGCTTTAAATGATAATTATACATCGAGTGATCAATACCAGTTTTATCAGAATACAACTGGTGATTATGCAACTTCTATTAGTCCATTTGCAGAGTCAAGGTTTGAGTTATCTCAAAGAAACACAATACTGGAACAAGGTAGTGTTGGTGAAGCCTGGCAGTTAAACAATGGAAACACGATAAAGTCGGATGTAAAGTTTAACAAAAATGATCAGGTTTATTTATTTAAACTTAATGCTTCTGACCTTCCGGTCATTGCAAAGTCATATTCGTCTATTGCTGATCCTGAACTGATCAAAAATATTATTCAGGATGAAAATGGTCATTATGTAATATCATTTACTAATAGGCGAGGACAAGCAATATTAAAGCGTGTTCAAGTTGCTGAATCTGTTGATTTAAACACATATAATCCAATTGAATGGGCAGAAACTTATTCTGTATATGACGATTTGGGAAATGTTCGATTTGTACTGCCTCCGATGGCTACAAAAGCTATAATAGATGGTCAAGCCATTACACAATCATTTTTAGATAAGTGGGCATTTCAGTATAAATATGACAACCTAAACCGAGTAAATAAGAAAAAGGTTCCTGGTTCTGACTGGACATACATTGTTTATGATGAAAGAGACAGAGTAATTCTTGCTCAGGATGGTAATCAGCGAAATCCTGCTACAGGATCACCATGGTGGATGTTTATAAAGTACGATGTATTTAACAGACCTGTTATGACAGGAAAGTACGAAGATAATACCCACCTAACCCAGGAGTCAATGCAATCTTATGTTAATGGATTATTTGGAACTTCAGGCTATGAATGGTATGAGGAGTATGGCGGAACATTACATGGTTATACTGACAAGTCATTCCCTAAAAATGTGCCTCAAAATGAATATCTGACAGTAGCATATTATGATAATTATGACTTTAAGGGCTTATCTGATTTTGGATCTTCATACGATTACGATGCTACACACTTAGGGTCTATTGAATCACCATTTGGCACCTTTTCTTTTCCAACATCTTCTTTTGACAGAGTTAAAGGAAGTGTTACTGGTATGAAGCGAAGAGTCCTTGGGTCTTCGCAGTGGCTACATTCTGTAAACTATTATGATAAAAAAGGCAGAGTTATTCAGGTTGTATCAGAAAATCAGACAGGTGGTAAAGATAAGGCTAGCAATATTTTTTCATATGCAGGGCATTTGTTAAAGACATATACTGAGCATAATATGAATGCTAATCAAATTGGCATTGTTCAGCGATTTGATTATGATCATGCTGGAAGAGTACTGCAGGCTTACCACCAGGTACATCAAAATGGAAATTGGCAAGAAGAGGTGATATTATCAGCTAATGAATACAATGCACTCGGGCAGGTTATCGAAAAGAACATCCATGTAGTAAATGGTGAGCCTCTACAGAGTGTCAACTATGAATATAACATTAGGGGATGGCTAAAAAAGATCAATGATAGTGAACGCACCGACACTAATGATCTTTTCGGGATGGAATTTATGTACAACGAAACAGTTCAGGGATTTTAAGACTTTCAACCACAATCAAAATGCATAGATTTTTTACGATATTATTACTGGGGAGTATATTGTCATTTGCTTCTCAAGCTCAGTTTGGTACATTTTCAGTTCCTATTGGTGGAGGAGGAGGTGATGGTGATCCTCCCGTTTACGCGAAGGAGCCTTCAGCAAGGGTCACCAATTTTAAACTAGTCTCCTATAACTGGTCTACAGGTTATGCTACTTTTTCGTGGACAAAGGCTAGTGGTACCAGTGGTACATTTATTATGTATAGGGAAGGAGCTACCGTTTCTTCTGCTCCGGTAGATCATAACTACTATCAGGTTGGAGGATATGTAAAATACAGTTATAATAAAGTAGCATACCGTGGCTCTGGTACAACGTTCTCTATATACTTAGATCCTAAAAAGCAGATTTACTTTAGGGCATATTCTTATAATGAAACTGCTGATGATATTAATTATTGTTATAATTCATTAGCTCAAGATCTATATGTTCCTGATCAAACTACCTCGGCACCAAGTTATGGTCCTGAGAATTTAACTTCAGAATATCAATTAAGTGATGGAAGCAATAAATTGAGTTGGAGCATGGTAGCCCATAATAATAATTCGGAAAAGTTTATTGTTTTGATGAAACATGGAGCTATCCCTACTTATACTCCGCAAGATAATGTAGCTATTACTGGTAGTAATACTCAATCTCCGGAAGGAATAGTTGGTAAGAATGTTGGTGACGGTACCTATGTTGTATATGAAGGATCAGATTCATCACTCATTCAAAGTGCCCTGAAAGATGCAGAAACTTATGGAGTAAAGATTTTTGGTTATAATGAATCGTCAATAGGTAACAGAAATTATCTACAATCAAAACCTGCTTCTTTATTATTTAAGAATGCTCCACCATTATACAAACCTCAATTAGCTGAAGTTTTAAAAACAAAATACACAACATCTTTTAGCATAAGTGTAACTGAGCACCCTCAGGAAATTACGGGATATAAAGTATATAGAAGTACAACATCCGGACAAAGAGGAAATGTGATTAATGAATCAGCTGCTGCTTTGACAGAATTTAATGATAATAATTTAACCTTTAATACTACGTATTATTATACTGTTGAAATATTAGATGGAATTTCATCAATTGATTCTGATCAGCTTGAAATAACTACAAATGATATTGTCCAGCCGCAACTTACATTTAGTGGCTCAGATGATAGTTCAATTAATTTAAGCTGGACTGTAGATGATAACAGTTATCAAAGTGTTAAAATCTATCGAAGTAATCTTTTAGGCGTAAAAGGCTCACCAATAAAAACTTATAATGCTTCTTCTGGTCTATCCGGTCAGTTTATTGATAATAACCTGTCATCTAATGTGACGCTATATTATACATTAGAAGTTGCCTATCCTCAGGGGGTATATACTTCACAACAAATTGTAGGAAATACCATATCTCAAAACTTATCACAAGAGGTACAATACAACGGAAATATATCTGCTATAAAGTTTAGTAGTGCTACATCTGCAGGAGGAAAAGAACAGGTTTTCTCTTACAAATATGATGCGATGGACAGGCTGATCAGTGCTGATTATGCCCAAAAGAATACCAGTGGCTATTTTGCAGTTAATAATGGTGCCTTTGCCGTGCCGGAAATAAAATATGATCTCAACGGTAATATCACTGATCTTAAGCGACAAATGCTTATTGACGATCAGATTAAAGTGATCGATGAGATGGATTACAGCTATGTAAGTGGTAATCAGTTACAGGGAATTACAGATTTAAACACACAAGATGCCCTTGAGTATGGTTTTAAGGATACAAACCAGAGTAACGTTGACTTTGAGTATGATGCCAATGGAAATGTAATTAAAGATAATAACAAAGGCATAACCAAAATTACTTATAACCATTTGAATAAACCTGAAGAAGTATGGTTTGATGCCAGTGGTAATAAAAAGATTGTATACACTTATGATGCCATGGGTAATAAATTATCCAAAGTGCTTCATAATAATGGAGAGACAACAACCACTACTTATATAGGAGGTTTTGTATATGTAAATGGTGAGTTGCAGCAAGTTGCTCACTCACAAGGTAGGTTAGTACCGGAAACAGATGAAAATGGTAATGAAAAGTTAAAATATCAGTATCATCATACCGATCACTTAGGAAATGTTAGAGTTACGTATGCTGAAAGCACAAAAAATGATGTGTATTTAGCTACGATGGAATCGGAAGAAGCAGGCCGTGAAAATCAGCAGTTTGAAGGCCTTGATGCAGGAAGGGTTCCTTACCCGGCAAATTCGACTTCTACGCAGACATTCATTGATGCGGGGATGGAAGAACCACCTGCTGGGCACAATTTTAATGAAGCACTTCGTTTAAATAGCAATAACCCTGTAGGTGGAGGGATTTCATTAAAAGTAATGAAAGGTGATGTTGTTGATATTTCTGCAACAGGATATCATGAAAATGCATTAGGAACAAACAAGTTGTCTAGTGCAATGTTAGCAGCTACAATAGCTAATATGTTTAATCCGGCTGCAACAGGTTTTGGAGAATCTGTTAGTCAAGTGGAAAGTTCATTTTCTCAAGGGTATGATGCTTTAGGAACAATAGGTTATTCTACTGAAAATGGAACCGGAGGATTTCTGAATTATATGGTGTTTAACAAAGATTTTGAGTTTGTAACAGGTGGTTATATGCAAATACCTACACAAGCTGGTTATCATCATGAGTTGAAGTTTACTCCGATTACTATAGAGCAAGAGGGATATATCTATGTATATGCAAGTAATGATAGTGATGGTACGAGTTCCGTATATTTTGATGACATTAAAGTAGTTCATGACAAGAAGCTCGATGTAGTGCAAAGTGAAGATTATTATCCGTATGGTATGTCATTTAATAAGTATAATGCGGCACATAAGCAGAAAAACCAGTTCCTGTACAATGCAGGTACTGAGTTAAACGAAGCCACAGAACTTTACGAAACCTTCTATCGTAACTATGACCCTACAGTGGGCAGGTTTAATGGTGTGGATATTAAGGCAGAGATGTATTATGGTATATCACCTTACCAATTTGCAGGTAATAACCCAGTTTCATATAATGACCCGATGGGAGATGCTATTTTTGGTGGGCACAACGTTAATACCTTTAATGGTAATTCCATGTTAAGGTTTCATAATGGAAGTGCAATTGATTATTGGGAAGGTGTATTTGATGATTTAACTGGTGCTGGAGGTAATAGTTATTCGGCCGGAGATGGTGTTGTTGGTGCTATATCAAAGCTAGGTAGATCTGAGTTTGGAGGATCGTGGTCAAGAATTAATGGGATTAATTATTTTACTTCAGATGAACAGGTAAATAATGCTGCTCATCAATATCATGATTATCATCAAAGTTGGTTGGGTACAAAGTATACGACAAATATTGAAATGAATGGAGAAAGTATGTTTGTAAAAGAAAGATTACTCTTATATGAACTTAATGAAAGCGGACACTTTTTTCAATTTGTTAACGGTCGTATGGTTGTGCCTGGCACCAACATGTTATTTTGGGAGTATCTTGCGATATCAAATGACAGTGGATTTAATTCTACAAATAACAGTGGTTTAGGTATCTTAAATGGGGTTGTAAATGTAGGAAGATTAATAGGTTTAGCGAGTAATTCATTACTTTTAAGTGAAGAGTATCGAGCTGGATCGAATGGTAAATATTATCACACTAATAGTGGTAAGATTTACAGTAACCGATTCTACGGCAATCAGCACGTTTCAAAATATACTGTTCAGGCTTCTAAACTCAATACGGCAAGTACAGCAAGATTTGTCTCGAAAGTTTCAAACGGACTAGTTGTAGCAAGTGCTGCGATAACAGTTTATGACGGAATTGCGAATGGTTGGCAAAATCATCATACAGCTGATCTCTTAATAACGGGTGGCATTTACGCTTTAGCTGCATCCGTTCCGGTAGCTGGCTGGATAGCTGGAGGTGTCTACTTTGTGGCTGATGTAGGCACACAGTATTATACAAATAAGAGTTTAACAGAATACCTATTTGATTAGCGATGTATCATTTTGTTTATTATTTCATTTACGGTTTTGCAAAGAAGAAGAACCCTACCCCAGAATCATATTCTGCTGGTGCGGTAATGTTCATGGTTGTCTGTCATTTGGCCTTATTGTTCGGTTTTATTAAATATTTTTTTAGTTGGTCTTTACCCAGTTTACACGAGAATTATTTACCGAATAAACTATTGCTTTTGCCAATATTCTTTTTGATTTATTGGATCACGAGTAGTTACTATGAACAGCAATCAGAGAGGATTTGCGAGAAGTATGATAAAGTATACGGGAAGGGTAAAAAAAAGCTCTACAGCGGCAAGAACATAATTGGTGTTATAGCCTTGTACCTTATTCCATTATTGATTGGAATACAGCTCGTTAATCTGTCAAATTGAAAATTGTTTCTTTTTAGTTTAACATTTGCCGAAAGATAAAAAGAAGAATATCAAAGCCTCCGGAATATTTCCGGAGGCTTTTTTGATTGCGGTTAATTAGAATTTACCGTTAGGTACAGACAGATATTTCACTTACTGTAAGTTGTATCAGTATATCATTAGAGGGTTTTTTTATTATTAGGGACTCATTGTTAATTGGAGTAAAACCGTTCAATATGATGAGTAGAGTGGGGGTGATTTTCCTGTCTAATTGTAGGGGTGTAGCATGCTACGCCCCTACAATCAAACAGAAAAATTTCATGTCATATTGACATTTTCACAAATCATTACAACTTGATAATCAGTAATAAACATCCTCAATCTTACATTTTTCAAAAAAAACTTAAACTTTTCCTAACCTTTAATTCACCTTCCCCGTTTTTATAGTTGTTTAAACAAGAATAAAAAATAGATTTAAATAGTTATAAAAAATGAGTTTAGTTGACGATTTGAAGTGGAGGTATGCTACCAAAAAAATGAATGGTAAAGTTGTGCCTCAGGATAAACTGGATTATATACTTGAAGCATCAAGATTAGCCCCGTCTTCATCTGGGCTTCAGCCATATAAAATTTTCGTAATTACTAATGAAGAACTTAAGCAACAAATCAGACCAATCGCATGGGATCAGTCTCAGGTAACTGATGCTTCTCATCTTTTGGTTTTTGCTTCATGGGATGGTTACACTAATGAGCGTATCGAAAATGTATTTAACTTCATGATGGATGAGCGTGGTCTTCCTCGTGAAACAATGAACGATTACAGAAATAATATCTGGGGTCTTTATGAGCCGCTGGGGCAGGAGTGGCATGCTCACCACGCTGCAAAACAGGCTTATATTTCTTTTGGTCTTGCAATAGCTGCTGCTGCAGAACAAAAAGTTGATGCTACTCCAATGGAAGGCTTTATTCCGGAGAAAGTAGACGAGCTACTAAACCTTAAAGAACAAGGGTTGAAGAGTTCATTAATCCTTGCATTAGGGTACAGGGATGAAGAGAACGACTGGTTGGTGAACATGAAAAAAGTAAGAACACCAAAAGAAGAGTTCATTACCGAAATAGCGTAATTGATTGACAAAAATAGGTTGTGTGAAGTCCGTAGCGAGAGCTACGGACTTTTTTTGTTATTTGTTATCTGACCACCAATATACCCCAAGCGCAAGCGTCTCGCTTGTGCTAAAAACGCAAGTGTCCCCATTGTGCTATAAGCAAGCGTCCCGCTTGTACCCCAATAACATCAACTAATTAATCAATTGATATAGCTCAACTCAATCATACCTTTCTTACCATGCCAATCAGCTGCACTACTATATAAATATTCTTCTTCGTTTTTAACATATCCAGCTTTTACTGGGTTTTGATGTATATAATTAAGCTTTTGGTTAAACATTTTAACATTATAAATTTCCTTTGGCATATTATGCTGCTGCCACAATTGCCAATCTTTGTTATTTCCATTTTTTAGCCCTGCATTGTAAAATACCTGTGTTGTCGATCTGTCAAAACAATCATTTATAGTTGACTCTAATAATTTCCTTATTGATCTGGAAGTATAGCTTTTCATTTCACCTATAATTTTTATTAAATTACCACCATTACTACCTATTATCATATGCATATGATTACTCATGATACACCATCCATAAACTTCCAGATTTTTGTTCTTTTGACAGAACTTGATGCTTTCAATGATGATATTTTTGAATTCATCTTCATTGAATATTTCAACCCATTTAACAACTGTAAATGTCACAAAATATAACTTTGAGTTATCTCTGATCTTATATTTGTTACTCATGTTGAAAATTTACATTTCGGGGTATTGAATTAAAAATAATAGCCGTTTAACTCATTATTTATTGGAGTAAAAGTTTGAAAGTGGAACTTAACGTAATTGGCAGCACAAGCGAGATGCTTGCGTTAATGGTAACACGATAAGTATTTAGCAGCACAAGCGAGACGCTTGCGCTAGTGGTAGAGCGATAAGTATTTAATGACACAAGCGGGACGTTTGCGCCAGGATTTTATATTAAAAAACATACAAAAAAAGTGAGAGCACAGCCCTCACTTTTTGAATATAAACTTTTTGCAATTGTTATTCACTCAAATAATTATCCATGATCTTGATTGCAGCTTCAGGAATTACTGTTCCAGGACCAAAGACTGCCGCTACTCCTGAGTCGTACAAGAATTGGTAATCCTGCTGTGGGATCACTCCACCCGCAATAACCATGATGTCATCACGGCCAATCTTTTTCAGCTCTTCGATCAAATCAGGGATCAATGTCTTATGACCACCGGCAAGGCTTGAAGCTCCAATGAAATGAACATCATTTTCTGCCGCCTGACGGGCTGCTTCTTCCGGAGTCTGAAATAACGGACCGATGTCCACATCAAATCCGATATCGGCAAAAGCAGAGGCAATAACTTTTGCACCTCTATCGTGACCATCCTGACCCATTTTTGCAATCATGATTCTCGGTCTGCGACCTTCAGCTTCAGCAAATTCATCAGATTTTGCCACTGCACTCTTAAATACTTCATTGTCTTGCGACTCACCGGCATAAACTCCGGATACAGACTGACTTTCTGCTTTATGTCTTCCAAATACTTTTTCCATGGCATAAGAAATTTCTCCTAATGAAGCTCTTTTCTCTGCTGCGATAACTGCAAGCTCAAGCAAGTTGCCTTCACCTGTTTCAGCAGCTTTGGTAATTGCATCCATTGCAGCATATACCTCATCATCATTTCGGTTATTACGAAGTTCTTCAAGTCTGTCAAGCTGTGACTTCATTACCGCTGAATTGTCAATTTCAAGAATCTCCAATTCTGTTTTCTCATCAGTAATATATTTGTTTACCCCAACGATCACTTCCTTACCGGTATCAATTCCGGCTTGCTTACGAGCAGCAGCTTCTTCAATTCTCATCTTTGGAAGTCCGGTTTCGATAGCCTTAGCCATTCCACCAAGTTCTTCTACTTCCTGAATAAGCTTCCAGGCCTTTTCAATTAGCTCGTTGGTAAGTGTTTCAACGTAATACGAACCCGCCCATGGATCAATAAAGTTGGTGATTCCGGTTTCTTCTTGTAATACCAACTGAGTATTTCTGGCAATTCGGGCACTGAAATCAGTAGGCAATGCAATGGCTTCATCTAATGCATTAGTGTGAAGAGACTGGGTATGACCTAGAGCAGCTGACATTGCTTCAATACACGTACGGGCAACATTGTTATATGGGTCTTGTTCTGTTAAACTCCATCCACTTGTCTGGCTATGCGTACGCAGTGCCATTGATTTATCATTTTTAGGGTTAAATTGCTTAACGAGTGAAGCCCAAAGAATTCTGGCCGCTCTCATTTTAGCCACTTCCATGAAGTGATTCATACCAATTCCCCAGAAGAAACTTAACCTCGGAGCAAAGTCATCAATATCCATTCCGGCCTTGATTCCAGTACGAATATATTCCAGTCCGTCAGCTAAAGTATAGGCAAGCTCAATATCTGCAGTAGCACCTGCTTCCTGCATGTGGTAACCACTGATACTTATCGAATTGAACTTCGGCATGTTTTTAGAAGTATACTCGAAAATGTCAGCAATTATTTTCATCGAAGGTTCAGGTGGATAGATATAGGTGTTTCTAACCATGAATTCCTTCAGGATATCATTTTGAATTGTCCCGGTAAGCTTATCCGGAGAAACTCCCTGTTCCTTGGCTGTGACAATGTAAAATGCCATTATCGGAATTACAGCTCCATTCATGGTCATTGACACAGACATTTTATCGAGTGGTATCTGATCAAAAAGGATCTTCATATCAAGAACCGAATCGATTGCCACACCGGCTTTACCGACATCACCTTTTACTCTAGGGTGGTCAGAATCATAGCCACGGTGTGTCGCCAGGTCGAAGGCTACTGACAAGCCACGCTGTCCGGCAGCAAGGTTACGTCTGTAGAATGCATTAGATTCTTCAGCTGTACTAAATCCTGCATATTGTCTGATAGTCCATGGTCTGATAACATACATTGAACTATACGGGCCACGAAGGAAAGGAGGAATACCGGCTCCATATTGGAGGTGGTTCATACCTTCGATATCTTCGGGTTTATAGACAGCTTTTATTTGTAGTTGTTCACCCGAAAGCCAGGGTTTGTGCGCTGAAACCTCATTTTCGGTGATACTTTTATTTTCTTTTAATTCAGTTTTAGTGAAATCAGGTCTCATGCTTCAGTTTCGTTTAAAGATGAAATAACTCCCAGTTTTTGCTGCATATGAGTTAGCAGGTCGATTGTGTTACTCTTTTGATTAATAAAAAAGTCAATCGCATCGCATGATTTTAATTTGTCGTAATCAGAAGGCTTTCCTAATATCGACAGAATCTGGTCAACTGATTTCTCAGAACTTTTGTAGTCATTAAATAATTTGATTTCCTCATCTACCAAGGCATCATTGTCAGCACAAAAAGCAATGATCGCACGAGGAAATTTTGTTGCATGATTCAATTGTTCTTCCAGCGGCTTGTTTATCATGGAGTCATCAGTTTTGAAACCTGCAGAACCAAAAAACAAACCTGCATACTCTTTTCTTGCTCTTGCAATTGGAGTAGCATTGAGGAGAATCGGGATTACTAATGGCCTAAAATCCTGACCTTTTCGTTTTACATAAGCTTCAGTCCGAAGTCTTAGCTGATTGAATTCGGTCATCGCTGAGATAGGAGTGAGGGCCTTATCGATCTTTGGTTCACCATTGAAATCATGGTTAATAGCATCAGGATCAATTATTTCAGTTGGCATTTGGTATTTAGTCGTGCCAATATAGTCTTCTTTATGAGATGAAATATCTTCAATTTTTCTCAGTCTGACTTCATTAATTTCCTGCTGGATAAATCCTTTTTTCAAGGCTTCCATATAACCGCCTTGCTCTTCTGTTTTAAGGAATAATTCCCATGCAGCAGTAATTAATTTATCTGTAATGCTATTGATAAGCCAGTTTCCAGCTACCGGATCAGCAATTTTATCAAAGTGACTTTCATGCTTTAGCATGTGGCTGATATTTCGCGAAACCCGCTTACTGAAGTCATCACTTTTTCTGAACGGAGCATTGAAATCAGCTACTTTTATGTAGTCTACACCACCTAGAATGCTTGCCATGGTTTCGGTTGTTGTTCTAAGGATATTAACATATGGATCAAATAAGCTTTTGTTCCACATGCTTGTTCTTCCCAAAACTTTAAAGTCATAAGGATTGATGTCTTTTACACCAAACTCCTTTGCTATTTTGTAAAATAGGTATCTCAAGGCCCTTCCTTTCGCTATTTCAAGGAAGAAATTCTGACCTGTACCCATTTCGATAGTCATCTTCTCAGAAATGGTTGACTCTAAAGAAACACCCATGTCAGAAAGATTGGCACAATATTCAGCAAATTCTGAACATGAAAAGGCCAGTTCCTGAGTAATAGAGGCACCAGCATTTCCAAATGTTGATGAGTCAACAGAAAAAACCGTGAAGTCTTTGATGTTTTCCGTTCTTTCAAGCATAGAAATAATCTTTGAGAACACAGCCTCATCGATATGACCATGTCTGCTAAGAATTGATAATGGATCATAAAGAATCCCGCCTGACAACTGCTGGATTTCATCAGACTTGGTGTAGTCGGCAAATCTGTTCAGACAAGTAAAGGCTCTGTTATCTGATTCAAGAAATATCTTGAAGTTTGTATTTTCAATGCTATCCAGAATTTTATTAAACTGAATATCGGGGTCATCAAAAAGATCAAGAATGAAGCCATCAACATCAGTAGTCAATGCTCTTTTGATTTCCTTATTGGCATTGAAATCGTTAGTGACTTTAATTCTTTCAAGATAAGACCATGTTCGGGGAGCATTTTTATCTGCTGGCCTGTTAAGGATATTCAGGTATTCCCATTTAGCTGATTCTTCGAGGGTATAAAAGGGTTCAATCTCAAATGGCTCGTAAGATTTAGCCTTAAGGCCATCTATTGAAACCTTCCCTTTAAGATCATTAACTATCTTGTTATACCATTCTGCCTTATCGACCGGGTCAAAAGACTGATTTTCAAGATTAATTTTATTCACAGGTAAATATTGTTCTTTTTAATAATGTCAAATATACACTTTAACTGATGAATTTTTAGCGTTATTACCTCATATAGACCAAAGTAAACCCAAAAATGACAGATCTAACCATTGGCTTTTTTTTATATGGTTTGGTATTATTTCATGAAAAAAATATTTTTATCTTGAGATAATCCTATAGTATTTGATTGAATTGCATTTTTATAAAAAGTCAAGGTTATCCACATTTTTTTATGAACTATTTTTTTATCAAATTTGCTATCCCATTTTGGGAAGAATCCATAAAAAAAGCCATCGTTTTTAATCTAAATGCAAAAAGACTGCACGACAGTTTGGGAAAATTGTTTGCGCCACATTAAAGCTGAAATTGGAGATCAAAGCTTTAATACCTGGTTCAAACCAATTGTGCCGCTGAAATTAGAGGGGCAGGTACTGACTATTCAGGTACCTAGTCAGTTTTTTTACGAATATCTGGAGGAGCATTTCATTTGGCCACTCAGGAGAGCTTTAGTTGCTAACCTTGGAGATAAGGCGAGGCTTCAATATTCTGTGATCGTTGATAAGGGAGACGAAAGTCATAAACCTATGTCAGTAAACTATCCGACCACAGAAAGGCCGTTGAATGGAAAAGCTAATAATGAAAACTTCAGTCCATTTGATATTCAATCAACTGTTTCTACTCACGAATCAAATCTGAATTCCAACTATATATTCGATAATTTTGTTGAAGGTGATTGTAACCGTCTGGCTCGTTCAGCCGGATATGCAGTTGCTAAAAAACCTGGGGTAACCAGTTTTAATCCGCTGTTATTATATGGTGGAGTAGGGCTTGGGAAAACACACCTTGTACAGGCAGTTGGTAATGAGATCAAAGGTCAGTTTCCAGAGAAATTTGTTTTATACGTATCTTCTGAGAAGTTTACAAATCAATTTATCGAAGCCTTAAGAAATAATAATATTCAGAATTTTAGTAATTATTATTTACAGGTTGATACACTGATTATTGATGATGTTCAGTTCCTTTCAGGAAAAGAAAAAACTCAGGAGATTTTCTTCCATATATTCAACCACTTACATCAGTCTGGTAAGCAGATTATCATGACAAGTGATTGTCCTCCTAGAGATCTTAAAGGTCTGCAAGAGAGATTGTTATCAAGATTTAAGTGGGGGCTTACTGCGGATTTACAGCAGCCTGATTTTGAAACCAGAATTGCTATTATGCAAAAGAAACTTCAGTCTGAAGGAATTGATATTCCTGAAAATGTTCTGGAATATCTGGCATATAGTGTGGATACAAATATCAGGGAACTTGAAGGTGTATTGATTTCTTTGGTAGCGCAAGCGTCACTAAACAGAAAAGATATTGATCTTGAGTTGGCGAAGGAAACATTAAAGAATATTGTTCAGGATATTGATAGTGATGTTGGGGTTGATTTTATTCAGAAAACTGTAGCTGAGCATTATGGTGTGAGCCTTGATGATATAAAATCAAAAACAAGAAAGAAAGAAATTGTTGTGGCCAGACAGGTGGCAATGTATTTTAGTAAAGAACACACTTCTCTCTCTTTGAAATCTATCGGTTATCACTTTGGTGGTCGTGATCATAGTACAGTAATTCATGCTGTACAAACAGTGAGTGATCTAATGGAAGTTGATAGTAAGTTTAGAAGTGAAGTAGATGACATCAGGAAAAAACTTCAAATAAAATCTTATAATAAACATTAAAAAAAGGGCCGATTAATCGGCCCTTTTTTTGATTCATTTTGTAGTTAGAATAAGTAACTGAAATATCCTTTCACACCTCTTTGGTTAATGCCTTCAACTACTACCCGGCCTCTGGCATTTTGCAATAAATCAGCAAGTTCTTCTGCTGAATTTATAACTTCTCCGTTAACTTTTGTGATAATAAATTCCTCAGATAAGTCCATTCTTTCAATTAATCCCGGCTTCACATTTTTGATTCTTATACCTCCTTTAATATCATAAGCTTTTAATTCATCTGGAGATAAAGAAACAAAATCAGCACCCAGTCTTTCTGAGCTATACAGCTCTCTTTTTATGATACTTGTTGTGCCTAAAGCATTGGTAAGTGTCAACTGTCTTGATAGATTTTCGTCATTTCTCTTGACAAAAATTGTTATTTTTTCACCTGGAGAGTAGTATCCCAGAGTTTCATCATACGCAATTTTATTTGGTACTGGAATATCATTTATTTTATAAATTAAATCTCCTTCTTTTAGCCCTGCTTTTTCTGCAGCTCCGTCACTATTTAACCTGGTGATTAAAACACCATTCGTACTTCCGTCAGGAGAATACTCGCGATTTTCATAGGTGATATCAATAACAGAAGCACCAATAAATGCTTTTTGTACCTCTCTGTAATTAATCAGGTCATTCACCACTTTTTTTGCAATGTCAATAGGGACAGCGAACCCATAACCCGCATATGAGCCGGTTTTAGACAGGATGGCTGTATTAATTCCAATAAGCTCACCGTTTGCATTAACGAGAGCACCTCCGCTGTTACCGGGGTTAATAGCGGCGTCTGTCTGGATGAATGATTCGATAGGGAAGTTTCCTTTCAATATGTTAATAGACCTTCCTTTAGCACTAACAATTCCTGCGGTAACTGTACTGGTCAGATTAAATGGATTACCAACGGCAAGTACCCATTCTCCAACAGCTACATCTCTTGAGCTTCCCAATTCGATTGCCGGCAGGCCTTTAGCTTCAATTTTTAAAACTGCAATATCTGTCGATGGATCTGTTCCAATTATTTGAGCTTTATACGACCTTTCTTTAGCCATTACTTCAATTTCATCGGCGCCTTCAATCACGTGGTTATTTGTAATTATGTATCCATCAGAAGTATAAATCACTCCTGAACCGGAGCCAACTCTTAAGGATGGACTTCCACTTCCAAAGAACCATTCGTAAAACGAACCATTACTTCTTCCTCTAACCATTGTTTTAATGTAAACTACGCTCTCAGTAGTTTTTTCCGATGCAACTCTGAAATCAACATTTAAGTTGGGAAGAACAGATTTTTGAGTTGAAGGTAATTCTTCTGCAGAAGTAAATTGTGGGTTTGAACCAGCGCTGTCGTTTGAAGCAAATACAAATTCATCATTCTTACCTGCTTCACTATTCAACTGGGAGTAAAAATAAGCACCTCCCAGTCCTGACAAAAATGACACTAGTATGACAAAAAGTGTATTTTTCATAATTCTATTGCTTGTTTTACTGTTAAAGTTATCTATTTATTACGTATCAAAATAAATGCCAGTTGAAGCAACTGTAAAAATGACGTCCTAAACATTAATTTTATTATCTTGCAGGGCTATGGGATTAAAGTCTTTTTTGAGTAAACCATTTGCCTCTTATGTGATCCGCAAACAAAAGAAATGGTCTGCAGATCCGGCAAAATATCAACAAAAGGTGTTTGATGAATTGGTGCGCGTAGGTAAAAATACTGCCTTCGGAAAAGATCATGATTTTGCATCAATCAATAATCATGAGGAATTTAAAAAGCGTGTGCCAATCAGAGATTATGAAGGGTTAAAATCCTACTTTGACAGGGTTGTCAAAGGCGAGCCTGATGTGCTCTGGAAGGGTAAGCCGACCTATTTTGCTAAGACTAGTGGTACAACTTCAGGCACAAAATATATCCCAATAACTAAAGAATCGATTCCCAATCATATCAATAGTGCCAGAAATGCATTATTGAATTACATCTACGAAACCGGAAACAGTTCCTTTTTAAAAGGAAATCTAATTTTTCTTTCAGGAAGCCCGGAAATGTACAATACCAACGGAGTTTTAACAGGAAGGCTTTCAGGTATTGTTAATCATCATGTTCCAGGGTATTTGAGAACAAATCAATTGCCTAGTTATGAGACCAACTGCATTGAGGACTGGGAAGAAAAACTGGCAGCGATTGTAAAGGAAACTAAAGGCCGGGATATGACTTTGATTTCTGGAATTCCACCTTGGGTACAAATGTATTTTGATTATCTAAAGGAAGAAACAGGTAAAAAGGCAGGTGATTTGTTTCCTAATTTTTCACTTTTCGTTTATGGCGGGGTAAACTTTGAACCTTACAGAGCTAAATTGTTCGAAAGTATCGGAAGGCATGTTGATAGCATTGAAACATATCCGGCTTCTGAGGGTTTTATAGCTTATCAGGATAAACAGGGTGACAAAGGCTTATTGTTACTAGTTGATAGCGGAATTTTCTTTGAATTTATTCCTGCTGAAGAGGTGTTTAACGAAAATCCTACCCGATTATCAGTAGATGAAGTTGAACTGGATAAAAATTATGCAATTATCATAAATAGTAATGCCGGGTTATGGGGGTACAATATTGGTGATACAGTAAAGTTTGTATCAAAATATCCGCATAGAATTCAGGTTACCGGAAGGATAAAGCACTTTATCTCAGCTTTTGGAGAGCATGTTATTGGTGAGGAAGTTGAAAAGGCTTTGGCTGCTGCAGTGAAGAAATATCCTGAGGTAGAGGTGGTCGAATTTACAGTTGCTCCACAAGTAACTCCTGATGAAGGGCTTCCTTTACACGAATGGTATGTAGAATTTGATAAAGAACCATTAAATTTGCAGGATTTCGAAAATGAAATTGACAATAATTTAAGGAAACTGAATACTTATTATGATGATCTGATCAAAGGAAATATCCTGCAAAAATTAAAGATCAGGACATTAAAAAAGAATGCATTCATTGAGATGATGCGTCAACGAGGTAAGCTGGGAGGGCAAAACAAGGTGCCAAGACTGGCAAATGATAGATCTCAAGCTGACGAATTACAGAATTTTTTGAAATAATAATGATTGACAATAAAGATCAGGAAAAGAAACATGTGGCGATCCTGGGCTCAACAGGCTCAATTGGTGTACAAGCACTAGAAGTGATCGAAGCAAATCCGGATAAATTTGTAGCAGAAGTTTTAACTGCTCAAAATAGCGCTGATACACTGATAAAGCAGGCTTTGAAGTTTAAGCCTAATGCAGTTGTGATCGGTAATGAGGATAAATATCAGGAGGTTTTTGATGCGCTTGACTCACATGACATTAAAGTTTATGCGGGTGAAAATGCATTGTCTTCTGTTTTAGAAATGGACTCCATTGATATTGTATTGACAGCTGTAGTAGGTTATGCCGGATTAAAGCCGACTATCAGAGCTATAGAAAGTGGAAAGCCAATAGCTCTTGCCAATAAGGAGACGTTGGTTGTGGCAGGTGAGTTGATTACAGATTTGGCGAGGCAAAAAGGGGTGAATATTTTCCCTGTTGACTCAGAGCATTCTGCAATTTTTCAGTGTCTGGTGGGTGAGTTTCATAACCCAATTGAAAAAATCATTTTAACTGCGAGCGGAGGACCATTTAGAGGTAAGAAACGAAATGATCTGGCAAAAGTATCAAGAGAGCAGGCATTAAAACATCCTAATTGGGACATGGGAGCTAAAATAACTATTGATTCAGCTTCAATGATGAATAAAGGTCTTGAAGTGATCGAAGCAAAATGGTTATTTGGATTAAAGCCGGAACAGATTGAAGTGGTAGTTCACCCACAATCAATTATTCATTCAATTGTACAGTTCGAAGATGGAAGCATGAAAGCACAGATGGGATTACCTGATATGAGGGTGCCAATCCAGTTTGCTTTAACGTATCCTGATCGTATAAAATCAGATTTTCCACGATTTGATTTCATGAATTATCCACAGTTAACTTTTGAGAAACCTGATACGGATACATTCAGAAATCTTGCATTAGCATTTGAATCCATGGCAAAATCTGGCAATATGCCATGTATTTTAAATGCAGCCAACGAAATTGCAGTTGATGCGTTTTTAAAAGACAAGGTTGGATTTTTGGAAATGTCTGACCTAATTGAACATTGTTTACAAAAAGTAGATTATATATCATCTCCGGGTCTTGATGATTATGTTGAAACAGATAAAGAAACCCGGGAATTAGCAAATGCGTATTTAGGATAAATATTTAATAATGGAAGGAATTATTATGTTCGCTCAGTTAATTCTGAGCATCTCTATTTTAGTAGGATTACATGAGTTGGGTCACCTTGTTGCGGCAAAGGTGTTTGGAATGAGAGTGGAGAAGTATTCGATTGGTTTTCCTCCTAAAATTTTTGGTTTTCAGTGGGGAGAAACAGAATACAGTATTGGAGCAATTCCTCTTGGAGGGTTTGTGAAGATCTCCGGGATGGTTGATGAGTCGCTGGATACTGAAAACTTAAGTGAAGAGCCTCAACCATGGGAGTTTAGAGCTAAGCCGGCATGGCAGCGTTTAATTGTAATGCTTGGTGGTATTATTATTAATGTTATTACTGGTGTTATAATCTTTATCAGTTTACTTTATGTAAACGGTGAAGAGTACTTACCAAAGTCTGAGGTTAATAAGGCAGGAATTTATGCTCTTGAATTAGGAGAAAAAATAGGTCTTAAAACTGGAGACAAAATAATTGATGTTAATGGTAGGGATTGGGATAAATTTTCTGATCTGAGAGACGTGAAAGTACTTTTGGAGGATAACTCTTACTATACTGTTCTTAGAGGAACTGATACAATTAAAGTTGATATCCCTTCAGACTTCATGAATGATCTTTCTGAGAAGAAGGAGCATTTTATTTTCTATAGACATCAATTCGTTGTTGGCGATGTTGCAAAAGATAGTCCCGGTGACAAGGCAGGTCTTAAGGCTGGTGATAAAATTCTTGCATTAAACGGTAAGAAGTTTACTTATTTTGATGAATTCAAAACTGATATCGAAAATTATAAAGGTGAAACAGTTGCCTTGACAGTTGATAGAGAAGGGAATACTGAAAATTTAAATGTAGCACTTGGAGATAGCGCAATTATTGGTTTCAAACCGATGATTGATGGTATTAACTTTGAGAAATTAGATTATACTTTAGCTGAGGCTATACCTAAGGGAACAGCAAAAGCGTTTACTGTTGTTTGGGTGAATATCCAGGCCTTTGGTAAAATGTTTAGCGGAGATCTTGACCCAACAAAATCATTACAAGGTCCGATTGGAATCATGAGAACCTTTGGTGGAACTTGGGACTGGACAAGATTCTGGGCTTTAACTGGTCTGCTTTCGATGGTTCTGGCTTTTATGAATCTATTGCCAATACCTGCACTTGATGGAGGTCACGTGGTATTCTTACTTTATGAAATGGTTTCAGGTAGAAAGCCGAGTGATAAATTCCTTGAAGGAGCTCAGAAGGTGGGAATGGCAATTCTCCTGACACTTATGGTTTTCATCTTTGGAAATGACATCTGGCAATGGATCAGAGATTCATTTTTGGGATAATATAGATTGAAAGAAAAATTAAAAAGCCGGATAGAATTTCTATTCGGCTTTTTTTATGATCTATAATTTCAAGATAATTTTATTAGGCCTATTAACTTATCATATTTCAAGTAGTTATTTATCCGGATTATTTAGAATAATCAGTACTGACCTATTTGAATGACTTAAGTGTTTTGACTTTGTAGGAAAGGAGAGTATTATATTATCTACTTTGCTTCGCTGAACGCTCTATATGGAACTCAACACGTCTGTTTAATTGCTTATCAGCTTCAGTTTTTTCTTCTACTAATGGCTTGTCGCTTCCGTAACCAATTGCCATTATTCGTTCAGGGTCCAGGTTGTAGAATCCAACGAGAAATTCCTTGATAGCATCTGCACGGCTTTGAGATAATACTTTATTGGCTTCATAATTACCATCACTATCGGTGTGTCCGGCAATTGTTAGAAGGTATTGTGGGTGGTCGATAAGGAAGTTACCAACCTTATCAAGATCACTATGCATTTCAGGTTTGATTTCCGATTTACCATTATCAAACACAATTGACTCAAATTCCATTCGGGCATTGATTTCCTGGGCCTCAAATTCAACGTTCATATCTCCTTCAACTGTGAAAATTTCCTCAATTCTGAAGAAATTATCTCCTTGAAGAATAATTAGATATTGTTGATTATCGATTAGGTCAAAAGCAAAAGTACCATCATCTCGTAAGAACTTTGGAGCTACTTCAATACCGTTATTTATATCAATTACCGAAACTATCCCTTCAAATTTTTGACCGTCAATTCCCTCTAATTTACCTTCAAATAAAGTGTTTGCACCTGGTTGTGCTCCCATTGGTAGGGGGAAGGAGAATAGATCAAGGTCATTTTTCTGAGTGTCTGATGATTTGGCGTAGAAAAGTAAATTGGCTTTACTGTCTATGGTAAAGTAGTATTCATTTCCAGGTCCATTTACTAGTGGACCAACATTTTTTGGTTCTGCCCAGGCACCTCTTTTATAGTATGATTTATAAATATCAAAACCTCCGAAACGTAATAATTGCCCGGTGCTACTAAAATAAAGCACCTTAAACTTGTGGTCGTAATATGGGCTTACCTCATTTCCGTTTGTATTTACTACCGGACCTAAATTGTATGGTTTGCTCCAGGTATTGTCTTTCTGTTTTACAGTGTAGTAAATATCAGACAACCCAAAGCCTTCAATTCTATCTGAAGCAAAAAATAGAGTGTCTTCTGTTATAGATAAACTTGGGTGTGAATCCCAGTTGACAGAGTTAACTTTTGGCCCCAGGTTTTTAATTTCACCCCATGTGCTATCTTCCTGTAGTTTGGCTTCAAAAATATCACAGTTGCCATAGCTATCAGGGCTGTTACATCTTACAAAGTAAAGCGTTTGCCCATCTTTGCTAATACAGGCAGATCCCTCATTATATTCTGTATTAACTCCAATAAATGGTTGTGATTCTTCCCATCCACCATCTTTAAATCTTGTAAAGAATAGGTCTTCGTTTTCTCTAACTTCTAATAATGAAGTTTTATATGTATTTCTTTTGGATGTAAATATCAATGTTTCATCATTGGCACTTAATGTCGGGCCATAATCAGGAGTTTGGCTATTTACCTGTTTTCCCATGTTTAACAACACACCTCTAGGTGGACGCAGAGTATCAATTTCCTTTCTGAAGTCTACTAGTTCATAGTAATACTCCAGTGGGACATAATAGTCTTTTTCGTTTTTAGTAAGAGAGTCATAGTGAAGTTCAGTTTTGCCAATATCCAGATCTTCTCTGTGGTGTTTAAGAACAAGGCGATAGTAGTATTTCGATTTTTCAGTTTCTCCAAAATGTTCTGCAAGTTTTGCAAGTCTCCAGAGCAGATAATTGTCTCTAAAAAAGTTTTCTACCCCAAAGTTAGCTACATAAGTTTCCAGTAAGGGGTAAAGGTTTTCCCAGTCCTTTTTTCTGTCGAGTTCAATAATTCTTCTTTGGAGCTTTCCATCTGCGAAATATTCAGTTCTATTGATATTTGCAAAATCGAAAACGTAGGTAGAATCAGTTTTTTTTAGCAAAGACTGTTCAGGGGAAACAATATTATAACTTCTTCCCTTCTTGTTTCCATCTCTTTTTTGGGCATTTGCATTGTAAGAAATAGAAATGCAGATGATAATAAATACTAAAAAAAACCTCATTAATATGGTTTATACACAGTTCTACACTGGTAAATGTACAAAAATAAAATCGCAAATATTAAAACTAACGGTTTGTATGACCACAAATTGCCTTATTGAGGCTTTTTAGAGGCCAGAAGATAAAGTACTGCCATACGGATTGCTACTCCATTTTCAACTTGATCCAATATAATGGCATTATCAGCATCTGCGGCATCTGAAGCTAACTCCACACCTCTGTTAATAGGGCCTGGGTGCATAACTATGATCTCTTTATTCAGCTTTGATAACCGTCGTTTATCAATTCCATAATATAAGGAATATTCTCGTAAACTAGGGAAATATTTGATTTGTTGTCTTTCAAGCTGAATTCTTAAGACGTTAGCTACATCACACCACTCAAGAGCTTTATCAACATCAAGCTCTTTAATTACACCTAAATCTGTAATGTATTTTGGCAAGAGTGTATTCGGTCCGCAAACCATTACTTCAGCACCAAGTTTCTTTAGTGCATAAATGTTAGAAAGGGCTACTCTGGAATGCAGAATATCACCGATTATTGCAACTTTTTTACCCTCTAGAGTACCAAGCTTTTCATGAATACTAAATGTATCAAGTAATGCTTGTGTAGGGTGTTCGTGAGTGCCGTCTCCAGCATTGACTACAACAGCATGTTTGCCGGTTTTAGTATTAGCGAGGCTTTTGGCCAGAAAGTGAGGCGCCCCGGGACTACTGTGACGCATAACAATCATATCAACCTTCATGGCAAGAATATTCTGAACAGTATCAACCAGAGTTTCCCCTTTTTTTACTGAACTGTTTGATGAAGAAAAATTGATAACGTCAGCACTTAGCCTTTTTTCAGCCAGCTCGAATGATAATCTCGTTCTGGTTGAGTTTTCAAAAAATACATTCGCGATAGTAATATCTCTAAGTGAAGGTACTTTTTTGATTGGGCGATTGATTACTTCCTTAAATGATGAAGCTGTTTGAAAAAGAAGTTCAATATCTTCTTTAGTAAGATCTTTAATTCCAAGTAGATGTTTTACGCTTAGCCGGTCCATTAATTAATATTCAATTGTCTATAAGCCAAACATTATTTTCACTTGCCCCCTGGTCTTTCCATTCAACAAGAACTTTTTGAGACTTGATCGTGTTTACATTTCTGCCGGTATAATTGGGTTCGATCGGAAGGTCTCTACTATATTTCCTATTTACAAGCACAAGTAACTCTACAGTCAATGGTCTACCAAAGGCAATCATTGCATCCATAGCAGCTCTTACACTACGTCCTGTAAAAAGAACATCATCAATAAGAATTACATTTCTGTCTTCAAGTAGGAATGGAATATCTGTTTGGTTTGCAGATATCGGAGTATCTCTTCTTCTGAAATCATCACGATGAAACGTAGTATCAAGAAATCCTAATGGAATATCAATACCGGTAAGTTGCTTCAATTGTGCATGAACCTGAAGAGCTAAATGACTACCCCTAGGCTGCAATCCCAGGATAACAGAGTTGTTGAAATCACCATGATTTTCTATCAGTTGCTGGCATAACCGTAGAATTGTGATTTCCAGAAGGTCGTGATTAAGAAGTATACGTTTTTGCATAAACTTGAACAAAGATAGGACAAACCGTCGAATTTTCTAATCTATAAATGAATCCATTAATCTTCATAATAGATTTTATTTATATAGAATACTTTTCTTGATGAACCGGATTGGTCAGAATTATTTTTAATTCGTTGTAATCCATAAGCAAAAAAGTATTTTCCGTACCATTTTTCAAGCTTTCCGAATTCATAATAGCCATCTTTTAATTCATCGCCATCTTCTTTTAACTTTATTTCTGTATCTGTCTTATCTTCTATTACCTGGTCTCCTTTGATAATCTGGCTTTTTATTTTTCCTTCATAGAAATAGAGCAAAGCAATTCGATCAGGATTTACATCTATACTTACCTGATGTTCTAAAAATGAGGTTTTAATCTCATCTATTTCAAAACTATTGTCCCAGAGCATTTGGCCATTTTCATCAAATGACAAAATCACCGCATGAGAAAAGTTAAATTCGCTAATAATCTGACCTGTACCAGGGTAATAATCAAATGTAGAAGGTGGATAATAACCAGATCTTGGCATATAATCCTGCCTGATATAAGTAGGATAAAATACTTCGCCAACAACGATATAATTATTATCTCTTTTAATTACGTCATGGATTAATAATCGGTAGTTGAACTTCGGTTTTTTACCTTTATTTTTTTTCCTGATTATTCGTTCACGAATCCTTTTTTCTTTACTGTCTTTCAGGTAAGAAAAGAAATTTTGGAAATCAACGTAGCTATAAAACTTAACTTTATCTTCTTCTCCCGGATTTGGAGAAAGCTCACCAAAAAACATCCCTCTGCTGTATTGTGACTTATTATTAGACCATGTGCCTATTATGAAAGGTTCATCATTTAGGAATGAAGTGGATGTCCCATCTATAAAATTATGCTCTGTTCCGGGGGTTAACTCTGTGTCAAATAATAATGTTCCTTGCAGGTCGTATGATTTAACTGAGATGAATTGATTTACTCTAGGTTTACGTTCCAAAAATGTTAGTTGAAAAACTCCCATTGAGAAGTTTCTCTGTATTTCCAGTAGGTCACTATTTTCAGTGTATAATCCTTGCAATGCTATAAACCTCTTTTCCTTTAGATTATATAATGCTGCGTTGGTCTTGTACTTTGTTTTTCCGGCGAATAATAAAATATCATCAATTGATTCAAAATGGGTAAGAACGATCGGGATAGGGCGGTTGATTTCATGTGCTGAAACGCTTCCGTCTGCAGCCATCACACGAAAAACCTTTAAATCACCTTTTTCGGTTCCTCCTTTTGAGAAAAGTAGAAATAGTCTTCCATTATTATAGTCATGTCCGATTACTTCAAACCCATATTCAACCTTGAAAAGTTTTGTCCAGACTAACTCAAAATCAGTATTGTACAATGAAACCTCCCATAAAAGCCCTCCATCTTCTCTGTCTTTGGTATCTCTGTAAATAAAAATCCCATCTTCCCCGGCAGAATATATTTCAAAAAACTCATCGTTGTTTCCTAATTCAATTTCAAGCCTTTCAGGTTGCACAATTTGAGCAAGAAGTACAGGTGTAAAAAAGTATGTGAGTATGGTTGATAGCAATAATATTCTCATATTTATTGTAATTAGCCTTTATTGAGACAAATTAATTATAAAATCGTATTCTTCCTTATTTAACGGGATAACTGATAGTCTGGATTGCCTGACTAGCAAAGAATCAGCCATAATATCATGATTTTTAATTTCTTTAAGGGTAACCTTGTTATTTAATTCTTCTACCGGTTTGACATCAACAGCTGTCCACTTATCATCATTTGCAGTTGGGTCAGGGTATGATTCTTTGGCTACTTCAGCAATAGCCACTATACCAGCATTTTTCCCGCTATGATAAAATAAAAGCTTGTCACCGACTTTCATATTGTTGAGGTTATTCCTGGCCTGATAGTTTCTAACTCCGCTCCAAACACCTTTTTTTTCTTTTACAAGGTCCTGAAAACTATATTCCTCAGGTTCAGATTTAATGATCCAGTAGTTCATTTGTTTAACCTTTCGTATTTTAAACCAGGTATAATCTTAAATTTGCATATTGATTCGTCGATTTAAAATAATTAAAAATCTTGGATAATAAAACGATTATAAAATTACTGAAGCAGGCAGCCGATTTAATGGAACTTCATGGTGAGAATCCGTTCAAGGTTAGAGGCTATAGTAATGCGGCATTTAAATTAGAACGTTTTGAAGGAACTCTTTCTGACATGTCTGCTGATGAAATAGCAGGTATAGATGGAGTGGGAAAGAGCATTGTTGAAGCGATTTCTGAAGCAAAGCAAAACGGATCATTTACTCAGCTTGATGATCTAATATCAAAAACTCCTGAAGGTGTATTAAACATGATGGAGGTAAAAGGGATCGGTCCGAAAAAGATTGCAGCTTTATGGCATGATGAAGGGATCGATTCTGTGGATAAGCTTCTGAAAGCAGCAGAAGAGGGGAAATTATCTAAGATGAAAGGCTTCGGTGCCAAGACTGAAGAAAAGATCATTGAGCAAATAATGTACATGCGTTCTAACGAAGGTAAATTGCATTATGCCGCTGTGATCGAATTAAATAATCAGGTGTGCCAAGAGCTAAAAACGATTTTAAATACTGATAAAGTTTCAGATACGGGTGCCTTAAGAAGGAAAATGCCGGTTATTGAAAAGTTATCATATGTTGTTGGTGTTGAAGATCCTGATCTTTGGGAAAGTAAGCTTTCAGAGAATAAAAAGTTTTCATTTTCAGAGGAAGAATCAGGGCCATTTGCAATGAGAGGGATTCATTCGGAATCAGGAATGCAAATTGAAATATTCTATTCAAGTGAAAAGAGATTTATTAATAGATTGTTTGAGACAACCGGATCTCCATTACACCTGAATTTTAGGCTTAATGACGGAGAAACATTATTCAACATAAATAGAACCGGCACTTTTAAATCTGAAACAGAGATATATGAAACAGCAGGGCTGCCATATATTGAACCAGAGTGTCGGGAAGGTCAATTTGAATTTGAGTGGTCTCAAGATGAAAATAGAAATAACCTTTTGACTGAACAGAGTGTAAAAGGGATACTTCATGCTCACTCTACATACAGCGATGGTAAAAATACCCTCCGTGAAATGGCAGAAGATTGCATGAAAAGGGGGTATGAATATCTAGGGATAACTGATCACAGTAAAACTGCCGGTTATGCAAACGGTCTTCAGGAGAATAGAATAAAAAAGCAATGGGAGGAAATTGATAAATTAAATGAAGAATTGGCACCGTTTAAAATTTTCAAAGGGATTGAGTCAGATATTTTGACAGATGGTAGCCTTGATTATGAAAATGATATACTGAGCGGATTTGATTTTATTGTTGCTTCGATTCATTCTCCTTTAAATATGGATAAGGCCAAGGCAACAAATAGATTAATAACTGCAATTAAAAACCCATATACAACTATTCTTGGTCACCCTACAGGGCGTTTATTATTAAGAAGGGAGGGATACCCAATTGATCATAAAGCTGTTATTGATGCAGCAGCAGAGAATAATGTTGTGATAGAAATTAATGCGAATCCGTGGCGTCTGGATCTTGACTGGATGTGGGTGCGATATGCAATTGAAAAAGGCGTTAGGCTATCTATTAATCCGGATGCACATGAATTGGCCGGGTATGATCATGTTAAATTTGGAGTTATTGTCGGTCGAAAAGGTGGTCTTACTGAAAACATGAATCTGAATTCTTTAGGAGTAAATGAGCTGGCTAAATATTTTGAAGAAAGGAAATCAAAAATATAAATGAAGGAAAATCCGAAAATTTTAATACTTAGGTTTTCATCAATTGGGGATATTGTTTTAACAACTCCGGTAGTCAGGGTATTGAAAACTCAGTTAAATGCAGAAATTCACTATTGTACCAAACCCGGATTTCAGAAGATAATTCAGCCAAATCCTTATGTAGATAAAGTTCATACATTAACCGGATCGCTAGGAGATCTGATCAAAGAATTAAAGGAAGAGAAGTTCGATTATATAGTTGATCTACATAATAACCTCAGAACGCGTATTATTAAATTTAGGATGCGGGATATCCCGGCATATTCGTATTATAAAGCTAACATCGAGCGCTTTCTACTTACCAAGTTTAAGATTGATAAAATGCCTAAAAACCATGTTGTTGATAGGTATATGTCAGCAGCAACTCCACTTGGTGTTAAAAGTGACGATCTTGGACTTGATTATTTTATTCCGCCCGAAGATGAAGTTGACATTGTTAATGATTTACCGGAAACTCATCATCAAGAATATGTAGCGGTTGTCATTGGAGGGGCACATGCTACCAAACGATTGCCATATCACAAACTAGTAGAATTGTGTGATAAAATTGCCAAGCCAATTGTATTAATAGGAGGTCCTGATGATGTGGATGTAGCCAATAAGATTGAAAAGTTTTTTGAAAGGAATGAGGCGTCAGAACCTTATGAGGAGAAATTAAAAGAGCTCGGTAAGAAAACTGTGATTTTTAATGCTTGTGGTAAATATAATTTGAATCAATCAGCATCTTTAGCACGACAATCTTTGGTGGTATTTGCTCATGATACCGGACTTATGCATATTTCAGCAGCGCTTAAGAAGACTATATATAGTATCTGGGGTAATACAGTGCCTGCATTTGGTTTCTATCCTTATAAAACGAAGTTTATCGTTTTCGAAAATAATAAAATTGATTGCAGACCGTGCTCAAAAATGGGGTTCAAAAAATGCCCTAAAGGTCATTTTAAATGTATGGAAGACCAGGTTTTTGATTTCTATCTGCCTTAAAAAAGACTCATTACTTTAAAGTAATATATAGCAAAGAGAATAATAATGGCGCCGAAATAATCGGGAGAGCTATTTTTATTCTCTTTTTTCTGTAAATTTTTTATACACTTTCTGAAGGTAAGCTTGTCCAACTTCAAAATCGGCCTCCGTTATTGATGAGTCTTTAGCAATGAAGTCTCCGGAAGATGTGCTGAAGCTATAGGTTCCATTAGGGACTTTTAGACTATAACCATTGCTGAAACTATACCATGCCATTGGTTTATAATCAATTTGAAACAAATTTTTAGAGAAATAATACTCTGAATAGTCCATTTCCATTTCTCCCAAAAGTGTTGCTGCAAAATCAGTTTGAGATGAAAGTCTGTCTATTGAAAAACCAGTATGATTAAGTGCACCACCTGTCCATATCATTGGAATTTGAAACGTTTCAGGGGCAAAATAATCTGAGCCATCCGGATCTCTTACTCCATGGTCTGCCATTATTATAACAAGAAGGTCTGACCATAATTCATTATTTGATTTTAGAGAATCAACAACTTTTTGTATTTGCTGATCTGTAAAATGGGATGTAGAGTACACTTTATCTTCTAACGTTTCAGATCCGAATTTTGGATTCTCTGGTAGTTCGTATGGAGGGTGATTTGAAAGAGTAAACCAGGTTGTAAACCAAGGGATAGAGCTTTTTTGTTTAATATGATTAAGTAGAGTGTCACTTACGATATTATCATGAACACCCCATTTTGTTGTGCTTAATGAATCAGGAAAGTTGCTTTCAGTTATTAATTCATCAGTTCCTGCAGATAGGAAATAACCATTAAAATTTGCAAAGGCCAAGTCACCACCATAAACGTAGCTGGTTTTGTACCCTTCACTTTTTAAGTCCCTGATTATATTTGGGAGTCCATAAGCTATTGCCGGATATTTAATTACCGGAGCTACCGGATGAGCAGGAAAACCACTAAATATTGCAGTCATACCTTTATGCGATCTGTCACCTGAAGCGTAAAAGTTATTAAAATAGATACCTTCTCTGCTTAATTGATCAAGATATGGAGTTACAGTGTCACCTTTATAGGTTCTGTGCATAAACTTTGAAGCCATGCTTTCAATAATGATCAATAAGATGTTAGGTCTTTTGGTATTTAAGACTTCCATATATGGCCCTTTGGAATATGCTTCTGTTAATATAGAATCAGCCTTAACATCGTCGTACCATTCCTTTTTTAGAGCATCAGGATCGTATTTGGAGAGTGTATAATTGAAATTCCATGCCGGATTTAATGCCAACTGGTTTATTTCGGAGTAGTTACTAAAAAATACCGACCCGGGATTTAATGGAGCGATACCTACACCTCCTCTAATAGGAATTATCAGAAAGCCTAAAAGTAAAAGGAAGGCTATTGAATTTTGTAATTTATATTTTGGGAATTGAAGTATATCTTTTGTGATTCTGAAAACTCCGGCAATCAAAAGGCTGCAAAGAATCACTAAATAAAGAAATGGAATAATCATTTCAGCAATGCTCAAACTGGCAACAGCCTCACCTGGAGTTTCAAGGAAAAGCAAAGGAGCTGTATCTAGCCTGAATCCCCAATATTGAAATAACTTGATATCAACAGTGGCCATCATTGAAAGAACAACAGCAAATATTACTAGAATAATTCTGTTCAAATAGAATTGGATTTTATTCGGGATTAAAAATCCAATTACAGTTAAAAGTACTGGAAGGGCAAGTATGTATCCTGCAATAGAAAAATCCATTCTGATACCATGCACAAAAGCCATGAAGACATCAGTGAACCCGGCATTCCTGGTCATTTCACCAAAATGAAAAATTAAAAACACCAGTCTAATAAAAATACCGGCAAGTGTAAAAAGACCAAAAATTTTTGCCAGATATATAAATCGTTCTTTCATTATAAACTTTTTGTATGCGGAATACAGAACTTAATTAACTTTAACCCATTATTAACAATGAATTTATTTGCTAACAAAGCAATAAACGACTTTATATGTTATTTGGGTTTAATATAAACCCTAAAATTAATAAATAGTGGGATAACCAAGTGGTAATTTATATTTTAGTCCAAATGGTTTATTTTAATGGCTCTAATTAGTAAGAAGAAAATACCTTTTCAAATAAGTAATGGTCTGAGAAGCTACCTGCACAAGCATGATCGATCATTTAAATCTCCAATAAAGTATTCAGACTTGTTGAGGTTTAATAGCACCATTGCTTTATATGATCGCAAAGGTGATGATACACTTTGGGAGACAGTTTTTTACTCGCCAAGTGAAATGGGCAATATTAATGAAAGCCTTAAAAAAATCTATGCGTTACTGAAATCAGATGGAGATCTTTCTGTGATTGAACATTTGTTTATTGACAGAGTAGATATATGTCCTTATGGAAATAGTATGCCTTTCAGGGTACGTATTGTTAATCAAATAAATGATAATTTCGATTATTTCTATGTAAAAAAGGCAGATGCAAGTAGGATTTATGGGCTCGAATTAGAACATCATCTTTCCCCTAACAGAATAAATTATCTGGTAGATGGTGATACACTTATAGAAGAGCATATTGCTGGCGTTCCTGGAGATCAGTTTATTATCACTTACCTTAGAGATCCCCAACTAAACAAGATCAGACTGGCAAAGGAGTTTGTGAAATTTAATGAAAGATGCTTTGTCAGACTTCTTGGTGACATGCACTCAAGTAATTTTGTTATTGATATCACTCCCGATTTTGAAGAAATACACTACAGAATCAGGTCTATTGATTTTGATCAGCAATCATACGAAGGCAGAAAAGCTATTTACATGCCTAAATATTTTAAACAGAATTACCCACTTATTAAACTGGGGCTTGAAACAATGACTCCTGAATCTGTAAGGCAATATCAAAAAGAGGAACGAGCTTTGATTGTTCATAGAATCAGAGCATCAAGATATGCGCTTAAAGACCTGATTGATGTAATGATTGTAGATAAGATTTCATTACCTGAAAATGTAGAAAGCCTTAAAAAAGAACTTGCAGATCATTATGAAGCTCCACAGTTTCTCGAATGTAATTCAATGGGAGAAATTGTGAAGCAAAGTCTTAAAATGCTGTTAAGGAATATTTAATCTCTGATAATTCCCGAAGGATAACTGACAATACTTTGATTTCCATCATTATCAACTGCTGAAACCCCAAATAGGTAATTATCAATAACAACACCTTTTAAAGTAAATTCTGTTGTGTTTTTATCAACAAAGACAGAGTGTTGCCACTGTGGTGCAGTTGTTTCTCTATAATGAATTATGTAACCTTTAAGATCTTCACTATCTACCGCATCCCATTTTAACTTAGTTGAAGGCTCAACAATACCACCAATATTGACATTTTCTGGCGATGTAGGAGCAGATGCAACCGAAGCAAGAGTAATGGCATTAACCGCGGTAAGCAGTCTGGCATATTCAAAATTCACACCCTCAATAACATCGCCATATTCAATTCCATTTTCGGTTCGTAAGTCTTGATGTTGTCTGTTGTAATTTTCATGAGCTTCCATGATTCTGATTCCTGCAAATCCAGCATCGTTAAATGGTCGGTGATGACCACCTCTGCCAAATCTATCCAGTCGATAAATCATGATGGGATTTATATAAGGCATATATTTTTCTGTGACATAGTGAACATACCGGGCAAGTTGCCTGCTTATTCCATCAACCTCGCCACCAAAAAATCTTCTCATTCGTCTTTCTCTATCAGTTTCAGTCGGAGGAACTGGTTCAGAAAAAATTCTGAAAGAACGGTTGTCGATAACTCCATCAACTCCTTCAATATTTCCAATCATGTCATTGTTGAGAACACCAAGAATTTCCCATCCTTCTTCTTTAGCTTTTTCTGCAAGAAATTTACCTCCAAATAAACCTTGTTCTTCGCCGCTTAACCCACTGTAAATGATACTACATTCGAATTTATATTTTGATAATACTCTTGCGGCTTCAATTGTTCCGGCCATTCCTGAGGCATTATCATTTGCTCCGGGAGAGTCGTCTTTGTAGTTAAGTACATCAGAAATTCGAGAGTCAATATCACCTGACATGATGATGTATTTATTTGGGTATTTTGTGCCTCTTTGTATTGCTAATACATTAACAATGTAGGTGTCTTCAGGTATTCGTTCACTTTCTCCTTTCTTTACCAGATTTCGTTGATATTTTACTTCAAGGCAGTTGTCACAATCTTTTGATATCTGATCAAAAGTAGATTTTATCCATCTTCTAGCAGCTCCGATACCTCTTGTATCCGAGGTAGTATCTGACATGGTATGTCTGGTGCCAAAATCAGCCATTTTTTTAATGTCAGACTCAATTCTCTCAGAAGAAACGTTATTAATGATATCATACATTTGTGTGTTAAACTGGCTTACCCCACTTTGAGCTATACTCTTAGAATAGAACCCTGAAATGATGATTAAAAAAAATATTCTATACATAGATCTTTTTACTTTTAAGTCTTATTGTCGTTTAACCAAATAAAGAAAAATAAGTTTAATGACCTAATTCTAGAGGGTTATTTCGATTGTGTTGATATTATAATTTGTAAATTGATAGGAATAAAAAATTCACTCTTATGTCTATGAAAAACAAAGACCTTTTACGTAGTAAAGCATTTGTTGATGGTAAATGGACTGATGCTCATTCGGGTAAAACATATGATATTAAAAATCCTGCTGATGACTCAGTGATAACATCAGTACCTGATATGGATGAGGAGGATGTAAAAGAGGCTATTGAAATTGCAGATAGAGAATTTCCCAAATGGTCATCAATGTTGGCGAAGGATAGAAGTGAGATTCTTGACAAATGGTATCGATTACTTATGGATAATCAAGAAGATCTTGCTGTTTTGATGACCATGGAAATGGGCAAACCATTAAAAGAATCTATGGGAGAGGTAGCATATGGTGCATCGTTTATCCAATGGTTTTCTGAGGAGGCTAAGCGAGTATATGGTGATGTTGTGCCAAACCATGCTCAAGGTAAGCGTATAGTAGTGATTAAGCAGCCCGTTGGGGTAACTGGTATTATCACACCATGGAACTTTCCGCTAGCAATGATTACACGTAAAGTAGGACCAGCGCTTGCTGCAGGCTGTACAGTAGTGATAAAACCTGCTCAGGATACTCCATTGAGTGCCTTAGCCGCAGCATATCTGGCGCAAAAAGCTGGTTTACCTCCTGGAGTGTTAAATATTGTGACTTCAAATTCGGCTTCAGAAATAGGTAAGGAATTAACCACTAATAAGCTGGTTAAAAAGATTTCGTTTACCGGATCGACAAAAGTAGGTAAAATGTTAATGGAGCAAAGTGCTTCAACAGTTAAGAAGATCTCCCTGGAATTAGGAGGGAATGCTCCTTTTGTAGTCTTTGAAGATGCAGATATAGAGGCCGCAGCTGAAGGAGCGATAGCATGTAAATTCAGAAATGCAGGGCAAACATGCGTTTGTGCAAATAGAATTCTGGTACATGATAAAGTCTATGATCAATTTGTTGAGAAATTTTCTGAAAAAGTTAAGAAGCTGAAAGTAGGAAATGGTCTTGATTCCGGTGTTGATATTGGGCCATTAATTAATGATAGTGCAGTAGAAAAAGTTAGCGAATTAGTAGAAGATGCTTTACAAAAAGGGGCAAAGCTAGTTGTGGGTAGCAACAAACCTGAAGGTAGGTTTTTTGATCCTATGGTTCTTACAGATGTTAATGATGAAATGGAGATGTTTAGCAAGGAGATATTTGGGCCTGTAGCTCCTGTTTACAGGTTTTCTTCAGATGAGGAGGCTATAGAGTTGTCTAATAAAACTAAATTTGGACTTGCGTCGTATTTTTATTCCAGAGATATTGGAAGAATATGGAAGGTAGCTGAATCATTACAATATGGAATGGTAGGTATAAATGAAGGCTTGATTTCGACTGAAGTAGCTCCTTTTGGAGGAGTAAAAGAGTCAGGAATGGGAAGAGAAGGTTCAAAATATGGAATTGATGAATACCTCAATATTAAATATATGTTGATGGGAGGTCTTTGACCAGTTGAATTAAAATCAAAATGAAAAGAACTAAACCAGCAAAGAAAGTATCAATTGGCAACCTTACCAGTAGGGTGGTAGGAGTATTTTTGATTATATCATTGTTGGTTGGAGGTTTCGGATATATTTCATACAAGAGTTTCGAATCATTAAATAATTCAGTAAGGTCACTCGCCTCTTCAAAAGAAACCTCTGAACAGCTTAACGAGCTATTCAGAGAGATGATGAAGGCCGAAAACCTGATCCGGATTTATATAATAACCGAAGATGATTCTACTCTTGCAGCGTATGAGGTGATGGAAGATTCGATTAAGACCGGATTAGTAGAATTAAAAAATGAAATTGGTAATGATCCGGTTAGAGGCAAGAAAGTTGAAACGCTGGCACTACTTTATGATCAAAAACAAGCATCATTAGATGAATTCCTTGAACTAAAGTTGAAAGAGCAGAGTAATGCATATGCCGAAAAAGCTTTAAAAGAGCTAAACCTGGATGGCAAAAATAAAAATCAGTTCAGACAGCTTCAATCAAAGTCATTAGTTTCAAAGTCAGATTCTTTAGTTGCAGGAGATATTTCATATAGACTTGTAGAAAGAGAGAAGCAAACTAAAGGTATTATTGCCTCACTTAAAAAATTATTTGGAAGCAAGGAAGTTGTCTATGATACTATTCCCATACTTGATCCACAAAGTGACCCAATGGTCGAGTCTACGGGGTCAGGTTATGTAAAGCGAATGGTTGATGGAGATTCTTTAGTTAATAAGATTGAAGAAATATTAACAGACCTGCGTGCTGAAGAAAAGTACTTTAGGAATTTATTATCCTTGAGAGAATACAGGATTCTTGAGCAGGATCAGAATTTATTTTTCCAGATTCAGGAAACATTAAATGAGCTTACAACTCTGGAGAAAGCAGAGAATCTCAAGAAACAGGAAGAGGCTGAGATTGTAGCTGATGAAGCAACTAAAACATTATTTACTATTGGAATTATTGGTTTGCTAGGATCGGGTATTCTTTTGACTCTTGTATTTAGAGGAGTATCTAAAAGTAATTTCTATAGGCAAAAGGCAGAACTGGAAAGGAACAGAGCTGAAAGATTAGCTAAAATAAAAGAGGAGTTTTTGGCAAATATGAGTCATGAAATTCGAACTCCTATACACTCAATAAATGGTTTTTTAGGTCTTTTACAAGAAACTCAACTGGATGAGGAACAAATAAAATACCTCAGTACAATAAATGGCAGTGCATCGTTTCTGCTTCGGTTAGTAAATGATTTACTAGATATTTCTAAGCTTAATGCAGGAAAAGTTACTCTTCATATTGAAGGCTTTTATCCTCATAAAATGCTTGAAGAGATAATTAACTCATTTATTCCTCTTGCGGAAGACAAAGGCATTGAATTAATTTTTGACTATCAGGCTGCTGATGACCTGGCTCTTGAAACGGATGTTTTTAGATTCAGGCAGATAATTACTAATCTCCTGAGTAATGCAATCAAATTTACGGAAGAAGGCTATGTAAGATTGACGTTTGCATGGTTAGATCAGTATGAAATTGCAAAAATACATATTACTGATACCGGAATAGGGATGACACCTGATGAGCAAAGGAAGGTGTTTATGTCATTTTCACAGGCTGATTCAAGTATTACAAGAAAGTATGGAGGTACAGGTTTGGGGTTAACTATTGTCAAAAATCTGGTAGAGTTATTTGATGGGGCAATAGATTTGACAAGTATTAAAGGAAAGGGATCTACTTTCACTTTAAGAATCCCGATGCATAAACCGGAAGTAAAACCATCTGAATCGTATTTGATATCTGATCATGAGTCAAATTTTATTGGGAAATTAGCGGCTGTTGTTGATGATGACCCTAATAATCGGCTATTGATGTCAAAGATTCTTCAATCAATAGGTTTTGATGTAAAGGTATTTGAAAATCCGGTTTACTTCCTTGAGTCAATCAAAAATGAATCATACTATTTCGTGTTTTCTGATATACAAATGCCTGAAATGGATGGTCTGACGTTGTCTGAAAAATTAAGAGATAGCTACAAGGGTAGTTTCGATAAACTTGTAGCGATGACAGCTAAGGGAGAATCAAGGCCGGATGTACAGGAAAATAAAGCTAATTTTGATGGGATATTATTTAAGCCGTTTTCAAGGACAGAATTAATTAACTTGATTTATGATATAACTGAAATAGAACCTGAAATAAAGGATCCAATTGAATCTGTCAATGATAAGGTTGGTGCAAATGAAAGTACGGAAATTGAACTTGATATTTCTGAAATCAAAATGTTCGCTGGAAATGATCCGGAGATGATTCGAAATATGATTGAAGGGTTGTATGGAAATATGCAAAATGATTTATCCAATTTCACTTCATTTGCTAACAATAAAGACCTTAATAGCCTTATGAAGCTTTCTCACCGCATGATTCCATCATGGAGTCACTTTTCATTTGATACAGTTTCTAAAAACCTACGTACGTTGGAGGAAACTATAGAGTCAAATCCAGAGCCATCAGACGAAATAAATGAAATGGCTAACGAGTTAATTGAAGAAATGTCAGTAAGCCTGGCCTTGATTGATAAATGGCTCAGGCGTCAATCTCATATCGCTTGATCTTATTATATAAAGTTTTTCTATCAATATTCAGGATTTTGGCTGCCAGACTTTTATTGTAGTGAGTTTCTTTTAAAACTCTTTCGATGGTTTCCTTTTCGTTAGTTTCCTGAAGTTGTTTCAAGTCTTTAGGGTTAGGGGCATCAGAATTAATTTCTATTCCCTGGCTAACTACACTATTTTCAAAAGTTTCAACTTTACGCATAGATTTAATTTCCTCAGGAAGTTGTTCAGGTGTTATTTCATCTCCCTGACATAGTAAAACTGCACGTTTGATTACATTTTTAAGTTCTCTGAGGTTACCAGGCCAATAGTATTGCTTAAAAATTTCTTTAGTCTCACTTGAAAATCCGTGGATATTTTTCCCAAGTTCTTCATTCGCTTCTTCGAGAAAGTGATCGGCAAAAATGAATAGATCATTTCCCCTTTCTCTTAAAGGATATAGCTGAATGCTGAATTCATTTAATCTATGATAAAGATCAAGCCTAAAAGACCCTTCTTCAGCTTTTTTACTCAGGTTATCATTGGTAGCTGTGATGATTCTCACATCAATATCAATGTCTGAATTAGACCCGATTTTCCTAATTTTCTTTTCCTGGAGTGCCCTAAGTAGTTTTACTTGTACTTCATATGACAGGTTTCCTATTTCATCCAAAAATAAAGTCCCTCCATTGGCATACTCAAATTGACCGGTCTTATCTTGTAACGCTCCTGTAAAACTTCCTTTAACATGGCCAAAAAGTTCACTTGCTGCCAGCTCATCACTTAAAGCTCCACAGTCTACAGCGATAAACGGTTTGTTTTGTCTGTTACTTTTTTCATAAATAAGTTTAGCTGCAAACTCTTTACCGGTACCACTTTCCCCTAAAATAAGAACACTCATGTCTGTAGGGCCTACCAAACTAGCGTGTTCGTATACTTTTCTTGCATAACCAGAGTCTCCGGAAATATAATCTATATCAGGAGATGATTTTTTCTTTTTAGGAGACTTGGAAACTTTTTCCTCTTTAGTTTCTGTAGTTACTTCCGAAAGGGCTCTTTTTACCAGTAGTAATAGTTCATCTGGATTTACTGGTTTTGTTACAAATTCATATGCTCCAATTTGAATTGATTTCACGGCAGTTCTTATGTCTGCATAATGAGTCATAAGAATAACCGGAGTGCCCTGATGATTTTCTTTTACTTCTTTAATGACAGAAATCCCATCCTGATCGGGTAACTTATAATCAGTAAGAACAAGATCGATTTTGTTTTTATTGATAAAAGAAATTCCTGATTCAGCAGAATGTGCACTTTCTACCTCAAAATCGTTTCTTTTGAGAAAGGTTGTGAGCATCATATTGAATGATGGATCGTCGTCAATAACTAGAATTTTTGGCATGTATAATTTGTATGTTCTGAAGTATAGATAAAATTAGACCTATTTTTTATTAATCAATTACTCTTATAAAAAAAAATCAAATTAATTATTAAGACTCTTGTTCATTTCCACAGGACTTACTTTAAATCCCAGTTTTATTAACCCATCAATGAGCCCTTCGGGTCCTACCAGATGACCTGCCCCAACAGCAATAAATGATTTTTTATCTTTTATTAAGTCAGGAATTTGCTTGATCCATTTTCTGTTTCGATCTCTCAATAACATGTTTTTTTCCTGAACACTTAATCCATTAGACATCAGGTCTGCTTCAATAGATTCTAAATTGTAATTAAAATAATTTTGAATCATAAGATTTAGTAAGACTTTATTTTCATCAAGATTGTCAATTGCATCTTCTAGAATTTCCAGTTGTCTTAAAACACTGATTTCATTAAATAACAAGTTTAGTTGGAAAGCAGTAGTCTCAAGTCCTGCGATTTCGATGTTATTTTCTTCTGCATAATCAAGAAAATATTGATCGATTAAAACTTCATTTTTTTCGGCTAATACTGGGAATTCTTGAACATAAATAGCTTGGGTAAACATACTCCACGCCATTGCTGGCTTAAACTGATTTAAGTATAAAACTGAAACACCAAGGTTTTCCTTAAGAAGATTATTAAGCTTTGTGAATTTTGTACTATCCATTATCTCACTTAAAAGAGTGTCTTTCATTAGAGTATAGCTTATTATCTTTCTAAGAAGTTCAGTAGAGTCTGTTGTTGTTTCTCCTATGACTAATTCTGCTATTTGTAAAGCCTCATTAACTGCAGGAAGACTATCCAGGTAACTTTTATCAAGTAAATGCAAGGTTCCATAGAGATAGGAAACTGTATTTGTCTCAGGATGCTCAACTTTCCATAAAAGACTGGACTTTTTTTGAGCTATCGATTCGGTATTTATTAAAAATAAACTGATCCAGATTAAAAATATAATGAAAAATGCCTTCATAGCTTTTTTATTAAAATATACATTTATTATTGGGGTAATTCAATAAATACAATAAAAAAGGGAAAGCTGGCGCTTTCCCTTGAATTCCATAGCCGGAATCTGTTAAGTATATGGTATTAGCCCGGTTGTTGCTAATGTACTTCTAATAGATACAAAACCGTGCCAAAACTAAAAAAGGCTTAAATTTTGATTTTAAAGGGGGGTGTAGAATTTATTGTGAGTATGTACGCTACTTTGTGTAGAATTTTTCCACACTTTGTTCCAAAAAAAATCAGACGGTGTGGACGTCTGATTTGATTGATCGTGTGTGTGAATGGTTAACTAATAAATAACCTGTACCTGTCCCAATAAACTTTTATGACAATTAAACTTTTTGAGCTTTGAATTCATAAACCTAAACCGTCATAATAACCAATTCATATTCTATATTGAAATTACCATGCCAAAACCTTAATTGTTTGTTATTCAGTGATTTATGTTTTTAAGGGGTGTGGTCTTGTTAAGAATATAACCTCAAAGTGTGGAATCGTTCTACAGAAAAAAAGAGGTTGCTTCCACAACCTCTTTAATCTTATTTGAATCAATTTGTGATTAATATCTATAATAATCAGGCTTGAATGGTCCTTCTTTAGAAACTCCAATGTAAGCAGCCTGCTCATCAGTTAACTCATCTAAAACAACACCAATTTTTGATAAGTGAAGTTTTGCTACTTTCTCATCAAGATGTTTTGGAAGTGTATAAACCTTATTTTCATATTTATCACCGCTTTTCCAAAGTTCGATTTGAGCTAACGTCTGGTTAGTAAATGAATTTGACATTACAAAACTAGGGTGGCCAGTAGCACAACCAAGGTTTACAAGACGTCCTTCAGCAAGAAGAATAATATCTTTTCCGTTTATAGTGTACTTATCAACTTGAGGCTTAATAGTTACTTTTGAACCACCATGGTTTTTGTTTAACCAAGCTACATCTATCTCATTATCAAAGTGACCAATATTACACACAATGGTCTTATCTTTCATTTTTGTGAAATGATCACCTTTAATAATATCTTTATTTCCAGTCGCAGTAACAACAATATCAGCTTCTTCAACAGCATCAATCATTTTCTTTACTTCAAAACCATCCATTGCTGCTTGTAGAGCACATATCGGATCAATTTCAGTAACAATAACTCGAGCTCCAGCACCTCTTAAAGAAGCAGCTGATCCTTTACCAACATCACCATAGCCACCAACAACAGCAACTTTACCAGCAATCATAACGTCTGTAGCTCTTCTGATAGCATCAACTAGAGACTCCTTACATCCGTATTTATTGTCGAATTTTGATTTTGTAACCGAATCATTAACATTGATAGCTGGCATTGGAAGAGTTCCTTTCTTCTCACGCTCAATCAATCTTAATACACCTGTTGTTGTTTCTTCAGATATACCTTTAATGTTTTGAGCCATTTCCGGGTACTTATCTAAAACAACGTTGGTTAGGTCTCCACCATCATCAAGAATCATATTTAGTGGTTGACCATCCTCGAAAATAAGTGTTTGCTCAATACACCAATCGTATTCTTCTTCAGTTAATCCTTTCCATGCATAAACAGGAACTCCAGCTTTAGCTATTGCTGCAGCAGCATGATCCTGAGTAGAGAATATGTTACAAGATGACCACTGAACTTCAGCTCCTAATTCTACAAGAGTTTCAATTAATACTGCAGTCTGGATAGTCATGTGAAGACATCCGGCAATTCTAGCGCCTTTTAAAGGCTTTTCTTTACCAAACTCCTCTCTAAGTGACATCAAACCTGGCATTTCCGCTTCTGCAAGCTCAATTTCAAGGCGTCCCCATTCTGCAAGGTTAATATCTTTTACTTTGTACTTTAATTTGGTGTCTTTTGCTTCAATCATAATGATATTACTATTGATAATATTTTTCTCAATTTAGAAACGCAAATTTACTAAGTATGTTTGTAAAAATTTACGTTTAAGGATTTATTCCTGAAGAAATTAGGGGTAAATCTTACTATCTGTTAATGATAAATTTGATCTCTTTTAATCCAAATGACCGAATTCCCTCTTCGGTTGAAATCTGAATTTTACCTTCATTGTTTACTCCCAGGATGGTGCCGTGAAAATACTTTTCTCCGGAACTAAATAGCTTTTCCTCCTGATACCAAAGCATTTTTCGATAATAAATGGATTTTAAATATGACTCTTTACCTGATCTTAATTTAAGATAGTAGACTTCAATATTTTTGAGTAATAATTGGAAATAATCATTAATTTCAACTTCAGAGCCTAATTCTGTCGCTATCGAAGTGGCATGTTCATGAAGTTTATCTCTTTGATTGACATTACTGCCAATCCCAACGATTGATTGATCCAAATTACTGTTCTTTAATGTGTTTTCAATCAAGATTCCAGCAATTTTATAATTTTCAACGTAAATATCATTGGGCCATTTTATGAGTACTTCCTTGTTAGGAATTAAAAATTGTATAGCATCTCTTACTCCAAGGCTGATAGCCATAGTTAACAAGAATTGATTGCTTGCATTTAAGAATTTAGGATATAAAATGATACTTAAAAGCAGGTTTTTTCCTGGTTCTGACTCCCAGGTGTTTCCTCGCTGACCCTTACCGGCAGTTTGATCGGTAGTCCAGACAACATGGCCGTCAATTGGATTTTTTGTTGACAGCATTTCGGCTGCAATGTCATTAGTAGACTGACATGATGGCAGATAATCAGACGTTCTGCCTAATATTAAAAGATTGGTAGAATTTTTATGCAATTATTTTTGATTACTTTTGACAAAACAATTTTTATACAATAATAAATGAATTCATCAGAACTTGCTGCATTAGTAGTTGAAGGAATGCAAGATAAGAAAGCGAAAGATATCGTACTTCTTGATCTTCGCGAAGTGAAGAACTCCATCTCAGATTATTTCGTTATTTGTACCGGTGGGTCTGATACGCAGATCGAGGCAATTGCAGATTCGATTGAGAAGAAAGTTTTTGAACAAGCTTCAGAAAATCCGTTTAATAAAGAAGGGACTCAAAATAGGCAATGGGTGATCATCGATTTTGTCGATGTAGTTGCTCATGTATTTTCACAAAAAGACAGGGAACATTATAATCTCGAGAATCTTTGGGGAGATGCAGATATTAAAACCTACGAAAATATTGTTTAATTTTTAAGGCATTACGAACAAAGTATTATATTGAACGTTAATGTATCAACACATAAACTGTAACGTGTAAAGAATGGCAAACGAGGGAAAAAATAAAGGCAAAAAAAACTTGCTTCCCAATAAAAATCCGCGCAGGCAGAATTATCAAATGCTGGTGATTCTAATCATCCTGTCGGTACTTGTTGGTTTCATGATGTTAAATAACTCAGGAGGAGCCACCCGAACTACTCAAAAAAAATTCGAGGAAATGTACCTTAATAAGGACGTTAAAAGGGTGGAGCTGATAAAAAACCAAGAATTGGTTGAAGTTTATTTGAAGGATGAAGCACTTAATAATGAAAAATATAAAGAGAAGTTAAATGGAAATTCAACCTTTGGTTTTACCGGAGGCCCACATTTCTTCTTTAAAGTAGCCGGTGCCGAAAAATTCGCTGAAGACTTTAGTAAGCTTGAGGCGGAAGCAGGAGGAGATCAACCCGGTCTTGAAATATCAGACAGAGAATCGCTAGGGGAGTTTTTCTTTAGCTATGGTTTAATCTTCTTAATGATCATTGGGTTTTTCTTCCTGATGAGAAGAATGACTGGCGCTGGTGGTCCTGGAGGACAAATATTTAATATTGGTAAGTCTAAAGCTGCTCTTTTTGATGCTGAAAATAAGGTTAAGGTTACTTTCAATGATGTTGCTGGCCTTGATGAAGCTAAAGAAGAGGTTAAGGAAATTGTTGAATTCCTGAAGAACCCGGGTAAATTCACTAAGCTTGGAGGTAAAATCCCTAAAGGTGCGTTGCTTGTAGGCCCTCCGGGTACTGGTAAAACTTTGCTTGCTAAAGCTGTTGCCGGAGAAGCTGCAGTACCGTTTTTCAGCTTGTCTGGTTCAGATTTCGTTGAGATGTTTGTTGGGGTTGGTGCTGCCAGGGTTAGAGACTTATTTAAGCAGGCAAAGGAAAAAGCTCCTTGTATTGTATTTATAGATGAGATCGATGCAATAGGTAGAAGTCGTGGTAAAGGTCATATGCCAGGATCAAACGATGAACGTGAAAATACTTTGAACTCTCTTCTTGTGGAGATGGATGGGTTTTCAACTGATAGTGGAGTAATTATTCTTGCTGCTACAAACAGACCTGATGTACTTGACCAAGCTTTACTTAGACCAGGGCGTTTTGACCGTCAAATAAGTGTAGACAAACCAGATATAGTTGGTCGTACTGCAATCTTTAAAGTACACCTTAAGCCTATCAGACTTGATAATGAGGTTGATGCTAAAAAATTAGCTGCTCAGACTCCTGGTTTTGCTGGTGCTGAAATTGCTAATGTTTGTAATGAAGCAGCATTAATCGCAGCTAGAAAGAATAAAGACAAAGTCGATATGCAGGATTTTCAAGATGCTATCGACAGAGTAATTGGTGGTCTTGAGAAGAAAAACAAAATAATTTCTCCGGAAGAAAAGAAAATTGTTGCTTACCATGAAGCAGGTCATGCTGTTGCAGGATGGTTCCTTGAGCATGCTGATCCTTTAGTAAAGGTAAGTATTGTTCCGAGGGGGATTGCAGCACTTGGATATGCTCAGTATCTTCCGAAAGAGCAGTTTTTATACCAGACTGAGCAATTGATTGATGAAATGTGTATGGCTCTGGGAGGTAGAGCTGCCGAAGAAATTACATTTAATAAAATTTCTACCGGAGCATTGTCAGATCTTGAAAGAGTGACGAAAATGGCTTATTCAATCGTAACTGTTTATGGTATGAATGATAAGATCGGAAATGTTTCGTTCTATGATTCTAAAGGTCAGAGTGAATACTCAATGACTAAACCATATTCAGAAAATACTGCTAAGTTAATCGATGAGGAGGTTAAGAAGATTGTTTCTTCTGCTTACGAAAGAGTGAAAAAGCTCTTAATGGAAAAGCAAGACAAGTTAGAAATTTTGGCAAAAGAATTACTTGAAAAAGAGATTCTTTTCCAAAACGATCTGACAAATCTGATTGGTCCAAGACCATTCCAGCATCAAACAACTTACCAGAAGTTTACTGATTCTGAAGAAGAAAAGGAAAAAAGAGAAAAAGAGTTAAATCATAATGATCATTCATTAGAAAATGGTCATAGCAAACCGGAAACTGCTGAGGTTGAATCTTCAAATGATAAGCCGGAAGATGATTCAAAATCTTGATCTGGATATAAAATTTAGTAAAGCCGGGTATATTTATGCCCGGCTTTTTTTATTTTGCTCATAATTTATTGAACAAAAAGTGCACCTTTGCACAAATTTTTTAAAGATATGCCTGAAATTAATATTGATCTTCAAACTGGTAAAAAGCTATACTTTGCCTCTGATTTTCATTTAGGTGTTGATGCATTTGATACAAGTCAGGAAAGGGAAGAGAAGATTATAGCCTGGTTAAAATCAATTTCTGATGATGCTCATGTGGTGTTTTTGGTTGGAGACATATTTGATTTTTGGTTTGAATACCGCAAGGTTGTCCCGAAAGGCTTTATCGGCTTTTTAAATCAGGTTAGAGAAGTAGTTAAAAAGGGTATCCCTGTATATTTTTTTAAGGGAAATCACGATATGTGGATGTTTGATTATATTCCTGAGATAACCGGGGCATCTATTATTTCTGATGAGCTAATATTAAAGGTTAATGGCAAGAGGTTGTTCGTCCATCATGGTGATGGCTTAGGGCCTGGAGATAAGTCCTATAAACTATTGAAGAAGGTATTCCGTAGTAAGTTATGTCAATGGCTTTTTGCTTTATTGCATCCTGCTATTGGTATGGGGATAGCACATTTCTGGTCATCTCAAAGTAAGAAAAAGAACAACGGACTCGAACAATCATTTGAAGATAAGTTCAAGGAAAATATTTGGTTATATTGTAAAGAATCTGAAAAAACAGATCATTTCGATATGTATATCTGTGGTCACCGTCATCTTGTGCTTGATTTGGAAGTTGAGCCTGATAGTCGTTACTATAATATCGGCGAATGGATGACTGGCTCACCTTATGGAGTTTTTGATGGTGAAAACTTTAAGCTATGCACTTTCAAAGGTTGATATTTCATCTTTTATGTATCATAATTCTAAGTAACTTCTGTCTTGCCCAAAGCCAGTTAAAAAATATTGAATTAATACCACTTGGTGGAACTTATTTAGCTATTGTCACCAATCAATCGATAATAATTAAGGATGTTGTCAATGATACCGAAAGGGTATTTCCTACCAGATTTAAAAATCAACTTGTGTTTTCAGGTGGAAACGAGATTATAACATTTGAACCCCAAACACAGCAAATCAATTTTCTGGATGGCAACCTTAACCTTGTACGTGAAATTTCTATTTTAGATTATGTATCTACTCCTATTGATATCATGTTTTATCAGGGTTTTGATGCTTTTTCCGGACTCTCATTTGGTGGTCAAAAACTTATAAATATTGATCTTAAAACTGGTCAGGTTCAAGAGTTTGAAGCTGATCAACTACTTTCTAAAGATGATGTTAGCTTTGTCCTTCCTTCAAGACTTCCTTCTTTATTTTTATCAAATGGGAGAATAGGGTATGTTACAACAAATAACATTCAATTTATTGATATTCCTAAAATTGATAAAGTGATTGGGTATCAGGGCAAAAATCTGATTTTACATTCTGAAAATGATTTGAGTTATATTTTTGATCTTCGACAGAATAATATTTACAATTGTGACGGCTTATCTATTGATTATCAGGAGAAAGACTCGATTAAAATCATAGAAGGAAAGCTATATTATTATTCCACTCAAGGGCATATTCTTCCATTAAGCACAGAAATATACCGCTGCAAATAATTTTTTTCTCTGCTGATGTTCGTAAATGGTACAAATCACCTATATTGTGTTCATTAATGAACATCGGTAAAACGCCATTATACTATAAACAAGCCTTATAGGCACTTTTCGATGTTGGCACATTATTAGACAGGGTAATTATATAATCACAATAATGATGGAAGAAAAAGATCTCGGTAAGATATTGATAATTGATGATGATGAGGATGTGTTATTAGCAGCAAAACTGCTATTAAAAAAACACGCGAAAGAGGTAATTATAGAAAAGAATCCTAAGAAAATTCCTTTTTTACTTAATAACGATAGCTATGATGTTATCCTTCTCGATATGAATTTTAGTAAGGATATCACATCAGGAAAGGAAGGATTTTTTTGGCTTCAGCAAATCAAAGAAAAGGATCCTAACGCAGTTGTTATCTTGATTACGGCTTTTGGTGACGTCGAAATGGCAGTGCGTTCTCTAAAAGAAGGTGCTACTGATTTCGTCTTAAAACCATGGCAAAATGAAAAGCTTGTAGCGACTATAACTGCTGCTTCAAGGCTTAAGCAATCATATAATAAGGTCGAACAACTAAGTAGCGCTAAAAAATCCTTAGAAGAAGAAATTTCACAACCTTTCAGAGATATCATTGGAGAAAGTGAGCCAATGAAAGAGGTTTTCAATTTGATAGACAAGGTTGCAAAAACTGACGCTAATGTATTAATTCTAGGTGAGAACGGTACCGGAAAAGAGCTTGTTTCCAGAGCATTACATGCCAGATCTCTTAGAGAGAATGAAGTATTCGTTTCTGTAGACATGGGTGCTATTACTGAAACCTTGTTTGAAAGTGAACTTTTTGGTCATAAAAAGGGTTCATTTACCGATGCAAAAGAAGATAGGGCAGGAAGGTTTGAAGTTGCAAATAAAGGAACTCTTTTTCTCGATGAAATAGGAAACTTGAGTTTACCACTTCAAGCTAAGTTACTTGCTGCTCTTCAAAACAGGGAAGTCAGACGAATTGGATCAAACAAAACAGTTCCAATTGATATCAGGTTGATCTGTGCTACTAATATGCCTCTTTATGAAATGGTATCATCAAATTCATTTAGACAAGACCTTCTTTACAGAATAAATACTGTCGAGATAAGATTGCCTTCGTTAAGAGAGCGTCGGGATGATATTCCTTTACTTGTAGAACATTTTGTTAAGATATACACAAAAAAATACCGGAAACCTGTTCAACGTGTTTCTGCCAATGCCATGAAGAAGCTAAAGGCTTATCAATGGCCTGGAAATATTCGAGAACTTCAACATGTAGTGGAAAGATCGGTTATTATGTGTGATAGCGAAGTGCTTGAAGAAGATAACTTCTTGCTTTCAACCCAAAAATCAGATGAACCTATTTTAGGCGAGGATGTTTTTAACCTTGATGAAGTTGAAAAGCAAGTTGTTCAAAAAGCTATCAATAAGCATAGCGGAAATATATCAAAAGCAGCAAAAGAACTGGGATTAACCAGAGCTGCATTATACAGAAGATTAGAAAAGCATGGTCTCTAGTACCTTCAGGTTTAATATTATTTTTAGAATATCAATTTTATTGATATCAGTATTTTTATTTGCTCATCAGATTTATTCAAATGGCAATGTTCTGGGAAGTATACTGATATTACTATTAATTGTTTTTCAGGTAATTTCATTTATTAAATACATCGAAAAGTCTAACGAGGAGATTCTCGGGATTATCGATAGTTTAAGTGAAGAGGATTTTTCTGTTGAAAGTCAGAAAAAAACAACTGAAGCACCTGATGCATCATCAAAAATCCTTCAGAAACTACAGGAAGTTAATGCTGAAAAGGAAGCTCATTATCAGTACCTTAAAAATATTGTCCAGCACCTTGGTATCGGGATAATCACCTTTGATAAGTCTGGAAAAATCCAGATAATGAATACCGCAGCTAAGCGCTTATTAAAAGTTCGCCAGGTTAAGTCGATGGAAGACCTCAGGCCAATAAGTGAGTTGCTTGTTAATTCATGCTATCAGTTAAGAACTGGAGGCCGGGACTTAATCAAAATTGAGCAGCAAGATGATATTGTTCAATTGGCTATTTATGCTATCGAGCTGACACTAAAAAATGAGGAATTTAAATTAGTGTCAATTCAGAATATTCAGTCAGAACTGGAAGAAAAGGAAATGGAAGCGTGGCAAAACCTAATTAGGGTACTGACTCACGAAATCATGAACTCTGTTACTCCAATTAGTTCTTTAGCTGCAACTGTAGAAGGTGAATTACAAGGACAGCTTGTTAATGGCCATGATATGAATACTATCTCTAATGAAGATATCGAAACCATTCATATGGCTGTCCAGACTATTCAACGCAGAAGTGAAGGGTTGATCAGGTTTGTGTCTGACTTCAGAAATCTGGCAAGAGTACCGGATCCGAAATTTGAAGATGTTGAACTAAACTCGATATTCATTAGGTTGAAAACTCTTTTCAAAAATGACCTTGAAAAAGGTAATATAGAATGCATCTGTACAATTATACCTGAGGACCTTACTCTTAAAGCTGATCCCGAATTACTTGAGCAAGTATTTATTAATCTGGTTAAAAATGCTATTCAAGCCTTTGATGAATTAGATGATAATAGAAAGAGAAAAATTGAAATTCATGCGACTCAGGGCCCAAAAAATCAAGTAATTGTTAAAATTGAAGATAATGGGCCAGGTATTGATGAAGAAGCATTAGAGAAGTTGTTTATTCCATTTTTCACTACCAAAAAACATGGTTCAGGTATTGGCTTGAGCATATCCAAGCAAATATTGAGAAAGCATAAAGCAGCTATTTCTGTAAAGTCAGAAGATAACGTTGGTACCGAATTTACAATCAGATTTTAGCGATTGCTTTTTGACGAAGGCCAAGGTATTAACATTGATACCCTTTTGATATAATCAGTATATCCTGGTTTATTTTTTAAGTTCCTCTTTTCCATCATTGGTATACTAATAAAAACAAATAAGATTATTAAGGCGACTAACCCGATACCGGTCCACAGTGCTGATAAATCTTTAATTTGAAATACCATAATGAAAATCCCAGACCAGAATAATAGTTCGCCAAAGTAGTTTGGGTGCCTGCTTAATGACCACCATCCTGTATCAATGAACTTATTTTTGGGCGCTACTTTCTTAAAAGCTCTAAGTTGTTCATCTGAGATAAGTTCTATTACCGCTGCAATAACACATAAGAATGTTCCTGTATAATCCCAAATTGTCACTTTACCTTCCAGAGGGATGATATAAAATAAAGGTAAGCATCCACCAAAAACCCAAAGTGTTGGTAACAGATGTATACCAAAAAAGCTGGAAGGCCAATATAGTTTCTTTGTTTTTCCTGCAATATCCTTATAACGCCAATCTTCATGATGTAATCCTTTCCATCCTCTAACCCAGTTGTATGTTAATCGAACGCCCCAGATTAAGGTAGCTGATAATATCATGCCTTGCCTTTCTGCATTACCTTCAGGATAATGTGTAATTAGAACTAACGCAATTATTGGAGGAGCAACAGACCAATATGGATCGTACATACTTGAATTTTTAGTAATGATACTTCCTGCAAATACTATGACAGTAGTGATGACATCGGCAATTAAAATTCGATAAATCAAATTGTAGTCTTTCAAGAAATCCCAAATTACTACCACTACGAAGATTGCAATCATGTAGCAACTTAAAACGATCAATAAACTTGTGCTTTTATCAGCTTTCATTATTATCTTTTAATTATGTCAGAGATTTATGCCTGGTTTTGAACTTCCTCCCATATCACCATTAGCAGGAGCAAATGTTTTTAACTTTCTTAAGATAATAAGGAAGGGAAAAATTCAAAACAGATACTTCATTAAAGTATTGCTAACTTTTCTTGTAACCATTTTAGCATTACCATTCCATATTTGGGAGAAGATATGGTACCACAGGAAGATAAAGAGATTTGAATTTACTTCTCCTCCGATATTTATTATTGGACACTGGCGATCTGGAACCACCCTATTGCATAACCTGATGACATGCGATCCTAAGAGCTCTTATTTCACTACCTATAATGGCGTTTTTCCAAATAATCTGGCTAGTAAACTTATTTTTAAAACTTTTATGAGGGTTTCCATGCCTGGGAAAAGACCTTCAGATAACGTAAAGTTGGGCCCCGATTTACCACAGGAAGATGAATTTGCTGTTGGAAATTGGGGTATGGAATCATTCTATCTTTTCTTCTTCTTTCCATATCTATATGAAGAAGTTTATACCAATGCTGTTCATATTAAACAAGATAGTAAAAAGCAAAAATGGTTAAATGATTATGATGAATTACTGAAAAAGGCTTGTATTAATACTGGGAAAGGTCGGCTTATTGTAAAAAACCCGGTAAATACTGCAAGACTCAAATTGTTAACAGAATATTACCATGACTCTGCATTTATTTTTATCCATCGAAATCCTTATCATGTTTATCTGAGTACAAAAAAATTCTTTGGAAAGCTCTTTCCTTCAATTATGCTTCATGGCATTTCTCCAGAAGAAGTTGAAGATCTGATTTTTGATTTATATAAAAAGTTATTATCAGATTATTATAATCAAAAGGAAACCGTATCGAGCGATAGGCTACTTGAAATAAGGTTTGAAGATCTTGAAACAGGTCCGGAAAAGGTCTTAAAAGATATATACTTAAAGTTTGAAATTGGGTCTTATCAACAAGCAGAAATGGAATTTAAAAACTACCTGAAAGTAAATTCAGATTATAAAAAAAATAACTATACTATTTCTATTAGAGAATTTAATAGAATTAATGCCGAATGGGCTCATTTCATTTCAAAAACAGGATATTCGTTTCCTGATGATATAAAGATAATTGACTAATAAATGGATATTGCCAACCATAAATTAATTTAACCCGTTATGTAAACATCCCCAACGGGAATTCTGTTATCAAACTATCTTTAAGGCATATAAACCTTTTACTAGCTATGCGAAATTTAATGACTCTAATGAGTCTTTTATTTTTATTTGTCAACTTGGCTGCCTCAGCACAACAAAAATTTACAATTAGTGGATATGTTAAAGAGGCATCGACCGGAGAAGCATTAATAGGAGCAACTGTAGTGGCTAATACTACTCCTTCAAGTGGTGGTGTTACCAATAACTACGGGTTTTATTCAATCACCTTGCCTAAAGGTCAGTATCAAATTACAGTTTCATTTATTGGCTTTGATCAAAAAGTTCTGGACATCGATCTTAATGAAAACAAAAAATTAAACGTCGAACTTGATGAAGCCGGACAAGAACTTGATGAAGTTGTTGTGACGGGTAAAAGAGAAGATGCAAATATTGAAGATGTCACGATGTCTCAGGAGGAGCTAGAAATAGAAAAAATTAAAGCAATGCCAGCTCTTTTTGGTGAAGTGGATATTGTGAAGAGTCTACAATTATTGCCAGGGGTACAGTCGGCAGGAGAGGGGACAACAGGATTATTTGTACGAGGAGGTAGCTACGATCAAAATTTGGTGCTTCTCGACGAAGCAACAGTCTACAATGCATCTCACTTTCTTGGTTTCTTTTCTGTATTTAATCCGGATGCTGTTAAGAAAGTTACAATGTATAAAGGTGGTATACCTGCGAAGTATGGAGGAAGGCTTTCTTCGGTAGTAGATATCCAAATGAAGGAAGGTAATTCCAAACACTTTTCCGGTTCTGGTGGTATAGGTACAATTTCAAGTCGCCTTACGCTTGAAGGTCCAATTAAAAAGGATGTTAGTTCCTTTATTGTGACAGCCAGAAGAACATATGCAGACTTGTTTCTTGGCTTAAGTAGTGATCCGAATATCAAAAATAACCAACTGTATTTTTATGATTTTAATGCTAAAGCTAATTACAGGTTTAGCCCGAAAGATCAGGTTTTCGTTTCAGGTTATTTTGGTCGTGATGTATTTAACTTCGATAATGAATTTGGTTTAAACTGGGGAAATGCTACCCTGACTGGTCGATGGAATCATGTTTTCAATGATAAGCTATTTCTAAATACAACAGCATTATACAGCAGTTTTAACTATGGGTTTAAAGTTGATAATTCATCACAGAATTTTGAATGGCTGGCCAACTTAAGTGAAGTAGCTGCTAAAATTGATTTTACATATTTTAGTGATCCTACTTTAACATTATCATTTGGTTCACATTCAATGTATCACATTTTTTCTCCGGCAGAAATCAAACCGCTAGATGAAGAATCAATCATTCAAAACTTTTCATTGGATGAAAAATATGCTTTTGAACAAGGACTTTATTTTGATTTTGAAAAGAAATTATCTGAAAAGCTGCTGGTTCAGGCAGGGCTAAGATACTCTCTATTTGCTAACATTGGCCCCGGAGATGTTTATATCTATGAAAATGATGAGCCTTCCAGAGACTCAGAAATTATTGATACCGTATCCTATTCAGGAGGAAAAAGAATTGCTTTTTATGATGGGCTTGAGCCGAGATTAAATGTGAGGTATAAATTAAACTCATCTTCGTCTATCAAGGCTTCATATATGCGAACAATGCAGTATTTACAGATTGCTGCAAATTCAACAGCAGGATTGCCAATAGACCGTTGGATACCGGCAGATAAATATATTGAGCCTCTTAGTGGTAATCAGGTAGCATTAGGGTACTTCAAAAACTTCAAAAATAATACTTACGAGTTTTCTGTAGAAGGATATTATAAGCATATGGAAAATGTTATCGATATGCTTCCTGAAGCAGATGTGTTTTTAAGCAACAATATTGAAGTTGAATTATCAGCGGGTAAGGGTTGGGCTTATGGTCTTGAATTTCAACTTCAAAAGAATAAAGGAGCTACAACCGGATGGCTTTCATACACTCTTTCTAGAACCTTTAGAAAGGTGCCTATGATCAGTAATGGTGATCCATATCCGGCCAGATACGACAGGATTCATGATATATCTCTAGTGCTAAATCATGAGTTTAACAAAAGAGTTAGCATGGGGATGAATTTCGTGTATTCATCAGGGCAAGCAGTTTCCTTTCCTGTAGGTAGATATGAAATCGATGGTCAATCTGTTCCATATTATGACGACAATAACAGAAACAGCTCAAGAATGCCGGATTACCATAGACTGGACTTGAGTTTAACGCTTAAAGGGAAAGAAAAACCAGGTAGGAAATGGAAGTCGTATTGGAACTTTTCTGTTTACAACGCCTATGCCAGAAAAAATCCATTCTCAATCGAATTTAGAAGAATATACAATAATGATGTGAATTTTGATCCACAAGAAGACGGTGACCCGGGGAAAGAATATTCCTCTAGACCAGCTTCTGTTACGACTTATTTATTTAGTATAATTCCTTCAGTGTCATATAACTTCAGCTTCTAAGATGAAAAGAAATTTAAAATATATACTCTCAATAATTTTTGTCCTGATAGTGGCTTCTTGTCAGGAAGAAGTAAAATTAAAACTTACTGACGGAGACCCTCAACTGGTAGTAGAGGCGAAAATCACAACCCAGTCTGGTCCTCATCTCATAAAACTGGGTCTGACTACAAGTTATTATGATGAAAAAGGAAACGATACAGTTAGAAATGCTCAGGTGAGGTTAGTCAGAGGAGATGATTATATCGTTCCCCTTGAAGAAAAGAATCCAGGGTATTTTTATACGGCAGATGATTTTAGTGTAGTCGAAGGTGAAAAATATACATTAGAAATAGATTATAATGGTCAGCAATATTCTGCTTCAGGTGAGGTATTACCTTATCCGGTATTGGATTCAGTAGTGGTAAGGTATCAGGAAGAAAGGGTTTTCAGGGAAGAAGGTTATTATTGTTATTTTTATGGAAAGACTCCTAAAGGGCAGATAAATTATTATAGGTGGTTGGTTTATGAAAATGACACACTTTTTAATGACAGGGGTGACTATCTTTTGGCTGATGATGAATTGGTGCAAGAGGATATTAGTAACCTGGAATTGCCTTATCCTTTTGAAGTCGGAGATACAGTTAAAGTTGAACAATATTCATTAAATGAATCAACCTATAATTACTTTTTGGGATTAGTGAATTTATTATTTAATGATGGAGGAATATTTTCTCCGGCGCCTGTAAATCCGACTACAAATATTTCAAATATAACTGATCCCGGAAATCCCCCTCTTGGATTTTTTCAAATTTCAAGTGTGACCTCAATTACAATTTTAATTGAGGAAGAGGAGTAATTATCGAATATTATCATCATTTAATAGTATTTAACTATTATAGCTAAGTATTATTAAAGTGATATTCTATCTTTGCACCCTAGACAAAGAATAATAATGAAACAGGGAAAGGCCATAATATTCGCAGCACCCTCAGGGTCAGGAAAGACAACAATAGTTAAACATCTGTTGGCTAATAATGATTTTCTGGGATTTTCAATTTCTGCATGTACTCGGGATAAGCGAGGAAGAAATGAAGAAAACGGAAAAGATTATTACTTTTTGTCTCCTCACGAATTCAAGCAAAGTATTGATAATGATGAATTTATAGAGTGGGAAGAGGTCTATCCTGGTAACTTTTATGGCACATTAAAATCAGAGATTCAAAGATTATGGGACGAGGGTAAAACAGTAATCTTTGATGTTGATGTTAAAGGAGCCCTGAATCTTAAAAAATATTTTAAAGATAGTGCTTTAGCTGTTTATGTTAAAGTTCCTTCAATTGATGAATTGGCCAAAAGACTTAGAGACCGAGGTACTGAAAGCGAGGATAGTGTCTCCAGAAGGTTATTCAAGGCAAAGTTTGAAATGGAATTTATGGACAAGTTCGATGTCGTTTTGTTGAATGATGATCTGGGTAAAGCACAAGAAAAAGCCCAGTCTCTATTAGATGAGTTCATGGCTAAATAATAATCATGAACAAGACCATTGGATTATATTTTGGTTCGTTTAATCCGATTCATATCGGTCATATGATAATTGCACAAACTGTAGCAGATTCCGGATTAGCAGATGAAGTTTGGTTTGTGGTTTCTCCTCAAAGCCCATTTAAGAAAAAGAGCACTCTTGCCCATGAGCAAGATCGTTATGATATGGTTCAGGCAGCCATTTTCGATAATTATAAGTTTAGAGTGACTGATATCGAATTTAATATGCCCAAGCCAAGCTATACTATAGATACCGTAACATATATAAAAGAAAAATACCCTGACTATGATTTTAAGCTGATCATGGGGGAGGATAACTTGAAAGGGTTTCATAAATGGAAGAATCATGATATTCTGATTGAAGAAACTGGCATTATATGTTACCCAAGACCTGGTACCAGAAAAACAAAATGGCATGAAGATTGTCGAGTGCAAATGATTGAGGCTCCTTTTATTGATATATCAGCCACATTTATCAGAAACTCTGTGAAAAATGATAAATCAATTAGGTATCTGGTTCCAAAAGAAACTGAATTATTAATCTATTCCAGGAAACTCTATCAATGACCATTATCCATTAATCTATCTTATTTACCAAAACAACCATTAAATTTTATGACCACCATGTTCAAATTTTTGGCAGGAGTAATTATTTTTTTGCTTCCTGCTTTTCAATGCTATTCCCAAACATTGAAAGGAACGGTTAAAGATGAACAAAATACACCACTTGGATTTACCGCAGTTTATATTTCTGAAATCAATGAAGGAACAAGCGCGAATGAAAACGGTGAGTTTCAATTCGACCTTAGTCCAGGAAATTATACAGTTATGTTCCAGTATATGGGATATAAATCCAAAACTGTTAGCGTTTCAATAGTAGCTGATGAAATAAAGCAAATAGATATTGTTCTTGAGCCTCAGGTCTATAGTTTGCCAGAGCTACAAGTGACAGGTTCATTTGAAGACCCAGCCTATGCTATAATAAGGAAAGCAAGTGCCAAAGCAATGTACCACCTCCATCAGGTTGATGAATTTACAGCAAAGGTTTATTTGAAAGGCAAAGGCAGATTTGAAAAAATTCCAGGTATTGTTAAAAGAAGGCTTGAAAAAGAAGGATTAAATCAGGATCAACTTTATATAGGTGAAAGTTTAGTAAAAGTAAAATATAAAAGGCCATCTACCTATGAGCAGGAAGTTCTTGCCGTTAGAAGTAAAGGCGAAAGTCAGGATTTCAGTCCTGGGAATTATATTTTCGGTAGTTTTTATGAAAGTACCGTCGCGGGAGTAGTTTCTCCACTATCAAAGAAATGTTTTGCTTATTATAAATATGAATATTTAGGATCCTTTAAGGAAGGTGACTATGAGGTTAACAAAATTAGAGTAATACCAAGAGTTAAGGATAGTGAGTTGTTCAATGGTAATATCTATATAATCGAAGACCTTTGGGCACTGCATAGTGTTGATCTTTTTAATTACCAGCAGGGAATTAAAATTAATATTCAACAGAACCTGGCTCCTGTTAGAGAAAATGTTTGGCTACCGATATCACATAAATTCTTTATAAAAGGATCCTTCGTTGGATTCGAATTTTCTTATGATTATTTGGCGGGAGTTAGTGATTATGAGATTGATCTAAATGAAGACCTTGTGACAACATTAGAAGTGGTAGATGAAAAAACTGAAGCTGTGAAGGTGAAAAACGCTACTTCCGATCAGTCACTTACCCAGGAAGATTCAGCAGTCTTTACTGTATCAAATCTGATGGAAGATGTTGAAATGTATGTGGAAGAAGAACGTAAAGGAACTGGAAATGAAAAAATACTTGAGCGATATGTTTATAAAAATGATAGTTCTCTAAAAACAGCCGATAAAAGTTATTGGGATGAGGTAAGAACAATTCCATTGACTCAGGATGAAATTGTCGGTTATACCAAGCTTGATAGTACAATTGCAAAAATGGATAGCGTGGCTGCTATTGACTCTACCAAGTCAAGGAAATTATCACCATTTTTTTTATTAGTAGGAGATCATGTTTCTTTCGGTAGAGGCAAACCCAGACTAGATATTGACGGAGTCCTTGAAAACACATTTTATAATACTGTAAATGGAGTTAACGTAGCTCTACCAGTTTCTTATTCATTTTACAATAAGTCTAAAAACAGGTGGAAACTTAATGCTGTACCCAGATATAATTTTTCTTCAGAAAATTTTCAGTTAAAAGGGGGAGCCGAATGGCAAAATAATGTCAGAGATAGTCTAACTCAAGTGAAGCTTGAAGGAGGCTATTTTGTAGATCAAATTAATAATAGTGAGCCAATCACTCCTTTAATAAATTCAATTAGTACGTTGTTCTGGCGTGGAAATTATATGAAGTTATATGATAAGCATTTTGTCACTCTCAAGTACTTTAAAGATTTCGTTTATGCAACTAGATTACAATTGGAGCTAAATTGGGAAAAAAGACAACAGCTTTTCAATAATACTGATTATACATTTAATGGTAGAGTGCATAAAGAATATTCTTCAAATATACCGGAAAACCGATATCTAAATAATACTGCTTTTCCAGATCATCAGGTATTTAATTTGAAAGGAAGCTTGCACTATATTCCAGGTCTCAAGTATAACATGTATAATGATAGATTAGTACCACTAACAGAATACAAACCTGAATTAATATTAAAGTGGGATGGAACAATTCCGATAAAAGCAATAAATGATTTAGATTACCTGAAGGCTTCAATTGGAATCAGACATAAATTTAAAGCCGGAGCTAATTTATCAGTTTTATATGATGTTGAGCTTGGAGGTTTCTTCTATAAAGATTCGTTATCTTTTGTCGACTACAATCACTTTCGTGGAAACCAGACGCCGTTTTTACCTTTTGCAGAATCAGGAAGCTTTAATTTTCTTGATTACTATCAATGGAGCACCGATAGACCCTACATGACAGGGATGTTTAAATTTAGCTTCAGAAAGTTATTGATTACTCAAGTACCACAACTCAGGTTGATTGGGATGAAGGAATACTTTTTCTTTAATAATTTGACTCTGGCAGACGGAAGTAATTATTTTGAAGGTGGATATGGAGTCACCAATTTGTTTAGATTCTTGCGCCTTGAAGTTGGAGGTGGATATGATACATTTAAAAATAAGTACTGGGGTGTTAGGATAGGAGTATCACCTGATTTGTTATAAAAAAAGGGAGCAACTTGCTCCCTTTATTTTATATTGTCATTATATCTTTTTCTTTTACTTCTAAAAGTTTATCAACTTTCTCAACATACTGATCAGTCAGTTTTTGTACTTCATCTTCAGCATTTTTGACTAAATCTTCTGAAGTACCATCTTTTTGAAGCTTCTTAAGTCCGTCATTTGCATCTTTCCTTGCATTTCTAACACTTACTTTACCTTGTTCAGCTAATTGCTTACAATGCTTCAGTAGTTGTGCACGGCGTTCTTCTGATAATGGAGGAATATTGATTCGTATGATATCCCCATCATTTTGTGGGTTAAAACCAAGGTCACTGTTGATGATTGCTCTTTCTATTTCAGAAATGATATTTTTCTCCCATGGCTTGATAACTAGGGTTCTTGCATCAGGAGTGTTAATTGAACCTACCTGGTTTAATGGAGTAGGATTACCATAATAATCAACTTTTAGACCATCTAACATTGAAGGCATCGCCTTTCCGGCTCTAACTTTATTCAGCTCTAATTGTGTATGCTGAATAGCTTTTTCCATTTGATCTTTGGCTTCTTCGAGATATAAATCTATTTCTTCCATATTCAAATATAACTAAATTGTTCTATTCTATTAATGTACCTACTTCCTCACCGGCAATCAAATTGTAAAGATTACCAGGAACATTCATATCAAATACTCTGATTGGTAAATTGTTTTCCTGACAAAGAGTAAAAGCTGTTGTGTCCATAACATTTAATCCCTTCTGAATAACCTCTTTGAATGAGATGTTATGATATTTTTCAGCAGTAGGATCTTTTTCAGGATCAGCAGTATAAACTCCATCAACACGTGTTCCTTTTAAAACTACATCAGCTTCAATTTCAATTGCTCGTAAACTTGCTGTTGAATCAGTAGTAAAATAAGGGCTTCCAATTCCAGCACCAAAAATAACTACTCTTCCTTTTTCAAGGTGCCTGATTGCTCGTCTTCTAATAAAAGGCTCACATACTTTCTCAATATCAAATCCGGACATCAAACGAGTATACATATTGTTTTTTTCCAGAATACTCTGAAGGGCCATTGCATTGATTACAGTAGCTAACATTCCCATGTAGTCACCCTGTACACGATCAATTCCTGACTTTTCTGCCTGAACTCCTCGGTATATGTTTCCTCCACCAATAACGATAGCTATCTCTACGCCCATATCCTTAACGCGTTTGATCTCTTCAGCATATTGCTGTAATCTTGCAGAATCGATCCCGTATTGTTGTTGCCCCATCAATGCTTCTCCACTCAGCTTCAGAAGTATCCTTTTGTATCTCATATAATTTCGGCGATGTTGTATTGACTGATTTTTAATTTACCTAATATAAAATATCCGCTCTAAAAGCGGATTAATAATTGATTCTTTTCGACAGACTGACCAGTTTTAACTTCGATACTTGTTATCTCTCCATCTCCTGGCGATTTTAATACATTTTCCATTTTCATTGCTTCCAACACCATTACAGGATCTCCCTTTTTGATGGTTTGGCCTACCTCAACTTTTATTTCAAGTATCATACCAGGCATTGGAGCTTTTATATCTGTTACCTGACTTCCGGCTAGATCTGACATACCCATTTTTTCAAGAAGTATGTCCATCTTGTCTTTAACCTTTATCTGGCAAACTTTTCCATTAATTTTTAGGGTAACAATTTTTTCTTCGTGATTTGTAGAGACATGCTCAAGCTTATAGCCTATTCCATCTTTAATCACATGAAAATGAGAATCATCGATATGACTTATGTCCCAGTTTAGAATTTCATCATCAACGATGATATTGCCATCTTCAAAATTAACAGAGGTTGACTTATCTGAATTAGATTCTTCTTCGTTAATAAGGTGTGCCTGGTACATAATGCTTTTTCATGCATAATTACAGTTATTCTGTCTTTTTTACAAGCATGAAGTGAGCAAATTAATGGTTCATCTCCAAAATTGGAGGACCCAAAATAATAAATACGCATTTTTTTTGTAATCTTTGAGTATTAAACTTTCAGTTATGTGTAAAAAGATATTTTTAACCGGTTTTTATGCGGTTGTTATACTTGCAATTTTTTCATGCTCAAACTCAACGCCTCAAGTTTCTGATGTTGAGGGAGATACAGATTCTCTTCTTATTGAAGAACAGGCAGCCCTTACCCCTAAGCCAGTACCGTATCAAACTGCCAGACCTTTAGAGTTTGACATCATTCATCTTGATTTGAATGTTTCTTTTGATTTTGATAATGAAAAGGTCTTTGGAAAAGCAACAATAACTGGATCTCCTTACAGCTATCCTTTAAATGAGGTTATCCTTGACGGAAAGGGTTTTGAGATAAAAAAAGTCACTATGCCGGGTAGAAATCAAAATACTCCGGTTGCTTATGATTACGACTCCTTTCAATTGAAAATTCATCTTGACAGGTTTTATCAGCCAGGAGAGATTGTCACAATTGAAATTGATTATATAGCAGACCCCAATAACAGTCCTTTAGATAATGCGACTTCATATTATGATTCGAGAGGATTGTATTTTGTAAAGGATGATTCCGGGAAGGTCATACAACTTTGGACTCAGGGAGAGCCTGAAAATAATAGTCGTTGGTTCCCTTTAATAGACGCTCCGAATGAAAGATTTAAACAAGAAATAAGCATTTCAGTACCATCAGATTTTGAGACTTTAAGTAATGGATTATTAATCAGCAGTGTAGTAGGAGAAGATAGCATTAAAACAGATACTTGGCGTTTGGAACAAGCTCATGCGGCTTATCTCACAATGATAGCAGCTGGGAAGTTTGCTAAAGTTGAAGCCATGAATAACGACCTTTCTTTACAATATTTTGTAGAGGAAAAATATAAGAATCGTGCTTCTGATATATTTAAGAATACCCCAGAGATGATTGATTTTCTGGACAGCCTTCTCGATGAACCTTTCCCTTGGCCAAAGTATGCCCAGATTGCTGTTCGCGATTTTGTCACGGGTGCAATGGAAAATACTACTGCTTCTGTATTTATGGAGGAAGTTCAATTAACTGAAAACGAATCATTAGATGAAGAGTATGAAGGTATTGTGATGCACGAGCTGGCACATCAATGGTTTGGAGATCTTTTGACAGCAGAATCATGGGCCAATATTGCCATGAATGAGTCTTTTGCTAATTATTCTGAATATCTGTGGGCAGAGCACAAATATGGAGAAATGGAGGCTGGACTGATAGCTTACGAAGAAGAAGAAGGTTACTTTGAAGAGGCTCTAGAGGAGACTCATGCGTTGATAAACCATAACTTTTATTCTCCTGATGATGTATTTGATGCGCATAGTTATAATAAGGGAGGGCGTATTCTTCACATGCTGAGAGCTTATCTTGGCGATGATGTATTCTTTAAAGGGATACAAAATTATATTGATGATTACAAAGGAAAATCTGTTGAAGCTGCAAATTTCAGGCTTTCAATGGAAGCTGCAAGTGGGCAAGATTTGAGTTGGTTTTTTAATCAATGGTTCTATAGTGAAGGGCATCCGGAACTAACTTTTTCATACCTACACCAAAATGACACGTTATATATTGAAGTTTTTCAGGTTCAATCCGAAGATATTCCGGTATTTGTGCTACCAGCAACAATTGATGTGTTTGATAAAGGGCAGGGTTCAAGATATACAGTGACAATTGATAAACCGTATCAGATATTGGAAATCCCTATGACTTCTGCTCCTGAAACGGTCATATTTGACCCCGAACATGAGCTTTTAGTTGAAATTGCATATGAAAAACCATTAAAAGACTGGATTAATCAATATAAATATGGCGTTTCTTATAAGTCAAAATTTGAAGCACTTGAACAGCTTTCAGATTCTTTAAATATCCCTGAAGTTTCAGATCTATTCCTTGAAGTTTTATCGGATAATTTCTGGGCATTTAGACAGTATAGTTTAAATATATGGGCCACAACAGAAGGGGATGTCCCAGAAGAAGTGATCGCAAAAGTAGCCTCGATGGCTGCATCAGATTCAAATTATATTGTAAGGGCCGACGCGATAGCGACAATAGGTAGTTGGGACCCTGACTCATACAAATCAGTGATTGAAAAAGGACTTGAGAGCAATTCATTTAGTGTGAAAGGCGCCTCAATAGAGGCGTTGAGCATGAGTGATATTGAAGGAAAATATGAAAAGCTACAAAAGTATGAATCATACAATCAGATCGAAACGGTGATACCTTTGGCATTATACTATCTTGATAGTGGTTATTTTGAAAAAATATCCTGGCTTGAAGAAAAGATAATTAATTTGAGAAGGGATGAAAGATTTTATGCACTTCAATTGTACATGATGTTTCTTCCCAGAGCAAGTGAAAGTGTAGATCTTGAATCAAAGTCTGAGTTTTTGTTTTCATTGCTTGAAAAAGAGAAGAGTGTAAATAATAGAACGACGATATATTTATTGTTGATGATGCTCGAAGATTATCCGGGAGTAAAAGAAAAGATTGAAAAAAAATTATTGGAGGAAAAATATCCGGAAGTCATTGAAAATCTGGAAGCTGTGACTGTCTCTTCGGAAGAATAAAAAAATAGCCGAATCTTTTTTTATAAATTTTCTACTCGAATGTTTGAAAGATAGAAAATGATATATATTTTTGCACCACCTAAAACAAAACGGAGACACAAAATGTCGGGTTTTAGGTAGGTTGATTTGAATAACTGAAACCGATAATTGGGGGAATACCAAAGCGGCCAACTGGGACGGACTGTAAATCCGTTGTCTTATGACTTCACAGGTTCGAATCCTGTTTCCCCCACAAAAACTCTTGAGAAACTTACTTAAAGCGAGTAATTCATGCTATCTTTAATTAGGTTAAGAGATTAAGCGGGCGTAGCTCAGTTGGTAGAGCGACAGCCTTCCAAGCTGTAGGTCGCGGGTTCGAGCCTCGTCGCCCGCTCAATTTTATTGTCGGTTAAAGCCGATGTAGCTCAGGGGTAGAGCGCTTCCTTGGTAAGGAAGAGGTCACGGGTTCAATTCCCGTCATTGGCTCAGCTAGATATAATATTGCCGGTTTATCCGGAAATCATAAAAATCTTAACCACCTTAAAAGTACATTTTAAGGTGTTTTTGTCAATTAAGTAAATGAATTTATAACAAAACCGAGGATTATAAGAAAATGGCTAAGGAAACCTTTGATCGTTCGAAACCGCACGTTAACATCGGTACTATCGGTCACGTTGACCACGGTAAGACTACTTTAACTGCGGCTATTTCAAAAGTTTTAGCAGATAAAGGTCTTGCAGAGGTAAGAGACTTCTCTGCTATCGATAACGCGCCAGAAGAAAAAGAGCGTGGTATTACTATTAACAGTTCGCACGTTGAGTACGCTACTGAGAACCGTCACTATGCACACGTTGACTGTCCAGGTCACGCTGACTACGTGAAAAACATGGTTACTGGTGCTGCTCAGATGGACGGTGCGATCCTTGTTGTTGCTGCAACTGACGGTCCAATGCCTCAAACTAGAGAGCACATTCTATTAGGTCGTCAGGTAGGTGTACCTGCGATTGTTGTGTTCTTAAACAAGGTAGACCTTGTTGATGACGAAGAACTACTTGAATTAGTAGAAATGGAAGTTAGAGATCTTCTTTCTTCTTACGATTATCCAGGAGATGATACTCCAATCATCGCTGGTTCTGCACTAGGTGCGCTTAACGGTGAGCCTAAGTGGGTAGAAAAAGTTGATGAGTTGATGGCTGCAGTTGATGAGTTCATCCCTCTTCCAGAAAGACTTATCGACAAAGATTTCTTAATGCCTGTTGAAGACGTATTCTCTATTACTGGTCGTGGTACTGTTGCTACTGGTCGTATCGAGAGAGGTGTTATCAACTCTGGTGATCCTGTAGATATTCTTGGTATGGGAGCTGCTGAAGGTCTTAAGTCAACTATTACTGGTGTTGAGATGTTCCGTAAGATCCTAGATAGAGGTGAAGCTGGTGATAACGTTGGTCTTTTACTTCGTGGTATTGAGAAGTCTCAAATTAAGAGAGGTATGGTAATCTGTAAGCCAGGTTCTGTTACTCCTCACCACAAATTCAAAGCTGAGGTTTACGTTCTTTCAAAAGAAGAAGGTGGACGTCACACTCCATTCTTCAACAGATACCGTCCACAGTTCTACTTCAGAACTACAGACGTAACTGGAGAGATCACTCTTCCAGAAGGTGTTGAGATGGTTATGCCTGGTGACAACGTTTCTATTAACGTTGACCTAATTAGCCCGATCGCTATGGAAAAAGGTCTACGCTTCGCGATCCGTGAAGGTGGTAGAACTGTAGGATCAGGTCAGGTAACTGAAATTATCGAGTAATATTGATATAAAATATAAAACGCGTTTCTGATTTTTCGGGAACGCGTTTTGTTTATCAAAATTATTTATCTATCTTTGCATTCCGTTTTTCGGGGTGTTATACACACGGGTGTAGCTCAATTGGTAGAGTAGTGGTCTCCAAAACCATTGGCTGGGAGTTCGAGTCTCTCCACCCGTGCCAAATTATTAATTTATTATTCATGAATAAGTTAGTGTCATATATCAAAGAGTCGTACATAGAGATGACTACAAAAGTAAGTTGGCCAGGATACAGAGAGTTACAAAACAATGCTGTATTGGTTTTGATCGCCTCTTTGATTTTTGCGTTGGTTATTGGACTGATAGATTCAGGTTTCCAAAACCTAACCGATTTTTATTATAACAATATTAAATAATTGACTGTTACGCCGAGGTTATGAGTGAGCATAAATGGTATGTACTGAGAGCTGTAAGTGGTCAGGAAAAAAAGGTAAAAAATTACCTTGAAAACGAGATCGCTCGACAAAAACTCGAAGGTGAGGTTCCACAGATCCTGATTCCTTCAGAAAAAGTTTATGAAATGCGCAATGGAAAAAAGCGTATTAGAGAGCGTTCGTTCTTTCCGGGCTATGTGCTGATCCAGGCAAACCTTTCTCATGGAGAAGTTATGCACACCGTGACCAGCATTCCAGGTGTTATTGGTTTTCTCGGAGCAGGAGGGGGAAATGCTTCCAAAAATCCAGTTCCCCTTCGTCAATCTGAAGTCAACAGAATCTTAGGTAAAGTTGATGAGACGGAAGAGTTCGAAGAAAAACTAGATACACCATATATTGTAGGTGAATCTGTGAAAGTAATGGATGGTCCATTCAGCGGATTTACCGGCCACGTAGAGGAGGTATTTGAAGATCGTAAGAAGCTTAACGTAATCGTTAAAATCTTTGGTCGAAATACTCCAGTGGAATTAAACTATATGCAGGTTGAAAAAGTAGAATAGTAATGGCAAAGGAGATTAGTGGTTACCTGAAGTTACAAGTAAAGGGTGGACAAGCCAATCCATCTCCACCCATCGGTCCGGCTCTTGGTGCTAAGGGTCTCAACATAATGGACTTCTGCAAGCAGTTTAACGCTCGTACGCAAGAGAAGCAGGGAATGGTTCTACCAGTGGTAGTAACTATTTATACTGACAAGTCTTTCGACTTTGTCATTAAAACTCCTCCTGCTGCGATCTTGTTAATGGAAGCTGCAAAGGTGAAGAAGGGTTCAGCTGAACCTAACCGAGCTAAAGTAGGGTCTGTATCTTGGGATCAAGTGAAAGAGATTGCTGAAACTAAAATGCAGGATTTAAATGCATTTACAGTTGAATCAGCAATGCGCATGATTGCAGGTACCGCAAGAAGTATGGGAATAAAGGTTCAGGGAAAAGCTCCTTGGGCATAATAATCTTAAGGTAACATGGCAAGATTAACAAAAAAACAAAAAGAAGCATTTTCTAAGTTAGATCCTGAGAAAGCTTACACCCTTGGTGAAGCTGCAGCGCTAGTAAAAGAAGTGAATTATGCTTCATTCGATGCTTCTGTTGATCTCGATATTCGTTTAGGAGTTGACCCACGTAAAGCCGATCAAATGGTTCGTGGTGTTGTGGCCCTTCCTCATGGTGTGGGTCGTGACGTACGCGTGTTGGTGTTGTGTACTCCTGATAAAGAAGAAGAGGCGAAGGAAGCAGGTGCTGATTATGTAGGACTTGACGATTACATTAAGAAAATCGAAGGTGGTTGGACTGATATCGACGTGATCATAACAATGCCGACTGTAATGCCTAAAATAGGTCGTTTAGGTCGTGTGTTAGGTCCTCGTGGTCTAATGCCTAACCCGAAAGCGGGTACGGTGACTCTTGATGTAGGAAAAGCTGTTCAGGAAGTTAAAGCGGGTAAAATCGACTTTAAAGTTGATAAATTCGGAATCGTTCACGCATCTATTGGACGTATATCATTTGATAATGATAAAATTCAAGAAAATGCTATTGAATTGATTCAGACAATCGCAAAGTTGAAACCTGCGTCAGCGAAGGGTACTTACTTCAAAGGGATTTCTATCTCTAGTACCATGAGTCCAGGTATCAAAATTGATAAAAACTCTATAGCAGGATTATAACCATGACTAGAGAAGAAAAAGCACAAGTAATAGAAAGTCTGGTTGAGAAGTTCAACAATAACCCGTTCTTCTACATCGCTGATGCTAGTGGGCTAACGGTTGGACAGATCAATGACTTTAGAAGGTTATGCTTTAAAGAAGGTGTTGAATATAAGGTAGTCAAAAATACATTGATCAAGAAAGCTCTTGAGCAAATGGAAGCTGATTTTACCGAGTTGGATGTAGCTTTAAAAGGATTCAGCGGAATTATTTTCTCACCTGAATCTAATAATGCACCAGCTAAAGTTATCAAGGACTTCAGAAGCAAACTAGGTAAGGGGGCTAAGAAACCTCTTTTAAAAGGTGCCTCAATCGATTCTGACATTTTTGTTGGTGACGAGCATCTTGAAACTCTTAGTAATCTTAAATCTAAAAATGAGCTTATCGGTGAAGTTATTACATTACTTCAGTCTCCAGCTAAAAACGTTATTTCAGCTCTTAAGAGCGGAGGTGATACAATTGGAGGTATCGTTAAGACATTACAAGATCGAGAAGCATAATTTCAATTATTTTACAAGTATTAATTTAGAAACAATTTAAATCGGGAATAAAATGGCAGATTTGAAAGAATTCGCTGAGCAGTTAGTAAACTTAACTGTAAAAGAAGTAAACGAATTAGCAGAAATCCTTAAGGAAGAGTATGGCATCGAGCCTGCTGCAGCTGCAGCTCCTGTTATGGTTGCTGGTGGCGCTGCTGCTGGTGGTGATGGTGAGGATGAGAAGTCTGAATTTGACGTAATCCTTAAGTCTGCTGGTGGTGCTAAACTTGCTGTTGTAAAACTAGTAAAAGAATTAACTGGTCTTGGTCTTAAAGAGGCTAAAGAATTAGTTGATGGCGCTCCAAAAGCAGTTAAAGAAGGTATGCCTAAAGATGAGGCAGAAAGCTTAAAGAAACAACTTGAAGAGGCTGGTGCTGAAGTTGAGTTGAAATAATTTGACCGTCTTGGTCAACCCTATTTAGGCCCTGATATTTTATTGGGGTCTTTTCCTGTTTGTACGAACATACAATGCTGAAGAGCATATGTGTCGGATTTCAGGAACTGAAGTCCGACACCTTTTGTAAAAACTTAAACTCTGATAGTCTTGGCTAATAAGATTCAAACCGAAAGAATTAATTTCTCATCTATAAAGTCAGTAATCGATTACCCTGATTTCTTGGATGTACAGTTACAGTCTTTCCGCGACTTCTTCCAATTGGATACAGCAGCGGAAAAGAGAAATCATGAAGGCCTCTATAAAGTTTTTATGGAGAACTTTCCTATTTCTGACTCTAGAGAAAATTTTGTTCTTGAATTCGTCGACTATACTATTGATCCGCCTAAATATTCCGTTCAGGAATGTATTGATCGTGGTCTGACGTATGCAGTAGCTCTTAAAGCTAAACTGCGCCTCTCTTGTAATGATGAGGATAATGAAGATTTTGAAACTATTGAACAGGAAGTGTTCCTAGGTAGCGTTCCTTTGATGACTGCTAAAGGATCTTTCGTGATCAATGGTGCTGAACGTGTGATCGTTTCTCAGCTTCACCGTTCTCCGGGTGTGTTCTTTGCTCAAAGTAAACACACTAACGGTACTACTCTATATTCAGCAAGAATTATCCCTTTCAAAGGTTCTTGGATAGAGTTTGCTACTGACGTTAATAACGTAATGTATGCCTATATTGACCGAAAGAAGAAGTTTCCGGTCACTACTCTTTTAAGAGCAATTGGCTTCGGATCTGATAAAGATATTCTAGATCTATTTGATCTTTCTGAAGAAATTGAAGCTACTAAGGCAAACCTTAAAAAAGTAACAGATAGAAAATTAGCTGCTAGAGTTTTACGTACTTGGACTGAAGATTTCGTAGATGAAGACACTGGTGAAGTGGTTTCAATTGACCGAAATGAAGTGATCCTTGAGCGTGATTCGATTCTGACTGAAGAAGATATTGAGTTAATCCTTGATGCTGGTGTGAAATCAATCATTCTACACAGAAAGGATGCTAACGTAACTGATTATTCAATAATATATAACACGCTTCAAAAAGATAATTCAAACTCTGAAAAAGAAGCTGTTGAAACTATATACAGACAATTAAGAAATACTGAAGCTCCGGATGAAGCTACTGCTAGAGAAATTATTCAAAACCTTTTCTTTAGTGACAAGCGTTATGATCTGGGTGAAGTAGGTCGTTACAGAATAAATACAAAGCTTGGTCTTGATCATTCTAAAGATTCAAGGGTATTAACAACTGAAGATATTATTCTTATTGTTAAATACCTTATCGGATTGATCAACAGTAAAGCTGTAGTTGATGATATTGACCACCTAAGTAATAGAAGGGTAAGAACTGTTGGTGAGCAGCTTTACTCTCAATTTGGTGTAGGTCTTGCTAGAATGGCACGTACTATAAAAGAAAGAATGAACGTACGTGATAATGAAGATTTCAAACCTGTTGATCTGATCAATGCCAGAACGTTATCTTCTGTTATCAATTCATTCTTTGGTACAAACCAATTATCTCAGTTTATGGATCAAACTAACCCATTGGCTGAGGTAACTCATAAAAGAAGAATGTCTGCATTAGGACCTGGTGGTCTTTCAAGAGAAAGAGCTGGTTTCGAGGTGCGAGACGTTCACTATACTCACTACGGTCGTCTATGTACAATTGAAACTCCTGAAGGTCCAAACATTGGTTTGATTTCTTCACTATGTGTTCATGCGAAAGTAAACAGTATGGGATTCATTGAAACTCCATACAGAAAAGTACAAGATGGAAAAGTAACTAATGATGTTATTTACCTGACTGCCGAAGAAGAAGATAATCACTACATAGCTCAGGCAAATGCGCCAATCACAGACAGTGGTGAATATGTAAATGATAGAGTTAAGGCTAGATATGAAGGTGACTTCCCAGTTATGGAGCCACACGAATTATCTTATATGGACGTTGCTCCTAACCAAATTGTATCGGTTGCAGCTTCGTTGATTCCTTTCCTTGAGCATGACGATGCTAACCGTGCCCTAATGGGATCAAACATGCAACGTCAGGCAGTTCCTTTATTAAGACCACAGGCACCAATAGTTGGTACTGGTCTTGAAAAGCGAGTTGCTTTAGACTCTAGAACTCTTATTGTAGCTGAAGCTGATGGAGAAATTGATTTCGTAGACTCTACAGTTATCAAAGTTCGTTATGACAGATCTGATAATGAAAGGCTTGTAAGCTTCGATGATGATGTTGTAACATATAAACTGATCAAATTTAGAAGAACTAACCAGGATACTAGCTTAAACCTTGTTCCAATTGTGAAGAAAGGTGAAAGAGTTGAAAAAGGACAGGTTCTTTGTGATGGTTATGCAACTGATCAGGGTGAGTTAGCACTTGGTAGAAATATGAAGGTTGCTTTCATGCCTTGGCAAGGTTACAACTTTGAGGATGCGATTGTAATTTCTGAGAAAGTTGTAAGAGATGATATATTTACCTCAATTCACATTGATGAATATGAATTAGAGGTTAGAGATACTAAACGAGGAGAAGAAGAATTAACTTCTGAAATTCCAAACGTTAGTGAAGAGGCTGTAAAGCATCTTGATGAAAATGGAGTTATCAGAGTTGGTGCTGAAGTTAAAGAAGGGGATATTCTAATTGGTAAGATCACTCCTAAAGGAGAAAGTGATCCGACTCCTGAAGAAAAATTACTACGCGCAATTTTTGGTGATAAGGCTGGTGATGTAAAAGATGCTTCACTTCGTGTACCACCATCAGTAAAAGGTGTAGTAATTGATACTAAACTTTTCTCTCGTCCGAAAAAAGATAAAGACTCAAGAGCTCGAGCTAAAAAGGATGTTCAAAACCTTATGGCAGAATACTCTAAGAATCTTAGAGGATTAAGAGCAAAAATGATTAATAAGCTTGTTTCACTTCTTGATGGAAAAACTTCTCAAGGTGTTAAGCATAAATTCGGTGATGAATTGATTAGCAAAGGCATGAAATTCAATCATCAGAATATTGAAAATAACCTTTTCCCTGAGAAAAACATATACAGAGACGAATCTGGATATGCAGTACCTGAAGAAGTAAACCTAATAGCTGATGTTATTTTAGAAGGATGGACAGATGATGAGGAAGCAAACGAATTGCTTGTTACTCTGGTTAAAAACTATCTGAATAGAAGAAATGAGCTTGCTGGTGAATTCAAAAGAGAAAGATTTACTCTTGAAGTTGGAGATGAGCTACCTGCTGGAATAGTTAGACTTGCTAAAGTTTATATTGCTAAGAAGCGTAAACTAAGAGTAGGTGATAAAATGGCAGGACGTCACGGTAACAAAGGTGTTGTTGCTAAGATAGTTAGATCAGAAGATATGCCATTCCTTGAGGATGGAACTCCGGTTGATATCGTGCTTAACCCGCTGGGTGTACCATCTCGTATGAACCTTGGACAGATTTATGAAACTGTTTTAGGTTGGGCAGGATTAAAGCTAGGTCGTAAGTATGCTACTCCGATTTTCGATGGTGCGTCTGCTGACGAAGTTGATGCAGAACTTAAGGAAGCTGGTCTTCCGGATTTAGGCAGAACTTATCTGCACGACGGATTATCTGGAGAGCGATTCGATCAGCCAACTACTGTGGGTGTAATTTATATGTTGAAACTAGGGCACCTTGTTGATGACAAGATGCACGCCCGTTCAATTGGACCTTACTCATTAATTACTCAGCAGCCACTTGGAGGTAAAGCTCAATTTGGTGGACAGAGATTTGGTGAGATGGAGGTATGGGCACTCGAAGCTTTTGGAGCGGCTAATATTCTACAAGAGATTTTGACTATTAAGTCGGATGACGTTGTAGGAAGAGCAAAAGCTTATGAGGCAATTGTTAAAGGTGATAATCTTCCAAGACCAAACATTCCTGAATCATTCAATGTATTGATTCATGAATTAAGAGGATTGGCTCTAGAAATTACGCTTCAGTAAAAATGTTAAATTAAGGCGATGTGCCTACCTATAGATAAGGAACATTATGGCATTTAGAAAAAACAAAAAAATCAACAATGACTTTTCAACGGTTACTATAAGCCTTGCTTCTCCGGAATCAATTCTGGAGAGCTCATTTGGCGAAGTAACTCAGCCGGAAACTATCAACTACAGAACTTATAAGCCTGAGATGGGCGGTCTGTTCTGTGAAAGAATTTTCGGTCCGGTCAAAGACTGGGAATGTCATTGCGGTAAATACAAAAGAATCAGATATAAAGGAATTATCTGTGACCGATGTGGTGTCGAGGTAACTGAAAAGAAGGTTCGACGTGAGCGCATGGGACATATCGAATTGGTAGTTCCTGTAGCACATATCTGGTATTTCCGATCGCTGCCTAATAAGATCGGGTATTTGTTGGGATTACCAACTAAAAAATTAGACCAGATTATTTATTATGAGCGCTATGTTGTTGTTCAGCCAGGTCTAAAGGCTGAAGACGGAATCGCTCAGATGGATTTCCTTACTGAGGATGAGTATCTGGATATTATGGACAAGTTGCCAAGAGAAAACCAACTTCTTGATGACAATGATCCTAATAAATTCATTGCTAGAATGGGTGCTGAAGGTATCGAGATGTTATTATCACGTCTTGATCTTGATGAACTTTCTTACCAGTTGCGTCATCAGGCTGCAACTGATACTTCTCAGCAAAGAAAGGCTGAAGCTCTTAAGAGACTTAAAGTAGTTGAGGCTTTTAGAGATGCGAAAACAAGAATTGAAAATCGTCCTGAGTGGATGGTTATCAGAATGGTTCCAGTAATTCCACCGGAATTAAGACCTCTTGTTCCTCTTGATGGAGGAAGATTCGCTACTTCTGACCTTAATGACCTTTACAGAAGAGTTATCATTAGAAATAACCGTCTTAAAAGATTAATTGACATTAAGGCACCTGAAGTAATCCTACGTAACGAAAAACGTATGCTTCAGGAAGCGGTTGATTCATTATTTGATAATAGCCGTAAAGTTAATGCTGTAAGATCTGATGGAAACAGAGCATTGAAATCTTTAAGTGATATGCTTAAAGGTAAGCAAGGTCGATTCCGTCAAAACTTACTTGGTAAAAGGGTTGACTACTCTGGCCGTTCGGTAATTGTCGTAGGACCAGAATTGAAATTGCATGAATGTGGTCTTCCAAAAGATATGGCTGCTGAGCTTTTCAAACCTTTTATCATTAGAAAATTAATTGAAAGAGGAATTGTTAAGACTGTTAAGTCTGCAAAGAAAATAGTTGATAGAAAAGATCCTGTTGTTTGGGATATCCTTGAAAATGTATTGAAAGGACACCCAGTATTACTTAACAGGGCTCCAACTCTTCACAGACTTGGTATTCAGGCTTTCCAACCAAAATTAATTGAAGGTAAAGCGATTCAGTTACACCCATTAGTATGTACTGCATTTAACGCCGACTTTGATGGTGACCAGATGGCTGTTCACGTTCCTCTTGGACATGAAGCTATTCTAGAAGCGTCAATTTTGATGTTGTCATCTCACAATATTCTGAACCCTGCAAACGGAGCTCCAATTGCTGTACCTTCTCAGGATATGGTACTTGGTCTTTATTATGTAACTAAAGGAAGAAGATCTACTGAAGATCATCCAGTTGCTGGTGAAGGAATGACTTTCTATGGTGCAGAAGAAGTTATCATTGCTCTTAACGAAAAGAGGATTTCTAAGCATGCATGGATAAAAGTTAAGGCAAAGGTTAGAAATGCTAATGGTGAACTTGAAGAAAAGTTAATAGAAACTGTTGCAGGTCGAGTATTGTTCAACCAACATGTTCCAGAAGAAGTAGGATATGTTAATGAACTGTTATCGAAAAAGAAACTTCAGCAGATTATAGCTAGAGTATTTAAGATTGCCGGTATGGCAAAAACTGCTCATTTCCTTGATGATATTAAAGAATTAGGATTCCAGATGGCTTACAAAGGTGGTCTGTCAATGGGACTTGGAGATATCATTATTCCTGAAGCTAAGGATGTATTAGTAGTTAAAGCTAAGGAAGAAGTAGATGTAGTTTGGAACAACTACTTAATGGGTCTTATCACTGACAATGAGCGTTATAACCAGGTTATTGATATCTGGACAAGAATTAACTCTCAGTTGACAAATACTTTGATGACTCAGCTTGAAGAAGACAATCAAGGATTCAACAGTATATACATGATGATGCATTCTGGTGCCAGAGGTTCAAGAGAGCAGATCAGACAGCTTGGAGGAATGAGGGGGCTAATGGCTAAACCACAGAAAAACTTAAGTGGTTCTGTTGGAGCTATTATTGAAAACCCGATTCTTTCAAACTTTAAAGAAGGTCTAGATGTAATTGAGTACTTTATTTCAACTCACGGTGCTCGTAAAGGTCTTGCCGATACTGCACTTAAAACTGCGGATGCTGGTTATTTAACTCGTCGTCTTGTTGATGTTGCTCAAGACCTTGTAATCACGGAAGAAGACTGTGGTACATTAAGAGGTTTGGCTGTTTCAGCACTAAAAGATAATGAAGAAGTAGTTGAATCACTTGCGGAGAGAATTGAAGGTAGAGTAACAGTTCATGATGTTTACCATCCGGAGACTGATGAACTGATTATTGCTTCAGGTGAGCCTATTACTGATGAAATAGCTGAATATATAGAAGAAGCAGGTGTTGAAGAGGTCGAAATCAGATCACTTCTTACTTGTGAAACAAGACAAGGTGGTTGTGCTAAATGTTACGGTAGAAACCTTTCATCTGGAAACATGGTTCAGAAGGGTGAAGCTGTTGGTGTAATTGCTGCTCAATCAATTGGTGAGCCAGGAACACAGCTTACACTTAGAACATTCCACGTTGGGGGTACTGCATCAAACATTGCTGTTGATGCAAAAATTATGGCTCGTAACTCTGGTATTATCGAATTTGAAGAGCTTCGTGCGATCAAAACTAAAGACGAAGAAGGCAAGAACATTGAAATTGTTATGAGCCGAATGACTGAGGTTAAGATCATCGATCCTAAATCGAAAATGATGCTAAGCAGTAACCACGTTCCTTATGGAGCAACTCTTACTGTTAAAGAAGGAGATAAGGTAGAGAAAGGTCAGGAGCTATGTTTCTGGGATCCTTATAACGCAGTTATCCTTTCTGAATTTGATGGTAGCATCACGTTTGAGAGTATTGAAGAAGGTATTACCTATAAAGAAGAGTCCGATGAACAAACAGGACACAGAGAGAAGGTAATTATCGAAACAAGAGATAAAACTAAAAACCCAACGGTAATCGTTAATCCTTCTAAAGGAGATTCAAAAGGGTATAACATTCCTGTAGGAGCTCACCTTGCAGTTGACGAAGGACAAACAATCAAAGCCGGACAAATTCTGGCCAAGATTCCTCGTACAGCTGGTAAATCAAGAGATATTACAGGGGGTCTTCCAAGAGTAACTGAGCTATTTGAGGCTCGTAACCCTTCAAACCCTGCTGTTGTTTCTGAAATTGATGGAGTTGTTACTTATGGAACAATCAAACGTGGTAACAGAGAGATCTATATCGAATCTAAAGATGGTGTTAAGAAGCGTTACATGGTGCCTCTATCTAAGCACATCTTGGTTCAGGATGGAGACTTTGTGAAAGCTGGTTACCCATTATCTGATGGAGCTATTACTCCAAATGATATCCTTTCGATCAAAGGACCAAAAGCTGTTCAGGAATATCTTGTAAACGAAGTACAGGAAGTATATAGATTACAAGGTGTTAAGATAAACGATAAGCACATTGAAGCTATCGTAAGACAAATGATGCAGAAGGTACAAGTAATTGATGCTGGTGATACAAGCTTCCTTGTAAATCAGGTTGTAGACAGATTCTCATTTGCTGATGAAAATGATACTATGCTTGATAAGAAAGTTGTTACTGATTCTGGTGAAAGTTCTTCAATGAAACCGGGAATGATAATTACGGCCCGTCAGTTAAGAGATGAGAACTCAATGCTTAAGAGAAAAGATTTGAAAACTGTTCAGGTAAGAGATGCTCAGCCTGCGGTATCAAGAACTATTCTTCAAGGTATTACACAAGCGTCTCTTGGTACTGAAAGTTTCATTTCAGCTGCATCATTCCAGGAAACCACTAAAGTGCTTTCAGAGGCATCTATATGGGGTAAACGAGATCATCTACTTGGATTAAAAGAAAACGTAATTGTTGGACACCTGATTCCTGCAGGAACTGGTATCCGTGATTATGACAAGTTGATCGTTGCTCCAAAAGATGAATACGAAGCAATGATGGCTGGAAAAAGAGAACGTAGTGAGAGAGAAGCGGTAAACTAATGACCGCAATTAATTACAAATAAAATTTCAGGCACCCCGAAATATTTCAGGGTGCCTGTTTATTAACCCCGAATCATAATGGCTGAAGAAAAAGATAAACAAGGACAAAATCAGATTAATATTGAACTTTCGGAAGAGATTGCTGAAGGAGTCTATGCTAATCTGGCTATGATAGCACATTCAAATAGTGAGTTTGTTATCGATTTTATCCGCCTTATGCCAGGTGTTCCAAAGGCAAAGGTAAAATCTAGAGTTGTAATTACGCCAGAGCATGCTAAGCGACTTTTGAATGCATTAGCTGACAATATTGATAAGTATGAAAATACTTACGGTCCAATAAAAAACAGTCAGGAAACGCCGAAATTTCCGATGAATTTTGGGGGGACAATGGGAGAAGCATAGTTAAGGAAAGTGGGATAATACACTGTTTACGAAGAATTACTTAAAATTTACTCGGTAAGCTTTGGATAATCCTCTGATTTTCCTACCTTTGCAATCCAAAATTTCGATAGGTCTATATAAAAATTAAACAGAGAGAGTTAAATGCCTACTATACAGCAATTAGTAAGAAAAGGTAGAAAAAAGTTAACCTCAAAATCAAAATCTCCTGCTTTGGACTCATGTCCACAAAGGAGAGGGGTTTGTACAAGGGTTTACACTACCACTCCAAAAAAACCTAACTCTGCGATGCGTAAAGTGGCAAGGGTAAGGTTGACAAATGGAAAAGAAGTTAACGCATATATCCCGGGAGAGGGGCACAACTTGCAGGAGCACTCAATCGTGCTTATTCGTGGTGGTCGTGTAAAAGATCTTCCAGGTGTAAGGTATCACATTATTCGTGGTGCACTAGATACTGCAGGAGTAAACGGACGTTTACAGGCTCGTTCAAAATATGGTGCTAAGAGGCCTAAAAAATAATTTAAGCAATGAGAAAAGCAAAACCTAAAAAGAGATACATCCTTCCGGATCCAAAATTTCAAGATACTCTAGTGACGAAATTCGTTAACTATTTAATGGTTGACGGTAAAAAATCATTATCGTATTCGATTTTCTATGATGCAATAGATATCGTGAGCGAAAAAACTGGAGAGAATGGTTTAGAGGTTTGGAAGAAAGCGCTTAATAACGTTATGCCTTCTGTCGAGGTAAAAAGTAGAAGAGTTGGTGGTGCGACATTCCAGGTACCTATGGAGGTAAGACCTGAAAGAAGGACTTCATTAGGTATTAAGTGGATGATCAGCTACGCTCGTTCTCGAAATGAGAAAACGATGGTAGAAAGATTGGCTAATGAAATCGTTGCGGCTTCAAAAGGTGAAGGTGCTGCCATCAAGAAGAAAGATGATACTCACCGTATGGCAGAAGCTAATAAAGCTTTTTCACACTTCAGATTCTAATAGGATATTAAAATGGCTAAAAAAGATTTAACCTACCTTCGTAATATCGGTATCATGGCTCACATTGATGCCGGGAAAACGACAACGACTGAGAGAATCCTTTTCTATACTGGTCTAAGTCATAAAATTGGTGAGGTGCACGATGGTGCAGCTACAATGGACTGGATGGAACAGGAGCAGGAGCGTGGTATTACTATTACCTCTGCTGCAACAACAACATTCTGGAAGTACCCTACTAAGCAGGGACAACCAATTGACGAAACAAAAGAGTATAAAGTTAACATCATTGATACTCCAGGTCACGTTGACTTTACTGTAGAAGTAGAGCGTTCATTACGTGTACTTGATGGAGCTGTTGCTCTTTTTTGTGCCGTGTCAGGTGTTGAGCCTCAGTCAGAAACTGTATGGAGACAAGCTGATAAGTACCGTGTTCCTAGAATCTGTTTTGTTAATAAAATGGACCGTGCCGGTGCTGACTTCTTCAACGTTGTAAATGAGATTAAAGATAAGCTTGGTGCTAACCCTGTACCTCTTCAAGTACCTATCGGAGCTGAGGACACTTTCAAAGGTGTAGTTGATCTTATCACTAACAAAGCAATCATCTGGAACGAAGAAGATTTCGGAATGACATACGATGTTGTTGATATTCCTGCTGATATCGAAGATACAGTTATGGAGTGGAAGCAAAATCTTGTTGAAGCAGTTGCAGAATATGATGATGCTCTTTTAGAGAAATTCTTTGATGATCCGGATTCTATTACTGAAGAAGAAATGATGGCTGCAATCAGAAAAGCAGTTATCGACATGTCTATGTCTCCAGTAATGTGCGGATCTGCATTTAAAAATAAAGGTGTTCAGGCGGTACTTGATGCAGTTTGTGCATACTTGCCTTCTCCTTATGACCTTCCTCCTGTAACAGGAACTAATCCAGATACCGAGAAAGAAGAAACTAGAAATCCTGATAACGAAGAGCCATTTGCTGCACTTGCATTTAAAATTGCTACTGACCCTTTCGTAGGTAGATTAGCATTTATGCGTGTGTATTCTGGTACACTTGATTCAGGTTCTTATATATTAAATAACCGTACTGGTAAAAAAGAGCGTATATCTCGTTTGATGCAGATGCACTCTAACAAGCAAAACCCTATCGATAAGGTTGAAGCTGGTGATATTTGTGCTGGTGTAGGTTTTAAAGATATTAAAACAGGTGACTCTCTAACTAGTGAGAAGAATCCATTGATCCTTGAAGCAATGGAATTCCCTGAGCCGGTTATTGGATACGCAATCGAGCCTAAGACTCAAGCTGACGTAGATAAATTAGGAACAGCTATTTCTAAGCTTGTTGAAGAAGATCCTACTTTACGTGTAGAAACTGATCAGGAAACTGGACAGACTGTACTTAGAGGTATGGGTGAACTTCACCTTGAGATTATCATTGATCGTATGAGACGTGAGTTCAAGGTTGAGATTAACCAGGGTGCTCCTCAGGTTGCTTACAAAGAATCTGTTACAGGTTATGTTGAGCACAAAGAGGTTTACAAGAAGCAAAGTGGTGGTAAAGGTAAGTTCGCTGATATCGTATTCGAATTAGGACCTGCAAAAGAGGATGAAACTCTAGAGAAAAATGCTAAAGACGGTCTACAGTTTGATAACAAGATTGTTGGTGGTGTTATCCCTAAAGAATTTATTCCTGCAATTGAAAAGGGATTCAGAGAAGCAATGAAAAACGGTCCTTTGGCTGGTTTCCCTGTTGATACTTTATATGTACGATTATTCCACGGTTCATTCCACGATGTTGACTCTGATGCGTTATCATTCGAATTAGCTGCAAGAATTGGTTTTAAAACTGCTGCTGCTAAGGCATCTCCTCAGCTTCTTGAACCAATCATGAAGGTTGAAGTTGTTACTCCTGAAGAGTTTACTGGTCCTATTACTGGTGACTTGAACAAGAGAAGAGGTATCATGAAAGGAATGGATACTAAAGGCGGAGCTCAAATCATCAAAGCTGATGTGCCTTTATCAGAACTATTCGGTTATGTTACTGACCTGAGAACAATTTCTTCAGGTAGAGCTACTGCTTCATTAGTGTTCTCACATTATGATGCAGTCCCTAAAAACATTGCTGAGACAGTAATCGCTGAAACTAAAGGTACAGCCGTTTAAAAAACTGAATTATGACACAGAAAATAAGAATAAAACTTAAGTCATACGATCATAACCTGGTTGATAAATCATCAGAGAAGATCGTACGTGCTGTAAAAACTACTGGTGCAGTAGTAAGTGGTCCGATTCCTCTTCCAACAGAGAAGGACATCTTTACAGTGTTACGTTCTCCACACGTAAACAAGAAGTCAAGAGAGCAATTCCAGCTTTGCACTTATAAAAGATTAGTCGATATCTATTCTAACAGTGCTAAGACAGTTGACGCTCTTATGAAACTTGAATTACCAAGTGGTGTTGACGTAGAGATTAAAGTTTGATAGAATCTCACTCAAAAAATAGAAAGAACCAATCATTGTATTGGTTCTTTTTTTATTGTCTAAAATCAAGTAAAGTAATTATTTGATAATTAGTTTTTTTTAATCATATAAATTTCTATCTTTGCAGTCCTTTTGCGTGGTTTATCCGCAACTCGTTGTGCAAAAGGGAGTTAAAAATATAAGAAATGTCAGGAATAATTGGTAGAAAAATCGGAATGACTAGCATTTACGGTGCCGATGGACGAAACGTCGCATGCACGGTGATAGAGGCTGGTCCTTGTGTTATTACACAAGTGAAGAATGAAGAAACTGACGGCTACAATGCTGTGCAATTAGCATATGGTGAGCGTAAAGAAAAGCGTACACCTCAAGCATTGTTAGGGCACTTTAAAAAAGCAGATACTACTCCTAAAGCTAAAGTAGTAGAATTCAGAGACTTCCGTCTTGAATTCGAAGGAGGTGTCGAGCTTGGTAAAGAAGTCAGTGTAAAAGACGTATTCGAGGAAGGCGATTTCCTTGATGTAAAAGGCGTAAGCAAAGGTAAAGGTTTTCAAGGTGTGGTTAAACGTCACGGATTTGGTGGTGTAGGTCAGGCAACTCATGGTCAGCACAACCGTCTAAGAGCACCTGGATCAATCGGTGCAGCTTCATACCCTGCGAGAGTATTCAAAGGTGTTCGTATGGCTGGACAAACCGGAAACAAATCAGTTAAGGTGACGAACTTAAAAGTAATGAAGATTCTTCCAGAAGAGAATCTAATTCTTGTTAGTGGTTCGGTACCCGGTGCAAAAAATTCATACTTAATTCTAGAGAAGTAAGATCATGGAAATAACAGTATTATCAAAAACCGGAGAGGATACGGGCAGAAAGGTTAAGTTGGCTGATTCAGTTTTTGGGATTGAACCAAATGACCACGCAATATATCTTGATGTGAAACAATACCTTGCTAATCAAAGACAAGGAACGCACAAGTCAAAAGAGCGTGCTGAGATCACTGGTTCTACCAGAAAACTTAAGAAACAAAAAGGTACAGGTACTGCTCGTGCTGGTAGTATAAAATCTCCTGTTTTCAAAGGTGGTGGACGTGTATTCGGTCCAAGACCAAGAAACTATGGATTTAAACTTAACAAGAAGGTTAAGGAATTAGCGCGAAAAAGTGCTTTAGCATATAAAGCAAAAGATTCAGCTATTACAGTATTAGAAGGATTAACTTTTGATGCTCCTAAGACAAAAGATTATTTAGCAATGCTAAATGCTCTGTCATTAGCTGATAAGAAGACATTAGTTGTAATAGATACTGCAGATAAGAATTTATACTTATCAAGCAGAAATGTGCAAAAGACTGATGTTATTACGTGTGATGAACTGAGCACGTATAAAGTGATAAATGCTGACACGCTGATTATTAGCGAAGGCAGTGTAGAAAAATTGGAAAAACTTTTTAATAAGTAAGCCATGAGCGTACTGATTAAACCTATTGTGACCGAAAAGGTCTCGGAGATGAACGAAAGTGGCAAGTATGGCTTCGTAGTAAGTCGAAAAGCCAATAAGCTGCAAATAAAAAAGGCTGTTGAACAAGCCTACGGCGTATCTGTTGAAGCCGTTAACACAATAAATGTACTTGGAAAGAAAAAAACGAGATATACAAAGTCTCAGATTCTTTCAGGAAGAAAACCTTCTTACAAGAAAGCAATTGTTACAGTTGCGGAAGGTGAAGTAATAGATTTTTACAGTGGTATATAACAACTGAGAAATGGCAGTTAAAAAATTAAGACCGGTAACTCCGGGACAACGATACAGATTAGCTCCTGTTTACAGTGCTATCAGCAAAGAGGCTCCAGAGAAATCTCTTGTTGTTGGTAAGACTAAATCAGGTGGCCGTAATAACCAGGGACGTATGACAATGCGTTACATTGGTGGTGGTCATAAGCAAAAATATAGAATTGTAGATTTTAAAAGAGATAAGAGAGACATACCTGCTACGGTAAAGGCTATCCAATACGATCCGAACCGTACAGCTTTCATCGCGTTGTTGTACTATGCTGATGGAGAGAAGAGATATATTCTTGCTCCTGAAGGATTAAAAGAAGGACAACAAATCATCGCTGGTGCAAGTGTAGCTCCTGAGGTAGGAAATGCTCTACCATTATCTAGCATTCCTCTAGGTACAATCATTCATAATGTTGAATTACAGCCTGGAAAAGGTGCTTCAATGGTTAGAAGTGCAGGATCTTATGCTCAGCTTTTAGCTCGTGAAGGAAACTATGCTACAATTAAGCTTCCTTCAGGTGAAACAAGAAGAGTATTAACCAGATGTTTTGCTACGATTGGTGCTGTTAGTAATTCTGATCACATGAATGTGAGATTAGGAAAAGCAGGTCGTAACAGATGGTTAGGAAGACGTCCACGTGTACGTGGTGTAGTTATGAACCCTGTTGATCACCCAATGGGTGGTGGTGAAGGTCGTTCTTCTGGAGGACATCCAAGATCAAGAAACGGTCTATACACTAAAGGTTTGAAGACTCGTAAACCAAAGAAATACTCTGACAGATTAATCATCAGTAGAAGGAAGAAAAAATAATTATGGCTAGATCATTAAAAAAAGGACCATATATTGATTTCAGGCTCGAAAAGAAAGTAGATGCCATGAATGAAAGCGGCAAAAAATCAGTGATCAAGACCTGGTCAAGAAGATCAATGATTTCGCCGGATTTTGTAGGATTCACATTTGCGGTCCACAACGGAAATAAATTTATCCCTGTTTATGTTACTGAAAACATGGTAGGACATAAATTAGGTGAATTTGCCCCAACACGTACCTACAGAGGGCATGTGAATAAAAAGGATAAAGGCAAACGATAAGCGGTTAAAAGATGGAAGCAATAGCTAAATTAAACAATGTGCCTACTTCACCACGCAAGATGCGTCTTGTTGCGGATATGATCCGTGGAGAAAGAGTGAACAGAGCCTTGAATATATTAAAGTTTGATTCCAAGCATGGTTCTGCCAAGCTTGAAAAATTGTTACTTTCTGCTATCGCAAATTGGCAACAAAAAAATGAAGATGCTGATTTGGAAGAAGCTGACTTATATGTTAAGACAATCTTCGTAGATAGTGGTCGTATGCTTAAGCGACTTCGTCCGGCTCCACAAGGCCGTGCACACCGTATTAGAAAGCGCTCTAATCACGTAACAATTGTGGTTGATAGCCTTCAGTCGGTAGATCACACAGCAGAAAATAATCAGGAAAAAGATAACAACGAATAGGAATGGGACAAAAAGTAAATCCTATAGGTCTTAGACTTGGAATAATCAAAGGTTGGGATTCTGCCTGGTTTGGAGGTAAGGACTTCAGCGATAAGCTAGTAGAAGACCACAAAATAAGACAATATGTAGCAGCTAGGATACCAAAAGGTGGTATCTCTAAAGTAGTTATAGAACGCACCCTTAAGCGTATCACACTTACCATTCACACTGCCCGCCCCGGAGTCGTTATCGGGAAAGGTGGCTCTGAAGTTGACAGGATCAAAGAAGAGCTTAAAAAGTTAACTGGTAAAGATGTTCAGATCAATATCTTTGAGATCAAACGCCCAGAGTTAGATGCCAAACTTGTAGGCGACAGCATTGCACAACAGCTTAAAGCTCGTATCTCTTACAGAAGAGCTATGAAACAAGCTATTTCTTCTGCAATGAGAGTTGGAGCTCAAGGAATTAAGATCAAAGTTAGCGGACGTCTTGGTGGCGCTGAAATGGCTCGTACTGAGCAATATAAAGAAGGTCGTATCCCTTTGCATACCCTACGTGCAGATATCGACTATCACGTTTCTGAAGCCGATACAGTTTATGGTATTATCGGTATTAAAGTTTGGATCTTTAAAGGTGAAGTGTTCGGCAAGCGTGATTTATCACCTAATGTTGGAGGTGGTTCAAATCAAGGTAATAACAACAGCGGAGGCGGTAGAAAACGTCAACGTAGAAAACGCTAACCGACGCAGGTTTTAAATGATTGCTGAACGTTAACAAATTTTAAAAATGTTACAACCTAAAAGAACAAAATTTAGAAAGCAGCAGAAGGGTAGAGTTAAAGGAATAGCTCAACGTGGTTATACCATTGCATTTGGTTCTTTTGCGATTAAATCGCTTGAGCCAGGATGGATCACATCTCGCCAAATCGAAGCTGCTCGTATCGCGATGACCCGTGCAATGAAACGTCAGGGTCAAGTATGGATTCGTATCTTCCCGGATAAGCCTATTACAAAGAAACCTGCAGAGGTTCGTATGGGTAAGGGTAAAGGTGCTCCAGAGTATTGGGTGGCTACAGTTAAGCCTGGAACAATCTTATTCGAAGCTGGTGGAGTGCCACGTGCACTTGCTCAGGAAGCAATGAGATTAGCTCAGCAAAAGCTACCTATCAGTACAAAATTTGTTGTAAGAAGAGACTATACTGAATAAGGGTATGAAAACGAGTGAAATTAAATCTCTGACAGCCGAAGAGCTACAAGCTCGAATTAACGAGGAAACCGAATCATTGAGCAAACTTAAATTTGCTCATGAAATATCTCCAATTGAAAATCCAATGAAGATTAGAGAAACAAGAAGGTTAATAGCTCGTCTTAATACAGAACTCAGAGCAAAAGAAATTGCTAAATAAGGTAAAAGGCAATGGAGAAACGAAATTTAAGAAAAGAAAGAATAGGTAAAGTTGTTAGCAATAAAATGCAGAAGACTATTACCATTTCTGTAGATCGTAAAGAAAAACATCCTATCTACGGTAAATTTGTTGGTAAGACCAGCAAATTCACTGCGCACGATGAGAATAATGAGTGCGGAATAGGAGATATAGTAAGAATCATGGAAACTCGACCTATGTCAAAAAACAAAAGGTGGAGATTAGTAGAAATCATTGAGAGAGCGAAGTAATCATGATACAGCAAGAGTCTAGACTTAACGTTGCAGATAACAGTGGTGCTAAAGAGGTACTTTGTATAAGAGTACTTGGCGGTACTGGAAAGCGATACGCTTCTGTTGGTGATAAGATCATCGTTACAGTAAAATCTGCACTATCATCAAGCAACCTGAAAAAAGGTACAGTTTCAAGAGCTGTTGTTGTTCGTACGAAGAAAGAGGTACGTCGTAAAGACGGATCTTATATTCGCTTCGAAGACAATGCCGCTGTGCTGCTGAATAACAATGACGAGCCTAGAGGAACCCGTATTTTCGGGCCTGTTGCACGTGAACTTCGTGAAAGGCAATTCATGAAAATTGTTTCTTTAGCTCCTGAAGTACTTTAAGTTATGAAGAACGCACACAAAACAAATAAATTCCACATCCGTAAGGGTGATACTGTTAAAGTTATTGCTGGAAATAACAACGGTAAAGAAGGAAAAGTTCTAGAGGTGATCCCTTCAAAATATCGTGCCATCGTTGAAGGTGTTAATATTGTTACTAAACATGTTAAGCCATCAGCTACTAAGCCAGAAGGCGGTATCGAAAAGGTTGAAGCACCTATTCACATGAGCAACCTAATGTTGGTTGATCCAGCAACTGGCGAGCCTACTAAAGTAGGACGTAAAGTTGATGAAAACGGTAAACTACAACGTTATTCTAAAAAAACCGGAGAGGTAATTAAAAATGGCTAATCCTAGATTAAAAGATAAATATCTAAACGAGATTTCACCTGCACTGAAAGAAAAGTTTCAGTACAAATCTGTAATGCAGGTGCCTAAGATCACCAAGATTTGTATCAACAAAGGTATTGGTGCTGCTGTTGCCGATAAAAAATTAGTTGATGTTGGTGTTGAAGAGTTAACTGCCATCACCGGTCAGAAAGCTGTAGCTACTATAGCGAAAAATTCTGTCTCTAACTTTAAGCTAAGAGAAGGAATGCCAATCGGAGCAAAAGTTACTTTGAGAGGTGAGCGCATGTATGAATTCCTTGATAGATTATTAAACATTGCTTTACCTCGTGTAAGAGACTTCCGTGGTGTAAGTGATAAAGGTTTTGATGGTCGTGGAAACTATACATTGGGCGTAAAAGAGCAGATTATTTTCCCTGAAATCAGTATCGATCAGGTTAAAAAAATAAACGGAATGGATATTACGTTTGTTACTACTGCCGAAACTGACGAAGAATGTTACGAACTGTTGAAAGCGCTTGGAATGCCTTTCGTAAACAAAAACAAATAAGAAATTATGGCAAGAGAAGCATTAAAAGCTCGTGAAAGAAAGCGTGAAAGACTTGTAGCAAAGTACGCTAAGAAACGCGCAGAACTTAAGGCTGCAGGCGATTACGTTGGACTGGATAAACTTCCAAGAAATGCCTCTCCGGTTAGATTACACAACAGATGTAAATTAACCGGCCGTCCTAAAGGTTACATGAGAAAGTTTGGTATCTCAAGGGTAACATTTAGAGAAATGGCTCTGGAAGGTAAAATTCCGGGTGTAACTAAAGCAAGCTGGTAATTATCAGCGCTTTTATTTTATTTATAAGAAAAGTTCTTTATCTTTGCACGCCTGTTTCAAATCAGGCTTAACGATATTATTGATTAAAGATGACTGATCCAATAGCAGATTATTTAACAAGGATTAGAAACGCGCAGAAAGCTAACCACCGTGTGGTAGAGCTTCCGGCTTCGAATATTAAGAAGGAATTGACTAAAATCCTTCATGACAAAGGGTATATCCAGGGATATAAATTCGAAGATGATGTGAATGTACAGGGCACAATTAAAATCGCGTTAAAGTATAACCCTGTAACCAAGGCTCCTGCTATCGTTCATCTAGAGCGTGTTAGTAAGCCTGGTTTGAGAAAATATGCGCAAGCCTCCGAATTACCACGTGTATTAAACGGACTTGGTGTAGCTATCATTTCTACTAGTAAAGGAGTGATGACTGACAAGGAAGCACGTACACAGAATATCGGTGGTGAAGTTTTATGCTACGTATACTAATAAGGAAATTATGTCACGAATTGGTAAAAAACCGATAAATATACCTGAAGGTGTAACAATAACTCACAAACCTGGAGAAGTAACTGTCAAAGGACCGAAAGGCGAATTGACTCAGGTTTTGAGCGAGGAGATAAGTGTGTCTATCGAGGATGGAGTAGTTTCATTTGAGCGTCCATCTGAGCAAAAGAAGCATAAGGCAATGCACGGTTTAACTCGTGCATTAGTTGCCAACATGATCGAGGGTGTTACAGCCGGGTATAAAAAAGAACTAGAACTTGTGGGTGTAGGTTACAAAGCTGCAGCTCAAGGTCAGTTACTAGAACTTAACCTAGGTTACTCTCACAGTATTTTCTTTGAGATACCTGAAGAGGTTAAGGTGAATGCTGCTACTGAAAAAGGTAAAAACCCTATCGTAACTCTTGAAAGTAACGATAAGCAATTAATCGGGCAGGTTGCAGCTAAAATTAGATCACTAAGAAAAGTTGAACCTTACAAAGGTAAAGGTATTCGCTTTGTAGGTGAAAGAATTAGACGTAAAGCAGGTAAAACAGCTGCTAAATAATAAGAAGTAATATGGCTATTAAGAAATATAACCGCAGATTACGAATAAGAAGAGGAATACGTAAAAAAATTAGTGGTACAGCTGAGCGTCCTCGTTTGAGCGTATACAAAAGTAATACGTCAATTTATGCTCAGTTAATCGATGACATCAACGGTAACACTCTTGCATTTGCTTCTTCAAAAGAGTTGAATCCTTCAAAGAAGAACTTCAATGTAGAAGATGCAAGTACTGTAGGTAAAAAACTTGCTGAAAAAGCAAAATCAAATGGCATCGAGACTATCGTGTTCGATCGTAGTGGATACCGCTACCATGGCAGAATAAAGTCACTAGCAGATGGTGCTAGAGAAGGAGGCCTAAAATTCTAAGAATATGTCACAAAGTAGTACAATAAGATCAGTAAAAGCGAGTGAATTGGACCTGAAAGAAAGGGTCGTTGCAATTAAGCGTGTAGCTAAAGTAGTAAAAGGTGGTAGACGTTTCAGTTTCTCTGCAATTGTTGTAGTAGGAGATGGTAACGGAGTAGTAGGTTACGGATTAGGTAAAGCTAATGAAGTAACTGATGCTATCACAAAAGGCATTGACGATGCTAAAAAGAATCTGATCAAAGTCCCTGTACTAAAAGGATCTGTTCCTCACGAAACCGTTGGTAAATACGGTGGTGGACTAGTATTGATCAAACCTGCATCTCACGGTACTGGAGTAATCGCCGGTGGTGCTATGCGTGCTGTACTTGAAAGTGCAGGAATTACAGACGTACTCGCTAAATCAAAAGGGTCATCAAACCCACATAACGTAGTTAAGGCAACTTTCAATGGATTGTCAAAATTACGTGATGCCTACACTGTGGCACAAACAAGAGGTGTTGAACTTGAAAAAGTTTTTAACGGTTAAAGATTATGGCGAAGGTTAAAATAACGCAAGTAAGAAGTACGATTGGTCGTCCAAAAAGACAGGTTAGAACTATTGAAGCTCTGGGCCTAGGACGTATCAACAAATCCGTAGAGGTAGAAAAAACTCCTCAAATAGCGGGTATGATCAATAAAGTTAGTCACTTGGTAAATGTAACTGAGATATGAAATTACATACTTTAAAACCAGCCGCAGGATCAACTAAAAGTACTAAACGTATTGGTAGAGGTCAGGGTTCAGGACATGGTGGAACGTCAACAAGAGGACATAAAGGTGCTAAATCTAGATCAGGATATAGCAGCAAAGCAGGATTTGAAGGTGGTCAGATGCCTCTTCAAAGAAGGGTTCCAAAGTTTGGCTTCAGAAATCCTAACAGAGTTGAATACAAGCCAGTTAACTTGTACCAATTACAAGAGTTAGCTGATAACAAAAAAATAGAAACTGTAGATCTCCAAGTTTTGATCGATAATGGCTTCGCTCAGAAAAATGATTTGATCAAAATTCTTGGTAAAGGAGAATTAAAGGCTAAATTAGCGGTTACTGCTCATAAATTTTCAGCTTCAGCTAAAGAAGCTATTGAAAAGGCAGGAGGAACAGTAACAACACTTTAATTAGAGGAATGAAAAAGTTTATTACGACCATTAGGAACATTTTTTCGATTGAGGAACTAAGAACTAGGATCCTTAATACCCTTGGCTTTTTAATTATTTTCCGCCTTGGGTCTTTTATCGTTTTACCTGGCGTTAATCCAGACCTATTACCTGAACAAGCAGACGGAATTTTCGGTCTCTTAGACAGCTTTTTAGGTGGAGCATTTAATAATGCAGCGATTTTTGGCCTTGGTATTATGCCTTATATTTCGGCATCGATCGTAGTTCAATTGCTAACCATAGCAATACCTCATTTCCAGAGATTGCAAAAAGAAGGGGAGAGCGGTCGTAAAAGATTGACTCAGATCACAAGAGTTTTAACTATTATAATAACATTGGGTCAATCAATTGGTTACCTTACGGCTTATATTCCGAAGGAAGCAGTGGTTGTTGACCCATTGTTTTTCAAAATAAGTTCTGCCATCATTCTTACTTCAGGAACTATGTTCTGTATGTGGCTTGGTGAAAGAATTACTGATAAAGGTATTGGAAATGGTATTTCGATGTTAATTATGATCGGTATCATTTCAAGATTCCCTAATTCACTAATCTTTGAAGCTACTTCAAAAGGTGATCAGGGAGGGATAATTCTTTTCGTTATTGAAATGGTGGCTCTATTCTTTGTAGTTATGGCTGTTGTAGCTCTAACTAAAGCTGTAAGAAGAATTCCTGTAAATTATGCAAAAGCGCATGTATCTGGAGGAAGAGCTTATGGAGGACAGAGACAGTATATTCCACTTAAGGTAAATAGTTCTGGTGTAATGCCTATCATCTTTGCTCAGGCATTGATGTTCTTACCCGCACTTTTTGCTCAACCTTTTCAGGACACAGATCTGGGTAACTATTTTGTTACTACGTTCTCAAATTACCAGACACCAGTATATAATATCACTTTTGCTATATTAATTATTCTATTTACTTTCTTCTATACAGCAATCACAGTTAATCCAACTGAAATTGCCGATGGTTTAAAGAGAAATGGTGGATTTATTCCAGGTGTTAAACCAGGTAAGGATACCTCAGAGTATTTAGATAGTGTATTAACTAAAATCACTCTACCAGGATCATTATTCTTAGCGATTGTAGCAATTTTACCAGCATTCGCAACATTAGCAGGTGTTTCACCAATGTTCTCACAGTTTTATGGTGGAACCAGCTTATTGATCATGGTTGGTGTAATTCTGGATACTCTACAGCAAATTGAAAGTTATTTATTAATGCGCCATTACGAAGGGTTGATGAAATCTGGGAAAGTTAAAGGGCGCTCAGAAGCAGCTGCTGTCTAATTTATGATACCTGTAAAGTCGAAAGAACAAATAGAGATCATAAGGGAAAGTGCCGATATTTTAGGAAGGGCTCATGGTGAAGTAGCCAGAGCAGTAAAACCTGGAATAAGTACAAAAGCACTAGACAAGATAGCTGAAGAATATATTAAGGATCATCAAGGACATCCGTCCTTTTTGGGATATAGCGGGTTTCCCGCATCACTTTGTATATCAGTGAACGAAAACGTCGTTCACGGTATTCCCGGTGAGTACGTTTTGAAAGATGGTGATTTAGTTTCAATTGATTGTGGCGTTTTTTATAAAGGCTTCCACAGTGATTGTGCGTATACTTATGCAGTAGGTGAAGTAAGCGAAGATATAATGCGGCTGATTCGTATTACTCGCCAATCCTTATATGAAGGGATCCATGCTGCAGTAGCCGGAAACAGGATCGGTGATATAGGCTATGCTGTACAATCATTTGTCGAAAAAGAAGGTTATTCAGTTGTAAGAGAACTTGTTGGCCATGGTGTTGGTAAGAATCTACATGAAAAACCTGAAGTACCCAATTATGGGAAACGAGGTCGTGGAGCTAAATTAAAGCCGGGTTATGTATTAGCAGTAGAACCAATGGTAAATCTAGGGAAGAAAGGAATAATCCAGGAATCCGACGGATGGACTATAAGAACTGCAGATAGATTACCAAGTGCTCATTTTGAGCACACAATTGCCATTACCGAGGAAGGTGAGGCAGAAATTTTAACAACGCATCAATATATTGAAGATTATTTAAAAGAACAATATGGCGAAACAATCATCGATTGAACAAGACGGTACAATCACCGAAGCATTGTCAAATGCGATGTTCCGCGTGGAGCTTGAGAATGGGCACGAAGTTATCGCGCACATTTCGGGTAAAATGCGGATGAATTACATTAAAATATTACCAGGAGACAGAGTAAAATTAGAGATGTCTCCGTATGATTTAACAAAAGGTAGAATCGTTTACAGATACAAATAAAGTCATGAAGGTAAGAGCATCCGTAAAAAAGAGAAGCAGCGATTGTAAAATCGTACGCCGTAAAGGAAAGGTGTACGTTATTAACAAAAAGAACCCTAAGTTTAAACAAAGACAAGGATAATTATGGCACGTATTGCAGGAGTCGATATTCCGGATAATAAAAGGGGAGAAATTGCCCTTACATATATCTTCGGTATAGGAAAAAGTTCAGCTCAAAAGATTTTGTCTACTGCCGGGGTTGATAAGAACAAAAAAGTAAGCGAGTGGACTGACGACGAATCTACAGCGATTCGTAACGCCATCACTGGAAACTTTAAAGTAGAAGGTGTACTAAAGTCAGAAATTCAGCTTAACATTAAACGTCTATTAGACATCGGTTGTTACCGAGGATTACGTCACAGAAAAGGTTTACCTGTTCGTGGTCAAAAGACTAAGAATAACTCTAGAACTAGAAAAGGTAAGCGTAAAACTGTTGCTAACAAGAAAAAAGCTACTAAATAATAGTAAGTAGGATAGGATTACCTTCCTGAAAATTGTAGTGAAATATGGCTCAAAAAAGAAAAGATAAAGCAAAAAAGAGAGTAGTAGTTGTTGAGGCAGTTGGACAGGCTCACATTAAAGCCACCTTCAACAATATTATAATCTCAATGACCAATCAGGCCGGTCAAGTTATTTCATGGGCTTCTGCAGGTAAAATGGGCTTTAAGGGTTCTAAAAAGAACACACCTTATGCTGCTCAAACTGCTGCTCAAGATTGTGCTCAAAAAGCATACGATCTAGGTCTTCGTAAGGTTGAAGTATTCGTTAAAGGTCCTGGAGCTGGTAGAGAATCAGCAATCAGAACAATTCAAAACACTGGTATTGAGGTTACAATGATTAAAGACATTACTCCTCTACCTCACAACGGATGTCGTCCGCCTAAAAGAAGAAGAGTCTAATTTAATTAACTGAACGGAAAAAAATAATGGCTAGATATACAGGTCCAAAGGCTAAAATTGCCCGTAGATTCCAAGAAGCGATTTTTGGTCCTAGCAAAGCGCTTCAAAAGAAAAGTTACGGTCCGGGACAACACGGACGTAGCCGCAGAAGAAAGCAGTCTGAATACGCAATTCAGCTTGCAGAAAAACAAAAGGCGAAATATACTTATGGTGTATTAGAGAAGCAATTCTCAAATACATTCGAAAAAGCTACCAGAAAGAAGGGTGTAACCGGTGAGGTTCTTCTTCAATTATTGGAAGCTAGATTAGATAATACTGTTTATAGATTAGGTATTGCGCCTACTAGAAGGAGTGCAAGACAACTTGTTTCACACAAACACATTACAGTTAACGGAGAAATCGTTAACATACCATCTTACTCTTTGAAAGAAGGAGATGTAGTAGGAGTTCGTGAAAGAAGTAAATCTTTGGAAGCTATCACTAACTCTCTTGCTGCTGGAAGAAAGCAGTTTTCATGGCTAGAATGGGATGGAAAAGAGTTTGCTGGTAAATTCGTAACAATGCCTCAGCGTGAAGAGATTCCTGAAAACATTAAGGAACAATTGATCGTTGAATTGTACTCTAAATAATCCTTTGACTTAATATAAAGACTCGAAAAATATGTCCATTTTAGCATTTCAAATGCCCGAAAAGGTGGCGATGGAGAAAGCAGATGATTTTCACGGGCTTTTTACATTCAAACCACTTGAACCGGGCTATGGAGTTACCATAGGTAATGCGCTTAGAAGAATTCTCCTTTCCTCATTGGAAGGGTACGCCATCACCGGTATTAAAGTTCCGGACGTTCTACACGAATTCTCTTCTATCGAAGGGGTAGTAGAGGATGTATCTGAGATCATCCTAAACCTTAAGATGGTGAGGTTTAAAAAAGTAGGCGATCTTGTTGAAAATAAAATCACAGTAAAGGTTAGTGGTAGCAAAGAATTTAAAGCTGCAGATATCGGTGGAAATACCTCTGCCTTCGAAATTCTAAACCCAGACTTGGTGATTTGTCATATGGACGAGTCTGTTAATTTCGAAATCGAATTAACTGTTGATAAGGGTAGAGGGTACTTACCAGCTGAAGAAAACAGACCAGCTGAGCAGGTATTCGGATATATTCCAATAGATGCTATTTTCACGCCTATCAAAAATGTAAAGTTCAGCGTTGAAAATACTCGTGTTGAGCAAAAAACTGACTATGAAATGTTAGTGCTTGACATTGAAACTGACGGATCTATTCACCCGGAAGATGCACTAAAAGGAGCTGCAAACATTTTGATTCAGCACTTTATGCTATTCTCAGATCAAAATATGATTCTTGAAACTGAGAAGTCTGGTGAGCCTGAGCAAGTTGATGAAGAAATGCTTCACATGCGTAAGTTATTGAAAACTTCATTGAGTGATCTTGATTTATCTGTAAGAGCTTACAACTGCCTTAAAGCAGCTGATGTTAGAACTCTTGGAGACTTAGTAAGATTGGAAATCTCTGATATGATGAAGTTCCGTAACTTCGGTAAAAAGTCTCTTGCTGAACTTGAGCAATTAGTTCAAGAAAAAGGTTTGACGTTTGGAATGGATTTGTCGAAGTATAAACTTGACGAAGAGTAAGAAAAATGAGACACGGAAAAAAAATCAATCATTTGGGCAGAACTGCATCTCATAGAAAGGCAATGCTTTCTAATATGGCTAGTTCTCTCATACTACATAAGCGAATCACGACGACTGTTGCTAAAGCAAAAGCGCTTAGAAAATATGTAGAGCCTTTGATCACTAAAGCAAAGGCAGATTCTACTCACTCTCGTCGTGTTGTTTTCAGCTACCTACAAAACAAACATTCTGTTGATGCATTATTCAACGAAGTAGCTGATAAGGTTGCAAACAGACCAGGTGGATACACTAGAATTATCAAAATGAACAATCGTTTAGGTGATAATGCAGAAATGTGTATCATGGAGCTTGTAGACTACAATGAGTTAATGCTTACTGAAGAAAAATCTGCAGGTAAGAAAACTAGAAGAAGTAGAAGAGGTGGTTCTTCAACTTCAAAATCTACAGGTGCTAAGGCAGAATCTAAAAAAGAAGCTGCTGAGCCAAAAGCTGAAGCTAAATCTGAAGAGCCAAAAGCTGAAACTAAAAAGGCTGCTCCTAAGAAAGAAGCTAAAAAAGCTGAGCCAAAATCAAAATCTTCTGAAGAAAATACTGAAGATAAAGGTGAATAATACATATTTACCAAATAAAATTCAAAGGGAACAAACATTTGTTTGTTCCCTTTTTTATTTTTGCACAAATCATATTTCACAAATACATTATGACTACAGCCAAGTATAATCCACATTCTAAGGCAAGCTTATTACTTGAAGACGGTACTCTTTTACATGGTATATCTGTTGGGTACTCCGGTACTGCAGGCGGTGAGATCTGTTTTAATACAGGGATGACCGGTTATCAGGAGATATATACCGATCCTTCATATTATGGACAGGTAATTATTAACACTACTTCACACATTGGTAATTACAATGTTATCGATAAAGAAGAAGAGTCTGAGCATCCTCAAATTAGTGGAATTATAGTAAATGAGTTTTCTTGGAAAGGAAGTAGAAAAACTTCTGATGAAACACTCCATAATTATTTAGTTGAAAATAAGGTAGTAGGTATCGCTGACCTTGACACAAGAAAGTTAGTTAAACATGTAAGGACAAAAGGTGCAATGAATTGCATCATTAGTTCTGAATACCACACCAAAGAAGAATTGGAGAAGGAATTAAAAAAAGTCCCTTCAATGCTAAACCTTGAATTGAGTACAAAGGTAACTGCAAATGAGCCTTACTTTGTTGGTGATCCAAATGGAATTAAAGTAGCTGTTCTTGATTTAGGTTGCAAAAGAAGTATTCTACAGAATATGACTTCAAGAGGGATTTACTGTAAAGTATTTCCTGCTCAAACTTCATTCAAGGAAATGAGTGAGTGGAAACCAAAGGGATATTTTATTAGTAATGGCCCTGGTGATCCGGCTGCAACTGAATATGCTATCAAAACAGTTAAAGAGATTCAAGAAAGTGGAAGTCCAATGTTTGGCATTTGTCTTGGTCATCAAATGATTGCCTTGGCTAACGATGTTGAAACATATAAAATGCACCATGGTCATAGAGGATTAAATCACCCGGTAAAAAACCTTTTAACAGGAAAGAGTGAAATCACCTCTCAAAACCATGGTTTCTCTGTGAGTATGGAGTCAGTTGAAAAACATCCAAATGTTGAAATAACACACATTAACCTCAATGATAATACAGTAGAAGGTATCAGAATTAAAGATAAAAAAGTCTTTTCTGTACAATATCACCCCGAAGCTGGACCTGGTCCTCATGATTCACTGTATTTATTTGATGATTTTATCGCGTTAATGAACTAAAAACAAAAACTATGAGTTTAATCGAAAGTATCCACGCCAGACAAATTCTGGACTCACGTGGGAATCCAACAATTGAAGTGGACGTAACTACAGAAAATGGTTTTGTAGGTAGGGCAGCAGTTCCATCTGGAGCCAGTACGGGCATAAATGAAGCGGTTGAATTACGAGATGGGGATAAGAGTATGTTCGGGGGTAAAAGTGTATTTAAAGCTGTTGATAACGTAAATGAAGTTATTGCTCCTGAATTGGTTGGATTTGATGTTTATGAGCAAAACATGATCGATAAGATTATGATTGAGCTTGATGGCACCGATAATAAAGGAAAGCTTGGAGCTAATGCTATTTTAGGTGTTTCTCTTGCTGTTGCTAAAGCTGCTGCAATGGAATCAGGGCAGTCATTATATCGATACATTGGAGGGTCAAACGCGCATGTTTTACCTGTTCCAATGATGAATATTATTAATGGTGGATCTCACTCAGATGCTCCTATTGCATTCCAGGAGTTTATGATTCGTCCTGTAGGTGCTCCTTCATTTAGTGAAGCAATGAGAATGGGAACAGAGATTTTCCATGAGTTAAAAAAGATATTGAAAGCAAAAGGCTTAAGTACTGCTGTTGGCGATGAAGGTGGATTTGCCCCTGATTTCACTGGTGGAACTGAAGAAGCTCTTGATACTGTAATCAAAGCCATCGAAGGAGCGGGATATAAGCCTGGTTCTGAAGTTACTTTGGCTCTAGATTGTGCCTCTTCGGAATTCTATGAGGATGGTGTATATAACTATGCTAAATTCGAAGGCGAAAACGGTAAAAAGCGAAACAAAGAAGAGCAGGTCGAATATCTGGCTGAACTAATTGAAAAATATCCAATTGATTCTATCGAGGATGGTTGTGCAGAAGAAGATTGGGATGGCTGGAACTTGCTAACTAGCAAAATTGGAAGTAAATGTCAGCTTGTAGGTGATGATTTATTTGTAACCAATGTGAAATTCTTGAAAAGAGGAATTGAAGAGAAATCAGCAAACAGTATCCTAATCAAAGTTAATCAAATCGGAACTCTTACTGAGACTCTAGAAGCAATTGATATGGCTCACAGAGCTGGTTTTACTGCAGTTATTAGTCACAGAAGTGGTGAGACTGAAGATGCAACAATTGCTGATATCGCAGTTGCAACAAATGCTGGTCAGATAAAAACTGGTTCACTTTCAAGAAGTGATAGAATGGCTAAGTATAACCAATTATTGAGAATTGAAGAAGAACTTGCTGAGGTTGCTAAATATCCTACTATTAGTAAGTAAGTCAAAAAATAAATTAAAGTATTAAAGCTGTAAACTATTGTTTACAGCTTTTTTTATTGAAAGTGTCAGGAAGGATTATTATTTTACTTAAAAGCACATATCTTTGACTGTATAAATATTTTTGAGATGTTAGAGTTGGAAAGATTTTTAAGTAGGCTAAAAAGTAAATTGTCAAATATTTATGTGATGAGTTTATTAGTGTTTTTGGTTTGGATGTTATTTTTTGATAATACCAACTTCATAACTACCTATAAGCTCCGCTCGAAGCTTAATAATCTGGAAAAAGAGAAGGAGTATTATCAGGATAATATTCAACAGGTTGAAAAGGATCGTAATGAATTACTAAGTAATACAGAACTCCTTGAGAAGTTTGCCAGAGAAAGATATTTCATGAAAAAAGAATCAGAAGATCTTTATATTATCGTAGACAATAAAGATTAAATATGAAAACACTATCAGCCAGCCTATTATTTATTTTTCTTTTAACATTCTCAGCTTATTCTCAAGAGTATTATAAAGAAAAGAAAGACACTACAGTCACTGAAACCCAAAAAACTCCCAAAAGACAATCTACTGTACAAGAGGATGAAGTTTCTTTTGCACAAAGATTAAGGTTTGGAGGAAATCTAGGGCTTGGGTTTAATCCATTTTATATTGACGCGGCTCCTTCAATTGGTTATGTTGTCAGTAGTAAATTCATGGCTGGTGTAGGTATTCGTTATTTATATGTGAAATATGAAGACAATTTCTACGGTGACTTCTCCTACAGTTCTTATGGTGGTAGCCTATGGGCGAATTATTTTCTCCTTGATAATATATTCTTAAGATCGGAATTTGAGAGTCTAAGAGTTGACTTTATTGAAGATAACCGAAAACAACGAGAATGGGTTCCTTCTTTGTTTCTTGGAGGCGGATACCTTCAGCCAATAGGTAGAACCGGTTCAGGTGTATTTTTATCTGTCATGTATAATGTTTTACATGATGATTTAAAATCACCATATGGTAGTCCATTAGTTGTTAGAGCCGGTATTATGCTATAATAATTATTTATTTAGCTTCAGGTAATTCAACGTCTAATTTTTCAGATAAAACTTTAAGGCTATCTACAACAGGCTGTAGTAAAGGAATACCATTTACACTTCTTTCTTTTTCAAACTCACGCTCAGGATCGCCTGGTATTTTGACCTGATTTTTACTGTCAATTGGGTTAGTTTCTCTAAAACGCTTAATCCAATTATCCATATGGTTTAGGAAATCTTCTTTAGGCCTGAAAGCATCTACCCTCATAGCGCCGAAGAAATGACCTAGTCCTTCGCCAACCGGATTGTCAGATACTGGGAGGAAACTAACAAAAGGAGGTACCCATGGTCCATAGTTTGCGCCAGATAAAACGCCAGATAAAATATCGACAATAGAGCCAAGAATATATCCTTTATGACCAGCATTTTCGGGAGAACCACCTAGTGGTAATAAGGCTCCTCCTGATTTTACAGCTTCAGGATCAGTAGTCTGGTTTCCATCCTGGTCTTGTACCCAGCCCAATGGAGCTTCTTGATTCTTTCGTTGTAATATTTCTAGTTTTCCATTCGCAGCTGTAGTAGTTGCCATGTCTGCAATGAATGGAGTTTCTTTATTCGTCGGAATAGCTACACTTATAGGGTTTGTACCAAGCATGCGTTCTTTACCATAAGTTGGAGCTACTAATGGACTCGCGTTCGTAAAGCTAAAACCAATCATGTCTTTTTCAAGGGCCATCATGCTATGATATCCGGCTATCCCATAATGATTTGAGTTTTTTACTGCTACCCATCCTGTTCCTACATTTTCAGCCTTTTGCATAGCTAATTTCATAGCTTGAGGTCCAACAACCAGACCAAGGCCACTGTCGCCATCAATTACAGCCGTAGATGGAGTTTCGTGAACAACTTTAATTTCAGGTTTGGGGTTTACCCTTTTAGATTCCCATAGCCGGACATAACCAATTAGTCTTGCTATGCCATGAGAGTCTACACCTCTTAAGTCTGCTGACAATAATGTTTTTGTTGCTTGTTCAGCATCCATAGGATCACATCCAATTGCCAGAAAAATATTATATGCGAATTTGTATAGTTCCTGATAGGAGTATAAAGTAGTCATGCTTTATTTGCTTTCTTCTTTCACTAAAACTTCTTGAAGAAGGCCTTCTTTCAATGATGCCGGAGATATTCTTATTTTTCCTAGTTCCAAAGTGTTGAGTACATACTTAATGAGTACCACCGCAACAACGATCATATCAACTCTCAATGGAATCATGCCAGGTATCTGAAGTCTTTCTTCTCTGGACTTGCCAATAAGTCCGCGGTAAATTTCCTCAAAATCATCTAAATCAAGCCATAAATCAGCTTTAATTTTATTGTATTTTAACGGGAATTTCTCACAAGAAATATCATTTAGTGTATCAAAACTACCTGAAGCACCAATTAAAACAACCGGGTGATATTTTTCGCAAGCATCAATTAAAGGCGCAAGCATAATATCCAGGTAGTTCCTCAATTCATTTATATTGCTTTCAGACATAGGATCAGATGACTGAAACATATCCACAAGTCTTTGCCCACCTATTTCAAATGATTGCTTCCAGAAGATATTATCTTCATTACAAATTATAAATTCAACACTGCCTCCACCGATATCCAGAATTAATGATCGGTCATCACCAATATATAAGGCTGATTTTACACCATGATAAATATATTCAGCTTCCTTGTCTCCGTCAATAATTTCAACCTTGATGCCAAATCTATCCAGTATTTCATCTGCAATCTCCTGTCCGTTTTTAGCATTTCTCATTGCGCTGGTTGCAGTAGCATAAATATTGTCAACTTTGAGATCATTGATAACTCTTTTGAAATATCCAATAGCTTCAAAACCTCTTTTTTGTGCTTCCTCAGTTATAAAGCCCTTAGAAATGCCACCTCTACCAATCCCAACAGCCATTTTTTCTTTATGTAAAACCTCAATTTGATGGTTTACAACTCTTACAATGAGCAGGTGCCAGGTGTTTGTGCCCAGATCTATGACAGCGGTTCTTTGATTGTCCATTTGTTTTTAAAAAATCTGCGAAATTTAGGTATTTTTAAACTCGATACAAAACATAACAGAATGCATTTGAAATTTTGGGTGTATAAGCCTGAAGTTATCTATATTTGATAAACAAATAAACCCATTTTAAAACATGAGTTCAGATTCTGAAAAAAATAAAGCTATATATACTCTACCAACAAGAGAGGAAAAATTCGAATTATTAGCAAGAAAGAATAAAGAAGCGGAACAAGGAGGTGGAGAAGCTCGAATCAAGTCACAACACGAGAAAGGTAAGCTGACAGCAAGAGAAAGAATTGAGCTTCTGCTTGATGAAAATTCATTTGAAGAGATTGGTAAGTTTGTAATGCACCGAGCCAAAGACTTTGGGCTGGACAAGCAGCATTATTTAGGTGACGGTGTCGTTACTGGGTATGGTAAAATCCATGGAAGACCTGTATATGTTTTTTCTCAGGATTTTACAGTTTTTGGAGGTTCTCTTTCTGAGACACATGCTGAGAAAATTGTAAAAATAATGGATCTGGCCATGAAAAATGGCATTCCTGTGATAGGGCTTAATGACTCAGGAGGAGCCAGAATTCAAGAGGGAGTTGTTTCATTGGCAGGATATGCTGATATATTTTATAGAAACGTAAGAGCCTCAGGTGTAATCCCTCAAATTTCGGCTATTATGGGTCCTTGTGCAGGAGGTGCAGTTTATTCTCCAGCTATTACTGACTTTATTATGATGGTTGAAAATACCTCATACATGTTTGTAACAGGGCCAAACGTAGTTAAGACTGTTACTCAGGAGGATGTTACTGCAGAAGAGTTGGGTGGTGCTAGCACACATAGTACTAAAAGTGGTGTTACACATTTTTCATGCGCTAATGAGGTTGAGTGTATAAATAATATCAAGAAACTGTTGAGTTATATTCCACAAAACTGTGAGGAGTTACCTCCTTCAGTTCCTTATGAGGTGAAGTCGGATGAAACAAGAAAAGTACTTGATGAAATAGTTCCTGATAATCCAAACCAGCCTTATGACATAAAGGAAGTGATTGATGGTATTGTTGATGAAAATTCGTTTTTTGAAGTTCATAAAAATTATGCTGAAAACATTGTCGTAGGATTTGCCAGGTTAGCAGGAAGAAGTATTGGTATTGTTGGGAACCAGCCTGCTTCTTTAGCTGGTGTGTTAGATATTAATGCAAGCCAGAAGGCAGCTCGATTTGTCAGATTCTGTGATAGTTTTAATGTTCCATTATTAGTTCTTGAGGATGTGCCGGGATTCTTACCTGGAACAGATCAGGAATGGAACGCTATTATTACAAATGGCGCTAAACTTTTATATGCATTTAGTGAGGCTACCGTTCCTAGAGTGACTGTTATTACAAGGAAAGCCTATGGTGGAGCTTATGATGTTATGAATTCAAAGCACATTGGTGCGGACTTCAACTTTGCATGGCCAACTGCTGAAATTGCGGTTATGGGAGCGAAGGGAGCTTCTGAGATTATTTTTAGAAAAGAAATTGCTGAGGCTGAAGATAGAGATGCTAAGCATCAGGAGAAAATAGATGAATACACAGCTAAGTTTGCTAACCCTTATCGTGCCGCACACCGTGGTTATGTAGACGAGGTTATATTACCTCATAATACGCGTAAAAAGCTTATTAATGCTTTTGAAATGCTTCAAAATAAGGTGGATAATTTGCCTCGTAAAAAGCACGGTAATATTCCACTATAATTATTCAAGATATCTTTATATGGCAACCTGTTTACAGGTTGCCTTTTTCATAAATCAGAGAAAATATGGATGATAAAAGTTTTAAGTTCTTAAAAGAATATTTAGATAATGCATCGCCTACCGGTTTTGAAACTCCGGGACAGCAAATCTGGCTCGACTATCTGAAGCCATATATCGATGAATATATCACTGATGTTTATGGTACAGCTGTTGGGGTAATAAATCCAGGGAAAGAGTATAAAGTAGTTATAGAAGCACATGCAGATGAGATTAGCTGGTTTGTGCATTATATAACTGATGAAGGGTATATATATGTAAGAAGGAATGGTGGTTCTGATCATCAAATTGCTCCTTCGAAAAAAGTCAATATCCATACTGAAAAAGGAGTTGTAAAAGGGGTGTTTGGATGGCCAGCTATCCATATCAGGCAGCAAGACAAGGAAGAAACTCCTTCAATGAAAAATATTTGTATCGACATTGGAGCAGATTCCAAAGAAGAAGTAGAGAAACTTGGTGTTCATGTTGGCTGTGTAATTACATTTGATGATAATTTTACTGTACTTAATGACAGATATTATACAGGTAGAGCGCTTGATAATCGCATTGGTGGGTTTATGATTGCAGAGGTAGCCCGAAGGTTAAAAGAAAACAAAGTTGAACTTCCTTTTACCCTTTATGTTGTTAATGCAGTACAGGAAGAAATTGGTCTGAGAGGAGCTCAAATGATTGCTCAACGACTAAAGCCTGATGTAGCAATTATTACTGATGTATGCCACGATACTCATTCACCAATGTATAATAAGAAGGAGCAGGGTGATTTTAAATGTGGCAGAGGGCCAGTTATTACTTACGGTCCTGCAGTACAAAATAATCTTTTGAAAATGGTAGTTGATACAGCTCAAAAGAGTAAGATTCCTTTTCAAAGGTTAGCAGCAAGTCGTTCAACAGGTACTGATACTGATTCTTTTGCGTATAGTAATGAGGGTGTTGCTTCATCTTTAATCTCGTTGCCTTTAAAATATATGCATACAACTGTTGAAATGGCTCATAAAGATGACGTTGAAAATGTGATTCGCCTAATGTATGAATTCGTTCTTCAGCTGGAAGCAGGCCATGACTTCAGATACATCAAATAATATAATAGTAAAAGATATGATGAACAGGGATGTGGTGTTACCATCTTTCCCTGTTCGTATTGTTTCTTTGGTTCCATCTCTCACGGAATTGTTGTCTGATCTAGATCTAGAAGATGAAGTTATTGGGATAACAAAATTTTGTGTACATCCTGCCTCTTGGAGAAAGGAAAAGGTAATTATTGGAGGAACAAAAAATCCAAAGCTGGATAAAATCCAAAGTTTAAACCCGGATCTTATCATTGCAAACAAGGAAGAGAATAACGAGTCTGATATCATTGAACTCGAAAAAAAGTTTCCGGTTTATGTCAGTGATATACAGACCATTGATGATGCGTTAAGAATGATAAAGGACATTGGTGAGCTTACCTTTAGGTCAGTACAAGCTAATAAAATTGTTAATCAAATCAGAAACAAGTCTGTAAGTCTTAATAGTGAAAAGCGTAGCTGTTTATATTTTATCTGGAAGGATCCATGGATGATTGCAGGTAAGGATACTTTTATTACGGAGATGCTGGGTAATGCCGGGTATAAAAATCTATGTCCTCACACAAGGTATCCGATATTAGATGAGTCATTAAAACGATTGACACCCGATGAAATTTTACTAAGTAGTGAGCCCTATCCATTCAAAGAGAAGCATTTTTCAGAAATAGCTTCTATGTTTCCTGATTCTAAAATCAGAATCGTTGATGGAGAATATTTTTCCTGGTACGGCAGCCGAATGCTTGGTGCATTCGACTACTTCAGGACATTAAATTCATAATTAGCTTATAGTAAAACCAGCTTGTTTCATGTGATCCCAGAATGTTGGGTATGATTTTGCTACTACGTCACCGTCAGCAATTTCTACATTCATTTTAGTAGCTAGAGGTGCAAATGCCATAGCCATTCTATGATCATCATAGGTTTCTACTTTTATCAAATCCGGTAAGTCATCATTGGATGGTGTCAATAGCCATTCTCCATTTTTTTCTTCAAGTGTAGCTCCAATTTTAGCCAGTTCGTTTTGAAGTGCTTGAATTCTATCAGTTTCTTTTATTCTTAAACTTTCTAATCCTTTAAGATGACACTGAATCTTTTTTGCAGCACAGACTACAGCGACTGTTTGTGCAAGATCCGGACAATGAGTGAAATCAATATGTATGACATCATCATGATCGCATTTTGTGAGTGTTATGCCATCTTCCGTAAATTCTGATTTTACACCCAGGCTTTTCATTATAGACGTAATTACATGATCACCCTGAAAGCTGTTCTTTCGAAGTCCTTTTAGCTTGATTTGAGCACTATCAGCAAGTGAAACAAGGCTGAACCAATAACTGGCACCAGACCAGTCACTTTCTATGGTGTATTGATTTGGTTTATAATTCTGATGAGGGATAGTGATAATATTGTCTGTCCAGTCAGCTTTTACTCCATATACTTCCATTAATCCAAGAGTCATATCAACATAAGGTTTGCTTCCTAGTTTACCTTTGATAGTGATTTTTAAACCATTTGGTAACACTGGGGCTATCATTAATAATGCTGATATATATTGAGAGCTTATATCACCTTTTATTGAAATTTCATCAGAAGCTTGGCCTTTGAATGCATTAATTTTTAAAGGAGGGTATCCTTCTTCACCAACATACTTAATGTCTGCTCCAATTGATCTCAAAGCCTCAACCAGAATGCCGATTGGTCTTTGGCACATTCTTGGGGTACCCGTCATAATTGAGGCTTTGTCTTTAATAGACATAAAAGCTGTTAAAAACCTCATTGTCGTTCCGGCATCAATTACGTCGAGAGTGTCTTCCTGAGTATTTAACAACTTGTTCATTGTTTGGGTGTCTCTTGCTTCCGAAAGGTTTAATATAGTATTTGTTGTTCCGGCAAGTGATTCTATTATTAAAGCTCTGTTGCTTTCACTCTTACTTGCAACAGGAGTTATTTCAACATTATCAATGTTTTTCTTTTTCTCTATCTTGAGACTGGACATGATTAAGTTATTGTTAATTAATTCGTTAATTTCAACAATTTCGGCACGGTTTTCGTTATATTATTATAGAAACTGAAATTTCATTTAAAATAATAAGCCTATGAAAACATCTGTTACCGGAAAATTTTTCACATTAATGGCTGGTGCTGCAATCGGCACAACCATTGGATTTTTATTAGCCCCAGGAAAAGGTGACGACACAAGACGATCACTACTTTTTAAAGCAAAAAATATTAGAAATAATTTAAATGCTTTAACTGGAAATAAACCAACTGACGAGCGAAGATATGCAGAATCAAACGATCCGTCAGACAATCAACTTTTAGGTGTCTGATCAGAATAAAGAGTTGTAATTTGCATATACTTCTCAATTGCTATTTTAATTTCATTTAATTCAATCTCATGATCATATGTGCTTTTACCTATGCCGTGTAAAAGCACAAAACTGATCTTGTCTGAATTATTCTTTTTATCGTGAAGACAGTTCTTCGCAATTTCATCTACAGCATCTTCGGGAATTGATATTAAAGGAAAGTGACTCAATATATAATCATTGATTTCCTCAAATTCGTTTTCCGAAAGATTAGTATGCTTTATACTCAAAAATGCTTCAGCAATCATGCCTGCAGCAATGGCTTCGCCATGTAAGCATGAGTCATCACCATGTTTTTCAAGAAACCAGCTTTCAATTGCATGCCCGATGGTATGTCCGAAGTTTAAGATTTTTCTTAATCCTTTTTCAGTCGGATCTGCATTTACTACTTCGCCTTTAATTCCCACAGCGGTGCGAGTGATCTCATTCCAGTTATCAATGTTATGAGGGTTTGTGTTTTTTAGCATTTCCCACCATTCACGATTTGAAATTAAAGCATGTTTGACAACTTCGGCAAAACCTGAAAGCAATTGTCTTTCAGGGAGTGTGTCAAGAAACTGGTTGTTAATTATTACCATATCAGGATTCTGGAATAGGCCGATATGATTTTTTAATCCCTTGAAGTCAATTCCCAGCTTTCCACCAATAGAGGCATCAACTTGCGAAAGTAATGTAGTAGGGATATTCATGAATTTTATTCCTCTTTTATAAGTAGATGCACAAAATCCACCCATATCTCCAATAACACCACCTCCAAGGTTTAGTAATAAGGCCTTTCTATCTGCATTTGCTTTGGTAAGACTATCCCAAATAGTAACACAAGTGTCAAGAGTCTTATTTGATTCTCCTGATTTAATTTGTATTAATTGATATGGTGTATTCAGTTTTAATAATGGCAAGCAATGTTTTTCAGTATTTTCATCAACCAGAATAAATACTTTTGATACCTTATTATTTGAAATAAAGTTATCTATGATATTAGTTATATCTGCTTCAAATAAAATATAGTTTGGTATCATGCTTTTTTATGATTCTTATTCATTATTTGAGTTTGAGTTTTGATGGATTCATCATGGAGCAGTGAAATTAATTTATTAACAAATTCAGAATCCATTCCCAAAGCTCTCCCCCATTCTTCTCTTGTGTTGTAAACTTCATCCCACCTTTGAACCTGGAAAATAGCTACATTATTATCCTTTTTATATTCACCTATTTGTTCAACTAATTTCATGCGGGTAGCAATTACTTCCAAAAGTTCTCTATCAGCCTGATCAATTCGAGACCTTATATCCTCTAGTCTGTTGGTGAATAATTCGTCATCAGTGTTAGAGATTCTTGCGTTCAGGTCTTTGACAATCTCTTTTAGCATATAAGGAGATACCTGCTGTTTTGCATCGCTCCAAGCATTTACCGGGTCGCGGTGAGTTTCAATCATTAAACCGTCGTAACCAAGATCGAGCATTTTTTGAGACAAGTCATAGATCATTTCTCGGTCGCCTGCAATATGACTTGGGTCCCCAATAATTGGAATGCCTGGCATCAATCTTTTTAGTTCGATAGGTAATTGCCACATGGGCTCATTTCTGAATTTCGTTTTTTGAAAACTTGAGAACCCCCGGTGTATGGCTCCAATCCGGTTAATTCCAGCTCCAAACACGCGCTCTATAGCTCCCTGCCACAAGGCAAGGTCAGGGTTGATTGGGTTTTTAATTAGTACCGGAATATCAACCCCTTTAAGAGAATCGGCTATATCCTGAACTGTGAATGGGTTTACTGTAGACCTTGCACCAATCCATAAAATATCGATCCCATGCTTCAATGCCTCATCTACATGCTGAGGGTTAGCGACTTCTATGGCAAATTCTACATCAAGCTCCTTTTTCACATTTTGTATCCATTGGAGAGCTTCAGTTCCAATCCCTTCAAAAGAGTTAGGCCTGGTCCTGGGTTTCCAGACTCCGGCTCTCATAATGTTTATGCCTATATCTTTAATCCTTTTACAGGTGTCAAGTAGTTGCTCTTCAGTCTCAGCACTACAAGGCCCGGAAATGATTAAAGGCCTAGGGATTTCACTACTCCATGTGTCAATTGGCTTGATATTCATCTATCAAATTAAATTTTTGGTGAATTTTACTACATAATAAACACTTTTTAAGAACTTCAGGTTTTATCTTTGCATCGAAATTTAATAAACTGTTTCTATGAACGAGTTGTCATTTGAAAATACTGAAATAGCATTTAGCCATAAAGATGATGCAGAGTTAAAAAAGTCGTATCTGATTTTTAAAGCTATGAATTCACCACTGTTGGTAAAAGTAGGTACTTTTTTTATGAAATCCGCAATAAAAATAAACTTTCCTGTGAAGCCATTCATTAAATGGAACGTTTTTCAACAATTTTGTGGAGGTGAGTCAATTAAAGATTGTGAACATACGATAAATCTTTTAAAAAGCAGAGGCGTAGGTACAATTCTTGATTATTCAGTAGAAGGAGAAAAGAGCGAGAAAGGGTTTGAGGCGACAACGAAAGAAATTCTTAAGACAATAGATCGTTCAGCTGGTTCTAAGGAAATTCCTTTTTCAGTTTTTAAAGTTACGGGTATTGGGGCTTTTGATCTTTTGGCTAAAGTTCAGGCTGAAGAGAAATTGTCCTCAAAAGAGCAAGAGGCATTTAAGAAACTAAAAGAGAGGTTTCACAGGATTTGTAAATATGCATACGACAATGATGTCAGAATCCTTGTTGATGCCGAGGAAACCTGGATCCAAAAGGTGATTGATGACCTTACATATGAAATGATGGCTCTTTACAATAAAGAGAAGGCTATTATTTATAATACTTATCAAATGTATTGTAGAGCATCTTTAAAAAATCTGAAGGATGCATTTCATGATGCTACTATGCATCAATATTGGTTGGGTGCTAAGCTTGTTCGTGGGGCATACATGGAAAAAGAAAGGGACAGAGCTGAAGAGATGGGCTACCCTGATCCTATTCAACCTACAAAGCAGGCTTCAGATGATGATTTTAACAGCGCATTGAAATTTTGCACAGACAATAAACAGCGAATTGCAGTTATTTGTGGTTCTCATAATGCTTATAGTAATTCATTATTGACAGAATTAATGGATAAGCATAGCGTTAAGCATGATGATGAACGTTTTTATTTTGCTCAGCTATATGGTATGAGTGATAATATTTCATTTAATCTTGCTGACCGTGGCTTTAATGTTGTGAAATATGTGCCTTATGGCCCTGTACAGTCTGTGATGCCATATTTAGTGCGAAGAGCTGAAGAGAATACATCAATTGCAGGGCAGTCGAGTAGGGAATATACTCTGGTAAGTACCGAGATGAAACGAAGAAACAAGAAATAAGTTTGTCGCAGTATTCCTTCAGAGACATATCGAAAGTTTATTTTGGAGAAAATCTGGCTGCTGTAAGGGGAGCTTCAATTGATCTAAACGAAGGTGAGGTTGTAGGAGTTATTGGCCCTAGTGGTTCCGGAAAATCTACACTTCTAAAACTTATCGGAGGCTTTATTGAGTCTGATTCAGGTGAATTTTATCAGGAGGGAGAAAAACTGCCTTCTGTTGAGGATTTACTGATTCCAGGCTTTGACGGAGTAAAATATTTGAGACAGGATTTTAAGCTAGATCCAAACGATACTGTAGCCCGCCGACTAAAATTTGCTCTTAGACATTATAATCAGGAATTTATAGAGGAAAGGTATGCTGAGTTGATTGATTTGACTCAGCTAAGACCTTATGAGTCCAAGATCTGCAAATTACTTAGTGGAGGGCAAAGGCAAAGGCTTGCATTGGCTGTAGCCATAGCAGAGTTTCCCGAATTGCTTTTGATGGACGAGCCTTTTAGTCAGTTAGACAGAGGTAATAAATTAAGGCTAATTACTGCTCTAAGAGAGTATCTCAGAAATAATAAAATCACTTCTGTTATCGTCACGCATCATCCTGAAGAATTATTTGGGCTTGCTGATCGAATCATTGTGATGAAGGATGGTGTTTTTATTGAAAGCGGCACTCCTGAAAACATATACCTTTCCCCTAAATATAAAATCACGGCTGAATTATTTGGACCTGTTAACTGGATGTCTGATAAGAACGGGGTATACAAAGGTTCAAGGTGGGAGGATACATTTCTCAAGCTGGAAAAATCATCAAATTCTAAACCAGCATTAATAAAAGAAAAGGTATTTGCGGGAAATAGCTTTCTTTATACATTTGAATTAGATGGTGAGGAATATCATGCATTTTCTGAAGAAGCATATGAATTAGATAGTGTAATTCATGTTGAGTTTGATCTGGACAAGTCTTTATCAGTTCGAAAATAGTTGATTTTTGACCTGAAAAATTAAATTATAATATTGGTTTCGACAAATATTAATCTATGAGGCTTCAATTTCATTGAATCTTAATTAATTTTGCACCTTTAATAACAAAAAAATAAAAATCCATGCAATTAAGCGAGCAGGAAATCGTACGCAGGCAAAAGCGAGAAGCTTTATTAAAATCTGGAATAAATCCTTATCCGTCAGAATTGTTCGAAGTAAATGTTTCAGCAAAGGACATTGAAGAAAATTACGAAAAGAATAAAACAGACTATAAGAATATTTCAATAGCTGGTCGATTAATGAGTCGGCGAATAATGGGATCAGCTTCATTTGCTGAATTGCAGGATTCTACTGGAAGAGTTCAATTATATTTCCGTCGAGATGATATCTGTGAAGGTGAAGATAAATCTCTTTATAATGATGTCTTCAAGAAAATGACTGATATCGGAGATATTATTGGAATCAAAGGATATGTTTTCACTACCCAAACTGGTGAGTTAACAATACATGTTACTGACTTTAAACTTTTAACAAAGAGCTTAAAGCCACTACCGATAGTTAAAGAAACTGAGGATGAAGAAGGAAATAAGAAAACCTATGATGCATTCTCTGATCCTGAAACGAGATATAGACAACGTTACGTTGATTTAATAGTAAACCCTGAAGTTAGAGAGACTTTCGTGAAAAGAACACGAATGGTTAATAGCATCAGGAGCTTCCTTGCAGATAAAGGGTATTTAGAGGTTGAAACGCCTATCCTGCAACCACTTTATGGTGGGGCTGCTGCCAGACCATTTAAAACTCATCACAATACTCTTGATATGACCTTGTATTTGCGAATTGCAAATGAATTATATCTGAAGAGATTGATTGTTGGGGGATATGATGGTGTATTTGAATTTGCCAAAGACTTCAGAAATGAAGGAATGTCAAGATTCCATAATCCTGAATTTACGCAGGTGGAACTATATGTTGCCTACAAGGATTATAACTGGATGATGGATCTTGTAGAAGAGATGGTAGAAAAAGCTGCTATTGATCTTCATGGCACAACAGCTGTCAAGGTTGGAAAGAATACGATTGATTTCCAGCGCCCTTGGAAAAGATATACCATGTTTGAGTCTATAGAAGAGTTTACTGGTATAGATATTTCAGCTATGGACGAGGCAGAACTTCGAAAGACAGCAACTGAATTAAGTATTGAAGTTGATGATTCAATGGGGAAAGGAAAACTTATTGATGAAATCTTTGGTGAAAAAGTTGAGCCTAATTTAATCCAGCCAACATTTATTACTGATTATCCTGTTGAAATGTCTCCTTTGGCTAAGAAGCATGCTGATAAGGAAGGGCTTGTTGAGCGATTTGAAGCGATTTGTAATGGAAAGGAAATTTGTAATGCGTTTTCTGAGCTTAATGATCCTATAGACCAAAGAGAAAGATTTGAAGCCCAGCTTGAATTAGGTAAGCGAGGTGATGATGAAGCAATGGTTCTTGATGAGGACTTTTTGAGAGCTTTGGAATATGGTATGCCTCCAACAGCAGGTTTGGGTATTGGTATTGACCGTCTGGCAATGATCATGACAAACTCTGGTTCAATTCAAGATGTATTGTTTTTCCCACAAATGAAGCCGGAAAAGAAAGCTATTGTAGCCACAGTAGAAGATTATGTAAATATTGGCGTGAGGGAAGACCTTATTCCAATTCTTCAGAATCTAGGGCTTACAACACTTGATAAAATAAAAGAGGCAAATGCAAATAAATTATTTAATGATGTTTGCGGGACTCGTAAAAAAATGAAACTTAAGGATGTTAAAAACCCTACCAAAGAAGAAGTTGAGGAATGGATCTCGGCTTTAAATGGGTAATTAAATTCTAATAAAAAAATAAAAAAGCTGTCTGATTCAGACAGCTTTTTTTATATCAGTTTTATTTGACTTCTATATTATTAGAAATTAAATGAAGGGTTGTCTCTGAAGTTTCTGTTTCTGGTTAATTTCAAGTCTTGTAGCATACTTGATCTTACACGGATCTCAAAATTAAATGACTGGAAGGTTCCAAAAGGTACCCAGGTAACATTCATTACCCAGCAGTGTAAGTTTCTATTGATACCAATTGTGGTTTGAGAGAAATCTTTAGTTCTGAAATCATACCCAGAGCTAAAGTTTATTTTCCAGTTTTCTGTCAAACTAAAGTCACCACTAAACCGAACATTTTGAGATATTTCAGCATCCTCAAAACCTCTTTTAGAATACGATAGGTTATAATTAATTCTTAAATTCCATGGTATTGACCAATCTAGATATAGGTCAGGATTAGCATTTATTCTACTAATGGTTTCTTGTAGTTCTAGGTTTCCTGAAGCTATTTCATCCATCTCATCTCTTCTTTCATTATCACTTTGTCTTCCTTTGCCATTAAGGTTGGTAGATAGTGCAAGACTTGCAGAAGATAATTGACCGATACCTCTTCCTTCATTCCATGCGTATTTATTAACTCTTCTTTGAGTAATATCTCCATCTTCCTGATTAATCCCTGTTAATTCGTAAACATACGGATCTACCCTTAAAGGGATGTTAAGGCTTAATTTTCTGTTAAATAAAGATGTTCTGAAACTAAAATTAAAAGTATTAAGATTAAATGAGTCAGCAGCAAAATTGTAGCCTGTACTAAAGCTAAAGTTTTCTATTAACGGAACTTTTTTATAAGGCTTTTCACTTGTAGAGTCATTTTTGTCAAGAATTTTAGCTTCAACATTGTTTGTTAAGCTAAAGCTAAGGCTTTGGCTTTCTCCTCTAGCAGGGGTTCCATAAGCATAGCCATCATATCTGGATCGAATTTCAGGCTGATCTTTTCCAGGTACCTCAATGGTCTGGTAATAACCATATTTTTCAGCCCCAAAATCAGGAGTATAGTTGTAAGCAAATGCAGGAGTCATTAAATGCCTAATAGCCTGTATTTTGGCACCTTGCTTGAATTGGTACGTTCCATAAATTCTTGTATTTAGAGAAGCGCTTGTTGAAAAATCATAAACTCTGTTAAAGCCACCTGAGGTGTCAGATACAACTCGATTAATCTCTTTATTATAACGATGGTTTAGTTTACTGAAATACCATCTTTCATTATAAGTAAAAGAAGGGTTGATAGTAAAATGCTTAAATATACTTGCTGAAGTTCCAATAGGAATTGAATGTCTGATGCCATTACGTGCTCTTTCAATAAAGAAAGGCATGTTTTCTGCATTAAACGGGAGAATTGTATCTCTTTCTATACCATAATAATCTCCATCAACTTTATTCGAAATCCTATTTGTTGCAGCCATATTATAGGATAATGATGTTGCCCCAATCAAACCTCTTGATTTTTTTGTAAGCGATCTTAGCGGGAAGATCCTGTTCATACCAAAACTTAGGTCAGGAAACTGTAAGTCAACTTCCTTTGTTTGTACATTCTGATTATATCTGGCTGAAGCAGAAAGATTAAATGGTGAGTTAGGGAAAATAGTCGAATAGGTAACTGCAGAGTTAAATGTTGCTCTTGTGTTAAGATTAGGGTTTAGTTCGTTATTCTGGTTATATGTTGACGTACCAGCATTCACACTTGCAGAAAACCTTGAATTTCCTTTTGATTGAGGAGTATGACTCCATCGCACCCAGAAATCTTTGGTAACGGAAGTATCACCTTCAATTCCTGAAGTCAGGCGATTATATGTGAAGTCAAAATTTCCATTATACGCATATCTCTTTTTATATGTCGTAGCAGCTCTAGCTCCCATACTACCCTTAGAATAAACTTCTGCTGTTAAAGCAAGCTTGACATATTGGCTGATGTTAAAATAATATCCAAAGTCACGAACGAAAAAACCTCTTCTTCTTTCTTCTCCAAAAGTTGGGAATATGACACCGGATGTACCGTCATTTTTTGTTTCAGTATCCGGAAACATTCCGAAGGCAAAGCCCAAAGGAGTAGGAACACCCATGAAATTTAAATTGAAAGGGCCTGATATTACTTTGTCATTAGGGATTACCTTTATTTCTCGGGATGAAATATAATAATGAGGTTCTATGTGGTTACAGGTGGTATACTTAGTTTTGCTGATGAAAATTTCATCTTTTTCATTTTTATACATTTGATCACCATGCATTATGGCTTCACCTTGCTTTGTTACAATTCCTTCAACAATCGCACGTTCTGTTTTAAAGTTATATTTTAGTTTTCTGACGTAATATGTTTGGGTACCCTCATTGAAGACTGGTTGACCTCTTACTTTACCGGTAGAGTCCTGAACTCCTTCAGCTGATAAAGATTGTTCTTCATAATCAATAACAATTCTATCAGCTTCAAGCTTTATATCTTCATAGGTTATCCAAGCGTCATTATAAAGGTATACTTTATTTGAAACCACATCCATGATTGTGGAATCTTTGGCAAAGTATTTGATTTCACCAGATAGACCTGATGGGTTTGAGGTTTTGGCAGAAAGATCTACCTCCAGGGTATCTGCAGAATTTTCAGGTACTGTATCCTTTTGATTTAGGATATCATCAGTTAAATTTCGGGTTTCATTGCTTACGGAACTAGAGTCAGAATTGACATTTAGGCCCTGAGCAAAACCAGAAATAGTTGAAAATATTAGAAATATGTAAAAAAATCTCGTAACCAAATAAGAAGGTGATTTTTTATACTTTGATGAAAAATTTACAATTTTGCGTAAAGTTATGCGATTCGGCAAAAACAACAGTACAATAGTGAAAAATAATATACTATTCTTAAGCATTTGCTTTTTTTTATTCTTTGGTTCGTTCATTCCGTTGGAAAGAGCTGAAAATAAAATTGACGTTATAGTAATTGATGCAGGACACGGAGGGAAAGACCCAGGTACCCATGGCAATATTTCTAAAGAAAAAAATGTTGCACTAAATATTGCGCTCAAACTTGGTGCCACACTCGAAAATTATCTCGATGGAGTAAGAATAATTTATACAAGAGATAATGATTCCTTTCTAGAATTATATCAAAGAGCGGAATTGGCAAATAAAAATAACGCTGACCTTTTTGTTTCAATCCATTGTAACTGGGTAGGAAACCCTAAAATTCATGGCACCGAGACTTATGTAATGGGATTGCATAAATCTGAAAGTAATATGCAGGTGGCGAAAAGGGAAAATGAAGCTATCTTATTTGAAGATAATTATCAGGAAAACTACGAGGGTTTTGATCCGAACTCACCTGAAAGTGCCATTTTATTCTCATTATATCAGGATGCTTACCTGGAGAATAGTTTGAAATTGGCCGAAAGAATAGAAACTCAATTTTCAGAAAGAGCGGGAAGACGTAGTAGAGGGGTAAAGCAAGCTGGTTTTGCCGTATTATGGAGAACTTCAATGCCTTCTGTATTGGTGGAAACAGGTTATCTTAGTAACCAAAAGGAAGAAAATGAGTTAAATAAGGAGTTGGTTCAAGAATATATCGCTTCTGGTATTTTTAGGGCGATAAGAGATTATAAGGAAGAAATGGAATCAAGAAATTAGTCAGATTTCTTGGAGGAGGCAGATATAAACATCAACTTTAAAAAAGGTATATTGCAATACCCTAAAAGAAAAAGCAGTGAAATTATCAAAAGAAACTAAAGTTGGTCTTTTAGCAGTAGTTGCCCTGGCAATGTTCTACTATGGATTTAATTTTTTAAAGGGAATTGATTTTTTTTCCGACACCAGACAATATCATGTCGTTTATAATAATATCGATGGATTGACCGTATCTAATCCTGTTCTGATTAACGGCTTTACAGTAGGTAGAGTAAGTGAAATCAATCTGCTTCCTGAAAGAAGAAATGAAATCGCTATTACTATTGATGTAGACAAAAAAATTCCTGTTGGTGATTCAACTATTGCTGAGATTATATCTAATGACTTGTTAGGGAGTAAAGCAGTAGAGTTAAAATTGAAAACCAATTCAGGTTTTTTCAATGATGGAGATACTCTCTTTGGATCCGTACAATCAAATCAGATAGCTGAGTTGCAAAAAAAGGTGATTCCTGTAATGGATGAATTCAAGGAATTATCTCTCAGGTTACAAATAGCAGCAGATAAAGTTGCTCAAAGTCTTGATACTTTTGAAACAACTGCAAACTCTGCTACATATATGTTTAATCAAACAACACCTGAAATTAAAAAGACATTAGCGGCATATCGAGAATTGAGTTATAAACTATCTGATGATGAAAATGGACTTCCTAAAGTGATAGCTAATATGTCTGAATTTAGTGAGTCATTGAAAGATACTGATCTAAAGGCAACTGTTGATTCTGCAAATATGGCATTATCTAATTTGAATAAAGCTTTAACAAGTATTAATGAAGGGCAGGGTTCTTTGGGTAAGCTACTCAATGATGATTCAGTTTATGTGAATTTAAACTCATCATTAAAGAGTTTTGACAGCTTGTTAAATCACATGAATTATTATCCTAAACACTTTTTTGGACCTCTTGGGAAGAAGCATAAAAAGGTTGTTAAAGACCTTGAAAAGGCTAATGAATAATTCCAATCCTAACAACTGTTAGGTTTCGAAGGTTTTGCTTATATTACGCAAAATCATTAACCCATGAATATTACTTTTAACAAAAACGAAGATCAAAACAAACAATTAGTTAGCACATTAAATTATCGTCTCAATCAAGTTAAGCTTGGTGGTGGAGAAAAAAGAATCGAGAAACACCATGCTAAAGGTAAGCTCACCGCCAGGGAGCGAATTGATTATCTAAGAGATGATGATACCCAATTTTTAGAGATTGGAGCCTTTGCCGGAGATGGGATGTACGAAGAGGAAGGAGGATGCCCTTCTGGAGGAGTTGTAACAGGTATAGGCTATGTTTCCGGTCATCAATGTGTGCTTGTAGCCAATGATGCAACAGTGAAAGCTGGAGCATGGTTTCCAATAACAGCAAAGAAGAACTTAAGAGCTCAGGAAGTAGCGATGGAAAATCGTCTACCTATTATTTATCTGGTGGATAGTGCAGGCGTATTTTTACCAATGCAAGATGAGATTTTCCCTGATAAGGAACATTTTGGTAGGCAATTCAGGAATAATGCCAAAATGAGTGCAATGGGTATAATACAGATTGCAGCTATTATGGGGTCTTGTGTTGCTGGAGGAGCCTACCTTCCAATTATGTCTGATGAAGCATTAATAGTTGATAAAACCGGATCTATATTTCTCGCAGGGTCTTATCTTGTCAGAGCAGCAATAGGAGAAGTAATCGATAATGAAGAACTCGGTGGAGCTACTACTCATTGTGAAATAAGCGGAGTTACAGACAATAAGTATGATAGCGATCAGGATTGTCTTGATGCGATTAAACGAACAATGGATAAGATTGGGAAGTTTGAAAGAGCTGGATTCGATCGAAAAGAGTCTGCACTACCTGAAGAGCCGATGGAAAATATCTACGGTCATTTCCCTTCTGACAGAACAAAACCTTATGATGTGAGAGATATTATCAAAACTCTGGTAGACAAATCGGAGTTTGATGAATATAAAGAATTGTATGGTAAAACATTAGTTTGTGCTACTGCAAGAATCGATGGCTGGGCTGTTGGAATCATTGCAAACCAACGACAGGTTGTAAAGACTAAGAAAGGGGAAATGCAGATGGGCGGAGTGATCTACTCAGATTCCGCAGATAAAGCTGCAAGATTTATCATGAATTGTAACCAAAGAAAAATACCCTTAGTATTTTTACAGGATGTGAGTGGTTTTATGGTTGGAAGTAAGGCTGAGCATGGTGGGATTATTAAGGATGGTGCCAAAATGGTAAATGCAATGGCAAATTCGACAGTACCTAAGTTTACTATTATTATGGGGAATTCATACGGAGCAGGTAATTATGCGATGTGTGGCAAAGCCTATGATCCAAGATTAATTTACTCCTGGCCATCAGCACAAATGGCAGTAATGAGTGGTGCATCTGCGGCAAAAACACTTTTGCAAATCAGAGTATCATCACTTAAAGCTGCAGGAAAAGAAATATCAAAAGAAGAGGAAGAAAAACTTTTAAAAGAGATCACAGATAGGTATAATAGTCAGCTGAGTCCGTATTATGCCGCAGCAAGACTGTGGGTCGACGGAATAATTGATCCTATAGAAACCCGTAAAGTAATTTCTATGGGTATTGAAGCAGCAGATCACGCACCGATAGAAAAATTTAATGTTGGTGTTCTACAGACGTGATTAATTTGTTGGTATGGAAGAAAAGGAATTGAAGGCGTTAGTATCCCTTCTTGATGAAGAGGATGAAAGTATATTAATACATGTTGAAGAAAAGATCCGGTCTTTGGGAGACCGGATTATTCCTTTTTTGGAAAAAGAATGGGAGAGGAACCTTAATCCAGTTGTACAGGAAAGAATAGAGAATATTATCCATTCACTTCAGTTTACTGATCTCAAGAATAAATTAATACAGTGGTCGGAAGAAGAAAGCCCTGAATTACTTGATGGTCTTTATCTGGTTGCAAAATATCAATATCCTGATCTTGAATTTCAAACCCTCACAGACAAGCTCAATGATATTTACCTGGATACATGGTTGTTGTTTAAAGATAATATGCATTATTATGATCAAATAAGAACCTTAAACAGCATCTTTTTCAACAAGTATAAATTCTCTGGGAATACCAAAAATTTTCATTCGCCAACCAATAGTTTTATTAATACAGTTCTTGAATCTGGTAAGGGAAATCCAATTTTACTTTGCTCAGTTTATATGCTTGTGGCAAATCGTTTGAACATACCATTGCATGGAGTAAACCTGCCTAATTTGTTTATTTTAATTTACAGGAATAAGCAAACAGATTTTTACATTAATGTATTCAACAGAGGACTGATATTCAGAAAAGAAGACATCGATAATTATCTTGAAAATATTCATGTCCCTAAAAAGCCGGAATATTATGAGCCTTGTTCAAGTAAAGATATTGTCAAAAGAGTGCTTCGAAATTTAATTATGTCTTTTGAAAGTCTGGAAGATGAAGATAAAACATCTGAAATAAGAGAGCTGCTACAGATATTTTTACCACTTCCTGGCAATTAAAATGGTGTTGGATTTTCTCTTATTGTATAGGTGACAATTTCGTCATTACTAAAAAAGAAATGAACCTTCATTTTCTCTTTCAAGTCTCCTTTAATAATTCTTGTCTCTATAATTTTAGTATCATAGTTTATTGACAAAAGATCAATGTTATCTTTTAAAGAGAGGTTTTTTCTTCCATAGGCTTTATAAATAGACTCTTTTGCAGACCAGGCGATGGTCATTAATTCAATATCATTATCATAGCACTCTAATTCTTCGTCGCTGAGAAACTTGTGTTTTACCTTGAAAAGCTTTTCCCGGGGCTTTTCAATGTCAATACCTACAGAGGCATGGGGATGAATTAATAGTCCTGCTTGAGTCTGAGAGTGGGTATAACTTATACCTCCATCAAACCCGGGTAGGTATGGTTTGCCATGGTTATCTTTAATTACCGGACAGTAATCCAGTTTAAATTTAATGCACGCTTCAGATAAAAGGTGTCTAATAGTTAACCATTCCTTTTTTCTTTGCGTTGTTTTTAATGTAGATAATACTTTTTTTTCATCATCGGAGGCATATTGGTCAATCTCAAAAGAATTTTCCATATCATTTATTTGCCTGATAAACAGAAATGAGTTCTTATCTATATTTTTTACATTTGTATCTGACATTTCAGCAGGTTAATAAATTAAAATTAATGTCGAAAGTTCAAGTATCCAAAGTTCATACTTTTAATGGTCACAAAGATTGCGTATATGCTCTTGAGGACCTGGGAGATGGACATAGATTTATTTCTTCCGGAGGTGATGGTTTAATCGCCGAATGGGATGTCCGTTTACCGGATCAAGGAAAGTTAATAGCTAAGGTAAATAGATCAGTCTATGCTTTGCATAAAGCTGGGAATAGGTTGATAATAGGAGAGAATTATGAGGGCATTCATGTGATTGACCTTGATTCGAAGAAAGAAACAGGCAGTTTGAAATTATCTTCTGCTGCATTCTTTGATATTAGTTCTTTTAAAGACAATTTTATAGTGGGAGATGGTGACGGAACCTTGTTCATTATTGATAGCAAGTCCATGTCAATTGTGAAGAAAGTGTCAGAATCTAAAAAGAGTGTTAGAGCCATAGCAATTTCTGAAACTAGAAATGAAATGGCAGTAGGTTATAGTGATAATCACATTCGGATTTTTTCTCTTGATAATTTTGAATGTGTTTATTCATTTTCTGCACACGACAATTCGGTATTTACCGTTGAGTATTCTGAGGATGGTATGGAGTTGATAAGTGGAGGGCGAGATGCAAGAATAAAAATCTGGAATGCTGTGGCCGGTTATGAGCTTAAAGAAGAGATTGTAGCACATATGTATACTATCAATAATGTTGCTTTTCGGTCAGATTTTAGATATTTCGTTTCTGCAAGTATGGATAAATCGATAAAAGTCTGGCAGGCAGGAGACGTTAAATTGCTAAAAGTAATAGACAAAGTAAGGCATGCAGGTCATGGAACATCAGTAAATAAGTTATTATGGCTTCCAGAAACTGATTTTATAGTCTCTGCAGGAGATGATAGAGCTATTTCTGTTTGGGAATTATCTCTATAATAGTTAATATTGATTATTTGATTTTTTATAATTTTTAATAGATCGCGGATGAAAGTTACACCATTAGAAATACGCCAGAAGACTTTTGAGAAAAAGCTTAGAGGATACGACAAAGAAGAAGTACAGGCGTTCTTGCTTTCACTATCTCAGGAATGGGAGAAGTTGAACGAAGAGAACCGCGAATTGAGAATAAAGTTGAAAACTTCAGAAAAGGAAGTTGAAAAACTTCGCGAAGTAGAAGAATCACTATTCAAGACTTTAAAAACAGCTGAAGATACCGGTGCCAATGTTATTGAACAAGCTAACAAACAAGCTGAGTTAAATGTACGTGAGTCACAATGGAAGGCTGAATCAATAATAAATGAGGCTAAAGGCAAGGCAAAAGAATACCTCGTTGATGCTGAAAATAAGGCTAAGTATATCCTTGATGATATGCTTGAAGAGTTAAGAAAGTTAGAGAAGAATTATAGCATTCTTAAAGGGTACAAAAATGATCTGTTATCGGAAATTAAATCAATATCGAATGAGATTGCTGAGAAGGTTTCCAGAATAGAACAAGGTACCGAGAAAGATATAGATAAAGCAATCAGAGATGCTAAAGAGGAAGTAAGGTCTTTGCGTCCGGCTAATGAGATCATCAGGGAGGTGCTATCTTCAGAAGGGGGGACAAAGTATAGTAAGTTTGACCCTAATGCATCTGAAGAAGAAGATAAGGAAGTTGCCAAAAAGCTTGAGGAAGAAAGGAAGGCCATAGAAGAAGAAGGAGAGCGACTAAGAGAGGAAGCTGAAAGACAACAACTGGAAGCTGAAGAGACGAAAAAAAAGGAAGAAGAATTATTAAAATTAAAAGAAGCAGAAGAGAGGAAAAAGGCTGAAGCTGCAAGGTTAATAAAAGAACAAGAAGCAAAAAAGGCTGAAGCTGCACGTATTCATAAAGAGCAGGAAGAGAAGAAAGCTAGGGCAGAAATGGAAAAGAAAAGTAGAGTATCTACCGATTCTGATAATGCTGAAGACGGATCTTTTTTCGATAACCTTGATTAATGATGGGCTTAATTACTTTAGAAGGGATTGAATTTTTCGCTTATCACGGGTATTACGATGAGGAAAGACGTATAGGTAACAAGTATGCTGTGGATATAACTGTAGAAGTTAATTTTAGTGATGCTGCCGAGCATGATAAATTAGCTGAAACATTAGATTACGAGGATCTCTATAAAATTATCCGCGATGAAATTAATATTCCCTCGAAACTTCTGGAACATATCTGCAAACGAGTAATTGATAGTGTTTTTACTCGGTTTTCTAAATCAAAATCAGTAGAAGTCAGTATTTCGAAATTTAACCCCCCTATTGGTGGTGTATGCCAAAGGGCTAAAGTAACAATGAAAAGAGAACGTAATGAGATCACTTAATTTTTTTTATTTACCAGTAATTCTATTTTTTTTTAGTTTTCCAGTTCAATCGCAAAATTCATCCTTCTCTCTTTATCAAGCATTTGATTCGGAAGGCAACTCTGTTCAGATTCCTGATAAGCTGAATGAAATAAAAAATGCTGATGTGATTTTTTTTGGTGAGCTACATAATCAAGCGGTATCACATTGGTTGTCACTTCGAATTTTAAAATCATTACCTACTGAGGGGCTGGTTGCCGGATTTGAGATGTTTGAAACAGATCAGCAAATGTTTTTGAATGAGCTCGAATTAGGAATCATTACAAATAAAAAACTTGAATCGGTTACTCACCTATGGCCAAATTACAGTACGGATTATGCTCCTTTAGTTGATTATAGTTTAAGTAATTCTGTCTCCTTACTGGCAAGCAATGTGCCACGTAGATATGCTTCTATTGTATCGAAGGTCGGTCTTGATTCACTGCTATTGATGCAATTACCAAGCGATTTGGTACCTGAGAAGAAGTTTGATTTACCAGATTATGATACATATAATCAAATCAAGCAAATGGGTGGGCATGGTCATACAATGAACATGGATTATTTTGTAGAGGCTCAGGCGCTGAAAGACTATACCATGGCAACCTCTATTGCAAAAGAATTTGAAAATGGTGCTAAAAAGGTATTTCATTTAAATGGGTCGTTCCATTCTACACAACATGAGGGTATCATTGGGTTTTTAACAAACAAAAATCCTGGCTTATCCGTTTTCACTATTGAAGTGATAATGCAGGAAGAAATTAATCAGCTTGAAAAGGAGAATTTAAATAAAGCTGATTTGATAATCGTTATCCCTTCTGATTCTCCAGTCACTTACTAATTTAAGAGGACGATTTTTGATATTTTTGCAACCGTATTAAACTAACCCAATATGGTATTTGGATTATTTAAAAAGAAGAAAAAGAAATATTCAGGTTCGGAATATGCCGAATTTGTTGTTAAAGATATAATCAAAGAAACAGCAGATGCGATAACAATCGTGTTTGATAATCCTGATCTCATCTATAGGCCAGGGCAGTTTTTAACGCTAATCTCAGATATCGATGGAGAGGAGGTTAGAAGGTCATATTCTCTTTGTACATATAAAAAAGTAGATGAATACCCAGCAGTAACAGTTAAGCGGGTAGCAGGAGGGAAGATGTCAAATTACCTTAATGAAGCTTTGCATGTCGGCGATACAATGACAGTAATGTTACCTATGGGTAATTTTGTGCTCGATACTGACCCAGAGGCACAACGACATATTGCTTTATTTGGTGCAGGTAGTGGAATTACTCCTTTAAGAGGAATTGCACGTCAGGTTCTTGAGGATGAACCTGGCTCTTCGGTAACCCTTGTATATGCAAATCGAGATCAGGATTCGATAATATTTAAGTCTGTTTGGGATAAACTAGAGGCAGAGTTTTCAGGTAGATTGAAGGTGATACATATTCTTGAAAGAGGTCATGCGGATTATGATGGTTTTGAGGGATTGCCAAACCCTGAAATGCTTACCGGAATTTTAAACAGTTTGACTGGCGACGAACCATCGATGTATTATATGTGTGGCCCTGCACCATATATGAAGGTGGTAGAAGAAGCATTGATTAAAAAGGGAATTCCTTCAGAAAAAATACGGAAAGAGAGTTTTACTCCTGCTGAAAAGAAAAATGAGTCTTCTACTACAAGTGTTGAAAGAGAAATTAAAGTAATCCTTGAAGGTGAAGAGTATGAATTGACAGTTAAGCCAGGGCAAAGTATACTTGAAGCGGGTTTAATAAAGGATTTAGATATGCCATTTAGTTGTCAAAGCGGGATGTGTACGGCTTGTAGGGCTAAATGCTTAAGTGGAGAAGTATCAATGGAAGAAAGTGATGCTTTGACACAAGAAGAGATAGATGAAGGGTATGTGCTAACTTGTGTTGGGCATCCTCAAAGTGATGATGTAAAATTGGATTTCGAATAATATTATGATAAATACAACTGATACCCCAGATACACCAAAAAGAGAGTTTTTACCTCAACTGCTTAAAGTAAATTCCTGGGAAGATATTAAACCGTTTTTTGATAATCTTCTAGATAGAAAGCTAAGTACAGAGGAGGAGCTAAGGAAGTGGTTTAAAGACAGGAGTGAGTTAGAGGCAGTTGTTTCAGAAGATTTAGGTTGGAGATATATCCGGATGACTACTGATACTGCAAATGAGAAATTTGTTGATGATTACCGGAATTTTGTGCAAAATATCCAGCCCCATATTGCTCCATATTCTGATAAATTGAATAAAAAGGCAATAGAAAACGAATTTCTGGAAGGAGTTGAAAAAGAAAAGGCTTATCACATCCTTACCAGAGCTATGCGTGAAAGTATTAAAATTTTCAGAGAAGAAAATATACCTCTTCAAACAGAAGCTCAAACAAAGTCACAAGAGTATGGTACTGTAACTGGCGCAATGACAATTGAGCTTGATGGAAAGGAACTTACTCTTCAACAAGCGGGTGATTTTTTACTTAGCCCTGACAGAGAGTTAAGAGAAGATGTATACCGTAAAATTGCAGACCGCAGGTTAGAAGATAAAGCCAAACTTGATTCTATATTTTCTGATTTGGTAAGTCTTCGCAATCAGATGGGGCAGAATTCAGGATTTGATAATTATCGTGATTATATGTTTTCTGCCATGGGTAGGTTTGATTATACTGTGGAAGATTGTTATGCGTTTCATGAGTCAGTTGCTCAAGAAGTTGTTCCTCTACTTAATGATATGGCTGAGAGAAGAAAGCAGTCTCTAGGTGTAGATAGTTTAAGGCCATGGGATAAAAGTGTTGATCCTGAAGGTAAAAAACCATTGAAGCCATTTGAAGGTGGAGAAGAGCTTTTGGAAAAAACCATACAGGTATTTAACAGATTAGATACTTACCTGGGAGATTGCCTGATAAAAATGAGAGAGATGGGTCACCTTGATCTTGAAAGTAGAAAGGGTAAGGCTCCAGGAGGATATAACTATCCATTGTCAGAAACCGGAGTGCCATTTATTTTCATGAATGCTACTACAAAGTTGAGAGATATGGTTACTCTGCTACATGAAGGAGGCCATGCTGTGCATTCATTTTTGGCAAATGATCTTGAGCTTACGGATTTTAAACATACACCTTCAGAGGTTGCTGAGCTAGCAAGTATGTCAATGGAGCTAATAACAATGGATCATTGGGATATTTTCTTTTCTGATGAGGAGGAGTTGAAACGAGCTAAAAAAGAACATCTGGAGCAAATTATCCAAACTTTACCTTGGGTGGCTACTATTGATAAATTTCAGCATTGGATTTACGAAAATCCAAATCATACTGTAGAGGAGCGAGATGCTGAGTGGGTGAAGATATTTAGCCAGTTTGCGGATAGTTTAACAGACTGGTCAGGGCTTGAACATTATCGTGAAAATTTATGGCAGCGTCAACTACATCTTTATGAGGTTCCATTCTATTATATCGAATATGGAATGGCTCAATTGGGAGCAGTGGCTGTTTGGAAACGCTTTAAAGAAGATAATAAAGCAGGATTGGAAGGCTATAAAAATGCTTTGAAGTTGGGATATACTAAAACTATTCCTGAGATTTATGAAGCGGCTGGAATATCCTTTGACTTTTCTTCTGATTATATAAAAGAATTAATGAGCTTCGTAAACGATGAGCTAAATAAAATAGTTTAAGAAATAAAGCTATAATAAGGAAGGCCTTGAATATTCAAGGCCTTCTTTATTTAAATAATCCGTATAATATTATTCCAAGTATTATGCTTAATAAGACAAAACCAAAGAAAAGGTTTACTTTCCTTCTTTGTTTGTTATAAAACTTCCGGAGCTTTTCCTCTATTTGAATTCCTGGATTGTTGTCACTAGTAACAATTACATCTTCGGCTCCCGCTTTGATAGATTCTTCAATTATAACTTCATTTACACCTTCATTAAAAAGTACATAAATAGGCAAGTTCTTATATTTTTGTTTTATTCTTCTAATAAGATCAATACCATTCAGACCTTTAATATTAATGTCAGTCACCACTGCCCATGGACGAGTTTCATCAAGAAAATCCAGTAGTTCAGAGCTATCAGTAAATGTCCTGATTTTTCTGAACCCTTTATCCTCGAGATGCATTTTTAACAGCTCTAGTTTCATCTCTTCATGAGCACCTACTACCAGAGGTTGATGTTTATTTGCAAGCATATCTATCCAAAGTGGTTGAAATTAATTTCAAATCATTCAAAAGGAAGTGTAAAGATCCCGCGTTCTTCAGGTTTCACTCCATTTTCTAATGAAGATATTGAATCTGGAAAATTCATGATTATCTCATTGTACACTTTAGTGTGAGCATCATGATCTATTCTAAGCATTAACCTGTTATTATTAGCTGATTCGATACTATCCATAATGATTTCTGCCTCGCCATTGATGTCCTGAACTTTAATTTTATCGGCAGCTTCAAAAAGTTGCATTGTATAAGAATCAGTTGCTGAATCATAAATATCAATTTTTTCAGATTCTTTAAGGTCAGCTCTTGAATATTGCAAACTTTTCAGGTCATTCAATCCATTTTTTAGCTTTTCAGCCTCTTCACTGCTTAAACCTGACTGGGCCATAATGGATATGAGCTCTTCCATAAGCTCAAGTTTACCATTGTCTTCATAAATCATATGTTCCCAGCTACTATCAGATTTAAATTTCACTGTATTGTATAAAGAGTAAACAGAGTCATAGTTAATTTGTTCTGCCACTTCTCCCGAATCTTTTTTACCACAAGAAACTACTAAAGTCAAGAAGGCAAATGCTAAAGCTATATTAAAAATATTTTTGTTCATGATTAAAAGATTTTTCTGATTTCAGCTTTTAAAGTTAACATGGCAGTAATCAAAGGGTTTGATTCATCTTGCATGCTTTCACTAAGAACTATTTTAGCTAATTCAAGTCCGGGAGCATTTTTATCGCAGCGTCCGGCAGCATCGTTGATGGAACTAATCATAAACTCCTTAGCATTTTTAATTTGTTGCCATGAATCCTCGCTCATATAGATTTGTTGAGCCAGATTATGTTGATATTCAATACTGATTTCATTTATTGCAACATATCGCAATTCATCAGCAGTCAGGTCATTCCTGTTTATTCTCGGGAATAGATTGTCAGGAGAAATTCTTTCAAGAAATAAGATCATTCTTTCAAATGCCTGCAATCGAATAGGAAGTACAGTTTCAGAATTTTTAGCTTTAATTTTTATTGAACTTTTTTCAAGTTCTTTAGATATAAATGATTTTACTGCCAGGTACATAGCTGTAAGTACCAGAGCCGCAGGGATGGTGATCTTCAATATATCTCCGATAATTCCTTCCATAAAATGATTATTTGTTAACAAAAATTGAAATCTTACGATATAATAATAAACCTAAAATTAGAAAGAAATTTATTTAGCACTTATTATGTGTATGAATTATTACTATTTTGATTCATTTACAGTTGAAAAAAGACATGAAAACAGTTGAATTTAGTAAGGCGGCTTTATCAGAAGTTAAAAATATAATGACAAAAAAGGGTATACCAGAAGGGTATGGCCTTCGTGTTGGCGCTAAAGGAGGAGGTTGCGGAGGGTTGTCTTTTGCTTTAGGGTTTGATAAAAAGAAAGAGTCTGATGATACTTTCGACGTGGAGGGGATTCCGGTTTATGTTGAAAAGAAATTTGTTATGTATCTAATAGGTATGGTAGTTGATTTTTATGAAGGAAGTGATGCCAGAGGATTTCTTTTCTTAAAAAAGGAAGAATTTAAGGGTGAGCTGGCCTAAACTTAAACGAATTAGTTATTTTTGGCTCTTTATTAATAACACGGATATAGTCACATCATGGTACTAGAAGATTTAACCGCAATTTCACCTGTAGATGGCCGATATAGATCTAAAACAGATTCATTGGCAGAGTATTTTTCAGAGTTTGGCCTGATAAAATACAGGGTGAGAATCGAAATTGAATATTTCATAGCGTTATGCGAGAATAATTTGCCTCAGTTAAAATCTGTTACTTCGGATAAATTTGATTCTTTAAGATCAATTTATAAGGATTTCACATTGGAGGATGCAAAATCGATTAAGGAAATTGAAAAGACAACAAACCATGATGTTAAAGCGGTTGAATATCTGATCAAAGAAAAGTTTGATCAGCTTGGCTTATCTGATGTTAAGGAGTTTGTTCATTTTGGATTGACTTCACAGGATGTGAACAATACTGCGATACCTCTTTCAATGAAAGAAGCTCATGATAATGTTTTATTTCCTGCTTTGGAGAATGTTGTTAAAATCATGGCCGACCTTTCTGCTCAATGGAAAGATGTGCCAATGCTGGCTAAAACTCATGGACAGCCTGCTTCTCCCACTCGATTAGGAAAGGAACTGGAGGTTTTCGTTAATCGATTAAAGGAGCAATTAGAATATTTGAAAGTAATACCTTTTGCAGCGAAGTTTGGCGGTGCAACGGGTAATTTTAATGCACATTATATTGCTTACCCTGACAGGGACTGGCATAAATTTGGAAATTCATTTGTCTCTGAATATCTGGGGTTGAAGAGAAGCTTTCCGACAACACAGATTGAGCATTATGATCATATGGCTGCCTATTTTGATGCATGGAAAAGAGTGAATACCATATTGCTCGATTTCAGCAAAGATGTGTGGCAATATGTGGCGATGAATTATTTCAAGCAGAAAATCAAGAAAGGTGAAGTTGGGTCTTCAGCCATGCCTCATAAAGTAAACCCTATAGATTTTGAGAACGCTGAAGGTAATCTTGGTATTGCGAATTCATTATTTATATTTCTATCAGGAAAACTACCAATTTCCAGATTACAGCGAGATCTAACAGATAGTACAGTACTTAGAAATGTAGGAGTGCCTTTTGGTCATATTCTAATATCCCTGGCGTCATTATCTAAAGGGATGGGTAAATTAGAGTTGAACAGAGCTGCAATAGATAATGATCTGGAAGAAAACTGGGCAGTTGTAGCAGAGGCAATTCAGACAATTCTTAGAAGAGAGGGGTACCCTAAGCCTTATGAAGCGTTAAAAGAATTGACAAGGAAAAATGAAAAGATCACTGCTTCTGCAATTAGTGATTTTATCAAGGGATTAAATGTATCTGAGGATATCAAGAAGGAGCTTTCTGTAATTACTCCTTTTAATTATACAGGTGAATAAACTTAAAAAACCATGAATAATAAATCTTTTCTTAAGAGAATGTCATTGCTTTATTATTTTACCTTGGCATTACCACTAGGATTTTTTGTTTATGTTTGGTTACATTTCTATGATGGATCATTAAAACCATTAATGACCGAAGTAGATATGACAACCACTCTTTTGATTATAGCAATTATTATTTTAAGTGCTATAGGGGGGATTCTATATTATAAAAGATCAATTCAGAATGCAATTGGAGCTAAGGATCTTGGAATGAAATTAGCAGGATTTATGACTTCGAATGTTGTGTTATTTGCTGCTTTTGAAGTAGCCTCACTTGCCGCAGTTTTTGGCTATTTTTTATCTGAAAACGGGTTGTTTTTAGGGGTATATATTGTTCTGCTGTTTTATTCAACAACAAAGTTAAGGCCGGATAAGCAGCGGATAATTAAAGATCTGAAACTTAGTGATGAAGATGTTGAAAAACTAGATATATAAAATGAAAAAGGGAGATTTTAATCTCCCTTTTTGCTTTAGAATATGAACCCAAAACTTACTGCGTTTAAGTCGGGCGCATTTTTGTCATCAAATACGGAGTTGAGATCATAGTCAACAAAGAAGTTGAAGTCTCCAAATCCGATCTGACCTCTTACTCCATACCTGAAATTATTCATGTTAAAACTCGAAAAATCTTTTTCTTTTTCTTTATCTCCATCAAGGTTATAAGTGAATTTGGAGTAGCTCGCCAGACGATATCCAACATACCCTCCAACTCCAATTCTGAAGCTCTTTTTATTGTATTTGGTAACTTTTCTTATGGTACCATCATCAAGAGTTACATTCTTCTTCTTGTATGAGAAATCAAGCATTGGAACAAAGTGTAATGATGCATAAGAGGCAGTTAGCTTGCTTTTGATGTGATCATATTCTTGAGTTTGATCTGAGAAGAAAATAACCCCGTTATCAGTTTTTGAGATTCGGGTTGCCGGATCCTCAAATTTAAAATTGTACCAGTGAATACCTGCACCCCAAAGTAAAAACAACGGCCCTCCAAATGAAGATTTATTTTCGATTGTTCCCCCTATACGTGCACTATGCCAAGGTTTAACTGCATATTGATTGTTGCCTGATGGGAAATCAGATCCTTCCATCCAGTTATTTAGCCCATATTCTATATGACCAGTAGTTTTTGTGCCAGGTCTTTTTCTATTTGAATCAGAAGATTTTTCGTTTTTTCTGTATTCAAAAGTGTAGTTGCTTTCATCATTGTCATCATCAGATTCGTAATCTTCTCCTTCAACGCGAACATCAGTTGTTCCATCAGATTTGATTACATAGATTTTTCCCTTTTCATTTCTTTTGATTCTTATGTAATCACCCTGATTATTGATAATGATCATTTTGAAGTCTTCAGAATCACCTGAATCAAGGTGATTTCGATAATCATCAACTATCCTGTTTAAGTCATAGCTCCTGATTTCATCCAGGCCTGTTGAATCATTATATTGGATAATTACCGTATTGTTTCCTGAAAACTCTAGTTTCAGTGTGTCCTTTTGTCCAAAAGATATCAGACTTGTAATAAAGGATAGGGTTAGTATATATAATAATCTAGTTTTCATACCTATTCAGTTTCTTTGTTTTTGTTTTTACCATTGAATGCGAATAACTGATTGGTAGTACTTTTTAATGAATTGAAAATCTTTTTTCCTTCTTTGGATACCTTACTATCTGCAGTGAGGCTTTCGATTACTGAGTCATTTCCCCATGTTGATTCAATTGATTCTGTTGTTTCCGAACTTCTGGTATTTGCTGCAACTTTCGGAAACGAAATCGTAACTGATTCAACAGATGCTTGTAAGTCTTCAAATCCCTCTTTTGGTTGTTCAGACTCAATATTTGCTGCAATAATTTCTTCAGTAGGTGAAATTTCACTTAACACTTCAGGTATCTCTTTTGAATTATCATTTTCAGTCTTTGATATATTTTTATTCAGGTGTTGGTTTTTGATCGGTTCTGCTTTTGCTACTTTGTATTCTGTCTTTTCGTCATCAATAACTTCTAATTTTTGTTCATCAACAGGTTGTTTTGCTTCATCAGTATTTTTAGCAATGAGTTCCAGACTTTCAGTCTCATCAGGGGTAATGATATTATCTGGCTGAGTAATTTCTTCAGGCTTAATGACCTCATTTGAGTTAGCAAGAGAAGGTTGTTCACTTACATTATTTTCATTGTTAAAAAAGTAAAATGATATCGAGGATAAAATCATGAAAACAATAGCCGCAGCTACCATGTATACTGTTTTCTTGTTTTTGTTTTGTTTATTGTCCAGCATACTATTCAAATCTTCCCATGCCTGATTTGTAGGCTGGGACTCATGAGTAGATAGTTTTTCCCTGAACAGCTTGTCAATTTTTGAGTTATCCATGATGGTCCTCCTTTACAATTTTTTTAATTCTACTCTCTTCTTCACAAAGCATTTTTTGTAAATGAGAGCGAGCACGACTGAGTTGGCTCTTGCTGGTGTTTTCACTTATGTCAAGTTTTTCTGCGATCTCTTTATGAGAAAAGCCTTCAAGAGCATATAGAGAAAATACCGTTTTGTATCCTTGAGGAAGCTTATCAATCATTTTCATCAAATCATCGGCTTCTAGTGTACTTGAAAGTGCAGCATAATCAGGCACATTTGACGCTTCGTTGATGTCAGATTCTGGCCACATGTTTTTATTCTTTCTTATGTACATCAATGCTTCATTGACCATAAGTCTGTGCATCCAGCCTTCAAAGCTTCCCTGGAATTCATACTGATGAATTTTTTCAAAGATTTTCATAAACCCTTTGACCATAACTCCTTCCGCTTCCAGGCTATCCGAAATGTAGCGTCTGCAGACAGATAACATTCTTCCAGAATATCGTTCATAGAGCGATTTCTGTGCAGAACGATTGTTCTTTCGGCACATTAAGATGACCTGTTCCAGCGAGTCGTTATGTGAAATCTTCAGTTTCATTATTCGCATTCAATAGGAAGATGCAGCTACTTATCAAAAGGTTGCGTCACTCAAAAAAAATTAATAAGATGCTTTATAATCTAACCTTATTTCTACCTCAGTCCAACTGTTTTTTCTTACTTCGACAGGGTTAATTATATTATCTCCATCAAAGCTATTTATGTAGTAACCAGCCTCTTCCTTACTTAATAGAGTGTATTTACCTTCAGGTAAGGAGATCTTGAAATTACCACTTTTATCTGATTCTATAATTTTTATTGGCTCTTCAGAAATATCCTTGGCCCATGTGTTATTTGAAATTTCCAGAGATGTAGTTTTTATTGGTTTGAATACATAAATTTTTCTCTCAACTCCAATAGGTTTATCTCTTTGACTGTTATCTCCCATGGTGGGCATAAAATTTCCTTCATACCACATTACTTTCCCAATAACTCCCTGACTACTTTGTTTTTTGCCTGAGGCACATGAGATCATAAATATGGTCATTGTTATAAGTATTAAGCAAATTGTTCGATTCATTTTCATTTTATGGACTTGTTTTGATCTTACTTTTAATTTAAAGCAAAAAACCGGCCTAAAGCCGGTTTTTAATAAATATAAACAGAAAATTCTTATTTGTTATACTGCCCGATGTTTTCAATTGAGCCATATTGAGAAGTGTTTTCTATTAATTCATCAATAACATTTACTTTAGCTCGTGCAGCACCTGAAACGGTCACTTCAGCTCTGTCAGTTCTTAATTGTTTTGCATTTAAAGAGCTACTTCCTGATATCTTCGTTTGCATGAATTTACAGTTTCCTTCAAGGTCAATTCTTGATATCCCCGTTGCGGTGATAAAAAGATTGTTTATGTCTCCAGAAAAATTAACCTTCGCCTGGTTAGAAGCGTCAATCTCCAGATTTTCCTGTCTAAGATTGTTTATGTAGATTTTACTTTTACCAGTTGACTTTATTGATTGTATTTCCGGAACAGAAATCTCAATGTAAACCTCATCACTTTCATCGGACCATGAGTTTCCATCATTGTCAAAGTCAAGCGTTAATGTACCATCAATGTTAGTAAGGTTTACTTTCTCAACATATCTTTCTGAATGACTGCTTAATTTTACTGAATACTTTTCTCCTTGATTTATCTTCACATTAAAAGCTTCATCGATTACCAGACTTGATATAGAGTCAAATTCTATGATTTCTCCATCTCTGCCATTGTAATCGTATTCGTAACTATACTTAGAATCATATTCTGAAGAGCATGTCATACATTGCAGGCCTTCAGGATTAAATACCCAGGTATTATTAGAAAAATCTGATCGGCTGAAGCCATATTTGCTCAGTGTTCGTGAAATGATTGAGTTAAATCCGCTTTCAACATGAACTGGAGTCTGATAAGGGATGTATAAGGTCACAGTAACTTCCTGTGCTCTCCAACTTGCTTCTTTATCAAATTTTATTTCCCTGTCAAAGACTATTGTTGAGTCATCTTGAACTACATCATAACTAACTTTTTCAGCATAATTTCTAGCATTTTCAAATGAACTTCCTCTTGCAGAGATTTTTTTAACAACTTTCACATAATCTTCATCATGCCCTCTTAGCTGAAGTCTGATTTCATTATAGTCATTGATGTCTCTGCTGAATAAGTTATTATCATCTTCATATATATCAGAAAGTCTTAATACAAGTTGTTTCCCCTGTACATTATTGAATATTTCTTCAGTTTCAACATATCCTTCATCACTCCAATTGTTAATTGTTTTTGGAATAGTGGCAGCAACAACTGCAATTGAAATAAACCATGCAGCTAAGAAACTCCAACCTACTCCAGTATTTAAAACCCATCTTCGTGAGATTATCGAAATACCTGCTATGGCCAACATTACTGCAGGAATAATCACAATCAAAAATGCTCCTAACACACCTATGGTAGGTACCATTTCAGTGAATATACTTATCGGAACTCCATCGATTACCATGTTGTCAGGTGCTGCCGTAATACCTAATACTGCTGCAAGACCAATTATAGTAGAAACAGCTACCGCTAAGCCAACAAATGTGATGAATACACCAATGATTACACGGATTGCTTCAACAATGAATTTCAATAATGGACCAAGCACACGAGATAACCATTGGAAAAACATTGCAATTAGTCGGAATGGGAATAAAAGAATTTTGACTAACAGGTTTTCCTGATCATCTTCTTTTAAGTTCAACCCTTTCTTAATATTAGACTCGATATTAGAAAGGGTTACTGGCTCCCCCCGCATTTGTACTTTTTCAGTTATGGTAGCTGCTATAGGGGTAATGATCCATAATACCAGGTATAAGATCAGTCCTGTTCCTCCAGCAAAAATACCAAGGATGAAAAGTACTCTTATTAATGTTGTGTCTGTTCCAAAATATGCAGCTATACCTCCTGCTACACCTGCAATAACTTTATCGTCAGGATTTCTGTATAGCTTTTTGATTTGCTGGTTTTCCTCGAGAGTGTAATTAGGGGGTACAATAATCCACATTGCTATGTAACCTATAATTACAAGTACCGGGGCAGGTTCAAATATAAAACCTCCAAACGTAAGAATCAGGAATAATAATCTGATCCATAAAGCATCTACATTAAAATAATGTGCTAATCCGCTACATACACCTCCGATTAATCGGCCATTCATATCTCTGAAAAGCTTTCTTGTAGCATGACTTGGTTCATCATAAGTTGCTTGTTTTTTATGGCTGAACTCTTCTCTAAAGGTTCCATCATCAAGAGTTTCTTCTAATGCCTCGAAATCTTGAATACTACCCATAGTACTGATTAAGGACGAAACATCTTCTGAATTAATGACTTGTTTGCCTTCATTAAGTTTAGCTAAGAAGATCTCTGCAATGCGGTTTTCTATGTCAGCAATAATTTCACTGCTGTCTTCATACGTAGAAAAGTATTTGTTGATGGAATCCAGATAGGATTTCAAACTATCATATCCCTCTTCTTCTATATGGAATATGATTCCTCCAATATTTATACTTATATTCTTTTTCATGGCTTCTATTCAGTTATTTTTCCTGGATGATTTGGTTTGTCGATGTTACGAGGTCTTCCCAGGTATCATTCAAATTTTTCAGGAAGTCTTCGCCTTCTTCTGTCAAAGTATAATACTTACGGGGTGGGCCTGATTGAGACTCAACCCATTTATACTCAACTAATCCAGCTTTTCTTAAGCGAGTCAGTAACGGATACAAGGTGCCTTCCACAACCATAATCCGTGCTGAGGTTAGTTCATCCAGCATGTCGGAAGCATAAACTTCACCTCTCGAAATTATATGCAAAATGCAAAACTCCAAAATTCCTTTCCGCATTTGCACTTGTGTATTTTCAACTTTCATCTTTTTTCTATTTTATGCATCTGCTTAATACGTTTTTCTTTTCTGTCATTATTTGCTAAAGTAATACAATGTACTTTGTAATGCAAGGTACTGTCTTATGACATGTTCCTTGTTATGTTTAACGCATCTGAATTCGGTTGGTTTTTTGTTACAAACTTGAACATAAAGGTGTACAAAAGTGAACAGTTTTTTAAAAACTTAATTTTATAAAGTGCTGCTTATCAATACTTTATGATTTGCTGGTTTGAGTGGGACTAAAAAGTGAAAAAAAATAAAAAAAAATTGAATTTTTATTGGATTAAGGGTTTTGCTGAAAGGTATATTTAGCTAATTTGCCTTATGATCAGATTTTATTGGTTGATTTTTTTATTCCCTTCAATGGTCATTGCCCAGGTAAGCACACCAAAATATGCTAATGAGTACCTTGCATTAGGCGTGGGGGCCCGTGCCTATGGTATGGGTGAAGCGTTTCAATCTGTTGCTTCAGATGTTTATTCCGGCTATTGGAATCCTGCCGGACTACTGGGTATTAACTCTGATCAGGTGCAAGTTGCTGCCATGCATACATCCTTATTTTCGGGCATTGCCAATTATGATTATGCCGGAATTGCTGCCCGGACTGATTCATCTACAGTACTTGGATTTAGTTTTATAAGGCTTGGAGTCGACGACATACCCGATACCCGGTTCTTATATGATGCTGATGGCTCTATAAATTATGATAATATCAGATTTTTTTCTGCAGCAGACTATGCCTTTATATTTTCTGTAGCTCATATTTTTCCAAAAACTCCTAATCTTGAGTTTGGAGCAAATGTTAAAGTTCTGTACAGGAATGCTGGTGATTTTGCTACTGCCTGGGGTTTTGGATTTGATTTGGGGGTTAAAACTTCTATAGGGAATTGGGATCTTGGAGCTACCTTACGTGATGCTACCGGAACTTATGTTGCCTGGTACCATGAAACGAGTTTACTTTCACAAGTTTATGCCCAAACAGGTAATGAGCTTTCAGAACAAAGTCTGGAGATTTCTCCTCCAAGGTTGATCATTGGCGCAAACAGAAGGTTTAATATCGGATCCGAAAACTTTGGGATCAGGCCTTCACTGGATTTATTATTGACTTTTGATGGAAAAAGAAACACCTTGATTTCGGGTAGCTTTACTTCTGTAGATCCATACGCAGGACTTGAAATGGATTATAAAAATATTGTTTTCTTAAGAGCCGGGGCTGGAAAAGTTCAAAAAACTAAAGATTTTGATGGTTCTGAATCTTATGAATTGACTCCGGCAGCTGGAATTGGACTGAAAATCAAAAATCTATACGTTGATTATGCCTTAACGGATGTTGGGAATGTAAGTGAGGCTTTATACTCTCATGTGTTTAGTTTGAAAATCGATTTTGCTATTAAAAAATGATTAGACCGAAGAAAATATTATTAGTTATATCATTTTTGCTTTCGGCTTTAATCCAAATAAACGCCCAATATGCTAATGATTGGATTAACACGAATCAGCAATATTATAAGCTTCAATTGGCCGAGTCTGGTATGTACTCTGTTTCATATGAACAATTACAGGCAAATGACTTCCCGGTAAATAGTGTTGATCCTCGATTGATGAAATTATATTACCTGGGGAAGGAACAAGCTATCAAAATTGAAGGAGAAAGTGATGGTGAATTTAATCCCGGGGATAACATAATCTTTTATGGAGTCAGAAATAATGGAGAGCTTGATCAATCTTTGTATTCTAATCCGGGAGATCAGCCACATCAATATTATAATATATATACAGATTCGTCATTTTATTTCCTGACCTGGAGCCTTGACGGTAGCCTGGGAAAGAGAATGAACTCCTACACAGGAAATGATTTGGGAGGTCTTCCTTTGTTAGAAACTCATATTGAAGAGACTGTCAGAGTGTTTACAGATCAGGCTGCGACCGGGGTAAGGTATATCGGTGACATTATGATTACTCCTTTTGATAAAGGTGAGCAATGGACAGGTCAAAGGGTAAGAAGAGGACAATCATTTGATTTTTCTCTGGCTCCTGTTTCAGGAGGTACCGGGGCAAGCAAATTACCTGTTTTCACTATTCAACTTACAGGAAGAAATAATCGAAGTCATATTGCAGAGATTTATGTTGGCCCGAATGCTAATGAATTATCTTTAGTCACAACAATAACATTTACAGGATTTGTCAATGAGTCATGGACTGGTCAGATACCATGGTCGGCAATTGGATCAAATGATGAGGTTTTTGTAAGAGTCACCGTAAATAATACTACTACGGACGATATATCTGTTTCTTATGCCAGTCTAAATTATAGCCAGTTTTCTGATATGTTTGGAGAAGGGAATAAAGAATTTCTTTTCGACAGACAAACAAATGGAGATGCAATTGGGACTATAAAAAATGCTTCCTCAGTACAAGAAATATATGATTTGACTGATCCTGATAACATCAGAACAATTGCATTTGACCGACAGGGAAATGATATAAGTTTTATTTATGATGGTGCACTTATTGAAAGGAGAATATTTGCAGCGTCGAATTATCTTGGGGTACCACAAATAAGCAGGGTAGAGTTTAGTCCGATTGATCTATCTGCAAACTATTTAATTATCTCTAATAAATTGTTGCATGTTCCGGCCGATGATTATGATGATCCTGTTAAAGCGTATGCAGAATATCGTGCCTCAATCTCCGGTGGTGGATATGATACCATGACAATGGATGTTGATCAGATCTTTGATCAATTTAATTATGGTCAACCAGGGCCCGGAGGTATCTATAATCTGGTAAAATATCTCGGTGAAAATGGAAATCTTGAATTTATATTTATAGCTGGGAGAGGTTTATACTGGTATAGTGATTATTACCGAAATGGACCAATTAATAGCGATGACGGTGATGTTTTACATGACTTAGTTCCCACTGCAGGATTTCCAGGAAGTGATGCTATTTATAGTGCTTATCTCAATGGAAATGACCCAAGAGGAACAATTGCAACGGGTAGGTTTCCTGCTAAGAATGCCAATGATTTGGCAGCTTATTTAAATAAGGTTAAAGAAATTGAACAATTGCCATATGTTGAGTTATGGAGAAAAGACTTTCTTCATCTAAGCGGTGGTCTGACAGAAAATGAGCTGATATCATTCAGAAGATATGTAGATGAGTTTAAGATTGATGCCGAATCTCATTTTATGGGTGGAAAAGTTACTACTCAGGGTAAAAACACGAATAATTCAGTTGAAGAAATAAATATTGCTGAACAGGCAAATAATGGGTTAGCAATGATCACATTTTTCGGTCATTCGGGAACCGTTGCTTCTGATATTGACATTGGTAAAGCATCAGATCCAACCCAAGGATATGAAAATAAGGGTAAATACCCTTTTATGCTTATAAATGGGTGTTATGCTGGTAATTTGTTTGGTACAGCTATTGCCTTCAGTGAAGACTGGGTCATCATACCAGACAAAGGTTCTATCGGATTCATTGCACATGCAAACCTTGCATTTAGTACAGACCTGAGGTTATATTCAGGTTATATTTATGACTTTGCCTTTTCAGACAGCACTTATATCAACAAGACCATTGGGGAAATAAAGGTAATTGCTGAAAGGGAATATTATACAAGTATCTTTCCTAGTGAGCGTCATATGGCTCAGGTTCACCAGATGATGTTGTACGCTGATCCTGCAGTTCGTTTGTTTGGAGCCGGAAAGCCGGATTATGCGGCAATTGCAGAAACATTTACAATTAGTGATGGTGATGGAGGATCATTAAATGACCAGTCTGACTCCATTTCTATAAAAGTAGCATTTCATAATTATGGTATAACTACAAAGGACTCAATTAACTATAGAATCACACGGATTTTAGAAGACGGTACAACATTTATATACGATGATTTTTTCCGGTCATCAATTTTGTATAGTGATACGATTGTATTTAAAATTCCGAACGTTTCGGGGGCATTTGGAAATAATATATTTGAAATTACTGTCGACTCTGAGGGTTTTGTTACCGAATTAAATGAAACAAACAATACTATCCGCATTCCGGTATTTATACCCAAGTCTGGTGTTGTTACTTTACTTCCTCCTGAATTTTCAGTTTTACCTGAAACAGAAACTACTTTGGTTGTAAGCTCTTCTGATTCACGAGAAAGAAACAGGTCATTTGATATAGATATTGATTCATTATTGCTATTTAATAGTCCGGCATTTAATTCAATTCAGGTAAGTGGTGTCATTGAAGCTTCACTTCAGGTTTCAATTGCAGATACCGATAGTGTTGCATGGTTTTGGAGATCAAAGTATAGTGAACCCGCACCGGAAGAAGATACATCTTTTGTTAGAAGCTCTTTTAGTTATATCAATAATCACCCTGAAGCCTGGGCGCAGCTTCGACCGGATCAATTTAAATTTAATGATGCAGAAGGAATTATAATCGACCCGATAACAGGCCAATGGCAATTTGAAAACACCGAAGCAATTGTCGGATTAACTACCTACGGAGCTTCTAATCCGGATGGAATTCCTGAGAATATCAGATTATTTATAAATAACCTGAATTATATTATTACTGATGATTCGAGAAAAATCTGCCGTAATAATAGTTTAAATGCAGTTGCATTTGACCGTCAGAATGCAAATCCATATGCAGTATTAGATAATGGCAATTTTGACTTACTCGATCCAAACCGTTGTGGAAGAAGACCTCAGGTTATAAATAACTTCCTTAATAGTCAGATAAATCAAAATTCAGGTCCGGATCTGACTGATTATATAAATGGTCTTAAAAATGGAGATAAAGTAATTTTATTTAGCATTGGAAGTGTTAACTACAGCGGTATAACCGATCAAACAAAGCAACTTCTACAATCAATAGGTGTTCCTCTGACAATCTGGAATAATCTCTCAAATGGTCATCCTTTAATTATTGTAGGAGAAAAAGGTGTTTCACCAGGCGGTGCAACTGTTATATTAGCAGAAATGACTCCTGAAGAGCTACAATCAATAGATTTTGACGGGATTATCAATGGAAGTTTTGAAGAGGGAGAATTACTTTCAACTCGAATAGGACCAGCTACTGAATTTCAAACACTAAAGGTAAAAGCAAATGTAGAATCTAATGATGAGTATTCTGTAACTCTATTAGGGGAAACGTTTAGTGGCCAGCAATCAGAGTTATCCGGATTTACAAATCTTCAAAATGGTGAATATGATATCAGTATGATTGATCCTGATCAGTACCCTTATCTCCGGTTAAGGTATAGTGTCAGGGATACAGAAGATCGAACTCCGTCTCCATTAGATTATTGGTTTGTTACTTTGAATTATCCTGCAGAGGGAATTCTTTATCCAACAGATGAAACTCAAACTGTCAGAACAGAATTAAACGAAGGAGAGATAAAAAGTATTGATTTTGCGTTTAAAAATATTTCTGAGAAGAGTTTTTCTGATTCTTTAGATGTATTATACAGAATAAGAAACCGGGATACAGGTAAGGATTTTAGTGATACGGTAAAAATTTTAGCGCCAACTCCTGGTGTAGAAGAGTTGTTTACAATAGATTTTAATACTCGTGGTTTTACTGGTGAAAATGATATCTCGGTATTTGTAAATCCTTATGTAGAACCTGAGATATATTATAATAACAATGTTTTTTCCGGCGATAGATTATTAAAAGTTGTCCGGGATACTTTGCAACCTACACTAAAGGTTACATTTGACGGAAGAGTTATTATGGATGGTGAGATTGTTTCTCCTGATCCTTTAATCGCGATAAAGGTAAGAGATGACCAGAATACCCTGAGGAAATCTGATACTACCGGAGTTGAATTATTATTTAAAAAGGTTTGTGAAGGGTGTGATTTTCAGCAGGTTGTGCTATCTTCTGATCAAGTTGAAATCCTGCCAGCACTTGAAGACCGGGATTATACTGTTAACTTTCGGCCTGGTCCTTTAGAAGATGGCATTTACTCACTTTGGGTAAAAGCAGCTGATGCCTCAGGAAATCAGACCGGTAGAGAGCCTTATGAAATTACCTTTGAGGTGATTAATGAGTCAACAATCACTAATTTCTATCCTTACCCAAATCCTTTTTCTACATCAACGAGATTTGTATTTACATTGACAGGAGTGGAGGTTCCCGATGAGGTTAAGATTACAATAATGACCATTAGTGGAAGAATTGTGCGTGAAATCACTCAAGATGAACTTGGTCCGATTTATGCAGGTAATAATATGACCGAGTTCGCATGGGACGGAACGGACGAATTTGGTGACAGATTGGCAAATGGAGTTTATCTTTACAAAGTTTCAATTAGAAATAACGGCCAGCAGATAAAGACAAGGAGTCTTAGACCTGATTCAAGAGCCTTTAAAAACGGATTTGGTAAATTGTATATTCTACGATAATAAACTGGAATGAGATGAGATATATTTTTTTGACATTGTTTACAGTACTAATACTTACTTCTTGTAATATTGACTCATCATCGAATGGTCATCCTGAACCACCACTAGAGTTAGGACAGGTTACACTTTTTAACGGTTTAGACAATAGACCATATGTAGTTGTAGGCTATCGTGATTCATACGAAGGTAAAACTTCGAAAGAATGGGATGAGCAGGAGTATGTCGTGTTTATTTATCAGGATGATGAGCATAAAATTAATGAAGCTGTAATTCATAGAAATGCATTAATTAAAAAATAACCCATGATAAACGTTTCGTTACTGAAGGAAATTTGTGAGGAAGCCGGAGCACCCGGTTTTGAAAAGAGAATTCGTGACAGAGTGATAAAGGAGGTGACTCCATTAGTCGATGATGTCAAGGTTGATAATCTTGGCAATGTATATGCGCTGAAAAAAGGGAAAAATAATCCTGACAACCTAAGTGTTATGGTTGCAGCTCATATGGACGAGATCGGATTTATTGTTACTCATATAGATAAAGAAGGATTTATTCGATTTCATACATTAGGAGGTTTTGATCCGAAGACACTAACAGCCCAACGTGTAATTGTACATGGAAAGAAGGATCTGGTTGGTGTTATGGGAACTAAACCAATACATGTGATGAGTCCTGAGGAAAGAAATAAAAATCCAAAGACTACTGACTATTTCATTGACCTTGGCCTTTCCAAAGAAGAGGTTGAAAAATATGTGTCAATTGGAGACCCGATCACCAGAGAAAGATCGCTAATTAAAATGGGGAATTGCGTTAACTGTAAATCGATTGATAATCGGGTTAGCGTATTTATTCTAATTGAAGCTTTAAGAAATCTTGAGAATAACGATATTGATGTATATGGTGTCTTTACAGTTCAGGAAGAAGTTGGTATAAGAGGGGCAAACGTTGCTGCTCATAATATCAATCCTGATTTTGGTATAGGTCTGGATACAACAATTGCCTTTGATACTCCTGGTGCTGGTGAGCATGAAAAAGTTACTAAATTGGGAGAAGGGGCAGCTATAAAGGTTATGGATGCATCGACTATCTGCGATTACCGAATGGTTAACTTTATGAAGAAGGTGGCCGATGATAAAAAAATTAAGTGGCAGCCCGAAATCCTTACTGCAGGAGGAACGGATACAGCTGGAATCCAGAGAATGGGAAAAAAAGGAGCAATAAGCGGAGCTATTTCAATACCAACAAGGTACCTTCATCAGGTAATTGAAATGGCAAATAAAGATGATATTGAAGATTGTATTAATTTACTAAAGTCTTGTCTTGAAGAAATTAATACTTATGACTGGAGTCATTAAAGATTTTTATATTTAAGTAATTGGATCCCCGGTTTAATAATCGGGGATTATTTTTTTAATGAAGAAAATAAATCTGGTGTATCAGGAGAAATTTCAGTTAAAGTTTCAGCGGATTTAAGATCCTTGATTCTTATGTTTAAGAATGAGATTTTATGAGAGGTTGCGATTTTTGCTCCGGTTGAAAGACTTTCCCAATCTTCCCAACTTGCACTAATTCCCTTTACTGGGATAATACTAACCCACATTTTATAACTTTCCGGCAGTCCATTATCATTTAATATCCATAAGTAGGAATCGCCGGGAGTTGTGCCACCGGAAGTATAGGTTACCAAAAGGGCTTTTTGACCTTCATAATTAACTAATCGCCTCTCTGTACCTGAATCAAATACCTTTGCCGGAGCATTAAGCCAAAAAGAATCATTATTAAAATGTTTAATGCCTTTGGCTATAATGGCATTTTTTTCATCAATATCAGTGATAAGCTCATCATCTTTAAATGCAATCCCTGTTTGTTTATTTAGGTCAATAACCGCATGTTTATCACTCCATTTTACAGAAACAAAATGAGAATCTTTATCCCAAATGAAGGAATGCCGGTCTGAAAAGTTCCATGCAACAAATTTTGTGTTCCCCCATGCATTATTGTCTATAGCATAAAGCATTTTTTTCGCCAGACTATCTGCTTGAGCACCTTTTTCACCCTGAGGAAGAGCTTCACTTGCCAGGCTGGTTCCAATAAAAAATGCTATAATCAGCGCTAAAACGGATACCAATAAAATAATCAGGAACTTCTTCATGGGAAATATTTTTCTGGTTAAAGTGTGAATTGCAATATAATATCTGCTTTAATCAGAAGCAATTATTAGTTGTATTCATCATTTTGCTAATGCAAAGCCTCCCCATGCAAGCAATAGACCACCAACAAAGCTTATTGAAGTGTAAATGATTGCAACCAGATAATTTTGTTCTTTGATTAGAATTAAGTTTTCAAATGAAAATGTTGAAAATGTAGTAAATGCACCACAAAATCCGGTAGCTAACAAAAGTTTTAAATTTTCTGATGGATTATCAGTTTGAGTCGTTAGCCCAAGAATTACTCCTATTAAAAAGCTACCTGATAAATTGACCAATAATGTCGCCCATGGAATATGAAATATGGTGACTGTATACAGCCATTTTCCAACGAGATATCTTGAAACAGCTCCTAAAAATCCTCCTATACCTACTAATAAGATGTATTTCATTATTTAACCTTTTTCTTGGGAGCCTTCTTTTCAAAATATTGTTTGAATTTTTGATAATTGCTGTTTTCAGGAAGGTTTATTGTGAATTTTCCATTTGTAAATATAGCCTGTACTTCCTCAAATGGTTGTTTTCCTGTGTCAATGACAACTATCTGCCACTGGATTAAATCTGATAGTGAAAAGCTCTCTCTTCTGAATCGGAAAGGATAATAAACCAGAAATTTACTTTTTTCAGCTTTAATGATTTTATATCCAAACATGATTTTAAGAATTAAAGCTATCGCGACAAGCCCTAGAAATACAATTCCTATAATCCACCCCCAGTGTCCGCTCTGGTTATACATGTTCAATAAAAAGTAAATACCTGCAAACAGGATAATAATAAAAAGGAACATTGAAAAAAGAGTATTTCTTCTGGGTCTGCTTATTAACATAATAATTTTAACTAATTATATTTATCTTGTTTCAAATATACCTTATTTTCAGTTTAGAGAAATAAAGAAATATTAATGCTAAGATTATTTTAATTCGATAATAACCCACGAAAAATGAGAAAAAATATTCCCGCGATCTTAATTTTTGCCGTTTGTATACTTTTTGCAAGTGATGCATGGGCACAAGTTAGTCCATCAAATCAGGATGTTTTTGGAAAGGCCTATTCAAAAAGACAGGCTCTGAGAAGCTCCTCTCCGGTTAAAGATCTGCCGGTAAGAAATATCGGACCAATTGTTCAAGGAGGAAGAATTGTTGACATTGAAGTCAATCCCGAAAATGTTTATGAGTTTTATGTAGCTTACGCCTCCGGTGGGGTTTTTAAGACTACCAATAACGGGCAAAGTTTTGAATCAATATTTGATAATCAAAGAACAATTGGTGTTGGTGATATCGCACTAGCTCCTTCAAATAGTCAAATTATATATGTTGGAGGAGGAGAGAACAACTCAAGTAGAAGTAGCTATGCCGGAGATGGTGTTTATCGCTCAGATGATGGTGGGTTAACATGGCAATTTCTTGGGTTGGAAGGAATTCAGCATACCGGAAGAATAATAGTTCATCCAGGTAATCCGGATAAGGTTTGGGTTGCAGCAATGGGTAATTTATATTCTTCAAATGAAGAACGAGGCGTTTACCTTACAACAGATGGTGGTAAAACATGGGAGAAAACGTTGTATGTAAATGATAGCACAGGGATAATTGATCTAGTTATTAATCCTAATAATCCGGATCAGCTTTGGGCATCTGCCTGGGAGCGTACCAGAAAAGCCTGGAACTTCAAGGGGCATGGTCCCGGATCATCGATTTTCAGGTCTGATGATGGAGGTAAAACATGGAAAGCAGTTAATAATGGATTTGCAGAGCCTGAGAGCAGAGGAAGAATTGGTCTGGCGGTGAGTAGGGAAAATCCTTCAGTAATTTATGCTTTGCTCGATAATCAAAAAGAGGAGAAGAAAAAGAAAGAAAGAAAGGGAGATGAATTGTTGGCTTCAGACTTCATAGATATGGGTAAAGATGATTTTCTTGCTTTAAGTGATGAAAAGCTTAATGATTACCTTAAAGACAATGGATTTCCGGAGAAGTACAATGCTCTTTCTGTTAAAAATGAAATAAGAGATAATAAATATAGCCCTAAAGCTTTATCAGATTACCTTGGTGACGCTAATAACGCATTATTTAATACTTCAGTAATTGGTGCTCAAGTGTACAAATCAGTTGACTCTGGTGAAAACTGGAAGCTAGTTAATTCATATCCTATTGATGGAGTTTATTTCACCTATGGATATTATTTTGGTGAAATTCGTTTGAATCCAAAAGATGATGATGAGTTATACATCATGGGCGTTCCTCTTCTTAAAAGTAATGATGGAGGATCTACCTGGCACAGGCTGGATTCAATTGGTGATGTACATGTCGATCATCAGTCGATGTGGATAAACCCTGAACACCCCAAACATATACTATTGGGAAATGACGGAGGACTATATCGTACCTATGATGGAGGTGCCCATTGGACGCATATTAATAATTTACCTATAGGACAGTTTTATACAGTAGCTGTTGATAATCAGGAACCTTACATGGTTTATGGTGGTTTACAAGATAATGGTTCGCTAAGAGGTTCAAGTAAGTCGGTTCCGAATAAAAGTAAGCATTGGGATAAGATTTTTGGCGGTGATGGGATGTATGTCTTTCCAGATCCTGAAAATCATAATTTGATTTATACCGGATTCCAGTTTGGTAATTATTACAGAATTGACATGGATAAAAATGATTATACCAAAATTGGTCCTAGACATGATATTGGTGAAGATCCATTAAGGTTTAATTGGAGAACTCCTTTGGAAATGAGTCCTCATAATAACAAGATTTTATATATGGGTGCTCAGAAAGTCTTCAGGTCTATGAATCAAGGAAATGACTGGACAGCTATAAGTGATGACCTAACCAGGGACTTACCTCAGGGTAATGTGCCTTTTTCAACAATATCGATTATTGAAGAGTCTCCATTAAAATTTGGTTTGATCTATGTTGGAACTGATGATGGAAATATTTGGATGACGGATAATGGAGGGGGTAACTGGAGAAAAATAACTAATGGTCTTCCTGAAGGACTGTGGGTTAGTAGCATTCATCCATCTAATCATGATGAAGGAGAAGTATTCATTACAATGACCGGATATAGAGAAGATAATTTCGAAACTCATGTTTATAAGAGTGAAGATTTTGGACAATCCTGGACTTCTATTCGTGATGGAATCGAATATGAAGCTGCTAATATCATTGTGCAGGATCTTGTGCAGCCGGAATTATTATTCTTAGGGACAGATGCAGGTAGTTATGTAAGCTTCGATGGCGGAATCAATTGGGAAATAATGGCTTCGATTCCAAATGTTGCCTCCTATGATATGGTGTTCCATCCACGTGAAGGTGAATTGGTTATCGCAACTCATGGAAGAAGTATTTATGTAGCTGACATAAAGCCATTGAGAAAAATTGTAGCTGATCCGGCTAAAACTTTAATAGCATATGAAGTTGAGTCGGTTATGCACTCAGATAAATGGGGAGAGAGTACCTATAAATGGCAGCAACCATATACTCCAAAGGTTAAATTGAGCTGGTATTCTCGTGGTGTCGGGGAGCTTAAAATATTAATCAAAGATGAGTCTGGGAATGAGATTTCTAGCTGGAAAGAAAATGTTGATGCCGGTTATGGGGCCACAACGTATGATATAAAAGGTTATTCATTTGATGGAAAGAAGAAATCAAAAGAAAAGTCATACCTCAAGCCTGGCAAATATTCGGTGACTTATAGCCTTGGAAAGTCAACAGCTACCTCGGAATTTGAAGTGAAAACAAGAAAGAAATAAGAATTATAAAAAGCGGGTATTAAGTTATCCGCTTTTTTATCATATACTTTTTGGTGAAATCAATAAGGTCCGGGAAAAATAATTGGAATTCTGTTTTATAAAGTTCATAATCTTTTAAAAGGTCATCTACCGAAGAGTCAATTTTATTAGAAAAGCTACTCCTTCGAGACATTCCATGCATTACTCTTCTTATTCCTTCAATTTCTGCATATGAAGTAAGCCAGTCCTGCTCAACCATGTATGGAAGCATATGCTTTGTCTTTGACGGTAAAAACTCTTCATGGTTTTCCAGGAGCTTATATGAATTATGAGCAAAAGATATGAGTTCATCATCATGGTAATCATTCCATAAGGAGGCTAGAAAATGATCATAGAAGATATCAACAATAACCGGTGAGAAATGACTGTGACGAGCACGAAGTCTTTTCTTGCTTTCTAATACAACTTCATGAGAATCAGTATATTCATCGATTGCTCTGTGTAGTCTGATACCATCCTGGATTGAACGTGGATAATTAAATATATCCGCTCCTTTCACAAAGTCACCGATAAAATTACCGACCTTGATTCCCTGGTTATTTCCGCTTAAATATAAGTGTGCTAAAAAATTCATATAGCTTACAAGTTGATTAAATTTAATTAAGCAAGGATGCTTTACCAAAAATTATTTAAATTCGGATAAATTGTACAATTATATGATACCTGCGCATATCAAAATTCTGATACAACTTGCCAAGGCCGACGGACACATCCACGATAAGGAGCGAGGTATAATTGAGCGGATTGCTGCTCGGCATAATGTAGATGAATCGGAAATGAATCGTTTTTTTGAGGAAGTAAATACTGAAGATACGCTTCCTGATAAGCAACTATTGTCTAAAGATCAGAAAATTGAATATTTGTATGATATCATTGCTCTGATGAAAGCCGATGGAAAATTAGAACGAAGTGAAGTTAATTATTGCTTGAGAGTAACCAAATGGCTTGGTTATGATGAGTCAGTTTTTTTTAATTTTGTAACTACCATCTATATGCAACCACATTTGCTAGAAGATAAAGAATCTTTAAAAGAAACTATAAACGGATATTTAAACGAAATCTAAAATGAGATTTATTTTTTTTGGCGCTTTCATTTTTTTAATGTCATTAAGCGCTTTACATGCACAGTCAGGCAATATTGAAGACCGGAAAGAAATTATGATGGTGCTTGCCGAGCAGGCAATGGCATGGAATGAGGGTAATATCCCTGAGTATATGAATGGCTATTGGCGATCTGATTCGTTGGTTTTTGTGGGAAGTAAAGGTGTAACTAAAGGCTGGGAAAAAACACTTGAAAATTACCAGAGTTCATACCCAAATAAGGCAGCCATGGGTACCTTAAAATTTGATATTGTCGATTTATACCCAATTGCAGATAATACTTATTTTATGATAGGGAAGTGGCATCTAACCCGACTACAGGGTAATTTAAATGGGCATTTTACTTTAGTTTGGAAATTGATAAACGGCAAATGGAAGATCGTTTCTGATCATTCATCCTGATTATGTCTGCATACAAAAAATACGATGTTCACGGTAAAGCTTTATTAGATTATTATAATGAAAAGCAGCAAGGGCCTTTAATAATTCATAATTATTATGGAGATCCTGAAGAAATGCCTCTGATTCATTATTTTAAAGATTTTGAAGACTTTACTTCCATAGAACAAGAAGCACTTCTTGAATCAACAAGAGAAAAAATCCTCGATATTGGAGCAGCAGCAGGCACACATGCTTTGTTTTTGCAATCTAAAGGGTATGATATAACCGCTCTAGATACGTCAGAATTTTGTTGTGAGGTAATGAAGAAAAGAGGTGTTCAAAAAGTTGAATGTGCTGATTTTTTTCATTATCAATCTAAAGAAAAATATGATACCCTTCTCCTCTTAATGAATGGGATTGGGTTTATAGGTGAAGTCAAAAAGTTTAAGGATTTTCTGAAAAAAGCAGATGAACTTTCGACAGACGATGGGATTATTATATTTGATAGTTCAGATATAACCTATTTGTATGATGAGACTGATTTGAAGGTTGAGGGTTATTTTGGTGAGGTTGATTATCAGTATGAATATAATGGAGAAAAAGGCGAATGGTTCAAATGGCTATATCTCGATTATGATAAGCTGAAGTCATTGGCTAAGCAGTCTGGCTGGAAGGTAACAATGATTGATGAAGATTCGGAAACAGGCCATTACCTCGTAAAACTAGAAAAACAATAATATCTACTATACCATGAATAGAATATTTTCTACACTGTTCGTTTTTTTGTTTGCAACTATTCTTTTTGCACAAAACGAACCAGCAACTTATATACATTGCGGTACAATTTTAGATGTTGATGCCCTTAAGGAGCTTAAGGATTACACAATTGTTATTGAGGGAAATAAAATTGTTTCGGTAAAAAAAGGGTTTACAGAAGTGCCTTCCGGAGCATCTTATATTGATTTGAAAGGGTACACAGTGATACCTGGCTTAATGGATGCTCACGTTCACCTTGAAAGTGAATCAAACCCTAACCGTTATATTGAAAAATTCACACTTGAAGATGCTGATGTGGCTTATAGGGCGGGAGAATATGCCAGACGAACATTGATGGCTGGTTTTACCTATGTCAGAGATCTTGGTGGATCAGGAGTAAATATTTCACTTAGAAATGCGATTAATTCTGGCTGGGCTGTTGGACCAAGGATTATAACCGCAGGTAAGAGTATTGCAACAACCGGTGGTCATGCTGATCCGACAAACGGAATGAAAAAAAGACTTTCAGGTGATGCTACACCAGAAAACGGAGTGGCTGATGGCCCGTATCAAGCTCGTGAAGCGGTGAGATTCAGGTATAAAAATGGTGCCGATGTAATTAAAATTACTGCCACAGGAGGTGTGTTGAGTGTTGCAAAAGATGGTCAGGGGCCACAATTTAAAGCTGATGAACTTGAAGCAATAATTTCAACAGCAAAAGAGTATGGAATGCGTACAGCTGCTCATGCACATGGAGCTGAAGGAATGAAAAGAGCTGTTGAAGCCGGAATAACATCAATTGAGCATGGTACCTTGATGACAGAAGAAATAATGGACTTAATGAAAGAAAAAGGAACCTACCTTGTGCCAACATTAAGTGCAGGTAAATATGTTGCTGAAAAAGCTAAGATTGAAGGGTTTTATCCAGCTGTAATTGTGCCAAAAGCATTAGCAATAGGTCCTAAAATTCAGGACACTTTTGGAAAAGCCTATAAAAGAGGAGTTAAAATCGCATTTGGTACCGATGCAGGAGTCTCTCCTCATGGAGATAACGCCAAAGAGTTTGCTTATATGGTGGAAGCAGGAATGCCTGCATTTGAAGCAATTCAATCGGCTACTTTGACAACGGCTCAATTATTTGGAGTTGAAGAAGAGGTTGGACAAATTAAAGAAGGTCTTTATGCTGATATAGTAGCGATTGAAGGCGATCCTCTTCAAAATATTGAACTAATGAACAATGTCAAATTTGTTATGAAAGACGGTAAAGTTTACAAGTCTGAATAATAAGAATTTATATAAATATTGATTTAATGGAAGGCATTTAGTCTTCCATTATTTTTTTTAGATCATTACGACAAATGTTCATATTAAATATAATTATTAGTTAGGCTGCACGAGTTATAAAATATTGACTAATTTTGCATTTCGTTAGAGGAGGATCATAGAGGGTTCTCTCTGATTATTGAAATATTTTCTATATGAAGAACATTCGCAATTTTTGCATTATTGCACATATTGACCATGGTAAGAGTACTTTAGCTGACAGGCTTCTACAGGCTACAGGTTCTGTGTCTGACAGAGAAATGCAGGATCAGTTACTTGATAATATGGACCTTGAAAGAGAAAGAGGTATAACAATCAAATCTCATGCTATTCAAATGAATTATCATCATGAGGGAGAAGATTATATTTTAAACCTTATTGACACTCCGGGTCACGTTGACTTTTCCTATGAAGTATCCAGGTCGATTGCTGCTTGTGAAGGAGCTTTGCTAATTGTTGATGCAGCGCAGGGTATTGAAGCACAAACCATTTCAAACCTGTATCTGGCGATAGAGCATGATCTTGAAATAATCCCGGTATTAAATAAAATAGATCTTCCTGGAGCTATGCCAGAGGAAGTAAAAGATCAAATTGTAGATTTAATTGGTTGTGATAGAGATGATATCCTAATGGCAAGTGCCAAAGAAGGGATTGGGATCGTTGAAATTCTCGAAGCAATTGTTGATAGAATCCCGTCTCCAAAGGGAGATCCTGAAGCACCACTTCAGGCAATGATCTTTGATAGTGTTTTTAATCCTTTTAGGGGAATAGAAGTATATTTCAGGGTTTTCAACGGAACTATCAAGAAGGGTGATAAGGTTAAATTTGTTAATACCGGTAAAACGTATGATGCTGATGAAATTGGTGTCCTGAAACTAAAACAGGAACCTCGAAAAGACATAAGTACCGGTAATGTTGGTTACCTGATTTCAGGTATAAAGGTAGCTAAAGAAGTAAAAGTAGGAGATACCATAACTCACGTAGAAAGACCTTGCCCTCCGGTAAAAGGATTCGAAGATGTGAAGCCAATGGTATTTGCCGGTATTTATCCGGTGGATACGACTGAGTACGAAGAATTAAGGGCTTCAATGGAAAAACTTCAGTTAAATGATGCTTCGCTTGTTTGGGAGCCTGAAACATCATTAGCCCTGGGTTTTGGATTCAGATGTGGATTTCTTGGAATGCTTCACATGGAAATCATCCAGGAAAGATTAGAACGTGAATTTGACATGACGGTGATTACAACAGTGCCGTCAGTGAAGTTTAACGTTCATATGAAAAACCAGAATATTGTTCCTGTAAGTGCTCCGTCTGAAATGCCGGATCCGGGAGATATATCTTATATTGAAGAGCCTTATATTAGAGCTCAGGTAATTACTAAATCTGAGTTTGTTGGAAATATCATTAGTCTTTGTATTGATAAGCGTGGAGAAATCAAAAATCAGGTTTATCTAACTCAAGATAGAGTAGAATTGACTTTTGAGTTACCATTATCAGAAATTGTTTTTGACTTTTTCGATAAATTAAAGACAATATCAAGAGGTTATGCTTCACTTGATTATGAATTGATGGGGTATAAGACAAGTAACATGGTTAAGCTTGATATCATGTTAAATGGAGACCGTGTTGATGCCCTTTCGGCAATTGTTCATAGAGATAAAGCATACGAATGGGGTAAAAAACTTTGTGAGAAACTAAAGGAATTAATGCCAAGACAACAGTTTGAAATTGCGATTCAGGCTGCTATTGGTACTAAAGTTATCGCAAGGGAAACTGTAAAAGCATTACGTAAAAATGTTACTGCAAAGTGTTATGGTGGTGATATTTCCCGAAAACGTAAACTTTTAGAGAAGCAGAAGAAAGGTAAAAAGAGAATGCGCCAGGTAGGTAATGTTGAAATTCCTCAGGAAGCATTTATGGCAGTACTTAAAATAGATTAATCAAAACCAAATAATTTAACTGTAGGTAAAATATGTCTAAGATCATCGATGGTAAAGCAACCGCATTACAAATTCAGGATGAAATAAAATATGAAGTTGAACGCAGAAAAAAAGCCGGACTTAATGTTCCTCATTTGGCTGCGGTATTAGTCGGTGATGATGGTGCAAGTTTAACCTATGTTAATGCAAAAGTAAAAGCCTGCGAAAGAGTAGGTTTCGATTCTACCTTAATAAAATTACCAGCATCTACATCAGAAAGTGATTTACTGGATAAGGTGAATGACTTGAATAACGATAGTAGTATCGATGGTTTTATTGTTCAGGTACCTCTTCCTGATCATATTAATGAAGAAAAAGTTATTGAAGCTATAAGCCCATACAAAGATGTTGATGGGTTTCATGCAATGAATATGGGTAAAATGTTGTTAGGATTGCCAGGGCTTATTCCTGCTACTCCTAAAGGCATTATGATGCTTCTTGAAAAGAATAATATTGAAACGGAAGGAAAGCATGCAGTAGTTTTAGGTAGAAGCCATACTGTAGGTACACCGATTAGTGTTTTACTTTCTAGAAATACAAAGCCAGGGAATTCTACTGTGACTCTTGTTCATAGTAGAACCAAAAACTTAAAAGAAATATCAGCACAAGCGGATATTCTTATCGTTGCAATAGGTAAACCTGAGTTTGTAACTGCTGATATGGTTAAGGAAGGAGCTGTTGTTGTTGATGTAGGTATACACAGAATAGATGCTCCGGAGAAAAAGAGTGGCTTTAAGCTTAAAGGTGACGTTGCGTTTGCGGAAGTATCTGAGAAGGCGTCAGCTATTACTCCTGTTCCGGGAGGTGTTGGTCCGATGACCATAACCGCATTGCTTCATAATACGTTATTAGCAGCAGATAAGAAATAATATATTGTTAATCAGCGGTTCCAACCACCCGCTTTAAAAAAGTTGTATGCAAAATCAAATCAAATTATCTCAGGCAGAAATTAAGTCTGTCACACTCCCTGTAATGGAGTCTTTTTATACTATTCAGGGAGAAGGTGCTTATCAAGGTCATGCAGCCTATTTTATTCGTCTTGGTGGATGTGATGTTGGTTGCCATTGGTGTGATGTAAAAGAGTCGTGGGACGCATCTGTTCATCCTCAAAAATCCATAAAGTCTCTAATTGATGAAATTTCGGATATCGAAGGTAATATTGTGGTTATTACTGGCGGTGAGCCTTTAATGCATGATTTGGACGTGCTTACCCATGCGATCAAGGATAATGGCAAGAGAACACATATAGAGACTTCAGGAACGCATAAATTAACTGGTAATTGGGACTGGGTTACTTTTTCACCAAAAAAATTTAAAAAACCAACTGATGAGATTTATGATGCAGCCGATGAGCTAAAAATAGTTGTTTACAATAAATCTGATCTTGAATGGGCAGAAATGCACTCTAAGCGTGTGAAAAGCTCATGTAAACTCTATCTTCAGCCTGAATGGTCAAAGGCTGATGAAATGATCCCTTTAATAATTGATTACGTAAAAATGAATCCAAACTGGAATATTTCACTTCAGGTGCATAAATTTATGCAAATACCTTAAATTGAAATATGTCTGAAAACTCAATATTTTTTGTATTAGCGCTTTTTATTTGTTTAAGTTTTACTATTCAAGGTCAGCGTGGACCAGCATCTTATTCTACAAAGAATAAAAAAGCCATTGAATATTTTGAGGCAAGTGAAAATTATATGGTCAGAAGACAGTATGACCAGGCTATCGAATTGCTTACTCAATCCTTAAACAAAGATGATGATTTTATCGAGGCCCATCTTAGACTTGGGCAATGCTATCAAGCTACCTCACAAACTGATCTTGCTTTACAAACTTTCTTGACAGCACTGGCTCTTGATGAAAATAATAATTACCCGATTATTAGGCTTCAATTAGGAGAATTGTATTTTAATAATAATAAATATAATGAAGCTAAGAAGTATTATGAAGAATTTATATTTAGCAGACCTAATCAAAAACTATTAGGGTTAGCTAAGCAGCGTCTGGAAAATACCAACTATGCGATTAAATTTTTTGAAGCAAATAAGGATACTACGGACGTAGAAAAAGTAAAACTTCCTGACCCGTTAAATAATTTTCAATTACAATATTTCCCAGCTTTAACTGCAGATGAATCACAAATATTTTTTACAGGAAGGAAAGGGTTTTATAATTACCATGATGAGGACATTTATGTTTCTACTAAAGATTCTCAAGGTAATTGGACAGAGCCAGTTTCAGTAAGTGAGAATATTAATTCGGAAAAGAATGAAGGCACCTGTTCAGTATCAGGAGATGGGAGAACGATAATTTATACCTATTGCCATGAAAGAGAAGGGTTTGGAGGCTGCGATCTTTATATTAGTTATAAAGAGGGAGACACTTGGACAGAGCCTGCGAATTTAGGGAATAGAATTAATTCTTCTGCATGGGAATCTCAACCTTCTTTGTCAGCAGATGGTCGAATGCTTTATTTTGTTAGTGACAGAAGACCTTCATTTGGAGGTAAAGATATTTATGTTTCTTATCGAAATTCAAAAGGAGAATGGTCTCTTGCTGAAACTTTGGGGGAACCGGTAAACACTAAAGGAGATGATTCGGGGCCATTCATTCATGCTAATGGAAGAACCTTGTTTTACTCAACTGATGGCCTTGAAGGCTTTGGAAAACAAGACCTTTATTATAGTAATTTGAAAGATGATGGCAAGTGGTCAAACCCTAAAAACCTAGGGTGGCCAATTAATGATAGCCAGGATCAGCCTTCAATATATATTACTCCAGATGGTAGAAAAGGCTATTTTAGTAGTGAGAGAAGACTGAATACTTATTATGAAGGATACTTATATCGTTATGATTTTCCAGTTGGAAAGTTTCAAATTGAAGAAGCGAGACATTTAACAGGAATAGTGACAGATAAGTATTCCGAAGAGCCACTTAAGTCTGTGGTAAGCTTGATTGATCTTGAAAATGGTAGTTTAATTCAAGAGGTTGAATCGGATAGATTTACCGGTAGGTATTTAATTGTTATCCCTGAAGGAAAGAATTATGGACTGTTTACTAAAGCAGAAAACTATTTGTACCAAAGCTTATCAATTAATCTAAAAGATGAATCAATAAATACTTTTAATAGGGACATTCAACTAGTTCCAATAAAGTCCGGGGAATACTATCGACTCGGGAATGTTTATTTCGATTTTGATGATTTTAAATTAAAGCCTGAATCAAAGCCAGAGTTAGATAATATTGTTTCTTTGCTAGAAGAAAATCCCGATATTAAGATTCAAATTGAAGGGCATACAGATGATAAAGGGGAGCCATCTTATAATTTGTCATTGTCTCAAAAACGAGCCAGATCTGTTTATGATTACCTTGTAAATAAAGGTATATCTGAGTCCAGATTAAGCTCAAAAGGATATGGAGATTCTATGCCTGCAGTTCCAAATGATAGCGAAAAACATAGAGCAGAAAATAGAAGAATTGTTGTTAGGATTTTGTAATATAAACGTAAAAAATATTAATAAATCTAGACGAAACAATTACAAGCACTCCTTTTCATCTTCTATTAAATACTTAGGATTTATTAAAGGCTAGAATATAAGGTTATTTTTTCTTATAATAGCAAAATTAAATTTTGATAAATTTGTTTTTTCAAAATGTCGAATATTTATTTGATAATAATTTTTTTTTAACATTAATTATCATTTAGATTTGATAGGAAACTTTTATTAAAAACCGTTAAACCTAAACCTAAACAGTATGAAGAGAATTTTCCTCTTATCATTCTTTTGTGTCCTTGGCTTTATAGCACAGGCGCAGGAGAAATCGGTATCCGGTACAGTAACCGGCGAAAATGGAGAAGGCATACCGGGTGTTAACGTCCTTGTAAAAGGAACGACTCTCGGTGTGGTGACTGACATCCAAGGAAATTATAGTTTACAAGTTCCTTCGGGTGAAGCAGTATTACAATATTCTTCAATTGGTTACCTGACACAAGAAATTTCTGTAGCAGGAAAATCATCAATTGATGTTGTATTACTGGAAGATGTACAACAATTAACTGAGGTAGTTGTTACTGCGCTCGGTGTTTCAAGAGACAAAAGAGCAGTAGGTTCTGCAGTTCAGAACGTAGCTGGTGAGGCACTTGCTGAAACAAAAGAAACTAACATCGTAAACAGCTTACAAGGTCAGGTTGCTGGTGTTCAGATCCAGGGTACTCAAGGTGCTCTAGGTGGTTCTTCACGTATTACAATTCGTGGTGTTAACTCTTTCCTTGGTGAAAACCAGCCGTTATTCGTAGTTGATGGAATGCCAATCAACAATGATAACTACGCTACTACAGCTCAGCAAAGAGGTTTTGGTGGTGGTGCTTACGATTATGGTAACGCTGCTGCTGATATTAACCCTCAGGATATAGAGTCTGTAACTGTGTTGAAAGGTGCTTCTGCAACTGCACTTTACGGTACTCGAGGTTCTAATGGTGTGATTTTAATTACTACTAAGTCAGGAGCTAAGTCTAAAGGAATCGGAGTTGCAGTTAACTCTAGCTGGACATTCGAAAAGCCACTTGCTCTTATCGAATATCAGCAAGAATATGGAGGAGGAGCTATTTCTCCAACTGGTTCTGGTTTTGTTGAATTTACAGAGCAAATTAACGGCCAATCTGTTGATTTTCTTGCTCCAATTTATTCAAAAGATGGTTCTTGGGGACCAAAATATGATCCGAATACAATGGTTAGACATTGGGATTCTTGGGATCCTCAGTCTGCAAACTATGGTGAGACTCGTCCTTGGACAGCACCAGCTAATGATTATTCAGAGTTTTTCGAAACTGGTCTAACAGCTACAAATTCAGTTGCTTTTAGTGGAGGAAATGACAATGGTACATTCAGAGTTTCTTATACAAACTTAAATCAGGATGGTATCACTCCTGTATCTAACCTTCAGAGAAACACAGTAGCATTCAACGTTTCTTATAACTTATCTGAAAAATTAACAGTTTCATCAGCTGGTAACTTTGTTAACCAGGCTGCAAACGGACGTAACGCTACTGGTTATGATAACAAAAACCCAATGCAGGCTTTCACTCAGTGGTGGCAGACACAGCTTGATGTTAAGCGTTTAGAAGATAATTACACTTGGAAGGATGGAAGACAGTACACTTGGAACGCTACAGGTCCTATCATAGATGGAAGCGGAAATCTTGTTGGTTTTGAGCCAGCCCCTTATTTCTTTGATAACCCATACTGGTTAAGAAATAATATTCTTCAAGAAGATTCTCGTGATCGATTCTTTGGTAACGTAAATCTTAACTACGAAATCGTTGACGGTCTTAGTGTAAATCTTAAGGCTATGAGAGACGGTTTTACTTTTAGAGCTCAAGAAGGATTACCTAACGGTTCAGTAGATCAGGCTTACTACAGTGAAACTCAAAGAACATTTTTTGAGAATAACTACGAAGCAAAATTATTGTATGAAAAGACCTTTGGTTCTGACTTCTCATTGAATGCAATGGCTGGAGGTAATATCATGAGACAAGGTGCAACACGTGTTACCGTTCAAACAAACGGTGGTCTTGTAATTCCAGGATGGTTTAACATTGACAACTCTGTAGATGCACCAATCCCAAGTACTTATGAATCTAAGCAAGGAATCAACTCATTATTTGCGACTGCATCATTAGGTTACAAAAGTATGTTGTTCTTAGATTTAGGTCTTAGAAGTGACTGGGCTTCTACTCTTCCAGAGGATGAAAACCAGTACTACTACCCATCTGCTTCACTTGCTTTTGTATTTACTGAATTAGGATCTTTACAAAACAGTGATCTTATTAGTTTTGGTAAAGTAAGAGCATCATTTGGTCAGACAGCTAACGCGCCAAACCCATTTGCTCTTTCTCCTATATTTGACTCAGTTCAGCCAGCAATAGGTACTCCAAGATTTACAGTGCCTAATCAGAATGCTAACCCGTTCCTTGGGCCTGAAAAAACTGATGAGGTAGAATTCGGTCTGGAAATGGCTTTCTTCAAGAACAGACTATCATTTGACGTGACTTATTACGACAAAACTACAAGAGATCAGATCTTTACAGTACCTACTTCTGCAACAACTGGATATACTTCGCAGTATATTAACGGTGGTTCGATGAGAAACTCTGGTTTCGAAGTAATGTTAAGAGGTACTCCTGTTCAAACAGAAGATTTCTCTTGGGATATGTCATTAAACTTTGCTACTTATAATAATGAGGTAGTAGAATTAGCTCCTGGTGTTGAAAGTATTATTTTGGGAACTACTTGGGCTGGAGATGTTAGAGTTGAAAAAGGATATCCTTACATGGCATTCTTTGGTAATGATTTTGTAAGAAATGATAAAGGTGAAGTTGTGGTTGGTGCTAACGGGCTTCCTTCAAATGCAGGTAGAACCTATTTTGGTAGCGCTGTTGCGGACTTCACTGGTGGTTTCAGAAATACATTCTCTTATAAAGGTCTTTCTTTAACTGGTTTGATCGATTTCCAGGGTGGAGGAGTTATTCACTCAACTTCATTACAGTGGGCTAAATACTCTGGAATGCACCCTGAAACAGCTGCTGATGGTATTCGTGAAAATGGTTTAATTGTTGATGGTGTTTACTTAGATGGTACTCCGAACACAACTCCGGTCGATCCACAAACCTATTACCAGACTTTTTATAATATAGCTACTCCAAACGTATATGATGCATCTTTTGTGAAGTTAAGAGAAGTTAGATTAAGCTATACTTTACCTAAGTCTGTTCTTGGAAACCTTCCATTTAGAGATGTTACTTTTGGAGTTCTTGGTAGAAACCTTGCAATTCTTTACAGCGACCTTCCTTACCTTGATCCTCAAGGTGTTAATGGTGCTGGTAACCTTCAAGGCTTAGAGAATGCACAGGTTCCTACAACCAGATCTCTTGGATTTGATCTAAGCTTTAAATTCTAATTTTTGTTTGGCCTAGATTAATTTGTCGAGATTTTAAAAAAGGAAAAAATTATGAAAATATCTTTTAAAATATTAGCCGTATTTTTTGTTATTCTTGGAATGACAAGTGCGTGTGACCTAGCAGAGCTAAATGAAAACCCGAATGCACCAACTCGTGTTGAAGCGGCTTCATTATTGGCGAATGCTCAGAATAATTTGTCTGATCTTTATTGGGGTCGTGCTCTGAGCTTTGAGTTTGGTATGTTGATGGTTCAACATTTATCTCAGAATGAATATGCTTCTGAATCAAGATATCAGATAACTCCGGATGCTTTCGATGGATCTTGGAATAGCTGGTATTCTTCTCCATTAATGGACATAATGGAAGCAAAGAAAATAGTAGAGTCTCAAAGAGAATCTCAAGGTGATGCAGTTACAAATAATAGGTTAGCAACTCTTACTATCATGGAAGTGTTTGCAATGCAGGCTATCACTGATATGTGGGGTGATGTGCCTTATTCTGAGGCTTTCAGAATTTCTGAAATTACTTCTCCTGCATATGATACTCAAGAGAGTGTTTATGATCAATTGATCACTAATCTTAATACTGCAATTTCTTCTATTACTCCGACTGCGGCTGGTTTTACTGAAGGTGATAATATCTACGATGGAAACATGGCAATGTGGGAGAAATTTGGAAACTCTCTTAAGTTAAGAATAGCGATGAGGATTTCTGATAAGGATGCAAATAGAGCCTCTACTTTAGCTAGTGAAGCTATTGCAGGTGGTGTTCTTACATCAAATGCAGAGGCTCCTTACTATGTATTTGGTGCAGATCAACGTATTGCTAACCCTTGGCATTTAGATGCTAAAGTAGCTCCTGTACGAGATGATTTTTGTATTTCAAAAACATTAACAGATTCAATGGAGTTATACAATGATCCAAGATTACCTTTCTTCGCTGAAGAAAATATCGATGGCAATATTGTTGGTATGCCTTACGGATTATCTGATGGTGATGCATTTGCATTAAAAAGTGTAAGTTCAAGACCATCTGATGTTTTAAGAGAAGCAACAGCTCCTGCTAAGTGGATGACTTATGCTGAAGTTCTTTTCCTAGAAGCTGAAGCTATTGAAAGAGGCTTTGTTTCAGGTGTTGCTGCAGATAAGTTCAATGATGCTATCATGGCTTCAATGGCTGAGTGGGGCGTAGATAATGCAGATGCTGTTACTTACGCAACAGCGAAAACTGCTGCTTATGCTTCCAAGCCTTGGGAACTAGTAATTGGTTATGAGAAGTGGGTTTCTCTTTACAGTAATGGTCTTGAGGCTTTTGCCGAATGGAGAAGACTTGACTATCCGGCTCTTGTTCCAGCACCTGAAAGCGTATTGGATGCTGATGAAATTCCTTTGCGTGCGCAATATACAAATGTTGAGCAAAGTGTAAACGGTACTTCTGTTACTAATGCTGATCAGGTTGATGAGCTTACAGCTCGAGTTTGGTGGGATGCTAAATAATATATCTTAACTATAAATTAATATTAGGCTGCCTCATAGAGGTGGCCTTTTTTTATTTTATTCTTTTGATATTTAGGATAATTCCATAGTCTATTGTTAATTTTAATGGTCTTTCAATCTGGATTAATTGTGGTATTACGGTTTTTATTGTTTTTTTTTATTGTTGTAGTATTTTTTTTTGGATGCACTTCTTCAAAAATTACTCAAAATTCACATAATGAATGTAATTCGATAATAGTTGATAACTTGTCATGTGATACATTGATAACTCTACCAAATTCTAATAATACTATGACTCTTCTTCAATGTGTCAATAAAATAGACACTAGAAAGGATAATGAATTTTATGTTTTTGACCATTCTGATTCCATTCATTATCATGACCATATACCAAATGGAAGTGTGTCATGGATGACTGATGAAATAATTAAAGTTGACAGGTTCGAAGGTATTCAGTCTGACACCGAGACAAGTGATTATTTTTATAACCTAAAAACCAATACAAAGTCTTATCAACCAATCTTTAACCAAAAATAATATGAGAAAACTTTTACTTTTAACAGGGTTGTTTTGCCTTGTAATTGTTTATTTAAAAATTAGTGATTCAGGGAATCCCACTGAATTTGGTAGTCAAAATTTTCAATATGATGATCAATTTCAATTTTGGTGGAATAATAAAGTGAAATCAAAGCAAAATGGTGCTCATAAAGCTGATAAACCTGATGAGTATCTTAAATATTATAATGCTGTTCGTACAAAGTATGGTGATCAACACCCTAATTATGATGTTAATTATCTTGTAAATGAAAATAACAAGCTATTAAATCAACCTCAAATAAGGTCGCAAGCTGTAAGCTTTGACGAAAGAGGTCCTGCTAACGTTCCTGGAAGAACAAGAGGGATCGTGGTAGACCCGGATGATCCCTCAGGAAATACATGGTTTGCTGGTTCCGTAGGTGGGGGTATTTGGAAAACTACCAATGCAGGAAATAGTTGGGTTAATAAAACTTCTAACCTTCCTAACATATCAATTAGTTGGCTAGTTATCGCACCTTCAAATTCGAAAGTATTATATGCTGGTACTGGGGAAGGATTTTCAACTTCGGCAGGGTTTATTAAAGGAGCAGGTGTTTTTAAATCAATAAATGGCGGGGATGATTGGTTCCAATTGGAAGCGACAGCTAATGATGATTTTCAAACTATAAGTAGAATAATTGTTCATCCGGATGATGAAAAAACTCTTTTAGTTTGTGCTAATAATGACCCATTAAATGCTAGAGAATTTAATAGTGGGATATTTAAAAGTACAGACGGTGGGTTATCTTGGAAAAGAGTATATACTGCTCAACGATCTTATGTACAGGATTTAGATTACGAGCCTGGTAATTTTAATGTAATTTATGCCGCTGAAAAGAATCTTGGGGTGTTGAAATCTATTGATGAAGGTGAATCTTGGTCTTTATCAAAAACGGGAATGGACCCTTCAGGAAGGGTTGAAATAGCAGTTTCACCTGTTAAGGTTGATAGATTGTTTGCTTCAGTTGAAGGAGGTAAATCCGGAAATGAATCTGATTTATATATTTCTGATGATGGGGCCGCAACTTGGAATTTAGTAATAGAATCAAATAGAGCTGACGATATCAATACGAATGTTGATTTTTTAGGAGGTCAAGGATGGTATGATAATATAGTTCTAGCCCATCCTTTTAAGAAAGATGTTGTTTACGTTGGAGGTGTAAATCTTTGGAAATTTACTATCAGTGATAATCAGACTGAAACCGAGCCTACTGTTTTAAATGTTGCTTCTGATGGAGCAAAGCTTTTTGATTTGGTTGAATTCGGAGGGGAATTTATAGGAGGGAAAATTGGAAAAGGAAATTTAAGTCCTTCTCATTTCACCTCAATTGAAATAAAATTTGGCCCTGGAATTAGTCAAAAAGCTCATAGGTTTGTAGTGCCACCCGGGAGTGGACCTGGAGTGGCTAAAGAGGATTATTCATATGTTAATTATGTTGAAGTGCCATTTCAGGTTTGGGATGTTGATAATAATCGGCAATTAATGGTTTCTTTCAGAGATCAGCAAAGGGATGGTAAATATAATTTAATTACTTTAAATACAACCGAGGGACAAGAAAATCAGCAGTCACGTGAATACTTGTATATACATAACATAGATTATAATGAGTCTCCTTCTAATCAATTGTCAGTTGATGGTGGGCACGAAGTTTCTCAGCTTTATTTTTTATGGCCATACTTAGCAGAATCAGCCTCATGGGAGCCTGAGAATTTACCAAAGTCAACCTTCCGAATTAATTGGGGAGCTTTGAATGGAAGAATTAGAGAAACTGAAGATATTTCTGATGCATATTTTCAATTTTCAGGAGAAAATGCTTTTAGACAAACTACAGGAGCAACAACCGTAAGTGGACTCCACCCTGATCATCATAATTTAGTTCCTTTAATTGTTGATGAAGAGGAAAGAAAATGGAAAATCATTAATGCAAATGATGGTGGAGTATATGTTTCTAATGTAGACACAAATCCAGGTGAAAACGATGGTGACTGGACAAATGCCGGAAATGGATATAATACAACCCAATTTTATTTTGTTGATAAGGCACCCGGAGAAAATAGATATATAGGCGGAACTCAAGATAACGGTACGTGGATGACTCCTTTTAGTATGAATAGTTCTTCAACTACAAATTATAGAAGAGCATTGGGAGGTGATGGGTTTGGTGTTGTATGGCATTATACCGAGCCGACAAAAGTTTTAGGGTCGGTTTATTATAATGATATTAACAAGTCTATTAATAGTGGAAGTTCTTTTCAAAGTGCAATTACTGGTATAACCGATAATAATTCATCTAATGCACCATTTATAACCAAATTAGAAAATTCTAATTCCCAGCCTGATGTGGTATATGCCGTAGGTAGGTCTGGAATTTGGAGAACAAATGATTTTGCAGATAGTTGGAAACTGATAAACCCGGGAGATACCTGGAGACTTTCAACTTTTGCCCAGGTGAAAATATCAGAAGCAACTCCAATGGTAGTTTATGCTGGTGCAGGTATGGTTGAAGGGGTTTCAAATATTTTTGTTTCAAAGGATAACGGGTTATCATTTGAACCGGTGAATAACTACGCAGATGTGGATATGGGGTTGATTTCGGGTTTAGCCACCCATCCAAAAGATCCGTCAATTGCATTTGCATTATTTTCATTTGCAAAATCTCCTAAAGTATTAAAAACATCAGATTATGGTCAAACTTGGGCAGATATTTCAGGATTTGGCACTTCAAGTAGTTCCAATAATGGGTTTCCTGATGTTGCGGTCTTTGATCTTCAAGTAATGCCATTTGACCCAAATGTGATTTGGGTAGGAACAGAAATAGGTATTGTAGAATCAACTGATGGAGGACTTTCGTGGCATAAGTTGAATTCAAATCTTCCTTCTGTTTCAGTTTGGGATATTAAGGTGGAAGATGATCAAATTGTGATGGCTACACATGGAAGAGGTATTTGGTCTGTTACATTATCTGAATTACCGACGACAATTTTAGCCCCTCAGTTAAATTCAGTAACATCATCCTTGAGAATGGATCCGATTTTTAATTTAGAGTTACGAAATGATTTTGATAGTGTAGGTCTGTTAATAAATAATTATGATACATTATATGTGAAAGAAATTCCTTCTGGAACAACATCAATTCTTGTAGAATTATCTGGAAAAGACAATAATTTAGATTTCTTTTTAATAGGCTATAAAGATGGATTGGCTTATCCAGGAAAAAGTTATCAATCAACTTTAGTTAGTTGGCCATCTTCTGTAGATCAATACACAAATTATTTTTCTTCTATTACAAATGATTTTAATAATAAAGAGTTTAAGCAATTATCATCTGCAATATTCAACGGCAAACCATTGCAAACTTCGCATAATTACAAGGATAATACTGAGTACATAGGAACTCTTAATTACCCAATAAAAGTAAAAGAGTCAGATGCATTTATAAGCTATAAAGATATTGCACTAGTCGAACCATACTTAACTCAAAATAATTTATTGAAAGATTATGTGGTAGTTGAAGCTTCCCTGGACGGGTTTAATTGGACTTCATTAATTGAACCCTATAATGCAAGCTACCAAAATTCATGGCTAGAATTATTTGAAGCTGGTGATTCTCCAAGTATGTCTGATTTTGAGGAACATTATATTGATCTATTGGATTTTTTTAACCCTGGTGATGAAATATTAATTAGGTTTAGAATGACCACAGATTCAAATGTTAATGGTTGGGGATGGTTAATAGACGATTTGATTATTCAAAGTACTAATGCATATTTATCAGTTGACCCTGATCTGAGAACTGATGTTGTTATTTACCCTACCATCTTAAAAAATGGAGAAGAGATAACGATTAAAGGTGTTGAAGGTGAAATTAGTTATTTGTTATATAATACCTCAGGTCAGGTTGTTCAATCCGGATTGATTAATGATTCAAAAAGTGTAATAATTAAAAAATGCTTTAGCCCTGGCATCTACATATTAAATGTGTATGATAAAAAAGAAAATATTCTCTGGAAAAATAAAATAATTATCAATTAGTAATTACTATGAATAAGCGCCTCTAGGCGCTTATTTTTTAATTAAATCATTTGATAACTTAATTTTAAAATGTCTTTTGTACGACCTAAAGGTTGAAATTATTTAATTAACCTTATAATTGATAAATCTATGTGCAATTAGTTAAAAGACTTATGGTGAGTAAGTTTATTGTTGAGGTGTATGAAAACTTCTTAACAAATGTTAAAAAAAAATAAATCAATGTGACTTAATTATTTTCAATGTAAGGTTAAGTTTATTATATTGGTGCTTCCAAAAATGTAGTAAATTTATTTAAACTTACATAGCTGGCTCTTTATCTATGCTGATGATTAGTGAAACACATTATTTTTTAAACATTTTTATTAATTGTGAAGTTAGGTAAGGTGATTTTTTTTTAAACGGAAAATTAGTGTTATAAAATAAATGTAATAATCAATTCAATTCTAAACCTAAATCTTTATTTAATATGAGGAAAAGTTTACTGTTATTCAGTACGTTCCTGTTCTTGGTTTTTCAAACCATGGGTCAGGATGTGTCAATTACCGGAAAGGTAGTTGATGTTGCCGGAGAAGGAATTCCCGGTGTAAACGTCTTGATTAAAGGAACAACTATAGGAACTACCACTGATGTAAGTGGAAGCTATAGTGTGAGTGCGCCTGGTGATGCAATATTAGTTTTTACTAGTGTTGGATATACTAAGCAAGAAATTGCTGTAAATAATCAGACTACAATTAATATCACTTTAGAAGAAGATATTTCTGAGCTAAGTGAGGTTGTTGTAACTGGTTATCGTTCAGTAAAAAAATCAGATCTTACATCATCTATTGCAGTTGTTGATGGAGATAATTTAACACAACAGCCTATCGGTAGTGTTGATAATCTACTTCAAGGACAATCTCCTGGAGTTTTGGCAGTTAGCCAGAACGGTAGACCAGGTGGTAATGCTTACATTAGGATTCGTGGTGTGGGTTCTGTTAACGCATCTAATGAGCCATTATTTATTATTGATGGTATCCAGATGACGCAAAGCGATTACAATGCGCTTAACCCTAATGATATCCAAAGTATTTCGATTCTTAAGGATGCTGCTTCTACATCAATATATGGTGCTAGAGCATCAAATGGTGTAGTTTTAATTACTACTAAGAGTGGTGCTGCTGAAAAAGGTAAGCCAACAATCACTTACAAATTCCAATTTGGTCAGAAGGAGAAAATTCCTGATAACTTCGATATGATGAATAAAGAAGAAAAACTTGCATATGAAGTTGCTACTGGTGGAATGTCACAAGCTACAGCTGATTTTGTTAGTACTTCTCCAGCTTATCCTGAAACAGATTGGCAGGACGTTCTTTTAAGAACAGGTCAGGTACAATCACACGATTTATCATTAGCTTCAACAACTGACAGAGCGAAATACTTTTTCTCTTTAGGTTCTTATGATGAAGAAGGTATTTCTGTAGGATCGAATTTCGAAAGACTTTCAGGTCGTTTAAACTTAGAGTTTAAAACTACTGATTGGTTGACTTTTGGTAACAATTTAACTGTTTCTCAAACTAAGGAAAGAGAAACAAGGGACAGATTTAATGTTCAAAATCCATTCTATGCTATTTATGCATACAATCCTTATGAGTCAGAATTTCAATTAGATGCTAATGGAGATTTTGTTCTAGATGAGAATGGTGATAAAGTATATAACCTTACAAGACAAGGTTTTAGTATTTCTGAGGCATTAAGAAATAACCCGGAAAGTAACGAAAGACTTAGTGCGATAGGTGGTGTGTTCGCGAGAATCACTCCAATTGAAGGTCTGGTTTATACTTCAAGAGTTTCTATGAATTATCAGATTTACAGAAGAGAATATTATATCCAACCTAATTCGGTTCTTGATGGTTATGTTGGAGATCCGAATGCTCCTGGTATCAAAACTGATAACGGATATGATAGATCATTAACTACTTGGACAAATACTTTAGAATATACTTTTAAGCCAATGGGTAACCACAACATCAATGTATTAGGTGGTACTGAATATGTTAAGAGTAGACTAGAGCAGTACAGCATTAGTGGTAAAGGTTTTCCTTCAGAAGATTTCTTTACTCAGGATAATGCTTCTGAGATCACAGGTGGTTTTACTAGTATTGATGAGTGGGCTTTATGGTCTCAATTCTTAAATGTTAACTATAACTTTGGTGAAAAGTACTTTGTTACTGGTAGTGTTAGACGAGATGGTTCGTCTCGATTTGGTGCTGATAACAGATATGGTATTTTCTATGCGGGTAGTTTTGGTTGGAATATGACTGAAGAAGGTTTCCTTAATGATGTAAGTTGGTTAGAGCAATTGAAGTTTAGAGCATCTGCTGGTACTTCAGGTAACGTTCCAACTTCATTATATGCGGCCTTAGGATATTATAACATTGGTAACTACAACAACACATCAGCATCATTCCCTGGTCAGTTAGAAAATCCTAACTTACAGTGGGAAGAGAACTTTAACTACAGTGTTGGTATTGACTTTGGATTGTGGAATAACAGATTATCTGGTAGCTTTGATTACTATAACAGAGATACTTATAACTTATTATTCCCAAGACCTCTTTCTCAAACAGTTGGTTTCACAAGTAGAACAGAGAACGTAGGTAAGATCAAAAACAGTGGTATTGAATTAGAATTAAATGCAATTGTTGTTGATCAAGGAGATTTCAAATTTAACATTTTTGGATCTTACAGTACTGTTAAAAACGAAGTTCTTGAGCTAGATAACGGTGGAGAAGATATTATCGACGGTAACTCAGGTATTTCATTATTAAGAGAAGGATTAACTGCAAATACATATTATTTAGTAAGATATGCAGGTGTTGACCCTGATAATGGTGACGCATTATATTATGATATCAATGGTGAAATAACTAATGTTCACTCTTATGATGATGCTGTTGCGTTAGAAGGAAAGTCTCCACTTCCAACTTACTTTGGTAACTTTGGATTTAATTCTTCATGGAAAGGTCTTAGCTTAAATGTTAACTTCTTCTATCAAGGTGGTAACTATATTTACAACTACCAGAATGAAGCTGTGTTAATGAGTGATGGATCTAACTACAATATTAACCAAAGAAAAGATGCATTGAATTACTGGAAAAACCCAGGTGATACAGGTGTGTTACCTCGTCCGGATGCAAACAATGACATCTATGATTCTGACAGATATCTTCAAAAAGGAGATTTCATAAGACTTAGAAATGTAACTTTAGCTTATTCTCTACCTAAGAGTTTAATCGAAAAAGCTAAATTATCAAATGTTGAGTTTTATGTACAAGGAACTAACTTGTTAACAATCAACCCTCACTTCACAGGTGATCCAGAAGTTGGTAGAGGTAGTGATGAGTCTAACCTAACTACTTTAGGAGAGTTTACATTATTTACTTATCCTAATACTAGAGGTTATACAGCTGGTGTTAACGTTACTTTTTAATTAAAAAATTACAGAATCTTATGAAAAGAAGTATATTATATCTAATGATTATGGCTCTGTTTGCAGCTGTGTCATGTGATGATAAATTGGAACTGAATCCATATGATGCCCTTGAAACGGGTGATGCTTTCACGTCTCCTAGTGATTTTTCAAACGCTGCACGTGGTTTGTATAGTGGTCTACTAAGAGGTTCATATTATGGTGGATGGTTTATATCTGTACCAGATATAACATCTGACAATCTAATTATTTGTTCAGAAGGAAGAAACTCTAAAAGAACTCTTCATGTTTGGAATTTTGCAGCTAATGCAACTTGGGGAGGGCTTTGGTCTGATGCTTATATTGTGATTAACAGAGCAAACCTTATTCTTGAGAATATTGATAACCTTGAGGATGGTGCTTTTAAAGATAATATTAGAGCTGAAGCTTTGGCTATTAGAGCTATGGCTCACTTTGACTTAGCTAGAGTTTTTTCTGTACTTCCTCAAAATGCTGGTTCAGATGATTTAGGAATTCCTTATATTACTTCATCTGATGCTTCTCAAAAGCCAAGCAGGTCAAGTAATGTTAATGAGGTTTACAATCTAGCATTGGATGATTTAAATACTGCTGCTACATTAATTAATGATGATAATGGAGTAGGTAGATTAAATTATGCTGCTGTTCAAGGGTTATTATCAAGAGTGAATCTTTATCTTGAAAATTGGTCTGCAGCTATCACTCATTCAACTAATGCAATTAACGCTGCTGGTGATCTAGCAGGTACAGGTGAATTTGGTGATATTTGGATAGATCAAACTGAAACTGGTGTGATTTTTAAAGCTATAATTACTGATCAGGACAATATTTCTCCTGGTGTAGAATATAGCCAAACTGGTCCTACTGGTGTAAGATCTGAATATGTTGCTGATTATGCTTTCTATTCTTCATTCTCAAATACAGATGTAAGAAAAGATGCGTACTTCTCTACTAGTGCTTTTGCTGGTAAGGATTTTAACCATATTGCAAAGCATTTCGGGCGTCCTGGTAGTGATGTAAATGTTATAGATACTAAAATCATCAGATTAGCAGAAATGTATCTTAATAGAGCAGAAGCTTATTACAGAGATAATCAACCTGTTGAAGCTTTAGCTGATCTTAATGAATTAAGATCTAACAGATACACTGATTATGTTGCTGGTATCGAAGTTGGAACTGCACTTCTTGATGCTATCAAAGAAGAAAGAAGAAAAGAACTTGCATTTGAAGGTCATAGATTCTTCGATCTTAAGAGATGGGGTGAGACTATTTCTCGTTCGGCATTTGGTGATGAATCTGATGGTGGTGGACTAGCTCTAGATCCTGAAGCTCAAACTCTTGATGCTGGTAGCTTTAAGTTTGCTTTACCAATTCCTCAAGCTGAATTGAATGCAAACTCTAATATGCAACAAAATCCTGGCTACTAATATTTAAATTATTACGATAATGTTTTAAGGGACACAATTATGTGTCCCTTTTTTTATGCTTTTAAGAGAATATCAAATATGATTTGTAATTTTTGATATTACATTGTCGTTTTTATAATAATTCAGTATTTAAGTTTGAATATTTAAATTTAACAACTCACTTAATACGTTAATATCCAGATTTTTAAAGGTTTTGAGTGCAATTAACCATTGATTTAGATTATTCCTTTAACAATTTGCAAAAAATTGTTAAATTAATATTGGTGTTAATTTTAAATCTAAACCTTTAAGAGTATGAGAAAAAGTTTACTGTTTCTCTGTGCTCTTCTATTGCTAATGTTCCAAACATTAGCTCAGGAGAGTACTGTAACTGGTACCGTAACAGGTGCCAATGGTGAAGGCATACCAGGTGTAAATGTCCTTATTCAAGGTACTGGCCGAGGAGTTGTTACTGATATTTCAGGAAATTATTCCATAGGTATTCCTTCTTCTGATGTCACGTTGGTATTTTCTTCAATTGGATATGTTTCGCAAGAAATTCCTGTTGGAGCTAGAAGTACAATTAATGTTGTTTTGCAGGAAGATGTACAACAATTAAGTGAAGTAGTAGTAACTGCAGTAGGAATTGAGCAAAGTCAAAGAGAGCTAGGTTATTCGGTTCAAGAGGTAAAAGGAGATAATCTAACCAAATCAAAAGAACCAAATTTGGTAAATGCCTTGAATTCTAAGGCCGCTGGTGTTAATGTTTATTCCTCATCCGGAGACCCTGGTTCATCCTCTTCAATACGAATCAGAGGTAATACCTCAATCTTCGGGAATAACTCTCCATTATTTGTTGTTGATGGTGTTCCAATTGATAATAGTCAATTTGGTACCGCTGCTGATAATGGTCCTGGAGTTGATGGAACCAATACTTCAAATAGAGCTGTAGATATTAACCCTGAAGATATTGAATCTATTAGTGTTTTGAAAGGTCCTGCAGCTACTGTATTATATGGTATAAGGGCAGCAAATGGAGCGATTATTATCACAACAAAAAAAGGTGTTAAAAATACAAAGCCTTCCATAACCTTTTCTACGAGTTTTGAAGTAACAGAAGTCAACAAGTTACCAGATTTACAACGAGAGTTTTCTCAGGGTAGAAATGGTGTCTTTAGAGGTCCTGAAACTTTTGAAGGATTCTCTTGGGGAGAAAGAATCGATGAAAACCCTGACTTGAATGGGTATAATTCGTTTGAAACTTTCTTCATTAGGGGTTTGAATTCTGATAATAATATCTCAGTTCGAGGAGGGACGGAAAATGTTAGATATTATGCCTCAGCCGGATATTTAAGGCAAGAAGGTATTTCTCCAAATTCAGAATTCGAGAGGTATTCATTTAAATCTAATATTTCTGCAGATTTAACAGAGAAGTTCACTGCTTCAATTTCTGCAAACTATGTGAATTCTGGTGGAGTTAGAATGCAACAAGGTTCTAATTTGAGAGGTATCATGCTTGGGTTAGTTAGAAATGCCCCATCATTTGATATAGGTAACGGTAAAACTGGACAAGATGCCGCAGATGATCCTGCAACTTACACTAACCCTGATGGAACACAAAGAAGTTACCGTAATGGTATTTATGACAACCCCTTTTGGGTAGTTAATAAGAATTATACAACTGATGAAGTAAATAGGATAATTGGTTTTGTCAGTTTTGATTATGAAATAATAGATAACTTAAAAGCTACTTATAAATTGGGTATTGATCAGTATTCGGACAGAAGATTAGGGAGAGTGGATATTGTTCCAGATTGGAATCCAGGCCAGATTAGAAATGATAATATTTATAGTAGGGATTTAAATTCTGACTTCTATATAACTTATAATAAGGATTTTGATGGAGACTTTTCGATTAATGCTTTACTAGGTCATAACTATTATAAAAGTAATGTTCGAATTAATACAGTGATAGGTAATACATTGAGTCAACCTGGCTTTTATAATATAGCTAATGCTTCAGATGTAGTTTCATTCGAAAATATAAATCAAAGAGAGCTTGTTGGGGTTTTTGCAAATGTAAAATTAGGGTTTAGAAATTTTCTATTCTTAAACTTGTCAGCTAGAAATGATTGGTCATCAACTTTACCAGAAGGAGATAATTCATTTTTTTACCCTGCAGTAAGTTTAGGTTTTGATTTTACTCAAGCCTTTAATATGCAAAGTTCATTCCTTTCTTATGGTAAGATTAGAGCCAGTTATGGTCAAGTTGGTAATGATGCACCATTGTATGCCACACAAAATTACTTTACACAAGCAGTTGGTGGTGGCGATGGATTTATTGCCGATGCTGTTATTCAATTCCCATTTTTAGGGAATAATGCTTTTGAACAAAATGGGGTGTTAGCCAATAATAATTTACGAGCTGAATTAACAAGCACATTTGAAGTTGGTGCCGATTTAAAGTTTTTTGATAATAGATTAGGCTTAGATGTTACTTATTATTATTCAGAGACAAAAGATCAGATTATTCCGGTTGATATCTCTTCGTCTTCAGGGTATTTGAACAGAATCCAAAACGCAGGTTTAATTAGTAATGAAGGAATTGAACTAGTATTAAATGGAGTTGCTTATGAGTCTGATAATTTTAGTTGGGATATTAGCTTGAACTTTACGGCTTATGAAACCACTGTTGAAGAATTAGCTGAAGGTATAGATAACATATTTTTAAATGGATTTACTAGTACTTCATCCAGAGCTATAGAGGGAGAGCCATTTGGAGTTTTATTTGGACAAGGGTTTCAAAGAACGGATGATGGTCAATTAATAATCGGTACTGATGGATTTCCTTTACAAGCTGCCGACCCCAAAATAATAGGAGATCCTAATCCTGATTGGTTGATGGGGATTAGTAATTCATTCCAATTTGGGGATTTTAATTTTAGCTTCCTTTGGGATTTTAGATATGGTGGAGATGTTTGGAATGGTACCAATGGTGTAGCAGAATATTTTGGAGTTACTCAAGAAACTGCTGATTATCGCGGTGAAGCTGGTCAAAATGTCGTTTTTGAAGGTGTAGTCCAGTCAGGAACCGATGATGCTGGTAATCCAATTTATGTTACAAATACACAGCAAGTTGACTTGAATAATAATGCTATAGGGATTGGAAGTAATAAATGGCAAAGATACGGTTTTGGTACTCTTGGGGAGGAAAATGTTCAGGATGCGTCCTGGATAAGGTTGAGACAAGTTTCTTTATCCTATTCATTTCCAAGAAGCGTCATGGAGTCAGGGCCATTTGATGGATTGGATATCACTTTAACAGGTCGTAACCTGCTCTTATTTACTCCATATACAGGCATTGACCCGGAAACTAACCTTACTCAAACAAGTAATGGTTTCGGTTTAGACTATTTTAATAACCCAAACACAAGAGGTTATTCAATTGCATTAAGATTTACATTCTAAAAATTATCGAGATGAGAATAAATAAAGAAATTTCATATATACTCGTTGGAATCTTTTTCGTTTTTGCCTCCTCTTGTGATTTGGCAGAGACAAATATAGATCCAGGAAACTTATCAGAAGATCAGCTAACAGAATTAAGTCTGATTTTACCTTCTGGTAGTGCACATATGGCTTTTAATAGTGGCGCATTAGGTGCTAGAAACCCAGGGATTGTAATGCAATACTTCTTAGGTCTGGAAGCTCAACAGCAACAGTACAGTCAATATCTAATACCTAGAAATGCTTTAGATAACTTTTGGCAGTTTGGTATGTATGGTGGAGGCATGAAGGATCTGAACTTCATTATAGAAAGAACAAATGGTGAGGGAGCATTAAATGCACCATATTATTCTGGAATTGCTAAAATATATATGGCAGAAGCATTAGGTATGTTAACTACGATGTTTGGTGATATTCCATATTCGGAGGCGTTTAAAGGCGATGAAGGAAATATTCGTCCTATTTATGATACTCAGGAACAAATATTTACTTCTATACAAACATTATTAGATGAAGCTATAACAGAGTTATCCTCTGACGGCGGAGATATTCAGCCTGGTGGTGATGATGTAGTGTTTGGTGGTGATCCGGATAGTTGGATAGCTACAGCTTATAGTCTGAAAGCCAGATATCTTCTTACAGAAGGAAATTATACAGCCGCAAGTGCAGCATTAGATAATGCTATCACAAGTAATAGTGGATCAGCTCTTTATCCTTTTGCTAGTTCATTGACAAGTGGAAATCCATTATATTCTTTTGGAGCCTTTGAAAGACCAGGGACAATGGCGGCACACCCGAATTTCATTAGTCGATTAGACAGAGATCCCAGAGCCGAATATATTACTCCTGATGATGATTTTGTAGGAGGATATTGGGCAAGTCAAGCATCTCCTTTGCCATTAATAACTTACGCTGAAGTGTTGTTTATGAAAGCAGAAATAGCTGCTCGTAATGGCGAGGATGTAACAATGATGGTCCAACAAGCTGTAAGAGCAAATATGGAGGAGATCGGGGTGCCTGAAGAGGATATAATTGTATATAATTTAAGTATATCTGCTCCAACTTTGGAGGGAGTCATGAATGAGAAGTACAAGGCAGTATATCCAAATACAAGAGTTGCTTGGAATGATTTTAGAAGAACAGGTTTTCCAACCTTAGAAATTCCAAGTGATGCTCAGGCTGATTTTTATTCAGGAGATGATGTGAATACAATTCCATTAAGGTTTATTTATCCGGAAAGTGAGTTCTTATTTAATGAAGAGAATTTAACAACTGCTTCAGAAAGACAAGGATTCCTGGTTGGAGGTGAAGAGGTCCTTAATGTTAATCCACCTGTATTTGATTAATTTAACCTTGACCTATGAATTTATGAAAAGTTATATAAAAATATTTTTATTGGGAATCTTTGCAGTGTTTATTAGCTGTGACGAAGATGATGAATTGCTGAAATTTTCTAAAGCAGTTGTACCCATTACTTTTGGGGATGATTTTCCTTCGTATAATGGTACTTTTACTACTTTAGATCAGGTTATTATACCTGTTGAAGCCACAGGAGCAGAATCTGTAACGGTTCAATCATGGATTAGTGGTGAAATGCATACCTATTCAATTACCGAGTCATCAGGGGCTTTTGAAATAAATGAGCCTTGGAGCAGTATCCTTGGATCTGTTTCTGTAGATAGCTTGGAAGAAGCTGGTGGAACAGTAGTTTTAAGAACAACTGCCACTGCAGGAGGAGAATCTGCATTTAGAGATTTTGGTTTGTCTATTGCAAATCCAATTTCTTTTGATTCCGGAACACCAGGACTTTCAACTTTTGGGAGTGATGTGGATGTTGAGTATAATGTTAAGACAAAAAATAAAGGCATCGATAGAGTTGAGTTTTTTACAAAGTATGGAGGGGCAGATTTTCAAACTTCACCAGTGGCTACCGTTGATGCTGGTGGAGTTACTGATTTTTCTGGAAAGTCTCAGACTCTTACTTTTCCTTCAGAAGGTGATTTAGGCGTTGGCGAGGCTTTTACCGTAGCAATTGTAGCTGTATCTACAGATGGCTTATCTGATACTTTAACAACTGATATCTTGGCAATAGAGGTTCCACTTTCAACTGAAGGTGTATTTAGATTACTGCCTGATGAATTTGTGGTGACTCCATCAACCGACACAGAGCCTGCTATTCTTGATACCGAGAATAATAAGTTTGATTTTAGCGAAGATTCTTTGATTCCTGATTCTGAAAATACAGAAGATATTAGTCTTGGTATAATTGGAGGGGAGTTAGTGTTAGAAATGGGTACTGGTGTTACTTGGGTAATCCCTAACCCTACTGAAGAATTTTCTGGGTATGAGTCTGTTAGGGATGCTTTTAATGCTGGGACTCCTTCTTCTATGGCAATCTCAAATTTAACTGATAAAGCTTCTTTAGGAGGATATATAATATTGAAGCTATCTGATTTAACAGGAGAAAATCAATTTGTTTTAATCTCAATTGATGCTGTTAGCTTAAATGCTGAGGTTGTTGATTCAGGCTATGATCCTATAACAAATTCGACAGTTGATATTTCTTATAGATCAAATATTCCTTGATTATTATTTGTTCAATATAAAAGTTAAGGCCACAAAAATATTGTGGCCTTTTCTTATGTGATTAAGTCTGTTTATCGCCTTTAACACATTATCTTTTATTTAATATATATTAATTTGTTTTATGATGTAAGAACTGTCTGGTAAATTAATTATTTTAGTGACGCTTTTATAATGGGGAATAAAATCAGCTCCCTTATTTATTTTTAAAAGGACACTCAATACTATTTATATGAGAAAATTTATACTTTTTATTGTTTTGCTTTTTGGATTAGGTCAATTACAAGCTCAAACAAGATATGTAATAAAAACTAGGGATTTTGTCTCCACAGAGGAGCTGTCTGTTAGTTTTCCTGAAAGCTATTCGTTTCACTCAGCGAGGAGCATAATAAATGCTAAGGCTAGAAATAAGCCTACCATTGTTGACGAAATTTATTTTGTTACTAAACCAAAAGGTATTTCTGAAAAAACCTTTTTAAACTCACTTAAATCAGATGGTAGGATAGAGTTTGCCGAGAAGGATATTATTCATCAAACATATGAAACTCCTAATGATATATCTATTGGGAATCAGTATTATTTAGAATTAATAAATGCATTTGAAGCATGGGATATTTCTAAGTCGAATGCGAATGTTGTCATAGGAATTGTTGATAGTGGAATAGATTTGAATCATGATGATTTGGTATCAAAATTAGCTATTAATGATGATGAAATTCCAAATAATAATATTGATGATGATAACGATGGCTATATAGATAATTATCAAGGATGGGATTTTGCAGGGCCTGATACAACTAATCTTAATTATGCAGGGGATCCAGGCGTTGGGGTTTTAAAAAATGTACCTGGGACAAACCATGGTAACCTTGTTTCTGGTGTAGCTGCAGCTGCAACAAACAATAATTTAGGTATTGCCGGAGTAGGTTATAATGCAAGTTTATTGATTACTAAGCACTCATTTGATAATCAGGCTCAAAACGACCGTAGTGTATACTTCACTTTGGCTGGAGTATTATATATGATTGAACAAGGTGCTGATATTGTGAATATGTCTTTTGGTACTACAAGCCGTAGTGATATATGGCAGTCAGTTATTGATTATGGTATCGAAAATGGAGTTATTTTTATTGCCGCTGCGGGTAACAGTGGTTTGAACAGTAATGAATATCCAGCTGCATATGATGGGGTTTTTGCTGTAGCATCTTCAGATAGCGAAGATAAAGTGTCTTCATTCTCAAATTATGGGTATTATGTTGATATTATAGCTCCAGGTTCAAGAATTTATACTACTAATTATAATAATTCATATACATATACAGACGGGACAAGTTTTTCATCACCGATTGTAGCAGGTGCTGCTGCACTAGTAAAGGGTAAATATCCTGACTTATCTCCAAAACAAATTCTAGATCTTTTAAGAATTTCGGCTGACCCTTCAATTTATAATAATGTTGAGTCCAAATATCGAGATAGGCTTGGGTATGGACGGTTAGATGTTTTTAAAGCTCTAACTATTCAAACACCTTCGCTATCTTTTGATGATGTGAAAATTAGGAACGAACGGACCGGACAAGTTGCAAGTGCAGGTGATACGGCAGTAGCTTATGGAATTTTAAGTAATACCCTGTGGAAAACATCAAATGCTACAAAAGTGACAATTTCTACAGTTTCACCTTTTGTTGAAATTTTAAATTCAGAAATTTTCCCTGGTGTAATTGATAGTACTACTCAATTAAACACAATTGATAATCCATTCCGAATTAAAATTGCCGCAAATATTCCAAATGATTTAGAGGTGCCTTTTAAGATTTCATTCTCGGATGGAGCATATGAAGACTATCAATATATCACGTTATTATTAAACCCTACTTACATAAACATCCAAAGGAACTTGGTTTCCTCTACCATAACCGGAGAAGGAAGAATTGGGTTTAATGATGCATTAACTAATGCGGAAGAGGGGATTGGCTTTTTATATAATGATAGGAATTTATTATTTGAAATGGGACTTTTAATGACTTCAGGTGGAAAACTTTCAAATAATATTAGGGGAGAAGGAGTAAATACAGATGATGATTTTAAACCAGTTGACAGAATTAAAAATATTGTACCAGGTGAGTTTTCAACTGAAGAAGCATTCGGATCATTTGATGATTCTAAATCTGATAATCCATTAAATGTATTAGTGAATTACCGCTCTATGGTTTGGGGTGAAGAGCCAGATGATAAATATATCATTGTCGAATATGAAATAGAGAATCAATCTGGTTCAGATATGAATGATCTTTATGTTGGATTATTCGCTGATTGGGATATTTCTCAATTAGTAGGGCCTCCGGATAGAGCTGGATACTATTCTAATGGCAATATTAATTTAGGGTTTGTTCATAATTTAAAAGAATCAGACAGTATTTATGTTGGTATACAAACATTGGTAGGGGACTTTAATTATTGGGCAATTGATAATGATTCTGATATCCCAGATAACCCATGGGGAGTATATGATGGTTATACTGATGAAGAGAAAATTGAGTCAATGACATCTGGTATTGGTAAGCCAAGAGCAGGTATACAGGAAGATGGTAATGATGTTTCTCATACAGTTTCGATTGGTCCGCTAGCTATAAATGCAGGTGAGTCTACAAAAGTCGCTTTTGCTCTAATAGCAGGTGATCAACTGTCTGAATTGGTTGAATCTGCAGAAATAGCATATTCTAAATATAATCAGACCTTGAAGGCAAATAAACCGAGTGTTGATACTCTTAATATTTGCTATGGATCTAATGTTACTATTAAAGCTACAGGAGCATCTAAGTATAATTGGTATAAAGACTTTACCGGTGGCGAACCTGTATTGACTAATAATAGTCAAATTACCTTGTCAAATGTTAAAAGCGATACTATTTTATATGTGTCAAATGCTACAAACTCATTCGAAAGTGTGAGAACTCCAGCCGTTGTAAATGTAATTGCCAATCCAGAAATTAGGCTTTCTAAAGGCTCATCAGCGATTTGTGATGGTGATTCTATTGTTTTATCGGTTCAGGATGGAAACCAGTATCTTTGGTCTACAGGTGAAACTGAAAGAATAATTACTGTAAAGGATGCTGGTGTTTATACAGTAACTGTAACTAATAATCAATTTGGGTGTAATAATATTCAAGGTCAAACTGAAATAACATTAAAAGCTAAGCCAACAAGTTTATTTAGTGCAAGTACTGATGAATCTTCAATTTTCGATAAGGAGTCGATTTTGTTCACAGACCAAAGTACTGATGCTGTTGCTTGGTTTTGGAGTTTTGGAGATGGTGTAACTTCAGTAAATCAAAATCCTGAACATGTTTATGAAAATTATGGAGATTTTAATGTAACTCTTACTGTTACTGGCGAAAATGGCTGTCAGGATATAAGTACAAGACCTTTGATTATTACATCTGTTGGGGATGATTTGAATGAAGAGGCTATTGTGGTTTATCCTAACCCAAGTGCTTCAGGTAGATGGAAAATAATTAATCTACCTCTGGAAGTTGAAAGTCTTAGAGTTATCAATATTCAAGGAAGGTTAATGAAAGATATATCAATTTCTGATAGGCAACTAGAAATAGATGGAGCTAACTGGACTCCTGGCTTATATATAGTTGAAGTACAGACACCAGAAAAATCGCATAGAATAAAGATTGTGAAATATTAAGATTTATTAATTATAAATGAAAGCCTGTTCAATAGAACGGGCTTTTTTTATATCATTTCCAAAATATTTAGTAATGTCTGTTGATCTGAAGAGTTAAGTGTATTGTCGGGTATTGAAATGTGTTTATAGAAAAAGGGAAGCTGTGTTTCAGAAGCATTTACATTAAATGAAGAATTGATTGCTATTAGAGGAATTTGATATTTGAAACACTGACCAATAATTTCTTTAAAGCTAATTTTTGATGGTTCTATAAATATAAATAGTTCACTTTCCCACTGATACTTAGACATGACGTTATTAATGTCCTCTGGTTTAGTAGCTAATTCATAAATAAGTTCTTGACTGACTGATTCATCTTCATCAATAATTAATAGATTATTAAAACCTATTTTATTTAGGTATTCAATAATTTGAGTGGATATTGGTTCTTTATTGTGATTAATAAATATCATAATGAGAAACAAATATAAGTCATTGAGTTATTTGTATGGAAGTCATTGGCTTATCTTTTCCTATATTTGCACAATAATTAGAATGAGATGATATACGTTAATAGAAAAGAGCATTTCAATGCCGCTCATAAGCTATATAACGATAGCTGGACTGAGGAAAAGAATAAGGAAGTTTTTGGTCCTTGTGCAAACTCTAATTGGCATGGCCATAATTTTGAATTAATCGTTACGGTTAAAGGTACTCCCGATGAAGATACGGGTTTTGTAGTTGATATGAAAAAGTTGGGTGACCTGGTGAATGAGGAAGTTATCGAAAAAATCGATCATAAAAACCTTAATTTGGATGTTGAGTTTATGAAGGGTAAGCTACCAAGTTGTGAAAATCTGATTGTAGAGATTTGGAAAATTCTTGAGCCAGAAATTCAAACAATGGGGAAAGATTGTGCTCTTCATAAACTTACACTTTTCGAAACACATAAGAATTATGTTGAGTATTTTGGAGAGTAATTAATAGCTGATATCGGTGAAGTATTTTTTAATAGCAGGAGAAAGATCCGGAGATATGCATGCCGGAAACTTAATCAAAGCCTTAAGTTCTATAGATAGCTCTTCAGAATTTATTGGTTGGGGGGGTGACTATATGCGTAATGCTGGCATGAAGGTGCTTACCCATTACCAATCGATAAGTTTTATGGGGTTTTGGGAAGTTATCCAAAACTATGGAACTATAAGAAAAGCTATTAAGAAGTGTAAGGAGGATATTTCCAGGGAAAAGCCTGACGCCATTATTTTAGTAGATTTTGCAGGTTTTAATCTTCGTATGGCTTCCCATGCCAAAGAAAACAATATCCCAGTGCATTACTATATTTCACCTAAAATTTGGGCATGGAATACAAAAAGAGCATATAAAATCAAAAAACTAGTTGATTATATGTATTGTATTCTGCCATTTGAGGTTAATTTTTATAAACAGTTTGATTACCAGACTGATTATGTTGGGAATCCATTATTTGATCAAATCAGGTCATTCAATCCAAAAGATAATTTTGCGAAGGAAATAATTGGTGATAACTCGAAAAAAATAATTGCATTATTGCCAGGAAGCAGATATCAGGAAGTGTCTTCAATGCTTAAGGAAATGTTGCAGGTGATTCCTGAATTTCCTGATTGTCATTTTGTCGTTGCAGCAGTTGATAATTTACCAAAAGAGCTATATTCTACAGTAAATGACTTCTCTAATGTTACTCTGTTGTCAGATCAGACATATGATTTATTAAAAACAGCAGATGCGGCTTTGGTAACAAGTGGTACAGCGACATTAGAAACAGCTCTTTTTAATGTGCCTCATCTGATTTGTTATAAAGCAGGAAAGATTAGTTATATGATAGCTAAAAGATTAATCAAGGTTGATTTTATAGGTCTTCCTAATCTAATTGCCGGTCGAGAGGTAGTGCCAGAGTTGATCCAGGATGATATGACTTCAGAACAAATGATTTCCGGATTAAAGGCTATTTTGTACAGTGGGAAGGGTGAAGAAATGAAGAAAGGTTTTAGTGAGATAAAGGAAATTTTGGGGAATAAAAAAGCTTCCCAGGAAACTGGAAAGCTTATATTTTCAAGGCTTAATCTGAGAGGTTAAGCCACTTTTAACTTTTTAAAATTTGATTTTTCAAATCTTGATTGAGCATATTCCTTATCAATAGTTAGTTCAGAAACATCTTCCATTGATGGTAACTCATACATGCTATCATTCATAATAGCTTCGCAAATTGATCTAAGTCCTCTTGCTCCAAGGTTAAATTCAGTTGCCTTCTTAACAATATAATCAATTGCTCCTTCAGTAAAACGAATTTTGACTCCTTCCATTTCAAACAACTTGGTATATTGTTTTACCAAAGCGTTTTTAGGTTCCTGAAGAATCATTTTAAGTGTCTCAGAAGTTAAAGGATTTAAATATGTCAGTACTGGAAGACGACCGATCAATTCAGGTATTAAACCAAAGCTTTTAAGATCCTGAGCTGTAACATGGCTTAAAACAGATTGTTCATCCACTTCTTTGGCAGCTCTATCCTTTTCACCTGCAAAACCGATTGGTCTTGTGTCCATTCTTCTGGTAATATGGTTGGCAATTCCGTCAAACGCTCCCCCACATATAAAAAGAATATTTTCAGTATTAACAGTGATCATTTTTTGATCAGGATGTTTTCTTCCGCCTTGAGGTGGTACATTAACTGCAGTTCCTTCTAATAATTTCAGAAGAGCCTGCTGAACTCCCTCACCACTAACATCACGTGTTATTGATGGATTATCAGATTTTCTGGCGATCTTGTCTAGCTCATCAATGTAAACAATACCTCTTTCTGCTGCTTCAACATCATAATTTGCTGCTTGTAGAAGTCGTGTTAAAATACTTTCAACATCCTCTCCAACATAACCAGCTTCTGTTAAAACTGTAGCATCAGCAATACAAAATGGCACCTCAAGAATTTTAGCTAAATTCTTAGCCAAATATGTTTTTCCTGTACCTGTTTCTCCAACCATAATAATGTTAGATTTTTCAATAATCACATCATCATCGGTTTTTTGCTGCATTAATCTTTTATAGTGATTATAAACTGCAACAGATATAACTTTTTTAGCTTCATCCTGACCAACTACGTACTCATCAAGATGAGTTTTAATCTCTTTCGGTTTAAGAAGATTAAACTGAGGAGACTCTGCTTTTTTGTTGTTTTTTAATTCTTCTGTCAGGATTTGATTTGCCTGGCTGATGCACAAATTACAAATATGAGCATGAATACCGGAAATCATCAGGTCCACATCCTTCTTATTCCTCCCGCAAAATGAACACGTTACTTCCTGGGACATAAATTTCCTTCCTTTAATTTCTATTTAATACTTCATCGATTAAGCCATATTTTTTGGCTTCTTCGGATTTCATCCAATAATCTCTGTCAGAGTCAAGTTCGATTTGTTCATAAGTCTGACCAGTATGTTTGGATAAAATATCATACAATTCTTTTTTCAAAGACATGATTAGCTTATAGCTGATTTCCATGTCTGCAGATGTTCCTTGCATTCCGCCGGATGGCTGGTGAATCATGATTCTACTATGAGGTAGTGCTGCACGCTTATCTTTGGTTCCTCCAGCTAATAAAACAGCACCCATAGAAGCTGCTAAACCGGTACAGATCGTAGCAACATCTGGTTGGATATATTGCATTGTATCATACATACCTAATCCTGCAGTAACCGAACCACCTGGACTATTAATGTATAATAAGACATCTTTTTTTGAATCAACAGATTCTAAGAATAATAATTGTGCAGTAATTATATTAGCCACTTCATCATTAACCGGAGTGCCTAAAAATATAATCCTGTCCATAATCAAACGCGAAAATACATCGATCTGTCTGAAATTTGTTGGACGCTCCTCAATAACATAAGGAGTCATGTTCTGCATTTCTTTTGAATAATCGTCAAACGTTGAGCCACTAATGCCTCTGTGTTTAACTGCATATTTTCTAAATTCTTCAGTATTGATTTCTTTCATGGGTTTAAGTGACTGTAATTTCACAAACAATCTACTACCTGTAGGTTATAATTGCCAATACAAGTACCTTTTTTACTAAATTGAATAATAAAAAAGTCCAACTACTGCCGGACTTTTTTATTAACGGTATTCGTTAAATTTAGTTTTGAGCAAGTTCGTTGAATTTATCAACGTCAACTTTTTCTTCTGTGATATCAATTTTATCTTTTATAAAATCAAGAACTTTCTGACCTTTTACCTGATTGTAAATGTTCATGTAGTTCTGACCATTATTTTGCTGAAGATAGTTTTGAGCAATTTGATCAAGCATCTGGCTCATTTCTTCATTCATTTGCATTCCGCCAAACTGTTGAGCAATTGATTTTTTAGCTTCATCCACGATCTCATCGTTTTCAACTTTGATTTCATTTTCTTCAGCTATCTGATCAATGATCATACTCCACTTAAGATCACGAGAATATGCTTCGAATTCATCTTCAACTTGTTCAAGTGTTACTTGACCATCATTACTTTGAACAATCCATTGCTTTAAGAATTCTTCAGGTAACTCGATCTTGGTAAGCTCTACGAATTTATCTCTGATATCTCGGTCTAGAAGGTATCCGCTTTCTCTATCGTAGTTTTCTTTTATAGTTTCTTCAACTTTAGTTCTGAATTCTTCTTCGCTTTTAACAGCATCTTTTCCAAATACCTTGTCGAAGAATTCTTGATTTAATTCAGCTTCTCCTTTTCTTTCAATTTTTTCAATTTTGAAAGTAAAGTTGCCATTTAAGTCTTTTACCTCATCGATAGATTGTCCTATAGCTTCTGCAAGATCTTCGTCTTTCTTGAAAGATTTTCTAATGTCAAAAGTTATCTCGTCACCAACTTTAGTTCCGATAAATACCTTTTGCTCTTTTTTAGTTGCCTTATCTATAGTTAGACTTAAATCTTTTTCAAAAGAACCATCCTCAGCAGTAAGTTTTCCAGTAAAAACATCACCGGCATCTGCAGTTTCAGGTTCAATTGTTTCTCCAAGTTGTTTTTGAAGTCGCTCGATTGTTTCGTCAATATTTTTCTTACTAGTTTTGATTACGTACTTAGTAAGTTTTTTTCTTTTAGAAACATCTGCTTTAAATTCTGTAGCGTATCCTATTTCGTACTCAAAATCAAAGTCTTTCTGAGTATCCCAATCAATAGAGTTAATCGCTGTCTCATTTGGAATAGGTTGTCCTAATACCTGAATGTTGTTTTCTTTGATGTAATCAGAAACTTTATGAGAAACGATATGATTAACTTCCTCAACAAGAATTGATTTTCCGTACATGCGTTTAATTACGCCTGTAGGCACTTTTCCAGGGCGGAAACCTTTAAGGTTAGCTTTTTTGCTGTACTCTTTGATTTTTTCGGCTACCTGAGATTGGTAATCACTTTCATTTAAGCTAATTTTAATGGTAGCTTCTGTGTTGGATTTCTTGTTTAACGTAATATCCAAGGCTGACTTACATTTATAGTACGACAATAATTAAAAAACCCTCAACCAAGATATTATTGTATCTGATCGAGGGTGAGTAAGTGCGGATGGAGGGACTCGAACCCCCATGCCTCGCGGCGCTAGATCCTAAGTCTAGTGCGTCTACCAATTTCGCCACATCCGCAATTGAGTGTGCAAATGTAAAAAAGATTTTTTAATTCGCAATAAGGTTTGAAAAAAAAATAAAATAAATTTTAAATATGGCTGATGTTGTAGCTGTAGAAGAAGAAAACAAAGAGATAATAAATAAGTACAGAAGGTTATTAAGGGCTGCAAAACCCTTCCTGAAAAATAATGATGCAAAAATTATTCGTAAGGCTTTTAACCTATCTGTCGAGGCTCATAAAGATATGCGACGCAAATCTGGTGAGCCATATATCTTTCATCCATTAGAAGTAGCTCATATCTGTGTCAAGGAGATAGGTCTTGGGACTACATCTATTGTTTCAGCACTTTTACATGATGTTGTAGAAGATACTGATATCGAGCTTGAAGATATCGAACATGAGTTTGGGCCGAAAGTGGCTCAAATCATCGATGGTCTAACTAAAATATCGGGAGTATTCGAATATGGTACTTCCCAACAAGCTGAGAATTTCAGGAAAATGCTTCTAACTCTTTCAGAAGATGTAAGAGTAATCCTGATAAAGCTTGCTGACAGGCTCCATAATATGAGGACTCTTGAAAGCATGCCTAGAAACAAGCAGCTTAAGATAGCCAGCGAAACAATATACCTTTATGCTCCCTTGGCTCACAGATTGGGTTTGTATGCTATAAAATCTGAACTTGAAGATTTGTTTCTCAAGTATACGGAGCCTGAAGTATACAATGAAATAGTCACAAAACTTAAAGCGGATAAGCCAATAAGGGATAGGTTTATCCGACGCTTTACAAATCCAATAAAGATTGAACTTGAAAAGCAAGGATTTGAATTTGAAATTAAAGGTCGTACCAAGTCTGTTTATAGTATATGGTCAAAAATGACCAAGCAAAACATTCCGTTTGAAGAAGTCTATGATGTTTTTGCCATCAGGATAATTATAGATACCGACCTTGAACAGGAAAAACCAGCTTGTTGGCAGGCATATTCTGTAGTTACCGATTTTTATAAGCCTAACCCGGATCGACTAAGGGATTGGATTAGTACACCAAAAGCCAACGGTTATGAATCACTTCACACAACAGTAATGAGTAAAGGTGGCCAATGGGTAGAAGTGCAAATCAGATCAAGAAGAATGGATGATATTGCTGAAAAAGGGTATGCTGCTCATTGGAAGTATAAAGATTCTGCTAATGCCAATCCTGAAGTTGGCCTTGAGGCATGGATAAGCAGGGTACGTGAAGTACTTGAAGCTGGTGATACAACTCAGGCTATCGAGTTTGTGGATGATTTTAGATATAACTTATTCAATAAGGAAATCTTTGTTTTTACGCCCAAAGGAGATCTTATATCATTACCAAATGGTGCAACCACTTTAGATTTTGCTTTTGAGATACATAGTGAAGTTGGGAAGCGGTGCATTGGTGCGAAGATTAATCAAAAACTTGTTTCGATAGATCATGTCCTGAAAAATGGAGATCAGGTAGAAGTTCTTACTTCATCTAAGCAAAAGCCTTCCGAAGACTGGTTGCGTTTTGTAGTTACAAGTAAAGCAAAAGCAAGAGTTAAAGACTTTTTGAAAGAAGAGAAAAAAGCTGCTGCTGCAGATGGGAAGGAAATTTTACAAAGAAAGCTTAAGCGCTTAAAAGTTGACTTCAATAGTAGTGTAGTTGATAAACTTCGCGATAGATATAATGAACGAACCGCTCTTGATATGTACTATAAGATTGGGAAGGGGATTATAGATATCAAAGGGTTAAAATCTATTCTCTATAAGAAAGATGAACCTGCTACCGAACCAGCAAAAAAGAAAGTAAAGCTCGAAGATCCGAAAAAATTCGCTTCCGAATTAAGGAGAGTTACGGAAGAAGACCGCGATGTGCTTTTGATCGGAGAAGATATGGATAAAGTTGATTATACACTTGCTAAGTGTTGTAATCCTATTCCAGGAGATGATGTTTTTGGCTTTATTACTGTATCAGATGGAATTAAAATACACAGAACATCTTGCCCTAATGCTGTTGAATTACTTTCCAATTATGGGTACCGTGTAATTAAAGCTAAATGGAAAAGTCAAAAAGAGACAGCTGCTCTTGCCGGACTTCAAATAACTGGAACAGATAGAATTGGCCTTGTTAATGATGTTACTAAAATTATTTCATCAGAATTACAGGTAAATATGCGTTCTGTGCAGATTAGTACTGAGAATGGAATTTTTAATGGAAATATTAAACTTTATGTTGATAATAAGTTTCATCTTAAAAATTTAATGGACAAACTTAAGAATGTTGATGGTGTAGAGTCAGTAACAAGGTATAATCCAAAGGAATAAATATATAAAAATTTCTTTTTTTCGGCTGTTGTCGATCAATTATATATATTTGTGGTGAAAAGGCAAATCTTAGAAAAACATTCCTTTTCAAATTGATTTTGATATGAAATATAATTATAAATTAGAAGACGAGGTTTTTGTTCTTTCATTTTCAGGAGACCTTATTGGTGAAAGCGATGGTGCAGAGCTAATTGAAGTGATTCAGGAGAATATTGATAAAGGAGTGAAGCTTTGTGCAATTGATATTTCAGGATTAAGATATATTAATAGTAGTGGTATAGGAGTTTTAATTACAATCCTGACCAAGTTTAGGAATAGAGGAGGAGAAGTAGTATTGGTTAATCCAGGTGATCAGGTCAAAAAACTTCTCATCATAACAAAACTTAATAATATTTTTCAGATAGAAGATTCCCTAGAGGGAGCAAAAAAAAGCTTAAGTAACAGCTAATGAAAGTTGACGTATTGTTGGGCCTTCAATGGGGAGACGAAGGCAAAGGAAAAGTAGTAGACGTACTTGCTCCAAAGTACAATGTGGTTGCCAGATTTCAAGGCGGACCTAATGCCGGACACACACTAGAGTTTGAAGGCAGAAAGCATGTCCTACATCAAATCCCTTCAGGTGTATTCAGAGAAGGAGTAGATAATGTAATTGGTAATGGCGTTGTGCTAGACCCGGTTATATTGAGAAAAGAAATTGAAAAGCTTCTTGATGCAGGAGTTGATTGTAAAAACTGCTTATCTATTTCTAAAAAGGCACAGCTAATTCTTCCTACTCATAGATTGCTAGATGCAGCTTATGAAAAATCTAAAGGAGATAAAAAGATTGGATCTACATTAAAAGGAATCGGACCTACTTATCAAGATAAAATTGCAAGAGTTGGTTTAAGAATAGGGGATATCCTCACAAAGGATTTTTCTCAAAAATATGATCGACTTGTCAAGCATCATGAGTCTATATTAAAGGCTTATGAATTTGAATATGACCTTCCTGAGCTTGAAAAAGATTTTTATGCTGCAATCGAATTTTTAAAACAATACAAATTCATTGAAAGCGAATATGTCATCAATGATTATCTAAAAACTGAAAAGTCGGTTTTAGCCGAAGGCGCTCAGGGTTCATTGCTTGATATTGATTTTGGTTCTTATCCTTTTGTTACTAGTAGTAATACAATGACTGCCGGTGCTTGTACAGGATTAGGAGTGTCGCCATCTAGAATTGGAGAAGTATTTGGTATATTTAAAGCTTATTGTACCAGAGTCGGAAGTGGACCATTTCCAACTGAGCTTAACGATGAGACAGGAGAGAAGTTAAGAAAGATCGGTAACGAATTTGGGGCGACTACTGGAAGACCAAGAAGATGCGGCTGGCTTGATTTGCCTGCATTGAAATATGCTGTTATGTTGAATGGTGTTACTCAGCTTTATATGATGAAAGCAGATGTGCTGAATGATTTTAAAGAGCTTAAAGTGTGCACCGATTATAAACATGAAGATGGAACAATAAATCAAGAATTACCGTATGACTTAAGCACAAGTACGGTTGAACCGATTTATAGATCTTTCAAAGGTTGGGATTGCGATCTAGAAGGTATCCGAGACTTCGATTCTTTACCTGTTGAAGTAAGAGAGTATATTGACTTTATTGAAGAATATGTAGGGGTTCCTGTTACATTAGTGTCTATTGGGCCTGACAGGGAAGCTACAATTATTAAAGAAGAAGTACCGGCTTAAATAAAAATAAGCTTAGTCTTTTAAAATGAAACCGGCCTCGGGAAGGGCCGGTTTTTTTATTTTCATGGAAGTTGATAAAATATACCGTTGAGGAATAGGTAGTTAAAACGGTTGCGTAACTTTTTCTTTTTGGGTGTATTGCATTTACGAAAAATGTGTTTACCTTTGCAATCCCTTTCGGAAACAGACGGTGAAAGAAAGCTAGAAATTGAGGTAATGAGAAGGAGTTTATT
>NZ_JABBNU010000007.1 GCF_012926615.1 Marinigracilibium pacificum | reverse complement strand
TCATAATTAGTTGTTGATCCTGATAATGTAAAAGTTAAATCGACACTCTCCCCTGCACAAAGCTGTGATGCATTCGCAGCCAGGTTTCCACTGACAGTTGGTGATACCGTTACTACTGCTGTACCTGTTGGTGTTGCATCGGCACATCCATTAGCATCGGTTACGCTAACTAAGCTATAAGTCGTTGTTGTTGATGGGCTTACAGATACTGTTGCGCCATCATTGATATTGTTTACTGTATAATTTTTTGTTCCATCTGAATAAACAACATTATAAGGGGCTGTTCCTCCAGTGAAATTGAATGTCAGGTTTGTTGATGCACCGCTACAGATCGTTGCTCCGCCAGATAAGGTTCCATCTGGTACCGGATTCACTGTTACTGTTGGCGTGCCGCTTACATTTGTTGTGGTATTACATCCGCTTGCATTCGCTGTGACACTGGTTATACTATAAGTAGCTGTTGCTGATGGAGTAATTGTTTCTACATGACCTGAACTGATTCCAACAAGATTAAAGGTTGTACTTCCGTCAGTATAAGAAACATCATAATTAGTTGATGATCCTGATAACGTAAAAGTTAAATCGACACTCTCTCCTGCGCAAAATTGTGATGCATTCGCAGCCAGGTTTCCACTGACTGTTGGTGATACCGTTACCACTGCTGTGCCTGTTGGCGTTGCATCGGCACATCCATTAGCATCGGATACACTAACTAAGCTATAAGTCGTTGTTGCTGATGGACTTACAGATACTGTTGCACCATCATTGATATTGTTTACTGTATAATTTGTCGTTCCATCAGAGTAAACAACATTATAAGGTGCTGTTCCTCCAGTGAAATTGAATGTCAGGTTTGTTGATGCACCGCTACAGATTGTTGCTCCGCCAGATAAGGTTCCGTCTGGTACCGGATTCACTGTTACTGTTGGCGTGCCGCTTACATTGCTTGAAGTGGTACATCCTGATGATACCGAAGTAACATTCAGAATACTATAAGTTGCTGTCGCAGAAGGAGTGATTGTTTCTACATGACCTGAGCTAATACCAGTCAGGTTGAAGGTTGTACTTCCGTCACTATAAGAAACATCATAATTAGTTGTTGATCCTGATAACATGAAAGTTAAATCGACACTCTCCCCTGCACAAAGCTGTGATGCATTCGCAGCCAGGTTTCCACTGACTGTTGGTGATACCGTTACTACTGCTGTACCTGTTGGTGTTGCGTCAGCACATCCATTAGCATCGGTTACGCTAACTAAGCTATAAGTCGTTGTTGTTGATGGACTTACAGATACTGTTGCGCCATCATTGATATTGTTTACTGTATAATTTGTCGTTCCATCTGAATAAACAACATTATAAGGGGCTGTTCCTCCAGTGAAATTAAATGTCAGATTTGTTGACGCACCGCTACAGATCGTTGCTCCGCCAGATAAGGTTCCGTCTGGTACCGGATTCACTGTTACTGTCGGTGTGCCGCTTACATTGCTTGAAGTGGTACATCCTGATGATACCGAAGTAACATTCAGAATACTATAAGTTACTGTCGCAGAAGGAATAATAGTCTCTACATGACCATTATTAATCCCGTTAAGAATAATAGGCGTTGTTCCATCTGTGTATGTGACATTATATGTAGTGGCAGAGCCTGATAAAGAGAATGAAAGATCAACAGATTCTCCATTACAAATTATTGAAGCATTAACCCCAAGACTTCCACTAACTGTTGGCGATACCGTAACTGTTGCACTTCCGGTTGGAGTTGGGTCTGTACAACCATTATTGTCGGTAACACTTACAATTGAATATGTTGTTGTTAAAGTCGGAGAAACAGAAACCGATGTTCCGTTAGTTATATTGTTTGCGGTATAATTTGTAATGCCATCAGTATAAACTACATCATAAGGAGAACTTCCTGAAGAGAGGTTAAAAGTTAAAGATGCGCTTCCTCCTGAACAAATTGTTCCACCTCCGGACATCGACCCATCTGGTACCGGATTCACTGTTACTGTTGGCGTGCCGCTTACATTGCTTGAAGTGGTACAGCCTGATGATACCGAAGTAACATTCAGAATACTATAAGTTGCTGTCGCAGAAGGAATAATAGTCTCTACATGACCATTATTAATCCCATTAAGAATAACAGGCGTTGTTCCATCTGTGTATGTGACATTATATGTAGTGGCAGAGCCTGATAAAGAGAATAAAAGATCAACGGATTCTCCATTACAAATTATTGAAGCATTAGCTCCAAGACTTCCACTAACTGTTGGTGATACCGTAACTGTTGCACTTCCGGTTGGAGTTGGGTCTGTACAACCATTATTGTCGGTAACACTTACAATTGAATATGTTGTTGTTAAGGTCGGAGAAACAGAAACCGATGTTCCATTAGTTATATTGTTTGCGGTATAATTTGTAATGCCATCAGTATAAACTACATCATAAGGAGAACTTCCTGAAGAGAGGTTAAAAGTTAAAGATGCGTTTCCTCCTGAACAAATTGTTCCACCTCCGGACATCGATCCATCTGGTACCGGATTCACTGTTATTGTCGGTGTGCCACTTACATTTGTTGTGGTATTACATCCGCTTGCATTCGCTGTGACACTTGTAATGCTATAAGTTGCTGTTGCTGATGGAGTGATTGTTTCTACATGGCCTGAACTGATTCCAACAAGATTAAAGGTTGTACTTCCGTCAGTATAAGAAACATCATAATTAGTTGATGATCCTGATAACGTAAAAGTTAAATCTACACTCTCTCCTGCGCACAATTGTGATGCATTCGCAGCCAGGTTTCCACTGACTGTTGGTGATACCGTTACCACTGCTGTGCCTGTTGGTGTTGCATCAGCACATCCGTTAGCATCGGTTACGCTAACTAAGCTATAAGTCGTTGTTGTTGATGGGCTTACAGATACTGTTGCACCATCATTGATATTGTTTACTGTATAATTTGTCGTTCCATCAGAGTAAACAACATTATAAGGTGCTGTTCCTCCAGTGAAATTGAATGTCAGATTTGTTGATGCACCGCTACAGATCATTGCTCCGCCAGATAAGGTTCCATCTACAATTGAAAAACTTAAATTTCCTGCGTTTGCTCCAAACAATCCAAATACATTTGAACTTCCACCTCCAAAAAGAATATTTCCTGAAGATTCCCCTCCTGTCAGCTTAACCTGAAGACCTGAAATAACTAATTCATCTATAGAGAACCCTGCTGATACCACTGAAATATTTACACTATAAACATTGGTAAAAGGGTATACATCATTAATAACAAATATTTCAGAACCCTGAGGAGTAGAATATAAACTCAGGTTTGTTGTATTAAACTCAAAACCCGCTGGTAAAATTATATCAACTGAATAATTTCCAACCGCTGAAAAATCGGCTGCCGAATTTTCCAAAATTGATATATCGCCAAGGGAAACAAAGTTTCCGTCAGCACACACATTTTCTCCACCTGTAGCAGGTGTTACTATAACCTGAGCTTTGATACCCAATGAACTGATTAAAAAGAAAAGAAATAGAAATACAATTCTGTTCCTATCCGAAATTAATGTAGGGTCGAAATGTGCGTAAGTTTTGTTTAGGCTTCTCATTAAAAAATAGCTCTATAAAAATATCGTGTGTAAAAGAAATATCAGTCTATAATTATTCTACAAAACCATTCGGATTTGTTTTAATCAAACAGATCATAGTGTTACTACTTTCAATTTGATCATCAAAACCAATAGTTCCTACCAAAACCAGTCCTCCATCTGAAGACTGAATAATATTTCCAGCTCTATCATTACTATTAAATCCATGAAGTCTTGGTGTAGAATTCCAATCTGTGTTTTCACTTAATACAGCTCCTGCTTCATAGGAATTAATTAAAATATCGGTATTACTTTGTGCGTCACTATATGCATTTGTAGTAGTTGCAACTACAACTTTATTTGAAGTTGAAATACTAGGGAAATAGGTAATACCTTCTCCGGAGCTAATTCCACCTCCTGAAAATGGCAAATCATCTAAAAATACAGGATCGGTTCCTTTACCTTTCGAGAAAAGAACTATTGATTGTTCACTTGTAACATCAGATAAACTAGTCAAGTAATTAGCAATAAAGAAATACTCATCTCCATTTGGAGATTTTCTCAAAGCTTTCTTTGCCATGAAATAGCCTGAAACATTTCCTTTGACAGGTACAAATCCAGCTGTTCCACCTGTTTGAATTGTAAAATCATCAAGCGTAAAAAAGAAATCTCCAGTTGCAGCATTTAATCCATCGGCAGTAGTTCTGGAAACATTTGCCAATACCTCTATCCTTATTTTCTCAAAATCCTCATTGACATCCTTCTCTATACCCGTTCTTAAAATAGACACAGCTTGATCTATTCCGGAAAAACCTTCATACTTAATATCATAAAAGCTTAAATCATTACGATTATAAGCTAAAAGAATAAAATCAAGAGAATCTGCAGCCGTTTGGGAAGATTTTGGAAATACATTGCTACTTTCTCCTGTAACAAATAGAAAGTCACCAAATATTTCCGTAGAGTTGAATCTATAAACATGAGTAGAATCACCGAAGGTAGTCTGATTTATTATGTCACCTGCTATTGAAAGTTTAGTTATTTGACCAAGTTTTGATCCATTATTCATTCCAAAACTACCAACAACATATATATTTTCAGAATCATCAAGCTTTAATTCCTTACCTTCATCAAAACCAGGGGTCCCAATTCTTTTCCTCCATAATTCATTGCCTTCAGAATCAGTTCTTATTACAATGATATCTTGTCCGCCAAATTGTCCGCCAAAATTTGAATAGCTATTACCTAAAACAATATACCCCCCATCAGAAAGCTGCTTTACGTCAATACCCTCTTCCTTTTGCTCGCCACCATACATTTTAACAAAAATTCTTTCCTTTTCTGGCTCTACATTTATACTGTCGCAAGCCGAAAGAATAGCTAAAAATAACCCGGTAATTAATATGTAATTTGATATCCCCTTCACAGCTTCTTATTCTTTATCTTTTTTACTTTATAAATAGAGTAAATATAACCAACGCTTAAACTAAATGAATTCAATTGAAAATCGTCATCAACATAACCAAAGCGGTAAAGTAATTCCCTGTCACCAAAGCGATTATCAACAGTAGACAAATTCGGAAAGCCTTTTTGTCCCCTAACATCAATGATAACATTGTGAATTCCTGTTTTTATTTTTATACCAAACCCACCTATAGCACTTACATTTAACCTGTTTCTAACACCAGAATTCACATAATCAAAGTTCGGGCTTACAATAGGCCTGGTTTCAAATGACCCCAATCTGGTTACATTACCAATTGAAGACATCAGATATGATACATCTCCTCCTAAATAAATAAAAGGACGGATTTTCTTTCCTTTAAAAGTATATCTTAATCCAAATGGAATCCCAAACCAAGTTTGATTTTCTTTTACTTCTTGTTGGTTATAATCGAACAGCCTACTCGTCTTTGTGAAATTATTTTGACTAAATTGGATTTCAGCAAAGGCGTGTAACGACTCATTAATCATATGTTCACCAATTATTCCAATCTGTAAGCCGGGATTAATACTTGAGCTTGAAGAATCTGCTATTGTATTATCCACCCCATATAATTCCGTAATATTAATTGTACTTATATTTGATCCAATTTTGAAACCAAAACTCCAAGCAGGCCATGTACGGAATGAATTATATAAGTTGATAAATTCGGAAGGGTCAAAATCAGGATTTACTTCATAATCAGGCTTAGCATGTAAAAAATCAACCATGGAAGTATCAGCTTCATACCAATTATCCATAAAAATATCAGTAAGCACTAATAGCTTCAATGCCTGAACCTTTTCTTCTTTAGTAAAGCCTCCATTAATACAATTTTCTAGTAACGAAGGAATATCTTTAAAATGACCAACCTCATATAATTGTTGAGCCTGCCGTAATTGCTGACTGCATGTAGTTTCCTGTGCATTTGAACTATACCAAATGCAGGAAATCATTAACGCTATTATTATCTTATTGTACAATTTCACCACACGTTTTTTCATAGTCGATATCAGGAGCTACAAATTGATTCCACTCTTCCTCTGTAAAATTTCTTTTAAGATATTCACACATCCTGTTAGCCATAATTGTGGCTGATATAGGTCTTATTCTTAAATAATCTTTTGATGTACCTGCAATCAAATAATCTCCACCCTGAGTAAATTTTAATGATGTAACCCAACCTTCGTGATCATTCATTACAATAGGTAATTGATTAACATCATTAATTGGCCACACTAAAACTGATTGATCAAACGATGCAGATGCCAGTAATTCATCATTCTGACCAAATTGTAGTGTTGTTATAGCTGATTTATGTCCTCTTAACCTTGCAAATTGTTTATCAATCTCTGGTTGCATTAGCAAGACGTCACTTCTATTGTTTGACAACTTAATTCCGACTGCCAGTAAGCTTCCATTTGAATTAAACTCTAATGCAGTAACAGGACCTTCAAACTTGTGCCATAACACAGGCTTTTCAGCTACATTATTCATTTTAAGAACTTCGCCGTTTTCGAGTCCTATATAGGCAACTCCAGAAACCGGATTAACAGCCAATGAATTTGGCCTACTTTTAGTCTTATGAAGAACTTGAAATACCTCAAAATCAAAGTAACCGATGATACTATCCAGACCAATTGAAATAATCCCCTGGCTTCCCTTATAAAATTCTGTTTCGACAACTGGCTCAAAATGACCGTTAATAACAATTGGTTTTTTTCTAATTTTCTCAAGATTAAAAACCTGAATTGCATTAGCTCCCGTTCCGTTGACTAACCATTTATCATCACTACTAATATCAAGTGTTCTGTTTTCTACTCCCTCATTAAAGATAATTTCCTCACCATCTTCAAGCTGGCCATCATTCCACTTCCACAACATTAATTTACCGTCTGAACCAGCTGTAACGAAAGCTTCCTCATTATTAAAATGAGCAATTGATCTGATTGCGTCTTTATGCCCCTTAACTTTATTTAGTGGATCATCAAGTAATTCTTTAGAAGCATAATACAATCCATCATAAATGTATGGATCATAAATACTTCCACCGTAATTAAAATTGAATAAATAAGCTTGTTGAGCTAACAAACCTTTTAGATCTTCTTCATCAGTTTGAACAGACTTAACTGCCATACTTTGTGCAATCGCTCTATAGCGGGCAAAATCTGCTTCTTGAGCATAAATATTTGCTTTTAAACGTTGCTGAATAGCTTCTTCACGTTTCTGATCAGCCAGAATTCTTAAAGAATCAGCTTTTTCCTTTTCATTCAGTGCCTCAGCTTCACTAATCTGAAGTCTAAGGTTAGCTTCTTGTGCTTCAATACGCAACAGTTCATTTCTTGCTGCTTCGGCTTTTGCTTTTTCTTCGTTATCCTTTGCAAGTCTTGTTTGTCTTTCAGCCCTTAACTGGTTCTGCTGTGCCTTTTGAGCTTGAAACTTAGCCTCTGCTTCTTTTATTTCAGCTCTCTCTGACTCTTCCAAAGCTTTCTGCGCTGAAAACATAGCTGCTTCTCTTTGCTGTAAGGCAAACAATAAGAATATTGTACATATAACAGCAATCGCTGAGAATAAAATAGCTGCCAGACGAGTGCGCTTTAGCTTTCTCTTCTGAAGTTGTTCTTTTAATAATAGTTCTCTTTCGTACTCATCTTTTGAGGTACGTAGAAACACCATTGCCCTTTCAAATGAAGGGTCATATCTTTGAGCCCACTGTAAAGTAGGCCTGTATTTTTCTTGCCAGTTTAAAGCTAATTGAAGATCAGGTGGTCTTAATAATGAAGCCTTTCCCATCTGATATTTTTCAGCTGCATCACATAATCTTAAATACATTTGTGCAGCCTCGGACTCTTCTTCTACCCAATTTCGAAGCCTGATCCAAATCCTCATCAAGGATTCATGAGAAATATCAATAACAGACTCTTCTGTTAATTCTGTTTTAAAAGGAGGCATCAAAAGTGATCTTCCAGGCTCTCTGAACTTATCAACTACTTCTATCAGCTCAGGAACAGAACAACCACAAACGGAAGCAATATATGATAATTTTTCAGGTCTTCTTACCCCAAAGTTATCACTTCCTCTTTTTTCAGTTATTGTTTTAAATAATGACTCACAAATTACTTTTTGATCATTACTCAATTCATCATATGCTTCATTGGCATGAAGACTTAGAGCTTCCTTAATTGTACCAACAGCATTATAATGTTTTATATCTATTGATTCAGCCTCATCACGATTCTCCTCCCAATATTGCCATGTTCTCATTAAAGCGTGCTGCAAAATTGGCAGCTGATCATGAGTATCACCAATATCATTTAATAACTGCTGAGTAAGCCTTTTTGAAATCTTACCTCCTCCAACTGAGATTGGTCCTTCGATAGCCAACTGCTTTTGACCACGGCTTAACTGAGGAATTAAATAATGACTTTCATTAATATTTTTAGTCAGTTCAGGAAATTGGGCACATTCTCCTATGAAATCCGATCTCATAGTGATTGCAACATAAATCGGTTGATCGGTTTGATTAATTGCCTCTAAAAATAAATCAACAAAAGCAATCGACTCATTAATTGCATTTGCATGATGTTCATTTTTAGCTCTGTATCTGAATAATTCCTCAAACTGGTCAATCATAATCAGATAGCTTCTATCTGAATCCTTTCTGATTTGCCTGATAAGGTCTACCAACCCTAAAGAAGAACTTCTTAAGATAGTTGAGTTTATTGATCTATTTATTTCAAATAGCTCCTTGTTGCCAGAATTTGTATCAGAAATTCTAAGAACAGCTTCAGCCAAATTATCAATCGGTGATATTCCAGGTCTTAATGTAATAATATCCCAGTTACTTCCGGCACTTTTTATAAAGCCTCCTTGTAACATAGGAATTAAGCCACAATACATCAAGGAAGATTTACCACTTCCAGAATCACCGACTACTGCAACAAAGTTATTTTTTTCAAGTTTGCCAATAATATCTGAACTCTGCCCCTCCCGACCAAAAAACAGGTGGCTTTCTTCGGTGCTAAACGGTCTAAGCCCCGGAAAAGGAATAAATAACCTTTCACCTGTTAAAAATGTTATTTTGTCATTCGTACTACTCATTTATTATTAGCAGTTTTTGCAAAAAGACCTTCAATCCTGCTTTCAAAATTATTCTCATCCAACACAACAGGACATTCAAGTTTTTCTACCAGATTAGAATCAAATTCACAGCCAGGTGCATATATTACATTGAAATCAAATTTCTGGTACCTTCCCAATCCTTTTGATTTCAAAATATCCCTTACCATAGAATTAACCCATTCCTTATTTTTATTTGAATTATAAATAATTGTTGAACTACAATTATTTAATAAATATTGATGCCTTTCAAATGTATCAAGAGCACTTCCCTGATCTTCACATATACTAAATTCTACCCCAAGGCCTTTTAACCTGGATATTAAAGCTGAAAGATTTTCAGATTCCGCATCATTAAAAAGAAGGTATACTCCCTCCGATTCTTCACTTTTAGATTCAAAATTTACTTCTCTTGAATTCTTATTAGAATCAATAAATTTGCGGACTAATGATTTAAATTCTTCCAAAGGCAAATCAACTATTTCTGTTAATAGTTTATCTTCAGCTTGTTGAATAACTCTTTCGGTAAAAAACCTTTGTCTATCCGACATTTCATCCAAATGTGATGATAACCACACAATTCTTCTGAAATTATTATTACCAGCATTTGCACGTTCTAATGATAAATCATGCTCTAACTCAGAAATACTGGTTCTGAATTTCTCAGATATATGTCCATACTCTCCTCCAAGCATATGTACAGATACTGAACATTTCGCAATCTCTTCTTTTAATTTTGCTGTTAATTCAGCTTTACCTTCAGGCAAATTACCCTTTGGATAAACATTATAACCATGACGATTTAAATCCCTTATTAATGCCTCTCTAGCTTCCAAACACTCATTTACAACATTAGCAACATAAATGTTTTTTGATTCATTTTTATATAGTGATCTATCGCCAAAATTCAGATTTGTATACTTATTCTTTAGGTGATTTATTATCAAGTTGGTCAAATCAGATACTCTTGACCAGAATTTATGGTTTATTCCGGAATCGATTTCTGGCTCATAAACAACTGGAACATCCGAAAATGATTCCAATTCATAGAAATAAACCCGAGGAGCTTCTTTTACTTGATTATTTAGCTCTTCCTCAAAAACAGGTAAATATGCTAAAGCGAAGAGTCCATCAAACCCAGATGTTAACGGATTAGAAGAAATGTTATTCAAATAACTCCTTAAATATCCCTGACATATCTCTGATTCAATAAAATTAGGGCTTATGATGGGGATAAATACATCACCTTCAACTTCATCGTCATCATCATCAGATAACTTCGTGACGATACATTTAATATCAAAAGTCCTATCAAGGAAGCTTTGAAATATCAATGCAAATTGATCAATCCAGCCTTTATTATTGGATTCAAAGTTGGAGTTATCAACCTCTGAATAACATAATATGATTTCACAGGTTTGTTTCACTATAAAAAAAATTGACTCTTTCTAAAAAAATTAGTTACTAATATAGGGATTTATAAAAAATAGTCAAACATAAAGTAATAAAATATAATTTTTAGATGTTTTATACTGTTACTTGTTTGTTATTTAATATCAATACCTTTTCTAAAACTTCTTTATGATTATTCAAAAGCTCTAAATAATCATCATAGGCTATTTTCAACCCGACCAAATCATCTTCTAAAACAGAAAAATAATCATCTCCTGAAACATGAATTCCCCCACCTATCAAATCACCATGACCAAATTTTATAGCCTCTCCTTTTGAATTTAATAAGCTCAGTCTTCCTTTAAATAAGAGAATTATATCACTAACACTATATTTACCCTTTAAGTCTAATGAAGCTCCTTCAGGATAATACACCTCTTTACACACCTCCAAAACTTCATTTAAAACATTTGTACTCAAAGAAGAAAACAACTCAACCTTTTTGAGAAATCTTGCTTTACCAAATCTCAATTTGAAAATATCATTGATATTGTGGTTATCAATCTCAGGAATAAGCTTAGTTATATACTTTCGTGAATTTTCAGGAATCCTTTTACTTAAGACTTCAAAATCATATGGTGAATGTGCATAAATCACCCATGCAGCTGTTTCACACAACAAAGGGTCCGGATTAAATAATTGCGCAACAAGGTCATCTGAAATAACATGATCATCATCAAGAAATGCCATATTAAATAACGCGCATGCCTTAGTCCATCTGCTTATTTGATTGTAGTCCCTGTTAATAATGTTTTTACAGAGATCCGCATCGGTAACCTTTTCGAATGGATCGTATATATTAAGTTTAGCTAACTTTTCGTCAAGCGGAATATCATCCAAAACAGGAATTAAATATTCTTTGAGGTCATCATCCAAAAAGACATCTAGTAATTCTATTGCAAATGTTATATTATCAGGATTTTGACTTTCTATATTTTCTTTAACTGTTTCGATTGAAGAAGAATCATAAATCATTGAAAGCAGTGTATATATATGATCAAACGTCCTATTGTTTTCCTCTTTTAAAGCATCATGAAGTTGGTTATCAATATCAATTTGTATTGACTTAATGGCAAGATCGTTCCATAATATATTAACCAAATCACCCTTTATAATATCTTTTATACGAGATGCTCTTTCTTTATTGATGATTATCCCTACTTTGGAAAGATTATCTAAAACTTCTTGTTGAATTTGCTTATCAGGATAATCCATTTTATTCCAAAGAACTTCTTTAGCTTTTTCTGACCCAATCCTTCCATAAGTCTTCAAAACTCTTCGCATAGTTTGCAATGATTGTCCAGACTTATAAAAAACGGATTCAAGTCTATTGATAACAGGGTCACCAATTATGGCCAAGGACTTTTGAGCTAAAGACCCGAATGTATTTGATTGAATCAATTCTAATAATACAGGCCAAAACTCCTGTCTTTTAATATTTCCAGCAGCAATAATTGCAGATTTCCTAACCTGATTATTTGGATCTCTCAACAGTAGATGTAGAAGATCATCATTTTTTGAGGATTCTTCATTAACAAGATAATGGGCAACAAACTCTCTTTCATAATTATTAGAGGATCTAGCCATTTGATCCAATAATTTCCCATCATCCATTATTCCTTTAAAATGAAAAATCATTGACCTGGCATTTTCGGCCATTACCTTAACCTGTCCATGTTCAGAATTTTCAATTAGGTCATTCAAGTATGGTAAAGAAGACAGTGGTTTTACTTCAGTAATAACTTTCAGGATGTACATGATTACATCCACATTTTCATTTTTTAATAGATAATATAATAGATCATAATACTGGGCCGGCTCAACTTTCTTTACCAAATCAAGATTTAAGGTAACAGTATTTAGGTCAGACTTTAATAAGCTGAGTACAACTTCTTTACTCAATACAGCTGATTTAACAGGTAAATCTTCTTCAATGACTTGCCTTGACTGTTTTAATGCAGATAATTTTTTATGAAGAACATCTGTGTAGGATTTATGTAGAGCATTAACCACAAAAACCATTACTATTACTACAAAAACCAGTGACATTAAAAAGAATGCCTGATCAAGATTTATAAAAGACAGTAATAGCATCAGCCCTCCTGCTAATAGTGTTGCAACCTGACCTATTACACCTTCAATTTTAGTTTGAATATCAAATCTGATATTATCTTCTAAGGGCAAAAAATATAATTTAAAGGCAGGATTTTCCATTGCATCTCTTAGGGAGGTTGTAAAGACATAGGCTCCTACAATTACTATGAAATATGCTGCAAAGCCAGCAGATTCAATAATAGAAAAACCAAAAGCAGTAGCGATAAATATTGCGACTAAACTTAAAATACCTAGAATTACAGGCATAACCAATACTGCTACTTTCACTCCATAATCGGCAATAATCTTATCATTAACGAAAGTTTGAATCATGAAGCTCAGTATCATTATTGTACCATTAGCGATACCAATAAATGCAAACAGACTTTGTTCATCATTGATATATCTTTCTTCCAGAACATTAGAGTAAATAAATTCAATGAACTTAAGAGCGATCATTGATACTATCAGAAATGCTGAAAGCAATACAATATATTTTCGCTTAAATAAATTTTTGAATTTGAGACTTCTCTTCTCCTCTTTCGTTTTGATTTTAGTAAAATCAATATCGTATTTACTAACTATGATCAGTAGGAAGGATAATGAAATGATTAAACAACCATTGGTTAGAACTAAAATATCAGAGGCTCCAACAAATTTATTAATAAAGGGAAGTGCGAAAAAAGTTAATATTGATGCACTTAATTGACCGCTATCAATCCCACCAATTATCCTTTTTGATTGCCTTAGATTAAACAATCTTAAAAATACACCCCAAAAACCTAAAATGATTAATGCATTAATGGGACCATACAATATATATAAGGTATATATTAACCAATCTAGGGATCCAAAATACCAGAATAAAACCCTGATACCTAATACCATCAGGATTACTAATATGATGTTACCTATTACCAGTCTTGAATAATGGATATTGTGTTGGAGTTTTGAATAAACCCAAGTAACGACAACTCCCAATAAACCGGTAAGAACAAATGCCGTATCCAGTTTATCAGCGCCAATTCTATTGATAAATAAAGTCTGGGCTGTAACAGTATATCCAGCAAGGAATATCCCCATGAAAAACCCCTTTGCCAACAGCAACAATACTTTCTCCTTCTCTTCAGGACGGGCACCAATCAGACCAATGAGCTTGTTTATCATTGAATTACATTAAAAAAAATATCAAAAAATCAATGACCAATATAAAAAAAATGAAAGCAATTCAATAAAAAACTATAAAAAAAAGAGGAACATTCATTACATGTCCCTCTTATGCTTTAAAATTCAATATCTTATTTGATAGAATCAGCCTCAGTTGACTCTTCTTTTGCAGGTGCAGACTTCTCTGCATCGTAAGCTGCGTTAAGTCCATCAACAATATCACTAGTAACATCCATTCTTTCATCTGCATACCAAATGCTTTCAGATGGAGAAAACTTAAATATCATGTGATAACCTTTTTCTTTACTGTAATCAGAAATAAAGGTATTTATTTTTTCAAAAACTTCAGTTGTCTTTTCAGCCTCAGTCATTCTTAAAGTTTGAGCAAAATTTTCTCTCTGCATCATTAAATTTTGCTGCTTTCTTTGAAGATTTTCCTCAATATTCCTTGCTTGTCCTAAAGTCAGGTTTTGAGCTGTTTTTTGAAAGTCTTCGATTTCTTTTTGTAACCCTTGAGCTCGGCTTTCTAATTGTTTTTCAAGACGTGTTCTTTCAGATTCAAGATCTTTAAGTACATCTTGATAAAAAGCATAATTTTTAGTCAGGCTATCAGAATTAACATAACCTACTTTTAGATCTGATGCGATTACATCTGAAGCAGTTGATTCACCAGTCGCCTCTCCTGTGGTTTCTGAAGTTCCTTGCTGGTTACACGAAACAAAAATCAGCACTGCAAAAGCTAAAAAAGAACTTATCTTAAAAATGTTTTTCATAAAATCTCCACTTTTCATGTTTTATATCGCCTGCAAAGATATAAATACATTTGATTTGAGGAAATTCTATTCAATTTCTTTTTCTTTAAAATAATAATTTATTTCATCTTTCTCGGTGCCTGAGTGATTGCAAGTGTAATTAGGAGAATCAACAACTCCGGTTGGTTTTTCTTTTTCAATATTAGCTTCATCAGTAATATTCGGTATACCAAATAACGGCTGGTCCTTATAAATATATGCTCCTATCAATCCCGAAAATGCACCTGCTAAATGAGACTCAAATGAAATAAACGGATCACCAGGTAATATTCCCGGGAAGGTAGTTCCATATAATAGAAAGACGGCAGATGAAATAATTAGTGATCTGTATTCACGTCGAAACAACCCACTAAAAAATAAAAAGAAAACTAACCCATAAACGATTCCGGAAGAACCAATGTGATAGGCTTCCCTGGCAAATAACCAAACCAAAAATCCACTTAAAACATAAACAACTATAAAAACATGGATGGCAACTTTCCGATAGAAAAAAAAGGTACCGGTAATTAACACTAATAACGGGAGGCTATTACTTATTAAGTGATCAAAGTTCCCATGTACCAAAGGACCAGTGAATATCCCAAGCATTCCTTTACCATTTCCCGGAAAAACTCCAAGAAAACCTAAGCTAATATTCATTGATAGTTCAAGTGCTTTAACCCCCCATAAGAGAGTAACAAAAAGTACGGCATAAATCGCACTTAAACGCAAAGCCACTTGATCTTTCATAATTATAAAAACTATGTAGAAAAGAGGATTGTTACACTATTCGTTAGAAAAATATTTCCTGGGCCAACCTATAAGTATTAGCGTGAGCTTCAATTATGAACCTTATTTCTTCCGAATACCCACCTCCCATACTAACCATAACCGGTATATTATTATTTTTGCAGATTTCAAACACCAGACGGTCTCTATCTTTACATCCTGAAATAGACATACCTAATCTACCTAATTTATCTGTCTTCAATACATCTACACCACTTTGAAAAAAAATAAATTCTGGATTTAATCTATCTACCAATGACTTTAAGTTGGCGTCTAATAAAGCTAAATACTCTTTATCTCCAGTTCCGTCTTCAAGTTCTATGTCTAGATCAGATTTTTCCTTATGCAGTGGGTAATTATTTTTTCCATGCATTGAAAATGTAAAAACTTCTTTTGAACTGGTAAATATTTCAGCAGTTCCGTTCCCCTGATGGACATCCAAATCAACAATTAATATACTTTTAAATCCAAAATATTCCACCAAATATTGGGCTGACACAGCTATGTCATTAAGTAAACAAAATCCTTCCCCCTTATTCGAAAAAGCATGGTGAGTACCTCCTGCAATATTCATTGCACAGCCAAACTTTAATGCAAACAAAGTAGCATCGACAGATCCCCTGATTATTTGCTTTTCTCTATGGATTAAACTTTCAGATAATGGAAACCCTGTCCTCCGTTCTTCAGACCTTGATAAAGTAAGTTGATTTAGCTTGTTTATATACTCCTGAGAATGAACCAAAGAAAATAATTCATCATCTAACGGTAATTCGGGAGTGAATAAATTTTCATTATTTAAAGTCCCCTCATACAATAATTGTTGAGGAAGTAAAATATATTTCTCCATTGGAAACCTATGTCCTTCCGGTAATGGATGACAATAAGATTCTGCCCAGGCAACTTTTAACATATTCGGATAACCACAAAAACTTTAAAAATGTTCCGAATTCTAACCATCGAGCTCAAATGAGTACAAGCTATCATCTAAACTAAGATTATCATTATTAAAGTTATTAATAAAATTCATAATCTCAGTTTCAGTAACTTCAGGCATATTCAAACCAGCTTCAACCATCAATACGCCATCTTCATTTTCTTCAAACACATGTTCACTAACCTGAATTTCTCCGTCTTCCTCAATTTGATCCATAACTTCTGTTAGAAACATCTCAATTTCCTCAGTCTTTTGTTCAGGAAGCTCCTTTCCTTTCTGTAATTTTTCGTATTCAGGATAACGTTTTAAGGTTTCATCTTCCGCTTTAGCAAAAACTTCAGACTGATAATACATTTCTAGCGTGTATAACACAGCATTGACTAATTCCTCTTCACCATTTTTTTCAGTAATGAAAAAGAAATTTACAAAATCAGGAGAATTCTCTTCTTCATCATTAATGAGATAGGCTTTTTTCTCACTTTTAATTTTTTCTATTAAATCTTTCATATTAATCTTTATCAAACGACTCAAAAATACTTACCATTATCGAAACTACAATAGAATAAAGCAATGCTGTCCAAAACCCACTTACTGAAAAGCCACTTACCAAATAATCTGCAAGTAAAATTATTAAGGCATTAATTACCAGTAAAAATAACCCTAGTGTTACAATGGTAATTGGAATAGTTAATATTACCAATAATGGCTTAATAGTAACATTTAAAACAGTTAAAACTAAAGCTAGAATTAGGGCTACAGAGAAGCTTTCTGTGTGAACTCCAGGAATTATATATGCTCCCGCAAATACAGCCAGCGCTGTAATAATTATTTTGAAGATGAATTTCATATATTTTCAGACGGTTTTGTATTAATTATCAATATAATCAAATTCCATAACGTTCATGCAAAATATTGACATGATGTTGAGCATGACCTGCTAAAATATATGGCAGAGCACTGGTTTTAATCTCTAATTCATTAGCCTTACCAATAAAATTCAAACTCTCTTCATTAATTGATTTTAGTAAATTTAAATTTGCTCCACGCTCGAAATACCACCAATCCGCTAATTCCTCAGGTTTCATTCTATTTGATACTGATTCGGATACATATTGATCTTCATTAAAACCAGGAATAGAATTAACATCTCTCCTTGAAAAGGCTAAAAACCTGTATCCCATAACTTTTTCAACTTCAACAATATGCCCAAACACCTCCGCTATTGTCCATTTACCAATATCATAGCGGTAATTAAGCTTTGATTTGGAAGTATTTGCCATAAATGTCTTAATTTCGACCCACTGTTTTTCAAGAAATTGGGTCACATCATCAGGGACAGATTCAATATATGATTGATAAAACTCCGGATACTCATCCTTAGTGGGTTTCTGAATATTCATTTTTCAATATTAAATAGGTTTTGAATAAAATTAAAATATGAGGAAAGATACTAAAGATGCATTTTTAAAATCAATTTATAATGATTTTCATCATTTACAGGATCCTGAAAATAATTTAAGGTTCCCCTCATATGATTTTGTCAAATCTAAAATCCTCAATTTAGACGAAAACCTGTTTTCCATAGAAAAACTAGGCCGTTCTGTAGAGAAAAGAGAAATATATGGTGTGAAATTTGGTAACGGACCAATAAAAATAATGGCTTGGACCCAAATGCATGGTGATGAACCAACTGCAACAAGAGCTGTAATCGATTTCTTCTATTTTATTCAGAATAACCGAAATAAATATAAAGAGGTAATCGACTTTATTGAAAGCACTTGTAGCCTTTTAATAATTCCAATGGTAAACCCTGATGGTGCAGCGCATCATACCAGAGAAAATGCCTGGGATATTGACCTAAACAGAGATGCATTAAGATTAACAGCTCCAGAATCTCAAATTCTCAAAAAGGTATTTGACAATTTCCAACCGAAATACTCATTAAACATGCACAACCAAAGTAAGTACTACGGTTGTGAGGACACTCTTAAACATGTCGAATTATCATTTTTAGCAACTGCTCCTGATAAAAACAGAACACTAACTCTTAGTAGAAAACGAGCTATTTCATTAATCAACATGATTATAAATGAAATAAACTCTCTTGAAAATAATGAAATTCCAATTGGAAAGTATGACGATAAATTTGAGCCTAGAGCATTTGGTGACAATTTCCAAGCAAAAGATTCGGGATTGGTACTTATTGAATCAGGATTTGTTCCGGGCGATGAAAATGAAGAGAAACTTCGAAAATTAAATTTTCTATCGCTATTAATTTCATGCTTATTCACAAACGAAATCTCATATTCGGAAGAAGATTTACTAAACTATAATAAGTTATCATCAATATCTGAATTCTATTTCGATCTTATCATTAGGAAAGCAACACTTAATATCGGTAATGATAACTTCATTGCTGATATCGGAATTAAAAGAGAAATGGTTTGGCAAGGAAACAGTAAATATTACTATTTCGGTTTTATTTCAGAGCTAGGTGATTTAAGTACGTCGAAAGGATTTGTAGAAATTGATGCTACAGACTGTATAATCAAACCAGTAAATACTTATGGAAAATCAATTTCCGATATTGAAGATGTACAGAAACTTAATTTCAAAGACCTCCATAAAAAAGGCATTGGAAACATAAAGCTGGAAACCCTTTCCCTCAACAGAGAGTCTACTTCACTTCCTGTTAACATTCTTCCGCTATATGATGACTGGAGTCCTGAGAAATTAAGCCCTGCCACGTTCTTAATTCAAAAAATAGATACTGACGAGACTAAATATATAGTCGTTAATGGTGTAAGCTTCCCGGTTACTCTTTAAACCAGGAAGCATACATTGGATAATTGTTTGCGGTTCGCTCAATTAATTCCTTCATATTATCTCCTCCATCTTTTACCTTCTTAGCAGGGACTCCAGCATATATGGTCCCTTTTTCAACTATGGTTCCAGCCAATACTACTGCACCTGCGGCCACAACAGCGCCCTCTTCTACTCTAACACCATCCATTACAATTGCACCCATTCCAATCAGAACGTTGTCTTCAATATGACATCCATGTACTATAGCTCCATGACCTATTGAAACATTGTCTCCAATTACAACATCATACTTTTTATATGTACAATGAATTACTGCCTGATCCTGAATATTTACTTTATTGCCAATCCGGATTGAGTTTACATCGCCCCTTACTACCGCATTAAACCAGACAGTACATTGATCACCCATTTCAACATCTCCTATTACATATGAATTAGGAGCAAACCAACACTGCTGTCCTACTTGTGGTTGAATGTTTTGAATTGATAAAAAATTTCCCATTTATTTGAAATTTGTTTAAACAAAAGTATAACTTTGTCGTTAAACCAATAAAATTAATTAAAGCACATTTGTTATGAAAATTTTGAAAGGTATTGCTTTTGCTTCAATTACAGCATTAATGCTTTCTGCTTGCGGAGGAAACTCAAATTCAGGAGATGCTGTAGTAGGTGAAGAACAAGAAGCTGCTGAAGCTGGTGTTTCATCAGTAAGATTCGCTGCAAACGACGAAAGTAAGGTTACATGGATCGGAAGTAAACCAACTGGAAAACACAATGGTATGATTCCGGTAACTGAAGGAGAATTATTTATTGAAAATGGAACAATTACTAGTGGTTCATTCACTATGAACATCAAAGGTTTGGAAGTATTAGATCTTGAAAATGATCCAAACAAAGAAGATGACATGAATGACAAACTAACTGGACACTTAATGTCTGAAGATTTTTTTGCTGCAGATTCATTCCCAACTGCATCATTTGAAATTACTGAAGTTAAAGCTTTTGATGCTGAAACAATGAAAGTTGAAGGAAAAGAGCAGTTTGAAACTGAATTCAAACCAGCTAATGCTGAAGAGTTCATGATTGAAAATCCTACTCACTGGGTAAGTGGTAACCTTACAATGAGAGGAACAACTAAAAATATTGCTTTCCCTGCTTCTGTTTCAGTAGAAGGAGATAAAGTAACTGCCGAAGCTAAATTTAACATCGACAGAACTGACTGGGGATTAATGTATGGTGACGAAGCTAGCGTTGCTGATAAAGCTAAAGATAAATTCATCTACAACACTGTAAATGTAGGTATCAATCTTGTAGCTACTCAAGCAGGAGATGTTGCTGCAGCTCAGTAATTAATCAATAAAGATTTAAATCAAAGGGTAGTCAATAGGCTACCCTTTTCTTTTTGCTGACATTTTGTCATAAATTATAAATTCAATTTTGTAGTTTTGCATATTGATTTTTGGATAACAGCTTTAAAAATATGAGTAAGCAAGAGTTGATCAGTGATATTGATTTTATAACTGAAGAACAGCAGCAGTCGGAAGAAGCTTGCGGCGTAAAGGTTAGTGAAGAAGAGAATACAGGCAATAACAGAAAAGTTTATATTGAAAGTTATGGCTGTCAAATGAATTTCAGTGATAGTGAGATTGTTTCTTCTATCATGAAAAAGGAAGGGTTTGATACTACCTCCGACTTTTCTAAAGCCGATGTAGTCTTTTTAAATACTTGTTCAATCAGGGAAAAGGCTGAACAAACCGTTAGAAACAGACTTGCTCAATTCAATAAAGTCAAAGAAGAACGTCCGGACATGATGATCGGAGTTTTGGGCTGTATGGCTGAGCGATTAAAAGACAAGCTTCTTGAAGAAGAGAAGATCGTTGATATGGTTGTTGGACCTGATGCTTACAGAGACTTACCGACGCTTATAAAGCAGGTTGACGAGGGCAATAAAGCTGTTAATGTTTTCCTTTCTAAAGAAGAAACTTATGCCGATATCAGCCCTGTCAGATTAGATAGCAATGGTGTATCTGCATTTATAAGTATAATGCGAGGGTGCGACAATATGTGTTCGTTTTGTGTTGTCCCTTTTACTCGTGGAAGAGAACGAAGCAGAGATCCACAGTCAATTGTAGCTGAAGCCAAAGAATTATTCGATAAGGGATATAGAGAAGTAACCTTACTTGGGCAGAATGTAGATTCTTATAAATGGTCGCCAATAGAAAACAATAAAGGTCGACTTGAAAGAAAAGAAAAGAAGGAAGAGGAAGTTTCAATTGTGAATTTTGCTAACCTGATCGAGATGGTGGCAAATATTGACCCTGATTTAAGAGTGAGATTTAGTACTTCCCACCCTAAAGACATTACAGATGAAGTTCTCGAAACAATTAAAAAATACGAGAATATTTGTAATTATATTCACCTTCCTGCACAATCCGGAAACAGCAGAGTTCTTAAATTGATGAACAGAACTTATGACCGTAACTGGTATATAAACAGAGTAGATGCTATCAGAAGAATAATTGGTGAAGATTGTGGTATTTCATCGGATATGATTGCTGGATTCTGTACAGAAACTGAAGAAGAACACCAGGAAACATTGACATTAATGGATTATGTCAAGTATGATTTCTCGTACATGTTCTTTTACAGCGAAAGACCAGGAACACTTGCTGCTAAAAAATACGAAGATGACATCCCTTTGAAGACAAAGAAAAAACGTCTTCAGGAAATAATAGATAAACAAAGAGAACATTCACTCGAACGTAATAAAATGGCCATCGGAAAAGTTCACAAAGTACTTATCGAAGGGACATCAAAAAGAAGTGAAGAACAACTTCAGGGAAGAAATTCTGAAAATAAAGTTATTATTTTCCCTAGGGGAGATTACAAGAAAGGACAATACGTTAATGTGTTAGTTAATGACTGTACTCCTGCAACACTTTTTGGAGAAGTTGTTGAATAAAGCAAAATAAAATGCACCAATCTGAAATACAAAGTGTCAAACAGAGGTATGGTATCATTGGAAATAGTCCTGAGCTAAATCATGCTATACAAAGGGCTATTCAAGTGGCACCAACTGATATGACCGTGCTTATAACAGGAGAAAGTGGTAGTGGTAAAGAATCTTTTTCAAAGATCATTCACTCACTTAGCCACAGAAAGCACGGACAATTTATCGCTATCAACTGTGGGGCAATACCCGAGGGCACCATTGATTCAGAATTATTTGGACACGAAAAAGGATCTTTCACAGGAGCAACCGATAGTAGAAAAGGGTATTTTGAGGTCACAACAGGTGGAACTATTTTTCTTGATGAAATAGGAGAAATGCCTTTACCAACCCAGTCAAGACTTCTCAGGGTACTTGAAAATGGAGAATTCATTCGTGTAGGATCTTCAAAAGTTCAAACCACCGATGTTAGGGTTGTAGCTGCCACAAATGTAAATTTGATGGAAGCTGTTGAAAAAGGTGAATTTAGAGAAGATCTATATTACAGATTAAATACCTTACCTATATATGTTCCTGCTTTAAGAGATCGAGGAGATGATGTTCTTTTACTATTCAGGAAATTTGCTTCAGATTTCTCCGAGGCATATAGAGTGAAACCAATTGAACTTGATCCCGGAGCTCAGGAACTGATCAAGAAATATCGTTTTCCTGGAAATATCCGAGAATTAAAAAACCTGGTCGAACAGATATCTCTTTTAGAAGAAAATAGAATAATCTCTTCTGAAATATTGGCAACATATTTGCCGGATAGCACCAGAAACGTCCCAGCGATATTCAGAAATGAAAATTCTCAAGGGCTCAATGAAAGAGATTTACTATACAAAGTGCTTTTCGATATGCGAAAAGACATGACTGAACTTAAAAAACTGGTAGTCTCTTTATTAGATGATCAACAAGATGGCGCCAAGATATTACAGGAAAATCAAGAATTGTTTGAAGATGTAAAATTCAGGTCGACAATTCCCGGGTTTAAGGAAAATTCTGAACCCCCTAAGCCTGCTTTAACCGAAAAAGAATCACCATATATTATACACAACAATGATAATATCAGTGATACAGAATTGGAAGAAGATGATAACGTAGAATATTACGAAGACATATATCACGAGACCGAAGAGGAAGAAGAGAATCTTTCTTTAGAAAATAAAGAAAAAGAACTGATCATCAAGGCTTTGAGAAAAAATAACAATAAAAGAAAATACGCTGCCAGAGATCTTGGAATCTCAGAAAGGACACTTTATAGAAAAATCAAACAATATGAAATTGAAGCATAGCAAATATTTGTTTTTGATTTTATTTTTTATCCTAAACTCATGTTCGGTTAATTATTCATTTACAGGCATTAGTATTGGGCCAGAGGTAAAGACAATATCAATAAGTACATTTTTTAATGATACCGGTCAGGGACCTCCAACAATTGCTCAACAGTTCACAGAACAATTAAAAGAATATTTCCAGAGGAACACTAATCTTTCAATTGTAGATTACGGAGGTGATTTACAGCTTGAAGGCTCAATAACAGGATATAGAGCATCATTAAGAGGTGTGAGTGCAGGTACCGGGAATAACAATGTTGATCAGGCTGCACAAGAAAGATTGACTATTACAGTGACGGCAACATTCATAAATACATATGATGAGACCCAGAATTTTAATAACCGCTCATTTAGCTTTTATGAAGACTATGATCCGAATACTGCGCCACTGAATTCCAACGAACAACAGTATGTTGATAACATTACAGAACAGATAATATTGGATATTTTTAATGCTTCTGTTGCTAATTGGTGATTTTTTTTATTTTTTTAAGCTAAGACTTAAAATTTCATGGTTTCAAAACAAGATTTATTTAATTATTTTAACAATCCTGAGAATGTTTCTTCAGAGCAATTAACTGAAATTCAGGAACTATCTGATTCGTATCCATACTATCAGGCATTGCATATGTTAATAGCTAAGGTGAAGCAACATCAAGAAGCAGATGATGCTCAGGACTATCTTCATAAGGCCGCTATTTACACTAATGATCGGGATGTCTTGAAACAATATATGGAAAGCTCATCTAATATTGAAGAGACAGAGGAAGTTGAAAATAATAATGAATTTTCAGATTCAGATGAGGATTCTATAGAAGAAGCTCAAATTGTTGTAGAAAACAATGTTGAAGAGGAAACAACTAATATTGTTGAAACTTCAGATGAAGAAGAAGAAACCGAATCAACGACAGACGAAACTTATGAAGTTGAAAATAATGATTTAGAAGAAGAAGAAGAATCGGAAGAAAGTTCAACTACAGATGAAGAATCTGATGATGAAAGCAGTTGGACATCAGGTTATTCATACTCTACTACCTCTGAAGAAGAAGAGAATGAGAATGATGAACAGATATCCGAATCTAATCATATAGTTGAAGAGCCTGAGAAAGAGGAAGAAGAACCAGAAAACGACATCTATAGCGAACTAATGGCTAATTTGGCATCACTTAAAGAAACCATGGGAGAAAGTGATACCAAAGAAACTAAAGCTGATGATGACACCGAAGAGGTAGAAAAAAAAAAACTAACGACTTCTGAAGCTGATATTCAAAAGGATGATTCAGATACAGAAATAGAAAAAACTGAATCTGAAGAAAAGCAAAAAGGATCGATTTTAGAAAGCCTGAAAAAAAAGGCCGAAGCAAGTCCTTCATCACAAAATAAAGGCAAAAAAGATCGTCAGAAAGACATTATTGATTCATTTATTAGTAACAGTCCTAGCCTTGACAGGTTTAAAACAGATGAGCCTGATGATGTTAAAGATGAAAATGTAAAAGATTTATCAAAAGAAAGTACTTCTATAAATGAGAATCTAGTTTCAGAAACACTTGCAAACATTTATGCGAAGCAAGGAAAAACTCAGAAGGCAATCGAAATTTATAAAAAATTAATTTGGAAATATCCGCAAAAAAAGGCTTACTTTGCAAGTCAAATTAGTAAGCTGGAAAACTAAAAAACATGTATATTTTAATTCTTTCTTTAATTATTATCGCTGCCGTATTATTGGTGTTGGTTGTATTGGCTCAGAATTCAAAAGGCGGCGGCTTGTCATCAACTTTTGGACAAGCAAATCAAATGATGGGTGTTAAAAAAACCACTGACCTACTTGAGAAAACAACTTGGGTATTATTGGTTTTTATCGTAGCCATGGCTCTAGTTAGTGCAAACTTTATTGAAAAAGGTGAAAGCACTGTGAAAAGTACTAACGTTGAAGCAGCTCAAGATCAAGCAGCTCCTTCTGCAGCTCCTCAAAGCAATGAAATAATCGTTCCTGGAGATTCAGCAGAATAATTTTAAAATATTAATTAAAAAGCCCTGGCTAAAAATAGTCAGGGCTTTTTTTATGATGCATGCGAAATATAACTCAGGAAGTTCATTTTAATAACCGGCATTAGAGTTTCGTCATATGGCAGCATTTTTTTAGAATGAATATAAAACACAGCCGGATTAGGCAAATCCTTATGTTGCCTTGATAATTTCAATTTATAATTTTCAATCGTCTCCCCTATCCCTAATCTTAAATCAGAAAGAAACGTTACATTTAAACCTCTATAGTTATCATCAGGCCGTTCAAAAATCCCCGTTTTATATCTAAAAACTTTAAATGAACCCTCTATTACTTGAATTATCAAAAACCCTTCATCCTTATAGAGAGGTAAAATTCCAATTGGCTCCATTTTAATTGAATCCTGTACTGACAAATATATTTCTCTTCCTCTTTCAAGCCATATTTTCATTTGTGGAATAGAAAAATGTATTAACTCTTCAATGGCATTAATCAAATCATCATCTTCAAGCAATTGCTTATAAACCAATTTGAGTTTAATAAAATCTTCCTTAGAAATCTCCTTTGGAAATGAATCCTTCAATAGATCTTTATTTTCCTTTAATTGATATAGGTTCTTGTAATGAAAAATTAAATCAGAAAAAGCAGGGTATAATTTATACTCATCAAACGACCGCTCAATTCGTTGAAGATATGCTAAAAGAGTATACTTCTTAAACTCAAAATCGATCGGACTTTCAGTTATCCAATTAGGGTTTAAAGTTCTCATAACATTAAAAATTTAAATAGTACATATAACCTGATACTGACAATTTTTCACTAACTCGCCCTGTCTATATGTCACTTTTGTCATTATCTATAATTTAAATCTGACATAAATCGTGCTAAAAAGTGAAAAAATGACTGATCTAATCTAAAAAATCAAATTGGCACATATTGTGTATAATCGACCTTGTAAAATTTAGCAATAACAACGCTTAAAATCAACAAACATATGTCACAACTTAACATTAAGCCTTTGGCAGACAGAGTTCTGGTAGAACCTGCTGCAGCGGAAGAAAAAACAGCATCTGGTATTATCATTCCTGACACTGCAAAGGAAAAGCCACAACGAGGTACAATTGTAGCTGTAGGTAATGGTAAAAAAGATGAGCCTATGACTGTCAAAGTAGGTGATACAGTATTATACGGAAAATATGCCGGTACTGAAATCTCTGTTGATGGAGGTGACTATCTGATCATGAGAGAATCAGATATTTTTGCAATTCTTTAATTTAAAGGTTTAAAAAAAATATTAAAAAGATATGGCTAAGGAAATATTATTTAACACTGCTGCTAGAGAAAAACTTAAAAAGGGTGTTGACACTCTTGCTGACGCAGTAAAAGTTACATTAGGTCCAAAAGGTAGAAATGTAATCCTTGACAAAAAATTTGGAGCTCCTACTATCACTAAAGATGGTGTTTCTGTTGCAAGGGAAATAGAAGTTAAAGACCCTGTAGAAAACATGGGAGCTCAGCTTGTAAAAGAAGTAGCATCAAAAACTGCTGATGATGCAGGTGATGGTACAACAACAGCTACAGTTCTTGCTCAGGCAATCTTTAATGCTGGTATCAAAAACGTAGCAGCAGGTGCAAACCCAATGGATCTTAAAAGAGGTATTGATAAAGCAGTAGCAAAAGTTGTTGCTGAGCTTAAAAATATCTCAAAAAACATTAATGACTCAAACGAAATTGCTCAGGTAGGTACTATTTCTGCTAACAACGATTCAGAAATCGGTAAAATGATTGCTGATGCGATGGATAAAGTTGGTAAAGATGGTGTTATCACAGTTGAAGAAGCTAAAGGAACTGAAACTGAAGTTAAAACTGTTGAAGGTATGCAGTTTGACAGAGGTTACTTGTCTCCTTACTTCGTGACTAACACTGAAAAAATGGAAGCTGAGCTAGAGAGTCCATATATCCTTATCTATGACAAGAAAATTTCTTCAATGAAGGATTTACTTCCTGTTTTAGAGCAGGTAGCTCAGACTGGCAAGCCTTTATTGATCATTTCTGAAGATGTAGAAGGAGAAGCTCTTGCAACTCTTGTAGTTAACAAGATCAGAGGATCGCTTAAAATTGCTGCTGTTAAAGCTCCTGGTTTCGGTGATAGAAGAAAAGCAATGCTTGAGGATATCGCAGTATTAACAGGTGGTACAGTTATCTCTGAAGAAAGAGGATACAAGCTTGACGCAGCAACAATTGATATGCTTGGTCATGCAGAGAAGGTAAACATCGACAAAGACAATACTACTATTGTTAACGGCGCTGGTGATAAAGAGCAAATCGATGCAAGAGTAAATCAAATCAAAGCTCAGATGGAGAATACAACATCTGACTATGATAAAGAAAAACTTCAAGAAAGACTTGCTAAGCTTTCTGGTGGTGTTGCAATCCTTTATATTGGTGCAGCTACTGAAGTTGAAATGAAGGAGAAAAAAGACCGTGTAGATGATGCTCTTCATGCAACAAGAGCTGCTGTTCAGGAAGGTATTGTTCCTGGTGGTGGTATTGCACTAATCAGAGCTGTTGAGACTATTAAGGACTTAACTGGAGATAACGAAGACGAAACTACTGGTGTTAACATTGTACTTTCTGCACTTGAAGCACCTTTAAGAACTATAGTATTTAATGCTGGTGGTGAAGGATCTGTGATCGTACAGAAAGTTAAAGAAGGTAAAGGTGACTTCGGTTATAATGCAAGAGAAGATAAATTCGAAAACTTATTTGCAGCCGGAATTATTGACCCTACTAAAGTAACCAGATTAGCACTTGAAAATGCTGCTTCTATTGCTTCACTTCTATTAACTACTGAATGTGTAGTTGCTGATGATCCGGAAGATGAAAAAGGTGGTGGAATGCCAGCAGGAATGGGTGGTGGAATGCCAGGAATGATGTAATTGAAAATTCCATATTAATTAGAAAGGCTACCAAATGGTAGCCTTTTTTTATGTATCTGATCAAATAGGTTTTAATTCAAAAGGAAGATCGATTACATTCATGAAATCTTCTGCAGTTTCAAACATGCTTTCATCCTGTTTATCATATATCCAATTAACATTTATAGACTTGCCATTATTCTGACAAATTTCCATTTTCCTAAAGAACTCAATGAGGCATTTACTGCTACTGGTATTGAAATAATCAAGGTTGATATTTATTTCCAATCGCTTTTTATCCTGATTATTAAAAAACTGATCTGCCCATTCAAATAGCGGATGAAAGAATTCAATTGCATTTTCAGGTATAAGTCTACCCGAAATTGAAATTCTATCATCTTCAACTTTATAATCTACTGATGGAGTTCTCTGAGATGGAGTAATATTAAGTTGCAAATTGTTCATTCAGTCGTTGATGAATTATTTTCAACTGAAAGATATAAATATTATCTATTAAGAGAGAAAGTTAGGGTAAATAATATACAAACGTAGAATTTTATCAGATAAACGATGGGATTTCAGGGTTAAATATGTCCTTTACTTAAATCCGTCATCATCATCAACCTGCTCTTCTTGTTCAAAAGGTACCGCTTCTGACTCTTCTTCTACCTCCTCATCGGATTTCTTCTTTTTCTTCTCCTTCTTTTTCTTCTCTTTATTTCCAGACTTCTTCCAGAATTGCCACCATTTCTTTTTAGGAGCAGCTTCTTCGTCTACAGCATCACCCATTGGTTCACCCAATTCATCTACTTCATCAAAAGCACCGCCTTCATCAAACTTCTTTTTTTCGTTATTTTGAGAATCAAGATAATCTGTCCAAACAGAATCAATTTTACTTTGTCTTTCTTCAAGTATATCATTTCCGATAAGCCACATATAACTCATCTGATCAATATTATACTTATTCTTCTCCTGATTACCGTTAGCCACTATTGGCTTTTCTTCTTTAGGGGTATAATATGAGGCTGTATCAATTAACTGTCTATCAGGATCAGCATCCATTTCATATCTATTCTCTCTTTGAGTCTTAGGCACATCACCCTCATCAAACTCAAATACAGAATCTTCTTCATGCTCTTTAGGGTAAACTACTTCCATCGGAATAGTACGCATATCAGCACTACGCTTTTTGTACTCGTTACGCTTAACTATGTTGAGATACATGGATGGCGAGATCAAACCATAGTCAGTTTTTCTAACGGATGCAGTCATCTTTGGAGAGGTGCTATCACTAAAATAGGAAAAACGCTCCTGACGAGCTTCTTCATCGAGTATATAGTAACTCTGAAAAGCCGCACATGTCATTTTCTCCTGACAACTCTGTAATAACGACGCTGTTAAAACAAAAAAAATAACCAAACTATATGGTCTCATTCAATTCCGATGCCTTTATATGCTAACTAAAAAAAACTAGCGATTATTATATTCTACCCATTAAAAATCAATTCCGTATCAAAATGACCTAGCAAAAATACTATTATATCTTAATAATAGAAACATAATGTAATTTATTGCTACAATTCCCACTCTTCGTTCATGTAATTTATAGCATGATGTGCGGTTAAATCAAATTGACATGGCACTACAGAAATGTAATTGTTTGCTATTGCCCATTCATCATTATCTTCACCTTTATCAAAATTCACGAAGTTACCACCTAACCAAAAATATGGTTTACCCATAGGGTCTCTTCGCTTATCAAATGTTTCTTCCCACTTTGCATTTGCCTGTCTGCATATCTTCACTCCTTTAACTGATTCATTTCTCTTTGGAGGAATATTAACATTCAATGCTGTAAACTTCGGCAACCCTTTTTTAAGTGTTTCCTTTGTGATTTTTAATACCCATTCGTCTACATGACTAAAATCAGCCTCGGGATCAAAATCACATAATGAAAACCCTATTGCAGGGGTGCCTTCTATCGCTCCTTCAATTGCAGCACTCATTGTTCCGCTATACAACACACTTATTGATGTATTTGCACCATGATTTATACCACTTACAACAAGGTCGATCTTACGATCTTTTAAAACATGATGTTTTCCCAGTTTGACACAATCAGCAGGAGTCCCACTACATTTATAGGCTTCAACCTCCTCAAAAATCCTTTCTCTTGATAGCCTTAATGTATTACCAATAGTTATTGCATGTCCCATTCCAGACTGAGGACTATCTGGTGCAACTACTACAACTTCACCAACTTGCTTCATAAGATCTACCAACTTTCTTATACCAAAAGCCGTAATCCCATCATCATTTGAAACTAGAATTAAAGGTTTATTATTTTCGTTTTTACTGTTCATTTAATGAATTATAAAACTTTGTAACAGCAATTAAATCATCTGGTTTTTCAATATCAAACCTTCTTTTCTTAATAAACTGTTTAATCTCATTTGACCTGTCTGCCATAACCAAATCAAGTAATTCTCTTTTCTTTGGAGTAAAAAACTTAATTTCCCCACCCTTTTTTAGAAAATAAAAACTTGTTCTTAATACATAACTTTCAACCCAATAATTTCTGTAATAATAATAATTATTGGCACTAGTAGTTCTAGTATCGATATATTCTCTACCTAATAAAGTAAGATCTCCTTCTACCAAAAGCTCAAAAAACATCATCGTCTGATAATTGGTCTCAGCATAAGGAAGGGAATAAAACTTTCGCGTAATCCCCAAAACCTGATCTTCAATAATAAAGAAAATAACTTTTTGAGCAGTATATGTATGGACTACACCATTATTTATAACCTGAATAATATTATTATCCAGGTCATATTTTAATTTACCACTTACTCTTTTATCTCCTTCAAGAATTGCTGTTCCCGGATGAAAAACTTCTGAAGGAAACTCTTGAGCAGAAACATAATTGTTAATTAAAAAAAAACTAAAAAGTACCGCTACGAATTTAATGGTTCTTAAGTATTGTATGTCCCATTTTATCTCGCTTGGTCTTGAGGTATTTTTCATTGTGCTCGTTTGGTTTTACTTCTAATGGTACAGTATCCACAATTTCCAGGCCATAACCGATCAATCCGGTCCTTTTTTTCGGATTATTACTGATTAGTTTGATTTTACTTATACCTAAATCTCTGATAATCTGTGCTCCAACTCCATAATCTCTTTCATCCATTTTAAATCCAAGATGTAAGTTAGCTTCAACAGTATCCATCCCCTCTTCCTGAAGTTTATAAGTCTTCAATTTGTTAATCAGTCCGATACCTCTACCTTCCTGATTCATATAAATAATAACTCCTTTACCTTCTTTTTCCACAAGTTCCATAGCCTTGTGTAATTGAGGACCACAATCACATCTGCAGCTCCCAAAGATATCTCCTGTTACACAGCTTGAATGAACTCTAACCATAACAGGCTCTCCCGGTTCCCATGTACCTTTAACAAGGGCCATATGGATATCTCCGGTATTTGTCTGAACATATGGGTGAAGCATAAAATCACCATATTCAGTTGGCATGCTTACAACTTCTTCTTTCTTTATTAAGCTGTCTTTTTGCAGTCTGTATCTTATCAAATCTTCAATTGAAACTAACAGCAAGCCAAATTTATCAGCAACTTTCCTAAGATCGGGAAGTCTTGCCATTGAACCATCTTCATTCAAAATTTCAACCAGTACACCTGCAGGTTGTAAACCAGCTAATCTCGCTAAATCAATTGAAGCCTCAGTATGACCAGCGCGTCTTAACACACCACCTTTTTTTGCTTTCAAAGGAAAAATATGACCAGGCTTACCCAATTCCTCAGGGTTTATATCAGGATCAACAAGTGCTCTAATTGTCTTGGCTCTATCTGAAGCAGAAATACCAGTAGTACAACCATGACCAACTAAATCTACTGATACGGTAAATGGCGTCTCATAAGCTGCTGTATTTTTACCTACCATTAACTCAAGACCTAACTCCTCACATCTCTCTTCAATCAAAGGAGCACAAATTAGTCCTCGGCCATGAGTTGCCATGAAATTTACTATTTCAGGGGTTATCTTCTCAGCTGCACAAACAAAGTCTCCTTCGTTTTCTCTATCTTCATCATCTACAACGATAACAACCTCTCCCCTTTTTATTGCCTCAATGGCATCTTCAATTCTATCTAACATTGTTTATTGAGTTCTTATTCTATTATATATAACTGATATTTCTTTCCAAAGTTAATTCAGAATCATATCTATATCATACGATTGTATGATAATACTGTTACTATTGTGCTTTTTACTTAAAAATAATTACATTACCCAATGCCTGAGCATACTCCTTTTCAAGATTTTTCAATTCTTTCTGAATACGCATACACTGAATAATTTCCTCGCTATCAGTAAGTTCTTTTAACTTTTCCTTATTCTCATGAAGCATTTTTTTAACATATGCCAGTTTGAGCCTAATTATAACTCCATTAATAACATTATGTAAATGATCTTCTTCCGAGGGCACAAAAATTAAGTGCTTTTTTTCCCAGTTTTCACTTACTTCATGTGGTTTGATAAACATATTGACCAGTTTTTGCTGTAATATTTCATCACCGAAGGTCATGAAGTAACCAATATCAGGCGCACCACCTTCTGCCGCTATTTCCCTATAATGAGTCAGTACAGTGTTATACTCTGCGGTTATCATCTCCATTCCATCTATTTCTTCAAGAATAAAATGGCCAATTAGTGTGCCGTCTTCATCCATCTCATGATGTCCATAAGAAAGCAACACTCTGATTAACTCAGATTCCTGGGATTCAATATAATTATCAACATGTGAAGCTAAGACCGGCTGATCTTCTTCTGCAGGCAAAACTTCAGGTGGCTCAGGAGGAAGAGGCTCATCACCTTTAAATTTATCCCTGGCAGCTTGCTTTTGCTCATTTCTCCTTTTCTGAATGATCAGTTTATTCTCTTCGGCAATCAGAAGATCTTCATCAACATTCAAATGGGTGGATGCCTGTTGAGTATACACTGTTCTTTTGATAGGATCAGGTATTTTTGATATACTCTCAACAATTGCTTTTATCGATTCAGCTTTTGCCTGCGGACTAGTCTTGGCTTCTTCGGAATAGATTTTCAGCTTATATGAAACAAAGTCAGTTGCATTCTCCTTTAGAAACTTTTTGAATTCATCAGCTCCTAATTTCTGGCTATAACTATCAGGATCTTCTCCCTCAGGAAAAACCAAGACCTTAACATTCAGGCCTTTCTCCAAAATCATATCTATACCTCGCATTGCTGCTTTAATTCCGGCAGCATCTCCGTCAAATAGAACGGTTATGTTTTTGGTGTATCGAGATATTAATCTGATTTGATCATCAGTAAGTGAAGTTCCGCTTGATGCAACAACGTTTGCCACATCAGACATATGCATGGAAATAACATCCGTGTAACCTTCAACCAGATAACATTCATCAAATTGTCTGATTGCCTGCTTTGCCTGATAAATACCATAAAGGACCTTACTTTTATGGTAAACCTCAGTTTCAGGTGAATTAACATACTTTGGTTGCTTTTTAGTTGGGTCAAGTTTTAATACCCGACCACCAAAAGCAATTACTTTTCCGCTAACGCTATGAATTGGAAATATCACACGACCTCTAAAACGATCGTAGGCTTTATCCTCTTTTTTTATAATTAAGCCTGCCTTCTCAAGAAACTCTTCCTTATACCCTTTTGAAAGCGCCTCTTTATAAAGACCATCCCATTTCTCAAGACTATAACCCAGATCAAATTCTTTGATAATCTTTTCGTTAAAACCTCGCTCCTTGAAATAAGACAGACCTATACTCCTGCCCTCATCAGACTCTAATAAAGTATGATGAAAATATTCAGCTGCATGATTTAGAACGATAAGAAGGCTTTCACTAGTTGATTGTTTTAAAACAGCCTCTTCAGACAGTTCTTCCATTTCCAACTCGATACCATACTTATCGGCAAGAATTTTAATTGCCTCAAGATACCCTACGCCTTCAAACTCAGTAATGAATTTGATAGCATCCCCTCCTTTTCCTGAGCTAAAGCATTTAAATATCTCTTTGGAAGGAGACACATAAAATGATGGGGATTTTTCATTTGTGAAAGGACTTAAACCACGATAATTCTGACCAACTTTTTTAAGCTGTACATATTCACCGATCACGTCGACTATATCGACATATGATTTTACCTTCTCTATTGAATCATCAGAAATTTTCAATTCCTTAAACTTTAATGTGTATGGAAATATCCATAAAATACAAAATTAAATAATATGTTATTCGATTGAAATTAATTTCGTGTCGTAGTGAAAAAAATTATGATTAACTTGCGCCAAATTTGTTTAAACTAAATAAACATACAAACGTTACCAAAGGTAAAAGACCTACATTTAATATGGCGATTACAAAAGACAAGGTACTTAATGCCCTGAGAGAGGTTGACGATCCGGATTTAAAGAAGGATCTAGTGACGCTAGGCATGATCGAAGATATTAATATCGATGGAAATAACATCAGCTTTAAAGTTGTACTAACAACTCCTGCCTGTCCATTAAAAGAATTGATCAAAAATGATTGTTTAAAAGCTATTGAAAGACATTTTGGCTCTGATGTTAAGGTAGATATCGAAATGACTTCAAGAGTTACAACCATAAGAAATGACTCTCCTGTCTTACCACAGGTAAAAAATATTATAGCAATTGCTTCCGGAAAAGGGGGCGTAGGAAAATCTACAGTTACGGCAAACCTTGCTGTAGCATTAAAAAATGAAGGTGCTAAAGTCGGTATTATTGATGCTGATATCTTTGGACCATCTATTCCTACAATGTTTAATTGTGAAAAAGAACAACCTACTGTTAGAGAGGTAAACGGCAAAAATATGCTTCAGCCTTTAGAGCAATATGGTATTCAACTGATGTCAATTGGATTTCTTGCGCCACCTGATCAGGCTGTTGTTTGGAGAGGTCCTATGGCATCTTCAGCTTTCAGACAGTTTTTCACAGATACTGAGTGGGATGAACTTGATTATCTACTGATTGACCTACCTCCTGGAACTAGTGATATCCATTTAACATTAGTGCAAACAGTACCGGTAACCGGAGCAGTAATCGTAACTACTCCACAAAAAGTAGCAATAGCAGATGCACAAAAAGGTCTGGCTATGTTTAAGCAACCACAAATCAATGTACCTATATTGGGAATTGTTGAAAATATGGCTTATTTTACTCCGGAAGAACTGCCAGATAATAAATATTACATATTTGGTAATGGTGGAGGAAAAAAGTTTGCAGAATTAAATGAAGTACCATTTATTGGCGAACTACCTTTAGTAATGGGAATTAGAGAGAGTGGAGATAGCGGATACCCTGTTACAATGAAAGATACCCCTGTTGCTTCTGATTTCAGAAAATTGGCTAGAAGTCTGGCACAAGAAATTGCTATCAGAAATGCAAAACAGGATAAAACAAAAATAGTTGAACTCAAGTAACTCAATATATGACACTGATTCAAAAAGTAGAAGAGGCAATTAATAATATTCGCCCATATCTTGAAGCAGATGGTGGTGATGTTAAGGTTTTGGATATCAATGATGAAAACATTGTTAAAATCGAATTATTAGGTGCCTGTGGAAGCTGCCCGATGAGTACCATGACTTTAAAAGCTGGTGTTGAGGAAGCGGTGAAAAGAGCTGTACCTGAAATTAATGGTGTTGAAGCAATCAACATTACTAAACCTGGTGACCCTCAAGCAAAATTACCTGATACAATGATGTAAAATGTTAAAATATATTTTTTTAAACATTATATTAATAGTATTAACACAGTTCCGTGCTTTTCCTCAGGAAAAATGCGGAACTGTTTTTTTATCCAAAGAAAAATATGGTTCTAATTATCCTGAAAAGATAAACCGTTTTGAAAAATGGATAAAAATTAAAAAATCAGAGAACAAACAGTTATTTACAACCTCGGAAGTTGAAATAATTCAGATACCTGTAGTAATTCATATTGTCCATAAGGGTGAGTTAGAAGGAGTAAATTCAAATATCCCGAGAGAACAAATAATTTCTCAATTAGAAACATTAAATGAGGATTTTCGAAGATTAAACCCCGATTCAGTTTTTACGCGAAATGAATTTAAACCTGTCGCTGCTGATACAAGAATTGAGTTTGTGTTGGCTAAGCAAGATCCTAATGGGTTTCCAACTGATGGCATAAACAGAGTTCAAGGTCCAAAAGATTCATATAGCCTTAGTTCTAGCGATGAAATAAGCCTAAAGAGCACTAGTTACTGGCCAGCCGAGGATTATTTTAACATCTGGGTGACAGATTTGAGTTTCACTTTAATTGGATATGCTCAATTTCCGGTAAGCTCATTACCTGGACTTGAAGATGCAAAAAACGAAAGACTTACAGACGGTGTGGTAATTGATTATGAGTATTTCGGTACCGGATTTAATACTGAAACAGCCAGTAAAGGAAGAACATTAACCCATGAAGTTGGACATTTTTTTGGCCTCAGACACATATGGGGAGATGGCGACTGCTCAGCTACCGACTATATTTCTGATACCCCTTCACAAAGTTCATCTACCAATGGGTGTCCACCAAATAGTTTCAGTTGTAATAGTGAAGACATGTTTGAAAACTACATGGATTACACCAGTGATGCATGCATGAATATCTTCACTGCGGAACAAGCATCAAGGATGCAGTTGGTATTAAATGAAAGTCCCAGAAGAAAAAGTCTAATTAATTCTCCAGGACTTATTCCGCCACAAATTTATGATCACGATCTCCGGGCAGGCAATATCAATTATCCCGGATTAATTCATTCTGAAACTATTTTAGTTCCTGAAATTGAAATTACTAATAGCGGAACGAATGCAGCTTCCGATTTCACTATTGAAGTAAAAGTCGGGAATAATATAGCTACATTTATTCCTGAAGAACCTATAAACTCAGGCGAAACGAAAATACTTTCCGGGTTTGAAATTGAATTACAACAATCCACTGATTATCTTCAGGAAATCTCAATCAACATCAAATATGATGCTGATCAGAATACCAGTAATAATTCAAAAAGTAAATCATTTTATTTCCACCCTTACAAAATAGAAGTACCATTTAGAGAACGTTTTGAAGGGCCTACAAACTGGCTGAATATTTCAGACAATAATCAAGAATGGAAATATACTAATTCAGTTTTCACAATTTCAGGAGAATCATCCCTTGTCGGGACATTTGCTTCTAATACGATAGGAAACCCACTAATTGTGACACCGGTTTTTGACTTAACAAGAACTGAAAATGCATCTATTTTTATTGATGTGAGTTATAGACCTTCATCAAGTAGAGTCAGTGATGGACTTTCCGTATTAATCTCTACAAACGGGGGGAAATCATTTGACTTCGATGCAGCAACAATTTCAGCATCAACACTAAATGCTGAACCATTCAGAGGAGACTGGGAACCTGTTAATCAAAATGACTGGAAAAGAATATTTGTAGATTTATCAGAATATACTGGAAATGAAAATGTGAGGTTAGCATTTCAAGGCAACAATTTTCAAGGCAATAATTTCTATTTCGATAACATTGAGCTATTCCTAAACAATAATTCCAATCCATTATTTCTTAATGATCCTGATATCAGAGTATATCCAAACCCATCTATCAATGAAACAAATATTGCTTTTTACCTTGATCAAACTCAGGATATTGAAATAACACTTCTAAATGCTAATGGTCAAGTTATGGAAGAGACCAAAATCAGTAATGTTTTGAATCAAACATATACTCAAAACCTAAGAAGTTTAAGTTCTGGTATATATTTTATTCAAATTCAAGGAGAAACTTTCACGCTGACTAAAAGAATCATCAGGCAGTAATACTTATCCATAAATTTTTAATATTTTAGCCATTCAGAATCTATTATCTGCGATGCAAAAAAAGAAGGTAGCTTTATTATATGGTGGAAAGTCTGTGGAGCATGACATTTCTATTCGATCTGCAAAAAATATTTTTGAGGCCGCAAGTAAGGAAAAATATGATTTGTATTGTATTGGCATTGATAAAAAAGGCGGTTGGTTTTTAACTGAAGGAATCATTTCAGAAATGTCAACAGGAGAAGAATTATCATTATCTCTTGAGTTTGGCAAAATGATTTTTAAAACTGAAAATGGCAAAGCCTTAAATTTTGATGTAGCATTTCCTGCTCTGCATGGTACAGATGGAGAAGATGGAAATATTCAAGGGTTACTTGAAGTTGCGGGTATTCCTTATGCTGGTTCAGATGTTATGGGATCTTCCATTGCAATGAACAAGTATTACACTAAGCAAGTTTTAGAAAAACAAGGCATTCCCGTATGTAAATATTTATATTTTGATTACACTCATCAACCGGATTTCGACCAAATCGAGAAAAATCTAGGGCTTCCGTTTATTGTAAAACCAATTAACCTTGGATCTTCGGTAGGAGTTTCAAAAGTCAAATCTAAAGAAGATTTTCAAAAAGCTCTAGATGAAGCCTTTAAATACGATAATGAAATCATCATTGAAGAATTCGTAACTTCGAGAGAATTAGAATGTAGTGTTTTGGTTGATGGAGACCAAATAAAAGCTTCAGTACCTGGAGAAATAGTTGTCGATAAAAACTATGAATTCTATACATTTGAAGCAAAATATGTTGATGGAAACGCCGCAAAACTGGAAATTCCAGCAAAAGTCCCTACCCATATTGAAGAAGCAATTAAGGATCTGTCAATAAATGCATTTAAGGCTGTGGGATGTCAGGGATTTGCAAGAGTGGATGTATTCTATTTGGAAGATCGAGGTATCTGTTACATAAATGAGATAAATACTATACCAGGTTTCACTAATTCATCAATGTTTCCAATGATGTGGAAACATGATGGATATAGTTTCGAAGGACTTATCGATACTATTTTAGATGAAGCTATATACAGATTTGAAAGAAAAACACGTTTAAAAACTAACTTTAATTCAGGATTAGAGTAAACTATGGATCTAAAAAATTTTTTCCCTAAATCAAATACACTGCAAGGTCTGCTTACAAACATCGGACTAATTTTTGTTGCAGCATTTATTTTATTATACATTGTTTTCTATGTTATTCTTCCCAAAATAACTCTTCATGGAGAGGTCATAACTGTACCAAATGTAACATTAAAGTCAGTTGATGAACTTGAAGAAGAATTAACAACGAGAAATCTGGAATATGAAATAAAAGCAGACTCAGATTACAATAAAAATTTCCCTGCTGAAGTTGTATTAAAGCAATACCCTGAAGCTGGAACTAAGGTAAAAAAAGGAAGAGTAGTATCTTTAACTTTAAATGCTTCACACCCTCCTGAAATCACAATGCCTAAATTGATTGACTCAGGTGTAAAAAGTGCTATGAGAGAACTAAAAAGTTATGGTCTTGAAGTAGGAGAAATAATATATGAGCCAGGAATGGCTAATTTGGTATTAGATCAACAGGTAAAAGGCAAGACTATTCAACCAGGCACCAAAATTTATAAGGGCACAGCTATTGATTTAGTAGTTGGAGACCAAGGGGCTCCTTTGGATAATCCTAATATAAAGGGGCTTAATTATTTTGAAGCAGAAACTATTTTGTTAGGTTCCGGACTTAAGATAGGAGAAGTTTTTCAGCAATCCATTCCAGCAGATTCTGCAGGACCTGGAACTGTATTAAGACAAATGCCTCCTTCAGGACAAAAAGTATATACAGGTACAACAATTGACTTGTGGATAGTAGAGATAGACAGTGCAACAATAGAAGAAATGAAGATCATGAACTCAGGTCAAAATTTAGACGATGGTTCAGGTAATGATCAATAATATGAAATTGAAAGCATTAACCATATTAATTCTTTTTTGTGGATATTCTGTAAAAGCTCAGATAATAGAAAAACCTATTGACTATTATGCTGATTATGAAACTAATAGATCAAGCAGAATTAACAATGACACATTGGTCACTACAATACCCTTCTTTGATGATTTCTCTGATCATAAAGAAGGATTTAAAAAAGAATTATGGTATAACTATGAAAATGTAAATCTTGACAAAAATGCAGGGTCAAATATTCCTTCTCTTGGAGCTGTTAGACTAGACGGCACTAAGGCCGGAGGAATAGCATATTCAAATGCAAACATTGATGGCTATGCAGATGTAATAACATCGAATATTATAGATCTAAGTATTGTCCCTTTAAATCAAAGAGACTCTACTTATTTAGGTTTTTATTTCCAGAAAAAAGGACTAGGTGAAATTCCAGATAACGAAGACTCACTTATCGTTCAAATGTTATCTCAAAATATGATTTGGCATAATGTTCTGGGTTTTTCAGGAGCGGATATTAATGAAATTGATACATTTATATATGCCTCAGTCAAAATTCCGGATTCTTTATTCCATGAAAAATTCATGTTTAGATTCATAAATTACGGGAATCTTTCCGGACCTTATGATGTGTGGAATATTGATTATGTAACCCTTATGAGTAGTCAGGATGGAATGGAAGGAGATTATCCTGACAGAACATTAGTGAGTACGCCTAAAAATTTATTTGAAGGATATTTCTCTTATCCCTTAGATCACATAAAAAAAGATTTACCCTCAAATAGTGCTCCTAATGGGGTCTTTGGGAAAAATCTATCATCATCAATCAGGGTTGTCGAATATGGAATGAATATCCTTGATGCAAAATCCGGAAGTTTAATTGAAACTCTACAACAACAAATAGTAAAAGACACATTATTTTCTCAATTAGGTCAGAAGCTATATTATTCAGTTCAAGCAAAACCAGCATCAAAAATCACTGATTATATATCTGCTTACGAAGGTGACAGTCTTTTTCTTGAAGGTTTTTTCTATTCTCAACCTGATGATTTTTTTGTAGAGGGATCTTTGGATTATAGAATTAATGATACAACAAGCATTATTTACCCTTTCATTGATTACTACGCTTATGATGATCACAGCCCGGAAAATGGAGCTGAAACTATTGGAAGTGGATCACAGGTTGCAATCCAATATGTTATAGATCAACCAGACACACTTACTGCAATTGATATTTACTTTCTGGGACGACCAGGGCAGTTGGTTGTTCCTTACATCTCAAAAGATCTAGGTAACAATAAAAACAGCCGATCTGACGCTGTTAGACTTCCTATTGATGGTTCTCCAGCAAGATATAAGATTGATCCTATATTAATTGAAGATACTGTATATATAGGTTTTCAGAAATTTATTGATGCAGGTATTCCTGTTGGGCTAGATAAAGATATAGATTCTGGTGATAAGCTATTTTATAATATTGATGGGTTCTGGATAAAAAATTCTAATATAACAGGTAGCATAATGATAAGACCTGTATTTGGAAAAATAGATATAATAACCGGAATTAATGACAAGCTAAAAAATGAGGTTAGTATTTACCCAATTCCATCAAAAGGCTCTATCAAACTAACTGAAAATGTTTATAATTGGTCTATATATAACATCAACGGACAGTTTATTAGTGGAAATGATGAATATAAAAAGGGAAATGAAATAATTTTGCAAAACGCTACTGAAGGTATTTATATTTTTCAGGGATTTGATAACAACAACAACCCAATAAAACTTAAATTTATAATTCAATGAACAACCACCTTTCACCCCGTGAGTATTTGGATTTAGTTGAAAATAATTCTCAATTAATAACTTTTGATGTAAGAGAAAAGTGGGAACATGAAGAACTTCCTTTTGGAGATTTGAACATTAGCGTATATGAGCTGCCTAATATTTTATCTCAGGTTGATCAATACAAAAACAATGATATTGTAGTTTGTTGTAAAACCGGTAAAAGAGGACTGATTGCCATGAAAATCTTAAGAGCAAATGGCTTCAAATCGGTAAAGAACCTATCAGGAGGAATTACAGCATTAAACGAATTAAAAGAGCTGACAATTAGTTAAAAACATTGTCAGCTCTTTTAATTTTATTATACCTTTTTCTAAATCACCTCTTATTTGGTCCTTTTGATCTTCTACTGTGACTTTTCCTAGATATTTTAAAGAATTTCACTTGCTTTAGAAGAGATACTCCAAAATATAAAGATTGCGGTGAGCTTTCGATGTCATGCTTGACATTTATGAACTCACCATATGGATCTACAAATATTTCATCGTACCTACCAATATTTGAATGCCCCTGTCTATACTGAGCCTCAAAACCTATTAGATAACCTTGTTCAAGCCTATAAAAGTAACCAAAACCAAAATTCATACTCCATCCTACCTTATTCATATCGGTTGGATTAAAGGTTGAACGATTACCGTCAACAGGACCCTCTTCAAAATTGTAACTTAATTCTTCAAATGTTAATGGACTTCCAACCTGTGGAGTAATTGTTCCATTGCCTCCTAAAAACAAGTTCATAGAGGGGCCAACACTTAAATAAAAATTTCCATTTCCAGCGGGCAATAAGACTCTTAAATTTAAAGGGAAATCAAGATACCTATAGCTAGCTTTGTTTTTATATTTCAGTTCATTTTGAGTTTGATCTTTACCCTCAATTGTGAATAAAGCCCCACTTGAAATAGCGAAATGATCTGAGATATCATAATGAACCCCAAGTCCTGCAGAAAATCCTGGTTTAAAACCAAAATCAGACAATTCTCTTTCTGTTTTACTTCCAATCCGAGTATATCCATGACTAAATCCGGCTTCCGCCCCCATGTATAACTGTGAAAATGAATTAAAAACAGAAATTACAGCAAGTAAAAAAGTTAAACAAAAATTCCTTTCCATAAAAAAATACGATTGAGTTCAAATATATAAAATCAATCGTATTTTTCTTTAAATGAGTAATAAAAATCCTCAAATTAGACATTAATATGTCCCAGAAGCTCTTTGTTGCTCCTCTACAAAGAGTCTGTATCGATCAAAAATAGATCTTACAGCATTCTTTACAATTTTTTGATTATCAGTATACGTTCCCGCATATAGGCCACTGGCATATCCTTGCCAAATAGTAGCGCCTTTTTTCCTGTCCATTAACTGTATAAGCATTGTTCCTTTTACTAATGGGATTTTCACAGGATCATATCTATTATCATCCTCATCAATTTCTTCTTCCTCATCAGGCTGATACTTAACAAAGTATTCTAACTCTGGTTGATTATAACCAGTATATTTGAAATCTTCTTCATATAATTTATAGAAAACCAGAATATTAGGATTTTTTTCTTTGTAATTATATCCTCTTACATTCATTCTATAAAATATTTCATCCTTAATCATATTCTCTAAAGTTGAATCGACAGGATCATCAGAATACATTTCCACAAAAGCAAATGTCCTGTAATTTTTAAAAAATCCTTTATAAGAATAATCTGAATCGATGATATACTCATTATAATTTGAACATCCCATTAAGATGGTAAGTGATAGTACAAATATTGGTAGTCGGTTGATGAAGTTTTTATTCATGGTAGTAAGGTATTTAATAACTATTTACGGTATTAACTTAATTTAGTATTTAATTGTTTGACTAACAACACATAACACAAAATAAAAAACGTCAACATCACGACATAACCATATTTTTATTTGAAATAATTATATTAAAAACTGCTATTTCGAATACAAAATACCCAAGGTTAGGTATTTATTAGTGCTAAATATTTTTTGAAATTAATCTATTATAATCTGCCTATTAATAGGCCATTTAACTAAATGATACCCTAAACAAAAATGATATGTTTAATTTCAAAGTTGCCCATCTTGAGAAGCTTGCTAAAATTAATCACTTTAACATTGATGAAAGAAAAATGATGTTCTTCGGACTAAGAGGATGTCTTCCTGTATTTGATGAATCAATGGAGTTTAAAGATGAGCATGAAATTGAAATTAGTAATACAGATAATATTCATCCTAACTGTATCATTGGGCAATATCATCCGGACAAAGGCATTGCTTTATTTCCCGGCAGTACAGTTCCTCATCTAAATCATATAAAGGTGTCAGTTAACAAAGGAGGCTTTGGAACAAACATGTTATTAACCGGGTTTTATCATGATTATCGAAAAGGATGGCATAAAGCAGGTAAACCCACCGGACATGAAGCATTCAGACAGGACAACAAGCTACCTGTAAGAAGAACTATGGATGACCTAGATTACGATAACGATGACAGAGTAGAATATACCAGACCCTATGATAATCTACATGCAGCCTGGTGTATGAGCTCCAGAGATAGTAAATATGCAAGTGCTGGATGCCAGGTTATTGTTGGTTACCCAAAATGTCAAAGCAGACATGACAGCAATTTAAAACCACTACCAGAGACAGGGCCTTGGAAGTATTTTAGAGAGAATGCATACAATATTGATCAGGATTCATTTAATTATATGCTTTTAACAGGCTGGGATGCAAAAAGAGTTTCTGCTTCAGGAAATAAAAAGATGTCGTCAAGATTAAGATATGGGTCTACAGGTAATCTTGTATCAGAAGCTCAAAAAGCTTTGAAAGCGAAGAATTTTTATGAAGGAAAAATAGATGGAGATTTTGGTTCGAGAACACTCAGGTCTGTATTGGAATTTCAGGAAGCAAATTTTGGTAAAGACTCAGATGATGGAATAATTGGCCCATTAACTGCTTCAGCATTAAATATGAGCTGGGAATAATCAATATACCAGTTAATCTATTATTTATTCTTCTAAATAAGGGACAACGATATTTAACTAGAGTACAATTGTGACTATTTTGGGCTTAAAATTCATGAAATTTAGATGACACAAAATTGATTCGAATTATGCTATAGATCTATAATTTTACTAATCGGATACAACCCTCTATGCTGTACTTTTTGCATACCATTTTCATCATACCATAACATATAGGGATAAACCAATTCATTTTCTAAAAATGGATCTACGTTTTCTCTTTTAGCCTGAGCAAAAGTTATAAATGCTCTCTCTTCAGGCAGGAAAGATTCTTTAAATTCTTTTATTTTATTAAGGTTTTCGAACAAAACAAATACTATCTCAGTATCCACTAGTTTATCTAAGTTGCTTCTAACTTGACCTATTTCTCTTTTACAATAGTCACAATTTGAGTTTACAAGAAATACAACAGTTTGTTTGCCTTCTCCAATCTGAGAAACAGAGGTTTTAGTATTATTAAGAAGAATCAATGAAATATCAGGTATTGATGGTCTATTAATTTTCTCAGTAAGAAAGAATATATATACTTGATAAAGAATTGCAACACCAAATAGTATTATAATACCTAGTTTTAAATTGCTTTTCATTTCAAAATTCCATTTAATTTATATGCTGACTCTTTTATTAAATTGATAGTTGTGGAATCATGGTTATACACAGAATACCATCCCTGTCTCTCATGAGGTGGGTCACCTATCAATTCACTATTAATATTCCACATTCCACCAGGTTCAGATGGTTTACCTTCGCCTCCCCAAGACCAAAAATTGCACCCCTGAATCGGACCATTTTCATTTATATTTTGGATTGCAAAATCAAATACATATTTATAAAATTGATCTCTAAACTTAGTGGTCGAATTAATTGAAAAATCTCCATGGTCTCTACTAACCCCAAACTCCTCAATTACCACCGGTTTTTTAAGCTTAATTGCCTTATGAAGTTGTTTTTCAAAATATTTATTAGACCTTAATAATGCTTCATTAAATGTCTCCGGATTTTCTGGGTTAAACCACCCCCAATTTTGAATCCAGAGATGAATTGTAGCGTAATCTATTGCATCATATCTATTATCTCTATATAAATCAATTCCATCTCTTTCATATCCCCCATCTCCTTCAGCACCAAGTGAAACCATGTGATTATTATCAATTCGTTTCAAAAAACCGGAGGTTTTCTTAATCCATTTTTGATACTTTTTTTGTTTATCATACCCTCTTGGTTCATTTGCAAGCTGCCACGAAAGTATGGTAGGATCATCTCTATACTTCAGATTATTAAAAGTATTTACACGATTGACCATCATTTTTAAATGTTCTTTAAAAAGCCTTTGAGCTTTATTGTTTTCATAAAATGATAGTGAATAGTTTATGAAGTTATCCCAATTACCTCCATTCTCTATATCAGGCATAGGGATTTCAGAACCTTCCACCCATGATACATATTGAGGCATGCCGCCACTCCACATCCAAAAATTATTTAAAACCACCACGGCAGTCATATCACGTTTTCTCAACTCATTTAAAAAGAAATCCAACCCCTTGAATACATTTTCATTATACTCCTCTTCTGAAACTAGTAATGGTGGAGATATTTGATACTTTCCACTCCCCTCTGACGACCCCAATATTCGCAGATTTTTGATTCCCAATGACTTCAAGTAATCCAACTCTCGTATAAGTCTATTCCTGTCACCTGGTGTCGAATCCATTCCTAAATACATTCCATACCAATAGTTTGCACCAATGAACTTATACATCATATCCCCTTTATAAAAATGACCAGACTCAATTCTTACAAAGTCACCACCCTGAGAATAAGCTGGTACAGATAACAAAATGAAAAAGAAAAAAAGACTAAATTTCATTTACTATTATATATTCATAATGAACAAAAGTATTATCCAGGAATAGGGAACTACAACCCATTATTTCCCTCCTCAACATCATCAAATGCCTCATCTTTATAACTTGAAGGGTTAATTTTAAATTGCTTTTTAAAACACTTTCTAAAATATTGAAGGTCTGAAAAACCACATAAATAAGTTGTTTCTGAAACAGTATATTGACCGGTTTTTAGTAATTGGGCAGCTCTTTTTAGGCGTATATTTCTGATAAATTCATTTCCGGAAAGACCCAGCATGGATTTTAATTTTCTATACAATTGCATTCTACTCAATCCAACATCCTTGCCTAGATCTTCTACAGAATAGTCAGAATTTGACATGTTTCTTTCGATACTTTCGAGTGCTGACTTAATAAATATTTCGTCTGAAGAAGTGAATGAAAACATACTTGGTTCTAATTGAAGTTCACTTCTCTCATTGAAAATCTCCCTTAATTGTTTTCTTTGTCTAATTAAATTATTTACTCTTACTTTTAGAAGGTTACTGGAAAAAGGCTTTGAAATATAACCATCGGCACCACTTTCATAACCTTCAGTTTCAAAAATCAACGAAGTCCTTGCAGTTAGTAAAATGACCGGGATATGAGAAGTTTTTGTATTAGTTTTTAAATTTTTACACAATGAGATTCCATCCATTACAGGCATCATAACATCACTAATTACCAAGTCAGGAACCTCATCAATAGCAAGTTCTAATGCCTCTTCTCCATTCGATGCTTCCAAAACAACATAATTCTTTAAAAATGTTGACTTGATAAATGATCTTACATCCGCGTTGTCTTCCACAACCAGAATTTTGTCTAAATCTTTTATATCTGAATAATTGACTTCACCATTAGTTAAATCTCCTTCTAAACTCAATGCATCATCCAAATATTTTTCGATTTGTTCACTATTTTTAAAATCATCAATTATCTGTTCATCTTTAAAATGTTCCCTACCTTTCTTTATAGAGATTTTAAACTCGGTCAATTCATTTTCTATACTATTAAAAGTGATATCAGCATGGTGCAGTCGAACCAGATTATTGACCAATGCAAGGCCTATACCTGTGCCACCAATAGATTTTTCACTTGAATAAAATCTGGTGAATATTTTATCAAAATTTTCCTCAGGTATGCCTTTCCCATTGTCTTCAACTATTAAATCAACAGTATCTGTCTTTTCAATTATTTTGATTACCACTTCACCACCTTTTGGAGTGTTTTTGAAAGAATTAGAAAGCAGATTGTATAATATTTTTTCAAACTGATCACGATCGAAAAATAGATTAATAATGTTTGATGAGTAAAATATATTAAAGCTAATCCCTAATTCTTCGGCTCTTGAATCAAAGGACAATTTGATCTCTTTCACAAAGTTTACAAAGTTCCCTTCAGCAACACGAATTTTTAAGTTTCCTGACTCAGCTTTACGAAAATCTAAAAGCTGGTTAATCAGATTAAGAAGACGAGAGGCATTGCCTTTAACAATATTAAGTTGTTGCTTGGTATACTTATCAGTAGTTTTTTCTATTAGGTTTTCTATAGGACCTAAAATCAAGGTAAGTGGTGTTCTGAATTCGTGTGAAACATTTGTAAAAAACTGAAGCTTAGCTTTATTGGTATTTTCAAGGTTCTCTCTTTCGAGTCTAACAAGCTTTAGATTATTTTCATAGTTAGTTCTAGCAACAACAAGGTATCTAAATCCTAATAAAAGCATAATAAAAACTGTACTAAACAAGATGTAAGCCCAGGTCGTTTTCCACCACGGAGGCAAAATAGTTATGGATAATTCCGCCGGATTTTCAGACCAGTCGACACCATTAATTGAAGCTTTTATTCGAAAAGTATAATCTCCAGGTTTTAAAGTTGTAAATGACACAACTCTTTCTTTACCTAATAACACCCAATCATCATTCAAATTAGACATTTGATAGGCATATACAATATCATTTTGAGAAGTGAAATTTATTCCTGTAAAGTGGATTGTGAAAAAATTCTGATCATTATCTAGAGTAATTTTCTTAGTATAAAGCAGGCTATTTTCAAGAATTCCATGTTCATCACCTACCTTTAGAGGCTCATGAAATAAACTTATACCTGACAAAAAAATATTTGTAGAATTATTATCGACTTTTATGTTGTAAGGATCAAAAAGGTTAAGCCCACTATTCCCACCGAATACTAACCTACCATCAGATAGTTTCAAAGCACTTCTAGGCATAAATTGATAGCCTTGTAATCCGTCATCTACATCAAAATTTTGAAATGTTTTTAAAACCGGATCGAACTTACAGATCCCTCTGTTAGTACTGATCCATATATTACTCTTATCATCTTCGAGAAGACCTACAATTACATTATTTGGCAATCCGTCTTTAGTTGTAAATACTTCAAAAGAATCAGTCTCTCTGTCATATAAATTAAGACCTGCCCCATTTGTACCAATCCAGATTCTATTTTTACTATCCACCAAAACACTATTCAGTGCATTTAGAGATATAGATTTATTTTCACCAGCTTTATAATGCTTAAATTTCCCAGACTCAGGATCAAATCTATCAAACCCTTTAAATTCAGTAACAATTAATAAATCACCATTATAGTCTTCAACAATTTGATTTATTGCAGAACCAGCAAATGAATCAGGGTTATCAGGATTGTGAGTGTAATTTATAAAACTATCATTTTCCGGGTCATATTTACTGATTCCATTCCCCCAGGTTCCGATCCAGATATTATTTTTTGAATCTTCAAATATCACATAAACATTATCGTCTGTCAAAGAATGTTTATCGTTATCATCATGAACATAATGACTTATTTGACCTTCCGGAGAAATTTTATTCAACCCATTGCCCCATGTACCTATCCATAAATTTCCTTTGGAATCATATTTTAAGGATAAAGTTTTATTACTGGCTATGCCATTTTGCTCCTTGGTTATCTTTCTAAATGTCCGGTCTTCCTCATTAAAAATATTAATACCTCCGCCATCTGTTCCAATAATTAAATCCCCATTTCTGGTTTCTGCAAAACCTGTTATTTTATCACTGGACAGGCTTTCGGGTTTATATCCATTTTTTTTAATGTGATTAAACTGATGTCGATAAGGATCATAAAGACAAATACCTCCAAGTCGGGTAGAAACCCACATTCTCTCTTTATCATCTATAAGAATACTTGTTATAATATCACTTGAAAGACTATAAACATCACCTTCTATACTTGTAAAAGCTTCAAAAACACCCTTTCCTTTATATCGTGCTAACCCATTGTCTGTTGCTACCCAAATTTCACCAGCCTTATTTTGTGTTATATCATAAACATAATTATCAGGGAGATAACTTTCTTGTCCTTTTCTTATGAAATTACTTGTTGAATCATTTAGATCGATGATACTTATCCCTGAATTAAAATGCCCTGCCCATAACTTATTGCCACTATCAAACAAAAGCGATATTACTTCTCTCGAACTATATAACTCTATATTTAATAATTTTATTTGATTGTTTTTAACTGTGTAAATTCCTTGTTCTGCTCCAATAAACAAGGATCCACCTGGTCCTTTTACAATACAATGTATAATTTGATTTCTTAATGACCCAAAACTATCTGGTAACTCAATAAAATTATTCTTTTGGGTATCAAAGGCATAAAGCCCAGCTCCTGTACCAACCCATAGAGTATGATTATCTGAAATAAAAAGAGAATAAATTATGTTAGCGTCAGAATTATTTTGCCCTGAAAGAGGCCGATAGGTAAAAAAACGGCCTAAACGTCTATCATATTTATTTAATCCATCATAAGTTCCTATCCAAAGGTTGCTTGAATCTCCTTCTATCAATTCAAATATTCTATTGTTACTGATATTTAAATTTTCCTTTTCATTTGAACCGTATGTAAAAGTGGTAAACTCATATCCGTCAAACCTGTTTAGACCATCATCAGTGCCAACCCAAATGTACCCGAGTGAATCTTGTATAATACAGGATGTATTCATGTTAGATAGGCCTCGCTCCATTCCCATGTTTTCAAACCTGATTTCAGTTTGACCAAAAAGACCCCCTAAAGAGCTAAAAAATGATAAAAAATAAATCAAATAATTGATTCTCATATATTTATAAAATTGACACTAATATCCCAACCTCTTTAAACATTCCATCATAGCCCTTCCATTATGATATGGACATTTCCAGGGTCCGGCTTTATCTTCTTCAAAGCTAATAACACCTTCCTTTGAGACTTTCCAAAACCATTCTCCATGCTCCCGGTCTATCAAACTGTCCTTAATAAATATCCAGGTTTTAAATACTTGATCCAAATAAAATTTATTATTTGTCATTTGCCAGGCATTGATCAATCCTACAAGTGCTTCTGCCTGAGGCCACCAGTGTTTATCTGTATCTATTATTCCTTTGGAATTACCCTCGTTCATTAACCCTCCATCATTATCCATTCCTTCCAAAGAGGCGTCTACCATCTCAACTGCAATTGGTTTTATCTTTTTAATGACATTTTTATCTTCAATAGCTTCTGCAGCTTCAACCAATAACCAACTTCCCTCAATATCATGACCGTATGAAAAATCATTACTTAGAGACCTCCAAGTCTCATCAAAAAATAAATTAAAATGGTTGCTGGGAGAAACAAAATATTCTATCAATACATCTATAAGATTCCTTAGTCTTCCTTTTAGATTTTCATCTTTCCAAACACTATATAAATTTGTATAGGCTTCAAGAATATGAAGATGGGTATTCATAGTTTTTTGAGCATTCAAATCCTTTTCACTTAATCTCACATCTTTCAAAGGGCTCCATTCACAGCTAAACGCTTCAAAATATCCATTCTCAATAGGATCAAAAGCATGTTTTTCTATTAAATCAAATAGATTCACAGCTTTGGATAGTACACTTGGGTCTTCATTAATTTTGTAATATTCAGACAAACCATATATTGCAAAGGCTTGAGCATAAATCTGCTTTTTTGTGACTAATGGTGTCCCTTTTACATCCAACATCCAATAAACACCTCCAAATTGTTTATCAAGGAAATGTTCAATTATATAGAGGTAGGCTCTTTCTGCTATTTTTTTATATTTCGGATCCTTAAAAAGATTAAATGCGGCTGAAAATGTCCATAATATTCTTGAATTTAGAACAACTCCTTTCTCAGCATCTTTTTGTAGAATGTTCCTTCCGTCTATCCGGCCATAAAACCCTCCATTTAACTCATCAACCATATTTTGAGACCAATAATCCATTATATTGATCAATTCAACTATAAGTTCCTTCCGAATAAATCCGTTACTTTTTAAATTAATATGGTGATCCATTATTATACTGTAATTAATTCCTCTTCCTTTTCCTTCGTAAGGTCATTTTTCACTATTCTCATCATTTCCTCATCCAAATTATAAGACCTTATAAAAATAAATGCCATTAATGCACCTATCCCCGCAATTACACTTATCATTAACCTTATACCAAGAATTGCAATTTCTGTCTGTTCAACATTCGGTTCAAATCCAAATGCCCCAAGCATCCAGCCAGATAAAGCCCCTCCGATTGTCCATCCAAATTTCTGTGACATTGATCCTGATGAAAAAACCAGACCTGTGGCACGTCTTCCTGTTTTCCATTCGGAGTAGTCTGCAATATCAGCATACATGGACCAACCAAGTGGCAATACAATTCCTGAGCTTATACCAAGAAGAATATTAAGTCCATAAATGGCGATAATCTGATCAGGGGCAATAAAAAAGAATATGAAGCTAAATACTGCAGATGTTAAAGCAGAGAGAATAAATGTATTTTTCTTTCCCAGCCGTGATGATAGTGGCTTTGCAAGAATAACACCTATGATATTTGTAGCCAGCCAAATAGACATATAAGCTGAAGAAAGACTGGTTGATGACCAAACATATGTATTTCCAAAAAGACTGACAACTTGATCTCCAACTACATATTTAAAATAGAAAAGAATAGACCCATCGCGCATTGAAATAAAAATAAGCGTCGAAATATTAGCTCCTAACATAATAAACCACGGCTTATTTTTCCAAAGATCTTTTATATCCTCTTTTAATGATCCGGTTTTTTCCTTTTCAGGAATAACACGCTCTTTTGTACCAAGAAATACCAAAATGAAAAGTATAGCTGCAACTATCGCATAAATTGCTATTGTAATCTGAAATCCAACGGCTTCAGTTCTCCCCTCGCTGAAATGTTCTATCAATGAGTTAGCTGTGGAAGTAACAAACAGACCACCAGAGAAAGCTCCAATAAACCTCCATGATGCCAGTGATGTTCGTTGTTCTCCATCACTTGACATTACCCCCATTAGTGAACCATAAGGGACATTAATAGCTGTATAAACCATCATCATTAAGGTGTAAGTAACATATGCATAAACCAGTTTACCTGTCTCATTAAAATCAGGAGTGGTAAACGTTAATACACCTATTATCCCAAATGGCACAGCCACCCAAAGGAGAAAAGGCCTGAATCTCCCCCATTTAGTTGTAGTCCGGTCACTTATAACTCCCATTATTGGATCATTGGCTGCATCCCAAACCCTTGTAACCAGAAACATAGTTCCAACAGCAGCTGCAGATATCCCAAATACATCAGTATAAAAAAACAGCATGAACATTGAAAATAACTTCCAGAACATAGAAGATGCAAAATCACCAAGACCATAAGCTACTTTTTCGGAAATTGGCAATCTCTCAATTGTAAGATTATTTTCTAAGCTTTGCATTCTTCATAAAATCTAAGTTCTTATTTATCAGATTATTCCGACTTTTTACTGATGCATATGAGTTCAGTCCATCTGCCGGGGTATTTTTGCAATAATCAATCAATCTTTCTAATGTACTTGTGGCAACATGCATCCTGGTATCTGAAGAAGCATAGTAGATATAAACCACTCCTTCCTTTTCTATCCAACCATTTGAGAAAAGAACATTAGATACATCACCAACTCTTTCCTCTCCTTGAGGAGCCATTAAGTGACCACCAGGAGAGAAAATTACCTCTGAAGGATCTTCTAAAGATGTCATAAACATATACAAGACATACCTTAATCCTGCTGCAGTATTCCTAACTCCATGTGCTAAGTGCAGCCATCCTTCATTTGTTCTTAAAGGGGGTGGTCCCTGACCATTTTTTACTTCTTTTATTGTATGATAAACTTTTGGGTCTATTACCTTTTGATCTCTTACTATTGGGTTTTCCATTCTATCAATAAGTGCCCAGCCTATTCCTCCACCTGTTCCCGCATCAATAAATCCATCTTGAGGCCTTGTATATAAGGCATATTTACCTTCCACAAACTCCGGATGAAGTACAACATTACGCTGTTGGTCTTTTCCTGAGTCAAGATCGGGTAACCTTTGCCAATCAATTAAATTTTTTGTCCTTGCAATACCACATTTAGCCTCTGCTATTGATTGATCAAAGCCAGGGGCATCTTTTGGCCTTCGTTCTGTACAAAACAATCCATATATCCAACCGTCTTCATGATAGGTAAGCCTCATATCGTATACATTGGTATCAGGTTCTGTTGTCTGTGGCAGGTTGACGGGGTGATCCCAAAATCGAAAATTATCAATTCCATTTTCACTTTGTGCAACAGCGAAAAATGACTTCCTGTCATTCCCCTCCAATCTAACCACCAAAGTGTATTTGTCTTCAAAGAGCATCGCCCCTGCATTAAACGTTGCATTGATTCCCTGCCTTTCTAACATTAATGGATTGGACTCAGGGTTAAGATCATATTTCCAAAACAAAGGGACATGATCAGTAGTAATTATCGGATGCTTAAATCTTTTAATAATCCCGTTATCTTGAGCAACCTTGTTCTTTCCAGACAATAGTTCTTCCTGACTATCAAAGAGTATTTTTATTCGATCCATATGATTGGCGATTGATTTCATATAATTGCATTGAAATTTGAAAGGATATAGATCCTTTGTCCGATTGAATAATATATCCTTATAAAATGGGGCAACAATTGACTTATTAACTCCACAAAAAATTGACTATCAAACACTTTATCATCACCATTATTTCTTTCTGGAGTAATTCCAATCTTGTAATACAGTCCAGTAAAACCTGAGATATTGATTATTAGTTCACTCATCTTTTTATAAACCTTTTATAAAATCTTTCATTTTCGGATAGGAATTGTATTACATATATTCCACCGGCATAATGTCCAATGTCAATTGTTTTAATAGCCTTATTATTTTGAAAACTATCCATTAATTGACCTTCTGAATTGTAAACAACTATTTGGTATGGGATTATTAGTTGATTTCTCATATCCATGATCAACTTGTCAGATACCGGATTTGGATATACTAAAACCGAGTTTTCTACCTCCGGAATTCCAAGAATATCCTGCTCAACATTTACATTAAAAGAAGTTGAAACAGATGCTCCAAATGGATCAATTGCAGTTAGGGTTATTAATGAAGAACCAGTCTGTTCTTTCTCAAAAATCAAACTGAGCCCCATTCCACCGATAGAAAACTCAGGTCTAACCAGATTACTATTGGAGTTTTCGATTTGATATGTTAAATATTTACGATGTTCTGCATCTGTAAAAATACCTTCAAACTTGATGTAATTATTAATATTCTTAACATCACTCAATTTATAATTCAGATCATCGATAGATTTAATTACTTCCGGTGATTGATTTTCCTCAACATACTCAGCAACAATTTCCTTTACTTTAAAATTTCTATTCTGATCACTATTCGACATTATCAATCGAAGATAGCGACCTGAGTAAGGGTTATTCCTTGTAAATACAACTTTTGATATGAGCTCATAATTTTCATCAAAGACAGTTTCCCAATTCAAACTGTCATCAGAAATCTGAAACTCATAGGATGAAACTGATAAATTATCCCAATGTAAGGCATAGAAATTTTGAAGTAAATTAGCTTCAAGATCAATGACTAACGTGTCATTAAAATTTGATGTACTCTCCCATACCGTAGCCAAATTCCCATCATTTGCATAAATACTGAATTTCTCAGTTGCTTCTGTAGCAGTGTAAATTGGCTTAAAATATGCCAGATTTTGTTCATTCCCTTCATAGGAACCTAACATCACTATAGTTTTGGCATCAGCATACCAACCTATCTTGTCTGAAGCTCTAAAGGAAAGATGGTTAGTTCCTGGAACAGGATTATTAAATTCCAGTATTACTTCTGAATTGTTTTGAATTATAGGTGTAGCTCCAGTTTCATTAGTAAGTTCCAGAAGTTCATAATTTAGATCTGTTCCTTGTTCCTCATCATAAAAAAAGCTTTTTAAATCCAGGAAGACCAAATCACCACTAATATCTTCTATGATAGCTCTAAACGGTGGGACATTTTTAACGACTTTTGGTATCCTGTCAATATCCTGTCCATTTGGTATTATCAGATCATTAGGAATCAATTCAGAAACTGCCCTTAAACCTCTAGACGTTGTACTAAAATCTTTATTAAAATCATTGGTAGAAGACCATGACCATGACATTATTCCTGCATAACCATAATAAACAGCCAATTCATAAGCTCTTTTAACCGAGAATCCGGGATTTATCCGTCCTGCTAAAGTATCGGCTGGAAACTCACCAATAACAATAGGCGCATCAAGTTCCCAATATGACGCTGGTCGGTGAAATGGCGATTGATCTACCGGGTGATTCTTTGGATAATAATGAACCTGATAAAAATCCATATAGCCATCCTGATCTCCACCTATCGCAATTAAGTTTTCTTTAGTATAATAGTTTTTAAAACCATCTACATCAGAACTAGCTTTTATATTCCATGAACCATTTGAAACCAAAGCTTGTGAGGTATTCCTGTGAATTGCTCCAGCACACATATTAACAAATCGCTGAATATCAACCATTGTTACACGTTCCGGTGTCCAACCATATTTAGTTGTCATGCCTTCTGGCTCATTAAAAATTTCCCAGGTCATAACAGCAGGATGGTCCCCAATTAACTCTAATACTGGAATCAATGCATTATCTATATAGGACTGAATATTATCTGTATTAGTAAGAAGCAAATTCAATGCATTCCTATCCTGATTTTGATTTTGTAACATATCAAATGACCACAAGCACATACTTATTACTATTCCATTGTCATAAGCCATATCAAGTACTTGTTTCATTCCTTGAATAGTTTCCAGATCAATACCTTCTACAAATCCATATTCATTAATTTGAGGTGTGTTTGCTCCATTGGTATGAAGCCACCATCGGACAGCATTTCCTCCATTTACACTAATCGAATCAAAAATCTCCTGATAATACTCCCTATCTTCTGGAGTAAATTCATTTAAATCATTCGAGTAATCCTTCCAGGCAATATTCATTCCTGATATAAATCGTGGTAAAGTATTGCCTCTAAGAGGAAGCCTGTTTTTATTATAATTTGTAGAATGTCCCAGAAATATATTCACAGCATCAGAGTCTGTATTTCCAAGTTCGTCTTCTATTATAAGTGTAAATCGATTTTGGTTTTCTACTAATGAAACCTCCAGAGAAATATCATTTCCAAGAGTATCATTTTGATATACCCAGAAATAATTTACTATAGGGCTTTCTGAGGTACTTCCTGAAGCATTTAAAGTATAACTAGCGGGAAATATTTCGGCCATAACAACAGTATCTGAACCTGCATCTGCATTCTGAGCGATCAAATCAGGAATAAGCAAAGTAAGAACAAAAATCAGTACCTTTCTCATTTGTTCTTCTTATATGGATTTTGAATATCATTCAGAAATAATGTGCTACTATCCTGTTCAAAAACAATAAAATCCTGTTCATTAACATGCCCTTTATCAGGAACAAAATAGTGCTGCTTACTAGCATTTCTCCATACCAATACCCAGGCAAGATCAGTATCATTACTTCTCAATGGTTCTAGTAATCTTTCTGTATACCAATTGGGTATAGTTATCCTGTCATTTCCCGTTTCTGTTAATGCAGATACCTTGTTCTTGTCTCTAGCTATCTGAGAAATAAGCTTTATGCTGTTTATGAAATCTAATAATTGCTCTTCAGGGGATTTAGTATTTACAGGATGTCCCATGTCCCAATAATTATCCAAACCTATGATATCAACATAATCATCACCAGGATATCCATAATGATAACTTTCCATTGTCAGGTTCATTCTGCTTCTATCAGGACTAAAAACAAAAATCAGATTATGTAAATTCTTTTCATTTCTTAGATAATCAACAGTGAACCTCCACAGAGAAATATATTCTTCTTCCTTAGCATGTGACTTACCCCACCAAAACCAATCACCATTATGTTCATGAAATGGTCTGAAAATAATTGGAATATTTGTAAATAATCCCACCCTGCACTTATTAATGAAATTGGCAAATTCATCCAGCTTTTTGGTATAAGCATTATGTGCAGACCCACCTGGTAAGATTTTACTAATATTTATTTCTTTATCCCACGAAGAGCCTCCGGTTAACGGGTTAATCATATGCCAGGAGATTGTATTTATTCCCCCTTTTCTATAAACATATTTTATTCCCTTGATAATCTGATCAAAACGAAAACTATCAATATTAACCTCATGTCCTAGATTACCGATATCCCAGCCAACAATAGCAGGTCGGTTTCCTGAAATTATTTCAACATCAGATTTAAGATTATACTTCCAGTCGAGACCGTATAAAAAGTCATCCTGATGTCCAAACATTGTTTGTCCTGCCTTGACAGAGCTAAGAAATGCATATAGATTCCTCGTCTTTTTTGTAGCCTTCTGATCTGAAAGGTTAGCAATTGAGGTTTGAGCATTCAATTGCACACTAAGTAAAAATCCGGCTATAAAGAAAAATATACTTTTCATGAGATTGGGTGTAAAAGCCAGCTCGGATGAGCCGGCTTTTATTTTATTTAAGTATGAGGCAATTATTTATTTTATTTAATCCAAGGAAGCTGTTCCAAAGGACCATCAGTAATCGAAATTGCATCTAAGTGAGCTTCATAATTGCCCAATATTGCCCAATCCTGAGCCATTAAGGCAAATTTGATCATCTGGTGATTATAACTTGTTAATGAAAACTCCTTGTCAGTTCCTCCCCATGATTGATTTGGCAATGCCAGACCAGGTATTTCTGCAGCTAAGGTTTCATCGTTACTAAACAATCTAGATAAACTTATGCTATATAGTCTCCATTCTCCTTGAGTAGCGTCCTGAAGAAAAGTATGGAATGCCCATTCGCCGGTTGAACCATCATCAAACAAAGTCTGAAAATCTATAGTTAAAGCAGCGCTATCAGCACCGGTATTTAACCAGAAATTCAAATGAGGGTCTGACATTGTGGTAAAATCTATCAGTGCATCATCGTCATTATCAGGATCATTGTCCATAGCAGAAGGCCAGTATTTGAAGTCATGCCAGTCTTTGGCAGGATCGTCAGCTGCCATTACCAGAGAAAGATAATTATCTCCTTCTACAGCCATTATTGTAGAACTACCATTAAACTCAACTTTCCCTGATGGATTATAAAAGTCAGGTGCAAATGACTCTAGTCCGGACTCAAAATCAATCACCAAACCAATTCCGTTACCTACTCCAAAATCTTGCGCACATTGTGGGTCATCCGGATTAGCTTCACAGAAGCAGTTAGGGTTATAATCAAATAAACAACAGTTTTCTGTGTCGGTGGTTCCATTATCCCCTGTAGAACAATAGCAGTCAAGATCTTGGCTTGGTATACAGCACTGTTCATCAAAAGGGTTTGCATCGCAAAACGCATCCGGATCTATATCGAAACATCTTGAATCTTTTGGATTTTCAAGGCAAAATTGCTCTGGATTTGATTCGAAAGTGATGGGATCATCCTCATCACAAGAGTTTAGCATAACCATTGTTCCTAGAACGATTGTCATACTCATTAATAGTGTTTTAAATTTATTATTCATGATTTATAGGTTTATTAATTTGGTTATTAATTATATCCAGGGTTTTGCAGGATTCCCCAATCTGCTACCTCGAAGGCAGGAATTGGAAATACCGGAATTGGATTTACAATTGTCTTTCCAGCTGTTCTATCACCTCCGGCAACAAATGAATGATTAAGAATTACAGAACCGGAAGTCCCATATTTCATTTCCATAGTTGACACATACCTTCCGGTACGTACTAAATCCCAATACCTCAGTTGCTCCATGCCAAATTCTCTTCTTCTTTCCAGATAAATAAAATCTAGTAGTGCCTGTCCTGAAGTAGGGATAATAGAATTATCTAAAGGGGGAAAACCTGTTTGAGTAAATCCTTCAGGATCACTTGAATCAAATCCACGTGGATATGTACTCTGACTTGCTCTGTTTCTTATTTCAGAAAGGCGTAGGATGGCTTGAGGATTATTACCTATGTGATAAGCAGCCTCGGCGTTCATTAAAAGAATATCAGCATATCTGAATTTTCTTATGTTATATCCCGAGCCTTTTCTCTTGCCATCACCTCCCGATCCCCAAAAATCAGGAGATAATATTGCTTTCCTTGAATAAAAACCTGTTTGATTTCTGATGTTTTCAATCATTTCAATACCATAGGCAAATTCTCCATTGGTTAAAGCTGTATTTTGCCTTCGCGGGTCATTTGCTTCAAAAGAATTCGCTAAATCCTGGGTTGGCGTATTAAAACCCCACCCTCCCATGAATTGAGGATGCTGAAAAATTGACCATTCAGATCCAACATAAGCACCTTCATTAAATGGATCTATATCATTATCTATAGATTGAATTTCAAAAATTGATTCATTGTTATTTTCTCCAATCGGATCAAATAACTCAGCATAATTGACAGCTAGAGAATAATTTCCATACAAACCATCAATAAAGTTGTTTGTTAAATCAAAAACTTCCTGCCATGTATGTTGGTTTGTATTATCAGTACCTAACTGATACATTATAACTCTTGATAAATAGGCCGCAGCTGCTCCTTTATTTGCTCTTCCAATTTCTCTAACACCTTTGACCGGAAGTTTTTCAATTGCGAAGTTTAAATCCTCCTCTATTTGGAGATATATCTCATTAATTGCAGCATTCGTAAAATCTTTTGTATTAATATCTTCCGGACTAACAGGTTTATCAAATAATGGCACAGGCCCAAAAATTCGAACAAGTAAAAAATAACTATAAGCTCTAACGAATCTTACTTCTGCCTGAAGCTCCTCTTTAACTAAATCATTAAAAGGAGCATCTTCCAGATTTTTCAAAACAAAATTTGCTCTGGCTATTGCGATATAATGCTTACTCCATAATACAGACAAATTACTGGATCCTGCACCAGAGGTGAAATTCTTTAAAAAATTGATGCTAGATTGATCACCAGTAGTTGAGCCTTTTTCTGAATCATCAGTACAGATATCCCCAATAATAAACTCATATGAATGGCCTCTACTCCCAAGTATTGAGGATTCACCCCACCCAAGTGGATCATAAACGGCATTTAATGCAGTGATTGCATTTTCTTCGGATGTAAAGAAATCTGACTCAGTAATTTCAGTAGTTGGCTCTTCTACTAGAAAATCGCTACATGAAATAAATAATACCAGAAATATTAAAAGTGAAATTGATGATTTCATGGATTTAAAATTTGATGTTTGTACCAAAAATGATTGTTCTCGGTTGTGGATAATTTCCCAGATCTACCCCATTTCCAAAAGGGTCTCCATTAAATGCAAGACCTACTTCTGGGTCAAAGCCTGAATAATCTGTAAAGGTCAATAAGTTATCTGCGGAAAGGTAAAATCTTACCCTGCTAAGTTTTATCTTGCTAGTGACTTGAGAAGGCAAAGTATATCCTAATTGAACATTTCTTAACCTCAGAAATGAACCATCTTCTATATATCTATCACTAAACCAATCATTTTGTGTGACAGACTCAGTTAATCTTGGTTCAGTATTAGTTGAACCTGGCCCCGTCCAGGCATTTTCAACTCGTGACTTCAAAAGATTATTATCAATTACATCTGAGCCCCTATAGTAGTAGGTCATGATATTAGCAATTTCATTACCTTGACTACCCAGAAAAGATGCGCTAAAATCAAAATTCTTAAACTCAACATTTAGGTAAAATCCGTAAGTAAAATCCGGAATTGGACTTCCAAGTAAAACCGCGTCCTCAATAGTAATTTCTCCATCATTGTTATGATCCAGCCATTTCACATCTCCAGGTTGGGCAGTTGGTTGAGCACCATGTGCATCAACTTCTTCAGCAGATTGAAATATTCCTTGGGACTTCAGCCCATAAAACGCTCCAAACTCTCCACCAACTACAGTACGGGTAGCTGGAATCTGTGTTTTTGCTTCATATGCAGCACCTTGGATGTTATTTGCAGCTCCAATAGCCGTAACTTCGTTGGTTATAAAGGCTATATTCCCTCCAACGTTAAAAGAAAATGATTTAAACTTTTGCTTAAAATCCAATGTGATTTCAAGACCTTTATTAGTCATTGCCCCTGCATTAGAAGTAGGTGCCTGGGCTCCGGCAAAAACCGGAGCTGGCACAAATCGCGAATCAACTAATAAATCTTTAGTATCTTTTATATAATACTCTGTAGATAATGAAAGCCTATTGTCTAGAAAATAAAAGTCCAGACCTACATTTGACATCCGGGAAACCTCCCAGGTAATACTCTCTGACGGAATAAAAGTCGGAGCATAGCCCTGAGAGGGTGAATTATTATCAAATGCATATTGCCAACCTGGACTTAAAACAGAATAAAAAGCATAAGGCTGTATTGGCTCCTGATTACCAACTTCTCCCCAGCCTCCTCTTATTTTTAATCCTGAAATGATTTTCGATTCAGGAAAAAATGATTCCCTGTCAACATTCCATCCAGCTGAAAATGAAGGAAAAGTACCCCATCTATTTTCTTCAGGAAATTTACTTGATCCATCTCTACGAACAGTAGCGGTTAATAAATATTTGCTCTTGTATGAATAAACCGCACGAGCAAAATAAGACATCAAATTAAATGCTCTTTCTCTTAACGGATCAGATACACCTATTGAGTCAGTAAAAACTTGTTCTGTAATATTGCTGATGTCACTTTGATACGTTTCAAATCCTAATACGGCATTGATACTATGATCATTTATAGATTTATCATAGGATATGGTATTTGAATTTTGAAGAACATTTAATTTATTTGTCTGAACCTGTAGCTCTTCAGTAGTATTTGTTTCTTGGGGATTAATTATTGGCTGTCCATTATTACCTAGATTCTTACTTTCAACAGTGGTATAAATTGGTCTTAAGTAGTTACCGGTAATGTCCCTTTTATCCCATATTACATTACTTCTGAAAGTAAGTGCATTAGTAATTTTATAGGTAATTCCAAAAGTGGGCTGTAACCTCTCTGATTCTTGAATTCTGAATTGGCTAATATAACCCAATCTGGCTGGATTTTCTATGTCTGTTAAATTTGTACGGTCCCAATTTCCGGTTACAGGATCCAGAACAGGATTAACAGGATCTTTTCGCACTGCAGTACCCAAAACACTTGAATAAGTACCCTGATCATAAACAGTATTTTCGTTTATTGAATACTTCAAACCACCCGATAAGGAGAGTTTATCTGTTACCTTAAATTCCAAATCAACATTTCCTTGTGATCGTTTACCATAAGAATTTATAACAACGCCATCTTGCTTAAAATGAGTTCCGCCGAAACTATATCTTAACTTTTTAAAACCTCCTCTTACACTTATATCATAAGATTGAATCGGAGCATTTTGTAGTACTTCCGATTGCCATTCTGTCCCTGAGTTATTTCCAGCTAAAGTTTGCTGAATCCATTGCCTTAAATCCTCAGATTCTATTCCACTTAATTGCCCTCCTTTTAAATCCAGATAGGTCTGGGCATAGTCATTTGCATTTAACAAATCAATGGTCTTCCATGCTGATTGAGTACCGTAGTAACCGTTAAATTCAACCTGAACACCATTTGACAATCCTTTTTTCGTGGTAACAATAACTACACCATTAGCTCCTCTTGATCCGTAAATTGCAGTGGCTGAAGCATCTTTTAATACCTCTATATTTTCAATATCATTTGGAGATACATTACTAATATCATCAGTTAGAAAGCCGTCAACTACATATAGAGGATTTGAATTAGAAAATGATCCGATACCACGCACTCTAACACTAGTTCCAGATCCAGGTGCTCCGGAATTGGTAGTAACCTGTACCCCGGCAACTTTCCCTTGTATAGCTCTACCAATATCAACTGTAGCTATTTTTTGAATTTGTTCAGTATCAACCGAACCTACAGAACCAGTAAGATCACTTTTCTTAATTTCTCCATACCCTACAACAATAATTTCATTAAGTAATTCTATATTTTCTTCAAGGATAATATTGAAGATTGAGCGATCTCCTACTATAATTTTTTGTGGATTAAAACCAATATAGGTGACTATTAGAATTGTCTCATCAGAAGGTACCTCTAGAGAAAATTCTCCATCAATGCCGGCAGTTGTTCCTATTTGGGTTCCTTCAATATATATGGTTGCACCAGTCAGTCCAAATCCATCAGAATCCCTTATGGTTCCTGAAATTGATCGTTGGGCAAAGACCAATTGAATTTGAAATATCATCAGGACAATAAAAACAGTAAAATTTACTCTCATGTTTATAGGTAATTAATGTAAGCAATCAAGGCAATGACAAGACTTAGGCCTATTATTAGTAATTCCAGTAACAGAAGTTTTCTCAACTTTCTCCTATTGGGCACTTCTGAATGTTCAGGTCTTTTTTTAATGTCTTTCATTTGTATTAAATAACTGATATGACAATTATACAATCATATCAAATCACAATACAAAGAGCATTTTCACAATTTGAGAGGGTGATTTTCACAAAAATCTAATGAGAAAATTATTGCAGATATTGAAATATTTACCCTTGGTTATGGTCGTTAATTGGATTGATATATTTATAACAGTTTGAATCATTTAAAAGCCTCACATCTCTGTGAAGCTTCTTTTTTACTGTGGGCCCTGCTGGGCTTACTGACGATTGATGTCAATGAAATAAAATTTATGATTGCTCCTAATTAAGGTATTTTAAACCCTTATTTATTTTTCAGATATGACATCAATATCAGCATAAACTTCTCACCCAGCATTTATGCAACATAATATTGGGTATAAAAAAAGCCTCACATCTCTGTGAAGCTTCTTTTTTACTGTGGGCCCTGCTGGGCTCGAACCAGCGGCCACCTGATTATGAGTCAGGTGCTCTAACCAACTGAGCTAAGGGCCCCAAAAGCCTTTTCGTTTCAGCTTTGATTTGGGATTGCAATGTTACATATTTGCAGAATAAAATCCCAAACTGATTAAAGAAAAATTTATGTATCAAAACATAATATTTGATCTTGGTGGTGTAATCATCAACCTAAACACTGATTTAACATACTCAAAACTAGTATCTTATTGCAATAGTGACGTCGATGTTGCCAAGGCGAAAATTTTTGAATCAAAAATTACTGAAAGGTATGAATTAGGCGAAATCAATAACGAAGAGTTTCGCGAAGAGATGAGAGAGATCCTAAATCACAACCTTTCAGATGAAGAATTAGATGAAGCCTGGAATGCAATGCTGCTAGATATTCCACTTCAACGAATTACCTTATTAGAAAATTTAAGAGAAAATTATTCTACTTATTTAATGAGTAATACTTCTCCTATTCACCTTGATGGAGTAAATAATATTCTTGAAAGAACTAACGGGAATAAAGATATTGGATCATATTTTGACCGCTCTTATTATTCGTTTTCTATGAGAAAAAGAAAACCAAACCCGGAAGTATTTCAACAAATACTTGAAGAAAATGACCTTATCCCTTCAGAAACTTTACTTTTTGATGACCTAGTACAAAATGTTAATTCTGCTAAACAATTAGGTATTAAAGCAATCTTAGTAGATGGACCAGAAGTTTTAATCAATTTCTTTAATAATGACAGATAATAAATTCACTTTAAAAGACATTCTCAAACATCTTTTATTATTTGTATTAACATTTGTCTCAACTGTGATTGCAGGTGTTTTCTGGATTAAAGGAAAGCCTGTAGACATGATTAATAAATGGACACAAAAAGACTGGTATTCCGGTTTTATGTATGCATGGCCATTTTTACTATTTCTTACTTTTCATGAATTCGGTCATTTCTTTACTGCAATAAAATATAAGGTTAAAACAACTCTTCCATATTATATCCCTTTTCCTCCCCTGCCAATATTCCCTATTACTATAGGTACAATGGGTGCAGTTATAAGGTTAAAAGGTTTAGTAAAAAGCAGAAAAGAATACTTTGATATTGGTGTAGCAGGACCTTTGGCTGGATTTATTATTGCGTTTGGATTACTCTGGTACGGATATACTCATTTACCCCCCCAGGAATATCAATACGAGATACACCCCGAATACAATGAAGCAGGAAAAGGTTTTAACTACTCACCTCCTAAAGACGAGAATACAATAGAAATTTTTGTCGGAGATAATCTATTGACATTATTCTTTGAAAAATATGTAGTTGAAGACTATAGCTTATTACCAAGTAAGGCTGAAATCATTCACTATCCATTTTTATTTGTAGGATACCTTGCGCTTATATTTACTGCTTTAAACCTATTACCAATTGGCCAACTTGATGGTGGCCATGTTCTCTTTGGATTATTTGGAAGAAAATGGCAAGGAAGGATTTCTCTGGTCTTTTTTATCCTGTTTATACTTTATGCCGGAACAGGCTTCATCAGTAGTAGACAACCAATAAAGGATTTGTTGATCGCTATCCCATTATACCTGCTTTTTCTGTATTTTATTCTTGGAAGAGTAACTAAAGACCCTTTAACAAAGATTCTTTTGGCACTAAGTATTTATGCTATTCAATACTTTGTTAACTTCTATTTCCCTAACGTTACAGGATATACAGGATGGCTTTTCTTTAGCTTGATTATTGGAAGATTTATTGGAATATATCATCCTCCTGCAATAATTAATAATGAACTATCGATGGGTAGAAAAATTATTGGCTGGGTAGCTATAATAATTTTCATTATCAGCTTTAGCCCCCAGCCATTAATTATTGAATAAATTTTATCTTAAGAAATATGAAGGGCATGGCATTGATTTGTGACTATTATCAATGTTGACTCCATATTGTATAATAAACTCGTGTGTACCCCTGTTAAATTGATTCAAATCGCTAAATACATAGTCATATGAATAACCAAAACTCCATTCTTGTGTAGCTTGGATCTGGAACATACCAACTAATGATCTTCCGGTTCTATATGAAGCTCCAAGGTTTAGACGTCCATATAAAATGAAATTCAAATTAATATCAACATCGACAGGAGCTCCTTCCTGAATTTTTAACAAGGTGCTAGGTCTGAATAACAGGTTATTAGATACCGGAAATACATGACCACCTGTTAGAAAGTAATATCTCCTTTCAATTGATTCGGTAACTGTACTGATATCATTTTTATCGAAGGTGTTATTATGTAGAATATACGGAATCGACAACCCAACATAAGATGAACTATTATTCCAGTATGCTCCTACACCAAAATTAGGATTAAATGAATTATTAACACCTTGTAAATTCGGATCAGTAATATCATCAAGAGTCAATCTTGAATAATCCGAATTCAGATTATTAAAACCAGCTTGCAGTCCCATAGAAAGAGTTCCTCCCAGAGTTCTGACTTTATATGAATATGCTGCATAAACACCTATATCCGAATGTATTCCTATTCGATCATTGGTAATCATCAAACCAAGGCCAATGTTCTTCTTCGAAAGCTTAGTATCAACTGCAAATGCAAGTGATTTAGGAGCCCCCTCTAGATTTATCCATTGATCTCTGTATGAAGCAATTCCATGAACCGTTTCATGAACTCCGGAATATGCCGGGTTTATCGCCATTCCATTAAACATGTATTGCGAAAAAACCGGTCTTTGTTGTGCCTTCAACCCTGTAATTGAAAGCACAATTAAAATGATCGCTGTTAAAGTTGTCTGTTTCATTATAATTAGCTGGCTTTGTTATCTCACAAGTTCCAAATAGCCACTCTTAGGCTCAGAACCATCTCCCTTATCCACTACATAAAAGTACGTACCCACTGGTAATTTCTTACCACCAGCATATATACCTCTATTTCCAAATCCACGGAAGTTATTTCCTTGAATCACACCTGCTTCCTGTCCTGGTTTTGGTGAATCATTAGTATAACCATCCGTTTCATATACCATATCACCGTATCGATTGAAAATCTTCACATTGTTATCAGGGAAGAAACCAATACAATCAATTATGAAATGATCGTTTTTACCATCTTCGTTTGCTGAAACACCATTGTAGATAAATATATCCGGAGTAATCTCGACTTCTTTGGTACTCATACAACCGAATACAGTTGTTACTTCAACATCATACATTCCTGATGGAATATTGATCAGATCTGATCCAAAACTATATACACCACCCATGTCCCATCTGATAGTCTCAACTACTACATCATTGGTTACCACAGCTCTGGCAAAACCATTACTGTATTCGCAAGCTGCTGGTTGAGTTCTTACATAAAATTCCGGATAAACTCTTAGATCAGGAACAACTGCATATACAGCCTCACTTCGACATGATGTTGCCCTGTTTATAGATACTACAGTGTAATCACCAATATCAAATCCATCAAAAGTTTGCCCTGTATAATAATGGTCTAATGTATCTAAATCTGTAGACCCATCCACCATATCATACCATTCAAATTTGTAGTTAGACTGATCATCAACACCTGGAACATACGAAGTCATTATTCCATCTGGCTCAATACAATCTTCACGTCCTTTTAATAACTCAGGTATTACTTCTGGATAAACCCTTGCATCAGCTACCACAGCTGTTGTTTCAGCTTTACAGTAATTGTTTAGATTAGTAGCAATAACTGTATAAGTTCCATTCAACAAGTTATAAACCTCCGAACCAGTAGCTACAAGGTTTGATCCCGCATCCGTCCATTCAAATGCATGAAGGTAAATATCTCCATTCAACACTCGCACTTCAGCTTGACCATCTGGATCACGAGGGCTACAAATTGTCAGCGCGTTTGTTCCTTCTGCTTCAATAATTGGAGGCACTTCAGTATTTAAAACTTCAATATCTTCAGATTTACAATTGTAAGCTGGTAATCCATTTTCATCTAATTGAATTAAAGAAACTCTATAGTTCGATGGAGGAAGTTGCCCATAATTATAAGCTATATTCGATGGGTCTCCTGTGTATGGAACTAGTATTGAGTTATTTGACTCATCTATTCTTTCCAACCTGAATGTATATTCGAATGGATAATTAAAGTTTGTATTAGCCAAGGCCACAGTTACTCTTCCACTATCTACAAAACAGAACGGATCATCTTCTTTTGCTGTTCTCAATATATATTCATCTAATGTAGGAATATCAATAAATGAAACTACACTATCCTGACATCCAGTAGAAGGATTAGTTACAATTGCTGAATAGTATCCTGAAGGTTGATTATTTAATACACTCTGAGTTGTACTATTATCATTTAGATTTAGGTCTTCAACCGTATCGTCGTTTTCAATATCTCCTCTGAACCACTGGAAATTATAAGCTTGTGTTGAATTAAGAGTAATTCTTCCTTCAGCATCCAAACAGTTAGCATTTAATATAGTTTCACTGATAGCAGTTGGATATTCAGCATCATCATCAATTTGAACAGATTGAGGTGCAGAAAGACATTCATTTTCAAAATCTTGCTTCGCAATTACTGTATAATATTGCGGACCTAAGTCAGGTAAACTTAATCCAGTAGGTTGTCCATCAACAACATAGTCTGCGTTACCTAGATCTTTTGCATTCTGGCCGATAAATACATAATATGTATAATCACTCTGGTTATATCCTGGAGGGATATTTATAACTCTTCCTGAAACTTCACCATTAACAGGAACACAGTTGTCAGAAGCTATAGGGTCTAAATCGATTTCTGGAGTCAAAGCTGTTGCTTCAATCGGTAAAGTTTCATAAGCCTTACAATTATTTGCAGGATTTAATACCTCAATAATATAATCTCCAGGAGAAACATTGTCTACAGAAGCTCCATCAGCAAAAAATCTATCATCTGATACTGGTACAGTTGAACCATAATACCATGTAAATTGAGCTCCAGGAACTGTCTGCCCATTAGCAAATTGTGCACTTACTGAAACTGGAGACAAGAAACAATCATTGGCGGCTCCCTTATTAGGGATAACATCAATTTCAGGAATTTGACTATCAACAATTACAGAATCAATTGCTGAACACCCTGTAGTTTTATGAATTGCATTGAAATAATATTTTCCTGCTACAACACCATTTACATTTGGAGTAGTTCCAATCAATGTATTAGTTGTATCAGTCCAGGTAAAGTCAAAATCAGCCGGACTCATGTCTATTGAAGCTATTAGCCTTCCATCAGCTGGCTCACATCTTGTTTGAGGTGAAGAATCCAAAGTCAAAATTGGGTCTCTTCTTAAATCAGACACTGATGCACTAGTAATCTCATAACAGCCTGAAGTTTTACTAATAACTTTAACTGTATACTGACTTTCATCGATATTTTCTAAAAGTTGTCCAATCCCAACAAAAGTTGAGTTATCCTGTACAAACTCATCATTATACCAGTAGAAATAGAAATCATTATCGTCAGCAGTAGGAACAGTAGCTCTTAAAGCACCATTTGGTGTTAAACAGCTGGTAAGTGGTGAAATCTCTTCAATTTCAGCAGAAAAATATTCCGTTTGTCTATTAATCTGAACTTCAACGGTATCAGAAAAACATCCAAAGCGATCATTTATAGCATATACACTATAAGTACCTTCTGCAAGTCCTGGATATGTTCTTTGAGTAAAGTCTGCATTTCCTGTTACAGGAGTTGGAGAATCATACCAACGGTAGCTATAACCTGTAGTTTGAACATTTCCATTAATAATTACATTTGCTCTTGCTGCTCCATTATCAGGATATGCAGGATCACAATTTATATTATCTCTTAGCTTTTCAGCTTCTAATGGAAATGGTAACGCTTGAACAGGAGTCGCACCAATATTATTAGTATAGTCAGTTTCTAAAATGATTGTTGAAGGAAATACAATAGGTATTCCACTAGTGCCATTATCGTTAATTGCTATATGTAAGTCAACTATAGCTTCTCCCGTACCTTCAACCAGGGCATTATTAACACTAAAGACATCGTTATTACCCAAATTATTTATTGGTACCGATATCGTATTTAAACGCCGGGCAGATGTTGTCCCGGGGTCTCCATCGTAAAAGGTTATATTTAGATTATCATTAAAAACAATATCAGATAAGTTAGTAACATCAAAAGAAACTGTAAAATCTGTTTCAGGACATGTTGGTGCGTTATAAACAATTGAACTTTCATCAATTGCCAGGTCAAGTGCAGTAATAACATCTACGATGATAAAAACTGTTTCTACAGCATCATATTCATTTATAATCTGTATCTCAACAGTATCTTTACCATAATATGTCTTAGAAGCAGTATAAGAAAAACATGAGTCTGATTTTGGAGTATATTGAACTTCCTCTCCATTTCCTGAAGTAATTACATTATTTACCAGGTTTGGCGGAGCACAACTTTCTCCCCAAATACAAAGATCAACAGTACTTCCCTGAACAACGCCTTGATATCCTGGGGTACCTAAATCAGAATCAAAATCATAAATTGTAGTATAAATCTTTTCACCAGTATTTGCATAGTGATAAGGATCAAGTGGCTCAATTTTACTTCCAAATCCTGACAAGAATCCATAAGTACCAGTACCACTGGCTCCAGTCATATAACCAACTTGTAAAAATTCCTCGGAAGTAATTACCAGGTTATCCTGATTTCTAACATGTTCAGTAGGGAAAGATACAGCATAATAATCTGGTCTACCATTTACAGGGAAGATTGAAACTCCTGAATAACTTGTATATGGTAAATTATTATACCTTAATGAAGCCAAACCCTCTTGCGGTAATACAATGTTTATACGTTGCTTTTGAGAGTAGTTCTTAAATGGTACAAACTCAATATATTTACTTCCCGCACAGTATAATGGAGGAACAATTGCCATCCCAACTTCATCTTTAATTCCTCCTGGATCAGATCCACTAACCTGATAAACATATATCGGGTTATCTGAAGTAATATAATGACCACGTCCAACATCTGTATAGGCACCTGGCAGCATAAAGTTATAAAACTCTCCTTCATTTAAGGTAGCTACAGGAGTAGTGGCACCATCAACGTAAACATTAGTATTATCTTCGGTTGCAACAATAATGCTATATTCAAAGCCATTATCATTTTCACCTCTCATAACTATATAGTCACTTCCTATTCTACCAATCGGAACTAACTGATCCGCTCCACCTTCTGCAGAAGAAGCTGAAGCTCCTTCAATTCTAGTATGCTGTGAACCGGAATTAACTACTATATTTTTACCATTTGTGGATATTTTTGTACCTGTAATATGCTCTAATGGCCCCTGACATTTAACAAGGTAAGTTTCCCCCTCATTAAGAGTAACTGAATGATTCTTTGTTCCTAATCCATCAAAACCATATGTATAGGATGCTGGCATTTCAAAATTAACCACTGTATTATTTTCTGTTGCCATAACAGAGATGAAATGGTTTTCTTTACCAGGATAATATTGTGCATCCTTATTTCTGGTTTGAGACCCGGCATAGAATAAAGTACCTAAAGCTTGCTTACCTTTAAGTGTTACAATATTCTGATTATTTACAGCAGCAAGCCTGTAAGTAACCTGAACAGGATAATCAGATTCAACAATTAACCCCTTTGAAGTTTCCTTTTGATTGAAATTCAGAGTCATCCCCAAAGTCGTACTTAAAGGCATGTTTGCCGGTTCCCCACGTCGAACAACAAAATTTTGGTCTACGGCACCATCAACTGTATATACTCTGACATTCGCTACAGGAAATTTAGTAGTAATTAAAAACTCTGATCGTGCATTCAGATTATTCCTGTCGGCATTCCATACTGGTGGAAACCATAATTTGGTATCAAATTGAGCATAAGTATTAAATGATATGAACAATAAGACAACTAAAGCAAATAGCTTTTTTATGTCTCCGGTTCGAAATAAATCTCCTTTTGGTTGCAAGTGTCTATTCATAGGAGTAAAAATATAGTTAATGTCAAAAAGTCTTTTATCTAAAAATTCCAGATATTAATCCACTAATATATCCGGTTTATCTAGCAAAGGTAACCAATAATTCTATATAAAATTAAAATAATTCAATTATCGAACTATTACGATGCTACCACTTCCTCCTATGTTATCATCCTCACATTCAATAACATAGTAATAAGCTCCTTTATTTAGATAATCACCATTATATGTACCATCCCAGTCATTATTATATGGATTTGCTTCATATAACATCCTTCCTAATTCATCAAATATCTTCACTCCACACCCTGCAAACTGATCAATACTCTGAATCACCCAGGTATCATTTATTCCATCGCCGTTTGGTGAAATGATTTTATTACTTCTAAATTCAAACTCACCATCTACTGATATGGTAATTTCTGCTTGACTAACACATCCATTAGATCCGGTAGCTGTCACTGTAAATGTTGTTGTTTCGGTTGGAAATACAAATGGACTGGAAATATCAGGATAATCCACAAATTCTTCTGGTTGCCAATAATAAGTTAACCCACCACTAGCAGAAATTTCTATGGTATCCCCTCTTGATATTTCTGTTTGATCTGCAAAAATATCTATTACTGGTTTTGATAATGTATTTAGTGTTAAACTACCACTTCCCGGACAACCTGCCCCACTGCTAACAGAAACAGTAGCTTGTGTGCCTGATGTATAATATGCTTGTCTTCCTGTTGTTCCATTAGACCAGTCATATGAACTATAAGTATCTACAGTCTGTAATAGAATTGAATCTCCTTCACAGAAAGGCATTGAACCCGAAATGATTTCTATATTAGCAACTGGTGCATCCTCTACAACAATAGACTGCGTAGTTACATCCTGACATGCCGGACCATATGATACGGTTAAGCTTACATTATATGTCCCCGCTGTATTATATGATTTTGTTGGCTCAAACTGGGTTGAAGAATTGCCATCACCAAAATTCCATAAATAGGAAACAGATTGGCTTCCATCCACTGTTGAAGTATTATCAACAGAAAGCTGAGAACCACGACATAAATTCCCACTAATCGCAAATCCTGCCTGAGGAGCTGCAGAAACGCTAACCGAAACTGCATCAGACTCCTGAGTACACCCAGCAGTATTTTCAACTACAACAGAGTAAGAACCTGATTCAGATACAGTCAAACTTCCAGTTGAGGCACCAGAAATTACTGTCCCTCCTTTTTTCCAGGTATATCCAGTTATTTCTGCAGATGCAGGAACTTCTAATACAACGTCATTGCCTTCACAAAATGTGGTAGGTCCATCAGGTATAATAGAAGAAGACGGAATTGTGGCCAAACCGGCATATACCTCAACAGGTTTACTTTCACAACTTCCTGAAACAGTTTTAACATAATAGTAACCCGCATTATCAACACTGAATGGGGAAATAACAGGGTTTTGAACATTTGATTCAAAACCATTTGGTCCTGTCCAATGATATGTTGCTCCTGAAACTGTACCTGCTGATAATGTTAAAGAACCATCAGGACAAACAGGCCCATTACTTGAAGCTGCAGGTTCTCCAGGTGAAGTTGAATTATTTAAAACAACGCCTAATACCTGTGAGGAAGTATTACAACTCCCCTCTATATGCCTAACTGTATAATTTCCTCCCAAAGAGACATCTATAAAATTATCAGTCCCTTGCTTTTGAAGCACATTATCTTTATACCAGGCATATTGTCCTGTTATTGTTGGAGTAGCATAAACCCTTCGCACATCACCCAGGCATATCGACATAACAGGTGCTGGGCTGGTTTCCGGAAGAATACAATTAATATTCTTAAAATAAGACCATGTATTTAAAGTACGTGAAGTAAAAAATATGTCAGGCTTTGCATTATTTGTTAGGTCTGCTGCCTTAATACCAATACCTCCTGAGGGTGCAGTTAAATCATAGTAAGTAAAAGATAAAGTTCCAGGCGTACTTGTATTTGTAAAAATTCTTATCTGTCCATTTACTGCGGTATTAACAAATAAATCCGATTTTCCATCACCATTAATATCACCTGATCCAATATCAAAAGATCTTCCCATTGACGTAAACGATACCTGAGATGCAAAATTAATATTTCCACCAATAGACGAAGTATTACGCAATACAGAAATTTCATTTTGGTTTTTAGCTACGGCTATATCTTCAAGTCCATCAATATCATAATCACCCACAACTAATGAAGTAAGGTCACCACCAATAACAAATGTTTGAAGAGCTCCAAAAGAAAAGTTCCCAGGAGTACTATTATTTTTAATTACAAAAACCTCCGAACCTAAATTAGCATTAGCCGCAAGGTCATTTTTTCCATCTTTATTGAAATCAGCAATTACTAAACCACGTGCATTATCAATAGATATAGGGAAAGTTGAAGGTGAATTATCAAATTGAATATTCCCTCCGGAACTCAAATTTCTAAAAATACTTACAAGGGTAGAATTTGTATTATTAACAACAGCTAAATCAATTCTACCATCGTTATCAAGATCTGCAGCTCTAACTCTGTTAGGGTTTGTACCTGCTATATTTAGTGTTTGAGTTAATGTAAAGCCACCAGCTCCATTATTTTTCATAATGAAAACCTTGTTTCCCCCATTAGTACTCTCAGAAATAGCTAAATCAATATTTCCATCACCATTAAAATCACCTTTCTCTGCAAATTTTATTGCCGCTGGTACAGTAACATCCGTTTTGGTAAAACTACCAGAACCATTATTCAAGAAAATCGAAAATCTAGTTTCAGTATCTCCATAAAGAACAAAAACATCATTATAACCATCATTATTAAAATCCGCAGACAAAATATCATTTTGAGGCCCCAAAGCAGGCACATTAGTAACTGCAGTAAAACTTGCTGCAGACAATGGAACACCTGAATAACTTAAAAGAAAATATTCCTTTGAGTAGGCAATATTTGAACTTGATTGCCTTAATACTGAAATGGGCGCATGATGAGCTCCTGCCGGAACCTTAACTCTGATAACATTTTCTGTTACATCAACAATGTTTCCGTTTACTCCTCCAAACGAAACTTCAAGGTCACCAGCTGAATTTCCAAATCCTGATCCCTGAATAGTTACCACTCCATTTACGGTAGTATCAGTTGGAGAAATAGTATTAATAACTGGAATTTGAGCATAAATGCTAATTCCTGAAATAATAAACAATAATATTAATATCTGAATCTTTTTCATCTGCTCAATTATTCAACGTATAGATAATAAGCATCTTTATAATAACTGATACGCTTAACCCTGTCTTTTTCGGTCAATACATCATCTGAACTTTCTGTCTTAAATGTGTAAATGACATACTTCTTCAAAGTAGAACTATAGCCATATTGGCCATAAAACCCTCTTTGCCTCATTTTTTCAATATAAGCTTCTACTTCTGCTTCACTTTCATACTGAGCAACTACCACATAGTGCCCTGGCTTAAGACCGTTCGGAGAATCACTCTCCTTGTACACCTTATCAGGCTGAACTTTAGGTGCTTCAACAGCTACTGTTGGTTCAGGCTCAGGCTCAGGAGCTATTGGCTCTGGCTCAGGTTCTGGTAACACAGGCTCAGGTTCTGGTTCAGGAACAACAGGTTCTGGCTCTGGTTCAACAACTACAGGTTCTGGCTCTGGTTCTACCACTGCAACCACTGGCTCCGGTTCCGGAGTAACTACAACTGGTTCTGGCTCCGGCTCTACCACAGGCTCCGGTTCAGGAGTAGGTATAACTGGCTCCGGTTCTGGTTCAGGTGTTGGCTGAACAGGCTCTGGTTCTGGTTCGACTTTGACTATTGGTGCCTGATTTGACTTAGTCTGAACATCATTTCTCTTAGTATAATATTCATTCAACCAATCAGATTGAGGCTTATCATTTCTCTTTTGCTTGTCTTTTTTAGCCATTCCTTTGAAAATATCAATATTATTTCCAAAAAGAAGTTGAATTTGAATTTCATGAGTTCCTCCCGGAATACCTACTCCGAGCTCTCCTGCAAATTCATATGCATACCCAATTTTAAATTTATCAGGTTGCCCAAACCCCAAAAGTAATGAAGGGCCATAATCTTGTCTGTAACTACCCCCAAACCACAAGATCTCTCTTAAATCAACAATCAGTGCACCTTCATAATAACTTTGTCCGGTATATCCATATCGATAAATAGCATAAGGAGTAATAGTAATATCATTAGCAGGCAATTTAAAATTATAGTATGCCATACCATGAAGTCTATCTACAGGTTGTAAATTAAATTGATCAACATTTTCACTATTGAATTGATTATCTTGAAAGAGCCCGGGAAGTGTTAATGAAAGATTTAACCCTTTAATATAATAGTGTACTCCAAATTGTGCCTGGAACGAAACTCCATTTTCACCTAATGAAGCTAACATTGGATCAGCCAACTGAGCATCATCCAATGAACTAAAATCAACACTATTAAAATTTGCCCCTGCACCCAATCCAAAGCTCACATAGTGATCTCTTTCAAAAGGTACAGTATACCCCATTGACATGTTAACAGATGTGTTACTGAACAAACTATATTTCTTGTTATAGATGTTCATGCCAAAAGTCACCCTATTTTCAAAAGGTAACTGAACGGCAATATTAGCAATGGCTGGTGCTTCATTTACTTTGACCCACTGTCGTTTATAATTTGCAGAAACAACCCCTCTGCCATAAATACCCCCCATCGCCGGATTAACCATATATGGATTCATATAAAAGTTAGACCATGCAGGCACTCGCTGGGCTGCTGCTTCAAAACTAGGCAGACTCAAAAATATTAGCACAAAAATAAATAGCCTCGTGGCATTCCCCATACTTCCGAAAGTATTTGATGATAGCTGGTTATTAATCGTTCTTAAAAAATTTGCAAGTCCTTTAAATGAACAATTAATAAGTTAAAAAACATTTATTCTAAAAATAATTCGACTAAATTATATAAATAAGTATAAAAGTTCAAATATTATTAAAAATTGCATCACTTTCAGCTTGTAAGTTTAGCCCTGAATTGAATTGGCAAAGTTTTTGAAGTTACAATTTGAACACAAATATCACATCAAATGAAATTTTGTGATTTTAATTGTAAAAAATAATTTTTAATATTGATATTTGATGTCAGATAAAAGCAGTTATATTTTTTCATTTTAGATTTTTTTATCGTGAAAAGGACCTCAGGATTACTATTGTTAATGATTGGTTTCATAACAATTTCATTTTCTTCTTGTAAATCAGGACAAACAGTTGCCTCTACTACTCAGGTCGAGGAAGATATTGAGATGACTAATTCTACCGAACCTGAAGAGAATAATGCAGTTGTGGAAGAAACCTTTGTAGTTCCTAAAGAAACTTACACCAAAGTTAAAAAGGATTTTAACGAACTTGCTGAGCTAAGTAAGACCTTTTATTACGATAAAATTAATGATAAAATAGATGAGATTTTTTCTTACTATGAAAGTAAAAATACACCTGTTTTAACTGTTGTGAGTTTTTCGGGCGAGCGCCCTATTTTTGACAGGCCAATGACCATCGATCAATATTTGAATTACCTTAAAGATAAAAAGGTTTTCAATCTTAGTATTTATGAGATCACAGTAAATAAAGATGGTAAGATAACTAAACTTGTGTTATCCAAATAATAAAGAGAAAATGCTGAAAAATTATATAATCATACTATTTATTCTATTTACATCAGTATCCTTTAATGCAAATGCACAGGGAGGTCCTGATGACGATAATCTAGAGGCAATTGACTCACTTGCTCTTGAAAAAATCAGAGATCTTAGTAAATATATTTCCATTATAGGAAGTAAAGCCACCCCATTTAGTGAAGCAAACAGGGTAATTGATAGAGCTTTAGAATTATTCGCAGAAGGTAGTGAAGTTGGTGTAAGTTCTGTAAATAGTGATGAAACTATCTACTATGCTATAAAAGAGTATTTTGGAAGATTAATGGCATTAAATTATGATCAGGTAAATATCTCTTGGTATGATATACAATATATATCTGATCTTCAACCACTTCCAAATGGTGAATACGTTGGTGTAATTACTATTTATCAAAAGTTTGAAGGTATCTCAGGTGATAATATTGTCTATAAGGATACAACTAAAAAGGATATCACTGTCTATGTAAAGAAAAAAGAAACACAAATTGGTGGTGATATTGTTAGTTTTTGGGATGTTTTACTAGGAGATATCATGGTTTCAGAGACCATGTAAATAATAAGAATATTTTCATATCTATAAAGCTGTTTCAGATGAGACAGCTTTTTTTATGTTCAATACCTTTTCCATTGTATAGCTAAATGAAATTATACATCCTAAATATCATCAGGATTTATTAGTACCATTATTTACGATGTATTGATTTTTAACTAAACATAATTGATGCAGGGACAAAAATGAACTTGTCTTGATTATGGTACAAAGTAAAATTTGACATCCTTTAGTGCAAACCTGTACTTTAGTAAGGTCATGAATTAACATTTCAACCAAATTAAATAGTTATCTTATTGTTCTGCTACTAATAGAAAGAGGCTACACCCTTTATGGATGTAGCCTCTTTCATTATGATCTTATTTTAAAGTTATATCAACCTAGTTTAGCAGTAATATATGCTGAAATAAATTTGAATGCCTCATCTACCATGACATCATCAATCTCAGTTTCGTCTTTCCCAGTTTTAACCTCATCTGCTTCTAACTTCTGATCTAAGTTATCTGACTTAGCTCGTTTCTTATCATGTTCCTCAATTTCTTTTAACCTTTCTGCTTCATTTAAAGAAATTGTTGTACTACTTCTAATATTTCGTGCCTCATTTACATCATCTACATAATTTTTAAGATTTGATTCTGTAGATAATCTTGATTTAAAATCAGATCGGTATTTTTTCAAAAACTCATCATTAATCATCGACACCTGATTATAGTCAGCAGATTTAATTTCATCCCAAGGCAATGAATTATCCAATGAACTTTCCCCGAATTTAGAATAATCATAAACACTAGGGAATTCAATATCAGGAATAACACCCTTGTTTTGAGTACTGTTTCCGGAAATTCTATAATACTTAGCTTGAGTTAATTTCAACTCTCCTAACTTACCATCAGGGTTTTTAATAAATCTAGCCAGGTCTACTACACTCTGAACGGTACCTTTTCCATAAGTCACCTCTCCGATTATGGCTCCTCTTTTGTAGTCCTGAATTGCTCCAGCAAAGATTTCAGAAGCAGAAGCACTTTCTCTGCTTGTAAGAACTGCTAATGGACCATCATAAACCAACTCTTCATCGGTATCCATTCCTACTTCAATAGAGCCATAGCTGTTTTTAACCTGAACAACTGGTCCTTTATCAATAAATAAGCCTGTCAGATTAATTGCTTCTTGTAATGCTCCTCCTCCATTTCTTCGAAGATCAATTACAATACCATCAACGTTTTTACTCTTGGCTTCCAAAATCAGCTTCTTAACATCATTGGTTGTACTACTTACGTCCTTTTCATTATTTTGATATGCTTTGAAGTCAAAATAAAAAGCTGGAATATCAATCAATGCGTAGTTATAGCTTTTACCATTCACCTTATAAGGTATCATTTCCAATTTAGCTGATTGATCTTTCAGCTTAACCTTGTCTCTTTCAATTACAATAGTTTTGGCTATTGCATTAGCACCTTCTGAGGCAGGTAGTACTTTTAATCTAACATGAGTTCCTTTAGGCCCTCTTATCAACTTGACTACTTCTTCAACTCTCCATCCTACAACATCAACAAAAGGTTTTGATTTGCCCTGGCCGACAGCAATAATTCTATCATTAGCATATAACTCATCTGATTTATCCGCAGGACCACCAGGCACTATTGACATAACAGTTGTGTAATCATTAATTGTAGCCAAGGTAGCTCCGATTCCTTCAAGACTTCGACTCATTTCAATATCGAAATTCTCTTTAGCTCTTGGCGAAAAGTAGTTTGTATGTGGATCAAATGTTGAAGTAAAAGCATTAGCGAAATACTGAAATACATCCTGCCCGTCATACCTTACGAAAATATTCTTTAATCGCTGGTATCTGCTTATTAATATTGAGTCAGGAGAATTACTTTCTGCCAGCTTCAAACTTAAATACTGGCTTTTAAGCAACTTCCTCCAACTTTCATCAAGTTCAGTCTCGGATGTCGCCCATTTAGCATTTTCTCTATCAGAATCGTAATATTCCTCTTTGCTAAAATCAAATCCGTTACTAATAGTTTCAATGTTCTTATCAACCCTAATAACTAGCTTTTCTCTAAACATATTAAACATTTGAAAAGGCATGTTCAGGTTTCCTTGCATCACAAAATCATCAAAACTAAATCTGAATAAATTGTACGGTTCCAGATCAGCTTCAGTAAAATAAAGTCTGTTGGGATCTAAAGAGTTCAGGTAGTTCTCATATATTTCCAAAGAAAGAGAATCATTTAATTGCTCTTTTCTATAATGGTGACGCAACAAAAGGGCAGTCATTATTTGAATTTCTTCAGACTGATCTTTTGATGGCTCAATATTAGTTAGAGTATCCGTAGCATTAATTCCTCCGGCATACAGATCGGTAGAAATTGTCAGCAGGACAACTAAAATAAATACTGTAAAATTCTTCAATCTATTCAGCTCACGCATACTATAATTATTGTTTCAATTTTAACAATTCAAAAAATATACCATCTTTGTTTTTTCGGCAAAACTTATTCTTTAAAGATAATTAATTGAAAGAATGTTTTTCATACTTTCCAAACTTTTCTATTACATCATAATGCCAGTAACAATTATGGCTATTTTCGTAGTTTCTTCTTTTGTTGTTAAACGGGCGAAACTCAAAAAGGTGTTGATCATTGCGTTTTCTTCACTTTTTTTAATATTTACTAACCCTTTTTTAGCTAATACAACCTTTAGTGCCTGGGAAATTCCACCTGTAAAATTTAGTGATATAGAAAAACAATACGAAGTAGGTATTTTACTAACAGGGATCACCCAATATGACACCTATACAGAAGACCGAGTATATTTTAACAAAGGAGCGGACAGATTGTTACACACGGTTCAACTTTATAAAAAAGGCATCATCAAAAACATCCTAATTTCAGGAGGAGCTGGTAGTCTGGAAAGTGGTAAAATTCCAGAGGCAACAAAACTTAAAGAAGTACTGATTTACTGCGGAATAGAAGATTCACATATTTATACTGATACTCTTTCAGCCAACACAGCTGAAAATGCTATAAACTCAGTCTCATTTATTCAAAAGCATAACATTAAAGATTCTAATTCAATCCTTATAACTTCTGCTTTTCATATGAGAAGAGCAAAAGCCTGTTTTAATAAAGCAGGAGCTCCTGATATAGCAATTTTCCCTGTTGATTACTACACAGGTGAAAATGGTTGGAACCCGGATGATCTTATCATCCCAAGTGTTGATAGTCTTTATTTATGGAGTAAACTTATTAAAGAATGGGTTGGCTACCTCGCATATTCTTTAACTGGATATATCTAGTCCTTCTATCAATTAGATTAGCACCATAACCGGAAGCAACTAAAGATACCGAAGGGGCTGTCATTATACCGATAACTGGCACAAATAACATTAAATTGAATACCAGACCTATACCAAGTGCAAATATGTTGTTTGTCCAGACGAACCTTCTGCTTTGCTTAGCTGAAACGTCAAAGTATTCATTTCGGTAGTCTATAAAAGCAAATGCCAAAAAATAGGAACTAATTAAAAATGATAGTACGGGTGTGATAACTGATAATATTGGAAACAATATCGTTATAAAAAACAAAATAAAATAAAGGCCAAATTCAATAAGAAGGTTTACAAAAGCTATACTAATTCCTCGCCATACATCTGAAAAAAACACATTCCAAGAAAAAGGCTTCTTATAACCGGTCATGTATTCTTGAAATGAATCACTCAACCATACTAAAATAGGCGCATAAAGAATCAGCATTAAATACTTATAGAATTTAATAAAGAAGAATATCACAAAAATTCTGATTGAAATAATGCTCACCCAATATACAATCCTTCCCCACCAGGAATCATCGGGTGTTAAACTAAACATCCCAAAAACCCAGGTAATCAGTTCATCAGTATATAAAATAGCCAATGAAACGACTACCATCAGCAAAATAAAATTGGCTAAGGCAGGAAGGATCAACCATTTTGGTTTTCGTGTAAAAACAAAATTAAGGCTGTAGCTATATGATTTCATAGCTATTCCTAATTGATTAAATATCTTATCTATCATCAGTAATTTAGTAATCCAATCCGTTTTGCAATTTCGTTTTGCAATAGCTTTTCAGGATCAAGTTCTTGCTTAATTTTTATCCATTCATCACAATTAGGATACATAAACCTGAATTTCGTCTCATTTAAAACTGCATCCTTTCCCAGATAAATTCTACCTTTTGCTTCAATTACTAAGTTATCTAACTTATCTATCAGGTCAAAAAGATTTTTTGAAATAGGAAAATCAATGGCAACTGTATATCCTTCAAATGGGAATGATAAATACTGTGATTCTTTACCCATTTTTTTCAAAACATTCAAAAATGGTGTACACCCACTTTTAGCAATTAGACCTAAAATTTCTTTTAATACTTCATATTCATCACCAAAAGGAATAACAAACTGATATTGTAAAAAACCTCTTGTTCCGTAACCACGATTCCAATTTCCTACTGCATCAAGAGGAAAAAAGAACTTATCATAATGAATAATTAATGGTGCATTAGCCTGTGTATATCCAATCACCTTATTTAATATACTTCCAGTAAATGTATTTAAAGTGAAATCAGGTAAATAAACCGGAAGGTTAATTTTGTTTTTACTGTGGATTTGTAAGGGGTCAGATATATTTTGATCATTCAAGTCCTGTCTTTCAGCAATGTTACCCAGTGACAAAACTCCCTTCCCAATTTTCTCACCTTTACTTAACGGATCAAACCAGGCCACACTATACCTGTACTCTTTATCATATTTATCAAAGGCTTCAAGCATTTCACTTAAATCATTGACTTGAACAGCCTTGCTCACAAAAAATGAGGATTCGACTTTTTTGAGCTGAATAGTTACATTTTCTATCCATCCTAATAGCCCAAGACCACCAAAACTGGCATAAAATATTTCAGTATTCTCATCTCTTGAGCAAATAATTCTTTCCCCAAAAGGAGTAATCATTGTAAATTCAATTACAGAATTAACGAATGTCCCATCAGTATGATGAGCTTTCCCATGGATATCATTTGCAATTGCACCTCCTAGCGTAACAAATTTTGTTCCCGGAACAATTTTAGGAAACCACCCTTGAGGTGTAAATATTTCAATTATTTCACCTAGAGAAATACCGCTTTCAGCAATCAAAATTCCATTTTGACTATCAAAACTTAAAATTCGGGACATCCTATTTTGCAAGGTATATCCTTTTTTTAGTACTGCCTGATCTGCATAACTCCTCCCTAATCCCCTGGATATATGAGGGTTATTTGTTTTAATAAAATCAGAATAATCTTTTAAACTTGAAATATTCTTAATTTTTGTTTCAATTATGGGATAATTACCCCAACCGGATATTTTCTTTTTAAGGAATTTCACTTTCTTTGTTATGCGGTATCAATTTATACCTCGAATGTATAGTTAATTGCAAAAAATGACAATAAATACCTACAATAATCCAAAAACTTATGTGATAGGTCAATTTCAATGGCTAGAAATCCCATATTCGTTTAAGCACTTATTCAGTGATTTAGAAAACAATGACCTCATATTTATTATTACAGATTCTAAATTAACTGCTACTGCGTATCATCCATTCTCTGCTCACAGAAGAAAAACTGCTATTGAAAAGGCTTTTCCTGAATCTTTGGTAGAAATCATTCCTGATGCACCTTCAAATACTGAATGGTCTGATGAACTTGATGAGCTTATCAATACTACCGGAGCAATAATTAACAATCTAATTTTCATGTCAGCAGAGGGTCTGGAAGGATATACCGGAAAATACAAACAGTTTTCAACAATCCAGACTATAGATTTAGAAAAAGGATTAATGATTCCGGAAAATGAAGATGATTTTCTAATGGGGGTAAGAGATGCTTTAATGAAACAGTATCCAAAGGTTTTTCCTACTGTAGATATGGCATTATGGAAAAATAATTACAAAGAATTTTTATTAGTAAGAAAGCCACAGGAAATGTGGTGGAGATTTGTTGGCGGGTTTTCTGACCCTACAGATGATTCATTTGAAGAAGCTGGCAAAAGAGAGTTAATTGAAGAAGTGGGAAATATCGAATTTGGTGATTTAACATATGAAGGATCATTCAAAATAGACGATTGGAGATATCGTTATGAAAGAGACAAAATTATTACCACGTTATATTCTTGTGAATATATTTCAGGAGACCTGGAACCTAAAGATGATATTGAGGAGTTGCAGTGGTTTAGTATTGAAAATATAAATCAAATGAAATTTGGAGAGGAACTTGCACCAGAGCATGAATCTCTTTTTAAAATGATACTTAAAAAGTATCTTTGAAACAGTTTATATATCTTAAAAAAGATCAAAAAATGTCTGCTAAATACAAACTCTTCTATACCTCAAATACAGAGACCCTAGGAAAACAAGTAGCTTCAATTTTAGATGTTCCAATAGGAAAATACCAGGCTCAAAAATTTTCAGATGGTGAAGTTTTTGTAAGATTCGATGAATCTGTAAGAGGACAGACTATTTTCATTATTGCTCAGGCTAATATGCCCTATGAAAACCTTTTTGAATTGTTTTTAGCAGCTGATGCAGCCAGAAGAGCGAGTGTTAATGAAATAATTTGTGTCATCCCGTATTTACCTCATAGCAGACAAGAAAGAAAAGATAAAGACCGCACCTCAATTGCTTCTAGAGTGGTAGCTGATTTCCTCCAGGATGTAGGGATAAATAGATTAATAACTATTGATCTTCATACAAACAGCATCGAAGGATTTTATAAAATTCATGTAGATCATCTTGATACTTCTAAACTATTCATTCCCCATATCAGGGAAAACTTTAAGTCAAATTTATGTCTATGCAGCCCTGACTTCGGAGGTTTGAAGAGAATTAAGAAATATAAAAATGAACTTAACTGCGACATGGCTGTAATTCATAAGGAAAGATTGAGGCCAAATCAAGTATCTAACATGGAAATCCTCGGAGATGTTAGTGACAAAAATGTTGTTATCATTGATGACATGGTTGATACTGCAGGTACACTTTGCAAAGCAGCTGACCTCATAATGCAAAGTGGGGCTATTTCTGTTTCAGCATATTGTACTCATGCTTTATTGTCTGGAAATGCTCACGAAAGGATTCAAAATTCTGCACTATCAAAGTTATATGTGACAGACACTTTACCAAATATTAAGTTAACAGATAAAATAGAAATAGTTAGTGTGGCACCATTGTTAGCAACTGCTATTAACCATATAAATGAAAACAGGAGTATAAAAGATTATTATGAGGAATAATCTCTAAACTTAAAGATCACTTTTGCTGATAAAGATTTTTAATAATTTCTTCCTTACTAACACCTTCTTTTAAGTCATTTTCTATATTTAGAATAATGTCATCAATTACTTTTGGGTTAATATTTAATTTCAAAGCAATGGAACGACAAAGGTCTTTTTCAGAGCTTTCTATTTTATCATCAGCTACCATTATTGTTATTAAATCAAGGATTTGAAGCATTTTATCTTCATAATTCTTAGGCACTACAAATTCTCCAATATGTGGATTTTCAATAAGTTCCTGAAATTCTGAATCTTTAATTCCAAAATGTTCAGACAATCTTTTTAACAAAGAATATTCTCTTGAGGCAATCTCTCCATCAACTAAAGCAACTAAAATCAAATTTCTGAGATGACTCTTTTTTTCATGCACATCCCTGTTAAATAAAAAATCAAAAATCCCCATATTCAGCTTTCTTTCTATACCCTAATTTACTCTACTCTGGTATTAATCAAAATTAATCATTGATTCTGAGGTAATTTTGATTTTAATAAACACTACCATAACTGACTTTTCAATTAAATGTTTGACAAATAAAAAAAACCGGTTGTTAACCGGTTTTATAAATGTATATTATAATATTTTTTTAACGTTTTCAGGAGGCCTTCCAATAATAGCCTGACCATTATTAACAACAATAGGTCTTTCAATTAATTTAGGATTTTCAACCATGGCGTCAATCCATTCATCATCAGAAAGTGTTTTACCTTTATAATTTTCTTTAAATATTGTCTCTCCTTTCCTGATTAAACCTTCAGGAGATATACCTAACATCGAAATTAATTCCTTCAATTCTTCTTTTGAAGGTGTATCCTTAAGATATTCAACAACATCAGGATCAACGCCATTTTCCTGAATAATTTTCAGTGTGTCTCTACTCTTAGTACATCTTGGATTATGATAGATCTTCATTTGAATAAAATTAATCTAATGTCTCTAAAATAATATTATGATTTGTATAGATACAAATATCAGCTGCTATGGTCAGCGCTTCTTTCACCATTTCCTTAGCACTAAGTTCTTGGGCATTTTTCTTTAACGCGATTGCCGCAGCCTGAGCATACATCCCACCAGAACCAATACATGCAATCTGATGATCTGGTTCAAGTACATCTCCAGTGCCAGAAAGAATTAAAATACTCTCCTCATCAGCAACAATTAACATTGCCTCTAATTTCCTAAGGTACCTGTCAGTTCGCCAGTCTTTGGTTAATTCAATCGCAGATCTTTTAAGATTACCATTGAAATTATTCAATTTCTCTTCAAATCTTTCAAGCAATGTAAATGCATCAGCTGTAGAACCGGCAAATCCAGCCAGAATTTTACCATCATTTAATCTTCTAAGCTTCTTTACATTACTTTTAGCAACTGTATTACCAATTGTAGCCTGTCCATCGGCTCCGATTGCTACCTGACCATTATGTCTGATTGCTACAACCGTTGTTGATTTTATTTTTTCCATATTATCAGTATCGTTATAAAAAATTATCCCGCCTGAATTTCAAACGGGATAATTATAAAATCGTTACTTTCTATACTAATATCCTTACTGGATCTTCAAGATAACTCTTAAGTGTTTTAAGGAATGCCGAACCAACAGCTCCATCAACAACTCTATGATCACAAGACAACGTCACTTTCATAACATTTCCTGGAACGATCTGACCGTCTTTAACAATCGGAGTTTGCTTAATTCCTCCTACAGCAAGTATACATGCATCCGGTGGGTTGATAATAGCAGTAAACTCTTCAATTCCAAACATACCAAGATTAGAAACTGTAAATGTATTACCTTCCCAATCTGCTGGTTGTAACTGCTTATTTTTTGCTTTACCACCAAGATCTTTAGTTTCAGCAGCAATTTGTGAAAGCGTTTTAGTGTCTGTAAATCTGATAACAGGAACTAATAATCCTTCTTCAACGGCTACAGCCATACCAACATGGATATGATGATTTATTCTAATTGTATCTCCTAACCATGAAGAATTCACTTGTGGGTGTTGTTTCAATGCAGCAGCTACAGCTTTGATAACCATATCATTGAAAGAAACCTTTACAGGTGATACTTCATTTATACTTGTTCTTGCCTCAATTGCCTTATCCATGTTAATTTCCATGGTCAGGTAAAAATGAGGTGCAGTAAATTTACTTTCTGCAAGTCTCTTGGCAATAGTCTTTCTCATTTGAGAAACTTTATGCTCTTCGAAACTTTCTTGTCCTACAGAAGCAGGCATTGGAGTTGCAGAAGTTGAAGCTACCGCAGCTTGTTGAGGAGTATGATTTTCAACATCACGTTTAACTATTCTTCCTCCTTCACCACTTCCTTTTATAGTTCGGATATCAAATCCTTTATCTTCAGCTAATTTCTTTGCTAAAGGAGATGCCTTAATTCTTCCTCCTTCAGTTTTAGTTTGAGTTGTCTGTGCCGGTGCAGATGAAGATACAGGACCTGAAGCTTTTGCAGGCTCTTCCTGCTTACCATTATCTGAAGGTTTTGTATCTTCCTTCTTTTCCGCAGGTTTCTGAGATGATGCTTTTAACAACTTCTCAAAATCAGCACCTTCTTCACCTATAATTGCTATAACCCCGTCAATTTCAACAGAATCACCTGCTTCAACCCCAATGTAGAGAAGAGTTCCATCTTCATATGCTTCAAGCTCCATCGTTGCCTTGTCTGTTTCAACTTCAGCAAGGATATCACCAGATTCAACTTTATCACCAACTTTCTTATGCCAGGCAGCGATGGTACCTTCTTGCATAGTATCGCTCATCTTTGGCATTCTGATTAATTCTGCATTTACATCCGAAGTATCAATTTCTTCAGTCACAGTATCATCAGTACTTTCTTTTGATGCTGGCTCCGATTTTGTCTTGGCATCTCCGGAATCATCAGATGAACCATTACCACCAGCTTTAATTTCATTAAGAAGGCTATCAATATTCTCCCCTTCCTCTCCGATAATTGCAATTACTCCATTAACGGGTACTGCTTCTTTATCTTGTACACCTATATATAAGATAGTTCCATCCTCATAAGACTCCAACTCCATTGTTGCCTTATCAGTTTCTACTTCTGCTAGAATATCACCTGAACTTACTTTATCACCTTCTTTTACCAACCATTGAGCGATAACACCTTCTTCCATGGTATCACTCATCTTTGGCATTCTTATAACTTCAGCCATAATTTTTTTTTACTTTAAGGGAGCTAAGTTTTGAACTCAGACTCAAAAATAATGTTTCAATATCTGAAGAAGTAACTTTTTATACTTTTTCTTCAATTCTAATTGCTAAAATACAAATGTATTCAAAACTAAGCTATATGACACATTTTTGTTATCCGGTCTGTAATTTATATCTATACCAATTACAATATCACGACGTAATCTCATCACATTCATATCAGTTTTTAGTATTCCACCAAAACTTTCCTGGTTCATCGTCACGGCAACCTCATTATTTATCCCTCTTCCTTTATCATAATATATGCTTCCCCGAAATCGTTTGAAGTAGGCTAAAGGTCCTATTTTAATATCAGAATACCATATAGGCAGACTATATTCCAAGGAAAACATACCATAATTATCAAACAAAAAGTTTGAATACCCCCGTACCAATGGGATTCTGTTACCAAAAATATACAAACTTTCCCCTGTGGTCTGTTGCCAGTATCCGGAACCTCTAATTTTGAAACTATGATGTTTAACTATACCTGGGAAATAAAAATCACTCCAACCATACACTTGTGAGGCAGAAAAATCGTCACCATTGAGACTAGTTCTGTTTCCCCCACTAAATGTCATGCCCCACCTTGGTAAAAAATCACGATGGGAGGTTTTTAATAAGTGTGAAAACCTCAATGTAAATTCTGAATATTGGAAAGTGCCGTTGCTAAGCTGATCCAGAAATCTAACATTTTGATTATAATCTTCAACAACAACTTGGTTAAATGATCCTGAAAGCAACAGATTATTAAAATACTTTCCTTTAGTAAAGTTTAATGGCAATCTTAATCCTGCCGAAATTATTTCTTCATTCCAGGTAAAGTTAGCTGTCCCTCCTTCTAAAAACCTATTTACATCTCTATCAAGATTTTCATATTCAACATCTATAATAACCGGTAATCCTTGATAACTAAATCTACCAAACCACCCTTTTTCATCAAGATCAGTCGAAAACCGATATCCTCCGCTAACTGAGTAACGCATTAATGCATCAGTGGCTCTTACCCCAACTGACATATCTAAATCGTCATTTAGAATCTCAACTCCCCAAGCATATGGTAGCAATGCGCCAGGTGATTTTTCCTTGCTTTCATTTCCTCGGTTTTCCAAATCAGCTTGGTATTGATTTAAAACTTCTGAATAATTACTTAAACCAAATGGAGAAATTTCCTTTAATTCTATTTCTGAAAATGATTGCATATTTGACACATCAATTTCAACTATATTCCTACCTGCTGCTGTTAATTCATTATATACAAGTTTACCATTTTCTACATAAGGATAGTATTCTCCATTTCCTTTGGCAGTTATTTGATAAAATTTACCATTAGAAGAATTTAACGCTAAAACACGATCAATACCGTTTACTGGATATGAAAAATAGATATATCCTTCCCAGCTAGATGCAGGCCCTGGAGTTCCATTAGTTAGCATGAAATTCTTTAATAAATCGCCATTCAGATTATAAATTAAAATTGAATATTTGTCTCCGTTAGTTTCAAATACTCCAACAGAATTTTCATCAACCCAAAAAGGAGACAGCCACAATTTGGATGCACCTGAACGGCCAATTATCTGACTTTTAGAATCAGCTTCATAATTCACATTTAACACTTGACCCTCATCATCAACATATCGAAGAGTGAGATTTTTTTGTCCTGACGGTGAGAACATAAAATTAGTAACATCCTCATTAATATATTTTCTGTAGGATTTACCAGAAGTCAAGTCAAGTATTCTAACTTGGGTATTAGTCACTTTTTGCCACCTGATATTAGGTAAGTATTCAACCCATGCGAGCTTATCCCCTGCTATTGAAAGTTGGTTATTATCATATAGTAGCCCTGTAGTTTCCAAATGTGTAGTAGTCCCGTTTTTAGTATAAACCACCTGATCTATATCACCGATTCCATTTCTTACAGATATTATTCCGTCATTATAATACTTGGGGAAATCATAATTTGTATAGTTTTTAATATCTTCATCAAACATTAAACCTCCCACCGAACTACTTTCAGGCAATATAGATTTATAATAATTAGCCATACTTTCATATTGACCATATAACCCATTACCAGATTTATTCTTTAATGCTGCTCCAAATGCAAAAGGAATAAAAAAGTTATGTGCGGACCTGGAAAATAAACCTCCAATTGAATTCAAATCATAATTTGAGTATAGGTAAGATGACATCAGATAACCAAATACATAGTGATCCGGAATAAAATGTTTATAAGAACCTAAATATTGTTTTTCGTAATTTTTAATACCTAGTTCCTTTAGATTTAATAGCCACGGTTGGTAAAACGAAGGAATCCTTCCTCTACCACCATTTGTAAGTATCGTTTCAGTAAATACTGCATCACCTTCAGTAAACCAATCGGGAATAGCAATTGTCCTTATTCCTCCAAGAATCTGGTCACCAAATAACGTATATAGAATTTTATTAAATCCGGTATTAATAGCATCTAACTGAACAACATGTCTATATTCATGAATAGACACCATATTTAACCAGAGAGCATTGCCTGCAAGAGCCAGACTTTGTGATGGTGGAGTTTGGATTTCTGTCCTCCAGGGATAATAAGTTACAAATCCATTACTTATCTGAGTTTTATCATTATAAATGATTCGAACATGCCTTGGATCATGATTAATACCGGTTGCAATACTATATTTAAGAGAATCCAGGGTGTTAAAACTTGCTGAATACATCTTATAATTTGCTGAAGGAAATACAAATGTGATATTTCCTTTATTTTCAGCCTTCCATTTCTGGCCTGGCTTATGTTGTTCTAATAATGGTTCCTGAGCGTAACAAAAAAAATGTGCAAAAAACAATAAAATGCACATTACTTGAAAACAATACCTCATTATGGATTTGATTTTGGATGTTAAATTAATAGTTTTGAATTATACAAAAAAAAACTGAATGAGCGGAAGATATTCTTTGATATCGGAAAAAGAAATACTTGAATCACGTTTCAATATTGAATTTAACAAAAACTTCCTGGCAGCATATAATGTTGCACCTACGAAGTTAATGCCGGTAATAACAGCTGGTAAAGAAAAAGGTGTTAGCTGGTTTTATTGGGGTATAACTCCGGAAATGGCCAAAAATAAACCCGTTAGTCAAAAATTATATTCTGCAACTGACAAAGAGCTTACCGAGAAATTCAGTTTTAAAAAAGCACTTGTTGGCAGAAGATGTATTATTCCGGCTGATGGGTATTATGAATGGAAGAAAATTAGTAAAAAAAGCCAAATTCCATATAGAGTTATCAGGTATGATAACAAACCTTTTTCTTTTGCCGGAATATGGGATGAATATGAAGCTGATAATGGTGAAATGATTCACACATTTAGAATTATCACTACGCAATCTAATAGTGATATCTCAGAAATCAGTAATACGATGCCGGTAATTTTCGGAAAAGAGCAGGAAGAAAAATGGTTAAATCCAAATACTTCTGAAGATGAGTTAATAAGTATTCTGAAAGCTCCTGAAGAAGACATATTATCATTTTACTCAATTACTCCCTTAATCAATTCACCAACTAGTGATGGGCCTGCTTTAATTGAGCCTGCACCACCTGTAGATCAAAACGGCAACTACACTCTTTTCCAATAAAAAATAAATTAAAGTTATAGGCATATATTTTTTAAATATTCAGTAAAAGTTTATGCTGAAATATTTCTTTTCTATTTAACATAGACCCAATTTTTGATTAAATTAATATTAAAACCGACAACATGAGAAACTCGAAAATAGCAGGTGTAGGTCATTACGTACCTGAAAAGGTCGTAACAAATGACGACTTGGCGAAACTTATGGATACATCTGATGACTGGATAAGAGAAAGAACTGGAATCAGAGAAAGAAGATATTATAACCCTGAAACAGATACAACTGCAAACATGGGTGTAAAAGCGGCGAAAATGGCTATGGAAGATGCTGGCATTTCCCCATCAGATATAGATTTCATTGTGTTTGCTACCTTATCACCGGATTACTTCTTTCCGGGTCCAGGAGTAAGTGTACAAGAAGAACTTGGAATCGGCCCAATTGGAGCTCTAGATGTTAGAAATCAGTGTTCTGGTTTTATATATGCATTGTCAGTTGCTGATAATTTCATTAAAACCGGAATGTATAATAATGTGCTTGTAATTGGTTCTGAAATTCACAGTAGCGGACTTGATTTCAGTAATGAAGGTAGAAGTGTATCAGTAATTTTTGGAGATGGTGCCGGTGCAGTAGTTCTAACTCCTTCTGAAAATCATGAAAAAGGGATTCTTTCAACTCACTTACATTCAGAAGGGAAATTCGCAAAAGAATTATGCGTTGTTGCTCCAAGTAGCTCAGGGGCAGAAAGAATCACTGAAGAAATGATGAAACCAGGAGGACTAATTTACCCGATAATGAATGGAAACTATGTATTTAAACATGCAGTACAGCGTTTCCCTGAAGTTATTGGTGAGGCACTTAATCATAATGGTTACAGTCCTGAAGATGTTGATATTTTAATTCCTCATCAGGCAAATCTTCGAATTACTAAATTTGTTCAGGAGACTATGAAATTACCTGATGAAAAAGTAGTTTCTAATATTCAGAAATACGGAAATACTACTGCAGCTTCAATTCCAATTGCATTAAGTGAAGCAAAAAATGAAGGTAGAATTAAAGATAATGACTTAGTGTGTATGGCTGCTTTTGGTAGCGGTTTCACATGGGCATCTGCTTTAATCAGATGGTAAAAAACATATGGAGAGCTGGGTTAAGCTCTCCAACTTTATACTTTTTAACCTCTTAAGCTATGAAAACAACTAAATACAATCCAAGTGTACTTGAAGTAGACATTGCAAAAGCTATTTCACAACTAAAAAACGATATAGCTAAAATGATCGACATCAAAGATGAAATTCACATCACTGAAAATGTTGAAATTGATAACCCAACAGTTACACTACATATAACAGACAATGATGGTGATAAGCATGATGTTGTAATAAAAATCATCCAAAGACCAGACCAAAGACATTAATGAAATTTGATCTAACAGATGAAGAAAAGGAATGTCTAAATGAGGTTGATTTCTGGAAATTATCTAGAACAGTTAATAATAAGCTTGAAGGATTTCTTTATAACCTTCAAGCTGAATATGAGCAAATTTTAAAAACCTCACAACCCCTTAATATCCAAGGTCTTTCAACAAATCACAAGAAAATTTCAAAAGGTAACAATTACAAAGGGCTCCCCTACCTTGTACTTGATTACCCTTCAATATTTGACCGTGAAAATATACTCACAATAAGAACGATGATATGGTGGGGTAACTTCATCAGTATCAATCTTTTAATAAAAGGATCTTTCTTAAAAAACTTGAAAAGTACAATTAAATCAAAAAATAATTTTCTTTCTCAGAAAAAGTTATATTTTTGTGTTGATGCTTCTCCGTGGAATCATGATTTTTCTCCGGGGAGTTATATTTCACATGAACTTTTAACTGAGGATATTTTTGAAAATCACTCAATTAATTTTATTAAATTAGGAAAATTTTGTAATGTTTCAGATATTGATCAGTGGCAGGAATTCTGCCTGACCAACTTCAAACACTTAATTTATACCTTAAAGTAATTTTTTATATGGGGACTTTAAGATTTTTAATCGGAACAGTATTATTTGTACTATGCTTAAACTTGACTGCGCAGACTAATTGGGATTGGGGGAATGATGATGCTCAAGCTAAGAAAAAATGGGAATCCTTTAATCAGGCATTGGTTAACCGAGACTGGCAAGGCTCTAAAGGAGCTTTGGATTGGTTATTAGTTAACGCTCCAAAACTTAACGAGGAATTATACGATAAAGGACAATTGGTTTATCGTCTGCTTTCTTTAAAAGCTACTAATGATAAATTAAAGGATGATTATCGTAAAAAAGTTGATGAACTGTCAATTCTAAAATCAGACTATTTTGGTGATGATCAAAACTTTTTTGTTGTAAATGAAAGTGTTGTAGCACCTGATGGCAGCAATGATAGTGAAGAATTTGAAGTATCATCAGATGACGAAACCAGTAGCTCTGTTGAAGAACCGAATACTAGTACTGAGAGCGAGGTATCTCAAGAAATAGTAAGCGCGGAAACTGAAGAAGAAACAGCTGAAGATATTGAAGTTAAACTTGGAATGATAGATTTAACTGTACAGATAGAAGATGATAATTCAGTTCACATTACAGCTGAAGAAGAAGCTTCCTTTGTTGGTGGATCTGAAGCATTTGGTAAATTCTTAAGGAAAAACCTAAAGTATCCAAAAGAGGCTGTCAAAAATAAAGTTAAAGGTAAAGTTTACGTTTCATTTATTGTTGAAAAAGATGGCGCTCTCTCTGACATTAAAATTCTTAAAGGGCTTGGGCATGGTTGTGATCAGGAAACACTTAGAGTTATAAAGGCTTCCCCTAAATGGAAGCCAGCAGCTAACAAAGGAATTAATGTTAGGCAACAAATGACCATTCCGATACTATTTTCGATGAAATAATATTATTTAATCTATATTTCAGATTTAAAAAACTAAAAACAGGTAGGAAAGTCCTACCTGTTTTTTTGTTTATTTGCATTATGATCAACAAGGAAACAATTACCGAATGGTTCAAGAGCCTTCAAGATGAAGCATGCAATATTCTTAGCCAGGCAGATGGCAAAGGGGTTTTCTTTGAAGATGCCTGGAGCAGACCAGGTGGTGGCGGAGGTAGAACTCGTATAATTCAAAATGGTAACGTTATTGAAAAGGGAGCAATAAACTTTAGTGCAGTTTATGGTGAAACTCCAGAAAAGATTCTACAAGCATTAAACCTATCAAATGCAGATTTCTATGCTACCGGGGTTTCTACAATTCAACATCCTTTTAACCCATTCGTACCAATCATTCACATGAATGTTAGGTACTTTGAAATGAGTGACGGCACATGGTGGTTTGGTGGTGGTATAGACCTAACGCCTCATTATATAGATGATAATGATGCATCAGACTTTCATAGTGAACTAAAAAAGATATGTGATTCACATGACACTAGCTATTATGATCGTTTTAAAAACTGGGCAGATGACTATTTTTATATCAAACACAGAAAAGAAACGAGAGGTATTGGAGGCATATTTTTTGATCGGTTAAACGATAAGCCTAAAGAGGACATTTTTGAGTTTGTAAAAGATGTCGGTACTATGTTTGCGAATTTTTATAAAAAAATGATGCTAAAACATCAAAATGATCCATTTACAGAGTCTGACATTAATTGGAGAAACCTTAGAAGAGGTAGGTATGTCGAATTCAATTTGGTTTGGGATAAGGGAACAAAATTTGGATTAGATACTGATGGAAGAACAGAGTCAATACTTGCAAGTCTTCCTCCATATGCCCAATGGCCATATAAATATGATGCGAATCCAAAAGAGCAAGAAACGTTAGATAAACTTAAAAAAGGCATAGATTGGATAAATAAAAAAGGCCTGTAAAAAACAGGCCCTTTTTATTTTAATATATTAAGTCTTTTCATAAAACTCTCCTTGTAACTGGCACCGACAGGTATGTACTTATCTTTTATCACAATATTTAAATCCTCTAGAGACTCTATTCTTTTGGTATTTACAATATATGATCTATGGACCCTTACAAACATGCTTTGAGGAAGCCTGTTTATCAGACCTTTCATTGTACTATGTACAATATATTTTTTGTTAGCTGTATTAATCATTACATAATCAGCCAATGCCTCAATAAAATAGATTTCTTCCAATTGCAATCTTACGAGACGAGAATCTGACTTAACGTAAATTTCATCAAACCTCTCATTTCTTTGTCTGAATGCATCAATATTAGCTTTTGCTTTATTGATTGCCTTAATAAATCTACTATACTCTATTGGTTTTACCAGATAATCAGTTGCGCTGTTTTCAAAAGCTTCAATGGCATAATTTTCATCTCCGGTTACAAGAATTACCTGATAATTTTCATCCAGGCTTTTCATTAATTCCATCCCCGTCATTTCAGGCATATTTATATCTACCAGCAAAATATCAACATCCTCTTCTTGAAGAAGATTAATTGCCTCAATCGCACTACTGCATTCATGTGTTAATGTTAAGCCTTTGGTTTTTTCGACGAAATTTTTAGCTATTCCCCGTGAAAGAGCCTCATCGTCAACAATCATACACCTATAATCCATAAAAAAATTCTCCTGTATTGTTAAACCGGAATACAATATAATGCTTCAAATATATTAGCGGTAATATTCCGTTAGTTTTTTTACATATTTACCAATTATATCAAATTCGATATTCACTTCACTCCCATTAACTAATCTACCCATTGTTGTATGTTCCATAGTATATGGAATAATTGTAACACTAAATGTCCTATCAGTCACATTAAAACAGGTCAAGCTTATCCCATTAACAGTTACAGATCCCTTTTCAACCATTAGGGGTGAAGGTGTAGATAACTCGAAAGTGAATACAGTACTCCCATCTGCATTGACAATATCTATAACTTTGGCCTTTTGATCAACATGTCCCTGCACAACATGTCCGTCAAATCTCCCGGAAGCAGCCATAGCTCTTTCTAGATTTATTAAATCTCCAGGCTTCCAAGTACCCAAATTAGTCTTTTTCAAAGTTTCATCAACCGCAGTCACTTTGTATTTACTACCTTCGATATTAGTTACTGTTAGACAAACACCGTCATGACTAACACTTTCATCAGCCTTTAATTCATTACTGATATCACTCTCAATAACGAAATGCTTATTTTTTCCTTCAGTCTGAATTTCAATGACTTTACCCCTGGTTTCAATTATTCCTGTGAACATATATTCTGTTTACAATGTCTAATAAGTTATATTTACTAATATTTTACAATAATACTAAATATCGGGTTAAGTGTTTGCTGCAGTATTTGAAGATAATTATAGAACAAAAGGGTTAAGAAGAAATCTGGTAAAAACCATTGAAAGTAAGGGAATAAAAGATATTAATGTGCTTAACGCTATTAATAAAATACCCAGACATTACTTTTTTGACCAGGCTTTACTAGAACATGCATATCAAGACAAAGCATTCCCAATTGGTGAAGGACAAACAATTTCACAACCATATACTGTAGCCTTTCAATCAGAGTTACTCGAAGTAGAACCCGGGCAAAAAATTCTGGAAATTGGGACAGGAAGTGGTTACCAGGCTTGCGTATTACTTGAACTTGGTGCTAAAGTTATAACAATCGAATATCAGAAAAAACTGTATGACCAAACCAGAAAAGTCTTACCAAAAATGGGATACAATGCCACATTCTTATATGGTGATGGTTCACAAGGAGTACCCAGACATGCACCATTTGATAGAATAATTGTTACAGCAGGCGCACCAATTATACCAAAACCTTTAGTAGAACAACTTAACATTGGAGGTATCTTGGTAATTCCGGTGGGTGATGACAAAAAGCAAAAGATGGTAAAAATCAAAAAAATTGATACAAATAAAATAGCAAAAAAAGAATACGATTTATTTAGTTTTGTACCATTAAAAGGAAAACACGGTTGGGGAAATTAAAAAAAACAATGGCCAGAAAGCAGAAATTTGCGAAAGATTCAGCAGTTACCATGACTGAGATGGTGTTGCCAAACGATACCAACACCCTGAACAACCTGATGGGTGGAAGACTTATGCATTGGATGGATATCGTTTCTGCGATAGCTGCCCAAAAACACTCTAATAGAATCGTTGTAACTGCATCAGTAGATAACATTTCTTTTAGAAAACCTATCAAACTGGGCAACGTGGTATCTTTAAATGCTCAGGTAACTCGTGCATTTAGCTCTTCAATGGAAGTATTTATTGAAGTTACAGCAGAGGACATCCCGGCAAACAAAAAATACACTTGTAACAGCGCCTTTTTTACCTTTGTTGCTGTAGACCAAAGTGGTCGCCCTATTGATGTTCCGGAAGTTGTTCCTCAAACAGAAGAAGAAAAAGAACATTATGCAGGAGCATTGAGAAGAAGACAGTTGCGTTTGGTTCTAGCTAAAAGAATGAAACCAGCGGAGGCTACAGAATTAAAAGCGCTTTTTGATAATTTAGAACCTATCAAGGAAGATTAATATGGCTAATCAGGAAAATGATCATTTACCATTACTTTTTGATGATATCATCTTTTTAAAAGAAGATGAAATTGATTTTCACCTTAACTCATCTGATAAAGTTGTTAGTACTTCATCTGAAGTTACTTTACAACAAGAATCTTTGTCTGAACCAGAACCTGTAGTAGAGACTTCTGGTTCCATTGAAATAGTAGATGAGCAAAGTGATGAAACAGCTAATGAAAATGATATTCCCGAAGCTGATAGCCCAAATTTATTTGAAGGAGATAATAAAAAGGCAATTACGGTTTATGCTGCTCAAATCAATGATACTGATAAAGCATTTTTGATGAAAGTGATATCTGCGGTAAATATAGGCCTGACTGATATAGCATTGACCACAGACATCGACTCATTATTTATGATCGAACCGCAAGAAGTCATTATTAGTTTTGGTAGTGAAGAATTACTACAGGGACCATTTGCTGGTTCTGCCATGTATAGTGTAGAGGAAGTTGGAGATGTCAAATCACTACTTTGTGATGAATTGTCAAAAATAGCTGAAGATAAAGACCTCAAAATGAAATTATGGCAGGGATTAAAATCTCTGTTTAACTAAAAAAGGTGGGTTACCCCACCTTTTTTTTTATTGTTCGATTTTCACTTTAAATATTCCTGTATTTTGACTGTATTCTGATTCTACAGGATTAATAATTATTTCATTAAACCTGGTAAAATTACAACAGTCTTCAGACACTCTTTCAGCATCAACCTGAAGAACAAATATATTTTCACCCGAAATCTTAAAACTATAAATTATCTTTTCAGTGCTCCATCCAATATCATCCAATACAATTAGATTTAAATTATCTCGGGTGATAAATTCATAATTTATACTTGAACCATCAGCACTATCCAAAACCTGTAACTGTTCCACATCATAAACACCACTTGTAAATAAATTTTCACCTGTTTGGCTGTCTACTACCTCAAATACAAATTCAGGTGGTGGTGTAAAACATTCACCACATTCTTCTGAAAGACAAGATGTCCCAAAGGTTATAATAACTACAAGCGACACCAACAATAACAAAAATCTTCTATTCTTCATACTTACATTATAATTTGAAATCTATCCCAAAACGATATGATAAAAATGAATTTTTATATTCAAGATTATCATACGCATCTATAAAACTATTTATATAATTCAGAGATGCATTAGCTGAAACTCTTTTTGAAACTTGAAATTTCACCCCTGCACCAACATTACCTGATATAACATAATTTCTAAATTGTTTTTGATCATCAACTAAATTGAATTGGTTAATCATTCCAATCTCACCAAATAGTTTAAATTTTGAATCTAAAATCTCATAATTCAATGATACTGGGATATCAAGATACCTTAAATTTACAGTCTCCGGCATAACAACCATATCACAAACTGCACAATAATAAACCGAAGTAAAACTCTTATCCGAAATCCCTACTCCTGACTTTATCGAAAAATTGTTTTTAAGTCCTTTTTCCATTGTTAAACCAACCGAATAATTAGGTTGGTCATAGGATATTGAATATCCTGTATATTCATCAACAACAATGTTTTCAGTACTAAGATTATTGTCATAAGAATAATATACTCCCAGTTTCACTTGACTACTTACAGAAAAAGCAGATACTAGTAGTAATGCTAAAATGGTAACATTTTTCATTTCTATTCAATAATTTGATAATAAGAATAATTACTTATATTCATCCACAAAAAATATACCAGATTTAGCTTTTAGATACTGAGTTACCATCCCAATTTTCAATTATAAACTTAGCCATGTTATCAGCAAGAGCTTTATATGCCTTTTCTGAAGGATGAACCCCATCACTAAAATATTCATTCAAATCAGGTTCTGAATTATCAATCCTTGTTAAATCTTCAATTTTAATCGGACCAGCAGAATAGAAAACATGATCATATTGATTTACAAGGTTACTTAACTCCTCTCCCAGAATTTCAGCTAAATTCCCTATAGTAAATTTCATTGTTGAAGTAAATGCCGGGAAAATTTTTATTGGAGGTATTTTATTAAAATATATTGGCGTAGAAGGAAACTTCAATTTCAACATTTCGATTAACCTTTCTATTTCATTCTTCCATCTACCTGGTGTATTCAAATTAAATGAATCATTCCCCCCTAAACCAACTACTATCAAATCCGGATTTTCGCATTTAATTTCAGGGATTATCAAATTATTAACCTCAATAGCTGAATAACCACTTTTAGCATAAACCTTCCATTCAATGTTCGCATTTAATTCCTTTGCCAAAGATCTTGCTAAGCTTCCAACATATCCTTCATTATTACTTTTAGCTCCTACTCCTGCAATGGTACTTTCACCAATGGCTAACATGGTAAATGTTTGGTTAGAATCAATTAAACATTTACCCTCTAAATCTTTAGCCTCTGGCAACTCTGGCACACTATTTTTCACTTTTCTACCATCATATATTAATAATGGTAAAAGAGGGAAAGACATTAACACTCCTATTAAGTACTTTAAATTCATGAGATCATTGATCAAACTCAGTTTTAAGATGATCCAAAAATACTGGTTTTTCACCTGTCATTTCCCAGTTACTTAATAAAATGGGAATATTCCCAATTGAATTTAATAAATCAAAATACTCTTTTAGTTTAAAATCTTCATTTGACAACTCCTTTTGCATAGCCAGATCCATAATTGCCTTTTCTGCGAGATATTTTCCAGTTATATAGCTTGTGCCGTAACCTGGCTGACGCATATACAAATGCTGCTCAAAAATCATAAGGTCCTTTTCTGTTTTCATCCATCCTCTAGGTGTATATCGAGTATGTATTTCTCCTGCCTCGGCCATTGTCATCTCATTTGCTTGAGCATATAATGACCCTAGTCCTCTGGCAGCCCTTTGAGCAATCATGATATATACTATTTCACGAACCCTGGGATTGTCATCATATAAACCTGCATCCATGAACATCTCTTCTACAGCTGTTGCTAATCCTTCATTCCTTGAATCAAAAATATTATATAACAACGCATCCTTTCTGATATATCTAGAGTTAGGTTCAAAATCCATTCTAGCAAGTTCGAACCAATGATAAAAGTGAGAATAAAGGGGCCGCGGATCATGATGAGCACCCATCCAGAAAAAATGCCTTTTGTCTTGGGGTACAAACTCTCCTAATTGGGCAAATAACGCAGGTTTAAAATATTCTTTAACGGTAACTATTGATTCATTTTCTAAAAATGACAACAAACTCTCAGCAGATTTTTTAGCTAATAATTCGTACTGTTTTCTGTTATCTACAGGTTTAATTTGTGGTAAATCTCTATTTCGATGTTCTTCCAGTTTAAGAGATGACCATGCTCTGGCAAGTTCTCTTTTCATTAACACCACTTCATCTTCCCAGGTTAAAGGAACCAAGTGAACATTTTGCAAATACCAAGTATAATTTTCCTTTCCAATTCCAGAAGGACCGTCTTTTAACTTTGCTTCTTCTTTTAGCCAACTTGAAAATTTTTGGGTAGACACTATAGCGGCCTCAACAGCATTTGAAAGACCACTACTTTCAGAAATTCCATCTATCATTAAAATAGATTCCAGGTCTGATACCTGATTTTCAATATCCCTTATTCCTGTCACCCACAATTCCCTGGCATTACCTGTAAGATTATGCATTGCCTGATCGTTTATGGCCGGAATAATAGCTAATTCATTAATTAATCTATTTTCTTCAGGCTGTGATAAAGGAAAATTATAAGTCCATAATTCCAGTGTCATATGGTGTGTTGGACCTTCATGAGCTGGCACATCGCTTTTAGCCATCCAAACAGTTTTATAAAAAGAGGGATCTCTTGCCCATGGCTTCAAAACTTTATAATTAAATTCAAAACCATTCATTTCTGCTAAGGCAACATAAAGGTCAACCTTGTCAGCAACAGACCATCCTATTGTATCAAAACTTAAAAGCTTACCCTTAATTTCCTTGAATTCTGACCAACGTCTTTCAAATGTATCCCTGGTATAATCAGGGGCTCCATTTTTTAAAGGTGGTTTTTCAAAATCTCTCCAAGTCTTGAATAGTTCAATTAATTTTGAATGGCTAGTCAGAAGTTGTTCAGTAGAATCGGCTGCTACTTCAGATTGTTTTTTCCCACAGGAGAAAAAAACCAGAATTAATAAAAAATATAATAATCTCATATGATAAATATATTGATATTTATCAATCGCTATTAAATAACTTTCTAAATTTTAATGGAAGGTCAATTTTAACTTTCAATCTCTCACCAGTAACCGGATGGTCAAATTCAATTTTAGAAGCACATAGAAAAAGTCCCTTCCCCCTATTAAACCCATTATATAACTTATCTCCTACAATTGGAAACCCCATTCTTGAACAATGAATTCGTAATTGATGGGTTCTTCCGGTAACAGGAATCAACTTTAACAATGAAAATCTTTGGTCCTTTGATTTTTCTAAATTGTAAAAAATGGTTTTAGATTTCTTTCCCTCAATATCTAGCTTAATTTCACCAGTATCTGGAGGAGTACCGGTCACAACTGCATGATATTCTTTCTTGACCAACCGAACTTTCAATAGTTCTCCAAGCTTAATCCTAATATTCTTATCCTTGGCTATTAATACAAGCCCACATGTGGCACTGTCCAGCCGATGTACAGGACGAGGAAGATAGTTACCGGTAATATTTAAGTTATGGGATAGTGTATTTTCCAATGATCTAAATACATTTCCACTTGTAAGCATACCGCCAGGCTTATTTACGACAGCCAGAAAATCATCTTCATATATTACAGGAATATCAATTGTATATTCTGGTCTGGATTGATATTTAGGTTCCAATAATGAAATAACCATTCCATTCTTTATCCAGGTTCCTGTATTAGCAACTTCATCATCAACTAAAATCCTATTTTCGAGAATAGCTTTTTTTACGCTTTTCCTTGAAGGAAGATCATCAAAAACACCAATTGCATAGTCACTTAACCTTTTAATTGGACTATACTCTAATACTATATGTTGATCAATGATTTGAGACATCAGGTTGCATGAATTGTCATGCTAAATTAATAGCTATTCTTTAATTACAACAGGTACTTTGGTATAAAAGAATGCACTATTATCAACCTCCTCTAACCTAACCTTAAGTTTATCTGAAGTATTTATATCAGTTATACTTACGTCTAGTTCCTCACTATCCACAATACGCACATCAATTGTTCCATTTTCATTTATGGGAATATTCATGTATCTATTGTTGTCTTCATCTGCATATGCCTTATTAAAAAATGAAATGTCTTTTAGGGAAATTAAAGTCAGGTTTATTGCAATTACTGTTAACAGGATTTTTGTGTATTTATCAGTTTTCATGGTGAAATGGTTTTGATTTTTAGGTAATGATCAAATTCCATTCCAGATTATATTTTTACCTTATTACATTAAATAAAAAAGGTGGAGCAACTACCCCACCTTTTAATTATATTTTCAAATTAATTTAGTCGTATATCTCAGCTAATTTGCTATGCAATAACTCCCCTCTTAAGTTTTTAGCAACTATTTTCCCATCAGGATCAACTAATATACTAAACGGGATACCTGTTATATTGTATAAATCTGCCACTTTTGACTGTGTTGCTGATAGTTCAGACACTTGTGTCCAAGTCAAATTATCTTCTTCAATAGCCTGTAGCCATTTATCACGGCTCCTATCTAATGAAACACCTAAAATCTGAAATCCTTTTTCATGGTACTTATTATAAGCAGCTACAACATTTGGGTTTTCCATTCTACATGGCTTACACCACTGAGCCCAAAAATCAACAAGTACATATTCTCCTCTAAAGTCACTTAAACTTACACTGTCACCTTCAGGAGTTGGTAATGAAAAATCTGGAGCCATAGCTCCAATAGCTAATTTTGAAGCCTTAGCGAGCTCATCTTTAACTGGCATATAAAAATCAGCATTCGGATATGATTCTTCATATGCAGAAACCACTTCGTTCATCAAATCAATATTTTGATCCAAAGGAAGTAATCTTGCAGCTTCTAAAGCCACTATTGAAGGAAGCATATTTCGAATCTCAGTCTTAAGTTCTGTCTGGAATTCAGCTTGTTTTGATTGAATCAATTGAGCAAGTGAATCAGCAACTTCCATATTATTTTCCGAAGCATTCTGTTGATATGAAAGCATTAAGTCCCTGTTATTCAATTGAAACTCCTTCATCATATCACTTATCTTCGTGTAATAATCATAATCATCAGAACCTTCAACCTTAGCCGAACTTATTGGATCATTCATATCAATTGTAATTGATACATCATCGCCATCATAAGGAATAAATATCTGTTCGTTATTTCCCAAATTTAATGCTACAAACGAAGGCTGGATCAATGAAACTTCCGCAGAAAACTCTCCATTCTCATTTAGTTTCAGGGTATCAAAAACAATGAACCGATTGTTTTCTTGTTTGGACAAAAGTATTTGTTTGACATCTTCGAAATTTTGTACTTTCCCCTTAATTGTACCGGAATAAGCACCATCTGTTTTTTCTTCCTCATTCTCTCCACCACATGCTACAATAAGTAATAGTGAAAAAATAAATGAACCGTATTTTAAGATATTCATATATTATTACAAATTATTTAATTGTTCTTCAATAATCGTCAGGGTTTGCTTTGGATCTGCTTTCCCTTTGCTTGCTTTCATAACTTCACCCATAAAAAACTTAGAAAGACCTTTTTTACCATTTTTCCAGGCTTTTACTTTATCAGGATAATTTGAAATTGCCTCAGTTACCCATAAATTAAGTTCATCAGCATTTTTTTCAATCAATAATCCTTTATCCTTAGCTAATTTGACAGGGTCATTACCATTTAAAATAACTTCCGGAAGAATTTCCTTAGTTGCAATATGTTGGTTAACCTTACCGGCTTCGCTTATTTCGATTAACGAAGACAAGAAAACAGGGTTTAAATTCTTTAATTTAACTTTAGAATCAGACTGATTTATAAATCCTTTTATCGGACCCACGAGCCAGTTTGAAGCAGATTTTGGTTCTGCCCCTTCATTTATCAATGATTCATATAATTCTACAAGCTCTCTATCCTCACAGATTATCGATGCGTTACTTTCAGAAATGCCATACTTATTGATAAACTCTTTTTCTTTCTCCTCAGGAAGAACTGGCATTTGCCTCTGTATATCTTTTATATACTCTTCAGATAATTCGACCTCTGAAATATCAGGCTCAGGAAAATATCTATAATCGTTTAAAGCCTCCTTGGTTCTCATAGAACGAGTCTGGTCTTTATCCAGATCATAAAGTCTGGTTTCCGATATGATATTTTCTCCAGAAAGAATTAATTTTTCCTGCCTTTTAATCTCAGATTTTATTGCTTTCTGAACATTCCGTACGGAGTTCATATTTTTGATCTCTACTTTATTACCAAGTTTTTCAGAGCCTACGGGCTTAATCGAAACATTGGCATCACAGCGTAGAGACCCTTCTTCCATATTTGCATCAGATATGTCCAGGTACCTTACAAGTCTTCTCAAGTAATTTAGAAATGCTGCAACTTCTTCCGGATTAGACATGCATGGATTTGTAACCACCTCCAAAAGTGGTGTCCCTGCCCTATTGAGATCTATTTGTGAATAATCTGCTCCATCTACGTGAATAGATTTCCCGGCATCCTCTTCCATATGAATTTTATCAAGAGAAATAAAAATTTCATTACCCCCGACTAATAATTTCACGCCTCCATCCTTGCAAATTGGAGTCTTATCCTGAGTAAGCTGATAACCTTTAGGTGAGTCCGGATAAAAATAATTCTTGCGATCAAAATACATTCTCCTGGCAATATTACAATTCATTGCCAGACCTAATTTTATTGCTTTATTTACAACCTCCTTATTTAGAACAGGTAATGTACCCGGGTGAGCTAATGATACCGGGCTCACCAAAGTATTTGGTTCTGCCCCGTACATTACCGGATCCATACAGAAGATCTTACTTTTTGTATTTAGTTGCACGTGAACCTCCAAACCGATTACCGGTTCGAATTTTTGTCCGGATTTCTCCATGGAACTTATAATTTTTCTTTAATTAATTTCTTTGCTTCGGTAACAGCATTATCAAGTCCGGAAATATCTTTTCCGCCAGCGGTAGCAAAAAATGGTTGTCCACCACCTCCACCTTTGATATGCTTAGCCAGCTCTCTTACCCACTGACCAGCATTTCGCTCATCGTTGACAAGATCTTCACTAATTACGACAGCTATTTGCGGTTTTCCAACTATATCAGCGGCAATCACAGCTACAATTGGTCCTTTTTCATTTTTAAGCTGGAATGCAATATTCTTTAAACTATCAGCATCAGGTAATTCCACCTTCTCTGCAAGAATATTAGCACCGTTATGTGATTCTATTTTATCAAAAAGTTGCTGCTTAACTACCTTAGACCTTTCGTTATTGGCTTCTTCTACAGCTTTAGCAAGCTTATTTTTCTCCTCTATAATACCATTTAACCCCTGAATAAGGTTTTTAGGATTTTTTAGTACTTCTCTAACTTCATTTAATAATTGAAGCTCCTTCTCAAAATAATCTAACGCAGCAGCTCCGGTAATTGCCTCGATTCTTCGCACACCAGCAGCTACAGACCCTTCAGAAATAATCTTGAACATTCCAATCTGACCTGTGTATGGCACGTGAGTACCACCGCATAATTCGACTGAGTATTCCTTATCAAATGTTATTACCCTTACAAAATCACCATACTTTTCTCCAAAAAGAGCCATTGCACCTGCATCTTTAGCATCTTCAATTGGTACATTTCTCTTTTCATCAAGTTTAATGTTTTGCCTGATTCTTGAATTAACAATTTGTTCAATTTCACGAATTTCTTCTTCGGTTACCTTCTGGAAATGAGAAAAGTCAAAACGAAGAACATCAGGTGAAACAAGAGAACCTCTTTGCTGTACATGGTCACCAAGTACATTTCTCAATGCTGCATGAAGCAAGTGAGTAGCCGAATGGTTATTCATTGTTCTTACTCTCTTATCTTCATCTACCTGCAATAAAAATTCTACATTAAGATTTTTAGGTAAATTTTTGGCATAATGAATTATAAGGTCATTTTCCTTTTTAGTATCAAATATCTGAATTGTTTCTTCATTACCAATCGCGATACCTTTATCACCTACCTGTCCGCCAGATTCAGCATAGAAAGGTGTTTTTTCAAATACCAATTGATAAATAGTATTCTTCTTATCTTTTACTTCTCTATATCTTAATAATCTGGAATTGGATTCCAATTCTTCGTACCCGGTAAAGACAACTTCATCACCTTCTTCAACTACAATCCAGTCACCTTTTTCCTGGGCTGCTGCTTGTCGAGATCGATCTTTTTGAATCTTCATTTCAGCTTCAAACCCAGCCTCATCAATTGAAAATCCTTTTTCTCTAGCAATCAGTGCAGTTAAATCCACCGGAAAACCATATGTATCATACAGTTCAAATACGGACTTTCCATTTATCTGATCTCCCTGAGCAAGAGCTGAAGTAATTTGTTCAAGTCTTTTCAATCCATTTTCAAGAGTTCTAAGGAAATTAGATTCTTCCTCTTTAACCACCTTGCTTACAAAAGATTGCTGTTCTTTTAATTCGCTAAATACCCCATCAAACTGATTTGCCAGAACATCTACAAGCTCATATAAAAATGGAGATGATAGATTTAAGAATGTATATCCATAACGCACAGCCCTTCTTAATATCCTTCTGATAACATAACCGGCTTTATTATTAGACGGTAGCTGTCCATCAGCAATTGCAAATGATATGGCACGGATATGATCAGCTATCACTCGAAGTGCAATATCGATTTTCTCATCCTTTCCGTATTCAACTTTGGCTGTTGCTTCGAGATGCTTTATTAAAGGAGTAAATACATCAGTATCGTAGTTTGAAGTTTTCTTTTGAATTGCCATACAAAGCCTTTCAAACCCCATACCAGTATCAATATGTTTATTAGGTAATTCTACCAGTGAACCATCGGCTTTACGATTAAACTCCATAAAAACCAGATTCCAGATCTCAACTACCAATGGGTGATCTTGATTGACAAGCTCCTTACCCGGAAGTTTATTAACCTCTTCTTCACTTCTCAGGTCAATATGAATTTCAGAACATGGACCACAAGGGCCGGTGTCTCCCATTTCCCAGAAGTTATCTTTTTTATCGGCAGAAAGTATTCTATCCTCGCTAATCCATTCTTTCCAATGATCGAAAGCATCCTGATCAAAACCAAGGTTATCGCCTTTATCACCACCGAATACAGTAACGTATAATCTATCCTTTGGAAGACCATAAACTTCAGTAAGCAGTTCCCATGCCCAGGCGATAGCATCTTTCTTAAAATAATCACCAAAAGACCAGTTACCAAGCATTTCAAACATGGTATGGTGATAAGTATCAATACCTACTTCCTCCAGATCGTTATGCTTTCCTGAAACCCTTAGACACTTTTGAGTATCTGCGACTCTTTTATTTTCAGGCTCAGAATTACCCAGGAAGTAATCTTTAAATTGATTCATCCCGGCATTAGTAAACATTAAAGTAGGGTCATTTTTAACAACTAATGGTGCTGAAGGAACAACTTTATGACCTTTTCCTTCAAAAAAGCTTAAAAATTTCTGCCTGATGTCTGCCGAATTCATGAAATACTTATAATTTTTAGTATAAATCGTACATTTAAGATTTTTTGGCAAAAATCAAATTTAATATTTCCTTATTTTTTACCGATATTTGCCGTTGCTGTTAAATAAAAGTTAATTCTTTTCGTATTATTTAACATATCAAGCAAAAATACAAGATTTAAAGTTGTATACGACAAATGGCTAGGATAAAATATTATTACGACACAGAAACTTGCAAATACGAGCGCGTGAAAGTGTCTAGCTGGGATGTAGTGCTGAATTTCATGGGTTTCATGTTCGTATCAGTATTGATAGCAATAGGGTTGGTTTCTGCATACTTTGCAGCATTTGACTCACCTAAAGAACAAAACCTCAGACAGGAAAACAGAGCTCTACGTGATTCTCTTACTAACTGGCAAAGAGAAATCTCAATGCAAAGGGAGTATGTAACTTATTTGCAACAAAGAGATGAAAAAATATACCGCCAAATTATGGAGGCAGATCCTCTGCCATCTTCAATTCGTGAGCTTGGAATTGGTGGTACTGACAGGTATAAAAAATATAGAGAAGCTGATTTGCCTGAGGTTCTTGAGCAAACAAGAATGAAAATTGATAAACTCAATAAAGAAATGTACGCTCAGTCTCTTTCTTATGATGAAATTGAAAAGCTGGCTGAGAATAAAAACAAAATGCTGGCGAGTATCCCTGCAATCCAGCCTGTAAGAAATACTGAATTAAACCGACTAGCATCAGGATATGGTTTAAGAATGCACCCGATATATAAAGTTCGTAAAATGCACTGGGGTATAGACTTCTCTGCACCAAGAGGAACTCCAATCTATGCAACAGGTGATGGAAAAATCTCCAAAGTTGTCAGATCAAACAAAAGAACCGGTTATGGAAACTATGTTGAGATCGACCACGGCTACGGACTTAAAACCAGATATGCTCACATGCAAACTATTTCAGTGAAGGAAGGTCAAAAAGTTATTCGTGGAGAAACTATTGGAAAGGTAGGAAACACTGGTGGATCAACAGCTCCTCACTGCCATTATGAAATTATGAAGGATGGCAAAAAAGTAGATCCTATTTTATATATGATCATGGATGTTACTGATGAAGAGTATCAAAAATTACTTGATCTGGCATCTATAGAAAACCAATCACTAGGATAATAGATCATTCATTCAAAAAATTCATAAAGCAACACATTTTTAAGTGTTGCTTTTTTTAAACTTATTAACCAGCTAATTATGAGAATTCAATTTTATTTTTCTTTTATTTTTGTCGTTGCACTGCTTTCATCATGTGCAGGGTCAAAACAACTACCCTTACCAAGTCCTTTATCAAGAAAGGAAATAACAGAAAAGCCATTTTTAGCTAATAGCATTACTCTAGATAATACCGCAGCAATTAATAAAGGAAAAACTGCTGCAAAGAAGATAAATTATTTATTAGATACAATAAGCATAATTGGAGTTGGCGACATCATGATTGGAACCAATTTCCCAAAAGAAGAATACCTTCCATCAGATAGCGGTAAATATCAGCTGGCACATGTTAAAGAACATCTTATTAATGCTGATCTTACATTTGGTAATCTTGAAGGAGTTCTCCTAAACGAAGGTGGAGAACAAAAATATTGTAAAGATCCGAGCATATGCTACCTATTCAGATCTCCTGAATACTATGCCCAACACTTTGTAGATGCAGGATTTGATGTACTGAGTACAGCTAATAATCATGCGGGAGATTTTGGCAATACAGGAAGAAAATCTACAATGGCAACACTTGACAAATATGGCATTGAGCATGCCGGACAGTCAGTTAAACCATATACCTTATTTGAAAAGGATGGTGTTAGATATGGGTTTGCTGCTTTTGCACCAAATACTGCAACTCAAAGCATCACTGATTACGAAGCTGCGGCCAGAATCATCCGGCATCTTGACAGCCTGAGTGATATCGTAATTGTTAGCTTTCACGGGGGAGCCGAAGGATCAAAACATGAGCATGTAACTAGAGAAACAGAAACGTTCTATGGTGAAAACAGAGGAAATGTATATAAATTTTCTCACTGGGTTATTGATCATGGTGCTGATGTTGTTTTTGGTCACGGCCCGCACGTTACAAGAGCTGTTGAAGTATATAACAATCGATTCATAGCATATTCATTAGGGAATTTTGCTACCTATAACAGATTTAACCTTAAAGGTGTAAACGGTATTGCTCCATTGATAAAATTATATACCACCAGAAGTGGTGAATTTTTATACGGAGATATAATTCCTATTATTCAGGAAGATAGAGGAATTCCTAAAGTTGATCCGGACAAAAGAGTAATCAGAAGAATGCAGCAACTTAATGCTGAAGATTTCCCTGAATCAAAAATATTCATTGATGATTTAGGAAAAATTACTTATTTTGGATTTTAATTCAACTAAAAATCCATACAGTGCCATATAAGGAAAAACAGATAGAAAAAAAATATTTTTCAATCGGGGAAGTCGCGGAAATGATTGATGTGGCTCCATCCTTAATTAGATTTTGGGAAACTGAATTTGATGTTATCAAACCCAAAAAGAATAAAAAAGGCAACAGGATTTTTACTCAAAAAGATATTGAAAGTATCAAGATGATATATCACCTTGTCAGAGAAAAGGGGTACACTCTACAAGGTGCAAAAGATGCTTTAAAAAATAACAACCATGACACTGTATCCAGACTTGAAGTGATCGGAAAATTAAAAGAAGTCAGAGAGTTCTTATCCGAAATCAAGCGACGTCTGGATCATTAGAATTTATTAACTAAAGAATCAATTTTTTATGAAGGAAGACCTGCAGTATGCTATTGCATTGCAGTATATTCCGGGTGTTGGTTCAAAAACCGCTAAATTACTGGTCAGCTATCTTGGATCAGCAAAGAAGCTGTTTTTCATGCCAAAAGGAAAGCTAAAAAGCATACCCGGGATAGGTGACAAATTTATCAGTAAAATTAATGATAAATGTAAATCTGAAGCACTCGAAAAAGCTGATAACCTGATAAATAAATGTAATAAACTAAACATTGGAATATCTTCATTCTATGACGATGATTATCCATCAAGGTTAAAAGAATGTGTCGATGCACCACTGACTCTTTACTATAAGGGAGACTTCAATTGCCTAAGCAGGAAAAAGATATTGGCTGTAGTAGGGACAAGAAATGCTTCGACTTATGGCAATCAGGCTACAGAATCCATAATCCAGGAATTATCTTATCAGGAAGATTTACTCATTGTTAGCGGACTTGCAAAGGGAATAGATGGAAAAGCACACAGAAGCTCATTAAACCACAATATTCCAACTGTTGGTGTATTGGGGCATGGACTTGATATGATTTACCCTGCTTCGCATAAATCACTTGCCAAGGAAATGACCACCAATGGATGCTTAATTTCAGAATATCCACCAGGCACCTTGCCAGACTTCCATAACTTTCCGGCACGAAACCGAATAATTGCCGGAATTGCCGACGCTGTTCTCGTTGTTGAAGCAGCATCAAAAGGTGGAGCATTGATTACTGCAGATATTGCCTTTAGTTATAACCGAGATGTCTTCGCTATTCCAGGAAATCTAACTTCACAATATAGTCAGGGTTGCAATGATCTGATAAGAAGAAATTCTGCTGCAATAGTAACAAATGGAAGAGATATTGCAGAAGCACTAAATTGGGATATCTGTAAGTCATCAACAAAAAGCCGAACACCCTCTTCACAACTTGATCTAAGTAAATACACTTTGGAAGAACGACAAATACTCAGCGTATTAATTGAAAAACCTGAAGGTATACATATTGATGATTTGAGTTGGCGAAGCCAGGTACCCTTACCAAAGATGGCTTCAATACTACTTTCACTTGAATTGAGTGGGGTAATTAAATCCTTACCGGGAAAAACATTTAGCCTATAAAAAAAGCCGCTTAGAGCGGCTTTAAATTTTGAATTTTAACTTAATTACTTATTGCATTTTTCTTTAATCACTTCATAGACATTAAAGTCTCCCAACTCTCCAGCTTTACTAAGATCAAGACATCCAGCTTCCTTTTGTCCGTACTCAATTCTTAGTATACCTCTTAAATAAAATGCATCCGGATTTTTAGGTTCCATTTCAATAATTCGGGTACAGTCATTAATTGCATCCTTATAGGCATCAAGCTCTAGTTTTGCCTGACCTCTAAGATAATAAGCATCAACAAAACTTGGATTTAATTCTATTGCTTCGGTAAAATCAGCAATTGCACCGTAATAATCCTGCATTTCGAATTTAATACCTCCTCTTTCATAAAAAGCATCATAAGCCTCTTCATTTAATTCAAGTACTCTATTAAAATCTAACATCGCACCTTTATAATCCTGAAGAATCTTCTTTACCTTTCCTCTATTAAAAAAAGCAGGCTCATAACTTTCATCAGCTTCAATAGCCTTATTGAAAAACTTTAAAGCATCTCTATAGTTACGTGCTTCAAAAAACTTCATACCTTCTTCAGTGTATTCCTTTGCAGAAGTGTTCTTTGCATGTACACTGAAAACTGTAAGAATGATTATTAAAAAATAAACTAGTCGTTTCATAAAAATTTGTTTTTATTGACCAAGTGTTGTTTTATACTCCTAAATATACAAATGGTGACCTCAATGAAAAAACAGCCAATGTAAGGTTAAACAGGTAACTTTCACTGATTTCATACAAAAACCGAGGCAGAAGCCTTTATACAAGCATTAAACTGATCATTATCTAAACCTGAATCGATGTTATTTTTACCTAAATATTGTAGTATTGTCTCAGTTGCAATATTGCCGGTAAGGTCATCTTTAGCCATAGGGCATCCTCCAAAACCTCTAATTGCGCTGTCAAATCTTCTGCATCCCGCATCATATGCTGCTGATATTTTTTCTAACGCCTTATCCGGAGTACTATGAAAATGAGCACCAATGGTTATATCAGGAAACTCTCTGGTTGTATTCTCAAACGCTTGCTTTATTTCTTCAGGTGATGCAGACCCAACGGTATCAGACAAACTTACGATCGAAACACCAATTTGCTCTAGTTCACGCGTGAATTCCAGAAGGTAATCTGCATTATATGGATCATTATATGGATTACCAAAACCCATAGACAAATAAGTCACAAGGATTTTGTTGTTTCTCTGGCAAACATCTTGTATTTCCTTAAGACTTTCCTTTGCCTCTTTGATTGACTTATTAGTATTTCTTAGCTGAAAAGTCTCCGAAAGAGATAAAGGAAATCCTAAATATTTAATCTCATTATGCTCTGCTGCATCATTGGCCCCTCTTAAATTGGCTACAATAGCCAAAAGCTCTGATTTTGTATTATCTAAATCTAGTCCGGCCAACACTTCAGCGGTATCTTTCATTTGTGGAATTGCCTTTGGAGATACAAAGCTTCCAAAATCAATAGTATGAAATCCAACTTTTAATAATTCATTAATATATTTGATTTTATCTTGAGTTGGAATGAAAGAATGCCATCCTTGCATGGCATCACGAGGACACTCGACTATTTGCATTTTTTCTTTCTAAAATAGTTCATGAAAGGACAACCAGCAACATATAGGTTTAAAATAAAGCCGAAGCAATCCTTCTTACCGGTTCAGCTTTACCCATACTATAAAAATGCAAACTTGGCACTCCAAAATCAATCAATTCTTTTGACTGATGTATAGCCCACTCTACTCCTACCTCCCTAACTTCTGCATTGGTTTTACATTTTTCAACTGCATTCACCAGGTCATCAGGAAGATCAATATAAAAATGTCTAGGCAATGAGCTTAGATGATTTAGGGTAGTAATTGGCTTTAAACCCGGAATAATAGGAACATTGATACCGATTTCACGACATTTCTTTACAAAGGAGAAAAACTTCTCATTATCAAAAAACATTTGGGTAACAATGTATTGTGCACCCATATCAACTTTTAGTTTAAGGTATTTCAAATCGTTTGCAATATTTGGCGCCTCAAAATGCTTCTCCGGATATCCTGCCACTCCAATACAAAAATCTGTGTGTTCTGCATTGGTTAATTCATCATCAAGATACTTACCTGCATTCATATTACTCACCTGCTCAAGTAATTCTGAAGCATAATTATGTCCATTTTCTTCAGCAACAAACCTTGCTTCACTTGACATTGCATCACCTCTTAAAACTAATACATTATTGATCCCTAAAAAGTGTAGGTCAATCAAAGCATTTTCTGTTTCCTCCTTAGTAAAGCCTCCACATATAAGGTGAGGTACAGTGTCAACGTTATATTTATTTTTAATAGCAGCACAAATACCAACTGTCCCGGGACGCTTTCTTATAACTTGCCTTTCAAGCAGTCCGTTTTCTCTCTTTTTATAAGTGAATTCTTCCCTATGATAAGTAACATCAATAAACGGAGGATTAAACTCCATTAATGGATCAAGGTGATCATATAGTTTCTGGATATTTTCTCCTTTTAAAGGAGGAAGTATCTCAAAAGAAAAAAGTGTTTTATTAGCTTTAGCAAAATGCTCTGTAACTTTCATATTTTATGATTAAAAAGGTCTTTGATCAATTTTCAACAACAATTTTTTCAGGATCATAATTAAGGTTTGGAGCCAACCATTTTTCAGCTGTTTCTATACTCCATCCTTTCCTTCTGGCATAGTCTTCAACCTGATCCCGGCTAATTTTACCCAAACCAAAATATCGTGATTCCGGATTACTAAAATAATATCCTGAAACAGCGGCAGTAGGATACATAGCCATACTTTCAGTTAAAAAAATCCCGGTGTTCTCAGTCACCTTAAGCCAGTCAAAAATCTTAAGCTTCTCTGTATGTTCCGGACAAGCTGGATAACCTGGTGCAGGTCTGATTCCCTGATATTTTTCTTTTATTAAGTCTTCATTTTCAAAATGTTCATCAGGAGCATATCCCCAAATTTCCTTTCTGACTTTTTCATGAAGATATTCGGCAAAAGCTTCAGCTAACCTGTCAGCTAATGCTTTAACCATAATTTGTTTGTAATCATCCAGCTCATATTGTTCTAGAATTTCTTCAATTCCTTCTCCTGCGGTAACTGCAAAAGCACCAATATGATCAACTCCATTATCTTCGGGAGCAATAAAATCAGCCAATGAAAGATTTGGCAAGCCTGATCCTTTTTGACCCTGCTGTCTTAAAAATTCAAACCTAAAATATGCGTTTCCTTTCTCGTCAAATACCTGAACGGTATCAGGAGCTACCCTGCTGGCTGGATAAATACCAACAACTCCATGAGCTCGCAAACTTTTATTCTCGATTATATCTGCAAGCATATTTTGAGCATCTGAATATAATTTTGATGCCTCCACTCCTACTACTTTATCATTTAATATCTGTGGAAATTTACCTTTCAACATCCATGCAGAGAAAAATGGAGTCCAGTCAATAAATGGAACCAATTCCTCCAGATCCAGATTATTAAATACAAAAGTGCCAGTTTTTGAAGGTACAGGAGGTTTATAAGCTTCCCAGTCTTGTCTAACGGCATTTAAAACAGCCTTTTCATAGCTTATATATTTTTTTTCCTGCTTCCTATTTGCATGATCATGTCTGGCTTGTTCATATTCTGACTTTACACGAGCCTTAAAATCATCTTTTTTACTATCAGATAATGCTTCACTACAAACTGATACACACCTACTGGCATCAAGCACATGAGTAACTACCCCAGAGTAATGTGGATCAATTTTTACAGCAGTGTGAATTCGTGAAGTTGTTGCTCCACCGATTAACAATGGGATTTCCAGGCCAACACGTTCCATTTCCTTAGCCATATAAACCATCTCATCCAGTGATGGAGTTATCAATCCACTAAGTCCGATAGCATCAACTTTTTCATCAATTGCTGTCTGAATAATCTTTTCAGCCGGCACCATCACTCCAAGATCAATTACATCAAAATTATTGCAGGCTAGTACAACTCCTACAATATTTTTACCGATGTCATGAACATCCCCTTTAACAGTAGCTAATAAAATCTTAGCCTTAGCCTTTTGATTAGGGTTTGCTTTCTTTTCAGCTTCAAGGTATGGAGTCAAATAAGCAACAGCCTTTTTCATTACCCTGGCACTCTTAACTACCTGAGGAAGAAACATTTTTCCCTCGCCAAACAGGTCTCCAACTATATTCATCCCATCCATTAAAGGACCTTCAATCACTTCAAGTGGTCGACCAAGTTTCTGGTAAGCTTCTTCTGCATCTTCTTCTATGTGATCAAGAATTCCCTTTACCAAAGCATGAGAAAGTCTCTTTTCTACACTTTCAGAACGCCATTCTTCTGCTTGTTTTTCACCTTTTTGATCATCCTTTACCGTATCTGCATACTCAAGAAGTCTTTCAGTGGCATCATCGCGTCTGTCTAGCAATACATCTTCGACTCTTTCAAGAAGTTCATCCGGTATTTCATCATAAACTTCAAGCATGGTTGGATTGACAATACCCATATCCATTCCATGTTTTATGGCATGATAAAGAAACGCAGCATGCATAGCCTCCCTTACAGGATTATTCCCTCTGAAACTAAATGATACATTACTCACTCCTCCACTTACCCTGGCACCTGGAAGATGTTGTTTGATCCATGATGTTGCTTCGAAAAAGTCTATTGCATTTCTTCTATGCTCATCCATTCCGGTTGCTACAGGAAAAATATTTGGATCAAAGATTATATCCTGAGCCGGAAATTCAGCAACTTCAGTTAATAGCTTATATGATCTTTCACAGATCTCTATTCTACGATGATAATTATCTGCTTGCCCTGACTCATCAAAAGCCATAACCACCACTGCAGCTCCATATTTTTTAATTAGCCTCGCTTGCTCCAAGAATATTTCCTCGCCTTCCTTTAATGAAATTGAGTTAACGATCCCTTTTCCCTGAATACACTTTAATCCGGCCTCAATTATTTCCCATTTGGATGAGTCAATCATTACCGGAATTCGGGCAACCTCAGGTTCAGAAGCCATCATATGGAGAAACTTTACCATAGCTTCCTTTCCGTCGATCATGGCTTCATCCATATTAACATCAATGATCTGAGCACCACCTCTTACCTGATCGAGAGCTACTTCAAGTGCCTCCTCAAACTTCTCTTCCTTAATTAAACGAAGGAATTTTCTAGATCCTGTTACATTAGTACGCTCACCTATATTTATGAAGTTAGCGGTAGGTGTAACGTATAAAGGTTCTAATCCACTTAATCTTAATGGTTCAATTTTTATATCCTTCTTACTCATCAATTTTCAATATTTTCTTCAACTTGCGTTCTAGGCTGATATCTTGAAGCCAGATCTGCTAATTGCTTTATATGTTCAGGAGTTGTCCCGCAACAACCTCCGATAATATTCAATAAACCTTCTTTTAGAAATTCTTCAACTTCTGCTCTCATCGAGTCTGGAGTCTGGTCATACTCTCCAAATTCATTTGGTAATCCTGCATTTGGGTGTGCACTGGTTGCAAACGGTGATTTGCGGCTAAGTACCTGTAAGTAAGGTCGAAGTTGCTTTGCGCCCAAAGCACAATTTAACCCTATGGATAATAGATCAACATGTGAAACCGAAATCAAAAAAGCTTCAGTAGTTTGTCCGCTAAGTGTTCTTCCGGAAGCATCAGTGATTGTACCTGAAATCATAACCGGAACTTTCTTACCTCCATCCTCAAAATAATCCTGAGTAGCAAAAAGTGCAGCCTTGGCATTTAATGTATCAAAAACAGTTTCTATTAATAACAAGTCTGCTCCACCATCAATCAAACCTGATATTTGCTCTTTATAAGCTTCAACCAAAGCATCAAAGGTTATTGCCCTAAAGCCGGGATCATTTACATCAGGCGAAAGACTTGCAGTTTTATTAGTAGGACCAATTGACCCGGCTACCCATCTTGGTTTTTCAGGATCAATAGAAGTGTATTCATCAGCAGCCTTTTTTGCTATCCTGGCTGATTCATAATTTAATTCATAAGCCAGGTGTTGCAAATTATAATCTTCCTGAGCTATTGAGGTACTGCTGAAAGTATTGGTTTCGATGATATCCGCTCCAGCTGCCAGATACTCCTTATGAATTACTTCAATAATATCCGGGCGCGTTATGCTGAGTAAATCATTATTCCCCTTCAAAGGCGATTCATGATTTTTAAACCGATCAGACCTGAAGTCCTCCTCTTCCAGTTTATACTGCTGGATCATAGTACCCATGGCACCATCCAGAACTAAAATTCTTTTTTCTAAGGCTGATTTAATATCCACTCTCTCTTATTTTAAAAATTCTACGATATCAAGAAAGAGTTTCAGGTAGGCTTGAAACTTATCTTTTCCTGGAATTACCAGGATGGGAGTTAGCACCAAGTTTAACCAAGGTTGCTAAGACGTCAAAGGGCCCAATCCCTCAGTCTTTCTTGATAAGCGAATACAAAATAAACGAATGATAATGAAATAATAAAATTTTTAGGAAATTATTAACCAATCAACTCGAATATTAAAATCAGGAAGTGTGTTTTAAACTTTTAATGCAGGTTTTTGGTCGAAATGTCTATCAATTAATTTTTGAATCATTCCATCTTTAAGCCCAACTGTCGGTACTATCATAGTATCAGCGCCGGCCCATTCCATAGCAGCAAGATAAATATCTGCTGCAGGTAAAATCACATCGGCCCGGTCTTCATTCAGGTTTAACAAGTAGACTCTTTCTTCATATGACATTTCCGAAAGCCGGGATTTAACTTCTTTTATTTGATCAATAGTAACCTCTCCTTTCGAGCCATTTTCTGAAAGATCCATTATTTTACTGATATTTCCACCGGTACCAATTGCCGAAACAGGTAATCCTTTTTTATTATATTTTTCCAGTTGGTCACCTATCCATTGATGAATCTTTTCCCATACTTTAGGACTTTCAAAATGCCCAAGACTTCTGACCGATCCTAGTTTAAAAGAATGTGCGATCAGTTTTTTCCGGTTCCTATAGATATTTAATTCAGTACTACCTCCACCAACATCAACGTGTATAACAATATTTTCATTGAGGTACTGCTTCAATGCATTATTTATCATTGAAGCTTCTTCGTCACCATCAATAATCCTGATTTTCAATCCGCAAGACTCTTTAACTTTTGTAGCAATTTCAGGACCGTTATCTGCTTCTCGCATTGCTGATGTGGCACATATCAAGTAGTCATCAACCTCATACAAATCCATCAAGCTTTTGTAGACATTCATTAACTCTATGAATTTCTCGACACGCTTCTTTTTGATCCTGCCGTATTTGAACACATCCTTACCCAGACGTAATGGGAACCTGACATATTCTAATTTCTTACTATAGACTTCCTCCCTGAATACCTGTGCGGTATTCACCTGAAACCTAATTGCATTCGAACCAATATCTACTACAGCTAATTTCATTATATACTTAACAGGTCTATATCTTCAAGTTTATCTTCAGTAAGATGATAAAATGCTTCGTGTACATTAATCTTTTCTTCTTCAGGAGCAGCATTTTTCATATCATAAGAACCATCACTGTTCATCTTATATGAATTTACATTATCCAGAAGATTATAATAAAGGACATTTATAAGATATTTCTTAATTAATGGATCTTTTATTAAAAATAGTGACTCCAATCTTCTATCAAGAGACCTAACCATAATATCAGCACTTCCACCGTAAAGCTTCTGGTCACCTTGATTATGGAAATAATAAATTCGAGAATGTTCAAGATAATCTCCAACAATTGATATTACCTTAATATTCTCGGAAAGACCTTCAACTCCCGGCTTCAAACAGCACATCCCTCTAACAATCAACCTGATTGGCACTCCAGCTTTTGATGCCTCATAAAGTTCATCTATAATTATATCATCCTGAAGGGAGTTAATCTTGACAACAATACCTGATTCTTTACCTTCCTTGGCATTTTTTGCCTCTATACGTATAAGTTCTATCAACTGATGTCTCATATCTCGAGGTGCAGTTAGTAGAGTTTCATACCCTCCTGGTATTGAATGTCCTGTAATAACATTAAAGAATTCTGACACATCATGAGCGTATTCAGAACGGGTAGTCAACATTCCTATATCGGTATATAATGTAGCAGTATCTTCATTGTAGTTCCCGCTAGCAAGGTGTACATAAGATGTAACCTTTTTACCCTCCTGACGAACAATATTTAGAAGCTTTGTATGTGTTTTTACAGCACTCAAGCCATAAATCACATAACAACCAGCCTTTCTCAAAGTGTTTGCCTGTTTGATGTTATTTTCTTCATCAAATCTTGCTTTCACTTCAAACAATACTGCAACGTTCTTTCCATTTTCTGCAGCTTTCAACAATGCTGCTACAATCCGGCTATCTTTCGCAAGTCTGTAGATGGTCATTTTTATCGAAAGAACCTGAGGATCCTCCGCAGATTTCTCCAATAATTCAATTAGCGGACTAATGCTATTATATGGATGGTGAAGAAGAATATCTTTTTCCTTAAGAACCTCCATCAGGTCCTCGTTATTTCTGGCATTATAATTAATCGGATCTCTTGGTTCCGGAGACTTAGGCAACAAATGCTTAAACTCAGTATGTTTGATTAACTGCCAAAAGCTGGTAAAGTCAATTAAGCCACCAACAGGAGCCTTAAAAATATTAAAATCTTCAAGGTTCCATCGCTTCTTAAGAAAGCGCAGAAGGTTTTTATTATATTTTGATTCAACCTCGATTCTAACGACCCGTCCCGTCTGTCTGGTTTTAAGTTTGCTTTTTAATTCATCCAGAAAGTTAGTTTCGATATCATCACTTTCTTCCAAGGTAAAATCACCGTTACGTGTCAACCTGAATAAATCAGCGGAGATAATTTCTACGTTTCTGAACAACCAGCTTATATGTTCACGAACTATTTCTTCAATTGGAATAAATACAACTTCTCTTTCCCTTCTGATTTCAAAAAATCGCGGCAAATTATTTGGAATCTGGATAAAAGAAATTTTGCTCCTTGCGGTATTCTTTTTACTCATCTGGATACCATTACCGCTACTTTGGGTAACTACTCCAAAAACGAGCACCTTATTCATAAGAATAGGAAAAGAGTGCATTCCATCATAGGTCATTGGAGTAAGCATAGGAAATACGGTATCTTTGAAATAATTGGAAACCTTTTCCTTTTCCCGCTTATGCAAACCACTAAACTTGACAATTCTTAACCCATAATCTTTAAATAAAGGAGTGAGTTCCTTACAATAAGTACTCATTTGCAGATTAAAGAACTTATGAGACTCGTCAAACAGTTTATCTCTAAATGTGTATTCACTTAGTCCCGAGTAGTCAATTCGCTCTTTTCCAAAGTCTATATAATTATATAAACTACCCACCCTGATCATAAAAAATTCATCTAGGTTGGAACTGGTAATCGCTAAAAACTTAAGCCTGTCAATTAGTGTCCTGTTTGTTTTCCTTGCCTGGTCAAGTACACGATAATTAAACTGCAGCCAGCTTAAATCCCTGCTGATATATTTGGATTCCTGAATTAACTCTTCAATCTTCTTAGAATGAATCGTTGCCATTGGATAATCGGGTTAAGGTTAAAAAAAAGCCCCATGCATATGGGGCTTTTAAATTACATAATTAAAGTTTTATTTTCATATAGATCAGACATCGAGATTTGCATATTTTGCGTTTTTCTCAATGAACTCTCTTCTTGGTGCTACTTCGTCTCCCATTAATACTCCAAACAGGTGATCTGCTTCAGCAGCTGAATCAATTGTAACTTTGTTAAGTGCCCTGTTTTCAGGATTCATGGTTGTTTCCCAAAGCTGTTCAGGGTTCATCTCTCCAAGACCTTTGTAACGTTGAACACCAACACTTTCTTCCTTACCATCGCCTGCCATTTCCTTCGTAATTTGCATACGTTGTTCTTCTGACCAGCAATATCTTACGTCTTTTCCTTTTTTCAATTGATATAAAGGAGGAAGAGCAATATATAAGTAACCACTTTCAATAAGGTCTCTCATATATCTGAAGAAGAAAGTTAGAATTAATGTACGAATGTGAGATCCATCAACATCGGCATCAGTCATGATTATCACTTTATGATACCTTAATTTCACCATATTAAGTGCTTTTTTATCTTCTTCAGTACCAAAAGAAACACCTAATGCAGTAATTATATTTTTGATTTCTTCGTTCTCATATATTTTGTATTCCTGAGCTTTTTCAACATTAAGAATTTTACCTCTTAATGGAAGAATAGCCTGGAATCCTCTGTCACGACCTTGTTTTGCTGATCCACCTGCAGAGTCACCCTCCACTAGGTACAGTTCACATACTTTAGGATCTTTTTCAGAACAGTCAGCAAGCTTTCCTGGTAAAGAAGTTGAAGTAAGTACATTCTTACGCTGTACCATTTCCCTTGCTTTCCTTGCAGCCTGACGTGCCTGTGCAGCAAGAATTACTTTCTGAACAATCGCCCTTGCTTCTTTCGGGTTTTCCTCAAGATAATCCGATAAAATTTCAGAAACAGCACTATCTACATACCCCGAAACATCAGAGTTACCTAGTTTCGTTTTGGTCTGACCTTCAAATTGAGGTTCCTGAACTTTAACAGAAACTACCGCTGTAAGACCTTCTCTGAAGTCATCACCAGTAATTTCCACCTTAGCTCTTTCAAGAAGACCTGAACGGTCAGCATAGCCTTTTAAAGTTCTTGTTAAGGCTCTTCTAAAACCGGCAATGTGAGTTCCTCCCTCTATCGTATTAATGTTATTCACATAAGAAATAACATTTTCTGAATAAGAAGTATTGTAGCTTAGAGCAAGTTCCACTGGAACTTCACCATCTTCTTTATTAATATAAATTGGTGCTGGAATAAGCTTTTCTCTTGATTCATCAAGATATTCAACAAACTCCTGTAAACCTCCTTCAGAAAAATATTCACTGTAAAGGAAGTTTCCATTGTCATCAGTATCCCTTTCATCGGTAAGTGTCAGGCGGATACCTGCATTCAGATATGCTAATTCTCTTAATCGAGAAGCAATTGTTTCATACTTATATTCAGAAACAATGAAAATCTCATTATCAGGTTTAAACCAGATGGTTGTTCCGGATTTATCCGTTTTACCAATCTCTTCAACCTGAGTCTGAGGAGCACCTTTAGAGTAGCTTTGAGTCCAGATTTTACCATCACGATGAATAGTAGCCTTCAAGTCAGTTGAAAGTGCATTCACACAGGATACACCCACACCATGAAGACCTCCGGAAACTTTGTAAGTATCTTTATCGAACTTTCCACCTGCGTGAAGAACAGTCATTACAACTTCTAATGCAGATTTATTTTCTTTTTTATGAATATCTACTGGAATACCACGTCCATCATCTTCAACTGTAATACTGTTGTCTTTATGGACAGTTACAGATATATTTTTCGCATACCCGGCTAATGCCTCATCGATCGAGTTATCAACAACCTCCCAAATCAAATGGTGAAGACCTTTGATTCCAACATCACCGATATACATTGCAGGTCTTTTTCTTACCGCTTCAAGACCTTCGAGAACCGTAATATTACCTGCCGAGTAGTTATTTTCTTTTTCCGCCAAAATTATCTCAATTTTGAATTATACAAACATTCAAAAATACGCAATAAAGTGCTAAAAACAGATTTATTAACGTGTTATTTTCAAAAATAATAAATCTATCAATCAATCAAAATTGCCCTGTGGACAGCATCACCAGTGTACATGCTTCAATCGTCTCTATACCAGCCTGTTCCGCCTTTTTATAGAACTCAAAATTTTCAGTTCCCGGATTAAATATTATCCTCTTTGGCTTTAGTGAAATTATATAATCCATCCATTCGTCCTGATGCCTTGGTCCTATATACATGGTAACCGTATGAACTTCCTCAACAGATGGTTTTTCTTTTATATCTTGAATCTCTTCTCCAAATACTTCACCTTTTTTTATTCCTACCGGAACAAATGGCACATCATAGGAAGCAAACATATCGGCTGCTTTGAAGGCAAACCTTGCCGGATTTGGAGTAGCTCCTATGATTACAGTTTTCTTATCATTTAGACCCATATGATTCTATCAATTTTTCTACACATCTTTCACCATCCATAGCCGCAGACATAATTCCTCCGGCATACCCTGCCCCTTCTCCACAGGGATAAAATGCTCTGATTCTCACGTGCTCCAAAGATTCTTTATCCCTCGGAATACGAACTGGAGATGATGTACGACTTTCAACTCCAATTAGCTGAGCATTGTTGGTAAAGTAAGATGGCATTTTCCTTTTAAAATTCAAAAATCCCTTCCTCAGCGATTCAGCTACGAACTCTGGAAGATAATCACGTAAATCTGCAGATACTAATCCAGGTTGGTAAGATGTATCTTTTAGGGAAGCAGTAGTTTTCTTGTTTACAAAATCTATCATTCTTTGAGCTGGAGCCTTTTGAGTATTCCCTCCTGATTCAAAAGCTTTTTTTTCTACCTCAGCCTGAAACATCATCCCTTTAAGTGCACCAAACTCTTTATAAGCATCCAGATCGTGATCTGATACTGTCACTACCATTCCAGAGTTGGCATATCGGCCATCTCTTCTACTTGGACTCATCCCATTAACAACTTGTTCGCCTGGAGCTGTTGCAGAAGGAACAATAAATCCACCCGGACACATACAAAAACTAAAAACTCCATACCTCCCTGTTTTTAAATCGACTTGAGTTTTTATACTATATGCAGCCGGAGGTAAATATTCACCTCTGTCCTTTGCGTTATATTGCATACTATCAATCAAGGTTTGCTCATGCTCTATCCTAACCCCTAATGCAAATGGTTTAAACTCAATATCAACGCCCTTATTATTAAGGATGCTAAATATATCCCTTGCCGAATGCCCGGTTGCCAGTACTACACCAATTCCTTCATAAGACTTGCCGGAAGCAGTCACAACACCACGCATTCGTTCATTATCGATAATAAAATCGGTAACTCTGGTATTAAAATGAATTTCCCCTCCTGCCTTTAATATACTATTTCTCAATTCGGCAACAAGTGGAGGCAATTTGTTTGTTCCAATATGAGGATGAGCCTCATATAATATGTTTTCTCTGGCGCCATGAGCAACTAAAATTTCGAGAATTCTCATTATATCACCCCGCTTTTTACTTCGGGTATAGAGCTTTCCATCTGAATATGTCCCTGCTCCGCCCTCCCCAAAGCAATAATTACTTTCCGGGTTGACTATATCATGTTTATTTATTGCTGCAAGATCTCTACGCCTCTCTCTGACATCTTTTCCTCTTTCGAATACAATTGGTTTAAAACCTAATTCCACTGCCCTTAAAGCTGCAAATAATCCGGCAGGACCTGCTCCAACAATTAGAACTACTGGTCGGTTTGATACATCTTGATATTCTCGCTGTTCAGGAATTAGCGAAGGAGCCTTTTCATCAATAAAAACATCAACAGTAACGTTAATTACGATTTGCTTTCTACGGGCATCGATCGATCTTTTACGAATTAGGTAATCGATCCTGTTTTCTTCATAACCCGTTTCGGAGGAAATAAATTTCTTTAACTCTACCTCATCATAGGCTATATGTGGAGGGAGTTTCAGTGATAATTCTTTCATCATTTGGTAAGGGAGTTATCCTTAAAATATCTGCAAAAATACACTCATTAAAGTACATTTTCCTATTTTCATTAATCAAATAATCTTTCAAATATTCTTCTATAAACTAAGGGGTATACCAAATCATAAATTTCATACCTCAGTATTTAAATTTTATTTTTTTATTCAATAGAATATTATCCAAATTAAAATGTCTTTGTAAATTTGATGAACTTGAGAAACAACAAACCTAATAATTCATGAATACTGAAACAGCTGCGGAAAATAAAAAAGCAGTAAAACAGGATCTATTTGAATCTCCTGATTTTTACAACATCGACGATCTTTTAACTGAAGAACACAAATTAATCAGATCATCAATAAGAGATTTTGTTAAAAAGGAAATCAGTCCCTATATCGAAGACTGGGCAGAAAGAGCACACTTTCCTTATGAAATCGTGAAAAAATTTGGTGACATCGGAGCCTTTGGGCCTACAGTACCAGAGCAATATGGTGGCGGCGGTCTTGACTATATTAGCTACGGTCTTATTATGCAGGAAATTGAAAGAGGTGACTCAGGTATGAGATCAACAGCCTCTGTTCAAGGATCATTGGTAATGTACCCTATTTATAAATTCGGATCAGAAGAACAAAAGAAGAAATACTTACCAAAACTAGCTTCAGGTGAAATGCTTGGATGTTTTGGCTTAACAGAGCCTGACCACGGTTCAAACCCTAGTGGAATGGTTACCAATTTTAAAGATATGGGTGATCATTATCTATTAAATGGTGCCAAAATGTGGATTTCAAATTCACCAAAAGCAGATATTGCTGTTGTATGGGCTAAAAATGAAGAAGGAAGAATTCATGGTCTGATTGTAGAAAGAGGCATGGAAGGATTCACTACTCCTGAAACTCATGGAAAATGGAGCCTTAGAGCATCTACTACTGGTGAATTGGTATTTAATGATGTAAAGGTGCCTAAAGAAAACCTTTTACCTGGTAAAAGTGGGTTAGGTGCTCCAATGAATTGTTTAGATTCGGCAAGATATGGTATAGCATGGGGTGCAATTGGTGCAGCGATGGATTGCTATGATTCAGCTGTAAGATATTCTAAAGAAAGAATTCAATTTGGAAAACCTATTGGGGGATTTCAGCTTACTCAAAAGAAACTTGCAGAAATGCTTACTGAGATCACCAAAGCTCAATTATTAAACCTGCGTTTAGGCCAGCTTTTTAATGAAGGTAAAGCAACTACTGCCCAGATTTCCCTTGCAAAAAGAAACAACGTTGAAATGGCATTAAGAATTGCAAGAGAAGCCAGACAAATTCATGGTGGTATGGGAATTACCGGTGACTACCCTATTATGAGACATATGGCTAACCTGGAATCTGTAATAACTTATGAGGGAACTCATGATATTCATTTATTAATTCTCGGAAAAGAGATAACCGGAATTCCGGCATTCGAATAACAATTAAGCCCTCATCTGAGGGCTTTTTTTATAACTAAAAAGTTCAGGATTCATTTAAAAAGTAAAATATTTTCTTATTTTTCGTTCATCCTACCGGGAGTTTTAATAGTTTAGAAACCAATAAAATGCTATTGTAATTAGCTTTTGATAGGTATATTTGAAAAACACATAAAAAATAATTTATAATGGATATAAATCAAATATTTAAGAACAATGAGAATTGGGTAAAAGAAAAGCTTGGTGTTGATGATCAATATTTTGAAAATCTTTCTAAGGGTCAAAGTCCTGAAATATTATATATAGGTTGCTCAGATAGTCGTGTGACTGCTGAAGAATTAATGGGAGTTGGTCCCGGGGAAGCATTTGTACATAGAAACATTGCCAATGTTGTTTCAAATCTTGACATCAGTAGTGCTTCTGTTATAAATTATGCTGTTGCGCATTTAAAAGTTAATCATATAGTTGTTTGTGGTCACTATTATTGTGGTGGAGTTAAAGCAGCAATGGATTCAGTAGATCTTGGAATTCTAAACCCATGGTTAAGAAATATTCGCGATGTATACAGAATTCATAAAGATGAATTAAATGCTATATCTGATGAAGATGATAGATATAGACGTTTAGTTGAACTTAATGTTCAGGAACAATGCGTAAACGTTCTGAAAAAGGCTGAGGTTCAAGTTGCTAGTAGAGAACGAGGAATTACGGTTCATGGCTGGGTCTTTGATATCAGAACTGGAAAAATTGTGGATCTGAGTATTGATTTTAAAAAGATCCTGGATGAAATACGAGAAATATATCACCTGGATTAAGATATTAAGGGGCTTTGCCCCTTTTTTTATATTTAGTAATTCATCTCTTTTTATGACATATTTATTAATTTGAAAAAGGCAACCCAAACCTTGAAGTATGTTTAAAAAGATAAAGGACTCCTTTATAGATCAGCTAAACATCTATTATGATGAACTTATAACAATCCTACCTAAACTATCTGTAGGAATTATTATTTTTTTAGTCTTTTATTTTCTTGCTAAGGGAGCACAAAGATTTCTGTCCCCTCGCCTAGCCAAAAAGTTTGATGATGTGGTAATGGGTAAATTCATAACAGATATCATCTTTTATTCGATCCTGCTAATTGGTGCACTATTTTTTCTTCAAATTATAGGCTATGGCCAAATGGTTGTTGGAATATTTTCAGGAGCTGGTGTTGCTGCAATTATTTTTGGGTTTGCATTTAAAGATATCGGTGAAAACTTTATTGCAGGGGTTATCATGGCATTTAATCGTCCATTTAAAAAGGGAGATTTAATAAAAGTTGGTGAAGAAAAAGGAAGAGTTCAGGCTATGACCTTGAGGTCTACCCGAATCAAAACTTATGATGGAAAAGATATATTTATTCCAAATGCCACAATTATAAAAGGTAACCTTACCAACTATACTGTAGATGGTTTCCTTAGATATGAGATATCTCTGGGAATGGATTATGGAACAGATTTGGCAAAAACTGCTGAAATAATTATAAACACAGCCTTAAAAATAGATGGAGTTTTGAAAGAACCGGCTCCATCGGTATACTTAACCGATTACGGCACTAACACGGTTAACCTGAAATATACAATATGGGTTGATTTATTTGACCCGACATTTCGTCGATTTGATATAAAATCAAATGTTATGATGAGTGTCTGGAATGCATTAAATGATGCAGGATTTAATATGCCTGGTAACATTGTTGAAATCAAAAACTATTCAACATTCCCTTTTAAAATATCAACTACAAAAGACAATCCTGAATAGACGTCTTCACGACATAAGCATCTGATTATTGATTTCTGGTAATTATTAATTGAATTATTTCCATACATTTATCAAAAACAGAAATGTAAACATACTGTGATACTTCTGTGATAAATTTTACCTTCTTTTAAATAATGAAAAAAGTATTAGTTATAGAAGACGATCCGGAAATTGTAAATCTTTTAGAAATCCACCTAAAAGATCTGGATTGTGAAGTAATTAAAGCTTACGATGGCAACTCAGGTGTTGAAAAAGCTTTTTCTAAAGATCCAGACTTGATAATTCTTGATCTCAGTCTCCCTGAAAAAGACGGATTGAATGTATGTCGGGAAGTCAGGGCAAAGCAAAGTACTCCTATAATTATGCTCACGGCAAAATCTGAAGAAATAGACAGAGTTTTAGGTCTTGAAATGGGCGCCGATGACTACATAACTAAACCTTTTAGTATAAGAGAGTTTATCGCCAGAGTGAAAGCAATATTCCGTCGAACCAAAATGATCGAAGAAAGCATTTCTAGCACTGAAGAAAAAACTCTGAACTTTGATGAGTTAACAATTGACATTGACAAAAGAAAGGTAATAGTAAGGAATGATAAAGTGGAGCTTTCTCCTAAGGAATTTGAATTGCTAACATTAATGGCTTCCCATCCCGGAAGAAGTTACTCAAGATCAGACCTTTTAAAATTAATATGGGGTTATGATTTTGATGGATATGAACATACTGTTAACTCTCATATAAATAGATTAAGAGCCAAGATTGAACCAGACATGAATAATCCCAAGTACATTAAAACCACCTGGGGAATTGGCTATAAGTTTAACGAAGAAGTAATTACCACAGCATGAATACCAAAGACACCTTATCTAATAGATTTATAAAAAAATTGATGATGACGTTTTTCTTCCTGATTATTTTTATGGGAAGTATATACGTTTTAGCTTCATTTTACTTCACTTCAAAACTTTATCATGAAACTACACAGAAATTAAATGCGAATGTAGCCAACCATTTAATTGAAGAAAAATTTCAAAATGAAGCACCATTTCTTGAAGACGGATCAGTAAACAAACCACTTTTCGGAGATATCATGCATGATATGATGGCTGTCAACCGATCTATTGAAGTTTATCTTCTCGATAAATCCGGAGCTATTTTATACTCCGTAGTATTAGATCATTCTGACCCGGATGCTCCTGTTCAAAAAGTTGACACTAAGCCTATTGAAAAATTCATAGCTACAAATGGTGAGAAATACATTGTTGGCGATGATCCAAGAAATATTAATGAAGAAAAAATCTTTTCAGCGGCTGAATTCAATATTGATGGTCATGAAGGATACATTTATATAATCCTGGAAGGACGTGAACAAGAGGTTGTATTTAGCTCGCTGCTTTCAGGTTATTTCACAAGGCTTAGTCTTGGCGCCATGGTAATTACAATGGTATTTACACTTTTAGTTGGCTTTGCCGCATTGTATTACCTTACAAGGAACCTGAGAAATATCATTAATTCAGTAAAACGGTTTTCGGAAGGTGATTATGGTATCCGTATTGCTAACGCTAAACAGTCTGATTTATCCGTATTAGCTGAAAATTTCAATTCAATGGCTGATACAATTGTAAAAAATATGGAGGAGATTAAATCTGTTGATAATTTAAGAAGAGAATTAATCGCCAATGTATCCCATGATTTAAGAACACCACTTTCAATAATGAAGGGCTATGTGGAAACCTTACAAATGAAAAAGGAATCCCTCAGTGAAAATGATAAAGAATATTATTTAAAAATAGTTCAGGATAGTTCTGAAAAGCTATCAAACTTGATCACCCAGCTTTTTGAATATTCAAAACTCGAGTCTAAGCAAATCGAACCCGAAAAAGAACCCTTTGCAATTACAGACCTTGCAATGGATATAGTAAACAAGTTCAAACTAAAAGCAGAAAAGAAAAATATTAATATCTCAATTGAAAGTAGTTCCGAGCAATTGCCAATGGTGTTCGCTGATATCAGCCTGGTTGAAAGAGCTATTCAAAACCTGATAGAAAATGCTTTGAAATTCACACCTGAAAATGGTGTGGTAAAACTTCTCCTTTCAAGATCTGATCATGATGTTAAAATCACGGTTTCTGATTCAGGCCCAGGTATGAGCGAAAAAGAACAAGCCATTATTTTTGAGCGTTACAGGCAAAATGATAGCAGTGCCAAAAGAGAAGGTGCCGGTCTTGGATTAGCAATCGTTAAAAAGATCATGGAACTGCATGATACTGCAATCAAGATTTCTTCAAAACCGGGAAAAGGAAGTGCATTTAGCTTCAGGTTAAAATCTTACCCTGTCGGATAATAAATCTTAGTACTCATATTTTTCATGTTTAATAGTTATCTTCAGTTTCTAAACTGAAAACATTTTGAAGATGAGTAATAAAATCATGGTCACCGGTGGTACAGGATACATTGGATCCTGGGTGGTTAAAGGGTTATTGGAAAACGGTCATCACGTTAACCTTACACTCCGAAATAAGGATAACAAAGAAAAGTATGAACATCTCCTTCAAATTGCGAATACAACTGATGGCAACCTGGAAATATTTGAGGCTGACTTATTAAAGTTTGGGTCATATGACAAATCACTTGAAGGATGTGATACAGTAATTCACATGGCCTCTCCTTTTAAACTTAATGTTAAAGACCCTATTGCAAACCTGATAAAACCAGCATTGGAAGGAACTGAAAATGTACTTTCTTCAGTTAATAAATTCCCTCATGTTAAAAAAGTCATCCTGACTTCCAGCGTTGTTTCCATTTATGGCGATGCTAAAGACATGAAAGATCAAGGCCTAGAATACTTCACAGAGGACCAATGGAATACAACAAGTAGCAAAAATCACCAGCCCTATCCCTATTCTAAAACACTTGCTGAAAAAAAAGCATGGGAACTTCATGATAATCAAGAAAGATGGTCGCTATGTGTAATCAATCCTTCTTTTGTAATGGGACCTTCATTAACAAAATCTTCAGATTCAGAGAGTTTAAAATTCATGAAGGACCTGCTATATGGTAAAATGCAGTTCGGAGCTCCAGATTTAATGTTTGGTGTTGTTGATGTCAGAGATGTTGCAGAGGCACATATTAATGCTGTTGAAATTGACAATACAGAAGGCAGACATATACTTTCAAATGAAAGTATGACTGTATTAGAAATGGCTAATACTATAAGAAAATCATTCCCTGGTAAGTTTAAATTACCAAAATCAACCAGTCCAAAGTGGCTTTTGAAAATTCTTGGGCCTTTTGTAGGTATTTCGTCAAAATTTGTAGAAAATAATGTTGGCTACCCATTAAGATTTAACAATACAAAAAGCAAAAAAACATTAAATATTGATTATTTAAGTCTTGAAAAAACACTACAAGATATGATCGAAGAAATGGATAAATAATCACTCTGACGAATAATAGTTGTATTATCACATATAACAAAGTAATTTGCCTTGTACCTTATTTGGTCAAGGCTATTTTATTTTAAAAATTACCAGATGAATGTTCATATCTTAAACGGCGACGCTCTACTAAAGAGATTACCAAAAGAAGCTTCAGGTGACAAAATTATCATGAGAGAAGCTATGTCACAAGGCCCGGCTATTGATGATTCTTTACCCAGATTATTTGACATGAGAGCTGAATTTATAAGCAGTGCGTATAATGAACCTATAGAAAAGTACTATAAAGAATCTATACCCGAGATTATGAAAATCCCAGCCATTAAGAAGGGAAGCAAACTAAATCTTTGGTTTGAACACGACTTATTCTGCCAGGTGAACTTATGGTTTACTACTTCATTAATCAATTTTAATGCATTAAAAGAAATTTCTTTAGTACTACCCTCTGTTGGTTATAAAAACGGCTTTGGAGATATGAATAAAATTGAATTAGCTAAGGCTTTCAAAGCTAAAATCAATCTTTCATATCATCAATTTTCAGCCTTGCAGCATCTTTGGACTGCATATTGTGAAAAAAACTATGCTTCTATGCATAAAATAACCCGTTCATTATCTTCAGTTCTTCCTCTACTTGCCCAGGTTGTTAGAACACTTGAGGCCGATGGAGATTCTTATTTGAAAGCTAAAAAAATACTTAAGGAAATTAAAGACCAGGGAACAACTGACTTTGGTAAAATATTTCAGGAATTCCATAAAAAAGCTCCGATCTATGGATATGGAGACCTTCAAGTCAAATATCTTTTAAAGTAACATAATATGAAAAAGGTAGTTCTGGCTATTTTCCTGACTATAAACCTCATATTGTTTTCAGGATGTACCCACAATGATGAGAACACAAACACAAGGTTTGGTGAATTAAATTCTCTACTGGACTCATTAACCAGGAATAATATAATTCCGGGAATATCATTAAGTGTATTCACCAGGGATTCTACTCTTTTTTTATACAATGGAGGCTTTGCAAATATTAGTGATAGCATTAAAGTAGATGAAAATACATTATTTGAAGCTGCTTCATTATCCAAACAAGTTTTTGCTCATCTATACTTAAGTAGTTTTCAAAATTTAATCCCCATTGATTCTCCTCTATCTAATTATCAAGAATTAAAATTGACAAATTATCCTGAATATGCTTCTCAAATAACCCCTTTAATGCTATTAAGCCATCAATCCGGATTACCAAACTGGAGAGGAATGCCAGATACCGAGGTAACTGATATCAAGAATTTATTTAATGAAAATGATAGTCTGAACTTCAAATTCACTCCGGGAACAAAATTTGGATATTCAGGAGAAGGCTACATCTGGCTTCAAGAAGCAATGGAAAGTATAGCTGGTAAAAATCTGGAAACGATTGCCAGAGACAGCTTATTTAGCAGAATGGGATTAAATAAAACCTCCTTTATTTATAAACCGGAAAATTTCACTGCTAATCCATATAATAAAGAGGATAAACCAGGTAATAAACAAATAATCAATACTGGAATTGCACCTGCATCACTTCATTCAAATGCGAAAGAATTCACCTTACTAATTCAGAACTACCTAAAACATGAATCTTCAATTTTTGAACCTTTGGTAAGGGTAGATACTTTGAATAACTACACCATTGGATGGGCTCCCGGAATTGGGACAATATCTAACACAAATGATAAATGGCTATTTCAGTGGGGAGATAACGGAGATTTTAAAGCTTATTTACTTTATAACCTGACACAAGACTTAGGTGTCGTTTACTTTGTAAATTCTACAAAAGGATTGTCTGTTAGAAACCAAATTGTTAAAAAAATATTCAAAAAGCCTCCTCCGATGTTTCCAAACGATTATTCTCAATTATAATCTTAGTAAATTTGTAAAAAAGAAGCAGTAATGTCTAAAATAAATATATTGTTACTTCTGATAATTATGCTTTCCTGTAAATCCGTTGACAAATCAGGGAATTTCACAGAATCTCAATTTTTTGGAACCTGGATTGGAGCAGTAGCTACTGACGAAGCAGAACCCTTTAGATATGAATTGACTCTGGAATCTGAGAAAAACTTTCACGAAGTAATTATTCTTGAAGACAAGAAGAATAATGAAATAATTTCAGATGGTAAATGGAGTATTAATAATGGTAAAATAGAATTAACCAAAGAAGGAGAAAATACTAAAACCTTTAAAATTGAAGAAAACTCACTTAAATTAATATGGGACTCCGGAAATGATGTTGAAAAAGAAAACATTATACTAACGAGACTGTCAAACAAGATCAGAAAACCAAATTATTATATCGATAAAGCTATTAAAGGAATTGATTTCACAGGATCAGGTCATTCACCAGACTGGACTCTTGATATTGATTTTGAAAAGAATATTACTATTTCCTATCCGGATGCGGGAATAAACTATTCTACACCCGTAACCAAAAATAGTGGTGATGAAAGTGGAAATACTCTAATATTTGTAAGTGAAACACCGAAAGGACAGCTTACTTTAACTTTGAATAAAACCGAGTGTTTTGATGATCAATTAAAAGAATCATTTGAATATTCAGTTACAGTAACACTTAAGTTAATTAGTATGGATCAGCCTCTAACCCTTGAAGGTTGTGGGAATTTTTTAGCTGATTATAAACTACATGATATATGGGTATTACGATCTGTAAATAAAAAGAGTCTTGACCCGGGAATTGTTTTTAAACAATCTCCATACTTGGAATTCAATCTTACCAATAAAGTTCTATTTGGTTTTACCGGTTGTAATCGAGTTAAAGGAGAGTTAAGCTTTAATCATCACTCACTTTCTATCCATAAATTGGCTGGCACAAAGATGACATGTCAGGCTGAAGCATTGGAAACGCAGTTTACTGAAATATTAACTTCAGGATTATTGAGATATTCATTCAACAATAACGAGTTAATACTCGAGAATTCCAGAGGTTCTTTAGAATTTAAAAAAGCTGATTAAAAAAGGGGCATTAAGCCCCTTGATATTTCATATTTAATTTACGACAAGCTCACAATTGCTATTGAGGGTCAATTCCTTTGAGTCAAACATATTATCCAAATCATCAGAATGATACATTTCAATTCTGACTCCATTTGGAGTATAAATTATATTAGAAATGGTATCCTCCATTCCGGACAGTCCCTCATCTTTATCACTGTACATATTTAGTATTCCCCCTTCAAAATCCTGATTGATTGCTACAAGCCCCACTTTAGACTTTGTACCTGATAAAATTTTAAATGCTAACAGTTTACAACTTCCGATTTCTTTAAAAGAAATGATTTTAACCGCATCAATATCTGCAGAGTTTGAAATTGATGGTCCAACCTCTTCCAGAAATCCCTCAAGTGAAATTTCCTTTCCAGCTTCATTATCTATCTCATAGAGATCAACATCATTAATTGTTTGCTCCCAAAAATTTGGTTGTTCTTCAGTCATCTCTGGCACTTCAATGATTTCTTCTTGATTTTCGGAATTCTGATTTGTTTCGCCACCACATGAAATCAACGACATAAGAAGTGACAAAACAATAACCTGATATAAATTTTTCATTTTGAAAACTCCTTTATTTTTTATTTTACACATATTTAAAAAATAACAATCTTGTTAAAGAACACCAAAAAAAAAAGACCTCAATTTGAGGTCTTTATTAATATTGAGATAGAATTTTAATTATCAATTTTAGCCTTTACAGTCACTTGAACTGTACTTTTCACAGGATCGTTACTGAAAATAGTTATATTTTTGGTTTGGTACCCTACTCTTCCATCACTATTGAAAACAACCTTTATAGTGGTACTTTGACCTGGTTTTAATTTATCTTTTTCAGCAGTAACCTCAATACAGCTACAATTAGCCAATAACTTTCTTATATGGAGCGTTTCCTTTCCAAAATTTGAAATGGAAAACTCTGATTCTGCCACATCACCTTCTTTTATGGTTCCTAAATTATGGCTTCTGTCTGAAATACTAATTTTAGGCGCCTTTGCTAATTCAGCATCAGTCATTGGAGGAAAATATTCCTTTATAAATGCAGTAACATATAAAGTTTTCAGACTATCAGTTTTTTCACTGGTCACAAAACTTACTGGCTCAGTGAAGTAGCCCAAATCATCTTTCTTTTTTGTATCATAATAGACAATAAGCTTTCCTCTTTTTTCAGTATTTAAAACAGCCGGTTCAAATACTAAATTTATGTGATCAGGAGTGGTAACTTGATTAGGATCAAAAACCATTTTTTCATCACCCTGGTTAAATATTTCAAACTCCTTGGTTACAACACCTTGATTAGTAATATTACCAAGAGGTAATGCACGAAATTTCACCCTAAGATCTCCCATTGCGGTAGGAAAATCATCTGCCGGACCTTTGGGTTTAGGTTTTACTCGACCACTTATTTGTAAAGTAGTCACCTGTTTATCAGCATTAGAATTGACAGTTAATGATTTATTAAAGCCTCCCGGTCTATTAAAAGGATTGTATTCCGCAATAATATATCCTGTATCTCCAGGCATTACATCTTGTTTAGTCCATGCTGGAGTTGTGCATCCACAACTTGCTCTTACATTCTCAATTCTAAGGGTATCATTTCCTGTATTTTCAAAAACAAAAGTATGCTTAACAGGTCCACCCTCCTCTTCTATTTCACCAAAATTATGTTTGGTTTGGCGAAACTCAATTTTAGCTTGTGCCAAAGCTGAGATTTCAAAAAAGGCCAGAAAACATAAAAAGACTATTGATCGAATCATATTAAAAGTTTTAAATTCCTACAAAAATAATCATTAATTGTTGAACCAACCTTTAATTAACGATTGTAATAGTAAACTATATTACATTTTTAATTAATGGTTAGTTATCTTTGCCCCTTAATATAAATCTAAGGATATATTATGCCAAGAATACTTACAGGAATCCAAAGTTCGGGAAAACCTCATTTAGGTAATATTTTAGGAGCTATAAAACCTGCTATTGCTCTATCAAAAAAAGAAAATAGTGAATCATTATTTTTTATTGCTGACCTCCATTCTCTAACATCAATTAAAGAAGGAGATGAAAGAGTTAAAAATGTTGAGGCAGTGGCAGCGGCATGGCTTGCTTGTGGTTTTGATACTGACAAAAACATCTTTTATAGACAATCCCAAATTCCTGAGGTTTGTGAATTAACCTGGTATATGAATTGTTTTACTCCTTTTCCAATGCTGGCAAATGCCCATTCATTTAAGGATAAATCTGATCGATTGAGTGATGTTAATGCTGGCTTATTTACTTATCCTGTATTAATGGCTTGCGACATAATTCTTTATGATGCGGATTTTGTTCCTGTAGGTAAAGACCAGAAGCAACACCTTGAAATGACCAGAGATATTGCATCATCTTTTAATGCAAAATACGGTGAAGTATTTGTATTACCTGAGGCTATCATTGACGAAAAAGTAATGACGGTTCCAGGTACAGATGGACAAAAAATGAGTAAATCTTACGGAAATACAATTGATATTTTTCTTCCTGAGAAGCAATTAAAGAAACAAGTGATGTCAATAATTACTGACAGTACTCCTCTTGAAGAACCAAAAGATCCTGATACTTGTAATGTGTTTAGTTTGTATAGTCTTCTGGCTGATGAAAATCAAACTAAAGAATTAAGACAAAAATATCTTGGGGGAAATTTTGGTTATGGACATGCTAAGAAAGAGCTTCTTGAGCTAATTCTAGAAACTTTTAAAGAAGAAAGAGAAAAATATAATTATTATATGGATAACCTTGATGAGCTACATGCTCAACTTGAAAAAGGTGAAGCCAAAGCAAGAGAAATAGCCCGACCAACACTTGAAAAGGTGAGAAAAGTTTTGGGATACTAAAATTAAAAGGGGCTTTTGCCCCTTTTTTTATACCATTTTTGATTTATTCATGTGCCATGCAACTATTGTAGGTTCCCCATCTATTCTTAGCTCGATTCTTGCCGGATTAGGTAAAATTACAAGCCTGCATTCCTTTCCGTCAAAATCATCAACCTGAACTTTCAAACCCTGATCATTTGCAGCAATATATTTGCCTCCTTCACCAATAGTATATGTTTCAGCAAAATATTTAATAGGACTCCATACATCATTATCAGGACAAAACTCATCATGCACATCATATAAAATTTCATTCATATCAGCATAAAAGCTTTCCTTAAATTCTGATTCCAAATGATCAAGATCACTCTTAACCAGATTATACCTGTCATCACCTTGCTTGAGTTTTGACAATGCGGCCCTCTTTTCTACAATTTCCGTAATTGCCTCATTTAGCTTTTCTATTTCCATGATTTTTTGGGTTTATCTTATACAAACTTCCTCATTGGCTTTGATTATCGCAAGGATTAAAGCGATAATTTATTGTAAGATCTCAAATCAAATAGTGTAATATTTTCTCGGAATAATATAATAAAAGAAGTGTAAGGATATTACTTTATTTTCTATTGTAAAAGAATTAAATTTGTACAACATTAACCAAAAATAATATGAGTAACCAAGAAGATTTCTTACCGATAAACGGTACAGACCACGTTGAATTTTACGTGGGTAATGCAAAACAAGCTGCTGTATATTACCAGTACATGTTTGGGTTTAAATGGGTAGCTTATGCCGGACCTGAAACTGGTGTAAGAGACAGAGCTTCTTATGTTCTCCAACAGGATAAATTAAGATTAGTTTTTACGTCAGGTTTTCATCCTGATTCTCCTGTATGTCAGCATGTGTTAAAACATGGTGATGGAGTAAAAGTGATGGCTTTGTGGGTAGATGATGCTGAAAAATCATATTACGAAACAATGCAAAGAGGAGCGAAATCTTATTCTGAACCTCAAACTTTAAAGGATGAAAATGGAGAAGTTAAAATTGCTTCTATTCATACCTATGGAGAAACTATCCATACTTTTGTTGAGCGTTCGAATTACAGCGGACCTTTTATGCCTGGTTTTGAAGCTAGTGAAAGCAACATGGAAATCAGTCCGGTTGGATTTAAATACATCGACCATGCTGTAGGTAATGTTGAGCTTGGCAAAATGAATGAGTGGGTTAAGTTCTATGAAGATGTTATGGGATTCAATCTACTGGTTACATTTGATGACAAAGATATTAGCACAAAGTACACAGCTTTAATGTCTAAAGTGGTATCAAATGGAAATGGATATGTGAAATTCCCAATTAACGAACCTGCTGATGGTATTAAAAAATCACAAATTGAAGAATACCTGGACTTCTACCATGGCGCTGGTGTTCAGCACCTTGCTATCGCTACTGACGATATCATCGAAACAGTTGGTGAGCTAAGAAAAAGAGGTTTACAATTTCTGGAAGTCCCTGAGACTTATTACGATGACCTATTAGAAAGAGTTGGTGATATTGATGAAGATATTAAACCTTTAAGAGATCTAAACATTCTTGTTGATAGAGATGATGAAGGTTATTTACTACAGATATTCACTAAGCCATTACAAGACAGACCTACTTTATTCTTTGAAATTATTCAAAGAAAAGGAGCAAAGTCTTTTGGTAAAGGAAACTTCAAAGCATTGTTCGAAGCAATAGAAAGAGAACAAGAATTACGAGGTAACTTGTAATTTTTCAATAAAAACTTTACAATTTTAAAGACAATCTGTATTTTCAGGTTGTCTTTTATTTTTTAAAGGTTTAACATTTCCAAATGGAGCAAACTATTCAAAACAAAATTAATCACTGGTTGAACAGTGAAATCGACCAGGATCTAAAATCACAAATTAAAGATCTTCAAAATAATGGCAAAGAAGATGAACTGGTTGATTCATTCTATAGGGACTTAGAATTTGGTACAGGTGGGTTAAGAGGAATTATGGGACCCGGCACTAACCGAATGAATAAATATACAGTTGGAATGGCGACTCAAGGCCTTTCAAACTATTTAAAAAAATCATTTGAAGGAGAAGATATCAAGGTTGCCATAGCACATGATTCGCGTAACAACAGTCGAAAATTTGCTGAAATAACTGCCAATGTTTTTAGTGCAAATGGCTTTAAAGTTTATCTATTTGAAGACCTTAGACCAACTCCGGAATTATCTTTTGCAATCAGAAAATTCGGTTGTCATAGTGGTGTAGTTTTAACAGCCTCTCATAACCCTAAAGAATATAACGGCTACAAAGCTTATTGGAACGATGGTGCTCAGGTAATTGCACCCCATGATAAAAATATCATTGATGAAGTGTTAAAAATTACAGATTTTGATCAGGTATTTTTTGAAGGCAACCCTGATTTAATTGAATCTATTGGCAAAGAGGTTGATGAAAGTTACCTTGATCAAATCAAGTCATTATCACTTAATGAAAAAGCAATTAAGAATAATGAAGATATGAAAATTGTCTTTTCACCATTACATGGTACGGGAATCACACTGGTTCCGGAAATTTTAAAACGGTTTGGATTCAAGGGAGTCCATGTTGTTGAGGAACAAGCTACTCCGAATGGTAATTTCCCAACTGTAGTTTACCCAAACCCTGAAGAGGCTGAAGCTCTATCAATTGGATTACAAAAAGCAAAAGAATTAGATGCTGACCTTCTTATGGCAACAGATCCGGATAGTGACAGGGTTGGTATAGCCGTAAAAAATCACAAAAATGAGTGGCAACTTTTAAATGGCAATCAAACTGGTTCTTTACTTATATATTATATTTTACAAGCTTATAAAAATAATGTTGGCTTCAAGGGTAATGAATTTATAGTAAAAACAATCGTTACTACTGAACTGATTAAAGAAATTGCTGATTCATTTGATGTTAAGTCATACGACACTTTAACTGGATTTAAACATATTGCTGCTTTAATCAGGTCTTTGGAGGGCAAAGAAAAGTACCTAGTTGGAGGTGAAGAAAGTTATGGATACCTGATAGGTGATGCAGTAAGAGATAAAGATGCCATTGCATCATGTGCTTTGATAGCTGAAATGGCTGCCTGGGCAAAAGATAACGGAAGGTCATTATTTGATATATTACTTGAGATATACCAGGAGTATGGCCATTATAATGAGACTTTAGTATCCATTACAAAGAAAGGAAAATCTGGCGCAGAAGAAATCAGTAAAATGATGCAAAACCTGCGATCCACTCCTCCGGAATCTCTAGGTGGTATAAAAGTTAAGGAAGTCAAAGATTATTTAAATCTCGAGTCAAAAAACCTGGTTACAGGCAAAACCGAGAAAATTGATCTTCCTAAAAGTAATGTACTTCAATTCATTTTGGAAGATGGTTCCAAAGTATCTGCAAGACCGTCAGGAACCGAACCAAAAATCAAATTCTACATTAGTGTTAAAAATCCGCTTGCTAACAAATCAGAATATGATAATTCAATACAACTTTTGAAAGATAAAGCGGAAACAATTCAAAAAGACCTAAGTATATAATTCAAAAAAGGCAAAAAGAAAAAGGAGGCTATTAGCCTCTTTTTTTTTGAGTCTAAACCTTTAATTTTTGTTATAATTGCACTACACATTTCCATCACAGATATGATTGATATCAAACAAAATGCAGACCTTAAAAATTATCACACTTTTGGAGTTCCTGCCATTGCAGAACAACTGGTTGAAGTGCATTCTATTGAAGATATCCGGGAAGCGCTAAAATATGCATCGGAACACAAGCTTGAATTGCATGTATTTGGTGGTGGAAGTAATATCTTGTTTAGAAACAACCCAAATGGGCTAACAATTGTCAATAAACTAACAGGAATTGAAGTAATTAAAGAAAATAACTCCGAAGTTGAATTAACAGTTGGAGCTGGAGAAATCTGGCATGAGTTTGTATTAAGCTGCCTGGAAAAAGGATACTATGGCATTGAAAATCTATCTTTAATTCCGGGGACTGTTGGAGCAGCTCCCATGCAAAATATAGGTGCTTACGGAGTTGAAATTAAAGAAGTCTTTAAGTACTTAGATGCTATTAACAAAGAAACAGGAGAACTAGAAAGATTCAGTAATGAAGAATGTCATTTTGGATATAGAACCAGTGTTTTTAAGACTACCCAAAGGGATAAATACATCATTGCAAAGGTAACTTTCAAGCTATCTAAAATACCGAATGTCAATATTTCTTATGGGGCTATTTCAGGAACGCTAGAAAAAATGGGAATAGATTCTCCTACTCCCCAAGATGTAAGTAAAGCTGTAATAAAAATTAGAAGTTCAAAGCTTCCTGATCCAAAGCAAATAGGAAATGCAGGAAGCTTCTTTAAAAACCCTTCTATTGAAAAAGCCCTTTATAGTAAATTAAAAGAGGAGTACCCAGAAATCCCGGGTTATGATCAACCAGACAACACAGTCAAAGTTCCGGCTGGATGGTTAATAGAACAATGTGGTTGGAAAGGCAAAAAAGTTGGAAATACAGGATCACATAAAGACCAGGCCCTCGTCCTTGTAAATTATGGAAATGCCACAGGAGATGAAATATTCAACCTTTCTGAAGACATTCTTATTAGTGTTAAAAACAAGTTTGGAATCAATCTAGAACGTGAAGTAAATGTGATCTAAATCATATGAGTAACATTCGTTAGATTACCTTCATACTTTTCAGTTTCTACACCAAATTTGCTTAAAAAGTCAACTCCCTCATCAGTAGGTAGACCTTTATATTCAGCATACGATTTAAGAAAAATCACTTTTTTAATTCCCATGCTGTATATTATCCTTGCACATGCAATACAAGGTGACAGGGTAACATACAATGTTGATCCTGAAACCGTAGCATTATTTTTAACAGCATATATAATTGCGTTTTGCTCTGCATGTAAAGCCAAAGTACAACTACCCTTGCTATCTTTTCCACAACCATGTTCAGGAAACTCATCATCGCAGTTATGAGTTCCTGCCGGAGGACCATTATATCCGATACTGATAATTCTGGTATCCTTAACAAGCACTGCACCTACGTGCCTTCTTATACAATGTGAGCGTTTGGCAAGATTTACTGCCAGCTCCATAAAAATATCATCGAATTGTGGTCGTTCCATTTATAGAGATTTGGAAATTAAGCACTATTATTGTGTATATTTGGCAATATTAAGAATAAAATCAAAAACAAATGAACCAATTAGCCACTGTCTTTTTAATCTTTTTTATTTCGACGACAATTAACGTGTTTGGACAAGAAGCTGTTACACCTCGACCTAGTCCACTAGAAGTTAAAACGGTAAAGAATGAGGACACTTATGTGAAAGTAACATATTCGAGACCACATAAAAGAGATAGAGAAATCTTCGGAAATTTAGTCCCTTATGGAAAAGTATGGAGACTAGGTGCTAACGAAGCTACCGAAATCACTTTAACAGAAGATATTAAAATGGCAGGAAGAGATTTAGCTGCTGGTACATATTCACTTTTTGCAATACCTCAGGAAGATAAGTGGACAATTATCGTTAATAGCGAATTGGGACTTTGGGGTGCCTACAATTACAAAAAAGATAGTGATGTAATGAGGTTTGACATTCCAACGTCAACTACTAGCGAAACCTGGGAAGCATTCACTATTGATTTTGAGCAACGCCAGGATAAGACATATCTCACAATGACCTGGGACAAAACAAAGGTCAGTATTCCAATAGATTTTCAAATTATTGAGTAATTAATTAAAAAAAAGCAGCGATCACGCTGCTTTTTTTTTATTCACTATTTCTTATAAGTAACTTTATAAATTGTCCCTGAGTAATCATCAGATATCAGGATACTTCCATCACTAATTTGAATAACATCGACAGGTCTTCCCCAAACTGATTGTTGATCATCGTTTAGCCATCCATCAATAAATGGTTCATAGCTAACACCCTTTCCATCAATTAATTCAACCATCGAAATCCGATAACCAATCTTCTTGCTACGATTCCAGCTACCATGTTCAGCAATAAGTACTTTGCCATTGTACTTTTCAGGAAAGGAATTACCTGAATAAATACATAATCCCAAAGGAGCCACGTGCGGACCAAGATTCATTGCCGGATAAATAAAATCACTACAAGGTCGTTGATCTCCATACTCTGGGTCCAGAATTTCACCTCCATGACAATATGGATAACCAAAATGCATTCCCTTTCTTGGAGCATGATTTAATTCACATGGAGGGTAATTGTCACCTAAATTATCCCTGCCATTATCTGTAAAATACATTTCTTTTGTATCAGGATGCCAGGTAAAACCAACAGTATTTCTCACTCCTTCGGCATAAATCTCCATGTTAGACCCATCCGGGTTCATTCGTGTAATAGATGCAAAAATTGGTTCATCACTTTTGCATATATTACATGGCGCACCTACGGGAACATAAAGCTTTCCATCCGGACCAAAAGCTATATACTTCCATCCATGATGCTGTTCCTTAGGATACTCATCAAAAACCACTTTTGGTTCAGGAGAAGAATCTAGGTTGTTCATTATATCGGTATATTTTAAAATCCTATTTACCTCTGCCACATATAAATCACCATCCAGATATGCTACACCATTAGGCATCCATAAATCTTCGTCAATAACATGAACTGTTTCTCCTACTCCATCACCATCTTTATCTTCCACTGCATATACTTTTTCAGCAGTTCTACTTCCAACAAACAACACATTATTCTCGCCCATAACCATTGATCGGGCATTATTTACTCTTGCATATATAGAAATCTCAAAACCTTCAGGAAGGTTTAACTCACTTAATGGCAGTTCTTCATTAGTTTCCTCAGTTTCATTAACTGAAGCAGTAAAACTATCATTCTTATCAGATTGATTACAGGAAACAAAAAAAATTAGTAGTAAGAAAAGGGTATATAATTGACCCTGAAGCTTATTTCTCATTGTAGTTTGGTGTTTAAAGGTTTATAGTTTTTAACTCTTTTTGAAGGTTTATTGTTCCATTATACGTAATTAATGTAGTTTTGCAGTATGATTTCAATTTCCGATCTTTCTTATTTTCTGGGCGACAGGGCTTTATACAGAAACTCTTCATTACATATCTATTCAAAAGATAAAATAGGGCTTGTAGGGCTTAATGGTACTGGTAAATCTACCCTGTTAAAATTAATAAATGGTGATCTTAAACCAGATGAAGGGTCCATTTCAAAAAGCAAAGAATGTACTATCGGGTATTTAAATCAGGACTTGCTTTCATTTATTAGCGAAGACCCTATACTGGATGTGGCAATGGAGGCATTCAGTGATTTATTAAGGGTAAAGCACAGAATGGATGAATTGGCAAAAAAGATGGAAACTGATTACAGTGAGAAAGTGCTGGATGAATATAGCAAACTACAAGATCGGTTTGAAAGTAATAACGGATATTCATTACAAGCTTCGGCAGAAGAAGTTCTGGAAGGTATAGGATTTAAAACATCTGATCTACAGCGACCATTGAAAGAATTTTCAGGAGGCTGGAGAATGCGAGTGATGCTAGCTAAACTTCTTTTGGAAAGTCCATCACTATTAATGCTGGATGAGCCTACCAACCACCTTGATTTACCATCTATTCAATGGCTGGAAAACTACTTGAGTAATTATTCCGGAGCTGTAATCATTGTATCGCACGATCAGGAATTTTTAGATAAGGCTACTTCTAAAACTGTTGAAATTTCGCAACAGCAACTTAATGTCTATAGCGGAAATTACTCTTTTTATCTTGAAGAAAAAGAACTTCGGAAAGAACTTCAACAGAATGCTTTTGAGAATCAGCAGCAAAAAATAAAACAAACTGAAAAGTTCATAGAGCGATTTAGAGCTAAATCAACCAAAGCAAGACAAGTACAATCAAGAGTCAAGGCGTTGGAAAAAATGGATCGTATTGAAGAGGTTCAAGATGAAACAGTTGATATAAACTTTTCATTTACACTATCGAGACCTTCTGGCAAGCAAGTAATGACGTTTGATGGGATTCAGAAAAGCTATGGCGAAAAGGAAGTCATTAAAGATGCTACACTACATATATTAAGAGGTGATAAAATTGCATTGATTGGAGCAAATGGAAAAGGGAAATCAACAATCTTGAGGATAATTGCTGATACTGAAAGCTATAATGGTATACGCAAAGAAGGTCATAATCTGCATTTGTCATTTTATGCTCAGCATCAATTAGAGGCATTAAATCTCAACCACACTATACTTGAAGAATTAATGACAAGTGGCAGTTGTAAATCTGAGCTTGAATTAAGAAACCTACTGGGTTGTTTTCTATTTACTGGAGATGATGTTCATAAACCTATAAAAGTCTTGTCTGGAGGTGAAAAATCAAGAGTTGCATTAGCAAAAACAATTATTTCACAGGCAAACTTTTTATTACTGGATGAGCCAACAAACCACCTGGATTTCTTCTCTGTGGATATGCTAGTTCAAGCCCTGAATCAATATGAAGGTACTTTTGTAACAGTCAGTCACAACAGACACTTTATAAAATCAGTAGCAAATAAGATCTGGTATATTGATGGTGGAATTCTTAAAGAATACCTAGGCAGTTATGATGAATTTGAAACTTGGTTAAAAGAAAATGATATTGTTCTTGATAAGCCGGCAAAACCCTCGCCAATTGAGCCTGTAAAGAAAGAGAAAGCTAAAGTTTCAAATAATCCTGAGGATCAGAAAGCATTTAAGGATAAACAAAAATCTATAAAGAAGCTTCAGAAAGAAATTGAAGATTTGGAAAAGCAAATTTCAGGTCTTGAATCAGAAAAAGAGAAACTAGAGAGAGAATTAGCTAATCCTGATACCTTTTCAGATGAAGAGAAGTCAACAGCATTAACTTCACGATATGAAGAAGTTAAAGACAAGCTACAGTCAACAAGTGATACCTGGCTTGTATTAGTTGATGAACTAGAAAGTTCAGCTGAGGAATAACTATATTTTTTCATTTATTTTTTTTTCTAATGTTAATCGGTAAACGATTTCATCTAATGATCTTTCTAAAACAAAAAACGTGCCTGTTTCTATTGTTTTAAATGATCCGTTAAATACATGACTAAACTCAGTTACTTCTTCAGAAAGATCAATTAATCTTAATCTATCATTAACCAGCCTGTATTTACCATTTGCTATTAGTTGATCATCAATCTTTATAGAGTATTTACCTGCATTAAAAGAAATCATACATTTTTCTGACGCAGCTTTTTCTTCACCATTTATTAAACAAAACTCCCCAGAATATGTACCAAACTCAGGATAAAACCTTTCCATTTTTAATCCCTGATCAACAATTAGTATCAGCACTATAGCTATCAGCACCCCTAAAAACCCTTTTTTCATAATTGATAAACCCTATAAATAATATTTAATTCATTTAGTACTATTCTCATATCAAACAAGAATATACTAAGCCATAACTTCTATGTAAGGACACATTAACCAATAAAATAGTTGGAAATTATTTGAATTTATATTTCAAGCCAGCTGATATCATAAAACTGTATGGGTTAGAGTTTAATGACGACCCTAATTTAGTATATGATGAAATAGCATGAGAATATGAAGGCTCAATTAAGAGCTTAATATTAGACTCAAAATCATACGACAGCATCAACGAGCCGGCAGCTCTAAAATTGAAAGAATTGTATGGTGAATTTTCACCATTACCAAATCTAGTAAGCTCACTTTTACTATGCGCGTCAAATACTTTACCTGCCATAAAAACATCTGCAATAACACCAGCGTTCCCTGTAATTCCGAATCGTTTATCTAAAAAGATATAACCAGCTCGAACAGGAAAACTTAGATATTCATAAGAAGTTTTTAGTTCAGTTTCCTTAATAAATGAGAGTTCAGTTGTATTTCTCTGCTCCTTAAGTTCTCTAATATTTGAAATATTTAAAGTCTGAGATGATGAACCTGACTCAGGTCCGAAAGCAACATTAGATGAACTTATTGCAGCTTGATATAAATAGCTCATCCCTCCTTGTAAAACAAATCGATCAGCCAATTTACCTCCAACTTCAACACCAGCAGTAAAGCTTGGTCCTGGTAATGCTTCTGTATTAAAACCTGCCCCTTCTTTCAAAGCTTTAGGTTCAATATCCTCCTCTATCAATTCAGCCAGAGTCAATTCACTTTGAGAAAAATTCTGGTTTACATTGCCAGACCCCATATTTACTCCTAACCAAAGAGGTTCGTTGTTATTATTTGCAACACTTCGAGATTTCCCAGGTCTTAACCTGGTTACTTCATCCCAATCTAACACTGCAACACCCTCAATTTCAGGATCTTTCAACTCAGGCTTAAGATTAAATGCTAATGAACGCCCAGACAATTCATTAAGTAAAATATAGTTTTCATCTACAGTTATATTTTCATTAAAAATATTAGTAGCCGAATTAGTCGATGCTATAGAATTATTTAGAATTGCATTAGTATTATTATTCTTTTGATTTCCGGATTCACTTTCGAAATCATGATTTGTGGACGGAGCAGATTTATGGGCTAAACTTTGAATTGAATTACTAACTTGATTATCTCCAAAATCATCAGCACTAATATTTTGCACTGATGAATTATCACTAGCATCAATTGCAAAAAGCTCATTTGATGATGCTAAATCATTTTGAGATGCAGCATTTTCAGAAGTGGTTAATGCTAATTGAGACTCTGAAAGGCTTAAACTAACCATTTCATTTTTCAATCTTAGATTCTGGTCATATAGATAAGCTCCAAAGCCACCCATACCAAGAATTAATAAAATAAGACTTGCAGCTATTCTTCTATAAAATTTAGCCGTAGCTCTATATTTAGAAGCTCTATCTGCATCCATAGCGGCCTTAACTCCTCTCCAAACTGATGGAGGTGGGGTCACTTCAAGACCATCGAGTCTACTGGCCCAATATTCTTTATTATGGTCGCTATCTTGCTCTTTCATTTTTCAAAATATTTCTTTGAACAGCCATTTCTTTTAACAATTGTCTGGCCCTTGCAAATTGAGATTTAGAAGTTCCTTCAGAAATTTCTAACATATCGGCTATTTCACTATGTTTATAGCCTTCTACAGCATACAAATTAAAAATCACCCGACATCCATCAGGCAGTTCCTTAATCATTTTTAACAAATCTTGATGATTGAGGTTATTTAAAGCATCTATAGCCGGATTGACTATATTTACATCTTCTACATCAACCATTGGAAACATATATAGCTTACTGCGTTGACTATTAATTGCAGTATTGATAACAATTCTTTTAATCCAGTATCCAAGAGAAGAATCTCCTTTATATGTGGATATTTTCCTAAAAACTTTTATAAATGCTTCCTGTAAAATATCTTCAGCTTCTAGCGTTGATTTACTGTAGCGAAGGCAAACAGCATACATCCCAGGAGCAAATTTTGTATATAATTGCTCTTGCGCTCTAGGATCTTGCTTTTTGCAAGCTTCTATAAGTATTTGTTCGCTAGACATGCTTTAAATAAATGACACTAAAAACAACAAAATGGTTGTAAACCAATTACAAATATATAACACTTTTATGTGTAAATCTGTAACAATTTCGATATTAATGACTGTTATCACCTTGTTCCACTGTTCAGGACAAAACATAAAGCAGTATGAAGACAAAATATTTGATGGTAAAATAAAAACAGCAAATGTCTATGCTGTTGACAATAATGTATTCAATCCAATGGTGCCTCCCGTCATCAGTATGAAAAGCAAAGCTAAGTTACTTTTGGAATTTGATGAACTCACCTATGATGCGGGTTATCTATATGTTAAACTAATCCATTGTAATGCAGATTGGACACCATCAGATTTTTTTGAAAGAGATTATCTAAATGAATATAATGAATGGTTGATAAATGATTTTGACTTTTCAATGAATACAAAAGCTCCATATGTACATTATAGCTTCGAGATTCCAAGAGTCAAATTACCAGGAAATTATGCTGTGTTGGTTTATAGGGATCAAAACCCAAATAAAATTCTATTTACTAAAAGGTGCATAATATATGATGAAACTGCTTCCATCGGTGCTAAACTTGAGAGAAGTACAACCGTAAATGGAAGAGTTACTAATCAAAAAATTAATTATGCTGTAAGCTATGGAGGAATAAATGTTCAAAATCCACTCAATGAACTTAAAACGGTAGTCTTGCAAAATCAAAGATGGGATAATCAAAAAACTAACCTTAGGCCTACATTTGTAAATGAAAATGCAAAGCAGCTTAGATTTGAAACAGTCGATGATAGCAATGAGTTTTTTGGGTGGAATGAATTTAGATTTATTGATTTAAGAGGATTACAAGTAAACCATTCTGGTCCTGAAGGAGAGTTTCCAAAAGTAAAACTATTACCTGTTGAAAAAAGAAGTAGCTTAACTTACTCCCAACCTGTTTTTGATGACCTGAATGGGCAATTTTATATAAGTAACAGCTTAAGAGATGAAACATCAATTACTTCTGAATATGCAGAAACTACAGTTTCACTAAAAACAGAAAAGATTGACGGGAGTGTTTATATTCTTGGTGCTTTCAATTACTGGAAGAAAGATAAAAATTCAGAAATGATCTACAACTCAGATGAAGGAGCTTACGAAGCGACACTTTTATTAAAGCAAGGTAGATACGATTATTTGTTTTATGTTGATGATAATGAAAAACCCCCATATTTCTATGAGGGCAGTTTCTTTGATACAGAAAACAACTATCAAATTATTGTCTATTATCGACCTGCTGGAGGACGCGGAGACCTTGCAGTTGGATACCAATCATTCAATATTAATAATTAGATCCTATTCTGCAGTAGTTGAATTTTCAATTACCTTCCTAAAATGATATTTAGTAGTTCTTTTCGAAGGGTCTTGATTTGCTAAATCCAGCATTCCAAAACCTTTATATGTAAAATGTCCTATACCATGTATAAATAGAAATTCTTGCACTTCCGGATGAGCATATAATTTAAAAGGAAAGGTATATCCTCTTACCTCATACTTTACATCCTGATCAAAGGCCGGATAGATCCTCGCGAACTTCTTCTGGGACTCATTAATCTTCCTTATATAATTTGCGTCTGGAACGATTTGAAATTTATAATATTCCTTAAATTTTTCAGGAGGATACTGACCTGATGATTCCATTCTGGCCATGGTAGAATCATAGAGAAAATCAGAAACAGATTCATCCATAGGATTTATGAATTTCTTACTTTCACGATAATCTAATGACGGAGGAATAATCAACATAGGAGAAATACAAATGTATTTCATTTCCTCTTCAAAATCAGGAGTTGCCTCAAGTTCGGTCATCTCAGGTGTTAGATGCAGATTACCGACCTCAATTTGCTTTTCAGCAAACAAGACATTTAAGAAATAATCAAGGAAATCTTTTTGACCTGATGCCAATACCAAAGTAACTCTGGATGAATAGAAATGTAATCCATTGCGACTGATCTTGGTCTGTCCTTTTAACCCGGAGAAATTATAATCCTGAAAATTAACATATTCCTTTTTTCCACCTTTCAATAGAAGCCCTTTGATCAATTGTGCCAAAAGGTATTGATGATGAAATGGAACAAAACCTCCACGGTTCTTAAGCAAAAAAACGATACGAATTCTCAAAGCTCAAAAAAAATAAAGTTTACGGTTACGGCTAAAAACTGCTACATGATCTCTAACGAATTATATATGCAAATAGATCTAATAACAGATAGTGTATTCTAAAATACACAAAAAAATTTTCTATTCGGCAAGATAATATGATTTTTTTAAGAAAAAATTTCAATTTAAAACAGAACAACTTGCCGAAACGGTATATGACATGCAGTGACAAACCGTTATAATTTCAAACTTATAATAAAAAAACAGCAATACCAAATAATATTAAATCGGTATTGCTGCCAAATATGCTTTTGAATTTTGAAGCTTTTTCGATTATACATTAAATCTAAAATGCATAATATCTCCGTCCTTAACTATATACTCTTTCCCCTCTACTCCTATTTTACCAGCTTCCTTAATTGCATTTTCAGTCTTATACTGCTGGTAATCAGCCAGCTTAATAACTTCGGCTCTAATAAAACCTCTTTCAAAATCACTGTGAATTACACCTGCAGCCTGTGGAGCTTTCCAGCCCTTCTTAATTGTCCAGGCTCTAACTTCTTTTTTACCTGCAGTAAAGTAAGTAATCAGATCAAGCAACTCATAAGATGCTCTTATTAGTCTGTTAAGCCCACTTTCTGTAAGGCCGTACTCTTCTAAAAATATTAGCTGTTCTTCTTCATCATCCATCTCAGCAATTTGAGATTCAATTGATGCGCAAACCATAATTACCAGTGCATTTTCATTCGCAACAGACTCTTTTAAAGTATCCACATGCTTATTACCAGTGATAATAGAGGCTTCCTCAACATTAGCTACATAGATAACAGGTTTGATAGTCAATAATTGCAAATCCATTACTGCTTGAAGTTCATCTTCAGTAGCTTCTACAGAACGTGCATTATTTCCAGCTTCAAGAGATTTCTTAAACTTTTCAAGAATCTCTAATTCTGTTTTAGCTGACTTATCTCCCGTCTTAGCTATTTTCTGGACCTTCAGAATTTTCTTTTCTATACTTTCAAGGTCTTTTAACTGAAGTTCAGTATCTATTACTTCTTTATCGGTAACAGGATCAACCTTACCATCGACATGGACAATATTATCATCCTCAAAACACCTTACGACATGAATGATAGCATCGACTTCTCGAATATTCCCAAGGAACTTATTCCCTAATCCTTCTCCTTTACTTGCTCCTTTAACCAGACCGGCGATATCTACAAACTCAATAATCGCAGGAAGAACCTTTTCAGGCGAAACTAACTCTTCCAGTATTCCCAGTCTTTCGTCCGGAACTTTGATCACACCAACGTTAGGTTCGATGGTACAAAATGGAAAATTAGCAGCCTCAGCTTTATTTTTTGACAATGCATTAAAGAGAGTTGACTTACCTACATTTGGAAGACCAACTATACCACACTGTAATCCCATGCTTGTTAATTATTTTTGAAAACGTAATATTGATTATACCCCCTGTAAAACTCTAATACAGTTACCCGTAAAACAGTGTAAACAGGAATTGCTGCAATCATCCCGACGACACCCGCCAGATTTGCGCCCACAAAGATAATAACAAAAATCTCAAGAGGATGAGCTTTTACACTTTTTGAGAAAATTAATGGCTGGAAGATGATGTTATCCATGATTTGAACAATCGCAAACACTGCACAAATCTTAAAAATTAAAATAAGGAGAGAACCGCCTTCTGCTCCATTACCAAGTAAATGAGTACTTAACCCAATCAAGATACCGAAACTAGCCCCCATTATCGGCCCTACATATGGTATAAGGTTTGCCAATGCAGCAAATAATGCTATTGTAATTGCATACTTAACACCAAATATAGACAACCCCACTGAAGCAACAGTAAATATTGCTGTCATCTGAAGTAAAAGTCCTACCAGATAATTTGTCAATAATCGTTCTATTTTTGTAATAGCTGTTATGGTCACTTCAAAATAACTATTCGGAATCAATCTGTTAAACTGCCTGCGAACCATTCCTTTTTCATAGAGTAAGAAAAAAGTAATAAAGGCAACTGCCAATATACCAATGAACAAGCTCCCGGTAAATCCTACTAATGTATTTAATAGGTTAGATACGTTTATGCGCGTAATGAATCCAATAAAACTTTCTTTAATGGAATCAATAATAAACCCTTTGGCTTCCGTCGTCAGGTTATTATTAATTAAAAATTCCTCAAGCCAGATTATTGGTTCTGATGCGGTTTTGAAAAGCTTATCGTAATTTAAATTTGATAAGACATTAATTTGATCAGAAACTAAAGGGATAAATGTTACTACAAATAAAAATACTACAAGTAGTAAAACGAGGAAACTAAAAATTACAGCTAATACACGTGGTATCTGCCACCCAAATACCGAAATCTGGCTAATATAATTTGCCGGACCTCTAAGTATCGCTGCAAATATTACAGATATTGTAATGTATACAAAAATGTTAGAGAAAAACCAGGCTAGAAAAATAAATAGAGCAATGCCTAGTATTACATATATGATTCTTCGTTGAAACATGGCTAAAAATAAAAAAGGCCTACCGAATTTGGTAAGCCTTTTAACTATATTTTAGTCCCATTTCAATTCATCACCAAAAGAAGAGCCAATTTCATCAGCTTCTTCCTCTTCTTCACCAGGAAGATATTGGTCAAAATCAACATCAGGAAGTAATTCTGTTTTAATGTGGTCTACGGTATTTTGTAAAGCATGCAAAAATTTATCAAAATCTTCTTTATACAAAAAGATTTTATGCTTCTCATAATAAAAACCATCGTCTTTGTGTCTTCTCTTGCTCTCTGTAATAGTTAGATAGAAGTCATTTGACCTAGTTGATTTAACGTCAAAAAAATAAGTTCTCTTACCCGCTTTCACACGTTGAGCAAATAACTCATTCTTATCTTTGTTATCTTCCACAATTCAAAAATTTTAGTTTAAATAATTATGAATGAAAACAACCGGAGGGATTGGAAATCTACCCGACTACCTTTCATTCTCAATCCAATTTTAGACACCAATATAGTATATAAATATTCATAAATGCAAATGGAAGATTTATTTTAACTGAATAATCTTTTATACAATATAATTTTTAGTGATTTAACACCAGCTTTATTATCTTTCAATGACCTATGAAAGATCAGGATAACAAAATTTACAAAAATTTCGAATTCCTTGCCAGACAGTTGGTTGAAGGTTTTATAACTGGACATCACAAGTCACCATACCATGGGTTTTCAGTTGAATTTGCTGAACACAACCCTTATAATACTGGAGAATCAACTCGACACATAGACTGGAAAGTTTTTGCCAGAACTGACAAGCTTTACACAAAACGATATGAAGAAGAAACCAATCTAAGATGTAGACTTCTCATCGACCATTCTGCAAGTATGCATTATCCTGAACCAGGAAAAGAAAAGCTTCAATATTCGCTTTTAGCTGCTGCAGCACTTAGTTATTTAATGCAAAAACAAAGAGATGCGGTGTCTGTAGGTTTTTTTAGTGATAAGCTTGATGTACAAACAGAATGCAAATCAACAGAAAAGCATTTATCTAATATTTACGCCTTATTAGAAAACGAACTTAAAAAAGATCCTCCACAAAGTATAACAAAACTTAGCGAGGTACTTCATTCAACAGCAGGAACAATACATAAGAGATCACTTGTAATACTCTTTACAGATTTCATTTCTGATTTTGATCAAATGGAACAAGTCTCTGTTGCGCTTCAACATTTGAAACATAAAAAGCATGAAGTTGTCATTTTCCATGTATATGATGGAGAAACAGAACTAGACCTCAATTTGGATGATAGACCTTATTTATTCGTGGATAAAGAAACTGGGGAAAAATTAAAATTGAATCCTGTTGAAATCAAAGAAGCTTATCATGAAGCTCAAATAAAAGAGTTTACTAAAATTGAAAATCGATGTAGGGAACTCAAAATGGACTTTATTCCTGTAGATATAAGAAAAGATTTAAAATCAGTATTGCTCACTTATCTTAATAAGCGAAAAAGAATGAGATAAAAAAAAGCTTTCCATGTAGAAAGCTTTTTTTAATTCCTTATTCTCCGTGGAGCCAGGCTTTTTTATCAGTCAACTCCTCTTCAGTCTCTTCGTAATCAGGGTCTGGCACACAACAATCTACCGGACATACTGCTGCGCATTGTGGCTCTTCATGAAAACCAGTACACTCAGTACATTTTGCCGATACAATATAATAGAACTCATCAGATACTGGCTCTTGCGGTTCATTAGCTCCAACAACTGTTCCGTCTTCAAGCTCAACTTCATCAAGCTCCGTACCTCCACCCCAGGTCCATTCAACACCTCCTTCATATATAGCTGTGTTAGGACACTCAGGTTCGCATGCACCACAATTGATGCATTCGTCAGTGATCATTATCGCCATAGTAGTTATTCTCTTTTTAATCGTTAAACAAAAATAACAACATAAAGTTTCCTATCAAACCTGATTCACATTCATTATACAATTTTTAATCTGTATTTGATTATTTTTGATCCAAAATTTACATAATCATGAATAACCCAAACCTAGAATCATATATAAAGCTTGGCGAAGAATTAGAAAATCTGGATCAGGAAACCCTCGAAAATCTTGCTTTTGCTGCAGGACAAAGAAATCCATGGTTTACATATGACTCTGTTAAAAAAGCAATTTCAGGGATTGCACACATCTTAAATAAGAAAAACCTTATTAAATGGCTTGATGCATATCCTTCCCTGCCTGTTTCTAATCCAAAAAAAATAGGTATAGTGATGGCAGGTAACATTCCTGCAGTTGGATTTCATGATTTATTAAGTATTCTTTTGAGCGGTCACCATGCTAAGATAAAATATAGCTCTCAAGATCAGGTGGTTATAGATTTTATATTAAACAAATTATTCAATATAAATCCACAACTATCTGAAAAAGTTGAAGTTATAGATAAATTAAGCGATTTTGATGCTGTAATTGCTACTGGAAGTGATAATACCGGTAGGTATTTTGATTATTACTTCGGAAAATACCCAAACATTATCAGAAGAAACAGAACCAGTATTGGAATATTGAACGGGAATGAATCTGAAGAAGAACTCAAAGCATTAGGTGAAGATATTTTCACCTATTTTGGACTTGGGTGCAGAAATGTTAGTATGTTGATGGTTCCCAAAGGATATAATTTCGAAAAATTTTTCGAATCAATCGAATCCTACAATACAATTATCAACCACCATAAATACAGCAATAATTACGATTATAATAAATCAATTTATCTGGTTAATAAGGAAGATCATTTAGATAATGGCTTTTTATTATTAAAGAAAACCGATGAAGAAATAGTCTCTCCTATTAGTGTAGTTTATTATAAGGAATACGCAAATAATGAAGAGTTAAATAGTTATTTAGAAAATGTAAAAGAAAAAATTCAATGTATTGTTGGCAAAGATGAACAATACATTGAATTTGGAGAAGCACAAAAACCAAATCCCTGGGATTACGCCGATAATGTCGATACACTTTATTTTTTAAGTAATCTTAAGTAAGTTGGTGCAAAATAAAGATTAATGAACAACCCAAATAAAAAGAAATACTTTGATTTCCTACCCTCTCCATTTGGAATTGCAATTATTCTAACCATTGTAACACTATTACTATCTATAATATTTGGAACAAAGGTTGATTCAGGTATTCTGAATAAAACAGTTGCTACGCTTGGTTTTTGGAATGCAGGATTTTGGGATTTACTTGCATTTTCTATGCAAATGTCATTGATTCTTATCCTTGGCCACACGCTGGCGATGACTCCGGCAATCGATGAAGCTATAAAATTCTTTAGTTCTAAATGTACAAATAACACGAGAGCCATATTAATCATAGCCATTAGCACAATGATTATGGGTTGGCTTAATTGGGGACTAGGATTGATATTCGGGGCTATACTTGTTAGAAAAACAGGAGAACTCGCAGCAAGAAATGACTGGAAAATAAATTATGGTGCAATTGGAGCTGCTGGCTATGCCGGAATGATGATCTGGCATGGCGGATTATCAGGCTCTGCCCCGTTAACAGTAGCAGAACCTGATCATTTTTTAATTAATGAAATGGGAATGCTTCCTGTTAGTGAAACAATATTTACTTACCAAAACCTTTTAACATGCCTGGTTGTATTGGCTCTGGTACCATTAGGTTTACTAGCAAGAATTCAAATCACTGGCAGAAGTTTAAACTTACCTGATTTTTTAGATAATGATGAATTTTCCAACATTGAAGCTACTACAATTAGAGAAGATGAAGATAGTCTGGGTTTTGAGAAAAGCTCTGTAGTAGCTGTTCTTATCGGGTCATTATTCATAATTAGTTCAATAATTATTGTATTTACACAATCACACAATTCGGCATCAGGATTTCTCAATCTGAATTTCATTAATTTCATCTTATTTGGAGTTTGTATTATTGGACAAGGAAGCATCTGGAAATTTCAAAAAGTTGCTACAATTGCTGTAAAAGAAAGTGCAGGCATTATTCTACAATTCCCACTTTACGCCGGAATAATGGGAATTATGAAGTATTCGGGATTGGCAGAGTTAATGTCTGATCAATTTGTAGCCTGGAGTACACAATCATCATTACCAATTTTCACTTTTATCAGTGCAGCAATACTAAATATCTTCGTTCCATCAGGAGGCGGCCAATGGGCTGTTCAAGGACCGATATTAATAGAAGCTGCAAAATCATTGAATGTCCCAATGGGTAAAATGGTAATAGCTATGTCTTATGGTGATCAAATCACAAATATGTTACAACCTTTCTGGGCTTTACCTCTGTTAGGAATTACTGGATTGAAAGCTAGTAGAATCATTCCATATTGCATTGTGATATTTGGTGTAGGAGCAATTATTTATTTGGTTAGTCTGGCTTTATGGTAGAACTATTAGAAGCAAAAGGCGTTACTAGAATATAAACTAGATATGAATTATTGATTAACTTTGTCAAAGCATTTAAAATTAGGAGATGATAAATAATATTGATACTGCGGCTGTTGAAAAAAAAGGTTATCTGGATATTGAAGTACCTTCTACGACAAACTTAGTTGAAGAAATCAAAAAACTAAGAAAAGAAAAAAACGCTGTCATTTTGGCCCACTATTACCAAGAGGCTGAAATTCAAGATGTTGCAGACTATATAGGCGATAGCCTGGGGCTATCTCAAAAAGCTGCCGAAACAGACGCAGACCTAATAGTATTTGCAGGGGTGCACTTCATGGCTGAGACTGCCAAAATCCTTAACCCAAATAAGAAGGTGGTATTACCGGATTTCAATGCTGGGTGTTCGTTAGCAGAATCGTGTCCCCCTTCTGAGTTTGAAAAGTTTGTAAAGCAACATCCTGATCATGTTGTAGTAACTTACATTAATTGTTCTGCAGGAATTAAAGCTTTAAGTGATTTAGTATGTACATCTTCTAATGCAAAGAAAATAATTGATTCAATACCGGCTGATAAACCGATTATTTTTGCTCCAGATAAAAACCTTGGGAAATATCTTATCAAAGAAACCGGTAGAGATATGCTTCTTTGGGATGGTAGTTGCATTGTTCACGAAGCTTTTTCAATTGATAAATTATTAGAACTACACAAAGAACATCCGGATGCTAAAATCATTGCTCACCCGGAATCAGAAACTCATATCCTAAAAACTGCAGCTTACGTTGGGTCTACAAGTGGGATTATAAATTTTGCTAAACAGGATGATGCTCAAAAATATATTGTAGCTACCGAAGCAGGTATATTACATGAAATGCAGAAAGAAGTCCCGAATAAAATTCTTATTCCTGCTCCTTCTCACGAGGATAACACATGTGCTTGTTCTGAGTGCGGTTTTATGAAGATGAACACTCTTCAAAAACTTTATTTATGTATGAAATATGAAACTCCGGAAATCAATATTGATGAAGAACTTAGATTACGATCTCTTCAGCCGATAGAAAGAATGTTGGAGTTATCTAAGTAAATAATATTTTTTATCTATGCCTAAATGCGATGTGTTGGTTATTGGGTCTGGACTGGCCGGATTGACCTTTTCAATAAAATTTGCTGAAAAATTCCCTGATAAATCAGTTACAGTAATAACCAAGGCTGATGAGAGTGAATCCAATACAAAATATGCCCAAGGAGGAATTGCTGTGGTTCTTGATGAACTTTCAGATTCTTTCCAGCAACACATCGATGATACATTAAAAGCCGGAGCGGGTCTTGGTGATCTTAATGTTATTGAAACTGTAGTTAAAGAAGGGCCCGACAGACTAAAAGAAATAATTTCCTGGGGTGCTCACTTCGATGAAACCCCTGAAGGTGATCTTGACCTGGGGCTTGAAGGTGGGCATTCGGCAAACAGAATTGTTCATCATAAAGATATTACTGGGTTTGAGATGGAGAGTACTTTATTAAGAAAAATAAAGCAGCTAAAAAACCTCAAACTTCTCTCCCACCATTTTGCAATTGATCTTATTACCGAACACCAAGTATCAGAAAAGGTAAAAAAATACGAAGAAGGCAAAAAATTAAATTGCTATGGAGCCTATGTACTCAATCAAAAAACCGATTCGATAGAGACGTTCCAGGCTAATTATACAATTTTAGCTTCAGGAGGAATTGGGCAGGTGTATAAAACAACTACCAATCCGCTTATTGCTACTGGTGACGGTATCGCCATGGCATACCGTGCTAAAGCAAAGCTGAAAGACATGGAGTTTGTTCAGTTTCACCCTACGGCATTATATAAACAAGGTGAAAATCCATCATTTCTAATTTCAGAGGCTGTTAGAGGGTTTGGTGCTTACTTAAGAAACCGATCTGGAAAACGATTTATGTTCAAATACGATGATCGAGGTGAACTTGCTTCCAGAGATATTGTAGCTAAAGCTATCGATAGAGAAATGAAGCGATTGGGTGATGAGTGTGTCTACCTAGATTGCAAGCACCTTGATCAGAAAAAATTCAAAGAACATTTCCCTAATATTCTAAATAAATGTATTGAATCAGGTATTGATCCGTTTAAAGATCTTATCCCTGTTGCTCCTGCTGCTCATTATGTATGTGGGGGTATTGATGTAGATCTTAATGGAAGGACAAATATCAATAATTTATATGCTTGTGGAGAATGTTCTAGAACAGGTCTGCATGGAGCAAATCGATTAGCCAGTAATTCTTTACTTGAAGCTCTGGTTTTTGCACACAGATGTTTTATTGACATTTCTAAAAAGATCCCTGACACTGTTTCTTTCAAAAAAATACCAGAATGGAATGCTGATTTGACAGTTCCTCCTGAAGAACTTGTCTTAATTACTTGTAGCAAAAATGAGTTAAAAACTCTAATGACTGACTATGTTGGTATAGTCAGATCTGAGGAAAGGCTTAACAGAGCTTTAAGAAGATTAAAAGTTATGTATGAGGAAACAAGTGCTTTATACAAGAAGCTAGTAATCTCAACTCAACTTTGTGAATTAAGAAACATGATCGATGTTTGCTATGTGATTGTAAAAAGCTCAGCTAACAGATCCGAAAACGTGGGAGGCTATTACAATATTGACCTTGAAGAAGAGGAACTTCAGGATTGATCTGTATCAGGCCCGGGTTTCAATGCCTTTTCACCAGGTGATCGTTTAGTCAGGTTCTCAAGTTTTTCCTTTACACTTCTGGCAGCTTTGTTTATTGCTCCAAGTCCTGATTTAACCGTATTTACTCCTGTATCTTTTGTAGCCTTTAACAAGCTCTTTATTACTTTTGAAGAAGAAGTATACACAAGACTTTTTAACATCCCGGATGCCTCTATAAAAGAATTCCTTCTAATTTCTCTTTTATCTAAGGAATTTATAGCACCACAATATCTCTTTGTAACAACCCCCACCCTTAGAGTCAAGAAAGCATTTGTTGAACCTTCAAGTAAAGAATCTGTAATGATATGAGCAGCATGCCCAACCAAAGGAAGAGAACGACCCGGGCTTTTAACCAAGGCTCCAATTATAGGCTCAATCTGCCGGGAAATATCCATGTCTTCAATCTCAGTAGCCAGAAATGTAGCACCTCCAACATTAGCATAAAGATTAAGCATGTCTTTTAAAGCTGGTCTTTGCCAATATATATGAGAAACCTGCCAAACCATTCTGGTTTGAGTCACAAGAACAGTAAATGCATCAAGTTTACCATTTTGAGAAATTGCTGTTGTTAAAAAGACATTACTTGCTGTATCATATATCGCCTTATCAGCCTTTTCATTTAAAAATGATAATGCACTTGAAATACCGTCTTCTGTTGAAAGATCAAACTTCTCAGCCTTGATCAATTTATTTGAAGCTAATCGCTTAATTACTTTACGCCGATATTCTGGTAAATCTTCATCATCAAGCGGCTTCGTAATTGCCTTAGGTAACTTAAGAAAGATTACAAAAGGAATTAGGATTAATCCAAATACTAAAACAGATACAACTGAAGTTACGACAATCGCTAGTGTTTGATTAATAATAAATAAGTTGGCATAAAGGTCTATTAGCTGATTAAAAGTAAAGATTAGAAATACTATGATAATCAGAATTGATAATGTCGTAACTAGCTTCTTCAGTTGACTTTTCATCGATTATAAATGACTATATAATTTTGGAACTTTCAGGACATGTTTTTTCTAATATACCAAAATTAATCGAGTATCTGAGGTTTATAATTGACACTAATTTTCTACATATTAACCCAATATTCACTTATTTAACTATTGCATTTTTAATTAGTAAGAAAACTTTAATGATTAATAATGCTAAAATTCCAACTACCAAGCCAACAATAAATTCTCCTAGTATTGAAGGAAAAGAATGAACTAAATCATGAACAAAATGAAGATTATGAACAAATATTCCTCCAGCAACCAATATCATCGCAAAAGTTCCTATTACTGCTAAACCTCTTATTAAATATGGCAGTATTTTCACCATACCATAACCAACCTTTCTTATAAATTTTGAGGTACTGGTAGCTAATAATTTAAAACCAAAATCATCCATTCTTACTAACAAGGCAACTAAACCATATACTCCAATAGTGGCTAAAAAAGTAACCAAGGAAACTACTATAATCTGGTTAAGTATTGGTTCTCCAACAACGGTACCCAAAGCGATGATTACAATTTCTACAGACAGAATAAAATCAACAATAATAGCTGACTTTATTTTTTGCTTTTCATAGGCAAAAGCTTCCTCTTCTGTCATTTTGGTGACTTTAGTTTCTTCTTTAGTTTCTGATTTATGAAAAAGATATTCATAGATCTTTTCACCACCTTCATAAGCCAGGTAAACACCACCTGTCAATAATAGATAAATTATAGCGTCGGGAAAATATGCACTTAAGAGGAAAGCAACCGGTAGAATAATTACTTTATTCAAAAAAGAGCCCTTAGCAATTTTCCATAAAACAATCAATTCTCTCGATGACACAAACCCGGAAGCTTTTTCAGCATTAACAGCTAAGTCATCAGCGAGAATGCCTGCGGTTTTCTTTGTTGTTATTTTACCCATAACAGCTACATCATCCATTAACACTGCTATGTCATCAAAAAGAGCAAAAAATCCTGAAGCCATATATTATTTATATTATCAATTAATCTTGTTTCAGTGTTTACAAATAAAAAGGGAACCTACTTAAATATAGAATGTTATTGATCACTTTATAGTTAAACTTATCCCTCCTATTCTGATCCGAGTAAATCCCTTTAAATTGTTGCAAAACAAAACTAATTATTTAATTCTAATAGGCTATATCCTTTTCAACAGAAAATTGACTTTATTCAAAATAACTTTACAATTAAATTTCTGGACCAGATAGATCTTTTTTTAAATCGTCGCTTTTCAACACTAATTCTGAATTTCTTAAATCGAAGGTTTTTACTCAGTCGCTTACCCAGGTCGTCAAAGGTCTTGGCTCCTTTTGTCATGCCTTTGCGAACCCCTTTCATGGCGACCTTGCCGTTTTTAACAAGGGCTTGTCCACCTTCTTTTGCGGTTTTCCCAAGTTTACCAACGGCCTCTCCTGTCTCTTTAAAGGATTTCTTTACACTTGCCTTGGCTGCTTTAGCGCCAGACTTCATTGCTCCTTTTACTCCTTTCTTACTAACTGTCTTGATAGCTGTCTTAGCTCCTTTCAGTGCCGCTTTCCCTCCGAATAATAAGGCAAATACTAATTCAATGGTCAATGCCGCTAACCCTCTAGCCAAATGGATTGCTCCCTGAATCAAATTACCTGGCCAGGCCTGCCCGATATATGATCCGAAATGCTTTGCCATCTGATAAATTCCTTCGACAGTAAAATAGGGTCATAAAAAAAGCCTTCAGTTATTAACTGAAGACTAGAATATCTTTGATTTATTTCAAATACTATATTTTCTAAATGTGCTTTTCTTAATTAATCTCTTATAACCAACTTTTTAAAGTTCATTTATAAAATACAGTTTTTGTAGAATTAATATCAAATCCAGTTAAATTAGCCGCTTCTAAATTTTTCTTTGTTACCTCAGATAAATAAATAATATTACTGTATGGCAAAGCAAATAAATCTGGCATAAATTTTAAACTAATGACCTTATTGTTAACTATATATCCCGCTTCAACCTTTTTATTCTCCAAACCATGCATCTCATAAGAATTTAGTTTAATTTCATTTTCTTCATCCATATCAAGATAATCAGCTACAACAAAAATAGACTTAGGATAATTAACTAAATCAATAGATTCTAAAAAATAAAGAAAATAATACTCATAAACCTTTCCATTATAATGAAGATTTACATCATAAAATTTCCCAGCAGATATTTTAAGACCATCTAAAACTTTTTTCATCCTTAAACTAACTAATATCCCCCTTAAACCTGCCAAGAAAGTACAATCCAAAAAATCTGTTAGTTTTGCACCTGTATCAAGAATTAAATTATCCAAACCAGGGATTTTCTCTGGAAAACTTTTTGCTTTCTTAATCTTTTTGTAAGTATCAAGATCAGCCTTTTTCAACCCATTTTTGGTATTTGATATTTGAGGAATAGTACCAACTATATCCAAATCTACCGAAGGTTCAATTTCATAATATTTCAACTCCATTATAAAACAATATCATTTATAATTTTATATCCAGGATCTTTCAATATTTCATCAAGACTCCTACCTCTTGCTAACTCCTTTTTCACAAAAAGTTCATTTGCTTCCATTGGATTATCAATTTTCTTTCCAAGTCTTTTGGAAAGACTTTCAACTATTTCTACTACTTTATCAGGATCATACCCTCTACTCTCAATTTCGTTTAATTTTTTAATAACCTGCCTATTATAAGTTTTATGACTGGCATGTATCCCTTCAGGGCTAGCCAAAATCTTTCCTGTATCAGGATGAGTTCTTGATTTATTACTATATCTTCTCACCCAACTTCCATTAACATCACTATTAAATTTAAAACCTTTTTCTATTGCTTCCCTCAATAAGTCACTTTTTTCTATTGCTTCAACTGGAATTCTGTGATGGGCGTTAAAATCATCAAAACCAGGTTTTGCATATGGTTTTTTCCCCATTCCAGATGCCAACTTATGTCTGTTTTCAATTGTATTTGCTACTTTTTTTCCATATAAAGCTAAATATTCATCATAAGTCTTTCCAGATTCTCCTTTAATATGTTGCTTTCTTGCTGATTTACCTTCTTTAGACATTAGGTCACCGTACAGTTCTTTGCCAGCCTTTTTGTCCCCTCTATATCTTTCAACAAAATCACTACCTTTGCCACCTACATTCTTTTCTCCTATAACAGTTGCTTTCCTTCCTTTTGCTGCCCCTTTAGGTTTGTATATAACATTATCACCTAACCGACTTCCCGACTTTCTAGTTAAATCTTTCTGATCAACAAATTTAACCTCCCCACTCGCCAGCAACACCCATGGATTAACCTCTCCTTCAAGCTTAAATCGTCGTTTTTCAACTCTAATTCTGAATTTCTTAAATCGAAGGTTTTTACTCAGTTGCTTACCCAGGTCGTCAAAGGTCTTGGCTCCTTTTGTCATGCCTTTGCTGACTATAAATAGAAAAATAGCACAATGCCATTGCACAGTGCTATTTAATTTTATTATCCTTGTAAAACAGTACCGTTTATTTATGACTAGTCATTTCAAATTATAGGATTTATAACTTATTCTTAATTCCTTTTGTTAAGTTTATTCAAATAAGTGTTTGATATCTTTATTTTTCGGCATGTTTAATAGGTTAAATAAAGAAATTCCATGATTATTTTCAATTTTGGGATCAATACCTTTCTCTAATAATAGTTTAATTATCCGATCATCTCCTCGATAATGCATCACTGCATTTGCTAATAATGTATTGCCATTGGGGTCTATTGTTTTTATATCGGCTCCATTCTCTAAAAGAGTCTTTAATGATTCATAGGAGCCATCAATAACAGCAATTTGAGCAGGTGAATAACCCTCCTCATTTAAAATATCTATATTCGCCTGATGATCAATGAGTATTTTCAAAATATCAAAATTGTTTTTGGATACAGATATATGTACTCCTGTTTCTCCGAACTCATCTTTAGTATTAACGTCAAATCCTTCCAATAGAAGATTTTCAACTATTTCAATATTATTTTTAGATACTGCTTGATAAAAATCCATTGTTAATTTAATTTTTAATCCAATTTACGGCTTCTATTCGAACTTCTTTCTTCTAAAACGTACAAAGCCGAATTATTTTCAATCTCAATTATTTCTTCTCTGCTTAAACCATCTCTTTTATGCTTTGCAAGTCTTTTTTCCCATGTTTGTCCTTTGGCATGTCCTATATCAGCTCTTGGCTTCCCAACTAGATTAGCTGGTACTGGCTGACCTGCTTTTGGGTGAGGATGACCTAATGGTGTCTTTTTAGGATAATGAGTTCCATAGTTAGGTATTGGTTTAAATGTCTTTTGATCAAGGTAAATAGTATATCCATTGGCATCCTTCATCCCGGAATCTGCATTTTTGTATACTTCATCCCTAACTTCCTTTCTTAAAGAAACTCTTTCACTTTTTGCTCCCCCTCTTATCCTATTTCCCCTAAGTTCATTGGTCATTCCAGAATTTGTTAACTCAGCAAATTCATCTATAGCTTTGGCTTCATCAGCATCCAAATCCTGAACGTATTTGCTACCTGTTAATTGGCTATCATCTATTCCCTTTCCTTTTGAAACTTTTGTATCCTGCCAGCCTATTAGAACTCCGTCTTTATCTTTATCCCAATTCGCTTTGCTATTCTTATCCAATTTAACTTTACTTCCAACAGATTTCCCCTTAACTCTTGGATCGCTGGCATCAATATATTCCACCTTCCCACTTGCCAATAACACCCAAGGATTAACTTCTCCCTCAAGTTTAAATCGTCGCTTTTCAACACTAATTCTGAATTTCTTAAATCGAAGGTTTTTACTCAGTCGCTTACCCAGGTCGTCAAAGGTCTTGGCTCCTTTAACCATGCCCTTGCGAACTCCTTTCATGGCGACCTTGCCGTTTTTAACAAGTGCCTTACCTCCATCTTTAACTGTAGCACCAAGTTTTGTAAAGGCTTCACCTGTTTCTTTTACTGACTTCTTAGCACTTGCCTTGGCTGCTTTGGCACCAGACTTCATCGCTCCCTTCACTCCCTTCTTACTAACTGTCTTAATTGCCTTCTTCGCACCTTTTAACGCTGCCTTTCCACCAAATAATAATGCGAATACTAATTCTATGGTCAATGCCGCTAACCCTCTAGCCAAATGGGTTGCTCCCTGAACCAAATTACCCGGCCAGGCTTGCCCGATATATGATCCGAAATGCTTTGCCATCTGATAAATACCCTCAACGGCAAAATAAGCACCCACTATCTGAAGTATTAATGGAATTGCTGCCATCACCGCACCTCCGGTCAATATATTGGCTAATATCAATCCACCGATTGCTCCAATCAGACTCAAAATAATCTTAGTCTTATTTTCGCTAAACCATTTGACAACAGCATCTTTCATGGTTCCGGCTAAATACGAAGCTCTTTCCATTGGAGAATTAAATGGCCCAACTTTTTCTTCTGATTGTGGTGCTGCCGAGGCCGGAGATTGAACTGTCTGAGGTGCTGCTGATTCAGTGGCAGAAGTTTCTGCTACTGAAGATACATCTACAGCATCTTTCTTAACAGCATCCATACCATGCTCCTTATCATCTGATTCCCCAAATTCAACTGTCCCTCCTTCAGGAATCATTCCAATCTGAGCCATCAACTCATTATCAAATATCATATCTGTCAAGACTTCATCAGCCATGACATCTGATTCCTCATATGAGGACTTAGAAAGAATTTGCTTATCTTCCCTAAGCATATTAGCCTGGGCAACAGCTGCATCCACGGCTGCACCCTCAGCGTTTTCTACAAATTCACGCTCATTTGGTAATCGCTGGGTTACATCCTGGCCTAAAAGTTCAACTGACATCTGCCCCATGAAATGATCAGGTGACATAATAGCTGCTTTGCCCAGGTTTGTGATACCCTTGAATATCTTTATCAACCCAACAACTAATCCTTCGACGACACTTAATACTGCATTAACCAACGCTCTATAAGCCTCTATATAGAATTTAACAGCTGCAGCAAATGCATCAAGTAACATGTTTACTGCTTTTTTGAGTACCTCAGCGGCTTTCTCAACAGCCTTTACGGCAAAGTCTACTGCCTTATCTATTAGGTCATTAAACTTTTTAGCTATTGAAGGAAACGCAGCAAAGACTACTGAAACGATTCCTTTCAGAATATCTCCAAAGGCTTTTATAAATCCGGTAATGGCTTTGGTTGCAGCATCGATTAACCCGTTAACTGCTGCCTTGGCTGCTTCTATAATCGACTCAACCAACTTTATTAAGCCATCGAAAATACTATTTATCGCAGATTTAAGGCTATCAAATACACTGGATATCGCATCAGCTGCTTTATCCCACCAACTTTTATCTTGCTCTACTTCCTCTTTTGTCGACTGGACCTTTTTATCTGCTTCGGCGATTGCTGTATCTGTCTCACTTTGAGCTTCACTAAGTTTAGCTGTTACTGCCTTATCAGTTTCAGCTAATTTATTTTGAATTTGCTCACTGGTCGCTTTGTCAGCTTTAGCTGCATCAACCTCATATTGCTTATATACAGCCTCATTTTCTTTCTGCCACTCCTGCTTTTTAGCTTCTGTTTCGGATTGAGCCTTTATCTTAGCTGCCTCTTGCTCTTTAGCCGTTTCAGCAGATTTCTCTTGTATATTTGTATCAAGTTCTTTCCTTGCAGCCTCTTTTTTAGAGTTTAATTCTTCCTTACCACTATCTAGTTTATTTTGTTCCTCTTGTAATTTCTGGCCAATGCTTTTTTCTGCTTCTATTGCAAACCCTTGTTCAATCTCAGGTATGGAGTCATTAACTTTATCTTTTAATGATGTATTTAACTCTTCTACTTCATCAGACAATTCTTCTTTTGCCTTCAGAATTTCATTATCTGGTTTGGGTTTAATCAGATCAATACCTCTATTAGCTTCAAGAAATTTTTTAAACCTCTCTTTACGTGACTCGACTTCATTAGAGGTTTCTTCTTTCAGTTTTTTAGCATTTTCAGGATCTGCTTTTCCTTTTAATGGAATTTCTGGTTTTGGCCCAAGATCTACATCAATATCCGGAAGTGACACCGGGAACTCTCCTATATCTTCAGGAAGCTTCTCTACCGCTTTTGACTTTGTCTTTTCAACCTTAGACTTTATTTCCTCCTTGGCAGGTTCTTCTGATGGATTTGGCACTTCAATTTTAGCATCAGAATCATTATCTGGTTTAACTTCAGGAAGCTTCAAAACTCCGGATTCAAGTCCTGATGGAGTATTTATTTCAGGCAGTGATTCCTTGGCTTTTTTGTTTTCCTCTGTCAATTCATCTGACAAAGTTTTACCAATTATTTCAGGATTCTTTACTAATTCTAAAGGAGATTTTATAACACCTTTTCCTTGAGAAACAGGTAAATCGACTACTTTTGAAAATGGTTTATTTTCTGAATCCGATTTATCATTAACACCATCTTCCTTCTTGTTCTCTCCCTCACTATTCTTCCCTATTTTCTCTTCATTCTGCGACTGCTCAGACTTCTTGGCATTATCCTTAGAGGTTTCATCTTTTTGATTTCCATTTTCTTCTGAAGAAAGGTTTTCATTATCTTCGGTTTTACTTTCCTCAGATAGAGTCCCTCCTATTCCTTTGAGGATATTTAATTCATTTTCCAATGAAGACAAATCAACCAATGGTTGCTGCCAGTTTATATTGGGAAAAGCTTTTATTAATTCATTTTTAAAATCACTTGTACCAATCTCAATTTTTTTGCTTACAAGCTGTTTTTCAAACTCTTCAAATTGCTTACGAACCTTATTCTTTTCTCTAAACCCTTTTACTGAGGCTATTTCATTCTTTTTTAATCCATTAAAGTATTTTTTGACCGGTTTAAGAATAAGATCTTTCCTTTTCCTTATCTCAGTGATTTGCTGCATTTTCTGCAACTTCTCTTTTGACTGATTTAATGGATTCTTTTTCTTGTTTGTTGACGGAATTGCAGCTTCAGCAGACGGAAATTGAAATTTGGGTTTTCTTCTACCGACCTTCTTTATTATTTCGGTACTTTTTTTCAAGGCCGAACCTTTGGAAACATCTCTTACTGAAGGTTCTAAAAGGTCTATTATTTCATCTGTAGAAAGAGAAGCAACATCCCGACTGTCTAATCCGACAGTATCTTCTAACAGATTAAATAATGCATCTCTTTCAGCCTGAGAAAGGCTCTCTAAAGAAACATTACCTCCATCTCTACCTTTGAGATTATTTACGGCAGAAAGTGGCTCTACGTAAGCAATTTCTTTTTCAAACATACTAGTTCCTTTCCTTAGCCTGTTCTGCTTTTATATATTTTGACAATATGTCCAATGAAAGTACACTAGAGTTGTTGCTTTTGGCGTCAAGACAAGAAAGTTTTATTATGTTACTAATATTTGCACCTGTCAATTGATAAGTATCAGCCAGGTATTCAGAACCATAATTTTCCTGAAACTCAAAACCATTTGGAATGCTATTTTCCCAAAGAAATTTTCTTTCTTCTTTTCCCGGAGGTGCTATAAAAATGGATGTCAATATTCTTCTTCGAAATGCAATATCAAGATTTTGATTGAAGTTACTTGCCAATAATACCAGACCAGGAAATTTCTCAATGCGCTGAAGCAAATAAGCTACTTCCTGATTCGCATATCTGTCTTTAGCATCTTTTACTTCAGTTCTCTTACCAAAAAGAGCATCCGCTTCATCAAAAAACAAAATGCATTCTTTTGATTCAAGTCTGTCAAAGATCTTTTCAAGATTTTTCTCAGTTTCACCAATATATTTTGACACTACTCTTGAAAGGTCTACTGCATAAACAGGAGTATCGAGCTCTTTACCAAGTACAGAGGCAGTTAATGTTTTTCCTGTCCCCGGAGGTCCATATAACATGGCTACATATCCCTTCTTTACCTTTTTAGCGAAATCTTCATCACCGTATAACTCATTACTAAACCGAACATAATTTATCAGGGAGTTCAATTGCTCCTTGGTATTATCTTTCAGAACAAGATCAGAAAAGCTTTTATTTGTAGTCAATAAAGTAGCTGGAAAATCAGCAGAAACAGAAATAACAGGTTTCTTACCTGTCATTAACGAGCAGTAATATTCATCACTGATTCGTAATATACCATTTTCGAAAGTTTCAAACTCACCTCTGCTCAAATGCAACACTTGTTCTTTAAACAATCGGCTATCAATTAATTCATTCAGGTATAGCGCCCTTTTCACTCCATCAAATCCAGCAAGAAGAAAAAGAATTGTACGCATAGTAGGTGCTATGGTTAATTTTTCTTTATCTCTTCCTCCGCCAGCCCAGAAATTCAATTTTTGATTAGACCATAAAGGTATTAGAGTAAATGGCTGAAATTGGGATGTAAATACTACAGATATGGTAAATAATTCAACTAAAGATGTATCAAATTCCTCTGTTAATCTTGACCATGCTGAATTTTCAGGGATAGGTGGCGCCTTACAAATATCATTAAAACCTTTAGGAGGTAGATTATCCTTTATTTCGTCCATTCTAGCATTCATCACCTGCTTAACCCAAGACTCGACTTTCGAGAATGCAGATATATTAACAGCTAAAGACTCATAATTTGTAGCTTCTCCTCCGGATTTCGTTACTAGTTTGTCGTTACTGGTTTTATGAAGAGTTTCCAGCATATAAAAATTGAATTATGGTTGAAAAAATAAATTCGATATTCGGTTGAAAGGTATTTATCGAATTAATCCCAATAATACAATATCGAAGGTTTTCAACCAAACTATGAAACATAAAAAAAGCCGGATAAAATCCGGCTTCATATTTTTAATTAAATTTTAGTCTGTTGGTCCTTTCCAAATCTCAACCCATCCGGAATAAGAATCACCACCTGGAACCTCTAAGTAATAATAATAAACTCCGTCTGGCTCATCACCTCCATCAAATCCTTCTTCGTTATCATAGTTATCAGATTCATAGACAGTACGTCCATATCTGTTAGTAATAACAAGTCTTGAGTTATCTGGTAGATTTCTGATATAGAAAGTATCATTGAAACCATCGTTATTTGGAGTAAACACGTTAGGGATAAAGATGCTTTCGTCTAATGGAAGCTCAATAATCTTCTCAATTTCACATCCGCCTGCATCTCTAACCATTACGCTGTAATCACCTGCATATAGATCATCAAATGTAATCTCATATTTTAATGACTGGTTATCCTGAGGAACGTCTGTCCAATCAATAAATACTCCTTGATCAGCAAATAATGGAGCGATTAGTTCAATTGAGGCCTCATACCCTGGGGTTCCCCCCTGAATATTTGTTATTCTCATTGAGCCAGTAGCTCTATCAGGGAATGAAACTCTAATATTGTCAACATCAAAATCAAGTATATCTGTTATCTGGAAGTCTTTGGCTTCACTTGCAACAACATCAGTTGGAGGACAGTTAGACTGTATTTGAGTCAATGTAGCCGTATAAAAATCTTGAATTAGTAAGAAATCATACAACTGATCATCCTCTATTAAATAATTACCACCAGAGATATCAGAATAAGGTATATTAAAGGTCTTATTATATCCTCCTGTACCTCCTGATACATTTCTTACTTGAAGTCTGAAATCAGCCCCTATTTGACCTTGGATATTAGTTAGCAATAAGGCTTGCTTATTATCTTGACATACTAACTGTGTTTCAAAATCAACAGCTAAAGGTCCACCACTAATAGTAATTACTTGTTCATTAGGACATGCATCTTCTCCTACTCCTTTAACAGCTACATAATATGTTCCCTGATCAAGGTTAGCAAATACAAACCTTCCATTTGTAGGTACAGCCACAAAGCCTGAATCTAAACCTGGTCGTTCTGCTATAGCAATCTCGTACGTTCCAGGCAAGAATGATGGGTCGATCTGAATCTCTATTGATCCATCTCTGCCATCACCGGCGCATGTCGGATCACTTGCATTAGAAGTAAATGACACTAATCCAGGACTTGGTACAAAGAATTGAATAGCCTTGCTACAATCTACTCCTGTATCAATAATTAATAACTCATGAGTACCACCTGTTAAACCATCAAATATACCATCAGCAGGGAATGCTAGAGGAATACCATCTAATTGATACTCATAGCTACCAGTTCCACCGGTAATATTTGTTATTTCAACTGCACCATCACTTCCGTTACAAGTTGCTTCATCAAGTACTGTAACATCTGCATCATAATCTTCATACTCGTTTCCAATTATAATTGTCGTTCCTGCATAACAAGGATCTGAAGCATTTCTTCTGAAGCTAACTACCAACTGGTTTGAAGGTTCAGGACCAGCAGGTAAACCTGTAATCACACTACCATTTAAGAAGTTAGTCCAGTTTACGCCATCAACAGACCACTGTAATACATCTCCTGATGGTTGATCAGGGAATGTTACTCTTGCAGAACCAGATGGAGAACCAACACATGTTGAATTCTGTACCTCTGAAACTACAGGCTCTCCTATTGTTCCTGATCTGTCTATAGTAAATTCTCCAGTCTTGATACAAGATGAATCACCATATACAATTGTATACTGGTAAATACCCTGTGGCAGACCGTCAAAAGTAAAGTCATTGTAATTAGTTCGCTCTGCCGGACCTGTTAAATCGATTATTACACCTACATTATTAACTAATGGTACAGCAGGGTCAATATCAAAGAATACACCACCATCTGAGTTAGAGCATGTTGCAGCTACCGGCTCAGGAGTAATCTTAACTGTTGCACATTCGCCAGTACCACCACCTGTACAAGCAGGATCATCTGCTGCTAACGTAGTTGACTGAACAACATTTGAATTGATGCTTGTAGCACAATTGTTTACTGCTCTTACACGTGTGAATACTGTAGTTTCAGCTGGTATTCCTGTAACATTAAATGTTGTTACATTTCCTATATCTCTGTTATTATAATTAGGCAATATTGCCGTGAATGCAGCATCGAATGCAACATCTATCTGATATGAGGTTGCAGATGGAACTGCTGTCCAGCTTATTGTATATCTATCACAAAGTTCATTTGACGACGCAATTACCGGTGCCGATGGGGTTCCAATAGTTGTAATTGTAACAACTGTAGAGTAAGATCCTGTAGCACAAGTATTATATCCTGCTATCCTTACGAAGTAATCAGTGTCTTGAGTCAATCCTGTTACATCATATGTCAGGTTATTTCCAGCGTCAACATTATCAACTATTTTATTTGCAAATGCTGCATCAGTAGCAATATCTACAAAGTAACCAGATGCACCAACTGCTGCATTCCAGCTTAGAGTGAATGCATCACAATCAATTGTTGCTGCTTGAATATTTGTTGGAGCTTGAGGTCCATCATTTGTTGGAGTATCAGACTCAATATTGCTATTACCAGAAATACCACAACCGTTTAATGCTCTTACTCTGACTTCATAAGTAGTTCCAGTTGTTAAACCGGCAACAACCAAAGAAGTCTGATCAGTATTAAATGCATTATAGCCAGTAATGAACGTATTGAAATTATCTGTTGAAATATCTACTTCATACGAAGATGCCCCAGCTACATTATTCCAGCTTATTGTAAATGATTCACAAATTGCATTTGTAATCGGATCTAATACAGGAGCTTGTGGTACTGCATTATCAACCTGGATAGCAATTCCAGTTGATTCAACCGGGCTACCTACTGCACATGTTAATGTAGGGTCAGCTGTTAATCTTACAGAAACTATATCTCCGTTATTTAAAGTAGATGTTGAAAACGTTGGTGAGGTCTCTCCTGCTACATCCACTCCATTGATTATCCATTGGTAATCAGGATTTAGCCCTGCATTAGATGCATTAGCCGTAAATGTAACTGATGTTCCTGCACAAATTGCAGTTTCCGATGCAGTAACATCAACAGCAACAGGTGCCTGACCACCTACATTTATTGTGATTTCATTAGATTCTATCGGCGAATTTGTAACACATGATACATTTGGATCAGCAGTTACAACCACACTTACAATATCACCATCATTTAAAGTTGATGAAGTAAATGTTTGAGAAATTTCACCGTTTACACTTGTTCCATTAATTAACCATTGGTATGAAGGATTAGCACCTCCATTTTGAGTGAATGCCGTGAAATTAACTTCTTCTCCATCACATATTTGAGTTCTGTCAGCACTTATTGATACATCCATGGTCAGATCAGCAACACGCTGAATCTGGATAACATTGGAAATAGCCGGGCTTCCCTGTACACAACTTGCAGTAGGATCAGCAGTCATTTGAACATAAACCTCATCACCTGATACTACAGAGTTTGTTGTGAAAGTAGTTCCAAATTGACCTGTGGTAGTTCCATTTACAAACCACTCATAAGTCGGGTTAATGCCAGAACCAATACTCAATGCAACACTAAATGTCACATCATCATTAGTACATGAAGGATTTTGGTCTAGCTGAATTGCAACAAATGCATTTAACTGACTTGCTACTGCTAGGGTAATTTCATTTGATTGAACTGCATTTACAGATGCACATCTAAATGTAGGATCTGCAGTCACATCCAACCTTATTATATCATTATTTGATAAAGTATCTGTTGAGTATGTATCAGCATTTAATCCAGCTACCAGTACACCATTTACATACCACTCGTATGTTGGATTAGCACCTGCATTATTAACTGTTGAGGTAAATGTTACAACATCATTAATACAAACAGGATTTTGATCCACCGAAATTTGAACTGTTGGATCAACTGAAGTACTTGTATTGACTGTTATCTCATTTGATTCGGCAGGATTATTAGAAACACAGGTCAATGAAGGATCTGCATCAACAACTGCTTTTACTATTTGTCCATCTGTTAAGACAGCAGCATAAGTGACTGAATTTTCTCCAGGAACTAATAAATTGTCAACATACCAGTTTATTACAGGGTTTGCTCCCGCATTATTTATTGTTGCTGTGAAAGTAATTTGTTCACCATCACAAACCGGATTCTGGTCTGCTACAATATTTACTCCTACAGGTGAAGCAGTATTTAACTGGATATTTTCAGAAGCAGAAACTACTGTAGAAGTTGCGCAAGTCAAGGAAGGATCAACTGTCATTTCTACTGAAATCACTTCACCACCATTTAAAGTTGCTGTATTAAAAGTTAATGTTTCGCTAGTCTCACCAGCAATTAAATTACCATCAATAAACCATTCGAAGGTAGGATTTGTACCACCATTTGTAGGCTGTGCTTCGAAAACAATATCTCCACCAGGACAAGCCGGGTTATTAGTTGAAACTAATACAACTGAAGGATCAATTGAATTAGATACACTAATTGCTATAGTATCACCCACGCTAGGTTGATTAGCACAAGTAAATGCAGGATCAACAGTTACAAACAATGAAACTTCTTGTCCATCAGTTAATCCTGAAGCTACAAATGTGTCACTTGTGGCACCTGGCTGATCAACACCATCTATTCTCCATTGATAAACAGGATTTGTACCAACAGCACTAACAGTTGAAGTAAATGTCACATCATTACCTGCACAAATAGGATTTTGATCGGCTGTGATTTCAACTAACGGGTTAAAACCATTACCAACCAACATATTTATCGAATTAGACTCAATCGAAGCTGGTGTTATACAAACTGAAGTTGGATCAACAGTTAAAAACGCAGTAACTATATCTCCATCGTTTAATGTATTAGTTGTATATGTTAGTCCCGTTTCACCGGTTACATCAGTTCCGTTAACTCTCCATTGGATTCCAGGAGTTGTTCCACCATTAGTCACATTAGCTGTAAAGGTTACATTATCACCAGTACAAGCAGGGTTTAGATCAGCAGTGATACTAATATCTGCTACCAATTCCGGAGAAATTGTAATGGAAACAGGAGCTGAAACTGCCGGACTTCCATTTGCGCATGGATTACTTGATGTCACTCTTAGCGATACATCGTATGTACCTGAAGCTAATCCACTTAATACAAATGAATCATTAGTTTCACCTGTTATTGGGTTTCCATCAATTAACCATTGATAAGTAGGGTTCGTTCCACCTCCGTTTATTAAAGAGGTAAAGTTTATAGTCCCACTTTCACAAATATTGTTCTGATCAGCAGTAATATCAACTGTCAGGTTCTCAACTGGCGCTATATTAATAGTTGTTGAAGCACTTGCAGGGCTACCTGTAACACAGGTAAACGCAGGGTCAGCAGTCATAACTACCTCAACATCATCACCATCAGATAATGTCGAGCTAACGAAAGTTTCAGAAACTTCACCCACCTGAACTACTCCATTAACAGACCACTCAAAAGTAGGATTTGCACCTCCGTTTGAAGGAATAGCTGTTAAAGTAACCGGTTCACCATCACATGACGGGGCAGGATTAACTGTTAGATTTACTGATGCTACCAGGTTATTCTGGTAATCTACAGTTATATCGTTTGAAGTAACAACAGTCGAAGTAACACAAGTAAACGAAGCATCTGTTACTCTTACTTCTGCTGAAACTATATCATTATCATTTAAAGTTGTTCCCGAATAAGTTCCTGACTTATCTACCTGAACTTCAGCTCCATTTACGAACCAGGCGATATCAGGATCTACTCCAGCATTGTTAATAGTAGCAGTAAAATTGATCGTAGAACCAATACAAGAAGGATTTTGATCCGCAGAAATTGTTATTTCAGGAGTAACACGTGGAGTAGTGTTAATAGTCTGGGTACCAAGATCTACAAAACAACCCGAAGCATCTCTGACAAATATAGAGTATGTTCCGGCTGTAAGAATGTCGCCTGTAGAACCAGGAGCATTAAACGGGTAAGTAACACCACCATCTGTACTGAATGTATAAGGAGGAGTACCACCATTTATAGTTTGTAATTCAATACTTCCATCGGCATTTCCATCACAAGATTCATCTACTGGAATAATATTACCAACAGTAATATTTGCCCCCGGATCAATAGTTGCTGTAGAGGTAACTGTACATCCGTTTGCATCCCTAACAACTATATCATAAGTACCAGCTGTCAGTCCGGTGAATGAAGGATTACCTGGGATGAAATTATTTCCACCGTCAATACTATAATCATAAGTTGGTGTACCGCCTGATACTGAAATATTTATCTCACCTTCAGAACCAGTTGTACATCCGGCATCAACGGTAGTAATATTATCGATAACCAAAGCAGTTGGTTCATTAATTATTGCTTGCTCTGAAGCAATACAACCATTTCCATCTCTAACAACTACATCATATGTTCCAGCAGTCAACCCTATGAAATTATTTCCATTTTGAAAAGTTGTTCCTGCATCAATACTAAACTCATATGTACCTGTGCCTCCGGATGCACTAATTATTAACGCACCATCTCCAATACCATTGCATGTCGCATCAGTAACCGAAATATTGTCAATTACAACAGAAGGAGCAGCATTGATTGTAATTTGAGAAACCTGAGATATACAATTATTACCATCTCTTACAACTACATCATAAACACCTGATACCAAACCGTTAAATAAATTTGAACTCTGGAAGATAGTTCCTCCATCAAGGCTGTATTCATAAGGACCACCATCTCCTCCACTAACTGTTTCAACAGTTATCGTTCCATCAGCAGAACCATTACAAGTTTCATCTGTCGAAGAAATTGCATCTATTAAAATTTCAACTGGCTCATTTACAGTGGTATTACTTGTTACAGTACAACCATTTGCATCACGAACTATAATATTATAAGATCCAGCACTTATATCTACGAAGTTATTTGCTGCTTGAAATGTCGTACCATTATCGATACTGTATTCATAAGGAGTAGTACCGCCAGAAACGCCAGTTATTGTTATCGTTCCATCAGCAACACCATTACAGGTTGCATCCGTTTTATCAATAGAACCGATTAACAATTCAGCTGGTTCGGCAATAACTACATTTGAAATAGCTGACAGACAGCCATTTGAATCTCTTACCTGAATATCATAGTTACCAGTAGCTAATCCTGTAAAACTATTTGATGATTGGAAAGTTGTTCCCCCATCAACACTATATTCAAAAGTTCCTGATCCTCCGGAAACGGCATCAATAACTATTGAACCTGTTGATTCGCCAAAGCACAGAACATCTGTAGAAGTTATATTATCTATAGTAACTACATCAGGTTCATTAATTGTTGCCTGAACAACTGGAGAAAGACATCCGTTTCCATCACGTACTTGAATATCATAAGTACCAGAAGCAAGTCCGGCAAAATTATTAGAAGCCTGGAAGGTTGTTCCTCCATCAATACTATATTCAAAAACACCATTACCACCTGAAGCTGAAATAGTTAGTTCTCCATTTGTATCTCCATTACAAGTAGCATCAACAACTGTAATATTATCGACGGCTACAGATATAGCAGCATTAATTGTTACTTGAGAAACTAAAGACTCACATCCATTACCATCCCGGGCAACAACATCATATACACCGGAAGCTAAACCTGTAAATGTATTTGAACTTTGGAATGTGGATCCTCCATCAAAACTATATTCGTAAGGTCCTCCATCTCCTCCACTAACTGTTTCAACAGTGATTGTTCCATCAGCAGAACCATTACAAGTTTCATCTGTCGAAGAAATTACATCTATTGAAACTGCAACTGGTTCATTTACAGTGGTATTACCTGTTACAGTACAACCATTGGCATCACGAACTACAATATTATAAGCTCCAGCACTTATATCTACGAAGTTATTTACCGTTTGAAATGTCGCACCATTATCAATACTGTATTCATAAGGTGCAGTACCGCCTGACACTCCAGTTATTGTTATTGATCCATCAGCAACACCATTACAGATTGCATCCGTTTTATCAATAGAACCGATTAACAATTCAGCTGGTTCGGCAATAACTACATTTGAAATAGCTGACAGACAGCCATTTGAATCTCTTACCTGAATATCATAGTTACCAGTAGCCAATCCTGTAAAACTATTTGATGATTGGAAGGTAGTTCCCCCATCAACACTATATTCAAAAGTTCCTGATCCTCCGGAAACAGCATCAATAACTATTGAACCTGTTGATTCGCCAAAGCACAGAACATCTGTAGAAGTTATATTATCTATAGTAACTACATCAGGTTCATTAATTGTTGCCTGAACAATTGGAGAAAGACATCCGTTTCCATCACGTACTTGAATATCATAAGTACCAGAAGCAAGTCCGGCAAAATTATTAGAAGCCTGGAAAGTTGTTCCTCCATCAATACTATATTCAAAAACACCATTTCCACCTGAAGCTGAAATAGTTAGTTCTCCATTTGTATCTCCATTACAAGTAGCATCAACAACAGCTATATTATCAACATTTATTGAAGTTGCAGGATTTATTGTCACCTGAACAACTCCAGATTCACAACCATTTCCATCTCTTGCAATTAAATCATATGTACCGGCAGCTAATCCAGTAAATACATTAGAGTTTTGATAAGTTGTTCCTCCATCAATACTGAATTCATAAGGCAACCCTGCTCCTCCAACTACAGATGTAAAAGTTATAGATCCATCTGATGCACCATTACAAGACTCGTCAGTTTTATCTGCTCCTACTATAGCAACAGCAACTGGCTCGCTTACAGTAGTATTACCTGAAACTGTACAGCCATTGGCATCACGAACTACAATATTATAAGTCCCAGAACTTATACCTGTAAATGTATTTGACGTTACAAAACTAGCTCCATTATCAATAGAGTATTCATAAGGAGCAGTACCACCTGAAACTCCAGTTATTGTTATTGTTCCATCAGCAGCTCCATTACATGATGCATCAGTTGGTGTTATGGTTCCAATTAATAGCTCTGTTGGCTGATTAATACTTACAAGTTGTATAGCTGATTCACAGCCATTTGCATCTCTAACAACTAAATCGTATCCTCCCACAGGTAAACCAGTAAAAGAATTGGAAGCTTGGAAAGTAGTACCACCATTTATGCTATATTCATAAGAACCACTTCCTCCTGAAACAGCATTTATTGTTATAGAACCATTTGATTCACCAAAACATAAAACATCATTTGAGGTAAAATCATCTATAACAACAGCAGTTGGCTCATTAATAGTTGCCTGAACAATAGGAGAAAGACAGCCATTACCACCTCTTACCTGAACATCATAAGTTCCAGCTGCTAATCCAGTAAATATATTTGATGACTGGAAAGTTGAACCACCATCCGAACTATATTCAAAAACACCATTTCCACCGGATGCCGTAATAGAAATTTGGCCATCAGCATTTCCATTACAAGTAGCATCAGTTGTATTTACGTTATCAATAACAACAGCAGCTGCCTCATTAATAGTTACTTCAAAAACTGGAGAAATACATCCTAGATCGTCTTGAGCAATAACATCATAGGTTCCTGCAGGTAAATTATTAAATATCTTTGAAGCCTGAAAAGTAGCTCCACCATCTATACTATATCTATATGGCCCATTTCCACCTGAAACACCATCAACAGAAAGACGGCCGTCAGCTGCCCCACTACACGACTCATCATCAGAATTTACCTGGTCAATAACAACCTGGGTCGGCTCATTGATCGTTGCATTATCAGTAACCCGGCAACCGTTTGCATCCTGAACAACAATATTGTATGATCCTGCTGTAGGGTTAAATACATTAGAAGACTGGAATGTAGCTCCATTATCAATGCTATATTCATAAGGGGTAGTCCCTCCGCTTACACCTATGATGGTTATTGTACCTGGATCCCCAAAACATGTTGCATCTATAACATCAACAGTACCAATTGTTAAAGTATTTGGCTCAGTTAAAACAACATTATTTAAAGAAGAAAGACATCCATTAACATCCCTGACAACCATATCGTATGACCCTGGTGTTAAACCGGTAAAAGTAGTAGAGGAAACGTAATTTGCTCCTCCATCAATACTATATTCATAACCACCATTTCCTCCTGATACATTATCAAAAGATATGGAACCATCATTAGCACCACTGCATGAAATATTGGAAGCGGAAAAATTATCTATAATTAAAGGGTCCGGCTCAAAAAGTGTAACCCTAGGAGTCAATACTTGCGCTCCTGCATCATCTTGAACAATAGCTTGATATGCATCACCACTAAGTCCCGTAAAAGTATAAGTGTTTTCCGTTAAACCAAAAACTGTTGCTATTGGAAAAGTCGGGAATCCACTACTACCATACAAAAACACATCAAATGGTGCGGTACCATTCTGAATTGTGATAGTTACTGTTCCATCAGCATCTCCATTACAAGTAACCGGGGTAACCGTCAGGCTAGCGCTTAGTTGAGCACTTACTGCAAAACTTGTTGAAAGAAATATTAAAAAAATCAGGCCTGTATTTAGTATTTTACTCATTCTAAAATGAATATTAATAACATGAATGTTTTATAAAGCAAATTTTATTAAATCCGTATTAAACTTATTACCATTTTCATCCTCAAAAGTAATAATGTAGATTTCCGATTTTAACAAACCAGAAACTTTCAATACCCTATTCGAAGAATTCCCTTTTTCAACAACAGTGAAATTTGGTAGTTTATTTAAATAGACAATATAAGTAAATGAAGAAACTTCACTTGAAATCTCAACTTCAATAGAAAAATTATCATTGTGTTGATCTACTATTTTTACACCAACAATTTCTGGATCATTAATTTCAGTTGACTTCAGACTATTAAAAGAAGTAATTACTAAAATAAGTAATAAGAAAATTTTCTTCATGGTTTAAAAAATCCGGATTTAACTTTGTATCTATATATAAGTTATAAATAATATTTGTAACCTCTATATCAATTAAATTAGTTACTCTATCGACTAATTTTCACTATTTATCTAAAAAATAAGGCTGCTTATACTGCTACAACCAAAATAACCATATACTAAATTAACACGTGAAATTAACTCAATAAAAGCAATAAATAGTCATTTTTCAAATAAAAATACAATTTTAGTATATGCCTAATCACAAATAAATAGACTTAAAACTATAAATATTACATTTTCAGCCATCTCCTTCTTTAGACAGGCTCTAAAAAAGGAATTTAATATATGATAGAGACCAATACACTTTAAAGATTAATTCCTTTTATTTAAATTCGTGGCTCAAATTAGTTTAGCATAATTTAGACTGTATAAATATGGCATTTGATATTGAAATGATTAAGGCCGTTTACGAGGCAATGCCGGGTAAAATTGACAATGCCCGCAAGCTCGTTAACCGTCCTCTTACGTTAACTGAAAAGATTCTTTATAGTCACCTACATGAGAGTCAGCAACTTGAGGTGTTTGAAAGAGCTAAGTCATATGTAGATTTCGCACCAGACAGAGTGGCTATGCAGGATGCTACTGCTCAGATGGCTCTTCTTCAGTTCATGCAAGCTGGAAAGAAAAAGGTAGCAGTACCATCTACTGTACACTGTGATCACCTTATCCAGGCTGAAATTGGTGCTGACAAAGATCTTGAAAAAGCAAAATCGAACAATAAGGAAGTTTATGACTTCTTAAGTTCTGTTTCTAATAAATATGGTATCGGTTTCTGGAAGCCAGGTGCTGGTATTATTCACCAGGTAGTATTGGAAAACTATGCTTTCCCTGGTGGAATGATGATCGGAACTGACTCTCATACTGTTAATGCCGGTGGACTAGGAATGGTTGCTGTTGGTGTTGGTGGTGCTGATGCAGTTGACGTTATGGCTGGAATGCCTTGGGAGCTTAAATTCCCTAAACTTATCGGTGTTAAACTAACTGGTAAATTAAGCGGATGGACTTCAGCGAAAGATGTTATTCTTAAGGTTGCTGGAATCCTTACTGTAAAAGGTGGTACTGGTGCGATTGTTGAATACTTTGGTGAAGGTGCTGAATCTTTATCATGTACTGGTAAGGGTACTATCTGTAACATGGGTGCTGAAATCGGTGCTACAACTTCTACCTTCGGATATGATAAGAGCATGTCTGATTACCTTCGTTCAACTGAAAGAGCTGAGGTAGCAGAGATGGCAGATAAAATTAAAGAACATTTAACTGGTGATGCAGAGGTTTATGCTAACCCTGAGCAGTATTTTGACCAGGTGATTGAGATCAATCTTTCTGAGCTTGAGCCTCATATCAATGGTCCTTTTACTCCGGACAGAGCAACTCCTTTATCTCAATTTGCAAAAGAAGTAAAAGAAAACAACTGGCCTGAGAAGCTTGAAGTTGGATTGATCGGATCTTGTACTAACTCTTCTTATGAGGATATCACAAGAGCTGCATCAGTTGCTGAGTCTGCACAAAATCAAGGACTTAAAGCTAAAGCTGAGTTTACAATCACTCCAGGTTCTGAATTGGTTAGATATACTGTTGAACGTGACGGATATCTTAACACATTTGAAAAAATGGGTGGTGTTGTTCTTGCTAATGCTTGTGGACCTTGTATCGGTCAGTGGGCACGTCATACTGATGACCCGACAAGAAAGAACTCTATTATCACTTCTTTCAACAGAAACTTTGCTAAAAGAAACGACGGTAATCCAAACACTCACTCATTTGTTGCTTCTCCGGAAATCGTAACTGCATTTGCAATTGCTGGTGACCTGACATTCAACCCAATGACTGATACATTGAAAAATGAAGCGGGTGAAGATGTGAAGTTACCTGAACCTAAAGGTATTGAATTACCAATTAAAGGTTTTTCTGTTGAGGATGCTGGATACCAGGCTCCTGCTGAAGATGGCAGCGGAGTAGAAGTAATTGTAAGTCCTGATAGTGACAGATTACAACTTCTTTCTCCTTTCCAGCCTTGGGATGGTAAAAACATTACTGGAATGAAGCTTTTAATCAAGGCTAAAGGAAAATGTACTACAGACCATATCTCTATGGCTGGCCCTTGGTTAAAATACAGAGGTCACCTTGACAACATTTCTAACAATCTTTTAACTGGTGCTGTTAACTTCTTCAATGATGAAACAGATACAGTTAAAGATCAGATTTCTGGTGAATACAATGGTGTTCCTCAGGTAGCTCGCCATTACAAAGCTGAAGGTATTCCTTCAATTGTTGTTGGTGATCACAACTACGGTGAAGGTTCTTCAAGAGAGCATGCTGCGATGGAGCCTCGTCACCTTGGCGTTAGAGTTGTTCTAGTTAAATCATTTGCCAGAATTCACGAAACTAACCTTAAAAAGCAAGGTATGTTAGGTATTACTTTTGCAGACGAAAGTGATTATGATAAGATTCTGGAAGATGACACTATCGATATCATTGATCTTGAGTCATTTGCACCTGGTAAGCCTTTAACTTTAAAGCTTACCCATGCTGATGGATCTACAGACACAATTGTAACTAACCATACTTACAATGAAGGTCAGATTGAGTGGTTTAAGGCAGGTTCTGCACTTAATCTTATCAAGAAGCAAAACGCATAAAGATAATTTACAAGAATCATTAATAAATAGAAAAGGGATCGAAAACGATCCCTTTTATTATTGTAAAATATACTTTTTTAAATACTTTTCTCCGTCTTCCGGTTTCACCATCACATGCCAGTGATCTTTGATTATCATTACCGGAGACTCTTTACATCTGCCTGTACATTTTGTATTAATAACCTTGAACTTACCCTTCAAGTCATGTTTTTTAGCCGCATGAGATAAACTCTTCTCTAACTCCTTACTTCCACACTTCTTGCATGACTTTCCGCTACATACAAAAGCAAAATGTTTTACAGCATCTTTTTTACTCATATCCCATAAAACGGAATTAGATCTTTAAATGTTCAATAGATTTTATACTAAAACCCCTAAAATCTGTCAAGTGATATCTAACCAGTTATGGCTTGCATCAATAATGCACATATATAAGCACCATAAGTACCCAAAGCATATCCCAATACTGCCAGTAATACTCCAACAGGAGCTAATGACGGATGGAAAGCAGCTGCAACTACCGGTGCAGAAGCTGCACCACCAATATTTGCTTTACTGCCTACAGCAACAAAGAAAAACGGTGCTTTAATAAGTTTGGCAACAACCATTAATATCACAACATGGAATATCATCCATATTAATCCTATTAAAAAATATTGAGGATATTCAACAACTGCAGCTATATCCATTTGCATACCAATTGTAGCTACCAATATGTATATAAATACACTTCCAACCTTACTAGCTCCGGCACCTTCTAACTCTCTTACTCGGGTAAATGATAGTACAAAACCGATGGTTGTCGTTACAATAATTAACCAGAAAAATGCTGAACCCAAACTCATCTTTTTGCTCAATTCAGGAAGGTGTTCTGAAAACCACGGAGCAAAGAAATCCGCCATTAAATGACCAACAGCAACAGCAGAGAAAGCAACAGCCAAAATCAATATCAGATCTCTAAAAGTAGGGATTTTAGCTACTGAAAGACTAAAATCTTCCATCTTCTTTTTCAGATTATCGATGGCAGTTGTATCAGCTTTTAATTTTCTATCTAAAATATTTGTTCTTGCTGCTCCAATTAACAAAAATGCCATCCACAGTTCTGCTACTAAAACATCAACGGCAATCATCACAGAATACAACCTTCCACTAGGTTTGAATACCTCATACATTGCAGCCTGATTTGCACCCCCTCCTATCCAGGAACCTGCAATTGTTGACATCCCTCTCCATAAAGAATCAAAGAATTCTTCTCCAATTAACCCTGGAAATAGTGAATAGGCAATCCATAGCGCTATTGGACCACCGATTATTATACTGATTGTAGCTGTAAAAAACATTATAAGCGCCTTTGGCCCTAATTTAATCACTTCTTTAAAGTCAATGCTTATAGTAAGCAACACCAGTCCTGCAGGTAGCATAAACCTTGATGCTACATAATAAACATTTGATAATGAAGCATTAACGATATTAAATAAGCTTAATAACGATGGTATAAAATAACAAAGCAATAATGCAGGAATTACGGAATAAAACTTCTTGAAGGCTGGTTTTTTACTTCCTGATGTATAAAAAATCATTCCCAAAATAAACATCAGCAAACCAAAGACAACTGCATCATTTTGAACTAAAGGGCGCTTTTTGATTAAGTAAAATGATTTTGTAATCGCATTATCTCCTGAACCAACCCTGACCTTGATCTTTTCATGCCTGGTACCGTTAAGTTTTACATATCTCTTTTGAGGAATAGTTTCTAGCCCATATGCTTCTATTATCAGACTATCCTTATTCTGATCAAAATAATCCTGCATATCCAAAACAAATGGTCCTTCATCTAAAAAATAGGCACTTTCAGGGTGGAGTAAATCAATCTTTTTCTCATTTGTAATATCATCAAGAAATTCAAAATCTGATTTCTCTTTAGAATAAATTGAAATCGTAGCAATTAAAATGAGAAAAAATGACAATAGATTTTTCATGAGTAAATTTTTGTAATTATCGCTTTTAATTCTGACAGCATCATAGCTGTTGCTCCCCACACAACATGTCCCTCAACATCAAAATAAGGAGCATTTAATCGGATACTTTTTGATGCTTGAATATCGGTAAACTTTACAACTGAAGGGTCAATAAGATGACTTACAGGAAGAGAAATTATTTTCTCCACCTCATTTTCTTCAGGCACAAAATCTGGTTTATAATTTAAATATCCAACTGTTGGTACAACCAAAAAATTACTGGCGAATATAAAGAGCTCTGACAAATTACCCAAAATCTCGACATCCGCAGATTTAATTCCTATTTCTTCTTCAGCTTCTCTTAATGCGGTATGTATCAAATTTTTATCTTGTGGTTCAAACTTCCCTCCGGGAAAACTCACCTGTCCTCCATGTACTCCAGGATATTCAGGTCTAAGCATCAAAGGTATTGAAATATCATTTTCATCGGGGTAAAACAAAACCAACACCCCTCCTTTCTTCGCATTTTCTTCTGGCTTAAAATACTTTTCAGCAATATCTTTATCAAATCTTGCTGACATTTCAAGCTGTGCTTCCCTCCCCGGTAAGGGGTCACGTAACATTTCGTGTAGTTTTACAATAAAATCATCAAATTTAGATCTGTTCATGCAACCCGATTTATACACTTCACTTTATCTTTGCAACAATAACTAATTTCTAAAAATAGACAAATACCTCTATTTTACTACAAGAATTTGCTTTGAGTGAATAATTGTATTAGATTTCAGTTATTTTATTGTATTATTCAGTACAAACACTGAGTAATTTTTTAGTTGAAGCCATTTTTTGTTGATATGCACAGGATAACTTTTTTAATATCCATACTTTGTATTTTAAGTATTGGAAGTAAAGATTTATATGCCCAAGTTCCAGGCGAAATTATCAGACCTTCAGGGACAGCAAGTACAAATGCTATTCTAGACCCTAATGGTGATGGCTGGATTACTACATCCGGAGCTCAGTTTACAGGTTCAAATGAAGTTAACGAATTTGAATTGTCTTTTATTGGTATAGCTGGTCCAAATGAAATAAATGGTGATGCCCAGGAAGGTGGCAATTGTGGAAATTATGACTTAGTAACTGGTGAAAATCAAACAGGGCTTTATTACCACTATGTAAACCCTGATGAAACTGTAAATACAACCGATGATGGTGTGGTATTCAGGGTACGAAGTGGAGATATCAACACGAATGATTTCTCTGTACATATCTTGATTGAATCAAACTCAAATCATGCCGGGTTTGATATGGAGGTATCAGTAGGTAAATACAATTTCTTCGGTTTCCCTGTTACTGTTAAAAACATTTTCAATCTGGAAACCGGTCAAGAAACAACACTGGCTCAGGATGTTACTCAAACTAGTTTAGCAAACCCTAATGCTGGTAATTGTACTGTGCCTGCCTTTACTGATCTATATTTTACGCTGGCGGAATTAGGAATTAATGCAAATCAAAATATAAAAATAACTACTGTAATTGCCCGAAACAGAAATAATTTCACAGGTGCTTTAAATGTCTCAAGTAGCATATTTGATAAAGACATCTCAGATATCTATAACTATGATGACGATAATTTAACAGATCTTGAAACTGCTTTAGATGAAAGCACTTCTTCATTTGAATATTTCACTTTAGCTGGTGAACCACCTGTAATTAATACTACTGCAGCTAGTATAGATGAAAATGTACCTGCAGGAACTGAAGTTGTTACCGTTGATGTAACAGACCCTGACAGTGACTCATTCCTTTTTAAGATAATCGGAGGAAATACAGATGGCGCATTTGCTATTGACAATACAGGATTAATCACTGTAGCTAATCCAGCAGCAATTGATTTTGAAACCAATCCATTCTTTGATTTAGTAATTGAAGTAAAAGATAAAAACGGCAATAAAGTAGAAGGCACAATCAGAATAACTGTTAATAATGTTAACGAACCTCCTTCTATAACTGGTTCTGATCAAAGCATTAATGAAAATCCTAATGCAGGATTTCTACTTACCACTTTAACTATTACTGACCCTGAAGACAATGTAACTTCTGTTGAGATCACTAACGGAAATATAGATAACGCATTTGCAATTGATCAAAATGGAAATATAACAGTAAACAATCCTTCTGCAATTAATTTTGAGGTAAACCCTGTGTTTGATCTGGAAATTACTGTTACGGATCTAAGAGGGTTGACTGCATCGCTTACTATAAAAGTTACAGTAATTGATATCAATGAAGCTCCTACAACTGAAAATAAGACAATTGTAGTTGAAGAAAACACACCCGTAAATACATTAGTATCAACACTTACAGCTTTTGATGAAGATGGGAATTTTAACAGATTTGAAATTATAGGAGGAGATGGAGCTCCATATTTTAATATTTCTGCTAATGGTGATTTAACAGTTTCTGATCCTTCAGGATTAAATTATGAGATTAACCAGCAATTAATACTTATAGTCAGAGTTGTCGATGATCTTGGTTTAGAAAGTGAAGCTCAAATAACGATTAAAATAACTGATATCCCTGAAGCACCTTCTATTTCAGCAAACGATGCTTCAATTGATGAAAATAGTCCTAACGGAACTGCAGTAGTAACAGCTCAGATCTCTGATCCGGAAAACAACATTACTTCGGTAGAAATCACCTCAGGAAACATTGATAATGCATTTGTCATAGATCAAAATGGAAACATTACTGTAAATAATACAGCGGCAATTAACCATGAGGTAAATCCGGAGTTTCAACTTGAATTAACAGTTACTGATAATAGTGGACTAACTGCTTCTACTACGATTACAATAACTATAAATGATATTAACGAAGCTCCGATAACACAAGATGCAACGTTTGAAATCGAAGAAAACACAGCAATAAATACTCTTGTATCAATTCTTGAGGCTACAGATGAAGATAATAATCTTGATAAATTCGAGATTATTGGTGGTGATGGTCAACCATACTTTAAACTATCTGCAAATGGCAGATTAACTGTCGGAGATGCTTCTGTTCTCGATTACGAGACAAATAAACAATTCACAATAATAGTAAGAGTAGTTGATAAAAAAGGATTATCATCTGAAGCTCAAATAACTATTAATATAACAGACAAGCCAGAGCCTCCAACAATCTTTGCAGAAGATGCTTCAGTTGAAGAAAATAAGCCTAATGGTACTGTGGTAACTTTAGCAAATATCACTGACCCTGAGAATAACATTTTAAGAGCCTATATATCTAATGCGGGTACTCCTTTTAACATTAGAAACAATGGAGAAATATATGTTAGTGATGTTAATTTATTAGACTATGAATCTCAGCAAACATGGACTTTAAACTTAGAAGTACTTGATAATACTAATCTGAAAAGTTCAATAACTATTACAATTACAGTTACTGATATCAATGAGGCACCTTCAGCGGAGACTTTATATTACCAGGTCCTTGGTGGTGAAACTATTTCAGATCAGATACTTGGAAACATTTCGGATCCGGAAAATGATCAAATTTTACTTTCGGAAGTTTCTTCAGAATCAACAGCTTTGGGTAACTACACTATTGATGCTTCAAGTTTTTCATATACAGCAAATAATTGCTCTGGTGGTGAGGATATAATTAATTACACTGCATGTGACAGTAAAGGATTATGCTCTGAATCAGTAATTGTAATTACAGTAGTCGTATCTGATAGTGACGAAGATGGAATTCCTGATCACATTGAGATCGGTGCAGATCCAAATAACCCTGTAGATACTGATAATGATGGCACGCCTGATTACTTATCAACAGATAGTGATGGAGATGAAATTTCTGATAAAGAAGAGGCCGGAAATGATCCATGTAATCCTGCCGATTTTAATAACAATGGAATTCCGGATTACCAGGAAAAAGAGCTTGTAATTAAGCCGTTAAAACCATCAAAAGGCTTCTCTCCAAATGGTGATGGCAATAATGATTTCTGGGAGATTGAAGGAATTGGTGAATTCCCTCAAAACAGAATTGAAGTTTATAACAGATGGGGTAACCTGGTTTATCAAGCCACTGGTTACAATAATCAGGATGTCAGATGGGAAGGTGAAAATACAGAAATGAATGTTGGTGGTGATGGTGTACCTGACGGAACTTATTTCTACTTCCTACATGTAGAAGAGTCTTCGAAGCCATTGCAAGGATTTTTAGTGTTAAAAAGGTAAGAAATGATTAGGTCAATTATAATTACGGCAGTTTTGAGTATGGTGTGTGGAATTGTTCATGCACAGCAAATCCCAATGTATTCTCAATATATGTTTAACGGATCTGCAATTAACCCAGCTTATGCCGGCAGCCAGGATGCGTTTTACACTTCAATAATATGGAGAGAACAATGGGTTGGTATTGAAGGAGCTCCTTCTACTCAAACACTTGCATTACATAGCCCTTTAAATAATCAAAAAATTGCTCTTGGTGGTATTATCTATCAAGATAAAATTGGTGTGACTACCAATAGAGCAATAATTCCTCAAGTTACTTATCGTATACCAAGTGATAATGGAATTATGTCATTCGGACTTCAGGCTGGAGTTGTTAATTACGATGCAGATTATTCAGAAATTTCAACAACAGACCCAGCTTTCAGAAATGTTGTTATAAACACATGGAAGCCTACATTTGGGTTTGGTATATATTATTACACAGACAATTACTATGTTGGTGCTTCAATACCTCAAATGAATGAAATATATATTGATAATGAAAACGATAGCTCACAAGCAGTTTTAACAACTCACGCTTTTATTACTGGAGGTTATGTATTTGATGTTAATGCTGATATAAAACTAAAGCCTCACGTACTAATTAAATATGCTAATGGGGCGCCTCTGGGGTTTGACTTAAATGTAAGTGCTCTATTTAGAGAAGTGTTATGGACCGGCGTTTCATACAGATACCAGGAATCTTTATCTGGTCTATTGAAACTTCAGATAACTAACGGACTTCAATTTGGATACAGTTATGATTTCTTAACTAAAAGAGATTGGAGGGTATATAGTTCGGGGACACATGAACTAATGCTAAGCTATAAGTTCACGTTTGAAAAGAAGACAACAGTTACTCCAAAATACTTTTAAGGACCAATGAAATTTTCATTACATAAATCATTATTGAGCATTATTTTGTTCTTATCATCTTTGGCAGGTATTTATGCCCAGGGATCGATATTTACAAATCTGAAGAATCCTGTTGATATTGCCCAAAGATATTATGACAATCAGCAATATGATCAGGCTATCCCCTATTTTCATCAAGGAATTGAAGAAAACAAGAACATACCTGATATCATTAAATTACAATTAGGTGAGTGCTACTTCAGAACAAATAACCAGAAACAAGCCGCAAAGTGGTTAAGTGAAGGGCTGAAGTCAGGGGGACTGGAACAGCCAAAATTCTTTCTTTTTTATGCTGAAGTACTAAGTTCTCAAGGAAAATATACTGAAGCTGGTACCTTTTACACATTGTATCGAAAGAATACCAATGAAGAAAACAGACCTAAAAACAAGCTTGAAGGGATATATCAGCTAAATACTTTCTTTGAGGATACTGCTTTCCTAACTGTTAACGAAATTGTTACCCCGGAAAAATCAGACATTTTCTCACCTTATATATACAAGAACCAGCTTTATGCTGTGGGGACAAAGTCGGGACATCCTGGTTTTAAAGGCGGTGCTGATTATGATTTATTTAAAGTTGATATTTTCAATAATGATTTTGTAAAAACTGAACTTCCGGCACCACTAAATACGAAAGACCATGAAGGTCCAATGGCACTTTATAATCAGGGTACCAAAGTGATATTTACCCGAACAGTTTCAACAAAAGAAAAACCTCAAGGTGTACTTCAATTATTTTCATCTGAATTGATAAGTGAAAGTAAAGAGAAATGGTCAACACCAAAAGCACTTTCATTTAATAATGGATCATATTCTTGTGGTCACCCTGCTATTTCAGAAGACGGTCAAACATTAATTTTTGCCAGTGATAAACCAGGTGGAAAAGGTGGAATGGATCTTTACATTTCAATTAATAGAAATGGAGAGTGGAGTGTCCCTGTAAATATGGGTGATGAAGTCAATACTGAAGGGCATGAATTATTCCCATTAATAATCGATCAAACATTATATTTTACTGGAAATGGCCATGGCGGACTTGGAGGTATGGATATATACAGAGCCATCGTTCATAATACCCAGGTAGTAAAAGTAGAAAACATGGGAGCTCCCATAAACAGCCCTAACGATGATTTTGGAATTTCCATTTATGAGGATGGTAGAAAAGGATATTTTTCATCAAACAGACCTACGGAAAGTGGTAACGGAGATAAAATCTTCGGGTTTAAGAAAACGCTTGTTCCTTCTCCTCACCTGAGTGGTATTATCATGGACTTTGACAATAACCTGAAAGTAAGAGGGGCTGAAGTTGTATTGATGAATGAAGCTGGTGAAGTTATCGAACAGTTTTTTGGTGGTAGAAATGCACAGTTCCGATTTGAGCTGGAAAGAAATCAAACTTATCGCCTGGTAGCTAGAAGAAAAGGTTTTGCTTCAGAAGAAAGAGTAATAAATACATCGGATCTATTTGTCGACAATCATCTGATCAAACTTCCTCTGGTACTTGAATCACTTCTATTACAAGGTGTAATCAGGGATAAAAAGAATTCGGGGTTAATAGATGATGCCAAAGTAATTTTGGTCGATGAAACTAATGGCCACTATTACGAATACACCACCGGAGATGATGGAATGTATGACTTTATCCTTGAAGATGGAGCTGACTACTCATTATTTGTTACAAAAGAAGGATTTTTTGAAAAGACATTAGATATAGAAACTTTTGGATTGAATTACGGTCTGATTTCGTATACAGTTGATATGAATCCGATAGTTTCAAATGAAAAGTTACTATTTGATGATATTATCTTTGAAGATGGAACTTCAGACTTAACAGAAAGCGCAATTACTGAATTAAATAATATTGCAAAGATTCTCAACCTTCAAAAATTCTACAAAATTAAATTCTTTGTACACACAGATAGCCGCGGTGATGCTACAACCAATATGCAACTAAGCCAGGAAAGGGCACGAAAAATAAAAAATCATCTAGTTTCAAAGGGAATTGAAAAAGATAGAATTGAAGCAAAAGGACTTGGTGAGACAGAACCAGTAAACCAATGTGTTGATGGGGTTGAGTGTACTGAACCAGAATACATGATGAATATTAGAGTCGAAGCCTTACTGAATTATTAATAAAAAAGGCCGGTCATATGACCGGCCTTTTTTATATCTGTTAATCAGAATTTATTCTCCTCCGTAAGTGATTCTAGGAATTTCCTTATCAATCATGTATTTACCTTGAGTTTCCTCTCCTATTACATCAAATAATTCAAGACATCTTCGAGCTACGTATTCTTCTTCACGTTGCTCTTCAAGGAACCATTGTAAGAAATTGATAGTGCTGTGATCCTTCTCTTTATAACAAACGTCAACAAGGTTGTTAATAGACTTAGAAACAGCTATTTCGTTTTCAAGAGCTATCTCGAAAATCTCCTTAAAGCTTCCATATTCCTGTCTTATTTCAGACACTACAGGAGAAATAGCATGTCCTCCGACATCATTCACATACTTAAATATTTTAAGCATATGAGCTCTTTCTTCTTCTGATTGTTTATAGAAATAATCCGCACTGTTTTCGTATCCATTAATATCACACCATGAAGCCATTGCCAAATAATGAGCACTTGAAGCAGCTTCAATTCTGATTTGTTCGTTCAGCTGACTTTCTACTTTCTCAGTCAGCGATGTATTTAATCTGATTAAATCCTTCATAGTTATAAGAATTTATTTACACTTACTATAACTGTAAATGTAAAAAGAAGTTACGGCAAATCAGCGTAAAAAGTCCAATTCAGAATAAGTCTAAATCAGCACCGGATTAGAATAATGCAGGTTTAAGTGCGTCTTGAAGAATGGAATTTAATGACAACATAACCATAGATCCACTGAAAAGGTCTCTTATCTGAACCATTTCAATACAAGTAAGGACAAATACCTCATCATGCTCAGGAATTATTAAAATCTCAACAGCATGACCCTCTTGAAGTAACATTGCCTCAAGATTAAAGCTTTTGACCTTGTTTTTTAATCTCAAAAATTGTTGAGGTGTCAATGACACTGTCTTACCATGCATGGTAAGTTCAAAAGTCATATCAAGATCATTTTGAGCAACTGATCCAAGACAATTTTTATAAACAATATGAGATTCCTGGTTAATCATTTTGACAAAAGTAATCCTTGTTTAGAATAAGTCCAAATTAAAAATAAACAAAAGTGCCACCCATATTACATCATGGGTGACACGAAACTAACAAGGATGGTGATCATGGTCACCGGGTAATTAAATCATTAATGAAATTGAGCAGTTTCTGTAGATCCTTCCATTGCTTTAGTAGAAGAAAGACCACTTGTTACTATATTTTGAACAGCATCAAAATAACCTGTTCCAACAAAAGCCTGATGTTTTACAGCACGGAAACCTTGTGATTGCAAAGCAAATTCTCTTTCCTGTAGTGCCGAATATCCTGCCATTCCTTTTTGACGGTATGCCGTAGCTAATTCAAACATTGAAGTGTTAAGAGCATGGAATCCTGCAAGAGTTATGAATTGGAATTTATAACCCATTTCAGCAAGTTTTTCTCTGAAGTTTTCCATTTCCAACTCAGTTAAATGAGCAGCCCAGTTAAAAGATGGCGAACAGTTATATGCGAGTAATTTACCTGGGAACTTTTCATGTATTGCCTGAGCAAACTCTCTCGCCTGACCCAAATCAGGATTACTTGTTTCCATCCATAATAAGTCTGCATATGGAGCATATGAAAGACCTCTGTCAATACCTTGCTCAACACCGTTTCTTACATTATAGAATCCTTCAGGTGTTCTTCCGTCTTCTTTCTTTATAAATTTATGATCTCTATCATCGATATCAGAAGTAATAAGGTTTGCCGCATCTGCATCAGTTCTGGCTACAATCAAAGTAGGAGTTCCCATTACATCTGCTGCTAATCTAGCTGCAATTAGTTTATTTATTGCCTCCTGAGTAGGAACTAAAACCTTTCCTCCAAGGTGACCACATTTTTTGGCTGAAGATAGCTGATCTTCAAAGTGAACTCCTGAAGCACCTGCCTCAATCATTCCTTTCATCAATTCGTAAGCATTTAGATTTCCCCCAAACCCTGCTTCTGCATCAGCAACAATTGGCACCATATAATCAGTATCACCAGTACCACTTACGCTTTGAATCTGGTCAGCTCTTTGCAATGCATTGTTGATTCTTTTTACAACCATTGGCACTGAATTCGCAGGATATAATGACTGATCAGGATACATTTCACCAGCAAGGTTAGCATCAGCAGCTACCTGCCATCCACTTAGGTATATGGCATTTAATCCTGCTTCTACTTCTTGTACTGCCTGGTTTCCAGTTAATGCTCCCAGTCCTGCTACAAATTCTTCTGAATTAAGTTTTCTCCACAGTTTTTCAGCTCCTTGCTTTGCAATTGTATATTCTATATTGAAATTTCCGCGTAGTTTAATAACTTCCTCTGCTGTATATGGTCTTAATATACCATTCCAACGAGGGTTATTTTTCCATTCTTCTTTTAACGCTAATATTCTTTCTTGCTTATTCATGAGTATTTTTGTTTTGGTTATTATTAATCTAAATGTTCGTATGCTAATAGGGTTAGAAAAGGTAAGAACTCAGTAGTTTTGATTAGCTTATCAAAAATTCTGATTGCCTTGTTAAGGTTTCCTGTCTCAACTCTTTCAGGTCCTAACATCTTTTCGATAATGACTTTTTCCTCTGCCAGGAAATGCTCATATATCTGAAAATCAATTGGATTACCATTTGAAAACTGAAGGTTACCTGAATGAAGCCACTGCCAGATCTGAGCACGGCTAATTTCTGCTGTTGCAGCATCCTCCATCAAATTGTATAGTGCAGCAGCACCAGTTCCGGATAGCCAGCTCTCGATATAAAGGATTGCTACATTTATATTATTTCTGAATCCTGCCTCAGTAATTTTCCCTCCATCAACTTCTATCTGTAAAAGCTTTTCAGAGTTAAATTCAACTGATTCTCTCAAATCATCCTTCTGATTTACTTTTCCGTCAGTCAGCTTTTTATTGAATTCTTCCATTGCAACCTCAACCAAAAGTGGGTGTGCTACCCAGGTGCCGTCATATCCGATTGAAGCTTCACGTTTCTTATCCTGTTTTACTTTCTTAAATGCCTGCTTATTGACTTCTTCATTTTTCGCTGGAATAAAGGCAGACATCCCTCCTATTGCATGTGCTCCTCGCTTATGACAAGCTTTCACTAGCTGTTCAGCATATGCTGACATAAATGGAGTGGTCATAGTAACCTGTCCCCTGTCAGGCATTATAAAGTCAGGGTTTGTTTTGAATTTTTTGATAATGCTGAATATGTAATCCCATCTTCCTGCATTCAATCCAGCCATATGCTCCTTCAAAACATATATTATCTCTTCCATTTCAAATGCTGCAGAGATAGTTTCTATCAAAACAGTTACTTTAATGGTTCCCTGAGGTATATCAAGATAATTTTGAGCCATTACAAAGACATCATTCCAAAGTTTTGCTTCAAGGTGACTTTCAAGCTTTGGCAGATAGAAGTATGGACCACTTCCTCTTGCTAATAACTCTTTAGCATTGTGAAAGAAATACAAACCGAAGTCAAATAATGAAGCAGAAACTTCTTCTCCATCAATTTTGACATGCTTTTCATTTAAATGCCATCCTCTAGGTCTGACTTTCAATACAGCAACCTTGTCATTGAGTTTATATTCCTTTCCATTTGGAGCATTGAAATCTATTTGTTTTCTAATTGCATCAAACAGATTCAGTTGACCATTCAAGCAATTATCCCAGGTTGGTGAGTTGGCATCTTCAAAATCTGCCATAAAAACTTTTGCTCCACTATTAAGAGCATTGATTACCATCTTGCGATCTACGGGTCCGGTGATTTCAGTTCTTCGATCCTGTAAATCTTCAGGAATTGGATTTACCTTCCATTCAGAGTTTCTGATATTCTCAGTTTCTTTTAAATAGGTAAAGACAGAACCATTATCAATCGACCGCTGGACCTCCAGACGATCTTCTAACAGTTGTTTTCTTCTGTTATTGAACTTCCTATGTAAGGCTGCAATAAACTCAAGTGCTTCTTCAGTTAGCAGCTCAGCAGGTTTTGATAAACTCGGAGCTATAATTTGCAAACCTTCGATCTTTTCAAGTTGGTCAATCATAATCTTTTCGGTTTTTGTTTGATCTACGGTTACAAATGTATAATGGCGAACAATAAATAAAAAGCGAATTTTCGCTATTGATATATTTACGCTATTTTAGTATATTATGCGAAAATTGAAAGATCATGCACGAGATTAATGAACAAAACATCAGGCTTATATTCGGTCTAAAACTCAGAGAGTTGAGAACAGACAACAACCTCAGTTTATCTGATTTATCAAAAAAAACAGGGATTTCGGTATCATATCTTAATGAAATAGAGAAAGGAAAGAAGTACCCAAAAGCTGATAAAATAGCTGCACTCGCTGAAGAGTTTGATGTAACTTATGACTGGCTGGTTTCGCTACAATTAGGGAGAAAATTATCTCCAATTGCAGATCTAATTCGCTCAAATATTTTAAATGAACTTCCGCTTGAAATATTCGGGATCGAACCAATCGAGTTAATTAATATGTTAATGACGACTCCAACGAAGTTCAATGCCTTTATTTCTACATTGATTGAAATCGGAAGAAATTACGATATGAGCGTAGAAAACTTCTATTACTCCGTATTAAGAACCTTTCAGGAAATGAATGAAAATTATTTTGGTGAAATTGAAAAAGCAGCAGATCAATTTTATACAAAGTATCATATCTCCAAGGAAGAAATACTTGAACACAAGCATCTTGAGAAAATACTTGAGGAAGAATTTAATTATAAAATATCATATACTTTACAAAATACGCATAATGCATTACGCGATCTGAGATCACTTTTAATCCCGGGGAAACAACCTTTATTGTTATTGAATAAGTCATTAACAACAGAACAGAAAGCTTTTATTCTGGCTAAAGAAATAGGATACAAGTTTCTTGATTTAAAAGTGAGGGAATATGCAGCATCATTAATTGAGGTAGATAGTTTCGAAAAAGTAGTTAATAATTTTAAAGCGGGATATTTTGCGGGGGCTCTGTTAATCAGGGAAAAAATGATTATTGACGACCTGAAAAACCTGTTCTCCCATGATGATTATTCTTCAGATAGATTTTCAAATATCATAAGCAAATATCATTGTACTCCTGAAGTTTTCTTTCACAGGATGACAAATATTTTACCAAAGCATTTTGGACTCAAACAATTATTTTTCTTGAGATTTAGCAGAAATGAAGTAAGCAAAGATATAAGCCTGACAAAAGAAATGCACTTGGCTGGACTTCACAATCCACATGCAACAGCTCTAAATGAACATTATTGCAGAAGATGGCTCAGCTTGACTATAATGGATGAACTTGAACAATTAAAATCAACAAAAGAGTATGTATCCCCTATTTTACGAGCCCAAAAATCCAGATACATAAATGGGGATAATGAATATCTACTTTTTAGTGTAGCAATGCCACGAACTGGAAATAATAGCATTAACTATAGTATATCAATAGGCATTCTTATCAATAGCAAACTAAGAAAAACCATAAAGTTTTGCGATGATGAAAATATTGCTACCAGAATGGTAAGCGAAACTTGTGAAAGATGCTCTGCTGTTGATTGCAATGAAAGAGCAGCTAGTCCTTCGATTTTAAACAAAAACCAGAAAATCAAACAAATGAAATCGGCAATTGAAAGCTTATTGAGTAGAACTTAACCTGTCAAAAATACTATCCGACTGAACATCTACATATTCTGAGGAATTTGCTTTTTTAGCTTTTTGCAAATAATATTCTACCGAATCGGAGTTAGTTATTGCTGAATGCCAGGCATAATTTCGCCATAAATAATAATTATCCGAATTAAGCTCCTTACTTTTCTCAAGCATTTCAACTGCCTTTTCTAATTGGTTTAGAGCAAGAAGTGCTTGAGCTTTATTATTAAAGTAATTAGCATTTTGCTTTATTGATAATGCATTATCAAAAGCATCTATTGCCTCTTCATTTTGATTATATGACAATAAAACCATCCCTAATAAATTAAATGCTTCATGTCTTGAAGCATTTTGGCTAATAACAAATAAAGCCTTTTCTCTTGCTCCTTCTCTATCTCCCTGATACAACATTATCGTACCCAGGTTTAGATTAGCATCGGCGTTTTCAGGTTGTTTATCAATAACCGCATTAAACTCGTTAGTTGCCTGATCAAATTCATTTAACTGCATCAAGGCAATACCCGATATCAAATGTAATACTGTAGAATCAGGATAATTGACCATCATTTGAGATGATAAATTAACAGCATCTTTAAATTCTGCCTTAGCCAGCATAGCTTGAAGGTAGTTTAACTTAGCATCATAATAATTTTCATCCAGGGAAATTGCATTTTGGAACCAAACTGATGCTGAATCATTCTTTCCGGATTTCAAATAGGCTACACCAATATTATTGTATATCCTTTTATCAATTATCGAATCGTTAATTAATTCCTTATAAATTCTGATAGATTCGGAATAGTCACCAGTCTTTAATAAAGAGTTCGCTTCCGAAAATTTCTCTGTATTTTCATCACTAGTAGAACAAGATACCAGACATACAACACAAGAAATATATTTAAAAAGTTTGATCATATCTATTTTTTTTCAAAGATAGCTTCCGGAAGACAAAAATATAAAGAAGAATTACTTACATTTATTATTTTCTCAATACTCATAAACAATAAAAATCATGATTGACCCAAATGATGTTATCGATTTAAATGGTTACCCACATTTACGATACTTTCAAGAAACCCTCACTGAAGAAGAAATGATCGAAAGATCTAGAATTCTTTTAGAACAATCCGAATCCAGAAGATCTGTAAGGGAATATTCTGACAAACCTATTCCATACGAGGTGGTTGAAAATATTCTTAAAACAGCTTCATCTGCACCTAGTGGAGCAAATAAACAACCGTGGACTTTTTGTGTAATTAAGGATCCGAAAATCAAAAAACAGATTAGAGATGCTGCGGAAAAAGAGGAAAAGCTAAGTTATGAATCACGAATGAGCGAACGCTGGCTTAAAGATCTGGAGCCACTTGGAACAGATCCAAACAAGCCTTTTCTGGAAACTGCTCCCTACTTAATAATTGTATTCAAGAGGGTCTATGAAATTGAAAACGGTGAGAAACACAATAATTATTATGTAAATGAATCAGTTGGTCTTGCTTGTGGTATGTTAATCTCAGCAATTCATAATGCTGGATTAGTAACACTTACACATACACCAAGCCCTATGAATTTTCTTCAAAAAATTCTTGACAGGCCAGATAATGAAAGAGCTTTTCTATTATTACCGATAGGGTATCCTGCAGATAAGACTTATGTGCCAAAAATAACTAAAAAGTCTACAGAAGAATATATTAAGATTTATTAACCATCTTCTTAATCGCAAGATAATCAAGGAAATAAGTTATTTTAACTGAAAAGTTATTCGTATGGTCGGAACCCATGATATCATTAAGGTTTCGGCTATACGATTTTTCTACTCGGTCTCTACGATCAATTGCTGAATCTTTCCAGCTGAAGGTTAGAAAGCTACCAGGGGCAAATTGCCAAGAATAAACTAAATCAACATTCAAAGAGTTGAAGTTTACATTATAGTCTGATTGTTCATTATCAGAAACATCTCCAAAATCAGACTCCATCATATTCCCTGATTCTGATAGCTCATAAAAATCTTTATAATTAGCTGTAGATAAATAATGCCTCGCTCTTAGGGTGAAAAACATTTTTGGACTGAATGTAAACCGTGCAAAAATTGTATTAGTGATTTCAGTTCGGTCCCTCTTACCAAAATAAATATCAATTTCATCAATATCATCAGCCCCAGATTCTTCCTGATCTACATATCCATATTCATTTCTGACTTTAAGTATTGAAAAATCATAATTTAGAGAGAATGTATTTGAAACCCTGAAATTTGGAGAAATTGAAAACCAATTATCAAACTGATTTCTTTCAGGTAATGTCCATATACCAGCATTCATCCAGAAGCTAACTCTTTTACGACCATCAGAAGAAATGTTTATTCCTGTATTAAAATTTTCAGGCTTATTAAAGTATCGACCCTCTACTCTTGGTTCAAAATAATCATTTTCATCTACTGGTCTGTAGGAAGCATTCCATCCAAAACTCCAGAACCCTTTGGTTTGAGCCCATAATGAAGTATTTATTGAGGCTCTTGTAAATACTCTTGGGTCATATAGCATATTATAAGATGCAGAAACATAAGCTTCAGCTCTATTAAATACCCCAAAATTCTCGAATTTTTCATAACCAAGGAACGCACTATGATTGAAATCATTTGGTGCTGAAAGAAACCCTAAATCGTTAATATCATAGTCATCTGACTCTACATGTCTGGTTGCTCCATATCTCCAATTACCACTAATTTTATTAAATGATAACCGATAAGCAAATCCCTGACTTAAATCTCTTTCACCGTTTTCACTTTTTCCCCAAACATTACTCAAAGCTCCAAAACCATAAACTTCATAACGATTACTCTTGTCTCGCAACCTGAGTTCAGTACCGGTAACATTTGCATCGCTACCACCTTCTCCCCTAAGTACGCTGGTATTGATAAAACTAATATTTGAATTATTCTTAAGATTCTGATCAATGACCATCACATTGAAGTTTGTAAATGGATCAACAGTAACAGATTTTGACTCTCCTGTTTCCAGATCAGTCACTGTCATTTCTGTTTTATTAGTCACAGCATTCAAAAAGCCAATACCTAAACCACCTTTTGTTCTTCCGGATACTTTTAATGAGTTTATTAAAGCAGGATCTCCTGGGTAATTAGAGATACTATCCTCCTCAGAATAACTTCCAGCTATTTCTCCGGAAGCCTGCCCTATTCTTCTTGAATAAAACAATCCATTTTTATCAAATAATTCAATTCCCTCGGTAAAAAATGGTCTGTTTTCAGCATACTTAACTTCGAAAGGAGATAAATTCAGAACAACATTATCTGACTGTACCTGACTAAAATCAGGAATAAGCGACATATCTAAAGTAAATGATTCAGATAAACCATATTTCAAATCCATTCCATAGGATAATTGATTGGTATAGGTTCCATTTGACTCTAATACACCTACGTATCCTAAAAATGGATAAAGTTGTAATCTAACTGGAGGTTTGATATCACGAAGGCCTTTTAGTTCACCAAATTGATTAACAAAACCAGAAACTGAATTGTCAACGAAATTCCAATAAGATTCTTCATTGGTCTTTCTAATTCTCCTCATAAAATTGATATTCCAATTCTGAATTTCAGTATCAGGGAATCTTAAGGCAGAATAAGGGATTCTCATTTCAACCTGCCAGCCATCATCAGTTGTTACTATTTCGCTTGTCCAAACAGCATCCCAATTTGTATCATCACCAGACTGAGTGTAATAAACATCTGCTTGCACATTTGCCGATGTAACCTGAAAACCAAATGCGTTTTGTCCTTTGGCATAAGTATCAAAAAAGACACCAAAATAATCAGAATTAAGACCTCGATTATCTCGCTCACCTACCTCTACTGGGATTTCGGAAGGGTTTGGATCAAATAATTTTGCAGCCACATAAATTGCAAAATCGTCATATATAATTTTTACTGAAGTTTTATAATCAGATTGCTTACCATTAACGGGAGTTCGCTGATAAAAGCTCATGGCATTTTGCTCATTTACATCCTGCCAAACCGATTCATCAAGTTTACCATCAATATTTATGGGCTCTGATGAGGTAAACCTGTTAGCTGTCAAGCTATTACCCGTAAAATCTTCGGAGCTAAAACCCTGAGAAACAAACACAAAAAAAAGAAATACCCCTGAGATTATTCTCCGGCTCACCATAAATAAATAATTAAAAATCCATACTTTACTTAACAGATACAAAGTGCCAGGGATGTCACTTTATATTATATAACAAAATTACGTTTAAAGGATTGCTTTTGTTACAAAATCTGCATTAAACCAATACATTTTTTGTTCGGTGTAAGAAAATTCATAATATCATGTCTTTAGAATTACAAAAACTCAAAATACTTGAAAAGTTAAAGTCCTTAGGCACAGAAGATGACAGAAAAGGACTTGAAAAATTCGGAATACCCTCAGATAAAGCTTATGGTGTCAGAAAACCAAAATTAAGAGCATTTGCAAAAGAGTTAAAAATAAAAAACAATGAACTTGCAGATTTAATATGGCAATCAGGAATACTTGAAGCAAAAATTCTTGCTTCATTAATTGCTAATCCAAAAACCATAAGTAAAGAAGTAATTAATAATTGGGTCCATGACATGGATAACTGGGATGTTTGTGACCAACTATGCGGTAATCTTGTTGACAAAACTCAATATGTTAACGAGTTTATTTTTGAATGGGCTGAATCAGATAAAACTTATGTAAGAAGAGCCGCTTTTTCTTCAATTGCCTGGGTCGCAGTTCACAACAAAAAACTACCTGATTCACATTTCAAATCCTATTATGATATCATCGAAAAAGGTAGTACAAATGAAAAAGAAAAAATTGTATTAAAAGCTATTGATTGGGCTGCTAGACAAATTGGCAAGCGAAATGCAAGTTTAAATAAAGAAATTCAGATGCTGGCTAAAAGATTGATTGAATCTGACACTGGCAAATCTAAAAGTATAGGTAATATTGTCTTGAAAGAAATTACAAGCGAGAAAATCTTAAAAAGATTAAATGATTAGAATTGGATTGATATCAGACACTCATTCACATCTTGAAGAAAGCGTATTTAAATATTTTGGTGAATGTGATGAAATATGGCATGCCGGAGATATTGGAGATATCAAAGTTCTTGAAAAACTTGAAGCATTCAAACCAGTAAGAGCTGTTTTCGGGAATATAGATGGTAATGATATTAGGATTGCAGCACCTGAAGATCAAATATTTGAAATTGAAGGATTAAAAGTCTGGATAACCCATATTGGAGGCTATCCCCCGAAATACACCAATAGAATTAAAAAGAAACTTGATGAAATAAAACCGGGACTATTTATATGTGGTCATTCACATATTTTAAAAGTCATGCCGGATAGAGAGCGTAATTTAGTACACATGAATCCGGGGGCAGCTGGAAAAGTAGGTTTTCATAAAATGAAGACTCTTCTAAGATTCTCAATCAATAACGATAAACTGTCAGATCTTGAAGTAATAGAGTTGGGTAGAAAATAAAAAACTCTGTCAAATTGACAGAGCTTTAAATATCTAATAGAGTGACTAGGTTTGATTAACCTTCAGTCTCTTCTTTTTCTACTTCCTTCTCAGCTTTTTTAGTTGTTTTCTTTGTTGCTTTTTGGAATTCAGCAACTTCCGCCTCAACATCTACCTTTTTAATAGTAGGCTTAATGTTCTGCAACTTCATGCTTTGTTTTCTTTGTGCAGATTTTGCTTTATTTCTAAGCGCTTTTCTTTTTAGTCTAGTAACTGCCATCGCTTTATATTTTTTAAATTCTTCTTCAGTTCCTTTAATTGGAATGCAAAAGTACAATATTTTTTTTATCTCACTAAATAATCACTTATAAATCATAAAAAATATCAAACATTTCTCTTTACAGACAAATAAAAGCGGTTTTATATAACAATACAGATAGTAGAAAGAGGGAATATTTTATACTTTTGTTCAAATTTTAAAAAGAAGCAGATTAAGATGCAGAAACCTTCTCTACCTAAAGGAACAAGAGATTTCGGCCCTGAACAAATGGCCAGAAGAAATCACATCTTCGATAAGATCAAAACCACATTTCAAAAATATGGATTTCAGCCATTAGAAACTCCTTCTATGGAAAATCTATCAGTCCTAACAGGGAAATATGGCGATGAAGGAGATCAATTATTATTCAAAATCTTGAATTCTGGTGAGTTTCTTAAAAAAACCTCTGTCTCAGACTATGAGTCAGGTGAAAAAGTCGTGCTTCCTAAAATAGCAGAAAAAGGCTTGAGATATGATCTAACAGTGCCTTTTGCTCGCTACGTTGTAATGAATAGGCATTCTGTCAATCTTCCATTCAAAAGATATCAAATTCAACCTGTATGGAGAGCTGACAGACCACAAAAAGGAAGATACAGAGAGTTTTATCAATGTGATGCGGATGTTGTAGGCACAGATTCCTTGATTTGTGAAGCTGAAATCATCATGATGATGACCGAAGTATTCTCAAAACTTGGGTTGGATAGTTATGAAATCAAGATAAACAATAGGAAATTATTAAGCGCCCTTGCCGAATTAACGGGTACTAAGGAAAAAGAAAGTGATCTTCTTGTTGCAATAGATAAGCTAGATAAAATCGGAATGGAAAAAGTTCTTGAAGAGCTTAAATCCAAAGGTTTTTCAGATGACTCTTTAGAAAAGATATTACCTGTCCTTCAATTATCAGGCAGTAACGATGATAAAATCCTAACGCTAGAAAAATTATTTGAAAGCTCAGAATCAGGAAAAAGAGGAGTTGAAGAATTAAAGGAGATATTCGAAATACTTAGAATTACTAATACGCCTTCCGATAAAGTTGTCCTCGACCTAACTCTTGCTCGTGGATTAAGTTACTACACAGGTGCTATTTTTGAGGTTAAACCATTAAATGTTAAAATGGGAAGCATTTCAGGGGGAGGAAGATATGATGATCTGACCGGGGTATTTGGTATGCCTGATCTATCCGGAGTTGGTTTTTCCTTTGGAGTTGACAGAATTTATGATGTCATGGAAGAACTTGACCTTTTCCCGGATGAAGGATTAAAGACTATTGATGTTATGGTAGCTCATTTTGACCAGGAATCATTAAAATATGGTTTAGGTGTGTTAGCACAACTTCGAAGAAATGGTATTTCAGCAGAAATTTACCCGGATTTGGCTAAACCTAAAAAGCAATTTTCATATGCTAATAACAAGAACATCCCTAATGTTATTGTTATCGGTAGTGAAGAAATTAAAACTGGTCTACTATCATTGAAAAATATGAAATCCGGAGACCAGGAATCATTATCTATTGAACAAATAATAGATAGAATAAAATAAAAATAACGATCAATTAACCCGTTGAGCAATGCAAAAAGAAAAACATTATATATCTAGCGAACATCTGGACTTTGATAAAATCAATGATCTGGTAACGCATAACATAGAGATTGAGCTATCTGAAGAGGCTAAAAATAATATTATTAAATGTCGAGAGTATCTGGATAAAACAATTCAGAATTCAAATGAGCCTATCTATGGAATCAATACGGGTTTTGGTTCATTATATAAACATAGTATTAGCAAGGAAGATCTAGGTACGCTACAAGAAAACCTGGTTAAATCTCATGCCTGTGGTGCTGGAAAAGAAATTGATCCAAAGATTGTTAGGATCATGCTATTGCTCAAAATCCAATCTCTTTCATATGGAAATTCAGGAGTTCAGTTATCTACAGTTGAGAGATTGATTAAACTTTTCAATAATAACATTACTCCTATAGTTTATGAATATGGATCTCTTGGTGCTTCCGGAGATTTAGCACCATTGGCCCATTTATGTCTGCCTTTAATCGGAGAAGGAAAGGTTCGCTACAAGAGCTCTATAATAAATGGTAAAGAAATGAATGCCATAATGGGTTGGGAGCCTGTTAAACTCCAAGCAAAAGAAGGATTAGCTCTTCTTAATGGTACTCAATTTATGAGTGCATTTGGTGTATGGTGTCTTATTCATGCTAAGAGAGTAAGTACACTTGCTGATGTAGTTGGGGCAATTTCATTGGATGCATTTGATGGTAGAATAGAGCCATTTGATGAGTTAGTACATAAAATCAGGCCTCAAAAAGGCCAAATTGCTACAGCAGAAAGAATTAGAAAAATTCTTGATGGAAGTGAATTAATCAAACAGCCTAAAAAACACGTTCAGGATCCATATTCGTTCAGGTGTATTCCACAAGTTCACGGAGCAAGTAAAGATGCCTTAAAATACACTTATGATGTATTTGTTACTGAAGTTAACTGTGTAACGGATAATCCTAACATCTTCCCTGATGAAGACAAAATAATAAGTGGCGGTAACTTTCACGGCCAGCCATTAGCACTTGCACTAGACTTTTTAAGTATTGCATTGGCCGAATTAGGCAATATTTCTGAAAGAAGAACCTTCCAATTAGTAAGCGGATCAAGAGATTTACCAGATTTCCTAGTGGCAAAACCAGGTCTAAACTCAGGTTTGATGATTCCTCAATATACTGCTGCTTCAATGGTAAGTAGTAACAAACAATTGGCTGTTCCATCTTCAATTGACTCAATTGTATCTTCAAATGGACAAGAAGATCATGTAAGTATGGGAGCCAATGCTGCGGTTAAAGCCTTCAAGGTATTAGACAACCTTTATACAATTTTGGGGATTGAGTTAATATCAGCTTCACAGGCAATTGCCTTCAGAAGGCCACTTAAAACAAGCCCAATCCTAGAAGAATTTTTGAATAATTTTTGTAAAGAGGTTTCGTTTATAGATATTGACCGTGTTTTACATGATGACATTGTCAATGCATCTAACTTTTTAAAACGTGTTGAAATCGATAAATTTTAATTTTAGTAAGGCGACAATTAACATTTTCCTGATATTTTCTCAATTTCTGATTATTAATGCACAAGTCAGTGATAATGGATTATTTGAAGCAGATTATATTTCGGGTTGCGCCCCTTTAACAGTTACAATAACTACATTGGGTGCGGAAGCTGATGGCTTTATATATGAATATCAAGGAGATGTTGTCGGTTTTGTTGAAGATAAAACCTACGAATACACCGAGCCAGGCGAATACACAATTGCATATGTTAAAAATGATGGTTCCAATACTATTTTAGATTTTTTAAATATTAAAATACTTGCGTCAGGATCAGCTCCTCAGTTCGACATCTATACTTGTAAAAACAATGAGATTTTAGTTGACCTTTCAAAGGATCAGAATTTCGATATTTTTGAAATAAACTATGGTGATAACAGTGGCCCTCCTGACGAAATCAGCAATCCAATTTTAACTTCAAGACACATTTATACAGTTACGGGACCATTTAATGTGTCGGTTAAAGGTTCAAATTCATCTAATGCTGATGCCGGAAATTGTGTGACAGCTAATCAACAAGTTATGCCTATATCCGGATCGCTTACCAGAGCTGATATTAGTCAGATAACAACTGAATCAGTCTCTTCTGGAGCTGGTAGTATTAGCTTGGACTTCAATCTTCAGGACAACAATATTTACAAAGTATTTCAGTCCACAAATTCATCTGGCTCATTCAACGAAATTGCTACAATTAATGGAACAGAATCAAATATTTCATTTGCAAACCTGAATACTTCATCTAACACATATTGTTACCAGATAAACGCATTTGATGCATGTGATAACACATTTGAGCCTTCTGCAACCGCATGTAACCTCAAAATAACGGGACAAGCAACAAACGCTAAAAATCAGATAAACTGGATTACACAAACCACTCCATTAAGTAATTTAGCTATATATAAAGACGGTGGATTATTTAATACTGTCTCACCAGCAACCAATACCGGTACATGGAATGACATTGACCTGAATTGTAACCAGGACTACACATATTATGCTGAAACATTTTATAATGGATCAGATGATCTTGGAGGCTTTGTTATGGCTTCAAACACCATTCAATTAACTGCATTATTTAATCAGCCTTTACCTTCGGTTTCAAATTTGATTGCAACTATCAATCAAAATGAAGAGATAGAATTAACATGGTCAACACCTGACCCTAAATTTGATTATGAAATAACAAAATCCACAAATGGAAGTCCATTTGTTAGTATTAACAGAGTGAGTGCAGAGCAGTATACAGATGAATTTATTAATCTAAGCCTTAATAATTGCTACCAAATACGAACTGCAGACGATTGCGGTAATTTATCTGAAAATAAAATTACAATCTGTCCCACGGCTTTATTTGGAGAGTTTATTCAAGCAAGTGGAGAAGGAGATTTATACTGGTCTGAGTACTTGTCAGATGAATTCGCTGTTTCCACCTACGAAGTTGAATATTTAGATCAAAATTTAAATTTACTTGAACCAATATATAGTGGTAATGACCTTCAAATTATTGCTAAACCCACTAATCCTGTTCAAACAGCATATTTCAGAGTAAAAATCACTCTTTCTAATGGATCTATAGTTTATACCAATGCTATTTCAGCAGACCTCTCTCCTGCTGTCATTCATCCAACAGCATTTAGCCCAAATGGCGACATGCTAAATGATGAAATAACTTTTTGGGGCAGGTTTATTTCGAGTTTTGATATTTATCTTTACAACAGATGGGGTGAACTTATAAAAGAGTTGAATAACAATAACCCCACTTGGAACGGTATCGTTAAAGGAAAAGAAGTTGAACAAGGTGTTTATATTTATATCTTGGAAGGCAAAACCGATAATGGAGAGCCTTATTCTCAAAAAGGAAGTATAACTTTAATCAGGTAGAGCAATGTTCGATTTAATGAATATGATGGGCAAAATTAAAGAAGCCCAAAAGAAAATGGAGGAAGCAAGAGCTGAGCTTGCTAACATTCAAGTTAAAGGGGAATCAGGTGCTGGAATGGTTACAGCTATTGTAAATTGTCAAAAGCAGGTTATTTCTGTTGAAATTAACGAATCTTTGATCAATCCTGATGACAAGGAAATGATCCAGGATCTTACGGTAGCAGCTATAAACAAAGCCCTTGAACAAGCGGAAGAGGAAGCAAGGCAACATATGAAGTCAAAAACAGAAGGACTAATCCCAAATATCCCGGGTCTTGATCTGGATAGCCTTATGAAATAAAACGAATGAAGAAAACGGCAATTGCAATTCTTAATTATAACGGTCTTCAACATCTAAAAAACTACCTTCCCGGAGTAATAAATGAAAGTTCTGATATTGCTGACATTTACCTTATTGAAAATGCAGGAACAGATGAATCAATTGTTTGGGTAAGAAAAAATCATCCGGAAGTTAAAATTATCATACTTGATAAAAACTATGGATTTGCAGGAGGATATAATGAAGGTCTAAAGCAAATCAACAATGAATATCTTTTACTTTTAAATTCGGATATTAGGGTTACTCACAATTGGCTTGAGCCATTAGTTATTCACCTTGATAGCCACCCAAACACAGCTTCAGTTCAGCCTAAAATAAGGTCAGCAAACGAACCAGACCATTTTGAATATGCAGGAGCAGCCGGGGGTATGATTGATAAACTCGGATATCCTTTTTGCAGAGGCCGAATCTTCAACAACATTGAAAAAGATACCGGAAAATACGATAATCCTATAAAAGTATTCTGGACATCTGGTGCGTGTATGTTAATTCAAAGAGAACTCTTCATCAAAGCCGGAGGGTTTCCTGATGATTTCTTTGCTCATATGGAGGAAATTGATCTTTGCTGGAGACTTCAAAAATTAGGCTATGATTTATATTGTATCCCTGATAGTACGGTTTACCATGTTGGCGGAGGAACCCTTCAAAAACAATCTCCATTCAAAACATATTTAAACTTTCGGAATAACTTAAGGATGATTATTCGAAACTATCCAGGCAAAAGTTGGTTAGGTATATTTATTACCAGACTAATACTGGATGGACCGGCAGCAATTAAATTATCTTTTGATAACGGATTTCAGCATTTATGGGCTGTAATACGTGCACATTTTAAAGTTTACTCAGAATTTAGTAAATTATTGGTACAAAGAAAGGATATAAAATCAATTACCAAACAAAATGAAATGCATGGTTTCCTGAATTCGTCATTAATTCTGGAGCATTATATTAAAGGAAAAAATACTTTTGAAGAACTTGAAACAAAAATTAATACCAAATAGTATTATTCCGTCTTCGTAAATGTTTACGAATATTCATTACCCATGCCAATACCAGATATAAGATCAAAGGAGACCCAAAGGTTAAAAAAGAGGCATAAATAAAATATAGTCGCACACTTGAAGAAGCAATTCCAAGTTTATCGCCCAAGGCATTGCAAACACCAAAGGCGCGCTTCTCAAAATATTCCTGTATTTTATCGACAAGCTTCAATTTCATATTACCAAATATAATTGTTTTCACGGAATAGGAGGATATCAAGACCATTTATTTTGTAGAAATCAAATAATTTAACATATTTGGGCTTTAAATAAGAAAACACGATCAATCAAAAATTTCTTTAAATTATGACTCAAGCGAGAAAACTAGTCTTTGCCGCTGCCATCACAGGATTGTTGGCATTGTCAGGTTGTAGTCTTAGCCAAATGACAAAAGCGGCTAAGGACCAACAATTGACTGTAACTCCCAACCCATTAGAGGTACACGGTGATACAGTTGAGTATGAAATGTCTGCTGTTCTTCCTGTTAAGATGTTGAAGAAAGGTAAAGTGTACACCATTAAAAACTATTATGTTTATGGTGACCAGGAAGTAAGTGTAGGAGAAGTTTCTTTTAAAGCTGAAGATTATCCTAATGCTAAAGAAACAGAACCAAGAGAATCAAAAACTTTCTCTTTCCCATATGAGCCTGCAATGAGCAAAGGTGAATTACAGGTAATGGGTGTTTCTTCAAATCCTGAAAACGGAAAATTCAAGGAAACTGAAAGGATGACAGTTGCTCCTGGAATAATCACTACTTCTAAATTAGTTGAAAATCCATTCTTTGCAGCTTATGCTGACCATGGATACAACAATCAGGAAGAGTTAATTCCTACAAACATTAACTTCTACTTCTTACAAGGTAGCTCTGTATTGAGAAGCTCTGAAAAAAGAAGTGATAGAGGTTCATACTTCAGCGGATTCATTGCTGAAAAGAATGTTACAAGAACTGTTACTATTACAGGTTCTCACTCTCCTGAAGGTTCTGAAACAATTAACACTGGCTTAGCAGGTAATCGTGCTAAAGTTATTGAAGATTACTACAGAAACCAGATGGATCGTTATGACTACCAAGGTGCTGCTGATAGCATTAACTTTATCTTAAAAGAAGTTGTTAGAGACTGGACTCCACTTAAGGATTCATTAGCTAACTATGAAGGACTTTCTTCTGAAGAGAAGCAACAAGTTTATGATATCGTTAACGGTCCTGGTGTATTCGAAGAGAAAGAAAAGCAATTACAAAAACTTCCTTTCTACAGAACTATGTTCAGAGATGTTTACCCTAAGTTACGTTTCTCTGAAACTGAAATCCTTACTGTAAAGGAAAAGAAAACAGATGCTGAAATTTCAGTATTAGCAAAAGGTATTGCTAGCGGTTCTGCAAGTGCAGACACTCTTTCAATGGAAGAATTACTTTATGCTGCTACTTTAACTCCTTCTCTTGATGAGAAAGAAGCTATTTACAAAGCTGCAATTGCTAAAGAAGATAACTGGGTAGCTCATAACAACCTTTCTGCTGTTTACTTAGAGAAAGCTAAGCAATCAGGAAGCGATGACATGGTTTCTTCAGCAATCAATGAAGCTGAGATCTCTAACAGAATGGAAGCTAATGCTCCTGCTCACATGAACATGGCTACTGCTTATGCAATGCAAGGTAACTACCAGAAAGCATATGCTGTTGCATTGGACGCTGCTAGCATGAGTGCAACTGCAGATAACACAGCTGGTCTTAATGGTGTTAAAGGTGCTCTTCAGATCATGAGAGCAGAGTATGGTCCTGCGACTACTTCTCTTTCTAATGCTACTGAAACTCCTGTTAATCTTTACAACAAAGGTTTAGCACAGTTATTAAACGGTGAAAATCAAAAAGCAATGTCTTCTTTCGAAGATGCAATTGCTGCTGATAGCGATTTCGCTAAAGCTCATTATGCTGCTGCAGTTACTGCTGCAAGAAGCAATAATGCTGATCAGGCGATCTCTCACCTTGGTCAAGCAGTTACTTTAGATCCTTCATTAAAGCAAAAAGCTCTTGGTGACCTTGAGTTTGCTTCAATGGCTGGTAACGCTGCTTTCACTGAGGCGTTGAAATAAGATTTAAATCTTAAAATATAGAAGGTTGTCTCAATGAGGCAACCTTTTTTTTATTTATAGCTTTGAGTCTTAATAGATAATAACTTTTATAATTAGGTTCTAATTGCTATTTTTGTCCAGTTTTGTAACGAAGTTAAAAATGAGAGAAATACAGTTCAGAGAAGCACTTGGTGAGGCTATGTCAGAAGAAATGAGAAGAGACGAAAATGTCTTTCTTATGGGAGAAGAGGTAGCTGAATACAATGGTGCATATAAAGTAAGTCAGGGAATGCTTGATGAATTCGGTCCAAAGAGAGTTATTGACACTCCTATTACCGAATTAGGCTTTGCCGGAATAGGTGTAGGCGCTGCAATGAATGGACTAAGACCAATCATTGAATTTATGACCTTCAATTTTTCGTTAGTTGCAATTGACCAGGTAATAAACTCTGCAGCAAAAATGCTTTATATGTCTGGTGGACAAGTTCCTGTTCCAATGGTTTTTCGTGGACCAACAGGTAATGCAGGACAGCTTTCTGCTCAACACTCCCAAAACTTCGAAAACTGGTATGCAAATACTCCAGGTTTAAAAGTTGTAGTTCCATCTAATCCGTATGATGCTAAAGGGCTATTAAAGTCATCTATCAGAGATGATGATCCGGTTATTTTCATGGAATCTGAACTTATGTACGGTGATAAGGGAGAAGTACCTGAAAGTGAATATTTGCTTCCTATAGGTGTTGCTGATGTTAAAAGAGAAGGTAGTGATGTCACTATTGTATCTTTTGGTAAAATGATGAAGATTGCTCTTGAGGCTGCTGATGAATTAGCTAAAAACAATGTTTCAGCTGAAGTAATTGACCTGAGAACAGTGAGACCAATCGATTACAAAACTGTGGTAGAATCTGTAAAGAAAACAAACAGATTAGTAGTTGTTGAAGAAGCATGGCCGTTAGCTTCAATTTCATCTGAAATTGCATTCCACATTCAACACTATGCCTTTGATTATCTTGACGCTCCAATTAAAAGAGTAACAAATAAAGATATTCCATTAGGCTATGCTCCCACTTTAATTGAAGCTACGTTACCAAATGTAAAAAGAACTTTAGAGGCAGTTAATGCTGTGCTTTATAGATAAAAATTGTTTTTAAACATGCAAAAAGGTCTTCATAATTGAAGACCTTTTTTTGTAATTATTATTCCCTAAAATGCATAAAAAAAAGCTCGAAGAAAAACTCCGAGCTTCAGCAATCAAGATTTTACTTATTATCTCTTAAACATATTCATTGCAGACATTGCACGTTTATTTCCAGATAACTTATTCATTGTCTTCATCATCTTTTTCATTTCGTTGAATTGCTTAAGAAGTTTGTTAACCTCCTGAACAGAAGTTCCACTTCCTTTAGCTATACGCTGACGACGGCTTCCATTCATAATATCAGGGTTAGCTCTTTCGTCAGGAGTCATCGAATGAATTATCGCCTCGATTGGCTTGAAAGAATCATCATCTATATCAATATTCTTAATGGCTTTTCCCATGCCAGGAATCATTCCCAGAAGGTCTTTAAGATTACCCATTTTCTTTATCTGCTGTAGCTGAGAAAGAAAATCCTCAAAGTCAAACTGGTTCTTTCTGATCTTTTTGTTTAAACGTTGAGCTTCTTCCTGATCAAAAGTCTCCTGAGCTTTTTCAACAAGGGATACAACGTCTCCCATACCTAGAATACGGCCTGCCATACGTTCCGGGAAGAACTTATCAATGGCATCCATCTTCTCTCCTGTTGAAATAAACTTAATTGGTTTATCAACTACAGTTCTAATTGATAATGCAGCACCACCTCTGGTGTCACCATCTAATTTGGTAAGGACTACACCATCAAAATCAAGTCTTTCATTAAAAGTTTTTGCCGTATTAACTGCATCCTGACCAGTCATCGAGTCAACAACAAATAATGTTTCAGAAGGATTTAAAGACTTCTTAAGTCCTTCAATTTCTTTCATCATTTGTTCGTCAACTGCTAAACGTCCAGCTGTATCGACAATTACAGTACTTTTACCATTATCTTTTGCATACTTAATAGCATTATTTGCTATTTGCTCTGCATTTTTATTTTCAGGCTCAGCATAAACCTCTACTCCTATTTGCTCACCCAATACCTTCAACTGATCTATCGCAGCAGGTCTGTAAATATCACAAGCTACAAGTAAAACAGTTCTACCTTGCTTTTTAAGATAGCTTGCAAGCTTTCCACTAAAAGTTGTTTTACCAGAACCCTGAAGACCTGATATCAGGATTACAGAAGGAGACCCTTCAAGGGTGATATCAGCCTGAGTCCCTCCCATCAGCTTTGTCAACTCATCATTAGTGATTTTAATTAACAACTGACCTGGAGAAACGGTAGTCAACACATCCTTACCAAGTGCTTCTTCTTTAATTTTATCTGTAACCTCTTTTGCAACTTTGTAGTTAACGTCCGCATCAATTAATGCTCTTCGGATCTCTTTAACAGTCGTTGCTACGTTGATTTCAGTGATCTGTCCCTTTCCTTTTAAAGTCTGAAAGGCCTTGTCTAATTTATATGAAAGATTTTCGAACATATTCAGTATTATTTTGTCGCAAAATTAAGCAAAATTACCTCATTTAACAGCCCATGCTTTGTATAATCCAAATTCCTTGCTGATATTGCCTCAAATTTACAATATGATTTTAATGTACACTTACCAGAAGTGTCTTTTTTAAGTAATCATTTAAATAAATTCGGCTAAATAATGAAATTTAATAATATCAACTTCACTAAAGATATCCTTCCACATATTATCGCAGTTCTGGTTTTCCTTCTTATCACTATCGGTTTCTTTTCTCCGGTGTTTTTTGATAATATGGCAATAAACCAGCATGATATAACTCAATGGAAAGGCGGAGCTCAATCTGTAATAGAATATAGAGAGCAAACTGGTGAAGAAACATTATGGGCTGACGGGATGTTTAGCGGAATGCCTGCCTATCTGGTCAATGCGAACTGGAGTAATGGCCCTGTTAAGGTTCTTCATGAAGTATTTAGTTTAGGACTCCCGCACCCTGTAAGGATGATTTTTATAGCATTTGTATCATTTTATATATTATTACTTTCTTATAAAGTCAGGCCATATCTTGCCATTGCCGGAGCTATTTCCTTTGGACTTTCAAGCTTTTTAATTATTGGTCTAAGCGCAGGCCATAATGCCAGAATTGGAGCCATCGCTTATATGCCACTAGTTTTGGCTGGCATAAAATTAGTCTTTAGAGAGAAATATATTGTAGGGGTGGCTATCACTTCTGCTGCTTTAGCACTTCATTTGCGATTAAACCACCTACAAGTCACATATTATCTTCTTTTTATTGTAACTGCTTTCGGTATTAATGAGTTAATATTTAGTTTAAAAAATAAAAACATAGGTTCCTTTTCTAAAAAAATTGGAGTTTTAGTAATAGCCGCAATAATATCACTAGGTACTTTTACAGGTGAACTTTTAGCCACCTATCAATACAGCAAATATTCAACTAGAGGTGCGGATTCCGGAATTGAAAAAATGGAACGTGGAGGTCTTTCAAAAAATTATGTTTTTGAATTTAGCAATGGCACCCTCGAATGGATGACATTGTTTATTCCCAATATTCTTGGAGGATCTCAAGGAGAAGAATTAAGTGAGAATAGTAATGTTGCCAAAGCTATGGCAAGTAAAGGCATACCTCAAAATCAAATACGCCAACAAATAAAAAGTTTACCAACTTACTGGGGAAATCAACGACTTACAGCTCCTTATTATGTAGGTGCCATATCATTTCTTTTGTTTGTAATAGGTATTGTTTTTGTAAATGAAAGAAATAAATGGTGGTTGATAGCTATTAGTATATTGGGTATTTTTATTTCAATGGGAGATAATTTTTCTACTTTAAATTATTTCTTATATGATTACCTTCCATTATTTAATAAGTTCAGGTCAGTTACTTTCACATTAATTATTCCAATTTTTGCAATAAACTTATTAGGAATTATTGGACTAGAAACTCTGTTTAGTACTGAGACCGATAAAAAAATTCTAAAAAAATTCTTTATCAGTACTGGAATTGCAGCTGGACTATGTTTATTTGTTATATTAATTGCTGGGGCAATTAATACTTCAGGAGCAATTGATCAACAAATTGGTGCTCCGGCTTGGTTCATAAATGCGCTTAAACAAGACCGTATTTCCTTAATGAGAGCGGATAGTTTTAGAACCTTAATCTATATCTTAATAGCAGCTTGTTTAATCTATTTTAGTCTTAAAAAGAAAATTAGCACCTACCTGGCTATTATTGGAATTATTGCACTTACACTTATTGATCATTGGGGCATTGACTCAAGATATTTTGGTGATAAAAACTTCGTAAAAGAAAGAAACTCATTACAGTTCACTAAAACACCGGCTGACGAAACTATCCTTAAAGATAGTGAACCGCATTACAGAGTTTTAAACCTTGCAAACCCTTTTAATGAAGCCCGCACGTCATACTTTCATGAATCAATCGGTGGGTATCATGGTGCTAAAATGGGGAACTATCAAACACTTATTGAATATACAATAAGTCCAGAAATACAACAATTAATAAATGGATTACAAGCTGGGGAAACTCCTTTTGATAAGACTCAAACACTGAATATGCTTAATACTAAATACATAAAATTTGGTGATCAAGCACAACAGGTTATAAAAAATCCAATGGCGAATGGGCCTGCATGGTGTGTAGAAGAAGTTAAACAAGTCGGAACTCCAAGAAAAATATTAGATGAATTATCAACAATAGATACAAAGTCAATAGCATTTAGTGCACCTATTTTATCAGGCAAATATCCTGAACCGGGAAAATATGATCCAAATGGAAAAATTTCATTAACAAATTACCAACCAAATAAACTTGAATATAAGGCTAGCACTAAAGGTAAAACCTTATTTGTATTTAGTGATATTTATTATCCGGAAGGATGGACTGCATATGTTAATGGTAAAGAAACTGAAATTGTACTAGTCAATTATGTACTTCGCGGCTTAGTAATTGAAAATCCTGGAGAATATGATATTACTTTTGAATTCAAACCAAAAGTATATTACAGTCTGAATCCGATAACTGCAGTAAGTTCTTGGTTAATGATAATTGTATTCTTAGGAGGCCTATTTTATTCAGTTTTTAAAATAGAAAAAATTTAAATCGGAATAAAACAAATATGCCGATTAAAGATTCTTATTTATTAAAACAGGGCTTTTTTAGCACCTTTTTCACCTATTCTGGTGTTGCTGTGGGAGCATTTAATTATATGTATTTGTTCCCAAAAGTTTTCACGACAACAGAAATTGGGCTTATAAGAACAATATTAAGTGTTGCTGGACTACTAGTTCCGTTAGCTCAATTTGGGCTCGCACAAATAGTTATTAAATTCTTTGAAGAGTATAAGCTGAAGAATAATCAGCATGGATTTATTGGGTTAACTATAATCTTTGCTGCTATACTAAGTATCTCCTTTTATATTATTTCATTATTCTGTGAGCCTCTTTTCATAGGTTTTTTCAAAGAAAGGACAGCAGAAATTATACCATATTATCAAAACATAGTTTTGATAACTGTACTTCTTTCTTTATACAACACAACTGAATCTATTTCAAGGGTATATAATAAATTATCTTATTCTTATTTCTTAAGAAACTTACTTCTTAGGTTATTCATAAGTTTATCAGCGATTCTATTTGCTTTACAGATTTTTAATTTAGATAAAGTAGTAACATTCATTACCTACGGACACCTTATTTGCTTTATTTTATTAATCCCACTGGTAATTGGGTTAATTGGATTAAAAAGATCAATTCTACCTAAACGTGAACATATTCAAGAGTCCAGGAAATTTATAAATTATGGTTTTTATTCATTTCTGGCACTTTCGGGAGGATTAATACTTCTACAAGTAGATACTATAATGGTATCTAAATTAATGGGGCTGGACTCTTCAGGTGTTTATAGTACATTATTTTTCTTTGCAATTGTTATTGAACTTCCTGGAAAAATTATTAGAACCATTTATACACCTTTAATTTCATCTGAATTTGCTAGAAGTAATTTTGAAGAAATTAATAAATACTATAAAAAAGCTGCATATGGACAAACAATAATTGCCACGCTAATATTTGCAATCATACTGGCCTCCTTAGAATCAATTATCAAAATCATACCTAACTATGAAGAATACCTGGCAGCAAAAAATATTGTAATAATTCTTGGCCTGGCAAAGATGACAGATATGATTTCAGGCAATAATTCAGAAATCATAGCTGTTTCAAAATATTATCGTTATAACGTTTATGCTATTTTGATTCTTGCAGTCTGCACTGTCTTATTCAACTATATATTAATTCCTGAATTTGGAATGAACGGTGCAGCTTTTGCTTCCTTAATATCCTTAGCACTATTTAATATTTTAAAATACACTTTCCTCAAAAGAAAATTAAATCTTCAGCCGCTAGGAAAGTCTTATCTCAAAATGACAATCTTTGTTATTTTAGTTTTAGGGATTGCTTACTTTCTACCCCAGTATGACTCTATACTCTTAACAATAGTTTTAAACACATCATTGATTGGGGTACTATATTTGATTTTATATAAAATATTTCCATTCCATCCAGATATTAATTCTTGGCTAAATGAAAAGGGAATTAAGATTTAACTTTTACTAACTCCTCATCAATAATTTCTGAAAGCTTTTTACTTAAATTCTTTCTACTATAAGGAGAGTCAATCCTTATTTCATAGTTATTTTTCTGTTGTTTATATTCCTGATAAGCCTTTTCAATATTTAATTTGATACTCAAAATATCATCGGGATCTGCTACCCAACCATATTTACCTGTTCTAATTAAATCAGCAGCATCTCCAGTATCATCAATCACTCCTAAAATCGGACGGCCAGAAGCAATATATTCAAATAGTTTTCCAGTTAAAAACCCTTTACTATTACCAAACTTTGAAAGCAATAACAAAAGGGCTGCAGATTTACCAACCAAATTAAAAACCTGATCATGAGACAAATACTCCCCTATTTTCACAACTTCGGAAAGCATTTTATCTTTAAGCATTCCTCCAAAGAATGATTCACTTATTATACCATGAATTCGCATTTCGGTTTCTTCCAGCCTTTCCGGGTTTTCATCAAGCCACATTTTTAATGCTTTTAAAAATGGCTTCGGGTCTCTCAAGTCATCGATGGTACCAACATAAGAAATGAGAAATTTATCAGGTTTTAATTGATTTAAACTAGTCGGAATATCCTCATGGTCAAAACCATTGCTTACTACTTTTACATTTTTTGACCCCAATCTTGTCAGATCATCTGCCATGCCAGGACTAACAGTAATTACTGCATTAGCATTTTTGAATATAGTCTTTTCAAGATGTCTATGAACTTTTAAAACTGGTTTTGAAACTTTCAAATGCCTTAATTGATGCCATTCAGACCATGGGTCTCGAAAATCTGCAATCCATGGAATACCGGTTTTCTTTTTTAATTTCTTGCCAATCAGGTGCATACTGTGAGGTGGGCCAGTTGTAATTATCATATCGATATTACGATCCTTTAACCAGGTAGTTAAAAATTTAACAGAAGGTCGCACCCAAAAAACCCTGGGATCAGGCACAATCATATTTCCCCTTGCCCAAACAATCAATTCTTGTAATAAAGTCCTGTTTTCATTATCAAATGCTTGTCCAGACTTTTTAGAAGGCTTAGATTTCCCAGGTAAAAGTTTATATGGTTCCCAAATTGGAAATTTAATAACTTCCAACTCTTCCCCAACATCACTTAATAAAGATTCATCACGAAATGCAAACGTTGGATTTTCCGGAGTAAACACAATGGGATTTACACCAAACTCTGGTAAATATTTGGTAAATTTTAACCATCGTTGCACTCCACCACCGCCACTTGGGGGCCAATAATAAGAAATTATTAAAATATTGTGCATTTATTTTAAGTTTTGTCAATTCTACACAAATATAAATTTTGAAGTTACCACATGAATTAAAAAAAAATTAATATTATGCGATTTAAATTAAAAGGGTAAAATAGGCATGAAAAAAATTGGTGTATTTACTTCAGGTGGAGACGCTCCTGGAATGAACGCTGCATTGAGAGCAGTAGTTAGGGGATGTATCTACTACGGAATTGAGGTATACGGCATTAGATATGGATATAAGGGGATGATTGATGGCGATATTATTCCCCTAAACTCTCACTCAGTTAGTAATATTATACAAAGAGCAGGGACTGTTTTAAAATCTGCTCGTTGCAAAGAATTCAGAGATCCTGAAGGAAGGAAAAAGGCATATGATAACCTTACAAAATTTGGGATTGATGCATTAATAGCAATTGGAGGTGATGGTACCTTTACTGGTGCTAAAATTTTTCATGAAGAATATGGCATTCCAGTAATCGGTATACCGGGAACTATTGACAATGATATCTATGGTACTGACAAAACAATAGGTTTTGATACAGCAGTTAACACTGCACTTAGTGCTGTTGACAATATCCGTGATACTGCAGATTCTCATGACCGCGTATTTTTCATTGAAGTAATGGGGCGTGACTCAGGGTATATTGCAATCCAATCAGGAATTGGCGGAGGTGCTGAAATGGTTATGGTACCTGAAACCAAAACGACAATTAATGAAGTAATCGCTGCCTTGAAAAAAGGATGGAGCCGTAGTAAAACTTCAAGTATCGTAGTTATTGCAGAAGGTGATGAAGAAGGTAACGCCTTTGAAATTGCAGAGAAAGTTAAATCCAAAGTTAAAGACCTAAAAGATATCCGGGTAACTATTTTAGGACACGTTCAAAGAGGTGGTACTCCTACAGCACAGGATAGAATTCTTGCCAGCCGTTTGGGGCTAGCAGCTGTTGAGGGTCTAATGAAAGGTGAATCAGGAGTTATGGTGGGTGTAATTAACGATGAAGTTACATTTACTACTTTTCATGATAGCATAACAAAAGAAAAACCTCTGACTCAGGATCTCATCAGAATGGTAGAAATTCTAAGTATATAAAAAAGAGGGCTGAAATCAGCCCTCTTTCATTTTTTCTAATTCTGTTTTTATAATCATTTCAATCTTGTTAATATCTTTTGAATCAACCCATTCAAATTCTTCACGTCTAAACCATGTCATTTGCCTTTTTGCATATCTTCTGGAGTTTCTTTTTAATAGTCTAACTGTCTCCTCATAATCGTACTCCTTTTCCAGAAACCCCATAATTTCCTGATATCCAACTGTTTTTAAAGGTTGCAATTCACGATAATCAAATAAACTTTCTGCCTCTTTAAATAATCCTTTTTCGATCATTTTATCCATTCTCTCATTAATTCTATGATACAAATGTTCACGATCAACGTCAAGAGCCAATTTAAGCACTCTAAAATCACGCTGAACAGACGATCCGCTTCTAAACGAAGAATACGGTTCACCAGACACTTCTATCACCTCAAGCGCTCGTATCAGCCTTCGTGGATTGTCTAAATCAACAGATTCATAATATTCCGGATCTTTTTCTTTCAAAAGGGATTGGAGATAATCTAACCCCTTATCTTCAAATAATTGATTCCACTTATGTCTGATTTCATCCGGTACTTCCGGAAATTCATCAAGCCCATCATATAGGGCCTTCATATAAAGTCCTGTTCCCCCAACAACAAAAATCACTTCTTTATTGATAGAAGAAATAATTTCCAAAGCCTCACGCTCAAAGTCACCAGCATTCATAGGAGACTGAATACTTCTGTCGTCCACTAAAAAGTGTTTAACAGCATTAAGTTCTTCAAGGTCCGGTTTAGCAGTACCAATTGACATTTCTTTATACATTTGGCGAGAATCTGCACTAATGATTACAGTAGAAAATCTCTTTGCCAACTCTATTGACAAACCAGTTTTACCACTTGCCGTTGGGCCACCTATAAATACCACCAACTTATTCATCATCCGGATTTATATTCACCAATTCCTCAATTTCTTCACTAAAAGCTCCGCTTAAAATTGGAAATCTACACCATGTTTTTGGATCAACATTAAATTCATCTAAGTGAAAAGATGGTGCAAAACGTTCGCGTTTCCATTGATTGATTGACCACAGTCTGAAAAACTTTATAATAAATCTTTTAAGTTCTTTATTGCTACAAAGATCAGCTTCCTTCAGGCTTTGATACACCTCAATCGGTGCCTTCCTTTGGAATATGGCTTCTCGCTCAATCTTAGCAAGTATGTGGTACGGCATCAAGTCAGACTCATCAGTCTGGTTCTTGTCTGAGGGCCGCAATTCAGCTGTAGGAGCAAGATTATTCACCCTATTTAATCCATAAAACCCACGTTCCTTTTCTGCCCACTTTAGCCAGTTTCTTATAAATGTCTTATCAACACCAGCAATGGGCGAAATGCTTCCTGAAGTATCTCCATCCATTGTGGCATACCCTACATCTCCCTCACTTCGATTAGATGTTGCCAGAAGCAGACCTCCTTTAACATTTGTCAATAACCAAATCATAGGAGCCCTCGATCTTGCCTGAATATTTTGAAGTGGAATATCATGATCTTCCCAGGTAAGCTTTTCACCAGTGGTATTTTCATAAATATTTGTATAGTCACTTACGACATCATCAATATTCCATGAATAGAAAGTTGCTCCTACTGACTCTGCTATTTCTTTAGCAGCCAGATAGGTATCTTCAGATGAATTTTTTGTTGCCTGATAAGCTGTATAAAGCATATCGTCGGTTATATCCTCTACGCTTTTAAACTTTCGATCAGGAATTCCGGCCTTTGCTACAAATCCGTCAATCCCCAGATCTTCAACTCCCCTCCTGACCATTTCAGCAACCATTATTGCACAACAGGCACTATCTGCTCCCCCACTCAATGAAAGAACAAAACATTTACTTCTGCTTTTTCGAAGGTAATCAAATAAAGCTAGAGCAATGGCTTTATCAAATTCCAGGTATTTATCCTGATCATCGTAGGCAAGCTCCTGCGGAATGTATTTACCAGTAAAATCAACTTCAGCTGTTACCAGGTTGACAGATTGAAAAGATAATCTTCTATTCTTTTGAATCAGCTTACCTTTTTGAGCAATAAATACCTCTCCGTCAAATATCATTCTGCCCGTTTCATTTCCAAGCAGGTTTGAATACAAATAAACACAGTCAAATAGTTTACTGCTATCCACAATAAGGTGTTCCCTGAAGTTACTTTTACCAAAAGCAAAATGAGATGCACTAGGATTTAATATCAGATCAACACCTTTCTCTTTTAATTTATAACCCGGACGCAATTCACCTCTCCAGGCATCCTCGCAAATTTCAAAACCGATTTTTATACCTTTATGATTTATTGTAATATCACCAATCGGATAAAATTGACTATTAATTTCGATATTACTCATCACTCCGGAAGGCCATGGTGAAAACCAGCGAGGCTCATAATGAACTCCTTCATCAGCAAGCCACTGTTTACAATATAATCCAAGAAGTTCCTGCTGATAAATTGCTGCGGCACAATTATAGGTTTTCCCTTCAAACCTTATTGGTAATCCGACAATTGTAAAGCAATCATTGACTAAAGGAATGATTTCAACAAGTTTATTTAAAGCTTTTTCAGGAAGCCAATTACTTAGAAATAGATCTTCACAGCCATATCCTGTAATACATAACTCTGGTAAACAAAGAATATCTGCATTCTCTTTTTCAGCCTCAAATATTGCTTGTCTTATATTAGAAAGGTTTTCCTTCCAGTTAAGCGGGGTCTGATTTAAAGCAGCTCCGGCTAAACGCATTTTTTTCATAAAGCTAAAGATTTCAATCCTTCTTATCGAAGATACTATCTATAGCACGTTCTGCCGCAATTTGTTCTGCTTTTTTCTTACTATTTCCGATTCCTTCACTCATTTTATTGCCGTCAACTATTAGCTCAGCCTTAAATTCTTTAAGGTGACCTTCAGTTTCTATCTCCTGGACAATAAAATCAACTGAGGTGTTAGTTTTTTGAGACCACTCTATTACACGGGATTTGAAATTAGTGTTGCTCTTTATGAGTTTTTCAAGATCAAAATGTGGAATTAATAATCTTTTAATGATGAAATGGCGGCATCTGCCAAAACCATGATCCAAATAGACGGCACCAATTAATGCCTCCAAAGAATTACCAAAAACATATTTGTAATTATGTCTTTTCCCGCCGGGATTATACTCCACAAAATTATTTACTCCAACTTTTTTTGCAAGTCGGTTTAAGCTCTCTCTGTTTACAATTCTTGAGCGAATTTCGGTAAGAAAGCCTTCGTCTTTAAATGGATATTTTTTGAATAGATATTCACCAACTACCATTCCCAGAACGGCATCACCAAGAAACTCGAGACGCTCATAGCTATCTCTTTTTCCTGCGACATTCATCTGAGCAACAGAAGTATGCTGAGAGGCCAGGAAGTATAAGTGAATATTGACGGGTCTGAACCCGACAATATTCCTTACAGCTTCTGAAAGTTTTTTATTTTTACCTTTTCGGTACTTAAATTTCGAAAAAAATCGAGGAAACAATCTCCACACTAATCAACCAATTTTTTGAATATCACTGAAGTATTATGACCTCCAAATCCAAAAGTATTTGAGAGAGCAATATTTACTTCCCTTTCTTGCGCCTCGTTAAAGGTAAAGTTTAATCGACCATCGATCTCGTCATCGTCAGTAAAATGGTTTATCGTTGGAGGGACAATCCCCTTATTGATAGCCATTAAACAGGCAATAGATTCGATCGCACCGGCAGCACCTAAAAGGTGACCAGTCATCGACTTAGTAGATGAAATATTTAAGTTATAGGCATGGTCACCAAACACTTTCTGTATGGCTTTTACCTCACTCATATCACCTAGAGGTGTTGAGGTTCCATGCACATTGATGTACTGTACTTCAGACGGATCAATCTCTGCGTCTCTTAACGCATTGATCATAACATTTGTAGCACCAAGACCATCAGGATGTGGAGCCGTAATATGGTGAGCATCAGCGGACATACCTCCTCCGATTACTTCAGCATAAATTTTAGCACCACGCTTTTTCGCATGTTCGTATTCCTCTAGTACAAGTGCACCAGCACCTTCACCAAGGACGAATCCATCTCTATCTTTATCAAATGGTCTTGAAGCAGTTTCCGGAGAATCATTTCGCTCAGAAAGTGCTTTCATAGAATTAAAGCCACCCATACCAGGCTCAGTAACAGCTGCTTCAGAACCACCAGTCATGATGATATCGGCATGTCCTAATCTGATATAATTCATTGCGTCAATGATTGCATTGGTAGAAGATGCACACGCAGAAACGGTTGCAAAATTCGGGCCTCTGAAACCATATTTGATTGAGATATAACCAGCTGAAATATCAGCGATCATTTTCGGGATGAAAAATGGATTAAATCTAGGTGTACCGTCACCATTGGCGAAAGACATCACTTCATCAGTGAATGTTCTAAGACCTCCGATACCAGAACCCCAGATAACACCGGCACGATCCGAGTCATAATCCTTCAACTGACTATCGTTGAAAGCTTCCTCAGCCGTAACCATTGCGTACCATGTATAAGGATCCATCTTTCTCGCTTCTTTGCGATCCAGATGATCATTAGGGTCGAAATTCTTCACTTCGCACGCAAATTTCGTTCGAAACTTCTCTGCGTCGAAACGTGTGATAGGAGCAGCACCACTAACTCCCTTTGATAATCCGTCCCAAAATTCAGGAGCAGTATTACCAATAGGAGTTAGCGCGCCAATTCCTGTTACAACAACTCTTCTCGTATATTTCATATAAAGAGTAATGAAATACGTTTTTAGGTTAAATAAAAATTACTTAACGTTTTCCTCGAGGTAGCTGATTGCTTGACCTACAGTCTGAATGTTTTCAGCCTGGTCGTCAGGAATAGAAATATTGAACTCTTTTTCAAATTCCATGATCAGTTCAACAGTGTCAAGGGAATCTGCTCCCAAGTCATTTGTAAAGCTTGCTTCAGTTGTTACTTCTGAATCTTCTACACCAAGCTTGTCAACAATAATTGCTTTTACTTTTTGTGCTATTTCAGACATCGCTAAAAGTATTTAGTTAAAATCCACTGCAAAGAAATAGATTTAAAGTTATAAAATCAAACAAATTCAATAAACTTATTATAAAAGCAATTACAGACCCATTTGATTATATTTCTTAACTATTTCGCAATACAGTAAGTAAAATATTCAAAAATAACTAAATTATCTTGCTTTAGAGGCACTTTTTCATTGTCGAATTACGGTCAGGTAAAAAATGCTTCTTAACATTGAAAACTTAAACAGGAATGAAGAAAACAAAGCTTCAGAAAAGCTTAACTATTGATTTTAAGGCAGTTGGTATTTCATGTACATTAAAACCATACAAATTAGCCTGGCTGCTAAATAAACTTTTTAATTTAAGTCTGGTGAAGGAAAATGATTTCATGCTTAACATCGGAGAAGAAAATCTGGAAATTTGTAATTATCTTTATGAAACACCTGCAGGGTTTATAAAGTTAATTGAAAATAAAGCTGCAAATCATGAAAGAATAGGTAATTTGTTCTTAATTCCTGAACTCAAGCAGTTTGACTTTCTTCTTTTGATAAAGGAAAGTGATTCCTTCAATGCCAGTGAAATGATTGCTAAAATCAAATCATTAGATGAAATAAATTTTGTAATACCCATAGACTACACTCAAATAAAGTCAAAGGAAAACTTATTATTTTAACAGATGTCAAAAGAAATTAATTTTAATAAAACAAAAATTATTGCTACTGTTGGTCCGGCTAGTAACAATAAGGATATGTTAAGAAAGCTCATAAGGGCCGGAGCTGATGTATTCAGATTAAATTTTTCTCATGGAACACACGAAGACCATAAAAAGGTAATAGATTTCGTTCGTGAGCTTAATGAAGAGCTTGGTACTCATGTTGCCTTACTTCAAGACCTTCAAGGACCTAAAATAAGAACTCAGGAAGTCGAAAATGGTGAAGTAATCATAAAAGAAGGTGATAAATTAACTATTACTACTGAAGATGTTGTCGGCAATGCGGAGCGTATAGGAACTACCTACAAAGACATCGTGAATGATGTAAAAGAGGGCGAAATGATTCTTATCGATGATGGAAAAATCGAGCTTAAAGTATTATCGACCAGCCCTACTGAGGTCGTAACGGAGATTGTTTATGGTGGCCCTTTAAAATCAAGAAAAGGTATTAACCTACCTCAATCTGAAGTATCAGCACCATCATTAACTGAAAAAGACATTAGAGATCTTGAGTTCGGCCTTGAACAAGATGTTGACTGGATTGCTCTTTCGTTTGTTAGAAAAGCAGATGACGTTCGTGATATCAAGAAAAGAATTTCAGATGCAGGGCGTTCAGCTCGAGTTATTGCCAAAATTGAAAAACCTCAGGCAGTTGATAATATAGATGAAATTATCGAAGTTACTGATGCTATTATGGTTGCCCGAGGTGATCTTGGTGTTGAAGTGGTAATGGAAGAAGTTCCTACTATCCAGAAAGATATCGTTAGAAAATGTAATCTTATAGGCAGACCTGTAATCATTGCTACTCAAATGATGGAAAGCATGATTGAGAACCCTCGCCCAACCCGAGCAGAAACAAATGACATTGCAAATGCAGTAATGGATGGAGCCGATACTTTAATGCTTTCTGCTGAGTCAGCAGCGGGAAAATATCCTGTGGAATCTGTAACTAGTATGGCTAAAACAATCTCAATTGTTGAGTCAAGAACAGAAAGTATTTACTTCCACCACACTAGTTTTGTAAGGGATGAATCACCAACATTTGTGAGTGATAACCTTGTTCTTGTTGCTTGTCGACTGGCCAAGAGAACTGAGGCTAAGGCGATTTTCGGAATAACTAATTCAGGTTATACTGGCATCAGAGCATCTTGTCACAGACCTAAAGCTCATATATTTATTTTCACCAGCAATAAAAAATTACTAAATGTACTAAGCCTTGTTTGGGGTGTTAGAGGCATTTATTATGATGGTGGCCCAACAACCGATGAGACTTTTGAAGATCAAAAGAAGATTATCGAAAAAATGGGATATGTTAAAAAAGGTGACCTTATTGTTCAAATGGCAAGTATGCCTCTTGAAGAAAAGAAAAGAACTAATACTCTAAAAATTGACATGATATAATAGCTGTCAATTTATAAAATTATTATGGAGCGGGCTCAATCATGAGTACCGCTTCTTCTTTATCTACCATAACAGCCCCCGCAGGACTCCCCTTAACCTTCCTAATATACTTTTTAGGAGTAACTATAACAGGGCATAAGGTTTCATTCTTACGCTTACTATACTTAGCTGCTAAGGATGCTGCATATTCTATTACAGACCTTGGAAATTCTTTGCCTGCCTGGTGTTTAATCAAAACATGCGACCCTGATACGTCTTTTGCATGTAACCATAAGTCTTCTTTATAACCATATTTTAAAGTTAATTCATCATTTGAAGCTGCATTTTTACCTACCCAAATCTGAAATCCCTCGCACTCATATGGCCTATATGGCTTTATTTCTTCTTTCTGTCTTCCCTTTGCATCAATTCCCAGGTTTTTCACAAGCTTTCTAAGTGACTTCAGATCCTTTTCACTATCGACTACCTTTTTTAAAGAATTCAATTCCGCTAGTCGTTCATTACTTTCGTCAATCTTATCAAATAAAATTTCTAATTCTTTTTCCTGATTTTTAGCTTTGCGATAATAATTTTCAGCATTTTTTTGAGGAGACAAATTTGTTTTTAATGGGATGGTAACCATCATCCCCTCATTGTAGAAATCACTCAATTCTATCTCTTTAATTCCGCTATTTATATTATGAAGATTTGCCATTATCAGATCTCCAAACTGCCTGAAGCGAGCCTCACCCTCAAGATATTCAAGTCTTTTTTCTGATTTCCTTGTATAAGATTTTGTTTGCTTTATTCTTTTATCGATATAACTTTCAATTTTTTGCTTTAAATCATTAAGTGCAAAAAGACCGATAAAGGAATAAAAAAGAGCATTAGACGCTTCAATTGGGTCATTATAAATCCCTTTGACATCATTATCTAAATAAATTGATGTGTCAACTAAAGTTAGAATGTAATTCTGACTAGATTCATCGTAAATCACTCTATATTCATTTGAATCAGATAATTGATCATGCAACTCAAGTGCTATATTAACTTTATCATCAATTGAAGAAATTCCTTCTACCCTATTATTAAAAACTTTTTGTATTTCCTTATCCCACAGAACAATAGGTGATTTGTTGTTTTCAATTCTTTTCGTCAAGCACTCAAAGCTCAAATCAAGGACTGAACCTAATTCTGAAATGGATATTTCTTTGTCTCCCTGCAAGTCGTTCCTAAATAACAACTGTAAGTTATCACCCTTGAATTGGAGAATATTTGACCTGTTTCCAAAGAGTTTAAAAAGTAGTTTAAAGTCAGAATCAAAGTTAATCAGAAATGCTCTTTCATTGTTTATTTCAGTTACTGAGACAACTTCTCGACCGATTAGCTCCTTAAATAGTTCTACAGAATTTCTATTTGCTCTGCTTTGATCACTATGAAAGCTTAAAAATGAATATTTAGGATGAAAGCTAGCCTTAATATAAAACTCTTCCTGGGTATTGGTGAAACCAAATATGACCTCATCCTTATTTTGAGAATAACATTCTGCCAGATAAAATGGCTTTTCAGTTTCAGTAAAATAAGAATTTAGTTTCCGTGCTTGAGCAGATATAAAATATGCTGTTAAATGCATTACAAAATAATCTTTAAACCATCGTAAGCAATGGATATATTATCAGGTAATTCCTTTTCTACCTTCCTATGAGTACCCATACGATGGCTAATATGAATGAGATATGCTTGTTCCGGATTAATTCTTTGTATAAGGTCTACAGCTTCATCCAGAGTAAAATGGGATATATGCTTCTCCCTTTGTAAGGCATCCAGAACCAAAACTCTGGTTCCTTTAACCTTCTCAAGTTCTTCATCACTAATGCTATTTGCATCAGTGATGTAGGTAAAATCTTTAATACGATATCCTAGTACCGGTAATTTATAATGAAGTACCTCAATTGGAATAAACTCTACTCCTTTAATTTCAAATGGAGAGTTATCAATTTCATTAACATCAAATCTCGGAGCACCCGGATATGTAATTTCTCCAAAAGCATAATGAAATTCTTTTTCCAACTGATCAATAACTCGGCGTGTAGCATATATAGGCATATGCCTTTTTAAGCGAAAATTAAAGCTTCTCACATCATCCAATCCTGCAACATGATCCTTATGCTCATGTGTAAAGATTACTGCATCCAGAACGTGAATCCTTTCCCTAAGCATTTGTTGCCTAAAGTCAGGACCGGTATCAACCACAAAACTTTTACCATCAACCTCTATATGAATTGATGTTCTTAATCTTTTATCCCGGAAATCAATTGATTGGCATACATCGCATTCACACCCAATAACCGGGACTCCCTGAGATGTTCCGGTACCTAAAAAAGTAATTTTCAAAGCTTGAGCGACGTTTGTGTTAATTCCAAATAGAAATTTCGATTTTTTTCACTAAAATCTTTAGTATTTAATTCTACCTGGCCAAGAATTTCGACCAGGCAGCTAATTTTTCCTTCGAGGGTGTAGTACTTATTTACAATAACTACTTTATTATCATTAAGCACACAATAACCAGATTTAAAATTTCCCTTCTCATATCTCAGAATATAATCAGATTCTGCAAATATGTCTTCCAGTTTATTTAAAAATGACTTTGTATACTTTACTTCCATATTATGAAGTGTATTTTTTTACAGCTTTAACCAAATCATCAAAATTGATTGGTTTTGGGATATATTCATTTATACCAACAGCAGTAAAATCATCCATAGAATAATTTTTTGCATTACCAGTTATCGCAATAATCGGAGTTGATGATTTTTCGGGATTATCCATTGCTCTTATTTGTTTGGCACATTCCATACCATCCATTTTAGGCATATTGATATCCATTAAAATCACATCAAAATCTGTATCATTCAATGCTTTGATTACCTCTTCACCATTCTTGGCGGAACTAATCTGATAATTTTGAATAATTAATATCTTTTTTGTTAAATTTTGGATGACAGAACTATCTTCTGCTATCAAAACTTTCTTTGCTGCTGACATCTCTTTTAGAGGTTTAATATACTCTGATAACTATTTCTGAATTCTCCAAATATAGATTTTAAATACGAAATATCCTCAACGAGGCCTTCATAATTTTCCTGTTTAAGGCGTGATTCTATTGCTTCTGCAATACCTGCAACCTTCTCTATACCAAGAGTCCCTGCATTACCCTTAATTGTGTGTAAACTTTTCTTTATTTTATCATAATCAGTCTCCAAAAGGCCTGATTCTATCTCTCTGATTAATTCAACTGTTTCAATTTTAAAATCTTCAAATACCTGAGTAATTAAATCCTTCCCTCCATATTTTTCCAGATCAGCCACCGTACTCTGATTAACAATCATCTTAGGTTTTGTCTCAACCTTTTCCATATCATCTTCTTCCCGTTCAACCAACTCTATCCCAACATGATGCTTGACTTTCGCTATTAAATCTTTTGCTTTAATCGGTTTGGGTAAATAATCATCAAAACCACTTTGCAAGAATCTTTCTTTATCTTCCTGCATTGAATATGCAGTCATTGCAATAACAGGCGCTTCATTTAATATATTCTCCTTTTTAAGGATTTTTAATGTTTCAACACCATCCATTTCAGGCATTTGAATATCAAGAAATATTAAATCAAATTTATTTTCAGATAGAATACGAATAGTTTCCTTACCACTTTCAGCCATATGCACTTTACATCCGGCTTTTATTAATATTTCACTAGCAACTTGCCTATTAACAGCATTATCATCAACCAGCAATATCTCCGGAGCTACTTCAAAATATCTTCCAAGCTTAAACTCTTCACTTTTAACTTCAACAACTTCGGGGGCATCGCAAACATTTGCCTGGAAAGTAAACCAAAACATAGACCCCATACCTGGAGCAGAAGACACGCCAATATCCCCTCCCATTAGTTTGGTTAGTCTTTTAGAAATCACTAATCCTAGACCTGTTCCTCCATAGTTTTTTGTTGTACTATTATCAAGCTGGTTAAATGATTTAAATAACTGATTAATTTGTTCAGGCGGAATTCCTATTCCTGAATCACATACCTCAACTCTAATAAGGTGCTTACCTTCACTATTAAATTTTGAACGTATATTCAAATCAATTGCACCACTGGTATCAGTAAACTTTATAGCGTTACTGATCAAGTTGGATATAATTTGTAACAACCGGGTTTCATCAGCCTTTAGATATTCAGGAACACTCTTATGCAAATGGTAATTTATTTTAATACCTTTTTCCTCAGCTTTTTGAGAAAACAATGATTTCGCCTTTTCTAATAATTCCCTCACATTTGTAGGGGAAGTTTTGATCTGCATTTTCCCAGCCTCGATCTTTGAAAGGTCTAAGATATCATTTAAGATATTCAGTAAAGTTTCTGATGACTTTTTAATGATCCCCAAATACTTTTTTTGTTCATCATTAAGATTTGTATCACCAATAAGATCAAGCATTCCTATAATCCCATTCATTGGAGTCCTGATCTCATGACTCATATTAGCGAGAAATTGTTCTTTTACACGTAATGATTTTTCAGCAATCTCCTTAGCGTTCATCAGATCAATATTAGCTCTCTTTAGCTGAGTTATATCACGAGCAACACCTTCAATCTGTTCTGGTTTCCCCTGGTGATTATAAATAAATCTGATATTACTTAGGCACTGCATTATTGTTCCATTTTTCCTAATAATGCTCACCTCAAAGTCTCGAACTTTCTTATGCTTAATTAACCTTCGGATTAAATCTTTGGTCTTTGGATTAAAAAGATAGAAATCAGAAATATTTTTTCCCTCGAGTTCAAATGGGCTATATCCGGTATGCTCTTCGACAGAAGGACTAAGCATTGTCAGATCACCATTTAAGGAGCATCTGAAATATATATCTTGAAAGTATTCGAAAATTTTACGGAATTTCTCCTCACTTAACCTTAATGCTTCACGTGCATGTATTTGATCTTGAATATTTTCACCAATAATTGTAATTGTCTCAACAATTTCGAATTCATTATAATAAAGTAAAGAACGAAATTTCACAGGCAGGATTAACCCATTTCTTTTTTTAACATGCAAGTGAAATCCTTGTTGAGTAACACGACCGCTAAAAATCTGGTCAAATATCATTCGGAGTTCATCACGATGTGATTCGGTAACAAAAATATCAAAAGCATCCTTTCCAATTAGATCTTCCTTTCGATAACCTAATTCGTTACAGGTATTATCATTTACATGCTCTATCACACCCTTTCGACCAATTGTTATGGTCATCAGGTCAGCATTATTCAGTAATTCAGTCAGTTCTTCCCTCCTCTTGGTAGCTTCACGCTTTGCCAGAAGTAATTTCTCTTCAGGTGAATTAGCTTCTTCGAGTTCCTGAATTTTCTTAATTAACTGTTGTTTTGTAAAATTTTGATAATCCTCTGCCATCACTTTCTGCAAAATACTGTATAAATTAACAAGATAAAAATGCAATATTGAATACTACAAAGTAGATTACTTTTTTAATATTTGAAAAAATTGTTGATGCGATTATATTTTAGTCTTGTATTAATTTTTACATCATTAATTATTAAGGGGCAAACCAATTCTTCTGTAACTCTGGATGAGTCTTTGAATGACAGCACAGTAAGAATAGGTAAAGTATTTATTGTAGGAAACAAAAAGACTAAGGATGTAATCATACTACGTGAAATGCAGCTAATTGCAGGAGAAACAGTTGCTGTCTCAGAACTAAAAAACTTACTAACTCAAGATCGCAATAATATTTTCAACACTAGTCTTTTCGTCACAGTTGAGTTAAGAATTATTCCTGCAGCCTCAGGCGAAATTGATATTTTGGTTCAGCTCAAAGAAAGATGGTATACATTTCCAACAATAAAATTTGAATTAGCCGACAGAAACTTCAGTGAATGGTGGATCAACCAGGGTAAATCACTCGATAGAGTAAACTACGGAGTTGGTCTATATCAGTATAACCTAAGGGGAATGGATGAAACTTTGTCTCTGGGACTCCAATTTGGTTATACACGAGAATTTCTTCTTGGTTACAATATTCCTTATATCAATAAAGGATTGAAAACCGGATTGGAGACATTGATTTTTTACAATGACAATAGAAATATCCCCTATGACACTAGAGACAACATGCAGCAGTTTCTTGATTCGGAAAGAAAAATCAGAAGGGAATTCAGAATAAGTGAAACACTTCGAATCAGAGAATCTATACAGAACACTCATAGTTTCAGAATTGCCTATCAAAATATAAAAATTGATGACACAGTAGCCCTCGAAAACCCTGATTACTTTTTAAATGGTGATACTGAAAAGCAATTTCTGATTTTAACATATCAATTTTCTCGTGACTTAAGAGATGTATCAGCTTATCCATTGAATGGTTTTCTTTTAGCAGGATCAATCAATCAATCGGGAACGGGACTTTTCTCCAATTCATTTCAGACTTCACTCGAAGCCGAGTTTGCCAAATACAAACATCTGGGAAAAGGATATTATCTAAGTAACAGAATAAGTGGTAGAGCTTCTTTTCCTCCGAAACAGCCTTATTTTGTATTCAGAGGAATGGGTTATAAAAAAGAAATAATTAGGGGGTTTGAACTAAACGTAATAGATGGCCAGCATTTCATTTTAAATAAGTCAACTTTTAAAAAGGAATTGTTTTCGAATCAATTCAAACTTGGTAATTGGATGCCTATTGATCAGTTTCGTACCGTACCGGTTGCATTATATCTGAAATCATTTTTCGATATAGGATATGTTGATAATAGCCTAAATTATGGCCCAGACAACAATTTAATTAATCAAGTGAATTTTGGATATGGACTAGGGCTCGATCTTGTAACGTATTATGACTTTGTAATGCGGTTTGAGTACTCGTTTAATTCGGAAGGTCAAAATAGATTCTTTTTTAATATAAAAACCGCCTTATAAATTAGTACTCACCAGGCTTTAATTTTGTCTCTCTTCCCTTTTTGTCATAATAATACCAGTTACCAACTCTCTCTCCTGACTTATATTCTCCTTTAAATTCAAGTTGCCCTTTATCGGTATAGAAAAACCAAACACCCTCTTCCATACCTTTAACATATTGACCTTCCTGAATAAGAACTCCCTTTTCATTATAAACTTTCCAGCCACCTTCAGGAAGTCCATTGACATAATTCACTATTCTTTCAGGATTCCCATTTTGATGATAATGTTTCCAGCTTCCGGAATATAAACCTTGATCAAAGACACCTGTTTTATCAATTTGACCATTTTCATAGTAATAGGTAGCTTCACCATGTAGAATGTCATTCTGCCATGTTTCTTTTGCTTTCAATGAACCCTCAGGAAAATAATAAATACACAATCCATCTAGTTTTCCATCTTTTAATGTCTCCTCTGCAGACTTATTACCATTCTTATAAAATGTAATTTGCTTAGATTCATTACTATTGACCTCTATTGATATAGATCGTAGGGTACCATCATCATAAAAGATTGAATCCTGGGCATTTACAGTGTAAACGTTTAATGCAAAAAATAATACAAAAAGCTTTTTAATATATTCGATTACGTTCATATATTTAGCAAATCTATCAACTATAATATTACAATTTATCAACTAATAATATGCTAAGACTAGTCATTCTGGTCCTGGCAATTCATTCGGTTAATGCTCAAATAATTTCTCCCGTTGATCACCTCAATGGAATAGGACCGTCTGGTATTGCTACAGACCTTAAAACATCATTTTTCGAAAGTCCAATTTCGATGATAAGTTATGAAAAACCAACCATTGAAACCGGATACTACATGCCATACAGTCAAAATCATATTGGCATGTATACAGCTGCAATAACCTTACCATTTGAAAAATTCACAATTGGAAGTGGTGTAAGCAGATATGGAAGTGAGGTAATGCATTCAAATCAAATCATAATTCAGGGTGCCTTTAATAGAAAGAATTTTGTATTTGGATCTGCAATCAAATTATCTCAACTATATATGAAAGAAGCGGGTTCCTACCACACATTCTCTATTGATCTTTCAGGAAGGTTTAATATCAGTGAAACCTCTGCATTTGCAGCATCGGTTAAAAATTTCACCCAAAGCACCTGGAACAATTCTGAGGAAACTCCTTCATATTCTGAATACAGGTTAGCTTTTGGCCATGAAATATCCAATAAAGTCACTATTCATACAGCTTTAAAATCTTCATCAGAAGACAATCTTACAGCTGCTATTGCAATGACATCTGTTTTAAACGATTTATTTAGAATAGATCTGGGTTCATACATTAATCCTGCAAGTATTTTCGGAGGGATACATTTTGAATATCAAAGAATAAAAATCAATTACAATACACAATGGATACCCCGACTCCCATTTCATCACGGTATTAATCTTCAAGTCAGCATCAAATGAAGACATTGCTTATTTTATTATTTATATTAATAACGTTTGTTGCATTCAGTCAATCTGATATTGAAGACATTATCTGGTTTTCTCAAAGTCAAAACCCGGAAAATCAAATTGATAACGATGATCTAGCTCAACTTATTGAAGATCTGAAAAACAATCCGATAAACATTAATAATTGCACTGCGCAGGACCTTTCACAAATCCCATTTCTATCTTCAGAGGACATTAAAAACATAATAGACCATAGAAGCCTTTATGGTGAATTCATTTTGATTGAAGAGATTAGTATGATCAGTGGATTTTCGGATAAAAAAGCAAAACTGTTAATAACGCTTATAACAATTAATCAACCAACGAATACCAAACAAAACCTATCAGTTATCAATAAAGCAGCTTATGATTCTAAATTTAGAGATATAAAATATCGTTCATCTGTTCAATTCCACAAGCAAAATTTTGTCGTATCGATAAAAACTGAAAAAGATGCCGGGGAATCTGGTTGGAATAAGGAAACATCAAAAATAGGTTCACCAGAATTTCTGGGTGGAAATATCCAATACAATTCTACTACCTTCAAAGTGATATTAGGAGATTATAAGATAGGCTTTGGGCAGGGATTACATTTTAACAACGCATTTTTTTCGAGTCTTGGATCCTACCCAATTCAATCTCAAATAAGATCACAAATTGGTATTCGAACTTATAATGGATATGATGAATTTAATTTTAACAGGGGAATAGCAACGACCCTAAACTTAAAAAAAGACATCAGCATTTCAAGTTTTATTTCAGTAAGAAATATTGATGCAAAAATCGAAAATGACACAATCGTTACGATTTATAAATCAGGGTTTCATCGTACTGAAACAGAATCTAATTATCGAAAAACTGCTTCATTAATCAATACAGGTTTAATAATCAAAAAAGAATTTAAAGATAGGGGCTACTTATCATTTTTAGCTGATTATTCCAGATGGTCTAATGTTTTTACTGCATCAACAGCTATTGACTCACCAATAAAAAACAGCTTTCATATAGGGCTTTCCCATCAATACACCATAAAAAACAAAACTCTTTTTGGAGAAATAAGCTACTTCCCAATTCAAGAAAACTTCTCATTAACCGAAGGAATGCTAATTTCATTAAATAAAAATTGGGACTATTTGATACAGCTTAGATATACAACAGACTACTATTTTAGCATATTTGGAACATCAACAGGAATTAAAACCAACCCAAATGGTGAAAAAGGAATTTATCAGGCTCTTACTTATAAGCTGAATAAAAAACTATCGGGAATGGTTTATTCAGATATAAGTGAGATAAATAAAATTTCAGTTTACAACCCGGTACCTAAATCAAATGAAGAATTCGGTATAAAAGTATTCACTCAACCATTATCTAACTGGAGTTTGCAATTAATTTATGGCTTTGTTCAAAGTCAGAATATTGCTTTAAATGAAGGGAAAAACACAAATTACAGAGTACAGTCTTATAATCACAAAGCTGCAATAAAATCTAATTTTACAATTAACCATAATTTACTATGGGACCTTCAATTGCAATATCGTAACCTAAGGATGATAAATGAATCAGGCTATTCATTTGGTTTCTCTCAAAGATTAAAATATTCCGGTAAAAGGATAAATTGTGTTATTGGTACATCATATGGTTACTCTGAAGAAAACTCACCGGGTTTATACTTTTATGAAAGTGGTTTCTATCAATCCTTCCCATACATCAGATTAGGAAGTGGAGATTTCGCGAGACATTACTTTACTATATTATATAAGACCCAACAACTAAAATTCGGAGGGAAATTAAGTTCATTTTCAAATTTAAAATCCGGACCATTGGACAATTCTCAGAATTATAAGGAATTTGAGATACTAATAAGCTATCAAACTAAATAATGCTTTAGAATTAGCTATTAAAAAATTAAATTGCACGGCAAGAAACCAATATAACCATGGCATATAACTTACTAAAAGGAAAAAAAGGTATTATTACCGGTGCTTTAGATGAGAAATCAATCGCATGGAAAGTTGCAGAAAGAGCACATGAAGAAGGTGCTGAATTTGTACTTACCAATGCACCTATTGCAATGAGAATGGGTAAAATAAATGAATTAGCTGAAAAAACTAATTCTCAGGTTATCCCTGCCGATGCAACTAGTTTAGAAGATATCGAAAATCTTTACAAAAAGACTGAAGAAGTTTTAGGTGGGAAAGTTGATTTCATCCTACATTCTATCGGAATGTCTCCTAACGTCAGAAAAGGTAAAGATTATGGAGATCTTAATTATGACTGGATGTTAAAGTCTCTAGATGTTTCTGCTTTATCGTTTCATAAAATGTTACAGGTAGCTGAAAAAATGGATTTCATTAAAGAAGGCGGTTCCGTGCTTGGACTATCATACATTGCAGCACAGCGAACATTCCCTGATTATAGCGATATGGCTCAAGCTAAATCGGTACTTGAAAGTATCGCAAGAAGCTATGGCGAAAGATATGGCAGACTTAAAAAAGTAAGGGTAAATACGATTTCACAATCACCTACTATGACAACTGCAGGTACAGGTGTTGGTGGCTTTGATACCTTCTTTGATTTTGCAGACAAAATGTCTCCACTTGGAAATGCTGATGCCGAATCATGTGCTGACTACTGTATATTAATGTTCTCAGAATTAAGTAGAATGGTTACTATGCAAAACTTATTCCATGACGGAGGATTCAGTAATAGTGGTATTACACAAAAAGTAATTGACCACTGGCAAAAATAAAATCATGAAAAAGCTGTCTTAAAGACAGCTTTTTTTATTTTAGCCCTTCTTTTTAATTCAATCATAATCATGATAAGTTTTCCGAATGCCAAGATTAATTTAGGATTATTTGTAACTGGTAAAAGAAAAGATGGCTTTCATAATATAGAAAGTATTTTTTTTCCTATTCCATTTTGTGATATCCTGGAAATAAATCATTCTTCTAAGACTACTTTTGAATCAAGTGGACTAAATATTCCTGGAAAAAAGGAAGAAAACCTCATTTTCAAAGCATATAAGGCTTTCAGGAAAGATTTTAACCTTGATCCTGTTCAAATAATACTGCACAAGCAAATACCAATGGGCGCCGGACTAGGTGGTGGGTCTGCAGACGGTGCATTTACCTTGAGAATGCTTAATGATCTTTTTGATTTATATCTTGAAGACGACCTAATTGAAGTATATGCCTCGGATCTAGGTAGTGATTGTCCGTTTTTTGTAAGTAATAAACCTGCATTTGTGTCAGGTAGAGGTGAAAACATTGAGCATATTGACCTATCATTAGAAGGGTACTACCTTGTTCTGATGAATCCGGGAATCCATATTAGCACCCCAAAAGCATACAGTCTGATCACACCTGAAAAGATTGATTTCTCATTAAAAGAATTAGTCAAAGAAAAACCAGAAAACTGGAAGGGAAGACTGACAAATTCTTTTGAAACACCTATTGTCAAGGAATATCCTATTATCGGAGAAGCTATTAATCATTTATATGAGCAAAATGCAATATATGCTTCAATGACTGGTTCTGGAAGCTCTATTTATGGGCTATTTCAAAGTAAACCTGAAATTCATAAATTCAATGAATTTGTAGTCTGGGAAGGAAAACTATAGTCCTGCCAATTTATTGACAGGACTTTGATATTATTGGTGGTAAAATCTTTCGTTTACGATTTGATCGCCATCCCATTTCTGGACTGCAACCTGCTCCAATTTAACTCTTTGATCTCCTTTGAAGGTAACATCCATCCAAGATTCTACCATAGTGGTCTTAGTATCTTCATTTGAAGTAATTGCACCAACACCAGCTCCATGGAACTCTTGTATATTAGATAGAAAGTTTTTTTCATATTCTCTGTTTGATTCCTTCCCTACTCTTGGCTCTTCACTATTTTCCTGCATTACAATATTTTCACTGTAATATTTTTCAAATGCATCAAGTAGCTGACCACTATTGATCATTTCATATAGATGAGTTGCTTTATCTAAGTATGACATAATAATTATTGTTTAGTTTTATTTGTTTAAACAAATATTATGACAAAAGGTTTCAAAAATTCATAAAAACTTTAAAAATCAGGCAGTTTTTCTTTTATGTAGTTTTTGAAATAGTGGGTATGAGAAAACCGCAGCCAAAATTATTACAGCACCTAAATAAAATTCGGGGGTCATTTTTTCCTCCTCAGGAAATAATATCACAGCCATAATAATACCATAAATAGGCTCCATGTTTACAGCAAGATTAACACTATAAGCGGATATTCTTCTCATAATTTCAACAGATTCAGAGAAGGCGTATACAGTACAGACACCAGCGAGAAGTAATAAATACACCATATCCATTACACTTGTACCCAATTGAAGAGGCGCACCATTAGTAAACCATAATTGGTATAATGGAAAAAACAATGCTATCGAGATTGCTGCCCCACCCATTTCATAGAATGTAATGGCATAAGGATCATATTTTCTGGTAAATCGGCTATTGATGATTGAGAATGATGAAGCCAGAAATGCTGAAATCAAAGCCATAATAACTCCTATCAAGTTATCTAGTTGTAAAGCAAAAATAATTGCTAATCCAATGATTACGACAATCCCCAGTAACACTTCATACCAGAGAATCTTACGTCCCAAAACAATCGGTTCTAAAATTGAAGTCCAAAGGCTGGCAGTAGCCATTCCTGTAAGCGCAATTGAAGCATTGCTTACTTTAATAGACCCAAAAAACATAATCCAGTGAACGGCAATTATCAAACCAGTACCAAGTAGCCTCCATAAATCTTTTGTTGGAACTGCAAGCTTAATATTTTTTACCTTTAATAAGATAAAAATCAATATGGCAGCAATGGTAGTTCTATAAAAAACCATTTCGACCGCAGGGATAGAAATTAACTTACCGAGTATTGCAGTAAAGCCCCATGCGAATACTATCAGATGAAGCTTAAAGAAATCTTTATTTGGCACTTACTTTGGAGCTTTAATATATAAATAAACACCTATTGCAGTAAATATAAAATTAGGAGTCCACATCGGAATCAGAAGATGATCACCATTGTTTTGCGCAAAGGATCTGGACATGATAAATAATATTATATAGATAAAGGCCAATAAGAATCCTAGTGCAATTTGAAAACTGGACCCTCCTCTTGTCTTTCTTGAAGACACAATAACACCGATAAACGTAAGTAGTATTACAGTGAAAGGCGACATATATCTCACATAGAGCTCGATTAAGTAAATATTCTTATCATCCGATCCTCTTAACTCAAGTAATGCAATGAACTCTCGTAGTTGAGGTATGGTGAAAGTCTCATTTCTATTTTTATCACTTTCAAAATCTTTTGGAGTCAGAGCAAAGGTAGTATCAATATATTCACCAGCTTCAATCTGTTCTTCCCCATCAAGAATCTTTCTTATTACATATTCATCAGTTCTCCAGAATTCATTACCCAGAGAGTCTTCAGTCCAGGTCAGTTTATTTGAATACAATTTACTGACCATGCCTCCATCATCATTAAATTCTTCCAAAGTAAACTTATATCCAGTCTGACTTTGAACCCTGTATGACTCCAGGTAAAAATAAACATTCGGTTTGATCTGAATATGAATATTCCTGTCATTGTTATAATCCGGACCTCTGAAATAAGCCTTTTCAAAATCAATCCTGTCTTTATTTGAATTTGGTGTTATCCAACCAACCAAAACAAAATTGAATATTGCCAAAACAATTGCACCATAAAAATATGGTCTCATAACCCTTTGATAGCTCATCCCGGAACTTAACATTGCCACAATCTCAGTATTACTGGCAAGTCGTGCGGTAACAAACACCACCGATATAAAGACTATTATCGGCATTAAATAGGTCATCAGATAGGCACTAAAATCAATATAGTATAATACAGTCTCAATTACGCCTACCCCGTGTTGTATTAAGTCATCAATTCGATCTGTCAAATTGATTATTACAATTATCGGAATTAGTACTAATACCGTAAATGAAAAAGCACCAATGAATTTAAAAAATATATACCTGTCTAGTATTTTCATTTATCAAAGTCTTTCAGATAGCTTAACAACCATCTCATTCTTCCAGGAATTAAAATCTCCCGAAATTATATGATCGCGTGCCTGCTTTACCAACCACAAATAAAAGGTTAAATTGTGCACACTTGCAATTTGAGCACCCAAAATTTCATTTGAATGAATAAGATGTCTCAAATATGCTTTGGTATAAAAAGTACTTACATAACCACCAATTTCTGTATCGATAGGTGTAAATTCTTTTTCCCACTTCTTATTTTTAATATTGATAACACCTTCACTGGTAAAAAGAATACCATGACGTGCATTCCTTGTTGGCATAACACAATCAAACATATCTACGCCTCTTGCAATGCCTTCAAGAATATTAGCAGGAGTACCAACACCCATCAGGTAACGAGGTTTATCTTCTGGTAGTATTTCACACACCAATTCAGTCATGTCATACATCATTTCGTGAGGTTCACCTACAGATAATCCTCCTATTGCATTTCCTTCACGACCATGAGAAGCGATTTCTTCTGCCGACTGTTTTCTAAGATCCTCGTAAACACTTCCCTGAACAATTGGAAAAAGTGCCTGGCTATACCCATATTTCCCTTCGGTCTCGTCAACTCTCTTAATACACCTCTTTAACCATCGATGAGTCATGTGCATCGATTTTTTGGCATAATCATAGTCACATGGGTATGGAGTACACTCATCAAAAGCCATAATTATATCAGCTCCGATAGTACGTTGGATATCCATCACATTTTCGGGAGTAAAGAAATGCTTACTACCGTCAATATGTGACCTGAATTCAACTCCCTCCTCTTTTATTTTCCGTGTATTTGACAATGAATACACCTGGTATCCTCCACTATCCGTAAGAATTGGTTTTTCCCAACCATTAAATTTATGAATTCCCCCAGCTGCTTCCAATACATCCAGTCCGGGTCTCAGGTATAAATGATAAGTATTACCCAATATTATTTTAGCCTCAATATCATTCTGCAGTTCTCGTTGATGAACTGCTTTAACGGTACCTGCAGTACCTACAGGCATAAAAATAGGCGTTGGAATTTCGCCATGATCAGTTTTAAGAATACCTGCTCTTGCAGATGAATTGAGGTCTTTTCCGGTAATATTAAAATCCATAATACGCTTAAATTCGAATCTGCAAAAATAGCCTATCAGACTCAGAATGTCTCAAAATATTCCTATATAACACCAAATATCAAAAAATTGTGGTTAAACAAGGATTGAAATCATATTTTAGCTGACATGATGACTATTCAAACATCAATACTCATTATCTATATAATTTGCACATTGGTATTGATGTGGTTTTACTTGTATTACTTTAGTTCAGTACTAAGTCACAAAAATCATCCCAAAAGTTCATCATTACCACCAATATCTATAATCATTGCTTCAAGGAATGAGGCAGAAAATCTTAAAAAATTAATTCCTATATTATTAAATCAGAATTATCCTCAATTTGAAATCATAATAGTAAATGACAGGTCTGCTGATAATTCTTCAAAAGTTCTATTGGAGTTTGATGATATTAGAATAAATGAAATTGTCATAAAACAAGTTCCTGAAGGAAGAGATGCCAAAAAAAATGCAATCACCATAGGTATACAACATGCCAATTTTGAACATTTGGTGTTTACTGATGCCGATTGCAGACCAGCCTCATCCAACTGGTTATTAGAATATGGTAAGATATATTCATCATCGCCTGAAACAGAAGTTATAATTGGGTATTCTCCCCATTACAAATCAAAAGGAATACTAGGTAAATTCATTGAATTTGAGACAGCCACAACATTATTAACCTATTTAGGTAAAGCAAAAAAAAGCAAACCATATATGGCGGTGGGGAGAAATATGTCATATACAAAAACATTTTTTAAACAATGTGACGGATTTGGTTCGTTTATAAATGTAACAGGTGGTGATGATGACATTATAATAAATAAGTATGCTATTAAGGAAAAAACAAAAGTTAATACTAATCCTGAATCAGCTGTTTATACATTTGCCAAGAAAGATTTAAGATCGTATATAAAGCAGAAAAAACGACACCTTTCGGTTGGTAAAAAGTACAATTTGGCAGACAAAATATTTTCGGCATCATATTGGTTGTCATTAATTGTCCAGTACGCAGGATTAATTTTGATAATTTGGCTTCCTGAGTTACTAGCATTCATTATTAGTCTTTATACTTTTAGGCTAATAATAGCTATGATAGTGTATTATAAGGCTAAGAGATTATTACGGCTACCATTATCCACTGTCATGTTGTCAGTACTGGAAATTTTATTTATATTCTATGTAGTTTCATTGGGAACTGCATCATTGTATTCGAAAAAAATTAAATGGAATTAAAAAGACAATTTTCTAAGAAAGCACTTGAGGACTTCCGTCTTATCGATGAAGCAGTTGATAACGGAGATCAGCAAGCCTTTGCTGACTTAATGAAGCGATATAAGAATCCTGTTTACCACATGATTCTAAAAATGGTTAGAAACGTCGATGATGCAGAAGACCTTACAATAGAAGCATTTGCTAAAGCTTTCAAAAATCTTCATAGATTTAAGAAGGACTATACATTTAGTACCTGGTTATTCAGAATTGCCACGAATAACGCTATAGATTTCATTCGAAAAAAGAAACTGGAAACCTACAGTCTGCAAACAGGATATACTGACGATGATGGTGAAGCTGTTCAAATAGATGTCAAGGACAATACCCTTGATCCGATGGAAGAAGCAATTAAAAGCCAGAAGATAGAGCTTGTTAGACTGTTTGTTGACAAATTGCCAACCAAATACAAACGTCTGGTAAAACTGCGCTATTTTAAAGAGTATTCTTATGAAGAGATAGCCAAAGAACTTGACGCACCTCTTGGGACTGTTAAAGCACAATTACACAGGGCAAGAGAATTAATGTATGATCTGGTAAAAAACAAAAAAGAACATATTTAATCGGATGTCCGACCTTTTTTTAATTAACAAGTACTTCCAGGAATTAACGGAATTACAGCAAAGCCAATATAAAAAGGCTCTTGATACCTACAGAGAATGGAATCAGAAAATCAATGTTATTTCCAGAAAGGACATTGAAAATCTGGAAGAAAAACATTTCCTTCACTCCTTAGCCATTGCCAAGGTTATTAAATTTGATAATGGCACCAAGATTATGGATGTAGGCACAGGCGGTGGTTTCCCTGGGATTCCACTAGCAATTATGTTTCCTGAAGTAAAGTTTCACCTTGTAGATAGTATAGCAAAAAAAATAAAGGTTGTTGAAGAAGTTGTTAATGCAACGGGCATCAAAAATGTCACTTACGAGCATGCTCGGGCAGAAAAGGTTAAAGGAAAGTTTGACTACGTAATAAGCAGGGCAGTTACCCGAATGAAGCCATTTTATTCATGGATTCAAAATAAGATTGAACCAGGTCCACATAAAGATGTAGACCATGGTATTATTTATCTTAAAGGAGGTGATATCAGTGAAGAAATGGATGAATTAAATAAGTCTTACCAGGAATTTAATATTTCTGATATGTACACAGAACCATTCTTTGAAACCAAAAAAGTGGTTCATGTTCCATTCTGATTTACTGATTAATTAACCATTCTTTAGCTTCCTCAACAGTATCAAAAAGTTTCATTTTTCTACCAGTGAAACTGATAATACTATTTACCATTAAGGAAGTCAGCGTACTTAAACCACAAACAGCTGTGGCTTTAACGTGGAAGTTATTCATTTTAACCACTTCCTTAATTTTACTAATTAAATCAGTATTAAAACGGGCATCTTTTGCATTTACAAGCGACAATGCTTCCTTCTCTCCAAATGTTGGTACTAAAACTCTTGTTCTCTCAAAAGCAGGAATAGCATCTTCAGGTAATGACCCTGCTATATTTGTATAAACAATTTTGATACCCTTATAATCAATAATTTCGCAAGAAGGCTTTACGTCAATTGCAGAAATATTTGTTTCCATTATCGGTTTTCTATTGGTTAGTTTTAATTCCTTAAAAAATCTAATAAAATAATTTGCTCATCAAAAATCAAAAAATCCACTCTTTATTTTATCCGTTTACCTTTTAAAATGTAACCTCCTCTTCATAACTAACTGAATTAATGACCTTTAAAAAATAGCCGTTATTTTTGGTTTCGGAATTCTAAAAAATCAGGTTACATTTTAATTTCCTTCGAAGTCAAAAAAGGTTATCTTTGAAGTTAGTTCCTGGACCACATTTACCTGAAATTATATGTACTTAATATTTGATACAGAGACTACCGGATTGCCAAAGAACTGGAATGCACCCCTTTCAGACCTTGACAACTGGCCCAGACTTGTTCAGCTAGCATGGCAATTACATGATCCAAGCGGAAAGCTGATCAATAACGGGAATTTCATAGTCAAACCTGATGGATTTTCTATTCCTTATAACTCAACAAAAGTTCACGGTATTACTACCGAAAGAGCTATTGAAGAAGGTAAAGATCTTGAAGAGGTACTACAAATTTTTGGGGAAGACTTAAAAAGAGCCACCCATGTGGTTGGTCATAATATTGGTTTTGATATCAATATTATGGGTGCTGAATACCTTCGGAAAGAAGTTGAGTCAAATCTGCTCGACCTTGAATCTATAGACACAAAAGATGAAGGAACTGATTTTTGTGCTATTCCAGGAGGTAAAGGTGGTAAATATAAGTGGCCAACATTAACTGAGCTACATCAAAAACTTTTTGGAGTAGGCTTTGGCGATGCTCACGATGCTGCATATGATGTTGATGCAACTGCAAAATGTTTTTTCGGATTAATCAAAGAAAAGGTTGTTCCGACACTTAACGACATTGACGTTGAGCAAGTAAACTATGAACCACCGGAGCTTGAAGCAGCTAACTTTGAGCATCTGAAGAAAGAGTCAGCAGAAGTTGACACTCCTGAGTTAACCAAGCAGGAAAAGAAGGAAGCACTCGAAAAACTTGAGGACGTTCCTTTCATCCATTTACACTGTCATTCGCAGTATTCCATTCTTCAGGCTACATCAGAAATCAATGATATGGTTTCTGTGGCTAAACAAAATGGCATGCCTGCAATAGCTCTGACTGATCATGGTAACATGATGGCAGCTTTCCATTTCGTAAGAGCTGCTATAAAAGCTGAGATAAAACCAATTGTTGGCTGTGAGTTTTATGTCTGTGGCAACCGTATGGACAAATCCAGAATGGATAATGGTTTCCAGACAGTATTGATTGCTAAAAACAAACAAGGGTATCACAACCTGGCAAAATTAGCATCTACTGCCTACATGGATGGATTCTATTATGTTCCTAGGATTGACAAAGATATTCTGGTTCAGCATAAAGGCGAGGTAATAGCTACAACTGGTGGACTTTGGGGCGAAGTGCCATTCAAAATTCTAAATGAAGGTGAAGAAGCAGCTGAAGAAGCGTTTAAGTGGTGGCATGAACAATTCGGTGATGATTTTTATGTAGAGCTTAATCGCCATGGTCTGGAAGAAGAAAATGTAGTCAATGAAGTACTAATTAGATTTGCTAATAAATATGGCGTTAAATACTTTGCTGCCAACAACACATATTATAGTGCAAAAGCAGATGCCAAAGCTCACGATATATTATTATGTGTAAAGGATGGTGAAACACAAAGCAAGCCGAAAAAATATATAGGTAAGCGAGGGCGTGAATTCAGATTTGGGTTCCCGAATGATGAATTTTACATCAAGACTCCTGATGAAATGAAAGCTTTATTTGCTGACATTCCTGAGGCTGTCACCAATACCTACGAGATATACCAGAAAATTGAACAATATGAACTTGCCAGGGATGTACTTCTTCCGGCTTTCGAAATTCCTGATGAGTTTAAAGATCCGGCGGATAATGATGATCCGACATTAAAAAACGGAGAAAACAATTTCTTAAGGCATCTTACCTATGAAGGTGCAAAAAAGAGATATGGCGTTATTACTGAAGAAATCCAGGAGCGTCTGGACTTCGAATTAGAAGTTATTCGTAAAACCGGTTATCCGGGTTACTTCCTGATTGTACAAGATTTCACCACTGCTGCCCGTGAAATGGGAGTTTCGGTAGGCCCTGGCCGTGGATCAGCAGCAGGATCTGCCGTTGCATACTGTATTGGTATTACAAATGTTGACCCAATTAAGTATGATCTCCTATTTGAGCGTTTCTTGAATCCTGATCGTGTATCCATGCCCGATATTGATATTGACTTCGATGATGAAGGTAGAGGACGAGTAATCGATTACGTAATTGATAAATATGGAAAAAACCAGGTTGCCCAGATTATCACATATGGTACAATGGCAGCCAAATCTTCTATTAGAGATACTTCAAGGGTACTGGAATTACCCTTATCCGAAGCTGATAGAATTGCCAAGCTGGTACCAGACATAAAACTTGGCAAGCTATTTACTCTGGATGAAAAGTCTCTAAAAGAAAAGCTTAAAAATGCGGAAAATATGGATAAAGCCAATGAGCTAAAATCCATAGCTGAAGGTTCGGACCTTCCCGCACAAATAGTAAAACAAGCCACCGTTCTTGAGGGGTCTGTAAGAAATACCGGAATTCATGCTTGTGGTGTAATCATTACTCCAGACGATATCACCAAGTTCGTACCTGTTGCTGTTGCTAAGGACTCGGACATGGTATGTACCCAGTTTGATAACTCCGTTGTGGAAGATGCCGGTCTTCTAAAAATGGACTTCCTCGGTTTAAAAACCCTGACCCTGATTAAAGATACGGTCAAAATAGTAAAAGAACGCCATGGCATTGAAATAGATCCGGACAGCATTTCGCTTGAAGATGAGGAGACTTATGCATTATTCCAGAGAGGAGAAACTGTCGGGATATTCCAGTACGAATCTCCCGGTATGCAGAAACACCTCAGGGATCTGAAACCGACTGCTTTTGCCGACCTGATTGCTATGAACGCCCTGTATCGTCCGGGTCCACTAGAATATATCCCAAGCTTTATTAAAAGAAAACATGGTCTGGAAGAGATTGTTTACGATCTCGATGATATGAAGGAATACCTTGAGGAAACTTATGGTATTACTGTATATCAGGAGCAGGTAATGCTACTTTCGCAAAGTCTTGCCGGCTTTACCAAAGGTGAGGCAGATATGCTTCGAAAGGCAATGGGTAAGAAGATATTTGCCCTTCTAGAAAAGCTTAAACCAAAGTTTATCGATGGAGGTGTTGAAAGAGGACATGCTAAAGATAAACTCGAAAAAGTATGGAAGGACTGGGAAGCATTTGCCTCTTATGCATTTAACAAATCACACTCTACATGTTATGCATGGGTAGCATATCAGACGGCTTACTTTAAGGCCCACTACCCTGCCGAGTATATGGCATCGGTGTTGAGTAACAACATGAACAACATCGCCGATGTCACATTCTTCATGGAGGAGTGTAAACGTATGGGACTTCAGGTACTCGGACCGGATGTTAATGAATCTAAAACCAAATTCACAGTAAATGAAGATGGTCATATCAGATTCGGATTAGGTGCTATTAAAGGTTCTGGTGAGGCAGCTGTAGAGCATATTATCCAGGAAAGAGAAGAAAATGGCAAATTCAAAGACATATTTGATTTTGCAGAAAGAATAAATCTGAGAACTGTAAACAAAAAGACCTTTGAAAGCCTTGCTATGGCTGGTGGATTTGACTGTTTTGAAGATTATCACAGAAGACAATATCTTGAGGCCCCTGAAGGTGAGCAAACTTTAATTGAAAAAGTAGTTAAGTATGCGCAGAAAAGAATTCAGGAAGAATCATCAAATCAGCACTCACTTTTCGGTGGCGATAGTGCTGTTGAGGTTCCAAAGCCTAAAGTTCCTGATCTTGAACCTTATGGTCAGTTAGAAAGACTCAATATCGAAAAGGAAGTTGTAGGACTCTACCTTTCAGGTCACCCGCTTGACCAATTCAAGTTTGAGTTAGAGCATTTATGTAATACTTCATTCAGCGAACTGACAGATTTAGATAGGTTACAGGGAAAAGGAGAATGCAGACTTGGTGGTATAGTTACAGAATATGCACACCGTACGACTAAAAATGGAAAACCGTTTGGCACCTTGACTATTGAAGATTATGGTGGGTCTCACACTTTCTTTTTATTCGGCGATGATTACCTACGGTTCAAAGAATATTTCATGAATGGCTGGTTTCTGTATATTGAAGGTCGGGCACAAGATCAGCGATGGAGAGAAGGTAAAGAGTTCAAGGTGAATAATATGACCTTGTTAAATGACATTCGTGATAAAAAAGCCAAAGAGGTTTTGCTTCATGTAGATCTTAATCAGCTTACTCCGGATCTTATAGAAAAGCTTGAAGAGATAGTCGTTACCAGAAAAGGAACATGTGCCTTAAAGCTGGTTCTAAACTATAGTAATAAAGAACACGGTACAGTTCAGGTACCTGTCTATTCAAGAAAATATCAGGTTGCCCCAGACAATGAATTAATAGAAGAATTAAAAAATCTGGAACAAGTTAGAATGAAAATCGTTACTTAGTAAGGCGTCGTTTTGACCTGTATCATAAGTCAATTTGTCGCATGGGATACAAAATACTGACATAAAGTCGAATAATATTTTAAATATCTGATTTTGCACTATTTTTGTGTAAACAAGAACAAAATAGAAACTATAGAAATACATAAATTAATAATCATGGCAAAAGCAATAGAATTAACTGACGGTAACTTTGAAGAAATCATAAATGGTGATAAGCCAGTATTGGTAGACTTTTGGGCTGAGTGGTGTGGACCTTGTAAAATGATTGGTCCAGTTGTTGAAGAACTTGCTGGAGAATATGAAGGAAAAGCAGTTATCGGAAAGGTTGATGTTGATTCAAACCCTACTTTATCTGCAAAGTACGGAATCAGAAGCATCCCTACGTTATTGGTTTTCAAAGGTGGTGAGATTGTTGACAAACAAATCGGAGCTGTACCTAAAAGTGTTTTAGCAGATAAGTTAGAAGCTCAAATGGCTTAATTTTTAGCCATAAAATATAACATTGAAGCTGCCTTAATCAAGGCAGCTTTTTTTATGCCTTAAAATTATTATTCTTTTTTTATGGAATTCAGGTAGTCCTGTCATCATGAAATAAAAACAACATGATGAGACTATTTACTTTTTTACTTCTAATAACAATTCTACCTGCCCAGGCACAAGAATTAAAAGAACTTAAACTTAAAAGTTCAATAGATAATGTGACTATCTATCTTCAGAATGCCCAGATTTCACGTTCCGGAAAGATTAGCATTCCAAAAGGAAAATCGATAATCTCAATAAACAGACTTTCTCCTTATATCGATGAAAAAAGTATACAGGTTAAAGGAGATGGTGATTTCACTATACTTTCAGTTAACCATAAATTAAATTTTCTGGAAGACCTTATAAAAAATAACCGACTGGATAGTCTAAGAGAAGCTAGTGAAAAAATTGAATCTACAATCATTAAAAGAAAATCAAGAATCGAAATTTTACATGAAAAGCAAAGTATCCTGAATGAAAACAAAAAGCTTGGAGGGCAAAATGTAAACACCTCTTTGACAGAAATCAAAAATGCGATTGAATTTTATGATAAGGAATTAACTCAAATCAAGTCAGAAGAAATAAAGATAAATAGTGAGATTAAAGAACTGGAATCCAGTCAAAATTCGATAGCCAGGGAAATCCAAAAGTATTCTGCAATGGAAAATTCTCCATCCGGAACAATAGAAATAAAAATTGAATCTAAAAATGCAACAACAGGTCAATTTAAAGTAAACTATATTGTTGCGAATGCAGGCTGGTTTCCAAGTTATGACATCAGGTCTGAAAGTATTAACCAACCATTAAAATTGACATACAAAGCTGATGTTTATCAAAATACAGGAGTAGACTGGAAAGATGTAAAAATAAAACTGTCAAATGGTAACCCTCAACAAAGTGGTACAGCACCTGTTTTAAACCCATGGCATTTAAACTATAAGAGGTTTTCTGTACTGTCATCTTATAGCAATGGCTACATGAATGGAGATATTTCATCAGTATCAGGTAAAGTTACTGATCAAAATGGAGAAGGAATCCCGGGGGTTAATGTCATGGTTTCAGGAAGTACCATAGGGACTACAACTAACATACTTGGCGAATATTCTATTTCATTACCCAATGGAAGACAAAGTCTGACATTTTCTTCAGTTGGCTATATAACTCAAACCCGACCTGTTAATTCAAGAATGCTTAATATCGTATTAAATGAAGATATCAACGAACTGAGTGAAGTGGTGGTTACTAAAGCACTTAGTGGTAGTGCTGCTGGAGTAAGAATTCGTGGAGCCAGTTCTGTAAATGCTAATGATTTTATAGATGCAGAGTCAATAACAACAACGGTTATTGAAAACCAGACAACAGTAGAATTTGAAATTGATGAACCCTATACAGTCAAATCAAATAGTGATAAAATTTCGGTTGAGGTAAAAACATACAATATAGACGCTGATTATGAGTATTATGCAGTACCAAAACTAGACAGAGATGCGTTTCTTATTGCGAGAATCACTAATTGGGATCAATATAATTTTCTTGAAGGAGAAGCAAACCTATATTTCGAAGGGACCTTTGTTGGTCGATCAATACTAGATGCAAAATCACTTAATGACACCCTGAATATTTCTCTTGGCAGAGATAAAAGTATCATAATTGGTAGGGAAAAGATAGAAGATTTCTCCAAAGAAAAGATATTCGCATCAAACAAAGTAGATAGCAGGTATCATAAAATTCTTGTAAGAAATAAAAAATCCCAGCCTGTTAAAATCACGCTCTATGATCAAATTCCCGTACCGGTAATAAATAGTATTGAGGTTGAACCTGTGGAATTATCTAACGCATCACTAAACGCAATCAATGGAAAAGTGACCTGGGAACTAACTATTCCAGCACAGCAACAAGAAGAACTTAAACTTGCCTATAAAGTAAAATATCCAAAGCGCGAAAGTGTAATTCTTGAATAGTCATTATCGGGGTGCAATTTTTTTAAGCACCCCATTTTTATTTTATTTTTTGTCCCGACACAATAATATTTTTAACTAATATTGAATTCAAATCATATCTAATTTAAAGATGAGTAATTGGTTAAAAAATATCGAATTAGAAGGCAAAATTATAAAGCTTGTCCCATTAACAAAATCTCATCGTGAAGGATTAATTGAAGCCAGTAATGATGGCAACCTATCTGAGCTCTGGTTTACCTCGGTTCCTTCGGAAGAACAAATTGATGATTATATAAATTTTGCTCTTAATCAGGAAAAGAATGGTTCTGCTCTTGCATTTGTGGTAATTCATAAGGAAACACAGAAAATAATCGGTTGCACAAGGTATTGCAATGTAGCTTCCGAGCACAGACGACTTGAAATCGGATATACATGGTATGCAGCCAGCTTCCAGCGAACCGGTGTAAATACAGAATGCAAATATCTTCTGCTAAAGCACGCATTTGAAACTCTGGATTGCATCTGTGTTCAATTTAAAACAGACTGGTTTAACATAAATTCAAGAAATGCAATAGCAAGGCTTGGAGCCAAACAAGATGGTATTTTAAGAAATGACAGGCTTAATAAAGATGGCTCTTATCGAGATACTGTTGTTTTTTCAATTACTAATAATGAATGGCATGGAGTTGAAAAAAACCTGAAACTTAGTATGTCCAGATATTCATAAATTGATTTCATTAATTTATCTTGTACCATTATTTTTTTGAATCAGGATATTTTTCAATGAATACAATCTATAAAATTTCTCTTTCACTAGTTATTCTATTATTTCTTAGTTGTGGAAACCCTGTGAAAAACAGCGATAATGAAGTTATTGTTGAGCAGGGTACTGAGGTAAGTGATACTAATACAATCTCCAGGATTAATAAACAGCCGAAACCTTTAGTAATTGAAGAGGCTGAAGTTATTGCGGATACATCTTCCCTTATTGGAAATTATGTGGGGTACTTTAAGCCAGACGAAGATAAAAATGAGTCTTATGAAAGAGTCTTTGCAGATGAGGGTTTCTATTGGAACAGAGATAATAAAATAAACATTTCTATAGATAAAATTCAGGATTCAATTGTAATAGGTCATAGTGTTGTAGCCGGTAATGACAGGCCTTTTAAGGGAACTATGAGAAATCCGGAAAAAAATAAGTTTGAATTTATCGTAAGTGAGCCTGGTGATGACAAGTACGATGGTGAATTTGCTTTTACTATCGCTGGAAATCAACTCACAGGTACCTGGGAAGCGTATGGAAACCTTGAAATTAAATACAGAAAATATACCCTGGACAAAAAAGAGTTTAAATATGACCCCGAAATCATGTTAAAACAATCAGGTTCATATGTAGAATGGAAAAAATATATTGAATATAAGGACACTGTTGAAATTGATGATGGTGTTTTTGAAGAATGGGTAACAAGAGAATTTGCGACTACAACACAAAAAATTTATGATATAAATGCCTCCAATACAATCCTGAATAAATCAGATGTCGAAAACCTGAAAAGAGGAGACCTCCTAATCATTAGAAATACCATATATGCAAGACATGGATACTCTTTCAAAAATCGTCCATTAAGAGTCTTTTTTGATGCTCAGGATTGGTATATTCCTGTTCATACTGATATAAGATCTGATTTCACAGAAATTGAAAAGCAAAATATTGAGTTGCTTTTACGTTATGAAAAGAATGCTGCTGAGTACTATGATTCTTTTGGACGAGGGTAATGGCAAACTTGAATACTCAACATTTCAACAGAGTATTAAAATTTACTTTTTATGTATCATTAGGATATTTTTCAATCCTGATGATTCTTATTACGCTACAATATATACCAGTTAATTTCGATACTGCATTCTTAAGTATTAAGCAAAGTGAAATCACACATAAATATTACCAGATTTCATTTTTCAGTCATGTTTACACCAGTTTTATCATACTGATAACAGGCATACCACAATTTTCTACTACAATTAGAAGAAGCTATCAGGCTCTGCATAAATTTTTAGGTAAGGCATATATATTCCTGATAATCTTTATTGCAGGTCCTTCAGGGTTAATCATGGGAGTCCATGCAAACGGTGGATTAAGCGCCAAAATTTCATTTGTCTTACAGGCAATTCTATGGATGGCCTTTACATCACTTGCATTCTATTTCATCCGTAAAAAGCAATGGCAGGAACATGAAAAATTCATGATTAGAAGTTATGCTCTAACTCTTTCAGCTGTTAGCTTGAGATTAATTAAATGGCTGATTGTAAGCACCATTCAACTGCCACCCATGGATACATATAAAATTGTAGCCTGGGCAGGCTGGCTAATTAATATATTAATCGCCGAATTTATTATCTGGCGAAAGTTTCAATCAAAAGGTTTTATCGCTGAATAGTAGCCTCGGGAAAAGCAATTTCTGGATTGAGCATTTCATGAATAAGTTCTTTTAACCTGATTTCAAAATCTGTCATGGCATCAGGTAAAAATGAAAAGACTGTCTTTCCCCTACCCTTTCCCATTTTTATTAAAGGATCTTCATTTTTGAATAATTCGTTTACTTTGATGACCCCACCTCGAAGATTGCTCTCATCTACACCTTCAGAACGAGCAAATAACCATCCATAAATCAACACCTGAAGGGCGGCACCAAATTTACCTTCATTCTCCCTGTCAAACAAGGATTCGATTGATTCAAAATCAGCTTTATCTTTTCCTGTCTTGTAATCCAGTATTCTAAAAACTCCATCTTTTACATCTATCCTATCTATATTTCCTTTGATTCTAACATGATAGGTTTTTCCGTTAATTTCAACCGGCATATTAGACCTGACATTTCTTTCCAAACCTATAATTGTAAAGGGAGCATACTCCATATCATTCTGGATGAGTTTCATCAAATGATCCTTTATGGCATTTCTATATATCAAATGCTCACCTTTATAATCCTTCAATCCGGTAAATTGCTCCTCAAAAGTCTTACTGAGAATCTGTTCTATTTTATGATTATCCTTCGATAATTCTTCCAGTTTTTCCTGAGTTAATTCCTCATTAATAAAATCTTCATAAAACAATTCTGCAGCTCTGTGAAAAAGCAAACCATGAATATTTGGAGCTATATCTTCCTTTTTAAGATTCTCATCCTGCACTTTTAATACATACCTCGTATAAAATAATTCCGGATTGACCAGATACTCCTTTATAGCTGAAGGGGATAAAGCAAACTTTTCATCACTACCACTCTCTTCGGTAAACCTGAATAACATTTCATTTATGCCGCTACTTTTATCAATTACACCATCGTGTCCTTGATACACATCTGTTGACATATTTACCTTTCTGAAATCCAGCTTTAGCCTAGTTTCAAGGTCAAGCTGCCTAATAAACCTGCTTACTTCAGAAGGGGTATTACTGATGGTAGAATTATTACAGTACAAGTAAACCTTCCTGGCTTTCTTAAGTAATCTGTAGAAATAATATGCATAAATAGCATGTAGGTGTTCGAAGGTAGGCATTGCAAATGCCCGACGAAGGTTATATGGAATAAAAGAATGTAAATTAGGTGCCGAAGGAAAGATATCTTCATTTAAGCTGGGAATAAAAATAGCTTCAAAATCAAGTCCACGTGTCTCAAGCATACCCATGATCTGTAATCCCTCAACCGGCTCGCCCTCAAAAGACGCTTTTTCGCTCTTAACAAGTTTTCTTAATAACCTTGAATATATCGTTACATTGATATTACTTAATTCTTTGCTAAACTCAGACTCTAATAATCTCAATGCATTTCTAAGCCTGAAAGCCATTTCTTTTTCATGATTATGGATATCAGGACTTTCAATCCAGGAATCCGCTATTTCAAGAAACAGCAGGTTTAAATCTCCTGAATCAGATTTTAATTCCAGAATAGATTTTAAATGAGGTATATCTTCAGGAATCTCATCGATAGTATAATATATCCTTCCTTCATTTAATATTTTCCTTGAGAAATTATTGGCACTTTCAGAGGTTTTCCAGAGGGCATGCCCCATAATCGATAACACTGCCCTATAAAAATACCCTTCACTCCCTGGGGAGTTTTCCCGGTACAAAGAAATTATATCTTCAAAAAGACCATAAATATCAGATTGATTAACCCCAACGCCCATTGTGACATTAATCTTATCAATTGAATCCGGAAGTTTATATAAAGCTGGAAAAAGCAATGATTCATCCGGAAGGATAACAGCAATTTTCTCACGTTGAAAAGCCGATTCAAAAATTGTATTTCCGATATCTACAGACATCTGGGTTAGTTGCGCATGTGAGCCTGGTAATTGCGTAACGATAATACTTTTATCCTCACCAATAATCTCATCAGGTAATTCTTTTGGAAAGTCCTGGCCAAGCACCTGACTGTTATAATACTCACGATGGAATCTACCTCCTTCTTGCCTGGCATCATTGATAAAAAACTTATCTGTATCCCAGAACATTCGGGAATTTTTATGGCTCCTAAACCACGAAATCAGCTTTTCTTCGGCTGCTGTTAACGCATTGAATCCTACAAAATATATATTATCCAGATGAGATGTAAACTCACCATCAATCACAGTTTGACCGACTTTCCGTTGTATCAACCCTGTTGTAGAATAACCTTTTGATGTTATTCTTTGGACAAAATCGTTATAAACTGATGGTAATTTCACCCACAGTTCCCTGAATTTTTCTACGTAATCCTCATCTCTTCCTTCAAATGATTTCCAGAATTTCCTTAATATCTTAATCTGTTCTTCGTCCAGGTAGGTAAGTCCGGTTTCTACTTCTTTCTGATATTCAACACTTTTAAAAAGGTCGTGTACCGGAACGAGATATTTATCGATATCTTCAAAATCCTTAAGCAATAACTCACCCCAATAGAAAAAATTATCAAATGACTCTTCTCCTATTTTTTCATTCCATGATTGATGCAAATAAATTAATGCCTGAAGCGGACTAATAACAACATCATTTGTAAAAGAGCCAAAAAACTCCTCGATACTATAAATCTGGGGCGATAATATTGGCTTATCGCTCATCATACCCAGAGCACGCTGAAAAAACACCCCGGCACGCTTTCCTGGAAATACAATGGTTACATCTCGTAAGTCACCCTTTGTTAATTCAATAATCTCCTTAGCTGTTTCCTCTAAAAATGTAATCATTTGACTTCCTTTATTTTTACTCCTTCACCGATATAGCAAAGTGAAATTCCTGCCACTTTATATCCTGCATTTTCCAGATACGATGCATACTTCCTTACCTGATTTTCATCCTCTGATTTCTCTTCTCCGGTTTTAAAATCAATAATTTCAACCTCATTCTTTTCATCATCAAAAAGCAATTTATCAGGTCTCACCTGAGATCCGTTAGTTAAAATTAGCGGACGCTCAGAGAGAATTCTTTTATTACTATCAAACCAGCTTCTTATTTGTTGATTTGATAGTGCTCCAGACACCATTTCTTTGATTTTGATATACTCTTCTGATCGAAGACCAGTTTCATTTGCAAACTCCTCTAATTGGGAATCTACTTCATTTAGATTTTCGAGTCTGGCCAGGAAATTATGAGCCGCAATACCCAAATTTATTCTTTCAAGCTTCTCTTCACTTTTCTCGAAAACTAATGCCCTACTCTGCCTGATCAACAACTTGTTATTCCAGGTAGAAACTGGTAATGGATTTAAATAACTCCCTGAATATCCTGCTGGTTTTTCCGGATAGCTTTTTAGTTCCCCTTGTCTGTAAATTTTATTTTCAACATCAAACTCACCTGGTAACTGCTCCGGGAACTCTTCAAATAACCTGGAAACAAGGTGTTCAATTCTTTTTATTTCACCTGATTTTGGAATAGACTGTTCGCTAAAAATATATAGCCCTTCCTCTGCTCTTGTCAAAGCCACATAAACAGTGTTAAAAGTATCTATATATGATAATATGCTTTCCTCTGCATAATCTTTTGCATATAAAGACTCTTTAAGTCTGGAGCTAATTTCAAATGGGTAAAAAGGAAGGTCTTGTGGAATCTCTGGCAGGCTATTTAACCAAAGGTAATTCTTTATAAAGCCAGATGCAGATTGAAACTCACCAATCAAAAATGGAATAATTACTATTCTAAATTCAAGGCCTTTAGATTTATGTATTGTTAAAATATTTGCTGCACCTGGAGAACTCGAACCATCAATTTTTATTTCACCACCACGTTCGTCCCACCATTCGCAGATTGCCTGAATAGCACCCAGTCCGGAAAGACTATATCTACGTTGAATAAAATTTAGCAACTCATCTTCAAATGTAGAAATATATGCAAATTCACCGGGATATTTATCCAGCTCAAACACGCGTTTAAACTCCTGAAAGAGGCTGTAAAGATCATTATGCAACCAGTTGTGATAATCATTAATGAAATCAGCCGGAAGTTTTTTCTTCAGATCATCAATCAATGATTCACGCTTGATTTCGTCCATCATTATCCCCGGATCCTCGTTATTTAATCTACTTTTCCAGTTATAGACTGCTCTATAAAGAGAAAAAGTATCCTTTTCATACAATAACCACTTTAGAAGGTAAAAGAATACGTTCAGGCAAGCACTTTCAGAAAGCTTAAATGCCTCAGAAGAAGCAGCTTTATATGAATAATCAGGTTTAGCTTCAGGTGAATTTTCAAATCGCCTAAGGAAGTCAGCAATTTTATTTCCCTGGCTTTTAGTTTTAACTAAAAAAGCAACATCAGAAAGGTCAATACCCTTATCTTGGAGCGATTCGAGCAATTCAGGAATTTTATTTAATACAATTTCTTCAAATTTGGCATCTTCTTCATAATCTGATTCACCAAATCCGCCGGATCTTCCTTCAATTAATTGAACTTCCACATAGCCACCAGATTTACTTTCCTTACCAGACCATAATTGAGCTACATCTTTGTAGATTTCATCGATGGATTCAACCTCCTCAATAATAGATTGATCTGAAATATATCCGGATATTTGAGAAGAAAGACTTGATGACAATAACTTACTTAGCTTTGGAAAAACAGCATTATTAAAGTCTATAATTTCCTTTTTACTTCTATAATTACTCTCCAGATTAATCGTATTGGCCGTAAGCTCGAATTGACGATTTAAATGCTCATGCATTAACCGCCAGTTACCTCCACGAAATCTATATATCGATTGCTTAACATCACCTACTAATAAATTTTGTCTCCCCGAAGCAATACTATCAGACACCAATGGCTCCAGGTTTTGCCATTGTAAAGTTGAGGTATCCTGAAATTCATCAATAAGGTAATGGTCATATCGCGTACCAATCTTTTCATAAATAAATGGAGCATGGGTCTTAGTGACAATTTCATTTAAAAGCTGTGAAGCATCCGATATCATCATCACCTCCTCTTCTTCACGATAGTCAGACAATGCAGCTTCTAACCTGTGTATCAGCCCAAAAGCATGGAGAGATCTTAAAATTAAAGTAGCTGTTACATATTTAGGAAATTCTAATTCTTTAAATTGAATTGCCTTTTTTATTGCAGGAGAGATTACTTGTTCTGCAATACCTACTTTTTCTGAATTTTTAAGTTCAGTTTTTTTAACTAAAGATTCATAATTATCAATAGCAGTTAAAGCACGAGTACCTGGTTCATAATCATCAGTTTTATTTACTGGTTTTTGTATTTTATTCAAATACATGGCCCCACCAGATTTTCCATAATTAAAATCTGATAATTCAAACCCTCGAGACCTGGCTTGATCTTCTGCCTCTTTACCTATTTGATGTATATTTTCTTCAAAATCAGTTACAATATGAAGCAATTTACCTTTTACAGTAGCAAAAGTTTCTTCTTCAATCTCTTTGGTATCATCCTGAGTAAGAAGCATATATTGTTCAGAAAACAATTCCTGCCCCAATTCCTTGAGCATTTTTGTTATTCTGATACTTTTTGAGTCTCTGATTCTATCTCTAATGAGGTCATTTATCCAGTCTGTTAGAAACTTGTCTTTCCCTGTTTTACTGATTTGTCTTCTAACAAGGGTATCCATAACTCCGGCAACATCCATTTCTATGCCGTAGTTACCCCTATGGCCTAGTTCTCTACTAAAACTTCTGATTACCCTTTGAACAAATGCATCTATGGTGGAGACAGAAAAATGGCTATAATCATGCAAAATATTTGACAATGATCTGGTCGCTCTTTTAACTATTTCCTTCCTATCAAGTTCTAAATCCTTTTCAAGCATTTCCAGATATTCAGTTTTGCCTCCAGTAGCAAGTAAATGAAGTGATTCAATAATCCTTGACTTCATTTCCTGAGTAGCCTTATTGGTAAATGTAATAGCTAATATTTTTTGGTACTGAAATGGGTCAGAACTGGATAATAAGAGTTTTAAATAATTAAAAGTCAGTGTAAAGGTTTTACCTGACCCGGCTGAAGCTTTATAAATTGTTAAAAATTGACCCATTATCAAGTTTAAAATTTGATTAAAAATAACCCTTCATAATGACAAAACATGTCATACATAGACTTTTAAGATTTACTTATCGTTAAATGTTTATTGTTTTATTACATGAATTGAATTAGTGAAATCCTTAATAATTATTCAAATCTAACATCAACTAAATAATAAGTAAGACCTTGGATAAATTTGTATTGTATTGAAACAAATAAAATTGTTTATGAATCCATTTAAATTCGGACAGGATCAAAAATATACATTTGAATTTAATCGTAGGGTGTACCTAGGAAATACAATTAATATTATAAATTTTTTCTTGATTGGACCACTAAATTTAATTGCTTCAATTAAGTATCAAAGTTTAATAATCTTACCAATTCTGCTAATTGTTAATTCAATAATTGGATTGGCCCTTGCCAAATTTCGAAATCATTCCGTAGCAAAAATTATCACGATTTTTGGTTCATTTATTCCATTTCTCCTTTGGTTAATAAATCTAAATGCCGGTACAGAAAGTCTTGTCAGTAGTCAAATATCTATTCTTCTAGCTTATGCGGTACTTCCTTTTGGTTTATACAGCTTTGAAAAGAAAACCGGACTTATAATTGCTATAGTTTTAACAATAATCACCATTGCTTCTCCATTTATCTTCAATGGCATTTCCTTTGGAGATAACCTTGAGCAGTTGGCAAATGACAACATAGTTAAAATGGGCGGCTTTTTTATTGGCTCAATTCTCATTTTCATGTTTTTATTTGCAATGAGTAGAAGTCTCTCGCTTACAGAAGAAAACAATTCCAATTTGCGGGCTGTAGTTGAAGAGCATAATAAAGATCTGGAAAAGTCACAGGAAGAATTGAAAAACCAGCTTGAAGAAGCTCATACAGTTCAATTAAAAGAAAAAAATCGTGCTTGGGTAATAGAAGGCCTCGGTCGAATTAACTCATTAATACGTAAACACGATGACCCTAAAAAACTTGCCTCTGAAGTTATCAGTGAAATTGTAACTTATATCGGAGCAAACCAAGGCTCGATATTTTTATTAGAGGAAGACGAAGAAACTAATGAGAAATACCTTGAATTAAATGGTACTTATGCTTTTGACCGTAAGAAATTCGTAGACAAAAAGATTTCTGTAGGTGAAGGGCTTGTTGGCCAGAGTTTTTTAGAGAAAGAACCGATTATTCTAAAAGATATTCCTCAAAATTATGTTACAATAACAAGTGGATTGGGTGGTACAACCCCTGGCTTTCTTGTTATTTACCCATTGATAAATAATGAGGTTGTAGAAGGTATTTTGGAGATTGCTTCATTTGATGAATTAGAAGATCACAAAATGAATTATCTCGAAGGTCTTGGAGAAAGCCTTGCTTCTACTTTTAACCTGAGTAAAATAAATTACCAGACAAAATATCTTCTTGAACTATCAAAACAACAGGAAGAAGAAATGAGAAGCCAGGCTGAGGAACTTCAACAAAATATGGAAGAGCTTCAAGCTACTCAGGAAGAAATTGCCAGAAAAGCCAGAGAGGTTGAAGAACAAAACAACCAGTTGAAGATGCAAGAAGAAGTTATGAGGCAAAACATGGAAGAGCTTCAGGCTTCTCAAGAAGAAATGGATAAAAAAGCTCAGGAAATCGAGGAGCAGAATAACCAGCTTCGAATGCAAGAAGAAATGATGCATCAGCAACTTGAAGAACTCGAGGCCCAAAAAGAAGAGATGGAGCTTTATTATAAAAGAAATGAATCTCTAAAGCAGAATCTGGAAAGCAGACAAAGAGTCCTTGCATTGTCAACAATTTTATCAGAATCTGACCTTTATGGCACTATCCTTTTTGCAAATAAAAAGCTTTGTGAAGTAAGTAAATATTCTGAAGAAGAATTGGTTGGAAGTCCTCATAAGATTTTCAGACACCCGGATATGCCTTCAAAGCTCTTCAAAAAGATGTGGGAGACAATTCAATCTGGCGAAACATTTAGGGGAATTATAAAAAACAGAGCAAAAGACGGTTCAATTTACTGGGTAGATGCAGTGATCTCACCTGAACTTGACAAGGATGGAAAGCCTGAAAAATATATAGGTGCAAGATATGTAATCGAAGACCATGAATATGCCCAGAAACTCTTCGACAAGCAAATGGAGAACTTTTAAAAAAACTGATTCAATTTAAAGCGGACTTAAGGTTCGCTTTTTTTATTTTTATCACTTGATTAATCCAGGATGGTGACATCTTTTGTCACAAACAATCCTCATCTTTATAAAAAATCAAGGCGGATGAAAATACTTCATACAGGAGACTGGCATTTAGGAAAAAAACTTCATGAGACTGATTTTGAAGAAGATCATAAGTTCTTTTTCAATTCCCTTTATAATATTATAATTGAAGAAAACATTGAAGTACTTGTTGTCGCAGGTGATATTTTTGACTTTAGCAATCCGCCTAAAAGTGCCGAGAAACTCTATTATGAATTTTTAATCAGGCTGAAAGAAACATCTTGCAAAAATATTATCATTACCGCCGGAAACCATGATGGAATTCAATCTATTGAAGCTCCCAAAGAAATTCTCAAACTTCTAAATGTTGAAGTAATTGGCTCAATCTCTGAACATCCTGATAATGATTTAATAGAAATCAAAAATGATAATGGGGATTTAAAATTCGTAGTTGCAGCAGTTCCTTTTTTAAGAGACCGTGATCTATTGAAAATAAACTCAGGAAAGACATATTCGGACCGTATGACTGAAGTGTCACAAGGAATTATAAACCATTATAAGTCTATAGCTGAAGCGGTAGATAACAAATATGGTAAAGAGGTTCCCGCTCTGGCCACAGGACATTTATTTGCTTCAGGCGTAGAAGAAAATTCTGATGCTGTAAGGGATATTCAAATAGGAAATCTTGCAGGAATAGCAGCTTCAAGTTTGCCAGAAAGATTCGGATATATAGCCTTAGGACATATCCACAGGCAACAAAGACTTAAAGGGCACCCCAATACCTGGTATTGTGGATCTCCCCTACCTCTAAGTTTTACAGAACGTAATTATGAGCATAGCATCCTGGTTACCTCACTTAATGAAGAAGGAATATTCGAGCAACCGGAAAAAATTTCTATTCCAACATATAGAAAACTGATTACCATTAATGACGATCTTATTTCGGTGATTGACAAACTCAATGAATTAGACACTGAGGAAAATAAAAACAATTTGGTCGAAGTAATTATCACTCAGGAAAAATCTGATTTGGACATCCCTCATAAAATGAGCTCAATTTCCGAAGAGTTAAAACATATTAAACTAGTTAAATATCGTACAAATTTCACTGGAGTTTCTGAATTAAGGAAAGAAGAAATTCCGGACTTAGACCAGTTTTCTCCCAAATTGATTTTCGAATCATTAATAAAATCCCAGAATATTGAGGAAGATCAAATTCCTATTATCAAAGATCTTTTTAATAAAACCGAAGAAATTTTGAATCAGGAAGATCAACAATAGAATGAAAATATTAAAAATTAAAATACAAAATATCAATTCCTTCAAAGGAGAACACCAAGTTGATTTCGAGAATTCAAACCTCACTTCAACGGGATTTTTTTTAATTTCCGGCCCGACAGGTGCAGGCAAAACCACTCTGCTTGATAGTATAACTTTGGCACTGTATAACAAGGTCCCGAGAATTGATAAATCCATTTCTAAAAAGATTATTCAGCAAAAGGGTATATTAATCACAAGAGGCGAAAAGGAAGCTTTGGCAGAAGTAGAATACGAAGCCCACGGAAACCGATATAGATCAAGTTGGAAGATCGCCTATAGCAATAAAGGCAATCTGAAAGATTATGAAATGGAAATCACTGATCTTACAAAGGGAGAAATACTGGACCTTAAAAAAAGTGAAATCCCGGATGAAAACGAAAAATTCATAGGTTTGTCATATGATCAGTTTATTAAAGCGATATTATTATCTCAAGGAGATTTTGCTAAGCTCTTAAAAGCTAATCGAGATGAAAGATCCAATTTATTAGAAAAAATAACCGGTTTGACATCATTTCGTGCCATAAGTCAAAAGGTATATGAATTATTCAAAGAAAGTGAGAATAAATTAGCAATTGAAGAATCAGGAAAGGATAAAATCCAACTTTTATCAGTAGAAGAAAGAGATACTTTACAGCAAGATCTTTCAGATTTATCAAACAAAATTGCTGAATTAAAAATCAAGGAAAGCGACTTTTCTGAAAATCTAAAACAAGCTCAAAATTTCAAGCAATTAAAGAAAGACCTTGAGAATACCATCAATGAGCTTGGTGATGTTAAAAAGCAAATAGAACAAAACACTGAATCATTTGAGAAAGCAGAAAAGTATAAAAAAATAATTCCAATCAAGGAGAAATATTCTAGTTTCAAATCCCTTAATCAGTCTATATCTCAGCATAAGGAGGCTTTTTCAAATAAACAAACTCTTGAAATAAATCTGAAGGAAAACATAGCTAAACTGACAGATGAATTCGCTTCAGTCAAAAAGCAGTTAGAAGAAAGATTAAAAGAATATAAAACCATAAAACCAGATATTGCTAAATCAAGGGAACTTTTAAATAACATTGAATATCTCAAAAAAACATTAAACATTGAAAATCAAGAACTTTCACAGGTTAAAAATGAATATTATGGGGTTGAAAACAAGGTTAGTGAATTTGTCGACCGCAAGGGAAAACTGTCTTCATTAGTTAGTAATCTGGAAACAGAATTAGCTAAAAAAGAACATCTAAAATCTGCCGCAGATAACATTTCGGTTATTGAAAACAACCTCCAGTCAATCGAACAAATTGAAATAGAAATAAACAGTGTTTTTGATAGACAACCGAAATTCAAAAATGACATAAAGGAAGAGTGGACTTCCCAGCACATTCTAGAATATATTCAGGATATACGAGAGAAAACTATCAAGGGAATCAATGATCTTGAAAAAGAGTTAAATAATCAAATTGATCTTGAACAATATCAAGAATTAAAAAGCATAATTCTTGAATTAAAGTCGCTTACCGATACTATATCTAAATCTGAATCAAGGCTTAACCAGCAAAAAACAGAAGCCAACCAATTAGAGGAAAAGTTAGCATCTTTAACTACTAGGTTAGAAAAAGAAAGAGAGGAAATCTCTACTCTTGACAATACTATTCATACAATTGAAAATGAAATAGAAGAAGTAAAAACAAAATTAGGCTTAAGTGCTTATTCAGATGCTTTAATAGAGGGAAAACCATGTCCGTTATGTGGAAGTGAAAAACACCCTAACCCGATTTCTAATAGTGATGAGGAAAAAATATTCAACGGTTTACTAGAGCATATTGAATCAAAAAAGAAACTGAGGGAAACAAAAATCACAAACCGAGATAACCTGTTTTTAGAATCTACCGAAACAAATTCGAAATTAAAATCACTTTCAGAAAGCATAAATGAAATTGAACCAGATTTAATTAAGTTAAATAATAGGTATTTAACTCAAATCGAGGCAGCTACCAATTTAGGCGAAGATCATAAAAAGTATGATAATATTGATGAATGGCTACTAGTAATTGATCAAAAAATCAAGAAGGCTAACAGGTTAGTAACTATTAAAAACGGACTACCAACTTGTGATCATCTAATTTCACTGTTATCAAGTAAAATCAAATTTGCCAACCAAATCAAGAATCTAATTTCAGGTGATTTTGATATAAATGAAATACACTCACAGGTATCACGATATAAAAGTGAATCTGCTGACTTGGAAAAATTCAGGGAAGAAATCAATACGTTAAATTCGAAGGAAGAAATTTTAACAAGTGATTTAAAAAGATTCGAAGATATAATTCAAAAGCATTTAACCAATATAGAATCAATTAGTAACGAAATCGATGAAAAAGAGAATTCGGTTAAGTGTTTACTAAAAAATAAAACTGCAGATGAATTAGAGCACTTTTATGAATCTGATATTGAAAATCTCAAAAATAATATAATACAAAAAGACAAAGATTTATCGTCTCTTAAAGATAAACTAGAAAACACCTTACAATCAATAATAGAAACAACTAAAAACATAAAAGACGAAGAAGAATTACTCTTACAATTGAATAAGGAATTGAAAGAAAGCCTCCCTCCATTTGTAGAAAATGTTTATGATTTAGAAAAACACCTTATTCCTGAGGAACAATATCAGCAAATAATGGCTGTGAAAACCAGGCTATTTGCACAAAAGGAATCAAAAGAGGATATGATAAGTTCAATTGAGGGGAAAATTAAAGATTCATCTAGGGTTGATGCATTAATTGATCAAATGGGATCCCTCGAACTAAACCTCAATGAAGTTCAAAAACAAATTCTGGAAACATCAAAAGAACAGGGAGCCAAGGAACAATCACTATTGATTGATACTCAAAAAAGAAAGCAACTTGAAGACACGCTGATAAAGATTGATAAAATTCGGCAAGAGGTAAACAATTGGAAATTACTCAATAATCTGATTGGCTCAGCAGAAGGCGACAAATTTGTCAGGTATGCTCAGGATATGATTCTTTATCATTTACTCGATTTCGCAAATAACAGGCTTACAAAATTAACCGATCGATATAGGTTTGCCAGGTTTGAAGAAGGTGACGAAGATGACAATGACCTGTATATTGTAGATAGGTGGCAAGGAGACTTAAGACGCTCGGTACACAGTTTATCAGGAGGTGAGTCATTTATTCTATCACTTGCCTTAGCGCTGAGTCTGGCGGATATGAATTCAAAAAATATCCGGTTAAACACCCTATTTATTGATGAAGGTTTTGGCACTTTAGATGAACAAACTCTTGATATAGTTATATCCACTCTTGAAACACTTCAAGCAAATTCAGGGAAGATGATTGGATTAATTTCTCACGTTCCTCTTCTTAAAGAGCGAATTAACGCACAAATAAGGGTAGAAAAGAACAATAATGGCCATAGTAGAATAAAAATCAAAAACTAGATTTTATCCAAAAAAGACATTTCTTTACTCAATAAGAATCAAACTGCCTGTACGTAAAAAAATAAAAAAGGTTATTTTTTTGTTAATAAATAACTGAAAATCTGAAAGTTACACCTCACTAACATTTACTTATTGTTTATTATTAGTATTGTCAATAATTTTCACTTTATTAGAATGTTAATTAAGAGCCAAAAAACTTAATTACACAAGAGCATAAAAGTTAAGTATAGAGGTAGAGAGTTCAAATTAGTAGTAACTATGGATTACTTTGATGGTTATCTTGAAAAAGGTGACGGGGTATTAAATGCGCAAGATCGGCTGGAAAAAATTCTGAAGCTTATTATTATGCTTAAATATAGAAAGCCAAGAACGCTTAGTCAGTTAGCTAATTCTTTAGATAAAAGTGAAAGACAAATTCGAAGAGATATTAAAAGTCTTGAAAAGTTCTTTCCAATTGATATGGATTACCATAACAGGTATTTTATAGTAAGCGATCGGGATAATGATAATTTTTTAGTGAGCCTAACTGAGGATGAACTCAACCTGGTATACCAGAGTATTAATGAAAGTTCACCATTATCACATTCGCTGAAGGAAAAACTAGCAGCTAAAATTCCAGAATTGAATTATGAATATGAAGAGGAGTCTGATAATTTTTCTGATAGAATTGAAGCTATTAGAAAAGCTATATTAGATCAAAAGGCTATCTCTTTAATTAAATACAGGTCTAATACATCTAAAGGATTTTTCGATAGATACCTGGAGCCAATCAATATTATAAACGGTCATTATCTTGTTGCCTATGAACCTGAAGTTAAAGAAACAAAGGTATTCCATATATCAAGGGCTGAGAGTATTGTGATATTGGATAAAGATATTAAGCACCAAGATCATCACACCCATCTAAAACCTGATCCATTTGGAATGTTTTCAGGGCAAAAGCTGGAAGTAGACCTGAGGCTAACAGTAATGGCTAAAAACCTATTACAAGAAAACTTTCCTCAAACAAAAAAATTCATAACTCGAGATTTCACATCTCAAGAAGAATTTTACAGGTTCAGAGCAGAAATAAATGGCTTTGAAGGAATAGGAAGGTTTATATTAGGGATTTCAAATGAAGTTGAAATAATCAGTCCAGAACCATTAAGAAATTATATAACTGATTATCTGCTAAAATCATTGCGAAAACTAGAAGCTCTTACAGAGAAAGTATAATTGAAAACAATTTCTATAACATTTACATCACTTTCTTTCTAAAATACATAATTTTATTAATTAAGGTTTGTATTTTGAAGAAAGTGATATAAATGTAAAATGCTTTTTCGTCTCTTTATTACCTCGGTTTTTATTTTAATTTGCCTATTCAAAGGGTATGCTCAAGATAATACTATTGAAGGTAGTACCATTTCAAAAATTTCCATTCAACAGTGGTCAGGCGATAATAGCCTGGTATCCAACAATGTCACTTCCTCGTTAAAAACTACTTCAGGCTATATTTGGATTACATCCTATAATGGAATAATGCGATTTGATGGGGTTAATGTAGATATTTACGACCGAAGATCCATCCCTTTCCTTGAAACTGACGCATTTTATAAAGTATATGAAACTTCAGATAGCACTCTTTACTTTGCCTCTCAAGGTTCTGGAATTGTTAAGTATTCTAATAATAAATTCAGCCAGGTTCAGTATAAAAATGGAAGTCCACCCCAAACTGTAACGTGTATTAAATTTTCAGATAATAAAAGCTATTATGTTGGGACTTACAATCAAGGTTTATTTAAAGTAAAAAATGATTCAATTTTCAGAATTGACATTATTCCAGACACCTATACAATTTCAGATATTGAAATAGATGAAAAGAATAATTTGTGGGTTGCCACTGAAAGTAATGGAATATTTTCAATAATTGATAATGAATTAATTCAATATGACACCTCTGCAGGTCTGATAAACAATTATCCAAGAACAATTTATTTATCTGGAAAAAGACTGTACATAGGAACTCAATCTGGAATTCAAATTTTAAACACATCAGGATCCTTTGAAAGAGTAATTTATGATTCATTGCACATTAATCATATTACCTCAAACGATTCTATAGATCACATCTGGGTAGCAACTGAATCCGGGATTGCCAAGTTCTCTAAAGATTTATCCAAATATGAATTTCAAAAACGAAATAGTGGATTGACTTACACTCGTCTAAACAGAATTGACATTGAAAATGATAATAATATTTGGGTTTCAACTGGAAGAGATGGGCTTTTACATTTAAAAAAGACAGGGATAAGTAATTATACAACTAGTGATGGATTGTCTACAGATAATATAAATATTATTACTCAAAATGGAAACAAGTTATTTGTAGGTACTGATGATGGGCGAATCAATGTTATAAATGCGGATGAAATAACTACTTTTAAACCAAAATATCCAATTAGAAGTGGGATTAGAGACATTCAATTTATTAATAATGAAATGTGGATTGCCTCCTATGATGGAATTCAAATAATCACGGAAAACTCAGTCATTAATCTAGACAAAGAAAATGGCCTTCCTACTACTGACTCCAGAAGAATTCTTCAGGTTTCCGATAATGAAATATGGGTTGCATCAAGAACTAGCGGAATAATAATTTTAAAAGATAAAGCCGTTGACACAGTATTAAATAAAACTAATGTCCTTGAAACCAATTTCATTTTATCTCTTGAACAAGATAGTAAAGGTAATATCTATGTAGGCACACATAGTGGCGGACTATATATTTTCAACAAAAATCTCAATGCTCAAAAGATAAGTTTTAAAGATAATGACTCGGGTGTACTTATATTTAACACCCATATTGACAAAAACGATAACGTTTTTGTCGTAACTAATCTTGGATTATACCTTTTAAAAAATAGGAAACCAGAAAAAATAAATCTTAATCACTCCCTACATGGAGTTAGCTTTTTTGATTTAATAGAAGACAATAATGAGAATCTTTATCTGACAACAAGTCAAGGAATTTTGAAGTTCAAAAAGATTGATGCCTTAAATAGTATCAACAATCCTTTTAAGATAAGCACCATACTCATTAATGAAAATAATGGTATGATCGATAAAGAATGTACCGGTGCCACAAGAGCAAGCTTAGTATATAATAATAAGTTGGCCATCCCTACCATAGGTGGAGTATGTATTATTACTCCGGAAGAAATTAACTTAAATAAAAAGTTTCCCAATATTTATATTAAATCTTTTGAATCTGACGGACAGATTTATAAAGAAAATGGAATATCAATAGGGCCGGGAAATATGAGATATATTATAAACTTTTCTGCTCCACAATTCTCCTCTCCTGAGGCGATAAATTTTAAATATAAACTACATGGTAGTGAAGAGAATTGGACAATAATAAATAATAAAAGACAAATTCAATATACTAATTTAAAACCAGGAAACTATGTATTTGAAATTATCCCATCAAACGCTATGGGCGAATGGGGTACCAATAAGGCAACATTTAGTTTCTCAGTTAAACCTCATTTTTATGAAACAAAATGGTTTTTCTTCATAAGTATCATTGTTGGTGGTTTAATGCTACTTGCTATCTATAAGTGGAGAATAAAGGATATTGAAAACACAAATAAAAAACTAAGGAAGCTAAATAGTGAGCTTGATAAATTTGTATATAGTGCCTCTCATGATCTCAGAGCACCTTTAGCTTCAATATTGGGAATTGTCAAATTAGCAAAGATTGACAAACAAACTGAACCCGAATTCTACTTTAGTAAAATTGAAGAAAGTATAGAAAAGTTAGATGGGTTTACCAAAGATATTATAGACTATAGCAGAAATGCTCGAACAGAAGTGATTTCAGAAAATATCAACCCTGACAACATGATTTCTGATATTGTAAACAATATCAAATACCTTGATGAATCAAAGAAAATCACCTTAAAAATTGATAACTCTTGTCATGAAGACTTTTATACTGACCCTAAAAGACTATCGATTATTCTTAGCAATTTAATTTCAAATGCATATAAATATCATAATCTAAAACAAGATTCCCCAACTATACAAATTGAAGTTGATTGTAATAAAAAGTATGGTAAAATAAAAGTAAAAGATAATGGACTGGGTATTCATGAAGAACATCTAAATAATATATTTAAAATGTTTTACAGGGCAACGGATAAATCTCCAGGCTCTGGGCTCGGTTTGTACATTGTGAAGGAAGCGGTTGAAAAACTAAATGGCAAAATTTCAGTGTCATCCAATCTAGGAAAAGGATCTGAGTTTATTGTTACAATCCCAAATAATAAAAAAGGCAGCTAAATGCTGCCTTTTTTATATGTATAATAATATTCAAATTATTCTACTATTTTGATCAATCCCATTTGATCCTCACTAGCAGAAATCAAAGTCCATCCGGTAGTTGCTTTTTGATCATCCTTACTTGCATAAACTCTCCATCTGTAAACTTTACCAACTTCTAAAGCTGCAATCGATGCATTGTTATCAGAATTAAAAGTAATTGAAGTCTGAGAAGAAGGGATTACAATATTTTTAACAGGTAGCTCTCCTGAAGTATCAAAACCACCCCAAATAACATTACCTGTTGCTGCATCAGTTACCTCAATCACATAGTCAGAAGTAGAAGAATAAGCTACCCAAGAAAATTCAGGTGTTACACTTGTAATTTCAACTGGAATTGTAGAAGTAGCCTCATTTGTAGGAGAAGTTAGCTTAACAGAACCAGTGATATCAAAATCTAATTCCTGTAAGGTACCAGTCATTGTAACATATGGTTCTCCGAACTTAAAAATTCTATCCGGATCCATCACTCGCTCATCATTAGCATATGTTGCTCTTGCGATGTATGTTCCATTTGGAATGTCAGAAATCAAATATTGACCTGCCTCAGTAAAACTTACTAGCCCAGGAATAGTTTCTTTTGTTACAGGGTGAATCAATGCAACATCTACATCGATATTTTCAGCTGCCAGGTTACTAACCATTCCAGATAGAGAACCATTTGCTCCAGATACTACAGTCACGTCAGTATCTACAGATCCAGTATCTGAGGTTACTGAAACTGCTACACCTTGAGAATTATAACCTGCTAACCATCCTTTTACAGAATATTCACCAGCTTCAACATTGAAAATTACATAATTACCATCTTCATCAGTAATTGCAGAATAAGCTTTATCACCGGCCTCTGCAATAACTAATACACCGGCAACACCATTACCATTCTCAGTAACTGTACCAGAAATCAACCCTAGACCTTGCTGATCATTAGGGAATAAAATAACATCATTTGAAGTTTCTACACCTGCAGTTATGTCAAATGGAATTGCAGAAATACCAGCAGGAGGATTTGAAAGAAATCCTTGAGCCGAAACTTTCACGAAGTAACTTCCCGGGTCAAGTTCAGTTGTGAAGTTCCCATCAACATCTGTAGTAAGTGTTAATACAGGTGAGTTGCTATTTGCATCAAAAATAACAACTGAAGCTCCTTCAATTGCAGTATCATCACTACCATTTGTAACCATTCCGGCTAGCGTTCCGATAGTTGGAGCTTCATCATCATCATTTCCACAAGATGCTAGCATTGCAATAGCAAAAAACACTGCTAGAAGCGTTTTGAATTTGTTTAAAAATCGATCCATATTTGGTTATGTATATAGTTTGATATAAAAAGTATATTCGCCAAAATTAATCTCTATAAAACATTCAAAAACCTCAAATTTTCAAATAAACGAGTAAAATAGCAGTTATGTAACAATCATTCACTAATCAATAATAGTTAGTTATACTAAAACAAGAATTGATATTATTAGATATGGAAATACTAGGAAAGAAACTAATGTAAGGCAATTGATTCCTATAACCCACATGTAGCATCCATGTAATAATTTTAATTAAAATTATAATTTGTAGATTAAATTCATAATTGATAAAAGTAGCTTTAAATACTTTATGAAGGTCCTTTAGTAATCAAAGTAAAAGAATACCAGACAAATATTCAGGACGTCATAAATTATCACCCCCCTTTTATTAGTAAACACAAATATTTACTTACATAATGCCCTTTTAAAACCAATTGGTGTTATCATAAAAAAAGTGCTATAACCAAAGTCATAACACTTTTCTCTATCAATATCCAGAATCAAATTGTTATTGCTGTTTCAACTGAATCACAATATTGGATATCTAATTTTTTATAAACTGCATTCGGAAATTCCTTTTCAATCTTTTCCTTACCTATTTTTACACTTTTATTAAAAAGCTCATTTTCAGGTAAAATCTTCCTATGTTTATCCAGTCCAAGTGAAGCAGCTTCATTTTTCCATTCGGTATAATACCACTCCATAGAATTTTGATTAAACACAGATAATGACCTTTTATCAAAAATCAACTTTTTAATAACCTTTGAAGTCATAATATTAGTGGTTATGAAACCAAAAATTTCCCGAAATTTATTTTCAGGTATATAATTGCTTTTAGATTTTACTATCAGAGTATCTGATTTTGTTTTTACCAAAAATAGATCAGCATGATCAAAAGACTCTATAAGCTCCAATTGTTCGTTTTCTACTTCTTCAGCCATAAAAAATTTCTCATTTTGTTTTGTTACTGATCTATTAATAACAATTAATGTTTAAACAAGTTTTTATTTTATAGTAAATTGAGATTACATTACTTTAAAATAGATAAATAAATCATAGATAATGACAAATATTCAACAGCCATCAAGCAATAAGCACCCCCAAAAGAAGATAATAAGATATTTTTTCAATGGTCTTTTATTCATTGCACCAGTAGCTGTTACAATTTATGTGATATATTCTGTCATTGACTGGCTTGATAATTTATTACCTATAAATATTCCGGGCATTGGGTTTATATCTATACTAGCCATTATAACCATTATTGGATATATAGGCTCAACTTTTATATCAAAGCCCATAATTGACCTGTTTGAAAAAACAATTGTAAAAATCCCACTTATCAGCTTATTATTTACTTCTATTAAAGATTTAACTGAAGCTTTTGTTGGTGAAAAAAAGAAATTCAAATACCCTGTTTTGGTTAATATAAATGGCAGTCAGGATATACAACGACTAGGTTTTATTACCAGAACAGATCTTACAATTTTAGGATTGGAAAACAAGGTTGCAGTTTACTTTCCACATTCATATAATGTATCCGGAAATATATTCTTTTACCCAAAAGACTGGATAACTAGAGTTGACGTATCTTCATCTGAAGCCATGAAATTTTTAGTGTCTGGTGGAATTAGCGGGTGGAATAATGAATTCATAAAATAATATCCTGCATTTACTTTTATTTGTAAAACATAGCTCTGAAATTTGAATGAATACAAAATTTTGTATTCATTTTTTTTTTACCAAAATAGCTATGAGACAAAAATTACTAAGTGACGGCTCAAAAGAATTAAACTATGAAATAAGAGGCATAGTCTCTAAAGCTGAACAGCTTAATAAACTAGGAAGAAAAATCTACTGGGAAAATATTGGTGACCCAATTCAGAAGAACCATAAAATTCCTACCTGGATGAAGGATGAAATTGGCAGATTGATCCAAGAGGATAATACATATGGATACTGCCACAGTATGGGAGTTTTGGCAACAAGAGAATACTTAGCTGAAAAAACAAATTCATTAGGTGGATGCCTGATAACCTCAGAAGACATCCTGTTTTTTAATGGTTTAGGCGATGCGATTTCGACAGTTTATCAATTTATAGAAACATCTAGTCGTATTATAGGTCCATCACCATCTTATAGTACACATAGTTCTGCAGAGGCTGCTCATGCAAGTCAGAGTCCGGTAACTTATTTACTAGATCCTGACAATAATTGGTATCCGGACATTGACGATTTATATAATAAAGTCAAATATAACCCTGCTATTACCGGGATTTTAATAATCAATCCTGATAACCCAACAGGAATGGTCTACCCTACTGAAATTCTAATGCAGATGATAGAAATTGCAAAGGAATTTGACCTGTTGATTATAGCGGATGAGATTTATGAGAATATAACATATAACAATGCTAAAACTTCTAAACTTTCACAAATAATCGGAGATCACCCTGGCATCTCGATGAAGGGAATTTCGAAAGAAATGCCATGGCCAGGAAGCAGATGTGGGTGGATAGAGTTTTACAATAGAAGTAAGAATTCAGAGTTTGATAAATTTGCTAAAGCCTTAATTAATGCAAAAATGATTGAGGTATGCGCAACAAAACTACCTCAATTGGCAATTCCAAAAATCTATGAGAATACGAATTTCAAGCAATATAGAGTTGATGAAAATGCCAAAATTGGTCAAAAAAGCAGGTTATTAGAATCGTATTTATCCGGAATTCCGGGAATTAAATTTAATCGTACAAATGGAGCTTTTTATAACTCAATTATTTTTGAAGAAAATGTAATTGATCAACGTAGTACTCTAAGGATAGAAAATTCTGATATTAGAAAAATGATTGAGAAATGGGTTTCCCAACCTGGTATTAAAAATGACCAGCGTTTTGTTTATTATTTACTTGGAGCCTATGGCATATGTGTTGTTCCAATAAGTAGTTTTTGCAGTGACCTGAATGGGTTTAGAATAACACTGTTAGAGGACAATGAAGAGACATGTGAATACATTTACTCAAATCTCCGTAAAGCGTTGCTAGAATACCTTAGAATTAATCAATACGCATAAAAAAAGCCTCTCATAAGAGAGGCTTTTATATTCTATAACAATATTCCTTATACTGCAATTCCAATAAAAGATTTAAATGCAATTGCCATAAGACCAGTGATTAGCATTGTAATACCAATCCCCTTTAGAGGTTTAGGAACATTACTGTATTTTAATTTTTCTCTAACAGCTGCTAAAGCAACAATTGCTAAAGCAAATCCCATACCTGATCCGAATCCGTAAACTGATGCTTGAGATAACGTATAATCACGTTGAACCATAAATAATGATCCACCAAGAATTGAACAGTTTACAGCAATCAATGGAAGGAAGATACCTAATGATCCATATAATGCAGGAGAGAATTTTTCAATAACCATCTCTACAAGCTGAACCATACCAGCAATAACTGCGATGAACATTATAAACTGAAGAAATTCCAGGCTTAAATCAGAAAATTGAGGGCTGATCCAAGTCAATGCTCCTTCTTTAAGAACATATTCCTGTAATAACCAGTTTACAGGTGCAGTGATCGATAGTACGAACACTACTGCCAAACCTAATCCAAGAGCGGTACTTACCTTTTTAGAAACAGCAAGGAAAGAACACATACCCAGGAAGTAGGCGAAAATCATGTTATCGATAAAAATCGAACGGACTGCTAAGCTTACTAAATCCATTTATATAATATTTTTAATGTTCTACATATCCAGTTATAGAGCGCTGAACCCAGATAATAATACCAAGGATCATAAATGCACCTACAGAGTCAACCATCATTGAATTAGCCTGATATGCAATACCTAATTCTTCGAAAATCTTAAAATTAAATATTGATCCAGAACCTAACAATTCTCTAAAGAATGCTACAGTAAGGATGATCCAGGCATAACCGAAACCAGAACCAAAACCATCTAATACAGAATCATATGGTTTGTTACCCATAGCAAAAGCTTCAAGACGTCCCATTACAATACAGTTAGTAATGATAAGACCAACAAAAGCTCCTAATACTTTATACATTGGGTAACTGTAAGCTTTTAAGACCTCACTTACAATTGTAACAAGAGAAGCAACAATAGCAAGCTGAACGATAATACGAACCCTTGTAGGAATCAAATTCCTCATCAAAGAAATGATAAGGTTCGAAAACACAATTACAAACACCACCGCAATTGACATGATAAGTGTTGGTTGTAATTTTACAGTAACAGCCAATGCAGAACAAATACCTAATACTTGAACAGTAATCGGGTTATCTTCATTCAAAGGATCAGTTAAAATTGCTTTTCTACGTTTCGACAATAATGGCTCAGAAGCAGCTTTCTGCTCTTTAACCTCGTTTTGTACTTCAGTAGTTTCTGTACTCATAATTACAGTTTTTAGTATTTTAATTAGAGCGCAGCTTGAACTTCGCCCGACTTGTTTTTACCAATGTAATTTAAATAGTAATGAAGGTATGCATCAAGCATTTCGTTTAATCCATTTGCCGTTAAAGTTGCACCAGACATACCATCAACTTTATGTGGTCCAAGAGCTGATTCAGGATTTCCTTCACCTTTAACCATGGTAACCGAAACTAGATCACCCGACTCATCAAAGATAGTCTTACCAGCAAATCTAGCTTTAACTTCCTCTGTTGTAATTCGAGCACCAAGACCTGGAGTTTCACCTACGTGACCAAAAGACACACCTTTAATTTCATTAAGGTTATTTTCTAATGCTACGTAACCAAAAATATTATTCCAAAGCCCGTTACCATATACTGGAAAAATATAGGCATCAATTGCATCTCCACTTTCTGCACTATATTTAAACACTGGAAAAAGAGCATCTGCTTCAATGGCCTCTGCTTCTTCAATCAATTTGGCAGCTTCTGCCTTTGCTTCTTCATCACCAGTTCTATCTGCTAATTGAGTCAGTTTACCAGCCTCTCTCCTTTTCTTTTGAGCTTTGAAAAGATTTCTGAATTGTTTATTAACATTTACTTTTTCAGCAACTTCTCCTTCAACTTCATCTCCTTTAATATTAACTACCAAAGAAGAAATGTGCTCATCATAAAAAGAAAGTACTTCTTTATTTTTCATTGCAGAAACATCTGTTACTGCTCCCAAAATCTGAGATTTTGTATCTAATTCGATTGACTTTTGCTGTGCCGGTCTTAAGGCTACAGATGTCAATGCCATTGCACCGCCAACAACAACTGTTAATATTGCGGTGAAAAATATTACGTATCCGTTAGACTGTCGCACGGCTCAACCTCCTTTTCTTATTAGCTTTAATTACATAAATATCAATAAGTGGAGCAAATACGTTCATCAGAAGTATTGCTAGCATAATTCCTTCCGGATATGCCGGGTTAAATACCCTGATCAATACTGTTAATGCTCCGATCATTAGACCGTATATCCATTTACCCTGGAATGTATGTGAAGCTGTTACTGGGTCAGTAGCCATGAAAACAGCTCCGAAAGCTAAACCTCCCATAACTAAATGGAATTGTGCCGGAACTTTCATGAATTCACTAGCTGCTCCAGAGAATAACATCATAGCAGTAAATATTAACATACCTGCTAACACACCAATTACGGCTTTAATTTCACCTTTTGCAAACTTTTGATTTACAGTAAATAAGATTATAGAACCTAATAGGAATGCTACCTTAACACCAGTCCCTAATTGACCAGTATAATTCATATCATAGATGAAGTTAAAAAGGTATCCCATAAGGAAGGCTCCTCCAAATACACTTAATATGATTCTCCAGCTACCTACTCCTGTAGTAATCAACACAACAGCTCCAATAAGAGCCATTAAAGTTGATGTCTCACCAATTGAACCTGGAATTATTCCAATAAACATATTAGAGAATGTATATGCATCACTTACCCAGAAGTTCGAGAATGAACTAATACCATCAGCTGCAGCAAGAGCTAAAGGAGTTGCTCCTGAAAAAGCAGCTACAGGCTCTGACATTCCGATTAAACTATCACCAAAGTATGTCCAAACACCATCTCCGGAAATATCACCTGGGTATGCAAAATATAAGAATGCTCTTGCCGTTAATGCAACGTTCAAGATATTCATACCAGTACCACCGAATACTTCTTTACCAATAATTACAGCAAATGCTGTAGCTAATGCAACTTGCCATAAAGGAATTGTTGCTGGCATAACTAAAGGTATTAACATTCCTGAAACAAGGAATCCTTCGTTTACGGCGTGCCTTCTTAGAGTTGCAAATGTAAACTCAATACCAAGTCCTGTTGCATATGAAACAACAACAATTGGAAGAACTGCATAAGCACCAATTGCAAACTTATTAAGTAATGTTCCTGCTTCACCGGTTGCTAGAAAATGTTGGTGACCAACATTCCAAATTCCAAATATTAATGCTGGAAGCATCGCGATGATAACAGTCATCATCATACGTTTCATATCTACAGCATCACGAATCTGAACTCCTTTTTTGCTCGTTACATCTTTAGGAGCAAAAAACAGAGTATAGTGAGCTTCAAAAATGTAATAGAATTTCTCCCACTTCCCACCTTTTTCAAAGTGTGGCTTTTGTTTTTCAAATATGTCTTGTAAAAACTTCATAGACAGTTTTATCAGCTAAATTGCAATAAATTAATACCTTCTCGAAGAATCTTTTGAATATCATGCTTTGATACATCTACAAATTCGCACAACGCAAGATCTTCTTCAATTACTTCATAAATACCCAATGCTTCCATTTCATCAAAATCCTCAGCCAAGATAGCCTTAATTAAGAACTCAGGATATATATCCATCGGGGTAACTTTCTCGAAAGAACCAGTTTCAACAAATGCTCTCGGCTCACCATGAAGGTTAGTGTCAACAACATACTCCTTACTCTTACCAGCAAAGAATGGTGCTAATAATCCAAAAGCTCTGTGGAAACTTAATTTATTAGTAGTTGGTAAAATCCAACCTAGAAATTCATATTCATTTCCTTCAGGAATAACACTAACCAAATCATCAAAATATCCGATGTAGCCAGTTTTTCCGATTGATTCACCAGTTAATACGTTACCACTAACAACCCTAACATTTTCGCTGTTCAAGTTGTTTTCGATTAACTTATCAATGCATGCGCCAGTATAAACTGAATAATACTGAGGTTGCTTAACTTCTGATCCTGCTAAAGCAATTACTCTGCTGGTGTCATATTTTCCTTCAAGGAAAAGCTTACCAATCTGAGCAACTCCAAAAGGCTTAACAGTCCAAACAACATCGCCTTTATTGATCGGGTCAATATGATGTATCTGAACTCCTACGTTACCTGCAGGGTGTGGACCACTGAACTTATTTACTTCAATATTTTGAATTTGTGAAAATACTGAAGACACTTCTCCTGAAGCATTCAAGTTCAAATGAATCTGACCTGATGTTAATTTCTTAAGGATATTGATACCCGCCTGAAAATATTGTTCCTGACCTTTTAATAAAAAGTCTGTATCCGGAGCCAATGGGTTGGTATCAAAACCAGAAATGAAAATTGATTTTGGAGTTTCTTCCGGATTAGCAAGAATACCATAAGGACGCTGGACAATATTTGGCCATACCCCACTTTTCAGCATCTGCTCTTTAACTTTTTCTGCATCCAATGATTCAATTTCAGAAATCGAAAATTTATCGAATTCCTCAAACTGCATCTCTGAATCAGCCAGAATTTTAATTTCAAGAAGTTTTCTCTTCTTTCCTCTCACGATCTCTACAACCTCTCCACTTACTGGTGAAGTAAATTTGATAGCGTCATTCTTCTTGTCAAATAAAACAGGTGTACCAGCCTTAACTGTATCTCCCTCTTTTACTAACACTTTTGGACGCACAATCCCTTCAAAGTCAGTTGGCTTAAAGGCATATGTAGCCGATCTGATGTTCTCTACGAGTTTTTTCTCAGCCTTTCCGGCAAGATTTATATCGAATCCTCGTTTAAGCTTAATAGTTTTTGACATTGCTATAACAGGTCATTTTCTATACAAACGGTGCAAAAATAAAAATTTTTTCACCAATAAAAGGGTATAAAAATAGGTATTATATATTATTTAGAATTATTTTAAATAACTATGTTAAATTATATTTTTTATTGATTTTCAACCATCCTTGAAGTCGCTTCATTTAATATTTCCTCTACTTGTTCTTCTAAAGTAATGTGAGTAGTATCAATTTCTATGGCTTCATCTACCTTGATTAGCGGACCAACTTCTCTTGATGTATCGATATTATCTCTCTTGGTTAAATTTTCAATTATCTCGTCAAGATCCACCAATTGCTCTTTTTCTAGCAATTCTTGTTGTCTTCTCAAAGCTCTCACACGCTTGTCAGCAGTCATGAAAACTTTCAATTCTGCATCAGGCAATACAACCGACCCTATGTCTCGTCCATCCATCACGACACCTTTCTTCTTTCCAAGCTTTTGTTGAAGTTCGACCAAAACCTTACGCACCTTTGGCAATGCACTTACTTCACTTACCATGTTAGTAACCTTCATGGTTCGTATCTCGTCCTCAACGTTCAAACCATTTAGATAGGTCTCACTTTTTTCTTTTTTACTATTAAATCGGAAATCAATATTAATGTTTTCAAGAGCTTGATCTACTTTTTTATCATTAGTCAGATCAACGTAATTATCAATAAAATAGAGTGTTACCGCACGATACATTGCACCGCTATCGATGTATTTATATTCTAACCTGCTAGCCACAATTTTAGCTGTGCTGCTTTTGCCGCATGCAGAGTATCCATCGATTGCTATGTTAATCTTCTTCATTTTATAATCAACAGTCTTTAATTGGGCATGGAATTGGTTTCCCTGGCTTAGGTGCCTTGTTTCGCTTTTGAGTGGACTTACAAGAACCAAGTACTAAAGTAAATACAATTAATAAATACAATGCTTTCCGCACAATACTGTTGAAGTTTATTATTTTAGAACTATTGTTCACCATTAGTTAAAGTTAAAAAAAAAGATCAATATGATATTAACGGGCAATATTATCAATATCCGACAACAAACCATTGGTTTTGGTGAAATTATAATTCACCAGGACAAAATTAGAGATATTAATATCATATCCCCAGAGAAAAAAGACCAACCTTATTACATGCCCGGATTTATAGATTCTCACATACACATTGAGAGTAGCATGCTGGTACCGGGACGATTTGCTGAAATGGCGGTAAAGCATGGCACCGTGGCAACAATATCTGATCCGCATGAAATAGCCAACGTAATGGGTGAAGAAGGTATTAAATATATGATTGAAAATGGCAAAAGTGTCCCTTTTAAGTTTTTCTTCGGACTTCCAAGTTGTGTACCTGCAACTTCTTTTGAAACAGCAGGAGCAATTATTGATGTTGAATTAACTAAAAAGCTTATTCAGGATCCGGACCTTCATTATTTAGCAGAAATGATGAATTGGCCAGGTGTCCTTCATAGAGATAAAGATGTCATGGCCAAAATTGAAGCTGCAATCTCTGTTGGTAAACCTGTCGATGGTCATGCTCCCGGATTAAAAGGGAAAGATGCTGAAAAATACATCTCTGCCGGAATATCTACTGACCATGAATGTTTTAGTCTGGAAGAGGCTTTAGATAAAGCTAACCTCGGAATGAATATAATAATAAGAGAAGGTTCTGCGGCTAAAAATTTTGATGCGCTAATTGAAATCTTCAATAAATACCCAGATCAAATAATGTTTTGTTCTGATGATAAACATCCTGATGACTTAGCAGTAGGTCACATAAACCAACTAGTAACACGTGCATTAAGGTTAGGATATAACTTATTTGATGTTTTAAATGCAGCTTGTATTAAGCCAGTAGACCACTACAATTTATCTGTGGGAACTTTAAATCCAGGAGATCAGGCTGACTTCATAAAAATAAATAATATTAAAGATTTCGTTATTCTGGAAACATGGATTGACGGCAAGCCCGTTTTTAGTGATAATAATATTTCTTTCTCGGCTCCATTACCAACAATTATAAATAATTTTTATTCTTATGAAGTTACAGAGAGGGATATAAAGATGCCTTCTAAATTTAAAGAAGTACCGGTTATAAAGGTAATCGATGGATCCTTGATAACTGAAAAAACATTTCACTCGGATTCAGTTTATAGCCTTTCTGAAAGAGATTTAGTAGATAAAGACCTTTGCAAGTTAGTAGTCGTAAATAGATATGAAAAGGCACCTCCAGCAGTTTGTTTTATTGAAGGTGTAGGGCTTAAAAATGGTGCATTTGGAGGTACCGTGGCTCATGACTCTCATAACATAATTGTAGCAGGTACTAATGATAAAGATATAATCAAGACTATAAATATCCTGATGAACTCAAAAGGTGGGCTTGCCGCAGCAAATAATGATGAAACCTATGACCTGCCACTACCTGTTGCCGGACTAATGACTACTGAAAATGGTTTTGAAATAGGAAATAAGTATCAAAGAATAGATAAATTCGTAAAAGAATTAGGAAGCACATTAACTGCACCGTTTATGTCAATCAGTTTTATGGCTTTATTGGTTATCCCAAAAATAAAGCTGAGTGATAAAGGGCTATTTGATGCTGAAAACTTTACGTTTTATAATTAAAATATAATACACCATGCAAGAATCAGACAAAACCGATTTCTTTTCAAGCCTTGGAAAAAAAATAGATAATTGGCTGGAAGAAAACAAGGATGTTATCTCACGGATAAATAAGGAGATTGATGATAAGAAAGATGAATTGAAAGAGACTAGTGGGATTTTGGAAAAACACTTCAGTAATTTTGTTAAAGAAAATGAATCAAATTTTTCTAAATGGAAACAAGAAGGAAAGGACATTTCCGAAGAAATTAAGGAAAGATTTGAAAGTTTTATGAAAAAAACAAATAACCAAAAAGACTCCCAATAAAGGAGTCTTTTTTATTATTTAGCTTCGACAGTATTCTTTAGGTTAGTGAGCCCCTTTTCGTAACTGGGACCCAACATTTGTTCCATCATCAATCCAAATACTTTAGCCACACCAGACATCTCTGTTTCAAAACTCCATGTCACTTTTGTAGATTGTTGATCTGGCTCCATAACAAGTTTTGCATATGCAGGAACATCATCTTGCCCAAAAAACATCTCCATAGTTACAGATTGATTTGGCACGGTTTCAATTATCTCCATCTTTCCATTCCCAACATTATCTTGCTCTGACTTCCACTCCATAACAGAGCCTACCCCTTCTTCCGGTCCGATAAATGAATATTTTGCTTCCGGATCCAGGTCGTACCATGGTGACCACTTATTAAATTCTTTTAAATCATTTAGATAAGGATATATCTCTTCAGGTGAAGCATTAATAGAAATACTTCTTTCCAACTCAACATGAGAAGGAGCAAACAAGACAATTAAGCCTAGTATTACAATTAATGAAATAGAGACTATTCCTAATATTTTAACAATTTTCATGATTTGGATTAATTTTAATTACCCGCTCAGAAATTCCCTCAGATAATCTCCTACTTATTCTTAACTCTCTTTAATCTCTGGTCAGAAAAAAATGGCCACCTAATTAGGTGACCAAGATCGTATATTTGCCTTATTCTTTAATGAATAATTCAATTTAAAATAAAAAAATTACAATTACAATATTTTCTTTTAATAAAATTTAGCCGTTGAATTAATTACTTTTGCTGTTAAATAATTAAAAATAATATGAGTCTAATCAGTGTTGAAAATCTTGAAAAGTATTACGGGGAGCGAAAACTATTTAGCGGGGTTAGCTTTGAAATAAATCCTGGTGAAAAAATTGCTCTTGTCGGGGCTAATGGTACTGGTAAATCAACATTGATGAAAATACTTAACGGTATTGAAGGAAAAGAAAATGGAGAAATAAGAAAAAAAAATAATTTAACCATTAGCTATCTTCCTCAGCAACCTGAAGTACCAGGACATCTAACAGCATTTGAATATGTTTCGGACAATGGATCGCCATCATCGAAGGCTTTTATTTCGTACAATAAAGCATTAGAAAAAGGAGATCATGATCAGATTGAAAAATTTATGTCTGAGGTTGATAGATTACAAGCCTGGAACTATGACAATGAAGTTAAAGAAGTGATGACCTATTTAGGCATTACCGACTTTGATAAAGAAATGGGTAAACTTTCAGGTGGTTTAAAACGGAGAGCGGCTCTTTCAAAAGTAATACTTGAAGACCCTGACCTGATGATTCTTGATGAACCAACCAATCACTTGGATATTGATGCAATAGTCTGGTTGGAGAATCATCTAAAAACTTCGAAGTCAGCTTTATTTTTAGTTACTCACGACAGGTATTTTTTAGACTCCGTTTGCAAGAATATTCTTGATCTTGACCATGGAGGTATAAGGAAATTTGAAGGTCCTTATGATAATTTCATTCAAAAGAAAGAGGAATTACTAATTCAAGCTGCAAATGATGCCGAAAAAGCAGCTAATTTACTAAAGAAAGAATTAGAATGGTCAAGAAGGCAACCGAAAGCAAGAACAACCAAAGCAAAATATAGGTTAGACGCAATTGATGACTTAAAAAATAAAGCCCGCCAACCTAAGGTAAGAGAGCAAGTTAAGATTGACTTTGATCCTTCATTAAAAGGAAAGAAAATTCTTGAATTAAATGAAATTTCGAAATCCTTTTCAGATAAAACTTTGTTCAATTCATTTTCATATATCTTCAAAAAAAATGATCGCATAGGACTGGTAGGGCCTAACGGATCAGGAAAGTCAACTTTTCTAAAAATTATCACAGGAGAACAAAGACCGGATTCAGGAGAAATAATAAAAGGTCAAAACACCAATTTCGGATATTTCAAACAAGAGGATCCAATTTATAAACAGGATGAAAAAGTAATTGACAGGATTACTAATATCGCTGAAATGATTAAGGTTAATGAAAAGCAAACTTTATCTGCAACTCAGGTACTTCAGCTTTTTCAATTCGAACCAAAAAGGCAGCATGAATATGCCTATAAGTTAAGTGGTGGTGAGAAAAAGAGATTACAACTTCTGGAAGTTTTAGTAAAACGACCGAATTTCCTGATTCTTGATGAGCCGACTAATGACCTGGATTTGCAAACACTGGATGCATTAGGGTTATTTTTAAGTCATTATGATGGTTGTATTTTAATAGTTTCTCACGACCGGTATTTACTAGACACACTTGCTGACCATCTGTTTGTTATTGACAATCAACAAATAAGATATTTCCCTGGAAGTTATGATGATTTCAGACAAATAAAAGAAGAAGAGAACAAACAGGAAGAAAAAGAAATTAAAAAAACTGAGAAAAAAGAAACCGAAAACTATAGACAAAAGGAAATCACCCGAAAACTGACTTTTAAGGAGAAAAGAGAGCTTGAAGATCTTGAAAAGAAAATCGAGGAACTTGAGTCCAAAAAATCTGAAGCAATTACAGAAATGAATTCCGGAATCTCAGATCACAATCGATTAACTGAATTAGGCAAAATAGTAGAACAAATTGACAATGACCTTGAAGAAATCACCCTTAGATGGATGGAGCTTGAAGAACTTAACAATAATTAATTAAAGTTTTCATCAGTCACTACTTCAATGACCTGCTTTATAAGCTGGTCTACGATTTTAATGCTGTCATTTGCAAATTTGTTCTGTATTCGATTTGCAAGAATTGCATTAGTAGAAATTGCTTTATGCCCTAACATTCTTGACATCGCATAATAACCAGAAGTTTCCATTTCAAAATTAGTCAGCCAAAAATTATCTTTATGAAAATAGACTAACTTATCCATAAAACCACCATAAGCCAGGTTAACTCTAAGAGCTCTACCCTGTGGGGCATAAAAACCAGGAGAAGTCACTGTATTCCCCTTAATAAACCCTTCCTTGTCAAAACTTCTCAATAACCCTTCATCCGCCTTCACACAATATGGTGTGATTGGTAATGGGATATCTTCTTTCAATTTTGCACATATCTCTTGCTCAAAAGGTGTTTGAGAGAGATCATAGAAAATCATAAGATTATCAAGACCTACACCATATTCTGACACCAGACAACTCCCAATGGGAATATCCTCTTGCAATGCACCACTTGTTCCAATTCTGATAATATTAAGTGATCGAGTTTCTTTTTTTACCTCGCGAGTTTTAAAATCAATATTTACCAGAGCATCCAATTCAGTTATGACTATTTCTATATTTTCTGTACCCATACCAGTACTCATAACTGTTAACCGCTTATCTCCTATCCTTCCTGTATGAGTAATAAACTCCCTTTTATTCATTTCAAATTCAATATCATCAAAGTATTTGCTGACCATATGAACTCTACTTGGATCACCTACAGTTAAAACTGTATCGGCAATATTTTCAGGGCGTAAACTTAAATGATAGACACTTTTATCTTTGTTCAGGATTAATTCTGATTCATGGATTGGCATAACTGGCTGGTATTTTGAATGAATATAGTATCTTTCTATTTATTTGAATTAAACTGGCTTTGCTGGATTTCCAAATACTGTTTGTCCTTTTTCTACATTACCTACTACAACTGACCCTGCTCCAATTCTGGCACCCTTTCCAATTTTCACTCCAGGCACAATAACAGCCCCGGTACCAATAAACACATCATTAGCAACTTCAACTCCTGTGCCCAGTACAGAACCAGCCCCAATTTGAACAAAGTCACCTATTTTAACTAGATGATCTATCGTAGAATTGGTATTAAATATACAATGATTTCCAATTGAAACAGAAGTTCCTAAAGTTACCTTTGCATTAAGAAAATTCCCATGCCCCATTTCAGCATGTTCAGAGATAGACGTTTCAGGGTGAATCAGGTTAATTGGCATCACCTTTCGACGTTCTTTTAGCAACTTAACCAAACCCTTTCTTATAGTATTTTCTTCTTCTGCAATAAACGCTTCACATTTTTTGCCGATATACTTTAAATAACCATCATCATCGGTAGCTCCTAAAACACTTATATCATTAATTTCAGTGCCATGAAGCTCTTCTCTATCATCTAAAAAGCAATAAACAATGATATTGTTTTTATTTAATACCTCTAAAGCAGCTTTTCCAAGTGAACCTGCACCAAATATTATTACCGGCTTATCCATCTATCAATATTTTTATTTACACAAAACTACCAAAGTCTATGGTTTTTATTTCTACCTGACCACATTTCCTGCTCAAAAAACAGAAAAAAACCTCCCCATACAAAAGAAGAATAATATATAGAATACCTCATTAGTGTCCCATAATTCAAGGTAGTCAACGAAGTCAAAATGGATACAAAAATAATATATGTTATCGTTATCGCAACATTGAAATTATAAGTCTTTTGTTTTATTATCAAATAAATGGTTGCCAGCGAAATGAATAAAAACATTAAACTATTAATTGAAGACACTTTAATAAATATGTTTTCAGATAAAAATGATATAGGACCATAAAGCCCGTAAAAGAATGAAATCAGAATATTCTTACTTGCCAAAACTGACTGTTCCGTATCAATTGGAATACAATTATCATCATTACATTGACTTAAATAAATTGAGCTGTTTTCTTCAATAACCGCTGATACTCTATCAAAACTAAAATTGGGATTCAAACTTGGCAGAATAAAAATTGAGCCAATAATCAACATTCCGGTCAAAACTAACTTCAGAACTAAATTATAGGAAGTACCAAACAAGAAGAAGACAAAAAGGAACCCACATAAAAACACTGAATTATAAGGCTTGATAAGGAATGCTATGTAAGCAGCCAATATAGAAAATGAAATAAAAACAAATTTCTGTTTATTATATGTGACCCAGATGATATATAAAATCAGGATTAAATAAACACTTTCCTTTAACACTCCTGAAGTCCAAAAAGCTAACCCCGGTACAAAAAACATAGATAAAAGAACAAAATAAATATATCTGTTAATTTTTCTCCCAAATTTAATCCTGGTGAACAAATAAGACTGTGATAAGGCAATTATTGCATTTAAAATCCAGATAGACTTAAATGACAATCTATAAAATGGATACAATACCTTCTCAAAAGTCAATGCTCTAAAATCATTGCCATAAATCAGCTTGGAGTTCAGCAAACCATTATTTATATAAAATTCAAATGTTTTATTGAATGACCAACCCAATTCATTACTTATAACCTGTAAATCAAAAAGATAACTATTCAAATCTCCTTTTGAATAAAAAAGATAATAAGATGAAACCAGGCTGGCTAAAATAAATTTTATCGAAAAAATCAGTAAAAAGAACTTAAGAGATTTCGATTTCATTCGCGGCATCATGTTTAAGAATAGAAACACCAATCGGACAAGATAAGCATTTCTTATTCTGGCAATAATTTTTATATAAACCAATTGAAGCTTGTGAATCGTAAGCATTCATAATAGGAAACCCAATTTCCTTAAAGCTTCGAGTTATTCTATTATTTTCGGGTTTTAAAGACTCTAAAATATCTAAAGCTTTTGCTTTAATCGAATCATCGCCAATATATTTTGAATAAGTAAATAGCAAAGGAACTATTACATTCATTATTATTAAGTCTATTGTAGTTTTTCCTGGTGCTTTCTTTCTTGAATTGGAAACTTGTCCAAACCGGTAATGATCAAGCCAATAATCAGACGGTTGAATGGATAACAATCTTTTAATGGAGTTAAAGGTAGGGTCTTCTGTAAGCTCATTGAATAAATTACTCACATTACAAATTATTGCTGCAAACTGTGCAATTCTTACAGTGGGAAAATTAACCGGTCTAAGCCTCATAAACCGCCAATATCCCGGATCAACAATTTCCCTTATATTATACTTATGTTTTAAATATTTAAATTCATTAGTCAGATTTTCATGATATAAATCCATAGGCTCTCCATTTAAAAATCCACCAATACCAAATAAATAGGCTTCTACCGTTTGCAGGTTATGTCTATTTTTCTGAATAATTACTTCATCGAGCAAAAATGCCATCTGCTCAAATGCTTCCTGATTAATCTTAAACCCAAAAGCTTTAAGCAATAATTTGTATGCTATTTTGTTCCAGTCATTTTGGAAATATTTCAAGTCATTTAAAATTCCGAGACATTTTTCATCCATTCTAACTGTCATAGCCAAATCAAATGCCTGTCGAATCCTTATCGAATCAAAAAGTTTTGAAGACTCAAAAACGGCACAAGGAATTGCTCCGGGAGGTTGCAGAAATTGCTTGTATTTACGGACTAATAATGGGCTTGTGAGTTCTTTTAACTCTAAACATGGAATAATTTGTCCATCAGCATTATAGACATCCATATCATTATTCCATACTACATGCAGAATTACATTATCATACAATGGATCTTTATGATGATTATGATTGTACCATTCTGAGGCATTGATATGAATTTCTATATTACCAAACCATTTTATCCCTTCAATTTCAATAAGTCCTTCACTAAAATCAGGGCCATCATTATAATTGTGATTTCCTGTTTTAAACACTTTCAAAGGGTTGTTAGCAGTAGTTTTGAGTTCGGTTTTATCAAAAGATTGATACTTCCATAAATAATGGATTAGGTCTTCTTGCATAGTTGATTAACTTGGATAGTTGAAAGATTCTATGAAGAAAACAAAAAGAGGGAAATAAAAAAAGCAGCTTATAAAAAAGCTGCCATTTGTTGTTGAATTTTCTTTGCTTCATTTGCCGCTGACTCAGCAAAGGAGGGTGACATATCGGCATATATAATTCCACGTGTAGAATTAACTAATAATCCAATATCATCATTCATTCCATATTTTATAACATCTTCTAAACTTCCCCCTTGAGCTCCAACCCCAGGTATTAGCAAAAAGCTATCAGGTATAATTTCTCGAATGTCAGCCAACGCTTCAGCTCTGGTTGCTCCGACCACATACATCAAATTATCTTTTGTTCCCCATTTTGATGACCCTGAGATTACTTCTTGATATACCTTGTTACCATTAACCAATTCAAGTTGTTGAAAATCTTCAGCTCCGGGATTACTTGTAAGTCCCAGAAGAATAACCCACTTGCCTTCAAATTCCAAAAAAGGAGTTACCGAATCAGCACCCATATAAGGTGCTACAGTAATACTATCAAAATTCATCTCTTCAAAAAAAGCTCTTGCATAAAGCCCCGAAGTATTTCCAATATCACCTCTTTTAGCATCAGCAATAGTAAAGTGTGTTGAAGGAATATAGTCAATCGTTTTTTTCAGACTCTCCCACCCTTTGGGCCCATGAGCTTCATAAAATGCAATATTTGGTTTATATGCAACACAATAATCTTTAGTTGCATCAATTATTTGTTTGTTGAATTCAAATATTGGATCATCAAGATCAAGTAAATGTTGAGGTATTTTTCTGATATCAGTATCAAGACCAACACAGAGAAAGGATTTCTTTTCCTTAATTTGTTCTATTAGGGTAGATCTGTTCATATTATTGTATAAAAAAAGCCGTTAACACGGCTTTAATTTTTTATCTAAGGTCGATAATTTCAACCCCCGGGTATTTTGATTTATTAAATGCAAACTCTGATGAAGAAGCAGAAGCATTTGGCTTAAAGCTTTTTATGTCATAAACATATTTATTACCACTATCTTCTGAAATTGTATAACTCTTCAAATCATTAGTTCCATCTTGAATGGACAATCTCACCCAATAAGGCTTTTCTCTTCGATCTTCAGGGATCAAATCAATAAGATGATATTTCTTACCACTTATTGTGGTAGAGTTATAATAAACAACCTTGAAGCCCTTTTTATAAACAGTGTAAATTGTAGAAGGAGACATTTCCATTTGCCCCTCATTAGCGTTGCTAATATTTACTTCATTTACTTCCGGAAGGTATGTCCAAACTGTTTCACCATTATTATAGATCACCTGATTTCCTAAATCCAACTTATATTGATCACCTTTAACAAGAATACTACCGCTAAAATCATCGCGAATATCTTCAACGTCATTAATTAGTGAATAAGTAAAGTCAGCCTTATAGGTTTCGTAACTCTTGTATTTTTTGCTCATCGCATCGAGTATACGCATTGCCTGCGGATCTTTTTGTGCCTGTACCGCAAATACAGTTAAACATAAAATGAGTGATAATAATTTCTTCATAATGCAAAAGTATAAAAGTTTTGTTTACTTTTTGTTATTGAGGTCATTCAATAATTGTTCCAAACTTGATTCATCCTGGATCAAAACTTCTCTTGCTTTACTTCCTTCAAACCCACCTACGACTCCAGCAGCCTCTAATTGATCAATAAGACGTCCAGCTCTATTATATCCTAATTTAAGTTTACGTTGAATTAACGAAGTACTTCCCTGCTGATGCATAACTATAAGTCTAGCTGCATCATCAAATAATACATCCCTTTCCGAAAGATCAACATCTCCTATTCCAGAATCTTCATCACCTTCATATTCAGGCAACATATATGCAGAAGGATACCCTCTTTGGCTACCAACAAATTCACATAATTCTTCAACTTCAGGTGTATCTACAAAAGCACATTGAAGCCTAAGCATATCAGAGCCAGTGCTTAAAAGCATATCTCCCATTCCAACCAACTGCTCGGCTCCTCCAGTATCTAAGATAGTTCTGGAGTCAATTTTAGAAGTTACCCTAAAACTCAATCTGGCAGGGAAGTTTGCTTTAATAGTACCTGTAATCACATTTACAGAAGGTCTTTGAGTTGCAATCACCAAATGAAGTCCTACAGCACGAGCTAGCTGTGCTAATCTGGCAATTGGTGTTTCAACTTCCTTACCTGCTGTCATCATAAGATCTGCCAACTCGTCAATAACAACCACAATGTAAGGTAAAAATCTATGCCCATTTTCAGGGTTTAGTCTTCTATTAACAAATTTATTATTATACTCCTTAAGATTTCTACAACCTGCATCTTTTAACAGGTCATATCGGGTATCCATTTCCTCACAGAGTGAATTTAATGTATAAACAACCTTCTTGGTGTCTGTAATAATAGCCTCTTCGCTATTAGGAAGCATTGCTAAAAAGTGTCTCTCTATTTTATTAAATAAAGTCAACTCAACCTTTTTGGGATCAACCAAAACAAACTTGAGTTGAGAAGGGTGTTTTTTATAAATCAATGAAGCCAGAATTACATTTAACCCTACTGACTTACCTTGTCCGGTAGCACCAGCCATCAATAAATGGGGCATTTTTGCCAGGTCGGAAATAAAAACTTCATTAGAAATAGTTTTCCCAAGTGCTATTGGTAGCTCATACCCGGCTTTCGTGAATTTCTCAGTTGAAAGCAGAGATTTTAAAGAAACCATTTCCCTGTTTTTATTTGGCACTTCGATACCAATTGTTCCACGTCCCGGAATAGGTGCGATAATCCTTATTCCTAATGCAGCCAATGACAGAGCAATATCATCTTCAAGATTTTTAATCTTTGAAATTTTCACCCCTGCCTCAGGAACAATCTCATATAAAGTAACAGTTGGTCCGATTGTAGCTTTTATACTAGAAATGCCAATTTTAAAGTTTACAAGGGTTTCAACAATCTTATCCTTATTTTGCTCAAGTTCTTCCTTCGAAACTTTTACCTGGCCAGAATCATGTGATTTTAGTATATCTAGAGGCGGATATTTGTAAGAAGAAAGATCTAATGTAGGATCATAATTTTCCAGTTGAGCAACTGTTTTTTCAGACTTTACAGAATCTTCTATTTCAAGGCTTAACTCATCTTCATCATCACTCAATAAATCATCTTCCAATGAAGAAGTATCCAGAGGGTCTTCAACTTCTAACTCTAATTTATCGGTTTCTTCAGCCTTTCTGATTTTTTCCTTTTTTTCATTTGAAGTAATCTCCCATGCATTTAGCTCGTCTTCATCCGAATTTTGATGTGCATTAATTACTTCTTCCTCATAATCTGTTAGGTCTGATTGATTTTCATTATCCGTATCATTTTCAATTTTTGAGTCGCCTGAAACAGATCTTTTCATTTCAGACCATTCATCTTGAAGGTGATCTTCAACATCTTTAATCCCTTTTTCAACTGATGAAGTTAAACCACCAATTGTGGTGACATTAAAAAAGTAAATTATAAAAGCTACTAAAGAAAAGAAAAGAAACAACAATGTTCCCCACCCCATAAGATTTTCAAACACACTAGCGAGCTCAAAACCAATTCCTCCGCATATAAAATCTAAAGAACTCTGGCCATCAGCTTTAACCACAAGATATCCTAAAAGAACACTTAACCAGAAACTTGTGAAAATAACAAAAGAGGTAGAGCTTTTTACCGGAAGTAAGGTTCTTTTAAATACAATTGAGTAACCCCAGTTAAACATCAAAGGTGGTATAAGAAACGCTCCAATACCAATCCATTTAAATATAAAGTAATAAGAAGCAACAGCACCTGTAAGCTTCATCCAGTTTTCTGCTTCACGACCTTCTGTTAGCATTGAAGTATCTCCTAAAGATTCTACAATACTCTGATCAGCTTTTCCAGTAAACAGATATGAAATAAATGCTATTAAAAGAAACAGTGAGGCTATTAAAAAGAAAAACCCAAATACCAGATGAAGCCTGCGGTCAGAAAAAAACGAAAAATTCAAATTGATTTTCTTCTTCCCGGATTCTTTTGATTTCTTCTTTTTAAAATTATTTGACTTATAGGTGTTAGATGCCATGTTAAAAAATCAAATCCCTCTTTATAAATTTACAAATATTAATAACGCTAAAAACTAAAATAAAGTATTTAATTAAATTTTTAAGCAGTAGCGAAATTACAGATTTTCCTTAAGAATCCTTTTATTAATGTTTTTAATTATCGCAGGACCTTCATAGATAAACCCTGTATATACCTGTACCAGAGATGCTCCAGCTTTAAGTTTTTCTACTGCATCCTCTCCAGTGAAGATTCCTCCTACAGCTATTATTGGAACCTCTCCATTAAGCTTAGTATTTAAATAGGTTATTACTTCGGTTGCCCTGTCTTTCAATGGTCTGCCACTAAGTCCTCCGGCTCCTATAGACTCAACCTTAGAAGAATCTGTTTTGAGATTCATTCGAGATATTGTTGTATTAGTTGCTATTATACCTGAAAGTTTTACAGATTGAACAATATCAACAATATCATCTAATTGATGATCGCTTAAATCTGGTGCAATCTTTAAAAGCAGTGGCTTTTTCTCAGGCATATGATAGTTAACATGTTGAATCTCTGAGAGTAATTCTTTAAGAGGTTCCTTTTCCTGTAATTCTCTCAAATTTGGTGTATTTGGAGAACTGACATTAACAACAAAATAATCAACATGGTCATACAGAGCCTTAAAAGATTTTATATAATCTGAAACAGCATCTTTATTCGGAGTAACTTTATTTTTACCAATGTTACCCCCTACTATAATTTTTGACTTTCTATTTTTTAATCTTTCAACGGCGTCATCAACTCCCTCATTATTGAATCCCATTCTGTTGATAACCGCTTTATCTTTGGGCAACCTGAATAATCTAGGTTTATCATTTCCAGGCTGACCAACCGGAGTCAACGTTCCAATTTCAACAAAGCCAAAGCCAAAATTACCTAACTCATCAACGAGTTTAGCATCCTTATCAAATCCAGCAGCAAGGCCAACCGGATTAGGGAATTTTATCCCAAACACCTCTCGTTCAAGCTTTTTATCCTTGTAATTATAAATTAGTCGGAACAGTGCAGGTATTCCAGGGATTTTAGAAATCAACCTGATAGCAGAGAAGGTAAAATGATGAATAGATTCCGGATCAAACAGAAAAAAAATAGGGCGGATTAAAATTTTATAGATCACAGTTTTTTTTGGTAAAAATAAATGTTGTTTAACTAAAAAAAAAGAGACTGTCCAAATAGAACAGCCCCCATTAAACCTAAACCTAAACCTAATTTTTTATATCTGTAAGCTATATGCTTTAATATCAATTTATAAACTAATAACGATCGTTATGACTACTTCGTTATGTTTTTAACTTATTTTAATAAACGAATTTCGTTCAACGATGCAAAACTGCCTATAAACTGGCGATATCACAACATTTTTAATATTAAAAAATTATTAAGAATTTTTTCAAAAAGCAAAATTTAATTCCGATATCATATTACAATCATTAATTTAACAAAATTTTGACATGAAATAAACACCTAGATAACTATTAGTGATGAAATTTAAAACATGAGAAACAAGTGTATTTCGCCATTTATTTATTCATGTTTTTTTGCCTTTGGATATTCGATTCAATTCCTCATTTTTATTTTCAATAATATTCAAGTTGAAAATACATTAAACCATTTAATCATAATTTATTCCTTCATTGTATCTATCCCGTTTTCTCTGAGTTATGTATGGAATAGTCACATAGAAGATTTTAAACCTATATTCAAACATTCAATAAAGATAGTTTTTATTGCATTAACCATGCAGTTCCTTTGTTCAGAGATAAACATTGTAAATTATTGTCTTCAAATAGTTTCAGGGATATTTTTAGGATTGGCCAGTTGCTGTATATACAAGCTAACTATTAGTAAAAAAGGGTTTATTTTTATTCTTATTATGTTAATAGTAGGTAAATCTTTTGCCAGCTACCAGCAATCTATAATTTCTCACTTTAACCTCGAGTTAAACATTTACCTGTATTTTTTTATTGGATTTTGTACATTGGCTTTGGGACTAATGGGCGTTTTTAGCTTGCCATTACATATAGATAGTTCTATAATTAAAAAAAAGAACCTTATTCACTTAAGTGATTGATTCAGTCTTTTTTCCTTTTGGGTAAAAAATCATTTACAACCTGTTGTAAAAAGTCTCTATCAATGTGAGTATAAACCTCAGTTGTTGTAATTGATTTATGACCGAGCATTTCCTGAACAGCCCTAAGGTCAGCTCCCCCCTCAATTAGGTGTGTTGCAAATGAATGTCGAAAAGTGTGAGGACTTACCTGCTTTTTGATTCCTGCCTTCCTTGTTAATTCTTTCACCTTAGTAAAAGCACTAATTCTAGACAACTTCCCTCCTTTTTGATTTAAAAAAATAAGGTCAGAGGCATCTTGTTTCACACGATCATTATTAACTAATTGCTGTCTCCACTCTTTTAAGTAAATCTTAAGGTGTTTTTTTGCTGACCTACCTACAGGAACTAATCTCTCCTTATTCCCTTTTCCAATAACTCTTAAAAAACCCTGATCAATAAATACATCACTAATTCGAAGATCAACAGCTTCACTAACTCTCAACCCACTACCATATAAAAGTTCAATCAAAGCCCTTGACCTTGCTCCATCAAAGGTGTTCATCTCTATTGATTCAAGAATTGCATCGATTTCAAATACATCCAATACATCGGGGAGTTTTCTTGGAATACGTGGAGTTTCTAATAATTGAGATGGATCATTTTCAATTATATTTTCAAAAAGAAGATATGTAAAAAAGGACTTTATACCTGAAATCATTCGAGCTTGAGAGTATGGTGAATACCCTAACTTGGAAAGTTCTTCAACAAATTCTTCAATATCATTCAACTTAATATTTTGTACTGACAAGTTTTTATCAGTAGCAAAAACAGCTAAATTCTTCACATCTCTCTCATATGCCAGTTGAGTATTTTCAGAAACACTCCTTTCAAGCTTGAGGTAAGCTTTAAATGATTTGATATAATGCAACCAGTTCATTGAATTCAAAAATGACCTAATTTATTCATAAAATACAATCATTATATTAGTTTGCGAAAAAAAAGACTTGATGAACATTCTTATTCTCAATGGGCCCAATTTAAATTTATTAGGTAAACGAGAGCCTGAAATATATGGCAATGAAGGATTTGAAACTTTTTTGAAAAACCTACAAAATGAATTTCAGGATCAAAACATTGAATACTATCAATCAAATATTGAAGGTGAAATAATAAATAAAATCCATGAGTACGGATTTATTGATAACACAGCTATAATCCTAAATGCAGGTGGGTATACTCATACTAGTGTAGCAATTTCAGATGCTATTGCAGGAATTAAAAATCCGGTAATGGAAGTTCATATAAGCAACATTTACAAAAGAGAGAATTTCAGGCATAAAAGTATTATAAGCAAAGAATGCATCGGTATGATATCAGGACTTGGATTGCAAGGATATTTTTTAGCAATACAATATTTTGTAAATCAAAAACTTATAAAATAGGATAAAAAAAAATTAATTTTTTTTCTTTCCAAAGTTGGGGATTTTAAAATTCCTTTCTACTTTTGTCATCCCAAAACGATGGGAAAACAAGAATGCCCGATGGTGTAACTGGCAACACGTCTGATTTTGGTTCAGAAGAGTCTAGGTTCGAGCCCTAGTCGGGCAACAAAAAAATCCCGGAAAAACTAAGTATTTTTCGGGATTTTTTATTTATTGTTAAAAATCAGATCGCCCTATAACATGTCATCAGTAAAATTCTTTCCCGGATCAGGATCTGCAGAATTATCCGAAAAAATCTCACATTTTTACGGTAAGCCACTGGGGTCTATCACTCATCAAAAATTTAGCGATGGTGAAATATCAGCATCTTTCAACGAAAGTGTTCGTGGATGCGATGTTTTTCTTATTCAATCTACCTGCCCTCCTTCTGACAATATCATGGAATTACTTCTAATGATTGACGCTGCAAGAAGAGCAAGTGCAAAGTATGTCACAGTAGTTATTCCATATTTTGGTTATGCCAGACAAGACAGAAAAGACAAGCCAAGAGTTGGTGTAGGAGCTAAATTGATGGCAAACCTACTTACTGCTGCTGGTGCTGACAGAATCATGACTTGTGATCTTCACGCCGGGCAGATTCAAGGATTTTTTGACATCCCACTAGATCACCTTGACGCTTCATCTATTTTTGTACCCTATCTAAGAAGCTTAAAATTAGATAATGTGGTATTTGCTGCACCAGATGTAGGAAGTACTGGCAGAGCTAGAAGATATGCTCAGCACTTTAATGCTGAAATGGTAATTTGCGACAAGCACAGAAAGAGAGCTAATGAGATCGCAAGCATGCAGGTTATTGGAGATGTTAACGATGCAGATGTAATTCTGGTTGATGACATTGTAGATACTGCAGGAACCATATGCAAAGCTGCAAGTATCCTGAAAGATAAAGGAGCAAAATCTGTCAGAGCAGTTATTACCCACCCGGTACTAAGTGGAAAAGCTTACGAAAACATTGAAAACAGTGTTTTAGAAGAAATGGTAGTTACTGATACTATTCCGTTAAAAAAGGAAAGTGATAAGATAAAAGTATTGACTGTATCAGATCTTTTTGCGAAAGCAATAAGAAAAATTCACGATCATGAGTCAATTAGTTCTCTTTTTATTTAACTTTGCACTCATTTTAAAAATTAACAAAATATATAGTTATGAAAACAGTTGAGATTATAGGGTATCAAAGAGCAAATCTCGGCAAGAAGGATGCAAGAGACCTTAGAATTGAAGGTAACGTTCCTTGCGTTCTTTACGGTGGCGATGAGCAAGTACACTTCTACACTCCTGCATATTTGTTCAGAGAGTTAGTTTATACTTCTGAAGCACACTTTGCTCACATTAACATTGAAGGAAAAGAATATAAGGCTATTCTTCAGGACATTCAGTTCCATCCGGTAAGTGACATCATTCTTCACGCAGATTTCTTCATGATTCATGATGGAAAACCAATTAAAATGGACATTCCTGTTCACCTTATCGGACGTGCAAAAGGTGTTGAAAAAGGTGGTACTTTGGTACAAAAGAGACGTTCTCTTAAAATCAAAGCCCTTCCTAAGAACATGCCTGAGCATTTAAATGTTGACATTACAGATCTTGATTTCCATAGCTCTATTAAAGTTAAGGATATCGCAACTGAGAAATATGAAATTCTTGATGCTGACAGACTTTCTGTTGCAGTAGTTGAGATTCCTAGAGCTCTTAGAGGTAAATCAAAAGAAGAAATTGATGCTGCTACTGCTACCGAAGAGGAAGAAGCATAAGCAAAATATCTCTTATTTATTTAATTTTAAAGGCTGCTACATTGCAGCCTTTTTTTATAATCTATATTTGATATGAAGTATTTAATTGTTGGATTAGGAAATATTGGTGCAGAATATGAACAAACAAGGCATAACATTGGGTTCATGGTTGCTGATGAATTGGCAAAAAAATTCAATGTTACATTTGCTCTTGACAAACAATCATACAAGGCTGAATTTAAACATAAAGGAAGAACATTTTTTGTAATCAAGCCTACTACCTATATGAATTTAAGTGGCAAGGCAGTTAAACACTGGATGCAAAAAGAAAACATTCCCATCAGCAATATATTAGTGATTGTTGATGATTTAGCTCTACCGTTTGGTACTTTGAGAATGAGGGGCAAAGGATCTGCAGCAGGCCATAATGGATTAAAAAACATTGAGCAATTATGTGGCGGAAGTAATTACCCCAGACTAAGATTTGGTATTGGGGATGACTTCCCTAAAGGTAGGCAAATTGACTTTGTATTGGGAGAATTTAGTAAGGAAGAAAAAGATGAACTGCCATTTTTAATTGACAAATCATGTGATATGTCATTAAGCTTTGGAACCATTGGCATTAACCATACCATGAGTCAATTCAACAATTAAAAAGGGCTTTAATTAAAGCCCTTTTTAAAATATTTATCTGTTATTCTACACAGAATTAACTTACAGTACTACCTGGATTAACTTCTTCACCAGGTTGTATAAATCTCAAATTACCTTCAGAATCTTCAGCCATTAACACCATTCCGTTACTTTCAATCCCCATCATATTTCTAGGCTTAAGATTAGCTAAAACGCAAACTTGCTTACCAATCACCTCTTCTGGAGTAAAATGCTGAGCAATACCAGAAAGAACAATTCTAGTATCCACACCTGTATCAATTTTTAACTTTAGCAGCTTCTTTGATTTCGGCATTTTTTCTGCTTCTAAAACTGTCCCTACTCTAATATCAAGCTTCATAAAATCATCAAATTCTATTTCAGATTTTAATGGCTCAACAGTAACAGGAGCATTTTCTTTTTGGTTTTCTTCTCTGATTGCTTCTAATTTTGACATTTGCTCTTCAATAATCTTATCCTCTATTTTTTCAAAAAGTAAAGATGGTTTATTTAATTTATGACCCGCTTTTAGAAATTCACTATCCCCAGCATTAGCCCATGAGAATTTGCCATCTTTTATATTTAAAATCTCCTTTAGCTTATCTGAAGAAAAAGGAAGAAAAGGTTCCATAACAACTGCAAGAGACGCGGTGATTTGCAATGCAATATTCATTATGGTTTTCACTCTTTCAGGATCCTCTTTAATTAATTTCCATGGCTCAGTATCAGCTAAATACTTATTACCAAGACGGGCAAGATCCATTAATTTTTGAGTTGCTTCTCTAAATTTATAAGATTCAATTAACGAACCTATTTGATAAGGTATGCTTTTTAACCCTTCTATAACTTCCTTATCAAAATCTGACAATTCTCCTTTAGCAGGGATTTCTCCTTCATAGTATTTTTGAGTTAATACAGCCGCTCTATTAACGAAATTACCCAGAATCGCAACTAATTCATTGTTATTTCTAGCCTGAAAATCATTCCAGGTAAAATTATTATCTTTAGTTTCAGGGGCATTTGCACAAATCACATAACGTAGAACATCTTCTTTTCCACTAAAATCTTCAAGATATTCATGTAACCAAATTGCCCAGTTTCTTGAAGTACTAATTTTATCACCTTCAAGATTTAAAAATTCATTTGCAGGAACATTTTCAGGAAGTATATACTCACCATTTGCCTTTAGCATGGAAGGGAAAATTATACAATGAAAAACAATATTATCCTTCCCTATAAAATGCACTAGTTTAGTGTCATCGTTTTTCCAATAAGGCTCCCAGTCTTTACCTGTATTTTCTGACCACTCTTTAGATGCGCTTATATAACCAATTGGAGCATCAAACCAAACGTATAAAACTTTACCTTCGGCACCCTCAACCGGAACAGGAATCCCCCAATCAAGATCTCTGGTTACTGCACGAGGCTGCAGACCACCTTCTATCCAGCTTTTACATTGCCCATAAACATTTGACTTCCATTCCTTGTGACCTTCAAGAATCCATTCTTTTAACCATGGCTCATATTCATTCAATGGCAAATACCAGTGCTTAGTTTCTTTTAAGACAGGCTTCTCTCCACTTAATGTTGATCTTGGATCTATTAATTCATTAGGGCTTAAACTTGACCCACATTTTTCACATTGATCTCCATAAGCATTTTCATTCCCACATTTTGGACATGTTCCAACAATATACCTGTCTGAAAGAAACTGCTTTTCCTTCGGATCATAATATTGTTCGGAAGTTTGTTCTATAAACTTGCCTTCTTCATACAACTTTCTGAAAAAATTAGAGGCGGTTTCATGATGAATTTCACTACTAGTTCTTGAGTAAACATCAAAACTGACACCAAATGACCTCAATGAATCCTCGATCATTTTATGATACTTATCAACTACATGCTGCGGAGTTTTACCTTCTTTTTTCGCTCTTATGGTTATTGGAACTCCATGTTCGTCACTTCCTCCAAGGAAATGAACATCATGGCCAGCAAGCCTCAAGTATCTTGCATAAATATCTGATGGAACAAATACACCAGCCAAATGCCCTATGTGGATTGGACCATTGGCGTATGTGAGTGCTGAAGTTATAGTATACCTTTTAGGTGTCTTAGTCATATCAATATCTTTGAATGCAAAGATAACTTTTTATAAGAATTTTACTTCCTATTGATCGACTTTCACTATTCTTCAACAGATGGTAATATGATATCAAATTTATTTCCATCACCACATGGGCTGTATGTAATCTCACCTCCTAATCTTAATGTTGCCTTTTTAGCAATATTAAGCTCAAGTCCGGTTTTATAGGCAATTGGAGCAACTCTAAAAAACATATCAAAAATATCTTCCCGGTACCTTTCAGGTACTTGAAGTCCACTATCAGTAACAACAATTTTCACCACATTTTCATTTATAGATGAAACGCTCATACTCACCTTTAAAAGCTCATCTCCTTTATAATTAAGGGCATTTTCAAGCATATTTTCCAGGATTAACCTTAGTAGGTGAATATCTCTATTCCAAACTGTCCCCTTTTCAACATCGAAATCATATACAATATCAATACCTGCATTACTCTCAGATATTTTTTCAAAAACTTCCTTGACAAGACTTTCAAGATAAACACTATCCTTTTTTAATTTATGTTTATAAATGGTATGTATAACCATTAATCTGCTAAGCACAAATTCTAATTCTTTTGTTTCATCAGAAACCAATTGAAAATAATTTTTAGACGGCCCTTCATCTGCTTCAAGCAATCCAAGATAACTTAATCCATTTATTCTAGCCAGGGGACCTCTTAAATCGTGAGATGCTTTATAAATAAATAAATCTAATTCTTTATTGGTATCAGTCAGGTCTTTGTTTGCTTTTTGAAGCTCTTTTGTCCTTTCTTTTATCATTTCCTCTTGAAAGGCATTAACATTGCTAAGTTGCTCATTTTGTTGTTGAATTGTGTTTTTTGCAGCTTCAAGCTTAAGATTTGCCTCTTCTAGTTGTTTATTAATTCTTTTCATTCTCAATTTACTTCTGTAAATAATCATCGCAGAAAGAATTAAAATCAGAACTATCGCTCCTAAAAGAAAAATGATTAATTTATTTTGTTTTATCTTTTGATCCCTTACTGATATTTCATTTTGCTTTTGCTCTTCAAGATATTCCTTTTGTACTCGTGAAATTTTATTATAAACATCCTCCCCAAGAATCTTCTCCCTTATACTATCATGTTGCTCTTGAAAATATAATGCATTTTTATAATCACCTTTCTTTTCAAAAACATCAGCCTTTAACTTGTAAATGGTTAATAGTTCCTGTTCAACATTTAAAACATCTGAATAATAAAGTGCAGAATCGAGATATGCTAATGATTGATCAAGGTTCAACTTATTCATTTGAACTTCAGCCATTATTCTGAAAATACTAGGAAGATATAATCTATCACTAGCTCTGATTTCTACCTTATAAGCATTTTGAATATATACATCAGAACTATCATAATTCCCTTCATTTAAAAGAGTTTGAGCTAATCCTATATAACTGTTGGCTAAAGAAGATGAATCATTATTAGAAAGCGCTAATTCCTGAGATTCAAGAAAATATCTAATTGCGTCATCGTACTCTTTTAAATCTATATATATATGACCAATATTGTTTAATGAAACGATAATACCCTCATACCTCTTGATATCCCTATTTATTCTTAAAGCTTTTTGATAGTATTCAAGTGCTGTTAAATTATCTTTTATTTCATCATATACAAGCCCAATATTATTATTTGAAATTGCCATTCCGGAAGAATCATTTAATTCTTCCATAAGTACTAAAGCCTTAAAATGATATTCTAATGAAGACTCAAAGTCACCAAACCTTCTATATAAATTAGCTAAATTATTTAGATAACTTCTAATTTGAAATTGATTACCACTTTCCTGAGCAACTGATAACGCTTTTTTAGAATATTCCAAAGAAAGTTTAAAGGATCCCTTTTTCTTATACACTAATGCAATATCATTAATCACTTTAGCTTCCCATTCAGTATCATTCAGATTTTTCGCTATCTCAAGTGCCTGAAAATCATAATATAAAGCAGAGTCATAATTAATTCCCCAATACTCATATGCCAAATCATAAAGTACTTGAATTCTTTTTTCAGTTGATGAATTTGATAGGTCTTTTTTTAATTCTTGTATCTTTGCTGAACTTTCAATTTTAAAACTGTCTTGCGTAAATGATTTAAAATTAAAAATCAAGAAAACACAAATAATTATAAAAAAAATATTGGACCTGTATAATTTATTCTTCATATAATATAAAAAATGCCTAAAGATTATTTGCTTCTACAACGAACTCATTATTAATCACTTATAATAAATAAAATATAGTTTACTTTTTAAATTTAATCTCATATATTCGCTTACATTTTAGTAAACGTTTAGAAGCAAACTTCTTGATATTATTAAAATTGGAGCTCCTATCTTAAGACTGCTATTCAATTGAAAGCAGAAGAAATTATAATACTTTATAATAAATAAAAGCCAATTGAATAAATGTTCTATAATTCATGTGAATATATGAATTACAATGGAAAATTCTAAGCAAAGAACATCAAGTTATAATAAAAATGATTTTACCGATATTCAATAAAATAATTAAAACTAATAATTACTCTTTATAAACATTTGTAATAAAAGTGTAACAATAACATAGTGGGATTAATTAATATTTAGTACCTAATATATAAACTATCAAACCACAACTAACTGTAAATCAGCAAATTTTATATTCAGTCTTAACCAATTTATTCTGAATATAATAAACACATAAATATCTAAAATTTATTTTTTTTAAAATTTCAACTTTTACAAAATGAGAAACTTTTACAAAGCACTGATCATCCTGACTTTTATCACTTCCACTTTGGCTTGTGAATCAGAAAACATTGAACCTCAACGACCTCTTGATGAAAAAGCTGAGCTATTAAAAAAGAGCGAAGACATCAGAGGTGAAGTCTTAAA
>NZ_JABBNU010000006.1 GCF_012926615.1 Marinigracilibium pacificum | reverse complement strand
TTAATAAGAAGTAATGAAAAAGTAAATGACGCATAGTTAATTAAAAATGTTAAAATCAAATATAAGTGATTAAACAGTAAAATGGTGAGTTTAAGGATTCAAATATAGAAATTCTAAAAAGAGCAAAACTGTATCTATGATTGATTAATCTCAATTGATAGTTTGTTACTATCAAACAGTTTGAAAAAATATTTATATTCTTAATTAAGATTGAATGAAGGGTTATGCTTCATTTTTGAACCATTTGACAAGAAAAAACAATTGGAGGAAGTCATGATTATGAATATGCATCAATACCAGTGCCAGCCTTTTAAAAGACGGTATTAAGTTAAACTGTTAATACTAATTAAAATAAAGATTAAATACTACCCCCCTTTTGGAACCCAGTCTTTAATCTTATATTTTTGAAGTCTTCAACCTTTACATTTTTTTGATGGAATACGCTAAAAGAAACGATCAAAACAAGACAAGTCCACTCATATCTGGCATAATTTTAACACAAAACTAACCAAGGATTTGCTAGTAGCACAATTAGTCTCTTTAATGAATGATCGGTCCCAGGATTACAAATAAAAATCTAAATAGTGATTACAGTTATGAAGGTCTGTCAAAGTTAAAAGGCGGAAAGTCAGCAATGGATAAGGGTGCTATTGTTTTAAAATATTACAGTGAGAAAAAACCATGGAATGAGGTAAAAATATACTTGAATGAACATGTATTCAATATGGTTGATAAGCCTTCAGTTTCAGGACCCGGAAAGGAATTTAAAAAAGATCATTAAGACAAATTCAAAATTAAGAGAACAATGGTGTTAAAATATATACTTATCAATGCTGGTTTTATTCTGGCAGGCTTTTTAATCAGTTACCTTATTAATTTTGCAAAATGGTTTAACCTTAGTCATCCTCATGACATGGGATTATCAAATTTATTTTTGAGTTCTGCTCTTTTCGGCATCATAGGCTTTGCCTTTACAGGTTATTTATTTTCTGATAATAAAATATTATTAATTATCTCAGCCATAGCAATTATTGCTCTGGGCGTTTTCTTAAAATGGTTATTTTAGGTTATTGCTACTAGTAATTAATTAGAAAGTTCTTTAACCAAATAAGAGCAAATCAAATAAACGTAATTACAATGCCCATGTCGCTAAGGTATATCATCGAAAATTCTTTAAAACCAAAAAGGAAATATAAGAGCCCTATGAATTGAATGTAGTAACAGGATGGATTAGAAATCTCATTTCCCTTTTGGAATCCAGTCTGTAATCTTATATTTTTGAATTCTTCAACCTTTACATTTTTTTAATGGAATACGCTAATAGAGAGGACCAAAACAAGAAACGTCCGCAACAGACTGATAAAAATATCCAAGCCAAAACTGCACAACGCCTTGCCAGTGGTGAATTGAGTTTAAAAAACGATGGACCAGCACCTGGTTCAAGAATGAATAAATCATCCCTGCCCGGTGGTGTAATGCAGAAAATGGAAAATTCATTCGGTACTAGCTTCTCGGATGTCAATGTACATAAAGACTCTTCAGAGGCTACTAACTTGGGAGCTAAAGCTTTTGCTCAAGGTAATGATGTCCATTTTGCACCGGGTCAGTATAATCCTGAAACCAAATCCGGACAGGAATTGATTGGTCATGAGCTTACTCATGTTGTTCAACAGAGACAAGGGAGAGTCCATCCAACTATTCAAGGCAAAGGCATGGCTATCAATGACAACTCACAGCTCGAACAAGAAGCTGATGTAATGGGTAAAAAGGCAGCTGAGGGGAAAGAAGCAAATGTAAGCGGAATTGGTAGTGGGGTGCAGAGGAAAAACGATGGTGAAAAAGAAATTTTAAATGAGCTAGCCGCAAGATCTAAAGATGAAAAGAGAGAATATAAATATGGTTCAAAAGAAGTAAAAGACATAGCAAAGGAATTAGCAGATGAGAATTTTTCTAAAACAATTGATGAGCCAAACTTTGCTGAAAATATACTTCAAGACTTAAATACTGACATTAGGAAAATTTTTGATAATATCAATAATGGCCAAATGAGTGCAATTAATGATATGCAAACTTCAATAAATGATAAATTAGCTAAAAAAGAGTTTGCAAGATCATGTTTTTTTGGTGCAATAGGAATACTAAATGCTTGGGCTCCATTATTGGCTTCAAGAGCGGTATCTACAATTGAACAAAATATAAAAACCAAGGTTTTACATGCTTCACCAAATCTAAATATTACAAAAATAAAGTTACCAGTATTTGCTCAAAACATTAAAGCATTTGGAGAGTCCACAATGAGATCTGCAGTGGTCTCCACTATTTCAATTTTTAATTCGTTAATAAAAAATAAGCCTGAATCTGTATCTAATAATATTGAAAATATTAATAATAAACTTTGTGACCTTACTGAATATAGTATCCATAATTTAATTTTAAATATTTCTCAAGCTTATAAAGATAATCAATCAGATAAAGTAGTACTTGATGGATTTACCTTAGGTAGTTTGAAAGCAGGTATAAAAATAGAAGTACTTAAAACTATTTTCCCTGAGTATTCTCAATATTTGGGAGAAAACACAATAACAGGAATTTCTAATCATGCTAGGAATGAGTTTTTAACTCAGATCATCCTAAACAGTGGTAAAATTGATAAAGGTTCATATTTCTCTGATCCTTCGATCATAGGAAATAAAAACAAACAAGGGGGGGCAATGGTTGAACATGCTTTAAATGCTCTAGGTGGTGAAAGTGTTTTTTCCAACCAATTATCAAATCCTAATGAGTTTGCATTTGCTTCATTAAACTCATCATTGAGCCATATGGGTCTTGAAATTAATACTACTGATGAAATAAAATTGAAAGCAAAAGAAACCAATTTTTTAAATCAAAATAGAGGCTTTCATTTAAAGGTAATAAATGAAAAGTCCTTTAAAGATTTCTTGGCCGACAAAGAAATAGTTACTGATAATCATTACTATCCAATGGATGGCCCTATAAAAGAAATGAAAGCTAACTATCCAAGTGATTATTCAGTATTATTCAATTCTGCAACAAGTTATATGTTTAATTATGATAATGTCTCTTTAAATGATGTTAGGGTATGGATTCATCCAACAGAATATTCATCAATACTAGACGGTAAGATTAAAGATATTAAATCTTTTACATTAAAATTTCTAACTTATGGAAATGCTAGTGTTATTAAAAGAGAAGCTTCAAGAAATGGTAGAAACTTTAGTTCAGACGGCACTTATCAATTAAGTGGATTAAATCACATTAAAGTAAATTTTTAGCAAATGAAAAAAGTAGTATTATCCCTAGCAATATTATTTATATTTTCATTATTATCAGGTTGCGATACCAAGACTACTAAAAGTATTATTAATTCCGAATTAGTAAAACGAAATAATGGGTTGATAGGCGATAAAATCACTGGTTTTTCTATAAATCCAAAAGATAGTAACCAGTGGCTTTTACGATGTTATGATCGTTCATATATCACTCGCAACAAAGGCTTATCCTGGGAAATAATCAATCCAGCAAATGAAGACATTGTAAACTACCCTGAGTTTAATCGCCAGGGAGAACTGGTTATGTATGATGATTATGCACTATACACTAAAACTGCAGAATCTAACTCCTGGACTAAACATATAATTCCAGACTCACTAAAGGTAAACTTTATAAAAACAAGTCCATCCGGATTAGTGTACTGGTTCTTTCAAAAAGAGGATCCTGAACAAAATTATTTGGCGACCCAACTGGATCTTTCCGGCCTCATGGCAATTAACAATAATACTCTTGATAGCTTGAAAAACAGGCAAGCTAAATATCAATATGATTTGTTTCATGACACAAGCTTTGTTTTAATAAACGGTGGTCACCTTCTTTTTAATAATCCCGAAAATGGAAAGATTCAAAAAAGAATGAATGGTATTGAAAATGCTTATATCGAAATGCTGATTCCGGATCAAAATAACAATGACAGGATCTATGCGATACAAAATGGACTCTATAAAATGGATATGGATACTCAATTTTTCTTATATGAGTCTAATAATTTCGGAGAGTCATGGTCACTTATTGATAGTGCAAAAAGAACAGAAGATATCCTAAAAAAACCTGAAATTAAATCAAATTATCAAGCTTTGAAAAAGCGAATTTCTAAAAACCCAAATGATAAACTTTTTAATAATTATCAAATTCAGGTAAATGACAGTACAATTTTATCTACTCTTAATAATGAATTGATATTATATAATATTATTAACAATGATCAGAATGTAATATTAAAGGACTATGAGTTAGTAAGAAGTATTGGGAAATTTAAACAAGAAAATTATATGTATACTGCTCTTCCGCAGTTAAGTACTAACCAATTAAAAATCCTATTCACTAACGAAAGTGGAGGTATTCAATTAGTTACTTTCACTTTGTAATTTGTTAGATATAATATTTTTTGAAAGAATTACAACATAAATAATAATCAAGGTAAAATCCTTTGAGACAAAGGTAAACCTATTATAAATTTGAGTTAAGACTTAATAATATCAGAACCATGATAATCTTTTTAATAAGAAAATCAACTTGAATTGATTTTTAAAATGAATTATATAAAAGAAATACTTTTAATTCTCCTATTAATCGGCTTAAAAAGTTGTAGTAACATTTCAGATTCAGAATCCTTATTCGTTGATAAAGGATTAAATTCTACTTCGGAAATTCACATTTCTTCAGATGGAAAACTGGCTTACTTTAATGACTCAAGCTATTTATCAGTTTATGATCTAAAATCAAAAACCAAGACTCTATTCCCAGAGATTAAAAGCAACGGAGATAATTATTGTTTTATGAATCAATCTATTTCTTTAGTTGATCGCAAAACTGAATCATTCGTAGTTTATGATTATTCAGGTAAACAATTAAAACATCAGACTTTTGGAGTTGATTCATCCTTTAAACCTTACTGGTTTTTTTTAGATTCAAACCTTATTATTAATACTGATTCTGGTTCTTTTGTTTTTAACAATCACCATCAAGAAAAAAAATTCTATCCCACTTCTGTTAAAGGACTATTTCAAGATAATAAAAATGATTACGTCTTATCTACTGATTCATTATTTGTATATGACAAAAAGATAAAGCCAACTTTATTAAATTCCTTTTTTGTAAATACTGGTTTTTATAGAAAATATGAAATTCATAAAATAGATAATGTAATTATTATCATCAGTGAGATTGATAGTGAGACTTCCAGAGTAGTTTCATTTAATATTGATACTCAGAAAACAAGCGTTCTAGGTGAATTTAATAATTTGAATAGAGCAAATAGACAGTTCATCAACTGTCGGATTGGTAATAGGCTTATTCTCGGAATGGGTAATCAGGTTATTGATATTACCGATGAATCTAACTTGTTAGCGGAAGCAAATGATCCTATTGAGAATATTTTTAATCACAAAAAAGATCTACTAATCATTACCAATAATGAGATTTTCACAATTTCTCCTGATAAATCTATTAAATCAATAATAAAATCAGAAAACGATTCTTTTACTAATACAGTTCTGTATAATAATAAATTATACTACCCTTCAATGGGTAAGATTAATGTAATACCCCTTTAAGCAGAACTCCAATTATACAAATTTTGACCTGACTCCTAATTTAATATCAAACAAAAAAGAGCAGCCATCTCTGGCTGCCCTTCATTTAAACATGCGACTCTTAAATACTTTTTATCTCATTATACTAAATCTCTTAATAACCGGTTTTTGCATGTCATCAGTTACAATCTTTAAATAATAAATACCAACAGGCATTTCCGCAACAGGAATAGCTTCATTTGCTGACTGCAAACGTCCCTGGCTCACAAAAGATCCGTTGATACTATATATCTCATAATCAAGCCCTCTACCCTTTGCGGCAGGCCATTTCAATTTGATTGAGTTCCTGGCTGGATTAGGATAAACCAGTATTCTGTCTTCAGCCACCTGATCATCGATACCAGTAATAATGTTTGGTTGTGGTAGCTGGTCAACATCGACATATGTACCCTGGACAATCTCTTTTGTTTGCTGAATGTCCTGTGCACGGAACAAATAGGCTACAAACCTATAGTCTTCATCAAGTTCCAAATCACTATAGTAATCTGTCTTCCAGGTAAGATCAACTTCAACACTTGATGTATCAGCAGCAGGCCAGTCTCCTTCGATAGTTATACCTCCAGCATTTGGAATAAACTTCCGCAGAATATTTTTATATTCATTATCGCCTACTTTTAAAGACTTTTGAACCAAACCAACCATCAATACCAAGTCACCTTCAAAGTCTTCAATAGTTATATTCTTAGTAATGATTGCCTTCAGACTAATGCTATCTGTAAACTCTTCTTTTTTAAGTTCAAGATCGAAAGGTGCAGTAATCAGTGATTTCCTGTCATATACAGTTTGTCCGAAGTCATTTTCATCTACCAGAAAGTTAAGATCTTTGTTAAACTCGCCATCGAACACTGTCCTTGGCGACTCACTTATACCATAATGTAACCTCTTGGCACTAAAGTCTTTTCTATTCAATTCATAAACCGGATCCCCAGGAATATCTGGAATGTGGTAACGAATATCTATAACCTCATCTTCTTTACCATCCAGTAATTCTTCAAGGTAATCATTAGCAATTTGATAATCCGGAGAATTAACATTAGTAAAAGTTTCAATTACCATCATCCTGTTTCGCTCCACAATCGAGAACTTGTCAATTGCAAAGCCTCTTAATTGCTCATCAATCGGATTATCTCCATTAGAACCAAAAGCAAATCTGAATTTCACCGGCTGAGCAGCTTTAATTTGTTCCTCTTTAACATCATTAAGCTGGTAGGCTGCCCTTTGCCAATCAAAAATTCCAGTCCAGCCTTCCTGATCTAAATTATTAATTCCCGATCCAGGCAATCCGAGTAGGTTTTTGTCATTATACCACCCGATTCCAGCGTCTTTGTTTCCAAATTTCTTCCATGTTTCGCCCCCATCAACTGTATATTCAACAATTGCACCATCTGCTTGCTCATCAGTTTCAGAAGCAATGGTTAAATCCATCATCGGAAGACTAGTTTTATCTAAAATGAAACAAGGTGACTCAAGAAATGATTTTTCATTGTTATAATAGGTGCCACTATTTTCACTAGTGGCCCATACCCCGTTTTGACTATTAAACTGAGGTAGCTTAACCCAACTTGAATTCACTTCAGACCTTATCTCTCCGGATGAAATCCATCCGGGATAAGTATCACTATTAAACGTTTCGAAGTAATTAAACACTTCAATTACAGGTTGGATAAAAATTCGATTCGTTATAGTCGTTTCACAACCTGCATTAGAAGTTGCAGTTAATGAAATATTGTACATTCCATTAGATTCAAATGTATCTTCCAATGGAACCATTTCCTTATAAAACTTTGTTTTAGCTTGTTTATTAATATAGTTCCATTCCCAGGAATCTATATCCGTCACTTGCAAAACTTCAGAATTAAGCAACTGAGGAGTTACTTTAGTATTGTATTCAGAGCAACCACCCAGATATGAAAAATCAATTTCAGGATAAGGAGTTACATTAATGAAACCTGTAGGCGAGATATTCACGCAACCTTCTTTACTGGTAACCTTTAAACTTACAGAATAAGCACTTTCGCGATCAAAAGTTCTTTTATCTTTGGCCTGGGTTAGTGAATCACCATCACCAAACTTCCATACATAGGATGCTTCATCTAGCTTTATACCGTTAATATCAAATTCAACAGTATCGCCAACACAAGCTTTAAGAGGAAAGTCAGTACTAGCTTGAGGTAAAGGAACTACTTTTAAAGTAATTGGACTAGATTCCTGAGAGCAGAAATTCCTATCTTTATTTCCTTCATTATGAACATATTTAAATGAATACGATCCAGTTGGAAAAGCTGACGGAATAAATTCATTAGAAGGATATATTTTGTAAGAACCACCTTCAAAGCTGTATTTAATATTACCAGCAGTAGTATCAGGATTATGGTCCGCATTGGTCTCATTAAAACTATATGAGATCTGGATCTCCTTACTATTATCCTTACAAAAAGTTCCGGATAAATCAGATAAGTTTATTTTAGGGTTCGGATTTGCTTTTGGATAAAAATATGCAACAGTTGAATTCGTTTCATAATCATTAATATCCTGAGCCGGACAACCAGGTCCAATGTAAGACATAACCCTCCTTCTATTTCCTTTAACCCTCAATCTAAAGTTCTGAATGTCTAGCGGAATATTTGATGGTATATTAAATGATCCTGAAACCAAATAACCATCAGGCACATCTTGTTCAGTATATGTATTTACAGGTATTTCATGATAAGAACCATTATAATAATAGTAAATATATAACTGGGTAACATCTGTAAAAAAATAATTAGTTACTGTTTTACAGCCATCCACATTTATATAATTCGACTCATACTCCTGGTCATTTAACCTAAACTTAAAAGTTGTCGAATAACCACGTAGGTCTCCTACACACAGATAGTTAGAATTTGAAATTTTTGAATCCGGATCAAAACTGATAAAACTACCTGAATTATTAATTGTTACATCTATAGATGATGGTGGATCAGCAACACATGTTATATCTCCATGATTCAGCTTTGGCTGATAATAGACAGTGTTTTGCCCAACAGGAACTCTTGTAGGATAAAACCTATAAAAACCTGAACCTGGACTTGTTTCAAAAACACCATCCCCATAATAATAATTCTCCAAATTGGGATTATTCGAAGTAGAAGACCCTCCATTTAAGACTACATAATTTTCATCATTATCAAAGATATTGTCAGTTTGACTAGTATTTAATAAGTTAAAATCTTGTACTTTCGGTGTTTCTTTGACGGTGAGAGTAAATCCTGAGGCAATGACATCATCTGGATTCCCATTATTTCCTGAAGGTATAACTACAGCGAAAGAATGATTATTTACTAAATAATCCGATTGAATAATAGCAACACCTCTAATTAAACCCAGCTCTTCTGCTTCAAAACTTATTTCATAAAGTCTATTGATTGTTTTATCTTTCAGACGGTAGTTTATTTCATCATTATCTGAATATCCTGCAGGTTTATTAAAATAAAATTCAATTGTGTCATTTTGACAAAATACACCTTGATCAAGAAATTCTCCTCCTGACCCTTGAACAAATAATTTCCCTCCCTGAGAAAAGGAAGTTAAGGATAATAAAAATCCTATTGAAATTAAAACGAACCTCATTACTTAGTAATATTCTGACGATATAACTGATCAATTTCATTTTGATTTAATGCTTTATTATAAATAGCTGCATCATCACCAATTCCATCAAAATAACTTCCAAATAAGTAAAATGTATTTGATGGAATTGTCATTTCAAATCCTTCTTCTTGAATTTCTTTCCCATGCAATTTGCCATCTATATATATAGAAGTTTCTCTTTCCCCTTTTTTATACGTAAAACATACAAATTTCCACTCTGAAATATTTTGAATCTCATCTGATAATACAGACCTATACCCTGCTCCACTTTTCTTTACATAGCACGAAAGTTTATTTATAATGTTTGTTGCATAACCAAAATAGTAGGAAGAAGATTGAAATAATCTTTCCTGGCCTTTTTTATCCTCACTTCTTTCTGCTTTTGCCCAGGCTGTTAAAGTAAAATCACTGTCAAAAATAAATTTATCATTTTGAACTTCCAGCCATTGATCAAAATCAGATAAAAAAGCACTATTTTCATTTCCATATCTATCTGTTGTAAAGCCTCCATTAGTTCCTTTTTTAACTAAATTAGCAGCTTCTCCCACTCCACTTTCATCATTATAATTCCCATTAAACGGATAGAAAGCTACAAGTCCATCGCGAGGGATGTCAATTACTTCACCATTGTCTGGAGTAACTTCTTCCTTAGCACATGAAAGGTTTATTACAATTAAACATAGTGATAACAAGGCCATTACGCCTGTGCTGATTTTAAAAATTCGCATGTCAGTATTTGTTTTTGGTTGAAAAAAATTCCTTATAAATAGTAAACGTGCATTCACTATTTACTCTGCAATACTAGTAATATTTTTTAATTCTGAAATCCTATTTCCAAACTATTTTTTGTAATGTCAAGATTATTGATTTATTGTCATGAAGTGTCATGAGATGTGAACCAGGATTTAAAGGATTTAAAAGGATTAACCAAGATTTATTAATCCTTTTAATCATTATAAATCCAGGTCAATCCAGGTTCACCTACCGTAATAAACTAGCCTGCACCCATTGCTATTCCAGATGTTAGTGAAACGCATCTGGAATCAAAATACATCGGGATTTCAAATTCCTTTTATTAATAATTCGATATGCCCTTCGGAACTTGTCGAATAGCATAAGGATTTACCAGCTAGTGGGAACACAAGTCTGTGCAACATTTTATGAACTGGCTAGTGGAGACACAAGCCATGACCACAGCGTTTTGGTGTGTGTCCCCACACACCATGATTAAATCCTGAGAATAATGGTTCAAATTCCTATGTTCACCAATAAAACAACACCAGCGAGACGCAGGCGCCAGGTGTTAGGAGTTGTGGATTGGTATCAATATTATTTCAACCGGCTAGTGATGACACAAGCCAGGACATTTTGCTGTTCGACATGTTCTGCAAGGCATGTCGAACCAAGAATAAGAGCAATTTGAAATCGCTTCTATTATTAGCTCCAGATACACTTCGCTAATACTTGTGCTGACACTTGTCGTCAGTATCAATTAATACACCCGCTGACATAATGAATCTACCTTTTAATTATTCAAAATCCAGGTTAATAATGCAGGTTCAAATTATCATATTCTGTCAATTCTACTCCCCGTATTCGATAAGCTTTTCTGTGATTATATCTAATTTCTTATCAATGTCATTATCTGAAAGGTAATTCAATGCATCTTCTTTAAGCTTTTGTAAATTTCCCGGAGAGGCGTTATCCATAGCTGAATCAGCTTTTAACTTTTCGGGCGTTAACCTGAAATAGTCATGCTTATCTTCTTCTTTCAACGTATCATATATCTGACATAAATGATGGTCAACCGTCTGCGAATTGCCTTCCATCATAATATCAATTAATGGTTTTATCCAGTTCAATGGACCCCAGTTTTTTACTTTATCGTATTCATACTGTTTAGGAGAACTACCTGTTCCGAGCGACAATATCATCATATCCTTAGCAGTCGGATTTTTAATATCGCCAAATTCCATGGTTCTGGCTTCGGAATATGAAACTAAAGCTGGGTTATTAACAAAAACACCTCCATCTATTAATGGAAATGGTGTATCAATCTGATTTTTTACATGCGCACATTCAAAATATGTCGGGGCTGCCGATGTTGCTCTTGCCACGTCTTTTACTTTGAAATTATAGATATCATTTTTAGATAAATGCTGTTTAAAGAAGTGTGGCTTTCCGTTTAAAATATCATACGACGATATAATACATGGTTTGATTAAATCCGAAAGGGTTAAATCTTGAAAAGTATCATTTAATGCATTTTCTAATGCCTTGGCATTAAACTTTTCATCCATATTGGCTTTAATATATTCCTCCCATAAATTCAAATCAAAAATATCACCGCCTTTTTCCAGATAAAGATTGACTGCCTCAATAGCCGAAAATTTAGGTTTATTATTTTCACCGGGAACAAGATAAAACAGGACTAAAATAGCCCCCGTACTTGTTCCGGCCATAAAATCGAAATAGTCTGCCAATTTGGCTTCAGGATTATTTGTTCTATCCTGGAGTTTCTTTTCAAGGCGAGTAAGGATTAATCCCGGGATAATTCCTCGGATTCCTCCTCCATCGATGGATAATATTCTAACTTTTTTCATAGTATAACAGGCATGGTGTATAATAAGTTATACATATAATTTAATAAAATAAACCGGCAAAATGTAAATCGCTATCAATTAACATTCCTATCTGACCTCAATTTCCCACAACATATTAGAGCATATCTCTTCTACTATAAATCACTTAAAATGATTAACTTATAAAACTATCAAACCACACCTTACCATGGACAGACGTAAATTCCTCAGTTCGTCAGGCCTAGCCATCGGCCTGACTGCTGCACTACCAGCAACTTTAGCAGCAAATACTAAAAGAACAATTATCGATGACCCTAAACCTCTTGATGGAACCTGGGAGAGTGTCCGATCACAGTTCCTTATCGATATCAGCCATATTCAAATGGCTCAAATGCTTCTCGCATCGCATCCTAAACCAGTGCGTGATGCTATTCAAAAGCACCGTGAAGAATATGACAAAAACCCGGTTATTTATTGGGAGGAAAATTCTGACCGGGCAGAATGGGAAGTAGCAAAAGCAGCTGCAAGATATATGAATGTCCAACCGGAAGAAATAGCTTTAACTGATAGTACTACAATGGGAACTTCGCTTTTGTTCAATGGAATGAAGCTTAAGCCCGGAGACGAAATTCTATCGACAACACACGATCATTACGTCACCGATAAATCTATCGATTATGCCTGTGAGAGAACCGGTGCTATAGTGAAAAGAATTGATGAATATAAGGACCCAAGAACGATAACTGTTGAAGAAGTTAAAAATAATATTGCTAATAATATCACTGATAAAACACGTGTGGTAATGGTTACCTGGGTACATTCATGTACCGGAGTAAAGTTACCTATCAGGGATTTAGCAGATGTTGTAGAAGAGGCAAATGCCAGCCGAAGTCCGGAAAATAGAATTTATTTTGCTGTTGATGGTGTCCATGGGTTTGGAAATCAGGATGAAGATATTTCAAAGCTAGGTTGTGATTTCTTCTCTGCAGGAACACATAAATGGATTTTTGGTCCTCGAGGTACCGGTGTACTTTACGGTAAACGTGATGCATGGGATTTTATCCGTCCAACTATACCTGCCTTTTCAATGAATCCATATATTATGTGGATGGGGTATCCGCCTGAAGGCGAAGTGACATTTAATCAATTGATGAGTCCTGGTGGATTTCATGCCTTTGATCATAGGTGGTCATTAAATGCTGCTTTCGATTTTCAAATGGAAATGGGCAGATCCAACGTTCATCAGCGAACTACCCAACTTAACTCCAAACTAAAAGAAGGAATAAAAAATATTAAAGGAGTTGATCTACTTACTCCGGAAGATCCAAATCTATCTGCTGGAATTAATTGTTTTATCGTGGGTAAGCAAAACACTAATGATTCTGTGAAGCATTTCCATGACAGAAATGTAATTGCAAGTTCATCACCGTATCGAATTTCATATACTCGACTTACTCCATGTGTTATTAACACTGACGATGAAGTAGATCAGAGTCTGAATGTGCTTGAAGATATTTTGAAGATATAGTTTTAACCTATTAAAATATTCTTTGGTCGTATTAGGGTAATTATAAATGTGGGGCGCAACATATTGCGCCCCTTTATTCTACATATAAACGCAATAAAACGATCGAAATATATTTCTTTGTTTTTAGGTTATTATTATCCGTAATTATAGCATTAGGTAATTCTTGCTCAGGCATCAAATGTTCAAAACTTTTAATTTATCTTATTATCTTCAACTTCAAAATTATATTTTGAAGGTTCAATTATAAACTCTGTTACACCACGACCATTTTTTAACAACATGATTCAGCAAAAAGGCAATAACAAAACCATCTTTATTGTTTTAGGTCCGTTGATATTTATTATTCTTCAGCTAATAGACCGTCCTGCTGATATTCCGGAAAACGCCTACACAGTATTAGGCATAACAATTTGGATGGCAATTTGGTGGATTTCAGAAGCGCTGCCCATTGCAGTAACTGCCCTATTGCCAATAGTCTTATTTCCTATTTATAATATCTCTGAAATAAATGAAATCACATCCTCATATGGACATAAATACATATTTCTTTATATCGGTGGATTCTTAATTGCTATAGCTGTAGAAAAATGGAATTTACATAAACGAATTGCCTTAACAATAATCAATTTTATTGGAACTGATTTTAAACGGATTATACTAGGATTTATGTTAGCCACATCATTTCTGTCGATGTGGATTTCTAATACTGCTACAACGGTCATGATGCTACCTATTGGTATGGCAATTATTTCACAAATACCCTCAAAAGATAAAAAACCATTTGGTAAAACACTCATGATAGCTATCGCTTACAGTGCGAGTATAGGTGGTATAGCAACTTTAATTGGCACGCCACCTAACCTGGTTTTAGCTGGCATTCTTGAAGAGTTATATGGTGTCAAATTATCTTTTATCAAATGGCTTTCCATCGGACTACCTATTTCTATAATCCTATTTATTATTTGCTGGCAGTACTTAATCAGATTCAATCTTAACATGAAGCTCACAGAGTTTCCTGGAGGAAAAAGTGAATTAAGAAGATTAAAGTCGGACCTTGGCCACATGTCTTATGAGGAGAAGGGCGTTTTAGCAGTTTTCCTTCTTACTGCTATTTGTTGGATATCCCGGTCATTTATAGAAAAAATTATCCCAGAAATTGATGATACAATCATCGCTATTTCCGGTGCAATTTTACTTTTTATCTTTCCTTCAAAAACAAAAGGTCAAACATTACTAAAATGGAAAGATTCCAAAGAATTACCCTGGGGAATAGTTATTTTATTTGGTGGTGGTATTGCCCTTGCTAAAGGCTTTACAGACTCAGGGTTAGCTATATACCTTGCTAATAAACTAACCTATTTGCATGGCCTTTCTTTGATTGTAATTATGTTGATTTTGATATCCATGGTTAATTTTCTTACGGAAGTCACCAGTAATTTGGCTACTACGGCAATGCTATTACCTATATTAGCTCCTTTAGCTCTTGCGTTTGACATACATCCATTCATAATAATGGTTCCTGCAACAATAGCTGCTTCGTGCGCATTTATGCTCCCCGTAGCTACTCCTCCAAACGCTGTTGTTTTTGGATCAAAACTGTTGACAATAAAAGATATGGCTAAAACCGGTTTTGTACTTAACCTGATTTCAATAACTGTAATAACTCTTTTCTGCTACATCCTTCTGCCAATATTATGGAATTTTATCCCCAACATCTTTCCTGAATTATTAAAACCAATTAATTAAATCAGTCACAATCACTTTGAGGTGTTTTGCTTAGCTGGGATGTATCAAACCCCTTAGACTCCGCTAGCTCAACTAGCCGGTTATAAAGCTTATCATCAATTTGCCTTGTCCTGCTTAATATCCATAACGAATTTCGGGAAGGGGCACCAACAAGTGCATATTCATAATTATCTCCCCTGTCAATCACATAATAATCACCTTTAAATGGCCAGAAAAACTGCACCTTAAGCTTTCCTTTTCCGGCAGAAAAAGCTTTGCCATTAATATCATTAACCTTTCCCTTTTGAATACAATAGTTATAAACATTGATATGATCGTCTTCTTTAGTATACTCAGCATAGGTGCACTCACATCCTTCCTGAAAACTATTTGGGAAGGATGCAATTTCATACCATTTGCCAACATACTTGTCTACATCAACTTCTACAGTTTCAAGAGGAGCATAACTTCCCGAATTACTATTACAGCTCAATGATAAAAGTATTATCAGGAATCCAAATGTATTTTTCATAATCTAGCACAGTTTTTATTTCAATCGTTTGAATTTATAACTCTTATTGAAATGATTAGTTTAATAACTTATCATTTTTAATGAGAATTATTTAACTTTTACCAAAGCTTAATTTTTCTATGATTGAATCAACCTACCTTATCGAAATCGCCTGGGAAGTCTGCCACAAAGTCGGTGGAATATATACTGTAATCAGATCTAAAGTTCCTGCAACCCGAGAACTCTGGGGAGACAATTACTTCCTAATCGGACCAGCAGTTGATGATCAGTACCAATATGAGTTTGACCCAACAGATGATATGAGTGGACCAATTGGTGCTGCAGTTGAACATATGAGGAATATGGGATATGAAGTTCATTATGGAACCTGGCTGATTACCGGAAGACCAAAGATCATATTACTTAAGCCTCAGGTAACATTCAATCGATTAGATACTATAAAAAAGAATCTTAATGAATCCTTTGGCGTTTCTTCGTTTGAAGATAATGAACTGTTTGATCAGGTGTTAATGTGGGGTGATCAGGTAAAAACTTTTCTGAAAATATTTTCTGAAAAGAAGGGAGATGAAAAAGCTATAGCTCATGCACATGAATGGTTGGCAGGAGTCCCCTTGTTAGGATCAAAAGAACTCAACCTGCCAATATCGACAGTTTTTACTACTCATGCTACAGCTCTTGGTAGAAGTCTGGCAATGAATAAACCTGACTTTTATAAATCATTACCAACAACTGACTGGTATCAGGAAGCTAAAAAATACTGGATTCTCCCAATAGTTCAAATGGAAAGAGCATGTGCTGAAAATGCAGATGTTTTTACAACTGTAAGTGAAGTAACTGGCGAAGAGTGTAAATATCTAATAGGCAAAGAACCAGATTTAATCACTCCCAATGGACTAAATATTAAACGGTTTAGCGCCACACACGAAGTACAGAACCTACACGAAGAATACAAGGAAAAAATTCACAATTTCGTCAGAGGCCATTTCTTTAATTGCTACAGCTTTGACCTCGACAACACTCTATACTTTTTTACATCAGGTAGGTACGAGTTTAAAAATAAAGGATATGATATTACCCTAAAGGCATTAGTCAGGCTAAATGAACTTATGAAGAAGGAGAAAATTGATAAAACTGTCGTCTTCTTTTTTATAACTCCACGACCTACCTGGTCAATAAATCCAGATGTACTACATACAAGGGCCGTAATGGAAGAAATCAACAAAACCTGTGAAAATATCCAAGAGCAGGTAGGGAAAAAATTATTCTACAGTGCTGCTGCTGATCAGGATAAATTCATCTTGCCGGATCTAAATAATTTCGTAGATGAATATTGGAAATTAAGATATCGACGCATACTTCAATCATGGAAAACCAACCAGTGGCCAATCGTCGTTACTCATAACCTGAAAAATGATATTGATGATGACATTCTTAAATTCCTCAGGGAAAAACAGTTTGTCAATAGTCCTTTGGATAAAGTAAAAGTTGTGTACCATCCGGAGTTTATTAATTCGACAAACCCACTTTTCGGAATTGATTATGAAGATTTTGTTAGAGGATGCCACCTGGGTGTGTTCCCTTCATATTATGAGCCCTGGGGATATACCCCTCTTGAATGCATCGCCCGAGGAGTACCTACTGTCACTTCAGACCTCTCAGGGTTTGGAAATTATGTTTCTGAAAACATGACTGACTATGAAGATAAGGGCGTTCATGTTTTAAAACGAAGAACTAGTACAGAACCTAAAGCAATTGAAAACCTGGCTCAATATCTTCTTCACTTTACAATGACAAGCAGAAGATACAGAATGATTCAGAGAAATAAAGCTGAAGATCTATCTGAATCATTCGACTGGAAGGAACTTACCAAGTATTATAATGAAGCTTATATTAATGCCACTAAGTGATTGATTTCACACAGACAATGTACAAATCCGAACATTTATTCGAAATCAAAACATAAAATAAAACACACAATCAACTGAATATCATTACTTTAAATTAATTGGATTGAGTTTTGGCATATAATTTTTATAAATAACTAAAATTTTAAAAGCCATGAAAACTCTTATAAAAAATCTATTATGTGCAGTATTATTAATTGGATTAATTAATATTTCATTTGTCAGTAATGCCAAAAACTTTGATCCTAAAAGACTGAAATCAGGATTAATTTTTGATGTAAAGAAAATTGATAATCAGCTAAAGCTTAGACTCGACATCCGGCAACCAAACAAAGACTTAGTCATGATTAAAGTAATGGATGAAAAGGGAGTTGAGCTATACAAAGCCTTTACAAGTAAAAGTGAACATAGTTCCATTTTAAACTTATCAAATCTTGGATATGGTGATTACCAAGTAGAGATTGCTTCTGGTGGAGAGTCTAAAATCGAAAATATCAGTTTTGATAAACCAGTATATCTTGATTCCAAATTATATATAAAGCATTCCCCAAATGATAAAACCATAAAAGTTTATGGAAGAAATTTGGAAAAACCCGCAAAGATTTCAATTCAAAACTCAGCGGGTAGGTATATAATTAAAGACTATTATAATCTCCAAAATTTCAATGACAAATTAGACACAAAAAGATTGAGAAAAGGAATATATACAGTAACAGTGAAATCTGCTGACATAACAGAATCAATGAAAATTGAGATTAAATAGATGTAGAATTTTCATGCGTTAAAAGGGGTGGGTAAAACCACCCTTTTTTTATGGAATTAACATTAAATTAAACTATCCCCCAAACTGCGGTATCTGCGTTTACAGTTAATTAACCCACATTTTACACACAAAATTGACCTTTAAAAAGGTTACATGTAGCACTTTCGAACCAAGTATGTTCATAAGTGCACACTTTTTTAACTAATACCTAATACAATTTTTATATAAACAACTGATAATCAATTACTTATTGTTTTTTGGCATTGCTTTGGCATTTACATAATCACAAAAACGAAATATAAAAAATTAAAATAATACAACGCCATGAAAACTTTATCAAAATCAATCTTCGCAGTAACATTAGCCTTAGCATTTGTCTTAACATCATTTACTGCCAGCGCAAAAATCTATGATCCTAACAAAGGAATCTTTGATCCGAAGAAAATGAGTTCAGGTCTGATGTTTGACATAGACAATTTCAGACACAATGCTCTTAAATTCAGACTTGACATTTACCAGCCACAAAAGCAACTTGTTAATATTTCAATATTAGACAAAGAAGGAACAGTAGTATACAATGCATTTACAAGTAAAACCGAATCAGCTCAATTATTTGATGTTTCAAGCCTGGGTTACGGAGAATACACAGTTGAAATCAGCACCTTAGGAGAAACAGCATCTGATAAAATTGTACTTGAAGCACCAGAGTATTTAAGACCAAGAGCATTCATTAAAGAAAGTGAAGTAGAAAAAAACAGAGTTACAATTGTATCCCTAAATGCAGAATCTTCAGTGAAAGTTAAAATAGTAAACGAAAATGGAAAAGTAGTTTTTAGTGACGCATATTATCTTGAAAATTACAGAGAGCATTTGGATCTGAATTGGTTACCAAAAGGAAAATATACAGTATCAATGGATTTTGATGACATCCATGAGTCTCAAGAAATAACTGTAAAGTAAATAACAGAGTCATAACAAATATAAAAAGAGTGGTCATAGCCACTCTTTTTTTTGTGCCCACCTGTGATTAACTTAGCAGTTATTTATGGGTAAAGATTACTATCAGATACTTGATTTAGGGAGATTCGCATCTCATTATGAAATAAAATCTGCATATCGAAGATTGGCTTCTAAATATCATCCGGATGTAAATAAAGATCCGGAAGCAAGCGAGTATTTCATTCAGATAAGAGAAGCATATGACACTTTATCCAGTCCTGATAAAAAAGAAATCTATGATCAAAAGCTCAGATATCAGAGTTTATTAGATCAGGGTACCATTCCAAAAACAAATAGAAGACAGAAAGCTACTCAACCACCTCCTCGTCCTCCCATTTTCAGAAAGAGAAGATATACCGGAGGGTATTATAGTACTCAGGGATCTTACAGCAAAAAAGATATCGATGAATCATACTCAAGGTTTAAAAAGGCTTTGAATTATGTCAATATTATAATTTTGATTGGCGGTTTGCTTTTAATGATAGATATGCTAACTAAAGAATCATCCGGAACATTTTACTTCACAGCTATTGAAGAAGAGATTACCGATGAGGGAAGCTATTTTAAAATAATTAAAGAAACCTATAATGTTTCAGTGGGTCCATTTAAAGAAATTAGCATATCACATCCGGGAATTCTCTATACTTCAAAGATATTTCATGTTAGGGTTGGCTTTAAAATAATGACTGATCAGGGATATGTTTATATTCGAGACAGGGCTCCTGTGTATGGGAATCTAATATTTTTCCCGGCACTAGCATTATTTTGTAGTTGTATGGCAATTATATACTATAAGAAAACCACACTCATGGGGAATTTTTCGACCTCAGCAATTGTTTTTGCTTTGATCACAGCTTTGGCATTGCTAATGTCTTAAAAACAAAAAAACCTGCCTTCCTGAGAGGAAAACAGGTTTAATTAACCCAACCATGAAAACTCATACCGACAATTAATCTGTTTGATCGCCGTCACAACCAATTCGGGCGATAACCTATTAACTAAACACGACATCTAATGTGTCAGTCGGAATTCGTATTACAAATGTAGGGCGAATTATACTTTAAGAATATACAATTATGACTAACTAATATCAAATTATGACTAACATCTCATCTTCAAGCCTTTTTCCACTCACTTGGAAGCATTCCAAACTTGTTTTTAAACAAGGAAGCAAAGTGGCCGGGGTTACTAAAGCCCGTCAGGTAACTAATTGAGGAAATACTATAATCAGAATTTAAAATTAAATTCCTTGCTTCTTCTAATCTCGCTTCTTGTAAATATGAATAAACCGGCATTCCAAAAACTTCTTTAAATACACTTCTCATTCTTGAAGGAGATAAGGCAGCCTCCTCTGCGAGCTCATCCATAGCTGGTTGTTTCGATAAATCCTCAAGTAATTTTTCTCTCACCTTATATATACGCTCATAGGCGTCTGTCTTTATCTTTCCTTGTTTGCTTTTAACAGAAAAATCTCGTTTATCTACCTTATGCAAAAATTGCATTATCAATTCCTCTGCCCTGACTTTTCGAAAGTTCCTACCGAAGGAGTCATCATCAGCATTTTCATGAATTTCACCAATCAACTTTTTCATTTCCAAAGTGATCATTTCATGAATTATAATATCTTGATCGGAATGAAGAATATATCTTGTAAACTTGCTATCCTTCTCAAAGCTTCGAATGTATTCAGGTTTTAACCTGATTGATAAAAATCTGAATTTTTTTTCAAGAGGAAGAAACATTTCACTCGGTTCAGACGACATTCCAAAAGACACTCCATGTAGTGATTCACTTCCAACATGAACATTTCCTAGTTCAGGAATCTTAAATTCGATTGCAGGAGCGTCAATAAATAATACCGGGAAAAAATTATTTGAAAGCTTTCCATGCCTAAAAATCCTCACGGGCTCATGGATAATACACTCTCTGGTAATAATAAGGTCAAAAAGTCCTTCAAACTCTTCGATTCTCACATCAAGAAATAGCTCGCCGTTATTTATTAGAAGACGATTACCCGTGACAGGTAAATCATATTCACGCGCTATTTCATGCAGGATATCTCTGGAGTTATCCGGATGAATATTCAAAGTAATCATTTAATGGTTGGGTGGTTAAACCGCAAATTTAAGAGCAATACAATAGAAAGGATTCAAAAAAACGGAAATATTTATCTTTTTTCCTACAAGTGGTCATCAACTGGCTCCCATAGTTCGATTTTCCTTCCTTCAGGATCTACAATCCATGCAAATTTGCCGTAAGGGTAGTCTTCCATTTCTCCTACCTGCTCAATCCCTTTTTTCGCCAATTCACCAAGAAGTTCGATCAAATCATCTACACGATAGTTAATCATATAGTCATGATCTGATGGCGAAAAGTAATTTGTATTACCAACAAACGGGCACCAGGTTGTAGATCCATTACCTTCTTTACATCCTTCATCCCATTTAAATACCCGACCATACTGATCATAATCTATCCCTAAATGATCTTTATACCATTTTTTTAGCCTTTCGGGATCTGTAGATTTAAAAAAGACCCCTCCTATTCCTATTACCTTTGCCATATTAAACTCTTTTACAGGAATTTACAGGGTTAAAAGGAATAAATCAATGTTTTCCGATCAAGATTTCTCCCACATTCAAGGCAATCATATCTGCAAGCTTATCCGTAGGAAGATCATTTTGCTGAGTACCAAAAGGATCTTCTATTTCAAGACTCACTTCGATCATCGATAATAACAAGTACGCAATAAAAGCCACAACAAAAACCGAATTCCATCCCATTGCTTCAATCAGACCAAAAGGTAATGTAAATAAATACAACCATGAGATAGAGTTAACTAAGAATTGATAACTAGCAGGAATGGGGGTATTCTTTATTCTCTCACATTTACCCAGATAATCGGTAAACAAGCTTCCCTGGTCACTAAGTTTTATATACTGATAATCTGTAATTTCACCATTTTGATAGGCTTCTTTAAATCTTCTTTGGAGCAACATTATTAAAGCATTTGGTTTATGATCCATGCTTTTCATAAAATTAAATTCTTCTTCCGATAAAAAATCATATGCTGACTCATCATTTATGTTTCTTAAATGATCTTTTAATACATGAGGGAATGCTGACAATAAACCTGTAAAATCTTCCAGACGGTATTGATTACTCCTAAACAACTCCTTTAACAACATAGCTGTATGTCTAGAAGTATTAACCAGAGTCCCCCAAATCTTTCGTCCCTCCCACCAGCGATCATAAGCGGTATTATTTCTAAAAACTAATAAAATACCCATTGCCGCTGTTAAAAAACCAGCGAAAGAAATTCCTGTTTTAGTATTAATTAATTTAGCCTCAACCGTCATATAGGCTATTATAGAAGCTACTAAAACCACTAAAATTAATTTTGGAATTAACTTTACAAACATTGACCACTTAAACTTTATCAGTGGCCTGGAATCATATTCGTATTTAACCTGATCGAGGTAATCGGTAATTTTGCTCATTTATTTTTCTAATGCTTGTTCAAGGTCTGCAATTAAATCTTCTACATCTTCAATTCCAACACTTAGCCTTATCAATGAATCTGTAAGTCCCACTTTTATTCTCTCTTCTTTCGGAATAGCTGCGTGTGTCATTGTAACCGGATGCCCACAAAGAGACTCTACTCCACCAAGTGATTCGGCCAAACTAAATATTCTGAATTTCTCAAGCACCTTAAATGCTGCTTTTTGTGTATCATCTTTTAAAGAAAAAGAAATCATTCCTCCAAAACCTCTCATTTGTGACCTGGCTACGTCATAACCTGGGTGGCTTTCAAATCCCGGCCAGTAAACATTTTCAACTGAAGGATGGGTAGTCAACCATTTCGCTACTTCTTCACCATTTTGACAATGGCGCTCAATCCTTAAATGGAGTGTTTTTATCCCTCTCAAAACCAAAAATACATCTTGTGGCCCCGGTACTGCCCCACATGAGTTTTGAATAAAGGCCAGGCGTTTTGCTAAGTCATCATCATTAACAACCAAGGCTCCCATCACCACATCACTATGACCTCCAAGATATTTAGTTGCCGAATGCATCACAATATCTGCTCCCAAATCAATTGGAGTCTGGAGAATAGGAGTTGCAAATGTATTATCAACAGCCAAAAGAATATCTTTACCTTTGATAATATCTGAAATTGCTTTTATATCAATAATATTCATCATCGGATTAGTCGGTGTTTCAACCCAAACCAGCTTGGTATTATTATTAATGAAAGAAGCAATTTTCTCCGGCTCAGACATATCAATGAAATGAAACTTTATTCCAAAGTCTGCAAAAATTCTCGTAAATATCCTGTATGACCCACCGTACAAATCATTGGTACTAATAACTTCATCTCCGGGTTTAAGTAGTTTAATCACTGCATCGATTGCTGCCAGTCCTGAAGAAAAACAAAGTCCGTACTTCCCATTTTCTAATGCGGCAATGCTTTTTTCAAGTGCACTTCGTGTAGGGTTTTTTGATCTCGAATATTCATACCCCTTATGTTGCCCAGGAGATTCCTGAACATAAGTTGTTGTTTGGTATATGGGTGTCATAATTGCTCCCGTTGCAGGATCAGGTTCAACACCGGCATGAACAGCTTTAGTACCCAGTTTAGTCATATTTTTATTAATTTATTTTCAAAAGAAAATTAAATTCAGGATAATGCTTCGTAAAATTAACAGATGTTAGGTTCCAACAAATTTTTTCACACGCTTATTTCTACTTTTTGGGGAGCATGGCAGTTTATTGGCCCGCTTATCTGTAGTTCTACTTTAATTGGATATTTAATTCTCAACGATATCACTTCTCTACCTGTTTCACTGGTAGATTTGATAATATATTTTCTGGTTTCTGCTATAGTTATGGGGCTGGCACTTATGCCTACAACGCTGACTGCAGCCTTATGGGGCTTTTACTTGCCATGGTACACGTTTCCATTTCTGGTTGCCGGCTACCTGTTAGGTGCATTAATAGGTTATTACATTTCGCTTAATATTGAAGATCGGTGGCTTTATGACTTCATTAACAAAAAACATAAAAGAAAAAGAGTCTTTGAAAAATTAAGAAGAAGAGGATTTCGAACTGTAGTTGCTGTTCGCTTGTCGCCGATTTTGCCTTTTGCTGTGATGAATTTTGTTATGGCTGCAGCAGGTGTTCATATAAAAAAATTCTTTTACGGTAGCCTTGTAGGAATGCTCCCCAGGACATTACTGGCATATCTTACAGGTGCATCTGCAGCCTCAATCTATTCGATAATAGAATCAAAAAAACCGCTGCCTGTAGAGACAGCGGTATGGTTAATTTTATTTTTAATTTCTACCCTGTGGATCGGTGTTATGATCCGAAGAGCAGTTAAGAATGCTTAATTCCTTTTCTATCATAAAAAGCAGCTAACTTTTGCTTCAATGAATCTGGTGTTTCAGAATAAACCGGAGTCAGACTCTCTTTTTCAGGAAATGTTTCCATATGCAATGTTTGAGTTGGGAATGCAAACCTCACTCCTAAATCTTCAGCAAGTTCAATAATTTGTAACATCAACTCATGTCTTGCTTTTAACTCATCGCCCCAATCCGGAACTCTGAAAAACACATAATACATGATTTCAAGAGCAGAGCCAGCAAATTCATTCAAATAAATATGATAATTATCTTTTCTTGTATCCGGATGGTCATGAGTAATTTTCCTCAACCCTTCAACAAAAGCCTCAATTAATTGTGGTGGCGTATCATAAGTAACACCAAGGCGAGTATAAAATCGTCGATATACACGTAATCCATGATTATCAACAGTCATGTCTGCAAGCTGCCCATTAGGCACGGAAGTTACCGAATTTCGAAAAGTCCTGATTCGGGTAGACCTGAATCCGACCTCCTCAACAGTTCCATCAATATCACTTCCGGCAGTAATCCAGTCACCTATTTGAAAAGGTCTGTCAAGGAAGATCATAATACTTCCAAAGAAGTTCTTAAGAGTATCCTGGGCTGCCAACGCAAATGCAAGACCACCAATTGATAATCCTGTTAAAATTGGTATTACATTAATATCAAGACTACTAAGTACAAAAATAACACCTAACAAGACGACGAAAATCTTAAGTGTTTTACTCACCAATGGAACAAGCTGATCATCAAGAGTAGACTTGGTTTTTTCAGCCAACCTGTACATATAGAGACCTAAAACATCTACAAGTCGATAAATTATTATTGTACCAAAGAATGGCACTAATGCTTTTAATATTAAAATAGTGTAATGAGCAAAATCAATTGGCAATTGTAAAACTCTTACAAGTACACTCATTAAAAACACAACAATAAACCATGCTGCCGGACTGGCAATTGGAGTTACGAAGCCCTTTGCAATTTCTTTATAGCCGGCCTTAAGCAACATAGCAGTAATCACCTTTCTAAGAACGAATGTAAATAGGTTATGAACTATTACCGCTATCAGGACAAGTATTGCTAACCCTATAATCTGCCATAAATAAAGCCCCAGGTATTTACGATTACTTGTTTTGGGTAAAATATTGAGCAATTCCGCAGTACCAAATGGGTAGGTGTCTTTATGAAGTTCATTTATTATCCGAGCTGTATTCTCAGAGTAATACCATTTGTCACCAACCTTTGCCAGCTTTATTCTCGGCAGCGAAGAAGTTAATTTATAATAATGTTGATTGCTTGATGCAGAATCAAGGTAATCAGGATTATTTGGAATGCCTTCAGTGTCAACTATTATTCCTTCTCCATCCAAAACCTGCTTAAGTTTAATTGCCAGGTCCGTTCTTTCCTCTTCATCATGTGCTTCGGGATTAAATACCTTAGCAGCAATCTCCGGATGATAACTTTCAGGTTGCAGATTTGATAGATGAGTTTTAACAGTATTTTGTGGAGATGAAAGATCTATAAATACATCTTCCTTTTCATTTATGGCTAATTCTCCTTCCTGCCCTAATACAGAAAAAGAAACAAACAAGGATAGCCAAATCAGATACAAGTATTGGTATTTCTTCATGCTTTGTGAATTTTCAACAAAATAAACACCCTTTGGCTTATTATTCAACTACTGAACATTAATTAAGAAATTCACAAACAGCAAGTATTAAAATAATTACAAATTCAATAAAACATCAAAATTTTACACATTCCGCAATCAAAACATCCTGAAATTATAAAAATGTTCTATCAAAAGCCGAATATCACAATCTCAATACAACAGTTTCAAAAACACCCCTTATTAATTATAAATTTCATTATTATTTAAAAAACAAGTTTATTTTTAAACCACTAATTTATTTATAAACATATTTATACTGATATTAGGGCTATAATTAAATCTAAAACTAAACTTTTTACATTTTTTACTGAACCTTAATACTAATATGCTAACCGAATTAATTCATGAAGTTATTCAAAGTGCAGGATCTGGTTTTTCTGTACTTTCAGATGTAGCCCCTGGTACCGAAGCTTCATCTATGGCTATGGCCGAGATTGAGGCATTAAAAGAACAACAAGGGTTAAATGTATTAACCACCAACAATACCTGGATGATGTTATGTACTGCTTTGGTATTTATCATGCACCTGGGTTTTGCTGCTGTTGAAGCTGGATTTACACAAGCTAAAAACACGGTTAATATCCTTTTCAAAAACACATTAACTCCTGCAATTGGTTTATTAACTTTTGCATTTTTTGGTTTTAACTTAATGTACCCTGCATTTGCCGACGGACCGGGATGGTTTGATTTTTCCGGATTTTTATTAAACGACACTGATGGGGTCGGGTATAACTCAGGTTACACATATTGGACAGACTTTTTATTTCAGGGGATGTTTGCTGCTACCGCTGCCACCATTGTTTCTGGTGCCGTAGCTGAACGTATTAAAATAAACGCCTATTTTATTTTTACCGTGATCTTTGTTGGGTTGATCTATCCAGTAATCGGTAGTTGGAAATGGGGCGGCGGAGCATTAGATGCGATGGGCTTTTATGATTTTGCCGGATCAACACTGGTACATTCAGTGGGTGGCTGGGGAGCGCTTGCTGGTATTATCATGATTGGCCCTCGTATCGGTAAATATGTTGACGGAAAAGTCATTGACAAACCTGGAAGTAGTGTGCCTTTAGCTACAATTGGTGTTTTCCTACTTTGGTTAGGATGGTTCGGATTCAATGGAGGGTCTGTACTATCTGCTGATCCAATGGCAACTTCTGTTGTTCTTGTTAACACCAGTCTAGCTGCATGCGCCGGAGCAATTGGCGGATGTTTCACCGGATTCTTCATGTTTAAAAGACTTGATTTCGGCATGGTACTTAATGGTATCCTCGCAGGACTTGTAGGAATCACAGCCGGAGCAGATGTAATGAATATCACAGATTCACTTATCATCGGACTTATAAGTGGTATTCTGGTAGTGTTTTCTGCTGTCACTCTTGATAAATTTAAGCTTGATGACTGCGTAGGAGCTGTTTCTGTACACTTAACTTGTGGAATATTTGGAACACTGGCAGTAGGTATCTTCGGCTCAATGGCCGGATGGAGTCAATTCCTTATCCAACTTAAAGGTGTAGCTATCTGCGGAGGTGCAGCATTCTTAACTGCATTTACATTATTCTTTATAATGAAAAAGACATTTGGTATCAGAGTTTCTGAAAAACACGAGGTGGAAGGCCTTGATAGCCATGAACATGGTATAAGAGGTTACACTATCGTATATAACGACTAAGAAAGATCTTCCTGTTTCTTCACCTGTTATGAGCAATCGGACCCCAGAACTGCGCCTGCAGCAACGGGGTCTTTTTTTATTAAAGCTTTTTACCTAAACTGCATAATATTAGATTTGCAGTACTATGTCCCAGGAAAAAATCAAACATAAAAAACCCTTTTTGCGTCGTCGTGGCGTAATCATCGGTTTTGCTTTGATTATTCTGTTTATTCCTTTCATCTATATTACTAAGGGACTAACAAAATCATATCTGCATGATTTTCTGGAAGAAAAAATTGAAGAAAAAACAAATGGTCGATATGGATTTAGTTTTTCGGAATTCCACATCAACTTTTTAGCATCAAAAGCCGAATTCAAAGATATTAATCTTCAGCCCAAAGACTCTTTCCAAATATTTAACCCGGCAGATACTGCAGGCTTGGTAGAAATACGAGTTCCGGAACTAACTCTTGATATAAAACAACTGATTCTTGTATACTGGACAAAAAAACTTGAGGTTCAAAGTATAAAACTAGATTCTCCTGAATTCATGATTAAAACAGCGGGAAGAAACAAGGATGCGTCCCTTAGTGGTGAAGTTGGAAACATATATAATCAGATATCGGAATATCTCGAGGAATTTAAAATAGACAACCTGAATATTAATGACGCTTCAGTTACTTATTTATTGGTTAAAAACAATAAAATCTGGCCTGTCGTACTTAACGGTATTTATTTATCAATTAATGATTTCCTTTTAAACAGGCAGTCTGTTACCGAAAGAACCAAATTTCTAAGTGCAGATAATGTCACATTTTATTCAGGACAACAAAAAGTATTTCTCAATGACTCAATTCATTATATTTCATTTGATAGCCTAAAACTAAATACCCTTCGCTCAGAGATAAAAATAAAGAATTTCACTATTCAACCCGCAGAAGACATTTCACACGAAGAGGTAGAAAATCTGGTCTATTACAACACCCCAGGCCTTGAAATAAGAAATATTAATTTCAACCGATCCTATCAAAACAATATACTTGATGTAGGACAAATTAAATTAACTGAGACCACATTTAACACCAAAAACCATTGGGTGAAAAAGATGATTAGTGGTCAGCCATCTAAAAAACAAGACAATAATTTTTCAAAATTTCTTTCTTCGGTATTTAATGAAATTGAAGTAGACACTTTTCAGATGGCTCATGGTAAAATGATCTTTGAACAAGAAAACGGTGCTGTTCTCCATCTTCCAAAAATCGAAATCAATATATTAGACTACATTCTGGATAGCTCAATGATTTCAAATCAAAATTATTTTCCAGGATATACAGACATTAATGTAAGACTACTTAGCCCAAATTACAGATCAGGATCTAAAGAACTGAATTTTAACGCTTCATTAATTGAATTCTCATCCAATTCAACAATTTTAAAGATTAATAAACTAAAGATTACCAAGAAGGCAGTAAACAATAAAACACCTGAACTAGAAGCATATTTACCTGAAATAATTATTGATGGACTAGACAAAACGATGCTTAATAAAGACAGCATTGTTTCGCTTAAAGAAGTTTACATTAACAGTCCTGATTTATTTATCCGCTCGACTAATGTCAATCGTGATCAAGGCAGAAAATCCATTCTTGCAGAATTACCTAAATCCTGGTTAAATGCTAAAATCGAAAAACTCGGAATGGATAATGCCAGAATCGAAATCAGCAAACGTCGAGGTCAGCAAAATCCTCAAATCTTAACAACTGGTTTAAAAGTTGAGATAGAAAATATGATCTGGGATGAAACCATTACCCTTTCTCAAAGTTTAAATAATGCCTATATCAAAAATATTTCCAGCGATCATATAACCTTTTCATTAAACAACGGTGGCATAATTGAATCAAATTTCACTGTTGTCAATAATGATTTACGAGACATTTTTGTTCAAAACATTAATTTTCAAAAGAACCCAAGCGACAGTCTGTCCAGTAACCTAAGTTATTACGGAGAAAGAATCCGGATTTACAGGCTTTCTAAAAGCGCGCTAATAAACAACTTGAAGATAGTGGCAGATAGTGCAGTATCAAGCAAAGGAAATTTAATTTACCACATTATTAATTCTGAAAAAAACGACACTTTAACTAATAGAAATACAGTTAAAACCTTAAACAGTATAAAGCTAAAAGCCATTAATCTCAATGATACTCAACTTGATATAAATAAAGATTCAATATTTCATTTTACGACCTCAGGTTCATCAATTTATACTACGGATCTTAACTGGGAGAAAAATACAGATTCTCTTATCCTGGGATTTGATAAATACCGTGTGGACTTTAATCAATTAAAATTTGCTCATCAAGGATCAGGACACGATCTTACTGCCGACAGAGTATATTCTAATTCGGCAACGGACAATTTGATTTTCAATAATCTAAAAATCAAATCAACCGATGATCAAAACAAAAAAGGTCTAAAAATAAACGCCCTTATCCCTAAGCTTACTGCTTCAGCGAATAATTTATCAAAGGGTTTAAATAATAAAAAAATTGCATTTGAATCACTGGAACTTGAAAATCCCGATATAAATATCAAAATCGACAAGAATAATTTATCGAAAAAGGAAGCCGGAAAACTATCTTTTTCTTCTGAGAAATCGACAATAATAAATGGTAATCTGGCAATTGATATAATAGGAATAAAAGGCAATAACACACTCATTTCTACTTCTTCAATAAATGGCAATATTAATGGTTTACAAACACTAAAAGACTCAACTGGCATCAAATGGCCACAGGGAGGAGAAATTTCAATTCTTGATATCAATTTTGATAATAAAGACATCAATATGAAAGCAGATAGTATACTAACTGGTATAGCACCAGGATCACTGCAAATTATTCAAGCCAGTGCCACTCCAAAAGACACAACACAAAACTGGCAGGCAAACATTGACAAAGTATCCATTAATAATTGGGATATTCCACACTTATTATCTCAGAAAGAGTTCATCGCCCGATCAGTACTTATTGACGGAGTGACATATACTAAATTACTAGGTCGTGAAACCAATGACTCAGAAAAGAAAAATAATTTTCTGAATATAAAAGAAGAAGCGAATGATTTTCTACTCGAGAAATTTAATGCTTTATCAAAAATTGATATAGGACAGTTTTCATTAACCAGAGTTAACTTTTCAATTGCCGATCCTTTTCAGGAAAGATTAGCTGTTCAGGGATTCAGGTTTGCAACTAAAGATCTTAAAGCAAATTTTTCTAATAGACGAAACATCTGGGATTACAAAGGACTTGAGACCGGCTTTGACTATTTCTTTTATCCCCTGGCTTCATATAATATTCAAAGTGGATATACTATTTGGGATGACGCTGCACAAACTCTTTCGGTCAGAGACTTTAATATCGTTCCGACACTACCTCCGGAAATTCTGGCCCAGTCTCAAAACTATGAGGAAGACATTGTAACCCTTAGACTTGGAGAAACCATTATTAAAAATTTTAACACTCTTGAATTATTAAATGATAGCACAATTCAGGCTGATCAGATAATTATAAAAAACCCTGAACTAAACATTTACAGAGATAAAAATAAACCTGTAGATACAAACAGTAAAAAACCTTTCCCTAACGAACTAGTTTTGAATAGTTCGTTAGGATTAAATATTAACAAAATCACTACTTCTGGAGGCTTTTTAAGATATATTGAAGTGCCTGAAAACGGACTTTTACCGGGAGATGTCATCCTAACCAATGTAAATGGTGATATCACAAACATTTATAGTAATCCTTCAGACAGCACTCATCTTTTAATTAATATGGCTGGTAACCTGATGGGGTCAAGTAAAATCACTCTGGATCTTGACTTTGATTTAAATAGTAAGGAAGGTGCATTTAAAACTACAATTGGACTTTCACCGATGCCTTTAACAGACATGAACGCCTTTCTTGAGCCTTCTGCTATGATTAGATTTAATACTGGTCAACTTGATACTGCAATGGTTTTTGCCCAGGGTTACACTGACAATATTTATGGCAACATGGGCTTCTATTATGAAGACATGTCCATGACCCTATTAAAAGTAAGTTCAGATAAAGAAGGTGGAGTAAAGGGAACTCTGGGTGGTTTTTTTGCGAACATGATCTTGAAAAAGAACAACACTGAAGAGTGGTACAAAAAACCAAGATACATGTTCTATGAAAGAGTTGAATATCGCTCATTCATTAATTTTCTGGTCAAAGCCTGCCTTACCGGTGTTAAAAGTAATATGGGTGCAGGTAGAAACCTGAAATTTATACGGAGATTTTATCAGGACGAATTCAAACCTGAAATCGAAGAGCTAAAAGAATCTCGTCTGAAACATTAATTATTTGAATATTCCTCTAACAAAACAGTTGTGTATTTGTTAAAAATGCATGGCTACAGAACAAAGAATAAAATCCAATTATATCAATCATTTGCTGACTGAACCTGAGAATCTAAGGTCTGTTCTGGCATTTTGTAAAAAGCTTAAAATCAAGGAAGAAGAATTCTATGAACACTATAGTTCATTTGAATCTCTTGAAGCCGATATCTGGCAAGGCTTTTTTAATGAAACTATCAAATCATTAGGTAAGGAAGAAGAATATGAATTATATCCGGTAAGAGATAAAATGCTATTCTTTTACTATACCTTATTTGAAGTATTGAAGAAAAACCGGAGTTATATCCTGTTTAGAAAAGACGCTTTCGAAAAACCACAAAGACCACCTCAATATCTTAAAGAATTTTATTCGTCTTTTAAAACTTATGTGAATGAATTGATTGATGAAGGTGTGGAAGGTGGAGAAGTTTTCAAATTCCCTTTAAAAGAACAGTTGAAAAACCCATTTCTCGTTCAGTTAATCTTTTTAATAAACTTCTGGATCAAAGACAATAGCAAAGACTTCGAGAAAACAGATGAAGCTATTGAGAAAAGTGTTCGTCTGAGCTTTGAACTCATCAGCGGTGGTGTCTTTGATGCGGCCCTTGATTTCGGGAAATTCATGGTAAGACAGTTTAGTTAATTTAGATAGGTGTAGATGGCAAATAAGAGACAGGAAAGTATTCCTGCTGGGAAAGTAAAACGTGCTAGCAGATTTTTAAGCACAGGTATAAAAGTTGGTGGCAATTACATTAAGCATTTCGCAAAAAAGGCAACCGGTGAAAATGTAACTAAAGAATCCTTAGACCAAGCAAATGCAGAAGATATTTATGGTCTGCTAAGTGAACTCAAGGGTTCAGTACTTAAAGTTGCACAGATGCTCTCCATGGAAGATCAGGTTTTACCAGTGGCTTATCAGGAAAAATTTTCATTAAGTCAAAACCGGGTTCCACCATTAAGTGGACCATTAATCCGCAAAACATTTGTAAAATACCTGAGCAAAAAACCATCAGATGTATTTGATTATTTTAGTCCTGAAGCTGTATATGCAGCCTCCATTGGTCAGGTACATAAAGCTACATTAAATGATCAAACGTTAGCTGTAAAAATTCAATATCCTGGCGTGGCTGACAGCATCCAGTCTGACCTGAAAATAGCCCGCCCCCTGGCTGCTAAACTATTAAATATTTCTTTGAAGGATCTGGATTATTATGTTAAAGAAGTTGAATCTAAATTAATAGAAGAAACAGATTACAATCAGGAACTTATTCAGGGAATGTTTATCTCCGAAAAATGCAGCCATCTGGAAGGTATTGTGTTTCCTGAATTTAAAAAAGAGCTATCCTCTGAAAAAATACTGGTGATGAGTTGGCTTTCCGGACCATCACTAAAAGACTATATCGAAAAATACAATGGTCAGGATATTATTGATTCGAATAGTATCGGACAGGCATTATGGAACTTTTATAATTATCAGGTTCATAATTTAAAATTAGTTCATGCTGATCCTCATCCGGGTAATTTTGTAATAACAGACGAAGGAAAACTGGGAGTTCTTGATTTTGGATGTACTAAGGAGATTCCGGATAGTTTTTATAATTCATTTTTTGCTCTCATTGATGAAGGTGTACTTGAAGATGATCGACTACTTGAAAAATACCTGATCGAACTTGAGATAATTAGAATAGATGATTCCAAAGACACTAAAGATTATCTTATTTCGGTATATAGGAATATAATTGGCATGGTAGCCGAACCAATTATTGCCGGGAGATTTGATTTTTCCGACAAGAAGTATTTTGAAAAAATAAATAATGCCGGTAAGGCATTGAGCAAAGATAAAAAATTAAAGAAAATAGGTACAGCAAGAGGGTCCAGACATGCTATTTACATCAACAGGACTTATTTCGGACTCTACAGGCTATTACATATGTTAAAAGCAACTATAAATACAAATGCCTTTATGGAGAAGGTTGAAATGTAAAAAGTCCCCTTAATAAAGGGGACTCTTCTAAAATTTAAGCTTTTCTATTTCTACACAAATGCTAATTAATATATTCTTTAGCGGCATGTCAAACTAGCAATAAAACAGATTTTAAATCGCTATTCTTTTCATAATTTCAGATACACTATTTTACAAAGCTTTGATTTCAACTCATCAGTTATTCCACATTAAATAATTGCAATTTAACTATAAAGAAACTTCAGCTTTTATTAGTTAATCGTGCATTTTCATAACAATAAAAACACTCAGCAATTAATTCTTGATAAAAAGTGATATAAATTGGCAAAAAACTAAAAATCTTATATTTTCGGATTTTTTAAACCAAATTTTATCAACTACATAATCAGAATTATGAAACTTTTTAAATTTTCAATTTTAGTCTTATTCTTTCTATTTACCTTTTGTGCATTCTCTCAATCAAGCAATTGGTTTGTACTTACAAAAGGGGGTAGCGTCTATAAAAATGGAACTAAAATAGACTCCGGATACAAAGGAATTGACATCGCATCTGAAGGAGATAACTATTATATCCTTACTGCGGGAGGAAGTGTTTATAAAAATGGAACTAAAATAGATTCCGGATATAAAGGAATTAATATTGCAGCTGCGGGGAATGATTATTATGTGCTTACCGAAGGTGGAAGTGTCTATAAAAGTGGAAAAAAAAATAGACTCCGGATATAAAGGAATTGACATTGCTGCTGATGGTGAAGACTATTATATTCTTACTGCCGGAGGAAGTGTTTATAAAAATAGCAATAAAATTGAGTCAGGATATAAAGGTGTAGCTATTGCTGCAGGAGGCGGAAACTATTATGTGCTTACTGATGGTGGGAGTGTTTATAAAAACGGAAATAAAATTGATTCTGGCTATGTAGATTATGACATAAGCTCTGAAGGAAACGACTATTATATTCTTACTGAAGGTGGTAGCGTTTATAAAAATAGCAGCAAAATTGAGTCAGGATATGTTGGATTAAAAATTGCTGATTAAGAATATTACAAACCAAGCAATAACTCAATTATAACTAGTTCGATATGCCCTAAAAGAATATATCGAACTAGTTATAAAACCGATTTAAATTCGCTTTTCTTTTATTTTTCCAGTTCGTTTTTCAAACATCTTGAAGAATGGAGTCTCTACTAAAAATCAATACTTTTTAGATCCTGATCGGGCTTAGCGTACGACAATCTTTCAAGTTTTTCTGTTTTATGATATGCATCTAAACCTGCAACAGTAATGGTTCCGGCTTTATTCAAATCCAGAAACCCGTCTGAAGCCAACACTCCTTCAGGTAAATGAATATCGATAATTTCACCTATTAACATTTTAGTCCCATTGGTGGCTATATTGATTTCCTCAATCAGTTTTAATCCGATTTTAATAACAGATTCCTTAACAAATGGGGCTTTAAAACCATTTAAAAATTCTGCAGTAAGACCGGTTTTATCAAATTCAGACTCTTCCTTTTGGTATCTGGCTGCAGATTGGTGAGCACTCCTGTAAATATTTTCAGTAACATGATTTAAAGTGAAATACCCTGTTTCGATAATATTCAAATAAGTATGCCGGGGTACTGATACCGGTCTGATAATCATTCCCTGCAATGGAGGGTCTGCACCAATATGAACAACAGAACTTATTGGAGCTAAATTGGTAATTCCCTGTCTGTCGAAAGTTCCACACAAATTCAGTGATTTAAATCCACTGATACAATTAATCAAATTAGTTCTGACTCGTTTATCCATCTTTTCGATAGATAGCCGATCAATTAAAAAATCATTTTCCATAAATTATCCAGGTATTTGAAGGTCTCCCATCCCACCATCTATTTTGAAAATCTGGCCTGTAATCCAGGAAGAATCTTCTGAAAGTAAATATGTTACTGCTTTGGCAATGTCATTTGGAGTTCCTACTCTTTTGAGAGGATGTCGTTTTGCCCCAAGCTCCCTTTTCCTTTCATCAGATAATAACTGCGAAGCCATAGGCGTATCGGTCAAACTTGGCGCAACTGCATTAACTCTGACTTTTGGTGCCCATTCAGCAGCCAGAGACCTGGTTATACCCTCAATAGCTCCTTTTGAAGCCGCTACGGAAGTATGATAAGGCATCCCTGTCTGGACAGCAACTGTACTAAAAAGCACCACAGAAGGGTCATTACCTTTCTTTAATGATTTCATTGCTGTACCAAGTACCTTAATCGCACCAAGCACATTTATTTCTATGTCAGACTGAAAATCATCCGCTTTCAATGACTGAAAAGGCTTTAAATTTATGGATCCGGGACAATATGCCAGTCCATCTAGTTTTTCAGGAAACAATTCAGGAGTAATATCATCAGATAACACATCAAGTTTTACATGGCGAACATTTTCTATTGATTCCTCAAAATGCCTTGAAAAAACCAAAATTTCATGTCCTCTCTCAGCCAGAAGTTTAACTGTTGCCAGACCAATTCCACTACTACCACCTATTATTGCAATTGTTTTTTTCGCAGACATAATTATCCTTTCAATTCCTCAATCTTTTTATCAATTTCATCAACCTTAGCCATCATCTGATCTGAGGCACTTCGATCAGTATGTGATAATTTGTAAGCTTTTTCCAATAGCTTTTTACGCTCCTTTTGAAGCTTTTTTACCGGGTCACTTTTAAATAATCCAAACATACTTAACTAACATGGTACCTTAGGTTTTGTTTAGCTAAATAAATTAAATAGTTAAACAAAATATTATTAATCATCATACCAATTAGAAAAATCAGCTTTATATAACTCTTTAAGAATACTAATTGTGTTAACAGAAAGGGAGATTTCTTTGTTAGAGGGATTAAGATGTGGGATTTTACTTTTTTGGTGGCTCTCACTAATTGGGAAACCAGCCAAACCATCTTCAAATTTGATAATTTCAGCGTGTTTTACAGCTAAACTCACCAGATAAGATTGACTTTGAAAATGATCATCAATTAACCTTGTAGGTATTTTATTTAATCGTTCTGCAAATTGATCAACATTCAACCCTCTTGGCAATATTTCAAAAAGATAGTCTTTGAAAATATACTTCTCATCAACCATCATAATGTTTGCATAAGCTGATTTAAATCTAAGGATGGGATTTCTTACTACAGCAATAATTTTTTTAGTTGGATCAACAACATCCTTCGATAGCAATTCTTTGGCAAACATTTCAATTTCATAATCATTCTCAGGACTAAGGTTGAAGTATTCAGAAAGGAAATAGTGAATTATAGAAGTACTTCCTGTTTTTGGAATTCTATAATAAATAACTTCAGACTTTTTATGCTCAAGATATCTTGGTCGTGACTTCGGGCTATGAAATAAAATAAAATTCACCTGATAAAAGAAATATCCAAGATAAGGGATGCCAAGGATAAACTTCTTAATCGGGCTTACAGAGGAATTAGAATCATATTCGGAAAGGTATTTTTTCCACTTTCCGTGTTTTATTAATAAAAAAATGAAACTGATCCATCGAGACATGACCACAAATTAGCAGTATATATTGTAAGCTGGCATTTTACCATCTAATTTTGTAGCAAATTTTAATAAAATGAGATATCTGACACAAATAATATTTGTATTAATTCTATTAACAGGATGTAGTGCTAGTGAAGAGGAACTAGTTAATGAAGCCAGAAACCGAATGAGTGAAGGAAGAATGGCGGATGCACTCCCTCTTTTGGAAAATGCCCTTGAGAAAAATCCTGACAATTATGACGCCCTGGTATTGCGTGGAGTAATTTCTTTTGAAGATAAAGACTTCCAAAAAGCAGAAGCATATTTTACCAGAGCTATTACAAATGACAGCACTCAATACAAAGCCTTTTATAATAGAGGAAATGCCAGAAGAGAATTAAACAATTATGATGCATCTGTACAGGATTATACAAGAGCAATTAAAATTGATAGTTCTATCGTAGATATTTATAATAACCGTGGAGCCGTATTACAAAAACTAGGTTTCCATCCTCAGGCAATTGAAGACTTCAACAAGGCATTAGAATTACAGCCTGATTTTGCTCTTGCTTTTGCTAATAAAGGAAAAAGTTTAATTGCATTATACAGACTTGATGAAGCAATTTCTGCATTAGAATCTTCATTAAACATTCAGCCTGACCTGGCATTTGCAAATTTCTGGATGGGATATGCCATGATCAACAAGGGTGATAAAAATGAAGGTTGCAGACTACTAAGCAGAGCTAAAAACCTTGGTTTTGAAGAGGCTCAGGCTGCAATTGACCAATATTGTCAGGAATAAGATGAGTAAAACTGTAATCGGCACGGATATTAAGGAAGCAGCTTCCATCTTACAAAAAGGTGGCCTTGTGGCTGTTCCGACTGAAACTGTTTATGGCCTTGCAGCAAATGCAACGGACCCAAAGGCTGTTACCGGAATTTTCGAGGCTAAACAAAGGCCGTCATTTGATCCGTTAATTGTACATACAGATTCTTTAGAAAAAGTGAGATCTTTCACTAAGTCAATTCCGGAAAGTGCATTAAAACTTGCTAATCAATTTTGGCCAGGGCCATTAACCCTCATTCTTGAAAAGAAAGATCTAATTCCGGATATCGTAAGTAGTGGACTGCCTACTATTGGAGTCAGGATGCCAGATCATCCTCTTACCCGTGAGTTACTTTCAATTCTTGATTTCCCAATTGCAGCTCCAAGTGCGAATCCATTTGGTTATATCAGCCCGACTAATGCAGAACATGTTAAGGCTCAACTTGATGATAAAGTTGACTACATATTAGACGGTGGCGAGTGTAAAGTAGGAATTGAATCAACAATAGTTTCTTTCGAAAATGATGTTCCGGTAATACTCAGACTTGGTGGATTGAGTATTGACGACATCGAAAAGGTAGTTGGAAAAGTTAAAATCCAGCCTCATAGTTCATCAAATCCGAAGGCTCCGGGAATGTTGAAAAGCCATTATGCACCGAGAAAAAAATTCTATCTGGGTGATATTGATAGTCTGCTTGAGAAATTCCCTGGAGATAACATAGGAGTACTCACATTTACAAAGAAAAATATCAACCGACCTCATCATTATATTCTTAGTCCGGAAGGAGATACCAATGAAGCTGCAGCCAATCTTTTTTCTTTCATGAGAAAATTGGATAATAGTCCTATTGAAGCTATTATTGCAGAGAAAGTACCTGAGGTAGGCCTTGGCAAAGCAATAAATGACAGATTAAGCCGGGCAGCAGCAGATACCTGACAACAACCTGAATTAATTGTGTACCCCGACACAAAACCAATATTAAAATCTGAAAAACACTAGCACATGAAGACGATTGAAGATTACAACTTTAATGGCAAGAAAGCACTCATAAGAGTTGACTTTAATGTTCCATTAAATGATAAACAAGAAATCACCGACGAAACAAGGATTAAGGCAGCTATACCAACAATCAAAAAGGTTTTGGATGATGGTGGTAGTGCTATTCTAATGTCACACCTGGGAAGACCAAAATCAGGACCTGAAGATAAATTCTCATTAAAGCACCTTGTTAAAAGGTTATCAGAGGTATTTAATACTGAGGTGATCTTTTCATCTGATTGCATTGGAGCTGAGGCAGAAGAAAAAGCAGCAGCTCTTAAACCTGGCCAAATACTTTTACTTGAAAACCTAAGATTCTATCCTGAAGAAACCAAAGGTGACGAGGATTTTGCCAAGTCTCTATCTAAACTGGGCGATATCTGGGTTATGGATGCATTTGGTACTGCTCACCGTGCTCATGCTTCAACTGCTATCATCGCTAAATTCTTTAATGAGAAAGCAAGTGGGTACGTAATGCACGCTGAACTTGAAAATGCAGAGAAAGTACTTAGCAAAGCAGATAAACCATATACTGCTATTATGGGTGGTGCTAAAATATCAGATAAAATCCTGATAATAGAGCAACTATTGGATAAGGTTGACAATATGATCATCGGAGGTGGAATGTCATATACATTCTTTAAAGCAATGGGCGGCACTATTGGCAACTCACTTGTTGAAGAAGATAAATTGGAATTGGCTCGTGAGCTAATCAAAAAAGCTAAAGATAAAGGTGTAAACCTTGAACTACCATTTGACTCAGTTTGTGCAGATGAGTTTTCAAATGATGCAAATACAGAGATCATGCAAAATGGCCACATCAAGCAAGGATGGATGGGTCTTGACATTGGCCCTCAGGCAAGAGAGGTGTTTGCAAAAATCATCAGGAACTCTAAAACCATCTTATGGAATGGACCAATGGGAGTATTTGAGATGAGTAATTTCAGTAAGGGAACATTTACGATTGCTGAAGCTGTTGTAGAAGCAACTAAAAATGGAGCTTTCTCACTTATCGGTGGTGGAGATTCTGCTGCTGCGGTAAACAGCCTGGGTTTCGGTGATGACGTTAGTTACGTTTCTACCGGTGGTGGTGCCCTTCTTGAATATATGGAGGGTAAAGAACTTCCGGGAGTAACCGCATTAAAAAGCTAAAAACAAGCAAACATATAATCAAAAGCCACTTCGTTTGAAGTGGCTTTTTGTTATTTCCTACCTAACAAAATTGTTATAGTTCTCAAATACAGCTTCTGAAGGATTTATATGTTCAAGATCATGATTCATTTTCACTTCCTTGCCTGAATTCTCTTCTGACTTCAACCAGTTAGTATGATTCACGATCAACACATGCTCAATTTTACGTCTTTCTATTGTCAATAATGGTATTAATTCATTTTTGATCAAATCAAAATTCATCCGGGTGTAGTTATAAGAACCATTCTCATATTCAATGTTTAATATCATACTTTTAAGCTGATAACTCTCTATATCCACAATTAGAGAACCAGAATAATCCTTTGCTGAATTGGTATTTAACACCTTCCGGGAATGTTTGATAGCATTAAAATCAATTTTCAGGTACCTGGAAGATGAAGAATCAAAGTTATAAGAGAATACAAAATAATCGAGTTTCTCATATTCAAATACAGGAACCCGGTTAATGTTATTATTAATTATAGCATTCCATGGATAGGAAGCATAATAACTAAGTTTCTTAAAAGATGGCTTATCATAAGGCTGAACACCAATAATATGTACTATTGGCTCATCATAAATATCAACTACCTGGTTAATGGTAGAAATATGAAGAGTATCAATAAAATCGGAAACCTCAGAATCTATATTGTAATAATGTATATCATTTAAATGTCTGGTCTGATTAATAAAATCTATTACCTTCTTCATAATATCAACAGGCTTTTCAGGCTCTGCCGAAACCATAACCTCATTAAGAACTTTAGTGTCAGGTATCAATCGAATTGTGGATCTTATAATTAGTTCATTGTAGGATATTTTTAAATCTTTATAACCTACACAAGAAATAATCACGTTTCTCCCTAAATATTTTTGACTATCAACAAGCCTGAAAAATCCATTTTCATTAGCATTAGTTCCTTCAAACAAATCTTCAAACATCACATTTGCAAAAGGAACCGGTTCACCGGAAGTGTTATCAAGTATTTGAACTAGATAAGTTTTATTCTGACCAACCAGGCTAAATGAGATAAAAAAAATAAGAGATAAAAATATATGGTTTTTCATTATCAACAAGTTCTGTAAATAACAATTAATTATACATATAACTAATTACCACATGAACTTATTGCTTACAGCTTTTTTAAATTCATGAATAACAATAAACATTGAGCAGTATAATGAATTTAGGTTTGCTTTGAATGGTTTCCCTTTTGAAATCCTAATCAATTGTCTTGCATAAAAACCTCCTTCCGCACCATCTTCAAAATTCTTGATGCCGGTACGGATAATCATGTTATCCAGAACTTTGACATCTCCTTTTAGAAAATCTGATATTTCGTCTAGATTAGTGATAAATGGTCTACCCATTCCAATTAAATCAATTTCCCCTGATGCCAATACTTCATTACAAAAATCATAAGATCGAAATCCTCCTGTAACAAGAAGTGGAACATTATTAATTTGCTGAATCTTTTTGGCAAAATCTATAAAATAGGCTTCCCTCTTTTTAGTACTTTCTTTCTGTTCTTCATTTAATAGAAAAAAAGCAAGTTTCTCATAAGTACCTCCTGAAATTTCCAATAAATCTATTTTCAGATCATTTAGCATCTTTACAACTTCCAGAGAGTCTTCTTCTGAAAATCCTCCACGTTGAAAATCTGAAGAATTCAATTTTACTGATATAGGATACTCAGATCCTACTTCTTTACGAACTTCTTCAACAATTATTCGCAATAATCGACTTCTATTTTCTAATGAGCCACCCCACCTATCCTGTCTTTTATTAGTAATTGGAGAAAGAAACTGACTTAGTAAATAACCATGTGCAGAATGAATTTGAATTCCGGTAAAGCCTGCCTTTTTAGCAATTGATGCAGCTCTGACAAATCCTTCAATCACTTCAGCAATATCTGCCTCAGTCATTGCTCTGGGCTTACCAAACAACCCCATTTTATTCAATTTAACTTCTGAAGGTGCCTTAGGTCTCTTTGAATTAAAAATATTCGTTTGTCTGCCTGAATGAGAAATTTGTACCCATAAATGATTTCCATTTGAGGTTCCTGCTTTAACCCACTTTTCAAGTGCCGGAATCATTTCTTCAGTATCTAAACAAACATTCCCTGCAGACTCCAGATGCTTGCGGTCGATAACTACATTACCGGTAATCAGCAATCCGGCCCCGGTAGCTGCCCATTTTTTATATAATTTATTGTGTCCTTTTGTAGGCATAAAATCAGAATCACTTATTCTTTCGGTCATTGCTGATTTTACCAACCTGTTTTTTAACACTGCCCCACAAGGTAAAGTGAGACTTGAATTCAAACCAATATCTTTCATTAAATACTTCAAATTAAGCCGACAATCACCGACAATTTAGATAATAATAAAAAAGCTGTTTTAAGAGATCAACTCCCAAAACAGCCCTCAATTTATATTTTTTTAGCTAGAAATCAGTTTGACGATCCAAAACGATATCCAATTCCAACTTGCCACATTCTGGTTCTTACTTCATTATCATCAGAACTATCATCGTTAAGATTGTTCATTCCCAAATTATATCTAACATTAAGATGGAGACCAACAGGAAGCTCAATTCCCGCGCCCATATTAATGTACCATTCGATTTCCTTGTATGATAAGTCTTCCTCGGTAGTTGTTGTTCCTCCACCTAATGAGCTTTCTACAGTTTTAGTTTGTTTTTGACTAAGCAAAAAGCTTGCTTGCGGACCTACCTCTAAAAATAAAATCTGAGCAAAATGAACTTTTCCCATTAAAGGTATCTGAATTGCATCAAGTTCGTACTCATTAGTATAATTTGCTCCTGCTAATGAATATTCTGAAGTTGATTTATATTTTGTGTAAATAAATTCCGGCTGGATTGACAATGCCTGATTTACCGGCAAACTTAAAAACACACCACCATAATAGCCAAAATCATAATCTGCAGGTTGTTCAGAAGTTAACTTTGTCATATTAACCCCTCCCTTAAAACCTACTCCAGAATTTTGTGCCTGTGTACTTAAAGCTGTCAAAACCAGCATAGAAAATGCAATAAAAAAATTACGTATAACCATAGCTTATTTAGTTTTACTTTCTTTTAAAAAAGGTTTTTTTCTTTTTTCGTTAATACCATTGAATCAAAAATGGTAATCGGTTGAACAAAAATATATTTATTAAAAAATTGATTTTATTTCCTTACAAAGCAATCAACAAGGTGGTCGTCAACCATCCCAACGGCCTGCATAAATGCATAGCAAATAGTTGATCCGACAAATTTAAATCCCTTTTTCTTTAGTTCTTTGCTCATTTTATCTGAAACTTCAGTCTTTGCAGGAATATCTGCCATTGATTCAGGTGAATTCATTAAAGGCTTTCCATCTACAAATGACCACAAATACTCACTAAATGACTCTCCATTATTTTTCATATCCAGAAAAGCTCTGGCGTTTGTAATGACACTTTGAATCTTTAGTCTGTTTCTTATAATCCCTTTGTCTTGCATTAATTTCTCAATATCCTCATCACCCATTGCGGCGATTTTTTCAGGATCCCAGTTATGGAAAGCTTGCCGGTAATTGTCTATTTTAATCAAAACGGTATACCATGAAAGGCCGGCCTGAGCACCTTCAAGATTAAGAAATTCAAAAAGCTTAATATCATCATACTCCGGCTTTCCCCAGACATTATCATGATAATCCATATATATCTCATCTTTAAGACACCAGTCGCATCGCTTTTTGATATTCATTTTATAATGCTTTTTTTTTTTTTAGTATCATTAAAACATGCACCAACAATACGGAAAAATATTACTTATTATCGGAGCAATAATTATTTTAATCGGAATAGTGGTATACTTTTTTTGGTAATAAACTTCCTACTACCGGAAATTTGCCCGGTGACATAAAAATTGATTCCGGAAATACTAAAATATACATTCCCATAACCACAATGATCATTTTGAGCATATTGATCACAGTGATTCTAAAAATCATTAATAAATTTTCATAATATCAGGTAGCCTCAGTAATCCTGTCTGGCATTGATACATCCACTTTGAATGGATATTTCATCAAGGTACTTATAGCTTCGTTAACAGGCATGTTTTCAAACAGTACCCTATATAGGTTTTCAGTTATAGGAGCCCTTAAACCAGAAGTTTCTGTAAGTTTCTTTATAATACGGATAGTATTTACTCCTTCTGCCACTTCATCCATATCGGCCAGTATTTCGTCAAGGGTTTCACCTTTCGCCAGTCGGTTACCAACAGTAAAGTTTCTGCTATACGTACTATAACTGGTGGTAACGAGGTCACCTATACCTGCAAGCCCCATAAAAGCCTCTGGTTCAGCTCCAAATAATCGGCCGATATGCATCATTTCAATCATACCACGACTAATTAATAATCCTCTACTGTTTTCACCTGTACCCATTCCGGAAATACCCCCGGAAGCTATGGCTATGATATTTTTTAAAACACCGCAAAGTTCGATACCAATGATATCTTTATTACCATAAACCTGGAATTTATCACTTTTAAGTAGGCGGATACCTTCTTGTATCACTTCATTAAAAGGACTAGCTACAACCGTAGCAGCAGGAAAGCCCTGTGCAAGTTCTGTAGCCAGGTTTGGTCCGGCAAGGGCACCTACCCTAACTACTACAGTTTCGTCACGAATCACCTCACTCATGGTTTTCACATGTCGTCTGGTTACTCGCTGATTTTCAAAATCAACACCATCTTCAAGCTGGATATCAAGTCCTTTAGTACCATGAATCAATACATGATATGGATGCAGCATTGGAGCAATTGCATGAATCAGGTCTCTAAACCCTGATGATGGCACCACCGGAAAAAGAGTCGTACATTTATCAACCACCATTTCCAGATCAGATGTTGGTGTTATATTGGGGTGTAGTTTTACTCCTTGCATAACACCAGTACTCTTCATTTCTTCAACCACTTCTGGTTTTCGAGCATAAAGAAAAACAGGACTATTAACTGCGAGTAAATTCGCAACTGCCGTACCGAAGCTTCCCGCTCCTAAAACAGCAACAGGTGGATTTGTATTAGAGATCTTCGAGTCCATATCCCAGCATTCTATTATGATAATAGAAAAGTGTGTTCAAATTTTCAGAGGTAACATCTCCTGATTTTGTGAAAATCAACGGTCGTTTAGCATGATACATTCCAACGTTATTCACTCCATGCTTTATTACCTCATCAATATCGTTATTCATATGTCTTGCAAAACCAACTTCTCCTTTTTCCTCCAAATTCTTCAAGCAATCATAATACTCTTTAAAATGCTTTTTAAATTCTTCATAAGGAATGACCTGGTCTTCTTCTGGCAGACGTAATAAATTATAAAGATCTAATTTTGAGTGTTTCTTTTCCAGATATTTGAAAGCAGTAAATGCCACCAAATGTGATGAAAAAACCCTGTTTACACGGTGAAATTCTTTAACAACCTTTTCACTCAGGATTTTAGTATATTCCGAATCTCGCTGATCATCGCGCTCGATCTTATCTCCATGCATAAAATATTCACGGGTATAGATTCTCTGGCCATTTTTATCAAAACTATGACCATCATTATCTACATAATTACCCAATACATCCATTCCTTTTCCAATAGAAACAGAAATACTTGATCCTTTGGTAAAGAACTTTAGCAAGAACTTAAGGATTTTATAGGAAGTAGAATATTCATCACTTTCCACATAAAATCTCTCTTGTCCCATCATTTTGAGATAATCGTTAATCAAGCCCGGGGCTTCAAGAGTAAAATGGTAGTTTATTGTAACAGGAACTACAAATATCTTCCTGTTTTCATCAGTGAATTTCTCGTAATTTATTCGTTGGGCATCAATCACACTACCCAGCAAACCTCTTTTGAGTTTCTTTTCTATCTGTCCTGACCTTGATCGGGTTCCCCCTGGAAAGAACAAAGAATGAACGCCTTTTTGAAGAGCTACATTCGAATAAGTCTTTAGTGTTTCTATATAAATCAGGTTTTTCTTTCTACGATCAACCTTATAGGCTCCAAGGCTATTCATAAAATAGGCAATGATCCCAATATTAAATAAGTTAAGTCCTGCTCCATAAATGAAAGGAGGTAACCCTAAGGAATGAATAACCCAACCAATCAAAATACTATCCAGATTACTAAAATGAGTTGGCAGTAAAACGATAGTTCCTTTCTGGGCCAACGTCCTTATCTGCTCGGTTTCACCAACAATATGAAGTTGATCATTAAGAGTGTATTTCTTACTCCAAAGAGCAGACCACCCCTTAACGTGAGTAGCATTAAGTAATCTGGTAAACCCGGTTTTCACAAATGACCTGGCAAACCGGTAAGAACTAGGCTTAAACTTACTTAATATCTCATTCGCATATCTTGCGATAATAGTTTTAAGCAGTTCATCAAGCCGTTCATCCGTATCCGGATTTTCAAGTGACCCGGTTATTGATACTAGATCTGATCTTAACCCTGACCAGAATTCCGCATCATCCGGTGGATCAACTTTCCATGGATTACGTTTTACCCGGAGTTTTTCACGGTATAATGTAGTTTCCAGCTCTTCAATAAGCTCTTCACGAGTGGATTTCACCTCTTTGATACGCAAAAAGGTATCATCTATCACCTCTTCGATAAATTGCTTGCTGTTTTTACTTAATTGAACAACAGGCCATTTTCGTGGAGCTGGTATTATTGGTTTATATCTTTCCTGACGTATAGTGTCGTCTGATTGCATAGAATAGTTCTCAGATTCAACCGGCAAATATATACAATTTAAATTAATCAACTAATCTTGAATAATCACGATGCTGCCGGAGAAACCCACTGTTTTATTTGCATCTTTCTTAATTTAAAATCTTTGACAGCAATATCCAATTTATTACCTTCCAAACTAATCATAACATCTGATACTGGCCAATCGATTAAAACTCTATGTTGTAGTGAAAAACCTGGGTTTAATTCCAGCTTTCGTTGACCATTTAAATGAATAATCCCCTGATTATTAAGTTCTTCAATTTCTTCATCATCTAAGGTAAGCCACAGTCCTTCTGCCTGATCAAATCCCTGATTTTTGAGGGCATAAAAAACTTTAAGAAAATCATTAAACTGAGGAGGCCTCTTTTTCAATAAAACCAGAGTACGATTTTTAATTTCATTAATTTGAATAGCCGGACCACCCATTCCTCCAATATAAATGAGCATTATTCCAACAAAGAATAAACTTATCATTAATAAAGGATGATCATAATAAGTAAATAAGGCTACCATCGACAGGCAAGATAATATTCCTCCTGCCCAGATAAATCCCAGGTAATGACCTTTTACAAGCTGCACACTTTGTAATCCTTTTAGTTCGTGAACATGATTTTCTCGAAGCCTGTCTATCTCAAGATGCCTGGTAAATAACCTAAGATAAGAATCACGGCTACCATCCTTCCATTGAAATTCAGCTACCGGGAATGATTTTTCCGGAGGAATATTTCTAATTTTCTTATCCCAGTTTTTGAAGCGCATCTTTATAAATTGTCCCCAGGTTTTTAAGTTGCTCTTCGATTCGGGATTCAAGATCTTTTGATACCAGTTCCTCCCAATCAGGTTCTCCAATTAAATCAAGCTCGGCAAATTTCAATGTTATTTCCATTGGCCCTCTTTCTGCCTTGAGCAAATATTTCTCATTCCAGGAAAAAACGCTATACTTTATGTTATTATGTGAAAATTCTTTTACTACTCTCATTATTTAAGGTCGTTAGCTGTATGCTTTCTATTTTTCATGGTCTCCCTGACCTTCCAAGTTACTGTACCAAGATAAGGCGATTTCCTTACCGGACAATCAGATATACGGCATACGGGACAACTAGTTGGAATACATGGATCAGCATGAATAAAAAACTCAGTCTCCTTAAATTGCTCCGAAACCAGACTATCCATGATTTTCAGTTCGTCATGAGCATCTTTTAGGCTCAAATAATATGGAAGAGTAACATGAGCATCCACATGAACTAAATGACCAAATCGCTGTGTCCGAAGATTATGAACATCAATCCACCTCTCTCTACGATTGGCATCCAGAGTTTTAACAATACTTTCCATTATTTCTTCGTCAGCTTCATCCATAAGCCCTCCAACCGAATGTCTGATAACCTTATAACCCGAAAATATAATTACAAAACCAAATATTATAGCCATCAAACTATCTAGCCAGATAATTCCAGTATAGTAAATCAATACTAACCCCAATATCAGTCCTATACTTGAGATAAAATCAGAAAACAAATGTTTTCCCGCTGCCACTAAAGTTGGAGAGTGAATCATTTTCCCTCTAACTTCTGAAACTTTACCCATCAATCCATTTACTGATCCGGTTACTACCGTTAACCATATCCCTATAGTCAGTTCATTAACCACATTGGGAATAATAAAGTTATAAATTGACTTACCTATTATTAAAATACCTGCTATAATAATGAGGGTACCTTCAATAGAAGCACTAATAAACTCTATTTTACCATGTCCGTATGGGTGATTTATATCTCTTGGCTGTTGTGCCAGATACAATGAAAAAAGGGCAAAACTACCTGTGAGAACATTTACAATACTCTCAAGAGCATCAGAAAGAATTGCATTAGACCGGGTATGAAAATAGGCTATGAATTTTATAACCATCAGGATTACTCCTACGAAGATTATCACTTTTTGAAAACCCAGAATTTTCTGTTCTTTCTCCATATAATTTTTTGACCAGCCTATTTAGAATTGATGAAAAAGATGATTATCAAAATAGATAACCGGTCATAATTTAATCCATTAGATACGGTTATCATAATTCATCAAGAATAGTAATAAATGCAAAAGAGCATATTTTCATGAATATCACCCTCTTAAGTGACTATTATCACTTTTTCTTATTTAAAAAAGCTGTTAATTGAATAAAAAAAGAAAGAGTCATGAAATTTGATGTTCTGATTATAGGGGGCGGAACAGCCGGCATAATGACAGCAGCTCAGCTGGTTCGCAAGTCTGATAAAAAACTTAATATTGGTTTAATTGAACCATCAGAAAAGCACTATTACCAACCAGCCTGGACTTTGGTTGGTGCTGGTACTTTTGATATGAAGGCCACCATTCGAAACGAGGCTGATTATATCCCATCAGGGGTAAAATGGATAAAATCCCGCGCAGAAGACATAAATCCTGAGAATAACACTGTTACACTGGATAACGGTAACATTCTTGAATACAATTATCTGGTAGTTGCTCCTGGAATACAGATAAATAGAGATGGAATACCAGGTCTTGCCGAAGCATTAGATAAAGGTGTTGTCTGTAGTAATTATACTGATCCTGAACATACCTGGAAAGTATTAAAAAATTTTAAAGGTGGAAATGCCTTGTTTACGCAGGCCAATACACCAATAAAATGTGGTGGAGCTCCTCAAAAAATAATGTACTTAGCATCTGATTATTTTGAAAGGAATAATATTAGTGAAAAAACTAATGTAATCTTTGCAACACCAGGAGGTGTGATTTTTGGTGTGAAAGATTTTGCAGACACTTTAAACAAGGTAATTGAGCGTTACGACATCAATACAAAGTTTAAATATGTACTTACTAGAATTGATGCAGAAAATAATATAGCCTATTTCAAAGTAAATGAAGATAGCCCGGTTAAACCTGATGGAAGTATTGGTGAAAAATTATTAGATGATAACGAGGTAGCCATTCCGTTTGATATGCTTCATCTTGCTCCTCCTCAAAGTGCTCCTGACTTCATTAGAAACTCTCCGATTTCATTAAAAGAAGGACCAAATGCCGGATGGGTTGATGTAGATATTGAAACATTACAACACCTTAGATACCCTAGAATATTTGCCCTTGGAGATGTAGCTGCGTTGCCTACAGCAAAAACCGGTGCGGCAGTAAGAAAACAAGCACCTGTGGTAGTAGCTAACATATTAAACCTGATCAAAAACAACAAATTGGACGACCCAAAATACCATGGATATAGTTCTTGTCCACTGGTAACCGGATATGGCAAAATGGTATTAGCCGAATTTAACTATAATAATGTCAGAGCCAGTGACCCACTTTTGAGTAAGTTCATGGATACTTCCAAGGAAAGTTGGTTTCTATGGATTCTCAAGAAATATGGTTTGCCTTATTTGTATTGGAATAAGATGCTAAAAGGTAAAATGTGATTTGTTTTGTTGGTTAACTTACAGTGCCGTCTATTTCCCCCGATAGCGGCACTTTTTTATATTTCTCAAATTCTATCCCTTCAAACTCACCAACCGCATCATAGATAATAAATCTGGCAAAAAGATCTTCTTCAAACCATTTCCTGGACTTTGCCTTTTGCATTGCCTGCTTATGACCATCTTTATTATAAGCAAAGCTCTTCATCCCCTCCAGGCTCTTCCATATACTAAATGTTGCCATTCGTGTAAATGGAAAAATGCCAACTCCCTTAGCATAAATCAGATCCGGATTATTCTTCAAAGCAGCACTTGCTCCAGATACATGCGACCAAAAATCAATAATACTTGAAGTTTTAATAGTTGCCCTTGTCAATACGGCAATTGGCTCATCATTGTCAATTTGCTTACTTATATCTACTTCGAAAGGTTCTTGTCCTTCCCAATTGCCATGTGATTGGATACAGAAAAGAAAACATGTCCATTTTTCAGAGATATATTGATCATATTCCTTAAAAAATTGGCCTTCCTGATTAAACAGATAAGCATCTTCTTCAGTATCCCAGGTAGTTATCAAACTAAATACTGACCAATCCGGGTAGGGTATAAATCCATTCCCGGCACCACTTCCCATTAGTTTATAGAATTTATCCCCGGTATCCTTTTGTAAATAGCCATGGCCTTCATTCATCATTGTCATCGCCTTCAGTTTATTTTTAAACCCTTTAAACCTCATAAAGCAAACTGATGTGATTTTACTCATAATGAATTGTGTTTTTTATTTAAAATAACCCATTTACACTCACCATCAAATACTTACATACAATAAAAAAAACCGACCTCTAAAAGAGGCCGGCTATAGCAAGGGATTTAGCAATCAACTATCAACTAGTTTCCGCCTGCTCTATTTAATTCTTCAAGATTACCTCTATTTGTATTTACTTTAAATTGTTTTCCCTGGCTAAAGGTATATCTCAAAGTGAAATTCACGTTTTGTGATGCCCAAACATTACCTATTTGAGTGTTTTGATCTGGTAAATCAACAGTTCCTTTAAATCGCTGAGTATGGAAGATATCTGAGAAGTTAAGGCTTAATGATAGCTTATCTTTCATGACACTCTTCTTAACTCCGAAGTTAACCCAGTACTGTTCCTGAATCTGGTATAACCCCCATACATTAGGACCAACATAAGTACCTGTTAATTCAAGTTTGAAATTCTTAGGTAATACAAAGCTGAAATTAGACTGGAAATAGGTGTTAACCTGATCGTTACTAACTAGTTCACCTTCAATTACAGAACTAAATTGCTTATAACTAACTACTGCAGTGTTGTTTATTGAAAACCATTCAGCTACGTCTACCGGAATTATAAATCTAGCATAAGCATCATGCATGTCATCAAGGTTTTGAGGTGTAAATACCACTAGACGACTATCTACATCTGCATCTGGCACTTCGGTAAACATATCTTTAGAGTAGTTATATCCCAATCCGACTATAAATTTCTTCTTGAAAGTCTGATTTAATTCTATCGAGTGAGTGAATACAGGTTTTAAATTTGGATTACCGGTAGCAACAGTATATCTGTCTAGATACAAGAAGTAAGGATTAAGCATTCCATAATTTGGTCTCTGGATTCTTCTACTGTAATTCAATCCAACCTGATAATTTTCACTTACATTATTATTTATGAATAAGCTTGGAAACCAACCGTCGTAACTTCTGTCATTGACTTCATTTAAGGTAACTGACTCACCTTCAGCTACAGTTTTCTCATATCTAAGTCCGGCTTTAACGCTTATTTTCTTAGTTAAAGGAAAACCATAACTAGCATAGGCTGCATAGATGTTTTCTTTGTAGATAAAATGATTTGATCTGTTTTGATCTAATACCCATTCTCCCTGATCAAAGGCTGAAAACATAACATTATTATCAGAAACTACTCTACTTAATTTCCAACCAGCTTCAAGATTTTTACCCGGTCCAAATGGCTTGGTATAGTCCATCTTAGCTGAATAGATATCAAAGAAAGTAGGGTTTATATTTCTGAAATTTTCTTCAGTTAAGAATTCACCACCTTCACTAATGTAAACTTGATTAGTAAATGTTGAGTAGTTATCATTTTCTCTTTTCACATAATCCAGATCCATACTTAATCTGGAACCACTTGAATCAAGTTTTGCAACGTAATGGAAGTTTACAGACTTGTTAGTAGATTCCTCATCCATATCATTATCTGCTTTGATAAATCCAGGGAATGTTGGTTCACCATAATTGTATGTTCTTATATCGAAATTGCCTTCACCTTCAGAACCAAATGCTTTTACCATAACTCCAACCGAATGCTTATCATTTATCTCAAAGTCAAATCCGGCATTTATATTCAAGTTATCATAAGTAGGCTCGTGGTTTGCTACTTGCTCCATATATTGACCTTCACCCTGAGTAATAAAATCTCTTCTCATGGTTAGCTCTCTCCAGTGCGCCCAACGGTTATAATCTGCCTGTACAAAAGAGCTTATTTTACCCTTCTTATAATTAAAATTCACTCCGCCGTTATATGCATTTCGCTTGTTATAGCGATAACCCATGGTAACACTTCCATTGAAACCAGTATCTATTCCTTTCTTAAGGTTGATATTTATAATACCCGCAGTTCCTTCAGCATCGTATCTAGCTGATGGATTAGTTATTAATTCGATATTCTTTATATTATTAGCTGACATTGAATTTAAAAGTGCCTGTAGTTCTTTGGCAGTCATATAGGTACGACGGTCATCGATCATAACTAATACACCCTGCTTACCATTCAACTGGATATTACCATCCTGATCAATCCATACACCCGGAGACTTTTCTAACACTTCAAGCGCAGTATTACCTTGTGTTAAAGCAGAATTTTCAATATCAACAACAGTTTTATCAGCTTCAACGATAACTGTTGGTCTGGTTGCTCTTACCTCAACACCTTCCAGGTTTTGAGTAACCTCCGGAAGAGATAATTCAGACCAGTGTTTGGTATATCCTTGACCACTTGCGTTAAATGATTCAGTGTATATAGTTTCAAAACCTATAGCACTTAATCTTAACATATATTTTCCTGATGATTTAGGAGATCCGATTGAAAAGTCACCCCTTTCGTTAGTAACAGCTCCTGAGACAAGAGATGAATCTCCAGCGTTTAGAATAGCAACATTTGCAAAAGGAACAGGTTGAGAATTCTGATCTTTTACATTACCCGATAGTTTTCCACTTTCCTGTGCGTTTGTGGTAAAACAGAGAAAGAAAATTACTAAAAGTAAATAGGCTTTATTTGGTACTTCTTGGTTCATAATCATGCGTGTTTATATTCGCATTCAATACAAGAAGATTCGTGCCAAACGAAACAATAAATTATAAAATACTGATTATCAACTATTTAAATAATCAGCGATTTCAAAAGAGTGTTCAAAAACGTACACCTTCAAAACAACAATGGACAATCGGACACTAAAATATCAGGAAATATTATCGGAAAGAATACATCTTTGCCCCTTGAGATGATGGAGTTCTTTTTTAAGATCAAAAGTTATTTTTTCTTCATTCATCGTTTTGGTAATCTTTTCTTTCAGAGCCTTTCTTTTAATAGACTCCACAAAACGACGTACCTCAATTGAAGATTCAAGTAATAAAGGTGGTACTTTAACTGTATTACCATTCTCATCCTTGGCAACCATGGTGAAATAAGAAGTGTTGGTATGTTTAACCTCTCCTGTCTTTACATTTTCAGCAATAACCTTAATTCCAACAACCATACTGGTATTGCCAACATAATTTACTGAAGCCAGCATTGAAACCAGATCACCAACTTCCACAGGCAATAAAAAATCAACAGCATTTACCGACACAGTCACACAATAGGCACCTGAATGCTTACTAGAACAGGCATATGCAACCTTATCCATCATAGAAAGCAGATAGCCTCCATGTATTTTACCTCCAAAATTTGCATAAGAAGGTAACATTAATTCGGTAATAGTAGTAGCAGAAAATTTAACAGGTCTGGGCTGTAGTTGATTACTCATAAAAAATTATTCTTCGTTTTCTTTAGGGTATAATCCAAGTTGTTTTGCTCTTTCTTCCCACTTTTTCCTCGCTAATTGTTGCATATCCTTTGTACTATCAAGTTCATCCTGGATTTCCAACCCCAGCAAGGTCTCAATAATATCTTCCAGGGTTACAATTCCAGCCATCCCTCCATATTGATCAACTACAAGAGCTATATGTTCTTTTTTTGTAAGCAAAAGTTCAAATACTTCTGGAATGGCATCTTCTTCATGAACTATGGATACCATTCTTTGAATCTGAGCAAGAGGCAAATCATATTCATTATAAGCAAGCTTTTCCATTACATCATTTTTAAGGACAAATCCCGTAACATGATCAATAGTATCTTTATAAACTGGAATCCTTGAAAACTTCAAAAAGCTTTTTTTATCAAAAAACTCTTTAATTGTCATTAAAGAATTGGCTGCCAGCACTACTGTGCGAGGAGTCATTACGTCCTCAACTTTTATTTTCTTAAATTTTATCAGGTTATTGATAATATTAAATTCGCTTTTATCAAATACTCCTGCTTCGGTACCCAATTCAGCCATCGCAGCTATATCTTCTCTTCCCGGAGCTGCTATATGTCCCCCTCCACCTAGTAGATTTGTAATCTTTTCTGAAATAAAAACTAATGGATACATCAATACCACTAATATTTTTAATGTCTTTGAAACAAACGGAGCCAATGATTTCCAGTATTTTGCTCCCAATGATTTTGGTATAATCTCTGAAAATATAAGTATCAGAATTGTTAAAGCTGCTGAAATATAAGCAAAGTAAGCATCTCCAAAAACTATTCCGGCCTGAGCACCTACACCAGCAGCTCCTATGGTATGTGCTATTGTATTTAAAGAAAGTATTGCTGAAAGCGGGCGATCAACATTCTCCTTAAGCTTTTTTAGCTCAGCTGCATAAGTGGCTCCTTCCTGCTCTTTAGCTTTTATAAATACAGGTGTAATACTTAGCAAGGCAGCTTCAAGAATTGAACAAAGAAATGAAAATCCTAAAGCAAGCCCCAGGTAAAAGAACAATAAGAACATACTATTATTTGATAAGACTTAACCTATTTAATTACTGTTGAGGCAATTTAAAAAATAAATCTTAAACCGAAACTTTCATTTAATCAATTATCAATACCAAAATACCTAACCTTTATAACACCGAATCGAATAACCAAAAAAACACCAAAACAACAAAATACTGATTATCAATTACTTAACTCAATTAAATTAACCGAATTAATTTTTGGCACGGCAATTGTATTACACATAATGAATCAAATTTTTAAAGCTATGAGAAAAGCAGTACTTTTTATCGCCTTGGTTTTATTTGGATTCGTATCTGAAATACAGGCCCAGCATTTTGTAACATCATTTGGAGTATCTCATGAATGGGGAGTACCGGGAAGAATTGCCCGTTCGGTAAGTTATGATTTCAGAGGATACAATTGGGTACATACAAATAGATACATGGATCGTGGACATACATTTTTCACTGTTGTTTTAGAAGGAAGAAGAGGATTTTTTGAAGTAACATATGATGATTGTGGTCATATCATAAGAGAACGAAGATTAAGATCAAACCCAATGCATGGTCACCATTGTGGAAATCACTGTGGATTTCATGAAGCATACTACACACGAGTTTATCAGCCTAGACACGGGTACTGCTGTGACTCTCATTACAGAAGTCATCCTGTACATGGAAAGCACCCAGGTAAAGGACATGGTCACCACAAAGGTCATGGACATAATAAAGGACACGGCCACGGCCACAAGGGTCATGGTGATAAACACTATAGCAAAGGACATAAAAGCAAAGGACACGACCATAGACATGAGGATGTACGCTATACAAGAACCGGAGGAGGAAGTAGATCAGGTGGAAGTATTTATGTAGGAGGTCAGATATATAAAAGTTGGTAATATTTTTTCATAATTGCGGATTTTTTTGGTTAGTAAAAGGAGGGTTTTCATGGAGCCCTCCTTATTTTTTATCTAATTAACGAAGGTTGTTCTCTCTTTCATTTTGTATTGATTTTCAGTAACTTAAAACTGCATCAAAGCCAATATACCATGAAAAATCTTATTTTCATCCTTACCACAACTATATTAATCTCATTATTCTCAAGTTGTAACAAATCAACTGCTTCAGAAGATGATCAACCAAAAAACCATACAGAAGAAAACCTTAGATATCAGGGGCCGATAATTGACATGCATATGCATGCCTATGATAAGTCCAATCCATTATTCGGGGAAGTAACCAATCCGACAACAGGAGATAAATATATGGGTTCGAAGGATGTTGCCAGCCATGAAAAGGAAACTGCCGATATGATGGAAAAACACAACATAGTTATGACCATGATATCATCAGGTTCACATCAGGTGGTAAAAAAATGGGCTTCAATGCATCCTCAAAAAGTGATTAAGGGACAAATAATCATCAACCCAAATGAAATTAATATCGATTCGCTAAAACTATGGCATAACAAAGGTGAATTAGATATAATAGGTGAAGTTGCTCCCAACTATGCAGGAATAAAACCAGATGACAATTCTTTAACTCCACTGTTTGATTTGGCAGAAGAATTAGAAATCCCAATTGCCTATCACATTTTACCCGGAGGCCCTCCAGGTGGAGTTTACTTTGCCTATCCTGAAACCCGTGCATCCCAGGCCAGACCACTACTAATTGAAGAACATTTAGTATCGCATCCAAAAGTGAAAATCTATATAATGCATGCCGGCTGGCCCTTTGTAGATGAAATGAAAGCACTAATGTATGCACACCCTCAAGTATATGTAGATCTGGGAGTTATTTCATGGGTGTTGGAAGAAAAGGAATTACATAATTTTCTAAACGAACTTGTCGATGCCGGATTTGGCAAAAGAATTATGTTTGGAAGTGATCAGATGACTTTTACTGGCAAAATAGAAACTGCTATTAACCATGTAAATTCCGCACCGTTAACTATGGAAGTTAAAGAAGATATTTTTTACAATAACGCGGCCAGATTTCTGGATTTATCTCTAGAAACTATTAGACAACATAAAGGTCATAAAAACCACTCAGAATAAGCTTATTATCAACTCCTTACTATTACCTTTTTAACAAACATTTTGTTTGATTAATAAGCTTATTATCATATTTTAGAATACACTCATCCAAAAACCTTATGAAACCTAAACATCTACTTTCCTACCTGGCAGTGATATTAATGATCATCTCTGTTTTACCATTAAACGCTCAAAAAAAGAAAAAATCAAATACAACAAATTCTGAAATCCAATTACTTCTTGATTCAACATTTTCAGGCATTCAATTCAGAGGTATTGGTCCGGCATTTATGTCTGGGAGAATTGCAGACATAGCCATACATCCTGAAAATGAAAACACATGGATTGTAGGAGTTGGTTCGGGCGGTGTTTGGAAAACAACTAATGCCGGCACAACTTGGAAGTCCGTTTTTGATGGTCAAACCTCCTACTCTATTGGTTGTGTAACTATAGATCAGTTAAATCCGAATATTGTGTGGGTTGGTACCGGTGAAAATGTTGGAGGAAGGCATGTCGGATATGGTGATGGTGTCTATAAAAGTATGGATGGTGGTGAAAGCTGGACAAACATGGGACTTAAAAATTCCGAACACATTTCAAAAATAGTTATTCATCCGGAAAATTCAGATATCATATGGGTAGCCGCTCAAGGTCCTTTATGGAGTAAGGGAGGTGAAAGAGGTTTATATAAATCAATTGACGGAGGGAAAACATGGAATAAAACTCTTGGAAATGAAGAGTGGACAGGCGTAACCGACATTTTGATTGATCCAAGAAATCCGGATGTTCTATATGCAGCAACCTGGGATCGACACCGTACTGTTGCTGCTTACATGGGTGGAGGCCCTGGCTCTGGCATACACAAAAGTACCGATGGAGGAGAAACCTGGACAGAACTAACTAAAGGATTGCCAGAAGAAAACATGGGTAAAATTGGATTGGCGATTTCACCTCAAAATCCGGATATCATATATGCTGCTATCGAATTAAAAAGAAGAACCGGCGGAGTTTATAAATCAACTGACAGAGGAGCAAGCTGGACCAAACAATCAGATGCAGTTTCCGGAGCAACAGGACCTCACTATTACCAGGAACTATACGCTTCCCCTCACCATTTCGACAGGCTTTACCTGGTAGATGTCTGGATGCAATATTCTACTGATGGAGGAAAGACATTTAATCGGTTTTCTAACGAATCAAAACATAGTGACAACCATGCAATTGCATTCAAAAAAGACGATCCTAATTATATGTTAGTTGGTACTGATGGAGGCTTGTACGAAAGTTTTGACCTGGCTAAAACATGGAAGTTCATCGAAAACCTTCCGGTAACACAGTTTTATAAAGTTGCAGTGGATGACGCTGAGCCATTTTATAATGTTTTCGGAGGCACCCAAGACAATAGTACTGAAGGAGGGCCTTCAAGAACGGATAATTATCATGGTATCCAAAACTCCGACTGGCGGGTTGTGCTTAATTGGGATGGCCATCAGCCTGCCACCGAACCAGGCAACCCAAATATTATGTATGGAGAGCGACAAGAAGGTAATATCTCAAGAATAGATATGATCACTGGTGAAGTTACAGATATTCAGCCTCAACCTACAAAAGGTGAACCACATGAAAGATTTAACTGGGATGCCCCTATTTTGGTTAGCCCACATGACCCGAAAACTTTATTATTTGCCTCTTACAGAGTCTGGAAATCCGAAGACAGAGGTGATTCATGGACAGCCATTTCAGGAGATTTAACCAGGAATCAAAACAGAATTGAACTTCCGATTATGGGGAGAAAACAGAGCTATGACAATCCATGGGACTTTCTTGCAATGTCAAACTACAATACCATTACCTCATTGGCACAATCTCCTCAAAATGAAAATATCATTTATGCAGGAACTGATGATGGCTTAATCCAGGTTACAAATGATGGAGGTGAGAATTGGCGTAAAATAGAAGTTGGTAACATCGCAGGTATACCTTCAACTGCCTTTGTAAATGACATAAAAGCTGACCTGTTTGAAGAAAATACAGTCTATGCAGCTCTTGACAATCATAAATATGGAGACTTTTCTCCTTATCTCATAAAAAGTACAGATCAGGGAAAAACCTGGACATCCATAAAATCAAACATTCCTGAAAAAACACTCGTCTGGAGAATTGTTCAGGATCATATTGACAAAGATTTACTGTTTGCAGCCACAGAGTTTGGAATCTACTTTACAATTGATGGAGGAAGCAAATGGATTAAGTTTGAAAGTTTACCTACGATATCTTTCCGTGACCTGGCAATTCAACGTCGGGAAAATGACCTTATTGGAGCCTCATTCGGACGCGGTTTTTATATATTAGACGACTATCAATTTTTAAGAGACTTATCAAAAGAAACGCTTAAAGAAGAAGCAATTCTTTTTCCAACCAGAAAAGCATGGTGGTATATTCCAAAATCACATTTGGGGTTCAATGAAAAAGTTGGCTCACAGGGAAATTCACATTTTACAGCACCCAACCCAGACTTTGGGGCTGTTTTCAGATATTACTTAAAAGAAGGATATAAAAGTAAAGCTGAAATAAGAAAAGAAGCTGAGAAAATACTCAATGAGAAAAAAGCAGACATTCCTTTTCCAGGATACGATGAGTTGGCAAAAGAAGCTTCTATACCAGGACCTGAGGTTTGGCTTACTATCAAAAATTCGAATGGAGATGTGATAAAAAGAATAGCCGGTGATCCAAAAAAAGGCTTTCACACTATTGCATGGGATCTTAGATATCCAGCCCCTGAAACAATCACATTAAAAAAACCTGAAGGTCCGGAAAACGAACTTGAATTTGATGGTCTGCTAGCCCCTCCGGGAAAATATTCTGCCACCTTATCGAAGGTTATTGATGGTGTAAGCACAATACTTTCGGGTCCTGTAGAATTTGAGGTTGTTCCATTACGGGAAGGTGCTCTTGAAGGTGCTACCCATTCAGAATTATCTTCATTTCTTAGAGATTATGAAGATAAAATTAAGAGAACTTCAAAAGCTCAATTAGAATTGGGAGAGCTTAATAAACAAATAAAAGCTATTGAACGGGCTATTGAAAAAACACAAGCAGAGCCAGGAACCTTTGCATCTTCTTATCAGGAATTAGTAAACAGGATCAACAACCTAAACACTAAAGTAAATGGTAATCAAGCACAGGCTCAGGCAGGTGAAAAAACTGATCCGACAATCAATGACAGGATGTTTGCAATATATAAAGGCATTAGTCACTCTACATACGGACCAACTGACACACACGCTAAAACTATGGAAATCATTGACAGTGAAATAAAAGAAATAGAACAGGAAATAAATTCAATTAATAGTGAAATGAAAAACCTAGCAGATAAAATTGTACAATCTGGCGGGCCATATATTGAAGGGATTAATTGAAATTAATCAAAAAAAAGCCGGTGGTGAATTATTCAACACCGGCTTTTTAATTCTTTTTTATAAATATTCTTTACTTATTCCCTACGCTTTCAACTTCGTAAACAAAGTACTTGGTATCACCTTGCCAGAAAAACCTGACATATTTTTCTTTATAGAATAACTTTACTCTGTTACCATTTTCAATCGCAGCATTCAGGTTTTCTATTACATCTTTATCACTACCGTGGATTGAAAACTGCCATGAGGTAGGAATAACACCTTCATCTGAACTGGTTAACCCGCCAATATTCATCTCTCCTTCCCAGGTTTTAATAACCATCCCCTTCTTACTTAGCTTTATGGGTGTACCAACTCTGTAACCGGAACTATAGCTAGCATAATTAAGGAATAAAAACACCCCGATTGCTGCTACGATAATTATTCCAATTGTCCACCTGAATATCTTTTTGATCTTGTCCATCTTATTCAAATAAAAGTGATCTATATTATATAAGTTAAACAGAATATTCCATACCCTGCAAGAGATAGACAGATTTTTACCCCAAAGAATTAGCCAGAGTCAATAGTAAGTATATTATCACTCTGCTTTAATCTTCTTGATAATCAAATCAAATCCGGGATTACCGATACTACCTATGTGAGTATAATTTTGATCTCCGTTTTCAATGCTAAATGAACCATTTTCAACTTGCTCACCAACAATTTTATATGCATCTCTAAATGGCTTGCCTTTCATTACTTCAGCATTCACTGCCTCCACTGTATACATCAGTTTGTACTTTTCATCTTTCGTATCAGCACCTTTCAATTTCATTTGAGGTACTGCAAACTCAAGAATCTCAAGAATTGACATCATATCATGAACTGATGGAAATAACAGCTCCTTTAATAATTGATATTCCCGATGATAACCTCCCGGAAGGTTATTCATCAGTGAAGTCACCTGAAATGGCACGCCCTGAAGCAGATTACATTTTCCTCTGATTAATTCGAAGACATCAGGGTTTTTCTTGTGAGGCATTATACTGCTTCCGGTAGTCAATTCATCAGGCAGGGTTATAAAACCAAAGTTCTGGCTATTATAAAGACATACATCCATTGCAAATCGACCAATGGTCTGGGCAACAGAAGCAATTGCGTTGGTCACATTTTTCTCCAGCTTCCCGCGATTTAACTGGGCTGCAAAACTATTAACCTTTAACTGTGAAAAGCCCATTTCATTGGTGGTAACTTCACGGTCTATCGGAAAAGATGAACCATATCCGGCAGCAGACCCCAATGGGTTTTGATCAGCTATTTTAAGTGCCGACTTTAAGACTATCAGATCATCAGCAAGTGCTTCGGCATAGGCTGAAAACCACATTCCTCCCGAAGAAGGCATTGCCACTTGAAGATGAGTATAACCCGGAATTATTGTATCATTAAACTTCTTTGCCTGGTCAACCAGCAATAATGCAAGATGCTCAGTTTTTTCTATCAATTGAGACAGAACGTCCTTACAATACAAATGAAGATCAGTCAAAACCTGGTCATTCCTTGATCGGGCAGTGTGAATTTTTTTTCCGGCATCTCCAAGTTTGTCAGTTAACCTGGCTTCAATCCATGAATGCACATCTTCATATCCTGTTGGGATAACAAAATCATCTGCAATCACTTCATTAAATAATCCATTTAATTCTGCAACCAGCTGTTGTCCTTCTTCCTTAGAAATCAAGCCCGATTCTGCTAACATAGTTGCCTGGGCTTTTGATCCTATAACATCATATTTAGCCAGGATCTTATCAAATTCAAGATCACGCCCAATTGTAAAAGCCTCTATCTTTTCAGACAGGGGCTTCCCTTTTGACCAAAGTTTTTCTTGCTTACTCATTAGTTATGATTAACCTGCTTTAGCAGTGTTATATAAGTTTCAATTCCGTGTTTTATTTCATCGAGCTTTATATATTCATCGGCAGTATGTGAACGCTTTGAATCACCAGGCCCCATTTTAATAGATGGTCCTTCGATCATAGCCTGATCTGACATTGTCGGTGAACCAAAAGTTACAATATCCAGTTCTTTTGCTGCTTGTACTATCGGATGAGAGTCTGAGATTCCTGAAGGTCTCAATCGGGTTGATGCACTTACAATTTCAGAAGTGATATTTTCCTTTACAACCTTCATAACCTCTTCATTTGAAACTGTATCTGTGGTTCGAATATCGACAGTAAATTCACAGGTATCAGGAACAACATTATGCTGAGTCCCTGCATTTATCATTGTTACAGTCATTTTAACCGGCCCCAGTTTCGGTGAATCATTGCCGAAACTGTAAGATTTAAACCATTCAATATCTTTCATTGCCTTGTAAATAGCATTATCACCTACATCTCTTGCGGCATGCCCTGAAACGCCTTTAGCTACACATTTCAAGACAATTAGTCCCTTCTCTGCAGTGGCCATTTCCATCTGAGTAGGTTCACCAACAATTGCATAATCAAAATGCGGCAACTCAGGTATCAGATTATTTAATCCGTGTGGACCTGAAGTTTCTTCTTCACCTGTTCCGGCAAATATCAGATTAAAAGGCACTTCATCTTCCTGCGAAAAATACAAGAATGTAGCCAGTAAGCTTACTAGCGGACCTCCTGCATCATTACTACCCAGGCCATAAAGCGTTCCGTCTTCAACTATGGGTGTATGAGGATCTTTTGTATACCCTTCATTTGGGAAAACAGTATCATGGTGTGAGTTTAATAATATTGTTGGTTTAGATTCGTCAAAGCCAGGGCTTGTTGCCCACACATTATTAAATTGTCTGTTAGGCTCAAAACCATATTCTTTTAACCAGCCTTCAAGTATAAGTGCTGTTTCAGTTTCTTCACCTGAATAACTTGGATTTGAAATCAGATTTTTTAAAGTCTCAATTGCTTCACTTTGAAGCTTTCCCAATCTCTGCTTATCTATATCTATCTTATCTGCAATCATCATTATTTTATAAGTGTTGTCCCTGATTCATTTCCTAAAGTTGAAGCCTCCTGAATATGTACTTTTGACACCCCGGATTCTATGGCATTGAAGGCATTATCCAATTTTGGAATCATCCCGTCTTTTACCACCTCCTCTGCTTTCAACTGATCATAAAGCTTAGAATCAATTTCTTTAATCAGCGATCCGGGATCTTTTATGTCACGCATCACCCCAGGCATCTCGAAGCAATACGTAAGATCGACTTCAGTGTATACCTTTGCCATGCCTGCTGATAATGCGGAAGCAATAGTATCAGCATTCGTATTTAACAAGTGACCTGCTCCATCATGGGTAATAGCACAAAAAACAGGTACAGCTCCTGTACTTAGCAGTTTATCAAGCTGTTCAACATTTACAGAATCCGGCTCGATATCACCTACCCAGCCAAAATCAATCGGATCTTTTGGACGAATACTACACTTGATCAGATTCATATCTGCACCTGTCAATCCGATAGCATTTGTACCCAGAGCCTGTAGTTTTGAAACAATCTTCTTATTTACCAGACCTGCATAAACCTGAACTGCTACTGTAATTGCCTCATCATCAGTAATCCTTCTTCCTTCATGCATTTTAGCCTGAATTCCAAGTTTTTCAGATAGCTCGGTCGCCTGGCGCCCTCCACCATGTACAATTATTTTTTTTCCTTTGAGTTTGTGGAAACGAAGGAGGAAATCATCTAATTTCTCTTCATTCCCGGTTATATTTCCTCCTATTTTAACGATATGCAATTGATCCTTGCTCATTTATATTTGGATTCTCTTTTTCGTAATTCAATAATTCATTTAATACCGCCTGAGCTGCCCACACTCGATTCCCTGCCTGATTAATCACTTGAGATTCATTAATAACCTCATCGGTTGCAATCATATTACGGCGTATAGGCAGGCAATGCATAAATGATGCATTATTTGTTAAAGCCATCTTCTCTTTTGTTACCATCCATGATCGGTCTGTTGACAAAATCTGTCCATATGCTGAATAGGATGACCAGTTTTTAGCATAAATAATATCAGCGCCTTCAAAAGCCTTATTCTGATCATACTCGATTGTTGCACCCTGGGTAAACTGAATATCCAGCTCATATCCTTCCGGATGGGTAACTACCACCTCCGCATCTGATTTGGTAACCCACTGTAAAAATGAATTAGGCACCGCTTGGGGCAAAGCTTTTGGATGCGGAGCCCAGGTTAAAACTACCTTTGGCTTTTTTATTCCATTTTCACGAATCGTCATCATATCAGTTAATGACTGTAGTGGATGCAGAGTCGAGCTTTCAAGGCTTAGTACCGGAACAGATGAAAGTTCAAGAAATTTTGTTAATATCGACTCAGCATAGTCCTCATTGCGATTTTTTAACCCGGCGAACGTTCTCACTCCCAGAATATCGCAATAGCTGCTCATAATCTGAACGGCCTCATTAATGTGTTCAGGTTTATCACCATTCATGATAACACCGTCTTTAGTTTCGATAGCCCACCCATCAGCTCCGGCATTAAGGGCAATAACATCCATCCCTAAATTATATGCTGCCTTTTGCGTGCTCATCCGGGTTCTCAGACTTGGGTTAAAAAAAACCATCCCCAGTACCTTTCGTTCTCCAATGTAACTGTGAATAGGGTTTTGCTTAAAGAAAAGTGCTTTTTCTATTAGGGCATCTACATTTTTAACATCATGAATTGAGGTGAACTGTTTCATTTTCTTCTAATTTGGAAATTGCTTGTTTAATTGTACTTACAAACAACTGCATCTCCTCCTGACTTACATTTAATGGAGGAAGAAGTCGCAACGTGTTTGCATTCCCGGATGATCCGGTAAAAATTCGGTAATCATTTAACAAGCTTTTCCTGAGTTCAGCTACGGGATAGTTGAACTCCAGACCGATCATAAGACCGGCACCTCGTATTTCTTTTACACCTGAAAGATCTTTTAACTGTTCAACCAGCCACTTTCCTTTTTCAGTAACTTTATTTAATAGATCTTCATTTTCTATTACTTCTAATACTGCAAGTGCAGCGGTACTAGCCAGGTGATTCCCACCAAAAGTGGTTCCCAGCATACCTTTCCATGGCTTAATGTGAGGGGCGATTAATATTCCTCCAACAGGAAAACCATTTCCCATACCTTTAGCCATAGTTACAATATCCGGATTAAGGTCAGAAAGTTGGAACGAGAAAAACTTCCCGCTTCGACCATAACCGGCCTGTACTTCATCCATGATAAGCATGGTTCCATACTTCTTACAAAGCTTTTCAGCTTCCTGTAAATACTCCTTTTCAGGCATGTAGCAACCTGCAACACCTTGAATTCCTTCAATAATCAGTGCAGCAACATCTTCATTCTTAAGTGAGTTCTCCAATGCAGATATATCATTCATCGGAAGGTGCTCAACTTCATGATTAGCATTGACTGGTGCTACTATCTTTGGATTATCCGTTGCAGCCACCGCAGCACTGGTTCGACCATGAAATCCTTTATGAAGAGCTACAACTTTTTTACGACCGGTGTGAAATGAAGCGAGTTTAATAGCATTCTCATTGGCTTCAGCACCTGAATTACACAGAAACAACTGATAATCTTCCATACCACTCAACTCACCCAACTTCTTGGCTAATTGCTGCTGAATCGGGTTTTGAACTGAATTAGAATAGAATATTAAATTCTCTGCCTGTGTTTTAATTTTTTCAACATAATGCGGATGACTATGACCAATAGAAATTACTGCATGACCTCCGTAGAAATCCATGTACTTATTTCCTTTATCATCATATATCCATGTCCCCTCGCCTTTAACAGGTGTAATATCAAACAGCGGGTAGACGTCAAATAATTCCATTTTATATGTTATTTCTTAAGTTCAGTTATTGATTTATATAATTTACTACTAAAAGAAGACAGGTTTTAATCCAAGACCAAGTTTTTCAGGCCAGCCCATCATCAGGTTCATGTTTTGAACAGCCTGACCAGAAGCACCTTTAAGCAGGTTATCTATCATTGAAGTAACCATAACTTTGTCGCCATGCTTCTCAACTTTGATCAAGGCCTTATTACTATTCACGACCTGCTTCAAGTGAACTTCATCATTTGAAACATGAGTAAAAGCAGCATCTTTATAGAAGTTTTCATAAAGGTTTTTAGCTTCTTCTTCAGACATATCACTTTTGAAATAAACTGTCGCAAATATCCCTCTGGTGAAATCTCCACGCATTGGAATGAAGTTTATTCCTTTAACATCTTCACCTTGAACTTCAGCCATCTGCTGTTTAATTTCATCAAGGTGCTGGTGAGAAAAAGCTTTATAAACAGACATATTGTTATTTCTCCAGCTAAAATGTGAAGTACTTGTCGGTTTTTGACCAGCTCCTGTCGAACCTGTAATGGCATGAACATGAGCTTCTTCATCCTTAAATGCACCAACTGAAGCTGCAGGAAGTAGAGCTAACTGTATCGCAGTTGCGAAACATCCTGGGTTAGCAATTGCCTCAGCTTCTTTGATCAAATGTTTATTTTTTTCTGGTAGACCATAGACAAACTGTTTTCCATTCCAGCTATCCTCTGGCTTAAGACGAAAGTCTCTACTCAGATCAATGATTTTTATATTTTCTGATAATCCCTTTTCCTTTAAGAATTTTACAGAGGCACCATGACCCATGCAAAGAAAAACTAAGTCAACATCATTGCTTAACTCATTTGTAAAGTTAATGTCAATTTCACCGATAAGATCCTGATGGATAGACCAAACAGGTTTGCCTGCCTGACTATTACTGTGAATAAATGAAATTTCCACTTCAGGATGGTTTATCAATAAACGAATTAGTTCTCCTGCTGTATATCCTGCTCCTCCTATAATTCCTGTTTTAAGCATTTTTCTCTAGTTTGTTAACTTGATAATATAATTTAGATGCGTTTGATAATATTTTTGTAAATCCTTTTACGTCTTCACCTGACCATGCATTATTCATTTCACCATATTGTCCGGCTTTAGATTGCATTATGTCATATTCACTTTCAATTCCATTCAATTGAAAACGATAAGGAAGTAGTGTTATAAAGACCTTTCCTGTAACAGATTTCTGTGTTGAAGAAAGAAACCCTTCAATATCACGCATTACAGGCTCAAGGTATTGAGCTTCATGAAGCATCATTCCGTACCAGTCGCCTAATTGTGACTTCCATTGCATTTGCCATTTAGACAAAGTATGCTTTTCAAGAAGATGATGTGCTTTAATTAATATCAATGAAGCTGCTGCTTCAAATCCAACACGACCTTTGATACCAATGATTGTATCACCAACGTGAATATCACGCCCTATTCCATAAGGAGCAGCAATTTGATGTAATTTGAAGATAAGGTCAGTTTGTGACATCTTCTCTCCATTAAGCCCCACACATTCACCTTCTTCAAAATGAAGTGTGATGTCCATCGGTTCCTTAGATGTTACCTGCGTTGGCCAGGCTGATTCTGGCAATGGTTGATTAGAAGTCAAAGTTTCAGCACCTCCTACAGAAGTACCCCAAAGACCTTTATTTATTGAGTATTTGGCTTTCGACCATTCTTTCTCGACTCCATATTTCTTTAGAAATTCAATTTCTTCCATACGACTTAATTTTTGATCTCGTATAGGAGTAATTATTTCTATATCCGGAGCCAAAACATTGATCATCAGATCAAAACGAACCTGATCATTACCTGCACCAGTAGATCCATGTGCTACTTTACCCGCACCAACTAACTGTGCATATTCCACAATTGCCTTGGCTTGAAATGCTCGTTCGGCACTAACGGATAAAGGATAGGTATTATTACGAAGTACATTACCGAAAAGCAAGTATTTAATTGCCTTCTGATAAAACTCTTCTGTTTTCTCAAGTGTAGTATGCGATTTCACACCAATGGTGTATGCATTCTTCTCGATTTCTTCTAATTCCTCCTTGGAAAATCCTCCGGTATGAACGAATGCAGAATGAACCTCGAGACCTTTAACTTCCGTTAAATATTTGACACAGTAAGACGTATCCAGTCCACCACTGTAAGCCAATACAACTTTTTTGTTTTCCATTTTATTTGATGACGGTTTTACCTTCAACCGTAGGTTGTTAATGAATTAATTCAGATTTACACAGTTACAGGTTTTGGACTGCGCCTGAAAAAATTCATCATACCGGAAATACCTTTCTTGATTTTAGGCACTTCTACAGCCGGTAAAATAGATTTCTGATCTGCCGGATTGTATACCATACCGGTACATAAACAATGTTTTCTACCAGTACGCATAAGTACATCGTGGTTTTTACATTGCTTACATCCATCCCAAAACTCATCAGTTTGTGGGAGCTGATCAAAAGTAACTGGCTTATAGCCGAGGTTGGAATTAATTTTTAATACAGGTAAACTAGTTGTAATTCCAAAAATTTTGGCATCAGGATACTTTTCAACAGCAAGATCAAATGCTCGCTGTTTTACCATTTTGGCAATCCCTTTACCACGGAATTTAGGATTTACGATTAAAGCTGAGTGAGAAACAAATTTACCCTTCTCATAAGGTTGAACGTAGCAAAACCCTGCGACCTCTTCACCAATTAAGGCGATTATCGCTGATCCTTCCATCATCTTACGCTGAATTTGAAGTGGGTGTCGCTTCGCTATTCCCGTCCCTCTCTGTTTAGCAGCTTTCTCGATAAGTTTACAGATGTGTGATGCATACTGCAAATGTTCTTCACTTGCTACTGCAACTATTGTTTCCATCTTTTTGTAAATAAATTAAATTGTTAGATTAAACTTCAATTAAGTTTTTCTTGATTTTTTTCTGACTGAATGCGTCAACATTGGAGGAGTGCCGGGTACGTAACCCAACAATATCAGATAGTGCCCGCGAGGGGCCTCCTAGATCTAATAGCATAGAATAACGGAAGAACGACAGGAGTAAATGTCGCCATAAATGATTTGCTATATGTTCCGTTATTATTCATTAGTGCTACAAAGATAACGCAATTATTTCTTATAAAACAATCGCATCATCGCATTCGATAACTCTCATTATTATAATCGTAAAATAAAGACAAAAGTTTTGCTTTTTTGGCAATATTTTAAATTTCTTCAGATATTAAATTAAAAAATTAATAAAATACAATGCGAACAATGCAAATATTATAACTCAATATCACTAAAACATAAAATATATTACCATTCAGACACTAACACCCAAATAAAATTGCACTTTTCAATGATTATCGAAATTTACTATGGTTAACCTTCCTGAATGATCAATTCGAATCTTTTCCCAATCAATTAACTGTCTTACAATAATTTCTATTGACTTCTTATCAACAAAATTGATTAATTCTACCAATTGATCTGTTGTTTTTGACTCAGTGGAGAGTATATCTAAAATCTCATTTTCCAAAGATTGCTCTTCTTCTGACCTGGATTTTTCAAGCTTCTTTTTTTCAAGGCATAGATCGCACCTTCCACATGGCTCAGTATCTTTTTCACCAAAATATTCCTGCAGATATTGCATCCGACAGCCTTGTTTCATCTCAGCATAATCAATCACAGCCTTTATCTTCCCTTTTTCAATCTCCTTTTGATTCTCAAGCATTTTTTTTGTGATTGGAAGCTTCTCTACATCAAGACGCGGAGTTAAAAAGGTTATTTTCGGATTATCATTTTTAGGAACATAATAAATATAATTCTGTTCTGACATCTTTAATAGAAGACTATGAATTTCACTAACCGGCACAGCTGCAGCCTGTGCTATTTTAAATTCATCAATAACAATAACCTGAGTATAAATCTCTCCCCCATACATCCTGAGTATTGTTTTCAACAACTTCTCGAATGCAGAATTGGCTATCATAAATTTATACATCTCCTCATGGCTTACCTCAAACTTAACTTTAGATGGCGTATGAAATGCTGCATTAAGCTCCATCAAACCATGCTCTGAAAGGAGTTCCAGAACCTTGAAGGTCTTTATAACATCAAGGGAATAAGTATCACAAAAACGGGTGAGATCAATATCATAACTTTCAAACTCGGCTGAACCGATAGCAAGTTTATAAAAGTTAGCAATTGCCTGATAAACCTTTTTGATATAAGGAAGATCCGGAAACATTGCCTCAAAACGCTCTAATGATTGTCTGGTTTCATTCGGATATAATAAAAGAACACCGAAGGAATTCTTTCCATCGCGCCCAGCTCTTCCGGCTTCCTGATAATAACCTTCTAATACACCGGGAAGATCATAATGGATAACAACCCTCACATCCGGCTTGTCAATCCCCATACCGAAAGCATTTGTTGCAGAAATGATTCTAATACGATTATTAAGCCAATCATCCTGCCTTACATTTCTATCATCATTTTTAAGACCTGCATGATAGTAATTTGCGGTAATATTATGAGTATAAAGATAGCGTGCGATTACTGCTGTCTGCTTTCTGCTGTTTGCATAGACTATACCTGAACCGGGGATCTTCTTGAGAATTTCTTCTAGCTTTCTTTCTTTATCCTCAACTGTCCTGACCGAAAGAGAAAGGTTAGTTCTTGCAAAAGACCCCATGTAAATATCGGGAGACTTCAGCTCGAGGAGTTCAGATATCTCCTCTCTTACCTTCGTAGTTGCCGTTGCTGTCACAGCAATTACCGGGCATCGGTCTATATATTCGAAAATATCTTTTATCTGAAGATAGGAAGGCCTAAAATCATGACCCCATTGAGATATACAATGAGCCTCATCTACTGCAATCATAGACACTTCCGCCCTTTTCATTCTTTCAATAAAAAGTTTGGTATGTACTCGTTCGGGTGATACGTAAAGTATTTTTATCGCGCCGTGAACTGCATTATCAAGAATAACATCTACCTCCCTGCCTGACATCGAAGATTGAACTGAAGCAGCCGGTATTCCAAGCCTTTTCAAGGTCTCTACCTGATCTTTCATCAGGGCAATCAGCGGAGAGATCACTACGGTTAGTCCTGGCATTAATAACGCCGGCACCTGATAGCATATAGATTTGCCTCCCCCGGTAGGTAGTAAAGCAAGTACATCCTTCCCATTTAACAACGATCCGATTATATCTCGTTGTTTGGGTCTGAATTCACTATATCCCCAATATTTACGTAATATCTCTTCCGGCGTCATTTACCAGGTTAGTGGTTTTTTACTTAAAAATGAATCAATTCCCGTTTTACAATCATCAGTAGCCCTTGCTTTAGCATTCATCTCCGAAGCATAATTTAACGCTTCATCAATTGTCATATTCTGAACTTTGTGAATCATCTTTTTAGTAATAGATATTGATTCTCCTGAATTCGTATTATTTAGCTTTTCAGCAAATTCCAATACGTACTCACCCAGCTCATCTTTATCAACTACTTTATTAACTATACCTATTATCTCAGCTCTTTCTGCAGTTATTAACTCTCCACTTAATAATAGTTCCTTTGCTCTGGCTTCACCGATTTTCCTGATTAAAAATACCAGCACCATAGCAGGTACAAAACCGATCTTTACTTCGGTATAACCAAACTTTGCCTCAGGAACAGAAAACGTAAAATCACATACATTTGCCAATCCGCAGCCTCCGGCAATTGCATGCCCCTGAACACAAGCTATGATTGTTTTCGGATAATCATAGATCATAAAAAATAATTCCTTCAAGTGATTTGAATCTGCAAGGTTCTCCTCATAAGTGTTTTTCTGTAGTTGTTGAAGGTATTCAAGATCTGCACCGGCACAAAAGGCCTTTCCGCTTCCTTTTATAACAATTGTTTTTACTGAAGGCTCATCTTGCCAGGCTAAAAGCTGTCCTTTCAATTCAGAAACCAGTTCCTGATTCAAGGCATTTCTTTTCTCAGGCCTGTTAAGCGTAATAATTCCTGTACGTCCTTCAATATTCGTTATAATTGTTTTCATCTGGTTAGGGTTAATGATTGAAATCTTGCCAAAGTTAATATGTTTATCCGTTTTTCCTCAATGGCAGTGATTAACATACTATCTTGTAAATGATCTTCAGACAATATAACTGCATCCGGATTAACTTTACAAATGTCTTTCAACATTCCACTGTCAAGCTCCTCATTAATCAGGTAATACTTATATAATTCATTTTTATTTCTACTGACAAGAAGTGTACTTTTATGATTTGTTTTGCCCTTATAAATTTCTATATCCCCACATCCACCTGAAGATCTGTTAACACTATTAAGAAGCGATCTTTCAAAATCTGACACCTCCATTGAGCTTCCCGAAACATGAGTTGCAATATTCATTTTACTATCCAACACGAATAACTCATCATTCAACCTCACTAATTTTATTTTTTGTTCCGCATTGAAATACTGCTTGGTTAATGTCTGGATTATTAAAAATGAAAACATTGAGATTGCAACAATCCTGAAAGCTCTTTTATTTCCGGAAGCTAAAAGGTTAATCAGAAATATTATACCAATGCCAAAAATTAAAATTGCTAAGCTATCCGGTCGGGGGAAATTAAAAACAAATCTGGAGCTAAAGATCGTATCCATTATTTGATGTTGCCAGAAAATAATTCTCTCTAAAAGCCCGGGTAAAAAAGGGATACTATTAAAAAGAAAAGATAAAAAAACAATAACCCACCCACTATATAAATAAAACGGTATTAAAACAGCCATCGGAATGTTTACTAACAATGAAAGTGGTGACCAATAGCCAAAATGATAGATCATCAGTGGGAAAGTAGCGATCTGTGCAGCTAGGCTAACATTAACGATATCAGCAATAATATTTAACCCCTTGTAGCTAAATCTATATATTCTTCTGAGTACAGGGTATAAAAGAATAATTCCAATTACTGCAGCATATGACAACTGAAATGAAAGCCTGAAAATATTTGAAGGATCGAATAAACATAAAAAGAAAGCTGATGCAAATACAGCATTTAAAACTGAATACTTTTTCTTCAGGCAGCTACCAATCCAGATTAAAGAAAACATAAATGCAGCCCTGCAAACAGAGGGTGCTCCCCCACTAATTATTGCATAACTACACAAAACAAGGATTCCAAAAACAAGTAATGGAAAAACTCCCTTTTTGATGTATTTAAGATATAGTTTTAGCAGCCCGGACAACAAGATAAAAACAAATCCTACATGCATTCCGGAAACTGCAAGGACATGGAGAAGACCAAGCCTGGCATATTGATCTGAAAGTTCATTATCAATACCAGATCTATCTCCTAAAATCAAAGCCTCCAGAATTGACCTGCTATCATAATCATTTATTGACTGTATCAGTATTTCCCGGATATCACACCTGACAAAGTAAACACATCTTTTTACCCTGGTTATAAGATCATTTTTGGTAGCTCTTAAAATAAGTTTATCTACTGAAGTATAAGTAACTCCTTGAATCCCTTCATTTTTCAAATAACCTTGGTAATCGAATACACCTTGAAGATTTATTCTTTCTGGCATGAAAACACTCGTTTTTACCTGAAGGATATTTCCCGGTAACAATAACCTTTCGGCATCATCTCCCTCTACATTTAATAAAACCTGGGGCTCCTTTTCATGATTTATAAGTCTGGCACCAACTGAAATTCTTCCATTTTTCACCTCCGGAATTGACAATACTTCAAAAACACATTCATCCGAACCGTAACTAACATCTTCGACTTTTGAAGCTTCGCCAACGACAATACCAATAGTTAATAATAGTGCAAGACCTAAGATGGAAATAGAACTGATCTTTGGTTTTAATGGTAAATTAATATATCTGAGTATCCAGAAGAGAAATAGAAAAACCGGCAGGAGGTAGAACTGATATTTAACAGGAGAAACAACCCCAGTTCTAACCAGCAAAATACCAGCAGATAAGGCGAGAAATAGTTTATAAAAGGGCTGAAAGCGCAAATCTATATTCACGCCTGAAATATAATAGCAAGAGAGAAACTATTAAAATTCTAGCCGTTTAAAAGGCAGGCTTAATCATTTTGTAATGCATAATATCGCATTCCTCAAATTGTTCACCTTCTTTGGTAAACCCAAACCGGCTATAAAGTGAGACAGCTGGTAGCTGGGCATGAAGATACAATTGTTTTCCTTTAGACTCCGGATGATCCATTATATCTCTGATCACAGCTTCAACAAGATGATGTCCTACCATATGACCACGATATTGTTCAAGTACGGCAAAACGCTCAAGTTTAATTCCGTTTGATGTAAACCTCCACCTTGCTGTACCACAAGGTATGTCATCATAATAAGCAAGAAAATGCCTGCTCGTCTCTTCAAATTGATCAAACTCATCTTCAGGTTCCACATTCTGTTCTTCAACAAAAACCTTTTTCCTGATGGCATATACCTGATCCAGTTGAGGATCATCAGTAACATGTTTTACTTTAATCATTTTTAGATTCTTTTTCTTCTTTCTTCTTTTCAGAAGCTTTATCGTATGCTTCGATAATACTTCTTACAAGTTTATGTCTGATCACATCTCCACCATCGAAATAAATAAATTCTATTCCCTTTACTCCTTTCAAAACAGAAATTGCCTCAAGTAATCCTGATCGTTGATTTTTTGGAAGGTCAATCTGGGAACGGTCACCATTAATTATCAACTTCGAATTTGGTCCCATCCTTGTCAGGAACATCTTCATCTGCATGGTGGTGGTATTCTGGGCTTCATCGAGTAAGATAAAAGCATTGTTAAGCGTTCTACCTCTCATATAGGCCAGAGGAGCTATTTCTATAACCCTGTTTTCAAGATAATACGAAAGCTTTTCTGCAGGCAACATATCATCCAGTGCATCATAAATCGGCCTTAGATAAGGATCAATTTTCTCTTTTAAATCACCAGGAAGAAATCCCAGATTTTCACCAGCCTCAACTGCCGGACGAGTGATGATAATCTTTTTTACCTCTTTATTTTTTAGTGCTCTTACTGCGAGGGCAACTGAAATATATGTTTTACCTGTACCTGCAGGACCGATTGCAAAGATCATATCATTGCCAACGATCTTATCTACCAGTACCTTTTGATTTTTAGTTTTAGGAGTTACCTTAAAACCTTTTGTTCCATAAATTACAACACCATCGGTAGCTGCAGCTGCAACATTTTCTTCTTCCTTCTGGATATAGACCCTGACATTATCAGAAGTAACTTTTCCATATTTATGATAATGAGCTACAAGAGCATTTAAAATATCATTAATGCGAAGAATCTCAGAAGTATTTCCCTTTATTTTGATTTCATTGCCACGCGAAATTATCTTACTTTTAGGAAAAGCAGCAGCTACTTCATTTATATTTTGGTTGTCAACCCCCAAAAAATCAATGAGCGAGACATTTTCAAGAGTAATAATTTTTTCTACCAAATGATTTTCAATTTATATGGTTCAATACTGAATACTAGGTAAAAATTTTTAGTTTTGCCACAACAAAATTAATCAATAATTTAAACCCTCGTATGGCAATAGTCACTTTTCTGTCAGATTTTGGTAACACCGATCATTATGTAGCAGCCGTAAAGGCAAAAATGCTTCGTGTAAACCCAAGTTTACAGATTGTAGACATATCTCATGCTATCCAAAAACACAACCTGATCCATTGCTCTTACATACTTAATAATGTATATCGTGAGTTTCCTCCGGGCACAGTTCACTTGGTTTGTATTGCAGGAGGACAGCAAGGCGATGATGAGATGATTGCTATCAAACTTGAAGACCAGTATTTTGTAGGTAGAGATAATGGACTTTTTAGTTTGCTTTCTCAACAAATGCCAATGGGGGTTGTCGAACTTGCAGTAGGAGCTGAATCTACCTTTCCTGAAAAAAACATATTGGCAGAAGCTGCGGCTAAGCTGGCTAGCGGAGAAACAATACATAACCTCGGACCACGTAAGCCAGAAATGAGAAAACTGCTCAATAGAACCTCCAGAGCATCAAAAAAACAAATTCAGGGACATGTCATACATGTAGATCATTTTGGCAATCTTATAACAAATATTCTCAAACAAGATTTTGATATTCTCTCGAAAGAAAGAAAATTCACTATCATTTTTGGCAGGGAAAAGCATTCTAAAGTCTTCAAAAACTACAATGAGATAGAACCCGGAGAGTGCTTCACACTTTTTAACAGTAATGGAGTGCTTGAAATAGGTATTTCGCAAGGCAATGCTTCTGAATTATTAGGTCTGGATTTTGACAGCCCTGTGAGTATTCTTTTTGACGAAAATAACTAACATAATTCAGTTTATACCCTAAACCATACATTGATATAATTTGATTTTGTTTTGATTTTTTTCCCTAGGAGCTGACATCCATATTTGCACTTATAACTTTTTAACTATGTCAGATACTTTTTCACAGATCATCCAGGACAAAAGAATAAACGAAGAGCAAAATATTTCTCACCTTACCGAGCCGGTAATTGTTATTGATAACGCATGGTTTTCAGTTACTGAAAAGCTTATCGAATCAACCGGAAAGCAAGATGAAATAAATAAACGATTATTCTATTATGCCTCCGAGCTGTCCAGGAATATGTTTGTGAAATATTTCAATGACAAGGAATTCAGCTTTTCTGAAAAGAAATTTATAATATCAAGATATATAAAGGATAGTGGTCTAGGAAATATTGATTTGTCATCAATTTCTAAAACAGGTGGTGAGGTAATTACAACATCTTTATGTAAAAGCACAGGGGATTTCATGCCATTCCAAAATCCATATGCTATGGGAGTTTTATGTGGAGCTCTGGGTGCAGCTTATGAGTTAGGCGAAGAGGAAACATTCGTTTCACAGAAATTATCTTGCAAAAATACTGGAGACACTTATTGTCTTTATAACATTGAACTGGTAGCTGAAGAAAATCCTTTTTGCTACAAATCGCCTGAATGGGGAAATTTCCAGATTGCACAAACTACCGGGCATGATAATGAATTTGGCATTATCTCCGAAACTGTAATTTCAATGCCATTTTATGGTGACCACAATGGTGAAATCCACATTCTAAACAATAAACTAACAAAGACTTTCAGTAATTACATTGCTCTTTTCCCGTTTTTGGTAGCTGAAGTGGCCACCCAAGACTTAGAGGGAGTTCCTTTAAATAAAAAATATGTGAGACAGATCTCAGATCTTTTCATTCACTTTTTTGAACACTTATATAGATCAACAGAATGGAAAGGATTAACAGATAAATTAATTCATAGAAACCAAGACATGGCAGATTGCCTGTTAGCATTCATCAATGCACTTGGCTATGGAAGAATTATCAGAGATTCTTACAAAGATAATACAGAGCTAATTGTTACAATTGAAAACAATTTCGAATCTAATTCTCAAATTGGATCTGTAAAAACTGAAAACCGAACAGAAGACTATTTATTTACCAGAGGACTGTTGTCCGGAATAACCCGATTTATACAAAGCAAAAAAGATCAGAAAAAACTCTTTAAACTAAATGGAATCGGACTGAAAAAGTTTGGATCAGAGGTTCTGCACTCAAGAATCAATGGTGATGACATAGACCAGATCAGGGTTTATGCTAAATAAATAGTGCTATTACGGACTGTTAAACTTATTTTTAAGCAAAAAATGCTAATCAGAATAGTCCGAATGAGTTTTGATCCTTCAAAAACTGAAGAGTTTATAGAAATATTCAAGTCTAGCAAGGATAAGATTAAAGCTTCTGAAGGGTGCTTGCATGTCGAGCTACTTCAGGATCTGGATACACCCAATGTTTTTTCTACTTATAGCTTATGGGAGGAAGACAAGTATCTACAGCAATACAGGCATTCTGAACTATTTAAAAATACCTGGGCAAAAACAAAAGTATTGTTTAACGACAAACCTCAGGCATACAGTTACGAGAAGAAAATAGGATAGCCTGATAAAATTTGTTTGATTTGTGTTGATGTTTTAAAAATCTTTAATCAGATTTGCATCCCAAACAAGCCAAAGTGGCGGAATTGGTAGACGCGCACGACTCAAACTCGTGTTCCTTCGGGAGTGAGGGTTCGATTCCCTCCTTTGGTACTAAAAACCCTGATATCTTTATTGATTATCAGGGTTTTGTATTTTTAAAGGGGTCGATTTGGGGGACACTTTCAGAGTTTTCAACTTAAAAACTCATCTTATGTTTAAAGTTTTCTGTAATGTCATTCGTTATACCAACCTTTAACGGTTAGATTAATCACATCAGAATAATACTCTTCAATAAATGCTAAGTCAATGACTCGATGATTTTTCAATTTAAATAAAGATAAAAATCAAAAATCCAGGAATACTTAAAAATTAATGCTTATCAAATTAATTGATATGTTTGATAATTGCGGATAATATTTTGCTGAAAAAAGCAATCTTGCCCTTGGAAAAGCATTAAATTATTCTACACGCTTTTTCCATTTCTCATCATGTTGATTGGTATTAAATACTGATATCACATCAATATTTTTTCCATTTACAATATATAAAATCAAGTAAGGAAAACGATTGACAACAAATGCTCTTATTTTCTTTTTATATAATATTTGATATGCATTGGGATTAGTGATAATTGCTTGTTCAGCTTCATCCAGCACTTTCAAAAATTTTTCTCCTAAACCGGATTGCTGCTTTTCATACCAAAGATATGAGTCATAAATATCCGATTCTGCTTCCTCGGATAAACGATAATTATAGGTCATCTTTTGCGCGCTTCCTGATTCGTTCTTTCACTTTGTCCCAGGAGGAAAATTTCATTTCTTCTGCATCGTACTTTTTAAGCCTGTCGTCTAATTCCTTTTTCTGTAATGAAGTTAATTTAAAAGAACTCTCTTGCTGTTCTTTAATTACTTGCAGCTTTTCTAAGATTGATTTGTCCTGAAGCTCTGTAAGCCAGTGAATAAGATCGATTTTAACAGAATGTATATCCATTCGCGCATTAAATATTTATTTCTTAAAGGTAATTATATTTTTATTTATTTCATTACCCCACCTACCTAAATAGTCATTGCCTGGAATGTCCCATAGGTCTCATCATAATTTTCATAATCTGTATAAGTCTAGGCCTAATCATTAGCAAAAGGCTAACTAGTTTGCCTGAAAAAGCGATGCACCATGTAAAGGTTCGATTCCCTCCTTTGGTACTAAAAGCTCTTTCTGATGAAAGGGCTTTTTTTATGTCCTTGGTTAGGATATAAATCAATTTTTCAAATACCAGGAAAAACTTTCTTCAAGAATTTTATTTTTTTCTTCTCTAAGAAATTTTAAATAGGCTTCGGCCACTGGAGTTAATTGCTTTTTTTTCAGCCAGATGATTCGCCATGTCGTAACGATAGGCAATCCTTTCCTTTCAATAATTTTAAGTGTTCCATCTACAAGTTCATTCTTTATTCCTATTAAAGGCAAAATAGAACTACCTATTCCAGCTATTACAGCTTGTTTTACGGCTTCATTAGATGTCAACTCAATTCTACCACGCTCTCTGTTTGACTTGTGCTGGAAATAATTTTCCATTTCTCTCCGGGTTGCTGACCCGGGCTCTCTGAAAATCAACGGTTTTGATTTGACCATTGATTCTGATTTACTAACCAAATACAGTTTATTTTCAATCAATACTTCTTCTTCTATATCAACATCTATATCCTCGGGCAAAACTGAAACAACTGCAAATTCTATCTCCTTATTCTTCAGTTCAGAAATCACTTGAGATTTATTTGTTACATCCAATACCAGATCTATCCCAGGGTGGTCTTCCAAAAACTTGGATAAAAAATATGGGATCACATATTTACCCGTCGATGCTGAAGCTATTCTTAATTTACCTGTTACAACCCCTTTATACTCCTTGGTTTTGTATTGCAAATTGAGTAATTGTTCGAGAGCTTTTTCAGTTATCGCAGCAATTTCATAACCAAAATCAGTGACCTGAATACGCCTGCCTTTAAGCTCGGTTAGTGGAATATCAAACTGATCCTGAAAATTTTTTAACTGAATTGACACCGCTGGCTGTGTCATAAACAGCTCTTCAGCAGCCCTGGTTATACTCTTGGTTTCCACCACTTTATGAAAAACTCTAAGCTGATTCAATGTGTAGTTCATAAAACTTCATTATGATTATGATCTTAAATATATATAAAAAGTTATCAACTATGGTAATTATGTTTGCAAAAAAATTATTGAAATGGTTGATATACTTTTATTCATTTCCGCTTTTATCCCGATAGCATTATTAGGGACTACTTTCATAAAAAGTAAAAGCAGTATAAAGCCTGTATTTATCACAGGAAGTTCCCTTCTGGGTATAGGAATTCTAAGCTCGGCGTCATTACTGATTTACCTTGTCATGGGAGGTCAACTGGTAGCTAAAATTCCAGCGGTAGATGCCAGTATAATTGCAGTGCGGTTTGACACGGTCAGTACAACAATCTATTCCATGGTCTCAATAATCGGACTTATCGTGTTCAAATTCAGTAGGAATTACTTGAATGGAGACAATCGTCAATCACTATTTTTGAAACGATTATTAACAACAGTAGCATTGGTTCAGATACTGGTAGTATCAGGAACAATTATCACCCTTTTCATTGCATGGGTTGCCACAAGCATTAGTCTGCAATCACTCATCAATTATTACAATGACAGAGAAGAAACGAAGGTAGTTGTAAGAAAGAAATTCATAATTGCTCGAATTAGCGATCTATTCCTGCTGGGAGGATTATCATTTTTATATCTTGAGATTGGAAGCACGAATTTAGGCGATATTTTCAATGCGCTTAAGGCAATCTCAAAGGAACACGTTTCACTATACCTTGAACTTTCAGCGTTCTTTCTGGTTCTGGCAGCAATCATCAAATCAGTTCAAATTCCTTTTCACGGTTGGATTTTGGATGTAATGGAAGCTCCAACACCGGTTTCAGCATTGCTTCATGCCGGAATTTTGAATGCAGGACCATATTTGATTGTTCGGTTTGCCTTCTTAATGGATTTAACCACAGCTCCTGTCGTTTTACTTGTCTTCGGAGGGATCACAGCGCTATATGGAACGATTGTTTTTCCATCGCAGCCTGCAATCAAAACCAGTTTAGCCTATTCCAGCATAGGACATATGGGCTTCAGCCTTATGATCTGTGGGTTAGGTCTTTACTCTGCAGCATTACTTCATATCATAGCTCATTCATTTTATAAGGCACATTCATTTCTTTCGTCAGGAAGTGCAATCGATAAGTACAGACTAAATCAATTAAGAAATTCTGCAAAACCTGCATCAACCTTTTGGAATACTCTGACTGGCTTTATAACCACATGTTTAATATTTACAGCTATCGCCAATTTTTGGGGAGGGTTCGCGCATCTGAATTTCCAGTTTAATATTCTGGGCATAATTATCCTTGCCGGAGTTTCATATTTCACAATGGAAACTATTTCGGTAAGAAATGGACTGGGAAGCACGCTGCGTAGCATAATAATATCAGGTTTCGTTCTACTATCATTTTTCATCTTTGAAAATGCAATCAGTCACCTGATTGAGTCACAAATACCAGTTTTATCAACACCAGACTTCACAACTAAAATCATATCTATTGCCATGTTGATGTTTTTTGTGACCACCATATTTTACATGATATATAACAAAGGCAAAAACAACGACACATCCATTAAATGGGAAACATACCGGAGAAATGGATTTTACCTCCATCTACTTTTTGACCGAATAATTAATTCAGGTAACGCTCAATTAAATAGGTAATCACACTTCAAAAAAATATGATGTATTCAAAAACACTTGAAGGATTAATAAATAAGGCATGCAAGCGTATCGCTCCGGCATGGCCACTCGATAACAGCGTAGCAGTCAACCCTTATGTAGGACTTTCTGACCTTTCATTTGATAAAGCTGCAAAAGTCTTAAATGACCGGGGAAATATTCAAATGTATATGCCAATAACATTTTATCTGGCACAATATCAAAATAACAACATCAGTGAAGACGCCTTAAAAAAAGCGTTAGAAAAGAAAAACATAAACACAACAGTAAAAGAGTTTATTAATTCAGTTCAGAAACTGGAAGAAAGGGAAAAAACTAATCCTACATTAAAGATATTATCTGATATGGCAAAGGATCAGTATAACATCGATTTGCCAAAAATTCTTATAGAGTTTACTTCTTCCTGGATATCCACCTATTTCAAAAATCCTGAATCATCTAAAAATGGTTCAGAGGAAATGTTTACTAACTGGAAGAAAAATGCACAAGTAGACCTACTTCCTGAAATTATGGGTTTCAAAGGATTCAGGAATGCTGTCAAGAGCTTACCTGAAGATATCGAAACTTCTATTCAGGAAGGACTTCGCATGATAGCGATACCAGAAGAATATACTGAGGCCTATCTCCATACCCTTTTATTAAAACTTATTGGTTGGTCATCATATTGTTCAGGAGTTGATTGGCAAAACAACCTTTATGGTGGTGACACCAATTTTCTGAAAGCCTTTTTAGCTACTTTAGTCAGCTGGGAAGCTGCAATCTTAAAATCGTTTGATAAAATCGAGTCTAGCTGGAAAAAGCACTTGAACAACCTAAATCTATCTGATTATGAGAATGATAACAGTAAAATATTCAACGCTAAATCAATCTTACAAGATGCCTACGATTTTGCATTAGAGGAACAATTAGTTTCTAAATTCAAGCTTCATTCAGAGACAAAAGAAAATCATACTTTCCAGCGTCCAAAAGCTCAGATGGTATTTTGCATTGATGTAAGGTCGGAAGTTTACCGCAGAAATCTGGAAGCTGTAAATGACCAGATCGAGACAGTAGGATTTGCCGGATTTTTTGGTTTCCCAATTAAATATTCACCAATAAATCATAGAAATGGGAGAAACCAATGCCCCGTACTAATTCCATCAGGACCAACTGTTCGTGAAACAACTGTAAATTCAGATGACCTGGCCAAAGAGAAAAAGTCAAGACAAATATCAGGCAAATTTGAAGAAGCATGGACAAAATTCAAGTCGGGACCCGTTTCTTCGTTCAGCTTTGTGAGTCCTTTAGGAATTTATTACTTACCTAAGTTGATTAGCGATTCGTTTGGATGGACTAAACCTATCGAAAGTCCAAAGCAGAAAGAATTCGGAAGCATTCTATCGGGTCAAGGAAAGCTTGACATCAGCGGAATACCATTTAATGACCGAGTTACAATGGCCAAATCAGCGCTAACGGCAATGGGAATAACAAGGCACTTTGCTCCTTTTGTTTTAATCACAGGTCACGGTTCTACAAGTGTGAACAATCCTCATGCTTCAGGACTTGATTGTGGTGCATGCGGAGGAAATTCCGGAGAGATCAATGCCCTAACGGCTCAACTCATTCTTAACGATCCGGCAATCCGTTCTGCATTAAAAGAATATGACATCAACATTCCTGATGACACATATTTCCTTGCTTGTTTACATAACACTACAACTGACGAAATCACAATAATTGATGATTCAGTTATACCTGAGTCACATCAAAATGAATTAAAATCAATTAAATCATCATTATCACAAGCTAGCAAGAATGCACGATTAAACCGATCGACAAGACTTGGCATTAATAAAAAGCAGGTTGATGAAAAAATCAAGCAAAGGGCAAACGATTGGTCACAGGTAAGACCAGAATGGGGACTTGCAGGATGCAGCTCATTTATCATTGCGCCACGAATGAGAACTAAAGGCATGGACCTGAATGGTCGGGCATTTCTTCACTCTTACGATTGGCAGACAGATCATCAGTTTAAAGTTCTTGAAACAATTATGACTGCTCCAATGGTAGTTACGAACTGGATAAACCTTCAATACTACGCCAGTACGGTTGACAATAAGCGTATGGGTGCTGGAAACAAAACTTTGCACAATGTGACAGGAGGATTGGGAGTTCTGGAAGGAGCCAAAGGAGACTTAAGGATTGGACTTCCACTTCAGTCAATACATGATGGGAATAATTACCAGCACTTACCTCAACGACTAAACGTAATCATTGAAGCTCCAAAAGAGGCTATTACCGAAATATTGAAGAAGCATGATAATATCAGAGAACTATTCGACAATGAATGGATGACTCTTCAGATTCTGGACCAAAATGGTATCCTGAGCCACCGATATACCGGTAATCTAACATGGAGTAGTTACAAGGAAAATAAGGCAGTAAAAATAAATAAAACAGAATATTTAGTTGAACCTATATAATTCAATTCTTATGAACAAAAAAGCAGTAATCATTGAAGAAAAAGGATTAGACATTCCGGCAGGAAAAACTATGATATTAAATTTGATAAAAAATCAAATCCAGGATTACAAACGACAATTTTTATCTGATTGGGTGCAAAATCACGAAACATCTTCCAGTGTAAGTACCCAAAAAATTAAAAACCTGAAGGATGCAAAAAAAGAGCTTCAGGAACTGTTAGATAACTTCGACAATGAAGATTCTCAAATAGATATCAATTTTAACCTGGAGATCAAAGTAACCAATAAGAAGGAACAACACAAAATGGAAGAATCCATGGCTGTTTGATATTTGAAATATTAGAAAGGTGGGACGTTAAAAATTCCACCTTTTTTTTTTAAAACAATTCATCAAATTAACTCAATCATTTTTTTATTCAATTTGCTTCCCTAAAATCAATATTTGGGATAATCCTCACTAAAAACCATCACCATAAACCTTTTCTGAAAAGGCAAATTATTAATCAGGAAATATGATTTGAAATGATATGATTCAGGTCATATAATAGAAAATTACACCTTGCTAAATTTAACTCGTTAATAAGATTAGTACTTGGCCAAGGCCTACAAAACGCAAGAATTAAAGAGTTAAATACATAAAAATGGCACTTACCACAACTATAAAAAAACATCCCGAAACTGTTTCAGAAAATGAGGTTTCCGAATCAAGTTTTAAATATTTTAAAGGAGACGCACTAGCAGCGGAAGTCTGGAAAAATAAATATGCATTAAAGAATACATCTGGAAAGTACTTTGAAAAATCTCCCGATGACATGCATAAACGAATTGCAAAGGAATTTGCCAGAATTGAAAAAAACTATCCATCACCTCTTTCTAGAGAAGAAATTTATAACCTGCTTAAAAACTTCAAATATATCATTCCACAAGGAAGCCCAATGGCAGGTATTGGAAATAAGCTTCAGGTTTCTTCATTGTCGAATTGCTTTGTAATCGGAGTAGAAAACAATGCTGACTCTTATGGTTCTGTAATGAGCATGGACGAAGAACTTGTACAGCTTATGAAACGGCGTGGTGGTGTAGGCCTTGACTTATCTACAATCAGACCCAAAGGAAGCAGAGTGCACAACTCAGCATTAACAGCAACAGGAATTGTTCCATTTATGAATCGTTTTTCTAATTCGACAAGAGAAGTTGCCCAGGGAGGTCGGCGTGGAGCATTAATGCTAACTGTCTCCTCCAGGCATCCTGATGCATTCGATTTTACCAAGGCAAAAAGAGATACAACATCAGTTACAGGAGCCAACATTTCGCTAAGAGTTGACGATGCTTTTGTTCAAGCAGTAAAAAATCATGGTGAATATGAACAACGATTTCCGATAGACTCATCAACCCCGCTCATAACCAAAAAAATCAAGGCGGAAGATCTTTGGGAGGAAATAATTGAAGGAGCATGGAAATCTGCAGAGCCTGGGGTTATTTTCTGGGATACGGTACAAAGAGAATCACTACCAGACCGCTATAACAAAGAAGGCTTTACTACCACTTCGACCAACCCATGTGGGGAAATCCCACTTTGTCCGTATGATAGCTGTCGATTGATGGCAATGAACTTGTTCAGCTATGTTAAAAAACCATTTACCAAAGAAGCTTCCTTTGATTTTGAATTATTTGAAGACCATGTAAAGAAAGCACTGAGATTAATGGATGACCTTGTCGATCTTGAACTAGAAAAAATTGATAGAATTCTTCATAAGATTGACATGGATCCGGAGGATAATCAATATAAACTGAGGGAACGGAATTTATGGGAAAAGATAAAAAACAAAACTTCAAAAGGAAGAAGAACAGGGCTTGGAATTACAGCATTAGGAGATATGCTTGCTGCACTTGGCATCCAATATGGTTCTGATGCTTCAATAATTATCGCTGAAAAGGTGCAAAAAACACTGGCTGTATCTGCCTATTCAAGTTCAGTATCGCTTGCTCAGCAAAGAGGTGCCTTCCCGATTTACAATGAATCAAAAGAAAAGGACCATCCTTTCCTGGCAAGAATTGAAAAAGAAGCTCCACATATAATCAAAAGGATGAAAGAGTATGGTAGAAGAAATATTGCCATGCTTACCATAGCACCAACCGGATCGACGAGTTTACTAACACAAACCACTTCAGGTATAGAACCGGTATTCCGTATATATTATACGAGAAGAAAAAAAGTAAATGATTCTGTAGAGACTCCCGGTAAACAATATTTCACTGATGAAAATGGAGACAAATATGAAGAGTTTGCTATCATTCACCATAAATTCCGTGACTGGCTTACAACCAAAGGTTTTACTAAGGAAGAAATTGCCCAGCTAAAACCTAAAGATCTTGATAAACTAATCGAAAATTCTCCTTACAAGCAATCGAGTAGTGAACACATTAATTATAAGGCAAAGGTGAAATTACAGGGAAAACTCCAAAAGTGGGTTGATCATTCAATTAGTGTGACGGTCAATTTACCGCAAGACACTTCAAAAGAGGTTATTTCAGAACTTTATATGGATGCGTGGGAAGCAGGATGTAAAGGAATCACAGTTTATAGAGAAGGTAGCCGATCAGGAATATTAGTAAGTGAACCAGGTAAAAAAATAACTGATTTCCAGGAAACAATCGCACCAAAAAGACCCATATCTCTTGATGCCAGAGTTATTCAATTCATGAATAATGATGAAAAATGGGTAGCAGTAGTAGGTCTACTTAATAACAAACCTTATGAAATATTTACTGGTAAAGCTGATGATTCATTCTCCATACTTTCCAAGGTAAAACAAGGAAAAGTACTTAAAGCAAAAGGAAAAAACGGTAAAAACAGGTACGATTTTCAATACCTTGATTCAGATGGATACAAAGTGACAATCGAAGGACTCTCAAGAACTTTTAACAAAGAATACTGGAACTATGCCAAGCTTATTAGTGGCGTACTTAGGCACGGCATGCCTCTAAAATATGCCGTAGAAATGATAGATGATCTCTATCTGGATGGTCCAACTTTAAATACATGGAAAAATGGAGTTAAGCGAGCCTTACTTCAATTCATTCCAGATGGAACAGTGCCAACAGAAAATGTGTGTCCAAATTGTAAATCTCCTGCAATGAGTTATCAGGAGTCGTGTTTGCTATGTAACAACTGTGGTTATAGTAAATGTGGTTAACAATCTCTGCCGGCGTTTAAGAAATGCCGGCAGTATTTTTTAAATCCTATTCAAACTCCATTTACATCCCAGTCAATATTGATTTCCCTCTGATAATATTTCAATAAAAAAAAATTTACATCTCCTATTCTCTCACCACCACCAAATTCAATTTCTAATTAGTTTCGATTAACATTTATAATCAAAAGAAAATCCCTTGCAATTATTATTTTCTTATCGCATTTTGATAAACATTTTATCGGTAAAAGAATTATTAATCTACATCGACAATCCTATATCATGTTAAAAAAAGCTTCATTACTACTTTTAGCCTTAACATCTGTTTTTTTTAGTAATGCTCAAGAGGCATATAAAAACCAGTCTTCCTTGAAAATAGAAAATTTCATGCAAGGAGATAATTTTGTTGGTCACCTACCTGAAAACATTTCATGGTCTGATGATAGCGAAAAGATATTTTTCAAGTGGAACCCTGATAGTTCTATTATTGATGATCAATACTATTATGATCTGAACAGCAAAAAAACAATCAAATTAGAGCCGGAGAATTATAATAACATTCCTTCAAGAGGTGTGTGGAATGCCTCCCATACTAAAAAGGTGTATGGTAAAAATGGAGACCTTTATCTTTATGATGCCAAGTCAAAACAGGTATTACAAATTACTAATACAATAGAAGGTGAGAACAACCCGATATTTTCAGATGATGAAAACCATATTATTTTCAGAAATGGCAATAATCTATATAGCTGGAATATTCAAAATGGCACTCTTTTACAGTTTACCGATATAAAAAGTGGTAATAAACCGCCGGAAGACAAATCAAATGGTGATGAAGAGTTTTTATTAAATGAAGAAGAGGCGCTTTTCAATACAGTAAAACAAAGCAAGGCACGAAAAAAGGCAAGTGAGGAAAGGTCTGAATTATCAAACCCTAAAAGACCTGAAACGATTTATATTGGAAACAAAAGCGTTAGCTCACTGGAAATTTCTCCAAATCAAAGATTCATTGCTTATACTCTTTACAACAGAGCTTCATCTAAAAGCACTAAAATGATGGAGTTTGTAAATGAGTCGGGCTTTGCCAAAGAATTTGATGCAAGACCGAAAGTTGGAGGTCCACAAAGTACTCTTGAGACCTATATTTATGATAGAGACCGTGATACAACTTATACATTTGATGTAAAACAGATACCTGGAATTTATGATAAACCAGAGTTTTTAAAAGAATATCATACTGGTGAAGAAGAGTATAAAGATAAATATGAAGACCCGAGAGATGTTATCTTCGTTAACCTGATGTTTAACAAAAAAAATGATGCTGTTGTAATCATCAGGTCACAGGATAATAAAGATCGCTGGATCATGAAAGTAAATCCTGAGACTGGTGAATTTTCCTTACTACATAGAGAGCATAATGATAAATGGGTTGGTGGCCCGGGAATAAGCTCATGGAATTTCTCAACAGGAAATATTGGCTTTACAGATAATCCGGATATTCTGTATTATCAATCAGAAGAAACAGGTTACTCTCATCTTTATACTGTAAACATTCAGACAGGTGAAAAGAAGCAATTGACCACAGGAAATTGGGAAGTACTTGATGCAAACCTATCAAATGATAAAAAGTTATTTTATATCACTGCAAACAAACAATCGCCATTTGACCAGCATTTTTATTCTATGCCAGTGACTGGCGGTAAACTCACCCAGATCACTACAGGTGAAGGTAACTTTGAAGTAAATCTTTCCCCGGATGAAAAATGGCTTGCAGTACGTTACAGTTTTTCAAATAAGCCATGGGACATTTTCATCATGCCTAATAAGCCCGGTAAAGAAATGGAAAGAATAACTGAAAGTACCACGGATGAATTTGAAAGTTATAATTGGCGTGCACCTGAAATAATCACATTTAAAGCTGAGGATGGCACCGAGGTTCCGGCCAGGATTTATAAGCCCGCGGAAAACACAAAAAATAATGCTGCAATAATCTTTGTTCATGGAGCTGGTTATCTTCAAAACGTTCACCATTGGTGGTCAGCATATTTCCGTGAATATATGTTTCACAATTTCCTCGCTGATAATGGTTACACAGTACTTGACATAGATTTCAGGGCAAGTGCAGGATATGGAGAAGAATGGCGAACTGCTGTTTACAGACATATGGGAGGAAAAGACCTGTCAGATCAAGTCGACGGCGCTAAATATCTTGTTAGTGAACATGGTATTGATAAAGATAAAATCGGAATTTACGGAGGCTCATATGGAGGTTTTATTACATTAATGGCTCTTTTTAACGCATCTGAAACATTTGCTGCTGGTGCCGGAATACGATCTGTTACAGACTGGGCTCATTACAATCATGGATATACTTCTAACAGGCTGAATACTCCTCAACTTGACCCTGAAGCGTACCGTAAAAGCTCTCCAATTTACTTTGCTGAGAACCTTGAAGATCCACTTTTAATTCTGCATGGCTTACAAGACGACAATGTACAACCTCAAGACGTAATCAGACTGTCACAAAGGCTAATTGAATTAGGCAAGTACAATTGGGAAACGATGTATTACCCGGTTGAACCTCACGGATTTAAAGAGGCCGCAAGTTGGACCGATGAGTATACAAGAATTTATAACTTATTTCAAAAGCACCTGCTGGGTATAGAATAATTTGTTAAATTATTATCCTATGAAAACTAAAACCTACACTAAAGGAAATACAACAGTGGTTTGGGATGCAGATAAGTGCATCCATTCCGAAAACTGTTTTAGAGGATTGCCTGAAGTATTTGATCCAAAAGTAAGGCCCTGGATTAATATGGATGGTGCTACTGAAGAAGCGATTAGAAACCAGGTTGCTAAATGTCCATCGGGAGCATTAAGCATAAAAGATGCGGAAACTTCAAATACCAACAATATGAGTGATGTAAAAATAAAAGTAAATCAGGGTGGACCATTATTAGTTTCAGGTCCATGTACCATAGAATTATCAAATGGTGATTCTAAAACTGTTGAAAAATCAGCTGCACTTTGTAGATGTGGGGCAAGTCAAAACAAACCATTTTGTGATGGCTCCCACAAAACAGTTGAATTTGATAAATAATAAATTTTCCGGTCATTAATGATTTCAATTGGTGATATTGATTTACTGACTTGTTTGATTTTATTTATATTAGGTTTGGGAGCCTTTATACTCTCAACCATATCGGGAGGTGGCGGTGCTTTAGTTCTGGTTCCTCTTCTCAATCTATTAATTGGAGCAAAAGCAACAGCACCGGCTCTAAACCTTGGGACTTTTATAGGCAGACCGGTTAGGCTTTGGCTTTTCAGAAATGATATTGACTGGACTATTTCTGCTTATTATATTCCTTCAGCATTATTTGGATCAATATTGGCGGGGTGGTTATTCGAGAAAACCAATATCGGTCTGCTTCAAGTTCTCGCTGGAGTATTTTTGATCAGCACCGTATTTCAATACAGATTTGGTAAAAAACAAATATCGTTTCCTGTAAAAAAGCATTATTTCTTTTTTCTTGGATTCATTGTCACATTTATTAGCACCATAATAGGTGCCGTTGGTCCCATTTTAAACCCTTTCTATTTAAACACAGGTATCTCAAAAGAAAAATTAACCGGCACAAAAACTGCTAATTCATTTTTTACTGGAATATTCCAAATAAGTTCATATGCATTTTTCGGGCTATTAAATAATAATTTATGGATCTTTGGCCTCTCGTTAGGACTAGGAGCAACAATTGGCAATATCATAGGTAAAAGTACTTTGAACAAAATGACCGAAAAAAGCTTTAGAGTATGGGTTATTGCTATGATGGTTGTTAGTGGCTTTGTATTGATTATTAAACAATTGCGTTAATTCGAAACATAAATTATTTTTATAGTTATAATAATTATAAACAAAATTTATGCAAAATAGGTTATACATAACTAAAAAGTTAACAACCTTAACACAATCATTAGCGTAATTTGTAATGCGAGGTAGGTAACGTATACATATGACAAAAAGTAAAAAGACAAATATTGCCTTCAAACGATTTTTTAGGCTGATCAACAACGACAGAGAAAATATCCTGAGAATTTATCTTTATGCCTTTTTCCAGGGGATTGTATACCTTAGTTTACCCTTGGGTATTCAAGCTATCATCAACCTTATCATGGCAAGGCAGGTGACTACTTCCTGGATTTTACTGGTTATATTAGTGTTAGTTGGATTAGTTGTTCATGGCTGGTTACAGGTTAAGCAAATGTATATTACTGAAAGCATTCAACAGAAAATCTTTACCAGATCTGCTTTTGAATTGACTTACCGAATTCCAAGATGGATGCCAGAATATATAAAAAGTAGTTATCCGCCAGAATTGGTAAATAGATTTTTTGACACCATTAATATTCAAAAAGGATTTTCAAAATTACTATTTGATTTTACCACAGCGGCACTTCAGATACTATTCGGTTTAATATTGCTTGGAATTTACCACCCTGTTTTCCTTGCTATATCATTAATACTATTTGGTGGTTTATTGCTGGTTTGGCGTTTTACTGGTGAAAAAGGTCTTAGAAGTAGTCTGGAGGAATCTGACTACAAATACAAAACTGCCTTTTGGTTGCAAGAAGTTGCCAGAACAAAAGAAGTATTCTATGACAAAAATAGTGGTAAACATGCCTTTAATAGAACCGATTCATATGTTTCAAGTTACCTTGAAAGCCGAAATAAACACTTTAAAGTATTAATCAAGCAGTTTTACAGCCTACTAACATTAAAAGTATTAATTGCTGCATTGCTATTAATACCTGGTGGACTTCTAGTTATAAATGATAATATGAACATCGGCCAATTTGTTGCAGGAGAAATCATCATTATCATGCTAATGAATGCAGTCGAAAAACTTATTCTCAGCATGGAAACTTTATACGACACGCTTACAGCATCTGAAAAACTAGGTAAACTTGCTGACATTCCTTTGGTAGATGATAAAAGTAGAGTAAATACATCTAAAGGCACATATACACTAAACATTTTTGATACCGAAAACAAAAGAAAAGGTTCATTAAATATATTGCGTGGTCAAAAAGTAAGAATTCAACTTCCGACTGAAAATGATATACATAATGTTTCATTTACAATAGAACAAAACGCAAAAGCACCGTTCAGAATAGGTCTTCTTAATGGAATTGAAAATATATTTGAAGGAACTCTAGCCCAAAATGTTGGAACTTATGGCGAGCTTGAAGATTCCGAAATCATCAGTTTATTAAAGAAGTGTGGGTACAATTTTAATGGAATTGGGGACATAGATGTCCAAAAACATATTTTACCAAAGGGTACAAATATTGATTTTGGTAGTAGGTATGCAATTATTGCTGCCAGGTGTTTAAGTATGGACCCTGAAATTATATGCTGGAATGAAGACACTTTTCATGAAGAGCATGTCACTGAGCAATTTTTAGAAGAAATAATACTAAAAAATATTCCGATTGCAATTATTACAAAGCGCAATCCTCAAATTTTTAAGAACTACGATTTCGATAAAGTTTATTACTGGCCAAAAGATTTTTCACCAGCAGAAGTCTTAAATATTTAAATGAATGCTTAATCTCAGCGAAAAAAGAGTTAAAGACGAAATAGATACTACGGGATATAATTCATTTAAAAAAATTGATGAATTTGAGCCCGAGCGCTCCGGAAATTATAAGTATTTCTGGTTACTAATTATCCCATTGATATTCTTTGTTCCATGGACACAAAATATTCAGACAAAAGGCGAAGTTACAGCACTACTTCCATCTGAAAGACCTCAGTCTATCCAAAGTTTTATTGATGGACGAATAGAAAAATGGTATGTACGTGAAGGAGAGCTTGTTTCTAAGGGAGATACTATCCTTAAAATTGGTGAAGTAAAACCTGAGTACCTGGACCCGAATCTAATCGAAAGAACAGGATCACAGGTAATGGCAAAAAAGGGAGGTATTAATTCTTACAAAAGTAAGATGCAAGCACTGAACAATCAGTATCAGGCACTTGTTAATGCCAGAGAATTCAAGCTTCAGGAAGCCACGAATAAACTTGAGCAAGCCAGATTGACTGTACAAATTGACAGTATGGAGTGGAAAGCTTCCGAAACAAACCTTGATGTTGCAAAAGCACGTTTTGACCGTATTGAGGCTTTATATAAAGACGGTTTAAAGTCAAAAACCGAATTTGAGACAGGTCAAATGAAGCTTCAGGAAGGTCAGGCAAAAAGAACTTCTGCTTATAATAAATTTCTTAAAGCAAAAAACGAATACATTAATGCCAGAATCGCACTTCAAAGTATCGATGCTGATTACAATGATAAAATTGCGAAAAACAGGTCTGATTATGCTGAGGCATCAAGTAACCTATTTACCGCAGAGGGCGATTTGGCAAAAATGGAAAACACGCTGAGTAATTATGAACTCAGATCGTCGTTCTATTATATTCTTGCACCACAAGATGGGTATATCACACAGGCAAGCAAAAATGGTATTGGTGAAAATATCAAGGCTGGTGAACGTCTGATCACAATCATGCCTCAAAATTATCAAATTGCTGCCGAATATTATGTAAACCCTGTTAACCTGCCTTTACTTGAAGTAGGACAGGAAATAAGGTGTTTGTTTGATGGATGGCCTGCTATTGTTTTTAGTGGATGGCCCGGAGCTTCCCACGGAACATTCAGTGGAGAAATTGTCGCTATTGATAATTTCAGTCAATCAGATGGTACCTATCGTATACTTGTAGCCCCAAGTGGTGAAAAATATGCTGATTATGGTTGGCCAAAAGCTTTAAGACCCGGCTCAGGTGCCCGAGGAATTATCTTGCTAAATGACGTACCTTTATGGTATGAAGTATGGCGAAGAATCAATGGATTCCCTCCTGATTTCTACAAAGAAAAAAGAGAAACCTTATTAGAAGATAAAAAATAACATGCAAAGACTGGTAAAATTATTACTGCTGCTGGTCTGTGCATTTCAGATCAACGGCCAGGATTCATTAGCTTTAGTTGATGTAATAAAACTAATCGACAACCATCCTGAAGCCGGAAGAATCTGGTTATCAGTTAAAGAAGCTGAGGCAGAACTTCAGGCTAAGCGTGGTTCATTCGACCCTAAACTTTACGGTAAATTTGATACCAAGAAGTTTAATGGTTCAGATTATTATACCCATCGAGAGGGAGGTATCAGTATTCCTACAGCTGCAGCAGGACTAGATTTCAAAGCCGGGTTTGAACAAAACGAAGGATATTACCTCAATCCTGAACTTACAGTCCCGGATGAAGGACTCTGGAAAGCTGGCTTAAGTTTTGATCTTGGAAGAGGATTATTTAGAGATGAGGAAAGAACTGATCTGAAGAATGCTTCATTAAAGGTTGATAAGGCTAATGCTGAAGCTAACATTAATATTAATGAATTAATATTTTCTGCAGCATCAGCCTATTTTGAGTGGCAGGCAGCTTACGAATACCTTCAGTTACAACAGGAATTGATATCAATAGGTACGCAACGATTTAGTGGGGTAAAAAGGTCTGCTGAATTAGGAGATTATGCTGCTGTCGATACTCTGGAAGCTCTTACCCAGTTAACCCAGCGACAAACAGATCTGCTTGAGGCAAAATTAATGTTTGAACTGTTGAGTCAACGACTGGACCTTTATCTATGGCAAGACTCTCTTGAGGTTGCGCAAAACATTGCTGCTAATAAAAAACCTGAAGAAAAACTTATAGAACCCATTGTTAATGGTATGGTTGATTCGTTAGCTTACGATCACCCCATTTCCAGATATTACCAATCAGAAATTGCCATTCTGGAAAATACAACAAGCCTGATGAGACAAAGACTATTACCTGAAATCAAGCTTGAAGGATATTATTTGTTTTCTGATTTTGAAAATGAAAGCCTTAATAAGACTAATGCAATTGATGAAAACTTTTATGCAGGTATCAATGTGAATTTCCCTATTTTACTGCGCAAAGAAAGAGGAAGCCTGAATATTCAAAAAGCAAGACTTGAAATGACAAGTCTTCAATGGAGATATAAACAAAATGAATGGCTAACTAAGCAACGATTGGCTTTTACACAATGGGAAAACCTCATAAAACAGCTTGAAACTGTTAGAAAAAATGCAGAATATTTCAGGCTAATGATGGAGGCTGAAAGAAGATTATTCGAAGCAGGTGAATCAACATTATTCCTTGTATTTTCAAGGGAAAACAAATACATGGAAGCTCAAATTAAGCTAATCAATATGACCCGAAAAACACAGGAATCATATTTAAAATGGCTAAATACTTCTGGTATGTTAATCGAATGGAAAGAACAACTTACTAATCAATAAAAAAAGGAGCTGAAAATCAGCTCCTTTTTTATTGCTATTTGATTGATTTATAAATTAACATTTATTCCGGCTAAATAAAGTGCACCGATCCTATCTGTAAAACCAAACTGATCCTTCTCTCCTGCAAGCAAGTTTCTTGCGTTTACAAAGGCTTTAATCCCTTTGGTGAATTCATAAGAAACTTTTAAAGTCATAGTAGTAACAGGATCAACATCTGCAGTTCCAAGAGTCTCATTTGTTGAAGCTCTTTCATGACGGTAAACCTGTTTTCCCATATAGTAAATGCTTGAATAAACAGACAACTTATCAATAGGTTTATAATTGAATGTCATTCCTCCATAAAAACCAGGTGTCCTTTCATTTTCCTGATCTACTCTGGTATAAGTCGGCAACGCCAGGGTCATCGGGTTTATTGAGGATACTTTTTTGTCGTAATCCATCAATTCAGTTTTTTGGATTGTTCCAAATACCCTCATCTGAAGTTTCTTTGAAGCAGCAATACTAATTGTTGAAGTGATACCATTTTGAGTTGACACCAAATCCCCGTTAAAGTAATTAAACTCCAAAACTGGTCCGTTGGCAGTGTTATAAAATTCAGTAGGCTGGAAGTCTATAGCATTTTCAAACACTGTTCTGAATAATTCAATATCAACTAATATTATATCAGAAAGCTTTCCTCTATATCCAAATTCTACCATATTTATAGTAGGGAGTGATAACTCTTTATTACCATTGTATGCCACATCGATATCTCCATCAACATAATAATTAGCGTATGAATCAATGAAGAAGGAACTTCGGTTAGACCGAGAAGCAACAGCTCTGATCAGGTGTTTATCATTAAACTTATATGTTGAAATAAATTGATATGTGAAATAAACATCATCCGGAACATTATATTTATCCAACCGTCCGGCAGCAACCAAACGTAGTTTATTATCAAACAGCCTGTAATCAGCTTTCAATGATACTCCAAGATTACTTAACTTCTGTTCAGCATTCATTAAACCTACAGTATTCGAACTTTCTACATAATCGAGATCAGAGTATGTAGCTTGTTGATAACTGAATGCTGGTTGAAGAGAAAAATTCTCAAATTCAAAGGAGTAGTCGACATTTAAATCAGTTTTATTATAATCAAATTTAGATATAAATGCTGATCCTCTGGCAATATCTTGAATTCCTCTTTCTGTTGAGGCTTGTAAATTAACTCCCTTTATTTTTGTTGTTAAATCGATATAATATGATTCTGATGTTCTATCACCAAGAACGGTATAGAAATTCTCAAAAAATGCAGATTGAGATAACGAATTCTGATAACCGGTTTTTAAATCCAAACTTACTTCTTCACTGATATCATAATTAATAAAAGCATTAACCCCTAATCTTTCTTTAGCCATTTCAACCTCAGAAAACCATCCATATGAATCATCAAACTGATTTCCAATTGAATAATTAATCAACTCATATTTGGAAGTGTAATCTCCGGTAATCCAATTATAGTATTCATCATGGTCCCTGTCTCTTGTCTCAAAGTTTCCACTTAATCCAATTGAAAATTTATCATTTTTTAGCCTTTTCAAAGCATTAAAACTACCAACAAAAGTTCCTTTGCTACCTCCTTGAACATTAGCTGCTACCGAAGATTTATCATTAGCCATTGCTTGTTTTGTGATAATATTTATCACTCCACTAACTGCGTTCGGACCATAAAGAGGTGATGAAGGTCCTCTTACTACCTCAATTCTATCAACATCTGCTAAACCAATAGGAAGTGCTTCCCAAAAAGTTCCTCCATTGATGTAATTATAAACCCTGCGACCATCAATCATTACAAGAGTAAGACTGTTCTCAGTATAGAAGGTAAAATTTCCGGGAGGTAAAGATTCATTTCCTCTAACATGAACATCAAAATTCCCATTAGATTCTTCTCTAACAACCAAACCTGGCACCAAGCGAAGAGCTTCTTCAATTGTAGTTGCGCCATATGATTGAATCTCCTCACTAGTGATTACGGTTGATGAAAGAGGAGCATCAAAACTACTTTCAGATTTTTTTGAAGCAGAAAAAATTTCTACCTCCATCAACTCCTCCAAAGACATATCAAAAAGATCTTTTTCTCCATTATCTGCATCCTGGGCAACCGAGGAGAAAAAAGAAATTAACAGTAAAAAATTAATACGTAATAGTGATTTTAACATTGTAGTTATACTAGATGATTTATATCGTATATTCTTGACTACAATATTAGGTAACCTACAATGTGACAAAACATGACAATTTGTTCATGAATCATGACATTTATTGAGCCGATTCAAATCTATGTTTTAGTTGCTTTATATTATCTTTGCTGAAAATTTTTATAGAAATGACTTTCAAAAAAATTCTTTTCCCATATTTACTATTGATCACAATAATTGCCGGATGTAAAAAATTCGACAATACACATGAAGAAATAAATCCAAAGGACCTAAATATTAGAATAGCACTTGCTGCTGAAAATAATGAAGAATGGACTTTACAACCAATGACTATCATTCAGCATTTTTATGATTACCCAAATGATGCCGCGAAATTTGCTATCGTCGAAGATGTATTAAGCAAAAGGCCTTTGAGAGATAGTGTGAGGATAACTGTCTATAGAGAGCTTCTTCCCGAAGACAATACTTATGGCATTAGAACTGAGTATTACATGAAGGAAAGGACAAATTTCTGGGAGATATTGACAATCAGAAAATCATACAAATGTAACCAAGGATTTGGCAATCCTTTTTACAGTGGAGAAAAATGCAATTAATTCTTATAAAGGGAAGATAAAACATTTTCCCTTTCAATTATTTTTTCAAGTGTAGCATTTTTCAATAGTTCGACAGTAGAATTTCTGACATCCATAAACACATCCCTAATTCCACAGACTTCTTCATCTTTACATTCATCACATCGCTCATAATACTTGTGAGTAACACATGGTAAAAAAGCAATAGCACCATCAAACAACCTCATCACTTCAGCCATATTAACTTCTGATGGTTCCTTAAAAAGCAAGTATCCACCACCTTTACCCTTCTTACTTCTAAGAATTCCGGCATTTTTCATATCAAGAAGTATTGCTTCCAAAAATTTTTGAGGTATTTTTTCAGACTCAGCAATAGTACTAATTTGAACTGGCCCCTCACCTCTTTTTTTGGCAAGAAAAACTAAAGCATTGATAGCGTATTTTGCTTTTTTAGAAAGCATAGTAGTATGCTGATTGGTCAACTACAATTTTAAGGGAAATGGCACTAAATTAATAACAGAATCCAAATTTATTCTCCCCATCAAGTTACAATACTTGATAAAATGATACCCAATCCTTTACTAAAACAATTTCATATTATTAGTACCTAACAAGAAAATCAATCATAATTATTCTTTATATTTGTTATAAAATGAAATCCAGGGATCTCAAATATCAGTTGCTTTCTGCCATTCGGTCAATACCGGTAACATTATTGGTATTAGGTTCTCTGTGTTTTTTTATCAATTCAGTGATGATTAATATCACACTTGATAAATACAATGATATTCGAAAAGAACATCATCAAACTGAGGATAATGACCCTTTTACTTCAAATGTGTTGCTTGAAGAAGAAGAAAGTGTGGTTTGCCATGATTACTATGTTCATTTAGATAAAAATGTACTGGTATTACTTCAAAATATAGAGGTCCCATACCTTAAATCTCATGAAGATGTTTTAAAAGACCATTCAGTACCACCTCCCCGGAATTTGATCTAATTCATATAAACCTTATTAAATCTAATTTCATTCGGGTTAGTCCGGGATGAATAATTTCGTTATTGAATTATTTCAAATACATTTATCATGAGCTTAAAAGAAGGATTTTTTTCAAATATTAAATATGATCTTCCTGCAAGTATTATCGTATTTTTAGTTGCAGTTCCATTATGTTTAGGAATCGCTCTGGCATCAGAAGCACCGATGTTCGCAGGAATTATTGCAGGGATTGTTGGAGGAATAGTTGTTGGATTCTTTAGTGGATCTTCGCTAGGAGTAAGTGGTCCGGCTGCTGGATTAGTTGCAATTGTAATAAGTGCTCAAAATACTTTGGGATCATTTGAGGCATTATTAGCAGCAACAGTATTAGCCGGAATAATCCAGATAACACTTGGATTTATGAAGGCTGGGATTATAGGTTATTACTTCCCAAATTCTGTCATTAAAGGAATGTTAACTGCAATTGGTATAATAATTATACTAAAGCAAATTCCTCATGCAGTAGGATATGATGGAGATTACGAAGGAGATTTAAGTTTCTGGCAAGCTGATGGACACAATACATTCTCTGAATTGTATTACATGCTAGACTTTTTAAGTCCTGGAGCAATATTAATTACTGTTATCTCTCTAGCCATCCTGATTATCTGGGAACAGCCATTCATGAAGAAAAACAAGGTCTTCACATTAATTCAGGGACCATTAGTTGCGGTTGTTGCCGGTATTGTATTAAACTATTTATTTAAGGGGAACAATACGTTTGGATTAAATTCCGATCAGTTAGTATCATTACCAACTCCTAAAAATTTAACTGAGTTTCTGGGTAACTTCCGTACTCCAGATTTTAATATTTTCATTGACAATTCTAGTGCAGTATTGTTAGCTGGGGTAACAATAGCTGTAGTCGCTTCTATTGAAACCCTATTATCTGTGGAAGCAACAGACAAACTTGACCCTCAAAAAAGAATCACACCAACAAATAAAGAATTAAAAGCACAAGGTATTGGAAACTTAATATCTGGTATGATTGGAGGTCTTCCAATTACACAGGTAATTGTTAGAAGTAGTGCTAATATCCAATCTGGTGGAAAAACTAAGGCGAGTGCAATCATCCATGGTGTAATGCTATTAGCTTCAGTACTTCTATTCCCAAATGTATTAAATCAAATACCATACGCTTCATTAGCAGCAGTATTATTCCTTGTTGGATATAAACTTGCGAAACCTTCTCTTTTCACTCAAATGTGGAAAAATGGTATAACCCAGTTTGTTCCATTTGTAGTAACAGTTATTGCAATTGTTGCCACTGATTTATTAGTTGGAATTGGAATTGGATTAGCTGTAGCAATATTCATTATTCTTTACTACAACCTTAAAAATCCATTCTACTTTAAAGATGAAGACCACATTAATGAGAAAGAAGTAACCATTGAATTATCTGAGGAAGTCTCATTCTTAAATAAAGCAGCAATTTTAAAGGCTTTAAATACTGTTCCTGAAAACAGCAACATAGTTGTTGATGCAACGAAAACAAAAGTCATGGATTTTGACGTAAGTGAAATACTTAAAGACTTCAGAACTACTGCAGGACATAAGAACATTAAATATAAAGTAATCGGGTGGCCAAAAGAAAACCCAATGAAGGATTCAGAAAGACATTTTGCCGAGACGATGGTAATAGTAGACAACACTACTAAAGAACAAACTACCAGCTCTCAGGAAATATAAACTAAAATATTTTACAAATAAGGCCTGATTAATATTACAATCAGGCCTTATTTATTTTAAATCAAAATATAATTCCGAACTAACTAGCGAAGTTATATTTACCGAACAACTAATAACAAATTCATCAAAAATCCAACTTTCCAACCTAAACAACTCATTATCAACACTATAAATATTAGGTTCAATTTTTCGAATTAACTCAATTTCATCCAGCCCAAAATTCCCACATTTCACAATAGATTCAGCAATTGTCCAGTTAATCAAATTCTCCTTTTTAGAGTTATAAACATTAAATAAACCAGGATTTAGATTATATAAACTTTCAACTTCCTGGTCAGCTCTATCAAAAACTTCCATATCAACTCCCAGTTCAATATCCTCTTTACAATATGCAATACATGCAAAATTTCCTGAATGAGAAATGTTAAAACTGAGTCCGTTTATTAATATCTTCCCTGTAGGCAAATATTCAATCTCTTTAATTGTCGACTTTATTCCTTCAGTAAGCAATACATTATTCAGTAAAATTCTTCCTGCAATAAACTGATCTCTTACTAATCCATTGTATTCTTCATAAGTTAACTTGTCTCTTAAGCTCAATTCTCTAACAATTCTCTCCTCATTGTAGAGATGAATTAATGAATCCAAACTTGAGGAAAAAACCGATATGTTCGTCATGCATACTAAATTTTTATTAAAACATAATAACCATGCAAGGAAATAATGAAAGTCACAAAAAAATAATGATTATTTATTAAATAAAAGATAATCTAACTACCAAAAACCATTACAATCATTATCAATTGTCAAGATCCACCTGCCTTATTTCCAAATTAACATATTATGTAAAGAATCTTTAACAAATTCTCATCACATTTCGGAAAAACTATTACATGGATACTGTAAAATAAAATTCCATTACCAATATCATTTTATCTAAAGTTAATTTGCAAACCATTTTTTTGACCGTTTCAACAGATATGAGTAATAAAGTAGCTATAGTAGGAATGTCCTGCCGTTTCCCTAACGGTAGTACACCACAAGATTTTTGGAATTCACTTTTAGGTAGAACTGATTCTATTGGTATGATGAATGAAGACCGCTGGAAGGTTTGTGATTTTTTTGATCCGGACCCAAAAGCAGCCGAAAAATCATATCAAAATAAAGGTGCTTTTTTAAACGACATCAACGACTTCGATGCAGGGCTTTTTAACATTTCTCCTGCTGAAGCTAAAGAAATGAATCCTTCTCAAAAGCTTATGCTTGAGCTTGTATGGGAAGCGATCGCTAATTCAAATTCTACCTTCAATAACTGGCTTGGTACCAAAACCGGTGTATACGTAGGTAACATCTGGAGTGATTATGAGCATCATCGCAAACACATCAATGCGATTACTACATCACACTCTGCGGTTGGCCAGGCATCAAATATAATTGCTAACAGAATATCCTATACTTTTGGATTTAGTGGTGCCAGCTTAATAGTTGACACAGGGTGCTCATCTTCAATTGTTGCACTACATCAGGCTGTCCAAAGTATTTTAGATAATAGTATTGATCAAGCTGTAGTTGGTGGAGTAAACCATATTTTAGATCCTGATCAATATGTTATTCTTTCAAAGTTTGGTGGATTATCAAAAAAAGGAAGATGTAGTACATTTAGTGATGACGCAGATGGTTTTGTAAGAGGTGAAGGAGCTGGAATTGTTTTAGTAAAGCCTCTTGACAAAGCAATTGAAGATGGAGATGAAATTCTTGCTGTAATAGAAGGGACTTCTGTTAACAATAATGGATTTAACGCCTCACTACCTGCCACTAGTACTGAAGGACAGATATCAATGCTCCATGATGCATATAGAAACACGGATGTTAAACCACCTGAAGTTCATTACATCGAGGCTCATGGTACAGGTACAAGACTCGGTGATCCGACAGAAACCAGAGCACTTGGTAGATTTTTTGGCGAAAACAGAACAACTCCACTATCTGTTGGCTCTGTAAAAACAAATATTGGTCACCTTGAAGGTGCGGCAGGAATCGCAGGGCTTATAAAAGTCCTTCTTGCATTTAAATATGATCAGATCCCTCCAAGTTTACATTCTGACAATCCAAATCCTGAAATTGACTTTGAAGGATTAAAAGTTAAAGTTCAGTCTGAAACAACACCATGGCCTGTTTCTAAAGAAGAAAAATATCTGGCAGGTGTAAATTCATTTGGCTGGGGAGGTACAAATGCTCACGTAGCGCTATCATCATTTATTTCTGAAAAATCAGAATTCAAGCATAATTACCCTGGGGTAATGCTTCGAATTCACGGACATACTAAAACAGCCATAAAAGAAAATGCTTCGATGTATCTTAAAGAAATCGAAGCTTCTTCTGAAGAAAAAATTCAGATGATTTGTGCGGCATCATTATTGAAAAACTATCCAGTTGAATTTTCAAAAAATATTGCAGCAAATAACAAATCTGAACTGATTGATAAGCTTACTTCAATCATTGAAAACGAAATAAAACCAATACCAGCAAACAAAAACCTTAAAGGAAAAGTATGCTTTATTTTCCCTGGACAAGGCAGCCAGTGGGTTGGTATGGGTAAAGATCTGATGAAATCATCTGATGTATTCAGAAATGCATTGGAAGAAATATCCGAATCATTATCTGAATATGTTGATTGGAACCTTTTGGAAGTGCTAAATGCTACTGACAACTCATATTTGGAGCGCATTGATATAATTCAGCCAGCACTTTTCGCTATCGAAATCGCCCTTGCAAAACTCTGGGAATCATGGGGTATCAAACCAGATGCAATTATCGGGCATTCGATGGGCGAGTGTGCTGCTGCCTATATCGCAGGAGCTTTAGATCTTACTGATGCTGCAAAAATCATAACTAAAAGAAGCAAACTTATGGCTTCTGTTGCAGGTCAGGGATACGGCATGGCTGTTACTGAGCTTAATTCAGTTGATATTAACAAATATATCTCAGGATTCGACTCGCTTTCAGTTGCAGTTTATAATTCCAATAGCTCAACTGTAATAGCAGGAAAAACTGAAGAACTAAGTGTTGTTCTTGAAAAACTTGACGCTGAAGGAATATTCTGTAAAGAGGTTAAGGTTGATGTTGCCAGTCATAGTCTTCAAATGGAACCTCTTGTAGCTCCGTTGTTTGAAAGCTTACAATCAATAACACCTAAAAAGCCTGAATTACCTTTCTATTCTACTGTAATTCCTGAACAAGACCAATTCTCTTTATTAACGCCAAATTATTGGACAAGAAACCTTAGAGATGCTGTTCAGTTTAACATTGCAGTTGAAAAAGCCCTTAATGATGATATTGATGTGTTCATAGAAATGAGTCCGCATCCGGTACTTACCCAGGCAATTAATAGCATTGCAAAGGATAGTAGAAAAGATGTAACTCAAACTTATAGTTTATTAAGAGAAAAGAATGAAAACACTAGCATTCTGGCATCTTTAGGTAATATTAATTCATCTGGTCTTAAGGTTGACTTCACTAAAATGATCTTTAGTGGATCTCCGGATTTAACATGTCTTCCTCAATACCAAATGCAAAGAACCACATTGGTTCCGGACACCAGAGAAAAAACAACTATTACTACTACAGGCAATAGATTTTCAGGGTCAAAAATCGAACTATGTGACGATCAATTCAAAATCTGGACTAAGCAATATTCAATTGACCAGTTTCCATTTTTAAGAGGTCACAAAGTATCTGGTGAAATCGTTTTACCGGGAACAACTTATGCATCTATAATTACAGAAATTATAGACGAACTTGGTCATGATAAATTCGTAATCAACGAGCTAAAATTCACTTCTCCTGTCACTTTAAACAATGGATCTGTTACTATTCAGTCTAAAGTTAGTCAGGAAGGCAATAACGTTTCAATTGGTTTTTATATGAAGGATGAATCAGGCTGGGTAAAAACAGCAATTGCAACTGTTACATTAAACCAAACAGCTCGGTTACCTTTATTAGACAGACCTGAAGACTTTGATATAGAAATATCTGGCAAAGACTTCTATTCAAGAACTGAAAATTTAGGCATATCATATTCGGGTTCTTTTAATGGAATATCAAATATCCATGGTAGCAATGGTTATTATTTCGGACTTATAAGCCCACAAGAAGGATCTCCGGAATTTAATGATACAATGATCAATCCGGCAATACTGGATTGCTGCATGCAAATGATTTTTGCTTCAACTGATAAGCCAGAAAATTTTAGTTCAGGATATCTGGAAAGCATTAAAGGAATTAAGATTTATGATTCTCTAAATAAAAATATCCCGTATTTAGTTGAAGCTTCTTTCCTAAGTCATTCAACTGAAATAAATCCTCAGGCAAGGATTTATGTATACAATATGGATGGAGACCCGGTTCTAAAAATAGAACAGGTAAAAGCACAGTTAATTCCTTCAATTTCAACGAATACTTCACTTCCTAAACCTTATCAGCTTGTATGGGAAGAGATAAACGTTGATAATAATAATGAGGAAAGCACTACTCTTTCAATTGTTGGATTCAAGAATAGCATTACTGATGAGATCAAGTCGAATCTTGAAAATATAAGCTCTGAAATCATCAACATAGATGGAACAACTGATTTGACCAAACTGGAGCACAAAGACGTTCTTTATATTCCTGTTTCTGCTGAAGGTACTCATGCTAATCTAGCTGAAATATCAGCTGAGAACGTATTCAACCTTGGTAAAATAATTCAAAGTAAGCCTTCTTCGATAACGATTTTGACAAATAGAGCTTCCGGAATTAACAGCGAAGAGGTTAATCTATCTCATGCAGGTATATGGCAGGCTACTCGTACAGCTTTCAACGAAAATCCTGAAATTAAAATCAGGGTAATTGATTTAGACTCTGAAGGATTTGAATCTATAGATAATCACATTGCAGCTGAACTTCCTGTACAATCTGTAGTAAGAGAAAACTCTTATTATCAGGGTAAGCCTGCAGACCGTCAAGGTAAGCAAGTTTTACCGGATTACTTCTCGGCAGACGATGTAATGGTTATTACTGGATTTAAAGGAGCTGCATTCGAATTTATTGGACATCTGGTAAGATCAGGAGTACAAAAAATTGCTCTCATCAGTAGAAATCCACATTTGAATGAAGAAAAAGAGAAGCAATTCAAAGAGTGGCAAGAAAATAACAATGTCGAGTTTGTTAGATATGCTTGTGATGTTTCAGATTCTGAAGATTTCAAAAACTGTCTGACAAATATTGAAAATTGCCTAGGAAAGATTACAGGATTCATTCATGCTGCTGGTATAATTGAACCTGAGCGAATTGATTCACTTGATCTGGAGACAATCAAAAAGATTATTGCAGTTAAACTTAATGGTGCAATAACAATGGATCAGTTTGATGTAAATAATAATCTGAAGCATTTTATCTTGTTCTCATCTGCATCTGTTTACATGGGTCTTAATGGACAAGGAGCATACATCACTGCAAATTCAATGCTTGATGCTATTGCAAAAAACAGAGTTTCAAAAGGTAAAGCAGCAGTTTCTGTAAACTGGGGTGTTATAAAAGACGCCGGTATGGTTGCTGACAATGAGCATTTGGCAAAATACGCCGAACTGGAAGGCTTTATCCCAATGATGATGAAAAATGCTTTAAACTCATTTGTTCAGAACTATAATAGACATTACGGAAATATCGGTATCATTGATATAGACTGGAGTAAAGCCAAAGAGTATTTCAGAAGTCTTAATGATCAGGAATACTTCAGTTTACTTGCTGATGACAGTGAATCCAGTGATTCTGGATCAAAAATCTCCGAACTAATCGAAGAGTGCAAGGATGATAACTCAAAGCTTTCTGTTATAGAAGATTACCTTAAAAGAGGAATCGCCAATATTACCCAGATAAGTTTCGATGACATATCAAGTAGCAAAGGCTTTAAGGCAATGGGGCTTGATTCATTAATGGCGGTACAATTCAGAAACTATATTGAATCAGGATTAAACTTCAAGTTGCCTATTTCACAAATCTGGAAATCAGAAACTATTGAAGGCCTGACTAATTTTGCATTCTCTGAATACAATAAACTAGCCAAAGAAGCTGAAGTTGAAGCTGTAGCTGATACAGAAATCAACTGGCAAGGAGATAAAAATGCAGAGGTACTGATATTTGCATTCCACGATGCAGGCGGTAGTAGCGCGTTATATAGTGAATGGCAAAATAATCTACCTGAAAACTGTACCATTGCATCAGTTGATTTACCTGGAAGAGGAATGGCTGACCAATATTCTCAATTTGATAGTATCGAAGCAATTGTTGAGAATGTCGCTAACAAAATCAAAACAAATTCTGATTCAAAAATAATCCTTCTGGGTCACAGTATGGGAGGAGCTATAGCAACGGAGGTCTGCCTTAAACTTGAAGAGGAAGGAATCACTCCTTACAAGTTAATAGTATCATCAACTCCTGCTTTAAATAGCTACAATCCGGAAAGATACAATGCAGAATTAAAAGAGGAAGATTTATTAAAGTCATTCCCTCACATAAATGCGATATCTGATTCAGAAGAAACAACAAAATATCTTTTGTCACTATTAAAGTCAGACTTAAAGCTGGTTAATAAATACAGATACAACAGAGATAGAGTATTAAATACTGAAACTGAGGTATGGTATGCCTTAAATGATGATCAGGTTAGTACTGAGCAGGCATTGGGTTGGATTAAGCTTACTACTAAGGAAGCAGTAATTAGAAAATTTGAAGGTGATCACGGATACCTTTATGGTAGTGAAGCAAAAGATAAAGCAATTGCATTCATTAAGGAAATGGTCAAAACAAACTCTAAAAAGCAAAAACTAGAATGGAAGTAAGAGATAAACTTATTGGTGCTTGGAGACTTGTTGAATGGGTCTTCGAAAATGAAGAAACCGGTGAAAAACAACACTTCTACGGTGATGCTCCGGATGGTCTTCTGGTATTTGACGACTCTGGATGGATGAGTGTTCAAATTGCAAAAGAACCAAGGCAGGCTTTAAATAGTGAATCATTTGACTCAGGCATTACTGAGGAACTTGCAGAGGCATACAAAACCTATATGGGATATTTCGGGACATATGAGGAAACTGATCCTGGTGTTTTAAAGCATACAGTTCAAAATTCCTTATTCCCAAACTGGAAAGGAGATATCCATATTAGATATGCATCTTTTAACAATGAAATTTTAACACTTAGTACCCCACCTACAAATACAAATGATGGTCCGATATCATTTAAAGTAAGGTGGAAAAAACAATAATAATTATACCCCATAAATTTTAATATTATGTCTAGTACTTTTAAAACAGCAAAGAATCACAAGGTTTTATTAGAAAGAAAAAACCTTATTGTTACACATAATGTCGAAGAGAATTATGTGTATTTAAGATGGGTTGGTTTCCAGAAAGAAGAAGGAATCATCGAAAGTGGTGAAGAAGTTCTTAAAATCTTCCAGAAACTTGACTGCAAAAACATCCTTAATGACAACAGAGAAGTCAAAGGACCTTGGAACACTGCAGCTGAGTGGACTTTAAACAACTGGTTCCCAAGAATGATCCAAGCTGGGTTAACTAAATTTGCATGGGTATTCCCTGAGAATATCTTTGCTGAGTTATCAGCGGCTAAGGCAATGCCTGATAATGAATTAGTTAAAAAATTCAATTCATACATTGAAGCAGAGCAATGGTTAGCTGAATAATAATTAACTTTGCATAAATAATATAAAAGCAGCCTTGTGGCTGCTTTTTTCATTAATTAGTATATTATAGATAATTAAAAATTGTATTCATATAAATATAGCTGGGGGGTTAGCTTTTATATGTATCCAGTTAACTGGAAATACATTAAATATCAGGATCGATCATGATTAATGTTAAAGAAACTATCCTTATTGATCAACCTAATCTAAAGATGTCCTATCTTGTTGATAAGGACATTATTTACCTAAACTGGATTGGATTCCAGACTGAGGAGCAGATTATTTCTACCGGGCTTAAGATTCTTAATATATTTCGTGGCCATGATTGTAAGAAAGTTTTAAATGACAACCGAGAGGTAAGGGGTCCGTGGAACACCGCATCAAAATGGACTGAAGAATACTGGTTTCCGCATATGGCAACCGCCGGATTACAAAAATTTGCATGGATTTTCCCTGAAGGGGTTTTCGCTTCTTTATCTGCTGAAGAAGCCATGCCAATTAGTCCCATTATTAAAAAATTTGACTCTTTTAAAGACGGTCTTGACTGGCTTACAAAATAAAATGGCATTGCTCTCGCAATGCCATCTTGAATATTTCCCGAACTAAATTTTAAAATTCCATCATATCACCACCTCCGTAATTTCCATCAGGACGTTGTGGTCTCTTTCTTTGATTTATTCTATATGTGAATGATAGCGTAAATTGCCTTGGTCTCCACTGAAATTCACTTTCAGAATATAGGTTTGCAAACTCAGTTTCTGATCTCCATTTCCCAGTATTAAATACATCACTAACATTAAATGCCAGAGTACCTTTATTTTTAAGAATATCTTTACTTACTGCAAAGTCCATAATAAAAAGACTCTTTCTTCTTCCCTGAGCTTGTTCTTGAGGAGCAATATATCGTGCATTTAACTGCATATCGACTTTTTTACCCACTTTAAACCTGTTGCTCATACGGGCATTAAATGATATTGCTTCAACATAAAATTCCTGATCTTCAAAACCTTCCTGAGAGAAAGTACCTTCAGTAATATTTCTAAAGCCATTCAAGCTCAAGTTCATATTCCACCATTTTGTAAAATCCATGTTATAGTTCACTTCTACTCCAAGGTTACTTCCCAGTCCAAGGTTGGCTGGAATTGAATAGTTTATGGAATCAACACGATAACTAGCTCTAAAGATCACATCTTGTGTTCTTCTGTAATATACTGCAGTATATAATGACCCTTTTTCAAATTCATTTAATAACCCAAACTCATACGAATCTGTAAACTCAGGATTTAGATTTGGATTTCCTGCCCTGATGTTCTGGTCATCAGCAATTGTAAAGAATGGGTTCAAGAACCAGAATCTTGGTCTTTGAATTCTTCGGCTATAATTTAATTGTAATGAATTTTTCTCGGTCAGATCGTAAGTAAGGAATAAACTAGGGAATAGATTTTTATAGTCTCTAGGATTAACCTCATTTGTCAGTCTTAATTCAGTAAGGATATCTGTATATTCAAACCTCAATCCCAACTGGTATGACCACTTCCCTGCTTCATTGCCATATTGAGCAAATAATGCTTGAACATTCTCACGATAATAAAAATCATTAGTAAAATCAGGGTTTACCACTAATTCACCATTGTCATTTTCATTAAATACGGTGTATGCATTTTGAATTTCTCTAATTTGCCCTCTGTAACCAGTTTCAAATACTCCCTTTTCACCAATTGGGTGCTTATAATTCAACTGAGTAAATATTTCTTTCTCTCCTTCATCATTTTCTGATTTCTGGAAAGTCGTTGGAATCCTATTTCCATTTTCGATATCAAAACCATTAATATCTGCACCTTCTATTTCACCCTTATCCTGATATTGAAAGTCAGCACTTAATTCCTGCCCTTTTTTATCAAAAGTTCTTTTGTAATTCACCGATACCTGATAATTCTGATCGTCCTCTGACTCATTTTGAAGTCTGACTCTTTGATTTAAAAGATCTCCAGCACTTGATAAACTATCTATACTTATTTCAAATTCATTACCATCGTCACCATATCTATATAGTCCGGATATTGTTATTGTATTCTTATCATTCAAGAAAAACTCACTACCTAATCTAAAGCTCTGGTTCAAACCAAAACGAGTAAAATCTCTATCTCTTTCAAGAATTGAGCTGGTAGAACCAAAATCATAATACTGAGTTTCTTTTCCTCCCCCAGTTACATCACGATAGCTAATTCCATAATTAAGGAAAAGATTGTACCACTTTCTTCTAAAATTAATATTAGCAGAAACACCATGATTGTGAGGATAACCAGTATTCATTTGAATTGAACCGTTTACACCATTTCTTCTATCTTTTTTCAAGATAATATTGATGATACCCGAAGTTCCCTCAGCGTCATAACGAGCAGAAGGGTTAGTAACAACCTCTACACGCTCAATCATTTCACCAGTTAATTGCTGAAGACCTTGAGCTCCATTACCAATGCCTAATAAACCTGATGGTTTCCCATCGATGAGGATTCTCACTCCTTCACCACCTCTTAAACTTACATTTCCATCAACATCTACTGTGATACTTGGAAGTCTGTCAAGTACGTCTGCTGCTGTAGCCGCAGTATTCGAAAGGTCTTTTCCTATATTATAAACTCTTTTGTCAAGTTTAACTTCCATTTGAGTTTTCTCACCTGCTACTACAACTTCTTCAAGTGCGGTGGAATTCGGAGAAATTTTTATTGTCCCCACATTAGTCTTTCCTGCCACATCAAATGGTCCCGCATATCCGTTTTCATAAGAAATAAACTGAACCATTATCAGATACCTGCCACGTTCAACAGGAATTTCAAATTTTCCTTCAACATTGGTTATATTACCTGTTACAAGTGAAGAATCTGAAGGGTTTAGGAGACCAACTGAGGCAAATTCTACCGGTTGTCCCGTCTCTCCATCAATCACAGTTCCTGAAACAGTGGCCTTCGACATCTGGCCATAAGTATTTAATACTAAGAAACTTAAAAAAATAAGCGCTATATGTCTCATCGTTTTCATTTGGTTATAACAGCAAATCTAATTTTAGAATTTGAAGTAATCCTGAAGATTCACACTAGACTAACACTTATTTTGTGAATATAGTTTTCTTTTTGGTAGGTATAATCTATTTTGAATTTGTAGAAATCACATATCTTTTTAACAATCGCAAGTCCAAGCCCCGGACTTTCTGTTGAAACATCCCCTTTTTTAAATCTTGCAAAGTATTCCTTTGGATCTGAACCCACCTCTTTTCCGGTATTGATTAATACCAGTTTATTATTTTGTAATTCAACTTTCAGATATCCCCCCTCCACATTGTGCTTAAGGGCATTTTGAAACAGGTTCATCAATAAAATTTCAATCAATGCCGGATCTGCCTTAACTTTAGATGAGGCGATCTCTCCTTTTTCAATTTTAATTCGTTTCAGGTCAAATAATTCTTTAAACTGATCCAGTTTATTATTTAGTTCCTTGGCAAATTCTATCTCAACAACTTTATCAAATTCCTTATTATCTATTCGCATTAGCAAACCTAAAGACCTGCTCAACCTACTAATACTCTTCAATGCATTTTGAGCAGATAATATTAAGGATGTCTGTTCCTCAGACATCTCCTCTCCATGCTTATCAAGCAAAATATCAAGTTTACCTCGTGCTATAGCTACTGGTGTTTGTAGCTCATGACTAGCATTTTCTGAAAATTCCTTAAGTGAATTATAATCCCGAATCACCTTTTCAGAAAGCATGTACAATTCTGAATTGAGCTCTTTTAGTTCTTTAGTTTTTGTTTCAGGCAATTCAAGAGTTTTACCCGACTTGATACTAAATTGATGTAGTTGCTCAAGAGTATTATAAAATGGCTTTAATAATACATTCGAACTAATTACTGCAACAATTAAAGTGAGTATCGATAATAAAAAGAACACTTTAATCATTGACGACCTGACACCATCTTCTATGTCATCACTTTCGATGATTACATCATAAATTACTACTTTATAGGCTAAAGAATCAAAACCAAAATAAGCTGTAAGTTTAAAGTGAGGCTCAAGCCTTTGAAGTTGGCTATGCATTACCACGGTATCCGAAAACTCATACGATTCTTCGGTAATAGTTGAATCTAAAGGGTAAACTCCATATTTAGGAATAACAAAGGGTTCAGTAGGTCGGATACGTTCAATTCGTCCTTTGGCATTAGAATATCGTTCAAGTAAAAATCTTTTCTGCTCAATTTCAATTTCACTTTCCATTGCATTATATACAATCACTCCTCCAATCAAAAAGGAGCAAACTGTTATAAAAAGGTAAATGAAAGTTAGTTTTATTATTAATCTCATGATCAACCAAATCGATATCCTAAACCATATACAGTTTTGATTTCAGGCTCGGCACCAAAATCCTTAAGCTTCTTTCTCAGGTTTTTAACATGCTGATAAACAAAATCAAATGAATCAGCATCTTCCATATAGTCTCCCCAAAGATGTTCTGCAATAGCATTCTTAGATATTAACTTTTTCTTATTCACAACAAAAAATACTAATAGCTGTAATTCCTTTGCAGTTAAATCAAGCTGAGAACCTCCAATACTGACAAGGTTATTATCAGTATCAATTGTAATATTCTCAAATTTTAATTCAGAAGATCCACTTAAACTTCTTCTTCGATAAAGTGCACGAACTCTTGCTGAAAGTTCTGCCAGGTTAAATGGCTTGGGAAGATAATCATCTGCCCCCATATCCAAACCCTTAACCTTATCTTCAAGACCATCGCGTGCAGACATAATCAAAATGCCTGTAGAGGGAAATGTCTTTTTCAGATAAGGAATTAGTTCAAACCCTTCTTTATCAGGCAGCATCAAATCAAGCAAAACAACATCATAATCAAATGACACAAGTTTTTCCAGGGACTGATTGTATGATTCAGCCACAGAAACGATAACTCCTTCTTTCGAAAGGTAGGTTTTTATATTATCAGACAGATCTTTATTATCTTCTACTACCAGTATTTTCATTAAAAAATCAGTATACTTTTTTTAAACCTAACATGAAATTCTGAAGAAACTTTGAGTATAAACTACAGCCAACCCTTTCGTTTAAAATAAAATAGCATTGCAATCACGATAAATAACATTGCCCCCATCGTAATTTCAAATCCAGCAGGGCTGTCTAATCCAAACATATTGTTAAAATTCATTCCAAAAACACCAGCTATAAATGTAATAGGAATAAAAATGGAAGATATCACTGTTAAAACTCTGAAGATATCGTTCTGGTTTTGACTCAAATTAGAAAAATACAAGTTACTGAGACCATCAATAATGTTCCTGTTGAAATCTATCTGGTCAATGATATTTTGCACGTTATCCTTAAGGTCATGGAAGTATTTCATATTCTTCTTTTGAATATACTTCTGTCTTATTTCCAGACTAAATGCTGCATCTTTCAAAGGATTGATAACTCTCATCAGGTTATTGAGTTTCTTTCTTTGGGTCTCAATATCAATTAGAATTCTCCGGTTATAGTTCTCCATCACATCTTCTTCAAGCTTTTCAATTTTCTCTATTATCTGGTCAAGCACATAATAATATTGATCAATGATTGCATCGAGCTGGCTAAACAATAAGTAATCGCTTCCCTTACTTCTTACTACTCCCGAATTATTCCTTATTCGTTTTCTTAACTCTTCAAAAATATCTGCTTTCTTCTCCTGAAGGGACACAACATAATTCTTACCTACTATAAAACTTATTTGTTCTATATTCATTTCATCTTCATCCTCACGGGCATTAGTAATAGATTTTAGAGTGAAGAAGAGATAATCTTCCATTTCCTCAAGCTTTGGTCGCTGCCGGGTATCAAGCATATCTTCCATAATCATATTGCTGATTGAAAGCTGATCACCAAGCTTTTTGATATGTTCTACTTCATTGAGGCCATGGAAATTCAGCCAACTGATATGGTCATCATTCATTTGACTTTTGAATTGTTCAAGATCAAAAAATGAAGTATTTTCATCATACCAGTCAGAATTATATCTGATCAACTGGATATCTGTTTTCTGATCTACATTATGACCAGTATAAACCAAAGAGCCGGGTTGCATACCAGGCTTTTGCGGTGAATGTTTAAATCTAAAAGGTGAAAGCATAATTGAAAATAGAAAAAATAACATTACCCTGAAACTATGAAGCATATAATATATAATGATTCCGGAAGTATAGACTCAATGGAATGGATGGATGGAAAGAGCCTAACTACTGGGGATGAACAAGTTAAAATCAATGTAAAAGCTTTTTCATTAAACAGGGCAGACCTCCTTCAAAGAGAGGGAATGTACCCACCGCCTCCAGGAGAAAGTTCAATACTGGGACTTGAATGCTCGGGAGAAGTAATTGAAACGGGTAAAAACTGCTCAAAATTTAAGGTAGGCGATCGTGTAATGTGTTTATTAGCAGGTGGTGGTTATGCCACCGAAGTAGTTGTAAATGAAGCATTGTGTATGGCAATTCCCGAAAACCTTGATTTCGTACAAGCTGCCGCCATACCTGAATCATTTTTAACTGCCTACCAATGCTTGAGAGTATTAGGTCATGTTCATGATGGCAACAAAGTATTAATACATGCAGGTGGTAGCGGACTAGGAACAGCTGCAATTCAAATCTGTAATCTTTTTAACGCTACAAGCATTGTTACTGCTGGCACTGACGAAAAACTAGCTTTCTGTAAGCATCTGGGAGCTAGCCTAACAATTAATTATAAGGAGGCAGACTTTAAAGACGAAATTGAGAAAGAATACGGAAAAAATAAAATCAACATTGTAATGGATGTAATTGGTAAGCCATATGTTGAAAGAAATACTGATGTTTTAGCTGTGGATGGCAATTGGATTTTGATTGCTTTTATGGGGGGAGCCAGAGCTGAGCAGTTTCCATTATTCAAAATACTAAGCAAAAGAATCAAGCTTACCGGGACTACACTGAGAGCAAGATCACTTGATTACAAAGGGAAATTAATAGATAGCTTCAAAAGAGAGGTACTTCATGCTTTTTCCTCAGGTAGTATAAAGCCTGTTATCTATAAAACATTCAGATTTGAAGATATAAAAGAAGCTACCCGATGCATGGAGAATAATGAAAACATCGGGAAGCTTGTAATTACTTTTTGATTACTGAACTTCAAGTATATCAGTAGTAGTTGAACCACTATATTCAGTACCTTCATAAGTTAGTGAATATGAAACTGAGATAATTTCAGAGTTGGTTCTTTCAATACTTATATAACCACCCGAAGGCATTTTGACGGTTGTATTGTCAAAATTATTTGAATTAAAATCAATGTATGCAGAAGCACTTACATCTGAAGATGAAAGGTTATAATTACCATTAAGATCTTCAGAACTAATTACAAAACTATAATAATCCCCTGTTCCACTTAATACTCCGGACGAATTAGCCGAAATGAGTCCAAAATAAACATCGACATAATAGTCCCCATTCAAATTCCTGACAACTACACCTTCAGGATTTTTTGTTTCTTTTTTTGTCACAGATTCTTCTGAACAAGAAACCCCTGCTATTAATACAAACAGGATGATTAAAAAATTAACTGGTCGAAACATAAAAGTATATCTTTTCTTTAAAAGCTTTAAAGATAAGAAGCCATGAAACTAATAAACAGTACAAAGTTGATAGATTTATTACATAAGGGAGAATTGTTACAAACTATGATATTGTGTGAGTGAGTAATAAAAAAAACAGTATTGAGAATACTCGCTCTCGCTTACATTCTCAATACTGTTTTATGTGCCCAGAGCGGGAGTCGAACCCGCACGCCCATACGGACACATGGCCCTCAACCATGCCTGTCTACCAATTCCAGCACCTGGGCAGTGCCTGATAGGGCAGCAAAACTATTGTATAATGAAATATTTTCCCAATATGGGAATGGAATTTTTTAAATATATTCCGCAAGTCTTAATCCTGTCATCCAGAACCTGTCTGTTGGTGAAATTCCTAGTCTACAAGTATTCCTGATAACATCTACAGAACTTAATGATGACCCTCCTCTCAATACCTGTCCCCTACTTACCGGTCTCATAAATTTACCCAAAGGCATTTCTGTCGCAACATATCCAGGATATTGAGTCATCGGGCTACTTGTCCACTCCCAACAATCACCATAAAACTGATAGGTCTTTTCAACCCTTGCTTGTGGGTGGAATTTTCGTTTTTCAAGAAAGTTTGCCGTCTGAGGGATTTCCTCTCTCAATTTCCTGCATGCTACTTCCCATTCAAATTCGGTAAGTAAACGCTTTCCCCTCCAGCGAGCATAAGCCTCCGCCTCGTAATAACTAATATGTGCTAATGGCTCGTATGGATTCAAATTATTGTAACCCCGTAAGGTATATTCATACCAGCTTTTACTGTCTTTCTCCCAGTATAGCGGGCTATTTATCTTGTTCTTTTTGACCCATAGCCATCCATCTTCAGTCCAGTATTTTTCTTCATCATAACCACCGGCTTCCATGAATTCGACATACTCACCATTTAAAACCAATCGATCCAGCACCTGAAAAGCATCGAGATAGACATTATGCTTTCCTCTTTCATTATCGTAAGAAAAATGATTATTCAAGCGACTACCAATTTCATAAATACCATCATCAAACTCTAGATAGTTCTCCTTGAATATCTTAAGGTTAGGCTCAATTCCGGAGTCAAACCTATGATAGATCGGCTTGAATGGATTGCTTCCCAATAAAAACTTGATATCATTGAGCATTCGCTCGATATGACTCAACTCATGACTAATGCCGGCATGAATAAGAAATTCAATCTCCTTTGTTTTTTCCTTATCGTTTTCAAACAAGTCGAGCATATGCTGATCAACATGATTACGATACTTTATTATCTCACCAACCGAAGGACGACTGTAATGAATTTGCCTTTGTTTCTTTTCAAATGTTTCTGTAAAAGTAAGTCCGGTATTAAACCATTGTTCAAGCTCAGACCTGAAAAACTCATAATTCTTTTTATGAGGCCTTAAAACGAAGTATTCAAAAAACCAGGTTGTATGTCCCATGTGCCATGCAACGGATTGATGGTCACTATTAGGCTTAACATAAAAATCACCGGGCTTAAGCGGAACAGTCAGCTCCAACACCATATCCCTGACCTTCAAATACTTCTGACTTAAACCAGAAACATTCAGTTCAAGTATTTTTTCCATAGGTTTATTAAGTCAGATTTGAAAATAATCAAAAAGAACCAAAAATCAACTCCTCTTTTACCATACAATTAATCATAACCTGACATAAGACAAAAAAAACCGGCTCTCGTTAAAAACAGCCGGCTTTATTAATATTATATTTATGTTATGTTATTCTTCGACTTCACCATCCCAGTCAAGCATCCCACCATCAAGATTGTATAAATGACTAAATCCGATAGAAGACATATACTGGCATGCTTTTGCACTTCTATTTCCGCTGCGACATACCATAAGATACTTTTTATCCTTATCCATTTCAGAAATTCTCTGGGCGAAATCCTGATCCATAATATTCATTTTTAAAGCTCCCGGAATAATTCCTTCTTCCCATTCCTGAGGAGTTCTAACGTCTATTATGATTGTTTCCGGCTGTTCCATTAATTCCCTGGCTTCTTCCGGATCAATATCTTTGTACATTTTTTATTTTAATTTAATTAACTTTTGAAAGAGAAACGATTTTTAATCCTGTTTGTTTGATTTTATTGAACCCTCCGATAACATCAGTCAAATTCTGATATCCTCTGGCTTTCAAGATTGAAGCGGCAATCATACTACGATAACCTCCTCTACAAAATAACGTCAGTTCAGTATCTTTAGCAAATTCATCTTGCCAATCAACAATAAAATCCAATGGTTTTAAAGGAGACCCACTCACATGTTCATTTTCATATTCACCTGGCTTTCTCACATCTACCGGTTGCTTGTAATTAGAATAATTTTCTTCAAACTCTTCAGCAGTTACTCGGTTTATTGTCTGAATATCATTGCCTGCTTCCTTCCAGACTTCAATACCTCCCTTCAAAAATCCAAGCGTATTATCATATCCTACCCTCGCAAGACGGGTAACTGTTTCTTCTTCTCTGCCATCAGGAGTAACTAACAAAATTGGAGTCTCAAGATCTGTAACCAATGCACCTACCCATGGTGCAAAACTACCATCAATACCTATAAATATTGACCCTGGTATTGCGCCGGCTGCATAGTCATCTGCAGATCGGACATCTAGAATCATAGCCTTTTCAGTTTCTTTTATTTCCAAAAACTGATCAACTGCCAATCCTCTTGTTCCCACCTCAAGTACATCATCAAGATTACGAACTCCCGACTTATTTAACTGGGCATTTTTAGCGAAGTATTGTGGCGGAGGCATAATACCACAGGTTACCTCTTTTATAAAATCTTCCTTTGAAAGGTCTTCTGCCAAAGCATAGTTTGTTTGCTTCTGGTTACCAAGAGTATCCGAAGTTTCATTACTCATGTTTTTACCACATGCAGAACCCGCTCCATGAGCCGGGTAAACAATTATATCGTCTGGTAAGGTCATAACCTTATTTCTAAGGCTATCATACAACATACCGGCAAGATCTTCCTTTGTCAGATCTGATTTGATTGCCAAATCCGGCCTGCCAACATCTCCTATAAATAATGTGTCTCCAGAAAACAAGGCTTTGGGAGTTCCTGTTTCATCAGACAACAGATAACAACTGCTTTCCAGCGTATGTCCAGGAGTATGAATAAGTTTTATTGTCAATTTACCTACCTTAAACTCATCGCCATCTTTGCCTTCAGTAATCGTAAAGTCAGTTTTTGCACCAGGTCCATAGATAATTTCAGCACCGGTTTTATCTGCCAGTTCCATGTGTCCTGAAACAAAATCAGCATGAAAATGAGTTTCAAAAACATATTTTATTTTAGCACCGGAATTATTCGCTCTTTCCAGATATGGTTCGGTTTCTCTCAGAGGATCAATTATAGCTACCTCCCCTTCAGATTCAATATAATAGGCCCCTTGTGCCAGACAACTCGTATATATCTGTTCTAATTTCATATTCATGATTAAAATTCGGCTCGCAATTTAATGATTTTTATTATTCATCTAAAAGGCTAATGTTTTTTATCATTTATTATTGGCTTAACAATGATTTAATTAATCTTAATTTCATTTATGGGTAAAAATTATTTCATTTGACTAATATTAATCATCTATCAACCAAACACTTAGAACAAATGAATACAATTCGCCTTAAACTGCTGTTTTTATTGTTCAGCTCGCTATCTTTTTATGCAAATTCCCAAATACTGAACGGTTCTTTTGAATCATGGTCTTCCAACACCCCGCAAGACTGGACAACAATTGATAACGGAATCAGTATTGCCCCAGCTACCAGCCCTAATCAGGCAGGTTCAAAATCAGCAAAAATAACAGTTCTTACCACAACTCAAAGTAGTACTGATTTTCGACAAACCATATCTGTAACACCCGGCCAGGCCCATACCTTTTCAGTATGGGTATATCATACCGAAGGAAATGTTTCGGCCAGATTATACATTGATGGTTACAGAAATTATTCTGATAAAAATCTAACCGGACAATGGCAAAAAATTGAATATACATATGCTCCGGTTACATCATCAATTGAAATAGGACTAAGGTTTTATGACCAGCCAGGATTTGACGGTAATGAAATAGTTTATGTTGACAACTTCCAGCCTGGTGATTCTTCAACACCCCCGGATACTGGTGGCGGGTGTACCGATACTCAAGTAACCCTTTCAATAACTACTGACAACTATGGTGCAGAAACTTCATGGGTATTGAAAAATGAAGATAATGGCAACACAATTGATTCAGGTTCAGATTTCCAGAACAATGAAACTGTTGTTACAGACTTTTGTCTTGGCGAAGGAGACTATTCATTTACTATATATGATAGCTACGGCGATGGAATTTGTTGTTTTTATGGAAATGGCAACTATTCACTTGATTCAAATAATCAAACCATTGTAACGGGAGGTGATTTTGGAAGTTCTGAAACAACATACTTTACGATCGGAAATACTGGCCCGGGACCTGGGGACCCTTTAACCGGATATTACAGCGATGCAAATGGACTTACTGGTTTCCAATTAAAATCTGCTTTGCATACAATCGTTAAAAATTCGCATACTCCAAAGTCTTATAGCTCAATCTGGGGGTTTTATACTTCGAATAGCAGAGACTTATATTATGAAAATGATAACTCCTTCCTTGATATTTATAGTGAGAATCCAAATGGAAATGACCCATATACTTATACAAGCACTAGTCAACAATGTGGAAACTACAGTGGAGAAGGAGATTGTTACAATAGAGAGCATTCATTTCCTAAAAGCTGGTTTGGATCTGCAGCACCTATGGAATCAGATATACACCATATTTTCCTGACAGATGGATATGTTAATAGTAAAAGAAGCAGCTATCCATATGGTGAAGTTGGCTCTGCATCCTACACTTCAGGTAATGGTAGTAAATTAGGAAATGCAAGTTCAGGACTTGGCTATTCGGGAACTGTCTTTGAACCAATTGATGAATTCAAGGGCGATATAGCCAGAGCTTACTTTTATATGGCCACCAGATATGAAGATATTATATCAGGTTGGGAAAATAAGAGTTCATACTCTGATGCTGTACTTAATGGCACTAGTTCAACAGTATTTGAACCTTGGATTCTGAACATGCTAATATCATGGCATAATAATGACCCGGTAAGTCAGAAAGAAATATCCAGAAATGAAGCAGCATATCAACATCAGGGGAACAGAAACCCATATATTGATCATCCGGAGTTAGTAGCCCAAATATGGACCTCGACAGGTTCAAGAGAGGTTAATCAAAAAATATCAAATATTAACTCATCTTCAGAACCTAATACCATCAACAATTACCAGGTTGTATACTCTAGTTCTCAAAATGAACTTGTATTAAAGATTAAAAAGGAATATGACGGTCAACTATCTATTTACAACACCACAGGACAACAGGTTCTTTCACGTAAAATATTCCAGCAAGAAACACACATAAAAATTAATCTGCAGCCAAAGCAAGTTTACATCTTTAATTTCAAGAATGAAGAAATCAATCACTCAATGAAATTCATGTACTAAATAACATTCTAAAATGCGTTTGTAGTTAAACTGCAGACGCATTTTTTCTTATCTGAAAAAATTAAAAGACATCAATTCTTTTTTAACTTTGGTTTATCCATTGCGTTTAAAAAAATTGATGATCATTTTAAGAACCATAATACTTTTTATTTTCACATTTCTAAGCTTTCAGATGTCTGCGCAGAGCATGTGTGGTGCTAAAAATGATCCTGTTTATGCTGCAGATATAGTAGTCGGAAGAGCAGAATACAATAAATATAAGCTTGAGAAAAAGGCATATGAGTTTATGCAGCTCTATTTTGAAGATCTGGACGAATCTTTTTCTGTCAGCGACAGTGTGATATTTATCCCTCTAAAGCTTTTTTTGTACGAATTATCAGATTCTGAAAATAGAAAAGACATCTATGATTCACTGAGGATTCTGGATAGCTACTACTACTTTAAAGATTATACTGATCGCTTGATTCCACACAGCGTAGAAAACACAAACCAGTCTGGTAATATCCTGTATTTTTCAAAGCCTGAAAACAACCGAATAACTGCCATGATACAAAAGACTGACAATGATGAAACTATCTATTTTCTATTCCTTTTTAATAAAGAAAATGAACTTATAACCGTTAAATCTGTAAATTCAGCTATCGAATCGAATAGGAAATCCAACTAATTTTTTCAAATTTGTCTCAAACAACACAGCATGCAAGCTAAACAACCAATTGGAATCTTTGACAGTGGAATTGGAGGCCTTACAGTAGCCAGGGCAGTTAAAGAATTGCTCCCAAATGAACAGATCATTTATTTCGGTGATACCGCTCACCTTCCTTACGGAGATAAATCTACCGCTGCAATACAATCTTACTCAGTTAAAATAAGCCAGTGGCTTCTTGAGCGTAAATGTAAGGTTATCCTGATAGCTTGTAATTCAGCCAGTACTGCTTCATTTGACTTGATTAGAGAGTATACAGGTAAAAAGGCCAAGGTATTTGATGTCATCAATCCTGTGGTTGATCATTTGAGAGAAAAATACAGAAACAACAAAGTTGGACTTATCGGCACTTTACAGACTGTTAACTCTGGTGTTTATCAAAAGAAAATAGATGACCTTCATGCTGATATTGACTTCAAGGCTCTGGCAACACCATTGCTGGTTCCAATGATTGAAGAAGGTTTTCATAAAAAGGAAATAACTGAAGCTATTATCTCTGAATACCTTGAAAAGCCGGTATTAAAAGACATTTCAGCATTGATTTTGGGATGCACCCACTACCCGGTAATCAAAACCGAAATCAGCAAGCTTCTTGGAGACTCTATAGATGTCATCGATAGCAGTGAAATTACAGCCAAGGCATTAAGAGGCTATCTGGAGTACAACAATCTTCTTAATGAGTCTCCTCAAGAAGATGACAAATTTTACGTTTCAGATTACACGGCAAATTTCGAATATAGCACCCGATTTTTCTTCAAAAAGGAAGTACATCTTGAAAAATACCCTCTTTGGGATGATTAGCAGTTAAGTTTATTGTCAATTAACCATTTCAGTATTACATTCGTATTAGATTTCGGTCTGCATACTACTCAATTACCTGTTTGCCGGAATATCAGTATATAAGTTGAACGCCTTAACCTTTTTAATGGCGCAATATGATAAGCTTTTTATTCTTTTTAGGTTTCCTTGTACTATATGGGCTTATTGCCATATATGCTGAACGTAAAATAAGTGCTTTTATTCAGGACCGCTATGGGCCTATGGAAGTTGGCTACAAGGGGCTTCTACAGACTTTTGCCGATATCCTTAAGCTTTTACAAAAGGAAAATATATTTACAGTTGCTGCTGACAAGCCATTATTTGCAATGGCCCCAATTATAATTTTTGTGGCAATGTTTGCTGCTTTTGCAGTAATTCCGCTAAGTGTAAACATTACCGGATCAGAGGTTGCAACCGGGGTTTATTATGCCCTGGCAATAGTCTCTCTGGATATCCTTGGAATACTAATGGCCGGATGGGGTTCAAATAACAAATATGCAATCATCGGTGCTTATCGATCTGTAGCTCAGATAGTTTCATATGAAATACCTCTTGGATTATCAGTACTTGGAGCTATCATGCTTTGCGGAACTCTTGATTTACAGGAAATTAGCCTGCAGCAAAGTATTCATCACGAACTGGCAACAAAAAATGCTGACAGCTATCTTTTAGGCTTGAAGTTTCTCGGAATAAACCTTAACAATTACGGTGGTTTTCTAACCTGGAATATCTTTAGAATGCCTCCACTTATTATTGGGCTGGTGATATTTTTTATCACATCCCTAGCTGAAAGTAACAGGGCTCCATTTGATTTGCCCGAAGCTGAATCTGAACTAATCGCAGGGTTTCATACTGAATACTCAGGTTTCAGGTTTGCAGTAATCATGCTTGCCGAGTACGGTGTGATGCTATTGACATCATTTTTAGCAGTAGTGTTATTTCTGGGTAGCTGGAATACACCACTACCTAATATCGGTTTCCTTAAACTAGCTAACTGGACATCAGGTACTCCGGGATCTATTTCAGCAGATATTTGGGGAATATTCTGGCTTTGTCTGAAAGCAATGACTTTAGTAATGATCCAGATCTGGATAAGATGGACTTTCCCAAGGTTGAGAGTCGATCAGTTAATGAACCTGGGATGGAAATATCTTACCCCGGCAGCCTTGATTGTAATATTTATTGTTGGACTTTGGAAACTGGCATTAATCTGATGAAAAAGAAGGGAGCAAACAATACATATTTTGGAAATATATCCGAAGCCTTTGATACACTAATCAACGGACTTAAAACTACCTGGAAACATATTCCTACAGCTACAAAAAAGCGAAGTGAGGAAAATGTAGACAGTGAAAAATACTTCGAAAAACAAGAAGGACTGTTTACTGTTCAGTACCCAAGGTTTGAAATGCCTGTTCCTGAAAAAGGGCGGTACAAACTTCATAATGAGATTGAAGATTGTATTGTTTGTGACAAATGTGCAAAGGTATGTCCTGTTGACTGTATCGATATCGAACCTGTTAAGGCGGTAGAAGAAATTGGTAAAACATCTGATGGTACTACCAAAAGAATCCATGCAGCTAAGTTTGATATCGACATGGCTAAATGCTGCTTTTGTGGTTTGTGTACAACTGTATGTCCTACTGAGTGTCTGACAATGACTCCGGAATATGATTACAGTACTTTTAAAATCACCGATCATAATTTTCCTTTCAGCAAAATGACTGAACAGGAAATTGCAAATGCTAAAGCTGATCTGGATAAAGCATTAGCAGAAAAAGCTGCAAAATCTGAACCCAGACAAGTAGCTTCTGATTCTGACGCTTCATCAAGCGAAGAAAAACAACCGGCAAAGCCTAAAATGGGAAAACCAAAATTCAGGCCCAAGCCAATGAATAGAAAAAAAGATGATAATAATAACACAGATAACTAATGCCTGATATCGGAACCATATCTGTATATTCTTTTGCTGTTATTACAGTCATAGGTGCATTTTTTGTACTAATAACCAGGCATATTCTTTATGCTGCTTTTGGATTACTAGTTTGTCTATTAGGAGTTGCCGGGCTATATCTTTTGGCAGGTGCTGAATTTTTAGGGGTAACCCAGCTACTAGTTTATGCTGGTGGAATACTCGTTTTGATAATCTTCGGTATTATGTTAACAAACCGGATGGATGGCAAAACAATCAAAACTGGTAATCACAGAGTATTTCCTGGTATAGTTGCCGGCTTGGCACTATTCTTATTATTTATCCAGATTTATTCTCAAAGTAGTTTTCGTGATTCGCTAAGAAATGCTGGAAATAACATTCCATCAGCAGGACATCCGGTAGAACAATTAGGTATCGAAACAATGACAAGATACCTTTTACCTTTTGAATTAATTGCGGTTATCCTGCTGGTCATTCTGGTTGGATCATTATTTATATCTAAAAAAGAAGATGACGCAGATTGAACTATACTTTCTTGTTAGCATAATATTATTCTGCCTTGGAATAATGATCGTTCTGATAAAAAAGAATGGTATTATGATACTCATGGGTATCGAGTTGATGCTCAATGCTGCGAACATAAACTTTGTTGCATTTGCCATGAAATCACCAGATGCGATGGAAGGCATCATGTTTAGTATATTTTTAATTGTCATGGCAGCAGCTGAGGCAGCCGTAGCTCTTGCAATTATATTAAGAGTATACCGCCATTACCAGACTACAGATGTTGATGATATAACAGAATTAAACGGTTGATTAATGAATCAAAATAGTTTAATAACCATATTACTTTTAACTGCCTGGGGCCTGCCTCTGATAAGTGGCATTATCGGATTGTCTTTACAAAACCGAAAAACGTCAGGACCACTTTTATCGGGTTCACTTGTAATTAGTACTCTCTTACATGTTATTGTATTAATTGCAATATATGATGGCAAAGACCTTATTGAGGGAGTTCAATGGATTTCTATCGGAGGAATGAACATTGAATTGTCACTATGGATTAATAGTGCTTCCTTATACATGGCTACCCTGGTGTCATTCATTGCCTCACTAGTATCCTTTTTCTCAGTTCGATATATGGAGGCAGAATCCAGAGCACACCATTATTTTGCCTTTCTGGGTTTCTTCACTTTTGCCATGATGGGAATTGTCTGGAGTGAAAACCTGTTTATGATGTTTATCTTCTGGGAACTGGTAGGTTTAGCTTCTTATCTTCTAATTGGATTCTGGTATACTAAAAAATCAGCTGCAAAAGCCAGTTTAAAGGCCTTTGTTATGAACCGAATTGGTGATTTTGGTTTCGTAGCCGGGATAGGAATATTGTTTGCAGTATTTGGAAATCTATCAATAACCGATTTGGCTTCCGGGTATTTAAACATATCACCTGACAATGAACAGGTGTTCTGGTTAACATTAGCTGGCCTTGGGATATTCATGGGTGCTATGGGTAAATCAGCACAATTCCCACTTCAAGTCTGGTTACCCGATGCTATGGAAGGGCCAACCCCTGCTTCAGCATTGATACATGCTGCAACTATGGTGGCTGCAGGTGTTTATATGCTATCAAGAACCATATTTTTATACATTGACTGGGTAAGTGATTTTATTGTAATCATTGGTACTATCACTGCATTTATAGCGGCATTTTCTGCTATAAAACAAAACGACATTAAAAAGGTATTAGCCTTTTCAACCATATCTCAATTGGGTTATATGATTGTAGCAGCAGGAACTGGTTCAGCAGGTGCAGCTATGTTTCATTTATTCACTCATGCATTTTTCAAAGCTGGTTTATTCCTGGGAGCAGGTGCTGTCATCTATTACATGCATAAAATTGAGCATGATTCGGATGATCTGCCAAAATACTTTGACGCTCAGGACATGAGGTTTATGGGGGGAATCCGAAAAGTGAATAAAACTTTATTTATTGGTTATTCAATACTAACGGCATCACTTTGTGCATTGCCTTTTACATCCGGATTCTTATCAAAAGAAAGCATTCTAAAACATGCTTTAATATATTCTGAAGGAAGTACAGCCAAATTTTTAGTGCCTCTAACTCTATTGATTACTTCAGGATTAACAGCATTCTATATGGGAAGGCAATGGTATCTGGTTTTTATGGGAGAAAGCAGATTACATAAAAAATCAAGTAGTGATTTACCAAAATTTACAAATTCAAAAGCACTTTTACTGGTAATTCCGATAGCAATTCTGGCTATCTTCTCACTTTGGTTACCATTTTCAATTAATCCATTGCATGCTGATGAACTGAAACTATTTTCAACATTTAGTTCCTTTCCTCAAAATATTGAACATTCAGCTCCTATATGGCTACCTGTTGCAGCTATTTCATTAACTGTAATTGGTATAGCAGGGGCTATTTTCGGATTGCGTAGAAGAAAAATAACCTATGCTTCTCCTACATTTACTTCTAAAACTCCATTGTTAAAACTTAGCAGGGAACAGTTTTACTTCAATGATTTATATAATCTGACAATCGTTCCGGCTACAATAAAAATTGGAAAAGGACTTGAGTTTGTGGATACAAAAATATTAGACGGGGTGCTACATTCCATAACATTTGGAACAGTAATCCTGGCTCAGATAACCAAAGTTATTGAAAAATATATTGTCGATGGATTTATCAGATTTCTGGCGTATACCGGAGGTCTTCTTGGGAAAATCACCCGGCAGATGCAGGGTGGACGTATTCAGCTATACATTTTGTATGCTGTAATCTCCATCGTATTTTTAATGTTAATGTTTTACAGTTAAACATATTTATTGAATGGATATCGGATTTATAAGCTTATTAATTTTTCTGCCACTGGCAGGAATTCCGATAATTTTACTTTTGCCCGACCGCAGTGGTTATATAATGCAAAGACTCGTTGCCGGAATTTTTGGAATTGAAATTCTTCTTGCAGCCATTGCTCTTTATACTTTTAACCCTGTCGGAGATGTCAACACACCAAATTTAATCTATGACTGGATGGCTCTTTCATTTTATGATGAACTTCCATGGATTAGTCTTGATTTGGGCGTTTTGGGTGAACTTAACATCAGCTATAGCCTTGGAATAGATGGATTGAGCATCTGGTTAATTATCCTGACCTCATTTATTATGGTTATTGCCACTCTGGCAAGTCATACCATCAAGGAAAAACTAAAAGGCTATTATGTTTTAATCCTTTTATTGGGCACAACTATTTTTGGTTGCTTTGTAGCTATGGATTTGTTCCTGTTCTTTTTATTCTTTGAATTCATGTTGCTACCAATGTATTTCCTGATTGGATTATGGGGCGGCCCGAGAAAAGAATATGCTGCTATAAAGTTCTTTTTATACACATTAGCTGGAAGTATGATGATCCTGGTTGTAATGATTGGACTTTATGTTTCGGCTATAGATCCAATTGCTACTGGCGTAAAAGCCGGACTAATTGATACCCAACAAGCACTTGCAGGACAAGTTGAAGTAGTTCAACAGCAACTTGCTGAGGGACAAATCGAAGAGAAAAACTGGGTAAGAACCTTTAAATGGGCTTACCTGACTGATACAGGTAATTATCTTCCTGGAAGTATATTTTCCTCAAGTGACTTTAAAATTTGGGGGAAACCAGCACGATCTCTTGCCTTTTTAGCTCTATTTATTGGCTTTTTAATCAAACTTCCTGGTGTACCATTTCATACATGGCTACCAGATGCTCACGTTGAAGCTCCTACGCCAATCTCGGTAATACTTGCTGCTTTATTGCTTAAAGTCGGAGGGTATGGAATCTTGAGAATGGCCTATGCGATCTTTCCTGAAGGAGCAATAGAATATGGTTACACTATAGGAGTAATCGGTGTAATTTCAATTATTTATGCTGCCCTTGTTGCACTGGCTTCAAAAGATCTTAAAAAGATGATCGCTTATAGTTCGGTAAGCCACATGGGATTCTTTTTATTAGGTATTGCTTCACTTACCAATGAAGGATTGATGGGTGCAAATTATCAGCTATTTAGTCACGGATTAATTTCAGCAATGCTATTCCTTATTGCAGGAGTTGTTTATTCACGTACACATGACAGAACAATCGATCATTATGGCGGACTGGCTAAAAAAATGCCGAAATATACATTCTTTGTAGTTATTGCATTTTTTGCATCACTCGGACTTCCTGGATTTTCGGGATTCATTGCCGAAATAATGGTCTTTTTAGGAGGATTTGTTTCTTCAACAGAAAATGGTATTCTTCCTCGAACCTTAGTAATCATTGCTGCACTTGGATTAATTCTAACAGCTGGATATTATCTATGGACACTCCAACGGATGTTCTTTGGAAAATTCTATTATCAGGATCAGGAAAAAGAAAAGACATTGACTGACCTGGAGCCGGTAGACTACCTTATGTTTACACCATTAGCTTTAGCAATATTATTTTTCGGGTTGTTCCCACAAGTTTTTATAGATGATGTTGCCCCTACAATTCAGGGTTTAATTGAGCACGTCATGTCATCAAGCAGTAATATCAAATAATGAATATAGTTTTACTGAATGATATAGCCCTTTATATTGATGAAATCATCAGGTCATTGCCGTGGCTCACTACGGAATACACTCTGGTTTTATCAATTATTGCCATCATAGTAATGGATCTACTTTTTGGTAAGCAGAACCCCCAATTACTTTATATGGCTGCAACAGCTGGCCTTCTTGTTGCATTGATTATGTCAATATCAGACTGGAATGTACTCGAACAGCCTGCAGATATATTTAACGGAATGATACGTGTAAACCGGTTGAGTTTATTTCTATCAATCCTGCTTATTTTAGCAACCCTGCTCACGATATTAATTACCTCCTTTGAAAAGCCTTTCAAAGACCATAACAAAGGAGAAGGTGAATACTTTGTGCTACTTAGCATGATTACACTGGGCTCAATCCTGATGGTAAAGGCCAATCATTTTTTGATGTTCTTTCTAGCAATTGAAACAGTCAGTATGGGTTCTTACCTGATTGCAGGATTTAGATTTGACAAACAGGGTTCAGAAGGTGCCATGAAATATGTTTTGTTTGGTGCTTTTGCATCGGCAATAATGTTGTATGGAATCAGCTTATTATATGGATATACTGATAGCTTTGAATTTGTAAACCTCAAAGAAACAGCCGCGACAAATGGCAAAATAGATTTTGGTCTTGGTTTTGCTCTTATAATGATTATATCAGGGCTATTTTTCAAAATCTCGATTTTCCCGTTTCATGTATGGGTACCTGATGTATATAAAGCTGCTCCAACAAGCATTACTGCCTTTTTCTCAATTGTACCAAAAATTGCAGGTTTGATGTTAATGTTTAACATCGTAAACCGGATGGGCATTAACAATCTGGAAATCACTGCTATTTCATTGACATTGGATGAAATGCTGGGTATTGCAGCAATTTTCACGCTGATAATTTCAAACTTTTCAGCAATATGGCAGACCAGTGGTAAACGAATGATGGCATATTCGAGTATCAGCCATGCCGGTTTTATGATGATAGCTATACTTTCATTGACAGAAATGGGACTTTATGCACTCCTATTCTATCTTTTTGTTTACATGTTAATGAATTATGGTGTATTCTTTATTCTCATTAAACTTGAAATAGCTACTGGTTCAGACGAAATCAGTGATTTTAAAGGTATGGGCAAAGCAGCTCCAATTGCTGCAACAGCACTTGTAATATTAATGCTTTCACTTACCGGATTACCTCCAACTGCAGGTTTTACTGCTAAATTCATACTTTTCACCACAGTTTGGGAGAATTTTGAACTTACAGGGAAATATATATACCTCTTTTTACTTTTAATCGGACTAGCAACATCAGTAGTTGCATTATTCTATTATTTAAGGATTCCATACTTCATGTATTTCAAAGAACATCAAGGAAGAAGGGAGCCTGTTACATTAAATTTATTTGAGTTGATTTTCTTACTATTTCTTACGATACCAATTTTTCTGCTATTCTTCCAACCTGATTGGTTGTTCGACGTAATTAATAGTATTAATTTTGCATCCAATTAAGAAGGGTATCGAATGAGCGATTCTATTAAACACGAGTGTGGTATTGCAATGTTGAGGTTGCGAAAGCCACTTTCATATTATTTTGAGAAGTACGGCACTCCAATGTATGCCATGAACAAGATGTACTTGTTAATGGAGAAGCAGCACAACCGAGGGCAGGATGGTGCAGGTATTGCCAACTTTAAACTTGATACAAAGCCTGGTCAGCGATATATAAGCAGATACAGGTCGATCGATCCGAATCCTATCCAGGACATTTTCAGAAAGATCACAAAGAAATACCGAAAAGGACTTAAAACTGGAGGAGACAAATTTTATGACTCTGAATGGTTTAAGGATAATGTTGCCTTTTCAGGGGAAGTATGGCTTGGACACTTAAGATATGGTACTCATGGTGTGAATAGTATCGAAAACTGTCACCCGAAACTTCGCCAGAATAATTGGAGAAGCAGAAACCTAGCTGTAGCCGGTAACTTTAACATGACCAATGTCGATGAACTTTTCGACATCCTTGTTAAACTTGGACAGCACCCTAAAGAAAAAGCCGATACGGTAACTGTACTTGAAAAAATCGGTCACTTTCTTGATGATGAAAATCAGAAAATATTTGAAAAATATAAAGGTGAGCTTTCAAACGCAGAAATCACCGAAAGAATAGAAACAGAGCTTGATGTTCAACGTATTCTACAGAGAGCATGTAAAGATTTTGATGGTGGTTATGCCATGGCCGGACTTATAGGTTCAGGTACATCTTTTGTCGCTCGAGATCCTTCTGGTATCAGACCAGCTTACTACTATGCAGATGATGAAATAGTAGTTGTAGCTTCAGAAAAACCTGCAATCAAAACAGCTTTTGGTGTTGAATATTCAGAAATAAAAGAAATCACTCCTGGTCATGCATTGATTATCGAAAAAGATGGATCATATTCTGAAAAATCTTTCAGAGATCCGCTTGAAAAGAAATCATGTAGTTTCGAGAGAATATATTTCTCACGTGGTAATGATCCTGAAATCTACACTGAAAGAAAAAATCTTGGAAAACTGTTACTTCCTCAGATATTTGAATCGATCGATCATGATCTGAAAAATACTGTTTTCTCATATATCCCTAATACGGCCGAGACTTCGTTTTTAGGAATGATGGAAGGTATTGGTGAGTATCTCGCCGAATATCGTAAAGATAGAATTGTAAAAGGAGATCTTGACGATAAAGAGCTTCATGACTTGATGCTGCTTCACCCAAGGGTAGAAAAATTAGTATTGAAGGATGCTAAATTAAGAACCTTCATTACTGACGATAATTCCAGGGATGATCTTGTCTCAAACGTATATGATACGACTTACGAGGTGATTAATAAAAATGTTGACACACTCGTGGTAATTGATGACAGTATAGTTCGTGGAACAACTCTTGAAAAGTCAATTTTAAGAACACTTGACAGGCTTGAACCAAAGAAGATCATAATCGTATCTTCAGCTCCTCAAATCAGATATCCTGACTGTTATGGTATCGACATGTCAAGATTGAAAGAATTCGTTGCATTCAGAGCAGCCCTGGAACTTCTAAAAGAAAGAGGGATGGAAAATCTGATTGACGAAGTTTATGAAAAGTGTAAGTCTGCAGTTGAAGAGAGAACTAATATCAATTACGTAAAAGAACTTTATGCTCCATTTACGGATGAAGAAATTAGTGACCGAATAGCAAAAATTGTTACTCCTGAAAATATGAAAGCTGAAGTATCAGTTATTTATCAAACGGTAGATAACCTTCACAAAGCTTGTCCAAACCACTTAGGAGACTGGTATTTTACCGGTGACTTCCCTACCCCTGGAGGCATGTATGTGGTAAACAAAGCATTCACTTTCTTTATGGAAGGAAAGACTGTCAGAGCATATTAATAATTTTAATAAGAATATTACAGGCAAGTGTCTCCGGATACTTGCCTTTTTTTATTTGTTTTCTTTATATTTGTTCAATTCGAATAACTATATGAAAGCACTCTCGCTCATATCATGCAAACCAATTGGTTTATTAAACCTGCAGCCAATATTTGACTGTTAGTTAATACCTCACCTCGATAAAGACCATTCCGGGTCTTAATAAATTTTCATATTCTTATTTATTAATTGGTATTATACATGTCAAAAGAACAAAAATATGCCCTGGCTATTCATGGTGGTGCAGGGACAATCTTAAAAGAACATATGACCTCTGAAAAAGAGGCTGCCTATCACAAAGCACTTGAAGCTGCATTAAAAGCCGGTGAATATATACTAAAAAGAAATGGATCAGCTATTGATGCTGTAACAGAAGCTGTGGCCTGCCTCGAAGATAGTGACCTTTTTAATGCAGGAAAAGGTTCAGTTTTCACCAACAATGAAGACCATGAGCTTGAGGCTTCTATTATGGATGGCAAAACAAAAAATGCAGGAGCTATATGCGCAGTAAAACATATTAAAAACCCGGTAAGATTATCCAGAAGAATTCTGGATGATAATGAATTTGTCTTTCTTGCAGGAGAAGGCGCAGAAGAATATGCAGTAAAAAATGGCTTTAGTCTTGTAAGTAATGACTATTTCTTTTCTGATTTCAGATATGAACAACTCAAAAGTGTTAAAAATGAAGGCACTATGAAACTTGATCATGACAGTGACAAGAAGTTTGGAACTGTCGGAGCAGTTGCCATTGATAAGGAAGGAAATATAGCAGGTGCTACCAGTACCGGTGGACTTACAAATAAAAAGTATGGAAGAATTGGTGATAGTCCGGTAATTGGAAGTGGAGTCTATGCTGATAATAATGCCTGTGCAATTAGCTGTACTGGTTATGGTGAATACTTCCTCCGAGCCGTTACAGCCTATGATATTGCTGCTATTATGCAGTATAAAGAAGTTTCACTTCAGGAAGCAGCTGATAAGGTCATCATGGAAAAGATGGTCGAACTCGGTGGTGAGGGAGGTATTATCGGTATCGATGGAAAAGGAAATATAGTCTTCTCTTTTAATTGTGAAGGCATGTATCGGGGAAAAGTCACTGAAGGCTTACCTGCCGAAACAATGATCTATAAAAATAACTCTTAAAATACTTTTCAGGCATCCAAAATGGATGCCTGTTTTATTAAATTCCCCTTATAAAAGACACCTTTTACTGTTTTTCCCGTTTGATATTATATCATTTGATCAGTTTTTCACTACAGAATCAATAATTCTATTACTATAAACAGGAAAATGTTTATTGTTTAAACAAATCTGATTAAATTAGAAACTGTATCTAATAATAGAATGGAAAAAGAAAGGTCGCCAGAATACAGACTTACAGCTTTAAAAACACGAGTCGGAAATCATCCGGTCTTGCAAGCATTTCCTCAACCGGGAATTGATCATGCCAATCCATTTTTATTATTACACCATTTAAAGATTAACCGATCAACTGGTGATTATCCGTTGCTTTTTGTACCTCCACATCCCCACAGAGGTTTTTGCCCTGTAACTCTTGTTTTTAACGGAGCGGTCGAGCACAAGGACAGCCTCGGTAATGATGTAATAATCAAAGAAGGGGGTGTTCAATGGATAACGGCCGGAAAAGGCATTATTCATAGTGAAAAAGAGGCTTTAAACGAAGACAATAAAAAATACCGTGACTTTCAGATAATTCAATTGTGGGTCAATCTGAAAGAAAAGGATAAATTAAGTGAACCGGCCTATCTACCTTTAAATAAGAGCGAAATACCTTCAATTCCTTTAGAGAATAAAGAATCAACAATTAAACTAGTATCCGGAAATTACAAGGATATTAAGGGTGTTGAAAAAAGAACCGAGGATATAAACATATTCACAATAAATAGTGTAAAAGGTGAGCACCTATGTTTTGACCTTCCTGCAAGACACCAGGTTGTCATTTATCAACTTGAAGGAATTTCAAGAATTGGTAATGAGTTCGTAGAATCAGGAAATTTAATGTATTATGATCCTGGTAAGGGGAAAATTAAGATTTCAGTTTTAGAAAGTGGTATACTCATTTTACTCTCTGCAGAACAATGGGATGAGAAAGTAGTGGCACATGGCCCTTTTGTAATGAACAGGGAAATCGAAATCATGGAAGCAATACGAGATTTCGAAACTGGCCAAATGGGAAGAATGTAATCAATTTTTAGTCTTCTGTCTGATCACTTCAAACAAACCAATAGAAAGAGAATTAACAACATTTAAAGACGAAACTCCGCCAAATAGTGGAATCATCACTGCGTCATCTAATATACCTAACATTTCTCTAGACAAACCGTGTTTCTCTGACCCGATCACAAAGGCTATTTTACTAACTTTTGAAAAATCAAATTCCCTGAGATCCTTACTTCTATCTGTTAATTCAAGTCCTATTATCTTATAGTTATCCTTTCTCAGTTGGCTCATTAACTCATCAACACTTTTTATAAAAGTATAATTAACCCTTTCGAATGCACTTCTTGATACCTTTCTGGCTTTTTGAGGTAGCTCTTCAATTTCATTGCCAACAAAATAACATTTACTAATATTAAAGGCATCACACAGTCTCAATATCATCCCCATATTAGCTGGTTTTTCAACCCTGTCACAAATAACAATCAAGGATATATTATGAGAGTATACAGGAGTCTGGAAATGATCTAATTGATTAACATTTTTCATTAAATGTGAAAATGCTCATAATATCATAAACTTAAAAATCAGATGAGTTTATTTTAAAATTAACAGGCAGGTTTATATACGAGCGAACAGGAAGTCCATTTCTTTTGGCTGGGATCCATTTTGGAGAATCGAGCAATACCCGGATAACTTCTTCATCAAGTCCATAACCAGGTGACTTAATAACATCAATATTAGACAGTGCTCCATTCTTTTCGATTATAGCTTTAACTACAACAACCCCTTCAATTCCATGTTCTACTGCTTTATCAGGATATTTTGTATTACCATAGATAAATTGAATCAGGTTGACTACTCCTCCGTCAAAAATTGGTTCAGACTCGAGGTCAAATAGTTCATAAATCCGGTTATCAACAGAATGCTGCAGATCATTTGCTTTCAGATCACTCTTTGCTTCGACATTTGACATATTCACTTCTCCGGGTGCATTATTCTCCACTGTAAACAACTCAAATTGCCTTTTTATAAGACCATCTAATAAGGCTATTCTTTCCTTGTAATCTTCTTTAATCTCAGCTTTTTCTATATCCTTTAAAATTAACCTGTATACTAGCCTCGCCTTTTCAAGTTCATTTTGAGAAAAGGAATCGGCCGGTCTGGACTCAAACTCTTTAGCCGCTTTTTCCCATTCCTGGTTAATAAAATGATAATTGAATTTGTCAGCAGATATGTAACTATCCTGCCCCAGGAGCCTGGTTTCGGTTATAAAAATCAATCCTAAAACCGAGAAAAATATTAATTGTGATCTCATACTGCAAAGTTATTTTACAGCAGATTTCAGGTTGAACGAGAATATTAATTTTAAATTAAAAAATTATAAATAAGCTAGAGACCTAATTTTTCACGTAGCAGGCTATATCCATTTTTGGATACAGAAAGTTTCTCTCCCGTTTTAGTAAAAAGTACATATTGCTGCTTTTCTAATGGCTCAATTCTGTCAATAAAATCTGCATTTACAAGAGTTGAGCGATGAATACGATAAAATTGATCAATCGGAAGAACGCTTTCCAGATACTTCAAAGATGTTTGTTTTAAAAACTTCCCGCTCTCATGAATGATGTTAACATAATCATCATCTGCAGTAAAACAAACAATTTCATCAACCGGAAATACATAGACTTTTGACCCTTGCTTTACGGCTACTCTATTTAAAACTTCATTCTGGTCTTTCATTACACTTTCCTGAAGATTAGAATAATTCATCTTTTCACCACTATTCATTCTGTTCCTAGCTTTAGATAATGCAGATACAAGCCTTTCCTGTTCAACAGGCTTTAATAAATAATCAATTGCTTCCAGCTCGAAAGCTTTGACTGCATAGTGGTCGTAAGCGGTAATAAATATCACTTCAGGCAGGTTATCTACCAATTCGATCATTTCCAGTCCATTTAACTTTGGCATATGTATATCAAGAAAAATCAAATCCGGAGACAGCTCACGTATCATTTTGATGCCTTCGAACCCGTCTTGTGCAATACCGACAATATTTATTCCTTCAATATTTTTAAGGTAATACTTGAGTATCTCAATAGCAGGGTTTTCGTCTTCAATAATTAATACATTCATAAATCAAATTGTTGGTCGAGAGGAAAGTGAATTTTCACTATAAAGTTATTTGAGTTTTTAATTACTTCCAGTAAATCAGACCTTCCATATATTAAAGCTAATTGTTTCCGGACATTTTCCAGACCCCATCCCGTCCCTTTTTTCTGACTTGGCATCTGACCAAGATCATTAATAATTGAAACATTGAAAAAGCCATTTTTCACCTCTCCTGAAAACCTAATCTTTATTGGCTGATCACTTTCATTAACACCATGTTTAATGGCATTTTCAATTATTGGCTGGAAAATAAATACTGGTATTTTTACATTTTTGCTATTTGGATCCAGCTCCTCAATCCATTCGAGTCTATCTCCAAATCTCAATTTCTCAAGTGCTATGTATCTTCTGATTTGCTCCATTTCCTCTTCAATCTCAACTATCTTTTCTGAGCGTTTTGAAAGAATTGTTCGTAAAAAAGCGGATAATTTACCCAGATAGGCAGGCATTTTATCGCTTTGTGTAATACTTAATGCAGCCAGGGAGTTTAATGCGTTAAATAAAAAATGAGGGTTTAATCTTGCCTTTAACAAATTTAATTCAACTTCTGTTCGTTGTGCCTTCCAGTCAGCCTCAGCTAAAACGTGTTCTTTAAATGCCTGATAATAATACTTACTATAAAAGAATATCAAAGTCCCGATAAATGATGGTATTGCAATCAATAATTTAAGATAAAAGGAATCACTCCAAAAAGGGATATTTTCACCACTGGCTAATTCAGTAAGTCCTCTTGAGCCCATATGAGCAACAAAAATTATCAATGCTGTAAGTAAAAAATAGGATATAATGAGTTGAAATAACTTCTGAAACCCGGGATTTAAAAAGCTTATAATCTGAGGTACAGGTAAAAAAAACAAAGCTGATAGAATAAAAAAGCTCAGATTCGATAAAAGCACCAAGGACTTTTGCTCTTTAAGAATCAATAATTCTAAATAAGAAAGCAAAAGTCCAAGGATTACATATATCAGGATTAAACCTGAAGTTGACTTTAATTTGTCTGACATTTAGTAGTTAGTTCGAGGTCTTTTAGGGTATGACCTGATCTCCATTCCACCCATAAGAACCATACCAGTTATTTTTAGAACCGGTCTTTCTGTATCTCCGGTTTCGCTTACAATATAACCATCCGTTTTAATTCTCTTATCACTATACCCACCAAAAGCAGCCGATAGTTCATTTTTCACAACCCAATTTGGTGGAATAGACAAATCAATACCTCCAAACATCACAAATACATTCAATTCATGTACACCAGGGGCAAGCTTACAATCAGTAAGATCTATATCAGATCCTCCAAAAATTGCTGTCATCTTTCCTCCCTTAAAAGCCTGGCTGTCATAATATCTGTCTCCCCCTCCAAATAAGGAAAGATCATCTATGGTATCAGGACTCGGGGTATCTCCATTCACTTTTTTTTTACTCCCTGAAGAAACTAACCCTGAATGTCTGACAAAGATACTCGTACCGATTATAATCAGAATACTCGGCCATAATATTGCCCAGCTAATTCTTGGGAAATCAATGAAATCATTTAATAAACTGATTGAACCTATACCCAAAAATATTAAACCAGGAGTTTTATTTCTTTCACCAATAAGTAACATGGTACCAATTGCAATAAATATCATTTCCCATCCGAATAACTCTCTAGGAATGATATCTATACCCAGGTTTCTCAATAAAAATGCAAAACCAATAATGAGTATGATAATTCCAACGTATGCTTTTCTATTTTTCATGATCTTGTGATTTATGATACCAAGGTAACTCAAACTTCAATTTCCTCACAGACCAAATCGGTAAAAGAACTATTTAGACAGGTGAATGGAAACCAGGTCTTTAACCAATATTTATTTGCACTATTTGGATATTATATAAATTTTTCAGAATTTAATCCTGCTATAATACAAAACCAATTTTTTAACTCACCTTACCAATGATTAATTTTTTAACTAAAAAGGTTGTAATAGCATCGTTATTAACCTTTATTTTAATTTTCAATTCTAATGCTCAGCAAGTCAATGCTTTTGCTGAAGTCACAGCAATTTCCGGAACGACACTTTCTCTAACTAACGTAGATGAAACTTTTGACACTTTCGAAGTGGGTGAAAAAATATTAATCATGCAAATGCAGGATGACATAATTGGAGAAACTTCAAACACTGCAACCTTTGGCGATATGAATAACATCAGATCAGCAGGTTTACTTGAAATGGTAGATATCATTTCTGTAAATGAAAGTGGTGGATCTCCTGTTTCAATCGAGGTTGACATGATCAGCAACAACTTTAATATATGTAATAACTGTGCTGTACAAGTAGTTTCATTTCCTGACTTAGGCACAAATTATTCGACCACTGCAGATGTAACCTCAAAAGCCTGGGATGGTAGTACCGGAGGTGTTGTTGCTTTAAGAGTTAGTGGAGTTTTAACACTTAATCATGACATCAATTTGGATGGCAAAGGATTCAGAGGTGGAGCTACAGACGATAACTTTAGCGCATCTGCTTGTGATGAAACCATGTACTATACTTCATCAACCAGTGAATATGCCTCTAAAGGTGAAGGAATTTATAAGGTTACAGATGCTAGTTACCTGAACGGAAGGGGGAAAATCCTTAATGGTGGTGGTGGTGGAAACACACACAATGGCGGAGGTGGCGGAGGTGGAAATCTCAATTCCGGAGGAGATGGAGGTGCCGGTTGGAGTTGTAATGGAACTAATGGTGGTGGAATTGGTGGCCTGGGACTTGAAACTTATATTTCTTCTTCAAGGATGTTTATGGGCGGCGGCGGCGGAGCCGGTGAAGGAAATAATTATGTAAACACTGATGGAGGAAATGGTGGTGGAATCATTATCGTACAGGCTCAGACGCTTAAAACTGTTGGGAATGACTACATGAACATTTCTGCTAACGGAGAAACTGCTGCTGATGCAGGAAATGACGGAGCAGGCGGTGGTGGTGCGGCAGGCTCTATTCTTATGGATGTTCTAACATACAATATTCTGGGCGCTTCGGGTGTCAATATAAGGGCTAATGGCGGAAATGGTGGAAATGTTAATAATTCGAGTGCACATGGCGGCGGCGGCGGTGGTAGCCAGGGCGTCATTATGTTTTCGGCTGCTCATCCGGCAGAAGTCGTATCTGAAACTATAGTTGGATTAGCTGGCTGTGATAACACTTCATGTTCCTCAACAGGACTAAATGCTGGCGGAGCCGATCTTGATGGTATTTTCGTTGGGGCAGGAAGCCCTCTACCTGTCGAATTGATCTATTTTGAAGCAATACCGCTACAATCTGAACAAGCTGTCAAATTAAAATGGGGAACGGCAGTTGAAATTGATAACGAGAAATTTATAATTGAACGATCAGCTGATGGCATCAACTGGACAAGCATTCAAACAATCCAAGGTAATGGTAATTCAAACTCAATCATCCATTACTCTACAATAGATGATGACCCTATAATTGGCAAATCCTATTACAGACTTAGACAAGTTGATTATAATGGCGATATGGAATACTCTGAAATTGTTGCTGTTGAATTTTATACCAACCATAGTTTTTTAGTGTATCCTAATCCAACAACAGATAATCTTTATATCAAATTCGATAGTAGAACTGAAATCGGAAGAATCAGCATGGTTACAACTTCAGGAGCCCTAATTGAACCCAATACAAACTACACTCCAGGAGTAATTACAATCAATACACACTCAATTGCTAGAGGAATGTATAGCTTGATTATAGAAACCAATAAAGAAACTATCACTCGTAAAATTGTCGTAAGATAATTTTACGAGTTATTTCCATTCTACAATTTGACCACGCTCCTTGTCTAGCATATATTCAGGAATATGGCTTTTTATATTTGCTTCTAGAAGACTTATGAGTCTTTCTTTGGCAAAATTCCTAACCACAACCAGACTTACCTCACGCAATGGGTTTACCTCCCCAAAATTTCTGATAAATTCCTTTTCATTAGGATTTATATCATTTACTGCTAATTCCGGCAATAAAGTAAATCCACCTTCCTTTACTACAAGCCTCTTTAACGTTTCCAATGAACCACTTTCATATTTAAATGGCAGCTGAGAGTCATTTTTTTGCTTCATAGCACATAAATTCAGCACCTGATGTCTAAAGCAATGCCCCTGGCTTAAAACCCAGATATTCGGAGAAGAAAGATCTTCGATTGTTATCACTTCTTTCTTGCTCAATTCATGATCAGGATTAACATATGCCTTAATTCCCTCATAAAATAATGGCTTTTCCTTTATCCCGCCTTCATGTAGAGGGGTCACCAATATACCCGCATCAAGCTTATCACTTTTTAACTGATCAACTATATCTTCCGTAACCAGTTCTTTAATTTCTAACTCCAGAAGAGGATATTTCTTTGTGAGCTTTCCAATAAACAATGGAACAAGGTAAGGGGCTAATGATGGTATTACGCCAATTCTAAGTTTACCTGCAATAGTACCTTTCACTTCTTCAACTATTGACTCTAAGCGATCACGCTCACGGATAATATTTCGTGCCTGCTCGATAATCAACTTTCCGGCTTCTGTAGGTACAACAGGCTGCTTTGTACGATCAAATATCTTTACCCCAAGCTGTTCTTCAAGCTTTCTTAGCTGCATACTTAAAGTAGGTTGGGTTACAAAACATTTTTCTGCAGCTGTAGCAAAATGTCGATAGGTATCGACGGCAAGGATATACTCTAATTGAACTAGTGAAATCATAGCACAAAGATAATAGATAGATTTTATCTATCATAATATAGAAACTATTGATTTGATTTATAACCATACCTTAAGCACCTTTGCAACATATCAAAACAAGAAAATAACAATCATGAATAGCACATTAAACTTCATCGGATTAGAAAAAGACAAGGTTGAAAAACTAAGTAAGAATTTGAACAACCTCTTAGCTGATTATCAGATTTTCTATCAAAACCTGAGAGGATTTCATTGGAATATCAAGGGTGAGAATTTCTTTGAGCTTCATGAAAAATTTGAAGAATTATACAAAGATATCAGAGAGAAGATTGATGAAATCGCCGAAAGAATTCTGACTATTGATGGCCAGCCCCTTCACACAATTTCTGACTATTGTGAGATATCAGAAATTAAGGAAGCTAAAAACATAGAAGATGGTCGCGAAGCTGTAGAAATCACGCTTAACGGTTTTCAAATTATTCTTGCTAAACAGCGATCAATAATGAGTCAGGCCCAGGAAGCTGATGATGAAGGAACAATAACATTAATAAGTGATTACATAGCAAATCAGGAGAAAACAGCCTGGATGTTAAAATCATGGTTAAGATAAATTTTGGTAATTGAACATTAAAAATTTAAAAAAATGCAGAACAGAGTATTAAATGTAGGTAGCAGATTTCCTGAATTCGAAAAATTAGCAACAGTAAGTCTGGAAAAAGGCAAAGAATTTGAAACAGTAACAAATACCGATCACCAAAAAGAAGATCAGTGGATGGTAATGTTTTGGTGGCCAAAAGATTTCACTTTTGTATGTCCTACGGAAATAGCTGAGTTCAATAATAACTTTGATGAGTTTAGAGACAGAGATACAGTTTTAGTTGGCGCTTCAACAGACTCGGAGTTTGTACACCTGGCATGGAGAAAAGATCACGAAGATTTAAGAGGTCTTAAGTTCCCAATGATTGCCGACACAAATAAATCTCTAGCTTCTGAATTAGGCATCCTGGAAGAAAAAGAAGGAGTTGCATACAGAGCTACATTTATTGTAGATCCACAAGGAATTATCCGTTGGGTTTCTGTAAATGACTTAAATGTCGGGCGAAATGTCGAGGAGGTTATCCGTGTTCTGGATGGACTTCAAACTGATGAATTATGTCCTTGTAACTGGCAAAAAGGAGAAGAAACTCTACAGCCAGCCTAATTAAAACCAAATACACCTAATTCAATGGAAGAAGTAAAAAACAGTCTTTTTGAAGACCTTGAAATAGATAATCTCAATGAAAGAATTGCATTAAAAGCAATGGTAGTTGGTGAGACGAGATACCTGAAAGACCTTCGTATCAATATCAAAAATGCTCTTAAAACAGATTACATGTCTGAAAAAGAGGCTTTGCTAATGGCTTTTGCAATTGCAATAAATGAAAAAAACGAGATTCTGGCAGATATTTTTGGTAGAAAAGCTGAGAAAGCCGGAGCTGAAGAAGCTGAAATAGCAGAGGCAGCAGCATGCTCAAGCCTTCTTGCGAGTAACAACGTTCTTTATAGGTTCAGACACTTTGCAGATAAAGATGAATACGAAAATGAACCGGCAAGAATCAAAATGAATATTATGATGAAACCGGTTATAGGCAAAGAGTTTTTCGAATTAATAAGTTTGGCAGTCTCAGCAGTAAACGGTTGTGAGCGATGTGTCAAAGCCCATGAAGATTCATTATTGAAAATGGGTTCTAATACCAAAAGAATATTTGAATCTATTAGATTGGCTTCAGTAATTACAAGTCTGGGAAAAGTAATTTATTAATCAGTATATAGCTTGAAAATCAGGGTGTGGTCATAATGATCACACCTTTTTTTATCTGGATTAAATTAAGGTAAGTTAGCGTGTTCAATTACATTCCATTAAATTGCAGTACACCCCAAACATGAAATCCCTGTTAATTTTCTGAAAAATAAAATTGAAGAGTATGAATATTGTACTTCAAGTAGATAAAATATTTAAAAATACACCGGGACTTTCTGTTGCCTTAAAAATAGCTTTGGCAGCCTTTTTGGGAGTCATCATTTACCTGATTATCATAAAAATCATAGGTAAAATAACACACAAGAAAAGGAATATTTCAGGAAAAAAGATAATAGAAATAATCAGGTTTCCATTTATTCTAACATTAATGATTATTGGAGCTCAATTTCCAATAGTTGCCTATCAGAATGAATTTGAAAGCCTTGCCTATCTCAAGCCAATATTCAATGTTATTTTGATATTTTCAATTGCCTGGCTATTGATTCAAATCATTGCGGTTACCAAGATGATCTTACTTTCAAAATTCGACATTACTGAATCTGATAACTACAAAGCCAGAAAAATATATACTCAAATTCAGGTTGCTCAAAGGGTATTAATTTTCCTAATACTATTCCTTGCATTTGCCGCTTCATTAATGACTTTTGAAAATGTCAGGGAGTTAGGAGTAAGCTTGTTTGCATCTGCCGGTATAGGAGGAATTATCATTGGTTTTGCAGCTCAAAAAGTAATTGGATCTTTCCTTGCTGGAGTTCAAATAGCAATTACTCAACCAATTAAACTTGACGATGTGGTGATTGTTGAAGGAGAATGGGGCTGGGTTGAAGAAATAAACCTGACTTATGTAGTTGTAAAAGTATGGGATCAACGAAGAGTCATTTTACCTACTCCTTACTTTCTTGAAAAACCATTTCAAAACTGGACCAAAACTTCAGCAGACTTATTGGGAACGGTATTTGTTTATACCGATTATAAAATTCCGATTGATGAAATCAGAAAATTCTATACAGATTTGATCAAAAAACAGGATTTATGGGATGGAAAAGTTCAAAACCTGCAGGTCACCAATGCAACTTCAGATACTCTTGAGTTAAGATTCATGATGAGTGCTGCTAATTCTCCTACCTTATGGGATTTAAGAGTAAAGGTTCGTGAGGAGCTAATAAAGTATATTCAAACAAATTTTTCTGAACATTTACCTCGTACACGAGTTGAATTAAAAAAAATCACTGATCAGGAATGACTGAAACTTAAAATTTAGTAAATTGTTGGTATGCGTAAACTCTGTTCATATATACTTTTAACTTTCATCGTAATCGGATTTTCCGGATGCAAGGATAATGTATTTAAGGAAAATTCCGGGTCGGTAAGTTATTACCTGGATGATAAATTGATTGAAAGTAAAGCTTCAGACGTTGACATATCAGTTAACCCGAACAGCAAGGGATATATGGAAGTTTATTTTAACGCATATACATTTGTTAAAGAAAATGGAACTCCGGGATATCAGAACCTGTTCATGTTCTTCCACACGGATGATCTGATAGGAAAGTATGTATATGGCCAGAAATTTGGGGTTTCAAGAATGGGATTATGCAATGATGACAATGCTATAAAATGCCTTTCTTCTCAAACTTGTAATGACAAACAATTTAGTCTTACAATAACCTCTTACAATCAGGAAACTAAAACTATCGATGGATACTTTGATGGCAAAGTATGCACCGAAAGTGGCAACTCTATATATATAACAAAAGGCGTTATAAAAAACGCCCTTGTTCGATTTCAATAAGTCATATAATCAATTAAGCAGAAATATTTTCAGCTAATTTTCTGGCAATATCTGGTAGTTGTACAACACCTGATTCACGCCACTTTAATTCACCATTTTTAAATATCATTACTGTAGGCACCCCTCTAATCTGTAGCTTTTGAGCAAGCTCCTGATTTTTATCAACATCGATTTTTAAAATCCTTGCCTTTCCTTTAAACTGTTTGGCAGCCTCATCAATTATTGGCTCCATCATTTTACAAGGACCACACCATGTAGCATGGAAATCGATTAAAACAGGCATATCCTGGTTCACTAATTCTTTAAAACTTGCCATATTTTTCTATAAATGTAAAACCTGTATATTCTAATTACGTTTGTTAATCTTTCTACCTCACCTATTTGAGCCGATATGCAAAACAAACAGTTATATACACGTCAATTTTGGTTACTTTGTTTTAGTTCCTTTCTGTTTTTTGCTAGTTTCAATATTTTAATCCCTGAATTACCTAGTTATTTATCAGATATGGGCGGGGAAGAATATCTTGGTTGGATCATAGGTCTTTTTACAATTTCTGCAGGATTAAGTCGCCCATTTAGTGGGAAGTTGACTGATACTATCGGTAGAATCCCAATAATGATCTATGGCGTTTTTGTATGCATAATTGCAGGGATTCTATATTCACATGTAACAACTGTTTTTGGATTGCTAGCACTTCGACTTGTTCATGGTATGTCAACCGGATTTAAACCAACAGCTACTTCTGCTTATGTGGCAGACATTAGTCCTGACCATAGAAGAGGTGAAGCAATGGGGATCCTGGGTATGTTTGGTGGATTAGGAATGGCAATGGGTAATACCATTTCAAGTTGGATAGTGATGAATTATTCCATAAATGCAATGTTTTATACAAGCTCAGGATTGGCGTTGGCTTCAATTCTTGTTCTGTTTGGAATGAAGGAAACACTTGAGAAAAAACAAAAATTCAATTTTTCATTACTTAAAGTAAGTTTAATTGACATTTATGAACCAAGAGCATTGCCCGCTGCAATCACTATGGGGTTATCAGTCTTCTCTTTTGGAATAGCACTTACATTAATTCCTGATTTAAGTGAGCACCTAGGATTAGAAAACAAGGGGATTTTCTTCGGAATATTTATGAGTGCTTCAATAGTGATCAGGCTTATTGCCGGAAAACTTTCAGATAAATATGGTAGAATACCAGTCCTGATTTCTGGTCTGGTAATGTTGAGTTTTACGATGTTTCTAATTGGGGCAAGTACAAATCTTAAATTACTATATATAGCTGCAGTAATATTTGGTTTTGCAGCAGGTATCAACTCCCCGACAATCTTTGCCTGGACAATAGACCTTGCCGAAGACAAATACCGTGGACGAGCTCTGGCAACGGTATTCATTGCACTAGAAATAGGTATAGGATCCGGAGCATTTATATCAGGAGCTATATATGACAGTAACCCGAAAAACTTCAGTTATGCATTCTGGACTGGTGGAATTGTAGCATTAATAGCTGTATTTGTTAGCATATATTACTTTAGAAAATCAAGGAAACTAGCAACTGAAAACTACGAATCTTAAATATTTGTTAACTTCAACAAAATTTTTTGTTATGAAGAAGACGGTATTTGCATTTCTACTTTTAATATTTATTTCTATTGGGTCTAAAGCCCAGAATGTAGCTGTATCCTTTTCATATTTCTTTCCTAAAGAAGGGTACCCATCTGTACCAGTCAGTCCGTTTTCTATAAGAGGACTTGGCTTTGATCTTAATGATTATTTTGCAATTCAAACCGGAGGCACTTTATACCTTTTGAGTGGAATGCAAATCAAAGACCTCCCTTTAGAGAGTAAAAAGCCATTATCAGGACCATCTTTTACAGTTATGGTCCCTGTAGAATTAATGCTTTCTTTACAAACACAGCAGATGGACTTCAATTTTAAAGGTGGTGTATTTGGTTTTTTTAATATTTGGCAAAAACTAAATACAGGTAATATTGACAGAGCTATAAGAAATTATGAAAACTGGGAAGTTGCCAATAGCGATATCGATTTTAAGCAGAAGCCGGGATGGGGTTTCCATGGAGGTGCAGAGGTAGTTTTTTATCCCAATAATAAATACGGAATTTCCCTTGAAGGAATTTACTATCTTGGGGGAGCGAATATACCATTAAGCGGATCATACACCGGTGGTAATTCCGGGGATACTTTTCAAACAATCAATGTAGACTACAAGGATGCTATATTTGATTTTACGGGTTTTGAACTTAGTATAGGAGTGATAATTTTATAATTCAATCATTATATACATCCAGAAGTGCCATGTCTTTCTGACTAGACGCATATTTGTTTACCAATGCCTTGTATCCATTCATTCCCATATCATCTCTCAGTTTTGGATTATTCACAAGAGTAAGAATAGCTTCTACAAATTCATTTTGATTTGTATAATGCAACCCACAATTATTATCAATAACTAATTCCATTTGTGGTATACTATTAGAAACAATTAATGGCTTCTTACCAAACATATATTGAAATATCTTATTAGCAATTCCTGATTCATGTTGAGGATTTTTATGAATTGGTGAAAGACATATATCAGAAATATTTAAATAATCAGGCAATTCAGACACATCAATCCAAGGTATATATTTTACAACTGAGCTATATGTATCTGAAGTAATAATATCGTTGAATTTAATTTTATCAGCATTATCAACCGGACCAATTATCAACAATCTAACGTTTGCACCTCTATCGTTAGCTTGTTTTGTCGCTTTAATAGCATCAAACACACCCCTTCGTTCTGCTACTACCCCAAAATAAAAAAGAGTCACTTCACTAAATATTCTGGGTTTATTGTAATCAACTGGAAATTCTTCAAATCTCTTTATATCAATAGTATTTGGGTACACATAAAAGGATTTTTTGTTAAGTGATGGGTATTTTTCTATTAATTGGTCTCTGTAATGATCACTTAAAACAACAATTTTATCTGCTGCCTTCAAATACTTAAATTCCCATTCCTTCCATTTATCAGGGTTAGAAAGAAAATTTCTTAAGGTTCCTTTTGTCCAATTATATGAAACCAGGGCATCAGGATAATTTTCGTGTAGATCAACTACGAGCATAACATCTTTGCCAGCTTTATTGATGGCATCACGAGCAGGCATAGCTAAATAAAGATCATGTACATGAAGCTTGGTAAGCTCATATTTCTCAATAAATCGACGAATATTTACTGACCATAATTGTCTGTAAAAAGGAAGTCGAACATTAAAAAAATACAAAATATTTTTCTTTTTGTCAGAAATTGAGATCCTGTCAACAGTTATTTCATCATAACTTTTAGTCGTTTTCCCTTCAAAGGAGAAACAAAGCACATAAACATCATATCCAGCTTCAGTCAGAACTCGAACCTCCTTTTGGACTCTTACATCATAATCAAAATCATTGTCTACTACTATTCCAATCTTCTTTTGCACTACAGAGTAATTTTAAAAATGCCAATTTAAATAAAATGAAACAAAAACCCGATCATTAATATAATGATCGGGCTTATTCAATTTATTTAAATTCCTTTTGATGGAATCAATTAATTAATCATTTGAATCAGACTCAGGACTCCAATCAATTCCAAATCTTCTGGCATAATCTTCTAATGGCCCCAATCCAACCTCAGCTCTACGCTTATTAACATTAGCAGGATCGACAAGTTCATGAACCTGAGTTTCCCCTGTTTCATTATTGGTGGTAATTTGAGAACCATAAATTTGAGGGCGTCCATTTCTCATTTCAATTCTATCAACAAGCAAAGCTAATTGACTCCCAGATGACTCACCTTTTTTAACCGATTCAGTCATTAAGGGAATGTACTTTTCCTGAATTTCCAGTGGAGCATGCTGAATCACTAACCACAAAGCTGTATTTGCCTTTCCTCCAACCAGGCTTTTTCCAACCCAACCATGTTTTTCAATAATTTCAACTACTTCCTTCTCAAGCTTCTTATCCTCTGCTTGCATTAATGACCAAAAGTATTTCATCTCATCTGAGTCTGTACCAAATTTTTCTTCAGCAGGTTCCAAAAGATGTCTTAGCATTTGATCTTCAACATAAATTCTTTCTAGTTGTGCCTGAAGTTCCTTGTCAAAGTCCTTTTCGTATTCAGCTTTATTAGCCAAGGCTTTTTCGACTATTGAATCCCATTTTTCATGATCATGAATTGATTTCAGGTCTTCATCTCGCTTCATCCAGGAGGCATCCTTCCACCCTGTATCAATAGCCTTTAGAAGAAAACTTATGGCTTTATCTGATTTCCCAGCAAGAGCATGTGAGCAAGCTGCATTATAATAATGAGATGAAGTTCCTGTTTCTAACTCCAGTGCTTTAGCATATAGGTCAGCCGACTCTAAATACTCTTTATCATCATACTTTTTACCAGCATCAGCTATTAACTCGTTGAAAGATTGTGAATAAACTGGAATAAAAACAGCAAATAATAAAATTACAGATAATGTTCTTTTCATGGTTTAGATAGATTTATTTCCATAAACTAACTAAAACCTAATTAATAAAACTAATGTTTAAGTTAAAAAACTTAACATTTAGTTTAATTATCAGAATGAAGCGCAATCCGGTTGCCCTCGGTATCAGAAAACACCGCCATATATCCATGCTCAGGTGAAATTTGCCTTTTATGAATCATTAAGGTGCCTCCGGCAGCCTCAATCCTTTCCTGAACAATTTCCAAATCAGGATTGACATTTAAATATATTAAAGGCCCTGCGGGTCCGGTTTTATAATATTCATTTTGTACAAGGGCCCCTCCTATTTTATCGTGAGGGAAAATTCCCATTTTAAAATCACCGAAGTCTTCTATTTCAATGGAAATATCAAGAATAGCTTCGTAGAAAGATTTTGCACGCTGGAGGTCATCCACTGGTATTTCAAACCAGCTGATCCATGATTGTGGTGTTGGTGATGGTGACATGAGTTTTTGATTTAATATAATAAAAAAGGTTCAATCATAGTTGATTGAACCTTCGTATTATTTGAGTAATACATTTTCCTTTTTAAAAATTTGTAATGACAAACTTCATATACAAATTAACAGCACAATCACTAACCCATTCTGAAACACCCCAAGAAGGAACTTCCACATTGTTACTATCATAATAAGCTTTTGGATATGGATTCGGAGTTTCTAACTGCAAATCATCAAAGATTACCCTATATAACAAATCACCATTTGCATTATAAATATTCCCTTCTTTAGTGTACCTGGCATCAACTTGTTGATCGACTGTAGAAATTCCATAACCTATAATATTCAAATCATTTTGTCGATCATAGATAGTTACCTTAAAATCTCTTTCCCCAGAGGAGTTAAAAAAAGTACTTTCAGAAATATATTTATCAGAATAGCTAGAATAAGATGTAACTTCCAAATCAACATTATAGGTAATCACCGTGGATATATAAAATTCATTTTCAAAAAATATATAAGAAATCCTTTTTGCCTGATCTTCTAAATATTCGAATTCATATTTTGAAACATTGTCTGGCCTGTCAAAATAAGTCACCTTTTCTTCAATCAACTGATTATTATTGTTATAACTAAGGTTTATTCTCCATTGGGCTACTTCTTTATTAAATACTGTTACAATTATTGGTCGGTTATAATTGTCATATTCAATTGAGATATAATATCCTTCTTCCCCCCACTTTATCAGATTGTTATTTTCATCATAAATTCGAGTATAGCTTTTAGGACCAGTATACTCACTGTTGTAATCTGATATTATATTTAAGTATTTGTCATATTCAAGATCATAAGTACTTACATTTCCACTATGCCCAAGCTTTGTATAAGAAGTTATCAGCCCTTGTTCATCAAATTCAAAATCATAATACTTCTCATATGAGTTAGAGGCCATCGTAATTACACCGGACTCATCATATGTATATTCATAAACTCTGTCCTTCTTGTTATAAGGCTTTTTATACTGATGAAGGTACAGTGAAGATAGTACTTTCTCATTTTCAAAGGTATGCTCCAACCCGTAAACCATATAATAGTCATCACCAACTATCTGCTCAAAGCAGACAAGAAAGTTATTCAGGTTAAAAGATTCGGTATTGCTGATTTTAATTGTTGTGGTATCAGCACCTTCAACAAACCTGACAGGCCGGGTATCAACTTGAGGTGCAATATCCTCATCAGATGAAAAAGGACATGCAGTAAGGATAAAAAGTAGTGGTAAAAAGTAAAAAAATCTCATTATGTTCTGTTGCTAAAAAGTTTATCACTAATTTTTGATAATCAAATACGGTTGGCTTATATGTAAAATTATAGCTTATTAAATTCTGGAATAAAAAATAATTCTTTAACTGAACTAATTATCCAGTACGGGACATTCGTCTCATCTATTACACTACCTTTAATATCTTTAAACTGATAAGTATAATTATTCGGATCAACTGAATCTGAATATTCAATTGTATTGATAAATTCTCCATTTGCATCCCTGAAAGTCGCAGTTTTTGTATAATTCGCATTACCACTTTGACGAACATCCACCTCCACATACCCTAGTAAACTTCTATTTTCTCCATCCATTTCAAGAATTTCCATTTTATAATGACTTTCACCGGAAGGAGTAAAGTATGTTTCTGATAATGCCAGAGGTAAATTATCCTTAATATAATAGGTGTTAGTTATAAAACTTTCCTTTTTAACCAATTCACTATTCAGGTTGTAATTCTTTTTACCTGACACTCCAACAATTATACTATTATCAGCTATATCATTAGCATAAGTGATAAATATCAATGTATCGGTTAAGTATTCAAATTCCTTTTTACTATACGAAAAGGTGCCATCTTCGTAATACCAGAATAGATCTTCTCCTATGATTTGACCTCTTTCATTATAATTCATTTCAGTTTTTGTAAATGGCTTATCCTGTGGATCATAACGTGTAGATTTAGTTGGCCTGTTATCTGAATACTCATATAATATATAGGCTCCGCCATTCATATTCCATCTGACAATATTATTTGAATCATCATAAAACCGCAAATAATCAGTTATACCGTCGGTTTCAGAAATGACATTTTTGTATTTATCATATTCTACATTATAATTATATTCATTCCCCTTAAGTCCACGAGTATATTCTTTGATCAATCCATCTATATCGAATTTAAAATTATAGAAATTATCATGTGAACTATTTACCGCAGTTATGATTTCATTTTGATATACATAGTCAAATTGATTATAACTAAATATATATGGCTTTAAATACTGATTAGTGTAAAGGGAATTAAGAATTTTGCTACCGTTATAAGTATGATCAAGAGCTAAAATCTGATAATAATCATCCTCGACTATCTGCTCAAAACACACCAGAAAGTTGTTCAGGTTAAATGATTCTGTATCACTAATTTTAATAGTAGTGGTATCAGCACCTTCAACAAACCTGACAGGCCGTGTGTCTACTTGAGGTGCAATATCCTCATCAGATGAAAACGGGCATGCCGTAAGAATAAATAGTAGTGGTAAAAAGTAAAAAAATCTCATGTCTCTTAATTCGTAATAATTCCTAAAAAAGTAGGTCGAAATTATTCAATTTAAACTCCATCCGAAAGCTTTATTATGCATAAAACTGAATCCTAATTGATATTCAATTTAAACTCAGCTTTTTACAAAAAAAAGTCTGGATAATATTCCCAGGCAAAATATTTTATTTCAAATTTAGTTTAGCTAAAAACTGCAATTGCAATTCTCAAAATTAATTCTATAATAAAGATTAACCACTATACAGTTGTACAACCCTTACCTTTACTTTTATCATCAGAAGATTTTGTATAAGTAGAATTACCAGTTTTATTTCTGTTTGATGGTATCTCAACCCCTCTCTTTATTAACCTTCATCAGTTCACTCATCCTCATTAGAGCATCTGTATTTGCCCTGGCATTTGTTATTGAAATTATCCTTGCAAATTCCTTATCCAGATCTTCGTTTGACAAATGTTTATATCCAAACTCCTTATTTCCAGATTGATCATTTGCTTCCGATTCTGATTTCTGTTTTAAATCATTTTGAGAAGTAATTGTAAATAACTCTTCTTCCCCATATTTACATTCCACTTCAATAATTCGACCTGTGGACTCACTCCACCTTAGGCATTCATCAACATTTAGTTCCTCAGATATAGAATTTCTAACTAAAAACTTTAGAAAATCCATAAACATATTCTCTACCGGAGTAATAATAACTCTAAACTTCCCACTAAAATCTATATTTTTTGGGTCAGCAATTTTTGCCCTGATATACCTTTTAATCCCACTCGCAATTAAACTAGGGTTCACATGAGTAAATACCCCCATAAATGAAGTTAACTGACTCTCCTTTTCCTGCATGCTTACACCCGAAAAGCCAATATCCTCAGATTCATAATTAATCGATTCAATACTTTTCTTAGCTAATATCAAATCCGGATTGCCCAAAAAATTGACTTTATCAATTTTCTTAAATCCTCCATTTTCCTTTGGTTGAAATTGCTGAGCAAGCCTTATACCTTTTTCTTGAGTGACATCATATGCTTCAACAATAATTGCGTCAACTCGAGAATCATTATCATCTCTTAAAAAACCTTCGTACCCAATAACAAACCTTTCGAATGGTTTTTCTTCTTTTTCTAATACCTTTTGTGCAAACTCTACCGGATTGCCTTCTGCCATTAGCATTCGGGTCAGTTTTTTTCCATTACTATCTTCAAGATACATAAATGGACTTATTGGACCTTCCATATCATGTCGGAGAAATACGCCCCAATCAAGACCATATATACTTAAATCTTCGAGTTTTTGATTATTGTTTGAAATATTCATAGTTGTAAATCGGTAAAAAAATATAATCAATGAATTTCATGTTAATACAACAACTACTAACAGATGTAACCCACTAATTATTGAAATCATACCTATCCAAAACTTGATAAATCAACAAATCATTTAAAGCAATTACTGCTATTTTAAATGGCATTTCACACATTTTTGGGTTAAATTATAAAGAAGCATATTCATCATAGTTTACCACCACAATTTGGCTAATATCAGACTCCATAGCCAATAAAATATAGTCTTATGGTGTAATAAAACACATAATATAATGAAGCATCTGTATTCAGTAATGATCTTATTGCTTTGTATTCCATCATTGATATTTAGTCAATACAAAGACACAACTTATATCAATCTTGGTGGTGCAGTCCGGTTTAACACTATGTTCACAATCTATGAGGGTAATACATTTAAACTACCTACTGAAAATAGAAATGGCATTTTCTGGGATGTATTAAGATTTGAAGTTGATGGAAAAGCGAAAGGAATCGGATTTGACTATGAATATCGTGTTTATCCGGGCTTTAACTGTCATTTTCTTAAAAAAGGATACCTAAGCTATGATTTCAACAGTCAATATAGTCTGGAATTAGGTATCACTCAAAAACCATTTGGAATGCTTCCATATTTAGGGAATTCATGGTGGTTTCAATTACCTTACTACGTTGGACTTGAAGATGATTATGATACAGGAATTAAGTTATCACATATATCCGATTCCGGTAATTTCAGATGGAAAATAGCATACTTCATTATGGCAGAGCCGCGAGGCCAGTCAGACCCGGAATATGGAAGTTATACATCGGCCCGATATTCATATGATGTTATTCCTCTTGACGGTTATAATGGTAACAAGGAAAGGAATCAAGCAAATATCTGGATGGAAGCAGATATTACAAATTCAATCACTGGAGGGTTATCTTTTGAAGTGGGACAAATTTACAATTCAAACATTGACGAAAGCACACCACATTATGCGTTTTCAGCCCATTCTTCAATAGACCTTGGAAAGAAAATGAACATAAAACTTCAAGGCACATATTATAATTACACAGACATAAAAAATGATGAAGGCACTAAGATCGTTGACTATATTAATATGGGGGCCTATGGATTTGGCACATACCAGGCTGCAAAAGAAGCTACTATACTATCAATAGGTCTTTCATTTCATCAACCGGTAAACTGGGGACCAATCGAATCTTTAACATTTTATGAAGATTACAGTTATATGTTTAAGTCTGGAAAAATCAACATCTCTGGTCAGGAGTTTTCATTCATAGATACTCAACATAATGTTTTGGGTTTTCTGGTGACCGCCGGCTTTGTCTATGCATATTTTGATATTGCATCTGGTATAAATCAACCTTGGTTAAGTGATTCTTTTGGAGGAACTGCCCTGAGCACCGGTCGAGGCGAAAATATTGGATTTGCCCCTGGTGAAGAAACTGATCAGGGAGAGATCAATCGATTAGATGACAGTCCACCGTTTAACACACGATTTAATATTAATGTCGGATTCTACTTTTAGGTGATTATGGGAAATAAAAAAAATAAGTACTTTGACGTTCACGGACCAGTATTCTGGCCAGCATCCATATTAATTATAATTTTCATCGCTGTTACTTTGATCGTAGGTGAGCCAATGGAAAAGGTATTTACCTCTATTCAAACTGGTATTTCAGATTATGCCGGTTGGTTCTTAATATTGGCAGCTAATGCTTTTCTGGTTTTTAGTATTGTCATTGGATTTAGTAAATACGGAAAAATCAGAATTGGTGGACCTGAAGCCGAACCAGAATTTAGTACGGCAGCCTGGTTTGCAATGCTATTTAGTGCCGGAATGGGAATCGGAATTATTTTCTGGGGTGTTGCAGAACCTATGTTTCATTATATTCAACCACCAATTGATCAGGCCACACCCTCTGCAAGAGCAGAGCAAGCAATGACGTTTAGTTTCCTTCATTGGGGTCTGCATGCCTGGGGGATTTATGCACTTGTGGGGTTATCACTTGCATTCTTTGCTTACACAAAAAAATTACCTCTGACAATCAGATCGGTATTTTACCCGATTCTAAAAGAAAAGATTCACGGATGGATTGGTGATGTAATTGATGTTACTGCTGTAATAGCTACATTATTTGGTCTTGCAACATCTTTAGGCCTTGGCGTACAACAGGTTAGTTCAGGTGTTAATTATTTATTCAATATTCCTGATAATGTTTGGACCCAGGTTGTTTTAATAGCCATAATCACCGCAATTGCAACAGCTAGTGTTGTGCTGGGTATAGACAAGGGAGTTAAATTTCTTAGTGAATTAAATATAAAAATTGGTGCTATATTTCTATTGTTTATAATTGTAGTAGGCCCTACCTTTTTTATTCTTGATAGCTATATTGAAAATCTTGGATCTTATATTCAAGACTTTTTCTACGTGAGTTTCTGGACCGAAGCTTATGAACCTGCTGACTCACAAGGATGGCAAAATAGCTGGACTGTATTCTACTGGGCATGGTGGATCAGCTGGTCTCCTTTTGTGGGGATGTTTATAGCCCGCGTTTCCAAAGGTAGAACAGTCAGGGAGTTTGTTACAGGAGTTCTTATTGTACCTTCACTTCTTACTTTTCTTTGGATGACAGCATTCGGAGGCACTGGTATCTGGGTTGAAATGAATAATCCCGGAATAATAAGTGAAAGCGTAATGACCAATGTTTCTACCTCTCTGTTTATCTTGCTTGAACAATTTCCTCTGTCAGGAATTGCTTCCGGAATAGGTGTTATTCTGGTTATAAACTTCTTTGTTACCTCATCAGATTCAGGGTCATTAGTGATAGATAGTATTACCGCCGGAGGAAAATTAGATGCACCTGTGGGACAAAGAATATTCTGGGCTATTTCTGAAGGTGGTGTTGCAGCTGTGCTTTTAATAGGTGGAGGCTTAAGCGCTCTTCAAACAGCTGCTATTACAACAGGGTTACCCTTTACTTTTGTACTTATTCTTATGATGTTTAGCTTATATAAAGGTCTTCAAAACGAACATGCGAAATCTCAGCAACTTTCTAAAGAATCTGATATAAGAAGGTATAGTGAGCGTATAGAAAAACTGATTTCTAAAAGAAAGGAAATTGATAAAAAGAAAGAATCTTCTAAAAAAGAAAAAGCCAAATAAGCAATGACACAGTTACTACTTTTCCTTGATTTGAGTGAAATGGATGCTTCCATTCTTCAAAATGCTTATCGCATAACTAAAAAACTAAATGTCACAAAAATCGGATTGTGTCACTATGTTGAAATTCAAGATTATACTGACACTGAAGAGTCATTTTACAATCAAACTGACAAACCATTGAGACAATTAATCTCTGAAGAATTAATGGATCTTGCCGAGGAGTTTGACTTACCTATAGACAAATGCGAAACAATAGTACATGATAAAGGAGGAAAAGAAGATCTTTTAAATAAACTTAATAAAAGCGAATACAATCTGTTTGTATTAGGAAAAAAAACTATTCACCCCGGCACGGGTGCATTTTCTGCTAAATTATCCAGGATGATTGAAGAGCCAGTTTTGTTTGTTACAGAATCAACCAGGCTTAATCTCAGAAAAATCCTTATCACTACTGAATTTTCTTCTTACTCAAAACATGCAGCTCAATTACTTGATGAGTTCGGAGGATTCAGACCTGAAATAGTAGCAGTGCTTCATGTCTTTAGGGTTCCCCCATCCTACTTCCCCTTCTTTGGTAAAAAGACCGATAAATTAGTTTCTGATTTAGAAAAAAAGGCAACTAAAAAGCTTGATACGTTTTGTGAAAAAAACTTGAAAGGATACGAAGTTGAAAAAAATGTGATTTATGCTGAAGACAGACCTATTTCGAAAGTTATCTATGATTTTTCTAAAACAAATCAGGTAGACATGGTACTGATGGGTAAAAAAGGAAAAACTGATGATGATGATGATTTGATTGGATCAGTAGCAGCAAAAATGATTCAAACAGATAAAGATATACCAGTGCTACTGGTTGAGTAGCACTGGTGATTTTTTTAAGGAATAGGTATTGCGAAAAACACAGAAGGACCGTAATAACCAGGACCTGAAGTTAAACCACTAGCTTCTGAAAATGAACTTACAACACCTCCGGAACCATAATTTATTGTATAATCTGCATAAACCTCTGAAAGTACAGTAGTTGTATTATATCCATATTTAAAATTCTGAACTAAACTTCCTCCACTATAATCAAATGTATTTTTCGTAATTGTGTATTTATAATCCTTAATCAAAAAGTTCATCTGAATAATACGACCTTCCTGATCATATGCAACATCCATATTAAAATTATATGGTACATGTTCTGATGTCTTATATGATGTAAGTATTCTTCCACTATTATCATATGTATTATTTACTTCTCCCCAAAGACCAATTATTGTAATAATATTACCATTCTCATCGTATGTGTAAATTTCCGTATCATAATCCTTTTTAACTTCTAATAAAGAATCTGAATTGTATGAATATTCATAAATATTATAGTATTCAGGATTCCAATAAACTTTAGTTTTTCCAATTAATCCTCTGGAATCATACTCATATTCAATTTCAAGTGGCCGTTGCACTATTTCAAACTGCTCATCATAAACCAATTTATTTCCAGAACTTTTTACTAAAACTCCTGATTGGTCATATTCGTGAACAAATTCAGTTTGTAAACCAAATTCTCCCTTCCAGTTTTCTTTGATAATTGTTTTTGTAATTTTACAATTCTCAACAACATGTTCAAAGCTAACATGGCTGGTAAACATCTTTAATGAGTCAATAAATACAATTTGTTCAAAAGACTTTTTGAACCCCTCAAAATTAAAAACACTTGTATCTCCAATTGAGATTGATTCTCCTGCCGCCAGGCATGTTTCAGGTGTTATATCACCCTCATCTCTGTCACAAGTGAATGCTGTCAACAAGACAAAAAACACTAAATACTTAGCAATCTTCATAGTTTATAAATTCATTGTTTAAAAAATATAATCGCAAAAATAAAAAAGCCGCTCAATCATGAGCGGCTTTCTTAAAAAGTTAACATAACTTATTTATTCGATACAAAAATCAAATATTCCCAGGCATCAAGCTTTAATGGCTGATCAACTGTAATATTTACTTCCTTACCGGTCATTTCATCTTTATATGTTCCTGCTACCGAAGCATCGGTCAAATTCATATTTTGCTCTGAATCAGACAGGTTAAATATCCCGATCACCTGATTACCATCTTTTTCACGCTTGAATGCATAAACATTTTCGTCTTTGTTAATCTGGATTGGCATACCACCAAACTCTCCGGCATGTAATGCCACATTATCAGTGTGAATTTCAATTAACTTAGTGTAAAACTCCTCATAACCTTTAGGGTCACTCCAGTCGATAGTGTCTTTATCAAAGAATTTCAATCTTTTATCCAGACCAACTTCCTGTCCGCTATAAAGCATTGGTGCTCCATATACGGTAAATGCAAGAGCAGCAAATGTTTTATCTCCTTCTCCGTATCTTTCAAAAACTGTTCCCTCCCATGAGTTAACATCATGATTAGTTGTCATTGTCAGCCTAAAAGGCTTCATACCATATCTCTTTATATCCTCATCGATATATTTTGCAATTTCAGAAGCTTTTTTGTGACCTTCACCAATCTCAGTACTAATACCTTTGAAGCCCCATGAATATGTTGCATCAAACTCAGTATGTGCTCTAGGCTCATCAACTTCGGCAAGCCAGAAAAGATCCTTTAACTGATCTAACTCATCTGTAGCTTCTTCCCAGAAGTAAAGTGGCATTTCATGTAGTGGGTGGTCACATCTAAAACCATCAATATCAGTTTCTTCAACCCAAAACTTCATTTCATCAATCATAGCCCTTCTTGTTGCCGGGTTTGTATGATCAAGTAAAGCAATATCGGTCCAATCTGCTTCGTAGATCACTTCACCTTTATCATTTTGAGCATAATAATCTTTATGCTCAGTAATCCATGGATGATCCCAGGCAGTGTGGTTAGGCACCCAATCAAGGATAACCTTCATTCCTAATTCGTGAGCTTTCTCGACTAAAGCTTTAAAATCTTCAAGAGTTCCAAACTCAGGGTTAACTTTTGAATAATCCTGAATTGAATAATAACTACCTAATGATCCCTTTCTGTTTTTAAAACCAATAGGTTGAATTGGCATCAGCCAAAGCATGTCAACTCCCATTTTATCAAGTCTTTCGAGATCATTCATAAAAGCTTTGATAGTTCCTTCAGGAGTATGCTGTCTGATATTCACTTCATAGATGATGTCAGAAGCGGCTTTTTCAGGATAAGTTGATTCAACAATGGCTTCGTTATCATCGACTTTCACATATTCATTAGGTTCGCCAGAACCACTGCCTCCACACGAAGTCATAATTAGTGAAATCGCCGAAGCAAATAATAATATTCTTTTCATGCTATTTAGGTTATAATTTCAAAGGCGGGGAATATAATATTTTTTAATATTATTTCCATTCAAGATCGAAATCAATAACGATACTTAATTAATTCTACCTAGAAAGTACTAGTAAATCAAATGATAATTATCATTTTTTAAACTTAATCCGGACTTTCACCTCCATTTCTGTAGGGTTTCCGTCAACGGTTCCGGGATTCCAGGATGGGCCCGCTTTTAATAATCTGATTGCTTCTTTATCGAAAAATTCCCCTTCTGATTTCTCAACTTCTATTGAAGTTATTTTACCCGAAGCAGATACGGTTAACAATAACTTAACCAATGCTTTATCTTCATCTATTCCATCGGGAAACACCTGATTTTCTTTCACATATTGTCTCAAAGCCCTAAGCCCTCCATCTGGTTGAGGTAAAATTTCTACGGGTTGGTAACTTTGAGCTTTGGCATATCCAGTTACTACTACCTCTGATAATGTAGAAACATCTTCTGAGAGCATAACTATCACATAATCTTTATCTTCATCAAGATCAATGCGTTGAGAAACATAACCTATTGAAGATATTTGTAATTCCTTTTCATCTTCGAATAAAGAAATAGAAAACTCTCCAGTAACATCTGACATCACTCCTCTTGTAGTCCCTTCAACCAATATATTTACTCCAGGTACACCCTCTCCATTTTCACCAGTGATTTTACCGGTAATTATTCTTACTTGTTTACCTTCAACCCGAATATCATCAATTTCATCTGCATCATAACTTGAAGCAATATTTGGCATAGCTGATGGTTCTGGCAAATTATAAGAAGACCTGGTCATTTCTCTTTTTGAACGTTGGGCAATCTCCTCTCCACTTATTGATTTTACTGCTGCGTTTTCACTTATATCCTCAGATAATTGCATACCCAACTCTATTACTTCTTCTTCTAATTGAACATCTGCAACTTCAATTTCAAAATCAAGCTCATTTTCAACTTCTGGAATAGCATCAACCTCCTCATTCCTAGACTCTTTCAAAGAATTTTTAATTTCAGCTAATTCAGGTTTTGAAACCACTTCATCTGGTCTTTCATCAATTTTGTCTTCCACTCCAGAATTTCTTGATTCATTAATCTCCCTATCTGATTTAAATTCTCGAATTGAATCCTTTATAAATTCTTGGTTAGGAATAATCACTTCCTCGTTGACAACAGGGATTTCTTCAAAAGCCAGATTATCAGTTTTTTCATTTGATAAGAACCAAATTGAATAACCTGCTACAAAAACTATAAGAATCGATGCAGCAATTGAGTACCAAGGAAAGGCTGTATCTTTTTTCTTTAGACCATCTTTTAATTCTTTAATATCAGACTCAATCTCCTGAACTTCGAATTTCTCAAAGCCTTCAATTGCGTCAGACAAAAAGGGATCATCAAGGGCTTCTCTTTCTATGTGATGCTCTTCCTTGTGGGATAATTCTCCCTTCAAATATTTTAATATGGTTTTTAGATCAATGCGCATGGTCTTTTTTGCCTAATGCAGCCTCCATACAAATCTTTAAGTTTCTTTTACCGTTTTGAATATAACTTTTAACTTTTTTCAAATCTATTTTAAGTTCTTCATGAATCAGATCATAACTTTTTTCTTCCAAAAAAAACAATGTCACGCATCTCTTTTGGTCTTCTTTCAACCTATCTATACATTGCTTTAACTGATCCAGATCATCCTCAAGACGAACTTTCTCCTCAACCATATGATGCCCATCATCATGAATTTCCATAAAAACCTGATCTTTTTTTTCTCCATTGACAAACAATTGAGGCTTTTCCTTTCTAATTCGCATCAGAGCAGAATTCTTTACCTTAACATATAACCAGGAAGAAAAATTGGAAATCTCATATCGAACGACATCTTCACCTAATTGACCATAAACCTCCATTACAATATCTTTAGCCATCTCTCGATCACTTAGATACTTCAGAGCCACACCATAAGCTTTATCAATATACCTGCTGTATAATACCGAAATATACTCACTATCATTATTTTGACGATAGGCTGCAATGATCTCCAGATCAGTTAATGACGATATGTTTTTTCTTTTGAAGAACAAGATTAAAAAATATCCAGTCTCAAAATTTGAACCATTTTATGACCATTACAAAAAAAATCTAAACTTTTTTTATGGAATAATATGAACTGGGTCATCATGACTATGAACACTAAATAATAATTGTCATGAAACATATTTTTCCAATATTATTCGCCGCACTATTTATAGTTGCTTTTTCAGCACAAGCTACTCATACAGTTTCTGGAGTTGTTACTAATGAGGAAGGAATTGGTATTCCCGGGGTTAATGTCTTATTAAAAGGAACAACAAAAGGAACAGTTACTGATATATCAGGTGCTTATACGCTTACTCTTGAAGATTCAAAGGGAACTTTAACATTTACCTCTGTTGGGTATTTAACTCAAGAAATACAAATTAATGGTCAAACGGAAATAAATGTAAGGTTAAAAGAAAATATTTCTGAGCTAACTGAAGTTGTTGTAACTGGTTTACGAAAAGATAAAAAAGCAGAGTTTTCAAAATCAAAGGTTGCCAAAAGTGTTGAAACAATTGGACTAGCACCTGCTATGGATCAAGCCTCTATGGAATATGAAGAAACAATCAATTTTAATCTCGATATTGATTTAGGTGAAAATCATAACACAGAAGATTATTCAACCATCCATGAAAATCAGTTTCACAAACCTGAAGACCAGCCACTATCAACTTTCAGCATTGATGTTGATGCTGCATCTTATAGCAATGTTCGCAGATTTTTAAGTATGGGCATTAAGCCACCTGTTGATGCTGTCAGAATCGAAGAAATGATTAATTATTTCAACTATGATTATGAAGAGCCAACTGATGAACATCCATTTAGTATCACCACAGAAATTGCTGATTGTCCATGGCAAAGCGACCACTACTTGCTACATGTAGGCCTTCAAGGCAAAAGAATTCCTACTGAAGATCTACCAGCTTCAAACCTTGTATTCCTAATAGATGTAAGTGGCTCTATGAGTGATGCTAATAAATTACCACTATTAAAAAGTGCATTTAAAATGCTTGTAGAAGAATTAAGACCAGAAGATCGAGTGGCTATTGTAGTGTACGCAGGTGCTGCAGGAACAGTCCTCCCTTCTACAAGTGGTAGTGAAAAAAGCAAAATCATTGCCGCCCTTGATCAATTAAATGCAGGAGGTTCTACTGCTGGTGGAGCCGGTATAAAGCTAGCTTATAAAATTGCAGAAGAGAACTTCATCGAAGAAGGAAACAACAGAATCATTCTAGCTACAGACGGTGATTTTAATATTGGTCAAAGTAGCAATGGATACCTTGAAAGACTAATTGAAGAAAAAAGAGAAAGTGGTGTATACCTGACTACATTAGGTTTTGGAATGGGTAATTATAAAGATGATAAGATGGAAATTTTGGCCAACAAAGGAAATGGAAACTATGCTTATATAGATGATATTTCAGAAGCCAGAAAAGTCTTTGTAAATGAATTCGGTGGAACGATGTTTACCATTGCAAAAGATGTTAAGATACAAATTGAATTTAACCCTGAAAAAGTAGCAGGCTACAGACTCATCGGGTATGAAAACAGAAAACTTAATGCAGAAGACTTCAATGATGACAAAAAAGATGCCGGAGAGCTTGGATCAGGGCATTCGGTTACTGCAATTTACCAAGTCATCCCTGTTGGAGCATCAACCGAAGGATTTTTAAAATCTGTTGATGATTTAAAGTATCAAAAAGAAAAATCTAATGGTCAAAAGTACTCAAAAGAATGGGCGACAGTTAAATTCAGATACAAAAAGCCAGATGGTCTCAAGAGTATCTTAATGACTAAAACAATCAATGATAAAATCAACTCATTTGAGGATACATCTGATAACTTCAGATTTTCTGCAGCAGTTGCTTCATTCGGATTATGGTTGAGAGATAGTGAGTTTAAAGGAAATAGCACTCCGGAAGAAGTGGTCAAAATCGCAAAGGATGCATTAGGAGATGATGAGTATGGCTATCGCCATGAATTTTTAAAATTAGTCAGATCATCCAAGTATGTAGCACAGAACGATTAATTAGCTATTTAAATTATAAATAAGGCTTCAAATACACTTTGGTCAACAGTTAGATCAATCGTATTTGAAGCCATTTTTTTTTACATCTTCTTGCATTTAGAAATATCTCTTATTTAATTCGCACCATCAACTATTTGATTTTTTAATTATCAACCAAACAATTAATCGCAATGAAGCAATTTAAATTTGCGTGCATATTATTATGCATAATTCTATCTATTTTTTCTTGTACAGAACCAGAAACAATTGTTCCTAATTCTAACAACAATACTAATCCGGATGCAAAGTATGTTGAAGGAGCTGATACAACAACTATTAAAATAAGTGAAGATGAATCATTTAATCTTAATAATTTCTTAGTAAGTATTGAGCAACTATTCCCAAGTGAAAGAAATCCAGAGAGTAGATTTGAACACATTTTTGATGGGAAAATAGCAAGAAAGACAATATTACATGAATCATCATTTGGTGAATTCAGCCTTACTTTAGGGGGATATGACTATATCTATAATTCAGACAGTATTATAACATCTTTCAGTTACACCAAAAACAAAGCATCTCAAAGTCATTTTGAAGTTAGAAACATAACCTACGACAAGGTTGGTATGATAAAGAATTTTGATCTTACGTTTACTCAAAACAATAGTACATATACCTATAATTTCGAATTTGATGAAAATAAATATATCACATCATCTTCAGTAGATGGATATTACGAAAAAAATTACTTCTATAATCAAGAATTTGAAATTACCGGTATTACGAGAGAAGATAATACCTTCACCAAATTTGCCCGAAGTGCAAATAAGGATATTTTGGTTATTTATAATTACAATAGCGATTCGGTAATAACTAATGAATACCAATGGCATTTTGAAAATAATCGAGCAACAGGATTCCATAAATTACGATTAGTTAATGGAGAAAGAGAACTTTATGAGTCTAACACCTATGAATATGAAAATAATATTTTCAGTATTAGTTTAATTAAGCAATACAAAACGGATAATTATTATCTGGATCATACAGTCAAATTTACATTAGACCATAAGCTTTATGAATATCACAGGCCTGTAAACTTCTATATACAAGGTCTAAAATACATGGATTATTTATTTGTATATAAATATTTAAATGATCAGAATGAAAATATTTATGAAGTGAAATATTATGAATCATATGAATCTGAAGAAAATCTAAGAGGGTATTTTATTCCAACTGAATTTAATGGTAATCAAATTTATAAAGCAGATATATTAGACAAATCTGGCAATAAAATTTATTGGGTAAATATTAGCTCTAACGCCTTTAGTGTGTTTAAGGCAAATGGCGAAGGATATGTTCCTTATGAAGAACTTCCTTCCTGGATCCAAAGAACCCTAACCCATAATCGTCAAAGTGTTACCCCACAGAACTATTACGGAAGGTAACTATTAATTCTATTTTATTAGTACAAAAAATAAAACAGGCTAAAAAATCTTAGCCTGTTTTTTTGTAAATTATTGTATGATGCTTTTAGTCTTCAAGAATTATATTCTTTCACTAGTTTTAATGTCATTTTCAAATATTGTCATTCTAGCACAAACTGAAAACTTATCAATAGAAATTAAAGAAATCAATTCTACCAGTGGCAAAATCCATATTTCCATCTATTCCCTACAAAACAAGTTTCTTTCGCTGACTGACACCTTCCGGTTTAAAGCTTTTAATCCATCAAATAGCTTAGAAAGAATCTCATTTTCAGTCCCTCCTGGTAAATACGCTGTCGCAACATATCACGACCTTGATGATGATGGTAAAATGGATAAAAACCTTCTTGGGATTCCTAAAGAGCCCTATGGGTTCTCAAATAACTTCAAACTGAAACTATCTGCTCCAAAATTTGAAGATTGTCAAATTGAGGTTAAAGAGAACCAAACTCACAGAATTGAAATATTTCTCCAAAATTACTGAGAGAATTTCTAAACAAAACCTACCTGATTTCTCTTATACTTTTTGTGATAGCAAAATTAATTATACTTAGTTTTTTACTCTACCTTCCTTTCGGAAAGGCGCCAGTTGAAAAAGATAACGGAACTCTGATTATCAATGTAGATAATATAAAATCTAATTCCGGAAATCTGAGAATTTCAGTTTATACTCCATCAAATGAGTTTTTGTCTGAAACAGATTTATACACTTATCAGATAAAAAAAATAGAAGGTAATATTCAGCAATTATCATTCGACCTACCAGATGGCAATTATGCCATTGCTGTACATCATGATGTTAATTCTAATGGTTCATTAGATAAAAATTTCATCGGAATACCTAAAGAACCATTTGGTTTTTCAAACAATATTTTACCCAAGTTCAGAGCTCCACTTTTTGAAGAATGTATGATTGATATTCAAAAGGGTGAAGTAAAAAAAATCAGTTTACATCTTAGCAACTATTAGTGGTATTTATAATATAATAAAAGATTTTACTCGTCAAATTAATGGTTAATTTCTATCTTAGAAGGAAACCAAACCCAAATTCATGAGTAAATTCATTTTAGCTGTTGATGCGGGCACAACTAGCAACAGAGCAATACTTTTTAACCACGAAGGTAAAATTGAGCGTATTTCTGCCAAGGAGTTTGAACAAATATTCCCTCAAAATGGATGGGTAGAACACAATCCGGAAGAAATATGGGCAACTCAAAAATTTGTCATTCGAGATGTTATCAAAAAACATAAAATCAATGCTTCGGATATAAATGCAATTGGAATAACCAACCAAAGAGAAACTACCATTGTCTGGGATAGAGAAACGAGTGAGCCAATATATAATGCGATTGTCTGGCAAGATAGAAGGACAGCTAAATACTGTGATGAACTCAAAGACAAAGGACTTACAAAAAAGATTCATGAGAAAACCGGGTTATTGATTGATGCCTACTTTTCAGCTTCAAAAATCAAATGGATTCTGGATAATGTTGAAGGAGCAAGAGAAAAAGCAGAACAAGGAAAGCTTGCCTTCGGAACTGTAGATTCTTGGTTAATATGGCGATTGACGCATGGTAATATACATGCTACTGATGTTACCAATGCCTCAAGAACAATGCTTTATAATATCCATGAACTAAAATGGGATAAGGAGCTATTGGATATATTTGAAATTCCCGAAAGCCTACTTCCCGAAGTAAAACAGAGTAGTGAAGTATACGGAACGACAGTAAAAGAACATTTTGGAGGAGCTATTAAGATTTCAGGTATTATTGGTGATCAGCAGGGGGCCTTATTCGGTCAGATGTGTATAGAAAAGGGCATGACCAAAAACACTTATGGCACCGGATGTTTCGTAGTAATGAATACCGGAACAGAGGCCATCATTTCAAAAAACAATCTACTAACAACCATCGCCTGGCAATTAAATGATGAAGTAAACTATGCCCTCGAAGGCAGCATATTTATGGGAGGTGCCGTTATCCAGTGGCTAAGAGATCAGCTTCAGATTATTAGTCGTGCACCGGAAGTTGAGTCTTTAGCGCTTTCTGTACCAGATAATGGTGGTGTGGTGCTTATTCCTGCATTTGTGGGCTTAGGAGCTCCTCACTGGGATCAATATGCAACCGGCACTATTATTGGACTAACAAGAGGAACAGGTAAAGCTCATATTGCCCGGGCAGCACTTGAAAGTATAGCCCTTCAATCGATGGATGTAATTAAAACCATGACCGAAGACTCTGGGATAGATATTATCGATCTTAGAGTTGATGGAGGTGCTGCAACCAACGATCTGTTAATGCAGACCCAGTCAGATTTGATTGAACAGAAAGTTGTCAGACCGGCAATAACTGAAACTACAGCATTAGGCGCTGCCTACATGGCAGGTTTGGCTACCGGTTTTTGGTCTGACGTAGATGAAATCCAAAAACTATGGTCAGTAGATAAAGTCTTTGAACCAAAAGAGAATAGCAACACTGACCAATTGATTGTAAACTGGAACAAAGGATTAGAAAGAGCTAAACACTGGAATAAATAAAATCCGGCTAATATGAAAAGAATAAAACAGCTTGAAAAGCTAAAAAATAATCACGAACCCTGGGACATATTAATTATCGGAGGTGGGGCCACAGGTTTGGGAATTGCCGTTGATGCAGCTTCCAGAGGTTTTAAAACACTTCTTCTCGAGCAAGCCGATTTTGCAAAAGGCACTTCAAGCCGTAGCACCAAACTTGTCCATGGCGGTGTCAGATATTTACAACAAGGTGATATATCACTCGTTCTTGAAGCACTTAAAGAAAGAGGATTGATGATGCAAAATGCACCTCATCTTGTCAGGAACCTATCTTTTGTAATTCCATCTTATGAATGGTGGAACGGTCCATTTTATACGATCGGACTAAAAGTTTATGATTTGATGGCTGGAAAACTTGGGTTGGGTCCATCAAAAAGTATCTCAAAAGAAGAAACAATTAAGGCGTTACCAACAATTTCAAAAGATGATCTTCGAGGTGGAATAGTTTATCAGGATGGGCAGTTTGATGATGCCCGTATGGCAATAAGTCTTGCAACAACTGCAGAAGAGTACAATGCTGTATTGATGAACTACATGGAAGTTACCGGTTTAATAAAGGATGATGAAAATCAGATGATCAGGGGAGTAATAGCCAGAGAAGTTGAATCCAGGGAAGAATTTAAAATTTATGCTAAATCAGTTATCAATGCTACCGGAGTTTTTGCTGATTCAATAAAGCAAATGGATGAGCCTGAAGTAAAACCAATGATCAGGCCAAGTCAGGGAATTCACCTTGTTTTTGATCAGAGTTTTCAACCGGAGAGTTATGCCATAATGGTTCCCGAAACATCTGATGGAAGGGTTATGTTTGCTGTTCCATGGTATAACAGAGTTGTGGTTGGTACTACTGACACATTAATTGATAACATTGACCTGGAACCAAGGGCATTGGAGGAAGAAATTGATTTCATTCTTGAAACGGCAGGAAAGTATCTGTCCAAAAAACCTACTAAAAAGGATATTAAAAGCATTTTCGCTGGACTTAGACCCTTGGCAGCACCGGAAGATGGTGATTCGATGAGCACCAAAGAAATTTCCCGTCACCATAAAGTCCTGATTTCACTCTCCGGATTGATCACAGTTATTGGAGGTAAATGGACAACCTATCGCAAAATGGCTGAGGATGCTGTCAACAATGCAGTTATGATCGCTGGCCTACCAGATAGAAAGTGTATTACCGAAAGATTACCAATTGCCGGTTATGATAGAAACACTGTACCAGGAAGTAATCCAATGTCTGTTTATGGTCGAAACAAGGAAGACCTACTGGAAATAGAAAAAAAAGAACCAGAATACTCCGGGTGGTTGAGTGAGGAGCTACAAATAAGAAAGGTACAGGTTGTTTGGGCTGTACGTGAAGAAATGGCCAGAACAGTTGAAGATGTATTAGCCAGAAGAACACGTGCATTATTACTTGATGCTAGAGAGAGTATCAAAATGGCTCCTGAAACTGCAAAAATTATGGCGAAAGAGCTTGACCAGGATCAGGCATGGATTGAAAATCAGATAGAAACTTATACAAAATTAGCTTCACAATATTATATTCAGGAATGAACGAATATCTAGCAGAATTTATCGGTACTTTTTTACTCATCCTTTTAGGAAATGGAGTGGTTGCAAATGTAGTTTTAAATGAAACCAAAGGAAATAACAGTGGCTGGATAGTCATCACCTTCGGGTGGGGTATTGCAGTATTTATCGCTGTTTTCATTGTCGGACAGTTCAGCGGGGCACATATCAATCCGGCGGTTACTTTCGGCCTTGCCCTTGCCGGCTTATTTGAATGGATAAAAGTAGTTCCCTATATCCTCGCACAAATAACAGGTGCTATGCTGGGAGCTTATGTTGTCTATATTTTCTATCTGGATCACTTTAAAAACACAAACAACGGAGAACTTAAAAAGGCTTGCTTTTGTACTACACCGGCTATTAGAAATAACAAAAACAACCTGTTTTCTGAGCTAATAGGAACTTTCGTACTTGTATTTGCTGTTTTATATATGAGCAAACCTTTAATTGAAATTGAAGGACTTGGAGAAGCTAAAGTTGGACTTGGTGCACTTGATGCCTTACCTGTAGGCTTACTCGTATTTGGTATCGGAATGAGCCTTGGAGGAACAACAGGTTATGCTATTAACCCGGCAAGAGATTTTGGTCCGAGGCTGGTTTATTCAATTCTACCAATCAGAAATGAAGCAAAAACAGACTGGGGCTATGGATTAATTCCAATTATTGGCCCTTTATTGGGCGCAGGATTAGCCACCTTAATCTTTCTAATGATATAAAAAAAGGTCTTGGTTAACTACCAAGACCTTTTTCCTTTTATACTTTGTTTAAAAATTAATTCCATCCAAATACTACTGCCGGAAGAAGTAATAGTATTCCTGAGATCAAAACCAATATTAAAAACAGTGGCATCATCCATTTTAACCACTTTTCATAAGAAACTTTTCCAATTGACAGAACTCCCATAGTAACAGCACTGGTAGGAATTATCATATTAGACAATCCATCACCAAATTGAAAAGCCAATACTGCTGTTTGTCTGGACAATCCTAATAAATCACTAAGAGGAGCCATTATAGGCATAGTCAATACCGCCTGTCCGCTACCACTTGGAAGAAAGAAATTCAAAAGACTCTGCACTACAAACATCATTTCCACTGAAATTGCTTTTGGCCATCCTTCTGCCAACGAAGCCAGACCATGCAAAATTGTTTCGATTATTCTTCCGTCTTCAGCCAGAATAAGCAAACCTTTGCTGAGTGCAACCACCAACCCGGCAGTTAACACATCTGAAGCTCCAACTTTAAAAGCATCAACAGTAGATTGCAATTCCATTCTATTTATGATAGCTGACAATAGTCCCATACCGAAAAATACAGCAGCAATTTCTGCTATGTACCAATCAAATTTGGTTACCCCAACTAAAATTATTGCAAGTCCACCAAACAGTAAAAACAAAGTTATTTTTCTTACAGTAGTAAAGGAAACCTGTTCAACGTCAATATCATTTTCCAATTCGACTTGAACCGGATTAAACACCTTCTTGGCATGACGCATTATATAGATAACTGCGACTACAGTTAGTACTACCCAAACAACCATTCTGTATTGATACCCACTAAACATGGGCACTTCGGCAATTTCCTGAGCAATACCTATTGTAAACGGATTAGTTATTGCTCCGGCAAATCCTGCACCCGCCCCAACAAATGGAATCGCTATGCCGGTAATGGTATCATAACCTAATGATCTGGCCATTGGAATGGTTAATAAAACGAATACCAAAACCTCCTCACTCATACCAAAAGTGGCTCCCATGATCGAAAAGAAAACGATAATCATCGGGATGATTATCCCTTTTGCCGAGGGATATTTCTCACAGAATCTAACTAATGACTGTAGTGAAGCTGTTACAGCTCCGGTTTTATTAAATACAGAAAATGCCCCTCCAACAATCAGAATGAAACCAATAATTTCGGCTCCACCGATAAACCCTTTGATTGGAGCCATTAAAAAATCTAGCAGGCTTTGTGGGTTTTCTTCAACGTGGTGATAAGTTCCTGGAACTAGCACCTCCCTTTCACTTCCATTCGATAATTTAACTACCTCCTTTTCATATTCACCTGCCGGAATTAGCCATGTTAATAGCGTAAAAAGTATGAGGAAGCAAAAAATTATAACCAGAGTATCTGGAACTTTTCTAATTTTTATCATTTTGGGTTATTGGTCGATTAAATTTTATTTTTATTTCAATGGGAATTTTTCTCCTGGCAGGTAAATATCAAGAGTAATTCCTTTTGAACCAAGCTTTCCATCTTTTTGATTTGACTCTCTGGCAGTATTTTTAAAAATAATCACTTGACTTTCTCCTAAAACTTCAACTGAATCTCCCCTAATATACATAGCTGTAGATTCATCAATACCGGCACCTATTTCATCAGGAAATGTCATTATTGCTGTTAGAAGTCTGTTGTAACGCGACCTTTTCACAAAATGCTGGTCTATTATTACTCCATCAACCAACGCTAACCCCTCAGTCCAATCAAAATTTTCTGTTTCAAGATGCCTGTAGGTTGGGTGATATTCAGGGTGTTTCCTTTCATCACCGGTAATCATTCTCCTGCTTTGAACAGCTGCACCTGCAGAAGTACCAGCAATTATTGAGCCTGATGCATACCTCTCTCTGATGATATTCCCAATGGAAGTTCCGGATATTCTATCCATAAATTTCCTTTGATCGCCACCGGATATATAAATTAAAGATGCTCCTTTTAATGAATCGATCTGTCGTTGTCTGTAACCATTTATCGAATCATAGTCTAAACCAAAAATATTAGTATAACCCAATTCTTCAAATTGCCTGATAGCATACCAATTTGCCGAGTCCGGTTCTATGCTAGACATGGGTAAAACCATTCCATACCCTTTTTTATCTATTCCTGATTCCTTTATTATTCTTTTCAAAAGAGATTGCGGTCTTTTACCCCCACCAATAATTATCAAACCACCTTTATTAGTATTTTGCTGGTCCCCAAAACTTGACTCTTCAACATCATTTATTGGTTTCTCTTTTGTTTCTTGTGAACAAGAAAGGCACAAAGAGATTGCAATTAATATCCAGATATTTCTCATATACAAAAATATTAAAAAAAATAGAGCGGCAACCTATCTACTGGCTACCGCTCTAACAACATAAACCTAATTTACTGAATTCCAACCAATTCCACACCTAGAGGATCAGTCAAACCAGAAGCAATCGTCTGGACCTCAGTCCCATCCAGATTTGCTCGTTTCAGCAAGCCATTACCTGCTTCTGTCCAGTAAACTTTTCCTTCGGCATACGAAATTGTAACACCGAAACTTCTTCCGTCAACACCATTATTACTTCCTGCAGAAGAAACCAGGGTGCTAATATCTGTACCACTTAGTGATGCATTTAAAAACTCCGGACCTTCATCGTTATGAAAATAGATCCTGTCACTTTGTGAATTTACTACGATTGAATAACCATATCCACCAGCAGAATAACCAATAATACGATCAAAAGCTCCATCAGAAACATTCACTTTCCAAACTGCTTCTGCATCAAAATCTACAGCAGTCACATATACAAAACCATTGTGATAATCTAGACCTTCAGGTAATGAGAATGTAGCTTCATCTGCATCAGAGAACAACACACTCTTTGTTCCGGCCTCAACATCTACAGCATATATCGCGTTATCTCCACGGTCAGCTACATAAGCCATTCCTGTGCTTTCATCAATAGCAATTCCATGAGGATTAGACAACCCGTCAACAACCATAGCTGGAGTATCATCAGAAAACCCTAATGAATAAACAGCACCAGCATCACTTGCTGTGAAATATATCTTCTCTCTGACAGAATCAATTGCAATATCAAAAGGTGAAACGTCTAATGATACATCAATAACTCCAGTTTGGGCATCATAAATTCGCTTTCCAGAGCCTGAAGCAATAATAACCGGATAATAGGAACGACCCGGATCTCTTACCTCAAGGGTTGAAGTATGACTATCGGTATCACCACTTCCAACTACTGTAAGAGTGACTTCATAAAATCCTGGTGACGTATATAAATGAGAAGGATTCGCCTCTGTAGAAGAAGCACCATCACCAAAAGACCAGAAATATTCTATATTATCACCATCAGTAAAAACAACATCACTATTAAATGTAGCTGTTGCCGGAGCAAACAGACCATTATCAAGTTGATAAGAAAAATCGGCCTTCACAATTGTAAATGGCGGTATCAAAGGATCTTCTTCTTTACACCCGGCAATAAAAACCAGAACTGAAAAAGATAGAATTAATAATTTTATTGCTTTCATGATCATTGATTTTTAATGAGTGTTAAACCTCTTGGACTATTTAGTGACCCTGCTAGTGTTTCAATGTTTTCACCATTAAGGTCAGCAGCTCCAATTAATCCACTATCTCTGTTGGTCCAGTAAATTTTACCTGCAGAAACATCTACGCTTATACCATATACTCTGTCGCCTGCTTCAGACAATGCAATTGACCATTCGGTATCAACATTTCCACTTAAGTCTGATCTTTTAATCGCTCCGGAATTTTGATCATGGAAATAAATCATGCTGTTTGTTTTATCAATGCCAATTCCAATTCCACCCATATCAGTAATGATTTGTTCAACAGTTGAACCATCATATGATACTTTCAAAATTCCATTTAATGTAGGATCATTCAGATATACAGAGCCATCAAATGCGGCAATTCCTTCTGGGTATTCAAACCCATCAAGATATGTTGCTATTGTTTGCGCATCACTACCATCAAGATTTGCTCTCATAACATCTCCGGAAGAAAAATCAGTCCAGAACATATACCCAGCGGTACCATCAACATCAATTAACCATGGTTCTGTTAGTCCGCCAACCAACTCTTCCAGACCACTTCCATCAGGGTTTAGTCTCCAGATTTTATTTACACTTTCACTGGTGTTATCAGCATCTGTGATATAAACCATTCCATCTGTTGGGTTAAACGACACTCCAACACCCCAGCCTGGCATTTCGACAACATCCTGGGTAACAACATCACTACCTAACAGTGTTCTTCTCAGGTAGAAATCAGATGGATCCATAAAATACAGCTCATTCGGCCTAGTTCTAATCGTTACGTCTTGAGAGATTTCGTTTGTACCATCTTCGTTTGTTGCAATTAATGTAACGGTATAAACTCCTGATGCCTGATATCGGTGTACAGGATTAGCATCTGTGGAAGTATTTCCATCTCCAAAATCCCACTCATAGGTAACTCCATCTTCTGAAGTATTGACGAAGACTACGTCACCATTTGCTATCAGCCTGTCAGAATTCTCAACATCAAAGCCAGCAATTGGTAAAATACCAGAAACAGTTACTGTCTGTTGTACTTTACTAGATCCTGACTCATTTTGAACGACAAGGGTTAGGATATAACTTCCTTCCGTATCATATGAGAAAGAAGGTGACTCTCCATTAATTAATTTCCCATTACCCAACGACCACTGATAAGTCACTCCATTTTCTGAAGTATTATTAGGTGATATCACTTCTCTGGCCTTGATTGTAGTCGATTCAAGTGTAAAACCTGCTTTTGGTGCTGGCACATTTTCATCGTCTTTACAAGATGTAAACACGAATAGCAAACTCAGCACCAGTAAACTATATATTTTAATTTTCTTGATCATTTCTTGATTGGTTTAGTATCCTGGATTTTGAAAAATATCCTGATCATCAGTAATATTTAATTCTCTCAATGGTATTGGATAAATTCTTCTGAAAGAATCTCTGTTTAATACCTCTTGGATTTTATCCAGACGTGATAGATAATACCAATAAACACCCTCAGCCTGAAACTCTAGTCTGGCTTCTCTGATTAAAACATTACTAAAATCATTAATTGAATTTACAGTTGCTGCGTCAACCGGACCTATCCCTGCACGCTCTCTAAGCACATTTATATCAGCAAGACCAGCAGTAGGACCAGAATTACGAGACAATGCTTCAGCTCTGATCAGGTACATTTCTGCTAATCTCATTACAAATGCATTTCCCTCACCATTATCCTGGTTAGTTCCGTACTTAGTGCATCGATAAAAGTTACCAAATGCTTCAATAAGATTTCTACGCTCATCAATGCTTTGATAAAGATCAATTACCTCATCGGTCATTACGATCTCAGCCTCGGTACCAAACATCAGGAATGTATAATTACTGAAATCCTGTTGATTAAAATCTACTTCAAAGATTGATTCTGAAGTGCCTTCATTAAAGATATCTTCATAATTATCCTGAAGGGAATAATCAAAGTTTTCAATAACATCATTCGCATAGTAATATGCTGAATCATACTCTCCTTTGTAAAGTTTCACTCTTGCCATAAGAGCCTCTGCTGCTCCTTTACTTGCATAAACAGGATCACCAGAATCTGGTAGTCTGTCAATTGCTTTGAATAAATCACTTTCAATCAAAGCATAAGCCGAAGCTACACTTGAACGAGGAACTACTACAGGAGCTGTAGCCGGTTCTGTTGGTAAAGGAATTCCATAATCACTGCCAGTATTCCAATACTCACCCCATTGTCTTAACAATTCAAAATGGGCCAATGCACGACTAAAAAATGCTGTTCCGGTAAATTCAGCAGCATCTGATTCTGAGACATCATTAAGCTCAGGAACTTTTAAGATTACATTGTTCGCATTATTAACAATACTATACCAAGCTATCCAGCTATCTTCAACATGAAAATTAGCTGAAGGAACTATTCCGGAACCCAATTCCTGCCACACTGCCTGGAATTTAACGGCTTTCATATTTTTAGCCAATAGTTCTGTAGCGTAGACAGCATCAGAGCCATACAAACTCCCTGCCTGCATTTCATTATAAAGTCCAATCACTGCTGCTTCGGCTGAAACTCTGTCGACTATTGCATTTTCGGCAGGAATCGTATTTGGTAATTCCTGGTCTAACAGGTTACAGCTGAAACACAACATTACTGTACCGAGTGTATATATTAATTTCTTCATGGTTTCCATTTTATAATCCAATGTTTAAACCGATTGTAAAAGTTCTGGCCTGACCTAGAGTACCAAAGTCCTCACCTTGTAGTGTATTCAAGTCTCCATCACCGGATGTGTTTGTACTTACCTCCGGATCAAAACCTAAATAATTCGTGAAAGTCAGTAAGTTTTGAGCCTGACCATAGATTGTAAGCGACTGAAGCTTCATTCGATCAAGCATGTTTGAAGGGAATGTATATCCCAGGCGAACATTCTTAAGTCTCAGGTAGCTACCATCCTCAAGGTATTGTGTTGAGAAACGCTGGAATTGAGCATCGGAAGAGAACTCATCTGCATGAGTTGGTCTTGGGATACTTGTTACATCACCTGGCTTTTTCCAGTAATCCAACGACCTTCTGTTTTGATTACCAAATGGCAGTCCGTCTTTAAGAGTACCATAATTTTCAAAAGCATATCGACTCTGGTTAAAAATCTGGTTTCCGTGTTGGTACTGGAAGAATACGCTCAAATTCCAGCCTCTCCAGCTAAAATTATTGGTGAATCCACCGAAGTAATCCGGTTGAGCATTTCCTGCTACCACTCTGTCATCAAGATTAATGATTCCATCACTGTTAGCATCAAGGAATACAGCATCACCGGTTTGAGGGTCAACACCAAGGAATTTTATCAAATAAAATGTACTTAGTGGTTCTCCTTCTTTTAAGATAAAGTTACGGCTAAGAATTTCACCGTCATTGATCACATCAATTACCTCATTATCAATCCAGGTAATATTAAAAGTTGTAGTCCATCTGAAATCACCACTTTCGATATTGACAGTACTAATCGAAAGTTCAACTCCTTCGTTTACAATTTTACCATTATTAGAAATCAATGATTTAAAACCTGTAGAGCCTGGAATATCGGCATTCAATAGAAGTCCGTCCGTATCTTTTTTGAAATAATCAGCTGTGATTTCAACTCTGTTATCAAAAAGCCCTACATCAATTCCAATATCTGACTGGATTGTTTTTTCCCAAGTCAAGTTAGGGTTACCAAGCTGCAAAGCAGATGTTCCTCCCTGTCCGTTATAACCTGCAGAACTTCTGTAAGTAGCCTGAGCAATTGTGCTTCCAATTGACTGATTACCTATTGCACCGTAAGATCCTCTAAGCTTTAATAAAGAGATAAATGAATCGTCAGGGAAGAATGACTCATTATGCATATTCCATCCTATCGATCCTGAAGGGAAAAATCCATATTTATTATTTGCTCCGAATCTACTTGAACCATCAGCTCGACCAGTAAATGTTAAAGTATATCTATTATCATAGGTATAATTTAATCTACCCAGATAAGACACAAGTCCATATCTAAAGCCACCATCAGAAGCACCAGTAATTTGACCTGCTGCTGATGTAGAAATCACCTGGTTAGTTGAATATCCTGAAGCATTAATTACAGAAAATTCTTCAACAGATTCCTGAAATGTAATACCAACCAATGCATCAATGAAATGCTTAGAATCAAATGTATTAGTATACTTTAGTGTGTTTTCATTAATCCAGCTCGAAGCTTCATAAGTTCCATAGGTACCTAAACCAACATCAGTTTGGTTATAACCTTTAGGCACGAAACCTTTATCAATCAATGTATTAAAATCTAATCCACCACTTGATTTAAAGGTAAGATTAGGAGTTATATACCATTCAAGACTTAATGACGATTGTAATCTTGAATTTTTTGAAGTATTCACATATTCCTGAGCGATTAGTAGTGGATTTTCTAATGCCCACCAGCTGTAAGTATCAAATGGGTTAACATAAACGCCATTTTGATCTGTTAGTTCAACTCTCGGATCCCAGGCCTGGGCATTTACAACTACTCCATATTCATCATTTTCACCAATAGTTCTATCGTGAAATCCACGTGCAAGGAATGTAGTTGTTGAGATCTTTACTTTATCATTAGGTGAGTAATCAACGTTTACTCTACCCGAAATTCTTTCATATCCCTGGCCAATCTGAATACCAGTCTGGTTAAAATAGTTTCCTGAAAGATAATAACTGAATTTCTCATCTCCTCCGGCATAACTAATGTCAGCATTATTGATAACACCAGTTCTTAAAATATCATCATAAACATTATAATTAGGTAAATCTGCATCATTTGGATCACCTAATATCTCATTCCAATAATTTTGTCCTAGTCCGTCAAACTCAGCAGCTGCATTTAAAAAGCCAATCCATTCTGAACTTGACATCATATCAGGAACATTGGTTGCTTTTGAAAAACCGGCATAGTAACCGATGTTCAATTTATCTCTACCAGCCGATCCTCGTTTGGTTGTAATTAAAATCACACCATTGGCTCCTCTTGAACCATAAATTGCTGCTGCAGATGCATCTTTTAATACTGTAATCGACTCAATATCATTTGGGTTCAATTCAGCTAATGGGTTGATTGGCTGAATATTGCTATTAAGTGCTGAGTTATTCTTTACTTCTACCGGTATTCCATCAATAATAAATAACGGTTGTGAGGATGCTGAAATTGATGTTGCTCCCCTGATATTGATATTTGTTTGCCCTCCGGGAGTACCTGAAGGTGAAGAGATATTTAATCCTGATGCCCTACCCTGAATAGCAGCATCAAAACTACTGGTTGGAATCTGATTAAACTCTGCCTGGTCAATTGTCGAAACCGAAGAAGAAATATCTTGTTTCTTCTGAGTACCGTATCCAACAACCACTACCTCTTTAAGTGCCTGAATATCGGGCATAAGAGAAATATCAATTTTTGACCGGCCATTGACTCTCATCTCCTGGCTGTCAAATCCAACACTTGAAAATACAAGTATCGAATCTCCTGATTGAATTTGAAGGCTATAATTACCATCAAAATCTGTAGTCGTTCCTCTGGAAGTTCCTTTTACTATAATGTTAGTACCCGGAACAGGTTCTCCGGACTGAAAATCTGTGACCTTACCACTAATTACCTGTTGGGCGTTAATATTTCCAACGGATATCAATGATAAAAGCAACAGATATAGTAATCCTAATTGCTTCATAGGTGTATTGTTTAGGTTTTAATTGCGAAACTAAAATTTGATAATAGAATGTATCATACACTCTCATTGGTAATGAGTGTATAATTGAAATTACTGTTAATAATTATTAACAGTCGAAAATAGGCTGTAATCCCATCTGCTGTAAAGACTTGGCAGCCTGTACAGGGATCTCTTTTTTATTGATATTTATGAATATCATATCTTAACCTCTATTGAAGTATTACTTTCCTTGTTAAAATAATATTATTTTCAATATCTGACAATAAAACCAACACCATGTTGGAACTATTATTTTTTATCGGAAACTTTTGCCCACTCAACAATTTGCAATTGTCTAATATCTGACCATTTGTTGCAAATACTTTAACATCAAGTTCCCAGTATTCATCTGAGACAAACCAAAAATCTTTTCCATTTGTACGGAAACCAATTTTTGATTTTTCAATTTCAATTCCTGTTATAGGTTCATCGATGCTCTCCCATCCAAGATCCTCCGGAACTTCAACTGAAAACTGCCCAGCATAATATTTGTTTGTCTCATCAGAAAAGAAATAAGTTCCATTTTCAAAGCCCACAATCTGACGTGTCGTACCAGAAGCGTCATTTCCAAAAGATACATTCTGATATGATGTTGAATTATTAGTAAAAACTATTCCTGGCACTTCTCCATGAACGGTGATAGATATTTTACCATCATTTTCAGAAGCCTTGATGAATGTTTCATCTTGAACAAACACAGTATTTTTCAAACCATAATTCATTGCTGCCCAATGACCTGCACTTGCATTGTTTTCATAAAAATCGGTAGACAGATCATAGGTGTTTGCAATTATCATTGTAGAGGACAGAAAGTTAAATCCATCATAAAAGTCGAGTAACCCATCATAAGAAGCTGAAGAAACATCAGAACAGTTGGTGCAATATTTCTCTCCAGCCATTTCAGCAGATTCACCAACTAGCGCCAGCACTACTCCAGCGTTATTAATAGCTTTCTTTAATAGTATACCAGTCTGACCATTTGCAAAATCCTCAATCTCAGCCGGGGTTACTTCAAACAAAATAAAATGATTTGCCTGACGGATTTTATTCCTAAGATCAACTTGTAATGAACTATTACTGGCTTCGGTTAATTCCAACCAGGTTACAATAATTCCTTTTTCAGTCCTTATGCTATTTACCACTGAACCAGCTTTTGAGTTATTTGAATTTGAAATCAAAACAAGGCTATCTGAATCACCAATAGAAAGCATTTCATTTAAAAGAGGTTCAAGTTCTGTAAATTCACTCTTCTTTTGAATAAGCAATGTTTTATTAAGGCTTACACTGCCAGCATTTACCTGATTTGAATATTGAGGACGATTACTTAAATCATCTAAATTAACAGACTGGCCATCAACTATAGAAAATGTCATTACGTCACCTCCTACAAGCTGACCATTTGTTATTTGAGGATTATTTTCAAAATAATAAAAATGAGCTCCACCGGTACCAAATGCTGTTGCCTGGTTGTTTTCATCAATTGCTAAGGCAGTTTGATCATCTACACCAATACCTGATATCAAGGTTCCATTATCCAAATAATATCTCGAAATAAAATGAATAAGACGGGTAAACCTTCCTCTTTCTGTAAAGTGAGTATCAAACAAATAACCAGGTTTGAAAGAAAGAAAATCATCTTTCAGAGTAATATCGGATAGCCTAATATCACTCAAAGTTTCATCAGGGTAAACACTTCCGGCTTCAGCAGTATAGTCAGTGCCGCCTAAAATTGCCATTCCTGCACTGGTACCACATATCACCCCTCCTCTGTCAAAAATAGTTTGCAGGGCGTCTTCAACCCGGGTGTCATTATATTCCTGATAATAAACAGATTGGTCACCACCTTTAATAAAGACAACATCAGCTTCATTTAACAAGTCAAAATTTGATTCGTTATTAGCTTCAGATTGATTTGTAATCGATACATTATAGGCCTTCTGAGCACCAAGAGACACAAAGTAATCCGGCAACCATTGAGATGGTTGGGTTTCGTAAGTTAAAATCGCGACTGTTTTATTCGAACTTTTATCAATAGCCCATTTATATGGCTCATTGCTCCAGCCCCATGATTCGTCTTTTTCAGAACCACCACCGACTAAAAGTAAATTTCCCTGTCCAAATACCAACAGGTTACACGATAGTAAAAAAGTTATTAAAGATAATGAGTATTTCATTTTTGTTAACACTTAATCTAAACCTGAAATTCAAAAACAATAAATTTCAGTAAGTGCTAGCAATCAAAGACAGGCTGTAAATTACGAAGGCTTATCGGCTTAAAAGAAACCGATAAATCACGAAGATTTGATTTGCGATATGGATGTGTGACCTTCATTTCGGTCAATAATAATAAAAATTGATTCTAAATACAAAATAATTTTTTAAAAGAAACATCACCTAAAAGCCATTATCAAGGTATTATTTATAATCAAAACAGGTTTAAAACAAAAAAAACATCCCTGAGGATGTTTTAATACAAATTATATTTTTTCTGACATTAAATGGCAAAGCTTTCCCCACAACCACAAGTTCTGGTTGCATTAGGATTAATAAATTGAAACCCTTTACCATTAAGTCCATCACTAAATTCAAGTGTTGTACCGGCAAGATAAAGGAGACTCTTTTTATCGACTAAAACCTTAACACCTTTATCTTCAAATACCTGATCAGAATCGTTTACTGTATCATCAAATGTTAGATCATACATTAGCCCTGAACAACCTCCTCCTTTTACAGAAACTCTAACATGATGATTTTCTGTCAGGTTATCTTCTGATCTAAGTACTGCGATTCGTTCTATTGCTTTATCTGAAATTTGAATCATTTTTCTTCTCCTTTTACTCTGTAACATAAATACGCTTAAATTGCGTTTATGTTTTTACATTTTCCGAATTTATACAAAAATACAATTACTATTACAATATAAACAACTAAAACATGATAGATCACATCGAACACCTGGGCATCGCTGTAAAAGATTTAAAAAAAGCTTCAGCAGTTTACGAAAAACTTCTTGGCGTAAAGCCTTACAAGGAAGAAAAGGTAGAATCAGAAGGAGTTACAACTCTGTTTTTTCAAACCGGAGAATCAAAGATCGAACTATTGGAAGCTACTAATGAAAATAGCCCGATCAATAAATTTATTGAGAAAAAAGGTGAAGGTATTCATCATGTAGCCTTTGCTGTAAAAGATATTAAAAAAGAAATGCAAAGATTACGTGATGAAGGATTTACTTTACTAAATGCCGAACCTAAAAAAGGAGCAGATAACAAATTAATTTGCTTTGTTCACCCTAAAGATAATCATGGAGTTTTGGTTGAGTTATGTCAGGATGCTGATTAATGTCCGTAATAATCTTTATGTGGATATAATGTCTTTTCGTATCTCTTTTGCTTCTTTTTACCTTCTGAAGTCTTATAATAAGGCTTAGGTCCGCAAGAAGCAAAAAATCCTATAACCACAAAAAATAGAAGTAACGCTTTAAAAATCTTCATAGCTTAAGGTTTAAACTTTAATATGTGCAATTTAAAGATAGTATCAAATAATTGTAACTTTGCAGCATGAAAAAAGAAAACAATCAACAGGAAAATAATACATCAAGAACGGAACTGGGCAAATTAGGCGAATTTGGATTGATAGATGCAATGACTAAAGACATCAAAATCCAAAACAAGGAAACGAAACTTGGAGTGGGTGATGATGCTGCTGTTATTGATATCAAGGAGCATTCTTTAATCACTTCAGATATGCTTCTTGAAGGTATTCATTTCGATCTGAGCTATACTCCGCTGACCCACTTAGGATACAAAGCTGTTTCTGTAAACATTTCAGATATCGCTGCCATGAATGGTATTCCTAAGCAAATAACTGTTAACCTAGGGTTGAGCAACAGATTTTCTGTAGAAGCAGTCAATGCTTTATACCAGGGAATTTATGCAGCTTGTGATGATTATAATGTTGATTTGATAGGTGGTGACACGACTTCATCGGCTGCAGGATTAGTCATTTCAATAACTGCAATTGGTGAACAAGCAGAAGATAAAATTGTAAAACGTAGTACTGCTAAAGAAAGTGATATCATTTGTGTTTCGGGAGACCTTGGTGGAGCTTTTATGGGATTAAATGTACTTCAAAGAGAAAAAGAAGTATTCAAAAGCAATCCGGATATGCAGCCAGACATCGACAAATATTCTTATGTTGTTGAAAGGCAGTTAAAGCCCAAAGCAAGAATGGATGTGGTCTATGAATTGAAAGAACTTGGTATCCTGCCTACTTCTATGATCGATATTAGTGATGGATTGGCCAGCGAACTTTTTCATATTGCTACTCAATCTGGTCTTGGAGTACAGATTTATGAAGATAAACTTCCTATTGCGACTAAGACTTATGAAACTGCAGTAGAGTTTAATATTGACCCGAATACTGCCGCGTTAAATGGTGGTGAAGATTATGAATTATTGTTCACCATTACTCAGGATGATTATGAAAAGATTAAAAACCATATGGAACTGACTACTATTGGTTTTATGCATCCTAAAAAGAAAGGAATGAACTTCATAACAAAAAACAATCAGGTAATTGAAGTAAAAGCCCAGGGATGGCAACATCTTCAATAAAAAAAAGCCCTGACCAGCAATCGCTTCGTCAGGGCTTTTTAATCTCTTAATCTTCCGGATAAGGAATGTATACAAAATTTGTAAAGTCTTTATCGACTACAAATAGACAACAAAATTCGTCCGGGTCTTTATACGATTTCTTAAATTCCTCAATATTTTCTTCATTGATCAGGTCTCTTTGTACGAACTCATCAATGTAAGTGGCATAAACATTCCATTCCAGAGCCATATCAGTTTTTGCAATAAGCATTTGACCTATAGGCTGGTCTGTCTTTGAAACCGGGAATATCGGATATTCGCTAAACTTTCTTGACCTTATCTGATAACTGGCCTCTTTTAAGGTATCAGCCATAACTGCAAAATCCTTGGTGATGGTTCCAAGGTATTTTCCTTTTAAATTTAATTCCGGATCGTTCTGCATATTATTTTAGATCTAAAAGTGCAACATTTTCTATGTGGTGAGTATGTGGAAACATATCCACCGGTTTAATTCTTTTAACCTCATACTTTTCAGAAAGCAGAGCAATATCTCTGGCTTGTGTTGCCGGATTACAACTTACGTAAACTATGCGCGATGGTTGTGCTTCAAGCAATGCATTTACCACATCGGCATGCATACCAGCCCTTGGTGGATCAGTAATTACTGTATCCGGATAACCTTCTTTTTCAAACATCTCCTTATTTAACAGGTCTTTCATATCACCTGCATAAAATACTGTGTTTGAAATATTGTTATTTGTTGAATTAATTCTGGCATCTTCAACCGCAGCCTCTACATACTCTATACCAACAACCTTCTTAGCTTTATGTGCAACGAAGTTAGCGATCGTACCAGTTCCGGTATATAAATCATAAACAATCTCATCACCTTTTAATTCGGCAAATGCCCTGGCCAGATGATACAGTTCAAATGCCTGCTCACTGTTCGTTTGATAAAATGATTTCGGGCTGATCATGTATGACAAATACTCTTCACCACCTTTTTCAACTGGCATACGCTCTTCGATCACCGGCTTTCCATTGAACAGCACCACCTCCTGATCGAAGAAGGTTTCATTCATTTTTAAATTGATGATATACTGAAGGCTGGTAATTTCACTAAATGAATCTTTCAAGAAATTCATCACCAAATCAATTGATTCAGGATCATTCTCACCAAACTGTACAATAACCATCAGCTCACCAGTAGTAGATGTACGTATGATTAAATTTCTTAAAAGACCGGTGTGAGATTTAAAATCGTAATATGTAAGATCATTCTTTGCGGCAAAATCTCTCAAAGAATTTCTAATATCATTACTTGAGTCTGTTTGAAGCCAGCATTTTTTCACATCGACTACCCTGTCATGTCGGCCGGGAATATGAAAGCCTACTCCATTTCTATTTATATCTTCACCAGAGCTAATCTCTTCAGGTTCTAACCATCGCTGATTACTGAAGGTATACTCAAGTTTATTCCTGTAAAAAGTAGTTTTTTCAGATGGCACAGGAGATTCAACTTCGGCATTAATCACCTTGCCAATACGTTTGAAGGCTTCTATCACCTCATTATGCTTAAACTCTAACTGTTTTTCATAAGAAAGATCCTGCCATTTACACCCTCCGCATAATCTGAAATGCTCACAAAATGCATCTTCTCTGAACGGCGATGGCGAAAGTGTTTCTAAAACCTTTCCTTCAGCATAAGAAGGCTTACTTTTATTTACCTTTACTTTGACCACATCCCCGGGAACGGCACCATCAACAAAAACCACTTTATTGTCGGTTCTGCCAACACCACGTCCTTTATCTGCGATGCCTGTAATCTCAAGAGACTCAATAATTTTTCTTTTTCTTGCCATTAAATGCAAAACTAAATAAAAGTAAAATGCTCAACACATGAATAATAACATATATGTGTTATATTTATTATATCATGAAAAATATTTACATAATACTATTTATTTTTCTTTTCCTGACCTGTAAGTCCTATGCTTCTCATATTGTTGGTGGTGAAATCACCCTCGAACACCTAGGAAATTTCAGGTATGATGTAGTAATGACTTTATATTTTGATGTGGTAAATGGAAATCCTGGAGCTGAAGACGAAGAGGTAACACTATATTTCTGGGAAAAGAATTCTGGCAATATGGTTCAATCAGCCGTATTACCCAGATACTTTAGTTCTGCTGTTGAATACACCCAGCCAGAATGTGTTGATGCCCGGCTGAGAACAAAAAAAATAATTTACCGCCTTGAAGTTTACCTGGCGCCAGATATATTTTCAGATCAGGATGGGTATTATGTAACCTGGTCTAGATGCTGTCGAAATTATGTAATAGACAACATATACAGTAGCGACCCTGAGTTTGGGGGGATAGGTTCGGGCCAAACCTTTTACACTGAATTCCCACCTGTGGTAGACTCAAACGGAAATCCATTTGTTAATTCAACTCCGGCTGGATTTAGCCCTCTTCGTGACTATGCATGCGTTAACAGATATTTTGAAACTGATTTCTCAGGATTTGACAGAGATGGTGATAGCATTGCTTATTCATTGGTTCATCCGCTAAGCGTGATAGAACCCGTTCCTTTGCCTCCACCATCACCGGGACCATACCCAAGAGTAGTTTTTAAAAATGGTTTTTCTCCGGATAACATGATTCCCGGCAACCCAAAACTTTCTATAACCAATAGAACAGGAAAATTATTCGTAAATCCATCATATACGGGGCTATTTGTTTTTGCTGTAAAAGCAGAAGAATTTAGAAACGGTAAAAAGATTGGTGAGGTGCGCAGAGATTTTCAAATGTTGATCATTGATTGTCCTGCACAGGGAAACAAACCTAGACTAACAGTAAATGATCCAAATTCTAATATAATCACTGACAATGATATTGAAGTAGTCTTTTCAGACAATGAGGCTACATGCCTTAATTTATTTGTTCAGGATGAAGACGGCGGAGAAAATGTTAGTATAAAAGCTATCCCAGTAAATTTTAATGCTTCCGACTTAAACAACCAGTTTACAATTACTAATGGCTTTTTAGGTAATGGCCAGGATACTTTAAAGACCAGTATCTGTTTACCTGACTGCCCTTATACGGTTGATAAACCCATGATTATTGATATTGTTGCTCTGGATGACGCCTGTCCACAGCCTTTAACTGACACATTGCGGATTTCTATAACCGTGGAAAGCACTAGTAATACGGCTCCGGATCTGGATATAGACTTTACAGAAATAGAAATTTCGCCCGGGGAAGAATTAATCCTTCCTTTTTTTGCTATTGACTTTGATGGAGATTCAATATATGCAACGTTACTGGGAAACAATCCGAGAAATAACAATCAAACTTTAGGCTTTGGTTATCAATCGCAGTTTGATCAGCTCTATGGTTCACTTTCCTGGTCACCACAATGTAGTGATCTGAATCCGGATTTGAGTCCGGTGAGCTTTGATGTACAGGTTTTAGTACGGGATACAGATGAATGTTTCCCGAAATTTGATACGGCCACCGTTTCGATAACCCTGGCAGACGACTATTCAGATTTTGATGGATACCAACCTCCAAATGTGATTACAGCCAACAGTGATGGCATTAACGATACATTTAACGACTGTCAGGGAGGCGATTGTGATCAATCATTTATTCTTCCTCCGGATAACTGTGCTAACAGGTTTGAGATGATCACCATTGTAAACCGCTGGGGCCAAAAAGTATATGAGAGTAAAAGCAGAAATTTCAGTTGGGATGGAAGTGACCTCGCAAGTGGAGTTTACTTTTATGAAATAATGTATACCAACCGATCGTACAAAGGCCATATTTCTCTTTTACGTGGTGATTAGTACTTTCAGGAAAAGCTTACCTTTTGTTTAGACAATTTATTTGTAGTTTTGCAGCTAAAATTTGATCATAAATGAAAGATAAGGTAGTCTTAATCACTGGTGGTAGCTCCGGAATTGGAAAAGCACTTTCTGAAGTATTCGGTAAGGCGGGAGCAAGAATTGCAATCACCGGAAGAAATCAGGAGAAGCTGGATGAACAAGCAGACAGGTTAGCTAAAATGGGCATAGAGTGCTTGTCAATTCAAGCCGATTCAGCCGATGAGCAAGACAATTACCGAACAGTAAGCGAGACAATCAACAAATACGGACAAATAGATATACTTATTGCCAATGCAGGAATAAGCATGCGAGCAATGTTTGAAGACCTCGACATGAAAGTCTTTGAAAAAGTAATGAACATCAACCTTTATGGTCCGGTATATTTGACAAAAGCTGCCCTACCCTATCTAAAGAGAAGCAAAGGATCAATTATTGGAATTTCATCATTTAACGGATTTAAAGGAACGCCTGCAAGGACAGCATATACTGCATCAAAATTTGCCTTGGGAGGTTTTTTAGAGGCCTTAAGAATAGAACTGTTCAACAGTGATGTTCATGTGATGACCGTGTATCCGGGATTTACCGAGTCTAACATCAGAAACACCGCCTTAACAGCATCGGGTGACCAGCAGGGCAAATCGCCATATGAAGAAGGCAAGATGATGTCGTCGGAAGAAGTGGCTTCAAGAATATTCAAGGCTACAAAAAAGAAGAAGAGAGAACTTTATATGGGCTTTGAGACCAAGATGGGTAAGTTTTTAAATAAGTTTTTCCCTAAGCTTACCGACAGGATGGTTTATAACCACATGAAAAAAGAAGAAGGCTCTCCGGTGAAGTAATAGAAATTGAGATATAAATGATTTGAGAAAATCAGTCTTGCGAGAGGCTGATTTTTTTTGTTTTGGCAGGGAAGATATAACAAAAATATTTCAGCATTAGGGTTTAGTCGATCTTAGACAGGCATTAATCAAAAAAAGATTTGATTTTGTAGAATCAGGAATTATTTTAGAATTTTTAAGGAATTTATTAACTAAAAGTAAAACGAAGATATAAGGGATATGTGCAATAGAGTTGTGCTTATTCATTCGGTTATGCATTATATCTTTTCAGAAAACAAAATTAAATTTTAAGTCATGGAATATGCTATTTTAATCTTAGTCTGCATAGGACTATCAGTTGGACTATTTTTTACATTAAAAGGACTTTTTGCAAAGAATAAAGAGAATAAGAGACTAAAAGAGGATTTCAAGCCAATTATTGACCTAGAAAAAGAAATTAAAAATAAAACGGATGAACTTGAAAGACTTAAAAAAGAAGCTCATGAACTTTCAGATAAGTTTGTCTCTGCCAAGGAAATTTTATCGAATCTGGAATCTGAAATAAAGATTTATCAAGACGATTTAGAACTTTTAGATTTCGGGGTATACAAACCTCATTTTGATTTTGATACTTCTGAAAAATACAAGAATGCTCTTCTTGAAAATAAGGAAAGACAAAAGGAACTGATTAAATCAGAGATAGCAGCAGTTTGCAACACCAATTGGACAGTTGGAAATAGTCAAAAACAAGGTGAAATGATGACTAAAAGAGCTATCAAACTAACTCTAAGAGCCTTTAATGGAGAATGTGATTCATTAATTACCAAGGTAAAATGGAACAACGCAGAACAAAGCGAACAAAGAATTCTAAAAGCTTTTGATGCTATTAATAAACTCAATAAATCAAACGATATAAATATCACTCAAGAATATCTTGACTTAAAAATTGAGGAACTTAGAATTTCGCATGAACTAGAGGAGAAGAAATACGAAGAAAAAGAAGAGCAAAGACAAATTCGGGAACAAATGAGAGAAGAGGAAAAAGCTCAAAGAGAACTCGAAAAAGCTCAAAAAGACGCAGAGGCTGAAGAAAAAAGATACGAAAAAGCTCTAGCTCAAGCCCAAAAGGAACTTGAAAAAGCTCAAGGGGATGAATTAGAAAAATTAAATGCTAAAATCCTAAAACTACAGGACGACTTAAAGACTGCTCAAGAATCAAAGGAAAGAGCAATTTCAAGAGCTCAATTAACAAAATCAGGACACGTTTATGTCATTTCGAACATTGGTTCCTTTGGCAACAATGTATATAAAATTGGTATGACCAGAAGATTAGAACCACTTGACAGAGTTAAAGAACTTGGGGATGCTTCTGTTCCATTTCAATTCGATGTACATGCAATGATTTACTCGGAAAACGCTCCAGAATTGGAAAATGCTTTACATAAAGAGTTCGGAGAAAAGCGAGTAAATATGATAAACAACAGGAAGGAATATTTTAACGTCAGCCTAAATGAAATTGAAATTGCAACTAAGAAAATATCTGACGCTGAAATTGAATTCACACAGAAAGCTGAGGCACAAGAATATAGAGAATCACTTGCTCTTTTGAAAAAACTGAATAACGAGATGAATGAAATAGGTAAGGAAAAGGTTGCTGATAAGTATCCTGCAACTTTGTTCTAAAAAATGCATAATAGGGTATATAGCAAATATGACGTTCGGAGGGTTATGAAAAGTTCTTAGTTATCTGAACCCCCTCTCGCGCAAGTATTACTTGCGCGAACTTGGTAGGTTAGAACTGGTTCAAGATTGATCTTGGACCGACCGAGTTTAGTTCTTATTGAAATTTGATTTTGATCAATCAAGAGCTATTTTAGGATTTTTAAAGGGAATTATTAAAAAACAAACAACGATAAGGGGAATAAGAGCAATAGTGTCGTGCTTATCCGCTCGTTGTACTTCATTAGATCAAAATGAAAAACTACATAATACTTACAATCGCAATAACGCTTTTAAGCTGCACCTCCAACAAAACAGAAAAATATGAAGAGACAAAAACTCCAGGTATGGCAAATTTGGATATCATAACCTCCGAACCTGCAAAAACTTCGATTAACCATATGGAGGAAGAAATTGGAGATACAATAATTCATGATGAAGATTTAAATCGATTATACGAAAATTCAATCTTCGGTCTAGTAATCCCATTTAAACGAACAGAAATGATAAACTCCATCAGAAAAGCTTTTGATGGATATGAAATCACAAAGGAAATGGGACAACAGGACGGTCCTGACTTCCCTCTATATTCAGTTAAAAAGGGAGATAATGAAATTCTGTTTTTCGCTATGGATTGGGAAGATACGCTGAAATTGAACGAAATTTTCATTAAATCACCTTACGTGATCGATGAATATGGATTAAAAGTTGGCGATGGATATCAAGATATAAAAAGCAAAAGAACTGATTCAATAAAAACATTTACGAACTACCACCAGCATACATATGCCTATACTGAAAACTCAAATATTATGTATGAAATTTCTGGAGATGTTTATTTACCTGATACGGTTGACTTTGAAAATCTAAAATTCAATGAAGAACAAATAAAAGACTGGAAGATAGAATATATCATTTGGAGAAAATAAAACGAAAGCACACCCCCACTCGCGCAAGTATTACTTGTGCGAACTTGGTAGGTTAGGCACTTGTTCAAGATTGATCTTGGACCGACCGAGTTTAGTTCTTATTGAAATTTGATTTTGATCAATCAAGAGCTATTTTAGGATTTTTAAAGGGAATTATTAAAAAACAAACAACGATAAGGGGAATAAGAGCAATAGTGTCGTGCTTATTAACTCGTTGTAGAGAAAAAAAATGGAACTAGAAATACCACCTTATAAAATCAAACTTGTAAACGCTGAACAATACACTCTGAACTCAACTGATAATTTGGAATCGTACAATGTAGAGTACTTCCAAGGTGAAGTAAATGGTGATAGACATTATCCAACTTCTAAACACGGAATAAGAATATTTGAAAATGATGAAGAGATTAGAAGTGCACTTGTTTGTGAAATAGGAGGAGCCACAGGAATCCATAAAGAATCGGCTCTAATAAATGTAGACAAACTCTACCTATGTTGTTGTGATAGTGTTTACTGTCTATCAATACCCAATCTTGACTTAAGATGGAAAAAGAGACTTGATCCAGCAACCTGTTTTGGAATTTATCCCTTCAAAGGTGACCTTATAATCCATGGAGAGCTTCAAATATCAAGAATTGATTTAGAAGGAAATCCAAAATGGACATTTGGAGCAAGAGACATTTTCGTTACTAAAGATGGGACTGACTCTTTTAAAATTGAAGAAGATAAAATTCATCTTAAAGATTGGGAGGGTTATTGTTATATAATTGACGAAAACGGAAAAGAAATAAAGGAATAAAAATTAGCCTTTTAGTAATCCGAACAGTAGAACCTGAAATTCTATAAAGTCAATTTAAACATCTAGGATTTTTTAAGGGAATTATTAACAAAAAGAATAACGAAGATATAAAGGGTATAAGGGCAATAGTGTCGCGCTTATTAATTCGTTGGCAAACATTAGGAATGAAAATTAAACTATCAATAGGAGTTTCAATTGCGATTATCATTATACTGACTTTGTCTGACCTAAAAGTAATGAGATATGGAATTGACTGTATCAGTGAACTCTATTTTGCAACAAACCTTGGAACTTTCGATATTAGATTATGTACTGGGAACTTTATATTTAAATTGATTGGACTATTTCTTGCTATTATTGGGTTAGTAGAAATTCTAAAGAAAACAGAAAGACTTAATTTGAAACTGAAGGCATTATTGATTTATACTGTAATTGCGGTTATCACAGCACTACCAATTTATCATAGACATCCTGGATTAGCAGGACATGAAACTCATGGACACTCTTATTGGACTGGAGGATTACATTTTCATTAATCAGATTTAAAAATAAAAACATTTGCCAATAACTAAGAATTCGAGTGGCCGAAAGGCCTATACTTACTTCTAATGAAAAGAAGGGATTGAATCCCGGTCATATATGTTTTCAAACAAGTATTTATAAAAGGGGTATTTGATTTTGATCAATCAAGAGCTATTTTAGGGCTTTTTAAAGGGAATTATTAACAAAACAAACAACGAAGTTATAAAGGGTATAAGGGCAATAGTGTCGTGCTTATTAACTCGTTGTGCACAAGCAAGGGCTACTAAGACCAAATGAAATATTTTTCGTATAATTATAGTATGAATACTAGAGAGAAACTTTTAGAGCGGATTCAGCATATTAAGGATGAAAAAATTCTCGAGGATATGCTTGAAATGATTGAACTAGAAATGAATCTTTCAACAGAGATAATTGAACTTAATACTGAACAAAAAAGTGCAATTGATCAAGGTCTTAAAGATATTGATGAAGGTAAATCCATGAATCAGAAAGACGTTGATAATTTTTTCAAAGAATGGTTAAATACGAAGTAATTTGGTCTAAAAGTGCGGTTAAGGATAAGTTTGACATTTTAGAATATTGGTTCAAAAGAAACAAGTCCAAAACATATAGCATCAGATTAAATAATTTATTCAACCAGGCTATCAAATTAATATCAACTAATCCTGAATCCGGAAAAAAATCAGACTATAAGAATATTCGAATAAAAATAGTTAGGCATTATTTGATTTTTTACCTGATTAAATCAAACCGAATTGAAATAATCAGAATTTGGGATTCTAGAAGAGATTTAAAAAAAATAAAAATATAAGCTAGTGTACCCCCCTCTCGCGCAAGCATTACTTGTGCAAACTTGGTAGGTTAAGAACTGGTTCAAGATTGATCTTGGACCGACCGGGTTTATTTCTTATTGAAATTTGATTTTGATCAATCAAGACCTATTTTAGGGGTTTTTAAAGGGATTTATAACAAAACAAACAACGAAGTTATATATGGATAAGAGCAATACAGTCGCTCTTATTAACTTGTTGGTGGCAATTAAATTACTATGAAACATAAGGGAATATTTTTTCTACTTTTTTCACTCACGGTGGTAGCTGTTATTGCTTTTTGGAGTGACACTGTGTATGCTGTATATGGATTATACACATTTATTCTTGTTGTTTTGGGAATTTCAATTTATGGAATATTAAAACAAAAAAAGGAATCTAAATATCCATATAGAATGTTACTAATCTTACTTTCATGTTCAAGTGTTTTAATACTAATTTTTAGTAGATTAATACTGATAAAATATTGGATTGGCTTTTGGGAATTATCAAATTACTTATTTGTAGTTTCAACAGTGTTATTCATATCGTTTATAATAGTTTTGATACTATCAGCTGTAAAAAGTAAAAACATAAATATTTATAATTCATCTGATATTTTATTACTCATCACACCTTTAATTCTTTTTTCACTTTTAGAATTATTTCATTTTAAAAATTCAGTTTCCAAAGAGAGTATTGAAAGATTAGAAAACCTAAGAGTTTTTACAGAATTTGACCTATCAAATATTGTCATTAAGGATAAAAACCCCTCCTTTATAGAGGTATATGATCTAATTGAAGAAATTGAAATTAAACTTATTGAGCAAAGTGGTGGGGTAAATAAATATGGAGAAGTAGTAAATAGCAATAATGATAATGTTCCAAACAAAATTGTATTAAATTCTGGGTATTTAGATGAACTAGATTTTAAAATAACAACGCTCTATGTGTTAATTGAAAGTATTGATCAAGTAGAAAAACTTAAAAGGATTAAGAATTATCTTCTAAATGATAACATTCAGGATAATAGTGTAACTGAAATGCTTTACAGGCTTTCTTTGTTAAAGCTTCAATTAAAAAATATCGAATTAGAAACATATGTTACCCAACATCCACTATAACGGTATTTTTATGCCATTGGGGAAATAAAATCGAGCTTTTTATTTTACAAATACAATTTGGTTGTAGAATGTACGAGTCACAGACTCTGTATTTTACAAAAGGATTTGAAGTAATCCGGCAGAACACTCCAAACAGCATGAAGTAATCAAAAAACAAGCCCCTAATATCTAGAACTTTAGTATAATACACAAACAGATTTCTCACTTGCTGAGACGCCTCTCGGCTATCAGCACAAAATGTTCGAAATGACGATGTAGTGTGGTATTAACCTTCTCCACACTCACTCTCAAACTCACTCTGTAATTTATCTCCCGCTATTCGGAGTTTAGCGATAGCGTAACTTCGAACATTTTCTGTCTGAATCAGGATTTGGTGGATTTTAAGATTTAACAGGATAATTATTGTACACTTTTTTAATTTCCAAACTTCTTGCGCCAAAATTCAACAATAGTCCAATAGCTTTATTATACGAAACTAAATAATTCTTCGCTTGAGCCAAATGCACATTTTCAAGTGAAATTAATGCTTTGATTTCAACTACAATTTCACCTTCCACAATAAAATCTGCTCTTCTAGTCCCTACTTCAATTCCTTGATAATAAATCGTATGATCTTTTTCTCTTTCAAAAGATAAATCAGCTCTTTCTAATTCAATTGCTAAACACCTTTGATAAATCACTTCTTGAAATCCGTTACCTAGATGATTATGCACCTTCATTGCACAACCATTTATTTTATACGTTATTTCATCAAGATCCTTTTTATTCATATCTATTTTAATAATCCTCAAAATCACTGAATCCTGAAAATCGAGATTCAGACAAAATGGATTTGATAAAATAACTGAAAATAAAATTACAATAAAGAAATAAACGGTTATTTCATTTATCTTTTCCTAAATAATCATTGTATCCCTGCTGTTCGAAGTTTAGCGATAGCGTAACTTCAAACTTCTAATGAAAAGAAGGGATTGAATCCCGGTCATATATGTTTTCAAACAAGTATTTATAAAAGGGGTATTTGATTTTACTCAGTCAAGAGCTATTTTAGGGGTTTTTAAAGGAATTTATTAACAAAACAAACAACGAAGTTATATAAGGAATATGAACATTAGAGTCGTGCTTATTCACTCGTTGTATGTCATAAAAGAGCATGAATTTTTATAAAAACATCATATTCAATATAATTTTATTATTTCAATTGGGATGTTCATTTAATAATAGTGAATATGTAGATGTTAAATATGACCTTTCGAATCAAATATATTGTGAAATTCTGGTGAATCTTGGAATTGATTCTAACAATCACTTAAATACTCATTTAATAATTGATGAATACCTTAATGACAGTACGTTTTTAGCAACAATAAATCAAAATAGTTTTACTCCGAATGACAATAGTAATGTGAGTAAGACTCTGGTCTGTAACGGCTCAAAATTATATACATATTCTTCACTTAAGGATATGGGATTTTGGGTTCCTGATACATATTCAAAACAATTACTTATTCGATATAATCAGGGAATAGTAAAACTTTCAGTATTAGATTCAACTTCAACAATAATTGATAAATCAGCGGGAATTGAAATGGATACTAGTGAATACTTAAAAGCGGATGACTTTGAATGATACGACTCACAATAACTAAGCATTCGAGTCGCCGATAGGTATTTGAAAGCAGAGCCATATGTGCAAGGCAACGGGCATAATTGGTTAGGGTGCTCCGGCTTTTACCAGAAATTTTAATGGATCGTTGTTAGCATTTGTATTGAATGGAAAATTCAGAAACACTTTCTAATCTCCTATCAATTATTGTTATACTTTTTTTCATAATTTTGAAGATTAAATGTTAATAAGAACTCCTCCTGAATTAGAAACTTTGAAGTTTTCCGACGAAGCAGGATTTGTTAAACAAAACTTATACGCAATACCCTTCAGTTGGTGTGCTTTATACTAAATGTTAGCATTCAATGAGAGAAAGAAAGAGGTGCAAAAGATATAATTTGAATAAATGAAACTCCATTTTCGCAAAGCAAATAGCAAGGATATTGACTTTCTTGTAGCACTTGAACAGACCACTTTCCCGGAATTTCAACAATCAGCAAAAATCAATCTAAAGAGAGGTCTTAAAAGCTCATTTCAGGAAATCATCATAGTTGAAGATAAAACAACAAAGGATGCAGTGGGCTCAGCTGTTTTGTTTAAGTATAAACATATGCTTCGAATTTATTCGATAGGAATATTAGCTAAATATCAAAACTATGGAATTGGTAACGAATTACTTGAATACATCAAAGAATTTGCAATATCCAATAATTATAAAAGCATAAAACTAGAAGCAAGAGAAAATAACCCAAAGCTTATTGACTGGTATCTATCAAAAGGTTTTGTTGTTATAAAAACACTAAAAGATTATTATATGGCCAATGAAAATGCCATTAAAATGGAAATGAAAATTGATAAAACAAGTGATGACATTAAATGCTAGCCACCACTTGTGCAATGATTTTCTTGTGCGAATCAGGAAGACCAACTATTGGTCTGGGTTGGTCCAAGTTGTCTTAAGTCTTGAGCTAGTGCAACTTCAGACTTTCAATTAAAAGCGGGCATTGTGTCCCGGTTACTTATCGGTATTTATAACAAAAACATTTGATTTAGTTCAATCAGCAGCTATTTTAGGGGACTTTAAAGGAAATTATTAACTAAATAAATCAACAACATATACAGGATAAGAATCATTGAGTGAGGGTTATCTCTGCGTTACCCACTATAAAACTTAAACTATTTCCATTCGTTATAAAATTGTATTAACTTTGTAATTACTAAATTAAAGGTAATGGATATATCAATTGTTCAAATAGGTAACTCAAAGGGTATTCGCCTAAGCAAAACGCTATTAGAGAAATATAATATAAAGGATAAAGTTGAGCTAATCCTTGAAAAGGGATACATTATCTTAAAACCTATTCCGGAACCTCGCAAAGGATGGGAGAAAGCTTTTAAAAAGATGCATGAAGAAGGGGATGATAAATTATTGATGGATGATGTCTTCGATGATGAAAATTTTGAGGAATGGAATTAAATCAATATGATATCATCTTGGTAAATCTCGCCCCAACTATTGGCAGTGAAATTAAAAAAACACGTCCATGTGTAATCATCTCACCTGATGAGATGAATAAGTATTTAAATACTGTAACAATTGCTCCTATGACTAGTTCATCAAGGAAATACCCAACAAGAGTTAGTGTTAAACATAATAATAAACAAGGATGGATTGTTATTGACCAAATAAGGACTATAGATAAACAGAGGATAATTAAGTTAATGGATCGTCTATCACAAAAGGAAATCCAAAAAACCAAACTCGTGATTAAAGAAACATTTGTAGATTAATAAACTGTAAGGAAAAGCTAAGATCCTCATCCCACTGTCTGAAGTCTTGAGCTAGCGTAAATTCGAACTTTAAAAAAAGTAAGGATTGTATCCTGGTCACCTATTGGTATTTATAACAAAAACATTTGATTTAGCTCAATCAGCAGCTATTTTTAGTTGACTTTAAAGGGAATTATTAACTAAATAAATCAACAACTTATATGAGATAATAGTCACTTAGTGAGTGTTATCCCTGGGTTGTGTTTAATTTATAAAACCTTATGGATAGAAATAAAAAACCACTATATAGAAAGGTAAATACACGTGCTAGAGGTGTCCATCATGATTTTGGTGGAGACTTTAAAAATTCACGCCACAAAAAAGCCGAAACAAGTGAACAAACAAAGGGCTCAATGCATGGAAAAAAGGAAAGAGGCTTAGATTACACCCCTCTTTTTAGATTTCTATTATCCAAAGTTGGAAAAGATTGGGATGAAATCTTTAGTGAAGTAAAATCGCGGTTAAATAAAACAGAACCTATCTTTTGGTTAGTAGCTCTGGATGAAAATGATAAGAAAGATTATGTGCGTGTCGGCAATTCCACATACTTCTCCGGGATGTATGTTGATATTACTAATAAGTTACAACTTTCAAATCCGGAGTTGAAAGCAAAAGATTTGGAACCCTTTTGTGACTGTTGCACTCACACATTAAATGGAAAAGTGTTTGGGACAGAATAAAAAACGAAAACACACAAAATGTATAGCGATATGCTGTTTAACGGTTGTGGTTGTGCAAGTCCTTTTTGTTAAATTAATCTATAGTCCAAGCGACCCGGCTGGCTCGCTGCACACCCTTCACACGGTACATCTGCCTTACCGAATATATAACAACTAACATCAACAAAAGAAGAATCATACTTCCACCTTTGTTTTGTACCTTTAAGAAATTAACAATAATTAAAATGAGTCATGACTACTTTAAAAGCTCTTAAATCATGGTTCTACCCTGTTACACCTTTAACGATTGTAACACCTTTCAGCATTGTTATTGCTATTTATTCTATCTATCGTGGTTTTACGCTTGAGAGTCCTGCAATTATTTATCCCATTATAGTTGTACCTATCACAGTAGTTATCTTTGGCTTGTATGTTTTAGACCGAATCCTTATAAAGAGACTTTTTTCATATTATATCCTCTTTGCAGTAGAACTGGTATTGCTGGCTGTTGGTTATTTACTATTTAATTATGCGAATAGTACCACAGATATTCATATAGCAACCGATGAAGATTATATTTTCGTACTTTATGATGCCAATGAGAATTCCATGGATCGCTTCATAAAAAAAGGCATCTTTAGCAAAGAACTGCTGATTAATGATAACATTATACACTTAGATTCATCACTGCGTTATAGTGACGATATTCGTGTCTTCCCTCCCGATAATTGGATGGGGGGTTATGAAGTTCGTGGCAACTACTTTTATAAAGGAGACACAATACCTTACATTTACAAGTTAAGAAGTCGACAAGCGAACGAATATACACGCACTCAACAATCATATATTGACAGCTTACTGACTCTGGCATTGCAAAAATAAGTAAGAAAAAATGCCCTATCTATCGCAAGTATTTACTCACTTATTTACAAGATTAGGTTAACGTTTAAAAAGAACAATTTATAAATTGTCATTAAATTATTTAACAAGAGTGATTTTGATAGAATTTGCTAAGTATGATTAAAAAATTAACTAAATATCCAATAGCCTATTTAATGGCTCTAATAGTCATATATTCTGTATATGATTATTTTGAACATATTGGTAGAAACGGGTCGATATTTGAAGAACATCCCTGGTATTGGCTTCAATTTAATATTGCAGCAATTTTATTATTAATTCTTGTAATAGTTCTGGTAAAAAAACTTATTCAGAGGATTTTTAATAAGAAAAGTTTAATCATAGAAGTGGCAGCAATTGGAATTTGGATTATACTTTATATATCAATTTTAGGCCCCTTAATAGATAAGCTATTTTGGCCATTTGATGATTTATATTTTAACTTCAATTTTGGTCCTTTTATTATTATTCTAATTGCTTATTTCATAATTAGAGTATTGATTAATCTTGTTGTTGGTAAAAATGCATTGTATTCAAAATAATTACTATTTATAGTCGAAAAGATGGCTGACTGCCAGAGCTCCTGCTTTCGCCAAAGGTCAGTATGGAAACCACAGTCTGGCTTTATTCATGCTGCTATTTAATATTATGTAATTCATGAATACTATGTAATTCAACATTTATAACACTCATATTCATAAGTTAAATTCGCCTTTCAAGACACATTCAGAAGCTAGGGCCCTCCGTTTTGTTTTTCAGTTAAGGCTATTATCTTTAGGTATCAGCTATGTTTTTTTTAAGCAGCCGTAAGTTTCGAATGACACATGGCATTGACATTGTGTACAACCAAAGCATAGTAAACAACCCAAAGCAAAATTAAAATGGGAATGACAATGACAATATTTCAAGTTAATCAAGAAAGACTTGAATATACCATTGAGAATAATGAGACATTATTTGAGATTGACCCAAATGAAGAATGTGGTTCATAAAATATTGACAAATCTTGGGGTGGAATTATGTTTCTTTTATATCAAATAAATAAGGATTCTTTAATATCTAAAATTATATCAAGTGGCCAATCTATTGGTGAATTTGAAGAATATGATTTTTATGATGTGAATTATCTGACTGCGCAGCAAGAGTAAGAATGTACTTTGGACTTGGCAGAATTAACCAATGTTCAATTAAGGGAAAACTTTAACTTAAAGGATATGAATAGCCAAGGGGTTTATTCTGGACCATTTGATGAATCCGCACTTGATTACCTTCTGGAGAATTTTCAGAAAATAAAGGACTTTTATATCAACGCAGCAAGGAGTAATAATGCAGTTGTAACTTATCTTTCATAAATAAATGGCAGCACACAACAACCTGAAAATAAAGCATGGCTCGGTTCGCTCGTCCTGCAAAAGTTGTGTATCATTAAATAGCAATGATTTTTTTGAAAAACATATTTAATAAGAAAAAAGAACTATTAATAGGTGCATTTTTTGGTTCCTCCGAGTATGAAATGAAGAATCTACTCTGCGGAATTGGAGAATCAGAAATTCTTAGGTCTGAAATTAAGATTTCAAAATATCCATTTGAACCCTCATCAATATTTCCTGAAAAAGTAATTGTTGCAAATGAAATTAGTGCTATTAGTTGGAATTCTTACCCTCCTTTAATTAGAATTGATAATGAGGTGATTTTCATTTCTCGTGAATATTCTGACCAACTCAGAAAATTTGCAGTCAGGAATAAAATACAAACCTTTGAGGCAACAAGGAACTGGGACTGGTTACTTGAACCTTATGTTGACACTGAGTATACAGATGAAACAGACCAAAGACTTAGAGAATTATTGGAAAATAATGGAATTTTAAATGAAGAAATTGATACAATTCGGAATGAAGTAAAAAAGCAAATGTTCAAATACAATTTTGACACCATGCTTTGGGATTGGGGAGGACTTGGATTGTCTGACGTTTTGGCTGCTATGAGAGTAAAGTATAATAAAGAACAGTTTGCTGACTTTTATAAAAGAGCTATGGAAATACAATTAAGAACAAAATGAACCAACACACCACAAAAGCAAGAACCTCTAACTTTGTACACCATCTGCCTTAATGAACAAAAAATGAACAAAACATTATTTTCTATTCTTATTGTCTTATTTCAAGCAAATATGCTATTTGGACAGGTTTCTGAAGTAGATAAATGTGGTCTGGAAGACAATGCTCATTTAAATAGCTATGAAGCAAAATACTTTAATGAAGTTTTCAAAGACAGAAAAGGTGAATTTGATTTCTCAAGAAAGGTTATAGCTTTTTTTACAGGATCTTCCGGAACTACTATGTCTGTCAAATCCAATTATTTTAAAAGTCTCAAAAACTCGAATAATAGTGATAAGGATGTACACGCTTGGCAAGCACATGGAACTCAACTACTGATTTTATCTAGTGAAGAAAAGAATCTTTCTGGAGGTTATGATGCAATTTTAGTCTCAAGGTCAAAACTCCTGAAACAAGGGAAAAGCAGAACGAAATTGGTTAAGCGATTAAAAAACTAAAAAACTCTACCTTGGTCCATAAAGGGACAAACCAAGGTAAAAAGATTAAAATGCTCACCCCACCTCACCAACAATTAAATCGAACCTAATTTTTCTTCAAATTTAAAAATTTTATCATAAACTCTTTTTTAGTTAGGATTCCATACTTTCATAGACGATAACTCCACCTTCTCCCGTAGCCTGTTCCTTAACAGGACATCTGAAATAAAATTATATAAGTATAGACAAAACCACAGGCAATATTCTTAGGCCATTCATACAAGAATATTGACTTATGAATAATAAACAAAGTTATTATGGTATCAGATTTTTACATTACTGTAGAAGTACAAATTAGTCATATAGTACAAATCATATAATATGCTTTATTCTATTTATTAGTCATTAAGAGAAAAATCAAAACCAATCAACCAATGAAGAAATTTATTTTATTAATTATTTTACCACTAATAGGAAGTATGCTTCAAGCACAAACTATAATAGGGGATTGGAGTGGAAAGCTCAATGTCTCAGGTCAGGAAATCCCCCTGATATTTCATTTCACCGGCACTGATAATGCACTTAAAGCCACAATGGATAGTCCATCACAGGGAGCAAGTGATATCCCTGTTGAAAAAGTTAATTATGTTGATGAAGAACTAACCCTTTCACTAATGGGGGGTCAAATAGTATATGTTGCACAAGTAAAAGGTGACCAAATGGAGGGTATGTTTAAACAAGCCGGCCAAGAATTTCCTTTAAGTCTGTCAAAAGGTGAACTTGAAAAGCCAGGTAATACAGCCCTTCCTAGTTCTAGTGATGAATTAGCGATACTTGCAGCCAGAGAAAGAGGTGATTACAAATACTCAGTAGCTGATTACTTCGCTAAGCCTGCATCTTCATCTTTCCAGTTATCTCCTAACGGAACCTACATGAGTTATCGTGAAAAAGACGAAAACCTAAAAAATCATGTTTATGTTAAAAATATTCAAACAAGTAAGGTGAAGCGGGTAATCACGGAGGGTGAAGAACTGGTACGTGGTTACGGATGGGCAAATGATAACCGTTTGATTTATGTAATGGATAAAGGAGGTAATGAAGATTATCACCTTTTTGCTGTAAACGTGGATGGGTCAAACGAAAAAGAACTTACGCCTTATGAAGGTGTGAAAGTAAATATTCTGGCTTCTTTAAAAGAAGATAAAGATCATATGATCATTTCAATGAACAAGAATAACCCTCAGGTATTTGATCCTTATAAAATTAATATCGTTTCGGGTGAAATTGAGCAACTGTATGAAAATACCGATCTTGCTAATCCTATCATGGGGTATGAATTTGACAAAGATGGTAATCTTAGAGGTTTTGCAAGACTTAAAGATGGTATCAATGCCGAGATGTACTATGCCATTAAACCTGGTGATTACCAATTGATGAAAACCACCAAATGGGATGATACATTTACTATCCTAAGCTTCAATTATGCTACTGAAGCCGAACATGATGCTTACGTACTTTCAAATTTAGAATCAGATAAATCAAAAATTTATCTGTATGATTTGGCTAAAGACAAAGTTATTAAGGAATTGTTCTCAAATGATAACTATGATGTTTCAGGAATTTCACTTTCGAGAAACAGAAATTGGGAATTGGATTACTTTAGTTACGAAGGTGAAAAACATGAAATAATACCAGTCAGTGATTACTACAAAAAGCTTCACAACAGGTTACAAAAAGAGTTTCCTGATTATGATTATTATCTTTCAGACCACACCGATGATGAAAGTCAATATTTGATATATGTTACCAGTGACAAATTATATGGCAGATATTATTCATATGATATAGCTAAAGATGAAATCAAATTATTATTTGATCTTATGCCTCAATTAAAAGAGGAAGATATGGCTGTCATGCGTCCTATTTCTTTTAAGAGCCGCGATGGCGTTCTTATACATGGATACATTACCTTACCGAAACAAGCTTTAGAAGGTAAAAAAGTTCCTGTCATTGTAAATCCTCATGGTGGGCCACAAGGAATTCGAGATTCCTGGGGATTTAATCCTGAAGCACAATTATTTGCCAGCCGAGGTTATGCAACTTTACATGTTAATTTCAGAATAAGTGGTGGGTATGGCAAAGAGTTCTTCCGTAGCGGATTTAAACAAATTGGACGTAAAGCTATGGATGACGTAGAAGATGGTTTGAAATATGTGATTGAGCAAGGATGGGTAGATAAAGATAAAGCAGCCATTTATGGTGGTAGTCATGGAGGTTACGCCGTTTTACGCGGACTAACCAAAACACCTGATTTATATGCATGTGGAGTAGATTATGTTGGAGTTTCTAACCTATTTACTTTTATGGAAACTATCCCTCCATATTGGGCTCCTTATTTGCCTATTCTAAAGGCAGTATGGTATGACCCTGCAATTCCTGAAGAAAAAAAGATAATGGAGGAAGTATCTCCGGTCTTCCATATAGACAAAATCAAAAAACCACTATTCGTTGTTCAAGGAGCTAATGATCCTCGAGTTAATATTGACGAAAGCGATCAAATTGTTCAAGCACTTCGAAACAATGGCATGGAAGTTCCTTACATGGTAAAATATGATGAAGGCCATGGGTTTGGAAAAGAAGAAAACAGAATGCACCTGTATGAAGCAATGATGGGTTTCTTCGCCGTTCATTTGAAGGAAAGTACCGAATTGAAAAGAGAATAAATAAAATTTAATAAGTACTGCCAGAAGTTTGGGAGAAAAAGCAAAATCCCAAAATCATCTGTTTATCATTAAGTAGACATTGATTGATGATAGATTCTGGCAGTACTTTTATTATTGGCTTGTCTCATCGACAGGGCAACAATTATAACCCAAATTTTAAATACCACCTCCATGATCCGCACCCCGACAGACAACAAAATATTAATTCACCAAAAATTGCTTCAATCCTAACATTCCAGGATATAAGTATATCCAACCCTCCTAATCTTTATATCTCCCCTACCATCAAATCGAACCTAATTTTTCTTTAAAATCAAAAATTTTATCATAAACTCTTTTTTAGTTAGGATTCCTTACTATATTTGTATCAGCAATAACGCCACACTACTTTAAACATAAACTAAAATGGCTAAATCAATTTTCTATCACGCAGGATGCCCTGTATGTGTAGGAGCAGAACAAGACATCATTAATCTAATCGGTGCAGACAATGTTGAAATTGTCCATATCGGCGAAGAGACTAACCGAATCTCAGAAGCAGAAAATGCAGGGGTAAAATCAGTCCCAGCTCTATTGACTCCAAATGGAAATGTATTGCACATCAATTTTGGTGCTGCTATCGAAGATTTAAAAGCTTAAAAAAATTTAACCACTTTAGTTAGGAGTCCTAATTTATAATAAGACTCCTGACTTTTACAATCTATTAATCTTGACACAATGAAAAATCTATTTCTTCTTATCGGACTCACACTTATTACAGTTCAAAGTTATGCTTGCGATAAATGTAAAAATTACAACAATGATAATTTCCAAATTAAATGCGTGAGTGTTAAACATTCAGATGACATCGCAGCTACTATTTGGGAAATTACCGTAAGTGGAACTGCCGGAGCTACGACACCGCAACCAGCAGGACAATTAAATGGAGCTCCGGTGCTGGGCTATGTTTTTCCAACCACTTTAAAGCCCACAGATGTCGGGTTTAGTGATACCGAAGGTATTGTGGCTCTTGCGTTAACTTCCCACCCTGATTTTGATGACACCCCTTTATGGGATGAAAATTCAGATCGCAATTATGCCAACGATGGTATAATCTGGCATCCTCACTGGGTGGTACTTACAAAAGATGATCGTGTAAAAGGAGAACTAGCGGTCAAACAATTTACACCTAAAGATCCGAATGTGACATTACCTCCTACAAACCCGGGAATGCCGATGTATATGGACTCACCAGGTTTTCAGGTAATCACAAAAGCAAATACTATTAAAGTAGTTGTTCCCGATTACAGGATAAACAATAAAACTGAATTTTCATTTGATGGAGTAACTGCCTTCATGCAGGTAAATACCAGTAAAGAAGTAGATAAACCTATGCTAGGAGTCTATCAGGTATTTTCAGTTGCAAGCGGTGACTTGTCATTACCCTACAAAGTAAAATAAATCATTTGCCTTGTAAAGTTAGGATTCCTATCTTTACAAGGCTACACTTATAAAATCTAAAATATGAAAGTAGCAGTTTGGGACACCTATGTCACCAGAAAAGACGGAACAATTATGCATTTTGACATAATAGTTCCAGCCGAAATGAAAAATAAAGAAACGGTATATGATTATGGTAAAACATATCTTGACACAAAAGGTCAATCCGGACAGTCACTATCGACAAAAGAATGTACCTTTTGCCATGTGGAAACTATAAAGCCTGATTGGGAATTATCTATAGTTAAGAACGGATATCATATATTTGAAATAAATAACTGTGGCTAGATGAAATCATCTTTTGATTTAAACCGACAAAACAAAAATACCGAAAGTAAAATAGTGGTAGCCCTTGAACGCATATCTGAAGCGTTCAGGGTTTTACTTTGGAATGAAGGAAAGGACAATTCATTAAGTCCGATTCAAATTCAGATATTGGTATTTATTCAATTTCACAGTCAGGAAAAATGTAAAGTTGGATATTTGGCAGATGAGTTTAATATGACAAAAGCCACAATTAGCGATAGTGTCAAGGCTTTGCTTTCCAAGGAATTAGTCACTAAAGAAACTGACCCTTCAGACACACGAAGTTATACCCTTTCCCTCACACCTAAAGGAAAGCAAATTGCAGCAAAAGCATCATTATTTGCTTCATCAATAGAAAAACCTATTGAAAACCTGCCGGAAGAACAAAAATCAGCCATTCTTAACGGACTTCTGAAAGTGATCCATGATCTGAACCAAGCAGGAGTAATTACCATTCAGCGTATGTGCTTTACCTGTTCGTTTTATGACAAGTCCGCAGGAGGGCATTATTGCAAATTGCTCAACACACCACTTTCAGAAACAGAGATAAGAGTAGACTGCCCGGAACACCAGATGATGAAGTGAAAGCAATAATAGCCACTAACCAAAATCAGATATTTTACCGGCTTTAAAAAGCAATTCCTATTACATTATTAGCAAGACCAAAAGCCTATATAATTTCAAGTAAACATCACACAATTAAAGTAATTATTTCTAATAGGTTAATATTTGGTTGCTGAAACATAAAACAAAAATTTCTTTTGATATGATCATACATAGAGGTATTATTGAAACAAGAATTAATTTATCAGCTAAATAAACAAATCTTATAAATAAAGAGCTCAGACAACTCTTAAATACCTTTTTACACAATTTCAACATCTAATAAATGAAGAAATATTATACTTTAATTCTTATGTTTTTTTCCTGCTGTTTATTTTGTCAAGAAAACCTTACAAAAAAAGCACAACCTATCGTCGAAGAAGGTAAACTTCTTTACAAATCAGAAATGGCTTCTTGGTATGGCACAGACATATTTTTAGAAAATTATAAAGAGACCACAAATATTGGTGGATACTTTTCATATTTAGTTAAAGACACTACCAAATGCATATTCTTCTCTAGAGAGGAAAATCCAAAAGTAATTGGCACTATCTCTTTTGATAGCACATATGAGATATCAAATGCCAAATTAAACTTTACAGAAAGAAAATTTTCAAACCTGGAGAACGATCTATACCAAATAAGAAAAATTGCATTAATTGACCTGCAATCAAATGAAGATGGATTTTATAAATTCTATCAAAATACCAACCCAAACATTATTCCTTTAATCAATAATCAAGAAAAGAAAGTTTACATATTGACAGGGCCGAAACAAAGTGGTGTTGTGATTTTTGGAAATGATTATCTTCTAAGATTTAATAAAAACAATGAGCTAATAAACAAAAAGCAATTACATAAAAACATTATCCCAATAGAATATGAGAATTTAGAAGAATCCGATATTGAAGGCACTATGCACAATCATTTACCAGATACAGGCGATTTTATAACGGCAACGGATATTTGTACACTAATGTTATATGAGAAATTTACTAACTGGAAAACTCACAATGTTGTTTCGCAAAAATATTTAAAAATCTGGAATTGTGAAAAAGATCAACTGACAGTGATACCTATGAGTATTGTCGATAAAATAAGCGAAGATCAACAAAAAAGGAAAATTAAAAATTAGGATTCTAGCTCGAAGCCATAAATTGGAAGCCAATAGATCAAAAAACTGTCTTTTGGAGACAAAAATGTTAATAGTCACCCTTTAATATTATGCAAATACCTATTGTATTACCAGGCAAACAAGTAATAAATGATCGAAATCGAATTTGAAGAACCTTACATTTATGACAGCAATTGCTGCGATTATAAAACAGTACGGCTAACAACATTCGTTTATAATAATTGTAATGCACATGCTGTATACTATTGTCAGTTTACAATTGGCCATAAAAAAAGTTGTAAATGGAGTGCTTAGTCTAGGTAAATGGCGGGACGGACCAACTCCTGAGGATAGATTAGCATACGCAATTAGAATTTTGCTTGATGAGGATAACTATCATGTTGGAATAATTGATAAGAAGGAAAGCCTGTGATAGACTACTTAAATAATTACAATTTCAAACAGCCTATAAACAAGAGATCAGGTTTTCAATAAATAACCTTTCATCTCTCTTTGGTCCGTCAGAGATCAGACCATATTAAAGTAATTGAAATCATAATATTTTAAATTTTGTCAAATCCCATTTAAAAATACGATAAAACTAAATGAATGAAATATCAACTAAAATAAAATACATCTATTCAAGATATCTAATAATAGCTATTTGCTTTATAATTGGCTACCCAACATTTAGATGGTATTTTGATTACAAACTTGGTATTCTAAATTTAAATAAGGAAATATTAGACTTTTGGATTCCAATATCATTTCCAATAATTCTTATTATGATATTGCTCAGAAAAAGAATAAGATTATTGAATATCAGAAGCAGCTATAACAAAGGGCATTTCATTTATCTTATAACCGCTGCACTATCTATTATCTTCCCAACTTTGATATCACTACATTATATTGATTCCTCATTCAGACAACTAAGACAAATTGAAACTCCTCAAGAGATAATTGAAGTTAACAATAAAGATTGCTATTTAATTAGTGATTTTAATGTTTCGATAAAGCATGCAAAAACCCACATTACCTCCCGTCCAGGTGGTCGGTATGGTTCACATTTAGATTTCACTACTTACTATGTAGTTCCTATTGTTGAAAATGATAAAAAAATTGACCTGGCAAATCATATGTACTGGTATTGTTTCAAATTTGAGTCTTTCATGACAGGAAAAGCAAATGATAATGGAAAATTTGAAAATTGGGATATCTTCCAAAAACAAAACGATCAAAAGTTCAAACAATATAATTTCTCAAACTTCGAATACTTACAATTTGTATCAAACACAAATGATCAAGAAGGTTATATTAAAGCTGTCATGAGGGGACAGAAAAATAATAATCTAGATAAATTGATTATCCTTGAGCCAGTATATGAACCATTTGTTGATCAAACAGAAATTAAGTTCAATTGGATTATCGCTTCTTTTGGTATTGGAGCATTTGTTTTCTTTATAATGATATTAATTCCTTCTATCAATAATAAAGTGAAATGAATTGATTTTGAAAATCCTTTCCCCGTTATTCAGAGTTTAGCGATAGCCTAAATTCGAACTTATAATAAAAAGTCTGGGAATATAATCTCTGATTACATCTAGTCCCATCGAGTTTAAATCAATTAAAATATTGGCTTTTGATATCAAAAGCTTTATTTTTCGGCTGTCATGATTAGTTCAACCTGGTTATGGGCATTTTAAAAGGATTTATTAACAACCAAACAATAGACATTATATAAGAAATAAGCGCAATTGAGTTGTGGTTATTTATTCGTTGCAATTACAAACTTTTTAAACTAAAAATGAAATGAAAAATTCGATATGGCTTCTGCTGTTAGTATTGATGTCTTGCACACCAAACAAGGAGAATCAACTAGAAAATAAAACAGCCAAATTTGGAGCATTTAATCTGGATAGTCTAAATACTAGACATTTAAGTGAGATCGAAGATTTGGAAAACCAATTTTGGAAAAAAATTGACTCTTTGAATAAGCTATTAGCTGAAGAAAAAATCAGAACAGCATCAGAATTTAATTATCTGGATTTTGAAAACTTCATTAAAGTCCATAATGATATCCCTAATGATTCAATCAGGTTATTAGGAGCAGAAAGATATGGAGACGATCCTGACCAACATATTTTCACCTTTATTGATTATAATAAAAATTCAATTTTTCATAAGCAATTACTTAATCTATATCGGTTTGACTACAATAGATCAAATAAAACATCTAGTGTAAATAGTGCCTTATTAAATGGTCATTGGTTGGAAATAAAGAATATTGGTGGTGATGACTTTGTTTTCTTTATTGAAAAGAGTGAGTTTATGTCTATTGGTTTTACTATTTCAGATACAAAACTCATTTCTTATAATAATATGGAAGAAAGTGGTGGGACCGCAATAAAAATATCTGACATCAAAGCATTCGATAATATGATCAACATTAATGATGGTCAATATATCATGTATTCTTATGAAAGCAATCCTGATGTTTATATATGTAATAATGAAGGTTATAAAAGTTTCATTATCCACCAATCACATTTAAATAAATACCCAATAATTGTACAGGATAGTCATGATTTGGGAGCTACTTCACAAATAAACTTCATTGAACCAAAGTGATTATTTTCATTAAATTTTAATTTAGACAAAGAGTTTGATTACTTCTCCTTGGTCCATCCCCTGACTGGCCACTAAAATACAACTTAAGAAAAACTTTAACCCGTTAATAAACCAGCTAGAGAAAATATCCAGTTACTATCGAGTATAATTCAAAGTAAATATTGGCTTTTGATATCAAAAGCTTTATTTTTCTACTGTCATGATTAGTTCAACCTGATTATGGGCATTTTTTAAAGGATTTATTAACAACAAAACAACAGACAATATATAAGAAATAAGCGCAATTGAGTTGTGGTTATTTACTCGTTGGCAAACCTAAAATCAAACTGATGAGCATATTTAAAAAATTATTTGGAGGAGGGAAACCTGAGAAAGAACCTCAAATGGATGATTCAAATTTTAATACTCTTCAAAAAGGTGAATTCAAGAACTTCGATGATATGGTCGAACAGAATGCAGGACTATCTTTTGAGAAACAAATGATTTTTGGCGAAGTGATCGGATCAAATTCTTGGAACCTTGATATGGGCAAAGGAAGTATTTTCTTTGGATCCTTAGAATTTCCAATTCAAATAATTGGCTCACTAGCATTTAATAACAATTCCTGGATGTGGGGATGGGCAAATACTAAAAGTGGAATGCCCGAGAAATTATTAATTCAATCTAATCAACTAAAAGAAATTGGAGAAGAAAGAAATATTAAGGAATTGACAGATGCACATTTTTATGTTGATGAAGGATTTGAACACAGAATAGGCATGATGGCTTGTGGAATTTTCAACTCAAAAAGTTACTACTGTGCTAATTATGGACAAGGAACTCTAGTCGTAACAATTGACGATCCCAAAATCCCGGAAATTGATGAAAACAAACCCGAAAAAGTGTTAACGAATTTCCCTCAATTAATTAGCGGAGTAGAGTTAAGTCACAAGAATGCATTTATCAATTACTTAATTGATCGAAATTTCAAATTAAATATCGCTGAAAACAAGATTGAAGGAAGAAAGAATAACAAAGTCATAGTTGCAGAGTTTGATGAGATAGGTAGATTGAAATCCCTGAATGGGAAAATTTAAAAGATAGTTAATACCCCCTCTCTCCGTAGTTTAGCGATAGCGTAACCACAAACTTTTAATAAAAAGCAGGGATTTCACCCCGTTCAATAAAAAAAGTATATTCACAGATGAGAATCCATTTAGAATATTGGGGCAGTTCCTCCTCAACTCTTGCTAACACACTCACTCTGTTCAATTTCACCCCTGATCACCATTTGCAAAGTCTACCCCTTTAGGGTATTTTTATAGACAGCTAATTATTATAAGGCTTATAATAGTTATTTCCCGGGCTCTGATAATTAATTCATTTATGAAGAATCTTTCCTTGATTTTCCTCCTAATGCTAACCACACTTTCCTGCCAGGAAGAAAAGTCTACTTATGCAACGGTTAATCCGGTAAACTGGGACCTGAGAACTACTGATTTATCTCCACAAGATTCATTAATTAATGGCCAGAGCTATTTATCAGTCTATTCTCAAATTTACAGCCAGACAGAGCACCGCACTCATGATCTGACCGCAACGATTAGCCTGCGGAATATGAATGCTTCAGACACACTCTACATCACCAAAGCGGAATACTTTGATACCCACGGAAAATCCATTAGAACCTATTTTAAGAAGACAATCTACATTGCTCCTATGGAAACTGTTGAAATCATTATAAAAGAAGAAGACAGGGAAGGTGGAACCGGAGGTAACTTTATCTTTGACTGGAGCATTAAACCTAACACTTACGAACCGCTTTTTGAAGCGGTGATGATCTCTACCTATGGCCAGCAAGGCTTATCGTTTACCACCCAGGGAAAAAGGCTGAAGTAGTATCTTAGATGCTTTTCAAACTATTTGAAATTCAAGGAACAAGCACTATATGCTTCCCCCCTTCTTTCCATTTCATTCCGAATAACAATCTAGTGATTGCTGTCTTCCTTATAATGAAATGATACAGAATCCAGATGCTCGATATACAGATTATGATTAGCATGATCAACTTGACTGCAATGCTGATATCCAACTGGAGAATGTAATACCCTGATGCCACTATTACAGCCTGATGGGTTATATAAAACGGATAAATCGCCTTGTTCAGATAACCCAGATAATAATTTGAGTAATTCAAATACCTCATGGCCAGACCAATGCATGAAAGAATGATTGTCCAGATATGGACTCCATCTAGAAATCCGAAAATATATAGATCAAGATTTTGTTCCTTCGGTCTCAGCTCTTCCCAGTTCCAGAAATATCTGATAAATAAAACTACTACCATTGTAAGGGCTATAGTCAGATACAGTTTCCTATACTTCAAACATGACTCCCAAAAGGACTTTATCGAACTAAGTGCAAATCCAAAGAAATAAAAGGTTATCGAACTCAGAAATACAAACCAGTCATCAATCAAACTTCCTTGTTGAGGCCAGTCGATAAATAAGGTAAAGTAGAATAAAATAAATGGTATGCTTAAAAGTAATACTGACACGGGTTTAGAAAACAACCTATTGAAAGCAGGTTTTAACCTGTTAAACCAATCAATCTTTGACAAGGAAAATAACGGTAATAACAAGATAGTAAACACAAACAAATATGCTACAAACCACATATGACTCCATGTGAAGGCTCCTTCGGGATATGGAACAATATCATAAACCTGCGGATAAAAGTCCCAATAGCTCATATCTATCCTACCCTTTTGCATCCAGTCAAAATAAACCTGTACCGGGGTAATAAAAAACATGGCAAAAGCCAAAGGAACCAGCAGTCTTAATGTGCGTTCTCCAAAAAACCTGGCAACAGTCCGACGCTTTAAAGAAAACCGAACTCCAACTCCGGAAATAAAAAACAGCAAAGGTAAACGCCATTGGTGAGTCCACCATATTATTCTGGTAATCCAGGGAGAAGTCTCTTCATTATTAATTTCCCAAGAATAATGCTCAACAAATGGCACAGCACAATGAAAAATTATGAGAGTCATGAAGGCAAGAATTCTCAACCAGTCAATATAATGAAGTCGTTCGCTCATAGCATTAATAATCAAGGACTTTACATATATGGTTGATGCAAAATCCTATAAAATGGTTGCATGCAAACAACACTAATATAATCCCAAGTCAGTTGGTAAATCCTGAATTATTAAATTTTGCTGATGGAAACGTAGTAAATGAAGAGCCGGACAATATGAAGTATGGAATTGTTATCCCATCAAATCATATATCTCAAAGATTTTTTCTTTACATAGGCTTCAGTCCCATTCCATTTGATCTTCGCCCATACATCCTCCTCGTCGATTATCTCTACCTGATGTCCTGATGAGACAGTCTCGATCAGATCTGCTCCTGATGAAGGACCATCCATAATGAAGGTACGTTCGTCAAAGATTACTCCTTTTTTGATCGGTTTTAAAAAATTAACCTGAACAGCCATTATTGCCAGGAATACAAAGAAAAATATTGATGAAGCTATTGGAAAGGTTTTGTTCTTCTTCTTCTCTACTCTAATCAATACTACTAGTAAGAATATTATTGAAAGGTTAACAAGAATAATAAAATTCTTATATCGCTGATAAAATGACACTAAAGCAGAGTCTGAATCGACACTATAGCCCCTGAATTTATTTTCATCAGCTATTTTAGCCATATGCTCCCTGATGATATTATTATGTGTCTTGTCATAAGCCACACCAAGAAGATAGAGAGTTTCCGGATATTCCTGAAGAGCTTCCTTGATGTAAGCCATCTTCAAAATCATCGAATTTGAAAATTTTTCTTCCTCCAAATAAAGTTTTTCATATAGCTTATAAGCATCGGTATATTTACCCTGAACAAACAGAGTATCAGCTTCTTGCAAAATCTTATTTGGTTCAGTTTTAACCTCTTCACTTTGTGCTTTCAACAAAGTGACAGAAAAAAATAATAAAATTATAATTCTTAAGTGTGGCATTTTACCTTCCAGTGCTTATTTTTGCATCGCAATTAAGGGAAAGACGCTTACTAAAACAAGGCCTGGCACCTTAATTTACGTTAAAATTAAACGATTTCGTAGCTCAGTTGGTAGAGCATCTCCCTTTTAAGGAGAGGGTCCTGGGTTCGAGCCCCAGCGGAATCACAGAAGCTTCAACTTTCATAGTTGGAGCTTTTTTATTTTATAGCAACCACCATCCCCACAGATACTTAAAAAACCCTGACAGTCCATTATTTTATAATAATTTACAGCTTCAACTACTAAATAATACACTTTAGAGAAGGATAGGATTCGTCATGGGTCACTAAGGGACAACCTGATTAATAAAATAATCAGTTTTATTTTTATTAATTATATTCAAATTTCAGTGCTGACAAGCTTATAAATTAACTTCAAGTAAACCATCTTGATACTAATCAATCTATTTGAATATTAGAATATGTAAGCTTCGTCAGTACCACAGCGGACTAGCCCTGACAGCTTTTTAGCTCGCCATGGGATCACAGAAGCTTCAACTTTCATGGTTGGAGTTTTTTATTTTATAGCATCCACCATCCCCACAGATACTTGAAAAACCCTGACAATCCATTATTTTAAATCATTAGCAATTCCATCTTCAAGCAAGCATCCAGCTAATAATTGATTTTATTCCTTTATTGGTACACCACCACTATTAGAACAATACCTAACCAGATGAAAAAACTTTATTAAAAATCCTGATAAATTAAAATGTTAAAATATTTGACCCATCAAAAATTTCATTCTAGCAACTTTTAACCCAATAAATGAAAAAATATTAGAAATTTTTTAAAACAATATTTTGATTAAAAAAATAAGATGCATAAATTGGTTGACCAATCACTGGTAAACTAGATGTCATGAAAAAAGAACTTTTAAATAACTTCAGTGAAATAGTAATTGAAAAACCTGTAGATAAAATCATACAGCAGATCAAGGAACTAATCTCTACAGGCCAGCTAAATCCAGGCGACAGACTTCCTGCTGAAAGAATGCTAAGTGAACGTTTCGGTGTCGGTAGAACTTACGTAAGAGATGCAATTAGAAAACTGGAGTTTTATGGAATTCTAAAAACTTTACCTCAAAGTGGCACAGTGGTGGCAGGTTTTGGCATCACTGCGCTTGAAGGACTTATTACTGATGTGTTACAATTAGAAGGAAATGATTTTCATGCTTTGGTTGAAACTCGAGTTATACTTGAAGTTAACACTGCAAAATATGCTGCAATTAGACGAAATAGGGATGATATTGTTGCAATGCACAATGCATTAAATGAATATGAGAAAGCTGTCAAGAAGGGAATCGACTCTGTAGAATTTGACTTGATGTTTCATTTAAAAATTGCTGAAGCGAGCAAAAATCCGGTTTTAAAATCTTTAATGTTGATTGTTACACCTGATATCCTCACTTACTTCCAAAAGAACAACGTATGTGAAGGTGACAGACCAAAAATTGCCCTTGAAGAGCATAAAGTAATTTTAGAACATATAGAAAATCAAGAGCCAGAATTGGCAAGTATAGCAATGAAAGCTCACTTAAATGATTTATTAAATTATTCAAACAAACAAAATAAACATAAAACCGATGGTAATGAAGATTAGTCAAAAAAAAAATGGATTAGCTAAAAGCTAATCCAAGGAAGTTAGAATGGCATAAAATACATCAATCGCGAAACTGAACAGTATTTCAAGCCTTTCATATCACTACAAATATAATAATTACTTCTTTTTTCAAAGATAGTAGCTTCCTGTTTTTTCTTTTTTGTCAGCGTTACCACTATACCCTTAAAACCATGAAAAACTATTTACTGCGCATTGCACAGTCTAAAACCTGTCTGCTGACGCTTCTTTTTAGCATGTGCATATTATCCGTTTTTGGCCAAAACAAGGATGTTAGCGGCCAGATATTTTCAGACGATGGTGACCCTCTTCCGGGTGTAACCATACTAATCAAAGATTCAAAGAAGGGCACAGTTACCGATGTTAATGGATATTTCACAATTTCTGCAAGTCCGGATGACATTCTAGTCTGTACATTTATTGGTTTTGAAAAGACAGAAACACCGATAGCCAACCGTTCCAATCTGACTATAATAATGAAACTTGACATCACCCAGATGGAAGAAGTAGTCGTTGTTGGATATGGTACTCAGAAAAAAAGTCATTTAACAGGAGCAATTTCAAAAGTTGAAAATGAAACACTGGAACAAATGCCTGTTTCAAGAGTAGATGACGCTTTAGTTGGTCAGGTTTCCGGAGTAAACATACAATCAACGGAGGGTGAAGCAGGATCCTCTCCTACCATAAGAATTAGAGGTACAGGATCAATAACAGGTAGCTCTGCACCTGCAATCGTAGTAGATGGACTGGTAGTTGATAATGATTTCCTTGCCAATCTTGACATGAATACTGTTGAATCTTTTGAAGTATTAAAAGATGCTGCTTCATCAGCTATTTATGGATCGAGAGGTGCTAACGGTGTTATTCTTATAACAACTAAGCAAGGAAAAGCCGGAAAGACCAAATTCAGTTATAATGGATATTATGGAATGAAAGAAGCATATCATAGTGATGCCTATTCATTTTCAGTTGCAGAAACAGCTGCTGCCGAACTAGCTGCAAACGGAGAATTATCTAGCCGTACTTTATATAAACAATTAATTGGAATTGACAGAGATTGGCAAGATGTGATTTTCGACGGTGGGACTATTCAAAACCACTCTATAAGTGCCCGTGGTGGTAACGATAAATCTAAATTCAGTGCTTCACTTAGTTATTTACATGATGAAGGTGTCCTATTAACTGATGATTTTAAAAGATACAATCTTCGATTAAAAATAGATACTGAAATAAATGACAAATTATCCTTTGGAGCATCTATAACACCATCTTACTCTGACCGAAGAAGATTTGATGGTTCTACACATGACATTTTACGCCAAACGCCATGGCTTCCTGTCTACCATGACGAAAATACTATTCAGTACGTAGATAGAGATAATTATCCTGATGTTCAAATTGGTGATTACGCTGAACAGAGACACTTTGATAATTATGATTTATATGGTGATGGAAGCGAACTGGTAGATATCAGTAATACTTCTAATACTAATCCCGCAGCAAAAGTTCAGGAAAGAGACAGAAATGAATACAAGTTTAAAACTTTCGGAAGCATTTACCTTGAATACGAGATTATTGAAGACTTAAAGTTTAAAACTATATTCTCTGGTGACTATCAAATCACAAAACAAGATCGCTGGCAGGGAGTATTATCTAGTAGAAATGGTGCTGCCGCAGCTCAATATGACGTATCAAACCTTGATAGGACACACCTAGTAACTGAAAACTATTTCACCTATTCTAAATCACTTGGCCACCATGATTTTAATGCAGTAGCAGGCTTCTCTGCTGAAAGATATGATACCAGATATGAAAGTATCACAGGTACCGGGTATGATTCTGATTTAATCAAAACTATTTCTGCTGCTACTCAAATTGCCAGTGCTGAATCAAATTCTTTTGAAAATAGATTCATGTCATTTTATGGTCGGGTAAACTACTCATACTTTGAAAAATATTTAGCTTCCATAAGTATAAGAAGAGATGGTAGCTCCATATTCGGTCCGGAAAATAAATTTGGTAATTTCCCTGCATTTTCAATCGGATGGAGATTATCTGAAGAAGGTTTCCTTTCAAATTCTAAAATTATTGACGAATTAAAACTTCGTGCTAGTTATGGATTCACAGGAAACAACAGGCTAAACACAGGGAATGATTTAGTTGATAACTATCCATATCTGCCTTTAATGGAAGCTAATACAGCTGTTGTCAACAACTCAATAGTCGGCGCTTATAATGCCTTAAATATTGCCAATCCGGGACTTCAATGGGAAAGATCCCGGGAATTCAATCCTGCAATTGATTTCGTTTTATTTGATGGAGTATTTTCCGGATCCCTTGACTATTATGTAAGAACTAGTGATCAGCTTTTATTATTCAATCCAATTTCTAGCACGACGGGTTTTAATAATGCTCTGGTCAATCTTGGTGAAGTAAAAAACAGTGGTATTGAAATGGAGTTTAGAACGAGAAATATCAATACAGAAAACTTCAAATGGTCTACTACATTACTTTTGTCAAAGAATAAAAATGAATTAGTTGATTTTGCTGAATCAAATGGTCAAATCCAAAATGTTGATTCTAAAAGAGCATCTGAATGGATTAATCTGGAAGGCCACCCAATTTCCTCATTCTATGGTTGGGTTGTAGATCGTGATATTCCTTTGGAATACCTTAATAATGCTTATCACCCTGTTGGAGGTGAAGCTCAGGATGTTTATGTAAAAGATTTAAACGGTGATGGATTAATAGATGATGATGATAAAACTATTATAGGAAACCCATACCCTGATCTGATCTGGAGTTTAACCAACACATTCACATACAAAAATTTCGATGTATCATTTCTCTTCCAGGGAAGCCATGGTGCCGAGGTTAGAAATATGGGCGATCAATATCTTTTTAACCACTTTAATAGTTCACAAGATTTTGACCCTGCCATAACACCAGACCAGGAGTTTATTAAAGAAAAAATCTTTACAAACGATATTGTTCAGGATGCTTCATATGTGGCATTAAGAAACTTGAATATCGGGTATAACTTCACAAACTCAACTCTTACTAAAATGGGCCTTAACTCCTTAAGAGTTTACGCAGCAGGACAAAACCTTCTTTATTTTACTGCGGACGATTATACAGGTTTCAACCCGGAATCAATTGATAATACCAGTTCAACAACTTATGGATATCAACGAGCCGGCTCACCTACCTTCAGAACGGTATCATTAGGAATAAACCTTGAATTTTAATCATAGAATCATGAAAAACTATATATACATATATCTATCACTATGCCTTCTTATCATGGCATGTGGAGATGATTACCTTGAGCCAATACCTACATCAGCTGTTACCAGTGCAGGGTATTTCACCAATGATAAAGAATTAGAAACAGGTGTATTAAGCATGTATGATGGAATCCAGGGGATTAATAGTACATCTACAAATGATAATCATGGAATACAAACTGAATTTTATATTACAGAAATGAGGAGTGATAATACCAGAACTAAATCTAGTGAAGGTGAATCTGCTCAATTTGAACAATTTAATATCGAATCAACAAATGGGATTGTTCTAGATTATTACAGAAGCTATTATAATATTATTTATCGAGCGAATACCGTATTAGCCAATTTAGATGCTGCTGAATCTGAAGAGACAGCCAATAAGTTTGAAGGTGAAGCTAGATTTGTTAGAGCATATGCCTATTTCAATCTTGTTAGATTATTTGGCGACATTCCTCTGGTTGATAGAATAATCGGACCATTAGAAACTGATATATCTTTTACCCGTATTGCCACTGATCAGGTTTATGACTTGATAATTTCAGACCTTGAATTTGCCCTGGCCAATCTGGATAATACATATAGAAACAGGGCTTCCCTGGCAGCTACTCAAGCTTTACTTGCAAAAGTTTACCTGACCCTGGGTACTGAATATGTCAAAGCTCAACAGTTATGTGAATCAATAATAAATAGCGGAGAATTTTCATTAGAGCCTCAGTTTAAAGATGTTTTCTATAATGAATCAAACAATGAAGTGATATTCTCAATAGGTTATGTTCCGGATAATAACAATGATAGTCAGAATTTTTCTTCTGAATGGCTTAATGCTGTTGGACGTACAAGCGGGGTAAATTATTTAACCTATGAAATGAAGGATGCTCTCGATAATATGGGAGGAGACCGAACTTTATATTCATATCGTCAGGACGAAAAACAGCTAACCCAATATCAAGTTGTAAAATATTTACCAAATGGTGATCCTAATTTAGGAATTGAACCTACTTCAAGTGATCCAACTTTGGCGGGAAATGACTGGATTATAATTCGATATGCAGATGTCTTATTAATGCATGTTGAAGCAATAATGGCTGGAAACCCTGAAACTTCATCACAAGCAGCTATAAGTTCATTCCAATTAATCCGAAATCGTGCAGGTCTAACTGATTTAGTAAGCTCAATATCCAAAGAAGAATTATTAGATGAGCGTAGAGTAGAATTGGCTTTCGAAAATCATAGATGGTTTGATCTGATTCGATTTAACGCTGCTCAGGATGTTCTATCAAATTTTGCTGCAGCTAACGGCTATTCATTCAGTACTACAGATTTGCTACTTCCAATTCCACAAGCTGAAATTGGTTTAAGCAACCAGCTTTTAGAGCAAAATCCAGGTTACTAAAAACATCAAAACCCAACGAAAATGAAACTTTTAAATATAAATCAATATTGGACTCTTTCGAAGATTTCGATTTTAATAACATTGGTAGTTTTATCTTCTTGTGATCTAACCTTTGAACTTCCTGAGGAAGGATCTTTACCAGATAAAACACCACCAAAGGCTAATTTTAGTGCTTCCCAAAATGAAGCAGACTATTTACTTTATTCATTCTCTAATGAATCAATTAGTGCCACTGACTTCCAATGGGACTTTGGTGATGGCAATACCTCAACGGATAAAGATGGTATTAATACCTTTCCGGCTGAAGGCAAATATACTGTAACATTAACTGCATCTGACAAACTAGGAGTAGTTGACTCCTACAGTATGGAAATTGAGGTGATTGAACCAGAGGCACCTGCAGCTATTATTCCTGTAATATTAGAGGGAGGTTTTGAAGATGGCGCACTTCCGGATGGCACTGGCGACGGGCGTGATTCCTGGAGAAACGATTTTGGTGATGTAATTCAAATAACCAGCAGTCCTGTACATGAAGGTTCACAAGCTGCTAAATTCCCTTCTACAGGAGACCGTATTGCCTATCAGGAAATGGCTGTCACTCCAAATACAGACTACATGCTTACTTATTACTACACTTTGAAAACAGACATTCCTGGCTCTGTAACAGTAACCGTTCTGGCAAATGGCATAACTAATCTTTCAGAAGTACCCAATGCAACATTGGCAGCATTTGAAGGTACTGATCAAACTGATGCTGATACTTATGAACGTGTAGATCTGCCATTTAATTCTGGGGCTAACACTCAAATTGCCTTATTGATTACTAATAAAGATGTTGAAGGTCGAGTAGATGCAATGTCATTCAGCTTAATAGAATAACTATGAAAATATTAATAAGCTTCTTATTCGTAACATGTGTTTTTTGTGCTTCCTGTCAAACAAGTCAGGAGGCACCAGCACCTGTTATTATCAAAAAACCATCCGTAGACTATATTCTCCCGGATATTGACTTGAGCAACTGGAAAGTTACACTTCCTATAGGTAATCCTACGGAAGTTACTCCGCCTGAAATTCTGGATTATGCCACAAATGAATCGTTAAAACCATTTATGTATAACGATTCTACTGATGGATCACTTGTCTTTTATACTTACCCTGGCTCAACAACTACTAACACCTCCTATTCACGAACTGAACTTCGGGAACAAATAGAACCTGGTAGCAATTCAGTTAACTGGACATTTAAAGAAGGAGGAAGAATGAAAGGTACATTAGCTGTACCAGAAATTTCAACCAACTCTGAGGGTAAAAAAGATCGGACTATAATAATGCAAATCCATGGACGACTTACAGATGAACAGCGCGATTTAATAGGAGAAGACGATAACAATGCTCCTCCAATTTTGAAGATCTACTGGGCTAATGACAAGATCAGGGTCAAAACAAAAATCCTGAAAAACACTGATGCTACTTATGATGAAATGCTACATACTTCAGCATGGGCTGATGACGAGGGTATCTACTTTGATGAAGTAGTTGGTCATGAGAAGTTTACTCTAGAAGTAGTTGTGAGTGAAGGAAAAATGGAAGTCACATTAAATGAAGATCAAACTTTGGTATATGAGGGGATTAATATGGATAAATGGGGCGTATTTGAAAACTACTTTAAAGCAGGAAATTACCTCGCTTCAATTGAAGATGGAGCATTTGCAAAAGTTAAATACTATTCCCTAGAGGTATCCCACTGATTTTTATAAAAAAGAATTAAATGGTGTCTAAATTAACAATTCCATTATTTTTTATACTTGGACTATTTAACCTTTCAGCCCAACAACACCCATCTATTAATTTAACTAAAGATGATGTAGCTGAAATCAGAAGTTCATTGGGCCACGTGCCCATGTTCGACTCTGTGTTAAATTTTACCATCAAAGAAATTGAACAAGATGTGAATTTTGGAGTTGATGTCCCTGTTCCTGCTGATCTGGCAGGTGGGTACACTCACGAAAGACATAAATCCAACTTCTTCATTCTTCAAAAAGCAGGGCTTCTATACCAGATTACCGGAGAGGAAAAATATGCCAGATTCATTCGAAGTACTTTAATCAAATACGCGGAACTGTATCCTACTTTATCATTACATCCGGTCAACAAATCTTATGCAAGAGGGAAACTATTCTGGCAATGCTTAAATGACGCAAACTGGCTTGTTTATGTTAGTCAGGCTTATGATTGTATTTACGAATGGCTTTCACAGGAAGATCGTGAATTATTTAACAGCAAAATATTCCGACCTATGGCAGATTTTCTATCTGTTGAAAACCCTCAGTTTTTTAACCGGATTCACAATCATAGCACCTGGGGTAATGCAGCAGTAGGAATGATTGGTCTTGTAATGGCCGACGATAAACTTGTGGATAGAGCTCTTTATGGACTAGAAAATGTCTCGCATAAAAATCTAGGGGAAGATAATGATGGAGGATTAATATATTCTGAAAATAACAGAGCTGGATTTCTAGCTCAAATAGACGAAGCATTTTCTCCTGATGGATATTATACCGAAGGACCATACTATCAACGATATGCAATGTATCCTTTTTTAATTTTTGCTCAGGCATTATCTAATAACCGTCCTGATTTAGAAATATTTAATTATCGTGATAAAGTACTTGAAAAAGCAATTTATGCACTGATCAACTTAACAAATAATAATGGAGAGTTTTTTCCCATTAACGATGCACAAAAAGGCATGTCATATCATGCTCTGTCTGTAGTTGCAGCTGTTGATCTGGTATACAACTTAAATAATGATCCTTCCCTACTATCTATTGCGAAGGAACAACACACCATTACATTGGATAAAAATGGATTTTCAGTAGCTAAAGGAATAGCTGAAAACCGTATGAAGCCATATTTCAAACCAAGTATTCAATTAACTGATGGCGCATTGGGAGAAGGTGGTGCAATAGGAATTCTAAGATCCTACAATCAAACTGGTGAAACTTCCATATTAATGAAATATGGTAAACATGGAATGGGCCATGGTCATTTTGACAAGCTTTCATTCTGCTATTACCTGGGAGGAGAAGAAATCATCCAGGATTATGGTGCAGCACGATGGGTAAATATCGAACAAAAAGATGGTGGTGGTTATCTAAACGAGAACAAGTCGTGGGCAAAGCAAACTATAGCCCATAACACGATTACTATTGATGAAATAAGTCAATTTAACGGTAATGTGAAAAAAGCAGATTTATATTCACCGGCTTCATTTTTCTTCATTTCCGGAGATCAAAAGTTCCAGGCAATGAGTGCTGTTGATGAAAATAGTTATCAAGGATCAAGGATGCACAGAACTATGATCCTGCTAAATGATCCAACATTATCTAATCCGCTATTAATTGATTGTTTTAAGGTAGAATCTGATACAATACATAAATATGATCTACCTTTTTATTACTTGGGTCAAATAATGAAAGCTAATATTTCATTTACTGATCAAAAATCCCAACAACTAGGTAATGATTTTGGATACCAACATCTTAGAAAAGAAGCAGAAGGACAATCTCCGGACAATAATTCCACGCAGATAACATGGATCAAAAACAATAAATTTTTCACGCTTACTTCTTTTGTAAATCATGAAGATGAGTTGATTCTCACCCAAATAGGAGCAAATGATTCTCTATTTAACTTAAGAAGAGACCCTGGTTTAATTATAAGAAAAAACAAAACCAAGGACGCTTTATTCATTAATACTCTGGAAAGTCATGGATCTTACTCTCCTGTAAATGAACGTCCGATAAACGCCTATGGGAGAGTAGATAAAATTACAGTTATTAAAAATACCCGGGATTATATCGCATTCACTATTCATCTACAGGACAACAGCAAGAGACTAATCGGAATATCATTAAAAGACAACAATGAAAATATATCTCATCAACTTGAATATATGAATGAAAAGGTAAGTTGGAATGGTCCAATAATGATTAAGAAAATCGAAACAAATAATTAAAAATGAATACTAGCAAAGAATTTTTATTTGGAGAAAAAATTAAATGGGAGGAAATGGCTCCTGGTGTAAAACGACAGATCTTAGGTTATGATGATAAGATATTAATGGCCCGTGTACTTTTTGAAAAAGGTGCTGTAGGAAGGCCTCACAAACATCATCATAGTCAGGCGACCTATGTTGTTAGCGGAGTATTTGAACTACAAGTGGAAGATGAGAAAAAAATCCTTTCCCAAGGTGATGGATTTTATATCCCTCCTAATTCATTACACGGAGCTGTTTGTCTGGAGAAAGGTGAGCTAATAGATGTATTTAGCCCGATACGTGAAGACTTTTTTACAAATTAAATATGAAGGTAAAAGGATTAAGGTGGTGGATAATCGGGTTGATTTGCCTGGCTACGATAATTAATTATATCGATCGAACTGCATTGAGTATCATGTGGCCAAGCATATCAGAAGATCTTGATATGGATAAAAATCAGTATGCATTAATACTAAATATTTTTATGGTTGCATATGCTGTTGGTCAAACTGTTTCAGGTAAAATATTTGATAAAATAGGTACTAGGTTAGGGTTTGTTTTTTCAATTGGTGTATGGGGAATAGCTACTATTCTCCATTCACTAGCCAGGGGAATTGTGAGCTTTTCATTCTTCAGGGTTCTTTTGGGAATTGGCGAAGCAGGAAACTGGCCTGGAGCTGTTAAAAGCAATGCAGAATGGTTCCCTGTTAAGGAGCGTGCAATTGCCCAGGGAATATTCAATACTGGAGCTGCATTAGGTTCTGTCATTGCACCTCCGTTGATTGCTACATTGTGGGCTGCCTTCGGATGGGAAACAACATTTATTGTAGTCGGAGCAATCGGTTTGATCTGGATTATACCATGGTTAATAATTAATAAAAAATCACCAAAAGAACATCCCTGGATTACAGAAGAAGAAAAAGCATATATTCTAAGCGGGAGACAAAATGAATCCGAAAATGAAAACGCTATTGGGTTATCAATTTCAAAGATACTTTCATTTAAAGAATCATGGTCTGTGCTTGTTTCACGATTCTTTATTGAACCTATATGGTGGTTGTTTGTTGGCTGGATGCCTATTTATCTGGCTGAAACCTATGGTTTCAATGTAAAAGAAATCGGGTTTTTCGCTTGGGTACCATATGTTGGAGCTGCCTTAGGAAGTTTATCAGGAGGTTATTTTGCAGGCAAGCTTATTCAAAATGGAGCCACTGTTGATAAAGCCAGAAAACGTACAATAGTAATAGGTGGAGCAATCATGTTTTTTGGATTGATAGCGACTATCCTATTTGCTGATACCCCATTAAAATTTGTTTTAATAGTAGCAGCAGTATTATATGGATTTCAATTTGTCATCAGCAATATTCAAACAATCCCAAGTGACCTTTTCAGTGGAAAATCAGTCGGTTCACTTGCCGGACTAGGCGGTTCTGTGGGTGTCTTTTCTGTAATAATAATGAACTTCCTGGTACCAGTAATTTCAAAAATCTCATACATCCCAATATTTATCATGATAGCCGTATTTGTGCCCTTGGGAGTTGCATCCATTTATCTACTGGCACCAAAAATCAAATCACTGGACTAGAAATAATTAAAAAATCAAATTAAAAAATAAAACAATGATGTTAGAAAACAAAGTAGCAATCGTAACCGGAGGTGCTCGAGATATAGGTAAGGCAGTCTCTAAAAAATTAGCAGCAGAAGGCGCTAAAGTAGTAATTAACTATTTCAATAATAAAGGTCAAGCAGAAGAAACCCTTAGTGAAATCTTAAAAGATGGAGGAGTGGCTACGATCGTTCAAGGAGATATGACAAAAAGTACAGATGTGAATGCAGTGGTTGAACATGCAATTGACACTTTTGGTGATAAAATTGATATTCTTGTCAACGTGGCCGGAGGTCTGGTTGCAAGAAAGACTCTGGAAGAAATGAACGAAAATTTCTTTAATTCTGTAGTTCAGTTAAACCTCAATTCAGTTTTCCTTATGACAAAGGCTGTTGTTCCTTATATGCCAGAAGGAAGTTCCATAATTAACTTTTCTTCTCAGGCTGCCAGAGATGGCGGAGGCCCAGGAGCAGCAGCATATGCAACTTCTAAAGGCGCTGTAATGACTTTTACCAGGTCACTAGCGAAAGAATTGGGACCAAAAAACATTCGAGTTAATGCCTTATGTCCGGGCATGATTGCTACAACATTCCATGATGTATTCACTAATGATGCGGTAAGAGAAAAAGTTGCCAATGGAACTCCTCTTAGAAGAGAAGGCGAAGCAGCTGAAGTAGCTAACCTGGTAGCATGTCTGGCATCTTACGAGACATCATTCGTTACTGGTGCTAACCTGGATATTAATGGAGGACTGGCATTTTCTTAATTATGAATAAAACTATAATCTGCTACCTGTTTACCATTGTTTTACTGTTTTCATGCGGAAATATTAATAAACCACAAGAAAAACTGGTTAATAACAATGCCGAGTTAAAAGAAATCCTGGAAGATATCAAACCAGGGGATGTAATTGTATTGGCAAAAGGAACCTGGGAAAATCTCCATTTAATAATTAAAGGATATGGCACTCAGGAATTACCTATAATACTCAAAGGAGAAATCCCTGGTGAAGTGTTTATAGAAGGAGAATCATATTTAAAACTTGGAGGTGAATATATCATTGTAAAAGATTTAATCTTCCGGAATGGATATACTCCAGAGAATTCGGTAATTGATTTTAAAATTGATAAGGATCTGGTAGCAAATAATTGTAGAGTAACAAATTGCGTGATTATAAACTTCAATCAGCTTCAACGAAACATTAGTGACCATTGGGTTGAATTTAGTGGAAGAAATAACAGGCTTGATCATAGTTACCTCTCAGGAAAAACAAACGATGGCCCAACAGTTAGAATAAGGTTAGCAGGTAATCAAAATATATTAAATCACCATAAAATCGACAATAATCATTTTGGCCCCAGACCTAGAAAAGGTGGACCTCATGGTGAAACAATACAAATTGGAAGCAGTGAAACCTCAATGACTCCCTCTTATACGTTGATTTCAAACAATCTCTTCGAGCGATGTAATGGAGAAGTTGAGGTTATTTCCAATAAGTCAAATTTTAATGAATTTAATAATAACATTTTCTATAAATGTGAAGGATCCTTGGTAATGCGTCATGGAAACTACTGTCGAATCGATGGAAATATGTTCATTGGAGATTCAACTAGTGATGTTTATGGAGGGATTCGGATTGTAAATTCCGGGCACTGGGTAATAAATAATTATTTTTATCAATTGAAAGGAAGCCAATTTCGAGCACCGTTATCAGTAATGAATGGAATTCCAAAGTCTCCACTAAACAGATACAACCAGGTAACAGACTTAACCGTGGCATATAATTCTTGGGTAGAATGTGAAAACCCTATGCAATTTGGAGTTGGAGTTAATATTGACCAAAAAGATGTACTCCCTTCTTCAGAAATCCGGTCTGCAAGACCAATAAGGACTATTGTAGCCAATAACCTTATTTATAATAAAAAAGGAACCAAACCAATAATAGCATATGATCAAATTGATGGAGTTTCATTTTTCAAAAACTATATCAATAAATCACCTAAAGACACTCTATCAATTGAGGGTATTCAGGAAACGAAATTCAATATTGATAATTCAAATAGTGAGATAATCAAAATTCAAACTAAAGAAAATTATTCTCCCTATCAAGGTTTTGATTTTGATTCTATTGATAAAGACTTGTTTGGAAATTCCAGAAAGAAAAATACTTATTTGGGTGCCTTTGCTCCAACAGCCGAACCTATAAATGCATTTTCGGAATCACTTTATGGACCATCATGGTTCAGTAAAAGCAAAGACAAGGATGTTCACACATTTAAAGCCTCAGCGAATAATTTAATCGAAACACTGAATAAAGCTTCAGATGGAGATATTATAGAACTTACTGATTCCATGTATGTGATTTCAAGTTCTTTAGAAATCAACAAAGAATTAAAGTTTATATCCGGGACCAATTTTAAAAATATCATTATTCAATATAAAGGCAGTCCTGACACCCCATTATTCAAACTGTTTCCTTATGGAAGCCTGTATTTAGAAGGTATTAATTTAATTGGGAATAAAGAACAGATAGCATTTGCTCCAAAAAATGAAAATATGTCAGGGCATTATAATCTATCTATTAAAAACTGTGATATCTCAAATTTCAATTATGTAATAAAAGGATATAAACATTCCTTTGCTGACAGCATTTCAATTTCAAGCAGCTCCATTTCTAACTGTACCAATGGAATAGATTTATCAGGAGAAAAAGATAATAAAGGCGACTATAATGCTGAATTTTTAATAATTACAAACACCTTATTTACCAAGATTAATAAAAATGTGATAAACTTTTACAGAGGCGGCTATGACGAATCTACTATAGGAGGAAATCTAATTATTAAAAATTCCCAGTTCAATCATTGTGGTGAAGACCAACCCAATAATATCCTTATCAATAACCACGGGATTATTAATGTAACAATAGAGAATAATCAATTTGAATCTAATCCTGTTGATTTGGTTGCATTGCTTTGGGGCTCTAAAAACAATACTCAAAAATCAAACAGGTTAATTAATTCTGGTGAAATCAAAGTAGTAAACAACCTAAAACAATCATTAATGTATTGATAAGGTTTTTTCATAATCATAACTCATCCAAAATACAGAATAGTAAAAAAAACATATATGAAAAAAATTATCACCTTTGGAGAGGTAATGATGAGGCTGAGTACTCCAAACCATGCCCGGTTTGAACAATCTGGTAATTTCAATGCAACATTCGGAGGTGGGGAAGCTAATGTATCAATATCATTGTCTCATTTCGGACTTCGGACTTTGCATGTAACAAGATTTCCTGACAATCCTATAGGATATGCTGCAACTGATTTTCTAAGATCAAATAAGGTGGATGTTGGCAGCATTCAATATGGTGGGGATAGAATGGGATTATATTTTTTAGAAACGGGAAGTAGTGTCAGACCCAGTAAAATAATTTATGATCGAAAAAATTCATCTTTTGATCATATCCAGCCCGGTACAATAGATTGGGAAACAATTTTAGAAGATGCTTCGTGGTTTCACTGGACAGGCATAACACCTGCCATTTCTAAAGGGGCAGCTGATTGTTGCAAAGAAGCAATAGATATTGCCCATAAAAAAGGAATCACCGTGTCCGGAGATTTGAACTATAGGAAAAATTTGTGGCAATATGGAAAAACCCCGAAAGAAGTTATGCCAGAATTAATTTCAAAATGTGATGTTCTGGTCGCAAGCCCATGGGATGCTGAAACTATAATGGGAATTAAAAGCAACTACCCTGAACTGGAAGAAAACGAAGTAAAAATTTATCAGGAAATAATTAAACAATTCCCTCAAGTCAAAAAAATAATTAGCACACATAGAATTACTGTTAGCTCTAATCATAACTTACTTTCAGGTCAACTATTCAATGGCAATAGTATAATCAAATCTAAGCAATATGAAATCAACCCTATAGTTGATAGAATTGGTGGAGGTGATGCATTTGTAGCTGGATATATTTACGGAGACCTGATATTAAAAAATGACCAGAATGCAATTGAATTTGCAGTTGCTTCATCAGTATTAAAGCATACTATCGAGGGTGATGCGAACATATCGAAGGTTGATGAAGTAGAAAGCCTTATCAACGGAAATAATGGAAAATTAAAAAGGTAATTAATCAAAATGGCAAAATACAATAGAAATGAGGTGATAGACCAAATGATGGAAACAGGGATTATCCCGGTTTTTTATCATCCTGATGTAGATATATGTAAAAACATATTACAATCATGCTATGATGGAGGTATCCGGGTTTTTGAGTTTACAAATCGTGGAGAAGGGTCATTTAGAATCTACGAAGAACTACAAATCTATGTAAATAAATTTTTACCTGATTTAATTTTAGGAATAGGATCTATTATTGATGCTCCTACATCAGCAAACTATATTTCTATTGGTGCAAATTTTATTGTTTCACCAATTTTCAACCCTGAAATAGCAAAAATTTGTAATCGCCAAAAAATAGCATGGGTTCCTGGTTGTGGATCTCTTACAGAAATAAGTAATGCGGAGGAATATGGCGCAGATTTGATTAAAATATTTCCAGCTCGCCAAGTTGGAGGCCCTGAATTCATCAAAGCTATTCATGGCCCCTGCCCATGGACTAAAATAATGCCTACAGGAGGAGTTAATCCAACAAAAGCTGATCTTATTGAATGGTTTTCTGCTGGTGCCCATTGTGTAGGTATTGGTTCCAAATTAATAACCTCTGAAATAATCCAAAACAAAAGCTATGATGACTTGACTCTACAAATAAAGTCTCTTTTAGATATAGTAAAAGAAATTAGATGATTGCTATATTCTCTGATGCCAATAATTTTGTTTAAAGTCACTACAACTCATCTAAATGCCTATGTGAGTAGTAGTGGCTGCAAACATTCTATTATTATTTTTTAAATCTAACTACTAAAGAATTATTCTTGAATACTATTATTAATTTAATTCAGATTGAGGACCTTAACTCATTTCAATAAATGAATTCTAACAATCGGAACTATTTTACACTACACATCATTTTACCACCCAACCCCTTCAATATTAGGTAAATACTTCATTACACAATCAACAAACAAAATATAAGTCCCCTGTTATAAAGTACTCAATTCATCTTTTTTAAACTTGAAATAGTAATATCTTTATATCAATATCAGAAAAAGTCAATTCTATTGACACGATATTAGCCTTTTAAATAAAATCTTGATGTTTCATATGAAAATAATAAATTTCACGGGATGTAAGTTTTCTTATAAGGCGGGTTAGCAAATCCTTTTACGATTTCATAAAATTACACTCAGAAAATACTTTGATTATGAGACCAGCTATAACGATAGAAACTTTCTTAGGAAAATTGGACACAATTCAGTTCCAGGCAAATCAGGTATTAAAAGGCAGAACTCTTCCAGAAGCACTAAATGCATATTCAAGGTATTCTAAAAACCTTAAGGAATCTATTCTTGAACACATAAAAGATGAGGAAATCATCAAGCTGGCTCACGAAATCCCGGAATTCACTTATGCTCCTACTGAAATAAAAACATGGGAATATGTAGTTTTCCCTGTGGCCTTTGTAAAAAGCCTAAAAAACAAAAACCACTTAAAATCTTGTATTTCAAATATTATCGATGGAAGGAACAAGTATTCTAAAATTGAATTTATGATTAAGGGTGAATAATACTTATCCACCCCTATATTATTTCTTTTCGAGGGTTTTCATATCAAAATGATTTTTGAAAAACTCATCGCACCAAAGACACACGTTCCCCAATTCACCACACTTTTTCTTAGCGTAGTCTTCAGTTACTCCAATTGATTCCCCCATTCGGAAAGGATCCCCTTTATCTATCATTTCAAATACCGGATGACCGGCAACTTTCCGGAGTACATTACTGACTTTTTCAACTCTGGCATCACCCATAGCGTCTATAGTACCCGGACAACAAGGATTAATGGCCCAGAGCTGGATGCTTATCTCCTGAGGAATATCCTCACCCCCATTCAAAAAACCAATTCCTCCACTTAAAACACTACAAAAGTTATGTTCAGGATCACGTTTCCAGATATCTTTTTCCATTGCACGGCCTCTTGCCCAGTTACCTCCAAGCCACATATCTTCTGTTGCACCCCAATAACCCCAGGTCACCTGCTCCTTTTTAAGGTAATTCTCTTTATCGATCAACGGATCCTTGTCATCACCATTGACTCCACAGCTTTCGAAAATATCTGCAAGTTCCATCAACCTGTTCCCTTGATTTTTATGATACCTGTCAATACTTGCGATATCAAATCTGGAAACTCCTTTTTCTATTAGTGTCTCGAGTATTTCTTTATTCAGCAGATCACCATTGGTTTGCAACATCACTTGGGTACTATTGCCATATTTCTCATTAATCTTATCCAAAATTAAATACAGCTTTTTCTTTTCAGCCAAAGGCTCACCTCCGGATAATATCAATCGTTCAATCTTCGCTGGTAGGTTATCAATAATCTGTAAACATTCTTCTTCACTGATTCGACTTCCATGTGGCCCACTATTATTATAACAATGATCACACTTATCATTACACAATTGTGTAAACACCCAATACAATGATTCTATTCTTTCGAAATCTTTTTTCATTTTCCCAGCTCCTTCCAAAAATTTATTTCATTCTGCAATCCTGATTTCTCATCATTCTGCATTTCATCTATCGATGTATATTCTTTTAATTTTCCTTTATCAAGATACCCATACCGGTTACCCATGATAATAGCTTCCTTCAAATCGTGGGTAACAAATACCGAGGTTATCTGATGTTCATGAGCTACCCTTTTATAAAACGACTGCATATCGGCTCTTGTTTGAACGTCGAGATTTCCAAAAGGCTCATCCAGCAACAAAATTCCCGGATCAGCCAATAATGCCCTTCCAAAATTTACCCGTTGTTTCTGTCCACCGGAAAGCTGTTCCGGATATTTATGAAGATGTTCTGATACTGAAAGTTCATCGGCTATCTCATTAATTCTCCTTTCCATTTCACTGCTAGAAAAACTTTTCTTCAGTTTAAGAGGAAATTCAAGGTTACCTTTCACTGTCAGGTGAGGAAACAACAGAGGCTCCTGATATAAATAAACTATATTCCTCTTTTCAGGAGGAGTATTATTAATGTTTACTCCATTGTACTGCAAACTCCCGCCATCTGGATTTGTTAACCCGGCAATTATCTTTAATAAAGTGGTCTTCCCTCCTCCTGACTTCCCTAACACACTAAAGGTAGTGTTTGGTTCAAGAGCGAATGAAACATGGTCAAGAATAACGGTTCCTGAATATTTTTTTGATATCTCTTTTACTTCCAGCATTATTTCAATGGCGAATATTTAATACTTGCAGACAACCATCTTTTATTTATTAACAACAATATTATCGGTGGAATTATCATTAAACATGACGCAACAGCTGCATAATACGGGTTAGCTTCTTGTACATACATAAAAATCTGGACAGGCAAAGTTTTCACTTTACCAACTCCTAGTAAATTAGTCAGTCCATATTCAAACCATGCAATGATAAAACACTGAAAAAAACACAGGCTGATCATTGGTTTGCTTATTGGGACTACAACTTTAATCCAACTCGATAAATTAGAACCGCCAAGAGTTCTTGCAAGGTCTTTCATTCCTATCAATCTTTCATTCCAGTAGCCGGTAAAAAACAATACCGAATATGGATAAACGATTAGAATTAATGCCACAATTACCCCGGCAATCGTCCCTGACAACCCTAACCGGACAAAATAAACCTGAATTATCAATGCCAGAACAACCGGAGATAAAACGTAAGGCAAATAAGCCAGAACAACCAGTTTATTTTTAGACTTAACTCTGTATAACGATTCTGATGTTTTAAACCCTGCTATTACAGAGAAAAAAGCCGTAAAAAGAGAGATGAGTAATGACAACAGAAGTCCGGAAAGTATTTCATTATCTTTATTTACCAGGTCAGCCCATTTAAGCAACTCAAACTCTCCTATGATTTCCGGGTAACTCCAGCTTCTAAAGAAAGAAAACATGACTATCCATATCAATGGAAAGATGATTACAGAAGCTAAACCAATAATGTATATCTGCTTATTCTTTGCCATCCTGTGCTAAAGTCATTTTATTCACCGAAAAAAGAATAATTATTACCATGAGAACCACATATAAAAATGCTGCTCCATAAGCTACTGGTTTATCATCCAGAGAAAACTTTTGCATTTTATCGAGGATAAATACTGTAATCATCCTCGGGGACTGACCTCCAAGCAACAATGGAACTTCATATGATCCAGCCACAAAAATCAGATATAGCACCAACATTACCCTGCTTTTATACATTAACACAGGCAGTGCCACTTTTAACTTAACCTTCGTTTTTGTAGCTCCAAATGAACTTGCCAAAAGTGATAACTCATCAATATTCTCTGATTGATGTATCCTTATAAAGTACAGTATGAAGAATGGCACCACCATAACAACATGAGTCAGTATTACAGTAATTCCAAATTGATCATTTACCAAAACAGGGAAATCAGCGGGTCCGTGAATCATACCTACACTATAAGCTAACCTCGAGATCAGTCCGCTACCAGTAAAAACTACATAATGAAAAAATGCCCAAACCATGGGTGGTACACACAATGGAATAAACATCAACAACTGTCCATTATATTTGCTTTGTCTGACCAAAGGATAAAGTAAAAAAGCAAGAGAAAACGAAATTACCACAGTTATAATTCCGATCAGTAAACTGTACATAAGAGAATATAAAAACTCCCCGGAAAATAATATTTCCTTCCAGTATTCTAGAGTTAAACCTTTACCGATTACACCTGAAAAACCAAGACTATAAAAAATTGAATAGCATAACCCTGCCCCAAGAGGCAATAGGGTAATTATTAAAAACAGACCGATTAATAGGTTTTTCTTCAAAATTTTTACTTTTCAATAATCTTCTTTCTAAAATCATCAAAGAGCCTGATCATATATTCCGGAGCAGGTTCTTCAAGTGCGTAATTCAATATTACCTCACGATCTGTAGCATACTTTCTTTCAACCCCGATATCAAACATTAATCTCGTGCTATCAGGCAATAAATTCATATCAAGCACAGTTCCGTCTCCCCAAACCGAAGGTTTCATTTTCTGCAACTGTGCTTCAGGGCTAATCAAAAAGTTTATTACCACTGCAGCAGCATTTTTCTCATCCGAATCACTTACTATTCCCAAAAAGTGAGAATTTCTGATAGTCCCTTCTTCAAACACAAAAGAGCGTGATGACTTAGGGAATAAACCCTGAAGAATCTTATTATCTACCTCTCCATCATTATTGCTCATAGTAAATGTCAATTCCCCATTTGCATATAATTGATGCATCTGGGCAATATTTGAAGGGAATGTTTTTCCTTCATGCCACAAATAAGGTTTGATTTCATCTACATACTCCCAAAGTCTGTCACTGTATTTATTATAGGTTTCTTCGGAAAAATCCCCTTTAAATAAATCCGGATTGCCAGAAAGACCAATCATCCATGATTTGAGGAGCGTGAGTCCGGTAAAATCATTGCTAAGAGTAAACTGTCCCGGATTTTTTTTAACCCAGGCAGCAAGTTCTTCAAGATTCCGGGGTGGTATTTCAATCTTATCCATATTATAGATTAATGCCAGCTGCACATTACCCCACGGACACTCAAAACCATCTGTAGGCTGCTGAAAATCTTTGGTTATAAACCTGTTGTTGAGATCAAGATATTCAGAGTTAGGAAGCTTATCTACAAAAGGACCGTACAAGGCATTGATCTGCCTAAGCTGATAAAAAGTCTCACCGTTTATCCAGACCATATCCAGCTCACTGGTTGAATTACCTGCTTCTTTCTCTGCAATCAGGGTACTCACAATTTGATTACCCTGTCCTGATACGACTTCCAGTTCTATATTGTACTTCTCCTTAACTTTTGGAACTACATATTCTGAGACATAATTATTGATAAAGGGATCGCCCTGCCACATCATCCAGGTAATCTTCTTTCCAGAAGCCTCATTTAACACTTGTTCCCAATCATCAAGAACTGGTAAATCCGTTGTTGTATTATTTTCTGAATGCTGGCAGCTAAAGAATACAACACCCAGTGCCAGCAAAAAATATTTCATGTTTTCCATATCAAAAATCAAAACAAATATCTCACTCCAAATTGAAACTGTCTTGGTGGTGCAGCATTTCTATACACAAATGTATTGCTACTTTTTGGACCAGCCTGAATCTGGTTACTCTGTGTCGCATTATTGCTATAACCACTGTAATTAATTGTATTAAACAGATTAAAAACATCAGCGCTCAACTCAAGTGAATTATCAAACAGATTAAAACTATATTTTACCCCAAGGTCAAAAGTATTAGACCATGGCAATCTATCATTGTTTCTGCTTTCTCCCGGAAATCTGTCTGAATTACCAACATAGGCATCACCAAAGCCTGATCCGTCACCATTAAGATCAGTAGTACCAAAACCCTGAGGTATTCTATTCACAGGCTGACCGCTCTGAATCAAAGAAGCTAATGAAACACTTAAATTTTTAATCGGGTAATAATAAAGCAAAGCACTTAATACATGTCGGCGATCATTAATTGATGCTCCCCATTCTCCTTCAAAATTATTAGCATCCATTGCCCTGAAGTTTATATCCTCAGTATTGTTTTCCAATCGGGAAAGCGTATATGAAATCCTGTAAGCAAAATATCCCTCATCTTTGTTCTTGACCAGGTTTAGATTTAACGCCCAGTACCTGGATTCGCCTTCCGATTCGGACATCACCACGTTTCTGGCTACTCCGGTTAATGTTTCTCCATTGATTACCGCAGAACCATTTGATATTGGAACAGGTCTTGTTGCATCTGCTTCATCAGGTGTTCTGATGTCAGAACCATCAAAATCAGAATCATAAATAACATTGTAAGCTTCAGGAGCATTTAAATTTCTTAACCTGAACAGATTGTATGACCTAGTATGAATCAAATCAGCATAAAACAACACATTTTTATTTACCTGAAACTGATAACCTAAATTAAACTGATGAGTCATCGGATTCTCATATCCTTCCGGGTTGATCACTCGTCTTTCTCCTGAAAAAATTGCATTTCTTTCACTCATTACCTCATCAGAAGCCGGGCCATCTAAATATGTAATCCCACTGCCATCAAAAGTAGCTGACAGGTTTCCATCAAATGTTATCTCGTCAATATTTGTGCTTTGAGGCAGTTGGCCAGCATCAATTAATGCCTGAATTTGCTTCTTATAATCTGATCCGGTTGTATTTTGTTGAAGTGCATCACTATAAACAGCATATAAGATCTTTTCATAGAACATTCCATAACCTGCACGGACACTCATTCTGTCATTCAGCTTATAGTTTGCATTAATTCTCGGTGCAAGGTTATTGAAATCACCATCGCTACCACCTACTGATGAAAGGTTATCGTAATCATACCGCAATCCAAGAGTCAGGTTAAGGTTAGAATTAACAGACCATAGATCTTCAAAATAAACACTATACCTGTTTTGAATTTTACCAAATGACTGTGGCCTTAATTCAATGTTATATTGAAGGACAGTAACATCACCGGGAATATCATTTATCCCTAATGCTGCACCTTTATTAAGTGCATTTAAATCGTCAAGCTGCTGCTGGTTTAATTGAACATCATAATTTCCATTTGGATTGCCTCCTCCAAATAACTGATGATCACTTCTGATATACTCGACACCAGCTTTGAATGAATGATTTTTTAGAATCCAGTTTTGTTTATGCTGGAAATTCAAAGTGTTTTCAAGTGCATCAAATACGTAACCCGGGTGTCCTAATACACCAATCACCACTCCATCAGGATTGCGTAAAGTTACTTGTGGATCATTTGGATTTACCGGAGTAGCATAATCCCATCTGAACCTTCCGTATTGAAGATTAGTTTCTGCAACTCCTCCACCTAACGGGTAAGTATTTTGTACTGATAATAATAATGAATTTCTCTTCTGACTATTACCGGCTGAAGGGAAAGTCACCCCTCCTTCTAATCCACCTCCTTGCCTTTCGATATCTACCAGACCACTATTTACACGAAATGAAGTTCTGACCTTACTATTCCAGCGTTGATCAACTCGGGCAGAAAAATAGGTAAATCTGTTTGATCCCCGCACAGTCTCATTTACCCCAAGGTCAGGAACAGAAAGCAAGTTATCCTTTCTATCAAAAGTTTGTTCAGCATTCAAATAAAGAAAAGTCTTATCCTTCTTTAAAGGGAGTCCCATACCAAAACCAAACTGGTTCCGCATGAATCCGTCTTTCACCTGATTTCCGCTCAGATCCCTTTGGGCAAAAGGCGATGACGAATCTATTACGGGTCCGGGTCTGGTCAGATAAAAGACCTCTCCGGTTACATCATTTGTACCTGACTTAGTGGTAACATTAAAAACCCCGTTTCCAGTCCAGCCATATTCAGCACTATAATTATTGGTCAACACAGTGATATTTCGGGTAAATCCAACTGGAATATTGAATTTCATTCCTCCAAGAAAGTTCTCATTATTCTCCATTCCATCAATCAGATAGTTTGTAAATAATGAATTAGCTCCGTTTATCGAAACGTTAGGAGCCTCAGGGAAAAAGCCTGTTGCCTGAGTTACATTCGGCAAACGATACAACGCTCTGGTAATATCCCGACCTTCAACAGGTAAAACCTGAATATCAGCTTGTTCAAGTTCGGAAGATACTTCAGCATTAATCGTATTAATCTGTGCTAGTCCACCAGAAGTTACAGTAAGCTCATCAAGTTCTCTAACAGACTTTGGTAATAAAGCGATAATGTAGGATGCTTTTTGATTAGACCTTAAGGCAAGTCCATCTTGAAAAAAAGCAACATAATCGTCATTTCCATCAAACTCAAGATGATACTTCCCGGAAGTACTTAATCCGTTAACCCGGATTTTACCCTGTTCATTGGTTGTGTATATTTCCAAAAATCCGATATCCTCATTTGATATCTTTATTTGAATTTCTGATAAAGGCCTGTTATCCTCCATAGAGATAACGCTAATCTCCATACTTGCCTGTCCGAACATTTGAATTACAGACACCATAGAGATTAAGGCCATTAATAATGGTCTCATTGGTTATAAATTAAAAATTGAAAGATGATAAGTAGATTTGATCAGTGAGTTTGAGGTGAACCCCGGGTATCTGACACCCCTGAAATGTATGGTGAATAAACTTGAAAAATCTCGGTTATTGAAAATTTAAACTCACTCAGTAAGATCGATATTTTATCAAGAAATTGTCTTGACAATTCACTTTTAAAGAGATTGGAAAGATCGTAGTATTGATGAACCTCAATCCTTTCCTTCAGAAAAACAGCATTTTGGTAAACAGATTTCAGGCTACCATAAACTGCAGATGTTTTCCAGGGAATTGTTAAAAACTCTTTGCGATCATAAACCTCTTTTGGTATAGCTAATAAGTAAGTTCCTCCTTTTTGAGTTGGACCTATGACTACCTTCCCGGAATCAAGACAGGAAACTACCTCATCGAAACTAATTTCATCAAGATTTGGACTATCATTTCCTACGGCAATAACATTTTTAAATCCTTTTGAAAATAACTCTTCAAATGCATTAGCTAAACGTTCTGAAAAATCCTTTCCTACCTGATTGTTTTCATCGTAGTGAAATACCGGATATGAAGAATTGAAAAGCGCAGATTTACAAGAGTCAATTAATTCCTTTACCAGAGAAATATTCTTGACTTTATCACCATGGATATTTCTATATGCAGCTTCGACAGATGCCGATCTGCTAAAAAATAATATGGCTGTATTTTTATTCTGTAAATCCACTTTACAATAATACTCTTTTAAGATTAAAGAGGTTGTCGGATAATTGACAGTTTTAATAAAAAAATGAAGGTTTAAACAGGGGTAAAAATCGCCTTAAAAAATCTTTTGAAAAAAATTTAAAGAAAGGTTGGCAAATAATATTAGGCTACATATCTTTGCATCCCATTTAAGGAAAAACAGAGGGTTTTTCAACCTTAATGGGCCATAAAATAAGGATGATTTCGTAGCTCAGTTGGTAGAGCATCTCCCTTTTAAGGAGAGGGTCCTGGGTTCGAGCCCCAGCGGAATCACAGAAGCTTCAACTTTCATAGTTGGAGCTTTTTTATTTTATAGCTATTTCTAATTTAAATGCTCCATTAATAGACCCTGACAATCCATTATTTTATAATAATTTAAAGCTTCAACTACAAAATTATACACTCTGGAGAAGGATAGGATTCGTCACGGGTCACAGAAGCTTCTTTCATAATTATATCATACTATTTTAGACTAACCAAAACTTCAGGATTTTATACGGCAGTAAACTGTATATTAATATATGGGACAACAATTTTTAATTATTTGTAGGGGTATAACATGCTACACCCTACAAATAATTAAAAATTAATTATTATGACTAAACCACATTCAACCTTATTAACATAAACACCATCATCTTTACCACGAACACCCCATCACCTCCAAACTCACTCGCCGTTTCATCACCCTTTATAATTACCGTATAAATCAATTTATTCCCCTCTCATAAAAAGAAAATTTCGCAATCCATTCATTTATTATATTTTGGCTCTGAAATGAAAAATGTTTTCAGCCTGTTAATAAAATATAATGAACTGTTTTTCTGGGTAGGTGCCCTGACATTCTTGTATTTTATTACTCCTGAGAATACTCATTTTACTTTATGCCCATTGGCTCTGCTGGATTTTAGTTTTTGCCCAGGCTGTGGTCTTGGAGAATCCATCCACTACCTAATGCACGGCGAAATTGGTAAATCATTTAGTACACATTTACTAGCAATACCTGCAGTGCTAATACTATTAAACAGAATTTTTAATTTATCAAATCCACTAATAATATGCATCAAAGAATCATACAAGAAATACCCGGCGTAGAGGGAGAAGAAATTTTAATGGTTAATGAGTTGACTAAAGAAATGTCAAATGAATCATTCAGAACCTTTTCCAGAATATATTCAGGTAAAAGAAAGTCTAGTGAAATCATTTTAGTTTTAACTATTCTAGGATTTTTTGGAGTAGCTGGAATTCAAAGAATTATCACCGGTGAAATAGGCCTCGGTATACTATATTTATTCACAGCAGGACTATGTTTTATCGGAACTATTGTTGACCTGGTAAATTATAAAAGAATATCACTGGAGTATAACCAAAAGATGGCAGTTGAGTCAGTGGCAATTACTCAAAGCCTGATGAATCAGTAATTAACGCCTACCAAATAAAGCATAGACAATCGCTGTTAATATATTAAAAAATATTGCAGCGATTGTCCAGGCTATTTTTCCAACATTATCATACTTGTCTTTCGACCAGACATCATATATCACCCACACCATACATACCAATCCAACAACATATAATAACTTTGACATAACTTTTCTTTTTTTAATTATAAGTTAAAAATATTCACCCAAATATTATAAGTATCTAAATTTTATATCTCTTAGAAAAAGAATAGAATATCCCGGATACAATGCATGAATACATCCCGGAAGCAATGAAGATCACAATTACATGTCCAATTTTGATTTCATGTTGAATAGCCATAAAACTCATTCTTGTTGCAAAGAATAATATAAGCATGACAAAAAACACTTTCAATCCATTTTTACCAGACTTTCTTTCTACGTTATTCACTTCAAGCGAAATAAACCACTTCACAAAAAATGCTAACCCTATAATCGTACTAAGGTGTTGATATATATAAAAAACAGGAAAAGAGGTGTTAAATACAGGAATTCTCGTTCTTAAAAATTGATATTCCTGTACAAAATAACCACTACCATGTGTAAATGAATCCCAAATTACGTGAGTTAAAGACCCTATTACAATTGAGATTATCACTATGAAATATCTTTGCTTGAAATAATTAATCCAATCAAAATCCCTGTATTGAATCATTCTTGATCTAATAATTTCAGGTGAATTATCAATAATAAACTTCTTACAGACTAAATGGTAGATAAAGCAAAACGCCAGACCTACAGGTAAGTCAAATAAAAAAACTCCCTCCAGTGTATGACTATACTTACTATATAGAGCCATTCTCAGGAAATATTCAAAATCAGGAATCATACTTCCAACTATTAGCCCGCTAAGACTTAACCATCGTCTGTTTGTAAATAATATTACCGCGGAAATATGTGAAACTGTAAATGGCATCAATCAAAATTTACTCATTGTTAAAATACGAATCATTATTTAATTTTCAATTCATAGTGATTTTTAACCACTCACATAAAACCACTTTTACATTACTAGAAATATTTATCATTTTTATAAGTATTATACAATCGACCAAAATATGTTATTACTAAACCTGATCAAACACCGAATTCAAGAATCAGTCCGGGCAAAGGTCTTTTCAAAAAATGTTGCGATAGCCTTTGTAATGGTATTTTTGTTCTTGTATTTCGCTACAATCTTTATCTTTCTGGGATTTAATTTAATTGACATCCTTAGAAGTGTTTACCCCGAAACTCCAGTTCTTTCGAGCTATTTCACTGTAATTATTTATGCATATTTCAGTGAAATCATGGTTAGGTATTTCTTAATGGATATCCCCGCAGTTAAATTTCAAAGGTACATCCTCCACCCATTCAAAAGAGGCCAGTTGGTCAATTCAGTACTTATATCTTCAGTATTTGATTTGTTCTACGTCTTTCCTTTAATGGTGTTTATTCCATTTATATATCAATATGATTTTGCTAATAAATGGATTATATGGGTGTTTCTTCTTTTGTTAAGTACAGGAAACCATTTTCTGGCTCTTTATTTGAAAAAGAAAGGTGGATCTAATCCTCTTATCGGATTAATACTACTGCTTATCACAGCTTCCGTAATTTATTTGGATTCAGCTAAAATATTACCAATCACTCCAACTATTGCAGAATTTTTCACTAATGGAATTGAAAATCCATGGCAATTTCTGGCCGCCGGAATATACCCTGTAATCACATATTTGCTTTCCTATAAATGGATGGTTAATCATGCTTACCTTGATGAATTATCAGTTAAAAGAAAAACCGAGGATAAAATCACAAGCAATTTATCATTCGGTAAAAAATATGGTAAAATTGGCCAGTTAATGGAACTGGAAACAAGATTGATTTTAAGAAATAAGAGAACGAAACAAACCTTTTTAATGTCTTTCTTTTTCTTGTTTTATGGGTTAATCTTTTACGCAAATGATGCATACCAAAATCAACAATGGATGCTAGTGTTTGTAGCAATATTTATCACTTCGTTGTTTGCAATGCAGCATTTACAATTCACATGGTCTCTGGAAAGTAGTTATTTTGATCACATTTTAACAAACCCTATTTCATTTAGTGAATATATGGAGGCTAAGTTCCGATTAATAGCTGTCTATTGCGGCTTCCTGACATTGTTAAGCATGGGTTATGCTTTTCTGGATCCAAAATATGCCTATCAACACCTCTGTGCATACATATTTGCTATGGGAGTTTTAGTCCCTTTATTCCTTTATCTTTCAAGTTTTAATAAAAAGAAAATTGACTTGGGCAAAAGCGCCAGTTTTAATTTTCAGGGACAAAGCGGACATCACTATTTAGCATTAATACCTGCTTTAGTGGGACCAAGCATACTTTATTGGATTATCTCTCTACTATCCTCTCCTTTAGTAGGCTGGTTAACACTTGGATTTTTAGGTTTAATAGGAATCAGTTTAAGAAAGGTATTCTACCAGGCTATTGGAAAAAGGCTTGAGAAAGTAAAATATAATATGACTATCGGATTTAAAGAAAACTAACAAATGGAAAATATATTAACTGTAAATAAACTAACGAAGAAATACGGAGATCATACTGCACTTAATATTGAATCCTTAAACATTAATAAAGGAGAATTATTTGGTCTTGCAGGAAACAATGGAGCTGGAAAAACAACCCTTTTTAGTTGTATTCTGGACTTAATAAGGCCTAATTCAGGAAATGTTTCTATTTTAAATCAACCTGTAAACAAATCTTCGGAATGGAAACACATCACAGGAAGCTATCTTGATGAAAGCTTTTTAATTGATTTCCTGACTCCAATGGAATACATTAAGTTCGTTGCTTCTTCACATAATATTAAAGATGCAGACATTAGTATTAAATTAGAGCCATTAATGAGTTTCATTGGTGATGAACTAATCAATACTAAAAAATATATCAGAGATCTTTCTACTGGAAATAAAGTAAGAATAGGGATAGCAGGAGCTATATTTTGGGAGCCTGAGGTAGTCATTTTAGACGAACCTTTTGCACACCTTGACCCATCTTCACAGATCAAGCTCAAAAATCTTTTAAAAGAATATAACGAAAGAACAAATGCTGCTATTCTGGTTAGTTCCCATGATTTAAGACATGTTACTGATCTTTGCTCAAGAATTGTTCTTCTTCATGATGGAGAGTTAAATAAAGACATTAAAACGTCGAGCAATACTCTTCAGGAACTGGAAGAATATTTCTCCATCGGATAAAGAAAATAAAACTTATATAAAAGCCCGGTTGAACCGGGCTTTATCATATATCAGGGTTACAAAAGTCACTGAATTTCTACCTTATCATTTCTAATTTCGGGCATATCAAAATTCAAAGTATATGTCACCTTTATCTTATTCAAAGCTGATACTTTCAAAAGTAATTTGCTACCCTCAAGTTTTTAAAAAAGAGTATAAAAAGGCTTTAAAAAACCTCAATAATGATGATTCTCAAAAACTAAAAGAATGGATACATAAGGCAAACAATAATTCCTAAAAAAACCTTTTAAACATACATTTACAATCACTGAGTCGATTTCAAACGATTGAAATCGAAAAACATCACTTACCCTACACTAAAGCTAAATAGATTAATATAATTCAATTAAAAATATAATTAATACAAATACGCAATCCTATCACTATCTGCGTAATCCTGTCTTTATACTATAAATGTCTTATATAGTACAATTCCTTGCATCACTCTTCATTAAATCAACTTTTTATGTATTTTAGAAATTACATGAAACTGTAAATATTTAAACGTTCTCTATTTTTCCCAAAGAATAGTGGATTCTAAATATTAAAACCCAAATAAACATGATTTTTTTAACTAGAATACTCGCGCTTATTCTAATTCCTATTGGTATATCCGCTCAGCAAAAGGATATTAAGTTTGATCACTTAGATAATGTCCAGGAATTACAATACAGATCTGTTACTGATATATCACAAGATGCCCTGGGATTTATCTGGTTTGCCTCACAAGACGGTCTGCTTAGATACGACGGTTATTCAGTCAGAGTATTTAAAAATATACCCGGACTAGGTAATTCTTTATCGGACAATAACATTCGGGCATTAGCCAGCGACTCTACTGGTAACATTTGGATAGCTACACAAGGTGGGGGACTAAATAAATATATAGCTAAAGAGGAGAGGTTTGAAGTTTATAAAAACAATAAAAACGACAATACATCTATCAGCGGTAATGCTGTTTGGTCTGTTATTGTAGCATCAGACAATACTGTTTGGGTAGGAACGTGGGCTAATGGCATAAACAAATTCAACCCCGAAACAGGTAAATTCACCAGAATTAATCCTGATACTCAATTTCCTGTTTTAGCTATCCATGAAGATAATGATGGCGATATTTGGTTCACTTCTGATGGTCTCTATAAGTATTCACCTAAGACTCAAGAAATAACAACTTATAAACCTCAGGAAGGAGGAATGAATTCTACCAACATTAGAACAATAAGTAGCAGAGGAAACGAAATCTGGGTAGGAACAGATAATGCAGGTATTAATATTCTAAATAAAAACACCAATACATTTAGGTATTTAACACATGAATCAGAAAACGAAAAAAGCATTTCTGACAATAGCGTTTACGATATTCATATTGATGATAACAATAAAGCGTGGATAGCATCAAATGGAGGGCTGGATATAATTGACTTATCAAATGGCAACTATACTCATATCAAAAATGATCCTTCAGACCCGTCAAGTTTGAGTAATAACCAGCCAAGAATAATATTTCAGGATAGTAATAATGGCATCTGGATTGGAAATGAAGGTGCTAAAGTAAACAAAGTTCTTGAAAGCAAAGCGTTTACTACTTATCGCTATGATCCAAATGATCCTAATTCACTTTCTCACAATACAATAAGAAGTATTTTTCAAGGTAAGGATGGTAAATTTTGGGTAGGAACTCAGGGAGGGGGAATAAACCTGATAAATTATCAACTTAACACTTTGGAAAGATTTGAACATAATGAGAATCTTTCTAGTCAGGAAATTTCGAATATATATCAGGATAATTCTGAAAATTACTGGATTGGCACCTGGGGTGGTGGGATTAATATCTTTAACCCTAATGATCAATCAATAACCTTTTTAAAAGCTGACCCGTCAAACCCTAAGTCTATTCCTGATAACAGAATACAGATAATTTACAAAGACTCCAGAGGTACTCTATGGGTTGGAACAGAAAAGGGACTAGCTTCATATAACTATAGTGATAGTACCTGGACAATTTCGCCTCACAAACAACTTTCTGGCTCTACCATTCAAGGAAAAGCATTTATTGAAGACAATAAGGGAAACCTGTATATAGGTACCTGGGATGGGTTGCATAGATTAAGCCCTGACAGAGCAAAGATCCAGAGTTACACTACTGCTGACGGACTTTCTGGTGACCACGTTATTAGTTTATACCTAGACAAGGACGACAATCTATGGATTGGAACCTTTGGAGGAGGACTCACACAAATGAACCTTGAATCAGGAAAATTCAAAAAATATTCTGAATTAGATGGCCTTCCTAATAATGTAATCTTCGGCTTACTTGAAGATGTGGATAACAACCTTTGGCTGTCAACAAACAATGGTTTATCAAAATTTAATAAAACCACTAAGTCATTCAGAAACTATGATGCTGGTGAAGGTTTGCAGTCAAATGAATTTTATTGGGGAGCATCTTTTAAAAGTCGTGAAGGTCTTCTGCTTTTTGGTGGGGTTAATGGTTTAAATATTTTTGAACCTTCTCAAATACGAAATAACACCACAATACCACCGGTTGTAATAAGTGAATTTAACATTTTCAACAAGCCTGCTGGAATTGGCAAAGATTCAGTAATTGAAAAGAGCATAACATTCCTGGATGAAATAAACCTTGAATACACACATAATGTATTCTCATTTTCGTTTGCCTCATTAAACTACAATCATCCTGAGAAAAACCAGTATGCATATTATCTGGAAGGTTTTGATGAAGACTGGAATTACGTAGGCAACAAAAAAACAGCGACCTATACCAACCTTGACCCTGGCACATATACCTTCAGAGTGAAAGCTTCCAACAATGATAACATCTGGAATGAAGAAGGCAAATCAATAACGATAACTATTGATCCTCCATTTTGGAAAACATGGTGGTTTTATGCTATCATTTTTATTTCACTCACCTCGGCAATAGTATTTTTCATAAAGCATCGAGAAAAAAGCCTTAAAAAGGACAAGCTTACTTTGGAACGTAAAATCAAAGAAGCGCAAGATGAGGTCGAAGAACAAAAAAGAGCAATAAAAGAACAACGGGAAAAAGAAAAAGACAGAATCTGGAAAGACCAGGGCCTTGTAAGAATGGGTGAAGTACTTAGTAACAGCAGAAATGACTTGAAAGAAATGTCATCAAATGTTCTTAAAAACCTGGTTCAGCACCTTGATGTTTCAATTGCTGCAATATATCTGGCAGAAGAAAGTACCGACTTTGACGGAATAATACTTAACCAAATTGCAGATTTCGGTTACCCTTCAAAATCTTCATTCGAAGTAGGACAAGGACTGGTAGGGTCTTGTTTTATGGATCGTGAGATAAAATATTTTGACAACCTTCCTGATGGCTATATTAAGATAGAAAGTGGCTTAGGGCAATCAAATGCAAACTATCTACTATTAATTCCTCTCAAATATGAGGAGATAATAGTTGGAGTCCTTGAGTTGGCATCGTTTAAACCGATTGATAAGATCAAGATAGATTTTACTGAAGAATTTGCAAAAAGACTTACCACTACAATTAACACTTTCAAACTAAGTGAGCAGACAAAAGTATTGCTTGAAGAATCCCGTTTAAAAGAAGAAGAATTAAAACACAGGGAAGAAGAACTACAGCAAAATCTGGAAGAGCTTGAAGCAATAAATGAAGACAGAGATCGAAGGTCTAAGGAACTGGAAACTAGAATAGAACAATTACAAAAAGAATTGATTGAACTAAAAAATTAAAAAAACTGCCAGTATCAACTGGCAGTTTTTATTTTCTTCTTAAACTAGTTCAGCTTCAAGATGTATTTCTGCATTCAACAATTTAGAAATCGGGCAATTATCTTTTGCATCATTAACTAATTCGGTAAACTTATCTTTATCCAGTCCTGGAGCTTTTACTTTAGTTTTCAAGTAAACGTGTTTAATCGCACCATCTTCAAGTTCTACTTTAGATTCTGTGCTAATATCTTCTGCTTCAGTGCCATTTTCTTGTAACACAAAAGCTAGTTTCATTGAAAAACAACCTGAATGGGCTGCCCCAATTAACTCTTCCGGATTTGTACCTGGTTCATCTTCAAACCTGGTTGAAAAGCTATATTTTGTATCAGACAAAACACCACTGTTTGTAGTAAGTGTTCCTTTACCTGTTTTACCGGCACCTTTCCAGTTAGCTGAGGCTTTTCTAGTAATTTTCATATTAGTTGGTTTATAGATTGAATGAATTAATTCAAATTGAGAAACTATTAATTAAAGTCTTTAAATTATAATAAACATTGAATTCAAGCATAATTGAATCCACTTGACTAGATTTGATTAATATTAATTTAAACTTTATAATTTAAATTATATAATATCAACAGGTAGATTTTGAAAGCAATTTCATCATATATATTTATTGCCGGGCTTATATTTATATATCTAACCCCTTCATTTTATATGATGAATACTAAGTTATTTCATTTTATGGCCCATATAATTTCTAATGAAGATCCATATCATGAACATAGCACTCAAATAACTCACCTTCACCAAAACAAATCTAATTCAAATAATAACCATCATCATAACCACTCGAATCATTCACATTCACATTCACACAGTTTACTAGACTCTATCAGTCAAAAAGTATTATCCATCATCGATCTAAATGATGATGGCCATGATCAGGACAACAAAACTGATTTTAAATTTTTTGATCATTTATTAATCGTAACCTCTAATATACCACACTTAGATTTTCATCCGGAAATTGGCAATAACCTTTTTATAAACTTCTATAAAGACTATATCATTAATTTAGTCTCCCCTCCTCCAAACTCATTTTTATAAAATATTAAACTAATTTTTTAACCATTAATATTTTATAAAAATGAAATATAGAATAATTCTATTATTCATATTCTTTTTATCTGAATATACCTATGCTCAGGAAGTCTATTCTGGTAAAGTATTGGATGAAAAGAATAATACTCCTATTTCTGGTGTACATGTAATTCGGGTTCGGGATAATCAAATCATACATACTACTGACCTTGGAACATGGAGCTTAAGAGGATCCAAAAATGACACAATTTTGTTTTCTCATATTGGTTATAAACCAACCAAAACACTTATTTCAGAAGCTAAAACTGTACTATTAATTAAAGAGTCTCAGCTTCTTGATCAAATAGAGATTGTTTCGGGAAGGGATGACCCAATGGAAACTCTGTCAAAAATAGATATTGATATGCGTCAACCGGCAAATAGCCAGGAGGTGCTACGGCTTGTACCTGGAATTTTCATTGCCCAACATGCCGGCGGTGGTAAAGCAGAGCAAATTTTCACTCGAGGGTTTGATATTGACCATGGTACTGATTTGTTATTAGCTGTTGATGGAATGCCAGTAAATATGGTAAGTCATGCTCACGGGCAAGGTTATGCTGATCTCCATTTTTTGATTCCTGAACTAATCAAAGAAGTAAAGTACAATTTCGGCCCACATTCAATCAGCAAAGGAAATTTCTCAACGGCAGGAGCCATTAATTTCGAAACTGCAGATTTTATAGATGACAATGAAGTCAATATACAGGGTGGAAGTTTCAATAACTTTAGAATATTCTCTGCGATTAAATTATTTGAATCTGAAAAAAGTAATCAACAGTTTTATGCTGCTACTGAATATTTAATGAATGATGGTCCTTTTGATTCACCACAAAACTACGACCGAATCAATATTCAAGGTAAGTACACCAGTAACTCTGACAAATCAATTACAAGTATTACCGGAATGTATCACTATTCAAACTGGTATGCATCTGGCCAAATTCCACCAAGAGCAGTAAACAACGGTTCAATTAGTCGTTATGGTAGTTTGGATCCTACGGAAGGAGGTGAAACTTCTCGAGCATCACTTGTATTAAATTCAACCTCGATAATTAATAAAGATATTATACTACAAAACGATTACTATTTGTCTCAGTATAATTTCGACCTCTTTTCAAACTTTACATTTTTTCTTGATGACCCAGTATATGGAGATCAAATTCGTCAAAAGGAAAATAGATTATTATTTGGAGGACAAAGTCAGCTAAGTATTCCACTTCAGACTAAAAATGAAAATGATTTCACCATTGATCTCGGGGCAGGATTCAGAAAAGATAATGCAAATGATGTTAGTCTGGCAAATACTTTTCGTAGAAACACATTTCTAGGGTATAAGTCTCTGGGAGACATCCATGAAACTAACTTATTTACTTTTACCGAATTAAGTTACGAATTAAAGAATTTAAGTATAGCAATAGGTGCCAGAATAGATCATTTCAAATTTGGGTTCTTGAACAAACTTGATTCTCTTACAGGTTTCAAATCTAAAGATGAAACCAGGTTTTCTCCGAAATTAAAAGCCTCATATTCTATCTCTCCTAAAATAAACCTGATAGGTATGTATAGTTTTGGGTTTCATTCAAATGACTCCAGGGTAATATTAGCTAATGAAGAACTACCCTTAGTTCCTCGAGCAAAAGGACTGGATTTCATTGTTCAATGGATGCCAACATCTAATTTAATAGTTCATGCAGCCTTCTGGAGTCTTAATCTTGAATCAGAATTGGTATATGTTGGTGATGCAGGGATAGTTGAACCTTCAGGTGAAACAAATCGCAATGGGATTGACCTGGCAATAAGGTATGACATAATTCCATCACTACGCCTTGATTTTGACCTAAATTTAACAAAAGCAAGAGCTTCAGGTTCTCCCGAGGGATCTGATTATATCCCATTAGCTCCATCAATTACTTCAATGGGTGGAATAACCTATCGAAAAGGTAAATTTTCTTCTAATTTAAGATACAGATATCTGGGTGATAGACCTGGTGATGAAATGTATGAATTGACTGCAGAAGGATACTTGCTCTTTGATAGTAATATAAAATATGAGCCAGGTGATTTCTATATAAAACTAATAATTGAAAATATTCTTAATGAAGAATGGGAAGAGGCCCAATTTGCTACCGAATCAAAACTTCAGAATGAATTTTCACCTATAACAGAGATGAACCTTACACCTGGATACCCTTTAAATTTCAGGATTCAGGTGGGTATAAAATTCTAAAATACATGGTCGTCATTTATATGGCGACCATTACTTATTTAAATGAGGAATTCTCAATATAAAAGTACTTCCTTCTTCCGGATGTGACTCAACTAACAACTCCCCTTTTAACTTTTTAGCTAAATCATAACAAAGCATTAAGCCAATTCCTACTCCCTGAGCCAGACTTCTTTTGCCTGCTGCTTTCCATCTAAAAAGATCATTAAGTTGATCAGATGAAATGCCAAATCCAAAATCCTGAACTTCAAAAATAATCTGATTTCCTTTGTTAAATGCATTTACTCTTACCACACTATTATCCTTGCTAAATTTCATTGCATTTGAAAAAAGATTCTTCAAAATAAACGACAGTGCATTTCGGTCAGTAAGAATACTTAACCCGGATGAAACATTAATTTTCAAATCAAGTTGCTTCTGGCGGGCCAGATTATCAAATGAACTAATTGATTCGATCAACAGATCTTTTACATTTATAAATTCCGGTATTAATTGCTGTTCGTCAATACTACTTTTAGCCCAATGTAAAAGGTTGGTTAACATCTCGTCGGTTTGATCAAACCTGACTAGCATTTCAGCAGTTAAAAACTGTAGTTCTCTTTCAGATACTCCACCCATACGCATTAGCTCGAGCATCCCCTTCAATGATTTTAATGGAGCTCTAAAGTCATGAGAAATGATAGTAAACAGTTCATCTTTGATCTTTACTAGCTCTTGAAGTTCTTTATTGGCTTTTACTTTTCCTCTGTAGTACAATGAAATAAGAATAACCAATCCAAAAAGTAAAATAATAACCCCAGCCAAGAGCAATGTGTTTATTCTATTATTTGCCTGTACCTTCTTGGCAAGGTTAAGTTCATTAATTTTTTCTTCAAGCTGCCTGGTAAGTTCCAAACTGGCCACTTTTAACTTCTCATCCTTTAAATTCAATGAGTCTCTCAGTGAATTATGAACTTCCAAAACAGACAGAGCATCCTCATACTTACCAGTGGCTTTTTGCAATTGATATTTATGCATATAAAAATCAAGCAATAGTGGGCCATTTGAATATTTACTTGATAGTTCAATTCCCTCATCAATACTTTGAAGTGCTTTAGCTGTATCCCTATTTCCAATATATAAATCTGAAGATTTTAATAGTGTATAAGCAATACCATAATTATCATTAATTACCCTTTTGATTTTAAGAGAGAGATCAAAGTAATACTCAGCCGAATCATAGTTTTCAAGTTTTAGATAAGACTCCGCAATATTATTATATAAATAAGCTACACCCTGACGGTTTTCCTGTTTACTCATATAATCCAGTGAGTTCCTGAAACTATTTAAGGCTTGTTCGGGTTTGTTAATGGCAAGATAGAGCATACCTTTATTGTTATCTATTCTGGATATGTACTCTAATAAGCCCACATCTGATGCTATCTTTTCAGCCCTTTTATAATAATCACCAGCGAGATCGTACCTTTCCATTCTAAAATAAAGAAGCCCCATTGCATTGGTAATAATAATCTGGCCTTTAACATCTTGAATTTCTTCAAAAGACCTCAATCCTTTGAGATATAACTCAGTAGCCTGAGAATAATTACCTAAAATATAGTTGATATAACCAAGAGTTTGTAATGCTGAAGCCCTTCCTTTTACGTAATCCAGAAGTATTGATTCATTCATTACAGCTTTAGATATCTCAAGAGATTTTGATATATCAGAAGCTTTTATTTCCCAGGCAAAGGCATTAAGGGAGTCTATTGCCTCAATTTTCTCATCATAGTTAAGTTCCTCAAAATATAATTGATCAACTTGTGCCATTAACGAGAACTGCTGGCAATAAATAAAAACATACAGTACTATACTATAAAAAAGCCTATTCACAATTATTGAACCGGTGTCTTACCTCCATCTATTGCTAAACTTACACCGTTTATATACGATGCTTTATTGGATGCCAAAAATACAACAGTATCGGCAATTTCTTCAGGTTCTGCGAATCTTCCTACAGGAATTGATTTCATCATTCTATCTTCCATTTCCATAAAAGTGACTGATTCTGATTCAGCCTTATTTTTTATTATGCTCTTTAATCTATCTGTTTTTGTTAATCCGGGTAAAATATTGTTTACTGTTATACCAAAACCAGCTAACTCAACTGAAATAGTTTTTGACCAGTTAGCTACAGCTCCTCTAATGGTATTCGAAACACCAAGTCCGGGAATTGGAGCTTTAACAGATGTTGAAATAATATTAATAATGCGGCCAAATTGCTGGTTCTGCATATGCGGCAAAGTAGCCTGTAATAATATTTGATTAACTATTAAATGGGCAGAAAATGCTTTTTGATAAAGTTCCGGTTCTGACTCAAAAGCTAATCCCGGCGAGGGTCCTCCTGTATTATTGATTAAAATATCAATATTCTTACCACTTTCCAGATATTTATTAATTCTCTTCTCAACTAAATGAGGTTCATTAAAGTCAGCAACAATAAAATCATGTTCTTGCCCTGAAGTGGTATCTAAAACAGAAATAACCTCCTTTAATTTATCTTTATCCCGAGACATCAGGAGTACTGAGGCACCAGAACCTGCTAAAGCTATTGCAATAGCCTTTCCTATGCCCCTTGAGCTTCCACAAACTAATGCTCTTCTACCTTTTAAAGAAATCTCCATTATTCATTATTTCCTACAAATTAATTTTTACATCATAAACTTGGTAATTATTAGTCAAGAACTTTATGTAAAAGATTTAAACACCAGAATAAATATTGCGTTTGATAAATGATATATTTGACTTAATATGGAAATAATCGGAAGAAATGAGTTTGTTGATTTACCCGAATTAGGGTTATTTGGACTGAAGGCTAAAATTGATACCGGTGCATATAGAAGTGCCATACACTATCACGACCTTCGTATTGAGACAATTAATAATGTGAAAACATTAATTATTACTTTAGATTTAATAGGTGACCAACCTGTCGAAAAGAAATTTACTGATTTTAAGATCACTAAAGTAAAGAGTTCATTTGGAGATAAATCAAAGAGATATTTTATCCGCACCAAAATGCGAATCGGAGATATTGAGAAAATGGTTGATTTAAGTTTTAGTGATCGGTCTGATATGCGATACCCTTTACTAATTGGCCGAAAAGTATTGGCAAAAACATTTTTAGTTGATGTTTCTGCCAAATATTTACATTCACAAAATAGTTCAGATTAAGAGTTTGTTTCTATAAACTTCACTATTTGTCCGGCAACATCTATACCTGTTGCCTTTTCTATTCCTTCAAGTCCCGGAGAACTGTTCACTTCAATAATTAGAGGTCCACGAGAAGATTGCAACATATCAACACCGGCAACTCCAAGTTTTAATGCCTTAGCTGCTCTTACAGCTGCTATTTCTTCCTCACGAGTCAATTCGATAACTTCAGCAGTACCTCCTCGATGCAAATTAGATCTGAACTCGCCTTTCTTACCCTGACGCTTCATAGCCCCAACTACTCTACCGTCAACAACAAAAGCCCTGATATCCGCTCCTTTTGCTTCAGAAATAAATTCCTGAACAATTACCCTGGCCTTTAATCCATTGAATGCTTCTAGTACAGACGATGCTGCCTTCTTTGTTTCTGCAAGTACAACGCCCAATCCCTGAGTCCCTTCTAGTAACTTAATTATCAATGGAGCCCCACCTATTTGATCAATGATAGTATCAACATCCCTTGAATAATTAGTGAAAATTGTTTTAGGCAAGCCTAATCCTGCCCTACTTAACACTTGAAATGAACGTAACTTATCTCGTGACCTTACCAATGATTGAGAATCCACTGTTGTAAAAACATTCATCATTTCAAATTGTCTTACAACTGCCGTTCCATAAAATGTTACTGAAGCACCAATTCTTGGAATGATTGCATCAACATCCTTTAACTCCTCACCATTGTAATATATTTGCGGGTTCTTTTTCTCAATAAGAATATTACACTTTGTATGATCGACTACTCTGGCATTATGACCACGAGCTTCCGCAGCTTCTACAAGTCTTTTTGTCGAATATAATGATGTGTTACGAGATAATATTACAATGTTCATTAATCAAATAAATTTATAGCGACAAAAATAATCGCTCATTTAGATTATACTAATTTTTGATTATTAATTAATTTAATTAAGTACCTACGGATAACAAAATATTGCTAGAAATTGCAATTAATTTTCTTTGAATTCTGGCAAATGACTCTTCATCAGTTACATCTGCCAATTCAGATATCGAAACCCATTTTAACCCCTTAGATTCCTTATTACTTCTTACTTCTTCTTTATTATCGGTTATCCATAAAAATCTGAGATCATAATGATAGTGTTCTTTCACTTCTCCTGATTCAGGGATTTTATGGATATCTACATCAAAAGGAATGATATCATATAACTTTGCACTCAATGCATTAGTCTCTTCATGGAGTTCTTTCATTGAAACCTCCGGAAGATTTTTTTCTCCATCCGCATGGCCACCAGGTTGTAGCCATCGACCTAATTTTTTATGATTTAATAATAATATCTCTTCACAATATTGATCGATCAATATTGCAGATGCTGTAAAATGTGCATCATTAGATTTTCTGGTATATGCCTCAGGCTCCTCATTATGAAGATGAATCATTTTCTCAATAAATTCTTCTTCAATTTCCTCCTTATACTTCATTCCTTTTAAGGCAGGTATCAGATCAAAATTCATTATACAATAGGTGTTTTTTAGTTTATGATAATGTTTGCTCTATTCATTTTACCATTTTCAAGCGGACCGACGATATTTCCAGTCATGTAATTATTAAGATCTCCCTTCTCAACATTAACATAATATTTCTCCATATCAAGGTCTTTTATTACAACTCTACCCTTTTGATCCGTTTTATAAACCTCTTTTACATGATTTTCCGAACTATTATAATCATCTTCAGTCTTGTAAAGTTTGACTTCAGCACCTTCTACAGGATTTCCTAATTCATCTAATACGGTTAATCTTAAAGAAGTTGTAAATATCTGATTTTCAACTACTGAATCAGAGACAAAAGAAAAATTAATGACAGAAGATGTCAATAATGCAAGTAAAAATACTAAGTTTCTCATAGTCAGTTTAAATTATTAATAATGAAATAGTTAGTTAAGTAAATATTAATTAAATTATGTATAGGTTAAGTTAATTCAAAAACTAAACACCCAATAAAATTTTAACAACCCACATGGAAACAATTAAAAAACATTCTGACAACATTTTATCTGCTCCGGATGCTATCATTACCGAAAACTTCCTTTTTTGCTCTGCTCAATTACCTATAATCCATAGCAGTAAAAGTTTATCCGGTACTGATATAGATAGTCAGGCTCTTCAGGTTATGTTAAACTTAAGGGAAGTTCTTGAATTAAAACAGTTAAACTTCGTAGATCTTGTTAAAACCACAATATTTGTCACTGATATCTCCGAAATATCCAAGATTAAAAGAATCTATGAATCATTTTTCAAAATTCAACAACCCGTTTGCTCTGTAATTGAAGTGAGTAAACTTCCAATGGATGCTAAAATTGCTATTGAAGCAATTGCTAAGCTTTAAGACTCTCTAGTAAATACAAATTCATTTTTACTTGACAATTCATTGTCGAATGTATACCCCATTCCAGTAAACAGCTTAAGCTCCTCTGGATTTTGTATTTTATTTTTGATTATATAATCAGCCATAGTACCACGAGCTTTCTTGGCAAAAATCGCAATTACCTTAGCTTTCCCTCCTTTTATTTCTTTAAATACTGGAGTAATAATTTCAGCATCAAGCTTCTTTTTATCTATAACTTTAAAATATTCATTTGAAGCCAGATTAATAAGCACCTTACTTTTATGTTCCTTAAATTCTTTATTCAATTTATCTGTTGGTCTGTCTCCCCAAAACTTATATAAATCTTTACCTCTTTCATTTTCTAATTTCGTCTTCATTTCAAGACGGTAAGGCTGAATGAGATCCAGGGGTTTTAACATACCATATAATCCTGAAAGAATTCTTAGATGATTCTGTGCAAATTCAAAATCACTTTCAGAATAACTTCCAAAATCAAACCCGGTATAGACATCACCTTTAAATGCCATAAGAGCTTGCTTGGCATTATCCTCACTAAATGGAACTGAAAATTCTTCAAATCTCTGAGCGTTTAACTCAGCCAAATTTGTAGAAATTGCCATCAAAGATTCCAATTGAGTAACAGATAACTTTCGTAGCTCTCTAACCAACTTCTTAGATTCGGACAAAAACTCAGGAATTGAGCTCTTAATTTTAAAATCACTATCTGAAAAATCTTGAGTTTTAGAAGGTGATATTATAAGGATCATAACATTTAAAAATTTATTCCAACCACAAAACTAACGAAATATTTGCCTTTGCTGTTTTCAAAGAATAAAAAAAATCCCTCCAAATTGGAGGGATCTTTAATTTTTATCTTAATACCGTGACCCCACCCCGCTGTTTATAATATTCTCCATCTTCAAACTCACTTTTAAAAGTAGCAACATATACATACGAACCAACAGGAACATCATTACCGTTATGGGTCGCATCCCATTCAAAATCAATATCATTTGTATAGTAAATCAGCTCTCCCCATCTGTTATAAATCACCAACTCAAAATCATTAGCAGATATAAACCTCGGGAAAATCTTAAATCGCTGATTATCATCAATTCCACTGTTTGGTCTAATTGCATTAGGGGCTCCGAAAGTAGGTGTACATTTATCTTCTACAAAAATCGAATCGTTAACCACACACCCAAATGCATTTTCCATACTCACTTCATACAATCCACCTGTCTGACCTATTTCAGTGGTATATTCTGGTGAATTGGCTCCAACAGGAACACCATTATATGTCCATTGATAAATTATAAACTCATTATCAAGATCGGAAATCAAAGTTGTTGTTGAAAGCTCTGGATTCTCAGCTCCAATCTGTGAACAGATCTCTGCAAAATCCTGAAGATCACTGAATCCGACAGGCTTTCTGTCTATCAATAAATTCTCCCTTACTGAACAATTATTCTCATCAGTAACCTCGACAGAAATCACTCCTCCCTCTTCAAATGTTGTAAAAGTTGGTGAATTCGTATCTGGTATCGGGTTTCCATTAGTGCCAAACCATCTATATGTAACATTTGTTTTATTTGCAGAAGCTTCAAAGGTTACTTCACTTCCGTCATTACATTGAACATTGGTTGGAACAGCAAATACATCAAGCGGTTCGAAAACAGTTACATCTGTAGATATTTGATTTTCACATCCTGTAGAAGTACTGATTGCAGTTAAACTATAAGTTCCTGATTCAGAAGGATCCGATACAAGGTAACTAGGACCTGTTGTGGTGGTACCATCTGGCCTTGTCCATCTGAAAGAATATGTATCTGTTGAAGGACTTGCGGAGGCTAAGAATGTGATTTGTCCTTCACAAGCATTTCCATCTTGATTTATTATTGCAGCTGGATTATTGTTTACTTCAATGTTCTCGGTCACAGAAGTCATACATCCGTTTGCATCTGTAACTTCAACCGTATAATCACCTGTCTGTGTAATCTCAATAGTTTGTAAACCATCATCTCCTGCAAATGGAGAACCATTTAAAAGCCATCTAAATGTTTTCCCTGTATTATCACCTTGGATAAATACTGCTTCAACAGTATATGTTTCTCCAGGATTTCGGCATATCACTGAAGACTCCGGTTGAATATCCACTTCAAAATTAGATGGATTTTCAATTAGTTGGTCAGTGAATGAATAATCACAAACTCCCTGGTTTACTGTTATATTATAATTACCATAAATCAACCCATCGAGCACAACTTCGCCATTTACATCTGCAGGTAATGTTCTGGTTGGTTCAGTTTGATTTATGTCAGTGTTCTCGATTATAAAGTTATAAGAACTACCTCCAGTAAGGTTACCAATTATTATAGAGTTCGTTCCATCAACACATTCAACATTAATTGCGGCGGTCGGCGTAAATGCACTACTATTAATTGTCACATTATCTTGGGCCGCACATCCCGTTTGCTCATCAAGAATACTTACTAAATAAATATCAGCTGGAATAGTGCCGGTTACAGGAATATTTATCGGACCCGTTAACCCAGTCTGATTATCAACTACTGTATTATCTCCTGTATTTGTTACGTCATAAGCATAAAATCCTGTTGAAGTTATATCAATATCAATTTGCCCGTTAGTCGCACCACAAACAATCGAATTCCCTGTCAGAGTGAATACCGGTATAGCATTTACTTGAAGCATAACAGTATCTCTTACCAAACATGGTGTTGCAGGATCACTAGCAGGATCACGCACTTCAACAACATATTCAAAAAGCCCGGGAATGGAAGTATCAACATCTTGACTACTGGTTGTATTCCCCAGGTCAGCCCCATCAAGGTACCAGTTATGAAGATTTGCACCTGCAATTTGAGTATCGAAGGTTAAAGCTTCACCTTCACATAATATAGCATCCGGGCCTAGATCTAATGGAAGTGGTTCAATTACTAACACCTCTCCAGTAGTTTCACAACCTCCTGCGTTAATCAAACTATATTCATACAAGCCAATATCAGGTACATTCAAAACAGTAGTACTATCGATCACAACTCCTCTGGTAGACCAAGTCGCAAAAACAATATCTGTATCTCCATTAGTTGCATCCAGAACAAGTGGTGGTTCATCACACAATACTTGACTAGGCTGTAATAATGGATCGGTAGGTAATTGGTAAACCGTTACCGTATCAGTCAATATATCATCTGGTATAATACTACCATTACATCGGGTGAGTCTAAGTGTCACTATATATTCTCCCGGTGCAGCATATTGATGTTGTGGATTTTGCTGGGTTGAGGTGTTTCCATCACCAAAATTCCAGGTATAGGTATCAATATCATATCTGTAATTACCAGTAAATAAAGTAGGGCTGCCAAAACAAGCCGGACCCGTTGCAATTGAGGGAGATTGTCCGAGACTAACCCCTCCCTGTCTGTTTCGTGGCAATAATTTCCCTACTGTCCCTCCTGTATCTATACCCTGATCATAATTTATTGTCGAAACTGTTCCAGTATCAGCAGCAATTATTGGAAACAATTCAGATTGCCCTTCAATAGCAAGATATATTGTTCCATTTGGAGCAGTTTGTAACGCTCCTACACTTCCTCCTGGTGCTGCTCCAGTTGTATTTAATGCTGTTAAAGTGGCCTGTATTTCACTAGCATCAAATGAAGTTAAATCGATCTCATAAATTGTTCCATTACCGGTTGATATAGCTAACTTTCTACCTCCCGAATGAAATTCTAATCCAAATGGAGTTGATGGAAGATCAATTCTCACCGGATCGGATAAAACACCTGTTGAATCATTAAATTGAAAAATCTCGATAGCATTTTCACCTGGCACTGTAGTTGCTAACCAATTTACTTGGGTACTATCAACTAGTGCTCCGGTAAATAATTCCATTTCACCAGTTCCGCCTGTACCATGTACAGATCCAACCTGGGATTTTACAGGTGACCCGATTCCTTCAGCTGTGATTTCCCAAACCAGGAAGCTATTAGTTTCTAATTCATGAGCTATCAACCAGCGATCATCAGAAGATACCGCCAAAGCTTCGGTTACATCATTGAATAAATAAGATGATTGTTCTGTTGCTACTGCTTCTCCAATTAATGTCCCTTGAATTTCAGTCAAATCAACTAAAGTCATTCCCAACCTATAAACACCGTCTGTACCCGACCCATATGGCTCTGTTGTAAAGATGTATTTCATTGATTCATCACCAGCTGCATCTACAATAATCGTAGATTGCGAAGCCATTCCATCTTCAATTGACTGCCCTCCAGGCATATCAGTATGAGTAATTGAATTGTCCATACCAAAGGCACTATAAACATTTACTCCATCAGTATAAAACCATACTCTCCCAAGATTATCCACATAGGTATCGCCACCCAAAAGGTTATTCGTAAGTCCTCCAGGTGAAGCCTGAGGACCATTCTCAAAATCAAAATATATTCCTGCTCCCTGGCCAAAATACCAATATGAATCCTGTTCATTTAAAGAATCACCAACGACAGTTACTTGACCCCTTGCTGATGTAGCACATCCTGTAATTTCATCTTGAACTGTTACCCAATAAACACCAGAGCTATCAACATCAATAGTTGGAGAAATTTCATCTGTCGACCAGTAATAAGAAAAATTTCCAGAACCTCCACTAGCCATAGGATCAAGGGTAATTGTACCCGGACAAATAGTTGTATCTTGAAGTTGCGCAGTTAAACCTTGTGAATCCTGAATTACTACTGGCAATGTTGTTTGTCTGGGTTCCCCTGCATAATAGGCAGTCATTGTAACATTAGCTGTCCCAGGACTATCAAATATTACCCTAGGCACCATATCACGACTAATTACTTGTCCATTTGAAGTCCAAATTATACTATCTGGTGAACGTTCGAATTCAGGATATAAAAAAGTCTCAAGCTCGGAACAAGCTCTTGTATATCCAAAATTCAAATTAGGATCAGCCAAATTAAACCCTCCAAATTGAGGAAAACCGCTTCCATCAAATCCATTTCCTGAAAGACTTGTAAGCCGTTCGACATCAAAGAAGAAATTGGTGCTATCCGGATTATTAAACCGATAGGCATCTACAGCACCCGATCCGGTTCTGCCTAGAAAATAAATATTATTATCAGGTCCCAAACCAATTCCTAATGTTTGATTTACAGTTTGGCTTAACCCACCTAACAATCCTGTCATCAAAACTGAAGGATTTTGTAAATCATACCTGTAAATATTATCAGGACCTGTATTATGATCAAATGAAATATAAAGAAACCTTCCTGAAGGAGACCATGCCATACTTGTTGCTTCTCCTCCTTTACTATTCAGGTTAAGAATATACTGATCAAATATTATTGAATTACTACTTAAATCAATATCTGCAATAAATGGATTAGGTAAAGAACTCCCCGTATTTACTGCTAGTTTGCCATTAGCCAGATCAATCGAAAAGTTTTTTACTGTAAAATTCCCTAATGATGCAAAAGGAATATCTTGTGAAGCAGTGATATCCCCTGTGGAAGATATTACTGAAACTGAAATTGTATTAGTATTTGCTTCCTGAGATAAAAGATAATACCCCCCATTTCCATCAGAAACCAAAAGCAAAGCACCAGACCTGTTTGATAAAGATGGACCTGGAATATTTCCTGTAGAAATTATCTCACCTAGAGGTTCAGCAGTTGTACCATTCCCGGGCTGTGACATATCAACTACTGAATACTTCACCTGACCTCCTTCGATGTAGTAAACTTTATAAGTCTCAGGAGCACTCAAATCGGGTACAATTACAACTGGCTGAGTATTTGAATTATCTCCATTAGGCATTCCCACTCCAGCCATTGTATTTCCATCTGCATCTACTATTATATTTCCATCGGTATAAAACAAAACCTTTCCAGTTTGAGGATCAGTCAATACAGCCGACCCTCCGGTTCCTAATGGTCTTTGACCGGTATTTAATTGAAATTCACCCCCAGTAAAGGAAATAAACTCACTACTATTCCCGAAATACCAAATATTATTAGATAGATCCTGACCAATTGCCGGCATAACTATGAAGGTAAATACCGCCATTAAGCAAAAGGTATTTAAGAATCTAAAAAATGTCGATCTATACATATCTATTTTTTTATTGTCCGAATAGAGGATTTATACGAAAATATAACAAAAAAACGTATTCTAAGTATTGATAATTATAGTTTTGTCAACTAGTTTACTTGAAATTGTTTTTTAAGTAGAAGATTACAATAATTTATCAAAATTGGTACAAAAATTGTGCCGTTTACTCAATAAATATTTTGCCAATCGTTATTAATTTTACAATTTTAAATTAATAGTATTTGGTATTGCATATAAATCGAAGTCAAATTAAAGGTGACCGCATGAACAAATTTTTTCTTCTTATAGCCGGATTACTGATGTCTGGAGTCATTTTAGCTCAGGACGCACAGTTTTCGCAGTTCTATTCCCATAACCTATATTTGAACCCTGCATTTACGGGTTCTCATCATATGGGGCGTGTTGGTGCCATTTACAGGTCGCAGTGGCCTTCGATCAATGCAACTTTTGAAAGCTACTCTGCATATTTTGATGGGTATTTAGAAAGATATTATAGTTCAGTCGGACTAATGATTCAAAGAGATCGCGAAGGCTTATCAGGCTTAACATCTACCTCTATCAATGCACTTTATAGCTACGAACTTTATCTCACTGATAACCTTGTGTTTCGTCCGGGAGTAGATATCGGGTATGTTTTCAGAGGAGTGAATTTCACTAAACTTACTTTTGGAGATCAGTTTGATCAAAATGGTTTTATTAGCCAGGAAACAGCCGAAGCTCTTAATACTGGTGAAAATGTTAATTATTTCGACCTTGGTTTAGGTGGTTTATTGTACTCATCTAACTTCTTTGTTGGTGTTGCAGCTCACCACCTTACGACACCAGACCAAAGTATTCTTGGAGATCAATCCAGTAAATTACCAATTAAACTATCAGTACATGGTGGATACGTCCTACCATTTGCTAATAACAGAACTGGTAGAGAAAGAAATATAACTCCGACTTTTCAATACAAAAGACAAGGAACTTTCCAACAACTTGACATAGGAACGTATGCAACACTGGAACCGTTAGTTTTAGGACTCTGGTATAGAGGTTTACCTATCAATGGTGATGGTGGTGTGAATTTAACTGAATCTATAGTAGGACTGGTTGGACTTATGCCGAATGAAAACTTAAGAATAGGCTATTCGTTTGATTTCACAATGTCTAAAGTCGGACTTGATGCTGGTGGGGCACATGAAATCACAATTAACTACCTGTTTAAAATGAGAAGCCACCCTTACAGACCACCACGTAGTGTTATGTCTGTCCCTTGTCCTAATTTTTAAATCTTATATAATGAATTTTGATCCACAATTTCTGCTGATTTTTATATTAGCATTAATCATAACGGGCTTCATCTTTGATAAAGCCCTTTCTTTTGTCAATTTAAAACATGGTGAAAAACCCATTCCTGAAGATCTTAAAGATGTCTTTAGTCAAGAACAGCACCAAAAAAGTAAAGATTACCGTTCAACCAATTACAAATTTGGCTGGATAAGTGGTGCTTTTTCTTTGATAATCACAGTTTTATTTATCGGTTACGGTGGATTTGGTAAGCTCAACCTTTATCTTTCAAATCATTTCGACTTCTCTCCGATAGTCCAGGGTTTGATATTTTTCGGAATTCTTTTTATCGCTTCCGATTTAATTTCTACTCCATTTTCTTGGTATCACACTTTTGTGATTGAAGAGAAATTCGGATTTAACAAAACTACTCCAAAGGTATTTTGGACAGATAAGCTTAAAGGATATTTACTTGGCGCTATTCTGGGAGGGATAATTTTAGGAGCTTTACTTTTTCTACTCTATAAGCTAGGCCCTGATTTCTGGTGGATATTCTGGATAGTTATTACAGTATTCATAATCTTCATGAATATGTTTTACACAACTCTGATCATGCCTTTGTTTAATAAATTCACTCCTTTGGAGGAAGGCGATCTTAGAACTGCTATCGAAAACTACAGTAAAAAAGTAAACTTCCCCTTGACTAATATATTTGTTATTGATGGAAGTAAAAGATCGACTAAGGCAAATGCATTCTTTTCAGGGTTCGGTAAAAACAAAAAAGTTGTATTGTATGACACTCTGGTTGAAAATCATTCAGTTGAAGAACTAACTGCTGTTTTTGCTCATGAAGTAGGTCATTTTAAGAAAAAACACATTATAGGTAGTTTGATATTAAGCATTCTTCAAACCGGATTAATGCTTTTCATCATGAAAGAGCTAATTTTCTTACCTGAACTTTCAAAAGCATTAGGTGCAGAATCTTTAACCCTTCACATAAACCTGATTACATTCAGTTTATTATATAGTCCTATTTCAACCATATTAAGTATTGGAATGAATATTTTTAGCAGAAGGAATGAATATGAGGCTGATAATTACGCAAGAACAACCTATTCTGCTGAACCACTAATTACAGCTCTTAAGAAACTTTCATCTGACAATTTATCAAATCTAACGCCACATCCTTTTTATGTTTGGTTGAACTATTCGCATCCTCCGCTAATAAAAAGGATCAAAGCCCTACGCAGCGAATGACACTTGTAAGTTTATACTTAATATTCATTTATTTTTATATTCTGATATCATTAATATTGCGTCACATTAATTAATTCATATATCTACTAATATGAAATACAATTTTTTAGTCTTTGCATTCTTAATACTTTTTAGTTTTATCGGCAACGCTCAGGATATTGAAAAAATCCTTTATAGAGCTGACCAATATTTCAAAATTGAAAATTATCAGGAAGCATTAAAGAATTATGAAAAAGCGGTTGAATTAGGGGCTGATGATCCTGTTTCACTTTATCGATATGGTGTAACATTATCAAACCTTATTGACGTACAAGGTCAAAAAAATGCTCTTGATCACCTAAAAAAAGCTATTGATTCAAAAAGTGATAAGCTACCTGTTGAAAAATACTGGTATCTTGGTCTGGCTGAATTAAGAAACGAAAATCCTGTCGAGGCTATTAACGCTTTCGATAATTTCTTGTCAGAATCTAAACCGAATGATCCTTTAAGAGAAAAAGTTGAATTGTACAAAAAAATGGGATTCAACGCTCAAACTTTTTTAAATGATCCGAAGGATGTTCGTTTGCAAAGCCTTAGTTCGGTAGTGAATTCAGAATTAATAGAGTATAATCCGGTTATTTCTGCTGATGAGAAAGTAATGGCTTATACAGTATTTGATCCATTTACTAAAGGAGCTAAAGAGAAGATCTTTATTGTAACCAAGAAAGATGATGGAACATGGGGGAATCCGGAAGAAATAAACATAAATACTACAGGAAACATTGGTACAGCAGGTATTTCTGCTGATGGACGTCAACTTCTTGTTTTTGTGGGTAATGCTTCTGACCCAGGTGATTTATATACAATTCACAAAATCAAAGGAAAATGGCAGGCTCCTGTTTCATTGGGAAGCAATATCAACAGCAGATATATGGAAACTGCTGCATCATTAACTTCTGATGGAAAAACAATTTATTTTTCAAGTAACAGACCTGGAAGCGTTGGTGGTTTTGATATTTATAAGTCAGAACTGAATGATAAAGGTGTTTGGGGACCGGCAGTTAACCTTGGAAAAACAATCAACACCAAACAAAATGAAGAGGCTCCATTCATTCATCCTGACCAGAGAACATTATTTTTCACAAGTGAAGGACACAAATCTATGGGTGGAAGAGATATCTTCCGTACAGTCCTGGTTAATGATAAATGGCAATCACCTATAAACCTTGGATATCCTATTAACACAACTACTGATGATAATTACTTCACATTATCTGCAGATGGTAAAACAGGTTACTTCTCTTCTGACCGTGTAGGAGGTAAAGGAGGACAGGATATTTATTATTTCAATATGCCTGAAGGAAGTAACAATATTGCCTTAACAATGATCAAAGGATTAATACTTGATGGGGACACAAAAAAACCAATTAACTCAAGTATTAAAGTAGTAGAGAAGAGTTCAGGTAACAAAGTAGAATATGTTTACTCTCCAAATGAAAAAGGAGAATATCTTATCATATTTCCTCCGGGAAAAAGCTATGATTTGATAGTTGAATCTGAAAGTTACCTGCCATACACTATAGCAATTGATGTACCGGATCAGGAATATTTCTACGAATTATATCAGCGTATACTCCTTACCCCAATAAAACAATTTGACGTTGTAGTCGGGCAGGAAGTAAAGGTTAGTAATGTGTTTTATGACACTGAAAAAAACACAAAAATTAGTCCTAGAATGGCTAATGAAGCTAACCTTATCAAGAATGATAGTCTTGATCTATTAGATATCATGGATGGAATTATTGCAACTTCTGACACAGAAGCATTAGACTATTTAATGACAATAATGTTTGCAAAAAACCCTGTTAACGAAGTAAACTTTGATGACCCGGACAATCATAAAATTCAGCATGCAACTCAGAGGTATTACTATGACGAGAATGGCGAAGAAACATTGATCAAAACTGAAGTAGATGGCGAGACAATTTTCAGCTTACCAACATTCAGTGTATCTAAAGAATCAGCAAAAGTTGGAACTGAAATCATCAAAGGGTCTGAATACGACGCAAAAGTTTTACAAACAAAAGTATCTATATACTTCAATGTCGGCGATGCCAGCATGAATTCTGAAGCAAATGACAAGCTTGCTAAGATTTATGAATCCATTAAAGATAATCCGGTTCTTGGATTAGAAATTTCCGGATATGCATCAAAAGACGGCGATGAAGATACTAATAGAAAATTAAGTAACGAAAGAGCTAAGGAGGTTCTTGATTACTTTAATACACGAGGAATTGTTAGGAGAAGGATCATAGCTAAAGGTTATGGTGCGGTAGACAACTCGAACTTGTCAAAAGAAGAAAGCCGACGAGTAGACGTTCGAATTGTTGATCTTAACAAAGAACACTCACTTTAAACAAGCAAGGCTTACCTAAAAATCTGCAAGGCATCTCAATTTGGGGTGCCTTTTGTTTTGCCCTGACATCACAATTATTAACAAGAATTAACTGACTTATCCTTAATAATTTCTTATTTTCGCCCGAGTTAGTGATTCTAAATACAATTCATGAAAGATTTTAATAGGATAAATAACATTACCGGTTGGCTTATATTCATTATTGCCACAGTAGTTTATACTTTGACAGTTGAAGAAACTGCCAGCTTCTGGGATTGCGGAGAATTCATCGCTGTTTCATACAAGCTTGAGGTCCCTCACCCTCCTGGAGCACCATTATTTTTAATGTTAGGTAGATTTTTTAGTTTATTTACTGATGACGTAACCAAAGTAGCATTTTCAATCAATATGCTAAGTGTTGTTGCCAGTGGATTCACTATCCTGTTTTTATACTGGACTATCGTATTATTTGGTAGAAAACTTATCAATGCTAAAATTGGTGAAGAAACTCTTGAACAAGGGCTACTTTTAATCACTTCCGGGATCGTAGGAGCATTGGCTTATACCTTCAGTGATTCATTCTGGTTCTCAGCTGTAGAAGCAGAGGTTTATGCTTTATCATCATTCTTTACAGCTTTCGTTGTATGGGCGATGTTAAAGTGGGAATTAGTTGAAGATGAAAGAATGGCTAACAGATGGCTTCTATTGATTGCTTACATGGTAGGTTTATCAATTGGTGTCCACTTGCTTAACCTGGTAACAATCCCTGCTCTTGCTTTGATTATGTACTTTAAGCATAGTAAAAACAGCACCTTAACTGGTGGAGTTATCACAATGGTAGTTGGATTAATAATCGTTGGAGTAATTCAGGTTGGAATTATTCCGGGATTACCATCTATTGCAGGTCAATTCGAAATCTTCTTCGTAAACAGTCTGGGAATGGGCTTTGGTTCTGGTATTATTGTTTTCTGTCTGCTTTTATTCGGAGGACTAATTGCTGGTATCTGGTTTACACAAAAGAAAGGGCTTGTTAATCCTAACACCATCCTTCTGGCTCTGACTTTTATTCTAATTGGGTATTCATCATATACTATGGTTGTAATTAGATCTAATTATAATCCTCCAATTGATGAGAATGATCCTCAGGATGTAATGTCTTTCGTTTCCTATCTTAAAAGAGAGCAATATGGAAGCCGTCCACTACTATTTGGACCATATTATAACACTAAACTGGAAGATCAGGTTTCTGGCGAGGCAGTTTACGTAAAGGGAAAAGACAAATACGAAATAGCTGATTATAAAGTTGAAAATAAATGGGCTGAAAGTCATTTCTTCCCAAGAATATGGAACTCAGAACCAAGATACCAGCAGCAATATATGAGTATGCTTGGATTGCAGAAGGGTGAAGAACCTTCTTTTGGTGACAACCTGAGCTTTATGTTCAGACATCAGATAGGACATATGTATATGCGTTATTTCATGTGGAATTTCGCAGGAAGAGAAAGTGACATTCAAGATGCAGGTTATATGTTACCATGGTCATCTGATGAAGGCCTTCCTTATGAAATAAAAGAGAATAAAGCCAGAAACCAATATTTCATGCTTCCTTTGATTTTGGGATTACTTGGTTTAGTCTTTAACTTTTCAAAAAATCAGAAAACAGGTATCATCGTAACTCTATTATTCTTATTGCTTGGAGTTGCCTTGGTTATGTACCTGAACTCTCCACCATCAGAACCTCGTGAAAGAGATTATATTTATGCAGGTAGTTTCTATGCTTTCTGTATCTGGATAGGCTTTGGAGTTATGGCTCTTGCAGATATGCTAAGACCTGCATTAAAAAACAGCCAAGCTCGTGTAGCTACTGCCTTTATTATATCATTAATTGCAGCTCCTGTTTTAATGGCATCAGAAAACTGGGATGATCACGACAGAAGCAACAGATATTTTTCTGTTGATGCAGCAAGAAACTACCTTGAATCATGTGCTCCTAACGCTATTTTATTTACTGGTGGTGATAATGACACATTCCCTCTTTGGTATCTTCAGGAAGTTGAAGGAGTACGTACTGACGTAAGGGTCATTGTATTATCATACTTTAATACAGACTGGTATATAGAGCAAATGCACCGTCAGGCGTACGAATCTGATCCTTTACCGTTTACTTTATCAGAAGAAATGATACAGCAAGGTGGACCAGTTGACTATTTACCTTATGTTCCTTCAAATCAAAATATTGATAACAACGGAGTAAATCTTAAAGAATATTTAAATCTGCTTAATAAAGGATCAAGATCTATAATAGCAAACTTTGACAAGAAGGACTATGCAAGATTGTTATCTAAAAAATTCTTCTTGCCTGTTGATTCTTCAAAAGCAGCAAGTATTGTTCCTGATAAATTCAAAAACCGTACAGTTGACACCATGTGGTTTAACGTTAATGGGAATGGTTTGTATAAGAATGATTTCATGATTCTTGATCTTATTGCAGGAAATAACTGGGAAAGACCAATATATTTCAATTCAACTTCAATGAGGTCAGTAAGATTTGATATTCAGGACTACCTTGTTCAGGAAGGTCTTACTTACAGATTAGTACCTGCAAGAGTTAATACTTCAGACTATACTGAGGCTACTGATACAGACCAAATGTATAAGAATGTAATGGAGAAATGGCAATTCAGAGAATTGAATAACCCTGACTCTTATTACAATGAAGATTACAGAGGCTTTGTACAGAATCATAGATATGCTATGAACGCATTGGCTGAGGCCTTGGTAAATGATGGAGAATTCCAGAAATCATTTGAAGTGATCAATAAAAGTCTTAGCGATATGCCTGATCAATCAATACCTTATGATTTCTCAATCCTGCAGACTGTTGAAATTTTATATAAGCTTTCATCATTTGGAGTAAGTGGTGCTCATGAAAAAGCTGTAGAACTAACGAAAATTGGTTCTGAAAGAATGGCTGGTTTAGCTAACTATTATATTGAAAATTCATTCCAATTAAGAGAGGCTGAAAGACAGCTTACAGGATTGAACATTCTTGCTAATCAGGCCAAAAACAACGATGAAATGGAATTAGCTACTCAAATTTCACAGCAATTCAATTCAATTGCATCGAAAATCGGAGGTAGATAATAATAAAATCACCAACAAAAAAAAGGTAGCTGAATAAGCTACCTTTTTTTATGTCTTGTAAAATCACTGTCTCATATAAAACAGGTGATTCCTATTTTTTGTATCCGATATAAAACAGATCCAATGCTTTATCCGGATTATCTGTCACTAAATAGTCTTCATGACTAATACTTGACACCAAACCATTATCTTGTTTAGAAAGATTATTTCGATTTATCCTGTTTAGAATATCGTAAGGGATTCTCAGAATTGAAGCTGGTAATTTATATTGCAGGTTGAAAATATCAAATCGTGTGATTTTTTCTACTGACTTTTTATTCTGATTGTAATAATCCCAAACTTTATCATTTCCACCAATACCCTTTGTTTCTACTTCATCAAAATACTTTGCCATCAATTTTTCAAGTTCTGATGGGGTATATTCTCTTTCATGCCATGGGTTTCTGCTAAGAGTATAATTAATGTTTGGAGTGGTAACCAATAGTTTTCCTCCTGGTTTCAATAACCTGTATAATTCCTTAAGGAACAATCCATCATCCTTGATATGTTCAATAACCTGAAATGTAACAATTGTATCAAATTGATTACTTTCCCATCCATCAAAAGGAGGAATAAACGATTGAACAAATTTAACATCCGGATATTTTGCCGAAAGCCTTTCGATAACCTCCCCAATCTTATCAACGGCCGTATAGTTTTCAGCCTTTGGAGCTAACAATTCTACTCCTCTTCCTTCTCCACATCCCACTTCAAGCAGATTACCGGAAACAAAAGGAATTGCTGCATAATATGCCTTTAATAACCTCCTGTGTATCGGATTATCTGAAGAAATGGTATCTGATGCTATCTCTGTTGTATAAGTTGCCATATCAGTTTTAATAATAATCGACAAAATTAGGCCTTTTTACTTTGTCAAAACAAAATAAAGCAAATAACTTATGTTAAAATTTAAAAGCATGAGATTTTTAATTAGTTCGGGAGGTTATATTCTCCTTCTTTTAAGTGGATTTTTCTGTAATGCTCAATCGCTCGATTCCCTCGACCTTTCCTATAAATATTATCAGGGAAAAGGATTTGAATACGAAAGCCGTATTTATCTTACTGGAGGGGATCAAAAAAAAGCATCGATATTTATCCAGATTACCAACTTATCATCGGCTGAAAAGGATCTGGCATTTGCCACCTCTACACACAAGTCTCTTAACGAAAGAGTACCTGAGGAAATAAATTACAGTAAGAGTTATGTACTCGAAGGAGGAAAAACACTTCACATTAAACTTGAACAATTGATTGATTCAGAGTCTCAATGGCTTCTGCTATCAATGAAAATCAACAATTTAATGTACCCTGATTTATTCTTGATTGATGAACGTTCAATTTTTACATCTCCTGAGATTTTCCCAACCTTAAATGCATCAGAAGATAACACCAGTACATATTTCAAATCTGGAGACATCATTAAGTTTAATAACTTGGAAAATATTGAAGGTGACTCGCTGGTAGTGTATCATATGAATTATAATTTTAACCCAGCCTACCCTCCGATGTTTGAAACCTTCAATCAAAGCGAAGGAGACCCACAAAATATCCGGACATTTAAAGTTGCTGTAAATTCTGATATTGAACTTGACTCAACAGGATTATACCAATATAAGCTTTCTGAGGGATCACTGAATGCTCAGGGCTTCAGGGTTGAAAATGAATATTTCCCAAAACCAAGAACGGTTGAAGCATTAATAGGTCCTCTCCGATATATTTCATCGAATAAAGAATATTCAAGGCTGGATTCGATAGCTTCAAAACAAGCCCTTGATGAATTTTTCTTAAAAGTCTTTGGATCTCCGCAAAAAGCTAAAGCAAAGATTAAGTTATACTACAACAGGGTTAGCAAGGCTAATTACCATTTCACCAATTATAAAGAAGGCTGGAAAACTGATCAGGGGCTGATATTCATAATCCTTGGAGCACCTGCTAACATAAAAAAAGAAGGTAATTACGAAATATGGACCTATAAAAACGGATTTAATTCAAGCCTATCATTTACCTTTGTGCAGGTAAAAAATCCATATACAGGGTATCACTTTATTCTTATTAGAAAAAAAGAATATGAGAATGATTGGTTTAATGCCATTGATGCCTGGCGAGGAAGATAAAAGAAATGAGAACAGGTCCAAATAAAGAAGATTATATATTCGGTACACGTGCTGTTATTGAAAGTATCGAGGCAGGAAGAGAAATTGAAAAATTACTCCTTCTAAAAAATGAAAGAAATGCATTAATGCAGGAATTGGTAGGTTTGGCCAGAGCACATGAAATACCTGTTCAATATGTTCCTCAGGAAAAACTTAATCGGATAACCCGTAAAAATCATCAGGGGGCAATCGCCTTTATAAGTCCTGTAAAATATCTTCCAATGGCTGAAGTTGTTACTAGCCTTTACGAAGAAGGAAAGAATCCATTTATTATGATTCTCGACAGGGTTACAGATGTTAGAAATTTCGGTGCCATTGCGCGTACTTGTGAATGTATGGGTGTTGATGCCATAGTTGTCCCTTCCAGAGGAAGTGCAATGATAACCGGAGACGCTGTTAAAACATCTGCTGGAGCTCTTAATCACATAAAAGTATGCAGAGAAGATAACCTTAAGGAATCGATAAACTTCCTTCAAGATTATGGGGTGACAGTAGTAGCATGTACCGAAAAAGCTGACAAAAATATAAATCAGGTAGACTTATCAGGTCCTGTTGCAATACTTATGGGCTCAGAAGAAGATGGAATATCTCCAGAATATCTAAAAAGAGCTAATGCATCGGCAAAAATACCAATGACTGGAAATATTAGCTCTTTAAATGTATCGGTAGCAGCGGGAATGGCCGCTTATGAAGTAACAAGGCAGAGACTAACTCACAAGTAAGTCTCTCCCCAGTTATCTTTTACCTTCTTAGCATATTGTTTGATTTTTGCTGCATCACCTTTTGGCGTGATGAGTAAAACATCTTCACAATCGGTAACAAGGAAATTATCAAGACCATCAACAAGTATTACCTTTTTCGGGTCGCACGATTTAACATAACAATTGTTCGAATTGAGAAAGGTAACTTTACCATCAGCAACGTTTCCATCTTCATCTGCTTTCTTCATTTCATGGATTGCATTCCAGCTACCAAGGTCAGACCAACGAAAATCACCCTTAACTACGAAAACGTTTTCGGACTTTTCCATTATAGCATAATCAATGGAAATATTTTTGCAATGAGAATATGAACGTTCAATAAACTTAACCTCCTCATCTGTATCATAAAGCCCGGCACCTTCTGAAAATGTTTCGGCAATATCCTGTGCATATTCTTCAAATGCATTAATAATTGACTTCAAACTCCAGATAAAAATGCCTGAATTCCACAAGAAGTCTCCCGACTCTAAAAACTTGACAGCAAGCTCTTTATGAGGTTTCTCAGTGAAAGTTTTCACCTTTTTTACTTTACCTTCACTTTCCAGGAATTGGATATACCCATATTGAGTTTCAGGTTTATGAGGTTTAATTCCTATTGTAAGCAATGCATCAGTTTCTTCAGCTTTTTCAATGGCAGCATTTACTGTTTCAATAAACATTTCTTCATCAAAAATCGCATGATCAGCAGGAGAAACTACCATCACAGAATTCGGATCTCGTTCCCTTATTTTATAGGCTGCATAAGCAATACATGGAGCGGTATTCCTACCAATAGGCTCAGCAAGTATCTGATTATCTGCAAGTTCAGGAAGTTGATTTTTAACTTTATCTACATAGTCAGTATTGGTGACAATAAGAATATTCTCCGGATCAACCATTTTCCTGAATCGTTGGTAAGTCATTTGTAACAAAGATTCACCAACTCCCAGAACATCTAAAAATTGCTTTGGCTGAGAATTTCTACTATATGGCCAAAATCGGGAACCAATACCCCCGGCCATTAAAACAACATACAGGTTTTTACGCATAACATGATAATTGAAAAGGGTCGCCCCTTTGCCAATTCCTAAATTAGTTAAATTATTCCTTCTCTCAAAAGATCATGTAAATGTACGAAACCTACAAATTTTTCTTTATTAGTTACAATAATTTGTGTGATATTATTTTTTTGCATCACATTAAACGCTGTTACAGCATATTCGCCAGCTTCAATGGTCTTAGGATTAGCACCCATAACATCAGCAGCGGTGAGACCATCAAGCGATGGATTTTTTTGAAGCATTCTTCTTAAGTCTCCATCAGTAATCACACCGACGATATTATCATTATCATCGATTACGACGGCAGCCCCTAACCTTTTACTTGATATTTCAATGATACACTCATTTAAAGGGGTAGATGGCTTCACTATTGGCTTTTCATTCACCGGATAGATATCATCTACTTTCAGGTATAATTGTTTACCTAAGGCACCCCCCGGGTGATATTTACCAAAATCTTCACTGGTAAAGCCTTTAGCTTCTAAAAGAGCCACAGCCAATGCATCCCCGATAGCAAGATGAGCAGTTGTACTGGTCGTTGGAGCCAGGTTATGAGGGCATGCCTCCTCTCCTATTGTTGCGTTTAATACAAAATCAGCTTGTTGTGCTAAAAAACTATCAGTATTACTAACAAGTCCTACTAGTTGACAACCAGATCTTTTTATTAATGGAACAAGAACTTTTATTTCAGGAGTATTACCACTTTTTGATATACAAATCACAATATCTTCGGGCTGAATCATCCCCAAATCACCGTGAATAGCATCGGCAGCATGCATAAATAATGCCGGTGTACCGGTCGAATTCATGGTTGCAACGATCTTATTAGCTATTATAGCACTTTTACCGATACCAGTAATCACAACACGACCTTTGGTTGTAATTATAGCCTTTACTATTGCTTCGAATTCATCATCTATAAATCCTGCAATATTTTTTATCGCTTCGGCCTCATTTAAGAGTACATTTTTGGCGATTAATTTTATATTTTTTGCTAAATTCAATGTCTGATACGTGTTTAGTTACAAAATTTTGTTTGACAAATTTTTGATTTTTTTTTCAAATAAGCTAGAGTTTAAGGTAATACCATTATATGTCTGAGGTAAATACAGATCTTTTACGAACCACATTAAAGGATGTTTTCGGCTATCACCACTTCAGGGGAAATCAGGAGAATATTATAAATAATATAATAGACGGCAATGATACCTTTGTAATAATGCCCACTGGGGCCGGAAAATCACTATGCTACCAACTTCCAGCTGTTATTCTGGAAGGAACAACCATTGTAATTTCTCCTTTGATCGCTCTAATGAAGAATCAGGTTGATTCTCTGAGAGCATTAGGTCTTTCGGCCTATTTTTTGAATTCATCATTAAGCAAAAGTGAAATCAACAAAGTCAAGAAAGAGACTTTGGCAGGTAACACCAAGCTTTTGTATGTTGCTCCCGAGTCACTAACTAAGGAAGACAACATTGAATTCCTGAAAAAAATAAATATTTCTCTGGTAGCAATTGATGAGGCACATTGTATTTCTGAATGGGGGCATGATTTCCGTCCTGAGTATAGAAGAATTAAATCTATAATTGGTGATCTAGGCAGCATGCCTGTAGTTGCACTTACTGCAACTGCAACTCCTAAGGTACAATTGGATATCCAGCGAAACCTCCAGATGGAGGATGCTACGGTATTCAAATCATCATTTAATCGCCACAATCTTTATTACGAGGTAAGGCCAAAACAAAATATCAAAAAGCAAATAATCCAGTTTCTGAAACCTAGAAAAGGTCAATCAGGAATTGTGTATTGCCTGAGTCGTAAAAAAGTTGAAGAAATAGCTCAATTCCTGGCTGTAAATGGTTTCAGAGCCGCGCCATATCATGCAGGTCTTGACAGTAATGTTCGAATGAATAATCAGGATGGATTCCTGAATGAAGATATAGACATTATAGTTGCAACAATTGCTTTTGGTATGGGAATAGACAAGCCTGATGTTCGGTTTGTAATCCACTATGACACACCAAAATCAATCGAAGGATACTACCAGGAAACTGGCAGAGCCGGAAGAGATGGTTTAGACGGTCATTGCCTGATGTTTTATAGCTATAATGACATCTTAAAGCTTGAAAAATTCAACAAAGATAAATCTGTTACCGAAAGGGAAAACGGCAAGGTTCTTTTAGAAGAGGTTTCAGCTTATGCCGAATCTGCGGTATGCCGTAGGAAACAGCTTCTTCATTACTTTGGAGAGTCTTGGAATGAAGAAGAGTGTCAAAGTACTGCAGGGTGTGATGCATGTAATAACCCACAAGAGTCTTTTGAAGGAAAGGAACATCTCACAGCAGCCTTGAAGGCAGTGGTAGAAACTGATCAAAGGTTTGGAATTGGCCACCTTGTTGATGTAATTCGTGGATCAGAAAATCAGTATGTGATATCTTATGGTCACGACAAAACTTCTATTTATGGATTTGGCAAGGGTGAATCTAAAGATCTATGGTCTTCTATTTTGAGACAGGCACTTCTATTTGAATACCTTGAAAAAGACATCGAAAATATAGGTATCCTTAAAATTTCTGAAAAAGGAAAGCAGTTTATTGAATCTCCGCATAGCATAGAGTTACGCAAACCTCATGATTACAGTGAACTTACAAAAGACACTGAAGAGGAAATGGATGAGCCCGCTGCACCTTCAAGAGGTCATGACGAAGCCTTATTTCAGATTCTAAAAGACCTTCGTAAAAAAATAGCTAAGCAAAAAGATCTTCCTCCATATGTTATCTTTCAAGATAATTCACTGGAAGAAATGGCGACCAGTTATCCTACAGACAAAGACCAGCTAACCAAGGTTAATGGTGTCGGAACAGGTAAAGTAGCCAAATTTGGGAAGCCTTTTCTTGATGCTATAAACAAATATGTTGAAGATAATGACATCATTAAACCAGATGACATATTAATTAAATCTTCTGGTGATAAGTCTAAACACAAAATAAATATCATTCAACAGATTGACCGTAAGACTGACCTTGAAGAAATGGCTGAATCGCTAGGGATTTCTTTCGAGGCTCTTCTTGATGAAATTGAAAATATAGTTTATTCAGGAACAAAACTTAATCTGGATTACTACATTGAAAACTTCCTTGATGAAGATGCTGAGCAAGAACTTTTCGATTATTTCATGGAGGCAGAAAGTGACAGCCTTGAAGATGCTTTAGATGAATTTGAGGAAGAAGAATATTCAGAAGAAGAAATCAGACTTATTCGTATCAAATTCCTTTCTGAAATAGCAAATTAATCAAGATATTCTCTAACATCGACGATTTTCATATTCAGGGCCCGGGCTGCAACAATTCCGGGCTCTCCATCTTCAAACACCAGGCATTCCGAATTTTCAACACCCATCAAACGGGCACATTTCTCAAATGTTTCCGGGTCAGGCTTACCTTTTGACACGTCATCAACAGTAACTATGTGATCAAAATAAGGAGTCATATGAAGAGTTTCGATTGTCTTCATTCCCATTTGCCTGCTACTACCTGTACCAATAGCCATAGGCAATTTCCCATACCATTCTCTCACAATATCAAATACCGGTTCAATTCTACTTACAAGATGGAAGTTTGTTTTAAAGTTTTCTCTTTTCCGAAGTGTACAATCTATCGGGTCCATATCCTCCAGCTGATACATTTCCTTCAGCCTTTCAAAGGTTGTAATTGTTGGTGTTCCTGCCCAGTCATAAAATAATTGTCTCGAGAAGTTAATACCAAAACTATCCGTTACCTTCTTATATGCTTCATAATGCACCTCCATAGTATCGGCTAGAGTACCATCGAGATCAAATATCAAGGCTGAAGCGCCCATTTTACCTGGTAGATCAATCATGGCACAAAATTAAAAGGACTGAAGAGTTATACCACCCTTTTGCTAAAAATATCCATTATGCCATCCAAATATTATTATTTTTAATACATCAAGATCATATGCTTATTATATTTGTAGAAATAAATTTACAAGGACTATATAGTTCTAAAATTTTTAACCGGTCATTTACAGGCCTCATTAAATAGCGAATTACACAAATGAATATACTAGTAATAGGCTCAGGCGGACGTGAACATACATTATCCTGGAAAATATCAGAAAGTAAACATTGTGACAATCTTTTTATAGCCCCAGGTAATGCAGGAACTGAAAACTTAGGGAAAAATGTTGAATTAGACATTTCAGACCACACAAAAGTGGCTGACTTCATAAATGATAACAATATAAAAATGGTAGTTATCGGCCCTGAAGCTCCACTTGTTGATGGATTAAGCGATAGTTTAAAAGCAGATTCACGTTTAGGTAAATTAATTATAATTGGCCCTCAAAAAGCTGGTGCCGAGCTCGAAGGAAGTAAAGACTTCAGCAAACAATTTATGGTTAGGCATGGCATTCCAACTGCAAAGTCAGAAACTTTCACTAAGGAAACATTGGAAAAAGGATATGCTTACCTGGAATCATTAACGGCACCTTATGTATTAAAAGCAGATGGCTTAGCCGCTGGCAAAGGTGTAGTAATAGCACAGGATATCAATGAGGCTAAAACTGCCCTTAAAGAAATGCTTGTTGATGCAAAATTTGGTGATGCAAGTTCACAGGTGGTGATCGAAGAATTCCTAAGTGGCATCGAACTTTCAGTTTTCGTACTTACCAACGGAAAGCAATATATCGTACTTCCGGAAGCTAAGGATTATAAGCGAATTGGTGAGGGTGACACAGGTTTAAATACTGGTGGAATGGGAGCAATAAGCCCGGTTCCTTTTGCTCAAGGCGAATTCTTACAAAAAGTTGAAGAAAAAGTCATAAAGCCTACTATTTCAGGTCTGGAAAAAGATAATATCCCTTACCAGGGTTTCATATTCATAGGTCTGATGAATGTTAATGGTGAACCTTTCGTTATTGAATATAATGTTAGAATGGGCGACCCGGAAACAGAGGCTGTCATACCTAGAATTAAAAGCGACCTTGTTGAAGCTTTTATTGCCACTGATAATCATACACTCAACGATTACAAACTGGAAGTAGACGAAGAAACTACAACAACCGTAATTCTGGTTTCAGGTGGATATCCGGAAAGCTATGAAAAAGGTAAAGCAATTACCGGACTTGACCTTGACCATGAGGCAACTATCTTCCACGCAGGAACCAAAGTTGACAATGGAAATATTGTTACTTCAGGGGGAAGAGTTCTAGCATTGACAGGAAAAGGTAAATCTATGCAGGAAGCTCTGAAAAAGGCTTATTCAACTGCCGAAAAAATCTCATGGGACAAAATCTATTTCAGAAAAGATATCGGATTTGATCTTTAACATCTGATTTTTGAAAGGTTTATCACACGAAATAAGGAAACCGTAAAAAAATTAGTATTTTAGACAATGGGAGTCATGAAATTCATCTCTAGATGTATAGCATAACGATGTGTCGAGGACTTTGCGGTTAAAGGAAAAATTTAATTATGGCTTGTAGTACATGCGCAACTAAAAATAAAGATGGTGTAGTTTCAGGATGTCAGAATAATGGTGCTTGTGGTACCGGAGGCTGCAACAAAATGAACGTATTCGATTGGTTATCGAATATGGAACTACCATCAGACCAGGTTTTTAACATCGTAGAAGTACGGTTTAAAAATGGCAGAAAAGAATTCTTCAGAAATACTGAATATCTTGATTTAACAACAGGAGAGCCTGTAATTGTCGATGTTCCCAATGGACATCACATGGGCCATGTTTCCCTTCAGGGTGAACTAGTCAGGCTTCAAATGAAGAAAAAAGGTATCACTGAAGATAGTGAAGAAGTAAGAAGTCTTTACAGAAAAGCAACTGATAAGGATCTTGAAAAATATGAAGAGGTCAAAAACAGGGAAATGCCTACTCTGTACCGGACAAGAGAAATAATCCGGGATCTTGGACTTTCAATGAAACTATCGGAAGTTGAATATCAGGCAGATAATACTAAAGCAACCTTTTTCTATTCTGCTGATGACAGAGTAGATTTTCGTGAACTAATCAAATTACTAGCATCGGAATTCAAGATTCGAGTTGAGATGAGACAAATCTCACTTCGTCAGGAGGCCGGTATGCTTGGAGGAATTGGTTCATGTGGAAGGGAACTATGCTGTTCTACCTGGTTGAGTGATTTCAAAAGTGTATCAACCTCTGCAGCAAGATATCAAAATCTTTCTCTAAACCCTGGTAAACTTTCAGGTCAGTGTGGAAGACTAAAATGTTGTCTTAATTATGAGCTTGAAACCTACATGGATGCCCTAAAAAACATCCCTGAAATGTCTAATGAGGTAATCGAAACTGAAAAAGGTATTGCCAGATTACAGAAAACAGACATTTTCAGAAAGATAATGTGGTTTGGGTATTCTGATGAAAACACCTGGCACCCTGTAGATGCAGAAAGAGTAATTGAGATTATAGAGCTTAATAAAAAGGGCATTAAGCCGGCTACTCTTTTTGAAGATGAGCTTGAGCTAAATCTAGCAGGAAGTCTCAATAGTGATCTTGAAATCCTTGACAGAAAACTTCAAGGCAAGAATAAAACTGCCAACAGGAAGAAAAAGAAAAGGAAAAAGAACCCTAACAAAACTGAAAATAAATCTCCTCAAAACCAGATCACAAAAAAGAAAGGTCCGGAACAGCAAAAACAAGCACAGGAGAATAAAAAACAAGCTAATAAGCCACAAGGCAACAAGCCTCAGGGTAATAGAGGACAGGAAAACAAAGGGCAGGAAAATAAAGGCCAGGGAAACAAAAGGCCAGGAGCTAAATTTTCAAGGCAAAACCATCCAAAAGCCCAAAATCAGGGAACCGGGCAGCAAGGACAGCCTACAGGACAGAAGGCGCAAGGAACAGGGCCTCAAGAAAATAAAGCAAAACCAAATCCAAACAAGAAAAGAAGATTTAAAAAGGGTGGTAGAAAAAACCCTAATGGTAATAACTCTAATAGCAACAATAATCAGCAAGGATGAGAAAATCATTTTTTATAATTATTCCAGTATTTCTTTTATTCCTTTGTGCTTGTGATACTAATAGAGTATTCGAGCAATATAATGATTTTGATAACAGCACCTGGATGAGGAATGATCCGGTAAACTTCGAATTCAACATTACTGATGCTGAAGCAAGCTATAATCTATATTTCAACATAAGAAATACTGCTGATTACCCTTTTCACAATTTGTATTTGGGAGCTGAAATTAAAAACAATAACGGTGAAATACTGATTGAAAATGAGGCCTTGCTAAACAAACCTGAAGAGATAATGATTTTTGATCGAAAATCAGGCATACCTATTGGTGAAAGCAGTATTGGAGATATTTATACTCTTCAAGCTCCATTTAAAAAAGGCTTTCAATTCCCTGATACCGGAACCTATAAAGTAGTAATTACTCATTTTATGAGGGAACAAGAACTCAAGGGTATTCAGTCAACAGGCTTTAGAGTAGAAAAAACAAAATAAATATGAGGCTGATCAATGAATGATCAGCCTTAATTTATCATTCTCTTTCTCTGTGTCAATCCAATAATTTCTGGAATAAAAATGACTGTATTTCCAATCCTTCTCTTTTAAGGCTAAAGGAACATAAGCAAACCAATCTTTCCCTGATACTCCATTATAAAATTGCTGATCATCAGTTAAAATCAAGGCTTCATACTTACCATTTTTAGACAATACTGTAAGGTCCGCAAAAGGCATTTCCTCTCTCAAAATAAATTCATGATCATTCTCAGCAGACAACTGCTTGATTTTTTCAGTTAGATAGATATTCGTCTTACTAATATTATACTCACCCCTACTTGGTTTAAAATTACCATCAGAAACATTTTTAGCATATTCAAGGTATTCTCTGAGAAGCTTTGGACCTTCAAACTTTGAAGTTTTCACCTTAAGTTGTTCAGGAAAAATCGATGTCACAATAACAATCCGTTCCCTGGCTCTTGTTACTGCCACATTAAGTCTATTTTCTCCACCGTCTTGATTAAGCAAACCAAACTGCATATTCATTTTACCCTTTGAATCAGGAGCATAAGCGGTGCTAAATATTAAAATATCAGTTTCATCTCCCTGAACGTTTTCAATATTCTTAACAAAAAAATCAGACGGAAATCTCTTACCATTTGCAATATTCTTGTCAATTAAATCAACAATCAGATCTTGCTGTTTTGCATTAAAAGTTACTACTCCAACAGATTTACCAGGGTAATCATCTGGTGCTGCCAACATCAAATCAATTACTTTTTCCGCTTCAATTTCATTTCTCTGATCTTTCCATTCTCCTTCGACCTTTATATAGTCAATAGCACCACCATCTTGGTTCACATCCTTTAAATTAGGGAGTAAGCGAAGGTTATTTCCGTAAAACTTATTGTTTGAAAAGGAAATGAGATCAGGAGTTTTACTTCGGTAATGTCCTTTTAACTGTACAGACCCCAGATACCTTTTTGATAAATCTAATAAAGAGTCAATGTTTAAATCCGGATGATCAAGCTCATCATCATCCCATCTTACTTTATATAGATCATAGGGACGTAATTGCTTTTCATCACCGGCAACAACAATTTGTTTTCCTCTGTAAATTGCAGGAAGTCCCTTTTCAACGAAACACTGACTAGCTTCATCAAATATTACGAGGTCAAATACATCTTGTGAAAATGGGAACACTGCAGAAACAGTTTCCGGAGATGCCAACCAGCAAGGAAGCAGTTTAAAAATCTCTTCATCAAAATTTTCAACCAGTTTTCTAATTGGCCATATTTTTCTTTTTTTAGTTACCTGATGTTCCAGGTCACGATAAGTAACACGATTATTTAAGCGGTTATATTCAAGGTTTTCATAAGTACGCTCTCTGACATTTAATATGGTGATTTCTTTTACAAGCTCCTGTTTTTTCTTGATCAGATGTTGTAATTCTTCTATCATCTGATTGAATTTAGCGGTACTTACAAGCCTTAAAACAGGATATTTTACTTCGATATGTTCTATCCAGGCAAGATATATTGAATTCAAAAACAAAAATTCAAAATTAACCTGAAGGTCCTCTTGCTCAGTTTCAAAATCAATTAGTCGATTAAAAACATCTTTTTCATGCTCAGCAAACGATTCCCAAAGCTTATCATACTCGCATAAATCATCAAAATCCGACTTGACAGTATCCTGTAGTTGCGCAATTTTGGCCGGATTTGCCATTAACCTGTTTATCAGGTTTTCAGAAAGAAATTTACCCCACGAAACTTTATACTTAGGTATAACTTCAAATTCAGATATCAACCTCTCAAGTGCATCTTTTAAATCATTGAATGACAATTTTGACACATTAAAATACTCCTTGAAATTTCGCAATGAAGCAAACTCATTTTTAGCTGTCATTGCTTTTTTCTGATTGAAAAACCAGGTTTGAAAATTTACTTTCTCGTATTTCTCCGGAATATCCTTTAGCCATTTCTTTTCTCTCAACTCTGAAAGATTGTGTTCAAGATTAAGTCGATTATCAATTTTCTCAACAAGCACGTTAAATCCTTGTCTGTCATAAGTTAGCCCATTGGCAGTTATTACACGCTTTATGAAAAACTTATCCTTAGAAAACAATCTCCAGCGAAGCCACTTGAAAACATTCCTTTGTTTTTTCATTGCTTCTTCCAGAGCTTCCTGGAAGCGACCAAGCTCAGATGAATCAAGTGAAATTTCAGGCCCATACTTCTTAAAGCAGTCCATTATTACTCTTTCTTTACCCGATAACCACTGCAGATCTGATTTACCATCTGTAGAATGATTAACCATTCTTACAAAAGCTTTATATACCTGCTTATTTTTGATAAGACTAAGTAAGTTATCTATATTCTCAGCTGACTTATAGATATATTCTGCCTCCTGAAAAGACATATCTCTATTCACTAAATCATGACTAACTGATTTGATTTTTTCAGCTGCCTTAGGCATTTCATCAAGATGATCTAATAACTCCTGTCTGTCATAAACAGTGAATGTAGAAAATGAATTTCTTGCTTTAAGCGGATAATTATCAAGGATAAACTTAGTGCCAAATGACCTTAGCGACTTCGATTTTTGCAAAAAGTCATCAGCTCTTAATTGATCAAACTCCCTGTAGTATTGCCTAAGATCAAGGTTTGGCAAATTTAAAGATGCTTTTAAATATAATTCCTTGATAGAAAGTCCAAACTCCTCAGAATCAAATAGTGCCTTTTTATACTCCTCAAGTTCTTCGTTGATCTGATCAATTCTTCTGCATGCAAGTAAAAAGTCTCTTTCCAATTGAATCGTATCAAGACCATTATTTGAGCGTTCAAATTCTTTCAGACTATTTATCAAGTCATCTATCTTATGATATATCTCTCTTCTATCTTCTTTAAAATCATGGACAAGCGCAGAAAACCTATCTAATCCCAAATCAGCCAGACGTTTGTAAACAACATCCAAAGCCACTCTTTTCTGACAAACAACTAATACATTTTTACCTCGCGATATATAATCACTCACCAAATTACATATCAACTGAGATTTCCCTGTACCCGGAGGGCCATGAACAACGAGGCTGTTACCTTCTTTAACACTTTTAATTGCTTCTTCTTGAAATGCATCGACCTGGAAAGGAAGAAAAAGCTCCTCCTCTTTTACCGGTGAATGATAACCTGATGCAGTATCTTCATGAAGAATATTCTCAATTTTTTTAGTTTCAAAAAAAGATTCAAGACCTTCATGCTTATTTGTTTCAAGCCAATTTAAATAATCCGGCACCTGATATGAACCTGCTTGAGGAAACAACCCCATCACAGCATTCATATTTAATTTAAGTTCACCGGAAGAACCTTCCTTTTCTAAATCAGACTTCAGTTTTTCCTGAAAATGAATCAATTCATTTGTAAAAGTGTCCGAATTAAAATTCAATTCTATTGACGAAGCTTTTAAAAGTGAATAAATCTTAGATTTAAAAGAGATGTCATCTCCTATATGATCATCAAGTATCAGATCAAGAAGTTTTTCATCCGGAGCCAGGTCATTATAATAGGCATATGCGAGAATAAAAGCTTTATTTAATGAAACCGGCTCTTCTGACCTTGGTTTCAAATACCATTTATTTGACTCCAACCATAATTTTACCGGAAAATAAATCAATGGAGTTCTAACAGAAGTTTCATCTGTAAATTGTCCTTCAACGAAAGGCCATCCGACATAAAGATCTCTTGCACCTCTTTCTTCATAAACAAAATTATCCATCCGCTGAAGTTTCCTTAACTGACTACTCAGTTGATTAGATTCACTATCTCTTGGATCGATAAAAGGACACAAAAATATTTTTTTATCTCTGGTGATTAGTCCATGAATAATATCATATGAACTTCCGTCGGGCGTTATATTTTCAAATTCATGAAGATCTAAAAACTGCGCTTTTGGCAATCTGAGCATCTGCAAAGTCCTGTTAGACCCGCTGATATTCGTTAACTTTTTTAGGTATTCACGAAGAAGATTATTCATATATTAATGATCAGTAAAAAATCGAAAATAACAAAATCACATGATTAAAACGTCAGGTATGGTAAAATCCTTGTGATGGAAACTGAATCAATTGCATAGATACGGTAAAGATTCCCTCTTTCAAAACCCTGACTATTAGATTCATAAAATGATTTAATCAATTTTGCCTCCTTAAAAGAAATATACGGATGAGATGCTAATGAGTCAATCGAACTTGTGCTAACATTAATTCTTTCCGGGGTAAAACCATCTTCAATTTTACCATATATAAGCAATTGATCAACCACTGCTGGCTTTAGCCCCCATACTTCATATAATTGATTTGTAGAAACAAATCCTCCAAGTGATTTCCTGTACTTTATGATTCTTTTACTAAGCACTGAACCTATCCCATTAATTTTCATTAAACCAGTAGTGTCAACAGTATTAAGATCAAAAGAGGTTAAGTGCTCTTTATATTTCTTTTCTCGTGAAAATTCTTGATTATTAACGGTAGCTAAAACCGGTTCATTTAGTTTTTTAGGTTTATTTGAAGATTTTTCAATAGCAAAAAATTTCTCGACAGACATGAAAACCGAATCATTAACTCCGTATATTTTCTTCAAATCACTTACATCATAAAACTTCCCTCCGCTATTTCGGTATTTAATCAAACGCTTTGATTCAATTTCAGGAAAACCAATCATTTTTAATTCATCAAAAGTCACATTATTTGGATCTAAGGAACCAATATCTGGCATTTTTACCTTTGCCTCAAAATCAGACGCTGAAACATCTGAAGAAACTGAATCAAACGCAACATATTGATAATCAACATAAAAACCCTTATCTTTAAATAAGACATCTCCCCATTTCAAAACAAAACAATATGAAATGAGTAGAATAGACAAGAGCAGAAAGCCGGATGCTTCACGACTATTGAAATAAAACGATGATAATAACTTTCTTAGTAAGTTAATGATAAATCTCATGGTTGATAAAGATATAATTCAGCCATTGGGATAGCTGTTGTGAGGCAAATCTATTTAAATTTGAAATAAATTATGCGTTTTTAGTACATATTTAAGTGATTTTACGTATTGAAATGTATCTTTGCTGGTAGTATTTTTGAATATGGTGAAAAATTTTAGGGCATTAGCGTTATCATACAAGAACACTCCTTTAGAAATAAGGGAGAAAGTAGCTTTATCTGAAAGTGAAATCAAGCAATTGTTGGCTCGTTTTAAAGAAACCACAAGAGCTGAAGACTTTCTGATTCTATCGACGTGTAATAGAACTGAATTTTACTACTCATCTGATGAATCTTTTGATAATCAGATTCTAACAGAGCTTTCACTACTAAAAGGAATGGTTGATTCAGAAGATCTATCATCTTATTTTGAGTCATTTTACGGTGGTGATAACGCAGTTGAAAGATTATTCAGAGTATCCATGGGTCTGGAAGCACAGGTTGTTGGAGATATTCAAATTTCAAATCAGGTAAAACGTGCCTACCAATGGTGTGCTGATGAAGAAATGGCAGGACCTTTTCTTCATAGATTAATGCATACTATATTTTTTACAAATAAAAGAGTAGTTCAGGAAACTCCATTTAGAGATGGTGCTGCCAGTGTTTCTTATGCTTCAAGTGAACTTGTTGTAGATTTAAAGAAAACAATGGTAAATCCGACAATTTTAGTTGTTGGACTAGGTGAAATCGGAATCGATGTATGCAGAAACTTAGCTGGTATTACAGATTGCGAGGTTGTTCTTGTTAATAGAACAAAATCTAAAGCCGATGACATGGCACTTGAATGTGGATTTTCTTGTGAGCCTATAGAAAAACTGCCGGAATTAGTTGATAAAGCACAAATCGTTGTTAGTTCGGTTAGTGCAAATGAGCCAATTATCAACACAGGCATGATACATAATTCAGTAATTGCCAAGTACTTCATAGACTTATCAGTTCCAAGAAGTATTGACACCAAAATTGACAACACCCCGGGATGCATGGTATATGGTATCGATGATATCCAATCCAAAGCAAGTAAAGCTTTAGAAAGAAGGCTCGAAGCTATTCCGTTGGTTGAAGAAATTATAAAGGAAAGCATTGCTGAATTTAATGACTGGGCGAAAGAAATGATCGTATCTCCTACTATCAAAAAATTCAAGAATGCCCTTGAGGAGATAAGAAAAGAAGAACTTGCCCGTTACCTTAAAAAAGCTTCTGATGAGGAGATGAAAATAGCGGAGCAGATCACAAAAAGCATGATGCAAAAAATCATCAAGCTTCCGGTGATCCAGCTTAAAGCGGCTTGTAAAAGAGGTGAAGCCGATACGCTAATTGATGTGTTGAATGATCTTTTTAATCTGGAGAAAGAAGAACAGAAGAACTTTAAATAGATTTTTTTTAATGTCGTACTGGAAAGCATTTTTATTACCGATTGTCCTACTGACTTTCGGTAATTCTGTCATTTTTGCTAATTATAAAATTTTTAAAAAAGACGGAAAAGAGGGCCTTAAAACAACCGAAGGAAAAATTATTGTACCCGCACACTACGAAAAGCTTGGATGGAGTGATGGTTCTACGGAAGTTGTTGAGGACAAATATTTGGGATACAAAAAAAACAGCCGCTGGGGAATTCTTGAAATAGAAAATCCCGAGGTTCCTGATCCTGTTTATTATTCTCTTTACCCAATCTTTGATGACCTTTTCATAGCTGCAAAACCTAACAATCAATCAGAAACTACATTCGGGCTAATTAATATAAAAGGTAAAGAATACATACCTTTTACTTATAATTTTCTTGAACCTACAGACAAATACCTTATCGCTACCAAGTGGATAAATGGTAAACAGGTTAAAGGATTGGTAGATAAAAAAGGAAAAATTCTTCTTTCATTTAAATATGAGTCTATCCATAGTATCAGTGAAAACAAATACATATTATCTGAGGATGGAAATTCATACTATTGCTATAACCTGGAACTAGGCAAACCAACATCAGCTGCATTCGACAAGATTGAAACTTTAAATCAACATATACTTGTAGGGGTTCATGATGGAAAAAAGGGAATTTTAAATATTGATGGCACTGCGTTATCAGAATTCATCTATACATCAATCGAATTTGATGGCTCAAATATTACTTTTAAAGAAAGTAACAGTATCCACATTCTCGGATATGACAACAAAGAGAAAAAAGTACTTCTGAATGACCGATTGATTCCAATTCCAAATGACAGTAATTATATAGCTGCTTCCGGTGATCAATGGCAGTTGTTAAACAATGACTTTAATCCCGCCAACAAAATTTGGTATGATTCAATCTTATTCAGTGATAATAAGGCCTATCTTATACTAAAGAAAAACAATAAATACGGATTAGCGGATAAGTCCTTATCTCTTTCATCTAAATTCAATTTCGATAATATTGAAAGTGGAGGAAAGTATTTTGTAGGTGCAAAAAAATCAGGCAATAAAAATACTTACATCATTCTAAATGAAAGACTAATACCAATAAATTCTGAAAAGTATGATTCAGTAGAAATCAATAAACTTGGAGGGTTTATAGTTTCAAAAAATGGTAAGAAAGGATATCTGGATAAAAACGGTAATAAAATCACTGAAATTAAATATGCAGATGGAGATCATTTCATAGGTGACCTGGCAAGAGTAAAATATCAGGATACTTTTGGAGTAATCAACAGAGAAGGCGAATGGGCATTGATGCCATATTATTCTTCACTTTACCGGGTTGATGATAATACATTCATCTTCACTAAAAAACAGCAATATGGAGTTTATAATTTAATTGACGGGATTCAATTTGAGACTGGCAATAAGTTATCTATCCATAAAGCCGGAATAATTGAAGAAAGCTCAGAAAAAGTAAAAGACCTATACAAATTAAATGGAAGAAGATTATTCCCGTATTCATTTAATAAAATCCAGACGATTAATGATTCATTGTTTTATATTTTCAGTGAAAAATATGGTCGATTCCTTTTAAACAGTAAGAGCGAGCAATACAAAAAACTTAATAAGGAAATTAAAGAGTTTGGTGGTTTCAGAGATGGATTTTTCTCTGTGAATATAGGAGGACAGTGGGGATATATTGATGAAGAAGAAAGGTTAAGAATAAGTAACCGATATGATACGGTAGGCCTGTTTTCTCAGAATATGGCACCAGTTAGAATCCTAAACAGATGGGGATTTATCAACCTTCTGGAAAAGATTGTCATTCAACCAGCCTATGAAACGGTAATACCTGTGAATAATCACATCATGGTTAAAAGATTAGGCAAATGGGGATTAATAGACAGAAAAGGAAATGAAATTATCCCATGTGAATATGACGAAATTTCTGAGTTGCCAAATAAAGATCACTACCAGGTAAAAAGAGGAAGCCTCTACGGCATTATTAATTCAGAAGGCAACCAACTATTATTCCCTAAGTTCCAGAAGATCATTGCTTTAGACAACAATAGTTATAAAGTCATGAAACGAAATAAGTGGGGTATATACGACGAAGATGGAATGAACATCATTCCAGACCTATATGATGAATTGTACTACGATAAGCAAAACGGTCAATATGTCGGAATGACACTTGGAAAAGAAAAGAAAGAGTCAATTACAAAATATCAGTAATAAAAAAATCCCTTCTGAAAGCCAGAAGGGATTTTTTGTTTAATGAGTTTCTATTAATCTTCATCTTTATCAGAATCCTTCTTTTTATCATCAGGACCTGCGATTGAATTTCTCATTTCAGTATCAGCTTCGATATTTTTCATTTTGTAGAAATCCATAATTCCAAGATTTCCTTGTCTGAATGCTTCAGCCATAGCTTTTGGCACTTCGGCTTCAGCTTCAATTACTCTGGCTTTCATTTCCTGAGCTTTAGCTTTCATCTCCTGTTCTACTGCTACTGCCATAGCTCTTCTTTGCTCAGCTCTCGCTTCAGCAACTTTAAGGTCAGCATTAGCCTGGTCAATCTGTAATTTAGCACCAATGTTATCTCCAACATCAATATCAGCTACATCAATAGATAAAATTTCAAATGCAGTACCTGCATCCAGTCCTCTTTCCAAAACAAGCTTTGAAATATTATCAGGATTTTCAAGAACTTCTTTGTGAGTTTTCGCAGAACCAATTGAAGTTACAATACCTTCACCAACCCTAGCAAGAATAGTTTCTTCACCTGCACCACCAACTAACCTTTTAATATTAGCTCTTACGGTAACTCTGGCCTTAGCTATTAACTGAATACCATCTTTTGCAACTGCAGCTACCGAAGGTGTATTGATTACTTTTGGATTTACTGAGGTTTGAACTGCATCAAACACATCTCTACCAGCAAGGTCTATTGCAGCAGCCTGCTGGAAATCAAGAGCAATATTTGCTTTATCAGCAGAAATCAAAGCATTAGTTACCTGAGGCACGTTACCTCCAGCAAGATAATGAGCTTCAAGTTCATCACGAGTTATTGAAAGCCCTGCCTTACTCGATGTAATCATCGCATTAACAATTACTGATGGTGGCACCTTTCTTAACCTCATAAAAAATAACTGAAAAAGGTTAATATATACCTTTGATAAAAGTGCTGACAACCATAATCCAAAGATCTGGAAGAACATCAGAAATAAAATTAATCCGATGATTGCCAGTACGACATAAATAACAATCATTATATCCATAAAAATCTAAATTTTAAAAGGTACTTATATTTGCTTTACTATTACTTTTCTTCCTTCTTTTTCTATTGAGATAATCTCAACCATTTTACCACTTTCAAGAAATTGTCCAACGGTGTTAACTTCATATCTTTCACCATCAAACTCAGCCTCACCCGAAGGCCTTAATGCAGATACAGTCATGCCTTTCTGACCAATTTCCAATTTGGTATCTGCTTCACTCTTAATTTTGCCAGTAACTGAGGAATTTACTGAAAACTTTTGCCAGACTTTTAATTTAAATGCCAGCACCCACATACCAGTAAAAATCAATATTGAACTTCCCAATATAACATGTCCTGCAGTTTCGCCATGATCTTTGTATGCCACAATAATTCCGGCAGCAATTACAGCCATTCCAAGAAAGCCAACAATGGTTGTTCCGGGAATGAAAATAATTTCTGCTGCAACCAGCACGAAGCCCAACAAGATCAATATTATTACTGGCAACCAATCAGCCATAGTTATGAAATTTTAATTAGTAGAATAAAATAGGCAATCACCTATCTTGTCAATAAATCCCAATAAAAAAGGCGACAAAAATGTCGCCTCTATATTACAAAATTTTTAGTTCAGTTCTAATAAGCCCTTGCAAAAATAACTCGCTGCTTACTTGGTTTGCCTGAATAAATACATTTACCTTCTTCCAACTCGTTATTTAAAGGTATACATCTGATAGTTGCCTTAGTCTCATTCTTGATTTTCTCTTCAGTTTCCGGAGTACCATCCCAATGAGCTCTAACAAAACCTGCATTTTCATCAAGAATTTGTTTGAATTCATCATAAGAATTAGCTTCTCTGATGTTTTCATCCCTGAATTTCCTGGCACGTTCAAAAATACTGTCTTGAATTTCATTCAATAAGTCAGGTATTCTATTTTCAATACCTTCTATCTCAACAGTATTTTTTTCTTTAGTATCTCTTCTTGCTAGTTCAACAGTTCCGTTTTCAAGATCTCTAGGCCCGATAGCAATACGTAATGGCACACCTTTTAATTCATACTCAGCAAATTTCCATCCTGGCTTATGTGTATCTCTGTCATCAAATTTCACAGAATAGCCTTTTGCCTGTAGTGCACTTTTTATTTCGTTAGCCTTTTCAGAAATCGCCTGTAACTGCTCATCATTCTTATAAACAGGAACAATTACCACGTGTATCGGAGCAAGATTTGGAGGAAGTACTAATCCGTCATCATCACTATGAGCCATAATTAATGCACCCATTAAACGAGTACTCACACCCCAGCTAGTACCCCACACATGCTCAAGCTTACCATCCTTACCTGTAAATTTCACATCAAATGCTTTTGCAAAATTCTGTCCAAGAAAGTGGCTTGTACCTGCCTGTAGTGCCTTACCGTCCTGCATTAAAGCTTCGATACAGTAAGTTTCCAAAGCACCGGCAAATCGTTCATTTTCTGACTTTATACCTTTAATTACAGGAACACCCATAAAGTTTTCTACGAATTCAGCATAAACATTTATCATTTGTTCAGTTTCCTGAATTGCTTCTTCTTTTGTAGCATGAGCAGTATGACCTTCCTGCCATAAAAATTCTGCAGTACGAAGGAAAAGTCTTGTTCTCATCTCCCAGCGAACAACATTTGCCCACTGATTTACCAATATTGGAAGGTCACGATAAGATTCAACCCAATTTTTATATGTACTCCAAATTACAGTTTCAGAAGTAGGGCGCACAATAAGTTCTTCTTCTAGCTTAGCTTCCGGATCAACAACAACACCTTTACCATCCTCATCATTTTTTAATCTGTAATGAGTAACTACAGCACATTCTTTAGCAAACCCTTCAACGTGATCAGCTTCTTTGCTTAAATAAGACTTGGGAATAAATAACGGGAAATAAGCATTGGTATGACCGGTATCTTTGAACATCTTATCAAGCGTTTGCTGCATTTTTTCCCATATCGAAAAACCATATGGTTTAATAACCATACAACCTCTTACAGCAGAGTTTTCGGCCAGATCAGCTCGCTTAACCAGTTCATTATACCATGCTGAATAATCTTCGCTTCGCTTTGGCAGTGCTTTACTCATAAAGTTTGGTACGTTTTTTGTTTTGAATATTACAAAGTAACTTTGTTTCGGCAAATATAATTCTTTCCGGATAATTTCATCCAATATTGCGTCGGAACGTTTATATTAATGGGAATCAATTTAAAATGGGGAAAGTTATGAACCAGAACACTATAACAAAACGATTATTCATCCTTGCCTTCATATTGACAGGTCTAACTGTCAATGCACAGGTGGTAGATGATATGTACTTTACTCCTGCAGACAGGCAGAAGAAAGACAAGAAACAGACTTCAACTACTCAGGTAACTGAAGGTCAGAAGGTAAGCCCTGATTATTCAATTCTTCAGGCTACAAATACTGAGCAAACATCAACAACACAAATCAACCCTGACTATCTTAGCCGATATACTAACGAGGTTGTAACCAATGCTAATACTGATGAACCTGAGTATTATAGAAACACTGACTCAAACCTGAATGTAAACTCTTATAATAATCAAGAGCAGGTTACTCAATATAATAATTCAAACGGTAGAACACAGGAAATATTACAAGATGGTTCGAGAACGATCATTGTAAACAATTATATACCTACTACTTACGCTAATACTGGATACAGATACAATGGCGGGTTCTACGATCCATGGTATGACCCTTATTGGTATGGTGGTTCCGGATGGAACTTCAATATATCTTTTGGATTTGGCTGGGGCTGGGGTAATTATTACCGCCCTTGGAGAAATCCATACTATGGATGGGGTGGAGGATTTTACGATCCGTGGTATGACCCTTGGTATGGATATAGTGCATGGAACAGACCATCATGGGGATGGGGCTGGGGATATTCCAACAGCTGGTATTCATATAACCGCGGATTTAACAATGGTTACTGGTGTGGATACAATGCCGGATTATCAAATAGTTACTACAGCTATAATAATGGAGATTATTACGTAGGAAACAGAAGAGTTGTAGGATCAAGACCAGGTGGTTCAACAAGTACAAATGACAGATACAATGTAAGCCCTAATAGAACAAGAACTTCGACATCTGGCAGAGTTTCTGAGTCAAGTACAGGCAGAAATTCAAGAATTGCATCAACTAACAGTAGAACTACTACAAATAGAAATGCTCGTACTGTTGCATCAAGAGATTCAAGATTAGACTCGTATGACAGAGATGCTACCAGAACACGTAGTACTTCTACAAGATCTTCATACACTGCCGGAAGAACAACTTTGGCAGCTGCAAGTAGCAGATCTTCATACACAGCAGACAGAGATGTAAGTAGAACATCTGACAGAAGTGCTTATACTCGTTCTACAAATACATCGACTAGAGATTATAATAACACTAGCAGATCAGTTCCAAATTCTGATTACAGAAACAGAACTTATCAGCGATCAACAAATTCAGGAACTTATAATAGAAGTTCTTCTCCTTCAAGAGATTATAACAGAAGCTCTACTCCTTCTAGAAATTATAATAGTGGAGGAAGTTCAAGAAGCAGCGGAGGTTCAACTTACAGAAGCTCAGGTTCTTCATCAAGAAGTAGTGGAGGTTCTTATAGCAGTGGCTCTTCAAGCAGCAGAAGTTCTTCAAGTAGCCGAAGCTCATCATATAGCAGTGGTTCTTCAAGAAGTTCTTCAGGAAGCAGTAGCCGCTCTTCAGGAGGAAGAAGCTCTTCTTCAAGAGGAGGTAGAGGAAACTAAACCGACCTTTCCCAAATTGATTTCATAAAGGTGCTTTACATAATGGAAAACATTAGTTAGAGCACCTTTTATTTTTAACAACAACACCAATTACTAATCATATGGAATTTTTAAAGAAAATTTCACTTTTATCTACACTTTTCATGACGACCCTTTTGGCGTCAGCACAATCATATGTTGAAATTGTTGAAAAGGCCTCTAATACAGAAATTAGCGGTACAGCACGAATCCAGGCTATGGGTGGAGCTCAAACTTCTCTGGGTGCTGATATCAGTAGTGGCTTTTCAAACCCTGCAGGAATTGGATTTTATAATAATAAATCATTCGCAGTTACGGCCGGACTAAATTTCGTTAATGCCAAATCTGACTTTTATAATAATAGAAATAGTGAAAGCGATTTCAGATTTAACACACCTGCACTTGGTATCATTTTTCAGAATGATGGAAAAGATAATAGCATAATAAAATCTAAAGGATTTGGTTTAACCATAACAAATACTTCTTATTTTGACAATAGCATCAGGTATAATGCGAGTAATCCATCCCAAGACTTTTCAAGTGACTTTTTTGATTACATATACAGCTTATATGATGCGAATAATTTCAATCCTGACTTTCCCTCAAACCTACCTGAACAGGCTTACAATGCATTTCTAGTAGAAGAAGATGCTTTAGGTTTATATTATATTGAAGGAGATGACTACCCTCCCCTTCCTAATGCTATAGACTATTCTAAAGATATCGAAGGTGGTAATTCTGCTTTAAACGTAGCTTACGGCATAAACATTAATGACAGAGTATATCTGGGTGCAGGATTAAACTTGCATTTTTATGATTACACTGTTGAAACATTTTATAGCGAGTTCAGAAATAATGCTGCTTTGGAAAGAATGAACTATTTACAATATGTAGATGTTAGTGCAGCAGGTGTAAGCGGAACTTTTGGAATTATAGCCAGACCTTTAAATCAATTAACTGTCGGTTTGTCTTACCAAACAAGAACAAGTTATAGAGCAACTGATTATGCAGAAGTAGTAGTTGAAGGCATTTTTAATAATTATGAATATGAAACAACTGATGGCTCAATATTCTTAAATAATGAATCTTCATTAGTTAGATACGAATCAGAATACAGTTTCACTACACCGGGAAAGCTTAGATTAGGAGCAACTTATTTATTCGGTAAGCGTGGATTAGTTTCTTTTGATGCTGAACATGTAAACTATTCAGGAATGAAGCTAAGAAACGGAACAGGTATAGATTTTTCTGGGGATAATCAATTTATTGATGATAATTATGATAATGTATGGAACTACCGTGTAGGTGCTGAGTTCAGATTAACAAAATTATTCTACTTAAGAGGAGGGTATGCTACATATGCCTGCCCTAAAAATCTTAATGGAGATAAATTCATTTATAGTGGAGGAGTTGGTTTCAGAACTAAAAATGGCTTATTCTTTGATCTGACATATTTATATAAAACCGAATCTGATATTCAGGATTCACCTTTTACAATTGCTGAACCTTATTCATCAGATATTCAAGCATTTGCTCCTTCAGCAAATATTAAGCAACAAGCTTCCTCAGTATTATTTACTTTTGGAAAATCTTTCTGAGGTAATTGATAACAGAAAACAAAAAAGCGGTGAAGTCATTCCTTCACCGCTTTTTTGTTGTTAAATATTTTAAGCATTACTGTTCAGTTTTTTCAGAGAACTTTAAATAATTCTCAATAGCTTGAAAATATGATCTGGCCACTTCTTGCAACCTCTCATTTTTCAATAATTGCTTATAAGTCAATCCTGATTTTGTCAGACTTAATATTTCATCAATATTATCCTGATACAAACTTTCTCCATAAACAATTGAGCCTTTAACTGCTCTTGTTAGATAAAGATTTCTATGATAAACACCCTTCTCACCTGAATAAATATTTACATATTCAATATGGCGAAGAGAATTCTCTTCAGGAATAGCCGGTATTCCTAGTGTTTCCTCATGATCCTGAATGTATGAACTTGCAAGCTCCTCGCTTCTATCCATATCATCACTTAATAACAGCCTTAGGAAATCAATACGCTGATCAACTTTCCTTAATTCATCCTGTAGAAAGCTACCTGGAATAAATGCCATTGAATAGTTCTCTTTGGTAGGAGTAGTGTACCCATCCTCATCTCTAGGATTATCCTCTTTTGCATTGTAATGAACAACTATAGTCACATCTGCTTTATAATCATTGATTACATCAGCCCTTCCAGTAAAATCAAGATATTTATAAAGTTTAAAGAATGCATTTTTAGGACTTGAATCAGACTTAAGACTTTGACATGTTCCTTCTGTCAATTCATCATCAGCACACATTTCATCTCTAACTCTGATAAAATCTTCTTTATACCAATCATCGAAGCTCTTACCAACTGCTGACTCGCCCTGTACACGTGTTAATTTAACACTAGCCAGTTCATTCTCAAGCATTTCTCTTAATATCTCAGCCGTAGCATAAGTTAACTGTGCTTCATAGAAAAACAGATCGCTTTTCCTTCCAACATCCTTGCCTTTTATCTTTAAAAATTTTGCTTCTTGTTTAGCTTCCCTTTCGTTTCCAGCAAAATGCCCCGGATCAATTGCTACTCTTAATCCAGCAAACTTAGTAGGCCTGTCTAAAGAAAACTCATCGTATTTTTCGGCAATAGACTTAGGAAATGCCGATGTCCCCTTTCTCTTATAAAAGTCGATTGCCTCCTCTCTAGATGCATTATAGACAATCTTCAAGAATAGTGGTATCTCCTGGTAGTAAAGTCTGAATTCCGGAGATCTCCCATTCCTCTTATCAGCAGGATGTGCATAAACTTCGAGGTAATTATCATCAAAAACGAAATATTCATGGAGACTTTCGTGTTTGATGAGTTTAGGTAAATGTCTTTCTATCCGTTTTTTATATAGCTCAACATCAACATCTTGTGCCATTATTAGATTAAACGATAAAAGACCAGCAAATAGAATCAATAAAACTCTCATAACGAGTAAAAATTTGATTTGACAAGTAGATTAAAAAAAATATTACTGAATATAAAGTTATTCCTTCAAATGTGAAACTATGTTTCTTATAACTTCATCAATATCATAATCAGTTGCATCTACCGTTAATGATGCCTGTTCATAATATGACCTTCTATTATTTAATAGTGAGTTATATTTTTCTTTTAGATCACCAGCAGCAAAAAGTGGTCTGGCAGTCACCTCCTTTTCATCTTTTCCTATTCTCTCAATCAACTGATCTAACTTCACATCAATAAAAATTGAGAATCCGGAAGTTGTTATTAATGACATATTATCATTAAAACAAGGAGTTCCTCCTCCTGTAGCTACAACTGTACTATTTTTACAATCATCGACCAGGTTTTGCAAATATTTAGATTCCAATTCTCTAAAATACCCTTCTCCATTTTTACTAAATATTTCAGGAATTGAGCGACCTTCTTTTTCGACGATATAATAATCTAAATCCAGAAAATCATAATTAAGCATTTCACTTAATCCTTTCCCAATAGAAGATTTTCCTGATCCAGGTAAACCAACAAGAAATATCAAATCAGGTTGATTCATAAAGATCTTAGCTTATTCTTACTCTAGGATCAATTAATGCATATAATGCATCAACAAGAATATTGACAATTACGAATATTAAAGCAATAATTAAAACAGCTCCCATCACAACAGGAAAATCAAGACTTTCTACAGCTTTGATTGTCACATACCCAAATCCTTTCCAGTCGAATACTAATTCAATAAAAAATGCTCCAGCCATTAGCGAGGCTAACCAGCCAGAAACAGCAGTAATTACCGGGTTTAAAGCATTTTTAAGCGCATGCTTGATTATTACTTTTTTATATGGTAATCCTTTTGAATATGCCGTTCTTATAAAATCTTGCTTTAATACATCCAGCATGGAGCTTCTCGTAAGCTGCATAATAATAGCCAAAGGCCTGATTCCCAGAGTAAAAGCAGGTAAAATCAGATTTTTCAAATGAAGAGTTTTACCTCCAAACGGACTATAGTCATATAATTGACCGGTGAGTCCCAAACCTGTCCAGTCAGCCAGATAATAACCAAATACCATCGAAATTATAATAGCAGCCACGAATGAAGGTAGAGAAATACCTAATACAGAGCCTGCAACTAGGAAGTTATCAAGAAACTTATGCTGATTTACTGCTGCAACAACCCCTATAGCTATTCCAAATACCGTGGCAAACAGCATTGCAGCAATAGCAAGCCAGATTGTAGGCTCTAAATTCTCCATTAATAGTTCACCAACCTTTTTATTAGTCTGAAATGACCTTCTTAAGTATGGAGCTTTAAAAACTACAGCTTCATTGCCAATTGAAAACAATTTGGTGTATTCGTATTTAGTTTGGTTCTCAGGTGTATCATCATGTATAGATATTGGAGAAAGATCTTTCACATAATGATAAAATTGAACTGGAAGTGGCTTATCAAGACCAAATTCTTTATTTATTGCTTCAATGGTAGTGATATCAGATCTCTTTCCCGCTACCATCCTTGCCGGATCTCCAGGTAATAGATGGAAGAGGAAAAATACTATAACAGTAACTCCCATCATAACCAGCAAACCATACCCCAATCGTCTACCTATGAATTTAAGCATTAAAAAATCTTTTGAATGATTATTTGATGGCTAAAATAATTCAAATTAATTCGTTATTAAAACCAATGTAGTAAAAAACCAAGTTAATCAATTAAACTGTGAATATCTGATGGTTCCGGAGTATCATTATGATGCCATTTTCCTTTCACAACACCATCTTGCACTAATATTAATCCCGGATTAGATCTTACCATTGCCTTCAATACAGTATGATCAGTGAAGTAATATGGAACACCTAATTGAACCTGGTGTCTGAATTTATCAAATTCTGACGGTCCCACAGCTGTCAAAACCATTGGCTCAATCCCTGGCTTTAATCTTGACAACAAAGAATTTATCCCTTTATATGCTTCAGCATCAGTCTTTTCAAGACTTTCTATGATTATCAAAAGCTTGATACCTTCAAAAGTTTCCTGTGTAGCATCTTCACCATCAACAGATTCAACACTATAATCAGTTATCTTTGGTTCAGACTCATCCTTATTTATCACTTCATTTGAAACATATTTATATCCTTCATCCTGAATATACTCTCTTGATTTTATTTCTTCGCCATCCTTCAAAAATGTATATTCAAAAATAGGTCTGGCGGCTGGCTGCATATTCTGAGGAATACTTTCTCCGATAGCATAAGGTCTGAAATCTATATATGGAAGATGTTTAATTGCATAAATCCCTACGATTGTAAAAATTATCGCTGAGAAGAAAAGAATACTATTTGCAGTCAGGCTTCTGAAAGTTGAAACAAAATCTTTTCGGTTCACAAATAGCCATAATGACATTACCAAAAGCACCACATCTTTATAGAATGATTCCCAAGGCGTTAACGGTATGGCATCTCCGAAGCATCCACAATCAGTAACTTTGTTAAAGTACGCAGAATAGAAAGTCAGAAAAGTAAAGAAGACAATCATTGCAAGAAGCACCTTTGTAGTCAAATTCATATTATAATTGATCAAAAGGGCTATACCTACCAGAATTTCAAATACTATGATCGCAAAGGCAATCGGTAAAGCTGCAGGAACAAGGTATTGAAACAACCCAAGGAAATCTTCAGCAAAAACCTGAAAATATTCAGTCATCTTAATTGCCGTTCCCTGAGGATCGTTAAGTTTAACTAAACCTGAAAAAATAAAAAGACCTCCTACAAAGATCCTGAAAGTATTATTTACAAAAGTCTTCATGTATTAAAAAATTACTTTACAAACTCACTTAATATTAGTGCAAAAACCGAATAGTTTAGCATATCCTGATAATTCGCTTTAACACCTTCTGAAACAAGAGTATGACCTTCATTATCCTCAATTTGTTTTACTCTATAAACTTTCATAAGGATAATATCAGTTATTGAAGAAACACGCATGTCTCTCCAAGCTTCACCATAATCATGATTTTTACGTTGTAATAGCTCCAAAGTTTCATTCGCAAACTGATCATAAAGCTTCATAAGCTCATCAGCCGGAATTTCAATTCGATCGTCTCCCTCAAGTGAGATCTGGATCATGGCTATCAAACTATAATTAATTATAGCTACAAACTCATCCTCAATAGCTTCATTGACCTGTTGCTGACCTTTATCCTGAATAGACCTAATTCGATTAATCTTTATGTATATCTGATCAGTTATCGAAGGCATCCTCATAATTCTCCAGGCTGTCCCGTAGTCTTTTGCCTTCTTTTCAAAAAGTTCACGGCAATGACCGATCACTTGATTATATTGCTTTATGGTTTTTTCTTCCAAAACTCCGAATTTTGTTCGACTGCGAAAGATAGTAATTTTAAAAATATTATGACACTTAAGATAAGGGGAAAACTACTGAATTTAAACACTCCTGTCGTGATGGGGATAATTAACCTCACTAATGACTCATTTTATAGTGAAAGCCGGGTTGATGATAACCTTTTAATGCAAAGGGTTGAGAAAATGATCAGTGAAGGTGCATCAATTCTAGATCTTGGAGCCTATAGTACTCGCCCGGGAGCAATTGAGATACCTATTGAGGAAGAAACAAAAAAAATCGTCAATGCAGTAACTACAATAAAAAGGGAATTTCCGGAAGTAATACTTTCAATAGATACATTTAGAAGTCAGGTTGCAGAAAGTGCACTTGATGCAGGAGCAGAAATAATTAATGATGTTTCGGGTGGTGATGCTGATCATGATATGTTTAATCTGATTATAAAGAAAAACTGCCCATATATATTAATGCATATGCGAGGAACCCCTCAAACGATGCAGTCGCTAACGGAATACAAAAATGTTACAGAAGAAGTAGTTATGAGTCTCGCTCAAAAGGTTAGACACTTACGAAATGAAGGTGTTTCAGATCTAATTGCAGACCCTGGCTTTGGATTTGCAAAAACCGTTGAACAAAATTATGAAATGCTCAAAAATTTAGCTTATTTTAAGGAAATTGGCGTTCCTTTACTCGTGGGAGTCTCCAGAAAATCCATGATATACAAACCACTTGGAGTCAGCTCCAAGGAAGCATTAAATGGAACCACTGCCTTGAATATGATTGCATTGGAAAAAGGAGCTAACATACTTCGAGTACATGACGTTAAAGAAGCTGTAGAATGCATTAAACTTTTTAACCTTATTAACACTTGAACCTATTATTTAAAATCGGATTCCTGAACATTAGCTGGATAGATGTTATCGATATCTTTCTGGTAGCTATACTTATGTATCAGCTTTATAAGCTAATGAAAGGCTCCGTTGCGGTTAAAGTATTTCTTGGTTTCCTTTCACTATATCTGATTTACCTTGTTGTAAGAGCATCAGGGATGGAGCTTCTATCATCAATTCTTGGTGAGTTTATGGGAGTTGGAGTTCTTGCAGTGATTATTTTATTTCAACAGGAAATTAGAAAGTTCTTGTTAATTATTGGTCGAAGTACAGCCTTTAATCGTGAGTCATTTATGGAGCTGCTAGGAATCAAAAATAAAAAGGAAGTCATTAGTCTAAATGTATCTTCTGTTGTTGAAGCAGCAAAAACACTTGGAGGCTCTAACACTGGTGCTTTAATTGTATTTTCGAGAAACTCAGAACTTAAGTTTTATGTTGAATCGGGGGACATGATGGATGCAGTGATATCAAAAAGAATCCTGCTATCAATATTCAACAAATACAGTCCTTTGCATGACGGAGCTGTTATCATACACAATGGAAGAATTAAAGCTGCAAGGTGTATTTTACCAGTTACAGAACAGAATCTTCCAGCTCAATTTGGATTAAGACACAGGGCTGCTATTGGAATGAGTGAAAATACTGACACTCTGGTGCTAATTATTTCAGAAGAAACCGGGCAGCTTTCAATAGCTAAAAGTGGAAAAATCGACCACAACCTTTCTCCACAGGAAATCAGAAAAAGAATTAATGAGTATTATCGTACAGTAGAGCCATCACTTGAACAAATGATTACAAACTCTGATAAGGAAGGAAAGAAAAAGAAGAAAAAGAAACCTACGGAATCATTAGAAGAAACATCATAAAAAAAGGCCCTGAACAGGGCCTTTTGTTTTTTCAATTTTATTTATTCTTATTTTATAACTCCTAATTCTTTACCAATTTTCACAAAGGCGTTAATAGCTTTATCAAGATGTTCTTTTTCATGAACAGCAGAAACCTGCACTCTGATTCTCGCCTGACCTTTTGGAACAACAGGGTAATAAAATCCAATCACATAGATTCCTTCTTCAAGAAGTCGCTCAGCCATTTTCTGTGCCAACGGCGCTTCATAAAGCATGATTGGAACAATTGCATGTTCACCTGGTTTAATATCAAAACCAGCTTCAGTCATTTTAGCTCTAAAGTATTTAGTATTATCCTCAAGCTTATCTCTTAGTTCAGTAGTTTCTGACAACAGATCAAAAACAGCAATTGAAGCTCCGGTAATAGAAGGTGCCAAAGTATTACTAAATAAGTATGGACGAGATTTTTGTCTCAGCATTTCGATTATCTCTTTTCTCCCGGATGTAAATCCACCAGAGGCACCACCAAGAGCCTTCCCTAAGGTTCCGGTAATTATATCAACACGTCCCATGCAGTTGCGATATTCATGCACCCCTCGACCTGTTTTACCCATAAACCCTGTTGAATGACATTCGTCTGTCATCACCATGGCATTATACTTTTCAGCCAGATCACAAATTTTATCAAGCTGAGCAATAGTTCCATCCATCGAGAACACTCCATCAGTAACTATGATTTTGTGTTTAGCACCCTGCTCATTGGCAGCTATTAGTTGCTTCTCAAGATCAGCCATGTCGTTATGTTCATATCTGAACCTCATAGCCTTACATAACCTGACCCCATCAATAATTGAGGCATGATTTAATGCATCAGAAATAATAGCATCTTCTTTTCCTAAAATAGGTTCAAACACTCCTCCATTAGCATCAAATGCTGCAGCATATAAGATTGTATCTTCAGTACCTAAAAATTCAGAAATCTTTCTTTCAAGTTCTTTATGAATATCCTGAGTACCACAAATAAATCTTACAGAAGACATTCCAAATCCGTGAGTATCTAAAGTCTTATGTGCAGCTTCAAGAATTTTTGGGTGAGACGATAACCCAAGGTAGTTATTAGCACAAAAATTGATCACTTCATTTCCCTGATCAGTCTTTATTTCAGCACCTTGTGGTGTTGTAATTATTCGTTCAGATTTATACAAACCGGAATCCTTTAATTCCTGCAATTGTTGCTGTAGTTCTTCTTTCAATGAATCAAACATCGTTTTCGTCTTTATTTGGTCTATTTATTTTGGGTTTCTTCATTATTGGTCTTGGTGCCTTTTTCTTTTCAGTATTTACCGATTCATTTATTGGCTCGACCTTTTTTTCTTGCTCTGTATCTTCAGACTTTTTTTTGATAACAGGCCTTTTCATTTTAGGCTTTATCGGCTTTGATTTTTGTTCTACGGTATTTTCAGTCGATTCTTTATCAGTTGCCATTTTAGGTCTGATTACAGGCCGTGGTTTTTTTATGGCTTTTGGTACTGAAGGCTCCGGTTGATCTTCTGCTTTGGAAGCTTTTATTACCGGTTTTACACGAACCGGCTTAGGTTTAACAGCCTTAACTTCTTTAGTGTCAGAAATATCGTCAGGCGCTTTTACTTTAGGTTTGATTATTGCCTTACCTCTTACCGCCTTTGCAGCTATTGCCGGCTTAACAGATGGTTTTGGCTTTAATTCAGGCTTAGGAATTTCTCCTTCGAATGGATGCATCCTTCTAATTTTATTTATGACAAACAGTTTCTGCCTAACAAAACTATTAGGGTGTACATAACCATACAGGAGTTCCCAGGAATGATATAGACTAGGATCAGTTTTTTTTAAACTGTCCGGATCAATTCTTTTTGTCTTCAGAAAGGTACTGAAATCCATATTACAAATATAGCTTTATGAACATGAAATGTATAGTATGTCAGCCTATAATCTCATAATACTTTATGCCATGATGGTTACCTTTTATTATTCCGGAGCATTATAATTATAAACCAATCTATATGTTACAGACAAAAGTAATTGCACCAATTTTTCATGAAACAGATATATTTGACAGAGAAATAAACTTGGCTGAATATACTGGTAAAAAAATACTTGTTGCATTTTTCAGACATGCGGGTTGCCCATTTTGTAACCTGAGAGTCCATACCCTTGTAAAGTTTTACGAAGAACTCAATGATCCGGATTTTAAGATGATTTTCTTTTTTGAATCAAAAAGAAGTGTTTTAGAAAGAAGCACTTTCCACCAGGAAGTCTCTCCTGTTCCAATAATATCTGATCCGGAAAAAATCATTTATGAAAAATACGGTTTAGAGCAATCAGCAAAAAACTCAGCTATCAGTCATATAACATCATTTGTCCAGACTGCTTTTAGAGCAAAGATGAAAAATTTACCAATGGGAATGCCTACTACGGGTGAATCTTTAAATACAATGCCTGCTGAGTTTCTCATTGATAAAGACTTAACAATTAGCCATGTTCATTATTCTCAAAGATTGAACGATCGTATGGATTTAACTCATATAAAAAATTTTATTTCAAATTAATCTATTACAATAGGTATATATTTGGCTAAAAACTTATATATCAGCACTACAATACCCATAAATCCAACGAGACCAATAAAACATTATCAAGATATCAAGATAAATAATGTAAAATCTTCAACATGATGTTTTTTTAGCCGTTCATTATTAATAATTTCGCAAAAAAATCTGCATCAATGACAAAAATATTGGTAATTGGATCTTTAGGTCAGCTTGGCACTGAGTTGGTCACCGGACTTCAGGAAGAATATGGTAAGGACAACGTAATTGCATCAGACTTAAAACCTGCCTCAGAAGTATCAGGAGACTTTATTTATGAGCAGTTGGATGTAATGAATAAAGATCTACTCCTTGGTATTGTAGAAAAATACAGAATTAATCATATATATCATTTAGCCGCTATACTTAGTGCTAAAGGTGAACAAAATCCACAATGGGCCTGGGATTTAAACATGGGCAGCTTGTTTAATATCCTTGATTTAGCAAAAGATATTGATCATGTAAACAGAATATATTGGCCTAGTTCAATTGCTGTTTTTGGTCCGGACACTCCAAAAGTAAATACTCCTCAGCAGATTGTAACCAATCCAACAACGGTTTATGGAATTAGTAAATTGGCCGGAGAAAGATGGTGTCAGTACTACTTCGAAAAATATGGCGTCGATGTAAGAAGCATCAGATATCCGGGATTGATCGGATATAAATCTCTCCCAGGTGGTGGAACAACAGATTATGCTGTTGATATTTATTACAAAGCACTTGAGAATGAAAAATTTGATTGTTTCCTTTCTGAGAACACTGCATTACCTATGATGTATATGCCTGATGCAGTAAGAGCTACAATTGATATAATGAAAGCTGACCCTGAAAAAATAAAGATTAGAAGTAGTTATAATCTATCAGCATTCTCATTTACACCTGAAGAAATCTACCAAAGTATTAAAAAATTTAAGCCGGATTTTGAGATTGAATACACTCCCGACTTCAGACAAAAAATTGCAGATAGCTGGCCAGATAGTATAGACGATTCATGTGCAAGAAATGACTGGGGATGGAAACCAGAATATAATCTTGATTCTATGACTGAGGATATTTTAATAAACTTAGAAAAATTGTTAGAATCTCAGAAATAATTTAAACCTTTTGCAAACATAAATCGTTTAAATTATTACTTAAACAGTGCAAATAGTTGGTATTAGCCCTGTCGTTGGTCGCGGCAGGGTTTTTTTATTAAAAAAAGGAAGCACCTCAAATGAAGTGCTTCCTTTTTATTCATTCAGCAATAATTCTCCTTATTTGGTCATAGCCATAAGAAGGTCATGCTGAGTAATAATATGAATGTCATTTTTTGCATCTCTGACAAGCAAAGCCTTATGCTCTTCATCAATCAATGAAGACAACACATCTAAAGTATTATTAGCAGCTACAAATTGAAATGGAGCATCCATAATTTCTGAAACCGCACCATTCTTCAGGTCCGGATTATCAATTAACTTCCTAAGCACTTTAGAGTCAGTTAAAGAACCAACAAAATTCTCTCCGTCAGTAACAGGAATCTGAGAAATACCTTTCTCATTTAAAAGACTAACAGCTTCACTTACTTTAGCATCTTTGCTTAATGTAACTAACTTACCATTTCCGTTTTGTCTGCTGATAATATCTTCGGCTGTAGCATAAGTTCTAGACTCAATGAAACCATGATCTTTCATCCAGTCATCATTATAAATCTTACCTAGGTATCTGGTTCCATGATCAGGAAGAATGATAACCATAAGATCATCTTCTTTCAGATTATCTTTAGCCCAGTCTAAGGCACCCTTAACTGCCGAGCCACAAGACCAACCTACAAATAGCCCTTCCTCTCTTGCTAGTCTACGGGTCATTATGGCAGCATCCTTATCAGTAACTTTCACAAAATGATCAATCAGACTGAAATCAACATTTTTAGGTAAAATATCTTCTCCGATTCCCTCAGTTAAATAAGGGTAAATTTCCTTTTCATCAAATATTCCCGTTTCCTTGTATTTTTTGAATACAGAACCATAACTATCAATACCAACAGTAACAATATCAGGGTTTTGTTCTTTCAAATACTTAGCAGTTCCACACATCGAACCTCCTGTTCCTACACCAGCTGCATAATGAGTTATTTTTCCTTCAGTATCATTCCATATTTCAGGCCCTGTAGTTTCATAATGCGCTGCTGCATTTGATAAATTATCATACTGATTTGGGAAGAATGAATTTGGGATATCCTCATTCATTTTTCTAGCAACAGAATAGTAAGATCTTGGGTCATCAGGACCAACATTAGTAGGACATACAATAACCTCTGCACCCATTGCGCGAAGAATATCTATCTTTTCTTTAGATTGCTTATCAGCCAATGTGAAAATGCACTTATATCCTTTGGCTATAGCACCAAGAGCAAGTCCCATTCCTGTATTCCCTGAAGTACACTCAATAATTGTACCTCCTGGTTTTAAAAGACCATTTTTCTCAGCATCTTCAATCATTTTCAATGCCATTCGGTCTTTCATTGAGTTACCAGGATTAAAATACTCTACTTTTACAGCAACAGTACCTTTTATTCCTTCAGAAACTTTATTCAATTTAATTACAGGTGTATTACCTATTGTATCGATTACTGAATTATAAATCATTGTATTATTGAAGTTTGCACAAAATTAGATAATCAGACAACAACCAGCACATTGATTGGCCCTTTTTACTTACTTATACGTAAATGAATTAAGTTTAACTACAATTTCTAATTGTCTTCTACTTCATTTATCACTTCAGGCAGTGTTTTTTCTATTAAAGCAATAAGAGATTCTATTTGTTTCTCGGTAACATTTGTCTGACCAATAACCACTCTAATGGTATATTTCCCTGAAAGCTTTGTGTGTGTCAGAAAAAAATCACCTGTCTGATTCACTTTACTCATCAATAACGAAGAAGCTCTATCGGCTATCTCTTCAGTCCAGCCAAGCTTAAAGACTCTGAAACAAACTAAATTTGCTACAACTGGTGCGAGTATTTCGAAATTTCCATTCCTTGCAATGAATGATTCGAAATTTTTGGTCAATTTTATATGGGCTGAAATTTTCTTTTTCAATCCTTCAAGTCCAAAACTTCGCAATACAAACCAAAGTTTTAGTGCCCTGAATCTTCTTCCTAGCTGTATCCCCCAATCTCTATAATTATTAACCTGCTTATCAATATCAGTTTTAAGATATTCAGGCATTATTGAAAATGTCTTTTGCAATAGATCTGTATCCTTAACGTAATAGGCAGAGCAATCAAAGTTCACCATCATCCATTTATGAGGGTTGAAAACAAAGCTATCTGCATTTTCAATTCCATTAATCAAGTAACGGTATTCATCTAATATCAATGCAGTTCCTAAATAGGCAGCATCCACATGATGCCAGATATCGTAGGCTTTTGCGATCTGTCCAATTTGATCTATTGAATCACAAGCAGTAGAACTGGTAGTTCCCAGAGCAGAGACAATACATAGTGGTCTGTACCCTGATTTCAGATCCTCTTCAATTTGTTCCTTAAGAGCATCAATATTCATTGAAAAATCATCATTCACAGGGACTTTTATAAGGTTTTCTTCTCCAATACCTGCTATTCTTACAGCCTTATCAATACTGCTATGTACTTGGTTTGAAGAATAAACCCTAAATTTTTCTCGACCGGTAAATCCACTTTTATTTACTGCGAAATGAGAATACTTTTCTCTGGCAGAAAGAATTGCCACTAAAGTTGCTGTAGAAGCTGTATCCTGAATTACACCAGTAAATTCATCAGGTAGACCTATTGCTTTTCGCAACCACAGCATCATGAGTTCTTCGAGTTCTTCAGCTGCTGGTGAAGTAAGCCAGACCATACACTGCGCTCCCATTCCTGCGGTCAGCATCTCAGCCAAAATAGATGGAAAACTATTATTAGCCGGAAAATACCCCATAAACCCAGGGTGCTGCCAATGAGTCATTCCTGGAACAATTTTCTCTTCAAAATCTTTAAATATATCATCAAAAGATTCGGGTTGCTCAGGAAAATCTGTAGCTATCTGAGATTTAATTTCTCCCGGCTGAATATCCGGCTTCACAGGAAAAGATTCAATATTTGTAAAATAGTCTGCAATCCAATCGACTATCTTATAACCCCTTTCTCGAAATTCTTCAGGTGTGTTCATTTAATTGATATTTTAAAAGCTTGAATTTAATCATTACCAGTTAATCATAGGTGTTTATAAATCCAGATAATAAAAAAATTAAAATAACTAATTTTAATATTAGAAAAATACTATTAAATTAGTTCTGTATATCATGAAAACTATCTCCCAAAATGCCAACAAACCACCACACTAACAACATTAAAGTGACCACTCTGAGTGAGAGCTTTAGTCAGGAAGACCTATATCGCGAAATCAATAAATCACAATATGATAACGCTTTACTTTTAGGTTTGCCTTCCATGCTACTTCATTATCCAAGTATTCTAATGACCAAAGATGTGATTAATGTTTTTGACAATACTTCAGTTGAAAACTACAATCAATTTTGCAGCCTGCTTGAAGATCTTGAATCTATAGGATACAGAAACTTATTTGGAGGTGAAATGCATGACTCAGATGAGCTAATAGCCTATGATTACAGTTGCTCAATTATGTATACACTTTGGGCTTATGATAATAAAATCATTGACGAAAGAGAAAACAAAATTCTCGCATGTGACTATGGGTATAAAATCAGACAGGTATATAAATCGACACAAAAATTTATAGATCAATTCTTTCTGGTTGCATATATAGCAGGTTTCAGCAAAGAACTCATTGCTATCCAAAAAAATAAATTAATGAATAAGCAAAATGGAATGCTTAAGGATTTTAACCTGAAGAAAATAAAATTTTCTCAAGTATTATCTTAAGGGGAATTTGATTTCACTCTCTACATATAAATTAAAAAGCCGATGACAATCATCGGCTTTTTAATTTGATATTATTTTAAAACAGCATCAGGAATTGGCATTACTTTACTGTCTTTAAATGTCGATAGTATAACCATTGACTGCAAATTGTCTACAACCTTAATTGCAGAAACCCTTTCCAACATTAACTGCTGGTAAGCGGCAATATCACCAGTTATAATTTTTAAAATAAAATCACCTGAACCTGTTATATGGTGACACTCAATTACCTCATCAATTTTGTTGATCTCTTCAATAAAGATTTCGATAATATCCTTATTGTGACCAGTTAAGCTAACCAATACAAATGTATTAACTCCTAACCCTATTTTGGCAGGATTTAACTGCGCATGGTAAGAATGAATTACTCCCGATTGTTCTAATTTCTTAACCCTCTCGAGTGTCGGTGCCGGTGAAAGACCAATTTCTTTCGACAATTGACTATTTGTGATCTTGGCGTTTGCCTGAAGAATCTCTAATATCTTTCGATCAATTTTATCTAATTTGACTGGTATGCTCATTTAACTCTCTATTTATTACCAAATGTTTGGCAAAGATATAAACAATAGACTAACTAAGCGAATAAATATTTAGTAAATTGTTAAATATTAAAATATTATTAGGTAGCTGATAAATTCACAGTAATAAATTTGCATTAAATTTATTACCTCTACAACTAATTATTGTTTTATAAATTTCAAAACTATCTTTTGGCCATCAACAACTATTGAGATCGGATAAACACCCGGAGATAACTTTTCTGCTTCAAACATTAAATGATTCATTCCAGTTATTAAGTTATATTCCCGATCATACAGTATTGCTCCTGAATATGAAAACACGCTAACTTGCGCTTCACTATTTACTTTACTTGACAATAAAATAAATGCATTATCTGCAGAAGGGTTTTTTGAGAAGTAAGCATTAATAGTGTGATCATTTAAATAAAGACACAGTCTATTATTAGATGGATTCAGGTCATTTGATTCTGACCCAAATGATAAATTTGCACATAGGGTTTTATTATCATTCAAAATTTCATCATTAACCGGGAATAAATAATAATTATTAGAACCTATTTCTATTGGAAATGGCACTACCTTGTTGATTAATTCTCCATTCCCGAGATCCAATTCAACAATAACATTCTCTTCTCTGGTATTTCCATTATTTCTAATTTCTATTGATAGAAATTTACCTTCTTGGTTATTGACTAATTCAATAGAACTTATTTGAAGATCAACCTCAGGATTCACAACAGAAAGATTTATATATCCGGTGCTTTCACACCCATCAGGTGATATGCCTGTTAAGCTAACCTTATAATTCCCTCTAAATTCATATAGATGGGTTGGCTTTTCAATATTACTTTTTACTTTACCATCACCTTCCAGGTCCCAAATAAATGATTCTGCATATTTGCTATTGTTATCAAAACTTACAAGAAAAGGAGCACCTCCCACCTTATTAGCTACAGAAAACTCAATCTCCGGAACTTTATTAATATCAACAATTTTAGTTAAAGTATCCGTACATCCATTATCTGACACAACTACATGTGAAACATTATGATTACCAGCCTTAGAAAACGTCCAATTGACCAGACTCCCTTCTTTTACAACTTGATTATCAAAAATCCAATGGTATCCAACAACATCATTTGCCTCCGAAATAAAATTTGATTCTTCTCCTTCACATGGATTTTCATAACTAAAGGCTGAAATTGGTGATTGCCCAATGTTAAACGTTTTTGTAATTTCATTCACACACAGGTTACTGGAAACAACTCTAAGGCTTGCATAATATTCTCCAACATTAGAATAAAATCTTTTGACATCTTCACTTAAGTACTCCTTCCCATCAATTGTCCACAGCCAACTTTTTATACTATCCTCCCCTACCGAACTATTGTCTAAAAAACTAACATAGCTGTCGGAACAGGCATTTTCAATTTCAAAGTCAACATTTGGAGTATCACTAATTGTTACATCTCTTATTACTACTGATTCACATCCAAACTGTGACTTAACTGTTAATCCTATTTGATATTTTCCAGATGAATCAAATGTTAACGATGGCCTTTTAGAAGAAGAGGCCAATTCATTGTTTATTGTCCATTTCCAGCTTACAATTTCATCTTCATTGATTTTAGTTTCATCATTAAACTGAACAGGCACATTTTCACAAAGTAAGGATGATACAAATGACGGAACTGGATTATCATGAACCTTTAATGTATCATATTTTATATTTTCACATCCATTTTCACTCAATACTTTTAGAGAAATTGCATAATAGCCATCCTCTTTATAGTAAATTTTTGGATTTAGATTTGTTGCCATATCTCCATTCCCAAAACTCCACAATCTTGAAAGAATATTGACACCTGAAGATTTATCCGAAAAACTAATAAATGAATCCTCACATTCTTCCTTGAAAGTAAAGTTAGCTTTCGGCCCTTCATTTACCTCAACCTGAATTGAAGCAGAATCAGAACACCCCGGAATTGAAGTAATCAATTTAACTTCATGAAAACCTGAAGAAACAAACTTATAATCCAAATTTTCATCTTCAGAAATTTTTAATTCATCTACAAACCATGAAAAGCGCTCATTACCTTCGGCCCCTTCAAGAACTGAGCTATTAACAAATGAAACGGTATTGTTTGAGCAAATCAAATTTTCAGAGTATCCAAAATCAGCAACAGGTTTTGGAAAAATCATAACCGTATCAAATACAATATTTTTACAACCGGTTACAGAATTGGCAACATCTAGTCTAATTGGGTAAGAACCATCTGCTTGATATTGATGAACTACATTTTGACCAGAAGAAGAGTTTCCATCACCAAACTGCCACTGCCATGAGTCAACACTGTTATCAGGATACCCACTCAACTCAACATTTGTCCCAATGCAATTTAGAGAATCCATTTTGATGCTGACTTGTGGAGAAATATCTTTACCAACATCAATTGAATCAATTTTATATTCAACATCGCCATTTCCATTTAAATATTTAAAAATCAAATACTTTCTCCCTGCAAAATCAAAACTATTGATTTTAAAACCATTCTGATCAATGAAGGATTTCTCAGCTGTATTGGGAGAATCATAACTGACTCTAACCAGCTGTCGACTTTTTAAATCGATTACAAAAAGATACCATTCCGAATTATCCTGAATCACCTCCAGACTAAATCCTTGATCAGAAGTTGGCAAATTCAATTCTTCATTAGTCAAATTACTTTTAGAAATATCATCTCCAATTTTAACCCGATATGTATTTCCTAAGGCACCCTGAATGAATGCAAAGTATCCTCCAATTTCGTATTTAATATCTATGGAAGCAGGGAAATACAATTGACTTCCTGAAAGATTAATTTTATTTACTTCAGGCTGCGACATTAAATCTGACCCAAAATCCAGCTTCAAAAGTTGATTTTTCGAGTAGGAAAGGACATAACCAGTATAAGTACCACAAAGATTAATAAAATCAATTCCCCGAAGAGTATGTCCTGTCAAAGAATACTTATTTGAAAGAGGGTCATTAGCAATTCCATTTTGAAAATCAATAATCAACAATTCTTCATTACCAGTGACAGCAACATATATATTCTTTCCATCATATTTGATAAATTTTATATCATTTGGAGAGTTAACAGGAGTTTGAACATTGACTTCAGAAATTGATAAATCATTTGAATCTAGTCCCTGGTTAAACTTTACTTTTAAAATATTATTTTTAGTTGTATTGGCAATTAACATAAACCAAATACCATCAACTTCTAATAAATCAAACCCAAAAGGCCCCGATAATAACCCTTGATTATTGTCTATATATGATATCTTGGGGACGTTTTCTAAACTCGGACCAAAGTTTAGTCTTATTATTTTATTACTTGTCTGACTTATAGCAAAACCAACATAATTAGAACCATCCTTTACTATTTTTAATGATCTCGCCCGATAAAATTCATTATCATTTAGAATAAAATCTGTATTTAATTGACCATTTAAAAAATCTCCTGCAGAATAATCAATTGAATAATGATATTGTTGATCCGTAGATGAAATTTCAAACACCTCATTTATACACACAATTTCCGGTGTATCAAAATTTAGATCTTCACATTGTGAAATCACTTCATTCGAAAAAACAACTAAAAAAAGTATTACAACAAAATAATTTCTCATCACCAATGATCACCAATTTTCTTTTACTGCATTAATTAGTAGCTCACCTTGACTTCTATTTATGTCAAGATCTTTATCTACCCCGGAATTTAATGCTTCAATATTTTTAAGAGATTCATCTATCAAATATTTCAATTCCCCATTACCCAATTGATTCAACTTAATTAGTTGTGAAGAACTCTTCAACATTTCATGAACATTCCTTAGTTTTTCTTCAATTTCAATTATGATTGAAGGAACACCTAGATTTGCAGGAATGATAGCACCATGAGCTCTAGAAGTAATTAATAATTTATACTCACTCAGCTTTTGTAAAAAATACGACAAATCACATTCCGGGCTTAATGGATTCCAAACTATAAGCTCATCAAAATGACTTTTATATTTAAATAAATCTTCATCGTAATTCTTATCAAACAGGATTAATGAAATATTGTAACCAAGCTCCTTTACTTGTTCTATATCTTTCAATATAAGATCAATATATTGATTACCTTCATCCCAATTCCTTAAAATAAACCCAATTTTGTCACTGCCTTTATATTGATCTGATTTAGAAGTATTTGGTAACCAAAAGTCCTTTAAAAATGCCAGATCTATTCCTTCGAATAATTTTGTATTCAAGTTATAATCATTGATTCTTTTAAAACTACGCTTATCTCTTACAGCCATAAAGTCAAAAGAACCTAACTCTACCGCTGAATCTCTGAACTTCCTTGAAGACGAAGTGAAAGAACCAACTCCAATGCCAAGACCTAACCTCCTGTAACATGTAATTATTGATCCACCGGTTCTTCTTTTAACGGTATAAAAGAATTTTGAATAGTTATGAAGCCCGAAAATTCTAATAATAGAATTGATAAAAAGGTCTTTTAATCTCCCTTCTTTAAAATCAAAATAAATCCCTCCCCCTCCATGAACTATATAATCAAAATTACCAGAGTAGCGCCAATCAATTATTTCAAATGGATATACAATTAACCTTTCAAGATATTCATTTTGCTTGCTATTAGAAAAAACATACAACTCAGCTTCCGGGCATATTTCCTTGATTAAATTAATGGTAGTGACCATCAACACATCATCTCCAAAATTTCCAAAGCCATAATATCCTTTTACCAGTATTTTTTCAGGCATAACTATCTGAATAAATTTTATAAATCTCGTCTATTGTATTGTCAAGGCTAAATTTCAATTTAACTCTTTCTAATCCGGCTCTACCCATTTTCATTCTCAATTCTTTATCCGCATATAATTGATACATTGCTCTTGTTAATTCATCAATACCATTTTTACCAACCAGGACACCATTTTTTCCCGATTCGATTAACTCTTCGGGGCCTCCACACCTTGTCGCAATTACAGGTTTACTCCTACTCATAGCTTCTAACACAACAAATGAAAATGATTCACTATCACTTAATAACAGTACAATATCAGAATTATCAAACACCTTATTGACAGGAGACGCAAACCCGTTTAATCTTACAGAATCAACTAATCCCAATTCCTCTATTTTATTCTTTAAATCAATTTTATAATTATCATTTAAATGATTATTCATTGTACCACCATAAAAATCCAGTGTAGCTTTTGCTCCATTATCTAACAATCGTTTAAATGCCAACAAAGCTTTATCTTGCCCTTTTCCTGGAGTGTAATTACTTATATATACAAATCTCACAGGACCTTCATTAACTTGGTTAATACTATGAGAAAAGTCGTATTCTAATGGTATTCCATCATATATTAATTTGACATTACATTTTTTTGGAATACTATGATATACAGATTCAGACACACAAATAATTTGATCTGCATACCTGAGAATAATTTTAACCCAATATTTATATAGTTTTCCAACATAAGAGTCAGGTAAAAGTCTAATATGATAGATTAATTTGATATTTGGGTTGAGAATTTTAACACAAACACCAATCATATTATAAAGGTCATTAACATGAATAATTTGAATTTTATTCTTCTTAATAACACTATTTACTTTAAGAGAATTAAGAATAAGCAAAGGGAAATACCATAATAGATTTTGAACCTTCTTGGATATTTCTATCAAGTTCAGACGAAAACCCTTTTTTACTTTTAAGTTTTCTATATTTAAGGCAGACGACTTAGATAAAACCATGTAGAAATCTATCCGATCAGACAATTGATTAACTACCTGACAAATAGCTTTGAAAGCTCCCGTAAAATCTAAGGAATTATCAATGATTAATACCTTTATTTTTTTATCACCTGAAGCCATAAATCAATAATTTTCTCTTTTGAAAGAGTTTGAGACCATTCTTTACCTGAAGAAGATATCCTGCCTAGCAGGTTTTCATCTCCCAATACTTTTTCTAAACCATCAACCCAACTTTTTATTTTAGCCTTGGCGTTAACATCATCAGGTTTAAATGCATCTAACAATACCCCTCTGCTATAAATTTCCGGGTAATCATTAGAATCAGACATAATACAATTATCACTTAACATGTGACGAGGTCCATCGGGACAATCTGAAGAAATAACAGGTGTTCCGACTATCATCGATTCTCTTAACACATTAGGGTATCCTTCAGAAGTAGATGTTAATAAATATGCTTTTGCAGACTTCATCCATTTATATGGATTATCCGAATATCCGATAAAAAATACTTTTCTTTCCTTTATGCTCCTATAGTCTTTTTCATGTTCAGAATGCCAGACATTTTCCTTTCCAAATAAATATTCAGCATGATTGATCAATTCTGTTTTTTGTGCCCCGTCACCTACAATAACTAGTTTATAGACAGAGTTTTTAACCGAGAATTCATTAAATATTTCAAGTAAATAGTTATATCCTTTTTCAGGGGCAAGCCTACCTACAGTAACTAGAATTTTACTTTTATCATACAATTGACCAAATCCTGCTGGTTTTGGCAGTAAACTACTATCTTCAATCTTTTCTGAATCATAAAAATTGACAATTACTTTAATCTTGTTGGTAGATATGAACTTAAATTTTCTTAATTCATTCTTTATACCTTCGTTAACTACAATAATTGATTTTGCCATTGGATATAATAATGGCATCAAAAAGTATTTCCTTGCTAAACCTACTACTCCAGTTATAGTTTGGTCAGAAAATATACTTCCCCGGATACTTATTATTTTATTATTAGCCTTTGATAAACAATTAATATAGTTAGCTCCTTCTAAAAAACTCACTACAATCTCTACAGAGTAGCTAGAAATTATCTCATTAAGTCGATTAAGTCTTTTAAAAAAATTAACTCCTTTGCCAAACAAATTATCTGAAGTGCTATTATCTAGTTCGACAATTTCTACATTATCATTTAGCTTATATCCAAATTTTTCCGGAATGTAGAATACACATACAATCACCTCGTAAATATGAGAGAGTTCGTTAGCAAGTGAAACAAAACTCTTTTGAGCTCCTCCGTATTCTATGTTGGGAATTAAAAGTATAATTCTTTCCTTAGGCATCCAGTAAATATTGAAATTTCTCTAATAAGATTGTTGTCTGATGATTTGCGCTGTAAAATTCCGGCGGAGTACTTTTTATATAGTCATTTAAAGAGTTTCTATCTTTAACAACCCTGATTAAAAAATCAGCTATATCTAAAGTTTGATCATGATTAAAAGCTACTCCAAACTTATCATTAATTAAGTTATAACTCTCACTATATAAAGGAGTCACAGCCAGAATCACTTTTTTCAATACTATATAATCTAATATTTTAGAAGGCAAAAACACTCTATCGATCTCTTCTTCTAATTCCTTATCGATTACAACAAGTAAGTCTGATTTACTATTTAATTCAGTACATTGAGTTTGAGTTATGACCCCCAAATAATTTAAACAAGCCAAATTATATCTATTGATTTCATCCATTACAGGCTCTTGTATATTACCCGCAATATTTACCTCTATCTGTTCATATACTTCTTTATAATTTTCTTCTATATATTTCAGAGCTTCTAGAACTGACGAGAAATTTCTTTTACCATATAAGTTTCCAGTATAAGAAATAATAAATTTTGAATTTTGAAATCCTGTTTTAGTATCTAGTTTCAAGTCATGTGGATATACATTTGGGATCACTAAAAATTTGCTTTTAAAAGAAGGGTACTTATCCTCATAAAACTTTTTAGTTAATTCTGTTGTAAATGAAATCATATCTGATTTCTCTAGGATTGTCTTTTCAGCATTCCTCTTAAACTCATTTTTTTTACTATAAGGATTATAATAAAATGGGTCACTGAAATGAGAAAACAAAGGAACATCAAAGTATTCTTTTAATTTAATCCCCAATAGAATTGATGAAAAAGGAGAAGCTCTTGCATAGATTACATCTGGTTTATGATGAATTTGACCGATAACACTATTCCACTTTTTATAAAATAAAAAATCAGAATCTGGCTTTTGAAGGTAGTCTGCATCAATTAAACTACATATCCGGGTTAAATATTTATTTAATTTAGCTGGAATCTGAATAATTTTATCAAGGTCATCTAGACACTCATTCAGTGAATCATCTGTTTTACGCCATCCTTCATTTACGGGTTCAGTAGTCACTAAAGTAACCTTAGCTTTTTTAGATAAAGTTGCTAAAAACCTTGCAACTTGTAAACTTTCTGCCCCTGTTTTTGGTGGTGCTGAAACACTTATAAATAATACATTCATCACAAATTAAATAAATAACTTATCCCCCAAACAATAGAAAAAGCCATTGAAATAACCAAGATTGATTTACCAATAATAAATAAAATAGATTTATTTGATTTCCCTACGAAACTAAATGTCATATATATCCCAATCAAATACACCAAAACATTTGCTCCTGCATAAAACTTCATAGAAATCATCAAAGAACTGAAATCCAACGACAAAAACAATGAAGTCAATACAATTAGAACTGAAACGATTTGAAAATACAAGAACTGTTTTTCCTTTTGCTTTACCATATAAATTAGAGAGATCGGAATCGCGCAAGTTTGAAACACAAAATAAACAGTCATAATTGAGGCAAGCTCACCAGAGGTTCCCCATTGATCCCCCAATAAAATGGTGAAAATATTTTCTCCATAAATAAATAAAACTGCAAATGGAACAATTACCACATATAACAATTTGAAGTATAAATTTTCCGTCTCTCTTGCCAACCTCTCCTTAACATACTGTAAATCAACGGCTCTCTTCATGAAAACAGAAGCCACAGAATTACCTAAGACATTTAAAGGGATTATTAATAATCCATTTGCCATCGAATAATACCCTACCGATTCAAGGTCGAAATAATGACTAAGAAAATATACAGGAATTTGTAAAATTAAGGCTTGTAGCCAATTTGCTGGCAAGGCAAAAAGAGGATACCTTTTATATTCAACAGCAACTTCTTTTATTTTTGATAGGTTTAAATTAGTTAAAATGAATTTAGTTCTTCTAATAACCCGTTTATTAAGAAGTAAAGAAATAAAGAAAAATTTACCTATTAATTCACCAATCAATATCCCCACATAATTAAAAGGCTTTATAAACCCTATTAGTATGGCTACGCTTTTTCCACTGAGTATACCTACGAACTTCGATTTAGAAATTGATTTAAATTCCCCATTCTTTATAGACCAACTATTAAGAATCTGAAATACACCTGACAAAAAAACCAGAACAGGAATCATATAAAGCCATACATCACTAACTGGTAATTCTATATTTTCAGCAAAAAAATCTTCAAACAACAAAAGAATAAGCACTAGTAAGACAGAAGTAATTAATACCAAAAAGAAACTTATCTGTATAAGACGATAAAACTTGTGGTTTGATTTTGGAAGAACAATAGCATTAGTATAGTTTAATGTTGATAACATAACTAACACAGCTACAATTGAGTTAATAATTGAAAATAGACCATAAGCCTCAGGAGGATATAATCTGGAAATTACAGGGGTTAGTAAAAACCCTATTGCAAACCCTAAACCATTACCAAGAAGAGTGACAAATATTTGTCTGAAAAATTGAGATGATTTTAGCTTCGATATTAAATTAAAGAACTGATTAGCAAACTTCACCATTTAGAAATCTAGTTTCAAAATATCATCTAGTATTCTGTCAGCTGCATTTCCATCACCATAAGGGTTTAACTTTTCAGACATACTCTTATAATAATCCTTATCAGACAGTAGTGTTTCAACCTCTTGAATGATTAATTCTTTATTGGTCCCTACAATTTTTACAGTTCCACTTTCAACTGCTTCAGGTCTTTCGGTTTTTTCGCGCATAACCAATACCGGAATCCCCAAACTAGGAGCTTCCTCCTGGACTCCTCCTGAATCAGTCAGGATTATTGAGGCTTCTGCCATTAAGTAAACAAAGGAGCTATAATCTAAAGGCTCTATTAATTGAACATTTTCAAGATCATTTAAATGATGATGGACTATTTCCTTAACATTTGGATTCAAATGTACCGGATAAATTATTGTTAAATTCGGATTATTTTGTGCTAAATGCTTTAGTGCTGAACAAATAGATAAAAACCCCTCCCCAAAATTCTCTCTTCTATGACCTGTAACTAATAAATAGCTTTTCTTTTTGTTTGAAACTAGATTTCTAATTTCAGGATTAATTTCAATTTTATTCCTTTTTATTTGATCAAGAATATAAAATAAAGCATCAATCACCGTATTACCCGTGATTAAAATTTTGCTTTCAGTAATATTCTCATCTAATAAATTGTTTTTGGAGCTTAATGTAGGCGAATAATTTCTAAAGGCAATAGAAGCAATCAATTTCCTATTTATTTCTTCCGGAAAAGGAGCATAAATATCATTTGTTCTTAATCCTGCTTCAACATGGGCAACTTTAATTTTATTATAAAAAGCTGCCAATGAAGCCCCCATAGCTGTGGTTGTGTCACCATGAACAAGGATAAGATCAAAATCTTCCTTTCTAAATACATCATCAAGCTTGGTTACTACTTTAGAGGTAATTCCTGCCAATGATTGATTTGACTCCATTATATTTAAGGAAAAATCAACTTTAAAGTCAAATAATTGAATAACCTGATCTAATAGTTCCCTATGTTGCCCAGTAGATATAACTTTGACTTTAATTTCTTTGGATGATTTCAATTTTAGAATAACTGGTGCCATTTTGATCGCCTCTGGTCTTGTACCGATCACAACTGCCACCTTCTTAATTAAACTTAATCCCATTTTAGGCTAAATAAGGTTATTTTTTTCTAATTATGACTTTTTATTTTCAAAGACGTATATGGTCTGATTTTTCCAAAAAGCTTTTTCAGACATAACGTAACCACTATTTTCAAAAATCTCGACAAATTGCTGTTCTGTATAACTATTAACCCAACCATGAATTCCTCTTAACTTATTCTTTTCAAGAGTTGCATAAGAAGCTACAATAGTTTTCATTCTTGGAGAAAGAAAATCAACAAACTTTGGAAGCTTATTAACATATTCCAATACTCCACTAAATATTGCATAATCAAAATTATCAAGATCCGGAAGAGGGTATTTATTTAAATCTATTACTAAAGTATTATGGCCTCTTTCCACAATATCAGATGGGGTATAATTACAATTAGCAGGTAAATGATCTTTTAAGACTAATCTTCCTGCTCCAAATTCTATAACGGAGGAATTGGGTTGAACATAAGAAGCCATTTTTATTGTTCTACTATCCCAATTTTCATCAAATGACGATCTTTTCCTCCACCTATCCAAGTCAGATTTATTAAGGGTTTTACGCAAAAAAGTCTTGAAGGATTTTAAATTATGCCTAGCTATATTAGCTATTAATTCTAATTTATTCATCTAATAAAAAAATATAAATACTGTTCCAATTATACTATTCAATAACAAACCTTTACCATTCTCATAAAATCACCTAGCAATTTATTAGTACAGTCATGATCAACTCCTATCCTACATTTCGAAATGAATAACTCTATTAATCCAATTTCGATTATTAATCATTAAGCTTGGTAAGCCAAATATTTCATTATTTTACAATACTTTCAAAAATGCAGCAGTAAATTTACAACAGTTTGTAAATACATAAGCAGTAAATTATCTACCTGATTATTCAACATTTTTTTGTATGAAAGTAGCTTTCATCACTCCATATCCATACAATCAAGCACCCTCACAAAGGTTTAGGTTTGAACAATACTTCAAATATCTAAATAAGGAAGGAATTAAGTACACACAATCCTCATTTTTTTCAGAAAAAGCATGGAATAACTTATACTCTTCAGGAGGTTTTATCATTAAAGTATATTATACAATTCTGGGCTTCCTGAAACGCCTATTCACTTTATTTACACTATATAATTATGACTTTGTTTTTATACATAGAGAAGCTACTCCACTTGGTCTTCCCTGGTTTGAATTTATCGTTTCAAAAATACTAAATAAAAAAATTATTTTTGATTTTGATGATGCAATCTGGTTGCCAGATAAGTCAGGTGTAAATTCTATTGGTCAAATACTTAAAAATCCATCAAAAGTAAAATCAATTTGCAAATGGTCTTATAAAGTCTCAGTTGGAAATCAATATTTAGCTGAATTTGCTTCAAAATTTAATAATAATGTAACTATAATCCCTACAACACTTGACACCTCTTACCATAAACCTGAAAATGATGATGAAACAAACAACAATTTAGTTACTATAGGTTGGACAGGTACTCATTCAACACTTAAGTATTTAATTCCAATTTTTCCTGCTATAAAAGAATTACAACAAAAAATCCATTTCAACTTTCAGGTAATATGTAATGAGGATCCATCGCCTGACTTAAATAATTACACCTTCATAAAATGGTCTAAAGAAAGAGAAATAGAAGATCTTAGTAAAATTGATATTGGCATAATGCCTCTTCCTGATGACCAATGGACTAAGGGGAAATGTGGATTTAAAGCTTTGCAGTATTTATCATTAGGAAAGCCAGCAATAGTTTCACCAGTAGGGGTCAATGAAGAAATTGTTTCTCATGGGAATGAAGGATTTCTGGCTAGAAATAATGAAGATTGGAAAAATTTCATTTCAATTCTTATTTCAAATCACAGTTTAAGAAAAGAAATGGGACAAAAGGGAATTAAAAAAGTGGAGAATGAATTTTCAACAGTTGCTAACAAACAAAAGTTCCTAAATCTTTTCACTTAAACACTAACTGTTTATTAAACTTGCTTTCCTCCTGCCAGTACCAAATAATCAATAATCCTAATACATAGAATGGTAACAAGGGTATACGGTATCTTGACAAGGTACCAAAATTAAAAGTTGAAATCCCTGTAGCAAAAGCAAATGACAAAGAAAAAGCCAAACAAAATAATACCTCAGGTCTTTTCAAATTCACAATCATTTCTTTTAATCCGGTACGGGTAAAAATATATAAAGTAAAAAGCAACATACCTAAACTTTCAACCATAGAAAGTATCATCAAAGGATTACGCACTTCCCATGGATACGGTCTGAATAGCGCTACATTTACTGCCTGAGGAGCTAACTTAAACATGCTAATCCAAGTTCCATCAAGCTCTCCCAAATTATATGTTGACCCGGCCCCCTTTCCAGTCCAAAAGGCAATATCATAAGCCTGTGTCTGTACTGTTTCTGCTATATTATCGAGACTATACTTTTTATTTTGTTCACCAACAATCCGCATTGCATAAAAGGAGCCGACAACTAATATTACACCCAAGAAAGGGAGTGCAGCGGCTTTTAGGATTGGGTCTTTAATCAGTGATATATTTTTTGTTGTCCACCATAATAACAAACATGGAATGGCAATAAGAAATATATATATTTTGACATGAAACAAAGTATATGCTGCTAGTAACGCAAGTATAACAAGAAAAACACTCCTTCTTTTATGAATAAAAAATTCAATAAAAAAATACACTAACCAACATAATGCAATCAGAGTAATCGTATCTTTTAAAATCCCGGAACCCCAGAAAATTATAGATGGAATAAATAATACTGCATAGGCTATATATCTGGATATTGTAGGAAACAACCTTGAGAATGACCTATAGAGCATCCAGTGACTCAAAAAAGCAACAAATGCAAAACAAAAGGCAGTACCTACATAGCTACCAAATGTTATAATATCAAATAATGCTGCTGTTCTCACTACAAAATAAGATGCAGGATCTTTAAATGTCCAGATATTACTGGCATATTCAAATGAAGCAGGCAGATATTCCCCTTGATGGGTCATAAGCTCCCACCAAATCTTAGGGTCATCAAAAAGTGATGACCAGATTATTCTACTTCCATGTCGATGAAAAGTAAACGTGTCACCTCCGCCATAATAAAATTCATATAACAAGCCTAGTGCCAAGGCTCCAAACAATCTGAGTAATAATGCCGGAAAATAATATTTTTGATCTTTTTTATCTGTCACAGAAGGCCTTATAAACCATGCCAATCCTACTGTTAAGATTAGAAATAAAGGACCAACCAACAGATCAATACTTCTCATTAATCAACTTTTTTAACCGGAACACCCAAATATAAACCTGATTCAGGTAAAGACCTGTGTACATACCCGGATGCACCAATAACTGTTTCTTCAGGAATCTCTACGCACTGGGCAGTCCGAGAACCACTTCCCATAAAACTTCTACTACCTAATATTGCTTCACCATTAAGTATCGCTCCGGTGGAAATATGACAATGATCGCCTGTTTTTGCATCATGCTCAATCACTGCATTTGAATTAATAATATTATTATTTCCAATGGTTGCATTCGCATTGACTATTACACCATGTAAAATAACAGTTCCCTCACCAATTTTAGCATACCTGCTAACATGTGCTCTAGGAGATATTATCACTGGCAATTTCCCTCCCAAAGACTTTATTTGATTATAAAATCTTTCTCTAATTTTAGAAGAACTAATCTGACCAATAGTTATCAAAAAATTATCGTACTTCTTAATCAGCTCAGGTAAGTCAGTATCCTTTGCACTGATTTTGTAATCCAGAACATCGTTACCAATCTTTTCTTCAACATCTAAAATTTCAGCAATTTGATATTTCCCCTGTTCTTCGATTACATCTATCACAGATTTACAGTGTCCTCCACCACCGATTAATACAATTTTATCCATAATAGAATTTAAAATATCCCTAAAAATTTACCTTCTTTTTTTTCCTTCCGCCGTTCTTTTAAATATTCCCTCGCTGCCTCATTCGCAGGATGCTTCCTATCAGAATTACTTTTGATATCCTTTACATATGTTTCAGCTGCATCATGATCCCCCTCCTCATCGGCAATTCGTAGTAAGTTTAGCAAACTATAAAGATGATATCCTGACTCTTCCATTTCGCCTACTTCACCAAACTCAACAGCTCGTTCATAATAATACTTAGCATTTTGATTATCTCTTCTTGCTTTATAATATTCTCCAAGAAAAAAAGAAGCATATTTACCTGCCCAAGGCCCATAACCAAATTCGCTACTATCAACTCTGGTCATTATCTTTTTACACTCAGGCTCCATTTTAGACCATTGCCCAGAGTTATACAACAATCGAGCGTAGTACATAAGAAAAACAGAGTTTCTCGGATAGGTATCTGATAAATATTTAGCTACTAACAAAGCCTCACTTCTATCCTTCCTTTCAGAATTAAGTATTTTAACCAGAAAATGCTGAGCCTCTGTCCGTGTATAAAAAGCATTATTTGCTACTTCTCTTAGTTGTTTAATACCAAGATCCTTCTCTCCTTTTTTAAAGAAAATTAAAATTGGTTTTAATGCAGGATAATTCTCCGGAATCCATACTGAATAATAATTATATAATGCATGGCCAAATAAAAACTCTGGACTCAGATTAGTAAATTCTTCTGAATCTTCAAGATACTTTAATGATTTTTTTCCTGCAGAAGCTGCCTTCACCCATTCTTCTCTTTCGCTCAACAGTCTTCCTTTAAAACCATATGCAGCAGCAAGAAAAAAAGAAGCCTCTACTTTATTAGGAGGTCTTTTATATAAATTTTCTGCCAGAATAATAGCTGAATCCATATAAGCATGAAATCTTGCATCTCTGGACTTATCCTGCATATTTGGTAAGATTTTCCACCATTCTGAAAGGCCTCTAAGAAAATAACCCAAAGGATGCCATGGATATTCTTGTTGTAACCATCCAAATTGAAGATCTGCTCTTTCAAATCTATAGTTGTATAAATTATTTACTGCATCGGTCGATTCGATCTGAACCTTTGGATTTTCTAATAGGATAAAAACAGAATCCTTTGCTTGGGCCTTGCTAATATTTGTAAATACTAAGGCTAATAAGAAAGTATATATTAGTTTATTCATTACTTGCTATAACGACAGAAGAAAAAATTATTTCCCTATTCTGACAATTCAATTTACACTGATTAATACTCTTTTCAATAAAATATGTGACCTACTTACAAAAACTATTTATCACCTCTACCACATAATTTGTTTGCTTTTCAGTTAATTCCGCATGAACTGGAATTGATACTATTCTATCCACCAAACAACTATATTCGTCAAATGATTCATTTTGATTCACATATTTTCTAAATGCTGGCTGATCAACAAGCAATATAGGGTAGTGAATCTGCGTGGCTACTCCGTTTTTTTTCAGATATTCTCTAAATTCATCCCTTTGATTTGTATTAAACCTTAACACAAACTGGTGATAGGTATGAAAACTTTGTGGATGTTCATAAGGCAATTCAAACATTCCATTAGATTTAATCAACTCACGGTATTTTACAGCATTCCTTCGTCTAGCTTCAATAAACTCATCCAGAAAATTTAGTTTAGCCTTTAGTACTGCAGCTTGAAAGGTATCCATCCTACTATTTATCCCTGAAATAGCGTGATAATCTTTTTCACTTTGCCCGTGATCAGCAAATATTTTCATCCACTGAAAATATTTATAATTATTTGTCACACAAGCTCCCGAATCACCTAATGCACCCAGATTTTTAGTAGGGTAAAATGAAGTTGCAGAAATATCTCCAAAAGCTCCAGCCATAATATATTCACCTTTTTCATCAGACCACCATCTACTGCCTACTGCCTGAGCAAAATCTTCTAATACCCAAAGGCCATAATCATCCTTCAGCCTGCGAAAATCATCTAAAGGAGATACCTGACCATACAAATGAACTGCAATTACCCCAACGGTTTTTTCGGTTATTAAATGCTCTATATTTTCAGCCTCAAGAGCGAAAGTCTCTGTATTAAAAGGGGAAAAAACCGGTCTGCCTCCACATCTAATGACCGCCTCCGCAGCAGCCGCATAGCCATTTGCCGGGATGATAACCTGATCACCAGGCTTAAGTTTTAAAGCCTTTAAAGCAATAAATAGTGCATCAGTACCCGAATTACACCCTAAACAATAATCTGTTTTTAAATAACCTGATAATAATGACTCAAATTCGCGAACAAAACGACCCTGAACAAACATGGATTCATCCATTACCTTGTCCAGGGCCTGAAATATCTCATCCCGCATTAGGGAATGTTGCTTTTTCAGGTCGACCATTCCGACCTTCATACTCATACTTCTTCGGTATTTTCTCCGTGCTTATCGTATTTCTTCCCCATAAGGAATGCCTTGATATAATCATTTATATCTCCATCAAGAACATTTTGAACATCAGTTCTTTCCACACCTGTACGGGCGTCTTTGATTAGTTTATAAGGATGAAGCACATAATTTCTAATCTGGCTACCAAAATCAATAGCCATTTTCGAACTTTCAACTTCTGCTTTTGCTTTATTTCGCTTTTCAATCTCAATCTGATATAATCTTGATTTAAGCATATTCAAAGCCTTTTCTTTATTCTGAAGCTGACTTCTTTCCTGCTGACATTCAACAACAACTCCTGAAGGAGCATGTCTCAACCTTACGGCTGTTTCAACTTTGTTAACATTCTGCCCACCTTTACCTCCAGCGCGGAATGTCTCCCAGGTAATATCTGCCTGATTTATCTCAATATTAATTGAATCATCAACAACAGGATAAACATACACCGATGAAAACGAGGTATGTCTTCGTCCACCACTATCAAAAGGAGAAATTCTAACCAGACGATGAACACCAGTCTCAGCTTTCAGATATCCATATGCAAAGTCTCCGGTAAATTCCAATGTTGCAGATTTCAGTCCGGCAACATCACCCGGCTGATAACTTACCTCTCGAACACTATACCCGTTTTTCTCACCCCACATTACGTACATCCTCATTAAAATATCTGACCAATCCTGACTCTCTGTACCTCCGGCACCAGGATTAATCTCCATCATAGCACTTAATTGGTCTTCCTCATTTGAAAGCATTCTCTTAAACTCCAACTCTTCAAGAGCATCTTCCAATTTGTCAAAGCTATCATCAACTTCTTTCTCCGTAGCCTCATCCATTGAAAAGAATTCATAAAAAGTCTCAGTATCATCATAAAGACCTTTTACTTTTTCAAAAGCTTTCGTCCATTGTTTCAGAGACCTCATCCCTTTCATCACTTTTTCAGCTTCATTCGGATCACTCCAAAAGTCTGGCTGTGCAGAAAGGTCTTCCATTTCTTTTATTTCTTCTACTTTCTTATCGTAGTCAAAGATACCCCCTCAAGGCCTCTACTCTGGCCTTTGCACTCTTAAGCTGATCTGCAGTCATATATTGTTAAAAATTAATTCTTAATTATTTTCAAGGACAAAGTTAGGCACAAATAAATTAATCATGAAGCATGAAGGCTTATTGATCATTTGAGACATCTTCAAACGAATCAATATTTATCAACTTCAGATCCCAACCTTTGTCCAGACGGTATTTCTTTCGCCTCAAAATCAAATATAATGCTCCTCCACCAACCATGGCTGCACTTGCAACTAAAATACCTGTGCTTGGCTCATAATCTGCATCCTGAACAATCTTGATGTTAATAAAATCAATCGACACTAAAATTATTCCTCCGGCTATCATATATCCGGAAAGCTTATCCATATAATTTCGGTTTACATTATATACCTCTTGAATATCTTCAGGCTTCACACGTTCATAAGTAAGCTGAATTGTAGAGTCAGACACTCCGATTAACTGATCGCGATAGACCGTTTCATCATTGTATAATTTGTATATAAAAGGATCTCCAGTGTTTATCACCTTTCTTTTTGACCCCGATTTATTAGTAATCCGGATAAACTGCTGACTAAAAGCTGCAGTTGCAGTAAACGTAAACAATAATAAAAATATTAGTATTCGCATACAACAGATTTTGTTTATTCTCAAATTAGTGTCCAGGCTGATGATTGAACGGTAATTTAATAACAGAAATGAATTAACGATTATAAAATAAAAAAAATCACGACTGAAAGCCGTGATTTTAATGTTTTTAGGATCTTTTATAATTTATAATTCCAACCGAACTTATCTTCAGTCTGACCATATTTAATCATATCAAGCTCTTTAAGGAATCTATTTGACCACTCTCTGTCTTTCACCGGAGGCAATTCATAATCTACCCCTTCGTAACCGATCTTCTTAATCTGTGCAATGGTAGCTGCAGTTCCGGTACCAAATGCTTCTTTAATACGACCTTCCTGTGCAGCTTTTAATATTTCATCAACAGAAATTTTTCTTTCTTCAACCTTATACCCCCAGTCACGAGCAAGTTGTAATACACTATCTCTGGTAATTCCAGGTAAAACCGAATCTCCAGGGTGAGGAGTAACCAAAGTATCATCAATTCGGAACATTACATTCATTGTTCCAGATTCTTCAATATACTTATGTTCCTGGCCATCAGTCCAGATTAACTGTTGATAACCTTGCTCAGCAGCAAGTTTTGCAGGGTACAAAGAAGCAGCATAATTACCTGCTGTCTTGGCATATCCAACACCACCTTTTACAGCACGTGTAAAATGTGTTTCAATTTTAACACTTACTGGTTCAGCATAATATGCACCTACAGGACAAGTAATTATTAAAAACTTATAGTTATCTGAAGGTCTGATCCCTATAAAATCATCTGTACCAAAAATAAATGGCCTGATATACAAAGACTTACCAACCTCATTTGGAATCCAATCATTATCAATTTCTAATAATGCTCTCATTCCCTGCTCATAAATTTCTTTAGGTATTTCAGGGATACACATTCTCTCTGCTGATTTATTCAGTCTTTCATAATTTGCGAAAGGCCTGAAAACCAACGTTTCTCCGGATTCCGACTTATAAGCCTTTAATCCTTCAAATATTGATTGTGCATAATGGAGTGTGGTTGTAGCAGGATCAAGTTGAAGAGGCCCGTATGGTAAAATTTGAAAATTTTGCCATTTACCATCTTTATAATCTGCCATAAACATGTGATCAGTATAAATTCGCCCGAAGGGAATATTATCAAAATCAACACCAGGCAGTTTAGACTCCTGTATTTTTGTTACTTTAATATCAATCGTTTCGGTCATGTTGGGTACATTTTAGAAGAATCGGCTCTTCAATTAAAATATTTGCAAATCTATCAATTTTAGACATTGAAACCCAAGCTTTTTCAAAAATAAAGAAAAACAACTATGAATTAACCAAAATAAAATATTGGTATACGATAAAATTAATCTAAAAACAAAATTTAATTCTGTATACAGAATTTGAGGCTTAAAATAATATGAGATTTACTTTTTCGGAACCCAGGGAGTTTCTTCAGCATTAAGCTCATGTGCATTCATTCTGGACAACACAAACAGATAATCTGATAATCTGTTAAGGTACTGTATAACCAAACTATTGACTTCCTGATTTTCATTTAATAACACCACAGCCCGTTCAGCTCTTCTGCACACAGTCCGTGCTATATGGACATAACTTACTGACTGATGGCCTCCTGGTAAAACAAAATTTCTCAAGGGAGGTAATTTTTCATCCATTTGATCCATTTCTAACTCCAGAGCTTTTATATCCTCCTCCTTAATTTCAGGAATAACCACTTTTGATTTGACAGGATCTGAGGCGAGATATGATCCAAGGGTAAAAAGTCTGTCTTGAATATTCACCAAGATATCTTTTCTAGATGAGTTAACCTCCTGATCACGAACCATTCCTATCCAGGATAATAATTCATCAACAGTACCATAGGCCTCAATACGGATATGAGATTTTGTTAGACGTGTACCTCCAAGGATTCCGGTAGTTCCGTCATCACCTGTTTTAGTATATACCTTCATTACTAAGCTTCTATTTTTCCGCTACGAATATCGGTATTTATAGTATCAGTTTCAATTAATCCGTCACGAAGTCTGACAATACGATGGGCGTAATGTGCTATATCATCTTCGTGAGTCACCATAATAATTGTATTTCCCTGGTCATGAAGATTTTGAAAAAGATCCATGATCTCATAAGAGGTCTTAGTATCCAGGTTACCTGTAGGTTCATCTGCTAGAATAATACTCGGATCATTCACCAAAGCTCTGGCAACAGCAACACGCTGACGTTGTCCCCCTGAAAGTTCATTGGGTTTATGGTCTGCTCTGTCTCCTAATCCAACACTTTTAAGTACTTCCATTGCTTTTTCAAGGCGTTCTGATTTACTATAGCCAGCGTAAATTAAAGGAAGAGCAACATTTTCTAATGCTGTAGATCTAGGTAAAAGGTTGAATGTTTGAAATACAAATCCAATTTCCTTGTTTCTGATCAATGCAAGTTCATTATCAGAAAGACTTGAAACATCATTGTTATTTAATATATATGAACCTGCTGTAGGAGTATCAAGACAACCAACAATATTCATCAATGTCGATTTCCCAGAACCTGATGGCCCCATAAATGCAACATATTCTCCTTTATCAATTGAAATGGAAATACTCTTTAGCGCTTCCACTGTTTGAGTACCCATTTTATATATTTTAGAAATATTGTTTGTTTCGATAACCTTAGCCATAATCTCTGTTTTATTAGCAACCTAAATAAACTAATGATTGTTCAAATAGGAAACCAATTATTTACAAGCGGAAAGAAATAATGACAATCGGATTATTCCCAGTCTGTTTCAGGTTTAACTAACAATTCATCGATAGACTTTCTTATAGACTGAGCACTGTCCGAAGGAATAGTTTTCTCTATGTCAACAAATGTTTTTCTTGCATAGTCTTCAAGACCAGACTTTGCACAACTCATAACATATTCAACTTGTAATACTTCATTTGAAGGTTGTGTGTTAAAAGCATTTGCCATTACATTATTTGCTTTTAACAATTCACCTCGTTTTTCAAGTTCAGATGAAATTGCAAGTATTATAGGGATTTCATACAAAAGTTTTAATGATTTTGCCTCAAGATCATCAGAAGACATTTTTAAATACTCTGAATAAAATTCATTATAAACTTTTTCTCGAACAGTTACCGGAGCTTCATTTAAGGCCTTACCTGACAACACCATTTGAGATACTCTATCTAAAGGTATATTACCTGACGTAAGCTCCCTTGCACGAGATAACCTTCCTTTTGAAACTTCATATTTCACCAAAAGCCCTATTACGCCATCTGAAATTGAATCCAGACCAATCAAATCAGTAATATTAGAATATGGATTTTTTCTTAAAATAGACTTCAAAATAACTGCTTCATGTTCGGGTGATTCAGGTATTCCCTCAGTTAACAATAAGCGATGGTCTTTTATATATTCAGGAGGAGTTGAGCCTGATTCAATTGCATCTTTATAAATACTTTGCGCTTCTTCTAACTCACCATTTTCTAATAGAGCAAGTATTCCTACCCATGCGCTACCTTCAAAACCGCTAGCTTCTGCTCTTAGGAAATAATCCGCCGCAAGTCCCGGATGAAACATATCACCCATAATCATTCCTTGTAAAAACCGGTAATAGCTACCAGTAGAACTTCCTGCTAATCCTGCTAACTCATAAAGTGCGCTAGTGAAATTTCCCTTCAAATAATTATCAAAAATGCTTAGCTGCTCAATGTCTCCGATAAATTCAGCATTTTTCATTTGATATCGATATGGCTCAAGATCGACAATTGAATCATTTAGATTTATCAATTTATTGACAACCGCATTATTCAACAGAATAAATGAACTTTTATTTAAAACTGAGTCAGAACCAGCATATTTCAAACTTCCAATATCTGCTCTTTTTAGATTTTGTAGAGAAGTCCAGTTCCCATAAAATAAATCTGACCTTATCTCGGAACCTGTGAGTGATAATAATGAGTCAGTATCTTCATCAATATTTAGCAGTCGTTCTACTGCCATAATATTTGATACAGCTTTTTCTTTAAACCCAAGATCATAAGCTCTTTCAAAGCTCCATACAGCCGAATCGTATACCTTGACATTTGCGTAGGCCGCCCCCCTGGTAATCCAATATTGAGGATCATTTTCGAAATACTTCTCTACATCTGTTGCACTAAATAATGCTTCAAAATCACGGCCTTCTTCTCTTAGTAACCTGATAGCGTTGAGCTGAGCCTTCAAATCAGGAGCCAATTTTACAGCTTCGGCATAAAATACCTGCTCACGAACTTTCTCTCCTCTCAAACGCATAAGTGATGCCATCGCCATATTCGCATGAATATTACGATTTGCAATAAATCTGGATCTGCGAAAATAAACTTCAGCCTGTTGCCTTTCATCAAGAAAATAATGATAATCACCCAATAAAGACTGATGTGACGCTTTAGCATATTTTGTAATCAGCTGTCCGCTTAGAAAATACAGCCCTATTCCTATTACTGCTCCAAGAACAAAAACACTTACATAAGGAATTATTTTTGGTCTGTACAAATTATCTCCAATGCGAATTCCTTGCTTTAGAAACTGATTGAAATTAATAAAGACATAAAGAAAGAAACTAAATAAAAGTCCTATCTGAAGGAAAATAATAATATCATTGATAGAATATAATAAGGTATCAATTGCTGTTGAAGCTTGAAATGCTATCAATCCAAATACTACCAGTCCTAACCCTAAATAGAAAAACTTACCATCATTTTCCCATTGAATTATCAACTCCCCTTCTTTGAGCTTAAGTCTCCAAGAAATCCATCCGCCTAAATAAGCACCAACAAGCATCAAAATTGCCGGCGCTAGTATCAGATCACTCTGAAAATCTTCATGAAAACCCAGATATAACAAAATCAGGTTGCCGATTAACAAAATAAAAACAAATACAAAAGGTAAGTATGTTGGATTCGATTTTGAATTACCCCCGATATAATAGGCAGCTAATGTTAAGAGGTCATGAGCAGTAAATAACACCAAAATACCAAAAATGATCAAGTCACCATAAATTAGGTTTGCAGATAACAGCATTAGTGGTCGCTCAACCTCACTAAAATTGATAACCATAAGGATAAACAGTAATATAGTCATCATATTAACCATCCATCTGCGCCCGAATTTTGTCTGTTTTGACCGAAACTTAAAGAAGAATGTCGGTCCCAATATCAATATCACAGATGCGATAACAGGATATTTTTCGATACTTCCAAAAAGCATCAACGCATCTATTTCAGACCATATTAATATTAGCATGGCCAATGAAAGGCCGATATAAAAATAATATTTATTTAAGGCTGGAATAGCACTTAATATTACTGAAAATCCTAGAAAGAAAATGATTAAATGATATAGAAAAGGCTCCTCTTCGATGGTCATCAGTCCTGACCCAAAAGATGTTAGTCCAACAAAATTCTGGGCAAGAATATTAAATTGATTGGTGATAAATGAAAATGAAAAGACAGACTGAGGAGATTTTTGGAGACTGATCATTTCCATCCAAGGAAAAACCTTGTCAGATCCTTGAATGTATGCAGATATACACCAGTATGCTACTCCCAAAAATGCAAGTGCAATTACAAAAATCAGGATTCTTGCGGTAACACTGTTTTTTGTATCAATCAAAAATTTTGTCATTATTCTACCACTTTAGGTACAATAAAGAAATCTTCATCATGCTTAGGTGCATTTTTCAACGCTTCCTCATGAGTGATTTCTATTTGTGTTTCGTCTTCTCTCCACCGATTAACTTCCTGTGAAATATTGATTAGCGGATCAATGCCGTCAGTATCAAGTTCATTTAACTTTTCAACCCATTCAAGGATCTCTGATAGTTTAGAAATCATATTTTCTTCCTGATCAGCACTTAGTTCAAGTCTTGACAGGTGAGCTATTTTTCTAACAGTTTCCTTATCTATTTTCATGCGTTAACGGTTTCTGATTCGATTGCATAAGCAGGAAAATGCTCATCCAACTTATTTTGTATTATACTATAAACCCTTTTCTTCAATTCAGGGATATCCTTTTCAGTAAGATCATGGGTTTCAATTGGTTCATGAACAATCATCTTTTGGCTATGCCAGCTAAGTAAAAATTGGTCATCAGGCAAAACTAACCAATTATAAGGAAGAGTAACCGGGACAAGCGCAACATTTTGCTCGATTGCCAGTCTGAAGGCCCCATCTTTAAACATTGCCATTTGTGGAGGGTTCTTCGCTTTTATCCCTCCTTCAGGAAAAATCGCAAGACTTTTACCTTCTTTAATCTTCTCCAATCCTTTTCGGTATGCGGCATATCTGTCTTTTGCCCTGCTTCTGTCTACCGTAATGTGTAGCTTACGAAACATATAGCCAAATAAAGGAACCCGGGCAATTGATGACTTACCCATAAAAATGAAGTTATTAAATAACCATGTCATCAATGCTATATCCATATAGCTAAAGTGATTCGCTACGAAGATCACCTGTTTTTTAGATGAAAATTTCTTTTCATAAACAACTTTCACAGGCATCCCTACAATAGTAAACCATGTTCTGGCCCACATATGATTAATAAAGTGTAAATACCCCTGTAACGGCTTTATAAAAATCATTATCAAGAAAAAAGGATAGATACACAAAAACACCAAAACGAAAGTAATGGCTGCATAAATAGTATATATCCACTTCAAAAAATTCTTCATCACAAACTATTTATTATCTTTTTTAACCCAGTATCTCTTAAGTCCTGCCACAGACATCCAACTTGGATTTGCAGCCTCATATTGTTCAAGCATACCAATAGTTGCACCATTTTCTTTCAAAATACGATGCATAATTTTTTGAAATTCGGGTATTATCCGCTCATCAGTTTCCTCAGCATCCACATAAGGTTTCATCCATTCTGTCAGTCTGTGCATGTTTTCCTGCAATTGATCAAGATGTGATTTAACGTTTTCTCTACCAGAAATCTCTCCAAAATGAGTGAGATATAAACTTTCCGGAGATGCAGACCTTAAAATTTCTATCGAATTATCCCAGGCTTCAATATCAATATCAGGTGGTGGACAAGGGGCAACTACAGGACCACCATTAATTTTAACACCACCAACATCACCTGTAAATATTGCATCACCAACCTGCCATGCAATATGATGAGAAGCATGACCTGGAGTATGAAGTGCTTTAAAGTCAACTCCTCCCATGGTTACAACTTCTTCATGATCAACAGTAGTAATTCTTTCACTTGGGATTTTTTTCATTTTACCCCATAAAGAATCCATCTGGTCTCCATATATCCTGGTAGCACTTTCCATCAGTCTTTCTGGATTTGCCAAGTGTTTTTCGCCTCTTGGATGAACGTATATTTGGGCTTCTTTATTTGCCAGTTTCCATGCAGCTCCTGCGTGATCAAGGTGAATATGAGTTAATAACACATGCTTTACATCTCTGACATCAAGCCCCCTCATTTTCATTGATGTCCTTAAATATCGGTATGTCGAATGTGGGCCCGTTTCAATTAAAACCGGACCATCATTAGTTTCTACTGTAAAAGCCGCAATAGATTCTCTGATATTCCTGAAGTTGAGATCTAAAATATGTATCATAACCAGTTAGCTGTTCAAACTTATTCAATTAAAAGTAATTCTTCCTGTCGTCCGTCAATATATGTTACTTTATCACCATCGAAATAAGCATCTTCCTCTAACATTATTCTGATTTCCTTACCCCACTGCTCAATATCAACGGCATGATTTAATTCTATACTGTAAGCTGTACGCGGAAATAACGGATAATCACCAGTTCCCGGTACACCACCCTGCGAATCCCACATTCCAATAGTTGGGCCGGCTGCATGACCATGATACCCGATCGGGTGAGTATAAATAGTTGCCTTAATTCCTTCTTCATCTGCTTTAGCTAAAGCCATAGCTAAAATATCATTTCCGCTTCGTGCTGTTATAAACTGACTAGTCAGGATATCTTGTAACCTATTACCTGTTTTTAATGCTTCAACAAGATATTGAGGAGCATTTTCTTCTCCCTCCTTTAAAACATAAGCATGTTGCTGTGTATCAGTATTTAACCTTAGATATGTGATTCCAAAATCAACATGTAGAAGATCTCCCGGCATTATAATTCTATCACCAGGACTGTCAGAGAAACTTCGCAAGTGATCAAAATTTTCTGAATCAGATCTTTGAACACTAACAGTCGGATGAAACCATGATTTTAATCCCAAATCATTAACCCGCTGCCTGAAAAACCACACTACATCATCAGTTGTAGTTTCACCAGGAGTAATTACTTTATTCGAAAATCCTTCAGCAATAATCTTATGAGCTACATTACAAATATCCTTATAAAGAGCCATTTCTTCTGATGTCCTGGTTTCAAGCCATCCTACAGCCAATGCTTCTGCCGACACCAGTTTATTCACATAGTTATCAGGCAATACAGAAACTAAGGCATCATATTCTGTTTTGGGCAGACCATCAGCCAATGCATAATTTTCTGATACATTAATGCCAATTTTATTCGGCCTGTGCTTTTCTATAAGTCGTCTCAAGGCTATCCATTGATCTGGCTCCTCTTCTTTATCCCAAGCCTTCTTAAAAACATCTCCTACATTATATCTGGCGATAGCATAAGTATTAAGACTATCTCCATTATAAGATATCACAAGGATTGTCCTCCTTCTGGCAGACATCCATTCTGCAGGAAGCATTGTCTCTAAAACAGGATCTTCATTATACTCTCTACTGATTAGAATCCACATATCAATACCTGTTCGACCCATTAGTTCTGGCAAAACCCTTTCGACCCTGATCTTTAATAGCGAATCGATAGCCTTGGCTCTTTCTTGCATTGACAGGATACCATAATTATCATCTTCAGATGCCGATGATACAACCTCCTGATTTATATCAGATTTACAGGATGAAAAAATGGCTAAAATGAAGACAAATATGACAATATTATAATTACTCATAACTAAAAAATATTAAACTATAAAGATGCATATTTTTTCTTAAAGACAAATTGCTTCTGTCAGGATATTATTACACCTCCCCTTTATACCTCCTTATCATTCGATTGGTATACCATTCAAACCTGATTAATGATAACACTCCGGCTATAGTCAATCCAATTAGTAATCCATACCAAATCCCCTGAGCTCCATAATCTAGTTTAAAACCAAGAAACCAAGAAACCGGTAACCCAAATACCCAATATGCTAATAAGGTAATAAAGGTAGGCACTTTCACATCAGTCAATCCTCGAAGTGCTCCAAGACAAACTACCTGTAAACCATCAGACAATTGAAATATAGCGGCGATTATAATTAATTGTGATGCAAGGGCAACAACTTCGGCATCATCGATAAATAAGGTAGGCAACCAATGGCTTCCAAGAGTAAATAAAAGAGCACAAACTCCCATGAACAACAGCCCCATTGCAAATAATGTATGAGTAGCTTTCTTTAGTGTGGAAAAATCCTTTTTACCTAGTTGGTTACCAACCCTGATTGTTGCCGCAGCAGACAAACCGGACGCCATCATATAAGATATTGAAGCTAATGAAATTGCAACCTGATGAGCTGCTTGCTCAACCTTTCCCATCCAGCCCATCATTATCACAGCCATTGCAAAGGCTCCAACTTCAAAAGTATATTGGATACCACCAGGTATTCCAACACTCAAAATATTTTTAATTGTTTCTTTTTTGAACCGAGCTTTAAGTGTAAACCTCCTATGGATAACAAACCTTTTGTTTTTAGCAACAAAATACCACAAAGCAATCATCATCAAAACTCTGGAAATTAAAGTTGAGTATCCTGCACCAACTAATCCCATTGGAGGAAGTCCCAATTTCCCGAAAATGAAAATGTAATTAAGAATAATATTAATCAAGTTGGCAGCCAAAATTATCACCATTGCCTCACGAGTAAAGGTCAACCCTTCAACAAACTGCCTCAGAATTTGAAATAACATTAGGGGAATTAATGAAAAACCAATAATAGCAAGATATGGCTTAGCCACTTCTACCACTTCAGGCGGCTGATTAAAATATGGCAATAGTGGAAATACTGCAAATATCAACAGACACAGGATTAACCCACTAGCAATTCCAACCAGCATTCCATTATATAAGAAGCTCCCCATTTTTTTGAAATTCTTTTCTCCATCAGCAGCAGCAACATAAGGCGTAACTCCTATTGATAAACCAATTCCAAATGTTAAAGCAAGACTAAAAATACTATTTGCCAAAGCAGCTCCCGCTAGTGGAGTCTTACCGAGATGCCCCACCATTGCACTATCGGCAACATTTACCATGATATGACCAAGTTGACTGATCATTACGGGCACGGCAAGCTTCAGATTAGTCTTAAAATGATCTATATAATTCATATATCAAAAAGACGCGCAGCCTTTAATATCCCTGATGCTGATATAGCATCGGTAATTTTATCATTCATCACCCATTCTACCGCTTCAGATAAATGAAGCTTTTTAACTTTCAATATTTCAGTATCTTCTGGCTCCGGCTCCTCCTGAGTAAGATCAGTTGCCAGATATACAAACCCCTCCTCATCGGTAACCGAATTACTTGTGTGAATTCTCATAATCTGTTTCCAGTCCTGAGCGATTAAACCGGTTTCTTCCTTTAGCTCTCTTTTTGCTGATTCAAGCATGTCAATCCCAATTGGTCCACCACCCATAGGAATTTCCCAGCAATACTCATCAAGAGTATATCTATATTGACCTACCAGCCAAGTGTTACCTTGCTCATCTACAGGGATTATACCTATTGCCTTATTTTTAAAACTAACTTTTCCATATATCCCTTTTGAACCGCCTGGAGTAAGTACTCTATACTCCACTACTTTTATCCAGGGATTATCATAAACTTCCTTCCCGTCAAGGGTTGTCCAAGGGTTAAATTTCTCATCCATGTCACAAATCTAACTTGTTTTCATTTTGGTTACCGAATTATTAGCATCAAATAATTCATGATTAGTCATATATATTTTTTAGATTTGTCTAAAATTATTTTTAATAATCTAAATTAAAGATTTAGAATAACCTTATGGGTAAACTAAAACTACTGATTATCACATTATTAATAAGTTTCTACAGTTTTGGACAGACTGAAAAAATAAGTGGTATTGTTTACGGCGAAGGGCAACCTGTACCTGGCGCAACAATTAAAACTACTTATGGAACCGGAACAGTAACTGATGAAAATGGAAATTTCAGTTTAGATATTACTGAACATAATGACCTAACGTTAATAGTAAGTTGCATTGGATTTAAGGCCAAAGAAATTGAAGTCTCACCAGGTGATAAAATATCGGTAAATCTTGAAGAAAATATCCTTGGACTTAATGAAGTAACAATAACAGGCTCAATGATGCCTAATACCAGAAAAAACTCTCCTGTAAAAGTTGAAGTCATATCATCCAGACAATTAGAAGAGTTTATTCCATCGGGGGGATCATCATTAATGGAATCATTTAAAATGATTAACGGGGTGAATGAAGTAATTGCTTGTGGAGTTTGCTATACTAATTCGGTAAGTATAAATGGTCTTCCGGGTTCATACACAGCAATACTTATTAATGGCACCCCTCTTTTTGGCAATCTTGCCAGTGTTTACGGACTAAACAGTATTCCGACAAGTATTATTGAGCGCCTTGAAGTTGTCAGAGGTCCTGCATCTACTTTATACGGATCAGAAGCAATGGCCGGGGTAATTAATGTAATCACAAAAGATCAATATCATATTCCAAAATTAGCCTTTGATATTATGGGCAGCAGTTTTGGAGAAGTTTATGCAAATGGAATCTATTCTACCCGTTTAGGTAAAACAAATGGTGTCATTGCAATAAATGGTGGTCATAAACGTCACTTTAGAGATGTTAATGATGATCAATTTAATGATATGGTAGACCTTGACAGGATCTCCATGTATACACTTTGGGATATTAATCAAAAAAACAATAATAAATTTAAACTTGGTGCGCAGGTATATTATGAAGATCGCAGAAACGGTGTTAAAGATTACCTTACTCATAATAATTACCGTGAAACAAGAGGAAATGATTCGATTTATGGTGAGAGCATTTACACAAAAAGGTTTATGTTTTTTGGCGATTATGAATTTGCAAATATCAAAAACCTGAATATAAATTTTTCTGTTAGCAGCCATGATCAAAACAGTTATTATGGCAGTGATTTATATGAAGCTACCCAACACACAGGCTTTGTCAATTTAACTAAAAACTTTTCTGCAGATAATCATAAATTCATTTCCGGACTGACCTTCAGGTATAATCATTATGATGATAATACAGTAGCTACTGAGAGCAATTCTTCAAATGGCATTGAAAACGACCCTTCAACTCAATTTGTACCCGGAGTTTTTATTGAAGATGAATGGTCAATTAATGATTCGTGGAAAATATTAGGAGGTTTAAGATTAGATTATTTTTCACTAAATGGTCTTATCCCTTCACCCAGGTTACATGTAAAGAAAAAATTCAGTCCGGTAACTTCAACCTCCTTGAGCTTTGGAACCGGATTTAGAATCATTAATCTATTTACAGAGGATCATGCATTTGTTTCAGGTCAACGAGAGATTGTAATAGAAGAAGATCTTAACCCTGAAAAATCATATAACATAGCTTTAAACTTTAATCATATTTATACTTTTAATAATAATCAGGGCATGTTTGACGTGGACATGTTTTACACACGGTTTTCTAATCGTATCACACCTGACTATGATACTCCCGGAGAAATAATATATCGAAATACTCAAGGCTATTTTGTTTCCAGAGGAATAAACCTTTCAAATGTGATAGACTTTCACAATGGCATCACTCTGAACCAGGGCATAAATATCCAGGAAGTATATGAAATCAATAATAATGAATATTCTTCCATTGAATTTTCACCTAAGTGGACAGCACTAAGTTCTATTTCATATAAAATGTCAAAAGCTGGACTTACCTCGGGGTTAAATTTAAGACTTAACGGTCCGGTAAGGATGCCATTGACCTATGACATTAGTCAATCTGGTGAACCTGTTGCTCGTCCGCAATGGACTCCAGCCTATCTGGTCGCTGATTTAAAGATTGAAAAATCATTTAATCATGACTTTTCAATTTATGGAGGAGTAAACAATATTTTCAACTATATACAAAAATATTCACCTATTTCGGGAACTGAATCAGTTGATGCTCCATTGGGCTTTGCGGATAATTTTGACACATCATATAATTATGGTCCGGTAGCTGGAAGAAACTTTTACCTTGGATTGAAGTGGGAATTACCATTTGCAGATTCGCATTCTCATTAAAATATTATAGTTTTGTCAGGTGTTAAAATCATATTTTTCAGAAGATACAAAATTTGAAGCTGGCTGTGATGAAGCTGGCAGAGGCTGCCTTGCAGGCCCCGTAGTTGCAGGTGCGGTAATTTTACCGAAAGATTTTGATCACAAAATACTTACTGACAGCAAAGCTCTAAATAAAAAAACCAGAGATTCTCTGGTCAGTGAAATCAAAGAAGCATCAATTAGCTGGGCAGTTGCAATAGTTGAGCCTGAAGAGATCGATAAAATCAACATTCTGAAAGCATCTTTCCTTGCGATGCATAGAGCTGTTGATCAGCTAAAGACTACACCTGACTTATTGCTTATAGATGGAAACAGGTTTACTCCTTACCCTTCGATCAGTCACGAATGCATTGTGAAAGGAGATTCAAAATACTTTTCGATTGCTGCTGCATCTATTTTAGCTAAAACCTATCGAGATAATTTAATGGAGGAATATGCCCAAGAGCATCCATATTACGGATGGGAAAAGAATTATGGTTATCCAACACGCCAGCATCGTGATGGCATCAGAGAATATGGAATTACTCCATTACATCGCAAAAGCTTCCAGTTACTACCCAGACAATTAGATTTGTTCAAAGAAAAATGATAGCAAATACACCAAAGCCACCTTACTATGCAGTAATATTCACATCAGTTCTTAGTTCTGATAATGATGGATATGAAGATACCGCTAACAGAATGGTTGAACTTGCGAAAGATCAACCGGGATTTCTCGGGTTAGAATCAGCCAGAAATGAAGTTGGCATTACAGTTTCTTACTGGAAAGATCTTGAATCGATAAAAAACTGGAAACTTCATAGCGAACATACTATCGCAAGGGAAAAAGGCAGAACTACCTGGTATGCTGATTTCAAATTAAGAATCTCGAAAGTAGAAAGAGATTACGGTAAATAAAGAGCGGCCGCTCCTTTTGGGAACGACCGCCAAACAACCGGGCCAATCAATTATTCTTTTAATATTCTCAAAACAGTCACTTCACCGTCGTAATCGGTTAATTTCAAGAAGTATGTTCCTCTGTAAAGCCCTCCCATTCTAAATGGTAGCTCAACATTAGAACCAGCCTTAAGGTTTATTTCTACTTCTCCATGAGAATTAAATTGTGCATCATAAAGCTCTGCTGTCCATTTACCCTCCTTATTATTATTCAGGCGAAGGTTTACAACATCTTCTGGTGGATTTGGATACAGAAGCACAGCCATTTCAGCTGAAGCAGTTTCTAACTGGCTATCTGGAGTACACACCCCATATACCTCTACTTCATTTACATTGAATCCCCACGGTCCGGAACGGGAAAATGACCACAACCTTATGGCATCTGTACTCACAGAGCCATCAAAACCGATCTTATCAATACCTCCATTGGCACTTAAATCTTTGTAAAACACTCTCCAGACTCCATCAGCATCACGGTATTGAAGTTCATATGAGGTAGCAAAATTCACTCCCCAGTCAATATTTACTTCATGGATATTGTAAGTAGAGCCAAGCTCAACATACCACCACTGGTTATCAGCAAATTTCGATCTCCAATCTGTAGCAGTGTTTCCGTCATTAGCAAAGCCTGCATTAAACGCATTACTTTCAAAACTGGATGCTGTCGATGATTTATTTAAAGAAAGACTTCCCACCAGAGATACTTCACAGTCAGAACTTACCACAGACCCGTTAGCATAACCTGAAACACCATCTGCAATGATCTCTACCTGATAATTGCCATCGGCAATACCAGTTAACAAGCCAGTTTCAGAATCAATATCTACATTTCCAGTAGCATTCCAGGATACCACCGAAGGAATGTATTCATTTCCAAACTGATCTTTTGCTTTAAAATCATATTGCACACTTTCTCCTGAGCTGAGAGAATAGTATTCAGGATTAATATGGATTGAAGTAAGTACAGGATCACCTTCGGCACAACCACCAAACAGTTCAAACTCAAAGAATGAATACCCATACATTGTCGCAGGAGTATTTAGTTTCAATCTGACATATCTCGCTGTAGTCTGTGGAAGTAATAACTCAGTTAATTTTGAAGTATTCGTAAAAGTTGAATACCAAGTAGTCCATTCATCAGTTTCGGAAGATCTCACTAAAATCTCGAAGGATGAAGCATAATTAAAATCCCATAGAATTCTAATGCTATCGATCATGTTTACCTTGCCAAGATCAACTTCATAATACTGATCAGGGTCGAAAGTAGATTGCCATTTTGTGAAAACCAAACCATCATTAGCTCTATCAGGCAGCTGCCATTCAGAATTTGAAGAGGTTGCTGAAGATATGCCCAAGAAGGACTGATTAGTTATTGAAGACAAATTACAGGCCGCTTCAACAATCGAAAATTCATAATTCAAGTTTTCAGTATCCGTTCCATTAAGAACACCAGACTCTAACAACGGTATAATTTTTTGATAATCGCCTTTATTAAGCAATGAACCATCGATCAGCACATTGACATTTGCTGTTTCTCCAGGCATTACCTTGAGCTTTAAGATATCCGGCCTTATAACAGGCATTAATGCATGACCATTCCTGATCATGATGTCATCGATATTTAAATAATTTTGTTCCTGACTACTAGCCGATATTGCTAATGATTTAATTGGTTCATTGTATTCAACTCTATTAAACACTTCATTACCATTCAGAAAAAGTTTATTCTCTTTCGTTGAAGGATTATAACTGAATACTAATTGTTGATACCCTTTACCTACTCTGACGCCTGTTGCCTCCACTCCGGAATTAGACACATAAAACAACTCTCCATCTTCAACCCTGAAATATGGTTTTCCACTTTGAGTTCTTAATTTGGTAGATTGAATATTGATAGAAGAACTTTGTGCTGAATCAAAATTCACAAACATGGAAATGCTTGTCAGGGAATCAATTGAAAAATATATTGGTACATAAGCAGAGCTTGCAATATTTGAATTAGAATTACCATTCATTATAATATGATTAGTACCAGAGTATGGCATTAAAGAAGAAATCGTAACTCCTTCATTCAATCCAATTCCCGCGGCTTTTTTCAACCCACCCAGAGGCCATTGATCAGGATCCATTTTAAATATTACTTCTCCGACATCAAAATTATTATCTACAACAGGTAATTCATATGGCATCTCAATTTCTAAGGGGCTCTCTCCAGAATTTTCAATTGTTAGTGGAATTGACACCGTTCTTCCTTGCTCTACAATAGTCTGGAACCTGGTGTTTTTAAGTATCGGTTTGGCAGGCTCTAATACAGTTAAATCAAAGTTTAAAGTAGTATCAAGATCATAAATCAAATCAAACAAGTGCATCTCAACAGGATACTCACCTGAAAGTAAACCTATTGCATCAATACTTAAAGGCAGATCCACTTCTCCTTCTATAGGAATTGAAATAACACCTAAGGAATTATTTATTAATGAACTTCCTTCGCTATATACCTTAATATTATCTAAACTAACTCCTGACGCATAATCAATTTGATCGCCAACCCACCTAAATTGGAACCTTTTACCGGCTGGTAAATAATCTTTCAAATTAAATTTCACGTGTCGACAACTATAATCCTGAAAGTAATCATCCCAAACTAATATGTCGGTCCACTCGGTTTGATCTTCTTGTTTTATGCTCAGAATCAGAGAGGTTCGGCCTAATAAGTTAGTCATGCTTCCATCATATTCCAGATATAAATCGCCACCGTTATAGCTTATTAAAGGAGAAATCAATTCAGAATTACCAAAGCCATCATAACCATCCATTCCTATATCATTATCATCTATCAAACATTCTTCTGTGGGCTCAGGTCTATTATATACATTCCCGACAGGACCCCAGAGTAAAGAACCTCTAATTGCATTTACTTCCCATCCTAATGGGGGATTTTGTGATTCGAAATTTTCATTGATCAAATAATTCTGTTTCTTCTGAAATTCAGAATTAAATATGTCAGCAAATTCAGTAAATAATAGAAGATTTGTCCCACCGGTATTTTTGACATTCAACATTAAGGTGGTGTCTTGTTGATAATAGACCGATGCATTATTATTCACCTGAATATCTACAGATGGCAGATCATAAATCAATGTTCTTAAGGCAAACAAACCAGCATCAACTTTATAATCAACCGATACATCATTAAAATATTCACCATAATCATGGCCTGAACCAATTACTTTAATCTCCACATTAGATGATTCACCAGGATTTAGAAAGCTTTTTTCACTTACGATCTCAATCTGATCATAATCGAAGCTTTTATATTCACCTCGATAAATTTTATAATCATCTATATCAATTATACAATTACCGCTGCATGGTTCTGGCAAACTAAACCCTACTTCTGAAAATTTAAACCTGTCTTCTTCTTCACTTTCAAGGTATAAAACATCATCGATAAATACTTTTAAATTATGATGACCATTTGTAGCTTCAATTCTTAAATGGTAGTACTGATTCATTTGCAAATCAATATCAACCTCGATAGCATCGAGGTTATAACTATCAAGAATCATCTTCTTGGCTTCCAAATCAATAGTAAGGTTTTCATTCGGACTAATCCTGTCGGCTAATACAAACATCCACTTATTTCCACTAGCTATGGAAAATTTAAATTCCATAACTAAATCCCTCCTTCCAATAGGAACAGTATATAATCGAGGTGTTATACCCCCTGATTCACCGGTATTAAATTCTCCTCGCAGATTATTAATTCCCGTATATGGATTGATTGATGAAACCTTCCAATAAGAGTTAGTTATAAATTTATCACGATTTCCAACCAGATTGCTTCTTTTTTCAAAACCTGTTCCGTAGATATAATCGATTCCTTTTACAAATCCATTATAGAATTCACTTGGCTGTTTTCCAAATTCAATTTCTGTACCGATCTCACCTACATTGGTAACCGTTGTAGAATAAATTTTTATTCCATCTGTCGTCACTTTATCTTCAAAATTATCGGCATCAAAAACAACAGAAGGTCCTATTAATGAAATACTTACAGGCAAAACCAAATTTTCATTTTCCGGATCATTTGAGATGATTTTTATCTCAGAATTATATTCACCTCTGTCTTTAAAGGTTGAATTAATTGTGAATTCAACTTTTAGTGAATCACCAGGAGCAACTATAACTTCAAGAGGATTACTTATACTTAAATTCAAGTTAGGGCGAGTTGATCCAGAAGGAGGATTAATTGATTCAATTGAAGCCTCCAGATTATTTCCACCCTCGTTTTTCAAATAAAAATAACTCTGTGTATCCTCGGAATTTTTAACAACTAAATGAGAAGGAGGATTTACTATTATCATCTTTGGAGGAGTCAGAAATTCACCCTTAACTGGTAATTTCATTTCAGAGTTAATCGGGTCATTAGTTTTAATAATCAAGGTATCTACCCAGGCCCCTATAAATTCTGTACTCCCTTTGAAGGTTAAACTTTTTCTTTCAAACGCTTTAACACTAATAAGATTATTATTAAAGTATTGATCTTGAATAATCCCATTACTTGAAGTTATTGATTCTATTTTTAATTCATTAATCCCCCTATTAGCCAGATGAAATTGAAATTCTGTTGATGGCAGATTAATCACAGAGCCTACGTCTAATAATGAATCAAACAACCAGACATAAGGATTCTTGATAACTTGTTGTTTCATTGCGTTTCCAACATCAAGCCTTCCCCAACCTAATTGAAATGGATAACCAGGATTCTTATCGGAAATATCGTCTGCTGAATTAAACAATTGAGATTTGATTCTCTCCGGGGAATAGCCAATTTTACCATAGGCAGATACAAGTAAGGCAACAGCACCGGAAACATGTGGGCATGCCATGGAGGTTCCTTGATAATAAGCATATCTATTAGACGTGATAGTACTCAATATCATATTATCTTCCCAAAAATCACCCCCTGGAGCAGCAATATCTACCCAGTCACCATAGTTCGAATAGTATGATTTTTTATCTTTCCCACTTGTTGCAGCAACTGCAACTACTGGCTCATAGGATGCTGGAAAATACCGTCTGTAATCATTATCATTTGCCGCAGCAAAGATAACTATACCTCCGTTTAATTTTCCATACTGATTTCCAAATTCATCTTTACCGGCTTCGGCTATAAAGTAATCTATAGCATCAGCAATTGACCTTACAAATATTCCCGGATTATTATAACTCCATGAATTTTGAGAAATTACTGCGCCATTATCAGCAGCATATACAAAACTTTGCTGAAACCTAAATCCTGAATTATTTAAAAACACAGCACAAGACATAACCTTTACGCCATCTCCATTACCAGAACCTCCAGCAATTCCGGCTCCTCCTTTGCCATTATTGGTTACAGCAGCAATGGTACCTGCTACGTGAGTTCCATGGTTTCCCGGAGTATAATTCCCAATGTTTTCTCTAAAACCATAACCATTAACATCATCGATGTAACCATTTCCATCATCATCGATCCCATTCCCGGGAATCTCATCCTCGTTTACCCATAAATTTGCAGATAAATCTTCATGGGTCGATTCAATTCCCTGATCATGGACTGATACAATCACATCATTGTTACCGGTAGTTGTTCTCCAGGCTTTCAATAAATTTATATCTGCTCCTGGTACACCCCCACCTTGACCAGTATTGACATAATGCCATTGGTTATTATACAATGGATCATTAGGAGAGGATATCAAGGGCGCAATAAATTCACTCTCAACAACAATGGGTTCGAATGAACCATCAACAAGCTGAGTTTCAAATTCGGGCTCGGCAAATTCCACAAATTCCAGTTCACCATACTCTTTCACAGCATCAGCGATTGCAACTCCGGAATCAATTAAAACTGTATACCATCTGTGCAATCCATATTTTCTGTGTTTAGCTTCAAAACGCTCGTTATATGGAAACATCCTGGAAATACGCCGGCATTTAAACTGGCTGGACATAGCATCCAGTTCTTCGTTTCCTGAATAAACTGCAAAAGAACTATCCGCAGCGTTAAGAGTACTTTCCAGTTGGTCAGCCATCTCTTCGGAAACTTTAATATTGACAATACCTTTTTTACAATGATCCTGACCAAAGGCAAAATCAGGCAATAGAATAACAACCAGCATCAAAATTATTGATGCCGGGTTGAGGACATGAGTAAATTTTTTCACGACATTAAGGGACTCAGTAGTTAATTTATCGAGGTACTATTCCTTAAACAACTTGACAGTTGTAGAGTACCCTTCTGAATCAACAAGTTTAAGTAAATAGACTCCTGGTGCCAGGGTATTTACATTCATTGGTAATTCAGCCGGGTTGGCACTTAATTCAACTTCTCCATTGTAAACCGTATTAAACTGGCTATCATACAACCACACATTGTATTCACCATTATAAGATTCCCCTACTTTAATTTGCAGTACTCCATCCAACGGATTTGGATATGCTGTCAGGTTAAATGTAACAGAAGAAACACCACTAATATTTTCAGGAGAACAAACTCCATATACTTCAATTTCATCGATATTAAATCCCCATGAGCCTGAACGGGTAAAAGCCCAAAGCCTGATAGCATCTGTACTAACACTACCATCCAGGTTAAGCTCGTCAAGCCCTCCATTGGCATTCAAATCTTTATAAAATACCTGCCATACTCCTTCGGAATCACGGTATTGTAATTCATAGGAAGTGGCATAATTCACACCCCAGTCAACATTGACCTCGTGGATATTATAGACATCTCCTAATTCAACATACCACCATTGGTTATCGGCATATTTTGATCTCCAGCTTGTTGAAATATCTCCATCATTTGCTCTTTGAGCAACAAAAGATCCGCCTTGATCACTAGATGCTGCTGAATACTTATTTAATGACAGGCTGCCAACCAAAGAAACTTTACAATCATTATTGATGACGGTGCCATAGGCAGTTGCAGACACGCCATCAACTGTTACCATAACTTCATATTCACCATCAGAAATTCCGGTTAATAAACCTGTTGACTCATCTATTTCAGCACTACCAATTGCACTCCAAATGATATTTGTCGGAGTGTATGTTTTCCCAAATTGATCCTTAGCTTCAACTTGATATTGCATGGTTTCACCAGCTTTGAGCGAATAATATTCAGGAATTATTTTTAATTCAGATATAACCGGAACTCCGGTAGCACAACCACCAAATAGTTCAAATTCATGTACGGCATAACCGTGGATAGTTGCCGGTGTATTCATTTTGATTCGAACATATCGGGCTTCAATCTCATTTGACAAAGATTCTTCAAACTCCCGACTAGTATGTCCCTGGATATTCAACACTTTCGTCCAATCATCAGTTAAGCCGGATCTGGCATATACATCAAATGAAGAAGCATAATTTGTACCCCATAATATCCGAACTCTTTTAATCATGTTTACCTTTCCAAGGTCTACTTCCAGATATTGATCCGGATTAGTGTCAGATTCCCATTTTGAAACAAACTTTCCATCATTTGCCTTATCAGGTTGAGTCCACTCTGTATTAAATGAACTAGCTTTTAGTGTCCCCAACATCACCTGATTTGTTTTTGAATTCAGATAACACTCCGGTTCAGAAACATTCAGATTTACAGGAAGAATAAAACTCTCCTGATTGTATGAATTATAATTTCCGGATAATGATTCTAAAAGTGTACCGGTTTTAAGTCGGGATGCATCGATAATTACCGGCAGAGTTTTGGACTCTCCAGGATTTAAATATATACTTCGTTTTTCAACCCTTACCGTTGGCATGGCAGCTTTACCATTGTCAACCCTGATTGAATCAAACAAAAGATATCCGGAATTAGATTGTGGCCGTTTTTCATTAATCGCAAAAGCTTCAACTGGATTTGAATAGTTTAATTTATTAATGATTAACCTTCCATCGATATAAATTTTATTCTCCCTGGTAAGCCTGTTATAGCTATATACAAAATGCTTGTACCCAGGATAATCCAGGGACCCAACTGTCGTAGATGATGGTAGCTGTCTGAAACTTACAGAGGCTTTCTCCATCTCAACAAGTGGATACATTATTGTATTTGGTATGTTGTATGGAAATAAAGTCAGGGAAACAGATTGTGCATTATCAAAATTATAAAAGAATGATATCGAGGTTACACTATCCTGTTTGTCAAGATTTATTTTCGATAATTTAGTATTGAAGTAATCTTCTTCAGAAGATGAATTTAATATTAGATGCTTTTCTCCTGAGTATGGAGAAACATCACCTACCTGAGCTGAAGAAGAGGCATTTATTCTGGTGCTTTGTTTCAAGTCTCCGACCGGATATTCATCAAAATTTACCGAGAAGAGATTTTGAATATCTACAAGATTATCCTGATTAGGTAGCTTATAATCAAAATTCAATATTAATGGACTTTCTCCAGTATTTGTAAATTCAACCTCTTTAGTAACAACTTCCTCCTGTTCTATTTCAAGATTAAATTCATTTATATTAACCGAAAGTTCACCCGGAGTCAGAACCCTGATATTTAAATCCTGACTAAATGTTTCTCCGGATTGAAAATCGAAAAAACTAACAGAGCTACTATACAAACCATCATCAATATCACGTGAATTAAATTTTAAAGGGATTTTAGTCTTGGCTCCAACAGGTAAATATTTAGATGAACTGTTTAGAATAATTACACTATTTTCTTCAACAATTTTAAAATTATCCATTGCAACAGAACTGGCATATCCTATATCCGCTGAAAATTTCACATAAACAATATCGCCTGGATCTACATGATCATCTAATAAAATTTTGACTTCTTCACAGTAATGAGGTACATCCCAATTATCCCAATAGAGTACCTGTGTCCAGGAAGCTTTGTCATCAACAGATATATTTACTTCAAATGAAGCCTTTCCAATTAAATTGAAAAAGGAAGCACTAAATGTTAAATAAGTGTTTTCATTTTGGATTTTAATACCCGGGGAAATGAGGTCTGCTTTGCCTCCAAACTGAGTGTCATATAATCCAATATAATTATCAACCAGACATGAAGAAGGATCGTCATTGGAATGGTAGGTTCCGGGGTTCAATACCCATTTTGAATTATAACCTTCATAGCCATCATTATCTACTTGCTCCCAGCCATCAAGTAAATAGGGAGAATCAAAAGTTTCTTCATATATAACAGATTGCTTTGGAGTAAACGGGTATTCCTCATTATCAATTACTGAAGTGGAAATAATCAAATCCTTTCCCCCTGTATTTTCTATATCAAAATAGATGGTGCTATCTGAGTTATAATAAATATCAAAATCTGTTTGATCAAAACTCACATTAAAGGAAGGATTACCTTCTACTTGTGTTACCAAAGAATGTATTAATTCCATTGAGGAATAATCAATCTTTATATCATTGTAATAATATCCATATCCGGAATTTAATCTCTCAAAAGGAATGGAGACCAACTTTGATGAACCTGTAGATAGCATACCTGAAGCTAACTCACCTTCAAAATAACTTTTATCAAGAGATCTGTAAGCTCCTTTATAAACTTGATAGTTATCTACATAAACCTCACACCCTCCCTGACATTCATTGAGTGCAGCTATAAAAACCCCAAATATGTTTTTGGGAAGATCAAGCCCTTCAAGGAAATCATCATTAGTTAAAGTATATACTAAATCTCCATTGATATAAATCCGATGCTCATTTCCAAACTCGTTATTTTCAATAGCTAATTTGAAATATTCTCCAATCGGATATTCATAATCCAATTCGATGAGATCACCATAAAATATATTTAATTCCAGTTTATTTTCAGATGTATTAAAAATGATCCTTCTTAACTCACCAATATTTGTTGCTGGTAACGATACCATCCATGATGCTCCTTCTGAAATTTTCAAATCCATTTCTAAAACATAAGATTCACCTATTGGGGGAGTAAAACTTGTTCTAATCCCTAATCCGAATCCGGAATCAATTTTACCATAAAGAGCTTTTCTCCCTGTACTTGGGCTATTTTCATTAATAGTCCAATTTCCATTGATTGAGCTGGCCCATTCTTCCAAATATTCACTGGAATTATCAACTTCAAACCCTGTTGCAGTAACAAATTTACTTGCAGTATCTGTTTCATTGAAACTCATACCCGGTAACATATTGACTGAATACCGGACATTAGTTTCACCAATATTCTTCAGCTCAAACTCAAGCATACCAGGCTGATTATCAGCAACCTTAATAAAAGAAGCAGTAGGAGTAATCGTTAACTCCGGACCCAATACTTTGACATCAAAAAACAAAGTATCAACATTTCCACCCAACTGGTTAGTTTCAAACCTGACACCGTATGAGTAGGTACCTCGAGGTACACCCCGGGCATCGATTTTCATTCTCACCTGGTCTGATGTATTCACCGGTGTTTGTCCGGTAGTATTTACAATAGTATTTATCGGAAACCCTTCGCCTTGTGGGCCTACTAATGAAAGTTTATATTCTAATTTAACATTTCCAACATTCGCAAATTCAAAAGTGAATTCATCTATGGTTTTATTATCAATCTCTACCGCAGGGTAACTTTCTTTTAATTCAAGTACAGCTGAAGACAATATATTTCCTGTAATTGTAACTTGCTTTGATGGAATTAGAGGGTCATTAGATTTTATTACAACTAGTTCATTGAATGGCCCGACCTTATTGGGAGTAAAGCTAATTCTAACAAAATCTTTATCAAAAACAGCAATTGGGCTTCTTGGAAAAGTAGTTGATTTTAACGCATCACTTATTGTTTCAACTGATAAAATTCTTAGTGGCTGTAAACCTATATTTCTAACATTAATTATAAGCTCCTCATTATAGCCAAGTGGTATATTACCAATATCTAAAATATCACTTGAAAGATTTATAGCAGGATCATTATAAACTTTTGCTTTTAATGATGATGCCAGATTTAGTCTTCCCCAGCCAAGTTGATTTTCAAATTCAGGATTTACTTGATCAATATTATCTGCTGATCCATACAATAATGCTTTGACTTTTTCGGGGGTGAAGCCTTGTTTACCAAATGATGAAACAATTAGAGCTGCAGCTCCTGACACATGTGGACATGCCATTGATGTTCCTGAAAAATAACTATAATTATTACCAGTTACCGTACTTAAAATACTAACTCCCGGAGCAGATATATCTATCCAGTCTCCATAATTCGAAAACCCAGCTCTTACATCAGCATTATTAGTTGCGGCTACCGCAATTACCTGTGGTAGATACGAAGGAAAAAACTGCTCTCCGCTATTTTCATTCCCGGCAGCAAAGACTACCAGACCACCAGCCATCGGACCAACCTGATTTCCAAATTCATCATTACCTGCCTCATTGATAAAATAATTTATCGCATCTTCATAAGATTTGATGTATATATTTGGTGTTAAAAATCGCCAGGAATTTTGGGTAATTACGGCTCCATTATCTGCTGCATAGACAAAACTTTCCTGAAAACCGCCTGTACCGTTCGGACTAAATGCGGCGCATGACATTAATTTCACTCCAGGAAGTGTACCAGAACCTCCGGCAATACCGGCTACCCCAATTCCATTATTGGTAGCTGCAGCAACAGTTCCTCCTACATGAGTTCCATGATTATTTGGTGTGTATTCTCCTGTTCTTTCTCCAAACCCAAACCCGTTATAATCATCAATGTATCCATTATTATCATCATCAATACCATTATTAGGTATCTCATCTTCGTTTATCCATAAATTAGGCGCAAGATCAGGGTGTGTTTGTTCTATTCCACCATCGATAACCGCAACAATTACATCAGGATTTCCGGTACTTTGTTTCCAGGCTAGCAATGCTGATACATCTCCACCTATTGGATTGTTCACATTTTCAAAAGAATATTGAAATCCAAAAAACGGATCATTATTACCTGTTGGCAGAGATCCTGTTTTAGATGCATCGAAAGAAGACTCTTCTACATCATAGCTTACCGGTAACATAACCGGCTCGGCAATCTCAACATATTCTAATTCGCCATAATCATGAATTGCTTGTTCAATAGGGATACTTTTATCAATTCTTATTGTAAACCAGCGATGAAGATCATACTTTCGATGTTTTTCTTCAAATCTTGGGTTATAAGGGAATAACCTTTTGATCGAAGAGCACTTAAACCCTTCTGAAACAGCATCAATTTCCGGAACGCCAAATCGTGTAACCACTGCTCTATGGTTCTGAAGTGATTGTGATAATTCCACAGCCATTTCTTCAGACACTTTAATGTTGACAACTCCTTTTTCGCAGTGATTCTGGGCTATACCCAATTGATTAAAAAAAATAAAAAATACAAGCAGATAGAGCAAATTCACTCTATCTGCTATAGTGGTAGAATTTTTCATGATTGATAAAAATACTAATACTTAACTTAACAAATTTCTTCTCATTCCTTCACCAGCTTAATACTGGTTGACACTCCCTCTTTGCTTACCATTTTTAGAATATAAACACCAACCGGAAGTGTCGATATATTGATGGGAAGTTCTATGGGATTCATTCCTAACTCAAATTCGCCGTTAAAATACAAATTAAAATTACTATCGTACAATTTTAATTGATATTTTTCTGTTTTTTCTGTATTTAATTTTAGCTGAAGTGTTTGTCCTAACGGATTTGGGTAAGCAGACACCCCGGTTAACAGCAATTCACTTGAAGCTCCTGTAGAAGGGCAACTTCCAAATACCTGAAATTCATGTATTGAAATTCCATAAGATGTATTTCTTTCAAATCCCCACAAACGGATGGCGTCAGTGATGATACCGGTTTCAAATTTTAAAACATCAGTTCCGCCATCAGCATCAAAATCCTGATAAAATACTTTCCACACACCTTCGCTATTTCTGTATTGAAGTTCATAAGAACTGGCTGCACTATAATTCCAGACAATGTTTACTCCAAAAATTTCATATTCGTCACCAAGCTCAACATAATACCACTGGTTATCTGCATATCTGCTAGACCATCTGGAAGAGAGGTTTCCATCGTTGGCTTTTTTAGCCTCGAAGAACTGACCTTCCTGGCTTGAACCAAATGAAGGCATATTTAATGCAAGGTTATCAGACGGAGATATCGCACAATCATCGGGAGAGACAAAACCGTCCCGGGTTAATATTAAAGCTCCAATGTGATATTCTACAGTAAATGCTCCAGGACTCAAAGCAGTTAATAAACCATTTACATCAACATTTACATTTCCACTATTTGTAAACCACTCTCCATCAGGCTGATCAATGACATTTCCCTTGCTGTCAACTACATTAGCTATCAATTGAACTTCATCTCCTGGTTTCAAATTGAGAGTAAATGGGAAAATTTCTCCACTGGCAGGTACGATAGGCTCTGTCAAACAACCTCCATAAACTTCCAGCTCCTTAATTGAATATCCATAGGTTGTAAACGGAACGGAACATACTATTTTCAGGTATCTCGAAGAAACATCAGTGAATAATAGCAGGTTGTTTACCTCTAAATTATTCATATCTGAGTAGATCAATGTCCAGGCGTCAGTATCGATTAGTTTTGAATAAACAGAATAACTTTTAGCTCTTGCATAATCCCAGAAAATTTTAATCTCATCCAAATTAATATCTTGATTCAAGTCGACAATAATCTCCGCCTGGTTTGCAGTTGTTGACCAACGAGTATTCTGGGCACCATCAATCATCCGGTCTGGTTGCCACCAGGAGGCTGCACTTGAACTGGCACTTATATCACTGTTTAAACTTAAATTTTGATCTGTCAGAGCACAATCTACAGTGAGCACATCAGCTTGCAATCTGGTTTTTGCAACATTAGGAATTGTGTCATTGCCAACAATTTCGTCAAGGTAAATAGCTACATTATGCAAACCAGGTATTGCTTTAAAATTCGGATTCATTTGAACCATTTCTGTAGCATTAGCAGCGGTAGTTGATACTAGTGGAGCAAATAACGGGAATCTATCTCTGAAAATAAAAATCCTGTTGTTATCAAACTGGACTGTCGGATCCATATTTCTATAAGCATATTCAGTTCCATCCTTACTTTCAATCCCTGCTGTTTTTCTAATGGAAGGGAAATCATCAAAATTACCAGCCTTTTCAATTATAAAATCACCGTTTCGTAAAATCAATAACCTGCAGGTCAATATAGTTTCACTTCCATCTGGTTTAAACCTATTGAAATAAATCGCTGCAACTTTTTGACCTTCAATTATCAATTCATCATAAAAAATACCCGATAAATTATCAGATGGATTAAAGGTAATTTCACCCACAAATGGAGCGATTATTCCATTTGGCTCAGACATATCACCCGGATCAAAATCATAAGGAGGATAATATTGTCCTGGAGGAGGATTATAGTTAGCAAAATAGCCATATTCACTAAGCATAAAATCTTTGAGGTGAACCTCTTCATCAAAGAAAGTAAATTTAAAGGTACTATCCTGTCTATTATTATATTTTAAGATGTCACCGAATCGGGCATAACTACCTCCAAGAGCAGTGTAAAAACCGGGGTAATCAAGTTTATTTTCTGGTATAACTATATTAGGAAAGATATAATTTTTAGTCAAAAATTTGTTGTTCCCAACCTCATTCCCAATATAAAAATCATCTGTATCAAATGGTAAATACATTCTATCTGAAACAATAAATTTATCTGTGGCACCTTGATTACTAAATGAAAAATCAGAACGAATAATGAAATTTCTTTCCTCATTTATTAAGTTCTTGATTTTAATATCAAGCATATCAGATGTAATAGAACCTGATCTCCAAATCATCTTAGACAAGGTAGATATTTCAACTTCATTTGAATATACCGTTGCAAAGATTGGAATCTGGTATATTTCAGAGTTATCATCTGAAATTTTAATATTAGTTGTATAGTTTCCGGGGCCCAGATTTTTTCTAGGATAAAAATCGATGGTAGTTTCTTCTCCCGGATTAAGTGTTACTGATTTAATATTTGGATATAAAATTCTCTGAGGTAAATAATTATAGGAAACAGATATATCTTCTAGAACAATTTTTTCATCATAAAAGCAATAAGGTCCCGGTGTTTCATTATTATGAGTACGAATACCATCTAATGACTCCAGTCCCATAAAAGTTGCAACATTATTACAAGTAGGGCTAAATTCCATAAGCTTATATAAAAACTTGATATCCCCATTTTTATTTACCTTAATTTGATAAATAAAATCATCATCAGGTCGAGACCAAAGTTTATAAAAGAATTGTATAACAGCAAAATCGGGATATTCTTTATAATATACTTCTAATATTTGAGGCACAACAGAAAGCAATGGGTAAATAAATCCATCAGGATAATAACTATCTACAGGATATTCATAAGAAAAGAAGTCTCCATCCTTTTCAGGAAAATAACCTATACCTCCTTGCTCAGCCAAAGCAAAATCTCTTAATGAAATAACTTCTCCAAAAAAAGGAAAATAAAAATCTTCTTCTCCGGGATTATTTATTAACTCTTTTATTGGAGTCGGTGGAGGATCAAACTTACCTCCCGGGATATCTAGTTCCCAAATCAAATTTTCATTACTAACGATTTCATACCATTCGAATTCTGAAGCTCCAGTGTCTAAAAACACATAATCAGTCTGGTAAATCAATTTTCCATATTGACCATCTATTGAATCGGGTTGATCAACATCATTTACAACTTTAATCTGGTAGGTAGTAGTTTCTGAGGTGATATTTTTAAATTTCAAGGAATAAACCGATTCAGCATCGTTTCCTTCATTCCACATTACTTCATTGCCTGTCGCTTGAAGTTCAATTTTATTTTCTCCCTGCTGGGCATAAATATTTACGACATTAACTAATGAAAGAACACAAGACAAGAACAACACATCATATAAGATAATTATATGGGATTTTAGATTGGGTAAAATTGAAAGTTTCATGATATGGGGCATTAAGAATCATAATGATTAATATTTTGGTAATAAAATGTAACCCTGAAAAACAGGTATGAAAGGCGCTCTCTAATTCTTATACAATTTACTTAAAATATATCACTATTTTAAGAATACGTACCGATAATACAAAAAAAAACCGCCTGTTACCACTCAGGCGGTTAGCTTCTCAGCCATCATGAAAATTAAACCTATACCACACCACAGTTTAATTATCTTTTTAAACCTCAAAGGGTTATAAATGTTTTCACTTTTTAAAAAAAAATTAAATTAATTCTGGAATTAGTAAAAAAGAATCGGCGGTACCTTCCTTAAAAGGTACCAATATCCAGAAAAACAACTGAGTTGAATGGGATCAATCCGAATATATGCCGATATGAGTATCTTATTTAGATTTAAATACTAACGGATTCGAGTATTTGATAGTTCGAAAACAAGAAGATTATTTCACGAAAGTCTGACAAATAATTTTTAAATGCAATCATTAGACATTAAATAATTGTTACCAATTACTGTTTAAACAAGCGTTAAAAGTAAAATTCCTGAAATAGAATTGTTCATTTTTTATACCTTTACGGCGATTTTCAATAAACACAAACAACATGGAGCTCAAAAAAATTGCATTAAATGACGTTCATGAGCAATTAGGTGCTAAAATGATGCCTTTTGCCGGATATAATATGCCAGTTCGTTATTCTTCTGACATTGAAGAACATAAAACAGTAAGAGAGGGCGTAGGAGTTTTTGACGTATCACACATGGGTGAATTCTGGGTTGAAGGACCAAAAGCCCTTGAACTGATTCAGAAAGTTACTTCAAACGATGCTTCCAAACTGGTAGACGGACAGGCTCAATACAGCTGCCTTCCAAATGAAACTGGTGGTATTGTTGATGACCTTATCGTTTATCGATTTGGTGATGAAAAGTACCTACTTGTTGTAAATGCAAGTAACATAGATAAAGACTTCGCTCACATAAGTAAATATAATAAGTCTATTGGAGCTGAGCTTCGAAATGAGTCTGATGATTATTCACTTTTTGCCGTTCAGGGTCCAAAAGCAACAGAAATTTTACAGAAGTTAACAGAAGTTGACCTGTCATCAGTGAAATTTTACCACTTTACCACTGGCTCTATCGGTGGCGTTGATGATGTAATCATTTCAGGAACGGGATATACCGGATCAGGTGGATTTGAGCTTTATGTTAAAAACGAAGATGCCTTGAAATTGTGGGATGCAATCTTCGAAGCCGGTAAAGATGCTGACATCAAACCTATTGGTCTTGGTGCCCGTGACACGCTTCGACTAGAAAAAGGTTACTGTCTGTATGGTAATGATATTGATGACACCACCTCTCCTCTTGAGGCAGGATTAGGCTGGATCACCAAATTCACCAAAGATTTTATTAATTCTGAAAACCTTCAGAAGCAAAAAGAAGAAGGAGTATCCAGAAAACTTGTAGGTTTTATTCTTGAAGACAGAGGCATCCCTAGAAAGGATTATTTGATTGAAGATGCTGATGGTAACGAAATTGGAATAGTAACATCAGGGTCTCAGTCTCCTATGCTTGAAAAAGGTATCGGACTCGGATATGTCACTAAAGAAAATGCTACTGCAGGTACAGAAATCTTTATTGTTGTGAGAAACAGAAAGCTGAAAGCAATAGTAGAAAAACTACCTCTTTATAAAGGATAAAAAATGAGCAAAACGATTGATGTATGTCTGTCTCCGGAATTATTACACCTGTATCCGGTTGAAAACAAATTAGTTGTAGTGGTGGATATTCTTAGAGCCACATCATGCATGACAGCAGGTATTGCAAATGGTGTTAAAAGTATAACTCCAAAGGCTGACCTCGAAGAATGTAGAAAACTAAAAGAAAAAGGATACATCATTGCTGGTGAGCGTAATGGAAAACATGTGGAAGGCTTTGACCTGGGTAATTCTCCATTTGGCTATATGAATGAAGAATACAAAGGAAAAAAGATCGGGGTTACCACTACAAATGGCACTGTTGCTATCAATAAAAGCAAAAATGCGAGTGAAGTAATCATCGGATCTTTCCTTAACCTGAGTGCTGTTGCTGAACATTGCAAGAAAAGTCCATATGATGTATTGATACTTTGTGCCGGATGGAAGGGCAAAGTCAATATGGAAGACTCACTGTTTGCCGGCGCATTGGTTGAAGCACTAAATGAAACTCACAAAAGTGCTTGTGATCCGCCATTGATGATGGAAAAGATGTATCAGGCTGCAAAGAGTGATCTTTTGGGTTTTGTACAGAAATCATCGCACGTTAGCAGACTACAGAAAATCGGAATTGGTAAAGACATCGAGTTTTGTCTTGAAATAGATAAATACACTGAAATTCCTGTATTGAGAGGTGAAGAGCTAATCAAACTATAGAATTTTAAAGGAATAATATGTTAAGAAACCGGACAGGATAATGTCCGGTTTTTTAATTGAAAACAGCTCAATTAGTTAACGCCCGGACTGACACCATATTGTTTGCTTTTCGTTGCTATTTATATCGATCAAATAGTGCCGATAATATCAAACCAGTATCTATAAGTTTAACTGCTGGAGAGAAGCATGCAATAATAGAATTAAACACGCCCCTGAACCGGAGCGTGTTTTGAATGAAACAATTGGTATTCAAAGTGGATTAATCCAAATCAGCAACTGCTTCTTTTTTAGCTCCATTCAACATTAGAAGATCCTGGGCAACTACTTCAGATATAAACCTTTTATTACCCTGCTGATCTTCGTATGACCGGTGAATTAATTTACCTTCGATCACTACCTCACGTCCTTTTGACAGATATTTGCCAGCTATCTCAGCAAGCTTGCCCCAAAGCACAATTCGGTGCCATTGCGTGTCATTTACACGCTCACCTTTTGCGTTAAGATAAGATTCTGAAGTAGCCAGACTTAGCGTTGTCATTTTGTTTCCTGAATCAAACTCTTTCATTTCAGGGTCAGTTCCAAGGTTTCCGATTAACTGCACACGATTTCTAATTGAATTCATAGTTAGTATGTTTTTATGGTTGAACACAAATGTTAATTGATTGAGCTACAAATGAAAAGAGCTTTTTGGGCAATAAAAAAATATAAACAGCTACTTTCCATTTACTTTCGTTTACAAACGATTACAACCGTTTACAAACGGATAGCCTGAATTCCGAATGACAATAAAACATGATTAAAACCGCTTTTTGGAGGCAAAATCAATATCCAACTAGTAAAAAGCAGTAAATTGTGGCATAAAATAAACAACAATGGAAATCAAAGAAGAATTATTAGTCCGCAGTCAAAACAAATGTGAATTGTGTGAAGCCAGCAACCCCGAAAACATCTATACAGTTCCACCGGCAACCGAAGGCGAAGTTGACAGTTCCATAATAATATGTAATACCTGCCTGGAGCATATTGAAGATCCGGTATCAGGAAACATCAATCACTGGCGTAGTATAGGCAATACCATGTGGAGTACAGTGCCGGCTGTACAGGTAATGGCCTGGCGTACGCTTAATAAATTAAGAGACGAAAGCTGGGCACTTGATTTACTTAACATCCTATATCTGGATGAAGAGACTAAAAGCTGGGCTGAGGCTGGCCAATCGCAGGGCAGTGAAGAAAGTGTCGTTCATAAAGATAGTAATGGAGTAACACTTGAAGCAGGAGATACAGTAGTATTAACAAAAGACCTTTCGGTTAGTGGAGCAGGGTTTACAGCAAAGAGAGGAACAGCCGTAAGAAATATTAGCCTGGTTTATGATAACGCAGAGCAGATAGAAGGAAAAGTAAATGGCCAGCAGATCGTAATATTGACCAAATACGTTAAGAAAACGAAATAAATTAAGCGTGAGATTAAACGTTTATTATACGTATATATACGTTTAATCTCACGGCTGATAAAGATTATCAGACTATATTGAAAGGAGTAGTAAAGGAACCTTTCGAGTTCAAAAAAAGCGAATAAAGACAATAGGAATTACAGCGAACCTGAGATCTACATTAATTATTTGGTGTAAGACAGACAAAAAGGATTGAAATTCAGAAAGTAGGCTAGTTCAAAATAATAAAAAGGTAAAAGAGCAGGAAAAGGAGAATGCCGAGCGCGACATTTTGTTAAAACAGATTTTTGTAAAGAGTGAATTGGAGCTTTTATTACCAGAAAACAAGTAAACCGATTACATCATCAAAAGTTAGTCGATCGTAAACGGTTGTAAACGTTTAGATACAGAATTAAAAATTCTATAGTTACATACGTTTACAAAGGGGTATTTATTAAGAAAATATTTGATTTTATTCAACCAAGAGCTATTTTAGAATTTTTAAAGGGAATTATTAACAAAACAAACAACGAAGTTATAAAGGAAATAAGAGCAATAGAGTCGCGCTTATTCCTTCGTTAGCTGCAACCATAATAGAAATCTAAAATGGGAACATTTTCACAGACAAATATAAAGTGTAAAGAGATTGAGACAGTTTTAAACAAGTTGAAAAACAACTTGCCAATAGGTAGAGAATTGTGGTTGGATACAAGAAAAGAATGGTTTTATAATTTACCACATGATGATAACTCTTCTGTG
>NZ_JABBNU010000005.1 GCF_012926615.1 Marinigracilibium pacificum | reverse complement strand
GTAGGTCATCGCCATTTTATTATCAAAACCCTTATCGGATTCCGGTGAGGGTTTTTTTATGCCCTGATTTTTATAGTACTAATCGCCTCAATACTTACTCTCACTCTTACTCTTTTACACTTTCATGGAACCTGAAATGCCAAGCGAACCTTCATCAATGGTGCCCGACATCCTCATTGCTGCACAGCATTGTCAGTTAATTTATACATCGTTACGGGACAATAGTATTACCAACTCGCTTATGATTATTCTCATATATGTCGTCATGGGGTTGGCTTCAATGTTTTTTATGTTCTAATCCTTAATCTGAGACGTGCATTCATGCTCCAGTTGACAATGTTTACTTTAGGGTTATTTTATGGTTACTTTTTAAAATTAAGTTTCTTTTTAGGTATATCTATTTTGTTAATCTAATTAAGTAAGCACTACACTCTACGTAAGTGTCAAAAGCTAGTATTTAAGCTTAAATTCAATTATTCATTATGAATTTTAATAATTGATAGCTACAATTGTAGTTTTTAATTTTAACCAATATTTTTTTATGTTAGGAATAGCCTTACTTTATTGGATCGGCAAATATTTTTATAATCTCGCTGATCAGTTTAATCGTTCAAAATGGGGATTTGCTATTTTGGGAATTGTCATCTACTTTATCGGAACTGTTATTGGAGGTATTATATTAGGTTTAATTGAGTTTATGCTTGATGTAAATATTTTTACAGACCTTCCTGATATAGTACTGAACTTGTTAACAATACCTTTTGGGATATTATGTGATTACATATTATATAAGGTGTTAGAAAAATCCTGGTCAAAAAGAGGGAATCTGAGCGAACTGGAAACAATAGATGGAGGTATGTTAAATCAAGGGCGTTAAAATGTTTTTGATTAATCTAATTCTTTATCAAAAAGGTTTGTGAGTTTTTGATTGAATTTATTTATTTGATATTGGCAGGTTGTTTAATGGCTCGATTCAAATTGGGGAAATGAGAGTGTTAATTTTGTATTGAAAGCCTCAGCCATAGAATCTTGATAATTCTAATATTTGTCGTAAACTATTAAAATGAGAATGTTTGGCTTTATTTGTTTAAAAATCTAATTCAAAGCTAGGACATACAATAAAAAAGTAGTGTATGTCTGGTTTCTGAATTCTTGGTGGTCAACCCGATTACTAAAAGTAATTTTTTGAATTCAGTAGAGACATACACTACATACTAATTATTTTTTGGTATTGATATTAGAAACTGATACCTGCTTCGAATACTAATCCATCAAAACTTGCATCTTGATATTTTTGACCATTCCAGCCATCACCACTGTAGCTTTGGTTTACATATTCTACTTTAATGAGAACGTTATTAGTTAAGAACCAGCCACCGCCAATATTGAATCTTGAGATTTCAAGTGTTGGGTCTCCTTCATTTCTTTCACCAGAAACATAATTGTATCTTGTTCCAATGAATAGATCCTCATTACCTCCAAATCTGTAAAGTAATTCACCTGCATACTGGTTAAATGATCCATTACCTTCATCATCACCATTTCCAATGTTTTCATAGATACCGAAGAATTCTAATCCTCCTACTTTAAGAAATGGATTGATTTGGAAAGAAGTGTTTTGTTTGAATCTAGGGCTAAATCTAGGCTCAAAGTCACTACCACCATCTAAGCTTTGCATCACTCCGTAATATCTACCTCCTGCACGGTCTCCGTTATATAAATAGGTACCTGTAGATGTTCCATTATTTGTGTACCAAGAACCGGTAATTCTGAATCTTACTCCATCAGTAGCATAGTTGTCATAACCAACTTTTCCATAAAATGATAATTTATTATCTGTGTTATCATTTACAATAACATTCTGATTTAATTTACCATTTGAGATGGCTATCATACCAATGAAGTTTCCAGGCATTACGTACGCTTCAATAAACGCTTCTGTTGTGAATGAATCCATGATGTAGTTTCCAACAAATGGGTTAAATATCACGCGAGCGTTATCACTTCTTCTGAAATGGGCATCACCATAGTTAATCTCATCCAAACCAATTTTTAATCTGAATACATCCATAAAGTTTTCAAGGAAGCCTTCTTTAATGAAATTCAGTTCATCAATTTGTAAATAACCTCCTTTTACCCATGCTTCTTCATGATGTCTAGAAGAAAGATAAGTTCTTAAGTGCATTCTTAAACCATCATATAAATGTACATCAAGGTTAAGGTTTGCTGTAGGAAGGTTGAAGTTAGTACCCAAATCAGCTAGGATTTGATCATCTGCGTCTCCTGTCCCAAATGCATTCTCCTGATTTAAACCCTGAAACTGCATGGCAAAATCACCACCAACGACTACTCTGATTCCTCTAATATTAGAGGTATCAACTTTAGGTTCTTCAAAAACATTCAATCCTCTTTTGTCATTATAACGGAAGTTTGGGAGGTCTCTTTGAAAATCAACTTGAGCAAAAGCTGAACTGATAGAAACTAGCATCAGTCCGACTAATAACGAAATTTTAACTAGTGGTTTCATAATTGAAATATGATTTAGTAAAAGTCTATTTTATATAGTTAACATTAAATTTTATTTCTATTTCATCGCCGGTTTTGATTGTACCAAAAACTGCGGTTGGAGGATCAATTCCAAAATCTGTCATTTTCATTTTGTATGATCCGGCAATACTTACTGTTGAACCTGATGGAGTAACAGTAACTACCATATTTACGCTTTTGGATTTACCTGCTATGGACAGATTTCCGGTAGCATCAACCTTGTACTTTCCTCCTGAAGGCGTGATTTTGTTTGCCTTAGTCAGCTTATATGATACATTTTTGTATTTCTTCTCATTTAAAGCGTCATAAGTGTTTTTGTCCATACCCGATTTGCCACTTTTCATGCTGTTGACTACTACATCAAAGCTTAAATTGTTTACGGCTTTAAGGCCCCCTGTTAGATCAAAATTCGCATTACCTTCCAGGGTTTCGGCAACTATTTCCCAGTCATGCAGGGATGATGTTCCTAGAACTGTAAGCTCTGAATTTTTGCTATCAACTTTATATTGAGCCAATAGTTGTGAGTTAAAGGCTGTCAATAAAAGAAGCATTAATGTAATTGCTGTTATTCTGCTGGTATCCTTCATTGTTATTGACTTTTAGTTTTTAATTGTTAGATATTCAATTATTTTCTTTCATGATTCTTGTTGAATATCCACGCCCCCGGCGTTTGTTTTATTATTGATTCAATTTTAGCCGCTATTTGGTTTATTGAATGTGACATATATGTATAGGCAATATGATATTAGTCATATTATTCACTAATTCTGAGGATGTTAATATCTTTTTAAATTGTATTATTTTTATTTAAAATGGTTTTTTATCTTAATAACGGTAGGTTAGATGTGATTAATTATATAGATAAGGGTGGGGTATGAACATTCATATCTATCTATTATTTATCTTCTTGTATAGAATTAATAATAATATCCTTAGAAATAATTTGTCTTTAAAAATGGGTATTGAGTAATATTTTAAATAGTTAATAATAGCTTATGAAGTAATTTTTAAAATGAGCATACTGATAGTAATCAGATTTTTAGTTAATTATTTGAAGTCTAAAATTATTATATGGGTATAAGTGATTATATAATGTGTTTATATTATTTCACTCGTTTTCAAAATTGTTAATTTGTATTTGGAAAATATTTCTAAATAATGAAAGAGGAACTTTTCATACAGCATCAATTTCCAGATGGAATGAACATATTGATTTTTAATAAGGAAGAAGAGTATGAATCTTCATTATTGATTGTGCCAGCAAATGGGGTACCAATGTTATTTTATTTTCCTATAGCTGAATGGATTGCAATTAATAATAATGTTAAGATCGTTTTAATGGATTACCTCGGTATAGGTAAGTCTAAGCCTGAACATCCACGTTTTATTGATAGAAGTGTAGTAGATTGGGCCAGGAAAGATGTATCAAGGGTTATAGAGTTCATTCGATCTGAGTTGTCAATTTCAAGAATTAATTATCTGGGCCATAGTATTGGAGGACAAATGATCGGGCTAATACCTGAAGCCATTAATCTTGATAAGATAATTTTGATTGCTTCTCAAAGTGCTTATTATAAATATTGGAAAGGTCTTTCAAGGTTAAAGATGATTACAAACTGGTACTTGCTCATTCCAACTTTGGTGAATACTTTCGGTTATTTACCTGGGAGAATTTCTGGGATGGAAGATTTACCACCCAAGGCAGCACTTGAATGGGCAAAATGGTGCAGGTCAAAGGAGTATTATTTGGATCATCAAAATGAAACTTTTTTTGATGAAATTAAATGTCCTGTGGTGTCAATTAGTTTTTCAGATGATAATTATGCTCCAAAAGCTTCGGTTGATTGGCTCGCTAATAAGTTTGTGAATGCCAGAGTAGATAGAATGCATTTTGATCCTAATGATTTAAATAAGAAGACTCTCAGTCATTTTGGTATTTTTAAATCAAGGAATTCTGATTTATGGCAATTGATAAATGAAGAGTTGGTTTAGTTATTCTTCTTATCACTGCCATTAAGTAGTTTGTCTTCTAATTTTTTTGCGTAGTCTTTAATAAAAGGCACTGAAAATGAAACTATAAACTGCCATCGATCCCACCTAAGTTTTCCTTTTTCATCTGTTTCAATAATAGGCGCAGTATTACCTGGTTCATCAGGAATATCTATGGGGCGGTTGAAATTTACCTTACCCCCAGTATGAGTAGCACCCAATGTGAATTCTGCTCCTTTAAATGTGAGAAGTACACCGGTTCCTATATGAAAATAATTAGCGGTATTAACAGAGTTACTGGCAATATCTTCTTGATTAATAAACGAATTTTTATTGTCAGGTATTGAGCTAAAATCCGTACTAAAACTAGCCAGGATACTCACTTTATCGCTAAGATACCATTCGGTGCCAATTCCAAAATTGACAATGCTTTTACTTCTATCATATAAAGTAAAATTAACAGTTGAGTCGGGGTTACTCTGAAGATTATGAGGCTGCACCTGCATAATGGTATAGTTTTTTACCTTCGAGAAATACTCCGCACTAAAATGAATTATTCGTTTTGGAGCAATATGGTAACTAGCTCCTATTCCAATGGCGAATGGTGATTTTAAGTCGATATCTAAATCACTTTGGTAACTGTTGCCGAAAATGTCTGCGATTGTACTTCCTTCTGCACCGGAGAAAAACACCTGGTAATTATAGTTGGAATTACCTGTTAGATTGATTCTCGGAAGTGTCATCGTCAGTCCATAATCAACTTTGTTATGTTTGTATGCCATTGCCAATTTGAATAATAAATTGTAACTGTCAATACTATAATTTCTATTGTAATCAAGGATAGTGACATTATTATTCAAATCCAGGGCTCTAAGATTAAATGTATTTCCTTTAGATACTTCTGTTTTAGTTCCAAATACCGACAAGCCTACACTTAGATTTTCTTTAATTAAATAGGCCCAGCTCAGTCCAAACCATTCGTCTTTGGTTTTGTTAGTTATGCTGATTTCTCCTTCAAATAATTCGTCTCCAGGGCTTGATTTGATAACATCGGTTGTAAGTTGGTCTCTGTAATTAAAGCTTAAGTCTTCATTATACCGCAATAGGATTGCATACGAAAAGAAGTGCTTGGGCCACTTTTTTATTTTATAGGTACCAGCAGCTAAGCTTGGAGCACCTCCAAATGAATTTTTTTTAAGGTCAGCTCTATTTCCTACAGCATCATCAATTTTATAGGTATTTAGCTCATATACATCAGCGCTTAAGACAAAAGCAGGATTGTCTGTTAAAGCAAGTCTGGCAGGGTTATAGTATACAGCACCAAGATCAGAAACACCACCGATAACAGAACCACTCAGTAACATCGATTGGCTACCATAGTTTCTGGTCCAGTAATGAGAGTTTTGCCCTACTGATGAATAGTATGAAAGCAGTATTAGGATTAAGAAATATCTAATCTGCATTTAGTTAGTTGTTAAGATGATATACATAGGAATTTACACATTTTTTATGTGGGATTTTTACAAATTTTTGTACTTTTTATAACCTGTTTAACAATAGGTTTGAATCAGATACCTGATATTTGATTACTTAAACTCCTTTACCAATGATCAAGTCTGACCTTAGAATAATTTTTAGAAAGCTTAAAAGGCATCTTTCCTTTACATTTATCAATGTCATAGGGCTCTCAATTAGTATGTCCGTAATATTTCTAATTTCAATTTACTTATACAGTGAATTGTCATTTGATGATTTTCATGAAAAAAGTGACAGGATAGAAAGGTTAACCATGCATATTCAAAAACCTGGATATGATATGCATTGGGCAAGGGTGAATTTTGATCTGGTAAATCAACTTGAAGATGAGTTTTCAGAAATCGAACACCTGATCAGGTTTCAGGATTATTATCCACGGAATTTTATAGTTGGAGAAAATTCTTTTCAATTGGAAAATGCCTATTCAGTAGATAAGGACGTATTTGAGGTGTTTGATTTTGAATTATTAGAAGGGGACTCAAAGTATGCTTTAGAAAAGCCAAACTCAATAGTATTGACTGAGTCAACTGCTATGAAATTCTTTGGTAGTACCGATGTAATTGGTAAAGAAGTTGAATTGATACAACCAGATGGAGTTACCAAAGTCAGATATCTGGTAACTGCATTAATGAAAGACTTGCCTGAAAACACTCATTTACCGGTAAATTTATTGACCTCTATTAATGGAGAAGATCAAAGAACAGGTTGGGCCTATGTATACTTACTGCTAAATGATAAAGGTGATGCTAAATCTCTTGAAAGTAAATTTGGGCCTTTTATTTCTGAATTTGGTGGAGAGGATATGAAAGGAGTGCATTTTAAACTCCAAAACCTGGGATCAATACATTTAAATTCAGATCTGGCCAGAGAGATTATCCCAAATGGCAATACTACATATATTTACTTATTTGCCTTGGTAGGGATGGTGATTCTAATCTTGTCTGTAGTCAATTTTATTAATTTAAATGCGGCCAAATCTATCAGAGCGATAAAAGAGGTAGGGGTAAGAAAAGTGTTGGGTTCAACTACTTCTGACTTGAAGAAGTATTATTTTCTGGAATCTTTCCTTGTGGTTCTAGTGGCAGCGATTATTTCTATTGGAGTTACATTTATTACTCTGCCATATTTTAAACAGCTTACTGTTCTTGAAATTAATATTTATCCATTTGTAGGTCTGTTTTTCATATTAGTGATATTAATTTCTTTTGCCGGAGGGTATTTCCCTTCATTTTTCCTGTCAAAGCAAAAAATAGCAGATTCTTTCAGAAATAAAATAGCAGGAATTGAAGTTCATTCACGGTTTAGCCCTCGAAATATATTGATAGCGGGGCAGGTTGTATTATGTATAATTACAATATCAGTTGCCTTAATCACCAGTTCTCAATTCAGTTTTATAGTCAACAAGAATTTGGGTATTGATAAAGATCAGGTACTGGCAATTACCAACATCCCAGGATCTGTTAAATGGAAAATGAATAGGTATCGAAATTCTTTAAATAGCATTTCTGGTGTTAAAGGAGTTACAACTGCAATGGAAGTTCCTTCAAGAGAAATCAGAGATTCAGGGCCTGTTTATGCTGAAGGAAAGATAGCTGAAGATAACAAGGATGTGTCAATGGATATGCAGGTAGTTGATAAGACCTTTATAGAAGTTATGGGGCTTAGCCTAATATCAGGACGCAATTTTTCGAAGTTTAAGAGTAATGATATATCAGAAGAAATAGATAAGGATATATATGGTCATCTTCAGAATTCACCCCGTGAATATATAATCAATGAAACAGCTATGAAAACTGTCGGATGGGATAGTCCGGAGGAAGCAATAGGAAAAATGTTTAGCTGGAGCATTGGGGGTATACAGCTTCAAAAAGGACCAATTATCGGAGTTGTTAAAGATTACCATCAGGAAACCTTGAAAAATGGTGTTGACCCGGTTGTATTTATCAATGAGCCTGTATGGGTAAATAATATTCTGGTTAAAATTGAAGGCAAAAATGTTGATAACACCCTTAATCAGATAATTACGGCATGGGAGGATAATTATCCGGGTTTGCCAATCACTTATAGCTTCCTGGACGATCTTTATGATAAATTATATCGGTCAGAAAAGAACCAGCTTACTTTGATCTATATCTTTTCTTCATTAGCAATTTTAATTGCTTTTGTTGGAATGTTTGGGGTGATCTCTTATTCTATGAAGTCAAGAGAAAAGGAATTAGCTGTTCGAAAAATACATGGAGCGACATTAAAATCATTGGGAGTATTAATGACAAAGGATTTTTTATTGATTACTGTTCCAATACTTCCATTTGCTTTTTGGGCGACTTATAAAATGATGGAAAAATGGTTGTCAAATTATGTGTATAAAATAGATATCGAAGTTTGGCATTTTCTTGTGGCACCAGCAATTATACTGCTCGTGATCAGCATAAATATAAGTCTTCAGTTATTGAAAGCATCGAGTAAAAATCCTGCTTTGATTTTGAAATCTGAGTAAAAGAATCTACTCAGGCTTTAATCCACTAACAAGATATAATAATGCCCCTCCTGATGAATGGTATTCTCCATGCTGGATAGCATATGATTGCCTTGAATTGGCAAAGCTGTATTTGTATTGGTAGGTTTTATAAAAGTCGAGGTATTTAGTTCCTAATGCTTCGAAATAGGTGAGATCGGAAAGTCCTTCTTGTTGTTGCAACCCAGCTTCATCCCACTGGTCAATAGCTGCTTTTTGTTCACGTTTTGTGTATGGTGGATAAAGTGGAATGGCTTTGTCTGACTGATACACTTTAATTCTTTTCATTCCCAGTCGATTCATTACTCCTGGCAGCAAATCTCCAAAGCTACTGTCACCACGGCCAAGTTTTTTCTTGCCTTCTTCGACTATCATGGCATATTTTACATGATCAAGTCGGCTTTTCAGACTGTCTTGCCTGCTCAAAGAGGTTTGAATTAAGGCCTGAACACTATTATTTGGTTCTACACATAATAATAATCCTCCAGGTTTTAATACCCTTATCATTTCCTTGATTGCCTCATCAGGCTTTGGAACATGGATTAACAAGGTTTGACATGTTACTAAATCAAATTCATTATTATTAAAAGGAAGTGTTGAAACGTCAGATTGGACTACTTTAAATCTTTTTAGATTAGAGAAGTGATCATGAGAAAAAGAAGCTGTGTCAACTGTATAATTTTCTTCTTTGTCAACACCTGTGAGATCTACAGTTTCGCCAAGATATGGTATTAGTTTTTTACTCCAATGTCCATGACCGAATCCCACATCAAGAACTTTGTTGTAATTTTCCAGATTTAATCTTTTTGCAATCAATTCAAGAAAGTCATCATTCCACCAATGATCACGATAATTTCCAAAATATGCTTCTGAATGGCCTCCTTCGTTTTGATTCATACGTAAAATTAAATGATTACCCTGATTACTTCATCTGAGAATATAATAAATATTATTCAGCCAGAGAATCTCGTTTTATTAATCATTAAAATAACTATACCTTTGCAATATGAGTTTACCTATTTTGCCTAATTCTTTTATAGAACTTAATCCTGAACAGAGTGTATTTTTAGCCGAATTATCTTTAGCCGAAATAGACTATATCGTTGTTGGAGGTACTGCTATGAAAGTATATGGGATAGAACCTTCTTCGGAAGACCTGGATGTATTATTCAATCCGGTTGAAGCTAATGTTAAAAAATTGATCAAGATTGTGCATGATATGGGGTATATAGAAGCTGCTTTTCATTTGATGCGGTATAACAAGCCTTTGTATCTGGAATTGGGGTATGGAGAATCAAAAATTGACCTGCTAAATGAAACTCCGGGACTTGAGTTTACTCAGGCATTTTACGATGCCAATGATGTCTTGATGAATAACATTCAGGTGTCAGTTTTAAGTGTAGAGGATTTACTGAAAAATAAATCAATGCTGGATGAATCACATCACCAAAGAGATATAAATCACATTCTTTCGGCTTATGCCAACTACTCTAACAACTAAATCATAAAGAAATATTCTTTTTTTCTTTTGACGAGGATATCGCTGCTTCAATGATTTTTATTGTGTTTAGCCCATCAATTCCTGTTACTTCAGGAGTGGATTTTTCTAGTATTGATGTAGCAATATTGCTGTAATAACCTCTGTAATCACCAGGTATTGCAGTTAAATTTTCTTGTGTGCCATCCGGATGAATTATTTTAGGTTGCCTTTCACTAGATTGTTTTCCCCATAATGATGGTGAATCCGCTGGAGTTTTACCCTTTTTTAATAATGCTTCCTGAGGATCAAGTCCATATTTTAAATATGCTCCTTTAGTTCCCTGGACCAGGATTTTTGGTCCTTGCCATGACGCTAGCATTCCGGCATTTAATGTGACTCTTTTATCAGGATAAAAAAGGATTATAGTAAACCTATCTTCAACTACCGCTTCAGGTCTTTGCTTTCTAATGTCAGCATAAACTTCATCTGGCATTCCAAATAAACATACAGCCTGATCAATAAGGTGTGGGCCTAGATCATAGAGTATCCCACCTCCCGGGACATCTTTTTCTCTCCAGTTGTCTTTCAGAAAATCCCTGAACCTATTAAAAGAAATCCCGGCATCAACAATATTTCCTAATCTGTCCTCTTTTATTACTTTTTGCAAGGTCAGAAAATCAGTATCCCATCTTCTGTTATGGTAGACAGATAATACAAGATTCTTTGAATTTGCCAGTTTTATAAGTTCTTCAGCCTCTTTTGAAGTTACTGTCATTGGTTTGTCAATAACCACATTTTTGCCTGCTTCCAGAGCTTGCTTTGCTAGTTGAAAATGAGTTTCATTTGGAGTGGGAATAACTATCAAATCTACATTACTTGCTAATAGATCTTCATATGATTGAAATATATTAACATTTGGATAAGTCTCTTTTATGGTATGCTCAGCCTGGGGATTACTTGTGTTTATTGCTACTAATTCTGTTTTTGAACAAGATGCAATAATTGGAGCATGGAAAACGCTTCCGGCCATACCAAAGCCGGAAATTCCAACTTTGATTGTTTCATTAGATTGGCTCATAATTTTCTAACATTAATATTTAGGAATTTTCCCAGAATCTCCAGGTTTGGCAAAAGTGTTTTGAGTTCGGTATCTTTTAGTAGAAGGAAATTTTCTCGACTACTATGTAAATAAGCTACGTATCGGTTTTTAGGTTTAATTATGCCTTTGCCTTCCGGTTTTTCAGTGTCAACATAAAAGATATGGTCGGCAACTGTATATTGCTCAGGTTTCCCAAATCTTAGTAATAGGATTGAAGTATATCTTTTGATTATTTTATCCTTTTTGTCAATAACAACTCCTTCGTAAGATAGCAAGACAATTAGAGCAGCAACTGAATTAAGAAGACCAATCACCGGATGAGATTTAATGTAGAAAAAACCTACTATTATAAGGATTATGCCGAAGAATCTGAAAGGGATTGCGAATACTTTGGGTCCCTTGATATCAATGATGTTGCCTCTCATATTCAAATATACAATTTATCAGTTAATAGAAGCTATCAAAATTAAAATGAATAGCCTGTAGAATATGAGTTCTGAATGTGATAATGTAACTTTAAAACAAGCCGGATTATTATGGAAGGGTTAAATGGAAATTTGTATACAGACTTGTATCAACTGTCTATGGGGCAGGCATATTTTGATAAAGGGCAGCATGAGAAGGAAGCTTCATTTGACTATTTTTTTAGGAAAATCCCTTTTGAAAATGGTTATGTGATAACTGCAGGCTTGGAAGAAGTTCTGGAGTCATTACAAGATTTTCATTTCCGGCCTGAAGAATTAGAATATCTTAGTAGCCTTGGGTTTAAAAAGGAATATCTGAACTTTTTAAAGGGCTTGCGGTTTTCAGGTGATATTTATGCAGTCCCGGAGGGTAGTGTAGTTTTTCCCTATGAACCGGTAATTAAAGTAGTTGGACCCATGGTCGAGGCTCAGCTGATAGAAACCATGTTGCTAAATCAAATGAATTTTCAATCATTGATAGCAACTAAGGCTGCAAGAATTCGATTGGTTTCCGGTGATCGACCCTTGGCTGAATTTGGGATGCGGAGAGCACAAGGATGGGGTGCTATGCAGGCCTCACGAGCGGCAGTAATTGGAGGGTTTGATTCAACTTCTAATGTCCTTGCAGGGCAGAAATATGGAATCCCCGTTACCGGTACAATGGCCCATTCATATATTCAAAGCCATGATGATGAACTTACAGCATTCAGGAATTTTGCAGAAACCCGTCCCGAAAACTGTGTCTTATTAATCGATACCTATAATACCCTGCGATCCGGATTACCTAATGCTATTACCGTAGCCAGGGAAATGCGTGAGCGAGGACAGGAATTAGCTGGAATCAGGCTCGATAGCGGTGACTTAGCCTATCTTTCAAAAGAAGCTCGAAAGACTTTGGATAATGAAGGCTTTTCAAATGTGAAAATTGTAGCGTCAAACCAGTTAGATGAAGGGGTGATCAAAAGCTTACAAGAGCAAAATGCAGCGATCGATATTTATGGGGTAGGTACAAATTTAGTTGTAGGCAAGCCCAATAGTGCCTTAGATGGTGTTTATAAATTAGCATTTGCCGATGGAAGTCCACGATTAAAGATCTCTGAAAATATTCAGAAACTTACCTTGCCTGGAATGAAACAGGTATGGAGATACATGGATAATAACGGAAAATATCTGGCTGATGCAATTGCCCTTGATGAAGAAGAAGCTCCAGAGCTGATGGTTCACCCCTATGAGCCGGATAAATCGATGTCATTAAAAGGAAAGGATAGTTTCAGGCTTTTGGAGCAAGTTGTGCGAAAAGGCGAAAGGATTTCTGAAAAAAGAAGTCTCGAGAATATCAAAACCTCGGCAAAAGAAAATTTGTCAAGGTTGCCAGTTGAGCATAAACGATTTAATTATCCACATATATACAAAGTAGGAATCAGTGAGCAGCTACTAGATTTAAGGCAATCATTAAAGAATAAAAGTACAGCAAAACTATGAAGGCATTACTCATTGTTGATGTTCAATATGATTTTTTGCCAGGTGGAGCTTTAGCAGTGCCTAATGGAAATCATATCATCGAAGGTATAAACGATATAGTTGAAAGATTTGAAATAGTTGTAGCTACACAGGACTGGCATCCGGATGGACATTTTAGTTTTGCTAGTAGTCATGAAGGCAAACATCCCTTTGAAGAATTAGAAATTGAAGATGGAAAGCATCAGACTCTATGGCCAGATCATTGTGTTCAGGGGTCAAAGGGAGCCGAAATTTCTCATGATTTGGATACTAATGCCATTCAGGCAGTAATTAGAAAGGGAATGGATCCACAAATAGATTCTTATAGTGGTTTTTACGATAATTTCAGAAAAAGAAATACAGGTCTTTCCGGTTACTTAAAAGAACGACAAGCTACTGACTTATATGTATGTGGATTAGCAGCGGATTATTGTGTGTTCTATACGATAATGGATGCCAAAAGAGAAGGGTTTGATACTTTTTTCTTAGAAGATTTGACCAGACCAATTGATCATAAAGGATATGCTAAGGCCAGATTAATTATGGAAAACGAAGGGATAGAATTAATTAATTCTAAAAACATTCAATAGACTAAGCAACCTTTCATTAATTACCTGCATCATAGTAGTAAAAGAAATCTACAACAAAACCATTAGAATATGAAACCATATGTATTACTGCTATTGACTGTATTTGCTATACAGGGGATTTTTGCACAGAATGAAGATGATGAAAGGGCGAGAAGAAGTAAAACTTACCATAAAGTTGGAGGGGAGCTTATTTTTCAATTTGCCGATGTTCAGCGATTTGGAGATGACTTGAGTGGACCTATGAGGTTTAGTGCCGTTTTTCACTTAAATAGTGAATGGCATGTTGATTTTAGCAATCACTTTGGAATGTATATTGGTGGTTCGATCAGAAATATCGGAATGATTACCCGTGATGAACTTCAGTATAATGATGGAGATAATAAAGTTAAAAGAAGAGCCTATACAGTTGGATTACCACTTGCATTTAAATTAGGTAATTTTGAAGAGAATATATTTTTCTTTGGTGGAGGAGAAATCGAAGTACCTTTTGCCTATAAAGAAAAACTGTTTATCGACGGCAGAAAAGAAGCTAAGAATATTGAGTGGTTTTCTGGTAAAGTAAATCCGGTTTTACCAAGTGTATTTGCCGGGTTTCAATTCCCTGGTGGAACCAACTTAAAGTTTAAATATTATTTAACAGACTTCCTTAAGGATAGTTATTCGGGAAGATCTTTTGGTCAGGATGATAATTTTTCTTCATTTGGGAAATCACAGATATTTTATATCTCTATCAGTCATAATTTGAGAGTGAAAAATGTGTGTGATGAGATAAAAAGCTGGTAATAATATACTTATTTTATAATAAAAGGATAGCTGATGATTTAATTAGCTATCCTTTATTTTTTTTGAGTAAACCTATTAATAATACAATATGTTTGGGTGCGCAATCGAGTGCAGGCAAAAATAAAATGAGCATAATTTAATTTTTTATTAGTAATTTTACATCTCAAATCCAACCCGCCAATTCAGGCGGTTTTTTTTAATCATATAAATTCACCTTATGAGTACACAAACAATTCAAAGAACCAAAGCACAAGAATCAAGACAAGCTATTGAACGCCTTTATATCGTAATGAGGCATTTATTCTATCGTGGTTACTACAAACCATTAGGTGCTTCGGGTCAGGCTTTGCTTAATTCGCTCCGAATATTGAGCCCCGAGATTTATGGAAGTATGAATGACTCGGAGAAAGTAGAGCTGGATGGACTTGTGTATGTAATCGACAGGCTACCCAAGGGGATAGAAGAATGTAGGTTTATCAAGCTGACCTCCGAAGAGGGGTATGATCATTCTACTTTCGAAGTTATTGTACCTTCAAAGAGAAGAAGAAATTGTTACCGGGTAGACAAAGAAACAATGTGTATCGAGGTTACACGTGGACGTTCTGAGATTTATGATGTACTGACTCATCTTACATTCTTGTATAATGAGGCTATCAAAATCAAGAATAATGCGACAAATGAAAAGGGTTTGAAAAGACGCGAGTGGGAAAAACTCGAAGAGATTGTACTAAGAAAAGGTGGTAAATTAGACAAAGAAAACAGGGAAGTAGCATTCACTTATCTTTCTACTTTGTTAGGCAGAACTTATGAGGAATCTGAAAACGCTTATTTGAGATTAGAATCAAATAGAGCCGAAAATAACGGGCTGTTTCAGATAGTTTACTGGTTAGGAAAGCTGGCAATTGAATCAGAAGAGGAGGGGAATTCTCGTGAAGTTAGCTTCTCTTCAACATTAAGAGAACGAATTGGTCATCACATTTATGGTGAACAGTGGGCAAACAGAATAAAATCGGTTCTTTCTAAGAAAGATCTTCTAGACAGGCCAATACACATAATAAGTGCCAACCTGCATTCAGTAGTTAATAGCATTTATGCTAAGTCAGCTATTACAGACTTTAAGAAGAGCGATATTTCCTTTGAAGATATGATTGTAAAGATTGCCAAGGATGATACCGGGACTCTTCAAAAAAGCATCTATGACTACGCTAATAAAAACGGAATGATATTTATCGAGAGCAGAAGTGGGACAAACCTTTCTGTTCAAATAATTGATACCGAAAAATCACCTTCCAAATCTGTACATGAGGAACTTGGTTTAGATCCAAAATACATAAAAGAGCAGAAACCTGTAATTTTTGTAATGGATTATGCATTTGGCGAGCAGGCTTTTGAAACAATGGATGAACTTCTAAAACCATATTATAAAGATAACGGTGAAGAAGTGAAGATGAATATATCATCAATATCAATCATGGGGAAAGCCGGAATACTTGAAGGTGATAAAGGTGATATCATGGTTCCGAATTCACACATTTTTGAAGGGACTACAGACAACTATCCTTTTGATAATGACCTTAAGGTAGAAGATTTTAAGAATGAAAAAGCTGATGCTTATGTTGGTCCGATGGTTACGGTACTTGGAACAAGTTTACAAAACAGAGATATCTTGCAATACTTCAAGGAAAGTTCATGGAGTAGTGTTGGGCTGGAAATGGAAGGCGCTCACTACCAAAAGGCAATCCAGCTAGCTTCTAAAATCAGAGGGTTTATAAGCGAAGATGTAGTAGTGAGATACGCATATTATGCTTCAGATAACCCATTAATTACCGGAAAAACACTAGCTTCAGGTAGTTTGGGAATGGCAGGAGTACGACCTACATATTTGATTACCAAGAAAATACTTCAGAAAGTATTGAAAGGTAAATCAGAATCAAAATAACAAGAATCAAATGTGATGATGGCGATTAATTATCGTCATCATCTTTTTTAAGTGATTTGATGAATTTAGCCCAGTTAAAAGGGTTAAGTAATGGGTTTGACCACGATCCGTATCGCTGATGCATTCTGTCATATTGCATATTTTGCATGTAGCGATAGTTTAGAGTTCCGTCATAAGGAGTGTTTCGAAGCATTTGCTCCATAGCTTTGTCCCCGTATAATTCTCTATAGTTAATCGTGTTAGTTTCTTCAGGTATGTTTAAGGCAAGAACTGCTTCTTTGAATAGTTCTTCAGTAGGCAGAGGGAATACCGTTACTTCAGGAAGTTGAGTTATATCCTGATTCATCTGTATTCTGACCGTGTAGTTTTCCTCTACATTTATCGGAATAACAATTCTCTTTTTTTCAAAACCAACAGCACTTACTACTATGGTGTCACCGGCAAGGGTAGGCATTGAAAAGAAACCAATATAATTAGTTGATGTACCACGCCCAGTGCCAGGGACATAAAGGTGAACACCAGGAATACCTATAGAATCAGTGTCGATTATAATTCCTGAAAATTGGATCACACTTCTATCCTGAGCAGAAGATTCTTCTGTTGAACCTAAAAATAAGGCAACAGTTAAAAAGATAGTTGTAATAAAAGCGTTATAAAATTTCAATGCTATATTTGCTATTGGTTATCTTGCAAGATAATAATCTTAACGCACTTCTCTTATTTTGTGTTTATAATATTGTGTTAAAAATCAATAAAACATGAGGCTCAAGAATTTCAGTTTGGCTTTCGGAATTCAAGTATTTAAATCCCTGTCAGATGATGCCAGAGTCAGGATATTAAACCTGTTGTTAAATTATGGAGAACTCTGTATTACTGATATTGAGCAGATTTTATCATTCACTCAGACAAAGACTTCCAGGCACTTGTCATACTTGAAAAATGCAGGGCTGGTAGCTACAAAAAGGTACGATAAGTACGTTTTCTATTACATTAAAGATGAGGTGCTGGATATCCTTCAGCAAGTTTTTTCGTATTTGGAAAAAGACCCCGGACTAATGTCTGACAAAGATACGTTTGTGGTGTTGTATAAGAATAGAGAATTGGTGTTGAATAAATTAAAAGGGATACAATTGTACCCTGACCTTTAAATGAAAGAATCTTACAAGCATATTTTTTTTGATCTTGATCATACATTATGGGATTTTGAGGTCAACAGTAGAGCAACATTAACTGAGTTGTATTTTGAGTTTGGTTTATGTGATCTTGGTGATTTCCTCGCTGATGAATTTATTTCAGTTTTTGAAGAGGTGAATTTTGAACTTTGGGATTTATATAATAAAAATCAGATTGACAAGGAAACCATTCGCGATGTACGTTTTGTTAAATCGCTTGAAAAGTTAGGAATTGCAAAAGAAAATATCCCTACAAATCTGGGTGTTGAATATCTATTGCGTTGCCCAACAAAACCAGCAGTGATAAAGCATACTTTTGAAACACTTGAGTACCTCAAAGAAAGATATAAGTTACATGTAATTACTAATGGCTTTAAAGAAACGCAAGCTACAAAATTAAAGCATAGCGGACTTGAGAGTTATTTTACTTCGGTAGTTACTTCAGAGTGTACAGGGTACAAAAAACCTCAAGGTGAAATATTTCGTTTTGCCCTGGATAGGGTAGAGGCCACTCCTGAAGAAAGTCTTATGATTGGAGATAATCTTGAAACGGATGTTAAAGGGGCATTAAATAATAATATTGACGCAGTATACTTTAATCCTGAAAAGATTATGCATAATACTGAGGTGAGCTATGAAATTAGCTGTCTGAGTGAACTGAAGCATATATTGTGACGGTTTTGATACATGTTTAATCATGGATCAATTGGTGGTCCATTTATCTATACTTAACTTTGCGAACAACATTAAAACAATTCTAAAATGCCAAAAGGAATATATAACATACCCTATCCGGAAAACGAACCGGTAAAAAGTTATGCGCCAGGTACACCTGAGCGAGCAGAATTGAAAGCTGCAGTTAAAGAACTGAAATCACAAGAGATCGACGTTCCAATGTATATTGGAGGCGAGGAGGTTAGAACTGGTAATAAAGTTGCTATGAACCCTCCTTATGAGCATTCTCATGTTCTTGGATATTTCCATGAAGGTGATGCTTCTCATGTTGAAAGAGCTATTGAAGCTGCATTAAATGCTCGTGAGCAATGGTCAAACATGGCATGGGAGCAAAGAGCTGCTATTTTCTTAAAAGCTGCAGACCTTCTTGCTGGTCCTTACAGAGCAAAGATTAATGCTGCAACAATGCTTGGTCAGTCAAAAAATGCTTTTCAAGCTGAAATTGATGCTGCATGTGAATTGATTGACTTCTTAAGATTTAATGTGTATTTCATGCAGCAGATTTATTCTGATCAGCCTGATTCTTCTCCAGGGGTTTGGAATCGTATGGAATATCGTCCGTTAGAAGGGTTTGTGTTTGCAATTACTCCATTTAACTTTACTGCTATTGCAGGAAACCTGCCTTCTTCGGCAGCGATGATGGGTAATGTTGCTGTTTGGAAGCCTGCATATACTCAAGTGTATTCTGCAAATGTAATTATGGAAGTATTCAGAGAAGCTGGTCTTCCTGATGGTGTAATTAACCTTATTCTTGTTGATGGACCAACTGCAGGTGATGTAGTATTTAATCATCATGATTTTGCAGGTCTTCACTTTACAGGCTCAACAGGTGTTTTCAGACATCTTTGGAAGACAATCGGTCAGAATATCGAAAAATATAGATCATATCCTAGAATTGTTGGTGAAACAGGTGGTAAAGACTTTATTGTTGCACACCCATCAGCAAATGCTAAAGAAGTAGCTACAGGTATTATTAGAGGAGCATTTGAATTCCAGGGACAAAAATGTTCAGCAGCAAGCCGTGTATATCTTCCTAAGAGTATGTGGAGCGAAGTGAAAGGATATATTGAAGATGACTTCAAAAATATCAAAATGGGAACTCCTGAGGATTTTGAAAACTTTGTTAATGCTGTTATTGATAAGAGAGCATTTGATAAGATTGCAAAATATATCGATGATGCTAAAGCTTCTGATCTTGTAGAAGTAGTAGTTGGTGGTGAGTATGATGATTCAAAAGGTTATTTTATTCAGCCAACAGTATTGTTAACTCAAGATCCGATGTATACTACAATGGTAGAAGAAATTTTCGGTCCGGTAGTTACAATATATCTATATAATGATGAAAACTTTGAAGATACATTAACTCTTGTTGATGAGACTTCTCCTTATGCATTAACAGGGTCAATTTTCTCTAAAGATAGATATGCTGCAGAATTAGCTACTAAAAGATTAGTGAACGCTGCTGGTAACTTCTATATCAATGATAAGCCAACAGGTGCAGTAGTTGGTCAGCAACCATTTGGAGGAGCCAGAGGTTCCGGAACAAACGATAAGGCTGGATCTGTACTTAATTTATTAAGATGGGTGAGTCCAAGAACGATAAAAGAAACATTGGTACCCCCAACTGATTTTAGATATCCATTTTTAGATAAAGAATAAGTTTCTGATAATCCGAGGGTTGTAAAAAACCTTCGGATTTTTCTTAAATTTTTTTGTTTGAAGTGTTGCAAAAAAGATTCAAGCCGACTAATATTGCATTCCCATTTGAGGGGTAATAAACACAAAAGATTCCTCAGTAGCTCAGCTGGTTAGAGCACCTGACTGTTAATCAGGGGGTCGTTGGTTCGAGCCCAACCTGAGGAGCCAAAGAAACCTTCCGAATTTTCGGAAGGTTTTTTTATTTATAATAGTTTCAGATGTTGATTGCTCCTTTGGTAAAATGATTTCCTGCCTCTAATAATATAAGCTATTGGTATATTGTTTAAATTAAATAGAATAACCAATAGAGTATTATTTTGAAGTGTTTCCGGGTAAATAATGTTTCCGTCATTCTTTTGATGTTGTTTGTGTCTCAGGTTGTTGCTCAGCAAACTCAAAAAGAATCGCTTCAAGTTTTAAATGAAAAGGATGATATAGTAAATAAAGCTGATAGGTTTAAGCCACGTCCAACTTTTATAGAGTTTTCATATGAGGCATTCAGGTCTTTCTTTAGTGAGGCGGAAGTTCCGGATGGTAAAACAGAAGCTGCAACAATTGAGCAGAATCTGGTTAGGAAAGTTAAGTTTAGGTTTCCGATTCTTTTAAAGGATAATTTGAATTTAATAGGTGGGTTTGGTTACAGGCATGAGCAGTTTAAGTTTAGGGATGTTACGGATCCTGAATTTCCGTTGTTTGTGCAGTTTGAAGATAAGCCCTTGAAGCAAATTGCATTTAAACTGTATTTTAAGAAAGATCTATATAATGATAAGTTTTTATATTCTTATTTCCAGAGTTCGCTAAATAGTGACGTTCCTTCTTTTGAAGATCTTGGTAGCCAGCTTAAATTTTCTTTAACAACTATCTATGGAAAAAATATAAATCCACATAAGGCAATAGGCATGGGGATTTCTTTTGGGTATGATTTCGGGAGGCCAGCAATTTACCCTGTTTTTATATTAAATAATGATTTTAATCTGCATTGGGGATATGAGCTGATGTTGCCGAAAAAGGCTGAGCTGAGGTATTCGCCAAATAATTCAAATCATTTTTATGTAGGGCTTGAAGTTCAGGGGGCTAGTTATCATCTACGAAATGAGGTGTTACCAGAATATGATAGGTTAGAGTTTAGGCGATCTTCAATCAGGGCTTTGTTTACCTATGAGAGAGAAGTGTATGACTGGATTTGGGTGGGTTTTAAGGTTGGTTATCGTGAGCCGATAAATATTTATATAAGTGAGCCTAGAAAACGAAGGAAAGATGCTATTTTGTTGTTGAATGCAGATGGCGCTCCGTATTTGAGGTTTTCTGTGTTTTTTGTTCCTCCTAAGGTGTTGGTTGAAAAAAGTAAGACAAGTTTTTGATAGCTGAAAAATAAAGAGCTTCCATATTGAAAGCTCTTTTGATGTTTTTATAATCCTCTGAAAAGTCTTGCAGTTTGATCCCATGGTATTCTTGATAGCATAAGAATTAGTGCGATCAAGTTGAATATCAGCATTGCTTTGTATTTACCTTTGTCTGTAACAGATTTTTTTATTCTTATTCTTCCTATCTGAGCGACTACAACTGCAATGATCATGATTGACATGTGTTCTACTGCCCAGTATCTTAATGCTGCTTCTTTCATTACATTAGCTCCTGAGCTAAACGCATCGAGTCCGACAGGGCTAAGGAAGAAGTATAAAATTAGACCTAGTAATAGTTGTAAGTGCATAGTTCCGATAAAAGCTCCGCTTAGTGCGTTTTGTGCTTTCCCGAATTTTTTACCAGACATTCCACTTAATCCCATTACCACAGTTACTATAGCCAGGATTAAAATTATCCATCTTAACCAGCTGTGTGTGAACAAAAGAAAATCGTACATTTTGTTAAGTTTTGTTTTTCAAAAGTAAAAATAGAATAATAACCACTTCTCACCAACTGGAATTCTGTTAATGTTTATAATGAAATAATGACTGTAAAAATCGCAGATTAAGACATTTTGTCTTAATTGTTTTGTTTAAAAAATCAAAACAGGACAAAAAGGCAGGTTTTTGTTGTGTTTTTGGTGTTGGCACACTTTTGAAGGAAGTGTAAATGAATTTAAAGTTGAATTAAAAATTATACAGATATGGCATTATTAACGTACAACCCAAGAGTTGAGAATTCATTAGATAATCTATTTAAAAAAGTATTAAATGATTTTTCCGAAGGAGTTATAGATTCAAAACCAGATTCATTTTCTCCGAGGACAGATATTTATGAAACTGAACAAAAATTTGTAATGGAACTTTCAGTTCCGGGAATGAAAAAAGAAGATTTTAAAATTGACATAGACAACGATGTGTTGATTATTTCAGGAGAAAGAAAGTTAGAGGAACTCGAAGGTGTAAAATACCATCGAAGAGAAACTTTAAGCGGAAGCTTTAAGAAATCTTATAAAATTACTGATTTGATTGATGTGGAAAATATTACAGCAGGATACGAGAATGGAATTTTGAGTGTGAGTCTTCCTAAGGTTGAGAAAAAGGAAAATAAAAAGGTTATAGAAATAAAATAAAGTTGTGTGGTTATAGGTTTGAAAAGAGGGATGCTTTAGTATCCCTTTTTTTGATTTTTTAAAGTGTTGGGTTAAAGATTGTTAAAGGTAAACACTTTCGTTAAGTCGTGCGTTAAATTAGAGAACGAACTTTAGAATTAAGATCTAGGCTATGAGAAAATACAATTATTTCATTGGATTATTTTTCGCTGCATTTTTCGGAGGAATTGTAGCGATTGGTGGATTTTATTTAATAGGTGGTCAGGAGACTAAGGTTATTGAAGCTGGTCCTAATGAGACTGTTAGATTTTCAAATTTTGTTCCTGATACTGATTATGTAGTTCCGGAAGGACTTAATTTTATTCATGCTGCTGAGGTAGCTACACCTGCGGTAGTACATATTCGTTCGAAAGTCACTCAGCGAGCGGGTGAAGATTATCAAAATCCATTATTTGAATTTTTTCAACCGAGAGGTGGTCAAAGAATGCCAATGGCTGCATCAGGATCTGGTGTAATCGTTTCTGAAGATGGTTACATTGTAACTAATAATCACGTGATTGATGATGCTGACGAAGTAAATGTTACTTTATCCGATAACAGACAATATACAGCTGAAGTAATCGGTACAGACCCGAATACTGATCTTGCTCTGTTAAAAATCAAACCGGAGAATGATTTGCAATATCTTAAACTAGCCAATTCTGATGATGTGAAAGTAGGAGAGTGGGTGCTTGCAGTAGGAAACCCTTTTGAGTTAAATAGTACTGTGACAGCAGGTATCGTTAGTGCTAAGGCAAGAAACATTAACATTATGAGAACTCGGTACGGTATTGAGACATTTATTCAAACTGATGCTGCGGTCAATCCTGGTAATAGTGGAGGAGCATTAGTTAATTTAAATGGTGACTTGATAGGTATAAATACTGCGATCGCATCAAATACAGGCAGCTATCAAGGGTATAGCTTTGCTGTACCGTCATCTCTTGTTAAAAAGGTAATGGAAGACCTTCGTGAGTATGGAGTCGTTCAGAGGCCTCTTTTAGGTGTAGAAATCGTTTCTAACAATGCTCAAATAGCAGAACAGGAAAATCTTGATGTAGTAGATGGAGTCTATATTGCTAACGTAGCGCCAGGTGGTGCCGCTGAAGAAGCAGGAATTGAAGCAGGAGATGTTGTGATAGAAATCGATGGTAACAAGATTAATAATTCTGCTGAGTTACAAGAAATGGTAGCCTTACACCGTCCTGGTGATGTTATAGAGGTAACAGTTAACAGACAGGGTAAAGAGAAAACTTTTGATGCTAAGCTTAAAAATCAAAACCTGGGTTATGAAGTAGTTGAAAGGGCTGAAAGTGGTGAAGCAGGTGGTGCAACGGTAGTTGTTCCTTCTGAAGAAATCATGGATAAACTTGACATTGATAAAGGATTAATGTTGAAAGATATTTCAGGAACCCGTTGGGAACAGCTTGGTATTGATGAAGGCTTCATTTTGACTAAAATCAATAACCGTGAAATTGGAAGTCCGGAAGAATTAAGGCAGATTCTTGAGAAGTCCAAAGGTAGCAGGGTAAAAATAGAAGGTGTCTATCCTGATGGAAGAGAATTGGTGTATGGATTTACGTGGTAAATAATTGTTCATAATATGCTGATAAAAGCAGTGGCTCAGGTCACTGCTTTTTTTATGGAATTAGAAAATAACAATTGTATAATCTTGATTTAGCGTTTAAGACAAAAAGTTAATTATTATCTTTATGGCCCAAACTAAACAACTAAAATAAACCGAAAGAAATGAGTGTTAAAAAGTCATTTGGCATTGAAGAAGCCCTGAATTTATTTGGAATAAAAGATAAAAACCCTGGAACCCTTATTGGGGACAAATCTATTTCAGGTACTGGAGAATATTTTGAAAGTACTTCACCTGTAGACGGAGGATCACTGGGTAGTGTTGAGTCAACTTCTCAGGAAGCTTATGACAAGGTGATTGAAGAGACAACGAAAGCCTATAAAGAGTGGAGAATGCTTCCTGCACCAAAGCGTGGAGAAATAGTAAGACAAATTGGAGATGCACTTAGAGAGTACAAAGAACCATTAGGAAAACTTGTGTCTTACGAAATGGGTAAGTCCCTGCAAGAAGGATATGGAGAAGTACAGGAAATGATCGATATATGTGATTTTGCTGTTGGACTAAGCCGTCAGCTATATGGTTTAACAATGCATTCTGAGCGTCCTGGGCATAGAATGTATGAGCAATATCATCCGCTTGGGATAGTTGGTATAATAAGCGCATTTAACTTCCCTGTGGCTGTTTGGAGCTGGAACTCTATGTTAGCCTGGGTTTGTGGAGATGTTTGTGTTTGGAAGCCATCAGAAAAGGCTCCGATTACCGCACTTGCATGTCAGCATATTGCTACTGAAGTATTAAAGAAAAATAATATACCTACAGCTATATCATGTATTATCAACGGTGATTACAAGGTTGGTGAAATGATGACTACAGATAAGCGTGTTCCATTGATTTCTGCAACTGGAAGTATCCGAATGGGTAAAATTGTTGCTCAGGCAGTAGGTGCACGACTTGGAAAAACCTTGTTAGAGCTTGGTGGTAATAACGCAATAATTATTTCAAAAGATGCTGATTTGGATATTGCGATCAGAGGAGCATTATTTGGAGCAGTTGGTACTGCCGGACAGAGATGCACAAGTACTCGTAGGTTGATTATCCATGAAGACGTATATGATGAAGTAAAAGAGAGGCTTGTAAATGCATATGGTAAGCTGAAAATTGGTAATCCACTAGATCAGTCAAATCATGTAGGTCCACTTATCGATAAACTTGCTGTTGATCAGTATCTAAAATCAATAGAAGCAGTTAAAGCTGAAGGAGGAAACTCAGTGATCGATGGAGAGGTGTTAACCGGAGAAGGTTTTGAAACAGGTACCTACGTTAAGCCTGCTATTTACGAGGTAGAAAATCACTATCAAATTGTTCAGCATGAGACATTCGCTCCGATTTTATATATGATGAAATTCTCGTCATTAGAAGAGGCAATAGAAATGCAAAATGATGTTCCTCAGGGGCTTTCTTCTGCAATTATGACTACGAATATGCGTGAATCAGAAAGATTCCTGTCGCATGCGGGTTCTGATTGTGGAATTGCAAACGTAAACATTGGAACTTCAGGTGCTGAGATTGGTGGAGCCTTTGGTGGTGAAAAAGAAACTGGTGGAGGCAGAGAGTCTGGTAGTGATGCTTGGAAGGTTTATATGAGAAGACAGACGAATACTATAAACTATTCTACTCAATTACCATTGGCACAAGGGATCGAGTTTGATATATAACGAGATTACAAAAATATTTTGATTGTATAAAGTCTCTGTATATATTGTGTAGCAAAACAACATATTTGAACTGCAATCTTTGAGGTTTCAGTCGAAATGTTTTATTTTGGTAACAATACTCGAAAAATTATAACAGGATTTAAGTAAAAAATAGATGGCAGATAAGAAATACTTTTCGGTAATGCTCATTGATGATAATGAGATCGATAATCTGATAAATCAGAAAATGATCGAAGCCGCAAATATTACTGAGCATATTTTTGTTCATACTGGTGCAAAAAGTGCAATCGAATTCCTGAGAAATATTGAAAAACTTGGAGATAATATTGGTAAAGTTTTACCGGAAGTTATATTTCTTGATATTGACATGCCTTTAATGGATGGCTTTCAGTTTCTTGATGAATTTGAAAAACTATCTGATGATACAAAGGGGCAATGCAAGATTGTTATGTTAACATCTTCGATCAATCCTCAGGATGTTAATAAGTCTCAAAAGTATAGCTATGTTAAAAAGTATATTAACAAGCCATTATCTCAAGAAAACTTAGAGTCTTTGTCTATATAATGCCCCTCATAACAAACAATTAGAATTGATAATAAAAAAGCCGGGATATCCCGGCTTTTTTATTGACTAATGTATCTTTTATTAAAGGTGAATTACCTCGTCATAAGCTGCTGCAGCTGCTTCCATTATTGCTTCAGACATTGTTGGGTGAGGGTGAACCGTCTTAATTAGTTCGTGACCCGTTGTTTCAAGTTTTCTAACAGCAACAATTTCAGCGATCATTTCAGTAACATTTGCACCTATCATGTGTCCGCCTAAAAGCTCACCATATTTAGCGTCAAATATTAATTTCACGAAGCCTTCATGTGCGCCTGCTGCCTTAGCTTTTCCTGATGCTGAAAATGGGAATTTACCTACTTTGATATCATATCCAGCCTCTTTAGCCTGCTTTTCAGTATAACCAACCGAAGCAATTTCAGGAGAACAGTAAGTACATCCAGGAATATTGTTGTAGTCAAGAGGTTCAGGGTTTTCTCCGGCCATTTTCTCTACACAAATAATGCCTTCAGCTGATGCTACGTGAGCAAGAGCAGGTCCGTGTACGATGTCACCGATAGCATAGTAACCAGGCATGTTAGTCTGGTAGTATTTATCAACGATTACTTTACCTTTGTCTGTAGAGATACCTACATCTTCAAGACCGATTCCTTCAAGATTTGTAGAGATTCCAACTGCTGAAAGGACAACTTCAGCTTCAAGCTGTTCTTCACCTTTTTTAGTTTTTACAGTTACTTTGCAGTTTTTACCTTTCGTATCAACATTTGTAACTTCTGAGCTGGTCATGATTTTCATGCCTGCTTTTTTGTAAGTTCTCTCAAGCTGCTTGCTTACCTCTTCATCTTCTACAGGAACAATTCTGTCAAGATATTCAACAATTGTAACTTCAGTTCCAATTGAGTTATAGAAATATGCAAATTCAACACCGATAGCACCAGAACCAACAACAACCATCGACTTAGGTTGTTTCTCAAGGCTCATTGCTTTTCTGTATCCGATAATTTTTTTGTTATCAATAGGAAGGTTTGGTAATTCTCTTGATCTTCCACCAGTAGCAATAATTATATTTTTTGCCTGGTATTTGGTAGCTTTTCCATCAGCATCAGTTACTTCAACTACTTTGTTTGGCTGAACCTTACCAAATCCATTGATAACATCTATTTTATTCTTTTTGAAAAGAAATTGAATTCCTTTACTCATGCTGTCAGCAACACCCCGGCTTCTTTTCACCATTCCTTCAAAATCAGGCTTAGCATCCTTGATTTTTATACCGTAGTCTTCAGCATGGCTTATGTATTCAAAAACGTTAGCACTTTTTAATAACGCTTTTGTTGGAATACAGCCCCAGTTAAGGCAAATGCCACCTAAAGATTCCTTTTCAACCACAGCTACTTTCATGCCTAGTTGGCTAGCACGTATTGCGGCTACATAACCTCCGGGACCTGATCCCACAACTATTAAATCATATTTTGCTGACATTCTTCTATTTTTTTATTTGGTGTGTTTGAATCATTTATGGATGTTGCAAATTTACGTTATTTGCTCAGATATGCAATGAATTAACAAGCTGGCGAGCTATTTATCATTCCACAGGCAGATATAATTGATAAATATTCCTAGATTTGCCTTACACAACCTTGATTACTTATATTTTTGAGCGATACCAGACTGATTCTGTGAGCTTTCAAATTTAAATTATTAAAAGATGAAATTATTAGATGGCAAAGTAGCCTTAATAACCGGTGCTTCTAAAGGAATTGGAAGAGCTATTGCAACTTCTTATGCAGAAGCAGGAGCTAATGTTGCATTCACCTACCTTTCAAGTGTTGAGAAAGGTCAGGCTCTTGAAAAGGAACTTGAAGCATTTGGTATAAAAGCAAAAGGATTCCGATCAGACGCGTCTGATTTTAAAGCTGCAGAACAATTGATTAATGATGTGGTAGCTGAGTTTGGTCAGCTTGACGTTTTAATTAATAACGCAGGTATTACTCGTGATAATTTGTTGATGAGAATGACGGAGGAAATGTGGGATGAGGTTATCAATGTTAACCTTAAGTCTTGTTTCAATACTGTTAAAGCTGCAACAAGAACTTTTATGAAGCAAAAAAGTGGTTCTATTATCAATATGTCTTCTGTAGTTGGAGTAAAGGGTAATGCCGGACAGGCAAATTATTCTGCATCCAAAGCAGGAATTGTTGGTTTTACTAAGTCAGTAGCACTTGAATTAGGTTCAAGAAATATCAGAGCAAATGTAGTTGCTCCTGGGTTTATTGAAACTGAAATGACTGATGTGCTTGATGAAAAGACTGTTCAGGGATGGAGAGATGCTATTCCTTTGAAGCGTGGAGGTACACCAGAGGATGTTGCAAATCTTTGTGTTTTCCTTGGATCTGATATGTCTGCTTATATAACTGGACAAGTAGTTCAGGTAGATGGCGGAATGCTGACTTGATCAAAGCATAATAAAAAAATTAAAAGGGGGTATTTAACCCCCTTTTTTTATGTTTGAGGAGTTTTTATTTTGTAGATTTAGAAATTAACTCGTCCATTTTATGGCATCAGATATTTCAACTCAATATAGTTTATTCTGGCTGTTACCGATGATCCTAGTAGCAGCAGGTGTTGCTTATTTTTTGTATTCTGCAAAATCGCCGTGGGGCAAAACCCTGAATATTGTATTAGCTATACTTAGAGGTGTTTTTGTGTTTATTCTTTTGTTTTTATTGCTCGATCCGGTAATAAAGCAATTGGTGAATGAAGATGAGAAGCCACTTTTGCTAATAGGTATTGATAATACTCAAAGTATTGCAGAAGCAACTGATTCGACAGATTTAATTGCTTTAAAAAGGAAGGTTGATCAATTAAAAGATCAATATGAAAAGCAAGGTCTAGAAGTAATTGTCTCTGATCTAAGTGGAAATAATTACGATAATGCTGAAGATATCGTTAATGATGTAAATAATACCAACCTGAATTACTTTTTTGATTATGTTCTAAACAGGTATGGAAATCAAAATTTATCTCATGTGATTATTGTTTCAGATGGGATTATTAATCGGGGAGTTGATGTAAGATATAAAAATTATCCTTTTAATGTTTCGGCTATTGGTGTAGGAGATACTACAACTTATAAAGATGTGGCTATAACAGATGTCTTGACGAATTCTATTGCATATCAAGGGAATAAATTTCCTGTGAATATTAAAGTTCTAGCGGAAAAAGCTCTTGGAGAAGAATTGAATATTCGTCTGTTAAAAGATCAAAAGGTTGTAGCTGATACCTTGATTGCTGTTAAAAATGATGTTCAGTCTTATGATTTTAATTTTTATCCTGAGGCTTCAAGTAAAGGGCTTATTGAGTATGATCTTGTAGTTAATTCCCTTGATGGTGAAAAAAACCTTCTTAATAATAAGGAGAAGATTTTTATCGAGGTCCTTGAGGGTAAAAAGAAAGTGCTGATATATGCAAATGCACCTCATCCTGATATTGGCGCTATCCGATCAGCTATTGAGACCAAAGATGGCTATGAAGTTAGCCTGTATATTAAATCATTGAATGGCAGGGATACTTTGATGAATTCAAGTATGAAGCCAAATTTGGTAATAATGCATGGCTTCCCTTCCTCTGTAAATGAAATTAATATTTTTCGTACTATAGAACGAAAATTTAAAGCTCCTGTGTTTATAACAGGAATAGAAAAACAGGAAATTATTTATGTTTCGAATATTTACAGAGGGTTATCAATTGGTCAGATAGGTGGTCAGATAGATTATGTGACTCCGGTATTAAATTCGTCTTTTAATCTATTTTCTTTACCTGAAAGTACTCCTTCGGTTTTGGCTGATGTTCCTCCGGTAATAACTCCATTTGGTGAGTATTCGATTACAAGTGGTGGGCAGGTAATTCTTGAACAACAGGTGAATGGAATAAATACTGGTAGGCCTTTATTAGTTCTTGATCAGGATAATGGCAATAAGAAAGCACTATTGTTTGGTACAAAATGGTGGGCTGTAAGGCTAATGGAACATAAGGAAACCGGGAAAAATGAAGTTTTTGATGAAATTATTAATCAGACTGTCCGCTGGCTAACTGCTGATACTGATAAAAAAAGGTTTAAAGTATATCCACAGGACAGGGAGATTTTGGAGCAGGAGAGCTTAAATATTATAGCTGAATTTTATAATGATATTTATGAGCCGGTGTATGGAAATCCTCTATCCTTAAAATTATTCAGAAACGATTCTCTGATTAATGAGTATGAATTTAATAATAGCAGGACACCATATAGTATTACAGGATTATCTGCAGGTGTTTATAGGTTTGAGGCTCAGGCAAAATTTGAAGGTAAGCCTGTTTCAGATAGTGGGCAATTTGTGATAAAGCTATTTAGCATAGAAAAAAATAATCTTAAGGCTAACTGGAATGACTTACAGTTTTTTGTAAATAAACAGGCCGGAGAATTTTATACTACGGAGCAAATTGATGAAATATCTGAAAGTCTGGCAGTAGATAATACTATAAGAATTCACTCTAAAACCATGTATCGATCATTGGTAGAGTGGAGTTGGTTGCTTGTTGTTTTGTTGATATGGATTTCCATAGAATGGTTTCTCAGGAAATTTTACGGTGGATATTAAGTAAAAAAATAACCCGGATTTTAACCCGGGCTTCTTATTTATAAACATAAAGTTTTTAATTACTCTTCATCCTTTTTAGCAGATTTTTTTGCTCTCTTGATAGAAAGCGTCAGGTTATCTTTACCTGTTTCATAATCTGCAAGAATGATGTCTCCTTCTGAAATTTCCCCTTTAAGGATTTCTTCTGCTACACTGTCTTCAAGATAGCGCTGTATTGCTCTGTTGAGCGGTCTTGCTCCATATTGAGGATCGTAACCCTTTTCTGACAAGAAATCTTTAGCTGCATCTGTTAATTCTACATCGTAGCCAATATCCTTAATTCTACTGAAAAGTTTTTCCAGAGAAAGATCGATGATCTGATGGATATGTTCTCTTTCAAGAGAGTTAAATACGATCACATCATCAAGTCTGTTAAGGAATTCAGGACTGAAAGCTTTCTTAAGTGCACTTTGAATTGTAGACTTCATGATCTCATCCATGCTCTCCTGTTTCTTCTTAGTGCTAAATCCGATTCCGGCTCCGAAATCTTTTAAATCTCTAACACCAATATTAGAAGTCATGATGATAATTGTGTTTCTGAAGTCAACTCTTCTTCCAAGGCCATCAGTAAGAATACCGTCATCTAAAACTTGAAGAAGCAGGTTAAACACATCAGGGTGGGCTTTCTCGATTTCATCAAGAAGAACTACACTGTATGGTTTACGTCTTACTTTTTCAGTAAGCTGACCACCTTCTTCATATCCTACATAGCCTGGAGGCGCTCCGACAAGTCTTGAAACAGAGAATTTCTCCATGTATTCAGACATGTCAATTCTAATTAAACTATCCTTCTTGTCAAACAAGTAAGTAGAGAGAACTTTAGCTAATTCAGTTTTACCCACACCGGTAGGTCCTAAGAAAATAAATGATCCAATTGGCTTTCTAGGATCTTTCAAACCTACACGAGTTCTTTGAATAGCCTTTGTTAACTTATTGATAGCTTCATCCTGACCAATAACGTTTGTTTTCAACTCTTCTCTCATTCCGAGAAGCTTAACGCTTTCTGTTTCAGCAATACGCTTGGTTGGAATTCCCGTCATCATCGCGATCACATCAGCGACAGCAGATTCATCAACGGTGTATCTTTTAGTTTTAGTGTCTTCTTCCCACTTCTTTTTCTCGAAGTCAAGCTGTTCTAATAATTTCTTTTCTTTATCTCTTAACTGAGCAGCCTCTTCATATTTCTGACTTTTGACTACCTTGTTCTTCTCTTCCTTAATATCCTCGATTGCCTTCTCAAGATTTAGAATTTCATCGGGAACATGGATATTATTAATATGTACTCTTGCTCCTGCCTCATCAAGGATATCAATTGCCTTGTCCGGAAGATACCTGTCACTTATGTATCTGTCAGATAACTTTACACAAGCTTCAATAGCTTCAGGTGTATAGTTTACATTATGATGGCTCTCATATTTATCTTTGATATTGTTAAGGATCTCCATTGTTTCTTCAGGAGTTGTTGCATCAACCATAACGATTTGGAATCTTCTGGCTAAGGCACCATCCTTTTCAATATACTGTCGATATTCGTCAAGAGTAGTTGCACCAATACATTGTATTTCACCTCTGGCAAGAGCTGGTTTGAACATGTTTGAAGCGTCTAGTGACCCTGAAGCTCCACCGGCACCAACAATAGTGTGTAATTCATCTATGAATAGAATTACATCCGGAGACTTTTCAAGCTCACCCATTACAGCTTTCATACGCTCTTCAAACTGACCACGATATTTTGTGCCAGCTACTAACGATGCTAAATCCAGTGTAACAACTCTTTTATTAAAGAGAACTCTTGATACCTTTTTCTGAACAATACGTAGTGCAAGACCTTCAGCAATCGCTGTTTTACCTACACCAGGTTCTCCGATTAATACCGGATTGTTCTTTTTTCTTCTACTTAAGATTTGAGCTACTCGCTCAATTTCTTTTTCGCGACCTACTATTGGGTCAAGTTTGTCTTCTTCTGCCAGCTTTGTCAGGTCTCTACCGAAGTTATCAAGAACAGGAGTTCTGGATTTCTCAGTAGACTTTGATGAGCTAGTACTTCCTGATGATGATCCGCTACCGAATATTCTTGAAGTCTCCTCATCGCCATCGTCTGTGTCAGATGATGCGCTAGGGTGATTCATTTGATATTCTAACAGATCTTTTACTACATCATAAGTCACATCGAATTTCTCGAGGATTTGTGTTGCAATATTATCTTCATCACGAAGAATACTCAATAATAAATGTTCAGTACCTATAAGCTGACTCTTAAAAATTTTTGCTTCAAGATATGTGATCTTCAGAACTTTCTCAGACTGTCTGGTCAATGGTATATTAGCCAGATTCTTAACATTACTTCCTGCTGTAGACTTAGTGTTTTGTTCTATTGTTTCTTTTAATTCCTCGATAGAAACTCCAAGCTTTTTAAGTAAGCTGATCGCTACACCTTCACCTTCACGAATCATGCCCAGCAGGAGGTGCTCTGTACCAATATATTCATGTCCCAGTCGCAGTGCTTCTTCACGGCTCATTGAGATCACCTCTTTTACTCTATTTGAAAATTTTGCTTCCATTCTAATCTGGCTGATTTTTAATAAGATTTTAATCGATGAATCGCATCAATCAATCTATTTAATTCTTTTGAATTATACTAATTAACGTAATAATTATTTGTATTGTTTTATATCTGTTTTTAATGCTCCTTAATATAACTTATTGCATTTGGACCTTCACAGAAAATTAGGTCTAAAACACTTAAATTACTCTCAAATTTATTGCCAAAACACTGAAAGTAAGATTTTGATTTATATTTAAGAGAATCTTCCAGTGGTTTTTTAGGGCTGATCAACGAACGAAGGTCGTATGGGTGGTTTTTTGAATAAAAACTGGTTTCTTCAAGCTTGACAGAAAGTCCGAGTAAGTCACGACATGTTGTCAGGGTATCCAGGTTTAGGTCCCAAAGGTAATTATATTGCTTTTGAAAAAAGGGTAGGAGGTAGTCTATATAATGATCGTAAAATGGACTTTTGCCATATGATGCCTGGATGCTACGCTCATGGATAGCCTGCCATCTCTGAGAGTTGTCTATTTTTATGTCTTTGGTTTTGATTTTCTTTTGTGCTCCAATCACAGGAACTGTAAGACGAACAATATTGTTTGGCCCAAGTATATGGCAGCGATTTCGATATGTTTGCTTTTCAAAAAACTCATGTTTTTCTAATGCTATTGAATCTTGGCTGGCTATTTCAGCCCACCATGCTATAGATGGGAAATATTGGGTGTCTATGATTGGAAATTCTTTAGTCATATTGTAAAAATGCTTCAAAAAATACCAAAAAAAAATGACTGATCTAAAAGAACAGCCATTTTACTAACCAACTAGCACTAATCAACTAAAACCTAAACAACCACTATAAACCATGAAATCTTTATAATAAAATGGCAAGGTTTTTTAATTCACCTGATACCATTAATCCTTTTTCTTCAGCACTTTTTGTGTTTAGTTCAAACCTTAACTTCCCTTGTTTGTTGGTGAAGTTTATTTCTGAACCTTTTTTTCCAAATCCGTCTTTTTCAGAAACAACTAATGTTGGCGATTTGCCTATCGTTTGTTTCACTGCATCAATATCATTTATTTGATCTGTTACAAATAATATGTTGCAATTCAATGCATCATCAAGATTTGTAATTTTCACTACCTTAAAATTTTGTGAAGAGCCTGATCTTGTTTTAGCCATATTTGCTAACGCATTATAAATCGGACCATCACCATATACACCGTATACAAAGCTGCTGTTTTGAGCAGGCCATTGGATGTATCTTGAAAACTGATATAAAAAGGCAGTTTTAATTTTTTCGTTTTGAGCCTCACCATTAAAATTTATTGATGCAGCCAAAACTGTAATAAATAAAAATTTAAAAAATGTTTTCATTCGGTAACTAGTTTTCTTTATGGTTGTGCAAAACTGCTCACAATGCGGCTAAGAAAAAAGATTGAGGCTTAACGGGTTAGTTGAATTGATGTATAGTAGAAGAATAATTTCGATGCTTTTTTGCCAAAAGTATCGAAATTTTATTTTGAATTACACTGTTTGAATAGTGTGATTTAGATTAAAATTTTGTTTAGTGAGGTTTAAAACGATGTAGTTTTTACGAGGCTTCTAAATATGTATCTAACCAGCTTAAGTTTTGATGAAAGTAAGGTTTTTGTTGACTTTTAAATATTTAAATTAACAGTTCGTCAATTTTACCTAGCCCCTCTCTTAAAAGCTCTGCCTGATTACCAGAACAATCAATTACGGTTGATCCTATGTTACCGCCAAAACCTCCATCGATTACTATATCAACAAGATTTTTGAATTTTTCATAAATTAGTGATGGATCAGTACTGTATTCGATAATTTCATCTTCATCTTTAATTGATGTAGTGATAATCGGATTGCCTAGTTCGTTGACAATTTCTCTGGGGATATTATTATCAGGTACACGTATACCAACAGTTTTCTTTTTTACGTTTAGAATTTTCGGAACTTTACTCGATGCATTAAGTATGAAAGTGTAAGGCCCTGGTAGCGCTCTTTTCATTAGCTTGAAAGTGCTATTATCAATGTTTTTGGCATATTCACTGATGTGTGAAAGATCATAACAGATAAATGACAGATCAAGTTTTTTAGATGAAACCTGCTTTATACGACACACTCTTTCAATGGCTTTGCTGTTAGTTAAATCACAACCCATTCCATATACAGTGTCTGTAGGGTATATAACAACTCCTCCTTCTGAAAGTACTTGTGCAACCTCCTTTATCTTTTTAGGATTAGGATTGTCCGGATGTATTTGTATTAATTTTGCTTCCATTTGTTAAGGAGTTTGACTGGCTGATAGTATGTAAAAAGAAAAATACTAATTTTGTGGTAATATGAAAATACGAAAAAGATTAATTTTTGCTTTGGTTGCCGGGACGGTGATCCTTTCTACGTTTTCACTTTATGTGTATCAAATGTTGTATACACCAAATGTCCTGGTTGAAAGAGACGCTAAGGTGGTTTATGTTTCAGATAGTACTGACTTTACCAATTTTTTAAAGCAACTTTTTAATGATAAAGTTATTGAGGACCCTGCCTCATTTGGCTTTGTAGCTAAGGCTATTCTTGATTATGATGAGAATATGAAGCCCGGGAGATATTTGCTCACGCCAAATATGACTAACCTTGAAGCTATCAGGTTGTTAAGAAGTGGAGCACAGACACCTATTAGAATTACGTTTAATAATGTGAGATTTAAAGAAGACCTTGCAGGGAAAATAACAGATAATCTTGAGATAGATTCTGTCACATTCCTGAAAGCCTTAAATAATCCGGAGTTATTACAAAAAGTTGGTTTTACAGAGTCGACAATTCTGGCAATGTTTATCCCAAATACTTATGAAGTATATTGGACAGCAACTCCTGAAGAATTATTTGATCGAATGAAATCTGAATATGATCGCTTCTGGAATGAAGAAAGGTTAGCTAAAGCCTCAAAAGCTGGTTTGACTCCTTTAGAAGTTGCTACTCTAGCAGGAATTATTCAGGAAGAAAGCAATAAACCTGATGAATATCCTAAAATTGCAGGTGTTTATATTAACAGGCTGAAAAAAGGAATGCTTTTACAGGCAGACCCTACTTTAAAATTTGCTCTTGGTGATTTTACTATTAAAAGAGTATTAAACAAGCATAAAGAAATTGACTCTCCTTATAATACCTATATGTATGCAGGCTTACCTCCAGGGCCAATAAATTGTCCTGAGATAAAGTCACTGGAGGGAGTGTTGAATTATGAAGATCATGGTTATTATTATTTCTGTGCAAGACCGGATTTTTCAGGATATCATGATTTTGCTTCTTCATTATCAGAACACTTACGAAATGCCAATAAGTATCAAAGAGCTTTAGACAGAGCAAAAATTTACAGGTAATATGTATACTCACGAAACAAATATTAGGGTCAGATATGCCGAAACTGATCAGATGGGATATGTATATTACGGGAATTATGCCATGTATTTCGAGGTAGGACGTGTTGAGGCATTACGAGCTCTGGGCTATAGTTATAAGCAGTTGGAAGAGGAAGGATACATGCTTCCAGTTCTTGATAGTCAGTTTAAATACCTTGCTCCAGGTAAGTATGATGATCATTTAAAGGTTATTGTGAAAATTCCTGTGAAACCAAGTTTAAAGTTTTATTTTGAGTACGAGATATTGAACGAAGATGGTAAGCTACTGACTGAGGGTAGTACCACACTGGTGGTTGTTGATAAGGAAACCGGGAAACCATGCAGACCACCAAAGAAGCTTATTGAACTGTTTGATAAGTACTATTAATGAGAAAAAAGGTCGAACGACATATAGTAAAATCTGAAGCTTATCGAAAAGCGATAAGGAGACTGAAAGAAAAGCGCCTCAAAAGGCATGACATATCTTTTTACTCTGTTATCATTATATTAGTCAGGAAGTTACAAAGAGATAGGATTTCAGAAAAGGCCAGTAGTGTTGCGTTTAGTTTTACTTTGGCAATATTTCCGGCTATTATCGTGTTGTTTACCTTGATTCCATATATCAATACCGGTGAGATTGATTTTACCCAGAATGTAATGGAATTTCTCAATGAGAATATGCCTGAAAGTGTATATGAATTTACCAGTGCAACCATTGAGGATATAATTAGTAAGCAGCGTGGCGGACTCTTGAGTATTGGTTTGATAAGTTCATTGTTTCTTTCTTCTAATGGTATGGTTTCTTTAATGTCTGCTTTTAATAGTATTCATAGGACAATTGAGAAGAGAGGATTTTTAAAAACCAGATTAATAGGTCTGGGACTTACCTTTATGTTGGCATTGGGATTGATTGTTGCGACTGGTTTATTGATTGTTGCTCAATATGTAATTAAAATTCTCGATGAAATGGATATAATTTTCATCGATGATAAGACCTTTCTCATTTTTGGCATATTAAGATATGTGATTTTGTTTGTGGTATTCTTGTTGACGATTGCCTCTATTTATCATTTTGCACCTAGTATGCATAGTAAGTTGAAGTTTCTTAGTCCGGGGGCTTTATTTGCATCGGTGTCACTTATGTTGGCCTCGATAGGGTTTTCATTTTACATTAATAACTTCGGGACATATAACAAATTCTATGGTTCGATTGGGGCGCTGATAGCAATCATGGTTTATTTGTATATTTTATCAATTATCTTTCTCCTTGGTTTTGAGCTAAATGCGAGTATAGACAAAGCAAAACATGAAGATTATGATTAAAATTTTTGCTAAAATATTGGCGTAGTTTAATTCTGTATTTATATTTGCACTCCCGTTAACAAACAGACGGGATAGATCACGAAGAGGAGTGGCAGAGTGGTCGAATGCACCGGTCTTGAAAACCGGCGTGCCGCAAGGTACCGGGGGTTCGAATCCCTCCTCCTCTGCAACCAAAAGCCGAGCACAAAAGTGCCCGGCTTTTTTATTTTATATTCCCAGTGCTTGCGCTATGGGAATGAAAATAAAAAGTCGGTTGAGCGATAGTAAAGGCGAAGCTAATTTTTGTTGATGGATTTTCTGATCAAAAATTAACCACTTTTAATCTGAACTTCTAAGAGGTCAAGTTAATATGTATCCATCCAATTATCGAGTTTAACTTAACTAAAGCCCATCGATTTAATTCAACTATTTTCTTGATATTGTTTGTCCTTCTAGCTACATATAATTCTGCAACTTTAAATAGATTTATAAAAGATTCGACCGTGGACAGAGTTTTGTAAAAATGTTATAGTCTAATTTAAAATTCCTAAATGTATGTCGGTTTAAGATTTAAAAATTAGCTGAATTAAGTTTTCTCCTATTCTAAGTCCTCAAGTTTTTAATCTAAAAGTCATTTTGATGAAATTGCATTGTGTAACGACAGATATTTTTATCCAATTTCTGACCTAACAGCTAAATGTAAAATCATAAAAGTTTAAAATTTTTTTCCTGATATAAGAAAAGGTTTTTTATTAAAGTAGGATTGCAATAAAAAATCCCCATCTAAAATGATTTTTTCAACAAACCAATTTAATTTAACTTTTTGAAGTGCCTTACATAAACCTAACGGCAATTATTAAACAATCCAATCAAGTTATTGTCACCTTTTGAATTAAAAACAATCGTTTGAATTCATTGATTTTGTAAATTTTTATTACTATCTAGGTAATTATATTTCTTATGAATCCCATTCGATATTTAGTTTCCACGCTTAAAAATCATCAAATTTTTGATTAAAAAACAGTTTATAGATTTTACTGAAAATTCCTCAGAAAAAAGGCAATCTGTTTTTGAGGGGAAGACAGATTATGAAGTTTGGGCACTTTTTAAAGACGGTGACGATGGAGCATTTATTCACATTTACAAAATGTATGTAAATGTCCTTTTTAACATAGGTATTCAACTGACGAAAGATACTGACTTAATCAAAGACTGTTTACAAGATTTTTTTATTGATTTAAGGGAGAGGAAATCACATTTATCTCAAATCGACAATATAAAATTTTATCTTGTAAAAGCATTTAGAAGAAGAATTTTTAAAGCGTTGAAAAGAGATAAAAGAGCTTCATATGATGAAATTGTAAATAACTCATTTGCAGTTGAACTTGCCTTTGATACTAAGTTGATTGACAGACAATTCAAGGAAGATCAATTAAATAGATTAAATAAGGCTATACAAAAATTAAAGCATGAAGAGCGGGAAATACTTTATTACTATTATTATCAAGATTTTAGTTATTCGCAAATAGCCGATTTAATGGGCTATAACTATATTTCTTCTGCAAGAAGGTCAGTTTATAAAATCCTTAAGAAACTAAAAGGGAATTTTAATTTTACTCTTGTTTTTTTGGCTTAAAAAGCTTTCAAATATAAAAAATAGCTAAATAAAATTTTAGCATATCCTACTAAGTAATTCATTTCAATTTATTCTATTAATATTTAAAATACTGATAATCAATAATTTAAATTTTTTATTTTAAAAAAGATTAAAAATTTTGGTATCGTTTGATCAGTTTTTGGATTATCTAATTAAAAGGAACATAAATAACGACGAATGTTCCAAAATGTTGGGTCAATTAAATGAAACAAATTAAAACCGATATTGTAAAAGAGCTTTTGCTGTCACCAGAGTTTAAAAAATGGGTTTTATCACCATCGGAAGAAAGTAATTATTTCTGGAATAACTGGATGAACAAAGGGGAACTTGAGCGTGAGGCAGTTCAAACAGCACGTGAAGCAATTCTTCTAATTCGATTCGATAATGCGAAATTAGATGAAGAAAATAAAGATAAGTTACTCAAAAACATCATAACACGAACTGTTAAATCCAATAAGAGCCAAAGTTCATATTCCAGCAATTGGTTAAGATATGCAGCAAGTGTGGCATTAGTATTGATAGCTGCATTTGGCATATATGCACTTTTAAATTATGCAGATATTTCTTTTAAACAGGAAATGGCAGAGGTAGAGATTAAGAAGTATGTTAAAATTAATCCTAGAGGTCAAAAATCAGTAATTCTTCTTCCAGATGGTTCAAAAGTAAATCTTAATTCAAGCAGTTCGATTACTTATTACAGTAATTATAATGAATCTAGGTTTCTGGAGCTTAAAGGGGAGGCTTTTTTTCAGGTTGCAAAAGATACTACAAGCCCCTTTGTAGTTAAATCGGCGAATGTTTTCACGACAGCATTAGGGACAGCGTTTAATATAAATACCAATTTAAGCGAGTTAGAAATAATACTGGTAGAAGGTAAGGTTAAAGTTGAGGAAGAGGAGGGGAATTATCAAATGCTACTGCCAAATCAAAGAGTGATATTTAATGAAACGACTGGTATTTCTCAACCAACGCAAATTGATGCTGAAAAGAAAGTGCTTTGGACTGAGGGTATATTAGAATTTAATAATAAGGATTTGCATCAGGTAGCGGAAGAATTAGAAGAGTGGTATGACGTTGAAATCTCATTAAAACCAACTCATCATAAATTGAAGTTTTCCGGAAGGTTTGAAAAGGAGCCTCTGGTAAATGTATTGCAGTCTATTTCTTTTTCCTTAGGAATAGAATATTCAATGGAAAATAAAAAAGTAACCTTTAAATAAACTGAAAATCATGAAAGAAAAACACAAAAAAACAGGGTAAATGAATTATACCCTGCCCCAAAAAGAGATATAAGCCATCACGTCCAAATGGGGACTTATATTTCATCGGTAATTTATTTTAATAAACTAATCCAAAGATATGAAATTTAATTTTAGTAAAACCATTTTTATGGTAACAAAACTGTCTATAAGGGCATTTTTAGGCCTGGTTTTTACATTGAATATTGCATTCGCAGAGCCTACAAACGCACAAGTTAAAAGCATCAAAGAAGTTGAAATTTCCCTTGAACTTGATAACTTAAAATTAATCGATGTTTTCAATGAAATTGAAAATATAACTGATTATCATTTCAGTTATAGTAGTAATAAAATCAACTTAAATTCTCCAGTTAGCCTGCATTTTAAAAATGCATCAGTAGAAAAGATATTACTTGAGATATCCAATCAAAAAGGGTTAAAATTCAGACAAACCAATAATAGTATTGGAGTCTACATTAGTGAAACGGAAAAATCAGAAGAAAAGGTTTCGATAAATATTACTGACTTAATAGTTAATGGTAAAATAACTGATGAAAAAGGCTTGCCGCTAATTGGAGTAACAGTAGTAGAAAAGGGAACAGTCAATGGTACGGTTTCCGATGTAAATGGAAATTATAGTTTACAAGTTGCCAATGATGCCACTCTTGTTTTTTCATTTATTGGTTTCATTTCTCAGGAAATCAAAGTTGATGCTCGATCTGAATTGAATGTTCAGATGATTGAAGATGTTGAATCCTTGAGTGAAGTAGTAGTAATAGGTTATGGTGAAGTAAAGAGGGAAGATCTTACTGGTTCTATAGGCACAGTGAGCCAAAAAGAAATAAAACAACTTGCTGTTATCTCTTTAGATCAGGGTATTCAGGGTAGGGTACCGGGAGTTCAGGTTACCCAGTCATCCGCTGAGCCTGGAGGTGGCGTTTCAGTTAGGATACGAGGCATAAACTCTATTAACGGAACAAATGAACCATTATATGTTATTGATGGTATTCCAATTATAAATAATGACGGAGCGGTGGCTGCATCAAATGGTGGAAGAGGAAATGTTGCTTCAAATGCTCTTTCATCTATTAATCCCAATGATATACAGTCTATGGAGATTTTAAAAGATGCATCTGCTACTGCAATTTACGGAGCAAGAGGAGCTAATGGGGTGGTTATTATTACTACAACAAAAGGAAAAGCTGGTAAGACAAATGTAAATTTTGATAGTTATTATGGAGTTCAATCTGTAGCTAATACTTATGACCTGGCTGATGCACAAACCTATGCTAAATGGGCTAATGAATTTGCTCTAAATCAAGGTGAATCACCGTATTTTTCTGAACAGCAAATCGACTCTCTTGGAAGCGCAGGTACAGACTGGCAAGATGAAATTTATCGTACTGCTCCAATTCAGAATCATCAGATATCAGTTTCAGGAGGCAATAATAAAACTACTTTTTATATGAGCACCAATTACTTTAAACAAGATGGTGTCGTAAAAGAATCGAGCTTCGAACGGGTAACCCTCAGACTAAATTTGGACCACTATGTTAATGATAAACTGAAAATTGGTAATTCATTAATGCTAAGTGGATTGCAAAATAGACGAGTGCCTACAAATGGTAATTCTGATGGCGCTACCGCAGCTGCTCAATCAGCTCTTCCAATAATGCCGGTATATAATCAAGATGGGTCTTACATGCTTATTCAAGACTTTCAGCAACTTGTACCAGATAATCTAATGATTGCAGATGTTCAGCCAAATCCAGTTTCTAAAATAAGAGAAACCACCGATATTGAAAGGACGAATACAGTCTTGGCAAACATCTATGCTCAATATGAACTTCTGGAAGGGTTAAAGTTCAAAGTGTCTGTTGGTGCAAATATTAGTGACAGAGGTCGGGATACTTATTTTTCTCAACTTTCAGATGAAGGTAGAAATGCTGGAGGTCGAGCAATCGTTGGTAATTCTGAAAGAAGAATATTCTTGAATGAAAATACACTTTCTTATAATCGATTATTCGGAAAACACGAAATCCAGGGGGTAGCAGGATTTACAGCTCAATATGAAAATTTAAGTAATAATTTTATTGCCAATAGTGGTTTTGGTATTGATGATGCCGACCTAAATATTAATGATATTGGCTCAGGTACTCAGGTAGGCGGCCCAACGGTCAATTCTTTCAAAAGCGAAGAAAGCCTGGCCTCTTTTCTTGCGCGAATAGTTTATTCTTACGATGATCGCTATCTTTTTACATTTACCAGCCGTGCAGATGGATCATCAAAATTTAGTAAAGGTAACAAATGGGGTTTCTTCCCTTCAGCTGCGATAGGTTGGAAAATTAGCAATGAAGACTTTATGAGTGGGATGACTAAGATAAACAACTTGAAAATAAGGGGTAGTTATGGGCAATCTGGTTTTCAAGAAATCAATCCTTATCAATCTCTTGCTCAATATCGCTCACAAAATTACTCTTTTGATAACACCCAAGTCGTAGGTTATGAGCCCTTGATACCAGCAAGTTCGGATCTTTCCTGGCAAACAACAGAACAGCTAGATATAGGTCTTGATGTAGGATTATTTAGTAATAGACTCACTTTTTCTGCAGATTATTACATTAAAAACACAAGTGACCTTTTGTTATTCATAAACCTTCCAGCTAATACTGGTTATTCAAGTCCTTTAGCACTTAATATAGGAGAGGTAAGGAATACCGGATGGGAGTTTAGTTTAGGAACCAATTTAGATATTGGTGAATTGATGTGGTCTTCAAATCTGAATTTTAGTGGAAATAAAAATGAAGTATTGAGCTTAGGATCTCAACAAAGGATTTTTGGAGGGCAGATTTCTTCAGATAGAAAGGATGATGGTAACCTTACTCAGGTAGGCGAACCAGTAGGGGTGTTTTTTGGGTACAGAACGGATGGAATATTTGCTAATGATTCGGAGGTAGAAGCTCACACCTCGATAGTTGATGGGGTAGCAGTTCAAATTCAGCCAAATGCTAAGGCAGGTGAGCGTAGGTTTGTAGATGTTAATGGAGATGGTAGAATAGATGGAGATGATAGAGTGGAAATTGGTGATCCATATCCGGAATTTATTTTCGGGTGGTCAAATAATCTTTATTATAAAAACTTTGATTTGAGCTTCTTTTTCCAGGGTACATATGGCAATGAAATCTTAAATGTTGCCAGTGAAGTATTAAGAGAAAATGACCCTGAAACGAATATACTTGTCGAGAGATATACTGACAGGTGGACCCCCGATAATTTAGGAGCGAAATATCCAAAAGCTGGAGCACAAAATCCAATTAGTGGAGGTTCCGGGGGCTTTGGTGATTATACAGTAGAAGATGGTTCTTATTTACGTTTGAGAGATGTTACATTAGGTTTTACTCCCAAACTTGATAATGTAAAGTGGATTAGCAGGGTAAGGATTTATGCAAGCATCCAAAACGCTTTTACTATTACGAATTATAGTGGTGTAAATCCTGAAAACAGTTCTTTTGGACAGAATGCTACAAACTTTGGTATTGATGTAGGCGGATATCCAATGGCAAGAATATATCGCCTTGGAGTCAATTTTAACCTGTAGAATCATTTTACTATCATTTAAATAGCAAAATCATGAAAAAATTTAAATATATATTTTTACTGTTATTATTTACTTCGGTAAGCTCGTGTGAAAAATTCCTGGAGGAAGATCCTTTTAGTTCTGTTGATCCAGGTTCGTTGTTTACTAATGAACAAGGTGCATTGGCTGCAGTTAATGCTACCTATAAGTTAATGTCCAGTAATCAGGATTATTATGGTCGTGAATTTTTATATATTACTGAGGCAACTACTGAGGCCATTACCACAAGAAGAGATGCTTCTGATGAGCGTGGACAAATGGATAATTGGTTGTGGGATCCTAATCATTCTTTTTTAGCACTAACCTGGGTTTCAGCATATCGAGTAATAAATGCTGCTAACGGAGTCATAGAGAATGTACCAGTCATAGATATGGATGAATCACTTGCAAACAGAATTGTAGGTGAAGCCAAATTTCTTCGAGCTATAAATTACTTTAATCTTGTAAGGTTGTGGGGTGATGTTCCTATCCGGACTGAACAAATAAAGGGTGCGACTGAATCATTAGAGTTGGAACGAAGGTCTGCTGCAGAAGTATATGATTTGATTATTTCTGATCTTGAGGAAGCTATTAATGTATTGCCAACAAGAAGTGGTTATGATGCCTATGATGGAGCTAATACAGGGAGGGTTACTCAAGGCGCTGCCCAAACTTTGTTAGCCAAAGTTTATTTACAAAGAGGAAGTAACCCAGAGGTAAGCATGGCGGGTGACTTTCAAAAGTGTTTAGATTATTGTAATGCTGTAATAGCTAGCAATGAATACATTTTAGTTGACGAATACAGGAGCATTTTTGATGTAAACAGCGAAAATGGGCCGGAAGTAATATTTGATATTCAACATACTGCTATTGCCGGTCTTGGTGGTGATGTTAGTGGTCATGTAGTGCCTAGAAGATCAGGGATCGGTCGGACTTCCTTTGGAAATCTTCATGCGGAAGTGCCTTGGTATAAAACTCTAAATCAAAATGGTGACCAAAGAATAGATAGCTTCATCCTTCAGTATGTATTGGACGGAGACACTATAACATATGACCCTGATGATTTTGAAAATGATAATTACGTTCATGATGGCCCAGGTCTATTTAAACTGGCTGAGTTTGACGCTACAATACCTGAAGATGCTGCTGAAAGTCCAAACAAGGTACTTCTTAGATATGCGGACGTATTATTAATGAAGGCTGAAGCAATCAATGAAATAAATTCAGGGCCAAACGGCGAGGCTTATGATGTGATTAATGAAGTTCGTGAAAGAGCTGGTATTGGAGAACTTACAGCTGGCCTTGATTATCAGCAATTTAAAGATGCAGTCTTTACTGAAAGACGAAAAGAGTTAGTCTTTGAATATCATGGATGGTTTGATGGCCTTAGAAACTGGGATACATTTATCGATAGGGTGCTTGCCAACGTTCAAACTCGAAATGAAAATATTGACGCCGGAATTTGGCCAGGCGGCACTAATGCTGCCCCTCGGTTTTTTACCAATCAAGATATAAGGAGTGACAAGTTTAAGTTGTTTCCTGTACCACAATCTATTATGGATACAAACTCGAAATTGGATCAGAACCCTGATTGGTAATCTTTTAAGTATAAAATTAAAATAAGGGAATCTAAAAATATCCTAAAGTTTCATAAGCAGGAAAACTCCCGCTATTAATTTGATAGTGGGAGTATTTCCAAGACTTCTCTTACTCATTACAAAATCAACGAATAATGAAAAATATAATAAACATTTTGTTTGTCAGCTTCACTATGCTTTCGACTTTGTACGGTCAACAAGTATTATCTGAAGGTGACCCGGTATTAAAACTTTCCAATAACAATTGGACCAAAATGGCAGATGAAGATGGAATTTTAGATACCTTTCAAGGTTTTCAAATCCCAGTATCTACAGAAACCTCAGTATATTCTAATGATGAGACTAAGGTCGCAACTACAGCTAAAGGTGATTTTACAGTGAGGGTTTTTAGGACTTCAGATGGTATGCAGTTATGGGAGGTGGATGCACAAGCAGAAACTGAAGCAGCAGATTTTACTAATGATGATCTATACTTAGTTACAGGTGGAGAATCTAGTCCTCAGATTAAAGTATGGCGAGTAAGTGACGGACAATTGATAAGAACAATTAATGATAATAAGAGCATCGAGGGACTTCAATTTAGTCCGGATGGAAATTTACTGGCGTGTGGTAATGAGTGGGGAGAAATTAGGATTTATAATACTTCAAACGCCAACCCATTAAACTGGCCAGCAACGCCAACATATGTTTTAACTCAAGGTACTGATAAAGATAAAACAGGTGTTTCTTCAGATGGTGAATCGGATGTTAACCAGGTAGACTGGAGTAGCGATGGACAGTTTTTGTATACTGCAGGACGTAATTCTTTGGTGAAAAAATGGAAGAGATCAGATTTTGGAGATGCCGACGGAGGATTAGAACGTACCTATACCGGACAACAGGGGTCAATAAAATGTGTCAGGTTATCTTCAGATGGAAGCCTTGTTGCTTCTGGCAGTGGTAAAAATACCGGTGCTGCAGCTGAGGCAAGAGTGGTAGTATGGAACGAAGCTACAGGACAGCAAGTAATGAATAAATTGTTACCAAGCACAAGGATTGTTGAAACGGTTACTTTTGATCCTTCAGACCAGATATTGATTTCTGGAGGCTCCAACAAAAGCCTTACCAGAGCAGATAGTGAATCTTGGGTATGGCGGGTAAGTGATATGCTTGCCGGACAAAGTGATCCTGATCAGATTATTACATGGTATGATGTAGAGTTTTTGGAATTTAACCAGGCAGGTAATACACTGATTAGTGCTCATGCTGATGGATCTTTGAGATCATGGTCAGTAAGTATAAACACCTCGGCAAGTAGTACAATTGTAAAAAAAAAGGTGACTGCAACTAACGATGATGCCGAGCAAAATGTTGATAATACCATGAACTTATCTAGTGATGATCTTGATATGGGTGAACGAAGAGCCGGAATGAGATTTACAAATTTAGCAATACCACAAGGTGCTACTATTCAAAGTGCGTTTATTAATTTCAAGTCAAAAAGTGGAAATACAAATCCATCTTATTTAACAATTAAAGGCCAGGCCGCAAATAATGCTGGATCATTTACCAGTAGCAATTTTAATATTAGTAATCGTCAAAGTACAAATGCAACTGTTAGCTGGAGTGTTCCACATTGGTCTGCAAACCAGAGATCATCAGCACAGAAGACTCCTGATATTAAAGATGTTGTTCAGGAAATAGTAAATCGCTCGGGCTGGAGTAGTGGAAATGCAATGGTGTTTATCATAGAAAATACTTCTGGAGCTAGAAAGGCTCTTTCGTTTGATAGCCCTAATTCTGCTGATGCTCCAGAGTTGGTTATAAATTATACCACTTCTACTTCCCCAGTTTCCAGTGATGTCTGGCTTGAAGCAGAATGCGGTTCTGTTGGAAGTAATGGCTTTGCTATTAATTCAGGACTAAATTCCTCCGCTGGCAGTTATGTAAATACACTTATTAATTCATATTCTTCAGCTCCTACAGGAACCAATAATCAGATATTGTTTTCATTTTCAGTCCCGGAATCAGGTACATACAAGGTGTGGGGAAGAGTAATTGCTGAAGATGAAGGCGACGATTCATTTTGGGTAAAAATGGACTCAGGACCATTTGTTGCCTGGAATAATATACCTCAAAGTACTACTTGGATATGGGACGATGTTCATGATAGTAACAACAATAATCAGGCAGTAACATATAGTCTTTCAGCTGGTAACCACAATTTGCTTATAGCTGCTAGAGAAGATGTAACCAAGTTAGATAAATTGTATGTTACAAAATCTGGAAATCAACCTTCAGGTCAGGGTCAGTCTGCTTCAAATTGTTCTGGTTTATCTTCGGCAAGACAGACAAATGCAAATATAGAGGAACAAGATATTATGATAGGGGAAACCAAAAAATCGCAGTTTGGAGTATATCCAGTTCCATCCAATAGTGGCAACCTAAATATAGTCTTACCTGAGGCTTATACAGCAAAACCTGGAGTTGTTTCGATTTTGGATTTATCAGGAAAAGAGTTGTTTAAAAGAACCTTTAATGAAAACCAAAAGCAGGTAGTTATAGACTTGTCATATGGTAAACTTAACCCAGGAGCATATCTTGTGAAAGTTGAACAGGCAGGTAAACCTGTGTTGTCTAGAAAAATAATTGTTGATAACAGATAGAGCAGGATTAGATAATTAAAATTTTCATCCTGACAATGGATCGATTTTATTTTTTGAATTATTCAATAATTAAATATTAAATGATGAAACGAAGGGATTTTGTCCTTAATTCTTTAAAAGGGGTTATGGCAGTATCGGTAGGTGGTTTATTACCTGCTTGTGAATTTTCAAATAAAAACACAGATAGTTTTAAAATTGATAAAATAGAGCTTTTTAGATATGATAGCAATATTCCAAGGTATTTTTCATGGGGTACTTGGTATAACAGGCAACAGGTTTTTTTGAAGCTTACCAGTGGAAATCATGTAGGTTGGTCTGAAACTAATGGCAGTACTAATAATCCCGATCTGGACCTTAATATTTGGGCACAGTTTCTAAGGCCGTTATTGGGCATAAATGTTTATGATGCGTACAAGAAAATTAAAGAAAACCAGGTCGAATCTAGTAACTTTTCTGTACCTCAGCTGGAATTTATTGAAATGAATCTTCTTGACCTCATTGGCAGAATTGAAAATAAGCCAGCGGTTGAATTACTGGGTTTGAAAGGTACAGCTGCAGTTCCTGGTCTATTTTGTATTTTGAATAACGATTTGAGGGAAGTAGAACAAAATATATACAAGGCAATTGATCAAAAGCTTGATACTCATGTGAAATTTAAGATGTATGGCAAAAAAGAATTTGATCTGCAAATTGCTGAAATGGCCAGAAAGCTTCTTGGAGAAAAAGCCTTTATCCTTTCAGACGTTAATAAAGGGTATAAAGATTGGAGTCAGGTAGAGCAATTGGCAGAGATTCTCATTGACTTAAATAAAGCGGGACTAAATGCCTGTGAAGATCCTGCAAAATTAACAAATGAACAATGGATTCAACTTCAAAATGAAGTTGGAGATCTTGATCTCATCCCGGATTATGTGCTCCGTCCTGCCTGGGAAGGAATTGGTCGGATTGAAGCTGGCATGGGTCGTTATTTTAATATGCATCCTGACACTATGGGGAGTTTTCATCATCTGCCTGCAATGAGTGAAAAAATCAAGTCATTCGATGCAGGTATAATGATTGGTGATGCTAGCCTTGTTGGGCCTGCATGTAGTGCCTGGCAACAGGTTGCTATTGGTGTGGGTGCCTCATGGGTGGAGGCGATCGAAAAGCAGGAAGATTCAGAAGCATATCTTAACTGCGTGATCACTAAACCCACTTTTAGAAATAACGAGGGCCGTTTTGCAATGAAGAAGGTACCAGGATTTGGAGTGGAATTGGATGAGGATAAGTTGAAAAGCTTTTGTGCTCAATCAGTATCAATTATCTAATTAAAAATACCATCGATACATTCAGCTAACTATTGGTTAAACCAATTAATATAAGAATTTTTATGTCTAAAACTATAATTTTTTTTTACGGTCTAATATTATTGACCACAAACCTATTGTCTATTGCACAAAGCAATGAACCTTTACTTACAAATGTTGACAACAGAAAAGCATTATTGCTTGATGGAAGCTGGTCTTTTATTGTAGACCCTTACAAAGTTGGCTATAAAGACAGTAAGCGATACAATTTTCATGAATACGTAAACCCACGGGAAAATTTTGCAGAGTATGAATTTTTAGAGACCAATACTTTAGAGGTACCTGGTGATTGGAACTCCCAAAAAAATGAGCTTTTTTTTTATGAAGGGACAGTTTGGTATCAGCGTAAATTCACGAAAGAGAAGATAGCTAATCATCACTATTCCCTCTACTTTGGTGCTGTAAACTATAAGGCAGATGTTTTTTTAAACGGTAAAAAAATTGGCAGTCATGAAGGTGGGTTTACACCATTCAATTTTGACATTACTGATTATTTAATATCAGGAGAAAATTACCTGGTTGTAGCAGTAAACAATGAGAGAAAAGAGAGTCATGTGCCTACATTGAAAACAGACTGGTGGAACTATGGTGGAATTACCAGGTCGGTTAAACTAATTGAACTTCCTTCCGTTCATGTGCGAAATTTTAAACTGCAACTAGATAAAGATAATAATAAAACTCTCTATGGTTGGCTTCAGTTAAACTTACCACTAGTTAAAGATGTGGAAATATCGATTCCAGAATTGAATGTGGTGCAGCAAATAAAAACCAATAATAAAGGCATTGCAGATATCAAAATAAATGCAAATCCTGTTCTGTGGAGTCCCCAAAATCCGAAACTATACGAAATTCAAATTGCTGTAGACGAAAATATTCTGAAAGATCATATTGGGTTTAGGACTATCGAAACTACTGAAGATGAAATTTTGCTTAATGGGAAGCCGATTTTTCTAAAAGGCATAAGTATTCACGAGGAAACTCCAGATCATGGCGGCCGGGTAGTGTCAAAAGAGCAGGGCAGACAATTACTACTATGGGCCAAAGAATTAAATTGTAATTATGTAAGACTTGCTCATTACCCCCATAACGAAGATATGGTAAGATTGGCAGATGAGATGGGATTGCTGGTCTGGTCTGAAATCCCGGTCTATTGGGATATAGAATTTGATAATGATACTACCTATTTATTAGCTGAACGAATGCTGACCGAGATGATAAACAGAGACCAAAATAGGGCCAGTGTAGTTATTTGGTCTATGGCCAATGAAACGCCTCAAACTAAATCCAGAACCATTTTTTTGAATAAATTGATTAAGAAAACCAGGGAGATGGATAAAGACAGGCTAATTTCGGCAGCACTGCATAGGGTAGGTTATGATGCGGAGACAAATACTAAAATAATTGAAGACGAGTTGGCCGACTTTGTGGACATTTTGAGTGTAAATAATTATTGTGGTTGGTATGGCAGTACTCGTGATACGGCTTGTTATGATTTGAAATGGGCAAGAGCTTTTAATAAACCAATGATTATGAGTGAATTTGGAGGTGGTGCTAAACAAGGGTATCATGCTTCAAAAGACCATCGGTGGTCTGAAGAGTTTCAGGCAGAAATTTACAGGCAACATATAATAATGTTCGAAAATATTCCATTTTTGGCAGGTATTTCTCCCTGGATACTAAAAGATTTTAGATCACCAGCCCGGATGCTGCCAGGGGTTCAGGATTATTGGAACAGAAAAGGGCTGATCTCTGAAAAAGGTATTAGGAAAGAAGCTTTTTTTGTTCTACAGGATTATTATAATTCTTACAATAAATAACATTAGAGGTGTACACATTAATAATATTTGATTTATTATAAACATAATCTATTTATGATTGGAGTCAAAAGATAATTTTTATCCCTATTTCTAGTGATACTTTCAAATCGCATTTTTTGGTGATGTTATCCATCTTATAAGTTCCTTTCTTTGTCATATAGTTCAACTGAAACATTTGCAAGTTATTTCGTTTTGGATACTTGCTTTAGAGTTCGATGAACATTGAAAATTTTTAAACTTATAATAATAAACACTTTTACACATGATTTACGGTATCACACTAATTGTACTAGGAGTATTAGCCTCACCAAATTTATTGCTATCTAAAAAACCAAACGCTAAAGAAATTCTTGATAAGATCACACCTTACCAAGGATGGATAGGATTATTATTTTGTATATGGGGAGTATGGGGGTTAATTCAATCAATTCTTAATATTAGTCTTCTTTCTCACTGGCCGATCTGGTGGATCACCTGGTTTGCTAGCAGCGCAGTAGAAGCAGTTTTAGGATTTATTCTTGGATATGGAATGATCAACAAGCTTTTATTGTCTAAAAATGAAGAAGCTAAAAGAAAAGGCGAGCAGCTACTAGCTAAACTAGCTCCTGTTCAAGGAAAATTAGGCTTATTTGGAATCATTGTAGGAGCATGGGTTATTGTAGCTGCAATAATGTTTTATGCATAAGACTTTGCCTTATTTTTTTAATGAAACCGCAAATTAGTTTTCTTAATTCTAATAGTTCTGTAAGCGGTATATTGATTGGTTAAAGCACCTGAAAAGGTGCTTTTTTTATGCTATACCTTCTTCAAGGGCATATTTCACTAACCCGGCAGTGTTTTTTAATCCAAGTTTAGAAAGAAGATTTTTTCTGTGTGAATTAACAGTATGCTGACTGATAAAAAGTTTTTCAGCAATTTCCTGAGTGGTGTCCTGTGCAACTATCAGTTTTAATATTTCGATTTCTCTTCTACTCAGAGGTGGATTTTTGTCTTGGTTCCCTGGTTTTCTTCCAAAAAAGCTCTCAGTATATTTTTGCTTCACTTCATCTGAGAAATAATTTTCTCCTTTTTGTAAAGTATCTATTGCTTCTAAAAGTTCACTTTTGTCTGCATTTTTTAGAAGATATCCATTAGCACCATCCAGTATTATTTTATTGATAATCTTAGGGTCGCTGTGGGTACTTAATACCATTGTTTTTATATCAGGATGGTTAGTTTTTATGTATTTATTTAACTCAATCCCATCCATTTCAGGCATGCTGATATCCATTAATATTAAGTCAATGGTGTCCTTTTTTAAGAACTCAATTACTTCTTTCCCGTTTTTTAGCGTTGCTTTGATTTCAATATTTTGTTCCTGACTTAAAAGGGCTGATAATCCTTCAAGAAACATGTGATGATCATCAACAATTAGTACTTGTGGTATATGTGTATTCATGGATTTATAATGGTATAGTGATGTCAATAATTGTACCTCTGTTAATATTTGAGTCTATGTTGATTCTTCCTTTTAATAATTTTACTCTTGATTGAATGTTACTTAAACCAATGCCCATTGGAATTGCTGTTGTATCGAAACCAGAGCCATCATCTTCGATTATCAGATTTAAACTATAATCATGTTTGGTTAAAGAAATGTCAATGCTTTTCGCATCTGCATGCTTAATTATATTTATTGTTAATTCCTGGATTATTCTGTAAAATTCATTTTTTATATTATCAGATAACTTATTGATTTCACTTTGGGGATGATTAGAAAAACTGATTGCAATAGTGTGAATTTTTGAAATGTCATCCAGATATTTTTCTATGAGTGAAATAAAACTGATTTCTTTAATTCTTGGCGGAACAAGGTGGTGAGAAAGCGTTCTTACTTCAGAATATGTCTGGTCAATGTCATAGATCAATTTTTCTAATCTTTGTTTACCATTATCAGATGCTAATACGTTTTCAAGATTTAGTTTTATTCCTGCAAGATTTCCTGCAATGCCATCATGAAGTTCTCTTGCGATTCTTTCTCTTTCTTTTTCCTGACCATTGATATCTGCTTTTATGGTCTTAAGCTCATTTTCACGGGTCAGCTCTAATTCTTTCTGTTTATTTAATTCTTCTGATTTAATTGCAAGTAGTTTTTGAGCCTTTATTTTTTGCTGATAGTTAATCAGAATAATAGTAAAAACAATTAGCATAACTCCCGCTCCAACGAAAGAAACTGTTTGAGTCATTTCTTTTTGATTAATCTCAGCAAGCTGTAGTTTTTTTTCCTTTTCTAAAATTTGAATTTCTTTTTCTTTGGCTGTAGCATCGAATTTAGCCAAAAGCTCATCTGTTTTAATCTTATTTTGGACTTGATCTATACTGTCTTTCATCTCCTGAAAAATATACAGGTGGTCTAAGGCTTCTTTATATTGGCCTGCATCTTCATGGATCATTGACAGGTTTGCATAAATGTAGTGAGGATATGGATAATTTATTTCTTTAGCTAATTCAAGGGCTTTGTTTGTATAAAAAATCGCGCTGTCATAATTTTTTAAATTTCGGTGAATCAAACCTCGCATATTTAATTCAGCCATAAGATTATTTTTTAAGTTCAATGATTCATACTTTTTTACCAAATGATATGAATACTCCAGTGCCAAATCAAACTGCCCCATGAGTTTGAAAGTAGATATAATATATGTCAGTACTTTTAACTGGCCAGATTCATTGTTGATTTCGAGATGGATACTCAGGCTTTTTTTTAAGAAATCTATTGCTCTGCTATATTCTCCTTTCTTTTGGTAGGCAAAACCTATATTACTTAATGAAGTTGCTTTTACTGATTTATCAACACTCAATTCAAGACATTTATAGAAGAGATCTAGTGCTTTATCATATTGTTTTTCATCAAGATATATGCCTCCTATATTGTTGTTTAGTTTAGCATATTCTTCATTAAAGTTATTCCGTTCGGCAATACTCATTGCCTCAAGGTAATACTCTAAGGCTTTATCAGAATTTCCTATCACCCTGAAAAGCGAACCCATCCATTTATTTGTTAGCGTTAAACCTTTTTGATTGTTGTCGATATTATATTGTTCTAATGCTTTCTCCAGATTTAAATGAGCAGAATCAAATTGTGATAAGTTGGTATAAGAAACTCCACGATAAAAATAACCTTCAGTAGTTATATGTTGGACATTATTTTCTATCCCATAGTCTATTATTTCTGTAGTGATTTCAATGGCCTTGTGTGGGTCATTTTGGCAATAATCATCTAATTGAATTATTAATGAGTCTATTCTTTTATCCGTTGTGGTTTTAAGAAGTTGCCCGTAAATCTGAAATGATGAAATCGATACAAGAAGGAGAAATATAGTTCTTATAATGGTTTGGTCGAAAAATTTTGAATTCATTGTAAAAAAATAATTGTCATTCTGAATAAATAATTCAATGGGCTAATATAGGGTATTTTTTTTAACCCTTTCTTCTTTATTCTTAAAAGTCACTACTTCTAGTGAAACTCTTCTTTCCTAATTATTGGTGATGTGTCGATACTATCATATAAATAGTTTTGTGACTATTAATAAATGGTTTGAAATAAATCTGGCATCAAATTCACCTAAATGACTTCGGCAATATTCCTGATTATATTAAGTACTCTAATAATCTTTTTAATGGTCTTGATCCGGATTCCAAGAGGGAAATTTTTGGCTGGAAAAACATTGATTTTTTTGGGTGTTTTGGGTTTGATCTCTGTGTATCTGGGTGTCTATGAATTCATTTTTAATGTCCTTTTGGGTTCAACTAATCAATATATTTTCTCTTTACCCGGGGTATCTATGATTATGGTACATCTATCTCTGATAAGTCTTGGCGTGATTTTAAGTTATGAAATGGTCATGGATTTTGTGTTTTCAGGAAGCAGTATTATCAGGTTAAAGGGGGAGGAAATTCTATCAAATCTGGCTCCATTACAATTGAAGTTTGCGATTGCAGGTATTGTAATAGGTTGTCAATATTTAATTCTTCAGAGTTTTTAATTTTTTAATAAAATGATGCGTAACAGAATTTTAATGGGGACTATTTTAAGTCTTCTCTTCTTATTTAATCTTACTGCTCAATATTATCCTGCTCAATTTGATTACAATACCCTCGATGGTTCAAATGGGTTCATGATTGAGCCAATGGAAGACTCACTTTATTATGGCTATGACTTACGATTTGTTGGTGACATTAATGGCGATGGCTATGAAGACATTGGCTTTGGTCAGGGGTATCAGGATTTAGGTGATTTTGATATTGCCGGGAGAGCATATATTGTTTACGGCAAGGCTAGTGGATTTCCAAGTGTTTTAGAATTGGCAACTTTTGATAGTTCTACCGGGATTATTATTGAAGGAACTTCAGATCAGGAACGACGGGGGAGGTATCTGTCTGGTGCAGGTGATATTAATAATGATGGAGTTGATGATTTAATTGTTGGGACAGACGGCCAGTCAGAGGTATTGGTTATTTATGGGAACTCAAATTTGCCAGCTAAAATCACCCATGCTGATATTAATGGTACAAATGGATTTTATGTTGCAATCGATGGGCATTCAACAACACAAGTGTCAGGTCTTGGAGATGTTAATGGTGATAATATTGATGATTTTATTGTCGGCCAATCTCATTGGTCAGGACGGGCATGGGTAATTTTTGGTCGAAATGGAAATTTCCCTACTACAGTTGATAAGTCATATTTGGATGGTGCAAAAGGATTTGTGACGGGCTCTTTTGAAGGTAGCCGGCCTGCTTATCGTGTAGGTGGTCCCGGTGATATTAACAACGATGGCATAAATGATATCCTTGTTGGGAATTGGTCTAGATATGGAGATACTGATGAATATACGGTTGGAGTTTATGGAAAGTCATCCGGGTTTGCTCCCCTTGTTACAATGGATCCTATATCTGCAGCAGAGGGGTTTAAAGTAGTATCTCCACATAATTTTGACTATAGAATGAATGTTGGTCCGGTTGGTGATATTAACAATGACGGTATTGATGATTTCTTTTCTGGTAATCATATTGTTTTTGGGTCTGCGACTCTTTCTCAATCTATTTTAGGCAATAATTTGAATGGTAGTAATGGATTTGCGTTTTCTCCAAGAGTAAATTTTGCGGTTCCGGCAGGTGACGTGAATTTTGATGGGATTGATGATATGCTGGTTAATTCCAATAATAGTGTTTTTGTCGTTTTTGGAAAGAATGGTGGCTTTCCTTCAATATTAGATCCTGCAAATATTGATGGTTCGAATGGGTTTGTAATTAAAAATGCAAAAGGAAATTTAAGAGCTCGAATAATAGATGGCGGGAAGGATATTAATGGTGACGGAAAGGCCGACTTTATGTTTGTTGATGGCGGGGCATTTAATGATAGAAATCCAATTTATGTTGTTTTTGGAGGGGATCATTATGCTTTACCTTTTAATGATGGCTATCCTTATGCTACTAATATTACCAATAGTAGTTTTGAATTATTCGTTAATACCCCTGAAGCGGGCACAGCATATTATATTGTTTATCCTAATAATCAAAAGCCAACAAGCTACGATGATATAATTAATGGAAACCAAGCTGTGGTATATGGGAATTTCCCGATTAACACTCCAAATGTAGATGTTTTCGAACTGGTTGATGGACTTGACGCGTCTACAACATATGATGTTTATGTGTTTTATAAAGATGAAGCCGGAAATAATAGTTCAATCTTTCTTATTAATGATTTAACCACACTACAGTTTGTAGACAACACACCTCCGACTTTATCATGTCTATCTAATCAAACGGTAGACTGTAACCTTCAGGTACTTCCGGATTATACAACTATGGTAACTGTATCTGATGATATAGATACCGATGTAGAAGTAACACAAACGCCTGCAGCTGGATCACCTATTGCCTCCGGAATGACGGTTCAAATTACTGCAAAAGATGATGCAGGAAATACATCAGGATGTAGTTTTATTGTATCCCATGAAGTAGATAATGAGCCTCCTTCAATGGATTGTGCTTCTCTGGATAACTATCAGTTTACTGGTGATCTGCCTAATTTTACTCAATTATTAACAGCTACAGATAATTGTGATCAAAATCCAAGTGTTACCCAATCACCGGCGCCAGGAACACCTCTTGAAGCTGGGATGGAGGTGAGGATTACTGCTACAGATGCCTCAGGAAATGCAACGATTTGTAAGTTTAATATCAATATCCAGAATATTCCTGATACTGAACCACCGGTAATTTCATGTTTAAGTGATCAGGTGCTTGCTTGTGGAGATGTTATACCTGATTATACCGGATTAATCTCGGTGACTGATAATATAGATCCGGATCCTGAAATTATTCAATCGCCGGTAGCTGGATCTCCTTTTGTGCCGGGAATGGAAATATCGATTTTGGCTAGAGATGTGAAGGGCAATGAGTCAGTTTGCTCATTTATAATCAATAAGGAAGATAATGTTAGTCCGGAAATAGTGTGTTTGAGTGATCAGATAGTTGATTACGGTTCGTCATTACCTGATTTCACTAGTGTTGTCAGTGTAAGTGATAATTGTTCAGGGGCACTTCAAGTTAGTCAGGTGCCTGAAGCTGGGGTAGAGGTAGTATCTGCAATAACTGTTGTTATGACAGTAATTGATGAATCCGGTAATGAAAAGTCTTGTTCATTCTTAGTTTCACCTGATTCAGATGTTATCGCACCAAGTATTTCTTGTATTGGAAACCAACTACTTGATTGCGATCAACCATTGCCAAACTACACATCAATGATGACGGTATCTGATGACAGGGATCCTTCTCCGGTAATTACACAGTTGCCTGCTGCAGGAAGTGAATTTACTCCTGGGATGATTGTGACAGTTATTGCTACAGATAATTCTGGAAATAGTAATCAATGTCAGTTTCAGGTTGATGCAACCGAAGTTCCGGAAATTGATGCAGGTGATGATATGGTCATTTCTCCAAATCAAAAATATGTGTTAATGCCTACTGTCAGCGACAATGGAGATGGAGAGTTTTTGTGGTCGCCGGATAAATGGATGGATAATAATCAAATCAGAAATCCTGAGGTATCTCCCGTAGAGAGTATTGAATATAGACTGGTTTATACAAATGAATTTGGCTGCTCAGCAGAAGACTATGTTTATATCGATGTTAAAAAATTACCGGGATCATACGGGAAATATGGAATATCAATAGATAATGATGGTGTCAATGAAACTTTAGTTTTTGAAGGGATCGAAGAATATCCTGATAATCATCTAACCATATTTAATCGTTGGGGAAATCTGGTGTTTGAAATGTCCAATTATAATAATGGTTCAAGGGTATTTACAGGTATAGCAAACCGATTAAATGATATAGGGTCAGGAAAACTACCCGAAGGCACCTATTTCTACACCTTAACTCTTTCTCCTGAAATGGAGCCAATCAAAGGTTTTATAGTTATAAAGCGATAATAATTCTGTTATGAAGATATTTTATACCATTTTAGCACTGGCCATAAACGTTTTTTTAGGGTATGGCCAGCAACAGGTTTCCTATTTACAATACACACACAATTCATTGTCAATAAACCCTGCCTTTGCAGGTTATTATAGCACCCCGGCTATCAGTTTTTCCGGAGGAACACAATTTTCGGGTTATGAAGGAGGACAGAAGTCTGCCCTTGTTTCAGTCCAGGGTCCGGTAAGAGGGAAGAAAATAGGTTTGGGAGCGACGATAAGCAGCGATAAGATAGGTGTTTCAAGAAATACCCGAATAGTAGGGAGTTATGCATATAATTTAATCTCGAGAAACAAAAATTCTTATACCAATTGGGGGTTTGAACCACATGTCCTTTCTCTGGGTATTCAGGCAGGTACAGTAATTTACAATGAGAGGCTTAGTGAATTATATGCACCAAATGATCCTCGATTTGAGACTGATGTTCAGGAAGTGGTTCCTCTTCTCGGTTTTGGAGCTTATTATAGTAAAGGTGGAGGGTATGTAGGGTTTTCTATTCCTCAATTACTAGGATCATATATATCTGAGAATGTTGAAATCCGAAATCATTATTATCTCACAGGGGGTAAAAGCTTTGATGTTAGTGCTAAATCAAGAATGAAGTTCTCAGGGATGATGAAATATGTTCATGGAGCCCCGGTTCAATTTGATTTTAATAGTGCAATTAATTGGAGTGATAAAGTAGAAGTGGGAGTGGGATATACTACTTTATCAACAGTTAATATGACTATGCTTTATAACATACAGGAGACCTTGCAGATTGCTTATTATTTCGGATTGCCAGTTCATGATAATGTTACAATAAATGCCAGCAGGCATGAGGTGATGTTAAACCTATTGATTAGCAAAATTGCTCCTAGATAGAGCACTCACTATTTATAGTGATTTAGTTAAATCATATGTATTGGTGATTTACAGAAGAGTTTTTTAGCCTTTTTTTGTCATATAATTATTAATTCACACAAATTAAAAATCAAATGAAAACGTATTTTTTTCGAGTATGCTTTACAGTATTAGTGCTTTTTGTTTCTTTCAGTTCAAATGCACAAAAGCTTGGTAAATTTGGAAGTTCTGTTGAGAAGTCAGTAGGACCAAAAACAATTAAAGTTCCTTATACTGATGTGATCAGTTATTTTGGGTATGCTTCTCCAGGAAATGAGGATGAAGTAAAAGATGGTAAGAAATTTTATTACATCTATGTTTGGATTCCAGCTGTTGCTCCAGAGTTAGGTGTAAGAATGATGTCTCCAGCAAATGATGTGAAAGTTAAAGGAGCAATCGAATCTGAGCAATTTTCTGCTAACAAAGGTTCATCAGACTTTTTTGACACTTACATAACATTAGAGAGATCTTCAATTGTAAGAGTTGATGATATTAATGCTGAAAATGTTCAAAATGCGGAGTGGGTTGTTTTAGAGAGAAATGATGATAGCAGCGAGATGCCTAAAGATCCTGAAGGCCGTAACTATAACTCATTATTAAGATACAAAAGTGAAGCTAGTAATCCGGCAAAAGCATTAACTGTAGGGTTATATAGAGTAGGTTTCACAACATTCAAAAGAGGAGAAGTAAAAGGTACGTTTTTAGCAGAAGTTGCTGCTCCTATTAAATTACCAGGCGTGGCAATGGCAAAGACTTTAGAAGGTTTGTTAGGTCAGCTAAATCAATAATTATAATTAATTTCAAAGAAACTGCCTCGAGCTTATTGTTTGAGGCAGTTTTTTTATTTCTAATTCCTAGTAATCCCTGACAGGCAATTCTGATTATTTATTTCTAATTATTCAAACCTTATTCTAAGCGTTAAGTTATTTTAGAAAATTTACTTTATTCAGTTTGCTAGTGATAATATTGGAAAGAAAAATTTAGGATATTATCAATCGATTAAATAACTTAAGAAACAGAGGAAATAACCAATCTTCTGAGGAATAGATCAGTCATGTTCTAATGACTTGATTTTATGAATAAAGTGAATAAGTGCAAATTATTATGATGTTAGATGATTGATTTTATCAAATTAATAGGTGATAAAATACTGTCTTTATTTAATCAAGACCCAAAGGATGCAGAAAATGAGAAAGTTTTCATTTCCGAAGGATGTTTTGGTAAAATTGAAGAGGTAGGTGACGTCTATTATATAATGATAAGCATTCAAGGAGTGATTGATCCTGATGAATTTAGAAGAGTCATGGAGTGGGCTTTGATCAAAGTGAAATCAGGAAATTATAATATCATAATTAACTCAGGTAGTCTGAAAGCTATGCCAAAAGAATCAATGGAATATATGGATGACTATTGGCTGCCTGAAGCTTTAAAACATAATTTGAATCTTGTAGTAATTATCAGGCCTACTGATTTGTTTGGGTATATTTCGCTGGAAGCTATTTGTAAAAAGTTTCCAATAATGAATTACAAGTTTGTTCCTTCAATGTTAGATGCTCAATTAGAAATATTGAAAATATCATAAAAAAAAAGCGGATTTTTGTATATCCGCTTTTACGATTGATAGATTAGTCTTTCGTAATTAACAAGTCTTTTTGGTGTTGAATTCCAACTATCAAATATTCGTTGGAATTTAATGGTGTAATGGTGTATAAATTGGTTTTTGTTAATTTTCGTGTAATATATTACATATAATTAAACCTTCAAAATATAGCACTATTTTTTTATTTATAATTCAATTAATATTGAGATAAGCTCATTTATATTTATTAGAGTGTGATTTAGGTGTTGATGATATTTTGAGGCTATGAATTGTGAATTTAGAGGATTTTGTGTCGAAAAGTAAAATAATGAACATGTATTACATGTCAAAACATGTCAACTGGTTTGGTTTTCTTAAACGATTATAAAGAGGAAGTAAATTATTTTGATTAAATTAAAAACAAGGTGAGTAGAATTACGTTAATAAAAACATCCCCGAGACAGAAAAAATAAGGCAGTCATTTCGACTGCCTTTTTATTTTTATATGTTTTTATTTTCCAGATCTAGAAGGAATGCATATTCGAAAGCGGTTTCCTTTAAGCTTTCAAAGCGGCCAGAAGCCCCTCCATGACCGGCTTCCATATTTGTTTTTAACAATAAAAGATTATTATCCGTTTTCATGGTTCGTAATTTGGCAACCCATTTGGCAGGTTCCCAATATTGAACCTGACTATCGTGTAAACCAGTAGTAACTAGCAGATTTGGGTAATCTTGTTTTTCTATTTGATCATAAGGGGAATAAGACAACATGTATTCATACGAATCTTTATTTTTTGGATTACCCCATTCATCAAACTCATTTGTAGTCAAAGGAATGCTTTCGTCTAACATTGTTGTAACTACATCTACAAAAGGTACCGATGCCACAACTCCATTAAATAAATCTGGTGCTTGATTTATTACTACTCCCATCAGAAGACCTCCAGCGCTGCCTCCCATAGCATAAAGGTGTTCCCTGCTGGTGTACTTTAGGTCTATTAATCCTTTGGCAACATCAATAAAATCATTGAACGTATTTTGCTTGTTAAACATTTTTCCGTTCTCATACCATTCACGACCATTAATCTGACTCCCTCTTACATGAGCTATTGCAAAGCAAAAGCCTCTGTCGAGCAGACTTAATCTTGCAATACTAAAATATGGGTCTATTGTATTGCCATAACTACCATAGCCATAAAGAAGAAGTGGATTATTGCCATTTTTTTCGAAGCCCTTTTTGTAAACAAGGGATACCGGAATTTCTACTCCATCTCTGGACTTCACAAAAATCCTTTCTGTTTTATAGTCATCCTTTTTATACCCTCCTAAAACCTCTTGTTGTTTTATGAGTGTTCTGGATTTATCATCCATATTATAATCAAATCTTGAAAAAGGAGTAGTTAAAGATCCGTAATAGAACCTTAGGATGTTAGTTTCATAAACATCATTGCGATCAATGCCGGCTATATAGGCGTTCTCATCAAACGATATTTCATGGATCTCTTTACTTGTTTTATTCTTTACTAGTATGTGAGATAATCCACCAGATCGCTCCTCTAAAACTATATGCTTACTAAAAACTTCAAGATTTTCTAATAGTACATCATCTCTATGCTCAAGCTCGGTTTTCCATTCAGAGATTGTTGTTCCAGGCTTTTCGGATGACATCAACTTGAAATTGATAGCATTATCATTTGATAATATCCAAAACTTGCCGTTGTCAGGGGTAATATTGTATTCATGTCCCGGACGTCTTTCTGTAAACTGAATGAAATCTCCTTTAGGATTTTTTGATTCCAAAAGGTGAAAGTCATTTGTCGTTGTGCTACTATTCCAGATTATAATGTACTTACCAGTCTTTTCACGATAAACTCCAATGTAGAATGAGGTATCCTTTTCTTCATAAACTAAAATATCATTTTGTTCATGAATATTATGTCTGTAGATTTTCTCAGTTAGTAAGGTCTCTGTGTTTTGTGAAGTATAAAACAGAGTTTCATTATCATCTGCCCAGGCATATCCTGGTGCTGTATTGGTAACACTTACAGGTAGAATTTCGCCTGTTTCAAGATTTTTTATATGAAGTGAATATTGTCTTCGACTTACAGTGTCAACACCAAAGGCCAGTAGCTTATTGTCTGGGCTAACTTCAAGTCCTGCCGCATTAAAATAATCATGTCCTTCAGCCATTTTATTAGCATCAAGAATGATTTCCTCTTCTGCTTCAAGAGTTTCTTTTTTTCTGCAATAAATAGGATATTCTTTTCCTTCTTCATAACGGCTATAATACCAATAACCATTACTTTTTGTCGGAGCAGACTGATCTTTCTCTTTGATCCGACCTTTCATTTCTTCAAATAGTTCGTTTTGAAGATCTGATGTATGTTTTAATAGTTTGTTGGTATAATTATTTTCTGATTCGAGATAGGATATAACTTTAGGGTTTTCTCTATCTCTCAACCAATAATAAGGGTCAACTCTATTATGCCCGTGGATAGTTAGTGTAGTATCTTTTCTTTCTGCAATTGGAGCACTCATATCACTTTCACTTTTTTCCTGGTTTGTGCAATTAGTTGCCAATAGTAAAAAGCAAACTAGTTTTACCAAACTAAAACTAGCTTTTGTAGGTAATGGTTTCATAGTTGATCGTTTTAATTTACCTGAAGATAAATTAAATATGGCACTGGTACAATAGGGTTGCCTTTGATACCCAGGTTGTTAAGCGAAGCTGCTTTAGCAATTCCAACTCGTTCAACCTTAATGCCTGTGACTTCAAGTCCTTTTGAATGGAGATATTCATAAATCGGAAGGTATGCTTTTGATTGATGAATCATTTTTCCAATAGCATCATAATCGTCCAAAAATGGCTTTTCTTCCAGAGAAAGGTAATATTCTGCTAATGTTTTTAATACATCATCAAATTTTTCCGGCTTCTCAACCTGAATAGTCTTTATTTCAAGTTCTTTTCCATCTATAGCTGATTTCCACATTTCATCAAATGTTGAAATTTCCATGCTTAAGTTCAAGCTGATTTTTTCATGGTTGTCAATCTTGTATTTGGCATGGTCAAAATTTTTCGTAGAATCATTCTGATGTAAATACAAAAACGACTGGCTGTTTTTAGTTTTGATGCTGTAAAGCTCATCTCCAACAATAGATGCTTTTCGAACCTGTGCAAATGAAACTACAGGAAGGATAAATAGAAGTAGTGCAAGTAAGATTCTCATTGTTATGGTATTAAAAAATGAGTGGCAATTTAGAGTTTTATTTTAATTTGCGCCTGAAAAAAATATCTCAATAGGGAAATATAACACTTTTTAATTTTCTATTACATTGGGGTTACTTTTTTAATGTTACTGATATTATATAATAAAGAATCCTTGTAAGAGGCTAACATTCAATTGGTATGAAAAAGACAGCATATTTTTTAGGACTGTTCCTATTTTTTAGTGTTTCAGGATTTTCTCAAGTAAAAGTTCATCTTGGTGCTACTACTACTGGTCAGATGACTTTTGTTCTTGATGAAGGGATTAAGTCAGATCCAAGATACGTACAAACAAATGATGTGAAATTTGCACCCATCGGTCTTTCATTCGGTGCTGATCTTACTGATAATTTTGGTTTGCAGCTAGAATCGATTTACTCCATTCAAGGTGCTTATTATCAGGTAGTTGATATCTATGAGCAAGTTCAGGGGTATCGCGATTTTGAAGCAAATTACCTTCATTTACCTTTGTTGATGAAATTCATGAGTGGCTCGGCAGATCGTGCAAGATTTAATTTTATGATCGGTCCACAACTTTCGTTTTTAACAAAAGGTAGTGAAAAGATAAAATATGATGCCTCTCAGTATTATATCCCTGAAGGAGTAACTCCTCCTGAAGGAGCAGAACCAGTTGATGGTCAGGATTATTATAATTTACCGGCAACGGAAGGTGAGATTGTATTGTTTACAACTCAGGAAGAGGTTGTGAGAGAATTTAAAGAAGCAGAATTTCAGATTGCAGCAAGTTTTGGTTTTGATATTGATATTACCAGAAATTTATTCTTAAGTGCGCAGGTTAGAATGAATTATGCAATCTCTGATTTTAGAAATGAAGATTTTATTCAATACATGCAAGAGCAAAAGTATGATGAGCTATACGGAAGAAGGTCATCATTGCTTGTTGGAATGCAGCTTGGAGTAAACTATGTGTTTGGCGGAACAAGGTTTTTCACTAGATAATTAATCTCCTTGAAAGAATCATTCTTTAATGATGTATATGAAGTAGTGAAATTAGTGCCCCATGGGAGAGTAACATCCTATGGGGCTATTGCTTTATATCTGGGAGCAAAATCATCTGCAAGAATGGTTGGCTGGGCCATGAACAGCGCACATGGTGATCCACAGGTACCTGCTCATCGAGTAGTAAACAGAAATGGCATGCTTACCGGAAAACATCATTTTGAAACTCCTACAGCCATGGAAGAGCGTTTGAAGCAAGAGGGTGTAGAGGTGAAAAATGATAAAATCATCAACTTCCAGGAGATCTTCTGGGACCCATCAAAAGAATTACTTTGATTCTAATTATTCAACAGCAGACAGTTCTTCGTCTCTTGAATTCCAGTCTGTTATAATGAGTAAACCTACAATAGTAAATAGACCATTGATTAGTAGCTTTTCAAATCCGATTTGATACCCGCCAAATAAGTCTTCTGAGTTTAATACTAATAAATAAGTTACAATTGGAGAAATGACTGCTACAACTGGCACCATAATTTCCCATTTTAGTTTCTTGCGAATAAACAATCCATAGGCAAAAAGTCCCAAAAGAGGACCGTAAGTATAACCTGCAGCATTAAATAATTCTTTAATAACATTATCTCTTTTTATTTCATTGAAAATAAGAATAACTATAAGCAGGGTAACAGACATTCCAATGTGAGTAATCAGTTTGATTTTTTTACGTTTTGCTTCAGGATATTTTTTAATATTTAGAAAATCGTAGCAGAATGAGGTTGTTAAGGCTGTAAGTGCAGAGTCTGCACTTGAATATGCAGCCGCAATGATACCGAGCATGAATAAAATTCCTGCAGCAGGTCCAAGGCTATTTAAAGCAAGATTAGGGTATAAGTTGTCTGTATCTTTTGGGATTGGAATGCCATTTTTCTCCGAATACATAAAAAGCAATGCGCCAAGACTCAGAAAAACCAGGTTTACAACCACCAGGATGACGCTAAACCAAAGCATATTTTTTTGTGCATCCTTTAAAGAGCGACATGTCAGGTTTTTTTGCATCATATCCTGATCAAGACCTGTCATAGTTAAAGTAATAAAAGCTCCTGCCAGGAAGTTTTTTAACCAGAAATTTGGTTTATCAACATCCATTTCAAACCATTTGTTAAAGCTTGAAGATTTTACGTTACCTACAATTTCAGTAAAGCCCCAGTCCATTTTATTTCCAATAATAATGATGGTGATAGACACGGCTAAAAGCATAAACATAGTTTGAAGAGTGTCAGTCCAAACCACAGTTTTTATTCCACCTTTCAAAGTGTATACCCAAATCAATGCTATGGCAATCGTAACAGTCACTCCAAAAGGTATTCCCCAATGGTTAAATACTGCTAGCTGTAACACGCCGGCAACAAGAAATAATCGGAATGAAGCGCCAATTATGCGTGAAATCAGAAAGAAGCCGGCTCCGGTTTTATAACTGTAAAAACCGAATCTTTTTTCCAGGTAGGTATAGATAGAAACAAGGTTTAGTCGATAATAAAGCGGAAGAAGAATATATGCGATTGCCAAATACCCTGCCAGATATCCTATTACCATAGACATATAAGTGAATTTGCTGGCTCCAACCCAACCGGGAACCGAGATAAATGTCACTCCGGAAAGAGAAGCGCCGATCATACCAAAGGCAACTACATACCAGGGAGATTGTCTTCCAGCAGTGAAAAAAGTGTCGGTGTCTGCCTTTTTACCTGTAAATCGGGCAATAACGAACAGAACTAAAAAATATCCGAGAATAATTACGGCAACCGAGGTAGCATTCATAATTTTATGTTCAATTTTTCAAAACTAAAATGATATAAAGCTGTTAAATAAAAGTGATAAAAACTATATAATTTGTATTTTCGCTTTAAAATTAAAAATTGTAAAACCATGAGATTTTCCTATCAGGAAGAAACGATCGAAGATGTACTGGAAGTGGTCACTGACCAGTCTGAACGGAATTTGATGGTATATAATGATGACTTTAATACGTTTGAGCACGTTATCAATACCTTAATAAAAGTTTGTAAGCATAACCCGACTCAAGCTGAACAATGTACTTATATCATTCACTATAAGGGGAAGTGCAGTGTTAAATCGGGTACATATGAGAAACTTAAGCCTATGAGGAATTCGATACGAGAAGCTGGTATTGATGCCAAAATAGTTTAGTCATATGGAGTACCCATCAAAGCTTATAGAAAATGCTGTAACAGAAATTTCCCGTCTTCCTGGAATTGGTAAGAAAACAGCATTCAGACTTGTTATGCACTTGCTGAGATCTGAAGAATCTGCATCAATAAATTTGAGCGAATCTATTGTTAAGCTTCGTACACAGACACGTTATTGTGAAAAGTGTGGGATGGTGAGTGAAGAAAGTCTGTGTAAATATTGTGCCTCAGCTAAAAGAGATAAATCACTTCTATGTTTGGTAGAAGATATACCAGATGTTATTGCGATAGAAAATACAGCTCAGTTTAATGGTGTTTATCACATCCTTGGCGGGTTAATTTCACCAGTCAATGGTATAGGTCCGGATGATTTGAGAATCGCCGAACTTTTTGACCGTATCAATGATAAAGAAAACCCGGTTAAAGAAGTTATCCTTGCTCTTAGCCCTACAATGGAAGGGGATACAACTTCATTTTATTTAAATAAAAAATTGGCAGAAAGAGGAGTTGAAGTATCAACTATTGCCAGGGGAGTACCGCTAGGTGGTGAACTGGAATATGCTGATGAACTTACATTGGGCAGAAGTATAGTTACCCGCACTAAGTATTCCTGATCTGGGATTACTAATAATCCTTGTTTTCTTGATTAATTTCAAAATAATTGTTGCGACTTATTAAAAAATCTTCAAAGTATTAGGTCTGAATCAATCATGGTTTTAATTTTGGGACACTATTAATTAAAAACCTAAATAATTATGGCTATAAAATTGGCAGACAGGGTAACATCTATGGCAGAATCAGCAACGCTGGCCATGGCTGCAAAAGCTCGTGAATTCAAAGCTAAAGGAATTGATGTTATCAGTTTAAGTCTTGGAGAACCTGATTTTAAAACTCCTAAGCACATTCAGGAAGGCGCTAAAGAAGCTATCGACAGTGGTAAGTATTTTGGATACCCACCAGTGAACGGATATGCTGATCTTCGTGAAGCAATTGCCAATAAGCTTAAGACCGAGAATAATATCGAATCAAATCCAGAACAAATTGTTGTTTCTAATGGAGCGAAGCAATCTCTGGCAAATCTTTTTCAGGCAATCATTAATCCGGGTGACGAGGTAATTATTTATGCTCCTTACTGGGTTTCATATGAGGCTTTGGTTGAATTGGCAGGAGGCGTTCCTGTTTACATTACCGGAGAGCTTGAAAACGAGTATAAGGCATCTGCGCAACAACTTAAAGATGCTATAACTGAAAAAACTAAAGCAGTAATCTTTTCTTCTCCTTGTAACCCTACAGGATCGGTATTTACAGAAGAGGAGCTAAATGAAATGGCTGATGTTCTTAAAGGTCATCCGGATATTATTGCTATCGCTGACGAAATTTATGAATTGATAAACTATACAGGTAAGCATGTTAGCCTTGCTTCAATTGACGGTATGGTTGACAGAACTGTTACTGTTAATGGATTTGCAAAAGGATTTGCAATGACAGGATGGAGAGTTGGATATTTATCAGCACCAATTCAAATAGCTAAAGCTTGTAATAAAATTCAGGGGCAGCTTACCAGTGCCAACTGTTCTATTGCCCAGCGCGCTGCACTTACAGCCTTGACAACAGATTTAGGTCCTTCAAAGGAAATGGCAGCAGAATATTTAAGAAGAAGGGATTTTGTTTATGAACTTTTAAACGATCTTCCAGGCTTTAAAACAAATATACCTAAAGGTGCATTTTACTTTTTCCCGGATGTTTCGTATTATTTCGGAAAATCTGATGGTAACAAGACGATAAATAACTCTTCAGACCTTGCAATGTATATCCTTGAGGAAGCTCATGTATCAACAGTTGCGGGTGAAGCATTTGGTTTACCAACATCCATCAGGTTAAGTTATGCTGCTTCGGAAGAAGAATTAAGGGAAGCAGTTAAGCGAATGAAAGTAGCTTTAGCTAAATTGCACTAATGGATTTTTCATCAATTGATAATATATTAAAAGAATTTACCCGGTTAAAGGTATTGATCATCGGTGATGTGATGATCGATTCCTACACCTGGGGTAAGGTAGAACGAATCTCACCTGAAGCGCCTGTGCCTGTAGTCAATGTTTCCAGAAGGGAAAAAAGACTTGGTGGTGCTGCAAACGTGGCAATGAATATAAGAGAGTTGGGGGCTACTCCAATTTTATGTTCTGTAATAGGCGATGATCAGGAAGGAGATGAGTTTCTACATCTGCTTAAGGATAATGCTCTACCTGATCAGGGTATCATTAGGAGCAAGACCAGGATGACTACTAATAAACTTAGGGTGTTGTCAGGATCTCAGCAAATGATGAGAATTGATCATGAGACTGATACTCCTCTTGTTAAGCTGGAGGAACAGAGTCTGATAGGTCATATTAAAAGATTGATCGATAAAGGTGTTGATGTTGTGATCTTTGAAGATTATGACAAAGGAACGATCAATGAGCATGTGATCAGTGAAACAGTATCCTATGCCAAGGATAAAAATGTACCTACTGTTGTTGATCCGAAGAAGAGAAATTTCAATTTTTATAAAAACGTAACTTTATTTAAGCCTAATCTCAAGGAGCTTAGAGAAGGACTTCATGTTGATGTTCAAGGCAATAACCGTACACAAATAGATGAAGCAGTTAAATTATTGAAAGATAAATTAAATGCCGATTCAATTTTGTTAACCCTTTCTGAGCATGGAATTCATTATAATGCCAATGGCAGGTCTGTTTACCTTGATGCTCATTATCGAAGAATCTCGGATGTTTCGGGTGCCGGAGATACAGTGGTGAGTATTGCTGCATTATGTCTGGCGTTAGGACTAGAACCTGATGTTCTTGCAGGTCTGGCGAATTTGGGAGGAGGAATTGTCTGCGAATATCTTGGCGTAGTTCCTGTTGACAGAGACAGGCTAAGAGAAGAAGCATTGAAAAATAACATCCCTACATAGCGTGTTAAAATCTCTGATCGACAGAATAAATACACTACTTTTTGATAGTAAGGAAGCCGTTCTCAAGGCCATTGGTGGTCTTGGAAATGTTGCCTTTATTGCTGGCTTTAGCTTACTGATTTATTTACAAGGCTTCGAATTACCGTTAAATGCACAAAAAGCCCTTGCTTTCTGGCTTGAAGTTGTATTTGCAGTATTTATCTCAACCTTTATAATCAAGCTGATATATAGCTCCGAAAGGAAACAATTTTTAAAAGCAAACTTAATTGAGTTTATAATGCTTTTACTAATTGTTTTTAATGGTCTTTTTAACCTATTGACCGAAGCTAGTCTTTTGCAACGGATATATACTTTTTTTGGTGAAGGAGATTATTTTCTTTTCTATAAAAAGGTGTTTTCAGTATATATGTTGATTATCCTGATGATTGAATTCGTCAGGATTATTGAAAGCATTTCTCAGGTCAATGTCAAGCCAGCAGTGTCATTTATTGTCAGTTTTATTTTGCTGATTTTGACCGGGGCAGGATTATTAATGTTGCCTACTGCAAGTGTTGGAGCTGATTCAATGTCATTTATTGATGCGTTGTTTACTGCTACCAGTGCTACTTGTGTTACTGGTTTAATTGTCGTTGATACTGCTACATACTTTTCATTTAAAGGACATTTGGTGATATTAATACTTATGCAGTTAGGAGGTATTGGTATTGTGTCGTTCGCAACTTTCTTTAGTGGGTTTTTACGTCATGGTGTTGGTATCAAACAACAGTCATTAATCCAGGATCACCTAAATTCTGATTCGCTGGCATCGGCAAAAGACCTGCTGAAGCGTGTAGTGATTTTTACCTTGATGATTGAGCTACTAAGCTTTTTTCTTATTTATACATCATGGGAAGATGACTCAATATTTTCATCAATTAGTGAAAAAGTATTTGTCAGTTTCTTTCATGCTGTATCTGCATTTTGTAATGCCGGGTTCAGTCTCTTTACCGACGGTCTTTATAATTCGATGGTAGCAAGTAGTTATGCCTTGCATGTCATTATTATAATGACTGTGATTTTTGGAGGGCTTGGCTTCTCTACACTTCAGGATTTATTTTCAATCAGAAAGCTTAGAGACAGACTTAATAATCCCTGGAAAGACTGGGAGCTTGGAACTAAGGTAGCTGTATACATGGCAGCAACTTTACTTGCCTTTGGAACATTGATGTTTTTTATTCTTGAGAGAAACAACACTCTTGAAGGGAAGAACTTCATGGAAGCATTGATCACTAGTTTTTTTCAGTCAGGAACTGCCCGTACTGCAGGATTTAATACGGTGGATTTTTCAATGCTTACGATGCCGACAATTTTCATATTTGTGTTTCTTATGTTTGTTGGAGCATCATCGGGTTCAGTTGGTGGCGGTATTAAGACAAGTACCTTCTTTATTATTGTTCAGTCTGTTATCGCTACAATCAGAGGTAATAAAAAAGTAGTAATTAACAAGCAGTATATTCCTAATAGTATAATATTCAGAGCACTGTCAACTTTTGTTTTTGCAGTTGTTTTAAACCTAATAGGTATTTTTGTTTTGTCTATTACTGAGCAGGGAAGGGCATTAGAGCAATTGATATTTGAGCAAGTAAGTGCTTTTGCTACTGTTGGGTTGTCAATGGGATTAACTCCCGAGCTATCTTTTGGAGGAAAAATAATGATTATTATTTCGATGTTCCTTGGAAGGGTGGGAACCCTAACCTTTGCGTTAGCCTTGAGTTTTAGAGGATGGAAGGATACAGCAAGATATCCTAGGGCAAGCTTAATGGTTGGCTAAGTATCCCCAGCCAACCAGTAATTTCTATTTTGAAGTATAACTCTTCACAGTTTCAATAAATACTTTTACTTTTTCAGGATCAGTATCAGGATATACTCCGTGTCCAAGATTGGCAATATGTCTTAGTCCTTTAAACTGATCTAGCATTTTTATAGTCTCAGCTCTTACTTCACTTGCAGAACCATAAAGTGCACAAGGATCAAGATTACCTTGGAATGTCTTATTTGGACCGGCCATTTTCACAGCAAAATCAACAGGAGTATTCCAGTCTAGTCCCAGGGTATTACAATCAAGCTTACCAAGAGAATGCATAGAAAAGTATGCGCCTTTAGAAAATACTGTCACCGGAACTTCATCAATAGAGTCAACCAACTGTTTGATATAAGGAATTGCAAATTCTTCATATTGATCAGGACTCAGAATTCCAGCCCAAGAGTCAAAAATCTGTATAAGGTTAGCTCCTGCTTTGATTTGTTCGGCAAGATAAGAGGCAGTACAATCAGTAATAGCTTGAAGTAGGGCGTGAGCAGTTTCAGGCTCAGTATATAACATTTTGCGAGCTTTGCTAAACGTTTTTGATCCACTTCCTTCTACCATGTATGCCATGATTGTCCAGGGTGCACCTGCAAAGCCAATTAACGGTACTCTATCATTAAGTTCTTTCTTAGTGATTTTGATAGCTTCGATTACATAGCTTAGCTTGTCAGCCATATCTGAAGTAGAGAGTTTTTTGACGTCCTCCATTCCTGAAATGGTTTTAGGGAATACAGGTCCTCTTTTTTCAACCATATCATAAGGAAGGCCCAAAGCTTCTGGTATCACCAAAATATCCGAAAAGATAATTGCAGCATCCACATCGAGAATGTCGACAGGCTGGATAGTCACTTCAGCAGCTCTTTCAGGGTTTTTTACCAGGTCAACAAAGCCATTAAGCTTCGATCTTACTGCACGGTATTCAGGTAAAATTCTTCCGGCTTGTCTCATTAACCATACCGGAGTTCTTTCTACGGGCTCGCCCTTTGCGGCCCTGATCAAAAGGTCATTTTTTAAAGGCATGTGCAAATATACATAAATCCATCGCTGCACCCCATAACATTAAATAGCATAAATCGTAAAATTTTATCTAGCTTTGTATAAACATTAACCCAAAAGCAGTATGAAATTTCTTTTTGATACATTCGAATCCTGGAAAAAGCATTGCCAGGAAAACGATTTATCGGTATATCAGCCAGTGATTAATTACGAGGTTGATCAGAAGGGTAAGAAGGAGGAGCATATCTGGGATGGTATGCAACGTGCTCTTGATGTGATGAAAGATGCCGTTAACTCAGGCTTAGCCACAGATATGACCAGTCACTCCGGCATGGTAAATAATGGTGCGAAGAAAGTTTGGAAATCAAAGCAGCACGTTCTAAATGAAGGCTTTACTAAGATGATCTCAAGAGCTCTGGCGGCAAAAGAGGTTAATTCATGTATGGGAAGAGTAGTTGCAGCCCCTACTGCAGGCGCTTCCGGCATTATGCCTGGTGTGCTGACTACCTTACAGGAAGAACATAATATCCCGGATAAGAAAATACTTGAATGTATGCTTGTTTCTGCAGGTATAGGTCTAATCATTGAAAGGAATGCAGGAATTGCAGGAGCAGTAGGAGGATGTCAGGCTGAAACTGGCACTGCTGCAGCAATGGCAGCAGGAGCAATTGTTCATGCTTTTGATGGTACAATTGATCAAATATTTAACTCCGTTGGCATTACAATACAATGCATGCTTGGGCTTATATGTGATCCGGTGGCCGGACTGGTTGAGGTGCCATGTATCGTTAGAAATGCCAGCGCAGCAGCGATAGCAAATTCCTCTGCTCAAATTGCCTTAGCTGATATGGATGCGGTTATCCCGGTAGATGAGTGTGTGATGGCAATGGGAGAGGTTGGTCAGAGTATGGAAGACCGATACAAAGAAACAGCTTTGGGTGGACTAGCAAATACCCCAACTGGTAGATCAATAGCAAAAAGGGTTCTTATTCAGGATATTGAAATGCTTCCTGATGAAGAAAACGATAAAGATTAAATAAAATGCTTCAGGTCTGGCAGTATAAATCTTACTGCAAAGGTGATTGCTGCCGACCAGAATATTGCTGAAACCAGCATTGATGGGATGATCTTTTTGGGTGGGGCTCCTACTGCATTGATTAGTAAGGCTCCTCCAATTGGAGTAAATATTAAAGGAGTAAGCATAGAAACTCCCCAAATGCCATATTTGGACCAGATTTTTACAAATTGTCTACTTCTTTTAGAAAATTTCTTCTTTTTATTTTTCGCATTCTTTTTTGCCCGGTATTCTTTTATCTTTTCGCTTAAAACTGTGATGATAATAACGCTTGTCATCATTCCTAAGGCCGTCAAAACAACGGTTTCGATATAAGAAAAACCCATTGAAGTTCCTGCAACCGGACCAAAAATAAACTTGACCATGCTACTGCCAAAAACAAATAAATACTTGGAAATTTCCTCAATCATATTTCAACTATCACTAAACTTTCAATGTCTCCTGAGAAATTTACTCCGGGGAAGTGTAAGGATTAAAACAAAACTTAAAAGTACGAAATGTATATCTTATTTAACTAAAAAATATAGATTAGGTTTTCGGTCCGAAAGAAAGATCACCGGCATCTCCCAAGCCTGGTACAATATAAGAATCATCGTTTAGACCATCATCAATAGTTCCAAGGTATAATGAATATGCAAAGGGAAGATTTGCATTAAGATATTTTACTCCTTCAGGTGCCGCAATTACACTTGATATATGTAAAGATTGCCAGGAACCGAAATTTGATAAATGTTCAACCGCTTCTACCATAGATTTACCTGTTGCTAACATGGGGTCAATAACAATTACATCTCTGTTGGTCAGGTCAGGAAGGGCAGCATATTCTCTTTTTATTGTAATTTCTTCACTGTCTTTTTCAACTCTTTGCTCTCCTATAAAACCCATATCTGCATCATCAAACATATTCATGAACCCGTCTAGCATTGGTAATCCGGCTCTTAAAATTGTAATAATCACAGGTGGCTTACTTAATTTATAACCTTTGGCAGTACCAAGTGTGGTTTCAATTTCGTAATCCATATAATGAAGCTTTTTTGACACTTCAAATGCTAATAGTGCGCCTACTTTTGAAAGATTAGCTCTAAATAAAGGACGGTTTTTCTGGATAAGTGGGTTTCTCAGATTTCCAAAAAATCGATCAGCAATGGATCTTTGGTCGGTAAGTACGAACATGAGTTTAAAATATATACTATTTAAGCAATGAGTTAAACAAATTTAATCATTATACCAAAATGCTGTGCAACAATTTAAAAAAATGCATTTTTGCACTATGTACGATATGTTAAAACAGTTGTGCGAGGTGTTTGCTCCATCTGGTGATGAAAGTAGAATGACTCGTTTTTTGGTAGATTATATTAATGCAAATAAAGCAAACTGGAGTGTTCAGCCTGAAATTATTCACGGCGAAGAATGGCATGATAATATCATTTTAGTTTTTGGAAAACCACGAACTGCAATTTTTGCGCATATTGATAGCATTGGGTTTACGGTGAGGTATGAAAATCAGCTTGTCCCTATTGGTGGGCCAGATGCACAATCTGGTTATATGCTGAAAGGCGAAGATTCACTAGGCGATATTGTTTGCAGACTCGAGATGAATAAAGAAGGAAATCTTTTTTATCATTTTGGAAGACCAATAGACAGAGGAACAAATCTGGTTTTTGATTGTAATTTTAGAGAAACAGATGAGTATGTTCAAAGTTGCTATCTTGATAACAGGCTAGGTGTGTTAAATGCTCTTAAGGTAGCTGAGACACTTAAAGACGGAATCATTGTATTTTCTACAAGGGAAGAACATGCAGGAGGGGCAGTGCCTCAAATAGCAAGGTTTATTTATGAGAAATATGGAGTAAGGCAAGCGCTTATTTCGGACATAACCTGGGTGACAGATGGAGTGCATCATGGCAAAGGAGTTGTGGTATCCATGCGTGACAGAGGGCTGCCAAGAAGAACCTGGCTAAATAAAATTATTAAATTGGCTAATGAATCTGGTATTGCTTACCAATTGGAAGTCGAGGGTAGCGGTTCTAGTGATGCTCGAGAATTACAATCTTCTCCATATCCGTTTGACTGGTGTTTTATTGGTGCCCCAGAGGATCACGTTCATAGCCCTGACGAAAAAGTTTTTAAATTTGATTTTGAATCCATGATCAGGATGTACAGTTTCCTGATGAAAAATCTTTAAATTAAATATATGGAGATACAAGGTAAGACTGCAAGACTCTACATGAAAAAAGATGTATTAATGAGTAGAGTGAGCGAAATGTCTGAAATGTTGAAAAGTGAATATAAAGATAAAGATCCTGTCTTTCTGATTATTTTGAATGGAGCATTTATGTTCGCCTCTGATCTGCTAAAAGGATTAGACTTTGATTGTGAGATCAGTTTTACCAAGGTTGCCAGTTATGAAAACACAGAATCAACAGGCGAAATAAAATCTTTAATAGGAGTGAATGAACAGCTAGCCGGGCGTGATGTTGTAATTGTTGAAGATATTGTTGATACTGGCAACACTATGAAATGGCTTTTAGATGAGCTAAATCGAATTAATGTGAAATCAATTGCTACCTGTGTTCTTTTGATGAAACCGGAAGTTTTTAACAATCAATTTGAAATCGATTTCCTTGGTTTTGAGATTCCTAATGACTTTGTTGTTGGGTATGGAATGGACTTTAATGGTTACGGAAGAAACCTTCAGGACATTTATCAATTGGATTAACCCGATATTTTATCCTAAACTTCAGGTTTAGTTTATATATTTGCTTTTTATTATCCCTAAATGCAAACAAAATAATATCATGCTTAATATAGTTCTGTTTGGCCCTCCGGGTGCCGGAAAAGGTACGCAAAGTGCCAAATTGATTGAAAAATACAATTTAACACATATATCAACAGGTGATTTATTTCGAAAACACCTTGGCGAAGGAACCGAATTAGGAAAAAAAGCACAGACCTTCATGGACCAGGGAAGACTTGTTCCGGATAGTCTGGTTATCGATATGGTTCGTGATAAAATTAAAGGTGACGGCCAGGTAAACGGGATTATCTTTGACGGATTCCCAAGAACTGTTGCTCAGGCTGAGGCTTTAGATCAGTTAATGTCAGAACTTGAAACTGACATAAATGGCATGGTTGCTCTTGAGGTGCCAGAAGACGAACTTAGAAACAGAATAATGGAAAGAGGTAAGACTAGTGGTCGTACTGATGATCAGGATTCTGAAAAAGTTACTACAAGAATTCAGGTATATGAAAAAGAAACTCTTCCAGTGGCTGAATTTTATAAAAAACAAGACAAGTTTTTCAGTATCAATGGTGTAGGTTCAATTGAAGAAATTTTCAATAATATCTGCGGTGTCATTGATCAGGTGAAATAAATCCAATCAATGTCTGGAAATAACTTTATCGATTACGTGAAATTCTGCTCCCGCTCCGGTCATGGAGGTCCGGGAGCTGTTCATTTCAGGAGAGAGAAACACGTACCCAAGGGAGGTCCTGATGGTGGTAACGGAGGCCGTGGTGGTCATGTTATTTTAAAAGGTAACAGTCAATTATGGACGCTACTCCATTTGAAATACAGAAAACATGTGATCGCAGAAAATGGGATGCCAGGTGGTAGTATGAAAAGTACTGGTGCTGATGGTAAAGATGAAATACTTGAAGTCCCATTAGGAACTGTTGCTAAAGACTCTGAAACTGGTGAAATACTATGTGAAATCACTGAGCATGATCAGGAAGTTATTCTTTCTCCTGGAGGAAGAGGAGGTCTTGGTAATGAAAATTTCAAGAATTCTGTAAATCAGACACCACGTTATGCCCAGCCAGGAGAAGAAGGTGAAACTCGTTGGGTAATCCTTGAACTTAAGTTATTGGCAGATGTCGGACTTGTAGGTTTTCCTAATGCGGGTAAATCAACCTTATTAAGTTCTGTTTCTGCTGCTAAGCCTGAAATAGCAGATTACCCTTTTACAACATTAACTCCCAATCTTGGAGTAGTAGGTTATCGCAACGATCAGTCATTTGTTATGGCCGATATCCCAGGTATTATCGAAGGTGCAGCAGAAGGTAAAGGGCTTGGGCTTCGCTTCTTAAGACATATTGAAAGAAACAGTATGTTGCTGTTTTTAGTACCCGTAGACGCTGAGGATCTTAATAAGGAATATGAAATTCTGGTCGATGAATTAAAGAGATATAACCCGGAGTTATTAGACAAACAGCGACTTATAGCCTTGTCAAAAACAGATATGCTCGATGAGGAATTGATGAAAGAAATGGAGCAAACATTGTCATTTGATGTACCATATGTGTTCATTTCGTCTGTAACAGGACAGGGGATTCAGACGTTAAAAGACAAGATTTGGCAGACGCTAAATTCTGACCGCTGACAAATTGTCATCAGAACAGCTTTTGGCAAACTAATTGAAGAAACATTGCAGGAATTATAATTTAAGTGATATGAGTAGTTCGCAAAAGGATACAAAAAATCAACAAGAACAGGAAGTGAAAGATATTAATCAGGAAAAGGAAGTGGAGAACGCTGTTGAGGAAAAAGAACTTGGAAAAGAACAAAATGAATCAGAGAATCAGTCTGAGGAGTCTAAACTTAAAGCTGAGGTAGATTCTCTGAACGATAAATATATTCGATTATACAGTGAGTTTGAGAATTACCGTAGAAGAACTGCCAAAGAGCGTTTGGAAATGGTAAAAACGGCAGGAGAAGATATTTTGAAAGATCTTTTGCCAATCATGGATGATTTCGAAAGAGGGTTAAACGCTATGAAGGATGAAAATCCTGACGTTGTGGCTGGAGTTAAACTTATTCATGACAAACTTGCAAGAGTATTAGAATCAAAAGGAGTTAAAGTGATGGATGTTAATCAGGGAAGCGTGTTTGATGCAGACTTCCAGGAAGCAGTAACTGCTATTCCTTCACCATCACCAGAATTGAAAGGCAAAGTCGTAGATGTGATTGAAAAGGGATATATGATCGACGAGAAAGTTTTACGATTTGCTAAGGTAGTAATTGGATCTTAATTATGGCGAAAAGAGATTATTACGAAGTACTTGGAGTAGACAGAGGAGCATCTGAAACTGAAATAAAAAAAGCTTATCGGAAGCTTGCTATAAAGTATCACCCGGATAAAAACGACGGTGATCCTGAAGCTGAAGAAAAGTTTAAAGAGGCAGCAGAGGCTTATGAAGTCTTAAGTAATAAAGATAAAAAGGAAAGATACGATCGCTTTGGTCACGATGGAATGCGTGGTGCAAGTGGTGGTATGAACATGGATGATATCTTTTCTCAATTTGGAGATATTTTCGGTGGTAGTGGTAATCCTTTTGAATCATTTTTTGGTGGTGGAGGCGGCGGAGGTCGAGCTCGTCGCAGAAAAGGTTCTAATTTAAGAATTAAACTTAAGCTCACTCTTGAGGAGATGGCTAAGGGTGCAGATAAAAAAATCAAGGTTAATCGCCTTGTATCTGCGGAAGGAGCAACTTTTAAAACTTGTACTTCATGTCAGGGAACAGGCCAGGTAAGAAAGGTAGTTAATACTATGCTTGGTCAAATGGTTTCAAGCAGTACTTGCCCTACTTGTGGAGGTAGTGGACAGATAGTTGAAAATGTGCCTCCGGGAGCAAATAGTCAGGGACTGGAGCCGAAAGAAGAAATAATTTCAATTAAAATACCTGCCGGTGTTTCTGATGGAATGCAACTTTCAATGTCAGGCAAAGGTAACGAAGCACCAAATGGTGGAGCTGCTGGAGATCTTTTGATTCTTATTGAAGAAATTGAGCATGAAACTTTGAAAAGAGATGGCAATAACGTTGTCTTTGATCTTTATATAAGTTTTATAGATGCTGCCTTAGGCGAAGATGTGGAAATACCTACACTTGACGGAAAAGTTAAGATTAAAATCGCGCCAGGTACACAAAGTGGAAAAGTCTTACGCTTGAGAGGTAAGGGAATAAAAGACCTTAATGGATATGGTGTTGGAGATCAGTTAATTCACGTAAATGTATGGACTCCAAAGACATTAACCAAAGAAGAAAAACAAGCGCTTGAAAACCTTAAAGCAAGTAAGAATTTTAAGCCAAATCCCGGAAAAAATGAAAAGGGATTCTTTGAAAGGATGAAAGAGTACTTTTAATATAATATACAGATATAATTCTTTAATCGGCAATCGTGTTGTTAATGCGGTTGCCGATTTTTATATTAGAGGGTTATGCAACTTATTGAATAAAGGTTACGTTACTGATAACGATGTTGTTGAGAGTTATATTTTATAGTGTCTGTGTTATAGCCGGTGTGTTTGAAATAAATGCGCAGGATAAGAAGCATATGGATGTGGACCCTATTCCGGGAACAACATTTGTGCGTCTTAATGTAACCTCGGTAGAGGCAGTCAGCTATTTAAAGCCTTCCCAAAACAGCAAACCACTAAATCTCTATTTCATTTCTGAAGATGAAAACAGTCTGCCAAGATTAGAATCTAAAGTTCTGGGGCCTATGCATGATGTAAGTGTAATGGTCGAAAAGCCAAGGATGGCGAATAGTGGTCTTCTTGGCTTAGGTATTTTTGGAGCAGAAGATTATAAGGAAAAATGTAATTTGTATCTTGGGAGAGATCATGCTTATGAGTTGGACCTTAAATATGGAACTGGTAATGCCTATTTGGACCTATCAGGAATACCGATAAGGAAAATGTCGATAACTTCGGGTAGTGCTGACGTTTTTGTGAACTGTAACAGGAATATGCCTAACCCCTCAGAGCTGGATACATTTAACATCAAGTCAGACCTCGGCAAGATATATATTAAAAATCTGAATGAATTAAAAGCCAAAGTTGTAAAGGCAAACATTAGTTTTGGAAGCGTTGAGCTTGAACTTAATGATCAATTGCTAAACAATACACATGTTCAGGCTAGTTTAGGTGCAGGTAGTTTAAATGTAATTTGCAATAACCAGTCAATACCTGTAAAAGTTGTTATTCAAGATTCTCCTCTTTGCAAAATTAAGTTGAATGAAAAGTTCATTCAGGTTTCAAAAAATACTTTTGTCAATCAAGCCTTTCTAGACAGAGTATCTCCTAATCAGTATTATATAAGATTTGACCTGGCTGTAGCTATGGGTAATATCTCTTTCAAATAATTCAACTTAGTTGGCTGAATTTTTATTTCAAACGATTGAAATGGTTTGAAATTTTTTTGTATCTTAATGATAACCAACCAAATAAATTCAACCAACATGAGAAACTCGACAAGACTCATCCTGGTCATGATATTCATGGTCTCGATGTCATCGTGTGAATGGGAAGACAATCCAGTTCACAGGAACAATTTTGTTCAAATTTCAAAAAGTGAGATCAACTCCCTGATCGACAAATCACTTCAACAAAACGACCAATTTACATGGAGTACATTATCAGATAATGAACTTTATAGTGCAATTATTGCTTATGACAGTGTAGCTGTTATAGGTTATCAGCCCTTGGAGATTTCAGAAATTAACTGGAATTCAATTGATGTTTCTTCCGGAGAATGGTCAAATTCGGTAAAACATATAATCGATAAGGTGGAAGATGCTCATTCAAGGGATGGGATTAAGATTCCTGATGAAGGTCTTCTTTCCAATGCGCATGATCAACTACCATTCTTGAAAATTAAAATTTCTTCGCCTGCAGCTGTTGCTGCTCTACGAAAAATGGGTGAAGTTAGGTTTGTAGAGCCTTACACTTATTATTATTCAGAAGAGGAGGAGGATGCAAATTCCAGAATCATGAGTAAGTTAGGATGTGGCAACTCGCCAGATTCATATCTAGAGCCAGAAGATTTTGTTTCAGCATCTCCATCCGTGAAAATCCCATGGAACTATTATAAAAGTAATATTCCTCAGGCATGGGCTAAAACTACCGGGAAAGGTGTTACGATTGGTATGATCGATACTGGTATTTCTCCTGATCAGGCATTGTTAAACTCGCAGTTTAACTCAGGGAATTCTTCAGGAAGATATATTCAAAAGTATGGAACCTATGTTAGCTCCTGGTGGTGGTGGGCAAACCCTGATGGACCCAATGATAAATGCGGTCACGGAACTCAGATGTCAGGAACTATAGCAGGACCTAGAGGAACTTCCGGAGCTTCGGTAGGGGTGGCTTATAATGCCAATTTTGTAGGTGTAAGAGGAACCGGAGATGTAGTCATCGAAGGAGGTAATGAAAAAGATGGTGTTACTGATGCTTTAGTTCTTCTTGGTAATCGCACTGATGTACGAATTATAAGTATGTCAATAGGATCTCCATTGTCTAGCGGGCAAGTAGCTGATGGTATAAGGTATGCATATGCAAGAGGTAAGCTGATCTTTTGTGCTGCCGGTACCTCAACATCTCTGACTACTTGGTATGGGGTTATATTTCCTGCAAATATGAATGAAACTGTTGCTGTAACTGGCATTACTGATGCCGGTTATAAACGCTGTAGTAATTGCCATTCCGGTAGCAAAGTAGACTTTACAATTGTTATGCAGCGCGATTCTGATAGCGACCGCACCAGTCTTACGCTGGCTCAAAGTGGAAGTGCACCATCAAGAGTAGGTGGGTCTTCTGTTGCAACAGCAACTACCGCTGGAATTGCAGGTCTTATATGGAGTACAGATTTAAGTCAATCAAGGGCAGAAGTACTTGATAAGCTAAAACGCTCAGCCGAATTGTATCCAAACAGGAATGGTTCATTCGGATGGGGAACAATTGATGCAAACAAGGCGATAACACTTCAATAATACCATATTACCATTTAAATAAAAAAGCTGCTGTTATGGCAGCTTTTTTTGTATTTTAGATGAAGATTTATCATTCAAATTTTTTTAATGAAACCAGTAGTTGAAGCAAAGAATATTACCAAGCGCTATGAAAATCATTTAGCTCTTGATGATATTAGTCTTGAAATTAATAAAGGTAAAATATTTGGGCTTTTAGGTCCGAATGGAGCCGGAAAGACCACATTTATTCGAATTCTAACCAATATAATTGCAGCCGACTCCGGACAGATATTTATCAATGGGGAAGGATTAACTTCAAAGTCCATCGAGAAAATCGGATACATGCCTGAAGAAAGAGGGTTGTACAAGAAAATGAAAGTCGGAGATCAATTGATGTATCTGGCCGGACTTAAAGGCATGAAGAACGCAGAAGCAAAAGAATCTATCATGTCCTGGATGAAGCGGTTTGAAATGAAAGGATGGTGGAAGAAAACCGTACAAGACCTTTCTAAAGGAATGCAGCAAAAGGTACAGTTTATCAGTACCGTAGTTCATAATCCTGATTTGATCATCCTTGATGAGCCATTTTCTGGCTTTGATCCTGTAAATGCCAACCTGGTTAGAGATGAAATAATCAGAATGAAAAATGAAGGTAAGACAATAATACTTTCAACTCATAGAATGGAATCTGTAGAGGAGCTTTGTGATGAAATCGCTCTTATAAATAAATCGAAGCTTATTTTATATGGTGAGAAAAATGATGTTAAGATGAAGTTTAAGCAAAATGTTTGGGCATTGGGACATTCACCAGGTGATTTAGTGTTGTCTACCGGGGAGGTTGTGAATATAACCCGTTCAAATGGCATGCAAGTTTCTGAAATAAAGTTATCGGGGAATTTTAATTCAAATGACCTGATTAGGGAAGTAGTAGAGCAGCAGCAAATTATGTTCTTTCATGAAAAACTTCCTTCAATCAATGAAATTTTTATCCAATCTGTAAGTGAACCAAATGAATAAGATATTTTTAGTTATAAAGCGAGAGTACCTCACCAGGGTGACAAATAAAACCTTTATTATAATGACCTTCCTGACGCCACTTTTGGTCGTTGGAGTATATGCTTTGATAATTTTTCTTTCTGTTAAAGGAGGTGATGAAAACAAGAATATAATTGTTCTTGATGAATCGGGTAATTTCAAGGAAGCACTTGTTTCAACAGGCAAATTATCATTTGAGTTTTTGTCAGATAATACAGATGCAGAAAAAGCCAAAAGCACCTATCTGGAGTCAGAATCTTATGGCCTTCTTTATATACCAAAATATAGCGGGTTAGATCCCTCTGATGTTGTATTGAGAACCAAAGGAAATCCTGGGATTGGAACACTGACTACTATTGAATCATTAATGGAAGATGAAATAGAAAAGAGAAAAAGACAGGATAAGGGTATTTCCGAAGAAGTGTTAAATGAAATAAAGGCAAATATTGATATAACTACTATCAACCTTAGTGAAGATGGTACAGAGAGAAAAACTTCTGCTTTAGTAGGTACAATAGCTGGAGGTGTTAGTGCTTACTTGATATTTATATTCATTTTGGTTTATGGTAGTCAGGTTATGCGAGGTGTAGTGGAAGAAAAATCAGGTAAAATCGTTGAGATAATTGTTTCTTCCGTTAAGCCATTTCAATTAATGATGGGTAAGATCATTGGAATAGCAGCTGTTGGACTTACTCAATTATTCATGTGGCTAATTTTAACATTGATATTATTTGGTATTACAACAGCAGTGATTGGTCAGACTGAAATGATGAATACTGCAATTGAAAGCCAAAGTCAGATGAATAGTGCGCCCGTAGATGATTCGATGGTATTTCAGATTAAAGCATTTACAGATGCATTATCTTCGATTAATCTACCACTTATAATTGGATGTTTTATATTTTATTTTCTAGGTGGATTTTTAATCTATGCATCATTGTTTGCTATGATCGGTTCGGCTGGTGATTCTGAAACTGATGCGCAGCAATTTACATTTCCGGTGATACTTCCTATTTTAATCAGTATAGGAGTAGGGTTGCCAGCTGTTGAAAGTCCAAATGGTACAGTGGCTACTATATTTTCAATGATTCCTTTTACTTCTCCTGTAGTTATGATGGCTAGATTGCCATTTGATATACCAACATGGCAAATTATTTTATCGATGGTATTGTTAATTCTGGGAATATTGGGGACTGCCTGGGTTGCAGGAAGGGTTTACAGAATTGGAATCCTGACAAGAGGAGCAAAAATGTCTTATAAGAAACTTTTCAAATGGATGGTTAAAAGTTATTAATGATAAGTTGTTAACCTGCAGTAATCTGTTTATTGCAGGTTGCTGCTTGTCTAGGTGTGTTTGTTTCTATGATTTCAGGTGATTTAGAATTTTCGCATGGCCTGTCTAACATCAGGGAAATCCAAAAAGCTGCATATTTCCTTTCTTCCGGCGTACTTTCGTTATATTTTGATTTAACTGCATTTACATGATAGTTGTAAGTACAGTGAATTGTTGCGGTGGCCTTTTGTGTATATTGATGGTTTAATATGGTGTTTTCGGCAATCACAATAAAAAAGGCTATAATCACCAAGAGCGACAGGGTTACTACAGAGGTTTTCATGGCTGATAGTTTTATATTCCTAAAACGTAAATATATCCCGTTTTGATGCGTTTGTATTTTAATTTATTTTTAATTTATGTTAATTTTTTAACCCCCTAGTTCATGGCCAGACGACAAAATGATGGGAATTTTTGGTTTGAAAGCAATAAGTTCATCCGATGGGTGATTCTTCTTGTTGCAGCAGGAATTAGTTTGGCTACAATTATTTACACTAATATTTTATCAAGAAAATTAAAGGAAAGGGAAACTGAGTCAATTGAATTGTTCGCCAAGGCATTAGAATTTGTGAACAATACAGAGAATGCAGAAAATTTACAATTCGTATATAATGAAATAATTGGTGCTAATTCTTCAGTTCCATGTATAGTTGTTGATAGTGCTGGTAATGCCATTATGCATAGAAATATCGATTTGCCTGAATCTGCCTCTGCGGAAAGGAAAAACGAATTGATAATGGCTGAGCTTGAAGACATGAAAGAGGAGCATGACCCTATAATTATTCAGGCCAGACTTGATAATACAGTATATAATACCTGGGAACTATATTATAATAACTCAAGTTTGTTTAACCAGCTTAAATATTACCCTTATGTTCAATTGTCTATTTTGTTAATGTTTGGCTTTCTTGTTTATGTCGCATTCTCATATAGTAAAAAGGCTCAGCAAAATAAGTTATGGGTTGGTTTGGCCAAAGAGACTGCCCATCAGTTAGGGACACCGATTTCATCACTAATAGCCTGGGTTGAATATTTTAAAGCAGTTCCTGAGTTTCGGAATAATGACTATATAAAGGAGGTTGAAAAAGATATAGAACGCTTAGAGTTGATTACAGAGAGGTTTTCAAGTATAGGAAGTACACCAGCGTTGACAGAAGTTAATCTTGTTGATCATGTTAGATCGACGATAGCTTATTTGCAAACCCGAATATCTAAAAAAGTAAATATTGAAATAGAAACTGTTGTTGACCCGACAATGGTAAGTTTGAATCCTTCTCTATTTGCCTGGGTAATTGAAAATATATGTAAAAATGCCGTGGATGCAATGAACGGTCAGGGAGATATTAAGTTAAAAATAATTAAGGCAAATGAAGGAAAGGTGTTTTTAGATATATCAGATACAGGGAAGGGTATCTCAAAAAGCCAGGTAAAAACCATTTTTGAACCTGGGTTTACCACAAAGAAGAGGGGGTGGGGCCTAGGCCTTACTTTAGTGAAAAGAATTGTTGAAAGCTATCATAAGGGTAAGATTTATATTAAGAGAACTGAAATTGATATGGGCACAACATTTCGAATTATTCTTCCTTCGGTTAATTCTGGTCAGGCGTGATAATGTTTCAGTAGAAACTAATTGATTTCTATTGATTGTGAATTTGTTAATAAAATGTTATTTATATTAACAATGTAGGAAAATTAAGCGTTTAGTATAGTCTTTTGTTGATTTTTAACTCAGTTATTGTTAAAATTGAGTTATGAAAAATTCTATAGAAACAAAAAAATCGGTTTTAAAGAAGTTAATTGAAAGTGAAAATGATGTAAATACGCTGGAGAGAATCGGCAATATTCTAGGAGCAGATGCTGATTCATCAAGCCTTAAAGGAGGGCATAGCCGTCGGACATTGACCCAGAGCGGCAGGCTTCTCAGTCTGAGGGAAACTGATGACTACTTAAGTCGAAGACACGGACTATAATATATAACCCTGACAAAACAAGTTTGTCAGGGTTTTTTTATGGAATATATATAACCTCAGAGGGTGATTTTTTAGATTCTTTGATGCAACCGATTGAACTTCTGTCATAAATTTTATTATAAGCTTTGGTTTCAGACAAATTAGTTCTACTTTTGCAGTCAAATTTTAAGGTTGCAGTTTCTTAATATTTAGAACATACAATGGCAAATATTGGTAAAGTATCCCAGGTTATTGGTCCGGTAGTGGATGTAAGTTTCGAAGGAGGAAATCTTCCTGACATTTTCGATGCACTAGAAGTGACAATGCCTAACGGGCAAAAAAACATTCTTGAAGTACAGTTGCACTTAGGAGAAGATCGCGTTAGAACGATTGCTATGGACGGTACAGAAGGTCTTGTTAGAGGACTAGAGGTCGTTAATACTGGTGCAAACATATCAATGCCTATCGGTGATGATATCAAAGGTCGATTATTCAACGTAGTTGGAGAAGCAATCGATGGTATTCCTCAACCAGCAGGTGCTAACAAACTTCCTATCCATAGAGAAGCTCCAAGATTTGAGGACTTGTCTACAGCTTCAGAAGTATTATACACAGGTATTAAAGTAATTGACTTGATCGAACCATATTCAAAAGGTGGTAAGATTGGTTTGTTTGGTGGTGCCGGTGTAGGTAAAACCGTACTTATTCAGGAGTTAATTAACAACATTGCAAAAGGTCACGGTGGTCTTTCTGTATTTGCCGGTGTTGGTGAGCGTACTCGTGAGGGTAATGACCTTCTTAGAGAGATGATCGAAGCTGGTATTGTAAAATACGGTGAGAACTTCCTTCATTCAATGGAAGAAGGCGGATGGGATCTTAGCAAGGTTGACCCTAATGAATTAAAAGAATCTAAAGCTACATTCGTATTCGGACAGATGAATGAGCCTCCAGGAGCACGTGCTCGAGTAGCTCTTTCTGGACTTACGTTAGCTGAATATTTCCGTGATGGAGAAAACCCAGGTGAAGGACAAGGTAGAGATATCCTTTTCTTCATTGATAATATATTCCGTTTCACTCAGGCAGGTTCTGAGGTGTCTGCACTTCTTGGTCGTATGCCTTCAGCTGTAGGTTACCAACCAACACTTGCTACTGAAATGGGAGCTATGCAGGAGCGAATTACTTCAACAAAAAATGGATCAATTACTTCAGTACAGGCTGTTTATGTACCTGCCGATGACTTAACTGACCCTGCTCCAGCTACAACTTTCGCTCACCTTGATGCTACTACAGTACTTTCAAGAAAGATTTCTGAGCTTGGTATCTACCCTGCTGTGGATCCTTTGGATTCAACTTCAAGAATTCTTTCTCCGGATATCGTTGGTAACGAGCATTATGATTGTGCTCAGCGTGTTAAGGAGATTCTTCAGCGTTATAAAGAACTTCAGGATATCATTGCTATCCTTGGTATGGAAGAACTTTCTGAAGAGGATAAAATGGTTGTACACAGAGCAAGACGTGTACAAAGATTCCTTTCTCAGCCATTCCACGTTGCAGAGCAGTTTACTGGTCTTAAAGGTGTGTTAGTTGATATTAAAGAAACTATCAAAGGATTTAACATGATCATTGATGGTGAGCTTGATCATCTTCCTGAAATGGCGTTCAACCTTGTTGGTGGTATCGAAGATGCAATCGCTAAGGGTGAGAAAATGCTTGCAGAAGCTAAATAAATTTTAAAAACATAAAACAAGAGAGTTTTCTTTCTTGTTTAACTATACTGTGGGAGATATGTATCTAGAAATAGTAACCCCTGACAAAAAGATCTTTGAAGGAGCTGTTCTATCAGCTACTTTTCCTGGATCAAAAGGGTCTTTTCAGGTTTTGAATAACCACGCACCTATTATCAGTTCATTAGATAAAGGTACTTTATCTTATGTTACAAAAGATAATACTAATCATGAGATCACCGTTGATGGTGGTGTTGTGGAAGTTGCCAGCAACAGAGTGGTTGTTCTTGCAGAAAAGGTTATTCAGGAATAGGATCTTTATATAAGACAACAAAAAAAAGACCGATGATTATTCATCGGTCTTTTTGTTTTTATTGCTTTTACCTCCAAACCTTCTAAACATCTTCTTTTCAAATTCCCAGAAGAATTTAAATTGACCAAATATAAAGGCATATACCAAAAGTAATACCTGGTAAATCATAAATGTCATTATAATCACAAAAGGAAATTTTATCCACGGTGAAGTATCATGGCCCATTCCGGCAGCTTCCAGGATAAACATTTTTAATGATACTGCTGTTGAACCCGTTAAAGCAAACACAATCAATACTATTGCTACTTGCTTACCACTCTTAAGATTCCAGCGTTTTTGTAATTTCTCGTACCACTTCATTTGATAATATTTTCAATGGGAATTTCTATTTCACCCAGTTCAAGCATTGCATTAATCAGCGTAACCGATTCAAATTTATCAAGGTCTCTTACATTAAAATCTATTGTGCTGATAGTTCGATCTTCAAGTAATTTTTCTCGTCGTGTACCTTTTAATAATGGGTTAAGAGGTGTGAAATATTCCTCTCCTTTCTTAAAGACTAAATTTGAGTATGAACTATCAGTTACTTTACCTTCTTTAATAATGACTATGTCATCAGCTTCGTTACGTTGATCATATAAATGCATTAGCCTTTTTCTATCTTCAAATTTAAAACTATAATCTAAATCAGAAGTTTCAATCAGCCTTAAGGAGGAAATCTTTTTTGGTATATATTTATTTATACTTATTTCTCTTAACTTCTGATCATAAACCAGTCGTATCTTATACTTATCCTTTTTTTGAGGAAGCTCCTGTTTTGATAATACTTTTTCTAAATCTATCGGTTTACAGTCAGGAAAGTAGAAATCAAATGTCCTGTTTATTCTCGACTGATGATATTTCAGCAGAGGTGATTCATTGTTCACTAAACAAATAGATTCAATAAACTGGCACATAAATTTTGTTTAAAACTTCCTGATATTCTGATTCCGGATTACTTAAATGGGTTATTCCGCCACCACTTCTAAAATAGAGTTTACCCCTAGAATCTTTTTCAATATATCTGATCAATACACAACTGTCAAAATTTTTTCCATCGTATATTCCGGCAACGCCAGTATAAAATCCTCTGGGTCTTTGTTCAGCGGCTTTAATTATTTCTATAGTTTTCTTTTTAGGAGCACCACTAATTGACCCGGCCGGAAGCATAGAAAAAATGATAGACCCAATAGATTTGTGCCAATTATCTTCCATAGGTGTACTAATCTGAGACGACATTTGAAGGAGTTTGCCTTTATGTGTTTCAAGAGTGTCCAGGTATTTGAATTTAGTTACCTCCACTTTTTTACCCAGAATACTCATGTCATTTCTGATCAAATCAACTATGGTTACATGCTCGGCAGATTCTTTATGGTCATTTAGCAGTAACTCTTTGTCAGAATCACTATTCATTACTCTTGTGCCTTTCATAGGAAAAGAGTGCATAGTGTTATTGTTGATTTGGATAAATGTTTCCGGAGAGAAACTAATAAACTTATTTTTCCACCAGATTTTATATTTGGCTTTAGCTCGTTCTATAATTTCTTCAAGTGAAAAATTAGACTCTATTTCTGATCTGAAGGTCAGGTTGAGCAGGTAAGAATTTCCTTGATGAATTTCATTATAAACAATGTCGAAAGCTCTATTAAACTCTTCATAAGTTACTGGATTAAAGTTAAATGCCAATGGCGCAGAATTAAATCCGGAAAGCTTTTCAACATTTTTGAATCCATTGAAATTAAAAGCAATTTCATTAGAGTCGAGGTTTTTTAGGGGAATACAAAGTGGGTTTTCATGTTCAAAATCAACGATAAAAAAAAATGGAGTATGGAGGCTACCCAGTTTATTCATAGTCTGAATAGTCTGGTTTATAGCCTCCATATTGCCTATTTCTAAAATAGGCAGTCGTCTTTTCTCCTCGTATCTATGATCGATGATATTTTCCAGTTTCCGTCTATTTTAATTAATTCAAAAACATTAACTCCGCAATGACTGTACTGTTCTCCTAAAAAGAACTTATATGGAACCCATGCAGATGCTAAAGGTCCATCAACTTTGATTTCCAGATTCTTAATAACTTCATTGAAAATCTGATCGTGTGGAGTTCCCACTGCTTTTGCAAAATCATTTAAGGAGCCACTGTGTAAAATAACCTTACCATCTTTGTTATAGACGGTTTTCATTGCAGGATCATTAATAAACACACTGACGAGAGTAGTGCTATCACCAGCCCTCATTGAATCAAATAGTTTGTTAATTACCTTTTCGACTTCAATGGTTTCATTTTGAGCTTGAAGCGATAAAAAAGCGCAAGTGAATAATGTGATTACTATTAGTTTTTTCATGATCAATTAATTTTATCACATTATACAACCTGTCAGTTAAAATTACTACAAGGTTTCCGTAAGCGGTTTGAGTGATTTCCAAAGGTCATTACCTGGAACCTCAGTCCTTATCTCAATTGTTTCTTTTCTAACAGGATGTGTGAATTTTAACTTAAATCCATGTAATCCTATATCACCGCCTGGGTTTGTAAGAGTTGAACCATATTTTAGGTCACCTTGTATAGGGCAACCCATGCTACTTAATTGAACCCTGATTTGATGTGGACGACCGGTTTCCGGTGTTATTTCAAGTAAAAATTTATCTGCAATACGTCCAACAAATTTATAATGTAAAACCGCCTTTTTTGCACCCTTTTTAGGTTTGATATGTGCGTGTGTTTTGTTTTTAGCTTGATCCTTGAGAAGGTAGTGCTCAAGACTCCCTTCTTGTTCTTTAGGGAGCTTATTAACAATAGCTAAATAAGTTTTTTCAACCTGACGTTCTTTAAACATCTCGTTCATTCTGGTCAGTGCTTTACTCGTCTTGGCCATAAGAACAAGTCCGCTAACTGGTCTATCAAGCCTGTGGATTACTCCAAGGTAAACAGCTCCTGGCTTATTGTATTCATGCTTAATAAAGTCTTTTACTGCGTCTTCCAGAGTAGGATCGTTAGTATTGTCAGCATGTACCAAAACCCCTGCTGGTTTATTTACAGCAATTAGGTGGTTGTCTTCGTAAACTATTTCTATATGCTTGCCTTTTTTAGCCATGCGCTTAAAATTCTGATGTAAAGTGAACTTGTATTTTAGGGAAGTTGTCCTGGATCATTTGTAACCAAGCTCTTGATTCTGCCATGAAAACATATTTCCCATCCTTGTCTTTAGCAATATGTCTGAGTTTTGATTTTACAAACTCATTTAAATCTTTCTCATTTTCAGCAGAGATCCAGCAAGCTTTGTATATGTTTTGAGGTTGAAATGCTACTGAAGCTCCATATTCTTCTTTCAATCGATGTTGAATAACTTCAAACTGTAGTGCGCCAACAGTTCCAACAATTTTTCTGGAACCCATTTCATATGAAAATAGTTGAGCAACACCTTCATCCATTAATTGTCGAAGTCCTTTTTCAAGCTGCTTCGTTTTCATAGCATCTTTGTTAATAACCTCTTTGAATATTTCAGGAGAGAAAGAAGGGATTCCTTTGAAATTACTACCTTCAGTCTCAATCAGGGTATCGCCAATTTTAAGGTTACCAGTATCATAAAGACCAACGATATCCCCAGGGAATGCTTCATCAATAATTTCTTTGTCCTGAGCCATGAAAGCTGTAACGTTCGAAAATCTCATTTTCTGATTTTCTCTAACCCTGTAGTAAAATTTATTTCTTTCAAATTTACCTGAGCAAACCCTGATAAATGCGATTCTGTTTCTGTGCTTTGGATCCATGTTGGCATGAATCTTAAATACGAATCCGGAAAAATCATGCTCTGAAGGAAGTACTACACGCTCTTCGTTTTCTCTGGATTTTGGTTCAGGAGCTATTTCAACGAAGCAGTTAAGTAGTTCGTTTACTCCGAAATTATTTACTGCAGATCCGAAAAATACTGGGGCAACTTTACCATTTAAATATTCTTCAATACTAAATTCCGGATATACACCCTCGATTAATTCTATTTCTTCACGAAGAGTATTTGCTGCATTTTCACCTATATATTTTTCAAGTTCAGGACTATTGATATCCTCAAACTCAATTTGATTGTCAGTAATCTTAGTTTTTCCGGGTTCGAATATGTTTAAAGTCTTTTGAAATAGATTATAAACCCCTCTGAAAGACTTACCCATTCCTATTGGCCACGATAGAGGCCTTACTTTAATATTTAGTTTTTCTTCAATTTCATCTAGCAGTTCGAAAGGATCACGACCTTCACGGTCAAGTTTGTTGATAAAAGCAAGAACTGGAGTGTTTCTCATTCTACAAACTTCCATAAGTTTTTCAGTTTGTATCTCAACACCCTTAACGCAATCGATAACCATAATAACACTGTCAACTGCAGTCAGAGTTCTGAAAGTGTCTTCAGCAAAGTCCTGGTGACCCGGGGTATCAAGCAAATTTATTTTTTTGCCTTTATATTCAAACCCCATAACTGATGTTGAAACTGAAATACCTCTTTGCTTTTCAATTTCCATCCAGTCAGATCTGGCGTGCATTTTTATTTTGTTACTTTTTACAGCGCCGGCAGTATTGATGGCACCACCAAAAAGCAACAGCTTTTCTGTAAGAGTTGTCTTTCCCGCATCAGGGTGGGAGATTATACCGAAGGTACGTCGTCTGGCTATTTCTTGCTCTAGTCCTTTCATCCTCAAAAATTTAAAGATGCAAAGTTAGGTAATATCCCTTACTCATTACAGAAATATAACTGAATACTTATAATATTTGGTGTAGGTGATGAAATGTGCCAAAAAGGCAAAGAAAATTTAGCGATAAACATTTTTGGCAGATGATTATCATAAGCAAATTAGTGAAATATCTGAAAATGACATTTTGTCAGTTAAAATTGCAATGGCACAGTGCTTGTTAAAGAGAGAGTGTTGAAATTAATGTGAAATCATAATTCAGATATAAATTTTAGTATGGGAAAAATTATAGGTATAGACTTAGGTACTACCAACTCCTGTGTGTCAGTAATGGAGGGAAATGAGCCGGTTGTAATTCCAAACAGTGAAGGAAGAAGAACCACACCTTCTATCGTGGCATTTTTGGATGATGGTAAAGGAGAAAGAAAAGTTGGGGATCCTGCAAAGCGTCAGGCTATTACAAACCCTCGAAATACAGTAACATCGGTAAAGCGTTTCATGGGTAAGAAATGGAGCGAAGTAACTGATGAGCGTAAGCATGCATCATACGAAGTAGAAAAGGGTGCAAACGATACTATAAGAGTAAAAATCGGAGACAGAAGTTATACTCCTCAGGAAATATCTGCAATGATTCTTCAGAAGATGAAATCAACAGCAGAAGATTACCTGGGTACGACTGTTACAGAGGCAGTAATTACTGTTCCTGCTTATTTCAATGACAGTGAGCGTCAGGCTACAAAAGAAGCAGGACAAATTGCTGGTCTTGATGTTAAGCGTATTATTAACGAGCCAACAGCAGCAGCGCTTGCGTATGGTCTTGATAAGAAAAATAAGGATATGAAAATCGCAGTGTATGACCTTGGTGGTGGTACATTTGATATTTCAATTCTTGAAATGGGTGATGGTGTTTTCGAAGTAAAATCAACTAATGGTGATGTACACCTTGGTGGTGATGACTTTGATGATGTGATCATTAATTGGTTAGCTGATGAATTCCAGAATGATGAAGGAATTGATCTAAGAAAAGATCCAATGGCACTTCAGCGTCTAAAAGAAGCTGCTGAGAAAGCTAAGATTGAGTTGTCAAGTTCGACAAATACTGAGATCAACCTGCCATATATTATGCCTGTTGATGGTATTCCTAAACACCTTGTTAAATCTCTTAGCAGATCTAAATTCGAACAACTTGCTGATAGTCTGATCAGACGTTCTATGGATCCTGTTAAGAAGGCAATGAGTGATGCTGGTCTTAGCCCATCTGATATTGATGAAGTGATCTTAGTTGGTGGATCAACTCGTATTCCTAAGATTCAGGAAGAGGTTGAGAAATTCTTTGGCAAGAGACCTTCAAAAGGAGTTAACCCAGATGAAGTAGTAGCTATTGGAGCAGCAATCCAGGGTGGTGTACTTACTGGAGAAGTTAAAGATGTATTATTACTTGATGTAACTCCGCTTTCTTTAGGTATTGAAACTATGGGAGGTGTATTTACAAAATTAATTGAGTCAAATACAACTATTCCATCACGTAAGTCTGAGGTGTTCTCTACAGCTGCAGATAATCAGCCTTCGGTTGAGATTCATGTACTTCAGGGAGAGCGTCCGATGGCGAAGGATAACAAAACCATTGGTAGATTCCACTTAGATGGTATTCCACCTGCACCAAGAGGAGTTCCTCAAATCGAAGTGACATTTGATATTGATGCGAATGGTATCCTTCATGTATCTGCTAAGGACAAAGGAACTGGTAAGGAGCAGAAAATCAGAATTGAAGCTTCTTCAGGATTGACTGATGAGGAAATCGAAAAAATGAAACAGGAAGCTGAAGCTAATGCTGAAGCGGATAAAGTTGCAAAAGAAAAGGTTGATAAGTTGAATCAGGCAGATTCGATGATCTTCCAGACCGAAAAGCAGCTTAAAGAGTATGGTGATAAGCTTTCTGATGAAAATAAGTCTAAGATCGAAGCAGCTCTTAATGAATTAAAAGAAGTTCATAAGGCGCAGGATGTTGACAAGATTGAAGGTGCTCTTGAATCACTAAATAAAGCATGGGAAGGTGCCTCTCAGGAAATGTATCAGGCACAACAGGCTGCAGGCGGAGCAGAAGGTGGAGCTCCTGGAGCTGATGCTGGGGCGCAAGCCGGAGCCGAAGGTGGTGCAGATGATGTTTCAGATGTGGAGTATGAGGAAGTAGACGATAAGAAATAGTTCTTATAAAATTATAAATTCATTGGCCCTGACAAGCTTTGCTTTGTCAGGGTTTTTTTATAAATCGTCAAGGTTTTTTACATAGGTAAAATTTAGCATTAATCAGTCATGTAAATTTTTTACCGCTTAAGAAACTTTTTGTTAGTTTTATTAAATCTATTATTAAGTTTGTTTGTTAGGTATATACTAAAGATATTCGTCACTTTGTCAGTTGAATTATGTCTATGCTAGACCAGAAATTTGACTAGGTCATACTTCTAAAGGTTTAGATTTAAGATTAACACCAAATAAATCTAGGACAGAATCTTGACTGATATATGGGCCCGGCATTTGTCGGGTCTTTTTTATTTCAGCTATTATTCTGATATTCAATGATTTCTTAATAAGGATTGTAATTAGTTTAGTGGCAAATAATTTATGCGTTAATTCATTTTATATCCATAAAAAACTCATTGTCAATGTGTATATTTAAACTAATCAACCAATAAATTATGATTCTTTCATATAGTGAAATAAATCAGGATTTGATTCACAGAACTGAATTATGTCTTGATTTTGCAAGATCAATAAGAAATTATTCCTCTGAAAAGTTAAATCATAGGCCTGGTGATACTTCCTGGTCGGCTTTGGAATGTATTGAACATTTAAACAGGTATAGTGAATTTTACTTACCGGTTTTTATGAAGGAGCTTTCTTTGCCAAGTAAAGTTTCTAAAAATCAGTTTTCGCCAGGGTGGTTAGGTGAGAAGTTTGCAGATAGTGTTAAGCCATTGTCTGAAGGGGCTTCAAAAATGCCTACATTTAAAAGCAAAAACCCAATTCATGAAGAATTGGATCCAACGGTTATAGATGAATTCACTACCGACTTGAATGCTTTTTTGAATACTATAAAGAAAGGGTTTTCAGGAGTTAACCTTGATAAGAAAGTTAGTACTACTCTTCCTGTAATAAAATTAAAGCTTGGTGATGCACTTAGAGTATATGCATTTCACAATCACAGGCATATTGAACAAGCCAAAAAGGCAATTGAATCATATTAAATTAAGCTTTCATAAAATACCTCTATTGTATGTAGAGCATTTCTTTGTGTACCATCTTTAATTTGATGTCTACAACTTGTTCCTGGTGCAGCAATAATCGTTTCTTTATCAGTTTTTCTAATAGTTGGGAATAAAACAGTTTCTCCAATTTTCATCGAAAGCTCAAAATGTTCTTCTTCATAACCAAATGAACCAGCCATTCCGCAACATCCTGAAGGTATCATTTCAACAACGTAGTTAGGAGGTAGAGAAAGTAGTTTTTTTACAGGTACCATTGAGCTAAGTGCTTTTTGATGGCAGTGACCATGTAATTTTATTTTTTTACTTTCTTTTTTGAATTCCAAATCTTTTAGATTTCCTAACTCAATTTCCCTCATTAGAAATTCTTCTACCAGATAGGTGTTTTTTGCTAATCTCTCTGCATGGGGTTTAAGTTCAATATCACAAAGATCAAGGTATTCATCTTTAAATGTGAAAAGGGCAGAAGGTTCTATTCCTATCAATGGAGTGTTTTCATCAACTAATTGGCTTAAAATGCTAATGTTTGTATTTGATAATGCTTTTGCTTTTTCAAGCAAGCCTTTACTAATATGTGCTCTGCCACTTTCTTCATGATTAGGTATGATCACCTCATAACCAACTTTGGTAAGTAATTGAATAGCTTTGATGCCGACCGGAGTGTCCAGGTAATTTGTGAATTCATCACAAAATAAAATTACCTTACCTCTGGTAGGTTGTTTAAAGCCAAAATTTCCAGGTTTATTTTTGTCATACCATTTTTTAACTGTGGTATTATGTATTGATGGAAGTGAACGTTCTGTAGCAAATCCATTTATTTTTTTGATGAGATTACCCGTAAAGCTATTGCCAATAAGGAAATTATAGATAGCTGGTGTTATTGAAGCCAGTTTATTTACCTGGTTAACGTTTGCTATCATTTTACTTCTTAATGGAACACCTTTAGACTTGTATCGCTGATGTAGAAACTCAGTTTTGAGTTTTGCCATATCAACATTACTAGGGCACTCTGATTTACATCCTTTGCAACTAACACAATGATCAAGTATTTCAAATGCCTCTTCATTTTCAAATGGTTTTATAGCATTTGGATCTGAAAGCATCTCCCTTAAAATGTTAGCCCTGGCTCTGGTTGTTTCTTTCTCGTCTCTTGTAGCCATATATGTAGGGCACATTGTCCCTCCGGCACTTGCAAGCTTTCTACAATCACCTGACCCATTACAAAGCTCTGCGCTACGGATATAACCCTGATAGTCATCAAACCTTAGGATTGTTTCATATTCAGGAGTGACTTGATCTATAGAGTATCTTAGGGAAGTGTCCATCGGAGGTGTGTCGACAATTTTTCCCGGATTAAAGATATTGTCAGGATCCCAGCTATATTTAATTTGCCTCATCATTTCATAGGCTTTTTCACCAACCATATATGAAATGAACTCTGCTCTTAATCTCCCATCTCCATGTTCCCCACTTAAGCTACCTTTGTACTTTTTAACCAGAGTTGCAATTTCTTCCGCTATAAGTCTGAAATCTTTTTGTCCTTCGGAAGTCTTAAGATTTAGAACGGGTCTTAAATGAAGTTCTCCAGATCCGGCATGAGCATAATGCACGCATGACATGTCATGCTTTTCAAGGATTTCATTGAATTCATTGATATAGTCGGGTAAGTCATTGACATCAACTGCTGTGTCTTCAATAACTGGAGCAGGTTTTGCATCTCCAGGAATATTTGACAATAGCCCAAGACCTGCCTTTCTAAGATTCCAAACCTTTTTAGTGTCCTCACCAGAAACGACTGGGAAATGATAGCCCAGACCCTTTTCTTTTAATTCATTTATAAGTGCATCTACTTCTTTGTTAAGTTCCTCTTCATCGTTCCTTTGGAGTTCAATAACCAGGATTGCGACTGGGTCTCCCTGAACGAAAAATCGATTTTGTCTCTGTTGAATATTGCCTTTCGTTCTTTCAAGAATCTTATCATCCATTAACTCTGATGCACTTGGGCTATATTTTAGACCAATTAGGTTTGCCTTTAGCGAATCATATATAGAGTTAAAATGTGCGCATATCAAAGCACTGTATTTTGGTGGAGTAGGTAAGACATTTACCTTTATTTCGGTTATAAAAGCTAAAGTGCCTTCAGATCCTGCAATGAGCTTACAAAAGTTGAATGGTTTATCAGAATGATCAAAAATTCCTGCCTCACTCAATAAATCAAGAGCATAACCAGTATTTCTTCTGTGAATTGACTTCTTTGGGAAATTATCCTCTATTAGTTTTCTGTTTTCTTCAGGACTGAGGATTTCTAAAGTTTTTCTATAAATGTCTCTTTCTGCAACATTTGGGTTGTTTTCACTACATTTATTTCTGAACTCCTCTTCAGAGATATTTTTAAATGTGGTAATTGATCCATCATGTAATATGGCTCTTACTTCAATTAGGTGATCTCTTGTACTTCCATAAATTACAGAGTTTGATCCGCAGCTGTTATTTCCTACCATGCCACCTAGCATTGCTCTGTTAGCCGTACTGGTTTCCGGGCCAAAAAATAAACTATAATCAGTAAGATGGCGGTTTAGCTCATCTCTGATAACACCAGGTTGTAGTCTAACCCATGATTCATCTTTGTTTACTTCAATTATCTCCGTGAAGTATTTTGAAACATCAACTATAATTCCGTTTCCTACTACTTGCCCTGCCAATGAAGTTCCTGCTGTACGTGGAATTAATCCTACTTTAAATTCTTTTGCTAATTTTATTAAAGCTATTAGATCACTTTCGTTTTTTGGATAAGTAACAGCAATGGGTAATTCTCTATATGCAGAAGCATCTGTTGCATATATATGTCGTAATGCATTTTCAGTATGAATTTGACCTGAAAATTCATTTTTAAGTTCATTAAGTGTCGATAAGATCAAATTTTCATCCATAGTTATTCACTTATCATGTAATTTTTGTACCACTGCTGAAAAACGATCAATGCCCAGGTTGTAGCATGACTATCTCCGGGATTTGATGAAAATAGTTTGTCTGTTAATGCTTTTATAGCATTAGGGTCAAATATTCCCTGGTCAGAAATAACCGATGGATTTAGCCATTCGTTTTTAATCCTACTTTTAAGTTCACCTCTCATCCATGGTAGTAGAGGAACTTCAAATCCTTTTTTAGGTCTATTATATAAAATCTCTGGTAAATCATCTTTAAATGCATCCTGTAATATGCGTTTTTTCATGTTTCCATTGATCTTATAATCAACAGTGAGCGATTGAGCAAAATTCACAACATTATGATCAAGGAATGGCACGCGTACCTCAAGAGCATGAGCCATTGACATTAAATCAACTTTCGCCAACATATCGTTGGTTAATACTAGAGAAAGGTCATTGTTTAACACTTCATTGATCGATCCTTTATGAATATATTTACAAAGTTCTTCAATAACATGTTTAGAATTACCTCTATAATCAGAAGTTAGATATGACTGAGCTTCTTTTTCTTGCATAAATGTAGCCCAAAACCAATATCTATCTTTTGGCTCCAGCTTTGCTCCCCCAGCGAATCTGTTTAATTGCCTGAATGTATTTCCAATTTTGCTACTCCTTGATTGAGGGAGGTATTTCCAGATCGACGAACCTGCCAACGCCAGATTTTCTTTTATCCCGGGATTAAGAACTTTTTGAAAAGCAGAATATTTATTATAACCAGCAAAAAGCTCATCTGCCCCATCTCCTGATAAGGCAACTGTTATATGATCTCGTGTTAACTTACTCAATAAATAAACCGGAAGAGCAGAGCTGTCTGCAAAAGGTTCAGACAGACTATCCAGCATATCATTGAGATTGCTGTAAAGATCATCAATTGTTAAAGAGAATATAGTATGATCAACTCCCAGATGCTTGGCTGTAGCACTAGCATAATTAGTTTCGTCAAAAAAAGGCTGATCATGGAATCCAATTGAAAAGCTTTTTAAATCCGGTTTCTTCTTTGAAGCTATGGCTGTAATTATCGAAGAATCAATTCCACCGCTTAAAAATGTACCCGTGGGAACATCTGCTATAAGTCTTGCTTCTACTGATTTTTCGAGCAACTCCCTTAACTTTTTTTGAGCATCTTCATAGCTAAGGCCTGTGAAATGCTCCGGAGTTGGAAGGTTGTAATAATTGCTAAATGTCAGCTCTCCATTAGAATTACATTTGACATATGTACCAGGCATTAATTTCTTGATTCCCTCGATCATTGTATGAGGTGCCGGTATATAGTTTAGCTGTAAGTATATAGAAAGAGCTTCTTTGTCTATATTTTTTTCAAGACCATAATTATGAATCGATTTGGCTTCAGAAGCAAAAAGTAACTTATCATCATCGATATGATAGTATAAAGGTTTTATTCCAAACCTGTCTCTTGCCAGGTAAATTTCTTCCTTTTGACTATCGTAAAAAGCAAACGCAAAAAAACCGTTGATGCTATCCAGAGCTTCAATTCCTTTATTAATAAGTAATTGGAGTAAAACTTCCGTATCGGAATCACTTGTGAATTCAACTCCACCTTGTTGAAGCTCAGTTCGAAGCTGACGATAGTTGTATATTTCGCCATTAAAAACTATGTGGTATCTTCCTGTTTTATCACTCATTGGTTGATGACCGGCATTTGATAAGTCTATGACAGAAAGTCTACGGTGCCCAAGGGCTACTCTATAATCATTGTATAAACCCTGATCATCCGGGCCACGATGAGCTAATGCAGATGTAGCATTTGATAAATGTATCATTTGCATTCGACCAATCTCATTAAGAGCAAAAACTCCGGTTATCCCACACATTTTCTTAAAAAATTCAATAAATTTAAAATTCGGAGCGTTAAGATACAAAAGAGACAATTAAGTACCCTAATACGTGCTGATTTTTAACTTGAAGAAGTGAAAAAATGAATTTTCGGTAAAAATTGTAATCTTATTTTTAATATTTTTTTAACTATGAGCTTTATGAAACGGTCAGTGAATTCTACTTATATATTTTTGAAATCAATATTGGTTTTAATGTTGATGGTTTTAGTTTTATCTTCATGTGGGTCAGCCAGAAAAATGGCTATTCGTGAACAAAAAGCTAATACTGCAATTAAAACTGCCAGGTCGTATTATGGCACGCCATATAAGTATGGTGGGACAACCAGAAGTGGGATTGACTGTTCTGCATTGACTTGTAAAGCCTATAATTCTATCGATCAAAGTTTACCCAGGACGGCAAAAGACCAGAGTAAGGAAGGAGAGAAAGTTAAAATGAATAAGCTTAAACCAGGGGATCTGGTGTTTTTTAGTTTTAAGCCCGGGAGACGAAAGATTACCCATGTTGGGATTGTCTCTTATAATGATGGTAAAACTATAAAGTTTATTCATGCATCTACAAAGCTTGGTGTGACCGAAAGTGTCTTGAATGAAGGATATTATAAGAGAATATTTGTAAAGGCACGCCGATATTTTTGATTATAAAAATTTGTTATATATTTGCTAGCCTTTGGGGCATTAGCTCAGCTGGCTAGAGCGCTACGCTGGCAGCGTAGAGGTCATCGGTTCGACTCCGATATGCTCCACATAACAAAAATGAGAATGAATTATTTCATTCTCATTTTTTGTTTTCACTTTACTCACATTCTCAACCTCACACTTTTTTATAGTTTCATAATTGAATATTATTGGTAGTTTATCAATGTTTTTTGGTAATAGATCAACTATAAACAGAAGCATTAATTCTAATTCGATCAGATTCACTCACCCCAAAGGAGAAATATATAATCTGAGGCATCTCGTAGCTATTTTGAAAACAGGAGTAATGGTTTGGCTTGAGGAATTAAAAATCTGGGTTTTATATGCTTACAAAAATTATTAGGCATCAATCTATAGCAATTTTGATGTAAGGCTACAATGGTTTTTGGTTTAAAAAGTAGTTTATAGAGTAAAGTTTATGTTCAATCCATTGGGGATATTCGGATTTGATATTACCTAGTTGTCAATATTTATTTTAGCTGATCTAAAAATTTAACATTAGAAGCGATAGTAATTGGGGCCTTTAAAATCATGATATTATTCTAGTTTTATTTCGATTTTGAATTATTTAGGTAATGAAAATAATCTATTATAAGGTCTGTTTTGTCGTTTTTTGACATTTTTATGAGGGTATGAAAAGTATTGTGTTTACTAAAAAATCAACAAGTCTATAAACTAAAAGACTTATTTTGTATATTGAGAGGGTAGATGAAGAAAATACCGATTTTATAGCGATAAAATTTGTATTTTAATTATTTTAAATAAATAAAAACAGAATTAGTTCTTTATGAAGTTATTTATATTATTGTTTATCAATTGGTTATGTTGAATGATAAGTTGCGTTGACTTAAATATGAAATAGTACTTTTATGATAAACAGCTATTCTAATAATTTCTCGTGTAAGGTTTTAACCTAAAAACTAATTTTAATCTTGCAATGACTATATGTTAAAAAATCCTATTTTTGAATATAGAATTGGAATTTGAAAGATAAACCCAATTTGTACCACTTACATTATGGCCAAACTCAAAAATATCATCAAGCAGCTTTCCGATAATGATTATGAAACAATTTATAATCAGCTAATGGAAAGCGGTGCCGACAAGTCTGCATATTTGTTGAAATCTATGCGTGATAAATCCGTTTCAGATACTGCTGTGATGGATGAGCTGGATGTTAATACAAATGCATACTATACCCTTAGGTCTAGATTAAATCAGAAAATTGAAGAATATCTGCTTCAACAGATGGAAAATCCGAGGACTGATATTCTTAAAAAAGTGGCTAATATTAATGAAGTGCTTTTTACTAAGAAAAGAGCTATTGCTATTGCAACTCTTAAAAAGCTGGAGAAAGAACTTCTTGATTATGATTTGGCAAGTGAATTGACTGTGGTTTATAAGGCATTAAAAAAATTGCATATCAATTCTCCTGATCATTTTAATTACAGTCAATTATACAATAAATATGTTGCATACACTTTAGCTGTTGATAAAGCTGAAGATATTTTGGCCGAGTATTTTAAGAAGTATGGTGCATACATGTTAAGTGGTGAAGATACAGATAAGCTTGCTCTTACATTACTTAATAAAGAGATGTTGAGTACCAGTGCTCTTTATGTGTCTCACAGAATGTATGTTTACAAAAGCTGTATTAATATCTTTCATAGGTTATTTGTAGAACAAGATGCTGAAATGGAGAGTGATCTTGAACCTATTGAAGATATTCTCGATAATGTCCAGAAAATATTTGAATCTTATCAGCTTGATACAATTTATTTCCATTTAAAGATTGTGCATGAGTTTCTTACTCTTGAATATTATAATCATTATAAGGTTTACAGAAAGGCAGAAACTTATTTTGAAGAGGTTAATGAATCTGTAGAGAATCTATTGACCAACTACAATCTATTTACCTTTCCTTCTCAGTTCTTATTAACTAAAATGGATCGTCATTTAAGAATGGGGCTTGAGAATGAGATATATGATGAGAATATTGCTTTGTTTCAAGATTATGAAAGTAATACTAATGATATTCCTCAATATGTGATTTACATGACTTATAGATCATTAAGTTGTCATTTTGCAGGTAAATATGAGGAGTCCGCAAGATGGATCAATAACTTGCTTAATGAAGTGAGTTTGAAAAAATATCCATATGCTCAGTTAGAGGTAAAGGCAATTTTAGCACTTCAATACTGTATTATAAATGATTATGATTTATTTAATCAGTTGATTAATAGTATTCAGAGGCAAATAAGAATTTTAAACAAAGATACCTGTGAGCACGTACAAATACTTGCTAAGATGATGAAAATCTCAATTAGCGAGGCTAAACGTGATAAATATGATAAGATTAAAGTGTTAGTAGATAAATTTAAAGCAATTCCGAAATCAGGATTTACCCCTACTTCACTTGTTAAGATGGATGAAGATTTTATTAAATTGTTATCAAGGGAGCAATAAAAAAAATGGCGGATGCAATGCACCCGCCTAACTAAATCCCATATAACAACAGCAAATAATGCCATCGTTGGTTTAAATGTAAAGTTATTTGACATTATTGTCAAGAAAATAGAACATATTTTGAAGAAGTTTAAAGTATTTGGTGAAAATCTAAAGAAGCTTAGGAAAGCAAAAGGATTAAGTCAGGATGAATTTGCAACATTACTTAATGATTCTGCAGGAATTCATTTCAAACGTCATACTATTTCAAATTATGAAACGGGGGTTAGTTATCCATCTCTTGATTTAGTTCCCCATATTGCAAGAATTCTTGATGTTTCAATAGATACAATGCTTGGAGTAAAAGTTGGTGAAGGTGTAGTATCCATTGAAAGTGAAGAAGACCTAATTCCAAATGACTCTTTATCTACTGAAATGATTCTAAGTATGGCCCAAATGGCTCATGCTCAGCCATTGACACCAGGTGGACTTTCAAGAGAACAATTAGAGAGGTTATTCAATAGATTTCAGCAGGTTAATGATCAATTGGTCAAGGAGGTAGTAAGACTAAGAGATGAAAATATTAATCTGAAAGATAGAATGATTTCCTTGCAAGAAAAAATTGCAACAATTATTGAAAAAGAACTTTAGTTCAATAAATCTTTAAGAGATTTTTTAAGCTTTTCTTTTCTTTTCCTTCTTCTGTAAAAGTGAACAGAAACGGCAAAAGACACCAGGCATATAAAAATCAAATATCCCCAGTAATTAATCTTTTTATTTGTCTTTATCCCGGACAGTGCTGATTCGTATCGGTAGTCTGAATCCGCTAATCTTATGAGGTATTGACTTTTACTGTTATTGAGAAGACTGTTTTGTTCTTTTAATAGCTTGGTTTGGTCTACAAGAATCTTTGCAATTCTGTTTGAATTGGAAGACTGCAATTGTAAGCTATCTGAAATGCTAAAATATAAATCTATTGCTCTAAAATAATTTTGATGGAAACCTGCTTGATCCCTTTCTAAAATTCCGTTTTCAAGTATATTAATACTCTCTTTAATTTTCCCTGTTTCCAATAACGCTTTAGCTAGAGTAATCATGGCATCAGGTAGGTCGTATGATTGAGAGTTAGGGTATGGCTCTTCTTTATAAATTAAAGCTTTTCTTGATTCAGAAATTGCTTTTTGATAGTTGCCCTGAACCAAGTGGATTTCAGCCAAGTTTGAATATGCTATCCCAAGCCTTTCTTCTGGTACCTTATCTTTATATATTTCCATAGAAAGCAGATAGTATGATCTGGCTACTTCGTAATCAGCCAGTTTGAAATGAATTGCACCAAGTAAATTATAAATTCTAGAACTCCTGTCTATATCATTTACTTTTTCATTGTTGTCCAGAGCTTCAAAAAAATACTTCTTGGCATCTTCATAGTCATCAATGTTGTAATAGGTTAACCCAAGATTATAGCATACCATTGCAACATTATCATACTTGTTTTGTTCCTTAAAGTATGTTAAGGATTCAATAAAGTAATCAATAGCAGCAACATATTCGCCTCCTTTTCTATAAACCTCTCCAAGAAAGTTATATGTTAAAGCAAGTTTCTCCTTGTCGTTTAACTCAATAAATATATCAGAAGCAGAAAAAAGACTTTGAACACAATTAATTAAGTCTCCTTTAATATTATATGATTGAGCCATCATATATTTGACTTTGCCCATATCTTTAAAGGAGATCGTTTCTGCATTAATTGCATTTATGCAGTTTTCGATAAAATCTTCATGTGAATCAGACTTGAAACTTCTCTTTAATTCATTGTATACAGAGTCTTTATCTATTTTTTCAGCAATAGCAGGAATTGCACTGAAATGTATCAAAAGAATCAATACAAAAGTGATCTTAAGTGCATTGTTGAAATTTTTACAAAAGGACTCCATGGAAAATATATAAAATATTTCCCTAAAATAAAGAAGCCTGAAATCTATATCAAAATAATTTATCGAAAAGAGAACCTATTTTCGATAATCTTTTAACTGTATTATGACGATTAGTCAATATCCTTGACCTCACCGTCTTTATCGCCATCTGTCGCAACTAAATCTTGAACCTGGTCAAGCTCCGGACGAAGTGGTTGTGGATCCTCAGTTTCACACTGTGCGAAGCCTAAAATAAATAAAGCGCATACGAATACAAGTCTTAAAGTTTTCATAATTTAAAAGTTTAATATGATCGTTATTTGATTTAAATTTTATCAGCTAATATTTAGAATCAGCCAGAAATGTTTTCAGGTATTACTTACATTAGTTGATAAGCAACTTAATTTTAAAAAATATAGTCAATAAGATTGTTATATCATATAACTATCTGTAAATAAGTTAATTGTGTAATTATTCCTTGACAATTTTTAATGTAAAGGTCAATATGCTTTACTATTTTATTTCATTTTTAGTAATTGGATTGGTTTTGGCAGTCAGGTATAATGCCTTAACTATTTCGGGTTCAATTTGGGCATTTATTTGTGGTCTACTTGCATACATTCAATTTGGATGGCATATAGTTTTATTACTTTTTGTATTTTTTATCTCTGGAACGGTTGTTAGTATGTGGAGCTATAATCTCACTAAATCCAAAGATATAGATAAAGGTAAAAGGAGTTGGCAAAATGTATTAGGGAACGGAGCTGTAGTGATATTATTAGCTTTAGGGGTTTATTTTTTAGAGTATAAAATTTTATTGACTTATAGTTGTGTTGCTTCTATAGCAGCTGCTAATTCGGATACTATGGCTAGCGAAATCGGACAGAGACTGGGTTCAAAATTTGTATTTTTCCCAACTTTCCGTAAGGCAAATAGAGGTGTTGATGGAGCTATCAGTATAGAAGGTACTATTGCCGCATTTTTTGGGGCAGTATTAATTTCAGGAATTTTCTTGTTTATTAATCAGGATGTTGGATTTAAAGGCTTTTTGATTATAACAATTTCGGGTTTTTCAGGTAATTTGGTAGATAGTATTTTAGGCACGTATTTGGAAAGTAGAGGTTATCTCAATAAGCATTTGGTTAACTTCTTTTGTACTGCTTCTGCTTCGGTGTTTTCCGGAGTACTTTTTATACTTTTTTGAATGTACTATTAATAGTATAAATTTTATTTTTTATAGCATGAGGTGTTTTTTTATAGCATTATTGATCATTACTTTTTCTTCGACATTTTCTCAAGAAAAGAATATTGGCTACTCTGAAAAATCTGGAATTTCAGGAATCTTTCTATCCAATAATGGTACCTTTTTATCTTTGTCAGGTAAATCCGGAGCTTCAATAATTACTCAGGATAGTTCCATCCATGAAATTCAACCTTCAGTAAATTTTCATCTGGTAGGTCTAACCGGATATTCAATTAATAATACCTTGACGGCATCTTTTGAACCGGTTGTTGGTGAGTCTTCAAAATCTCCTACTCATGTAGCCTATTGGAAAGAAGGACAAACCTCTTTAAAATCAAAAGATATTTCTCTTGAACAAGTAGTGAAATCTTCATTTGGCTCTATTGCAATGGTTAATACCAGTGAGCTACCTGAAGTTTCATTTACATTTGTTGGTTCTTCATTTACAGGGGTGATTATTAATCAAGATCAAAAAGCTGTTTGGTTTTCTTCATCTTGTTTTGATTCTTCTGTTCTAAAAAATAAAGGTTCAATTGGTCAAAATTATCTTTTCAAGGCATATCAGGATTATTATTATGGAGACAAAAAGCTTGCTGTAACAAGCTTTGATAAGTATCTGGCTATCGTTAATGATGATAAGAAAGCTTTTGAAATTGCAATTGAACTTTCTATCCAATCAGATGATAAAAACAAAGCAAAATTATTTCTTAATAGACTGTTAGATAAATATCCGGATAATCAAAATGCACTTACAACAAGAGCATTATTAAATTTTGAATTGGAAAGATATTCTGATGTAGTTAATGATATTAATAAAATTTCCAGCCCAGCTGATTCATTAATATTGATGAGAGCAAGATCAAATTATAATATTAATAGAAAGGCTGATGCTATTAGTGATTTCAAAAGGGTAATTAATTCGCTTGGTACTCTTGAAGATCATGAAAAGTTTTCTTTGGCATTGATCGAATTAAATAAAGAAGGAAAGGAATCAGCTGCTATTAATGCTGTTTCAAAAGGGTCTGATAATCTTATATTAATCACTCTTGCAGGAAAGTATTATATTGATTCCAAGGATTATTCAAAAGGAATTGAATTATTAGAAAGAACCTTGAATAAGGGGAATAATAATGAAACTGTTTTAGAGTATCTCGCTAATGGAGCTTTTTCTAATTCTGACTGGGAAAAGGCTGTCAAATATTATGATTTACTACAAGAGAAAAAGCCACTTTCGGCCCAAGAGGCATTTAATGCCGGTCAGTCTTTTATAAATCTTGGTATGAATAGTAAAGCTGTTGCTATGTGGAATAAAGCAGCTGGGGCAGGATATTCAAATGTTGAATTTTTTGTGAAAAAAGCTGAATTGGAATTTGAATCCGGAGATAAAGTAGCAGCTGCAGCTGACTATAAAAAAGCTTATGAATTGAAAGCTAATTCTGCTTATGCCGAAAAGATTGCTACTATTGAAAATTCATTAAATAATAAAAGCCTTGCTTTTCAATGGGCTGAAACTGCAATTAGTGATGGAAGTGAAGACTCGCAAATGAAGCACATTGCAGGAATTAATGCTTATGAGCTTGGTAATAAAGACAAGGCATTTGAATATCTATCGACGTTGAAGGATTCTCCATTGCTTAAAGGCAAGGGTTATTTTTATCTGGGAACTCTTTATGCAGGTAGGGAAGATATTTCTTCAGCATTGCAAACTCTTGATAAAGCTGAAAAATCGGGATATACAGGTGATGAACTTTATCCGATTTTGGTCAAGCTTAATTTTCAAGAAAAGAACTATAAAGAAGTTATTAGAACGGCTTCAAAATTAGTCGAAATACCTGAGCATAAATCTAAAGCACTTGTCTATCGTGGACTTTCATATTTCGAAACGGGTAATAAACAACAAGCCTTATCTGATCTCAAGTCTGTTGGATCAGGAGTGAAAAATGATAAAAAGGCACTGGAAGTATTGGCTTCTTTAATGATAGAGTATAAAGATGAAAATACTGAAAATGTTGTTCGTTCTGCTATTTCTGAAGGAATAGAAAAGCCAGAATTTTATATGTTTCTTGCTAATGTAAGTGAACAAAATAAAGACTTGAAGGGTGTTTCAGTAAATCTTGAAAAAGCAATTAGTTTAGGTGTTAATGATGAAATGACTTTTATAAGGCTTGCTGAAACGTATTATCAGTTAAGTAATTTTTCAGGCGCTGTAAAAGCATATGGTCAGGGTGGAATTTCATCTTCTAATGATAAAAAATTAATATCTCACTTTGGATTGTCACTTATTAAAATAAATAAAACCTCAGAAGCAAAAGATCAATTTTTGAAAGCGGTGTCTTTAAGTACAGATATTTCTGAAGTGTATTTCGAATTAGGAAAGATCCATATCACAGAAGGAGAAAATGATAGCGCTATTGATATGTTTAACAAAGCTCAGAATTTCGGAATGAATTCAGCTGAATTAAATGCTTTATTAGGTAAAGCTTACCTGCAAAATGGATCATTTAATGAAGCCTTAACAAGTTTTGATAAGGCATTAAATATCGATAATCAAAATATTGCCGCACTCAATGGACGTGCACTCGTTAATTTTGAACTTAAGAAATATGATGAAGCATTATCAGATGCCTACAAGATTCAGGAATCAGGAAATGCTAATTCTGAAACATACTCCATTATAGGAAGAGTCTTATTTTTGAAAAATGAATATCAAAAATCAATCGAACCTTTAACAAAAGCAATAAACGGAGGGCACAACACAGGTCAGCTTTATGGTTTCCGTGCGATTGCATTATATAAAAACAACGCTTGTGACGAAATTGGATCAGATATAACTGTTGCTGAGAATAAAGGCTTTACATCCCCGGATCTTAAAGGAGCCAAAGGAGGTTGTTTATTTGCATCGGGTGAATATGAAAAGGCACTACAGGTATTACTGGAAGCAGAGAAATCCGGATATACAGAAACTGAATTGAACAAAATGATTGGTTCATCATATTATCATGGAGGTGAATTCGAGTCTGCAAATCTATACTTGGAGAAAGCATTGGCTGATCTTTCCAATGATATTGATGTTCCTTACACTCTTGGGAATAGTTATTTCAGGGCAAAGTATTATGATAAAGCAGTATTAGCCTATGAAGCTGCGGTTGAAAGAGGCAGCAAGGATCCGTTATTGTTTAATAATTTAGGTAAGGCAAGAGAAAATGATAATAAGCCTGGAGCAGCTCTTGATGCTTATGATAAAGCAATTGAGCTTGATGGTCAGTATTCAAGGGCATTTGAAAATAGAGGTGTTTTACATATTTCAATGGAGAATTATGAAGATGGTATCGATGACCTTCTCTTTGCTGAAAAACTGAATGGAGGTAAGCTATCCGGGGAATATTATGAGATTATTGCTAAGGCATATACATCTCAGGAAAGATTTGGAGCTGCAATTTCCTACTATGAAAAAGCAATAAGTAATGGTGCAAGTGGAGCTGAGCAACTTACCGCATTAGGCGACCTTTTTATTGAAATTGAAAGTTTAAGAGATGCATTAACCAGGTTTACACAGGCAATAAATATTGATAAAGACTATGTACCGGCCTATAATGGTAGAGCATTGGCAAATATGTATTTAGGTAATAATCAGCCAGCCGTAGAAGATTTGAACGTTATTTTGTCAAATGATCCTCAAAATGAGAATGCAAGATATAATAGAGGGTATTTAATGGAGCAACTAGGGAATTTTGAAGCTGCGGTAAGTGATTATTCCAAATTTCTTGAAATTAAGCCCGATGATGCAAAAGTAGTGTTTGATCGTGCAAATGCTTATTTTTCTTTAGAGTCGTATTCTACAGCATTAAAAGATTATGAAAGAGCTATTGAATTAGATTCAGAAAATGGTGAATATTATAGAGGAAAAGGTTCTTCCCTCTATCAAATGAAAGATACGAAGGGTGCTTGTGAGGCATGGACGAAGGGCAGTGGGTTAGGAGATAGGGAATCTGCATTTTATATAAAACAATACTGCCAGCAATGATAGTCGATTTAAGAAGTGATACTGTAACAAAGCCTTCAGCAGAGATGAGGGAAGTCATGCTCTCAGCGCCTGTAGGAGATGATGTGTTTAACGAAGATCCAACTGTAAATGAATTGGAGGAATATGCAGCAAATCTTTTAGGGAAAGAAGCAGCTTTGTTTTGTCCTTCAGGTACAATGACTAATCAAATTGCAATCAGGTGTCTTACTCAGCCTCAAGATGAGGTTATATGTGATCAACGAAGTCATATTTATAACTATGAAGGAGGAGGTCTTGCATCAAATTCTCTGGTATCTGTTAGGCTTGCTGATGGAGAAAGAGGGATTCTTACACCTGAATTAATAGAGCCTTGTATCCATCATGATGATATTCATTACCCGGTAAGTAGAGTAATTGGTCTTGAAAATACTGTTAATAAAGGGGGAGGGGCATGTTATAAAGTGAAGGATATAGCTCCAATTGCAGATCTGGCTAAAGAGAGAAATCTTAAACTTCATCTGGATGGGGCTCGTTTTTTTAATGCTATCGTGTCAACTAATGAAGAAATCACAGATCATGCTAAATATTTTGATACTATTTCAATTTGCCTAAGTAAAGGCCTTGGTGCTCCTGTTGGTTCACTTCTTGTTAGTGATAAAAATACAATTAAGAAAGCAACCAGAGTAAGGAAAGTAATGGGTGGAGGTATGCGACAGGCTGGAATTATTGCTGCAGCTGGACTTTATGCTCTTAAGAACAATATTGACCGTCTGAGTGAAGATCATAGTAGGGCAAAACAGTTTGGTAGCGAATTAAATTCGGTTTCATATATTAGCGAAATTCTACCAGTAGAAACAAATATTGTAATATTTAAAGTAACACCTTCTTTTACTACAGAAAATGTATTGAAAGCAATGGAACAAAAAGGGATATTAGCAGTTCCGTTTGGACCTGGTGCAATCAGGCTTGTGACTCATCTGGATTTTACTGATGACCAGCTTGAATATTCTATCAAGGTTTTTAAGCAGCTTTTCTAGAAAGTTTTGGTTGTGAAACCATATAAACTCCAACAAAGATCAAAATACTATAAAGAATTTTCTCTATTGATAATGAATTGTTAAGTATCAGTACAGATATTATCATTGCACAGACTGGCTGTAAATAGATATAAGCACCAACTACTGACGGATTAACTTTTTTCATGGCTAATAAATTAAGCATATAAGCTAAAATAGTAGTGCATATCACTACATATCCAACTCTAAGTAAAACTGTTGGTGGCATAATACTAAAATTGGTTTGAAGTGTATCGATCAACCCAAAAGGAGTGATGAATATCAATCCAAAAGTAAATACCCATTTAACTACAGTCATTGCATTATATTTTACCATAAGTGGTTTTACCATAACAAGGTAAAAAGCATAAGAAGATGCATTTATTAGAATGAATAAATCTCCTAAAAAGCTCTCATTACTTATATCAAAGTTTTTTTGCCCCATCAATAAAGCTGCTCCAATAGCTCCGATAATAATACCAGTAATTTTAATGGCTGTAATTTTAGTTCTTAATACAATAGCACTTATTATAAGAACAAGAATAGGGCTTAATGTCATAATTACAGATGCATTGACTGAGCTGGTATAAACTAATCCTTTAAAGAAAAACAACTGGTTTATGGCTGTGCCAGTCAATCCGCAGAATATCAATCTTGGAAAATCAGATTTAGCAACACTTTCATTAATTCTCATTAGATAGGCGATAACCCAGAAAGCAAATGTGCCAGAAGCTATTCGAATGAATATGAATGCATTGGGAGTTAGCCAGTCTGGCATGATGGATTTAGCAATTGAATAGTTTGCTCCATAAATTAATGCCACGATGAATAATTGAATATGCGGTATAACTGATTTGTTCATTAATTTGATTTTCCCGGCTCGTTAAACTTGTAGCAAATGTATTACATTGCGTAAGACCTTTTTAAGAAAATGCTAAATAATATGTTGTTCGAAGCAGAAAAACCACTTGCAGAGAGAATGCGTCCTGTAAAAGTAAATGATATTGTAGGGCAGGATCATTTGGTAGGAGAAGATGGAGTTTTATCAAGGTTTATTAGCCGTAATGCTATCCCAAGTATGATTTTGTGGGGACCACCGGGTGTAGGGAAAACAACAATAGCGGAAGTTATCAGTAACGAATTAAATCTTCCTTTTTATACGCTTAGCGCCATTAGTTCCGGAGTTAAAGATGTTAGAGAAGTAATCGAAAAAGCTAAAAGGCAACAAGGAACAATATTGTTTATAGATGAGATTCACCGGTTTAATAAATCTCAGCAAGATGCCTTGTTAGCAGCTGTGGAGAAGGGTACAATAATACTAATTGGTGCAACAACTGAAAACCCAAGTTTTGAGGTGAATGCAGCTTTATTGTCCAGATGCCAGGTATATACTTTAAAACATTTGTCTATTGAGGATTTATTGTCTCTACTTGATAAAGCAAAATCCAAAGATGACAAGCTAAAAAATAAAGAGATTGAAATTAAGGAAAATGGTGCTTTGCTTAAATACAGTGGAGGTGATGCAAGGAGGTTATTAAATTTATTTGAGTTAGCTGTTAATAATGCTTCTGGTGAAGAAAAGGTAATAATAACCGATGAATTAGTCATGAAGGTAGCCCAGCAAAAAATGGCCATTTATGATAAATCTGGTGAGCAGCATTATGACCTTATTTCTGCATTTATTAAATCTATGAGAGGGAGTGATCCAAATGCCTCTTTATATTATCTGGCTAGGATGATTGAAGGAGGAGAAGATGTGAAGTTTATAGCCAGAAGACTAGTGATATTTGCTTCAGAAGACATAGGTAATGCTAATCCTACGGCAATGGTTATGTCGGTAAATACCTTTCAGGCTGTAAACTTAATAGGGTATCCCGAAGCGGAAATCATTTTATCACAATGTGTTGTTTACCTTGCTTGCTCTCCAAAATCTAACGCTTCATATAAAGCAATTAAAGAAGCTCGGAAGTTTGTTAAAGAGACAGGAGACCTACCTATTCCTCTCAATTTAAGAAATGCTCCGACAAAGTTAATGAAAGATCTGGGGTATGGTAAAGCATATAAATATCCCCACGATTATCAGAATAACTTTGTTTTTGAAGAGTATTTTCCGGAAGAAATTATCAAAACAAAGTTTTATGAACCTGGAGATAATGCCAGAGAAAATGAAATGAGAAAACGTATGAGAGCATTATGGAGAGAAAAATATGGTTACTGATCCAAAGGTTTTTTCCCGACATACAAAAACTTAAAAGGTTTTAAACTGCCTACACGTGCAATTATCCTTACTTGTGAAGAGTTAATTACACTTTCAATGTCATCGAGCATATCGAGAGTGTAAAATAACCGAATTACTTTACCATTATCTCCTTTGATTCTGATATAATATTCATCACTCGAATATACTTTTGGATCATGTCTGACTGTGAAGTTTTTAGTTAAAGGAATACCTATAAATTCTACTAACTTACCTTCACTGCTACCCAGATCATTACCCAACTCTGTAAAAGAATTATATGAGGTGTTCCAGTTTATTTGGTTATTGAATTTATCATAAAGTGCAGTAAATGTTTTTGATAGGCCATTGAAGTAATCTTCATTTGAAAAGTATGATTTTGAAATATTTATTATACTATCTTCAAATGCTTTATCGTAATGCCATTTTAAAACTTCACCGGTAGTTAAAGCAAATTGATTATCTTCCTTAGAATAGACATACAAAACTCCATTATCTATATATGGATTTCTGCCGATTAAATTTGAGTATAATCTTCTGCTGACCTCATTTATATCTTCACCTAGTAAATTGTTTATAGAATAAAATACGTATTCAGGCCCATTATCTTCATTAATTCCTCTCATAAAAAATTCTAAAGAAGAAAAATCTTTCTTTTTTAATAGCTCCGCATTATCAAAAACATAGCCTTTGATTTGTGCACTAGTTGAAAAAGAAAATAAAATAAACAATAGATAAAGACCCAATTTTCCTGCCATAACTTTTTCCTCCGGTATTAATATAATATTCTTTGCGAAAAGAATATAAATTTTGCAGTCTTTATTTTAGCCCTCCAACAATCACCTCTGTCCATTGATCATTTAGCAGATATTTATTAACAGTGGATTTGATATCTTCAGGTGTGATTTTATCAAGGTTAGTAAAATATTCATCATAAAAGCTGTAATCAAGCCCAAAAAAATATATGCTTTTAAATTTATCAGTGAGAGCATATGGTGTATTAACAGAAGAAATGAAATTGCCTTTCAAGTAATTTATAACGGTTCTGAACTCTGAATCTGGAACATTTTCAGTAGACAATATTTCTAATTCTTTTTTTATTTCAATAAGAGTATCAGAAGTTTTATCTTTTACTACATCTGTTCCAATGATTAAGTACCCAGCTTCTTCCAAATGCATCAAGCGAGAATGAATACCATATGTATACCCTTTATCTTCGCGGATATTTTTCATTAATCTACTACCGAAGTATCCTCCAAAAATTTCGTTGGTTACGACCAGTTTGTAGTAATCTTCATGACCACGATCAATTACCGGAAGACCCATCCTGATAGATGATTGAAGGCTTTCTGGCCTATCTATAACAATTTGACCAGTAGTTTGATTTCCTTTTGGTAGTGGTGTATTGGTATGTTTTTGAACCGGTATTTTCTTTAAATGATCTTGTAAAGAAGATAACACCCTGTCTGTAATTTTCCCGCTCAATAGTATGATGGGGTTTCTATACATTGTTGGGTGAAAATCTATTAAATCTTGTCTTGTTACTGCTTTTAATTCTTCCGGACCAACTGTTCTGCCATATGGGTGATCCAGTCCAAACAATGAATTCTTAAATATTTCAGCAGCTTTGTATTGATTCTTTTTTCTTTGCTGTGCTATTTGTTCAGCTTTTTGACTTTGGTATCTTTCAATTTCATGCTCTGGAAATGCAGGGTTAAGCCATACATCAGATAACATTTCAATACACTCGGGAAAAAATCTCTCAAGTGTATAACATGAAATATGCTGCCTGTCACTAGTATTATTAAAGTCAGTGAAAGCTCCCAGTTTATCAAATCCTTCTGAAATTTCACTGCCACTTCGGGAAGTCGTTCCCTCATTTAATAAGGATAGAGTTGTTGAAGCTGCAGCCGGGACACTTTCAGATTTTGATCCTGAATCAGTTATAATCTCTATTTTAAGAGCTTCCTGATTGTCAGAATGAACAAAAAACACAGGAGTTTTCTCAAATATGAAAGCCTCCTGTGCTCTGATAATGTCCTGCTGAACTAAATCGTTAATATACGGAGCTTTAGTTCTATCAAGCATGAAAGATATTTTTAGTCTTCTTCAGAATAATCTTTTGCGTCAAAATTGTATTGCAATGTAAATCGCAATGTTTCAGCCAATGGGTGGTTTTGAATAGTTGGGATTAGATATGAAAAATCAATTCCGAATTTTTGATACTCTAATCCAAGACCTAAAGTGAAGTATCTTCTGTTACCTTTCATTTCATTCTCGTAGAAATAACCAGTCCTAGCAAAGAATGCATCTCGATAAGCATACTCCATACCAAAGGCAATTTGAAATTCTTTCATTTCTTCACTAAATCCACCTGGTGCATCAGCAAATGATCCAAACATACCACTAAGTAATCCTCTGTTTGGATCTTTTCCATCCTTAATAATTGGATCTCCTGTATTTGGATCAAAGACGATATTTCCATTTCCATCCCTTTCATAAATAGGTGGTGTTGGAACCATTAATTTATTTAAGTCAATAGCAAATGTGAAGGTATTGTAAGGATCTATTTCAATTCCAAATGAAGTCCCTACTCTAAGGTTTGTTGGTAACCAATCTCTATTGTTATCATTTGTATAGGTCATTTTTGATCCTATATTAGTGATTGAAGCTGCAAACCTCCAATTAGTTGGTTTTCTTAAGAATGTGATTTCTTTATCATTGTAGTACCCAATATCAACTGCAACTGAAGTACCCGGCTTTGTATCAAAAGCACTATTAGTAAAATTGCCAGAAAGGTTTGAATGGATAAACCTGAAAGATGCACCAATTCCTCTTCCTTCGTTTAATTTACGACTATAAACTACATCTATTGAAAATTCTCTAGGACTGAATGTACCAGATTCTGTACCATCATCCGTAGCCAATGGTATATCACCTAAATCAAAGTATTTTAATGATGCACCTAAAGCATTATTATCATCAAGTTTTTTGTAACCATTAAGGTAGTATAGACCCATGTCATTAATGATTTTCCTTAGCCATGGAGAATATGAAAAGGAAAATCCCATATCGCCATCTACAAATACTAGCTTGGCAGGATTCCAATAGGTAGAATTAATATCTGGTGAAAGGCTTCCTCCGGCATCACCCATCCCTGCAGCGCGTGCATCAGGACCAATAGTTAGAAAGGGAACAGCCGTAGTAATAACATTTCGGGTAGAATCCTGTCCGGCAATTATAGCTCCTTGCGAAAAAACTGTGTGGTTAACTCCAAATAATAATATCGGAACCAGAAATAGGATTTTTTTCATTTAAAAGTGAGTTTTTCGAGGTTAAATATAGTTAATAACTTTGTAAAATCATCCGATTATAAATTTCATTTTTGGCTCCGTCCTTTGTAGAACGTACCAATATACGATAAACGTATATTCCATTTCTTAAATTTTCGGTGTTATATGGTATTTGTAAAGTTGAAAGTTCAATTTTATTACTGGCATTATTAATAGTTTCATTGTGACTAAGTATTATATCACCATGAATACTATAAATTTCTAATGTTATATCAAGAGTCTCTCCAGCCCTGTTATGTTCAATTACAAATGTTGTTTCTTCTTTAACCGGGTTTGGATAGTTCCAGGCTTTTTGAATTGTTACTCCATTATCATTATTTACTGTAAATTCCAGTTCCGTGGTTGAAAGATTATTGAAATTATCTCTTATTCTTAATTTCAATTTATGATCACCGGAATTCAGATTTTTTAATGGTAATGAAATTAGGCCTGACTTCTCATCGTCAGCAATTGTAGTAAAATATTCAACCAAATCAAAATAAATTGTATCATCAAGAATGATATGAGGCCCAAAATCCAATGATCTATTACTAAGGTTAATACCGTTTTCATCAAAAACTTCAGCAATAAATAAAGAGTTGTTGCTTACTGTTTGTCCATTGATAAACTCAGGATTATTAATATATGCAGTAACGTCCGGTGAAGTATTATCATTAGCAGGAGCCGGGTTACTACCCGAAATCTTTAGGTCAGTATTAAATCCGGATGCTGTGGTACCTATTTCAGAAATACTGTAAAAACTAGCCTTTCCTTTTCCAAATTGATAATTGATATTTTTTGAGACGGTGAATTCAAAACTAAACTGTCCATTTTCAGCTATTGCTTTACCTTTAAAAAGATAATTGTTTGTTGCCTGATATGTATAAGGGCTGCTTTCATCTCCAAGAGTAGTTCTCGAAACAGGCTGATCAAAGATATTTATATTTATTAATCCATTAAAGCTATCGTCAACATCGTTGGTTTGAGAGTCGATAATACTACCGGAGATTCTTATTTTTGAAAGAGCAGATAGGGTATCTGAATTTGTTGATAGATTTTTAATTTCATCAATAATTATTTCATTCGTAGGTATGGCTGGTTTGACTGCCGGATCTCCCATTAATATAAAGCCTCTGCTACCTCTATTGGTTTGGTTGTTATTTTTGATCGTTGTAAACCATTGACCGACGGTCATATTGCGAATTTCTTTTTTTCTCAAAGATTCAATTAGTGCTTCATTTACTTTATAGTTATCCGAAATACTAACAGGGCGTGTGGTTGTGAGCATTATAATAGCTCCACCATTGGGGTTGAAAAGCATTTTTTCTGCACCTGGAGTAACAGGAGGGTAGTCAAATCCTCCATATTCACATGTGGCAGTAACAAAAATGGTTAGTTTATCAAGGTTAGTAAGAGCCTCAATTGATTCATCATTAAAAAAGTCTTCATGTCCTAACCCTTGTTTTCTACCATGGCCAGTATAGTTAACCATCAGAGCTCCTTTGTTAATCGTATTAATTAGTTCTTGCTTAAATTCAGGCGACCTTTGTCCACTAGGTAAGGATTGTTGTGGGTAGTCATCAAGAGCTAATTTTTTTACATCAAAAGAACTTTCTCCTTGCTGTAATAATAAGCTGAGGTCATTTATATCTGCAATATGGGCGTTAAAATCACCATCATCAGCCACCATGACAACTTGATTTTGCCATGAAGAGGTGTCTAATAATGATGTTGACTCATAGTGCTTGATTTTATTAATGTATGTATTAAAAACTTCCGGATCATCAGTTGGAATTCTTCCCACGCTAATTTCCATATCATGGCCTTCATTAAATTGCTCAAGCCATTCACCTTCACCTTCTTCAAGAAATCCATAATAATCATCAGATACATAACTGTAAACAGGGTCTGAAGAATTATTTGACTGATAGGCAGGTACTATATCTGTTCCTGGGCGCTGAATTCCTCTAAAGTCATAAGATGCATTCCCGGCTAGCAGTAAATACTTAAGTTGTTGCCCTCCTGAAGAATAAGAATGAAGAATGAAATTTCTAATAGCCGTAACATCTTTTCTGCCTAATCCATAAACTTTGTAAATATCTGTGGGAGTAATAATGCCAACATTAAAATTGTTAGTTTGAGAGCGGTAATCTGCAAGATTCCGCGATTCATTTATAAGGTCAGGGTCAGATATAATTATATAATCTAAACTTGAGCTATTTAGTGATGGGATTGTTGTTTTTTCAGCTATAAATGATGGTTTTTGTGCAATGGAAGGATCAAAAACAATAATTTTTTGTCCTTTTTTAACATCAATTTTACACCCATTTGTACAATTAGGTATAAGTTCTATTGCGTTATTCCAATTTGTAACATCCCAAATAAGTGCGTTTTCATTAACCTCAATATAACCTGAAGAAGATACATATGATATTGTATTAGCTTTTGTATGGTTTCCAGAGTTTAAGGAATAATAAATAGCTCTATCTACATAAAAATTCCCCTGGCCGGTGAAGGAAAAACTAATGCTTATATTATCATTTGATAAATTATCTAAATCATAATCTCTTGTTAGATATATCCCTTTAGGAGCATACGTGGAGCTTGAGATTTGCGGAGGTGAAATATTTTCCAGCAATGATCCATTAGCAGATATATCCAAGGATGATGGACCTGTGACAGAGCTAATAGCATCAATTAATAAATGATCTGAGAATTCAGAACTAGTGTTTATTGTTGATAATTCTATTGATTTTGATCCATTAATATTTGATAAAGGACTAAAATACCAGTTCTTACCTGACAATAAAATCTTAGCTTCGTCATTTTCAATAGATCTGGCATTGATCCACTCACCTTTATTTGTCAGGATACTTTCTGAGGTACTCTGTGCTATTTCAACAGCACTAATATTGCTTATAGAAATGTAAATAAATGCGCTATCTGCATATGCACTTTTATTATTATTTATTCTATTAGTTATTTGAGAGTAAGTGAGATTTTGGATCCCTTCAGCATAAAACAATATTTGAGTATTGTCTTCAAAGGTAAGTCCTCCATTAATTATTTTTGTAGGGATTTCCTGTGGGAGGTTATTGGCATCATCAATTTTTTGAGGTAGTGATCCACCAGGAAGAGCTATTATTTTAATATTCTCAGGTTTTAATTCGTCTGTGGATATCCCACTTGAGTTAAGGTATTGCTTGTCAATTTTATATATTCCGGTTTCAGGAATATAAACTTTATAGACATTCCCAGAATATAAGGATACAGGCAGCTCGTTTTGTGCTTCAAGCAGAAATGGAAAAAATATGAAAATAAAAAAGTAATATAAAACTAATCTCAACCTCATCACTCAATCTCAAGTTTCTGTCCTGGAAGAAAGCTTTTTTTCAAGAACAGACATTATTATATACGAAATAAAAATAAATGGTATTCCCTTATATCCTAAAATAATCAAAATAATGATACTTAAGAATACAAGCATATATTTAAAGGCGTTTGCTTTCCAATCGTATGTTTTAAATTTAAATGCAATTAATTCAAGTTTGCTCACCAATAAAAATGAGAAGAAAACTGTACTGATAATAAGAAAATGAGGGTTGCTAAACCAATTTACCCATTCTTCATCAGCATTATTGATAATCAACGGTAATGAACTGATATAAAGAGCATGTGCAGGGGTTGGTAAACCAATAAAAGAATGGGTTTGAGCATCATCAATATTAAATTTAGCTAACCTTATTGCCGACATAATAGGAATTAAAGCAGAAAGATAAGGCACCCAGGAATAAATCATTACAGCATCAATCAGGTGATACATAATAAAGCCTGGTAACACCCCAAACGAAACAACATCAGCAAGGCTATCAAGTTCTTTTCCTATTGGAGAGCTAACCTTTAAAGCCCTGGCAGCAAAACCATCAAAGAAATCCATAATAGCTGCAGTCCAAATCATATATGCAGCTATGTCCAGTCTGTTTGAAAAGGCAAAAGAAATACCAACAATTCCACAAAATAAGTTTAGTGAAGTAATTGTGTTAGGAATATTCTTAATGATTTTATTCACAATATCAGGCTTTAACAAATGGGTTTGACACTTTTTCTTTTCCTATTGTAGTTGAATCACCATGTCCACTATATACAATGACATCATCAGGCAGAGTGTAGAATTTTGATTTAATTGAATTTGCTAAAGTATCAAAATCTCCACCCGGGAGGTCTGTTCTCCCTATGCTTCCATTAAATAAGACATCTCCGCCTATAAGCACTTTTTCTTTTTCATTGTAGAGAGCGATATGGCCTGGTGCATGTCCGGGGACAAATAAAATTTTAAACGTAATATCACCCAAAGATATTTCATCATGTTCACTTAAAAATGAATCCATTTCTGTGCTTTCATAATTGGAAAACCCATAAGAAGGCGCGTAGGCTTCAACTGCTTTTAATGTCTCTTGATCATCTTTGTGTCCTTCGAGAATAACTTTATACTTATTCTTTACGAAACTGTTTCCTAAAACATGATCTATATGGCAATGAGTATTAATTAATCTTTTAACAGTATAGTTATTATCACTAATGAATTTCTCAAGAATATCTTTTTCTTCTATTTCGTAGCAACCCGGATCGATAATTATACATTCTCCATCGTTATTTGCGATTACATAAGTGTTCTCGTAAAACGGATTAAAAGTAAAAGTGTGTATTTTCATAGATATATACTTCGTGCTTTGCAAATTTGTGCCTAAGCGATCATTCCAAAACTATAATGGGCAAAGATAAGAAAAGGATACTAATAATTGGTCAAGGACTTGCAGGTACGATTCTTGCTCTTCAATTAATTGAAAAGAATCAAGATGTAACAATTGTGCGTTCCGCTGGTAATCAGGGTTCTTCATGGGTTGCAGGAGGGATAATTAATCCTATTACAGGAAGAAAAATGGTTAAAACCTGGAATGCAGATATTTTATTTCCGGAGCTAAAGAATTTTTATTCAAGATGGGAGACTGGATTAGGTATTAAGTTTCTCTATGATCGTAATATTTATCGTCCCTTTCCTGAAATGAGTGATTTGAATGATTGGCTTGCAAAATATGATGATGATGAATATTCAGATTATATTGAAAATGTGGAAAGGAAGCCATTATTGGAAGATCTTTTGATTAATCCTTTTGGAGGATTGATGTTGAAAAATAGCGGTTATCTTGATATTCCTCAGTTTTTAATGAAATCTAGAGAATATCTCAATGCAAAAGCCAAAATAATTGAAAGTGAGTTTTCTTTCGATGATGTAGCTGCGGGGCAAACCATTCTATGGAACGGATTAGAATATGATAGTATCATTTTATGTAGAGGGGCTGTGGAGAAAGATTCTTCTGTTTTTGGGTGGCTGCCATTCAGACCTAATAAGGGAGAAGTGTTGACTGTCTCAAGTGATATTGAACTTGACTTTGGAGTAACAAAAGGGAAATTTTTTATGCCAATTGGAAATGGAAAATATCGATTAGGAGCTACCTATGATAACCATTACAAAAATGAGGAAATAACTGAGGAAGCAAAAAGTAGTATTTTGGAAGGCTTTAGCAGTTTCATGAAGTTAAAACCAAAGGTTGAAGAACAAAAGGCAGGTATTCGTCCGGCAACAAAAGATCGCAGACCGATAGTAGGTAAACATCCTGAGTTAAATAACGTTTTTATACTTAATGGACTAGGAGCAAAGGGTGTTTCATTGGCCCCTTGGTGTGCAAAGGAATTGATAAATTTGATTTTAGAAAATAAACCGGTTGAAGACCAAGTAAATATCAATCGTTTTTTCTCGTTATTAATGTAATTGCTTATATTTATTCATATGAAAAAATATCAGTTGTGTTTTTTAGTTCTGACTTTAATAGCATCTTCAGGTCTGGTAGCCCAACAGGCTGAAGTTGAGTTTGGACAGAATCGTTTACAATTTAAGACATTCGATTGGAAATTTTACGAAACCGAAAACTTCAATCTTTACTATTATGATGATGGTAATGAAATAGCGAGAAATGCTATTGATTACCTTGAAGAGGAATTTAATCGTATAAGTGATATTCTAGGGTATCTACCTCCTTATAAAACTGAAATATATCTGTATAACTCTATTACAGATTTACAACAAAGTAATATTGGTATAACCGAAAATGAATACAATGAAGGAGGTCAAACAAATTTTAATCAAAACTTTGTTGAAGTAGCTTATCAAGGAACACAAACTGAATTTCAAAAAGAGCTATCATTTCATGTTGCTAACACATTAATTAATGATATGTTATTTGGTGGTAGTCTTGGTGACATGGTGCAGAATACCTTTTTACTAAGTTTACCCGAATGGTTTAGTGTAGGAGCAGCAAGATACATAGCCTTTGGTTGGGATGAGGAAATGGATGATTATGTTCGGGCATATTTTAATAGTGATTCGCAAAAAGAATTTCATCAGTTATCTAAAAATGAAGCCATAATTTTAGGTCAATCGGTCTGGAATTATATGGTTCAGGAATATGGCAGGATTTACATGAGTAATGTGCTTAACCTGACTCGCATTAATAGAAATGAACAAAGTAGTATTGCATATACCTTGGGAATTCCTTTTAAACAGTTTTTAAAAGGTTGGGAAGATTATTATAAAAGAATCAATGAGCCTGTAATGAATGCGTATGTTGATCTTCCTGATAACCCGATGGGTAAAATAAAAAACACAAAAGAAGGGGTATTTACGGATTTATCAGTTAGTCCTGATGGCAAGAGGCTTGTATATGTAAAAAATATTAATGGTCGACATAAAGTCTATTATCGAAACCTGGAGACCGAAAAAGAAACCATAATTAACCGCGGAGGCCAATACATCATAAATCAAAGGTTAGATGAGGAGCTGCCCAAATTAGCTTGGATGGATTCTGTTACTGTTGGGATTTTAAGTTCAAAAAGAGGGATATCAACCTTAGAAGTTATCAATGTAGAAACTAAAAAAGGATTTAGTCGATCAACAGATCGTTTTTTAAGAATTAATGACTTTAGTTTTAGTCCTTCAGGAAATCATATTGTAATGAGTGCGAGTGTGAATGGACAAACTGATTTGTTTTTATTCAATCTCAGAAGAAATACAGTTAGAAGAATCAATAATGATCCATATGATGATTTAAATCCAAGATTTGTAGAAGGAAGAAGATCATTAGTTTTTTCTTCAAACAGACCACTCGATTCATTATCAGATATAAAGGATCTTAAAACATTTAACATTTACATTTGGCCTACTGATAGTGCTTTTTCTGATTCTTATTCTCCTATTAAAACAATATCTAATGATACAAAACCGGTGGTTAGAGGAGATGAAATGGTGTATTTGAGTGACCAAAAGGGAGTGACAAATGTCTTTTATTATAATCTAAGTACCGGACTTGGCAGGCAATTGACCAACTTCTCACATAGTCTGGACGATATTGATTTTAGTTTTGAGTCAAATACACTCGTTTATACAGTAGGAGATATGGAAGGAGAATATATCTATTCCGAAAGAAATTTTGATCTGAATAGAAATGTATTTACTCCTCAAACTCCTAGGCAGCAGCGAATTTTAGCTACAATAGTAGCGAATAGAATAAATGCTCGACAAGAGCAACCTCAAGTTGTTGAACAAAATCAAACACCTCTTGATACGATAGTTATTAACTCAGATACCATTCCTGAGGAAATTGCTGATGTTATGGTTGATGATCAAAATAAAAATATTATTAATACAGATGATTATCAATTTGATATAGAACAGAATGACAATGATGAGTTTTTAGATACAGAAAATTACGCTTTTGAGAAAAGTAATAATGATGCTACTCAAAACAAGCAGCCTGATATTCAGAGCAAGTCAACTTTCTTGTCTAATTATAGAAAATACAGACGTAAGAGTGAAGTTGAGGGACCATACGAGTATCAACCTAGATTTCATACAAATTTCGTAACGACCACAATTGGAGTTAATCCTTTATTAGGCTTTGGCTTAAAGTTACAAGGTAACATGTCAGATATACTTCAAAATCATATCATGAGCGGAGGAGTATTTCTTTCATTTAGAGATCTAAAAAGTGGAGGGATATTTACTGAGTATCAATTTCTAAAATACTTGATCGATTTTAAAATTAAATTTGAAAGAGAGACTTTCTTTGTTGATCCTGAAACTGAATCATCTCAGATAAATGATGACAGACATAAATACGTTAAGAATAAAATTACTTTAGGAGCTGCATACCCATTTAGTGTTAGATCAAGGTTAGAGTTTAACCCATTTTATTTAAATACTCAGTTTCATAGTTTAAGTCCGGTTTATACTCAATTCCCAGATCCGGATCAGTCGAGACAAATAACGAATTATGGAGGTTTTGATCTGGCTTATGTATTTGATGATACTGAAGTGGTTGGTAGAAATGCAATAATCGGAACAAGAGCAAAAGCAGTATTCACAAGTATGAATGCTTTTGGAGATAAATCGAAATCATTTAATAAGTTGATTGTTGATGTAAGGCATTATGAGGAAATCTTTAGAACAATGACTTTTGCAGTTCGTGGATTTTATGGTCAGTACTTCAATAATAAGCGTCAAACATTTTTGCTAGGAGGGATGGACAATTGGTTGTTTTTTGACAATGCAGACAGACCTAACCAGGAACACCCACTAAACTTTAAGAGCTTTCAGCAAAATGATGATATTTATTTTGTTGATTATATCACTACCCTCCGAGGATTTGATTACAATACTTTTAATGGTTCAAAAGTAGCATTGTTAAATGCTGAGTTGAGAGTACCGATAGCTAGAGTATTATATAGAGGTTTTATAGGATCTAATTTTATACGAAACTTTTCATTTATAGGATTCTACGATATTGGTACTGCATGGACTACCATTAGTCCATTTGATGATGAAAGCGAACAAAATGTAGATATAATTACAACGGGTCCAAATGGTCCATTTGTTGCTAAAGTTCAAAATTTTTCAAACAAATGGCTATATAGTTGGGGTTTTGGAGCAAGGACTGTTTTTCTTGGATATTATATGAAATTTGATGTGGCATGGCCTACAATTAATTACAATGTTCAGGATCCAAAATTCTATTTTACACTTGGCTATGACTTTTAATTTCTATATATAAGACAGGTTTTATTTTATAATTCATATTAGTATATGATTAAATCAATGACGGGGTATGGAATGACCAGACATGAAGATGAGCATTGTCTGGTAATGGTTGAGGTAAAATCACTCAATTCAAAGTACCTAGATACACAAATCAAATTACCAAAAGAGTTTACTGCGAAAGAAATCGAAGTAAAATCTCTTATATCAAAAATACTTCAAAGAGGGAAAGTTACCATTTCCATCGATTTTCAAGTAAAGGATGATAGTTTAGCCAGGATAAAGTATAATAAGCTGTTATTTAAGCATTATTATCATGAATTATCAGAGCTTAAAAATGCAGTAAACCATGTTTCTGATGCGGATATTTTCAGGCTTGCAGTTCAGTCTCCTGATGTAATGGAGGACTTTCTGGATGAAGAAGAAATAGCTCAATTTTGGCCTATAATTGAACAGACAATTCAAGAAGCCTTGAATAAAACAGACGCCTTTCGACAAAAGGAAGGAAAGATATTATCTGACCAGATACATAATGAAATAGATAACATCGGTAATTATCTTGAAAAGGTTAAGGAAAGAGATCCAGCTCGTGTTGAGATGATTCGAGAACGCATTGAAAAGAATATCAAAGAATATATTGACAAGGATAAGGTTGATGAGAACAGGTTCGAGCAAGAACTAATCTATTATATTGAAAAGCTTGATATTAATGAAGAGAAAGTGCGTCTAAAAGCCCATCTTGATTATTTTACAGAGGTGTTGGATTATGATGATAGTAGTGGTAAGAAATTAAATTTTATCGGTCAGGAAATTGGGCGTGAAATTAATACTATCGGAAGTAAAGCAAATGATGCCATGATTCAAAAATATGTCGTTAACATGAAGGAATCATTGGAGCAGATTAAAGAACAAATTTTAAATATTTTATAAAGAAAAAAGGAGCGGTATTTATCGCTCCTTTTTTTAATATTATGCAACTATTTTTTTAGTTAAAATAAGTAAAAAAATTATTGTAATTGAAAGAATACAGGCAATGTCATTCTTTGTTTTACAGCTCTGCCTCTTTGCTTACCAGGATTCCAATTAGGAGCATTTTGAATAACTCTTAAGGCTTCTTCATCACATCCTCCACCAATACCTTTTACTACTTTGATGTCAGTTAACTCACCCGATTTGTCAATTATAAATTGAACATACACTTTTCCTTCTATTCCCATTCGTCTTGCTTGAGATGGGTACTTCATATTTTTTTGTAAATATTTCATCCATGCAGTTTGACCACCAGGGAAGTTAGCTTGTTCTTCTACAATATCATGAATTTCATTATCAACTTTCTCTTCTGTTTTCTTTTCTACATGCGTAACGATATCTACGATTTCAGTTTCACTAGTTTCTAAAGTAAATTCATATTCCGGTTCATCAATTATTTCGTCTTCTTCAACCTCGATAACATTAGGTACCACTGGTTTCGGAGGTGGAGGAGGATCATTAAATGTAACTGGTATATCAATTAGCTCTTCAGTGTTGGTGTTATTTGATGTAAAGTTATCAATATCCAAATCAGGTTTGGTTTTATACTCAAAAGCTGCTAATACTGCTCCCAGGGCTATTAAAAAACCAATACTTAAGAACATTGGAGACTTTTTTTCCAAGTTGGCTTTATCTGACTTTTTAGGTTCCATAAAACTATGATTTTAGTTAAACAATTTAAATTTTTTTATCTTGTATTAGTAAAAGATTTATTGTAATTGAAAGAATACAGGTAACGTCATTCTTTGCTTTACAGCCCTTCCTCTTTGTTTGCCAGGGTTCCATTTTGGAGCATTTTGAATAACTCTTAAAGCTTCTTCATCACATCCGCCTCCGATACCCTTTACAACTTTGATGTCGCTTAATTCACCTGATTTGTCAATTATAAACTGAACATACACTTTCCCCTCTATTCCCATTCGTCTTGCATTGGAAGGATACTTCATGTTTTTCTGTAAATACTTCATCCATTCAGTTTGCCCACCAGGGAAGTTGGCTTGTTCTTCAACAAAATCATGAACTTTATCTTCAACGACCTCTTCCTTTTTCTCTTCAACATTAGTTACTATGTCAATAATATCTATTTCTGATGTTTCAATATCTATTACAAGATCTGGATCCTCTATATCTTCTATTTCAGGTACCTCTATTATTCTTGGTACTACTGGTTTAGGAGGTGGAGGAGGTTCATTAAAGGTGTGTGGAATTATTAATGGATCTTCAATTTCCTTTGTATTAAAAGAACAACCAACAATATCCATATCAGGCTTTGTTTTATATTCAAAAGCAACTAATACTGTACCTAGAGCTATTAAAAAACCAATACTTAAGAACATTGGAGACTTTTTTTCTAAGTTGGCCTTATCTGACTTTTTAGGTTCCATAAAACTATGATTTTAGTTAAACAAATTAAGTTTTTTTAGTTAAAGTAGATTGGTATTATCATTTTTGACCTAACAATTTTATTGCCTAGCTTACCAGGTATCCATTTTGGGAACCCTGAAACTATTGATTTTGCTTTTTCTTCAATTTCTTTATCAATCCCTTTTAAGACATTTACTTCAGTTATCGCTCCATCTTTTTCAACTGTAAATTGAATGTAAATTCTTCCTTCAATACATTTCTTATTTAGGGTTATAGAATTAGTCTTCTCTTTGAGATAGTCATAATAAGCATCCATTCCACCAGGGAATTCAGGTTGTGATTCTATTAAAATACAAGTGAAGTGATCACTATTAACCTCTTCAATACTTTCAATTTTTCTTTCAGAAGAAAATTTCTCAGTTGGATCTTCACAAGCTATAAAAGCGGCTGAGGTAAATATTAGATGGTATAAAAGCTTCTTCATAACTGCTATAACTAATTGTATAGTTAATTATAACTAATTGGTTAGTTATAAACAAGTAAATACAAAAAAAAAGCGTGAGATAATTCTCACGCTTTTAATTTATATTGAGTTGTCTTATTGCAACTTGAACATTATAGGGAAAGTCATTTTCTGAATTACCGGACGACCTCTTTGTTTACCCGGCTGCCATCTTGGCGATTGTTTTAGAACTCTGACTGCTTCTTCATCGCAACCTCCGCCAATTCCTTTTACCACTCTGATATCAGAAAGTTGTCCGGTTTTACTTACGATAAATTCAACATATACTCTACCTTCGATTCCCATTCTTCGAGCTTGTGAAGGGTATTTTAAGTTATCTTTAAGGAATGTATACCATGCATCCATACCACCAGGGAAACCTGCAGATTCTTCAACTATCGTAAATACCTGCTCTACTTCTTCCTCAACTGGTTCTGCTTCGAACTGAACTTCTTCGATTACAGTTTCTTCATCGATTTCAACATCAAGGTCTACTTCGATTTCTTCTTCGATTTCTTCCTCATCTGGTACCTCAATAATCTCCGGCTGTTGAATTTTTGGTGGAGGTGGAGGTGGTTGTTCAGTAATTGGAATATCGATAGTTTCTTCCATGATTTCGTTCATTGACCCGAAATTCTGGATATCTCCCTCTTCCTTGAAGCCATATTCAAATGCGAATAAGACAAAAGCAAGAGTGATCACGTATCCAATACTTAGGAATAGCGGTGACTTCCTTTCGAGGTCTGCTTTTGGACTCTTTTTAACTTCCATAATATTTTTACTTCAAATTGAATCTCAAATATACCTATTTTACAGTACGTATCAAATATACTAAAAGTTTAGTTTAAGACAAATTTATAGTTGCCTTATAAACAAGAAAGAATAGAAAATAGCCTGCTAGGCACCCTATGCTATTGGCAATCAGGTCTATAACTTCCAGTACACGCCCTGGGATTAATGCTTGGGTTATTTCCAGAATAAATCCAAAAATCACACCTAATACCACGGCAAATTTTTCTGGCCTTTCTTTTATCTCCTTAAAAGTATATTGTTTGGTAAAACCAACGCACAACAGAAACACCAGAACTGTGAAAAAACCTACATGAGCAAAAGTAAAAACATCGGCAGTTCCCCAAATATTTACTTCTACCATTTCTTCACCTGGTGTCAGCGTAAGCACTGAAATTATCAATGCCCAAATAATTCCAAAGAGATTATATCTTACAAACAATGTATTTATTATCCAATTAGATCTTCGTATGCCGCAGCATCTAATAGATCATCAAGTTGAGATTCATCTTCAATCTTAACTTTGATCATCCAGCCTTCTCCATAAGGATCTTCGTTTACTTTTTCCGGAGAGCTTTCTAATTCTGAATTAAATTCAGTAATGTTACCTGAGATAGGCATGAAAAGATCTGATACTGTCTTCACAGCTTCTACTGTTCCGAAAGTTTCACCTTTCTCGATATCTTCACCTTCAGTTTCAACTTCAACGTATACAATATCACCTAATTCTTTTTGTGCGAAATCTGTAATACCGATAGTAGCTACATCTCCTTCGATTTTTACCCACTCGTGATCGTTGGTATATTTTAGGTCTTTTGGGATATTCATTGTAATAATTGTTTATTTAGTTTAAGATGGCCAAAAATAAATTAATTTTTGAAGTCTGAAAATCTTTTACTGTATAATAGTTCTTATTGTGCCAGGCTAAATTGTATTTGGAACCCAAATGCAGTGGTTGACCTAGGAAAAGTGTTAGTGATCTTTGGTTTGTTTACATTTCTTTCAAAGTAGAATTGTACATTCCATTTTGGATCAATCATGTATCTAATCGTAGGCTTAATTTGGAAATTATAGTTTCCATTAGTAGCCTGAGGGTCTTCACCAATTGTTCTTTGAACAGTATAAGTGTCACTAATTGTTAACCCAAGCCTGAATTGTAATTCATTTTTTAATGTTAATTTTTCACCTTCAACTTTAAAAGGAAGTTTCATTCCTGTTTTAGTATACCCAACATCAACTACGAAGTCATTTCTTCTTAATTCTGTAACCTGTGAATTATTGATATTCAGTCCTAGGTTTCTTTCCTTTTTATATTCAACCCTAATCGATGTGCGATTCTTAGTTCTTAGATTAACTCCAATTAATGGGTTAAAGGATTCTTTAATAATTACCTGGCTTATTGTATATAGTGGGACCAGTATACCGTTAGGATCATTAGGATCAAGTTGATTTCCATTTTCATCAAAAGGTGCTGCTAATCCGTAGTTACCAAACTTGTTAACTAATTCAAGGTTTTCTTTATATAGTAGTGAGCTTGAATAATTATTTACGTTAACGGATGAATTATACCCGTGAGTAATACTTATTGATCTGAATTTATCTTTGAAAAACTTAAGCTTTGATAGACCATTATATGAAACCGTCCATGAAGGAATAGGGAATTTCGGTAATCTTCCTAACCTTGTTTCTCTTGCGTCCTCACCAGAATATGCAGCAAGGAATGCAGGTATAAGAACATCCTGTGCATTAGTATCATATGAGATCGTACTTTCATTATCAATATTTAACCTTTGTTGAATTATTTCTCTGTTTGATACAAATTCTTCAAAGGCAGGGGAGAAGTAGTCATCTCTAGACTTCTCAAATGCTGTAGCTATAGATAGCCATGATATTTCATATGAACCAGTTCTAACCGGTGTTAAAGATCTAAAACCTGAATTGTCTGATTGGTCATTATTCGGATTATACCTGAATATTTCTTCGAAATTATCTCTAGTTCTCTTTCTGGCATCTAATGTGATTTGAAAATCATTTGCTGGTTCTATTGTTATTCTGAAATTCAAATCTTCCGTTCGCATTTGTCTGAAAGGTGTTGTTAAAGTAGTATCTCTAGTCAACCAATCATTGTTAGCAGCTCTGTATCTGATAGTAGGGTCCTGGCTACCAAAAACAAAATCCCATCCTGGTGAATCAAAATCATTATCCATCCCAAGAATTTGAGGGGTTTTAGTATAACCTGCTAATTGTGTTTCCTGACTTAAGTTATATGAAAAATTAGCTGATCGAATCATCATCATGAACCTTAATATGGAATTACCAGCTTTACCACCTGATTTTACTTCTTCTTCTTCTTGATCTCTGCTTCTGCTTCGACTTCTGGATCTGGAAGTATTTGCCGGAGTATTAATTTTTTGCAGTGCTTTACTTTTGTTGTATAGCTTCACAAAATCTAATCGTCCGGAAATGTTTTGATCATTACGATTCTTAAGAGTATTACCATACCTATCAATTTGGTCTCTAGCTGCAGCTAAGAAATTGTATGCTGCCGTATATCGATAATCGGCACTGACCCAATCAACAAGTGGTATTTTATCCAGAGGAAGTGTATAGTTTAATGTAGCAGTTTGTTCATAACGCTTCATTCTTCCAAAATTCTTGATATTATCCCAAATCTCTCTTTTTTGAGCATCAGTGGTGATTTCTCCTTCAGGTTCATCAATAATTGCATTAGCTATTGCTCTGAAGTCAAGTGATAAATTATTTGAAAGATCCCATCTGAATCCATGTGTTCTATTAAAGAAGAAATATTTTTCAATATTCACTAATGATGGATCTAGCTGAAAATCTTCAGTCCAATATTGTCTTTTGGTGAACTTTCTGTCAAGTTCATATCTGACATTAATACTTCGAGGAATTGGATTAATGTTGAAATCTTTTATTAGACTAAACCAAGGAGATTTCATTTTCTCACTTTTTTCAAACGGACTCCAACCAGTATATTGAGAAGCATAATTATATGCAATACTTCCACGCTGTTGTCTGTTTATAAATTCAGCCATTTGATCATTATTTGCTTCAGACTCACTGAATGAATAAGAAAATGCGAAATTTTCTATATCGTAGATATGAGATTTAGCGTCAGGATTAGTTTTTGTTTTCTGAACATTAATGAAGTTTATTGACCTTTGAGTTCTTCTTGCAATAGCTACTCTTTCATAAAGCTCCCTTTCCTGTGGGTTTTCTATTGCCGCCAGTGCTGCCTCTAATCGAATATCCTTGTCAAAAGGATCAAAAAGTGGAGTGTCTTTTTGTCCATTAAAACTCATGTACATCGGGATTCTCAATCCCCAATCTTCAGGAAAGAATTTATCAAGATTAAATGTCGATGTTATATCATAATTTAATATATCTGATCGTTGAGTTTCGCTTATTCGTTGTTGAATTCCTCCAAAACCAACTGTTGAATATCTTAGACTTGAATTAATAACTGCAAAGTCAGCTAATTTTAATCCCATTCGAGCTGTTGCTGCCCAACCTTTGCTTGTTGCTAATCCTGTCACTCTCAGTTCATCAAACCAAACGCAAACATCATGAGTTAGGCCATCAGGAGTTTCAGGGTTAATTACACCCATGGATAGGTTTCGAACATTTTGAAGGTTTGGTCTACCCTTAATTGTAACTGTATATTGTCTTACTTGTTGAGAGAATGAGAAAGCAACGCTATCTCCAAATTGAATATCCCTGTTCTTTTTTACTGTCTGGATTTCATCAAGCGCAATATCGATCCAGTTTTTTTCTGGCCAAATACCTTCACGATCTTCACTACTTATTCCAAATGGTGTTAATTTTAAAGGAACTGATATTTGGTAGTAGTTTTGTCCATCATCTTGCCCAAGTCTTATAAATGCCATTAATTCATCATCCTTGGCAGTTCGGGAGTGAGCATGTATAAACATTTTTAAACGTTCAAAATTCACCATATCTAGCTCATCTATTTTATAAATAGATTTCTTGGTGCCATTTGGTAAGTCATCAACACAAAGCTGTAGTGATTGCTCATTAAGTCGACGAGCTACGTTAGAGGTATTATCCTGATCTCTCGAAATACCCGGAGGCAGGTTGTATGGAATGTTATCAGGTCCACCACTGCCGTTTTCTTCAATGTTAACTACCGAAATATTTACAGGTATATCTTGTGGCTCAGTAATTTCTCCAAATCCCGGTAAATATGGATACTCAAGAGACTCTCTCCATTGGCTACCTACCAGCTGAAATTTTGCCATTCTTACTACAACCGGTTGCTCAAATTCGGTCATATATAGTCGCATAAACTTTATAGACTTAAAGCCATTTATGCTACCATGAGTCTTTTCAGGTTGTCTGATTGGGATTCTTACAAGATACCAGGTAGAAGGTTCCTGAGCTTCGTTGAAATTATTTGTTACTTTATCTACGATATAATTTTTACCTACCTCAAGTTCTCCAGGACGAAGGTCGAGTGAATATTGATAGTAATTTTCAATATCTGATATGCTATTATCATTGTTAAGGTCTTCATTATCAGGGAAGTTATTTCCTACAGGCGAGAAATTAAGGTTAGTAGAAGTAATAACTGGGGTATTTCCATCGTGATTATTATAATTCTTATACCTTTCAAGAATCTTGGCGTCCCTTGCATCGAGATTCTCCCCCAAGTAATATTCGAAATTATCTGCAGAAGGGTCATCCTGAACAGCTACAGCCGCACCACCGGATAGTGAGTTAATAAAATCTTGATAGAAATCTGCTTCCTTTTCATTTTGAACACCATCGTGACCAACATCCTGATTATCTCGAGAAGCAGGATTATTATCAAAGGCATCAGTTAAGAACTGCCTATTTGTTACTTTTCCCCATTCTGTAATGTCTTCGTTTTGGTCATTACCAGTTGGATCCAGACCATTCTCAAATCCATGCTTACCATCCTTAACAACATCTTCGGAAATATCTCCCAGGTTAAAAACCAGCTTACCTCCAGTGGTGTTAGCTTGTGGATTTCCACGTCCGTCATCAATAAGCCCATTTGGGTTAGATAAATTGCCTTGAGTAACATTTATAAACGGATCTAGCATCCAGAATTCAATATACTGAATATTGTTTCTGTCAAAATCTATGTCTCCTGTTATGGCTCTGGTGATACCTCCAAAATTGTCTTTAGGATTACCACCTAATGTTCCATCATTATTAATGTCAGGATTGTAATTATAAGGACCTCTTTCTTCAGGATAATATGCCAAGTCAAAGACAGGTAGGTTGACATTTATCTGCTGTCTGTCTTGTCGTTCAAAGATTTGCTGAGGATATACAGGCGATACATAGTGATTTTTAATATCATCATCAGTAATATTTGAAGGTTTCTCAACTCCTCCATCGCGATAGAAGACGTTATCAATTGTGTACCAGGCTAGTTTGGCTCTTTTGTAACCATACTGTAAATTGTTAATTCCTGCATCGCCAAAAAATCTGTTATCGTCGGTAGAAGGAGTGGATGAAAGTCTCCAACCCTGTGCACCACCACCTAAATTAAAAGGTGTGACAGCTGATTCAAAGTCATCAATATAGAATGTCTGGTCACCATCAACAACGTTTGTTGTTCCTGAAACTAACTGAGCAAATTCTCCGGATATATTTACAGTGGATGTTTCTTTAGTAGAAATTAATGGAATGGCATCAACCATTCTGGTAAGAATTCGACTATCATCGCTAAAATTGAAATCCACACCATATTTGGTGTTTCGGGTAGGTTCATCACCTATTCTCCAGCGTGTTCTGCTACCCCTTCTCTGCCAATGATGTAAAAGTGTACCTCCAAAGTTTATTTTATCACTTATCCGGTAATCTAGTCTTGTCCCAGCAAGAAAGCGGCTATTAAACGTAAAAACGTCATCTTTTTCGTAGGTAATTTGAATTTGTTTGCCAGAGTTAAGTACACTTTCATTTAGTATTGTTACCCGGCCAATCTGATAATTTACTCTGTAATCTACACCTTCAATAAGTGGCGTTCCACCAGCATAAATCACCACAGATCCTTCTGCTATATTATATCCTCTTAAGGCTATTTCCGAACTGCTACCCGACTGGAAGTTACCTGAGATTAAATATTTGTTTTTAACAGTTTGAAGTTCTGCATCTGCTTTGGTGTTTGTATACAGTGAATCAAAAACATATTTAGCATACCATTGTTCTGAAACCCTTTCCTGGATAGTAGCACCAAAAGGCTCTATGACTGGGAATTTTATTAGTCCACGTTCTGTATCAATTGTTATTCCTTCAATAAAGTCAAAGTTACCATCAGCAGGTGGGTCATTTGCCGGACCTAACTGGTCTAGTTTAACTACTTCAATTAAAGGCAAATCTTTGATTTCACTTTCGGAAAGGTTAGGGTAATATTGACCGGTTCTATCGTCTTGATAAATTACTCTTAATTGAAAATCTTCAGGGTTAATTCTGTTGGCATTAAGATTATAGATGTTCTTCATCATCAAGTCCCAGGTAGGAGCCTTAGTGAGAATCTGCCTTGGCCTTAACATTTTAAGGAAAATCACTGATTCGTTGCTTCGTGATTGATAGTCAGATTGTAATTCTCCAACCTGATATCTTTCTCCGTTATAGGTATATTCATAAGCAACTGCCAGCATTTCATCATTCTGAAGTTTTCTTAGCAGGGTGATATATCCAAGTTGTGAGTTTATGATATATTCGGAAGGGTCAAGTTTACTAGCTGACTTGATTACTTCAAAATCGACCCCTTTTTCGAGGTTAAATTCGTTTTCAAGGATAGGAGAGACGTTGTCCACATCAAAAATTGCGGGACCATAATTTTGAATGTCACTGAATAATGAGTTGGCCTGATTTCTGGTAGGCGACTGAGATGCATTTGTTCCAGAGGCAAATTGATCATTATTTACAATCACATTTTCTCCCAGGTCCATTAAAGCAACAACATTTCTCAATGACTCGGTATCGTTTCTTCTATTTAGGATATAAACTTCAACTCTGGGAGTAACATTTAAACCTGAAGTCAGGTTAGGGATATTATCATGCCATCTGTTATAATTAGATCTGAAAAACTGACCTAAGAGAAAGTGTCTGTTTTCGTCATAATCCGATGCTCTGAATTGAAATTGTCTTCCCTGGAATCCCTGGTTGATGGTTATGGTTTCAGATTTACCTCTTTGTTCAGAAAACAGAGTGGTGACATAAAGTCTACCGAATTGCATTTGGGTTTTTACCCCAAATAAATTTTGACCACCGGTTATTAGTGAATTAGATAACGGTAAACTAACATTACCAACCTCAATTTTTTTAATGATATCTTCTTCAAATCCGGAATACTCAAGTTTCAGGTCATTTTGAAAGTCAAATGAATTATTGTTGTCAAACTGAGCAGTTACTTTCATTTTTTCACCAATACTTCCGACAACATTCATGCTAATTTGCTGGTCAAATTCGAAGGTTCCGTTTCGTTGTTGTCTGACCGGAATTGATGGGTTTAGTACTCTTTGATGCCTGTAGCCTAAGTCAAGAGTTATGAATCCATTTGGGACAATGTTAATTTCAGAGCCACCAAATATTCTGTCAAATACCGGGCTTATATATAAAGTTGGGATCAGGTTTCTTCCGCTTACTGCACTTTCACCGTCAAGTCCTGCTGATTTGTTTTTGAAATAGTCTTTTCTAAGTTGTTGTTCCTGAAGTTGGTTGTATCGGTCAAAAGAAAGCTTAGTTGGAGGCCGATAGGGTATTCTACCTAATTGTTCATAAACATTATATGTGCCCGCAGTATCATAGTCAAGCATGATTTCTGTGCCTTGAGGTTGCCCCAAATCAAAAGGTGAGTAGGCTTTGTTATTAGTAAACGGATCACCGTACCGATCTCTTAATCTCAAATATGGCGTATAAGAACTTTCATAGGGTTTTTTATAGCGATCATCCTTGAGAGTATCAGATATAGCGGTATCCTGAAGGACCTGGAATAGTTCCTCAAAATTTTCAGCTCCCGAGGTGAACGGGATAAATAGAATCCAAAGACAAAGAGTCTTTTTTACAGTTTTAAACAACAAATCGGTATTAGTTGAAAAAATCACGAGATTTTTAATGCTTGACGAATTAATTCTTCCAAACTTATGGTGTTCCCGAGCTTTTTGAGAACGAGGTCAATATTTTTTTCAGCAGCAGATTTAGCAATGCCTAAGGTAGTTAACGCTGTAACGGCTTCTAATCGTATACCGGATACAGAACTTTTTCCATTATTTTCAGTTATAGCCAGTTCTAATGCTTCTTTCTTTAATTTATCTTTTAATTCAAGGATTAATCGCTGTGCTGTTTTAGCACCAATTCCTTTTACACTTTGAATCGTTTTAACATCTTCACTAACAACTGCATCAATAATTTCTGCAGCATGCATGCTTGAAAGCATCATCAAAGCAGTGCTAGGGCCTACTCCTGAAACACTAATAAGGTGTAAAAATAATACACGCTCACTTTCCTCAGCAAAACCAAATAGTGTATGAGAATCTTCTTTAATATGAAGATAAGTAAGAAGTTTTATATTTTCCTTATCTGGAATCTTCTCATATGTTTGTAATGATATTAATAAACGATATCCGACACCTGCAGCCTCTATGACTACCTGTGCCGGATCTTTATAATCTAATTTCCCTTTAATGTATGCGATCATTATTTTTGTTTTTTCGCATTATAGAGTTGTGCATCCACAACTGCTATAGCCACCATGTTTATGATCTCCCTAATGCTAGATCCTAGTTGAAGAATATGAACTGGTTTATTAGTACCTAAAAGTATTGGTCCAATACCTTCGGCACCTCCCATTTCCATTAGCAATTTATAAGCAATATTTCCAGAAGTCAAGTCAGGAAATATTAAAGTGTTAGCACCTTTTTCTGCCAGCTGACTAAATGGGTAACTATTTTGTTGAATTTCGGTGTTTAAAGCAACGTTTGCCTGTATATCTCCGTCAATTGTTAATTCAGGAAACTTCTCTTTGGCAATCTTGACTGCTTTCTGTACTTTTTCCGGGATTCTACCTGAAGAAGATCCAAAATTGCTATAAGAAAGCATGGCAATTCTTGGTTCTGCATCGAAGAATCTTACTCCTTTTGCAATAAGACCTACAAGATTCGCCAGTTCTTCAGCAGTCGGATCTACATTCACCGTAGTGTCTCCGAAGTAAAAAGTACCTTTATTATTTTTAATAATATAAATTCCAGCAACTTTATCGACTCCATCTTCAGTACCAATAACTTGAAGTGCCGGTTTGATGGTTGATCTATAGTCCTTAGTAAGACCTGAAATAAGAGCGTCAGCATCACCTGCTTCGACCATCATCGCACCAAAGTAGTTTCTATCACGAAGAAGCTTTACAGCCTCCGCTGATGTAATTCCTTTTCTTTGACGCTTTTTATACAATAATTCACCATATTCAGCTCTTTTTTCTTTTTCTATATATGGTTCGATTATTTGGCAATCTTGTAACTCAAGACCATTTTCCTCAATAAGCTCTTTGATGATCTTTTCGTTACCTAATAAAATAGGATGAGCAATTCCTTCATCTACTAAAGTTTGTGCTGCTTTAAGAATCTTGATATTATCTGCTTCAGCAAAAACAACCCTCTTTGGATCTTTTTTAGCTCTTTGAATGATTCTAGACATTAAACGGGTATCAATACCTAGTCTTTTTTGCAGATTGATATTATATTCTTCCCAGTTTGTAATGTTTATTCGAGCAACTCCAGAATCAATTGCAGCTTTAGCAACAGCTGGAGAAATAGTTGTAATCAGTCTTGGGTCAAGTGGTTTTGGGATTAAGTATTCCTTACCAAAAGATAGCGTTGGCTCATTGTATGCTTTGGTAACCATTTCAGGTACAGGCTCTTTTGCGAGTTTTGCTAATGCATAAACTGCAGCAAGCTTCATCTCTTCATTGATTTCTTTAGATCTCACATCAAGAGCTCCTCTAAAGATATATGGGAATCCCAATACATTGTTAACCTGATTAGGATGGTCTGATCTTCCTGTTGCCATGATTGCATCAGGTCTGGCCTCCATTGCATCTTCATAAGGAATTTCAGGGTCTGGATTTGCAAGGGCAAAGATTATTGGGTTATCTCCCATCATTTTTATTTGATCTTTGCTTAGTACATTCCCTATTGAAAGACCCAGAAACATATCAGCACCTTTCATAGCATCATCCATGGTATGGATATCTCTTGAAGTAGCGAACTGTGCTTTGATATCATCGAGGTTATCACGATCTTTTCTGATTACCCCTTTGCTATCGAGCATTACGATATTTTCGCTTTTGGCACCTAATGACAAATACAGTTTTGTACAAGAAACAGATGCAGCACCCGCTCCATTTACTACAATTTTCAGATCTTCAATTTTCTTTCCAGAGATCTCCAGTGCATTGATCAATGCGGCAGCAGAAATAATTGCTGTTCCATGTTGATCATCATGCATTACCGGAATATTTAGTTTTTCCTTAAGTTCTTTTTCAATAATGAAACAATCAGGTGCTTTGATATCTTCAAGATTGATTCCTCCAAAAGTTGGTTCCAGTGATTTAACAATCTCAATAAATTTTTGAGGATCATTTTCATTAACCTCAATATCAAAAACATCTATTCCTGCAAATTTTTTAAAAAGGACACCTTTACCCTCCATTACGGGTTTACTAGCTTCCGGTCCGATATCACCTAATCCTAAAACTGCTGTACCATTTGATATTACAGCCACAAGATTTCCTTTTGCGGTATATGAATATGCTTTTTCCGGATCAGCATGAATTTCTTTACAAGGTTCTGCTACCCCCGGAGAATAGGCTAATGCAAGATCCAGCTGAGAACTTAAGGCCTTAGTTGGCACAACCTCGATTTTTCCGGCAGGTTCCTGCTTATGATAGTTAAGCGCGTCCTGTTTTCTTATTTTAATTGCCATAACTGTTTGTTTGTCTCCCATGCAAAGCTATTAAATTAGCTTAAAATTGCCGTATCAAATAGCTATATTATCGTTTTATTTAAATAAAAAAAGCCACTTTTTTAAAGTGGCTTTCAATATTGTAATATGCGAATTTTATTTTTCTTCATGCATTTTAAATGATCTAAGAATTATTTCAATTCTCTTCATGGGATTCCTCTGATCAAGACCCGGAGAATATAAAAATCCTTCGATGTAATAAAGTCTGTTTCTGGACTGATCAACAAATGTATAACTTAAAAATGGGCCTCCCATTGTAACATAGTTAGATCTCCATAAGCCACGCATTTCAACAGCAAAGTTATTGTTGAAATTAACAGTGTCAATTTCAACATCAGAATAATCTTGTTCTGTAGAAATATATGTTCTAGGGTCTTTAGGATCAACATAAAAATTTTCCTTAGCAATTCTGTTTCTAAAGGCAACAAGACTGTCCTTTGTAAAAACAGATTCATCTTTGTAGTCAGTGTAATAAGCCCAAATACTATAATCTGCTTTGTCCAAGGCATTTCTAAACCAAACCATATTATCAGTTTCTTTTGCTAACATGTATTCACCAGGAATCTGCATAGAAAACTGGTGCTTTTTTATTAACTGCTCAGCAACTGATTTTTTTGGCTGATTGGCATATGTTCTGCTTCTGATAACTTTTAAATCACCTGGAACATATAACTCCCTTAATTTCTCTTTATTATCATGAAGGTATTTTATCAATAGAGCTTCATTTTCAGCATATAATAAACCAACAGTTTGGTTTTTTGAATATACATTTCGCTGAACTGAAAAATATTGTGACGGATCTTTTTTTAATTCTTCCTTCGCTTCAGAACTATATAATTCCAGAACTTCCTCAGGAGATTTTGATGTAGCTAAAATTAATACATTCCTCATCTCGCGTAAGGTACGATTCAGTCTTTGAGGGGGGATCTGGAATACATCGTATATTGGCTCTGGCCTTGGTAATCCTGGAGTGTTAACCCCGAATACCTGACCAATAGTTTCTTTAACCATTCCACTATACTGATTATCATCAGCAATGATCATCAACTGCGAAACTTCACCCGCTGCTCTAGGCAAATTGTTTGGGTTAGAATTTTCGTTAGATGACTTATCACAGGATACAATTAGGAGACCTGCAATAACTATAAAAATTGATTTAGATATGGATCTAAGCATAATGATTCTATTAGGATTTATGTAAAACTAACAATTTAGTTTTGATTATCCTATTCTTAATTGCTGACCCGGTTTAATTTTACTACCTGATGTTAGATTATTAAGTTTTTTAAGCTTGTCAACGGTTAAGCCTTCATATTTTCTGGAAATATCCCAAAGAGTATCGCCAGGTTGAACAACATGAACAGGTGAACCATCAGGAATTGGCTGCTTCTTAACTGTTGTTGATGCACTTGCAGTAGTAGAGGATTTTGAAATTGATTGACCAGGAATAATCCAAACACTTAGATTCTGGCCACTTCTGATAAGGTTTCCTCTTATTCCATTCCAAGCTCTTAAGTCAGCAACTCGAACGTGATATTTTTCAGCAATTCGGCCTAGTACCTCACCACTTCTTACTTTGTGATAAACTTTTGTTCTGCCATAAGTTGATCCAACACTGTTTCTTGCCAGGAATGCAATTCTTTCTTTTCCATCCTCTTCGATTTTAGCAAGAATCTCTGTTTTATTTTCCAGAAAGAAAGGTTTTAGGTCAACAGGAATATTTAGAGGGAAGTTCTTAGTGTCTTCCGGAAGAGCTCCATGTTTAATTTGTGGGTTTAACATTCTTAAATCGTCCGCACAAAAATTTAATTCACTTGCAATGGCATTTAAATAAACATAGTTACTCACAAGTACAGTATCTACAGCAATATTGTATTCAAGTTCAGTATCAAGGTTATGCTCATGTCTATATTTTAGAGCATAGATCATTGCATAAAACTGAGGTACGTAACTTCTGGTTTCTCTTGGCAGATATGGGTAAATCTCCCAAAAGCCCTCTTTATATCCGGATCTGCGAATTGCTTTTTTAACATTTCCAGGCCCAGCGTTATAAGCAGCTAATGCCAATTCCCAATCATTAAATATATTGTGTAAAGACTTTAGATATTTACATGCTGCGATAGTAGATTTTTCCGGATCCATTCGCTCGTCAATATAAAAATCATTGCTTAGGCCATACATTCTACCAGTTGCACCCATAAATTGCCATAAACCTACTGCTCTGGCTCTTGATTCAACTTGCGGCTTTAGTGCCGATTCGATAATAGATAAATATTTTAATTCATCAGGAAGGCCATATTCTTTTAAATACTTTTCAAAAAGAGGGAAGTATACCTCAGTCTTGGCAAGCACCTGACGAGTGTGGTTTCTGTTTCTTTCAACGAAAAATTGTATAAATCCATAAACTGTTGGATTTAATTGCATTGGAAGGTCAGTGTCGATTTGATTTATTCTTTCCTCAACTTCCGCATAATTGAAATCTGGAGAATAGTCAAAATCATACTGACTCATATTTGTGATAGTTTCATTCAAACTATCAAGTTCCTCGTCTTCCGAAAGTGCTATTTCAGAAGAAGTCAGCACTTCATTTCCAGAAGTTATAGGGAGTAAAACAATGTTTTCTTCGAATTCTTTAAGTCTCTCTTTAGAAACGGGAAGTGAATTGATCACCTTGTCCTGACCATTGATGCCCAAGAAAAAAGTGACATTAAGGAAGTAAAAAATTATAGCCTTTCTCATCTTATCAACCAATACAATAACCTTTAACTACACAATATATAATTTTTAGAAGATATATAAAAACTTTCTACAAGCTCTTAAAAAATTTTCCTGCCTGTAATATCTCCTGTTCTTTAAACGGAGCCCCTGTAATTTGAACCCCTACCGGATATCCGGATTTCTTATTTAAAAATGGAATATTCAATGATGGCAAACCACACAATGACGCCTGAACAGTAAATACATCACCTAAATACATTGCCATTTGATCTTTATCATGTTCTCCAAGTTTATATGGCTCTGTTGGAGCTGTTGGAGTCATGATGAAATCATAATCATTAAGTATTTCCAAAGTCTTATTCCTAATTAATTTCCGGGCTTTGAGAGCTTTAACGTAATAAGCATCAAAATAGTCTGCTGATAAAACAAATGTTCCCAGAATTATTCTTTTTTGTACTTCAGGACCAAAACCTTCTGTTCTCGATTTTTTATATAATAATTCGGTATTATTATCCTGCTCTGTACGGTATCCATATCTAACACCATCATATCGTGACAAGTTACTACTTGCTTCGGCAGTTGTCAGGATATAGTATGTTGGTAAAAGATAGGGTAGAAGTTCAAAGTTGATTTCTTCAACCTGATGCCCTGCTTCTTTTAAATTTTTAATCTTTTCCTCAAAGACTTCTTTTACTTCAGGAGAGAGACCCTCATGATGCAATGCCTCAGAAAGATAGGCAACTTTATATTTTTGATCGCTTTCTTCACTTAAAGTGTAGTCATTCACTGGAGCAGATGATGATGTACTATCTTTTTCATCTTTTCCTGACATTATTTCTAAAAGCAATGCTGCGTCTTCAGGACAATTAGTGAAAGTTCCAATACAATCAAAGGATGATGCGTATGATGCTAAACCATACCTGCTTATTCTTGAATAAGTAGGTTTTAGGCCCCATACATTGCAAAAAGCAGCAGGTTGTCTCACTGATCCACCGGTGTCAGTTCCTAACGCAACTGTACACATGTCAGCCTGTACCGCAACAGCACTTCCGCCACTTGAACCACCAGGTACCCTCTCTGTATCAATAGCATTTAGAGTTGGACCATAAACTGATGTTTCGTTTGATGATCCCATTGCAAATTCATCGCAATTTAGGGTTCCAATTATGATTGCATCTTCGTCAATCAAACGTTGAACTGCAGTAGCAGTATATAAAGAATTGAAACCTTCTAATATTTTGGAACCACATGTTAATTTATGGTTTTTATATGCCAAAACATCCTTAATACCAACTACAACACCGGCTAATTTTCCGGCATTGCCCGATTTGATTTTTTCATCAATAAGGCCGGCCTGGTGGAGAGCTTCTTCTTCGAATACCTCCACAAAAGCATTAAGGTGTTTTTGCTTATTAATTGAAGAAAGGTAATGCTTTACTTGTTCTACACAGTTAGCATTACCTTTCAAAATTGAATCTTGAATTTCTTTGATTGTCTTTGAAGGCACGGAATATAATTATTTCTCTACTTCTTTCTTGCTATCTTCAATTTCTTTTGAGATATCCTTAGTAGCATCTTTGAACTCACGGATTCCCTTACCCATTCCTCTGGCTAGTTCAGGAATCTTCTTTGCTCCAAATAGTAGTACTACCACAAAAGCAATTAAAATTAATTCTCCGGCTCCCGGAGTCCATGCTAAGATTAAATCTAACATTACTAAAGAGTTTTAATTTATATGTAAAATTAAACAATTTACAATCATCAACAAACACACAATCATTTATTTAAATGTTCATGTAATGTTATTAACGTAATGATAATTAATAAGTTATTAGAAAAGCTTCACTATATCCGAAATCTTTTATTTCTTTAAGTGCATCTAACGCTTCTTCTTTATTACTGTAGGGACCAAGATGATATTTAAATAAGCCCTGATTATTCTTTTTAACTATTACGGTTTGATTTATGCTTTTGGGAAGGTCCAGGTTCTTATTACCATTATTTAAAGCTGCAAGTTGAATGTAATAACCATTATTCTCCAGGTAATTAGATGATTTTAGTGAGTTTTTAGCTGGGTTGATATTTAACACTCCACTATAATTAGTTTTGAAATCAAGAAATTTATATGATCTTCTTAAAGTGAAATTTTTAAGTAGTGGAGAATACCTGTATTCTGAAACTCGGTAGTTGTTTTTTGATAATAATGACCGACTATCGGAAATGAATGTATTTAACATTGCTTTTTCACTGGGTTCGAATGGTAATTTTGAGGTTAACTCAAAATTGTCAGCCGGAATTACATGAAATCGTTTAGTTCCTTGATAATATTCTTTATAAACCCAGGTGAGATAGTGTCCTGCATCACCAAATCGAACCTCATTTGTAATAGGATTTCTATTGATTTCCAAACTTACAATCAGGCCGCCATCAGTGTATCTTTTTCTTTGGTTACTAACAAAATTCCCAAGACTATAAGCTGTAATCTTCTCTTTATTGATAGTTGGATCAAACACCCTTTTTATTGGCTGAATAACATGTGGATGCATTCCGATAACAGCATCTACACCATTATCATAAAACAACTTTTCCCATTTCAATTGTTCTTGACCAGGTAGTCTTTGATATTCCAATCCCCAGTGTACAACAACGATTATTTTGTCGGGTGAAGAAGTTTTGGCTTTTTTTATGTCGGCAATAATTATGCTTTCATCCAGTCGATTGACTATTGTTGGCGGGGAATCAGGAATACCGTTCGTGCCATAAGTATAGTTTAGTAATGCTATTTTGAAGCTATCCTTTTCAATAATTAGGGGGTATTCCTTATTACGTTCTTCTTTATTTCTAAATGTCCCGGTATGTTTAATTCCGAGACTGTCGAGAATGTCCAACGTTCTTTTAACCCCTTTTCCTCTTCTGTCATTAGAATGGTTATTTGCGGTAACAAGAATGTCAACACCTGAGTTTTTTAATGCAATAGCTAATTCGTCAGGGGCAGAGAATTGAGGATACCCTCTAAATGGAGGTCCTGCCAGAGTCAATTCCAGATTAGCAATAACCAAGTCATGATTATGAAATATTGGTGATATATATTTGAAGACCGGCTCATAATCATAGCCTTTATCTTTATAATACGCAGCATTAATTTGCGAATCATGCTGCATTACATCTCCTGTAAATAGCAATGAGATACTCTTTTCCTGACAAAATGATTCGAAGAAAAAGAATAAGAGAAGGAAGGAGAAAATTATTTTTTTGTAAGCCATATTTCAGGGTTTAACACTTGAGCACCATGTCTCACCTGGAATTTAATTTCAGAAAGGCCATCACTGTTTGTATAAACCTGACCAATAGATTGACCAGCTTTAACTTTATCACCTCTCTTTACACTAACATTTTTGATATTAGTATAAACTGTTCGGTATTCTCCATGTTGGATGATTACTACAGAACCTGCCATATCTCGGACACTTCCTTCAAAAGTAACTATCCCGTCAAACACCACTCGAACCGATTCATCAGCTTGAGTCTGAATGTTTACACCATTATTTTTTATAACTACCTGTTTTAGTACAGGGTGTTTTTGTTCTCCAAACCCTTGTGAGATAAACCCTTGTGACACAGGCCATGGCAGTCTGTTTTTATTTTCAGCAAAAGAAGCAGACAGGATTTTACCTTCCGGAGTATTTTCCATTCGAGTGTCTGAAGATTTTGAAGCTTCAGCAGCGATTAGTTTGTCTATCAAATTTGAAATTTCAACAGCTGCACGCTTATTTTTTTCAATTTCAGCAATTAGCAGATTCTCTTTTTTGCCTAGTTCTGCAATTACAGATGACTGTTTGTCTTTGAGTGTTTCAAGTTTTTCGTTTTCTGCTATTTGTTCATTTAAGAGGATTTCTTGTTCAACTCTCTTTGTTTGTTTGGAAAGTCTGTTTTCTTTGAGTAATTCTTGAACAGTTTGAATTTGATTTACCTGGGATTTTCTTGCTTCAGAGTATTGCTGAAGATATTCCATTCTTCGAACAAACTGGTTAAATGATTCTGCACTAAATAGAAATGCTAGTTTTCCGTAGGAGCTACTGTTTTTGGATAACCCATAAATCATTTGAGCATATTCTTCTTTTAGATTTTCAAGGTCACTGTCCAAGGCATCATAGAGAAGATCAATTTCGCCAATTTCAGAATCCAGAAGGCCAATTTCAGATTCTATTGCTGACATCAGCTCTCTTCTTGTCTTGATCTGCTGATTTAAAGCACTCAACTGTCCCAAAGTGTTTTTCTTTTGGGTAGTAGTTTGCTTTAAGATTTTTTCAGCTTCATTAATCTTTTTAAGAGTTTGCTGCTTTTTTTGCTGAAGTTCAGCTTTATTCTGACCTAAGGAAGCAAAAGAAGAAACAATAAATAATAATATAATTAAAAAATAGCCTTTACACATATCTATTCTACTCTGGTATATTTGTCAGGAAGACTAAAAGGAAAGCTTACGGGTTTATCCTCAAGCTCAACTTTATTATATTCTAATCCAATCTGAGCCATAAATTTAGCATTGTCCTCATAATATTCAAGATAAATCATTGAAGTAAATGCCACAGGTACTGTTTTACCCTTCGGATAATCAAAGTTTCTATATGTTACATTCAGCTTATTGGGTACGGGTGAATCCGTCATGGTAATGTTCTCAAGTTTAAGTGTAACAGAATTCACCATATTAACGACTTCTTTATCACGATAATTTTGAGTCACCTTATAAAAATTACCCGATCTTTCTATTTCAGCATCATCAAGGTCTTCTATTGGCATTTCTCCCAATAGAAGTGATTGCAATATGTCGTAGTTAACATCGAATTTATACTTCTCAGAAAGTTCCTCGAACGTAAAGACTTTATAGTTTTTATCAAGCCTGTTAATCATAATCATTGAATCACGGTTGATAAGAACTCTACCTCCTTCAATACCAATTGCAGAACCAAGAGACATCCATATAATTGAATCTTTTTTTATCCGGATATTTACAGTAGCATTTGTTTCATTGGCATCGGTTTCAAGCTTAATCTTTCCTTTAGCTTTTAAGTAGTTGAAATCGAGGTTTTCTACCTTAAGTTTTTTCTTATTACCAAAACTGAAATTTAAAGTTGAAAATTTTTTATTACATGAAGTCAATATCAAAAAAGCCATTAATATAATGGCTACAAACTTAATTTTCATATAAGCGTTGTTCTGCAATTTTTTTATCAATATACTCACTTGTCGATCCTTTACTTTTGGCAATTTGCCATTGTTCAACTGCTTTTTGCTTTTCACCTAATTTAAACAATACATCACCGTAATGTTCATAAATTGTAGCATTGGCATCTTGTGTATCTATCGCTGATTTTAGAAAGTTTTTTGCTTCTTTATATTTGCCCTGGTTAAACAAAACCCATGCATGTGTATCCAGGTATCTTGCATTGCCCGGGAATAATTTTATTAGTTTTGTAGAAAGCTCGTATGCCTTGGAAAGGTTATATTTTCTAATGGCTAAAAAATAGGAGTAATTATTAAGGACATGAGCTAACTCAGGGTTTATTTCCAATGCTTGTTCATACGATTTGTAAGCAGTTTCATATTCTTCCTGTGCATGATAGGCATCACCTTTAAGTCCGTAGAAGACAGCTTGAAGATCCTTGTCGTTATTTGTATATGGAATAGCTTGATCAAAGTATAGTGAAGCCTCCTTGTAATCTTTTAAATTTAAAGCGGCAGTACCTGCATAATAATATACTGAAGGCTGATTTGGGTAAAGAATCATAGCTTCTATAGCATGAATTTTTAAGTCTTCAAAGTACCCTAATCCATATTCGAGATTTAAAATATTCTGCCAAACTTCGAAATTATTATCATTTTTTTCAATCGCTGTCAGATATTTTGTCAAGGCAGATTTTTTATCTCCGGCTTGAAAATATATATCTCCCAGTAGTGCATGAGACTTGGGTTCATCAGGATGTGTGGCAATAATATCATTACCCATTTCAATAATAAATGGAGCTACCTCAGGGTTTTTAATTTCTTTGATATATTCAGCAACAATGTTGACTTTAGTGTCAAAATCAAGATCGGGATTTTTTACTGCATTAGTTAAAATTCTTCTGCATTCGGCTTCATTTCCTTTTTTGCGATATAATTCAGCAAGCATTACTTGCCCTTGAGCGTTATTAGGGTCATTTTCTAATAACAGATTCACCATTTCTTCTGCCTTATCAAATTGATTCAGACTCATATATAAATCTCCAAGTTCATATATGTATAAATTATTGTCTGGATAAATATTAACTAGTTTTTGTAATTCATCGGCAGCTTCTTGTTCTCTACCCATTTGAAGCAACAGTGATTTTTTCCTAAATGCAGTTTCTTTTGAAACTCCCATTTTTTGTTCTGCTTCATTTAAAATCTCTAATGCCTTTTCAAAATCTTTGCGATATTGATAAAGTGTAGCCAGATTGAAAAGGTAAACATTTGAATTAGGAATGTTTTCAAGGAGCTTTTCATAGATTTCTATTGCTTCCTTTATGTTGCCTGTCTGGGTATTGACTTCAGCAGCTAGAAGATAGATGTATTTGTTAGACTTGTCATTTTTCAACGCTTCTTCAGCAAAAGGTTTTGCTTCAAAAGGTTTACCAAGGTTCAGGTAGATTTCACCAATTTTATATAAAACAGTAGAATTATTTTTATCTACTTCCAAAGCTAATTTATAAAGCTCAATAGCAGTGTCGTATTCCTGGAGAATAAAATACTTATTTCCCTCTCCGAAAAAGTTTTCGAAAGCTCTTTTATCTTTATAATTCAGGTTTTTAGATTGACCATAAATTACAGAGCTTCCGATTATTATCAGAAAGAGAAATAAGAAGTATTTTAATCTATCCTGGTGCATTCTATTTTTTTACAACATTGTAATCGCCAATGCTTAAATCATCAGCTATTTCATGATATTGAACGAAATTTCCAATCATTGAGTTTGTAGCATTCATTCCATTTACAACTGAGTTGTTTTGAATCAGAGATGTATCAATAATACTTCTACTGATTTTCGTGTTATCTCCAATTGAGACATGGGGCCCAATAACTGAATTATTAATTTCTACATTTTCTCCGATATAAACCGGTTCGATAATGGTTGAATTTGAGATTTTGGCAGAGTCTGAAATTAGTTTTTTATCCTTGATAAAGTCTAAATATCTCATGTTAGTATTGACAGTAACGTCTTTATTACCACAATCTAACCATTCATCAACTTTGCCTGGAACGAATTTACTGCCCTTCAATCTCATGTTTTCAAGGGCATTGGTAAGTTGAAACTCTCCTTTATCCTTGATGTCATTATCAATAAGGTATTGAAGTTCGCTTCTAAGGAAGTCGCCATCCTTCATGTAATAGATACCAATAATTGCCAGATCGCTTACAAACTCTTGTGGTTTTTCTACAAAATCAGTGATAACTCCATCGTCATTAAATTTAACAACACCAAAAGCCTTTGGGTCATCTACTTTTTGAACCCAGATAATGCCATCCTTTGAGCTATCAAGAGTGAAGTCAGCTCTGAACAAGGTATCAGCGAAGGCAATAATTGTTTTTCCGGTTAACAATTCTTCAGCACATAAAATAGCGTGTGCAGTACCCAAAGCTTGCTCCTGATGATAAATGTGCCCTTTAGCTCCGAGGCTTTTTGCAATTTTTAAAAGATGCTCTTCAACTTCCTTTCCGAAATCACCGATTATGAAACCAATATTTTCAACTTTGTCATCACAAACCTCAACAATATCTTCAACAAGACGTTGAACGATAGGCTTTCCAGCAATTGGAATTAATGGTTTAGGGATTGTAAGAGTATGTGGTCTCAATCTGGTGCCGCGTCCGGCCATTGGAATGATAATATTCATACTTGGTTGTTTAGTTTTATTTAATAAAAATGGCTATTTGATCAAAAATATAAAATTTTAACCAGTTTTTACTGCGATTTTCTTTCTTTCCATAAGGAATATTAAAAGAACAATTACAGATGTGATTAATATACCTGATAATCCATTTTGCATTCCGGATTTGTCTGTAATAAAGATTATCAACCCCCCTGCAACAATGTAGCCAATGATATTTAGCCATTGGTAAGGAATTGGGAAGTGTTTATTTCCTAGTACAGCACTAAGGATAACCATAGTGAAATATGACAGGACAAGTGTAACTGCAGAAGCCCAATATCCAAATACGGGGATAAAGAAATAATTGCCAATCAGTGTAATGAAGGCTCCTGCAATACTTAATAATGTCCCAAAATAGGTTTTATCACTAAGCTTAAACCAGATACTTAAATTCACATATAATCCATATAATAATTTACCAAAAAGTAATACAGGAACAATGTAAATTGCACTTTTAAATGCAGCACTTCCTAGAAGAATGTTGCTCAAAAGCTCCAGGTTAAGACTAATGCCTACCCAAATTAATACTCCAAATACCATGAAATAATAGGTTACTTTTGCAAATAGCTCTGGAGAGTTTTTTTCTTTTGATTGAGAGAAAAAAAACGGCTCGCCTGCAAACCTGAATGCCTGAACTGCAATTCCCATTACCATAGACAATTTAAATGCTGCTCCATATACTCCTAAAGCTTCCTGAGAAGTAAGGCCCTCATAGAAGTTGTCGGGTAATCGGAGCTCCATCAGGATTTTATCCAGATTATCATTAGCCATTCCAGTTAAACCCATAGCCATGATCGGTAGAGCATAGATTAACATTGGCTTTAGGATTTTTTTTGTTAATCCAAGTTTTACATTAAACATGGATTTATATAAAATCACGATAGCTATACCATTTCCTATGAGGTTGGCAGCAAACAAATAGGGGAGGGGATTGTCAGGGTTATATATCTTGCCGATAAAGGGCTTCCATCCCGGAAATAGATTTCCTGTTAAAACCTTTTCGCATATTAAAAGGAAGAAAACCTGAATTCCTATTTGAATGAAAATACTTAATAATTTTGCAGAGGCAAACTTTATTGCTTTTCTCTGTAGCCTTAATCTAGCGAAAGGAATGGCCGTAATTGCATCCACAAAGAGTATCAGAGCTAGCCATTTTATGAATTCTGAATAATCGGCATTGCCTATTAAAGATGCCCAGTAATCTGATCCAAACCACAAGATTATTGTAAGGATTAATCCAGTAATTAGTAAGAAAGTAAAGGATTGGTTGTAAGCATCTTTTTCATTGTCTTTTGTAGCAAATCTGAAATAGGATGTCTCCATTCCCATGGTATAGATTACCAGAAAAAATGCAGTATAAGAATATAAGTAAGTATAGGTGCCATACTCACCTTCAGATAAGACACTAGTGTGTAACTTAATAAGTAGAAAATACAAAAAGCGTCCCAGAATAGTTGGAACGCCATATATTACCGTTTCACCGGCAAGTTTTTTTAGTGGATTCACTATATGTAATTATTCTCCTGTGAACTCAGGTTTTCTTTTTTCAAGAAAAGCCTGTGTTCCTTCCTTAAAATCTTTTGATTTGCAACAGTTACTAAAGCTGTTAGCTTCAGTTTGATAACCATTCTCATCATTATTATATACTGCATTAACACAATCAATTACCATGCCGATAGCCAGAGGAGCTTTGGTCATGATTTTGTTAAGTATATCTATTGATTTTGAGATTAGTTGTTCGTGATTTTCAGCAATATGATTAATCAATCCCAGACGATGAGCCTCATTTACATCAATCATATCGCCGGTGAGCATGTACTCCAGTGCTTTTCCTTTGCCAATTAATTGCGTCATTCGTTGTGTACCACCGTAACCTGGGATTACACCTAGGTTTACTTCCGGCTGTCCAAATTTTACATTTGTTGTTGCAATTCTAAGATGGCAGGCCATTGCAAGTTCACATCCGCCACCTAACGCAAAACCATTAACAGCAGCAATTACCGGTTTCGGACTACTTTCTATTCTCTGGAATATCTCCTGACCTTTTTCAGCAAAACCTCTTGCAGTCATTTCATTAAGCTGCGCTAGCTCACTGATGTCGGCTCCGGCCACAAAAGCCTTTTCACCGGATCCGGTTATTATTATAGCTTTTACCTCGTTGTTATCTAAAGCTAGTTGCATAGCCTCTTCTAACTCATCCAAGGTTTGAGAATTTAATGCATTCAGCTTATCCGGACGATTTACGGTTATGGTTAGAATAGAATCTTCTAACGACAACAGTAGGTTTTCAAATTTTTGCATAAAAGCTAAATTGTCTTTCGTTATGGTTCAAATATAAACTGGCTCGGTGTAATCACAAAATGAATAGGCCATGATTTATGGTCATCCATTTTATGCTATTTTCATAAAAATATAAATAAATATAGAATAAATAAGTGTAGTTTTGTGCTTATTCTTAGTAAATGTTGGATAATTCACCCCGGTTGATTGCTTTATTTCGTGAATTATTTTTAGCTGTTCTAGGATAATATTGGTCGTAATTAATCTATTGTTTATCGAAAGAGGAGGTAGGTATTGGTTACACCATTATACTATATGGTATCAAGAGTTATAAGAATTTCATAAACCAGCGAGATGAAGAATTTTTTAATGTTTGTAGTGCCAATGTTTATTTTGGCTTTTAATGTAGATGGGCAGGTCTGTACGTTCTTAGGTACTGATAGCGATAAATGGCAAGTTGCTTCAAATTGGAGTTGTGGATTTGTTCCCAATGGCTCCCAGGCAATTGATGAAATTATAATTTCTGCGGATGTAACCATTCCTAATAATACAACCTACAATTTTTCTTCAACTTCTATTGCGAAGATTACCATACAGTCTGGAAATACCTTGACATTTGGATCAAATTCAAAATTGATATTGCCTTCTGGTGCTGAAATAGATGTTCAAAGTGGAGCTTTACTCGAAGCTGGAAATAATAGTAGTGGTACGTTAATTGAAATTGGAGGAAATGGTGTTTGGGGACGTGGTTGTGAGTCTGATGGTTGCACCAATTCTGATTTAAATGGGCCTTTAGTAATTGATGAAAATTCTATACCAGGGAAATTGCCGGTAGAGCTAATTTCATTTAGCGGCGAATCTTACAATGATTATGTTGAGCTTGAATGGGCTACTGCTTCGGAAGAGAACTTTAATTTTTTTACTGTAGAAAGGTCACTTAACGGAATAGATTTCACTTCTGTGAATGATGTTTATGGAAAAGGTGGTAGTAGAATAAATTATTATTCTTATACGGATGAGTATTCTGTTAAACAGACAACCTATTACAGGTTGAAAGCAACTGATTACGATGGGTTTATTGAATATCACCCAATAATTGCTGTATATCCGGATGTACAGTACGGGAGTCAGGAGATAGCAGTATATCCAAATCCTCTAAATGATTTTAATAATAGATTAATAATAGATTTAAAAGATAATAATTTAGCCGGTAGTGCAAGTATGGCAGTTTTTAATAGTTCAGGGCAATTGGTTTTTGAACAAGGACTCAATGAAAGAGTAACAGTAATAAATAATCTGAATTTAAATCCAGGTATTTATGTTGCGAAAATTCAACATGAGAAAGGACAGTTTACAACAAAACTTGCAGTTGAGTAAAAATTGATTTGATCGTAATATGTGTGGAAACGCCAATCGGTACCGATTGGCGTTTTTTTATTTTTGCAGTTAATAAATTGGCAATTTGCACTCGATTTCTGTTGTTTATTTTTTAATTCTTGTAAAAATTTATTGTCAATTAACGCTAATGTCGGTAGTTCTTTTGAAATAATGACAGAATCGTTAAATTCAGCATTCCAATTTCATAACAGTACACATGGAGGATCAACAAGTAAACAAAATTCAGAAAATTCTTGTAGCTAACCGGGGAGAGATTGCAATCAGAGTATTCCGGGCTGCATCGGAGTTAAGTATCCGAACAGTAGCAATTTTTACATTTGAAGACAGGTATTCACTTCACAGGTATAAGGCAGATGAGGCCTATCAGGTTGGGGCTGACGACGACCCTTTAAAGCCATATCTTGATATAGAAGAAATCATCAGTGTTGCCAAAAGAGAAGGTGTTGATGCTATTCACCCAGGATATGGATTTTTGTCCGAAAACACCACATTTGCGAGAAGATGTAGAGAAGAAGGAATAATTTTTATCGGGCCGACTCCTGAGGTGATGGAGAAACTTGGAGACAAAGTTGAGGCTAAGAAAGTTGCAATAGAGAGTAATGTTCCAATTATCGAGGACTCTAAGGAAAAGTTAGTTTCTTATGAAATAGCACTAAAGGAAGCAAATCGTATCGGCTATCCTGTTATTGTTAAGGCTGCTGCAGGTGGCGGAGGTCGCGGGATGCGTGTTGTTAAGGATGATAAACAGTTAGAAGTAGCTTTTCATGAAGCAAAAAATGAAGCAAAGAATGCATTTGGTGATGACACCATCTTTTTAGAAAAGTTTATCGATAGCCCTAAGCACATTGAAGTGCAGATAATGGCTGATAATTACGGAAATACTGTTCATTTGTATGAAAGGGATTGTTCCGTTCAAAGACGTTTTCAAAAGGTAGTTGAAGTTGCTCCATGTGTTAGTATAAAACAAGAAACTAAAGACAAGCTTTATCAATATGCATTAGCATTAGCTAAGAATGTAAATTATAATAATGTTGGTACTGTCGAGTTTCTAGTTGATGCAGATGAGAATATTTATTTTATCGAAGTAAATCCTCGTATCCAGGTAGAGCATACAATTACTGAAGAAATAACCCAGATTGATATAGTCAGGTCTCAGATCCAGATTGCCAGAGGGTATGCTTTGGCTGATCCAAGAATTTATATAAGGAGTCAGGATGATGTTAAATGCGAGGGGTATGCTATACAGTGTAGGGTTACAACTGAAGATCCAGCTAATAATTTTAAGCCTAATTATGGTACAATCATAGCCTACAGAAGTGCTGGTGGGTATGGTATCAGGTTAGATGCTGGTAACTGTTATACCGGAGTAAAAGTATCTCCTTTCTTCGATAGTATGCTTGTTAAGATTTCAGCAAGTGGAAGAACCTTGAAAGGAACGGCTCAACGTCTGGATAGGGCGCTTCGGGAATTCAGGATCAGGGGAGTAAAAACTAATATCGGATTCCTTGAAAATGTAATTAGACATGAAATATTCTACACTGGAAAAGCTACAGTGAAGTTTATTGAGGATCATCCTGAATTATTTGATATCGGAATAAAGTTTGACAGAGGTACAAAGATGTTGTCATATCTGGCAGACGCTACTATAAATGGTAATCCTGATGTAAAATATGTAGATAGATCAAAGACTTTTGTAACTCCAAAAGTTCCTGAATATCCAAAATTTGCCTCTCATCCGGCAGGAAGCAAAGATAAGCTGACTGAATTAGGTAGAGAGAAATTTATAGAGTGGTTAAGAAATGAAAAGGAAATAAAGTATACTGATACAACATTTAGAGATGCTCACCAGTCACTTTTAGCAACCCGATTCAGGACTCATGATATGATGAAGGTTGCGGAGGGGTTTGCAAAAAATCACCCAAATGTTTTCTCAATGGAAGTTTGGGGTGGAGCTACCTTTGATGTTGCTTATAGATTTTTAAAGGAAGATCCTTGGGAAAGATTACGTTTGCTAAGAGAGGCAATGCCTAATATCTTGCTGCAAATGTTGCTTAGAGGATCTAATGGTGTAGGATATAAAGCCTATCCGGATAATCTTATAGTTAAGTTTATTGAAGAATCTGCTGAGACAGGTATTGATATATTCAGGATATTCGATTCACTAAACTGGGTTGAGAATATGCAAACCAGTATCAAAGCTGTTGTTGAAAGAACAAATTCTTTGGCTGAAGCTGCAATTTGCTATACTGGCGATATCATGGTTCCGGATAGTAAATACAATCTTCAATATTATGTCGATATGGCAAAGAAGCTTGAGGATTGTGGAGCGCATATTCTTGCAATTAAAGATATGGCCGGACTGCTTAAGCCTTTTGCTGCTGAAAAATTAATTCCGGCATTGAAAGATGCAGTGGACATGCCGATTCATTTACATACACACGATACTTCATCAATTCAATCTTCGACTTATTTAAAAGCTATCGAGTGTGGTGTTGATGTTGTTGATGTTGCTTTAAGTTCAATGAGTGGTCTTACTTCACAACCTAATTTCAACTCTTTAGTTGCAGCACTTGAAGGCCACGAAAGATCTCAAAGTTTTGATCTTGAAAGTCTGAATGCATATTCCAGATATTGGGAGGAAGTAAGAGAGTATTATTATCCTTTTGAATCAGGATTGAAGGCAGGTACAGCTGAGGTTTATGAAAATGAGATTCCGGGAGGTCAGTATTCTAATTTGCGTCCACAAGCAAGAGGGCTTGGTCTGGAAGACAAATTTGAGAAAATAAAGAAGAATTATGCAGAGGTAAACAAAATGTTTGGAGACATAGTAAAGGTAACACCTTCATCTAAAGTTGTGGGTGATATGGCTCTTTTCATGACTTCGAATAATTTGACTCCGGCAGATGTTCTTGAAAAAGGAGCAGGTTTGTCATTCCCTGATTCTGTTGTTTCTTTTTTTAAAGGAGATTTGGGACAACCTCATGGTGGATTTCCGGAAGCATTAAGCAAAATTGTTTTAAAAGGAGAGAAGCCATTCCATGATCGTCCTAATGCACATCTTGAACCGATTGATTTTGATAAGGAATTTAAGGAATTCAAAAAGGAGTTTGGTGAAAGTGTAACCTTCAAAGAATTCTTGTCTTACAAATTATATCCTAAGGTGTATAGGGATTACCATGTATTCAAAGAAGTATATGGTAATGTAGATTATCTTCCTTCGACCGCATTCTTTTATGGAATGAAAGTTGGAGAAGAAATTTTAGTTACCATAGGTAGAGGTAAAACCCTAATTGTTAATCTTCTATATATATCTGAGCCTGATGAAAAGGGAATGAGAACTGTGAGTTTTGAGCTTAATGGGCAAAGCCGACGTATCTTGATTCGCGATAATAGTGTGAAATCACAAGTTGTGGTGAATAAAAAGATAGAAAAGGAAGGTGATGTTGGAGCTCCATTACAAGGTAGGTTAGCCGATATTAAGGTTAAAAAAGGAGATAAAGTCAAAGAAGGACAAATTTTATTTGTAATTGAGGCAATGAAAATGGAATCTAATGTAACTGCCCCAAAAGCTGGTGAAGTTGGTGGAGTTTATCTGCAGCCCGGAGCAATGGTTCAACAAGATGATCTCGTTGTAGAATTGAAATAATCATAATAAAAAAAGAGGCTGCGGCCTCTTTTTTTTATTCTTCGATGTTTTAATATTTAGTTAAAATTCCTAAAAGTCTTTCTTTTTAATAATTCCATGTATTTCATTAATCTTCATTAAAGCTGCAGTTCCATACCAGGGATGGAGTTCCATAACCAGTCTTCCGGCCTTAATTGCCGGGTCCGTTTCAGTTAATTTCCGAGCCTCCTCTATTGTTTCCACATTAAAAACATAAATACCCTGAATATCTCCGCCATCAATAAACGGCCCAGCTAAAACAAGATCACCCTCTTCAGCCATTCTCCTAATATTAGCCATATGAGCATTTTGAAGTTCAGCAGCTTCTTTTTCTGGTTGGTTTCTATTTGGACCTTTTTTTAGGAAGGCCATAACATATTTTTTCATCCCATAGGCATCAGCATCCAGCGATTCGACAGATAATGAATCATACTTTAATACAGCATTATCCTGTGCAGGTGAATATGAAATGCAAAAGCAAAATATAAATAGAGTTGATAGAATTGTTTTCATAACAGGTTTTTGTATGAAATTAATTTTTTCCCGGAATAATGTTTAGTGATTTTGGTAGAATCTTTACTCTATACTGGTTTTCTCCTTCCGGAACTTTTACTACTTCACCATCAATGTGCATATAGTCACATGTAGTTTTAATTGTAAAAGTTTTTGGCATATCTATAGTTTGATAGTACCTGTCTTTCGAAAGTTTCTTCTGAAATAGTTTGTAAAGAAATCCAGGGAGCAGATATGAAGGTAATTTTTTTAAGATTACCAATTCTGCTTTTCCATCAGTAATATCTGATAGTGGGCTTATCCAAGCATTGTTACCATATTGCCCGGCATTTGCAATTGTAATTCCAATGGCTTTTGTATTTATCAACTCTTTACCTTGTGATAGGATTTCAAAAGATTGATCCGGGAAATTAAAATATGATCCCATTGAAGCTTTTGCATAGCTCATGAAACCTCTTTCAGGCATATTGTGGAACTCATGAGTTACAAATGCATCAAACCCAAAACCTGCAGTGCAGAAGAAAGCTTTACCATTAATTTCAAGGCTATCAATAGCAACCGGAGTATTGTTAACTGCAGCATCCCATGCTCTGGATCTATTCATTGGTATATATAGCTGTCTGGCAAGTCCATTACCAGAACCTGCCGGTATAATAGCCAGGGCAGTTTTAGTATGAACAAGTTCTTTTGCTATTTCATTTACAGTTCCATCTCCACCAACAGCAATTATTTTTTGTACTCCTTGTTTTATTGCTTTTCTTGTTATTTCAGAAGCGTGACCAGCATATTGGGTTTTAAAAAGGTTCTGACCTGCAGATGTTCTGATCTGTTTTGCTTTTGATTCAATATCAGGTATCAGGCTTTTATCATTTGTGCCTGCGTTGGGGTTTAATATGATCCAGGTACTATTCATGCTTGGCAAAGATACAGACCTGAATCAAAAATTAAAGTTTTATTAAAAAGAAAAGGGCCTGAGAGGCCCTTATTTATTACTTTATATAAGCAACTTGATCAATCATTAATCTTTTCAAGGTCACCACTACCCATGGTGTTATTATTTACTTTGTCAGGATTACCTTTATAGCCAATATCACCACTACCCATAATACTGCTATTTAGAGATTGAGTAACATATACCAGAAGGTCACCACTTCCAGTTACCTTGGCATCCATATTTTTTACTTCACAGTTTTTCATGTCAATATCACCTGAGCCAGTAACCATTGCCGAAGCATCGTTTCCTGAACCTTTCAGGTTAATATCGCCACTACCTGTTAAATACACTTTTAATTCATCTGCATCAACATCAAGATTGATATCTCCAGAGCCGCTTAATGAAATTTTCATTGATGAAGATTTGAATTTTGATTTTCCTTCTATGGTACCTGAACCTGATAAGGATATATCATTTACTTGTGGAGTACTAATATATATTTTAATGTCATCACTACTTGACCAGCCCCATGACTTATTGTTTCTTTTCCTTATGTCTAGTTTGCCTCCTTTAATTTCGGTTTCTAGTTCTTCAATATCATCAGAGTCTCCCTCAAATCGAATGCTGGTAGATCCAATGCTTAAGTAAACAGTAGCTGGAACAGATATAGAAATCTGGTCAAAATCATCCGGGTTTTGTATGCTTTGGGCGTTAATCCCTAATGTAGCTGCAAGAAAGATGATCAATGAAGTTAGTATCGGATTTTTCATTTTCTAATAATTTTATTTCAAAGATGAAGAAGCTCCATAAATGGTTGCATCAACATAAAAGAAATTTAATAATTTATCTTCAATTTGTTAAAAATGAAATGCATTAACCATGCCGGTCCGATTAATAAAAATTGTACATCTTTCAGGAAAGAAGGCTTTTTACCTTCAATATTATGGCCAATAAATTGACCAATCCATGCAATAATGAATATTCCGATACAAAATATCCAAAGAGGAAAAGGGAGGGTTGTATCTAATAGTTGGCATAAATAAAGGCAGATAACTCCAAATACCAGCATTCCTAATGCTAATTTGAATGATAAGGAAAAGTAATAAATAGATACAAGGATTAGAGTAATAGTGGCCCAGTTTACATAGGGTGTGAAATCTCCTAAATTTATGGAGCCTAAAGGACCTTTTGGAATACTCCAGATTAATCCGACTATGCTAAAGAAAATTGTTGGTACACAAATCCAATGAATAGTTTTGTTAGTATGATTTTTATGGCTTTCACCGTACTCTGACAAAAGTTGCTCTATTTTTCTCATATTCTTTGAGTTAAGCTTTGGTTTTTACTTTTTCCCATGACTTAATCTGCCAATTAACAGTTCCGGTACTGATAAGGTTATTGTCTTTATCATAAGTCTTAACGATACAAGGAACAACAATTTTCTCTTCTTTGGTTAAAGGAGAGAAAATATTTTCTTCTAACCAGGATTCATTAGCCATAAAAGTAGCATAACAATCAGTTTTTCCCTGATAGTGATATTCCATTTCAAGCTTTTGAAGAATTATCCGGTAATTTTTCCCAAGCTTTCTCAATAGAAGTGCTCCACTTGAATATTCACTCACTGTTGCAAGTGCACAAGCATGAACTCCTTTAATATGGTTAAAATTTCTTTTTATATATGGTAACTTTACCGTTATTGAGTCATCTTCAATTTTAAAAATCTCAAATTGATGAGGTTTATTAAACGGAACCATTTTATATAAAACAGTATTTAGTAATTTCCGGTATATATTTGAAGATTTAGCTTTTTCGAACAATTCGTCTTGAGATAACATATTAATTTATTTGGTTATTAGTAATCCGAAAGATACATAAATAATAAAAATACATGCTAAGCTTTTGGGAAAAGTCTGCGATGATTGAAGCAGATATTATCATAGTTGGAGGTGGAATCACTGGACTGTCAGCCGCAGCGACACTCATTGAAAATAATCCTAAGTTAAGAATTAAGGTTCTGGAAAGGGGAGTATTGCCAAGCGGTGCCAGTACTAAAAATGCAGGTTTTGCTTGTTTTGGTAGTCTGACTGAAATTCTGGATGATTTAGATGCCATTTCTCCTGAGGAATCTGCTGCTTTAGTCGAAACCCGATGGAAGGGGCTTGAGAAGCTCAGGAAACGTCTGGGGGATGAAAAAATAGGCTATGAAGGGCATGGTGGTTATGAGCTGATAAGTACTAAAGACTATGATTGTCTAAATAGAATTGAAGAAATAAATAAGCTGCTACATCCGATTTTTCATAAGCACGTATTTCATGAAGATGAAGAGTTAAAGGAAATTTTCGGGTTTAATGCTGAAAAGGTTGAAACCATTATTTCTAATCCGTTGGAGGGGCAGCTTCACCCCGGATTGATGATCAGGTCATTATCTAATTATGTTAAAAATAAGCATGTTGAAATAATAACTGGCGCAGATGTTGTTGGTTTAAATAAAGGAGGCAACCATGTAGAAGTTGAAGTGCAAGTGCCTTTTGATCATTCCGAAACTATACAGTTTAGGGCTGAGAAAGTATTGATATGTAATAATGCTTTTGTTAATAAATTACTTCCTCAAGTAGATATGAAGCCGGGAAGAGGATTTGTGATGGTAACTAAGCCAATTGAAGATCTGAAATTTCAGGGTACTTTTCATTATGATCGAGGCTACTTTTATTTCAGGAATATAGAAAACCGTGTTTTGATTGGTGGAGGTAGAAATCTTGATTATATAGGAGAAGAAACCACTGAGTTTGGAACTAATCAACTTATTAAAGACAGGTTAATTGATGATTTAAAAAATGTCATTTTACCTGGTGTTGATGTGGAAATAGATCATGAGTGGTCGGGTATAATGGGGTTTGGTCCAAATAAGCAACCGGTTATCCAGAATGTGGGCGATGGCGTCTTTACTGCGGTCAGATTAGGAGGTATGGGGATAGCAATTGGAAGTAGTTTAGGAGAAAAATTAGCAGAAATAGTAATTAACAATTAAATTCGTAGATTGATTTTTATAAAAGACACCAATCTGAGTATATGACTAATACAATTAAACGACCACATTTTTTTCTGGCACTTATCCCGGTAATTTTATTAACAACCATTTTATTTTTTAATGTAAGGGTGTTTGGTGATTCATCGTTGGACGGGGCGAATCAAATAGGATTACTGTTTTCTGCTGCCCTTGCAGCAATTATTGCATTATATCTTGGTGTTAAATGGGATGCCATTTTAGATAAAACCGTACAAAGTATTAGCGCAGCTATGGGATCAATACTGATACTTTTGGTTATCGGTTCCTTAGCTGGAACATGGATGCTCAGCGGTGTGGTACCTGCAATGGTATATTATGGTCTGGATATTATGAAGCCTTCCTACTTTTTGGTTGCATCTTGTATCGTAAGTGCGATTGTATCATTGGCTACTGGCTCTAGCTGGTCTACTATTGCTACTATTGGTGTGGCGTTATTAGGTATTGGTAAAACTCTCGGGATAGATATCGGGCTGACTGGTGGAGCGATTATTTCCGGTGCTTATTTTGGTGATAAGATGTCTCCTTTGTCTGATACTACAAACCTTGCACCTGCGATGGCAGGAACAGATATTATCACGCACATTAAATATATGGCATTTACTACGGTTCCAAGTATATTGATAACATTGGTAATATTTGGAATTATTGGGTTGAATATAGAGGCAAATGGAAGTATGGATGAGGTAGTTGCCGTTCAGGATGCAATAAAAGCGCAGTTTAATATTAATGGGTGGCTTTTTCTTGTGCCAGTAACTGTAATATTATTGATAATAAAGAAAGTTGAAGCATTACCGGCATTATTGATAGGAACCTTGATGGGAGCGATTTTCGCACTGATTTTTCAAAATGAGCAGGTATTTGAATTAGGTAAATCTATTTTAACCGACCTTCGTGGTCTTGATGCAGCTGGAGTTCAGGCTCTGGTAAGCGAATCTTCTTTTGCTATATATTTTTCTGCTATCATGAAAAGTATGTATGGAGATGTTGCTATCACCTCTGCAAATGAAAAGGTAAGTAACCTTTTATCTACAGGTGGAATGGCAGGGATGTTAAATACTATCTGGCTAATCCTTTGTGCCATGATTTTTGGTGGAATGATGGAAGCAGGAGGATTGTTAAAAAGAATTGCAGATGAAATTATCAGACTTGCAAAATCTACGGGATCATTGATTTTTAGTACTGCTGCAACTTGTATATTCTTTAATGGTACCGCATCTGATCAATATATGGCTATTGTTGTACCGGGAAGAATGTTTCGTAAGACATTTAAAGATAAGGACCTTAAGCCTGAAGTATTAAGTCGTACCTTAGAAGATAGTGGTACTGTTACCTCCGTATTGTTCCCATGGAATACTTGTGGAGCGACTCAGGCCGGAGTATTGGGTGTAGCTACCCTTATATATGCTCCATATTGCTTTTTTAATATAATTAGTCCTATCATGACTATTTTGTTTGGGGTGTTTAATATTAAGATTAGAAAATATACTCCTGAGGAAAAGAGCAAATTAATAAAAGAAAATACACCTGAATATGCGCAAGAAAATAACTAAAGAAGAGGTAAATGAGCTTCCTCTACAGGCATATGAGGGGGAAGTAGTATTGTTAGAAGACCCTAAAGGGTATAAGGAAGCAGTAAAAGAAATAAGAGAATATTCAATTATTGGTTTTGATACAGAGTCAAAACCTTCTTTTACAAAAGGAATAAAGAATCAGATTGCGTTAGTTCAGCTTGCTACTGATGAAAAGGTGTACTTATTTAGGCTTCCTAAAGGAGATATGCCAGCTGAATTAAAGAAAATTCTCGAGGACCCGAATATTGAGAAAATTGGTATTGGTATAGATGATGATATTAATGATCTTCGAAGAATAGGTGTAGCCAAACCTAAATGCTTTCTGGATTTGAATAAACTGGCAAAAAAGGCTGGCTTTCATAATACCGGAGCAAGAAATCTATCTGCAATGGTTCTCGGTTTCAGGATTAGTAAATCTGCCCAGACTTCCAACTGGGAAAGAGATGAGCTTACAGATAAGCAGATAAGTTATGCGGCTACCGATGCCTGGATTTGCCTCAAGATTTATGAGAAGTTATATGAATATGATCATCAATCTAATATTGAGAAATGATCAATTTTTGAGAAGATTTAATCCGTGATAGTTGTTAATTGCATCTATAACTTCATTTTTTTCAGATAACGGTACATCAGCCCAGAGTTTGCAATCAATGAGTAGTTCCTGATGAACAATATCCAGATTTCTATCTTTGAAAAATCTCATAGCATCATTAAGCATCGGATATTCACATTGTAATCCTACTCTTTCTGTTAATGTTTTTTCGATAATTTCTGAATTATCAAGTGCATCCTGTGCAGCAGTTTTGTAAGCATGGATTAATCCTCCAACACCAAGTTTAGTGCCACCAAAGTACCTTACCACTACAATTAAAATACCTGATAATTCAAATGATCTTATTTGTCCGAGAATAGGGTCGCCTGCCGAATGGTTAGGTTCACCATCATCATTGGCTCTAAAATTTTCACCACTTACACCCAAAGCATATGCATAGCAATGATGTCTGGCATCATAGTATTTTTTTCTTAGATCATCTAGATGTTCTTTTATTTCATCTTCTGAGTTAACCGGGTATGCATGAGCAATGAATTTTGAACCCTTTTCTTTGTAGAAACCTTCAGAAGGTTTAATAATTGTTTTATAAGTATCTTGAATTTCACTCATGATATTTATTCTAATTACCTGCTGACAATAATAGTATTGCAATTACTGCCAAACCAATTCCAGCAGCTTTTTTTAATCCGATAGCCTCATCATAGAAAAATTTACCAACCAGGGCACTTATTCCTATTATAGAAATATTTATAAATGGGAAAACAAAAGATCCATCATTTCCGAAAGCAGATAGTGCTTTCAATAACAGGTAAATTGAGAAGTAATTTGGAATGCCTAAGAGGATTCCTCCCAGAACATTTTTGATATTGAATGACTGTTTTTTAATTATTGAAGTTATTAATCCAAATAATCCTGCTGAGAAAAAAATGAAGACCGGGAAAATTTTTTGTTCACTTTCATCAAGAAGAAAACTATTTGCATAATTAAGTGATGTATCTAGTCCACCTGAGAAAACAAATACCCCTAATGGCAAAAGATAGACCCATTTATTAGTTACATTTTGTTCGATTTTCTTACTTTTTCTAGAAACACTAACCAGTACAATTGAAGCTAAACCCAGGATAATTCCACTTATTTTAAAGAAGTTGACTTCATTTGATTGTGTGTTGAATATAAAAAGTGAGAAAAATGCAGGAATTACCAGTGATATTTTAGTTGCCATACCTGCTGCAGCAACACCAGTCTTTTGAGTAGCTGCAGCCATAAGGAAAAAGGTGAATATGAAAATAAAACCTAAGGCAAAAGCAAAATAAGACCATTCGGGATTAAATATTTTTACCTGGTCAATAGTATCGTATGATAAAATTAGCCCTACAATCCCGCATGTAAAGTAATTGACAGTTAAAGCAGGAAGTAGAATTATATTTCTTTTTCCGAATTCTTTAAAGCATACAAAAATGTATACATTTAATAAAATTACAATTATTAGATAAAGCATGTGCAAAAATATAATTTCTGCTTTCAAAGATTATAGTAATGACTTCTTATCTTTTAATTTAGTCTCGAGAATATTTCATACAACATGAGTAAATGGTCTTTTGATATTATTGATGGCAGACAACAACTGGATCTTGGTCAGTTTTCCTTATTTGAGACAGATAGGTATCTGAATTGCAAAACCAGTTATTCAATCAGATTGATATTAAGAAAGGGAGAGGAGTTGTTCGGTCATATATCATTTACAATTCAGGATGATGTGCTTATTTCAGGATACCGAGCTTCTTATGGAGGTTTTTACCTACGTTCTTTTCCAGGGACAGAAGTGTTAAGGTCGTTTGTAGAGCAAGCTATAACAATTGCTAATCAGACACATTGTAAAAAAATAATAATCCGTCAACCACCAGAGTTTATTTATAGGGAAGTTACTCCTTGGGTCAATGCTCTTCTTAAAGAACAAGGATTTGGTTTAACAGATATGAAAATTCATCATCATCTGGATTTAAAAGATGAACAACTTTTTCAGAAATATTTAAAGGGTAAACACGGTAACAGGTTAAAAAATGTAGATAGTTTTGAATTGGTAGAAAAACCATCAACTGAATGGGAAGAATTTTATGATTATATCAGAGCTGAGCGGGATAGAAAGGGGTATAAATTAAGTTTGACACGTGAACAGTTAGAAGAGCAAGTGAAGTGTATGCCTGATGATCATGTGTTTTATGAGTTGGTCAATAAAGAAAACCATGATGTAGTAGTTAAATGTGTGTCATTAAAGATTAATGAAGATTTGATTTATAACTTTTACCCTGCTTATTCTCCAGGTTATTCAAATGTTAGTCCATACGTAGTATTTTTATTTCATCAAGCCAGAAATCTTAAGAGCAACAGTTATAATTTTATTGATCTTGGAACATCTATGAATGAAGACTTTATACAAAATGATTTGGCTGATTTTAAATCTTCTATTGGAGGAAAACCATCCGTTCAATTAAACTGGTTGAAAGAAATTTGAAAAATATTTATCCATTTTTAACTCAAGGTTTAAAAGCTGTTTTTCAAGCTGGAATTAACAAGATTTTTAGCGTTTACGGTGGATCGGAGGGGTTATTAACTTATTCTCATTTATCTAACTTTTTTCAGCTTTGTCTGGCACCTGTTAATACTTTTTATAATCAGAGTTTGCTACATTATTATGGTCAAAATGATCAGAACATAAATAAGTATAATGGATTCGTTTTATCAGTAGCAACATTAACCTCTTATGTGATAGCTTTAATAGCAATTCTTTTGAGATCAGTGTTGTTCAGCTCTTTTAATGGATCATTGATATTAATAATCATTCCATTGTCAATATTGGTATTTCCATTGTATACACTATTGACTGTTCTTGAAACGAAGTTAATCTTTGATAAGAACTTCAAACTTCAATTTTACGGCTACCTTTTTAATACTATTGTGACAGGGTTGATAGTTCTGGGGCTAGCTACTTACAATTGGTTTTATGGATTAGTATTATTTTTTGGGGTTCGTGTAGTTGTATTACTTATCGTTTTTTTTAGAGGTAAGAGCATAATATCATTGAGTTTTAAAAAGCATTTTACTGTTTTTTTTAAGTCTGTCAGGCCTTATATAGGAATTTCCTTATTGGTTGTACTACTCAGTCAATCTATTCTATTGATTGAAAGAAATATTGTTGTAAAATACACCTCGCTTTTAGATTCAGGTGCCTGGCAAGCAGCTTATACAGGGGGTTTTTATATTCAGCTTATTGCACTTACTCTTTATAATAGTTTCTATATCCCTGAAATTAGCAGAAAAAATGATGACGGGTTGAGACGCTATATCTTTGAATCATTTTATAAGATGTTGATTTTATTAATCATTTTAGGGTTAGTATTTTCGACTTTTAGCTATTATTTACACAAACTATTATTTTCTTCAGAGATTGAATTTAGGTCAGAAGTTTACACTATTTTCATTACAGGTTTTGTATTTCGTGCTTTAAGTCAAATCTTCACGCTTTACTTTCTCAGAATGAAAATATGGAAGAGCTATCTATTCGTGTTATTCTTTGTTTCCGGAACATATATATTCGGATTACTATATCTTATTAGTGTTAGTTTTAGCGTTAAGGATATTGCATTATTATTTTTAGCAGCGTGTGTTTTTCAGTTTATACTTGCGATAGGCTTGTATTTTTATCGAATAGTTTTTCAAAGGAATGTCTGACATCAAAGTTACAGTAATATTAATTTGCCACAATCAGCGAAAATGGATTAAGGAGGCTGTTGACTCTGTGTTAAATCAAAGTCATAAAAATATTGAATTAATCCTTGTTGATGTCGGAAGTAACGATGGATCTCAATTGTATCTTAAAAGTTTAAGTGATCGTTTGGGAGTTAGGTTTATAGGCTTCAGTGAAAATGTTGGGAATTGTAAAGCCTTTAATGTTGCTTTTGAGCATTCAAATGGAGATTTTATAATTGACCTTGCTGCTGATGATGTTTTGTATCCTCATCGAGTTTCAAGTGGCTTACAGAAATTTGGTGAGATGGGGTTGGATTATGGGTTTCATTATTCAAATGCTGAGTATATTGATTCGGAAAGTAACTTGATTGGACTACATCACGATTCATTGAAACATCTTGATCCTACTGTTTTTTCATCACCTTTTCCCGAGGGAGAAGTCTTTGATCTGATATTGAGGAGTTATTTTATATGTCCTCCGACTATGATGGTTAGACGTGATATAGTTGAGGCGGTTGGCGGATATGATGAAAACCTTTCATTTGAAGACTTTGATTTTTGGCTCAGGGCATCAAAAGTTACCAGGTTTTGTGCCTCCCCGAAAGTACTCGTAAAAAAGAGAACTATTATTGGTTCACAGTCTAATAACCCAAAATTTCATAGAGATCATGCCAGGTCGATGGTTAAGATTTGCCAAAAAGTTAAGGATAATTTAATTGATGATTCGAATGATCCGGAGGCTTTTAATAGCAGGCTAGAATATGAAATGAGAATTTGCTATCGGCGACTTTTGAAAACCGAACTTAAAAAGCTCGCAGAAATTTATAAACGATTCAATGAAGATAGGAAGAAATCCTGGAAGTATTACCTTCATATATTAATGAGTAGATTTTAACTATCTCCTGTTGTCTTCATCTTCAATGATACTCAGATAACTTAAATATCTGCTTTCACTAACTTCACCATTTTCAATTGCAGCTTTAACAGCACAGCCAGGTTCGTTGGTGTGTGTACAATTGTTGAATTTGCATTCCAGACGAAGTTCTCTCATTTCAGGGAAATAATCACTTAACTCATACTCATCCATATCAACAAGGCCTAGTTCTTTTATTCCAGGAGTATCGATAATTGAAGATTTTTCATTAATGAAAAACATTTCGGCAAAGGTTGTAGTATGTGTTCCTTTGTTTGCAAAGTCAGATATTTCACTGGTTTTTTGATCTGCTTCAGGTATTAACCTGTTTAATAAAGTTGATTTACCAACTCCACTATGGCCCGCTATCAAACTAGTTTTATCATTCAGGATTTCAAATAAAGGTGAAATATCTTCATCCTCATGGGCTGACATCAAGATACAAGGATAGCCAAGGTCTGAGTACAAATCTGACATGGCTTCAAAGAGTTCCATGTCATCTTCATTCATAATATCACTTTTATTAAATAGTAAGAGCGCTGGTATTCTAAAGCTTTCACATGCTACAAGAAATCTATCAATAAATCCAACCGAAGTTCTCGGACGTGATAGTGTTACCATTAATATTGCCTGGTCAATATTTGTAGCAATTATATGATGTTTGTGCTTATGTTTAGGAGATCTTCTAATTACGTAATTCTTCCTTTCAATTAGTTCAGTTATTATAGCTGATTCTTCTTCATTATCTTCAAGTTCAATAATAACATAATCACCAACAGCTAATGGATTCGTACTTTTAGATCCTTTTAACCTGTATTTCCCCCTTAACCTTGAGTCAATTATTCCTCTTTCAGTTAAGACTTTGTACCAGGAACCGGTAGATTTTATTATTCGCCCATCTATCATAGATCTAATTTAATACCTTTTGGATGTATTTTAGAATAGTTTCGGTAGCTCCTTTATTTTCTCGTACAAATTTATATGACTTAGAAGAAATAGATTTTCTGTTTTGATCATCAGCAAAGAGCTTCTGAAGAATTTCATTTGTTTCATTAGAATTACCTACAGGAAAGGCAGCATTTTCATCTATAAGAAGAATAGCTTCGTTAAACTTCTTATAGTTTTTGTCACCAAATAAAACAGGCATTCCAAATGTTGCAGCCTCTAAAATATTATGGAGACCATCTTTAAAAGCCCCACCAACAAATGCTATGTCTCCATATTGATAGGCTGATGCCAGCATACCGAAATTATCGATTATAAGAAATCTTTCTTCGTCTGGGATATAACTATTTGCATCAGTTTTTGTAAAACGAATTGATTTGGAAGGTAATTGAGTAGTCAATTCTGTTATGCTTTTTTCAGATATCTCATGAGGAGCAATGACTACTTTAACATCAGGTGGTAGATGGTTGAAGAACAAAGAAAGGGCTTTAATGTCTTCAGGCCAGCTACTGCCAACCATTAATAATTTAAAATTTCCCTTAAATTTTTTTATTAAGTCTATTTCAGAAACAGAATTACAAGTATCAATTACTCTGTCAAACCTTGTATCTCCAGCTATTTCTACATTATTTATTCCAATATTTGAAAGTAATAATCTTGAGTCTTCGTTTTGAACATAAATCAGACTAAAGCATCTGAGCATATTTCTGAAAAACTCCCCTGATTTCTTAAAAAATGACTGATTTGGTCTGAAAATCGCTGAGAATAGAGCTGTTGGTATATTTCTGTTATTTAGTTCGCTAAGGAAGAAATGCCAAAATTCGTATTTGGTGAATAATACAAGGTCGGGGTTAATAATATCAATAAATGATTTAGCATTTGATTTTGTATCAAAAGGTAAATAGGTAATTAGGTCTGCCTTATCGTAATTCTTTCTTACTTCATATCCACTTGGCGAAAAAAAAGTAACAATTATAAAAGTTTCATCTCTATTAATTCGCTCAATAACAGGTCTAGCTTGTTCAAATTCACCGAGTGAAGCACAATGAAACCAGATTTTTTTTCTAGAGTCATTCGGGATTTTGCTTTTTAAATTAGGCTGCCAATCTTTTCGCCCTTCAATCATCATTGAAGCTTTATCGTTAAAAGGTGCTGCAGCCTTTATTAAAAGCTTATATAGATTTATTCCCAGTGAATAGGTAGTACTGTTCATGTGGCAAAGATAGTTTAAAATGGTCTTTAAATGGTGTCTAAGTGGGTTCTATTGAGAATAAGATTTGTATAATATGTTGTTCTGATTATGTAAAACATAATGAAAATAAATATTGTGTTAAGCTCAATTATTGAAACAATGTTTTGTTATAAGGGTTATTTTTTCAGAAAAAAAAGATATTGGTTATGAAAGAATATTTGATCATATATACCAATGGTAAAACTGAAAACGTAATTGTTCCTGATAAGCAAACTTTGATTAACGCAAAATTTAAAGGAGATAAGGATGTGTTTATGAAAAAGGTTAAGATGCTGCAATGGAATACATTGAGTATGAAATTTGTTGAGCATGTTAAATCGGGTAGGGTTGATGCAGTTATCAGTACAGCTGATGCAAATCCATTTGGGTGGAGAGTATAGACATAAAAAAAAGACTATCCATCAGGATAGTCTTTTTTTATGTTAAAAGCTAAACTTAGTTAGCGTGTTTGCTTAGGTAGTCAGATACACCTTCTCTTGTAGCAGACATTGCATCTTCGCCTTCTTGCCAGTTAGCAGGGCAAACTTCACCATGCTCCTGAACGTGATGCCATGCATCTACAATTCTAATCATCTCATCGATATTTCTTCCTAGTGGAAGGTCATTTCTAGTCTCGTGTCTTACGATGCCATCTTTGTCGATAAAAAATGAACATCTGTAAGCAACAGGAGTACCTTCGAATTCTAATTCACCTTCTTCGTTGTAGTTCCAGTCACCAGCAAGAGCTTCGTAGTTTGTAGCGATTGTTTTAGAAGTATCAGCTACTAATGGGTATGTAACACCTTCGATACCACCTTTATTAGTTGGCGTTGATAACCATGCAAGGTGAGTCTCCTCAGTATCTGTAGAACATCCTACTACTACAACACCTCTTCTTTCAAATTCTTCAAGCTTCTTCTGGAAAGCAAGAATCTCAGTTGGGCAAACGAAAGTGAAATCTTTTGGGTAAAAGAAGAATAAAACCTCTTTTTTTCCAATGTACTGCTCAAGAGAGAAGTCCTGAACAATAGAGTTTCCGTCTAATACAGCCGCAGCTTTGAAAATAGGTGCTTTTTTTCCTAATAATGACATACTATTTATTAAATTTTAAGTGAATGTATATGCTTAATTAAAATTATTTTTCTTTACTCTAATCTGTAACTCAATATCCCTTACGTTGAATCCTGCTATAGGTTTTTTGTCCAGATAATTTTTTATAAGGTTTGTAAGTTCCGGGTCGAAATAGTCTAAAACTTCCTGAGAATCATCGCAAATCAAATGATGATGTGGATTGTCTATGATGTCAAATTTTTTTGGTCCTCTGGTCATAGATAGTCTTTTTGCCAGTCCTTTTTCACAGAAAATATCCAAAATATGGTATACTGACCCTAAAGAAAGTGAAGGAATACTGTTTTTTAGCTTTTCATATATTTCTTCAGCAGTATAATGCTTTTCGGATTCAGCAAGGCATTCCAGAACTTCAACCCTTTGACGGGTTGCCCTGATGTCTGCCTTTTTTAACATCTCTTTGATATTTTGCTTGCTTTGATCCAACTTTTTCTAGTTCGGAATTTTTACGAAGTGCAAAGATAGGAAAGCGATTTTTTTTCATCAACCTTTCTTCAAAAGTTTATGATAATAGTTATGTTTTGGTAGGGGATGGCTAATTATTATTGGTTAAATTTAATTAACTACAACACGAAAAATTATGGCCACTTCGAAATTAGACGGACAAGAAATCCAGCTTGCAGGGAAGATTCCTGAGATAGGTGGAGAAGCTCCAAAATTTACTATAGTTAAATCTGATTTGACAGAAATGAAGCTTTCAGATTTAGCTGGTAATGTGATTGTTATCATGTCAATACCCAGTTTGGAAACTGGTGTGTGTTCAAAAGAAATCAGAACGTTTAACGAGAAGCTATCAGGAATGAATGGCGTGAAGGGTCTTATGGTTTCCAAAGATCTGCCATTTGCTATGCATCGGTTTTGTGAAGTCGAAGGAATTGAAAATGTGATTCCGGGTTCAGATTTTAGATATGGTGAATTTGGCAGACAATATGGAATGGGGATTCTTGACGGCGCATTTAAAGGATTGTTGGCAAGAGCAGTTTTTATTGTGGATAAAAATATGCAATTAAGATATTTGGAGCTGGTTGATGATATCGCACATGAGCCTGATTATAGTATGGCTTTGGATGTAGTCAATAAGTTACTTAAAGATTGATCTTTAAATCATAATTCAAATAAGAATGAATTCGAATTTATCTACTTGATGAGTAAGGATTGTAATGTGCCTAAAAAAAGAGACCTTCTACTTGCTGCAGAAGGTCTTCAACTTTAAACAGGCCAACAAATTATAATCATTCATACATATATACAGGACGGTGACCATAGGTAACCACCTGAATAAAAAAAGTTCGTAAATATTTTAATATTTTTTTTCAGACACAGCAATGGCCTTAGGGAAATCAGGGATTGAAGCCTTTTTAATCTGAATAGAATCAGTTTTTGGCTCAATTTCAGTTATTTCTAATTCATTATTCGGTTGAACTTTTAAAAGCAACAGAATGAATAATGAAATAACTTTCAATAAAAAAATACGGTGATTGAATAATGCCTTCATTCAAAGTTTGAAGTTTGCCACTAAAATAAATCTTGCTTTTTAATCTTCAATGAATATTGTGTCTTTTTCGATATTCTTGGCGAAATTGTCAATAAATATTTTGTTTTACTAATAAAAATAGTCTTTCGACCGATAATTTAATTTGTAGCCTTCGACGTATAGTATTAACATGAAAAAGAAAGTGCTTTTTGTTTGTCTTGGAAATATTTGCAGGTCACCAATGGCTGAGGGTATTTTCAGACATATCGTAAAGAAAAATAATCTAGAATCTGTAATTGAATGTGATTCTGCTGGGGTTGCCGGCTATCATATCGGTGAACGTCCTGATTCCAGAGCAATAAAAACAGCCAGAGATCATGGGGTTTCTCTTGAATCCAGAGGTAGACAGTTCAGGTACGCCGATTTTGACGATTTTGATGTTATTCTCGCTATGGATAAAAGCAATTATCATCACATATTGGCACTTGCAAAAAATGATGATTCTTATGTTGCAAAGGTTCATATGATGAGGGAGTTTGATGATAACCATGATGAAATGGATGTTCCTGACCCATATTATGGAGGAAATCAAGGGTTTGAAGATGTATATCAAATGTTATATCGATCATGCACTAACTTGTTAAAAGAGCTAAATGCGAAGTAATGATATAGCAAAATATATAATTGAGGCTTCTGGTTTTTCATTTAATGATGACTTGAAAATAATTGGTGTAGGTGGGGGGAGTATAAATTATGCTTACCGAATTCAATTTGGCAGTGAATATATTTTTGTCAAACTTAACCAGGGGGTTAATGATGATTTTTTCGAAGCAGAGAGAAAAGGGCTTGAACTATTAAGCAAACATAGTGGATTCAAAATACCTAAAGTTTTCGTATCTGGAACTATAGGTCAGCACAGGTTTATAGCGATGGAATATATTAATTCATCATTGAAAGTGGCAAATTACTGGTTTCAAGCTGGAGTGACTTTAGCAGAAATGCATAAATCATCAAGTGAAAAATATGGTCTCTCTTTTAATAATTATATGGGTTCTTTGCCTCAAAAGAACTCATGGACTGATAAATGGGCTGATTTTTTCATTGAAAAAAGACTTCGTCCTCAAGTTGATTTGGCCCATAATAATGGGTTGATGGATGTGAATCATGTTAAATTGTTCGAAAAGTTGTATTCAATTATTGAAAGTATTGTGCCCGAAGAAGTTCCGTCATTAATTCATGGAGACCTTTGGAATGGGAATATCATGACTGATGAAAATGGGTTAGCAACAATTATAGATCCGGCCATTCATTATGGTCATCGTGAAAGTGATCTGGCAATGACATTTATGTTTGGTGGATTTGCAAATGAGTTTTATCAGGGGTACTCACAAACATATCCGCTCCAGTCAGATTTTAGTTACCGGGTGGGATTGTATAACTTATACCCCTTATTAATTCATGTGAATTTATTTGGAACAGGTTATTTAGGAGAAACAATAAGTACATTAAAGAAATATTTGAATTAGAAGGTTTTAGTTTCCTTTACTACTATTCGATAATTATTTCTTGATCTTTGTTCAAGTAGTACTTTTTCATCTTTAAATCTTTCAATACTCTTTTCAGTATAATTTTTTACTGTAATTAATTGAAGTCCATGATTAAATAAGATTTTAAATTCCTTTTTTAGTTCCTCAATTAATCTGGTCACTTGATACTCCTTATAATCAATGCAAATACTAAAGGAGGTTGCTGAGTTTTGCATCAAATTTATCTTAATATTTAGAGTTGAAATAACATGAAATATTGTTGAAATATTTTTCTCATCTATGAATGAAAAGTCCTTAACCTTAAATGAAATAATAGCCTGATTATCTTTTGTTATGTAAGCAGGAAAAACTTCATGAGATTTTTCATTTGCAATAACAGTTCCTTCTTTGGCTGGTGATTCAAAACTTCTAACATGTAAAGGAATGTTTTTGTTAGCTAGGGGTTTAATGGTTTTTGGGTGAATCACTGATGCTCCATAATAAGTCATTTCTGCTGCTTCACGATATGAAAGATATTTATAAAGTTGAGCATCATGAAACTTTTTAGGGTCTGCATTCAGAATTCCCGGAACATCCTTCCAGATTGTCAGCGATTCGGCATTTAGGCAATTAGCAAAAATAGCTCCTGTGAAATCTGATCCCTCTCTACCTAAAGTTGTTGTATTATTGTATGGGTCAGATCCAATAAAACCCTGTGTGATTTTAATGTTACCCGAATCATTATTTAGTTCTTTTATCAGGGAAGTGGTCCTCTTCCAGTTTATTTTTCCTTCTGTATAGGTGCTGTCAGTTGAAATTACAGTTCTTGCATCGAACCATTCATTTTCGGTTCCGGTAATGTTCATATACTCTGAAACAATCTTCGAACTAAGGAGCTCTCCATAGCTAACAATCTGATCGTAGCTGAATTGGTAAGATTCTATTGAACCATTGTATTGAGACTTAAGTTCTTTTAGTTTTATTTCAAACGATTGAAATAAGTCATTTATAATGTTTGTAATTTTTGAAGAATTATTGTTTTCTAATTCAGAAGCAGTATTAATATGATACTCTTTAAGCGATTCGACCTCTTGCATATATTCTTTGCCGTTCAAGGCATTTTGCAAGATTAATTCTAATGCATTTGTTGTTTTTCCCATAGCAGATACAACTACAATTAATGGGTGGTCGTTTTTGTTATTGCAAACGATTGAAACCATGTTTTTAATTGCAATTGCACTTTTTAAAGAAGCTCCGCCGAATTTGAAAACTCTCATTTTATTTAATTATTATATGTTGTAATTTCGGGTTTAATTTAAACATTACAATTCTGGATTTCTCGATAAAAGCTCTAAAAAATATGAATGCACAAACTGAAAGGCTCGCTTTACCAGTCGGTACTACTTTGGACAGGTTTATAAAAAAGAAGCAGGACGATTTCCCATTTGCAACTGGTGAATTATCTCAATTGCTTAGAGATATAGCTTTAGCTGGTAAAATTATCAACCGGGAAATAAATCGTAGTGGTCTTTTAGGGATTGAAGGAGCTTTTGGAGCACAAAATATTCAGGGAGAAGAGCAGCAAAAACTTGATGTTATTGCTGATATCAGATTTATGCGAGCATTGAGAAATGGCGGTGAGGTTTGTGCTGTAGTCAGCGAGGAACAAGATGAGATTATTGATCTTGATAATCCGAATGGTCGTTATATTGTTGCAATGGATCCCCTAGATGGTTCTTCAAATATAGATGTTAATGTGTCTATCGGAACTATCTTTTCAATATACAGAAGGTTGAGTCCTGTCGGTGGTCCGGTTCAGTTAGAAGATGTTTTACAGCCTGGTGTGTCTCAGGTAGCTGCGGGATATTTATTGTATGGATCTTCGACAATGCTGGTTTATACTACAGGCAGGGGAGTAAATGGTTTTACCTATGAAGCGGGGTTGGGAGAGTTTTTCTTATCTCATCAGAATATTCAAACACCTTTGGATGGTAAAATTTATTCAGTTAATGAAGGTTCTTACAATTATTTTGAGCCAGCTGTTAAAGATTATATCGAACAATGTAAAGAGAAGAGATTTTCAGGAAGGTATATTGGTTCATTAGTTGCTGATTTCCATAGAAACTTATTTAAAGGTGGTATTTATATTTACCCAAGAACAGATCAGGCTCCTGAAGGAAAATTAAGATTATTATATGAAGCAAATGCTTTAGCGTTTATTGTAGAGCAAGCTGGAGGTAAAGCTTCAAACGGAAAGAAAAGAATCCTTGAATTGGAACCACGAGAGTTACATCAGAGAACTCCTTTATTTATAGGGAGTAAAAAAATGGTAGAAAATGCTGAGGGTTGCTTTTAAGCAACCCTCTTTTTTTATTTATCTTCTTTTTCAGCCTCTTCTTCAGAACCTTTTGAAAGAAGGTCTTTCTCATATTTATAAAGAATATTGTACCAGCTGACTAGCTTTTTAATGTCAGAAGCATATACTCTTTCTTCATCATAATCAGGGACAAGGTGTTTAAGAAATGCATGAAGTTCATCATCGTCAGATGTTGAGTTTACACCAGGGTCATTATCAAATTCTTCATTGATTTTCTTAAAAATGTCAGCCACAGGTACAGAACCTTCTGCATCGAGTGTATAAATGGAGATATCAGATAGAACTGATACTCTTGCATTACCCCCTACGACCAACTTTTTTTTGCTATCATCTATTGTTTCAAGAATTACACCTGCTCTTGTTGGTTTTACAATATTGAATAACCCTCCTTTTCCGGCAACAGCCGCTATATTTTCATAGCCCATATCTAAATTGATTTATTGTCTTTGTCTAATGGCAAAATTAGTTCAAAAAAAATCACTCAACCAATAAATAGTATACCTTAATATGACTTATTGATCTCTTCGATGTATTTGATAATATCTTCCCTGCCTTGTCCTGTCTCAGAAGAAGTGACAAATGTTGGAGGCATAGTTTCCCAGAATTTCTTTAAATATTTATTGTGCCTGGCAACCATACTTTGAACTTTGTTTTTAGATAGTTTGTCGGCTTTGGTGAAAATTCTGGCAAAAGGTATTCCTTTAAGTATAAGGTCATTCATGAATTCATGATCAATTGGTTGCAGATCATGTCTGATATCAATTAATACAAATAAACACGTTAGGTTTTCACGATTGGCTATATAATTATTAATCATTATGTTCCAATCATCCTTTTTTGATTTGGATACTTTAGCCCATCCATAACCGGGTAAATCAACCAGATACCATGAATCGTTAATTATAAAATGATTCATCAATTGTGTTTTTCCTGGCCTGGAAGAAATTTTAGCTAATTTCTTCTGACCAGTAAGCATATTGATTAGTGATGACTTACCAACATTCGATCTGCCTATAAATGCATATTCAGGTAATTCAGCTTTAGGTAAACCACTTAATTTGGTTTCACTTTTAATAAATTTTGCAGACTTTACTAGATTGTCCATAGATTTCAAGCACAAAATTGCTTTACTGGTTTTAAATATTCTTATAATAGTGCTTCTTTGTAGAATTATTTAGTCAATAAAGATTTTTTATTTTCTAAACTTTCTGCGAAATTAAAGAAATAATTGCAGGAATTTGAGATCAATCAGTCAGAATTGCTGATATTTTAGTTGTTGAGTTTGAATATTCTAATATACTTTAGTAATATTAATTTAATTTTTTCATTTTATGAAAGTAATGCCGCGTATAATTTTTTATGCTGGCTTGATGCTGTTACTAGTAACAAAGCCATTTGATATTACGGCCCAAAATGATAACGAGGAGATTGCAAAACAACTCGTTGAATTGGGTAAGGAAACTATGCGAGCTACGCAGGCACTTGAAATTGCCAAAGAACAATTTGTACAAGCTGCAGATTTGGATCCTGATAATATCGAAGCCAATTGGTTATCTGGTGAGTACATTCAAAGAACTTCCAATAAAGATCGTAGTGTAAAATATTTCAAGAAGGTATATGAGTTAGATCCTGATTATAGGTTTGATGTACTCTACTGGATCGGAAGAGGATATCAATATGGATATGATTTTTCCAGTGCATTAGAATATTACCAGAGATATTACGATAAGCTTTATGCTGATGTCAATTATCGTGGCATGGATAAAGTAACTGTTAAGGAAGTAGAGAAGAAAATTCAGGAAGCTAAAAATGGAATTGAATTCATGGCTAATCCTATGAATTTTTCGATTGTAAATGTCGGTTCTCAGATTAATTCTCCAATGCCTGATTATGGTCCGGTATTGAATGAGGATGAAACAATAATGATTTTTACTTCAAGAAGGAAAGAAGATAACCTAAACCAGGACGTATTCGAAGATAACTTTCCTTATGAAGATATATTTATCTCTTATAAAAAGGATGGACAGTGGACGCAAGCCAGAAACATTGGTGATGCTGTTAATACTCCTTTTCATGATAGTAACCTCGCATTATCGGCAGATGGTAATGATTTATATATTTACATGGATGAGAATGAGGGTGATATCTATATTAGTTCCAGAATAGATGATTCTACCTGGTCTGAACCAGAGCCTCTTTCTGATGCAATCAACAGCTTAAACTTTAATGAAAAGTCAATTTCCATTTCTCCTGATAAAAGTATAATGTTCTTTTCATCTAACCGACCTGGTGGTTTTGGTGGTGATGATATTTATTATGCTACTAAAAATGAAAAAGGAGAGTGGTCACGAAGTAAGAATCTTGGGCCGGTTATTAATACTGAATATAATGAGGATGGTCCTTTCATTGATTATGATGGTAAAACTCTATACTTTTCAAGTAATGGTAGAGGGGGAATGGGAGGTTACGATCTTTTCAAAGTAGAATATGATAGTGTAGGTGATACATGGGGTGATCCTGTTAACCTGGGATATCCGATTAATACTCCTGATGATGATATTTATTTTGTAAGTACTAAAGATGGAAAAAGAGGATACTATGCATCTATAAGGGAAGACGGAATGGGATTTACCGATATTTATATGGTTACCATCCCTGAAAATCTTGACGAGCAATTACTGGCTGCAAAAGTGGATGATAATGTTTCAGAAGAAAAGGATATAGTTACTCCGGTTATTGATCCGGTAGTTGAAGAAACAATACCTGAACCTGAGATAGATCCTGAGCCTGAAATAGAAACTGAACCGGTGCCAGAACCCGAGCCAATGGTTAAAGAGCCTGTGCAGCTTGTTGTAGCTACTTTTGGTGATGGGGCTCCGATAAATGCAAAAGTTAGATTAACTAAAAAGGATGATAATACAGTAGTTGCTGTTGGAACAAAGCAGCCGGGAGTTTATATTTCTAATCTGACATTGGACGAGCCAGCAGAATATGTGTTATCTGCGGAGTTTCCGGGGTATGTATTTAAGAATATGGTAGTTAATATACCAGCATCAACTTCGGAAGTTCAAACAATAACAAAAACTATTGATCTACAAAGGGCATCAACTGGTGCACGTGGGGTTCTTAGAAATATTTATTTCAAATTTGATAGAGCTGAATTAACTGATAATTCGTTTAATGAACTAAACAAGCTTGAGCGAATGATGGCAGAAAATCCGGGAATCCGAGTTGAAATAGCAGGGCATACTGATAATATTGGTGCTGCTGCTTATAACAAGGATCTTTCCAAGCGTAGGGCAATGGCCGTTGTAAATTATCTAATTGATAAAGGTATTGATCCTAGCAGACTCACTTCAGTAGGTTATGGTGAAGAGAGACCAATGGCATCAAATGATGATGAGTCAGATGGTAGGGAACTTAACCGTAGGGTTGAATTTGAGATAATTGAATAATTAAACTAAAAATATTATAAAGAAGGGGCTTTTGCCCCTTTCTTTTTTTAACAAATAGGGATGTTACAGGTTATACTCATTAACTTTGTGACTTAATATTTTAACAATGACAGTAGTACCATACAAGAATAAAGAAGAAGGCAAGAAGCAGCAGGTTGCTGATATGTTCAATAGTATTAGCACGAAATATGATTTTTTAAATCATTTTTTAAGTTTGGGGATAGATATTCTTTGGAGAAAAAAGGCGGTAAATCAACTTAAAGCATACAAGCCGGAAGTGATACTTGATATTGCTACAGGAACAGGTGATTTTGCAATAGAAGCTGCAAATGGACTTCCTGCGAAAGAAATTATTGGTGTTGACATATCAGAGGGCATGCTGTCTGTTGGAAGAGATAAGTTAAAAGAAAAGAAACTTGACAAACTCATTACAATGGAACTGGGGGATAGTGAAAACCTTCGATTCGAAGACAATAAATTTGATGCTGTTATCGTTGCATTTGGAGTGAGAAACTTTGAAAACCTGGAAGCTGGATTAAGTGAGATGTACAGAGTTTTGAAACCTGGAGGTAGACTTTCTATCATTGAATTTTCACAACCGGAGAAATTCCCGTTTAAACAGTCATATAATTTTTATTTTAAATATATATTGCCAGTAATCGGAAAAGTTGTTTCAAAAGACAATGCAGCATATACATATTTGCCAGAATCTGTTGAAGTTTTTCCATATGGTAAAAAATTTGTTAATATATTAACGAAGTTAAACTATAAAGAAGCTAAATGTCAACCCTTAACCTTCGGAGTAAGTTCAATATATACAGCTACAAAATAGTATTATTTTTTATACTTTTTTCTGCAATTGGTGGAAGCAGTGCTAAGGCACAAAATAGATCTGACATAAACCTGCCTAATTATGATGATCGCTGGTTACATTATGGTTTCCAGTTAGGTATTCACTCTTCCATGTATAAACTAAAGTACAGTGATGCATTTAACTCTCCAGATCTGGCAAATCTTCAGGCTATTTACACCAAACCAAGTGTCGGCTTCTCTGTAGGTTTTATCGCAAATTTTCGCATAAGTGAATTTTGGAATTTCAGAGTTCAGCCAAAGATCGGCTTCTATGATTTCAGATTAGAATATATTTATAATGATCCAGACCAACCAGTATTAGAGGAGCTTGTTGAATCGACTTTTATTGAGATACCTTTGCTATTTAAGGTTAAGTCTTCCAGAATGAAGAACACCAGGGTTTACCTTGTTGGTGGGGTGACTCCGATGTTTGAAGCTAATGGAAAGAAGAAAAGAGAGAATGATGACAGGTTACATACAGACAGCTTCAATCTGGCAGTTGAATTTGGGCTTGGACTTGATAAGTATAATGAGTTTTATAAGTTTTCTCCTGAAATTAGATATTCACTTGGCGTAACCAATCTTTTAGGAAATGTAAATAATGAATTCAGTGAGGGAATTAAATATATAAATACTCATACTATAACATTATATTTCTTATTTGAAGGTGGAAAGTAAAACTATATTTATAACCGGCGCAACTTCAGGCATTGGTCTGGCAACTGCTAAGTTAATTGCTAGGAGGGGTTGGAGAATAATTGCTTGTGGAAGAAGACAGGAACGCTTAATTAGCCTCTCTGAAGAACTTAAAGGTATTACCAAAGTATTTACACTCAATTTTGATGTTAGGGATAATAGTGCCGTTGAAAAGGCTATTGCCTCTTTACCACATGAATGGTCGAATATTGATGTATTATTGAATAATGCCGGAAATGCTCATGGTCTGGATACTGTCGATGAGGCGAGTATTGACGACTGGGATGCTATGATCGATATAAATGTTAAAGGTTTACTTTATGTTAGCCGGGCTATAATTCCTGGGATGGTATCAAGAAAGAGTGGTCATATTTTAAATATTGGATCACTCGCAGGAAAAGAGACTTATAGTAAAGGAAGTGTTTACTGTGGTACAAAGCATGCTGTTGACGCAATTTCAGCTGGAATGAGAAAAGATCTTCTACAACATGGTATAAAGGTTAGTCAGGTGTGTCCGGGGCTTGTAGATACTGAATTTAGTAATGTCAGGTTTAAGGGAGATACAGAAAAGGCAGAGAATGTTTATAAAGGTATGGAGCCTCTTCACGCTGATGATATAGCCGAAATTATTGAATTTGTAATTACAAGGCCTAAACATGTAAATATAGCCGATTCATTAATTCTTCCATTAGATCAAGCATCTTCTACAGAAGTAAAAAGAGATTAGATTGTAATCGAGATAAAACTAAAAAAGGGTAAGACTTGTCTTACCCTTTTTTAATATCCTTATATAATATTAATTATCTCTTGAATCCTAGCACGGCCCCACCACAATTATTATTTGAATTGTTAAATGTAAAAGTGATGTAATAGATTCCAGTTGCATTACATGGATAAGCAATAGTACTATAAAGCTTACCATTTGCATTGTTTGTACTTACTAATTGTCTGTTTGAGTCATATAGAGAAACAACAATTCCATCAGCATCATTAGTGCCAGTACACATGTTAATCATATATTGAGTTCCTTTTGCAAAGACATATGAGTATTCAATCTTTTTCTTACTTCCTCCTTCTCCGTCAATTTTGTAACTTTTTACAAAGTTGAATCCTTGCTTAAGTTTAGGGATGCATGCTTCTGCGTAAGAACCAGCTTCACATTGTGCAAAAGTTTCACTAGGATTAAGGACGAAAAGAAGGCCGAAAAATAAAGCTAGGTGAAGTATCCTTTTCATACATTTAAAGGGTTAGTTAGCTAATAATGTTTTTTCTTATTTCTGAAGTTATTTCAATAATTTTTTCAAGTTGCTCATCAGACATAATTATCTCTGATGTTGTTTCCTGAACAATGGTTAAAACACCGTCAACTTCTTTAAACGTTGATTCACCATAAGTATATTTTATTTCAATGTCTGCATATACATCAGCCAATTTTCTCATTTCAGTTTCAAGCTTTGCGATGTCCGGATCATCATTATAAAATGAAAGTAACAGCATGATGTTTTCCAGAATGATCTTTTGCTCTCCGATTTTTTCTCTAAGTGCATCACTTTCAGGCTTTTCTTTATATACCTGTTCAGCAATGTGAAGAGCTTCAAGCCATCCACCAGTCAACAATAAGATACTTAGATTGGCTCTTCTTTGCTCTTGAAGGTAGCTATTGATATCATTAAAGTTTTTTGTAGTTATCAATAACAATGAATCAAGGTTATTTGAATTTGTAGCCAGCCTTTTTATCGTATTAAAGTCAAAAAATTGTCCGATGTTTAGTTCATCAGCCAGTTCTTTAATAGATGAAAGATAGACAATACCATCCTGGTTCTGCTCATATATATTGGTGTATCCAAGATCCGTGCCATAAATTCCAAGGTTTAATGCTTTTTCAAAATTAGTGTTATAATTTGAAGCATTATCAGAAGAATTTAGTGTTGATTTATTGTACTGGTGACCTGACTCCTTAAGAAGTACAGATATTTCCAGCGGCGAAGGTATTTGCTGAATAATCGCATTGAGTGTTTCCTGAGAAATTTCAGGTTTAGTTGAATCACCTTCGTTAATGTCTTCAAGTAGGTCGCCTTCCTGAGCTGATTCTTTGCCATCTCCACATGATGCAATTATAAACACAGCCAGGAACAGAACTAAAAATTTCCGTGTAAATGAGATTTCGTTTAGTTTCATTTTCCTAATATAAAAAATGGAGTTCAAATATAAAACTTTACTGTAGTACCTCTTGCAAATTTTAAAAGATTAGAGATACTATGTAATATTTATTCTTTATTTATCTGAATCTTTTCCCAGAGAAATATTCCCTAGTTTGTCAACAAATTTTTTCAATAGTTCAAAATACAAGAATATATATAATATTAATGTCATGAACCATATCACAAGAATATTGAATGTAAAGGTATTGAATTTAATGCCTAAAAACTGCTTTTGTGGAGCATAAAAATGAGCTCTGTAATCAAGTATATTTTTAGGATAAGTTTCAGTATTATAAATAGGGTTTATTTGCTGAAGTAAGCCCCCTTTGTATTCTAAAATTCTATCTTCGGTTGATATATTTCTTACCAGATCACTCAGGCTTTCATTGAAATAATCATTTTTTAATTCAGCAATATATTTACTACCAAACTCTTCCTCAGCCTGATGAGCAATAGTAGCAAGTTTTTTATTCATGAAATTAAAAATTTCATAATATCCATCTTCAACCTGACCTAAATATGTCTTTAATTCGGCAGCTTTGCTTTTATTGAATTCAGTGTAGCCATCTTCTATTAACTCAGGTTTCGAAGCGTTTTTAAATTGCTCGATACTACCTGCATGAACAGAGTAACCGGCCTGTAACTTATTCAATTCACCTATTAATAGTTTATAATCTTTTTGTGCTAATGCCAATGTTGAATCATTTCCTTTTTCAACATTCTTAACAATTTCATCAATTTTTTCTTCAATCTTTGGAATATGATAAGCAGTAGCATAATCTGCTTTCATTTGAAGCTGTTCATAAGGATAAATTTCGCTTTCATAACGGTTATCCTTGAATTGTTTTACTGCCATGGCTTCAAATGCCCATCTTGAAGCCATCATATCCGCTACTATTGGTACTTCACCTTTACTGCTAATAGTCGAATTAAGTTTGTCAAATGGGAATAAAAGTCCACTCAAAATCATCTGAGGAATTAGCAATATTGGAATTAAAATATATACGGTTACTGCTGAGTTAAACGCAGAACTGATATTTAATCCAAGTATATTGGCAAAGCAGCTTAAGCTAAATAATGCAGCCCAGTAGGGTAGAGTCATCCCTTTGATTTCGAGAATCAAATTACCTATCAGAACAAATAATAAAGTTTGAATTGCTGATAGCAGGAATAAGTTAATAACTTTTGAAGTCAGGTATGAATTCCAGCTTAAATTCAGGAATGCTTCCCTTTTTAATATCTTTCTATCCTTGATAATTTCTTCAGCACTTACTGATAACCCCATAAACAAGGCCACGACAATGGCCATCATCATAAAGGCAGGGATATTCTCGTTAAATCTGAAAAAGTAACTTCCTGCATCCGGGGAATTCTTGTATCTAATAATGAATGCCAGGATAACAGCAAGAAGCGGTGCTTCAAGGAAGTTGATCGTCAGGTACTGTTTGTTACTAATTTTTGAAAGGAAGTCTCTTTTAACAAATACACTTAACTGTTTAAGTTTCGATGGTATGTTAAGAGACTTTGGAGGTTCTTCTTTAACCGGATCAACCTTTTTAAGGGAGAACTTCTCCTTAAAAAGGTTGTACCAGTCTTTAGGATTCATTTTTCTTTTGTTGGTAAACTCTCCGTATTCATCGACAACCTTGGCTTCGATGATATTAAAAATCTGTTCCGGATTTACATTACCACAAGATGCACACTGGCCTCTTTCACTATCAACCTGGTTGGTTGCACTTTTAAAATAAGTAACAGCTCCTACCGGGTTTCCATAATATACAGGGTATCCGCCTGTATCCAGAATGTACATTTTATCAAACATCTTATAGATGTCTGATGAAGGTTGGTGAATTACTACAAATATCAGCTTACCTTTTAAAGATAGTTCTTTGAGCAGGTCGATAACATTTTCAGAATCTCTTGATGATAAACCTGAAGTAGGTTCATCGACAAACATTACTGATGGTTCCCTGATCAGTTCGAGAGCTATATTTAGCCTTTTTCTTTGACCTCCGGAAATAGTTTTATCTAGTACAGAACCAACTCTTAAATCTTTTCTTTGCTCAAGTCCCAGACTTTGAAGGACATCCATTACTCGTTTGTCTATCTCTTCATCATTGAGATCGGCAAAACAGAGCTTAGCATTATAGAAAAGGTTTTCGTAAACAGTTAGTTCCTCAATCAATAAATCATCCTGTGCAACATATCCAATTACACCATGAATGCTATCCTTGTCTTCAAAGATATCAAGTTCATTAATGGTGATTTTTCCTGAAGTAGGTTTATTGATTCCAGCCAGAACATTCAGTAGTGTTGTTTTTCCGGCTCCACTGGCACCCATTATTCCGATTAGTTTTCCTGGACCTTCAGAGATGTTTATATCTCTTAAGCCAATCCCACCATTCGGAAAATTGTATTGTACATCTGTTACATTAAAGCTTAATTTAACATCTTCAGCGTCGGATCTGAAATTTCTAATTAATTCAGAATAATACAACGCTGCTCCTGTTGGAGTTTTGATTGTTGAACCATGCCCAAAAAGATATACTCTACCGGGCTTCATAATAAAGCCGTTTAAGACTACCTCGTCACTTCCGATGTATTTTACAAAGTAAAGATCAACACTTGAAACGACCAGGAATATTATTTCTCCATTGATATCTGTTTCAAGGTGCTTATAAGGAACGTCTTCAGAAGGAGACTGATTACTTAAACAAAGGATATTTTCAAACTTGATATTAGAACACTGCTCTTCAGAAACAAAGCTTCTGATGAGTTCATATTCTTCATTTGAAAATTTAAATACCTCCGAAACCGTATTAATGATTTCCATACGTTGCGGAGTAAATTTTTTATCCGATGCAACAAGTTCGAATAGCTTAATCAGAACTACTACCTTTTGTTTTTGAGTCAGTGTCTTATTGATCTTTTTACAGATCGCCAGAGTTTTAACTGAGTCTCTAACTGAAGTTAGCTTACGTTCCTTCTTAGGCTTATCATCGTCAGTATCATCATCAGATTTTCTTCTTCGTTCCTTTTTTTCGTCCTTACTAAATTGATCGTATAGATCGAGGTATTCTTTAATTGAATCCTGATCAAGTTCCTGTTTGAAATAATCAATTACAAATTTGCGCTCATTATCAGTTACTCCACCATCCTGTTTTGTAATAATTGCAAACAGTTGAGTTAAGGCTTTTAATATTTCTTCACTCATAAATCCTGATCAAAAAATGCTAACTAAAAGAAAAAAGTACCTATTTATTAATAAGTTTTGAATTCGAAAGGAATCTCAACAAGTTCTGAGAATTCTTCGCCAGCTTCTTCCATATCCTCGTCATCTTCATGAAAATACCACTGAATAGTAGTGTTTTCAATGTCTTCTAAAGATGAAAGAATGTCAAGAATTAATTTTGAAGATGCTGTATTGAAATATTCAAGTTTGAAAACAAAATCTGTTTTATCATTTGGGCTCTCAGCATAAGATTCGATCCATTCAAGAATCGGATTAAAGAACTCAGCAGAGTCTTCAGGTAATGATCTTCCTGAGATCTCGAAAATTCCATTTGATTTATCAAGGATAATCTTTGGAGTATCTTCTGTACCTTCCAGGTTTATAATTTCCATTTTTTTGTAATCGTTAATTTGTTAAACTCTTGAAATTAAAGTTTGCAGTGAGAAAAATGAATGTTCATCATCGATCTTTATAAAATCAAAGTTAAGAGGTTTTCCTGATTTTCTTGCCATATCAACAAAACCTAATCCGGCACCACCTTTTTCAGAAAGTGAACCGCTCTTGATAGTATCCTTATAAAGTTGTTTTAATCCATCTTTATCAAGTGAATTGATCTTCTCAAGTTTTACCTTGATTTCATCCACATCTGAAATCTTACAAGCATTACCTGATGTAATCAAATATTCATTGTTGCTTTTGCCAAGCATGAAAATGGCATTTTGTCTACCGGAGCCATCCCTTTCAGTGTTCTCACTGTGCTTTACAATGTTTTGGAGTGCTTCAACCATTACATTGAATACTTTCCTTTTGATGCTGGAGTCCTCACCAATCGCGTCCATGTTTCTTTCAGCCATGGATAATACCGACTTAGTTATTTCCTGAGTGAATTCTCCCTCATAAACAAGGATCAAATGGTGATCCAACATTGTTTTATGCAGGTCATATACATATTTCATTGGAACAGATTTAATAAAAATTATGTTTAAAAAATTATTTTATTATATAATCAAAAATTCAATTCATCTTTGAAAAATCCAAGATAACTATTTTATCTTGAAATGTTTGAGTGTTGATTAAAACTTCATTCCGATCATTAGAACGTCATCAGTCTGCTTTTCATCACTCATCCAGTTTTCCCATTCGTGCTTAAATATACCGTAAACATCTTTCATTGGCTTATTATGGTTGTCCATAATTAGCTGTCGTGTACGTTTTGGACCAAATTTGCGGTTTTGTGGACCTCCAAACTGATCTGGGAACCCGTCTGAACAGATATATGCCGAATCACCCGGGTTAAATTTGATTACAGTATTGGTGAATTCTGTCTGATTTTTGAATAATCCACCACCTATCGGGAATTTATTACCTTTTACTTCAACCAATTCACCATTCTGAACCATATACAATGGTCGGTGTGCACCAGCATACTCTAATGTACTATCCTTAAGATTGATTTTACATAGTGCTATGTCCATACCATCCTTGGTCTTCGAATCATCACTGTCCTGACGTAAGGTAGTTGTTACTCCTTCATCTAGTAAATCAAGGATCTTTCCTGGTTCTGTGATTTTTCTTGATCTAACAATATCATTTAGTAAGAAGTAACCAATTAATGATAATAGTGCTCCAGGTACTCCGTGACCGGTACAGTCAACTGCAGCAATGAATATATCATCACCTTGCTGTAAGTACCAAGGGAAGTCACCACTTACTACATCTTTAGGACGATAGAAAATAAATGATTCCGGCAGGGTTTTATTAATAACCTTATTGTTAGGTAGAATAGCTCCCTGGATTCGTTTAGCATAATTAATCGAATCGTTAATCTTTTTGTTCTTGTTTTGAATCTCTAGTTCAATTGCCTTTCGGGCAGTGATATCGTGAGAAACTACAAGTACAGACTCAATTAGATCAGCCTCATTATATTCTGGAATAGCATTAACCTGCATGACAAGATTACCATTGTCTGTCGGGAAGTCTATCTCATTAGTGATTTTTTCTTTATGTTCTTTAACCTGATTCAGAACTTCCATCCAGTAATCTGTAATTCCTGAATTCAGATCTAATTCTTCAACATGTTTGTGAAGGTATATATCAGGTTTCTGACCAGTAAACGCCTCAATTGTCGGGTTGATGTAACTAACTTCACCATCAGACTCAATCCTGGTAATAAGATCCGGCGAGTTTTCAGATAGAGCCTGCATTTTACTTCGCATTCTTTGCTCTTGCTCAGCCAGTCGTTTTTCAGTGATATCCCTTGAGTTTACAATGATTCCCTGGATAGCCTTATCATTTAATAAGTTGTTTCCAGTAGACTCAATCCAGATTAGATTTCCATCAGCAGTCTGATATTCGTATTGAATGGTGATCTGCTCATCAGGATTCTCAAGAAGCTTATTAAACATTTCGTTAACGCTCTCTTTGTATGATGCCTCAACGAATTTAATATCCTTGATTCCAATCATCTCTTCAGTCTTGTGACCCAGGATCTTTTCAACTGAAGGAGAAATATATCTGATAGTTTGATCTTCTTCGTAAATAGTAATAACCTCAGATGCATTTTCAAGAAGTAGCTGCATACGCTTCTGCGTTCTGTTTACCTCTTCAATTTGCTCTTCAAGCTGGTTGTTGGTTCTTCTCAATTCTTCCTGAGTAGCTTCCATTTCTTCGGCATTTTGCCTTAAAACTTCCTGCTTCTCCTGAAGCTCATTACTCATTGCCTGAGATTCTTGTAAAAGCTTTCTCGTTCTGTCATTTACCTGGATATTGAATATTGTCTGGGCAATGATTGTAGATAATTCTTCAACAAATTTGACATGAGTAGGGGAGAATTTTTTGAAACCCGCAATTTCAATTACCCCATAAACTATTTCATTAGCAATTAATGGAACAATCAATAAAGAGGTAGGTCTTTGCTCACCTAATAAACCACTAGTCAGAGTCACATAATCATAAGGAATTTCTGTTCTGAAAATAGTGTCTCTTTCAGCCCATGCTTGTCCTACCAGACCTTCAGCAAACTTGAATTTTGCTCTAAGTTGCTTTTGTTTGTTGTAGGCATAAACAGCTCTTGCTTCTGCATAGTCATCAGAGTCTTTTTCATTTTGAACGACATAAAAAGCTCCCTGAATTGCCTCTGTTTTCTTTGTGATATACTTAATTAGTTCATATCCAAGAGTATCAAGGTCGTTATGAGCACGAAGAATTTCACCAATTTCAGCTACACCAATTACGATCCAGTTCCTTTCCTGATCTCTTTTTTCAGCTTGCTGAATACTATCTCGCATGTTGATTAATGAAGTACCGATAGTATCTTCATTAGACAATGGCTGGAATTCAGCATCATAATGACCTTCTCCAATTTGCTTGGCAAAGTTTGCAGTACGTTTTAGTCCTGATACAAGGTTTCTTGTAGCACTGGCTATTTGCCCTATTTCGTCTTTCCCTCTAATTCCAATTTTATTTGGTAGAATACCTTTGGAAAGGTTTTTAACTATATTTTGTAACTCTTTTAACGGCTTAGTTAGCGTTCTTGTGATTAATAAGCTTATGATGATTGTGAATATCAAAGCTCCAATACCACCTAAGATTAATTTTCTAAGAAGCTCATTTGAAGATGAGTAAATTTCATCCTGATCAATCTTGGTAACAATACCCAGGTTAGTTCCTTGAATAGGCCTCCATACTGAAAGAACTTCTTTATTAGCGTAGTCAATATCTTGCATGCTACCAAGAGTATCTGTAACCATCACTCTTCGTACAGCGTTTTGACTTGCAGTTTGCTCTTCAATACTAACACTTCTTTTTATAAGCTCACTACCCTCTGTTCTTGAAGGGCTAACATAGATTGCTCTATCTAATACTCTTGAAACAAGAAGGTTTTCACCTGTTTTTCCAAGGTAAGAAGTGTCTTCTAAAATTGGGTAAAGAGTATTTAATGAATGTCCGGTAACAATATAACCAACATTTGAACTGTTAAACTTAACAGGAGCTGCAGCATATATTGCAAATCCGGATTCGTTTTCCTGAAGATTTCCAATAGCTGAAGTTTCAGTCGCTTTTTGAAGGATAGATTCAGCAATTGTCTCAATATTTACGTCGGTAATACCATCAGTTGAAGCTAGAATATTACCTGTAATATCAGTAATGTATAAGTTGCTTTGTGTTGATGAATAGATCTTTCTATTCAAAACAGGAGCAATTAGACTGTCAACGCTATCCGGGTTAATGTAGCTGTAATCATTGTAAAGAGATAGAGCTTCTTGAAGATCTTGAGTTCCCGCTATTGCTTCAACTGTATTCTTATACATATTGAAACGGTTGGAAATATCTTTATCGATTGCTCTGTTAACTACAGACAACTGGTTTAAATATTCCGACTCTAATTTGTCTTTGTTCAGATTGTATGCTACTGTTATTGAAATAGCAACACCAATCAAAACAATTAGGGCAGTTAAAGTCGTTATTTTTCCCCCGATATTGATGTTTTTAAACATAGGTGAAAAAATTAAAATTATTAATCATTAGTATTTTCTGACTTATTATCTTCCTTTTTGGCTTTAGCTTCATTTTTAAGCTTTTTAGCCATATAGGTCAAGCATTCTGAGATATACTCCTTTTGAGCATCCGAGAAATTTTTGAATGAAGCAATTTCAACTACTCCATATACAGTAGAGTTTTCTACTATTGGTGCTACAAGCAAGGAGTTAGGAGTTGATTTACCCAATCCTGAGACAATGTTTATATACCCATCAGGGATATCATTAATCTCAAGTAATCTTTTTTCCTTACCCACAGTTCCAACAATTCCTTCTCCGATATCAAAAGAGATTTTTCTTCCTTCACCAAAGCTAAGTGCATATCCAGCAATTAGATTAAGTTTAGTTTTGTCATCTTCTCTTACCTTTGAATAAATTGCGGCCTGACCTGCTTCAATGAAATTACTTATTTTAGTAATCGCTTTTTCAAGGATTTTTTCAGTATCTCCTTCAGAATTTATTATTTGAGCAACTTCTTTTAAGTTAGAATCTTCTATTTCATCATCATTTACAATTCTTTGATCAGCATCATCTTCTTCAGATTGTGATTTGGAAGAATCTTTAAGGTTGCTAGAATTTTCATCTCCTTTTCCTGCTTTGTTATCAGAAATAAATAAGAATACAATGCATATCAATGCAATGCTATAAACTCCCATTACTGTATAAAAAAGTTCATTGAATACATTCTGACCAGATTGGATGTTGTTTAAATTCAATGAAGGGATATTCTGAATTAAAGCTCCTTTGAAGCCTTGCATCAGATATGCCAACAACAAACCACCAACTAAAAAAATTATAAATAGCAGGCCAGCAATTTTCTTCAGGCTATTTTTCATTTAACTTATATTTTATATCTAAAAATTCAGCTGTATAAATTATTTATACTGACTGTCAAGTTGTTTCAAAAAATTCACGATCTCATCAATATTCAATGAATGATCGATTTCAGTTAATTTCATTGCAGCAGTTGGCATGGTGTCGATCATACACGTTGCGGGATCCTGAATAATGGTCATTCCGCCTCTGTCTTTGATCTTTTTCATTCCCATGGCTCCATCTTTATTTGCGCCAGATAAAAGAATGCCAATTAGTTTGTCTTTATAAACATATGCTGCTGTTTCAAGCGTTATGTCAATGGCAGGTCTGGAATTGTTTTCTAACCTGTCTGTAGACAAAGCAAAGGTATTACCTAGTTCAACATGCAAATGATAATTAGCAGGTGCCAAATACACTCTGCCTTTTTTTATGCTTTCTTTATCAAACGGCTCATGTACCGGTTTGACACTTTTAATGCTCAAGGCTTCAACAAAGCCATTTCTTACATGCTTGAGTCTATGCAAGCACATGATAATTGGTAATGTGAAATTTTCCGGAATACTAGATAAAATCTTTACGACTCCCTGAAAACTTCCAGCAGACCCACCGATAACTACGGCCTTATATTTATCACTTAAATCGTATTTTTTCATATTAATAGATTCAAGGTCTGCTTTCTATTCTTTAATCTTTTTATAAATTTTTTCTTCGTTATTAACTACGATAAACTTATTGGCGATCTCACACCATATCAATGACTCCTTATTACCAATAGCCAGATAACCGTATTTAAACATGGACTCATGAATTTTCTTTAATACCTCATTTTGAAGGTTCTGATTAAAGTAAATCATTACATTTCTGCATAGCACAAGATCAAACTTGTTAAATACAGGTCCATTAACAAGATCATGTTCCCTCCAGCTTACATTTCTTACAAGGTCTGGGTTCATCTGAACATCGTCACCTCTAATGGTGTAATAGTCTTTAATCGAATGAGTTCCCTGAAATCTGATATAGTTCTTCTCATTCAACTCCATGTTTTTCAGTTTAAACCTACCTGCACGTGCTCTTTCAAGAATACCTTTGTCAAGATCTGTTGCTATGATTTTGGATTTATCAAGAATGCCCATCTCATTTAAAAGAATACACATTGAGTAGACCTCTTCTCCAGATGAACATCCTGCATGCCAGATGTTTATACTTGAATGATTCAAAAGCAAATTAGGTACTATGTCTTCTCTTAATATTCTCCAAAAAGAAGGGTCTCTAAACATTTCTGTTACGTTGACTGTGATTTCTTGTACGAATGTCTCAAAAAAAGCACGATCAGTCTGGATCTTTGATATCAATGCATCAACAGATGCAAAATTGAAAAGATCCAAAACTCTTCCAATCCTTCTCTTAAATGAAGACATTGCGTAATTCGTGAAATCGTAGTTATATGTTGATTTTACGACTTCAGTCAGCCTTCTTAAATTTGCTATTTCAATTTCTTGCATTCCGATCACTTAACAGACTTTGGGTGTTAATAACTAAAAAATCAAAAAGGTAACACCTCTAGCTTGGGTTATTTAAAAAGTTACCGAAAACTAGGAATAATTTTGGAATTAACCGTTTTGATGTAAGTTATTTTTTGAAAATGACGGCTACGATAAATCCAATCCAGCCTAATATTAGGAAAAGTCCTCCGATAGGTGTGATCATGGCCAGAGTTTTTAACCCTAATAAGGAATAAATATATAAGCTTCCGGAAAAGACTATCATCCCTGCTAATGTAGATATGAAACTAAACTGGGTATATCTTTTTGGTATCCGGCGAGATAATATCCCTAAGGCAATTAGAAGAAATGTATGATAGAAGTGATATTCTGAAGCTGTTTGAAATGTATCTAAAGTGTTGTTTGCAACCAAAATTGGCTCAAGTTTATGTGCTCCAAAGGCACCAACTATAACGGCAGCCATTCCTGAAAAACCAGCGATTGTCAGAATAGTTTTTTGCATCTTAGTAATTTCTTTCTCCAAATATTTTACTTCCAACTCTAACCATTGTAGATCCTTCTTCTATGGCAATTGCAAAATCATCACTCATTCCCATTGATAAGGTTTTCATAGAGATGTTTTGTGAAGCACCAATGGCTTTTATTCGGCCGAAAATTTCTTTAAGATTTTTAAATTCTTTTCTTACCTGATCCTGGTCGTCAGTAAATGTGGCCATTCCCATTAAACCGACAATTTTAATATTGTCAAATTCAGAGAATTCATTATTGCTGATGATTTCTATAATTTCATTTTCATCAAAACCAAATTTGGACTCTTCTTCTGCAATATGGACCTGAAGAAGACACTCAATTATTCGGTCGTTTTTTTTTGCTTCTTTATTAATTTCTTTAGCTAGTCTTTTGCTATCGACAGAATGAATTAATGAAACAAAAGGAACTATATACTTAACCTTATTTCGCTGAAGATGGCCAATCATATGCCACTGTATGTCTTTGGGTAGTTCTTCTTGCTTACTGGTTAATTCCTGAACTTTATTTTCTCCAAATACCCTTTGGCCGGCATTATACAGTTCAAGTATATCCTGATTTGGTTTAGTTTTACTAACTGCCACAAGAGTAACATCCTCAGCAATTTGTTCTTTTACCTTATTGTAGTTATTTATTAGTTCAGACATAAACTTAGTCAACTAGAATATTTGAAAAGATTGTTAATTTGGTCAATAACCAACCCAGGAATAAAGCTAAGGCCCAATACAGATAAACGAAATAATAATCAAAAGTATTTTTATACCTGTTTTCGTATATTTTAGCTTTTTCTAATTGATCAATAGTATTAAATACCTCTTGTAAGCCTTTGTTGTTTTCAACTCTGAAGAATTTTCCGTTTCCAATTTCTGCAATCATTCTCAGGGTAGTCTCATCAATACTATTTTCAACATAGTAAGGCTGTCCGAAATTATCGGTACCATACCTAACTCTACCTTCACGACCAATAGCTATTGAATACATTTTTATTCCATAGCCAGCTGCAAATTCAGCTGCAGTTTTAGGGTCTATATTTCCAGCGGTATTGTCTCCATCACTTAACAAAATGAATACCTTTGATTTCGCTTCAGACTCCTTCATGCGGTTAATTCCCATTCCCAGGGCTAGGCCTATTGCTGTTCCGCTTTTTCTTATTTTGCTAAATGTGATGTCTTCAATTTCAGATCTGAGCAGGTCATAATCTGTAGTCATTGGAGCAAGAGTAAATGCTTCACCAGCAAAAATCACCACACCAATTCTGTCCTGATTTCTACCATCAATAAAGTCAAGAGCAGTCTTTTTTGCGGCTTCAAGTCTGTTTGGCTTTAAATCCTGGATTTTCATTGATTCTGAAATATCCAGTAGTAGCATTATGTCAATACCTTCTGACCATTGTTCTATTTTTTCATTTGTTTTTTGAGGTCTTGCCAGTGCAATTACCATACATATAAATGAAAGAGATAATAGTATTGTTGGTATAAAACGCAAATAAGAAGTAAAGTCAGTACCAACATCTTTCTTTGGCAATGCAACTTCCAAGGTTTGAATTTTTTTTCTTAAAAATGGAATTACAGCCAGAATAATAGGAATGAGCAGGAGCAAATAGAAAACCCACTCGTTTTTCCAATCGAAGTATTCTCCCGTTCCAATTAAAGGGAATTTATCCGGGTTAAACCAATCTAGCGAATACCACGGAATATTTGACAGGTTATCACTTTCTTGCATGGCTTAGGCGCTGTAGTTTTTGTTCTAAAATATTATCTGAAAGACTGAGAAGCTTATCATAAGCTACCATCAGGTCTGAGTTGTCATTTTTATTGCTGTAAATATATCTGTCAATTGACCTGAGTTCAGTTTCAATTTGAGAAGTATCAGAAAATTTAATTATTTCATCAGTAGTTAAGGCCGGAACAGGAATATCAGTAGGGACTTCAAGTAGTCTTTTCCATAAAGCCAGTTTTTTAGAAGCATCATGCCTGTTGTTGACCTCTTGTTTTTCAAAGGAGTTTCTGATTCTATTATATTTTCTCTTTAACCTCCATTTTTTCAAGGCAATTTTTAAAGGTCTTGCTAATACAATTATTAATATGATAATAACAACAATTACAAAAATTACAACAAGCGTTAGTATCGGATAGTTAATTAGCTTTTCAAGAGGCTGGAAGGCTGTGTTTTCTTTTACTTGTAAAGTATCCGAAACGACAGGAATATACTCTACAAAATACAACGTGTCAGTATTTGTATTTAGTTCACCACTATCACTTTCTGTGTAATATTTGATAGGTAACGATAATGTTTGAATTTTTTCAATACTAAAGCTTGTCAATTCATAAACAACACTATCATAACTGAAAATAGAATCGGAATATGTAGGAGCAAATTTTCTACCAGTCAATAAAAAATCTCCAAAGTTGAAGGTTGTATCCGGTAGAAGAACATCAATTTCTTTTGGGTATTGAACGTTTAAAACATACTCCAATGGCATACCTGCCTTAACGCTATCAGAGCGAAAGTATGCCTCATAAGTGATATCCTGAGCTAGAATTGAGCTTGTTGTCAGGAAAAAGAATAAGAAGTACCTTAAAAAATTAACCACGCTTAAATGTCTGATTTCTGATTTTAAATAATTGAATAAGTTTTGGTACGTAATTTTCTTTTGTATCTATATGTACATAATTTATCTGGTGCTTGTTCGAAAAGTCCTGAAGTTCGTCAGAATGTCTTTCAAACCTTTTTGCAATATGGGTTCTGAAAAATGAAGAAGACGAATTAATCCACTTTGTTTTTCCAGTTTCTTTATCATGAACAGGGACTATTCCTAGTTTAGGCATCTTTCTTTCCCTTCGATCAGATACATGAACTGCTATTACATCATGTTTTCTGGCAAGGCCTTTAAGTGTGTGCTGGTAATCTTCATCAATAAAATCTGAAATAAGGAATACAACACTTTTCTTTTTTAAATGATTAAGGGTGTACTTGAAGGCGCCATCTAAATCAGTCTGCTGTGATTTAGGCTGAAGTGAAAAAAGACTTTTTATCAACTGATAAATATGATTCTGGCCTCTTAATGGCTTAAGAAAAAGTTCTTTCCTATCAGAAAAAGCAATTAATCCCACCTTACTGGCTTCTCTTGACGCAGCCATTGCCAAAACACCAGTTATTTCCTTACATATTTCAAGTTTCGTCTGATTTCTTGAACCGATGTCTTGTGAACCACTGACATCAACAATGAAATATACTACCTGTTCTTTATCTTCAATAAACGTTTTTACAAACGTTCCATGCCCCTTTGCACTTACCCTCCAGTCGATAGTTCTGACATCATCACCATATTGATATTGTCTGACGTCATCATATTCCAGACCGGAACCTTTAAATACAGATTTGAAATCACCCTGAAGCTGAGTGTTTATCGCTTTTCTTATCTGTATTTCATATTTACGGAGCTTTTTTATTAGTTCCCGCATGATATATTAATTTTCCGGATCAATGACAAAGTCACGAATCTATTCATTTAAATGTATAATTGGCGTTAAAGTTACTATTTTATTGATTTGGGTAACGTTAAAAAATGTAAAATGAATTTTCATTTATGGGGATATACAATATAAAAAATCGAAATTTGAACTATATGAAAGTTAGTTATATTCTTATGACCTTGTCGGTTTTAGCTTTTATTTCTTGTTCAGAAAAGGAAAATAAAAAGCCTGATAATTTAATCGATAGGGAAAAAATGATCTCAATTCAAAAGGAACTTTATCTTTTGGATAGTGAAGTTAATTATGTTACTGGTTCGGTAGATTCTCAACGAGTTGTATTTGAAATTTATCAGGATTCTATTTTTGAGAAATTTGAAGTGGATTCAATGACATATTTTACTTCATATCAATGGTATTTGGAGAACCCTGATGAATTAAAAGAGGTAACTAATGCTGTAATAGATAGTTTAACTCTTGAAGAACAAAAATTAGAGTAGATATTAATGCTATATCCTAAAAATTTAGAGGAAAAATTTGGTTTTCAGCATGTTAGAGCTGTGTTGCTGGAAGGGTGTAAAACCAAGACTGGAAAGGAATTTGTTGATAAGATCAGATTTTCGCACGATAGGGGTGAAATCTCAAGGATGCTTACTCAAACAAATGAGTTTAAAAGGCTTTTGGAAGAAGGTGTAGTTATAGACCTGGCAGATGGCATCGAAATATTTCCATTCATAAACAAAATTAAGCTTTCTGGTTCCTGGCTGGAAGCATCTGAATTATTATATCTGGTACAATATTTATCTAAGTCTTTATCTCTCATTACGTTTTTTGAATCTCAAGAAGATGAGTATCCTTCATTAAAGCGTTTAGGAGAAAATATTTCAATTCCATCTCACTTATTTAGAGAGGTTGAAAGATCAATAGACGAAAAGGGAGCGGTTAGAAACACAGCTAGCAAAGAACTTAATCTCATTCGGAAAGATTTGATTGATGCTGAAGTTAAAGCTCGAAAGGTTCTTAATCGGGTGATGTCGGAAGCTGATAAAAGTGGATTTATTCCTGAAGGGATGACACTAACTGTTCGGGGTGGTAGAATGGTGATACCCGTTCATGCAGAATATAAACGTGTATTGAAAGGTTTTGTACATGATGAGTCGTCAACGGGGCAAACAGTTTTTATGGAACCAACGGAGGTTCTGGAAATAAACAATGACATCAGAGATCTTCAATTAAGGGAAAGAAGGGAAGTAATAAGGATATTAACTGCTTTAACAGATCAGTTTAATCCTTTTTTTGAAGATTTGACTAGTGTGATCAGGTATATCGGACTTCTGGATTTTATTCGTTCTAAAGCTAGATTGGCAGTTTCACTAGATTGTGTTTATCCAAGCATCAATAAAGATGGGAAACTGGAAATTATTGATGGATATAACCCTGTATTATTGATAACTCACAAAGGATCTGAAAAACCGGTAAGACCTTTAACGGTAAGTCTGGAAAGGGAAAACAGAATATTAATTATCAGTGGTCCTAATGCAGGTGGTAAATCAGTGGCTTTGAAGACTATGGGGTTGATTCAATATATGCTACAATGTGGTATGTTGGTGCCTGTAGGAGAAGGAAGTACATTTCCTTTATTCAGAGAGATTTTTGCTGATATAGGTGATGAGCAATCTATAGAAAATGATTTGAGTACATATAGTTCTCATCTTAAAAACATGTCCCATTTCATTAAATTTTGTGGTAAAAGGACATTGTTTTTAATTGATGAATTTGGTACCGGAACCGAACCGAAATTTGGAGGGACTATAGCTGAAGCTATTCTTGAAGAACTTCTTAAATCTCTTTCTTATGGTGTTATAACAACACACTATGGTAATTTGAAGGCGAAGGCAGAGTCTACAGATGGATTGGTAAACGGAAGTATGCTATTTGATCAGCAAAAGTTAGAGCCACTGTATATGCTCGAACAAGGTAAGCCTGGTAGTTCATTTGCTTTTGAAATAGCATCCAAAACCGGAATACCTGAATCTGTAATTGAAAAGGCAAAGTCCTTTTTAGGAGAAGAAACAGTTAATATGGAAGAACTTCTTCATCAATTAGAGAAGGAAAGACTTTCATATTCACAGCTTGTAATTGAGAATAAACAGCTAAAACAACAGTTGTCTAGTCAAATTCAAAGCTTTAGGGATAAGGAAAGTAATCTTGATGTTAATAGGAATAAATATATTTCTGAAGCAAAGGAAGAGGCCAAACGCTTAATAAAACAAGCAAATAAAGATATAGAAAATACGATCAGGCGTATTAAGGAAGCTAATGCTGAAAAAGAAGCAACAAAAGAAGCTCGTAAAAAACTTTCAGAAACGGAGAGTAAGCTAAAACTTTCTGAAAAGGAAAATTTAGTTTCTCAGGAAGAGGAAACAATTAATGTTGAGGAAGGACCAATAGAAATTGGTGATTCAGTCAGAATTAAGGGACAAGAAGCTATTGGAGAGGTCTTAGAGATGAAAGGAAAAGATGTTACTGTTGCGATAGGTCAGCTTCAAAGTACTATCAAACTTAACAGACTTGAGAAGATCTCAAAGCGGTCAGCAAGAAAACAGGATCGTGATCAGAAATATAAAGGAGGTATTTATTCTTCCTTGAATTTAAATAAAAAGCTGGCAGAGTTTAATTCAGAGCTTGATATCAGGGGAAAGCGTGTAGAAGAGGCTTTTAGTGTTATCGAAGCCTTTATGGATGATGCTCATATGTTAGGCATGAAGGAAGTAAGGATATTACATGGAAAAGGCAATGGTGTATTAAAAGAATTTGTCCGAAATCAACTAGGTAATTTATCTTTTGTTAAATCCTTTAGAGATGAACACGCAGATCGAGGAGGAGCAGGTATTACAATAGTAAAGCTTAGTTAAGCAATTACGGTATAAAAAAAAACAGCCACTCAAGAGTGGCTGTTTTTTTATGTTCTTTTATTAAGTTCTTATCTAGTGAATTCGAAAACGAAATTTCCTGAAATACCTTGTACTTTAGCTCCAGATGGAGGATCAGCAATAGTAAAAGCTGCTGTAAGAGTTGATTCAGTAACATTAGAAAGACTAATTTCTACACCACCAGCAGTTTGAGCATTTCTTATTAATGTATTGATATCAGGAGTTCCGTTGTTACTAACATAATCCCAGTTTCCTGATACAGGCCATGTGGTATATAGTTCAGTAGGAGTAGAACTTGTGTATGTTGCTACATAAGTTTTGTTACTATTAAAAGTAACAGTCATGCCAGCATAGCTACTTGTAACAACTTCACTACTGTTTCTTGTAGCTGTCTGAAGAGTCCAAGCACCATTTGATAATAGTTCAGTTCTTACCTGATCAGCAGGTTTCTCATTATCATCGTTCTTTTTACATCCAGTTAAGGATAATGAAAGCGCTAAAAATAGTCCTAATAAAATGGTTAGATTCTTTCTCATAAAATGCAAAAATTAAAAAGTTTCTTTAAATATAGTATCAATTTTTTTGATTCCAATAGAGGTCAATTCATAAAATTATTTATAATCTATCATATTTAAAACAAAATCTGCTAATTCATATTCAAATTTTTGATTTGAAGAAATGATAATTAATCTTTTCGAATGAATTTCCTGCATTTGTTTTTTATACCAAGTTATCCCGGTTTCATCCAGGTTAGTACATGGTTCATCTAGTAATACAACTGGCACATCACTAAAAAAAGCAAGTCCGAGTTTCAGTCGTTGCTTCATTCCTGATGAAAAATGCTTTATAAATTTATTTTGAGCTCCGTCAAGAAGCATTTTTTTCGGAAGATCTTCCATTTTAATGCCTTTAACTAAAGGTTTAAATGAAAAATGAAAATCCAGTGCTTCATTTAATGTGAATTCTTCTATTAGATCGAAATATGGAGCAACGTAGATTAGGTATTTATAAATTTCTTCATCAGAAATAGCTTTACCTTGCTGATCAAAATACTTTATATCTCCTTTGGTAGCTAGGAGTGCTCCGGAAATAGACTTTATAAGAGTGCTTTTACCTGATCCATTATTCCCTGTAATAGCATAAGATCTACCGTGCTCGAATTTGTAGTTCAGATCACGGTAGATCCATTGTCTAATATATTTTTTACTTAAATTTTCGCAGGAAATACTAGGCTTAAGCATAAATTAAATACCATACCCTTTCATGATTCCTCGATCAGAACCTGAAATGAAGTTAATGATATAATCTCTTTCTTTACTAGCAGGAATTTCAAGCCTGATTTGATCTATAGATCTTGAACGATTTAACCCTTTTTGGTAGATGATTCGATAAATCTCTTGAATCTGATTTATCTTTTCGTTATCAAAACCTCTTCTTCTCAAGCCCACAGAATTAACACCACAATAACTGATTGGTTCTCTACCTGCAGTAACATATGGAGGAATATCTTTTCTTACCAAAGACCCACCTGATACCATTACATGTGCTCCAATTTTTGCAAACTGATGTACAGCACTAGCTCCACCAATTATAGCAAAATCATCTATTTCAACATGGCCGGCAACTTGCACAGCATTGGCAATGATGCAATTGTCTCCAACCAGGCAGTCATGAGCTAAATGAACATAGGCCATTAAAAGACAGTTAGATCCTACTCTGGTTTCTTCTCTGTCTACAGTACCTCTGTTAATTGTTACACATTCTCTGATAACCGTATTGTCTCCAACAACCGCTTTTGTTTTTTCACCTTTAAATTTTAAGTCTTGAGGAACAGCTCCAATAACTGCACCAGGAAAGATCTTACAATTTTGACCGATTCTTGAACCGGACATGATGGTTACATTAGGACCAATCCAGGTATTGTCTCCGATCTCCACATCATCTTCGATTGTTACGAAAGGGGAGATGGTAACATTTGTACCAATCTTAGCATTAGGGTGAATGTAGGCTAGGTTATTGCTCATGAATCTTTTCTTACAATGCTTGCAGTCATGGTTGCCTCACATACCAGGTTATTGCCTACATAGGCTTTCCCAGACATTTTGGCAATTCCTCTTCTTATCTGACCGATTAATTTACATTCGATAATAATAGTATCTCCTGGTAGAACCATTTTTCTAAACTTACAGCTTTCTACTCCAAGGAAGTAAGTCCAGTAATTTTCCGGATCTGGTACAGTATTAAGTACCAAAATACCTCCAACCTGAGCCATAGCCTCTATTTGTAAAACACCCGGGAAAACCGGATTGTTTGGAAAATGTCCCTGAAAAAAAGGTTCATTAATAGTTACATTTTTAATACCGGCAACACTTGTTTCATCCAGATGATATATCTTATCAACTAACAAGAACGGAAATCTGTGAGGTAAAGTATTTGAAATCTGATTAATATCTAGAACCGGAGGTAACTTCGGATTGTATTTTGGGATATTATTGTTCGTTGTAGATTCCATCAAACGCTTAAGCTTCTTAGCAAAAGCAACATTTGATGCGTGACCAGGACGCGCTGCAAGAATTTGTGCTTTGATTGGTTTACCAACAAGAGCAAGGTCACCCACAACATCTAATAATTTATGACGAGCAGGCTCATTCTTATATCTAAGGTCAACATTGTTTAGAATACCTTCTTCTTTTACTGCAACCTTATCTTTATTAAATAATCCTGCTAGATGATCAAGTTCATTATCAGAAACAACCTTGTCCACAATTACAATTGCGTTAGAAAGGTCACCACCTCTGATAAGATTTTGACTATGAAGCATTTCAAGTTCATGAAGGAAACAGAAAGTTCTGCATGATGCAATTTCATCTGCAAACTGACTGATGTCATTTAATGACGCATGCTGGCTTCCTAATACCGGAGAATTATAGTCTACCATTACGGTAACTCTGTAGTCATCCAAAGGAAGAGCGGCCATTTCAACATTTTTCTCATGATCACGATAGAAAATGCCTTCAGGAATTTCGAAGAAGTCTCTTAATGCACTTTGCTCTTCAAGTTCTGCTTCGCGAAGAACTTCAATGAAGGGCTGTGCAGATCCGTCCATAATTGGAATTTCCGGTCCGTCAAGTTTGATAAGTATATTGTCAACCTGTTCACCAACCAGTGCAGAAAGTACGTGTTCAATTGTATGAACTCTTGCGCCATCTTTTTCAAGTGTTGTACCTCTTGAAACGTCAACCACAAGGTCACAATCTGCTTCAATAATTGTCTGGCCTTCAACATCAGTTCTCTGGAACTTGATGCCATGATCAGGCGGTGCCGGACAAAAAGTCATCGTAGTCATTGCTCCGGTATGAAGACCGACACCTTTTACTGTTGTTTCTTTCTTTATTGTATGCTGTCTCGTATACATGTGCTCCCTAAAATTCTAACGAGGGCGTAAAGTTAATCTTTTTTTTCAAGTTTCGTAATTCTGGCAACTAATTCGGGTAACTTCTTGAAATATATAAATGATTGCCTGAAATTTCGAATATCAATAGCCGGACTTCCTAATACTGTAGAACCAGCTTCCTTGATCGATTTTGTTACGCCTGCTTGTGCTGCAATAGTGGTTTTATCTGCAATTTTCAAGTGTCCGACAATTCCTGCCTGACCTGCAATTACACAGTTTTCGCCAACTTTCGTTGAACCACTTATACCTGATTGAGATGCTGCAACTGTGTTTTTCCCAATCACCACATTATGAGCTACTTGAATCAAGTTGTCTAATTTAACTCCTTTTTTAATTACTGTAGCGTCAAATGTAGCTCTATCTATAACCGTATTGGCTCCGATATCAACATTATCTTCAATAATTACAGTGCCAAGTTGAGGGATGGTTTTGTATGTCCCGTCTTCTTGAGGCGCAAACCCAAAGCCATCGCTTCCAATAACAGCTCCTGCCTGGATAGTGCAGTTTTGACCTATTTTGCATCTAGGATAAATTTTTACACCACTGTAAAGAATAGTATTATCACCAATTTCAACATCATCACCAACAAATGCATTTGGATAAATTTTTACATTGTTACCAATTTTGCACCTTTCACCGATATAACTAAAAGCACCACGATAAATATTGTTACCTACAATAGCCGAGTCACATTGGTAAGAAGGAGATTCTACACCCATTTTAACCGGGTTAATCATCTTCTGAATTTGTTCTAATAGAGTAGTGAAACGAGTGTAGGGGTCATCAACAAAAATTAGGGTTGTGCCAACTTCTTTTTTAGGTTGGAAGTCGTTTTTGACAATTACAGCTGAAGATTCTGTTTCGTAAATGTATGGTTCATATTTAGGATTTGACAAAAACGAAATACTTCCTTTCGTTCCTTCTTCAATTCCTTTGATCGTAAATACTTTTTCTTCACCATTGCCGTCTACTCGACCTTCAAGTAATTCTGCGACCTGATTTATAGTGAATTCCATTAATTTAGGTTTTTAATCATTACAAAGATAAAGATTTGGGCCAGCATAGGTAATATTTTTTTACGATTTTGGACATCGCCTTAATATTAGGTAAATCTGATGCTATTGCAACATCCTCAATTTTGCCTTTTTTTGTTAGAATATATATCGGCTGGTTGGTAGGCAAGTATGCTGAATTAGTCATGCTACCATTATCGATCATATATTCAGCCTCATGCTGAGCAATATCAAAATGCTTTTGAATTTTATCAGTCATTTGCTTGATCTGATCTTCATCAATAGGTTCAGAGCTTAAATGTATTTTGAATAACCTTCGGTCTATAATCATTCTACATAATGATGATAATATTTTGTCTTCATGTCTTGACCAACTTTTTACAGCGTTCCAAATATCAGAGTCATCAAGTTGGCAATAATTATTAAGAATTTCAGGGTTATTTTTAATTTGTTCTATGGTATAGTTATTCTCTAGAAAGGGTTTTAAAAACGGAGAGCAATGTACTTCAGTGCCTGTTCGAGCAAGAAATTTAGCTCGCTTAATAATCTGAATTAACATTTTTTCGGCAGCTACAGCAGTTTTGTGAAGGTAAACCTGCCAGTACATTAACCTACGACTATTGAGGAAATTTTCAATTGAATATATCCCTTTTTCTTCAACTACCAGTTTGTCGTTATATATTTCAAGCATTTTTATAATCCTTGATGAACCAACGGTACCTTCGCTAACTCCTGTAAAAAAACTATCCCGCATCAGGTAATCGAGTCGGTCGATATCAAGCTGGCTACTAACTAACTCATGAAAGAAATGTCTGTTATATTGATTTGTGAATATGTCTAGAGTAAGGTTAAACGCACCATCAAATTGATCATTCAGCCTTTTCATTATCTGGATGGACATTTCTTCATGTCTGATTCCCGGCATCAGTGAGTACTCCAAAGCATGGCTGAAAGGCCCATGCCCGATATCGTGAAGCAAAATGGCCATTTGAGTAGCCTGAAATTCTTCTGCAGAAATTTGGTGTCCTTTATTTCGGAGTTGGTCTAAAGCAAGGCCCATTAAATGGTAAGCACCTAAAGCATGGTGAAAACGTGTATGCAATGCTCCTGGATAAACAAGTTCAGCAAGACCTAACTGTTTGATTCTTCTTAATCGCTGGAAATAGGGATGATCTACCGTGTCAAGAGGCAAGCCGTATGGAACGGAAATAAATCCGTAAACCGGGTCATTAAAAATTTTAGTTCGGTGTTTCAATCTTCTTTCAGTTCCTTATTTTAGTTATTTAGCGCAAAAATGTTAAATTATGCTTAGTATTATGTTCAAATCACAATAAAATGTTAATCTGATTAAAGTCTTTTCCGATGCACAAGTATAATATTTTATGGGCCGATGATGAAATAGATCTTTTGAAGCCCCATGTTTTATTTTTAGAAAGTAAAGGCTATAACGTCACAGGCGTTAATAGTGGTTTTGATGCGTTGGATGAGGTCGCAAATACAAATTTTGATATTGTGTTTCTCGACGAGAACATGCCCGGGATGAGTGGTTTGGAAGCTCTTCAACAGATTAAAATTAAAAAACCTTCTCTTCCTGTTATAATGATCACCAAATCGGAAGAAGAGCATATTATGGAGGAGGCAATTGGTCAGAAGATTGCAGATTACCTCATCAAGCCTTTGAATCCAAATCAGATACTGCTATCTGTAAAGAAGATCCTTGATAACAAAAGGTTAGTGACCGAACGAACTAACATGGGTTATCAGCAGGATTTTAGAAATATCAGTATGGCTTTCGGTGATAATCTGGATTTTAATGAATGGGCAGAGCTGTATAAAAAATTAGTTTACTGGGAAATGCAGATTGATGACACTGAAAGCAGAAGTATGGCGGAAGTGATAGATTCTCAGAAAATAGATGCTAACCATAATTTTGCCTCATTTATAGAGGATAACTATGAAGATTGGCTTAACAATCCATCTGTTGACAGGCCTGTATTGAGTCATCGTCTAATGGATGAGTATGTTTTTCCGGAAATAGAGAAAGACTCTTCATTATTTTTCATAGTTATTGATAATCTTAGATTTGATCAGTGGAAAATGATAGAACCAATGGTAAATGATCATTTTTCCGTTGTTTCCGAAGAAACCTATTTTAGTATATTACCTACAACAACCCAATATGCCAGAAACTCAATATTTAGTGGTTTATTACCTTTGGAGATGAGTAAAAGGTACCCGGACCTGTGGATTGGAGAGGAAGAGTCCGAAGGGAAAAATAATAATGAAGATAAGTTTCTGGAGGAGCATTTAAAGAGAAAAAGAATTGATGTAAAATTTTCTTATCACAAAATTAAAAATATTCATGAGGGTAAGAGCCTTGTAAAAGATCTGCCGAATTTATTGAATAACCAGCTAAATGTTGTTGTATATAATTTTGTTGATCTTTTATCTCATTCACGTACTGAATCAAATATGATAAAAGAGCTGGCTCCAGATGAATCAGGTTATCGATCATTAACTCAATCTTGGTTTTCTCATTCACCTTTACTTGAAGCACTTGAAAGAATAGCCGCCTCCGGATCGAAAGTGATTTTGAGTACAGACCATGGTACAATCAGAGTGAAAAGGCCATTTAAGATTATTGGAGACAGAAATACAAATACTAACCTTAGATATAAAACCGGTAAAAATCTCAATTTTGATGGTAAAAATGTATTTAATGTTCGTCATCCGGAGAAATTATACTTGCCAAAAGTTAATGTGACTTCTACTTTTGTATTTGCTATAGAAGATCAATTTTTCGCATATCCCAATAACTTTAATTACTATGTGAACTATTATGATGATACCTTTCAGCATGGAGGTGTATCTTTGGAAGAAATGATTGTTCCTGTGGTAAAACTTAAACCTAAAAATATTAGATGAGTATTGACATGACTGAATTCCATTTTGGAATTGATGATTTAGACAAAGTGGCTGAAGAATTGATATCCAATTTTGGTGATTATAAAATTTGGTTATTCGAAGGAGATCTTGGTGCTGGAAAAACTACTTTGATAAAAAAGATTTGTGAAAAGCTGGAAGTTGAAGATCAGGTTAGCAGTCCTACCTTCGCTTTGGTTAATGAATATGCCTCAAAAATTGAAAACACAATCTATCATTTTGATTTTTACAGGATTAAACATGAGTCTGAAGCTTTTGATATCGGGTTTGATGAATATTTGTATTCGGGATACAGGTGTTTGATTGAATGGCCAGAGCTTGTTGCATCTTTCTGGCCTGAAAAATATATACACATAAAAATTATTGCTAATTTAGACGATAGCAGAACTATAGAAATAGGTAGGCATGACGAAACAGCTTAAAACTGGACTCGAAGCATTATCGAGGGAGCACGGTCTGATGACTCAGGAAAAACCGGAACCAATTAAAAAAGATCAAAAATCCTTATTTATAGGTATCCCTAAAGAAACAGCCTATCAGGAGAATCGGGTTTCCCTGACTCCGGAAGCAGTAGGTTTATTGATAAATAATGGTCATGAAGTGATGATTGAAGCCGGTGCTGGTGAAAGGTCTAATTTTAGTGATAATCAATACAGTGATGCCGGAGCAAGAATTTGCTATGATCCGAAACAAATATTTAAGGCAGATATTATTCTGAAGGTTGAGCCGTTAACTGCTGAGGAGTTAGAATGGATCGAACCGGGGAAGACTCTGTTTTCAGCTATGCAAGTTGGTAATCAAACTCCTGAATATCTTAATGCATTAATTAGTAAGAAAATAACAGCAGTAGGCTTTGAATATATTGAAGATAAAGTAGGAGGGATGCCTGTAGTCAGAGCAATGTCTGAAATTGCAGGTAGCACCGTAATGCTTATCGCAGCCGAGTATTTGAGTAGTGTAAAACGTGGTATGGGTGTAATCCTTGGAGGTATTACCGGAGTTCCACCAACAAAAGTTGTTATTTTAGGCGCTGGAACTGTCGCTGAATATGCTGCTAGAACTGCCATAGGCTTGGGTGCAGAAATCGAAGTTTATGACAATCATATTTATAAGTTAAGGAGAATCAAGCATGCTTTGGGGCAGCAGGTTTTTACTTCTGCTATTGATACCATCAGACTTGGTAGATCTTTGGAAACTGCTGATGTAGTCATTGGAGCAGTTAGAGCTGAAAAGGGTAGGAATAAAATAGTTGTCAGCGAGGATATGGTTAGCAGAATGAAGCAGGATTCAGTGATCGTTGATGTATCGATTGATCAGGGAGGATGCTTTGAAACAAGCAGAATCACTACTCACGATGATCCAATTTACCGTAAGCATGGAGTTTTGCATTATTGTGTTCCAAATATTGCTTCAAGAGTTGCAAGAACTGCAACCGAAGCTTTTTCAAATATTTTCACACCTATTTTGTTGCGTATTGGTGAGCTTGGTGGCGTCGATGATATGATTTTTACAAATCCCTGGTTTATGAAGGGAGTTTATGCTTATAGAGGAAGCCTTACTAATAAACATCTTGCACATCGCTTTAATTTAAGATATAGAGATTTGGAATTATTGATTACCGCCAGGTTTTAATTTTTTAATATGGATGAAAATAAACTTCAGACACTAGTTAGTGACGCTGAATATCTATTAAAAACCGGAAGTACTATCAAAGAGGTAGTGAATAACTTAAGGTCTAAAGGTGTTGATGATGAGACAATAAGTCATATTATTAAGTATGTCGAGAATAAAAAGAAGAATGATGAGTCTCGTATCATTATTGATGATCCTTTTAAGTTAGAAAGGAAGAAAAGTAAATCATCAAGGATGTTAAATTCAGGTGGGATGATGTTGCTTTATCTCATTATATTTTTTACTCCTGGTATATTATTACTTACCGGGGATATGGAATTCCTTTTAAGTGATAGTAATTCCGGAAGAGGGAAAGTAAGATTGTTGAAATCGATTATTCGAGCACTCTACTCAATTCAGGGTGAACCATTGGGGTATTTTATTGCTATTATATTAATCGGGCTGGGATTTTATTTTATTTACAAAGAAGCAAAGAAATTTAATGAGGTCATAAGTACCTAATTATTGAAGTTCTCTAAAAATAATTTTTGAAAATTTTTAAAATCGGATTCAGCAAATTCAATAGGGTCTAGTTCATCTTTTGAATGAGTTGTCGTAATTCCAACTGTAGGCATACCGGCTCTTCTACCTGCTTCAACACCTGCCAGGGAATCTTCGATAACAAGGCATTCTTTAGGTTTAAAACCAAATAATTCTGCTGCTTTCAGGAATATATCTGGTTCAGGTTTGCCGTTTTCAACCATTGTGCCATCAACTATACATTCAAAAGCCCTTCTGATATTAAAGCCATCAAGGATAAAATCAATATTACTTCTATGTGCGGAGCTGGCGACTGCCAATTTAATATTTCTGGATTTTGCGAAATCAATAAACTCAATAAGGCCATCAACCGGCTTTAATTCTGGAAGGATCATTTCACGAAAAATAGCTTCTTTTTCCTCACCCATTTTAAAAGTAAGCTCCTTATCAAGCTTTTTACCCATCAGGTTTTGTAAAGCATCATGGTTTGTATGACCATACACGTGTTTTTCCATTAAGTCATCATCGATGTCAAGTCCGATTTGTTTGCCATAGACAGGCCATGCGGCTTTATGATACGGATTGGAGTCAACCATAACTCCATCCATATCAAATAATATTGCTTTTATTTTAGTCATTTTTCTGCAATAAAGTTAACCAGGCTTCTTCAACCTCATTTGAATTCAGATATTTTTGAGCTAATAAATGAAGAAATTTACGATACTCATCTGGCTGGTCTCCATGCTGGTTTTTAAGCGATACTATTTCTGGGTCATTGACTCCGAAATCATCTATTGCTGACTGATCTGGAAGGCTTTCGACATTGCCTAATTTCCCCAAATCATTTCCTGTCAGGATACTTGAGTTTTTAACATGTCCCGGCATTGCATCAACGCCAATACCTTTTGTTGTAAGTGGTTTTGCAATTTCAAAAAGTGCATCTCCATTAGCTCGGCAATACCAGTTTCCACCCATTCTGGCTACCAAATCTATTTTTTTGATATCAATACTGTCATTTTCATCTAATACTGATTTTTTGATATGCATTTTTAGCACTTCACAAATGATGAGGTTTCCTGCACCACCTTCTGTTCCAGTTTCAACAACTTCATTTACTTTACATTCAAAAGCTACAGGAGACTCGCCAACCCGAGGAGGAGTGACAATTTCAGATGCAACCGGTGTAAGACCTGATTTTACAAATTCATTCACCCCTTTATCATATTCTGTACTGGCAAGTGACATTTGCTCGACAATGCTATAATTAACAATGTTGATTACAACTTCTTTCACTTCCTTCACATTTTCAAAAGTATGCTTAGTTGTGTTATCACGTCCTCTGCGCGCCGGAGAGAAAATCATGATTGGTGGGTTAGCACCAAAAACATTGAAAAAGCTAAAAGGGCTTAAGTTTACATTACCTTCTTTATCAACTGTTGATGCGAAGGCTATGGGACGTGGGGCAACAGCACCAAGTAAATAATGATGAAACTTGGGTACAGAAATATCGCCAGGCTTAATGGTTAGGTATTCTTCAGGGTTCATTGTCAGGTTGATTTATCAATAAAATTAAACGGGAAGAAAACCTTCCCGCTTATTCAATTGTTTTAATTATTGTTCTCTTGCAGGTAGAATTTTTGCGGTGACTTCACCAAAGCCTACTCTGACACCATCTTTTTCAGACCAGCCTCTCATTGTTACAGTATCCCCATCATGTAGAAATACTCTTTCTGTGCCGTCTTTCATTTTTACTGGTTTTGTACCTTTCCATGAAAGCTCCATCATAGATCCGTATGAATCTTCTGTTGGCCCTGAGATGGTACCAGATGCATACATATCTCCAACATTTATGCTACAGCCATTTATAGTCTGGTGAGCTAATTGTTGTTTGATGTTCCAGTATAAATATTTATGGTTTGAACGGCATACAGTTACCGCCTCACTGTTTTCAGGTTTGATATCTACCTCAAGGTTGATGTCAAAATTGTTATCACCTTTTGATTGTAAGTAAGGTAATACTTCAGGGTCTTGTTTCGGCTGAGCAACTCTGAATGGCTCAAGTGCTTCAATCGTAACAATCCATGGACTAATAGAAGAAGCAAAGTTTTTAGCTAAGAAAGGTCCTAATGGCTGATACTCCCATACTTGTATGTCTCTGGCAGACCAGTCATTGAATACTACCATTCCAAAAATATAATCATCTGCTTCATTTATATTCACAGAATCTCCTATTTGAGTTGCTTTCCCTGTTATGAAAGCCATCTCCAATTCAAAATCTAATCGTTTGGTTGGGCCAAAAGTAGGATTTTCGGCATCAGGAGCTTTTGTTTGTCCTAATGGTCTTTGAATTGGAATTCCAGATGGAATGATTGTTGAAGAACGACCATGGTATCCGACAGGTAAATGTCGCCAGTTTGGCATTAATGCATTTTCAGGGTCTCTAATCATGGTTCCTATATTTGTAGCATGTTCAATACTACTGTAAAAGTCAGTATAGTCACCTACTTTAACTGGCATCTGCATTGTGGCATCTTCCATTGGGATAAGAGCTCTTTCCCTCATTTCTTCGCTGTCACGTAACTCAGGATTGTCTTCTTGTAAAATCTCTGAAAGTCTTTCTCTTACGGCGTTGGTAGTTTTTTTGCCTAAGGATATAAAATCATTTAGATAAGGTTGGGTAAATACTTCACTTGGAAGTTCAATTCCTTTGAAGAAATCATTTACCAGCAGGTAGTCCATATCTATAATATTATTCCCGATAGCAACTCCAACTCTTTTATTGAGATAAGAAGTAGAGAAGATTCCAAATGGAAGGTTTTGTATTGGGAAATCAGAGTTTTCAGGAACTGAAACCCAAGACTTGAGTTTCGGATCGTTTGCTTTACTCATGGTAATTTGTTTAATGTTGTTTATTTTTTGTTTTCGTAAAATTAACAGATATCGGCTAAAGTAAAAACCTATACAAATATCAGTGCTTTTCTACAATGGAAGCTACTCAATAGAACGAAATTTGCTATTTTTGCCAATCAAATTGAAATAAAACTAATACAATGAGTATATCGGCTAAATATAATCCTGCTGAAATAGAAGATAAGTGGTATAAGTACTGGATGGATAATAAATTTTTCCATTCAAAACCAAATCCTGATAAAGAACCTTATACAGTGGTCATTCCACCTCCGAATGTAACAGGAGTGTTGCATATGGGGCACATGCTTAACAATACTATTCAGGATGTATTAGTCAGAAAAGCCAGAATGGAAGGTAAGGAAGCTTGTTGGGTTCCGGGTACCGACCATGCATCTATTGCTACTGAAGCAAAAGTTGTTGCAATGCTTAAGGAAAGAGGTATTGACAAGAAAAGTATTTCACGAGATGAATTTTTGAAATATGCATGGGAATGGAAAGAGAAATACGGAGGGATAATTCTTGAGCAACTTAAGAAACTTGGAGCGAGTTGTGATTGGGATCGAACAAGGTTTACCATGGAAGAAGACCTTTCAGATGCTGTAATTAAGGTATTTGTTGACCTTTATAATAAAGGGAAGATTTATCGCGGTATCAGAATGGTTAACTGGGATCCTCAGGGTCAGACGGCATTGAGTGATGATGAGGTTATCCATAAGGAAGTTAATTCAAAGCTATATTATGTGAAGTATCAGATTGAAGGTTCTGATGAGCATGTTATTATAGCTACAACCAGACCTGAAACAATTTTAGGCGATACAGCAATATGTGTTAATCCTGAGGATGAAAGATATGCTCATTTGAAAGGTAAGAAAGTTATCGTTCCTGTTGTAAATAGATCTGTACCGGTAATTTTTGATGAGTATGTATCAATGGAATTTGGTACCGGGGCATTGAAAATTACTCCTGCGCATGATGTTAATGACTACGAGCTTGGAATCAAACATAAACTGGAAAGCATCGATGTTATTGCCGATGACGGTACAATGTCTGAGGCAGCTCAGCATTTTGTAGGCGAAGACAGGTTTGTAGTTAGAAAGAAAATAGCTAAAAAACTTGAGGAGTTAGAGTTACTTGAAAAAGTAGAAGACTATAAAAATAGTGTTGGGTTTTCAGAACGAACTGATGCGGTAATTGAACCAAAGCTTTCGATGCAGTGGTTTTTGAAGATGGAAGAAATCACGAAGCCTGCTCTTGAAAATGTGATGAACGATGAGATTCAACTTCATCCGCCGAAGTTCAAGAACATGTATCGCAGCTGGATGGAGAATGTGAGAGATTGGTGTGTTAGCCGTCAGTTATGGTGGGGACACCGTATTCCTGCATTTTATTTGCCAAATGGGGAGTATATTGTAGCTGAAACAGCTGAAGAAGCATTGAAATTAGCTCAGGAAAAGGATAGCTCGATAAAAGCTGAAGATTTAAGGCAAGATGATGACGTACTTGATACTTGGTTTAGCAGTTGGTTATGGCCGATCTCAGTTTTTGATGGATTTAAAAATCCGGAAAATGAAGATATCAAGTATTACTATCCAACCAATGATTTGGTTACTGCTCCGGAGATCTTGTTTTTCTGGGTTGCCAGAATGATCATTGCCGGATATGAGTACATGGGCGAAAAGCCATTTAAGAATGTATATCTGACAGGTATCGTAAGAGATAAGCAGAGAAGGAAAATGTCTAAATCCTTAGGTAACTCTCCTGATCCGCTAGATTTGATAAAAGAATTCGGTGCTGATGGTGTTCGAACAGGAATGCTATTTAGTTCTCCTGCTGGTAATGACTTGCTTTTTGATGAGAAGCTTGTTGAGCAAGGAAGAAATTTCAGTAATAAACTCTGGAATGCTTTCAGACTTGTTAAGGGATGGGAAATAGACGAAAGTGCAAGCAACCCATCAAATAAAGTTGCAATTGACTGGTTTGAATCAAAGTTTAATAAGGCTCTGGCAGAGATTACTGATCATTTTGAGAAGTTCAGAATTTCAGACGCCCTTATGGTTGCTTATAAGCTAACCTGGGATGATTTCTGTAGCTGGTATCTGGAAATGATCAAGCCTGAATTTGGTAAGCCAATTGATAAAGCTACCTTCGATGCTACCATTAATTTTTTTGAAAAGGTGATTAAGTTACTTCATCCGTTTATGCCATTTATTACTGAAGAAATTTGGCATGAAATCCGTGAAAGAAAAGATGGTGAGTGTTTAATAGTTGCAGAATGGCCTAAGGCTAGTGTAACTAATGAGAATTTGCTTGATAATACTGAAAGGGTATTTGAAATTATTACTCAAGTACGAAACTTTAGAAATAATAAGGGTATTTCTCCGAAGGAGGCGTTAGTGTTGGCGATTAAATCTTCAGATCAAGGATTATATGATGCATTTGAAGACTTGATAATAAAGATGGCTAATCTTGAAAGGATTGATAAGGTAGCAGAACAGCCTGAAAATGCAACTGGCTTTGTAGTGAAGGGTGATGAGTTCTTCATTCCTACGGATGGCCTTATTGATGCTGAAAAGGAGATGGAGGAAATTCAGAAAGAACTTGAGTATACAAAAGGGTTCTTGAATTCTGTACAGAAGAAACTTAGCAATGAGCGGTTTGTTAGTAATGCTCCTGAAAAAGTTGTTGCAATGGAACAACAGAAAAAGGCAGACGCCGAAGCAAAAATTAAAGCTTTGGAAGAGCAACTTGCTACATTGAAGTAAAACAAAAATTAGATATAAAAAAGAGCGCTCATAAACTTATGAGCGCTCTTTTTTTGTCTTATTCTATATGTGTTTTTTTAATGACATAATAATCCCAAGATGTAACGCTTCATGTACATTATTAAATGAAATCGCATCGTTAACATTCGAAAGCTTTACCCCGTAACTGGTTTCATATTCTTTGAAGTCAGAGTTCAGGAGCTTCTCATAATCCTCTTTTAATTTTGCCGACTGGCTCATTAAATTTTCATTGATAATTTCAATATCCGATTCCGATATTTCACCGTTTGCAGGGGAAGAACCTTTTCTGAATTTTTCAATAAAAGAAGGTGGAAGAGTCATTTCGTTATTGCTTAGTGCATAAATAAGCAATTGTTGGGTGACAATACAGTGCCCAATGTTCCATAAGATGTTGTTTTTGTGGTCTTTAGGGATAGTTGAAAGTTCTTCAGGAGTAAGAGAATCCCATACTTTTTTAATGAGGTTTCTTGTTGCCTCATGAATAATTATTGTACTATTAATCGAAATATCTTGCATAAACTTGACCGTTTGTGAAATATGTGCAAAAATTGTACATAATTTTTTAAAGTATGAATGGTATTAGTAAACTTTTTAAGCTAGGAATTAAAGATGAAATGGAAAGCTCACTGAAATATAAGGTGAAGCTGACTAATATTATGGCATCAATTTTTGTTGTCGTTATAATAGCATATTCCATAATTTCATCAATTATATTCTTACCTATTCTTCCGTTTTGTTTGGCAGGTTTCATAGGGTATGCTTCAGTCTTGGTTCTTAATAGGTATGGAGCCACCAATATGAGCCGCTATTTAATATCTATCCTTCCTTCAATTGTAATTGCTGTGTTGCATTCAGCTATAGTTCCTGAAGGGAAGGCATTCAACATAGAGATTTATATATTTAGCTTTGCGACACTGGTATTGCCACTAGCTGTATTTTCTCTATCGGAAAAAGTTAGTCTGATCAGTGCTTTTCTAATAAATCTCGCAATATTTTTTGGTGTTGATACAATTAATGGATGGATTGAATTATCTGAAACTACAGATATCTTTGATGTAACCTGGGTAAGATATTCGATATTAATTGGAGCGGCTTCAATTGCCTCTGTGATTGTTATATTTTTACAATACTTAAACTCTCAGTTCTCTAACGAAATGAACTCTCTTTTAGCGAAATATGATGAAGAGTCAAAAATAGCTAAAGAGAAGGAGCAAGAGACTGCAAAATATCTTCAGGAGTTAGAAAGATCTCAGGCTGAAGAAAAGAAGAGAAACTGGGCAACTCATGGATTAGCAGAGATTGGAGCGTTGTTAAGAAAAAGTGATAACCTTCAGGGTCTTTGTGATGAAATAATATCATTTACTGTTAATTATTTGAAAGCAAATCAAGGTGCATTATTTCTTGTTAACAGAGAAGGTGGTGATGACGATGTTACGATAGAACTTAAATCGAAATATGCTTATAGCAGAAAGAAGTTTGAAGATAATGTAATCTTACCTGGTCAAGGTTTGGTTGGACAGGTTTACCTTGAAAAATCATCATTGATTTTAAAAGAAGTTCCTCAGGATTATGTTAGAATTACTTCTGGTTTAGGTGAGGCAACACCAAGTTGTTTGGTTGTGGTGCCAATGGTAGTGAATGAAGAAATACATGGAATTTTTGAGATTGCTTCTTTTAATGAATTTGAAGATCATGAAATTAAATTCCTAGAGAATATTGGTGAGAATATCGCAACATCACTGAATAGTATTCTTGTTAATGATAAGACCAAAAGGTTATTAGAAGAGTCACAAGAATACACAGAACAGCTACAGTCTTCTGAAGAGGAAATGCGTCAAAACCTTGAGGAGATGCAGGCAATTCAGGAAAACCAGTCAAGATTGCAAAATGAGGTAGCAGAGAAGCAAGCTCAACTTACTGAAAAGATCAATAGAATTGACAGGTTTAATTTTGTGCTTGATAGTCTTCGTACTATGGCTGAGATTACAAACGGCGATATGGATGGTCTTAAGCTGATTATGGAAGAGATAGCAAAGGCGATGAAAGTAAATACTTGTTCGTTTTGGAATTACTCTCCCGGAGGATCTGTTATCAAATGTGAAAACATGTATGACTTAGTAGCTGATGAACATGAATCAGGAGAAGAGTGGAAGAGATCAGCTGTTCCTAATTTCTTTAAAGCACTTGATGCAGATAAAGTGATTATGGCAGGAGATATAACTAATCACGAGAATACTTTTGAACTTCCTGAGAAATACTTAAGCGGCACATCTATAGTTTCAATATTAAGTGTTCCTGTGTATGTTGGTGGATCGGCTATAGGAATTTTAAAAGTAGGACAGGAAGACGATAATAGAAATTGGAATCAGGAAGAATTGACATTTATGAAATCAGCTGCCGATTTAATTACGATTTTATATCAGAATAGAAAAAAAGTGGCTTAAGCTATAAAGATAAATCACTCTCTAATCACCGAAGGAAACCTATTTGTTTAGGTTTCCTTTATTTTTTTTTATTAGATTAAAACAAAAGATCTTAGTCATAGTTGTTTAAACATATATGTTTCATTTTAATTTTTATGGTGAATTATTCCAAGAAGAAAAAATCAAAATGAAACCTATTAAGTCAGTAATAATTTTTTGTTTATGCTTTTGAAAATATTTATTTGAATACGATTTTAAATATTGTATTATTAGATTCAGAAGTAGTTATTTTTTAAGAGATAATATTTATTTTGTAAGGTTGTCAAATGATAATATTCAGAATGAATTGTAATCCGGTTGAATATTATGGGAGTAAAGGGCATTAATCACTGTCTATTTTTATTAATATTCTTTATTAGTATTTCATATAAATCTGAAGGTAAAGATTTAATTGATTCACTTAAGCAAGAGTATAATTCAGTTGTTGAAACTGGAAATTTAGAGGAGCAGATTTTATTATTAAATAAAATCGCGGATCAATTATATCAAGTTGGAGAATTAAGGGAAGCGCATTCAACTTATTCCAAAGTTGTGGATCTTTCAATGGAATCCAATTTATTGAAACAACATGCCAGGGCACTTTCAGGATTGGCCCATATAGACTGGCGCTGGGGTGAAAATATCACTGCAATTGAATATGCGCTTGAAAGTCTGGATATATTTTATTCAATTGGTGATACAGTAAATATTTGTTATACATCAGATATTCTCGCTGGTATTTATGTAAGCCTTGGAAAGCTCTCAGAAGCCGAAAAATTATATGTTGAAGTTTTAGAAATAGCAAAAAAGACTGGGAATAGATTGAATGAAGCAATTTCTTTTGAACATTTGGGAGTTGTGAAATTTTTTGAACAAGATTATAAATCTTCAATTGAATATTATACTAAAGCCGGGGTTATTTTCGAACAATTAGGTGATAATCTCAGGTTAGCAATAAGCAAGGCAAATACCGGAGAAGCTTATCTATATTTAGGTGAATTTGAATCAGCAATTGATTTATTGTGCGATGCTAAGGAGATTATGGAAATGGAGTCCTTTCTCTCTGGATTAATTTTTTCATATTATAGTATTGGAAATTGTTTTACTCAGTTAGGCCAGTTTGATAAAGGAATAAAATATTATGATATGGCTCTGGAGTTAGTAAAACAAACTGGCGAAGACAGAGAGAAACCTCAAATTTTTAAACTGATATCTGAAAATTACTCAGCACAGGGGAAATATCAGGAGTCTCTTGATTATTTCCAAAAGAGTGTTACGCTTGGAGATAGTATTGATAATATTCAGAAAACAAGGTTGATAGAAGAGATTCGTACAAAGTATGATTTTGAGAAGAAGGAAAAAGAAAATAATGCACTGCTTGAACAAAACAAGCTAAAGGAAGCATCAATCCTGGTTCAAAACAGAAAGATTTATATACAGTATATAATTGGGATTCTTTTGATTTCTTTTTTATGTGTAAGCTATTTTTCTTACAAAAAAGTTAATAAACAAAAGGATGAATTAAATGCAGTGAATAGAATTAAAGACCAAATACTTAGAGTAATTGGTCATGATTTACGAGGCCCTGTAGGTAACTTAAAAGTAATTACAGATATTATTACTTCTGATCATGTAATCTCTGATCCTGAAGAGCAAAACAAAATCCTTAAACAGTTGAAAGAAGAGATTAATGATACCTATTTTCTATTGACTGATTTACTAGCGTGGTCACAACTCCAAAGAGATAATCCAAAGCTGATATTTTCAGAATTTAATATTTTGGAGCAAATAGATAAAGCCGTAAGGATTCTTGAACCAGGTGCAATAAGAAAGAATATTACTATTGAATTTACCAAAAAAGATTTAACTGAGATGGTATGCTTTTCTGATCCGAATATGATACAGTCAGTAATCAGAAATATAGTAGGGAATGCAGTTAAGTTTACTCCGGAAAATGGATCAATTCGAATTTTTGTAGATAGGGATGATAAAAATAATTGTGCCTTGATTCGTGTTTCCGATTCTGGTCTTGGGATTCACCAACCTAATATTAAAAGGATTTTTGAATACAAAGGAATAAATAATTCAAAGGGAACTATGAACGAATCTGGTACCGGGATTGGTCTATCACTTTGTAAAGACATCATAGAAATGTGTAATGGTGACATTGGGTTAGAAGAGAATCATACCAGTGGAACAACCTTTTATTTTACTGTACCTCTTTCTACAACCTGATAATCAATAAGAATATTTTTTTAAGTGGTATGTGATTTAACATGATTGATAGTTAAATTATAAAGGAAATAGTTTAACCATATCAATCATGAAAAATATCAACATATACCTGACCTTTAATGGGAATTGTGAAAAGGCTTTTAATCTTTATAAAGACGTTTTTGGAGGTGAATTCACCAATTTCAGTCGATTTAAGGAGATGCCACCACCAGAGGATAACAGTTTTTCCATTCCAGAAGATCAATTAGAGAGAATTATGCATGTTTCACTGCAGATAAATGACAATATAATTCTGATGGGAAGTGATACAGGTGGAGAATGGGGGAAAGGTTTTAAAGAAGGAAATAATTTTTCAATATCAATAGATTCTGATTCAAAGAATGAGGCTGATTTAATATTTAAAAAGCTTTCTGAAGGCGGAAAAATAACAATGCCACAGTCAGATACTTTCTGGGGGTCATACTTTGGTTCTCTTATCGATCAATTTGGTGTCAATTGGATGGTAAGTTACGGGTAATATTTATTTTACTGATCAAGAATACTCTTGAAAGTATTTACCTTTTCACGGCTTACAATTATTTCTTCATCTGGATGATTTCTAATAATTAGTTTCAAGCGACTGTTTGAATAAATGATGATGTCTTGAATTGATGATAGCCTTATTATAAATTTCCTATTTACCCTGAAGAAAATATCTGGATCAAGCATGCTTTCAAGGCTTTCCAGAGAATGGTCCAAAAGTAAATTTTTATTATCATTGGTATTACAGAATGTTGCCTTTTCTTTTGAATAGAAATACTCAATATCCGAAACAGCCACTGATTTATAATGTTCACCAATTTTAATTAGAAATCTGTTTTTATAGCTTTTTGTAAGCTTTCTCATTGTAGCGGCAATATCCGGGATATTTTGTGATCCCTGAAATGAAGATTTAAGTCCTTCTAATTTATTGAGTGCTTTTTCAATATCATCTTCATCAATAGGTTTTAATAGGTAATCTATTGAGTTTACCTCAAATGCTTTTAATGCATATTCATTATAAGCTGTGGTAAAAATAATGGGGGTATTAACTTTTATGTGATCAAATATTTCAAAACTCAATCCGTCAGAGAGTTGTATGTCTAGAAAGATTACATCATAATTGTTTCCATTTTGTAAAAATTCAACTGCATCCTTAACTGAAGTAAGTTTTTCTAAAACCCTTATGTCAGGATTAATACTTACCAAAAGGTTCTCCAGTCTTTTAGCTGCGGGTTTTTCATCTTCAATAATTATTACATTCATCTTGTTATGATTGGTAGCTCTATTCTAAATATTGAATTGTCATTACTTATGATAACAGGTTTTTTGGTCAGATATTGATATCTTGATTTAATGTTTTCAAGACCAACACCTGTACTTGAGTTATCGATTATATTTTTTAGCTGAATATTGTTTTCAACAACAATACAATCATTTTCTTTATAAACCTTTATCAATAATGGTGAATCTTCAGATAAAATATTGTGCTTAATTGCGTTTTCAATCAATAATTGAATTGAAAGTGGAGGAATCATTTCGCCCGGGTTTAAGGGTAAATCTTTTATTAGCTCAAGTGAACCTTCATGTCTGATTTTTTGTAGGAAAATATATGAGTCTACAAATGATATTTCATCTTTAATATCGACTAATTCTTTATCTCTAACCTCAATTACATATCTATACACTTTTGAAAGTTTGCTAATAAACTTTGCGGCTGTATCCTGATTTTCATAAACGAGGTTTGTGAGAGTGTTTAAACTATTAAAAAGAAAATGAGGGTTGACTTGGTTTTTGAGTGTTTCATATTTAGCCGATATGATTTCCTTCTGCATTCTTTCCTTGTCAATTGCTGCCTGTTTCCAGGAAAACAGGAATTCTCTTGAATACAGGATTAACGTCATTACAAGTGTTATTCCAATAGATATAATAACCGTTTCCAGGTTGTTTTCTATGTTGATGCCAAATAGACTTGCCCCTTTAATAATAGCAGTTACAATAAATGCCGTTAACAAAGTATGGCCGATTACACCTGTGATAGCTCTTACTAATGGCTTGTCGACCCATGAAATTTTAAGGTCTAATAAGGCTGATAAAAATTGATTCCCTTTCCAAAGAAACACCCAGAAAATACTACTAATTGCCACTCTATATATCATATAACCACATGAAGGACACATGATGTATGCAAATGGAATTCCAATTAATGAAATCAAGAAAATTTCTTTTAATTCTTTCTTGAAATTGAAGTATAAAACCGGGTTTTTTTTCATAAGCCAAATTAGATTTCAAGTTTAATAAATTATAAGGCTTATTAAAAAAAATATAACCTTTTGTATTTCTTGAAAATAATAACTATTGCTAAAGTTACTGTTAGTTAAAATCTACCACATTATTTTAACTTCCAATTATAAATGGTACTGCAGAAACCATATTTGAATAGTGGTTCCTGCAATAATATAAAACTTTAAGAATACTGCTATTTTAATGTTATAGATGTCTCAGTGTCTTTGGTGAATGACATTTTTGCGCTAGCAAAGGGAGCAGGGCCATACGGGTTTGAGGCATTATTCGAGTATCCAAGTGGTTCTTCCGGTCCTCTCATCCCTATATCTAAATCTCCATTTTCATTGAGATCCTGATAAACTATAATAGCATATTCATCAGGGACAATATCTTCAATTAAAACAGTATTTGTATTCGTTTTTTTAAGATCAATAGTAACAAATTTATATCCTTTATCCGGATATCCAATTTCAGAATTATATATACCAACCATCAACTGACCTTTTCCTTCTTTAATTCCATTGACTTTTAAAGTGATTGAAATTTTTTCTGTTTCCTGGGCGGTAGCGCATAAACCAGCCATGATTAAACCGATTGTAAATAGAATAATTTTTTTCATGATTTTGATTGATTTCGTTTCGTAATGATTCAAAGATGCAATATCAAACCATGGATTTATAATAAATTTTACCGAACCGTTGATTTTGAAGGATGAACCGTTGAAAATCTAATATAAATGTTTATTGAATGATATTTGTCACAAGTTAGGGTGAGTAAATTCCTGTATTTCTGACACATAGTGCTTAAATTAATATAGATAACCGATAAGGTATCATTAACCCTTTTTTGCTCAAAATTTAATAATCATGAAAGAACCTATAGACGAATCACGTGATGAAGTGGTTATTCACTTTGCAGGAGATTCAGGTGATGGAATTCAGCTTACCGGGGGCCAGTTTACTGAAACTGTAGAATTATTTGGTAATGATATAAGCACCTTTCCAAACTTTCCGGCTGAAATAAGGGCTCCAATTGGAACATTAGCTGGAGTTTCAGGATTTCAACTCAAATTTGGAAGTGTTGAAGTGTTTACACCTGGGGATAAGTTTGATGTACTTGTGGTGATGAATGCTGCAGCACTCAAAATTAATTTGAAGAACTTGAAACAGGGAGGTATTATAATAGCTAATACTTCCGGGTTTGATTCCAAAAACCTTAAGCTCGCTAAATATATCGATGGTGAAAATCCATTGATAGATCACTCACTCGATAATTATCAGCTGCATGCAATTGATATTACTAAACTTACACGTGAAGCCTTGAAAGAATTGGGGCTGGGTGTGAAAGAAGTCGACAGATGTAAAAACATGTTTGTATTGGGGTATGTATACTGGATGTTTAGCCAGACCCCTGACAATACAATTAAATTTATTCGAGAAAAATTTTCTTCAAAACCAGAAATAGCCGAAGCAAATATTAATGCTTTGAAAACAGGCTATCATTTTGGAGATACGAATGAAACATTCAAGACCAGATTTCGAGTTAAAGCAGCCTCCTTACCCAAAGGAAAGTACAGGAATATTAATGGCAACAGAGCTTTGGCTCTTGCATTAATTTCGGCAGCACACAAAAATAATCTTGACCTTTTCTATGCCAGTTACCCAATAACACCTGCCTCAGACATTCTCCATGAGTTAAGCAGGCATAAAAATTTCGGAGTAAAGACATATCAGGCCGAAGATGAAATAGCAGCTGCTTGTGCTGCGATTGGGGCATCATTTGGTGGAGCATTAGCAGTTACAGGATCTTCGGGCCCGGGCATTGCTCTAAAAGGCGAAGCATTAGGATTAGCAGTGATATTAGAAATACCAATGATCATTGTTAATGTCCAAAGAGGAGGGCCATCTACCGGTTTACCGACAAAAACTGAACAAGCAGATCTGCTACAAGCCGTTTATGGTCGGAATGGTGAAGCACCAATCCCTGTGTTGGCAGCATCGTCTCCAAAAGACTGTTTTGACACAGCCTATGAAGCCTGCAGGATTGCAGTTGAGCATATGACTCCAGTATTGATTTTATCAGACGGATATATTGCAAATGGATCAGAACCTTGGAGCTTCCCAACTTCAGCAGATTTGGGGGAATTTAAAATTCACAAACCTAAAGGAGATGAATTTATCGATGAACAATATTTGCCTTATTCAAGAGATAAAAACTTGGTAAGACCTTGGGTTATTCCCGGAATGAAAGGATATACTCATAGAGTTGGAGGGCTTGAAAAAGAAGACCTCACCGGAAATGTTTCCTATGATGGTAATAATCATGAAAAAATGGTTGGAATCAGGGCAGAGAAAGTTAATAAAATTGGTGAGTTAATACCCCTACAAGAAGTAAACAGGGGAGAAGAGGGAGCTGATATTCTGGTTTTAGGATGGGGTTCAACTTATGGAGCGATTGAAACTGCAACCAAAGAGTTAATTGATGAAGGCCTTTCAGTGGCACACATTCATTTGCGATATTTATTTCCATTCCCATCTAATTTAGGGAAGTTATTAAAGTCGTTTAAAAAGGTACTTATACCGGAAATGAATCGTGGTCAGCTTTCTAAATTGATTAGAGATCAATTTCTGATTGATGCAAAAACTATTAGCAAGGTAAAAGGCATCCCTTTTACTATCGATGAAATCAAAGAACAAATCATAAAACACTCACAACATGTTAACCAAGAATAATTCAAACGGCAATAGTTTGACTGCTAAAGATTTTGCTACAGATCAAGATGTGCGATGGTGTCCAGGTTGTGGGGATTACTCTATTTTAAAGCAGATTCAAACAATTTTACCTTCGACAAATGTTCCCAGAGAAGATATTGTATTCATATCTGGTATAGGATGTTCGTCACGCTTTCCATATTATATGAATACCTATGGGATGCATAGTATTCATGGTAGGGCAGGAGCCATTGTTAGTGGTCTGAAAGCAGTGAATCCAAGTTTGGATATCTGGATGATCACGGGTGATGGAGATAGTTTATCTATTGGAGGTAACCACTTCATTCATTTATTAAGGAGAAACTTCAATGTTAATATTGTACTATTTAATAACCAGATTTACGGTTTAACAAAAGGTCAGTATTCTCCAACATCACCAAAAGGTCAGGTAACCAAGTCAACACCATTTGGCTCTGTGGATATGCCCTTTAACCCTATAACCCTGGCTTTAGGTAGTGAAGGGACATTTGTGGCAAGAACTATCGATAGAAATCCGGTCCATATGCGTGAAATCCTTACTGAAGCACATGACCATAAAGGGGCATCTTTTATCGAGATTTATCAAAATTGTAATGTATTTAACGATGGTGCATTTGAAACATTCACTGATAAATCTATGAAGGATGAAAACACACTGTACCTTGAACATGGTAAGCCATTGTTATTTGATAATGACAGCAAGGGTGTTATTCTCGATGGTTTCAAGCCTGTGATTGTTGACATGGATAAGTATTCTGCAGAGGACTGCTGGGTACATGATATGAATGACAAGATAAAGGCTTCAATTCTGGCTGAGTTTTTCGATTATTCAGAGGAAAGAGGAAAATTGCCACGGCCATTTGGAGTTTTTTATAAATCTCAGAGAAATACCTATGAACAAGTTTTTCAAGATCAAATAGATCTGTTTAAAGCTGAAAGGAAAGCTGATTTGGATACCTTATTAAGTGGTAAAAACTTTTGGGAGATTAAATAAATTAGTTTAACTGATTTAAAAGCTGAAGAATATTCTTCAGCTTTTTTTTGGATGTGATAGAGGGAATTTTTGAATTTCACTTTTATTAACGAAATTATATTATAAGCTAATACTTAAATAAAATATGAAATCAAATGTATATCTATTTTGTATTTTGATTCTAGGATTTGTTTCATGCAATCCAAATGCAAAAGAAAAAGCAAATGAAGCTGATTCTGCAGCGGTTCAACAAGCATTATATCCATATGATGTAGAAAAAAAGATAAGCGAATTAGGAATCAATATTCCTGAAGCTGGTGCTCCTGTTGCAAATTATGTCAATGCTGTTAGAAGTGGTAATCTAATATTTCTAGCTGGCAAAGGACCAAAACTAGCTGATGGTACATATATCACAGGGAAAGTAGGTTCGGATTTAACTATCGAAGAGGGTTATGAAGCAGCCAGTTTAACTGCTATTCAGCAATTAGCTTCAATAAAGGCAGAAATTGGAAATCTTAACAATGTGGTCAGGATTGTTAAAGTTCATGGAATGGTTAATGCTGGTCCCGACTTTAAAGATCATCCATCGGTAATCAATGGTTTTAGTGATCTAATGGTTGAAGTATTTGGAGAACGAGGGAAACATGCTCGTGCAGCAGTAGGAATGGGATCATTACCATCAAATATTGCTGTTGAGATAGAAGTTGTGGTTGAAGTTAGAGATTAATTATTCAAATAAACAGAAAAACTAAGTTCTCTGGGAAAATAACACTTTTTATTATCACAGGGCTGATAGAACAATGTGCCTTTGATGAAATATGATTTGGGTCTGTTTTTATATATAAGTGGAATTTTCACTTCGAACACATCCTCAAATACCTTAGTTTTTATTTCACTTATATAAAAAGTTTTTGAACCGGGGAAAACTGGTTCACCAAATATTAAACCATCAATTGAATCAAGTTTTATTTTAGTTGGAATCACCATATCATCACCAGGGTCGTTAGATTGGATATGATAGCCTTGTTCAATCTGAAATTCAAGGTAGATAGTATCAGGTTTGTGATCTGAGTTAGTTTTATATCCATTAAAGGTTACCCAGTCAGTATCCTGACTAAAAGATAGTGAGTGAGTTAGTATTATCAATATAATACTAATTCTCTTGTAATAGCTCATCCAACCTTTTTTGTAATGCAATCAGTTTAGCATCGAAATTTTTTGAATCTAATAACGACATAAACTGAATTTGGCCATTAGGATCAATTATAAGGTTTGATGCAAGCATTACTTCATCTCTTGCTAAATCTGGTAATACAACATCAGGAGCAAATGAAGCAGCAACTTTACCATCAGAATCGAGTAAAATTGGAAATGAAAAATTAAACTTATCTTGAAGTTTCATCTTTACAAGATCCAAAGGCTCTTTCACATCAATTATAAATACCTTTACATTTTTAGATGCATATTCCTGAGAAAGCTTTTCAAGGTAAGGTGCTTCTGCATTACAAAAAGGGCACCATGTAGTAGCTATGTGTATAACAACAAACTGCCCTGAATAATCACTCATTGAAATTTCATTACCTGATAGATCATTTAAGGTGAATTCAGGAGCTTTCTGAATTGGGGTAATGTTGGCATTATTCTGAGAATACGATATCGACAGGTTAAAAAGCAGAAGTATCGACAACAATACCCATTTGTAATTAGAATGGGTCATTGCATTAAAATGTTTTGTGGTAATTAAATTTACCCAAAAATTCACCCAAATGAAACTATATTCTACTTTTTACCAAAGGGAACAGTGATACCGGTGATAGGTATTCCAAAAATGAAGGAATCTTCGAGGTCTGCAATAAACAGTAGTCCATAATTGAAACTAATATGTTTCGATCCGGATTTTCCTCCTATTGTAAATAAAGCAACATCACTAATATCTCTGTCATCAACGAAATTTAGTCCTAGAAAATAGCTTTCCATCATAAGAAAAGTAGACTTTGATACCCTAACAGCTCCACTTAAAGTGCCATAGGGATAGTTCGCAAATCCATATTCCTTTTCGAATGGTAAACCAAGACCTACAGTGAAATTTAAGTTTTTATCTCCAAATGTTGTTGCCCCATATAATATGCCAAAGTATGAGTTATCTCCTGAACCTAACCTTAACCCTGACATTCCAAGTGAAAAATTAACATTGTCTTTTCTGTTGGTTATTCCATACTTTGCATTTATCCATACAGGAAAATCGCCTTCTAAAAAGAAAAATGGAACTAAACCAATCCCCAGGGTCAGGTTGTCTGTCACTCCATATGCAGCATTATTAATACTTATTAATATGTTGTCATAATAGCCTTGACCTTTTTTTAGAGTCATACCGTTTCCGGATATGAGATACCTAGTTGCTTGTATATAGTCTGGCCAGTTTTGTCCATCTTTAAAAATTTCGCCATTAGCAGTTTCAATCCTTTTAATTTCTTTTTTGTTAATTTTCAGAACACCATATTTTTCAGTTTGTAAGAATACATACTCGTCGTCCTGATCAGTGACTTTTCCAGAGTAACCAATATTATCTTTAGTGATCAAGTATACAACTTCAGTAGAGTCATACTCAAAGTTTTGTCCGATTGCTTTTGTCATTAGCAAACCGAAAAACATAAAAAATAGAATTGTCCGGGTAACCATTTGATAGAAGTTGAATGTTGATAAACACAGGCCAAGTTAATAAAGCTTTAATCAAAAATCATAATCTCAACTGATAATTGTTTCATATTTATAAGCTGTTGATTACTAGATTAATATTGAATTAAAACAGCCATAACTATGGGGGAACACTCAGTAAAATCAATTTCAGATGGAAATTTAAGAACCCAATATATAAAGAGATTATTGGAGGATATTGAATTGTTAGATCAGTTGATAATGCTGGATAGTTTTGAAAACGATGTAGTAAGAATTGGTGCTGAGCAAGAGTTTTGTCTAATAAATGATCAATGGAAGCCCGCAAACAACTCTTTGGATGTTCTTAAAGATATTAATGATTCCCATTTTACTACCGAGTTAGCCAGGTACAATCTCGAAATAAACCTTGATCCTTTAGTATTTGAAAATAACTGCTTTTCAACTTTGGAAAATAATTTAAAATCCCATTTGAAAAAAGCAGGTAAAGCAGCTAAGAAAAATGGGAGCAAGGTATTATTGACAGGAATATTGCCAACTATCAGCCGGAAAGAACTACAGATGGACTATATGACTCCGATTCCACGGTATTATCTGTTAAATGAAGTGGTTAAAGCAATTAGAGGTACTGATTTCAGCTTTCATATAATGGGGGTTGACGAATTGACATTTATACATGATTCGGTGTTGTTTGAGGCATGTAATACCAGTTTTCAGATGCATCTGCAAATTTCTTCAGATGATTTTATATCTGCATACAATTGGTCTCAGGCTATTGCCGGACCTGTATTGGGGATTTGTGCTAATTCCCCATTGCTTTTGGGTAGAGAATTGTGGTTTGAAACCAGGGTAGCGTTGTTTATGCAAAGTGTAGATACTAGAAGTAGTTCTTATGCTTTAAGAGACCAAGATGCCAGAGTGTCATTTGGTGATTCATGGGCCCAGGGAACTGTTACTGATATTTTTAAAAAGAATATTTCAAAATATAAGGTTTTACTAACTAAGGAACTGGAAGCGAACATTTATGGTAAAATGAATAATAAGCTAAAGGATATCCCCAAACTGGAAGCTCTAAGTCTTCATAATAGTACAATATATCCATGGAACAGGCCTTGTTATGGAGTTGGTGGAGGTAAGCCACATTTGCGAATAGAAAATCGATATATACCTGCTGGACCTACTATTGTCGATGAGATAGCTAATTTTGCTTTTTGGGCTGGATTGATGAAGGGGAGACCTGAAAAATATAATGATATGCTTTCCCAAATGGATTTCAGAGATGCGAAAAGCAATTTTATAAGAGCAGCACGTACCGGGAAGGAATCTGTAATGAGGTGGGAAGGAGATTATAAATCAGTAAGGCAATTAATTATCAATGATTTTCTTCCAATTGCATATTCCGGACTTGAGAAGATGAACATTGATAAAGGAGATATTGATAAATACTTAGGAATTATCGAACAAAGAACGTCTGGTCGGTCTGCAGCGCAATGGATGATCAAGAATTATCGAAATCTGAAAGAAAATTTAAAGGTTGATGATGCTCTTATGGCATTAACCAAGTCTATTTATAAAAATCAACAAAAGGACATTCCTGTACATAACTGGAAAACACCTAAGCCAATTCCTACAATTCATGAATCATCAAAATATGCTGGCCATATTATGTCTACTCAGTTATTTACTGTTAATGAAAATGACCCGGCTGAGTTTGCACTAAAAATTATGGAATGGAATGATATTCATCATTTACCTGTAGAAGATTTAAGCGGAAATTTAATTGGTGTGTTAAATCAATCATTTATTGATTATGTAGAAAATACTGCTGATGATTTATCCTCAACTAAGGTTCAAGATATTATGAGTGATGAATTTATGACTGTGGACATACATACTCCAATTAAAGATGTGATTTCAATTATTCAAAATCAGGAATTAACCTGCTTACCTGTTGTAGAAAAACAACAATTAGTAGGTATAATAACTTTAAATGATATTAAAAGGCTCAATTATGGTGGAATTGTGTGATGATATAACCGGTTATTGTGTTAATGTGGGAAGAGTAATTGGAAAGCTTTATTCCGGAGAAAAGGGTCCTACTATTATTTTTACTGCTGGTATTCATGGAAATGAACCTTCAGGGATTTTTGCTATAGACAGGGTGTTCTCAATGATTGAATCAGAGAAAATTAAGTTTAAGGGAAGTGTTTATGGGTTAAGCGGTAATCTATCGGCACTATCACTAGGAGAAAGATATCTAAAGAGCGACTTAAATAGATTATGGACCTATGAAAGAATGAATAGCTTAAAGTCCAAACTTAATGGTAATTATGTTGATGATGAACGAGAGCAAGTTGAGTTGTTTAATGAAATTCAAAATATTCTAAAAACTGAGTCAGGGCCTTTTTACTTTTTTGATTTACATACTACATCAAGTGAAACAAATCCTTTTTTAACAGTGAATGATTGCTTGGTAAATCGAAAATTTGCGAATTTATTTCCTATACCCATGATTCTTGGTATTGAAGAATACCTTGATGGCCCATTATTAAGTTATATTAATGAATTAGGATATGTAGCTTTTGGTTTTGAGGGAGGGAGTCACAATGACCATTCTTCAATTGATAACCATGAAGCTTTTATCTTATTAAGTCTTGTCTACTCCGGAAGTATTAGAAAGAAATCTATCGACTACTATAAGTACTATGATAGATTGGCTAAAACATCGCATGACTCTCATGAAATCTTTGAAATTTTTTATCGCTTTGAAATTGATGATATTGGAAAATTTCGAATGAAACCAGGGTTTGTCAACTTTCAAAAGATTCGAAAGGGCACTTACATAGCTAAGTATAATGGAGTTAAAATAAAGGCGAAGGAAAGTGGACGTGTATTTATGCCATTATATCAAAATCAAGGTGAGGATGGCTTTTTTTTGATTAGAGAGGTAAATCCTTTTTTTCTTCATTTATCAGCTCGAATACGAAAAATGAAATTAGATCGTATGCTTCCATTATTGCCTGGTGTTAAATGGTTTGATAAGGAAGATGGGGTTTTGGAAGTTAATACAAAAATAGCCAGATTTTTTGCCAGGAAGTTTTTTCATCTATTCGGCTATCGGGCAAAATCTATAAGTCAAAATAAATACTTAATGAGAAATAGGGAAAAAGCATCTCGAAGTAAAGATTATGAGAACGAAAGGTTTTATCAATAGTATTATTCTTTGTTGTAGTATGATTATAATAATTTGAAGCGATTTTGAAAATTGTATTTTTTAAAGAATATTTTCAGGTCTATTAATATGAAAATAAGTTGATAACTTGATAATTCTGTAGTTTTTAATATTGAGTACAGGTATATTTTTAAGTATCCTCAATTCGGGATTTAAGGGGTGATATTTCATGATTATAAATATTAATTTGTAGTTAACTAATAATTAAAAAACTCCTCTTTCTTTATTCTTTTTTTAGATGTAATTTTAATAGTAAGTTAAGAGTTAATAGTCCCGAAAATAATGAAGATTGCCTTTTGTTAATTTAAAAGCTCCACCCTTTTAAATTAATTTCGCACCTAACTATCAGAGAGTCAATCGGGTCCAAATTAAACAAAACAATATGCCGGCTTTTAGTTGGAATTTTAAGTATCTGATACTTATTATTGCAGCCGTTTTATGCGTAAGTCGGAAAGAACTAACTGGGAGAATGAAACAAAGTCTTATTTGGAAAAATTACCACAAACCGTTATTTAACTTTATTTTGTTTAAAGTTAAAGACATCGATCTCGCCGAAGATATTATGCAAAATGTATGGCTGACCTTGTTAAGGTCAATGCTAAATCAAGAGAAGATAGATAACCTAGTAATTTGGTTATTTGAAGTAGCTTCTTATGAGATAAACTCTGTTAATAGTAGTGAAAGTGATTTCTTTGAGAATTCTGACTCTATTAAATTTTTAAACACGAGGCAAGCTGTTGTTTCGTATTTAAAAACTATACAGGATATTGGTATAAATGATATTGCTGAGATAGTTGAAGAGCCTACATTAGAAGTCGAAAAACTGTTGCATCAGACAGAATGTGATTTTCAGTTATAAATCAGCAAATTATCGTATCAAGTTTATGGGTTAATTGAATTAAAGTTAACCCCATGTTAATAAATCACTCGTTTAAAGAGCTAAATTCATAGTTCTATAATTTTTGTAATATATTAAGGAAACATTCAAGTTGTACCTTTAAGTAATAATGTTTAAGGTATGACTAAGAATTGCATTTTCGTTTTAATTTTTATTTTGATTTTCTCTTGTAGTCAAGATGAATCAATTAGGTATTTTAATGATAGTCAAAGAATAACTTCGGGAGAATTTGCAACGGGGAAGTTAATTATTGATCCGGTAACGCATGGTATAATTTCAGGTAGTAAGTTTGGGTTTTTCTATCTGAATCCTTCTAATGGATTTCTGGATGAACTTAGTTTCTTACATAGTTATGATTTCTCAATTACAACAGATGGCTCAAAGATATTTTTATTAAATCAAAGAGGTGAATTGATTGTATTTGACAAATCTTCAAATCAGTTTAATAAAATAAGTGAAGATGGTATTTGGGTAAACTCTTTTGATGTTTCTCCCGATGAAACTAAGATTGCATTTTCTGATCGAGAAGGTAATCTATCAGTTCTTGATCTTATCACTTCTCAAAAGATCTCGTTAGGTAGTGGTTCTTCACCGCTATTTTCAGAAAATAGTAATCAGATATTTTCGAATTCTCCAAGTGCTATAATTAATGTACTAACAAAAAGTATAACGAAAGTTGAGCTTTATGAAAGCTTCCTCAATGTTGCCTGGAAATCCGATGGACTCCATTTTTTAGTAAAAGAAATAGTTGTTGACGGAGATTTTGTAAATGTAAACCTTATTGATTTAAATCAGTCAACAGGAGAGCGTTCATTACTGTGGGAAAAACAATTTGTTAATTATTCCAATAATATTGATAAATACATATTTATATCATCAAATGATAATCTTGATAAAATTATCCTGGCTTACAAAGGGAATAATTGGGGGTATGTTGCAGGATCAGAATGGTATCTAAATGTATATTTGGTTGATCTAAACACAAGAGAGGAGCAATTCCTGGCATTATCACATAATAAAGAAGTAAGATCTGTTGTTTTCGATGATTTAATGAATAAAGTATATTTTTCATTGGGCAATCCAGAGAATGATTCAGCAACACTTTTTGCATCAGGTTATTAGCTGGATAAATACCTGTTTATTTGATTTCCATTTTAATATAATTTGACGATATTAATATATAGAGACTTTTAGTATTAACTAATTGATATATAAATTTTTATAATCGTCAAACCATGAAAAAAACCAATCTGTTTATCCCATTAATTCTTGGGATATTATTAACCATTCCTGTAAGAGCTCAATTAGATGCAAGGCTGTTTTATTTTCCGGATGTTTCGGCGACACATATAACTTTTGCCTATGCAAACGATATTTGGATAGTGTCAAAAGATGGAGGTACTGCGAATAGGTTAACTTCTGCTTCCGGTCAGGAAATATTGCCTAAATTTTCACCAGATGGAACATCTGTTGCTTTTAGTGGTAATTATGAGGGGAGTTCTGATGTATATGTTATTTCGGCACAAGGAGGTGTTCCTAAACGCCTGACTTACCATGGTTCTGGTGACAGAATTATAGATTGGCATCCTGATGGAGAAAAAATATTGTTTGCTTCTTCCAGAGAAAGCGGGCGTCAGCGATTTTCTCAATTCTTTTTAATATCAAAAGATGGAGGGTTTGCAGAAAAACTTTCTGTTCCTTATGGAGAAATGGCTTCATTTTCTCCTGATGGTTCCAAATTAGCATACACTGATAAATCCAGACTTTACAGAACCTGGAAGAGATATCGTGGAGGAATGGCACCTGACATTACAGTTTTTGATTTGAAGGATAATTCACATCGACTAATTGCTACTAGCGATGCAAATGAAGAATTACCAATGTGGGCAGGAGAAAAGATTTACTTTTTATCTGATCGTGGACCTGAGAAGAGGTATAATCTTTGGGTTTATGATTTAAATAATGAATCAATTACACAGTTAACTAATTTCTCTGAATTTGATGTGCATATGCCTTCAATTGGTCCTGAAGAGATTGTTTTTGAAGCTGATGGTAAATTGCATCTATATAGTTTAAGTAATGGAAATATTAAAACTGTTGGTATAAACATAATTTCTGATCAGTCTAACTTAATGGTGAAGACTGAAAAGGTTCATAAGAATTTGCAAAGTGCTTCAATATCGTATGATGGTAAAAGAGCAATTGTTGAAGCCAGAGGAGATTTGTTTTCGGTTCCTGCTGAAGATGGCCCGGTAATAAATTTAACTAATACTTCAGGGGTTGCAGAAAGATATCCATCTTGGTCTCCCAATGGTAAATACATAGCAAGCTGGTCTGATAAAAATGGTGAATACAATCTTCAGCTAATAGATCTGGAGAATGGAGAAAAAAAGATTCTTACTGATTATGAAAATGGATTCAGGTATCAGATATTCTGGTCTCCTGATAGCAGAAAAGTTGCATTCATAGATCAAGCCATGCGGATTCGAGTGTATTCTCTTGAAACCAATAAAACCTCAGAAGTTGATAAAGGGCTGTGGATGTATCACGGTGGTTTGGCAGAGTTTTCAGTTTCATGGTCTCCGGATAGTAGATGGTTGGCGTATTCAAGAGGAGAGATGAACAGGAACTCATCAATATTTATTTATGATCATCAAGCCGGTATTACCAAAAAGATCACCAGTCAGTTTTATAATGATTATTCACCTTCATTTGATCCGGATGGAAAATATCTCTATTTCCTAACAAATAGAGAGATGAATCCTGAATATGGTGATTTTGATTGGAGCTTTATTTATACAAATTCTGCAAAGATTGCTGTATTACCACTTTCTGCAGAAACAACGATACCTTTTCAAGTTGAGAGTGATGAAGTAGAAATTGTAAAAGAAGAGCCTGAAGAAGATGAAGATGATAAAGGAAAGAAAAAGAAAGATAAAAAAGAAGAAGATAAAAAGGAGGATAAATCAGTTTTTATTGATTTTGAAAATGCAGAGTATAGAATCGTTTTGCTACCACTAAAATCTGGAAATTATGGAGAGCTTCATACCTTGAAGGAGAAGCTGATCTATGCCGATCGATTAAATGGTCAGGATGCCTCAAATTTAATGATATATGATCCAAAGGAGGAAGAGTCTAAAACAATTATTGAGGGGGTAGACGGGTTTGCATTGTCATCAAATGGAGAAAAATTATTGGTGGCTAAAGGTGGTGCTCTTGCTGTTATAAAAGCAGAGCCAGATCAAAAGGAATTTAACAACATGCCATTAGAATCAATGGAATCAAGGATTAATCCAAAAGAAGAATGGAAGCAAATATTTGTTGATGCATGGCGATTAGAAAGAGACTATTTTTATGACAAGGATATGCATGGAGTAGATTGGAACGCTGTAAAAGAATACTATGGCAGCCTGGTTGAACAAGCAAATACCCGCGATGATCTTAATTTTATTATTGGAGAGATGATAGGTGAACTTAATGCATCTCACACCTATAGGGGAGGAGGTGATATTGAAGATTCTAAAAGGGCTAGTGTCGGTTATTTAGGAGTAGACTGGGAAATAGTCAATGGTGCATATAGAATATCAAAGGTTATCAAAGGGGCTCCATGGGATGCTGAGGTGATTTCACCGGTTTCTATGCCAGGTACAAAAATTAAAGAAGGTGATTATATTTTAGCTGTGAATGGTGTTCCATTAAGTACCGATAAAGAACCATATCATGCATTTTACGACCTTGATAATAAGGTTGTACAGCTTACGGTAAACGATAAACCTTCCTTATCCGGAGCTAGAAAGGAATTAGTAAAGACAATAGATAGGAACCAGGATGCTAGATTAAGACATTTAGCATGGATAAACACCAATCGCAAGATGGTCGAAGAAAAATCAGGTGGTAGAATTGGTTATATATATGTAAGAAGTACCGGATTAGATGGACAAGCAGAGCTTGTTAGACAATTTGCAGGTCAATGGAACCTTGAAGGACTCATTATTGATGAAAGGTTTAATAGTGGGGGACAAATTCCTGACAGGTTTATTGAATTACTAAATAGAAAGCCTTTTGCTTATTGGGATGTTAGGGATGGTCAAAACTGGCAGTGGCCTCCAATAGGACATTTCGGTCCAAAAGCAATGTTGATAAATGGTTGGAGTGGCTCGGGAGGAGATGCATTCCCTGATTATTTTAGAAAAGCAGGTTTAGGTCCTTTGATTGGATCCAGGACATGGGGTGGATTAATTGGTATTACTGGCGCACCACCTTTAATTGATGGGGGAACCGTTACTGTACCAACATTTAGAATGTACAATCCGGATGGTACCTGGTTTAAGGAAGGACATGGCGTTGATCCGGATATTGAAGTTCCTGAAGATCCGACCAAATTAGCCGTTGGTGAGGATGTACAGCTTCAAAGAGCAATCGAGTATATTTTGGAAGAATTAAACAATAAAACTGTTAGTTTGCCTGCCCATGAGGCAAATGAAACAAGATGATTAATTCCGGAGCTTACCTAATAAGCTCCGGAAAATTTTATTTAATAAAATAAGATGAAAAATTTTGTTCCACTATTCTGGCTCTGCCTAATATCTTTTATATGGGCATGCGATGATACTTCATGTATTGATGGTGAAGGTCCGATTGTTACCGAAAACCTTGAGCTTGATGACATATCGAGTTTTAATCTGGAAGGAAGTTTTGATGTGGTAGTATCGCAGGGTACTAATCAGAATATAGTTGCTGAAGGATATCCTAATATAATTTCTGCTCTGAATACTCGCGTGAGTAATGGTCATTGGGATATCAATTTTCGAGAAAGATGTGTAAGAAGTTTAAGGCTTACCATATTTATTACCGTCCCGGATTTGAAAGCGATTAAATTAACTGGTTCCGGAAGTATCTCTGTTAATGACTTTGATCTTGAAGGTGAAAGTTTTAATGTGGACCTAATTGGTTCTGGTGACATTTTATTAAATGAATTAAATGGTCTAAGTTCTGTTTCGTCTTTCATTGAGGGTAGTGGTAATATTAATTTCTTGAAATTGGTAGATGGAATAGATACTGAATCTGTATATATACTTGGTTCCGGTAACTGTAAAGGGTTTAATATTGAAGGAGATCATGTAAATGCAAAATTAGAAGGAAGTGGAAATATTGAGGTTACAGCAAATATTATTCTTGATGCAATAATAGAAGGTTCAGGAAATATATATTACAAAGGATCACCACAAATAAATTCGTCTATAATAGGTTCAGGAGAGATTATTAATTCAAATTAATGATTTGATTCCCTGAATTTTATGAGAAAAAATAAATTCACTCATGAAGATGGATATGTAAAATTGATTTGATATATTATATATAATGTTAAAATAATCATATCAATTAATTAATTAGAACCAATCATGAAAAACAAACTAACAATGTTTGTCATGGGATCGCTATTTCTTTTAGCGGCCTGCGATACCAATGACAATGCTGCACTGGAATCAATCGAAGTACAACCAATTTACATGGATCTTGCTGATCTGGGGATCAACGCCAGGACTGCCTCTGATGCGGCAGAAATGGGGTTTGCTTTATATAAAGCAGAGTTTTTAACCATAGGCGAAGATGGAGAAGTAGGGAATACTGTCTTTTTTATGGATGTTGGAAACAAGCAACTTGGAGCAGATTTTGTTCCTAATTATCCTCCATATGCTCTTGATGGTACAGATGCTGTATCGTATTATATTGATGAAAACAGACCATCAGATGATTTGGATGTTTCAATATCAACAGCTGCCTTTGATAGAGCCATGACAACCTGGGATAATGTTATCTGTAGCGACCTTGGCATGTATAAAGTGCCATCTAACCCAATGAATAATACAGGTTTTATTGCTGCCTTATTAGGCTTTGGCGGAAGCTTTAATTATTTTGCTGATGTAGTGCATTGTGGTTTTATGGATGCTGCATTCTTTGAAATACTTCGACCAGGTGGAAGTAATAATATATTAGGGGTAACATTCACAATTATTTTTACCAATGGCGGACCAACTGATGTTGATGGTAACGGCAAGATTGATGTTGCCTTCAGAGAAATTTATTATAATGATAATTTCCCATGGTTTGATGGCGCAAATTATGATGTTGAAACTGTAGCATTACATGAGGCTGGACATGGTTTAAGCCAGGCACACTTCGGTAAGGCATTTCTAGATAATGGTTCTGGAAAATTACATTTTAGCCCAAGAGCAGTTATGAATGCTGCGTATTCTGGTATTCAAACTGACATAATGAGAACTGATAATGCAGGTCACTGCTCTAATTGGTCAAATTGGCCAAATAATTAATAAATAATAATTTAATAAGGGGTCCTTCAATTTATTTGACTGACCCCTTAATTTATTTAATGGATGTATAAGCTATTCTTACTCATATTATTATTTATTTCATTTACATCCTTCAGTCAGGAAAATGAAGAGTCCAGATTGTCGGATTCAACAAAGCTTGTACTATATCAACTATACCAGCAGGAATTAACAAAAATAAGACAGAGGAAATTTCAGGATTCTATAATGGAGCTTGTTATAAAAGAACAAGTAAGAAATCTTGATCTTGATTCTAACGCAACTAAATCTATTAATCGATCTATAGCGATTAATCAGAATGATTTTATTGAAGATACACTATCTGGTATTAAGAAATACCCGGTAATAGGGATTCTTGAAGACACACTCTTTTATTTTAACCAGCCGATAGGCACTCTTTCTGCGGAAGAAAGAGCTGAAAATTTATCTGGGAAACTAAAAGATCTATTTAAAGATGATTATTTCGTAATTGATTCATTAAAAATTATGGATAATGGTGAAGATTTGGAGATCTATTATCAGAATATTCATTTGGTAACTATAACAACTGAAGATGCCAATTTTCATAATACTACTATAAGAAAGCTTACAAATTATAGTCTGACTCAAATTAAATCTGACTTTGAAAAGGCGTATAAAGAGAGAAGTCTCTTCATAAATTTATTAAAGGCTGGAAAGGTAATATTAATTCTAATCGGTTTATGGTTGACAATAAAACTCATTGGATTTGTTGACGATAAAATTCTAGAATTGGTTGATAAGCATAAAAACACCTGGTTAAGAGATTTAAAATATAAGAACTACACTTTCCTTTCAAGATATCAAGAACTCGGATTAATTAATTTCCTAATAAGAGTAATAAAATGGATATTAATTGTTCTGGCACTTTATATTTCAATTCCATTAATCTTTAGTGTATTTACATTTACCAGAGGGTGGGCAGATAAATTGATAAATTTGGTCTGGACACCATTTAAATCAATTTGGGTTTCAATCTGGAGTTTTCTTCCAAACATATTTACAATATTGGCAATTTTGATTGTCATGCATTATTTCCTTAAGTTCATCAAATATATTTTCATGGAAATAAAGAAGGAAAAACTTACAATTCCTGGGTTTTATCCGGATTGGGCAAAGCCAACATATGGGATCATTAAATTTTTAATGTTTGCCTTTACCATCATCCTAATTTTCCCTTATTTACCAGGGTCTGACTCAAAAATATTTCAGGGTGTTTCAGTCTTTGTGGGGATTCTTTTTTCACTGGGATCTACCAATGCAGTTTCGAATATGGTGGCTGGAATTGTAATAACATATATGAGACCGTTTAAAAAAGGAGATAGGGTTAAGGTAGGAAGTGTAACAGGAGATATTATTGAAAAGAATTTGTTGGTAACAAGAATCAATAGTATTAAAAATGAAGTTGTAACCATTCCAAACGCAACAATTTTGTCTGGTAACATATTAAATTATAATATTTTGGGTTCAGAAAGTGGCCTGATTATTCATACTACAGTAACTATAGGATATGATGTTCCCTGGAAGAAAGTACATGAAGCTTTAAAGGAGGCTGCCATTAGAACCGAACCGATATTAAAGGATCCGGAACCCTTTGTATTTCAAACAGAGTTATCAGATTTTTACGTTGCTTATCAGCTTAATGCTTATACTACTGAACCAAATAAACAAGCTGCAATTTATTCTTCATTACACTCAAATATTCAGGATGTTTTCAAAGAATATGATATTGAGATAATGTCTCCTCATTTTAGGGCTAATAGAGATGGAAATAGTTCAACGATTCCTGAAGATTACATTGGCATCCCCCACGGGAAAAAATCAAAGCAATCAAAGATAAAGAAAGAAACCGAATCTTCTGATCAAGTTTTAGGAGATAGAGGACAGGCAATTGAACAAAAAATCGATGATGTGACTAAAAATATGGATGAGGATCAAAATATGGATGAATCGGATGAAAATAGTAAAGATGAATCATCTGGAGATAAAAAGAAATAGGTATGTTAAATCCTAATATAAAAAAAGGTGAAGGCATAGATAACCTTCACCGGGTAGGAAAATTTTTATATCCTTGAATTTTATTTTGACATTCCAATATTTGAGCTGGATCTTGCAACCATACTCATATAGTTATTCCATACTTCATCTCCGGTTTTACCTTCTTCTTCAGCAATTTTATTTAATGCTTTTCTCCATTTTATGTTATCAGGACTCACATCCCAGTTCATATCTTCAATACCGCCTTTCATGGTCCATACTAGCACCATGTCCCATGGCCCTGTTCGCATTTCAATCATTTGGTCAGGAAATGAAGTATTTGCCATTGTTGATGCTTTTCTAAAGTATTTTTCGATAATTTCTAGGGCTTGTCCCATCATTCCAGGCTTGAAGTCAATATAAACAACTTCTTTCCAGGTGACATTGTCGAGTTTTTTTTGTTGCATTTCTTCCTGAGCAACAATCTTGGAGGGGATTAGCAGGCAAATAATTAAAAATGCCGCTGAAAGTGTGGTAAGGTTTTTCATGATTAGTGGTGTTTTGTAATAATTATATAAAATATATAAATATTTAATGATAATTCCAAAACATACTAACTAAATGGATTAATCATACAATATTAGAATTGTATTGAAACTATTGAACCCAATCATAAAATGATGAAATAATTCTAATGAATCTTTTAATTTTTGATCATCAATTCAGAATGTATTTTAATATTAGCGTCGCTATTTTTATCCCAGACTATTATTTCAACAATTACAGGATTTTTGACAACCATTCCATTTAAAATAAGTGATGCATTTATTCTCATTTTAAATTCATTTGCAGGGAGGTTTCCATCACCCAATAGGTCGTCATTTTTAAGTATTATTCTACCATTGTTATCTTTTACCAAGATACTCATTCCTGCATTAACAGTTTGTAATTGTTCTTTAAAGCCATTGACGCCTTCAATTACATAATAGATTTTTTCGTTTAAAGAAATTTCATTTGAATTGATAACTCTGCTCTTATTTTCTGAGTAAATATATACTTCCTTCACAGATGCAAGTTCCTCTGATATTTGAATTTTTGGATTTGGTTTTAGTGTGAAATCCATTTTGAAATCATTTGTTCCATTTCCAATCTTGTCCCAAATGTGAATATAAAAGGTATAGTTATTGTCGGAGTGCATTGGGTTTGCACATGTAAGGGTAGAGGTGAGCTGTAATGGTTTATAGTTAACTCCGTTATTTAAGTCTTTATAGACATCCTTATGATTAAAAACTGTATCATTATTGTTGTCTAATACAGTAATTCTCATTCCTGGAAACATTTGATCTTCTTTATTATTTAACCCTGTTATATTTTCAAAATGAACCTTTATTATTTCACCATAGTAAAAGGTATTTCTATCAATAATTTCATTTCCGGAAGAAAGGTACACTCTTTCAGCATACAGGCCATTGCCTGAATTGGATTGCCCTATTATTGAATTACTAGGTTGAAAAAATATCAAAGTGAATGTTAAAATTATATGAAAAGGAATTTTCATCAGATAAGACTTAAGTTTCATGAAAAAATAGAGCTTAATTGATATCAGAAGATTTTTAATATGTTTTTAAACTTAATAAGAAAATTCTGGCTTTGCATCTTTACAAAAAACTCCGCTTGGTGAAATTGGTGTAGAGCAATCTGAGTATATTCTGTGTTTCACATTAAAATCTGCTTGTAATTTATTATACTGATTCACTAGATTAAGGAAATAAGCTGTATCAATTTCTGTTGAATAAGGAAGATAGTGCGTCGGCCCTCCGCATGCTTTGGCACCAATTGGTGTAATAAGCCAACTGGAGTTATCGTCACAAGTGACACTATAAGCAAGAGTTTCAATCCTTTCGTAAAGATTAATAAGATTAGCTTCTTCCTCTTCTTTTGTAAATGAATTATCATTACAAGAAAAGAATATCAGAATTGAGGTTGTTAGTAAAAATAAATTTTTCATAGTACGTCAGGTTTTTTATTAGGTACTACAAAAATCATTCCTTATAGGTCAATTGAAGAACATTTTATTGATGATTATTTATTAAAAGGCTTGTTTTTAATCTACAATTTCTTCTTTTTCAAGTAGATTTTTGATGCTTTTTATTTCTTTTTCAAGATCAAAAACTTCCTTTGTAAGCATATGAATAATTATTTCATCATCTCCACCTCTATCTTTTTCTTCATTCAATAAGTTAATTAAACCTATTATTCTTGCAAGAGGGCCTCTAATTTTGTGAGCATTTCTAAAAGAATATTTAAGAATAGTTTTGTTCTGAGATTTTACTTTTTCAGTTCTTATTAAAATTTCTCTTTCAAGATTCTCATTCATTCGAAGGATTTCAGAATGTGCTTCGATAAGGTCTTTTGACTGTTGATCAAGTTGTTCTTTTTGCTTAATAATTTCCCTGTTTGATCGTCTTAGCTCTTCATTTTTTATTTTTCGCTCTCTATTAAATTTTATTAATATTAAGGAGATGATGATTAATGCTAGTAAGCATAAGACTGTTGCAATAATTATAATTTCTTGATTTCTTATTATTGATTGGTTAAGTTCAGATTCCTTTCTTAAGAGGTCATTTTCATAATTTTGTCTTATTGAAGCATAATTGTCCTTAAAGAATGCAATTTTCGTTTCGCTATTATTTTTAATTAGCTCTTCTTTAATTGCTGAGTATTTCTCATAATAATTTAATGCCTTTTGAGGTTGGTCTAAATCTTTATATAATTCATAAATAAACTTAAAACCTGTTTCATTTACTTTTATCAACTCATATTCAGAGGCCAGATCAAGACCCTCTAAATAAAGCCTTTCTGCTTCTCCAAGATCACCCAAAAGGTGGTAAACTTTTCCCGAGCTAATTAATATTGCGGGAATCTGAGCAGGGTTATTCAGGTTTTTATAAATCGACAAAGCTTTATTGTAATATTCTAATGCAGTGTGAAATTGCTTTTTGTCCCTGTAAAGAGTACCCATGTTGTGATAAATAATGCCACATTCTCTGAGGTCTCCTAGTTTCATTGATGATTTTAATGCACGTTGATATGAGTCAATTGAATTCTGAAAGTCTCCTTTTTTCCAGTAAAGGATACCAAGATTCATATAGTAGTTTCTCCAGTTATCGACATCATCTTTTTGAATGAAGCTACTAAGTTTATCGAAGTTAGTTTTTGCATCTTCATATTGATCTAGATACATGTAAATGACTCCAATATTGTTAAATGCTTTTATGATCCCATCATAGTAATTTATTTGTTTAGCTTTTTCAAGAGACCTGATCACAAAATTTAGTCCGTCATCATATAAGCCAATATTTGTATAAGATATGCCTAATCCTCTCAACGCTCTGACCAGATAAATGTCACTACCTGATTTTTTTGCCATATCAATGGCTTTCAGGTGAATATCGACAGCTTCAGTAGGGTCGCTGTCATTAAGTAAATCTCCGTATGCAATAAGAGTAGATGCTCGATCTTCAATGGAAAGCCCTTCAGATTCAAGAATTAGTTTTAAACTGTCTTTTTTGGCAGTAAAGCAAAATAAAGAGTGCATTGAAAATAAGATGCACGCCCCCCAAAATGATAACCTCATTGTTAAAAAAATTATGATCGATAGATTAATTGATCAATAATGGTGAGTCACTGATCAAGAACGCTACGAATATTACATTTAGAAGTTACTTTTCAAATTATTTTTAGGATTTTTTTTAGTGTAAAGGTTAGTTTTTAATGATAGATATGCCTTCTGAAGAAATTAAAATCTTTCTCTTTTTATAAAGATCTCCTAATGCTTTTTTGAATGCTTTTTTACTAATCCCAAAGGTCTTGTAGATTTCCTCAGGTGAACTTTTGTCTGAAAGAGGGAGAAATCCTTCATTATCTTTTAGTAAATCATAGATAGCTTTAGAATTACTATCATTAAAGTTTTCATAACCAACAGCTTGTAAAGTGAGATCAATTTTGTTGTCTTCTCTTATCTTTTTAATAAACCCTTTAACTCTGTCACCTACATTCAGATCTTTGAAGACATCGTTATTGAAGATTAATCCTTTATGTTTATTATTTATTACCGCTGAATAACCTAAATCCGAAATGTTATAAATTAAAAGATCTACTTCATCACCTTCTTTTACTGTTAGAAATGAGTTCTGAAGGTATTTATCAATTTTATTTGAGGCAAATAGCCTATTTGTTTTTACATCAAAATCAAGGTAAACTACATACCAACGATCTTTTTGCATTTTCATACGTTGTTCTTTGAAAGGAACCATTAACTCCTTTTCAAGTCCCCAATCCATAAATGCTCCAACAGGAGTGACATCAGAAACCTGTAGAAAACCAAAGTGGTCTAAATATATTTTTGGTTCGAGAGTGGTAGCTACTTTTCTTTCTTCATGATCCAAATAGACAAAAACGTCAATGAAATCATCAATTTTATAATTTTCGGGTACATATTTATTTGGAAGTAGTACCTCTTCTAATGATTCACTAATTAAGTAAAGACCGTGATCGGTTTTTCTGTTTATTCTGAGGTTATTGGTCTTTCCGATTTCAATCATGAAAATTAATTTTTTTGTAAAACTACTCTTAATTACGTAGTTAGTGCTAATTTCTTCACAAATATTTACAAGGGACTAAAATCGTAAAATGACGTTTGATAAAAAGGGGCTTATTTATGTTTGTTATTAAAATAAAAGAAATGCAGCAAACGCTGCATTTCACCTTTATATAGTTACTGAACTCGTGTAAAAGTTCCGTAGTAATTGCCAGTTAATGACTCATCATCAGGGTAAGTTAGATTTAATTTGACCAAAAACTTATTATTAGCTGCATCACCAATCACTTGAACAGTTCCGCTGACTGGTTTTATGTCCACTTGATTATTAAGCACGACTCGGACATCAGTAGTAAAGGTTAAATTTGCCAGGTCTTCAGGAGTTGCATTATTGATATCAATAAATTCAAATGTACTATTTGAAAAATCAGCTTCTTCAGGAGCAAACAAATACATGTCGATTTCTATTGCTTCTTGTGCTTCTGATATATATAAATTATAAAGATAATGAGTAGGGTTTGTATTTAAATCTTCATCAAACGGGTCAGTTAAACCTTCATTGAAGAATTCGGATTTACTGTTATCCATTAAATAATTTGTTCCGTTATAATTGATCTGCCAGTTAGATTTATCAACAATTGTCCATAAGGAAAAGTGCTCTATTTCTGCAGTAATAGATTTTTCTGCTGCATTAACTGAAGAAGGCACTTCCAGCCATTCGCCAGCTTCATAGGTAGCTAATGTTAACACTTCATCTGCACCAGGTATAGGGACATTGTCATTTCTATAGTTATAGGTTAGGGATGCAGGAAGGTTAAATTGTAAGCCATCCGGACTCCAGTCAAATAAGGTTTGGGATAATGTAAGTCTGTTAGTTACATTATCAGGAGGTAATGGATCTGGAAGTTCAACGCTTACCATCGTTTGTGAAGATAGCGCGTTAGGAGGAATTACTAATTCCATAACGCCATCTAAAGTAGTCAAGCTACCTCCGGTATCATCAATTGTGGCTTCAACATATTCATTTTCATTTTTGTCATCTACATTATCATCATCATCGTCGCATGCAGTAAACAGGGAAGAGAAACTAAGCCCAAGAATTACTATCAGGAAATAATTTTTCATAGCTCTTAATTTGAAATTAATTAGGTATTATTTCAAAATATATCAAAATAATCATATTAACTAATGAAATTCTACAAACGACGTGAAATGTTCGATATAGTTATATTACAATGATAATAGCATGTTAATTATTGATGGTTTAAGAGGAGCGGTGTTTGAGTCATCAATATAATATCTGTTTATTAATTAACTCAGGCTAAAAAAATACTATCAATTTCCACTTCTAATGTCGAAATTGATAGTATATAAAAGAATTGAAATAATTTATTTTAATATGACCTCAACTTTGAATGAACTATGCTATTCAGATTTTATGAATTTAAATCTTTTGATTTCTCCTTCTACGTTTCTTACAATACCAATATAGCTGCCTGATTTTAAATCATGAATGTTAGCTATTCGTGAATTATCTAATTTCAGAGATTTTACTTCTTGCCCGGTATGGCTGTAAATCCTAACCTCACTATTATTATCAACATCAATAGGTAAGGTTAAATAGTCTCTTGCCGGGTTAGGATAAACAAATATTCTTTTTTCTATTTCATTATCTACAGAAAGAATTTCATTTATGTTGGGGGTTTGGTAATTACTATTTGTATATAATGAAATTGTTTTATCTGTATAACCGAGAGTTTTCATTCCTAAATAATAAGGGGCAGAAGTATCATAATAAGCGAAATTTCTAATGGATATATTATAAGGGAAATCTCTATCTGTTAATTCTGTATAATTAATAGAAATTGAAATTGTTTGATAGATTGTATCGTTTGATACGGAATCCTTAACCGCATAATTTAGGGCATTTGGATAATTCATTAATTCAGAACTAACTATTGTCCCGATTGAATCTGCTACATATTTAAAATTATATTCATAAGTATCAGACTCATTTTGTATTTGTAAAATATCTTCATCATATACTGAAGTATCGGAGAGTATTGCAGTAAAGTCATTTTTAAATGACACTATTTGCATATCTCTGACTGTATATCCAATAATATTATCTGACTCATCCAATTGATATATCTTGATTGCTATTGCAAATTCAACTTGATCAGGTAGTCCTCCGTTAAGTAAATTGGCAACATTGCCATTCCAAAATAGATGACCATTATATTCATTAATAGTCATGTTATTTAGGAAAATGTAATTTGGAACGTAATTGTTTTTTCCTTGTTTTGGTTCTACTAATTGGTAATAAAGCTTATAATTATTGGGGTCATACCCTCCCATCGAAAAATTTAAATCTCCAGGAAATGTATAGTTAAAACCAGGGTCTAGATTAAATTGTGGAGATTCATAGGATTTTCCAGGTATTAAAGTGATCATTGACTCTACATAAAAAGGCAAGTCAACTGAATTCCCATTATTTATATTCAGAATAAAATTATTCCTGTTTTGCTCGGTATATGATATTACATATTTACCATAATCAGGGAAAGTATGTGTCATTGTTAATTTCACCTTTTGAAGAAAGAAGATTTGAGAATATTCCAATATTTCGAAATCATTTGGCATAGTTTCAATGACTGTCCCATCGCCAAAGTCTAAATATCCATTTCCAAATTCGACACCTGATTCTGAATCTTTGTAACCTGTAAAAATGATTTTGCATTCTAAGCTGTTTGGATCTTCTTGAACTACCCTGATTTCCCCACCCCTAATATGAGTAGCCGAAGAACTGAACATGAATAGCAAATTTAAAACTGCCAGAAGTGATAGTTTGAATTTCATTTGGGTATTATATAGTTGATAAATAAAAAGTCATCCAAAAATATAAAAGAGTGTATAATAGTCAAATGATATATGAATAAAAAAGGGAACCTGAACAGGCTCCCTTTTTCGATTTTAAAGAATAAATAGCTCATAATAATTCATAGGCATCTCTTTCTAATGCCTCCTGATGGTCAGGATGTGCTATACTTATCAGTAGGTCAGTTCTTTCTTTTAATGTTTTTCCGTATAAATTAACTGCTCCAAATTCAGTTACTATCCAATGAACGTGTGCCCTGGTAGTTACCACACTTGCGCCTCGGGTAAGACAACATACTATTTTACTTTTACCATTTCGTGTTTGTGATGGTAATGCTATTATTGGTTTACCTCCAGGAGATAACGAGGCTCCTCTTATAAAGTCCATTTGTCCTCCAACTCCCGAATATTGCCTGCTTCCGATACTGTCTGCGCATACTTGTCCATAAAGGTCAACTTCAAGTGCAGAGTTTATTGCGATAACCTTAGGGTTCTGACGAATCATTTTTGTGTCGTTAATAAACGATGAGTCGAGGAACTCAAAAACAGGATTGTCATCAATAAAATCATATAACTTTTTAGATCCGATACAAAAACCTGAGGTCACTTTATCTTTATAAATAGCTTTTTGACTACCATTAATAACGCCTTTTTCAAGAAGTGTCATAACACCATCTGAAAACATTTCAGTATGCATCCCAAGGTTTTTATGGTTTTCAAGAGCAAGAAGAGCAGCATCAGGAATTGCACCAATACCAGTTTGAAGGGTTGAACCATCCTCAATTAATCCTGCAATATGTTTGCCTATTAGGATTTCTTGTTCTGATAAAGGTCTGGGTGCATGTTCAAACAATGGGTCATTTACCTCAAGGATAGCATCTATTTGACTAATGTGGAGGGTACCATCACCAGATGTACGAGGGACATTCGGATTTACCTGTGCAATAATTTTCTTCGCTTTGTTGATGGCCGCATATGTAACATCAACCGAGATTCCCAGGCTGCAATAACCATGCTTGTTTGGTGGAGATACCTGAATCAATGCCACATCAATAGGAATTATTCCATTTCTCATGGCAATTGGTATTTCGCTCAAGAACATTGGGATATAGCTTGCACTACCTTCCTGAACATATTTTCGGATATTTGACCCTACAAACATGGCTTTCACATTGAAGCTATCGGCATATTGTTCTTCGGCATAGGGAGCTTCACCTTCGGTATGAATACTGTAAATAGAGACATTTTTTAATTCATTATGTCTTTCTGTCATAGCATTGACCAACCTTTGAGGTGTTGATGCTGCAGAATGTAGAAAAACATTGTCTCCTGATTTTATTAATTCAACAGCTTCCGCTGCCGTATTGCAGACCCTCATTTTTTTGATTTAAAGTTCAGCAGATTATAATTATACTAAACTAAATTTTATCTGCTTAAGACATGATGTTAATCATTTAATGAAAATTAGGGCCAGTTAAAATTTCTGACTTATGATAATGGTGTTTTTGTTATTTTCGTCAATGATTTGGGTAGATGTTTTAATGAGTTTAAAGTTGTTTTCTTTTAAAAGCTTCGATATAAAGTTGAATTCATGATAGTTTATGAACATATCATCATCACTACCATCACTTCCTTTAAAGTATCCGGAATTTTTGGGATCACCCTCGATATAGCTTAGATAAAGTATTCCATTTGCTTTTAATTTTTTGTAGCAGTTATTGATAAACAATTCTGTTTCATTACGATCCAAATACGGAATCCCGAAACCACAGACAATACCATCGAAAACCTCTTTTATTTTATTCAGGTTTCTGATATCCATAATTTTAAAAATTGAGTCAGGGTTGTTTTTTTTAGCCAGGCTGATCATGTTTTCAGAAAGATCGATCCCTATTAATTCGATCCTTGGATTTTGATCAAGAATAAGTTTTGACAGGTTGCCAGGTCCACAAGCAACATCTAAAACTTTTGGATTCTTAGAAGGGAGAGTCTCTAGAAATTTTTTTATCTCTTCCAGATATTCATTCTGATCCATAAATTTCTCGAAGTATTGATCAGCTTTCTTATTGAATATAGAAACTGCCTGACTTGAACGATCCATGTTTTTCAGGATATGCTGTTAAGATTAATTAATCTAGTATTTAATGACTTTGCAAAAGGTTCAACAATGTCTAATAGTTGTTTTTCATTTTTGTAGCTCCCCAAATGAATTTTATTATTGTTAGAAAATCTGATATACGCATCATATTCAACTTTCCTGTTTGAAACAGTATTGGCTGTTGAATAATCAGATCTTGATTCTATTCTTGAATTAGTTTTGTAAAAAATACAGTCAAGCTCTTCAAAAGAATGCTTTTTACCAATTTTAAATCCTAATAACCAGATAAAGTCCTGGTAGATATTATTATCTAAATCTATTGAAAAACCCTTTTTTGAGCTTATGAAAATAGCTGAAAATAGCAGTAATACAAAGCCTATAATCAGGTTGCTTTTTAGAATTGCGATTACTCCAAACAATCCAAAAATGATAAACCCGATTATTCTTACTTCTGAAAAATATGTACCGGTATAAATTGATTTCATAGTTTAATTTGTGGAATTAATTTTTAGCATCCCAGACCATATTAATCATTTTATAAAAATGCCCCTGATGAAAAGAGTAATCTTTTTCAGTGTCAACCCTGTGAACTAAAACCATATTGCTTTCAGGGTAAATAGCAAGCATATGAACTCCTGTGCCTGTATGAAAAAATGATCTGGTTTTTCTGGATTCATTTTCCATTAATACAGACCACAGCATTCCGTAGGCAATACCATAATTTTGGTCATAAACTGAGATTGGTTGTGTGCTTGCTTCAATCCAGTCTTTCGGAATTATTTGAATACCATTCCAATTACCATTGTTTAAATATAGTTGTCCATACCGGGCCATGTCCCTGGTTGAAAGCCTAAAATGATATGCAGGGAATAATGATTTGCTTTTTTCAAACTGATAAAAGCCATCTGTGTCCGGGAATCTAAATTCCTCAGACTCTCCATCAATTGAGTCGTATCGACTATGATAATATTCCATTCCTATTGGATTAGCTATTTGATCAAGAAACAGATCAAATATTTTTGCACCAGTCTTTTTTTCAAGGATATATCCCAATACATTAAAGTCCCAGTTGTTATAGTAATAGAATTCACCTTGTTTATGCGAACCCCTTTCTGGTTTTCTTGCTAGCATACCTTCTGAAACGGCCGCAGCATTATGATAAACTCCAGATCTGGATTTAAGTAGATCTGCAACAGTTGCTTGTTTTTCCTCTTTAGTTAAATTTGGAGGTATGTCATCAATACCCAGTTCTTCTAAAGTTTCTGTGGTGTCGATAATCCCTTCACTAATTGCAATACCATATAGAGAATTTAGCATTGCTTTTCTAATGGAGTGAATTGTGTGAACCTTTTTTGTGTCTCCAAACTCATATACTATTTTCCCATCTACAAGAATAAGTAGAGATGATGAACCTGCAGATTCTAAAAAGTGGGACAGAGAGTCAAGTTTAGCTTCAGAAAAGCCTTTTTGACTTGGTGACGCATATTCAAATTCATTAAATGATTGTGCTGTGATATTAGTGTATAATAATGAAATCGAAACAAATAAAGCTGTATTGAATTTAGTCATTTTGCAAAATATAAAAAAAGCGCAGTAACAAATACTACGCATTCAATTTGGTTGATATATGGCTGGATTTAGTTTGTGTTCTTTTTGTAAACATGATTGAAGCAGTCAATACATTGATCTATTAGAATTAAAGAGTCACCTTTAAAATAAATTGATTGTTTTTGATAGTTACCATCATCGTAAATAATGACCTCTTTGGTTCCTCCCTCCATTACTTCTTCTATAGAAATATGATAATCCTGTATACTTTCGATATTATCATTGATGAAGGTTTTAATCTTAGTTTCAGAAATCTCTAAAAGGATATCATGTCCATTTTTCTCCGGGGTGTCAACTCTTCCATCAATACCACCGGAAGATTGTACCCAAACCCAAGTTCCTATGATTTGTCTATTTATTTCCGGAGTGTTTTGAGATTTCGAACAACTTGAAATAATAAGTACTGCAAGTAATAACAAGTAAGGTTTCATAATGAAATAGATTTACTAGATTATTTACAATAATCATGCCTTTTATTGTTTGGGATTTTTTATGATTTTAGAGAACTGAAATTAATTTGAAATCGATATTGCATTGATTATTTTTTTATGAATAGATTGAACAACTATATTATTGGGATTTCATTATTTTTTTTGATTTCATGCAGTATTGATGATTCAAAGGGGAAATCTAATAAGGCTGGGATTGTCCATAATAAGCTAGAGATTACTCACCAACTATCAAAGAATGATATAAAGCTTAAAGAACCATTGGCTGGTGAATGGAGGTATTATTATAAGGAAGGTCATCAGGATTTAAATTCGTATATAAATAGTATCACCCATCGGGATGAAAATTCTAATGTGATCTATATTCAGCCACTCGGAGACTTTGATTCTCTGGAAAATCAATTAATAAATGAGACCGTCGAATATCTTAAATTATACTATCCGGCAAAAGTAAGTTTATTGGCTACAAAGTCATTAGAATCGGTTCCAGATAATTCTAAAAGGATCCATGGAGGGAATCATCAAATTCATGCGCCTCATATTTTATACGAGATTCTGGAGAAAGATAAGTTTAACGATGGAATTGCACATCTGGCAATAACAAATAGAGACTTATATCCCAAAAAATCATGGAACTATGTATTTGGACTGGCGAATTATGAAAAGCAAGTCGGTGTTTGTTCATTTAACAGATATGTTGATGAAGTTTTAAACCCTGATGATTTTGAATTGGTACTGAACAGGATTATAAAAACCTCAACGCATGAAATCAACCACATGTTAATGATGAAGCATTGTGTTGAAAATTTATGTATTATGAATGGGGCTAATAGTCTTGTAGAAATGGAAAACAGGCCTAATAGATTATGTTCTATATGTAATTCAAAGTTGATGTATACCTTTCAACATGATGTATATGAAAGACTAAAAGGAATGGAAGCTTTTTTCAAAAGCCACAATATGAATAATGATTTGGAGCTTGTACAAAAGGATTTGATTACTCTCAATAAATTAATATAAATTTATAAATTAAGCATCTTCATGTCTTGTCCATAAAGACCATATTGTTACACCTGCAATTGTGAGAATAGCACCTGCAGCTATAGCTAAATTAACATTTCGTTGAATTCTATGAGCTTTATTTAGATAAGATGATCCAACTCCTTTTTTTGCAATGAAGTTCTCAATATCTAAAACTCGCTTCTCTAATTGACCTTTAGCTTTTTCTTTGATGTCCATAGCATTTAATGTTAGTGTGTTTAGTAAAATATACGAAAAATAAGCTTGATTGTTTATAAAAATGGGTTTTCTCTTTGGTGAAAAGTGAAATTTCTATGGTCGAAAAACTGTGTTAAAAGTTTTAATAAGCTTATATTATAAGAAGAGATTTTACATCTGCCTGCAAATTATTTTATAACCTAAATTCGATTTTATGGCTGAGGAACATTTGTCAGATGAAAACTATATTCTTGGTGATTATAGCTATAAATATACTTATGCTAGTTTTCCATCAATCAAATTATATCGATACTCAGATGCCGAAGAATGGAGGAACCATCTGTTATTTGGAGATGAAATATTAATTCTGGACACTGAAATTATTAATGGAAGAATTAGAGCTCGATGCCGAAACACATCTGGATGGGTTAAAGTTGATGAGATTCAAAAGAATGCTGTATTAGAAATGAATTTTATTGATGGGGGGAGGGGAGATGGTTGTCATGTTATTACACCTTCCGGAAAAAGTTTTGTTATTGATGCAGGTGATTCAGGAAATTTCAATCATTATTTGTTTTGGAGATATGACTTATACAGGAAGGAAAAGCTGGATGGAAAGATATCTGCTATTATCTCAAATGCCAATAAGCATAATTTTGGTGGGTTAAGGCATTTGTTAAACAATAATGATCTAGAATTTGATAAGCTCTTTTTTGATAAGTCATTTGAAGAAAAAGCCAATGATGTTCTAAAAAAGATTGTGGATGATGCAAAAAGTAATAACTCTCAAATAGACATTATTGATACTTTATCTGAAGTTGATACCCTTTACAAAGAGCAAGACGAAAAGGGGTTTATCTTAAATGTGGAGAAATCCAAAGATAAATTTTCTGTCAACCTGAGTATTGAATATGGTAAAATTCGAATACTGTTAACAGAGAATCCTAAAGAAAACATGAATAAGGAAGGGTATGATGTTGTTCACTTTAAATCCATTAGTAAGGAATTTTCTTTGAAGATATTTAAAGAATTTTTTAAAAACCGTATTGTAATTATTTCGACAGCGGGAAATAATGATGATCTGAGTGAATTTCAGAATATCATAGATTCAATTAATGAAGAGTCAAAAGTGGTGTTGACTTCAGATCTTGCTCATTTAAAAGAAGAATTTAACAAGGGTAAGAAGAATTATATTCAATCAAGATTGGAGAAAATTATTGAAGTAGATAATTCAATACAAAATGAAAGCGATGAAAATGAACTGAAAGTATTAAAAGCGGTAAAATTAAAGGCTAGGAAGGAGATAGATTCTGTAATAACAAAGTATGGAATGATAAACCTCAGGACAGACGGCCATAATCTGGTTTTGGCAACAGAAATGGATTCACCAGATAAAATGGGGAAATGGAATTTATTAAAATATAAATATTCAATGTCTTCAAAACAATTTGAGCTACTAGATGGATAATAGTTAATATGCTATTGAGTTTGTTTTATGAAAAATGCCATTTCATTATTGTTTGGAATTATTATGGTTATCGCAGGGATTAATCATTTTATGAACCCGGAGATTTATTCGGAAATGATCCCTCCATTTATTCCGGAATTATTTGCGAACGTTTCTTCTGGAGTAATAGAAATTCTTATTGGCTTGTCCCTCTTATTTTCTCCATATCGAAAATTTGGAGGACTGGCGTTTTGTGTCCTCATGATTATATTTTTCCCTCTTCACATTTGGGATATGGTAAGAGAAGAACCTGCTATTGGTTCAAGATTAGCAGCCTATATACGTGCCCCAATACAGGTATTATTAGTATATATCGGGTGGTGGATATATAAAGATTAGAAGTGTATTATAGTCAAATGAGAATAACAGATATTTCCATATAATTCTGGTAATTAATTCAGGTTTCATAATGCCACAATATGCTAATTTATTCCACCTATCATGATGCGAAACAATAATTAGTTTCAGTTTTAATACATAACTAAATTAAACATTCAAGGTACTTTTATTGTGGTTGGTGGATATATTTTAAGTCTGTTTTTAATTTTCAATTCTTTTTTCATGTAGAAAAGCTTTTCATCTTCATTATATGGATCAATAAATGCCCAAAGGAGAATGACACTGAGCATCAGTTCCCAAAGCTCCCATTTATTTGAATCAGGTACAGTCATAATCAAGGCTGTAACACCAAGTAGAACAGCAGTTTGTGAGGCCTTAGGGATTGGAATTCCCAAATCATTAACAATTTTTTTAATGGATGGGACTTTTTTGTATAAAACGTATCCAAAAAGGAAATAAAATCCAAAAATGAGGGTAAGTAGCTTGCCAAATATTAGCTTATTGACACCTATACCAAGTACTTTCAGATTATGAAGGTTGGTTTCTTGTTGTTTGTTGTTTTCCAGGAAGAATTCATTCGACTCAATATCAAAGATACGCTGGCCCCAGGATATTTCTTCACCAAAGACGAAGAATAGGCCCAATATCATTAGGATGTTTACAATTTTCCAGCTTGTGGATCTGTTTTTAGAAGCTTTTATATATCGTATTAGTAAGAAAACAGAAAAAAAGAAACAGACTCCGGCAGTCAAATTCTCTATTAGCCCATCCTCATTTGTATACTTTAAAAATAAATCTTTATTTATAAAATAAAGAATACTGCATACGATAATAATCAAAAGCAGAATAGTAATAATATAACGTAGAAGTTTACCCATGGCTTTAAGTAAAATGTTATGAAAAATTTAACATCCATTAAAAAGCCGACAATGAACGATCTACATATAAATTACCTAATAAATGGCTAATATTGTAATGATATTAAGTTAAAATATAGGTTTTTTTAGAAAAAAATTAGCCTGAGTCTGTTTTTTTAAATTTAGAGTTATATATAATTTTTAAGACTCTTGTAATTCAGTATTTGATAACAACAGCCAGTTTCGAGCATCTTCAATGTTACCAAAGTGATTCATCATTTTATTTTCGGTCTTTTTATCAATTTTGTCTATATAGACTTTCTTAAAAATATCTGAGTTCATCACTACTGCAATTCTTTTCAACCCATACTTTATAGCTTGGGGTAATGCTTCATCCTGAAGCCATTTTGCTGAATTCGGGCCTACCACTCCCTCATGTGTAATGTCAGAAAGCCAGCCAGTTGCGCCATATTCCTTTAAAAAATCAATACCTTTTATAAATAAGATTTTGTAGGTTTCTGCATCCTGCATTTTTTTCCAGATCAATTCTATTGAATTGGTTTCCTGATTAAAATACAGGTTAGCTTTTTCGTGTTCAAAAAGTAGTTTCATCTGATTGAATGTTATGTTAAAAAATATACTGTAATTTCATAAAGAGCTGATAAAATTTCCATAAGATGTAATAGGGAAGGGTGGAATGCCCTATCGGTATATTGTGATTAGTGTGTTATTTTAACTTTAATTGGAAGCTATTTGGATGTTCTAAGCCTGTAAATTTTATATTCTGCACATATTTAATTGATTAGAATACTGAATGATATGTTATATAAATTGTGATTTTAGTAAAATACCTCTTCAATTTTGTGTAAGGTTTTTTCTGTATAATCAGTAATGATTGAATAATACCTGCTTCTTATTTGAGGAATCCTTCATTCATAAATTCCGGATTGGGATATTTATAAATACCTTCACCGATGATCAACCCCATTTTATTAGTTTCTATGAAATTTTTATAAATGAATTCAACCCGCTTTGCTGAGATCTCTGTATTTTCTTTTTTATCAATAAGTTTACAAACATCATAAACAGTTTTCATACCGATCATATCCATTATGGCTGCTGGACCTACTTTCCCTCCCATACCAATCATCCATGTTTTATCAATATCTTGTGGCGTTGCAATTTCATTAGCCATCAAGTCAATTGCAGCTATTAAAAAGGGAACGAGAAGTGAATTAATAACATAGCCAGGCTGCTCTTTATTGATAACAATGGGTACCATACCGATGTCTTTTGCAAATTGTATTACAGTTTCAAATACTTTTGGGTCGGTTCCTTCATGACGCATCACCTCACCGATGTTTGCTTTCCAAATTTGATTAGCAAAGTGTAATGCCAGAAACATGTCAGGTCTTCCGGAAACCCGGGCATACATACTAGGTATGGTTGTTGATGAATTAGTTGTGAAAATAGTCTTTTCGGGTGCTACGATTCCCAATTCTTTATAAAATCCGGTTTTTATATCTGGGTCTTCAGGGATTGATTCATTTACAAGGTCAGCATCTTTTACTGCATTAGCCAGGTTAGTAGTATATGAAAGCCTTTCGTGAGTTTCTTTAATCTGTTGTTCGGTAGCATTCATATCTTTAAAATAGATTTTAGCATACCGTTGATGAAGGTCTTTGCATTGTTCGATTCCAGATTCAAATGCATCATAAACAGTAACATTGAAACCACTAAATGCAGTTTGCCATGAAATTTGTGAGCCGAGAGTTCCTCCACCGGCGATGGTAACATTGGTGATAGACATAATTTTGGTATTGATGATTTCTTTTAATTTACTCGATTATTTATTCATTAAGAATCTTATTTAAGTATTAGTTATGTTATTAATTATACCAAATTGGAAAAAAAACAGCCAGTCAATAGACCGGCTGTTAATACACCTAAGTTGATTGGAATCAATTTACATCCCAGAAAATTTTCGTATACTTTTCATCTCCACCAATGGCATTAGAAGCAGCAGTTACATTAACTCCATTTAATTGATCCTCAATTAAAGGATAAGTAAATCTATAAGGTATTGTAACTTCAGTATCACCATCTAAAGGATAAGGAGCATCGTGGTCAAGTCTTTTCCAAGAATTCCATGCTTCAACTCCCATATCATATTGTGATAACCATAACTGTCGGCCGATTTTGTTTTTCCAGTCACCAGCGGCAGTATTATATGCTACATTAGGCTGCATAATATAATCATCGTAACCGTCAACTCCCCATTGATTGAATGAAGCCAATATTCCAGCGTTATAGTGTTCTTCTGCAGTTCCTGTAACGTTATATCCACCTCTCTCGACACACTCTGCCATGAGGAATTCTACCTCAGCATAACTCATTATAGTGCCTGGGAGGCTTGGATTAGCATAAAGAGCAGGGCCAACCTTAGCATGAATTACGTATGAGTTATTGGCTCCTATTTTTCCTCCTTTAAATACTCTTGGGTTTTTATCAGCATCAGCTGCACGTACTGTAAATGTTCCATTTCTCCAGGTTAATGAATCAGTTCCATCAACAGCTTCCCAAACAATATAGTAGCCAGTGGAATTTGTAATGGTCGAATCTAGTTTTACACTATTTTCATCGGTTTTATAAGCAAATGCCACAGGAGTAACATAAGCTGTAATTCTAGGGTCTCGAAGTTCATTTAACCTATTACCAATAGTTTCTGCAAGAATGAAGTCTTGTCTTCCACTTAAAACCAGGTCAACATAAACCGGGTTTGTATTTGGGGCTATTGATTGATACGATAATGCAGCGTTATCAGCATTACTTTCAAAAACACCTCCTGCTAAAGCACTGTTTACCCATGATTGTGATTTAGTTGAGTTATAATCAGCTAGTCGCATTCCCATTCTGAATTTTAATGTATTTGCAAACTTCACCCATAGAGAAAGATCGTCATGATACAATATATCCTGATTAGGACCAAAAGCAGGTTCGGACATATCCAATGAATTTAAAGCTGCATCTATTCTGGCAACTAAATCATCATAGATAGATTCAGCATCGTCATATGCCGGAGTAATGTTGTCAGGGTTAAGTGCTTCTGTATAGGGAACATTACCAAACACATCCACAAGAGTAGAATACATAAATGCTTCTAAAAATGTGATTAATGCCAATTGATTATTGAGTTCAGCAGCATTTGGTGGTTCGCTTTCCAGATCAACATTTATCAATTTTTTTGCTTCATTAAGGTCTGCCAATGCATCTACATAAATCGCAAACCAAAAGTTTTCAGGAATAGTTCTTGAAGTTAGATTATACCTTGTTTCTTCCGGATATGTAGTTGTTGTAAAATACTGTATATATAAATTAAATACATTTTCATTTACATCAATACTATTCAGTATATCAAATGAATTTTTTAATCCATTACTGAAAAGAGAAGAAGCTGGAACTTGTGCCGGATTCTTTTTATCCGTATTCAGTTCATCCAAACGGTCATCACACGCAAAAGCGATGACAACAATAATTAATATACTTATTAACTTTTTCATGATATTCTAAGATTATAATGATTAAAAAGTGGCGTCAACTTTAAAACCAAAAGTTCTAACAGTAGGGTAAGCTCCAGTAATGAATCCCTGAGATACACCTGCACCTAATCCAGATTCCGGATCAGCATATGGTAAGTTTTTATCAATAATCCAGAGATTTCTGCCCACAAATGATAAGGTTAAACGTTGGAGCACTTTATCAACCATACTTTTTGGAAAAGTATAGCTTAATGAAAGTTCCCTTAATCTGACATAACTAGCATCATACACTGTCATAATATTTGGGTTGTAATCATCATTTCCCCAATAGAAAGCACCATTATAAGCTAAAGCTTCACCATAAACTGTATTTGGTTCACCTGATTCATTTACACCATCATATAAGAAACCTCCGCCATCTGCTACAGGGGTTCTTACAGGGTTTCCTTTATCATTAAGACCTGCTGTTTCGGGATAAAGCCCTGTGCCTCGTCCGTAATGCATATCTAATGAATAAATATCACCACCTTTTTGAATATCAATCAAGAATCCCAATGATAATGATTTGTAGCTAAATGTATTGTTGATACCCATGGTCCAGTCTGGGTTTGGATCACCAATTATTTGGTTTGCAACTGCAACAGGGTATCCGTCTGAGTTTATAACACGCTGTCCATCAATGTATTGATAACCAGTTCCTTTTAGCACACCAAATGGTTGTCCTACTTGAGCATTTGAAGTTACTCCACTTTGATAATCAGCAAAGACATAAGTTTGAACATCACCAATTAAGGACACGACTTCACTACGGTTACGAGTATAATTTATAGTAGTATTAAACCTCCAGTCATTATTTTTAATCCAGTCTCCACCAAGCATAACCTCGATACCTTTATTTTCAATTTCACCAGCATTAATATATGTTGCATCATATCCGGTAGCTTGAGAAATTTTTACTGCCATTAACTGGTTTTCAGTGTTTCTGTCGTAATAGCCTATATCAAAATTTAGCCGTTGACTAAAAAGAGTCATTGCTAGCCCGATTTCCCATTCTTTGGTAAGTTCTGGTTTTAATTGATCATTATTTTTATCATCAGGAAGTGAAGTCAGCACACCTCCGAAATTGATAATTCTTTCATAGGTTTGCTTAACTCTTAATGGTCTGGTATCATTACCCACTGTTCCGTAACTAGCTCTAAACTTACCAAAATCCATCCATGAGGCATCAAGTATTTCTGAGAATACAAAACCAACACCAACAGACCAGTAGTCATATTTGTTGTTTTCAACAGGAAGGGTGGAAGTGACATCAAGACGATAATTAGCGTCAAGATACAAAGTGTTTCTCCATCCGATATTTGCGTTGGCAAAATATCCATAGACTTCTAGTTGCTCTAACCTTTCATCAGGGAAAGGATTTGGGTTTAATGAGTTACTCAAACTATACAAATCAGGGACAGCTAATCCTCCACTTGTTGATTCCCAAATAAAGTCATAGTTTTCTCTCCTTAAATTAAAACCAACAATACCTGCAATATTTAGGTCGTCTGTTATTTGTTTGTTTGCACTAAGAATCGCGTTGTAGTTGAATTCTTCACTATCAATAGTGTACTTCTGATACCCAGAACCAACTTCTAATCTATTAACTGTAAATTCTGCAGGAACACTACCAACGGCTCTTCGTTCTTCTCTTAGCCAGTTATACATATCACCAGAAAACCTTAAATTAAGACTTAACCAATCAAGCATTTGATAGTTGACACCAATTTTCATAATGAACCTATCTCTTAAATCTGAATTGTAATTTTTGAACCTTGTCCAATAAGGATTATCCCAATAGATGGGACGAGTTGGGTCTAGAGTTGGATCGGCTGGGTTCCAGGTATAGTTTTTGCCAGTTTGATGAAAAATATCTTCTTGCCTCTTGATATCTGTATTCGTTTGCCACCATTGTCTGAATTGTGACATTAAGTTATCAGAATACCCTGTTGAGTATCTACCAATAACATCATTTCGGTTATACTGGAAAAAAATATCTGTAGTTAATTTGTCATTTAGTTTTGCACTACCATTAAAGTTGATAGTGTTTTTTGTCATTTCAGAATTAGGCATGATACCATTCTGAATCACATTTGTATAACTAACACGATAAGTAAGGTTTTCATTTCCCCCGAATAATGCTATAGTATTATCCCAAATAGTTTGAGTTTCAAAGAACTCTTCAGGACCGTTGTCTGCAGCTACCCATGGCCGTGCTGTCTGGAAATTGGGTGATTCTGGTACAAAAGCATCCCAAAAATAAACATCAAGAGTTGGGTCAAAAGCCCCCCCAAAAGAACCGTCTTCTGTAGTAGGTACAACTAAGTCATCAGTGCCATCTCCGTTTACATCGATATCATTGAAATACCCTGTATTACCATAATAGGGTCCATAACCTGCGCCATATTCTTGCTGGTATTCGGCAAAAGTAGATTTATCAATTTTACCAAAGGTAAACCCTGAACTAATACTTATACCCACACCTTTTCTGGATGATCCTTTTTTAGTGGTGATCAAAATAACCCCATTCTGACCTCTTGAACCATATAGAGCAGTTGCCGCTGCACCTTTTAGTATCGACATTGATTCAATATCTTCCGGATTAATGTCTGCGGCAGGATTACCATAATCGTAACCGTTACGACCATTTACCTGACCATCTTCATTTTCAGTAGCATTGTTTATCGGGGTGCCATCGACAACAAATAGTGGTTGATTGTTAGTGAATGATGAATTACCTCTTATTACGATGTTGGTTGATCCACCCATTGTGTTATTCTGTCTCACATTAACACCAGCTGCTTTTCCAGAAAGTGAATTAATAAAGTTTGTTTCCTTTACTTTACTAACTGCGTCAGCATCCAGCGTCTGTTGAGAATATCCCAGTGAGGCCTTTTCACGAGATATGTTCATAGCGGTTACTACTACTTCATTTAATTGCTGAACATCTTCCAGCAATACAACATCAATTGAACTTTTACTTCCCACAGTGATTTCCTGGGAAATATAACCAATTGATGAAAATACGAGAACTGATTCTGATGAGGGTACATTGATGGTATATCTACCTTCAATGTCTGTTACGACACCTGAGCTGGTGCCTTTGATCAGGACGTTAACACCTGGTATTCCGTCACCTCCTTGTCCGGAAACATATCCGGACACATTACGGTCTTGCCCCATAGCTATAAAGCTTATGAAGCAAAACACTACTACGTAGAGTTTTAACATAAGTAATGTGGTTTGGTTTAATAAATTATACCGAGGTAAGATTTAACGAGATATATAAATATAGTTAATAAATAATATAAATAAAAAAATGTTTTACAGCTTGTAAAGCCTATAATTGATTGTTTATTTGTATTATTTTAATAATTGAATTGGTAGCCCAGATTGGGTTATAATTATTGAAGAAAATAATTGAGAAAATAATTCGTTTTATTATCGTAAAAATGCATTTAGGAAGTAATTTTTGATATTAGTAAAGCTAGGCATTGCCTAAGGCTAAAATTATTCTAATATAAAAGATTGCTAAATTTTTATAAGGACTCAAAAAATCCCCCATATAGGGTGATGATTAATTAAAATATAGTATTATCTTAAAAGAATAAATTGGTTATTTGACTTGTTTTGTAGTTTGAATATATTGAGTAATTATACTTTGGCAAGATGAAAATTTTTAATTTTTCTAAAGTAACTAAAAGGAATATTTAAGTCCGAGTTGACTAAAATCTTGTCTTATATCAATTTCAGTATTATTATTATTATTATTATTATGCATATATTCAAGATCAGGTATTGTTGATAATCAATCTATTTTTCGGTATAATACATCCGCCTTCGTATAATGCACCGAGAATTGATAAGTGATAATTAAGCTACAAAATCTAAGTTTTTACGTTGATTGTATGTCATATCTAACCCGGTAGTTATTCTAAAGATTGCTTTTGAATTGAGACGTCTATTTAATTCAAACTCTTGATAAACTTTAGTTATTGGATTATAAATATTACTATGTCTATAATGATATTGCTAGGAGAAGGCAATAGTAGGTCCTATATTGAAAGCTAATTCAATATTCTCATTAAAAAAATGGTAAAATCTTATTGATGGATAAAGATAATAAGTTTTATTATACCCTCCATTAGAATAGTTATGTCCTTCATTTTCAACGTATTTTGAGATATCATTATTAAATGAATGAGAAGTTGCGAATTGTGTTTTACTATTGAGTAATAATGACATTATACCTTAAACCTAACCCAGTATAAAAAGAAGAAGTTGTAGTTTGGTTTTTAAGTTTGGGGATATTTTCCTCATTATAGACAGATGGTTTTTCAATATTGTTATAGTCTGATTGGCCGTAATAGATAAAGGATCTTTCAATAGTTGTATTACTTGAAGTTTGATATTCATTACCTGATCCTTTTTTTGGAGTATAAATTAATTTTCTTAGTCCGAAATCTATAAATAATTCAGTTCTACTATTTAGTTTGAAGTTTGATTTTAAGCCTGCATTATATCCAAAACTAAAGCTTCTATTAGTACTAAAATCTTTTGTAACTTCATCATTAAAATGACGCTTAAACTTTATTTTGGAAAGGCCTAGTAATATTCCCGCATGTGGATTAAAACTAATTTTTTTTAAGTTTAACTGGTAGGCAATACTTGGGTTTAATTCAAAGGAATTAAAATCCCATTTATTCCCATTAAATTCATCTGAATTGTAAGTATTTGATTTGAAGTAATTTAAAGAGGTTTCTAAAGCAATATTATTCTTAATTAGTATACCATGTGAAAAAGCTAGATTAAACCCATTCGAAAAAGCATCTGCATATTCTAATTGATAATTAGGGACAGCAAATCTAGGTAGACCCACATTCTGATCAATAAAAATAAGAAAATAGTCTAATTTTTGTTCTGAGTTAAATCCATTATAGTATTGAATTTGAAATTCAAAATAACTTTTTTGAGCTAAAGAACTAAAACTTAAAGTAGGAAACAGTATAATAAATAAAAAGAACCTCATAGTTGATATTTGTCAAAAAATAATTCCTAATTTATATTTCTTGATCGTAATTTAAAAATAAATTATTTAAGCAGTTTTAGGATGTGTTTTAAATAAATATCCAAATAGAAAAGCAAACAATAAATATGTCATCGCAATAAGTAAAAAAATATAGCTACCATTTTTTGAATAATACTTTAAAATAACAAGACCACCTGTAAAGAAGTGCGACAGGTTGCCAATCAAAATAGCTCTACCATATATCCCACCTAGTATTGAGTGCTTGGCTGTCCAGTTTGACATTGCGAAGCCAAAATATAACGCTCCCAGTACTTGAAAAACTATAGCGATATTTGGTGATAAATGCAGTGATTCAGCTAATTCCTCTGGTAAAAAAATAAGTAATGTTCCAGTTATTCCTAATACAATAGAACTTGCGATCATTATGATTTTAGATGGTTGTATTGTGCTCTCTTTAGTATTCATCTTTGTCTAATTTTATTTTGAATTTCCTTTCTGTAAAATGGAGTATATTTTCTGAAGCAGTCAGGTAAGTTGCTGGTCTGAAATATCCTGGTATGCTATATTCAATTACTTATTCGTTACCTAAATTAATTGACCCCAAAGTGACATTTAATAACCCATTTGAGCAAACTGGTTTGTTTTACAAACTGTTACCAATCCTTCAATATCCTTGCTGGAGTTGAAAAACAGTAAAAATTGAAGAATAAAAAACTCTAAAAATCTTTTTGTTGTTATCATGATAGATTATAAACAGTTTTGGTATCCACTAACAAAAATAATGTAGAAAATTAATTATCAAAATTATGTGTTGATAATCAAGGGTTTTGTGATTTTGTTTTCTTAAAAAAATTTCTTTTAAAGAAGACGGATTTATTCTTTCCATTAAATAATGAAGGGACTAATATGGAAATAAAAATGTTATAAAAGCTATTGAACCTAGTTTGGCCCCATATCTAAATAATAAACCTTTAGAAGAAGATATTTGTACGCCAGTAGCTATAATGATTGGTAATTGGATGTTGGCTAGTCTGGTAATCTCTACAAAAGAGTAACCAATTAAGACTGCAGTAATGTTACTATGGCTAATATAGTGAGATAATAGTACGGCAATTAATCTGGCTTTTTGAAGTAAAAAAGTTGAGGAGGCACTTTCTGTACAAAAAAATATGAACACTAATTGGTTCATGTATCAAATAGAAATGTACAATTATAATCTACAAAAACAAAAGGCTCTGAATTTCAGAGCCTTTTGTAAGTTATAATTAAAGAGCAATCTTTTTCAGTTCTAATTGTATCGATCTTTCAGATTTATTATACTCTAAAACAACATAGTTCCCTGTTTTTCCTGGTAAAACCCTAAGTGGACTTTTATTTTTTTGTGAGTTTAAATCTATTTCATCATGAGATCTTTCACTATCAACATAGTTCACAGCTCCAAGTATTATTTTGTCTGGACTTCCTTTTATCTTTTTATAATCAGTATATCCAATAGTGAAAATGGATTTGTCACTATTAAATTGAGTAAACTCATAATCGAATCCTCCCTTTGATTTTACTATATAGGATAACATATGGGCACCGTAGTAAACCGCACCAGAAGGAAGGCTGATGTTAGTTTTTTCTTTGTCAATGATATTAATTCCTTGGATTTTATACTCACTATTCAATTCAATAATGTTTAAATCTTCAGTTACCATTTTAACAACTCCTTCGTCTCTTCCACTTAAAACTGAAGCGGCTATTCCAAATCCATCGGCTGCTTTTCTGAATTGCTCACCTATAACATAAACATTTCCGTCAGCATTTCTCACTATATCGTGAATAAACAGGTACCCAACGTCTTTAATTTTTCCTTGGTGATTAACATCCAAGAATTTGCCAAGATCATTAGCCCATGACATCAGGTTTTCTGAAATTATTTCTCCCTTTTGATTTAATTTCATAGCAAATAGCCCTAGGCTTGAGCTTTTAAATTCTTTGTCACCTTTTTCATAAAATGAGCCAAATAGATGTATATTTCCTTCAGCGTCACTCTCAAGTCCGTTCAATACTAGTAGATCGAATAGCTTATGTTCTAACTGTTTTTTATATAAAACTTTACCAGATTTCGTGTCAATTGCTAATAAGTAGTTTTCAGTATCTTTTGAAAACAAGCTTTTTCTAGCTATTACATTGCTAAGGATAATATTCTCATCACCATAAATGAATGTGGCCATCTCTAATAGATCACTATCATTAGAATCTACTCTCCACTTTTTTCCTGATTTAGAATAAAAGTCAATTACAAACCCATGTTTATTTAATTTTTCAGCTCTGTAATCAACAAACCCAACATTTTTAATCGGGTATAGAGATGGAGCAAACCCCATATCATTATCTGAGCTTGTCTGTACTTGTTGATTAAGTACTAACTTTTCTAAACTAGAAACTTCTCTTTCATAGCTGTTGATGTTCTTTGCATTTGCGTCAAATTCTTTAAAAATGATCGATTTTTCTTTAATGTCATAAAGCTTTAACATTAGGTGATCATTATTAAAACCAGCATCTAATACATAAGTATATTTAGATGCTTCGATCATGTGACTTCCAATTTTATTTAGGTTTTGGTCCATTATGATAAGCTCATAGGCTCTGATTTTCCTATTTACTTTATCTTTTTCATAAAATAGATAATAGCCACTAACCTCTGCGTCAGTAACAATTGGACCAACACTTTGAAGGTTGAATTTTATTACATCAGTAATAGTCGATGATTGACTGTATACATTTAGGTGACCTATTAAGACTAATAGTACACCTAGTAAAAAATGTTTGATTTTCATTATATGTTTAGTTATTGATTTATGCTCGATTCAAAAAATAATTTATTGTTGATAAATTCTTTACTATCATCCATTATGTATAATTTGTTTAGATGGAAGTATAATGATAGTTTTCTTAGTTCGCTGATTCTTATATTATCTAATAATTGCAGGGTTTTATTATATTCATTTTCATGAATGTGACCAGGACGCTCAATATGGTCATCATAAGTATGATCTAGATTTACTTCATATATTAATCTTAATTCCTTGCTCAATAGTTGAAGAAGTTCTTTGTTGTATGGCTCAGATTCAAGTTGTAACAAGGTAAAGAAAAATGCTTTTCCATAATCATTATATTTTATGAAACTATTAATAAACTCGATATCAAGCCAACTTTTAATGTTCTCTAGTTCTTCTTTTGATTGAATAAAAACTGCTTTGGGTTCTAATCCAGATATTACTTTTTCCAATTCCTGAGCCCTGATTTTGCTATCCGGATGTGATTTGTATAAATCTGTTTCTTCAGATTTATCAATAGATTCATCAGTATTAAACATGCTTACCTCTTTTTCAAGCCAACGATCCTTAAATGGATATTCTTCAGATTGAAATATATCTTTGAAACTTATGTGTGGCCCATATTTATAAGAATCGATTGAATCTAGGAACTGTAAACAAGTTACTGCTTCACCCGGCGCATAGTTTGTATTCAAAAATAGTTCAAGACCTTTGGAGTCAGCTTCTAATTCAGCTTCTCTACTGTGACTCATAAAGTCAATTAATGTGCTTTTATATAACTGAATAGCAGCTGCATTTCTACCAAATTCAAGATTTTTTATCTTTTTAAGATCCTGCTTATATTCTTTAGAATTAACATAATCGTTGTTCTTAATAACTTTTTTATTACTATGGTCTAAAATAAAGTGGGCGATCTCATGACATATAACAAATGCAAGTTGGCTTTCGCTATGTATCTTTCTAATTAGGCCTAGATTGATAATAATATTACCATCACCGATTGAAAATGCATTAGGTGAAGGGAAATCACTGATATAAAAATTAATAGGAAGGCTTTTTAACTCTGGATTCGCCTTTATAATTTCATTGGCTATACTATTAATATAATTATTCAGGTTATCTTCATGGAAAAAGCTACCCTTATCTAGGCAGTTTTTGATGAAATTGAACCTGGATTCATAAACCTCCTTTAAAACTTTAGGTTTATCGTATTTCTCAATTTGGGACAAATGAACTTGGCTCAAATTTTCAAGTATTGTTTCAGTATTTTGTATTACGATTCTTTGGTGTCGAGACTGGGCACTAGTGACAATAAAAACACTAAAAATTAAAAAAATAGAAAATAGCGACTTCATAGTTTAAAAAATTGGTCGCTAAATTATATAAAAAATCGGTAAAACTCAATAATAAATAAAGAGACACCAATTTGGTGTCTCTTTAACGATTAAATAAACAACATAAACCCAAATTCACTAATTAAATTCATTAGCAATTTCATAAACTCTTACGTATTCTATGATCATTTTTTGAGGCCAGACAGAATCATCCACTCCATGTGAGCCTCCCCAATTTCCTCCCACTGCGATATTGAGGATTAAATGAAACTTCTGATCGAAAGGCCAGGCCTCAGTACCTTTGTTTTCGTTTATAAATGTGTTATAGACCTTTCCGTCTACCATGAAATCTATCTTTTTGTCATCCCATTTTATAGCGTAATCATGAAACTCATCAAATGCATCGTTTACAGAAATTGAATCACCTTTTTGTGTGCCTATATTATGATTGTATGCAGCAGTATGAACTGTTCCATGAATATTGCCCGGATCATAACCAACATGCTCCATGATGTCTATTTCACCACTTGCCGGCCAATTTCCATATTTCCAATTTGTCGGAAGCATCCAAATCGCTGGCCAGGACCCTCTGCCTGTTGGAAGTTTAGCTCTTATCTCTATATATCCATATTTCCAATCTCCTTTATTCTTTGTTTTTAATCTTGCTGAGGAATATTTTCTTTCAGGATGTTCTCGATTTTTGTGAACCTCGATAATTAATTGACCATTTTCAACCCTGACATTTTCCGGGCTTTTGGTATAAAACTGTAGTTCATCATTACCCCACCCACATAATGTAGGGCAGCCATCACCAAGGTCATAATCCCATTTAGTCGGGTCTGGGTTTCCGTCATAATCAAATTCATCACTCCAAACTAGATTCTTTTTATCATCAATAAGTTCAGAGCCATTTTGATTGCAAGAGACAATGCCCAAGCCCAAGACAAATGAAAAGACTATTATTCTAATTCTTTTCATTAGTTATCAGTTTAAAGTTCTTTGATTTCAGGTCTCTTGAATTAGGGCCAATCATTACAATAAAATCGCCTGGCTCAGCTTTGTACTCGTAGTTACGAGTGTAAAATGAAAGTTGATCTTTTGATATTTCGAAAGAAACTTTTTTAGTTTCTCCTGGTTTAATCAGAATTTTCTCAAAACCTTTAAGTTCTTTTACCGGGCGCGTAATACTTCCAGTAACATCTCTAATGTACATTTGAACAACTTCCTCACCATCTAAATCCGATTTATTACTGATATTGACAGATACCTCAATTGTTTCGTTCATATTGAGTAATGTATCTGAAATAGTAATGTCACTGTATTCAAAAACTGAATAGCTTAATCCATAACCAAATGGGTAAAGCGGACTGGAATCAACATCATTATGATGTACAAAAAACACCTGATTTGATCCTGCTGTAGGTCTACCTGTATTTTTATGGTTATAATAAATAGGAACCTGACCGACAGTTCGTGGGAAAGTCATTGTTAACTTACCTGAAGGATTGACATTTCCTGTAATTACATCGGCAATTGCATTTCCGGCTTTTGAACCAAGATGCCATGCTTCTATTATTGCCGGAATATTTTCATCTTCCCAACTTAATGTCAGAGGACGGCCATTCATAAGGACCAAAATTATATTTGGATTTGCCTTTTTTAATTCTTTTAATAATTCAGGTTGTAAACCAGGGAGGTCAAGAGTTGAGCGACTTCTCGATTCTCCTGACATGTAAGCTGTTTCTCCCATGGCTACAATAACAACATCAGAAGATTTTGCTACTTCAATTGCTTTAGAAAACCCTGATTTATCATTTTCTTCTATTTTTACCGGATTAAAGAAGTTATTGGGTCCAACAGAAAGTTTACAACCTTCAGCATACTTGAAAGTCGCCTCAGGCATAGCTTCTTTAAGCCCCTCAAAAAGAGAGACCGCGGAGTTACTTTCTCCTGCTGCACGCCAGTTTCCAATCGGACTATCCTTATCTTTCATTAGTGGACCAATTAATCCGATTTTTAACTTTTGATCTTTTATCGGTAAAAGATCTCCTTCATTCTTTAATAGTACAATTGATTCTTTAGCTGCTTCATAGGCAAGTTGAACGTGATCGTCATGGTAAAGCGTTGCTTTCTCACGGTCAGTGTCAAAATACTTGTATGGATCATCAAACAATCCCAGATCATACTTAAGCTTTAAGACTCTCCTGACTGCATCATTGATGTCTTCAATTTTAACATCACCATTTTCTACAGCTTTTTTGAGGTTTTGAACATATGCATTTCCTTCCATGTCAATATCGCTACCTGCATTCATTGCTTGAACAGCAGCTTCATATTTATTGGCAGCAGTTCCATGTTCTACAATCTCTCCTATAGAATTCCAGTCAGATACTACCACACCATCATAGTTCCATTGACCTTTAAGAAGATCACGAAGAAGATATTCATTTGCTGTTGATGGTATTCCATCTATATCATTAAAGGCATTCATGAATGTAGCAACATTCGCATCAGCTCCCGCCTTAAAAGGCGGGATAATTGTATTTAATAGCTGATGCTTACCTAAATAAACATTATTATAATCTTTACCTGATTCTACAAAACCATACCCTGCAAAATGCTTGGCGCAAGCAGCTATTGTATTAAAATCACTTAGATCGTCACCCTGGAAACCTTGAATCCTTGCTACACCGATCAGACTACCAAGATATGGATCTTCTCCAGCACCTTCCATGACCCTTCCCCAGCGGGCATCTCGGCTAATATCTACCATTGGAGCAAATGTCCATTGAATACCAGCAGCAGCAGCTTCTTTTGCTGCAACAGCCGCAGTTTTCTTCATTAGATCAAGATTCCAAGAAGAACTTTCTGCAAGAGGTAAAGGGAAAATAGTTTTATATCCGTGGATGACATCGTATGCAAAAATTAATGGAATACCTAAACGAGTATTTTCCACTACAAATTTTTGAGTTTTATAAGCTTCCTCAGCACCAATCAGATTTAAAACAGACCCGACCTGTCCCGATTTTAACAAATCATATCTAACTTGTTGATCACCTTCCTTTTCTCCCGGGCCGGTAAGATCAGCACCTATCGAATATTGATTAAGCTGCCCAATTTTTTCTTCCAGCGTCATCAAATTTAAAAGGCTGTCGACATTATTTTCAGGTGCACTCATTTTATCAAAATTGCTAGCAGAAAGGTAGGCAATGGCTACCACACTGCTAATTAATATTATGAGTGTAATCAGTTTTGTATGTTTCATGGGTTAAATTCTTTTTTCAGTTTGCCTGAAATACACGAACGTAATCTACAGTCATCTGTTGAGGGAATGACGTAGATCCATCTGGACTACCAGGCCAGTTTCCACCAACAGCGACATTAAATATGAAGAAAAATTCTTCCTTGAACTCACTTAAACCAGCAGGGGTGATATCTATAGTATTATAAAGTTGATCATCAACAAACCATCTGATTTGAGTATCATCCCAAATAATTGAAAACACATGGAATTTGTCTGAGAAGGTTCCGGAGCCTTTTGTATAACTTTGGCCGTAGCTGGCATAACTTCCTGCATTATCCCAATGGACTGTTCCGTGGACAGTATTTTCTTTGCCTCCGCCACCGACCATTTCCATGATGTCGATCTCGCCACAACTTGGCCATCCAACTGTTGTGAAATTAGAGCCAAGCATCCATAAGGCAGGCCAGATCCCCTGACCTTTAGGTAGGGTAGCTCTGATATCAACTCTACCATATCGAAAAGATTGTTTCCCCATGGTAACAATTCGTGATGAAGTATATTGCTGACCGCCAAATGTTTCTTTTTTAGCTTCTATAGTAAGATATCCATTTGCTACACTAGTATTTTGGCTTCGGTAATATTGAAGTTCGTTATTTCCCCAACCATTACTTCCCGTTCCAATCTCATGAGTCCAATCTGACGATAATGCAGTGCCATCAAATTCATCTTGCCAAACAAGTGTGTAACCGTCATAGGCAAGGGGAGTAGTGTACCCTTCATCAGGAGGGTTTGTGTTTTCTTTATCAATAATAACTTCTTCAGTATAATTAATGTAAACTGATGAAGTTGTATTGGCTCGTACTTCAATTTCATAAGTACCACTTGACTGGTATGTATATGAAATAACTCCATCGTCATCACGTACTCTTCCTGTGTTATCTCCAAAATCAAATTCAAAATAGTTTTCATTATCTGCAGTAGCAGTTATGCTAATGATACCCTCATTAGATTTTGATTTGTCAATATTAACTATCAGGTTGGTAGGAGCTTGCGCTGGAGGAGTATTACTCTCATCTTCACATGCTAAACCAATAAAACTTAATAATAAAATGGATATATACTTTTTCATGGGATTGATTTAAAACCCGGTGAAACAAATTCACCGGGTTAGATTAGTTTAATTATTTGGAACTAAAACGAAAGACCAATATGCACCACCAACTTCATTTTCAGAAACATCTATTGTTATAGTAAGTTCTTCCCCTGAAGCATCTTTCTTATAGTCTAAAACTTCGTACCTAACGGTAGCATCCATATTTGGAGGGGCAGCTCCATACTCACCACCATTATATGCTTTTGGAAGCGCTATGAATGCACCAGTTCCTCTAACAGTGATGTATGCTGGCTCGGTTGAGGTTGCTGGTTCAAACGAGAACGAATGAACTCCTGATCCCCATGCCTCGGCATCGGTACCAACAAGGTTAGCAGCATCCTGACATCCGTCTGAAAGACCCATATAACCTTCGCCAAAAATATCTCCGTTAGTTTTGTACTCGTACTGACCGCCTGATTTGAAAACAAACTCATCATTCCACAGGCAAGGCCTGTCTCCAGAGATATTTGTTCCCCATCCAGGGTACCATTCCATACTTCCTTTACCTGGGCCAACGCCGAATGAGTCTGCACTTGGTTTTAACACCCATGATTTTTCACCTCCACCAGTTAAAGTATTAAGAGAAAGCTCATTAGATTCTTCAACGTAATATCCTATATCATCAACAAAGAATGTTCCACCATTGTTGTTTTTGAAATCCATGAATAAAGCAACCCGGCCGAATTTGTTTGATTCAGTACCGCTGAAATCAAATGTTAGCTGTGTCCATTGGTTTGCAACAGTGATATCGGCAAATACTTCAACAAATTGACTTGGGTCGTCTACAACTTCTAGTTTCATGAGTGCCTGGCCAGTAACCGGAGACCATACTTTAACTGCTAAAGTTGAGTTAGAACTGAAATCTATAGGATCATCAAGTGCAACTTGAATACCAGCCCAGTTACCCTCAAAACCTTTAACATATTCACCTACTCGACTAGATGTATTAATTCCAGATGCATCCGGGTTATCAATTACCTGGAATGCAGTACCTCCAAATCCACCAAACATGATATCACCATCTTCAAAAGTAATAGGAAAAGCAATTGGAATAGAAACAACATTGATTTCTACCACTTTCGTTGCTTCTTCGCCAGCACCTGTAGAGGTTAATGTAACAGTATATGCGCCATCTGCAGCATAGGTATGAGTTGGATTTTGCTCTGTGCTTGAGCTACCGTCGCCAAAATCCCAAACATAAGAGTCTGCATTTAAAGATGCATTTGTGAAAGTAACATCTAATCCATTCGCTACATAAGTAAATTCAGCAGAAACCGGCTCATAGCCTTCAGGAATAAGTCTGTGGTACCATCTTAAATCAGGATTTGAAGCATCTTTAAATCGCAGGAACATCTCGGTTTCAGAAATTGATATAATCTGATATGTAGATACTCCGGTTGCATAACCAATGAATCCACCATTCGTAAAGCTGATGTTTGTATAGCCTTCCGGACCCTCAAACAGAACATAATTCATGTTTTCAGGAGCGTCGTAAGGAGCTGTAAAATCACCAACGTTAGGGTTTTCATAAGCGCCAGGGAAATTTGGTGCCTGAGCCCCATTTAAATAGATATCTCCATTAGTATTTTGCTTGTATATATAATTTTGAAGTGTAAACGAGTATATATCATCATACATTCCTCCACCTTCTTTTTCAAAGGCACCTGCGGCATACCAGATTGGAGAATATTCATTTGTTGGGCCTACACCAAAGTGTCCCGATCTTGATGCATCAATTACCCATGATTTTCCATCAGGAGCTTCACATCCACCGGTAAGAAGCTTTAATACTTCTACATTACATATCTCAGGATCAGTATTTTCAATTACAACACTTTGAGTAGAAGAAGCAGAACCTCCATCAGTATAAACTGTAAGAGTAATGTCATATGTACCAGCAAATGGGAAATAAGCTTCAACTTCGCCTCCTTCAGCAGGAGCACCATTACCAAGGTCCCATCTTTTAATAAATGCATCTGATTCAGCAGTTAATACCAGGTAGTTTTCTCCCTGAGCTCCCTGTTGAATAGTAAATTGGGCATCATCTTCAGTAGGAGGGGTGCCCAAACTGAAATCTTCCTTATCACAGCTCCCTAAAAGAATCAGGGAAGCCAGAAAGAATATATTTAATAATTTATTCATGACTTAAAAATTTGGGTTTAATAATTTGGGTTTTGTGGCCATCCAGCACCAGAAAGATCAATCTCAACCTGCGGAATTGGAAATAATTCATGCTTACCTACTACAAATCCTTCAATTTCTTGTTCTGCATCTCCTGAACGTAGTAAGTCAAAGAATCGAAGTCCTTCTCCGGCGAATTCCCATCTTCTTTCATTAAATATAGCATCAACCAAATCGCTACCTGATGCTGAAACCGGACTTAAACCGACACGATCACGAACCTCATTAAGGTATTGTTGTGCTAGTGATTCATCAGGTGATGATTTTAAGGCGTTTGCCTCTGCAGCCATTAATAAGACATCGGCATATCTTACGATAATATGATTTAACGGGCTTGTTAAGTCATTATCCGGAGCACCAAGCTCATTAGCACGTTTGATATATTTGTTGTTAAAATACCCAGTGTGCTGATAACCTTCAGCGTAATTAACTCCATCATTTGAATTTGCCCATGCAACAATATCTAATACAGAAGCATCGCGACGGATGTCATTTGGATCAAATGAGTTGTACAGGTCAGCAGTTGGTACATTGTAGCTGTTCCCATCTCCATAAAAAGGACCTTCATATTGTCTGATACCATGGAAACCCGGAGCAGCAAAACCTTCAAGACAAACGAAACATCCATAGCTACCACCCTCAATACCTACATACTCAATATCAAAAAGTACTTCTTCATTTCCTTCATTCTCAACATAGAACATTGTTGTGTAATCAGGAAATAATGAATATATCCCAGCATCGATGATTGTTTGTAAAACAGTTGCAGCTTCATCATACTTCTTTTGGTATGTATAAACTCTACCAAGTAAGCCTAATGCTGATCCTTTTGTTACTCTTCCTTTAGTTGCATTAGTCCAAGGAAGTACATCAGCTGCTGCTTGTAAATCAGCTTCAATCTGTGCATATATTTCAGTAGCAGGTGTTCTAGGAATTGTACTTACTTCATCAATACCAATTCGACGATCTAAAATCAATGGCATATCACCAAAGAATTTAACTAGTTCAAAGTAGTAATAAGCTCTTAAGAAATGTGCCTGAGCAAGAATCTCATCTTTACCTTCAAAATCGATATTGTCTTTGTTTTCGAAGATGTAGTTAGCTCTGGTAATACCGGCATAATTCCATCTCATGATGTTTCTAAGTTCGGCGTTAACTCCGCCATGGGTCATATCATCAATTTGATGAAGCCCTTCAGTATCAGTGGCACTTTCTCCACCAGCCAACGAGTTATCAGAAGCGATTTCACCAATCCAAACACTTAAATAAGATGTTTGTAGTAAGTCGTATGCTCCTGTTAATGCCTGTTCATAATCTTCAGGGCTTATGAAGAAGTTATCAGCGTCTTGTGTTCCTTTAGGCCCAATGTCTACATAGTCATCACAGCCAGTTGCTATAATCAGCGACACAAAGACGATTATTGTTATTTTATTTATCAGTTTCATGTTATTAGAAATTTAGGTTCACTCCAAACATATAAGTTCTTGCTTGAGGATAGAATCCATAATCGATTCCAGCTGCAAGAGGGTTGCTGGAGGTTACATCCGGATCATACCCCATGTAATCGGTCAGCGTAAATAGATTGTTTGCAGACACATAAAGTCTTACACGCTCAAAGCCAATATTTTCAATTACTCGAGAAGGTAATGAGTATCCGATTTGGATGTTTTTTAATCTTAGGTAAGAACCATCTTCTACGAAGTAATCTGAAAATACATTGTTTCTATTAGGACCATTTGTAATTCGTGGTTCAGAGTTTGAAGTACCCTCACCAGTCCAACGGTCTAACTTGTAAGACATCAGATTCGCTAGAGGTGTTTGTCTCTCATAATTTCTGACAATATCATTCCCTATTGAAGCATAAAGGAAGGCCGAAAAATCAAATCCATAAGCCTCAGCAGATAAAGTTAGACCCATTGTGAAGTCAGGGATTGGTGAACCGATTTGAACCCTATCAGTATTTCCACTAAAATCGATCATTCCATCACCATTAACATCTACAAATCGAAGATCACCGGGTTGTGCTCCTTCTTGAGTAGGGGCATTATCAATTTCTGCCTGATTTTGGAAAATACCGTTAGTTTGAAGTCCGACAAAATAACCTAGAGGGAATCCAACTTCCATTCTAGTAGGATTAATACCTCCTACACTAAATTCACCACGAGATAAAAAGTCTGCACCTTCAAATAGCCCAGTAACTTCATTGTTATATGTCGCTAAATTATAGTTTACATTAAAGTTGAAGTTATCTGATATTCTTTTACGATAATTTAATCCTAGTTCAAATCCTTTATTTTGAATTTCACCAGCGTTTACAAATGGTGGCTGTCCTCCAGCACCATAAGCACCAACAATCGCAGATACTTCTGGTTGGAATAATAGGTCAGTCGTAGTTTTTATGTAGTAATCTAAAGACATTGATAGATCTCCTTCTAAAATGTCAAGGTCAATTCCAAAATCTAATTGAGAAGTTTGCTCCCATCTTAAATCCGGATTACCTAACAGGCCAATTGCCCTACCTGTTGTTAACTGGTTATTAAAAGGATATACAGCTTCTCCATCCAATAATCCTCTATAAGCCCAGTTGCCAATTCTGTCATTTCCTGAAACACCATAACTGGCTCTTATTTTGAAGAAATCGATAAACCCATTTGGAGAGAAGAAATCTTCTTCAGATAAAACCCAGGCTGCTGAGAATGTTGGAAAGTATCCTACTTTATTATTTGGACCGAATCGGCTAGATCCATCCCTTCTGACCATAGCTGATAAAAGGTATTTATCTTCATAGTTGTACTCTCCTCTAATAAAATAAGAAAGTAATCTTGATTCAAACTGATAAGCACTAGAGCTATTTAATAAGTTTGCACCATCGGCTGCAGATATGTAAGCAAATTCCCATGAATTGTAAGGAACATTGTATGCAGTACCAAATAAACCTTTTTCTGAATAAGAATAAATTGACGTACCTATCGTTGCTTTTACCTTATGAACATCATTAAATGTTTCTTCATAATTTAAGAAAGCATCAAAATTATAATTGAAATAAGTTGTGTTGGATTGTGTAACATTATTAGGTACATCGATCTCAGTTCCTGGAGCAATTTCTGTTGAAGTTGGATCAAGATCTGCATTCAAAGCTGTGTTTTGTGCTTTACCGGCACCATAATAAACTAGTGGAGAAAAACCTCTGAATTTCACATCAGCATAATTGTAGCCCACACGACCTGTAACACTAAATGCATCATTGATCTCCCAGTCTAATCCCAATTTCCCAGTTACTTTATTTGTAAACGATTCATTGAAGGTATTAGCCATTTGAGCAATCGGGTTTATTACATCTCCAATGCCATCTGCATAAGTAAAGTCTCCATTTTCATCGTAAACGTCAAAAATAGGACTGTTATTTAGTGCATTGAATAAAACTGATCCTATAACATTTTCAGGAAGTGTTTTTCTTTCTTCATTAGTATATAATAAAATATTTTCGAAAGTTAAATTATCTGAAAGGTCAGTACTAAAGTTTATTCTTCCATTATATCGGGTATATGATGATTTATCTCCTCCAACAATACCTTTTTGATCAAAATAGGTGCCACCAATCGAATAAGTACTTTTACTTGTACCACCTCTTACGGTTAAGTTATAGCTTTGGATTGGTGCAGTTTCGAATACTTCATCCTGCCAATCAGTACCTTCACCTAAATTAGTATTTGCAAAAGGAGGAGTGTCACCATTTGCTGCTGCTGCTTCATTTTTAATTACTGCATATTCAGTAGCATTCATTATGTCTAGCTTTTTTGATGTTTCCTGGACACCATAATATGCATCTAAAGAAACTTGTGCTTTTTGGTTTTTCCGACCTTTTTTTGTTGTAATCATGATTACACCATTCGCTGCCTGTACACCATAGATACCAGCGGTAGCGTCTTTTAAAACATCAATTGATTCGATATCATTAGGGTTTAAGGCAGATAAACCATCATCATAGATAATACCATCAACCACGATCAGTGGCGAAGCGTTTCCGTTAGTTGAAAACCCACGAATATTGATGTTTTGATCTCCTCCAGGTGACCCTGAATTAGAAGTGACATTAACTCCGGCGAATTGTCCTTGAAGTGCATTTTCAATTCTTGGAGCATTTAATTTTTCAAGATTCTCACCTTTTACAGAAGAAACTGCTCCGGTAAGTTCTTTTTTTGTTGTTGTACCATACCCTACTACAACAACCTCATTTAGAGAGGTAATATCCTCAACTAATTCCACGTTAATAATACCACGGCTTTGAACTGGTATTTCCTGGGTTATAAATCCGATATAAGTGAAAGATATTACAGCATCTGAAGGTAAGGTAAGACTGTAATTGCCGTCGATATCGGTTACTGTTCCATTACTTGTTCCTTTTTGAAGAACGTTTACTCCCGGAACAGGAAACCCGTCGCTGTCAGTTACCTTTCCGCTTACCGCCTGTTGCCCGTATGAACTTACAGACAGCAGCATAAACAGCAACTGGATGAGTAGTGCTTTTTTCATATGTTTATTAGGGTTATAAAAATTAGTTTTTCATAATTGCGCTTTTAACTGCAATCGTTTGAAGAAACTCCTAATTATTTGTATACCCAAAAATCATGGTACTACATGAATACATCAGTTGCTATTTTTGACTTTCACAATATTTCATCAGTTCATATTAAAATCTTTGTTTATTTGTATTTTAAGTACTATTTTGATTTTTTCAATTTTTCTCCTGTCATTTTTGTTAATACATCAAAGGAGATTGTGATTTTTCATTTTCAATTATATGTTTGTTTCAGGTAGAACTGATAAAATATTTACGATGGGAAGGCTTTTATTTCTATTTTTATTTATATCTACACAGACAATTTCAGGTCAGAATTCTAAAGGGCTGCCTTTCACAAAATATTTTTCTACTCAGGATTATGAAGGAGGGATTCAAAATTGGACGATTACTCAGAATAATGATGGTCTGATCTATGTAGCTAATAATTTCGGGTTACTGGAATACGATGCTAATTCATGGGACAGATACATGATTCCGAACGGAACAAAAATGAGAGACGTTATGATCGGTCCTAAAGGTAAAATTTATGTTGCCGTACAGGGTGATTTTGGTTATGTGATTCCTTCAATGCCCGAAGGTGAAAATTATGTGTCTCTTGCTGATAGTTTACCCGACCAATATCGAAATTTTGATGAAACATGGAAGGTTTTCAATGATGGTCAAAAAATATACTTTTGTACCTTCAGACAGATTTTTATTTATGAAAATGATCAGTTTATTGATGTAATCGAACCTCAATTTCCTCCTGAAAATTTTCATTTTGTGAATAATCGTTTGTTTGTTAATGAACTGGAATATGGGTTGACTTATCTGGATAATGGTGAACTCAAACTTTTTGACCAGGGAGATTTTTTTAAAGGGATACCCATAACATCAATAATTCCATTAGCCAATAATCATCTTTTGATATTCACTGATAGCCATGGTGCTTACACCTGGAATGGAGTCAAATTTGACGTGTGGAATAATGAAATAAAGGAGGCTCTTTCCAAAGCAGTTGTAAATACAGCTATCAGACTATCGTCAGGAAACATGGCCATTGGAACACAAAATCAAGGACTTTACATAACTGATTCAAATGGTGAGGTACAATATTATCTCAATAAAGGTAATGGATTAAATAACCGAACTGTACTTTCTTTATTTGAAGATATCTACGGTAATTTATGGGTTGGCCACAATAACGGAATTTCTGTTATTGAAATGAATATTCCTTTTACCATCATAAGTGAACAGTCAAATTTACCCGGGACAGGTTATGATGGTTTATTAGTCGATGATATACTTTATCTTGGAACCAATAACGGGCTATATTTTAAACCGTTTACCGATAAATCAGCACAGAACTTTAGTTTTATTCCAAATACCACAGGTCAGGTATATTCAATAAAAGAAATTGATAATCTACTCCTGCTTGGTCACCATTTGGGGGCGTTTCAAATCAAAGATCAACAAGTAAATGAGCTCTCAGACATACTTGGGACGTGGACTTATGTTGAGTTGCCAAATCATCCTGATATGGTAGTATGTGGAACCTATAAAGGGTTACTATTATTTCGTCGAGATGGGGAAACACTTAAGTTTGTTAGGAAATTAAAGGGATTTGATGAGTCTTCCAGGGTGATGGAGGTTGATAGTAATGGAGATATCTGGATGACTCATGGATACAAAGGAGTTTATCGAATTAAATTGAATGATGCTCTTGATTCCGTAACTGTAGATTTTTACGGTCAGAAAAATGGTCTTCCATCCAATAATCTGATCAATGTCTGGAAGATCAATGGTCGTTTGATATTTTCAACTGAAACTACGGTGTTTTCTTTTAATGAGCAGACTGATAGATTTGAACCGGATAAATATTTTTCAGAATTTTTTGATAATAATGCCAGTCTTAGTTTTATGGAACAAGACCCTATGGGTAATATTTATTTTCTTTCAACGGATGAAATTGGTGTTCTTATTAAACAATCGAATGGCACTTATGAAAAGAATACAAAGGTATTTAACAGACTGAAAGGACTCTTAAATGATGACTTACAAAACCTGTCTGTTTTAAGTTCTAATCAGGTAGTTTATGGTGCTAAAGAGGGGTTTATTTTGTATAGTAAAAGTGGTGGAGATCCATCAAACCTTTCTTTTAATGCAATGATTCGCAGAATATATAACACAACTAACCCTACCGATAGCCTTGTATTTAGTGGCTATTATTATGATGACGGTGAATTAACCTCAGACTTGCCTGCTGAAAGGGTGAGTGAGTATGATTACTCTCAAAACTCATTTCGATTCGAGTATAGTGCGCCCTTTTATCAAGGAGCTAATTCAACGCAATACCAATATATTCTTGAAAATCATGATGATGAATGGAGTGCATGGTCAGAGTCGACTATTAAAGAATATACTAACCTAAAGGAAGGAACATATACATTTAAGGTAAGGGCAAAAAACATTTATGATCAAATTAGTGAGGAGGATACTTATACCTTTGTAATTATTTCTCCTTGGTATCGAACTCCATTAGCTTATATTTCAGGAGCAGGATTTTTGATGTTTCTTGTGATAGGTGTGTTTTATTTTATTGATAAGAAGCATAAAAACGAGAAACGCCTGATGGAACTAAACCAGAAGAAGGCTATCAATCAAAAGGAATTTCAGTTAAGGTCATCAGTGGAAAAAATCGAACAACTTGAAAAGGAAAAGTTGCAATCACAAGTAGAAAGTAAGAACAAGGAACTGGCTACTTCGACTATGCACCTTTTAAATAAGAATAGTTTTATTAACAGTATTAAGCATAATATTAGTTCGATTATTAAGCGAAGTAATAATCAGGAGGTAAAGAAAGAGCTAAATAAAATCATGGTCAATATTGATAAAAATATAGCTTCTGATGAGGATTGGGATCATTTTGCAATACATTTTGATCAGGTACATGGTGATTTTACCAAGCGACTAAAGGATAGTTTTCCAAAGTTGACTCCACAGGAAATGAAATTGAGTGCTTATTTGAGAATGAATTTGTCTACAAAAGAAATAGCTCATTTATTAAACATATCTGTCCGAGGAGTGGAGATAGCAAGATATAGATTAAGGAAAAAACTTGACCTTGACCGTTCAGATAATCTTCAGGAGTTTATATTGAAATATTAGCCCTAGGTATATTTAAATTATAGCCATGTATTGTCATATAAGATGATTTTTGTTAACTTCTATATACCAAAAATCTACTAGATATGATCAGAAAAATATTAACATTGGCTCTAATAGCTATGTTCGCAATTAGTTGTGGAGGTAGCAGTTCGTCAGATTCAGAGACTAGCTCTGATGAAGAAATGATGAACGACTCTGAAGAAATGACCATGGAAGATGAAATGGTCGATGATTATGAGACATCTTCTGATGATGGTTCCAGTTCTAGCGGAGAAGACCTGGAATCGATGGAAGGCGCGGATGCAAGTGGTGTAATTACTGAAGTCGGGGATCCTGAGATTATGAGTAACGACGATGCTGAATTTTATACCAATGATGATGGTATGATAATACATAATGTGCTGGATATCAACCCAACCTACATGGGTGGTGAAGAAGAAATGGATAAGTGGCTTGCGGAAAATATGAAATATCCATCAGCGGCTAGAAGAGATAATGTAGAAGGCACAGTTATCGTTTCTTTTATTGTTGATAAAGATGGAAATATTATCAGTCCGCAGATCGAAGGAGGTCCGGAAAATGTGGCGTTAAGAGATGAAGCAATCAGGGCAATTAGTGAGATGCCTCGCTGGCAAGCCGGTATGAAAAACGGTCAGCCAGTAAATGCTCGGTATAAGTTGCCTATTACATTTAAGTTGCAGTAGCGGGTGAAATTTGTATTTGATTCCATATCCAATTGAAGTTGAAGGAAATAACGATATTGATTTCACTTTCTCTGTTTATGGCTTGTAATGCTCAGGAAGGTAGCACTGATATAGAATACCAATTAATCGGTAGATGTGAAGGGTGTGAAGCTGTATTAGAATTTGAAAGTCCGGTAAATTCAGTTGATACTTTACCAGGATTTAATAATAATGGTGCACGGATAAAGGTATCCGGCACCGTTTATATGTCAGATGGAATTACGCCAGCACCGGAAGTAATACTCTATTTATATCAGACAAATATAGAAGGCATTTATAAAGCTTTACCAGAATCTAAGGGGTGGGAGAAAAGACACGGTTATATTAGAGGTTGGGTTAAGGCAGATAGTAATAGGAAGTATGAATTTTATACTTCTAAACCAGGAGTTTATCCATCCAGAACGGAACCAGCACATATTCATGTAATAATCCTGGAGCCAAATGGAAATTACTATTGGGTCGATTCTTACTATTTTCAAGGTGATACCTTACTAACCCGGGATGAGCTTGAACCGAAAAACCCGAGAGGCGGCACTTCGGGGATACTGAAATTAAAAGAAACTGATTCAGGGTTGTTGATAGGTACTCGTGATTTTATTCTTGGTAAGAATGTTTCTGGGTATTGATGAGGTGTTATATTAAATGAAAATTAGCAAATGATATAAACTCTTTAGAGATTAGTTTTAGCATTACAAAGAAACTATCATAGGGCACGTTGCTTTATCAGCATAACCTGTTCGGTTACTATTAATCAATTCAATTAATAAACGTAAAGAAGCCTTGCTGTAAAGTGAGGCTTTTTTTGATTATTAAATTTCACATTGTATCATTGCTTTGGAATGACCGAGTCACAGACTCTACATTTCATAAAAAGTTTGAAGTTGTCCTGCGGAACACTCCAAACAGATGGGGGCGGAAAATGTGAAGTTAAGAGAAGAAGCAATAAGGGCAATTAGTGAGATGCCTCGCTGGCAAGCCGATATGAAAACGGTCAGCCAGTAAATGCCCGGTATAAACTGCTGATTATATTTAAGTTACAGTAGGTGAAAGGATATAAAGTTAATTCGTTTTTGTCACTTCAATTTTAAAATGGTAGGGTTCAGCTTGCTGAACCCTTTTGATATTTATGGATGTTGGTATTTAATTTTAATAAATTTAATTTTTATTGTAAAGCCGGAGAATTTAAAAATCTTACAACTATAGTTCCATTTTATGGATTTGCATTTTCTTTTATTTTATAACGAAAATATTTTAATATATTCCAGTTATTGTCTCTAATAGTTTCAAGTTTGCCTTCTTTAGAATATTGATAAAAGGTTGTTTTTCCATTTGTGTCTGTAATAGAGGTTATTCCATACTCAGGATGATAAGTATAAGTTTCTATAAATTGATTATTTGAAAGTTTACTTCGGATTTCTTCATTAACAAAATTTAAATCTTTGTAATTAGACTCATTTAATTCTTTAAAATAATTAAGTTTTGAAATTGAAAATTCAAGTCCATCATTAATATTGATTTCAGAATAAATTAATTTAGCAGTAGGGAAATTCCCATAAAATCCCCAGTAATAATTAGTTAAATTTCCAGTATAATTATAGATAGTAATTGGATTACTATAATAGTCATATTTTATTATTTCATCCTTTGTTATGAAATCCTTGGTTTGATGGGGATCGAATGGATCTATAATTTCATTGAAGCTTTCAAATTTTAAGGATTCAGAAATTTCCCTTTCTAAATATTTTTTAGGTAAGATGTTATCCGCGAATTTTTCAAATAATCTTATTTTATGATCTATTAATAATGTTTCTTTTGAGTTCGATTTCCACTTTTGAGTTTCAATTACATTATTTATTCTATTATCCAAGACTAATGAATTGAATATTTCTTGGTGACTTGAATTCTGGTAGTCATAGGGGTATTTATAATACTGAATTATTTTTTCATTTTCATTTTGAATAATTTGACTTTCTTTTAATTGGTAATAAACATTATCGTAATAGTTTAACTTTCTGCTAATAGTTGATTTGTTGATATTTTTATCCCACAAAATTTGTATTTCTGATTCTGGTAAAATAACATCAGATTTAAAACTATATGAGTTTTCTATAATTTGGTTTGGGTCATATCTATCCCATTGAACACAATTATTTATAACCTTATTTTTGACATTATTAATATTATATTCAAATGTATCTTTTTTTACTAATGTACCATCTTCATCATAATAATCAATGCTTTTTAATTTGGATCTAATGTGACTATTTATTGTAAAAGGTAAATGTGGATAGCCAGTTCTTTCGAATAAGTCAATCTCAGCATCAGTAAAATTAGTGAATTTTTGGTTGTAAATATTTCCATTACTTTTATCTGGAAATTCTTCCATGGAAAAATAGTTATATTGTATTGTTCCTTTTCCATATTCTTTTACTTGGATATTACTATATTCAACGTAACTTCCAGAAGTTAAACCTAATTTTGATTGACTACTGATGTTGATATTAAGGTCTTCTCTCAGATAATCAAGAATTGATGTACTTCCATCATATGGCCTACAAAGCATTCCGAAATTTGGTAGACGATTAACTCTCCCAGAAGTTAATCCTGTTTTAGGGTCTTCATAGCTATAATCTATAATTCTTTGACCATTATTATCGTCATTTGTAATAATTCGTTTAATTCTTATTCCTCCACCGGTTATTAATCGATCATTGTTAATAAAAGTATGAGGTTCAAATTCAAATTGAGTAGACCCTCCTGTAGGATATGTAATTTCTTTTATTGTACCTGCTTTAATGAAATTGAAACTAGTTGATCGATTACTACCTAGAACTTTATATTCTGTCCCAAGATAATTGTTCTTTTTAAATACAGTTAAAATCTCTTCTTGTTCATCTGGATAATAGTAAATGGTGGGTTTCATAGTATGATTGCTGATTTTTCCATTATAATATCCAAACAAATCTTGAGCTTTTGAACTTTCCCTGTCAGGTAGTATTTCTTTATCATGATATTTAAATTTGTGAGATTTGATAAAATTACCTTTTGAATCATATTCTTTTAATTCCATCAAATACATTCGTTTACTTGTGAAATCTGAACTATTTGTAGCATTTGTATATTCATAGATAAATTCAAAAGATTTTATTGGAATTGAGTTTGGATCAAAAATTTCAATTCTGCTTAATTCTTTATCCCCGTCAAGGTCTAATCTATTTTGTCCATAATGAAATTTAACTTTGCCATTATCATATACTATTTCTTGAATCAGTTTGGAATGTTGAACATAAGTTACCCCCTTTGCTGGATTTTTTTCACCACTCTGGCCAGTAAAACAGGTTTTAAGCGTGCCGGGTGTGTCATCATTTCCACGATAGTATGTATAATGCATACTAGTGTATCTAATGGCGTTGGAAAGAGTAAGATATTTAAAGCTAACTTTTTTTCTGCTAATAGGGTCATTTATTTGAGACATGAAAAATGAAGAAGAATATGTTTTGATATTATTATTTCTACCATATAGATCATATTGTGCTTCATCAAACTGAACGTCATTACCACTAGTAGCAATTATTTCCTCTAGTTGATCAAATGTGTAAATGAGTCCTGAATCATCTGTTATGTCAAATTTCCCTATAACATCATTGTTTTCGAATCCAAAATCATAAAAGCCATTTCCATAGGTATATTTAATTTTAAAATTGTAATATGGAGTTAATAAAAAATCATGATCTCTAATAATAGTGAAACTACCAGTGTAACCTGGGAAATTATAATAAAATGCATCAGGTATATTATCTGAATCACCATATCGATCGCAAAAGGAATTTTGCTGAGTTAGGTACCCAGTAACTTCACAATCCCCTTTATCATAATCCCCATTTGGACATGCATAACGGTAGTAATATTCATCCCATCTACCACCTCTTACTGATCTGGTAATTACCCCACTTGCATTTAAAGTCCATCCCATTCCTACACGTGACCCGATATCTGAAACCTTTATACCATTGGCATTATATTTTAATTCTATTGGGAATTTTATATTTCCTGACTTTACAGTATACAAAGGTATTGAAATCTCAGGAGTTCCTGTGTGCATATTAACAGCTGACTCACCATATCTTCCCAGGTTTGAAGATTCAGGAGCTGGAGGTATAACATCATTGTTATATGTTAATGGTGATATTTGACCAAATGTATTTAATGCAACAATTAAATAAATAATAAAAAATGTGATTTGTCTATTCATGACTTGTAAGGTTGAAAATACTTCTGTAAGGAATAAATCGTTGATAAATTCTTTGACAATATTACAACTTGAAATTTTAAAAAAAAAAATAAAAAAGTAAATATTACTTGATTTTGTTATTTAAGTGAATATACCTTTGTTAATCTTTCAACATGAATAAAATTTTATATTACATATTTTTGGTATTATTGATTGTTTCAGTAAATCCAGCTTTAGCCCAGATAGAGGTTGATGTTCCTTTGAATACTACTGAAAGAGCAGTTTTTCAGGCTTATAAAGATGCAAAGACTTATTATGAAATGGCTTCGAAGTATAATAGGGAGCTAAAGCAATTACATAAACAGTATGAGAAGGATAGTGCAAGGGTATTAAAAGATGTCTGTAAGAAATATGGCGCTTGTGATAAAATTGGTATAGATAGGCTTTTAAAATCTCAAGATTTTATTAAAGATTCTATAGATGTTAATGAATTAGCTCGGCTGGTAGGAAAAAGTAATGAGCTAAACCAGCTTCAGATTTATACAGATAGTTTACACGCCATTTCAGAATACCAGCTTGATAGTCTAAAGCCAATAATCAGGAAGGAACTGGCAAAGGTGGCTGAAGAACAAGCTAAAGAATTTGTTAAAAAACAGGAGTTCGGTGATCAGTTTTCACAGCTTGAGCAAACATTAGGATCTGGTGAGTGGTTAGACTTTTTTCAGCAGCAAATGAGTGCTGTTGAAGGACTGCCACAAAATGCGAACTCACAAGCTCAAAACGCAGTAAAAACTCCGGTACAGAATGTGTTTGCAGATAATCAGGCAGTATTAGAACAGGCACAAGCAAAGCTCGCGAAAGCGAAGCGTTTTTACTCAGAAGTGCAGGATATCAATGATCTGCCTAAAAATCCACTAGGTAATAAACCCTTGAAAGAGCGACTTAACTATGGCGGTTCATTAACTATAACCGGTCGTGACCAGATTGCCATTGATGCAGCTCCTTTTATTAGTTATCTGATATATCCTCGATGGTCTTCTGGACTAAGTGTTGTAGCCCGGATGACAGTCTGGACTAGAGACTCCTATGTTCCGTCAAAAGTTTCTAATAATATGATCGGTGGAAGGCTATTTACCGAGTATGAGTTTGTAAATAATATTGGAGGTTATGCGGAATACGAGCAAGTATATCGAGAACTTGAAATTCATGGTACAGACAAAACAGCGAAAAAGTGGATTCCAGGTGTTTATGTAGGAGCTTATAAAGAATTGAATCTCACAAAGAAAATAACAATCAAGACATATTTTTTATATAACCTGACATACGATGAGTTCGGCTCATCGGTGCCAAACCCTTTTAACGTTCGAGTAACATTTCAAAATAAAAGATAAAATGAATCACAATCCATTAATTATAAATGTTTTTAGGAAATCTTTTCTATGCATTTTATTCTTTTTTATAATATTCGGATTTCAATCTATTGGTCAGAATCAATCAATTGTAGGCCAATGGAAAATAAATATACAGATGATCATTGAATATAATGGTTCCAACTTAAAGAATAGACTTGATACCGTAAACATTAGTTTAAGAGAAAGGGCTATTAAAAGTTTAGAAGGTAGAAAGTATGATTTTAAATCGAATGGTAATTTAAGTGCGGAAATAATAGGGCCAAATGGAGTTAACATAATTGGTAAAGGAACATATTTATTCTCAGAAGCCAATAGTTTAATTATTGAAATAGAGGGTAATGAATACAAATTTAATATTGAATTTTTAAATGAAAACTCAATTAAACTAACCTCTTTGAATTCGAATCAAGATACTCTTTTTCCTCAAATATTTTTAACTCGCCTTTGAAATGAAGCAACAGATATTATTCATATTAATCTATTTTATATTTATACCTTTAAAAGCGCAAATTTCAGCTCGAGTAATAGAAGAGCCAATTGAAGGTGGTGGAAATACATTTATTTTCATCGATGGTAAGAGTACAGTTAAATTGAATGAAAGTACTTCCTACAATATACTTGGAAATTATAATAATTTTTCTTGGATCGCTTCAAAAGGGCAGGTAACCTCGAGTTCTAATAGTTCATGTACGGTGAGATGGACATCTTTGGGTTCTGGAAAAATAGAATATTACGCTGAAGATTTTTTTAATAATTACTATGGAGTAAAGAATGTAACGATTGAATCTACTGGTCCTCCAACTCCAAATGCTAATTTCACTATAAGTAAATCTTGTGGTTCTACTACTATAGAAAGATCATACCTGTCTTCAAGTAACGATTATGACTGGTACTGGCAAACTTCTTCTACCGGAACTTCTACTTTAAATAAAACATCAAGTTACACAATATCTTCAACTAAGAAGGTTTACTTAAGGGCGAGAAGAAAAGTTTATCCATATGACTGGAGTAATAATTCACAATACGCTGGTAACATTGGCGTTTCCACCTTGGCACCACAAGCTCCAAATGATAATGAATTTAAGTTTATTGGTGAAGGAGTGTATGAAATATCAACCAATTCCGTAACTATGGCTGATAATTATAAATGGTATGATATCAATGGTATTCAAATAGGAGAATCAAGTTCTCCTAAAGTAAATGTGAATTTAAATTCTTCTACTCAATATAAGGTTTCTTCATTTAATGGTTGTGAAAGTATTAAAGCTGAAATTTTGGTTGATTTAGCTCCACTACCAGTAATTTCATGTTTAAACAATGGGATAAACATGGGGCAAGAAGAAACTTTAAAGCTAAACTATCTATATGATAAATATACCTGGAAGGATGAAACAGGAAATATTGTTAGTACAAATTCAACGTATTTAACAAAGGTTCCAGGAATTTATAGTGTAATAGTAGAATATGGAAATACAATAAAGGAAGTTTCTTTTACACTTGAGGATAAGCTGTCTGGTTATAATGAAAATATGATTGTTACCGATTTTATAAAGGTTGATGGGGTATTAGAGAAGGAGGATGTTCCTTATTTAACAAATAAGGGAACTATTAGGACAATTCTATATTTCGATGGCCTTGGAAGACCTATTCAACAAGTTGCTCAACAAGCTTCTCCTCAGGAAGAAGATATCGTAACTATTATTGAATATGATCAGTTTGGCAGACAAGCAAAGAATTATTTGCCTTTCGTTTCAGGTAATGATGCTGTTGTAAAAGCAGACGCCTTATCAAAACAAACAACCTTTTATTCAACAAGAAATGGAGTTTATAACAATGGCGTAAAGACAGATAATGCTCCTTATAGTGAGGTGGTTTTTGAAGCAAATCCGTTAAATCGCCCATTTAAACAAGGAGCTCCGGGAACTGCATTTCAACCGAATGCATTAACTGGTGTATACGATACAAATGATCATTCTGTAAAGTTTGAATACCTGATCAATGAGAGTTCAGATGCTGTCATTGATTGGAGTATTGAAACTGTTGTGACAATACCAACTAAGAATGCTATATATCAAGCTGGAGAACTAGTTAAGAATGTCACACTAGATGAACAAGGCAAACGTGTTATTGAATTCACCAATAAACTAGGGCAAACAATACTTCAAAGGGTTCAGGCAGTGGATAATTTATCTTCAAACTGGGTGAATGGTGAATGGGCAGAGACATATTATGTTTACGACGTCTTTGGTAATCTTCGGGTAGTAATTCCACCTCAAGCTGTAAAAAAACTTAATAATGGAGCAGCATTGACTCAGTCCTTTTTAAATGATTGGGCATTTCAATATAAGTATGACAGCCGCCAACGAATGACCGAGAAAAAAGTGCCTGGTTCAGGGTGGGTTTATATGGTATATGATGATCGTGATCGTTTAGTGTTGACTCAGGACGCCAATCAAAGAAATAGAAAGGAATGGTTATTTACGAAATATGATCAACTTAACAGACCTGTATTAACCGGGATTTATAACAATAGTGCTATTGGTCAAAGTGCAATACAAGGTATAGTAGATGAATTCTATGAAAATAACCCTTCAAATTATTATGAGTCCAGAGGCACTACAATACATGGGTATACTAATATTTCCTTCCCACAAGTAAGTGTTGGGTCTAAATACCTGATGGTAACCTATTATGATGATTATTCTTTTCAAGGATATGCAAAGTATCCATTTCAGAATAATGAATTAAATTCTTCATATAATGATAGAGTGAAAGGTCAGATAACTGCATCAAAAACTCGTTCTATTAATAATGCAAATCAGTGGTATTATACTGTTAATTATTATGATGATAAGTATCGGGTTATTCAAACCCATATGGATAATCATCTTGGGGAAACTGATATTATTAATACTGAATATGATTTCATTGGTCAGGTACTAAAAACAAATATGATTCATAATAATGGAACTAATACAATTACGATTAATGAATCATACAACTATGATCATGCAGGTAGGTTACTTTCGACTATTCATCAGGTAAATGATGAGACACCGGTAGAGTTAGCATCGAATAATTATAATTCGTTGGGTGAATTAATTGAGAAGAATTTACATAAAAGACAAGGAGAAAGCACTTACCTTCAATCAGTTGACTTCAGATATAATATTCGTGGATGGTTAACTTCCATAAATGATGCAACCTTAGGTAACAAGGATAATAATCCTGATGATTCAAATGATCTATCTGATCTTTTTGGAATGAACCTAGGCTATAACGAATCAATTGGCACGGGTGTTGATCCAACGTTATTGCAATTCAATGGTAATATCAGTGCAATGAAATGGAATTCTGTAACCAAAGGTTCAGAGATGTCATATGATTACACTTATGATGCAATGAATCGAATTAAAAAAGCTGATTCAGATATTGATGGAATAGCGAAGGCTTATAATCTTGATGCTATAACATACGACCTTAATGGTAATATTCTTTCATTGAACAGAATGGATGGCAAAGGAGTTGGGATGGATCTTTTGACCTATACATATGCAAAAGGTAACCAATTAAGCAAGGTTTCAGATAGTGGTACAGAAGAAGGATTTAAAGATGGAACTAATACCTCTAATGATTATGTATATGATGCCAATGGTAACATGACTGTAGATCGTAATAAAGGAATTACCAAGATTACCTATAACCATCTAAACCTACCTGTGCAAATTTGGTTTGATGCAACAGGGACTAAAAAGATTGTCTATACCTATGATGCTGCAGGAATAAAACTTCAAAAACGAGTTTTTGAAAATAATGTGGTCATAAAGACAACTGATTATATTGGCGGGATGATCTATGAAAATGGAAAGCTACAACAATTAGCCCACGCTGAAGGACGAATTGTATCTGATACATTACCTGATGAATCGGTACAGTTTAAATACCAATACCATCATAAAGATCATTTGGGTAATGTTAGAACGACTTATGGTGAAACTAATCAGACGGATGTCTATTTGGCAACAATGGAAACAGAAAGTGGAGTTGCAGAACGGGAAGAAAGCCAGTTTGGTAACCTTGGGGCCAGGGAAGTTTCAAATCTGGGAAACACAACTTCGCAACAAACATATCTTGATCACGGGTTAGAACCATTACCTGTAGATCAAATTGGAGAAGCATTAAAGCTAAATTATCAAAACCCGATAGGTAGTACAATAGCAATTACAGTAGATCCGGGAGATGTTGTTAATATCTCGGCACAAGGATTTCATGAAAACTTGCCAAATGGAGATAATGGACTTAACCCGGCCACTTTAATCGATCTATTGATTGCTGCTTATAATCCGGCAGCCACAGGAATTGGTGAATCTTCTTCGCAGATTACAGAAGCATTTAATTCTGCCGGAGCTACTGCTTTTATTGGTCAGGGTAATTCTACAGGACCGGGAGCATATTTGAACTATTTATACTTTGATACAGACTTTAAGTTTGTTTCAGGAGGATTTATCGGACTTGATGCCAACCAAAAGAATATGGCATTTGCGCCATTAGAATTTAATCAGACTGGTTATCTTTATGTGTACACCAGTTACGAAAGTTCTAATACATCGTGGAGAGTATACTTTGATGACGTTCGAATAGAAGTAAACAAAAAAATAGAAATCATCCAGAGCGAAGATTACTATCCCTTTGGTTTAACCTTTAATGAATACAACAGGAAGAGTTTTAGAGAGAATAAGTTCCTTTACAATGGCAAAGAACTCCAGGATGACTTCGATCTAAATTGGATGGATTATGGGGCTAGGACATATTATCCTGAAATAGGTAGATGGAATCAATTGGATCCTTTAGCCGAATTAAGGGAGAATAATAATCCATATAACTATGTGCAAAATAATCCTTTAAATAGGATTGATCCTACCGGAAATATAGATGATTGGGTAAAAGATTCTAGAGGTAATGTTGTTTGGGATGCAAATGTGACTTCAAAAAATGATGTAGATCTAGGAGGAAGAGAATACTTAGGTAAAACAGGTACAGGAATTAATGAAGAAAATGGAAATTTAATAACATATAATTCAGATGGAACAACATCCGAGTCATCTTCATCGTACGGGGAGTTTACAATGGAATCAACTAAGACAGATTTTGATTTTGTAATAGAAAACAATATTATGGTAAAATGGGATGATATTGGGAATAACAATAATGATCCATATAGGAGTATAGAGAAATATCAGCTTGATATAGATGGGACTAAGGAGTATTTTGAAAGTTTAGTAAATCTTCATGGTGAATTTAATGAGATTTATTCAAATGCAGCTTTATTATTTGGTACTGGAGTTTATTTAAGCGATGAAATTTTGAAATATAAGGGAAAGAAAACAATGCCTGGGTCATTATTTATAGTAGGTTTTTTAGCTTCTCTTGAATCTATGAAGCATGGTTATTTAAAAGATGAATATAATAAACTTCATATAGAATATTTAAATTCATTAATCTCAGGAAAGAGTAATAGTGGACTTTGGGTTATTACAGATTTTAAGACTAAAGTGTCTGGTGGTGCAGCTACTCATAGTATGACTCATAAGATTTATATTCCTAATGGGCCATTGGTACATACAATAACAAAATTTTAGGTTTAATTGAAAAAAGCACTTATAATAACTATTTTTTTTGATTTAATAGCTTTAATATTAAATATAATTGAGTATGAAAAAGCATTTTCAATTAATTTTGTTGTGTGTTTTTTTATTTTAATTATACTTATTTCCAAATTAAGGAGGATGAAATATTATTATAAATTATCTTTTGTTTTTTTTCTTTTATTATTAATTATGTTAATATTAAGTTATAGTAATTCTCAAATACATAAAATGCTTCTTTTTTAAATATTTTATAATGAAATACCTCCATGGTAAGTAGTTTACCGATAGCGTAACTACGAACGTTAAATGAAAAGCTTGGATTGTATCCCGGGCATTATAACGAGAAAATAAATAGAAACCAAAAGCCTCTGTTAGATCAGGGGCTTTTTTAATTAAAGTTAATTAGAATTTACTGCATTAAACTGACAGATATTTCACTGATTTTTTAGATGTGAAAATAAATCATTAGAGGTCTTATTATTATAAATATCTCTCTGTAAACAAGAGTCATACCGTTCAATATGAACTGTGTACAAACGCAAGTAAACCCTCCAAATTTTATTTTGAAATTAGCACACTTACAAAAGCCGGATTATATTTCATATTGTTCTTTACAATAGCAAAGGACTGTTTTATTAATTTGTTTGCTGCTGCTATTAATGCTAATCGATGACTTTTCCCTTTCGATCTCAATCGTTCATATAGCTCCTTACAAGCCTTATTGCATTTAATAGCTGATCTTGCTGCCATATACAGTGTTTTTCTGACTTTAGACATCCCCATCTTACATATTTTTGATTTCCCATAAACACTAGATCCAGACTGAAATATTCTTGGTGCTAACCCAAAATATGATATCACCTGTTTATAACTTTCAAATGACTCAAAACCATTGGTCATAATTAATAGTAAAGCTGCACTTTTGGGTCCAATACCAGGAATTGTTTGCAAGTTTTGATATACCTGCCCATAAGCATCTTCAAGTAGCTTCTGAACTTCTTTTTCTACCTGCCTTATTCTAGTGTCATAATCTTGAATTTCTATTTTTAATTGCCTTCTTAGCTGATTAGTGATTTGACCACTACATTCAAAGGCATGAAGTTGACTATTAGCTACTGCTCTTCTACGTATTAATCCCTCTGAATAAGAGTTTAGCTGCTGAATTTTAAAGTGCAAGGCTGAAGGTGGTTCCCAGAGCTTTGGCTTTTCAACCTGACCATATTGAGCAATTACTAATGCATCTTTTCGGTCAGTTTTAGCCCTAATCATCCTCATTTGAGAAAATCGTTTGATCACTAATGGGTTAATAATGGATACATTTACTTTATTTTCATACAAGAATAAAGCTAAAGGAAGATAATAAGGTCCTGTGGCTTCCATAACAACTAAATGCGAATCTTTTACCTTTTTTAGGAACGACTTAAATCCTTTTAAATCATTACTAAATAATCCTTCAAAAACAACCTGGTCATCATTTAACATAACAACATCAAAAATGTCTTTACTACAATCAATACCTGTGATCATTTTTTTATTAGATTTGGTTAGGGAAAATAGCAGGTTCTTACACTTGTCTTATCAATCGTATAAACAGGCTTTATGCCTATTGAACTGTACAAGATCAATGTAAGAGAGAGAAGGGGACAAGCATATCGAAGAGTCTTTTAGACTAATGACGCATCAGTGTCTTACTCCTTCTCCCTGCTTTACTTAAACAAAATATTCTTCTGTATTCTTATTAGCAAATAGCTTAGAGTAAACTTACGATGACGAATAGAGTGGTGTTTTTTGATTTTGATGGCTAATGATAGGGGGCATAGAATGCTACCGTAACTTTAGACTTTTGATGAAAAGCAGGGATTGTATCCTGGTCATGATAACGATATAATTCTTGAAATTATTATTGAAGCCTTCGGATTTTTTTCGGAGGCTTTTTTGATTGTCTGAATTTAAATTTTCCAGATTTTAGGATTAACAGGATGATTATTTTTTTACTTTTGACAATTATTTAGGATCAAGAGATCCATTTTTTATACTTTTTAAGTAATAAACAACTATTACAATTAACAGGAATTAAATAATGAAGAGAGGAGTAATTTTTACAGTAATATTATTGCTGAATTTTTTAGCCATTAATGCCCAGGTTAAATCCAGTTTTGCTGATATTCAGTGGGGGAGTTCCCAAAAGGTTAAGAAAGGGTTAACCATGCGTAATGTAGTGGGGGATGATGAGGAAAATATCTATATCCTTAATTCAAACAGGCCACTTTATTCGATTGATGGAACTATATCTTTTGTGTCTTCACGCGATGAATTGGTAAAGTACAATAAAGATCTTCAGTTTAAAAAGGCTGAATTAATTGAACCGGAAATTGATGGAAACAAATCTGACTATGAAGATTTATTTCAGTTTGGAGGTAAATTAGTATTATTATCGAGTTATAGGAGCCCGGATACGGATAACAGGGTGCTTGCCGCTCAGACTATTGATAAAGAAACTCTATTACCGGAGAAATCATATAAAAAATTATCAGAAATCGATTCTAAGAAATTTAGCTGGAAGATTGGATTTTTTAACTACACTCTTTCCAGAGATAGCTCAAAGCTTTTTGTTTACTATAAGAAGCCTCAAAAGAATAACGAAAATGATGCTTTTGGTATGCATGTCTATGATACAGACTTGAATGAACTTTGGCATGAAGAGATTGAGCTTCCATATACTGAAAAGATGTTTTATGTGAAAGATTTAATTGTGGATAATGAAGGTAATGCCCATGTTCTTGGTGTTTTGTTCGAAGAAGAAGGTCTGCTAGGAGGTGTTAAAACAAAAAAGAATGGGAAAGCTAATTACCACTATAGAATATTAAGTTTTTATCAAAGAGGTAAAGTAATTGAAAATTACAAAATTGAAGTTGGTGATCACTTTCTGAATGATTTGCAGATTATGGTAGATAATCAGATGAATATTATTTGTTCTGGTTTTTACTCAAATAAAGAGTCAAGAAATATTAAAGGAGTTTATTATTCGCGAATCAATTCAAAGACTAAAAAGACCGATATAGAAACATTTGAAGATTTTAGTACTGAACTACTTTCAAAAGAAGCAACCGACCGTAAGAAAGATGCTCTGGAAAAAAAGGATAAAAAAGGAAAAGATGAAGAACTAGAGGATTTTGATATTGACAAAGTGATCTTAAAAGAAGATGGTGGGCTAGTTTTATTTGCAGAAAAGTTTTTTACAAGAACACATACATCAAGTAATGGAAATGGCGGATATACTACAAGAACGTCGTATCATTTTGATGATATTTTGGCTATAAGTCTGGATTCGCAGGGCAAAGTTCTATGGTCTAATCTAATAGAAAAATCTCAAAGTGGTCTTTTTTATTCTTCCTATAATGTTGCTATAGTTGAAGACCGAACCTATGTACTGTATAATGAGCATGAAAAAAATCTTAACAGGATCAAGGATGATCCTTATGTTAGTTTTTTTGGATGGAAAAGTTGGAATGCAACGTTAACAGAAATAGACTCAAAAGGGAATATGAAAGGAGAAGTGTTATTTAACTGTAATGATATTGGTGTTATAAATGTACCGATTGTTTCTTCACAGATTTCTTCAAATGAGATGATAATATTTAATTTTAGAAGGAGTATGTCATCTTTGGCTAAGCTTACTTTCAAAACAAGGAAAAAGGATAGCAAAGGGAATCTGGTTTATTGAAAGATGTGCTATTAATTAAAAATATTGAAGCCTCCAGATTATTTCCGGGGGCTTTTTTTTTATTTTAATAACGTAGTAGGGGCGTAGCATGCTACGCCCCTACTACGTTATTAAAATTTTTGATATTTGATATTTATTGTGTAGAACCCTTATCATAAGATCTATTACTTAAATTTAAAGATTTAAAATCCATCGATAGAACACCCGGATTTCAAATCCGGAAGAGCATAAAAAGAGATCTATAACAATCGACCTTGTTTAGCGCAACGTAACGAGGTTGTTTGAGTACTGCGTTTACAACGCAGATTTTTGACTATGGCATTACAAATACTAACCTCACACATCCTCCTTTCAAACGAGGACGATTAACTCCAACACACTCTTTATTTACTATCGGGAAAGTCATTTCGAATATCAAATAATTCATTAATATTTGATATTCATAACCTAAAATATAGACTCATCGAAGTTTTGTTATGTGAGAAATCTCATGATCAGACTAATAAGATTTGTTTACATCCATAATCATAAATGAAAAGTCAAAACCAATGCAATAATGTTCATAACCATTTTGAAAGTCATAAATAGGATCTAAGATCCGTATTTATAGATTTCATATCCGGAAGCGCATGAACTATAACTTCAAACTAATACAATTGCCTAATTCCTATAATTTGTGGCTATTTTTTAGTATTTTCTAATACCTTCTGAATCCCATATTAATAAGTTACCAAAACTACATACTGTTATGTCACACCATGATTATAATAAATCCAGAAGGGCATTTATGACAAAAGTCGCTTCAGGAGTAGGGGCATTGACTACCTTTTCCCTTGTTCCCTGGAATCTCGAATCTGAACCATCAATTATTGGTAAATCATTATCACCAAAAGAGGTCATTGTTATTGGTGCCGGACTATCCGGACTGGCTGCTGCATGGGAGCTCAAACAGGCCGGTCACAAAGTTACAGTTCTCGAAGCCCGGTCAGTGGCCGGAGGAAGAGTGAAAACACTCAAGCAGCCTTTTGCTGATGGATTAACAGCCGAAGCAGGTGGTTATATGTTTTCCGAGGCTTACTCCACTGCAAATAAACTTATCGGAGAACTGGGACTGATTAAAAAGCCTGTTCAATTTCCAACAGGAGGCACTGCCTATTATCTGGCAGGTAAAAGAATGGTCGCCAGTGCAAATTCTAATGTACTTCCGTTTGGTCTAACGAATGAAGAAGCTCAGCTTGGTCCTTTCGGGCTTGTAAAAAAATATATTATTGATACTCTCCCAACCGATATATCTAATCCTGATAACTGGTCAAACCCTGAAGTTCTAGCCCTTGATAAAATGTCTGTGACCCAATACCTCAAAAAGCAGGGAGCGAGTCAGGGAGTAATTGATTTGTTAAAAACAACACAATATTACGCTACCGCACCCGATAAAACGTCTATGCTGGCTGTGGCTAAATCTGATTTTGGCCTTTTTATGGGAGGGGCTCCTTTTATGCTGGAAGGAGGAAATGATAGTCTCCCATTAAAAATGGCTGAGAAGATGAATGATATCATCCATTATGGGGTTCAGGTTACACATATTAACTCATCTGCTGATGGAGTCAGTGTAAAAGCTAACCGTGCAGGACATGAAATGAACTTTAATGGTAAATACATTATATGTACGCTTCCGTGTACGGTAATGAGAGGTGTGAAATTTGAGCCGGGATTATCTTCAGGGAAGAAAAAGGCAATTGAAGAGTATCCGTACCTGAAAATCACCCGCGCCTATGCACAGGTTTCCAATGCCTATTGGAAAAAAGATGATGTAGGTGGTATGGCTTATACTGACAAATCTGCATTTGTGTATACTCATCCTACCTATAAGTCTTTTACCTATGATGATCGCTGTATTCTTGAAGCTTATATGGATGGTGATGAATCGATAAAAGTGGGCAAAATGGCAAAAGATGGAGTGATTGGTCATGCTCTAAACCTTTTGAATAGTGTACAGCCGGGCTTGATGGATTATTATGAAGGAGGAGCAGTCAAGGACTGGACCTATGATCCGTTTTCATTAGGAGGTCCATCATGGGCCGGACCGGGAGATATGTCTGCACATTTATCTAATCTACAATCTCCGGAAGGTAGGATATTCTTTGCTGGTGAACATACAACTGTGCTAAGAAGTACCATGGAAGGCGCTTTGAGATCAGGTATCCGGGCAGCAAAAAATGTAAATGATGCTTGATTGAAATATTTTCGAATTATATTTTAATCGTCTTGTAGGGGTGTAGCATGCTACACCCCTACAAGACGATTAAAATTTTGTGTCAATGGATTTTTGTTATTTTGAGCTTTTATAAAAATATCAATGAGCAGGATTTTTGTATTGCAAATCATGAAGCACTGAAGGCGATTATCTCATACATACTCATTTTCTTCTATGTAGAAAGTCATTTCGAACATCATATGATTCGTTAATATTTCATGTTAAATACCCAAATATTGATTCATAGGAGATTGATTATGTGAGAAATCTCATGATCAGATTACAAATCCGGAAGAGGGTAAAAAGAGAGCTATAACAATCGACCTTGTTTAGCGCAGCATAACGAGGTTGTCTGAGCACTGCGTTTGTAACGCAGGTTTTTGACTATGGTATTACAAATGCCAACCTCAGACATCCTCCTTACAAACGAGGACGATTAACGCCCACACACTTTTTATTTGCGATCTAGAAATTCATTTCGAATATCATTTACTTCATAAATGCTTGATGTATAAATCCTAAAATATAGACTTATCGAAGTATAGTTATGTGAGAAATCTCATGATCAGATTACAAATCCGGAAGAGGGTAAAAAGAGAGCTATAATAATCGACCTTGTTTAGCGCAGCGTAACGAGGTTGTCTGAGCACTGCGTTTGTAACGCAGGTTTTTGACTATGGTATTACAAATGCCAACCTCAGACATCCTCCTTACAAACGAGGACGATTAACTCCCACACACTCTTTATTTGCGATCTAGAAAGAATACTGTTTGACATTCTATTGTTCGACTATTTAAGGGATACATATCCTGAACAGCATATTTGTATCATTGTGAAATTTAATTTCAAATTCAAACTTATTGTACAATATTTCGTACAATTAATATCGATTGATTATCTTTGTATCATGGAAATCACAACATATTCTAATTTCAGACAGAATCTAAAGTCATTTCTTGAAAAAGTTCTTTCAAGTCATTCACCTCTTTTTGTAACCCGATCAAAAGGAGAAGATGTTGTTGTAATATCTAAAGCCGATTACGAAAGCATGCAGGAAACACTATATCTGCTGAGTAGCTCAAAAAATGCTGAAAGGATATATAAAGGATTAGAAGAGTTTAAAAATCAAAAAGGGATTAAAAGAGATTTAATCGACTAATGGAATTGATTTTTATGTCTCCTGCCTGGGAAGATTATCTATATTGGCAAAAAACAGACAAGAATCTTTTAAAGAAATTGAATTCCCTGATAAGGGAATGTCAGCGAACTCCATACGAAGGAACTGGTAAACCGGAGCCATTAAAAGGGGATTTGTCCGGCTGGTGGTCACGTCGTATAAATCATGAACATAGATTGGTATATCGATATGAGAATGAAGCCCTCTATATTTTACAGTGTAGGAAACATTATTAAATAAAAGGAACATTCAACTAAGCTAGTTTATTTGAGCACTGCGTTTGTAACGCAGATTTTTGACTATGGCATTAAAAATGCCTACCTCACACATCTTCGAAGCAAACGAGGACGATTAACTCCCCCACACTCTTTATTTGCGATCTGGAAAGTCATTTCGAACATCATATGATTCGTTAATATTTCATGTTAAATACCCAAATATTGATTCATAGGAGATTGATTATGTGAGAAATCTCATGATCAGATAACAAATCCGGAAGAGTGTAAAAAGAGAGCTATAATAATCGACCTTGTTTAGCGCAGCGTATCGAGGTTGTTTGAGCACTGCGTTTGTAACGCAGGTTTTTGACTATGGCATTACAAATGCTAACCTCAGACATCCTCCTTACAAACGAGGACGATTTTGGGGGGCTTTAAGATTACAAATCCTAAAGAGCAAAAAGTGTATAATTCTCAACTGTGATTTGACGTAAATATTTGATATCTTAAGCAAGTATGTCACGACTAATCTTATTAATAATTTTTGTTTTAACCACTTGTAATTTTTCGAATCAGCAAGCAGTAGCTGAATGTCCTTTTACTCAAGCTGAAGGTATTGAATGTGGAAGTATTGTTGTTCCTGCAAACTATAAATCAGCCACCGATAATGACCAAATAACCCTTCAATACTACTACATTCATTCCACTAGCGAAATTAAATCTAATTATCCATTGGTTTTTCTTCAAGGTGGTCCCGGAGGTTCAGCAACTGATATGGTTGAACTTTTTAGAAATAGTCCATACAGAAATGATTTTGATATTGTTTTAATTGATCAACGAGGTACAGGACTCTCCGAAGCTTTTTGCCCGGAAATTGGATCTGAATATTTTAAAGTTCTCGCTGAAGATCTAACCTCGCAACAAGAATCTGATAAAGTAATAGAGTTGGCCAGAGCATGTCGTACTGAGCTTGAAAATAAAGATTATAACTATTTGAACTACTCAACATCGAACACAGTTGATGATCTTGAAAGATTAAGGGAACACCTCAATATTGATAAACTAAATCTCATTGGAGGCTCATATGGTACAAAAGTGGCGCTTAAATACATTGAAAAGTATCCTGAAAGTACTAATAAAGTGGTGTTACAAGGGATATTTCCTCCTGAAGTAAATTTATATGATAATGTTATTTCAAATTACCACCAGGCCATTAGAAATGTATTCAAATTGTGCGAACAGGATGAAAAATGTAAATCCAGGTATCCTGATTTGTCAGAACAATATTATTCTACCATCAAAAGATTAAGAAATGAGCCTCTTAGATTGGACTATCAGGGAAGTGAGTTTGTTATTAATGCCCAGGATTTTATATTGATTACCCATTTAATGCTTTATCAGCGTTCTACGGTTCAAATTTTGCCTTATACAATTTCTCAATTTAATAATAACGAATATGTTGATTTGGAGAATGTATTAAGGTCAGTAGAAAGTGTTTTTAATATTATAAACCTTCCTGTTTATTGGTCTGTTATGTCTCAAGAAGAATTTAGTGGAACAGAAAAATCCAAGCTTCTTTCTGACCTTGAAAAAAATGAAGAATTATATCCAGGTCACGCATTTTTTCTTTCAGACCCGGAGGTTTTAGAGTTTTGGGCTAATGGAAATAGTATAAATAACGATGAAAAACCAGTAGAATCAGAAGTGCCTGTTTTACTTGTGAATGGTGGATATGACCCGATAACATCAGTTGAAAATATGAAATTGGCTGAAAAAGGACTTACCAATTCTATTGGTGTTGCTTTTAACTTTGAAGGGCATTCTATTTTTACTCAATGCTTTTATGATTTGGCATTGCAATTTCTAAATTCCGAAACAAGTGCTTCATTGAATACAAGCTGTGCAAAGGTTAAGCCAACCTTTGATTGGAGATAATGTTGCTATAATTTTTTTAATTGTAACGAGGTCTTATACACTTATATTTATGTTTTATTATGCTCATTGCTGATTTTTTGGGTAAATTATTATAAGTAACCAACTAGTAATCAAGCGATGAAAAGATCATACTAATTATTTCTAATATTCCTGTTTGCCTGCAATCAAAACGAAAAGGCAAATAATCAGTCAGAAACTGAAACAGACCACGAAGAAACAACTGAAGAGACTTCGGATCATGAAGAACACTGGAGTTATGATGGTGAGACTAGCCCTGAACATTGGGACGAGATTCTTAAGGATTCTGATTGTGATGGAATGTATCAATCGCCAATAAACATTACAAATTACATTCAAAATGATTCACTTCAGCCTGTGAAGGTATTTTTTAAGGATAGCACTATGATTCACGAGGTATTGAATAATGGCCACACAATTCAATACAATTTCAAATCCAGCGACTACATTATGTTTGATGATGTAAAATACTACATAAAACAATTTCATTTTCATGAACCTGAAGAACATCTCATAGATGGGGTAAGGTATCCTCTAGCTGTTCATATGGTTCATATGAGTGAAGATGGGGGGTATGCTGTAGTTGCGGTTATGGCTAAGGAAGGAGAAAGAAGTAAAACTTTTGATGTACTTGAAGAGTTTTTGCCTGTTCAGGTGGGTGAAACAAAGGTAATTGATAAGATAGTTAATCTGAAAGTGAGTTTTCCGGAGAACAAATCTTACTTTCATTATATAGGATCCCTGACTACTCCACCATGTACTGAAAATGTTAAATGGTTTGTGATGAAAGATCCTATTAATATTTCATTAGAACAAGCTAATGTTATCAGAGAATTAATGCCGCTTAATAACTACAGAGATCAACAACCTATTAACGGACGAAATATTAAACTTTATAGTGAGTAGACAAGAATTATAAGAGAATTCTGTTCCAGGACTAACATCATAGAATTTGGGTGAAATGTCATAATCAGGACAAACGCTTCACTACTGATTATGATCATTTTACGTATTTAATTAAATGATATTTTCAGGAAAAGCAAATGAATACCTTGAAGTCGTAGAGGTCGGTCCTGGCAACTGTGATATTTTGGAAAATGCAGGTTCAAGTGAATTGTCATTAATCTGGTTTTCAGAAGATGACAACATTCTTGTTATTGATGGTCTAAAGAAAAGCTTCAACAATAATCAGATTTTATGTCTTACAGAATTTCATAAACTTGAAGTATTAAAGATGACAAAAGCCCGGTTGATTAGATTTAACAGGGCTTTTTATTGTATTCTTCATCATGATACAGAGGTAAGCTGTAAAGGTCTCCTGTTTTTTGGAAATACATCATTTCCGATGATTAATCCAACGTCAGACGATTTGAAAATCCTTAATGCAGTATGGGAAATGCTTCTGATTGAAATGGAATCCAGAGATAATCTTCAGTTGGAAATGTTACAAATGATGCTGAAGAGGCTTTTAATTTTGTGCACCCGGATTTATAAAAGGGAAAATATCAATAAAGATCTGGAGCCAAATAGCATAGACATAATCAGAGAATTTAATTTCCTTGTTGAAATGCATTTTAAAAATTATCATGGTGTAGACCAGTATGCCGAAATGTTAAACCGGTCACCAAAAACTCTATCGAATACTTTTAGGCTATCAGGAAATAAATCGCCATTACAATTTATCAATAATAGAATAATGGTTGAATCCCGAAGATTATTAGCTTATACCGATAAGTCAATTTCAGAAATTGCTTTAGAACTTGGGTTCACAGACATTCAATCATTTAGCAGATTTTTCAAGAAAAATGAAATGAAATCACCAACGGAATACAGGAGTAAATCCCCTTCGGGAAAAATTGATAATTACCAGGGAAATCCAGCTTAACTCAAAACAGTAATAAACCTTCAGCTTTGTATTGTTAATAATCAACGAAACAAAATCAGATAACAATGAAAAAGTTTGAAGTACCAACAAGAGAAGAAGTATCAGGAAAAAATCAGGAGATATTTGATACGCTAAATAAAAATTTAGGCTTCGTACCAAATCTGTATGCTTACTATGCTAAAAATGAAAATGCTTTAGGTGATTATCTTGCCTTTCAAAATAGAAAATCAACTCTTAGGGCAAAGGAGAAAGAAGTAATTAATCTTGTTGTTAGTCAATATAATGGATGTAGATATTGTCAGTCAGCCCATACTGCATTGGGTAAAATGAATGGATTTACTGATGAACAAATAATTGAAATCAGAACCGGTAAGGCTACATTTGATACTAAGTTAGATGCATTGGCAAGATTTACTTTATCAACAATTGAAAATAAAGGAAAAGCATCTGGAGAAGCTAAGGCTAATTTCTTTGAGTCCGGATATACTGAAGCCGATTTGATAGATGTGGCAATGGTAATAGGAGAGAAGACAGTAAGCAACTTCATTCATAATCTTACTGATTTTGAAATCGACTTTCCATTAGCACCAGAGCTGGAAACTGTTAATGAATTGAATTAAAAATCCATACTAAAAAGTAAAAGCCAGGCGAGGGATGGTACCCATGAGCCTGGCTTTTTGGTTTTCAAACTATTAAACTTTACTGTTTAATAATTTTTCGTTGGGTTATTATTGCTCCTGACTTAGAGGTAAGTCGTAGCACATAAATACCTGGTTTTAATGATCTGATATCAATCTCGTTAGATCTTGTTTCAGATATTTCACCCAGATTATGTGCCGAAACACTTTCACCGTTCAGGTTATACAGTTCTGTATAATAAGTATCTCCGTCACCTTTGAAGCTTAAATTCACAAACTCTCTGGAAGGATTCGGAAACAATTTTATCTGTGTATTGTCTTCGTTAACAACCATGTTTTCCAAACCATCGATTTGGGCAATCAGATTCTCACGAGCTTCATCAGATAACTTGTTGATAACTATAATTCCATCAAGGTCATAGGCATCAGCATTCGATCCTTTAAAATCTGCTGGATCACTAATGTCAGTAATTCTGATATATTTTGCTGAAGTCAAGCCACTGGCAGCAATATCAACCATGCCATCTCTGCATATCTCTTCAGCAACAACATACCATTCTACTCCATCAGCAGACACTTCTACTTTAGCCTTTTCAGGATAGCTACCACAGCTACTATTTGCATCTCTAAATGAGGTTTCAACAATTAACAGGTCATCACCTTCTCTGTCAAGTACTTCACAAGCAAGCTCTATTTCAATAGAACCTCCAAAACCTAATGAAACGAAATTGAAATTGTCATTTTCTTGTGGTTTTCCAATTGCCTGCTCAGGATTTGATCTTGAGGCCGGAAGCGGAAGTCCATTTTTACGATTTCCCGGATTGTAGGATAATATGGAATTTCCATAGCAAGAATCATCATTATTGATTACTTCAAAATTAACTGTTAATGGAATTCCTCCAAATCCATTTCCGTTTTTCTGTGTGAATGGAGTTGCAGTGACAGTATTTACTCCTAATGGTAATTCGATAGGGTGGAATTTTTTACCTCCCGAATAGTCGCCATTAATTGCATATGGTGCATAGTTTTCAGTTTGGAAGTTGCTTTCGCCATTAAAATCGAATACAACACTTCCAACATTGACACCATTTACCTCAGCCACGATACTGAATTTATTTTTGCGATAGTTATCAAGATTTATCACATCTCCATCTAATAATGGTCCGATTTCCTCTTGAATATCAGCATCGATTAATGTAAAGCTAACAACCTCCGGAACTGGTAAAACAGTTAATGCCACTGGAATTGAAGCTTCTGGTGTTACCGGATCATTACTCAGCACTACAATATCACCAAAGTACGTTGAGTCTGCTTCTAGTTGATCGGTGAAGAATGTTACTGATACATCATCAGTCTCACCAGGTAATACCGTTCCGGTAACTGGAGGAGTAAATGTAATTGCAAGTCCATCAGTCAGGTATTCAGTGTTAAAGATTACCTGTAATCCGGATAATCCCATTGGTCCTTCGATACCCACAGTACTGGTAGTTCTTATTGTTGAATTAACATTTTCGTACTGGAATTTAAATGACCCATCAGAGAATAAAATCACCTGGAAGCTAACAGGATCAGGTGCCGGGAAGAATGGAGGGAAACCAAAACCTGGCACTTCTTCATATTGAACAATGAAATAATCTGCTGTTCCATAATAGAATACTCCGGTACCATCAAGTGGTTCCAGATCATCCCATAAAGGAGCAATGAAGAAATTAGGGTTCGACTCATCTGGTATTTGCTGGTTTGTAAAGTTGTTACCAACAATCGGAGCGAAAGTCAGGAATCCGTTAGCAGCAATAGTTACGCTATCTTGAGATTCACCGAAGAAACTAAATGTAAATGGCAATGCTACTGTTGAGTTACCGTCATTTCCTACATTGATCGGAGTGCCCATTTCGCTAATGTCCATATAATCATATGCTGGTCCGCCACCGTTGTTATCAACCCATGTATACCCAAAAGTTCCTGGTTCGCCACTTGCATTAAGGAAATCTGGTCCTACACGAGTATCAGCTGATTCCTTACTTATGATCTTTTCGTACTCGATTTTCTCATAGCCTTGAATGACAAGATTGTTTTCTGCCTTTCCAAAATATGGAGGTGTAAGACTATAGTTAAGCGGATAGTTTCCTGCGTTTGAAACTGATACAATTGAAGTTGCCGAGTCAGTTTTGTAAACAGAAACACTAATAGAATCCGGTGCCAGTTCAATTACCGGCGGATCTACACCAATACCAGATACAAAGACATTAAACATCTCATTTGAGAATGCGTCATCGCTCTGAATAACTATATCATCATATACGAAGCCAGGAGTGGAAGGACTAAATTTCACATTGACAATTCTTGATCCATCAGGAGCGATTGTCAATGGTCCGGACTCATCAACCATAAATGTACTGTCACTATTTGTAATACTCGACACATTTAGAGTTTTGCTTCCTGTATTTCTAATTAAGAATGAAGCCTCACTTGACAATCCGACAAACAGAGAGTCAAAATTTAAACTATCCGGTTCAACCGAAATCTCCGGGTATCCGATAACAGTCAGTTCAAATACAGCAACGTTATTTTCCTCAGAAGGAGCATTGCTTGATAGCATAAGTTCGTCAAGATATACGCCGTCATTTAGATCAGTTGCATCCAATTGAACAGATATTACTTTAGATCCTCCGGCTGGTACAACTCCACTTAATGGAGATACGCTGGAAATAAACGGAGTTTTGACAAACTCAGGTTTTACGAATCTTAGAGCTAATCCATCTTTAACATAGGCAGTATTAAATGCTGTTTGAGCTCCATCAGAGCCATCTTCATTTTCAATTCCTATAGTTGCTGATTCAAGGAATGTAGCTGAAGATACATCTTCATAAAATACATCAATGTTTCCATCATCATAAAGTACTATCTGGAAAGTAATGTAGTCATCTGCAGTTCCAAAAAACTCAGTTGCCTGGGTCCATTGTACAATCAGATGATCACCAAAATCCTGAAAATGAACAGCTCCATTAAACTCCTGAGGCTCCAGGTCATTCCAGAAACCGGCAATGATATTATTTGCATTATCATCTACAGGAATTTGAGCATTTAACCATGTTGGGCTTGCAGGAGGGGTGAATGCTAAAAACCCATTAGCATTGACATAAACTGAGCTTTGTGGTTCACCATAAAATTCGAAAATAAATGATAGGTTAACTTCAGCAGTACCATCTCCACCAAGAAGATTTGTTATTTCAGTACCAGTACCGCTTATATCATTGAAATTATATACAGGTCCGCCAGCTTCGTCACTGTCAATCCAGGTATAGCCAAAGCCATTGTCAGTACCCATATTATAATCTACAGGAGCACCAACTCGGGTGTCAGGAGTAGATTTTTCTGCAGTTTCAATGTCAAAATCATTAAAAGCGAGAATTTCAGCATTTTTATAATCGTCATTACCAATGATCTGTGCTTCTTTTATAGCTAAATCAGGGAATGAGAATATCAATGGTGAATTACCATCATTTACCAGGTTTACTGAAGACTCGACTGTAGTGCCTGCATCAGTAGTTTCCTCTGTTTTCTCAGGGTCAAACCTCGCAATTGGCGGATCAACTCCGATACCATTTACTACTAATTCAAATTCCGGATTATTTGGGGCATCACTTTCTATAGTGATAAGTCCGTTAATGCTTCCAAGGGAAGTAGGAGAGAAGGTCACAGTTACTTCAACTTCCTCACCAGCTGAAATGACACCGCTAGTAAATGATACTTCAAAATCTGAATTGTCTGAACTTACATTTGAAACATTAATATCTGCCAGTCCAGTATTTGAAATCGAGAATGTTCTTTCTCTACTATCACCCAGGAATACATCATTAAATAACAAGTATTCATCAGAGAACTCAATATTAGATACCTGACCGCTAACTGCAAATGAGGTGTTGACTGATACCTCTGAGTTTACAGGATCATTGCTCGAAATATTTATTGGAGTTTTGAATATACCATTCGAAAGGTTTTCGCCATTAAATGAAGCAGTAATAACTAATGAGTCACCAGTTGCAACTGTTCCTGATGAAGGTTGCAGAGTGATGTAACCTCCGTCAGAAGTACTTCCACTCAATGCTCTGATTAAGAAAACAAAACCTGAAGGATTAAATGTAACTCCACCATCACCACTAAAGAAGTAGGTGTTTGGTCGTTGGGTAGCACCATCATCTACACCTTGAGGAAATTCTATTCCATCAGGATATTTATGAACTACCCAGAATGAATCTCCTGCTTCAAAGCTTATGGATTCATTTAAAGTTTCCACGATTACTATTCCTTCTGCGCTAGCTTGTTCAACAGTTTGTGAAAGAAGTAGTTGTCCATCTGCAGGAGTATCGCCACCGGTGTAGATTTCCAGAATGATTACCGGGTTTGATACAGCTTCGGTTCTGAATCCATTTCGAACAGCTGTTAAGGTGAAGTCTCTGTCGACATCAAATTTTATAGCCGTTGTATATGGTGAAGTTTGTAATCCGGAGAAGTTATCTGGAAAATCAATTCCCGAGTCATAAGAAATTGAATCAGTAAAGTTGCTGTTTAAAGGTTGAGAAGAAGGTTCTTTAACCACTCTCATCAAGTTTTTACTAAAAGCAGAAGCCTCATTCAATTCTTTGTTATTTCCCTTACCATATAAGGTCATATCTAGTTGCGGAGAAACTGTTCTTGCATTTGTCATTAATGGATCTACGGTAGTAGCTCCTAGTGATAAATTGAACTCAAGATTTGCCTCTCCGGAATTAGAAATTGTAAATGTACGTTCCGCAACAGGAGGGATGTCAACAGTAACATCAACAGCTGCCGACAAAGAATCAGGATAAACATTGATTTGTGGTGGAGCAACAACAGTTAAATCCACTGGAATTGAAATAGGTGAATTTATTGAGTCATTGCTGAATACATTTATTGTAGCAGAATAGCCTCCCGGGGAAAGAGATCTGGTGTCAAATTTAACATCCAGTGTCTGCGTTCCTCCGATTGCCACACTTCCTGCACTTGGAATAACACTGAGGAAAAATGCATTTGGATCACCATCAGTGATTTGCAAGTTATCCATGTCAAATGTTGAGCCTGTTGTTTCCATCGCCGAAAGAAGTACAACCTGTTCAATTAGTGATGCAAAACCCTGTCCGGAGAATACTAATTCATTATCAAATAGTAATGAGAATGTTGCATCATCTTTATCAACTACTATTTTTAAATTAAAGTATCCTTCAGGGGTAATCACATCCAGTCTAGTAAAGCCTGATTCAACAAGTGCATCAATTGTGCCATCAGAATTAAATCTGATCCGTGTTACCACAGAGCCTTCGGTTGGTGACTGAGGAATATACTCCCATGTTACGCCTTGTCCTTGAATATTTATGTCTGCCGAAGTAGTCATAAATGGCTCATCTAAAGGAGTAATTGTAGGAGATATAGCAAGAATATTTCCCGGTCTTGTACCTCCTAAACCATCAGAAACTCCTCTGAAATGTTGAGAGCTATCTGCTGGATTTTCGTTAGATATTACCCAGTTGCCATCATATTGACTTATCCATCCATTTTGTCCATTGATATTACCAGTTGAAAATGATTCAAAACTGGTAGCATATAATGAAGTCACAATTTTACTTTGGGAGGTGAATGAACCAACAATGGCTGAAGATAGATCGGACCCAACAGGTTTTTTTACACTATACTTCTGTAGACCCTGACTATTTATTAATGAATTAGTTTCATTGATAATTTGTGCCATAGAAGGCATTGAATCATTATCTATTTGAATATTATAGAATAAGACATCATCACCAACATTTGATATATTAAGCTCTCGGGTTACTAATTGAAACTGCTCAAGTTCCTCTGAAAACTGTAATGGAGATACAGATATTTCCGGAGCTTCACTTCCATCGAGTACTCTGATGTTTACAATTGCAAAAGCAGAAGTTTCAAATCCGACCACATCAAACTCTAACGTATCCGTGTATATACCTTTTGGTAGATTCGCAGAATTTATTGATATCGATACCGAATCTGTTAATCCGGAATTAATTTCTAATGTCTGCGGGGAAATGTCGTAAATAAAAGAAGGGGTTGAAAAAGGGCTTACATTAATTGTTAGGATTGTATCTGAAATATTTGATACTTCAATTAATCTTAATAATGTTTCATCAATAAATAATTCACCTTCTAAAACTGAAGGGCTTAATACAATGGGAGGGGCATCATCATCATTAATTACCCAGCCCATATCTTTGAAAAGCCCTCGGGTAATATCACCAATGTCAAAGTTGGATTCTGCAGAACCTACTTGAGGAGTCATTAATGAATTTGGGTCGCCTGCAGGGAAAGTAGCTTCATCCCAGTGAGCAAGGCTTGAACCTCCCTGCCAGGTTGAGGGAGCATAAAGTTCAGGTCTGTTACCACCTAATGCAGCTTTTGCAAATGTACCATCCATAAACAAGTCACCTCCGGTAAATGCATCACCTAATTCGGTTGATGGATCAGGAAAATCCAAGAGTAAATTACCATCTCCATCTACGATAAATAATCCGAATACAGATGGCCTGCCACTAGATCGCAGTGTGCCGGTTCCTCCGCTAAAGCCTCTAACAGTTGTGAAACCAAGTCCATGACCAGCCTCGTGAAGAGCAACTGTCACAAAGTCGTATAACCCTGCCGGGGTATTCCCATCCAGACCAAAGTACCATGGAATACCATTTCCAAGGTTGACAATAAGGTCAAAATCTTCATCTGGAAACAGTACTTCTCCCGCCAGAGCATTCGCTAACGCTGCCGGGTATAGGACGTCTTCTTCAGGTGCTCCCGAGAAGTTAAAAACGTTGTAAGCAGGACCCGCCGAAGCAAGAACTCCTGGGCCAAGATCTGCAAAGTCTGCATAGACTTTTATAGGAACTGAAGATACAATCTGAGTTGACCAGATGTCTAATGCATACTGAAATGCTGCTTTAGCTTCAGGGTTAGCCTCTGCTCCCGGGCCAAATGTTATTTGAAACTCGGCTGTAGCATTTTGTTGTAATACTCGTTGGTTTTCAAGATACCTGGAATCAGGTATGTTCACTCTGGTAAACATATCCTGAGGTTTTGCCGGGCAGATAACCGGAACTGCCGGAGCTTTTCGCGCTTGAGCGTTGATTGATACAGGAATGAAACTCAATAATAATAAGAGCCAGAATAAATACCGGCCATTGAATTTCATCCTATGCCAACCATCAATTGGAATTGGCTTAGTAGAAATTTTCATAGAGATTGATTGAGATTTAGTTAAAAATTATACTATGTATTAATTGAAATTTGTTTTCCTGGTGGAGGGATAATTATTCTTCTTATTAAATGCTTTGAAAATGAATGTTTGGGTCCGGGCAACAGAACACAACTACAGATTTTAAAAATCAGCATACCATATAATTATTTTTTTGTTGACCTTTTTTAAAAATATTAATCAAGCGCTCAACACAAAAATCTTATCCCCAAATTGATAAAATAGATTTGATGGTGGTCGAACAAAGGTTGAAAATGTATAATCTTTAATATCGAAAAAATTATATTAATCCCAAAATTAATTGTGATATTTTAATTTTAAATTTTTGTTCATTATTAGCATCAGTTTATATATGGCGTTAGTTAAAGCTTGGCGTTTTGATTTGTTTTTACCTTAATAATCAGTAACTTAGGTGTAGAGCTTTAAGTTAATAATTACCACACATAATGAAAACCTTACCATATTTATGCTTCTGCATACTACTATTTGCATGTGGACAGCAAGAAAGTTCAAAAAAAGAAACTTCAGAAGAAAAAGAAGAAACACCGGTAGAGAATGTCGCAGTTGAGACAGAGGATACCAGGACAATGTTTATTGATGTTCATAACCTTGGAGAGGGGAATGTTACTGGTGAAGCAGTAGCAGAAGCTCATAAAAAGGATTTGGCTTTACAAGATTCGCTTGATGTAAACTTTGTAAAGTATTGGGTAGACGAAGAACATGGGAAAGTCTATTGCCTGTCAAAAGCACATAAACAAGAAGATGTTGTTGGAATTCATACCAATGCTCATGGTTTAATCCCTGATTATGTTCGTGAGGTAACTGATGGAGTAGCTGCTGAAATGAAAGGCGGTAATAACCTTTATCTGGATATTCATGAATTGGGTGAAGGAAATGTAACCGCCGAAGATGTTGCCGAAGCACATAATAAAGACCTTGCTATTCAGGAACAATACGGAGTAAATTTTATAAACTATTGGGTTGATGAATCAGCAGGGACTGTTATATGCCTTTCAGAAGCACCTAGTAGTGAAGCAGTTGCGGCAACTCATAAAGAGGCTCACGGGCTTATCCCTGAATCAGTATCTCTAGTGACGCAGGGTGAATAGTAATTTAATTTCCTGCCAGTTTTATTATCAAATTAGCAATACTATTATTTGTACTGTATATGACACCACTTTCATTCATGAAGGTGGTGTTTCTTCTGTTTAATGGAAGGTTATTTGCTGTGAAGTCTATGCAGGTAAGTCCTTGTTCATTAAATATACATGCCGTTGCAGCAAAATCCCAGATACTTCCACCTCCTTTGCCTGATTTTGGAATTTTAAAATAGCAGCCTGGTGGGTTATTGATAATGCTAATTGCATTCATAACTGCGCCCATACCAACTACTGGGTTATATTGTCCTGATATTTTCTCAATAATCCCTTTATATTCTTCAGCTTCAAGTGCACTTCGGTCAATGAATACATTTAAATTATTTGAAGGTTCTGATAATTCAATTTTTGCATTGTTTTTATATACTCCACCAGACCGGAAAGCATAATAAAGATCAGATTTAATAGGGTCGTAGACTACTCCAATAAGAGATTCTCCTGACCGGGAAACCAGAGCAATTGAAACTGCATATCCATATTTGTTTTCAATAAAGGATAGAGTACCGTCGAGTGGATCTATACACCAAAAATAATCATTTGAAAACCGGCTGTTATCATCTGCAGATTCTTCGGTTAATAATCCAAGGTTAAATTTTTTAATTGAAGGAGCCAGTTTCTCAAGAATGATTTCCTGACTTTTAATATCTACCTGTGTTACAACTTGTGAAGCCCTGGTTTTCTGTTCTTCTTTTTGATCAACAAGGATATCTTCACGAGTAAAATTTTGAATAAAATCACCTGCTTCTTTTGCTGCTTCACAGGCAATTTGACTTAGTTCGAATAATTCTTTACTTGTCAAGACCATTTTCCTTTGTGATTACTGCAATAACTTTTTTTGTTGTTTCAAGAGCATGATTATTTACTTTCCAATGGTCAGGGCTCCACCCATTTAAAAATCGCTGGAAGTCAGCAATAGCATAGGGGTAAAGTGATAACCATTCATTTTTTAACTCATCAAAAATGGAAGGATCAGTTATTAAATGATAAAGATTCTCAAAGTAAAAATCAAGATATGATTTTTCCTGCGAAGCATTGACGTCAGTACAAGCTCCAAGCAAGTAGGCGATGTCCTTCATGCCACATCCCCCACCAACATATTGAAAATCAACTGCAGCTACCTGCTCTCCATTAGCTGTAAAACAAAAATTTGCTGGTTTTGAATCTCCATGTACAAAAGTTTGAAATCTGGCATTAGATAATTTGGAATCAATATATTTTGCTGCTTCTTTTAAAGCTTTATTTTTCATTGCTGAATATTCATCAGGCCTTGTTTCCAGATGCCAGTAGGTGCCTGTTTGCCAAAGTCCATCGGGAGAAGTATTTAAAAATGTTGCATGAAATGAAGCCAGCCATCTAAGACAGGATTTGATTTGGGTGTCATTTAAATTATAACTTCGGCCAGGATATCCCGCAATGTTAAGATCTTCAAGAATAATCAAAACCTGACCTTCATATTTAAATACACCTAAACACTTTGGCACTCTGCATTCACCAGAACATTTAGAAGAATATTGTTTATACCATGTGGTTTCTACCTCGTATGAGAAAAGTTTACGTTGATGGGAAATTGAGGTATTCCATCCTCTGGGATGGGAATTTGATTTTTTAAAGTCAATTAGTTTAACAATTACGCTGTGATCTTTGTAACCGGAAATATTTAGTCGTAATAATTTTCCGTAACCACTCCATAACTCTTGAATAACTTCAAAACTATTTATTGAATTGCTTTTTGTAGCTGATAGTATTTTCTCCTTAAAATAGTTGTTTAGCATTACATGAAATTTGAATGTAAATATAGTGATTATGAATACGGAATTAAGAAACGATTTTGCGATATTGAAAAATGTCAGTCTTAAAAAAAGTATTTTCCAGCTATTTTCCCCTCTCAGAATATGAATTAGGTAAAATCGAACCTTATTTTAAACCTGTAAGTTTTTCTAAAGGTGAATTTCTAAGTAAGGAAAACTCCGCTGTTAATCAAATGCTGATTGTAGACGAGGGATGTCTAAGAATTTATAACTTTAAAGATGGAAAAGACATAACTCAATGGATTACTTGCTCGGGTGAATTGATTACCGATCTGGCAGGTTTCATGTTTGATCTTCCTGGTCGTTGGAATATCGAATTTCTCACTGATTGTAGTGGTTATCTCATTACTAAGTCTCAATATAAAAAGCTGACCAATGAGATTGATAATTGGTCTGTTATTGAAAATAAATTCATTGCAAAATGTTTTATTACTCTTGAGGATAGAGTTTATTCATTTTTATCAATGAGTGCGGAAGAAAGATATGAGCACTTCTTTAAATATCGTCGTGAAATATTTAATCATGTATCACAACAATATATAGCCTCCCTTCTTGGCATGACTCCGGAAACATTTAGCCGGATCAGGAAAAAGCACTCTTCTTGATATAGATCAAGGCAACAGATATTTTATTGGCTCAAATTTGAATAAAAAAAGTCATGAAGATCCATACAGAAATATCCATAAACTCATCTCCTGAAAATGTTTGGTCTATTTTAACTGATCTTGAAAATCACCGGATGTGGAATCCCTTTTTTGAGGAAATAAGTGGAGAATTGAAGAAGGGTAAAAAGATTAATGTTAAAATTGATGGAACTCGATTTAGACCAGAAATTCTGGTGTTGAATACAAATCATGAATTCAGATGGAAAGGCAAATTGTTTTTCTCAGGTCTGTTTGACGGGGAGCATGTTTTCAGGTTAAATCAGATTTCCGAAAATCAAGTTTTATTTATCCATGAGGAGATTTTTTCAGGAATACTTGTTCCGCTTTTTAAGTCAAAATTGTTAAACGAAACAAGAGCTGGATTTGAGCAAATGAATAAGGCGTTAAAGAAAAGGGTAGAATAAATATAATAAAATATCATGTTTAAGTGTTTGGTAATCAATAATATGTGTCGTCCATAATTATATATATAATTATGTTACTATAAATATAGTTGTATAATTATTTATTTAGTAATATCTTTGAATTATGAAAGAGTTAACAAAGGCAGAAGAACAAGTGATGAACATAATCTGGAAGCTTGAAAAGGCATTTTTAAAGGATGTCGTGGAAGAGTTTCCTGAGCCTAAACCAGCATACACTACAATATCAACGGTGATGCGGGTATTGGTTAAAAAAGGATTTGTAGATTATCGTTCCTACAGTAAGGTCCATGAATATTTCCCGAAAATCTCGAAAGATGAGTATTTTAAAGATCATATCGGAACGGTGATTAGTAATTTCTTTGATGGTTCAATCAATAAGTTTGCTTCATTTTTTGCAGACACACAGAGTTCAGATATTAGTGAACTGGAAGAGGTAAAAAAAGTATTAGAAAGTAAGATCGAAGAATTAAAGAAGAAAAATGAATAGTCTTTTCTCTTATTTACTTGAGGTATCATGTATTTTCACCATGATTGTAGTCGGCTACTATGTGTTTTTTCGCAGGTTAACCTTTTACAAACTCAATCGACTGGTTTTGCTTTTGTCAATGCCTGTATCATTAATTATACCTTTAGTTTCGATTAATATGGGATTTATTCCTTCAACTATTTCAGAAAGGATATATGAATTTAACGATACTGCATCTACCTATTCTACCTTTATTAGTTCAAGTGAAAATCTGAATACATTTGATTTAAATGGAATCTTTTTATGGGTTTACATATTGGGAGTAGTTTTATTTCTAGGTTTTTTCATCAGAAATCTTGTTAAACTCTTTCAGCTTAGAAAACGAAATTTCTCACAGTATGAGGTATCCGGAAAGAAGGTTTTCAGGACTGATTACCCTTATGTTTTTTCATGTTTTAGATGGATTTTTATTCCAGGGAATTACCCATTGGATAACCATGATCCTGTTATAGAACATGAATTAGCACATATTAAAATGCTTCATACCATCGATATTTTGATCTTCGAATTATTCAGGATTATAAATTGGTTCAATCCTTTTGTCTTTCTCTTTCAGAGCCAATTAAGGTCTTTACACGAATTTCAAGCAGATGAATATGTTCTGGCAAAGGGGGTAAAAAAATCAGAATACCTGTCGCGTATGCTTGATGCGATAAGCTCAAAAACTAGTCAATTAAGCATAGCAAGTAGTTTTAATTACTCAACGATCAAACAAAGAATTGAAATGATAACAAAAGATAAAAGTCAGAATGCACAGCGAATAAGGTATTTAATCCTTGTCCCTGCATTGTTTTTACTTGTTTCAGCATTTGCTCATTTTGTAGGTTCTGAACCAAGAATATTTCCAATTAAGGAGGGATTTGATTTTAAGATAACTGCAAAATTCAATAAGCATGTAAAGATTCCATCTAAGAATATCGATAAGATTCATGGTGGAATAGATATAGGAGCAAAAGAGGGAACACCCATAATCGCTTCAGGTAGTGGAATAGTTGCAATATCTGAAATGAAAGGAGATTGGGGTAACTTGGTTGTTCTGGATCATGGAAATGGAATAATTACAAAATATGCACATATGCAAAAGTTAGCTGTCAGGAAAGGAGAGGAGGTAACTGAAGGTGATGTGATAGGTTATGTTGGCTCGACAGGGAAATCTACGGGGCCGCATCTTCATTATGAAGTTCATAAAGATGGAAAGAAGGTTAATCCAGAAGATTATTTTTAGATTTATTATAATATTCCAATATATAAACCGGTTTTTAATTAAGCCGGTTTTTTATTTTTATACCAATAATTAAATATGTTGTTAATGCATAAGTCAATTTTAAGTGCAATTTTATTCTTTTTTTATTTCATTTCAATTTCTCAGGTTGTTAATGATAATATCTCTGATCGATTGATTTTAGATATTGAGCAAATTGCTAATTCACGAACAGATAATTGCACCTTAGAGTTGAATTGCATAGACCAGTCCGTTACTGGAAGTTGTTTGATTTATCATAATGACCAATGGTTTCAATTTAATTCCGGAGATAATTCCCTGCTATATTTAAATGTATTTGATCAGGATTGTAAAGATTTAAGGGGTATCCAGGTCGTAGTTTTAGGTGGGGAACCATGTGATAAACAATCTTATGATGTGCTTGCTTGTTCATCATTTGGTAATCAGAATGATGTTTACCTTACACTTGATAATTTGATGCCCAATACGAATTACATTGTGCTGGTTGATGGATACCTGGAAGACTTTTGCAGGTTTAAGATCCAACTTAGTTCCAAACCTAATGGTATTCCTGTCGAACAACATCTTGATTTAAATATAAAAGTAAAGAAGAGTGAAAAGGAGGTGAATTTGGCGTGGTATTTACCTGACTCATTAAAATCTACTGTGGTTCGTTTTGAAATATATAAACGGATGAAAGGAGAGTTTAAGAGTAGGCTCGATACAGTAATTAATGTCCAGAATTATGCTTATGGTAATGCTGAAGGTAGTTATGAGTATGTTGATCTGATCAGGCCTGGAGAGCGAAATAATTATCAGGTAATAGCAAGGTATTTCGATAATACAGCTAAAATCATCCTTGATATGGTTGCAGAACCCCGGAACAATGTTGTTATAAATAACCCTGAATTTTTAAAAATTGTTCCACAAATCAGAATAAGAAAAAAAGATAGAGTTACTGTTGTTATAAGAGATTATTATTCTCGAAATATTATCAAATCTGCCAATTATTTAGGCAAGGAAATACCCGAGTCTGGACTTTTGTTGAACCCAAATGAGTATTCAGTAAAAGGAATTGAGAAACTAAGGGTTGAGATTATGAATAATGATACAGGTGCTAAGGAGGAATTATATTTTGATGTTAGTAGCAAAATTAGTTATTAGGCATTAGCAACAGCTTTTTTCAATTCAGATAATCTTAATTGCTTGCCGGGCTCTCTAAATTCATTAGCAAAATCGGTGTGATAATAATGTTTTTCCAGAAAGTTGATCTGGGCCTTATTCCAGTCATCGATATTATCAATCACACCAAATTCTTGCAGCTCTTGAAAAAGCCTATTACTTATTTCATAAAACTGGTCTCCGCCAAGATAGTCAAGGTCAGCATCACAAATAATTCTTTCAAGATCGGTTTTAGGCAATTGAGGTATTTTTGTTGCCCTGATCAGGCCAGCTACCAGATTTATTTCATCTTCGGTATAGCCATTTTTTTCCATTAGTTCGGTAGCAATAGTAACACTGTGCTCCTCATGGTTTTTGTTAGAAATAGTAAATCCAATATCATGTGTTAAAGCGCCAATCCTTAATAATTCAGCTCTATGGCGGTCAATCTTGTCACGCTGGATATACTCTTCACACACACGGTACACATCAAAAGTATGATCTATACTATGATAATGGAGCTTATCGGATAATTTAGTCCTTAAAATATCCAGAGCATGTTCCTTTAATTTGTTAAATGCATCCATTACTAAAAAATTAAAGTGTCATTACAAGATCACCACCCAATATATTAAAATTAGTATAAGGGCAATAAAACTCGAGGCAAAATATTTAATTGATAACTGTACGCTAGCAAACTTTTGATCTATAATTTTACTTTCAATATGCACCTGCTGACTCAGTTCGAGGCATAGTTGCTTAATATCTCCACATGTTTCAATGTAATGCTTACTGAATTTTTCTACATCTCCAAAAGCATATATCGCATCACGAAAGAAAAATACATTACTCTTGTAATTCAGTACCATTCTAGGCATAAAACACCTGAAACAGTAATAAATAGAAACTAAAACGAGTAATATCCAGGCAGAGCCCAGTATCAAAACAATTATACTTTCTTCAAACAGTCCTTGTAAATAATCAAGTCTGTCGACTAAAAGACCTAAAATCAAACTATGAAAAGAAAATATGACCCCTGCTTTTAGTTCAGATGCTCTTATTAGCCGTTCAAGTCTTTCAAGTTGAAGCCAATAATTATTTGGGTCCTGTTCGCCAAATTTTATATTATTATCGTCTTCCTGCATTAAATTTTTGTTATCGAGGTAATTTAATTTACGAATTTTTTTTATTAAAGATGAATATCTGGTTGATTTTCAGTTTTTTTCGATTTAATTCCATCGACAAAATACATTTGAAGTTTGCCTCTGTTTTTAACTTCAACTTCACCTCTGTAATGGCATTGGTAGATATCATTCACCAAATTGTAGGTGCTTTCAGAAATATTTATTCTACTTGGCTCAGAAGATGACTCCATTCTTGCTGCAACATTCACAGTATCTCCCCATATATCATATGCAAATTTCTTAATCCCTACCACTCCGGCTACAACTGGTCCTGTGTTGATCCCTACTCTGATTTCGAACGGAAATATATCTGGTTGTTTTTTTCGGACATTCTCGACAACCTTAATGATTTCATAAGCTGCAGCAATTACATTATGTGGATTATGATTATCCGGAAATGGCATCCCGGAAACACACATGTAGGCATCTCCAATTGTTTTGATTTTCTCAATGTTATATTTTTCAATAATGGCATCAAATTCCGAAAAATAATAATCTACGCTCCTAACAAGATCTTCCGGTGATAGGTTCTCTGAATAATAAGTGAACCCTTTGAAATCAGTAAACATTACTGTTACTTCGTTAAATCGCTTAGCCTTGACTTTCCCAAATTGCTTTAATTCCTGAGCTGTTTCTTTAGGGAGAATATTCAATAATAATTTTTCGGACCTTGCTTTCTCAATATTAATCAGCCTGTTTGTTTTTTGGATGAAACGATACCTGTTTAATATACCAAGAGCAATTATAAATATTAAACCTGCTCCGATGCCAGTGCCCACAGTCAGGTTTTTTTGCCTTTTTTCATTTAGTTGAGCTATTTCTGCTTCTTTTTCCAGAAGTCCGATTTGATTTTGCTTTTTATCAAGTTCGAAATCAAACATCATACCCCTGATTTTATCATCTGTTTCGACATTAAAAAGAGAGTCCTTTAATGCAAGAAATTTGGTTTGATACGCAAGGGCATCTTTAAAATCCCCTTTTTTTTCAAGAACCTCAGCGATCCCTTTGTAAGCATCTCTTAATTGTGGCCCGGCATTAATTTCTTTTGCCAAAGTAACCGACTCATAGTATTTTTCCAGTGCTACATCGGGGTTAATATTAGTGTAGCTTTGTCCCAATCTGTTTAAAGCTATAACCCTGTCAATCGGATAGTTTTTTTCTGTGGCTATATCATACGACTTTTCTAAATACTCTATAGCTTTTTCATAATTCCCGACACTGTATTCATTTTTACCAAGCATATTTAAATTATGGGTATAATCTTGTGTGCCTTCGGTAATTTTTAAGGCTTTTAAATAATACTTTCTGGAACTATCCGGTAAGTTTTTTTTGTTATATATTTCCCCCATTCCCATTAAATATGCTGACTCCAGCTGAGGGTCATCAAGCTCATCAAGGTAGGTTGATTTGATACGTTTGAAATAGGTAAGAGCTTTATCATAATCTTTCATTTCACCATATAAATTACCAACATTTAAGGTGCTGGTTGTAATCCGGTATATGTTACCTATTTTCTCGGATTCTGATAATGACCTCAGGAAATAGTCCATCGCTTTGATATACACACCCTGACTCATATAGATTGACCCAAGATTATTTGTGATGTTGGCTATTCCTTCAGCATTATCTATTTTTTCAAAAGCTTCAAGTGACTGTGTCCAGTAATTATATGTTTCACCATATTTCCCCTGGTAATAATAAAGGATGCCCAATTGTTTTAATGCATAGGCTTTCCCGAGATCATATTCTATTTTTTTACTAAGATTTAATGCCTCATTAGCAATTTGTTCCGATTCTTCAAATTCCTCATTCATCATTATTGACTTGCTCAATTCAATCATTAAATTGACCTTCACAGAATCAATTTCCGAGCTGGTAATGAGTGACCTCAAGCTGTCTTCCTGACTGTAAAGCGTGAAAGACAAAAAGAGAATTAATAGTGATATATGTTTGGTTATAAGATGTTTCATTTTTATTTATTCCTTTATCACCGAGTAGATTTTTACACCTTCATTAGACTGGATTTTAATAAGATAAGTGTCAATATAAAAACTTGAAAAATCTATTTCTATACTTTTAGACTTACCCCGAGGTATAATTCCTTCAAAATGCATGTTACCATAATAGTCGTATACTTCAACAATGCTCTCGTCATCAACATTTTTTTCAATTGTTAGCGAGCCATGTACTGGGTTTGGATAGATAATATAAAATGAATCTCTATTACCACTGCTACATTTATTAGAAGAAGAACTTGCTGATAGTGAGGTTGATGATTTATGAGTACTTTCATTTGACGTTAAACTCCATTTAAGGTCATTTCCATCAAATCTTATTTGAAATGTTCCTTCACCAGGGTAAAATGATGTAGGTGGATTACCATCTCTTTCTGCACTACCTGTAAGTAAATTATCCTCTCCTAATCCAATAAATATTGTATAATCGTTTGGATTAAGATATCTGAAATTTGCAATATAATTGAGTCCGTCAGGTGCTGTTGGGTCATATTCGACACAATCAAGGTAGGTTCTTATTTTTTTCGCAAATTCATCAACAACATTTACAAACAACTTAGCATCTGAAAGATAAGTACTAAAATAATTATTCGGATCTTCTAAAGTGATATTGTAAATCCCTGGTTTTCCGGATTCATACTCATTACCGTCATCATCAATAAAGCGATAAGTAACTCCATTCGGGAATACTATTTCAGCACTTTCGTTATAAACATAGCCGGTTATTTCAGATATAATTTCATTAATGTTAATTTCTTCTCCATCATTTATGTAAAAGTCTTGTATCAGAACACTTAGTTCTGCCGGATCGATAAAAAGTTTTCCAAAGCCGTACTCGAGATTTAAATTAACTGAAGCATTACCTAAAAACGACCCCGGGAAGGAATAATGTGCGGGAGTACCATCTTTAGTAGCAGTATATCCTGTTATCAGATCTATGGAATAAAACTGAAATAAGTTAATTTGATCTTCGCCTTCAATTATATCGCTTTCAGAAATAATCGAATAGGTTTTAGAATAGTTATCAATTTCCTCACCATCACCTATACCACTATTATTTACTATTGGTTTAAATTCATTTTCGATTCCAAATAAAACATTGTTGTTAAACAGATCAAATGCGTTTACAATGGCCTTAAATTCATTTACAATAGCTTTAAACTCATTCGTTGTTCCGGAGTTAAGTTCATCGAAATAATTCAAGAAATTAGCTTCATTGAGTTCAACAATATTCATGTTATTCACAATTGGTTTAAACTCATTTTCAATTGTTCCCTTGGTAGAAATCCAGCTACCATTAGTGAGTAGTTCCAGAATATTGTAATTATTTACTATAGGCTTGAATTCATTAATTACGATTAGGGTATTCTGATCATAAAATGTTGAATTGTATTGGCTAGTTAGGAAATCCAGAAATTGATTCGGGTTTTCAATATCTGTTTCATCATATTCTAATTTGTGAGACATAACAATTGCTTCTCCATAAGTGAAGCTTGTATCATTCGGAATGACTGTCATATCCAGTTTATTAACTACAAAAACACCAGATATAAAATTGACTTGAAATAACTCTTCCTGTTCAGGCGTCAATGGTGTTTCAAATGAAGGGGTCAGTAAATAATTATTCGCATCAGGATATGGAAACACTGCAGGTGTAGAAAAAATAACTGCTGGCAATCCTTCGGTTTCTAAAGACTGCCCTGGTAATAAGCCTTCAATGATATATTCAAATGCAGCTTTCTGACCAAATGTTATGGTGTCGTTAACAGCAATGATGTTTATAGCAGTTTTATTGTCATCAAAGAATTTTAGTTCATTAGAAGGCCCTCCGTCAAACCCTGAAGGAGTGATTGAGGTGGTTTCAATATTTAATCCCGGATTTCCTGTAAAAGGAGGGACGATGGCTTTGATATATCCATCACCAGTTTCTGTGATTTCTAACTGAAGCCCATTAAAGTTAACAATGGGTTCATCAGGTAAATATTTTCCTAAAATAGTAACCGTAAATGGCTCAGCACTTGGAGTTTTACCTTCTTCAACTATTAATTGGGTGATATTTGCTGTTTGAGCAGCTATAGATCTGAAGGTGTTTTCAATATTTAAAAATCCTGATCCAGCTTGTTCAGGGACACCTGAAGCAGCAGAGGTAGTGTTTTTTATCAGGCTTAATAGCTGATTGGGTTCTGAAGAAGATTCTGTTAATGCATTTGATGCTGGAAGTCCGTCCGGAAACCAGCTGTTTGTTGCCTGGAGTAGCAGGGCATAGGCTGCAGCTGCATGGGGAGCTGCATTTGAGGTGCCAAAGAAGTTAGGATATCCATCGCTGTCTATATCTATACCAAAGTCCAGAACATTCACATTACCTCCGTCAGGGGCAAGAAAATCTGCTTCTGTAACCTGTCCGTTTGAAAGGGTTCCGGCAAAGGAAGAATAGGGTTGTGGAGTTGGAGTGTTGTTCCCATAAAATGATGCACCTATAGTAGCAACCTCTGGTGTCATTTGGTGCCCGCCAACAGTTGGTGCACCCGCATATTCCTGAAAGTCTAGCCCGTTTGCCACATAAGCAACAAGCCTTATCGGTAATCCTTCCGGAGCTGGGCCATCGGAGCTTAGTATCATTATATTAGCTATTCCGGAGCCTAATGCTTCAAATGTGGCAATTTCACTGGATTCTTCACCTTCGCTGAATCGATTAATATTTACCAGGATATTGTTCTGGTCGTCCACTATCAAAAGATCAATGTCTGTTGCAGCTCCGGTACTATTGTTTTCACTAGAGTATAATTCATTCCAGTGCACAGTTATCATATATGTTCCGGGTTCTACCGAGAAACTCATTGTTATATCTTCTGATCCATCCGGGTTGGTTCCAAAAACATGAGCTCGTGTATTTGATTGTGGGTTTATAAAGTCAAGATCCGGTACAGTGGAGGAATTTGTGAAGTTTCCCTGATAACCATCATTACCAAAATTTCCGATAGATGAAAATACTGCATTTCCCGGGGTGGCTGAAAATTCTTGCATTATTACTCCCAGATTTGTAGTTCCAAAAAGTGGAGCATTTACAAAAGCAATGTCATCACAAATGATATTTGCCCCGGAGGCAGCTAATGCTTTAAAGTTGACTTTGAAGCTATTTTGAGAAATCACACCACTAGCGAATGCTAGTTCAGCCCCAGGAGCGATGTCGTGAACAGATTGTAACATGGCTCTTCCCTCATCTGAAGTGGGACCATACGGATAGTCAAATATGACATCAATATCTGTATTATATCCATTTGGATTACCTGTTCCGGGTAAATCTCCGTTTTCCACATCGACTTGTGCCCTGGATTTTCCTGCAGTTTGTAATTGAGTATCAAGACCATTTGAAATCACACCTAGCTTAACATTTGTCCCATCGATGAAGGCCAATTCACCATTGACTAAGGTTCGAAATGACTCTCTGACAATATTAGAATTTTGACTGGTGTCTCCTTGAGAAGTTGTCAATCCATTGTTAAGAAGACCTGGGTAAGCAGGTCTGGCAAGGTTTATCTCAGTATTGTAATTATTTAGTATACCCAGTGAAGTTATTTGAAACCACACATCGATCACTGATAGGTTTTCAGAAATTATAATTTGAGGGTTAATAATAAAATCAGAGACCAAGGGATCTGTAGAGTAAGTTAGGCCGAATGTATTTTGTAGTAAATCCAGGGTATTCTGAAGTTGACCTTCATTATAAATTATCTCAATAAGTACCCTATTTTTATTTTGATCTAGTTGGTAAACCAGTCCGGTAGGATTGTCGCCCGCATTTCCTTCAAAAAGTGCGTTTAGTTCAGTTGTAGTTACACCTCCGGATTTACCATCCTGGTAGGCTGGTACAATGATGCTTACCTCATCTTCAGGGCAGTGCGATGAATTTGAACTGGCATAAACTACATGTATTTTTCCATTCGGGTTTTCAATTTCCCATCGTACCGATTCTTTTTCATTGACAATCTGAGAATATGCTTTTTTTACAAGTCCGTATTTAAAGTTCGTCGGACCGTTTTTCGTTTGATTTATCTTCTCAAACTTTACCTGACTTTTCTCTTCAGGTACTGAAAAACCTTTCTTATTTGGGTTGTCATAGCTAAAATTCACTTTAATCTTCCCGTTCCCAATTTCCTCTTTACAGGAACGTACAATTAGGTCTTTAGTACCTTTATTTTGGGCATGGATACTTACAGCAAGACTGAGAATCAATACAGCAAAAATTAAATTTGCTGAGATTTTCTTAAATAAGCGGACATACCGCATTGTGGTGTTTGGTGTTTGCATAACTGCATTGGTTAACAGGTTTTATCCATCAAAAGCAGTTATAAATCAAAAATGATTGATTGAAGGAACAATATTATTGCTTATTACTAAAGTGGAATTTAGATTAATTTGATCCGTACCCTCGGAATTAGCTCTCTATTCAAAATCCCGGAATTTATTTATAGTGTAGTGATAAGCAAAAATCACACGATTATTGTTGATAAATTTATATTTTTTCTCATTAATATCAAATTTTATTGAAGGTATTATTGTTGATAACCTATTAATAAAATTTATTCATTTGTCACTTATCCTATTTCTCAACCGATTGTGTAAGGTATTTGGGCCCTGCTTAATTATTCTTGTGATCTTTTATTTATCCCTATATCTTGTAAATAATTCAACTTTCTTTTAAACGAAAAAATAATTTTATGTTAAAAAATAGTGTGTTATCACTCTGTCTGATAATAATATTAGGAGCATGTTCTTCTAATTCAGACACAGATGGTACTGCAGAAAATGCTGCAGAATTTAAAGTTCCTATTGAGTATTATAAACTTGACAACGGGCTGAAAGTAATTTTGTCTCAGGATAAAACTTCACCAACAGTAGCTGTTGCGGTATATTATAACATTGGTTTTAGAATTGAACCTAAAGACCGAACTGGTTTTGCCCACCTTTTTGAACATATGATGTTTCAAGGTTCCAAAAATTTAGGCAAAGCTGAGTTTATAAGTCTTGTTCAGAAAAATGGCGGGGTCTTAAATGGATCAACAAGATTTGATTTCACCAATTATTTTGAAATTATGCCAGCTCATAAACTGGAAACAATGCTTTGGGCTGAGGCTGATAGAATGAAAGGGCTTGATATTACTCAGGAAAACCTTACTAACCAGCAAGGAGTAGTAAAGAATGAAGTAAAAGTAAATGTATTAAACCAGCCTTATGGAGGTTTCCCTTGGTTAGATATGCCTCAATATGCAAATGAGAACTGGTATAATGCTCATAACTTTTATGGCGATCTTGAAGATCTTGATGCAGCTACATTAGAAGATGTTCAAAGCTTTTTTGACACATACTATGCACCAAACAATGCAGCATTGAGTGTAGTCGGTGATTTTGATATTGAGGAGGCTAAAAAATGGATTGATCAGTATTTTTCGAAGATACCTTCTGCTGAAATTCCTGCACTTCCGGATATTTCAGAGCCTGTTCAGCAGGAAGAGCTGAGATTTGAGAAGGAAGATAAACTTGCTACCAAGCCTGCAATTGCGATAGCGTATGATATGCCGGCTAAAAACTCGCCAGAGTATTATGCTATGGGATTACTTGACCAGATTCTCGTTCAGGGTGATAATAGTTTGTTGTACAAGGAATTAGTGAAAGAAAAAGCCTATACCGGAAACGTGAGTGGAGGTATAAATTATCTTGGTAACATGTTTAATTATAATGGTCCGATGCAATGGATGTTTAACTTGACTTATGATAATACAACATCTGCGGACTCTGTGATTAATTCTGTTGATGTTGTAATTGCTGATCTGCAGAAAAATGGTGTGTCTCAAGAAATGCTTGATCAGGCAATTATTAAAATCCGCAGCCAGCTATATGATGATTTAGGGTCTTTCTTCGGAGTTGGAAGAGCAGACCTTTTATGTTCATTTGCATTGTTTGAAGACAATCCATCAAAGATTAACTCAATAGAACAAGAATTTAAAAAGGTTACTCCCGAAACTATCAATAAGACTATAAAGGAGTATCTGAGAAATACCAACAGAACTATCTTAACTGTAAAGCCACTTGGTGGTGATCAGCAAAACCTGTAAACAGATAAAGATCATGAAGAAATTAGAAATAAAAAGTTTCCTGGCAATATGCTTTGTATTGTTAACCATATCGGTAACCGTTATTGCCCAGGATGAAGTCAAAGAAGAAAAAGAAACTCCACCAGAGGGAGGTACTCCTAAAGATTTTTCCCTTCCGGAGAAAAAGGTAGTAAATCTGGAAAATGGATTAAAGCTAGTGATGGTTCAATATGGACAAATACCTAAGGCTACCATCAGTATTGTGACAAAAACCGGAAATATTAATGAATCTGCTGATCAGGTTTGGTTGAGTGATATTATGGCTGACCTTATGAAAGAAGGTAGTCAGAATATGAACGGTGACCAAATTGCTAATAAGATAGCAGGAATGGGTGGTGAATTAAACATTAATGTTTCAATGCACACTACCACTGCTGGAGCTTCTGTATTGTATGAGTTTGTACCTGAAGCTGTATCAATTGTGGCTGATGTTGTGATGAATCCCGCTTTCCCTGAAGATGAATTGGGACGATTGATAAATGATCGTAAAAGAAGTCTTAATGTTTCTTTATCAAGGGCACAACCACAAGCAAGAGCGGCATTTATGGCAGCTGTTTACCCAGATCATCCCTATGGCAGAGTTTATCCTACAGAAGATATGTTATCTAGCTATACCATTGAAGATGTGAAGTCTTTCTACGAGAATAATTTTGGGGCTAAGAGAACAACCGTTTATGTAGTTGGTAAATTTGACGAATCAAAAGTTGAAAATGTAGTTAAAGAGTCAATGTCTGGCTGGAAATCCGGACCGGAAACAAATTACCCTGTTGCTGAACCTCAGGTTACCGATATTGTAAGTGTGACAAATAGAGCAGATGCTCCTCAGTCTACCATTATGTTTGGAATTCCTGTGGCAAATCCTTCAAGTGAAGATTGGGTGGCATTAAATGTTACGAATTCATTACTTGGTGGTTCGTTCGGATCAAGAATTACCAGAAATATAAGAGAAGATAAAGGTTATACCTATTCTCCTCGAAGTGTGGTAAACTCTAATTATAAATCTGCTATCTGGTATGAGATTGCAGATGTGACTACTGATGTGACTCAGCCTTCATTAGAAGAAATAACAAAGGAAATTTACCGTCTTCAGGATGAAGCTCCATCGGAAGAAGAACTGGATGGTATTAAAAATTATGGTGCAGGAATATTTGTTCTTCAGAATTCAACACCTGGAGGAATTATTGGTCAGTTAGTAAATATGGATGTTCATGATCTTGATGATTCATACCTGACTAACTATGTGCAAAATATATATGCTGTAACTCCTGAAAAGGTTAAGGAGATTACCCAGAAATATATTAAGCCTGAAGATATGACTTTAGTTGTGGTGGGTGATAAAGAAAAGATTGAAAAGCAGGTTGAAGCATTTGACAAACAACGCGAATCTCTTCGACTACCTGTAAAATAATTTCCTATACTTAAATATTGATTGTAAAAGCTGCGCTTCGGTGCAGCTTTTTTATAAAAAAATAAAAAAGTTGTCCCCTTTTGAATTTCCGGTTTCGTCATAGGTACAAATAAAGTTTAACCATAATTGACAAAACAATGAAAACTCAAAAAGGGTATAAAATCAGGCAAAAGAGCCTAATCAGAGATGGGCCTTTAGTCTGAAGCACACTTTTTCAAATTTCAAGTATCTAAATTGAAAAATAAAAATATCAATGTATATTAAAAGATCATTTTAAGCATTTTCTCAAATACAAACTATTTATAATGGCTTACAGCGAATATTTAGCAGACCGAATCAGACAGCGGTTATCAAATTCAGGTAAAATTGAAGAAAAAAAGATGATGGGCGGTCTGATTTTTATGGTCAATGATAGTATGTGTTTGGGAGTTGATGTGGATAAAACAACAGGAGCTGACAGACTTATGGTCAGGGTAGGTAAATTACCTTATGAAGAACTTTTGAACGTAAAAGGGAGTCGAAAAATGGATTTTACAGGAAAAGCCATGCGTGGATTTCTTTTTATCGATCCTGAAGGCTTTGATAAGGAAACCGATCTTGATTTTTGGGTTGAAAAAGCATTGGAGTTTAACAAAATGATCAACTCTAAATAATTAAAAATCTTAAAACTATATCAATCATGAAAGAATATATGATGATCTTTATTGGGGCTGATTATGAAGAATTGGGCCTTTCACCAGAACAATTACAAGAAAGAATGGGCAAATGGTTTGAGTGGAGTAACAAAATGGAACAAAAAGGAATTTTGAGAGGAGGAAATGCCTTGCATTCACCGGCTAAACGAATTAGTGGTGACGATAAAGTAGTTTCTGATGGTCCTTTTGTGGAAGGTAAGGAACTTGTTGGTGGATATTTTGTAATCGCAGCTCAAAACGAGGACGAAGTGATAAAAGAAGCTCAGGATAATTTTCCTGATTACGATCTCGGCGGGTTAGTTGAAGTTAGAGAAGTTGTAGTGTTTGATAACTAATATATTAAAGTCATGAATAATATGGTCGACCATCTTTTTCGTCATCATTATGGAAAGATGGTCGCCGTATTAACTAAGGTTTTTGGATTATCAAATCTGGAAACGATTGAAGATGCTGTTCAGGACACCTTTGTAAAGGCATCACTACAATGGCGGACTCAGATTCCTGATAACCCTGAGGCCTGGTTAACTCGTGCAGCTAAAAATAGGGTGATAGATTTACTCCGCAAAATCAAAGCTGAAAGAATACGTACCGAGAAAATATCTATTGGAGCTGCGACGGTTCAACTAAATGATTATTTTCTTGATCATGAAATTGAAGATAGTCAGCTAAGAATGATTTTTGTTGCTTGTCACCCAAGTCTGGATTATAAAGAACAAATAGCCTTCTCATTAAAAACTATCTCAGGTTTTAGTATTAAAGAAATAGCCTCAGCATTGCTAATAAAGGAAGAATCAATTAAGAAAAGATTGTCACGAGCCAGAAAATCTATTATTGAAAATAATGTAAAGTTTGATTTTCCTGAGAAAAATGAAATCCTCCATAGGATGGAAATGGTAATGCATGTAATCTACCTTATCTTCAATGAAGGATTTCATTCCTCTGAAAACAAAGATGTGGTAAGAGAAGAAATATGCAATGAGGCAATCAGGCTTTGTAGTTTATTACTAAAAAAGGAGTCTTTCAGGTCAGGAAAATTATATGCTCTCTTTGCTCTAATGTGTTTTCATACAGCCAGGTTGAAAAGTAAAGTGAGTGCTGAGCATCAAATTAATGATTTGACTCAACAAGACAGGGCCAAATGGGACCATCGACTAATAATTATCGGAAATAACGCTATGAATAAGGCTGTTGAGTACGATGATATATCAAAATATCATTACCATGCTGCTATTGTAGCAGAACATCTTAAAGCACGGTCTTTTGAAGATACAAATTGGGGAATGATTGCTAAGTGGTATGAAAAGTTACTTGAAATAAACTCGGATGATGATCTTGTAGCTGTTAACCTGGCTCTTGTAAAGGGTCATTTAAGCCAGTTCAATGATGCTGAAAAGATTTTAAATGGTATTAATCCTGAAAAACTAGAACAAAGAAAATACTTGTTTTATGGTTCGTATGCCTACATAAATGAACTTGCCAATAAGCAAACCAAGGCTTTGGAGTATTATAAACATGCACTAAAATATGTTCGGAATGAAGCTGAACAATCATACATATCATCTAAAATAGATAAACTCAATCCTGAAGCTTTAAAATAAATTTTAATCATTGTAATAAATCCTCATCTTTTTACAACTAATAGGGTAAATAAGATTTTTAATGATGGATAACATAAGGAGATGCCAAAATTGAGTAAGGAAAAGTTTGTAGAACAAATTGAATCTCACCAGGGCATAATTTATAAAGTTTGCAAGGTATATCGAGAGAAAGCAGAAGACCAGGAGGACTTATTTCAGGATATTGTCTATCAATTATGGAAATCGTATTCTGATTTTAAAGGGAATTCAAAGTTAAGCACATGGATATATAGAATAGCCTTGAATACCGCCCTGGCAAGTTTTCGAAAGAAGAAAGTGAATATAGAATATAAAGAAAGTTTGACGCCAGATGTCAGAAGGATGAATGACAGAATAGAAAATAGTGATAGAGAGTATCTTTTTGATGCAATAAGACAACTCAATGAAGGAGACAGAGCATTAGTTTCTCTATATCTGGAGGGATATTCATATAAAGAAATAGCTGATATAACCGGAATCACTATCACTTATGTTGGTGTGCGTATTAATAGAATTAAAATAAAACTGAAGGCATTATTAAATTTTGAAAGACATGGATGAATTACAAGAATTATGGCAAGGATCAGAACATGATCAAAATAGTAAATTCAATAAGGAAGCATTTTTTAATATGATAAAATTGAAATCTCACCCTGAACTAATGCGAATTAGAATCAAAATGATAGTTGAGATTGTATCAATGTTGCTGCTTCTAGCCATTTATTTTGACGCTTTTGATGGAGCAGAAAGACCTTTTTGGTTGAACATTTTGTTCGTTATAAGTATTATATTTTATGTACTTTCAGATGTCAATGCTCTTGTTCAACTAAGTAATCCGATTAGAGGAAATAACCTTTTACTATCACTAAGTAGCTTTAAAAAAGTATTGTATCTGAACAGAAATTTGAATTTAATTTCCTCATTTATATTTAGCATTATGCTTTGGCTCTATTTTATGTTTGTTGTTGATTTTGATAATCTCAAGGTAATAATGGCTAGTGGCATGGTAATTACATTTATTGTTTTGATGTATTTATCGTTTAAATTATGGAATAATAGAATCAAAAAGATAGAGGAATCTATTACTGATCTAAATGATTAAGTATTTAACATATCAAATTCATAAGCATGCTTGAGTCCGGCAGGCTAAAATATAGAAAATTAACTCTTGATGATGTTGAACCCTTATATGGTATCATTGGCAAGGAAGAAAATATGATCTTTTACCCCAGACCGTTCACTGTTGATGAGACTGAGGAATGGATAAACAGAAATATTAAAAGTTATTCTGAAAATGGGTTTGGGTTATATGCAGTTATAGATAAAGTTTCTAACCAGTTTATTGGTCAATGTGGTATATCATTACAAGATATAAATGGAGTTATATTACCGGAAATAGGTTATCAGATAAAACCTGAATTTAGAAATCAAGGAATAGCCACAGAATCAGCAAGATATTGGTTGAATCAAGGTGTTGAGAATTTAGGTCTGGAGAATATTTTCATACATACTTATGTAAAAAATGTACCCTCTCAAAGGGTTGCTGTCAAGATAGGTATGAAATATTTAGGTGAGTATGATAAGTATATGCCAAGGTATAATCTAATCTGGAAACATGTCATATTTAGCAATAATACCTAAATAAGCAGTCAATAGATATTTGGAGTAGAATGTTGATATTTTTTTTGTAAAGATAGTGTTATATCTAAAAAATGTACTAAATTATAAGTACATAGTACAATAAAGTCATTTAACCACTACAGATATGAGATATATTTACATTATTGTTTTGTCGATTTTTGTGATGAGTGCGGTTAATGCACAATTCAAAGTTGGTGTTCATGGTGGCGCTCCGGTAGGAGATGCAAAAGATGTTTATAAATCAAGCTGGGGTATTAATGCCTATTACATGTTTGGCGATGAAAAAAATGCATTGATCAAATTTGGAGCAGGTGCGGGTTGGATTCATTATATCGGAGATGAGTTTAGTTCCGGAGGACAAACTTTTGAAATTGACGATGCATCCTTTCTTCCAGTTTATTTAGCTGCAAGAATACATTTTCTAGGTTTATTTGCAGGATTAGATGCCGGTTATGCTTTTGGTCTCAGTGATGTTGATGGGGGTTTTTATTGGAAGCCATTAATTGGTATCGGATTATTTTCAATTTTAGAAATAGATTTATTTTATCATAGTATTTATCCGGGAAATGGGGATATCAGTTCTGTAGGCTTAGCTGCTTACATAAGGTTTTAACCATCCTAAAAGATTATTTGTTTGAGGTTTATATACTTGTTTGATTTGGGTCGGTACTCACTTACCGGCCTTTTTTTATTTTTAATTTTATCGGGCAATTATTAATTTGGAAAGAAAAGTATATGCCCGGAAAGACCAGAATTTTATCATTTATAGTTATTGCTCAATTTTTTTGTACTTCATTGTGGTTTGCAGGTAATGCTGTAATGAATAATTTGATTTCTGCTTATGGATTAAATGATAGTGCTTTAGGGCAGTTAACCTCGGCAGTGCAGCTTGGTTTTATATCCGGAACATTAGTCTTTGCTTTATTAACAATTGCCGATAGGTTTTCTCCCTCAAAAGTATTTTTTGTTTGTTCAATCCTGGGGGCAGTTTTTAATATCGCTATTATTTTTGATCAAAATACCTATACTTCAATTTTAGTATTTAGGTTTTTAACTGGTTTTACCCTAGCAGGAATCTATCCTGTAGGCATGAAAATCGCCGCAGATCATTTTCAAAAAGGGCTAGGGAAATCTCTGGGCTTTTTGGTTGGAGCCCTGGTATTAGGAACAGCATTTCCACATTTAGTTAAAGCATTTACAACTGGATTGCCATGGAAAACTGTAATGATTTTCACTTCAATTTTGGATTTAGCTGGAGGTTTGTTAATTAGATTATTTGTACCTGACGGACCTCATCGAAAGCAAGCTTCCAAATTTGATTTCACTGCCTTATTTAGTGTTTTTAAGTATCCTAATTTTCGACAAGCAGCATTTGGATATTTTGGTCATATGTGGGAGCTCTATACTTTCTGGGCATTTGTGCCTGTAATTTTAATGTCATTTGTTGAGCTTAATCCTCAAGAAATTATAAATATTCCTGTATGGTCATTTATAATTATAGGGCTTGGTAGTTTAGCTTGTATTATCGGAGGCTACATTTCATTAAATGTAGGAGTGAAGTTAACAGCCACTTCAGCTTTGTTTTTATCATTATGTTGCTGCCTTTTATCACCATTCATCATCTTATCCGGATCAAAATTTCTACTATTAGGATACATGATTTTCTGGGGGCTGGTTGTAATTGCCGATTCTCCATTATTCTCAACTCTGGTAGCTCAAAATGCTCCCGAAGAATCAAAAGGAACAGCTCTAACCATTGTGAACTCTATTGGATTTGCAATCACTATTTTTAGCATTTTATTTATTAATTATCTGCGAACTGTTTTACCAGTTCAATATGTGTTTATATTTTTATCTATAGGCCCGGCACTTGGAATAATTAATTTGATATACAAAAGGCAGCCTTCTCCGGTGGCATGAATTTCTCAGGAGTGATAGATTTTAATTTTTTCTGATAAAATCTTATCTTATTGAATAAACACTACCACTATGAAAAATATGACCAGACTAATTATGTTATTAGCCGGAGTACTGACTATGTTTTCATGTCAGAATTCTGAAAGCACCACTGTGGAGGATTCTACAGAAATGGGAAAAGATGAAATGAGAATTGAAGAAACAGCTGAGGATGTTAAAAAAATAATTGATCAGAAAAATAATGAGCTGGAGAAATTATATCTGGAAGGGAACATGGATGAGGCATCGAAATATTTTACTGATGATGTTATCCAGTTAACACCTAATAACAAACCTATCAAGGGAACTCAAATGTACATTGATGAATGGAATAAAGCTTTGGGGGCTGGGAAATGGATATTTGATTTTAGAGTAGAAGATTTAAAATACTATGGAGATGCAGCTGTGGAGTTGGGTAGTTATGACTTGAAAATTGAGTGGGTTGATAACACAATGCCTCCTTATGAAGATACAGGGCATTATATGGTATTATGGGAGCGCCATGATGGAGAATGGAAAATTGTCTGGGATGCCCCGGTAAGCTCACTACCGCTACCTGGTATGGAAGAAGGTCAAGAAATGTAAAAAAAGACCGGATGGAAATTTGCCATCCGGTCTTTAATAAAATGTTTATATAACTAATAGTCAGTTTTAATATTTTTATCAAAAGGTATCTTAAATTGATACATCACATCCGAGTCAGTAGAATCATCTAAAACATCTAACCCATATTTTATTTTCTTTGGATCGTCCATTACATATGTTCCAAACATTCGATCCCATAGAGAAAAAATGTTTCCAAAATTTGTGTCAGTCCATGGCCTTTCAAAGTGATGATGAAATTTATGCATATTAGGAGTGACAAATACCAATCCTAGTGTATTATCTATCCATTTTGGAGTGGTGATATTAGCATGAGAGAAATATGTGAAAAACACAGTTAAAAATCGATAGATCAGGTAATATGATATCGGAGCTCCAATAACAATTATTGCCCCAAGAGCAAATGTTTCCCTGAGAATATAATCTCCAGGATGATGTCTTGTTCCACTTGTTACATCTACTTTGGTATCGCTATGGTGGATCATATGAAACTTCCACATCCATTTTACTCGATGAAGTAAATAATGAATCAGATATTGGGCAACCAGATCCAGTATCATCACAGCAATAACTAGCTCAGCCCATATTGGCAGGTCAACCATATTTAACAAACCGATATGATTTTCACCTATCCAGGAAAAAACACCTAACGTTACAACGCCAAACGCAATATTGATAACAAGAGTAATACTGAGGAAAATAAAATTTACCTTTGCATGCCCCCATTTTTTATATGAGTGCTTAAATAGGGGATAATAGCCTTCAAGTAGCCAGCAAAATATCAGGCAACACACTACCCAGATGAGCTTTTGCCAAGCAGGCATTGCTTCAAAAAATAATAATAAAGATTCCATACACTTATTTGAGTCGGGTTAAGTTAATTGACCAATTAAATAGTCATTTATGTATTATAGAAATTAACTTTCCTTTTAATTTAACTATTAATATTCAGATGGTAAAAAACAGCAGGTTTTTTTGAAGCAGGAGTAAGTATATTTGTTGAATTATTTTTAATACATATATGAAATCTCATATTTTGACCTAAAAGGATTTTTAACTATGAAAATTATTGATTTAAGCCATACCATTGATGAAAAAACTATCACTTATAAAGGACTGCCGGCACCAATAATTTGTGATTTCTGGGAAAGAGAGGCTTCGAAAATCAATTACTCAGATGGGTCATCATTTCAAATTGGTAAAATTGAACTAATTTCAAATACAGGAACATATATCGATTGCCCATTTCACAGGTATGAAGATGGTGAAGATATAGCTGATGTATCAATAGAGCGAATGGCTAATCTTGATGCTCATATTGTCCATTGGGATTATAAAAATCAAGGGTTAGCAGTATTAAAGTCTGCATTTTTGAATTTCGATGTAAAAGGGAAGGCTATATTGATACATACAGGATGGAGCGAAAATTGGAATACCGAGGAGTATTATTCAAACCACCCATACCTTCATGAAGATGCCGCTGAATATCTTAAAGTTTCAGGAGCGATATTAGTTGGAATAGATTCTTATAATATCGATGATACTCGTACAGATAAAAGGCCTGTTCATTCTACATTATTAAAAGATGGAATTTTAATTGTCGAACACTTAACTAATTTAGGTTTGATTTCTGATGAAAGTTTCAGGTTCACAGCAGCTCCTCCAAAAATTAAAGGGATGGGAACATTTCCAGTTAGAGCCTTTGCTATTGTATGATTATTTTGAGTGTGAAAACATCCATTTTAGGTATTCGGGATGAGCAAATGCCGGATCCCAGCTATTGTGATTTGCATCTTCGAAAATTGTAACTTTTGGATAACCTCCAGCTGCCAATATTCGCTTTGCCATTTCTAAACTTCCGGCTGGTGATACAACTTTATCTTTTGCTCCATGGATTATCCAGACTGGAACTTTATTGGCATATGCTTTGGCACTTTCCGGATTGCTACCGCCACAGATTGGAATTGCAGCTGCAAACTTGTCTGGAAACCTGTATAATAACTCAAATGTCCCCATTCCACCCATTGATAATCCAGTAATGTAAATTCTGTTTTGATCCACATATGGATTTGCTAATAACTCATCTAAAAGCTTCATAACTAATTCTGAAGGTTTTTTTATTGGCTTGGAATAATCATATGTAAAACTCCCTTCTACCTGATTATCATTCCTTGTAACATTAGCCCAGGAATCATCGGTTGGACATTGAGGGAAAACAACTATAGCCGGGTAGTCTTCCCTTACTTTTGGATCGGCAAAAAGAGAGCTCCCATGAACAAGTTGTAATTCGTTATCATTGCCTCTTTCACCAGAGCCATGCAAGAAAAGGACCACAGGATACTTTACTGAAGCATCAAAATTTTGTGGATACATTATCCGATAGTTTAAAATATCATCTCCAGACTGAAAAGTTTTTTTCTGATATAGGTTTTCAGTTTCACTTTGACCAAAAAGAAAGGTCGTACTTAAGAAAAACAGGAGATATTTCATGGTAGTAATTTTTATTTTAAAATAGCGAAATTATTACCAATTGAAAAGTAAAAGATTACTTAATCGGTATTTCTCAATTCATTATCCGGGAGAAAAATAGTTGCAACTCCTGCGAGAACCGAAACAATTACAGAAAATATGAAAATTCGGGATACTGAGTTACTAAAACCTGACGAAATGGATTGAAGAGCCTGTTCGTATTCAGGAGGCCCATTTTCAGTTTCCTTAACCTTTGATTCAAGTGTATCTCTTAATTCTTGCAGATTTGTTCCTTCATTAACCTGTATTTCAAGTGGAGTATTTTGTAGATTTTTTATGTTATCATTTAGATAAACGCCACTAATCGTAACTGCTAATATCATTCCCATGATTGCCGCCCCTGTAACACCACCAATCTGCCTGAAAAACTGAGTTGCTCCGGTAGCTTGCCCCAGTTCATTTCGATTAACACTGTTTTGAACTGCCAATGGAAACATCGGTAGGGTGGGCCCCATACCAAGTCCGGCAAATACCATTAAAATAACTACTTTAAAATAAGGGGTTTGAGTATTTAATGTTGTTAAAAAAGCAAATGCAATGATTAAAATACCAATACCTGTTAAAATAATTACCCTTACATGTCGAAATCTATTTGAAAGTCTACCTGCAAGGGTAGAGCCGGTTACTAATCCAAGAGAAAGAGGAATAAGACTAACTCCGGCTTTGGTTGCAGAAACACCAAGTACATTTGTAAGGTATAGTGGAATAAATAACGTTAAGCTAAAGAAGGACATCCCGAGAAAGATCACTGCCACCACAGTAATTCTAAAAACATTGTTTTTAAATAGATTCAGATTAATAATTGGGTTAAGACTTTTTCTTGATCTTAAGTAAAAAAGCATACCACCAACTAGAGCAATAACAAAAAATATGATGATCTCTGTAAAGCCTTGTTTTTGTTTGTTGGTTTCCAGAGCTAATAATAAAGCTGTTGTTCCAATTATCAGGTAAGTGGCTCCTCTGAAATCAAACAACTTTGAGTTATTTTCATCCGGAGCTAGTTTAGGCATATACATAATTATAAATGTGATGGCAATTGCAGCAAAAGGGATGTTTACATAAAACACCCATCTCCAGCCTTCTACACCCGGAATTATTCCACCGGCATAATCAGTTAGTAAGCCACCAAAAAATGGACCTAATAAGCTGGCTATACCAAATGCAGCACCGATGAATCCCTGGTATTTCCCTCTTTCTGCAGGAGGAAAAAGGTCGGCTATTACAATGAAAGCCATGCTGAATAGACCAGCGCCACCTAGTCCTTGAATTGCTCTGAAAACGATTAATTGGTTCATCCCGTCACCTATGATAGGAAGGTCTCCCCAGATACCTGATGTACCACAAAGTATTGATCCAAGAAGGAAAATAGTAATGGCTGCAAATTCGATTGTTTTTTTGCTATGCATATCAGCAAGCTTTCCATACACAGGAACAAATACAGTGCTTGCTGTCAGGTAAGCTGTAGCCACCAGGCTGTATCTATCAAGACCTTGTAAGTCTTTAGCTATTGACGGAAGTGCTGTAGCAACAATGGTTTGATCCAGAGCCCCTAAAAATAGAGCGGTTAGAACTGCTGCAAGGGTTAGTGCTTTCTCTTTGGTCATAAAGAGTTAACGACCTTATATAGAATTGGTTTTATATGATAAGGTTAAATTTTTATGTGAATTTAATCACTACCCAAAGGAATAATCAATAAAGGAATTTTTGCTTTTTGAACTACTTTTGAAGTAGTTTCTCCAATTAATGCTTTATACATAAAGGAATGATCTTCATTACCTATTATCAGCAAATCGGCATTCAAATCTTCTGCTTCTTTTAGAATCATTTTAACAGTCGGCCCCTGAATCATTAGAGCTTTAGTTTCAACCCCATCACTTTCACTGATTTTATCTGCAAGATCTTGTAGGAATTTATGGTCTTTTTTGAGTGTGGATGCCATATCATCCCTGATATATTGCGGTCCTGGGTCATAACCAACAAAATCCGGGTTTGGAGCAGCAACATGAATGAGCCATAATTTTGCACTAAAAGCTTGAGCCTGGGCAATGGCTGCTTCAATTAATTCATTTGAATTAACGTTGTCTATTGCAACTACAATATTATTGATGATCATGATTATGAGTTTTGGTTATCTTTTAGATCTGGTTTTTTGTTTTTGATAGATCTGGATGAATGTTATGATAGTTAATATAGAACAAGTCAGAACAATTTCCAGACCGTCAGATTCGATAAAATCGAGCCAATATAAAACCGGGATCACAACCAATAGGAGTGAAGAACCAAGTAGGATATACTTGCTTGTACCATTTCTCTTTTTAAGGCTTTCCAGCAAACCATATACTCCGATACATAAAAAGCCAATTCCAAATATTAGTGCCATGCTATAATTTAGAAAAAATTAGAATAAAGACAAATAAAAAAGGCCACATGATAACATGTGGCCTCAAATTGAACGATTGCAACGGTAAGTTTTTTATTACCAGTTAGGGTTTTGTGTTAATCCTGCTGTTCTGACTTCTGATATTGGGATAGGTAACAACTCATGCTTTCCAGCTACGAAGCCTTCAGGTGCTAAAACCTGATCGGCAATACCCCATCTAACAAGATCTCTAAATCTGTGACCTTCAAAAACAAGTTCAAGTCGACGTTCCATGATTAGTGCATCAATCAATGCTGCTCCTGAAGCAGATATATCAGCTAAACCTGCACGATTTCTAACTTCGTTAATTAGGTCTACACCAGTAGCTTCATCACCCATTCTGATATGGGCTTCAGCAGCCATCAATAACACATCCGAATATCTGATTAACCTCCAGTTGGTGCCATAGTTTAATTCATTAACCCCACCATTTTCAGTACTGGTTTCATTCTGATAGGTTCCGTACTTTCTTCTGATGTAACCTTTGAATTGGTGAGATTCTTGAACTATGTCGCCGCCCATATCTACTAATTCCTGATATGACATTACAGTATTTACTCTTCTTTCTGTATCACCAGCGTCAATAAATGCTTGGTAAGTATTTGGTTCAGCTATATTAAAACCCCAACCTGCAATTAGAGAATCTCCTGGAGCTTGAGTAAAATCTCTTGGCCCCATTAATTGTATATGGATGTTGTTTTCCTGAGCTCTTCCTTCACCCCAAGGAAAATTTCCCCAGTTGTAACCTTCAGTATTCACAAATTGAACTTCTAATACTGATTCCATTCCAAATTCTCGGGTATTTGAAAATACCTGACCAAAATATGGTTCTAATGAATATTCCCCTGAAGCAATTACATCATCAAAATTGCTAGCTGCATTAGTCCATTCTTCCTGATATAAATATGCTTTTCCTAATAATGCCTGAGCAGATCCAACAGTCCATCTGAATTTATCTGCAGAACCGTAGGCGCTCTTAGGAGGAAGTACAGCAATAGCATCATTTAGATCTATTTCAATTTGGTCATATACTTCATTTGCAGGAGTACGAGGTGTTGATGTGTATTCTGCCGGAGGAATTTCTGTCAGAACTAATGGTACATCACCAAATAAGCTAACAAGTTCAAAGTAAAAGTAGGCTCTTAGACATTTTGCTTCAGCTACTAATCTTTTTTTGAGATCCGTATCAGGCTCTGTATTATTGATTACCAGATTGGCTCTGTAAATACCATAATAAGCCATTTTCCATAATCCGAAGATTGCGTCATTATTCGAATCAAAAGTATATGAATGAAGCGTTTGATAAGCAGGTTGGTCTCCAAACCCACCACCGCCAGCAGTAGATTCATCAGACGGAAGTGTTTTTACAAGATAAGGACTTGCCCAACCGTTGCTATAATGGTATTGTAAAATATCATAAGCTGCAGTTGTTGCTTGCATTACATCTTCCTCAGTTTGATAGAATTCTTCTACCGGAGCTCTACCTGGAATTTCCTGATCGAGGAAGTCTTCGCAGCTCTGGAACGATAACAGTGTTATTGCTACCAGAATATATGTTGATAATTTATTTATAGTCTTCATGTTCTCTAATTATTAAAATGTCACATTTAAACCAGTAAGGAAAACTCTAGGAATTGGATAAACCCCACGATCTATACCCTGACTTTGGTTATTTCCACTACCTGCTTCAGGATCAAGTCCAGGGTAGCTAGTGAAAGTAAAGAAGTTATCAAGAGATACATATAGTCTAAGTTTAGAAATTCCCGCATTTGAAAATAAATTTTCAGGAAGAGAGTATCCTAATTGTAACTGCCTGATTCTCATGTAAGAGCCATCAAAAACCATCAGGTCGCTGTTATAGATATAAGGATTATCTGTATTAGCTCTAAACCATGAGTTTGTACTTCCTTCGCCTGTCCATCTGTCTTCATAGTAGAAAGCAGGTTTATTCGCTTTTGCACGGTCAGTTCTGTTGAAACCCATAAGGATGTCATTACCTTCTTTTCCTTGTAAGAAAACTAAGAAATCAAATCCTTTGTATGAAGCAGTCGCTCTTACTGAATAGATGAAATCAGGGAATGGATCACCAATATATGTCTGATCATCAGGAGAAATTGTACCATCTTCATTTACGTCCACAACTCTTGGGTCTCCTGGTACAGGACTATAGCCTGTAAGTCCACCTTCTGAAATATAGGCATCAATTTCAGCCTGATTTTGGAATATTCCGTCAGTTTTATATCCACTGAAATACCAGATCGGATAGCCTTGTTCAAAATAAGTAGCTGTCCATCCTGTTCCAACTCCGGTTCCATTTATTCGATCTACATTTTCATTTAATGCAGTCACTTCATTATTTAATGTGGTGAAATTAGCACCAATACTATAGTTAAAGTCACCTGCATTATCTTTCCAATTCAAAGCAAGTTCGATCCCTTTATTTTCTATGGTACCACCATTAATAAATGAAGGGTCATTACCAGAGAATACTGGAGGGGTTCCAATTGTTATCAGGTCGATAGTTTCTTTTCGGTAATAGTCAAATTCTAATGTTAATCTATCATCAAAGAATCCTGCTTCAAGTCCAATATCAAGCTGACGGCTTGTTTCCCATCTTAGATCAGGGTTAGACTGAAAATCAGGTTCTGCACCAATAAGGTAGTTACCATCCGCATCAGGGTATTTGATGCCTTCTGTTGTAATGAGAGCGGCATATTGACCTATAGATAATGATTGAACACTACCATTTTCTCCCCAGCTACCTCTTAATTTAAGGAAATTCATTGCAGATGATTTAGAATAAAATCCTTCTTCTGAAATCACCCAACCTGCGGAAATACTAGGAAAGAAATCCCATCTGTTGTCCGGATGTAGCTTTGATGATCCATCATAACGACCAGTAATATTTAAAAGGTATTTTCCTTGATAGTCATATAATACTCTAAAGAAATAAGACATAATTGTCTGAACATTTCTTCTCCCACCTACTCGATCATTATCATCCGGTAAAAAATCATAATATGCATATTTGTCTTCTTCTTTAAACATCGGTCCACCTGACATATACAAGTAGTTGTGTTCCATCTTTTGTGCAGTAGTACCTAAGGTAACATTGAAATTATGAGTATCAATTGATTTGTTGATATTCACAAAGTTATCCCATTGCCAATTGAACCACTTATCATCAGAATCATTTACTGTACCAGCATTATTTAATCTTTCAAGTGAGTAATAATAGCTAGGGGTCCAGGTACTAAATCTTTGAAATGCAGCGTCAATACCAAATCTTGTAGTGAATTTTAACCACTCAACTGGTTTGATATCAGCGTAGATATTTCCTACAATTTTATCTTGTACTGTTCCACCTCTTGCAGTTTGAATACCAGCAAGTGGGTTAAATATCTCTCCAGCAACATATTGAGAAATACCATAATATTGCCCATCATCATTTTGAACTAACGTATATCCATTATCTAATACTGATTGAGCATACCCTGGTAAAGTACCCGTGTAAACAGTTGGAGTTAATGGGTCTAATAGAATTGCATTATTTAAAATACCACCAAATTCTGAATCTTCAGCAATGGTTGATCTTTCAAAATGAGAGAATGAGAGATTATTACCTACTTTCAACCAATCTTTAACTTCATTGTCAGTATTTAATCTGAAAGTGTAACGTTTGAAATTAGCTTTATCTCCACCAACAATACCATCCTGGTCAAAAAAGCTACCTCCAATAAGATATCTTGACTTTTCAGAACCACCGCTGATATTTAAACTATGTCGCATCATTGGAGCAGATTCAAAGATCTCATCTAACCAATTAGTACTTATGTTTCCAACATTTGAAGGGTCTGGTCCATCAGTAATTCCTGCTTCATCTAAATAGGTTGCATACTGCTGGGAATTCATAACATCCATTTTATTGTTGGCACTTTGAATTCCATACTGAAATCCATAATCAATTTTTGCAGAACCTGCTTTACCTTTTTTGGTAGTTATTAGAACTACCCCGTTACCACCCTGCGCACCGTAAATAGCAGCAGATGCAGCATCTTTCAATACTTCAATTGATTCAACTTCGTTTGGATCAAGGTATTCAATTCCACCAGTAATCACACCATCAACGATATATAGTGGTTGTGAATTACCGTTTGAGCCCGTACCTCTAATTGTGATGTTGATACCACTTCCTGGAGAACCAGAATTTGGGAGTACATTAACACCAGCTACACGCCCTTGTAAGGTCTGATCGATACGAGTATTTGATACTGATTGTATATCATCTGCATCAACACTTGCAATTGCTCCTGTTAATAAGCTCTTTTTTTGCTCACCATAACCAATTACAATGATTTCTTCTAAAGCTGTTATGTCAGGAGATAAACTCACATTAATTTGAGATCTTCCATTAATGTTTATTTCTTCTGTCAGATATCCTACAAATGAGAAAATAAGCGTTTCTGTTCCTTCAGGAACTGTTAAGCTATAGTTTCCTTCTACATCTGTAACGGTACCATTTCCTGTACCTTTTATTAGAATGTTTGCACCGGGAATTCCGGAATCGTTCATGCCGTCTGTAACCTTACCGCTGATCACTCTGTCTTGTGCTATTATTGCAACTTGGCAAAGCATCAGTGCAAGGTAGAGCATTAGGTTTTTCGGTTTGTTCATGTTTTTCATATGCACTGAGTTTTGCTACAATATTGTTTCCATAAGCACAATTGTAGATGGGCATTTAAAACAAATAGGGGTGGTATTTATAACAATCGTTTGAAAACGGCTTAAATAGCTGTTTTAGGCCGTTTTTTATTGTTTTAATGATACAAATTCCGATGGATTCATGCCAAATTGTTTCTTAAAAGTAGATCTGAAATACTGCAAATCAGTAAAACCAACCTGGTATGTTATTTCAGCAATTGAAAATTTATTTTGTTTCATGAGCTGTGCAGCTCTTTGCATTCTCATATGCCTAATCAACTCATTTGCACTCATTGATATTGCATTTTTTAATCTTCTGTAAAGTTGCATTCGACTTATGCCCATTTCTTTACAGATATCATTAATAGTGAAATTAGGTTCACTTATATTTTTTTCAATTATTGCTACAATTTCTTCAACAAATGATTCATCTGTATTTTTTACATCAGGTGTCTTTGGTGTCAATTTATGGTGCTTGTTTTGAGCTATTTTATTCTTGAAATTTCTCCCAGTTTTAAGCATGTTTTTAATTTGCATTTTTAATTTGACCGGGTCGAATGGTTTTGCCAGATATGCATCAGCTCCACTTGAGTAACCTGCCTCCTGACTTTCTTCTGATGCTTTTGCTGTCAATAAAATTATAGGGATGTGATTTGTTTCATCTCCTTTTTTAACATTATTACATAGTTGGTAACCATCCATTTCAGGCATGATGATATCACTGATGATAAGATCTGGTTTTTGGTCATTAACAATGTTTAATGCTTCAACTCCATTTGTTGCTTTTAATATATTAAAGTCCTCAGACAAGAATTCAGACATAAATTTCCTTATATCATCATTGTCCTCAGCAATTAATATCGTTTGTTTTTGTTTCGAGCTTTCTTCGTTTGTTGTTACCTGTTCTTCATTATGAGCAATTAAATCTTCAAGTTCTGTATGATTATCAATTATACTTCTTTTGATTTCAGGTAATGCTATTATGGTTTCAGGATCTATACCATTTAAATTCAAAGGTATTTCTACATAAAAGCATGTTCCTTTATCATGGTTATTTTTGACATCAATTTGCCCTTTATGTAATTCAACAAGTTCTTTTGTTAAAGCCAGTCCTATTCCTGTTCCAAGGTCTCCTCTTTTTTTGGAAATTGAACTTTGATAGTATCTTTTAAATATTTCTTCCTTATCATTTTCGGATATTCCTTCACCTGTGTCACATACAGAAAAGTTAAGGTTTAGATCATCAGAAGTCAGTTCGAAATTAACTTCTCCAAATTCAGGTGTATATTTTATTGCGTTTGATAATAAGTTAGTTACAATTTTTTCAAGCTTGTCGACATCAAGTGAAGCAATTATTTTGCTTTTTGGAAAATGTGCTGTAAACCTGATATTTTTCTTTTCTGCAAGCCCTGAAAATGAATAAACGATTGGTTTAAGGAACGCAGAAACATCAATTACCGTAAATTCAGCTTTGACTGCACCTGATTCTAATTTTGATAGGTCAAGAATTTGATTTATCAAGTTAAGAAGGCGGTCTGCCTGTCTGATAATATTTGTAACCTTATTTTTATGTTTGGAAAAATGTTCCTCATAGTAGATTGTCTTCAGAGGAGACAGGATTAAAGTTAAAGGAGTTCTGAATTCATGAGAAATATTGGCAAAAAACCTGGATTTCAATTCATCCATTTCCTTAAGTTTTTCTAATTCAAGATGTTCCAGCTTTAAGTTGGTTTTAAGTTTTTCTCTGTGAATAATAGTATTTCTTCTCCATATTAAAAGAGTAAGAATGATTAAGAAGTAGACAATATATGCCCAAATTGATAAGTACCAGGGAGGTGTTATTTTAATTTTGAGTGAAGCCTGCTTCTCAGATAGAAGTCCATCAGCATTAAAAGCTCTTACTTTAAATGTATAATCACCAGCAGATACATTAGTATAATAGGCGGTATTTCTTGTGCCGGCATCCTGCCATTCTTCATCGTACCCTTCAAGTTTATATTGATATGTGTTTTTATTAGACTGAGTATAGTTAAGGTATGCAAATGAAATGTCAAAGTCGTTTAGTTTATATGGAAGAGTAATTTTCTCTTTATTGATAATACTTTTATCCATATTATTAATAAATTCTTTACCTTCTTCAGAATTGAACTTGATGTCGGTTATTAATACATTTCCTTTATCAGAAATTTCCGGGATATTTAATGGATTAAATCTATTATAACCATTTATTCCTCCAAATAGCAAATCACCATTTTTAAGTTTTAGTGATGCTCTTTTGGTAAATTCAGAACCTTGTAACCCATCTGCTTTGCCATAAGTTTTTATTTTGAAAGTTTCTGGTTCAATTGAGGCTAATCCATTGTTTGTGCCAACCCATAAATTTCCCGTATCATCTTGCTCAATACTCAAAATCATATTGCTTGGTAAACCATCCTGAATGGTTAATGCTTTAAATGATTGGCTCTTATCATCAAAATAATTGAGTCCACCTCCATGGGTACCGGCCCATAGCCTGTTTTGAGCATCGATAAAAAGTGAAAAAATAAAACCATGATTTATGTATTCCTTACTGCCTTTTGGTTTTTCAGGTGAATAATTAATTAGTTGTTTCGTCTTCAGATCCTTTGTCAAAACTATCTTATCAATACCAAAACCTTCTGTTCCTGTCCAAATATTGCCATTATGATCTTCTACGATTGTATGAATCGTAGAAGATGAAATTTTTCTTTCTTCGTCTGAAGGAGTAAAAGAATAAAATTCATTTGTTTTTGGATCATATACTTCCAAAGCATGTCTAAAGGATACAAACCATATTCTGTCTTTACTATCGCGGTGTAAATCAAAAATGTATTTGCCAAAATATCTATCAGAAGAAGTTCGTCTGTCGAAAAAATGAATTTCATCATCACCAAGATCTTTATAAAATACTCCTCCTTCCCAGGTCCCGATCCATAATCGCCCATCTGCACCTTTTTCAAGGCATAGAATACTATTGCTAGTCAAATTACTGTTGTTTTTATCAAAGTATTTTGTTGGTTGTCCCTCCTGAATGTAATTTAAACCTCCGCCATCTGTACCAACATAATAGCCATCACCTTCTTCGGCAAAAGCACTGACAAGATTGTAACTAATTGCCTCTCCAGGTTTTTGTGTTTGATGAAAATGAATAAATCTTTTTTCATAGGGATCTACTTTAAATAAACCCTGATCAAATGTTCCAATAAGTATGGTTCCATTTTTTGTTTCCATCAGGTTCCAAATAGAATTACTTTTTAGTGAGTAGTTTCCATAGGGATCCCTGAAATACCTTTCAAAATTGCCAGTGTTTAAGTCTAATATGATGAGTCCTTCGTTTTCAGTGCCAATCCAAAGTCTGTTGTTTGAATCATGCAGGAGACATAAAATCGTCATTGACTCAATCAGGTCAATAAATTCCTGATTATCTGTGGCCATTTTAAAGGTGTATTCGCCATTTTTTACAGATAGTTTTCTGAGACCTTTTTGAAATCCTATCCAGATATCCCCATCTAAGGATTTGGACATTGTTCTTACTACATCATGTGGGATTATAGATGGATTTGATTTTGAAGTATAGTTCGTAAATCTCTTTTTATCTTTATTAAATAAGTATAGCCCCTTGCCCCAGGTGCCAATTAAATAATTTTCTTGTTGGTCCTGTGCTATACCGACAATACTAGTTTCGGCTATTTTACCATTATTAATGAATCCCGTGTATGTATTGATTTTTCCGGATGATGGATCATAGGTTATTACCCCAGATTTCTCCGTAGAAAACCATATCAAACCATCTTTATCAATCATTGAATTGGTAATCAACTTATTTTTGAAATCGAATTTACTGTCTTCAATTTTTCCTGTTTGATCATCTAGTTTGAAAACCCCGCCGCCATAGGTACTTATCCAGATATTATTTTGGCTATCAATATTTAATCCACTTACATAACCATTTACAAAGGCTTTATTTCTGCCCTCATCAGCAAAGGTATATATTTCCTCACCATCAAATCTGTTTAGTCCATATCGAGTAGCAATCCAGACAAAACCATTATCATCTTCTGCAAGTCTGGTAACGCTATTTTGGGTTAATTCTACATCAACATGATGGAAATAGAGCTTATCAATTTCCTGGGCAGGGGTTGATATCCATGAGATTATTAGTCCCACGATAAATACACAGTTTTTCATAGTTCTAGTATAATAAAAAATATTTACCCAACCATGGATTCAAATGTCATGTGATACAAATACCAAGTGCTCTTGTGTTATTTATCCACCTCACAGAACTCTTTTTTTTATGAATTTGCCTGTATTAAACCCTGAACAAGTCACCATTAGTATTTGCTCATACTTTTTGGTGATCAGAAAACTTAAACAACTCAAAATATGAAAAACATAGGAATAGTGTTACCACTGTTTATTCTGTTCCTTTCTGCATGTAACCCTCAAGCTGATCCGGAAACAATTCAAGCTTCGGCTAATAATGAATCGGATGCATTTGTAGAAAGTTTGTTAGATAAAATGTCTGTTGAGGAGAAGGTTGGTCAGATGACACAAGTCACGATTGATCTGATCTTAAAAGATAACTCCACAACAGAAATTGACCCTGATAAATTGCGTAAGGCAATTGTTGAAAAGAAAGTTGGCAGTATTTTAAATGTCAAAGGTCATGCTTATGACTACGATACCTGGAGAACTATCTTGACATCAATTCAGGAGGTAGCTAAAAATGAAACAGAAAATAGCATACCTATATTATATGGAATTGATGCAATTCACGGGGCTACTTATTTAAAGGGTTCATCCTTATTTCCTCATAATATTGGAATGGCTGCTTCAAGAAATACGGATCTTGTTCATGAGGCTGCTTACATTACAGCATTTCAAACTAGATCTAGTGGAATTCCGTGGGATTTTGATCCTGTTTTAGGTTTAGGGAGACAACCATTATGGTCACGATTTGAAGAAACGTTTGGTGAAGATGTTCATTTGGTTACTGAAATGGGGAAAGCTGCAATAACCGGATATCAGAAAGATGGCTTAAAAAGTAATACTGCAGTAGCAGCATGTATGAAGCACTTCCTTGGGTATTCTGTACCGGTTAGTGGAAAAGACAGAACACCTGCTAATATCTCTGATCTATATATTAAGGAATATCTATTGCCGCCATTTCAAGAGGCTGTTGATAATGGGGTAGCAACAGTAATGATTAACTCAGGAGAAATTAATGGGATACCTGTTCATGGTAGTAAATATTTTTTAACTGAAGTATTAAGAAACCAGATGGGTTTTAAAGGACTTGCAGTTTCAGATTGGGAAGATGTTAAAAGACTTCACACACGACATAAAACTGCTGATTCTCATAAAGAAGCTGTCAGACAAGCAGTTGAAGCTGGTTTGGATATGAGTATGGTTCCATATGATTATACGTTTTATGATCTATTAGTTGAATTAGTAAACGAAGGGACTATTTCAGAATCCAGATTAGATGAGTCGGTTAGAAGAATATTAAAGTTAAAGAATGATCTTGGATTATTTGATCAACCGATAAGCCCAGCGGTAAGTAAAGAGAAGTTGTTTAATCCTGATTTTGATAAAGCAGCTTATACCGCATCTGTAGAAAGTATGGTCTTGACCAAAAATGATGGTGTATTGCCATTAAAACAAAATACTAAAATTGCTTTAGTTGGTCCTGCAGCAAATGCTTATGGCCCTCTTCATAGCTCTTGGTCGTTTACCTGGATGGGTAATGATGAATCACAGTATTCAGAGCAAACAAAGACATTTCACGAAGGATTGGTAGAGGTTTTTGGAGCAGATAATGTTTTTTCCAGATCAGTAACTGAATGGGATAACGAAAAAAATTATGAAATCGGCGATGTTTCAAATGCCGATGTTATCATTCTGGCGCTAGGAGAACCACCATATGCTGAAGGTCCTGGTGTTATTGATGATCTTGATCTAGATGAAAAACAACTACAGTTAGCACAGAAGGCAATTAAGTCTGGGAAACCGGTAGTTGCAGTATTATTTACAGGTCGACCAAGGGTTATATCTTCTATTGAGCCTGGATTAAATGGAATTTTATTAGGTTTTAGACCTGCAACATTTGGTGGACTGGCAGCGGCAAATATCCTGGCAGGAAATGAAAATCCTTCAGGAGCGCTGCCTTTTACTTATCCAAGAAAAAGTGGAGATGTTATTCATTATGATCATAAGGGTACAGAGGAATTTAGAGAAGATATTCCTAATACTTATGGAAATGATGGTTATAGACCTCAATGGGATTTTGGTCATGGTTTGAGTTATACGGATTTTAAATTTCGTGATCTGGTAATTAAAAATAAGTCTATTGCGAAGGATGGAACTGTAGAGTTAACAGTGAAAGTTGAGAATACAGGTAAAATGGCTGGTAAAAAAGTAGTAGATGTTTTTGTTAGAGATCATTTTGCTTCGATTACTCCTTCAGCTAAGAGATTAAAAGCTTTTGATAAGGTGTATTTAGATGCAGGAGAAAGTGTAGAGTTGAATTTTGCAATTCCTGTTTCTGACCTTGCATTTATTGGTAGAGATGGCAAGTCTGTCATCGAACCGGGTGATTTTGATATTATGATCGGGGGTCTGAAAGAGACTTTTACCGTGAAATAATGTTTATTTGGGTTTTTTATTGAAGAGAGGGGAGCTAGTCTCCTCTTTTTTTTATTTACTTTGGAAATATGAAAAGAATAAATCTATCAATACTAATTTTCCTTTGTTTATTATTTAATCAAATTAAAGCTCAGGAGAGCTTTGTATTAGTAGGGAAATATGATTCTAAAGAAGATAAAGGTATCGCTATATGTAAATTCGATCCTTCGAAGAACGCTATGCAAAGAGTGAATACCTATGATGCTGTTTCAAATCCTTCTTATATTATTTATGATGATGAAAAGTCTATCGTCTATGTAGTTGAAGAAACTGCCTCAAAAGATGGAGGGAGAATGACATCACTGAATTTTGATAGAAAGAAAGGAGAATTAATCGCATTGAATTCTGTTCCAACATATGGTGATCATCCATGTGTACTTATTAAATCACCCGATAGTAAATATATAATTGCTGGTAATTACACCGGAGGAAATTTTTCGGTGTATAAATTGAGTCCTGATGGTTCTATTGGTAAACATGTGCAGACTGTTAATCATAAGGGAGAATCAATAAATGAAGAAAGGCAGGAAGGGCCGCATGTCCACGATTTAATTTTTTCCCATGATGGAAAGTATCTTTTAGTTGCCGATCTAGGTACAGACAGAGTAGAAGTATACAGCTATAAAGCTGATGACAATGAACCTTTCAAGTGGGAAGAATCTAAAGGAATTAAAGTTCCGGAAGGTCATGGTCCAAGACATATTAAGTTTACTAATGATGGGGAGCATCTGATTATTGTTGAAGAATTATCTGAAACAATCGGTATAGCAAGTTATGATGAAGGTCAATTAAAGTATTTGGAAACCAAATCATTAAAAGAAGAGACTAAAAGAGAAAAAGGGAGTGCTGCAGAAATACAATTTATAGATGGATCCGATTCTTTTATAGTTAGTAATAGAGGTGATGTCAATGAACTTACATTATTTAAAAATGATTCTGATCAACAGATAACATTTTCTGCCGGGGTAGAATGGCCAAGATATTTTATGGTTTTGCCAGATAAATCTAAATTAATGGTAGCGGGTCAAAAATCAAATAATATTGTAATTGTTGATGTTCCGGAAGGTGATAGTGAGAATAAAACAAATTTAGAGGTATTAAAAATTGATAACCCTGTATTTCTTTTACCTTTAAAATATAAATAAACTAATGATGAGTCGACTGTGTTTTTATGTTAATTTAATGTTAATAATTAATTGAAAATCAGAATTCTAGGTTATTTTATTACTTCAGGTAAATAAAAAGATGCAGAATTGTGTAATAAGAATTTTTTTATACTTACATTTGAGGCAATTATTAATTATTACTATTTATTACAAATGAAAAACGGAACAGTTAAATTCTTCAATGAGTCTAAAGGGTATGGATTTATCATTGATGATGAAACAAAAAAAGAGTACTTTGTACACATCTCTGGACTTATTGATCAGGTTGCTGAAGGCGACGAGGTTAGCTTCGATCTAGCTGAAGGCAGAAAAGGACTAAATGCAGTTGACGTTAAAATGAAATAATTTAACAGATATAAAAGTTATTTATTGCCTGAATCCCGGTTTTTGACCGGGATTTTCATTTTTTATACCTTAAAGGATTTAGAAAATCCACAATATGCTTTAATGCTAGTTTCATGTGAACTGGTAGAGAATCCGATTCAATAGGGTGAGTCATTCCAAACACATGATTTGCACCTTCTATTATTTCTAATTTAATCTGATTGTTCTTTTCCTTTAATTTAATTGAATCGTTGAGGTCTACGGTTGGGTCTTTTGAGCCATGAATTATTAAGGCAGGCTTGTTGAGGTGTTTAATTTTTTCAGGTAGGTTGTATCTGTCTTTATTATTAATTATATCATCATAAAATTGATAATATAATGGCATCTTTTGATTTGTTCTGGAGTTCTCAATAAATATAACCCCATCACTTTTCCATTTATCCAGGTCTGTATTTAATATTCTTTCAATAGGATTAAATATAGGAGCCAGACTTACCACAACATTTATATTTGGATTTTCCATTGAAGCTAGAAGAGCCATAGAACCTCCACGACTATGACCTATCAAAGCAATTTTACCATGATCTGTTTCTTCTTCCGGAAAAACTTCAGGTTTATTTATAATCCAGTCAACTACAGTTTTAATATCATCTAGTTCTTTGCCATAGTTATTATTACCAAAAGCTTCAAGATCGGAAAAGTTTAATGGGTCATCTGGTGTTGTTCCATTATGGCTGAAATTCATATTTACCGACACCATATTTAGTACAGCAAATTCATTAGCCATTAATGACCACCCTCCCCAATCTTTAAACCCTTTGAATCCATGACAAAAGATGATAACAGGTTTTTTTGAGTGAGTTGTTTCAAAACTAATATCCATTGTTATTAGTTTTTTATGTGTATTTGAAGGAATAGAAGTTGTGATCTTAGCCATAACTGATGTAGAATATCTTAAAATATAAATTTTTAAGGAGAAATAGTATAATTATCCCAACTCTTACTTTGCTTTCGCATCATTTGATATTAATATTGTGGCGCGTTTAATTATGAATAAAATTACCGTTAAAGAAATCCAGGAACCTATTGCATCCGAGATGACAGCTTTTGAAAAAAAGTTTCGTCAATCGATGCAGACAAGAGTGATGTTGCTCGACAAAATTATGGGCTACATTATTAAAAGAAAGGGAAAGCAAATGAGGCCTATGTTTGTTTTCCTGAGTGCTGGTACAACCGGTGAGATTTCTGAGGCAACTTATCGTGGGGCCGCATTAATAGAACTTCTTCATACTGCCACACTTGTTCATGATGATGTTGTAGATGACGCGAATTATAGGAGAGGTTTTTTTAGTATCAATGCTTTATGGAAAAATAAAATAGCAGTTTTAGTTGGAGATTACCTTCTTTCCAGAGGTCTTTTACTATCTATAGATAATGGTGATACTCATTTGTTAAAGATTGTTTCTGAAGCTGTCAGAGAAATGAGTGAAGGGGAGTTGTTACAAATCGAAAAAGCCCGACACCTTGATATTACAGAAGAAGTTTATTTTGAGATTATAAAGCAAAAAACAGCTTCTTTAATTGCTTCATGTTGTGCTGTTGGTGCAGCTTCTTCAGGAGCTACTGCTGAGGTGGTTTCCAAGATGAAAGAATTTGGATTAAAGGTAGGTATGGCTTTCCAAATTAAAGATGATCTTTTTGATTATGGTGCCGATGAAATTGGAAAACCGTTAGGAATTGATATTAAAGAAAAGAAAATGACTCTTCCATTAATCTATGCTTTAAGTCAATCGACCTGGATGGAAAGGAAGAAAATCATTTATAAGATCCGAAATAAAAGTCATAAGCCTAAGGTTGTTAAAGAAGTAATAGACTATGTAAAAAGGTCTGGTGGTCTTGATTATGCTACTTCTGTTATGAACAGATTTTACGAGGAAGCCCTTATGATGTTGAATGATTTCCCTGATTCTAAATACAAAGATTCTCTATCAAAAATGGTGACTTACACCATTAAGCGATCTAAATAACATTAAGATTGGTGGACTAATAAGTTTATTTACTTGTTTTTTCTGAGTTTAGTTTATCCCTGGTTGTTTTATTTCAAATCCTTGTTCCTTTTTTGCTTTATCAACCATTTCTTTCACCTCAGCTAATAGTTTTTTTGAATCATATACATAGCCATCTTTAATAGTATACTTTACTCCTCCAACTCTGACAACTTTGTTATCTTCGGTTAATTTTATGGCCCCGGTTCCATAGAGTACTTTCAGGTTTTCAAGAGGATTTTCTTCAATAATTATGAGGTCAGCAAGTTTTCCTTCCCTAACTGATCCGAGTTGATCTACCATATTTAAAGCTTCTGCACCATTTAATGTAGCAGATTTGATTACCTCAAGAGGATGAAAACCTGCCTCTCTTAATAATTCAAGTTCACGGATATAAGCAAAACCATAAAGCTGAAATATAAAACCACTATCGGATCCAGCAGTTATTCTTCCACCTCTGTTTTTATATTCATTAATGAATGTCATCCAAAGTTGATAATTATTTCTCCATGCTACTTCTTGTTCTGTACCCCAATAATGCCAGTATGAACCATGTGAAACTTTACTAGGCTGAAAAAATTGCCATAACTTTGGTAATGTATAGTCTTCATGCCACTCAGCTCTTCTTGCACGATGAAGGTCTCTACTTGCTTCATATATATTAAATGTCGGGTCAATCGTAAAATCAAGTTCAATTAATTCATTCATCACTTTATTCCAGTGGTCGGAATAGGGTTTTGCAGCTTGTTGCCATAAATTACCAGCTTCCTCAAAGCGATCTTGTTCATTAGCATAGTTGTAGTCTAATGGGTAATTCTGTATTATTCGATCTGTAAATAATGCCTCAGGTAAACCATACCAATGTTCCATGCTTGTAAGCCCTGCTCGGGCAGAATTTAAAACATTCCATCTGGTTACATCCAATTGAGCATGATGACAGGCTGAGCCTAATCCTAACTTATTATTTTCTTCAAGGGCTGCAGCCATTATTTCTGGTTCGGCTCCAAAAAATTTTATTCCATCGGCTCCATTTTTAGCATTTTGTTGAACCCATTCTCTGGCATCTTCCGGAGTTATAATTTGATTATCCGTTCCTTCGCCAAAAACAGAATAAGCTATAATGCGTGGAGCAATAATTGAGTTTTTTTCACTTTTTCGTTTTAGCTCCATGGTGAAATTTAGTCCTCTACCTCCTGGTTCTCTTATTGTAGTAATGCCATGAGCCATCCAAAGTTTAAATACATATTCAGGATCTACATTTGGTCCACCTCCAATATGACCATGCATATCTATAAAACCTGGAAGGACATACATGCCAAATGCATCGATCTCTTTGCCTCCGGATTTTAATTTTGGCCTTTTTTTATCATCTATTTCAACTCCAGGGTACCCAACTTTTGTGATTTTCGTGATCTTGTTATCTTCAATAACAATGTCAACAGGACCAATAGGAGGAGCTCCATCACCTTTTATAAGTGTTGCTCCTCTTATAATTAATTGGTTAAATCTCTTTGAATGAAGATCGTTTTGGCAATTACTCTCTAAACAAATTATAACAGTGAGTAGCAATAGAAGTGGATATTTCATTTTGATAGTTTTCAATCAATACTTACAAAATGGAAAATACATCTTTATTAGGTAATTAAAAAGGTATATACATCATTCTTAGAATGAGGATTAATTCATGAAAGAAAATACTTTTTGATTTGAAATTTGGATGGGATAATGTGTGAATTGTAAAAGTACAAAATGAAAAAGAGAGCAGTTTATCCGCTCTCTTTTAATATTATTAATTAAAATACGAAAAGTATAATGGTTTGTCTGTAAACAGAAAGTAGTATAATTTTTCAAATAACTTGTATTGAAATTAGATGGATTTATTAAAACAATGTATCTAACTTGTAATTTATATGTTATTTAATCTGATCAGTAACTACTTTAGTTTGGTCTTTAGCAGCACTCATCTCTTCTTCTATAGAAGGTTGAATTACAGCTTCTTCCTGAATGCCTTCCTTTGTTCTATGGAACATATCATAGAAAAATTTGGACACAAAGAAATCTGGCTCTTTCCATTCCGGTGTATTTGGCAATTCTAGTCTTAGTAATCCTTTAATTGCAATTTCACCGTCCTTATCTAGCTCGTAGTAATCATAAATTTCAAGGTCGTTAATAATTCTACGTTTTGAGTGTTTGATTACATAGTTATTTTCAAGTGTTTTAATGAATCCCTGAATAAAGAAATCTGACACATGGTATACATTTTCCTCTGTCCTTGGTCCATCGGTTATAAACACATCAATATTGTCTGCCTGTACTACTGATAATATCCATGAATCGTAATATTTGACTGCGTACACTTTGTAAGGAATGCAGTTCTCTGCATTGCCAAAATAACCGGGTCTAAGATTTTTTAAAACTTCAATCGCTTTTTGATTGGTTTTTGTAATTTCTTGATTTTGAGCTATTAAGCTGTTGTTTGCAAAGCATGCTAAAAATGAACTGATAACAAAAAATAATATTTTCATTGGTTAAAAGATTTTAATGTATTAATATCGTCGCATAGTTGAGTCAGCAAATAAATAAAATGTTTTCATAAATTATATAATTGTTGATAAAATTATATTTGAAACTTTCAACCGGGCTTTGAATAAGCCTAATGTTTTTGCAGCATAATTTTTTTAATAGTGTTGCTTATTTTTTGAATATTAAAAAAGGATTTATATTAATTATGCTTTCCAAAGTATGTTATGTGTTTTTTGGATTGGTATGTTTTTTATTGACTGAAAATATTTCCGCTCAGGATGGCCTTAAAGACAGGTTTAACCAGGTAATAAAAGAAAACTCCATACAGCAAGATAGTAATCAGGAATCAGAGCCAGAACCTGTAACTCAGGTAGAGGTGTCTCAGAAAAACGACAGTCTTTTGTTGGTTCAGAAGAAAGCTGAAAAGCAGGATTCTCTATTGAATGCGATGGAAGATGTATCTTTTGATGTCGGTTTGATTGATAAAGAAGCTATTGATTCCCTGAAATTTGAAAGCAGAGTTTTATCAGTTAAAAAGCGTAGACCGAATAAGGATTTCTCGAAGGAGAAACAGTGGAGTCAACACATGGGGATTATCCATAATAATGTTTATAAAAAGGAACATGTTCTGGATACAACAAAGAATGTCTTCGGATGGCACCCATATTGGATGGGGGATGCATATAAGAGTTATAATTTCTCTCTTTTATCAGTTGTTTCTTACTTTTCTTATGAATTAAATCCATCAACTGGTGGGTATTATTCGATTCATGATTGGAAAACAACGGCCATGATTGATTCAGCTAAAGCACATGGCACAAAAGTCGTTTTGAGTGTTACTAATTTTGGTGCTCAGAATAACCTTAAATTTTTATCAAATAAAACAGCTCAAAAGAATTTTATTAATGAACTGATCAACCTTTTGATGTTAAGGGGTGCTGATGGTGTTAATATTGACTTTGAAAATATTCCCCGAGCAAGTAGAGAGCAGTTTACCAATTTTATAATTGATCTTTCTTCAAGCCTTCGTTCGGTTAATAAAGATTATTTAATTACGATGGCTGTTCCACCGATTGATTTTAACAGAGTTTTTGAAATCAGGCAGCTAAATCCACATGTTGACATGTATGTAATCATGGGATATGAATACTATGGTGCAAATAGTAAAGTTGCAGGACCAGTTGCTCCTTTGAATAGTGGTCAGTTATGGTGGGAATACAACCTTCAAAGTGCAGTTAATGAATATTTAGTAGCAGGAACGCCAGCTAAAAAGTTATTGTTGGGACTCCCATACTATGGATCAGAGTGGGTTACTTATGACCTTAAGTTTCCTTCTAAAGCACGAAAGTTTATTGGAACTACAACTTATAGAAATATCAGAAAGAAGCATGGTGATCTTGCATGTTGTGAAGATGATATAAGTAAGAGTAAATTTTATGTTTACCGTGATAATGCAAATAACTATCGTCAATTATGGTATGAAGATAGTTTGAGTTTAAGTAGAAAATACGATTATATAAATGATCAAAACCTGGGTGGTGTTGGTATCTGGGCATTAGGTTATGATAACGGTTATACGGAATTATGGAAATTGCTAGCAGCCAAATTTGCACTGTCTGAAAGCAAGGCTGCTGCTGTTAAAGCTTCGGTCAGCAGCGGCCGTTTTTCTTTCCGTCGAATCATGAGCCTAGCATATCGTATTATGCGTAACCCTCAAAGATTATTTTCAAACCCTAGGCCTTTGATTGCAATTTTCGGGTCTCTATTTGGTGTGTCTGTATTTGGATTTTATGCTTTGTATAGATGGGGGTGTAGGTTTAAACGTATGTTTGGGATTGCCATCAAGAGTACCTTAGCGCTTCTGCTCATCGTGCTTCTAGCAGTTGTATTTATAGCCATGAAATATACCGCAGTAAGAGATATAGCTTTTCTCCTATGTGGTTTTATTGTAGGCTCGATTATAATATTATTTATAAGTAGAAAATTTTTAACGGAGAAAGACCTTCCGTAATAAAGTGAAAAATGATTTTTAATGTTTTTGTCTATCAACCAGACAACTTTTTTAAATAACCAATGATCTATTCAGCTGTACAATCTGTTGCAAATGAATTAAATGATTACCTAACAAACCGGTTTAGACATCCGGAAGACAAGGTGATTATTTCAAATATTATCAATATGGACGGTACTCCGGGAGTTACCGAGCCTGACAAGATAATATTGACTCTGGCTAATTTGGAACAGGAAACAATTAACCAGAAGAATCCAATAGCCGGATCTCCAAGACCTGTTAAAATGAATCTGTTTCTTCTGATCACAGCTGCATTTGAAGGTGAAAATTACCCTGAAGGCTTAAAGTATCTTTCAGGGGTGATTAGTTATTTTCAATCTAATAAGGTCATGAATCACCATAATACGCCTGATCTTGATCCGGGAATTGATAAACTTTCTTTTGAGATTTATAATCAAAACCTTCAAAACCTAAGTCATTTATGGGGTTCAATGGGAGGGAAGTATATGCCTTCTATTTTATACAAGATCAGAGTAATTTCTTTTAACGAAAATAATATTGGGTCTGGTTCTGCCCCATTTACAGGGTTAGGCACAAATTTTTAATATATGATTAAGTTACAGTTCAAATTCAATAAACTGGTTACGGTAACTCTAAACCATAGTTATTTTGACAATGGAAAGGCCAGATATATGTCAGTAGAACCTACTGGTTATACATCTTCCATGTTAAATAGCCTCGGGTTACTCGAACGCTTTAGTGAAAATGAACTTGTAATTCTGTTTGATAAAGAGAAAGAAGATTTACTAGCTAAAAAACTAACTGATTTAAAACAGGTAGAATTTAGTTTTTTAGTTTATTGTAATGATTACTCTCTTGTTAACTATACACAGTTACCATTAGATCTATTCGAAGGAATTCTATGTCTGGAAAATTCTAAATCAAAAAATCTTCATTCGTCAGACTATGTATCTGCAAATGAGTTTAGCAGAATTATTCACCCGGGAATGGTTTTGAGTGATGATTTTAAATCACTTCAAGTTTTAGATAACCATCAAAATGTCATTTTAAATGTTTCGTCTGAAGAACAACCAGTGTCCTATATGACTGATGTTAGAACAGGTATCTATCATATCAAAAAGGATAAGGCGGCAGCTGAGAAGATTGTTTGCTTGAATGAAAGGTCAAGAAAGCGACCAATAGGATTGATCAACATCAACTTAGATGCACAGACTTGTAATCAGATAATTAAAGCAATTGAAAAGGGGGATGATCCTGAGAAGCTTGAATATCAGATCAATTTTAAATCAAGAGAAACATATTGGAAGTATCTGATTATTTCGAAGTATGTAAAAGGGATTGAGGAGTCGCGAATAGAGACAAATGATAAGAAAATAGAATTTAGTAAAGGAAAGGAAACTCAGTTGGTAACCGGGCAAAAAGCTATAGGATTTGAATCATCAAAACCAATAGCCATGCACGAGTTTACCAGTCATCAGTTTCAACTAGTTGGTAAATCTGCAGGAATGGGTAATAAGGTGATTTTAAAGAGGATGCCTGCACCACCAACAGATATGATACAGCCGGAATCAAGAGCGGCTGATAGCAAAGTATATTCTGAAATTTTAATATATGTATGATCTTTTTAAAACCAAATACTGATCAACTATGTCACAAAATCTAGCAACGCCGGGCGTTTATGTAGAAGAAAAGAACGCCTTTTCGAATTCTGTTGCAGCTGTGCCTACTGCAGTACCTGCCTTCATAGGCTATACTGAGAAGGTTAGACGCGACGGTCGTTCATTAATCAACAAACCGGTGAGAATTTCATCTCTTTCTGAATTTTATAATCTTTTCGGAGGGGGTCCGGTTACCAAGTTCAATGTTCAATCTGCAGATGCAAATGAGGATTACGACTTTGAAATTGCAAACAATGGATACAAAATTGTTTCTGATAACAAAGCGAGATTCCTATTATATGATAGCGTCAGACTTTTCTTTGCCAACGGTGGTAGCACTTGTTGGGTAGTTTCTGCTGGAAGCTATTATTCTGAAGTTACAACTACTTCAGCTGCAGCAAAGTCTAAGGATGGTAAAGATGTTAAGCCAGTTACTTCTACTGAAGTAAAGCTTAATGCTATTTCTAAAAAGGCTTTACAAGAGGCATTGGACTCACTTTACGGTGAAGAGGAGCCAACAATGTTGGTAATTCCTGAAGCTGTAATGCTTGAAGAGGCTGATTGCTTTGCTTTACAGCAAGAAATGCTTTCTCACTGTGGATACAGAACAAAGTCTCGTTTTGCTATTCTTGATGTATATGAAGGTACAAATGCAAGAACATATGATAAGAGTGATGTAATAACGCGTTTCCGTGAAGGAATTGGATCAAACTTCTTAGCATATGGAGCTGCTTACTACCCATGGGTATATACTTCTGTTGTTCAAAATGACGAACTAAGCTATGCTAATATTTCAAATATTGACAAGCTAAAGGATTTATTAAGCAAAGAAGCAGATGCTACTGCTCCTAATGCTAAAAAAGCAGATGAGATCAAAGCTGAGATCAACAAAATCGGAGATGCTGCAGATGTAAGTTCACTTACTCAAACTTTAAAAGTTATCAGCCCTGCTTTTGAAAAAATCCTTCAAAAGATCAGAACTCACCTAAACGTTTTACCAGCAAGTGCTGCTATGGCAGGTGTTTATACAATGATCGACGGTGAAAGAGGTGTTTGGAAAGCTCCGGCTAACTTAACAATCAGCCAGGCTATCGCACCAATGGTTAGACTTACTCAAGATGATCAGGAAGACCTTAACGTAACTCCTTCTGGAAAATCAATCAATGCTATCAGAGCATTTGTTGGTGAAGGAACTACAGTTTGGGGTGCAAGAACTCTTGATGGAAACAGCCAGGACTGGAGATATATTAACGTTAGAAGAACGATAACCTACATCGAGCAATCAATTAAGAAAGCTGCTAAAGCATATGTTTATGAGCCTAATAGCTCAGGTACATGGGTTCTTGTTCGTAGCATGATTAACTCATTCTTAAATGATATCTGGCGTCAGGGTGGTCTTGTAGGATTAACTCCTGCTGATGCATATGATGTACAGGTAGGTCTTGGAAGTACAATGACTCCTAATGATATCCTTGATGGTGTAATGAATATATCAGTAAAGGTTGCGGTATCCAGACCAGCAGAATTCATTGTGATCACATTCCAGCAAAAAATGCAGGAATCTTAATTTTTAAATCAAAACATTAACGAATAAACACTTTAAGTTATGGCAGAAGAACTATGGCCAGTACCTAAGTTCCACTTTCAGGTTGAGTGGGGCGATGTTGAGGTAGGATTTCAGGAAGTTACCGGTCTTGAAATGGAAACTCAGTTTATTGAATACAGATCAGGAAATGACCCTGAGCTAGTTACTCGTAAGATCCCTGGTTTGAAAAAACACGGAACCATTACTCTTAAAAAAGGTGTGTTCAGAGACGATCTTACTTTTTATGAGTGGTTTGAAGATGTTCAGACTAACAAGGAAAGAAGAGAGGATGTTATCATAACTCTTCTTGATGAGGAAGATGAGCCAGTAATGGTTTGGACAGTTTCAAATGCATTCCCAACAAAAATCTCAGGACCAGATCTTAAGTCTGATGCAAATGAGATCGCTGTGGAATCGCTAGAGCTAGCTCATGAAGGTATTGTTCAGTCATTATCATAATCTAAATTATGGCAGACATTAATTATCCGATTCCCGGTTTCAGGTTTGCCGTTTATTTATCGAAGCAATCCGGATCCACTGCCGGTGAATCGAGAAAATATGATAATAGCTTCATGGAAGTTAGTGGGATCTCTGTAGAGATGCCTACTGAAGAATTTCAGGAGGGTGGGGAAAACCGATTTATCCATCGGTTGCCCCAGCCTTTGAAATATCCAAATCTGGTATTGAAAAGAGGTAAGTGTGCAACGAGCTCATCATTTGTAGATTGGTGTAAAGAAACATTTGAAGTTGGATTTGCAAGTGGTATAAAACCAAAGGATATAACTGTAATGTTATTGGGTGAAGATCAGGAACCTTTATTGTCCTGGACATTTTTTAACGCCTATCCGGTAAAATGGTCTGTTTCGGGAATGAAAAGCCAGGGTAATGAGCTATCTGTTGAGTCTATTGAGCTTGCCTATCAACGATATGAGGAAAGTTTGACTTAGTATGCCTGTAGAAATAAAGGAATTGATTGTAAGGATTAATGTCAACGAAGGTAATAACATTATTAATGATGTTAAAAACCGGAATGTTGATAAAAAAGAAATTGTAGATGCATGTGTCGAGCAAGTATTGCATTTACTTGAAAGGAAAAAAGAGAGATAAAGAATGGAAACTGAAGTATCTGCACTTAAGAAATTAGAGATTATATCGTATTCCACGGCTTCATATGATGTTAAAGATGAGCTTGGAAGAATGTCGGTGTATTTGAATCCAAATTCTATTACTAATCAGATGTCTATCAGTTACAATACTGAGCAGCCAAAAGATACTGAAGCAGCTGAGCAGAAATTCGAACATATTAACTCTGAAAAAATTCAATTTGAGATTTGGTTTGATGGTACAGGCTCGAATGGAGAAATAATTAAGGTTAGTGAAAAGTTAAAAGAACTAAGAAAACTGTGCTATGACTATATAGGAGAGGCCCATGAAACTCCCTATGTAGGATTGAAGTGGGGTGAGTCCCTTGCATTTAATGGTAGGATGGAAAGTATGAATGTCACTCATACCTTATTTGCACCAAATGGAGACTCTTTAAGAGCTAAAGTGAATTTAGGGTTTGTTAGTGCAAGAACTTTAGAAGAACAGGCAAAAAGGCAAAATAGAAGTTCACCCGATCTATCTCACCTTATCACTGTGATGATTGGTGATAGTCTGCCTAGTTTATGTAGCAGGATTTATGGTGATCCTAACTATTATTTACAGGTAGCAGAAATAAATGGTCTTACAAGTTTCAGGGATCTTGAACCAGGAATGGAATTGCATTTTCCTCCCTTAAAAAAATAAATATCAATGAATAATTTGATCGAGAAAAGTGGGTTGGTAACTACAACTATAATGATTAATGGTGAAGAAGTACCTGGTCATTATGGTGTTATTTATATAAGGGTAGATAAAGCGATCAATAAAGTTTCCTCAGCAACAGTCGAATTTACTGATGGAGGTACTGCAGAAAGTCAGGATTTCGAATTAAGTAATGATGACCTCTTTAATGCAGGAAATGAAATCGAGATTAAAGCTGGCTACCAAAATGAACAAGAAACGATATTCAAAGGAGTAATCGTCAGACAAAATCTACGGATTATGCGTTCTGGCAGTTCTCGTTTTATAATAGATTGTAAGCATAAAGCAGTAAAGTTAACTCTCGCCAGAAAGAATAATATTTATTATGATTCTACTGATTCAGATATGATTAATAAAATATTTGGTGAGTACGAAATTGAATATGAAGTTGAGGATACTGAAACTGAACATCCGGAATTAGTTCAACATCATGCTTCTGATTGGGATTTTATTTTGATGAGGTCGGATATTAATGGCTTACTTGTTAATACCGGTGATGAAAAACTTACAATTAAAAAAATAGATCTTGCCGAAGAAGCAGTTTTAGAAGTAGGTCATGGTTCTGGATTATTGTCATTTAATGGAGATGCAGATGCTCGAGATCAATTTATTGCAGTTAATGCCTATGCGTGGGATTCTGCAAATTTAGAATTGGTTGATGCATCTGGAGAACCTGTTGGTGAAATTGAGGCTGGAGAAAAAACTTCAGAAGAATTGGCTGGTGTTTTTGGAATCGAGGATGTGCCTCTTCAATCACCTGGTTTTATGCAGCAGTCTATGTTAAAGGCATGGGCAGATGCTAAGATTACCCGATCTCGCTTAGCTAAAGTAAAAGGAAATTTGACAGTTTTAGGAAATTACTATGTTAACCCTGGTAATTTCATAAAACTTAGTGGATTGAGTAAGCAGTTTAATGGTAAGAATTATATTTCTGGAGTCTCACATATTATTGAAGAAGGAAATTGGACTACGGATTATCAACTTGGTTTATCATATGATTGGTATTCGGAAGAAAGACCATATGTAAATAGTCAGTTAGCCTCAGGTCTTGCTCCGGCAATTCAAGGTCTTCATACCGGACTTGTAAAGCAAATTCATGAAGATCCGGATGGTAATTATCGAGTTCAGGTTACTGTTCCAACACTACAAAATGACAATATGCCACTGTGGGCCAGGTTAGCTAATCAATATGCTACGGCTGATGCCGGCTTATTCTTTTTTCCTGAAATAGGTGATGAAGTGTTAATAGGGTTTTTAAATGATGATCCTCAGAATCCGATTATTTTAGGGTCACTATATGGCAAACAAAAAAAGCCAAAATATACACCTGAGGAGGAAAATCCAATCAAATCAATTTTTACCAAGGGTGAGCTTGAGATTCAGTTTAATGATGGCGATAAGATTTTAACTATATCGACTCCGGGTGGAAATAAATTTATTTTGGACGATGATCAGAAGACGGTCACTTTAATAAATGAAGAAAACGGAAATACGATGCTGATGTCTGCAGACGGAATCAGTTTTGAATCCGATGGAGACATAACCCTAAAAGCTAAAGGAAATGTTCTTGTTGAATCTAAACAGAATACTGAGGTGAAAGCAACAGGGGACTTTGTGGCTGAAGGTATTAACGTAAATCTAACCGGATCTGCAAAATTTGCAGCAGAAGGAGCTCAGGCCGAAGTTTCTGGATCAGCTATGACAGTAATTAAGGGTGGAATTGTACAGATAAATTAGAAAAAGATGCAAGCTGCGAGAATTGGAGATAACCATATTTGTCCGATGGTAACAGGTACTGTGCCTCATGTAGGTGGTCCGGTAGTGATGGGTGAACCCACTGTATTAATTGGAGGAATGCCTGCAGCAAGAGTAGGGGATACGTGTGTTTGTACTGGCCCACCTGATACGATAGCTGTTGGATCTGCAACAGTTCTTATTGGAGGAAAACCTGCAGCCAGAATGGGTGACTCTACTGCTCATGGGGGAACAATAATTTTAGGTGAACCAACTGTTTTAATTGGAGGATAGGAATATTATGAAGAATAAAAAAACATTTCTTGGAGTTGGATGGAAATTTCCACCATCATTTGAAAAAAGATCAGGTAGCGTGGTGCTTGTTTCTGAAGATAATGATATCAGAGAATCTCTTCGAATATTACTTTCAACAAGGCCTGGTGAAAGAATTATGAATGCAGACTATGGGTGTGATTTGAAATTTGCAGCCTTTGAGGCGTTGAATAATTCTTTGATAGAAACAATTAGAATGAGAGTTGAAATGGCTGTGTTGTATCACGAGCCAAGAATAACTCTTGATAAAGTAGAGGTTATTCCTGATAAGCAAAATGATGGGTTAGTTAATATTAACCTAATCTATACAGTCAGGAAAACTAACGTCAGAACTAACATGGTATATCCATACTATATTATCGAGGGCACTGACTTGAAATCAAAAGATAAAATTAAATAAGTATAGATAATTGCAGGGGATGGAATCAGGAAAAATTTCATTAAAAGGTAATGTAGGCACTACTCAGCGAAGTCGCTTTTTTAAAGCATTAAGCAAGCAGTATGTCAAAATCGATGAACGATCATTTGAGGACCTTTTGGTGTATACTAAGGGATTATCAAAACTGATAAAATTCTACAACAACCGAAATGAAGTTGATGGTGATTGGTCTTATTTTTTCTCTGATGAAACGGTAATTTTGGCCGCGATAATAGATAGTGAGCCAACCAAACTTGAAGACAGATTTAAGAAGGCTATTTATAAAGCTAGATTATATAAAAAAGAGTCAAGGAAAATTAAATACCTTGATCGGGCAATTAGCGAAGTATATTCACTGGCAATCAATTTTGAAGAGTGGTACAGCGAATTAAAAAATGTTGAAGAATTCACTCAAAGCCAGGTAAGTGTTCGTAATGAAATTTATAATGCGATATCTTCAAAGCTTAACAAATCACTTGATGATCTTAAAGTGATTTTATCATTAAAGGAGCTAAATTCTTTGGGCCTTAGCTTTGATACATTTAGTCCTGTTTGGAATTTAAATGAAGATCAAAAGTCTGAAAAAATTTCATTTAAGGATGTACCCGAGAAACTTCAAGAGGTATTTCAAAGTTTTTACGAGACATTACTTTATTTAAAAACCAAAACACCTGATTATTTAAGACAATCCTTAGGTAGTGATATTCATTATCCGGAAATCGCTTTGTTTTTATCCTTTTTGAATGTTTTTAAACATGCACAAGAAGGATTAAATGATATAACAGGTAAACACTTAGAATTTTATTACTCGAATATCCTTCAGCAGATTAGAGATGAAGCTGAACTTGATAAAATTTATCTTCAGTTTAAATTAAATGATGAGGCAGAGTTTGTTCAGATTAAAGAAGGAACAAAGTTTCTTGCTGAATTAAAGTCAGGTAAGAAGGATAAAATATACCTTGCTGACAATGATATTCTTGTAAACAAAGCTCAAATACAGCAGCTGAAATCAATTTTTGTTGATCGCAATTATTTGAATATTAAAGGAAGGGAGAGAGCTCTGGTTACCAATGTTTTGACCCATGATTTTTCCGGAGACTATTTTTCAGGTAAAGCATTTTCAGATCTTAAAGAAAAGAAACCATTAGCTGTTTTTGGTGAGTCTCAAAAAGGAAAAGGGCATAACGAAAAGACAATGGATCCTGCAACAGTAGGATTTGCAATTTCTTCTCCGGTTCTGTTTTTGTCTGAGGGAGTTAGAGATGTTCAGATAATACTTCAGTTTTCAGAAACTTCATTCAGCCTTTTACAAGATTATATCAAAGACCTGAGCATTAAGTATGAAAACTCAATTGAGGAAGTTTTTGTAAAGGTTTTTGCAGAAGCATTTAATATTAAGCTAAGTTCATCTGAAGGATGGCTCAATATTAATCGATATGTAATCACACAAAATGTTAAAAAGAAAGCACTACGTGTAAATTTTGACATTGATAAAGGGGCGCCATCAATTATTGGATACAATAAGACTTTACACCAGGGGAATCTACAGACTCACTTACCTGTAATAAAATTTGAACTAAACGATCATGCTTTTAACTATCCGTATTCATTACTGAGCTCACTGGTTCTTGAGCAAATTGAGTTTAATGTCAAGGTTTCCGAATATAAAGATCTTCAGGTACATAATCAGATTGGTCGATTAAATCCAAATGCTCCATTTATACCGTTTGGCCCAATGCCAAGGTCGGGTGCATACATGGTTATCGGCTCTAATGAGATATTCCAAAAATCTGTGGATGACCTTGAGATAAATATAGATTGGTATGATCTGCCTGATCATAAAAGTGGGTTCTCTGAACATTACAAAGAATATAAGTCATCAATAGATAACGGATCATTTGAATTTGCGCTGTCAATCCTTGACAATGGTGGATGGAAACCAATGGAAAAGGGTGAGCAGCAAACCTTCAAAATGTTCCGGACTGAAGATAAAGGAGCTTTTAAAGCACCTTCACCGGCAGCACCATTGAGATCACATACCGTGATTTCAGGAATAGATATAAGTAAGATAAAGCAAGCACCTAATTACGCTGCCATCAACCGGGAACTTGCTCTTACTGCCGGAACTCAGCGTGGATTTATTCGTCTTGAACTGGTAAATCCGCGCAATGGGTTCGGACATGATGTGTATCCTGCAATTTTATCTGAGGTTACCATCGAAAATTCACGTACCGGACTCCTTAAAAATAAGGAGAAAAGTAAACTTGAAGTACCGAAAAAACCTTATACACCTCAGGTTAGCTCATTATCATTAAATTATGAGGCGTCATCGGCAATCTCTTTGGTTGATAGATCTAAAAGAGATGCTAAAAAGCAGAATGATGCAGGTCAGTTATTCTACCTTCATCCACATGGGGAAAATCTGATCTATCCTGATAATGCTGCACAGACAACAAATCTGTTACCTGGATTAGAGTTTGAAGGAGCTTTATTGATCGGTTTATCCGGATTACGTACACCTCAGCTGCTCAACTTGTTTATAGAGATGATCGATGAGTATACTATCTCTTCGGAGATTGACCCACCAGAGGTAGAGTGGAGTTATCTGTCAAATGATAAATGGTATACTCTGGCACCATCGAAGATTTTAAGAGATGAAACAAACAGGTTTCTAAAAACAGGAATTATAACACTTGAACTTCCAACGGATATTTCAACCGGAAATTCAATTTTAGATCCTGATCTTTTCTGGATTCGGGCAGCTGCAGTTAAAAATGCTGAAGTTGCTTCCAGTTTACTATCAGCTGGTACGCAAGTTATCACAGCAAGCTTATCTCCTGAATCTGTTTTGGAAGATGACTACCTGGAACACCCTCTTCCTGCCTTTACGGTTAAAAGGTCTGTGAACAATATTGAAGGGATTCAACGGATAACTCAGCCATTACCTTCATTTGGAGGTAAGCCAAAAGAAGATAACAACTCTTTTTATACAGGTGTAGGTGAAAGATTAAGGCATAAGCAACGAGCAATAACTATTTGGGATTATGAACGTCTGGTTCTCAATGAATTCCCTGAGGTATACAGAGCTACTTGCCTTCCTAATATGTCAAGTAAAAAAGTTCATTCTCCGGGAAGTATTTTGATGATCGTTACACCTCATACTGACAGTGCGGTTAACAAAAGTGAACCTATGGCTAGTAGTGAAATGCTATATGACATAAAAGAAAGATTGAGCAGGTTGATCTCTCCATTCATAAAGCTTGAGGTTAGAAACCCACATTATGAAAGAATCAAGATCATCTGCGCAGTGAAGTTTTCCGAAGGATACAATTATGGTTATTATATTCAAAAGCTGAATGAACAAATAAACAGATATCTGACAGGAACTCTGCAATCGCATAACAGAAATGTTGAATTGGGAGGTACAGTTCATAGTTCTGATATATTGAGTTTCTTAAGAACATTACCTTATGTTGAGTTTATAACCCGATTCTCAATGATTCAGGTAGCCAAAGATTATAGCGGTCAGTTCCAGTTAATTGATACAGCCAGAGTTAACTCTGAGAAGTCGTCATTAACAGCAACCAAGCCATGGTCTGTTTTAGTTCCTGCTCCGGAACATCAAATCTCAGTTCTGATTAATAAATCAGAGGAGGTTTCAAGACAAGCGGGTATAGATTATCTGGAGCTAGGACATGATTTTATTATTGAAGATTAAAAAATAACTTTTTTAGATATGCCATTACAAAACAGGGAGACACTCCGTGGATTTTTCAGAAAGGGAAATTTACCGACTGAAAACAACTTTAATGATCTGATCGACTCAGTAATTAACCGGGTTGATGATGGTATTTCAAAAACTACTGATGAAGGGCTGATGCTGTCGCCTATCGGAACTTCTGAAAAGCTTGTAAGTTTTTATAAGAGCATTGAGGATAAGAGTCCGGCATGGAGCTTTAATGTGAACAGAGGTAACTCAAACCTTAACATTAACAATCATTTGGGAGATAGTATCATGACGCTGACTCATGGTGGTAAAGTCGGTGTTAACAATGAAAATCCTGAAGATGAGCTAGATGTTGATGGAGCAGTCGGAATGAAATCCAGAAAAGGAAAGCTTCATACCGGGAAAGTTCCTGCAGATGGTAAATGGCATCCAATTGTTACCGAACTTAATGGCTGTCATGCATTTGAAGTGGTAGCTGGTGCCGGTAAGAAAAAGACCGGTAAGTATGCACTTATTCACGCAATGGCTTTGTCTACTTTTGGAAAGTCAAAGAGTAAAATCAGAGTGACTCAAGCTTACTATGGAGTAAGGTGTAACATGATTAAATTGCGTTGGACAGGAACTACTTATAATTATCAACTGGAAATGCGTACCCGTTGTGATTATGGTGGTGACTTTTTTGTTAATTATCATATCGCCGGTCTTTGGGATGACCAGTTTATGGATGATAGCTTAGGAATAAAAGAATAGAAATGGAAAGTAATAAAAAGGAAATTATACTCAAGGTAAGTGTAGAAGAAGGGAATTTGATTTTTAAAGGCCTGGGGAAATTACCTTTTGAGGAGGTTTTTGAGTTGATAGGTAAATTAAATGAGCAAGCTAATAATCAATTAACTGAAAACCAGAATACTAATTCATCTTTCGATCACTTGAATAATATTTAACGGGGATTTTTTCAATGATTCAACCAACATTTATAGAGAAGAAGCATAAGGAAGCAAAACAGTTTAATTATGACGCGCTTCGTGCAGAGGGTATAAAGCTTATTCAACAACTGGCAGGTGAATACTGGACAGATTTTAACACACATGATCCCGGCGTTACAATTCTTGAACAGGTCTGCTTTGCTATAACTGAATTAGCATATCGTACTGATTTTAAGATTGAAGATCTGCTATTTCGCGAAGGCCAAAAGGAACAATCCTTTTTTAGGCCAGACCAGGTTTTGCCATGTAATTCGCTTACAATAGATGATTATCGTAAGTTGTTGTTTGATTCAGTATTTGAAATTAAAAATGTTTGGCTTCAACCTGTTGATAACCACAAGAATTCATTAAACGGACTTTATAGCATTCTTCTTGATATAGATGAAGGTATTACTACAAAATCAGCTAAAGAAGCAGTATTAAAGAAAGCCCGAAAAGTATTTCTTAACAGCAGAAATTTGTGTGAAGACATTGAAGAAATAATGATTCTTGAGCACATGCCTGTTGCGCTGCATGCTGACGTAGAACTTGATGGTACAATTAGTGCTGAACAAGTTATGGGCGAACTGCTTTATCGCGTTGATGAATACTTGTCTCCGCAAATGAAATTTTATTCTCTTCAGGAGCTTATTGATGAAGGGTATACATTAAATGATATTTTTGAAGGTCCGTTACTAAAGCATGGGTTTATAAAAACTTCAGAACTACCTTCTAAGACTGATAAAATTTTGATCTCTGAATTAATGAAGGTCATAATGCAGGTTGAAGGAGTTAGTAGCGTGAAAAGTTTGCATGTTGAAGCAGACGGGCAAAATCATTTTAATCAGGTAGATATTCCGTTTGGGAAATTACCAAGATTGAAAACCAACCTTGAGGCATATGAAGATGAACTTCCTGTCGTTCTTTCTAAAGGAAGGGTTAATTATTCTCATATTGATACTAATAAAGTAGCCAGGCATTTAAATGAGCTTCGCTCTGCAAATAAGCGAGTGTATAGGTTAAGTGAAGAACCAATAAAGTTACCTGAGGGTAAGAAGATGGATACACTTAGTTATCACTCTATTCAAAATCATTTTCCTCAGGTTTATGGTTTGGGAATTGATGGGGTGTCTACCTCGGCAACTCCTGAACGCAAGTCTCAAGTACTTCAGCTGAAAGGATATTTGATGCTATTTGAGCAAATTCTTGTGAATTATTTGGCTCAGTTATCAGGGGTAGGGGAGTTACTTTCATTTAAAAATACCGATAAAAGAACGTATTTTTTCAAAACTCTCGATGAAGTTCCTTATTCTGAAAAGTTATATAAAACAGTAAATGATGGAATAGATCCGATTAGCTTCAGGCAGCATGCAATTCCTCCAAGTTATTATGAAGGATTAGAGAAATTAACTGAAGTAATGGATAATTATGTAGATAGAAGAGGAAGGTTTCTTGATTATCTACTGGCACTTCACGGTGAATCATTCCCTCAGGTGGGGACTCAATCTTTCAAATATTATTTTCCGGAGGCAACTGACGATTTCCTTTTAAAAAATAAAACAAGATTACTGGAATTTATTCCTTTCATAAATAAGAACCGGAACAGAGGAGTAGATTATGAAAAGGAGTTTTCTGATGAAGGTAATGTGGCAGGGTTAGAAGTGAAATTAAGTGTTCTTTTAGGACTTAATTTCTATTCAATTAACGATAGTAAAATCACTGACAATATATCTTTGATCGACCACTTTAAAGATCAAAAACTTAGCATTATACAGTCAAGTAAAAGTACCGCTTCCAGTGAAAGAATTATCGATAGTAAATATTTTGAAGAGAATTTCGATTATATAGATATTGAAGAGTTTCATGATGAACAAGTTACTCCCGCAAACTTAAATATCAAGGAGATATTCCATGATGGTAAAATCACTGAAGATTTTCTCAGAAATGGATTAGATATTGAAAAATATCAAATCGGACCTGATAAAAATGCAAAAGGTAAGTTTATTGCTGCATTTAAGGATACCGATAGTGATGCAATTTCACTCGGGTCGTATGAAAGTGAGGAGGCCGCGGCAAAGTCGGTAATTGCGCTGATAGATATGCTCAAGGAACTAAACCTTAAGTGTGAAGGCTTGCATTTGATCGAGCATATTTTACTTAGACCAGATGTAAATGATAAAAAATTTGGTATATATCTTCTAGACGAAAATGGAAACAGATTACTGAGAAGCAGAGAGTGTTTTACTTTCGCTGAAAGACTGGCAATGGTTAAAAAGCTGAAACCATTTATTCCGGGAGAAGAATATTACTCTGTAGAAACAACACGTACAAAAGACTTCGAAATTCAATTTAATGTACCTGACAGGAAAATTAGTTTCGTTAGTGTTGAACCAAATATATCAGTAGAAAAAACTCACGAAATCAAAGAGAGGTTGTATCGTTTCATGTCTGATACTGATGATATCGTTCCATTTGAAAATAAGATTGATTACTTTATTCAAAATGAAGAAAATGGAGCTTTGATTCCTGAAGACTTTTTCGAATATCGATTGTCAATGATATTCCCTGCTTGGACTGCAAGATTAAATGATCCTGAGTTTAGATCGGTAGTTGAAGAAATGGTCAGAAATAATCAGCCAGCGAACATCGATACCAGGTTGTTTTGGTTTAGTATTGGCCAAATGAAGAAGTTTGAGAAACTGTATAAACAGTGGATTGATGCACTAAGAAATAATGATAAGGAGATTAGGGATAATGTTTCAAAAGAACTTATCATGATCTTACTTGAAGGATATAAAGCATAATTTATATGAATGCCGACCATAAATTGAGGTCAGGGGTATTCGAATTATCAGCGATATCCTCTGAAAACTCAACAGAAATACAACATTCATTAAATAATATACTTCAGACTGATCTCTCACAGATTTTATCTGAGGTATTTGAAGAAGTATGTGATGAAAATCAGCGAATCAAGATTGAAACACTTGATCTTGATCTGGGAGACATTGCATTGCATAGTTTTGAAGCAGATGTCAAATCGAAACTTAAACAGGAATTAAGGCTACAGCTCAGAAGACTAATTGAAATTCAGGCTTTTTCGGATAATATTAAGGTTGAATACGATAGCAATGATCAAATTATAACTGAAAGTCTTGAGTTTTATTTAAAAAACGGGTTCCTTCCCTGGAATTCGTATTCAGACCTTCATAATGAATCAGATTTAGTTAGATATCTGGAACAGGTTATTATTAACAATCCCGTGCTGATCAGAGAGCTTATCCGCAAAGAAATTGAATATAAATCTTCACTCAATAGGTTGTTTCAACTGTTTCCGTCTCCTGATAAATGGATTGACTTTTGTTTTCAAATCAATTCATCTAGTGCAATTCAGAGACATAAGTCCAAGTGGAAAGAAATTCTGTTTTTCATAAGTAAAAGACTGCCTTCTAATATTAAAAGTTCATTATTTCGGATTTCGGGTTATAATATGATCCGGGTTAATTCTGATAAGGAGCAAAGAATATTTTTTATTGAGCAAATACGTGAGCTGATAATTGATTTACAAAAGGAAAATTCACTAACCTATAATTCTATAGGTAAGATTGTAGATGTATTGGAAAAGCATGATAATCTTAAAACGCATGATGAAAATCATCATAGTGAAATCAAAGTATTAGTGAATGATGCTATTGATACAATCGTAAGAAGAACGGAAAGTGAAAGTCTGGTTAAAAAGGAATTATCATTTAGTAAGCTTGAAAATTTTCCAGCCGATCAGGTTCAAAGGAAGAAGATTATTGAGAATTATAGTTTTGATAATTTAATTAAATTAATAGCTGAGAGGGAGCCTTTCATTAGCCGGGACCTAGCAGAATTAAATAATGTATTGAGTCGGGTAAATATATCCGGACTAAAATCGGAAGCGTTAAAACTAGCTTTAAAAGAAGCAATTTTTAAAGCTGTTTTCAGAAAGGTTGATTTTGGAGAAATTATAAAACTTGAAAATATCTTAAAAGAGGTATTTGTGATTTTGGCTCCAGGTAATATTCCTCTGCAGCAGCAATATATTAGAAATATTATTCATCTGGTGACATCAGATAAAGGAAGTCAGTCACTGAGAAAAAGTATCGATAATGTATCAATAGATCTGAATGACGGTAAGCTCGTAACAAATGCGCCAAATGATATTCAGCATGATTTTAGAATGTACTTGTCAACTGGTGTAATCAGTAGAAATAATAACTTCGGAGGAATCTATATTGATGAAAAATCAACAAGAATTAGTGAAATAATTCTGATCGGTTTTAGAGAATATATCATGGATTTGGCTCAGGTTTTCAGGTCAATGACTAAGCCTGAGTTAATTACTGCTTTTCAACGAATAGAAATTGATCTTGAAGATGAGTTTAAAGGAGAAATAATAAAAAGAATTTCAAAAATTATGGCTCCGCAGGTGGTGTTGATTGCTCAATCATTGTTGACAGTTCCTGAGAGTTTACTTACTGAAAGCCAGAAAGAAATTATTACCTCTAAGATTTTAAAGGATTTTGAGTTGGTAAATGTTCAGGTTAATAAATGGGCTAGAGAAAGTAAAAAACCGGTTGTTATTAACCTGAAATTAGATGAATTCCTAAGTAAATTTATTCAAGAGTCAAGATTTGAAGCGATTAAGTTTTTTAAGCAGATTCCTACCCGAACATTAAACTTTATTAAACAAGAGGTAGCTCCGGAAGCTCTGCAACAGATGCTTGAGGAATTAGATATTCTCCCGGAAAACCTGTTTGGATTTGATATTAAGAATATAAAAGGTCTAAAAGAGGAGACGAGCCAAACTTCATCATCATCAGATCAACAAGAATCATCAGATCAAGAGGAATCTCGTTTACAAGAAAAAAACAGGGAATCAGATAAGAATGAAATTCGAAAGAAATCAGAATCAGGTTACCCTATTGATGATCAGGAAATTATAAAGGACCCTATTTTTATAAAAAACGCCGGTATTGTCTTATTAGCACCTTATTTAACAAGGCTTTTTGATTTAACAGGGCTATTAGGAAATAAAAAAGAGTTTTCCAGTAATTATCATCAGGAAAAAGCCTGCTATCTAATGCATTATCTGGCTACAGGACTTGAGGAAGGGAAGGAATATATGATGACCCTTAATAAGTTAATAGCAGGAATTCCTTTGGGAGTGCCCTTTGTAGAAAATATTGTGCTAGATGAAAAGGATAAGGAAACTGCTGATGGCCTATTAAAAGGAGTAATATCAAACTGGACTGCCCTTAAGAAATCATCTCCAGAGAACCTAAGAGGCTCATTTTTATTGAGAGAAGGAAAACTGACTCATAACGATAAATTTTGGGATTTACGTGTGGAAGAAAGAGGCTATGATTTACTAATCGATAAGGTACCATGGTCATTTAAAGTAATTCGCTTTCCATGGATGAATAAACCAATCCATGTTACCTGGAGGTAGTTTATCTACAACCTATAATAAGGTATTTTCTAATTGCAGAATCATAATTTTTAATATCAGTTAAAACGGTAGTTTGGTTTTCAGAGGTATCCCCCCAGTTCCAGTAATTTATTTCAACCTGATCATAACTTCTTTTAATACTGTTAATAATGATATAATGATTGCCAAATCTTCGTTGTAGTATCTGATTATTTGGTTTTCCGGTTTTTAGTTGGTCAATATCAAAGAGTCCGATTACTGCCGCACCATGGTTTAAAGCTTTGTTTATTCCGGAGATATCATGGCCATAATTAAGTGTATAGTCAGTGAGGTTTGCAAAATTCACAGCTATATCTATCAAATCATTAGGGTATGAAAACCCTTGTAAACCGGTGTCGGATTCAGGGGTGTAATCAAAAACTATATTGTAAGATTGCCTGAGGGATGATAATACAACATAATCAGCTGGTGACAGACCATCTGTAGGTGACTCATTATGCAGGCTTTCGTTGGACTCAATAGGGAAGTGAAATGAATTATTGCTTTTAGCCACTCCTCTTTCGTATAATGATATAGCCATTCTGGTGTAGCTCTCAGGGTCTTTTTCAGCCATAATTTTACAAATTGAAGCAGGACCGCATAAATTTGACCTGCCTTGATTTATTCTGGCAGGAGTTTTTAAATTCTCAGTTAAAGATTTAAGAAAAGTGTTCTTTGGGATTTTAGCCCATAGACTTTCAGTATTTGTATCATTATATATGTATATCAACGATAATGCGTGCTGATAGCTACTCGATAGATCAAATCCTCCAATCATCAGGTTTAAGTAGTTATGAGTCAGATATAAGTAATTTAAATCAAAATATTTTTTTTGCCTGATAATTATAGATTGTTAATGAAAAGTTAATAATTGTTTTGGTCTTGTTTGATAACACTTTTACCTTTGAGTAACCGAACATTTTTTTAATGATATCAACTAAAACTAAACTACACCAATTAAGTTCAATTATTGATATAACACAGAGTAGCGTACTACATGCAGCCAGAAAAACTATGGCTTCGTATAGTAAAAATGGCTCTGATTTTTTGGGAACTGATATCATTCCTGAAGAGGAAGTAAAGGCTTTGTTATCTTTGCCAGATCTCTCTAAATGCGAATGTTTTGTCTTGTCACATTTGCTGTCTGCATATTATAAACCGGAAATTTTTGATCCGCTTTTATTGAATAATCCGGATACCGGAAAGCCATTTACTCAATATGGAGGTCATATTCATGGTTCAAATGCTGTGTTTATACCAGATCTGCAATCACTTTATTATTTATTTGCCGGGAATAATCTTGAACGGCGAATATTCATTCAAAATCAGATCAGTTTGAATTGCAGGCTTGTATCGATGAACCTGATTAAATTTAATTTCATTCCTGGTCAACTATCAGATAATCAAGCTTTACCTTCTATTACTCCAGAGGCCTTAGCATCAATTGAAGATAGAAATTACACTCCGGTTTCCGGAAGTGATTTCCCGGCAGAGCTTATTGATACTCAATTGCCTGAAGAAGATTTAGTGTTGGGTGACGAAACGCGTGAAAAGATATATGAGATTGAACAGTGGCTTGGGTTCAATAATGTGATATTTGAACACCCGGAGTTAGGTAAAAAAGTCAAGAGGGGATATCGGGCGTTGTTTTATGGACCTTCAGGTACCGGAAAGACACTAACAGCAACAATCATTGGTAACAAGTTTGGGTTGCCTGTTTACAGAATAGACTTATCGATGGTGGTGTCAAAGTGGGTTGGCGAGACAGAAAAAAACCTGAAGAGGCTATTTGATATTGCAGAGAATAAAAATTGGATTCTGTTTTTTGATGAAGCCGATGCAATTTTTGGAAAGCGGACATCTGTCAATTCATCTAATGACAGGCATGCCAATCAAGAAGCAGCTTACCTTTTACAAAGAATTGAGGATTTCCCGGGGCTTATAATTCTGGCAACAAACCTTAAAATGAATATCGATGCTGCCTTCAACAGACGATTTAATAATATAGTTTATTTCCCTTCCCCGGCAGAAAATCTGCGTGAAAGGTTATGGGAAACGACTCTACCTTCTGACTATCAATTAGATGAGCGTGTGAATTATCAGCAATTGCGTAGAATTGATTTGACAGGAGGGGAGATATTAAACGTAGTACATTATTGTGTATTGATGGCTGCATCGCAGCAAAGTAAATTGATAACTCTAGAAATGTTAGACTACGCTATCAATAAAGAATTACATAAAAAAGGTAAAACATAAGGACGAATTGAAGATTTTTTTCGCTTTTTATTAGGTAAAATGCTATTTCTGTCTTTTTTTGCTTCTTAATCTTTCAACTGATTAACTACTTAAACGACTATGTCATTTTTTTCAACTTCCAGTCGGGTATATTCAACCTGGCTATTTGGTTGTTTCATAGGCCTGGGAATTTTTATTTTTAATATTTCTGCTGTTATACAGTTCCTGGCCACAAATGGAATGAACGACTTACCTGAAGCTCTACTTTATGGTTCAGTATCGTCAATAATCTTATATTATTTCTACAATTATACGAAGCTCAGAGTTTCATTTTGGACTTATACATCGATACTGATAATCATTAATTTGATTTTTTATCTTCTGTTACTTCTAAATGTTTTTGATTATTCACAATCAGAAATAGGAATGATTATGATGTCAGCAACCTTGCCACTTACAGGGTTATATGCAGCATCATATTTTGGGTTTACAGAATTGCTTTTCAATATCACTGACCTTAAAAAATACAGACCTGTTTTATATTCAGGTGTAATTATTCCGGTATCAGCATATTTATTTTCTGTTCCATGGGTGATTGATTTTATTGATCTAGGCTGGAATTTACAAGTGATATTTTCAGGTGTAGCTCTGTTTCTGGCTTTAATTAGTCTGTTTGTAATTGCTGTTGATAATATAAATCTCAATGAGCTTCATTATAGTGCTCAATATGTAAACGCTCATAATTCATTTAAAAATCTTGTTAAAAACCAATATTTCGTAAGACTGAGTTTATTTATCGGTCTTTCAACTATGGTTTTTCTGCTTATAGAGTATTCATTTATTGATGTTTTAAATACTCGATTTGAGTCTTCGTCAGAGTTGGTGGCATTCCTTAGTGTGCTGACTGCTTCGATTCTGGTAGCAAGCTGGCTGATTGATTTTCTGGCTGTAAGATTAACCATCAGGGCTTACGGATTGAGAACCGGACTCCTTGTATTACCCGTGGTAGTATTATTGGTAGGTGGTCTTACCTATGGGGCAGCAGAAATGTTTGGTGTTACCAATGAGTCAAAAACATTTTTTATGTTCTTTGTATTGATGACAGCCCTTAAGGCTAGCTCTGAAGCAATCAAAAAGGGATTTGAGCATACAGTTTTTATGAACTATTTCCTTCCGGTCAGATCTGAATTAAGATTTGACTCGAGGTTTAAGTCTGAATTTATCATATCGTCTTTTTTTGCAATATTGGCATCATCCGGATTGATGATACTTAATCATCATTCACTTTTAAATCTTAAAGTAGTCTTAATCGGAGTGATAGCCTTGGTGGTAATTTGGATTATTTCCGGATTTATTCTTCATTCAAGATATAAGCGAGTTTTACGAAGTAGTCTGGATTTTGAACAACAATTAATTAAGCACGATAAAGCATTATCTGAAAGTTTGCTTGAGCGCCTTTCGGCCGGGCTGCTTGATAAATCTGTTGAAGATCTTCCGAGACAATTAAACCTGATCAGAGTTTTAGAGCCGATCGAATATAGAAATGTCCTGATTGATCTTCTAAATCTTGATGATGATCGAATCAGAGAAGTTGTGCTAAAGCAATGTGATGAAATGTGTCTCCTTGAAGCCATTCCTCTGCTTGATAATATAATGGAAAGTAAATACTTCCCGGTTATGAAAACGGCCGCATTGACCAGGTCGGTATATAGCAAGCTACGAGGTGCGGAATTCAGATTGGAGAAATTGAAATATATCGAACAGCTGACTCTATCTAAGCTCGTTAATGAAAGGGTTTATGGAGCAATGCTGACAGCATATGCAGAGGAAGCAATGAAAGGCAACTTGTTGAATAAGCTTTTCAGAGATCCGCACGATGCAGTCAGATATCATGCTGTGGCTTCTTCAGCATTTTCTGAGGATAAAGATTTGAATAATAACCTGATAGAAAAACTAGGTGAAACGGCCTATGGAAATGCTGCTGCAGCTGCACTTGCTGCAACCGGAGAACCGGTTTTCCAAATGCTAGAAACAGCCTTCTATCTAACTGGTCAGGATCAGAAAACTCAATTGCGAATTGTTCAGATTTATGGTCGTGTTGGTAGTCGTGAAGCAGTGAAGCTTCTGCTTAAAAAACTTAACTATCCTAACCAGAATATTATCGCAGCATCTCTTGAGGCATTGAGTCATTGCGGATATAATGTTGATGAAAATAACTCTCTTCAGATTCGTTCCGAGTTGCAAGAAGTTTGCGGTGCAATGGTCTGGAATATGTCGGTTGTTAATGATTTGAGAAAGGGAGATAGCAGTGACCTGTTGATTAGCGCTATGGAAAACGAAATCGCTTATAACCTGGAGACGATATTTCGTTTATTGGCACTGATTTACGACCCTAAGTCGGTTGAATTGGTGAAAAGGAACATTCATAGTGATAATAACGAGGAAAAAGAGTATGCTACTGATTTGCTTCAGGTATTCCTTAATGAAGAATTAAAGCCGGCACTTTTGCCAGTGTTAGGCGTGGCGAGTTATGAAGAAAAGGTAGAGCAATTGAAGCATATCTATCCGACAGAGCCAATGTCTAAATCGGATGCCTTGTTAAATATTGTTCAACGAGATTATAAATGGATAAACCGTTGGACCAAAGCTTGTGGCTTACGTGAGTTGTCAAATGATAAATCAGTTGACCCGGATATTTTTGCTGCTAATCTGGTGAATCCCGATCCATTATTGAGAGAAACAGCAGCAAATGCTTTGGCTACTCATTATGAAGGTGCGCTTGATGAGTTTTATGAGCGCTATGGGAACCTAAAAAGATATAAGCATGTTGCAGATACCATCCGCGCCTTTCAGGAAGAAAAATCTGGGGATGATGGCTTGACAACTCGAATTGAGATAATTGAATACATGAATACCATACCGGTATTTAAAAATATTAGTGGTCTGGTACTGGCTGAAATTGCCAAGATGGTAAGGATCGAGAAATATCCTGAAGGAACTAGAATTGAAACGAAGGAGTCAATTAATTTTGTGGATTATCTGTTAGTCACAAAGGGCAGAGTAATGCTGAAAATTGGCGATAATCAAATTGAATTTAGAGATGGTGATATCGTTAATTGCCTTGATCATATCAATGCCAAAGATCAGAAAATTGAATTAGTATCCTTTGAAGATACAGTTATTTTCAGAATTGATCAGGCGGCATTTCATGAGATGATGTCATTTTATGATGAAATTCCGGAGGCACTAAGTGAAATTTCATTAAGTAAAATGAATGATACTAAAGAAGAAATTCAGGTGAGTTAATTTTTGAACTGAGATAATTTTATGACTTTTATAAAATCTTTGGTCTCAAAAAAATTGATTTATATATTACAATTTTAATATTATTGCATTAATAGAAATCAACCGAAATATTAAATATAAGGATTTATCACCGACAAATAACCAAAATACCTTCCGGTAACCCTGTCGGCACGGTCTGATTTAGTTTTTAATGTATGGATTTTCTGATTTTTATTAGAGAGTTCAGTTTTTACAATTTTTAATCTTTCGCCTTTTAATTAAGTGCGGAAAAACAAATGTAAATATGTCAGAAGCTATAGTGCATCTTGATATTACCGGCACAAATGAATTTAAAAATCCATTTCCGGGATTAAGACCTTTTACTGTTGAAGAAAGAAAACTCTATTTTGGTAGAGAAAAGCAGGTTTCAGAAGTAATCACCAAGTTAACCGATAACAAATCGGTGACCGTGGTTGGTGCTTCAGGAGTAGGTAAATCTTCATTCATGTATTGCGGTGTTCTTCCTGCGGTACAGTCAACTTTGAAAACTAACGATGCTGATACCTGGAAGACCATCACGGTAACTCCGGGCGATTCTCCCATCAGAATTTTAGCTAAGAAACTTGAAGAGAAGTTCGATGCACTGGAATATGAAGCAATTTTAGAGGTTCTAAATGAAGGGGTTGATGGACTGACCAAGATTCTAAAGGACTTGTATTACTTCGAAAAAAGTAATTTTGCCTTACTCATTGATCAGTTTGAAGAGATATTCAGATTCCAATCAGTAGAAGAGTACGATAAAGACGACGCTCAGCATTATATAGACCTTATTTTACACGCGCATAAAAATCAGGAAGTCCCTTTTTATGTGCTGATCAACATTCGGGCAGATTTTGTTGGTGACTGTGCCCAATTTCCAGGATTAACAAAATTGATTAATGATAGCCAGTTTCTTATTCCTCAAATGACCAGAGAAGAAAAGAAAACTGCTATTGTAGGTCCTATTCACTTATTCGGAGCAGAAATTGATCCTGATTTAGTAGAAGATATTCTTGATAATATAGGTACCAGTGCCGATCAGCTTCCTATTATGCAGCACGCATTAATGAGGACCTGGAATTACTGGGAAAGAAATAAAATCGGTAATGAACCGATCACTTTTGCTCATTATGAGGCAATAGGAGGCATGGAGAATGCACTTTCTGAGCATGCTCGTGAAGCATATCTGGAGCTAACTGATGATGAAAAGAAGATTTGTGAGAAAATTTTTAAAGCTATAACTGAAAAGGGAGACGACGGTCGAGGGGTAAGGCGCCCAGCTAAACTTCAGGAAGTTGTAGCCATTGTTGATGCTCAGGAATCTAAAGTAATTAAGGTAATCGATGCCTTTCGTAAGCCGGGAAGAACTTTACTAATGCCGGCATATGAAACAGAGCTTACTGATGATAGCGTTATTGATATCAGTCATGAAAGTATCATGAGAATTTGGGTTGAGCTTAACCTTTGGGTGGAAGAAGAAGCTGAATCTGTAAAATTATACTTGCGATTGGCTGAAGCTGCAGAAATGCACCAGGAAGGTAAGGCAGGTCTTTGGAGGCCACCGGATCTTCAAATTGCACTAAACTGGCAAAACGAACAGACGCCTTCACAAGCATGGGGTCTGCGATATCATAAAGCTTATGAGCGAACCATGTTGTTTCTGGAATATAGCCAGAAAGAATTTGAACGCGAGCAGCGTATCAGAGAGAAAATGCAAAAGCGCCGACTTATCCTGGCCAGAATTGTTGCATTAGTTCTTGGATTGGGTATTGTCGTAGCTTTATTATTCTTATTATATGCAGAGCATCAACGTAGAGAAGCAGATGTACAGCGTGCTGAGGCAGCAAAGCAAAAAGAAGTTGCAGAACAGCAAGCAGAGATAGCCAAAGTAAATGAGAAAAAAGCTCTGGAAGAATCTCAACGTGCTGAAGAGCAACGACAGATTGCAGAGCAGGAGACTGAGAAAGCTCTTAAGAACGAACGTATTGCTCAAGCTCAAATGATCATTGCCGATAGAGAACGTAGACGTGCTATAGAGCAAACTTTGGTTGCTGATAGTGCCAGAAAAGTGGCAATGACTGAAGAGCAAAAGGCTTACAGGTTACGAATGCTATCCATTGCGAAATCAATGGCAATTAAATCTGTACAGTTAACCGATAGTGCTAAAAAATCACTGGTAGCGAGACAAGCCTTTAACTTTTATAATGAGTATGGCGGAAAAATGCATGATCCGGATATTTATGATGGTATGTACTATGCATTGAAAGCGATGGAAGAGCCTAGCTACAATAGCTTGCTTGCTCATACTCAGAATGTAAGGTCGATTGTAACTACTAAAAATGCAAAATATGTTTATTCTGCCGGTTCTGATGGTCGGGTAATCAGATGGAATTCTGATAATCCACAATCGGGTCATGATATTATAGCGCATCATCCGGGTAGAATTAACAGAACCCTGGCATTAAGTAAAGATGAAAGGTATCTGGCTGTAGCGGGAGACTTTAACTACATCGAGATTTATGATTTAAATGATGTGTCAGCAAACCCTGTAAAGGTTAAAACTAATATCAGAGAGATCTGGTACATGACTTTTACACCTGATAAACGTGGATTACTAGCTTCAGGTTCTGATAAACGAGTAATCTACTGGGATAATGAAAATGTTACAGACCTTTTAAGTAGTGACTATAAAATCAATGATATCACGCTTAGTCCTGATGGAAGCAAGCTAATCGTTGCTAAAAACAATGGTGAGGTAGTTGAAGTAGACAGGAATGATGGAAACAAGTCGAGAGTAATTCATCGTGATAGAAGAGGTATTCCAATTATTACCAGTGCATTTAGCCATAGTGGCAGATACCTCGTACTAGGTGGTGAAAAGGGAGGAGTTACCATTATTGACAATAATAAAGGAACTATTATAGCTGAACTTTCAGGACACCAGGCAAGGGTTAATAATATCACATTCAGTCATGATGATAAACGATTGGCCACTGGTAGCTTCGATAAGACTGTGAGGCTTTGGAATATGGATAATCTTTTTGATCCGCCGATTGTATTGCGAGATCATGAAGATTGGGTTTGGTCGATTCAGTTTACTCCTGATAACAACTTCTTGCTTGCAGGATGTCGCGATCACCTGATCAGGCTTTGGCCAACACAAACCAAGCTAATGGCTAAGAAGCTTTGTGAAAAATTAAAACGTGATATGTCACCACAGGAATGGGAATCTTATGTCGGAGAAGACATTCCTTATGAAACAACTTGTAAATAAATAACAACCAATACAGATGACAGGACAATTTTTTAAGTTCATCAGCACCGATCGGATATTAATCTTGATGCTAGCCGTGATACCATTTCTCATGACTGCTCAGGTGAAAGAAGAAGCTAATGGCTGCGCAAAGACATTGCAAACTGCCAGAAAGACTTATGAGCAGGGTAGAATTGAAGAAATTCCGGGATTGCTTGATGAATGTCTTAGAGGCGGATTTAACGAACAGGAGAAAGTAGAAGCATATCGATTACTTACCTTAGCTAACCTTTACTTTGATGAAAAGGAAAAGGCGCAGGAGTCAATGCTTAAAATGTTGAAAATTGATCCTGAATATGAGATTAATCCGGTAGTAGATCCACCAGAATTTATAAACCTTTACAAAATGTTCAGAACAAACCCGGTTTATTTGTTTGGTGGAATGTTAGGGGTGAATTTTACCCGACCTAATGTACTCATGAACTATAGTCTGGATAATCCGGAACTTACTGATGCTACTTATAGAATGAGAGCAGGATATCAGGTTGGGTTGGTATTTGAATTTTATCTTTCGAAGAAAATAAGTGTTCAAACAGGGCCTCAGTTTAATAGGTTGTCATATGAGTATCAGGAAAGTAAGTTGGGATTCGTTACTGAGAATTTTATAGAAAACCAAAATAGAATCTCTCTACCGGTAACATTCAAATATGAATTCAATGGTGAGAAATACAAACCATATATTCGTTTAGGAGCTGAATTTTCATATTTGATGAGTGCTGAAGCAAATGTTGAGCGATTTGATAGCCTGAACACAGAAGATGGAAATAGAGGGGTTAGAGGTCCTTCAGTTGATTTATCTGACCAAAGAGTAAGTATGAACTGGTCGTTGATCGGTGGGGCAGGAGTAAGAATGAAAGATGTGCTGGGAAAAGGGTATCTGTTTGTTGATTTTAGATATTCTTATGGAATGTGGAATATCGTCAATACTGAAAATCGTTATAACAATGCTGAATTAAAGTATGATTATACTCACCTGGATGATGATTTGAAGTTAAACAACTTTATGCTATCCATAGGTTATACAGTTCCTGTTTACAGGCCTAAACTGAAGAAGCGTAAAAAAGATATTGTATACTAACCTTTAGGTAGGTGAGGTCTGGCTATTATGAAATAATCATGGTAGTCCGGACTATACAAGAATGGGTGAAAAGGTAGTGTCTAAAAAACTGTTTAAGTGAGGTTCGGGTAATTTATACTCGGACCTTTTTTATTAACTAATACAGGAATTCAAAGTGGTAATTTAGCTCTTAGAATTACTATCAGTTATTCCTGCGGCAATAGCAATCCTTTTATTACTTAATGTTCTCTGACCTGGATGATATTTACCGGACAAGCATCCGCCGCACGTTTATTTGAATTAAGCTCGTCTTCGTTAACCTTTACATTCCAGAATCCTTTTTTATTGACACCTCCAAGAAGAACACTTTTACCGTCTTTTTTAGACATTCTCCATCTTTCAGGAGCTAATTCGACACAGTAGTTACATCCAATGCATTTATCCCTTTGATGAATGATTATTACCATAGTTAACTTAAAAGTAGGGCAGTAGAAACTACCCTGATGTTCAAATTCTTTTTAGTCTAAATCAGGCATTAGCGGTCTCTTCGCTATCGACGATTTTATAAAGTTTATCCGAAGGTCTGATTTGAGTATCCAGTTTGATGGCAAAATTATCTCCTTTTACAGCGATGTCTTTCTTGCCTTCATCATTCACGTGCATTTCCTCAATTACAGTTTCAACAACACCAGTTGTAGGTCCGGTAATTAGTATTTTATCACCAACCTTAACCTTCATTGTTTCCAGGGTGAATTCCGCAACCCCGATTTTATTATAGTAGTGATTTCCTCTGCCCAGGTATACTTTTTTCTTAGTAGCCACAGATCCCGGTTGTGAAGTCCATTCACCTAGCTTTTGTCCAAGGTAATATCCACTCCAGAAACCACGGTTATATACTTCGGAAAGTCGCTGCATCCATCCTTCAACTTTTTCTTTAGAATAAGTTTTGTCCTGACAGCTATCGATTGCTTCTCTATAGCACTGAGTGACAGTTTTTACATAATCAGCCCCTTTTCCACGACCTTCAATTTTTAATACTTTGATCCCGGAATCAATTACCTGATCAAGAAAATCAATGGTACATAAATCTTTAGGAGACATGATGAATTCATTATCAATTTCCAGCTCGTAGCCTTCTTCAATATCAACAACTTTATATTGTCTGCGACAGTTTTGGATGCACGCACCTCGGTTTGCTGAGGCATTATGAGTATGAAGGCTCATATAGCACTTGCCCGAAACAGCAACACATAGAGCTCCATGACCAAAAATTTCAATTTCAATCAGATTTCCTGACGGGCCTTTGATTTGTTCTTTTTCAATTGCATCAGTAATCTTCTTCACTTGTAGGAGACTAAGCTCACGTGATAAAACCATTACATCAGCAAAGTGGCTGAAAAACCGAACTGTTTCGATGTTTGTGATATTACTTTGAGTAGAAATGTGTACTTCAACACCTTTACTGAAAGCGTAAGAAATCACAGCTTGATCAGAGGCGATGATCGCAGTGATGCCTGATTCTTTTACCCTGTCAATGATCATTTTCATTAGAGAAAGATCATGATCATAGATTATAGTGTTAAGAGTTAGGTAAGTACGTACATTATGCTCACCACAGATTCTGGCAATTTCTTCCAGGTCGTTGATAGTGAAATTCATGGTTGCCCTGGCACGCATGTTGAGCTGTTCCACACCAAAATAAACAGAATCAGCTCCACCCTGTATAGCCGCCATCATTGCCTCAAAATTCCCGGCAGGGGCCATTAGTTCTATCTTACCGTTACTCATGATCTATAATCTAAATTGACAGTTAAACGATCGATTTATGATGAATCGAAAATAAGGCTGCAAAGATAAATTAAAAAATCATGTATCGGTATAAAAGAGAATAGATATGTATGATTTTCAGTTGATTGGTATAAGAAAAAGATAAGGAATGGCCTCATAATATGTCGATCGCCCTTGTTTAGCGAAGCATAACGAGAGTGTTTGAGAACTGCGTTTGTAATGCAGATTTTATAAATGGCATTACAAATGCCGACCTCATACATACTCGTTACAAACTAGGACGATAGACTCACGGTAATATAATGCTATTTGATAAATTCCGAAGGGTATGTCGAATTTTAATAAGAGGGATTTCAAATCCCTTTTTATTTTTGATTCCAGATGCGCTGCGCTAACATTTGAATAGAAGTAGTTTGAACAATGATTCCCATGAATCCTAACAAAGAACATAGCTGCACATTTTTATAGCTGTTTCATATAAGGGCGGGGAGGAAGGACGAAATCCCGGGCCGAAGGTCCTGACAACCTCTGGTTCGTCACGGAGGTGGTTGGTCGTGTGATGGGAGATTTGATATTGTCTTGATTCTTAGACCCTGACACTTGCCCTGACAATTAAGAATTCGTCATGGGTCTAGGAGATCGTCAGCGGAATCTGTGTCAAATTGACCAATGCCATCTGAATCATGATTTCCAAGATTACCAAAATACCCATATCCCACTACCATAACCAAACAGATTCTTCACTTACTGATATGCCTGTCGGCAATCAGCACAAGCCGTTCAGAATGATGAGTAGAGTGAGCCCCACCATTAACGTCATTCTGAGCCTACCGGCGAAGAATCTGTCTCTCCTTTACGTCATTCTGAGTATGATAACGAAGTTTATAACCCTGACACTTGCCCTGACAATTAAGAATTCGTCATAGGGCTAGTCTTCAGCGGAATCTGTAACATTATATTCCAATACCAACACCCAATTGTCTGAATCAAAATTTACAAGATTAAAAGATTAACAGGATCCCAAATAAATATCATAGCTGCACATTTTTATAAATGTTTCATAGAAGAGCGGGGAGGAATGACGAAATCCCGTGCCGAAGGTCCTGACAACCTATGGTTCGTCACGGAGGTGGTTGATTGTGTGATGGGAGATTTGATATTGTCTTGATTCTTAGACCCTGACACTTGCCCTGACAACTAAGATTTCGTCATAGGGCTAGTCGTCAGCGGAATCTGTAACATATTGTCCCAATACCAACACCCAATTGTCTGAATCAAAATTTACAAGATTAAAAGATTAACAGGATCCCAAATAAATATCATAGCTGCACATTTTTATAAATGTTTCATAGAAGGGCGGGGAGGAAGGACGAAATCCCGGGCCGAAGGTCCTGACAACCTATGGTTCGTCACGGAGGTGGTTGATTGTGTGATGGGAGATTTGATATTGTATTGATTCTTAGACCCTGACACTTGCCCTGACAATTAAGAATTCGTCATGGGTCTAGGAGATCGTCAGCGGAATCTGTCACATATTGACCCAATGCCCTCTGAATCATGATTCCCAAGATTAAAAGATTACCAAAATACCCATATCCCACTACCATAACCAAACAGATTCTTCACTTACTAATATGCCTGTCGGCAATCAGCACAAGCCGTTCAGAATGACGAGTAGAGTGAGCTTCATCGTAGCCGTCATTCTGAGCCTACCGGCGAAGTTTATAACCCTGACACTTGCTCTGACAACTAAGAATTCGTCATAGGGCTAGTCGTCAGCGGAATCTGTTACTTTTTTAACCAATGTAAAACCTTCCTAAAAAAAAACATCACCCTAACCCATAGACTACCAATTACAACCTTCCCTTTGATTCAAAAACCTTTAACAAAAACCTTCTATTGTTTTTTATAAATCAAGTCACCTATTATATTTGGCCAGAATTTATTTTTTATCAACCAAAATAATTTTTAGACATGCGAATCAATCTACTTAGCAAAGGGCTACTTGCTCTAATGTTCATTTCTGTTATTTCATTAGTTTCATCATGTACAGGCGACGAAGGCGGAGAACCTGCAGTAAAAGACATTCCACGTGATGGGTTAGTTGCTTTCTATCCATTCAATGGAAATGCAAATGACGAAAGTAATGTAGGTGAGGCGGCGAATGGAACTGTGTTAAATGCTACTTTAACTGAGGATCGATTTGGGAACCCAAACTCAGCATATGAGGTTGATGGTACTGATTATGGTGTTAGGGTAGATTTTAAGGAAAAGTTACAGATTAAGGGAGATTTAACAGTGTCAGTTTGGGTGAATGGTGGAACTCAAGGAGATGTTTACAATCGAGGACAATATGAATTAATCTATGAACCTGGAGGGCCTGGTTATACTGCATATGTAGATACAAATAATGGAGCAATTGGAGCAGTGTATTATTATGATGATATTGTTAAGTCAGGCTGGCTAATGGTAACATTAACATGGGATAATACTGAGAAAGTAATGAACTTGTATTATAACGATAAATTAGTTAGTTCTAATCAGCATCATGATTCTTTCGGTGAGGGATTATCTGTAAGAGGGTTAATGTTCGGTGATAATTCAAACTCTGGGAAATTTTATGATGGAAAGATTGACGATGCAGTTATTTACAACAAAAAATTGACTTCCCTTGAAGTTTCTTCTTTATATAATCAAACATTTACTAAATAATTAATAACTCTATTTAAGTCCAATATTTTTTTTTATCAACCAAAATAATTTTTAGACATGCGAATCAATCTACTTAGCAAAGGGCTACTTGCTCTAATGTTCATTTCTGTTATTTCATTAGTTTCATCGTGTACAGGCGAAGAAGGCGCAGAGCCTGCAATAATAGACATTCCACGTGATGGGTTAGTTGCTTTCTATCCATTCAATGGAAATGCAAATGACGAAAGTAATGTAGGTGAGGCCGCGAATCTTGATGAAGTAGGTGGTTCACCACAATTAACTACTGATCGTTTTGGTAACGCAAACAGTGCATATTCATTTGATGGAGTGAATGACTATCTAAGAGTTCAAGATTTGGAAAAATTAAATTTTCAAAATGGTTTTACATTTGCGGTTTGGGCTAAATCTGATAATCTATCAGGGGTGGTTCTTGATACACATGCTGGTTGGGTTCAATATATTAATAATTATGTTGCAGGGTATGTAAACACGAGTCCAACTTTTACTAGTTATGTAGATGAAACAAAACATGGAGACTGGAAGTTTATTTGCTTTTCATTCGATGCATCAACTAAAAAAACTAATTTATATGTAAATAGCAGTTTAGTAAAAACTGAAACTGTCCCTCAAGAAAACGCATTGTATCCAGTTAGACTTAATGATAGAATAGATATTGGTACTGACTCTTTTAATGGGTTGATTGATGATGTGGTAATATATAATAAAGCTTTGACAAGTTCAGCAATTGAACAGATTTATATTCAAAATATAACAAAGTAATATTACGATTTCCATTTAATTCAATTATTCAGGAAAATTTTTCTTAGCTGATGATAAATTGGTTAATGCCAAATTGAAATGATTGAATAAAAATATCATTATCAAATGCAATTAGAGTTTCAATTAAAATTGAATTAAAAGAAGAAAAGTAAACAGAATAATAATTACCTGTAAAAAATATTTTTATTATTAAAGGTCATCCTATATATTTACGACTGATATAATTTTTTTAATCAACCAAAAGGATTTTTAGACATGCGAATCAATCTACTTAGCAAAGGGCTACTTGCTCTAATGTTCATTTCTGTTATTTCATTAGTTTCATCATGTACAGGCGGAGAAGACGCAGAGCCTGCAGTAAAAGATATTCCACGTGATGGGTTAGTTGCTTTCTATCCATTCAATGGAAATGCAAATGACGAAAGTAATGTAGGTGAGGCGGCGAATTTAGATATAGTTGGTGGTTCACCCCAGTTAACAACAGATCGTTTTGGAAATGAAAATAGTGCTTATTCATTTGATGGAGTTAATGACTATTTGTATGTGAATAGTGTAGAGAAATTAAACCTTCCAAATGGATTTTCTTTTGCAGTGTGGGTAAAACATGGTGATAATAAAGGAGGAGCAGTTTTCAAGACTCATGGAGGTCAAATTAAATACTTTGTAGATGAGGTGATTGGAGATTTATATTCTTCACCTGTTTTTACAATTCGTGATTTGGTTGCAAATACCGATGGTTGGAATTTTATGTGTTTTACTTTTGATGTTAATAGTAAGTCAGCCAAGTTATATTTTAATAATGAAGTAATATCTACAGGTAGTTTACCTAGTGAAAATAGCATGTACCTTCCAGCAAATAATTTTGTGAATATTGGGAATGACTCATTTAATGGTATTATTGATGATGTATTAATCTACAATAAAGCCTTATCAAACTCAGAGGTTGAAAAAATTTATCTTCAAAACATAACAAAGTGAAATGAATAAATTTTTTTTATTCTTTGTAGCATTTTTTTGTGGTATATCCAGTTTGTCATTTGGACAATTAAAGCAATTATATGCAGTAACTGGATCAGGAATTTCTAATAGTATTGACATTTGTGAGGGTTCCTCCGTTAATTTTATTTACTTTTATGAGGATAATGTTCAAAATTATTTAGACAACATCGAGTTGGAAATTAATGATATTTTAATTGATAATTTTGAACCAATTAATATGGGAGAATATATATTATTTTCCTATTCTTTTCAACAAGCTCTGGTTGATCCGTATACTGTACGAGTAATAATAGATACTCAACCTGGTTCTGGAACTAATTACCAACCAGAATCAACTGATGCTTACGTTACTGTAAAAGAAAGCCCGATTATTACTTTCGATCAGTTAAATTTAACTGACAGTAGGTTAAACTTTGATAATAATGATAGTCCATTATTATTAAATGGAGCTGGATTAGATAATCCAAATCCCGATATAACAAAATCAGAGTATTATGGTGCGGGTGTTTTTAAAAGTGGAGATAATTATACTTTCTATCCTGAGTATGTTCCTTCAGGGACTTATTCCATTAAATTTTATGCTGAATTTAATTATGATTCAGAAAAGTTAACTTGTGTTTCTGAAAAAGCCATCGATAATGTTTCTGTAGCTAATGATGGAGATTTAGTGAAGTTTTTAAATCAATCGGAAATTAATTTATCTACAAAAGATTTTTGTAAAGACAATATTAATAATCCCTTGGTGGAGTTTGCAGTTATTCCAACTGTGTTTGAACAAGGATATCCGATTACAATTGAGACAATAGAAAGAATTCAAGATGGATTTGAAGACCCATTCCCTAGAGATCCATTCCCTAGAGATCCAGGAATAGATATTCAAAATATTGATGGTGTACAACAGGATGTCTTTAATCAACAAACTCAGTTAATTATTCCAGATGGTAGTCTTATTCCTATATATGTAGTAAAAGAGTGTTCCTATGTTAAAAATCTTCAATTTGTAGGAATTAATCAATTGGTTGCAAAAACTGATATTGGTTCAATGAATATTGATGATTTATTTGTAGGGACTAATATTAATAATGCATTTGCTGGAGATAATGATTCGACATTTGTCGGGAATTTAGATTTCTCAAAAATCCCTTCAGGTGCTACATATATTGAGTTAATAGCTGAGGTGGATTATAAGGAGATTACTTCGCAAAGCACATGTCAAACTACACCGAATAGCACAAAGGATTTGATTAAATCAGTTACTATTTTCAAATTAAACTTAAAGGCTTCTTCAAATCCACAATTGAGTATAGAGAATAATATTACCTCTTTATGTGAGAATGATCCAAATCAAAAATCATTTGTAGTGACTTTTGCAAATGCAATGGGACTTGACCCTGTTAATGGTTCTTTATTTTCTCAATTAGGAGTTGGTCAGGTAAGGGAAAGAGATGGATTTGAAATATCTGGGAATAGTTTAAATGTAGGAACATATAAATTTTATTATCAATATAACGGAGATTCTACATATTGTTCTCAGCGTTCATCAACAATCGAAATTGAGGTAAATGAGACACCATTAGCCGCATTTAATTTTGACGATGGTTGTGAAGGAGATTCAATTGAATTTGTAACCTCAGATAATCTTACTGATGTTGAAAGACAACAAATGACTTACGATTGGTCATTTGGAGATGGTGATACCAAACAAGGATCGGCAATTAAAAAGGCATTTAATACTGGTGCCTATCTGGTTGAGTTGACAGTTACAAGTTCTGAAGGTTGTGTGGGAGTTTCTGATAGGGAGTTTATAAATATAACGCCTTATCCTGAGCCAGACTTCACATATTTTGGAGGTTGTGCTACTAAAGAGTCTTCTTTTGAGCCAGGGTTATTGAATTCGATTGATCCAAATGATATTCGAAATGTATACTGGCGTTATGAAGGTGGTTTTGATAGTGATAACAAATTATTTGGAATCGATCCGGTATTTAATAATGCGGGAATGAAAACAGTTACATTCGCTGTTGAAACTGTTTATGGGTGTTTGGATAGTATATCAAAGAATATCTTTATCCAACCAAAAATTAATGTATATAACTATATCGAAGACTTTGACGTCGAGCCATATCAAGGGTGGGTGTCTGTTGGAGATATTGACAATACCGCTACTTCAAGCTGGACTAAAGCTGATTCATGGCTAAGTAAAAATGGTGTATGGGCTACATATAATAATGGAGGCTCATATAATAACAACGAATTATCATACCTCGAGTCACCTTGCTTTGTTTTAACGGATACTAAGGTTCCGATGCTTGATCTGGAAATTGCATCAAAAACCGATATTCAAGCTGATGGAGTTGTACTACAGTATAGCTTTGATGGAGGTCGAAATTGGTATAAGCTGGGTAAGGAAGGAAGTGGTCTGGGATGGTACAATGCAAAAAACCTACTTGGAGCACCTCGTATTGATGGAAATAATGTTGAACGTGAAGGTTGGGCAGGGAATTTTGACTGGCAGAAAGCAGCCTTCCAATTAGATGATGTTAAGAAGCAAGCTAACGGTGAAGCAGTGAAGTTTAGATTTGTTTTTGGTTCTAATGCTGATAACCCTTTTGGTATTGATTTGAGAGGGTTTGGAATGAACAAGTTCTCTATCGTAGAGCGAAACCGTAAAATGGTAATCGAATCGTTCATCAGTAGTAGCCAGGGAGATAATACTATGACATCCTCTGTTAATTATCTGGATTCATTGTTGTCAGGCAAGGAGAATCAGGTTATCGATATCCGCTATCATATAAATAGTCCTAATGAAGATCCTGTATATCAATATAACCCTAAAGATTTTAGTGCTAAGAGATTACACTATGGGGTTTATGAAGCTCCAAGGACAATTTTTGATGGTTATTTTGGTCCGGAAATAGACTTTCCTACTGATCAGGATGGATATGCTGCGGATATGTATGACAGAAGGTCATTGGTATCGGCACCTTTTAACATTGATTTAACTGTTGATCAAGATGCCAAAAAGCTTGATATCGAAGTATTAATCACCAAAAATATTACTGGTGAAGATATTGAAGATGACCTTGTTTTGATGGTAGGTATTGTTCAAAAGGAGATGGAGGTTGAAGGAACGACCTATAAAAATGTACTTCGTAAATTCATTCCAAATGCAGGAGGTACAACTATCGTTGGAGACTGGATCGATGAAGATACAGCACGAAAGGAAGTTGTTAACCTTACCTGGATGAATGACTACTACAGTGGTTTTGATCATACCTTAGATTATAAACTTGTAGCATATCTGTTCAGGGCGCAAGATATACAGCAAACAAAAGAAATAGTACAAGGTGCATCTGTAGATCTCAATGGTCTGCCACAGCCAAATATTATAACTGGTGTCGATGATGACATCAATTCTGAAGATTACCTTTTGTATCCTAATCCGGTAAGAAGTGAGTTGAAAATACGTGTGCCTAGAGATTACAAAGGTGATGCACAATATTCAATTTATACTCTACAAGGGAGTCAGGTAGACTCAGGGATTATTCAACCAGGGGATTTAAATTCAATCAACACAAGCAGTTATCCTTCCGGAATCTATTATATGATGATTACAGAAGAGGATAATTCTGCACCAATAGTAAAGAAATTTAGTATCATACAATGATAAAAAAGGCCTTATCAATCATGCTAATGTCGGCAATGCTCGGTGGTTGTACCACCGAGGCATTTGTCGGTGAGCAAACTACTCCGTATTTCGATAAATTTTTCGGTAATGCAAACGATGATCATTCCTATCATGTTAGTCAACTTGAAGATGGAGGATATCTTATTACCGGAAGTTCTGAAAATCTGCAACGGGGAGATAATGATATTTTAGTAATTAAATGTGATGCCAAAGGAAACCGACAATGGTCAGAGACTTTTGGTGGTACTTTAAATGATATTGGTTCTGATGCCATAGTCGGTAGCGACGGTAGGTTATATGTTACCGGAATGATCACTGATCCAACAACTGAGGATAGAAACGTAGCCTTATTAGCATTAGATGTAAACAGTGGTTCATTAATAGACTCCTTATCATTTGGATTGTCAAATCGTATGGAGATGGGATTGAAAATATTCAATTCTAACGCTGGAACACTTATGGTTATGGCTAATCGAGACGATGAAAAGGGTAGTGAGATGGTACTTACGGAGTTTAATCTGGTAGCTCAGGATACTATTTACCGTGATTATGGATTTGTAAGTAATAGGGATAGCGTTACTACCATTCTACAGTCGGCTAATGAGAATTTAGTTTGGTGTGGAACTGTAAAATATTCTGAGACTCAAAGTAATATCAGAGTTACATCGACAAACCTTAGCGGGCAGGTTGTTTGGGATTTTGTCTTACCAACAACTGTGGTACAATCAGCGGCAGATATGGACCATGCAGGACAAGGGTTTATCGTAGCTGGAACTGAAGGTCCGGAAACAAATGCTAATATGGTTCTGGTAAATATCACACCTGATGGCACTAAATCATGGCAGGCATTAATTCAAGAACCAGGCAATCAAAAAGCCTCAGGAGTAAGTCAGACAGTCGATGGTGGTTATATAGTAGTCGGAACAACAAACTATCTTTCAGATGATGAGCAGATCTTTCTTGTTAAAACAGATCCAAGTGGAAATGTACAATGGAAGAAATACTTCGGCGGATCATCAAATGACAGAGGGATAGACGTAATAGAATCAAACGATGGAAATTATGTGGTATTAGGAACATCCACAATCTCAAATAATAGCATACTGGAATTAATAAAAACGAACAACAAAGGTTTGATGGTGGATTAACCATCAGGGTATAGGTTAGTTAAAAGTCCACCCTTACAGGTGGACTTTTTAATTTTATAGCTTAGTGAATATTACTATTTCGAATCAAAACGTATAATCTGCCCCTGGCGACCGTCATTCTGAGCCTACTGACAAATAATTTGCTCCACAATACCGTCATTCTGAGTCTACTGACGAAGTTTATAACCCTGACACTTGCCCTGACAACTAAGAATTCGTTATAGGGCTAGTCGTCAGCGGAATCTGTAGCATTAAATACCAATGCACTCTGAATCAAAATTTACAAGATTACAAGATTACCAAAATACCCATAACCCATATCCCATTACCATAACCAAACAGATTCTTCACTTACTGATATGCCTGTTGGCAATCAGCACAAGCTGTTCAGAATGACGAGTAGAGTGAGCCCCACCATTAACGTCATTCTGAGGCTACAGATGAAAAATCTGTCTCTCTGTAACGTCATTCTGAGTCTACTGACGAAGAATCTGTAACACCCTTAACGTCAATCTGAGCTTACTAGCGAAGTTTATAACCCTGATACTTGCCCTG
>NZ_JABBNU010000004.1:443489-443962 GCF_012926615.1 Marinigracilibium pacificum | reverse complement strand
GACTACATAAAAAACGCATAGCTGATCGCCAAAGATAATAGACTCATATTAAAATCAAAAAAGCGGTGGGCTATAGGTTTTGTTAGGTGGCCGTAACGTGGGTATGCGCGCAGGACATCATCCGATATGACTGGCAAAGACCAGGACAAGATGCAGCCTGTTTCATTCTACTTATATCCATTACTTTAAACAGCCTTACTCAGTTCTTATTCGGTGATGAGGTTTAGTGCTAAACATCAATTCCCGGCTCAGACTATCAGAATACTATTCTTCGAATTATAATTAACTGATTCTTAGTAGAATGAATTTTCTCGCGAGACGTGAGCGGTGGGCACATTGGGTTGGTAAGGTTAAATCGGAGAATTATTTATGAGTTTAAACAGGATGTTTATAGCACTAAACATTTATGCCACCTAACGTTCGATGTATGAGTTGGGGCGGATTGTCGTGCCGATTTCGCGTCCGATAGGACA
>NZ_JABBNU010000004.1:0-443479 GCF_012926615.1 Marinigracilibium pacificum | reverse complement strand
AGCGGTGGGCACATTGGGTTGGTAAGGTTAAATCGGAGAATTATTTATGAGTTTAAACAGGATGTTTATAGCACTAAACATTTATGCCACCTAACGAATGGATAAGCGCGACTCTATTGCTCTTATTCCATATATGTGTTATTTGTTTTTCCTGCAATATAGTAGCTGAATCAGTAATTGCAAAAATCTGTTTGAACAAACATGTCGCGCTTATCATATTTCTAAATTGTCTAACGGACTCTTAATCTCATCCATGCCTTTACTTGTGATATGTGTGTAAATTTCCGTCGTTTTACTGCTCGAATGACCAAGCAGTGACTGTATATATCGCAAATTTGTTCCCCGCTCTAATAGGTGTGTTGCAAAACTATGTCTTAAGCTATGCAATGTTACAGGCTTCCTTATCCTGGCGACTTTCTTTGCCCGGTTAAATATACTTCTTGCGCTACTGGCCGAATACTGCTCACCTCCCTGACCTTCAAATAGCCATCTTTTTGGTTTGTATTCTTTATAGTATTCCCGAAGCTGAATCAGCATTTTATCCGATAGGAGGGTAGTGCGGTCTTTTTTACCTTTGGCTCCTTTTATATGGATAAGCTTCCGATCACTATTAATGTCTGATATCTTCATATTGATCATTTCACTCACTCTAAGTCCGGCGCTGTATATCAAGCTTAACATACAGCGGTGTTTAAGGTTCATCGGTGCTTTCAATATCCTTAGTACTTCTTCTTCACTAAGAACTTCCGGTAGCTTCTTTTCCTTTCTTGGCCTGTCTAACCAATAGTACTTTTTTTGTTCACCTTTAATTTTTTCCAGATAAAACTTAATCGCATTTATGGCCTGATTCTGGGTGCTAGTCGATGCTTTCTTGTCATGAATTAAATATAACAGGTATCTTCTAACATCATCATCTGTAAATTTCCCCGGGTCTTCTTGTTTTATATAACTCAGAAAATCTGAAAGGTAATACACATAGGTTTGAAAGGTGCTTTTACTATATCTCTCCATTTCAAGCTTTTCTATATATTCTAATGGTGCCGGAATTCTTTGTGGCTGCCTGATAAATGGATTTTTTATCTTTGGTTTTTCCTTATCTTTTTCTTGTCTTACAGGTAATTTTATTTCTGCTTCGTATTTCAGACGTAATACTTGATCTACTTTATATTGGTAATTTCTTAATACTGAACATATTCTCCGGAAATTGGCAGCATTGTCTATTATATACCAATACTTGTTTTTTGAGTCCCATCTGCGTCCGGGTATAGACTTGACAGACTTTAGTATTCCTTCATGGTATTTAAAAAGAATCAGTATTTGGGTCTTATCACCAATTGATTTTGATTTTAGTTCTATCATTCGGATCAATTTTATGAACCTAAAGAAAGAAAATTCCAAAGTGCTAAGCGTAAGATTATACGTGTATAGACGTTTATTATACGTTTAATCTACACTTATTTTTTAGATGGAATTGATAACTTTTCAAATATTTCACCTTAAATTGTATCTAATTAATAAGTTATATTTATTGTAATTGGATTTTTCAACCCTCTTCAACTATGTCAGGTTCATTTATAGAAACTAATTATTGCAAACATTGTAACAAGCCACTATTTGGCCGGTCAGATAAAATATTTTGTGATTCCAATTGTAAAAGTGCCTATCATTATCAGAATAGTAATCATGAGCAGGTAATGATTAAAAACCTGACTTCTCATGTACGTAATAACAGAAGGATTTTAAAAACTCTTTGTTATCAGGGAAAGGCTATAGTAAGAAAATCAGTACTTGATAGTATGGGGTTTAGATTTGATAATTTCAGTAGTATATATGTTACCGGAAGGGGAGATGTATATTATTTGTGTTTCAATTATGCCTTTAGTCCAAAGGTAGAAAGAGGAATTAAAAAGGTGGTTATCGTCAATAGACAGGAATATATGAAGGAATTTGATCCCTGGTCATTTGTAAAATGAAAAGCCCGGATCTCTCCAGGCATTTATTTTAGGTGTGTGTTTTTTATATTTTTTATTATTCCATTTTCAACACAACTCTGAATCTAGCTTTATTAGTAATCATTCGCTCATAGGCTTCTGCAGCCTTTTCAAGTGGAAACGTCTCTATCATCGGTCTGATGTCACTATGGGCACTAAAGTTTAATGTGTCCTCAGAATCAATTGCTGTTCCGCTTGGCCATCCTGCAACAGATTTTCTGCCCATAATCAAAGAAAACGGAGCAACAGAAATTGCATCTCCGGGTGCAGCAACTATTAAAACTTGTCCATCAATTCCCATTCCGTTTACAACGCTACTGATTGCATCAGCACTTGGAGCTGTACAGAGAATTACCTTTGCACCACCAAGTTTTTGAAGTTCTTCAGCCGGATCATCTTTGCTGGTGTTGATATAGTATTTTGCGCCCAGCTTCATTGCCAGGTCTTTTTTTGAATCACTAGTCGATATTGCTGCAACTCTGAATCCCATTTTAGCGGCAAATTGTATGGCAAGATGCCCCAAGCCACCAATTCCCTGTACCGCAACAAGGTCTCCGGCTCTTGCAGAGCTGTTTCTTAAAGAATTAAACGTTGTAATCCCTGCGCATAATAATGGCGCTGCCTCTGCCGAATCGATTTCATCTGGTACACTGGCAACAGCTTCTTGCGGAGCCACCATATATTCCTGATACCCTCCGTCATACGATATTCCTGCAACCTGGGCATTCTGACAACTAATAAAATCACCCCGGCGACACGGTTCACACTCAAAGCAATGCCCGCCATGCCAGCCAACACCTACTCGCTGACCTTCGGAAAACATCTTGACGCCTTTTCCAACTTTAGTTATCCGGCCTATCACCTCATGTCCCGGAACCCTCGGGAATTCAATTCCAGGAAATGCCCCTTCTTTTACAAACATATCACTGTGACAGATACCGCATGCTTCAACTTTAATTTGAACTTGACCTGTGCCGGGTTCTGGTATTTCCTTTTCTACTAGTTTGAAATCACCTCCGGCTTCTTCGATTTGAACAGCTTTCATCTATTTGATTTTTTTGGTTTTGGTGTCTATTAAGTTATTAATCCTGAGCTGGTTTCGCTCGTTTAAATCAGATTATTTGTGTTGAAATAATTTCTCGCATTCCTCAGCCATAAATCCACCGTGAGTAATTAACATACTATTTGAATTATTTACTATTTCTTCTGAAGAAACTAATATTTGATTAGTGAATTTAGATGCATGTTTAATAGACGCCCCATAAATCAAAGTGCCAATTCCTGCCCAGATAATTGCACCCATACACATGGGGCAAGGCTCTACGGTAGTATATAATGTCAAGTCCTCCGGATCATCATAATCTAATTCATTCATTCTGCGAATTACATTCATTTCAGCATGAGCAGTGGGGCCATCAAGTAATGTTGTGTTGGGCATGGCTATTTGCTGGCCCTCACAATCAACAAGAACGGCTCCAAAAGGCGATCGCGAATCTCGTGCAATATCAATAGCCATTTTCATCCAGAAGTTATCATCATGTGTGATCATAATTTCTTTTTTAACCAAAAGTCAATTTTTTGATTCTGTGTTTTATTTAATCTACTAAAACTGAATTTAGTCTACAACAAAAGATGATTTTAGGCCCTCCTGACAATTGGGACCAACCCAGATATTAAAATCTCCGGGTTCAACTACCCACTCTTTGTCAATATTATAGAATTTCAGGTTTTCTACAGGAAGGGTATATGTTACTTCTCTGGATTCACCAGCTTTTAAAGTGACTCTTGAGAAACCAACTAGCTCTCTGACTGGCCGGGTTATACTTCCGGTGATGTCCTGGACATAATACTGTACTACTTCCGTTGCTTCCGCTTTACCGGTATTGGTTAACTTAAAAGTTATTAGAACTGAGTCCATGATGGAAAATGAAGCTTTGTTTAATGTCATTTCGGAGTATTCGAAAGTCGAATAAGTTAATCCAAACCCGAAAGGAAACATTGGTTGATATCCGGCATCAAGATAATGTGACGTATTTCCCAGAGAACTTTGCCACGCTCCCACAGGGATATCATCGATCGCCACAAATGACTCTTCACTTGCTGGTCTGCCTGTGTTTTTATGGTTGTAATAGATTGGTTCTTGTCCTGAAGTTTTAGGCCAGGTTACAGGTAGTCTTCCCGAAGGTGAGGTTTCTCCATTCAGAATGTCTTTTAGTGCCGGACCACCCATCGTTCCCGGATGCCAGGCCATCAATATGGCATCTGCTTCATTATAAATATTCGAAATGGTAATTGGACGACCGGCCATTATTATTAAGACAATTGGCTTGCCTAGTTTAGCAAGTTTATGAATAAGTTCTTCTTGAATCCCAGGCAGGTCAATATTGGCACGACTGTGGGCTTCTCCGGAAAGAATAGCTTCCTCTCCACCCGCAAAGATGATCACATCAGACTTTCGCGCAATTTCAAGTGCTTCATCAAATTTGTCTGTCAATGAGTCTCTGCTAAAGGCTAATCCTTTGCTAAACATGAGGTTTTTGCCATAAGCTTCAGAAAGAGACATTTTAAGTGTTTGGGTATGTTCAGATTCTCCATCGAAAACCCAGGTTCCGAGTTGTTCATGTGGGGCATCTGCAAGAGGACCAATCAAGGCTATTTTCTGATTTTTAAAATCCAGAGGAAGTAAATTATTATAGTTTTTAAGCAATACGATGCTTTCAATTGCTGTTTGTTTGGCGCTTACCAGGTGTTTCTCATCATAGAATATTGAATGATTAAACCTGGTATATGGTTGCTCGAATAGCCCCATTTTTAATTTTACTCTCAGTATATTCCTTACCATATCATCTAGCTGAGACTCGGCAATTACTCCTGATTCAATCAGATTTTTTAAATGATCTTCATACGCTGTGCTTGTCATTTCCATGTCTAATCCGGCATTAGCTGAAAGCATTGCTGCATGTTTTTCATCGGCAGCAAATCCATGTGGAATCATTTCAGTTACAGAGTTCCAATCACTTACTACCAACCCGTCAAATCCCCAGGTATTTCGTAAGATGGTTTTTAGTAAATATTTATTTCCGGTAGCCGGGACACCATTTAATTCATTAAATGACGACATAAATGAACCGACTCCTGATTTTACGGCTGCTTCAAATGGTTTGAGGTAAACGTTATGCAAAAGTTGTTCATGAATGATGGCAATATTATAGTCACGGCCTCCTTCAGCAGCTCCATAACCGACAAAGTGTTTTGCACATGCCAGCATCCCGGTAGGGCTTGAAAGGTCTCCCTGAAAGCCTTTAATGTAAGCTTCGGTAAATTTAGAGGCCAGAAAAGGATCTTCTCCTGGCGATTCGGCTATCCGTCCCCAACGGCTGTCGCGGGCAATATCGAGCATAGGTGCGAATGTCCATCGGATACCACTGGCAGTAGCTTCAATGGCAGCAATCCGCGATCCTTTTTCAATAAGATCAGGGTTCCAGGTAGCAGCCTGCCCCAGAGGAATCGGAAATATGGTCTTGAACCCATGGATTACATCACGGGCAAAGATCAATGGTATTCCATTGGGGCTTTCTTCAACGGCGGTTTTTTGTAAGAAGTTTATCGTTTGAGAATCAGTAACATTTAAAAATGAACCAATTTCTCCTTTTCTGACTTTGGTAATTAATTCTTCAGAAAGTCCTTTTCCCATTGAGGATGTTCCGCGTTGTGAGGTCTGGCCAATTTTCTCTTCCAGCGTCATTTGCGAAAGTATCTGCTCAACCTTCTGATTGATTGTTTTTAAATCAGGTTTATCTTGAGATACACAAGTAGCATTAGTGAGACAGATTACAATGATAATACTATAAACTTTAGTAAGGATAGGGGGGAGTTGATTGCTTAGTTTCATTATTAAAAAAGTATTCAATTGGTTAATTTGGAACAATCTAAAAATAGAGTTCCTGAAACAACATTGGGAATTACTTCAAAAAGGAATGGTAATTAATTCAATAAATGCTTTAATAGTCAGATAATGTATTTGACGAACAATGATTACCTGCATTTGTTTATATCGTATGAAGAAGCCAAAGCCTGTAAAGCCTAAGAAGGGGCAGGAGTCAGTATGGGATTATCCACGGCCACCTAAACTTGAAAAAACAAATAAATTAATTGAAGTCTGGCATAAAGGAATTTGCCTTGCAAGAAGTAATGGTGCTTATCGTGTGTTGGAGACAAGCCACCCACCTCAATATTATATTCCGCCCTCTGATGTTCAAATGCAGTATCTCTTACCATCTGATCTGGAAACACATTGTGAATGGAAAGGTACAGGTAACTATTATGATTTATACCTGGAAAATGAATTGAATGAAAATGTTGCCTGGACATATATGTCTCCGAATAATTCATTTTCATTGATTAAGGGGTATTTGGCATTTTATGCTGGTATGATAGACAAATGCATGGTTGATAATGAATCAGTTACTCCACAACCTGGTAAGTTTTATGGGGGGTGGATAACCAGTGATGTCGTCGGACCATTTAAAGGTGAAGAAGGTAGCTGGGGATGGTGAAATATTCTTTGAAAAGTGAAAACCCTTTAAAAAGCATAAGCGATCAGGGCGGGGAGCCGAGATCGCTTATTAGGAATTTATCAACTATGAATAAAGAGCTGTTGTAAATGTAATGACAGTTGCTGTCACTTGCAAGTGTTTTGTTTAAATATTTTAAATTTTTTTTAATCAGTTATGTTTTGATATTCATTTAAATGAATTTTTGGGTATTCGTCTATCAATCTTATGTCTTTAACCTGCGCAAAACCCAGTTCATCGGAAAACTCGAAATCTTTCCATGACGTAAATTTCCATGATTGAGCATATGGAATAGCACCATCTATCTTAAAATCACTATAAATTATGGCATGAGGGTCTTCTTCAGCTTCATTTTGATCGCCACCTCCGAATGTAACTATATAGGAAGCAGCATGAATAAATTTTGTTTCTGGGTCGATATATAAATAGTACCAATCATCCGGAGCGTCACCTGTTCCCGGGGCAAATGTCATTTTTGCAACCTGATAATCTTTATTGTTCATCGATTTTATACCAATGTATTCCCAGTTTACTCCCGGATCCTTGATTTTGTACGGTAGCATATAAAAATATGACCATGTAAGCACATCAAACCTTGCAGCCCGAGTGTTTAATGAATCACCCTTTTTATAAAATTGACCATCATCATAAAGGGCCTGGTTACCATTGTTGTATGTGATTTTTACTTTGCTACCTGAAGGAGTTTGTACAACTTCTCCATTAAACCTTTCTTTACCTCCAAAGGTTAGTGATAAGTCAAATGATAGAGCATTTTTTACCTTTAATTCATCCATTTTATAGGCATTTTGGATGCTGTCTCTAAGTGTAAGAACGCGATTTTCTATATCATTGGAGGTGTTTATATTATTTTCGGCATTGTTATTGTTTTTAGATTTACTACAACCGATAATTGTAAATATGATAAATATTAAGACGAAAGATGTGTTTTTCATATGGAAATAAGTTTTTGCAATAAAAACAATTATTTTGGGTAGACATCAAGTTTTTTGATGTTTAAATTACCGATGTGTAAGATAGAAGACAGTGTGTAATGAAGAATATTTTTATCACAGAAGAAATTAAATCAAAATTGCCTGACCTTCGATTAGGTGTTCTCGAAGCAGATATTCGAGTGGTATATAGTATTGCCGAACTTGATGATCGCTTGGAGCAGGAAATTGATATACTTTTTAATAAATACGAAGTAGAAGATATTAAGAATCGCCCGATTATTCAGGCTACAAGAAATGCCTATAAAGATCTTGGAAAAGATCCAAACAGGTATCGTCCCAGTGCAGAAGCATTATCAAGGAGAATAGTTCAAGGAAAGGGATTGTATCAGGTAAATAATGCAGTCGACATTGTTAATTGGTTATCATTTGTATCCGGATTTTCTATAGGTGCCTATGATGTCGAGCAGATCAATGGAGATGTAACTCTTGATATTGCACCTGAAGGCATTCCTTACGAAGCAATCGGAAGAGGGCAATTAAATGTAAGCAGCCTGCCTGCTTTACGTGATATTGATGGGTATTTTGGTACTCCGACTTCTGATTCAGACCGTACAAGTATTAAACCGGCAACTTCAAAGATGGTATTGGTGTTTTATGATTTTAACGGAAAGGCAGATCTGGAACTTTGGCTACATCAATCCGGTGAATGGTTTGAACAATTTGCCGGAGCTGAAAATATTAAAACTAGAATCATATAAAAAAATAATCCCTGGCCATGACCAGGGATATTTTTTTTGCTGTGGATGATCAGTGATTAATATAGTCTCTCAAGAGCTACAATGTCATACTGACCAAATTCTCCATCCTCGTTAGCGCTAAAACAAGCTAACATGATTGAGTTTGGATCTACTCCAGTAGGAGTGCCAGGTACATGAACAGCACCAACACCACCGTCACCTTCATTTCCACCAGAACCACAAGAATAAGATCTGTTGAAGTAGTCAGTGTGACGTAATCCAACTGCGTGACCAATTTCGTGTGTCATAACGTGTTCTACAACGTTAGTACCATAGCTGCTTGTACCAGACTGAATCTGGATCCACTTGTATGGTTTGCCACCACTTGGGAAGCCGGCAGAACCTCCGCCACCACCGCTAGTACGATATACAACCATGTCATATGAGTTGTAATTTGTTCCAAACGTTAAAGTGAAGTTTAATCCAGTGTTAAGTCTGTTGTAGTTATCAACAGCCCACTGTAAAGCAGTTCTCATAGTATTGTCCAAACCATTAGAGTTGTTAGCGGTATAACCGATTACTCTGATAGTTCTTGGAGCTGATACTAAGTTGTTAGTACGGTACTGCTCAAAGTTTGGTCCTTGCGAATGGATTTCACTTTTAAGCATTTCCTGAAGGTTTTCAGGGGTGATAATGATGTCGCCTTCTAGCAAGTAGTTTCCAGATTCACTAGCAGGATCCAATAAATCCACATCATCAGTCATTCGGATATCAGAAACATCAAAACCCAGGTCATAAAACTGAGCGATTACTTCTTCCGAAATTTCAGATTGTTTTGGTTGTAGACTTTCTTCGTTAGTACATGATACGAAGATCATCTGTGTGAAAGCAATAACTGCTACACACAAGAAACTGATTCTCAATTGTTTCATTGTAAAATTGATTTGGTTAAAGATTTGCGCTAATGTAAAAATTAGTTTTTTAAAGAAAAAATAATTTTGAATTTATTTATGATTAATAATTTTGATATGTTTCAAAAGACAGAATTATATTTGTTAAAATAATGTCAACTCAAGGAGTTATCAGTATAATTTATATATTTGTAAAATCAACCAATGCTAGTGAACAATATGAAAGACGTGTTTCTTCATGTTTTTCTGATTCTGACAATTTCGGGTATGTTATCAGCCCAGAATATCTCTCACGAAAAATTTGTGGTCAGGAAAATCAATACAGATTTTAACTATTTAAATCCTGATAAATATTATCTGATTAAATATAAGGGGGCCGAAGGTCTGGTACTTCAGAATGGTGGAGATATTGTTAGAAGGGTTTCACCTGGGGTAGCTATAATAAAAGGAAATGCAAGTTTTAAAAGTGATGCCGAAGTATGGGCGGTTAATGATTTGTGGAAATTTGCTCCGGGAGCCTTAAAAACAGGGAATAATGAATTTATAATCAAATCTAATGACCCTCAAATGGTATTGCAGATTATCCCTGATACCTACTCTCCAAAGATTATTAATGGATTTATTTATATAAAAGGAGAATTATCAAGTGTTATCACAGATATAGCACCAATTAAAGAAGTTTTTTATATAGGTGCTGAAAGTTTAAGACCAAAGGAGGAATCTGCTGTACTTGATCTTAATTTGAGGCCTAATCATGTTAACGTGGTTCATAAATTATATCCTGAATTGAGTGGTGAGGGTATAAATTTATCCATCCATGAAGAGAAATTTGATTATGATGATATAGATTTTTCAGGTAGAGTAAATGAATTTCCGAATGTTAATGAAAGTACCTCCCGACACGCTACTGAAATGGCAACAATCGCTGCTGGCAATGGAAATTCTTTTGTTACAGGCAGAGGGGTAGCCCCTGGGGTATCGCTATTTTCATCTGATTTTTCTGATATTGTACCAGACCGTATTGAAGATTATCAGAATTATGAAATTTCTGTACAGAATCATTCTTTTGGAACTGAGATCGAGAGTTTTTATGGTGCTATAGCTGAGGAATATGATAAACTCGTAGATAGCTTACCTGGTTTGATTCATGTGTTTTCTTCTGGAAACTCGGGTTTCTCTTCAGCCTCGGAAGGTGATTATGCTAACATTCAGGGGGCAGCAAATTTGACCGGTAATTATAAGCAGGCTAAAAATGTACTTACTATTGGATCTATAGATACCACCGGTGTGGTTCCCTCATTTGTATCTAAAGGCCCGGCTTATGATGGTAGGATAAAACCTGAGTTTGTAACATATAGTAATGTAGGGTCTTCAAATTCTGCTGCTTTGATGTCAGGTATAGTTGTATTGCTACAGCAAAAATTCAAGGAAATACATAATCAATTGCCTGATTTTTCTGTCATTAAATCTGTATTAATGGCTACATCAAAAGATGAACTTCAGCAAGGACCGGATTATTCGTCAGGGTATGGAAGTGTTAATGCCATTGAAGCAATTCGCTGTATCGAAAATGATAATATTATTTCTGGTTTATTAAGTCCGGGTGAATCTAATGAGTATTCTATTACCATTCCTGAAAATACAAATGAATTGAAGTTGGCTCTTTCATGGGTTGATCCACCGATTAATGCAGGAAGCTTCAAAGCCTTAATTAATGATTTGGATGTGAAGCTACAATCTCCAAATGGGGACATTATACTTCCCTGGGTGATTGATGCCACCCCAACTGCTGATATTTTGACTATTAACGCAACACGAGGTGTAGATAATGTTAATAATGGTGAATTGATAACAATGGTAAATCCTCCTGCGGGAATCTATAAAATTAAAATTTCATCAGCATCAAGCCTGGTATCCAGCCAGGACTTTTCGGTTGCATGGAAAATTACTAAGGACAATAGTTTTGAATGGTATGCTCCGTTGTATCATGAGAATATGCCATACAATGGGGAAACACCATCTTATTTCCGGTGGAACTCAACAATCAAATCAAGTGGCACATTATTTATCAGATGGAAAGATGGAAAAGAACAACTAATCGGCCAGGTAGATGATGTTTCATCTGGTAAATATTGGTGGGTTGCTCCCGATACCTTCGCAACTGCACAAGCAATTTTAAAAACACCTAATGATGAATATATTTCTGATGAATTTATTATTTCAAGGCCAGTGCGACCTCGTGTAGTAGTGAGTTGTAGTGATTCATTAATTGTAAGTTGGAATAAACTTGTGGGACTTGAAAGTTATGAATTACAGTTATTCGATGAGTCTTCAAAAAGATTTAAAAGTGTCAATACAGATATAGATACTTTTGCTGTGATTCCCCAGACAGTTACATTTCCCATTTTCAGAATTATTCCTTCGTTTAATAATATTGAAGCAATATCAAGTTTGACTGTATTTTCTGAATTCCAGCAGGCATCCTGTTTTTTGAGTTCTTTTTTTGCTCAACGATCAGTTGAAGAAAAGGGTATCGATCTGATTGTTGGACTTGGTTCGTCTTTGGGGATTGAGAAAGTAGAAGTATATAGAACAGATGATAATTTGCTTGTTGCCGAGATAAATAATGCAAATCTGATATCAGGTAATAATTTTGTTTTAGATCCAAATCCCACTGAAGGAATCAATTCTTATCAGTGTAAAGTTATATTTGAAAATGGTGAGATACTATTGTCTCAAATTGTCTCAGAATACTTTTATAGTGATACTCCGGGACAAGTTTTTCCAAATCCGGTTAGTAATGGAGAAGAATTGAAGATTTTTACCAGAAAATTCAATTCAATACACATATTTAGTTTGATAAGTCTTGATGGAAGAGTACTTGTTGAGCGATCAATTTATCCGGAAAAGGACTTCATCAAGCTAAATAAAGTCAAACAAGGAGTCTATGTTTATAAAATTATCGGTGAAGAAATAAATATTACTGGCAAACTGATTGTGTATTAAATTATTTAGGGTTTGTATAATATTTTATGAATTCAGACTGATTTTCTTATCTTTAAACATAACCTTATATAAACCTGTCAGACATGATTCAATCAAGAAATTTAATTGGTCTTTTGATCATTTTAACAGCTTTTTTAGCTTGTCAACCAACAGAAAATATTAAGACGGAGGCCTTTGTCAAATCTCCTAATGAAGATATTGCAGTTTGTTTTGGTGTAGATGAATTAGGTAAACCATATTATTCGGTTACATATAAAAAAGGAACTGTAATTGATACCTCATACTTTGGGTTTGAATTCAAAAATCAACCTCCCATGGATGACGAATTTAAGATTATTGGTGTTCAGGAAAGAGCTCTTGATCAATCCTGGGACATGGTTTGGGGAGAACAAAAAACAGTAAGGAATCAATTCAGGGAAATAGAAGTTAATTTACAGGAAGAGAGTGAAACACAAAGAAAATTAACTGTAATTTTTAGAGCCTATGATGATGGAGTAGGGTTCAGATACCAGTTTCCTGAACAAAAGGGAGTTGATTCGTTAATCATAATGGATGAACACACAGACTTTAATCTAACCGGTGATCACATGACCTGGTGGATTCCCGGTGACTGGGATAGCTATGAATGGCTATATAGTACAAGTCGGTTTTCAGAAATTGATGCTCTGGAAAGAGCTAAGAGAAATAAAGATATAGCATCAATATATATTCCTGAAAACGCCGTAAATACCCCGGTTACAATGAGAACTGATTCTGGTTTACATATCAGTTTTCATGAAGCTGCTTTAGTAGATTATGCTGGTATGACCTTAAAGGTAGATAAAGAAAATCAAAAATTTACAAGTGAACTGGTTGGTTCTGAAAGACTTGGGTATAAAGTGAAGAGGAAACTGCCTTTTGATACTCCCTGGAGAACTATTCAAATATCTGAAAAGGCTGGAGATCTGATAGAATCAAAGTTAATACTGAATCTTAATGAACCAAATAAATTGGGTAATATTCCTTGGTTTAAGCCGATGAAGTATGTGGGCATCTGGTGGGAAATGCATCTTGGTATTTCGACCTGGGATATAGAAGCAACACAAGATATGTCTACTTTCACAAAAGATAAGGCTACTAGTTCAAAGCATGGAGCTACAACTGAGAATGCTAAAAGATATATAGATTTTGCATCTAAGAATAATATCGAAGGGATTTTAGTCGAAGGCTGGAATACAGGTTGGTCTCATTGGATCGGATTTGATGATCGTGAAGGAGTATTTGACTTTGTTACACCTTATCCTGATTATGATATTGAAGAAGTTGTGAAATATGGAAAAGAACATGGTGTTGAGTTAATCATGCATCATGAAACTTCAGCAGCTCCAAGAACTTATGATCAACAAATGGATACGGCTTATGCACTAATGCAAAAGCTTGGGATACATTCTGTTAAATCCGGTTATGTTGGTCCTATAATTCCTAAAGGAGAGTATCATCATGGGCAATGGATGGTTAATCATTACAATAATGCAGTAATTAAGGCTGCTGATTACCAGGTTGCAGTTAATGCTCATGAGCCTATTAAAGCAACTGGTTTAAGAAGAACATATCCAAACATGATTGCAAGGGAAGGATTAAGAGGTCAGGAATTTAATGCCTGGGCTTCTGATGGTGGTAATCCTCCGGAACACCTTCCAACTGTTGCTTTTACAAGAATGCTTGCCGGGCCAATTGATTTCACTCCGGGAATTTTCAATATTAAATTAGAACCATATAAAAAGGGTAATCAGGTAAACACTACTCTTGCCCAGCAACTAGCTTTATATGTGGTTATTTACAGCCCGATACAAATGGCTGCAGATCTACCAGAAAGTTATGAAGGCCAACCTGCATTTCAGTTTATCAGAGATGTAGCTGTAGACTGGGATCGTACTGAGGTTCTTAATGGTGAAGTAGGAGATTTTGTAACCATTGCCAGAAAGGCAAAAGGTAGTAACGATTGGTATTTAGGAAGTATCTCAGATGAAAATGAAAGAGATATAAAGATAGAGTTTTCATTTTTGGACGAGGGCAAAACATATGAGGCGATAATATATAAGGATGGTGAGGATGCTCATTGGAATGATAATCCTGAATCAATAGTAATTTCGAATATGGATGTTACCAACACATCATCTGAAACCTTTCACTTGGCACCCGGAGGTGGTTTAGCGATAAGTATAAAGCCAAAACAATAGCTTATAGAAATTACGGTTTAAAGAAATTCATTTCCAGATGTTAGCTTTTGCGCATCTGGAGCTTGGAATGAATCGGGGATTCAAAACCCCTTTTATTAATAGGTTCGACATGTCCTTTCAGAACATATCGAACAGCAGTTTAATATTTACATGATGCTGTTCCAGATGTTAGCTTTTACGCATCTGGAGCTTGGAATAAGGCGGGGTTTCAAAACCCCTATTATTAATAAGTTCGACATGTCCTTTCAGAACATATCAAACAGCAGTTGAATATTTACAATATGCTGTTCCAGATGTTAGCCTTTGCGCATCTGGAGCTTGGAATATTATTGGATCTTAGATCCTTTTTTATTTTAATTAATTATTAGTTTTATATATTGTTATTTATCAACTAAAAATAAAATTAATGGGGTTTGAATATAGAATAAGAGATCAATATGCTACACATTTTATTACTATAACAGTAAATCAATGGGTGGATGTCTTTACTAGACAAGATTATATAAATATTTTAATTGAAAGTCTTAAGTTCTGTCAAATAAATAAAGGGTTAGAAATATATTCATGGGTAATCATGTCAAATCATTTACATTTGATTGTAAGTAGTGAGAAAGGAAATTTAAGTGATATAATTAGAGATTTTAAAAAATTCACTTCAAGTAAAATTATTAAAGCAATTCAAAATAATGGGAAAGAAAGTAGGAAGAATTGGCTTCTATGGCTACTTAGAGATGAAGATAAAGTTAAATTATGGGGCAAAGGTTATCACGCTAAGGAGATATTAACAAAAGAGTTTATGGAACAAAAAATGGATTACATTCACAGTAATCCAGTGAGAGCGGGGATAGTAGAAAGAGAAGAACACTATTTAAATAGTAGTTGTGCCGAGATTTATGGCTATGGAGAAAGTATTCTTGAATTAAGTGATTATTAGTGTTTTTTTCGACATATCCTTTCAGAACATATCAAACAGCAGTCGAATATATACGAAATGCTGTTCTAGATGTTAGCCTTTGTGCATCTGGAGCTTGGAATGACTCGGGGTTTCAAAACCCCTTTTTATTAAGATGTTCGACATGTCCTTACAGAACATATCAAACAGCAAGTTGAATATATACGAAATGTTGTTCTAGATCTTAGCTTTTGCGCATCTGGAGCTTGGAATGAATCGGGGTTTCAAAACCCCTTTTATTAATAGGTTCGACATGTCCTTTCAGAACATATCGAACAGCATTTCTATTTTATTATTCCTTTAAAAACTGCCTTAACACATACTGAAGAATGCCATCGTTCTGATAATAAGCAACTTCTATTTGGGAGTCGAGCCTGCAGATAACCTTAAACTCGGTAGTAGAACCATCGTCTTTAGTTGCCTTTACGTTTAATTCTTCGAGAGGAGAGAGGCTATCACTAATACCAGTTATATCATAGGTTTCAGTTCCATTGAGATTTAAACTATCGGGTGTATCACCTTCTTTAAATTGGAGAGGTAGCACACCCATACCAACAAGGTTGCTCCTGTGAATTCGCTCATAGCTTTCAGCAATAACAGCTTTTATTCCTAGCAGGAAGGTGCCTTTTGCTGCCCAGTCTCGTGAAGATCCGCTACCATATTCTTTTCCACCGATAACAATTAATGGTGTATTATCCTTCTTATAAAGCTGGGAGGCCTCAAATATTGTCATTTCATCTCCGGAAGGTAAATGTGTTGTATATCCACCTTCCTTTTTAGCAAGTTGATTGTTAATTCTGACATTTGCGAAAGTCCCCCTAACCATCACTTCATCATTTCCTCTTCGTGAACCATATGAATTAAAATCTTCCTGATTTACACCACGGTTAATTAGATATTGACCAGCGGCGGACTCTTTCTTAAACGATCCGGCAGGAGAAATATGGTCAGTGGTAATACTATCACCGAGTTTTAAAAGAACTTTGGCTCCAATAATGTCCTCAAAATCTTTAGGATCTTCACTAATATTTAAGAAGAATGGAGCTTCTTTGATATATGTTGATTTATCTGACCAATCATATAGCTTGCCTTCCGGAGCTTTTAGTTCTCTCCAGATCTCATTACCATCAAAAATTTCATTATAATTCTTTTCATAATCCTTAGGAGTCAGAACACTTTTCATCTCATTAAATATCTCTTCATTTGAAGGCCATATGTCTTTAAGAAATACCGGATTCATATTCGGGTCATACCCAAGTGGTTCTTTAGCCATATCAATATCAATTCTGCCAGCTAATGCAAAAGCAACAACCAACATTGGAGACATTAGGAAGTTCATTTTAACCAATGGGTGTACACGGGCTTCAAAATTTCTATTTCCTGATAGTGCTGAACATACCACCAGATTATAATCTTCAACAGCTTTAGAGATTGGTGCTGGCAATGGACCGGAATTACCTATGCACGAGGTACAGCCGTAACCAACAGTATGAAATTTAAGTGCTTCAAGGTCTTCAAGTAGTCCGGATTTTTTAAGGTAATCTGTCACAACTTTTGATCCTGGTGCTAAACTAGTTTTAACCCATGGTTTTACATCAAGCCCTAATTGTACGGCTTTTCGTGCCACTAATCCTGCACCGATCATAACACTTGGGTTGGAAGTGTTTGTACAAGATGTGATTGCTGCTATGGCAATGGAACCATCACTTATTTCATATTTTTCATTTCCTATTTTAATACTGACAGTTTTGAGTTTATTCTCTACTTTTTCTACTTCAACTTCTTGAGGGAGATCTGATTTGCGTGCTTTAACCTCTGTTTGTCCACCTCCTTCACTTTTCCATCGAACAACATCTCTTTCATCCAGAGGAATGTATTCTCTTTCAAACCCTATCTTTAAAAGCTCTTCAAATTTGGGTTTAAGATTTTCTAATAATATTTTATCCTGAGGCCTTTTTGGTCCTGAAATGGTTGGTTTAATGGAGTTTAGATCTAGTTCAAGAACATCTGAATAGACAATTTCATCTTCATTTTCTCTCCAAAGCATATTTGCTTTGCAATATTGCTCTACTGTTTTTATGTGATCTTCACTACGATTAGTTTTTTCCATGTAATCTAGTGTTTGATCATCAATAGGGAAATATGATATTGTGCAACCAAACTCTGGAGACATATTGCTAATTGTTGCTCTGTCAGGAATCGTTAGATTATTTAAACCGGGACCAAATACTTCAACAAATTTACCTACAACACCATAAGATCTTAGTAAGTGAGTAATTGTTAATACTAAATCAGTTGCGGTAGTTCCTAATGGCATACTTCCTGATAACCTTAAACCAATTACTTGTGGCATAATGAAATAGATTGGTTGTCCCAAAAGAGCCGCTTCTGCTTCAATTCCGCCGACACCCCAGCCAACGACACCTATTCCATTTACCATTGGCGTATGGCTGTCTGTACCAACAAGTGTATCAGGAAAAATCATTCCATCTCTTGTGATTACTCCTTTAGCAAGGTTTTCCAGATTTACCTGGTGGCATATTCCCATTCCGGGAGGGACCACACTAAAGTTCTCAAAAGCATGTTGTGCCCATTTTAGAAACTGGTACCTTTCACCATTTCTTTCATATTCTACTTCTACATTCTTTTGATATGAGTATGAGGTGCCAAAATAATCTACTTGTACAGAGTGATCAATAACTAGATCAACAGGAACTAGAGGGTTGATTTTATTAGGGTCCTTACCTTTTCTATCCATTTCAGCTCTTAAGGAAGCAATATCTACTACTGCAGGAACTCCCGTAAAATCCTGCATTAATACTCTTGCAGGTTTATATGGGATATCTTTATCTGATGCTTTTGGCGACCAATTAAGCAATGTTTCAATGTGGCTTTTAGTGATGCCAAAGTCATCAAAATTTCTTAAAGCGTTCTCCAGAAGTATTCGAATCGAAAAAGGGAGCTTTGAAATTTTATAACCATTTTCCTCCAGGGTTTTTAAACTATAGTATTTGTAATCACCTTTATTGGTTTTTAATGTAGCTTCGTTTTTATATGGATTTGACATCATGACTAGGATTAGGTGAAAGAATTTTTAATAAGGATTATTAGAAATAATATTCTCCTTATAATTTAAGAAAAAGTCATGACTCCATTGTTGTTAAACAAAAGGGATTAATTTTTTTGGAGTAAAAGTCGTAGGAATATTAATTATGTGATCGTATTAAATACCCTGATTTGATATAGGATATTTTTAAGTTTAGTGTTTTAAGTATTTATTCTGTAAGGAAAAAAATAGCTTATCTTATATAATGCAGGGTTTATCGTTTAACTTAAAAAGTCTATCCTTGTTATGTAAGGATTTATCTAAAAGGGTAAGATAATTTGTTATATTACGATGAATTTATTCATTTGCTAAGGAATTATTTACTTTTTAGAATAATCACACCTGCATTGCTAATTCTTCCATTTTTAATATTTATATTATTCTTTTGAGCGATTTCATAATCATCTGTAGATTCTAAAACCAGAGTATATTTGTCGTTTTCTTCTACATTATCAATTAAAAAGTATCCATATTCATCTACATAAGTTGAAGATATCGTGTCTTGATCCTTAATTATGTAGGCTACGGCTGGCACAACCGGATTGATTCGTCCTTCTACACCACCACCACTATCTTTTTTCTTTGCATTGATAACCGGATTAAGAATGTATTCATCATTGGTTGATTTTACAGAACTCGCAGCGTTAAAATCAAGGTGTAAATCAATTATTTCACTATTTAACACGTCTTCTGGCATAGTAATTGAAATGCCATTAGAAATGCCTGTTGCTAATTCCAATGGGTAGTTTTTATTTTTAATGGTTACAAAATTATTATCACCTAAAACAAGAATAACTTCTGTAGGATTAAAATCTTTAAATTTTTCAGTTACCAGGTTATAGTATTTACCATTATTAAAGTCTAAAATATCAAGCTGACCGGTAAACGCTGTTTTCAAATAATATTCCTTATTGTTTTCTTTTAATAAAACACCGTCAATGTCGATTATTAGTCGTTCATAATCTGCCGGTGAGTCTGAAAGTTTTATAGAGATTTGCCTTGTAGTATTTAATTCAGAGGTGTTTTTCGAACACGAAAATAGTATTAATGTGGCAAGAAAAAGCAGGTATATGTTTTTAAGGCTCATAGGTTTAACATTTAATGTCTATACCAATATATATTAAAAGGTAACCATAAAATAAAGGTCCTGAAACACTATGGCCAAATAAAAACCCCGGCTATTAACCGGGGTATTTAAACATTGTTTTTTATGTTTTATTGTATAAAATCAAGAAAGACTGTGTCAGCCTCAGTAAGGTTTCCATCTGTTACAGTCAGGTTTGAAATCGATGCTTCTTCATAATCTTCAATTGGGTCAATACCAACGGTATAATTTCCCGCAGGAAGATATGGTAGGAGGAAGTCACCTGAATCATTAACTGGAGTAGAAGTTACAGTGTCCTGTCCTAAAATAGCATAGACAATAGCATTAGCTTCTTCAGGTTGAACATTACCCGCTATCGCTCCACCTGAAGCTTCAGCAGTTGCTCTAATTACAGGTTTAAGGTTATAGCTTCCATTTCCTGTTTCAACAACAGATCTTGCAGCATCAAAATCAAGAACAATGATATAAGGAATACCTTCCTCAAAAGTTTCATTTAAGTTGATTTTAAGTCCTGACTGTTGGGCACTAGGTGTTTTCAAAGCATACTCAATTCCATCAATTTGAACAGAATTGTCATTGCCTAATACAAGTCGAACTTGAGAGATGTCACCAGCAGGTATTCTTTCAGTTACCAGAGTAGTATCAATTCCATTTGATAATTCTATTAAATCATAAATGCCCTGATTTACTCCCGAAAGCTGATACCAGCCTGATTCATCACTTTCATCTCCAAGGTTTACGTAGATTTCTTTAATGTCAATATTGACTTCCTCGTAATCACCAGGAGCATCAGTGAGCTTAATCGTTACAAGTTGTGTAGATGGTTCATCATCAGTACATGATGAAACTAGTGCAAGTAGTAAACACGCAAGTGTAGTGTTAATCAAGTTTTTGATAAACATATTCTATCTTTCTTTGGTTTCCTTAAAATTAAAAAATATTGTGCTTATCCTTTTTTCTGCGGTGATTTCTTTTGTTTGATTCTTTTTTCGTTGACTTACCCTTCTTAGCTTTTCCAAATTGAGCATCAAACAAATAGCTTACAGAAATACCGGTAGCAAAAGGGGAAACACGTGTTCTGTCGTAAAACGACAAAATCCTTGTATAATTGCCTTCACTTTCATTTGACATAAAAGTTTGTGTCAGACTGAATTGTGCTTCAATCATGATACGCTGTCCATAGTTGGTGTGAAACATAGAACCAACTACCACAGTTAACCCTGCAAAAAGTCGGTTTGGTTCAGTATAGTACATCACACCAAATTCATTTCCCAATGAATTGAATTCAGTTTTAAAATCTACAGGGCCGTAATCTTCAAGTTCTCCTTCTGAAAAAGTACCCTTACCATTAAGCCAGTAGCTTATATGACCACCAACTCCTATATAATACCATCCAGGGTTTTTGTATAAAGCATACCTTAATACTAATGGAAATTCAACAAAGCCATATCTTTCTTGTATTCTAAGTCCTGTTGCAGAAAGTTTTACATCTCGACCTTTGTTTGCATAAAGTAATTTTGCTGAGACACTTACATTTTGATTAAATTCAAAAAGAGCAGCAACACCTGCATGATATCCAATAGATGGGTTTCGATCTATAATATCAGTATACTCTTTTTCACCGAATCTAACAGAGTTATAATCAACACCTATATTAGGGCCGATATGTAGTTGTGCAAATGCTGAATTAGCAAATATTAAAAAAATGATATAACTTAAAAATTTATTCATGCTGGCAAAAAGTAATTTTTCAAATGTAAGAAATGATTTGATTTCATGTTGAATAATGTAATATAAATGCATTATTTGCATACAATTATTTTTAGCGCTATGGGAAACAAATTTTTTTTAACTGTAATAGCAGGTTTATTTATATTTTTTAGCGGGTTATCACAGGAAACAAATTGTAGAAATGGTATCGATGATGATGGCGACGGTTTAGTAGACTGTTATGATGGAGACTGTAATTCAGAGTCTGCTTGCGATGATTTCTTCTTAGATACTACTCCGGGTACTTGTAATGTTAATCCTCCGGTTGTTGATTTTGAGATGGAAAATACTGTTGGTTCTGCAAACAGGAACGTCCATACTCAGGCAAGGATTGTAATTGGAGATCTTAATAATGACGGAATTCCTGAAGTTGTCACTCCTCATAAGTGGGACCAGGAAATACGTATTATATATAGTACAGGTCCTGATGCAGGTGACACCGAATATAAGTCTACTACTACCGTAGTTGGAAATGATAAATATAGACCTGAGCTTGAAGTTGCCATTGCAAACATTGATAATGATGATTGTGGGGAAGTTTTCTCAATAGAGCGCGCTAAAGGGGATGCAAAAGGAAATGAATTTAATGGTAATTTTTATCTGGTAGCCTATAATTGTCGTTTAGAACCGATAACTACATTTGGTGTTAATGGTAAAGTTGATTTAGGGCCTGATAACCCGGGAATCATAGGTCTCGCTGATTTTAATGCTGATGGTAAAGTTGAAATATATTTTAAAGATGAAATTTACGATGCTCATACAGGAGCAGCCCTGATTGATGATATAAATCTAGGAAATTGGAATTCCGAAGTTTCTCATGGTCCGGTTGCAATGGATATCAACCCAGCCAGCCCTGGTATGGAACTAATTGTAGGTGGAACAATAATTAATGTTAATGTCAACACGGGCACATGGACTGTATGGAAAGAATTGCCTGAATACTTTACCAAAGACATGGGGTATGCTACCTACAGCACTTCTTCGGTTGCAGATGTAAATGGTGATGGCAAACTTGATGTTGTAATGTCCGGAGCTACTGATAGTAATACCGGAAATACTGCAATATTTATATGGGACCCACATAATGATAATTTTGAGGTCTATGAAACTCCTGATGATTGGCTTTGGGGTACAGGTAGGGTGACACTTACCGATGTAGATAATGATGGATTAATGAATGCATTGTTTGTTTCTGGATCCAACCTATATAATCTGGAGATTAATGCAGATTTAAGCTATTCAGTAGAATGGATAAGGCCAATTGAAGATAGTTTATCCGGAATTATTGGGGTAACGGCTTATGATTTTGATAATGATGGTATAAAAGAAATTGTCTATCGGGATGCTACTTTCCTTACAATTGCTTCTGGTATTGATGGATCTATCATCCATCAGGAGATATGCCAGTCTCACACTTTTATGGAATACCCGCTAATAGTTGATGCCAATGGAGATGGAAATACGAACATCGTTATTCCTTGTAACTTCTCTGATAACTCATCAGCGTTTAAAATAGGAGATGGACTTCAGCAGCAGGGAAATGGTAACTTAAGAATTTATGAAGCGTCTGGCCAACAATACTGGGTTCCAACTCGGGATGTATGGAACCAGCATGGATACCATGTAACTAACGTTAATGATGATTTAACAGTTCCGAGAGAATTTACAAATAATGCTGCGAGCTTTCCAGGTAACTGTTACGGAGACGGTAGAACTGTTTATCCGTTTAACAACTTTATGGTTCAAACTCCTTCATTAGATGCTAATGGTTGTCCTTCACTACCTGGTGCTGATCTTGTTTTTGACCCAATAATAGATCCGATTGATGGTTCTGCTTCGTTTATCACAGTAAATCCTCCAATTTGCCCGGGAGAACAGTTTACTATTGATTACATTGTAAAGAATGATGGGGATGTTGCCGTTGCAGATGACTTGTTAATGACATTGTATGCCGGAGACCCGGTAAATGATCCGACGGCTCAAAAACTATTGACTATTAATAGAACCATATCTCTAGCTCCGGGAGAAACTATTTCCGTAACTGGATTACCTGTTCAGGGAGATGGTACGTCTTTCCAGTTATATATTGTACTTGATGATGATGGTACTAATACACTTCCTTTACAATTTCCTTTGGATGGTACTGTTCTGGAGTGTGATTACTTTAATAATATAACAAATCAGCTAGTTGAACCGCTTCCTTATGATATAGAAGCATTGAAAGTTCAGGATAATATAAAATGTGATGATACCTATCCTGATGTCGGAGCAGCAAGAGCTTACAGACTTGATGCAGTAACAGGAGATACTATAACTGCTGGCTATACATTTAACTGGTATGAGGTAGGTGGTGATGGAAGTATAATTGGTACAGGTCCGTACCTGACTGATGTAGCTGATGGAGAATACTATGTAATTGCTACAAACAATGCTAAGGGTTGTTCTAGTTCTCCAGATACAGTTATTATCAATCCTGGATTCCTTGATTTCGAAGATCAGGTTCAGCTTATTCAGGAACAGACTTTCTGTACTCCTCCGAATGGTGAATTATATGCTTTTGTTGCCGATGATGATGATGCTAATTATACCTTTGAGTGGTTCCTGTCTGATCAATTTGGAATATTAGATTATAATCAACCAGTAGGAACAGGTCAGACATTAACAGGACTAGAGGGTGGTATTACCTATGGAGTTCTGGTAACGAATAATATTACAGGTTGCTGGAAAGAGAAATCTTTGACTTTACCTGTAACTCTGACTTATCCTGTATTAACCTTAGATGCAAAAACAGATATAACATCTTGTGATAACCCTGTAGGAACTGCAAGTGTTAGTGTTTCGGGTGTAATAACAGGATATACATTTAATTGGTATGTTGGTACAACAACGTCAACGGTACCTGATTTTACCGGTGCAAACCAGACTGCGCTTGCAGAAGGCACTTACACAGTTGAAGTTGTCAATGATGTAACTGGTTGTACTGACATGATTACTGTCGATATTGTAGATGTTAGAACTTATCCAACACCTGAAATAAACCTGATAAGCCCTCAGACAAGTTGTATTTCTGCAACTCCAAATGGTGAGTTGGCAGTAGTAGCCTCTGAAGGAACTTTAACTGGTTTAGGTGAGGTTGACGGATATACCTTTGAATGGTTTGAAGGATTAAATACACTTCCGGCAAACTTTATTGGAACCGGGATGTCTCAAACTGGACTATCTAGTAACACTTATACTGTTGTTGTGACTAATACAGCTACAGGGTGTACAGGTATTAATCAATTGTATCTACCAGAGACTCTGGAATATCCTTCTTTAAATCTTAATAAAATTAATGATTATACAAGATGTGATTATCCTGATGGAGAACTTGAAGCATCTGTAGTTCATTCTAATCCTTCGAATGTTAGTGTAAGCTGGTATAATAGTAGTGCAGTAGAAAATACTGCTGATAATGCAGGTCTTAGCTATACAGATTTGTATGATGGAGATTATACGGCACAAGCAATTGATAATACAACGGGCTGTAAATCTACACCGGTAACTATTAATGTTGAAGATTTAAGAACCTATCCGGTAATAGATGAAACAATTGTTGATGTTACTTCATGTTTGACTCCAAATGGTGAAGTTGAAACCTATGTAAATGAAACATCAACAGGAGGTTCAGCTACAGAAACTTCAGGATACACCTGGAGTTGGTTCCAGGGTAGTTCAATTGCTGGATCTCCGGTAAACGCAGGAAATATTCAGGGAGCAGCAGGTAACATTATAAGAAATGTTGATGTAGGACCGTATACTGTTCAGGTTGTTAATAATACAAATGCTTGTGAAACTGTCGAAACATATGATGTACAGGATGCAATTGTAATTCCTGTAATATCTTTAGTTAATGTTTCTGATGTTGATCAGTGTGGTACACCTAACGGTTCAATCGAAGTTGATGTTACCACTCCGGCAACAGCTGTAAATTCTGATTATACCTTCCAATGGTTTACAGGATCTTTTGCAACTGCGGCAAATCAAATAGGAGGAGAGACAGGATCTGTTTTGGCGGGTTATCCGGAAGGAACCTATTCTGTAAGAGCAATAAATAATTTAACAGGTTGTGTATCTAATTTGATAGTTGAAACTATCAATAATGTAGTTGTTCCTTATACTATTAATATAGCAACCACTGATCCAACTAGTTGTGATGATTCGGCACCTAATGGTCAGTTGGAAGCTTCTGTTGTAGAACCAGGGACATATACCTACGAATGGTATGAAGGAGCACCGATTTCTACAAGTCCATTGACATTTGGTGCACCACCGATTAGTTCAAATGCATTAACAAATGCAGACCTTGGAGCTGGATTATATACTGTTGTGGTAACAAATACAGCAACCAATTGTGAACAGTATGCAACGGCATCGCTAACAGCACCTACTGCACATTCAATTGCTGTTACACCTACAGATGTTGAAGGTTGTATTCAGGAAAATGGAATGATTGATGTTCAGATTATTGGTGGTGATCCGTCATTATCATATGATATATTTGTCTATGAAGGTGCTAACCTTGGTGGTACAATTGCGGGCTCAGATCTTGGTGTTAATTCTTCTGGTACATATTCATATACTGATTTAGCCGCTGGAACTTATACAATCGTTGCTTTTGAAAACAGGTCAGCAACAGAAATTTGTGAATCAAATATTGTTTCTGAGACATTAGTTATTCAATCTAAAGATCCGATTGTTACTGAAAATATAACTAATAATAAAAACTGTATTGATTTTAATGGAGCCATAGAGATTGGTTTACAAACTGATCCTAATGACTTTTTCTCTAATTCATGGGAGGTAATCTGGGATGCTTCTGCTACCACTACTCAACCTGAATCAGGGATAACAATTTCAAGTGGGAATTCACATAATTTCACCGATTTAGAGCCAGGTACATATACTGCAACTTTCAGAGGAACTGTATCAGGTTGTGAATTGATAAGATCTTTCACTGTTGGTAATGACCCGATTCCTTCTTTTAGTATGGCTATTGCTAAGGTAGATAAGGATGATTGTATAGATCAGGGATCAATTTCTGTTAGCTTCCCAGTTGAAGATCCAGCAAATTTTGAGTTTTACTGGTACGAAGGTTCAGTAAATTTGACAACAAATACTCCAATAGCAGGTGTTAACGGTACAGTATTAAATGAAACGGTTTACCCTGATATAAAGAATGGTATATCTTATTATGTTGAAGCTGTTAAAATAAATGGCGACGGAGCTGGCTGTCAGACAAGAACGCTTAGTGCCAGAATTAATGATATTTCTGTTACCCCGGCTATTAATGTAGCAACAACTGGTGATATTAGTTGCGATAACCTAAATCCATTAGGTCAAGCATCTATTTCACTTTCAAATCCTGGTACTGATGTTTATACCTTTACCTGGTATGATAATTTTGATGGATCTGGTGGAAGTGGAAGTGTTTTCCAAACAACTCCTAATACTACAATTGATGAGAATTTAGCATTAGCACCTGGAGATTATTCGGTTGAGGTATTAAATCAACGTACACAATGTATAAACATCAGAAACTTTACTATTGAGGATCGAAGTATAAATCAGGAGCCAATTATAACTCAGATTTCAAAATTAGATCCGCAGAATTGTGATGTTGGAGGTGAAGGAGGTGTCGTTGAGATTCTTCAAAATGGACTTAGTCAGCCGCTTACTGATTTTACTTACACCTGGCATACACCAGATGAAAATACCGTTGAGCAAACAGGCCCTGATTTTTACCGTACTGATCTTGATGTAGCGACTTACTTTATTGTTGCTGAAGATAATCTTACTGGTTGTCAATCAGCTCCGGCTCAGTTAAGAATTAATGATGATAGAACAAATCCGGCTCTTGATATAATAGAGGTGGCTCCACAACAATCTTGTGTGGTTACAGATCCAAATGGAGAGTTGTCTGTATTGATTCTAAATGAAAACCCAGCCAGAACTTATAATTATGAGTGGTATGATGGTGCTAATAACCTTATTTCAAGTACTTCAACCGCAACTGGATTAGATGCTGGTACATATTCTGTGATTGTTACGGATAACCTTTGTCAGTCAACTGCAAGTCAGACAATGGTGATTTCACTAGTTGAACCAACTGTTCAGGCCTCATCTACTGCTGATATTATTTGTGGTGATGATGCAAATGGTACTGTTTCTGCACTGGCTACTGTTGATGATCCAAGACAAACTGAAGATCCATTATTTAGCTATACTTGGTTTAGCGATGATGCCGGTAATACAGTTATAGGAAATACTCAAGATCTGATCGATTTGCCTGAAGGCACTTATTATGTTCAAGCTACTCAGCTAAACGGTAATCAGTGTACTTCTGAAATTGTACCGGTGGATATTAAAGAACTTTTAACAATTCCGGTTGTAAAGATTATTGAAGATGCTCCAGTGACTGACTGTAATGTTATTGGAAATGGTCAGCTTAGTGCTTATGCAAATGGTAATTTAGTAGCTGGATTTACTTTTAACTGGGATTATTCTTCATTCGACGGAACGGTTACAAATCAGGTAATTGGTAATAATACTTATATGAACGCGGCTCAGGGTACATATACTGTAGTTGCTATCGATAATTTTACTAAATGTGAAGTATCAACTAATACTACAGTTAGACAAGAACTTCCTGAATTTCCTTCACCTGAAGCTTTCCTGATTGATAATGATGAGAGTTGTGAAGAAGATAATGGTAAAGTTGGTGCTAAAGTTGAAGGATTAACTGTTGGTTATGACTTTACCTGGTATCTATTGGAGGATAGTCTTGGAACTTATGTTGATAGAGAGGTTAGCTATCAGGATATCGTTGACGGACTTTCTTATTCAAAACTTAGAGTTGATGTTGTTGATGTTGAGTCTGGTTGTTTCATTGGTAGTGATACAGTTACTGTAGCAGAGATTAATGAATATCCAAGAATTAAAGTGATTGTTGAAAATGATATTTGTTCAAGAAGTGAAGGTGGTACAGGACAAGGAAGTGCAATCATCAACTTGGATAATAATGATGTGATCCTAAGAGAAATTGTCTGGGATATAAATGGTTCACTTTATAATGGTGGGTATGTTGACGGACTATTTGAAGGTAACTATACTGTAACTGCAATTGGGTATAATGGGTGTGAAGGTTATGCTGATTTTGAGGTTGGTCTTGACATTAAAGATTTTAATGCGGTAACATCAAATGGTGATAATCTTAATGAATATTTCCATATCGGATGTATAGCCAGCTTCCCGGATAATCAGGTTAAAATATTTAATCGTGCGGGTATGCTAGTATTTGAGATGGATAGCTATGATAATGATGATCCAAATAGAAGGTTTAATGGTGTTTCTAACAGAGGAGTTAACGCTATGGGGAATGCACTACCTGTAGGTACATACTTCTATGTAATTGATCTGAATGATGGATCTAAGCCTATTACCGGATATATGGAGTTATTGAGATAAAATATTGGAAGGGGAGATGAAAAAATTATTATTAATATTGGTTCTGCTATCAGCTTATTTGCAGACTAATGCACAGCAGCGAACGGTTCTTACACAGTATATGTATGATATGTTTGTGTTTAACCCTGCTTATGCCGGATCTGATAACATTGGTTCAGTTACTTTGCACCATCGTGATCAGTGGGTGAATTTTGATGGTGCTCCAACTACGCAAATGCTTAATGCTCATACCGGCTTAGCAAAAGACCTTGTCGGTGTAGGGCTAAAGATCGAGTATGATGAAATCGGGGTTCATAGTGATCTTGCCGTTTATGCTGCCTATGCATACAAGCTACGACTTCCAAATGGTACATTAAGTATGGGACTTCAGGCTGGTTTTAATAATTTGGTTTCAAATTATGGTAAAACAAGTCCCCTGGACCCAATGGATCCATTAATTAATAATAGAAATGTTTCTTTCAGGCCAAATGCCGGAGTAGGGTTTCTATATAAGATCAAAGATTTCTATTTAGGATTTTCAGTGCCTTATATGTTAAGAAACAAGATTTTAGATGTTGAAGATTCTCCAAATGAGTCTAAAGAACAACGTTATTATTTTCTTAACGGTGGAAAGAATTTTCATTTGGCGGGTAATGTGATTTTTAAACCTTCCTTCCTTGTTAGACTTCAGGAAAACCAGGCTGCTACATTAAATTTGAGTGGTTCATTTGTATTTTATGATAGAGTTGCTTTAGGAGCTAATTGGCGTTCCGGAGATTCAGTTAGTGGATTATTTCAGTTAACAATAGTAGATAACCTTCATATAGGTTATTCTTATGATTTTGTTACCTCTAATCTGTCAGTAGACTCGGGGGGTAGCCATGAATTTCTGGTTAACTTTAAATTCAGACTTAGAGATGTTCATAAAAACATTGAGTGTCCTTCATTTTTTAGTTATGAATAAGACGTATATGACATTCATAAAATCCAGAACTCTATTATCTTGATTAGTTGAAGCCAGCTTTGATAAGAATGATATAATTTTTCGAACTATAAAGACTATATCATTCATATTAAAGATCAAATGTTTATCTATCGTATCGAATCAGATGCGAATGGATTACATACAGGTAAATTGATTAAATAAGAATAATTTATAAACCCAATAAAATTAAAGCGGCATTCTTTTTTAAGAGGCCGCTTTTTTTTTACTTTCACGCATATAAAATTTTTTATGTCAACCACAGCACAATTAACAAAAAGGTGGGGTGAGCTGAAGAAGTTTCATCTTTCTTTCCTTGATACATTAGAAAATGAACCTGCTGAGTTTTTATTTTTTAAACTTAATGAGGAAAAATGGAATTCAGCCCAGATCATCAATCACCTGATGAAAGTAGAAAAGAATACATTTGATTTTATTTCTCACTTTGATTTTAATAGAAAAAAGGAGAAAACCGGAATCCGTAATCTGATTAATAGTTTTATGCTAAATGCATTTCTTAAATCTACTATGAAGGCTAAAGTACCAACTAAAGCCATCGAACCAGATGAAAATCCGGATATAGAAACAATGATTCAATTTTATCGAGAACATACAATAAAATTTGAAAAATTCATTGATCAATTTCCGCAAGACAAATTAGACTTTTTTATCTTTAAGCATCCGTTAGCGGGTAAGTTGAATATTTTACAAACAATTGAATTTTTAACTAATCATTCTTTGCACCACAGTATTCAAATAACAAAACTCAAAAGAATATATAATTAATCAGAAAATGATAGAAGCATTTAAATCATTAAACCCTGACGAAGTTAAAATTATGATGGAAGCCCCTGTATGGGTAACTATTTTAATCGCCAGTGCCGATCATAAAATCGATAAAGAGGAATTGGATGAAGCTTTATCAATGATCCATTTAAGAGAAAAAACAGGTAGGTTTGTACTTCGTGAATATTACCATGAAGTTGACCAGACTTTTAAAAAGGACCTTGAAGCGGCTGTTGCTTCCCTTCCTGATGATGAGCAAAAAGCAGGAGAAATGGTGTTAAGTCACCTAAAGAAGATAAATGATGTTCTTCCTAAGCTAGATAGGAAATTTGCCATTCAGTTTTATGATGCTATGCAGGATTTCTCTATGAAAGTTGCTAAAGCTAATGGTGGTTTTCTGGGATGGTTTAGAATTAATTATGATGAAAAACAAGTTGTTGATCTTCCAATGATCAATGATCCTGAAAAAATATAAAGTAACTTAATCAGTAATTAAGCTGCTCAATTTGGGCAGCTTAATTTTTTTATGGATAATCTGTTATTAATATTTATTTGTTTGTCAGGAGGTGCTTTACTCAGAAACCTTCGGATATTACCTGACAATACCTATGTAGGGTTGAATGCATATGTTATTAATATTGCTTTGCCTTCATTATCCATTTATTTTATTAGTAATCTGAATTTTGATATTTCACTTTTATTTCCAGCTAGTGTTGCCTGGATTTTAGTTTTTATTTCATGGATATTTTTTGCTTTGGTTGGCAAAATATTTAATTGGCCTGATAAATTAATAGGGTGTTTAATTTTAACTACTGGATTTGCAAACACCTCTTTTCTTGGATTTCCGATTATCGAAGCTTTTTATGGAGAAGAGGGGCTTGAGAAAGCTTTAATTGTAGATCAAGTTGGTTCATTTATGGCATTATCTACATTAGGCTTATTTATCGCTCAAAAATATTCTCATTCAACTAAATCAAAGACTAATATATTTAAACGATTAATTACTTTTCCTCCATTTATAGCATTTTGTATAGCCATTCTTATCAATTTTAGTGGTTTTTCCCTGCATTGGACAATTGCAGAGGCCTTTCATAAAATTGGAATTACTTTAGTGCCTGTTGCCCTTGTATCGGTAGGGATTCAATGGAGAATCAACCGGCAATCTGTTTATATTCCTTTTCTGATTATTGGTTCAATTGCAAAATTGATAGTTTTTCCAATAATTATATTTATAGCTTATTATTTTCTTGGTGCTTATGGTATTACAGCTAAAGTAAGCATTATGGAAGCAGCAATGCCATCGATGATAACTGCATCTATTTTGGCAATTAACCATAATTTAAAGAAGGATCTTGCAAACCTAATGGTTGGAGTGGGATTAGTATTATCTTCAATAATTCTACCTCTTTGGTATTATTTCCTGGAATGGATTTTTTAAAAATCCAATGTTAGCTGAAGGTCCGTTTCTGTTCCTTTTGTTAAAGACGAAATGCCAAACCCTAATAGTCTGACAGGAGGGTAGTTCTTTTGGTCTAATAAACTGCCTAATAATTCTGAAGCCACCTTTTCAATAAGTTCTTTTTCCTTAAAAGGCAGGGTTGATGAATAACTTTTCGAGAATACTTTAAATTGGTTGTCCTTGATTTTAACAGTTAATGTTCTGCCGAAATTCTCATTTTTAATACTCCAGTTATAAATTTTATCAATCAATCCTGATAAAAACTCCTGAAGATATGATTCTTGTCGGTGATCTTTTTCAAATGTTCTTTCAGCACTAACAGATTTTCTTGTTCTATCTGGTACCACCGGTCTATTATCTATTCCTCTGGCTATATTATAAAAGTATTGACCTTGTTTACCAAATGATTGTTTCAATCGTTCAAGACTTATAGATTTAAGATCTTTGCCATGAAGAATACCCATTTTATGCATTTTCTCAGCAGTAGATTTTCCTACTCCGAAAAATTTTTCAATTGGTAGTTTTTCAATAAAAGGCTCAATCTTATCAGGAGGGATCAAAGTAAGGCCGTTGGGTTTGTGAATATCTGTTGCGGTTTTGGCTAGGAATTTATTAATTGAAATTCCTGCTGATGCAGTGAGGCCTGTTTTTTCTTTTATCTTAACTTTTATTTCTCTGGCTATGAGTGTGGCCGAGGGTAATCCTTTTTTATTTTTAGTCACATCCAAAAATGCTTCATCGAGCGATAAAGGCTCCACCAAATCAGTATATTCATAAAATATTTCCCTTATCTCATTTGAAACTTCCTTATATACTTCAAACCGTGGTTTTACAAATATTAAGTCGGGGCATTTTCTTTTGGCAACAATTCCCGGCATTGCAGATTTAACACCATATTTTCGTGCTTCATAGCTAGCTGCAGCAACCACTCCACGAGTAGCACCGCCACCAACAGCTACAGGTTTATTTTTTAATGAAGGGTTATCACGTTGCTCCACAGATGCATAAAAAGCATCCATATCGACATGGATTATTTTATTGGTCACATCCGATGATAAGCGGTTTGGATTCATGAAAAAATGCTGTTAATATTATAAGACCCGTTTTACGGCATTTTAAATGTCACTATTTAATTCAAATATAATCAGGTTAAAATTAAAAAGGAGGAACCTTGAAAAGAAGAGATTTTATTCAATTATCCGGACTTGGCCTGGGAGCGATGGCAGTTTCATCAATACCTATTATTGGTAAAGCTGTATCTCCTGAAGTCTTTCTGGAATCATCAATGGATGTTGCAGCAAAGAAAGTGTTAGCTGATACAGCTCTTAGTGCTGCAAAATCAGCCGGAGCATCTTATGCTGACTTCAGGTTAGGCAGATATCTTAATCAATATGTAATAACCCGCGAAAACAAAGTTCAGAATATTGTAAATACCGAATCTTATGGTATTGGTATTCGTGTTATCGCAAATGGTACCTGGGGCTTTGCTTCTACAAATGAAGTGACTCCGGAAAGTATTGCCAAAACTGCTCAAAGAGCTGTTTCTATTGCTAAGGCGAATAGCAGGTTTCAAACCGAACCAGTTGAGTTAGCCCCTGTTGAATCTTATGGTGAGGTTTCATGGAAAACACCAATCAAGCAAAATGCTTTTGAAGTTCCGGTTGCTGATAAGGTTGATCTATTGCTTTCTGCTAATGCAAAGGCAATGGAAAACGGTGCTAATTATGTGAATAATTTACTATTTCTGGTAAATGAACAAAAATATTTTGCTTCTACTGAAGGTAGTTATATTGATCAGGACATACATAGAATCTGGCCAACATTTACGGTAACTTGTATTGATCCTAAAACTGGTAAATTCAAGTCTCGAAATGCAATGTCGGCTCCTATGGGAATGGGGTATGAGTATATGACTCCAACTGATAGTGAAAAGATAATGAGTCCTGCAGGATTTAATTTATATAGAAATAATTATGATTTGATTGAAGATGCAACAGTTGCAGCTGAACAGGCAAAACAAATGTTGTCAGCACCTTCAATTATGCCAGGGAAATATGATCTGGTATTAGAGCCTAATCACCTGGGACTTACAATTCATGAATCTGTTGGTCACCCATTAGAGCTAGACCGAGTATTAGGGTATGAAGCCAATTATGCGGGAACAAGTTTTGCTACACTTGACAAGTGGAAAACTAAAGACTTTAAATACGGAAGCCCAATTGTAAACTTAGTAGCCGATAAAACTCAGGCTAATTCATTAGGTAATGTCGGTTGGGATGATGAAGGAGTTAAAACTAAGAAATGGCATCTTGTTAAGGACGGTACTCTTGTAAATTATCAGGCTATCCGAGATCAGGTCCAGATTATTGATCAAAAAGAGTCTCATGGTTGTTGCTATGCAGACAGTTGGAATAGCGTTCAGTTTCAAAGAATGCCAAATGTCTCTTTAGAACCTGGGAAGGATAAATACAGCGCTAATGATATGATTAGTGATGTTGAAAAAGGTATATATATTGTAGGTCGTGGGTCTTATTCAATTGATCAACAACGTTACAACTTCCAGTTTGGAGGAACTGCCTTCTTCGAAATTGAAAATGGTAAAATTAAAGGTCCTGTTAATGATGTGGCTTATCAGTCAAATACTCAGGAATTCTGGAATTCTTGTGTGAAGATTTGTGATAAGGACGATTACAGGTTGTTTGGTTCTTTCTTTGATGGTAAAGGACAGCCTTCACAGATAAGTTCGGTATCTCATGGTAGTTCAACTACGAGATTTAACGGAGTAAATGTTATCAATACTGAACGTAAAATTTAACCTAAAAAGATTTTAAACCATGGCAATATTATCAAAAGACGAAGTCAGACAAATCCTTGAAAAGGTAATTGGCTATAGTAAAGCAGATGCTATCGAAGCTAACCTGAATGGTAACATAGGAGGAAACATCAGATATGCAAGAAATACTGTGTCTACCGCAGGTGCTGAAAGTAATACATCATTGGTTGTTCAGTCTAGTTTTGGAAAAAAAGTAGGTACCGCTACAATAAATGAATTTGATGAAGATTCATTAAAGAAAGTTGTCGCTCGTGCTGAAGAACTGGCAAGGCTGTCTCCTGAAAATCCTGAGTTTATGGAGCCTCTGGGGCCGCAAACTTATTTGGAGTCAAAATCATTCTTTGATAGCACTCGAAATATTTCTCCTGAATATCGTGCGGAAGTTGCAGCAAAATCAATTAATCCTGCAAAAGCTAAAGACGTTACCGCAGCAGGATTTTTACAAGATAGCGCTGGGTTTTCAGCAATGATGAACTCAAAAGGACTGTTCGCATACAATCAAAGTTCAAGTGTAGACTTTACTGTGACAATGCGATCAAATGATGGTACGGGATCCGGTTGGGTTACTCGTGATTTTAATGATGTTGATCGTTTCGATGCAGAGGCTGCTTCAATGGTTGCTCTTAATAAGGCAACAATGTCAAAGAATCCGAAAGCATTGGAACCAGGTAAATATACTGTTATCCTTGAACCGGCAGCAGCTCACGATTTACTCCAGAATATGATTGGAAATATGGATGCCAGATCTGCAGATGAAGGAAGAAGTTTTCTTTCAAAGCAGGGTGGTGGAACCAAAGTTGGAGAAAAGTTATTTGATGAAAGGGTAACAATATTTTCTGATCCAACAAATGATCAGGTACCATCTGCACCATGGGGACAGGATGGTCTTCCGGTTAAAAAGACCATGTGGGTTGAAAACGGAGTAGTGAAAAATATGTTTTATAGTCGATACTGGGCTGAAAAGAATGGTGTCGAACCGATGCCTTTTCCAAGTAATGGAATAATGATTGGAGGTGATAAATCACTTGAAGATCTTATTAAAGGAACTGAAAAGGGTATTTTAGTTACCCGGCTGTGGTACATCCGTTCTGTCGACCCACAAACTCTATTATACACAGGATTAACCAGAGACGGTACCTTCTATATCGAAAACGGAGAAATTAAATTTCCGGTTAAAAACTTCAGATTTAATGAAAGCCCTGTGATAATGCTTAATAATCTTGAAGAATTAGGTGAACAACAAAGAGTAAACGGAAGCCTGATACCTGCAATGAAGATCAGAGACTTTACTTTTACATCTTTATCTGACGCTATATAATTTTCAAAACTTTATCAAAGCTCAGGTGTATACTAAGTATGCACCTGAGTTTATTATTAGATGAATTACCCATTTTTCTTTACCCGAATTCAATATAATTCCGGTGACTGGAATGTGGATCAGCGAATGCCGAGTAATTTGCTGAATTCCCTGGCCGAATATACTTCTCTGGATATTGATACTGTTGAAAGGGTTGTCCCTTTGAGCAGTAAAAAGATATTTGAAAGTCCGTTTTGTTACCTTTCAGGTCATAAACTGGTTGAATTTTCTGAAAATGAAGCTCAAAATTTTAAACAGTATGTTCAACAGGGAGGATTCATATTTGTAGATGATTGCAATCATGATATTGATGGTTTATTTGCAAAATCATTTGAAAGACAAATGGAAACTTTATTTGGAGCTGGAGAATTAAAAAAGATTCCGAATAATCATTATCTGTATAATTGCTTTTTCAATTTTGAGGATGGACCACCAACTACTTCTCAGGAATTAAATGGATGGGGAGATGATTTAGTCCATGATTATTTGAAAGCTATTACTATAAATGGACGTATTGCAGTGCTGTATAGTAATAAAGATTATGGGTGTGAATGGGATTATGATTTTAGAAATAAAAGGTGGCTCGCCAGGGATAATACCAGATTTGGGGTGAATATTATAATGTACGCATTGACTGTTTAATTATGAGTGAGTTGAAAATTAAAGAAAAAGAAATAGAGTCTCTTCAGAGTAAAATAAAGAGTATTGAATCTGAAGTGAGAAAGCAAATTGTAGGTCAACAGCAGGTAATTGACGAATTACTTACTGCAATGCTGGCTTCAGGTCATGCTTTGATTGAAGGAGTACCTGGGTTGGCAAAAACTCTTCTTATAAATTCAATTGCACAGGCAATGGATCTTAAATTTAAAAGGATCCAGTTTACACCCGATTTAATGCCTTCAGATATTATTGGTACTGAAGTATTGGATGAGGATCAAGAATCTGGTAAGAAAATATTTAAATTTTTGCCAGGACCAATCTTTGCAAATATTATTCTTGCCGATGAAATAAACAGAACTCCCCCGAAAACACAGGCAGCACTGTTAGAGGCTATGCAAGAAAAGATGATTACCTATGCTGGTAAAGATCATGTATTTGATAAACCGTTTTTTATCCTGGCCACTCAAAACCCCATTGAACAAGCAGGGACCTTTCCTCTTCCTGAAGCACAATTAGATAGATTCCTTGTCAAGGTCCTAATTGACTACCCTACTGAATCTGAGGAAGAAGAGGTTCTTAAAATGACAACAGGAACTCAGTTTGAAACTATAAAGGCAGTTTGTACAGCCGAAGATTTTGTTAATGCTCAAAATAGTGTAAAAGAGGTTTATATAGATGACAAATTAATTAGTCAGGTAAACAGATTTATTAGGTCAACGAGGCCATCAAAGGATAACAATTCGGCTATTTCTGGTTATCTCCGATTTGGGGCTGGTCCTCGTGCTGGTCAGGCTTTAATTCTAACAGCAAAAGCCAGAGCATTTAAAGAAGGCAGGTTAGCAGTAGTGCCCGAAGACCTTAAAGTAATGGCAGCAGCAGTTTTAAGACACAGGTTATTATTATCTTATAAAGCTGAAGCAGAAAATATTAATGTAGAAGAGCTAATCAGTAAATCAATAGGTGAAATCGGGTGGTAGAAGATAATATTTCATACCGGGAACTAGATCAGTTAATTCTTAATGTACAGCGTCGGGTTGAGGCCTTTTTACAGGGAAGACACGAAGGACTCAAAACCGGAACAGGTATTACATTTAGTCATTACCGACAATATATGCCTGGTGATGATTTAAGGATGCTTGATTGGAAGATGTACGCTAAAACCGGTAAATATTATGTGCGTATGTCTGAAGTTGAAACTAACCTGCGTATTCGCTTAATAGTTGATTGTTCAGCTTCTTTGGGACACCAGTTTAATGGAACTACCAAATGGGAATATTTAAGTGTTTTTATTGCTGGTCTGATATATGTTTCACATAAAAATGGAGATAGACTTAACCTTCAGTGGTTTGGAGGAACCGATGAACAAAAACTTAGAAAACTGGATATAAGTCATTGGCAACATTTAGCATCAATTGTTTTATCAACCAAACCAAAGGGTAGTCAAAAAGATCTTGAATCTGAAATAAACTGGAAGGACTTTAATCCTGATATCGAAGAGGAAATTTTAATCGTTACTGATGGTTATGATGACAGAATTAAGGATTTTATAAAAAACCATTCAACCTCAAAAAAGCATTATACTTTAGTACATACCTTAGCTCCTAATGAATTGGATGGCTTGTTTGAAAGGGATTCATTACGTGATCTTGAGTCCGGTACAATAGTTACCACATCTGTGAATAATTTTCAATCGGATTATTTAAAGGAGTTTAATGAATTTATTAGAGAATGGAAAGACTTTTGTCACTCATATAAGGTGAGGTATTATCAGTTGAAGATCGATAATGACCCAATTAAATCTTTAATACAATTTTTAAACGGAAACCCTGAATATGAAGATTGATTGGCTGCCATATGGACTTGCTTTAAGTGCAATTTTAATCCCCATTTTAATTCATTTACTAAATCGGAGACAAGGGAAAATTCTTAACATTGGGTCTGTTCGATTTCTTAAGTCTTTTGAGGTTCAAAAAGCCAGGTCAATAAAATTACACGAATTGATTCTCCTAATGTTGAGAATTTCACTGATAACATTGATTGTTTTTTACTTTATTAATCCTACAGCTCCTGGTATTGGAAAAATAAACTTTAAACCAAAAAATTGGCTGGTTGGTGATACTACATCAATAAAAACATGGCTAAAATTACATCCTGAGGATTCATTAAAAACAACTTTTAAGATCTCTGAGGAAAACAATAAAAGTAAAATTTTTAGCCAACTTTTAAGTTGGAACAATTCTGATACACTTCCTCTGTCAGTGATGTTTTTATCTGATTGGAGAAAGTTCGATATCCCATTAAACAAGTATTCCTTAAATTATGAGGCTTTTCTTGTAAATCCTTTTTATAAACCGGAGTCAAATGAAAAAATACGACTTATTGGAGCCGTAAAGGATAGTGTTTATGGTGATTGGGTTTATCAGACTAGAACTCAAAATGATACAATATATTTTGAATCAAACAATGAAATAAGTTCAGATACAATACTTTATACTTTGAATTTTGATTCAACTTCAGTTTTTAAGAATACGGTGAAATATTCTTTGGAAGGCTTGTCGTATGTGTCTGGAATTCAGTTTCTTGAAGTTAATAATCCGAGAATATCTGATTTTGTCTTTACTGATAAGAAAGATTTTCAATTAGATGGAATACCAATAGTGTATGTCACTCCGGGAAATCGAACTAAACTTTCAAAAACTGCTGCAAACTACTATAGCTTAACATTACCAGACAGGGATATAATTGATGAAAAGGATTTATTAATACCTTATTTTGTGTCAAGTGCTGTTCTTCAAACAGACACTACAGGAATCAATACTAGAATACCAGTTTATGAGTTTATTTCCGAAAGAAAACTTAAACCAAAAAGCAAACTGATTGAATTTGGATTTGTATCGAATTATAGGAAGTGGATCCTGACTATATTTCTTCTATTATTTATTTTGGAAAGGGTGTATTCAAGAAAAGTGAGTATGTGATGAAGGAAATTTCTGATAAAATAAGATGGTTTTTAATTAAATGGAAAATGAAAATTCTCCTGCAATCCATCTTTTATTCTTTTGGCTTGTCTTTAATCCTGATCTTGCTTGGTGATGGATATGAGGATGTTTACTATTGGGCATATGGTTTGTTCATAGTGACATTAGCCGGATTTCTGATTTCTTTTCAATTCTTTACACTTAACGCTCAAAATGTACTTGATTTTATTAACAGTAATGAACCGCTAGTACAAAGTAGTACAGGGTTAATTACGAAAAAAAATAAGTCCCTGGTTGAAGAAATTCAATTGGAGCGCATTAAAAAGTATGTGATTGAAGCGCTTAAAAAATTAAGCCCGCCAATAAGTTTATTCAACACTTTTTTGTTTGCTCTATTTACCTTAATTGCCTGGTATTTAGTTAATCAAGCTAAAATGGAGAATGATCGTGTTCTAGGAATAACTCCAGGATCTGTTACCAACGATTCGTTAAATCAGGCAAACGAAAATCTGAAAATTGCTTTCGGAATTGATAAAGCTTCAATGAGAGTGATTCCGCCTTCCTATACTGGGAAAAGGTCGTTTTATAGTGATTTGGAAAGCATTTCTATTCCTGAAAGATCAACATTGATCATTAATATTGAATCAAAGCCAGAAAGGAATTTGTTTGTTATAGAAAACCTGAATGACACCATAAATTTTAATGAAAATGAAAAAGGTAAATACTTTTATAGATCAGAAAATGTAACATCTGACAAAATTGTTGAAATCGGAGTATTGACAGAAGGAGAGTTTTTATCTGTAACCTCATTTTCTATAAATGTTATTCCTGATAATGCACCTGAAATTACATTTATTAAGCCTGTTGAAGAATATTTAATAACACCATTTAAGTCTGATTTTAAGTTTGATATAATCACAATGGTCAAAGATGATTATGCTATCACGGATGTTAAGATAGTTACTACTGTTAGTAGAGGTTCCGGTGAAAGTGTGAAATTCAGAGATCAGGAATTTGATATGGTTAGAGTTGGTAATGGAAGGTATGCTTTTTCCTTAACAACTAATTCTTTGTCATTGGAACCAGGCGATGAAGTTTATTTTCACGTTAGAGCAACTGATAATAAGGAACCGGCTGCAAACATAACTAAGAGTCAAACGAGGTTTATAAAACTAGTTGATGAAAATGCTGATAAACTCACATATAGTGGTGGGATGGCTGTTGATATTATGCCTGAATATTTTAGGTCACAAAGACAAATAATTATAGATACTAAAAAGTTAATATCTGATAGCTTAAAAATTACCAAGGATGAATTCAGACAAAGAAGTAATGAGTTAGGTTATGATCAGAAATTGCTTAGAATCAGGTATAGTAAGTTTATGGGAGAAGAATTTGAGACTGGTGGCCTTGGAATTACTACGCCTGAAGCTGATGCAACAGAAGAACACGATCATGGTGGAGATGGAGATGATCATGAAGACCATGAACATGAATCTGATGCTCCTTCAGCAACAGGGAAGGATGAACTAACAGGGCTGGATGACTTTGTTCATACTCACGATATTGAGTCTGAGTCGACCTTTTTTGACCAGTCAATAAAAGCACTCCTACGTGCAGCTCTTAATGAAATGTGGGATGCAGAATTGTATCTTAGAATGATGAAACCTTCGACTGCGTTACCTTATGAAGAACGTGCTTTATTATTAATTAAGGAAATTCAACAGCGCTCAAGGGTATATGTGGAAAGGGTTGGGTTTGAACCACCTCCGATTAAATTGTCTGAACGTCGGTATGCGGGTGACCTTAATGATATAAGTGATAAGCGAATTAGTGAAAAGGCAAAGATAGAGGAGTATAATTTATATACTTCATTAATCTCTTTTAAGGATTATTTAATAGGGAATTCTAAAATTTATAACTCAGCTGACATTCAATTAGTTGGTAATGAGTTTTCACGTAGAATTCTTCAAAATAATGACATTACCTTATTAAAGCCTCTCGCAAGTTTAAGAAAAGTTTCACAGGGTGATAAATTGTCTAAATCTGAATCGGATCAGTTACTACAATCCTTAAATAAAATTCTATCTGATTTTAATTATAAGTCAGAAAATCAGAAAGTTATCTCTGATAGTTTAGTCAATTTTTATAAGAAAAAATTAACACAATGAACCATTATTGGCTGAATATTATTTTAATCTTTCTGGCTGCCTTGATAGCTTTTGTATTTTCTGTTAAAACACAAGGTAAGGAGCGTATAATTAAAATAACCGGGTCTTTTTTACTGGCGATAGGATTGTATTTATTGCTATTTCCTCTAGCCAATAATGCAGATTTAGATACTTCCAATATTTATCTTGTTGGAACCGGGTATGATTCTACAATTTTTTCTCCTATTAAAGGTGAAAACAACATTGTTATATATGAGGATTCAGTTAATAACAATCACTTTATAGATCCTTCATTAGTTGAGAATATTAAAATTGTCAGTCCATGGGAAGATCAGCTTAAACTCAGATCATATCTAATAGATAATAGAAAAGCTGAGGTATTGTATAATCGAAAATTTGAAGAGCCATTTTCATGTGATTATTCAACTTCAGTTGGTAAGGATTGGCAATTAAACCTGAAACCTTATTTATTGTCAAAATATGATAGTATTGCAATAAATATTAATAATGAAATTATTGCAGCTAAAAGATTGGATACTGATAAACAAATCGATTTTGTAATTAATCATAAATTTAAATCACCAGGTAAATCAATTCTAAATGTAGAATTTTATAAAGGATTTAATAAAGTAAGAACATCCAAACTGGGGGTAAATGTATTACCTTATACGCCCAAGAAAATTGGCTTATTTACCCAAACACCAAATAGTGAGTTTAATACTCTGGTAAGATGGCTTGAATCAGAAGGGCACTCTTATTTTTATCGGTCACAAATTTCTAGAGACAGATTTCTAAATAAAAGTGCCGGAGAGTTTGAGCCTTATCAATTTAATCAAGAGTGGCTTTATCAGTTTGATTTATTCATTGTTTCATCCGATGCATTTAACTCATATGAATGGTCTATAATTTCAGATTTGATAAACCAAAATGGTAAAGGATTAATTATAACCGGAGACAACAGGAGGGGAGTAAATCTTGCTATAAATTATCTAAATGTCAATTTAAAAACTTACTGGCAAGAAGGGCAAAGAATTAGTTACAATGTAAACGTTCATGGAACCCGGGAAACATTAGCCAGATCATCTCTGGCGGGTCTGAAAGGTAATGAACTATCATTTGACTTGTATAAAAATTCTGAATTAAATGAACTTAAATGGCCATACTTTATTTCAGGTAATGGTAGGGTCACCGTTTTACCTTTCAATACAACTTTTGAAATTATGTTGAGAGGTTCAGAGGATGTTTATAATGAAATATGGCAAGTGCCAATTAAAATTGTGAGCAATGCTGTTTCAGATCCTGTATTTATTAAGTTTCCTTACTTAACAAAAAACCGTTTGTTTACTGGTGAAATCATTTCTGTGGATTTACCTGGCAATGGAAATTTTGATGCATTGGAGTTGAATATGGTGCCCAACTTAAATAGAATATCCGGTGCAATTGATTCAACTGGTTGGGTAGAGTTTAGATATAATTCTGGGAACAGTTTTATGTTATATGTTTATGATAATGATTGGCCTGAATTTAATGTAATTGAAAATTCAATTAAGACAGAAGAATCGATTATTGAACATAATCAGGGCATAAAAAGTAATGATTTATTAATTTCGAAGTATAAAGAGCCAGGTTGGTTGTCGTTGTTGCTTATAATTGGTGGAATGGCATTAATCTGGTTAGCTCCAAAGATTTGACAAATGGCTAAACAAAATTCCAAATCAAAAAAGTATTTTTTAATCTTTTCTGCAATATTCATTATAATCATAGGGATAGTTTGTATTGATATTGCCAAAAGAACTACATTTCCAGGAAGTAAACCTCAACTAAAAGAACGGATATTAAACGGAGAAGGAAATGATACTCAAAATGATGATAAAGATTCTGTAAAAAACTCTCAATAAGACAGTTAGTTGAACTATTGATTAATACTGTATAAAATTACCAGTATAACCATAATTAAAAAGTAAAGATTTCTTTAATTTCTTCGTAATGCTGTTGTATATTAGATTCCGATTCTTGACAGCTGTATAGAATAGTGAAATATTTAATCCATCTTATTTTTCTGCTCATATTTATCTACGGGGAAGGGTTATATGGTCAGAATGTTCAATTCGAATTTAATCAATTAAAAGTAGGTAATACCTATACTGAAATTACTGCATCCTCAGTAATACAGGATAATAATGGCTATCTATGGATAGGAACCAAAGGTAGCGGTGTGTTTAGATTTAATGGTTCTGAATTTGTACGGTTTGACCGAGAAAAGGGCCTTCCTTCGGATTTTGTTCTTGATGTAAATATTTCAGACAATGGATCAGTATGGGTGAGTACTCTTGATGGTACTGTTAATATTACTAATGATAAAGTTGTTAAAGAACAGGATTCTGTTTTCAGTCAGCGAGTTGATAAAATAATACCAGCTGTAGGAGATAGTCTATTCTTTTTGTCTGAAAATGAAATATTTCTATATACGGATAGTAAAGTTTACCCATTTGATATTCCGCAATTATATAATAATGAAAAAGTAAGTGCTTTAATTTATTATGATGATCTTTTATATGTTGGAACATCTAAAGGTAGACTTTTGATGAATAAGGATATTGGTGAGTATGATGCTTTAAAAATATCTTCATCACCGATTATTAGTATCAAAGGTTTAGGTGAAAATGAACTAGCTATTGTTTCAAATGAGGACATCTATACCCTCCAGAATGGTAAAGTAAGAAATTTCATTAAAGAATTTCCTAATTTATATAGAGCGGGAGTAACTGATGTTTTAAAAGATTATCAGGGAACAATTTGGATTTCATCGCTTAAAGGTCTCTTCTCAATCAATGAGAATAAAGTAATTAATTATGGTCCTTCAAATGGATTGAATGCTACTGATATTTATGATCTTCATTTGGATCTTAATGGTATGCTTTGGATTGCCGGTGGAAATTCCGGAGTGTTTAATTATAGAGGGGATCAATTCACTTATCTCAATACCAAACCTGAAAATCTGGGTATTATTACGCGAATTTACCAAACTACTCAAGGCTCTACTACTAACTGGGTAACGACTCTTGGTAATGGTGCTTACAGAATTTCCTCAAAAGACACTGTTAATCTCGCAGATATTACCGGAGAAGAATGGCTTCGAAATGAATTGTTTACAAGTGTAAGTTATGGTGGTGGTGCCTTATGGTTTGGAACTAGCGATGGCAGGTTAATAAAGTTTAAAGATGGGTTTATTGATTCCTATAGTTTAAAGCCATATACAAATGGGAAAATAAATTCATTGGCAAGATCTAAAAATGGTATATGGGTAGCTACTGAGAATGGATTAATTCTCTTTACCAATACGGTTGTTAGATATTTTGATCAAAGTGATGGATTCAATTCATCAAAAATTAATGATATATATTCGGATGAATTTAACAATTTATTGATTGCCACCGATAAAGGTTTATATAAATTAATAAATGGTAAAGTTGAATCATTTGACCTTGGTAAAGATCAAAATGTTAAGATAACTCAAATTAGTAAAAGTAAAGATCAGGACTATTGGTTATCTACTTTGGGATCTGGCTTAATAAGGATAAGAAATGATAAGGTGACCTGGTTTACCAAAAATGAAGGGTTAAGTTCATTAAACACATTTAATTTATTTATCGAAACATCCAGGAAAATCTGGTTTAATACTGATAATGGACTTGAATGTATTATTATAAATGAATCTGGAAATGCAGAGGAAACTATAGCCTATGGAGAGGAAGATGGTTTTTATGGTATTTCAAGATATCCGCATGCACTTTCATATTCGTCTAATAATTTATGGGTTGGTACAGATAATGGGATTACTCTAGTTAAAAGATCTCCGAATATTCTAGGAAATTCTGAACCAAAACTTTTTCTGAAAGATATCTCCGGAAATTATGGTGAATCTCCACTTGAGGTGGATGAGGAATTAAAAAAATACATTAATTCAGATGAGGTAATATCTATTGAAAATGATGTTACTACCTTAACATTTTACTTTGATTGTATTGATCTGATTGGAAAAACAGATTGGGTTTATCGTTACCGATTACTACCGGCAGAGAAATATTGGTCACCAGCCTCAACTCAAAGAATTGTCTCGTTTAGTAATTTGAAACCTGGTAAATATACTTTAGAATTTAAGGCTTCAAATCTCAATGAAACCAATTCAATTGAGCCTATCAAAATTAACTTTAGTATTCTTCCTCCATGGTATGAATCTCCTTGGTTTCTATTAGTTGCAGGTATGGGAGCTCTTTTTTTAGTTGTTATGATTGTTAATTTAAGTATTAGTAGTCTAAGGAATTATAATAGGAAGCTCGAGGAGCGAATAGAAGAAAGGACTAGAGAAATTCAGAAACAGAAAGACGAAATAGAAGAAAAAAATGAAGAGTATGAGGCCATAAATGAAAAATTAAAAGAGGCTAATGATACAATTCATAAATTCAATAAAGAGTTGAAGCGAAAGGTGTCTGAACGTACAGCCAGCCTTGAAGAAGCTAATAAAGAATTAGCCTATCTGAATAAAGAACTGGATACTTTTATGTATAAAGCATCTCATGATTTGTTAGGGCCGCTAGCAAGATTGAAAGGTTTGTGTCATCTGGGTAAGCTTGAAGTAGAAGAAGAAGTTGCAGTTAAATACATGAGTTTATTGTCTAATTCTGCTGATGAAATGTATGTCATTCTTAAGAAATTGATTGATATTATTTCAATAAGAGAGAACGATCCGAAAATCAAGAATGTAGACTATCAAAAAATAATAAAAACTGCGTTTAAAGAAGCAAATGTTAAAAATGGGCTCCCTTTTGAGTTAGATATCATTAATAATTATGATAAACCCATTTCAACGGATCCTGAATTACTAAAAAGAGTGTTTTATAACTTGTTTTTAAATAGTATTCAGTATTCAGATATTTCAAATGAAAACTCTAAAGTTAAAATTGACATTGTGCCTAACGGAAAGTATGTTAATTTTTATGTGACAGATAATGGCGTTGGAATTAGAGAAGAATCCAAAAGTCATATTTTTGATATGTTCTATAAAGGATCTGAGAGGTCAAAGGGGTCAGGGTTAGGCTTGTATATTTCAAAAGTGGCAATGGATAAGCTAGGAGGGAAGATAAGACTGGTTGAATCTACTAATGGTAAGACAACCTTTGAAATATCTATTATTAAATAATCAATTCTGAGAAATTAATTCCAATTCAACTTCAGAAAGAGGTATAGAAAGGATTACTTCAGTATAGTTTTGTTCCTGACTTATAATTGATAATTCACCTCCAATTTTATTTGCAGCAGATTGGCATAGATAAAGCCCTAAACCATTACCAGAAGATTGATCAGTACCTTTATAAAACATACCACATACCTTATTAAGCTGTCCTTTTTCAATACCGGTTCCGTTATCAAAAACAGAAACAACTAATTCCTTATTAGACTTTTCGAAATTAACATTTATTACTTTCTGCTCCCTTTCTACTCCTTTTTTATGATAGTTGATACTATTATCAATTAATTGATATATGATCAAAAATAGCATGCGTTTATTGATTAAGATTTGGTCACAATCAGTATTAAAGTTTAACTGTATCTTGTTTGTCTCAAGCCTGCATTTAAACATAGTTAGTATTTCCTGCTGAATTGTATTTAGTTGAATTAAATCTTTATTCCCATTATAATTAAATATTTCGCTTATGCTTATTAACTTTTTAAGCATATCATCCATAGTTCCTGTTGTCTGTTTAATCATTTCAACCAACTGATGAATTTCCTGAATATCCTGATTAGCCATTGAAATATTACATAGTCCCTGGATTGACGTCAAAGGCCTTCTTAAGTCATGAGATGCTCTATACAAAAAAGTGTCTAATTCGTTATTAACTTTTTTTAATTCTCTGGTTCTAAGCTGAACTGTTTCTTCCAGATTAATATTTATGGCTTTGATTTCATTATGCTTCTTTTCGAGTTCATCTCTTTGCTGGACAATTGTGTTGTGCGAATCGATAATCTTCTTATGCTGTTCTTCTATTTTCTTATTTTGATCATAAGTTTCTTTTTGAAGCTTTTCCAGAATTGTAAATCGTTTCCCAAATCTTCTTGAAAGTGTTGAAGCATTCAATATAAAAATTAATAAATAACCAAAATCAATTGTAAATTCAGGAATGGCAAAAAATTGAAAATAAAGAAGCCATTCCAAAAAGAATATCGCCATGGCAGAAATTGCAGCAACTAATCCTATTTTAGATATATCATCATTATTCTTATATGATTGATACGCCAGATATATAACATACCCAATTAATGGTGACAATACAAAGTGAATTATTGTAGTTGCCTCTGTAAATACTTTAACCGGAAAAAATATTGTTAAGGCCATCATTGAAGTGTTACCAATTATGGCCACCTTAGCAAAAAGAGGCTTTGAATAATTTTTAAACAGACTGTTAAAGAACAGTAGCCCAAAGAGGGTGCTTCCAAAGAATGCGAAATAGTCAATCCGCATTAATAAGTCCCAATCTATATTGTTTGAGAGATAAGTGATTTTCTTTTCTGATGTAGCTAAACATCTTATAGCCCATAAAATGGCAAAAAGACTAAAATAAAATATTTCAAGGTCTTTCTTCCAGCTAATAAAGAATACCATAAAAAATATTCCTAACAAAATTATGCTACTATAGATTGCCGTAAGTACTAAATCGTTTTGAACTAATAGTCCTTCTAATTGACTTATGTTACCGAGTAGTGGTGGAGCAATTATACCACCATTAACGTGGTCATAATTAGCATATAATATAGAAATAGTGTTTAAACCGGGCTTTAATGTGATTTCATAAGGAACTATTTTTGCTCCAGGTTTATATTCATCTTTATCAAATGAAAAGACGCCATGTTCAGTTATAAATTCATTGTTTATTTTTAATTGGTAGGCTGATCTAATTATTGGAAATAATATTGCTGTTGTTTTGTGTTCGTCTGAATCTAAAAATATCTTTTTTTGATATTCACCATACTCATAAGGTGATTTATTTAACGGCCCATGCTGTAAGTTAATAATGCTTTTATTATCGAGGTTTTTAATGAGATACCACTTTCCTGATAACTCTATAATATCATTTTCATTTCCATTGATAGTTATTGTTGTAGAGTCTGTCTCTACAGCAAAACCTAGTAAGGTCTGGAGAATTAGGAATAAAGATATTGCAAGCCTGAAATGCGATCCCATTAAAAAAAGTTGTTCTATTTATATTGTTTATTCGGGTTAAAATTAATTAGTAACCTGTTGATGACATTATTTGTCAATGTATTTACTTGTAAAAGATTTTCTGCCATATTTTTGACTAATAATATCTTTTTCAAATCTATATCCTCTTGCTGGAGAATATTCTCTTGCATAGTAGATTATTTGCAAGTGAACCTTATTCCAGGTTTCAGGAGGAAAAACTTTTTTAAGATCTGCTTCAGTTTTCTCAACAGATTTACCGGTAGAAAGTCCCCATCTCCATGCTAACCTATGAATATGTGTGTCAACGGGGAAAGCAGGCACATTAAATGCCTGAGCCATAACAACGGAAGCTGTTTTATGCCCCACGCCAGGTAGTTCTTCTAATTTTGCCATGTCATCTGGCACCTCTCCATTGTACTTGTCAATTAATATCTGGCTTAAATCATAAATGGCTTTAGATTTTCTAGGTGATAAACCACAAGGTCTTATTATAGATTTAATTTGTTCAACAGTTAGCTTTACCATGTCATATGGATTGTCAGCCAAGGCAAATAATTCAGGGGTAACTTTATTTACCCTTTCATCTGTGCATTGAGCAGACAATAGAACTGCTATTAATAATGTATAGGCATCTTTGTGATCGAGTGGAATAGGAGGTTCCGGATAGATATTGTTTAAGATGTTTAGTATTTCCTTTGCTTTCTCTTTTCTCGTCATTTCCGACCATGTCTTTTTTTGGAGCGACCAAGATATTTAAAAGCATCAACTAAAACAATTGTTCCACTCAATCCTATTGTACCTCCGGCAATTAATAATCCCTGACCTAGTTTGTCATTTTCTCTTCCCAACATTAGTCCTCCAATAATTGTTACAGTATAGCCGGTAGCAGCCATGGCAGCACCAATTTTAAATTGTTTATCCATTTTGGCCAGATTATCCTCTAAATATGAAATCCTTGATTCCATAAGGTTTATTCTAGCTTCCAGACCGGTTGTATCGATAACTACAGGTCCTTGTGCTTGAACTTTTTGAGTCGATATAAAGGAAATAAATAGTATTGGTAAAAGATAAAAGTATTTATTCATGATTACTGATTTAACCAGTTTTTAAAAGATGAGACCCTTTCTCTGCTAACTATAGCATCAAAAGGAAGATTTAATTCCGGTACCATTAAAAGTAGTCTGCTATTCACATAATTCCTAATTTCCGATATTTTATCAATATGGATTATCATTTTTCTATTTATCCTGAAAAATGCCTTTGGGTCTAAAAGCTCATTTTCCAACATATCAAGTGAATATTCAATTATGTATTTTGTATTGTCATTATGCTTCAGACAATAAACAGTTTTTCCATCAGCATAAAACCCGGAAATATCCTGAGTTTTAATAATAAAGAATTTGGATCCTATTTGACTAATGAACCTGTCTTTATAGGTTGTTTTCCCTAAAAGTTGATCTTCTATTTTTTTTAAGCTTTGGAAGCTATGGTGATAATTAATCGACTTAAATTTATTTAAAGCTTCATTTAAGTCTGAAGTGGAAATAGGCTTTAATAAATAGTGAACACTATTAACTTTAAAGGCCTCCAGAGCATATTCATCATAGGCAGTTACAAAAATTACGGGATAATCAAGAGTAGTGTTTTTGAATATATCAAACGAAACGCCATCGGTAAGTTGAATATCCATAAATACAAGATCGATGGGAGGGTGATCATTATTCAAAAATTCTATGGTTTCAGCTACACTTTGACAATAGCCGGAAAATGTGGCTTCATTATCAATTTTTTTTAGCTGGGATTTTAATTTTTCCGCGGCTATTTCTTCATCCTCGATTATTAAGTAATTCATTGCTGCTGTCTGTTGGAATTATTGGTAATCTAACCGAGAAGGTAGAGTCATTGTTTAAACTTTCAATTTTTTTATCAGAAAAATTTTCGTACCGTTTAACAATGTTTTTAAATCCAACTCCGGAACTATCTGTTTTGGTGACAGCTTTTGGATTGCGGCTATTCCAGATATCCAGGTAGTTATTTTCTTTATCAATGTTTATTCTAATATGTATCGGGTTTTGTTTTGTGAAACTATTGTACTTGAATATGTTCTCACATATTAATTGTGTTACAGAAGGAACTATTAATTGGTTTTCAAATTCTTGATCAATGTTTATTTCATATGTGAGAGCAATTCCATATCGCTCTTTGTAGAGATCTAAGTAATTTTTTATAAAATCTATTTCTTCTTTTATTGTTACAAGGTTATTACTGTTGTGTTGAAGCAGGTACCTGAATATGAGAGAAAGTTTTTCAACGAATTTTTCTGCTCTATCTGGTGATATAGAAATTAAACTGCTCAATGCATTCAAATTGTTAAAAAGAAAATGTGGGTTCAATTGATTACGGAGAGCATCATATTGAACTTCGAGAATTTCTTTTTCCAATTTGTTTTTCTCTTCTTTCATTGTTGTTGCTTTTTGAGCATATATCACAATTGCATTAACTGTGTGAAGAAATAGATTCACTCTGAATACAAATGCCAGATCTAGCCTCAAGTTATTCCAAAATCCGGTTTTGGCACCTTCTAAAATTCCAGCTGTAATCAGAACAGCAATAAATGAAATAGCAACGACCAGTATTATTGAAATTGAGTAGTAAAAGAGAAGAGTTTTTAATGTTGAACCGTAATTTTTCTCGATCTTGTTAAATAAGGTTCTATTACCTTCCCAAATGAAAATCACTTGAAATGTAAGTATGAAAAATAAAAATATAGGAGGTGCATTGAAATCGAAAATCTTTTCTCCCACAGTAAACATAATGTTCAGGAAAGAATAGATTGAAATCAAAGCAATGATTAACCATCTATATTTATTATTAAATAACATCTTAGCGAGCGATCAGATTACAAATTAAAGAGGAGAGGGGAGTAAAACAACTCCCGATCTCCTCATTCAGCAGGCAATATATTAAATATCTACTGGTAATATGATTTGGTTAATAGTATGAATTACTCCATTTGTTGCTTGAATATCTGTTGCAGTAACCGTTGCATCAGTATTATCAGGGTCATTATCTGTGATAGTTACGTTTGAATCAATATTAACTGTGAACGTTCCTCCTTGAAGAGTTTCTGGCATTGCGCCATCAGTTAAGTCAGAACTGTATACTCTGTTTCCTAAAACGTGATAAGTCAATACTGCAGTTAAAGTAGCATCATCAATGTCAGCAGGTCCCGAAGCCCCAAGTGCTGAATACAATGCGTCAAATGCCGCGTTTGAAGGAGCAAATACTGTATAATTTCCTTCCAATGTAAATGTTTCGGCTAATCCTGCTTCTGTAAGAGCCTCAACTAATCTTGAAAGTCCCGCATCTCCTGCTATTTCAGCTATTGTTCTTGTTTCTGGAACTAAAACTTTATCAATTGCATGAACGATTCCATTATCAGCCATGACATCAACAGCAACAATATTTGTATTTCCATTTAACGTCAATCCTGCTACATTTACCTTTACAGCCTGACCATTTAAAGTAGGTACAAATCCATCAGACAGCATTTCCGAACTAACAACTCCATCAACAACATGATAAGTTAAAACAGCAGTCAACAAATCAGATGGGATATCTGATACTTGGGCATAACTTAAATTGCTCAACAAGTTTACAAAGGCCGCATTTGTAGGAGCAAAGACAGTCAATTCACCTTCGCTTAAGGCTTGTACTAATCCAGCTTCCTGAACGGCTACAGCAAGACTATCGAAACCATTATAAACTGCAACATCAACAATAGTTTTTGGAGGTAGTAAAACCCCATCGATTACATGAATAACTCCATTTGTACCTAAAATGTCGGTAGCTGTCAATCCTACAGGATCTTCGTTATTTGCGCCTTGTAATGTTCCGTTATCTGCATCTACTGTAAGACTTTCACCATTTAGCATGGTAATATCTCCGTTTGAAAGATTTGAGCTAAATGCAAATCCACCGATTACGTGATACGTTAAAATGTCTGTTAATTCTTCATCAGATAACTGTTCTGCTACTGCTGTAGTAATACCTGAATTTTCAAAAGCGGTGTTAGTTGGAGCAAAAACTGTGAATTCACCATTTTGTACAGCTTCAACAAGGCCTGCGCGTTGTAATAAAGAAACTAGAATTGAAAAATCATCGTTGCCAGCTGCTATAGCTACAATATTTTCTGTTGGAGGCATTAATACGGCATCAATAACATGTATTATACCATTTGAAGCATTAACATTTGCTGAAAGAATATCTACATTTCCATTGACTGTTAATGCGCTTGTGTTTAAGTAAATTGAATTACCTTCTAAAGTTTCTTCTGAGGCTCCTAATTCACTTGAAGATTTGCTGCTTCCTAAAATATGATATTTTAAAACAGCCTCTAATGCTGCATCAGGAATTTCAGTTACATCTGCCCAACCATTAGCACTTAAAAATGCAGCAAAAGCATCATTTGTAGGTGCGAAAACTGTCAGATCACTGTTTTCGTCTGTAAGTGCATCTGATAATCCAGCTTCTTCTGCAGCAGCCAATAATGCAGAAAAACCTGCATCTTCTGCAACTTCCGCCAGATTTTCATCGATTTGTGGTTGTGTTCCCGGATTGTCATCATCATCGCAAGATGATAATCCTAATACAAAGATACTGAGTAGTATCAGTGATAATCTTTTTAAATAAAGTGATTGTAAGGTCTTCATAGTATTGTCGAATTTTTGTTTGATCAGATAACTTGCTGAAATGAATTTTGATTAGCACATTTCCGTGAGTTGTCATTATTGTGACGTGAACTGTCATCTTTCATGAGTAAATTGCAAATGCGTGTACTTGAAAAATCCAAATGAATACTTTCGCTATAGTAGATATTGAAACAACAGGAGGATCATCTTTTGAAGACAAGATTACTGAGATTGCTATTTACCTAAGTGATGGAGAAAAGGTGATAGATGAATTTCATTCTCTTGTTGATCCTAAGGTTTCCATACCGCCATACATTACTTCTATTACCGGTATTGACAACTATACTGTTGAAGGAGCTCCTGTTTTTGCAGATATAGCAGATGAGGTTATTTCAATGCTTAAGGATTCAATTTTTGTTGCTCACAATGTGAATTTCGATTATCATTTTGTCAAAAATGAGCTTAAGTCCAGTGGATATGAATGGGATTCGAAGAAATTGTGTACAGTTAGGTATGCGAGGAAGATTTTCCCTGGCCTTCCATCATATGGTTTAGGTAAGCTTGCGGATAATCTGGGTTTTAATAACGAAGCCAGGCACAGAGCGTTTGGAGATGCTATGGTTACAGTTGAAATTTTTCATTTAATGGTGTCTAAGGATTCAGAAGGGATCATGGATAAGCTGATCAACCATGGAAGCATTCATAGATATATTCCTCCCAATCTTGAAGAATCTGTATTTATAAATCTACCGGAATTACCTGGTGTTTATATTTTTATCGATGGAAAGGGCAGGGTGTTATATGTTGGTAAAGCAATTAATATTAGAAAAAGGGTTAAATCTCATTTTACAACCGGCTCTGGAAAACCTGAGGTTTCATTCATTAATGAAATTCACAATATTGAACACGTAGTTTGTGGAAATGAGTTAATAGCACTGCTTCATGAAAATGAACTAATTAAAAAATATTGGCCACCATTTAATAAGGCGCAAAAATTTAATTCAAAAGTATTTAGTCTGATTTCATATTTCGATGGAAAAGGCTTTATCAGGCATGGTGTTGCTCAGGGACGTAAACCAAACCTGATAATGACCTTTAATTCCATGATGGAATCTAGGAATTACTTGTTTGAAATAGCCAGGGAATATCAATTATGTCCCAAGTTATTAGGTTTAGCTAAAACTTCCGGGCCATGTGCATGGGTTAAAGATGAAGAATGTAAAGGAGCGTGTTGTGATCATGAAACACCTGAAGAGTATAACAAAAGGGTTTTGGACTGGCATAATTCAGTTATTACTAATAAAGCTGATATTTTGATCCTTGGAGAGGGAAGAAGTGTTGGAGAAACCGGATTTGTTGTTATTAAGGATAATACTTATAAAGGTTTTGGTTTTGCTTCAAACGAAAATCAGGCTTTAGAAAATTGGCAAAACTTAATTAATCAGGGAATTCACGATGCCGATGTTCAGCGTATTCTCAATCAATTCTTCAATCATAATTCAGACCGGTATCGGTTTCTTCCACTCTAGATTCTTGAAAATATCCTGTTATGGGTTATATTTGCTAAAAATTACTAACACTTGTTAGGTTATGGAACTACTACCCAGAGAAATATTTAATGAAGAACATGATTTGTTCAGAGATTCGGTAAAAGATTTTATTAATCGAGAAGTTGTACCTTATAATGATGAATGGGAGAAAAATAAAATGGTATCCCGTGAGTCATGGAAAAAGTTTGGTGAAAATGGCTTCCTGGGAATTCAGGTTCCTGAGGAATATGGAGGGTTAGGTATTGATGACTTTAGGTACAATGCCATACTTATAGAAGAATTATCTCGATCAGGTTGTGCTGGGCCAGCTATCGGTTATCCGCTTCATTCTGATATTGTACTTCCGTATGTTTTACATAATGGTTCTGAAGAACTTAAAAAGAGAGTTCTGCCTGAAATGTTAACTGGTGAAAAGGTTAACGCGATAGCAATGACTGAACCTGGTGCTGGAAGTGACCTTAAAGCAATGCGTACCACTGCTGTAGATAAAGGTGATCATTATCTAGTAAATGGAAGTAAAACTTTTATTACTAATGGTTATTTGGCTGATTATGTGGTGATTGCGGCTAAGACTAATCCTGAAATGGGAGCCAAAGGAATTAGCTTGCTTCTTGTAGAAGAAGGCATGGAAGGATTCAAAAAAGGCGTTCCATTTCAAAAAGTAGGACTCCATGCTCAAGATACATGCGAATTGTTTTTTGAAGACTTAAAAGTACCAAAAGAAAATTTAATAGGTGAAGAGGGAAGAGGGTTTGTATACCTGATGACCGAATTACCACAAGAGCGTTTAGTTGTTGCATTAAGCGCGATAGCAGCAGCGGAAGCTATCTTTCATCAAACAGTAGAATACACAAAACAAAGAGAAGCATTTGGTGGATCATTAACTAAGCTTCAAACGGTAAAATTCAAGCTTGCCGAGATGGCTAGTTCATTAACAATGGGACGTGCATTTGCAGATAAGTGTTTAATGCTTCATAATGAAGGTAAGTTAGATACTGCAACTGCATCAATGGCCAAATACAAATTGACTGATCTTCAGTGTGAAATAGCAGATGAATGCGTTCAATTACATGGAGGTTATGGTTATATGTGGGAATACCCTGTAGCGAGAGCTTGGGCTGATGCCAGAGTTCAGCGTATCTATGCAGGTACAAATGAAATTATGAAAGAAATTATTTCAAGAAAAATTCTCGATTAATAACCTGTTCGTATTTATTAATCGTTAATTCCGATTGCCCTTAGGAGCCCTTACCCGGGGCTCTTTTTATTTTAACCTTACATGACCCGCAATAACCCTTTTATCTTACCTTAAAAATTATTTATTTGCTAGCTTAACAGCTAAGGAAATATTCATGCAACGCGCACTGACGGGAATATTTATTTTTTTAATTTTTGCCATTGGAATTACATTTTTTCAAACCTGTGTTCCTCTGTTTATGCTTGAAAAGCAGAAAATACTTCCTGCATTTGAGTTTTTAAATTTTAAATACCCTTCACTACATTTTCTGACAGGCTATATTAGTTTCAAAGATTCATTTGATAGTCTTGGGCTATCATCAGTTTTTCAAAGCATTGAATTAGACCTTAGTGAATATCGCGTCAAGAATTTCTTGTATGGACAAATACTTTTTATGGTTCATAATCTGTTTTGGATATTTTTCATAGAAGTTCCAATTGTTTCTTACATATCTAAATTCTTCCGGAAGAATAAAAGTAAAAGAAAAAAATCTTCTCGTAAGAAATCATCTAATGATGGTGAAAAAGGATTATCATATCAGTCACCTATTTTTTATTGGTTAAAAGTATTTGGGTTTCCAGTAACATTTTTAATCTCCTGTATTCTTATCAGTAATATTTTGATTGTATTTCAGTCAATGGGAAATCTTACTGATTCTGCTCAGGATATTCCTGGTAGGGCCCCAGTACTTGTTTTGGGTACAAATAAATACCTTAGTGATGGAAAGTCGTTAAATGCCTATTATGAAAACCGTATGGATATGGCAGCAGATCTTTATCATAAAGGGAAAGCCAGTTTTTTTGTTTTATCAGGAGATAATAGCTCATCAAGTTACAATGAACCGGCTTTAATGCAGGAGTCATTGGTTAAAAGGAGTGTGCCTTCATCTTTAATACACCTTGATTATGCTGGTAGGAATACACTTGGTTCGGTAATTCGCTTAAAAGACCACCGTGTTTCCGAAGTTATAATTGTGTCACAGCAATTTCATTTGCGTAGGGCAATTCCAATAGCTGAATACCATGATTATGAAGTGGTAGGAGCGGTAGCAAAAGGAGGGATGACAGTTAAAATGTTTGTCAGGGAATTGATTGCAAGGTTTAAAGTTCATCTTGATCTGTATATTTTTAATACTAAACCATTGTATAGCAGTACTTTTTCAGGGCCTGACCTGAATATGTCAAAGAATAAAAAAGATTATAACCTCTTTGTTATTGTACTTTTTATCAATTTATTGTCAATTTTGGCGACATCTTTTGTTATAGGATACAGTTATACTAATCGATTAAAGAAAACACATGGCCGTAGCACCCGAAAAAATAATCGAAGAACTAAATAAGGGAACTTATCACCCGGTATATTTTTTACAAGGTGATGAACCTTTTTACATTGATATGATCACTGAGTATATCGAGAAAAATGCACTCGAAGAATCTCAACGTGGTTTTAATCAAATGGTGTTTTACGGAAAGGATGTTGATGTTAATACTATTATTACAAATGCCGGACGATTTCCGATGATGTCTGACCGTCAGGTAGTAATTATCAAGGAAGCTCAAGATGTACCTGATCTACAGAAGGAACAAGGTATTAAGTTGATGGAAAACTATATTAAGAACCCACAACCTAGTACTATACTTGTGTTTGCTCATAAACATAAAACACTCGATGGCCGAAAGTCTCTGGCTAAAAGTCTTGATAAATATGCAACATTAGTTTCCGTAAAGAAATTATACGATAACCAGGTGCCTGACTGGATAGAAAAATATGTTTCGGGACAGGGATATAAAATAAATCAGAAGGCAACTATTATGTTGTCGGATTTTATTGGTAACGACCTTAGTAGATTAAGTAATGAGATAAATAAAATTCTCATAAACTTGAAAGAAGGTGACACAATCGATGAAGATCACATTCAAAAGAATGTCGGAATAAGTAAAGATTTTAACATTTTTGAGCTTCAAAAGGCTCTTTCTACGAGGAATGTCGTTAAAGCCAACCGCATTGTTCAGTATTTTGCAGCAAATACCAAGAGTCACCCGATTATTCCTGCATTAGCTGTACTAACTGGTTACTATTCAAAGCTGTTGCAAATACACCATAAGCAGGCTTATTCAGAAAAAGCGGTAGGAGGTATAATTAAGATATTTAATCCTTACGTTCAAAAAGAATATCTTTCGGCGGCAAGAAATTACCCGCCTCAGAAGGTGATAGAAAATTTAGGTCATTTGTTTAATGCTGACCTAGCTTCTAAAGGTGTGGGCGCAAGTATTGAAGAAAAAGAATTGTGGAAAGAGCTTATTTACAAATTAATGCATTAATCATATCGACATAGTTTCCTTGTTTTCAAAGATATGATTATAAATCTTTTCGTAAAGTAATTCCGGATTAAGAGGCTTTGCTGCAAAGTCATTCATTCCGGCTTCTAATACTTGTCTTTTTACCTCCATCATCGCAGATGCTGTTAAGGCAATGATTGGTAAGCTTTGGAATTTCTTGTTGTTCAATGATCGAATTTGCTTTGTGGCTTCTATACCATCCATATCAGGCATCTGTAGATCCATTAAAACAAGATCATAATCATTTTTCTTGCACTTCTCAATTACCTCAATACCATTTTCAGCTGTGTCGACTATAGCATTCCAGCGGTTCAGGTATTTTACTGCAATTAATAGATTTACTTTATTATCTTCGGCAACCAGTATTTTCGCTTTGGCAAGATCCTTTTTGTCATCATTAATGTTTAATTCTTCAGGAGCAATCTGGATATCTGATTTGCCAAACTTCAATGTGAAAAAGAATTCAGAGCCTTTTCCTATTTCGCTTTCTAACATAAGGTTGCTATCCTGAAGTTCTAGAAGCTTTTTGCATATAGAAAGTCCTAAGCCAGTACCGCCATATTTTCTTGTTGTACTGCTTGATGCCTGACTAAAACTGTCAAATATCTTGTTTTGCTCTTCAGTAGAAATACCAATACCTGTATCACGTATCGAAAACCTTATTTCAATTTCGTCTTCCTCATTTGAAATTACTGAAACTGCAATGGTTACAGAGCCCTTATGAGTGAACTTAATGGCGTTATTAATTAGGTTAGTCAGGATTTGTGTTAATCGGGTGCTATCCCCAACAACTACATCAGGCAGGTTATCATCAACATAAAGAACTAATGGAAGGTTCTTTTGATAAGCTTTAGTTGATAACGAGCTTTTAACCCCGTTAATGACTGTTTTTATATTAAATGGAGCTTTTTCTAATTCAATTTTTCCTGCATCAATCTTATTAAAATCCAGAATGTCATTGATAATAGACAGAAGATTTTCACCACTGAATTTTAATATTTTCAGGTCTTCAATCTGCTCTTTGCTAGGGTTGGATTTCAAAAGCAAATTTGAAATTCCTATTACTGCGTTAAGCGGAGTCCTGATTTCATGACTCATCGTAGAAAGAAATTGAGCTTTGGAAATAGATGCTTGTTCTGCCTTGTCTTTTGCATCCAGAATTTCCCTTTCGTATTTTTTTCTTTGAGTAATATCTCTTACGAAAGCACTAAATATCTTTTCGTCATGATAGCTTATTGGTGAGATTGATAATTCTGTTTCAATTTCCGTATTTGATTTTGTTACTGATTTAAGCTCAATACGAAGGTTATTTGTGTTTATTGGAAATTGATCTCCGATCTTGATCATCGGTTCATCATTCTCATTTTTAGTTATTTCAATATCAGGTAGAATTGTTTTATGAACCTGCTTGCCTATAATCTCCTCTTTCGAATATCCAAGTAGAATTTCAGCTTGTTTATTCCATTCCATGATAATTCCGGAGCTGTTAAAGATTACCACGGCATCCATTGCAGATCCAATGATTTGTGCTAGCCTTTGCTCACTATCTTTTAGTGCGGCTTCAGCTTTCTTTCTGTCACGGATCTCCTCATTTAACCGGGTATTAACAGCTTCTAGATTTCCTACTTTATCAACAAGCATGTTTTGCATATGCTTTTTACTAAGCATACCTATTTGCTGTTCATTAAGTACTTCCTCAGGAATGATTACAATTACTTCATGAAATGAATTAAGCAAACGATAATTGTCTGCCATGAAATTATATACACCTTGAAAAATTTCTGTAGCTAATTTCTTTCCAACTTTATTATGTAACCTGTTGAAGATCTCACTAGTGTATGTCTTCAATTTTCCGATTACCTTTTTGGATTTGTCAGCTTTTAATGAGTTTATGTTACTGGTTAATTCATCCAGATAATCATTTATATTCTTTATATAACCTTTTCCGGATGAATCAAATGAATGGAAACTGTTTTGGATTAATTTCTTTAGGAATAATATACAAATTAGCTTTTCCTGAATTATCCTTTCCTGAAATATTAATGACATCTCAGGGGTCTGACTAATGGTTGGGAATTTGCTTTTGAAATCTTCTCTGAAGTTCTTCTTATCAGTTTCAGTTGCAAATTTAGGATCTGAAAAGATATTCCTTTCAAAAAGTAAATATAATCCGGCTAAGAAATTCTTTTTGTCCTTTGGTTCTAGCTTGTTAATCTCCCTTACCTTTTCTTTAAGTAATGGGTTAGACTCTATATTTTCAACATTATAAACCAGATAACTTACAAATCTGCTAATCTGCTCATCACCAAATATTGGCTCTGAGTTTGAATTTTTAGATTTAAAAATATGCTTTAACCGGTCTAACAAGGTCTTCTTATTTAATTTCTCAACTTCACAATAATAAATATAATAATTGATAGTTTAAATGCTGAATATTGCTCAATGACTTTCAATCTTACATATTGAAATATTAAATAGGATTTTTGACGGGAATAAAATATTCTTTATTCTTTTTGTTTCATCTCAATAAAATAATTCAGAATTTTAACTGTTATTTAATCAAAAACAAAAGCATCATATGCATAGAGTTAAAGTCTTTTCAGGACTTCTGATTTTTTTCTTGCTAAATTTTTATGTCAACGCTCAGCAAACACTGTTTTTTACAGATGATGACGGGCCTCTTTTGCAAGCTATTTCACTTTACAATAGTGGTAAATACAATGCCGGAAGAAGTATGCTGGAAAATTATCTTGAAACATCACCAGAGGATAACAACCTTATGGAAGCAAGGTATTATCTGGCTATGTGTGCAATAAAGCTTTACCATGATGATGGTGAGTACCTTCTTAGGCAATTTACAAATAGATATCCTGGCCATCCGTTAGCAAATCAGGCTTTTGTTGAGTTAGGCGATTTTTACTATAGGTCTGGTAAATATGGAAAGGCCGTAACTTATTATAAAAGGGTTAACGCTAATAAATTGAGTCGTGCTACTGCTGTTGAGACAAGGTTCAGGATGGCTTATTCATATTTTAATGAGCAAAAATTTAATGATGCACTTGTTCATTTTGACTATTTAAAGAACTCATCAAACCCTTATACACACGCTGCTCATTATTATAGTGGTTATATTTATTATAGAAATAAAGACTATGATAAAGCTGTAACAGAATTTAAACAGGCTGAATCAGGAGCATCTTATAAAGAAATTGTTCCTTCATTAATTGCTCTTTCATATTATGAGACACAGCAATATGAAGAGTTAATTCAATATGGAGAACAGGTTAATCTGAGTGGAAGAAAAATTCGTAATTCTTCTGATTTCTACCTTTCACTTGCTGAAGCTTATTTTTTTAGTAACCAGAAGGAAAAAGCCCTTGTTTACTATGATAAATTTATAAGCACTAATAAGGGTAAAGTTGATGAGAGAATAGCATTAAGAATAGGAATTGCTAATTATGAAGCTGGCAATTTCGAAACTGCTGTAAATAGATTAAGACCATTAGCTTTAACTGAAGGTGAAATTGGTCAAAGAGCATCATTTTTTCTGGGACTTTGTTACTTGGAATCAGGAAACAAAAATTATGCACCTGCACCTTTAAAAAAGGCATATGAAATGAATAATGATGCGGAAATTAGTAAAGAAGCATTGTTATTATATGCAAAGTTAAATCTTGAACTTGGTAATTTTGACGATGCTATTACCGGACTAGAAGCTTTTAAAGAGCAATATCCTAATGAAGCTACAAAAAATAACGTAAACGATTGGCTTAGTCAGGCTTACCTATATAATAATAACTATCAGGCTGCTTATAATCACCTAAGTAATACAAACTTAAACTCGCCTCAATTAAGAGAGGTTTTTCAACGTGTTACTTATAACCTTGCTGTTGAATCATTTAACAGGAAAGAGGTTGATAAGGCTTTAGGGTTTGCAAACGAATCGATCAGAGTAGGGGCCGATAGAATGCTTACTTCAAAAGCATCATATCTAAAGGGAGAAATTATGGTTCTCAAAGAGAATTATCCTGAAGCAGTAAATGCATACTCAACAGTTTTCAGAAATGAGGATGAATCTTCCGAGTTGTTTCTTGATTCGAGGTATGGAATAGGTTATGCTTATTTTAATGATAAAAAATATGATAAAGCTATAACTCACTTTAAAGTTTACTCATCACTTAATGGTGAAACGGAAGCTCAAAAAAGAAAAATAGCTGATGCAACGCTTAGATTAGGAGATTCATATTATGTGACAAAACAATATTCCAATGCCATTTCCGCATATAATTCATACCTTAACAAATCTACTTTAAATGTTGATTATGCTGCTTTCCAACTTGCGGCATCACAATGGCTTGAGGGAAAGGATAACGATGCTGTTCAATCACTATCAAAATTAGTGCGAAGCTATCCAAATAGTGTTTACAGGGAGGATGCAGCGTTTCAGATAGGGACAATCTTATTCGAAGGAGGTAAATATCAGGAGTCAATTGATGCATTTACAAGATTTTTATCAGGCGCTACAAAACAAGATCTAATTGTTCAGGCACATGTAAAAAGGGCATTAGCTGCTACCAATTTGCAAGATTATGATATGGCCATAAAGGATTATAAAATGGCTGTAAGTAAATATCCTACTTACCCAAGTGCCTATAATGCTTTATTGGGATTACAAGATTTATTAGCTAGAACTGACCAATCTGAACAGTTTGATCAATATCTTAAGATTTACAGGGAGACAAACCCTGAAAACAAACAATTGCTTACAGTAAGATTTGAATCTGCAAAGTCTTTGCTTTATGCAGGAAAGTACCCGGAAGCGATTGGTGCATTTGATGATATTATAAAGGATTACCAGGGTACGACAGAAGCATATGAAGCCCAATACCTTAAAGCAGAAGCATTGAGATATCAAGGGAAGCCAACTGAAGCGATTCTTGCATATCAAAAAGTCATTGAACAAAACAAAACAAATAAGGTAAACCGTGCCAGACAGAAAATAGGTGACCTTCAGCAAGAAAATGGAAACTGGGAGTCTTCAATAGCTGCATATTCAAAATTAGAAAATGACGCTGTAAACAACAGAGAGAAATACGATGCGGTAGAAGGGTTGATGATTGCTTATTACAATACAAACCAATATGATAAGACAATTGAATATGCTGATAAAGCATTGCAAATAGGATCTCCAAAGCCTTCATCAGTAACCATGGCAAATGTTTACAAAGGAAAAGCTTTATTAGGTAAAGGCGAGACAGAAGCTGCTGTAAAAGTATTTGATAACCTTGTTGCAAATGCATCTGATGAATATGCAGCAGAAGCAATGTTTAGAAAAGCTGAAGTGCTGTATAAGTCAAAAAACTACAAAGCGAGTAATGAGATATTATATGAGTTCATAAATAAGTTTGGTGCTTATGATTATTGGCTTGGTAGAAGCTTTATTCTTATTTCTGATAATTTCATAGGCTTGGATGAATTAATACAAGCTGAAGCTACTTTAAATTCAGTGATTGAAAATGCTGAAAATGAAGAGAATGTAGAAATGGCAAATGCTAAACTAGCAGAGCTTAAAGGCTTAGGAAAACAAATTGTAGAAGAGAATTATATTGATACTGACAGTATAAAATAAAATTTTTATGAAGATCAAATCTCAACTGATATATATATTATTATTTTTTTCCGGGTATACTGTTTTTGCACAAGGTACTGACGGTCAGAATAAAAAAGAAGAGACTCAAAGTCAAATTGACCCGACTAACATTGTAATTGAAAAAAATAAGGAGCTTTCTGTACCTAAAGCTTCAAAGATATTTGTTACAGCAGATGAGTCGGAAGCTGATAAAAAAGATTTAAAAGTAAACTATACAATCCCTCAATTGGAAATAAAGCAATTACCGGCTTTGATTCCAATACGTCCGTTAAAAATCAGTCCGGAGAAAATTGAAAAGCTTTATGGTAATTTCATTAAGGCAGGGTTTGGTAATTATTCTACTCCATACTTAAAGGTGCTTATTAACAACAAAAGGAATAACAATTTAATAGTTGGAGGTAGTTTTCTACATAATAGTTCGGGGAAAGGTCCGGAGCCATATGGTAAAAATGCAGCATTCGGAAATACTGATCTGGAGTTAAATGCCAAGTATATGGATAATGGGTATCAGGTTGGTGGTAAATTTATAGGTTCGACAGATACCTACCACTACTACGGCTATAATCCTTCTCTGGAAGTTGATAAAAAAGATATCAAGCAGAATTATAATAATCTTGGCCTTCAAGTGGATTTTGGATCATATCAGGAAAAGAAGGATTTTAATTTTAATTTGAAAGCTAAAGCTAATCGTTTTAACTCGAAGTTTGATGATGTAGAAACTCAGGTGGGTTTAGAGGGTCATGCTGACTGGAATGTTAATGATGAGCAAAATCTGCAAGTAGATTTCGAGCTTTGGCATAGCAAGTTGAAAGATAACTTCAGATCTGATACAAGAAATTTATTTCAGTTTACTCCTTCATATTATTTCCATTGGAACGATTTTAGAATCAGAGCTGGTGTTACAGTAGCTTATGAAGATGATACCTTGGCTGATAATCAAAAGGACCTGAGATTCTTCCCTGTTGTATTTGCCGAATATGATTTGAAGGAGATGATTAGTGTTTATGCCGGAATTTCAGGAGGTGTTGATAAACAAACTTACCAGAATTATGTGTCAGAAAATCCTTATCTAGGCACAGGGCTTGATATCAGACAACAAATAAAGACATTTGAGCTTGACGGTGGAATTAGAGGTCAGAACCAAAACTATGCATACAGTGTTGGTTTTAGAGCAGGGAGCTATCTGAATATGGGATTCTATAAAAATAGTGATGCCGATACATCAAGATTCGAAATTGTATATAATAATGATGCTGTGGCCGTGTTTAATTTTTATGCCAATGGTCGTTATCAGTTTAATGAGAATGGTAATGTCCAGATTTCAATGGATGTATTTAATTATGGTCTTGATGAACTGTTAGGAGCATGGCATAAACCAACGTATAAATTTGATTTGGTAGCACAATATAATTTGTTTGATAAAGTACATCTTGGACTAGGTGCATATTATCTAGGCCAGATTGAAACAATAAATCCGGCCTCTGATACAATAGCAAAACTTGATAATATTTTTGATGTAAATGCCCAGATTTCGTATTTATTTTCACCAAGATTTAGTGCATTTATCGAAGGATATAATTTGTTAAATAAAGATTATCAGCGATATCTGAATTATTCAAATAAGAAAGTTCAGGTATTGGCAGGACTTACTTATAGCTTTTAATTAGGGGTAAATACTTGATTTGGGTTAAAAAAGTGTTTACTTTAGGTTTTTGAGGTATAATTTATTTAAATTAAGTTTACACTCAAACTTTAATTTTTTAAAAACCGTCAGCAAATTTTAATCATGGAGCAAAAGTATAGATCCAAAGATTCTGATTACGGATTACCTGAAAATCAGTCATTCAATCCAATAGACAGAAACAAACCAACTGAACAAACGAGCCAAAAGCAAACACCAAAAGCAACAACAAAGACCACCAAAAAAGATAATTCCAACGGAGGTATTATTGCTCTTGTAGTAATTTTATTATTAGTTGCGGCAGGCTTTGTTATTTATTTCTTCCTTATCAAACCTCAAAATGAGGCAGATAAAATTGCTGCTGCTGAAAAAAGAAGACAGCAGGAATTAGCGGATCAAAAATTGAAAGCTGAGCAAGAAAAACAACGTGAGTTGGAAGCAGAAAGACATAGAGCATTAGACTCTGCAAGACTCGCACAAGAAAATATTCCTGAAGAAGGTACAATCAGTGTACTAAAAAGCAGAACAGGACGTTCATATGTAGTAATAGGAAGTTTCTTTGACAAAGATCAAGCTATGGATTTAGCTGGAAAACGCAAAGAACAAGGATTAACCACTTTTGTAATTGAGCCATATGGTAAAACCAGGTTTTATCGTGTAGCAGCCGAATCTTATGAAACCTACGATGAAGGTATGCAGGGATCAGAAAGTTATAAAAGTGAATACGGATCGGAAGTTTGGGTGTTGAAATATTAAAATAATTTATGAGCTTACTTTTGCAACTGACTCAGGCGACACCTGATTCACTGGCTTTACAGTCGATGTCGTCTGAGGAAACACTAACATTTTTAGAGTTATTACAAAAAGGAGGGTGGTGGTTAGTGCCATTGGTACTTCTGCAACTAGCAGCGGTATACATTTTCTTCGAAAGAATATTTACCATAAAAAGAGCCGACAGGGATTCTGACGATCTGATGGATCGTGTGAGACATTCTGTGATGGCTGGTGATATCACTGGTGCAAAAAGTATTTGTAGTGGTGAAAATACCCCGATTGCAAGAATGATTGAAAAGGGTATTGACCGAATTGGTTCTTCACTTAAAAATATCGAGGTAAGTATAGAGAATGTCGGTAAAATAGAAATCTACAGACTAGAGAAAAACCTTAACCTGTTGGCAACTATAGCCGGGGCAGCTCCTATGCTTGGGTTCCTGGGTACAGTAACAGGTATGATTACGGCCTTCATGGATATTACGAAGATTGAAGGTGCTCTGACACCTCAACAGCTTTCTGCCGGTATTTATGAGGCTTTAATTACAACTGCCTGTGGTTTGTTTATAGGTATTCTGGCTTACTTAGGGTATAACTATTTAGTAGCCAGAGTGTTAAAGGTGGTTCATCGAATGGAGTACACTTCTGTTGAGTTTATTGATCTTTTACAAGAGCCAAATAAATAATTATGGCATTAAAGTCAAAACATAAAGTTGATCCGACATTTAACATGTCATCGATGACTGATGTGGTGTTTTTGCTGCTTATATTCTTTATGCTCACATCAACAGTCGTAGATCCGATGGCATTGCCGGTAAATCTTCCAAAATCAAAAAGTAATACATTCAGTAATCCTGTTATTAAAGTAGCTATTACTAAAGATCTTGAATATTACTTTAATGGTAAAAAATCTTCACGGAGAGAGATAGAGGCATTACTGAGAAATGAAATTGGAAAAACGGAATCTCCAACAGTTTCGTTATATATAGATAAGTCGGTGCCTACAGAGCATTTTGTGGAAATTGCAGGGATAGCGACATCTCTGAAAGCTAAAGTTTCAATAGCGACAACACCAGATAAATAGAATGATTAACAGAGAAGAAGATACAGCCAGAAAAAAAGATAAACAAAAGTCAATGGTGATCACTTTTGTGATTCATAGTGTTCTTTTGATTCTTTTTGCTTTTCTTCTTGCCTGGAAGGAACCTAATCCACCATTGCCTCAATATGGAATTGAAGTTGATATGGGAATGGATGAAATAGGTGGTGGAAGTGATCAGGATGATGTTGAAGCTCCGGAAACTGAAGCTGAAGATGAACCATCTCCAGTTGAAGAGGCAGTAGAAGAACAACCAACCGAAGAACCGGTTGAAGAGGCAGTTGAAGAAACATCCGAACCTGTGGAAACAGAGGTCGTTGAAACTGTAGAAGATGTGACTGATGATAGTGATGCAGTTCCTGTTGAACCTAAACCTAAGGAAACTAAAACCACAGAGACTAAAAAACAACCTGAGAAAGAAACGGTAAAAGCACCTGTTTATCCTGGTACTGATAAAGGAGAGGGTAGCGGCGCTTCTAAAAAGAGTGATGGTGACGATACCGGCCAGCAAGGTGATAAAGGAGATCCGAATAGTGTTGATGAACGCTTTATCTATAAAGGCACTTCCGGTGGCGGTGGCGGTGGACCACAGTTAGAAATTGATGGTTGGGACTGGGACTCCAAGCCTGATAAAAAGGATAAATCCGATCAAGCTGGTCGTATTGTATTTGAATTTTTCATTGATGAAGATGGGTATGTCATCAGAGCTAGAGTTTTAGAAAGCACAGTAAGTCCTGATGTGGTTAGTTTTTATCAAAGACAGCTTGAAGAAACAACATTTCATCAAACAGGAAACCTTCCTCCTAAATCTGAAACGAAAGGAAAGGTTACTTTCATTATTAAAAGCAATTAACTTCTTGTTATCTTTGCACCGTTTTAACTAACGGTGATGAATTACAATCAAATAGAGGAATATCTTTTTGAGCAGCTTCCCATGTATCAACGTGTTGGAAGTGTTGCTTTTAAAAAAGGACTTGATAATATTATTGAGTTTTGCCGTATAATTGGTAATCCTCAAAATAATTTTAAATCCATTCACATTGCAGGAACTAACGGTAAGGGTAGTTCATCACATATGCTGGCTTCTGTCTTGCAAGAGAGCGGGTATAAGACTGGACTGTATACTTCACCACATTTAAAATCATTTAGAGAAAGAGTTAAAATAGACGGCAAAATGATCACCAAGGATTATGTGGTTAATTTTGTCGATAAATACAAAGATGTTACAGCGCATCTGAAGCCTTCATTTTTTGAATGGACTGTAGCTCTTGCTTTTAAATATTTTGAAGAGCAGCAGGTTGATATTGCCGTGATAGAGGTTGGTCTAGGTGGTCGTCTGGATTCTACAAATATAATTACTCCATTGGTATCATTGATTACCAACATTGGTCTGGACCATAAGAATATGCTTGGTAATACCTTGCGGGAGATTGCTGGCGAGAAGGCGGGAATTATAAAACCAGGAGTTCCAGTTGTTGTCAGTGAGTATCAGGAAGAAATAGCTGATATATTCGAGAATAAGGCCAAAGATTGTAATGCTGATTTAACATTTGCCGCTCATAATTATAATTTCGATACACTTCAAAAATATAATCTTGATTTGAAAGGTAAATATCAGCGTAAAAACCTGGCTGGAGTGCTGGCTGTTTCCGAACAGCTTATGAAAATAGGATTTCCCCTATCAAATATAGATAAGGCATTATCAAGTGTTATAATTAATACCGGTTTACAGGGAAGGTGGCAAATTTTATCAGAAAAACCATTTATCGTTTGTGATACGGCGCACAATGTAGAAGGCTTGAGAGAAACCATGGAACAGTTATTAGAGGTTGAAGCTTCTGCATATAGATTGGTGATGGGGTTTGTCTCTGATAAGGCCGTAGAGGAAGTTTTTGAAGTGGTACCTAAAAATGCCGTATATTATTTTTGCACACCAAATGTGCCCAGAGGTTTAAAAGTAGAAGACCTTAAAATGCATGTTTCTGGTGATATTAATGTTAAAGGATACTATAAAACAGTGGATGAGGCTGTAAGTATAGCAAAAAATGATCTAAAAGCCGATGAGGCATTATATATTGGTGGCAGTACTTTTGTTGTCGCCGAACTGAATGAATTAGACTATGAGGAAAAAGCTTAAGCGCTTCGCAGATAATAAAGATAACAAGTTTGTTTTTGAACCGGAAAAACCGGGATATGAAGAAATAAAGGGGAACTGGAATAAGGAATACTTTCAAAATGAATTCCCTATTACTCTTGAATTAGCTTGTGGAAAAGGAGAATATACCACTGGCCTTGCTAAGCATTATCCTGAAAGAAATTTTATTGGCGTAGATATTAAAGGCGATAGAATATGGTATGGTAGTCAGGAAGCTGAAGAAGAAGGATTGAATAATGTTGGGTTTCTTCGTACACAGATTCAATTGCTTGAAAAATTCTTTGTAGAAAATGAGGTTAGAGATATCTGGATTACATTTCCTGATCCAAGACCAAAGAAGCGTGATATCAAACGCAGGCTTACCTCTCCTCGCTTTTTAGATATGTATAAGAAGGTGATGAGCAAAGATGGCTGGGTTTATTTTAAAACGGATAATCCGGGGCTTTTTGATTATACACTTGAAGTTCTGGAAGAAAGGAAAGATATAAAGAACCTGTCTTTTACTCGTGATTTATATCACTCAGAATTTATGGACGAGCACCATGGTATAAAAACCAGGTTTGAAAAGATGTTTTTTGATAAAGGCTTTACAATTAAGTACCTTAAATTTCAATGGGCTTAATAAAACCATAAAGCAATGGCAAGGATTACAAATACTGAAAGAGTGATATACTTTAGGGTTTTGCTTTGAGTGTTTACTGACCATCGGCTTGATACCCAGGCTCCAAGCATATTTCCTGCTGCAAGCCATAAGCCAGCTGTCCATTCAATTTTGATTTGGTAAGCAAAGATTATTAAAGCAACCGCCGTATATACAACATTGACGAACATTTTTAAATTATTAGTTCGGATCAGGTCGAGTTTATTAATTCCGGTAAGAGCTGCCATAATCAGGAAGCCAACTCCTGCCTGTATATAGCCTCCATATATACCAATAAAGAAGAATACAATTATAGATACTATCAGGTTTTTACCTTTTAGTAATGCTTCCTCTGGTTTGTAGTTATGCTTGGTAAACAAAACAGTCAAAAAGACCAATCCAAGCATAAAGACAGAAATAGATTTCTTAAATAAATCCTGATTGATTTCAATGGCTAATTGAGTACCGATTATAGATCCAACCACTGCCGAAGCAGCAATATACCATCCAAATTTACTGACTTTTACTCCCTTACTTCTAAAACCTGCAACACCAGATATACTCTGAAGTAAAACAGCTACACGGTTTGTTGCATTAGCTACAGCAGGAGGGATTCCTATAAACATCATTAGTGGCAAAACAAAAAAACTTCCACCACCTGCGATGACATTTATAAATCCGGCTATTGCTCCGACACCAAATAAAAGTAAATAATCAGTAATAGGTAAACTCACATGGCAAATATAGAAACCTGATTATTTATTCCTGAACTTATTTTATTAAAAATGCTATTATATTCTTCTAATAGGAATGTTAATCTGTTTTTGATATTAAGTTTTGTGATTTGTCCACCAAAATACGATTTTGTTAGAGTTAATAGTTTATTGACTTGAGATTCATCATAACCCCATTTTTCACCGATGAATTCAATTAACCTAACCTCATTAGGATGAATTATTCCATCGGCAATTACTAATGCAAAATAATCGGATAGCTTTTTATTGCCAAACAGACTTTTTTTGGTTTTGATGACTACAGGATTTTGTTTACAGTAGTCAATAATTTCTAAGCCTTCTTCTTCTGTTATACCCAATTGATTACCAATGGATATAATATACTGTTGTTCAATATCATCGAACTTGCCATCAGATAAGGCTAATGCGCATAGGTTCACCAGGTGATTTTTGTTTTGGTTGTAGGTGATCCTTTTCTTGAATGTTCTAAAAAGTGATCTCATCATGATTATATATCCGTTACAGCAATAAAAGGTGACGGTATTTTTATATATTTTCTTTAAATAGTTTACAATTATCGATGAAAGTATTATTTTGGCACATTATCAACTAAACCAAAACATAACATAATGGAATCTAGAGCTTGCAAACTCTGTGGCGATACTATTCGTCCGGGTAGTAGAGCTGACAAGATCTTTTGCACTGATCAATGTCGTAGTTCGTATAATAATAAAGTTTCCTCAAAAGACAATAATTTAATTCGCCGAATTAATAGTCGTCTTCAAAAAAACAGGAGGATATTATCGAAACTTAATCCAAGTGGAAAAACCAAAATCACAAGGGAAAGCCTTATAGCCTATGGGTTTGATTTTTCTTATATAACTAGTATCTACCGTGCGAAAAATGGAAATACTTATGTCTTTGTTTATGACCAGGGCTATATCGATATTGGAGACAATAATTTGATACTTGTTAAAAACCAGAGGATAGTAGAGAATATTTCTATATATTGATTACTTTCGCTTTCATTTTATGAAAAGTGACAAGTAAGGTTGACTTTCTGCCTTTGATTGATACGGTTATTGATCAAGGCTATGCGATCTGTGATAATTTTTTGACGGATCCCGAATTAACAACTCTGAGAGAACTTCTAAGGAATCAATATTCTGAAGGAGAATTTAAAGAAGCAAAGATAGGAGATAGATTTCATCAGACTAAAATCAAAAGTATTAGAAAAGATGAAATATTGTGGTTGAGTAAAGGCGAATTCCCTGAGACAGAATGTTTTTATAATGAAATTGACCGACTTGTAGAGACTTTAAATCGTTATTGCTTTTTAAGCATCAATGATTACGAGTTCCATTTTGCGGTTTATCCTCCGGGAGCATTTTACAAAAAGCATCTTGATCAATTTAAAACAAATGATGGCAGGTTAATGACAGTTATTTGTTATTTAAATGAAAATTGGGATTCATCGTTTGGAGGTGAGCTTATGATTTATCCGGGAGATGATTCAAAGACAATAGCTCCGTTACCAGGGAGGTTGGTACTTTTTAAGAGTGATGAGTTGCCTCATGAAGTATTGAAAACTAATAAAGATCGATTTTCTATTACCGGGTGGTTAAAACATAAGCATACCCCTTTATAGGTTAATGGTCTTTTAATTATGTTTCATCGTGTTAAATGGTGTATTCATCTAATTGCTTGGTTTGATTATTTAATTATGAGATATCTTTGAAGTGCAAGTAGAATCAAGTATATCTTTCTTTCCATAGCTGGTTAAAAAGATGCCCGGAGCTCATTCGGGCTTTTTTTTTGCCTAAAAAAATAAAGGCCTCATCAGAGGCCTTTTCATTTATAGAATTTTGAATTTTTCACTTATAAATCTATTTAGGAGTAGTCCACTGATCACTACCAGTGCCCATTGTGTAATTACCGTTGCATTACTATACACATCAATAATATTCCACATCCCTTCAGCATTAAACCAAGGGTAGGAGCTATACCCTCTGGATAACCACCACCAAATAAGGATAACTCCTAAACCAATATTAATGAACATCGAAGCTGAATAATATATATTCGGAAGTTTTAGGTCTGAATCCGGGTCGATCATTTCATTTTTTACTTTCAATACACCTTTTCTGATTGTTGGGAAAATAATAAATAGTCCACTGATAATTAGGCCAACACCCCATACCCAATCTTGATTGTTGAAAAAGTCCAAAGACCATGCACTTGGAAATCCAAAGATAACACAACACCCTGCTGCAGATAAAACTGCTTTCTTTCTATCAAAACCAAGATCGGTCAGAGTTTTTATAAACAGCTCAATCATCGGAAGTAAGCTACTAAATGCTGCAAGGAAAAAGGCTCCAAAAAACACCACACACAATACTGGTCCTCCTGGAATAGAGAAAAACAGTTTGGGGATAATTGTAAAAGTTAAAGCCTGATTTCCGCTTTGTAAGTAACTAATTGCTTCTGCTTCAGAAGTACTAAGTGCAAAAACCGAAGGAATAATTGCCATTCCTGCTAAGATTGAAGCAACATTATTCCCTAAACTACTAAAGACTATGTTAAGAGATACATCTTCCTTGGTTCGGGAATAGGCCGATAATGTCATTATAAGTCCCCATCCGGCACCAGTTGACCAGGCACTTTGAGATAATGCCTCTATCCATACTTTAGGCTCGTAGAAATACTTAGTGTTAATACCAAACATATACTTTATCCCAATTTCACCACCATCCATATTCAATGCAATAACTGATATTATTATAAGAAGAATGAAAAGGGAAGGGATTAATATTTTATTTGCTTTTTCAAGACCATTTTTAACTCCTTTTATTAGCACAAAAACGGCCATTGCCAAAGCAAAAACATGAAGTCCGACAGTAATGAAATTATTATTAGATATATTCTCCCAATAAGATGTTACTTGTTCTTGTGTAGCTAAGTTTTTTAATTCAGCACCATTAAAATACTGAATCATATAATCAATTGAGAATCCCAGGTATTGTAAACTCCAGGCAGTTACTACGGAATAATAAAAAGCAATTCCAAGTGTACAGATTGTAATGAAATAGCCCATCCAGGCATATTTCTTTCCTGCGAATTCGGTATAAGATCCAATGACAGATCGTTTGAATTTTTTACCAATACTAAATTCGGTTAAAAGAATTGGAATAGACCAAATGAATAAAAAAAACATCCATAAAATAATAAATGTACCTCCGTATTCACCTGCTAATCTTGGGAATCTCCAAAGATTACCTGCTCCTACAGCCATTGCCAGTGCCGCCAGGATAATACCCCAACGATTACTGAACTCTTCTTTTTGCGACATAAAAAATAGGTTTTAAATGTTCTTTATTGTTATATTGTTAATACTTTTTGATTTTTGAAGTTACTAAGATTATAATTTTTTAGCCCAAATGAAATTACAGGACATACTAAAGTGGGGAATAAATCCTGATCAACCGAGGTTTTTGAAAAGAAAAGTTTACCAAGCTAATATTACCGGGTTGATTTTAACGTTTTTTGTGTCATTACCCTTTACCTTGATTTCTACACGAAGCTTAATGCCGATAATTAAATTGCCTATAGCAGGGATTTTTCTTTCGGTTCTTTCGGTGTTGTTAAATAGGTTTGGAATGATTTATATCAGTAGAATAATTATTTCGCTGGTTCCAATCACCTTATCTTCCGTAGTAGGTGCATACATTGTAGAAGCAGGAAATCCTCCGATGACAGGACTTTCAATGCTTTCTCTGGCATTTTTGTTTATCCCTTTCATTGTATTTGATATACGGGAAAAGGGATATCTATTTGCTTGTGCTGGAATTTGCATAGCCATGATTCTTGGTTTTGATTTTCTGAACTCCATTTTTGAAATTGATCTGGACAGAACTGAATTAGCCAAAGGAAACCTGACCAGAATTGCTGTACTAATTTCTGTTGTATTTGCTGTTGGAATTATTCTGACTTTACTTATTGAAAACAGGCATTCGGAAGAGATTTCACTGAAATACATCAATGAGAGTAAGGAAATTGCTAAGAAAATGGAAGAATCAGAGCATAAAGCAAAGGAAAATCTTAAAGAAATTGAAGCGGTTAGACAAAATGAAAAACGGCAGCAGTGGGCTGTTCAGGGACTTGCTGAGGTTACAGAACTCTTACGTGGTCATTATGGCTTGAGGGACTTATGTGATAAAATTATCGCTTTTGTAGTCGATTATATGCAAGCGAATCAAGGGACAATGTATTTGTTAGAAGCAGGTGATACCGAAAAAGATAGTGTTTTAAATCTATATGCAACATATGCCTACAACAGGAAGAAATTTGAAGAAGGTAAAATAACGCCAGGTCAGGGATTAGTTGGTCAGGCTTTTATTGAGAAGGAGGTAATTCATTTAAAAGAAATACCTCAGAATTATGTTAAAATAACTTCAGGGTTAGGTGAGGCTACTCCTAATAGTATAATAATTGTTCCAATGATTTTTAATGAGCAAGTTGAAGGGATAATAGAAATAGCTTCTTTTAATGAATTTGATGAATATCAGATTGAGTTTGTTAAAAAGCTAGGAGAATCAATCGCTTCAAGTTTGAAGGATATAAAAATCAACGAATCTAACAAGGAACTTCTGGAGCAAGCAAGACAGCAGGAAGAAGAAATGAAGGCTCAGGAAGAAGAAATGAGACAGAATATGGAAGAGCTTGCTGCTACTCAGGAAGAAATGATTCGAAAAGAAAAACTTTATTTAAAACAGATAGAAGATCTCCAGAATAAACTGGAATTAGTAAAATAAAAAAAGGAGGTTCATTTGAACCTCCTTTTTTTATGGCTTGTCGGCTGCAGTATCAAATCCTATTAGATTAATAAATAATCGATAGGCTCCCGGAACTCCAGCTGGTAATTCCCTGAAAAATGATAGTCCGGTATATATGTAATGACCTTTACCATAATTTGCGATAAGTAAACTGCCTTCCAAAGGACCTTCATCTTGATCATTCATGCTTAACATTGGGGTGTAGTTGTTATCCCATGAAGAAGGAAAATATAATCCTCTTTCCTGTACCCAATTATTGAAATCTTCATTTGTAATTTTATTGGGCTTGTTTAATGCAGGGTGATCCTTGTGTAAAATTGTTACCGGAGAATCTTCATTAGTTACTCTATCTCTTGATATACTTATAGGATATGGGCCAGGGCTTGGTACACTCAATCCATATGAAGTGTTGTATTGAACAATAGCAGTTCCTCCATTCTCGACAAAAGTATATATCTTATCCATCGATCTGGATAACTCCGGAAGGGTATTCAATGCTCTGACACCTAATATAATAACATCATAAGGGATGTTTTTACCTCCATTAAGGTCTTCAACACCAATCAATTTAACATCCATTCCAACTTCACTTAATAACTCCGGTATTTCATCTCCGGCACCCATTATATATCCGACTTTTACATCTGGAACAGTTATGTCAACAGCTGAAATTGTCATTTTGGAGGCTTTTACATCTATTTGATTTGGTATATGGTCATACTCTACAAAAAGCGTGTAGTCTTTAAAGCTTCTTGTACCCGTAATAAACTCAAAGCTTACATTATCTTGCATGAAGTCTGTTGGCTTTTTAGCACTAATGGTAAAATCAAATGACTTTATTCTCTCAACTCCATTAGTGTTATAATTTATCTCTTTTTGGTTAGCTGTTATGCCATCTGGTAAATTGATTTTAACAGTGCCTGAAGGAATAGGGGACTCAGACGATAATGTTACTGTAACGGTTCTACTTTTATTCACAGGTAAAACCATCACTTTTTGATCAGGTTCAATATTAATTTCAGGAATAATGTGAAGCGGTTGAATTACTTTCCCCTTAACTCTATCTGTAGTGTGATAGGTAATAGGAACCATTAGATTAATTTGTTCTTTATTTATGCTAAGAGTTAGACTAGCATTATATCGAGGTTCATTTTCAGGCTTACCTATTAAATTATAGCTTTCTACATCAAAATTAGCATCAGTCTGGTTTCCATTTAGCCAATATGGATCAGTGTAAGCTTCATTTTCAGAAATAACAAATGAAGATTTAAATGTAAATGGTTTGTTTGGACTTAGAAGACCAGTTCTTTCATTCGAAGAACCAGGTAGATCAATATTAACTATTTTAATTTCCTTTTCTGATCTGTTTACTGCTTCAAAATCAATGTTAACTGTATCTCCGGGAGAAAAATATGCTTTGTCAGTATGAACACCTACATAAAGCCCCAGACATTCAATAATTATATTGTCAATTTGGGATAATTTATCTTTAACCTTTTGATTAGATGAGTTTAATTTTTTGATATTATCTTTTAATGAAATCAACTCTTCAACAGAATTCCCCGGATTAAGGGCATCAAAGTCCTTAATTATTTGTTCAATTTCATTTTCAATTTGAGGGGCTCCAAAGTCTTTCCACGAAGTTTTAATTCCGGAATATAAATCACCATTTGTTGTGCCTTTCTTAGTTTCTACAGGTACTAACCACTCAAATGATTCACCTCTTGCCCCAGAAGAACCAAATCCTTGTGATTTGTGCATACTTCTGCTTCTGCCGGCGATTTCCTCGATAGATTCACCCATCGAAGGTAAATAATGTCCAACATCTACCTTAACTAAATTAGTTGTATCAAATTCCTCATTTCTACCTCGGTAAAACCATGGACTGGTATTCCAGTAAATCTTTTTTGGCTGCCAGGTATCAACAAATTTCAATTGTTCAGGATATGTATTAGGGTCAGATGCTAGGTCAAAGGCTTCTCGAGCTATTATAGCGCTTCCGGTATGATGTCCATGGGTTATTCCAGGTGTTTCCGGAAAGCGAGTAATAATAATGTCCGGTTGAAATTTTCTGATAACATAAATTGCATCACTAAGAACTTTATCTTTATCCCACTTACTAAATGTTTCTGTAGGATTTTTTGAATAACCGAAATCATTTGCTGAAGAGAAAAACTGTCTTCCACCATCAGTTTTTCGCGCAGCAATTAATTCCTGTGTTCTGATTAGTCCAAGGCCATCTCTTATTTCCGGTCCAATCAAGTTTTGACCACCGTCACCCCTTGTCATTGAAAGGTATCCAGTTTCAAAGTGCTTGTATCTTGCAAAGTATGTAATTAGCCGGGTGTTTTCATCATCGGGGTGAGCTGCAACATATAATACTTTTACAAATGAATTTAATCCCTTTATTTCATCAACAATTTGTGAGGATGGCTGGGGAGATATTATCTGGTTATGTTGGGCAAATAATGAAGCCGTAAAGGATGTTAAAAAAAATAAAAACAGTCTTTTCATTTCTATCTGTTCAGTTTGAAGTTTGTAATTTACCAAACCTTGTTTATTATTGGGAATTCTTACAAAGCTAAATTCATGAGAAAGCGAGTCAAGGTTTTTTACGTTCTTTTGGTGGTGTTTGTTTTGACCATACTCATATTGCTGGTGAAGACTTTTATGTTTACTTCACAGCAACCTGTTGCATTTTCTGTTGAAAGAAAATCTATTGACACACAAGATTTAGAAAGTTTATCTGAGCTATTGAAGTTAGAAACTATCGCTTCATCAGACAGAAAGTCTGAAGATAGTTCTGATTTTGATTTAGTTCTACCATGGATTAGAAATAATTACCCGCTAATAAGTTCAAATTGTGATATTCAAATAATTAATAATTCAGGTGTTTTAATCAAAGTAGAAGGTAAGGATTCTGGCTTATCACCAGATCTATTGGCAGCTCATATTGATGTGGTCCCGATACCTGAAAATCAGCTTGAATTATGGAATAAGTCTCCTTATGGAGGAGAATATGATTCCGAATTTGTTTATGGTAGAGGTACTCTCGATGATAAAGGATCCGCATTTGCTATACTGGAAGCAGTTGAAGAGTTACTAAAGAATAATGGTAAACCTATACGTACTACCTATTTAGCATTCGGATTTGATGAGGAAACCGGAGGAACAAACGGAGCTATGGCTATCGCCAAATATTTTTCTGATTCAGGTATTAAATTAAATATGGCTTTGGATGAAGGTTCTGTGGTTACTAAAGGTATTGTTCCAGGGTTAGCTAAAAATGCAGCAATCATTGGAATTGCAGAGAAAGGTTATGTGACCTTCAAACTTGAGTCAGTAGCTGAAGCTGGGCATTCATCTATGCCTGCACGAGATAATGCTGTAAATAAACTTGTTGAAGTGCTGGAGAAAATCAGGAAGGAACCTTTCAAAGCTCGATTATCAAAGCCTCTAAAGGCCTTTATTCAATATTTAGGGCCTGAGATGCCTTTTCCGGAGAAAATGGTTTTTGCCAACACATGGTTATTTGATGACTTATTAATTTCTACCTATGAAGCTATACCATCAGGAAATGCAATGGTAAGAACTACATCAGCAGTAACAATTATAGATGCAGGAGTAAAAGATAACGTAGTTCCTTCTAGTGCCAGTGCTACTATTAATTTTAGAATATTACCTGGAGATAATATCGATGCGATTGAGAAATATTTAAAACATGTAATTGGAGAATCTGATGTTCGCTTAACCCGATATGATGAATTTGCTAAGGAGCCAAGTAAAGTATCTTCTCACGAATCTGACTCATATCAAAGGGTGGCTAGTGTTATTGCTGGAACATTTGATAATACAGTAGTAGTTCCGGGATTAGTAATCGCCGGAACTGATGGGAGACATTATGAATCTATAGCTGAAAATGTTTATCGTTTTTCGCCGTTTGTTCTTGAAAGTGAGGATCTTGAACGAATTCATGGTAACAATGAACGCATTAGTATCGAAAACCTGAATTCTGCAAAAACATTTTTCTATAACCTACTTATTAATTAATAAGCATCTATTTCGATGTCATCTCTGATGGTAGAGTAACCTACATGTTCCCAAATGGTAGCATCAAGGTGAATATTGCCGTCACTGATATAGCCGCTTCCTTGGATATCGAAAGGTCCGATCTCTTGGTATGGAATATTAATTCGTGAACCGTTTAGGTATGCTTCAACAACAATGTCAGCATTGTAAAAATTCTCTATAAATATGACGTCATCCGGGCCATTTATATGTGGTTGATCAATATAAATTGAGTATCTGAAATATTCATCATAATGATGACTGTATTCATCAACTCTGTAATGCCCACTAAGATTATACAGTGGCTCGTCTATATAAATGTTACAAGACGATAATGAAACTATTAATAAAAATGAATAAAATAGTAATGATCGCTTCATGATTATAGATGTTTTTTTCAGAGTATGGCAAAAGTTATACCAACTTTTTTATGATAGTTTGATACGGTGTATATTCGCATAAAATTTTGACAGAATGGAAAAATACGATATTGTAGTCATCGGTGGTGGAATTGTAGGACTGGCAACAGCATATCAGCTTAGTTTAAAAAAGCCTGATTTGAAGATTGGACTTTTAGAAAAAGAAGAGTCATTGGCAAGTCACCAAACAGGTCATAACAGTGGAGTGATACATTCAGGTTTATATTATAAGCCAGGTAGTCTAAAGGCTAAAAATTGCGTTGATGGCTATAATAGATTAATTCAATTCTGTGATGAAAATGATATTAAATATGAGCTTTGTGGTAAAATAGTTGTTGCTACGGATGCTTTTCAGATACCTCAACTTGATACATTACAGTCCAGAGGGGCTCAAAATGGTCTTGAAGGTATAAAACGGCTAATTAGGGAGCAACTACATGAATATGAGCCACATGTAGCAGGACTTGCCGGATTATATGTACCTCAGACTGGGATAATAGATTATAAGGAAGTTGCCCAAAAATATGCCGAGAAGTTTAAGGAAAATGGAGGCGAAATTAAGCTGGGTCATAAAGTGGTTAATATTGTTTCTAGAGGGGAATCAAAGATAGTTCAAACATATAAAGGAGATATTGAGACTGGGATGATCGTTAATTGTGCAGGACTTTATTCGGATAAAATAGCACGAATGACGGGGCAGCAACTAAATGTTAAGATCATCCCATTCAGAGGAGAATATTTCGAGTTGAAACCGGAAAAACACAACCTGGTTAAAAACCTAATTTATCCTGTTCCAGATCCAAACTTCCCATTTCTTGGAGTTCACTTTACAAGAATGATAAATGGAGGAATAGAAGCAGGGCCAAACGCAGTACTTGCATTTAAAAGAGAAGGATACACAAAGTCGGATATCGATATTCCAGAACTTGTAGAATCACTTACATGGCCTGGCTTTATTAAAGTAGCTTCAAAGTACTGGAAAACAGGTTTTGGCGAAATGTATCGTTCATTTAGTAAATCTGCATTTACCAATGCATTACAGAAACTTATGCCAGAATTACAGGAGTCAGATCTTATTCCAGGCGGGGCAGGAGTGAGAGCTCAAGCATGTGATAAAGATGGAGGTTTAATTGATGATTTCTTGATCTTAGAAACAAAAGGAGTTGTTAATGTATGCAATGCACCATCTCCTGCAGCAACATCTTCATTGGCAATTGGAAATACCGTAGCAGATAAAGTTGTATTACAACTTGCATAGAGTTCATGAAAAAAATATTTTGATATTTTAGTGTTAATTGTTTTCTTGCAATCCTAAAATTATCAACTATAATATTTTTTTTCATGAAGAGAATTTTAATTTTTCTGCTTTTTGCAGGAATATCAAATGTTTTATTCTCCCAAAGCAAACCTAAAATAGGTAGAATCAATGCAGATGATTGGAATATTGCAAATTTGGATTCGCTTAAAAAGGTTTGTGATGCTGTAATTTTAAGTAATATAGGACTTTCAAGAATCGACCATATTTCTTCTAAAGGATGGATGCTTGAATATAGTTATTATGTAAAGGTATTAATTCTTAATAATGATGGAGTTGATAAATTCGGGAATATTGACATTGTTTATAATCAAAATGATGATGTGTCAATTAAAGGATATACTTACTCAAAAGATAAATCCAATAAAATTACAGAACAAAAGTTTACGACCAGGGATGCTTCATTTACAGAATATACTACCTTCCGGGATAATTTGATTCTTCATATACCTGGGTTAAAGAAAAATAGTATTCTTGAATATGAGATTAGTATTAGAACTGGAAATATAGCTAATGTGAGAGATTGGGAGTTTCAGAAAGAAGATCCGGTATTATTAAGTGAGTATACTACAATCATACCAGAATTTTTTGATTTTAAAGCTTTTTACCAAGGTTCATATCCGGTAAATATTGATAAAGGCAGTGGTGTATCTACAATCAATATGACTAATTATTCAGAAACCTATTCTTATGAAAAAAGTGTTTATTCTACTCAAAATCTTCCAGGTGTTCCAGATGAGGATTATACTTCAATAAAATCTAATTCATTTACTAAGTATAGATTTGAAATCCGAGGTTACAGGGACTTCATCGGTGGGTATCATGCCTTAGGTACAGACTATAATAATATTATTGAGGGGCAATTGTTTGATGATAGCAATTTCATTCAATATAAAAAAAACAATGCTTTTCTTGATGAAGTTTTGGGAAGTGTTAGCATTGAAAAATCAATTGATGGAGCAAATACGATTCTTAAACTAATTAGTAGAAGTATAGCCTGGAATAAGCAAACAGGATGGTTGTCTCCATATAAAACGTATAGAAAATTAATTAATGATAAAAATGGATCTGCAGCTGATATTAATAATTTATTGATTGGTGCATATAGAAGAGCAGGATTTACCGCTTATCCTGTATTATTAAGTACAAGGAAGAATGGACTGGTGAATCCTTTTGTTCCATTATTAAGCAATTTTAATTATGTTATTTGTTTAGTAGTGATAGATGGAAAATATATTCTGGTTGATGCAACTGAACCTTCCGCACCATTTGGAATGCTACCACTAAGATGTATCAATGGTAAAGGATTAATTGTTACTGATGATGCAGTTGAACAATGGATTGATCTTAGAAATTATACAAAGGCAGAGACTTTAACCTCTTCAACAATAAAAATTAACCTTGAAAACAATTCACTAGATAAAACTATCCTTAGAAAACGAAAAGGTATAGACTTAATAAATTTTGCTACAGGTCTTGACTCATTAAAATTTGTAGAAGAATTTGCAGATAAGTATACTTCAGAATTTTCCGGATCAGAAATAAAAAGTCATAAAATAGGTATAGAGGGGTATGAGGCAATTCAAGAAGTTGAGGTTTCTAATCCATTATTGGTTGCTAACAATGCTATATATATATCACCATTTGAAGACTTTATATATAAGAAAAACCCTTTTAATAAAGAAAAAAGGTATCAGGCGATAGATTTTATAAGTCCATGGAAAAAAATATATATGGCTACCATTGATGTACCTGAAGGTTATATCGTAGAAACAGAACTTGAGTCTAAAATATTCACGACACCAGATAAAAAATTTGTTTTTAAAATAAATTCAATTCAGAATGGTAATAAACTTAGCTTGATAGCTACAGTAATTATTGAAGAATCCTATTTTCTTCCAAATCAATATCCTGATATTCGGTTATTTTTTGATACTATAGAAAGAGAATTATCTAAACAGGTAATGCTAGTTAACGAAGTTTAAACTTATAGTTTATGCAAAGATTTTTAATATTTATTATTTCTTTTTTATGCATCCAGTTATATGGGTATTCAAATTATGACAGGAAAGTAAATGCTTCAATAAGTATGCATGAAAAAGTAGTTGTAAATAATGATGGATCCTTTTATGTTGAAACAACAAGGGAAGTGAAAGTCCTTAATAGGCATGGAGTAAAGTATGCTCAAGGATTTTTTAGATATGGTGATTTATATGAAGTTGAAGGAATAGAAGGGGAAGTTATTTATAATGGTAAATCACAGAAAATAAAAAACCGAGATTTTTTTGACGTATCCGCTGACCATGGCGGAGACATAAGTGGAGAAAGAATCTTATTTTATGAACCAGCTTTACCTACCTATCCCTATACTGTAAGATTTAGTTACACCATTAAATGTAACTCATTATATTTTTTAAGTGGATTAGGGGCTTGGTCACCATTAAGTTATGAAGATGTAAAGGTTAGTAAACATGAGTATGAATTTTATAAAAATCATAATTATGATATTGATTTTAAATTAAATGGGGATCGGAATCTATATACTGTCAATGAGTCACCTCAGAAGGTTCACATTACTATGGAGAATTATATTGCAGATAAAGAAAAAAAACTTTATGTGCCGGGTTTAGACCAAAACCCACAATTTATACCATTACCAAAGGAATTTGTGTTTGAAGGAACCACAGTGAATATGTACACATGGCAAGATTATGGTAATTGGTATTATAAACTAAATAAAGGTAGAGACGAATTAACTGAAGAATTTACGAACAAAATAAATGAATTAATAAAGAATGTTGATTCGGATATTGAGAAAGTCAATATTCTTTATAAATACCTTCAAAATAATACCAGATATGTAAGTATCCAATTGGGAATTGGTGGATGGCAATCAATGCCTGCCAAAATGGTTGCTGAAAAAGGATATGGAGATTGTAAAGGATTATCATCTCTAATGAAAGGAATGCTGAAGGTAGCTGGAATAGAATCTAATTACGTGCTTGTAGGAGCTACTTATAATAAAATGTATCAGGAATTTGATGAAGATAACCCAAATAATAATTTTAATCATGTTTTTTTAGTTGTACCAATGGAAAATGACTCTTTATGGTTAGAGTGTACCAGTTCAAATACAAATATTAATTATGAAGGATTTCATACTGGAAATAGAAAGGCTCTTTTTGTTAAGGAGAATGATTCACAATTAATTAATACTCCTAAGTTTACCTATGAAGAAAATTCAGAAGAACTGAAGATCTTTTTTGATATTTCAAATACTGAACAAAGATTTGATATTATGACTACTCTGAAGGGTAATCAAGCTTACCTGATGAATTTAAATAATGATTATTATACAGAAATAAATGAACATAAAGTCCGGTTTCGTAGAAGGCTTCCTTTTCAGGTATCTAAATTAGAGGGATTTGAAATTGAAAACGTAGGGGAATATAATCCTGAGTTTAATATTAAAATGAATGGAATAAGCTCTGGTCTAATGGTGTCAGCAGGTTCAAATAGAATAATCAGACCATTATTGATCTGTAAACTTGATGAGCGGTATAAGGTAGATGAAGGCTATAGTCGAAAATTTCATATTGGAACACGTAAACAAGAAATTGCGAATGTCATAATTAAATTGCCTGAAGGATATACTTTGGCAGAAATCCCTGAAAATGAGTCATTAGCTTGTGCTGCAGGAACTTATGAAGTAAAATATGAATTAAAGAATGGTGAATTACACATATTTAGAAAAGTAAGATTCAGTGGAGATGTTTTTGAGCCATCTGAGGTTGACGTTGTCAACAATTTTTATAATCAAGTTCACAAAAGTGATAATAAATCGCTTATTTTAGTGAATAATGGAAAAAGCTGATAACAATATACCGATATTTAAATCTTGGAAGGGCTGGTATGCCCTTCTTTTGTTTGTATTGATTTTAGAAGTAATCGTGTTTTATTTTTTTGGTTATTTATTCTCTTAACTTATGAGTTGGATTGATTGGCTGGTTCTTTCAGGAACATTGATTTTTATTGTAGCTTATGGTACTTACAAGACACGCGGAGCTCAGGGAGTAGAAGATTATCTTAAAGGGGGGAATTCATCTAAATGGTGGACAATTGGCTTGTCTGTTATGGCTACTCAGGCTAGTGCAATTACATTTTTGAGCACTCCAGGGCAAGCTTATGCCGATGGAATGCGGTTTGTCCAGTTTTATCTGGGGCTTCCAATAGCTATGATAGTTCTTTCAATAACATTCATTCCTATCTTTTATAGATTAAAAGTTTATACGGCATATGAATTTCTTGAAACTAGATTTGATGCTAAAACAAGATCTTTAGCTGCCTTTTTGTTTTTACTTCAAAGAGGATTAGCTGCTGGAATTACTATATATGCACCGGCAATTATTCTTTCAACATTATTATCAATACCCTTATCAATTACTACCTTAATTATTGGGCTTTTAGTAATAATATATACTGTAATAGGTGGTACTAAAGCGGTTTCTCAAACTCAGCAGCAACAAATGGCTGTAATGATGGGAGGGATGATTATAGCAGGAGTCATGGTGGTATTTTTATTGCCTGAAGATATATCATTTAATGATGCTTTAAAGGTTGCAGGTAAAAGCGGGAAATTAAACGCTATTGATTTTTCATTTGATCTTGAAGACAGATATAACATCTGGTCTGGGATATTTGGAGCCTTCTTTTTATTTATGGCTTATTTTGGGACTGATCAATCTCAAGTCCAAAGGTATATTTCCGGAAAATCTATTCGGGAAAGCAGATTAGGGTTAATGATGAATGGGTTATTAAAAGTTCCTATGCAATTTTTGATACTATTCGTTGGTGTTTTAGTATTTGTATTCTATCAGTTTAATCAGCCGCCTGTCTTTTTTAATGAAGTAGCTATACAGGAAATAACAGAAAAGGAGGGACCTGAATATTTTGAGAAGATAAATAATGAGTATAGTGAAATACACAAAGAGAAGTCAGAGGCTTATAGGGATATGCTTTCCTACATGGAAAGTGGTGATGACTTATCAGCAGAAAAATCTGCTAAATTAGTTAGTGAATTAAGTGCTAAAGAAGAAGTCATAAGAGAAGATGTAAAACAATATATCAGCGAGAAATCACCACTAGTTGAAACCAACGATAAAGATTATATATTTATGACCTTTGTTATGGATCATTTACCAAAAGGACTAGTTGGTCTGTTATTCGCGGTGATATTTAGCGCTGCAATGAGTAGTACCTCTTCTGAGCTAAATGCTCTAGGCTCTACTGCTACAATTGATTTTTATAAGAGGTATTTTAAAAAAGATGGTACTTCAAGACATTATATGCTAGCTGGTAAAGTTTTGACTTTTGTTTGGGGGGCAATAGCAATGATATTTGCCTTTAATGCCAGTTTACTCGAAAATTTAATTCAATTAGTTAATTTATTAGGGTCACTTTTTTATGGTGCTATTTTAGGGATATTTATTACAGCCTTTTATGTTCGATATGTAAAAGGTACAGCAGTTTTTGTTGGAGCATTAATAGGTGAAACTCTAGTTATTGTTACCCATTTATTAAATACCAATGGGATTTTTAAAATTGGTTTCTTATGGTATAATTTAATAGGATGTGTATCTGTTGTGGTATTCTCATTGGTTATTCAAGCTTTAATAACCAGAATAAAATAAAAAAAGGAGCTATATAGCTCCTTTTAATTAATGAATTTCTTGATTACATTTCTTTCCATTTGGCGATAGCATCTTCGTTGTTTTTGATGTATCCGAAGTCACCATCAGGATTCTTTTTAGCTATTTCCATTGATTTTTCTGCTGTAGCTATAGCTCCTTTATAATCACCAGTTTTAGCCTGCATCTTTGCTTTATTATGCATTAACCAGAATGCATCAGGATTAGCTGCAATAGCTTTGTCAATCCACTCAATAGCCTGATTCATGTCTTTGTCCGCCATCAAGTAGTAATTTGCAGCAGCAGCATACATGCCAGGATCAACTTCTCCGTTTGCATTTATTACTTTGTCATTAATTTGAGCCATTACTTTTGAGTCAACTTCAGTAGCTATTTTAAAGCTTGCTACTGAATTACCCCATTTAATGTCAATCATGGCATCAGCAAAACCCAGGTTTGAAAATTCAATTGTAAATGTTTCATAGAATTCTTTAGATTCTTTGGCGTCAACAGTGAGTCTAAAAAGGTCATTTTCATCATTATATCCACCAGCACCCCAAAGTTCAGTGTTTTTATGAATAATAATTACCCATTTATCTTTAGAAGGAATAGTATATAAAGCATAAGTTCCAGCAGGGACTTTTTCACCTTCAAAAGTAAAGTCATCACTTAGAGTAATTTTGGTTGAAGCGTTTGCTCCGGTTCTCCATACCTGATCATAGGGTATTAATGATCCAAAAAGGTCTCGTCCTTTTGCACCAGGTCTTGAATAATCTACTGTAACAGTGCTAAGGCCTACAGTTTGAACTATTTTAGCAGTAGGGCTAGGTTGAGGTAGTTGTATTCCTTGTTGGGCATTTGCCGTATACATAAATAATGTCATGGCAAAGAAAGCCAGGATTGTAAATGTGTGTTTAGTCATGGTAATTTAAATATGTTGGTTTTGATTCTGTAAACGTAATTTTAGATATTCTGTTCAAAATTTTATATGGAAAAATTATCGAAAGAATTCTACTTACAAAATAATGTAGTTAGCGTTGCCAAACAATTATTGGGCAAAATTATTACAGTAAATAATAAGAAGCAATCACAGCAATTTAGAATTGTTGAAACAGAAGCATACCGTGGATATGATGATAAGGCCTGTCATGCCTCAAATGGAATGACTAATCGTAATAAAGTGATGTTTAAAAATGGCGGTATTTGTTATGTCTACCTTTGCTATGGAATTCATCATTTATTTAATGTGGTAACAAATACAGAGGGGAATGCAGATGCAGTTTTGATTAGGGCGGTAGAACCATTGGTTATTGAAACGGTAAATACCAATGGACCTGGGAAATGGACAAAGGAAGCAGGTATAACCACGGAATTAAATGGGGCTGATCTATTAAAAAAAGAGATATTTATTTCAGAAGAAGATAAAAGTAATTTTCGACCTGTTGTAGCAAGTAAAAGAATTGGTGTTGAATATGCCGGTGAACATGCATTAAGGTTGTGGAGATTTTATTTTGGTGATTCGGATTTTGTGAGTAAAAAGTTTAAACAAGATAAAATCCTTATTAATTCAAGTACTATCGATTGAAATTGATCGTTTGTTAACACTAATACTGAAGCAGATGTAATATACAGTTAACATTAGTTTGGTATAAATATTGATTTAAAAGAATAACCATTTATTTTTGAACTATAAACAGATACAACAAAGCATGGCCAATAAGTTATCCATAATATTATTAATTTTTTATTCATTTAGTTGTTTTAGTCAGGATTTTGGAGGCGAGCAGAAAAGTTTGGGAGGGATAATAAATAGTAAGGAGGATGAAAGTACTCCAGTAGTTTCACCAGACGGAAATAGTTTATTTTTTACAAGATCTCATCATCCAGGGAATTTTGGAGGTAAAGCAGATAAAGGTGATATTTGGATCTCAAAAAAGGGTTCTGATGGTAAATGGAGTACCCCGATGAATTTTGGCCAACCTTTTAATGATAATAGGAAAAATTCAATTCTTGGATTTTCTTCTGATGGATCAATAATGTATTTATATGGTCTCTATAGTGAAGATAATTCTACTCCAAAAACTCAAGGATTATCTTTTTCAATATATCGAAATGGCACATGGTCTTTTCCTCAGAAACTGGATATAAAGTATTTTAGAAATTATTCTGAAAATCAAGATATTTTTGTTTCAAAGGATGGAACAATAATGATTTTATCTTTGCAATCATTTGATACCAGAGGGGCAGAGGATTTATATGTTAGCTTTTTAAATATCGATGGCTCGTGGAGTGAACCTAAAAACCTTGGAGCAACAATAAATACTAAATATCAAGAGGTGACCCCTTATTTGTATAAGGACAATAAGAGCTTGTATTTTTCTTCCAATGGTCATGAAGGTCTTGGTTCTAAAGATATCTATGTAGCCAAGCGTTTAGATGATTCCTGGACAAATTGGACTCAGCCAAAGAATTTAGGAAGTGGAATAAATACCTCAGGAATGGAAAAATCGTTGTTTTTTGATCCTTCCGGAGAGTTTGTTTATTTGATTTCGACACATAATAGTGATGGTTATGGAGATATTAAAAAGGTTGATGTAAAGCCAGAGGATATCCTTCCGCAAGATACTGTTGAAGTTGTCACTCGTCAGGTGATAGCTCAGGTGATCAAAAAAGATTCGGCAATTATTCACAGAGTTGTTGAGAATAAATTCATTTCTTTTAATGGTGCTTTAAGAAATAAAAAGGACAAAACGTTAGTGGGTAGCGCTGTGGTTAATATCGCATTACCTAAAGATAAACAGGTAATTAAAAAGCTTGAGACAAATTCTGGCTATTTCGATATTTCACTTCCTGATGAATATGAAGATCAAAGAGTTTTAGTTAGGGTTGTGAGTCCTGGGTTTATGCCTGAAGAAAAAGCAATTTATTTGAATGCTGATAGCCTTAAAGATCAAATAAATATAATGTTAAACCCTCTTGAGGTTGGCTCTACTATTCAGCTTGACAACGTCCTTTTCCAACGGGGAACCTCAACGATGTTAACAGGATCTTATGATCAATTAGATTTAGTTGTCCAAATGTTGAAGGAAAACCCTAATATGAAAATTAAATTATCCGGGCATACTGATAATAGGGGTAACCCGAAACTGAATTTAAAATTAAGTGAGGAAAGAGTTGACAGGGTAATTGAATATTTAGCCGAGAAAGGTATTCAAAAAAGTCGTATGAATGGTAAAGGGTATGGAGGCTCTCAACCAATCGCCTCAAATGCCACTGAGGCAACGCGAAGACTTAATAGAAGGGTAGAATTTACAATTATTAAGAATTAAAAAAAAAAGCTGCTAAATGCAGCTTTTTTTAGTTGGCACTGTGATTTAAAAAATGTCTGTCGCCAGACTAGTTATAAAAAGTCAGAATGATAGGATTTTTATCTCCACTCTTCTGTTTCGCTGTTTGTTTTCTTCTGTTGTGTTTGGAGCGACAGGTCTGGTGTCACCAAATCCTTCAGTCTTAATTCTATTTTCTTCTATACCCAGATTGATCAATTGATTTTTGATTGTCTGTGCTCTCAAATTGCTTAATTCCATTTTAGAGTCATGTGGTCCTACATTATCCGTATGGCCTTCAATTAATATTTTAATTTTAGAATTATTTCTCATTAAAGCAGCAAGGTTATTCAGGTCCGGATAGCTTTCTTTAAGTAGGATAGGTGTAGTTCTTTTGAATAGTAAGTTAGTCATTGCAAGAGATGATCCCTTTTCAATTTTTTCTACTTTCAAATCTATTGAAGTAGTTAATTTAACTTCGGATAGATCAATAGTTTTGTTAAAACCAAATGAATTCTTTCCACTTGCCGATATATCTATTTTTTCAACTTTTGGAATTAATAGTTTGTATTCGCCATTTTCTCCAGATGTGAAAGCTTGAGCAAGATCTTCACCTGTAAGTGAATTTTTAACTTTGACGACCAGGTTCTCTTCTTCAGCTTCAACATTTCCTTCAATCATAATTGTTTCGTCAGGTGAATAATCTATATAGTCTGCAGGTATTTTATAGATGTTTCTGGTTTTAGAATTTCCTTCTTCTCCTGAAATAAAGTATGCGTAGTCTGATTTCGAAGGTACGGAATAATATGCTTCCCAACCTGGAGAATTGACTTGTGGGCCCATGTTTATTGGTGCAGACCATTTCGTCCATGTATCATCAAGTCTTTTAGAGTAGAATATATCGCTTTCTCCATAACCATCATGTCCTGTGCTTGAGAAGTATAGTGTACGTCCATCTGCTGATAAGTATGGTGAAAACTCTGCTCCTTTGGAGTTTAGAATGTCGCCCATGTGCAATGGAGGAGACCATTGGCCGTTATCCAGAATAAATGATACATATAAATCCTGATCGCCTCTACTATCGTTTCTTTCTATAGCCATTAATAGCGTTCTGTTATTTGGAGCCATATGAAAGTCAGCAAATATACTTTTGTTGTAGTAAGAGTATATTTTTATGTCTTCAGGTTCACTCCAGCTCCCATCTTCCTTAATAAATGATTGTGAAACAGGTGCGTTAGTTCCTTTGTAGCTATTAAGTAGAAGAATGTGTTTTCCATCCGGAGATATTGATATCATTCCATTAGGCTTGGAATTGTTGATTGGAGCTTTCATGTTTACAGGGAAGGTCCATTTATTATCAACTAATTTGGAAAAGTAGATGTCTTGTTCATCTGATGCTCCTCCAATATTGCCAGGATAATACATTCTTGAAAAGAATAGTGATTGTCCGTCAGGTGAGATAATGGGTTTGATCTCATGATATTTTGTGTTTATTCCTAACCCCACATCTTCGACATATATCTGGAATAATTTTTCCTTGACATGACGTTTGTTTGATGTTGTGTCTGATTCTGCATTTATAACTATCGAATGACACAGGATAATTGCAAGTAGTGTGATCTTTCGTGTGATATGTCGCATAGCTTTATTGTTTATTATGCTAATATAATATAGATAAAATTATAAGTCAAATTTATTTAGTCTTTTATATAATAAATTTCACTTTTATTCTCATTTATGTTGATTAATAGGGTTTTTCCTTCTTTGTTTCGCTTTATGATATTGTTGATGTCTTGCTTATCGATTGTCTGAATCCTTCTTCTATCACTTTTTAAGGGTTTAAGTTCAGGAGATAGGCTATTCATCCACTTCATTATGGATACATTTGATACATCTATAAGCTCTTCAATTGGCCTGTAGCCCAGGCCTTCGAGGTGTAGGAATAGTGCTAAACGCTTTAAATAAGAAGGTTTTTTACCTTTTCTTCTTACTGAGTAATGGTAATGACATTCTTTGCACTGATATCTTTGTCTGTCATTTACAAATCCATCTTTTACAAACTTTAAGGATGCACAGCGAGGACATTTCATAACTATATTTCTTGAATTTTGATCAAGATATATAATCTATATTAAATTAGCAAAATGATAAAGCAAATTTTTTTAAGTTTTGTTTTCAGCTTTTTTAAAAGAATCTGTCTTTTTGTGCTCTTGATTTAGAGAGTTGGGCTTTTTATTTGATTTATTAGGCTGATCATCGGTAGGTAATTGACTAAACATATTTGGAATAATAATCTCAACGACAGTTCCTTTGCCTGGATTAGAATCCATAAAAATAGATCCGCCAAGTTTATTTAATGTCTCTTTAACTATATACAATCCTAATCCACTTCCAGAATTTTTATCTGTAGCTCTATAGAACATATCAAAGATTTTAGGCATATGGTCTTTTTCAATTCCTATGCCATTGTCACTTATTTTTAGCCGAACACTACTTTGAGTGATATTAATATCTACAATTACCGATGGGTTATCATCATTGCTGTATCTGATAGCATTTGATAGCAGGTTGTTCAAAATAACCCGAAGTCTTTTGGGGTCTGATGCAAATTTACTGTTACGTGTAATGTTGATTTCAGGTTCAACTTCTTTATTGTGACCACTGTATTTTAGTTGCTGACAAATATCCAAAGTAAGACCACTTAAATCGATTTTCTCTATTGAGATATCTAATCTTGCATTTCTGGATAGGTCAAGTATATCTCTGATAAATGCATCCTGCTGTTCAGCACTTTTAGCTATCTTTTCAAGTATATCTTTAATCTTGTCTTTATCTGTTTCCAGTTTTGCCAGATTTACAAGTCCTAAAACAGAGGCAATAGGGGCTCTTAGATCATGACTTACACTATAAACAAAATTGTCTAACTCTTCATTGGCTTTGAGCAGATCTTTATTACTATTCAATAAATCTTTTTCAGTTTGTTTCCTGTTTTTAATTTCCTCTTTTAATTCTTTTGTTCTGTCCTGAACTTTTGTTTCAAGGTTTTCATTAAAGGAAATTAACTTTTCCTGTGCAATATTTCTTTCTGTAACTGTGGCTGAAACAATAATAGTCATTGCAGCTACAACAGCTATATAGATTTGCAATAGCAATAATGAATTCTGATAATTTGATGCAATAAATGGTCCTCTACCTTCAACTGTAAAATAGATTGTGATTTGTGCCAGTAAAACAATTCCAGTTATTGAAGCTTGTAAATTGAATCTAAAAGCTAACCAAAGCAAAAATGGAATTGATAGTAATGGTAATGATTTCTCTATTGGCATTGTCAAAAAGTCAATCTTCCATAAGATTAATAGAATACTGATACTTATAATAAATGCAGCAAACTCAAATAGATGGTTTTTTGTCAGATTCCATTTGCCGATTTTTACCCATGATAATATAAAGGGAGTGAATAAAACAAGGCTTACCATAGAACCAATCCATAAAGTAACCCATTTAAAAACGTAGTCTTCTGTAATAAGATTAAAGTATTTATAAGCTCCAATGGTAATAAATGCTCCAATAGTACTCATAAACATACTGACACCTACAAATTTGAAGGTATCAATGGTTTTTATAAATAGTTTATCTGTTTTAATGTAAAATTTGACAAGAATAAAACCTACAAGAACTTCAACAGTATGACCTATTGAAATAAATACTGCGGCTAATATACTGTCGTAATTAAAGGAAAAACCAAAAAAGTTAAATAATAGAAAATTTGAGATTAGTGATCCGATAAATACTCCAGGCCAGGATTGGTAGCCCATTAGCATCGCAAAAGCAAAGATGATTCCTGTTGCAGGCCATACAGGAGTAATATTGATGTCGGGCATCATAGTTTTTATTCCCATCAGCGCAGCCAGAATATAAATTAATGAAAGGAATATTATCTGGAAATTAGGGTTTTTAAAAAAATTACCTGCCCTTGTTTTGTAATTCAGCATTGATATAACTCTAAAAAATCTATAAGTAACTTAGAATAATAATACTAATATATACTTTTAAATAAATTAAAAAAATTGTTAGTTATCTAAGTCCGGTTTTTTCTAAAGTTTTTAATGCTCGTGTACTAATTTCTTCCTTTTTTATATGATTAGACTCTTCTACAATTTTTTCACCACTTTTGTATACATCCTTTATTTTTATAGTACTATCGCTATATAGCAATGTACTAAGGAGGTTTTTATTTGAAGATGACGCAACCAAAGGATGGTTTTGGTCAAAAACTACTGCATCAAATGAGTTGCCTACTTCAAAATATTTTGATGAATCAATTCCCGCTGATTTTCTTCCTTCGATTATTGAGTTATGAAACATTTCAGACCTGAGTCCTGTATTAAATGTGTTTCTTTGGTGTGTAACAAGTCTCTGGACGTAATCCAACCAACGCATATCTTCGAAAGGAGAGAGGCCTATATGACTGTCTGACCCGATACAAAGCCGACCATTGTTTTCAAGATAAAGTTTCATGTTAAATATACCGTCACCCAGGTTGCCTTCAGTGCTTGGACAGATAACTGCATTTACTTTCTGATTAGCCAATTGGATGGTTTCTTCTTCTGTGAGGTGGGTAGCATGGACAAAATTCCAATTGTTATCGCAAATTCCCAGACTCAATAAATATTCAACAGGTCTTTTTTTATGAAATTCGAAGCAGTCTTTAATTTCTTTTAATTGCTCTGCAATGTGAATATGGATAGGGCAGTCTAATTTTTCTCTCAGTGAAGTTAAATCATGAAGATCCTGTTCATCAACAGCTCTTAATGAATGAGCTGCAATTGCAATGCTGCCATAATTTTCTTCATTGATCACATCAATTGTATCAAGAACCAATTTTTCATAGGTCTCAAAATTGTTTGATATAAATCTTTTTTGACCTTCAGAAGAAGCTGTGCCAAAATTTCCCAATCGATAATAAACAGGCATTATTGTTATTCCTATTCCAGCAGTTTTAGCTGCTCTAATAAGACTTCTACCCATTACTGCATTATCTTCATATGGTGTTCCATCTGGCTGCCTATGCAAATAATGAAATTCAACTACATGGGTATATCCTCTCGTTACCATATCTGCATATAACTGTGCTGCTATTGCTTCAAGGTCTTCAGGTTGCAACTTGGATGCTAGGCTATACATAGAGTTTCTCCAGCTCCAGAAATCATCACTTTGATCTCTTGTTTGGACTTCAGCAAGTCCGGCCATAGCATATTGAAAAGCATGACTATGTGAATTTGGTACTCCCGGAAGTACTATGCCATTTATTGTTTCATAATTGATATCTGCTTTAGCTTCATTTGATAAATGAATGATATTTCCTTCATTATCAAGCGAAAGATAAGTTGATTCAGGTCCGTTTTCAGTAATAAGTTTAGGGATATAAAAATTTTTCATCGGCTTATGGTATCTGATTTTTCACTCATTTCAAGCATGTATTTCCCTAATGACGAAAAAAGAGGCGATAGCAATTCTTTCTGAATTTTTTCTGCTCTATCACAATCATACTTGGTTTCATCATCATTCATATAATTGACTTTAGCCATTTCTAGTTGCAAGGCATGAATATTATTACTCGGGTCACCAAAGCTTCGCGTAATTTGACCGCCTTTAAATGGATGATTATGAGTGTATAATCCTATGTTATTTGAGGATAGTGTTTTATCTGCAATAACAATTATTTCCTTGGCTGCAGATTTATTGTCGTTGTCTCCAAGAATGAAATCCGGGAAGGGTTTTTTACTTATTCCTGGTACCTGTTTTTTTATTGAATGTGCATCAAATAAAAGTGCCAATCCGAATTGATTTTTTATTTCATTAAGTAGTTCCTGAATCTTGTTATGATAAGGTTTATAGAATGTCTCCTTACGATTTTCTATCTCATTTTTATCTGGTTCTTTCCCAGAATGGTAAAGAGCTTCGTTGTTAAATGTTTTTGTAGGGCAAAGTTCTGTAATTACTCTTCCGTCATTGTAAAGAGATTGATTATCGGGATTTCTGTTAAGGTCGATTACCCATCGATGATAATTTGCAATAATCATGGGTATACCTTCATGATGACAAAATTGATATAATCTGTCAACATACCAGTCTGTATCTTCAAGAATTGATATAACATCCTGATTCATTCTAGCATTAATCTCATCAGGGATTATTGTACCAGCATGTGGTATTGAAACTAAAATTGGATATTTTATCTTCTCAGGTATATGTAATCGATAAATACTTTCCATGGTAAGGAGGTTATGTTGTACTCAAATTTAGTAATGACAGTTTCTTTTTGCTCATTTTAATTAACTTTGTAGTTATTTTTTAATATTTATGAATTTGGATAGGACTAGATATATTATGAAAACGAAATTATTTTTAGCATTCGTCCTGATTTTTTCACCTGTATTGATTTCGGGACAACAAGCAAAAGATCAAGACCCTTCAACTATCAGAACAATTACTGATACTGTTTATGTAGAAGTTGAAAGAGAACTTCCTGAAAACTATAAAATGTTACTGGAAGATATAAATGACTATTCTGAACTAAAAGGGATAGACGAACCTGAGAAATTTGAATTTGAAGTTAAAAAAGTTGATTTGAATAGGGGGAAGGATCAGGGGATTATGGTAATTATTCCTGAGGCTGAACTTGAAAGAGTTTCAAAATTATGGGAAAAGGAGCTCGAAAATATCTTTTCAATCTTTAAGAGCAAGGTTATCAATGAAGGTAATCTATATTATATCGAGAATGAAAAAATCGATGGTTTTGGAGATAATGAATTAAGTCTATATGCGAAAATTGATCAGGTGGATAGTGGAGTAAAAATTGAAACTTATGTAGCTGATTCTCTAAAGGTTTTAAATTCAGATGCTGACGCCAGGGCTTTTGACAGATTAAAAGCATATGTTGGATCTTTTGCTCAAGAGGCATATCAGGATTATGTTGATACCGAGATTGATAGAGAAAAGGACATATTAAAGGATAAAGAAAAGGAATTAAATAATCTGAATAAGGATCTGGAAAAATTCCGTAAGAATGTTAAGAAAAATGAGGTAGATATTGAACATTCTAAACAAGATATAGAAACGAATAAGCGTACTATTGAATTAAATGGTGAGAAAATAGCTAAGTTAAAAAATGATCAATATGATGCGAAAGTTGCTGATAATGATGATTTAGAAAAGAATATTAAAAAGGAAATAAAGAAGCTGGAAAGAGATAAAGACAGATTGCAGGATGATAACAAAGATCTACATTCAGATATTGTAGAATATGAGCAGGAGATAATGGAGCTTGAGCATGAAATCAAGGAAAATCTGAATAAATCATTCCTGAAAAAAGCTGAGATAAGAAGGCAACAGACAATCGTTGAATTATACGAAAAGAAGAAATCTAATATCTCAAATCCAAACAGATAATAATTTAGCGGCTGCTTGCAGCCGCTTCTTCCATTATTTTCTCTGCTTCTTCTTTACCAAGATATCTATCAATAACCCAATGTGCTACATATAGCAATGGAGTGAGTACAATGGCAATTATAAATTTATAAATGTAATTCATCATACCTACATTTAATAATTGATCCATCGACCACTTATATTGAGGTGACTGAAATAATACAAATGCAATATACAGCACCACAAAACTATCAACTAATTGAGATACCAGGGTAGAGCCAGTAGCCCTTAGCCATATTTTATCTGATCCGGTAAATCTTCTTAAATAATGAAAAACGGTAACATCCAAAAATTGACCAATTAAGAAGGCAACTAAAGAAGCAATTATTATTCCGCCGCTTTGTAGGAAAATTTTATTGAAGGCGTAGTCTACATCAAATGGCCTGCCATCGGGTGTTTTGCCATTTGTTTCGAGCCAAAAGTCAGCAGGAGATAGTTTTGTGATCAAAAAAATGATTACAAACATATATGAAATAAAAACGACGGTTGCTATACTTATTTTTTTTACTCCTTCACGGCCGAAGTATTCATTTATCACATCAGTAGTAATAAATACAACAGGCCATAAAATAACACCCGCTGTAAGATTAAAGCTCATAAGTGACTCAGTAAATAATTTAAGATTTACAGGATCTGCACCAAATGTTTTTTCCAGGCTGAAGATCTTTACACCAATTACTTCAGCTAACAGTGCGTTTGTCAGAAAGATGCCTGATAATATGAAGAATAGATTTCTTTTTTTCTTGCTACCGCTTATTGCCACTATGTTATTCTTTTAGTTCATAAACTTTGCCTTCAACAGAAAGTTCAGCATTAGGGAAAACTTCTTTAGCTTCATCAGCAAAAGGTCCGAGGTTTCGGTAACGGGTAGAATAATGACCTAATAATAATTTCCCCACATTAGCTCTTTTTGCAATATCTGCTGCCTGTACTGTCGTTGAATGATATGTCTGAGCAGCTCTTTCTTCCTCGTCTTTCAAGAACGTAGATTCATGATAGAGCACGTCTACATCTTTGATATAATTTACTATTTCAGGATCATAAATTGTATCTGATGCAAATGCATAACTAAATGATTTTCTAGGAGGTAAGGTGAAGTCCTTTTTATCATATTTGATGCTACCATCTTCATTTAGAACAGATTTGCCTTGTCTCAAAGTAGAAACCTCATCAACAGATAAATTTTCAGGTATTGCTTCTCTGTTTATTCTGATTGGCTTTGGTTTTTCTCTAAAAATATACCCATGACAATCTATTCGGTGCTTCAACGGAAAATGCTCAACCTGGATTTTGCTATCTTCAAAAATTATTCCGCTATCGCCGTATGTTAATTCATGAAATTTAAGATCGTATCTTAGTTTCGTGTCTGAATATTTAAACTGGATTGTAAGAATATCACCAAGACCTTTAGGTCCATAAATCTCTAAAGGTGAATTTCTTCCTAACAAATGCATGGTGGAAACCAGGCCTATAAGACCAAAGTAGTGATCACCATGCAAATGACTTATGAAAATTTTATTTATTCGCTGAAGCTTTAGTCTGTTCTTTTTAAGTAACAACTGGGTGCCCTCACCACAATCCATCAAAAAATTATGACCATGCAGCTTAATATACTGCGACGTCTGATTCCTGCCATAAGCCGGAGTAGAGGCATTTGAGCCTAAAATTGTTATATAAAAAGCCAAACCAATAAAGTTTAAAAAATAAATACTTACAATTCTAACTGTCTATTCTTCAGGGTTTTCATTTTTGAATTCCCGCTCCAGTTCATTCATATAAACAAGGTCTACAGCCTCTTCGATATTCTGAACTATAGTCAAAACCTTATCTAACTGAGAAATGTTTATAAGTTTCATAACATGATCAGAGATATTACATAAAATAAAATCTCCACCATCTTCAGTAAACAATCTGTTACCAACTAAAAGAGCACTTAATCCTGATGAATCCATATACTTCACATCATTTAAATTAAGCACAAGATTTCCTACACCCTCAGCATGCATTTTAACCAATTTTGATTTTACATCAGGGGCGATAGATGAATCAACCTTTTCTTGCTTGATTGTTATTACTGTATATTTATCTTGTTCTTCTAATTCGTATTTCATAGGGACAATGCGTTTTTAATATTTTCTTCAATTCTGGCTACCATATTATCATTATCTGCTTTTTCAAATGGTAATCCAGTAACTTTTTCATATAATTCAATATACCGGTCACTAATCTCATTTATTTTTTCAGGAGTCATTTCCGGAACTGTCTGTCCATCTTTCCCTGCGAAATCATTTTCCAGTAACCATTGTCTGACAAACTCCTTTGACAATTGCTTTTGAGGTTCACCAGCATTTTGTCTTTCTTCATATCCATCAGAATAAAAATATCTGGATGAATCAGGAGTATGAATTTCGTCTATAAGGTATATTTTATCTTCGAATTTTCCAAATTCGTATTTTGTATCGACAAGGATTAGTCCTTGCTCTTTTGCCATCTCAGTACCACGCTGAAATAACTTTCTTGTATAATCTTCTAACTGAAGATACTCATCTTCAGAAACAAGGCCTTGAGCAAGAATTTCTTCTCTGCTTATATCCTCATCATGGCCTTCATGTGCTTTAGTAGTAGGTGTTATGATTGGTTCCGGGAGTTTATCGTTTTCTTTTAAGCCCTCTGGAAGAGTGACTCCACAAAGTTCTCTCTTTCCGGATTTGTAAGTTCTCCAGGCATGACCAGCAAGGTAACCTCTGATAACCATTTCAACAGGATATGCATCACAAGCTTTTCCGATGGTAACATTCGGGTCTGGAACATTAATCACCCAGTTAGGAACAATATCACTTGTAGCTTCAAGAAACTTTGCAGCGATAGTATTTAAAACCTGTCCTTTAAATGGTATTGGTTTTGGTAACACAACGTCGAAAGCTGAGATTCTGTCGGAGGCTACCATTACTAGTTTGTCTCCAAATGTATAAACATCCCTTACTTTCCCACGATAAAATTTATCCTGACCAGGGAAATTAAAATTGGTTTCTTTTAGTGCTTGTTGATTCATGAATGCAAAAATAAGAAAGTGTTTATTGCTTCAAAGGATACCTTATAAATAAAAATTGTTAATCAAGGATTTTTTCTCCTGCAAGTAGATTTCCTTCTTCATCATAAAACTTCCAATCTCCCACTTGTTTATCATCATAATATTGTCCTTTGGCCTTTATCTGGCCATTTTGGTAATACTCTACATATGATCCTTTACGTTTCCCTAACTGGTAGCCTACTTTTATTTTAACTGTATTATCAGGATACCATGAAGTATATTGTCCGTGCAGAAACCCTGTTGCATAATTTGCTTCAGTTTCCTGATTACCATTTTCATAATAAGTTTTCAAAGTGCCATGAGGTCTGCCTTTATCATAAGGAACTTCTTTTTGCAATTGCCCATTGTCATAGAAATACTTCCACAGTCCATTTTTCTGACCCTCACGAATGAAATGCTTATATTTTACTTTCCCGTTAGGATAGTATTCGGTAATGTCCTGGTATTCCTCATTACTTTTATAGGTTACTTCACGTTCGGTATCACCATTTTCAAAGTAATAATGAGCGGTACCCTGTCTTGAGCCCTTCTTGTATTCAAGTTCATGTTTTATTTTACCTGAATTATAATAGGCTAGATTAGGTCCATCAAGTAATCCGTCTTTGAATTCTCCCTTCATTATAAGATTACCTTCCATATTATATGTTTTGAACTCACCATGCCTGTTTCCATCTACCAGGTAGCTTTCAGTCTCTAATTTGCCATTTGGATAATAAGTTTTAAAAAACCCGGTGAGGTATCCATCTTCATAATTGGCCTCTGTTTTAAGTTGACCATCTTTATAAAACTGCTTTGAAACACCATTTTGCTTACCATTTTTATAGACAATGTCTTGTTTGACATTACCATTTTCATAGTATTGCTTTACACTTCCTTCTGGCATTCCATTTTGAAATTGAGTTTCGCTTTTTAATATTCCTTCTTCGAGGTATACAGATACCTTTCCAACGATATTACCCATTACATACTCACCCTCTTGAATTTTGATCCCTTCCTTGTTATAAATGCTAAAAGAACCATGTCTTTCACCTTCTTTATAATTGATCACACGCATTGTGGTACCGTCTTCATAGTATGAAGTGAATGTACCTTCTCTTTTACCGTCCTTAAACTGGCCTTCTCCGGCTATTTGTCCTCCGACATAATAGGTGACGTAAGGGCCATTCATCATGTTCTGGTCTTTTCCCATTACATAATATTCCTCTTTGACATCTCCATTACTATACCGTGTAATGACTTTTTTACCATAAGAATCCTGAGCCGTTATCAGGAAGTTAAAGAATAGTAGCGTTGTGACTAATAATAATTGTTTGAGCATAGGGTAAATATACATTATTAAACCCAAAATATGCTAAAGAGCATAGATGGATCGAGTTGATAAATTAAGGGCTTTGTTTGTATTAAACATAAAAAAAAAGCCCTACGTATAACGTAAGGCTCAGTTTTTTAGTATGGTTAGAATTATAGTTTTTCGATAACCATGGCACTGGCACCGCCACCACCATTACAAATACCCACAGTTCCTATTTTTGCATCTTTTTGCTTCAATACTGAAGTTAGAGTAGTCAGGATTCTAGCTCCAGAAGCTCCAAGTGGGTGACCTAATGCAACAGCACCACCAAATACGTTTACTTTATCAGTGTCAAGACCTAGTTTTTGGTTGTTTGCTAATGCTACAGCAGAGAAAGCTTCATTTATTTCAAAATAGTCAACTTCACCGATTGAAAGGCCTGCTCTTTCAAGCGCTTTTGGAATAGCTAACGAAGGAGCAGTTGTGAACCATATTGGATCTTGTGCTGCATCGGCGAAGGCTAAAATCTTAGCTATTGGCTTAACACCAAGCTCTTCAGCTTTTTCCTTGCTCATAACTACAAGCGCAGATGCACCGTCATTAATTGTACTTGCATTAGCAGCAGTTACTGTTCCGTCTTTGCTAAATACAGGATTTAATGAAGGAATCTTATCAAAGTTAACGTTTTTATATTCCTCATCTTCAGTCATAAGTATTGGATCACCTTTACGCTGAGGGATTTCTACAGGAACGATTTCTTCTTTGAAGTAACCTTTTTCAGTGCTTTCTGCTGATAGTTTGTAACTTCTTATAGCATATTCATCCTGCTGCTCACGAGTTATAGCCATTTCTTTAGCAGTATTATCTGCGCAGTTACCCATTGGGAATCCGTTATATGCTTCCCAAAGACCATCGTGCATAAGACCATCGATAACCTGGCTATGACCATACTTCATGCCCCAGCGAGCTTTTGGCAGGTAGTAAGGAATAGAAGACATGTTCTCCATACCACCGGCAACCACAACGTCATTATGGCCAAGCATGATACTTTGAGCAGCCAGCATAACAGATTTTAATCCGCTACTACAAACTTTATTTACAGTCGTACATGGAACATTGGTTCCGATTCCTGCGCCAAGTGCAGCCTGACGAGCAGGAGCCTGACCTAAACCGGCTGAAACCACATTACCCATATAAACTTCCTGTACATGTTCTGCAGAAACACCAGCTTTTTCAAGTGCGCCTTTTATTGCAATAGTACCTAGTTTTGTAGCAGGGATATTTGCTAAAGTTCCATTGAAACTGCCAATTGGGGTTCTGACAGCCGATACGATATATACTTCTTTCATGAATTTATTAATGTTTAAAAGAGACAAATCTCTCTTTAGATTAATGATTGTTTATTCACTTGCAACTTAATTAAATAAGAAATTAAAATCACGTTACAGCGAACAAATGTTAGGGTCGACTATTATAAAAAAAGCCACTCTAATGGTGGCTTCTTTTTTACCAGTCTGGTTTATCACTGTCTTTTTGTTTTGTTGACTTACGCTGCATCTGTTTCAGATATTGAACTTCGTTGTTTTGAAGTGCTTCGAGAATCATTTGGGCTTTTTCTTCAGACATATTCATCTCCTGAAGTTTTTCACGAAGCTTTTTCATTTTTTCTTGCTTCTCTTTATCAGTTTCGTCGTTTTGTTCTTTATCCTCTTTGTCTTTTTCAGCCTTTCCGTCATTTTCCTGTTTCTTTTTCTGGTCGGCTTTTTCTTCGTCAGCTTTTTCTTGCTCTTCTTGCTTAGACTTATCTTCTTTTTCTTCCCCGCTCTTATTTTTATTTTGATCGTTTTTCTGATCTTTATTTTTTTGATCCTCGTTCTTTTCGTCTTTGTTCTGCTCGTCCTTGTTCTTTTGCTGATCTTTTTGTTGTTCCTGCTTTTTCTTTTCTTCTTCCTCTTTCTTTTTCTTCATTGCCAACTCAAAATCATACCGAGCTTGTTCATTATATGGATTAGCCAGGAGGGATTGTTTATACATGGCAATTGCGGAGTCATAGTTCTTTTTATGAAATGCTATGCTGCCGGTTTGCTGATAAGCTATTGAACGGATCTCTTTATCTTTAGCATCCAGAAGGTTGGAATAGCTGCTTTGAGCTTGGGTTGTGTCTCCAGAATTCCAGTAGGAGTGAGCCAGGTTTAAAAGGAGCGTTTCCTCTTTTACATTAAATGAATCTTTTAAAAGGATGAATTTTTCAATAGCCACCTCATAATTTTCATTATTAAAAGCTTCGGTTGCTTCTTTCTTTAATTTATTGATCTCCGCTATATCATTTGCTGATAACTGAGCGATGAATAAACCTGAAAATATAAATAGTAATAAGTATCTCATTTCAATTGTAATGTTTTAACCGGAACTAACATATCAAGAATAAATAGACCCATTGCTATTGCCAGGAATATCCAGTATTTGTTTTGATTAACATCAATAACCCTCGTAGCTTGAATTTGTCCTTCAACTTCTCGTATATCACGAATAAGCTGGTCAGTTTCATTCTTTTGGTCAGATATTTCGTAATATTTTCCGCCTGTTTCATCTGCAAGACTGATTAGGTCTTCAGGGTTTAATTTGGTGATTACAGGTTGTCCTTGTTTATCAGCTTTGTAAGAGCTTCCTTGAGGAATTCTGCTGCCTTGTCTTGTTCCAATACCTAAAGTATATAACGAAATATCTTCGTCTTTGATCTTCTTAACCGCTTCATTAGTTTTTTCACCAAAATCTTCTCCATCAGACATCAATACAATCACTTTGTTTGTTTCCTTCCCGGCAACATCCTCATTTTCATTCATTTTGGAGATGGCCATTTCAAGAGGTGGTCCAAAATTAGTTCCTGTTTCCGGCACCAGGCTTGTAGAAAGTGTTTCAATATATAGACTGAGTGCTGATTGGTCATAAGTTAAAGGACATTGAATAAATGCCTCACCAGAAAAGATTATCAGACTCATTCTGTCTCCACTAAATGCATTTACAATTTCCACCAGTTCATGTTTTAGGTTGGAAAGACGGGTAGGCTCGATATCATTGGCATTCATTGACTCAGATAAATCGACACAAAAGTAGATGTCTTTACCAACCGCCTGAATCTCATCTTTTGCCTGTCCAAAGGAAGGACCTAACAGGGCTATAATAAACAGAGAGAAGTAGACAGTTCTGAGAATCACCTTAAAAGCGATACCATAGTAGGGGACACCCATTTTTCGGGATATGACAGATACACGGACAATATATAGCAGATAGATCAGGATAAAGAGTCCGATAAAAATGTAAACCGTATTATCAGGTTCGACGTACCAATTCATATTATAAAAATAATTTAGAAAACAAATATAACTAAGTGAGTCAAAGAGGGAAACCTGTAAGGGGTTAAATGGTGTTAAAAACTTTTTTAAATTTTTTTTTGGTTTGGGGTTGAAGAAGTAAAAAACAATCGTTTATATTTGCATCACTTTTGAGGGAAAAAGCCGAACGAGGCAGTTACTTTGAAAGGATTAATTCAGAATAAAACCCGGAGAGGTGGGTGAGTGGCTGAAACCACATGTTTGCTAAACATGCGTACGGGAAACCGTACCGGGGGTTCGAATCCCCCTCTCTCCGCCACGGGGTGTAGCGTAGCCCGGTCAAAGCGTCCCGACTTGAGTGTCGGGAAGATCGCAGAGGCAAAAATAGCTTGAAGATACAATTAGAAGTATCAAAGAAATTTATCGGGGTGTAGCGTAGCCCGGTCAAAGCGTCCCGACTTGAGTGTCGGGAAGATCGCAGAGGCAAAAATAGCTTGCAGATACAATTAGAAGTATCAAAGAAATTTATCGGGGTGTAGCGTAGCCCGGTCATCGCGCCTGCTTTGGGAGCAGGAGGTCGCAGGTTCGAATCCTGCCACCCCGACAATGAAAACCTTGCATTTCCATGCAAGGTTTTTTTGTTTGCACTGGACAAGTCAAGCTCGCTTGAATTTGGACAGTGCTAACAAAAAATTATTGCGCGATAGCGAAATGGTTTTCATTTGCGCCCCATCCCTGTCCAGGATCGCCGTTAGGTAATCCTGCTATATTATTCATTTATAGTTTAAATTAATTTCGCTATAGCGAAATGGTTTTCATTAGCACCGACTCCAGACCACGATCGCCGTCAGGCAATCCTGCTTACAAATGAGTATACGGCCCACGCGAGACGCTTGAGCCAGTGGATATTGATTTTAGTGAATTGATATTTCGAGGCTTGCTCGAGCCAGGGACATTTAATTGCAATTATTCTATCTTCATTATATAAACCAACAAAACATCTTATGTTTTAATCCTGATTATTGAGTAATTCATTTAAAGTCACTTCTAATTTGGATATTTGAGCAGAGAAATTTTTGTCAATTAAATTATTCTTTTCTTCCGGATCATTTTCTAAGTCATAGAGCTCTGATTGTATTTCCGGATCATCATATTTGATGTATTTCCATTTATGTGTTCTAACCGCCTTCCATCCTGGTACTCTTGCCGCTACTTTTTCATGGTAATATTCCGCTAAAAATGCCTTTCTTAATTCGGTTTTTTCTTGTTTTAGTACTGGGATTAAACTAATACCATCCATTTTTTCCAAGGACTTTACACCTACCAGTTCTAATATAGTAGGAGCAATATCAATATTTAATACTAATTGATTATTTACACTTCCTGGTTTTATTAAATCAGGGTATCGAATAAGCATTGGGATTTTTAAAACAGGGTCATAAGGCCATCTTTTCATATTAAATTCACCATGTTCTCCCATTAGCATACCGTTATCACTCACATAAATGATTATGGTATTCCGGAGCATGTTTTTTTGCTCAAGTATGTCAAAAATTTTACCGACCCCTTCATCGACACTAATCAGGCATCGCAATTGATCACCTATTACAGCAGTAGGGTTTCTTCCTCTGCATCTTCTTGACTCAGGAGGTTCGGGTAGCACATTCTGATATTCATAGAATTTCTTTCTAGTAAATTTTCTGTTTAAATGCGGTTTATTTACGGTGTCATTAAATGAATATAAGGAGGAATCATAACTATATTTTTCAAATTCAGATTCATGATGTTTTGCTGGAAGTAATGGCCAATGAACAGCCTTGTGGGCAACAATCAAAGCGAATGGAGTTTCCTCATTGTGATTATTCAAATATTGTATTGCTTTTTCATTGATTATATCTGTCATGTATCCGGTAGTTTGAATTCGTGAATCTTCATCAATAACTACTCCATCGATATAATCACCTTGTCCTTTAAAGCTGAACCATCTGTCAAATCCTGGCAGTCTGGAATCATCAAGTCCCATATGCCACTTACCGATAAATGCTGTATGATAACCAGATTCTCGAAGTTGTCTGGGCCAGGTCAATAAAGTATGACTTACAACATCATTGCCTAACTTGTCATTGTTGATTACATTATGATTGTGCGCATAATTCCCGGTCAAAAAACTAGCTCTGCTTGGGGAACAAAGTGGTGTCACTACAAATGCATTATTGAAAATAGCTCCTTCCTCACCTATACGATCAATATTCGGGGTTTTAGAATATTCATTACCTTCAATTCCTAATAAACCCTTTTGCTGATCATCAGTAATGATGAAAATTACATTTGGCTTTTTAGTAGTTGTCTGAGAAAAAACAATAAACGGAATTATTAAATAAAAAAGTGAAATCAGGATTTTCATATTTAAATTAATCTATTTGTTAATATGGTAAATCAACTCTATTTAGAGGAAAAGGTAATTACATCATTGTCAAGGCTGCAGCACCAAAAACGCCAGCACTATCTCCTAATTCCGGTTTTAGAATTGGTGTTTTTAAATCATCATTAAACAAATGCTTTTTGATTTCATTTACACCATCAGTATATAAATAAGGAATATTGCTAACGCCTCCGCCAAGAACAATCGCATCAGGATCTAAAATATTTATAACCTGAGCAAGAGCTTTGCCAAAATAGGTAGTCAATCGTTTTATTGTTTGTTTTGCTTGTTGATCGGTTTCATTATCATGCAACTGAACAATTTCAGCAAGCGATTTTATTTTTCCACTAATTGAATGGTAATAGGACTCCAGAGCTACTCCAGAAATTACTGTTTCAACGCAACCAACCTTCCCACAATAGCAACTTCCTCCGGAATTATCTAAAAAATTATGACCCCATTCTCCTGCAATTCCATTTTTGCCACTCAATGATTTTTCATTAATAAAAATTCCTCCACCAACTCCTGTGCCTAATATGACACCAAATACCACGTTGGGTTTTTTTTCTAATTTTGATAAAGCACCCATAGTTGCTTCAGCGAGCGTAAAACAATTCGCATCATTTTCGATAAGGACTTCAATGTCTAAAGAGGTACTTAAGTCATGTTTGATATTTTTCCCGTTCAGGCAGGTTGTATTACTATTGTTTAAACTTCCTGTATCAGGATCAAATGTGCCCGGAGTACAAATCCCAATTTTATTTATGGCTTCCGGACTCTCTTTCCGAAGTTTATTAACCAGGTAGCTTATTTGGTTAAGTATATGGTCATATCCCTTTTCACGTTCTGTAGGTACTCGAATTCTTCGTTTTACCTCATAGATTGATTCATTTTTGGTTATTAAGATTCCCTCGATCTTCGTTCCTCCAAGATCAATACCAATATAATGACAAGCTTTGTCTGATTTGTATGTCATAAAAAAGTATAATTTTCTATGTAAGAATATAATTGAAAGACAGATTAAACTTTTGATTCTTAAATCAAGATATCAATAACATAGCTTTCCTCTACTTTAAAGGATTATTAAATTTTTTAATGAAGAAAAAATCAATGGCAAAGCAAAATTTCTCTGGAAGTCTGGTGGCAGTTACAGTCTTATTTTTTTTATGGGGTTTTATGACTTGTATGAATGATATTTTAATTCCTCATCTTAAAGAGATATTTACACTAAAATATTGGCAAGCAATGTTGGTTCAGTTTTGTTTTTTTATGGCCTATTTTTTAGGATCTCTTGGATATTTTATACTTTCATTAAAAAAGGGTGATCCAATAAATCGAATTGGTTATAAAAATGGAATTATTTTAGGATTAATCATTTCCGGTACGGGATGTTTGTTGTTTTACCCTGCGGCTAACCTTGAATTATATGTCCTTTTTTTATCAGCATTATTTATATTGGGTCTAGGTTTTACACTTTTGCAAATCGTTGCAAACCCCTATGTATCAATTTTAGGAAGTCCGGAATCTGCTTCAGCTAGATTAAATATGTCTCAGGCATTTAATTCTTTGGGTACAACTATTTCTCCAATCGTTGGAGGCTTTTTGATATTTGAATACTTTTTCAACGATGGAGATAATTCAAATTCCACCAAAATTCCCTATTTGATTTTCGGATCGATATTTATCCTGATGGCGATAATTTTTAAGTTTTTAAAGCTGCCAGATTTTAAAAATGATGAGGAAATATCTGATAGTATTGGTGCACTTAAATTCCCAAATTTAAACTATGGGACTCTTGCAATTTTTGTTTATGTAGGTGCAGAAGTTTCTATAGGAAGTTTTTTAATAAATTTTACCGGATTAGATCATATCGCAGGATTAGAAGAGTCTTTAGCCAAAAATTATTTAGCTTATTATTGGGGAGGTGCAATGATCGGGCGTTTTCTTGGAGCATTATCTTTGAGTAATTTGCCCATGCTTAAAAAGAATTTCTACATGGTTATTTCTGCTATACTTTCGTTTGTTGTAATTTATTTTATATCCGATTTACCCTTTACTGCAATAACACCATTCTTGATAATTTTAGTTTTAAATTATCTATTCTTTTTGTTAGGCAAAAGTTTGGCTTCCAGAACATTATGGTTGTTTGGAATAGTCAATTGTTTATTGGTATTAGTCTCTATTCTATCCAGTGGTGAGGTAGCCATGTGGGCATTAATTGGAGCTGGACTATTTAATTCGATTATGTGGTCTAATATTTTTACTTTAGGGATACGAGGCTTGGGTAAATATACCAGTCAGGGTTCATCATTATTAGTAATGGCTATTTTAGGAGCAGCTGTTTTACCTTTAATTCAAGGGGTTATCGCCGATTACTATACTCTGCAACAATCGTTTATAATACCATTTATCTGTTATTTGTATATTATCTTTTATGGTTTTTATTGCTCAAGATTATTTAGCAATAAGTAGAATAGCTATTTTATTATTTTGAGGTGATAGTCATTGCTAAAATTTAAATTGTGAGTTTGGATTCAAATCAATTTGCTTGTACTTATCATAATACATCAAATTATAACTGAGTAATTCGGTGAGTTAATATTATAATTAGTTTGTAAGACATTGAAAATAAACGGGTTTTCATTAGCACCAACCCCACACCAGGATCGTCGTCAGGCAATCCTGCTTACAAATGAGTATACGGCCCACGCGAGACGCTTGAACCATGGACAATAGATTACTGATGGAACAATTTTATATGATACCAAGCTTGCTTGAGCCAGGAAGCTATAAGCAATAAAACAATTCCTGCGATAGCAGGATGGGTTTTCATTAGCATCGATCCCAGAGCAGGATCGCCGTCAGGTAATCCTGCTTACAATGGACTATATGGCCCAAGCGCGACGCTTGAGCCAGGAGGATGTTCAAATTTTTGAAGACTTCTCTATTAAATAAATTCGCTGTTCGACATTTGCTATGTCGGACTGTTATCATCGGATTTGTAATCCGTATTCATAGTACATGGCACGATATTTTTCTGCAAATCATACTGTATTTAGAATTATACAATTAATTCGATCTTTGTCAGATTATCTTTTCACCAGGTAATATGTCATTATTCATTCGAATCTCTTCCTTGCTCTACAAATTCCTCCAGTTCATTAATCAATTGGTTTGAATTCGTGTTTAAATGTATATTATGTTGCTCTGTTGAATCCTGAGCTAAGTTATATTGCTGATATTTCTCAAATTTATTTTCATTTACAATGGTATGGGGTAGGGTAAACCCTCCGGAACCGAGGCCTTCGATAAGTTTTATTGAGTCTTTTCTCAAGGCAAAAACGCCACGAGAAGAATGATGGATCATAAATTCTCTTCCTGTTACCTTATCTGCCTTGCCCAACAAAACCGGCAAAAGTGAATAACTGTCGGTAGCCTCATTACTAGTCTTGGACGCTGATACTATGTCAGCAAATGTCGAGTAGAAATCTGTAAGACCAACAAGGGCATTGGAACTTGTATTTGATTCAATTTTACCTGGCCAACTAATAATCAATGGAACCCGATGTCCGCCTTCATGAATATCTGCTTTTTGACCACGCAAGTAGGCATTGGGTTGGTGCATTGATTCTGGGTCAAAATACCTTAAATATGCACCGTTATCACTAGTGAAAATAACGATGGTATTTTCCAGTTGATTATTTTCTTTCAGGGTATTCATAATCTCCCCAAGAAGTTGATCAATATTATAGACAAAATCTCCGTAATCACCTACCGGGGTACTACCTTTATATTCAGGTTCAGGGAGAATTGGCAGGTGAGGGGCTGTTAAGGCATAATATAAAAAAAATGGTTTTGTGCTATCTTTTTGGCTATTAAGATATTGAAGGGTTTTTTGCTGAAGGGTCGGTAATACATCCTGATGAGAAAATGTTGAAGCAGCCAATCCACTTCTCCAATTGATCAATCCATTTTCTTCCTTGTTTTCTTCAATCATTTTCATCGGTAAATCCACCACACTTCTGTTTTCAATGAAGCAATAGGGTTTCATATCTAGTGATGCAGGTATACCAAAGAAATAATCAAACCCGTGATCAACAGGACTTACTTTTATCGGTGAATTAAAATCAATTGATTCTCCTGTGTATGCTGCCGGGTGAATTTCAGGATTTTCCCACTGGGCATCATGACCATCTTTCACAGGCCAGTTTAATCCGAGATGCCATTTTCCAATTGCTGCTGTATTATATCCATAGTCAGAAAGTAACGAGGCAATAGTTGACTGAGTCGTATCAATTAGTGATGGAGAATATCCCCAGGTTACTCCTTTTTTAAGAGGGCTACGCCATGCATATTCACCGGTTAAAATGCTGTACCTGCTCGGAGTACAAACCGATGAGGAAGAATGGGCATCGGTAAACCTTATTCCGGATTCTGCCAGTTTATTAAGATTGGGTGTGGGGATTTTAGAATTGGAATTATAAATTTCAATATCACCATATCCCAGGTCATCGGCAAGGATCAATATTATATTTGGATTTTTATTCTGAACCGATTTATGCTCAGCATTATCATTCTCACTGGTTGTATTACATTGACATACCAAAAGAAAGAGTAAGATGAAAGGACTTTTTAAAAATAGCTTAATCATTATTTATTATGTTAAAAAATTCCGGGATAGTCATCAAACTATCCCGGATATTAATTATTTAATTTGATTTAATCAGTTTTATATGTGAAAGTTCACCTTTTTGGTCGGTTAACTGCAACAAGTAAAGTTGATTTTTCCAGTTTGATGTATTTATCTGAATTTTTTCAGTTGAATTTCCTGAACTTTTAAAATACATCCTACCCGTCAAATCATAAATTACTATTTGATCAACATTCATATCATTGGGTATTAAAATATTTAATTGGTCATTAAACCCATTAGGATAAACCTTAAGTCGGTCGATATCTACAGATAATTCTTCCTCCAGATCGTCTTCAGTGTTGAGCAATCGACTTGATAGATTTAGTGTCCCAGTGAATGATATATCGTCTAGCCTGAATTTAGGACTTCCCAATGTGGTAAATCTTACTCCAAAATCAGATGATGCAGCCAATGAAATTGGGACTTCGATTAAGTACCATTGGTCGTTGGTGCCATCACCTGTAGGCAGGGTAACACTTAACGTTTGCCAATTAGTACCGTCGCTTGTAATCTCTAATGACAAGTTAGATCCATCTTCATTCTTTCCATTTTTGCGGATACCAAAGTTTAACTGAAGGTTGGTATTGCCAGTAAGGTCGATATCTTCGATTTGGTACGTGGCTCCCTGAAAATTCAAGAAAACATGATTGCCATTCGTTGCTCCACTATAAGTGCCATTATTTAAATTATCATTGATAACAGCCGTACCTGAATGTGTAGCATTTGATTCGGAATAACAGGTATAATTAGCGACATCACTAGATGAAGAACTACATGATTGCTGATCGAATGTTTCTTTGAATAAATCCTGTTCCTGATTTGCCAGGGTAGTAAAGTTACTACTTACCCATGATGATTGGGTATTTGCACTACAATTAGATCTTACTTCCCAGGTATAGGTTGTATTTTGTGTCAGGCCATCAATCGATATATTCTCTTCAGTAAGCATTGTATCTAATAGATACTGACTGCTTCCTGATTCAAACACTCTAATTTCATACCCTTGAGTGGCAGTAGAAATTTGTGCCCAGGATAAATTGACTGAATTAAATCCGATACCGGATGAAATGAGTTCCTGTGGGTTATCACAAGTAACTGATTGGGTTGATTCTCCCAGAATTTCGATGTCATCAATTCTATATTTTGAACCTCCCAATGCCTGAAATATAATTGTTAAGGAGTCATTTTCGATCAGGTCGGGACTATCTAAAGTTAATTGATACCAGAAAGAAGAAGTACTATCTCCTGTCGGTAGGCTTATTGGAATTGCATTGAATCCCGTGTCTATTGAAGAGATAAAAACTCCTAAATCTGATCCATCTTGATTATTTCCATTTTTCTGAATTCCAAATTGAAGAATCAGATTGGTATATCCTGTGGTATTTAAACCTGATATGGAAAAATCCTGGAGTGAATCACCTAAAAATACGTGGTTTAAATTTGATGCATTTTCATATGTTCCATTATTAAATTTATCATCAATAAATGCTGTGCCAGAATAATTCACTATTGAATCAACATAGCATTCATAATTAACCACATCATCAAATGAGCTGGAGCAACTATCCTTATCGAATGTTTCTCTATAAATTGTAACCAGATTAACTGGTAAAAGTGTTTTAAAATCGTTTCCATCAACCCAATCTGAATTTGATGTAATACATGTTTGTCGAACTCTCCAGTTATATTGCTGATCAGAATTTAGATCAACGATGTTGGTTTCAGTTTCATATTGTACGATTTCAGATGTCCAGATTGAATCATTTTGTTCCTTGATCTGAACTTCAAAAGTTGAGAGTCCTTGTTGAGGTACTGTCCATTCGAGAAAGACTGATTCACTCGTTAAACTGGTAATCTGAAGATCCTGGGGTTCACTACATACTTCTGGTGAACCGAAATCTACTAGCAGGTTGTCGATTGTATGGAAGGTACCACCTCGATCATTGGCTACTTTTACAATAACCTGGAGTGAATCGCCTGATAAACCATCTTTTTGCAATATAATGAACTCATCATCGACTTCAGCATCTCCTACTAATTGATCAACCAGAATTTCTTCACCATCATCGATTTTAACAAATAGTTTGATGTAGTTTGAATTTTCTTCCCTGAAATTATCTCCTTTTTCTTTTGCCAGAACGGATACTTTGAGGTCCGTAGCCTGTGAAATGTCAATAAATTCAGTGGTGAGGACAGCTTCTCCATCTAAATCTCTTGCTTCAACAACTCCTCCTTCGATTACTTTAAAATAATCATTTGCATCAGCCAGCGAGGCTTGACTTAAATCGATCGACCAGGCTGTCGTCCCTGAATCTTCCAGTGTATTTACCGGTAAACTAAACTCTTCAAACCAGGGGATGTCGGGTCCGGTTAAAACAGTATTTCCCCATTGAAATGGGTTACTGGTATTTATATTTATGCTGGTAAACCATTGATTTACCTGATCAACATTTGTTCCTGTTTGATTGTCAGATACTGAAATTTCAAATCCTAATTCAGCTTGATTCGTTGGAACAGTGCCCAGATCATTCCAGTCAATGAATAGTTCATACACATAACCGGCAGATATATTGTTTACTGATGTAGTTACGCCTAAACTTTCAGATTCACCTAGCGCTTCTACAAATCCATCATTTCTAACTCTGAATAAAAAGTCAGACGATGTGATAATGCTATTTTTATCATTACCAATATCTATTCCCACAACAATGTCATCACCAAGGTAAAGTGTGTCTCCTTGTAAATAATTGTTCGGGGTTGAATCCTGAACTCTTACTAAAATGTATAACCCCTGACGGTCGTATGCTATTTTGAACCGATCTTGCGAATCGGTGGTCGTTCCAAATACATTTTCAGTGATATCGTACCAATCTAAAGAGTCCCAATGATCATCCTGCAAACCATCAATTAGAATTTCTGAGTTCAAATAATCTATAGGAATGGGAGTTCCTTCCTGCGTAATTAATACTTCAATAGATCGACCATTAGAAGTGATTTCAATTGTAGCTGTTCTTTTGGCAATATCAATATTGGGTGAATTTACTGTTAATGTTATTGTGTCATTGCCAGTACCTGAAGATTGCGAGGCAGTGATCCAGGAAGGAATATTAGAAATTGTCCATCCCGAATTGGAAGCAATTCCGAAGTTTTTACTTTCATTAGCCTCTTTGCCAAATCGCAAAGAACTGGTCTCCACCTTAAAGGATTGATCAGGAGCGTTCGTATCGATGTTTCTTCGCCAGACACCTGTACCGAAAGTGGGTATATAATAGTTGATATCACCATTAGACTCCCGGATAATTTTAGAATCTGCCGAGTTATCCCTGGAGTAAATAAAATCCATATTTTGGTCATCGCCTGTAAAATCTTCCCAGGTTACAGTTCCATTAGCAGCAATAGTGCCTTTGAATACACCAAGCCCCTTTTTATGCTGGGTATTTTCTGTTCCGATAAATATTTGATTACTATATCCGGCCATTAGCCCGAAAGTAATAGTCTCATCAGGTTCTACCCAAACTTGTGGTCTCAGGTTCAGGGTTTCTTCTATTGTTAGTCCGGTTGGTATAAATCTTCCGGTTGAATTCCATCCGGTAGAATCAGGGTTATCGATTAAGTACACTTCATAATTTCCTGAGACAGTTCCGGCTACTGCTACCCGAGTATTGCCATTATCATCCCAAACATACATATCGTCGATAGTTAAATTCATTTCCTCCCATTGCCAGGTATATGGTGCTGTTCGGGTACCCTTGTATAAGTTATTGCCAGCGGCCCAAATTACATTGGAGTTATTTGGGTCAATATGAATGTCGTTAAACTGTGGCTCAGTTGACATTGAAGCAGTGGATATTTCCACCCAATTGGCATCGCCATCAAAAATGCTTTCCAATTCTTCTGTAGAATAGATTCCTCCAACACCAAATTCTGTGCGCAAACCAACATAAACCCTGCTGGGATGAAAGTTATCGAGGGCTATTCCCTGTATTTGTCTATTTGGTAGTCCATTGACTATATTGGACTTATCTGATCCGCCTCCGATTAATTTCCAGTCATCAGCTTCTGGTTGTAGGTTTAGGTTAGTCAATTCTCTTGCATATAACCTTCCAATTGTTTTACTGGCTATTCCAAAACCTGGTCTGGAATCAATTAAAACTAAAGGAGGGTTGGTATTAGAAATAGCTACCGACTGACTATTAGTTATGCCCCTTGGTACTGTGTTTTTTGTCCAGCTAAGTCCAAAATCCCAACTTTCCAGGGTTCCCTGGTCTGCATTACCCTGGACTGCATAATTTTCATATGTATCTATATCATAAGAAACCGTGTTGGTAAATCCGGTAGAGAAATATGTATGTTCAGGGCCAAAATTTTGACTGGAAACATTAGTATAAATGGGTAACCAGCTATCTGGATTACCTGGCCATCCGGGAGCGGCAGGATCTGTACTCAGAAAATAGTTATTTCCTCCGGCAGTGATAATCAATCGGTTAGACCAGCTTGTTGGGGTATAATTATATGCCCTGGAGATTAAACTTGCTGTTTCCCATCCTTCCTCGAAAGTAAAAGTATTTCCATCAGGTTTTTTTATAATTTGTTGCCAGTTGTTATTGGTGATATTATTTGATCCATCCAGCGTGATTGTACCTTCATACAATCCCACTCTATTGTTGCTTCCAAGAAATGTGGTTCCCAGTAAGATTTTGTGCTCAGTTGATGATGATCTAGGATCTATTACCGGAATGTGCCATTGAGGTTCCACCGGTAAATTATTATTGATTTTAGTCCAACCTGGATTTGAGGAACTTAAAGAAGTTGTCTGGGTACTGTAAATGGCCCATTCTCTTTCCGCAGTTTGAAATACGGCATAGATTCTGTCACCGGAAGGAGAAAACCCTATCCCGGTACATCCACCACTGAATTTATATCCATTCGGATCGATTGTAATTCCATCACTTTTAAAAAGTGTGAAGGTTGTTATTCCTCCATCAACCCCTAAATAAGCGTCTGTAGGGTTATCAACCCGAGTCCAGGAGCTTCCTTGTGAGTTATTTGAATAATACACACCTGATGCAGCACCCAAATATATAATTCCTGTTGTTGGATGAATAAATACCTCATAAACATGGTCATAACCATCAATAGGTTCGTATACACTTTTAGTAAAGGTATTTCCACCGTCTGTAGAAATATAAACATATCGTTCACCGGTTAATTCCTGAATTGGATCAGATATACTGGCCTGGATTTTCTGAGGATCTTTTGTGTGCCAGCTGGGAGCTAATACAACAGTCGAATCGTCAGGGCTAATTGCAATGGCTGCAATTGCATCAGCTTTGGTGGTTTCTATTCGAGTCCAGTTTGTTCCGCCATTATCAGAATAATGCGCCCCCCAGAGGCCTCCCTGGTATATTCGGCCATTAGGGTTATTGGATTTCCTTATTATAAATGACATTCCATGGCTGAAATCCCTGCCAATGAAATCCCAGCTTTGTCCGAGGTCATCTGAAACATAACTTCCTTCCTGATCGCTAGACAACCAGATACGATTTTCTACATGCGGGTCAAAATACAAATCCTGTACTTGACCACCCGCCCCGGGGGCTAAATTTTCCCAATTACTTTGACCGAAAGATGTCAACGGAATTTGGTAAAATATTAAGATAAAGGCACAGTAAAATACCAATTGCCGAAGCGCAATTGCTTTGAGATTTTTCATAATTATTTCATGTTTGGGTTTACTAATTATCACCTCATTTGGGAGAGGTAATCATTCATAAATTATTAAAAATCTGGACTTTAAAGGTTCATATTTTTAAATCCATAGAAATAAGAATGACTAATTTGAATCTGTAATAAGTGATTTGAGAATTAGCGATCGATTAGTGTGATTTTATTACTCTCTTTTTTAACAGGGAGCATTCGGGGATACCTTTTAGTCATTGCAGTATCCCAGGCATGAAAGACCATAATAAGGTTATCCTCATTGTCATTAAAGAAAGCATGATGTCCCGGACCAAACATCTCATCATTTTGAGAAATGATCGTGTCATTTTGATCTTTAAAAGGACCTAGTGGAGAAGAAGAATAGCTCTGCCGTACATGGTAAGTTGGTTTTTTCCAGCCGCCTGAACTATAAGTCAAAATATACCCCTGATCTGATTGGGTTATAAAAGGTCCTTCCTGCCATCCTAGCTCGTCCATTATTATTTTTGGATTATCTTTTGTTTCTGTAGGAGTTTTTAGGGTGTCAACTAAAATAATACCCGGCTTAAATTGAGAATGACCATTTTCTGCCACATAATACATTAATAATGTTCCATCCTCAAGTTTATAAGGATGGCCATCTAATGAAGGTTCGCTTATTACTGGTCCTAAATCTTTAAAAGGACCCGATGGATGACTTGATACCGCAACACCAACCCGATTGCCGCTGTTTTTGGGTGAATATTTTGGCGACGCAGTATAATACAGATAAAATTGGTTATCATAAACAAAAACTTCCGGTGCCCAAAAGTTTTTGAAATTCCAATCTGAAGTATCGCCTTTTGAAACAGCTCCGTTTAAAAACTCCCAGGAATTTAAATCTCTGGAAAAGTAAATGGGAATGAACTTTTCATCTTTTGCCTGACCAGTGGCATACAGAAAATATCCACTATCGACATTAACTATAAAAGGGTCAGCCAGGTATTCATCAATAATAGGTGAAAAATCAGGTTCCTCCGTTTTGTTTTCATTACAACCAAAAACAAGGCTCAATAAAAAGAAAATCCCAGGTAGTAGCTTACTATTTTTCATCTTTTCTAATCGGCATATTTGCATTTACGTTTTCTCTCCAATCAAGCAGTTTTTCATGCAATGCAGTGGTGATCTCTTTTTGATTTGAAGCAATATTAGTAGTCTCATATGGATCCTCAATAATGTCGTATAGTTCTAACTTCCCGTCTTCAAGAAACTCAATTAATTTATATCTGGAGTTTCTAATAGCACTGGCTGGTCTTCCTCCCTGATTACTAAAATGAGGATAGTGAAAATATATATCATCTCTATTAATTAGCGTATCACTTAAAAAAGCATATTTCATGTTTTCACCATCAATTACCTTCTCATTTGAGGCTTCAGCATTGGCAAATGAGAGCAATGTAGGAAAAATGTCAACAGTTGAAATTATTGAATTGTTAATTACCCCTGTCTCAGTATGATTTTTCCAGAAGGCGATCATAGGGATTTTGATGCCACCTTCATACATGGTTCCTTTTCCAGATCTATAAGGGGCATTTGTTGTGGGTTGTGAACCTGCCTCACCCATAGCAAGACCACCGTTATCAGAAATAAATATCACAATTGTGTTTTCTAAAAGGTTATTTGCTTTCAGACTTTTCATAATATCACCAACAGAGGTATCCAACTGTTTGATCATAGAAGCATAAACCGGATTATATTCATCAGGCTTTGGGTTTGTTTTATTCTTAAAATATTCAATTTCAGTGGAGTCGCCTTGAAGTGGGAGGTGTACCGCAAAATGACTAACCATCAAAAAGAACGAAGTATCTTTATGCTGTTCTATGAACTCAACAGAATTTTTAGTAATACTCTGAGTGATTTCTGGTAGTTTATATATTTTAGAGGTATCACCGATTTTGTACCACTCATATCCTCCATTAACAGGTAGCAATTCGAAATCAAAACCTATGGTATGATCAAAACCCTGAAATTCAGGATCAGATTCGCCAAAAGATGTATTTTCGCCTAAGTGCCATTTCCCCATTAATCCAGTTACATAGTTTTGCTTTTTTAGCTCTTCAGCTATAGTAATTTCCTCCAGGGGAAGTCTGTCTGCTGATTTCGCAGGCAATACTGGTGAGGATTCTACTGTTTTAGTACCATAAATGTAATTTGTCACACCAGTTCTTGCCGGATAGCGACCGGTTAAGAAGCTTGATCGGGTAGGGGAACAAACATGAGAAGCTGAATAAGTGTTTGTGAAGCGAATGCCTTTATCGGAAAGCCGATCTAAGTTTGGGCTTTCAAAATATGTATTTCCATAAGAACCCAGATCCATGTACCCCAGGTCATCAGCTACAATTAAAACTATGTTTGGCTTTTTTTGTGTTTTCTTGTCAGTTTCGGCCTTTTGACTATTACAGGCTGACATTACGATTAGTATAACTAGAAAAAATATTGAGTTTTTCATTAGGGAATTAATAAGTGGTTAAAGAAAAGTTATCTGGATTCGATGGTTAATTCATCCAATAATCTGCCGTAATATTTATATTCATCAAATGGATAGGGTGATAGATTTTTTATAGCTGGATCACCGGTTTCTTCCTGCCACTTGTTTATTTTACTCTTATACTCGTTTACTATATTTTTATATTCTGTCATTCCCGCAAGATTTATCGTTTGATCCGGGTCATCAAGGATATTATATAATTCGAATTCAGGTCTTTTACCAGTTGAAAGTTCGAAATACCTGGCAAACTCTATTGATTTGTCTCTCATGCTAATCATATGTGACTTTGAAGGGCCATCATCAATATCAATAAAGCTTTTTTTACTCTTGGGCAGTGGATTTCCAGCTGGCCATCTGTCAGGTTTTAGATTATGAATAAAAAGAAAGGTGCTGTCTCTGATCGCTCGAATAGGGTAGGACGAATTTTCAAATCGAGCATGAGCATGCCGTTCCCGTTCCATAAATACCTCTTTTTGATGGTTGTAATCCGAGGCTTCGCCTATTATTAAGCTAGCAAAGCTTTTACCCTGCATTTCTTCAGGAACATCTAAACCAGCTATTTCAAGTAAAGTCGGCGCAAGGTCAATAAGATTAATAAAACCCTCATGCTTGATTGATTTATTTGCCATTTTTGCCCACGTAATCGCTAAAGGCACTTTAGTTCCCAGATCATAACAATTGGCTTTTGCTCTAGGAAACGGCATTCCATTATCACTGGTTACAATGATAATTGTGTTTTCGAGTAATCCTGTCCGTTCCAATCTGAACATTAATCTATCCAGGTCAGAATCTATACGTTCGATTTCATAATAGTAATCTAATATATCTGAATTAATAACCGAATCTGCCGGCCAGTAATCAGGCATTTCTACGTTATCAATATTTAAGCCCGAAGCCTGACCGATACCTTGAGTGTAGGGTCTATGAGGATCTCTGGTGCCATACCAGAAGCAAAACGGTTTGTTTTCATCCAGGTTTTCGAAAAAGTCATTGAAATTCGAAATCTCATTACCTGCAGGGTTTCGGGTATATCCTCCATCTTCATAATTCCCGGGGGCCCATCCTTTATCCTGAAAACCAACTACATATCCGGATTCTTCCAGTAAGTCAACATAGTTTGGATATTTCTTGGGTAGTGTGCCCCATAAATTACCGCCTTGTTCAAGTGCATGTGGATACCTGCCAGTTAAAATTGCAGCTCTGGCGGGAGTGCACGAAGGTGAGGGAGTATAGGCATTTGTAAATAAAATTCCGTTCTGAGCTATTTTATCAAAGTGCGGAGTGTTAATCACTTTATCTCCATAAGCACTTGCATGGGGAAAAGACCAGTCATCAGCCAACACAAATAGTATGTTCGGTCGATTATCTACACTGGGCGCAATATTCTCAGTCTTATCCTGATCTTTGGTATTGCACGAAACTAAAATAACCAGTAAGAATAAAAAATATAAAATCTTCGATTGAAACATTATTGTATACTTGTTATCTGTTTATTTGATAGAATAATCGAAATTGCAAATCCACCCCCTTTTTCCATCGTTATAGATAGGTTTTCATTAGCTGTAACAGTTCTTTCCTGAATGGAATATTTTTCAGGAGAATCTTCATAATTTGTTTCTTCACTATCAGAATAGATTGTCATTAAATACTCCTTATTGTCATCCAGGAAGGAAAGGTCTAATGATACTGTTGTTTTATTTTCTCCATTTACTCCACCAACATACCAATTTTTTTTATTTTTTCTAGCGATAACAATATGCTCACCAAAATTATCAGATAAAACCTTTATATCCGACCAAACCGTTGGCACCTCTTTTATGAAATTAAAAGCTTTGTTTCCTTCATAATTTTGTGGTAAATCGGCGACCATTTGCCATGGACTGTATAATACAACATATAAGGCCAATTGAGCAGCAAGCGTAGTATGAATTCGTTTAGGAGTGCCATCATCGCGCGGATGCCAGATCTTCTTATTATCAGCAAATCTTTGAAGACGAATATCAAATATTCCCGGAGTATAATCCATCGCCCCGGCAAGTAATCTTGTATAAGCCAGGTGTACAGGGTGTCCTATCGGATTACCTTCAGACCAGGCCTCAACTTCAGATCCTCTAACTGCTTCACTGGTTACATAAAAAGGGTAGGTTCTGTCCCAGCCAGTAGGTATTATTGGCTCATGAACATTTAACATTATTTTATGCTTTCGGGCAGCTTCAATCACCTTTTGATGATGGATATTCATGAATTGACCATGTCGCCATTCATCATTTGGTAATCGACCGGAATATCCCGTTTTAACTCCGGTAATTCCTAACTTGTTATAATAGGCAAAGGCCGAATCGATTTCTTTTTCAAGTGTCGGTATAGCTCCGATGGTCTCATTATGAATTATAAAATCTACATTTTTATTTTTTGAATAATTCACTACTTCTTCCAGGTCAAAATCCGGGGTTGCTTCAAGATAACTGAAGGTTGGGTTTGCAGGATCCTCATCAAAAATAGAATTTTTTATATTCCATCCTTCAACCACAATTGCATCGATATTATTCTCTGACGCAAAATCAATTAATTCTTTAGTTCTTTCGGTAGTTGCACCATGTCTCTCTCCATAATTCCATTCGTGGGTGCCAATGTGCATTTCCCACCAAATACCCATGTATTTATAAGGTTTTATCCAATTAGTATTATCAATTTTCGATTTTTCATTGAGGTTTTCAATGAGATATGAACTAAGAAGTTCCTGTGTGTCATCAGCTACCTGGATGGTTCGCCAGGGAGTGATTAAGGGAAGTTTAGCATTTACCGCATTTCCGTTTCTCCATGGAACAAGTTTTGACTTTAGGGTGGTTTTATTCAGACGGTTTAATTTCATATCAGCATAATCCCAGAGTGACGCCTGATGAATTGCCATCAGACTACGATCAGTAAATTGAAAAGTAACAGGTGTGTGTGCTGAATCTATCCCAGAGACCTTAGTTTTGTTATACGGTTTTTGGTATTGCTTATAATGCGAACGTGCCCATAACGCATCAACATCTTCTGCAATATTAAATTCTGTAAACTCATCTGTAATATAAAGTGAGTCAAGAGCGTCCCATGAATCAATTTCGTATCTGAATCCTAAACCATCATTAAATAATCTGTAACGTATAGTTATTTGTTTTTGATTATTATCTTCTTTTTGAAGTTTTAAAGCTAATTCGGAATATTCGCAATTAACAGTATCGAGGCGGCCTAAAACAGGATGCCATTGACTTTTATGGCTGCTTATACGACTATCAACCAGTTTCCAGTTTTTAGTCAACGAATCTGTAGTTGTGATTAAGCCTAATCTCGAATCCGAGACTTTTGTTACCGTATTATGTGTTAGAGAATATAATATTTCTCCATTTTCATTTATGAATGTTTTTAACGTAATCGTATTATCTGGTGAATTGAGTTCCAGGTGATCTTTGAGTGGATCATTCTGACCCGAATCACAGCTCAATACGGCAATCGCTACAAGTATGAGTATTAAAAAGTTTTTCATTATAATGTAGATTCATGAATTATTTGGTATCTGAGTTAAATTGCTTTTGATAATTTTAGAATTCTTTCTTTTTTCTAAATCAAAAGAGAATTAATCAGTCATTTTTATTTAAAAGATTATCGTAATTGATCTATTCCGGTACTGTAAAGACTGTTTCAGCATCCCATTGACTTTGATGAGGATGTTTTTCGTTATGGTCCTTTAATCCTATAGAAATAAGGTAATCATCAGTATTAAAACCTAGCTGTATTACGATATGATTTGTCCCTTTGTCCAGAAAAAGTTCTGTATTGTGACTCATCGGCCATAACCTTTTTACCCAATCGGAGGTATAAACTTCTTTCTCGTTAACCCACAATTTGATCTGTGCCGTACAGCCAATTGATAACCACTTTTTCATTTCCCGGTCACAATTAATTTGGGAGTACAGTACAAGAGATTTTTCCCCAAGTCCATAGAAGTATTCCTTCAGGTTCATAACAAATTCTCCTGGAAAAACATTTTGAATACAAAAGGGAGTATCCTGACGAGTTACAACTTCTGGAATTGATGAAATTTGGGGGATCAATTCATAATCGACCTTATCGTGATTCATATATTGTACACCAGGCATAGTCGATAAGCCATGATCAGGATAGGTCGGATCCATCGGTTCAAGTTCAGGATTGTCTGAAACAAAAGGACCTATTAATTTCCATTTTCCATAGTAAGGTAAACCTCCATCTATAGGTTTATCATCAACAATTAAAGTAAACGGGAAATTTGGCTTAGTGTATTGACCATTTAATAGATCACCTTTTATATGATCTTTCCATTGCAACAGAATGGTAAATTCAAAAGTAGATTTGTTGAATTCTATTTCACAATTAAAAACATTTGATACTACCCGAAATGTATTGACTTGCGTTTCATTAAAAATCTCTATTTTACCAGATATTTTAACTGGTTCATCTTTTAAGAAATCCCCGTAAGAATCGTAATTATAACTTACATGAAAAGATGATTCCTCAAACGTATTTTCAGAAAAATTATCAATGTTTTCAATAGTGGTAGTTCCGAATACAGATGAAAATTTCGCGCCGGTTTCAGCCGTAAGTTGCGCTAGTTCAGTTAAGTTTTCAGGTATTGTGATGCCCTTTATTTCAGGACTCACAACAAGGTCATTTCCCACTCTGTCTTTCCAGATTTGCGGGATGTTTGAATAACCATGAATAATTCCGATCAATGCAGCAGCAGTAGCAACAATACAATCACTATCATGACCGTAATTTAAAGACCGGGTAATATTATCGAAGGAATCTCCCTGACTAAGCAATGCCAGTAGAGTAAATCCTACGTTCATTGGTGCGGAGGTAAAGTCAGCATCACCATACATGCTTTTTATTTTACCAGCGGTTATTTCTTCACCATGGGTTTCAAACCATAAAGAGATATTATTAAACAAGGATATGAAAGAACCATCCTGAGATACATATTTAATTGCTTCATTAAAGATCGCTTTTAAGTCAGTCTCAAAAAAAGCAATTGCAGCGCATGCAGACAGGAATTGCTCTGCTTCTACCGAAAACCCTTCGTGATCAAGACAACTGTCAATCTTTGCATAAAAGGATGCCATTTCCGGATTACCCGGACACAACATACCCCAGATTTCACTTCTGATTGGTGATCCCATACTTTGATTCCAATACCAGTTGTTGTGTTTACCGCTTTCAGGAATATTAAGTCCAGCCTTTAAATTTCTTGTTGCAATACCGTACTCGTTCCAGGGAAACAGAACATGGTTAATCCAATGCTGACTAAAATCATTTTCCCTTATATTGGGGCCTTTTCTGGCAGCCATATCCAACCACAGTATTTGCAAATCAAGGTCATCATTTGGGAAATTATTTTTAAAGAGATCGTTTGATATATTGATTTGATTAAATCGTTTATATCCTTCAATTGGAGCACCTAAAATACCTCCTGCACTTTTTCCAACCCAACCCCCTAATATTTTATCATAGTACAACTCTTTTGATAAGGTTTTCATCAATTAAAAAGTTTTGTTTAAATCTGGATTATTTGAGCCTTTATCAATTGCCCGTAATTATTAATTATTTATCTTTCGAACTTTTAGTTATGTGAAGAACTATCCAAGGTGTGTAATCCGACAAATAAAGTTCTATGAAATTACAATTTTGAAGATATCGAAGCTTTGAAATCAAGATTCCAAAGATTTTTTATAAGGAATTAAAAATTAAATCGGAATTTATTTAAACCTCTATAGAAGCGTTTAAACGCAGGTTTTAATCTTTTTTTATTTCAGATTTTCAAATTCAAAGTCTTCCGGTGAAGAATTATTAAATATTGGTGAAGAGTTTTTTGTCAAAAATTTAATTAATGACAGGATTACTCACTTAAAAGAAACGCATTATAAATTTTTATAATCTGTAATGGGCTATATGATTTTAAAATGCCATCAAAATTTAAATCCAAATAAAACCTAAAAACATGAAAAAAAGTTTTACACTTACTATCAAACTCATAGTATTTGGACTCTTTTTTAATCTTACAACTTTGGCACAACAAACAATAACAGGAGTTGTTAAAGATGAAGAAGGTCAAACACTACCCGGAGCTACGGTATCTGTAAAGGGAACAACCAGGGGGGGTGTAACCGAATACAACGGTACTTTTTCAATTGAAGTAGACAAAGGAGAAACCCTAGTTTTTTCAGTAATCGGATTTACTAAACAGGAAGTAGTAATTGAAAACCAATCTTATCTTGAGATTTCTTTAGTAACCGATATTAGCTTATTAGACGAAGTAGTCGTTGTTGGATACGGAACACAAACAAAAAGTAATGTCTCCGGCGCAATTACGAGTATCGATCAGGAAGCTTTAGCGGGCCGTCCAGTTGCAGACTTCCAATCTGCACTACAAGGTCAGGTCGCCGGATTAAATATTACAAATTCTTCTGGTGCTCCAGGTGGAAATACTACTGTTAGAATCAGAGGTACAGGAAGTATTACTGGAGGTAGTTCACCTCTTTATGTAATTGATGGTAATATCATTCAGACTGGTGTTGGTGGAGCAGGTGATCCATTTGCAACAATAAATGCCTCTGATATAGAATCAATTTCTGTGTTAAAAGATGCATCTGCAGCAGCATTATATGGTGCTCGTGGTGCAAACGGAGTTATAATCATTACTACCAAAAAAGGTAAAAGTGGAGCGCCACAAATCAACTTTAATACATTTGTCGGATTTCAGGAGGTGACTAAAAAACTGGATATGTTAAATGGTGCGCAATACCAATCAGTATATAACACAGTCCAGGATAATGCCGGCAGACCCAGATATTCAAACTTAGATACTAGTGAAACTCTACCTACTGCGACAGATTGGCAAGATGAGATATTTCAGAATGGGCTTATTCAAAATTATGACCTGAGTGTCAGAGGTGGAGGCCAAAATACAACATACTATGCTTCTGTAAACAGATATTCTGAGGAAGGAACTGTATTAGGAACTGGATTTGATCGAACGTCAATCAGAGTTAATACTGAGACTAACTTGAAGAGATTTTCTTTTGGCAATACTTTGAATGTTTCCAGAGCTAATTATGATAAAGAATATAACGCTAATGGTAGAGGTCCTGTAGCCTGGGCTCTGTCCAATTCACCGCTTGTTGAGGTTAGAGATCCAAATAATCTTGGTGGATTTAATGGTCCAACTGATGCAGACGGGAATAACAGAGTACTTAATCCAGTTGCCTCACAAACATTAATCGATAATGAAAGTACCGTTGATCGGGTTTTTGGAAATCTCTATGCAGAATATGAGTTTTTCGATGGGTTTTCATTTCGGGTAAATGCTGGTTTTGATGTGACTAATTATGATAATTATATCTTCGAACCATTATATGATTTAGGTAATGGCGAACTTCCTGTAGGATCCAGTGGCGAGCCTCAGGCAACAGAAACCAGAGGAGAAAGCTTATCCGGCCTATTAGAAAATACACTTAATTATAGAAGAACATTCGGTAAGCATAACCTTGATTTATTAGCTGGTTATACTGTACAACATGTTGAAAATTCGAGATTAAGTTTAGTGACATCAGGACAAAATGTTTCTCCAAATTTCCCAATTACAGGTGGTTCAAATAATGTAGTAAGTTTAGGAAGTTCTTATGTAGAAAAAAGAACTGAATCCTATCTTGGAAGAATTATTTATGATTATGATGCTAAGTACCTGGCAACATTTAATTACAGACGTGATGGTTCTTCTGTATTTACTCGTGATAACTTTTATGATGATTTCCTTTCAGGTTCATTGGGCTGGGTTATCAGTAATGAATCATTTATGGAAGATGCTACCTTGATTAGTAATCTAAAGTTAAGAGGTAGTTACGGATTTTTAGGTAACGACCAGATTGATAATAATGCAACCGTGTCAACTCTTGATATAAACCCAAGGTATGTATTAGGTGGAGCTAATCCTCAGACTGTTGTGGTTGGCGTAGGTCCGGGTAGCCAGGTCGCTAATCCAAATCTTGTTTGGGAAAAGCAAGAACAACTTAATTTAGGTTTAGATTTCGGACTATTTGAAGGAAAGTGGAATACAAGTATTGATTATTATGTGAAAACTTCGCAGGATCTATTACTAAATTTCCCTCTTCCACAGACCACGGGTGTGTCTACAATATTTATAAATGCTGGTGAGGTAGAAAACAGGGGGATAGAAATCACTACCTCTTATAATAATCAATTTGGAGAACTTGATTTCTTTGCTTCATTTAATATAGCGTTTAACGATAATGAGGTTACGAAACTAGCTGATGGTTTGGAAGCGATCGAACGCTTTGCCAGCAATGAACTTTCTAATCAAACTAAAAACCGAATTCAACCTGGTCATTCTCTATTTGCCTTTTATGGATTTGTAGCAGATGGCATTTACCAAAGTCAGGAGGAAATTGATAATGGTCCTACACCTTTTCCGGGAAATACAGCGCCTGGAGATATCCGATATAAAGACATAAGTGGTCCTGATGGCGTTCCGGATGGGATAATTGATGAAAATGATCGAACCTTCATCGGTGATGCAAACCAGGATATTACATTAGGTTTTTCTTTTAACCTTGGTTATCGGAACTTTGATTTTAGTGCACAGTTTCAAGGTGTTTATGGTGTAGATATTTTTAGTGAAACTAAATTTTTCACTCAGGGATATTTCCTGACCAATAATATGACAACAGACGTATTAAATGCCTGGACACCTGAAAACAACTCAAATACTCATCCTAGAGCAATACCTGCAGACATTAGTAATAATGATCTGGTATCATCTTATTACATCGAAGATGGTTCTTATTTAAGATTAAAGAATTTGCAGGTTGGTTATTCAATTCCTGTTTCATCTATGGATAATTTTAATGTATTCAAGTCTGCCAGAATTTATTTTGCTGGTCAAAATTTATTGACGTTTACCAATTACTCTGGGTATGATCCGGAAATTGGATTAAATGGAATAGATCGTGTTGGATATCCTCCTTCAAGAAGGTACACATTAGGTGTTCAATTAGGATTTTAATTAAAAAAATACAGATAAGTCATGAAAAATATAAAAAATATAAACTTCAGCTGGTTTGCAATAATCATGTTCGGGGTATTGACTTTGTCTTCCTGCGGTGCTGATTTTCTGGAAGATGTTGAAGTCTACTCTGATCTGAATGCAGATACCTACTATCAAACAGCCGAACATGCTGAGGCTGCAGTAATTGCTGCCTACACTCCTTTACAATACCAGGGGCTTTATAGAAGGCTACGTTATCTCCTTGATTATATGAGCGGTGATTTTGATATCACAAGTGGTGGAAGACAATTAACAGCCTATCCGGGTTTTCAATTTAACTCAACCACTTCTGAATTAATTCCGAAGGCATGGGAAGCTTGTTATATTGGAATTGGCCGTACAAATACCGTTTTACAGCGTGTTCCGGATATCGAAGTGGGATTATTTGATTCTGAAGAACAAAAGAATTATATACTAGGCCAAGCTTATTTTTTAAGAGGGTTGTATTACTTTAACCTGGTAAGATTATACGGCGGAGTGCCAATTTATACTGAGCCGTTTGACGGTGATTTAAATGGTGATCAATTTCAGCCTGCAAGGAACACTGTCGAAGAAGTTTATGACCTGATAGAGAGTGATTTCGAAATGGCTACAACTATGTTGCCTAATTCCTGGGATGGTGATAATACTGGGAAAGCTACTGCAGGTGCTGCTCAGGCATTTTTAGGTAAAGTACATTTGTATCAAAATGAATATAGTGAAGCTAAAGATGTTCTGGCAAGAGTTATTAATGGCGAGTTTGGTACTTATTCTCTGATACCAGATTTTGAACAGAACTTTCTTGTCGATAATGAAAACAATGCAGAATCTATTTTTGAAGTTCAGTTTGAGCAAGGCTCCGGTGCTGGGTTTATTGATAAAGATGATCCTCGTGGTGTAATTTCTAATTGGATGTCTATAGCGGTAAACCCTGGAAGACAAGGTTTTGCCAATGCGGTTCCTTCTGTTGCGGTAGATGACTTTTTTAGTCAGTTTCCTGAAGAAGAAGCAGTTAGACGACCTCTTACAATTGCGAAACCAGGAGATACCTGGGGTAATTGGGATCCGATTGCTGCTGATCCAGTTGCAGCTGGTCAATGGAGAGATCGGGCTGGAGAAAGACCTGGTGTGTTTTTAGGATGTCGAAAGCATAATACAGGTGGAAGAGTAGGTTTTGTTCAGGATCCAATGAATTTCAGAGTAATGCGATATGCCGAAGTATTGTTACTTTTCGCGGAAGCAGAAAATGAAGTAAATGGTCCGACAGCTGAAGCATATGATGCAATCAATGAAGTTAGAACCAGGGCTCAAGTATCTGATATTCCTGCAGGACTATCGAAAGAAGAATTCTTTGAACAAATCGTAATTGAAAGACGTTTGGAATTAACTTTTGAGTTTCAACGATTTTTCGACCTTGTAAGATGGGGTCGCAGAGCGAATACTCCTGATATCGCTTCACCAACTCAAATGCCAGGATTTGTTGCAGGTAAAAATGAACTTTTACCGATTCCTCAGGAAGAAATTTTGAGAAATCCGAATTTAGTCCAGAATCCAAATTATTAATGTTTATATAGGTTATGAGCCCATTCAATTCGTTTTGAATGGGCTTTATTTATTTTAAGCTATTGAGAATGATTGCCATTAATTACTTGAGGTTATTTGTATTTGTTGGGTGTTTTTCTATTACTATCCTATGTTCTGCTCAGGATGGAATGGAATTTACAGATCCTCAAACAATAGAATATATAAAAAAAGCAGCAGAAGGCGATCATTTAGCCTTAGAAGGTGGACACCTGGCTCTTGATGGGCATGTGATGCCCTACATGTTTTTCGAGCCTCATGAAATCATGTATTTATTTCGTTTGAGTCAAATCAGGCATGAGGTGATCTGGAAAGCTGATAGTATTTATTTTTCTGATAGCTGGGAAGATGATTTCCCTGAAAAAATTCCAAAATCCAAAGATGTTATAAAAGTTCCTTCAAGTCATAAATTTGGAAAAAGACATACTGAAAGTACCATTTGGTTTAATCTGCCTGCCATCAATTTGACATCAGAAAGGGAGAAATTTTTGTGTATAAAACCACTTGATATGTCATTGGTGGGGTGGCCTGAAACCACTATTTTTATTGACAACCAGCCAAAAGCAGCACTTCTCAGACAACATTTCTATTGGTCTTTTGACCAGATCAAAAAGGATAGTGAACCAAAATTAGTCTGTCTTAAGAGCTTTGGTGTATTTGATAAACCCCGTGGATATCGAGAAATTAGTGTCGTCGAGAGAAATCCGATAATTGATGAACTCTATTGGCGGGTTAGAGTGCTAATCGAAGCCTTATCAATCTTACCAGAAGATTCGAGTGGTTATCAACCTATAAGTTCAGCAGTAAAAAAGGTCATGAATACCCTCGACCTGAATTTATCTTCCGCGACGAGTTTTCAAAGTCAGGCAGAGATCACCCTGGATAATTTGAGAAAAGACTTCCTTGAAATTGAAAAGGTAGCAAAAAATAATCCGGTATTGTCTGTGCTTATCCACGGACATTTGGATAGTGCTTGGAGGTGGACATTGACCCAGACTGATGAAAAAATTCAGCGACTCGTCTTAAATAATTTGTATTTGATGGATCGTTATCCTCAACTTAGGTATGTATTTACATCACCCTATCATTATGAACGTTTAAAAAAGCTTTACCCTAAGTTGTACGACCGTGTGCTGGAAAAAATTAAATCAGGACAATGGATCGCTAATGGTGCTACCTATTTGGAAGGGGATTTGAATCTACCGGGTGGAGAAAGTGTTATTCGTCAATTTTTGTATGGATTAGCTTTTTATGAAAATGAATTAGGTGTTACTGAAAATGCATTGTTCCTTCCTGATACTTTTGGTTACCCTGCATTTTTTCCGCAAATAGTCAAACAATTTGGATTAGATCATTTGATCGCCATGCGTGTCAACACACCAGAAATTGACCGGACGATCTACGATTGGAAAGGTGTTGATGGTTCTTCAATTTTGGTTTTTGGATTAAGTACGCCAGCCTGGGAATATCCATACATTTATGAAATGCACAGAGGTGCAGGGAAAAAAGGATACCTGAGAACTACTTACAATGCACCAGACCCGGGGCCTCGAAGAAGTTTTGGTACCTGGCAACAATTTAAAAATAAAGATATTACCGACAATCAATTGATGCTTATTGGCTGGGGTGATGGCGGGGGAGGTGCTACTGAAGATCATCTTGAGTTAATGCATTATGGGGCATCCTTACCAGGAATCCCGAAGCTGGAATGGACTAATTTGGTAGATTATGTGAATAGTCAGAAAAGTGTAAGTGATAATTATCCCGGGTTTAGTCATAAGATTATGCCTGAAAAGTGGATTCAAAAAACATTTATGATGGCTAGTGGCTTAAAGGTGGCTAACAGAATGGTAGAATCTCAACTTAAAGAATGTGAAGCACTGTGCTCTTTTGCTAGTTTACACGGATTTGAATACCCTGCTGAAGAATTGAGGGCGCTTTGGAAAAAGTTATTAATCCAGCATTTTCATGATATAATTACTGGTCAAGGTGTTCCGGAAGTGTTAATGAAAGCGAAGCAAGATCTGGATTCAATCAGCCTGAGTGTGGATATCATTTCAACCGATGCAATGAATTTTATTGCTGAGAAGTTAACTATGAAAAGTGATGGACTGTTGCTTTTTAATTCAAGTGGGGTAAATTTCAATGGTGTAATTGATTTAGGAAATATTGATCTTAAAGGTAAAAGCTTAGTTGATGAAGGGGATAAGGAAATTGAATTCACTTATTCAGATGAGGGTAACCTGCTTTTAAAAGCTAATGATCTAAAACCTTTTACTTTTATAAAGTATTACTTGAGTGATAATACCTCATCAATTCAGACAGGTGTAAATGTATCTGCTAATGAAATAGAAAACCAGTTTTTAATTCTTAAAATAAATGATCAAGGAGAAATAATAAGTTTATTTGATAAAGAATTAAAAAAAGAGCTTGTTTCTTCCGGCAGGAAATTTAATGTTTTCTATAAAGTTGATTATAAAAATGATAAGAGAGAATTGATCACTTTGGATAGTAAGTTTATTAATGCCTTTCAAAACGATTTAACCGGGGGGCTCACATTTGAAAAAAGCATAGGTGATTCCAGGATTGTTCAAAAGATTATTTTAGAAAAAGGAAGTAGAGAAATAAAATTCGATTCTTATGTTGATTGGAAAGAAGAATACCGATTAGGAGTTGATTTTCCGATAAACAATATAAATAAAATGGGAACATATGGACTCCAGTTTGGTTTTGACTCTTTATCCACAGCTATAAGTAATCCGAATGATTCACTTTTTATTCCATTCGCAGCCTATCAATGGGTGAATATTTCAGGTGAAAATTATGGGTATAGCTTACTCGATAATGGAAGATATGCATATGATATAAAAGGGGGAGGTGTTTTTCTAAATCTTGCTTATGGATTGAGAAAACATAACTACCAGGAATTAGCAGATGTAGAATGGAATCAAAAAGCCTCCGGGGATATAGGAGGAGAAAATTTTACTTATAGCTTTATGCCTCATTCCGCTGATTTTGTAAAATCAAAGATTATTAATAAAGCCAGAGCACTCAATTCTATCACACGGGCAAGGTTAATACCAGAAAACAGCAATGATGATATCGATCCATATTTAATCCTTTCAGAGTCTGATGATATTATTATTGAGTCAATTAAAATGGCCGAAGATGGAGAGGGTATAATCGTTAGAATGTCAGAAAAGAACAAGGAGAAAGCCACGGTTAAATTAAAATTGAACAGGCGTTTTACTTCGGCATCACTCAATAAAATAAATGAATCAGAGAATCAAAAAATAAATATTACTAATAGTGAGATTGAACTAAATTTTAATCCCTTTGAAATAAAGACAATCCGATTGACTTACTAGATTAATCCTTTTTATTATAATGCTTTCGATATTGAGCAGGGGTAAATCCGGTATGTTTTTTAAAATTTACATAAAAAACTGATTCTGAATTAAATCCACTGTCAACACCAATAGAGAAAATAGTTAATTTTTTGGAGGATTCATTTTGTAACAACCCCTTTGCATGGATGACTCTTTTTTCATTAATGAACTCACTAAATGATTTACCAAGGTAATCATTTAGTAGACGAGATAATAAATAAGGTTGAATTTCTAACTTTTCAGCTAATTTTTTCTCATTCAAATCTGTTTCTAAATGGATATTTGTCTCAGCTAACAGCTTATCCAGTTTTTCCACATAATATTTACCCTCTGGAAAATCCTTTTCATCGACAGTTTTAATTAGTGGTATTCCTGAAAATATTTTTGGGTTTCTGAGGAAGAAATAACCTGTAATTAAGATTATCGAACAATTAAATAATATAAAAATCATTTCGAAACTGATTCTTATGTATTCTTTTGTCTCTACATTGAAATTAGGTACAATCAAAATGTGATAAATCCATAGAATAAGTGCGACAAAAACGGTAAATCCCATAAAAATAGTCAAAATCTTAGGCCAGCTAAGCAGGTTTTGTTGTTTCTGCTTTAAAACTTCACTTTTGATGTTTTTGAATTCATAAAATATCTTATAAAAGAATCCTATTTTCCAAATTAGGATTGTAGTTAGATTGGTCAGGTGTAATGACGAGTGAATATATGAAAACATGGAATTGAAATTCCCCGATAAAACATAGATAGTCCCTGAAATAAGAACGATAATAGCCGGGAGAAAAAACAGGTATTGCGATCTATCAATATTTTTTCCACATATACTTTTAAAATAGAAGAACAGAAGTACCGGTTCGATCAAATCAAAGACATCTGGCAGGAAAATGATTTCAGGAAAAGTTTCTCGAAGCGGGGTAAACCGCATTAAATATTGAGTGAGAATTTTGAACCCGATTGAAATAAATAATAAAGAAAGATAGGTATTGATTTTGGCACGTTTTACAAAAAATATTATTGCCCCAACCAAAAAACTTTGAATAAACGCCCAGGTAAAAATTGCTTCTTTCATATTCGTCTCTGCTGCTCCGGTTCTTTAAAATTAAGAATCAAAAATTTTCTCAATAATACCTAACCCATCTGAATTATCAAAGAAATGATAAATGACCTTTGAAATTTAATTTTCAAAGACCAAAATTCTCTTTTTTTATGAAACCGAAGTGTTTCAATTGTCAAATTTTGCAGATTGGTTTTGAAAAATTTTTTAACATGACCCAGAAAAACAAGATTAACCAAAAGCTCAATTCAGTTGATGAATTTGAACGGGAGAAAGTTCCCGAATCGAAGGTAAAAGGATTTAGAAGTTTTGTAGGAATGGTTGCGGGTGAACACATTGCAGGCACAGAGTTTGTAATCGGCCCACTATTCGTTCTTCATGGTGCAGCATTCTATGATGTGATGTGGGGATTACTAATTGGTAATCTGCTGGCTACATTAAGCTGGACTTTCGTTTGTGCTCCCATTGCTGTAAAAACACGATTGACAATTTTTTATCAACTCGAAAAAATAAGTGGAGTAGGGTTGGTAAGTATATACAATATAATTAATGGTTTGCTTTTTTGCGTTACCGCTTCTGCGATGATTGGTGTATCTGCTTCGGCAGTAGGGCTTCTTTTTGATATCAATGGCCCTGGTCTGACCGATCTTTATCCCTCCAGTACATCCTGGGTGCTAATCATTATTGTCATTGGGATGGTAATCGCCATTGTTGCAACTTTTGGATTTGACAGGGTAAGTAAGTTTGCAAACATTTTTGCCCCCTGGATGCCGCTCATATTTCTTGCAGCTGGTATTGCCATGTTACCCGAACTGGGTGTAACCTCTTGGGCAGATTTTAGCACAGTCGCAAAGCAGAAGATCTGGACAGGAGTTCCTGTTGATGGCCAAACAAAATATACATTCTGGCACATAATGATCTTTGCCTGGTTATGTAATAGCGCTATGCATATTGGTTTATCGGATATGTCTATTTACCGCTATGCTAAGAAAGCTAATTACGGATTGGCTAGTGCATTTGGAATGTTTATCGGTCATTTCATGGCGTGGTTAGCTTCAGGAATTTTATGTGCAGTGGCTTTGCAAGCCGGAAATTCAAATCCTTCACCAGGTGAAATTGCTTTTATGGGTGCTGGAATAGCAGGAGCTATTTGTGTTGTTACCGCCGGGTGGACTACCGCAAACCCGACGATTTACCGTGCCGGATTAGCCATACAGGGCCTTATGCCGAGGGTGAAACGGTGGAAAGTTACACTTATCGTTGGTGTTACTGCTACTCTACTGGCTTGCTCTCCGGCAATTGTTAGTAAACTTGACCAATTTTTAGGTTTTTATGCATTGCTTGCCTCACCGGTTGGAGCAGTTGTTTTAGTCGATGTTTACCTATTCCCTAAATTAGGCCTGACGAGGAACATTGCATCAAAAACAAATATTCGGTTTAACTGGGCAGTGTTATTTACCTGGATTATTGCCGTTCTCGCATCGTATTTGCTCTACAAGTATTTTGATGCTGATTTTTACTTTTTCATGGCTATTCCTGGTTGGATTATCGCTGCCATAACATATCCATTGTTAGCTAAGCTGCAGGAAGTGTCTATTGTTAAATCTTTTAAGCCCGATAACCAATGAACAAGCATCTATATATTTCTTTGAAGGCATTATCCTATTTGGGATTAATGTTAACTCTGATACCTGCATTTTGTGTGTTTTATGATATAATGGATATGCAGCAATATAAAAATTTAATATTAGCAGGAACCCTGATCTGGTTATTTACCGCTCCTTTTTGGATTAATCGAAAGTTGAAATGAAATACTTCGTGCCAATATTAATTTTCGTATTTCTTTCGGTATTTGAAAATTCACCGCCTGAAGATCAAAAAAATAAATCTTCTGAAAGACCAAATATCGTTTTTATTTTAGCGGATGATCATCGATATGATTATTTAGGTTTTCTTGATAAAATCCCTGAATTAGAAACACCTAATATTGATTTTCTTGCTGAAAATGGGGTCGTATCCAAAAATGCAATGGTAACTACTTCCCTTTGTTCACCCAGCAGGGCGTCAATATTGACTGGATTATATATGCATAATCATGGTATCATTGATAATAAGTCTCCATTAAGTGATACGCTAAGGTTTTTTCCTGAATTATTGCAAGAAGTAGGATATAACACTGCTTTCTTGGGAAAATGGCATATGGGAGGACACGATGATTCACCAAAAAAGGGCTTTGACAAGTGGGTGAGTTTTAAGGGACAAGGAAAATATTACAGTCCTTTACTTAACATCGATGGAGAAAGAGTTCAATATTCAGATTCCAGCTATTTAACTGATATTCTGACTGACCTTTCATTAGAATTTTTACAAGAACAAAAGGGAAATGAAAATCCCTTCTTTTTATACTTGTCGCATTGGGGAGTTCATAGTCCGTTTGAACCAGCCAAAAGACATGAAAATAAATATGGGGATGCACAGGTCGTTTACCCGAAAAGTTTTAGTGGCGATCAAAAATATCTGCATGCAGGGTATAATTATGAATTAGTTCCGCGATGGGTAAAAGAACAAAGGAAGAGCTGGCACGGGGTAGATTCGTTGTATCATGGCAGAATATCTTTTGAAGAGGTTTATAAACAATATGCTGAAACGCTACTATCCGTTGACGAAAGTGTAGGGAGAGTGTATAAGTTTCTTTATGAAAACAACTTAATAGACAATACCATTATTATTTACATGGGCGATAATGGTTATCAGATGGGTGAACATGGACTCATTGATAAACGAACAGCTTATGAAGCATCAATCCGTGTGCCGTTAATAATCTCCGGACCTGGCATCAGAAAAGAAACAGTAGATGACATGTTGTTAAACATAGATATTGCTCCTACTATATTGTCATTAGCTAAAAAGGAAATACCTCAATACTATGATGGAAAGTCATTTAAAGAGATTCTTTATACTGACCAGGCTACAACTCACAGAGATACTATGTATTATGAATATTATTGGGAGCGTATTTTTCCTCAAACTCCAACAATACATGCCATCCGGACAAAAAAATGGAAATACGTCCGTTACCATGGGATATGGGATCTTAATGAATTATATGATCTTGAAAATGATCCCGAAGAATTGAATAATCTTATCAAGAATAAGGAACACCAGGAAGTTGCGAAAAATTTAAATACGGCTTTATTAAACTGGATGTATAAATCGGAGGGCAATGCCATTCCTGTCAGAAAAGATAGAAATCAGCATTTTAATTGGAAAACCAAAGGTACTTATTAATGAACCTGATGAAAACTAACATGAAATACTGTATATACATATTCGCGATAATTTTATTGACAAGTTGCGGTTCTTCTGGTAATAAACCAATCAAAGTCAGTAAGTTAAATGCTAAACCTTTGAGCCAGCATTTTCTAGGGACGAATGCAAATCTGGTTGGTATTGATAATCCCTGGGACAATTCTGATTTAGTTGAATCAGTAAACCAGTTGTCTTTATCAACTATACGATATCCCGGAGGTACCATTGGAAATTACTGGGATTGGGATAAGGGTTGGATTGATAGTGAGGTGCCGGACAGTCTGATGATCAAGTGGGTGGTCGCTAATAATCTTAAGGAAAGTCCGAACCGATATAGTTTGGAAAATTTTGCTAAAGGAATTAAAGCCACAGGAACTACTCCTGTATTTATGGTCAATATGCTTAGTAAAGACCTGAATCACACCATGAGAAACTTACGACGAGCAAAAGAACTTGGTCTTGACATAAAATATATTGAATTAGGTAATGAACTCTATTTTGGGTTACCCTATGAAATGAGCGTTTATCCTACGCCCGAAGATTATGGTAAGACCTGTTCAATCTGGATAGATAGTATCAAATCAGCCTTTCCGGAGGCAAAATGTGCTATTTTGGCAAATTACCTTAGAAAAAATCCACGACATACTGATTGGACCGAAAGGGCATTGAGTAATTGCTCAAATGCTGATGCAGTAATTTACCATAAATACAGTCCTTTTGGGCTTGACGGGCAGCAGGAAAAGAAAAAAATCACTGCCGGAACGGAAGGGACAACTGATTCGAAAACCGCTCTTAGAAAAAGTCCGGACGATCTATTGGAAAAGCAGGTATGGGAAATAAAGCAATTAGATGATCAGGCCGTATTGGCTAACATGCTCACCACAGCCAGGAATAGTGTGTTGAATTATGACAAAATCGGTCCTCATAGAAATTTACCAATATGGTGTACTGAATTTAATGTGCGGGCTGATAATTCTGCGATCAGAGGAACATGGGCAAATACATTATATATAATGATGTATTACCAGACGTTTTTAGAAAATCCTTTTGAGGTCGTAACGATTCACAATTTAATCGGAGATAAATTCCCATTGATTTATACAGATTCCACAGGATTAAATCATGTGAAATTTAAAAATGTTTCATCTATTCCCTGGCAACTATCAGCTGCGGGTTTAGCAACAAAATTTACAGCTGAATCAATAAAAAATAATACAACAATTAGTCATCTTAACTTCGATTCTGAGTACATGTTAATTGATGACAGAGGTAATTCAGTTCCATCGCTATCCGGATGGGTCACGGTTAATGAAAATGAAGAAACGTCAGTATTAATTATAAATTATGGTTACGATGAGACCAGCGTTGATTTATCTGAATTAGGAATATCGAACGGAAATATGAGTCAATATTCTGCACCTTTATCAGAATATATTAATGGTGCCCGATCAATCAACATCAATAAAGAGGCTTTAAGCGAACAAATATTAGTAATTCCGCCACATTCAATAACCTTAATTCATGAAAATATCTAACATAACTTTTTTAATATTTTTAATTCTCTTCATGGCCTGCGCTAAAAAGGATAATGAAGGTAATGAAGCTCAGAAACCAAACACACCACCTAACATAATCTGGTTGGTTGCTGAAGATTTGGGTCCGCGGTTTTCATTTAATGGAGATTCCTTAGCACACACACCAAATATAGATTCAATAGCATCAAAGGCCATCGTTTTTGATAATGCCTTTACTGTTTCCGGTGTATGTGCTCCCAGCAGGTCAAGCATGATTACCGGATGTTATCCGAGTAGTATTGGTACTCAACATATGCGTCAAAAGAAAAGTGTAATCAGCATGCCTGGTTTTCCAATGTATAATGCTGTTCCTCCACCTGAGGTAAAGGCTTTTCCTGAGTTGCTCAGAGCGAATGGATATTGGACTTCCAGTTATACTAAATTAGATTATCAGTTTGGTGATCCTTTTACTATTTGGGATGAAGTAACCTACTATCCGCATTGGAGAAATAGAAAAGAGAAGGATAAAGAACGTCCATTTTTTATTTACAGTACTTATGAGATTACTCATGAAATAAACATTTGGCCAGACAGCACCAAAGAAAGATTTTTTAAAGAATTTGGTATTAATATGGAGAATGTCGCTCCTGATGTGAAAAACAGACCGCCTTTAGATTCTTCATTTATGGTTGACCCTAAGGATGTTACCGTACCGCCATTTTTGCCTGATACAGAGATAAGCAGAGGGCATATCGCTCGATTGTACGATAATATTTCAAGAATGGACAGGCAAATCGGTGAGTTAATGATGGATCTTCGTGAAGATAATTTGCTGGAAAATACAATAATATTTATCATGACCGATCACGGAGACTGCCTTCCCCGTAGCAAGCGATGGATATATGACTCAGGTATAAAAGTACCATTAGCTATTTACATACCTGAAAAATATTTACCTGAAAATGTGGCTCAACCTCATCGTATTACAGACCTGGTTAGCTATATAGATCTGGTTCCTACCGTGTTAGAATTTGCAGGAGTTGAAGTGCCCGAATGGATGCATGGCAAACCTATTTTCACTGAATTAAAGGACAAACCTCGTGATTATGTATATGCAGCACGTGATCGTATGGATAATCGCTACGATACAAGGCGAGCTGTGAGAAGTAAAGATTATAAATACATTTATAATTATGATCCGGATAAACCCTATCAGCAGCAAATTACTTTTCTTGAGCAAATGCCGCTTATGAGACAGATTTTGTCAATGAATGAAAAAGGAACCCTTACTGATGAACAAAGTAGCTGGCTGGCAAATGCTAAACCTAAGGAAGAATTATATGATCTTAAAAATGATCCATACGAGTTAATAAATCTGGCGATGGATTCTGATTATGAAAATGTGAAATCAGAGATGCATCAGGCATTATTAACCTGGCAAGAGGAGGTAGGTGACCTTGAGAATAAACCTGAAACAATTCAGGCTGAGGAAATGTGGCCCGGTGGTGAACAACCGGTGACGGCCACACCAACATATCAGCTGGATCAGGATAAGCTGGTTCTTAAATCATCGACACCTGGTGCGACCATCGCATACCAGAAGTCAAATGATGATCGATGGCATATCTATACCACGCCTTTGAAGAAAAGTGATTCAATGAATGTTATAAAAGCACAACGATACGGTTATAAAGAAAGCGAATCAGTTGAAGTGATATTAAAATATGATAAATAGGGTTAGGGTTTAGATGGGTAATAAATCCTGATAGTTTGGTTGAGTTGGGAGGGGCAATTATGCCCCTCCTTTATTTACTAAAAAATATAAGCACGAATTTTAGTTTACAAATTTTAAGTAGCGGTATTATAAATTGAAATATTCCTGTTTAAAAAGTATTGTTGTTGCTTAGAAATTTAATTCCTTAATTTTCCCAGATTGTGATTCATATCTTAGAGAAAATCCCTTGCTGTGTTTTTTTATGGTAGTTGTTTCACTGAAGTCTTCTGGCACTTTGATCAGGAAGACATAATATTCTTTCTTTATTGAGCTTTCTGCATCAATTATTTCAAAAGAATTTACGTCATTAAATCTAAGATCTTTAAGAATTAGTTCATTTAAGGGTTCCGATATACCAACATTCGAAAATTCAAATGCCCTTGCCTCTAAATCACTGCCATTTATACTTTGCCAAAAATTTATCCATGGATAATCGTCTGTGGAGAAAAAATATCCTATTAATAAATCAAATTCCGGATTATAAGCAGTTACCCATCCATTTTTCACACTATCCGGAAAGATGTGCGATGAAAGGTATTTACCAAAGGTTTTATCAGTATGTTTTAAGTTCGATGATCCGGTGGGAAGAATAGCAACAGGCCATGAATAGGTCTGGACAGGTGGGAAGGTATCTTTCTTGAATGGACCATTATTAAAGAATCCTATTCCGGCATTTGAATTAACAATCGTTTTTTCAGAGATAAACGGTGTTCCCAGCGTTGGATGTTGTAAAAGCTGGAAGGGCCTGATTACCGGAAGTGTATTGGTTATTTTTTCGGATATTTTAATATAATTTTTAGTTTTAAAAAGAGTTATTTCTCTAGATACATCCAGTTTTGAAATGTCACTTTTAAAATGAACCTCAGCTGATAAAGTCGAATCTGTTTTATTTTCAGCAGTTAATAATTCCCAATTTTTAGTGTTTACTTCGCCATAAAATACCTGACCTGATTTTTGTTCATTTTCAGTTGGGAAACCCCAATTGCCCAGCGCGATAAAATGACCTTTAAATGGAACTGTATGGGTTTCAGGCATTCGGTCCATAGGTAAAGACCAACTGTAAACATTAAGGCTATCATCTTTTAACCGTAATTCAGTGATCGCAGAGTTTTGCAATGATTGAGTAATGACGATCTTTTCATTCGAAATTGTTATTTCATGTTTTTCTTTATCTGCTGAACAGCTGAATATAGTTAGTAGGATAAGGCCTCTTAATGCTTTCATTTTCCGGTATTTAATATAAGTTCGCCTCCTTTAGTTATTGTCTGGTGATCAATTTTATAACTATCCAGTGATTCTCCGTTAAATAAAATTTCATTCAACGTTACATTATTTCCCTGTTTGTTTATGATTAGTGATTCACCTGTGTAATAGGCAGGGTTTAATTTTATTTTAATTGTGTCAAATGTTGGAGTAGTTATTTGGTAATGTGGTTTCCCCGGTACATCCGGATATATTCCCATCATTGAAAAAACCAGCCAGGCTGACAGAGTGCCTGCATCATCATTACCAGGAATTCCATTTTTATCCAGGGTAAAGTGTTCCTCTATTAACTTATGGATATGTTGAGCGGTTAAATCTTCTTTTCCCTCAATATAATTGAAAATATATGGGTAGCTTATATCCGGTTCATTAGTCATATCAAAGTGACCTTCATCAAATACTGCTGTTAGTTTGTTATAAAAAGTTTCCTTTCCCATAACACTTTTTAATGTATCCAATGCATGAGGTACAAAAAATAAATATTGCCACGCTGTTCCTTCAACATAACCTTTTCCACCACTTTTTTTCCATCTGATATCAAAGTATCTGTCAGTTGGGTTAAATGGATCCATCCAGCTGCCATCTTTATTCTTAGGCCTTAAAAATTGTGTTGTCGTATCAAAAAGTGTAAGAAAACTATGGCTTTTATTAAGGTAGCGACTACTTACGTCTTTTTTACCAAGAGCATTAGCTAATACACTGATATTGTAATCTGCAAGATTATATTCCTGTGTTGTGCTTACTGGTCCCCAGACCATATCCGTAAACCATTTGAATTTCATAGGGTCACCACCTCGGTCGTCCATAGGAATGTAACCATAATGATTATACTGTCTTATACCGGGGCGAATGAAATTTCCAATTTCCTGATCGCTATGTTTGATCATCGCTTCCAATGCTACATTTGCATCAATATCGGTCAAACCTTTCATATATGAATCGACAATGACTGGTATGCCTGGGTCACCCACCATTACACCGGCTTCCTGTCCGAAAAGTTCCCATTTTGGCAGCCATCCGCTTTCCTGATACATCCCGATCATCGATTTCATCATGTCTGTTTGAATCTCAGGATAGACTAATGTTAAAAGTGGATGGACAGTACGATAAGTATCCCACAATGAATAGGTGGTGTATCGTGTATAATCTGCTGACGCAACACTGTCTGATCCCATCACCTTGTATTGACCATTGTAGTCCGAATAGGTTTGGGGTAGAAGCAATGAATGGTATAGTGCCGTATAAAATTTTATTTTATTGTTTTTATTACTACCTGATACATTTATTTTTTCAAGTTGTTTGATCCATTGATCATTCGCATTTTGCTTTATGTCTTCAAAAGTGAGATCTTTCTGTTCTTTCATTAAATTATCACGAGCATTATCGGCTGATACAAATGATAATCCAACACGTAGACTTATTTGCGTAGCTTGAGTCAAATTAAAGCTAAACACTGCTCCATTGTTTCCAATGGATTTATTGTTAACTTCTTTCGTATCCTGAGGATCATTATTTAAAAGCATAATGGAATCCGGTTCCAGGTCTGTTTTGGCGTAAAAATATATTTTTTGCTTTGTTGGTGAGCCACAGAAATTACCATCTAACTGAAATCCGGAAACACCTCCGGATGCATCGAGGTTTACCAACCCACCTTTAAAATGACCTTGGTTGGCTGTTAAATCAATATAAATATGAGACTCACCGGCAGGTAAAGAAAATTTTAATATCCCAGATCGTAATGTACTCGTTGCCTCTACTTTCGTGCGTTGCTTGTCAAGAATAACACTGTAATATCCTGGTTTTGCTTTTTCCTCACTGAAGGTAGATTTCACTTGGTCCACATCCGTTGAAAAACTTCCTTTGACCAGCTTTACCGGAACACTTCCTCCAGCCGGACAACCGATACCTGATAAATTAATAAAACTAAATGCATAGATGTGGGTTGAGTCGCTTCGGTAACTGGTAGGACTTATTTGCCTGGTAAAATCAAAGGTATGTGGACTTACAGAAACGAGTCCCCAGGGTAATACAGCACCAGGGTTGGTATTTCCTTCATCATCAGTGCCAATAAAAGGATCTACATAATCTGTTAATTGTATTTCCTTTTCCTCAGGTTTTTGATAATCACAGGAAGTTAAAAACCAAATGGTAAGAACAGTTAAACATACAAATGAGGATGTATAAAGTGAATTTAATTTTGGTCTGATCTGTCTCACTAAAAAAAAATTAAAGTTCCAATTATTAATTATTGAATCAAATGCTGGGGTAGATCTGCTACATTTTCACAGCAAAGCTGTTCCATTACTTGTTTAAACTGTGTTTTTAATATGGCAATCGTATGATTTCCACCTTCATTTCCTAAAGCTCCTACGCCATACATAAAGGGTCTTCCCATAAAAGTAAACTGAGCTCCGGCTGCAATGCATCGAGCGATATCAGGGCCGGATCGCAAACCACTATCTATCATTAATGTTATTTTGTCTCCAAACTCAGGAGCAAGTTTTTGAAGAGGCTTTATGGAAGATTGTCCAGCATCAAGTTGTCTTCCGCCATGATTTGATACGATTGCACCATCGATGCCAATACTTATCGAACTTTCAATATCTTCTTCATTAACTAATCCTTTGATTACCAGTTTCCCTTTCCATTTATCTCGTAATTCTTTGATTTTATCCATTGTCAATCGCCCATCAAAAGTATAATTCATAAAATTACCCAGTTGGGAAAGATTTAAGTTTTTTGGTATATATGGATTAATAGAGGCAAAAGAAGGCTTACCCGCAGAAAGTGTCTTAAGAGCCCAGGTCGGTTTGGTGACGATCTGCATAACATTTTTAAGAGTCATTTTCGGTGGCAATGACAAACCATTTCTAATGTCTCTTGGACGATAGCCAAAAGTCGGAACATCTGCCAGAATTACTAATACCCTACATCCGGATTCCCATGCTCTTTCAAGAAGATCATCACGTAGTTTATTATCTTTCGGATGATACAGTTGAAACCAAAACCTACCTTCAGTGATTTCTGCAATATTTTCAATACTGGCTGTTGAAACGGTACTTAATATAAAAGGGACATTATGTTCTAAAGCAGATTTAGCCAATATCTCAGGAGCCTTGGGCCAAATTAATCCTTGTAGGCCGATTGGAGAAATTCCAAACGGAGCGTCATATCGGTGACCAAACAATTCAACACTAGTATCAGGAAAGTCAAAATTTGCGATATACTTTGGCATCAATTCAATTTCCTGAATATCAGTCATGTTTTTTTTCAGGTTTATATCCTGATTACAACCTCCATCAAGGTATTCAAATGCAAATTTAGGTACTCGCTTAGATGCTCTAAGCCTTAAATCAGGGATATCAGGGTAATTTCTATTATATTCATTCATAACAAATATTGTAAATGGATTAAGTGTTGACTTTTCTTTCCATAGGGTAGTGTCTTTTAAGCTGATATTTTTTCTTTAATATCTTTTTATTTACTTGTTGATTACTTAAAACCAAGTTTGCTCCTAAAGCCGTTCCTAAAGAAAATGATGTTGTATAAATCTTGAATCCTTTCAATTTATGAGTAAGCATTTGAATAAATATTTCATTTGATCCAAAACCACCATCAACATAAATTCTTTTTATATTGTCAGTCATGATTAATTTGGTACTAGCGATTTGAACATCGGTCAGTTCATCAACAAGTTTATAATATGCCTGCTCAAATGATTCAAATTCTGAAGCTACTTCAGTTGAGTCCTTTTTAAAGTTATAGTGGTTTAGTTTGATGAATTTATAATCAAATTGAAATGATTTAATGGAATTTAATTTTGAATAGAGGTCAGGATCAAACAGTAATTCTTTATGATAATTTGCAGGTTTATCAAATCGATCCAGTAATTTCTTTACCTGGTGTTTAAACTCCTCACCTAAAAATAACCGAGATGCTTTAATCGGGATTCCCTCAATAGATTGGTAGTGAAGACAATCTCTGAGCAATTCTTTTTCTGTTAATAATGAGTTGTTGAAAGGATTCAAACTGATACTCCAGGTACCGGTTGAAATCAGTATAAATTCTTTTTCTATTGATTTAATATAAGGTAAAAGTGCCGAAGAGCTGTCATGTATTCCGACGCCAATGTTTACTTCCTGTCCACCTATAGTTCGTTTAAAACTTTTGTTAGCTGAAACTGTCGGCGCCATTTTTTGCATTAAACCCTCTTTTTGCACCCACGAATGGTAATCGTTATTTTTATAATCCCAGAAAAATGTATGACAGCCTATACTGGTGAAGTCGGATACTGGTTGACCTGTAAATCGATAACTGAAATATTGAGGAAGGTGTAAAGAATATTTAATTCTATTATATAATTCTGGTTTACAATGTTTTATCCAGTAAAGTTGCAATCCTGAGTTTAACATACCAAGCATCGGGCTTGATGTATTTTTGCAGAATTCATTAACAGGTCCATAATCAGAAATAAACTTTTCCAATAAATCTTCCGGAAACGGTTTCAGATAGTTGTACAATGGACAAGCCAGGTCGCCATTTTCATCGATGTGAACCAATGAAGCTCCATAAGTGGAAAAATTCAGATTTATAATATTAAAATCTTCATTCAGCAGGTATTTATTCAATGTTTCTTCCACCCATTTTTCAATCGCCTTCAAATCATCACATGGAAAACCATCATCATCTACAACCTCATCAAATCGTGCGTATTCATGATGAATTTCCATATGGTTTTCATCAAAAAGGAAGAATTTCTTATTGGTTTTCCCAATATCGAATATGGCAGTTACATCCATTCTCATAAGCCTGAACTGATTTGCTTCGATCCTCTTTCTTTGATCAGAGTTTCTCTGACATTTAGATTTCGGTATGCCTCTAATGGATTAACTGAAGCATGATTATTCAACCTATTTTTAGCAATTAAAGGTCTGACATCAGTCATGAAGGCATCCTGAAGAATTTCCTGGCAGCCAGCTACGTCGTTGTTTTGTTGAGCATAGGCTAATGCATTCTGATCAATAATGAGAGCCCTACAATAGGCTATTAATATGGCTTCGACAGACTGAATCAAATCCTCCAGAGGATCTTTTAAATTATGGCTGGCATCAATCATCCATGCGGGAGTGATATTATCTGTATTAGTAATGCCTTCAACCAGTTCATTGAAAATAAGGAATAACTGATAGGGTTTTAAACTCCCTACTGTTAAGTCATCATCGCCATATTTGCTATCATTGAAATGGAAGCCACCTAATTTATTCTGATGCATTAAAATTGCAACGATTTGTTCAATATTTGTATTGGGTAGGTGATGACCTAAATCAACCAATGAATATGCCTTCTTACCAAGTTGTTGAGCCAGTAGGTGAGAGGTTCCCCAATCAGGAATGGTCATTGAGTAAAAATTAGGTTCATAAGGCTTGTATTCAATTAATAGTTTCCAGTCTTCAGGAAGATGATTATATATTTCCTGCAATGAAAGGGATAAATTTTGAAAAGCCTTTCTGAAATTTTTTTGTCCCGGGAAAGATGCTCCGTCAGCCAGCCAGACCGTAAGTGATTTAGCTCCCAGACGTTCACCATGGTCGATTACCTCTTTATTGTGATCAACAGCCAGTTGCCTAGTGTCATTATCATGATGATCTAAAGAACCGAACTTATATGAATGAATTGAGTCGGGTTGATCCTGGAAAGTGTTTGAATTAACAGAATCAAATTTCAAATGAAGATCAGCTGCTAATTGATTAATATGGTCATAGTTTTCTGGAATATCCCACGGAATATGAAGACTAATAAAACCACTGGAATTATTTAATTTATGTAACAAGCCAATGTCATTAATCTTTTCTTCCAGGGATCCTGGTTCACCACCACCTGAAAATCGACCAAACCGTGTTCCTCCGGTGCCCAATGCCCAGCTGGGAATAGCAATCTGAAAGGTTGATAATTTATCATCCAGATCATTTAAATCAATATTTCTACTAACCAGTCGGTTCGCCAACTGATCATATTCCTCATTTAAACGAGACGCATGTTTATTATTCAGATCATTAATTTGATCACTAGTTATTTTCATGATTTATTTAGGTTTTTGGGTTATAAACTCGGTTTAGTGAGTTTTTTTTACCTTGGAAACGCAGCTGCTACACCTCCATCGACGTTAATGATGTTACCAGTAGTTTTATTTAACAGACCACTAGTAAAAGCAAACACACCATTTGCAATATCTTCTGTTGAGATTATTTCATTTAAAATTGTTCTTTTAGCGTAATGAGTAGGAAGGTCTTTTACATCAATTCCATAAGCTTTAGCACGGCCTTCAGCCCATTTTCCTTCCCAAATTTTTGACCCTTCAATTACTGCATCAGGATTGACCGTATTGACTCTGATTTTTGCTGCACCTAATTCGGCTGCAAGTAATCGAGTCATATGGGTTTGTGCTGCTTTAGCTGACCCATATACGACATTATTTGGTCCGGATACTAATGCATTTTTACTGACAATATTGATCAGATCACCTCCTAAACCTTGTATTTTCAACACTTCAGCCGCTTTTTGTGCCAAATTGAACTGACCCTTGGCCAACACATTCATCAATAAATCATAATCCTTTTCTGTAGTTTCTTCAATTGGTTTTGAAATTGCCAACCCTGCAGAATGTACGACGATATCCACACCGCCAAATTCATGACATGCTTTATCGAATGCTTTCTGCACACTTTCAGGATCAGTAACATCTAAAATTGAGTAGGTTGAAACATCTTTAGCAAAGGTGCTATTTGCTTCGATTAATCTGGGTTCATCGATGTCTGTAATTACAACGTTGGCTCCTTCAGCAGCTAATTTATCCGCTATCGCTTTCCCAATACCGCCAGCACTTCCCGAAACTAACGCTACTTTTGCTGAGAGTGGTTTTTCTTTTGGCATTCGCTGAAGTTTTGCCTCTTCCAGCAGCCAGTATTCGATATCAAATGCTTCTTGAGTAGGTAAAGCCTGATACTCACTAATTGCTTCTGCACCCCGCATTACATTAATCGCGTTAATATAAAATTCACTCGCTACACGGGCTGTTTGCTTATTTTTAGCAAAAGTGAACATTCCTACTCCGGGCCAAAGTATTACTACCGGATTAGGATCTCTCATTGCAGGACTATTATCACGTTTGTGATTAGTGTAATAGTCCTTATACATTTCTCTGTAGCTTCTGAATTGTTCTTCAATCTGAGGCTTTATAATTTCTAAATTACTTAGGTCGGTATCTTTGTCTAAGGTAAGAACTAATGGTCGAATTTTAGTCCTTAAAAAATGATCCGGGCAACTTGTTCCCAGAGGTGCCAGTTTTTCAAGATCATTACTGTTTACGAACTCTAATACACGCTCGTCATCTGTAAAATGACCGATCATTCTTCTATATCCCGAAGCTAATCCTCTTAGTAAAGGAGCAATTTTGGAAGCTTGATCTTTTCGCTTTGATTCTTCGATCGATAAAATCTTTTCTCCGCCAAATACCGGCCTTTCTTTACCTTCTTTCGACTTAATATATTCGCTGGCTTTTTCTATAGCTTCCAGGCTATTGAGATAACATTCATAACTCGTTTCACCCCAGGTAAATAACCCATGGCCACCAAGATATAGACCTTTTAAGTTTGGGTTTTTATTTATTGCTTCTTCAAGTTTAAGAGAAAGGTCAAATCCTGGACGCTGCCAGGGAATCCATGCAAAGTCTTCCCCGTAAATTTCTTTCATTATTTTTTCACCATCTTTTGCAGCTGCAATGGCTATGGCAGCATCCGGATGAAGGTGATCTATATGCTTGTATGGTAATAATGCATGTAAAGGTGTATCTATTGATGGAGCCTTTGATGATAAATCGTAAATACAATGATTAAATAGTTCAACCATCTCATCTTCATACTCTAAACCACGATAAACATTTTTTAGAGAACGTAGCTTATCTACATATAATCCTGCTAAGCCACTTCTTGTTAGTGTACCGATATCTCCTCCAGACCCTTTTACCCACATAACTTCCACCTCTTCACCGGTTAATGGATCCTTTTCTATTGTTTTACAACTGGTGTTTCCACCACCATAATTTGTGATTCTCAGATCTGCACCAAGAATATTAGATCTATAAAGTAGTAATGCGATTTCATTAGACTTTAGCGCATATGCTTTTTTGTCATCCCATAAATAATCTACATACTTAAATTCTTTTGTGGTTTCCATATCTTCAATTGAGTTAAAATAAAAGCCATTCAATAATTGAATGACTTTACCCTTAATAAACATAAAAATGCAACCACAATATTGGTAACTTTTATTAAATCTGCTTTTGTATTTATAAATCAGAAGTTAAAATTGAAATATCGTAGAAATTTTTACTCCTAAAAGACTCTTTGGTTGGTTAAGTGATTGATAATCAGTATTCTGATTTAGGATGCAGTAAATACCAAAGAAATAAAAGTCAACACTTAGATAAATTGTAATTTATAAATCAAAAGTTTTATTTTGGTTAATTGAGATTTTTAATACACTTATTTACTCTCATTGGACAGTATAATTGGTGATATATTCAAGTGAAATACTAATCATTGAAAAGTTTTTCTGGTTAAAATAATTAGATTAGTATAGAATTAATTTTTTTGGCAGTTTTGAGAATAGTTGTAATAAAAATAAAAATCTAGCTATTCTGTTGTTCAGTTTGATTTTTGAAAGATATATTTAATTAAACTTAAATTTTAATAATCAATCTCATCTATTTAAATTAGATATATCAAATAATATCAAATTATAAGTGAGTAATTCGGTGAGTTAGTATTTTGAAAAGTTTATAAGTCATTGAAAATAAACGGGTTTAAGAGTAGGGTTGCAATCCTGCCACCCCGACTAAAGGCCTTGTGTAACTACAAGGCCTTTTTTTATTTAGATAAATTTAAAGCCATATATAAAGCTTCCGGATTACAATTACTGAAGAGTGATATTTCTGTAAACTGATTTTTACTAAATCAATAATTGGTATAAAATGACTGAGTCACTGACTCACCATTTCATGATAAGTTTGAAGTTGTCCTGCGAAATACTTCAAATTGCAGGACAACCAATCTCACCAGGCCAATAAGCCTATTTAAAAAACTTTTTTACCAGGGACATAGCATTATTATTTTCTTTGCCATTTAAGATGTTTTTAAAATCTTCCTGCTCTTCCCGGGACATTTTTGTATTAAATTCAATGGATTGGAAATCAATCTTTTTAGATCCCATTTGCCAGCTTGGGAATGCTCGGTTCTCAATTGGTCCACTGGCAATCATGAATATTTTATCATGTCTTGTATCGCCCTTGATCTTATCATATAGCGAAATAATGTTGTTGTAATCTCCCTCTAAATACTGCACAAATTGCTTGTCAGAATATAATAAGACCCCTGTTAGATCAAAGTCTTTATTATTTTTATTACATGACTGAAGGATTTTTTCAATTTCTTCGGAAGTACAATTCGGTTTTCTTGAGCTTAAGTAAACTATGTGTGATAACATGAGGTATAAAAGTTAGTTAAAAAATGGTCTTTCGTTTTAATCTAAATTAAAAAAGTAGTTGAAAGTATTCTCTATATATTCTCAACTGTTAGGTTAAAACTAGTGTGATCAGCAATTGTTTAAAAAAAAGCTTTTCAAGAAACAATTTGATTGAGATTGTTGCTAAATCAAATATTTAATGACCGTAAAGTACATTTTGATCTTTGACTTATTTTGCTTAAAAGTTTTTCTAAACTTGCATTAATGGCTTTTTTCGACCCTTGTCCATAGGAAGGTTTTAGTGATAAATAATTTTTTACCTGTGACTTGAAAGGGGTTATCATTTGAAAGAATAATTATGGCACCCCGCTGTATGGAGTTTAACGATAGCGTAACTTCAGACTTTTCATGGAATGCAGGGATTGTATCCCGATCATATCAAAGTGATGTTACCTTAAATATTAGAAGCCTCCAGAGTAAATCAGGAGTCTTTATTTATATTTTGTTTACAGATTATTTTAAATGAATTATTGATTAATAATGATCGAGTCACAGACTATACATTTACTGAAAAAGTTTGGATTTGTCCTTCGAAATACTCCAAACAGCGGGGGGTAGTTGATGTAGGGTTGTTATTGTCGTCACGCGCGCCAGTGGAGCCTCTACGGCCCCAAGCGGGACGCTTGAGCCAGATGAGCCAGATTAAATTAAATTTTATAAATAGAAAAAGACACTACAAACCATTATGCTGGCTGTCATATTATTGTAGCGTATTGGCATGGTTTATAAAATTATTTGTTATCTGGAGACAAAATTGTTCTTGATGAGTGAATAGAGATTTTAATTCATTTGGTGTTAAAATATTTACTAAAATTCTCATTTAGAAATTTCACTCCTTTAATAGAAGCAATTCCATATATAAAATTTTCAGTTAACTCTGCATAAGCCTTTCCCGCCAATAATTCATAATGACTGTAAATTTTCGCAGATAAGGATTTCATCGATAATTCAATAAGATATTTTGAAAGAATATTGGAATTGATATTTTCCCTGAAATGACCTTCTGATTTACCTGATTCAATTATTTTAACAAGCCAAACGGAAAGGGTATTCTGAAAAAATGTTTCGATCAACGCATAAATATCCGGTTCATATTTCTTTAAATCGTCAGTCATTCCAGGATATAGGTTTTGAAGATGTCTTTGATGAATAAACCCCTTGAATTTTAGAATTTTCTCTATAGATAGGATATCTTCTTTATCAGTATTTTCAATGAATAGTTTATCTAATTCTATCCCTTGTTCAACCATGTTTTTTATGATTAACGTTTTATTAGGATAATGTTGATATAACGTTTTAGTAGAGCATCCTAATTCTCTGGCTATTTTTCCCATTGAAATGGCCCGAAATCCATATGTTGTAAATAACTCAATTGCTTTGTCAAGTATTCTCTTCTTCATGATATAAAAATATGGAAAATATTTTATTTTTTATATTTTCCGATTACTTTTGTATCCATTATCATGAAAAAAGATAATGAAGGATAAAATATTCAAGATTTCACTATTGGTAGTAATACTCATACCGATAACATCTGTATTATTAATTGGATTATTAGATTATAGATTTGATTTACCCGGGGTATTAAAATTTTTAGTAAGTGAACAGATGCTCAGTTCTTTAGCGTTGATGTTATTTACTTTAACCTGCCTTTTTATATGTTGCCATTTTAAACTAAGAAATCATAAGATATTCACATTAAGAATAGAAAAGCTAAATAAGGAAAACGACGATAAAAGTAGGTTGATTAATATCTTGTCTCATGATATTAGGGAGCCAATTAAGACTTTTGAAACAGTGTTAAATGCTAGTGAGAAAGGATATATTAATAATGCAGAGTTCATCAATCATTCTAAATATATTAAAAAAAAGCTTGGGCCTGTACAGGTTATGGTTGATGAATTATTGTACTGGTCATTAGATCAATTGGGCGGTCTGAAGAGTAACCCATTTCTTGTAAATATCGATCGGGAAGTTGATCAAATCCTAAGTCAATTAGAACAATCATATAAGGATAAAAATATCAGGATTATTAAAAAAATTGAATGTAATAAAGCCTATGTTGACCCAAATCATTTTAAGATAATAATGAGAAATATTATACATAATTCGATTAAGTATTCTCATGAAAATTCAATCATCTATATTAATAGCCAAATAGATATTAATTCAGTATCCATTTCTGTATTAGATTTTGGAAAGGGGATGTCTTCGTGCCAAATAGGGAAGATATTAAATCGGGATGTGTCGTTTGATACATTAGGAACTGGTGGTGAAGTCGGCAAAGGGGTAGGACTAGCTTTTTGTATGCATTTATTAAAAATGAATAATGGGCAAGTAAAGATTAGTAGTAGTAAAGGAGAGGGGACTAATTTTCAGATTTATTTTCCAATAGAATCACATAATATTGGTTAAAAGTTTAAATGAATTATTGATTATTAATGATCGAGTCACAGACTATACATTTACTGAAAAAGTTTTGAGTTGTCCTTCGAAATACTCCAAACAGCGGGGGGTAGTTGATGTAGGATTGTTATTGTCGTCACGCGTATTGCTTCGCTACGCGCGCCAGTGGAGCCTCTACGGCCCCAAGCGGGACGCTTGAGCCAGTTTAAATTAATTTTTAGAAATAGAAAAAGCCAGCATAAATCACTATGCCGGCTTTCCATATATTAACACAAAATTTTATAAACCTAAAACTTCCGTACCCTGGTTGAATACAATATCAACTGGTATTCCTGCTTCAGATACTTTGTCTAATGATTTTTGTAGTTCTGGTCCCACACTTCCTTTTTCTTCAAATAATTTACTTACTCCATCGTAATCTCCATCGCCTTGTAACGTTAGAATCTTTTCTGAAAGTGAATTCATTGCATTTTGGAAATTATCGAAGTTAACCGAATATCGTCCGGTTGTTTCATCATAGCTAAATGCATCCATTTCCTGGAAGTAGTTAAATCTGATCATATTAGCCTGACCATGTGCACTTGAAGCCCCAAATCTAACGGATCTGAATATCCCAGCCATAAAGGTTACATAGTAATCCATTAACTCTCCTTCAATTTCACCTTTGTCATGTAATTTGGTAACCATGTATAATCCAAGAATATCAGCTTTTCCTTCTTCCAGAGCTGATCCTTTTTCTTTTAGTGCTGATCTAACAGTACCTTTTCCATTTATAGTATTCTTAATACCAAGGCCATGAGCAACTTCATGAAACATTGTATTTGCAAAAAATGCATCAAAGGTAATATGCTTTCTTTGATCTTCACTGACCAGCTCTTCTGAAATTGGCACTAATATTTTATCGAATTTAGCCTGCATTGCATTTTTAAGCTGTAAACGTCTTGAGCCTTTTTCTAATTGAACACGCTCATCATTAGGCAAGTTAATTGCGATAGTCTTGCTACCTGAGTTACAGTCACCGGCATAGTAAATAACATCATAAGCATTTAGCTGTGATGAAGTACCCGGCATTTCTTTCTTGTAGGCATCAGCAACAGGTAATCCCTGCTGTAACTCTGGCAAAAATGACGCGAACTTTTCTAATCTTTCACTCCATGTTTTGTCTTTAATCAAAACATAGGCTTCATGCGCAGAACGATAGTTATATAATTTATCCTCATAATTTTCTATCGGACCGATAACTACATCGATGGTATTATTCTTCATGTCCATCCAGGCCATGTCTGATGCTAGGTAATCATCAGATAAAAGGGCATCAGCTCTTAGAGTAAGGTATTTTTTAAGGCCTTCTTCCTCACATAATTCAGCAGCTTGCCTTAATAAGTCAGCTGCTTTAGTTACTTCTTCTTTAAACGCAACATGGTAAGGCTCTAAATAAAGTCCACCATCTTCATTTCTTCTTACAAATGAGTATTGATCCTTCTTGTTTGGTTCATCCCATTGTTCGAATTCTTCTTTTGTCATATCAGTTGGATAGAATTGAGCTCCAGCTGGCTTAGGGCCTACACCTTCTACAAAAGGTTTATCATCATTCAGGCGTTCCCATGGTCCATAATTGATTTTTGCAAAAGCTTTTTCAGCGTCATTCAGACTTGCCATCAATTCATCTTTATCGCCATAAGCTTCCTTCCAGAAGAGCTTATCCATAATTTGGGATGCTTCGATTAAAAGTGGAAGCATCTTTTTTTCATTGTCGCTTAGTACAGACAGGTCCGTATTGAGAGTGAACTCAGCAAATTCATCCACCTTCTCTTGAATTGGGTTAACTGTATTCATTTCTGCGGAATCTTCTTCTTTCTCCTGGTTGTCAGATTGAGAACCACATGAGAAAAGAAAAATAAGTGCTCCGGTATAGAGTAAATTTTTCATGTTTTAATAGGTTTGAAAAGTTTGATGCTGAAAAATACATTAAAATTTGTAGTGAATCAATTGAATTAAAAATAAGACGTACTAGGTAGAGCTGTGAAATCATATCTTCCAGATGGAGCTAAAACCGAAATGAAATATGGGTTTGGTGAAGACCGCCAGGGAAGAAAAATGTTTGAAACCATAACAATTGATCCAAATGGTATTCGAACTGCTCAATATACCGATATCAGAGAGCGTGTCACGGCTGTTAAAAATGTAACCAGTGAAGGAAGTGTCTGGACGAGCTTTGAGTATAATGCAATGAATGAGAAGATCGCCTCAATGGATGATCGTGAAAATAAAACATTGTATGAATACGACTGGTTTGGTCGTCGAATCAGCCGAGATCATCCGGATGCCGGACTGACTACGTTCAGCTATGACATTGCAAGCAACTTAAGAGAAACAGTAACCGCTAACCTAAGAGAATCTGGTGGAGCAGTAACTTATGAATACGACTACAATCGATTAGAAAAGATCATTTATCCGGAAAATCCGGAAAACAATGTGACCTACACCTTTGGTGAAGCTGGTGCTGATAATAACCGTGCGGGTAGGGTAGTCCTTCAGGAAGATGCTTCCGGAGCACAAGAATTCTTCTACGGTCCACTAGGAGAGGTGATCAAGAATATTCGTACTGTGATCATTCCTGGTCATACCGAGCAAACTTATGTGACAGAGTGGGAGTATGATACTTGGAACAGGTTAATGTCAATGACTTACCCTGACGGTGAGAAAGTAGAATACACCTACAATGCCGGTGGTTTACTTCGCAGCATGAAAGGGAAGAAGCAAGGGTACAAGTTTAACTACGTGGAGCAACTGGGGTATGATAAATTCGGTCAGCGAGTGTTCTTAGAATATGGTTATGGAACTAAGACTACCTATTCTTACGAAGAAGACCGCAGAAGACTTAAAAACATGAATGCCAAGACCAGCCAGGGTCGCGACATGATGGATAATGTGTATGAATACGATAAAGTAAACAACATATTGAGCCTGACAAACAGAGCGGCAGTTCCATCAAATGACCTGATGGGTGGTTCATCCACATACTCATACGAATATGATGATCTGTATCGTTTAGTATCAGCGGAAGGTAACTATACCGGAAGCAATGAAAAGCATCGATACAACCTGGAAATGGAATACAATACCGTTGGTGGAATCTTAAGAAAAAACCAGACCCACGAGCGCAGCGGTGGTGAAGGGAATAACTGGGTAACTCAAAAACGAACTTCCTACGATATGACCTACGAATATGGTAAAGAACAACCAAATGCTCCGGTACACATTGGTGACAAGTCATACCAGTACGACCTGAACGGAAACCTGACAGGCTGGACCCACGATGTCAGTGGACAACGTAGAAACATTGTTTGGGACGAAGAAAACAGAATCCGCTCGATCATGGATAACGGAGCAATCCATCACTATGTGTATGATGCATCCGGAACCAGAGTATTAAAAGGTAAAAGCCAGGGACAGGCAGTTTACAAAGACGGTAGCCATAGGTCAGGTTCAGGAAATATGGAGGACCGAACGTAAAAAATGGTCTTGCAGACCATTTTAGTGAGGGGCCAGGTTGCAGGGCTGGTAAACACAAATGTTCTTTATTTATTATATCAGAAGCGGAAGTTATACCAAGCACTATTATATCGAAAGCCAACGAATAGTAAGTAAGCTAGGCGGTGGTTATGATGACACCATCGACAAACGAGCTGCTGGTGGAGATAAAGTAAACTACAGTACAAAAAGTGGTAAGATTTGGGACGGCATTGTTAAGAACCTGAAATTCTTAGGAGAAAACTGAGAGATCTTAATAGCCGGTAAGAGCGGTAAAATACCTCCAGGGCAGCTTAACGGCAAAGGAGGAAATGGTGGATCAGCATCAGAACCATTCCAGTACTACTACCACCCGGATCATTGGAGGACCGAACGTTTAGAAAATCTCCTGTGAAGATTTTTAGTGAGGTGCCAGGCTGCAGGGCAGGAGCTACATCACCGATGCCAGTGGAGAAGTATACCAGCATTTTGAAACCGAGGAACGAGGTTCGCGAACTCCTTAAAAGATAATCACAACAGTGAGCAATATATGGCCTTCGGAGGGGGTGAGCGTTTAAAAATGGTCTGGTAAACCATTTTAGCGAGCAGCCAGGTAGCAGGGTGGGCGTAGAAGAACACAGCAACACAAACCGTACTCCATATTTGTTCAATGGTAAAGAATTAGACGAAGAAACAGGGTTGTATTACTATGGGGTTAGGTATTATGATGCGAAGATAGGCATGTTTTTGGGTGTTGATCCAATGGCAGAGAAAAGGGAATGGCTTTCTCCTTATAATTTTGTTCAAAACAATCCGGTTGTTAGAATAGATCCAGATGGAGCACTTGATAGATATTATAATGAAAATGGGGACTTCTTGTATGAAGATAACAAGACATCAGATAACATTAAAATCTTAAAACAATCAGATTTTAATGAAATTAAATTTATTCTTGGAGAAGAAACGCTAAATGATAGAACTCAAACAAATTTAGCACTTCAAAATGATTTAGATGATAGAAGTGTAGGGATTAATGATGCAGGTTTAAAATCTTCAGTAGCTTCAAAAATATTTACACATATATTGTCGCAGACACAAGGAGTTGATATGAGTAAATTATATAATGGTAAAGTTTCAATATATAATGAAAATAATACCTCTGAAAATTATAATAACCCTGAAATAGCTAATGGGACAGCAAATGCAGCTATTTATGGAAAAACCAGATTTTCAGGTAAAGCAGAAAATGATGTTATTAAAATAACTGTTGCTTGGCGGGGAAGAAGAAATAACGATTTAGGTACTGTATCTAATGTTATGAATGCTCTTGGCGCACATGAATTTATAGGTCATGGAGTTTTGAATTTTGGTATAGGTGGCAAACCTCATTCTGGGGCATATATTTATCAAATGAATCACTCTACCTGGGAGAATACTACTCCTAACTTTAAGCGAGATTATATCGAATTATTTAATTATTATTTAAATATTGGTAATTAATGAATTACAAAAACAACATAATACTTTTAATAATTATTTTTAGTTGTAATACTGAAAATAATTCAAACTCTATGGAGGATAAATTAAATGATGTTGATGTTTTATGGAATGGAATAAGATCAACTATCTATATGGTAGATTCTTTAAATGAGAATAAAGGTAAATTAGTAAATCCTACAGTTTATTTTGATTTTCAAATAAAGAATAGAAGTAGCGATACTTTTTGTATCAAATCACAATCCGTTTATAATAGTAATGATTTAAATACTGATTCAGAATTATATATTAAAATTAGTAACGAAAGAAAAATTCAACTTACTGACTTTAGATCTTCAACAACACAATGTGCAAATCCAAAATCGGATTATTATGCATATTATACAGTTTTTTTAAATGATACTTTGTTAAAGAATATTGGCGAAGAAACATTAGCAAAAGGATATATAAAGTTAAGTAATATTGACACTATTTATTATAAGAAAAATGAAATGATAATACCGATTTTAAAAAGTGATTCTTTTCAATTAAAATTTAAGGATCACTTTGATACCACTATTGATGATTGATAAGTCTCCCACTGGCGCGCGTTGCTTTTTCGGCATAACGCGTGCCGATATAAGTATCTACTTTATACTTTGTAAGAATAATTAATCTTATATATCTTTCCAAAATCAACTATGAATCAACCGAAATCATGTCTGAAAAGTATAAATTCAATAATCCAGAAGGGATCTATTTTGTTACATGTACAGTTGTCTTTTGGATTGATCTTTTTACCCGAAAAGAGTATAAACATATAATACTTGATACTTTAGAATATTATCAGAGAAAAAGAGGTTTAAATATTCATGCTTATTGTATAATGCCAAGTCATATCCATATGATTATAAGTTCTGGCAATAAAGACAGTAGTTTAGCAGCAATTATGCGGGATTTTAAAAAACTTAGTAATAAGAGGATCATAACCGAAATTGGTAGAATTAATGAGAGTCGTAGTGAATGGTTATTAAGAGCTTTTGAAAAAGCCGGAAGTAAATTAAAAAGAATTACCTCAAATAAGATTTGGATAGATGGAAATCACCCAATAGAATTGGATAGTAATTTAATAATGGAGCAAAAGCTTGATTATATACATAATAATCCGGTTGATTCTGAAATTGTAGATGAACCAGAAAAGTACTGGTATAGTTCGGCGAGAGATTATTTTGGGGATAAGAAGGGTTTAATTGATGTAAAGTTGTTAAAGTAGTCACGCGTTTTGCTGCGCAACGCGCGCCAGTGGAGGTACACAATGATAACTTTGTAAGTTAATATGAATGAGCTCTTTAATAAATACATTATTATATTACTTTCGTTATTATTAATAACAGGGTGTGGTTCAAAGACGCCTCGAAATCCTGTTTCAGATAATGATTTTCAATCTATTCTTACCCTGGTAATTGATTCAACATTGGTTGAAAATAATGATATCAATAACAATATTAATGTCCCGGATTATATCTATCCGCCAGATGCTGATTCAACACTTGAAAATAGAGTTTATATACTTGAAGAACATAAGCCGGGTATAATATTTATAGACTCACTTACTATTGGTGTTCCTCAAGATGATATTGAAAACATCAGAAAGAAATTAACAGATGATAATTTCGAAGATGACTTTTTAAATATTTTCACAGAACTTTCGAATGCTAAAAGCCGAAAAGCTTTACAATTATATTTACTATTAACCCGAAATGATATTGAGTTTGTAGATCACTATACTGAGAGTGAAGACTTTTATTTTTTGCAAATATCAGAGCTGATAATAAATGATAGAGGAAATAAGGCTGTTTTATATGCTGATTTTACTTGTGAAGGAGAATGTGGGGCAAGAGTTTTGTATTTATTCGAAAAATCTGGTCAATGGCGAATCAAGAAAAGATATATAATAAGTGTCTCTTAAATGTGACTAGTCCTAAAATAGATTGACACTATTTTAGGACTAGTCATTAGTTTAATTATTGTAATTAGGTATGTTTTTCAGATTTTAATTTACACAACTAATAAAGTAAAATGAAAATTTAATTCGCTGGCACAAATTCAAAATATATATTACAATCCTCATCAGGTCTTGTTCTATCCCAAAGCATATTTCCACCTCTAAAAACTACTTTTTTAGTGGCTTGGCTAAACTGCAAAACACCATTTTCATAAGAATAAGGATGCTTTTCAAGTAAGTCCCCAGTTCTTAATTCCTCAATAAACATGCTGTCTTTAGTGAATCTGATCTCCATACAATATGAATCTGTACATGCATAGCTATATTCAAATTCGTTACTTTCATCGCTACAATTTTCTGAAAAATACCTGTTTTCATACCATACGGTATTTTCTAGGGGATTTGAAAGGGTGTTTTCTAAGGAATTTGCAATTTCTTCACTTTCTGAACATGAAAACATAATAATTGAAGTAATAAATAGAAGTAAAGTGTTGATAAGAATTTTCATAAAGTAATCAATTTAAAGATTTAATTTTTGATTGAATTAATGGCAATCTCTATTAGAAATAATGCAGATATCTAAAGAAAGTAACACTTAAGAAGAAAAAACATTATTGAATACTTCCGGTTTAATTATGAGATAAATCGGCTAAAGGGAATTTTCAAAGAAAGTGTTTACAAATGAGCCTTAAAGGCAATACAAATGCCGATTGTAGAAAGGAAAAGCGAATTTTAATTGCTATATTCCTATTGAGCCATTTAATCTAAATAGCATGCTGTCTAAAATTATCAGGCAAAGTATTTACGGGATTGAAAACCGGTTTGTAAAAACAAGAGCAGTTGCTACTATTTGGATTTCTCTTATCCTAATAGGTCTTAGCACCTTTCTATGCATATTTTGTATGTTATACAAAGTCTATGATGTTGCAATTGTAAATATTATAATTATATCTGTCAGTTTTATTGTAATTCACCTTTGCAGGATTCAGAAAAGTAGGAAAGCCATTTATTTAATGCTTTTTACAATCTTACCAATGGTGTTTATTGCGGTTCATTTTGCCTATAGAGATCTTAGATTTACTGATACTGAGAATTTTTTCTTTTTAATTATGGTAGTTGGTGTATTTCTTCTCGATGGGAAATCAGAAAAAATCTTCACATCCGTTACCATTCTTTGTTTTATCTATTTCAAATACCTTAAAGCTACTTTACTCCCAGATAGCTATAATAGCCCTCCATTATTGCTACTGGTGAATTCTATTGCTGTAATTATCATTTCTTATATAGTAATGATTTTATTAAAGAGGCTTCTTGAGTCTATAATTATCAAACTAAATAAGGCTAATGAAGATAAAAACAGGCTGATTAATATTATAGCCCACGATGTTAGAGGGCCAATTAACAATTTCGAGGCTCTGTTAGATGCTTTTTTGAAAGGATACATCACTCACGATGAGTTAGTAGAGCATTCAGAAAATATTAAAGTACAAATTATTCCAATTAGAAATACAATAGACGATCTCTTGTATTGGTCTTTGAATCAATTAAAAGGTTTAAAGTGTAAGCCTGAAAGTATAAATCTGAATTTTGAATTAAATAATTTACTGAATCAGTTAAAGTACGACTTAACGAAAAAAAACATAAGTGTAATAAAAAAACTTGATACAAATACAGCCTTTATTGATCCAAATCATTTTAAAATTATCTTTAGAAATGTCCTTCATAATTGCGTTAAATATTCTCCTGAGAATACTACAATAAAAATTGAAGCAAATGAAAGTGAAAAGGGTATTAAAGTTAAAGTTTCAGATCAGGGAAGAGGAATGTCAGAAGAGCAGATTGATAATATAATGAATCAAGAAGTATCATTTAAGACCACTGGCACAAAAGGTGAAAAAGGGAAAGGGATAGGGCTGACATTTTGTATTCATCTTCTGAAATTGAATAATGGTGAAATAGAGATAAGCAGTGCAATTAATAAGGGGACTGTTTTTAATGTGAATTTGCCTAAAAGTTGATGTAATTGAACTTTAAAATAGACCTTAATTTAATTAATTCTATTAAATGTTATTAAACGATTAATTTAAGGGTTCTTGTGATAAAAGCTTCTGAAAAAATGCCCAATGCTGGGTATTTTCTAAACCATCAAATGTTTGTAGTTTTAGTAATGCACTAAATAAAGAGCTTTTATATGTGTAGTGCATTAAATAATTTCTAATTTAAATTCTACAACTATGCCACATTATGCGCAAGGAACTACCGGATGGACTAAGTTAAAAGGATACCAGGCTTTTTGGGATCCGAAAATTGATCTGGGCAAATTCTATTTCACAACTTTCGAGGGTAAACGTCAGGAAACACCATATATGACAGCAGAAAATTTTGCCAGAGTAATTGATATTTTAAGAAACGAAACTCCTGTTTATGGTAATGCCAGTACAGGTTCTGTAACTACTCAGGGAGAAGAAGTCGGAGAAGAAGAATCCTGATAATTCATTCAATTTAATCTTAATAGTGAAGCACAAGTTTATCTTGTGCTTTTTTATATTCAAAAACAAAACTGTCGAAGGGATGATTGTAAAATACTAATTAATAATGTAAATTCTTGAAGTAATAATTGGGTGTTCATTCATACTGTAAATCATTTCATTTCTATGAAAAAAGAATATTTTCTAACATTTATCTTTTTTACTGTTTTAATCATTATTACCCCCACTCTAATTCATTCTCAGAATAATCAGGATACAATTAAATATACCCCATACGAATTGTTATCAAGCTATTATAATGAGGGATTCAAACCATTTGAAAAGAGAAATTTTTATGTAGGTTTGTCATTTTCATTAGAAGATAGAAAATTAACTAACACTAATAATATTTTTCAGCAGGTAATTGATGGTGAGCGTTTAAATTATGACATACTAATCAAAGGAGGGTATTATACGGGTAATTTTGGTATGGCTGGAATTTCATTTAATTATTATCAAAGTAAATTTGAGGGCGAAGTATTTCGTGATCCTGATACCCTTCAGTCAAATTCAATTACAAGGGGGTTTGCTATTATTCCTAATTTCCGGTCATCGGTTCCATTAACAAAAAATGAACGTTTAAGCTTTTTCACACAACTTGAATTAAGATTTGGAAGGAGTAATACGCTAATCAGAAACATTAAAAAAATCGATGAGGTGGAAAAGATATATGGAACCGATGATAATTTTCGCATTGGATTAAGTCCAGGTCTTACCTTTTTTGTTATGGAAGCCTTTGCTTTAGAGGTACAATTAGATGTATTGGGATATGAATTAAATGTAGAAGAAAGCAAGGTTAATAATAATGAGCCTTCGCGGGTTATCAGACAAAACGTTGATTTTAATATTAATCTTTTATCACTCCAACTTGGATTGGCTTATTATTTTGGAGCTAATAAATAATATAATATTCCCATGAAAAAGTTGTACTATGTATTGATTAGCTTAATTGTCTTCTCCTGTGTGGATGAAGATTTTTTTGGGTTGTCAGATCAAGGAAATATTAAGAATCTGGTTGTTAGGAATCAGGCTAAAAATGCCGTGATCAATCGAAATGATAAGACTGTAGAAGTCGAAATTCCCGGGGGAGTTGACCTTACAGAAGTTGAAATTCAAACTCTGCAAATTTCATCCTTTGCTTCATCCAATAAGAACCCAGGTGATGTTTTGAATTTAACTGATTCTGATCAGATCATAATTACAGCTGAAGATGGGACTGTTTCCACCTGGACAATCACAGCCTTTGTAGCCTCATCAACACCTCAGCTTGAAAACGGAGATCTTAATTCGTGGTATCAAACAGCTTCGGAGTATTATGAGCCAGGAGAAAGCGCGGCAAATACTATATGGGGTACAGGAAATAAAGGGACAATGATATTAAATAAATTAGCTACCATTCAAGAAGATCTGGGTAACAATAACCTTGCAGCTAAAATGATCACCCTGGATAATGGATTATTAGGGTCTACATTTGGAGCTCCAATAGCAGCCGGTTCTATTTTTACAGGTGTTTTCAATTCTGATAAAATAGATCCTTCAGATCCGGAGGCAGCGATAGAATTTGGTACCCCATTCATAGGGCGACCAGTGAAATTAAAATTTAAATATAAATATGAGCCCGGAAGTGAAAATAAAGACAAAAATGGAAATCTTCTTCCGTATTCTGATATGCTGGATATCTATGCTTTACTGGAAGTTCGTTCAAATGGAAAAACCGAAAGATTAGCCACTGCATGGTTTAGAAGTGGTGATCTTATTGAGAGCCTAGTAGATAAAGAGGTTTTATTCACTTATGGAGAATTGGACAATAGCTTTCCGGATTATATGAAGCCAACAGATCACGGATATGTTAGTATGGATTCTGTAGAATTTGTGCTCCCAACACACATTACTTTCGTAGCATCTTCAAGTTTTGGTGGTGCAGAATTTGCCGGGGCTATTGGCAGTACATTGATTATTGATGATGTTGAGATGGTTTATGAATGATTTTTCAATGATTAAAATCATTATAATTAAGTATAAATACTTCAAGGAAAAATAAAATATTTATATAATAGTCGCATTAGTATAACCAAATGTTTGTGAATATTTTTGAAAAATGCCTGATTTAATAAATATTGTAGCTTAGAATTAAATTGATCTAAAAGTAATCTAATAAACTAAGCTATTATTTGCACTTTTGGTTTAACTCAATAATGATTATAGATAACTATTTTGAATTGGTATTGATGATGGGAGCGGTTTTGTCCTTCCTTTTATCAATGTACCTGATTTTTTATCCGGGTAATTTTTTTCCAAATAGAATTCTGGGAGCACTTGTGTTTTCTTGGTCGGTTACTGTAATGGTATTTATTGTTCAATCACCTGCCTTTTTTAATGAATACCCCCATTTTTATGCATTGTTTGATGTTTTTGCCTTATTGTTTTTCCCATTGATGTATCTATATCTACGGAATTATTTATATCGGGACATAAAGAAGCCATTTTTGCAAATGCTGCACTATATTCCTGCAGTTTTATACTTGTTATTCTTATTGCCTTTTTTTACAGAATCCGCAGATGAAAAGAGAAGAATGCTTCAAGAAGGAATGCCAGCCTGGTTTTCAACTACACAAGTCATATTTAATATTGTAATTGTTCTACAAGGTATATTCTATAGTATTTTTTGTCTTCGAATGATCCATCATTTCCAGTATTTCAGAGAAAAGCACCTATCAGCGTTTCAATTGAAAACTTTGAGCTGGTTAAGGTTATTTGTTGTTATTAATATTCTTCTCTGGATGAACGGTACAACTGGGGTAATTTTTGATATTTTAGGCATTGAAATCTTCATTGACCTTTTTAAAGTATTCTATGGCGGACTAACGATCTTTACCATTGTTCTTGGAATATTTACTATCAATAGACCAGAACTTTTTTCAGAATCTGAAGATATCAGGAAAATTGTGGACTTGTCAGGCAATAAAGAGGTTAAGCGGGAAGTAACATCCCAGAATAATCAGGATTATGAAGAATTATCTAAATATATCTCTTCTGAGAAACCCTATTTGATCAATGATCTGAAAATGCAAGATCTTGTGGAGTCTACCGGAATTACCTATAAACGAATTTCTGAGGTCTTTAATAAAAATTACAATAAGACCTTTTATGAAGTCATGAATGAATACCGTCTTGAAGAAGCTAAATCATTGATCAAACAAGGATTTTACAAAAAGCACACCTTAAATTACCTTGCCGAACAAGCTGGATTCAATTCAAAGACAACTTTCAACCGTATTTTCAAAAAGTATACCGGCTATACTCCTTCAGACTATATAAAACATATTGAAGAAGAAAACTAAGATTGAAATATGGGATAGATTTATCAATTAACTATTTAATGTTCTTACATAACTCAATATGACCATTGTTAATTTATATATAACTTTAGTAAGATTTAACATAATTAAACTCGCGTACCAGATTTGAATTATGATTCATACCATGCATTGGTACATATCGGAATCAATTGACATCCCCCTCAAAATACAAATTAATACTTTTGGCAAATAGAAAATAAGTATCTGTAAATATTGTCTTATAAATAAGTTGGCTTTTTTATGAAGATATTATTTCAGGGTAATAAAGTAAATGACTATTAAGGTTTATTTAATTATGGAAAGGGATCATAAGAAATGAAAAATAAATCTTGTAAGCTTTTTTTAAAGGATAAAGTCAGTTTCGGGTTTATATTCATCATATTAATTTTTATTGATAATATCAGTTCACTGACTATGATTGATGAACTAAGCAATTGGAGAATATTCGCATTTGGAATTGGGACTGCTATTTGGTTTAGTATTATTTGTATTTATATCTATTTGGTTAATCGATATAAGAATTATTGAAAATTACAGAGTCTAAATGTGAAAAAGCACCATAAATATTTATGGTGCTTTTAGTTTTTCTCACGATTTTTTTATTTGCCATTCTCTTCAGAGCTTTTCAATGCAACAAGTTGAATAACCACCTTCAGATTCAGTTTTAATTCAGTCTTCCTGAATAATACCTCATCAATAATTTTATGAATCTTCAAATTATTCAATATTCTAATTGTTAAAATTCATCACTAGAATTCAAAATATTGACTAGTAACTTTTACTCAACTATAATATTTCTAAAACACATTTAATTAAAATGTGCAATTTTGTGTTTCATCCAATATTTAAAATTCTCTTATTAATAAGTTGATTATCAGAATATAACATTGAAGGTATCAATTAAAACATGGTGCCAATTCATGCATTGGTACAACAAAACTGTAAGTGAAACCTGCTTTGATAATGTGTTAAGTACTTTGCTAGAACAAACCAAATCAATTTTTTACCTAAAAACTTAAACTTATGAAAATTAAACTTTGGTGTCTAGTGCTATCTTTCATTTTAATCACAACTGGTTGTGTAAAAGACGATCTTGAAGATCTGCAAAATCAGATTGATGATTTAAATACAAAAGTTGATGATCTGGAGCAAGCTCAACAAGAAGCACTTCTTGCTGCCATTGCTGATCTTGAAGCAAGCCTTGCTGCATTAAACTCTGATCTTGTAGCCGACCTACAATTATTAGAACAAGAAATTGCTGAAAATGCTAACGCAGTATATTATGGTAATGTAATTACAGCAGCTGATTATGATTCATTAGTAGCTCAGGGTGCGACTATCGTTACTGGTAAAGTTGTTATTAATAATGATGACAACATTCAGGACCTTACTGGAATAAAGTTAATAGGAAAAAATCTTGAAATTAACGGTGGTACTACAATTACCATGGAAAGCCTGCAAAGCGTTGGTGAAGATTTGATCATTACAGGAGTTAATACTGAAGCTACTTTAAATCTATCAATGCTTTCATCAATTGGAGGTGATTTTGAGATCGTATCTAATACTGGGCTAACAGAGGTAATTACTGACGAATTAGTACTTGTGTCAGGTGAGCTTTTCACTGAAAGTAATGATATGTTAACAACATTATCATTTGCAAAACTTGACCAGGTAGATGAGCTACATATCAATGGTTATTGGGCAAATGATCCTGAATATTTATTCTATGGGGCAATTAATTACCTCGATCTTTCAGCTACTAATGTATCAAACGATGTATTGATCTCTTATGTTGGAGATGTACCTGCTATATCATTTGGTGAAATCGGTGGTGATTTTGAAGTAGAGTATACAAAGATCGTTGAAATATCAGTTGCCGCTTCTACTATAGGAGGAGACTTTATAATCGAGTATAACGCAAGATTAATGGCTATTGAAGTTCCTAATCTTGAAACTATTGATGGAGAGTTAAGTGTTTCTTTTAATGATAATTCAATTTTCTGGAATGAAACTGAAAGAAGTGGATTAACTACACTTCCAACTTTCGAGACATTAACATTTATTGGTGGCGACATTCAAGTGATCAATAATGGTGCAATAACATCTATTGAGTCATTCAATAATGTTACCGAAATGACTGGTGCAAATATTGATTTTTCTAATAACGGATCAAATATTGACAATATCAGCATCTTCAATGCTTTGGTTTCAACGGGAGCATCAGCATATTCTAATGCGAGTATAAATATATCTGAAAAAACCAACTGGTTTGATGGGTTTAATATGCTTGAGAATGCATTGAATGTTAGATTAACCATTCAAGCTCCAACTGAAGGTGGTGGCGGAATAGGCCCATTTGAAGTTGGTGGTCCGGTAAGAGTTGATGGATTTGCCAGTATGACTGATCTTTCAACTTTATTTCTGGATATAAAGGAAGCGACGGAATTCAATGCTTTTCCTTCCTTAAATAATTTTAAGAATTATCAGGAATATCTAAGAGTGTATATGCCTTTAGATGAAAATGTTGGAATGTGTACTATGGAGCCCATTTTTACTAAAATCAAAAGTGGTGATTTTGAAAACTGGAATGGTACACGTGTAGCTAAATTCTACATGAACTGGACAGAAATGGATCGAGATACCGCAATAGATCAACTACTTGCACCATGTGCGCTTTAATACGATTGGTTTAGTATGATTGAAATAATATCCCGGTGTGTCTTAAAGCATACCGGGTATTATTCTCAATTCAACTATCTGCCTTAACCCAAAATAATAAAATCTTATCCAAATTATTATATAATGAAAAGACTAATAGGCTGCCTTTTATTATTCTGCCTTCTGGGGGTGAATTTTGTCTCCGCTCAGTCGATTACAGTAGAAGGAAATGTAAAAGATGAAAATGGAGAAAGTTTACCCGGAGTAAATGTTGTCATTGAGGGAACTAGTCAAGGTACCGTGACTAACATCAATGGTTATTATACATTAAGTGTTCCAGACAAAAGTTCTAAGCTTGTCTTTTCATTTATCGGTACAGAAACAAAAGTTATTCCTGTTGAAAACAGGTCTGTTATTAATGTTACTTTAAGTCAAACTGTTCAGGAACTGGAATCTGTGATGGTAGTAGCATACGGTACTACCACAGAAGAAGCTTACACGGGAGCAGCATCAGTTGTGGACAAAAAAGTATTAGAAAACAGACCGGTCACCTCTTTTGAAAAGTCGCTACAAGGAACAACACCTGGCCTGATGGTGTCAAGTAGTTCCGGACAACCAGGCTCGGGTTCAACCATTCGAATTCGTGGAATTGGTTCATTAAGCGCAAGTAGTGAGCCATTATTTGTGCTTGACGGAATCCCAATGTCCGGATCAATAACAGATATCAACCCCAACGATATTGAAAGTATAACAGTTCTTAAAGATGCTGCTGCATCATCACTATACGGTTCCAGGGCAGCAAATGGAGTCGTATTAATCACAACCAAACAAGGGAAATCCGGATCAACTAAAATTAGCTTTAATAGTCAGATGGGAGTTTCTCAACGAATTTCAAAGGGATACGATCTGATGAATTCAACTCAATTTTTTGAGCATTCATGGATGGGTCTCTATAATCAGGCATTAATTGATGGAGAATCTATTGATGATGCCAGAGCTTATGCACATGCCAATGTAAAAGAAACCGTTGGATACAATCCATTTGGTGTGGATAACCCATTAGATAATAACGGGCAACTTATACCAGGTTCTCAGGTTCTTACCGATACAGATTGGCGCGATGAAATTTATAAGAATGGTATCATTCAAAACCATAATTTAAGTATCTCCGGGGGATCAGATTTAACTAAAGTTTTCTTGTCACTAGGTTATTTTAGTGATTCCGGAATCACTTTAGGTTCTGATTTCAAAAGAATTTCAAATAAAATAAACGTTTCTCATAAGATCAATGATTTCCTGGAAGCAGGTTTAAATTCTCACTTATCTTATTCGAAGACCAATGCGCCTCCAAGTGGATCAGGAGGAGCAAACCCGGTCCGATCAGCTGAAGTGATCAATGCCGCATCTCCCGTTTATAATGAATTTGGTGATTATGAGTGGGGCAATAAAGCAGTATTTGATTTTAATCCGGTTGGTTTAGCCGAACTTGATCAATATAAGTATGATACAAAAAGAGCTGTCGTCAATACTTATTTAAATGTAAAAATATCTCCTTCTTTCAATTTCAGAACATCAGCAGGAATAGATAACAGCATTAACAACGGCTTAAACTATTATAACCCTTATCATGGAAATGGAGCCGGAGTTAATGGCCGTACGTCAACATCTAATACTGATAATTTCGGGTGGAATATATCAAATATATTAACCTACTCGAAAGCTACTAATAACTCGTATTTCGAAGCATTAATCGGACAGGAAGCTCTTGGTCAGGATGTTTCTGTTCTATCTGCCGGTGTGACTGATTTTTCTGTCCCGGGAAGACCTGAATTAGTCTGGGGATCAAAACCAGGACAACCTGCAAGTGGTGTTTACTCCTGGACCATGGCATCCTATCTCTCTCAAATAAAATATGACCTTAACGATAAATACTTCTTTTCTACCAGTGCGCGAATGGATGGAAGTTCAAGGTTTGGTAAGAACAATAAATATGGCTTATTCTATTCAGTTGGTGCAGGGTGGCAGATAACACAGGAAGAATGGATGCCTGAATTCACCTGGCTTGACAATGCTAAACTGAGAGTAAGCTATGGTACTTCAGGAAATAACAATATTGGTAATTATGCTTCATTAGGGCTGTATGGCAGTGGAGCGAATTATGGCGGATATCCTGGATTAACTCCAACTCAGTTGGCTAACCAGGACCTTAGCTGGGAAAAGATCAAGAGTTTGAATATCGGGCTTGAGCTTAACTTATTTAGAAAGCTGGATGCATCAATCGAGTTTTATAACAGAAATTCTAATGGTCTTTTATTTGCCCGACCATTGTCTGCAGGAACCGGGTTTGGATCAATTATTTCTAACCTTGGAGCAATGAAAAATACCGGGCTTGAGACAGCTTTAAATTACAGGTTGATAGAAAATAAAAATGTTTTCAGTTCAATAGGTTTCAATATTTCTTTCAATACCAACGAAATTCTTGAATTAACCACTGAGCAGATTGTTTCTGGAACCAAATTGCTCGAAGAGGGCAGTAGCATCTACCAGTTTTATATGCGTGAATGGGCAGGTGTAAATCCAGATAATGGCAGACCAATGTGGTATGTCAATGAAGATTCAGATGACAGAGAGGAATCCGGATTGCCGTCAAGCGCATATGAAGATCCGTTAGGTTCCGGTAGATCAGTTACCAGTGATTATAATGACGCCGAAAGAAAAAGGCTGGGTACTTCCCTGCCAAAAGCATTCGGAGGATTGAATTATAGTCTCAACTACAAGAATCTGGAATTAAGTGTGTATTTCTTTTATAGTCTGGGTGGTCAAGTATACAACAATGATTATGCAACCAATATGCATGACGGAACCCAGCCCGGTTCAAACCTTGCAACTGATGCATTGAATGCCTGGACTCCAAATAACAGGTATACTGATGTTCCCCGATATGTTAAGAATAATATGGATGAATCGAATCAAATGTCATCCAGGTTTATCGAAGATGCATCTTATCTGCGATTAAAGAATATTACCATCGGATATAACTTTCCATCGGATATTTATGAATCACTTAAGATTAGAAACCTGAAGGCATTCGTATCAGGTGAAAACCTATTCACACTGACAAAATATAAAGGATATGATCCTGAGGTGGCTATTAATGGAACAACTAGCAATACCATTCCAGGCACTAAAGTAATCACTCTTGGTCTTAAAGTAGAGTTATAGAAAATTGATGACTAATACTATGAAGAAATTTACATTAACACTTATAAAATCTGTCTTTCTACTACTTATCCTTGTCGGATGTGGTGATGAATTTCTGGAACATGAACCGACAGATTCCATCTCCGATGATAAAGTATTTGATTCTTATATCACTGCCAACTCAGCATTGATCGGGGTATACGATCAATTAAGTAGTTTTAATTTTGAAGGGCTTTATAATCCTATCATGTCTGACATCATGGGTGAAGATATCATGATCAATTCAGTGGATAACTGGAATTGGTGGGTCCCGGTGTATCAAATGAACGTTTTACCTAACTATACCTATGTCGACAATCCCTGGTGGTCAGGATATAAGTTGATTCATGATGCAAACAAGATCATCGATAATGCAAGCTATATACCTGACGCGACAACTGATCAGATAGATGAGTTGACCGGGCAGGCAAGAGTTCTAAGAGCATATACAATGTTGAAATTAGCTCAAATGTATAGTGTCGCATATGTTAAAGATCCTTCAGCACCTTCAATTTTGCTAAATACTGATTCCGAAAACACTGATTCAGGATTTACCCGAGCCACATTAACAGAAGTTTACGATCAAATTGAGAATGATCTGTTAACAGCTATCTCTCAACTGGAAAACAATACTGATAAAGGTTTTTTTGATAAGCGAGCAGCCCAGGCTGTTCTGGCAAGAGCATATCTTGATATGCAAAATTGGGAATCAGCCAGTGAAATGGCAAATAGTGCTGCAGAGGGAATGACCCTCATGGATATCAATGAAATGTATAGTGGTTTTTTTGCCAGAAACTCAGAGACAATATTTACTATAGCCTATACCCAGGAAGACAATAATGTTTACCTGTCAATTCCATCTTTTTACTGGCCGGTTGCAGGATATAGTTCAATAAGAGCCAATGATGATTTTGTCAGTAAATTCTCAAATGCCGATGCACGGAAAGGCTTATTTTTAAAACAAAATGATATTGATCCGGACAGGTATTTAGTATTAAAATTCGGACATAATAGCGCTGTTGGTAATGCAGAAAGAATATGTATCAGAGCCTCAGAAATGATCCTGATCGAAGCTGAGGCTGAGGCAGAATTAGGAAATTATTCTAATGCGCAAAACCTCCTTTATAATATTCAGAAACGCTCAAATCCTGGAGTGATTAAAAGTACGGCTACCGGGCAAACTTTAATTGATGAAATATTGCTTGAGCGACGCAAGGAATTATTTGGTGAAGGATTCAGATGGAATGATATCAAACGCCGTCAATTACCTTTTAATCGCAGTGGCGACCATTGGGTCAAAATGACTATTACAGCTCAGGATGCAGATTATTACCGCCTGACTTTTCCCATACCTCAATCAGAAATTGATGCAAACGAGCTGTTAAGTAATTCAGATCAAAATGTTGGGTACTAATAATAAATTAATTATGCGAAAGGATAGTTTGATGAAAATAATTTGCAATAAATATTTATTTCTGTTACTCATATTTCTGGCCAATTCATGTTCACCGGATGAGGAAGTTTTTGACCTTAATCCAAATGCGGGGCCCAGCTTTATTGATATAGAAAATGAAGGCTATGTTGTTCAATTAAATGCTGTTCCGGTAAAAAAGCCATTAATCGGTACATGGAGAATTTATATTGGAGAAAACGGAAGGTTTGAAGATGTAAATGATCCACGGACTAAGTTTTATGGAGAACCCGGAGAATCCTACCAATTAGGGTGGGAGATAAGTAATGGCGACCAATATGAAGCGTCAATCATTACTGTTTCCTTTAAAGCTATGGAGCCCGTTATTCTTTCCCCTGCTATTGATGTGGATACCTTATTTAACAACGTATCTCATTACCTGAAAGCTGAAGAACCGAAATTTGGAGCTTCAGGGCACTGGGAGATTGTAAGTGGATCTGACGGCCGGATAGAAAATGATCAGCTTGGTGAAGCAGAATTCATTGGCAAGGAATATTCTGCATATACCTTAAGATGGGTCCTTACCTATGGCTCAAAGGAGGAATATGAGGAAATTACTTTTAGAACTGATCAATTGAAAGCCGATGCCGGCCCAGATCGTCTGGATATCAAAAATGATAAAGCAGCTGTTAGAAAATTCTTCAACCTGGAAGGATTCTTACCTGCCGGAGCGACCGGGGGGTGGGAAGTTATCAGAAATAGTGACAAGGCTGTACTTTATAATATAGACAACCCTAATTCTTTAGTCGAAGGGATTGCCGATTCGCTCTATCAGTTGACCTGGAAAGTAGTCATTGATGGTTATGAGTCAGTCGATACAGTCGATATCCGATTCAGAGGAAAGTGGGGGATGTTTAAAGATAGTCGAGATAATCAAACCTACAAATTTACGGAGATCAATGGACTGGAATGGATGGCTGAGAATTTTAACTACGCTGCAAATCCGGGTAATGGTTCATGGTATTACGGGTATGCCTACCGGGCAGTTATTCAAGATGGTCATGCAGTTGATACTGAAGAAGATAGAAAAAAGTATGGACGATTATATGATATATATACTGCAGAAACCAGTGCACCCGAAGGTTGGCGTTTGCCCACAGCAGAAGAGGTAGATGCTTTAGTAAATTCCTATGGTGGAATTGCTTATGCCAAAGAAGCCCTGATCGAGGGTGGAGAAAGTGGCTTTAATTTTTCATATCCTGGCTATTTGTCATTTTCAAGTAGTAGTGATCCGGCATTTAGAAATGTCTTTATGGATCAGGATAATGTTGGCATGTTTTGGACATCATCATATGGATCCAGCGGATATGGCTTAGGATTTTTTGGGGATAACACTTCAATAGAAACGGGTACAACAATTATTCAGTTTTATTTTTATGCATTACCTGTTCGCTACGTGAGGGAAGTCCAATAGTCCTGAGATAGTTAGATTTTACGATCGAAAAAGATATTATTATGAATAAAATAACATACATTATCCTGTTTTTTTTCAGCATAATTGGCACATATTCCATTAATGCGCAAAGTGGATATGAAGAACCAGATGCTGTTGTAAGTGGAAAGGTGAGGATAAAGTTTAAAGAATCCGCATTTACTAACCAGGCTAATGCCAGATTAACCCCTGTATATGAAGATACTGATGAGGTTGGTATACAGAGTGTTGATGCAGTAAGTAAATCGGTAGGAATTACGAAAATTAAACGTGTTTTTCCTTTTTCGCCGAAGTTTGAGGCGAAACACAGGAAATATAATCTGCATTTATGGTATGAAGTGGAATTTGATAGTGCTCAAAGTCCCGCAGAAGTAATCAGCTATTATGAAGGTCTTGCAGAGATTGATATCATCAAACCTGTTTATAAAAAAACAAGGATTGATGGAGATAAGCAGCCTGTGATCTTTAGGGCTGAATCGAAAAATAATATTTCTGCGTATAATGAGTTATCACAACAAAATTTTGATGATCCTTTACTAACTGATCAGTGGCATTATGAAAATGATGGAAGATTTGGCGAAGATGGTTCTGATATCGATCTTTTTAGTGCATGGGAAATAACTTCAGGTAGCTCTGATATTATTGTAGCCATTGTCGATCAGGGAGTAGATTTCAATCATGAAGATCTTAAAGCCAATATGTGGGTAAATGAGGCTGAACTAAACGGTGAAGAAGGAGTTGATGATGACGGAAATGGTTATATCGATGACTTTTATGGCTATAATTTTAATGTTTATGGCCCGATAACCCCGGGAGATCATGGTACTCACGTAGCAGGTACCGTCGGTGCTGTCAATAACAATGGTATCGGAGTTGCTGGTGTTGCCGGTGGAAATGGTTCTGGAAATGGCGTTAAATTAATGTCAACTCAGGTTTTTGATACCAGAAACAATGGAGGCCTTAATTTTGCCGAAGCCATCGTGTATGGTGCAGATAATGGAGCTATTATTTCTCAAAATTCTTGGGGGTATAACCGGGATGATTATTACGAGCCTGAAGTATTAGAGGCTATCCGATATTTTATTGCCGAAGCTGGTCAATATGAAGGGAGCCCAATGAAGGGAGGAATCCTGTTCTTTGCCTCAGGAAATAGTGCCATTGAATCTATTCGATATCCGGGGGCTTTTGAAGAAGTTGTGGCGGTTTCTTCAACTGGTCCAACCGGATTTCCCGCTCCCTATACAAATTTTGGTAACTGGATAGATATTTCTGCACCTGGCGGGGATAGCTTTAATTTTGGAGATGAAGCAGCTGTATTAAGTACGTTAGTTGGAGATCAATATGGATACATGGATGGTACTTCAATGGCTTGTCCGCATGTTTCAGGGGTTGCTGCTTTAGTGATTTCAAAATTTGGCGGAGACAATTTTACTCCCAACGATCTGCGTAGAATTTTATTGAATTCTACTGTTCCGTTTAAATTTCAACATAACAATAAGTATGGTAAGGGTATTCTTAATGCAGCTAAATCATTGGTTGATGACAATAGAATACCGCCAAATCCGATAACAGATCTTATTGCTGCTGAGACATTTCATAATGAAATCAGGCTGGAATGGACTGTCCCGGATGATGAAGATGGGTTTAGTCCGTCCAGTTATTACCTGGCTGTGGGCGAATCGCCGATAAATGCAGCAAATTTTGATAATCAGGTTTTGTTTTTAATTCAAAATAATAAAGAAACCGGAGAGAAATTTAACATTAACATTGGAGGGTTGTTCAAAGAAACAGATTACTATTTTGCAGTGAAATCTGCGGACCAGTTTGAAAACATTTCTGAAATTTCAAATATCCTGAAAGCAACCACTTCTAGTGAACCACATTTTATGTCCTCTGTGGAAAGCATTACTTTAGAAATTGATGTAAATGAATCTCCATTAACGAATGTACCAATAAGTTTTTCTAATATTTCTGAGGGAATAATCTATTGGGAGACTGCAATTTCTAATGAAACCTATTTCAGGGAACCAGAGATTGTTCAAACAGCAGAAGTTGATGCAACAATATATTATAAAGAAGGATTAGCAGATGCATCAATATCTTCAATTGAAGATGGAGTTGATTTTGAGCCAATCAAATACTTAACGAGTGAGGAAGTATCACAAAGTGCGTTAGCGTCAACTGAACATTGGGAAAATGACTCTCCTGAATTTATTGCTGGTATTTCGTATGAGAATGGTACTCCGCCGGCATTTTTAGCTGGCTCAGGAAATACGAATGCCGGATTGATATTTGCGAGTCGATTTGATGTGCCGTATGACTATGCATTAAATTTAACTCACCTTGAAGTTGCATTAATACCAGAAACAAATAAGCATCCGATTGTTGTTGAGATCAAACGTGGGTCAAGAAAAGATTTGTCTAAAGCCGAAACTGTTTATATGCAGGAATATTATCCTGATACAACTAATGTTTTAAAGTATTATCGGATTCCTTTATATAAACCTCAGAAGTTTCAAGATAATGAAAGTTTTTGGGTGGTTCTTCATTACCCTAAAGAAATGTTATACCCAATGGTGCTTCAATTTGCCGCTGATGATGAATTGTACGATCACTTTTTACAATCTAAAGATAATGGAAGAACCTATGATTGGGCAACATCATTAGCCTTAAGGCCTGTGATTCCAATGCTGCGTGCGTTTAGTACTGGTGATGATGGATCTTATGTGTTTTTTGATCCCAATCAGGGAGAAATTCCTCAATTCTCTAATCAGGATGTAAACATTACTGTTGATGCCAATGCATTAACCAATGGTAATCATCTGGCATCAATCGGAATTTATACAAATGATATTCACAAACCAATAAATAATATTGAACTAAAGCTACTAGTGAAAGGGCATAAGCCGAAGCTGAATAATTCAGAAACACTAGATTTCGAAGGTTATGTCAATGTGGATAATGAATTGCAGTTTGATATTGAGAATAGTGGGTATGGAAACGCTACAATACGAGGGTATACTTTTAGCTCAAGTGGTGCTACAGTCAATTTGACAGATTCGGTTTTAGTTAAAGCACAAAATAGTGAATTGTTTGAATTTTCCTATAAACCCATTCGTTCAGGATTGATAAATGAAACACTTACACTGCATACCGACGAAGGAGATTTTGAATATAATCTCCGCATAATCAGTGAAAATGAGCCATCTATGAGCCTGGCTTTAGCATCTTCAACTATTGATGTAGAATATGGATCAGAGGCAGAATTGAGCTTGACTATTACTAATTCCTCAACAGATAATGTCGAACTTATCTATGATTTAAATGATTATAGTCTGGTCAAGAAGAGATCTGGTGAATTAGTTAAAAAAGTAAATTACACTTTCAAAACCTCTGATGATGTTAATGGACCTGCTGCTGGTATTTGGGATGATATTTCATCTTTCGGGACGACTGTTGAATCTATAAATTATACCACAATCATACCTATTGGATTCAAATTCCCATATTTTGACCAATACATAGAAGAGGTAGAAGTAAACAGGCTGGGGCAGCTGGCAGTACTAAGATATGCCGCATTTATTCCTTTCAAGATTGATGGTAAGTCCTTACAATATAAAACGTTTCAATATTTTTCTTTTGGTGACCGACTGGTAGTTAGTTTCAATGCAGAAGTATGGAGCTATGGAGAAAAAGGGTATTTCAAAACTGGAGAGACAGTAGAATATCAAATTGTATTATTTAGAGATGGCACTGTTGAATACCGATACAAGGATATTCAAGGAGTAGCTTCAGATACCAAATCCAGAACAGTTTTAGTAGGTATTGAGATCGTTGATAATATCATTGTCAAAGAATTTGAAGATCCGGAGATACTTAAAAATGATATGGTGATTCGATTTAATCCTACCAGGAGGGTTACGATGGTTTCAGAGACGAGTTCATTAAACGGAACAATCCAAAAAGGTAAATCAGAAACAGTAACATTTGCTGTCGACCCGGCTTTTCATGGTTTGCAGGCAGGATCATATAACGACTTTATTTATGTGTCAAATAATACCTCCTCTAAACTTGATTCAATTCCGGTAACTATAAATGTCACAGGATGTGTAAATATATCAGTACCAGAAGCTTTAGCATATGATAGTGCTATAGTTGTCGGGTCTTCTCTAGTTCAATATTTACAGATAACAAATACTTGTGCTAATCCTGTTACTTTAAATTCAGTGATTAGTGATCAACCAGAATTTGTACCAGTTGCTTTTGCAACACCGGTAATTATTGAAGGAAATTCCAAAATGATGATTCCAATTGAGTTTATTCCGGGTAGTGTGGGGAACTTTGTTGGGACATTGAGCTTATCGTATGACAATTTCCCGTCTCAGCAGGTAGCTGTTACAGCTCAAGGAACTGGCGATGTGAATTATATAACTGATTTGCAGACCCCAGTTTCAGTTTCGTTAATTGCGGGTGAAGAGAAAACAATCCCATTTAATATTACCAACCTTACAATCGATAAAGATTTACAGGTAAGAGCAATCAATAGTGCTTTAGCTTCTGTTTCCGATTTGGATTCAGGAATTGCTGTCGGCAATGTACCAATAGCTGGTCAGACAAATTATGGGTACAATCTGTTAACATCAGATAGCTCAATGATAGCCAATAGTTGGGAGTCATTGGATCTTAAAGAAGGGAAAATAGATTTTGATAATGAAAACACATCGAAATTAGAGTTACCATTCGAATTTCCATTTTTTGGAAATAAATATGAGTCTGTTTGGATTGGAAGAAACGGGTATTTGTCTATCATGGACCAAACCGAGCCATCACAAATCAGGGTATTTCCAGGAATTGAATTTTATGGTGTGATGGCTCCATTTTGGGCAAAATTGAGAATCTCTCCAATTGGTTCAAGTATAAATTATCATATAGAAGATGATAAATTAATTGTGCAATGGACAAAATTGAAGGGGTTCTATGATTCGCAAACCCCGGGTGATGTGACTTTCCAGGCAGAAATTAATAGTGATGGTGAAATTATCTTCCGCTACCTTGATATTGACGGATGGGGAGCTGAAATGAATTATGGAATCATTAGTCCCGATGGAAAAGAATTGATTACAGAAGGTAAGGATGTATTTATAGTGCGTTGGGCAAATGTATCTGATTCATCCACTTTTAAGTATATTCCACCACAACACAGTCTGGTTAAAAATCAAGCTCAGAAAGAATTTAACCTCACAGTTAAATCGGACGATATCCTATACTCAGGTATTTACAATGATACGGTCAGGATCTTTACTAATAGTGTTACGAATGAGCAAATAGAAATTCCGGTTGAAATTAATATCAGCGGGATGCCTGAACTATCACCAACAGACAATATCGAGGTTCTTGAAAAGATTTATACCGGTCCGTTAGCAATTAGAGAGCCAGTCATTTTAAAAAATACTGGAATGGATGTATTAGCAATTAGTAACATAAAATCAGAAGGACTCGAAAGCCTGACACTATATAATGAACAAGGTATAAAAATTGTAAAAAGTGTCTCCGGAAGTTTAATTAATGATATTTTAATCAATCCGGCTGAAGAAGTCACCATATTTGTCGAGTTTCCTATATCACAAAAGCTTGATGTACTTGGCAAAGTTGTTTTTTCCGGAAACTTTAGTACAAGAGAAACGATCATATCTTGTGAGCTGGTTGACTCTCCAATTTTTAGCTGGACGGCAGTTGATCAGACTTATAATTTATCGAATACAACCAAGGAAAATTATACATTCAGTATCGATAATAATAGTGAATCAACTCTGAAGTTTAATCTGATACCGGCAACATTACCAGAGGTAGCCCCATTTCCGCTCGAGACATATGAATCGGAAGTAATCGGCAATTACGATGTCATTGAAAGAATAGCTGTAGACTCTTTAAGTTTGGAATTTCAAAACGAAGACATTAGTGTATTTGTTCCGTTCACAACGAATGGTCATTATGTTTATGCAAATCGTTTCACATCTCCTGATGGAGGGTTTAATCTTACACATGTTAAGACCTATACAAATATCTTTGGTAAAGATAGGTATATCCTGATTTCAGTTTACGTCGGTGGAGATATGCCGCAAGATGGACGAAAAGTCTATGAGCAAAAGTTTGTTGTCGATGAAATTTATGAGGACTGGATTTATTTCCCATTAGAAAAACCATTTTTTATACCTGAAGGAGAATCATTCTATGTAATTATCACCTTACCGGAGCATACTCCTGAATATCCGAATCGTTATATTGGAATTGAGAAATCTGACGATCCTGAAGTTTACAAAAATAGTTTTTCAGGCAATTTTCGACCGGATGGGAATCATTATTGGTCAGAGAATAATTTCAGCCAATCGGTATACAAAATCAGGGCGTTAACATCGTCCGGTAAAGATAATTGGTTATCAACTGATGCCAGATCAGGCACACTTGCAGCCGGAGAAAGTATCGAAGTGACAGCAACAATAGATGCAGAAGTCGCAGGAAGAGGTAGTCATTTGGGTAAATTGTTAATTCGATCAAATGATCAGTATACACCTTTGCAAGAAGCCAGCATTAATTTGAATGTAAATGGTTCTCCGGAACTGGACTTTTATCCAAATATGTATGAGGATACTGTCCAGATGGTTGAGACAGAATCTAAAGTATTTAATTACCTGTTTAATGATCCGGAAGGCGAATCTGCTACTGCTACACTTATCGAAGCTCCTGTTGGTTTGGAATATGAGTTTACCCAAACGAGTTCGAATACTGCACAACTCTCGGTACACACAAATTATGAAAGTAGTGGGCACCATGATTTGAAAGTAAAATTCGCAGATGCAATGGGCAATGCATATATTGATACTGTCCGGATACATGTTGTTGATAAAAACAGACCGCCAGTATTTAATATGGAATACGAGGTGATCACGTTAAACCTTGCTGATTCAAATCGTGCCTTGACATTAAGTCCAATGGATCTGTTTTCTGATGATGATGGCGATAATTTACAATTATTTGCTGGTAATTATTCTCCTGAGATTGTTGATATGGCAATCGGGCAACAGTTCATCAATCTTAATCCATTAAAAGTAGGTACTGGTCAGTTGGTATTTGCTGCCGATGATGGAAGGGAAGACGGTTTTGTTTTACATATCGTTTATGTAGTGGTTATTGATGACCCATCAAAGGTTGGTGGTGTGACTGATGGATTAAACCCTGGAGAAGTAGAAAAAGGATTGCCTGCTTTACTGTATCCAAACCCTGTAGTTAATCAGTCAGCTAAATTATACTACCAGCTTGAAGAGGAGAGTAATGTTAGCATTGAAATATATGATTACAATGGTCAGTTAATGGATAGAATTGACAGGTATAGTGTGATTCCGGGTGATCATACCGAACATTTACGATTTAACAATATCGCTGCTGGCATATACATCTGTATTTTAAAGACAGATCATTTACCAGAAAGGAGATTTAAGATTATAGTCAAATAAGTTGATTGATTAATTGCCTTAATTAATGCCGGAGCAAATTCAGCTCTGGCATTTTATTCCTGAATGATGGAATGGTCTGAATTCTGGTCCTTGGAACTTAAAAGAAAGCAACATGATATGGGATTTGTTTAAAAGTAGATTTAAGTTTTATAATGTAGATGTAGATGTGGTGAAAAATCTATTAGATAATGAATACATTATAATTAATGGAAAGTCTGGTTACATCCGTTTCGGGATAGTTTTATTAGGAGAATTAGCTTTAACTAATAAACGGTTGCTCTTTTTGCATAATGGACTGGAAATAAAATCTATATTTTTAAAGAATATTTCATCAGTCAAATGTAGCATAAACAAATTTAAACTTAAGAATGGACTGCTGGTTGCATCTGACGACAATGTTTACAAATATACAGTAGATTATCCTGAAGACTGGGAAAACTTGATTCAATATATAATAAATATCAGTAATTAGATATTTGATGAATCAATAAGTGAAATATATAATAATTAAGATAATATGAATTAGAGCAATTATTCTTAAATGAATATCAACTAAAAATCAATTAAATGACTATATCTCTTTAATAACTGATCCCGTAATTGAAGCCTTAGGCATAGCTATTACCAATAGCTATGCTTTTTTATTTTTTTTAATTGATGAAAAAACAATTGCTAGTATTAAAGATTTCAAAAGGAATACTTCACCATTGCTTGTAACCGATTAGCATTACCCTTTGCTTTATCCAGATTATTAATATTTCCCCAGGCATATTCAATGCCCGCCATTGCAAATTTTTCTATAGTCCAGATAAAATTAAAGTGACCCATACCACCACTTTCAAGAGTATTATCAGGCCTGAATTCCAGATTACCACGGTCCATGTAGGCATAGGCAATATTAGTAGATAATGATTTAGTTAATTGATATCCACCTCCAAATGCGAGCGTTATTGCATTTTCTAGCTCAATATCTCCATTTTGTGTTAACACAGCACCCTGATCTGTTCCGGCAAATATCAAAATCTGTCTGGTTATGCCATTATTGTATGAACTGTGCCAGGTAATAAAAAAGTTATTTGTTAATGTTTGACGGCCATTAAACACTACACCCCATCCCGGGCTAGTAGTATTTGGTCCCTGATCCTGTCCGTCCCATCTAAGCTGTTCGATCTGACCGCCGAGGGTAATCATCCCATTGTCATGATTATTAGTTATTCGGGCTGAGAAAATAGGAACGACCGGCATTGGTTCTCCTGGCTGATTAAATGGGTTGTAAATTCCATTTAATGCTGGCATTTCGAGCGAAACTCCATATTGCCAGTTTTTTATAAATTCTTTTTCATACCTGATTTGAATAGTCCTTCCACCAAATAGTGCATCTCCGGCGGAAAAGTCCATTATGAATGGAAAAACCCTTAAATCAGACAGGTTGGTCCATGTTTGTCCGACCAATAGATTTCCATATTTCACAAATGCATGCCTTAACCTGGGTTGCCCGGCTTTTAAAGACTCATCAAAGAAATCAAACTCCAGAAAAAACTTAAGTGGCCGTCGTGAGTCTGTTGTTCTTCTTAAATCAAAATTAAACCTGGTTTCTCTGACATGCATATTAAAAAATGGTCCAGCAGATGCCTCCGGAGTATTGTCTGCAGGTATTTGATTCATAAGCAACTGATTTCGGCTTCCTGCACCATTAAAATCATAAATTACATCAAGTCTAAAATATCCACCAAATTTCAGATATAGATCAGTATTTGGAAGGTTCCAGGCTCCTGGAAAGTCTTTTGTAGTCAAACTATCCTCCGGACTTCCCCTAAGTTTTGAATAATTATCCTGGCCATAAATGCTTTGATAAGGAAAAAGCAAAAGAATTATTGTGATGAGTATAAATGATTTCATCTTGTTAATTTTTAATGTTTCTCATATGAATTATTACTAGTTTTTACTGAACTTAAGCTTAAAGTATTTAAAATTAAGTTATTGTAAATCAGGTGTAAATCAAGATTTTTGTTCAGGATATTTTCTTTGTCAAATAGATCATAATTGAAATTTGAGTTTAATTATTATTTACGAATCCTGTTTTTTCCAAATAGCGGATTCGTAAAAAAGAAGGCACCAATTTCAAATCCTGCCCCATACGAACCATTAAATGCATTAGAGTAGGAGAGAGCTACAACCAGTTTTGGGCTTTCCCAGCGAATACCTGCACGATAGGAAGCAGGAGATTCAGCTGCTCCAGCTGTTCCAAATATTTCTCCAACTATAGCCGATTGAGGGATGACTTTATATATTGCGATTCTGGTGCTGTATGTAAATCCCCAGGCTGTTTTCTTTGTTTGTTTGTGGTCAAAGTTCACTGTTGCTCCGGGTAATATATCCCAAAGTATGGTGTTATTAGCAAAAGCATAGGTTGCTGTAAACATCGCCCAGTAAGACTGGAATTCACTGGTTACTTCACCTTCATCCAGATGCTGAGGGAATAACCCTAAACCTGCTAAAACAGAATAACCTTCAGTCTGCGCATCATTTTCAACAAGCCTATGCTTAACAAAAAATGAAAATGAAGTATAAGATTCCGAATTACTCCGTGGATCATCATAATAATGGACAAATTGCGTGTTGAATTCCCAATCCGGAAACAATGCAGCAATCGCATAAAACTGAGCATATTCCTGCCCGGCAGTACCGACTATCGTAGCGACACCATGTGGTGCTACCCATTGATTGTCTCCAACAAATTGCTGTGCCATAATCGATACTTGCATAATGAGAAATAGAATAATGATGATTAATTTCTTCATTGTATAAGAGTTAAAACCACATAATGTAATTTATTTAATTTGTATAGTTTATAATTTTGTTAAAAAGAATATCACCAGGGTAGTGGTATTACCGGTGCTATGGTAAACCTTACCTGATGTTGTGGTCCAAAAGATTCAGGGCTGCTTATATAATACCAATATTGTAGCCCTAATCTGATTGGCATTTTTCCAGCAATTATAACTTTTTGCGCACCTGTGCCTATTGGAAAAGTAAATTTATTTCCTTCTGATGCATTATGATTATAGGAATAAGTTGGTGAAGCGGTGATTTGCCATCCATTTTCAAGATTGATAGTATAGAAGTACTGCCCTGCTGTAACACTTGTATTTGATGAGCCATTCGATGTGATCCAATAATCATCAGGCAGGATCGTTGATGATGAGACATCCGGATCACTGGCCTTTCCAACTCCCAAAGCATGGCTAACCATAATTCCCCAAACACCCCAACTAGTCAATTTAGCTATCAATAATTCTGGACCTATTGTTATTTGTTTTGACCGTAAGGCTTCATCTGACGCTGTCGGAAAGCCACCAAAAACACCAACTAGTGTAATCCATTTTGAAGGCCAGGTTTTACCAACAGCAATGTCTGCACTGATATTTCCAAATGAAGCTTTATTTGTGAATCCATTTTCACCAATAACGGGTTGGGATATATAAACCGGAATTAACGGCCTCACATACAGGTTCAGACTCTCCGAAAGTGGGATGGGTAATGATGGCTGGAAACTTATGAGGAACCCATGCTGTTTACTTGCACCGTCAATATCTCCATTATACTTTATATAATCTATTGGAAAGAGCATTTGACCCAGTGTTGCATTTGGGTTTGCCAGTTTTTTAGCGATATCTGCAGCGCTTTCTTTTTCTATATTATCTTCCTGAGAAAATATTGGTTGAGCAATTAGTATAAATATTATTATTAAAAATTTAGATAGGTGTTTCATGATTATTGAAATTTATTGGTTGTGTTTTAATTTCCGGCCAGACTATAGATAATCTCTCTTACCATAGTCTCTTCCTGATTACTTCCGTCTCCGGTACAAAACCAGGCGGCAACCGCATCATTTGAAGGCGAAACAAAAAGGCCCTGACCTCCCACGCCGCTTTTAAAGAAATCCCCGTTCGGGATCACGACATCCCATTGGTATCGGTTGGCTAATCCTTCAACATCCGGGAATGATGCCGCGAATTTTTTTCTGGCAAAAGCAGTGGCGTACATATCGGAATGCGATGTATCCTGAATCTTCTTAATGATAGCATTCGGGATGATTTGCTCTCCGGCTAGCTTAGTTCCACTAGGAGTAAAGGCCATACCAAATCGAGCCATATCTCTTACGCTGGTGTTCATTCCAATAAAACCCAGAGTCTTACCACTAGGACTCACTTGCAAATCAGCATCATGCTCCATACCCATTTTGCTCCAAATCCGTTCGCTTAGTTGTTCATGCAAAGATTTTCCACCTACTTTTTCCACGATTCGGTTAATCACGAAGGTATTAATCGAATTGTATTCAAAAGCTTCATAAGCAGGCTTCACACGCTTCATTTCTCCCAGAATATCATACCAGTTTTTACTTATGTCGCCTGGTAGCATGGCTACATCTGAAGTGGCTGCCCAACGGAACCAGATTTGTTTCGGGTTGGTCCTGGGATCATGGTTGGGTTCGTCATGTTCCGTTCCATTTAATCCGGTAGCCATATCAAGTGCCTCCACTACTTTTACAGTTTCCCAATCACTTCCTTTTAACTCTTCGAGGTAATAGGTCACGGGTTTTTGTACATCAACTTTTCCTTCAAGTTCTAAAAAGGCTAACATGGTAGCACCAGTCACCTTGCTACTTGAAAACCAAATATGCTTATCATCGGGTCGCATGGTATTGTAGCGCTCGTAAACAATTTCTCCACCTTTTACTATCACCATGGCATCAACCGGGAAGTTTTCAAAATGATAATCCACGGTCTCAGTTTTTCCGTCCCTCCCTACAAAACTGAGTTCCCCAATTTCAGGATGAATATTATAAGGCAATTCACTTACCTGTCCGCTTCTGTAAAGGGGGGCGGTAGGATAAAATTGTGACCAATGCTGCCAGGCATATTCGGTTTCAGCACTTGGAAACTGAATTTTAACCTTATTTTCAGGTTGATTAAAGAATGTACTGATCCTTGCCACTTCCTCATAAGGAATATTGGAAGCTACATTTTCGGGTTTGGCATAAATTACCCCGGAATCGTCATTTTTTGAAGAAGTCGAGCCTGACTCATTATTATCATTCTGGATCTCAGAACAACTCAAAGCGAAGAACAGAACAGATAATGCCGATATTCTTAAACCTATTTTAAACATGATATTTTACTTTAAAATATTTTACAAACAGTTTTTTACATGATTTAGGTCTTTGACCTATCATCTATCCCTAATTCTTGGCTTGGGCTCTCTAGGATCATTTTTTATCTTGCTCCTTTAATCTTGGTGCAGCTGTGTCATCCATCTCATGCATGTCTGGTACATTAATGGTGAAATCCCCAAGCCAATTGTTGAAATCCACAGGTACGAACCGTCCCTTTTCTTCCACTGGGAAACGTATTGGCTGGCCAGGTTTGACTGGCAGTACCTCTCCTTTATCAACCACTATGGTTCCATTGACAATCACATAAGGAATGCCTGTTGGAGGAAGACCATTTTCACCAAACGAGTACGTCGCATTTGCTTTTACTGTCTGAGGGTTGAACAGTGTAAGATCGGCGACCTTACCCACCTGTACGCGTCCACGCTCTTTCATGGCTTCCAGCCCGGTATCGCCGAGATGTTTCGCGTTCCAGTAGCTTAATTGCGACAGGGTGAACATAAGCGGCACGCCTTGTTCCCGACCCAGCTCTAAGGTTTTTGCATAGCAGCTGGCAGTGCGAGGATGGCCCGCGTATTTCGTGACGTCTGCATCATAAGGCAGCAATTTGCCGTCCTCACCATTACCGGGAGACGCATCTGATGCTACGACCATCTCAGGAATGGTCAGCCAGTATTTCATCCATTTCTGACGCGGAGGTATGTGCACCACAACATTGTAACCAGGTTTTTCTTCTACCATCGCCAGAAACTCATCTTTGGTCAGAAATTTAGAAGTTCCCGGATCAAAGATGGTTTCTTCGTATTTGTAACCGTTAATATCTTCCCATACTTCAGGGCGGAGAAAATCGGCACTTATCCATGTCAACCCAGCCGCATAAGGGTAATACTCGCCCCATACATTATAGCCCTGTGCACGAGCCAGCTGCAGCTTTTCTTCGTTTTCCCACCAGCCGTAATCATTGTCATGGGCAAGGAGCAGCGGTGCACGAAGCACCATTGCATTGGCCAGCACTTCATCGAGAGCAATTGTTGCCTCGTTCGGTGTCTGCGACTGAATGTGGTACCGCGTGTGGACGGATGAAAGCCGACCATAACGACCGGCTGTACGCTGGGCCGAAAACTGCTCGTAGCTGGTTACACCCCGCTGAAAATAGGCCGACGTGATTCCAATACCTATGGCTCCCTGACGAAGGTCCTCATCCAAAATCTTCATGATCTGGTTCATTTGGTCAATGCTACTTTTGGTTACAGCCCATCCTTGCACGCCATCCGCGGCACTTGCTGCAATGATTCCTTGACCGTTTCTGGCGTCGACTATCTCACTCATGTCCACTTCGGGATCGTGGACCATAATCCGGGCGAAGAGCATGGAACTCGTGGTACCATAGTTCACTTGCCAGCCTTCTTTCGCTCTTCTGTCATACCAATCGCCTACGCGTGATGATCCCGCCTCGAGGTCCATACCGGTGGTAACACCACCGGCCACCGCCATCTTGGTTGCAAACGCATCTTGTGCGTGGAAGTGGGTGTCGATAAAGCCAGGAGCAACCACCAGGCCGGTGGCATCGATGGTTTCTTTACAGGTAATTTTGTCTTTGGTGATCACGGCAATTCGCCCGTCTTTCACCCCAACGTTGGCAATGCCATCGTACATCGTCTCCGGATCCATGACCCGTCCATTCAGAATGACCAGGTCATACTGTTGAGCCATCAACATATTGGAAAACAATAGGGTGAATAACAAGAAAATCAAATAAGACTTCTTCATATTCTTAAATTTTATTGGTTAATATATCAGATTGAGAATTTTTAGTTTTTGCCTATTGCATGCATACAGTCATTTAACTCGTGCATAGGTTCTGTAGGAGGTGTTAAATATTCCGCTCTCCATAATTCCGGGCTTACCTCTTCGTATTTTGATTCCGTAACTTCAAAACGGATAGGTTGTCCGGGGTATACATTCGGCAGCACTTTCGAATCTTTCACGATAATGGTTCCATTGATGATAACATATGGAATTCCTGTGGTAGGCACGGTTCCATGCTCGTAAGTAGCATTATCGGTTACATTTACTGGATCGAAAATCGTAATATCTGCGACCATCCCTTCTTGCATACGTCCACGTACCTTCATCGCCTCAAGCCCTGTTTCTCCCAGGTACTTTGCATTGTTGTAGCTGGCAATGGCGATGATTTGCATCAATGGAATATTGTTCTCTCTGGCAATTCGCAGCGCTTTTCCTCTTGTACCTGCTACTCTTGGGTGAGTATTTGAAAGGTCTTCGTATTTGGTATCCCAGGGAAGCTGATCCCATCCACCAGGGGCTGCAAACATGGCATCACTCGCCAAAACAACTCCCGGTAATGCCAGCCAGGAAGGGATGTCCTCAACAGGAGATTTGTAAAGTATAATTTCTTTGGTGGGATCCTTTTTCACATCCTCCTCATACTTCTCCAGCGTATAGAATTCATTAGTCTCAGGATCCTGAAGGGTGGTCTCATAGGTGTGTCCAAGCTCATCTATCCAATGTTCCGGTTTAATAAAGGCTGCATTGATGGAAGTAGAGCCAGCCGCATACGGATACACTTCGCCCCATACATTATGTCCTTGTTCACGCATTCTTACCAGCAGTTCCTGGACCATTTCCCATCCAGGGTTGTTAAAATGGTTCATCGAAACGGGCGCATTGAGTGCCATGGCATTGGTAAACATTTCCTGAGCGCCATTGGCTTCCCTTGTTGCACTCCCGGGTGTATTTCTGGAGTGGATGGCATAAAAACGACCATAGCGACCAGCCAGTTTGTGTATCTCAAAGACTTCCCGAGCCGTAGCCCCGGGCCAGTAACCTAAAGTCGCCGAAACAGCTAAAGCACCTTGCTGTAAACCTGCATCTATGGTTTTTAACAGCTCGTTACCCGTTTGCTGATCAATGACACCATAGGCCCATTGGGTACCTGATCTCACCGGAATGGCCATGGGAGCATCCAGTAGAATTTCATCAGCATTTTCGATCTTGTCGAGAATAGCTCCTCTGGCGGCTTCATGGCTGGAACCGGTTCCATAGTTCATTTGTGAGCGGCCTTTGTGCATGTCATACCATTTGCCAACATTGGGGCCGTAGCATCCAAATTCTAAATCCATGGCAGTGGTAACACCATCTCTTAACCCAAGCTTGTAGCCAACTGGTCTGGGCCAGTGCCAGTGTTGGTCAATAAAACCCGGAGCCACCACATGTCCGGTAGCATCCATGGTTTCCTTTCCTTTGATATCCTTTTCGGTGATCAAACCAATGATTCCATCTTTAATTCCGACATTTCGAACCCCGTCAAAATTGGTTTCCGGATCTATCACCCGACCATTGAGGATGACGACATCAAATTCCGTATCGGCAGGAAGTGATTTAAAGGTTGCTTTGTTGTCTTCTGCCTTTTCAGTTGGAGATTTGCATGCGACCATGACTATCCCAAGTATGAAAATGATAGCAAACAACTGTGTTAATTTTTTCATGTTTTATTATTATAAAGTGTTTTTATAAATCTTACCGTCTTTCATGATTACCTTAAAGTTGTTATCAGGATCGGCAACCAAATCGAGGTTCTCCAGGGGATTACAATCCACGATAATCATATCGGCATAGGCTCCTTCTTTGATTACTCCTAATTCACCTTGTTGATATGGATTGCGCGGACCACTCAACTTGAGCAGTTGAGCATTATCATAGGTCGCCATTTTTAATGCTTCATACTGTGTGTACCAACGTTTTAGCTTAGCCAGTAACTTCCCGTGTTTTAGGCAAAGTTCGGGATCGAAGATCACGTCTGTACCCCAGGCGGTCTTCACACCATATTTCTTAGCCAGTGCATAAGCGTTGTCTGTACCATTTGTAACTTCCACGAATTTTTTTTGATTCACCGAACCCTCTGGAAATGGAATGGCGTCTTCATCGTTCAGGATGGGTTGAATACTCAACCACACATCCTTTTCTGCCATCAATTTTGCCGCTTCATCTGTTATTAGCATCCCATGCTCTATGGACTTCACGCCGGCTTTAATCGCCATTTGCACCGCATCGTCACTAAACGCGTGTACCGCTACGTAGGTGTTCCATTCAGCAGCGGCTTCAACTGCAGCTTTGAGTTCCTCCAAAGAGTATTGTCTTACATCAAGTGGATCCATATCGGAGGACACGCCACCACCTGCGGTGAGTTTGATATGGGTTGCCCCACGACGTAACTGCTGACGTACGGCACGAAAGACTTCAGGAACACCATCTGCAATGATCGAATGCCCAGATGTCTCCAGGTAGGGGGCGTGGTTTGGCTCTATTCCAGGCCGAAAATCGGCGTGACCGGAGGTTTGACTCACTAAAGCGTCTGAAGGAAAAATGCGGGCCCCGGGAATAATTCCCTGGTCAATGGCTTCTTTCAGGCTAAAGGTATTCCCCCCAATGTCACGCAGAGTGGTAAAACCGCGCAGCAGGTCTTCCTCTGCAGTCTTGGCGGCCATAATGCCCAAATAAAAGGCGTCCTTGGACATGACTACCGGTACTGACATTTTAGCCCACATCATGTGCCAGTGCATGTCTATAAGTCCCGGAATCACTGTTTTTCCGGCTGCATCAATCACCTCGGCGCCTTTAGGGGCTTTGATGGATGGTCCAATTTCTTTGATCAGGTTGTTTTCGATAAGAATGTTACTATCAATCAATTTCTCATCGACACCATTAAAAATTTTGGCATTGGTAATTAAGATTTGTCTTGCTGGTGTTTGCGCATAAGTGAGTCCACTTAAAAGTGTCATTACGATGATCAACCAGATGTTTTTATTAAGCTTTTTCATGGTTGAACTAGTTTAATGTGTTTTTGTAGACTTTACCGTCTTTCATAATGACCTTGAAGTTGTTTTCCGGGTCGGCAACCAATTTCAAATTTTCCAAAGGGTTACCATCCACAATAATCAGGTCGGCATAACCTCCGGGTTTCAACACACCTAATTGACCTTCCTTATAGGGATGCCGTGGCCCTGATAGCTCCAGCAATCTTGCGTTTTCTGAAGTTGCCATTTTCAAAGCTTCATAAGGAGTAAACCAGCGATCTAATTTTGAAAGCAGTTTCCCTTGCTTGGCAGCATTTTCAGCACCCATAAACAGGTCTGTTCCAAATGCGATATTCACTCCAATTTCTTTCGCAACCTTGTAGACATTGTCTGTTCCTTGTGTTACCTCTGCAAACTTCCTGTTGGACTCTTCGCTAGGGAATTCATCCGCATCCTCATCATTCAATATGGGTTGGGTACTGAGCCAAACCTCATTGTCCTTCATCATTTGAAGGGTCTCCCGGCCCATGAGCATACCATGTTCGATGCTTTTGACTCCAGCTTTTATCGCAGTTTGTACAGCATCGTCTGTGAAAATATGGGCTCCTACATAGCTATTATAGCTATTCGCAACATCAACTATGGCCTTCATTTCTTCCAGGGAATACTGTCGTGCATCAATGGGGTCATATTGGGAGGCAACTCCACCGCCACCAGCAATTTTAATTTGTGTTGCGCCCAACATAAAAGCTTCTCGGGTTCGGCGCCGAGCCTCGGCTTCACCATCTGCAATGGCAGACATCCCTACCTCTTCCCAGTAAGTCATATTGCCAAGTCTATCCGGTATTTGATTGATAAGCCTGTAGTCAAAATGTCCACCTGTTTGACTGATCATAGGACCTGAAGGTAAAATACGCGGACCAACCACTAATCCTTGATCTATCAACTTTTTGAGACTGAACACATTTCCTCCCATATCCCGTACTGTAGTAAAGCCTCGCATTAAGGTTTTTGGGGAGGCAATGGTACTTCGTATACCGACCTCAAAAGCATCTCCAGTTAAAATAAATGTCATAGGTAGCTCAGCCAGTGCCATATGCCAGTGCACATCGATCAAACCCGGTATCACTGTCTTACCAGCTGCATCAATCACCTCGGCACCGTTGGGTGCTTTGATGGAAGGGCCAATTTCTTTGATCAGATTATTTTCGATCAGAATATCTCCATCTATTAATTTTTCATCGACACCATTGAAAATTTTGGCGTTAGTAATTAAAATTTGATTTACTGGTGTTTGCCCAAAAGCAAGTCCACTTAAAAGTGTCATCACCAGAAGCAACCAGATGCTCGATTTTAAATTTTTCATGGTTTTATCAATCTATTATGTTCTTGTAGATTTTACCGTCTTTCATGATCACCTTGAAATTGTTTTCAGGATCGGCGATCAAATCGAGGTTTTCCAAAGGATTGCCATCCACGATGATCAGGTCAGCCAGCGCATCTTCCTCGATGACACCATTCTTTCCGGGATAGGGATCTCGGGGTCCGCACATCTTGAAGAGCTCGTAATTAGTGCTGGTCGCCATTTTCAATACCTCCCATGGCTCATACCACCTTTTGAGCTTTGCCAGTGCTTTCCCCTGTGTGGCGGCAATCGCCGCGCCATTTTGTAAGTCCGAGCCAAAAGCGACCTTCAAATCATACTTTTTGGCCAACCCGTAGGCTTTTTCGGTGCCAGCCGTCATTGCCAGGAATTTTTGTTGTTCGAAAGATCCGTCAGGAAATGGAATTGCGTCTTCATCATTCAGCAAGGGTTGCAAGCAAAGCCAAGCGTCTTTTTCTTTGATCAGTTTTGCTGTCTCTTCCGTGATCATTTGACCGTGCTCAATAGACTGGACTCCCGCTTCCAGTGCTCCACGAACTGCGACATCAGAATAGGCATGGACGCATACATAGGTGTTCCATGTCGCAGCTACTTCCACCGCAGCTTTCATTTCATCCAGCGTATATTGCCTTACATCGAGTGGATCACTAAGCGAAGCCACCCCTCCACCAGCCATCACTTTAATCTGAGTGGCACCACTCATTAAATTCTCACGAACCCGCCTGATAACCTGAGGAACACCGTCCGCGATCTTAGTCCAGCCCATCAGTTCCCCATCAAGAAGTTCTCTTCCGTCTTTTCTGGTCATTGCCGTTGGAAAACGAAAATCTCCATGGCCGGAGGTCTGGGTTATATACGCACCAGATGGATAGATTCTTGGCCCTGAAATTCTTCCCTCATCGATCATTTTCTTGATTCCAAAAACCGGTCCTCCCACATCGCGTACCGATGTAAATCCCCGCATCAACGCGGCTTCGGCGGCTTCAGCACCCACCAGGGTCAGATAACCAATGTCATTTACAAAGATTTGCATACTGGCAATATGGGCGTGCATGGTATGCCAATGCGCATCGGTAAGTCCGGGTATTAATGTCATGCCTGTGGCATCGATGATTTGGGAATGCTCATCTTGAGTAATCATGATTCCTGCAGCAATCTGAACGATCTTGTTCCCTTGAATGAGCACATCTTTTCCTTCCACCAGCTTGTTCGTTCCGTCGAAAATTTTAGCATTGGTGATAAGAATTTGATTTTTTGGTGTTTGAGCATAAGAAAATCCACTTATGAGGATCATTAGCGTAAACATCCAAAGATTTATACTTTGTTTTTTCATTGCTGGACTACTTTTAGTGTTCTTTTTTAATTTATGTTTTTTAATGGCTAACTGGATAGCGAATATTCTTTGGTTGGTCAGGATAAACTGAAGCAAACTATCGAGGTCTCTGTAAACTAATTTGAATGTTTATTTGAATCAAAATCATCATTAAAACTTCCAGAATCCGAACCTTGGGCATACAGTTGGCTGGCTGTTTTTTCAGAAAGTTCTAATTCATCACTATTTAACCAATATATAAACAGTTTATATCCAAAGGATACGATGATAGCTCCTGTAAATAATCCGATGAACCCGGATAACACAAATCCACCAATAACGCCTAGAAATATCACTACCATAGGTACTGCTGCTCCTTTGCCCAAAAGAATTGGCTTAAGGAAATTGTCTGATGCACCTGCCGCCAGCAGGTATATGGTCCATAATGTAGCAGGGAAGGGGGAGAGTTCCGAAAATAGCCATAACACAACCAGAATGGTAACAAGCAAAACGGGTAATTGGAGAATAGCCATAACCAAAACCACCAGAGTCCATAGGCCTGCATAGGGTATGCCAGACAGTAGAAATCCAAGACCAAGTAAGAACGACTGGATAAACGCTACACCGATCACACCTTTCACTACATTATTTACTGTTTGGGCTGTAATAGTAGTAAACTCATCACCCATATCACCCGCTAGTTTGTGAAAGAACTTCCGGGCTGTTTGTTCTGTTCCGGGGGTAGCCAATAGAATTCCTGCAATTACTGTCGCGATGATTAGTTTAACAATGCTTCCTCCTAAACCAGCTAATCTTGAAAGGAGGCCTTGTCCGAATGCATTAATCTGTTCTTTGTAGTGATCTGTAAATGTATCTATGTTTTGAGAAGCTTCTACCCAGAGTGTGTAGACCTTATCTCCAATAACTGGCCAGTCAGCTACCTGCTGGGTAGGAGGAGGAATAGTCAATGATCCAGCATTTATATTTGAATTAAGTTCCTGTAACCCTTCTACTAATGACCCCATAAATAACCAGGCGGGCAGAATAATGATAATTAATCCAGCCAGTACGATTATTGTAGCAGCTCTTTTGGGTTTATTACCCAATCTACTATTTAAGGATTTGTATAAGGGGGCTATAGCCAATGCCAGAATCATTCCCCAAACTATAATTCCGGAGAACGGATAAAGCAGGCGCAAGCACCAGGCAATAAGTAAAAGCAGAAAACCTAGTCTAATAGTGATTTCCGCGACTGATTTAAAACGCTCATTTAATCTTTCTACATTTTTCATAACATAAATGGGCTTTATATCTGCTTATTCTACTTCCGTTACCGAGACTATGGCTACTTCATCACCAATACTTTTGCTAATATGTCCCTTACTGCCTAGATCATCTAAAAAGGCTATACTGCCAGCAAGGAATGTTTGCTTTTCTCCATCACTTACTTCCACCTCCATAGTTCCCTTTAAGATCATCATCCATTGAGGCTTGGGTGCTGGATGAAAATCGCCATACCATCCAACAGGGAAGGCAACAACGGTACTACCGGTAGCCCTGGTTCTTGGGGCCACCCAAACCGGAGGAGCCGGAGGAGAATAATCTTTACTGTTCATGACGAATTCCTCCTCCTTAAAATGGGTCTCACCGTCTTCATCTGCATATAGCTTTGTGTATTTTAATTTATATATATCGCTCATTACTTTATTTTTTAGGGTTCTAAAAATCAATCTTTAGTGGGTAGTGGGTGCTTGCTTTGGATATCAAGAACGGCTTTCTGTCGTTCATCGCGCACTGTAGCAAACTCCTTCATTTTCTCCATAGGATAGAATTGGTTAGTCTGCTGTTCTAACATTTCCAATGTTTCTTTGGATACAGGTTCAAAACCCATCGAAGTGAATAAAGAGGACAAGATATTTTCCGCAATTCCTCTAAAGCCCCCCTTACCACCTCCGAGTTGGCCAGTTAAGAATGGCCCTATAGAAGCCCATCTTACGCCGAGGGATGCCATAAAAAGTGAGTCTAAATCCTTTACATTTACTATCCCTTCGCCAACAAGATGAATTGCCTCCCTTACCAGGGCCGTCTGTAAACGGTTGGTCACAAACCCATCTATGGGTTTATTGAGGGTAGCGGTCACACGTCCACAGTCTCGGTAGAATTTCTCCAATCGCTCCACCAGTTTTATTGGTGTATCCTGACCCCCGCAAATTTCTACCACAGGTAATAGATGAGCTGGATTAACCGGATGACCAATGAGGGCTCGTTCCGGTGCTTCCATCTTGGCGGACAGAACAGCCGGTACAGTACCCGAACTTGATGAGGCAAGCAGTGCTGATTCAGGAGCAAAACGTTCAAAGTCGGCAAACATTTGTTGCTTAATATCCGATCTTTCAGGGCCATTCTCCTGGACAAGGTCTACGTCTCTTACTGCCTCCTCAATGGAGGTGAAAAAGGATATTTGTTCCACAGCCTTTTCCTCATCAACATTTGGGATCTCTGCTGCCAGCTTGCTGATTCTCGCTCGTGCGTTTTGCTGGTATCCTTCCTGTACATCACAGACATTGACTTGGAGTCCATGGGAAGCATAATACGCTGCCCAACTGCACCCGATAAGCCCTGCTCCAACAATTGCTACTGATTGCTTTTTCATGATTTTAATATTTTTTTTCTAAGATTTTATTTCTTCAATTCTTCCAGATTATCAAATATCTGGTAGAAGAAGCCGATAGACTTACCATATTCTTCCACAAGAATTCGTTCGTTTACGCCATGAAAGCCTTTAAATTCTTCGGTATTTTCTAATTGGATTGCCGTGATAGTATATACATCCGGTGCAAAATCTCTGGCCTGAAAATGCTTTGAATCTGAACCGCCAACAACAAAGAATGGTGATACGATCAGGTCATTGCCCCAGATCTGGCGAATGGTTTTTTCGAGCATATTATAAGCGGCATTTCCTACCTCTGCGATATTGGTAGCTGGCGTTGAAGCAGAAATGTCTTTCACAGTAATTCGATCATCATCAATGGCTTTTTTTACATGGTCAATGATCACTTCCGGAGTATCACCGGGCATCGGTCGGAAATTCACCACTGCTGATGCAGACGGAGGCAGTACATTGTCTTTGATACCTGCATTAAATATGGTTACTGCCATGGTGGTATGCAGCATCGCTCTGGTCACTTCATTACCTGACATGACTTCAATGAATTTCTTCTCCATATCTGTCATTTCACCATCTTTTCCAAAGGCCACGGCTGCATACAATGGCTGTTGCTCTTCTGGTAATTCAGGCCCCATATAACGGTATTGTGAACGAACCGCCGGGTGAATTCTGTAGGGAAATTGAGCAGCTTCCAGTTTGGTGATGGCTTTGGCTATAATTCCAATATTTGATTCTTCAGGAGGCATGGAGGAATGTCCGCCTACGCCATTTATAGACAATTCAAGGCTGATAAATCCCTTTTGTGCAATACCGATTAGTGCGGTATTTTCCTGGATACCCGGGAATATCCCAGGTGTCAACGGGGCTGATTCGTCCATCACATAAGCAAATCGTTCAATGCCACGCTCTTCCAGTACATCAGCAATCACTTTTGCGCCTTCTGCTCCACCTACTTCCTCGTCCTGTCCAAAGACGAAATAAATGGTTCGGGATGGCTGCCAGCCTTCTTTGATTTTCATTTCGGCTGCCTCCAGAATCGCATGAATCTGATTTTTATCGTCAAGTACTCCTCGGCCCCAGATATAACCATCAACAACAGCACCTGAAAACGGATCCTGCTTCCATTGATCTCTGCTATCATCTGGAACTGGTACGACATCCTGATGTGCATAAAATAAGGCGGGCTCCAAACTTGGATCCTTACCTTCCCAGGTGTACAATAAACTATAGGGTCTAGGATCTCCGAGTACCTCTTTTTTAAGTGTTTTATGAACATTGGGATAGGCTTTCTCCAAAAACTTATGGTAGTCTGTAAAGGCTTTGGTGTCAAAATCTTCTCTATCCTGATTAGAAATGGTGGGAAATGTCACAGCTTTTGATAAGCGTTGCACTGCTCCATCAAGATCTACCTCAACGGAAACTTGTTCAACACCTTTCATTTGCATTGAGGTGAATTCATTTAAATTTATTGACTCAGATTGTTTTGCTTCCTCTGTTGTTTCCTCTTTTTGTTGATCCTGATTTTCTCCACAACCCAAAATTGAAATGATTACAATGGCTGCGGGTATGAAAAGATTTTTTAGTAGTGATTTCATTATTATTTAATTTTAGTGAGAGTTATATTTTTAAATATTAGTGTATTGTTAAAGTCATACCTCTTAAAATTCAAATTTGACCATTGTTTGAATTCGACTTGCATTCCCATAAGAATCGTCAGTTGTTCGTTGTGCTCCCCACATATATTCGATACCTCCTGAGAACCGTTTATAGGGTCTGTAAATCAGGTTCAAATGTCCAACCCCGCCTTTTTTCAATGCTAATGGATCTCGCGATTCGGGAGTATCTAACCAGCCATAAGCATAGGAGAAATTTGAAGACATACGGTCAGACCATTTATGCATAAAAGATAGTACCGCTGCAAAAGAAGAAATCGTCTCAAGATCATAATTATCCGTTAATACTGCATTAGCATTACTGCCGGCAAAAGCCATAATGTTCTCGCCAGAACCTTTACCTGCACTTATATTCCAGGCGAAGTAATTATTCTTTCCAATGTATTGTCTTCCTGCAATAACTCCATCGATTTGTAAGGCAGTTGAAGTTCCCACAGAACCACCATCCCATCTTATTTGTCCCACACTCGAACCAATCACTATTAATCCGGTTTTCCAATTGAAGTCGACCCTTGTTGCAAACAATGGAAATTGAGCTGAAGATTTGCCTGGTAAATTATTTGAATTTTCAATTCCCAGCAGATCAAAACTTTCAATAGCTACTGCTATTTTTATATGTTCCTTAAGGTTCTTTTGATATCTAACTTGTGATGTTCTACCTCCAAAGAGTGCATCGCCAGCAGCAAAATCAATCATAAATGGCAATGACTCAAGAATCGACAGGGTAGTCCATGTCTGACCGATGATAAAATCACCAGCTGTAATGTAGGCATGACGGAGTCTGAATTGGTTTCCTGAAGTAAAGAAATCTCCTTCAATAAATAGTTTTAAAGGGATTTTCCCTTCACCAATTCGCCTGACATCAATATTGAAACGGGTTTCTTTTGAAAAGAAGCTGAAATACCCATGGTTATCATATTCAGGCTGACCTTCAACTGGAATTGTTGACATTAAAAATTGATTTTTATCCAGTGTGCCATCGACATCATATAATGCATCTACTTTTATGTATCCACCGATTTTCATTCTGATATCGGAACCGAACATCGGCCAGGATCCGGGGAAGTCAGATTCAATTAAATCATTTGCCGAAAGAACCTGACTCGTTTCTTTGACGTCACCGGCAGGATATATTTTTTGGCTGATATTTAAAGAATCCACATTGACAGTGTCTCTTTCCTGTGCAATAACTGATGTTGATATTAAAATTAGCAGGAATAAATAGCAATGTTTATTTAAGCTTTTCATGTACATCAGGTTTTAAAGTTGTTGAGGAATTTTCACTATAAATAAACTCAATAAATTGATACAACTCTGATGATTTCGTATAACGGAAAGGAGTGTATGTTGATTGATTTTTGTTTTCGTAAACTTCGTACATAACAATTCTTTTGAGGTGAAATTTATTTCAGGTGATTAATATCCATATCAATAATCTGGATGGATGTAATTGCATAATGTAGCTGATGGATTTTCTGGATTACTCCAACAAGAGCAACTTGATCAGGTAAAATTCCCGTTAGTTCTGTGAACTTATTTCCTTCAATGATTTTGGTTTTGATATTCATTGAACCCAAACTTTCCTTAAGTGTGTGGGAAGGGGGACCAAATAACTGGATTTGATAATTTGCCGGGTTAGCAAATAGGTAATTGGTGGTCATGGATAAATAGATTGAATTGTTAATTCTTTGATATATTAAATATCATCTTTTAATATATCAAAAACATCCTACCAAAGTCGCAAAAAAGTCGTATTAATCTAAAGTCTAATTAAATCAGGTTTAATTCTCTGGCTCTTTTAATCATAGATGTACGATTTGGCACATCTATTTTCCTGAAAATATTTGTTAAATGGCTTTTAACAGTTACTTCTGAAATATTCAGGGATTCAGCAATCTCTTTATTTCTCAACCCCAAAGCTACTGCTTTTAATACTTCTATTTCCCGAGAAGAAACTCTATCTGAATTTATATTAATGGAATTAATTTTATCATTGCGCCCGGAATTTTCTGTTTTCTGAGGTAAATATTTTAATAATTTTTCAGGGATTAACCTGTAATCTAAAACTTTCAAAAAATCCCTATCCCTAATTAAAATTTCAAGTACCGACCACCATGCATCCTGTAAATTCGCATTTTGAATAGCTTTTGTAGCCAAACTTGAAGCCTTTAATTTATCGCCCTTTCTGTAGAAATAATAACCTTTTAATATACTGATTTCAGTATCATGATATCGATTATTAAAATCAAGTAAAATAACTTCAATTTCATTCAAAAGTAAGTAACCTTTTTCAATCAAGTTTATATCATCGGATGATATTAAAATTTTGCATTGCGTAAAAACAGGAACATCAATTAAAAAATATAATTGAGTGAAATGTACTTGATTGTTAATGTTATTTGCCCAGCTTATCAAATCAGTTTCTTGCCCATTCAACCATTTAATTCGAGCATTTACTGATTCATAGTAGGAGCGATAAGATTTATCATTTAATTGATCAACTAATTTTTTTATATTTTCAATTGTGCTTTCTACCTTTTGATTTTCACCTTCAGCCATATGGCATAAAGCTTTCATTGCCATTGCATCGAAATAAAGACGATAATTCATTTTTCCAAAATGTTGTAATCCGCGATTAAGGGTTTCAATGGTGGTTTGAATTTCAAGCTTTTGAAATGATGTATTAGCAGACATATAACAGCTAGAAGATTCTAATGAATCATAACCGCTGTCTTTAGCAAAATAAGCGAACTCTTCCGCAGTCTTTGTTCCGATATGAAAATCACCTGAAAGTAATAAAACCAACATTTTTGAAAATAAGGTTCTGAGAAATAAATGACTTCCGGCATTATTTTGTTGCTCTGCTATATTTAATGAATCTAAAGCAATTTCACTTTTACCTGTCATTTGCAGGGCTGTGGCTAAAAACATTTCCCTCCTTGACCAGAATGCTGATTGCTCATTATACAGCTCTTTTGATCTGATAAATAATTCTTTGGCTTTATTAGGATTTGAAAGGACAAATAATTCTCTATGCCCTTGGTGGTAAAGTATTTCTGATTTGTGATGGTTACTGATGTTTGTGACTAATAAGTTTTCTAATGCAGTTAGCATTGGTGGAATCTTACCTAATTCCCATGTATCTTCATAAATAAGAATTTGTGCAAGTAAAATATCAGGATCAGATTTTCTGATATTTTCAGGTAATTGATCCAACCAGCGTTGAACCCTGTACCACTCATCATTATTTACCATTTTTATTCGAAATCGCGAAATTATTTCAATTGCTTCATCGTATTGATTACTTTCAATTACATACTTTATTCCCTCTTCAATCATATCATTTTCTGCGAACCATTGACCGACAAAGCTGATCAAAGAATTAGTGCCTTCCTGATCTTTATCAATAGCAATTTTTAAAAGAATCTCTCTAAAGAAATGATGAAATCTAAACCATTCTCCATTTTTATCTAATTGTGTAAGGAATAAATTATGGTCAATTAATATCTGGATTATATCTGAATCATAATTCCATTTCTTACCCTTAAATTTTAAAATAGAACGAAGCAGACTTTCATTGAATTTTTTGCATACAGAAAAATACAATAACAGATTTGATAATTCATCTTCTAAATATTCCGTTAGATTTTTAACAAGTCTGCTTATATCATGTGACATCAGTAATGATGTACTCAATGATATTGATCTGTTGATATTAACAATTGAAGTAGCCAACTTGATACCTAAAATCCATCCCTCAGCAAGGCCTTCAAATTTGATTAATTCATCTTTTGAAGTGGGTATCTTTAAATTATATCTAATAAAATTTTGGAATTCATTATGATCCAGAGATAAATCTTTCATTCTTATCTCATGAAGTTTACCGTATATTTTTAAGTCAAATGTGTTGATTGGAGGATCAACTCTTGATATTAGAACAAATTTTATAAAACCAGAACAATATTTAATACAGGTCTCTATTATAGAGTGTATATATGTATTACTAATTAGATGATAATCCTCCAGGATTATAACCAGTGATTCTTCAATTGTATCTAATTCATTAATAAAAACTTCTTTAAGGGTATCAAAGTCCGCTATTTTATTGTTATTAATACATGACTTTGTATCATGGAACTGATTCGGGTATATTTCTTCAAGTCCGGTTATAAAATAATCTAAAAATAAGGATATATTATTTTGCTCATCATCTAAGGTTAACCACATGTAATGACTTTCTTGATAATCCAACCATTGACTTACTGCTACAGATTTACCATAACCAGCGGGTGCACATACTAAGATTGAGACAGGTATGTTTTTGAAAATTTCAATTACTCTGGGTCGTGAAATAATCTGATTACCAAGAACAGGCTTATGGAATTTTACATTTAACATGGAGCATGATTCTATTAATACTATAATATAATTAATTGAAGTTTAATAATTATGATTTTGCGATACAAAAGGATTAAACTTAATGATAAGTTAATATTAAAAATTCATGTTTTGATTACAATAATTTTCTTCTTTGCTTTACATTATTTGCCTTTTTATTGCAAACAGAACGATATTTCAATTATTAGTTGACAAATATTTATTGACGTAATTAAATTACAACTATAGTTTTTAGAGTCTTATCTGAAATTAAAGCTTTAGGAATTCGATTTAAATATGTTAAAAAACTAATATTTTATAATATTTAACATATTTGACTCTATATAAAATAGTCTCTTCAATCGCATATGACATATAATTTTATTAATTTGAACCAAACCCTTAACCATGGCAGAATTCAAATTAAAAATAAACGGAAAAGATCAAACTGTTGATGTTGATCCAACTACACCATTACTATGGGTTCTTCGAGATCACCTAAATCTTGTAGGAACCAAATTTGGTTGTGGTATTGCACAATGTGGTGCATGTACGGTTCATTTTAATGGCAATGCAGTGAGATCCTGCCAGCTGCCAATCTCCGCAGCTGCAAATAATGAAATAACGACTATTGAAGGACTTTCTGAAAATGGAACTCACCCTGTTCAGAAAGCCTGGCTCGAACATGATGTGCCACAATGTGGCTATTGCCAGGCCGGACAAATTATGTCGGCAACTGCGCTTCTTAAATCAAACCCAAATCCGACCGATAAAGATATTGAAATTGCAATGAATGGAAATATCTGTAGATGCGGAACTTATACCAGGATCAAAGCAGCAATAAAAACAGCTGCAAAAACCCAACAGTCATAATTTTCAGTCAATAAACCCCACAAGAAATGAGCAAGGTAAAAACAGGAATAGGACGAAGATCCTTTATTAAAAGTGTCTCTTTTGCCGGAGGTGGACTGTTAATTGGTTTCAACTGGCTGGCTTGTAAACGACCGACTGAAGAAGGTGTTGAAGAAATGGTTCTTGAAATGCCTGAAGAGTGGTTTGAAATTAATGGATATCTCAAAATTGGTGATAATGGTGTTGTTACTATCTTTTCTCCAAATCCTGAAATCGGACAGAATGTTAAAACATCTATGCCGATGATAGTTGCGGAAGAATTAGATGTTGATTGGGATAAGGTTGTCGTAGAACAAGCACCATTAAATACTGATATATTTACGCGTCAATTAGCCGGAGGTAGTCAATCAATACGACAGGGCTGGGAATCTTTGAGAATGGCTGGGGCTACTGCCAGACATATGCTACTTACAGCTGCTGCAACTCAGCTAAATACGGATATTTCTCAGCTAAGTGTTGACAAAGGAATAATTAAACAAGCAGGAAGTGAACAGACTTTAGAATATGGGGCTGTTGCAAAAGCGGCTGCTCAGGTACCCATCCCGGAAGAAGTAGAGTTAAAAGATAATAAAGACTTTAAAATAATTGGTACATCACGTAAAAATGTCGATGCTAAAAAAATAGTTACCGGACAGCCTTTATATGGGCTTGATGTACAAAAAGAAGGTATGCTGATTGCCATGATTGTTCAGCCACCGGCATTTGGTATGCAATTCAAAACCATGAATGTCGAAACTGTTAAATCCATGCCTGGGATTGTAGATGTTTTCACCATCGACACTTATCCTGAGGATATGGAAAAGGAATGGAGTGATGTGGCAGCTTTTTCTAAGCTTGCTGTTGTAGTTGGTGAATCGACCTGGCAAGTAATGCAAGCCAAAAAAGCATTGGAAGTCGAATGGGAAATGAATCCTGAATTGGTTGAAAAAGCTCAGATTCTGGAAAAATCTGCCGGTATGGATGGTGCAAGTGGTATGGAAAGCAGCGAAATACATGCAAATCTGCTGGCTACTCTTGGTGGAAAAAATGCTGAAGTTGTAAGGAAGGACGGAGATCCTGAAAGTGGTTTTAAAAATGCTACCAGGATAATTGAAAGAACATATACGTGTCCATTTCTGGCTCATAATACCATGGAGCCAATGAACTTCTTTGCTGATGTTACAGATGACAAAGCAGATTTACTGGGGCCTATTCAAACTCCTGAATATGCAGAAAAAAGTGTAAGTAAAAGATTCGGTCTTGATCTTGATAAAATTGATATTCAAATGACCCGAATGGGAGGTGGTTTTGGTCGTCGACTCTATGGTCATTTTCTAGTTGAAGCAGCTGTGATCTCACATAAGATGGGCAAGCCAATTAAGCTTGTTTACACTCGTGAAGATGATATGACAAATGGAGTTTATCGTCCTGCATATCATGTAACTTATCGGGCAGCTCTTGATGAAAATAATAAACTATTGGCATTTCATGTTAATGCAGGCGGAATACCTGAGAGTCCGTTGTTTGCCGACAGATTCCCAGCCGGAGCTGTAGATAATTATCTGGCCGAAAGCTGGTCTATCGATACAAATATTTCTGTAGGAGCTTTCAGAGCCCCGCGTTCTAATTTTATTGCCGGAGCTGAACAATCGTTTCTTGATGAATTGGCAGAAGAAATGGGGCAGGATCCGATTCAATTCAGACTTGATCTCTTAAAAAGAGCTAAGGATAATCCGGTAGGAGAGAAAAATGATTATGATGCAGAACGATATGCCGGTGTTCTGGAATTAGTAAGAGAGAAATCAGGCTGGGGGAATGAAAGTAATGAGGTAGCAAGAGGTGTTTCCGCTTATTATTGCCATAATTCGTATGTAGCACAAATTCTCGATATGAGTATGAATGATAATAAACCTAATATTCATAAAGTGACTTGTGCAGTTGACTGTGGAATTGTAGTTAATCCGGATGCAGCTAAGAATATGGTAGAAGGTGGTACAATCGATGGTATCGGTCATGCAATGTTTAGTCAGATGACATTTGATGAAGGTGTTCCACAACATAAAAACTTTGATACTTACAGATTAATCAGGCATTCCGAAGCACCTAAAAAAATTGATGTGTACTTTGTAGAAAACGGAATCGATCCTACGGGATTAGGAGAACCTCCTTTTCCACCAATAATGGGAGCTTTGGCTAATGCATTATATAAAGCAACAGGGAAAAGGTTTTATAATCAACCATTTATTAATGAACTGAATAGTGGTGTGAAGGTTAAAGGATAATTCTTTAATTCAATTGGTATGAACAAGGTGATAAAATGTAAATGCTGGATTGAAGAAGATAATGAGCGTTTCTTTGGGCCTGGCCCTAACCAGTTGTTAAAGGGCATTCAAAGTGAAGGTTCTCTATCAAAGGCTGCAGGACTTATGAATATGTCATATAAAAAGGCCTGGGAAATAGTGCAAAGGTTAAATCACCATTCAAAACAGCCTTTAGTGATCCTTAAAAAGGGAGGACCACATGGGGGTGGGGCAGAAATAACCCCGTATGGTATTAAAGTAATGCTTGAATATGATAAGCTACAAAAGAAAATAAATGATCTTCTAATCGAACAAGATGAATTAATGAGCATATAATTATGAGGTTTAAGTTTAGTCTTAAGCCTTATAATTTATTAAACGTTATATATTACAAAACATATCGCTTACATGAATAGAAGTAGAAATATATATCTTGATTATAACGCAACAACGCCTGTTGATAAACTGGTTGTGGAAGCAATGTTGCCCTATTTCACAGAAATATATGGTAATGCCAGTAGCGATCATGCTTTTGGGTGGGAAGCTGATGAAGCGGTAGAACAAGCTAGAGAAGATATAGCAGATTTATTAAACTGTAATCCAACGGAAATCATTTTTACCTCCGGAGCAACAGAGGCAGCAAATTTGGCAATTAATGGATTCAGCCGAAAATATAGATCAAAAGGAAATCATATAATTACCTGTAAAACAGAGCATAAAGCTGTTTTAGATACATTGGAAAATCTAGAGCAAGAAGGATTTGAAATAACCACTCTAGATGTTGATCATCAAGGTAATATTAATTTAGATGAATTAGATCGAGCCATAACAAGCAAAACGATTTTGGTTTGTCTGATGATGGCAAATAACGAAACCGGAGTCATTCACCCGATTCAGGCTATCGAAAGTATTGTCCATAGTAAAGGAGTGAAATTATTGTGTGATATAACACAAGCAGTTGGCAAGCTACCATTAGATTTGGAAGAATTAAATCTTGACCTGGCCTTCTTTTCTTCGCATAAAATATATGGTCCAAAGGGCGTTGGTGCATTATATATAAATAAGACAGACCGTTTTAATATTAATCAGGTTCTTTTTGGGGGAGGACAGGAATATGGTATTCGTCCGGGAACATTAAATGTCCCTGGAATAATAGGGTTTGCCAAAGCACTTGAAATCGCCATTTCGCTACTTGATGAAGAAAACGAAAGATTATTCACTTTAAGATCAACACTTGAAAAACGTTTACTCGAAATAGAAGGTTCAAGTTTAAATTCTGGTTCTTCCGAAAGACTTTCAAATACTATTAATGTCTCATTTAAAAATATTGAGGGAGAAAAATTATTTAGAAGACTTAATATGCTGGCTATATCGAGGGGTTCTGCATGTAGCTCCAATACTTTGAGGCCATCTCATGTTTTAAAGGCAATGGGACTAAGTGATGAAGAAGCTCTGGCCTCTTTAAGAATTAGTCTTGGTCGAAATACAACAACAGAAGATATTGAGATTGCTGCTTCGCATATTAAAAATGCCGTGAATCAATTAAGATCTATAGAAGCATGAGAGAACTTGACTCCATAGTGTCCCGATATGAGTTCTTAAAAAATGAAGAAACTCATTGTGTATTGGCTACTGTTGTTCATGTAGAAGGCTCTTCATATCGTAGAGCTGGAGCCAGAATGATCGTAGATGAATTCGGTAATATTACCGGAGCGATTAGTGGGGGATGCCTTGAAGGAGATGCATTAAGAAAGGCCTTAAATGCTTTAAACCAGGGCAGGAATAAACTTGTGACCTACGATACAACTAAAGAAGAAGATGCTGTAATTGGAGCACAACTAGGCTGTAATGGCATTATTGAGGTGCTTTTTGAGCCAATTGACTATGATGATGACCTAAACCCTTGTGAGTTACTTAAAGAAGTCTCCAGGTCAAAAGATCCATTAGGTTTAATAATCTTGTTTAGCTTTGATCGGAACCATGAACAACCGGGCACCAAATTATTGGTTGGCAGGCAGGGATTGATTGCTGGTGAAATTGACAATTCGGAGATAAAAGACATTTTATTTAATCATTCAGAATTTGTTTTTGAAAAGAATCAATCAGGGTTTGCCGAGATTACTGTTGATTCATCAAAAATTTGCGCATTTATTCAATATTGTCCACCTCCGGTACAGTTGGTAATCGTCGGTGCAGGGAATGACGCACAGATTTTAGCCAGGCAAGCTGATATACTGGGTTGGAAAGTGGTTGTTACAGATGGCAGATCTTCTCATGCCAATGAATCCAGATTCGGTTCTTCATGTCAAATAATCGTATCTAAACCTGAAGAAACTTTAGATAATATATCAATTGATGGACGAAGTTATTTTGTCTTAATGAGCCATAATTATAACTATGATCTGGCTGTTTTAAAATTGTTAATTTACAATGAAACAATTCCATATATTGGAATTCTCGGTCCAAAAAAGAAGTTTACAAGGATGGTTGATGAGCTGAAGTCAGAGGGAATTGAAATAATGACATCTGTTTTAAATAAAATACATTCACCTGTTGGGCTGCAGCTGGGAGCAGAGACTCCGGCAGAAATTGGACTGTCAATATTATCCGAGATCCAATCTGTAATTACCAACACCAATGCCCGGTTTTTAAAAGATAAGGATGGACCAATTCATGATTCTGTTGAAAATCATTTTAACACAGTAAAAATTTGAAATCCAATAAAAATATAGGGGTTATGATACTTGCAGCCGGATCATCCAGCAGACTGGGATATCCTAAGCAATTAGTTCAATTTCAAGATAAACCATTACTTCAGCATGTCATTGACGTAGCCGAATCATTACCTTTTACTGTGAAAACCCTTGTTTTAGGAGCGAATTCAAATGAAATCAGGTCAATAATCAATCCTAAATCATTCAAATTAGTATTAAATGACGATTGGAGAAAAGGTATGGCTACTAGTATTCAATCCGGACTAAAAAAATCTCTGGAAATTAAGCCAGAATTAGAACATATAATGATTTTACTTTCTGATCAACCATTTATAAATACTCAAAAGCTAAATGAAATAATTGAAACCCAACTTAATAGTCAGAACAATTCTACCTTCTCGGAATATAATGGGCAAATTGGTGTTCCGGCTATATTTTCGAAGGAATTATTTAATGATTTAATGAGTCTGGAGGGTGATCAGGGAGCTAAAAAATTAATCATCAGAGACAATATTAAATATAACACGGTAAGATTTGAAGACGGTGTATTTGATATTGATACTCAGGAAGATGTAGAAACTCTTAATACCTATAGCAAGAAATAATGAAATTAAAACTAAAATACTTTGGGATGATCGCTGAAGCAACGGGCATGAATGAGGAAACTATAGATGTTTCTGATGATTTCACTGCCTCTGAACTTAAATATCATCTTATAAAACAATATGATTTAACAGATCCGGCGTCAATTCAAATAGCAGTAAATAAAAGTCTTGAAACTGATATCAGGCTTAATGAAGGCGATGAAGTAGCAATTTTACCACCATTTGCAGGAGGATGAATAGATACGATAGACAAATTAAACTCACCGAAGTAGGTGCCGAAGGACAACAAAAACTTCTTCAGGCCAGTGTGTTAATCATTGGTGTTGGTGGATTAGGATGTCCGGCTGCTCAATATCTTGTTGGTGCGGGGGTAGGTAAAGTCGGGCTAATGGATCATGATGTAGTTTCTATCACCAATCTGCACAGGCAAGTTTTGTATAATGAATCTGATATAGGTAAACCTAAAGTAATTGCTGCTTATGAAAAATTAAGATCTCTTAATAGTGAGATTGAAATTGTTACTTATAATGAAGCTTTAACCATCGAAAATGCAATAAACAGGATTAAAGAGTATGATCTGGTGATCGATGGATCTGATAATCTGGAAACAAAATACCTAATTAATGACGCTTGTATCCTGGCTGACAAACCATGGGTTTATGCATCAATCTATAAAAATGAAGGTCAACTTGCAGTTTTTAATTATCAGGAAGGCCCTGGATATCGATGTCTTTTTCCCGTACCAGCCTATAAGAACATAAGCTGTGAAACTACAGGGGTATTAGGAGTGACTCCGGGTTTATTAGGTATACTTCAATCAATTGAGGCATTGAAGATTATTTTGGATACCGGAGATATACTTTATGGAAGAGTCAAGCTTATAAATATTCTAACTGGCGCTGAACAGGTTATAAAAATAAGGCCTCAAAAAGAAGAAATAGAAAAGATAAAGAAACATGGGATAATCCCCGTTAAAGTTTTTTGTGAATTATCAGATAAAGGCAAAACCTACCTTGATGTCAGAGACACTTCTGAACAACCAAGGATTAATGATAAAAATGTTATTACAATACCAATGAATGACCTCAGAAACAGGGTATCCGAGATTCCATCAAATGATGAGGTCCTTGTTTTTTGTCAATCTGGTATTAGAAGTAAAAAAGCAATAGAAATCCTCAGAAGCGAATTTGGATTTCAAAACCTGAAAAATGTTGAAGGCGGACTAAACTCGATAATCAATGGATAAAAAGAAACCAAATAAAGTATTTATACAAGGAGCAATTCCTCCCGAGAAAATTGCTCAGTCAATAGCAAATCACCAGTCTAAAACTGAGATTGGTGCCCATAGCATATTTCTCGGTCAAATTAGAGCTGATGGGATAGAAGGTAAAGAAGTTGCTGCTATTGAGTATACTGCATATGAGGAAATGGCAGAACAGGTTTTTCATGAAATACGTGAATCAGCATTTTCAAAATATGACATGACCTGTGCCCATATTTACCATAGTCTGGGCCAAGTTAAAACAGGTGAAATTTGCCTGTTTGTTTTTACATCGTCTGCTCATAGGAAAACTGCTATCGAGGCATGCAATTATCTGGTTGAAGAAATCAAGGCAAAAGTACCAATCTTCGGAAAAGAAATGTTTGAAGACCAAACTCATCAATGGAAGGTTAATAAATGATAGATATAACACATAAGGTCAATACACTCAGAGAAGCTACTGCGCTTGCCATTGTAAAAGCAAGTAGCCCGGATACCATAAACCGGATAAAGGAAAACACAGTTCCAAAAGGGAATGTATTTGAAATGTCTAAGGCTGCAGGGCTTCTTGGCATAAAAAAGACTCCTGATTTATTGCCTGATTGTCATCCATTACCAATTGAATACACCGGAATTGAATATCAAATCCAAGGATTAGAGATACATATTTCAGTTACCATAAAGACAATTTATAAAACCGGTGTTGAAGTCGAAGCAATGCATGGAGCAAGTATTGTAGCCTTAAACATGTATGACATGTTAAAACCAATAGATAAAAATATAGAGATAGGCACTATCAGGCTTGAAAAGAAAAAAGGAGGTAAATCGTCATTTAGATTAGATTCAGAAGGGTTGACTGCTCAAATAGTTGTTTGTTCAGATACCATTTCGAAAGGAGAGGGAGAAGATAAGGCCGGTAAGATAATTAGTTCAAAGCTTTCAGACCTGGGTATTGATTGTGATATCACAATTATTCCTGATGATAAAGAGAAAATCAAGGCAATCTTAAGTAAAAACAGCCATGATATGATTATTTATACCGGAGGAACAGGAGTAGGACCGCGGGATGTAACCCCGGATGTGATTGAACCATTACTTGATATCAGGTTAAAAGGAGTAGAAGAACAAATGAGGAACTATGGCCAGCAAAGAATGCCTTATGCCATGTTATCTCGATCAGTTGCCGGTATCAAAGATGGAAGATTAGTTCTGATTTTACCAGGATCAACTAAAGGAGCGGCAGAATGTATTGATTCGATATTTCCTCATGTTTTACATGTTTACAAAGTAATTGAAGGAAGCAGACATGACTGAGAAAAAAATAGTAGACAAGTTCGGAAGACCACATACCTATCTCAGAATTTCCCTGACAGACAGGTGCAATCTTCGGTGTTTTTACTGTATGCCTGAGGAAGGTATAGAATTAATGGACAAGCCCAATATAATGACTTTGGAAGAGGTTATTAGCATGGCTGTAACTTTCAAGAATCTGGGAGTCGATACCATCCGTCTTACAGGTGGCGAACCTCTGGTAAGAAAGAACTTTGGCTTCCTTGTTGAAGAGTTGGCTAATTTAGGGTTGACCCTCAAAATAACAACAAATGGAATCCTGCTTGATAAATACCTGGATTTATTTAAGCGTATTGGATTAACGAAGATTAACCTTAGCCTGGACACATTGGATAAAGCAAAGTCTGTTTTTATTTCCAAGAGAGATTATTTTGACCGGATCATGCAAAATCTTAACAAGGCTCTCGAAATGGATATGGAGGTTAAACTCAATATCGTATTAATAAAAGGTATCAATGATAGGGAGATAAATGATTTTATTGAGTTAACAAAGCATAAAAATCTGACGGTAAAGTTCATTGAGTTTATGCCATTTAAAGGGAATAAATGGGATTGGACTAATGTGGTGGGGAAAAAGGAAATCCTGGATACAGTTTCAACTCAATTTGGTGATATTAAAGAACTTGTAAATCCAAAACACAGCACTTCAAACAACTATCAGATTCCGGGACATAAAGGTAAATTTGCCATAGTCAGTACTATTACTAATCCATTTTGTAGTGAATGTAACAGGTTGAGATTAACGGCCGATGGTAAAATGAAAAACTGCCTTTTTGCAAATTCAGAAACAGATTTGCTTACTCCATTGAGGAAAGGGGAACAGATTGATAACCTGATTCTTAATGCAATAAAGACCAAAAAGTATTCACGTGATGGAATGGATGTTAAAATGGATTCAGACCATTATGAAAAAAACCGTTCAATGATTTCAATAGGAGGATAATGATTACAATACAAGAAGCTTTAGATATCATCTCTAACCAAAATACAGAGATGAAGACAGAATTAAGAAGTCTATCAGATTCCCTTGGTTATTCTCTTGCAGAAGATATTATTGCACCTTTTGATATACCAGCTTTTGACAATTCAGCAATGGATGGATACGCACTGTGCGGGATATCTAAAAATTATACTATCGTTGGTGAAGTAGCAGCTGGTGACCTGGATAAAGTCAATTTAAATCCGGGTGAAGCAGCAAGGATATTTACCGGAGCGAAAGTTCCGGAGAATACAACTGCGGTGGTTATGCAGGAAAAGACTATTGTTAAAGGTGAGAATCTTATTTTGGAAACTGAGCCATCCACCGGACAATGTATCAGACGAAAAGGTGATGAACTAAAAAATGGTCAGGTAGTATTTAAGGAAAATCATAGGATAACGCCTGCAAGTGTGGGGTTGATAGGTAGCCTTGGTATTGAAAAAGTATCAGTTTTTAGTAAGCCTGTTATTAATCTGATAACTACAGGGAACGAACTTGTTGAAATTGGAAAAGACAGACTTGATGGACAAATCTATGAATCGAACAGTTTTGCATTATCCGCAGCATGTACTCAATTTGGATTCTTGTGTAAAACCAGAAACCATATTGAAGACAACTTTGATGCTATAAAAGCTGAAATAGAAAAGATACTAAAAGACTCTGATGTTTTGCTAATATGTGGTGGAATATCAGTCGGAGATTATGATTTTGTAAAAAAGGCACTGGAAGAAAATGGGGTAGAAGAGCTTTTTTATAAGGTATTCCAAAAACCTGGGAAGCCTCTTTATTATGGTAAGAAGGAAAATAAATATGTATTTGCTCTTCCAGGAAACCCTGCTTCATCATTGAGTTGTTTTTATATTTATGTTCTTCCCCTTTTACAAAAACTTAGCGGTATGGAATCTCCGGGATTAATGAAGCTTTCACTGCCATTATCACATAATTTTGAAAATAATTCGGACAAGCCTTCATTTTTGAAAGCAAAGATTTATAATTACGAAGTTGAAATTTTAAATGCTCAAAGTTCTTCAATGCTTCATTCAATGGCTGTTGGTAATGCCCTGGCATTTATCGAAGCTGACTCAATAATGATTAAAGGTGATCTATTAGATTGTTATCTGATTCATTAATATGTCTTTAGAGTATTTACCTATCATTTTTTTTCTTATAGCTTTATTCTATAGTTCGGTTGGATTTGGAGGCGGGTCGAGCTATCTGGCAATTTTAAGCCTTGTATTAACCGATTTCTATGAGATAAGATCATTAGCACTGACTCTAAATGTTTGTGTTGTAGCAATTGGCACAATAATGTATTTCAGAAATAATGTACTTGATTTTAAAGCAATATGGCCGTTTTTTATTTTAAGTATTCCTATGGCATTTGTGGGGGGGCAAATAAAGCTCTCTCAATCTACATTTTTTCTAATATTGGGAATATCATTAATTCTGGCCGGATTATTTATGATACTTAAATATGTGAAAAGTAATATTTCCTCAAAAGACTTTTCAAATAGTAAAAAAAGCCTAATGGGAGGTTTTATTGGGTTATTATCAGGGATTTCCGGAATAGGCGGAGGTATTTTCCTGTCGCCAACTTTAAATTTGATGCACTGGAAGAATCCAAGGGTTATAGCTTCCTTGGCATCCGTGTTTATCCTTGTTAATTCTTTGGCAGGGATTATTAGTCTGAATATTGCAGGCTCTTATATACTTGATATAAAAATGGCACTAAGCCTTGTAATTGCTGTAGTTATTGGTGGATTAATTGGCTCTTATTTATCAAGTAAGCGCTTTAATCTTAAAATATTGGGAATACTTACTTCAATCCTTATTTTATATGTTGGCCTAAGGTTGGTCCTGTTTTATGGAATTGGAATTCAAATTTAAATTTTCAATCACCTTGCAAATTACCTGTAATAATTCATTGTGTTTTATCGAGGGTAAGTGTTTTTCTATTCTGAAATTAAAACACATAGGTATACAAAACAATATTGTATCAGATTCGTCTTTGAATTAAATTGAATTATAGTTTTCACTTATTAATCGCATCATTTTGGACTCTATTGCAAAAGAAAAATTGCGTAATCATTTTCAAGAATTAATATCACTTTCTGATGAGGAGTTTGAATATGCTGCGTCTTTTTATCATCAAAAGCATTTTAAGAAACACCAATTTGTTGTTCAAGAAGATCAATTGGAAGTACCTGAGTATTTCGTTGTTTCCGGGTTAGTAAAGGCTTATTCGACCAATTTTGAAGGAAAAGATCATATTCTCCAATTTGCAATGGAAGACTGGTGGGTAACTGATTATAATGCTTTTTACAATGGCGGAAAAGCAACAATAAATATTGATTGCATAGAAGAGTGTGATTTGTTATATATTTCTCTGGAAGATAAAGATCATATTTGTTCTGAAATTCATAAGCTTGAGCACTTTTTCAGGGTCAAGTCAAATAAAGGATATGTAGCCCTTCAGAAGAGAATTCTTACACTTTTAAATAAAGACGCAAGCGGGAGATATGATGAATTTATCAGATTATATCCTTCTTTAGTTCAACGAATCCCCAAAACAATATTAGCATCGTATCTCGGCGTAAGTCGTGAAACATTGAGTCGCCTTGGTAAATAAATGCCTGTGATATAGATCACAAAAAACCTGTGATCTACCTCCTGTGATGATCAGTCAAATCTTTACACCTTTGCATTGTCAAAACAATTTAATGTAATGAAAATGAGAGTATTAACAAGTATATTACTACTGACTGCAAGTTTGTTAATGTTTTTTTCAAATGCACAAAACAAAACAGGAGGAGAAATGAAAAAGAAAGTATTATTTGTAGTAACAAGCCATGACCAAAAAGGTAATACTGGCGAATCGACTGGATTTTATTTAAGTGAGGTGGCACATCCATGGGATATACTTCAAGCCGCAGGATATGAAATTGATTTTGTAAGTCCAAAAGGAGGGAAGGCTCCGGTTGACGGGTTTGATCTTGAAGACCCAATCAATAAGAAATTTTGGGAAAACAAGGAGTATAAGGCTAAGGTTGAAAATACAATGAAACCATCAGAAGTTAATCCGGAAGAGTATTTAGCTATTCATTATGCTGGTGGCCATGGAACCATGTGGGATTTCAAAGACAACAAAGAACTAGCTGAAATTGCAGCTACTATTTATGAAAACAACGGTATAGTAAGTGCAGTTTGTCATGGTCCAGCAGGGTTGATTAACATCAAGCTTAGCGATGGTTCACATCTTATCGAAGGTAAAACAGTTAATGCGTTTACAAATGAAGAAGAAGATGCCGTTGGACTTTCAGATGTAGTTCCATATCTTCTAGAAACAGCTTTAATCGAAAGAGGAGTTGAGTTCAAGAAATCCGGATTATGGGAGTCTCACGTTGAAGTTGATGGCAGACTTGTAACTGGCCAGAATCCTGCCTCAGCTCATAGAGTAGGTGAGGAAGTATTAAAGTTATTAAACAAAAAAGTCAATCAATAACTCCAATATTTATGAGCAATATTCATGTATTTGCTACCTGGAAAGTAAAAGAAGGTTCTCTGGAAACTGTTCTTAATCTTATACAGGAACTTAAAATAAAAAGTGAAAATGAAGAAGGAAACTTATTTTATAATGCTCATCAGAGTATTGAAGATAAAAATGTTATAATTCTTCACGAAGCTTATCTTGGTCAGAATGCGATTGAATCTCATAAGAATTCTGAACATTTCAAGAGTTTAGTATTGGAACAGATAGTCCCATTATTAGAAGAAAGAAAAGTTACACTTGCTAGTGCTATATAATATAAAAGCTTCCGGTAAATTAACCGGAAGCTTTTTCATTCCGTAAAAATTTACCGGACAACATCAGTCATTTCATGGTGTTTATCAAACATCAACTTTGCAAATGGGCAAAGGGGAATAACTTTAATTTCATTTGTCCTAAGATAATCAACCAGGTGTAGAAACAATGCTCTACCAATTCCTTTCCCTCTGGCTTCATCATTAACTCCGGTATGATCCACAATTATTAAATCTTTATTGGCAATACTGTAAGTCATTTCACCGAGTTCCATATCATCTTCCATGGCTACGAACCTGCCCTTGGTATCTTTAGTTTCATTTACTATTTCCATTTCTTTGAAGATATCATTATTGCCTAAATATTCAATTATGTTATATATGTTATACGTGGGGTTAATGATATGATAATAGTAATATTATTAATACAAATCTTTATGTCATTCCAAATTAAATATAATTAGCCATAGATTTGTTATATTTATATATGGCTGAAAACAAACACTTTATCAAGGTATTAAACAACTGGTTGTCTACCGCAGACAGAAATTATATTCAAGGCAGATATCTTTGGATGAGAGGGGGGACTGTAGGAGGGAATAATCTACTATGGTTATCAATTGAGCAATTAATGAAGATATTATTACTTCAAAAAAATAAAGAATTATTAAATTCCAGTTCCGAATCATTTGAGGATATTGATAGTAAAACCCATAAGGTAGCATTTCAATATGAGAAAGAGAATATGCCAGACGAATTGATTAATAGCCTCGTAAAGGAATATGATTTTGATCTGAGCCATCCTCATCACATGTTAAAAGATATGTGTGAATTTTATAGGCATAAATATTCAAGTATAACCCCCACAACTCAAAGTTTATTGTTACACCCCGAAATTGATAAGGTCTTTTTTATGTTAAGGGATAAAATTGATCCAATAGTGGGTGTGTCGTTAATTGATATGCTTGAAATGGATAAAGAAAAAGGAAATAGTATATCAGAAATAAATTCCTGTGTTTTCAAAAACAATGAGCATTTCCGTTCTAGATATTTGAAGGCAAACAATTAATTATTAAGACGAATTATATATAAATAATTAACAATGCGATTCTTTTGGTTTGTTAGGATAGCAGGACTTTCCAGTTAAACTTTAGCAGTACATGATTTAATTTGTAATTAGGCCAACAACCACATAGCAGGGTGAAATTAACATGGCTGTGATTAAATCTAAAAGTCATAGAACATTAATATGTTCCCTCTAAAGGCGTCACCGGTTTCATTATTTTTATCTTCCCTCGTACCATAGATTACTTCAATTCCTAATTTTGCACCTTCAGAAATCGACCAGAAAGTGTTTGATCTAAATGTTTGTCCTTTGAAATACCAACTTGGAGGTGTGATGGTATACCGTTCAACCTGAAGAATGCCATAAGTAAAGCTTGTAGTCCAGTTTTTATTCCAGGCATGTTCATAAGATCCGTTAATTCCATAATTAAGAGGGAGAGCTAAATTGTTATTTATATCTACAAGTACATCAAGTACATTATTGTCAAGATCATTAAAATAACGTGATATGCCTCTTCCAACGACGGATTGTAAATACCATTTACCTCCAACCCATGAGTTAACTACAATTGAAGCCGCAGCTCCATAACCTGTCTTAACTTTTAAGTCTCCAAATACATTCCTGCCAGAAAGGATAGGTAATAATCCGGAAACCTGAATTTCACCCCATTTAAATGTCTTATTTAAACGAGCAGAGAGGTCAGGTGTAAGTTGAAATATCTCGGCATTAATTGAATCCGGAAAATTCAGATTCGGAACCAGGTATTCTAATCCTAATGCCAGATTCCACCCGTTTGATAAATTCCTGAATGTATATCTAATCTGTGGTGTCCTTATGTTAATGGATGATGTTGGTCCTGCGAAATCAACGGTTGCGGGTACAGAAGTTACATGTGAAAACAAACTCCAGGTCTGCCCAAGTAATAATCCTTTAATTTCCCCATAGGCATGTCTTATTCTAAAACCATCTGGTCCGGCAAAATCTGTTTCCAGTCGTATAAATACATCACCTAAATCTGTTCGGCGTGTTACCTCAAAACCAAGTCGGGTCTGACTCAGCTGGTTTGAATAATTAAATATCGGATTATTATCATCTCCGGTTGGGATTTCATGGGTGTTGAATGAATTCTCTGAAATTAAATTAACCTGATCCATTACAATATGATATCTAATAGAGCCAAGTATCCTTAATTGCATCTTCCTATCTGGACTTACGATAAACAAACCTCGATCTTGACTAATGTCCAGGGGAGCATCTTCAAACATTCTTGTAGTATCAACAATAATTGTATCCGATGTATTTAATGTAACAACTTTTATAGCATTATTTCGATTATTTTGGGCTTGTATCACTGTAGTTGTAAACAGAAATATCAGGCACAGAATTATTACTCGATTAATTATGCATATTTTATTCATCAGGAAACGGATCTATAATTGAAATCAACTTACTTAAAATACCACCAATACTTATTAAAGAGTTTGATGCTAAATATTAAGATTATTTAAGATGCTTATTTATTAATTATCTAAATGAAACTTGACCTGTCTTTCATTTCTCGAATTTTCCTGATATCACAATAGGCATTGTTTCAACACATCACAGAAAGAAAAATCATTTAATTATAAACAATTCAACTAATTATAAATTTTAATATTAAATAGTTAAATTAAATATAGTAAAAATTATATTCTTAAGGATTGTTATCTGCCAAATATTTTGTCAGGATGATCAAACCAAAATAGTATTAATTGTAACCAGATAACGGATGATTACTATTAGATCATTACAGATATTCATTGTCATTTTATTATTAACTTCTTGTGGTAAAAAAAATGATAATACAACTGTTCCGAGACGATCATTTCCAGTTGTAAAAGTTGATCAAAGAGATATCAATGGTTACTTTATCTTTCCTTCTGAAATATCCGGAGTCATTAATATTGAAGTAAAACCAAAGATAAGCGGGTATATAGAACAAGTATTTGTTGATGAAGGGCAGACAGTTCGAAAAGGACAAAAACTATTTAAAATAGAGGCTAATATTCAGGCTGAAAATGCATCTGCAGCCCAGGCTTCAGTAAGTTCGAGCCTTGCAGCGATAGAGTCTGCTAAAGCAAATGTAAAAGCAGCACAAGTTGAAGTGGATAAACTAGAGCCTCTCGTTGAGAGGGATATTATTAGTTCAGTACAGCTTGAAACAGCCAGAGCAGAACTATTAAAAGCCAAGGGGCAATTAAGTAAAGCCCAGGCTGACCATCAAATTGCCTCGGCAGCATATCAGGGTGTTCTTGAAGATATAAAGTTTTCGGAGATAACCAGTCCAATAAACGGAGTTGTAGGTCGAATATATAACCGGGAGGGTTCGCTAGTTAAGCCAACTGATAGTAATCCAATTACTACCATCTCTGATGTTAGTGAGATTTATGCATATTTCTCAATAAATGAACAACAATACATAAATTTCTTTCAGGAGTATCCTGGTAAAGATCTTCAGGAAAAAATTAATCTAATGCCTCCAATTGAACTTGAATTGGCAAATGGAAGTATTTTCGAAGAAAAAGGTAAACTCCAGACTACTTCAGGACAAATAAACCCTCAAACAGGAACTATACAGTTTCGGGTAAAGTTTGATAATGATTCCAAGCTATTAAATCAGGGGAGTACCGGATTAATTAGAATACCAAGAAAATTTGAAAATGTACTTGTAATTCCTGAAACAGCAGTATTTGAGCAGCAAGGGATATCTTATGTATATACAGTCAGGAATGATAGCACCAATACAACTCCCGTCAAGCTTATTGATAGAATTGATAATCTGGCTATTGTAGAATCAGGTCTTAAGAAGGGAGAGGTTGTTGTTGCGATGGGAGCAAACAATCTCAGACATAAAGCGCCTATCAAACCAAAATCAGTTGATATTGATAGTCTGGTTAATACTTTACGACCTGTTAATAATTAATTCTCAAATATTAAAATACACGATTATGAAATACATCAAATTATTAGTTTTATCATTGATTCTTTTTTCATGCGGACAACAAAATGAATCCAAAGAAAGTATAGATAAAATTGTCTCAGAAAAGAAAACTGTAACCCCCGAAAACTTTATTAGGGCTGAAACCGATAATGCATTCGTCCAAATGATAAATAATGCTGGAAAATCAAATGAATTTTTTCATTATCGAACTCCTACACCACTAGATAAACAAACTGTAATTAGAATGAATAGAGATGTTCTTTATTCAGGGGGTGTTTTTGATGCCAGAGAGGGGATAAATATCACTTTCCCTGAAATACCAGATGATCGGTATGCATCCATTTACATAATTGATAATGACCATTATGTACAGGAAATTATATATGAACCTGGACAATACACCATGAATGGTAACACAGATTTTCTATATATAATCATTCGGTTACAAGTTTATAATGCAGATGATGAGAATGAAATAAAGATGCTTAATGACCTTCAGAATAAATTTGTTGTGGAATCAGTTTCCGCAAAGGATTTCCCTGAATTCAAATGGGACAAAGAGTCTTTAGATTCACTACGAACAGTTTATAATGAAGAAAGTGCTAATTATGCAAGTTGGGAAGGAATGATGGGTAAAAGGGGAGAAGTAAATGAAAATACCAGGCATATTGCGGCAGCTGCAGCATGGGGTTTATTACCAGAAGAAGCCGCAACTTACCTCAACTATACTCCTGAAGATGCATCTGCATCAAATTGCTTTTCAGCTACTTATGAGGTTCCTTCAAATACAGGTTTTTGGTCAATTACGGTTTATGGTGAAGATGGATATATTAAATCTGAAAATTGCTTATTAAATGGTTCGAATGTTAAATTAAATAACGACGGAACATTTACAGTACATTATGGTTCTGAAGAAAATTGCGGAGATGTTAAAAATAGACTTGATGCTCCAGAAGGCTGGAATTTCCTATTAAGAGTTTACTTACCTGGAGAAGAAGTTTTAAAAGGAGATTATGAAATACCTGAAGTTCAGTAATTTCTAATAATGAATATAAATGATTGAAAAATTCATTGATCGGCCTGTATTATCAACAGTAATTACTATCACAATTATTTTTCTTGGTGTTTTAGGGTTATTGAGCCTTCCTGTCACTACATATCCGGATATTGCTCCACCTACCATAAAAGTTAGAACAAACTATATAGGCTCTAATGCGGAAACTGTATTAAAAAGTGTTGTTGTTCCAATTGAAGAAGAAATTAACGGGGTTGAGGGGATGACATATATTGAATCCAGAGCAGATAATGGAGGTAATGCAGAAATCACGGTTTATTTTGAGCAGGGAACGGATCCGGATATAGCTTCAGTAAATGTACAGAATCGTGTCTCCCTGGCCATTCCTAAATTACCTCAGGAAGTTGTCAGATCAGGTGTGGTTACCAGAAAACAGCAGACAAGTGCATTGATGTTTATATCATTTTATTCCAAAAGCGAAACGTATGATGAGACATTTATTCAGAATTACATGAATATCAATATCATATCCGGAATAAAAAGAATTTCAGGTGTGGGTGACGCCAGGGCTTTCGGAGTTAAAAATTATTCAATGAGGGTATGGCTGTCTCCGGAGAAACTGGCACAATATGATCTTGTTCCTCAGGATATAGTGGCTGTTATAAATGAGCAAAGTATTGAAGCTGCTCCAGGTAAAATAGGGATGAATACCGGTGCAGCAACTCAGTATGTGTTGAAATATCAGGGAAGATTTGATGAAGTAAAGGAATATGAAAACATCATAGTTAAAGCAACAGATCAGGGTGAGATTTTAAGACTTTCTGATGTTGCAAAAGTTGAATTAGGAGCATTTACTGCAGGAACTATTGGCGAAACCAATGGTAATCCATCTGTTACTATGGGCATTTATCAGACTCCAGGATCAAATGCTCAGGTTATAATCGAAGAAGTAAAAGAATACTTGGAGGAACAGGAAGCTAATTTCCCTCCGGGAGTTGATTATTTAATTAATTTTGATAGTAATGAATTTCTTGAAGCTTCGATGGAAAATGTATTACACACACTTTATGAAGCATTTATTCTGGTATTCATAGTAGTATTTATTTTCCTTCAGGATTTCAGGTCTACCATTATTCCGGCCATTGCTGTGCCAGTTTCAATCGTTGGAGCACTGTTCTTTCTCCTTGTTCTTGACTATTCACTTAATTTGTTAACCTTATTTGCTATGATCCTGGCCATCGGGATTGTTGTGGATGATGCGATTGTGGTAGTTGAGGCTGTACATGCTAAGATGGCCAAAAAACCTGAAATGGATGTGAAAACAGCTACAAAGGAAGCTATGAGTGGAATTGTATCTGCCGTGATTTCTGCGACACTAGTTATGATTGCGGTTTTTATTCCGGTAACGTTTATAGCAGGACCCACAGGGGTGTTTTTTAAACAGTTTGGAATTACCTTGATGTGTGCAATATTCATTTCAGCTATAAATGCTCTAACATTAAGCCCAATGCTTTGTGCACTGATTCTAAAACATCACCATGAACCGGAAAAAAAGAACTTTCTTCAACGCTTTTATGATGCTTTTAATGTTGCCTTTGAAAAGTTTACCGAGAAATATGGCAGTATTGTTTCCTTCCTTATCGGGCATAAAATATTTGTGCTAGGTATCCTTCTGTTATCCATTTTTGGTATATGGTGGGCGAATAATTCAATGCCTACAGGATTTGTTCCCGGTGAGGATAAAAAGGTTGTCTTTGCCAATATTGAATTACCTCCAGGTGCGACACTCGATAGAACTTATCTTGTATTAAAACAACTTGAAGAACAAGCAAATAAGATTCCTGGTGTTGTTAATAGTACGGTTATAGGAGGGGTTAGTCTGATAAATGGAGTAGGTAATAATTACGGGGTTGCTTTCCTTCAACTTGAAGATTGGGAAACAAGACTGGAACATGATGATCAATCTGTGGAAGCCATTATCGGTAAGTTGTTTGGTATTTCCCAGGGAATGCCTGATGCCCGAATGATATTTTTCAGTCCACCGAGTGTTCCAGGTTTTGGCGTGAGTTCTGGTTTCGAATTTAAATTATTGGACAGAACCGGTGGAGACCAGCAGGAACTGGAAAGAGTAACCCGAGATTTCCTGTCGAAATTAATGGATCATCCTGAAGTGCAATATGCCATAACTGCCTTCAATACAAATTATCCGATGTATGAAATGATTATTAATGAAGAGGCTATTAAATCTAATGGTGTAAAAGTATCTGATGTTTTTCAGACTGTGGGAGGATATGTCGGGGGAATCTATGCTGCCAATTTTACTCGCTTCGGAAAGCAGTTTAGAGTAATGATTCAGGCTTCAGCTGATGAAAGGGCTGATCTTCGTAGCCTGAATGACATTAATGTGCGAAATGCCAATGGTGATATGTTACCGGTAAATCAATTTATCACTTTCAAACAGGTTTATGGACCTCAGTCTGTTAGTAGATTTAACTTATTTAATTCAGCGGCAGTCAATGGTGCCCCATCACAAGGCTATAGTTCCGGCGATGTTATTGCCTTGATAGATCAAATGGAAAAAACCGAACTACCACTAAATTACAGTATAGATTATTCAGGGTTAACCCTTGAAGAGATCAAATCAGCTGGTCAGACAACTGTAATTTTTATCATTACATTCCTGTTTGTGTATTTATTATTATCAGCACAGTATGAAAGTTATCTTTTGCCATGGAGTATTTTGTTAGCTGTTCCAATCGGTGTTATGGGAGCCTTTGTTTCTCAAAAACTTGCAGGACTTCAAAATAACATATTCTTTCAGATTGCCTTGGTTATGCTTATTGGGCTGATTGCCAAAAATGCCATTCTTATAGTAGAATTTGGTCTTCAACAGCGCAAAAAAGGAATGGGTATTGCTGAAGCAGCTATTCAAGGAGCTAAAGATCGACTCAGACCAATTTTAATGACATCCTTTGCTTTCGTAGTGGGTGTAATGCCTCTTGTGTTAGCCTCCGGTATTGGAGCAAATGGTAATCGTTCCCTGGCTACCGGAGCAGCATTTGGATTATTAGTAGGAACCCTGATCGGAGGGCTTGTAATTCCAGCTTTATTTGTGGTCTTTCAAACATTACAAGAAAAGATCAAACCAATGGAATTTGATAAGAATTCAAATGAGGAGTTAAATGAATAGATTTATTAAACATATTGGACTACTGTTTATTTCAATCTTATTTATTCAGGGCTGTATTGCTACAAAAAAATACGAACGTCCTGAAACATATTCTGTTGACTCTTTTTATGCTGATACTCTTACAGAAGATACCATATCAATGGCCACACTCGACTGGCGGGAAATATATAATGATCCGATATTGATCGGTTATATTGATGAAGGGTTAAAAAATAACTTAAGCATTTTGAAAGCGAAGCAAAATATACTGGCTTCAGAATCAATTTTTAAGCAAAGAAGATCTAATTATTTACCAAGTATAAATAGTGCGTTTTCGGTAGGTGAAAATTATCTTCCGACAAATTCATATTTGTTTCAGGATCGGCCGTCTGATACACATTATACTGATATAGTTTTAGGTGGTGTGTTTTCATGGGAACTTGATATCTGGGGAAGGATTACAAGCCTGAAAAGATCAGCTGCAGCTCAATATATGCAAACAATAAATGCTACCAGATATCTGCAAACAGTGATTATTTCCCAAATTGTTAGAAACTATTATACTCTTGTTTCTTTAGATGCAAAAGTTAGAATTCTTGAAATCACAATTGAAAACAGGCAAAAAGGGTTAGAGATAATCAATGCACTCAAAGAAGCAGGCCAGGAAAATGCCGTTGGAGTTAAGCAGAGTGAAGCTTTTCTATATAAAGCAGAAGGTAGTTTACTGCAAATAATGAATGAAATTAGATTGGTTGAAAACTCTTTATCCATTTTGCTCGGTAGAACTCCCGGACCTGTTGATAGAGCAAATTGGGATAACATTCAGATAAACGAGGAGCTCAATATAGGAATACCAATTCAGCTTTTACAAAACAGGACAGATGTACAGGCAGCCGAATATAACCTGATTAGTGCTTTTGAATTGACAAATTCAGCTAGAGCTTCATTTTATCCTACACTGTCAATAAATGCAGCCGGAGGATTTAATAGCATGGATTTTGATAACTTATTTAGCATCAATTCTTTATTTGGTAATGTAATTGGTAATCTGACACTTCCTTTATTCAATCAAAGGAAACTCAGGACACAAAAAGAAGTCCGACTTGCTGATCAACAAATTGCATATTACGATTATAAAGAAACAATCCTGAATGCCTACAAAGAAGTATCTAACTCATTATACACATATCAAAATTTTCAGGAACTGGTGAAGCTAAAACGCAAAGAGAACCGTGCATTATTAGATGCCGTGCTGTTTTCCGAAGAACTGCAAAAACAAGGGCTTGCTAGTTATCTGGAGGTGATTTATGCGAAAGACAATGCCCAGGTGGCTCAATTTGAGATCGTTAATGCAAGGCTACTACAAATTCTTTCAGTGGTAGAATTGTACAGAGCATTAGGGGGAGGCTGGCAGCCTTCTGAAATCAAATAACCTAATATTACATCTTGTCAGGATAACTTAGTTTCCTCCAGATGGTCTCCAATGGGCCTCTTTCGAATCGCTTAAGCCAGAAATAATTAAAAGCGATAATCATAATTGTAAAAAACAGGCAATAAAGCTGTATTGCTAGCGGACTTAATTCATTATACAGACCAAATCCAAATGAGTAAAATAGAATGCTTGATAAAACACTTTCAAGAATATAGGTTGTTAATGACATCTGACCCAAGAGCCTGAAAGGATACCATAACCGTTTTCCAAAAGTTGTATTAATGGTTAGAATGACCAAAATCACAAGGATAGCTGAAGTTACATACTGATCCCATTGCATGAGTATCTGAAAAACTATTGTTGACTTAAACTCAACCATCCAAGTTATAGATAGATGGTTAATTAAAGTAATAGCAATCTTGTATATCAGGGCAGGAATAAAAATTTTCCAATATCTGGATTGATCTGATAACGAATTCAAGAAGTTGGTTTTACTTAAGTAAATCCCAAAAACATAACAAGCGAATACAGGAGGGAAGTAAAAATTAATCACCCATGGGTTTTGCCAGATTATTTGATATTGTTTTATTCTGAAAAGACATTGTTGCCAAAACGGACCATTCTTAAAAAGTTCAATCTTTTCATCAACAGATATTCCCATTGCTGGTGCGTTTCCTGCAGCTTCTATCCATTCTAAGTGTCTAAATAGAATAAGCATCGATGGATATAGTGCAATCATTATGGCTGTTACCAATATTATTCTTTTTGGAAGACGGATAAGTACAATACCAATCAGCCCAAATAATGCATAATCCAATAATATATCTCCACCTAATAAAAGGATTATATGAAGTATTCCAAATAAAGCAAGAACTATATTTCTCTTTAATAAAATAGAAGAACTTTTCCATTTATTCCACTGCATGCCCATTCCCAGACCAAATAATAAAGCAAAAATAGTTGCTGTACGACCTCCAAATAATTCAGTCCTGAGAAAATTTATAAAGTCATTGTACCAATGTGGTCCACCGCCATACAGTTCTCCAAAATATTCAGATGGAAACGAAAACCAGACAATATTTACAATAAAAATTCCCCATAAGGCTAGACCTCTGATAGCATCTAAATGGGGTAATCGAATATTTTGGCTCATGCTTATATTAGTTTAAAACAACAATATAGCATGAAAATAAAATTATGCAATTACCACTAATCACTATCAATGAATCTTATAATTTGATATCACTTTTATATAATTGTCGTATCGAAATAATTAAATTTTTTCATTGATTATTATAATATGTATAGTATCTTATAATAGGAATAATGAATAAACATTGAGTAGAAGCCTACTGCCAGGCAGGAATTTATTTTATGAATAATGAAGATTATAAGTTATACGATTTACAAGATTAACTTATTATTGAAAAAATCAATTACAATTGAAGCAATACAATAGAAAAAGTATTGCTTCAAAATGCCTCTGTTATCCTGAAATAGATTCCCCAGTCACGAACACCACCAGCAATATCAATACCTGCATTGATGCGCTTATCAGGGATCATCATGTATCTTATGCCGGCACCACCGCCTGGTAACAACTGACTCCAGCCTTCGGGGTCATTAGAAATAGCCAATCCTGCAAAAGCAACCATTCCCCATTTATTATAGAAAGTCCATCGGTATTCTGCTTGAGCTGATATAATTTGCTCTCCTCTGAATTCACCTTGTGTATAGCCTCTAATGTCTTTTCTTCCTACAGAACGCTGAGCTTCGAAGGGAATATTATTTCCAAGAGCAAAATACCCAAAAAACCTGGTAGCAATGGTTCGGTTTGAATCTAATGGAAAATACTTGTTTATTTCTAGTTGGAGGTTATTAAACTCAACATCCGACCCAAGCCAGTCATTGTAGCTAAATCCGGATAGCTTCGCATATAAACCCGAATGAGAATTGTACACATTTGATCTGTCATCCCACTCTAATGCACCACCAAGTCCGTTAAATGCCCTTTGTTCATTACCGGAATCTCCTGGTAGATCAAATAGAGTTTCTCTTTTAGAAAATAATACCTGCGGACCAAGGTATAAATTCTTACGTAACTTAAAAGCAAATAAGAAGTAGACGAAATCTGAAGTTGTATTAAAATCAACAAATAAACCACCCGGAAAAACATCTTCTTCATAGTATTGAGAGTTGAAGTCTACCAGGCCTGCTGCAGCTTTTATTCGATATTTGTTTTCTGATAAAAATAACTGAGTATGTGCCATTACAACCCAGGAGTTATTTGTAGACCAAAACCCCATTAAACCAACAGATGAAACTGGTGAAATGGAGTCCTTTTCGTTTAGGTCAAAGAAACCCATACTTGTAGCACCTATCTTGAATCCTAATGACCTGTTGTAGTCTATGGTTGGTAGAGCAACTACCCTGAATTTTTTATCATTATTAAGCTTTTCCTGACAATCTGATTTAAACGGAATTAAATATAATAAGCTGATAATCAATAAGTAGGAATATTTTTTTTTGACCATCACTTTATTAATTATAATTAAAACCAGAACCCGGCAATTCTCTGGATAGTCCAGAATGCAGCTAAAGATCCAATGGCATAAGCAGGAGCTTTCTTTAATATCAAAGGCCAGTTTTCTTTGTATGATAATGCTTTAATAATTAATAGAACCAAAATTACAAAGGCAATTTGTCCGAGCTCTACACCAATATTAAAAAAGGCTAGCGCCAAGGGTATATCAGTTTGTGGAAGGCCAACTTCTGCTAATGCTCCGGCAAATCCAAAGCCATGCAATAATCCAAATGTAAATGCTACTAACCAGGGTTTCTTACTTGTAATTGTTTCTTTACCATTGGCATTTTTAATTATTTCAATTGCAAGAAACACAATACTTAAAGCAATGACCGCTTCGACAGGTGGACCTGGTAAATTTGCAAATCCTAAAACAGCCATACTCAGGGTAATACTATGAGCAATGGTAAAGGCTGTGATCGTTTTTACAATCTTTTTAAATCCTTTGGTAATAATAATCAGGGCGAGGACAAAGAGTAAATGATCAATACCAAACCAGATATGTTCTACACCCAGCACTGTGTAATTTTTGATAACGGCAAAAGTACTCATCTTTCCGGGTATGATTTTTTCCGTATCATCAGGTTTCAGCATAAATGACACCTTTTCTCCATTAAGATAGTCTACATTTACAAGCACATCGATCATGGTCTTTTGTAATCCATCGATAGTAACTTTTTGACCCTCTAAGGGAGTTTCTGTAACCAAAGAATAAGAATAAAGCATTGCGCCATCCATCAGCTTAGGCAATGCAAACTCATTTAATGATGATGATTCCGGAAAAACGGGACTCAACCGAATCACCATATCGCCTCGGCGAGGGATCTTCCAGAATACATGGTAGGTCGTTTCATTTACCTGCTTGATATGGAGATAGGCAGGCCTCATTTCATGTGAAAAAAGAAATTCAGGCAGAAACAAGAATAAGATTAATAAATAATATCGCTTAATCATCTTTAATTCAATTTATGTTAGCTACCGAATTCTTTTAAAATCTTTTCTCTTAACTCTTTATTGATATCTGCCTCAAGCTTAATGTTATAGCTACTTTTTAAATTTTCATAAATCTTTTCACGACTTTCCTGTTCCATATCATAGTCATAATCTCTCTTTATCACATCTTTCATTTGAGTGAAAGAGGGTAGTTGAGGTTCAATTTTCTCGGTGATATAGACAAGATGGGTTCCAAAACCTGATTCAACAGGACCGGTCCATTGATTTAATGGTAATCCTTCCATTGTTTCAGCAATGTTTCCACCAAGTTCTGAATTAAGCTTATTGGCATAGATACTTTCATAATAAAAAGGAAAGGGTAGTGGGTCACCTAATTTTGTGAATTCCTCAATTGAAACATTACCATGCTCTTCTAAAACTGATTTGGCTTGATTGACCGGATCTGAGTGGTTATCAAAAGTGAAACAAATCTGGTAAAAGCTATATTGAGCGGGCCGCATATACCTTTCAGAATACTTATTGTAATAATTTTTCAAGTCTTTGTCAGTTGGATTATTTACCATTGCAGATACATCGCTGGTTATAAAATCCATTTTTTGAGCAAGCCTGCGCTTAATCACTTCATCATTATGATCAAGATTCATTTTTAATGCTTCCCGATACATGATTTCCTGTTTGAGTGTTTTACTTATAAGTCCGGATAGTTCTTCGGTAGTAGGTTTTCTTTGCCATTGCAACTCCCAGATTGAAACCATATGACTGATGTCACTATTATCGATAATAATTGCATTTTCAGAGTCATTATCATCCACAGTCAAAGCATAAACAATAAATATGGCGAACCCAATTAATACAAAATGAAGAAATGGTTCTTTTAAAAATCTTTTCATTATCAAAAACTGGTTTGGTAGATACTAATAAAATACTGACATTTTTTTGTTCAACCTATTTAGGAAATAAGAAAATTAGTACTGCCCTGCCTCCTAGGTCAGCCTTTGCTCCATCGGGGGCATCGAGATTAAATCTGGGACCTATAACTAACTGAAATTTCTGGTTTCCCATAGAACTCACGGCACTGAATGTTGGATTTAACCAGATAGTAGATTCGGAAGTCTCCCAATTTTGTGTCCATTCTAAATTAGCCCCAAGACCAGCCCCGGATTTCCAGTTATATACCACAAAAGGCTGAACAAACATTTGACTGACGTCTGCACGGTCTTCATTACCTGAAACAGACCAAATCTGATTTATCAAACCTCCAATTGTCCACCCGTTAGTTTGAGTTAATGCTACAGCTGTTGGGCCAACGCCAAATTTATCAGTTGTAAGAAGGTCATCAGTGCCAATTGGTAGCAAAAATACAGGGCCAATACCCCAGGTTAAGTTTTTAGAATTACTCGGAGAAAAGAAAGCTGATACAACAGCATCACTTAGGCCACTTTGTTTCTCACCGACACCAGTAATGTTATACTGTGTAACAACTGGGAAAATATACCGTGTTATCAGGTTTAAGTTATCACCTAATCTGATTGGAACCACAGGTTGAATATTTAAGGTATTTCTGGTTCCCTCAAGTTCACCAATACCAAAGTCTGTGTTGTTTTGTAAAGGTATAGATATTAATGAAGCTATTGGATTAGCCAGTTTTTTTGCCAGTTCTTCAGCTTCTGATCCTGATTTTGTATCAATTTGCTCTTCCTTTTTGTCTTCCTCTTGTGCATTAGCACTGAAGCTTAAAAAAATAAAGAAAATTAAGGAATACAATAATCTCATATTTTGTAACGGTTGTACCATAGTTTCATACTTTGGGCTTTAAATGAATTAATAAATAGCATATCAAAATTATCACTTTATCAATCATGATAGGGTTATAGACATACTATATATAAGTTAAATCATTTATACAAATATGCCTAATGATTTAAATGACAAGTTACGGTTTTGGATATATGATTTCGTTCTCAGGAAATAATTGAACTAAAAGAAATCAAAGATCAGAAGGGTTTAGGGTAGTTCGCTTTAAAATTATGAAGTTATTTCAATTTCTAACCAACACTAAAAATCAACCGAAATGTTGAAATATTTAATAGTAAAATTTACTTAAAAATATCATTAAGAAAAATCAGATAGATTCATGTTATATTTTAGTACCATGAATCTATCTGACTTATTAATTTAATCCGAAGTCACCATATTGAGCATTGAATTAAAGTCACCTAACTGAATAGAAAAACTTTCTTGGCTGGGAGGGTATTCCTTAAAAGTTTCCAAAAAGGATCCTAAATGGCTACCTATCTGGCCAAGTACCCAACTTCTGTTTTCAGCCCACTCATCATATCCTCGAGCATCGTGAAATCGTTCAAAAGGATCTAGTTTTAAATTAGTTACGATTGGTGTTGATAATAATGGCTGAGGAGAACGGAACCAGTGTTTTTGATCTCTGAAAAGCACTTTCCAATCTCCATATCGCATACCATGTAAAGTAGTTTCTGTAAAATAATAAAACTCTTTACGTTTACTCTTTCCATTATTTAATAAAATATCACTTTGGTCATAGCCATCCAGATGGACTTTAAATGATTTGCCGCCAATTGAATGTCCATTAAGTAGTTTCTCTTTGACATCAGTTTGACCAACCCATGACATAAGTGTAGGTACCCAATCTTCCATTGTCATAAATTCACCTGTAGTAGTTCCTGCAGGGATATGGCCATCCCATTTCACTAAAACGGGAACTCGAAAACCGCCTTCCCAGCCACCAACACCTTTTTGACCATGGAAAGGATGGTTTCCTCCATCAGGCCAACTGTTTGATGCGGCTCCATTATCTGTTGAGAACATTACAATCGTATTTTCATCAACCCCGAGCTCTTCAAGAAGATTAAGTAATTCTCCCACATCATCATCCAATTCCATCATACCATCTGCATACAAACCATACCCACTCTTACCCTGGTATTCATCATTCAAGTTGGTTCTGTAATGCATTCTTGTCGTGTTATGCCAGACAAAAAATGGCTCGTCATCTTTAACAGCATCACGGATAAATCGTTTTGATTCTTCTAGGACCTGCTGATCCAGATTACGCTGAACTTCTGTTCCCCAAGGACCTAAATCTTTAATTTCCTGCTTACCATTTCCAGTAGCTTTTGAATGAATTATTCCTCTTTGATTAAGTTTTAATTGTTTTAGAACCTCAGGATCTTTTGGGTAGTCATATTGCTCAGGATATTCACCGGCATTAAGATGGTAAAGAATTCCATAAAATTCATCAAACCCGTGAGCAGTAGGTAAGTGTTCATCTCTGTCTCCAAGGTGGTTTTTGCCAAATTGACCAGTTCGATACCCAACTGCTTTTAACATCTGAGCAAGTGTAGGATCACTATCCTGGATCCCTTCTTTAGCTCCGGGTAACCCAACGGTACTTAAACCGGTTCTCATCGGATACTGGCCTAGTATGAAAGCCGCTCTGCCTGCTGTACATGATGCCTGGGCATAATGATCCATAAAGATCATTCCCTCTTTTCCAATTCGATCGATATTCGGGGTTGTTCCACCCATCATTCCTCTATGGTAAGCTGAAATATTCCACATACCCACATCATCGCCCCAAATTACCAAAATATTTGGTTTGTCCTTATTCTGACAAATAAGCGCCGGAGCTAGAAACACAAATGCCAGGATGAAAAAGATGCTTTTTAATTTTTTCATAGATCGTGTTTTTAAATTACTAGTAATTCAATTTCAATAGAATGTGGTGGTAAGGAAGACTAGATGGCAATTGGTTTTACTAAAACAAAAGTTAATTCATATTTTTTAATTCAACAATTGATTATAAAAAAAGCACGGTCAGGAGTAAGCTGACCGTTCTTAAAGAAATAAATCGTGTTTTATTTTGCTGGAGTATACCAGATCGGGGAACTATAGACTCTTTCCTGAATTGTGGCAGGATGGTTGGTTTCCTTTACATCTATTCCCAATTCAATCGCATCAAGTAAGGAGTATCTCGGAGTTGGAATTTCTAATACCCTGACATAATAAAAAGCATGCTGTGCTGGATTAAAATCCGGATCTTTCCAGACTACTTTTAAATCGGCATCACCTATGGTATTTGTATATTTTCCTGTATTCATATCTACAGTATTACCAACAGCAATACTTCCATCAGTTCTGTCATCTGATAGGGCAACATTATAAACCATTTCACTGGTGCTGCCATCTGCTTCAAGCCATCCTTTAACCACCTGGATTCGATCGAGATTAGCTGCATTTGGATCTTTGATGGCAGAGATCATGAATGTTGGTGCTTTTTCTCCATTTTGATTCAAATCACCACCCATTGGAACGCCTTTGTCATAACCAGTTTGTAACATGTTTCCGTAAAGATCATCGTCCGTAAATTCAAAGCCTCCAAAAAAGCGTAATGTAATTCTAGGTCCCGTTGTTGCATAGACTTCTTTTCGCTGGAAGGCATCAACAATACTTTGGCGGGTATTATTTTCAGCCCAGACAGCAACCCAGCCTGCAGCTCCCATGTCCCAGCCCTTTGAAGATCCAATACCTGTTGGATGAGGCCTTTTCTCAGGAGTGGCATCGTGTTGACCTTTGCCGGCAAAATTCGTTTCTTCTATTGCAGACATTCCGGTATGAGAATCCGAACTTCCTATTAATCCAATTTTATAGGGATTTACGCCTAGCTTTTGTTCCATTGCCAGCCCGCGTTTTAATCCGGATCGGACATAATCAGCTTCTGTTGGTTTAGATCTGGTTCCGTCAGGCGTCAGTGCAAAATCATATGTTTCAAAATCAGCAAATTCATCATTTGGTGACAGGGCAGGGTGGGTTTCTGAATCGCCTTTGATTTGGGTGATTTCAACATTTCGCTCCCACTTCATACGGCTTTCAGCATATTCTCTGTCAATAGGTTCTCCATTTAGCCTGGTCTCAGGAAACATCAGCCCCAGACTGATATTCGGATTATGAGGAATGGCGACAAACTCGGCACCGGTACGACCACTTGTCTCCTCCAGCCATGCCCAGAGATCTTCAGGATTATCACTACTTAATGCACTATATGGTAAAAACTGATTTGCAACATCTTTTCCCTGTGGCATAAAAACTACCCGATGTAAATTGGCTCCGCTATTATTGGATGACCATTCCCAACCTATAAGTGTTGTGAATGTTCCCGGGTTATTGTGTGCATCTGCTGTTTCAACATATCGCGCCCAGGCTTCTTTACGGTTTTCTCCCCCAAGATCATTAATCAAATCTTTACTGCCCAGATTGGCCTCATTAGGCTGGTCAAAAGCTGCAAAGTTTAAAATATCATAAATTTTCTGAAGTCCTTTTTCATCAGTTTTATCCGGGGCTATTTTCAAAAATGCCTGACCTGATTTTGAATCAGAAATTCCCGGGGTATTTTCATACATTAATGGCATTGATCCCAATAATTCTGCATGATCAGCAATAACAAGGAAGTCAAGTGGTTCAGTCAATTTCATTGGTCTTCCTGTAGTCGGGCTTTCAACTTCTTCTCCCTTAGCGAAACGGTAAGCAGTTTCGGGAGTAGAGTTTGGCGTGCCAAATAAGTATACATCAAAGGAATTTCCGGTATGATTGTGCGTATCGCCCCAGTAAACATCTTTCATTGGGTTTGATTTAATCTCAACTTCTACTATGTCGTTTTCTGTCGATTCAGTGGTATCGTCACTTTCCTGGCTTCCTGAACAGGATATCATTACGATAATTCCCAACAGAATCACCAATTGGTTGTATATGGTTTTCATAGATCGTGTGTTTTTATAGTTCGCCAATAAATCAATCTTCAAGTGTGGTGTAATTGAAAATTACATGGCTATTAACATACTTCTTATAAGTTAATTCATTTATAATAATCAAACCATTAACCGCAAAAAAAACGGTCAGGAGTATGCTGACCATTTTTAAAGAAATAAATCGTGTATTATTTTGCTGGAGTATACCAGATCGGACTTGACCAGGCTCTTTCCTGTATACTTACCGGAAGATCTTTTCTTGGTTCTCTACCTAAAGTTTTTGCGTCATAGGTGCTCCATCTAGGAGTAGGAATTTGAAGCACTCTGGTATAATAAACAGCATATTGTGAAGGATCGAATTCAGGATCGGTCCAAACTGTTTTTAACTCGGTATCTCCAATATCATTGGTGTAACTAGCTTCTGCTACGTTGACTGTATTTCCAACAGCCGGTACGTTTCCATTAGCATCTAATTTTCGATCATCTGAAAAGGCTACATCAAACACCTTTTCGTAAGTATTTCCATTTGCGTCTACCCAGCCCTTAATAATTTGAATACGATCAAGATTTGCACCATCAGCTTCTTTTATCGCATGAATTATAAATGAAGGTGCTTTTCCATCTGAAGCAGTTAGATCTCCACCCATCGGTACACCATTTGCATATCCTTCTTTCACCCAGTCAGAATTCTCCAATATATTTTCAGGATAATTGAACCCGCCAAAGAATCGAACTTTCAATCGTGGTCCGGATGTAGCAAAGGTTTCTTTTCGCATGATCGCATCAAATATGGCTTCCCTGGTATTTGATTCTGCCCATACGCCTGCAAGCCCTGCACTTCCAAACTTTCTCACTTGATTTGCTCCCTTTTCATCAACGCCCGGAGGTCCGTCTAACCGGTGTTCAGGATTATTTTCAAACCCAAATTTGCCATGGTAATTATCTTCTTCAATAGGAGAATAGGAGTTGTGGGTGTCAGAATCTCCAATGAAACCATATTTAAATGGATTTCCTTTACCTTCCTGTTCATATTTCATTGAGCGAATAAGCGCTTCCCTCATGTAACCACCTTTCTTATTTTTTGGTGGTGTGGCAGTAGCTGCAAGGGTATAGTCCCATATTTCAAAATCAGCAAATTCATCACTAGGTGAAAGTAGAGGCATGGTTTCAGAAGCACCTTTTATCTGAATCAGTTCATAAACTGGTTCATTGCGCATTCTTGTTGTTGAATACTCCTGATTAATCTCACTTCCACCATAGGTTGTTCCAATTGGAAACATAATTCCATCACTGGCATTTCCATTATGCGGTACTGCCAGAAGATGGCTGCCATTCGCTCGTTGGGCATCCATCCATTTCCATAGATTCTCTGGTACATCAGAGTCAACTGCAGAAAATGGGACAGAAGGAACATTTTCGGTATCCTTAAAAAGAACGATTCTATGGATATTTCTCCAGTCAGGTGCTGCAGTCCACTCAAAAGCAGCAAAAGTGGTAAAAGTACCCGGGTTATAATGTTTATCGGCAATATCTATTATCTCAGTCCAGGTACTGGCTGCAAAAGTAGAATCACCTAATATCGGATCCTTTTTTCTTTCCTGATATATTCCATTAGAAATTTCGGTATATGCAGCAAAGGCAGCCACCGGGTCATCACCGGTTATATCTTTTGCAAGAGGGTGTTTGCTCATCGGACTATTTGGATCAGCCATTTTTGGTAAAGCCCCTAGATATTCGGCATGATCAGATACAGCATACCAATCCAAAGGCTTTTTGATTTGAAGGGGAGTGCCATCACCACCACCTGGTATGGATTCTCCTTGTGCCCATCGATATGCATCATCCGGACCGGTGATCGAGCCATTTATATAGGCATCGAAAGACCAGCTTGTATGCACATGAAGGTTTCCAAAATATGCCTCCTTTAAAGGATTTGATTTGATTTCGTTTTCAACTACTTCCTCTTCTGTCGTTTCGTTCGTTTCTTCGCTTTCCTTGTTACCAGAGCAGGAACCAAGAAACACGAATGTCATCACAATAAGATAATAACTTATATCTTTCATAGATCGTGTGTTTTAGTGAATAGCATTTCTGATCATTGTGCTTTGTAGTGGGTTTGATAATCAGAAGGCTACTGGCATTATTACTTGTATTTAATTTAGTTCATATATATTAATTCAACTATTGATCACAAAAAAAAACACGGTCAGGAGTATGCTGACCGTGCTTTAAGAATTATTCCATGTGTTATTTTGATGGGGTATACCAGATCGGGCTCGACCAGCCTCTTTCCTGAATGGTAACAGGTAAGTCATCACGGGGCTCGATTCCAAGAGTCTTTGCATCATAAGTACTCCACCTGGGTGTTGGTATCTCTAATACTCTAACGTAGTAAAAAGCTGATAGTGAAGGGTCAAAATCCGGGTCCGTCCAAACAGTTTTTAATTCAGGATCACCAATACTATTGGAATATGAGGCCTCAGCTACATTTACCGTATTTCCAACGGGATCTACACTGCCGTTTGAATCAATTGTCCTATCATCTGATACCACAACATTATATATTTTTTCCATTTGCTTACCATTTTTATCTACCCAGCCTTTAATTACCTGGATACGATCAAGATTCGCTCCGTTTGCATCTTTAATGGCATGAATAACAAGAGTAGGGGCTTTTCCTTGAGAAGCCGGTAAAGTACTTCCCATAGGAATACCTCCTTCATACGCAGACTTTACCCAATTGGTATTTTCAAATAAATTATCAGGAAAGTCATATCCGCCAAATAATCGTACTTTCATTCTCGTTCCGGAAGTTCCAAAAGTCTCTTTTCTCATCATTGCTTCAAAAATAGCTTCACGGGTATTTGATTCCGCCCATACTCCGGCTAACCCTCCTGAGCTGAATTCACGCAACTGCTGTTTGTTTTTTTCCGAGAAACCTTCCGGACCATTAATACGGTGCGCTGGACTGTTTTCCGTAGCAAATTTCCCAGTGTAATTATCTTCTTCCACAGAGGCAGCTGAATTATGCCCATCAGAATCACCAATTACTCCATATTTAAATGGGTTACCATTTCCATTTTTTTCAATTTCTATTCCATCTAGTAATGCTTGTCTGAAATAGCTACCTTTTCTATTTGTTGGTCGTTCTGCAGTAGCAGCAAGGGTGTAATCCCATAATTCAAATCCGGCAAACTCATCATTTGGAGAGAGGTCAGGATGAACCTCGGAGGTTCCTTTAATTTGAGAGATCTCATACAAGGGTTCATTTTTCATCCGCATTTCTGAATAGGCCATTGAAAGTGGATTACCTTCAGAATCTCTTAATGAAAACATTAATCCATCACTGGCATTTGCATTATGAGGTATGGCTAACAAAGTAGCACCATTAGCGCGACAACCTTCCATCCATTTCCATAGATCTTCCGGTTTATCTGAATCATTCGTTGAAAAAGCCAGATCAGGAATATTTTCTGAATTCTCAAATACGACAACCCGATGAAGGTTTCTAGTATTAGGATTGGATGACCATTCAAAAGCAGGGAAGGTAGTAAATTTTCCCGGTTCATAATGCTCGTCAGCTGTTTTTACGATTTCAGCCCAGACAGATTTCATTATTTCCGGATCTGAAAACAAGGGTTCTTTAGAAAGTTCGCCACCTGTACTGAAATCATATAGAAAATCAGCAAATGCCTGGAAAGAAACTGCGGGATCCTCTGAAGTCACTCTTTTTGCAAAATCCAGTTTACTCAATGGACTTTCAGGATTTTCCATTTGTTTAAACATCCCCATCCATTCGGCATGATCGGAAACGGCATAAAAATCCAACGGCTCATTTATTTGCAGATCACCACCTCCGCCACCACCAGGGATAGCTTCTCCTTTTGCCCATCGATAAGCGTCTTCAGGGTTAGTCGGACATTTGTTGGTGTATCCATCAAATGAATAGCTGGTGTGAATGTGGACATTACCAAAGTATGCATCCTTTAATGGATTTGATTTAATTTCGTTTGCAACTGTTGCTTCTTCAGTTGTCTGGGCTGTTTCTTCGCTTTCCTTATTCCCGGAACATGAGGTCATAATTATGAACGACATCACAATAAGGTAATAACTTATAGGTTTCATAGATCGTGTGGTTTTGAAAATAGCATTTCTGGTTAATGATTTTTATAGTGGATTGATAATCAGAAAGCTATTGGCTGTATTCTTATATAAGTTAATTCATTTATATTGAATCAACTATCGATAACAAAAAAAACACGGTCAGGAGTATACTGACCGTGTTTTAAAAATTAAATCTGTGTTATTTTGATGGGGTATACCATATTGGAGATGTATAAGCTCTTTCTTGTAAACTCATCGGCACATCATCAGTCATCTCCAGATCATAATTCAGTGCATCATAAGCAGTCCATCGTGGAGTTGGGATCTGGATTACCCTGACATAGTAAAAAGCTCTTTGGTTTGGGTCAAAATCCGGATCAGTCCAGATGGCTTTTAATTCAGAATCTCCGATACTGTTTTCCCAAGTCGCTTTTTCAACATTGACTGTATTACCAACTTCAGGAAGATTACCATTGCTATCCAGGTTTCTTGAATCTGCATCACCCCAGGCAACATTAAAGATTTTTTCTTCAGTTTTTCCGTTTGAATTCAACCATCCTTTAATGATCTGTATACGATCAAGGTTTCCACCTTCAGGATCTTTATTTGCATAGACCATAAATACCGGAGCTTTGCCTTCAGGTGCATTAGAAAGATCTCCTCCCATCGGCACCCCTTTGTCATATCCGTTTTGAACCATATTGGAAATATCCAGATCATCTTCTGTATAATCAAAGCCACCAAAGAAACGAACTGTCATCCGAGGACCTGTTGAAGCATATGTTTCTCTTCGATGCATCGCATCCCAAAGTGCTTCACGTGTATTAGATTCTGCCCATACTCCAGTATAACCTGAAGCACCAAGTTCCCAACCGAGAACATAACCAGAAGGAAAATCAAGCGCTTTTTCGTCCCATCTTTCGGGGCTTGGTTCTGAAGAAGCGTATTTTCCCCAGAAATTATTCTCATCGGCTGTAGATAAACCGGTATGTGTATCTGTTCCTGATGCTAGTCCATACTTAAAAGGATTTACACCCAGCTTGTCTTCCAGCATCAGTCCATTTTTCAACGCACTACGTGTATATTCATATTGAAGCATTTCTTGTTCTTTAGGAACCATTACCAGGTTTCCTTTGTCCCATATCTCGAAACTGGCAAATTCATCATTGGCGGCAAGAGAAGGATGGACCTCACTTGTTCCTTTACCTTGAGTAGTTTCGTAGAGGCGCTCATATTTATTTCTTAGTGTGGCAAGTTCTTTAGTTAATTCGCTTCCGTCAAAAGCTACCGTGCGAAACATAAGACCATTGGATAAATTTCCATTATGTGGAATAGCCAGTAAATGGCCACCCGTTTTTTCTTCAAAATTCGCCATCCATTTCCACAGGTCTTCCGGATTTTCAGAGTCGAAAGTCGTCATTGGTGACATCTTGGACGCTATATCACCATTATCCCGGTAGATCACGTTACGGTGAAGGTTATTCCCCCCACCATAATTGGATGTCCACTCGTAGGCAATGAAAGCAGTAAATGTTCCGGGGTCATTATATTCTTCGACAATTTCAATATTTCGTAACCAAACTGATGCTGCAAATTCAGGGTCCATAAATACATCAGGTAGGTTTCCGTTTGATTGCCGATTTATTAAATCCATCATAACTGCTGCGGCTTTCTCACCACCAGCTTCCATATCTTCATGATATTGAGCAACTATTGGGTCGCCCATAACTTCCGGATCTCCCTCAATGACGGCATTGATTACACCTGCTCCATCTGAGTGATCTGTAATAGCCACCCAGTCTAAAGGTCGGGCAAGTTTTGCTTTTTGCTGTGATGCACTTATCACCTCTTCACCTCTGGCAAAGCGAAGTACTTCTTCAGGGCCAATACGGGTACCTGCTGCACCGGCATCGGCAGACCAGGCAGTATGCACGTGCTGATCGCCCCAGTAAACATCTCTTAAAGGATTGGTTTTAACCTCAACTTCAACGATGTCGTTTTCAGTTGATTCAGTTGTATCTTCACTTTCCTGGTTTCCTGAACAGGAACCAAGAAATACGAGTGATATTACAATAAGATAATAACTTATAGTTTTCATTGATCGTGTTGTTTTGTAAATAGCAGTTCTGATTAATGATTTTTATCGGGATTGATAACCAGAAAGCAATCAGTGTATTCTTATATAAGTTAATTCATTTATAATGATATTAAAATAATCGTTTCTGGTATTTAACTATACCGGGTATGTTATTTTCTTTTGAATATTATTGTGGGCTTTCATAAAATAAAAACCTGGTTGAGTTCAAAGCGAACGCAACCAGGTTTTTAAGTTTCAGTGAAATATATTTTCTTACTGCTTAGATTTATTTATAAACTCCTGAACGACATTAGACATATCAAATGATTTACCTCCCTGTACTGGTGGATAATCTGCCAGAGTTTTTAAATGTTGCCCCATCAATTCACCCATTGGCTGTAAGAGCCAGGAAACCTTTTGCATCAAGTGTCCATATGCATCGGTACTGGAATAACTTTCATAAGGGTCCATCCGGATATTAAATACTAATGGAACTGTTCGAGGAATTACATTCGCATAGTAGTCTTCCTTGGTAGAGAAGTGAAATTTCCATGGCCCCATTCGTACCGCAGTTAGTTTACTTTCATAGTAATGGAATATATGATTACGAGCTGATTGATCGGTTTTTCCCATCCAGTAATCAAGGTTATTTACTCCATCGATATATTGATTTTTACTCTTCATTACTTGTTCGGCAACGTTATCAACACCTGCTGCAGCTGCAAGGGTTGTGAATAAATCCTGGTGTCCCTGAATACCATTTAATGATCTTCCTTCAGGGATTTTACCCGGCCATCTTACCATACATGGTACGCGAATACCACCTTCATAGGTTGTCATTTTTTCTCCTCTGAATGGCGTAGTACCACCATGTGGCCATGAAGCATGCTCTGGTCCGTTGTCTGTAGAATAAAGGATGATCGTATTATCCAATAAGCCCATTTCCTCTAATTGTTGCAGTACATATCCGATATCAGAATCGTGCTGTAACATACCTGCGCCATAGTAATCAGCTTCACTGGTATATTTCTCGACTTTTTGTAACCATTCATCCTCAATACGAGTATAAAGGTGCATTCTACTGGTATTCAACCATACAAAGAACGGTTCATCCTCGTCTTTAGATCTTTTAATAAAATCAAGTGCTTTAGGAATGACTTCAGCCCTGTCAAAATTTTTCATACGCTCTTGAGTAAGCGGGCCTGTATCAGTAATACGTTGTTTACCAACTTTACCAAATCTAGGGTCATCAGTATTATCTTCTTTACCAGTCGCAAATGAATGTAATACGCCACGGGTACCGAATTTCTTTTCATAGTCTTCTAAATTGCCTGAATATGCCTTACCAAAATTCTGATAATCTCTTTGCTCTGCTTCTTCTTGTGTATTCAGGTGATACAGGTTACCAAAAAATTCATCAAAGCCATGTGCAGTTGGTAAGTGCTCATTTCTGTCGCCAAGGTGGTTTTTGCCAAAATGACCGGTACTGTATCCTTCTGCTTTCAACACTTCTGCCAGACATGGAGATTCTTTCTGAAGTCCCAGCGCATCACCAGGCTGTCCAACTGTTGTCATACCTGATCTGATAGGATATTGCCCTGTAATAAATGCTGCTCTACCTGCTGTACATGAAGGTTGTGCATAGTGATCTGTGAAAATAACGCCTTCTTTTCCTATTCGGTCAATATTAGGAGTTCTGTAGGCCATAACTCCATGCTCATAGGCACTTAAGTTTGACCACCCGATATCGTCTCCCCAAATAACCAGTATATTGGGTTTGTCCTGAGCGTTCAAAAGAACCGAACAACTCAGAAAAAGAATAAATAATAGTATTCTGCTTCTCATTGCTTTATTGATTTTGTGTGATAGATAGTAAGATTTTATTAACTGATATTGATAACAATTGTTTTATAAGTCTTCAATACTATTAATTTAATTTATAATGTTCAGATTTAAAATAAAACTTAAACTAAACTGTTACGGGTAAATATTGCTATAATCCTGTAAAGCGATAGTTTAAATTAAGCATGAACTGACTTCGTTTTCCAAATACCCCAAGTTCGGTCCTTAAAATCCAATGTTTATTAAATTGATATTGAGCACCAAATATTAAGTTCATAGGTTTTGCTACCTTCTTATCAAGCTTGTAATTTATTATTGCATTATCGGGATCTATTCCATTACTGATATCCTCAAGTTTATTGATAATTTGATTTGCAATTAATCGTTGGGGCGGAGGCAGGGTAGAAGCCCATTCTCTTAGATTATCAATTGTCTGTCCGCTACCGATATCTGGAAAGACATTTTGTAGTGGAATACTTCCTTCTGTATCACTCTGGATTATCTGGTAAAAGGCTCCGGCCCATACTGCAAGGCTTTTCTGGGGATTATTAGCATTGAAGAAAGTATGACCTATCCTTAGGCTACCGTTATATGCCGGTACAGGCTCAACCACTACTTCAACATCTGCCCAGTTATAATTATTATCCCAGGCCATCCAGACTGGCCCAACAGCCCCAACAAGTGTAACACCAAGGCCAAATGATGAAGCTCCAAAACGCTGAGATGTCTGGATTCCAATGGGTTCAATTAAAGTAACATCAGTCTGGGTTGTACCCCCTCCGATAATTGCATAAACATTCAGAAAAGGTAATATCCAGATATCCGGTCTGACAGTATAGGCATTGGTAGTAGCTACAGTAGGGGCAAATACTATAAAATCACTCATATCCACTAGTTCACTATTATTAAAACCCAATAAAGTTCTCTGAATATCAATCTCTTGAGTCTGAGTGAAATATACAGCACTTATTCCATAACCATACTGGATATCATAACCTCTTTTATATACCTTATCGCCTAAAATCGGGAGGAACTTATTATATTCCATGTTTTTAAGGCTATCAAAATAGTCATTATAGACTTCATTGTCATATGCCTGTCTTCCCTGTCCAAACGAATAGAAAGATGAAAATAAAATTAATACACAAACAATTTTTAAAGATCGAATCATAAATGTTTAGGCGATGGGCTTTATACCCACCATTTTTTTAATGCCCCAATCCTTCTTTTATTTTTTCCTCAATTGAACTCAAATTAAATGAACCCGGTGATTGACTTGGAGGATAATCCTTCATAGTTTGTAAAAATTCACCTGCTAATTGTTGAATTGGCACTAATACATAGGCTCTTTCTAACAACCAGTCATAATATACATTAGCATTGTGTTGTGCCTTTTCAAAAGGATCTCTTCGTAAGTTAAATATTGCAGGTACTCTTAATTCGGTAAAAGGCTCCATCCAGACTCCAAATGCTTCACCACGATTTTCAAGAAATACAACTTTCCAGTCATCATAACGGGCAGCAACGATCTGACCATCATCATTAACATACCAGAACTCATGACGGGGTGATTGATCTGTTTTCCCCGATAAATAATCATTCAGATTATATCCGTCAATATGATTTTTGTAGTTTCTACCATTTAGTCCAACTCCTTTTAATAGCTTATCTTTTATATCCGGTGCTCCTGCAATTGCAGCAAAGGTAGGTAACCAGTCTTCATGAGCAACGATACCATTTAATGTAACATTTGCTTGCCATTTGCCCGGCCACCTGACAAAAGCCGGAACCCTGTATGCTCCTTCCCAGTTAGAGTTTTTTTCACTACGGAAAGGTGTCGTTCCAGCATCAGGCCATGTATTATAATGCGGACCATTATCCGTTGAGTACATTACTACTGTATTATCTGCAATGCCCAGTTCATCTAATACTTTTAATAATTCACCTACATGCATATCGTGCTCAACCATGCCATCATGATACTCATCACCACTAGGACCTGAAATGCCTTTATGTTCTTCTTTTACATGTGTTCTGAAGTGCATTCTTGTGCCATTCCACCAAACAAAGAAAGGTTTACCGGCTTCGTTCTGCTCTTTGATAAATCTAATGGCTGCAGCTACAGTTTCATCATCGATGGTTTCCATTCTCTTTTTAGTCAATGGACCAGTGTCTTCGATTCGCTGACCTCCCTTGCCATCAGCCCAGCTATGAATAACCCCTCGTGGACCATAAGTCTCAAGAAAGGTCTTTCCGTTTTTAAGTTTCATGTCTCTAGGGTAATCACGGTTTTCCGGCTCTTCTTCAGCATTCAGGTGATATAAATTGCCCAGGAACTCATCAAATCCATGCATAGTAGGCAAGTGCTCATCAAGATCTCCCTGGTGATTTTTACCAAACTGACCTGTAGCATACCCCTGACTTTTTAACACGGTAGCCATCGTGACATCGGTCTTTTGCCAACCTTGTGCTGCTCCGGGTAAACCTACTTTTGTCATTCCTGAACGCACGGGTACGCTGCCCGAAATAAATGCAGCGCGTCCTGCAGTACAACTTTGCTGGGCATAATAATCAGTAAAGCCAACACCTTCTTTTGCTATTCGATCTATATTCGGTGTTTTATATCCCATCATGCCCCGGTTATTATGGCTGATATTCCAGGTGCCAATATCATCTCCCCATATTACCAATATGTTTGGTTTGTCCTGTCCAAATAAAGAAATAGAACAAAACAGACACAAAAGTAAACCCACTTTTAATTTTGTAAATTGTCTCATAGCGTTAAGAATGTTAATAGAAATTATCAATAGTGTCGTAGTAGCAAACAATAATGGAATATCGATTCCATTGATCAGCTTAGTCTAATACTAAATAAAATACATGTCACTTATTAAGTTAAATTATTAATATTTAATCTGCTAATAATCTAAATAATAAATAACAGTTTCGAGTATATAATAACCTGTATTAGATTTTGTATTATGATTGATTATTTAACTAGATTGAAATTGTTATCTTAAATAAATTCAATATCAATTATATTTAACTGATTATAACATACAAAGTCATTCTACTCGTGCCTCTATATCAAACTATTATACTGCGTATTCTAGCTATCGTTATCACTCTGATAACATTTATTCCTTTAATTAAAAGTGATTTCTGGACTTTCAGGGTTTTTGAATTTCCAAGGGTTCAAAAGTGGGTAATTAATTTTGTTGTATTATGTATATTTATTTGGCTATTCAATAAACTTAAGGCCTTCGATTATTTTTTTATTGCAGGACTGGTTTTAAGCCTTGGTTACTTATCATATCAAATATATCCCTATACTGTATTTTCAAAGGTTCAGATTAGTAAGGTCAGCAATAACCCACATGTTAAAATCAGGTTAATGATTTCTAATGTTTATCAGTATAATCGTAATTATCATAAGCTCACAAAATTAATATCAGAATATGAACCTGATATAATCTTGCTCGTAGAGACAGATGAAGATTGGAAAAATGCAGTCGATAAGTCATTAAGTGAGGATTACCATCAAAGAATTTACAAAGATCTGGATAATACCTATGGGATGCTATTGATCAGTAAATATGATTTGGAAAATACTGAAGTGAAATACCTTATCAAAGATGATATTCCATCTATCGAAACAATAGTAAATATTCAAAATCAAAGGATAAAACTATATTGTTTACATCCTGAACCACCAGTGCCTTCAGAGAATTCCTGGGCAACTGAGCGTGACGCCGAGATTTTAAAGGTTGGAAAAAAAGCAGCCAAAGAAAAATTGCCAGTTATTGTTGCAGGAGACCTGAATGATGTTGCCTGGAGTCATACCACAGAACTATTTCTTAAGACAAGTCAATTACTAGATCCAAGAAGGGGTAGAGGGTTTTACAATACTTTTAATGCGAAATATCCACTTTTGAGATGGCCCCTGGATCATGTATTTTGTAGCCATCACTTTCAATTAATTCAACTGGAAACTTTACCTAAAATTGGATCTGATCATTTTCCTGTACTAGTAGATCTGGCCTTAACCTATAAAGAAGATAAAGAAAATGAACTTGAATTAAATGATGAGGAAAAAGAAGAAGTAAATGAGAAGATTGAAAAAGCCGAATAATTATGGTTAAAAGAACTAAAATTAATCTATGGGTCAACTTTTTATTGACAGCAGTTTTATTCTATACAATCTTCATTAATAATATGGTACATGAAGATTATAAACAAAAGATTTATGGACTATTATATGCTGTCATTATCCTATTGTGTAGCTATGTTGTTTCCTTTAAATCAATTGAAGAAGGCTCAGGCAAAAAACCATGGACTTTCATAATAGGAGTAATATTATTTGCAAACAGAACTTTAGCTGCATTTATTGAAACTTCTATTTTTTTTAAAGTTATAGCATTTGTTGAGTTTCTCTTCTTCTTTTACATCGTTTTTAAGCTGATTTTCATTATTGCTGCGGCTAAAAAAGTTTCGTCAAGTGTAATTATTGAAGCTATAAACGGGTATTTACTTCTAGGTTTATCTCTATCGTTAATCATTGCCTTTGCATATACGTATGATAATAATTCATTTAACTTCTCTGCTAATCAAGCTGTATTAGATCAAGGAGTGGGTTCAAGAACCGGAATCTTTTTATACTATGGATTCGTTACACTAACAACCATAGGATATGGAGAATTAATCCCTACTTCAAATTTTGGTAGATCGATTGCAATTTTTACAGGGGTAGCGGGTCAATTATACCTTGCTATAATTCTTGCATTCCTAATTGGAAAATTAAACTCAATTTCAAAAGATTAACTTTTTACAATTGGCAAAATTCAAAATTCTCGATATTGATAACTGGAATAGAAGGGAACATTATCATTTTTTTAAGTCATTTGATGAGCCTTTCTATGGATTAACAGCAGATGTGAAATGTACAGGCGGATATAAATGGTGTAAGGCAAATGAAGAGTCATTCTCCTTATTTTATATGCATTCTATCTTAAAAGCTGTCAATTCAGTTAAAGCTTTTCGTTTACGAATAACTGATGAAGATAAGGTAGTGGAATTTGAAAGTATCGGGATATCATCTACTGTTTTAAGAGACGATAAAACCTTTGGATTCTCAAATATTGCATATAATGATGATTTCAAAGTGTTTAATAAAATGGTTAATAAAGAATTTGAAAGGGTAAAAAATAGTTCAGGACTAGATGTGTCGAAAAATACTATTGATGTCATTCATTTTTCATCAATACCTTGGGTTAAGTTCACCTCTATTAGCCATGCCAGAACATTTGGCACTAAGGATAGCTGTCCTAAAATATCTGTGGGAAAGCTTACTGATATATCGGGAGAGAAGGTAATTCCCGTATCAGTTCATGTTCATCATGCGTTGGTTGACGGTTATGATGTCGGGTTGTTTTTTCAAGCGTTGGAAAATAACTTAAACCAATACTGAATAAATAAAGTGCTTCTTTAGTATAGATCACACTATTGGGATATATTTAATCAAATCCTAAATATACTTCAAATGCATACTCCTGCCATATTAATCGATATTCTATATCTACTTGGAATATCCGTTATTGTGGTTTCTTTATTTCATAAGATCAATGTTCCGACAATTATTGGTTTTCTTATTTCAGGTATAGTTATCGGTCCATATGGATTAACTCTCGTTGCTGCAAATGAAGAAGTTGAAATGCTTGCTGAAATCGGCGTCATTTTATTGCTTTTTGTTATAGGTCTTGAATTTTCACTAAAGCAATTGGCTTTAATAAAGAAAACAGTTTTACTGGGAGGTGGACTACAGGTTGGGCTGACTATACTTTTTACAACAGGCATAATATATATTCTTGTTAAAGATTGGAGTCTTGCCGTTTTTATAGGCTTTTTGTTTTCATTATCCAGTTCGGCCATCGTTTTCAAAATGTTGCAAGACAGAGATGAAATGGATACCCCGCATGGCAGGTTTTCACTTGGTGTTTTAATTTTTCAAGATATCATCGTTGTTCCAATGATGTTATTGACTCCAATACTGGCAGGAAAATCAGATAATATTTTAGGAAGCATTTCAACTCTTGCTCTAAAAACTGTAATAATAATCATTTTTACACTTTTTGCAGCACGTTATCTGGTTCCAAAATTGCTGCATTCTGTGGCAAAAACAAGAAGTAATGAACTGTTCATATTCACTACTTTAACAATATGCCTAGGAGTTGCCGTAGGTACTGCTGAAGTTGGGTTATCATTAGCCTTTGGAGCATTTATTGCCGGTTTGGTTATCTCCGAATCGGATTATAGTCATCGCGCAGTTAGTTTGGTTTTACCATTTAGAGAATTGTTTACCGGGTTCTTTTTTATATCAATAGGTATGCTGCTTGATCTGTCTTTCTTGTTAAAAAATATTATAATAATTGTCCCGGTCTTAATTTTGGTATTTGTAATTAAAACTACAATTGCATCGATAGCTGCTATCTTATTAAAGTACCCGCTCAGGTCTTCCATTATTGGCGGGCTTTCTCTTTTCCAGGTTGGTGAATTTTCATTTATCCTATCACAAGTTGGTATAGATAATAATCTGTTATCAGCAGAACTTAATCAATACTTTTTATCAGTATCTATTATCTCAATGATATGTACACCTTTTATTATGATTAATTCTGAACGAATAAGTCAATATTTGGTAAAAAGGAAAAAGCAAAGAAAGAATATTTATAAAGAAACTGCATCTGATACATTACTCCATGATCATATAATTATAATTGGCTATGGGCTAAATGGGAAAAATGTGGCACATGCGTCAAAAATTGCCAACGTTCCTTATATAATCATAGAATTTAACCCTGATACGGTAATATTAGAGAAAGAAAAAGGAGAAAACATCATCTATGGAGATGCATCTAATGATTTTATCTTGCATAAAGCAGGAATAGAAAAGGCCAGAGTTGCTATAATAGCAATTTCAGACTCCGCTGCTATTAAAGGAATAATATCTAGTATTCGATCACACTCTGCTTCAATACATATTATTGTACGAACCCGGTTTGTAAAGGATATTGATACCTTGCTATTAACTGGAGCTGATGAGGTTGTGCCAGAAGAGTTTGAAACTTCTATTGAGTTATTTACACGAGCTCTACATAGGTATCTTATTCCGATTCAGCGACTTAAACAACTAGCTCATTCATTTAGGTCTGACAACTATAATGCATTGACAAAAGATAATACCTCAAAGGTTATAAGACCCTTGAACATTCCTGATATTAATATTGAAGCCATTACAATAATTAGAGAATCTGGAGGGTATATTAATAAACCTATCAAGGATACTGATATCAGGGAAAAGTATAAAATTAATATCCTTGGCATTAATAGAAATAATATTTTCATTACGGCTGATCCTGAAGAATATCTTAAGCCTAATGATGTTATTTATGTTAGTGGGAATTCCACTAATATTTCTCATTTCATAAAAGATGTGACTTAGGTTCTGTTAATCAATAAGTTGTGAAAATGTGATTGATATTTTCTACGATTAATGTAGAATATTATCCCCATAACTACCAAAGTAAATATTGAAAATGCCCAAAAACACTCAAATAATAAGTTGGCAGGCTTTTGGTAACAAATTGGGCAGAACTAAAAAATAATTCACTATGTTACGTTGGACAGTAATATTTCTGGTAGTTGCGATAATTGCAGCAATTTTTGGATTCGGAGGAATTGCAGCAGGAGCAGCATCAATTGCCAAAATCATCTTCTTTATTTTCGTTGTCTTGTTTGTATTATCACTACTTGCCAGACTTGTGAAGAAATAAAGAATAGTACGACATTGATATAAATTTAATGCCACTTATATATAGTGGCATTTTTTATTAGCCAAATGTGACTATAGTTACTTTTTACCAATCAACAGCAAGCTACTTTTGTAATTGATACCTGAAAAACATATTGGTTTCTGTAAAATCTGGTGTTTTCAGGTAAGGGGAGTTAGTTAAAAAAGCTTTACCTGAATTTGGTCTAATCAATTTTTTTAAATGAACATTGAAAAACTAATAAGTAAGCTGTCGATAATATTACTATTGCTGGTTTCAGGAGTTATAATAGTATTTACTATCCTGGAAGTAGCCTATATTAAACCTGATTTATTCAAATCAAAGGCTATTGTATCTAATTCAGAGATAAAATCCATAGAGTCTGATTTACCTTCCGGGAAAATTGGCCAGGAAATTAAATACGGATATTTATTAATTAGCCAATCTTCAAAATATATGGGGTCTGAAGTGAGTAGCGAAAGTCTCAGATACTCGGGAAATAACCTGTCGTGTACAAACTGCCATTTAGAGGGTGGGACGAAGGCTGGTGCTGCTTCGTGGGTAGGAATTTCAAAACGCTATCCTCAATTCAGGGGCAGAGAAAATAAAGTCTCTACCTTGGAAGAAAGAGTAAATGGGTGTATGGAGCGAAGTATGAATGGCATAAGATTACCCGAAGATTCTCCTCAGATGGAAGCAATTATTTCATACATGAATTGGCTAAGTGAGGGGGTTTCTGATTCTACAATAAACCTACATAAAGGGTTTGCCAATATCATTTTACCTGATTTTAAAGCCGATACACTTATTGGAAAAACTATTTACAAAGCAGAATGTCAGGTATGTCATGGTGAAAATGGTGAGGGAATAAAATCTAATTCAAGTACAAAATACTATGAATATCCACCATTATGGGGTGATGACACCTACAATCATGGAGCAGGTATGAATAGATTGCTCACAGCTGCAGCATTTATAAAAGGTAATATGCCTTTTGGACAGGCAACTTTAGATAATCCAAAATTATCTGATGAAGAAGCTATACATGTAGCAGCATATATTAATAAATTTAACAGACCAATAAAGGAAAATACAATTAATGACTTTCCTGATCTTAAACTAAAACCGGTTTCAACTCCCTATGGTCCATGGGATGATGATTTTGACTCTTTACAACATAAATATGGACCATTTAAGCCAATTGCAGATTATTATCAGGCTAAGTATAAAATCAAAAAGACGAAATGAGAGTAAGTATAGTTCTTTTCTTTCTTTTACTGGGTAGTGGAATATTTGCACAGGATCGCGATTCTATAAAGCATTCAGAGTTATCTGGTCAATTCCGAACCTTTTATATGAGTACCCTGAATAAAGATAGTTTGAGGGATTTTCATTCTATTGCTCTAGGTGGGTTTATCAAATATAAATACAAATTTAATAACCATTTTGAAGCGGCAGTTGCCGGGTATGTTTCGATTAATACTAATATTCAAGACCTAAGTATACCCGACCCAACAACTAACCGATTGAGCAGATATGAGCTTGGATTATATGATTTGGAGAACCCTGAAGATGACTTTATTCCTGTGTTAGGTGAATTATATGTCCGGTATCATAATAAAGGCCATGATATCAAAATAGGAAGAATGAAGGTTAAATCTCCGTTTTTGAATGGACAAGACGGAAGAATGATTCCAACATTTATTCAAGGTATCTGGTATAAGACTAACTCTATTAAAAATACAACTCTTCAATTAGGTCTTATAAATGAAATATCTCCGCGTTCTACAAATAAATTTTTCTCAATAGGGTCATCTATTGGCACCTATCCAACGGGAAGAAATGAGGACGGTTCTCCTTCAGGTTATAAAAACAATACCCATTCAGATTATCTGATTGTGACAAATGCTGATTATAAAATAAGCAAAGCTTTTAAAGTTGAACTCTGGAATTACTTTGCAGACAACCTGTTTAATTCGTTATACATAAGGCCATCTATATATCTTAATGATAATAAAACGACTATTAGCTTTGAATGGCTTAACCAAATAAGGGTAGGAGATGGTGGTAATTCGAATGATTCTTTAAGATACTTTACATCATCAAAAGCAAATATACTGGGTATAAAGTTTAATCAGAAAGTAAATAAAAGCAACTTCTCAGTTGCATATGATTATATTTTTCCATCCGGAAGGTATTTGTTTCCTCGAGAGTGGGGAAGGGAATTTCTGTTTAGTTTCCAGAAAAGGGAGCGTACAGAGGGCTTTGCAAATAATCATGCAATAGTTGTATCCTATCAACGGAATTTTGAGTGGAAGCAAAATACCTTCAATACTACGGTTAATGTAGGAAGGCATTTTAGGCCCACAGTAACAGATCCTGAATTAAACAAATATGCGATGCCAGATTATACACATGTCAACCTGGATCTCTATTATAAACATAAGAAATTGCCAAAGCTTGAGCCTGAATTGTTATTAACATGGAAACCAGGAAGTGGTACATATCCGGATAACCCAAACTTTATTATTAACAAAGTTGACATGTTTCAGATTAACCTGGTTATAAATTACAATTTATAAGTAGTTGATAATTAAGTTGATAAGCTATTTTGGTTAAAGTCTGAATTAATAAATAATTTAAAGTTATTTAAAAATTAAGCTCCTGTTATGTCTTCGTAAATAACAGTAAATCAGCAAGATAGGTGCTTGCTTTTATAAACTGTTTGGCTTATATTAATATAAACAACTACCACTATGGCCGAACAAATTATAAAAAAAGTTAAGTCAAATATCAAAAACTGGTATTTACATCTAATCACTGGCGTACTCCTTATAATCGTAGGAGTATATGCTTTCACACACCAAGTAACTGCTTATGTTGCTTTAGCTATTGTGTTTAGCATAACATTCTTGTTTACCGGGATTTCTGAAATTATATATGCCTTTTCAAACAGAGAGGAGCTAGATGGCTGGGGCTGGTCACTGGCTGGAGGTATTTTGGATTTAATAGTAGGAATTATATTGATTTCCAGACCGGAAATAAGCCTTGTTGTCCTGGCTTTTGTTGTTGGGTTTGGGCTTCTGTTCAGATCTATGTTAGGCATTGCCTGGTCGCTGGAAATGAAAAAATATGGCGAAGAAAATTGGGGTCTATTACTTGGTTTAAGCGTTCTGGGAGTAATATTTGCTTTTGTATTACTTTGGAATCCTGTGGTTGCCGGATCAACAGTAGTAGTATGGACAGCTATTACATTCGTTGTGATAGGTATTTTTGAAATATTTCTATCCCTTAAGCTTAAAAAGATAAAAGGTAAACTTTCTCATTAATCTTAAAAGGAATTAAATTTTTGTTTTTTAGTAACAATAATTACCTTTGCTCCGTTCAAAATGAAGATTTGAGAAAGTTATTATCCATATCGTTAGCATTATTATTGTTCCTGGGGAATAGCGGAATAACAATGGCCACTCACTATTGCGGTGGAATGGCTATGTTATCTGAATTGTCTATAGGCAATGATGATCTAAATTGTGGAATGGAAATTACTGATCATGAGTACGCTGATGGCCAAACTTATCTTAGTGGTCCAAAGTGTTGTGAAAATCATTATAATTCCTTTGAAGTAGATGAGCCAGTTGTACCTGGAAAGACTTCAATTGACAATATTAATTTCATTTTTCTCACTTCATTCGTTTATTCTTTTTCTACCATTTCCGTAGAACAAGATCTATCCACAAATCTTTATGAAGTTCCAATACCTCTGGTGATACGAGACTTGAATGTGCACTATGAGGTTTTTCGTATTTAGCGATTATTTATCAATAATTAAAATCTGCTTTAATGCAGAAAATATTTTATTGTTTGATAAATAAATTACGTCATGCTAAATAGGATAATTAAATATTTCCTTGAAAATAAATTAGTAACTACGCTTGTATTTGTATTCCTGATTGCCTGGGGAGTTGTAACATCTCCATTTAACTGGAACATAGATTTTTTGCCAACTGACCCGGTTCCGGTAGATGCAATACCTGATATTGGTGAAAATCAGCAAATCGTATTTACAAACTGGCCTGGAAGATCTCCACAGGATATCGAAGATCAAATTTCATATCCGTTAACGACTTATCTATTAGGGATTCCAGGTGTAAAATCAATCAGAAGTTCTTCAATTTTTGGATTTTCAAGTATCTACATCATTTTCGATGAGGATATTGAATTTTATTGGTCCAGATCGAGAATTCTTGAAAAGTTAAATTCATTGCCTTCCGGCTTATTACCCGAAAATGTTCAGCCTTCTTTAGGTCCTGATGCAACTGCTCTTGGACAAATATTCTGGTATACAATTGAAGGACGCGATAAAAATGGAAATCCTACAGGTGGCTGGGATCTTCAAGAGATCAGAACTGTACAGGATTTCTATGTTAAATATTCACTCAATTCATCTGAGGGTGTTTCCGAAGTAGCTTCAATTGGTGGATATGTTAAAGAATATCAAATTGATGTTAACCCGGATGCATTAAAAGCCTATAATATCCCGCTTGTTAAAGTAATGAAGGCAGTGGGGAATTCAAATAAAGACTTTGGGGCTAAAACTGTAGAAATTAATAAAGCCGAATACCTGGTAAGAGGATTAGGATATATAAAATCACTTGATGACCTGGAGCTGGCTGTTGTTGATGTACAGAATAATGTTCCGATTAGAGTAAAAGATATTGCAAGAGTATCTTTAGGACCGGCACAGAGAAGAGGTATTCTTGATAAAGACGGTGCTGAGGTAGTAGGAGGAGTGGTTGTAGCCAGATATGGCTCAAATCCTTTGGCTGTTATCAATAATGTAAAAGCTAAAATCAAAGAAATTTCACCTGGTTTACCAACCAAAACACTTGCAGATGGGACAGAATCTCAACTAACTATTGTTCCGTTTTACGACAGGTCAATACTTATTCATGAGACTTTAGGAACTCTTGAAGAAGCTCTTTCACTGGAAGTTCTAATTACAATTCTTGTTGTGATTGTAATGATCCTTAATTTGAGAGCCTCGGTATTAATTTCCGTTCTACTACCTATAGCTGTTCTAATAGTATTTATAGCTATGAGATATTTTGGTGTAACTGCAAACATCGTTGCACTATCAGGAATAGCCATAGCAATTGGTACGATGGTTGATTTGGGAGTGATTCTTTCTGAAAATATCATCAAGAAGATCGATGAACAAAAACTAAACCAGCCCGATACAAAAGCCGATCCCGGGTATTTCGAAAAATTGAAAAATGCAATATTCGAAGGAGCAGCCGAGGTTAGTTCTGCAATCTTGACTGCAGTGTCTACCACTATTGTTAGTTTTATCCCGGTATTTGCATTGCAGGCTGCAGAAGGGAAACTTTTCAGACCTTTGGCCTGGACTAAAACATTTGCATTGATTGCTGCTTTATTGGTTGCCTTGTTTTTGTTACCTACTATTGCGAATTGGGTATTTGGTATCAGATTAAAGTCTAAAAAATCAGCATTAGTTCTAAATATAAGCTTAATAATAATTTCCCTGATAGCTCTTTTCTCCGGGATTATTTGGACTGGAATTGCTTTGATGGTTTTTGGAGTTCTTGGAATTCTAAAATCAACAATTTTACCGACTGAAAACAATTTCAAACCAAGCTGGGTAAATGTAATTTATACCAATGCAGAGCTTATATTAAGTATACTTATAGTAATCGTTTTATTAGGTTACTATTGGCTACCTCTTGGAGCAGGAGTTAGTTTAGTAATAAATATACTTTTTGTTTCTATACTAGTAGGTCTAATCCTTGGAGGATTTATTCTTCTGGAAAAATTCTACCCATACCTACTTGATATTTGTCTAAATTTCAAAAAAGCATTTTTAGCCATACCATTAACTCTTATGATCCTAGCATTAAATATATGGCTAGGATTTAACACAGTCTTTGGTTTTATAGGCTATGGTTTTGATAAGCTAGGGATAAATATCAGAACAACAACTATCTGGTCATCATTGTCACATACATTCCCGGGAATAGGAGAAGAGTTTATGCCAGCATTAGATGAAGGGAGTTTCTTACTCATGCCAACATCAATGCCTCATTCGGGAATTGAATATAATAAGGAAACCCTGGCTCAGCTTGATATGTTGGTAACCAGTATTCCTGAGGTAGAACTTACCGTAGGTAAACTTGGTCGGGTGGAATCTGCCCTTGATCCGGCCCCAATATCAATGTTTGAAAATGTTATTAACTACAAATCTGAATTTTTAACAAATGAAGATGGTAGGAAAATAAGGTATAGAACTGATAAAAGGGGTAGGTATATTCTTAATAAGAAAGATAAATACGGCGGTGAACTTCGTTTTGACAAGGGTGAAAGCATATTTTATGATAGTAAAGGAGAGAAGCTAGAGTCAAATTTACAACACTCTCTTTCTGAAGTAATTAATGACAAACCAAGAAATGAGCTAATTGAAGATAGCAACGGTGAATACTTTCGCGTATGGAGAGACCACATTAACTCTCCTGACGATATCTGGCAAGAGATTGTAAAAGTAACTAAGATCCCTGGAGTAACGTCAGCGCCTAAGCTGCAGCCTATAGAAACCAGACTTGTTATGTTGCAAACTGGTATGCGGGCTCCAATGGGTATCAAAGTTTACGGTCCCGATTTGAAAACAATTGAGTCATTTGGGATGAAGCTTGAAGAAATTTTAAAGCAAGTTCCATCAGTAAAAAAAGAGGCAGTTTTTGCAGACAGGATTGTTGGAAAGCCATACTTGCATTTTGATATCAAACGCGATGAGGCTGCCCGTTTTGGACTAACAATTGAAGACATTCGTGAAGCACTTGAAACTTCTGTAGGAGGTATGCAAGTTACAACTACTGTTGAAGGAAGAGAGCGATTCCCAGTCAGAGTTAGATACCCGAGAGAGTTAAGAAATGATCCTGAATCTTTGAAAAAAATTCTTTTACCAACTCCAACTGGAGTACAAATACCTTTGGAACAAATTGCTGATATAGAATATGTAAAAGGTCCTCAGGCAATTAAGAGTGAAGAAACCTTTCTAACAGGCTATGTATTGTTTGATAGAAAATCTGAGTTTTCGGAGGTTGAGGTGGTTGAAGAAGCTAAAGGAGCGATAGATGCGGCTATTTCATCAGGCAGATTAAATGTCCCTCAAGGTTTAAGCTATAAATTCTCAGGAACTTATGAAAATCAAATAAGAGCTGAAAAGAGACTAACCATAATTGTACCCATTGTTTTGGGACTGGTTTTCATGATTCTTTATTTTCAGTTCAGATCGGTGACAACTTCACTAATGGTATTTACAGGTATAGCGATGGCTTTTAGTGGCGGATTTATATTGATCTGGTTGTATGGAGTAGAAGGGTTTGGTGATATTAACCTTTTCAATATAAACCTTAAGGAAATATTTCAAATCCATCCGATCAACCTAAGTGTTGCTGTATGGGTTGGTTTCATTGCTCTGTTTGGTATAGCTACCGATGATGGAGTCCTTATGGCTACCTATCTGGATCAAAGTTTTTCAAGAAATAAACCTGATAGTATTAAATCCATACAGGCTGCAGTTGTTGAGGCTGGGAAAAAGAGAATTACACCGGCAATAATGACTTCTGCAACAACTATTATAGCCCTGTTACCAATTCTGACTTCTTCTGGAAGGGGATCAGATATTATGATACCAATGGCTATTCCTGCTTTTGGAGGTATGCTGGTATCATCTATATCATATTTTATCGTTCCGGTGATTTATTGCTGGAGAGAAGAAAAAAGATATCAAAATGAAAAGAAATAGATATAATTCAATGATAAGACCTCAGTTGATCCTTGCTGTTTTAATCTATATAGCTATTCCTTCATTTGGGCAAAGCTTTGAAGATTATTATAAAATAGCTCTTGAGAATAATCCGGGACTTAAAGCTAAACACCATCAATTTGAAGCATCAATGCAGCGAATTGATCAGGCTACGAGTCTTCCTGATCCAACATTTTCCTTTGGATATTTTATATCACCAGTAGAAACAAGAGTTGGTCCTCAAAGAGCAAAATTGTCATTGTCGCAAATGTTTCCATGGTTTGGAACTTTAAAAGCTAAGGGTAATTCAGCAGCTATTGCAGCTTCCGGGAAATATCAGGAATTGCTCAATGCTCAAAGCCAGGTATATCAAAAACTAGCCGGATATTATTATCCATTATACGAACTTGATAAAAAGATTTTCATACTGGAACAAAATATTGAACTTCTTGAGACATATAAATCAATCGCTCTAATCAAGTTTGAAAATGGCCAGGTTCCTATGGTTGATGTGTTACGAACAGATTTGTTGATTAATAAATCTGAAACCGAAATAACAATTTTGGAGAAGCAAAAATCAACTTATACAGTTGGCTTCAATTCATTATTAAACAGAGCTCCGGATACGACAGTAGTCATTTCAGATACTATAATAATTTCACAAGAAAAGCTGCTATACAGGTCTGATTCTTTATTTGATAATCATCCATTAGTAAAATCTTATGAATTTCAAGCTGCTGCTTCAGAAGCACAAATAGATGCAATTACAGCTCAAAGTAAACCCGGATTCGGGGTAGGGTTGGACTATGTAATAGTTGGTGATGCTCCAATGCCTGTCGAGGATAGTGGCAGAGATATAATTATGCCGATGGTAAGCATTTCCTTACCGATTTTTGGCGGAAAATATAAAGCTGCTAAAAATGAGGCTAAGGCTATGGCTGAATCGTATAATCAAATGAGGCTTCAATCAATAAATGATTTTCAATCAGGCTATTCATTGACAAGTTTTAAAATGGAAAAAGCACTTGACAAGCTGAATTTATACGATAAACAAATTCAGAATCTGAAGCAAATGCTTAATCTTCAATTCAAAGCTTATGCAAATAGCGGTGAAAATTTTGAAGAATTACTTCGGATTCAACAAGAGTTACTCGAATATCAATCTCTACAGTTAGAAGCAATAAAAGAGTATAAATTATCCGAGGCTGAATTAATGTATTACCTGGACCAAACAGGGAACAAACAATTTGAAGATTAAATCGAACAAGAAATAACATGAAAATATCAAATAAAAGTAAACTATTTGCCTACGGTATCTTTATGCTATTGATAGGTATTATATCAGGGTTAGTTATAGGAAACAAAGGTGAAAACGAATCTTCTGCTGATGCATCGATGACTGAACATAACCATGCGGAAGAAACGATTTACACCTGTTCAATGCACCCGCAGATTAGACAACCAGAGCCGGGTGACTGTCCGATTTGTGGTATGGATCTTATTCCGGCAGAAGGGGATTCTGATGAAAATACAGACCCGGAAGCTGTAACAATGTCTAAATCTGCTATGAAACTGGCAAACATCCAGACTATGCAGGTAAAAAAAGGGGAAGTTGGAAAAGTTATTCGATTAACTGGAAAAATAAAGCAAGATGAAAGAAAAGTGTTTCTACAGACCGCTCATATTCCGGGTAGAATAGAAAGGCTTAACATTAACTTTACAGGTGAAAAAGTGAAGAGAGGCCAGGTAATTGCTTATATCTATTCACCAGGCCTGGTTACTGCTCAAGAAGAATTAATTGAAGCAGGTAAGATAAAAGAAAGTCAACCTCAATTATATGAATCAGCATTTAGAAAGCTACGCAACTGGAAACTTTCAGAAAGCCAGATTAACAGAATTGTTAGTTCGGGTAAGATATTAAATGAATTTCCTATTACCGCAGACGTTTCCGGATATGTGATTGAAAAAACAGTTAATATTGGAGATCATGTAAAACAGGGTGAATCACTTTACAAAATTGTAGATCTGTCTTCAGTATGGGTTTTATTTGATTTATATGAAGAAGATATATCATGGGTAAAAGAAGGAGATGATATATCATTTAAGATAAAATCCTTACCAGGTAAAAATTTTAATGAAAAGATAGATTACATAGACCCGGTAATAGATCCACAAACCAGAGTTGCTTATGCCAGAGTAACCTTGAAAAACTCTGATTTGAACCTGAAACCTGAAATGTTTGTATCAGGAGTGATTGATGCTTCTGAGGAGATGAGTAGTGAATCCATAATTATTCCGGAATCGGCAGTGATGTGGACAGGAACCAGATCTGTAGTCTATATCAAAGATTCAAATCAAGAAAATATTGCATTTAGATTAAGAGAAGTAACCCTGGGACCTAAAACTAACGATCAATATGTAGTATTGGAAGGTTTAAAACCAGGAGAAGAAGTGGTAGTAAATGGAACTTTTAGTGTTGATGCCGCAGCTCAGTTGGCGGATAAACCGAGTATGATGAATAGGAATAATACAGGGATTGATTTATCTGACAATCTGACTATCACAGGTGAAAAGGAAATAAATGAATTGATTTCAACCTATCTTGAGTTAAAAGATGATCTGGTAAATGATGATTTCACTAAAGCTTTGGAGTCTGCCAAAAGCATGAAAAAATCAGTTTCAGATATTAATACAGCCAATTTCGATGGTGAAGCAGTAAATGAGATTAAAGAACTAAAAGAAGATTTGCTCAAAGAAATTGATCTCTTCAATAAAACAGGCGACATAAATAAGTCCAGACAAATATTCATCACAATGTCTGATAAGATAATTGAAACAGCCAAGTTGTTTAACTTTAAAAATGAGACCTATTACGTTCAGCATTGTCCGATGGCAAATAATAATTCAGGAGCAGACTGGTTAAGTAAAGAAGATGAAATCAAGAACCCATATTTTGGAGCTTCTATGCTTTCATGTGGCGAAATTAAAACAATAGTAAAATGAAGGATTGCTGTAACACGGATAAATACCAAGTTAGAAAATCAAAGGCAAACCGAATATTAAAGAACCTATTTTGGCTAATTGTAGGATTAGCCGCTTTATCCTATATATTTTTAAAAACGATTTAAAACTTAAAATCAAATGAAAATCAGAACATCAAATTTAGTTTTAGCTTTAGCATTGGTAGTTTCAATGTTTGCTATTTCGTGCGGAGGATCTACAGAAAACACTGGTGAAGAAGAGTCTACAACTTCTACAGTAGAGGTAAGTGAAGAAACTTCAGAATCAACTGGTCAAGAAGATGAATTAGTAGCTAATCTTGTTAATTCATATTTGACAGTAAAGGATGCTTTGGTTAAAGCAGATGCTGAAACTTCTGGAAACACTGCAAAAAGTATTTCAGAATTAGTAGATGGAAAAGAAGGAGAGGAATACCTGAAAATTCAGGAAGCTGCAAAATCAATTTCAGAAAGCAATAATATTGATGAGCAACGTGAGGCATTCGAAACACTTTCAGATAATGTATATTCTCTGGTAAAGTCATCAAATACAGAAGTGAAGTTGTACAGACAACATTGCCCGATGGCTTTTGATAACAAAGGAGCTAGTTGGTTAAGTGCTGAAAAGGAAATCATGAACCCATATTTTGGTGATATGATGCTACATTGTGGAAGTGTAACCGAGGAGCTTTAAAAAAGATAAAGTCACGATCTAATGGTCGTGACTTTTTTCTGCATTCCTAAACTTGATATATCTTTATTGCAAGAAGCCTGTCTTTTTCATTTCCTTAGTTATTGAATAAGCAATGTCTTCAACAGCAGTTTCAATTTTAGAACTATTATAAGAGGAAGTTATTGCAGACCATACCAACTTATTTCTATTTAAATCAAATACATCAGTAGATACTGAATATTTTGTGTCTTCAGTATAATAACCGGGGTTATAATATCCTGGCCAATACGCTCCATAATACCCATAAAATCCCCCTGAATAGTTTCCTGGTACATAATTAGTTTCTTTAGAAACATCCACCAATCGCATTATAATTACAGCGTCAAAACCCTGATTGGTTAATATACTCTTTAATTGTTCCTTATCTATATTCTTTTCATCCAAGCCTTTGAATACATTATATGAAGGCACAAGTTTCGGATACTTCTGTGCTAAAAAGTCTTCTGCCGTTCGTCTCCTGCCTTCATTAGAAGCCAAGACGGCTATCATAACTTTTTGATATTCTGTTTCACTAATTGTTGTATCAGGGTCTTTCCATGACTCAACTATATTTGCTGATGAACATCCCATCAGAAATATTAATAGAAAATAAAATATATTCTTCATATGGAAATAGTTTAAAAGTTATATTTAATATACAAATAATTAATTTTATTATTATAGTCAGATATTATTTATTTAAACAAATCCTTAATGATTTTAATTATAAAAAAAATTTATACTTCATTAATCATCGATCATTTGCAATCATCAGATAAAATATGGTAACATATTGTTGAAAGATAAATGCAATTATTTCAAAAAAATATGCTATCTTAAATAACGTCTGGAAAATATATTTTTGTATATTTTTTTTTATTTTTAGAAATCATCATACTGTTTTAAGCTTGTGGAAAACAATATTCAAGATGATAGGTTAAGCAAAATCCTTGATATGATAGGAGGTATGGCTGCTATGGACTTTTCTAGGTCATTAGACGTTAATGGTCGAAATGATCTACTAGATGCTATTTGTCTGGGCCTAAATATGTTAAGTGAAGAGTTAAATGAGAATGTTGTAGAAAAACAAAAGCTAGATCAAATCAATAAGAGGCTAGAAAAGTTTGCATACAGCACAGCACATGATTTAAAATCTCCTTTAAATTCTATTTCAGGATTGGTGTATCTTCTAGCTCATACGGTAGACAGGAATAATACTGATGCTCAAGAGCTTATTATTAAACTCGCCAGTACAGTTGATAAAATGAAAAATCTCGTTCATGGGATATTAGAATATTCTGTTTTAAGTGATCCCACTGAACAAAAAACAGCCATAGATCTTCATGAAATAATTAATGAAATTATTGAAACTGACAGATTGGACGATAATGTTGTAATTGATGTGTCTAAATGTAAATGGATCATCGAGTTTAATCGAACTGTTTTAGTCAGGATTTTAAGAAACCTTATTAGTAATGCAGTAAAATACTGTGATAAGCCTGAATGCAGAATAGGAATAGATATTAAAGAAGAAGATGATAAGATTGTAATTTCTGTTTCAGATAATGGTCCGGGTATTCCGGTAATTGAACAAGAAAAAATATTTGAACTTTTCCATAAGTATGACCCTGATGGAACACATGAAAGTCAGGGAATCGGACTTGCTACGGTAAAAAATTTACTTGAATCAGCAGGAGAAAGAATCTGGGTTGAGTCTGTAGAGGGGCAAGGTGCGACATTTTATTTTACCATTGGAATGAATATTACCAATAAAAGTGAAAAGTATTCAGATAATAATAAGGTTAAAATATGATATCACCTCATCAGGAAATCGAGATCTTATCTTATAGAGAGAATGACAAAATCAAATTCACTCTAAGATCCGATGGTATTTTTGAAACGGATTGTCAACCTAATACTGAGATGGCACTTCAGGATGGTCTTGAATCAACCAGAATAACTTCAGAAATACTAAATAATGAACCTTATCCGCTATTATGTAATTTAACTAACGTGGTTAGGATGACTAAAGAATGCAGAAAGCATTTTTCAGGTGAAAGCCATGCCAAAACTTATACAAAATGTGCATTAATAGTAACCAACCCAATCAGTAAATTAATCGGTAACTTTTTCCTTGGATTAAATAAACCATTGAAGCCTACTAAGTTATTTACAAATAGAGAAGAGGCTATTTTCTGGTTAAAAAAATAGTATTCTTTAATCATTCGTCTAGTCTTAAATAATTATAAATACTTTTCTAAGACATATATTTTCTATATTTATCAAATCATAAATTTGATTGGTAAATAAGAAAATTAATGAAATACCTTTACACGTTCATCCTCTCGATTTTAATCATGTCTTGTCAGGATAATCAGACTAATTCTAATGATAACACAAATGTGTTATATCAATCTGATGAGTTTACCATATATACTGATAAGGTTGTTCAGGGTAATAATATTGGAGAAGTAGTTTCTGAACATGAATTAAAATCAAATTATAAAAGTCCGGCTTCTCAGAATTTTTCCAGGCAAATCAAATTTAAGTTCAGCATTAACGAAAAAGATAATGAGTTTGCGCCTGGTACTGACCATATTGTAGTTATAAATGATGAACATTCCTCACCTATAATAACCTTTGGAAAACAGTACGTTGAAAATGAGGAAGTCCCTGAAAATGGTTTACCAATCAATTATAATTATACCATTAAAGTAGATCTAACTCCAATTTTCAAATCGTTTGAGGAGAAAGGATATTTTGAAGCCTTTGATGGAACGAGAATTGCAAAGGAAGATTATAAAGGTGTTTATATAGCAGGAAATTCAGACCCCTTATCGTGGGATTTTGTAAACCTGGATAATAAAGGATTAAAATTAGAACCAACTAATGATGAAAATATCTATAAAATAGACCTTGTATTTAATCCTTACAATGAATCAGAAGGTGAAGAAAAAAGTTGGAAACTATCTCAAAGTTTAATTGAAAAACCAAATTATAGTTCAGACCAGCCAATTGTTGATGCATTATTCAACATGTCTCTTGAAGAAGCTATTTTAAACATAGAACCTGATAGTACACTAAGAACAGGTGCAAAGTGGGGAGGTGTATGGACCAGAGATGTGAGCTATTCCATTTTTCTTGCTTTTGCCTACCATGAACCGGAAGTGGCTAAAATAAGTCTTCTTAAGAAGGTAAAAAGAGACAGGATAATTCAAGATACTGGTTCGGGTGGTGCATGGCCAGTATCATCTGATAGAACTACATGGACTTTAGCAGCCTGGGAACTATATAAAATAACCGGAGATAGGGAATGGTTAGAAATAGCATACAAAATAATTAAAAACACCCTGGAAGATGACTACAAAACATTATTCAATTCTCAAACCGGACTTTTCAAAGGTGAATCTTCATTCTTAGACTGGAGAGAACAAACTTATCCAAAATGGATGGATAATAGAGATATTTATTATTCTGAAAATCTGGGGACAAATGTCGTTCATTATCAGGCTCACATTATTTTAAGTGAAATGGCTAAAGAACTTGGCTATGACTCTTCGGGTTATATAAAAAGAGCTGAAATAATTAAGGATGGGATAAACAAGTATTTATGGATGAAGGAAAAGGATTATTATGGTCAATATTTATATGGTAGACCTTATTTAAACTTATCACCAAGATTTGAGGCATTAGGATCTGCACTAGCAGTGATTTTTGAGGTTGCCGATGAAAACAGGGCTGCAAAACTAATTGCTAGATCACCTTTAACACCATATGGAGTTACTTGTATATATCCACAAATACCAGGTATTCCTCCTTATCATAATAATGGAATTTGGCCATTTGTGCAATCATACTGGAACCTTGCTGCGGCGAAAGCAGGAAATGAAACTGTTCTTAATCATGGTTTAGCTTCTTTATACAGGGCAGGAGGGCTGTTTCTTACAAACTATGAAAACTTCGTTGCCGAAAGTGGTGACTACAAAGGTACTGAAATAAATTCTCATCGAATGCTATGGAGCATGGCTGGTAATCTTGCTATGGTCCATAGAGTATTTATTGGAATGAATTTCGAGACCAATGGTATTACATTTTCTCCTGTGATACCAGAGAATTATGGTGGGAAAAGAAAATTAGAGAATTTTAAGTACAGAAATGCTGTTTTAGATATAACAGTTACCGGGTATGGTAATAAGATTTCAAAATTCATAATTGACGGAAAAGAATCTGACCAATATTTCTTTGATGCAAACCTCTCTGGAAAACATACTATAGAGATCGATATGAGTAATGAAAAGTTTGATAGCGATGGAATCAATTTGCAGCAAAATCAATTTTCATTACCTGCTCCTAGACCTTTATTTGTTAAAGATCATTTAGAGTGGAACGAAATAGCAGGAGCTAAAGAGTACTTGATTTATAAAAATGGGGAGATTTATGATCGATCAGTTTCAAATACTTATCCTTTAGAAATTGGAGATAACAATATTTATAAGGTAAGTGCTTTAGATAGCACAGGGTATGAATCATTTACTTCAGAACCATTCTTCAATTTCAATAAGGAAAATATATCAATTGTTGAATTTGAAAATAATAATTATAAAAGACTCAACCAGTTCAAAAATTATTCTGGAGATGGATATATCGAGATTTCTAATAGTAAAAACAAGGAAATTTCTATAACAATCTCAATTAAGGAAGAAAGCTGGTATTTAATAGATTTCAGATATTCGAATGGATCCGGACCCTGGAATACTGATAATAACTGTGCAATCAGAAGTTTTTATATAGATAATACATATAAAGGGGTAATTGTATTACCACAAAGGGGGACCGATGAATGGTCTGATTGGGGATATTCTAATATGTTTAAAACATATCTTTCACCTGGTGAATATACATTTAGAATTAGCTTTAATGATTGGAATACTAATATGGATGGAGAGATTAATATGGCTATGTTAGACCATATAAGATTAATAAATCTAGATCAACTAGAGCATTAAGTTTTGATCGTTATTAATGTCTTTAATACTTTAACTATTAGTTCATAAAATAGATTTTGTTATCCTGATAAATCAATCTATTAGACAACTTGTTATAAAATGTGTTCGTAATTATTCATTGATTTTTTACAAATTCCGGGTCATCCTTTAACCTAAAATGGGTGAAATTTCTGATTACAATGTTATTTTAATGAGTAACATACAACAGCTATCAAATTATCTTCGTTTATATACAAAGATTAGAATCATCAGAAGCAGTATTTGAAGAGCTAAGAAGTTTCCTGTCATGAGGAAATTGAGAATAAGTATATCATCTCGAGAACCAACATTTTGACATTGGACACCATGAAAAATTTTAAATTTGTATTCTTCGCATTTATCTTAATATTCATTTCCACAACGAATTGCACAGCACAATCTATTGCTTCAAATTCGATTATAGGAGAAACAGAATTAGAACTTGCCAAAAAGTGGATCAAAGCCTATGAAGATGCAGACTGGCAAAATATGCGAGCTGTATTAGCGGATAATTCCCAAGCATTCAATCTCGGTGGCAATGATATGTTAAACACAAATGAACATATAGATTTCTGGGAACAATTAAGAATGACACTCAACCCTAAAATTATTGAGAAAAAATGGTTGATAGGTGAGTATGATAATGATAAAAAAGGCATATGGATATATCATTGGGGTAAAAATAGAAACTCACATGATAATGGTAAAACTGTTACCATCCCATATCATTTGGCCATATTGTTTGTAGATCAAAAGATTAAAGAAGTTCATTTTTATTACGATAGACTTAAGATTGTCGAATCTATGAATTTTGATTTGGGGTCTCCAGATGATGAATATTGATTTAACATTTTTTTTAATAAATCTCTGTTTTTAATAAATAAATTATATTTACTTTGTATTATAAAGTACTTCATGAAAATATACATGAAGTCTTTTTTTTATCTATCAACTTTATATTACAAAGTACTTTATTAATATGAAAAACAATATTAGAACCGATCAACACATAATAGTAGGGGTGATTATTTTCTTAATCAACACATTAATATTTCTTGCAGAAATAACCTATTCTAACCCCACTAATGATTTTATTTCGATAGTATTTTTCATTAACTACTCACTATCTATTGCATATTTTATTTATTTGTGGGTAAATTTTAAAAAGAGATTTTTCAAACTGTTTTCAGGGCAATTATTAGAACCTCATTTAATTTTATTATTGAACTTCAATATTTGTGCTTATTCATTAAATCAAACAATTGAAATTTTCTTTCCTTCAAGTTTATCCTTATCTATTTTCATTTGTCTTGAAAGCCTAATAATACTTACAATAGCATTTATTAGAAAAAAGCCTTTATGGTTAATACACTTGTGCGTATTCATTATTTCTATTGGATTAGTTTTTCATATATATCAATTGATAATGGTTCTTCCATTCTCCGGAATTGCTTTTATGGCAATGCCATTTTTAGGAATTTCACTTTTACTTTTTGTACCACTATTTTATCTGATAGGATTAATTAAGTTATCTAAGAGCCTTATTTCTAGTTACAGCACAAAATTTGTATTTATTACAGGAATTAGTCTTTGTATAATTGCGTGTGCTTATTCATCAATTAAAATGTACTCTATTAATAAACAAATTGAAGAATTAAGTCTAAGTATTGATAGCCCATTTTCTGTAAATGAATTACCTGATTGGATTAGAATTTCACAAAAAATAGAAGACTCATTTTGGTTAAGATTATACTTGAAATCCGATATTGTTTACCAGCCATTTACAAGTTATTCAGATGATTTGTTTTCATTTAGAAGATTTAATCAATGGAATGTTGCAATTCATGAGCCGATAATTGCTATAGCTGGATTATTTATTAAAAACAATGATTTAAGTGAAAACAATAAGCTAAAAATCCTTAATTATCTTTATAATAAGAGGCACGACAACTCAGATCGGTTTTGGAGTGGAGATAATTTAACAACTAGTAAAATTGTCAATAACGTTGAGATCTTTCCTGAATTACGAATATCGTTCACTGAATTAATCTTATCAATTAAGAATAATTACCAACAAGGAAATAGTCAAAGAATCAATCAACAAGAAGCTGTATATACTTTCCAATTGCCAGAAGGGGGAGTAGTATCTTCATTATCACTTTGGATAGAAGGCATTGAACAAAAAGGAATACTAACGACTAAAGAAAAAGCAGAAACTGCATATAATTCGATTGTTGGTTTTGAAAGAAGAGATCCATCTGTTGTTTACTGGATGGAAGGCAATAAGATTAGGGCTAAAGTCTTTCCATGCACTCCTTTAGAAGATCGTAAATTTAAAATTGGGATTTCAGCCCCGGTTAAAGTTGAACGTGAAAATTTAATCTATATACCTGTTACTTTTGAAGGACCTTCATCACATAATGCCACACAGGCAATTAATATCCTTGTCAATGGTGTAAATGAAATCAATGTAGACAGCAAATTTGAAAGAACTAATAACGGTTTGATTCAGTATTCCGGAGATTATATGGAAACCTGGATGATTTCTATGAAAAAACCTGAATTAAAAAACTCAGCTTTTACCTTTCATGATAACAGTTATAAATTAGTTAAGGCTCAAAATAAAATCGTTCAACGTGATATAAAAACCATATATCTGGATTTAACTAATAACTGGAAAAAGCAAGAAATTGAATCAATACAAAAAATATTCGAGAATTGTGAGATTATATATTTTGACTTTCTAACTGGAAAACCTAAAAGTATCAATCAAGATATTGAGCTCATTAATTTTCCTAACTTTTCTCTATTCCCTTATTATAAAATAGATAATTGTGAACAATCCCTGGTAATTACCAAAGGAGAGGAATCAACACCAAATCTTTCAGATCTTAAAAAATCTAAGTTTGCTACTTCCTCAAATCAATTTTTTACTACAAATACTAATGCACCTTTAGTTTTAGATATTGGTCAAAAAACCTCTGATTATAATCAATCATTAAAACAGTTTCATGTTATTGATTATACAAAAATGAGCTTAGATGATATATTTAAATCTTATGAAAAAGGGATTTATCCTACTTCAATTTATAGTAAAAACATAGTTCAATTACCAGGAACAGACGCCTGTATCATCAAAGAAAGTAATTCAGTAGAGGAAGCTAAAGGCGTTGATCACTTGTTACGATTGTTTTCATATTATAAAACAATTGATGATATAGGTAAATCATATTTCGAAGGTATTGATTCCCTAGATAATCTGGAGTCTCTAAATCAAATTACAGCCACTGCTAATATAGTTACCCCGGTTTCATCCCTAATAGTTCTTGAAACCCAGAGGGATTATGATCGATTTGATATCGAAGCAAAAAAAGATTCCCTTGGTAATGCAAAAATCAATAATTCCGGTGAAGCACCTGAGCCTCATGAATGGGCTTTAATCATTATCGGATTTATGTTTTTATTTAGTCTTTACAGAAAGAAGCTTTTAAAATATGTATCTGCAACGAAATTTAATTGAGCATAGAAAAATGCTGATATTAGCTGTTATATCAGCATTTTCACCTCTGGTTTTATTCATTTTACTAGAACCGGAATACTTAATTAAAAATACATTTTTCTGGATTTGTATTGCGACTTTTCCATTGAGTATCGGCAATGCTAACAAAAAAAGTAACACCTTCTTTTATTTCGCCTTAATTCTGGGAATAATTAATCTGTTTTTCCCTACATCTATAGGTTTATTTATAATTGCTATATTTTTCTTATTAGTGATGTGCGAAAGCTTTTTTGGTGTAAATAACATATCACTTATAATACATGCATTTCTTATTTCGCCATTATTCCTCTATATCAATTCATTAATAAGCTTCCCTTTAAGGTTAAAACTAACTGAAATAACTTCATGGATTATTTCAAAAGGAGAATTTGAAGTTAGTGTCAATGGTAATCTTGTGAATTTTGATGGATCCGAATTTCTTATTGATGAGGCTTGTGCTGGAATAAATATGTTGGGCTATGGCTTATTAACCGGATCTTTATTAATAGCTTATTTTCATCGAAAAAATCCTTTTTCAAATATCAGAACTTTCCTTTATTATATAATTTTATTATTTCTAATCTTATCTGCCAACATTGTACGGATAACACTAATCATTTTATTTAAAATATTACCAGAAGTTTGGTTACATGAAGGGTTGGGGATTTTCATTTATGTCTTTCAGGTTATTTTACCCTTTTACTTAATACTTACTCTATTTGATAAAGATAAAATAAAAGATGAAGCTAATATCTATGAGTCATTTAAGTTTCCAACCCTTAAATATTCAATGCTAGCAACTTTATTTGCATTAGGAATATACTTCTCTACAGTACAGGATATTAATTTCAAAACCTCCGTAATCTCTATTCCCGGGTCTTCAATACTTGAAAGTGGAACAGTCAAAATAGAAAATGACAATAGCCTCATATATCTGAAACCACCAGTTCCTGCATATAAAGCAGATCATACTCCTGCTGTTTGCTGGAAGGGTAGTGGTTATATTATAACTACTATAGATAGTCGGGAATATAATGACATAAGTATTAATGTAGGGAAATTAGAAAAGGGTAAAGACCAATTATTTACTGCCTGGTGGTTTGAAAGCAAACAGAATCAAACTGGTAGTGAATGGGAATGGAGAAAGACTGCTTTATCGACTAATGAGAAATTTTATTTGATAAATATCACTTGTAATACTCAAGAAGAGCTCGATAGTGAAATTATTAGTCACTTGAATCAAAAACTAGTAAATTCCTATTCAAGGTAAAAGAAAATCCAAAAATCAATAATATACCGAATGAATTAATTGTTGGACAAATAATTCATTCGGTATTATAAACTAGTATTCAACTAATACATCAAAAGCGCCATTCAATATTTTTCCATTTCTCTTCATCTGAACATAGATTCTATAATTTCCGGAAGTTGGAAATGTATAAGGAAAAGAAACTACTGAGTGCTCCTGATGTTCAGGATCTTCATAATCGTGATTCATATCTTCCAGGAGAATTTTTTCTCTATCTTCATCAGAAAGACTGTTCAGATGTGAAATATAATTATCTACGCTATCTATAAAAGCTTTAGGCTCAGGGAGATTGTCCCAGTCAACCATGCCCGATTCCCCTTGAAATCTTGATAACATTGTCTTTTGCGATGCCGTTGAATAAGATCCAACCGGGTGTAAATGAATATAAACTGAACCGTCAGATTTAAAGACAACCGCATGTCCCATCATTCCTAAATAGGGTTCTAGTTCTGACGGTTGACCATTCTCATCATCAAAAGCAAATGTTAAATCATAAAGCTGACCTGATCTAAACACTTTCTCTTCTGGTAACTCCAATGTAACCCAACTACTATCTGGTAACATAGTCCTTTCTCCTGGACTTCCGCAGACTACAATATCGCCTCCGGGTAATGTTGTTTTTTCAGTATTCTTAATATATGGGTCTGTAATGTAATATGTATCATCGATATCCAATAATAATGAATCGTTCCAACTATTAACTAAATATTCATCTGGTTGCCCTATAGTTACTGTATCTGCTATAGTTTCTGAAAATCCGCTCAACCTTGATACGTCTGTAAATACATAATAATCGCCTGGTGGCAATGGTGGAATAATAGTTTTGAATGTAGATGAATCTAATCTGGTAGGATGGAGGTGGGCAAAGACATCGAGATTACCAGCTCTAAGTAAGAACATATGCATTATCTTTCCATGATCTGGAACCAGATAGTTTAAACTTCTGGTTAAATAAAGTGATTCAAGTTTGGTTGAATCAATTTTAAAAACCAGATTTTGAATATTGTTTTCTTTAACTATTTCAGTTGTTGCCGTATATGGCTTATACATGTATCGCTGATAATTTTTTGCCCATGATTCCCACCATGAATTGCCTCCCCATAAAATCAACACTAAAATTAAGAACCCTAAACCAGCTCCGATCCATCGATTTCTCCTTAATTTCTTATCAGGACCTTCGCCAGGATTCTTTTGACTATCGCCCATACTCAAACTAATGATAGTAGCCATTAATATCACAAGAAATGCTGCTAATCCAGCCAAGGTCCATCCTAATGATGCATCCATTGATTTTTGGGCTGTTGATACTGCCATAACGGGCACTAATATTTCTCCATCACCCTTATTGCCCGATACATTCACAGAAATACCAGCCGTGCCATTACTCATCAACCAAACTTCAGCTGAATAATGCCCAGGCTCACCCTCAACCGGTAAGGCAGGGTCAGATTTTGGCGTGCCCTTGCTTCCGGCATACCAATACATTGGCTTTACCTGAATAGAATCAATTCCTCTTTCTGTCGTGTAAATATCTATTGTAGCAGTTCCTGGTATTACTTCAGGTGAATTGACCACTACAGTCAACCGATATGGACCAGCCTCACCTTCAAGTGTTACCCCAGGGCTTCCAATATGTGATGGAAGCAGGATTAAGCTGAGAAACAATATTGTATATAAAAATATCTTTTTCATGGCTGATTGGTTATCTTTTAATGTTATTCATCCATTTACCCCATCTGATTGACAGGCGTGAACTTAAAACTCCAAACCCAAATGCTGTCAATAATCCTGTAAATAAGTCCAAACCTTTAGTTTCCATAAAGTCGGCATATTTAAAGCGGTATTCCCAATCCGGATTTGAACCAAAATACCAACTTTCAGTTCCAAAGAACCAGTTTCTGGCATAGTCAGACATTAAGAAATCTCCGAATGGGTATTGAAATACAAAAAGGATAACTAAAAAGCTCAGGCTAAATAATAATGAACGAACCCACTCATTTTTTCCTTTTGTCTTTTGATTAATTAAGTCTATTGCAATGGCTGGCAAAAGAAGTAACAAAGGAAATTCAAATGACTGATAATGAGTAATTGGATTTAAAACTGGACCAAGTAATGGTTCAGCAGGGAATAATGGTAAAATCCATACCATTGCAGCCATGAAGATTGAATAAACTAATGCTGACTGTGTAGCACCCCATTTAGAAGGAGCTGCAATACTAAACGCCACTAATAATAAGGGGAATGCAATAGATGCCACCTGATAAAATGATGCTCGATGCATATCATGTCTACCCAGAAATTCACTAAGCACTGTAAATATCATACAAATTAAAAAGCCTGATGAGATAGCGAACAAAGCGTTGGCAAGTCTTTTTTGATTAAAAACACCAGTCAAGTTAGATCTGTTATTTACTGCTAACACACTCACCATTGCGCCAAACTGTATGGTAACCATTCCTAATAAAAGAACCGTATGCGGAGGTGATAATATTGTTACATCTAACCCATAGGTGTTATGCCACCAATCATCAAACGGAGCAGAGGTAAGCATTGCAAATGCTCCCCAAATACAAAATAGAGCTCCTAAGGAACTATAAAATATTCCCCAAAACTTTATACTCTTAGATCTTTCATTTTCAGTACCCCAAAAAGAAACTTTTAGTACTCTTACTCCTGAAAATACTCCAGCTAATACCCCTCCAAAATATATTGCAAGGTGTGGGGGAGACAATAATCCATCTCTACCTATGCTTGTATGCCAACTTATATCCCAAATAAGACCAATCATTATGCTTATAGATGATATAACTGTAGCAAACACATATATAGGTATTGTATGCGTTTCAAGTTTCTTTTCTTCAGAAACTATTGGTGGTGCCTTTAAAGTGATAGAATCCATATCTATTCAGTTTTATTTAATCCAACATAACTAATAATGAAATAAATGAAAACATTATTTTATTGATTATTAATATGTTGCGTTAAGTGGTTTATATTCTGATTGGTTAATTAATTTATTTAATTCCGGTATATCAGTATTGAAAATTTCTTTTAGTGACTTTAATTGCTGATCTATTTCCGCTGTGATTTCTGCCTTAAACTCATACATCTGATTAGTAGGAGGGTAATCAGAATATTGAGCCAGATTACATAATGCAGATAACCTGTTATTCATTTTTATTGGGTAATTCAGGGGATCCTGAGGACTTCTGTTTTTAGTCTGATATAACTCATTTTCGATTTTATCAAGGCTGGTAACTACTGAATCAGCATATGCAAATAATTCCTTATTCTCTTCTTTTGATAATGTAGATAATACATCATCAATTGACTTCTTTGTTTTCCTGATAGATTTAATTGCAAGATGAGTCTCTGATAGTTTACTCTGACAATCTGTAATAAAATTAAATTTAGCCTGATAATCTTCATCTGAAATATCTGATCGAGGATCTTTTAGAATGGTGAAATTCGTCTCGCTAAATTCAACTCCACTTGATAATACTGCCTTATATTTACCAGGAGTGGCGATTGGTCCTGAAAGACCACCTCCCCATAATATCATTCCATCAAATTTTTCGGGACTAGGATAATACATGTCCCAAACAAATAGATTGCTTCCTTTCTTAGCTTCAAATTTTAATTCTTTATCCTGTGTAACAGTTGAAAACGTTTTAATTGTATCCCCTTTACTATCCAAAATGCTTAATTGTATTCCTTTCAGACTGTCAGGATCATCTTTTAAGTAATAGTAAATCATTACACCAGCTGGGTGATTTTCTCCTTTGCCAATTGGTTTTTCACTTGTAGAGCGACCGAGTTGATAGGCATTTTTTGGTTCAAATATATGGATACTTTTATTCGTAAGATCTGATTTATATTGATGGATAGGAGTGAGGTCATCTATCAGCCAAAAGCTTCTCCCTTGTGTGGCTACAATAAGATTATTATTTTTTATTACCAAATCAGTAATAGGAACAATAGGAAGGTTTAGTTGAAAAGGTTGCCAGGAGGCTCCGTCATTTAATGATATATACATTCCGGACTCAGTACCTGCATATAAAAGTCCCTTTCTCATAGGGTCTGCTCTAACTACACGTGTAAAATGTTCATCACTAATTCCTGTTGTTATTTTCTTCCATGACTTACCATAATTATCTGTTTTATAGATAAAAGGAGCAAAGTTTCCTGATTTGTAACCAGTTGCCGCAAAATACATTCCTCCTTCGTTAAATGGATCAATCTCTATACTGTTTACCATTAACCATTCTGGCATATCAACTGGTGTAATGTTTTTCCAGTTTTCACCGCCATCTCTGGTGATATATATCAAACCATCATCAGAACCGGTATAAATAACTCCTTCTTCATGTTGTGATTCTGCTATTGCGAAAACAGTTCCATAGTATTCTACCGATGTATTGTCTTTCGTAATCGGACCACCTGAAGCACCCATTTTTGAAGTATCATTCCTCGTTAAATCCGGAGAAATAGTCTTCCATGATTTGCCTTCATCTGTACTAACATGTAAATATTGAGAAGCAGTATATAAACGATTATTATCATGAGGAGAAAAAAGTATTGGAAAATTCCATTGAAATCTATATTTGATATCTTTTGCAGCATAACCCATCGGGTTATCAGGCCACACATTTATAAAATTAATTTGCTTTGTATCGTGATTGTATCTGGTGAAAAAGCCTCCATAACTTCCTCCATAGACAATTTCATTGTTTTCCGGATCTACAGCAATATGAGCACTTTCACCTCCGGCAGTTGATTCCCAATCATCCTCATCAATAGAACTTCCTTCAGTACGATGTAAAATTCTAACAGTCGAATTATCTTGCTGAGCACCATATATCCTATAAGGGAAATGGTTATCGGTGGTAACTCTGTAAAACTGTGCTGTTGGCTGATTATGATAAGTAGACCATGAATTACCACCATCAAAAGATATCTGGGCACCACCATCATCTCCTATAATCATTCGACTAGGATCTTCTGGAGCGATCCACAAATCATGATGATCACCATGTGGTGCTACATGACTTGAAAAAGTTTTCCCTCCATCTTCAGACACATGGTATTGAACATTTAAAACATAAACCTTATCAGCGTTTTGTGGATCTGCATAAATCCTTGTGTAATACCATGCTCTTTGTCGTAAATCTCGCTTGTCATTCACTTTTTCCCAGGTATCTCCACCATTTACAGATTTAAAAACACCTCCATCATCAGATTCAGCAATTGCATACACAATTTCATTATTAACAGGAGAAACCGTTACTCCAATAATGCCAAGAGTTCCTTTAGCAAAACCTTCGTTTTTTGAAATTTCTATCCAGTTATCTCCACCATCAATACTTTTCCATAAAGCAGAACCAGGTCCGCCACTTTCAAGACTATATGGTGTACGCTGAATATTCCAGGTTGAAGCATATAATATTCTTGGATTAGTCGGATCCATTATTAAATCAACAGCTCCTGATCGGTCATTTGTATATAAAATTTTTTCCCAGGTTTCTCCCCCATTATACGAACGATAGACACCTCTTTCTACACCTGGTTTAAACACATTCCCTAAGACTGCAGTATAAACTATATCCGGATTTTTGGGATGGATTTTTATTCTTGGAATATGTCTTGAATTTTTCAATCCAATATTCTTCCAGGTTTTTCCGGCATCCACACTTTTCCACATTCCATAACCATAAGACATATTACCCCTAACTGTCTTTTCACCACCTCCAACATAAATCACATTATTATCATATTCACTTACAGCAACAGCTCCAATAGAACCACCGAAGAATCCATCTGAAATATTTTGCCATGAATTCCCTCCATTAGTAGATTTCCATACACCACCACCCGTAGATCCAAAATAGAATAAATTGGGTTTGCCTGTGACTCCTGTAACTGCTGCGCTTCTACCACCACGGTAAGGGCCTATAGACCGATAAGTCATGGCATCCAAAACAATAAAATCTATTGATTCCTGACCATACGAGGTGATTGAAGTAAGTATAAAGAATGATAATAATAAGAATCGAAGTGAAATTTGGTTCATAATTACCTGTTTAGGTTTGAGTTATGATCCAAAATATAAAATAATAAGGTATAAAAAAAGGGCTTCATTAATGAAGCCCTTTATATATTATTTATTACTATATTAGTTTATGATAGTATAAGTAGAGCCAGATTTTTGAATTTTAATCAACTCATGAACATTTATATTATCATTAGCTAAAAAATATCCATTATATGTAAACTCTCTTTGGCTATCATTTAAACCATATACTCGGATAGTATAATCTACTCGTGTATTTCCAGAGTAATTCTTTACAAATACATTATATGTATTATCAGAAATTACATCGTCTAAAATGATTTCCTCAAAATAAAACACCTCTGTTGAAGCAAAATCTGAATTTTCATAATTAACTGATCTTCCAATAAATAAATCCAAGTCAGCATCTTTGATGGGGTTATCAGAATTCGTTTCCCAATCAAGTTCAACTACTACACCTTCATTATCTGTTATCACACTTGGTTCTTCAACATCAGCACCAGAACAAGAAATAATAGAAATAAATAAGGAAGCCAGTAATAAAAAATTAAAAATCTTATTCATAATCAAAAAATATTGTATGCTTAATTATTGAACTTCTATATTGTTTGCAGTTATTCTCTTTTTAATATCATCAAGCTTGGTTTGAGCATAGCCAGTCCAACCATCTTTTTTAAATTCTTCATCAGCTTTGGTAATGATTTCCTGAGCTTTGTTAAAATCACCCATCAAAGTATAAAGATTTACAAGGTTGTTTGCGATAGCTCCAGCAACTTTTGAATTGATTCTTACTTTTCTATCTTCTAAATCAGCTTCATTAAGAGCTTTAACCCAAATATCTACTGCTTTTGTCATCGTTGAACGGGCTGCGTCAGAAGGTAGAGGTTGATCTGCTTGCATCATTTCCAATCCTTCTTTAGCAATAGCAAATGCTTCATCAAGATCAGAATAGTCGTGCTTTTTAAATTTCTTTACAGTAAAGAACATTTCTGAATCCTTAATCTGCTTATATCCAAATCTGTTATCAAGTAAATTAGCAAGACTTGATGCATTTTTGTTTAAAAGTTCTTTTCTTAGGTTAGCCTGGATTGTCTTATAATTTTCATTCCACCACTTGTATAAATCACTCTTATTTTCATACTCCTTAGATGTAAAAGTTTGCATTAACTGAGAGTTGTTAATAAACCCTTTAGAATCAGCCTCATATGACCCTGGTAATGTTAGTTCGTAGTATAAAGGATACTTATAATCAAATGTTAATGAGTGATACTTAACTTTAACAGTAGCATCACCTCTTTTTACAGATTTTTCAGTTTCAATATATCTTACCTCACTTTTATAGTAAGTCTCAAGTCTTGCCATAATTGTTAAACAATCATCACCTGAAGGACCTCTTTCTAATCCATCAATTTTAATTGAATTCATCAATAAATTCTCAACCTCGGTTTTACTATCTGCCATATAGATATAGCCTAGGTCAAGTTTTGGATTATAATACTTTACATTCTCTGGAAGAGGTGTGAGTGGTAATCTTAGCCTTGAAAATGATACATTGTTTCTATCTAAATTCTGTGCTGAGATACTGAACACTGAACAAATTAGAATCAGGTTTGCAAAAAATAATTTTAAATTTTTCATTGAAAGAATAAGTAATAGTTAAAAAAATAAATTTTCGGCAAAGAAAAGGTTTTAAAAGGTTAAGATCAATAGATGAATAAATATTCTCGGTACAATACAATTTTAATATGACTAATCTCAGTTATCATCAGATAAAAAATGCCACTAAGTAATTATATTATAGCGATTGAAATAAACAGTTTATATAAAAAATTAATATTTAAACGAGGATATTCTTTTCATTAATTAGCTTTAAACATTCATATTTTGAAAATCTTTTTAACTCATGAACAACAATACTCCCCTAAGAATTGAGCCCAAAGAAATGCGCCGCCTCGCGGACATTGTAATTGCTGAAATTATTGATCACCAGGTGAATCAAAAGTATAAGCCTCTAAGTAAACCTAGCAATAAGCTTGAAGAGGTGTTACAGGTAAACCCATTTAAAGAAGAAGGTAAATCATTTGAAGGGTTATTGAATTTAATTACCAGAGAAATTTATAAAGAAACATCATTACCTTCCAATCCAAGGTTTTTAGGTTACATTCCTGGTCCTTCGAATTTCATAAGTAATCTTGCAGATCTGATTATTTCAGGTTTTAATTCGTTTTCCGGAAGTCAGCTAGTTGGAAAAGGTCCTGCAAAAGTGGAAAGGCAAACTATCAATTGGCTTTTAAAATCAATGGGATTACCAGAAACTGGCGGAGGATTATTTTTAAGTGGTGGAAGTATGGCTAATATGTCAGCTTTAGAAACAGCCAGAAGAAATTTTCATTCTGAAGATTGGCGAAATTTTAAAATTTATGGAGCCTCACAAACACATGCTTCAGTAAAGAAAGGACTTAGAGTTTTAGGCTTTGAGGCTGACCAATATGTCCCTATTGATCACAATGAAGAATTCTCAATTGATCTTAACAAGCTAAAAATAGCGATTGAAAAAGATAAGGAAAAAGGATACATCCCATTTGTTATTGTAGGAAATGCCGGAACAACAAATACAGGAGCTATAGATGATATTCAAAGTCTTAGAGAAATTGCTGATAGCCATAAAATGTGGTTACATATTGATGGTGCTTATGGAGCTGCAAGTGTATTGACAGAAGAAGGAAAGAAGCTTTTAAAAGGAGTTGAAACCGTTGATTCGATTACACTTGACCCTCATAAATGGTGGTTCCAACCATATGAAGCAGGATGTTTATTAGTTAAAAATAAAGAACATTTGTTAAATGCATTTCATATTGAAGCTGAATATCTTAAAGAAACATATGATGATGCCGAACAATTAAACTATTATAATCAGGGAATTCAATTAACTCGAAATTTCAAGGCGCTGAAACTATGGCTTTCATTACAGTTTTTCGGCGTTGCTGAATTTAGAAGGGCTATTCAATTAGGAATGGACTTAGCTAAAAGAATTGAAGAAAATCTGATGAATCAGGGTGATTGGACAATTGTTACACCGGCCAGACTTGCAATAATTAATTTTCGTCCAAAACTATCAAATAGCTCTGAACAAGAAGAAGACCAGTTAACAAGAGCTATGATTGGTCGTTTTTTAGAAGATGGAAAATATATAATCACATCTACCGAACTGCTAAATAGACCAGTAGTAAGATTGTGTATTATCAATCCTGAATTAACCCGAAAAGAAATAGACCAATTATCATTATATATATATAATGTTCGTGAAGATTTAATGAAGTCAATGGGACTAAATAAATAAATCAAAAAGAGTTGACTAAAATAATAGTCAACTCTTTTTGTATATTGTAAAAAATGTAATTTATGAATGATAATAAAGAACTGAGACTTGCAGTATTGATCGATGCTGATAATATCCCTTATAAAAATGTTAAAGAAATGATGGAAGAAATTGCCAAATTTGGTATTCCATCAACTAAAAGGATTTATGGAGATTGGACAAAGCCTACTGTCTCAGGTTGGAAAAATATATTATTAGAAAACGCAATAACCCCAATCCAACAATACTCATATACTCAGGGTAAAAATGCTACTGATTCTGCAATGATTATTGATGCTATGGATATTCTCTACAGTGGCAAGGTTGACGGATTTTGTATTGTATCTAGTGATAGTGATTTTACCAGACTAGCAACTAGATTAAGAGAGTCAGGTATGAAAGTTATTGGCATTGGAGAAAAGAAAACACCTGATCCATTTATAGTTTCTTGTGATAAATTTATCTACATCGAAATATTAAGTAAAGATGAAGATGATAAATCTACGGAGAATAAAAAAACAGCCACAAAATCAAAAACAAAGAATAGGACCAAGCTCGATAAAAAAGTTCTGAGAGTTATAAAGTCTTCAATAAATGATATAGCTGATGATGATGGGTGGGCTTTTCTTGGTGATGTAGGTAACCTTGTAATTAAAAAGCGACCAGAATTTGACGCCAGAAATTATGGCTACCCAAAATTAACTCCGCTTCTTAAGGATCTTAATTCAGAATTTGAAATTGACGAAAGAAAGACTGAGAAATCTAATATTAAACATGTGTTTGTAAGAAATAAAAAATAGAAATATGAGTATATTTTATTATATTAAATAAAGATAATTTATTTGATATGAAACATTTGCTCTACTTTCTATTATGCATTATTCTCTTTTCTGGGTGTAAATCCTCTCAATTAGGATCAGAATCTGAAACTTTAATGAAGTATACCTGGCGTTTAAATAAAATTCATATGTCAGAAGTTAATGATGCAAGTTCTTTTGAAAGAATTCCCAATATATCATTTGAAAAAGACGGCTGGTTTCATGGTAATACCGGCTGTAATATTTTTAAAGGGAAATATAAATCTGAAGGTAATAATCTAGTTTTCGAACTATTGCCAATCACTAAAAAGGAATGTCCAGGTAGAGGTGAGAATGATTTAATTCTTTCATTAGGAAAAACAACTAATTATCGAATCGAAAATGATTTGCTGATATTAAGTAATAAGGAAGGTGACCTTCTTACTTACACTACTGGAAAATGATATTCATTTTAAAATCGAAAATCTCAGTTCAATTCCATTTGGTATAGTGATAACATCAACAGATGGATCATCATGGACTAACAGATTTAACGTTTTAGCAAGATCTTTTGAATTAACCATTTCAAATTCATTTGCTTGTATCGAAACGCAGGCTTCATGTTCTAAATCTGATAAGTTCATTCTTATGCCTCCGGAATATTCATTTTTGGTTAATAAAACACCTGCCATATGTATTAGAGAATTACTTATTAGTGCAATACCCGTCTGTTTATTTACTGACAACCGTAAGTTTTCTTCTATATCCGGTAAATAAACTCCTCCAATATCTCTAGTCAAATGTCTTGATAACTCTCTGCCAGATTCAGCTATATCCATCAAATAAGTTTCATTACTCTGAATGTAAAGGTTTTCCATAGCCTTTATTGAATCTATAGTATCACCGTAGGCAGCATCCATATTATATAGGTCATTCTCAAGGGTATATAAAGACTTTTTTGCAGCTTCCAATAGACTTAATAATGAAGAGGTAGGAACCGAATTACCATTTAATTTATGTTCAGATAATCTTAAAAATGATTTCACTCCCTCAACAAAATTGAATCCATTATTTATCCCTATTTCAATTGGACTAATTGAGGTTTTTATTTCTTCCAGTGCGTAGCATATATTCTTTTCAAGTAAATTGGGTCTTTCCTTCTCTTTCTTTGTAATTATCTTTTCAAATTTCTTATTTACAATGGTTGAAAGTTCAGATAAAACTTCTTGTTCCTGCATTGTAAATTTTCGTGGAACAGTATCGATAACACATAACGAACCAACAATTTCATTTCTAGCTGTTATGGGTATTCCAAGATATGACCTTATTCCATATTCTTTTACCAAATGCTGTGGAATCCGTTTATCATTTTCAGCATCATTGACTTCAAAAACACTTCCCTTATTAACTACAAACTGACAAAATGAAACATCTCTATTGGTACCTCTTGCAATTTCTAAATCTTTCGGTAATCCATAATGAGCACGAAAATATTGGATATGGTCAAGCAATAAATTAACCATAGCAATAGGAGCACCTAATTTGAATGCAGCTTTCTTAACTAATGCCTTAAGTTCCTTGTCTTCAGCTTCAGCAAGCAAAATAGGTGAAATCCCTTTTCCTTTTCTTAAGTCACTGATTTTCATCTAATAAACAAATAAAAATTAATAAGTATACTTAATATAGTTAAAATAGTAATTCAATATGAAGTTAGTAACAGAAAATTTACAGTAATTATTTATTTGACTAATAAATCAAAATTATACAATGCTAGATTCATCCAAAAGCAGGATTTTACTCCCAATTTTATGATTAATCTTCAGGTTTGAAGTTCAAACAAATTGAAAAATTAGAGTGTTGGATAAATCCTTAAGCATTGGTGTTTTTTTTAATTATATAATTTAACTATTTCGAAAAATTAAGTGTAGAACAGGGAAGGACCATTTATTTCATTCTAGCATTTCAACTAAATTCATCCTTAAAAAATTCATGATATGTAACATTGTTAAGATCACTATTGAATTTGCTTTACCTTCATTTTATAGCCATTCATCGAAAAAAATAAGTCTTTTAACGTGCCATTGAATCTTTAAATTCTTATATTGGTTTATAGAGTTTATGTTAATACAAATAAAAGTTTTATCACTTTTTTTTAGCGCTCACATTAAATATTTTTTAGCGCATGGATAAGTACCCAATCTTACTAAGTATATATAGAATTACAATTGGAGTGTTAGTGTTATTAACAGTTTCGCACTATTACTTCAATACGATTGAACGAACATTAGTTTTCTCTGTTTCTACAGTTATCTTATTGACTTTATATTTTCTTTTACACAAGTTTCGATATATAAAATTATTTAGCTGGCTGATCTGTATCTCGTTATATGTAGGGATAACAATTTACTCCTTACAAAGATCTGGTATTGTTGCACCAGGTACACACTGGTATATTATTGTTGTATTACTCGCTTCTTTTTTACTTGACAAGAAGGCAATAGTCTTTTGGTCTACATTGATATTTATGTCATTATTAGTCATGTACTTCTATGAAGATCAAGTAGTAATAAATCAAATAGGGGATACTAAATGGTGGTATATTGTTTCTGTAACCGGTTTATTAACTATTTGTTTGTTTGTAGTTGGAGTTTATCAAAATGAAGTTTTAAGAATCAATAAAAAGTTAAATGATTTAAATAAGGATCTTGAATTTCAAAGAAAACTTCTCTCAGATCAGGCTACCACAATTACCGAACAATTTGAAGAAATAAGAGCAAGTCATGATCAATTAGAAACTGCCAATTTGATCCTTAATCGCAAAAAAGAAAAAATTGGTGAGGTTTTAAAAGCAATGTATCAAATCACCAATAGAGGAGAGGTCTATGAAGGAGATCTGACCAAAGTAAAGGAGTTAATCATTCAATATATTAAAGATTATTTGATTGTTGACAGAGTTACTTTTTGGGAATATGATAAACTCGAAGAAACTTTGTTTTTAACTGAAGATACAAATTATAATTCCTATAAGAATATTCTTACAAAAGTTAAAAAGGCAGAAAATCGAGATTACTTTGATTTTCTTAGAGGCAATGAGGTTTTGAATGCTCAAGACATCCGGAAAAATCAGATTCTGTTAAATGTCAAGAAAAAAAGCCTTTCAAATTATCCATATTCAGCTTTGCTTGATTGTCCGATATTAGGAGATAAAGGTGAGATAAAAGGAGTTATTTGTTGTGAGTCTGTGGAAAAAAGGGAATGGCTGGATGAAGAGATTTTATTACTTAAAGCATTTGCAGACACATATTTAATTGCATTAAAAGCTGCTCAAAGAAAAGAGGCAAACCAACAGTTAATAAACAAACAATTAGAGATAGCTGAATTAAATTCTAATCTTGAAACTCTTGTATATGAAAGGACGGAAAGAATTAGGGAAATGAATAAAAAGTTAACTAAGTATGCCTTTATTAATGCCCACAAAATAAGAGGTCCATTGTGTAGGTTATTGGGATTGCAAATTCTTCTACAAATGGATTCAGATTTAAAACCAGAGCAAATTAAGAATCATATGGTTGCCAGTCTAAAAGAGCTTGATGAAGTAACCAAAATGGCATCAAAGATTTTAGAAGATGATGAATTAGTAATAAGCAAATAAAAAAGGCTGTCTATCGACAGCCTTTTTTACTATTATATAATTTATATCTTAATTGAAGATATATCTAACACCAATTTGCATCTGCCACTTAGAAACTAATGACACATTATCAGTATAGCTATCTTTCAAATCAGTATTGAAGTTAAAATAAGGAACGTTATTGTTATCAGTTCCAGTGTATGTAATTGGTGAGTTCGTAGAAAGAATTTGTCTAACACCCCAATCACTATTTAACAGGTTTCCAAAATTCAGAATATCAACAGACAACTGAATAGTGTTTGTCTTTCCTGCTGCAATGAAATTAAAGTCTTGCAAGAATTTGATATCCATTTGTGCAAACCAAGGAAGCTGTCCACCATTTCTTTCAAAATACTTACCTCTTCTGCTATCAAGATAATCATTGCTACTAATGAATGCATCTAAAGCGGCCCATTGCTGTGCAGCATCAGCAGCTTCAACACCAGCACCATTAACATCAACAGTACCAAAATTGATATCACTTGAATTAGCAGGAATATAAATAAGATCGTTAAAGGCAATATTATCACCATTTATACTTGCAGCTGCATCAGGAGCAGTAGCATATACCATATTATATCTTCCTCCAGATCCAATTTCATAAAACATACCAATAGATGTTCTGAATTTGTCTTTAGAATATGACTTGGCATAATTAAATGACGCAATTAACCTATGCTCCATACCATATCTTGACCAGCTATAATCCGGGTTGTTAGGGTTACCAGCAACAACATTTCTCTGGAAAGCATCTGCTGCAATTTCCGCCGGAATAGAAGTTAAATCCTTTGAATCAAGGTATGTATAAGCAGCCATAAAATTCAGACCATTCTCAAATGACTTTGAAACTTGTCCAGTAACATTAAACTGATATCCTTTTGACGTATTATCAAGTAAAATTGCACCAGCATCAAGGAATGTTTCAGAATCAGGATCTGTGCTGTAAATATTCACATCACTAAAATCAGTAAATATTAACCTGTCATCTCCGGTTCCTGAAAGTCTCTCAGTAGGTACGTTCATGTTGTAATTTCTGTGTACTACAGCATTTACATCCTTACCGTAAAGTAACTCACCAGTAAATGTCCAGTTGTTATCTGTAGAATAGTCTATGGCTAAGTTAGTTTTCCATACCTGAGGGAATTTAAAGTCATCCGCAGTTGAATTAACCTGGAATGTGTAGCCCGGAGTGAAACGAGCATTACCAGCTTGGTTTCCTAACCATACAAATGGAATACGTCCGGTAAATATTCCTGTTCCTCCTCTTACTGTTAATTTATTCGTTTCAAGAGGTTTATAGTTGAATCCAACTCTAGGAGACCATAGAACTTTTGAGTCCGGCCATTCAGAGGCTTTAAATTCAGCTGGATTACCATTTTCATCAACCCAACCATCATATCCATCAACTCTAGGATCACCATTAATATCAGAGAAATACAATGGGATATCAATTCTCAACCCGGCAGTTAACTTAAACTTACTATTAACTGTAAATTCATCCTGCCCATAGATTGCCCATTGTGCAACTTCAACATTAGTTATATTCAAGGGTTTTTGATTCGCATCATCAATGATAGGAGTAAAGTCATCGATAACTCCAGCGTCAACATAAGTATTGTTTAAAAAGTCATCAACTGAAGCAGCAAAATACTGAGGATAATAAAACAGGTTAAAACTGTTTTCAAATGAAAAGTACTCAAAGTTAGTACCCACTGTGAACATGTGCTTATCCTTTACAATGGTAAGGTTGTCATTGATCTGAAATACATCCTGATTAAGCACGTTTTCTGTTGAAAATAACTCAGAACCAGCAAATATCGCGATCTGACCATTCTCATCAAGAATATTAATTGTTGGGAAATTCTTTGTCTTCGGATCTCTAAAATCCCTGAATGCTGAATATCCAACTACTAATTTATTGAACAGATTATTGCTAAGTTGAGAATTTAGCTCACCAATAATACTGTTTATATTGTTATTGATTCTGTATGATGCATTTTCAAATGCAAGTCTAAATGGTTCAGGAGCTCTTCCTCCAAGCGCTTCAGGATGTGGTAGGATATCCTTCCAGCTTTTCAGATAATTATATCTAATAGAGAAATTATTTTTATCATTTATACTCCAATCTAGCTTAATAAGAATTTTATCATTGTAAGTTTCATGAAAATATCCTTGATAAGCACCTGGATCATAATTATACTGATTTCTAAAATGATTCTGAACCGCAATAATGTCTGATTCTGAAACTGTTGTTGCATTTGGATCTCCCTGATTCTCAGAATTGCTGGCTACATATCCAGTAGCTAATTCATTTCTTCTTTCAAGTTCACCATTCACGAAAAAGAACAACTTGTTTTTAATGATTGGTCCTCCAACCCTGAATCCTGATGTATTTGTGCTAAAATCAAGATTTGGAACTTTTACATCAGAAACTTTTTCACCTACGAAATTCTCATTTCTAAAGAAATGATATACCGAAGCAGAAATTTCATTAGTACCAGAACGTGTCACAGCATTAATACCAGCTCCTGTAAAACCACCTTGTCTAACATCAAATGGAGCCATAGAAACCTGTATCTGATCAATTGCATCAAGAGAGACAGGCTGTGCACCCGTTTGACCACCTGGAGTAGGTACGTCAAGACCATATGAGTTGTTAAATACTGATCCATCTAATGAAAAGTTATTGTAAAGGCTATTTCTACCTCCAAAACTAAATCCATCAGACTGTGGCGTTAATCTTGTAAAGTCCTGCTGGCTTCTTGCAATTGAAGGAAGCTCTCTAAGTTGCTCTCCTTTTACATATGTGGCAGCTCCTGTTTTTTCTGCATCATCGCTTTTTGAAGCAACAACCTCTACTTCACCAAGGCTTGTTGACTCCTCCATCAAGGCAATTGTGAATGAAAAATTCTCCCCTAATTGAAGTTTTTCAACATACAATTGTTCTTGAATGAACCCAACGAAAGTAACCGTGATTCGGTATGGACCACCAATTTTCATGTTTGGGATCTTAAATGATCCATCTGGTAAAGTTGCTACTCCATATTGAGTGCCGGTAGGTTCATGAATAGCAATAACAGTAGCCCCAGGTAATGGTTCTGCCGTCATATCATAAACTTCTCCACTCATGCTCGATGTTGTCAAACCCTGCGCAAATGCAGAACCTGAAATAAACACAAACAAGAGTAACGTCAGTAATTTGTAAAACTGATTCATCTTAAAAGTTTAATTATAGGTTTAATTAGAAAATTCGATCTGAAAATTAGGGGGTAGGCTTCCTGCTCTATTTTAAGAAAAATACAGTCGGAATTTTTGCTATATTTAAGAGTAGCGCCCATTTGGCTTGCAAAGGTAAAACTTTAAATACAATAACAAAATCAAAGTTTCTTTGTCAAAACTCGCCTCAGCTAATTAATAAGTAATGAACAAATAGAAAATTTAATATTATTTAACAATTACTTAATTCTATATAAGAAAAATATTTGATTGCTAAAATCAAAATCCTGAAAACATTATTATTTTAATAATCTGGGATCTATAAAAATAATCCAACTATTTCGTAAATTCTTATGTATTCGAGTGTCAACCAAATCTTGTAAAACCAAACTTGCTTATGGATTTAACATGTAAGAATTTTAGTTAAACTCATCATTCTTAATTTATTTCCACATTTTTTTTGTTTAAAGGTAAACTAATATTGTTTAAACAAATTAGATTTACACCCAGTTACTAAAGACATAAAAATCTCTTTAAACATATAATGAGGATGAAGTCAGAAACCATAAAATCACTTATCATTTTTTTACTCGGAGTATTTTTAAATTACTCTCATATATATTCACAAGGAAATGCATCAATTGGAGGAACTGTAACTGATTCAAAATCAGGCGAACCTTTAATAGGTGTTTCAGTAGTTCTTGACGGGACAACCAAAGGGGCGGTTACTGACATTAATGGTTACTATCTAATTAAAAATATTGAGCCAAAAACCTACAATATTAAAGCCTCATTTGTTGGGTTTCAGGAGAACATTCAGTATAATGTTATAATTAGAAGTGCTGGTAATCCAGACTTGAATTTTCAAATGCAAGAAAATGTTTCTGAACTTTCAGAAGTTGTGGTAAAAGCAAACCCTTTTGTGAAATTAGAATCAACTCCACTTTCAATTCAAAGACTTTCAAGAGAAGAGATAGCGGCCTATCCAGGTGGGAATAATGATATAGCAAAGGTAGTACAATCATTACCAGGTGTTTCAGGCAGTATTGCGGGCTTCAGAAATGATGTGATAATTAGGGGAGGGGCTCCTAATGAAAATGTATATTATCTGGATGGTATAGAAATACCAAATATTAATCATTTTGCCACTCAGGGAAGTGCAGGTGGACCTGTGGGGTTATTAAATGTTTCTTTTTTTGAAGGAGTAACATTAACAACTAGTGCATTTGCATCTCAATATGACAATGTCCTTTCTGGTGTATTACAATTCGATCAAAGGGATGGAAATATGAGAGAGTTTAATGGTAATCTTAGAATAAGTGCTTCTGAAGCTGCATTAACTGTTGAAGGTCCTCTTGGAAAGAAAAATGAGTCAGGTCTTTCAAATACCTCTTATCTTGTTTCAGTAAGAAGATCATACTTACAGTTTTTATTCAAACTTCTTGATTTGACAATATTACCTGATTATTGGGATTATCAATATAAAATCACACATAAAATAGATGATTATAATGAATTGATTTTCACAGGGATAGGTTCTGTAGATGATTTTAAAGTAAATGAACCATCAGATGCAGATCCGGAACAAATTGCATCACTAGAGCAAGTGCCTGTTATCAAACAATGGACAACCACATCAGGATTAAGCTGGAAAAGAAGGTTTAAAGATGTTGATGGATTTATGAGAACAACTTTGAGTACCAATATTCTTAATAATGAATTCACCAGGTATCAAGATAACATTAATGAAACCGGTGTAATCTTTAATAATAACTCTAGAGAATGGGAAACTAAGTTAAGGTATGAAGCAACAAGATTTATTGACAATTGGACATTTAGTACAGGAGCTACCATTCAGAATGCTAACTATACGAATAATACTTCTGATCAGGTATATAATGTCGATTATAATACAGACCTGAACTTTATTAAGTATGGTTTCTTTGGTCAGGCAAGTGTAAACTTATTACAAGATAGACTAGGAATTAGCGGAGGATTTCGATTTGATGGGAATTCTTTCACCGACAATGGAAATAAAATTTATAAGACCTTTAGCCCTAGATTATCAGCGACTTATAAGCTTGATGAAGCTCAAAAATGGTCTATAAATGCTTCAGTTGGTCGTTATTATAAATTACCTCCGTATACTGTTCTTGGTTATACAAATAATCTTAACGAAAAAGAAAATCAATCTGTTGATTATATTCAAAGTGATCATTTTGTAGCAGGTATTGAATATTTGTTAAATGACGCAACAAAAATTAGCATTGAAGGATTCTATAAAAAATATGATAATTACCCGGTATCAGTAAGAGATAGTGTTTCATTAGCCAATTTGGGAGGTGGCTTTGAAGTATTGGGTAATGAGCCAGTCAAATCAGTAGGACTTGGAAGAACTTATGGAATGGAATTTCTATACAATCAAAAGTTCAAAAATAACTTTTATGCAATATTTGCATATACACTTTTCTGGAGTGAGTTTTCTGGATTTGATACTGATGATTATCTTCCAAGTTCCTGGGATAGCAGACATTTATTGTCTTTAACCGGAGGTTATAAGTTTAATAATAACTGGGAAATAGGTATACGTGCCAGATATGTAGGGGAATCACCTTATCCAATTGCAGATTTAGATGCATCAGTCGATACTTACCCTGTCATTATTTATGACTATTCAACACTAAGCTCAAATAGACTATCATCATACAGCCAAATTGATTTAAGGGTTGACAAAAAATGGAATTTCAAAAAGACATCATTAAATGTATTCTTAGAAATACAAAATATACTTGGAAGCAGATCTCCATCTCCAGCAACAATTGGATATGACAGAGACTCTGAAGGTAATATTATTGAACCAAGAAAACTGATCGAAATCGAATCATTGAACGATGGCTCTGTACTTCCATCTATAGGTGTTGTGTTAGATTTTTGACATCAATGTTAACTTAATGTTAACAGAAGCAGGTTAATACATATTCCAATGTTAAGGTTATGTTAGATTGTTAACATAGGCTCAATAATAATTGCGATATTTTGGAATTAGGAGCTTACTTTGCGACCGATTTTTAAACATTAAATTAACATTTAATTAATCTGACTGTTATGTCAAAGAAATTAGCTTGGTTGGCTGCCTTTTTTATTAGCCTTGTTTCAATTACTGCTCAGGAGCAGGATACTACAATTACAATTGTTAAAGATTCTGTAGTTGTTATTGAGAAAAAGAGTGATGTTAAACCCTTGTCTTATGGGAAAAATGGGTTTGAAATGAGATCTCAGGATAACAAATTCTCAATGAATATCAGAGCAAGGTTGCAATTCAGGTTTGCAACACCCGAAGATCAGGACCCTCTTACTTTTAATGATCTTTCCGGAGAACTAAAGCCTGTATTTAAGATTAACCGTGCCAGATTAAAAGTTGGTGGACATGGTTATAAGCCATGGTTGAAGTATTACTTTGAGTATGAATTAGCTACTTCTAGACTTCTTGATTTCAGAATTATGATTGAGAAGTATCCTTGGTTGAAATTTAAGTTTGGTCAATGGAAAGTAGAGTTTACAAGAGAGCGATTTATTTCTTCAGGTGCTCAAACAATGGTTGATCGTTCAATCATTAACAGGCCTTTCACAGCTGATAGACAGCAAGGTGCGCAAGTATATGGAAATACTAACCATAAAGGTGCGTTGAATTTTGATTATTGGTTTGGGATGTTTGCCGGTACTGGTCGTGGTGCAAGAGAAAATGATGATAACAATTTAATGTATTTTGGAAGACTACAGTGGAATCCATTCGGTGAAGCTGTTGACTTTAAAGGGAGTGATCTAAAAAATGTAACTAAACCACAGGCATCACTTGCAGTTGCACTATTAAACAATACATCTCCTTATACCAGGTTTTCAACAGGTGGTGGCGGATCCCTTTTAGGATTTGAAGATGGTGAGCCTGGGCAATACAAAACGGATCAGATTAATTATGAAACTGCATTTAAGTACAAAGGCTTTGCTTGGCAATCTGAATATCATAGAAAAAGAATTACTGATAGATTAAATAATGATGCGGAATCATTCATGGAAGGATATTATTTACAAGCCAGCTACTTCCTTCACAATGCTATTAGTTGGTTCCCTGAGCCACTTGAAATAGCAACCAGATATGCGAAATTTGACCCTTATGAGAACCTTCCAGGTGAATCAATGGAAGAATACGGACTTGCTCTTAATTGGTTCTTTAGTGGACACAATAATAAGTTAAGTGCTGAAATAACTGATTTTTCATATAAAAATGAATTTGAAGAAAGAAAAGATCAATTAAGGTTCAGAATCCAGTGGGATATTTCATTTTAAATAATCTGTACTCAACATATTTTAAGCCACGGTATTAATACTGTGGCTTTCTTTTTTGATCCAGAAATTCTGAAACTGAGCCATTTGATAAAATAGTTGATGCCTGGTGAGTAACGTCATCAATTTCTTTAACCGTATCAATAATTTGAGCAATTAAAAACCTCTTTTCAGTATCATCCTCACTTAAACTCAAAATATTGTTTAAACCTACAACCCGGCAAACAGGGCCTCTGATTACATGAGAATTAAGAAAAGCGTAATCCATCAGTTGTTCATTAAGTTCTTCTAATTCAATAGTTCTTTGTCTGACTTTTTCTTCAAGCTGACTATTTAATTTCTCAATTTCAGACTGCTTTTTCAGAAGTTCCTTTTGATATTCATTTCTTTGTTTTGCTTTGTAGGCTACGCTCATCAGATCAGATACGGCATTTATAAAAAACTGCTCTTCAGGTTCCCAAATATGATGTGATTTATGTTCACAGCAAATAACTCCACCTAAATTATCATTTACAATAAATGGGGCATCAAGCATTGATTTTACGCCATTTACCATCATATATGGTTCAACCATTGAAATAGTTATTTCATCATTCATCACATCATCAACAGTAATTATCTCCTTTTCCTTTAAGGCATTAAAATATTCGGGAAAGTCCTTTTCATAAATCTCAACTTGTTCAAAGCTCTCTGTATCATCACCTTCATAGAGATAAAGTGATGTTAATTTCTTCTCTGATATAGAATATATCCAAAAACTAACTCTGTCAACATTTAAATTTCTTCGAATTGTCTTGGCAATTATGGACCAAAGTTTTTGAACATTGCCATTATGTACGGCTTCATTTTTTGAGATGTTAAGTAAAGTTCGAGTATATCGTTCAACTCGGGCTTTTGTTTCACTCATTTTTTTGATTTGAAAATTTAACATCTCTTTTGCCGCCTCGAGATCAATATGTTTATCGTGTAGGTTTACATTTTGAATATTGATTTTATTTAATTGCTCATCGATAACCAGGTTCTGGAATTCTATCTGTTTTGATTTCTCCTGAAGCAGGGTGTATTGGGAGAATATAGTATCCTTTTGGTTAACCAGTTTACTAAAAAACCAATACATTGGTAAAATAGTAGTTATTAAAAGAGCAAATACACTGACAATGTGCCATTCAGTCATAACTACTGAGTAATTACCTTGTATTATTTCATTTCTGGAATAAATCATTAACACAAGAATAAACCCAATTGTTAAAACCAGAAATGTGACAGATATTTTTCTTCCTCCTAATAAAAAAGATAAAAATGCAGGAACAATTATCCAGGGTAGATAAGGAGAAAACGCTTTTCCATTAATAAGGATCATGCCAATGACAACAAAAAACAACAGTCCTAAATATCCTCCAACATATTTATTTTTAATTTCAACTAAATCGCCTTTTTTCAAAAACACCAAACCCGCAATGTTTAAAACAAATATTGGTAAGACAAGTAATACATTATGATCGTGAATATTGAGTATCCCAAATGAGATGAAAGTTCCCAATACTACGATGGTAAGTATCATTAACTTATTTAAGAATCCATATTCAATATATGTGATTTCACTTTTCATCAAATAACTATATATGAATATTCAATATAATTATTATAATTTATATATGGTTTTATGAATCGATGAAAATCAAACTCAAAATATCGGTATTACTATCTTTTTTCATGTTCAATTTATTGAGCGTGTCATCAATTGCTCAGGAAAAAGATTCGCTAAAACAATTGAGTCATGAAAAAAGACTTATTGGAAGATTTTATTTTTCAAAGAAGTATACTACCCTACAATTTAAATCCGATGATCATCAAACATTCAAATACAGACCAAGTACAACGCTTAATATGGGGGTGGGAGCAACTTATAAATGGGCTACCCTGAACCTTGCATATGGGTTTGATTTTCTAAATCCTAATAGAAAAACAAAAGGAAATACTCAATATCTTGATTTACAATTTCATACTACTTTCTCCAATAAATTTATTATTGATGGATTTGGGGAGTTTTACAGAGGGTTTGCAACAAAACTTGAGAAAAACGAACCTTATTATCTGAGGCCTGACATTAGAGTTAATGTGGTAGGAGCTGAGATCATGAAAGTAATGAATAACAATCATTTTGACATTCGACCTCCTACAATGAGTCACTACATAAATCAATACAGCGGATATTCCATTTTATTAGGTTCAGAAATTATTGTTGGATCAATCATGGGAGACTCTTCATTAGTTCCTGTTAGATTAGGTACTGACCCTTCTTTTTCATATGACAAAGTGTTTTTCACCAAAATAGCACCTTCTATTGGCGTTGGATTTAAATTGGTAATTCTCAAACATTTTATTCTAGATGGTGGTGTTTCTACAGCGCTTGCATTAGGCTATACTAAAACTGATTTTACAAATGGAAATACTTTTACAGAGTTTTATTTCAAACCTGATTTTAATATAAGACTTTTTGCAGGTATAATGTTGGGCAATTGGAATATTGGATGTTCACTTTTCAATCAACGAACAAGGTTTCTTTCCAATAACAAGAATAGTTCTATTAATATGGATATAGGAAATATGAGGTTTGTTATTTCGTACAGAATAAATCACAATTAATGCATTTGAATAACTATAATTAAAATTTTTAATTAAATTATTATAACTATTTGATGCCACTTAAAAATTACTTTTCATGAGCAGACTTATCTTTTTAATAGTTATATGTCTTATTGTTTTTAATGTAAAAGCTCAGGAATGGGAAATCGGCCCTGAAATACTGATGAGCTCAACCTTTATATCCACTGATTTAGAGTATGATGAACAAACTTCCGGTAGTGGAATTAATGCCGGAATTTTTGGGAGATATTTATTCAATGAGGCATGGTATTTGCAATTAGAAGCATTATATGGCGCGAAGTCAACCTCAGTATCAAGTAATATCAATAACCAACTTAATGACTATAAATTAGGACTTAAGTCCATTGATTTTAATCTCCTGGCAGGGTATAATATTACAAAATTCGATCTGGGAAGATTCCATATTTTCGCTGGTCCGGGGTATTCTAAGTTTATTGATAGCTCGATTTATGTAAACGGAGATAGTTATGAAAAGGGAAAGATAAAATCTAATAGCTGGAATATACATGCCGGAGCAGGATTAGATATATCAATTTTAAGCATAATGCTAAGATATCAGCATACTTTAACAGACCTGACTGAGCAAGATAATAATTCGCTTAAACTTAACTCAGCACTATTTGGTTTGGGTATAAAACTACTTTAGCATACTCATAACCGTAAGCAGAAAAGACACCATAATTAAACACATAACCAAAATGAAATCCTTATTAACAATATTGTTATTGTTTATTTATATAAGCCATAATGCTCAAAACAATTGGCCTCAAACAATAAAAACTAAATCTGGAATGGTTACGGTATATCAACCTCATCCGGAGGAATTGAATGGTAACAAATTAAAAACCAGAGCGGCAGTAAGCATCAAAAAAAATGAAAATGACGAACCCATTTTCGGAGCAGTATGGTCTACCTCAACAATGTCAATAGACAGGGATTCAAGAATTGCAACATTAGAAAGTGTGGAAATAACAGACATCCGTTTCCCAGATAAATTAAGCGATGATAATTCAGCAAAACTAAAATCATTAATTGAAGAAAGCGCACCATCATGGGGACTTGAGATCTATATTGATGAAATTATAGCAACTATTGATAAAGACAAGGAAAATATTAAGCCTGATTATAACAATTCACCTCCTGAAATAATTTACGTGGATTATGAAGCTATTTTAGTTACAATAGACGGAGATCCTATTTATCGAGAAGAAAAGGATGCAAAAGTAGACGTCATTGTAAATACTCCATTCCTAATCTTTAAAGATAAAGAAGATGGTAAATTTTATCTCTATGGTGAAAAATACTGGTTTACTTCAAATGATCTGATGTCAGGTTGGAAAGAGATTCCTAAGTTATCAGGAAAACTTGCTCAGATTGATAAAGAAATTAAGAGTCAGGAAAACGCTGGTGAACAAAACGAAAGTGAAAAGGTATTTAATTCAACTCCGGAAATTATAGTTAAAACAAAACCTGCTGAACTAATAAGTTCTGACGGACCTGCATCTTTTTCATCCATACAAGGAACAAATCTACTTTACATGGACAATTCTAATGAAGATGTCTTTATGAATATTAAAGACCAAAAGTACTATGTTGTACTTTCAGGTAGATGGTACAGGGCAGATCAAATAACTGGTCAGTGGAAGTTTGTAGATAGTGAATCTTTACCTGAAGATTTTAAAGCAATACCTGAAGGTTCTGATAAAGATAATGTACTGGCAAATGTGGCAGGTACAGTTGCTGCTGAAGAAGCTCTTCTGGATGCTCAAATTCCACAAACTGCAAAAGTAAATAGAAAAGAAGCCACTTGTACCGTAGAATATGACGGCAAACCTAAATTCGAACAAATTAAAGGAACTAGTTTAAGTCTGGCTGTTAATACCTCTGCCACTGTAATTAGGGATAATAAAGGATATTATGCCGTAGAAAATGGTGTGTGGTTTTTTAGTAATGATCCGGAAGGTCCATGGGCAGTAGCTACAGACAGACCTGAGGATGTCAAAAATATTCCTCCAGATAACCCTGCATACAATGTAAAATATGTTCATGTGTATGATGTTACCCCTTCATATGTTTATATGGGATATACACCAGGTTATCTTGGGTGCTACCGTTATGGCCCCACAATTGTTTATGGTACAGGGTATCATTATCGTCCATGGTACGGTTCTGTTTATTACCCAAGACCTGTTACCTGGGGATTTGGCATGCATTATAATCCGTGGTCAGGATGGAATATGAGCTTTGGGTTTAGTGTAGGATGGTTTAGTTTTTCATGGGGAGGACATGGTTCTTATTATCATCATCACGGTGGTTGGTGGGGTCCTCCTGCTTATAGACCACATTATTGGCATAGGCCTCCGGGAGGAATATACGGCAATAATAACATTATTATAAACAATAATTTCTACGGAAACCATAATAACATTTATAATCAGCGACCGGGGATTTCTTCAAACAATCGCCCAAACAGACCTTACAGACCACCTTCCAGACCGGTTGCACCAAATAACAGACCTGATTATGATCGAAACCCCGATAGAGGAAATGTTACCAGGCCTTCTAACAACAGAGACCCAAATACTCGACCAACAACAAATGATAGAGTAGGGCAGAGACCTAGTACAAACACACGTCCTTCAACAAGGGAATCATCGAATAATGTGTATTCTGATCGAAATGGGAATGTTTATAGAAACACTAGAGAATCTGGCTGGCAGCAAAGATCTGATAACAGCTGGACAAGACCGTCGTCAAACACTAACAATTTAAATAAAATGCAATACCAACGTTCAAGGGGAAATACGAGGGTAAATAATGCCCAAAGAAATATGCCTCAGAGACAACCTGCCACAAGAAGTCGTGGTGGAAGGAGGTAACTAAAAATTAATCTATCAATCATAAAATAAATTAAGTAATGGTTAGAAATTTGATAAAACAATTTACGAGAGCAGCAGGCCTTTTTATGTTAATTGGCTTGATAAATAGCTGCCAACCAGGTGGTGCCGAATATGTGTCCGACCTTGATGTTGTGATTACCAATTTTGATGAAAATTTTAATTTTGATAATGTTTCTACCTACGCATTACCTGATGAAATTATTGAAATTGATGGTGAGTCAAATAATGGTAATACCCCTGAATTTCTTGATCCTGAGTTTGCAGAACCAATACTTGCTCAAATTGAGGAAAACTTTAGTAATTATGGATGGACAAGAGTAGATGAAGAAAATAACCCAGACGTAATAGTTCTTCCTTCATATACTACACTAACTACCCTTTATTATTATTATGACTGGGGCTATTGGTGCTGGTGGGATCCATGGTATTGTGGTGGCGGCGGATGGTGGTATCCATATCCTCCGATAACCACAGGATATACTACAGGAACTATCCTTATTCAAATGACTGAAAATAGTCAACAAGTTGCTGATTTGGTACCAGTGAGATGGAATCTGGTCGTAAATGGACTCTTGCAGGGAAGTAATTCTTCAGTTATTCAGAGAATTAATACATCTATTGATCAGGGTTTTGAACAATCACCATATTTAAACAAATAAGAGATGAAACATACCAAATTATATACATTGATTATCATATTTCTATTGACTTCCTCAATAGGATTTGCTCAATCTAAGTACTCTTCACTTAATTATTCTATGGGTTTACCTACTGGTGATCTGGCTGATTATATTGAAGATGCATCATTTAGAGGTCTTACATTCTCCTTTAGATCTGAAGTAAATGAAATGCTAATGTTAGGCGTAAAAGTTGGTTATAATGCCTTTTATGAGGATAGTGGATATAAAACCGCTACAGATGGAAATACCACCATTTCCGGGCGTCAATATAGATATGAGCATGTTGTCCCAATTTATTTTACCATAGGAAAGCAATTTCTTGAAGATGACTTCAGGCCATATATAAATTTGGGTATCGGTACATCTTATATAGATAGAGAAACCGATATTGGAGTATTTGCATTTAAGGATGATACATGGCAATTTTCATTAAACCCTGAGCTTGGATTTGTATACTGGGTTTACCCGGGTTTTGGCTTAAATTTTGGTGTTTCTTACTATGCGAATTTTAAGAATGACACCTTTGACGCACAAAATTATGTGGGAATACAAGCTGGTATTTCATTTTATTCAAGATAATAAATCGCTTTTGGCCTATTCACCATGAAATAACATGGCAACACCAAAAGCAATGGCAGAAAATATAAACCCAAACATAAATACAGTATATGCATACCTTAAAAGTTTATATTTTCTGCCTAATACTTTCCCTAAAAAGAAAATATCTCTAGTAAGACTACCATAAAGAAAGTCTCTATCTTTCATTAACTCATTAAGCCCCTTCTCATAATCTTCAAGGTTCATTTTATAGAAATTTCCAAAGAACAATAAATTTGATCTTTTCATACGGATATCTTCCTCTGTAAAAACACCTGAAGTTACATTTGGACGTGTAGCCAAAATGGCAAAAACCATAGTTACAAGACAGGTACTTAGTAACATAATTGATGGAATAACAAGTGATGGAAATTCCTCTAATTTTCTAAATAAAACTGTAACCAGAATTGAAACAATGATCGAGTTGACAGAAATCATAATGTTAGCCTTATTATCAGCTATAGCACTTAGCTCAATATGATTCCTGGCCGTGATTCTAAACATCGTTTCAATACCTTTTTCAGGCTTATTAGACTTCTTCTTTTTCTTAGGCTTTTCTATTGATTCCTCTTCTTTAGAAAAAGAGGATGATATATTATCAAATTTATCTTCAAGATCATTTTCTACAGTTCCGAATGTTTTCTGAAGCCGATCAAGATTCTCTCTCTTTAGAGGAGTTAAAAATTTCTTTCCATAATCTGTATGAAACTCATGAGATTTAAGAAAGGCTATTGTATTTCTATTCCAATCAACATCTGGTATATCCTTATCGCATATAACTTCAAACTCTTCTTTCAGACGGTTACTTTTTGAATAGAAGTCGTCAGTTCCTAAATGAAATAAATCTGCATCACAAAGGATTTCTTGTAATAGTCCTGTGGGAGATTGAGGCATTTTGGTTGCCATAATACAACCTTCCACTTTTTTAATAAAATCCTCATTAACACCTTCTTGCTCCAAGAATAATTTCGCTTCTTTAACACTATTTTCTTCGTGGGCTTCATGATTTCCCAAAAAATAGCCTACATCATGAAACCAGGCAGCACAGATAAGAATATTATAATCTGTAATATTTAATTTATAGAAATCAGCCAATTGTTCACACGCGTTAACAACACTAATAGTGTGATCAAGATTATGGTATATCAGGTTGTTATTCTGGTTAGCACTGATCAATTCTCGAACATGATCTTCTGCTCTGGATAGTATATCTACATTCACAGACATATATTATTAATTCTGTATATTTAATAGATCTTTCAATATATTATGAAATATAATCAAATTATTTTCATTTTAGGGGCAATCATGCTTTCTGTTACATGTTCTTTTCAGGAATATAAAGAATATTCTCTACCACAAGGATATTCTTATGAAAAGTCTAAAAAGTATTTCTTGCCTTCTGAACTCAACGAAGTATCTGGTATTTTATGGCTTAAACAACATGTTTTTATTTGCATTCAAGACGAAAAAGGAACTCTTTATAAAGTAGATATTAGTCAAAAAAAGATACTGGATAAATCTAAATTTGAGGGGAGTGCTGATATTGAGGCAGTTACACAATATAATGATACTTATTATTGCTTGAAAAGTGATGGTGATATTTATGTGATTCAAAATGCCTTTAAGGAAAATTCAAAATCAAAAAAGATAAACTTCCCCTTTAAAGGACAAAATGATTTTGAAACACTACTATTAACCGAGGATTCAGACAATCTATATATCATTTGTAAGAACTGTAAAGGAGACAAAAATTCAGAATCTTCATCTTTTTCATTTAACCTATTTACTCAAGAGATATCTAAAACTGATAAATGGTCTGTTAAACGTCCTGATTTTGTTTCTAGTAAGATAAGAATTAAACCTTCTGATGCAACTCAACACCCCATTACTAAAGATATTTATATAATTTCGCATAGTAGCAAGTGGATAATGGTTTATGATAAATCTGGAGAGTTTAAATCATTTCATAATCTTGACCCCAAAGTTTTTGCCCAGCCTGAAGGGATTGCATTCAACAATAAAGGAGATATGTTTATTTCAAATGAAGCAGCTGGAGGTAGTCCTGATATCATAGAATTCCCATTTAACCCTAAGTAAATATTTATCATAAATATTTATTCCATTAATAACAAATTATATTTTTATTCGTTAAATTATAAGTAAAATTCAATTTTAGATTGAAATAATTATAATAGAGCCGGTTACGTTTAATTTATCACATAAAAATGGGGGGTGATATGAGATTAGGACAATTCCTTTTGAGCCTAAAAGTAAAAGACATAATGGAAAGCATACGCTTTTATGAACAACTTGGTTTTGAGGTAGTTGACGGAGGACATACAAACAATGGATTCCCGGATAACAACATTACAAAATGGAGAATATTAAGAAATGAAAATCTCGAAATCGGACTATTTCAAGGACTATTTGACAATAATATATTAAAATTCAATTCAAATGACATTTCAAAGTTAAGAGATGAATTCAATAAGTCAGGAATAAAGATTATTGATGCGAAAGAAGATTCATTTTCAAATCAACTATCTTCCTTAACATTAGTTGATCCTGATGGAAACACAATTAGAGTAGACAGAAGCAAGTTATAATTTTTTATATTAGACTGAAGCTATATTAATATTCGACACCATAATAGATTTAATAATATCACTAGAATATTATACTAGCAACCAATTTTAGTTAAACCATAACATTGGTTTATTGATATTCTTTGTGTAAATTTTTACCTGTCATATACTCTTAAAAATCCCTTAATGAATTGTCAAAAGCATTTATTTTCGTTAGATCACGATGAAGTTTATCTGAATTGCGCATATATGTCACCATTGTTGAATTCCACTCAAGAAGTTGGAATTAAAGGCATTAGGCAAAAAGGTGTACCTACAAGAATCTCAACTGATGATTTCTTTCAAACAGAAAAAGATATTAAAAATCTGTATTCAAATCTTATAAATTGCTCTTCAGATCAAATTGCTATAATTCCTTCAACTTCTTATGGCCTTGCGTCTGTTTTTAATAATATAAAAGGCCAAACCGGACAGGAAATCATAATAGTAAAAGATGATTTTCCAAGTAGCTATTACACTGTAAATGAATGGTGTAAGAAGTGGGATGTAAAAATGGTGATTGTTGACAAACCAGATTTGAATACTGAACAAAGCTGGACTGACACGATAATAAATTCAATAAATGAAAGAACTTCTATTATTGCAATACCTACGACTCATTGGGTTGATGGAACACGCTTTGATTTAAAGAAAATAGGCGAAATTTGTCAAAAACATAATATAAAACTAATCGTTGATGGAACTCAATCGGTAGGGGCTGTACCAATTGATGTTATGGAATGCAATATATATGCTTTGGTTACTGCATCATATAAATGGATGTTTGGACCATACAATATTGGATTACTATATATTTCTCCTGAATTAAATAATGGTGACCCAATAGAATTTTCATGGATGAATAGAATTAATTCAACCGACTTTACCTCATTAACAAATTATACAGATGAATACAATCCCGGAGCATCAAGATACAATGTAGGTGAATTCAGTAATTTTATTTTATTACCGATGTTAAAAGATGCTTTATTACAGCTAAACTCATGGACTGTCGAAGCAGTAAATGATTATTGTTCCTCACTTACAAGCCCAATAATTAATCACTTTAAAACAAAGGGATACCTATTTAATAAAGTTGAAGAACTTGAAAATCATCTTTTAGGAATTAACCTGCCTTCAGACAGTAGACTAGACGCAAATACTATTGCTCAGAAATTGAAAGAAAAGAAAATTTCAGTATCGGTAAGAAAAACTTTAATCAGAATTTCTCCAAATGTCTATAATTCGGAGAATGATATAGCTAAATTCATTGAAATATTAGACAAATTTGATCTATAACAACCGATGAAAAGAATAGTGGTACAATTCTTTGAAAGATTAAGCTTTCCATTTCTATTTGTATTAACATTTTCTACATTATTTATCGATCTTCATGGGCAGGAATTGAAAATAATTCTCATTGGTGATGCCGGTAAATTTGAAACTGATGATAAGCACCCGGTAGTAGATCATGTTCTATCTAAATATAACAATGATATTCAAAAAGAAATTATTTTCCTTGGAGATAATATTTACCCATTGGGACTCCCTTCACCCGATGACAAAAATTACAATGAGTATAGAGAAATATTAGATAGACAAATACAAACAACTGAGCTCCCGAATTCCCAGGTGTCATTTATTCCTGGAAATCATGATTGGGCTAAAGGGAAAAGATATGGTTTATCACAGATAATCAATCAGCAGAATTATGTAAATGCTCAGAATAAGGATAACCTTTACTTTTATCCCAATAATGGCTGCCCGGGGCCAGAGTTTAGAGTTATAAATGATAAAGTCATAATAATCTATATTGACAGTCAATGGTGGTTGCAATCACAAGACACAAGACTTGGAACCGATAGCGATTGTGAAAATAAAACTGGAGAAGAGGTAATCTTAGCAGTAAATGACCTGCTTATCCAACACAAAGAAAAAATCAAAATCATTGCAACTCACCACCCGGTTTTTACATATGGTGAACACAATGGGGCTTATACCGTCAAAGATCATATTTTCCCATTAACTGCTTTAAACAACAATTTATATATTCCATTGCCAGGTATAGGATCAATCTATCCACTATACAGAACATGGTTTGGTAATATACAGGATAGTCCACATCCCGTTTATAAAGAATTAAGTAAAAATTTACACGAACTTCTAAAGAGGCATCCATTTACAGTCCATGTTGCTGGCCATGAGCATTCACTTCAGTATATCCAGACAGACAATAGTCATTATGTTGTCAGTGGCTCAGGAGCGAAAACTTCTCATGTTAAAAGAAGAAAAAAACCATCTCTTTTTTCAGCAGAAGAAAATGGGTATGCCGTCTTAGATATAAAAAATAATCAGGTTATTCTTAATTTTTTCGATAGTAATGGTGATTCATTATATTCAAATAAGCTTTTTGACCATGATCTTAGTGCTTTTCAGAAAGGAAAAGATTTCGGCTCAAGACCTGATTTTCCAGAATCAATAGACACACTAATATCACAACAATATGAAGCACCTAAATTCAAAAAAAAGATGTTTGGTGAGAATTACCGTGATATCTGGTCGGTAAAAAATGAATTTAGGGTATTCGATATAACTCAAGAAAAAGGAGGATTAAAAATCATAAAAAGAGGTGGTGGACAGCAAACTAAGAGTTTACGCCTTGAAGATTCATCAGGTATTCAATATGTTCTTAGATCAGTAAATAAATTCCCAGAATCTGCTATTCCCGAGTTATTAAAAGAAACAGTAGCTAAAGATATTGTTCAAGATCAAATATCAGCAAGTAATCCATATGCAGCAATTACTATACCTCCAATGGCTGAAGCTATCGGGATTCCTCATGCAGAACCAGAACTAGTATGGTTACCAGATGACCCTGCACTAGGTATATATCAAAAAGAATTTGCCAACAATATTTACTTATTTGAAAGAAGAGAACCTAAACCACCAAATGCTAATCCTGAAGATTATGATAGTACAGACAAGGTTCTTGAAAATTTAAAGGAAGATAATGACAATTATGTCGATCAGAAGTTGCTACTAAAGGCGAGACTTTTGGATCTAGTAATTGCAGATTGGGACCGCCATGATGATCAATGGAGGTGGGCTCAAATCGATGATGGCAAGGGGAATCGATATATTGCTATTCCAAGAGATCGCGATCAGGCCTACTTTGTAAATGAAGGATTTATTCCAAAAATGGCATCAAGAAAATGGTTAATGCCAAAATTTCAAGGATTTGATAGTGAAGTTGACGATGTAAATACTTTCATGTTCAACGGACGATATTTTGACAGGACATTTCTAAATGAATTAGATAAAAAGGATTGGTTAAAAATTGCGGAAGAAGTTCAATCAGAATTAACTGATGATGTTATTAAATCTGCAATGGAAGAATTCCCCAAGAATATCCCCAATTCAATGGTAGAAGAAGTTGAAACAAAGTTAAAAGCAAGAAGAGATGCATTAGTGGAAAATGCCGTAGAATATTATGAATTCATTTCAAAAGCGGTTGATATCTACACCTCTGATAAACATGAAAAAGTAGAGGTTAAAATTCAGGATGACGGCGAGGTAAGGGTAGAAATAAAGAAAATTACTAATGACAGGGACAGAAAGAAAGTTATCTATGAAAGAAAATTTGATCCGGAAGTAACAAAGGAATTACGATTATACACAAGGGGAGGGGAAGACGTTATTGAGTTTGAAGGAGATTTGAAATCAAAAATCAAAATAAGGGTTTTTAAAGGAGCTGGACAGGATACATTGAGAAATGAAACTCCTGTCAAACAACCAAAAATCATTGTTTATAAAAATTACTATGACTCATTAGGCTATTACGATAAGGGTAAGGGGTGGAAAGTCAAAAAAGAGAAAGATCCATTAGTGTATAATTACGATAGAAAAACCTTTAAATATGACATTCTGCTTCCATTAGTTTCTGTAGAATATAATGTAGATGACGGAATATTTATAGGAGGTGGCCTCGATTACATCAAGCATAAATTCAGAAAATCACCATATGCATTAAGACAACGCTTGTCTGCTAATTATGCTTTCAGAACAAATGCCTTTAATATAAGGTATTCGGGTGATTTCATTGATGTTTTTAACAATGTCGATCTCAACATTATTGCCAATTTTCAGGCACCAAATTATGTTAGAAACTTTTTTGGCTTTGGAAATGAAACAGAAGGAATTGATGAAAGCGATAATGATATATCATATTATAGAGCCAGAGTTAATCAGGCAAATATTGGTATTATGCTAAGTGGCCGATTGGCGAATAAATTTCATCTAAAAGGTGGACTAGCTTATCAGTATTTTAAACTAGATGATGATGATAATGTAGATAATTTTATAGATAATTTACCTCCTGATGAATTTAATGATGATTTTGTTTTTAATGCACGAAATTATATCGGTCTGTCAGGTCAAGTAGTCTATAATGATTTAGACCATCCGGTAATGCCCAAAAGAGGTATACGATTTCTGGCTTCACTTGGTGCATTGAAGGGAATCACTGATTATTCTGATGACTTTGGCTTTGTTTCAGCAGATTTATCCTTTTACTGGACTTTCAAGTTACCGGGGCGAATTACATGGGCTACAAGGTTTGGAGGTGGATATACCTTTGGAGATTATGCTTTTTTCCAGGCACAAACACTTGGAGGTACTGATAACCTTAGAGGATATAGGAGATTTAGATTTTCTGGAGATGGATCATTTTATAACAACACGGAAATACGTACAAGACTATTTAGTTTTAATACCTATTTATTCCCGGCATCAATAGGAATGGTCCTTTTCCACGATATCGGAAGAGTATGGTACGAAAATGAGGATAGTGACAAATGGCATAGAGGATATGGGGGAGGAATCTACATATCACCATTGAAATTAGTAGTATTAACAGTAACACTTGGATATTCTGAAGAAGAATTATTGCCATATGTCACAACCAAATTTCAATTCTGATTTGAAATTATAAAAATTATAATTAACCTTGCACAAGATGTTCAACCAAACATAATCAACATTTTACCAGATGAAAAGTAAGTTAATTGTATTTTTTGCTGCACTTTTTGTTTCTTTTCACACTATTTCTGCTTCAGTTATAATAAGATATACTAATAAGGATACTCAAGCTTATAATATGAAAGTAAATATTGGTGGTAGTGATACAAAAGTAAAATTTTCAGGTAGAGGAACAGGCTCTGTGACTGTTCAAGGAATGGAAACCGAATGTATTATTAAAACTCCATGTGGAGAAGTAAAAGTAAAAAGCGGCGATATTGTTTCTATCCAAAACGGATGTATAGTAGTTTACTAAAATAAAAGAGGGCTTATATGCCCTCTCTATAAATTATACTCTTTCCTTCCTCTTTTTCTTCTCTTTTCGAACTTTTTCTTTCAATTTCAGATTTAGATTTCAAAGAGATCCTTAATGCTTTTAATCCTTGGACTCCTTGCAATGTATCTATTTCCAAATTTTCAACATCATCATCAATTGACCCTTTCTCCTGGAAATACGAAATATATTCGATGTACTCATCCATATCTTCAGGACGACTATAAACTATAGCGACTTTATCAGGTTGTGTCAGACGCTCACCTGTACCTTTTATTAAAGCCTTGTCGATCCTTTTTTTCATGATCTCATATCTAATGTTGTACGATCCTTCTACATCAAATTTTCTTTCATCAATCCTGAATTTAATAGATAAGGGCTCATTATGAACTAAAATTAATTGAGTAGTATCCAATTTATATGGCATTTCCTTTTTGAGATCATTTGTGATTTTAGCAAGCTCAATTAATGTTCTAAGCTGCCAAAACCGCAAATTCTTCAAATACACCTCGTTAAACTGTCTTTCTTTAACTAGTGACTGACCAATATAAATATTATATTCAATACCATCAGTGCGGTATTTTTCAAAATAATGAGGGAATATTTTCTGTACTTCTTTCTGTTCTTTCTCTAAATAATCTGATACAGTGTCATTAATGATCTGCAAACTATCATCAAAGGCTTTCTTTCTGGAATGTATCATTCCTGATTTTGAACTTAAATTATCAAAGTAACTCTTTATTAATTCTTTTAAAGAACTATAAGAATTACCAAGATGCTTGAATAAAGGATTCAATTCATCTACAAGAAAAGAACTAATTGATCTTTCATCTTCAGGAATCAAAATATGTTTAATACCTGAGCGCATTTTATTTATTTGTGACAAATATTTATCCAGTATCGGTAAATCAATTAGCTCAGCAGCTTCCTGTACCAATTTGCCAGCAAGATTTAACTGTTCTTTAAGATCAATATGAATTGATTTGTTTCTTTCAGTTGACGATTGTCTTATATCTAAAGCTGCATATAATGGGTAAACATTCTTAAAGCTTATATCCGGAATTTGTGGGTTATTACCATTTTCTCTTTCAAGTAAAATATCAACTGCGGCTTCGTTAAACTTCCATTCAACAACTGGCTGAATTGCAGTGTAATTTGTTTTAATTATGTTTCTAACATTATTTACAAGTACTTCCGCGCTTCGATGCAAGGCTAACGCAATTACCGGAGTTACCTGATCTAACAGATGAATCATTGTTTCGTTTAAAACATCTTCATTCTCTGATGATATTTCTAATACTCCAACAGGTGATTCATCATAAAACAGAGGATAAAGAATAACCGAATTAATATCAGTCTTATTAAGTTTTCTTAATACAGGGTAAGATTCGGTGAATTGCTGAATATTTTTAATGAACTTAGGCGTCTTGACATGATCTAGTAAATTTATTACTTCCTGATACTCTTCAGCACAGTGACCATCACAAAGTTTACTAATCAAAAAGCTATTTGCCAACCTTCTTTCTGAAAGCATTTGTCTGCCTTCAAAATTTTGAAATGCTGCTATACCAACATTAATTTTCGGACATTGAAGAATGCTTTTTACAGTCAATTGAATTTGCGCAAGAAATTCAGGGTCAGAAAAATCCTGATGAAGCATAAGCTCATTTCTAAGATCTGATATTCCCTGAGTCATGGTCAGATCTCTTAAGGTGATCACTGCAAATCCTTTAAAGACAAACTTATCAAGAGGCAGCTTTTTCATCCAGTTTTCTATGTCATTCACAGATGGCACCTGACCACAAACTATATCTGTATCAATTTGAGGACAAGTATCTTCTTTAAGTTCGACATCCATAAACCTGGAGTCAACATCAAATTGAAAATACTTAAGAAGTCCATTGTTATCAATAAACTTAAATACTACAGGGGCTGAATTTTTAATTTCCTTATTAAAATACCTGCTAAGAATAATTCTATAAGCTTGCGATATACGTGTTATAGTAAGTCTTTGAAGATCAAGCTCGCCAGGCAGAGTCATTTTACCTTCATCATCAAGAAAGTGTTCACTAAAAGCTTTTGAAGAATATAATGGATCAATATCAAAAGGTAAACAGACAGTGTATAACTTATCTGGTGCCTCTGTACTTAATGGAAATAAAGACCCTAAAATGACTTCAAAATCATCTTCAAATTTCAAAACCACATCCTTAGACAAATTATCTCCCCTCAGCTCTGGATTTGAGGATATTCTGTCATACATTTTTTGCAAAATATGACTCCTTCCTGAATTAGGTTCTGATTCTATCGCCTCTTTCCAAATCTTCAGTAATGGTTCAAATGATAACTGAGAATATATTGGTGAGATTTTTTCTGTGCTTGTTATCAGGTCTTGTAAGTTCATTTCATGGTGCTTTGTATATTAAACCTATTTCAACATGTAAGGGTTACAGGGAAATATGCAAATATTTTATGTTCATATATAAAAATAATTAAAATAAAACTAGTAAATATTTAACGTAACTTGTTTACACAAATAACGTTTCAACATAAAAACAAAACTTTTATTTCTATGCATAATGTTAAACCTCTTTTAAAACCATATAAATCCAATATTAACTTAAAAAACAGAGTAGTAATGGCTCCAATGACGCGATCAAGGGCCAACAATGAAGGGAATATTCCAAATGACCTGATGGTTGAATATTATAGGCAAAGAGCAACTGCCGGGCTTATAATTACTGAAGGAGCTCCAATATCACCAAAAGCAATTGGATATATTAATGTCCCGGGCATTTACACTCAAAATCAGGTAGAAGGATGGAAGAAAGTTACCGAGTCGGTTCACAAGGAAGGAGGAACTATCTATGTACAGTTATGGCATGTTGGTAGAATCTCGCACCCTGATTTTCATAATGGAGAACTTCCACTTGCTCCATCTGCTATTAATCCAAATGAGAAATCATTTACTCCGGAAGGGTTTAAAGAAACTGTAACACCAAAAGAAATGACAATTGAAGATATAAAATCAACAATTGAAGATTTCAAAAATGCTGCAGTTAATGCTAAAGAAGCAGGTTTTGATGGCATCGAAATCCATGCGTCAAATGGGTACTTGTTACATCAGTTTTTCGCATCTACATCTAATAAAAGGTCTGACGAATACGGTGGTACTATTGAAAACAGGTCAAAGATCCTGTTTGAAATTTTGGATGAAATTAAGAAGGCTGTACCAGACCTAAACATTGGTGTAAGGCTGAATCCTTCTTTGCATGGGATTTTTGGTATGACTTTAAATGAAGATACCATTCCAACCTTTGACTATATAGTAAATAAATTAAATGATTATGATCTTGCCTATTTACATCTTTCCGAACCTTTTAATGATGTAAGTGAAGTTCCTTTTGCCGAACCTAAAATAGCTGAAAGGTACCGCAAGATCTACAACGGCACTTTGATGATTAATGCTAATTTTGATCAGGAAAAAGGTAATGAAGTAATTGAAAAAGAGAATGCGGATTTAGTTGCGTATGGAAAGTTATTTATTTCAAATCCGGATTTGGTAAAAAGATTTGAATTAGATGCCCCATTAAATGATTACGATCAAAACACATTCTACACACCTGGTCCTGAAGGGTATATAGATTATCCTATGTTGGAAGACAAAGTAGAAACCAAATAGCCCTGATAATTTAGTAAACAAAAAAGCAGGTAATCTTTTACCTGCTTTTTTTGTATTAATTAGTTCTATGTATTTTTATGGCTAATTTAACACTGATGACATTTAGCGTTTCAAAAAAGGAAATAAAGGATTTTTTTAGAGCAGAATCAACGGTAAGTGCACTGAGGGTTGTGATAGGCGTTTTTACGCCAGTTTTATTGCTATTTTACTTTAAAGAAAATCAGTTAGCAATTCAAGTTCTACTGGGAGGTTCATTTATTTCAGCTGTTGATTTAAATACAAATTTTGTCAGTAAGCTGAAAATATATTTAACTGCCTTTATTTTAACTCTGATTCTACATTCATCAGTTATATTATTAGCAGATTCTACAGTTCTATTAAATATATTCCTGGCTATAGTTATTTTTCTTCTTGCATACATAGCGGCCTTTGATTTCAATATGGCTATGTTAGCCTTCTCTGGTTACCTGTCTATTATGTTAGGTTTAAGTTTTTCAGCAAGAATTGAAGTTGATGCATTGAGAGGACACTTATCTGGTGTGCTAACCGGTGAACTGTTATATGTAGCTTATTCAATGATTGTTTTCTATCTGTATAAACCAGTGCTTATAAATAGAAAGATCTCTGATTTATTGAATCTGACTGCTGACTATTTTGACCTGAGACTTAAATATTTAACAACAGATAGCTTTAAAGAGGAAGAAGTATTATATAATCTGGCACAATTCCAGACAGCTCTAAATCCAAAATATGATGAAATAAGAGACTTGATATTAAAGGAGAGGATGGATCTTCTGGGTTCAAAAAGAAAAAACGAACTATACTTATTTATCTTTATTGAGTTGATTGAAATGTTTGAGTTAGCATTAGTAACTCATTTCAACCCTCAAACCTACCAGGAAATTAAGAAAAAATATCCTGGCACGGTTTCAATTGAAGATACTATTGCACAGTTACCCGGGATTCTTCGTGAACTATCTCAATATGTCAGTCAGAAAAAAGGCAAAGTTGTATCAACACCTGATGTTTTTGAAAAATTGAATTATCTCGACAAGATAGTGTCTGAACTAAAACAAAATAAAAATCCATCAAAAGAAGAGGTAAAAGATTTTAGAATAATAAACAGGTTCAACATTTATCTTAAACACCAAATAAATAAGATAGAACGGTTAATTTTTCTCACCTCTGGCAGGGATAACCTTGTTAAAATGGATTTTGATGCCTCACGTAAGCATAACTTCATACCAGCGAGGAAACTTACAAAAGATGCATTTATATCAAACCTGACGCTAGATTCAAGTTATTTCAGGTTTGCAATCAGAATGGCAATCACTTCTGTTACCGGATATATATTAGCTGGGTTTCTTCATTTTCAAAATCCAAACTGGGTGTTACTTACCATTCTTGTAATTATGAAACCAGGGTATAGTATTACCAAAAACCGCTTTAGTCAACGTATTTATGGAACAATTGCAGGAGCCTTAATTGTTTTACCGTTAGCTTACCTAAATATTTCTCCTTTACTGGGAATATTTCTAATGGCAATAGCATTCTTTTTTGCCTTTAGTTTTCTACCTAAAGATTACGTAAAAGCCACATTGTTCTTTACTTTATTTGTTTTACTTCTCTTTGGTGTATTAGTAAGGTTAAATACACAAATAATATTATTCAGAGTTATTGATACAATATTCGGAGGTATTCTGTGCTACATTGCAATACGAACGATTTTCCCATTCTGGGAGCAAAAGAGCATCCCTGTGTTTATCAATGAAGCCTGGTCCTCAAATAAGCAACTTGCATTATATGTACTTGAAGCTATTAAAACAGGAAAAATCGATAAAACCACGTATCGTTCATACAGAAAGGATTCATATGTAAAGATGGCAAATCTGATTTCATCTTATAATCGGTTAATGACTGATCCTAAAGAAAAGCAGAAACTAGAAAAGAATAGCTACAATATAATCATGAACAATTATTCGTTCATGATAACTACTTCATCAATAGGCGTTTATATGACTCAATTTGAACAAAAGGTTTACGATCTTGATTTAGTATCTCCACACGCAGACAAGCTTATTGAAGAATTAAATTATACTAAAGAAATTAAAATATTGACTGCTGAAAAGAATATTCAAACCTCAGTTCCTGAAACTAATATTGAGCCGGATAGCCTTGCTCCGGAAGTACTACATACCCGATTCTTAATAGACCAGATTGAAAGGCTATCTATTCTGAATGAATCAATCAAGTCATCATTTATCTCCTAATATATCAGGGCAGTTTAAGAAGAGATTTACTTTTTAAAAATCACATTGCAAAAATACTGATTACTATCAAAATACTGCCTGAATATCTTTAGTCCTGTATCAGAAGCCATTTTCTCAATCATAGCCTGATCATACTTCTGACTTATTTCAGTATATATTAATTCCCACTTCTTGAACGATACTTTTTTATCAATGGCATTGAAGTGAACAACCTGATCTTTTTGGCTTACAAGGAAACTTTTGGCTTCTCCTGTTTCAGGGTTATAATAAGGATAGTGTTCAAATCCTCTTAAATTAAAATTTGCTTCAAGTTCATTATTTAACCTCTCCAGAAGGTTCAAGTTAAATGCCCTGGTTATTCCTTGTGAATCATCATAAGCAGCCTGAATTTGTCGTGGATCCTTTTTCAAATCAAACCCAACGAATAGCTCATCTTCGGGACGAAGCCTGTTACTCAACTCCTGAATAAAATTAGTAGCATCATCGAGCGTAAAGTTGCCAATATTTCCTCCCATAAACAGCAACACTCGTTTGACCTTGCTTTTATCATCCAGATCATCAAGTGCATCATAAAAACTTTTAGGTTTAGGAATTACAATAAGATCTGGTAAATGCTTATTTAAGCGATTTTCGAGGTCTATCAATACATCAGGAGATATATCAATAGGAATGTATCTGAAACGCGCGTTCTGTACATAAAAATGCTTTAATAAAATTTCGGTTTTTGTTCCATCACCAGCACCAAGCTCGATCAAATCAAACTGATGATCCTTGCCTTCAAAATCATGGAGGAAATTATCCCTGTTTTTCTCAATTATCGAACGTTCAGTTTCAGTAAGATAATATTCAGGCATTTTCATTATTTGCTGAAAAAGCTTATCTCCCTTTTTATCATAAAATAACCAGCTTGGAAGTGATTTATTTTTCTGACTTAATCCATCAATTACAGCTTTAGCCAGAACCTTATCATATGTTTTAGTCTTTGCTTCCATAGGTTTTATTTACATAATCTTATACCTGTAAACTGCCACTGCAATTCAGGATGAAAAAAGTTTCTATATGTTTTTCTGGCATGTCCGGGTGAAGTTGCAATTGAAGCACCTTTTAAGACCATTTGGTTAATCATGAATTTACCATTGTACTCTCCAATAGCACCATCTGCCTTTTTATACCCAGGGTAGGGTCGATATGCAGACCCCGTATGTTCCCAGCGCCATCCCCAATCAAATTGATCGGCTGCCACTTCCCATTCAAACTCAGTCGGTAATCTCATTTTTTTCCATTCGGCAAAAGCTGCTGCTTCATAATGGCTGACGTGTGTCACTGGCTCATCAGGATTTAAAACCTCTAAACCCTTCATTGAATATCGATACCAGTTTTCATTCTTTTTGTGCCAATAGAGTGGTTTTTTAATTCCTGATTCCTGTAAATATGCCCAGGCATCACTATACCACCATTCATGATTTTCATAGCCTCCAGAATCAATAAACTCAAGGTATTCACTGTTTGTTACCAGGCTGTTACTAATCTCGTATGAATTCAGGAATACCTTATGCTGAGGAAACTCATTGTCATAACCAAATCCGTTTCCATCATGACCAATGGTATAAAGTCCTTCTTCAATTTTTATAAAATCGGTGCCATTCGAAAAACGAGCGCTTTCATCAAACTGAGGACTATATGGAGGAAATAATGGATTATGGCCAAGAACGTACTTTATATCTGTCAATAATAGTTCCTGATGTTGTTGTTCATGATTTAGACCAATTTCAAGTAATTCCACCTTATCATCAGGGAAATTCTTAAGTAGGACCTGCATTCTGTCATCAACATATTTTCGATAATCAAAAATAAGTTCAACACCTGGCCTGGTAATATTACCCCGTTCAGACCGGATCATTCTTTCGCCTACTGCTTCATAATATGAATTAAATAAGAATGCAAAGTCAGGGTGAAAACGTTTATAATCAGCTAATAATGGAACCAGCAAAAATTCTTCAAAAAACCAGGTAGTATGAGCAAGGTGCCATTTGGTCGGGCTAACAAATTCAACAGGTTGAACAACAAAATCTTCTTTATTTAAAGGCCTGCTTAATTCAACAGATTTTTCCCTTACACTATTATAGCGATCGGTTAGAGATAATAAGCTTTCAGCGGCCGGATTAATAATTGATTGACTATGCATAAAATATATACTATTCTATTAAACCATTTGTTTTGTAAGACCTGAATAGCTCATTATTCCATCGATTCCTCGATTTAAAAAATCCATAGTAATGTCATATTGAGCTTGTGATCCTGTATAACTTACAATCATGGATAGGGGTAAAATATATCCTTTAAAGTGTTTTTTATTAATTGTCCTTGCATCTGAATCTTCTAAATCTACCAGGCTTCCTTTCTCATCATTTTTCGAAAAATAATTAAGGTAAAAATAAGGCTCATTAGATAAACCATCTGCAATAGATAACCCGACACCAATTGACTTTAATGTCTTGTCATTCTTTACTTCAATAGGAATAACCATGCCTGAATCAAAATGATGTGGCCATACTCTTACTTCACTCGATCCGGCATATTCAGCTGCCAGTTTATGAAGCATTAGATCTGCATTAGACCTACAGTCTGCCCAATAACTTAAATATTTGCTTTTTGGTCTTTCTACTTCCTCATCTGAATCAAATTCATAGGGAAGCTGATAATCATCAGAAGGTTGAAAATGCGATCCGGTTAGTCCGCAGGCAATTAATAAATGTCTCAATAATTCTTCTACCTCTCCAAAAGTTTGATCTTCGGGTAGGATTATAGAGTAATGCCATGGAGCTTCTAGTTTATAACTGAATTCTTGAAAATTAAAGCTGATTCTAACGCCATCAGAAGTCCATCTTCCAATCAATGAACTATTAATTGCATCCCAGCCTAGATTAGTATGACTAAAGTCATCAGCTTTTTCTATATAACTACTTCCAACCCAAGATAAGTATTGTGATAACTTATGCAGGGTAACAATAGTCTTATTCAAACTTTCGCTATGAACAACCTTCAAAGTACGCCATTCATCTGTCATAGGAAAAGATATAGTATTGGTTAATTTTCTTTAAGATAAAACAATAATGCTAGGTCTGCGAGCAATCTAAATTATTTGTGTATTAAAAAATCGTAATGTCTTTATTCTGACAAATGAAAAATTTCATCGTGAAAAATGTGTCTTGACATAATTGTATAATTAACTTATTGTTTTAAACCCCGGTTTTATGAAATCACAATATGTAACCTTTGAAAATGCAGATGGAAATGTACTCGCCGCACGATTTACCCGGCCAGTAGGCTCAGCAACTTATCATACTGCTATTTTTGCGCATTGTTTTACCTGTAACAAAAACTTCAAAGCTGTAAAACAAATTGCGGAAGCTATGACTCACAGTGGATTTGGTGTACTTCAAATTGATTTCACCGGGCTCGGATCAAGCAAAGGAAATTTTGAAGACACCGATTTTAGTACAAATATTCAGGATTTGGTTGCCGGTGCTGATTATCTCAGAGAAAATTTTGAAGCACCTTCTGTATTAATTGGACATTCTCTTGGTGGAGCTGCGGTAATCTATGCTGCTGATAAAATTCCTGAAGTAAAAGCTGTGGCAACAATCGGATCTCCTTCTGATCCCGAACATGTGTCTCATTTATTTGAAAATAACATTGATGAAATCATGAAACAGGGATATGCTAAGGTAAACATAGGAGGGAGGCCATTTAATATCAGGAAGGAATTTATTCAGGACCTACAAGATAAACGACTTGATTCTATATTAAAAAAACAAAAGAATAAGGCTTTTCTGTTTCTTCATTCTCCTCAAGATGAAATTGTAGGGATTGACCACGCCAGAAAATTATATGAAGCCGCCCATCATCCTAAAAGCTTTATGAGTCTTGATGGGGCTGATCACCTATTAACAAACAATGAGGATTCACAATATGTGGGTAATGTAATTGGAACATGGGTTAAAAGATATCTTCCACCAAAAGAAAAAGTTATTAAGGGCGATGAAAAGCATATACAGATACGCCTCAATGCCGAAGATGGCTATACTACTGAAATCATTGACAAAAAGCATCGATGGCTGGCTGATGAACCAGAAGATGTTGGTGGAGATGACCTTGGCCCGACTCCGTATGGGTTACTTTCTTCTGCTTTAGGGGCATGTACTGCAATGACAATAAAAATGTATGCCGACCGTAAAGACTGGAGTCTGGAAGAAATCAATGTAGAAATAGAGCACGATAAAACACATGCTGAAGATTGTGATAATAACAAAGAGAAGGGAGCGAAAATTGATTTGTTTAAAAGAAAAATCAAAATAACCGGAAATCTGGATCAGGATCAAATAGGAAGGCTTGGTGAAATTGCAGATAAATGCCCTGTGCATAAAACGCTTTCTACCAAATCAAAAATCGAAACAGAAATTATTAATGAATAATTTAGTAAACCTGAGTATTAAGCTTTTAGATGCTGTGATAGCTAATGATCAGCAAAATATTAATCAGGCAACTCACTCGCTTAAGAATGTTAATCTAAACTCATTAAATGATGATTCTGAAAAGATCAGCTTCTGGATAAATATTTACAATGCTTCATTCATGTTATTACATAGAAAAGATATAGCAAAACCCAAAATTTACAAAGTTGAAGCCATTTATATAGATAAGAAAAGTCTATCTCTTGATGTGATCGAACATCAGATACTAAGAAGAGGTAAGATGAAATATGGTGTAGGTTATATTAATAATCCGGTTTCATTTATTAAATATGGCCAACTTATGCCTTCGAGAGTAGACTACCGGATACACTTTACGCTAAACTGTGGAGCCATTAGTTGCCCACCGATATCTTCCTATTCAAATGAGGATCTAAATGAAAAACTCGATAATGCCAGTATCAACTTTTTAAGAGCAGAAACAAGAGTAGTTGAAAACTTAAATAAAATATATACAACAAGAATATTTCAATGGTACCTAGGTGATTTTGGAGGAATGAAAGGAGTAAGGGAAATTTTGTTTCGATTTGGAATTATCGAAAAAGATAAACTGCATTATAAAATAGAGTTCACCCGATACAACCATGAAGATAGCCCGGATAATATTGCAAAAGACTATTTAAAGGAACATGAATTGACAAATTGAAAAAATATTTTGAAATTTATTTCACTGAAAATCAGAAAGAAGCAAATAACATTAGAAAAATCTTTTGATAAGGGTTTGCCTAAATGCAATAAGGGATTATATTTGCACCGCGAAACACAGAAAAACGCAACACGGAAGGTCTCATAGCTCAACTGGATAGAGCAACTGCCTTCTAAGCAGTAGGTTCCAGGTTCGAGTCCTGGTGGGATCACAAAAAGCCTTAGAAATTAGTTCTAAGGCTTTTTTTTATACCCTTAATAAATACTTTTTCCCTCATATCTCCAACGACTTCTTCAATCTTGGATTTCAATTGAATAAACTTTCATTAACTACTCTGTTAAAATACTGACAATAAATTAGTTAATTTATATAGCAAACCAATCTACATTTACCAAAATGAAAAATATTAACTCAGCCATCCTAATGATAATTTTCATCCTATTGGCAAACACTCTAATAGCTCAATCAGAAAACGATATTGTTTACAAATTAAATGGTGAGGTAATGAAAGGTAAAGTCACTGCAGTCAGTGGCGATATAATTAAATTTGTTTTTGAAGGCGAAGATTTGGAGTATGAAATTAAAAAATCAGAAATAAACAAAATAGCCTTCGCCAGTGGTCGTGAACAAGTTTTTAATGAATCCAGTCAAACCTCGCAAACAACGGCAGCAATGGGGCCGACCTCGACACCGGAATCCAGACGTGGAAAATTGGCAGTATTACCATTCGACATAATTTCAAATGATCCGGGCATTAATCCTGAACAGTATAGCAATCTTGTTCAATCAGAGGCTGCCTCATCTTTCAAGAAAAATACTTCTGGTATCCAAATCCAAGACCCTATGACAACAAATGCTTTGTTGGCTCAACATGGTATTGATTATAACAATATAAAAACCAAAACACCTAAACAAATTGCTGAACTTTTAGGTACTGAATTTGTTGCTTATGGAACAACAACCATTACTAATAAAGGAGCACGATCTTATGGCTCTAACGTAACTACTTATAAAGACAAAGACAGTAGAAGTGATGACCGAAAAGATAGGGAACAAAAAGGTTCAGAAATAACTACCTCATCAACTAGCACAGTCATAGAATACGACGTTAATGTTGGTTTAAAAGTTATTAACGATAATGGCAAAATAGTTTATTCAGAAGATCGAAATGCATTTGGAACAGATATTGACTCTCACAACGCAGCATTAAACTATATGATTAAAAGAACTCCACACGGTTCTAAGCATAAGTAGCACCTTTTTATAGTACATTCACTTCATTAAAGGTATATACTAAATGTATTTAGATTAACAAAATGGGGGAATATCATTAATAAAGTTGAAATTTTCTCTGAGTTGAAAAAAAGAAAAGATATTTCAAAACAAAATGCCTCAATAATCTATTTAGTATAATGTTCTTTTAAAGAAAAGGGCAAAAAAATAATTCCTACGTATAATTATTATTAAAATATGTATGTTTAATATCAAATAATTCATATATTTAATATAGACGTTCCGTTGGGAAAGACAATAAGACACTACACATTCAACAAAAGTTATTTAGTTATGAAAAAAATTCTAATAGGATTAGCATTTGTATTAGGTACGTCCTTTTATGCTGAATGCCAGGAAATAGGTGCCAGGTTTGGTGCGATCAGAAGAAATCATGTTGCATTAGACGCAGTTTTTAAATCTGGAGAGTTTAACAGAATTCACGCCAACGTATCTTTTGGTGATGGAGTAGGTATTGATGTTATTTGGGATTTATTTTATCGCCCGCTGGGAGGTGAGGCGTTTAACTGGTATATGGGTTTTGGACCTTATACAGTTTTAGGTGAAGATCCGTTTGAATTAGGTGCAGTTGGAGAAATAGGTCTAGAATATCGTTTTAATAATATTCCGATTGCTATAGGTGTAGATTGGCGTCCGTACTTCGAAATTATTGAAGACACAGAATTAGATGCAGAAGGGTTTGGATTAAACGTTAGATGGCGTTTTGGAAGTGCAGGAGAGACAAGATAACTAAATTATTTTACCACCACTATACACAAAAGCATGATCGTAACCGTTCATGCTTTTTACTTATTATTTCTTTAAAACAGATTTGTTAAAATACTCTTCAGGAATTTCCTTATTAAAGGATAAATCATCAATTATAAAATCAGTTCCTTCTCCATCTTTAAGCATATCCTTAAAGTTCATCTTAAATGGGAATGTTCTACCATCTACTTCTCTTATATCCGATAGGGTTATTCTCTTAAGTAATTGACCACCTTTTGCATAAAGTTCTTCTTTTAACGGAATATATTTCTCCTGATCAACCCATAACAAACGTTTTTGATATGATACATCTGAGGATTTTGCAATCAACTCGATAACCCAACAAGACCTTGAATCGATTGTCTCTTCCTTAATTATTTTAGGATCGTAGGCATCAAGTAATTTTGTATTATCCATCATATCTTCATATGAAAGATCAGAACCCATAACTGACTGCCTTAACATATGCCCTGATATCTGGATGATTCTATCTGTAGAAGGAGAGTAAATCCACAATTTATCAGAAAGTTTTAACATCTTCGTGCCTTTTTCTCTTTCCGGAGAAAGATAAACTGTATACGTATCCTCTGTTCCTTTTATATAACTTTTTGCAGCAATAATACGCTCGGTTCTCTTGCCTCTGATTACCATTCTTGAAGTTGTAATTCGATTATCAGAAACAAGGTTTTCATCAACCTTTTTCAATATTTCAGCAGCATCAGGGTTGCTAGTTTGAAAACCTGCAATCACTATTAATTTGATTAACAAAAGAATGGTGTACATAATATTAAAATTATAGTTCTAGTTCTTTAAAAAGATCTGCTGTTTGCCTTTTGAATATTCCAACTCCGGATAATAAACTTCCCGAAAGAGTAGCTATAACACCAGGTATGAATCCAATAACAAACAGGAAAGAAGAGACCCTGGCTCTGATTACTGATGACATAATCATTGCATTGTTTGACATCATATCACTAATATCAATCCCATAAGTCTGCAAATACCAAACTCCTGCCAAACCTAATAATGTCCCGGATATTGAACCAATAAGCCCGATTATTAAGGATTCAAGGATAGTTGTCTTGTATATTTTGGTTTTTGACTCACCTAAAGCAAGCCTTATTCCATATTCGCGATACCTTCTTAATCCTCCAAGCAGCCCTGTATTCCATAAAACTATTGACATTGCCAAAATGAAAATACTAATAAAAATTACAGTATAAACATTCACATATTCGAGCATACCACTAAGTTCATTTTGATCCTTTAATGGGATAATAACAGGTGCAAATTCATTGTTTGGATCAATTGAGCTATTGTATAACAAACTCAATTTCTCTGATCTTTCATCATCATAATACCCTGAATGGAAATAACCCAGAATCTCACTTGTAGCATTCTCCATATCAAGCAATGATCTGGCATCAACGATATCCATTATTATTAAGCCCCTGTCCATAGCCTGAATTCCAAAGTTTATTGATCCAACAACTTTATAATTCATCAACGCCATACTTCCAAACATGGTAGACCCAATGAAAGTAACCTGATCGCCAATTTTAACATCTGTTTTTGACATCAATTCTCTGGATAGCAGCACTTCTCCGTAATTTTGTGGAAATCTACCTTCAACAAGCGCAGGTTTAAGATTTAACCTTTCTATATCTCCATTTATACTAGCTGTTTCATTTATTAAATTAATTGCCATTCCGGCAGCAGGTCCCTGTGCCCGGGTCTCACCAGAACTATCCGGAATATCTATTAAACCACCGAATTTTATTCTTTCTACCCACTCTACATCCTTGTAATTCGTTTTTAGAGCTTTTAAGACCGAGTCTGAATCCATTATTGCCAGATCATTAGGGATTTGATCAATATTCTCTAGATAAGGCCGTGTAACCACTTTTAAATGACCTGTCTCGAACCTGGCATTCTGCTCGATAAAATCATTCATAACACCATTGATATAACCACTTAACAACACAGTAATGGCGACGCCAATGGTAACTACGATGATTGGCAGCAAGCTTCTTGAGCGATCTCTTATAATCCCTTTTAGTATAAACCTGATCATTGTATCTTACCTTTAATTGCTGCAACAGGATCCATTTTGGTTATTTGTCTTGTTGGTAAATAGCTGACAATGGTAGATGATATGAATACTGTTACCATCGTGATTATAATTAACCAAAATCCATAAACCGGGTATATTCTTTCGGCTACAGAAAGTCCGAAATCCTGTGAAGAAGCAGGATATCCTATTCCAATTCTACTTATTAAAAACAATAAAGGACCACCATAAAGAGCTCCTAAAATCAAAGCTAAAATACTATAAGCACTACCTTCAAGTGTAAACAAAGCTATTACTGATTGTCTGGTCATACCCAGGGCTATATATGAACCTATTTCACGTTGTCTTCTGAAAACTGACAGTACCTGTGTATCGAAAATTGCCAGGAGTGCAATTCCCATCAACAAGATGTACATAAAGAAACCACTAACTTTCTTTTGACGGATAATTTGATCCAGCTCATTCAACAAGTTACTTTGATCATAAAACTCCCATTCATTTCCAAACTTGTCAGATTTATAGTTGAATTCAGAATCAGCAATAAAATATGTTGCCTTATTTTCGATACTGGTCAGCTTTCTCAAATCATCAATTGACAACCATATTTTTGACTGATCTATTGTAGGCACAGTTGAATTAAATATTTCTACTACTTTTACTTCAGTAGCATCAAATGCACCATTTTTATCACGCCAACGCATAACAACCTCGTCACCTTTTTTCAAATTGGTACTTTTTGCCATTCTTGATCCAATAATTACCGGAATAAAATCATTACTATCAGCAGCTAATTTTTGTGTTGGAATTTTAATAACTTTTTGATCCTTATCAATCCCATATAATAGAACAGGCGTCATTCGTCCGTTAGGGTATAACGTCCCTTGCCTCAATAATACGGGTGTTAAATGTGGATTTTCCTCAATATCAATGCTCCCAAAACTATTTTCCAAAGTAAAAGGATCAAGCGGATCATAATCAGCATGACGTAACTGACCATTACCATATTCCCATTCTATTGTATCCTTTCGGGCTTGTCTGTTCCAACCATCAATTAATCCATTAAAGAAAATTATTATGACGAATGAAAAAGATAGAGCAAAAGCATTCAGAAAGGTTCTCAACCCGGCACCTTTTAAATTTCGGTAGACTATTTTCAGGAGCAGTCGCATTATTACTTCATTTGTTTAATTATCACCTCATCATTCTCAACCACACCGTCATTTAGATGAATTATCCTGTCAAGGTATTTCATTACCTTTTCATCATGAGTAGAAAAAATAAATGTGGTACCTTTTTCTTCATTAAGGTTTTTCATGGTTTGAATTATTGAATGTGCATTTTTTGCATCCAGATTAGCTGTAGGTTCATCTGCAAGCACTATATCCGGCTCTTTAACCATTGCTCTGGCAATTGCCACTCTCTGACCTTCACCACCGGATAATTTGGCCGGGCTCTTGTTAGCCATACTGGCCAATCCAACACTATCAAGGGCTTCCATTACAAGCTTTTTCCTTTCCTGCGCACTTCTTTTCTGGAGTAATAATGCAAACTCAACGTTTTCATATACTGTATAAACAGGAAACAAATTATAAACTTGAAAGATAAATCCTATATGAAAATTCCTTAGTCTGGCTGCTTTCTTATGGCTTAAAGAAGCTATATCCTGTCCTAAAACATTTGCTTTTCCGGAAGTTGGACTATCAAGAGAACCGATGATATTCAATAGTGTTGTTTTCCCTGAACCACTGGGTCCGACAAAACCACTAAATTCACCTTTGTCAAATTGGAGATTTATACCTTTCAACGCATGAAATATAGTTTCTCCATCAACAAAATCTTTTGTAACTGATTCAAGCGATATTATACTTTTATTACTCATTTTTCAATGATTAAAAACGACCAACAATTGAATTCCGGAACCTGAAAATGTCTGGATGAACTCCGTGCTTTCAACAAACGGCTGAGTTTCCGGAGCATAAAACAACATCAGGTAGGTAGTTAATTTGTTAAACTGATGCTCATAACTTAAAAATATGGTGCCATCATTATTACTCCAGTTATAGCTGCTGATTAAACTTAACCGATCAAAATAGGATAGAGGATACCCTAAGTTTAATGCAATGATGCCAAAGTGCTCCTGATAATCAAAATGGCGTTGTCCATAGTTCATAAACATCTGTTCTACAGACATATATAACCCACTACCTAAACTAAATGTGTAATCTACACCAATAGTTCCTAATAGCTGGCTTGTTAGAAAATCCAGGTCTTTATCCATTTGAGAAATTGAACCTTCAAACCAAAGTCCGGGTCCAACATCCCATTTACCATCTACACCAATTCTGTTTTCCGCTGAATTATCCGGCAATTCGGGTAATAGCAAATTATTCGTGTTCGCCTTTCTATGATGATATGACAAAGCAATTTCACCTTTAGAAACAGGGATTTGAATTCTACCGCCATATTCGGGTACATTTTTCTCTGTTCCGGTAACATCAAACCCTCGTCGTCTTTCATTACCAATCAGCATCCAAACCCACAAATTCATATTGTTATTAAAATAATACCTAATCAAACCTCCATATACACCATTTGTCAATGACAGAGGGTCTCTTGGGTCAATTTCATTAAACCATTGTAGAGGTCTTAACATCTGTGCCGAACCAAATTCAATTTTTTGTAATCCCGCCCGTATTTCAAACCTACCTTTGGTGTATCTGGCCCAAATTCGATATGGTCTGATTCTGGAATAATAATCAGGAGACTCTCCGAAATTAAAATTCATTGAGCCGTAAATATTAGCTGAAGCCTCAAAAGCTATACTACTTAGTGAATCAAATGAATGATTATAGTTTAATTCGGGGATATACCTGCCACCAATCAGCCATTTCCTTTCTGCATCTTTGCTATAACTTGAAAATCCTGATAATTGCCCATCAAACTCAGGTTTATCCTGTGATATAATATAAAATGGAAGCATCAACATCAGAAAAACAGATATAAATCTCATCTTAAATTTTACTTGCAGCCTGTAGTTTGCTATTCGTCAAGGTAAAATATAGTGTTGAAGATGAAGATGATTAATGTCATAGTAGAACCTGTATTATAACAAATCAATAAAATACAGATAGCTAATACCTCCGATGATTCCTATCCCAAAGCTTACCAGAGTGCCTATCAACATATATTCAGTAAGTTTTCTGTCTTTAGCTTCTTTAAGGTCTCCAAACCTGAATACAGACTTTGCTGCTAGTAAAAAACCAATTCCTTCCCAATGATTTGTTATAATGAAAATGAAGACAAATAATCTTTCCATTATACCAATATAACGCCCAGCATTAACCAATGAATCATCTGAATCGGAAAAGGAGGATGGAGACCAACTAGCAATAGTAATCTTAACAAATACGGCTCCCATATAAGTCACCATTAGGATAACCATCAGAAAAAGCAACACCGAATTAAGATCATAATCAATTGAAATACTGATATTTACACCAGTTAGCTTAACTATTAAAGTTAATACAGAAATATGTAATACTTGATCTATTATTAAGAGGATAGGAGGTTTAACTTTCCCTTCCAGATATGCTTTAGACAAATCAATACCATAGTGAGTAATTATAATCACCATAGGAATCCACCAGTAGCTCGAATCAATCAAAAGGATGGAGGCTGCTAACACTCCATGTACTAGAACATGAAAATAGAGCCATTTGGATTTAATTTTTCTATTAAGTTTATCTTTTGCCCATAAGCCAGGTTGAAAGACAAAATCACCCAATAAATGGGCGATTAGCAATAAAAGTAATAATGTCATGAGTGTTTTGGTTGTTGATGTAGGGTGTTTTTATAATAATTATCTAATTTAATAATTTGTTCATAACCGGCTCTTCCTAATCTTTCACTTACTCGTCCCTGACCGATATCGAGTATACTCGCCAGATCTTTTTGAGTTGATACTTTTTCTGATAGAAAATAATAAACAGCTTCTGCACTACTTGGTGTCCATTTATCAAATGTCAAACAACCTAATTCAAGCATAAGATTAATGCTATCATCAAAATCATCAAAGGGAGTTTTTATCGCCATAGAAACATTTTTCAGCTCCTTTAACAATCGGCCTGAGTTAATAAAGGCCTCTCCATTTGATTCAGAAATAGAATCTCCACTAAATGTTTTGGATCCAATCCCAAGTGCCAATCGGGTGTCAACTTCTACTTTAAAAAGTAATAGTGACTTGATAACCAACATAGTTTTGATACCCTCCGAAGGATCTACCTCCAACTGAAAACTATCTCCACTAAATATATCCCAATCTTTTGGTGTAATGGCCAATCCAGGAAGCTCATCTTTCAAAACATTCATCCATAATGGGTCACCGAGCATTTTCCCTGATTGAATAATATCACCCGTAATTATACCTGTCATAATAATAATTGAATGCTATTTAATGCTAATATATCTGTTTATAAGCAGATTAACAAATATATCTGTTTTTAAACAGATATTATTAATTATCGGCTCTAGGGAAGATATATTCTTTTTGCATTAATAATGTTTTTATTTAGTGGATTTACAGACACCTCAAAACCACTTTTAATTAGTAATGATTTAACTTCTTCACTAGAAACACCATTATCAGGGTGAGTTTCCAAAACAAATGAATTAACCTTATTGATAGCTCCGGACATAATTATATCTTTCAATACAATCATCTCGGCACCTTCAATATCCATTTTCAGTAAATCGACATCTCTGTTAGAAATTATATCAGTTAAACTCTCTAACCGAACTTTGACTCCTTGATCAACATCACAGACCTTCAAAATACTAGGATTCAAGTAAGGATTACCACCTTCTTTATATAGCACAGTTTCTCCTTTTGATGAACCTAAGGCACAATTGATTAACTTAATATTTTCGAATCCATTAATAGAAACATTTTCCTTCAACATGTTAAAATTCTGTGGATCGGGCTCTATTCCAATGATCTCGCTATCCGGATATCTGGACTTAAAATACAAAATAGAAATTCCGATGTTAGATCCGGCATCAATTATTAATGGGGTATCTACTTGAATTTCATTTGCATAAACTTCCTGGTAAAAAATCTCATTAATCAAGTTAATAAATAAAGGATAGTTAGGGCTCACAACATTTAGCCCCCTGAATTTCACAACAACAGGCTTTTCATTTTTTTTGTTCAGGTAAGAAAGAAAATATAATCTAACTAATTCAGGCATAGATTTGCTGAATGGGGTAGATCTGGAATTCAATGACCTTTTCAATATCTCTTTAAATGAATTGAACATATTTAAGAGTAAATACCTTTCATGCCTAATAAAAATACCAACATAGCATTTTGACAACTAATCAGAAAACATTCTTCACAATAATTGATAAATTGCACTATGGCTGAAATTTCTCAAAAAGACATCAAAGACCTTTCCAGATTGCTAAGAAAAGACCTGGTGATGGATGCTGCACAAATAAATCTACGAAAGCAGTACACGCTGGATAAATTACAGGATATTCTTGCCGACCAGATTGAAAGACTCCTCGATAATGACCCCAATTACCTTGTCAATCTATTATATAGAATCGATGTACCGGAACATCAGTTTAAAAAAGCATTAGAGGCTCCGGGGCTTATGGCCAAATCAGAGCTTCTAGCAAAAATGGTTATTGAAAGGGAATTAAAGAAAATAGAAACTAGAAAACGCTTTTCTCACCTTGCCCAATAAAAATCAGGAAGCCTCCTGACATAGCTCAGTTTATTGATTTAAGACTGTTTATAAGTTTGCATAAGACTTTTAAATCAATGCTGAATAATAAGTTAATAAGGAAATACAACGTAGCAGGGCCGAGATATACTTCATATCCGACAGTTCCATACTGGAATGAAGAAAAATTTAATTCCGAGGAGTATATCAGCAGGCTGAAACAACAGTTTAGAGAAACAAACAATGAGGGTAATGCCATATATATGCACCTCCCTTTTTGTGAATCACTATGCACTTTTTGTGGTTGTAATAAAAGAATAACCAAAAACCACAGCGTTGAATCGCCTTATCTGGAAGCCTTAGCAAAAGAATGGAACCTATATCTTGATGCTCTTGAAGCTAAGCCAAAAATTAACGCTTTACATTTAGGGGGGGGAACACCTACATTCTTTTCACCTCTAAACTTGCATAAATTCCTTTCAGAATGGCTAAAAACAGTTGAATTGGCAGATAAATATGAGTTTAGTTTTGAGGGTCATCCAAATAATACAACCAGAGAGCACCTGGAAGCATTATATGAGCTTGGATTTAAAAGAGTAAGTTATGGTGTTCAGGATCTGGATCATACAGTTCAAGTAGCAATCAACAGGATACAACCACTGGAAAATGTTGTTAGAGCAATCAAAGAGGCAAGAGAAGTTGGATATGAATCAGTTAATGTAGACCTCGTTTATGGATTGCCATTTCAAAAAGTTGAACATGTTGAAAATACCATAAAAGAAATTTCTATCTTAAAACCAGATAGGATAGCCTTTTACAGCTATGCACACGTGCCTTGGATCAAAGGAAACGGACAAAGAAAATTTACAGAAGAAGATCTTCCCGCACCTGAGGTTAAGCGTAAAATGTACGAATACGGAAAAGAGCTACTTTTAAAATATGGCTACATTGAAATAGGCATGGACCATTTTGCCTTACCGGAAGACGAGCTTTCCAAAGCAATGGAAAATGGTGAGCTATTTAGAAACTTCATGGGATATACTGTGGGAACAAGCAAAGTAATGGTTGGGTTGGGAGTATCATCAATCGGAGACTGCTGGACTGGATTTGCTCAAAATGAAAAATCTCTTGAAGATTATTACGAAGCACTTGAAAATAATCGATTACCAATAATGCGAGGTCATTTACTAGGCAGTGAAGATCTAACAATCAGAAAGATAATTCTGGATTTGATGTGTAATTTCAAACATGAATGGGCTGAGGATGACTTCACTACATTAAATTTCGCGAATTTATTATCAAGGCTTAAGCCAATGGTTGATGATCAATTAGTGAAATTGACAGAGAAAGGTATAATGATAACCAGAAAAGGAAGGCCTTTTGTTAGAAATGTTTGCATGGCTTTTGATCTCCGGTTACATAGAAATAAGCCAGAAATGAATTTGTTTTCTTCAACAATTTAATGTTTTACCATACAGTTTAAATGAAAAGGCGATCCACAATTGGATCGCCTTTTTTTATGATGTTATTTGAATGTTATTTACTTGAATTAACAGAAGCTCCTTCTGGTTTCACAGGATTCCCTTCCTGATCTAACACTACAATTTCCTTAAATCCTAGTTTATTCAGGTTTTCTAACACTTTCTCCTTATCTCCAACTATAAACCAGTTGATTTGGTCTTTATTTACAACTTCTTTAGCGAGATTATTAACGGTATTTAATTTTACATTTTTAATCTTATCACTATAAGTTGAATAATAATCTTCTGGTAGATTATAAACAACCTGATCAACGATGGAAGAAGCTACAGAACCATTGGTTTCCCATTGACCTGGTAATTGCAATATAGAGTTATTTAACACTTTGTCTAGTTCCTCAGGAGTTACAGGGTTATCTCCTGAAATACCTGTCATTTCGCTTCTGATTTCCGTAACAGACTCAGCAGTTTTGTCGGTTTGTACCGGCGCATATGAAAGGAAAGCTCTCTGTCCCTTACTATCCTGAATAAAGCCAAAAGCTCCATATGCCCAGTGTTTATCTTCTCGAAGGTTCATGTTTAGTCTTGAAGTAAACTCTCCTCCATAAACATTCATCATTGAAGTAGTAGCAATCTCATCAAGCTTTCCATAACCAGGAATTAACTTTGCTCCAATAATTACAGATTGCTGTGACTCAGGTCTGTCCATTAGATACAACACATTGCTATCATTTACATTTACTTCAGTTAATGTCTTTTCAGGTGTATTACCTTTTTTCCATTTACCCAGATTTGACTCTACAAGATCCACAAGATCATCCATTGAAATATCACCAACTACAACAAGAGTAGCATTATTAGGACGAATCCACTTATCATAAAAATCAATCATGTCATCTCTTTTCAATGCATTAACTGTTTCTTCATAACCCGAACCAGTCAATGGTTGATGATAAGCATGATTTTCAGGGTATAAGTACTTTGGCACAACCCTTAATGCCATCTGGATTGGAGTTGTCTTTTCTCTTTGAATAGTTGCCAATTGCTGTTTTTTTAATCTTTCCAACTCAGTTTCAGGAAAAGCAGGGTTTAATATAACATCTGCATAAACTTCCATACTGGCTTCTAAAGTAGGCTTTAGGGTATTTAGAGATATGTAGCTATTATCAAGGTCACTATACGCACCTATTGACGCGCCTAATCTTTGCAATTTATCGTTAATTTCTAGAGAGGACATATTCTTTGTGCCTTCATCCATCATGCTCATCGCTAATTTGGCTGTTCCTGGTGCTGCAAATTGATCTGAAGCATATCCTGCATCAATAACCATATTCATAACAACAGTTGGCACTCCTTCACGTCTGGCTAGCTTGATTTTTAATCCATTCTTTAACTCCTTAGTTTGAATTGCCGGGAATTTAACTGCACTTACTTCAGTTACTTCTGGCAATTTACTTCTATCAGCTTCTTCGCCAGTAACTGAATACTGTGGAAAAGGCTCGCAAACAATGGTATGACTTCCTTTACTTAACCATTTTTTTGCAGTCTCATGTACCTCTTTAATGGATGCTTCTTCAATATATTTTAACCATGTTTTATAGTATGAAGGATCATCTCCATAAACCTGGTTTTGAGCAAGAATATCAGACTTACCACCAAAACCTCCAATTCTCTCTAATCCTTTAAGGTAATCAGCAAAATATTCTGATTTCACTCTGAAAAGCTCATCTGAAGATGGTCCTTCAGCCAAAAATTTATCAAGAATGACCTCAAGTTCTTTTTCAAGTTCATAAATATCGACACCTGGCTTAGCATTAGCTTGCACGATAAAATTTGAAACTAATTCCTTTTCCCAGTTAAATGCGAAAGATTGGGTAGCTATCTGCTTATTATAAACAAGCTCTTTATAAAGGCGGCTGTTTTTTCCTGATGATAAAATCAATGCTGCTAACTCCAGATTTGCAGCCTCTTTAGTTCCCCATTTGGGAGTATTCCACGCTTTAACAACTCTTGATTCTGCTACTCTGTCCTGATAGTATTCACGTGTATCTGTTTCTCTTATTGGGATATTTTCTTCAGGAACTACCAGGGTAGGACCGGAAGGAATGTTTCCAAAATACTTTGTTACTTTTTTCAAAGCGACCTCAGGAGTGACATCACCTGCAACAACTAAAGTAGCATTAGCCGCTCCATAGTATGATTTAAACCATTCCTGAACATCTTCTAAAGACGCAGCGTTTAAATCTTCCATTTCGCCGATAACAGTCCAGCTATAAGGATGCCCTTTTGGGAACATTGCTTTTACAAGTAAGTCATATTGCTTTCCATATGGCTGATTTTCACCTTGTCTTTTTTCATTTTGTACAACTCCACGTTGCTCATCTAATTTTGCCTGATCTATAGCTCCTAATAAATGTCCCATTCTATCAGACTCTAACCATAATACCTGGTCTAATGATCCTTTAGGGACATTTTGAAAATAATTAGTTCTATCATTATTGGTTGTACCATTTAAATCAGTACTACCAATTCTTTCAAGAACCTGGAAATAATCATCATTGAAATTTTCACTACCATTGAACATTAAATGCTCAAACAAGTGAGCAAATCCACTTTTACCTGGTTTTTCATTTTTACTTCCTACATGATACCATACGTTTACGGCTACAATTGGTGCTTTATGATCTTCATGAACAATCAATGTTAAACCATTGTCCAAAACATATTTGGTATATTCAATAGAAATATCCTCAGGAGTAATTGGTAATTTTTCCTGAGCATTTATACTCGCACAAAGTATAAATAATAGTGCAAAGGTTGATAGAATGTTTTTCATCATAGTATTTAAATTATTGTGTCTATCTAATATATTTAATCTTTATACAAACCAAAATGGTAATTACACCAATGGTATATTAAGGTTATATATGATTGATTTTCTATTTCATAAAAACCAAAACAATAACGTTGATTTTTTTGTTGACAGTATAATTCGATATTATTATAAGCGGAAATAGATAATTACTATAAATTTATGGTTAAAATTATTGTAACCAATTGATAATTAAATCAATATTTATTGGTAACTTCAGATAGATCAATTTATGATCTGCTTTCTAAATCCCACACTTAACATATAACATTACTACATATTTTAATAACACTTCCAAATGAATATAATTAAAAACTATTCTGAACAATTAGAAACTGAAGGAACGTTTCTTAAGGATAAAAAGTCCGGTGAACTAAAGTCTCTTAACGATGTGGTGGGGGAGGATCTAAATAATTATGAGGTAATTAAAGTGGACAAAGCAGTGGTTCTTAATGATGCTGCTCAAAAGCTTTTTGGTAAAGATCTGGACAATATCAATGGAAAAGATTATTACAATCTGCTCAAGATATTCCTATCTTTCAGATCTTCATTAAAACAAAAAGTATATCAACAAGAAAAGAAAATAGGAGTAAAAATAGAGGTCAGATAAATAATCATTCTGAAATAATCAATTACATGTCAAAAAAGAAAGGCTTTAAATTCTCCATTAAAAGAATTAAAGCCTTTATGTATTAATTTTCAATTGATCAATATTTAATTATTAGTGATTTAATTGAATCTTAACAATACGAATAAGAAATTAAGACTAATGATTAAGCAGGACAAATTTCAATTGTTTCCTCAGATAAACATTAATCATTAATTTTTTATTTCAATACTAATAAATACTTTCTCTTTTAAGTTTATTGACTCAGGATTTATCTGATTAGTATTAGTATCACTTTCCATTGCTCCTCTAGCATTAAGCATCATTTGATTAGGCATAGGGATATTATTACTTTCAACCCCATACTTGATCTCAAGAATATTCCCTAAAGAAACACCTGCTGCTTTAGCCATAACTCCTGCTTTTGACATACCATCATTAACAGCCTGCTCTAATAAATTATTCTGTAATTCTTTTCTTTTTTGGTCGCTAAGAGAAAAGAAAATGGATGATTCCGGATTTGAATCAGACTTAGTACCTGTATTGATTAATATGAGAAGCGATTCTTGATTAAACGGGATAGTAACTTTTAAATTCTGACTTCCAACAAACCCACTATCGATGCGAGTTCCCCTGTTATAAATAATATTCCTCTGTATATTAAAAGCAGTAGTCTTAATGTCCTGATCATTGAATTTAGATTTATTCAAATCCTTAACAAGCGTATTAACTCTTTTATTCAATTCATCAACAGTTTCACTATAACTCATATTTTTTGATTGAATTAAGAAGTTCACTGTTACTTCATCCGGAGTTGCCTCAATATCTCCATAACCAATGACTACAATTTTTGATTCAGTCGTTTGACCGATTAGAGTAGTTGAAAGGAATAGTAGTAGTACGACAATTTTAAATATTTTGATTTTCAGCATAATAATCAGTTTTTATCCTAATAAATATTCAATTAAATCCTTAAATTATATAATACAAAGTTTAAGTTCTAAAAATTCATAATCGCTAATACTATGCCAAATTCAGACAACCGGTACAAGATATTGTCAATTATATTGATAATACTACTTTTATTCGCTTCGATATTTATTTTCACAGACTCTGATTCTGGATCTCAAGAAGATTTAGAAAGTGCCTACAAAACACAAATTGATAGCTTAAAAAATCAAAATAGTGAGTTAAATAGTGAAATAGATGAATTGAGAAGTCAAATGTTAATCCCTCAAGATTCAGATATTCATAAAAATCTTGATAGTGATTCATCTAACGATTCACATGGATATAATGAAGCCAATTTATCAGCAGACGAAAAATACATTATACAGTTGGTAAAAAATATGCACCAAGGCTATAGTGAATTAAACAAAACAAAAGACCCTAATTCTGTTTTAAAATATTTCACGCCGAGGCATTCAACTAATGAGGTTACAATTAATGTCCAAAACCTTCCTTCAGTAAAAAAACATGATACAAATAACTTTAAAGATCATTTGCAATTTCTTGCAGAAATTGAGGGCTTAAAAATTAAAATGGGAACACCTTACTTTAAGAATATTTATGTACAGGGGAATATTTTCAATGCCTACTATGTTGCTGATTTACTTGTTGAAAAGGATGGAGGTTTAGTTGAAAAAGCAGTATTGATTGCATCAGTTTCAGGGCAAAAAAATGGAAATGAATGGAGAATTGGTAACTTCTCTTGGATGAAGTTTGATAAATACGACAAGTTAAAGCTTAAAGAACCTGAGGCATAAAACGTGAAATAAATAATTTCATTAAAAGCTGCTCATTTGAGCAGCTTTCTTATTAGGAGGCGGTTGCCGATTGGTTTTAACCATCAACACCGTGACAAGAGTTTTATACTCTTCGTCATCGGCTGGACGAGATACTGACGAGCCTGAAAGGCTGTCAGTACCATGACAACAAGCTCCCAAAAGCTTGTTCGTCATTGGCTCGAACAATAATAATCACTGACTAACCACAAATAATTTGCCTTGATGGTCCTGCTAAGTAGAAAAGCTTTCAAAACGAGGATTTTTGGACATAAAAAAAGCCGCTCATATGAGCAGCTTTATTATTAGGAGGCGGTTGCTGATTGGTTTTAACCATCAGCACCGTGACAAGAGGTATATACTCTTCGTCATCGGCTGGACGAGATACTGACGAGCCTGAAAGGCTATCAGTACCATGACAACAAGCTCCCAAAAGCTTGTTCGTCATTGGCTCGAACAATAAAAATCACTGATTAACCACAAATAATTTGCCTTGATGGTCCTGCTAAATAGAAAAGCTTTCAAAACTAGGATTTTTTGACATAAAAAAAGCCGCTCATTTGAGCAGCTTTCTTATTAGGAGGCGGTTGCTGATTGGCTATAGCCGTCAGCACCGTGACAAGAGGTTTATACTCTTCGTCATCGGCTGGACGAGATACTGACGAGCCTGAAAGGCTATCAGTACCATGACAACAAGCTCCCAAAAGCTTGTTCGTCATTGGCTCGAACAATAATAATCACTGATTAACCACAAATAATTTGCCTTGATGGTCCTGCTAAGTAGAAAAGCTTTCAAAACTAGGATTTTTTGACATAAAAAAAGCCGCTCATTTGAGCAGCTTTCTTATTAGGAGGCGGTCTGGACGAGACTCGAACTCGCGACCCCCTGCGTGACAGGCAGGTATTCTAACCAACTGAACTACCAGACCCTCTATTATTTCCTTCCGTTGAAGGTGATGCAAAAGTATGTACTCAAAATTTAATTTGCAATACTGTTTTTATAAAAAATCAATGTTTTTTTTATCATTATTCCCATCTTATTGATATTCTTTTACTTATAGCTAAATATTTTTAATCATTTTCATTATTTGCTCATACCATGACAACAAGCTCCCAAAAGCTTGTTCGTTATTGGCTAATCCTAATAATCCTATCTTTAATTATTGATTCTGATAACCCTTCAGAATATTTTGACATAAACTTTTCTAGTCGAACCCAGGATAAATTCTTCAATTTCTTCTCTAACAACATAGCTTCTTGCCTTGTTGCTTTGGCAGTACTCCATACTAATGTCCAGGGTACTCCCTTTGATGTAGAAGTTTCGTATCCTGAATTATGATACTTCAATCTTTCATCTAAATCTGATGTTTGTCCTTTATAATATATATCAAGGCCAGGGGAATAGAGAATATAGACTTGTTTCATTAGGTATCGGAAATAGTACAAAATGAAAAAAGCCACTCGAATGAGTGGCTTTAGTAAGGAGGCGGTCTGGACGAGACTCGAACTCGCGACCCCCTGCGTGACAGGCAGGTATTCTAACCAACTGAACTACCAGACCCTCTGTTAAAATGTCCTTTTCTTAAAAGGTGATGCAAAGGTATATTTATGAATTCTAATTTGCAACAGATAACTATCAAAAATAATTCATTCCCTATAAATTATTTTTTATTTAATTGCTTATCAGTATTTTAGAAAAACAAAAAAATAATGTTAGTTCAAAAAGCTTAATCAATTAACTTTGCATTAAACCATTTGAATACTTAAATGCTCGACTTTGAAAAACCAATAGCGGAATTAGAGGCTAAATTATCCGACATGACCAAGATCGCTAATGAGAGCGGTGTCAACATGGACGAAACTATTAAATCTTTGGAAAATAAAATTAAGGATCTTAAAAAGGAAACATTTGCTAATCTAACTAGATGGCAAAGAGTCCAACTTTCCCGTCATCCTGAAAGACCATATACTTTAGATTATATCTATGAGCTAACTGATGACTTTGTAGAGTTACATGGTGACAGATCTGTTTCTGATGATAAAGCAATGGTTGGTGGTTTCGGTACCATCGATGGTAAAACCTACATGCTGATCGGTCAGCAAAAGGGGCGAAACACCAAACAGCGCCAAACAAGGAATTTTGGAATGGCTAATCCTGAAGGATATCGAAAGGCTTTAAGGTTAATGAAACTTGCTGAAAAGTTTAATAAACCTATTATTACTTTCATTGATACTCCTGGTGCATTTCCTGGTATAGAAGCAGAAGAAAGAGGCCAAGGTGAGGCTATTGCCAAAAACCTCAGAGAAATGTTTATGCTGAAAGTTCCGGTAATGTGTTTCATAATAGGTGAAGGAGCCTCTGGTGGTGCTTTAGGTATAGGTATCGGTGACAGGGTAATGATGCTCGAAAACACTTGGTATTCTGTAATATCTCCTGAATCGTGTTCTTCAATTTTATGGAGAAGCTGGGATTATAAAGAACAGGCAGCTGAAGCTTTAAAGTTAACTGCTGAAGACATGAAGAAATTTAAAATGGTTGATGGCATCGTCAAAGAACCATTGGGAGGAGCTCATACAGATTTTAAGAAAATGGCTAGTACTTTGAAAAAAACTATTGCCAAATTAACCTCTGAGCTTGAAGCACTTTCTGAAGACGAAAGAATAAATCAGCGAATAGAAAAATTCTCAAACATGGGAGTTTATAACGAATAGAAACACTTAAGTTCTTATAAAGGTCAACAGCTAATGTTGACCTTTTTTATTACCACATATTTCAATAGATTTATAATTATAATTAACCCAATAACAAATGAATCTAAAAGTCATCCATTCAGGAATGTTTAAATTAGACGGTGGAGCCATGTTTGGTGTAGTTCCAAAAGTCCTCTGGAATAAAACGAACCCTGCAGACAACAATAACTTGATTGATTTAGCTATGCGGTGTCTGCTAGTAGAGTCTGATAATAAATTAATTTTGATTGATACAGGAATAGGCGATAAGCAGAGTGAAAAATTCTTTTCTCATTACTATTTGCATGGCGACCATTCTCTAAAGAAATCCTTAAATGATAATGGACTGGATTTTAGTGATATTACAGATGTTTTCCAGACACATTTACATTTTGATCATTGTGGTGGTTCTGTTAAATATGATAATGAAAAACTAATCCCAACCTTTTCAAATGCAAAATACTGGTCACATTCTAACCATTGGGATTGGGCTGTTAATCCGAATCAGAGGGAAAAAGCTTCTTTCCTGAAAGAAAACATTTTACCAATTCAGGAATCTGGTCAGTTATATTTTACTGATGATAAAAACAACCCGTTTACTACCTTTGATTATATAACTGTTGATGGACATACAGAAAAGCAAATGCTACCTGTACTGAATTACAAAGGACGAAAAATAGTATTCACAGCAGATTTAATCCCGACATCATCTCATGTACCAATTCCATTTGTTATGGGATATGATGTCAGACCATTAGAAACTCTCAAGGAAAAATCAGCATTTCTGGAAGAGGCAGTGGACAACGATTATATTTTATTCCTTGAGCATGACCCCTTTGTAGAATGCTGTACATTAAAAAGAACTGAAAAAGGAATTCGAGTAGATCAAACATTTAAACTAGACGAAATTTAGTGCCATCAGTTTGTTTATCAGGAGGCGGAGTAAAAGGCATTGCTCATTTGGGAGTACTAGATGCCCTTAATGAAGAAGGTATTTCATTTGAAGCTTTCTCGGGCACCAGTTTTGGTGCTTTAATTGCCTGTGCATTAAACAAGGGCATTTCTTCCGATGAAATTATAAAGATGACTACTGAATTTTCTATTTACAACCTATCCGGAATAGCGTGGAAAACAAGTGGTATCTTTGATCATAAAATTGTAGGCCAAAAATTATTCGAAATTTTCGGAGACACCAGGATTGAAGACTTAAAAAATGAAACCTGGATATGCTACACAAACTTTGATAAAGGTGAACCTGTCTATATTAATAAAGGTTTGATTGTTGATTCTCTACTAGCATCAATGTCTATCCCAGGGTTATTTCTTCCTGTAAAAATTGATGGTTTTAATTGTTATGACGGTGGATTAACAGATAATTTACCTGTAACTCCTTTAATTAATTCAGGAAAAAAACAAATTGTCGGTTTAAATTGCAACCCGAGATTATCGAAGAGACAAAAAAACAGTATAAAAGATATTTTGGAAAGGACATTTCTATTAATTGTAAATGGAAATGTGCTTCCCCAGACTAATAAATGTGACGTTTATTTTGAATTAGAACCAATGGCTGACATAAAGCCATTAGACTTTTCAAGTGCACGAGATATTTATCAGTCAGGATATGATTACACCAAACAACATTTAGAAAAATTTAAAACAATATTACCCAATAACAATGAGTTTAGATACATTTCAAAATGAAATTCAATTAGGCATCCCCGATCAACTTCCTCCTAAAAAGGAACGAAGTGAAAAGTTTAGTCATGCTCCTGTGAGAAAAGATATTCTTTCAGATAGAGAGAAAAAACTGGCATTAAAAAATGCCTTAAGATATTTCTCACCTGAACATCACGAAGTTTTAGGAAAGGAATTTGCTGAAGAACTAAAGAATTATGGAAGAATTTATATGTATAGATTCATGCCTGATTATGAAATGTATGCTAGACCTATAGAAGATTATCCTGCGAAGTCAAAACAGGCAGCTGCTATTATGTTGATGATCCAAAACAATCTGGATCCTGCTGTTGCCCAGCATCCTCAGGAATTAATAACTTATGGTGGAAATGGCGCCGTATTTCAAAACTGGGCTCAATACAGGCTAACAATGAAATACCTGTCCGAAATGACGGACAACCAGACTTTGCATATGTACTCAGGGCATCCGATGGGGCTTTTTCCTTCTTCACCTGAAGCTCCAAGAGTTATTGTGACAAATGGAATGATGATCCCAAACTACAGTAGCCAGGATGACTGGGAGAAGTTTAATGCTCTCGGAGTCACTCAATATGGTCAAATGACAGCTGGTTCGTACATGTACATTGGCCCTCAGGGAATTGTTCATGGAACGACTATTACGGTAATGAATGCTATTCGTAAAATCGACACTTCAGGTTCAGGACCTGCAGGTAAACTATTTATTACTTCAGGATTAGGTGGAATGAGCGGAGCTCAACCTAAGGCTGGAAATATTGCCGGGTGTGTATCGATAACAGCTGAGGTTAACCCATTAGCGGCATATAAACGTCACGAACAAGGATGGGTAGATGAAATTGAAAGTGATCTTGGGATCTTAATGCAAAAAGTTCAAAAAGACAGAGCTGATAAAGTTACTCGATCATATGCCTACCTGGGTAACATTGTAGATTTGTGGGAATATATTGTTAAAGAAAATATTCACGTAGATCTGGGATCAGATCAAACTTCATTACATAATCCTTGGGCTGGAGGATACTATCCGGTAGGTTATAGCTTTGATGAGTCAAATGAAATGATGGCAAATGATCCTGAAGGCTTTAAGAAAGCTGTTAAGGAATCATTAAAAAGACAAATAGAGGCAATAAATATCCTTTCAGATAGAGGTATGTATTTCTTCGATTATGGTAACGCTTTCCTATTAGAAGCTTCAAGAGCAGGTGCTGATATAATTCGTGAAGATGGTGAATTTATTTACCCTTCGTATGTCCAGGACATTATGGGTCCAATGTGCTTTGACTATGGTTTTGGTCCATTTAGATGGGTATGTACTTCTGGAAAAAGCGAAGATCTTGAATTTACCGATAAGCTAGCTGCAGAAGTATTAAAAAAACAACAGAAGGATGCTACTGATGAAACCAGCATGCAAATAAATGACAATATTGTTTGGATTGAGGCAGCAGGTGAGAATAAACTAGTGGTGGGTTCTCAGGCAAGAATACTATATGCTGATGCAGCTGGTAGAATTGCAATAGCAAAAGCTTTCAACGATGCAATCAAGGAAGGAAAAATTGGACCTGTAGTATTGGGTAGAGATCACCACGATGTATCAGGAACAGATTCTCCATTCAGAGAAACCTCTAACATCTATGATGGTTCAAGATTTACTGCAGACATGGCAATCCAAAATGTAATTGGAGATAGCTTCAGAGGAGCTACTTGGGTTTCTATTCACAATGGAGGTGGAGTAGGCTGGGGTGAAGTTATCAACGGTGGATTTGGAATGCTACTTGATGGTTCTGAAGACTCTGATCGAAAGCTTAATTCCATGTTATTTTACGATGTGAACAATGGAATTTCCAGAAGAGCATGGGCTGGAAACGATGGTGCTCTATTTGCAATCAAAGAGGCTATGAAAAATAAACCTGAATTAAAAGTCACCATTCCTAATAAGGCTGATGACGAATTATTAAATAACCTGTTTTAATATGCTAAAAAGTCTGTATAAGTTCATCTTCTTTAACCTGATGGGATGGAAAGTCGTCGGGAACTTCGATAAAAAGGTAAAAAAAGGTCTCATTGTAGTAGGGCCACACACATCAAATTATGACTTTTTTGTAGGTGTTTTTGCCCGAAGAATTCTTGATTTAAACGCTCGGTTTGTAGCAAAAGACTCTCTTTTTGTCTGGCCTCTTGGAGGATATTTTAAATGGATGGGAGGATACCCGGTAATAAGAAGTCGTAATACAAAGCTTACTGATACAATTGCTGAAGTTTTTGACAAAGAAGAAGATCTGTTAATTGCTATAACTCCGGAAGGTACTAGATCAAAAATTGAAGATATCAAATCAGGATTCTGGCATATCGCTAAAAAAGCAAACATCCCTTACTATTTATGTGGGTTTGACTGGGGAAATAAAGAACTTGTTATTTCCGAACCAATAATGCCTTCTGAATGGGATGAAGACAGAAAAAAGGTTATTGATTTCTTTGGAAATCTAAAGGGGAAAAACCCAGAACAGGATATGAGACATTTATTAGTTGAAAAGGCCTGATAAAACAATTAGCCAATTATAAACAGATAGGATACAATTTATGGCATAGTAGTTGTGTTTTATATTAAGAAATCAATCATATATCCAATGAATTCAACAACAAATTTAATCAGGTTAATTCTTTTTATTGCGATAATCCTGCCTACGGGAATCAATGCTCAGGACATAGGTATTGGTATAAAAGGAGGGATGAATTTTGCAACTATCAACTCATCAACAAACTTTGATAACCGAACCGGATATCAGGCAGGAGTTTATTTAAGATTTGGAAAATCTTCAAGGCTTGCTATTCAACCGGAAATCCTTTACAATACCAAAGGAGCTTCCTTCCAGGATGAAGAAATAAAAATTGATTATCTGTCAGTTCCTGTATTGGTGAAATTTGGAGTTATTGGACCTCTATATATTGAAGCCGGACCACAAATTAGCTTTTTAACCAATAGCGTAAGAGAAGTTGACACCGGAGATAAACAGGCACTAGAAGATTTTATGAAATCATCAGAATGGGCTATAGTAGCAGGCGTTGGAGCAGAGGTTGGGCGTTTCCAACTATCAGCCAGGTATGATTGGGGTATTTCTGAAATAGATGATGGTTTTCAGTTTGAAGACCTGTATGCAGATAATAGCTTTAAAAACAGCACATTTACTTTATCCGTTGGTTTTCAGCTTAATAAGCGACCAAGATAAAGGTAATATTACATTATAAAGGGCCATCAACTCAGGTGAGTTGATGGCTTTTTTTTATTGTCTAAAATAAGTATGTAAGAAAATGAACGATTACGGTTAGATGATTTTTAAATATTTTACTATTTTAGATTTTTATTTACTTGCACGATTTAAAGATAATTAACTAAACAGATGGCTTTAACACCAGCTAGTGGAACCTTAGGGTTAAGGAGAGCCGAGTTATTACTACGTAGAACTACTTTTTGTCCATCAAGGGAAGATATAAATTTCTTTGCAGGACTCTCAGTTTCTCAGGCTCTAGATACATTATTCAATTTTGACCAGACATTACCGGAACCGCCAATTGATCCTCAAACAGGAACAGAATGGATGACTTCCGGTGCTACAGACGCTAACAGTGAAGGATTTCTTCGGACCAGGTACTTTTTTGCCTGGCAGATGAACCTAATGTTAAAAAGTAATCGGTCTATACAAGAGAAATTAGTCTGGTTTTGGCATACACATTGGACAACATCGCAACAAAAGGTCACAAACGAACGAGCTTTATACTTTCAGAATCAACTTTTCAGATATTATGCAGCAGGAAGTTTTAAAGATTTATCCAGAAAAATGTGCCTGGATAATGCTATGCTTCTATTCCTGGATGGCAGATTAAATATTGATGGGGTTGTTAACGAAAATTTCGCCAGAGAACTCCTTGAATTGTATACTGTTGGTAAAGGTCCTCAAGATGCAGAAGACAGCTACACATATTATTCAGAAACAGATATTCAAGCAGCAGCTAAAATTCTGACCGGCTATAGCAATGATGATCAGTTTAGCAACCTTGATCCCGATACCGGATTACCTATGGGTATAATCAGGGGAGGGGGTGACGCTTGTTTTCAGCATACTATTGGTGACAAGACATTCAGCGATATCTATGGTAATGCTACAATTACTACTAATCCTGCAGAGATAGTTGACAGTACTGGAGTTACTGCAGATGGTATGTATTCTGAACTTGATGATTTAATCGAGCTAATTTTTTCCCAGCCGATAGTCAACGGAACACCGCGAGCTGCTCAATTTATATGTGCAGAGCTTTACAGGTACTTTGTTCATCATGAAATCACAGGTTTTGATGATGATAATTATGGCCCGGGTACTATTATGACAGATATAATTGAGCCTATGGCTCAAGTTCTTGTTAATAATGATTATAATATTGAGTCTGCTTTAAGAGCTTTACTTGGATCAACTTATTTTCTTGATACTGATAACAGCTCAGATGATTCAGATATAGTAGGTGGTATGATCAAGTCTCCACTTGAAATAACTCTAGGTTCACTTAAGTTATTTAACATCAGTTTACCTGAATATGAAACAGACCTTCAAGGTTTTTATGACAGTATGCTAAGAGGTGTTCATGGTGTTCTTGAGAGACAAGGTTTACCATTTTATAAACCTTTTGAAGTTGCAGGTTACCCTGCACATCACCAAACTCCGACATTTGATAAATCCTGGATAACACCAAACTATCTGGCAAACAGATATAATTTCACAAGCGTTTTATTTAATCCCGGAGGTGAGGATGATCCACCTTTCAGATTAGATGTGCTTGATTTTATTGAAAATCCGGCTAACGGCATTACTAACCCAGGTGACGGGCAACTACTGGTAACACAATTAATTGACCTTCTTTTTCCTGAAAGTGTATGTGCTGAAAGAATTGATTATTTCGTCAATGAAATTCTATATGGAGGACTTTCAACTGGAGCTACAATGTGGCAAAATGACTGGAATGCCTATAAATCAGGAGGTGACCCTGTGGCAGTTGTGACTCAACTTGAAAAACTCATAACTGCATTAATTCAAACACCAGAATTTCAATTAAACTAATCAGCCAGCTATGAAAAGAAGAAATTTCCTTAAGCAACTTGGAGTATTATCTGCATCACCATTCGTATTAAATGGAATGCCTATGCAAATAATGGAAAGTAATCAATTACTTCGAGCTGCAGCAAATACAAATGAAGACAGAATTTTGGTATTAATTCAGCTTCATGGAGGTAATGATGGTATCAATAGTCTTATCCCAATAGATCTTTATGATGATTATTATAATTTAAGACCAAATATTGCCATTCCTTCCAGAGGTGCAAGGTCATTTATTCCTCTAGATAATACACTTGATAATAAATCTCAAATTGGATTGCATCCTGACCTGCTAGACTTCAAATACATGTATGACAGAGGTAATCTTGCTATCATACAAAATGTTGGTTACGAACAGCTAAATCAGTCTCACTTCAGAAGTCAGGATATTTGGTTAAGTGGTATAAACTCTGATGAAGTAATAAAAGATGGTGGATGGATTGGACGTTTTCTAGATGATCAATATGAAGTTTATCCATTCGAAGAAGATAACTTTGATAATTTAGCTTTTCAAGATCCTCTTGGTATTGAAATTGGATCAACAGTTTCTCTTGGATTTCATTCTGCTGATGTAGGAGGACCCACAGCCCTGGCATTAAGTAACCCTGAAGCATTTGCTAATTTAATTAATTCTGTTGGGGTTGATCCTTTAACATGTACGGATCCATCATTAATTACCGGTGCCCGATATCGCGATAAACTGAAATATATCATGGATATTGAAAGTCAGAGTAATTCATATGCTTCATTACTTGCAAAGTATTATCAAGCTGGATCTAACTCGCCTTCAGTCACTTACCCTGAGAGATATCATATGAATGCTCCTGGTGCTGTTATGAAAAACTCTCTTTCAGGTCAATTGAAAATGATCTCTAGACTGATTTCAGGCGGTTGTAAAACAAGAGTTTATCTTGCAAAGCTTGGTGGATTTGACACACATGCTGAGCAAGTAGAATCATACGATCCAACAGTAGGTTTTCATGCTTCATTATTATATCATGTAGCATCTGCAATGAGAGCTTTCCATGATGACTTAAATAGACAAGGGCTAGGAGATAAGGTAATCAGTATGACTTTTTCTGAGTTTGGTAGAAGGGCTGTCTCTAATTATAGTTTCGGAACAGACCATGGTAAAGCAGCACCAATGTTTATTTGTGGAGATAAAGTTAATGGTGGCATTTACAATCAGGAAAATACTGAAAATCAAACTGGTATTAATGGGGCAATAGGAGAACATCCGATTTACAACCATGGTAAAAATCCAAATATAAAGAAAAGTTATATTGAGGGTGAGGGTAGAGGTAATATTACTCCTACGGTTGACTATCGTCAGGTTTATGCTTCAGTTTTAGAAGACTGGTTTGAGGTAGATACAGCAAAAGTAAGAAATCAGATCCTTCCGTCATTGGACTCAAATTTACTTAAAATTGAAGGTCTTATTGGTTCAAGGACACTTAGCGTAGATGATGATAATTTCATTTCAAATAGGTTTAAATTTAAAACAGTATATCCAAATCCTGTAAGTTCAACTGCTACATTTGAATTTTATGTAAATGATACAGGTCTGACTTCAATTACTCTATATAATATTAATGGTCAAGAAGTATTGAAGGTAATTGATAAAGAAATGAAAGCTGGGTCATTTAAGGTTGACAAAGATCTTTCAGTGCTTGAGCCAGGTATTTATATGGCAGTCCTTACTCAGGGAGATAAAAAGTTGACACAAAAGATAATTAAGAAATAAAAAAAGGGAGTTTTAAACTCCCTTTTTCATTTACAGATTTATTTAATATTACTGAATTAAGTTACTTATTTGATCTGTTGTCAGCTTAAATAGGGCAATTCTTCCAAATCTTCCCTGACCAACATATGTCTTTGCTAGTATTATCATGCCACCATCACTTGTCACTTCAAAATCAATAGCCTTATATGGACTTTGATTACCAAGCGTCAGATTTCCAATGAAATTTCCGGTTGTTGGATCATAGCTATACATTACAACTTGCTTACGCTTATTTTGAGCAGCATAAATCAAAGTTTCAACACCATTAATTTCTACATTCTTAATAATAACTTCTGATTGATCATCAATCTCCGGAATTCTAACTTCAGTTGAATCAGAGCCTGATACAAATCCATTAATATTGAACTGATTTGCAGAATTCAAATAATAATCTGACAAATGGTTATAAGCTGTCGCAAATTTATCTCCATCCAAATGTACCATAGACAATAAACTACCAGAATACTTATCTCCGATTACTCCACCTTTTATCTGTGCGTCCGGATCATTGGAAGGGTTAAGAAATAAGGTTGTTAAATTGAAATTATAAAATGTATTAACGAAATAGGTAGTAGCAGAAGTTTCATTACCAATATAACCTGTAAAGAAAGGGAAATCTGCTTCTCCATTCAAATATGAGTTAATCATATCATCGGTAAAGGCATCTTCAGTTCTAAAATTATATGAATATTTCGGAACAGAAGAATTAGGATTCATAACATAAAATGTACTAGTCTCCGTAACGATTTCATCTCCCTGTAAACTACTATAGCCGGCAATCAATATCTCCGAACCAGGCCCCTTGGACACTGCCAATGGTTGATAAACATTTGAATATTCTCGGGTACCAATTTTACCTTCTTCAATTTTAAAAAGAACTGCTTCCTGATTTGTGTTCATTCCTACAAAATAGATCGAATTGTCTATTTCCATTAGTTCACCAATTGGTTTGGTAAAAGAACCACCACCTTCAACTGAAGTCGTTCTTATTGACTTTATATTGCCTTCACCATCTAACTCCAATATGTTAGGGATTTCATTTCTATCTTTAGAAAGAACAATATATCCACTATCCTGAGCTTGAATAATATCAACAGGTTCAAGGTCAAGATTAAAATTATTTACATCATATACTTTTATAAAGCTTTCATCTGGAGATAATTCATCTTCCTTGATATCACATGATGAATTCAAAAGCCCTAATACAATAAATATATTAATTAAAAATAGTCTTACTTTCATAGCTAAAAAATTAAAGTGCATTGAATGAATCACTTGTAATAAACTTGAGTGGGAATAATAAATTCAAATTGAACTCTATGTGTTTTAGAGTAAAATCATCAAATACATCATAATAACCAGTGGCAGAATCAGTATTTGCAAAGCGATTCTGTGATGAAGCAATATTATTTAACCCATTTTTATAATTTATCTCAGCAGATATTCTGACATTACCAATGTCATATGCTGCGCCAACACCCGCAATCCAGCCAATGCTACCTTTTAATAATTGATTTTTAACTCCAAAAGACTCTTCAGAATATTGGATCTCACCACTATTTCCTGTAACATTATCAACACCTGTTGTTGAAATTGTCTTAAAGGCATCTATTAATTTACTATAATAAAAACCTCCTTGAATATAAGGGATAAACTCTCTTTTTCCAGCAACGCCACCTATAGCCCCTTTAACATTGGTTTGACCGAGTGGAAGTTGGTACCTAATAAAAAGAGGTAATTCGAAATAACGGAGAAAATGATCATGCTGATAATTAATATCAAGAGTATTTCCCGTGTTAGTATCATCCACCCAATCAAAATCATAACTATAACTGAAAGTATAATTTTGAACTGTAGGTTGAAAACTTAGTGCAAGACCAAAAGGACTATCATAAGTAAAAACTACACCAAATTGACCATTAAAATTACCATAATTATCATAGTTCTTAAGAGCGGTTAAATCAGGGTCCCCGGAAACTCTTGACATTATTGAAAATTCCTGGTCAGGAGATGCTTTGGTTAGGTTAACACCACCCTTCAACCCAATCCACCATTGTGACTGTCTTTGCTGGCTTCTATTTTTATATTTACCCTGAGCAAGCACAGTACAATTAGATAGCAGTATAATGCATACTGCAAAAAAAGTTAATCGTATCATTTCCATAGCAAGTAAAATTGAATCACTAAAATAGCTGTTTAGCTATTTTAAATGAATTAATTAGTCAAAAAAAATAATTAATTTTTAGGTAAAAGTATTTTGACACTAGTACCATAACCTTTAACGGACTCGAATATTATTCTTCCGCTTAATTTTTCCAAAAATTTCTTACAAAAATATGATCCAAGGCCAGATCCTTTTTCACCTTTAGTTCCTCTGTTTGAGTTAGAAATCTTTCCGGAATTTAATTTATCTACAGTTTCATTATCCATTCCAATTCCTGAATCTTTAACTATAAACTCATGGTAATCCTCTGTCGCTTCATAGGTTATATTAATCTCACCATTATCGGTAAATTTGATCGCATTATGAATCATATTCCTAAAAACAAAATAGAGAATATCTTTATCAGAATTAATGCTAAGGTCTGAAGGAACAGAATTTTTAAGCTGGATATTTTTAGCTGTTAAATTTATTTTAAAAATTTCTAATGAAGATTCAATCAATTCAATTGGGGAGAATAATTGACTTTCTATTGTTCTTCCTTCTAATTGCTTACTTCCCCAGGAAACTAAATTTTCTATCAAATGATTAGTGCCATCTATCATGACATCCATTTGGTCAAGATACTTGTCCAGATCTTCTTCAGCAATTGAGTTATTTTTCAAAAGATAAATCAATGACTTTGTTGTAGAAAGTGGACTTTTTAAATCATGAGAAATCAAAGATATGAATTGATTTCCCATTTGGTTAAGTTCAGTTAACTTCTTATTCTGAATATCAAGATCATGAATTTTCTGATCTAACTGCTTCTGCTTTAATCTATTATCAAAAAGTAATAAAACTTGTTCTGATAACACTTTTAATGCAAATTCTTGTTCATCAGTTAATTCTCTGGGAATATTATCTATCACACAAAGAGACCCTAATGCAAGACCATTAGTAGTTATCAATGGCCACCCTGCGTAAAATCTGATATTTGGATATCCTAAGACAAGGGGGTTATTCTTAAACCTATCATCTGCTAAAGCATCATTAACGATAAGAATTTCATTTTGAATTATCGTATGCGAACAAAACGCGGCTTCTCTTGAAGTTGAAGATACGGTGAGGCCTTTATTTGCTTTAAACCATTGCCTATCCTGATCAACTAATGTAATTAAAGAAATGGGTACCTTACAAATTTGAGATGCTAATTCAACAATTCGATTATACTGTTCTTCCTCCTTGGTATCAAGAATATCCAATTCTTTAAGAAAGTTTAATCTTTCAGCTTCATTTTCCGGAATGGGATAGTTATTGTTCATCAGATTGATTTACGGAATAAAAGCAGCAAGGGATTAAGATATGCAGAATATATTGCTTAATCTATAATTCTTTCAATTTTTAAGAGCCTTAATCCAATAATCTTTAATAACACGACTATTTTTAAAAAATGAAGATTGATCATTCTTTAGCATTTCAATTTCCATAAAACCAAATGAAGAACTTAATAATGATGAACTCATTTCATTTAGTTCAATTAAATGTACACTACCATTACTCATTTGAATATATTCTGAAATTCTATGTACCAGGTGATTAAATTTTAATAAGATTTCATTAGATATATCCTCTGAAGACAATGCCAAATAGTTTACTAATCGATAATAAAATAAATCAAAGTGTTTCTGTAGTTCGATTCCGAAAAGAAAATTAACAATCCTTTCAATCTGATCAGTCTTGGGTAAAACTTCAATTTGTTCAATCAAAGTATCATAAGTATCGGAAATTATTTCGGAGGCGACACATTTTATCAATTCATCTTTTGAACTAAAATAATGCATTATTAAAGAAGGAGGCATGCTTAAAAATTTAGCTAGCTTACCTATGGAAGCACCTTCAATGCCTTCATTACGGATCACAAGTTTGTAAGCTTCAAGAATCTCTTTTCGCCGATCACTGGAAATACTTTTTCTACCCATAGTTTTAAAAAATTGAACACTCGTTCAAAATAAGGATAAGTTTCTAATTTGTCAAATAAATTATAGATTTGAGTATAAGAAACTATTTAAGAATGGATATAAAAGAAGTTTATTTCGTTGATGGAATTCGGACCCCTTTTCAAAAAGCAGGAACCGGATATAAAAATCTTATGTCTTACCAACTTGGTGCAAATGCAATTCAGGCAGTAATGCAAAAAAATAATATCGAGGAGAAAGATATTGAGCAGGTGTGTCTGGGTACTGTAATTCATCAAACTCAAACTTCAAATGTGGCAAGAGAAGCTGCTTTAACTGGAGGCATTACTTCGTTTACACCTTGTCATACTGTTTCACAGGCTTGCATAAGTGCTAACGCTGCTATCGCAAGCATGGCTGATGTTGTCAGGCTTGGAAGAGCTGATTTAACCCTTGCCGGAGGTACCGATAGTGTTTCGGACATTCCAATACAGTTCCCAAAAGATATGAGACAAAAGCTATTTGAAACACGTACTTTTAAATCTGCTGCTGACTATACTAAATTCCTTCTAAAACTTCGGCCTGCAAACTTCAAACCGGAAATCCCTGATATTGCTGAATTTACGACTGGTACTGTTATGGGAGTGGATTGCGAAAGATCAGCTGCTTTATACAATATTAGTAGAGAGGAGCAAGATGAATTTGCTGCTAGGTCTCAGCAACTTGCCGCTAAAGCATGGGAGGAAGGACATCTCACAAAAGAAGTTACCAGCGTATTTTACCCTGGAGCCTCTGATGAAGTTACTTTTGATAATGGCATTAGAAAAGGGACTACCTTTGATAAATTACAAAAACTTAAGCCTGCATTTGAAAGGAAATACGGCACTTTAACAGCAGGAAATTCCTCTTTCTTAACTGATGGAGCTGCTGTAAGTATTTTGGCTTCAAAAGATGGATTGAAAAAATATAATTTAAAACCAAAAGCAAAAATTATTGATCACGTATTTACGGCTCGTAATCCCGGTGAGGAGTTGTTACTAGGGCCTGCATATAGTATTCCAAAGCTTTTAATTAAAAATGGGCTTTCTATTGACGATATAGATGTTTTTGAGATTCACGAGGCCTTTGCAGCTCAAGTTTTATATAACTTAAAACTATTAAAAAGTGATGAATTCGGAAAAAAATCACTTGGACTTGATAAGGCCTTTGGTGAAATACCAATGGACAAGCTTAACCTTTGGGGTGGGTCTTTAAGTATTGGACATCCATTTGGTGCTACAGGTTCAAGAATTTTGAATACTGCAGTCAACAGACTACATTTTGAAAACAAAAAATATGCAGTTATAGCTGCTTGTGCAGCAGGAGGTCATGGTCACGCTATGTTAATTGAAAAGGTCTAAATTATGTTTACACTTCAAGTTGAAGAAAATGTTGCTATCATAAAATTGAATAAAAAGGATAGCGAATACAATACAATTTCCATAGATGATTTGGATGACATGGTTTCACTTCTTGATAAAGTTGAAACTGATAATTCAATTATAGGAGCCGTATTTTATAGTGAAAAAAAGGATTTCCTGGCTGGTGCAGATATCAAGCGCTTCCTGGAAATGTCAGAGCAAGAAACACGTGAAGTAGGAGAGACCGGCCATAAGCTTTTCAATAGAATAGAGGATAGTAAAAAACCTATTATAGCTGTTATTCATGGCGCTTGTATGGGTGGCGGCACAGAACTAGCCCTAGCATGTCATGGAATGGTAATTACTGATTCTCCCAAAACTAAACTGGGACTTCCTGAAATAAAATTAGGTTTGCTACCAGGCCTGGGTGGAACTGTAAGATTATATAAGCGAATAGGACTACCAAATGCTCTTGAATATATCCTTACAGGAAAAAACCTATACGCATCCCGAGCAAAAAAAATGGGACTTGCAGATGTATATACTCACGAAAACTTCCGATTAAAAGCAGGTATTCAATTAGTTAAGGATATTGCAAATGGAAAACACACCCCGTTAAAGACTAAAAGTCTTTCTGTAAAAGATAAAGCTTTACTTTTCGGCCCTTTTAAAAGCCTGGTAATCAATAAGGCCAGAGAAGGTGTGTTAGCTAAAACTCAAGGTAATTATCCGGCTCCATTAGAGATTTTAAAGTGTCTGGATTACCACCCGGGTAAATCAAGAGAAGACGCAATACGAAGAGAAATAGAAGGATTTACCAAACTATTGCATTCACCTGAAGCTAAGCAACTTATCAGGTTGTTTTTCCAGATGAATAATTTCAGAAAAAACCCATACATGGAAGCTCTTTCAAAATCACCTCAACACCTGTCTGTTTTAGGGGCAGGGTTAATGGGAAATGGAATAGCCACTGTATCAGTAGATAATGGTTATAAAGTTTCGCTATTGGATCTAAATAATGGAGCATTAAAAAAGGCTAAAGAAAGAACTTCTGAATATTTAAAGACTAAGGTTAAAAGAAAACAACTATCGGAGAGCAGTTATCAAAAACTACTTAATGACCTCCAATTAATTGAATCTGGTGACCCAATAAAATCAGATTCATTAATCGAAGCTGTTTTTGAAGATCTATCATTAAAACAAAAAATATTAAAAAACTGGAGTGAGGTATTACCTGAAGATGCTTTAATTGCTACAAATACTTCTGCTTTGCCGGTAACTGAAATTGCTTCTGTTTGCAAAAATCCTGAAAGGGTATTAGGTATGCATTACTTCTCACCAGTAGAGAAAATGCCTCTGCTTGAAATAGTTAAAACTTCTCAAACTAATGAAAAAGCTCTTGCCCAGGCTTATGATATTGGACTTAAACAAGGCAAAGTCTGTATCGATGTAAATGATGGACCGGGATTTTATACAACCAGAATCTTAGCTCCAATGCTCAATGAAGCAATGGTTGCTATTTCAGAAGGATATGAGCCTAAAAGCATAGATAGGGTGATGAAGAAAAAAGGTTTCCCAGTTGGGCCAATTACACTTATTGATGAAATAGGTATTGATGTTGGAGCCCATATTAACAGGGGAGCGCTGGGTGAATTGTTTAAATCCAGAGGTGCAGACGCACATCCGGTTATGCAAAAAATGGAAGATAAAGGTTGGCTGGGAAAGAAAACCAAACGAGGATTTTTTAATTATGAGGGTAAAAAGAAAGAATTAAACCCGGAGTTAGCATCTCTCTTTGGTACAAACCATAGCTTTGATAAAACCGCTGACAAGGAGGTTTCTGACCGACTATTTTTAATAATGGTTAATGAAGCGTTCTATTGCCTGGAAGAAAATATATTAAAAGATGCAGAATCGGGAGATATTGGGGCAATCTTTGGATTAGGTTTCCCTCCATTTTTAGGTGGCCCATTTATGTATGCACACAATTATGGTTTGGAAAATCTTGTGAACGACCTTAATTCTTTAAAAGAAAAATATGGAAATAGATTTAAGCCGGCTGATATCATCACAAATTTTTCAAAAGAAGGAAAATCTATTTATTAAGAATACATTATTAAATAACATATACTTTGAATAAAACAGATTCAATAGATTTCAGCTTTAAAGCTCCATATTTAAAGATTGGCACTTCTCCTGAAGTTGCCAATCGAATATGGATTATTTTTCATGGCTACGGTCAAAATGTTAATTATTTTTCAAAGAAGTTTAATCACTTCACAACTGATGATTGTCTCATTTTTCCTCAAGGACTATCTCTTTTTTATCTTGGAGAAAAGTATGACAAAGTAGGAGCTTCGTGGCTAACAAAAGAATTTAGAGAAGAAGGCCGAAGTAATCAGATAAATTATATCAAAGCACTTATTGAAATGTTATTCAAAGGAATTGATCTCAGTATAAAAGAACTGGTAATACTTGGTTTTTCTCAAGGAGTAGCCACCGCAACAAGAATAATATCTGAATTGGGTCTTTCACCGGATAAATTAATTTGCTATGCTGGAAATCCGGCACATGATATATTTACACCTATTAAACTTAAAAAGACATCAAAAGTATTTTTTGTATACGGTGATAGTGACGAATATATCACAGGCAAAAATGCAGATAAGATCAAAAATTACATTCAAGAATTAACAAAAAAAACCCCCGATGTTATAAAATATCAGGGGGGACACACGATCAATTCTTCAATTATAAAGACAATTATAACATCTTGATTATTAGATCAAAACTAATTCTGAATCTTTATTTATAAATTCTTCAAATATTTCTTCAACAATATTTGATTTGTAGCCCATTTGAACTGCAAGTTTTTTAATATAAGCCACTTCTTTTATGGAAATCTTACCGTCGGCTGAGGCCATTGCTATGATTCCTTTAAGATGTTCAAATTTGAACTCTTCAGAATAATCAAAGTGTTGATTCTTTCTATCTTTTATTAATTCCTTAAGCTCTTCCACAGGAAAATCATATTCTCTGGCTGTCTTATAAACAAACTTCAATTCACTATATGACAAATGAGAGTCTGCAGATGCAACAGATAATAATCCTTTTATATAACTTCGAGTCGCTTCCTTTTTCTTTTCTGCCTTATTAAAAAATCTAGAAAATAACATAAAAAAATCCATTTAATATAAATGATCAAACTGCTTGATTGGTGACCTCAAGACATCAGATAATCGATGAACACAATGATTTCCAAGATAACTATTAAGCAATCACACCAGATCCTATCAATTCCTCATTTTTATACCAGGCAGCAAATTGACCCGGGGTTATACCTTTTTGTAATTCATCAAATAAAATATACAATCCGGAATCCACTTTATATATGGTGGCTCCTTGTAGATCTTGTCGATATCTTATTCTGACATCAAACCTTTGATTATCTCCTGGACTTAACGCTAAATCAGGCCTAACCCAATGTACCTCAGACTCTTTTATGTATAGAGCCTTGCGATGTAAGCCTGGGTGCGAAGAGCTTTGTCCAGTATAAATTGTATTAGTATGAACATCAGTTCCGATAACAAATAAAGGCTCAGGTGTGCCTCCAACATTCATTCCTTTACGTTGACCTATTGTAAAATAATGGGCTCCACGATGCTCTCCAACTTTCTTTCCTTGATCTTCAGAGTATGAAAATGGTTCAGATAACTCTTTCAAATTATCTTCACTTATTGATCCGTTAAGAGAACCAAGTAATTCAGAATATTGAATAAATTGATTATTGTCTGAGGCAATTTCAATAATGTTTCCCTCTTTAGGCATTAACTTTTGTTGTAAAAAATCAGGCAATCTGATTTTCCCAACAAAACAAAGCCCCTGAGAATCTTTCTTTTCTGCAGTTACAAGTTCATTTTCAGCTGCAATTCTTCTAACCTCTGGTTTTTCAATATCACCTATAGGAAAAAGTGCATACTTTAATTGTTCCTGGGTCAGTTGACATAAGAAATAGCTTTGGTCTTTATTATTATCTTTTCCTGCAAGGAGTCGATAATGAGTTTGTCCATCTGTTTCAACTACTTCTTTTCTACAATAATGACCTGTAGCGACATAGTCAGCACCAAGTTTCAATGCTGCATTTAAGAAAATATCAAATTTGATTTCGCGATTGCATAATACATCAGGGTTAGGAGTACGTCCAGCTTCATACTCTGCAAACATGTAATCAACAATTCTGGTCTTATACTCTTTACTCAGATCTATTGTTTGAAATGGAATACCAAGCTTTTGCGCTACAATAAGAGCATCATTAGAATCTTCAACCCAAGGACATTCGTCGCTTATAGTTACTGATTCATCATGCCAATTTTTCATAAACATCCCAATGACTTCGTAGCCTTCTTCAACTAGCTTTAATGCAGCTACACTTGAATCAACTCCGCCTGATAATCCTACTACAACTCTTTTTTTCACAACTTATTTGATTAAAGAGACAAAATTACAAATTTTTTCCTGACTAACCATTTAACCTTAATTTCACTTCAAGAGTTACACTTTATCTAATAAAAAAAGCCGGAATGTATTTCATCCCGGCTAATATTTTATATCGGATTTGAATTTTAGTAATAAACTACTTCACAACCCTCGTTAAGATTTCTAAAAGTATCTATATCCTTTTTAGATATCTTGGTATTGTAACAGACCAGTTTTTTAAGATAATTCAATCCTAATACCGGTCCGATGTCTTTAACATCTGTGTTATAGAATTCGACTTTTTCTAAATGAACAATTCTACCGACTGGCTTAAGAGACCTTATATAAGTTGCAGAAATTTTCAATTCTTTAAGTTCCTGCCAATTTGCTACTACAGATGCATCTTCAACCTGTGTGAACTCGATATTAAAATATCTCAGGTTTTGTAATGACTCAAGAGTCTCGATAGTTGAAATAGGATTCTTACTAGCATCAACCCACTCTAAAGTGTTTAAGCTCTTTATTGGGTCAAGAGAAGAAATTCTACTATTACTAACATTTAACTTTCTAAGATTCTTAAAAATAGTTAATGGCTCAAGGGATTCAAGTTTTGGATTATTAGATAAATCTAACTGTTTTATAAAAACCAAATCATGAAGCTGCTCAACTGTTAATACATCATTGGCATTCATCTTAAGTGCATCCTTAAATGCTGACTGCCATGCTGGAGACAAGTTAATCCACCAGATTGTAAACGGAATAGCCTTATAAATTACCTGAATTTTAGGATTGTTCGAAATATACTCTTCTATTTCCTTTTCAGGAATATCAGTTTCCTCACAGTTCAAATATGTAATCTTCTTATATCCCTTAATTACATCAAGTGAACTGATTCTAGTCTTTTCAAAATTCAATTTTGAAATATTCTTGTGATTAGCAATAGGAGAGAGGTCACTAACCTGAGTATAACTAATATCTAAAACTTCAAGGTTTTGCATATCAGCAAGAGCCTGTATGCTATTAATACCGGTATTAGACGCCTTAATTTCTTTAAGATCTTTAAAATCTTTGATTGGGTCTAATGTAGTAATTGTTTTATCATCAGAGATATTGATAGCCTGAAGGTTCAATATTTTCAAAAGATCATTTCTCTCCATCTTGGTTTTTCCAATAATTCTTGAGAACATCTTTTTCCATTCGATAGATAAATTACCCCACCATTCAGCAAGGTTTACTCTATCAAAAATAACCTTACAGTTTGGAACAGACTTCTGAAATGTTTCTGCTGCTTTTGGGCTTATCGGAGTATTATCACAATAAATCTTTTGTAAATTTTTTGAAGCAGAAAGAGGAGTAAGATCTGAAACCAATGAGTTTTGAACAAACATTAGCCTAAGGTTCTCCATTCCTGTTAATTCATCTATATCAGCAATATCAGTGTCTGAAATATCGATTACTTCAATAAATTTAAGATCTTGAATACCCTTTAGAGACGTAATCTCAGTATGAGCCATGTTGATCTCTTTAAGGTTAATAAGAGTTTCTAATGGCTTTAAAGATTTAATATTTTTATTATTTGAAATATCAATCTTATCAATATTTGCTATTCTTTTCAGAAGGCTAAAGTCTAGTTTGGCATCACTACCAACTTCATCAAGAAATACAATTTTCCACTCATCCGGAATTTTTGACCACCACTGATTAATCTCAGATTCAGAAATATCAGTAGAGTACATACTAACGACTTTCAAGTCATCTTTTGCCTCATCAAGATTAACCTCAATATATCTGATTTTATCAGAGCTTACTTTTTCACCTTTAACATTGGTACCATTCATTCTTCTTACCAATGTTACTTTATAAGTATATAGCCCTTTCTTTGAATTGATCAGAGATATATTTTTTATTTGTAATTCAAAATTTACTTTTTGAAAGAAAAAGTCAATATCCTTCAAATAATCTTGAACATCCTTGTTAATAGCAGAGCTTCTTTCTTCATCAAGATCATCCTCAATTTGTACCTCAGCATCCTTAAATACTTTCAGGTAACTTTGATCAGTAATAATCTGTTTTTCACGAACTGTTGCGCGATCTCCTCCAAGTGTATTAAATAAATACTCTAAAAATGAAACAAGCCCTTCAACACGCTGCTTGTTCTCATTTTGTTGTTTTACCGACATATTTCCTTGGGCATAAACACTTCCTGAAGTGAATGCCAAGGTAAATATTAAAAGGTATACAATAATTGAATTTCTACTATTCATGATAGATATTCTTTAGTAGCATGTCTTTTTGTGATCTTGAAATTTTCAATAAGTCAGCAATAAGCCATCCACTGTTATATGTACTTCGATTAAATTCTTCTAATTTGAAATACCAGTTATCAACCTGGAAAAAATGATAAAATGTCTGTGTTGTATAAAGAAACTTAAGATTACCTTTTTTTAACTCGTAGAAAAATACAGTCAAATAATGAGGTTTGTAAGAGTTTCCAGCTAAATCCTGTTCCTCTTCTTCCTTTAAATTTTTCTTTAAATTCATGAAATCAAGTTCATGACTCATAGGGTGCAAATATTTCTTCTGAATATTTGGGTCTTTGTCAAAGATTTTGAAAAAAGGCTCAAAATAGATATCACTGATTACCCATTTAATACCTTTATTTTCCTCTTCAAGTTTCATGTATAAAATGGCATCCTCAACCTTTCCGTTATACATGAATTTACAATGAGCTTCAGCAAACCATTCACCTTCCCAGAAATACAGATAATTAGCAGATGAAGGATTAGTAACATCCTCTATAAACTGCCTTTTCATATCATTGCTTATCCCTGAATTACTCATATCAAATAATTGAGCAATAGTCTTTTTTCTAAGCTCATTATTTCGATATAATGGATCGTCTTTTCGTAGCCTGTTGCCCTGCCAATCCTCTTCAAGGTTAAACCTTCTAAAAAACTGGTTTACCTGTTTGGTTGAAGCCACTAACACTTCTTTGTCAGCAAAGTCACTGCCCACTTGGGCCTGAACTACAAAAAATGGCATTGAAGCGATAAAAATTGAAAAAAATAACTTCCTCATTCGACTTACATAATTTTCACATCTTAAATATCCGATTTCAAACGGATACAAAAAAATAATAGGTAATCGTACTTAACAGTTTTATAAAAATAAAAACTTCCGGTATCAAACCTACAAAAAAACAGAATAAATAAGAATAAATATTCGATGGAAAAAAGACAGAAGAAAGATTAATGATAAATTTTACGTAGAATTAATCTTTCAATTTTATTTTCTTCCTGCAAGACCACATCTGAAACTATGAAGTTAGTCTGCTTTACAAACTTACAATACTCTAGAAATTCGTAAATAGTTTGAGGTCTTTCGTAAACAGGATCTTCACCAGCAGAGGCAAAATCAACCAAAACAGTCACATTTTGATCTGCAAAAAAGGATAGTGCTTCATTTATCTTTACATTGGCTGAATCGTAATCCTTTGCTTTTGCAATGTCATCAATTATCAAAGCAAATTCTTTATTGAACGATTTTACGAACGATAAATTATTTTTAGAACTAGATTTCTCAGGTAAGTTTACACTCTCTTTTGCAATTAAACTTTCAAGCGTCTCTATTAGGTTAGTCACAACAGCATCATTAAGCCCTAGTTCCTTAACCCGATTGATTTCCCTTACCTGAATCTCCAAATCATATTTATCTCTATGGTATAAAAGTGACTGAAGATCAGCTCTGGCTTCATTAATTTCTTCACTTGTTGTTAGTGAAACATTCGTAGCCGGAATGTATGCATACTGTTGACCAAACACTGTGGTGCTCACAAATAGAAATAAAAATAAACTACATAGCATGACCATGTGGTTCATTTTAATTTTCGCAATATGTAAGCAATTATTTGTCATCAGTTTATAAAAAATCGGATTACAAAGTAAATCAAAAATAATCAAATGTCAATTTTTATCGATGATTTTAAGCTGTTCACCTAAAAAAACTAGTAGTTTATCAACTTGCAAACTAACTAATATTCAAATATTTATACTTTTTACTGTAAAAATGTAACCCTTGAAATCTGAAAAAATAAAAAGTGGTACCAAAAAGGAACCACTTTTAAGGTTTAGGTTTAATTAAGGCTAATTATTTGCTCTTAAATTTCGTCCAGTAATCATTTACTGTTGATTTCATTTCTTTATGCAATAATGCTAGACCGATTAAGTTTGGAAGAGTCATTAAAGCAATAGTGATTCCAGCTATTGTCCAGATTATTTTTGCTTCTACAAAGGCCGCTATAAAGAAAGCAACTACATAGAATACTCTATAAATAATCACATACTTATTGCCAAAAAGGAATGTTGTAGCTCTATCTCCATAATAAGACCAGGAAATTGCTGTTGAAAATGCGAATAATAGCATACCCAATGATACAATATATTTACCCCAGTCGCCTAAGAATCCTAATCTAAAAGCTTCAGTAGTTAATGGTGCTGAGTGAATCAAAGACTTTCCGGTAATTGCAATTCCATCAGGAACTGAAAGATCTCCTTTATTAGCTGGAATTATTCCGGTATAAGGCTCACCATCCTTGGTTACAAATACATTTTCAGCAAAAGATCTCGCATGAATAACAGTAACATCATCAACAAATTTACCTTCTTCAATTTTCAGATCTCCAGTGTAATGATTAAGTAGTTCCCTTTCTTCCAGATGACGGAAAATTGCTCTCTGGTTTTCAGGATTTTCTTCCATTACTCTATCAATAACCTCAATATCAGTTATATCAAATTCATTCTGGAACTTTTGGTTCCACGCACCTGATGTTAAAAGAACAAGGCCGGTAATTGTACAGATAATAATTGTATCAATAAAAGGTTCCAAAATAGCAACCATGCCTTCAGAAACAGGCTCTTCAGTTCTTGCTGCTGCGTGAGCAATTGGCGCACTACCTTGACCAGCTTCGTTTGAAAATAATCCTCTTGCAACACCATTATTAAAAGCAAACTTAAATCCGGCACCAAGGAATCCTCCCGTTACTGCAGTACCTGTAAATGCATTCGTAAAAATAGAAGCTAAAGAAGGAAGTATATTTTCAAAGTTATAGAAGATAACACTAAAAGCACCAATGAAATAAATAATTGCCATCGAAGGAACTAGTTTCTCAGTTACTTTTACAATTCTTTTGATACCTCCAATAATTACTAGTGCTAAAAGAACACTTAGTATTGACCCGGTAATTAATGGATCAATATCAAATGTAGTTTTAATTGATGATGCTATATTATTGATTTGTGGCATATTACCTGTTCCAAAGGAAGATAATATCGTTGCCAAAGCAAAAACAACAGCTAAAACCCGGCTTACAGGGTTAAAGTTTATATTAAACAATTTAAAATTAGCATGTTTCATATAATACATTGGACCACCTGCCATTGTACCATCAGCTGTCTTTTCTCTGTACTTATGTGATAAAGTAACTTCGACAAATTTAGTAGTCATACCAAAAAAAGCAGTAACGAGCATCCAGAATAATGCTGCTGGGCCACCAATATGTAGTGCTAAGGCTACCCCTCCAATGTTACCTGTTCCGACTGTTCCTGATAATGCTGTAGTTAAAGCCTGGAAGTGGGAAGCATCTCCAGCTTCACCTTTTTTGTCGTACTTACCCATTACGACATTAATAGCATGTCTGAAGTACTTTATTTGTGGAAATCCTAAGTAAATAGTGAAAAACAATCCTGTTCCAAGAAGTAGAAACAGAAACCAATCTGCCTCTCCAACAAAACTGTTAATCATTTCCAAAAAAGAATTTAACTCTTGCATCAGTTTAGGTTTTTAGTTTTTTTTCGAAAAAAATTGTCCTGAAAATAAGAAACAGGATCATTTTTTGCCATTTTCAAGCCACCTTTATTTTCACTAAAATTAGATGAGCCCTCTGGCTTTCATTTCAAGGTATTTATTTAATGTATTGATACTCAGGTTTTGTGGGGTGGTATAAAGTGTTTGAATCCCCAGGTTTTGAAGTTCTTTTATCATTAACTTCTTTTCCATGGCTAATTCGCCCGCAACTACTTTATAATAAACATCTCTAAGTGTTTCTGCACTTTCAGATGCATATTTAGTAGTTTCTTCATTTTCAAAAATCACCACAACCAATAAATGTAATTTTGAAAGTTTCCTTAATACAGGCAGTACTCTTTCAATGGTATACTTACTTTCAAAATTGGTATACAGCATGAGCATACTACGATGCTTTATTAATTTTCTTACATTTTGATAAAGCATTTCAAAATCTGCCTCTGTTGTATCTTGTTCAAGGGAATACAGTGCTTCGTTGATCCTTTTCAATTGTAAAGGGTTCTTATCAGACTTTACAGCAATACCTTGATGTGCCGAAAAAGTCATCAATCCAGCCTTATCATTTTTTTGAATAGCCGCATTCGATAATATTAAAGATGCATTTACAGCGTAATCAGTCAATGACATCTTATTAAAAGGCATATACATCGCTCTGGATGTATCTATTATAGAGTAAATCTGTTGAGACTTCTCTTCTTCATAATGATTGACTTTTAGTTTACCGGTACGTCCGGTAGCCTTCCAATTGATCTTTTTTATTTCATCTCCCTGAACATAGTCTTTGATCTGCTCAAACTCAGTACTCTGTCCAATCCTTCTAATACGTTTTATCCCTTCATACATCATCAATGATTGGATTGAATATAAATTGTATTTCTTTAAATCAAGAACAGAAGGGTAGGCAGGAACTGTCTCACTATGCAAAATGGTAATTCGCTTGGTAAATATTTTCAAAGGACTATTTACAAAAAGCTGAATATCTCCATATTCATATTTGCCTCTTTCAACTATATGAAGCGAATAAGACTTTGTAAGATGATCCTTCTCCTCAAAATCAAATTGAAATTGAATATCTCTAACCTGGCATTTTACCGGGATTTCATCAATAAAATACCCACTAATACTTCTAGCAGTAGTTTTAATCAGGTGAATTCTTACTTTATTATTGTTTCCTAAAGAAAACACTTTTGCATGTGATCTTCGTCCTTCAAAATATTGATCCTTATACCATGTAAATAATAACACGGCATCAACAATACAGGTAACCAAAAACAATCCTAAAAGAATAAACCCATATTGATATATGCCAGGATAAAAAAAGGACAAAAAGAATACTCCTGTTATACCAAGTAACAGTAAATAAAAAGGTGGATTTATATATAGCTTCTTAATGGACATTATCTCGGAACTTCAATTTCTTCAACTATTCCTCTAATTACTTCCTTAGAATCCGTTCCTTCTAATTCCTTTTCAGGTGTTAATACTACTCTGTGATTTAAAACAAAAGGTGCCACATACATTATATCCTCAGGTATTACAAAGCTTCTACCTTTAAGTGCAGCAGTAGCTTTAGCTGATTTTAATATTGCCAGAGAGGCTCTTGGAGAAGCTCCTAAATATAAATCATGATGGTTTCGTGTGTTAAAAACAATTGTTGCAATATAATTTATCAGTTGATCCTTGATATGCACATCTTCAACCAGCTTTTGAAATTCATTGATTTCGGATTTATTAAAAATTGTTTCAACCTTAGTTTTTGCTTCTTTGTTGAAATCATTTTTAAACTTATTTAATATCGAAATCTCATCCTCAAGACCAGGATAAGTCATGTTTACTTTGAAAAGGAACCTGTCTAATTGTGCTTCTGGTAATTTATATGTTCCTTCCTGTTCGATAGGGTTTTGGGTAGCCAAAACCATAAATGGGAATTCCATTTTATAAGAATGGCCGTCTACCGTAATTTGTCTTTCCTCCATTACTTCGAATAATGCAGCTTGGGTTTTTGCCGGAGCACGGTTTATCTCATCAATTAATATTATCTGAGAAAATAGAGGTCCCTTCTTAAATTCAAACTCCGACTTGCCCATATTAAAAATAGATGTTCCAATAACATCTGACGGCATTAAATCCGGCGTGAACTGAATACGGCTAAACTCGGCATCAATTGTCTTTGACAACATTTTAGCACTCATTGTTTTTGCAATTCCCGGATATCCTTCAAGTAGAAGGTGACCATTACTGAAAAGTGCTACTACATATAATTCAACTAGTTCGTCCTGTCCTACAACTAATTTTGAAATCTCATTCTTTAACAGTTGAACTTTTTCACTTAGCTGAATATATTTCGCATCATTATTATCAATGTTCTCACCAGTAACCTGATCATTTTCTTCAATTCTGTTCTCTTCCATTTTCTACAATTCCTTATTATAAAAAGTGTGTATTAAATTATATAGTCGCATCAGATCGTCGTCTGATACAGATTTTTTGTAATCGAATTTATTTATAAAATCAAATATGCTATTGACCAAATTTTTATCAACTCCTGATTTCATTGAGAGTTTTTCCTTAAACTTCTCATCAAGATTAGATGTATTCAAATTATACTTTGACCTGATGTGTTCCAGAAATACCTTATTCAACTTTTTATAAATTAAGTAAGAATCAGCTTTCTGAAAGTATAACTCACCAACCAATTGTATATGGCTTAGTGTACGATTTTCTTTCTGAGGAATAACAGGTATAATCCTTTGTTTCCTTTTAGAAACATACAATAAATAAATTAATGCAGTAACCAAAAACAAGTACCAGGCTGCTGACAGTTGATTATTTGATAACACAAAGCTTAACGGACTTGCATTTAAACCTGTGTCATCACTATAATCCTCATTTTTGAAAAGGTTGGTAAAATATCTATCGAGATATAAGGTTTTACCATCTAGCTCTTCAGTTAGGAATTTTACTGATTTATATTTCTTTTGACTCAAATAGTAATTCGTAAAGATCAGGGGAGTACTCACAAATATAAACCTCCCTTCACCGAATTGAACTGAAAATGCTATAGGTGAGGATTCTATAAATAATAGAGGATCAACATAGTCTGTGTCATAATCTTCAAGTAACCTCAAATCAGAGGTAAATTGAGGATCACCATAATTATCATATCTTACAAAAATCTCAGAGAGGTTATTATTATATATTTCATATCGTTTTAATGATTCTGAAGAATAATAATAAATTTCATTATCAAAATGAGATTCTAATGAATCTAGAATATCATAAGGATTTTCATATGTTGCTATCATTGCCGTAGCACCATTATTTACTGCATTAAATAACTTTGGCAACTGCTTGTTAGACTCTGCAATAGAATTCCCTATAATTAGGTATGCAGAACTATCATTAAAGGATTTTTCAGCGTTTTTTAAGTTGAGATACTCAACATTATGATCATTAAGGGTTGTTAACCATTCATTATATAGCTTAAGATCATAAGGGTTTTCACCTTCCCAACTATATGTTTCATTCCAGTGATATCTTGTATTTAAGAGACTAAATCCAATCAGAAATATCACTAAACTAACTAAGACTACTATTATGATATTAACTAGGTTGTCTCTCATTTAAACTATTCAGCAAAAGATTAAACTTATTTTTCTCTTTTAAATATGTATTTACATCGATAGGATACTCACCATACCAATACTTTTCAAAGACTAATGTTATTTTTCTGAAATCTGACTTAATTTCATTGACTGGTATTTCATTTAAGAGTTGGTGGTTGGTTTTATCCTTCTTCCAAATAATCATTTCGGCTTCAGCAAGTTTCCTAATTAGCCACTGATAGTAAAGCCTGATACTATATCTGTATTTCCCATCATTTTCAGCCTGTTGTATTAATTGCGGAAAATCAAGCTCCATAGTCTTTTCTGTGATTTCATCATCAGAAAGAATTTCAACAGTAACATTATTTTTAGTATTGGACCTTGAACTATTATTAATTAGCCAAATCAATAATGCAATTATCAAACCAGCTGCAATAATTATTAACGCAGCCTTTACTACCTGTCCGGAACCATTGAACCAACTAACTGATTCTCTAGGTTCATATTCTAACTCGTCATTTGGTGCCTCAGCCTCTTCAGGTTCTTTTTCATCAAAAGAATATTGATAATCTTTTGAAAGATCTTCAAGCTTATCTTTTTCAAGTACTAAAGAATCTTGTGCTTGAATTCCTATTTGACTCAAAAAATAAATTCCAAAATAAAAAAATATTCTACCCCAGTTTCCTATCATCATTCGAATTAATTAAAGCATGAACTCGCTCTTTTAGTCCATTTGAATAAGCAATTTCTTTAACAGAATAATATTGTTGGAGATATAAAAACACCATCAATATTACTGATACAGAAATTTTAAAAAGGTCAACATTTAACAAATATATAGAATTTATTAATTCATAATACTCCAGATGCTCAATATGCATACCTAACAAATACTCCACAAAGGACCCTGACCCCAGGAGAAAATCTATAACATAGTATATAACAAAAGTAAAAAACAGCCATCCCAGGCCAATCAAAAGTGTTGAACCAAATGAATATTTCAACACAATAATTCCAGAAGATAAAAACCCTGGTTTACTTTCATCATTATCAGATATTACAAATAAAGGACATAATAATAATGGTATTATCAATACCGAAAATACTAATATCAACTCGGCCTTCAGACTTAATAACAAACAAATAATGGTAAAGCTAATTACCAGGTAAATAGCCATTTGAATTCTTTTTGGCTTTAGGTCAACACTTTGATAAACACGTAGGAGGGAAGTGTACCCCAACAAAGCAGATATCATAATAAAACTTAGAAACCATAAAAGATTTGGGTTTTCAAATTTTAAAAAAAGTGTATTGAGTTCATAGATGTTAAAATCCAGGATATGCTCCTTAAATTCCGGATATATACCAACTGTAATTAGAATTAAAACAGATGAAACCACCATATACCCAAGAAATACCAACATTAGTTTCCCAAAATTAGATCGAAGCAAGAAAAAAGCTTCAGTAATAATATTCCCTGCTGGTACTATTTTATTTTTTAATTTAAAAGTATGTGCCTCCGTTAAAGGGATATCGATTTTCTCTTCCCCCAATAAATTTTGTTTTTGTAACCAATATGGATAGACCACAAAATATCCAACCATTAATACAAAGCATATAAAAATAAATGCTAGCCTGAAAATTATTGGAATATCATCAAATCGAGTTATAAAGCTTTCAATAAAGGCAGCAATTACAATAAAGGGTGCCGTTCCAAGAATAATTTTAATAGAACGCTTTGCTTGAATCAGAAAAGCTTGAAGTCTTGAATATGTTCCGGGAAACATCCATCCCTTACCAAGTACCAATCCTGCTGCTCCGGCCAAAATTATACAGCTTATTTCTATAGTTCCATGTATCCAAATTGTCGAGAAAGATTCCCAAAACAATCCTTTTTGAATAAAAAAGTATTGAAAAGCTCCAACCATTATCCCATTATAAAGCAATATCAGAAATGTGCCTATAAGAGAAAATATACCAAAGAGATAAGTTTTAGCGGCCACCATCAGGTTATTTAAACCTATTCCAACAAACATCTCCAGCTCATTGCTGTCCTTATAAACCCCCATCGGGTCACCTGCTGCTATGTTCTCCTCAGTCATTTCAACATATTGGGAACCCAAAATTTGTGTTACAAATTCAGGTTCATAATGAGCAGAAAATGCACCAACAGCAAAAAATATGGTAAACATTATAAAAGAAGCCAGTAATTCTTTTCTGGTATTCCACATGGTACGTGGCAAATCATATCTGAAAAACTCTATAATTTTACTAAAGCCGTGTTTCTTATTTTTACTCAGACTCTGATATAGCCTTTGACTTATATTATTTAGATATACTCTTATCATCCTGTTAGGATAATGCGAGCGTGAATAACTTAAGTCATCAGTAATTTCTATATATAATTTGTGAAATTCATCCGGGTTTGATCCTGAAGTTTTGGATAACCTTTCAAAATACTGCCACTTTTCTTTATTTTGTTTGATAAATTCCGACTCACGCATGGGTCGAAGATACACTAATTGATCATAAAAATGCAAACTATAGAAATCAATACAAGTCAAAATGTAATCATAAGATATGAACTCGCAGGAGTTATGTATCGATTAATCAGCTACTTATTAGATGTGGTAATAATTGCAATAGGAGTTGCAATTCAATCTTTATTGATAAGAGGAATTTTTTCTTTTGATTATGTTGGTGAGTTGTTAGCAATCATGCTGGTGCCGCAAGTTGTATTTTATAGTTTGTTTTTTGAAATAATCTGGAGTGGACAGACACCTGGAAAAAGAATAATGAAAATTCAGGTAGTAAAAATGACTGGTGAGCAAGCTTCCTGGGGAGATTATTTTCTCAGATGGGCTTTAAAACCAATAGATATTATGTTTAGTTTTGGATCGATTGGAGTTCTTTCAATTTCTTCAACCAAGTTTGCTCAAAGAGTAGGAGATATAGCAGCAAATACTACGGTAATTAAACTTATACCAAAATATGATATTTCTTTAAATGACATATTGAAATTATCTGACAGATCTAATTATGAACCAATGTTCCCTCAGGTTACTAGTCTAAATGATGAGTATGTATTAGCTCTGAAAGAAGTAAAGGAGAGAACTAAAAATTATGATAATCAAGTTAATCAAAAGCTATACAAAGAGATAGTAGATGATCTGATAGAAAGGCTTGAAATAAAAAGAAACGAACTCAAGTTCAGAAATAAAGATGAGTTCGTTTCAAAAATCATTGATGATTATGTTTCCTTAACCAGATAAGGATTACATTTTTTTATTTAAGATTTCTTCAAGTTTAGCATCTAAACTTTCACCACGTAGGCCAGACTCTATAATTGTTCCATCAGGACCAATTAATACAGTATGTGGAATTGAATTGACTACATATTTTTGTGCAGCTTCATTTCCCCATCCTTGTAGATCAGAAACGTGCTCCCAATAAATTTTATCATTTTCAATTGCCTGAAGCCATGCATCTTTATTGTTATCTAAAGAAACTCCGAAAACCTCAAATTGATCTCCCTTATATTTATTGTATAATTCAACCATATAAGGATTTTCTTTCCTGCAAGGTCCACACCAACTAGCCCAAAAATCGATTAACACATACTTACCTCTATAATCTGTAAGCTTTAAAGTATCTCCTTTTGGTGAAGCTTGAGAAATTTCAGGTGCAACATTACCATTTTTCACAAGTTCCAAATCACTCAAACGAGCATTTAGATATTTCATTACTTTAGAATCTGCATAATCTTTCCCCAGTAATCCCATTAAACTATCTAATTGCTCATAGTTTTTACCATACATTAATTCAGTTCTGATTAATAATGGTGATAGATAAGAATTTGGATTCTCAGCTACATATTGCTTAGCCAGATTAGTTCTCTCATAGTAAATATCAGTTAACTGCTTACTAATTTCCTGTTGCTTAGCCTTATCTCCAAGACTATCCAGTCTATAATATTCCTTTACAAGAGCATCATAAATATCTGCCTTATAATTTTTTCTCTTCTCTGCTATGGAAATAAATTCATCATTTAACTCAGAGCCTTTAACCATAATAGGCGATTTTCTATTTGAAGGATCAATCACCATTTCAATAGAATCCGGAGTTAAAATAATATTGTTGAATCTAATATTTTGGTCACCTATTTGTAATCCGACAGCCTCAGGCCCCTTCCAGTCTAATACAAAATTAAACCTGCCTGAGTCGAGCATTACTGAATCAATTACATCTTTATCTTTAGTAACACTTGAGTACAAATACACCATTTCCCTGTCAGGAATATTACTTACCGTACCATTTAATACAAGAGTTTGCTTTTGCTGTTCATCTGTAGCTTCATCACTCTGAGATCCACATGAAACCAGTACCAGAACAGAAAAAATCATAAACGAAATTTTCCTAAAAGTCATAATTTATAGAGTTTTTAAAAATTGGTTCAGCTTAAATATATATTATATTTTTTGATAGTGACCAAGATCAGCAACATTAAAACGATTAATTTTTATTCCATTCAAATCATAATAACATCCCATTGTTGAAGCTGTATGGCAAGAATGAACTGGTAAAATACCAACTACCTCTCCGGGAAGTGGTAAATCCTCATCTTCATTCCAGGTTATAATACCATGCTCTTGAGAAACTTTATCAACATTCCCGACTATTTTAGTATCCCATCCATCACTTCTGAGCCTTACTACTTTACCAAAAGACTCCTGTTCACCAGAAATAAAATCCTTTGCTAAATGGACTGCTCCTCCATAGGTTATCACTTTTCTCGAATCCTCATATGTTGCGACAACCGGAGAACTTAAACAAACAGCTATATTATTTAAATCACAAGCTTGAAATGACACTTGCATAAAATCATAAAACACGAAATTTCCTGGTCGCAGTTCATCAACACCATCAAATTTATCAAATGAAGAACAAGAAGGTGTGTCTCCATATGAAACTATATAATTTTCGGAGTATTTATCCATAAACTCCCTCACATTCTGAATAATCTCAATTGCTTCAAAATGCTTTTGTTTCTGCAGTTCTACATTCGTTGTGTAATGATCACCTTTGTGAACCATTAAGCCCTTAAAATTAAGCTTACTATTTTTTTTAATTTTGCTAACAATATTCTGAAGGCCTTCAGTATCAGAAAAGTCAATTCCACTACGATAATATTTCACATCGAGTTCAATCCAGATATCAGTTTCAGCCACTATTTCATTTACCAGTTTTTCTACCACCTTCAAATCAGAAATGCATATTCCCAGTGTAATTTTATTTGCTAGTTGATTTATGAGATCAATCTCCCTGATATTTACCGGAAAAGCAATTAGTATATCATTCCATCCATGCTCAGCAAAATATGCTGCCATCTGTGGAGATGAAACTGCTATCTTATCAATTCCATATTCTCTGAACCATTCTCCAATTTCGGCAGATTGATGAGTTTTAAAGTGAGGTCTCAAATCTTTTCCAAGACTAGAGGCTTTTTCAGCCATCACTTTTATATTTCCAATGGCTATATTCTTATTGATTAATAATGAAGGGTAATTAAAAGTCATATCCATTTTATTTTCCATAAATTAAGTCCATTAATATTAAATTGGCTTTCTTTGCATAGGAAATTATGAAAACACTTCTTTCAATAGATATTGGGAATTCAGATATTGTCGTTGGACTATGGAGAGATGACAAAATCGAGCATATTTGGAGAACACCATCTTCCAAAGAAAAAAATCCTGATGCTTTTCAAATGATATTTCGTCAATGGCTACTGGAGTCAGATATAAAAATCAGTGAAATCACATCCATTTCATTAAGTAGTGTTGTGCCAATTCTTACTGACAAAGTTAGTTCTTCAATGGAAGCACTTTTTGGAATATCACCATTGATAATTGGCCCTGAAGTATATAATAAAATTCCTATTTCCACTGAGCGGCCTACAGAAATTGGTTCTGATTTGATGTGTAATGCTCTTTCAGCATATATAAGATCTGGAAGGCAAGCATGTGTTGTTGTCGACTTCGGTACAGCTCTGACTTTTACATCAGTAAATAATGATGGTAGTGTAGCAGGAGTTGCTATTGCTCCAGGATTAAAAACTGCTATTAAAGCACTTACTCAAAATACGGCAAAGCTTCCGGAGGTCCCGCTTGAAATGCCAAAATCTGTCCTTGGTAAAAATACTGTTCATGCTATTCAAGCTGGCATATTGGGAGGCTATACCGGATTAGTAGAGAAAATGATTTCATTGATTAAGCAAGAGCTGGATACCTCTATCCATGTGTATGCAACAGGTGGGTTATCATCAATATTAACTCCTCTTAATGATTCATTTGATATTGTTGATGTTAACTTAACACTCGATGGACTAAGATTGATGCATTATTTTTACGAAAAGTAAAACCGTAAACGATTGATAATCAATATCATTAGTTTTTTATCAAAATAACCCCCGTTTTTTTGTTTTTATATTAAAAAAACAGCTTCATATCTATATAAAACACATTTTAATATAGTAAAAAGTAAAAATTAGTTGTTCTTTAAAATAAAAATTTAGTCCATCATGAGTATCAAAAAACAGTATTTAAAGAGCAAGTCTGAATGTAAAGTGACTTTTTTAATCCCAAAAGAATTGGGTAAAGAAGCAAAAGAAGCAAGCATCGTTGCGGATTTTGTTGATTGGGATGCAGATGCACTACCTATGAAAAAACTTAAATCCGGAGAATTCAAATTAGTAACAAGCCTGAAAACTGGTGAAGAATATCAGTTCAGATATTTAATTGACGGCGAAAAATGGGAAAATGATCCTGAAGCTGACAAGTATGTTCCAAACAATCTGACATTTGAAGATAATTCTGTAGTAATTGTCTAAAAAAAGCCCGGTCACCCCGGGCTTTATTATTTTCTTATCTTTACATTCTCTCTAATTGCATCAGGATTTAAATTGAGCTCTTCAGCTAAGGACTCAATAAGATCCATATTGTTGTGAATAAATGGATCATATCCTCTAAGCATATTAAAAGTCAGGTTTTGTAATTGTTTAAAATTACTTTCTAGTCCGATAGACCGCATAAGCCTTATCGATTTCCTAATATTCTTAATTGTCCCTTCATCATCCGGCTGTTCAATATAATCATTCAACATCTGTATGAGTCTGTTGTTTACCAATGGATTCAAAATGACATTATTCACGGTAACATTCCACTTTTTGGCCTCCTTAACAGTTCCTTCCAGTTTAACCATATCAAGCTTTGCATTTTGGAATATTTTTTTCAGTTCTGTTTGCACCACACCCTCAATATTCCTTTTTAAAGCTAATGGAATATGCAGTCCATGATTCTTCATTACATTTAATAGATTGTAATTTCGATCATAGATTCTACGGTAGGAAGATTCGGCCTGTGAAATACTTTCCTGTAATACCGTATCCAGAAGTTTGTTTTGCTCGTCTCTGAACATATCATAAAAGCTAAAACTCTTTGATTTAAAGTTCGCTCTTATTATATCTATGGTTTTGGATATGTTACCAATATTAAATTCATCTCTTATTTCTTTTGAAACCCTGGCAAAAGATTCATCATCAAACTTATTAGATGAAGTACCTAATAACTGATGTTGCCCGAGATAAACAATTACAAACCAAAATACTTTTTCACTTTGAGTTACCTTACTAACAACCTTAGTTTTACCCAATGCAAGCCTTTGCATCCCCGCTTCATATCTCTTATATATTTCGCTTTCACAGTCATAATTTAATACAGAGAGCATAGCTGGATTATCAGCAAACAAAGAGTTAACAGCATAATGAAGTCCGATACTTGTTAATGTTAACCTACCTGTTCTGACCAGTTCATTATATATTTTCTTCCCATCACCAAACTGTTCAATATTACTTAGTGCCGCCTCTAGCTTATTTGCAAATTCCTTTTCAAGATTTATGTTTGCCTCACTTTCAGCGAGCTGAATAGCCCGATCAGCATATTGAAGAATTTGAACGGTCTCAATACCTGATAGTTCATCAAAAAACCACCCGCAGCTTGTAAACATTAAAAGACTTTGCCTTTGCAGTTCTAATAGCCTTAACAAATGAGTCTTTTCTGTCTGATTTTCTGGTATCTTCTTGACATATTTATTGATAAACCGATCTACTGACGGTCTTGACCTGTTAAGAAGAACTTCTATATATTTTTGCCTAAGCTCCCATGGATCAGTTTCAAACTTTTTCATTTCTTTTTCATAGGATGCTGCAAGCTCATCTCTTAGCCAGTTGAGAGAATCCCGTAGTCCAACCCTCCATTTTTGATTCCACTCAGGGCGGCCACCTGTACTACAGCCGCAGTCACTTCTCCATCTTTCTATGCCATGAACACAACTCCAGGAGCTATCTTCATGAATTTCGACCTCATGAACCGGTGGATTAATCTCCAGATATTGACCGTAATTTATTAACTCAAATTCTTTTAGTGACTCAATTTTTTTTAGGCAGTAAGCCAATGCCATTTCTCCATATCTGTGATGGTGTCCATAGCTTTCACCATCTGTTGCCACATGAACTAATTGGCTATCTTTATCTGTTTCATCAAAAGAACTTGTTAAATGATGAGCGAATTTCTCTCCATCAGATAAAAGGCCTTTAAATGCAATTTCTTGCGACCTATCTCCATCATAGAAAAACAAATTCATTTGTCTGCCTGAAGGAAGGTTTATGATATAAGACTTTCTAGAGTTAATTCCGTCAGTCCACTCTTTATCTCCAATTTTCCTAAATCTTTTTGCCTGCCTTGGTGCTAACAGGGTATATTTAATACCATGCTTGGCCATAAGATCCAAAGACTCCAGGTCAACAGCTGTTTCAGCCAGCCACATACCCTCGGGTTGCCTTTTGAAACGATGCTCAAAATCTTTAATTCCCCAAATAATCTGAGTTTCCTTATCCCTGGTATTGGCCAATGGCATGATAATGTGATTATACACCTGTGCCATCGCAGACCCATGCCCCTTAAATCTGGACATGCTTTCCAGGTCTGCCTCCAGAATACCTTTGTAAGTCGATGGTTCGTATTCTTCCATCCACGACAGAAGGGTAGGACCAAAATTAAAACTGATCTTACTGTAATTATTTACAATGTTTATGATTTTCCCATCACTATCAAGTACTCTTGCCTGAGCATTTGGTCCATAACATTCAAAATTTATTCTTTCATTCCAGTCATGAAATGGAAAAGCAGATTCCTGAACTTCTATAGTTTCCAGCCAGGCATTTTCTCGTGGCGGCTGATAAAAGTGTCCATGAATACATATATATTTTTTCATTTATTTCATTTTTAAAATACTTACTCCCAGTGGAGAAAGTGACAACTTCAGCTTGTATTTTTGTCCATGCTGCTGTCCTGGTACTGATTTTAACTCACCACCATTAAACATGTTACTTCCTCCGTATCTCTCATAATCAGTATTGAGAATTTCCTCAAATTCTCCTTCAAAAGGAACACCGATCTCATATCCTTCACGCGGTACAGGCGTAAAGTTCACTGCTATAAAAATTGTATTTTCCGGATCGTGACCTTTTCTCATATAAACTATTACTGAATTTGTCGAATCAGTATAATCTATCCATTCGAAGCCCTCAGCACTAAACTGCTTTTCATACATTGCAGGTTGTGACTTATAAACTTTGTTTAGATCCTTAATTAACTCTTTTATTCCTGAATGATATTTATGTTCTTCAAGCCACCAGTCAAGTGATTTATCGTGCTTCCACTCATCACTTTGACCAAATTCATCACCCATAAATATCAGGTTTGTACCGGGATGGGTAAACATATATCCATACAAACAACGAAGATTTGCAAATTTTTGCCATTCGTCACCCGGCATTCTGGATAGTAATGAGCCTTTACCGTGAACCACCTCATCGTGTGATAATGGAAGCATAAAGTTTTCAGTAAAAGCATAGGTCATACTAAATGTAATATTGTTTTGATGATGATTTCTATAGATCGCATCCTTACCAAAATAGACCAGTGTATCATTCATCCAGCCCATCATCCATTTCATACCAAACCCGAGACCTCCAAGATATGTCGGTTTAGTAACCATAGGCCAGGAAGTACTTTCTTCTGCAATTGTCTGAACACCTTCAAAATTACCATAAACCGCTTCATTCATTTCTTTCATAAAATCTATGGCCTCCAAATTCTCCCTTCCACCGTATTTGTTTGGTATCCATTCACCTTCGTTTCTTGAATAATCCAGATATAACATGGAAGCAACAGCATCAACTCTTAAGCCATCAGCATGGAAAACATCCAGCCAATAGCATGCATTTGATATTAAAAATGAACGTACTTCGTTTCTACCATAGTTAAAAATATAGCTGTTCCAATCAGGATGATAACCCTGACGCGGATCTTCATGTTCATAAAGAGATGTTCCGTCAAATTCAAATAACCCATGAGCATCATTTGGAAAATGAGAAGGAACCCAATCAAGATATACCCCGATATTTTCATTATGAAAAGCTTCAACCAGATACATAAAGTCTTGCGGTGTACCATACCTGGAAGACGGAGCAAAATATCCTGTAACCTGATAGCCCCATGAACCAAAAAACGGGTGCTCCATTACTGGCATAAACTCAATATGAGTAAATCCCATTTCTTTGACATAAGATACCAGTTCTTCAGCCATTTCACGATATGAAAATGACCTGTTTGCCTCTTCAAACTTCCTTTTCCATGATCCAAGATGTACTTCATAAACACTAATTGGACGATCAAGAGCATTTAATTCAATTCTCTTTTGCATCCATTTTTTATCTTTCCATTTATAGGAGTTATCCCAGACTATTGAAGCTGTTTTTGGTGGGACTTCCCAATAAAAAGCAAAAGGATCTCCCTTTTCTAAAATTCTGCCTGAAGCACTGTTTTGAATTTTATACTTATAGAGTGTTCCATTATCAAGTCCTTCAATAAACCCTTCCCAAATACCCGAACTATCCCATCGAGGAAATAAATAATGTTCATCACCAGCCCAGCCATTAAATTCACCTATTACACTAACTTTTGAAGCATTGGGTGCCCATACGGCAAAATATACACCCTTTTTATTTTCATGCTCAGTTACCCTGCTTCCAAGTTTTTCATATAATTTAAAATGCTTACCAGAGTTAAAAAGACTGATATCAAAATCTGTAAGCATACTTAAAGCCTGTACCTTGTTTTCAGGTGACTCATGACTATTTTTCATTTTCTTCAACATTTAAAATTTGCATAATCCCTTTTAAAGGAATAATTGCCCAGTCTGGTCTGGCATTCAATTCATACCCCAATTCATACACTGCTTTTTCTAGCAAATGGTATTTCAATAAATATTTAATTTCTTGACTATATCCTATGTCAAGGTTGTTTTTAAAAGCCACCCGACAATATTTATCAAGAAAAACATTCGTAATTACCCTGAACAACTTTGACCCAAGTAAAGAACATTCATTTTGGCTATCCTGATACTTCTTTTTCTTGAACAGGGTAGCATAAATAGCATAATGAAATGACCTGAAAATTCCAGCAACATCTTTTAAAGGTGATTGCTTAACCTTTCTGTCACGGATTGTACTTTCAGGTTCTCCTTCATAATCAAGAATAAAAAAGTCATTATCAGCCAAAAGAACTTGCCCCAGATGGTAATCTCCATGTATCCGGATGCGCTTGCTATTCAGTTTTAATTCATCAAAGGATAAAAAGTGTTTGATTATATCCGACTTATGAGAGATAAATTCATGTGCATATTCAAGTCCATCGCCTTCAAGTTTATGAAGGTTTGACTCTAACATATTATAGCGGTTCTCGAATATATAGATTAGCCTGTTTTTCAACCAAACACTAAAATCGCTGTTATAAGATCTTGGCACAAAATGTCGGTCTATTTTATTCGAAGCCAGGGCAACATGCATTTGCGCCGTACGCTTGGCCAGCATTTCAATATTATCTAAAAATTCCTCTCCAATTAAAACACTGTATTGATCTGGAATTGAAGAGGCTTTCATTTTCCTCAGGTACTTTAATTTTGGAAGCTCTGAAATTTTTAAATCAGAATTTAAGAAGTTATCAAACGCAGATTCTATTTTTTTAAGCATATAATCCCAACCTTCACCCTGGTTTGGAATTAACTCTGTCATAAGTGCTATCGAAACCATAAAATTTCCTGATCGAACCCATGAAACGCTACCTCCGTATTTTGGGGAATGTGTGAATCCGGCCTGGTCAGACAAGAACCTCACTAATTCATGGTCAGGGTTATGATCCATGAAAAGTTTACGATATATCTTAAGGATGTATTTATTATTGTAAATAATCGAAGTATTACTTTGTTCGACATTTAGCAGTTCACTAGAAATTTTATCCCCCTCATTTTCGGTCATAACTTTACCCCGTTCGAAAAGGAAGAAGTTGTCTGCACCGATTCCGATTTTACTGGATTTAATCATATGGTTGAAAAGGGCATTCCTGTAATCTTCAAGATATACAGCTTCTACAAGAAACCCTTCGGTTCCTTCGATAACACATTTACCTAGAATTTTAATATCATCTTCCTTAGGCAATATTGTCACGAATGAAAGAGGTAACAGATAGGTTTCGGTATACCCGGGCTCATATACCACTTCAACTATGATATGATAATAATACCCAAAATCAGTAGGTAGCGGTAGAATACGTTCAATTTTAAAGACCTTGACAGGAGTACTTTTACCCGCAAACCATCGGCGTTTCGTGATATATTGAGGAACCCATTCTTCAATAAATGCATCTCTGAATAATGGGTCTTCAAATACTTCTTGCCAATTATGTCTGGTATGTACTGCTCTAATCAGGGTTTCCATGTTTTAATGAGTTATTTTAAACAAATGAAAAGGAATTGATGCAGGATTTAGCTCTACGAAATTCCATTCCTTATCCCATAAATAAGAATTCTCTGAAAGCAGATCAGTAACGGTGAAATGATGACCGGCCTTTTCTTCCAATAAATCAAGAGGTAATTGCAACCAACCAGACTGAGTGTAATGAGGGTCAAGATTAACTACCATTAATAATTGATCCTTTTTATCTTCAGATTCCTTATAATAAGCAATAATCTGCTCATTATCTATATTACAAGCCTTGTAATTATATGTGTCCTGTAAGGCCGGATGAATTTTTCTTAATTCATTTACCTTCTTTATAATGTGTTTTAGCTTTGTATCAATTTCCCAGCTCCAGTTCTTCAATTCATATTTTTCGGAATTCATATATTCTTCTTTACCTGGAAAGGCTTCAAAAATCATATTTTCAAATACGGGACCGTAAATTCCATAATTTGAAGACAATGTAGCAGCCATAAAAAACCTTGACATAAACATGGCCGGATGACCATTTTGTAAGGAATAGGGGTTTATATCCGGAGTATTTGGCCAAAAATTCGGTCTGAAATAATATTTCCCATCACCATTAACCAGTTCATCCATATATTCCTCAATTTCATGCCGGCTATTTCTCCATGTATAATATGAATAAGATTGGGTAAACCCGACCTTAGCCAGTTCATGCATAACCTTTGGTCTTGTAAATGCCTCTGAAAGAAAAATTATGTCAGGATGATTTGCTTTGACTTCATAAATAACCCAATGCCAGAATTTATATGGCTTGGTATGTGGATTATCCACACGAAAAATAGTTACACCAGCTTCTATCCAGAATTCAAGGATTGAATGAAGTTCTTTCCATAAGTTCTTCCAATCTTTAGTCTCAAAGTTTATGGGTAGTATATCTTGATACTTTTTTGGTGGATTTTCAGCATATTGAACCGTACCATCAGCTCTCCATTTAAACCAGTCCGGATGCTCTTTAACATAGGGATGATCCGGTGCACATTGTAAAGCATAATCCATCGCAACCTCAATACCAAGCTCTTTGGCATGATTAATCAGGCTTTTAAAATCTTCAAATGTGCCTAAGTCGGGATGAATCACTTTATGGCCACCATTTTCACCGCCAATAGCCCAGGGACTACCAACATCATCCGGCTTAGCTACGACTGTATTATTTTTCCCTTTACGGTGTGGCATTCCTATAGGGTGCACAGGAGGGAAGTAGAGAACATCAAATCCTAATTCGGCAACATATGGAAGCCTTTCAATACAATCTTTAAAAGTACCGTGCTTTCCTGATTCATTACCGGCAGACCTTGGGAAAAATTCATACCAGGAACTAAATAATGCCTTTTTACGATCTACGTATACAGTTAAATCATTGTCATAGGTTGTTTTAAAATCCTTTCTCGGATATTTGTTAAAAATACCAATCAATTTATTTCCTAAGGCATAGTCAATCGTTTCTTTGATACTTCCTTTTTCGAATAAATCAACTCCTGAAAGAAGATATGTTTTCTCTGATTTCGACACCCTTTTTAACAGGTCTTTCAAGTATTTAATCCCATCAAGAAGCTCAACATCTACAATTTGTCCGGCATCAACTTTCCTCTTTAATTCGTATCGCCAATTTAATTGATGATCTACCCATCCTTCTATTTTAAAATTATATATGCCCTGTTTCTTTGGAATGAATTCTGCATACCATCTATCATTAATTATATGATTAAGCGGAATTTCCTTCCACGTTTTTGAATTAGATGGTTTATAAAGTAATGCTCCATTAACTACATCGTGTCCGTCACCAAATAAGTCACATTCCACTCTAAACTTCTTATCTTCAATTGCCTTAGCATAAAACTGGCCATTGTTTATTTCAGGAGAAACTGATTCAATGATGACACGGCTTTGTCCCTGGTAATTTTTCATTGATTGGCTGGGTATTTATAAGTAAATTATATTATGACTGATACAAGATAGTAATAATAAAAGTGCTTTTTTATTAAAGAACAAATGAAAATTTTACGCAAACGTTTTAGAACAATATATTATTAATTAATGCGGTCGGATATTAACAATATTGCAACAATACGCTAACAAAATAAGTTATTTGGACATGGAAAAAGTTAAAATGAATTTTATTGAAAGGGATCATAAATTTGAAATCACCATTGATGATAATGAATGGCATGAAAGATTGGGCCCAACAAGATATTTTATATGTAGACAGGCAGGAACAGAAAGGCCTTATACCGGAGAGTATGAAACAACAGTTGAAAAGGGAATCTATTACAGCGCTGCAACTTTAGATCCTTTATTTGATTCTTCAGATAAATTTGACAGTGGCTGCGGTTGGCCTTCATTTACTAAACCAATACATGAAGATGCTGTGGTTTACAGAGAAGACTTGAGTCATGGTATGCATCGAATTGAAGTGCTTGACGCCAGATCAGGAAGCCATTTGGGACATGTATTTAATGATGGGCCAGCGCCAACAGGATTAAGATATTGCATTAACTCGGCAGCTTTAATCTTTGTAAAAGAAGGAGAGGAGAAACCAAAGTATAAGCCGTTTTAGTAATTAGTCTGGTAACCCTTGGTGTAATAATAAAACATATTTTTTAATCATTTTTTTTACCCAAATAAGTTTATTACTGTTCACTACAGGAAAAGTCATATCTATAAAAATTTAATTGTTCAAACAGATACCCTCAATGCTCTTTTTTGCGTATGCCGGATTATTGTACTAATGTAAGGTAATTCTATAAAGAGGCTGGTGGGTCATTTCATTTACAGGTTTCTTTGTACCAGTAATTGTGCATGAGGAAAGAAGGATATACTTGCTTTGACTATTACTTTTTAAACCTAATTAATTTTTTATGAAAAAGATTTTTGCGCTTTCACTTTTAATTTCATTTGGGTTAACCTCATGCGGTTATTATACTTGTCCAACCTATGCAGATACTAATGCACCTGTTGAAAAAGTTCAGGACATTAAGATCGAGAAGAAAACAGAGGGGAAAGAAGTGATTGGATAAGTGGAATACCACCACAATGACTTTAAAGGTTTTCCCCTATCGGAAAACCTTTGTTTTTTTTAATCCCTTCCATTTCAAAATTTAGCATAATTTTATCTCCTTTTTAATAAGCTATGCGTATTTTCGCACAGTTATCAGTCAAGAAATATTTGCATTTATGTCTACAAACGAGGGAGATAAGAAAAAAAAGTCACTCAACTTTATTGAGCAAAGGATAAATCACGATAATTCGACCGGAAGGTACGATAATAAAGTCCATACCCGATTTCCACCTGAGCCAAATGGTTACCTGCATATTGGTCATGCAAAATCGATATGTCTGAACTTCGGTGTTGCAAAAGATTACCAGGGAAAAACCAATTTACGATTTGACGATACTAACCCTTTAAAAGAGTCAACAGAGTATGTTGATGCTATAAGGGCTGATGTAAAATGGTTAGGGTTCGACTGGGAAGATCGTGAGTTTTATGCTTCTGATTATTTTGATCAATTATATGACTATGCTGTTCAGCTAATTAAAAAGGGAAAAGCATATGTTGATGACCAGTCTGTGGAAGAAATTGCAGAAACCAGAGGTACTCCAACAGTTCCTGGTAAAGAAAGCCCTTACCGCAACAGATCTTTGGAAGAAAACCTTGCCTTATTCGAAGGTATGAAAAATGGTGACTTCAAAGATGGTGAAAAGATTCTTCGAGCAAAGATCGATATGTCTAGTCCGAATATGCATATGCGCGATCCTGCTTTATACAGAATTCGTAAGGTTCATCATCATAGAACTGGTGACACCTGGTCAATTTACCCAATGTATGACTTTGCACATTGTCTTTCTGATAGCATTGAAGGTATTACACATAGTTTGTGTACTTTAGAATTTGAAGTTCACAGGCCTTTGTACGACTGGATACTTGAGGAACTTGAAGTATTCCATCCACAACAAATAGAGTTTGCTCGATTAAACCTTAATTATACAGTAATGAGTAAGCGTAAGCTTCTCGAACTGGTAGAAGGTGATTATGTTTCCGGATGGGACGATCCACGTATGCCAACAATTAGTGGTATGAGAAGGAGAGGTTATACACCTGAAGCTATTCGGAATTTCTGTGAAACAATTGGAGTTGCAAAAAGAGATGGCATTATAGATATTGCTCTGCTTGAGCATAGTGTTAGAGAAGATCTAAACAAAAAGGCCAATAGAGTAATGGGAGTTTTGAACCCTGTAAAGGTAATCATCACGAATTATCCTGAAGGAGAAACAGAAGAGCTTCCAGCTATTAATAACCCTGAAGATGACTCTGCTGGAAAAAGACTTCTGCCATTTGGTAGAGAAATTTACATTGACAGAGAAGACTTTATGGAAGATCCTCCAAGAAAATTCTTCAGACTTGGCCCTGGAAGAGATGTTAGACTGAAATATGCTTACATAATTACATGTGATGACTATAAAAAGAACGAGGAAACCGGCGAGATTGAAGAGATTTATTGTACTTATCATGTAAATAGTAAATCAGGACAAGATACTAGTGGGTTAAAACCTAAAGGAACATTAGGGTGGGTTCATGCACCAAGTGCATTAGACATCACTGTTAATCAATATGACCGATTATTTAAAGTTGAAGCTCCTGCTAACGATAAAGAAAAAGACTTTAAGGAATTTTTAAATCCTGATAGTTTAAATACTATTAAAGGTGCTAAAATAGAGCCATCTGTAAAAGACTTGAAGCCTGGCACTACAGTTCAATTTGAACGTCTGGGATATTTCTGTGTAGATCCTGATTCAAGCGAAGGCAATCTTATATTTAATAGGACTGTAACATTAAAAGACAGCTGGTCAAAGGAAAAAAACAAATAAATAAGTATGAATAACCGATATAAACTGATCTGTATTTTTTTATTATTAACTGTCTCTGGTTTTGCTCAAACAGAAGTAGCCGACCAAATTGCAAAGTCAGTTAACTCTACAGTATCTGAAAAGCAATCAGAAGAATGGATATACAAACTGGCTTCAGATGATTTTGGTGGTAGAGGTACAGGTAGTGCAGGTATTGATTCTGCAGCTAACATGATTACATCTTATTGGAAATCACTTGGTGTTAAACCAATGGGAGATGACAACACTTTTAAGCAAGCTGTTGGTTTAAAAGAATCAAATCCTGGTGATACGTTATCAGTTTTCCAAATTGATGAATCTACGTACACCCAAGGTGAGCAATTATTATACTTTTCAGGAAATGGGACTTATAATTCAGGAATTGCCTTCGTAGGTTATGGTTCAGAAAAAGAAATAGAAGCCATTGAAATTAGTGGCAAAATAGTACTTTCATGGGCTGGATCAGAAGATAAACAGCATCCTATGGCCATGCTTGAAGCAAGTAGTAAAAAAATTGAACTTGTTAAAAAACATGGTGGTATAGGATTAATTGAATTGTATAAATCAGAAGTTGTTCCTTGGCCGATTATCATCAGAAACCTAAACAAAAAGCAAATTGTATTAGATAATGGAAATGAAAATTTCCCTTATGCATGGTTAAACTATGATAATAATACAATGCATGCGATGATGTCTGAATTAAAACAAGGGGTTGATTCTAATGCGTCGATAAAAGTTTATAGCAATTCCAAATCAATTAATGCTTATAACCTTATTGGTAAAATCGAAGGGACAGATCCTTCTCTAAAAGATCAGTATGTTGTAGTTTCTGCTCATTATGATCATTTGGGGATAGGAAGAGCAATTGAGGGGGATTCAATTTATAATGGAGCAAGAGATAATGCACTTGGTGTTGCAGGAATCATGAATGCTGCAAAATACTTCTCTAAATACCCTCCAAAAAGATCTGTCCTTTTAATTGCATTTACTGCAGAAGAAATGGGATTGCTTGGAAGTATTTGGTATGCTGACCACCCTGTTGTTCCGTTAAATAAAACAGTATTTAATTTAAATGCTGATGGAGCTGGGTATAACGATACAACCAAAGTGACTATTATTGGTTTGAATCGTACGAATATCAAAAATTACATATACAATTCAGCAAATGCTTTTGGCATTGAAGTTGGTGACGATCCTGCTCCGGAACAAAACTTATTCGATAGATCTGACAATGCTTCATTTGCCAGAAAAGGAGTGCCATGTATTAATATGGCTCCTGGAATGAAGAGTTTTAATCAGGAAATATTCAGATATTATCACAATCCTGCTGACGAGGCTAGTTCTTTAAACTACAACTACCTGGCTAAATACTGGAAAACATTTGTAGGTACTGCAGCAATGATTGCAAATTCAGATTACACTCCATATTGGATGGAAGGAGATAGTTATGAAAGTAGAGCAAAAGTGCTTTACGGAATTAATTAATCTTAAGTTAAAATACTTTAAAGCCGGTAAATGATTACCGGCTTTTTTTATGTCATAAACTTAAATTCTATTATATTTCAGCTTCATTTATCTTTCGACCAATGTTTTTAAAACATAATATTCTATTTATACTTTTGATCTTATCCTTATCAAGCCATGCGATAATAGGTCAAAAATCTGAAGATAGATTTATATCCGAGGATTCACTTCAATCAATTATTGATGAGTTACGAACCTACCAGGGGGCAACCTCTGAGGAACAATATAACTTAGCATTTCTTGGCGATTCATTGGCGAAGGTGAATAAAGACACTTTTTTCATAATTGAGTTTAAAATAGAATTAGGCTATTTATCTCAATATGATACAAAATTTAATGAAGCAATTAATTATTATGATGAAGGGTTAGCACTTGAAAAACTTTCTCGAAATTATAAGCAAAGGTTTGAGCTTAAAAGATTAAAAAGTATTGTTTATGACAGGTTGGGGCAATTTAAAATGGCAACTGACACTCTACTAGATGCACTTGGCACTGTTGTCTTAGAGAATGATACTACAAGAATGATAAATGGATATAATTCATTGGGAATTTTTTATAAAAGAGCAGGATTTTATGAGAATGCATTGAAGTATTATCTGTTGAATTATGAATTATCATCTAAAACAGGTAGTGATATTCAATATCTAATTTCAGCAAATAACCTTGCCATAATGCATAAATTTTTGGGTAATACTTCTGAGGCTTATGTTCTGTTAGATTCTGTTTTTAGACAGACAAACGTTGAATATGAATACATAAAATATGGTACCATTCACAATTTAGGCTCAATATTATCTGCAGATGGAAAATATGAAAAAGCTGAAAAACTAATAACTGAATCACTCAATTGGTCAATTGAATCAAATGATAAATACAGAATAGCTCAAAATTTGTATGAGCTAGCAGTTATTAATTACAAAACAGGAAAATACAAAAAAGCACTTGAACAGTTTAATGAGGTACTGACCAGATATCAGGTTTTAAATGACCCTGAAAAAATGATGGATACCTATCAAGAATTAACCAGAGTTCATGAAGCCCTTAACAATACTACAGAAGCACTAAGTAATTACAAAAAATATAGTTTATTAAGTGACAGCTTACTTTCGGCAAAAAAAACTGAGGAAATGGCAATGAATGAGGCCATTTTCCAGAACAAGATTCATGGAGAACAGCTAAATGCTTTAAAAGCAGAGGAAGAACTTAGTAAACAAAAGATTAACTCAAGAAATATTTATATAATTGGATTGTCGATTATTCTATTCTCTTTTATAATTATCAGCTATGTTGTGCATAGAAAAAACAGGTTAATTGCCAGACAAAAATCAGAAATTGAGAAAATGAATAATGCATTGATCAAATCCAACCACAAGATTACGAATCAGCATGACCAGTTAATTATAAAGAATAAAAAGGTTCAGGCACAGAATGAGGAATTAGAAAGTCTGATGGCTATAGTTGCTCACGACCTTAAATCTCCATTAAATAAAATTAAAGGCTTGAATGATATTTTGAACTACACAGAATTAAATGAAGATCAAAAAGATATCATTTCAAGAATTCAGAGCATCACAGAACAGGGGAGAAATCTAATTGAAGAACTTTGCTTTTTGAATAACCTGGAAGCTAACACTGACTCTGTAAATATAGACACATTTGATCCATTAGCCCTAATTGTAGAAAAGGTTTCAGAATATCAGAGTGAGGCTTCTTCTAAAAATATTGACCTAAATTATGCCATTGATAGTAAACTAAATTTGTTCAATTCTGACAGGGCATATATCAGGAGAATTATTGATAACATATTAAGCAATGCTATCAAATTTTCGCCAAAAAATTCTCAGATAGATATTTACCTTCATGGTAATGATGATATTGAATTAACCATTGCGGATCATGGACAGGGCTTTTCTGAAGATGATAAAAAGCTGATCTTTCAAAAATTCAAAAGATTATCTGCAACACCTACGGCAGGAGAAAGCTCAACAGGTTTGGGCTTGTCAATTGTAAAACTTTTGATAGATAAAATAAAAGGTGATATCAAGGTATTAGATACGTCAGGTGGTGGCGCTACTTTCAAAATTGTAATCCCGGATTTAAAGAAACTAAATGAAAAAAAATCAGCTCTGATCTAAATATTTTTTATAAAATAATATGGTGAAAATGAATTATTGATAGCTAAATTGAGTATTCAAAATAAGGATTATGAGAAACTCAGGTAGCCATAAAAAATTGTTTCTTTTGGTGATATGTTGTTCAACAATCTTCGCAATATTTAACAGGCTACCCGTCGATCATATCGAATTATTTAATCTATCTATAAATAAATGGATGAAAGCAGGCTTAGGCCTGTTTTTTATTTTGGGCACATTTAAAATCTATCATAAATAACCAATATGTTTTCTGACGTAGAATTTTTATCCCGGTTGCAATTTGCCTTCACAATAATGTTCCATTATATCTTCCCTCCATTTAGTATAGGAGTGGGGCTGTTGCTGGTAATCTTTGAATCTAAGTATATAATAACCAGAGACAAAGTCTATGAAAAAATAACCAGATTCTGGATAAAGATTTTTGCTGCAAATTTTTCAGTCGGCGTGGCTTCCGGAATTGTAATGGAATTTGAGTTTGGAACAAACTGGGCACAATATTCCAGGTTTGTTGGTGATATTTTTGGCTCTCCATTAGCCGCAGAAGGGATATTTGCATTCTTTCTTGAATCAGGCTTTTTGGCAATACTACTTTTTGGTTGGAACAGGGTGAAACCTGGAGTCCATTTATTTTCAACGATCATGGTATCTCTTGGGTCAATGATGTCAGCATTCTGGATTGTGGTTGCAAATAGCTGGCAACAAACCCCAGTAGCTTATGAATTAGTTGAGTTTAATGGTCAAATGAGAGCAGTAATAACCGATTTCTGGTTAATGGTTTTTAACCCATCAGCTATGGTTAGGTTTAGTCATGTCTTAGTTGGAGCTTTTATCCAAGGTAGCTTTCTTGTAATTAGTGTTTCAGCCTACTATCTGTTAAAAAATAAATACGTTGAATTTGCCAAACGGTCTTTAACTATTGCTCTTATTATTGCTACCATTGCCTCTCTGTCGCAATTAGTTATTGGTCATGAACATGGCAAAGTAGTTGCAGAATACCAACCTGCAAAACTTGCAGCTTACGAAGGCCTTTATGAATCTCAAACTAACGCCCCGCTGTACATTGTTGGTTATACCGATCCGGATACAAAGAAGACCTATGGTATTAAAATTCCTGGTATGTTGAGCTTTTTGATCCATGGTGATGTTAATGCTGAAGTTAAAGGGTTAAACACCATTCCGGAAGAAGACTGGCCACCAACAGCAATGGTTTTTCAGTCTTATCATATAATGGTTGGCCTAGGAATGCTTTTTATTGCTCTGACATTGTTCAGCTGGGTACTTTATTTCCGGAAGAGACTATTTACAAATAGACTGATGTTGAAAATATTTATGATTAGTGTCATCCTGCCAGTAATTGCAAACCAGTTCGGGTGGGTTTCAGCTGAAAGGGGTCGCCAACCGTGGATTGTCCAGGGGCTATTACGAACCAGAGATGGACTTTCAAAATCTGTGTCGGCTGAAGAAGTAATCATCTCTTTGGTACTCTTTTTTATCGTTTACATTCTTTTGTTCTTTGTCTGGTTATATGTCCTTGATAAAGAAATAAAACATGGGCCTGAAGACCATCATTCTCCGGAAGCAGGTTACCAAAGTGAAGAAAATATTGCTGAAACCATTTCAAATTTATAAGCCATGGATTTTAATGTTATCTGGTATGTAATTGTCGGAGTCTTATTAATGGGATATGCTATTCTCGATGGATTTGATCTTGGTGTTGGTATTCTTTATCTATTTTCAAAGGGAGATCATGACAGAAGAATTTTATTAAACTCTATCGGCCCGGTCTGGGATGGTAATGAAGTATGGTTAATAACAGCTGGTGGAGCATTATTTGCTGCATTTCCTGAAGTATATGCCACAGCATTTTCAGGCTTTTATCTACCTTTTATGCTTCTTTTAATTGCTCTGATATTCAGGGCAGTCAGCATTGAATTTCGAAGTAAAGAAGAAAGTAAAAGATGGCGCAAGAATTGGGATATAGCTTTTAGTGCCGGTTCAGTTGTTGCTGCATTACTTTTCGGTATTGCAATTGGAAACATTATAATTGGAATGGCGCTAGATCAGGAAAAGATTTATGTTGGTTCATTTCTTGACTTAATCACACCATATACATTTTTAACCGGAATATTTAATGTTGTAATGTTTGCAATGCATGGAGCGATATACTTAACAATTAAAACTGAAGGTAAGCTCCAATTGCAAATTAAAAAGTTAGCATATAAAGCTTTCGGGTTATTTGTCATTCTATTTATCCCTTTAACTGCTCTTACTTTATTTGAAAAGCCAGAAATGATTGCAAACTTTAGTTTTGGAAATGTTGAATTACCCGGGACTAAACATGAACTAATCGAAGAACATCAATTTGCTATCTCAATCATAGCCTGGACTGTCGTTCTTCTTAATATCCTGAGTATTATGAATATTCCCCGGATGCTAAGCAAAGATAAATATATCAGTGCTTTTTTAAGTTCTGCCTGTACAATGGGTGCATTAATAATGCTTTTTGCGCTTGGTATATTTCCAAACATGATTATTTCTTCAATAGACCCTTTAAATAACCTTGATATCTATAACGGATCAAGTAGTCAATACACTTTACGAACAATGTTTTTTGTTGCTATTTGGGGAATGCCTTTTGTAATTGCTTATACAACTCTGATATATTGGACTTACCGTGGAAAAACCAAGCTAAATGAATCCAGTTATTAAAGCAGTGTAACTAAACGCACAGAAATAAAATGATTAAAGGGTGATCATTGCAATAAAAAAAATGCGATGAGATCAGCATTCTTAATCTTTTTGTTATTACCCTTCATTATTTACGGACAACATGAATCTGACACCATCAATCAAAAAGATGAGGAACTAAAATCACTTAGTGACTATTTTTCAAAAGGAAAAATCAAGGGTCATTTTCGCACCTATTTTATGCATACCAATAATAATGGCGAGCTATCTGATTATCATGCATTAGGTACAGGGCTAGGAGTAGGTTATGAGACTGCCAGCTTTAAAGGTGTAAAAGCAGTAATAAGTGGTTTTATTATTCATAATATCACTTCATCAAATTTAAATACCCCAGATCCTCTAACTGGTATATACAACAGGTATGAAATAGGACTATTTGATATTGAACATAGAGATAATAAACACGATCTAGACAGACTTGAGGAACTTTATATTACCTATTCAAATAATCATCATGAAATAACATTTGGAAAGCAGTTTCTGGAAACTCCTATTTTGAATGCACAGGACAGTCGAATGCGTCCAAACCTTTTTGAGGGAATAGTATATGAATATTATAATCCTGATAAATCTATTAATTGGGAGGGTGGTTATATTTATCGATTCTCACCACGGTCTACGGTAGAATGGTATAAAACTACCGAAACAATAGGGCTATACAACAAAAATTCTCATGAAGAAAATGAAGGTTTAAGACCTGATTCTAAGGGGGTTATTTATGGTAAAATTGGAATTAAGCACAACAGTTTCAGGGCTGAACTGTGGGATTTTTATTTTGAAAATTTAATCAATAACTCATTGTTTATTTCTGAATATGATAACAAGCAATTCAAACTAGGGTTACAGCTTTTTCATCAAAAAAGCGTTCAAAGCAAATCTTTCGAAGAATTTTATCATGAGCATGACCACTCAGCATCATATATCTCAACAATGGCTGGGTATAAACTTACTAATGGAATTATAAAAATAGCATACTCAAGAATTGGTAATAAAGGGCAATACCTGATTCCAAGAGAATACGGCAAAGAGAAAATGTATACTACCATGCCCAGAGAGAGACTTGAGGGAATTGCTGATGCAAATGTTTATTATATAGCTTCAGAGTTTAAAATATCTCACAAAATTAATCTTCGTACCAGTGCAGGATATTTTGATATTCCTTCTCCGTCAGACGCTACAAAAAACAGGTATGGTTTACCTTCATTTTATCAAGGGGTAATTGATTTCCAATACCATTTCACAGGCTTTCTTGAAGGAATGGAAACAAGATTATTATTAACAAGAAAGTTTGATGCTTCAAATAATACTGAATTAGCATATGAAATAAACAGGGTCAACATGACGAATTTCAATATAATTCTAAACTATCATTTTAATCAAAACAAACCTTATCAATACCATGGACACAAATAAATTAAAATCACTATTTATACCAATCGTTCTTTCGCTGACATTAGGCCTGGCTCCTTTTTCGTCTGAACCTCATATTATTGGAAAATTGAAATGGATTGCCGGAGGGGCAGTTGGTATGCAACTAATAGATTGGTTTGATCTGGTATTGCATGGTGCTCCATGGGCATTGTTAGTCATAACAATAATCAGGTTATTTCTTCAGAATAAAATCAACAAAGAATCAAAACTATAATTCTTTAAGGTTCCCTTCAGAATATAATCTATAACCAGATCTGATAAGAACCCGGCCATCATTAACTTCACCCTTAAAAAAACCACCTCTTTGACTAACTTGAATAGCTGTTAATGACTCTTTCTTTAAGTTTTTAGCCCAGAATGGAAATAAGGCTGCATGTGAGGACCCAGTGGCCTGATCTTCTAATGCCTGGACATGAGGCACTATTGTTCTACTGACAAAATCTACTTCGTCTCCGGGTGCAGTAACAGCATAACCGAAAACCTTAATTTTTTTGAGTTGTTCAAAATCAGGCTTCATCTTTGCAACCTTTCGTTCTGATTCTAAAACAACGATATGCTTGTTGTTAGTTTTAAAATAACTTTCAATTTTAACACCTAGAGCATCTTCCAATCCCTTTGGAGGTTGATCACGCTCAGATTCAATTGTATCGAGATCAATTGAGCATTCGTTATTTAAATACTTTTCACCATTAATAATTCCTCCAGCAAAATTTAACTCAACTTTTCCTGGTTCATCCAATAAAAAAGGAATGGCACCAAACGAGCCATGTCCACACAAATCAATTTCAGCATCAGGAGCAAACCATCTCAGATGATACTCTTCGTTAAATTCATCATGATAGATAAAGGTTGTCGCAGGCTGGTTTAATATCCGAGCATATTCCTGCATCTCTTCACTTTTGAGTGGTACTGTTACATGAACCACTGCGGTTGTATTTCCTTTATAATCTTTATTATCAGTAAAAGCTGATATAATTGAATATTGTAAATTTTTCATGTTGGTAATGGGATTAAGGACCAGGGAGTCAAAGAACTTTTTCAGTAAGAATCCTTGTTACGTTCTCTGCAGTAATACGATGGCCTTTCACATTAGGATGAATTCCATCTTCCTGATTAAGGCTATCTATTCCAGCTACATTTTCTAATAAAAATGGAAGTAAAGTGACATTTTGTTCTTCTGACACTCTTCCAAAAACACTTCGAAAAGCAGCACTGTATTCAGGCCCCATATTTGGAGGAACCATCATACCGGTTAGTAAAATCTTAGCATGAGGAGCTGAAGACTTCACCTTTCTGATTATCTCTGTCAGGTTTCGATAAGTTTCATTTACCGGAATACCTCTTAAACCATCATTTGCACCTAATTCAAGTACGAAAATATCAAAATGAGAGTTATCTAATACCCATTCTATTCTCGAAAGACCAGAAGCAGTAGTTTCTCCACTGATTCCGGCATTAATTATAGCATATTTATAACCTAATGAATCTAATAATTTACCAGTAACAGATGGAAAAGATTCATCGGAACCTACGCCAAGCCCGGCAGTTAAACTATTTCCAAAAAAAAGAATTGAACTTAATTTTTTATCCTTTTCCATTACTTCGGATTCACTTTTCTCTTCCTCAGAATTTTTGCCTTGTTTTTGATTTGAACTTTCACCGGCACATCCGGTTATAAATCCAATCAATATTATTATCATGAGTTTATTCATAACTCCTGAATACCATTTATGAACTATATTCTCCAAACAACTAATATTAATAAGTGGTTAAAAGTATGATTGATATATTTAGATTATCAAGTTAATATAAATCGTAGATTATCGCACATGACTGATATATTAAGAGTTCAAAAGCTGAAGAAAGTGTATAATTCAGGAGATCATGCCCTGACTATCCTTCACGATATAAATTTCACAATTAAAAAGGGTAGTAGCTGTGCTATTATTGGTCCAAGTGGTAGTGGTAAAACAACACTTTTGGGTCTATGTGCAGGACTCGATTCTGTTACTGAAGGTATTATCGAGCTCGATGGCTATATAATAAATGAAATGACAGAAGATCAACGAGCTGAACTTCGTAATAGAGAGGTAGGTTTCGTATTTCAAAGCTTTAACCTTATACAATCAATAACTGCACTAGAAAATGTGGCCATTCCTTTAGAGTTATTAGGAAAAAAACATGCCCTTGAAACTGCTATGGAATGGCTTGACAGGGTAGGGCTGGCAGATCGTGCATCTCATTATCCTTCTCAGCTTTCGGGTGGTGAGCAACAGCGTGTAGCTATTGCCAGAGCTTTTTCTAACGAACCTAAAATATTATTTGCTGATGAGCCAACTGGTAATCTTGATATTGAAACCGGTAAGAAAATTGAAGATCTGATCTTTCAGATGAATACCGAACAGGGAACAACTCTCGTAACTGTTACTCATGATCAAACATTAGCAAACAAAGCCGATAGAATTCTTGAAATGAAAGGCGGTAGCATTGTATCAGATAAAATGACTCAGATAGCATGATCAAACCAGGTAACAAGTCATTAAAATGGAAAGTGCTAATGGCCTACAGAGATGGAAAAAGGTCAATTGGTAAGTTAATTCTTATTGTAAATGGTATTATTCTGGGCATTGCAGCGCTTGTGGCAATTAACTCTTTTAGTGCATCATTACAAAAGCAGGTAAACGATGAGGCCAAAGCTATGCTGGGTGCTGACATTGAAGTAACATCTCGAAATAGTAAAGTCCCGGAAGATGTATTTCATCTTGCTGATTCTCTGGGTATGGAAATAAGTGAGGAAATAAGGTTTGCTTCCATGGCATACTTTCCAAAAACCGGAGACTCAAGACTAGTTAATATCAGGGCGGTTGAAAATACTTTTCCCTTTTATGGAGAAATAGAAACTTCTCCAATGGGTATGGGTAGATCTTATAATTCAGAAAAAACTGCTTTAGCTGAACAATCTTTAATGAAACAGTTTAAAGCTCAACCTGGAGATATGGTAAGAGTAGGTAGCAGGGAATTTAAAATCTCGGCAGCCATTACTAAGGTTCCGGGGCAATCTGATTTCCAGAGTTCCATAGCTCCACCTGTTTATATTCCAATGTCAGAATTAGAAAGTACCGGCTTAATAAAGTTTGGTTCTAGGATCACATATAAAGTATACTTAAAATATCCAAAGGGTTTTGACTACAATCTTTTTACTGATTTAATTAAGCCCAGACTAGATAAGCTCGACGTAGGTTATGATGATGTGGAAGAGAGAAAGCAAGAACTGGGCGAAGCGTTTAATGACTTAGGGGGATTTCTTAACCTGACAGCTTTCATTGCACTACTTTTAGGGTGCCTGGGTGTTGGTTCTTCAATTCATTCATATCTGAAAGAGAAGAATAATCAAACTGCAATATTGAGATGCTTAGGAGCTACAGGTAGAACTACAATGCAAATTTATTTGATCCAGATCCTCTCTGTTGCATTTATTGGTTCTTTGGTTGGCACATTACTGGGAGTACTTCTGCAATCCTTTTTACCATTGATTATAAAGGACTTCATCCCGATAGATATTGCTATGGAAATTCATATTCCTTCAATATTTGCGGGAATAGCAACCGGGGTAATTGTGACATTATTATTTGCAATGATTCCATTAATAAAGTCTAAACACGTTTCACCATTACAAGCGATACGTTCGTTTATTCAACCAACGAAAATTCCTAAAATCCATTATTTATTATATTTTTTACTAATATTATTTGTATTCCTTTTTACATTTTATCAAATGGGATCAGCCGTAAGAGCTATTATTTTCACCATGGCTATTATGATTTCATTTGGGATTTTATGGTTGGTGGCTCAAGGCATTATTTTCCTGATTAAAAGATTCTTCCCAAAAAGATCATCTTTCATCTGGCGTCAAGGACTTGCAAATTTATTCAGACCAAATAATCAGACTACTGCTTTAATCATGTCTGCAGGCTTAGGAACAGCATTACTTTGCACTATATATTTAACCCAGGACTTGCTGATCAGTAAAGTTAACGGAGCAACAAGTGGTGAACGTCCAAGTATTGTAGCTATTGACATTCAAACCAGTCAATTAGACTCTTTGGAAACAATGACCAAAGAAAATGGTCTTCCGATAATTAATTCGGTTCCTATCGTTACAATAAAGTTACATAGCATAAAAGACAGACCAATAGTCGATATCGAAAAGGACACAGCTTCTGGAATAAAGGACTGGGTATTAAACAGGGAGTACAGAGTGACTTACCGTGACCATTTGATAAATAGCGAGGAAGTTGTTGAAGGTGAGTTTACAGGAATAGTTAAAAAAGGTGATCCTGTTAAAATTTCTCTTGATGAACGAATAGCTGAAGACATGAAAGTCGAGGTAGGAGACAAACTTACTTTCAACGTTCAAGGTGCTTATGTGGAGACTGTAGTTGGAAGTTTAAGAAAGGTCGACTGGCAGAGAATGCAAACAAACTTTCTGGTTGTATTTCCTGAGGGAGTATTAGAAAATGCTCCAAAATTCCATGTTTTATTAACACGAGCAGAAACTCCTGAAGAAACAGCAAACTTCAGGAACATGGTATCCAAAACGTTTCCAAATATTTCAATTATCGATCTTAATCTGATTATTAACACTCTTGAAAATATAGTAGACAAAATATCATATATAGTATATTTTATGGCCTGGCTGTGTATTTTGACAGGTGTTATGGTACTTTATTCTTCAATCAGATCATCAAAAGATCAGCGACTCAGAGAAAATGTGCTTTTAAGAACGATCGGGGCAAACAAAAAACAAGTCAGGGGAATAGTATTTACTGAGTACTTGATCCTGGGAAGTCTGTCTGCATTTACAGGAGTATTAATTGCTATTCTTGCGACATGGTTATTATCATATTTCAGTTTTGAAACAGATTTCAATATTTCAGTTTTACCAATAATTCTGGTTTTCCTGATTATTTCAAGTTTAATAATCCTGATTGGTGTATTAAATTCAAGAAGTGCTACAAAGAGTTCTCCATTGGAGGTATTAAGGACAGAAGCAGTCTAGAATATAACCCACATCAGAATAAGCAAAATGGCAAGTACTATTGCCACATATTTGATTATTGGGGATTGCTTTGGAAATTCATATTTGCAAATCGGGCAGATATCAGCCTTTTCATCAATATCCATTGCACAAGAAGGACATTCTTTTGTTTTCATATTAAAAAATTAAAACCCGGAACTTAGATTCCGGGTTAAATTAATATTTACATTATTTAATTCAAACCATTTCCCAAAGGTCTGTCATTTCATAAGGACTTCCCTCCATGGTCCAGAAGGATCCGTCAACATATCTATAGCTATCACCAATTGAATTAATTTTATTCATCAACTCTTCAGAGATTTGAATATCGGCAGCTTCAAGGTTAGTTTTCATATGCTCAGGGTTAGTTGATTTTGGAATAACAACAGTCCCCCTGTTTACAGCCCAGGCAATCATTAATTGAGGCACAGGTATTCCCAATTCCTCCGCAACCTCTTTTAAAACAGGGTGCTGAAACATATTTGGCTCATCATCTTTCTTCATCTGAACAGCACGATCTCTTGATCCTAAAGGAGAATAGGCTGTCATATTAATATCATTTTCTTTGCAGAAAGAAATCAGTTCATTCTGAGGTAAAAGGGGATGAAGTTCCACTTGATTCATTTCAGGTTTATGTTTTGCAACAGATAAGACCTCCTTAAGCTTAGTCGAATTAAAATTAGAAACGCCAATGTGTTTTGTTAAACCACTTTCCAATGCCAGTTCCATACCATTCCAGGTTTCAGTCAAAGGCACCTCATTTAAGGAAGCAAAATCATCGCCTTTCTCCGGAAAGACAATTCCATCTTTCAAAACAACTGGCCAATGAATCAAGTAGAGATCCAAATAATCTAATTGAAGATCAGCAAGAGTTTGTTTAAGAGCAGGAATTACATTATCTTTTTTATGAGCATTATTCCAGAGTTTACTCGTTATCCAAAGATCCTCTCGTTTTACTATTCCATTATCAAATAAATATTTGAAGGCATTACCAATCTCCTTTTCATTTTGATAAATCGCCGCACAATCAATATGCCTGTAACCCATTTTTACCGCTGACACAACAGCATCGTAAACTTCACCCGGAGCTGATTTCCAGGTTCCCAGACCTACGATTGGCATTTTATCATTGTTAGCTAAATTGATAAATTTCATTTGTTGTAGTGTTTAGAGTGATAATTTAAGTTACTTAAATCAACATGGAATAAGCGCTAATAGTTTCAAAATCTAGAACTAATTTAACTTTTCCTGATCAAATGATATTTCATATAAATTCAATCCTGATGAAGGAGCAACATACCTTTTATGATTAGTTTCAGTTAAATCAAGGTATCCTTTAAATTCATCAAGGCTAATCTTTTCCATACCAAGTAAAGCAAGCGCTCCAACCATCATTCTAATCTGGTATCTCATAAACCCTTTTCCCCTGATTTTGATAATCCATGATTGCTCCGGAAAGAAATTAGCAGTATAAACGGTATTATCTTCAAGAATGATTTCATCAATTTTCCGAACTGTATCACCTTGTGCCACTGAACTATGACAGAAATTCATGAAATCATGTTCTCCTTTAAAAAATTGAGCTGCTTCTTTCATCAATTCAACATTTTTTAATTCAGGAAAATAGGCCATATGAGCCGCTGAGAAGGGGTGAGGTTTCACTCCAGTACAAAATAAATAGTGATACTCCTTTTCTTCAGCATGATGGATAACATTAAACTTAGGTGATACTGGTTTAACATCAATTGCTCGAATATCAGGCGGTAAATTGATATTGAAATCACTCAAGAATTGATCAATATTAAGTTTTTCATTTATAAAAAGTTCAAAAGCTGCACCAGTTGCTGACACCATAGAATCCGTTCTTCCCGCGGCAAGGACTTTAAATTTCACATCCGGAAAGATAAAATTCAGAGTTTTTTCTACCTGCTCCTGAACAGTTTTAACACCTGGTTGCCTGGCCCAGCCATGATAACGGAATCCAAGATATTGTAATGTAATCAGGTAATAGTACTTTTCGTGGTGAAACCCCATTTGTTATATTTCTGGTAAAATTTTAATTTGAGATAAATAAATACTTAGTTAGTTTTGACTTTCTATTGAAGATCAAATTTTAAAAATAAAGATATGAAAAAAATTATCGGAGTAGTGCTTATCGTAATTGGATTAGTCCTTTTATATACTGGTTACAATAAATATGAAGAATCTACCGGATCACTTTCTATTGGAGACCTTGAAATTTCATCTTCAAACAAAGAAGGAACAACTACAGCATATATGATGTTTGGAGGAGCAGTGGTTGCGTTGATCGCTGGTGGAATGATGGTTAAGAAATCTTAAGATATTATCTAATCTCGACAGCAACTTATACAATACCGGAATATTTTAATAACATTTTTTTCTTTCAACGAAGTGAATAAGGACACAGTCAATGCATTAGAAGAAGCTCTAAAAGTTTCTCCCGATAATGTGATATTAAGAAAGCAAATCGCAAATGGGTATTTTGGCTTGAAAGATTATGAAAATGCAAAAGAGCATCTTAAAATCATACTCTCACAAGTTGACGAATTCGACACCAAACTGCTTTTAGCAAAATGCTATTTGAATTTGGAGAATAACTATCCCGGTATATTAATTTGTGAAGAGCTTCTCGAAAATGAACTTAACACTGACCTTATAGAGGTCTATCTACAATTGTTAATCAATAACGGGCAAATTGGAGATGCTGTTGATCAGTATCAAGCTTTCCAATTAAAGCTTCCTGATTATAGAGATGAAGTTATTGAATCACAATTGAAAATCACAGTTGAAGAACCTGAGCATGATGGTTCATCTTTCGATGCATTCCTTGAAAAACCTGATTCCAATTTCTCAAAAGTTGGAGGAATGCAAAATGTTAAAGATGAGATTAGCATTAAGATAATCCAGCCATTACAAAACCCTGATCTGTTTAAAGCTTTTGGTAAAAAAGCAGGAGGGGGAATCCTGATGTATGGACCTCCGGGTTGTGGTAAGACTTTTTTAGCCAGAGCCACTGCTGGTGAGATTGATTCCAAGTTTATGAATATTGATCTCGACGACATCATGGATATGTACATTGGCAATAGTGAAAAAAACCTGCACCAGAGGTTTGAAATATGCCGAAAACATAATCCATGTGTGATGTTTATCGATGAGATTGACGCTCTTGGAAGTAAACGGAACGACCTTAAAAATTCTGCCGGAAGAAATGTCATCAACCAATTCTTAAAGGAGCTTGATGGCGTTGATACAGATAACGAAGGGCTATTGGTATTAGGAGCAACAAATGCACCTTGGCATATGGACTCAGCGTTTTTAAGACCAGGAAGATTTGACAGAGTGATCTTTATTCCACCACCTGACTTAGCGGCAAGAATAGAGATTTTTAAGATAATGACTGCTGAAAAGCCTGTGGAAGCACTTGACTATGAAAAACTGGCTAAAAAAACTGACAAATTTAGTGGTGCAGATATTCAGGCAGTTTTAGATATTGCTATTGAAGAGAAACTTAGAGTTTCAATGCGTAGTGGAAAGATAGAAAAAATTACCACAAATGATTTATTGCAGTCAATTAAGAAAGTCCGTCCTTCAACAGCAGAATGGTTAGCTACAGCTAAAAATTATGTTTTATATTCGAATGCATCAGGATTATATGATGATGTAAAAGAATATCTCAACCTATAACATTTTTTAAACTATGTATTATAACGACACCCTTGATACCATTGAGACGCTAATTATTAATGAAAAATATGATCATGCACTCAATAAAATTGAACAGGCATTCCATGAAGGTTCTGACGATCCATATTTATATGCTCTTAAGGCCAGAATATATAACAATAAAGAAAATTATAAGGGAGCAATTGATTTAATCAATAAAGCAATATCAGAAAACCCTGAAGAGGATTACTTCCTGTTCATAAAGGCTCAAATAAAATACAATCAGTCTGATTTTAGCGAGGCTGAGCATTATATTAGAGAATCAATTCAACAATTCCCTCACTCACATTATTTCAGCCTTCTTACTGCTATATTATTTAAGCAAAAGAAGTATAAAGAAGCAGAAAAATCCGCTTTAAAAGGGCTTGAACTTGATGCTGAAAATGAAGAATGCCGTAATTTATTAGCTCTAATATATAACATTACCGGAAAGAAAGATATTGCTAAAAATCATATCGATGGACTTCTAGAACAAAATCCTGAAAATGATTTCGCCCATGTAAATGCAGGTTATCAGGAACTAGCCAAAGGAAACTATAAAAAAGCAAAGGAACATTATGCCACTGCTTTAATGATAGATCCAACTAGTGAAGTAGCGAAAAGCGGAATGCTTGAGGCTGTAAAGTCATCGAATTTCTTATATAGATGGATTCTGAAATACCAAATATGGCTATCGACATTATCAAAAGGTGTGCGAATTGCATTTCTAATTGGATTAGTTGTAATTGTTCAGGTAGTTCCTGTATTAATTCCATTTTATTTGGTTTTAATATTTAGCACATGGTTTATTGGACCCGTTTCAGATGTGATTTTACTAATAGATAAATATGCCAGAAACCTGCTTGAGAAGAAAACATATGTTTCAGCTATTATCAATGCTGGTCTCTATTTAATAGCAATAGTAAGTTTGACTGCGGGTTTCACTATAGACACTTCTTTTTTAGTTTTAGGATTTTCAATAATGCTGGCAACTATTCCTATTTATAAAATTGACACCATCAGCAACACAATCAAATCAATAATAAATATTGGTATCGTTTTAGCTTTTATAGGCTTAGGGGCTTTCGAGGTTATTAATGCATTTGTATTAAACGGTGAAGCTGGTAAATCAATTTCAGCATTATTGATTTTAACTATAGTCTATTCCTGGTTTAGTGGAATATTAGAAGATTAAAAAAAGCCTCAATAGAGGCTTTTATATTTTATTCAAACAATTCAGAGCTCAAATATCGATCACCACGGTCACAAGTAATACATACGATCACCCCTTCATCTAACTCTTCTGCAAGTTTCAGTGCGGCATGTAGTGCACCACCACTACTCATTCCGGCAAGAATCCCTTCTTTCTGAGCCATAAGTCTTGTCATTTGAGTAGCTTCTTCCTGGCTTACATCAATGATTCTGTCAACTCGGTTAGCATCATAAATTTTTGGTAAAAATTCCGGAGACCAACGCCGGATTCCGGGGATACTAGAGCCATCTTTTGGTTGGGTTCCAACAATTTGCACCTCGGGATTAACCTCCTTTAAATATCTTGATACCCCCATAATTGTACCAGTGGTACCCATTGCAGACACAAAGTGAGTTATCTTACCGTAAGTATCACGCCAGATCTCAGGACCGGTAGTACGCTGGTGCATTTTATAATTATCCGGATTTCCAAACTGGTTTAGAATATAATACCCTTCCTTTTCAGCCATTTCTTCAGCAAGAGTTCTGGAATATTCTATAGTCTTTTCAGCAGGAGTTAGGATAACTTCGGCACCATAAGCTTTCATCGTTTTAACTCGCTCTTCAGTGCTGTTATCAGGCATGATCAAGGTCAAATTCAAACCCTTCAACGTTGCGATCATAGCCAGAGCGATTCCAGTGTTACCTGAAGTTGCCTCGACCAATTTATCTCCTGGCTTAATATCTCCACGCTTAAGTGCTTCAGAGATCATACCGAAGGCAGCCCGATCTTTTACAGAGCCACCGGGATTCTGACCCTCAAGCTTACAATAAACTTTAACATTTTTATTTTTATTGAGATGTCTTATTTCAACTAAAGGAGTATTTCCAACAAGATGTTCGATGTTCATTTTTATCGGTATTGATAGTTTTAGTAATGTTACGAAAAGGCGAGGAGAGTGTTTTGATTTATCATTACTTATTAAACCAATTTAGTTTCACAAGTATTTAGTTCTAGTATTACATCAGGTAAAGGATGGTAAAAATGATCCTAATTACAAATCCTTTTAAATACTTAACTATTTAGATAATTCCTTCAACCTCTCTTTTTCCTTTTCAGATAGACTACTATATCCTTTATCACTAATCTTATCCAATAAAAAATCAATTTGTTCCTGGTTACTTATTTCAGCAACTTTTGATGGTTGCCGTATTGGAATCCCAAATGATTCATACAATAAAAATGTAGGGTGTTTAATGATATATAACACAAACCCCAGAGCAGGAATGCCTAAAAGACCATAAACCCATAAATTATCAATAAAAACCGAAGGAATAAGTAGTACAGGAATTATCATCCCAACTATTGCACCTCCCAAATGAGCTTCATGACCTATATTTCCTTTTTGTTTTTTTATTCCCCAGATAGAAAAAATCACAAATAATAATCCCATGAGCCAGGAATCAAAACCAAAGGGTATTATTATAAAAGATATTTCAGAAAATGGATCAATAACAATTGTTGAAAACACTACAGCATAAATAGCACCTGAAGCACCAAGAGCTTTATAATCGCCGTGATTTCTATGAACAAAAAGAGCAAGTAAATTGCCACCGATCAATCCTGCAAAATAGATTAGCAAGAAACCCGACAGTCCAAACGCAAATATTGCATAAGATCCAAAAGAGGAAAGTGCAATCATGTTAAACCCAAGATGAAACCAGTCTCCATGTAAAAAACCAGAACTAAGTATCCTATAGTACTCCTTGTTGATTAAGATTCTATCAATATCAAATACATACTTTTGCTGATAAGAATAATCAGTAAACCCCTTATAAGAGGTTAAGCCAATTATGAATATAAACAGATAAATTATTGGTTCCATAGTTGAATTACACCGGATTAAATGCACTAAATATTAACCAGCATTTAGCCTTATTAAAAAAGTTCCATATTCACGAAAATAGCTTAAGAATTATAGTTTTCAAACTAGTAATAAATATTCAAATAGGTTACTTAATAGTTTCTTACTATTAATATCTCATATTATGATTTGCAAGAGCTGCTTCTTTTAAATATTTTAGAGCAATTTTTGGAATTTATCGAAAGATGTTAAATCAATATTTTTTTCATTTACTATATGAATTTATCAAAACACTGTCAACTTTGTGAAAATCGTCAATATGATATAAATACTGGTACAAAATGTAAATTAACAGACCAGGAACCTTCTTTTCAAAAGAAATGCCCTGAAATCAAATTTGATGAAAAACTTGATAATACAATAAAGGAAATTAATACCGAATATGAACTCGTAAAAAGATCGAAATCATTATCAATTGGAAATTTTATCTTCTTTTTAGTTGTAAGTATTGCCTTTATTGGAACTGGAATTTATCTAGGAGTCTATATTTTTGATAAAGGTGTTTTATCGACTGTTCCCATTATAGTAATTGCCGTTGGTATAGGAGTGCTACCATTAGCTTCTGGCCCGTTAAATAAATATATTCAAGGAATTAAAGTTGCAGAAAAGAAGAGAGAGGAATTAAATGAAGTTCTGGATTTATACAACATTAAGTACAATATCAATGTCATAATCAAGAAAGATCTGCATGACAACCTTGACATTTCTCATGAATTAACTTTTTTGAGAAAGCATTATAAATAAAATTTAAAGGCCTTTATTATAGAGCATATTTACAATGGCAATTTTTATTGTAGTAATCATGATCATCCTTATTGGTTTGATCTTGAATAAAAACAAAAACACAGCAGGGAGGAAGGCAAAAAAAGCAATTCTGATTCCTGATGAATGGAAAAGCATTCTAAAGAAAAATGTTGCTTTCTACAATGCTCTTTCAGCCCAGGAAAAAACTAACTTCGAAGTAAGAGTTTACGACTTTTTATCATCATGTAAAATAACCGGTGTCAAAACTAAGGTTGAATTAATAGATAGAATTCTGATAGCCGCAAGTGCAATAATTCCGGTATTTTCATTTAAAAACTGGCAATACCCAAATATTGAAGAGGTTTTACTTTATCCGAATAGCTTTGATCATGATTTTAATACAGAAGGAGGTGATCGTAGAATTCTTGGAATGGTAGGAACAGGATATATGGAAGGGAAAATGATTCTATCCAGAAATGCCTTAATCACTGGCTTTGAAAATGAATCAGATAAAAAAAATACTGCTATCCATGAATTCATTCATTTAATTGACAAGGCTGATGGAGTAATAGACGGTGTTCCTTCATTATTACTAGACAAACAATATACTATTCCATGGTTAGATCTGATAAATAAGAAAATTGGAGAAATTGAAGACAGGAAATCTGACATAAATCCTTATGGCGGAACAAATAATGCTGAGTTTTTTTCTGTTGCTTCAGAATACTTCTTTGAGAGACCAAAATTAATGGAAAAGAAGCACCCCAAGCTTTATAAAAAACTCGAAATGATATTTATGCATGATATGTCTGAGAGAAATTTAGATATTCCAAATCAAAATATTGGCAGAAATAGTCCATGCCCATGTAATAGTGGTAAGAAATATAAAAGATGTTGCGGTTAATATCATCTTCCAATGCACAATATGATTCTTTCATTAAGCAAAAAAATCACCTAATTTAAAGAGGTCTATTAAAAACCAACTATGAATAAGTCTATTTATCTATCACTAACCATTATTATATTATTTACTCTTATATTTTCTGCTTGTAATAGTGATTCTATTAATGAATCTAATATAGTTGAAATAAAATCTCCTAAACTAATGGGATTTACTTCTCCTGATTCAATTATTAATGTTGCAGTTAACAAAACAATCAATCATTTAAAATCAGAAAAGCTGGAGATTAATAAACTTTATATTAGTAGTTTGGAAAACTATGATTCTATGATATTGATAGATGTATCTCATCAAAAAGCCTATGAACATGCTCATGAAATGACTAAAAATAATAAGTCTGATGGATGGGTTGTTTATCCACCTATGAGCTTTGAAGATAGTTCACACCTTTATTTGAGGCACATTTATTATTACGTCGAAAAAGACTCTATTTATGATCCTGTTAAAATTACAACAGAAAGATTTAAAAAAGGCAGGGTAGAGGGCAATCCTGAAATTTATATTGCCAATTAAAACTCAAAAGCATGAAATCTGAACCACAAATAGTAGAAGTAAGCCAAGAGTTTAATTGCTCCAAATCAGAATTATGGGATGTAATCACTAAGCATGAACAAATGGTAAAGTGGTTTTTTGAAAACATCCCTGATTTTAAGCCTGAAATAGGTTTTAAGACTAAGTTTCCTGTTCAATCAGATACACGTACCTTTACACATGTCTGGAAAATCATTGATGTAATTCCTGAAGAAAAGATTGTTTTAGATTGGAGTTATGAGGAATACCCTGGAAAAAGTATGGTGATATTTTACCTCACAACAAAAAATAAGGCATGCTCATTAACATTAACTCATCGGGGTTTGGATTCTTTCCCATCTGAAATTCCAGAGTTTAAAATAGAAAGCTGCAAACAAGGGTGGGAGTATTTCATTAATAATAGACTAAATAGTTATCTTAAAAATACCCTGAAATAGGTAATATTCTATTATCTATCAATAATAAAACACATACTCACAACCGTAACATATTTTTTAGGTAAAATTTTACCAATTTATTTAAACAATATTGATTTAATAAGATTAATTATTATTAAATTAATAATACAAATGACTGATGATTAGTCATTAATAAAGACAACACAAAAGATCGAACAATTTCAAAACAAAAATTTTATTTATTATGAAAAAGTTATTGACAATAATCTTTTCTCTTTTGGTAATGGTAGTCTATGGTCAAAACACCCAGTCTATCATGATCAATGCTGAAGAGGTTCCTGAAGGAAATACTCCTGAGCATATTGTGGCTGCAGTAAAAAGGGACTTTCCAAATAGCCAGGTAGTTAGTTATCATTTAGCGCGAGCTGATCATATCAACACTCATTGGACCCTTGAAGAAGATCACTATATGATGGATGAAGAAGGTCCCGACCATTATACTGTAAAGCTTGAAAGCCCTAATGATGATAGCTACATTTATGCACTATATGATAAAGATGGAAAATTAATTGAGTCAAAAGTTTTCACGGAACAATTCCCTTTACCACAAGATATTGTTAATCAGGCCACTTCAGGTAAATTTGAGGGCTATACAATTGTCTCTGATGAATTCTATCGTGTTAAAAGGCATGATCATGGAAAGGAATATATTCAGGTTAACATCGAGAAAGGTAAAAAACATAAAAAACTGTTTTTTAGTACTGATGGAAATCTAATGAAGGTAAAATAGTTACTACAAAAAAAATAAAAAGGGACACTTTATCAGTGTCTCTTTTTATTTCAGAAGTTATCAAAAACTATTTATGACTTAAAGGTTATCATATCATGACCTCCTTCACTATTTGTCATTTTTGCTTTATAGTAAACCTTTGAATTTTCTGCCACTGATTTAGTTAACCATACATTTCCTCCAATAACAGAATCTTTTCCTATTACAGTGTCACCTCCTAAGATCGTAGCTCCAGCATAAATAATCACATTATCTTCAATAGTTGGGTGTCGCTTTAATTTAGCCAGCTTTTTATCAACGCTTAAAGCACCAAGTGTAACACCTTGATATATTTTTACTCTATTACCAATTACCGTTGTTTCTCCAATTACAATACCAGTACCGTGGTCAATACAGAAAAAGTCTCCAATTTTTGCTCCCGGATGAATATCTATTCCGGTGACACTATGGGCATGTTCAGAGATTATTCTTGGAATCAACTTAACTTTTAATTCATTCAATCGATGTGCTATACGATGTGCTGCAATTGCATAAAACCCCGGGTATGTCCGAACTACCTCCGTATAACTATTTGCTGCCGGATCGCCAAGATACATAGCCTTAATATCCTTCTCTAATTTACCTTTTATATCAGCCAACGAATCAAAAAACTCATCCGAAACATCAATTCCTTCATCGATACACAACCCCTTATTTCTATCCATTATGTCCTGAAATGATTTGCGCAAATCTTCAGCATAAGAACGAAACTGATCATAGTCTCTAATTTCTTGATGTGCATATTCCGGAAATAAAAACCCCATTAATGAAACAAAAAAGTCCTTAACGGCTTTTGGTGAGGGGCATTCAGCAGCCTCTCGATGTTCATTAAATAGATTTTTAATAAAATTCTCGTCCATTAGATAATATTTTAATTGGTAAACGAGTCCAAAACTCATTAGTTAATAAAATTCCAATTTCTTTATGATATAAACCAAGATATCAATAAAAAAGCCCGACAAAAATTGCCGGGCTTCAAATTGGTTATAAAAATCTTATAGTCCGCAAACTGTTCTGTCAAATGTCAAGTTAACATCAGTCAGGTTATCAGCCCAGTTAGGATTCCATCCATCAGTGATAGACATGAAATCTGCGTATGGGCCCATAATCATTTGTCCTTCTTCAGGCCATTTCCAATCAAATGGAATTAAAATACCATTTGGATACTCTTTTCCATTTGAAGCAATCCATGTATTAGCCGCATGCTGATTACCTGGTAATTCCCAGATATACAGATCATAGAATACATCCGGAGCAGCTTCATATCCCCAGTTATAAACTCTTAAGAATGGATCATAAGGTGCTGCAGGATTGAAATTGAATGTATCGTCAGTTGATATAGTAATCATCATACTAGCACCAGGATAACATCCGTCAGCACTTACAGTGTTAGCAAATGGATCACCAGGAATTGCATCAGTTGTATTTTCAAATACTGTTACCATATATTTATCACCAACCAATTCATAATCATATGCTCCCAAAATACTTACTACACCCTGAGCAGGAATCATAAATCTGAAACTATGATCAAGAGAAGCACCTCTGGCAGCTGCAAACAAAGTGATTTTTAACTCTGAAGCAGTTCTGATTATTGCTGACTGAACAACAAGGTCATTGTAGTCTGCATCATTCGCATTATCTAATAAGTCTTCCCAAGCATAAGTGAAGTCAATTGTCGGATCTTCACACTCTTCTTTACAGAATTCAAAGAACACACCCCAGTTTGCTCCAGGGAACTGCTTAGCACCATCAAGAGTAACACCTTTATCTGACTCATCACAAACACCACCCCAAGCAGTTTCTCCGTTAGAAAGAGCAGCGTGAGTAGCTACGAAAAAGCAATCTCCAAACATATCAACATATGAAGAAGGAATAACAGCTGTGTAAGATGTTACCATGCTTTCTGCACTCCATGACTTCTTGAATTCAAACTTTCCAGGGATTGCTCCACCACCAGAAATTTTCTTAGCAGCTTTGAATTCTTCAACACTATTAAATAAATCTAAATGAATTTCTTCTAAATAAACTCCAGGCTGAGTTACATTATATGTTACATAAAGGTTTCCACCTTCATATGCAACTTGAACTGTACCGGCCAACATATGTTGTCCCGCTACCAAACAAACTTCTTTACATGCTGCCGGTGCATCAACTTCATAATCCATTAGATCATAATTCATTGATTTACCTGCATTTTGCTTTCCTTTCAGGGGCTTAACCTGCTCTCCATCACTACAGCTTTGCAATATGACGATTGATAGTCCAATCATCATTAGTGATAAAAAGCCTAATTTTGACTTGTGGGTTTTCATAAGGTTAGAAATGATTTAAATTGATAAATTTTATTTTTTCCATTTATAGTACAATTATACGGGTATTATTTATAAATAAAAAATTATTTAATTGCATTTTTTGAAGAATTATCAAGAATTTTGACTTATATAATTAATAATCACTGGGTAAACATTTTTCTCATCACTTAAATTTTCTTTACTATTTATTGTAAAAATTAATATTGCAATTAACAGATTATAATAGATGAAATTATATCTAATCTTTAATATCAATAAAATAAATATGGTCATTAACAAAACAATTATGGATATTGTAAAGTAATTGATATGGCAATTTTTTTTAAGACAATAAAACTATAATGGAAGATCAATTAATAGTAGTTAACGAAAAGGATGAAATTGTGGGCTATGGCGAAAAAATGCCTATTCACAAAGAAGGTTTACTACATAGAGCTTTTTCTATATTCGTTTTGAATGATAAAAATGAACTTCTTCTTCAACAAAGAGCGTTACATAAGTATCACAGTGCTGGTTTATGGGCAAATACATGTTGCAGCCATCCAATTAAAGGGGAGGATCAGGAAATCACTATTCATCGCCGATTACAGGAGGAAATGGGATTTGACTGTCACTTAGAAAAAATATTTGATTTCATTTATAAAACTGAATTTGGTAATGGTCTTACAGAATATGAGTTTGACCATGTTTATTTAGGCCGATATAATAATGATCCTATTCCTAACCCTGATGAGGTTGCTTCATTTAAATGGATTCATATTGATGATATTAAAAATGACATGAATAATAATCCTGACCAATATGCATATTGGACCAAGTTTGCAATAGATAAGTTCTTAGCCAAAATAAAATAAATAGCCCTAGACAATATTATTATTTACATAATTACTGGTATTTAAGTATTTAATCTATGATTAGGCATTAGTAATCGAGAGAATGTATTTTTTAATCTATAAGTGGGTTACCAAATTCCATTTTGAGTATTAACAAGTACAGATTATAATTTTTTACACTATGCTTTGTAGATTTTTAATACTTTTACCATTAATTCTGTTTACTTTTTCAACCAAAGGACAAACAACTGTAAATGATCAGAAAGGAAATTGGGAAGATCCTTCTCATTGGGTTACCGGTATACCAGGAAGTATTACGGGTAATCTTTTATCACTTACAAATAATACTACCATAATAAATGGTACCACTATTGCAGAAAGAGACTTTTACTTAAGCAATAGTAGTTTGGTTATCAATCCGGAAGATACCTTAGTAATTAATGGAGATTTATATGTGGATTATTTTTCAACCGTCCAAAATAATGGGTTATTAGTTGTTCTGGGAAATGCAAGTACTTCTTGGTTTAGCGCTATTTATAATTCTGGTGAAGTTGTAGTAAAAGGAGATGTTGGAGGCTTTGATTGGGGTACAGATTCAGGAGATTCCTATACTTATGGTAATACAGGAACCTTTACTCAGGTAGGAGAGGAAGGAGATGAAAATGACTTATTAGCGAATAACCCTGGTTTACATGCCTATGTTGATGAAATGATAACCATTCTTCCTGTTGAATTGATTTCATTTGAGATTGATATTAATGAAGATGAAGTTTATCTAACCTGGGCTACGGTTAATGAAAAAAACAATGATTACTTTGAAATTCTAAGATCAAAGGATGGTACTAATTGGTATAGTGTTGGTCAGGTGGCAGGAAATGGAAATACAACTAACATTGTAAATTATTCATATACTGACAAACCGGATAATTCAGGAACATTTTATTATCGCCTCAAGCAAGTGGACTTCAATGGTGATTATGAAGAATTTAGCATACAACGCATCAGTTTTCACAGAGAACAAGTAACTATTTTTCCTAACCCATTTAAAGACTGGTTAATGATAAATACAAAATACAATCAAATTCAGATTTTTAATGAAACCGGTGAATTCATCTATGAAATACCTAATCAGGGTACTATGGCTGAAATTTACACTGGTGATTGGAAGAAAGGTATTTATCTTGTAAAAATAGTGTCAGATCAAGAAATCACAAATCAAAAAATTGTAAAATAATTTTAATAGGAGGAAGGTCATTAATTTCAAACTAATGACCTTTCGCCTAATGCTAATAATTCAAATACCTTTTTTAACCTTTCTTTTCTAATAACAGTCCGTTTGGCTCCGGCTTCCCACTTTACTAATCTTATTTCCTGATCGGCAAACTCAATACCAGTAATTCGGCCATCACTATATGAACAGCAACCTGAGTTAAAATAACAAGGGATAGCATGTCCTTCAGGGTTTAATTCGGTAGCATCATGCTTTTTCAAAGTTGCCATCCGCTTCTTTATTTCTTCTAATTCAACTGCCTTTTCATCTGACATTCCTCCCTCGAAAACCTTCTTTTCAAATCTGGCCAAATCAACTTTTAATTGATCGGCATAAGTTAGGGAATTAAAAACTGGCTCATGGGAATGCCCTGTAATTACTATAATATTATCTCCATGATTTTTTGCCCAGTTATAATACTTTTCGTCATGCTTCGAACGCATTCGAGTACTTGTTGCCGGAGTACTTAGCGGTTTGTTAAAGATTTTCTGAAAATACTTCCAGCAATACCTGACAAAAAATTTACTAATTCTGGCATATTCATCACTAAAAGTCGAGCCCTGATGCCCATGAATAAGCAAGATCTCACCTAATTCAATATCATTACCAGTGACTATGACTCTGACAGCCTCATATACCGGATCAAATAACTTTAAATGCTTTTTACATAAATCCTGGTTTTTCCAGTCAGAATCATGATTCCCATACAATCTCAAATACCGGTTATCTTTCTCAAAATTCATCTCCAACTCAGCAATATTCTGATAACTATGTAATACATCTTTAATATCATTTTCCCATAACTCTTCAATATCGCCCAGTAAAACCAAGGTAGCATTTAAAGAATTATAATGCTCCAGAGCTTGTTGATAAGTATGACTGGCAAATCTGAAATCATCAGCTTTATCACCTGTCCCTCTATGTAAATCAGAAAATATAATTGCATTGAGGCTTTTGATATCAACTTTTACCTGAAAAGCATTGTCGTACGCATTTTGAATTGTATCGATAGGTTTGATATCCATATTTCGTATGATTAATGCTTAAATTAGTTAATGCTCCTGATATTATGTTTAAAAAATGAATTGTTTTATTTTTAAATTCTATAAAATAAAACCTATGAATAAAAATACTTCTAAAGATGATAACCTTGAAGCAGATGATCATTGGAGCTCTTTCAGAAAAAAGGCTCATGAAATAATTTTTGAGGCAGATACCTTCTGGGGTAAGTTTTTTGATGTTGTACTTTTGATTGCAATTCTATTAAGCATTGTAGTTGTAATGCTTGAAACAGTTTCAGAAATCAAGCAAGAACATGGTAGTGAATTATATAAAATAGAATGGTTTTTTACGATTCTATTTACAATTGAATATGTAGCAAGGTTATGGTCAGTCAAAAAGCCCCTTAAATATGCTACAAGCTTTTTCGGAATAATTGACCTTTTATCAATCCTTCCATCATATATAGGGCTATTTATATCGGGAGCGCAAGGCTTCTTAATACTTAGGAGCATAAGATTGTTAAGAGTGTTCAGAGTATTGAAAATGGTCAGGTTTCTGGGAGAGGCCTCGCAGCTCACAGGTGCGTTAAAAGCTAGCAGACCTAAAATCATCGTTTTTGTAGGAGGAGTATTTATTCTGGTAGTGATTCTTGGTACATTAATGTATATGGTAGAAGGAGGGGAAAATGGATTTACAAGTATTCCTAAAAGTATATATTGGGCAGTAGTTACGCTTACAACTGTGGGATATGGAGATATTGCTCCTCAAACTCCTCTAGGGCAAGGAATAGCAACACTAATTATGATATTAGGGTACGGTATAATCGCAGTTCCTACAGGAATTGTAACAGCAGAAATGTCGGGGCAGGCAAAACATGTTTCTACAAATACAGATTCGTGTCCATCATGCAGTGCAGAAGGACATACAGATGATGCAATACATTGTTATCGCTGTGGAGATTTCTTACACAATTAATTACCAAGTTTTAGTACCAAACCACCATCAAACCCAAATTGATACATAGAAGAATAGTTATTTACACCACCACCAATACCTCCGGTTCCAAAATATAATCCACCTCCAAATGCCTGTGTAGCAGAAAATAAGGAAGCCTGAAGCCTCAATCCTATATTTGAACTTAACCAGAGGTTGGTTCCACCTCTGAATTGCCAGGAAAATTTAGTTGCTGAATCAGACCGCCCATTATCAGGATTGGTGATATCAAAAATTCCGGCTCCAACTCCAACACCGAAAAATGGTTCGACAAGCTCTGAAACCGGAAAATACCTGGTTGCATTAACCATTATCCAATTAATATTAACATCGAAATCAGTGAACTGTATTTCAGACCCGAACTTATTGTCTTTGTAATAAGTGGGTGAATTCGTTTCCTGCCTTTTATATTGAAGCTCAATAGCCATTAAATCAGGGACATTGTATTCAACTCCCACGCCCCATCTTAAACCATCCTGAATCTTGCCTTCAAAATATGCATTATTAGAATAGTAAGAATCGACCTTATCTTTAAAAACATAGCCTGCATATCCATTAATTCGAATTTGGGCATTCAATTCATTTGCTACAAAACTACATAACAAAAATATCGATAGTATAATTATTCTTTTCATAGGTTACAATTTATGGCGAAAGACAATATGCACTATTAATATAATTAATTGTATTATCAGATTACACACATTTATTATTTATTTATTATACTCAGGAATAATTTTTTATGTTAATTCAAAATACTTAAGTTCTAATATGAAAAAACGATTCAGAAGATTAACAAGTAATTTCGAAGTAAGGGAAAAAATAATACTCAGGGACTTTTTGGCACTGGAAAGAACTACTCTGGCGAATGAAAGAACCTTCTTTGCTTACATAAGGACGGGGCTTTATCTAACTATTGCGGGTATAGGTATATTAAAAATAGAAAATCTTGAAACCCTAAAATGGATGGCATATCTGTTATTCGGAATAAGTGCAGTTCTGATTACATTTGGGTTTTTAAGGTACGCAGTACTACAAAAAAAACTTAGTCGATTTTATGACCGGGCTGAGTTTGAAAAACTTAATGAAATGGATAAATCAGAGGAATAAAAATCATTGCCAAAATCCAAAACAATATACTTAATGGAGCACCCGCTTTAGTAAAATCTCTAAAATAGTAGTTTCCTGCACTATAAATCATCGTATTTGTTTGGTATCCTACCGGAGTCATAAAGCTGGCACTTCCAGCGAAAGCAATTGTAAGGAGCAATGGCAAAACATTAACCTCCATACTTTCTGCAACAGAAAAGGCAATTGGAACCATTAATGCAGCAGAAGCATTATTACTCACCATTTCTGTTAATAAAACTGTTGTTAGATAAAATAACCCGACAAGCATTACCGGACCTCCGTAACTAGAAACTATTAGTTCAAACTTTTCACCTATTATATTAGATAGTCCGCTGGAACTCATGGCTTCTCCCAGGCTCAATGACCCTGCTAATAAAAAGATTACTTTCCAGTCTATTGATCTGTAAACATCTGCCATATTTATAATACCCATCAGGTTTAATGCAATAATTCCTCCAAAGGCAGCAATCACCACAGATACCAGTCCAAAAGAAGCTAATAAAATCACAATAAGTATCACAAGAGTTACAATAAGGATATCCTTTTTATTAATACTATTAACCTGTTCAACCCTAAGAGAAATAAAAGGTTGATTAACATGAGTCTGACTTTGTTGAATTAATTCATAGCCCTTTTTATTGGTAAGCAATACCAGAATATCTCCTGCCTTTAGTTTGATCTCCTTTAGATTGGAAAGCTGCTTTTTACCTCTTTGCCTTATTGCTATTACTTCTGAATCGTAATGAAATAAAAAGTCAACGTCAGATAGCCTTTTACCTATAATTGAAGAATTTGAAAGCAGGACTATCTCAACTAACCGGGTTTCTTCATCCGGAAATTGTTTTTCATCAAAAGAATCTGTAATACTAAAATAGTCCCTCTCGACGAGGCTTCTGATTCTCTTAAGATTTCCTTCAATCAACAACTCATCATCCTTCTGTAATTTCATATGCGGGTCAGGATTTTCAAATACCTGATCACCCCGTTTTAAAATCTTGACTTTAATTTCTTCATTTTCAAATACATTTGATATCATTTTTGACTCTTCTTCTGGCTTTGATTTAGTCCTAACCTCAGCCAAAAACCTTTTTACACCCTCCTGATCTTTTAATTCATCGGGAGAACTACGTTCCGGAATAATTTTCTTACCAAATAATACCAAATAAGTAGTCCCGGCAATAAAAAGGATGATACCAAAAGGGGTAAAAGTAAACATTGATATCTCATCAATTCCTCGTTCTGTAGCCATTCCTTTTACTAAAAGATTGGTTGAGGTTCCGATTAGGGTACATGTTCCTCCAAAAATGGCAAAATAGGATAGAGGCATTAAAAATCTTGAAGGTGAAACTTTCAGGTTACGTGCCGTAGTACTTACTAAAGGAATTAATGTGGCTACAATTGGAGTATTATTTACAAATGCTGACAGTCCGGCAACAAAAGCACCTAAGCCCAACATCCCTGCTTTATAACTTCTATCCAAGGTTTTTGTCAATAATGGGCCTATGTAGTTAATTACCTGCGTTTTAATTAGAGCGCTGCTCAAAACGAACATGGCCGCGACTGTTAGGGTAGCTTCATTAGAAAACCCAGCAAGTCCTTGTTCAACAGTAATAACTCCTGAAAGAACTAATACCACAATTAACCCTAGAGCAACCAGATCAATCTGAAATACCTCTTTTACAAAAAGAATTAGGGCAATAACAATTACAACTAATGTAATAATTGCATCTATTGACATTCACATTCATTTTGAAGTTTATATAATCTACACGATTATTTTGTGATGGTCAATATCTTAAATTTTTAAAGATTTGATTTCTTCAGCGATAAGCTTTGGGTATTCCTCCTGAATGAAATGTCCACCATCAGTAATGGTTAGTTTAGCATGTGGCATTAAATTATGATGTGCAGAACTTAAACGACCTAATACTGGATCTTTCTTTCCCCAGAAAATTGATACCGGTCCGGTATATGCAGATGCAAACTCCTCTGTCATTTTCAAATATTTAACACTTGGGTGATCATGGTTATTTGGAACCATCCTAGATAATAATAGTGGAGCCTGATTAGAGTTTAAATCTTTCAATGGCCACGAGTATGCCTTCGAAACTTCTCCCTTTATTGATTTCTTATCGCCTTGTACCATGCCTAAATACTTCTGGGGAAACCCCGCAACCCTAAAAACCACATCACTTAATAAGGGAATACGACTAAATGAATGAAAAAGGGTTGGCTTAAAGTCTTTCTTAGGAGGTCTTATCATTGTATTTAGTAAAACCATTCCTTTCATTTTAAATTTATTATTCATTGATGCCAGCAAACCTATCGGCCCGCCCCAATCCTGACCAACAAAAATAAAATCCTGGTCAATAACCTTATTCAAAAATGAAGTAATGATATTTTGATGATTTCCAAGAGTATGGAAATTTGGGCTATCAGGTTTTGAAGAAAATCCAAGTCCTGGTAAATCAGGAGCAATACAATGATATATCTCAGGATCAAGCTCATTCATTATATTTCTATAAAGAAAGCTCCATGTAGGGTTTCCATGCATCATAAATACAGGTATTCCTTTTCCTTTTTCCAGATAATGAATGCTAAATCCATCGACATCAATATACTTGCTTTCGATACCCGAAGGAATTTGATCTTTGATAAATTGGGGGAGAGGCTTATTTTCCATCCCTTAATTTATACTTTTTTTCAATAACTGAGCATTTATAGCTACAATAACTGTACTCAGACTCATTAAAACTGCTCCGATGGCAGGACTTAAAATGATTCCGGCACCTGCAAGTACACCAGCTGCCAATGGAACTGCAACAATGTTATAACCTGCTGCCCACCATATATTTTGCATAATTTTTTTATAAGTGGCAGTACCAAATATAATAATGTTGGCAATATCTTTCGGGTTGCTATTAACAAGGACAATATCTGCAGTTTCTGCTGCTACATCAGTACCCGAGCCAACAGCAATACCTACATCAGCCTGAGCCAGAGCAGGGGCATCATTAACTCCGTCGCCTGTCATTGCAACAAATTCACCATCGTTTTGAAGATCCTTTACAATTTTTTGTTTGTCTTCAGGAAGAACTTCAGCGTAATAATCATTCAAATCCAGTTCTTCACTTACAGCCTTTGCAACCTTCTCATTATCTCCGGTAGCCATTACTACTTTTAATCCTCTTTCTTTTAATGTCTTGACAGCTTCAAAAGAGTCTTCCCTTATTTCATCAGCGAGAGCTATAAATCCCTTCAATGATTGTTCAGATAACAGGAACACTACAGTTTCAGATTCATTCTTAAATGATCCTTCCGGAATTTCGATATCCTTTTCTTTAAGATAACCAGGACTTACAATTTCAATTTTTTTACCATCTAATTTAGCCTGCATTCCCTTTCCGGTAATATTCTCAAAGTCTTTTGGTTCAGAAAGTTCCAGTTCCTTTTCCTTTGCCTTTTTAACAATTCCAGCTGCAATTGGGTGTTCGGAATTACTTTCAACAGAAGCAGCAATTCTCAATATATCATCCTCAGTTAAAGAGTCATCCAGACTTTTGATTCTAGTCACACCGAATTCACCTTTAGTTAAGGTGCCAGTTTTATCAAAAATTATCGTTGTGATTTTCCTAGAGTTCTCAAAGGCAGTTCTATTTCTAATAAGTAGTCCTTTTTTAGCACTCATAGCTGTACTTATTGCAACGACCAGGGGTACAGCCAGTCCCAGGGCATGAGGACAAGAAATAATCATAACAGTCACCATTCGCTCCAGGGAATAATCGAATTCTTTTCCTAAGGATAACCAGGCTATTAAGGTAATTATTCCAGAGCCTAAGGCAATATAAAACAACCAGCCTGCAGCCCGGTTTGCCAGATTTTGGGTTTTAGATTTCGTTTGTTGAGCATCATTAACCATTCCGATTACCTTAGAGAGATAAGAATCGTCACCAGTATGTTTTACTTTAACCTTAATAGAACCATTATCATTGATGGAGCCACCGATAACAACATCATCCACAGATTTTGCCACCGGTTTAGACTCACCGGTGATCATCGACTCATTTACATGTGATTGACCTTCAATTATTACTCCATCAGCAGGCACTTTCTCTCCGGGTCTGACTAAAATTATATCACCATTTTTTAACTCTGATATTTCTATATCCTTGGTTTCACCACCTTCCTTTACCAATCTTGCCTCAGATGGCATTAATTTAGCCAGCTCTTCCAGAGCATTAGATGCTCCCATCACAGATTTCATTTCGATCCAATGCCCTAAAAGCATTATCACAATAAGGCTGGCAAGTTCCCAGAAAAAGATCTTGCCCTCAAGCCCGAAAACCACCGCACTACTATAAAAATAGGCAACTGATATAGCCAATGCTATTAAGGTCATCATGCCTGGAGATTTATCCTTTATTTCATCAACCATTCCTTTTAAGAAAGGCCAGCCACCATAGAAAAATACTATTGAAGATAATCCAAACTGTATATACCTGTCTCCTTTGAAAGTAAAGGAATACCCAAGCAAATCCTGAATCATTGGAGCGAGTACCATAACGGGCAGAGTTAACACAACACAAACCCAAAATCTCTTTTTGAAATCCTCAATCATATGGGCATGATGATTTTGATGGTCATGTTCCGAATGATTATCATGATTTTCTTTATGCATACATGTTATTCCTGATTGATTAAATAATAGCTTAGCTTGTATTTAGTAAAGATTTGATGTTTTTAAAAATATTATCCGGAAAACTTATAATATGTTTATACGGCAAAAGATAAATAACAAAACCGAAGAGTTCAATTAGACATTCCCGGAAGATAGTTCACCAATTAACACCCCACATTAGAACAAAACATTATCATTAAATATTAGAATAATTCTAAATTAGGTAAATTAGGAAAGAGCCACAAAGATAATTATGATTAAAAAGTCTGCAGTATTATTAATGATTTGTCTTTTGGTATTTTCCTGTAATGACGATGAAGAAGATGATCGATTTTCACTCGTCGGTACAGAATTATCAATGGATGATATTGAAGGAAATTGGGAAGCATATTATGCATTATTTGAAAATGCTGCTTCAGGACCAGTCACAGAATTTGAAGTGATATCAAATGGGGGAGAAGTATATCTGGATATTCAATCGAATGGGAGATTTACGATGGAAATAGAAGTCCCTAATGAACCAGAATTAGTCTATACCGGGCAACTTGGATTTGATGAAGATTTACTGGTAGTCCAGGTTGATGGCGAGGATGATTATTTCTATCTGGGAATCTCACTGGATAATGGGGAATTATATATCTCCGGAGGACCTATAGAAGATTTCTTTGACTTAGATGATGACGGAAATCTTGATGATTCCTATGTTAAATTCGAATTTGAACGAGAATAAAAACTGAATGTAATTCCTAAGTCGATCCTTAAAAATTAAATTAAAATTAATCATAAATAATCAACTGATAATCATTTAATTATATATGATTTATTAATCCTGATTATAACCATAAATAAAGTTTTCAGCAACAACTAGAATCAAAGCTTGACAAGGAGTCATTAAAATTATTCTCACACAATATTACCTTTCATAATTATTCACCATTGCCTAAGCTTTCTATTTTCAATTTGGCATGTTCATTATCAGGATATAGCTCAAGTGATTTTTTATAATTTTCGACAGCTTTTTTATTATCACCCAGAGCTTCATAAGCTTCTCCCAGGCTATCAAAAGCATTAAATGAATCTGGAAAATTTTCTGTATTCAAGATAAAAAATGCTAATGCCCCGGATCTGTCAATTTCACTATTACTTTGTAACATTCGATAACCTATTTGATTTACCAGATGTTCCGGTGGACTAAAATTCCATGAAAGTCTCTGTGATAATGACTCAAAATGTTGAGTTAACTTTTCTATGCTTTCCACATTGCGATAGGAAATTCCATAACCCTCAAAAATGGTTGAAATTCCATTATAAAAGGCTATTGGTGGAACAGAGGCATGGTTTTCATTTTCAAAGTATTCCAGTTTTGCATGAAATTCACCTTCACATTTACTATTCAAGGCCTCATATAACCTTATATGACGATCACGATTTCTGATATTTCTTTTGTCCCAGTTTGCTGTGGCCATATAAATAAACCTTTCAAAAGATCGACTTGTCACTGTATCTAACTTATTATCCATGGTTTCTTCGTCCCATGTGCCAAAGCTTGGATCAACGGCTATGAATGCATTAAAAAGTGTTTCTTCTTTCATATAGGCATGAGTAGCCAATAATCCGCCCAAAGAATGTCCAAAAAGGATTCGGTAAGAGTTTGTTCTGTACTTTTGATCCAACTCGGGAATCAATTCATCCTCCAGAAAGCTTAAAAAGTTTTCTCCACCACCAGAATTATTCTCCCTTACTGTAACAATTTTATCAGGAGTGTAATCTCGTCTTCTGTCAACATTTCGAATACCAACTACAATCATTTCCGGAATTTTCCAACTCCGGTATAAATCGGAACTCATATAGTTGACCATTCCTGATATCGATATAAAGTGTACATTCCCATCAAGCACGATAAGCAATGGGTATTTCTTGTAAGACGATTCTTCCTGATTGTAAGAATCAGGTAGACTAACCCAATACTCTCTATCTTCATCCAAAATATTAGAGTGGAGTAAATGTTTACTGCCGATTACAATTTGTTCGGAATCTTGTGACTTTAATTGATTAACCCCTATTAATAAAAATAGTAGTATTATAATCGTTTTATTCATCCTGTTGGTTTCTATATGGTTGGTAATTAAGAGATTAGTATGATTCTATTTCTCCTACAAAAGTGTTGATGTATTAAATCGTTAATCAATCTATTTAAAAGCCTAAAATAAAGCTGATTTAGTTATAATTAAATCTTTTATTGATTTATATCCACTTTTATAGTTTAGTAGCCGAAATGTAATCGTAATCTTATAAATCTTATTCCATTACCTTTCTCTTGACGGGCCCTGACAATGATTTGCGTTCTGAATAGGAGACAGGATACGGTGGGAACAAACCATTTTAGCACAAATAAGAACCTACCCGAATGTGGGAGATAAGACAGAAGATTGCCATATCGAAAGCGCCTATCAAATTCACTTACCCGGATCCGAAATAACAACCAACTTGTAGTAATAACCATCCCTAAAGCACCTTAAAACCCTGTCGTACAGCTACAAAACAATGTCGTTTAGCTAAATAAAATCTGATGCTTAGGATTTTTTTATCATTTCACACAAATTAAAAAATACCAAAACACCTGATATCAGACTCCGAAGTCTGTTTTCAGATTATCACGAAAAGGAAAGTTATATATAAATACTTGTAAATGATCAGGCTTATCCTTTTGCCTAATCATAATTTAATTATTATTCTTTTAACCAATCAAAATGAAACATTTTTCAATCAAAAATCGCTTAAGCAGACTATGCAGAATTTCCTGGTATAGTCGGGCTGCATTTGTACTCATTGTACTGCTCTTTCCGTATTTGAGCAGCGCACAGGTAAACCCACAGGTACCTGCCACTACTTCTGACCACAACAAACAGGTAATCGGTTATCTCACCCAATGGGGCCCCTGGAAGGATATTCCCGGACTCATTCCAAAAGGAAGCCAAAATCAATTGAATGTAGACTATTCACAGTATACAATTCTTAATTTTTCATTTTTTGGCGTTGCTGTAGACGGGTCTATTCACAGTGGAGACTACCGTAATCGTAACATTTATCAGGACGGTGTTGTTCAGCAACCTGCCCCTCTGATTAATGAGGATATTTATAGTAGCTGGGACAAATTTATTTTATATGGAGAATTAGAGGTTCTTTATCATATTTCTGACGGGAGCCCCGCATATAACCAAGGCTATCGTAATGCCAATGGCGGATGGACAAATATTGAAACCGGTGAGTCAGGGGCATTTCCACTATCAATTCATAAAGAGGGCGGACCAAAGGGAATGCTCGCCTTGTGTAAAGAAAATGGAGTTAAAGCAATGGCTTCTATTGGAGGGTGGAGCATGTGTAAGCATTTCCCGGAAATGGCGGCAGATCCTGCAAAAAGAGCGAGGTTCATCGAAGACTGTAAAAAGCTTATTGCCCTTGGCTTCGATGGGATTGACCTGGACTGGGAATATCCTGGCCACGAGGGAATGAATTTCACCGGTACGCCAGCAGATTTTACAAACTTTGCAATTTTGGTAGAAGAAATCAGGGCTGCCATTGGTCCTGATAAACTTATTACCTCTTGCTTTTCAGCAAATCCAGCTAAGTTAGTAGGCTTTGACTGGTCGAGAATTGACCAATCAATGGATTATTACAACATCATGACTTATGACTTCAATGGAGGTTGGTCTAATATTGCAGGCCATAACGCCCCGTTATACGATTATTCTGGTGCTGAATATGCTAATTTTTCAATTGACGCAGCTGCACAGGCGATGAAAGCAACTAATATTCCACTAAATAAAATTAACATTGGAATGGCATTCTATGGTAGAGGAGTTGTGACCAATGGTCCTGCTGCCTTAAATGCGCCTACCGTAAAAGTTCAGACTACTATTGAACCTGACGGACCAGTTATGACGGCTGCCGATTTCACAAACTGGGCTAAAAATGTATGGGACGGAACACCGAATTACAATGCCGTAGTTGCTAATACTGGTGACTGGGAAGAACACTGGGATGATGAAGCAAAAGTACCTTACAAAACTAAAGGTAATTTCTTTCTGAGTTATGACAACGAACGTTCCATAACCGAAAAAGCAAAGTATATCAACCAGGAGCAACTGGGTGGTGTAATTGTTTGGCATGTATCTGGCGACTGGATGGATCTTGCTTCTAATACCACAACCTATGGAGGGAAATTAGTCTACAGTCCCAATACTAAAGCACCTTTAATAAATACTATAAACAAAGTATTTGCAGATGGAAATACCGGAAACCGCAAACCAACTGTAACCTTATTATCCCCTGAAGAAAATACAGCCTATCCTTCTGGCAGTCCGGTAACCATTGAGGCTAGTGCCAGCGATAGTGATGGTACTGTATCAAAGGTTGAATTTCTTGTAAATGGATCTATTGTTGGCACTGACACAAGCTCTCCTTATAACTTTACGGTAACAGATTTAGCAGATGGAAGCTATAGCATTTCTGCCAGGGCTACTGATAATGAAGGTGCTACAGCGACCTCAGCAAGTGTAAATATTAAGATTGGTGATTCAACCAATAATATTGCACCAATGGTAAGTATCACTTCTCCTGCCAATAATTCCATTATTAAAGAAGGAAGTGCTATAAATATAATAGCATCAGCCAGCGATAGCGACGGAAGCATAGTTGGAGTGAAGTTTTTCATAGATGGATCACTAGCTGGTGAGGCAACAAACTCACCCTATACATATGTCTGGAATAATGTCAAAGCAGGAAACTACACACTGACAGCAATAGCCACAGATAATGAAGGAGCTTCGACCACTTCAGAAGCTGTAATGGTTAAGATAGAAGAAAACTCGGGAAGTGAATGTAACATACCAACCTGGGAATCAGCGAAGGTTTATAATGGCGGAGATCGTGTATCTTATAATGGCAATATCTATGAAGCGAAATGGTGGACACAGGGAGAAAACCCTGCACAGTCTGCGGAATATGGAGTCTGGGCATTGATTGGGCCTTGTGGTAATGGAAATCAGGCGCCTACAGTAAGTCTGACTTCACCTGCAAACAATGCTACCTATAAGAAAGGTGCCACTGTGAACATAACAGCCTCGGCTAATGATTCGGACGGTACTATTTCTAAAGTGGAGTTCTTTAACGGAACCACTAAACTTGGAGAAGATACCACAGCTCCTTATTCTTACAGTTGGACCAACGTTGTAGAAGGCAACTACAGTCTGACGGCCCGCGCTACTGATAATAAAGATGCTGTTACCACCTCTGAAGCTATAAATATTAAGGTTGAGAGCGATGTGATTGTAGATCCAGATCCTTGCGTAGGCGGCAAGCGTATAGTTGGTTATATGCCGAGTTGGTCTGGTACAGCTCAAGCTATTCAATACAATAAGCTTACCCATATCATGTACTCCTTTATTCGTCCTACCACTACAGGAGGATTAACAGCAGTAGAAGATCCACAAAAGCTACGTGATATTGTAACTCTTGCCCACCAGAATGGTGTAAAGGTAGCTATAGCCGTAGGAGGGTGGAGTGACCTGAATAATACTGATTTTGAAACAATGGCAGCTAATGCTACCTACCGTCAGAATTTCATCAATAACTTACTATCGCTTATAGACAATTATGATCTTGATGGAGTAGATATGGATTGGGAATATCCTGCCGGGGGGCAAAATCCTGCGAATTTTGCCACACTGATGCACGAGATGGCTGTTGCCCTCCATGCCAGAGGCAAGGAACTTTCAGCTGCTGTAGCCGCTTATGGTTATAATGCAGACGCAGTAGTAAATAGTGTGTTTAATGATGTAGACTTTTTAAATCTGATGGCTTATGATGGAGGCAACGGGTCAGCCCATTCCCCTTACAACTATGCAGAATTAACAATGAACTATTGGTTAGGCAGAGGTTTACCGGCAAACAAAGCCATACTTGGGGTGCCATTTTATGGTCGACCAACCTGGAAGTCATACAAGACCTTATTGGCAGAAGGAGCCGATCCGTATGCTGATGTTTTTAATGGAGTCTATTACAACGGTATCAACACCATAAAAGCCAAGGCAGAACTAGGGGCACAGCAAGGAGGCGGAATTATGATCTGGGAAATAAGCCAGGATACTGAAGGACAGTACTCTTTGCTTAGTGCAATCAATGAAGTAATTAAGCCTTGTGGTGGCGGTGGTACAGGTTTGACAGTAAGCATTACTTCACCTTCACCAGATGCTAATTTTGCATCTGGCAGTAGCGTGACTATTTCAGCAAATGCCAGTGATTCAGACGGTAGTGTAATAAAGGTAGCCTTTTATGCCGGTCAAAACTTAATTGTAGAAGATGCTACAGCACCTTATAGTGCTAACTGGACACCTATGGCAGATGGAGCCTATGAGCTTCGAGCGGTTGCAACTGATAACGAGGGAAATACATCTTCTGCATCAGTGAAAATCACTGTAGGCAATGTCAGTTGTTCAGAACCAGAATGGAGTGCATCAGCTATTTACACGCAAGGGATGAAGGTATCATATGAAGGAAATACATATGAAGCTAAATGGTGGACACAAGGGGAGAACCCAACTCAGACCGGAGAATGGGGAGTATGGAACCTATTAGGTGCATGTAGTTTCGGTTCGATGTCTGCAGAATCAGATGCTAATACAATGAAGTCGCAAAGTCTGGAATCAGATTTACAGATCTTTCCGAATCCTTCACCAGCAGGAAGTGTTGCCAAGCTAAGGTTTAAGGATAATATTCAGGAAGCCAAAGTGTATATTCACAGCATGGAAGGCGGAATAAGTTATTCTGAAACCCTAAATAGCGAGGATGGTATTGCAGAGCTTAAAATACCTGCTTTACCAAGTGGACTTTACGTTATCAAAGTTGTTGCTGGAAACAAAGTCTGGAGTTTAAATCATTTAATTAAATAAAATCATAATAAAAAGAGAGGGCTATCTAAATAATAGATAGCCCTTTCAATTTATTTGAATAGTTACAAAAGATCCGTTCGGGAAGTAACAAATAAGAAAGTTAATTTATTTTGAATGTCCCATAGGAGTAACAATTGGAGCAGGTCCTCCGCTTACTTCATCATCCGGTTGTTTAGGTATTATAATTGAAGGTAAAAGTCTATCTTTTGGAATATCCTTCTCCCTTCGTAAGGTATTAACCTGGATATGTGGCCATTTAGTCGTACCACCATCAGACCCAAACATAAATTCAAAGTCTACGATTTGCTCATACTGAAGCTGATCGATATTTCCACCAAACTCATCATCGTAAACCTCTTCCAGCCACATTCGAAGACGCATTCTTGTGACCTTACAATACCGATTAATCATCACATTGTTAATTGTACCACCTTGATGACCTGTGTCATGAAAAGAATCCAGCTCAATCAAATTATACTTAATGAACTTAACATTTTCGTTGGCATCTATCAACTTCAGGTTCGGTTGAACAGTATATGGGAATTTAGCACCGGACTTATCATAATTGAATATTTTTTCAAAGTAAGCCCGACCACTGTTTACTCCACTTTCTCTTGGACCACCATCAGGGTTTTGATCCTCACGAGGGAGTTTTGTCCATTCCGGCTTCTGACGTGATCCTTTAATTAGATCTTTTTCGGGTTTTATCCCCATAGTAGGTGATACTGAAAGATATTGTGGCTCCCAAAGATCTGCAATATGTGGAGCTTGACCTTCCACTGTCTGTGCAGCATTACCTGTGATGTGAATGGTAGTTCCATGTGGAATTACTCCTGATCGAGATATTTGATAAGGAGGAATAAATTGAGGGCCAAGTTCACCCGGACCCATTACAGGTTCAGCTCCATCTTCTTTTACAGATTCTTCATCCGAGGTATGTTTAAACAAATTTGGTGGATGTTGAGTAGGGCTTTCTTCACTCCAGGGCATTTGATTGTCTCCCAACCAGAGGTACATTCCATCTTCAAAATGCTGAAGAAGATTTTCATTATCAATAATGGCAGTTTCATATTTTACTGCGGCATTAAACTGCTCATTAGACCCACCACGGTTACGCACTGGTGCATTAACCTGTGTAAACTTAAGTTGTTCCCTGTACTCCTGAGATTTAAAGTGGAAGACACCAAAGACAGTTTCTGAAGATGTACCTGGTGAAGGCATAGGGGTTGTATGAAGTCCAGTGGGGCCGTCTTTCCAGTTGACCCATGTTCCATGGAGCTTAGACAAGATACCAAACTGGGCTCCTTTATAAGGTCCCCCTTCTGGTAAATTTTTGTGCCATTCTTTATAGGGCTTCACCGAGGATTTTTGTGGTTCTTTTGAATTGCAATTTTCTTGATCGGTTTCTTTCATGATAATTGATATTGGGTTTGATTGATAAATGTATTTGCTTTGTATATTGAATCCTTAATTTATTGATTTATAACAATGAATAAAATTATTCGCAAATATCTGAATAACAGAGATTTAAACATAATACCCATGTTTAATATTCATTAATTCAGGAGTAACAATATCAGAAATTGATTATTTAACTTGAAAATAGGAGAAATAATCGTAATGAATGGATAAGTGCGAATCAATTGTTCATATCCAGTTTATGTTTTGGTGCTTTATATTGTTAATAAATCCATACTATAAACCTATAATAAGGCTATTTTGGTCAAAATCAAATCTTTTTTATGATTTATAGCTGGTTGTCAAGTTACTTGAACGGATTCGAATATATAAGTTAATACAATATTACAATCGCACAAGTAGATCTTTTCGAAATTCAGGTGAAATAACAGAGTGAGAGTGGGAGTGAGTGTTGAGAAATAACATCCAATAAGACTCATAAAAACTTTATTTAATGGATATACTTTTTAAATAGAACGGAATACAATCCCAGTTTTTCATTAAAGTATGAAGTTATGCTAGCGCATAACTTCATACAGCCGGGGAGGGAGAGGTAAGATTCTACCACACAAACTTTAATTTTTTAAATCCCACTCTTTAATTAATTCAAATACTTTATCGTTTTTCACAATATCCAAATGTTTTAGTTTTTCAATAATTTCCACCTGGAATAAATTCCTGGCCGGCTCAAAAACTATCGGGAATTGTTCAGGATAAAAACTTTCGTCTTCATCTCCGACTACTACTAAACAAGGGATATTTGTGTTTTTTATTTCTTGTTGATAATCTTTTGAATCAAAATTCATAATCATATTGTATGAATATGATTGAACCTGTAAGCTATCATTAAGATTATCAGGGAGATTAAAAAACAATACAGGTAAATGATTTAAGGCTTTTACGTGAAGATTATTTAACATTGAAAGTCCGATTATTCTCTTTAAAGCTACTTGAACCCATCCTCCGCTATTGGGTTTTACTGTCGGTGCCTTATATCCTAAGAACGGAGCAATTAAAATAGCCTTATCCACCTTACTGTTTTTTTGATTTCCAATAAAATTCAAAACAAACCCACCTCCGGAAGAATGTCCAGCTAAAATGACCTTTTCTGCATTTAGTTCTTTCTTACTAAAATGAATAAATTTATTGATGTCGTCATCAAGTTGTCCGATGTAATCAATATCACCTCTATCTCCATTGTTTCTTCCATGTCCTCTCATATCGGGCGTTATTACAGTGCCAATATTTTGATCAGCTATTGCATTAGCCAAATTAGCTAAATACCTACTATCAGAACCAGAGCCATGGATTAGGATCACAACATTTTTACTATCACTTTCATAAACTCTTGAAAAAATCTCTTTACCATCTTCCATTTTCACCCATTGTTCGGTTCCAAGAGAAACTTCTGTGTTGGTATTTATGGAGTTATAATCATAATTCATTACATTTTTTTCAATTTCTATTGGCCAGTAAATGAGAACGAGACAAACTAAAGTGTAAATAATTACACTTATCAAAAGTGTTTTCCCGATCCATTTCAAAGTTTTAGTTGTCATAAGTTTAAGTTAAAAGTTCTTCGTAAATGTGAGAGAAAATTCTCGCATGAAGAAAAATATTATACTGAATTGTTGATTTTTAAGGATGAACTGATTGTTTGTTTAGTCAGACCGGTTGCAAAGTCAACAACACATATTTAATAATGAATCAATCTATCTTAATCCTTGAAAGACCTTTCTTCAATGGATATACTTTTAAAGTAGACCGGAATACAATCTCTGCTTTTCATTGATAGTATGAAGTTAGGTTAGCGATCAACTCCATATCGCGAGGGGGACAAACTTTATAAACCTGCACATTTACACGGTAATTAAAAACCATGATTCAGTTTTTGTGCCCTGAGCATGATCTAATATTGTATGCATCATAAATAATTGCTTTAATCAATTTCAGGGAGTCATTACTCTTTAATTGATAGCTTATCATATTACTTTTCGGATGTTCATGATGCGGTTCAACTCCTGCTTTTAATAAATACCTACCTTTTAAAATAGTATTTAGCTTAACATCAACCAAGCCATCACCATGTATATGACATATTTCTTTAGAATTGATAGTAAATTCAAGCCCACCATATTTATGGTATTTAGTTTTGATATTATCAAGTGTTTTAATCCACTTATTTAATTCAATCATGCTTGAAAACACTCCTGGTCTTGTAAAAAGAGTGAGAATTTTAAGTTGTTCATCAATTAATATTGGTAAAAAAGGTATGTTTTTAAACAACCCAAAAGTTCTTGAAATTAGTTTTGTATAATTGATCATTGCAGATTACGGACATCTTTTACGAGATTTCTAAAAACAAAATCTTGCTCTATTCTAATGGTAAGTGACTCCATGATTTCCCAATATATTCTAGGCTTTAAATTTGAAGAATAACTAGTTGTTCTGGTGATTTGTGTCAATTCATCATTTATTGGGTTAATGTTATAAATGTCTTCATGAAATTTCAACCAATGGCGTTCTCTTCCAAGTTTACTTTCTGTTACATCCATTCTTAATAGCTCATTTTTCTTAATCTCAGTTATAGTTTCCACTATTCTTCCTTCTTCAAACTCACATAGCCTTAGTCCGCCAACCTTTTCTTCTGTCAGTATACATTTTCTTGGTATTGGTAGTCCTGCTTTCTGCAATAAATTGGTTTCTACATCTACTGTATCGACTTGAATTATTGAATTGTAAACTTGCTCAGGTGTCCCTTTAATCTTAAATGTTGTACTCACTTCATTTTTCACAAAAGGATTACCCGTGAATAATTCAAGAAAGCTTGCCGCTATAAATATCAAAAAAGGTAGCACAGTTACTTTTAAATTGGTTTCATCCTTATTCTTTTTCCTAAATAGCCGGCCAATAAACCAACCTATCAAAGCGGAGATTAATAATATCGGAAGGGCAAGTAATACACATATAAAACCTTCAATGTTGGTAACAATGAGAAATATAGAGAACAGTCCTAAACTTGCAAGTGTACCCCAAATTGCTTGCTTCAGATTGGGTAAAAGTCCTGAACTTATTCCGATAGCTAAGGGCAAGAAGAAAAATAAACCCATCCCTAAATCTGATAGCCCAACAAGCAAAAATATAATTGCAACACTACAGAAAACGAAACCGACTATAAAGCTTGTTTTGAATGATTTGTTCTTGAAATCCATGTTTTTTTTGAGAAATAACATCTAACCAAAGAATATGCATTACTCTATTGCTATTATTCAATAATTACTATGATGTTCTTATGTTGTTAATAAATCCTATTAAAACCCTAAAATAAGACTGATTTAACTGAAATCAAATCATTTATTGATTTATAGCTTGTGAAATTTGATTAATAATTTGTGTCCTGTCAGGGGATAGGGCACGGGAAGGAAAAAACAGAGTGAGAGTGAGAGTGGGAGTGAATAATAAGTGAAAATATCCCGTAACCCTAAAAAGCCCTTTCTTCAATGGATATACTTTTTACAAAGACCGGGATACAATCCCTGCTTTTCATTAATAGTTCGAAGTTATGCTAGCGCTAAACTTTGAACAGCATGGGTACCACGGACACAGAGTACCCTGCAATCAATACGCCCTTCATCTGAGTCTTTAAATTATCTTCCGTGAAATTCCATATTAGGTAATTTTTCCTTTCTGATTAGGAAGCGATTAAACCATTCAAGGGTTTCTGTTTGCTGCTCTTCACGGTATTCTGAAATACCATGATCACCACCTTCATATAAAATCAGACGATAAGGCACCCGATATTTGCTCAGTTCCTGGGCAAGTAGGAGAGAGTGCTCAGCCCTTACGCGCCAATCTGATGTCCCATGCAAGATCAGTATCGGAACATCTTTGGGAAACTGGTCCGCCCATTTGACGGCAGACCTTCGGTTTAATGCTGCCGTACGGCTGATTTTATAGTCGGGCATTAAATCCGCAAAGACATATATTTCCATATCAGGTCGGTTCTGGCCATTTAAAAACAGATCAGAAATTGCTCCGCCTACAACCATCGCCTTAACTTTGTTGGTCCTGACCAAGGTCATATAAGACATCATCCCACCTCTGCTCCATCCAAACATTCCTACCGCAGAGGTATCGATTTCCGGAAAGCTATGGAGTATATCAATAAGGTTAACCACATGTTCAACGTCCTCTCCGCCAAATTCATCCTTCACTTCGCCGTTGCTTTCGTCTTTATAGTTACAGGCTATTACAGCATATCCGCTTTCTACCAACTTGCCAAATTTCCGTGGTACATGTTCTGCATTGAATGGAAAGTATTTTGTGCTGCCGCCATCATTCCACAAAATCGTCGGATTGTTGGTTGTATTTTCCGGGGCTGCCAGATATCCGTTAACTTTTTTATTATTGCTTAAAAATGTGAAATGATAGAACTTGATTCCTTTCCCTTTGGCGTAGTCCGATTGGGCTGAATTCAATTCACTTTCGGAAAACTCCCATCTATCTAACAGTTGATTTCCATTAGCCTGACCGTAAGTCAAATTTGTTAAAAAACTGAGAAATATAGCAAATGATATAATTAAGACAACTTGTTTCATACTGTGGTAAATATTAATTACAAAAGGTTTATTTCTTAAAATGAACTACAATAGGTAGATAAGCATGAAACTATTGCACTTTTTTCTAAGTATGCTTGTGAATTGGTGTTATTAATAAACTAATAATAAGTCCAATCTAGTTAAATTCAAACCATTTACTGATTTAAAGCTTGTGCAATTTGATAAATAATTTTTGTCTGGTAAGGGACAGGCCATGGGAATAATTGTGTCATTTTAGAAACTAGAGCTGAGGCACAATAAGATTCTTGCGCCAGAAAAGGAGTCTAAATAGTCCATGCAAGGTGTCCTAACAATTCAAAGTGTCCTATATACTTGAAAGATGGCTTTTCAATCCTTTGCTTTTAATAAACTAATCGAAACGGTGGCATAATCGGTGTTGGGAAATTTCCTGAACTTGTACATATCCGGAATTAGACCGGCTTCCTGAACTACCTCCAGGAACTCATCTATTTCAAGTATATATTGATCGGAGTATCCATGGGTTAAGTCATATGCCGTGGCTGCAGTATTACCAATATTTTGCGCAACAAGCTCGGGATTCACTGTATGTAGCTCAATGAGTAACAACCCAAACTTCTTTACATACGGAGTCCATTTCTCAATGTGTTCCTTTAATGATTCTGCAACTAAATTGTTGTTGATCCTTTTGCCTTCATAAGCATACGCACCGGTCGATGAACTAATTCTAGTTGTTTTAGTTTGCGGTTCATTCCAGATTCGGTTATGATCCAGGAAGGTTCTTACATTGAGTAATTCGCTCAGTTCGATTTCGTAATTTTCTTTTAAATCAGTGGCCAATTGTTCCGGGTTTCCTATGTCTCCCCAGATAATTTTTGCCCATATATCGGCATTAATAAGGTTTGCTTTAGAAACTTTTATAGCCGCTTCATTGTAATCTACACCGACTATTTTTAAAGGGTATTCATCTAATAATGTACCTCTAAGTGTATGCCTTTCTATAACAGAAAATAAATGCTGAAGAAATGCACCATTTCCACAACCCATATCGAGTATGCCTTCAGGCTGTTCTTCGATTGGTCTGTTGAAAATGTCAATGACAATTTCATCCAACACTTTAAAATATGCGCTATGCGCCCCGCCACTTCCCCAAATATTCATTTCTCTATCAACATGTTTTTCCTCAGATCCCGGGGTAATATTTTTAAGGATCAATGGATCGCCAAAAATGAGATCGTCCAGTTTTCTTAGAGTAGGGATGTATGAAACGGTAACACCGTATGCAGTGGCTCTTTTTGCAAAGAATAAACCAACATTGGTGAACGAGTAGGTGTTGTTTTTTTTGTCAAACCATCCAAGGTCAGTTAATATTACAAGCAGCCTGTCAAACTCAATATGGTCTTTATGGAATTCTTCCGGGCTGAATCTCGACTGCATAAAATACTTATGAAACATACCTGTAATACCCAGTCCTACAATTGTCGGCCCCACAATTACACCTTCAATGTGGGTTAATATCTGGTCCTCAATTTTTCTCCGTAATTTATCTTTTGACAATTCCAACCCATAGTTGGTTTTGTACTTTTTGTAAATGCTTTCCAGTTTAAGAAATGGCTCGATTTCAAATTTCCGCGAATGGTAATCTTCGGTCATTTTCAATAAATCGGTGACATCTTCATAGAGATGAAAATAATTGAATGCTATTTCTGATGCTTCATTGGTTTCATAGATTATAGTATCGGTCTGGTTGTCAATTTTTTGAGTGAGCCATCCTTGAGAACAAAGTCCTCGTAGTGCTACGTTCAAATACCCCTCATTTGCCCTGAATTTTGTAGTTAGTTCGCTCAGTTCTACTTTCTTTTTTTCTAATAAAAAATCCGTTATACCCTGTTTTTTTAAGGCATAGGCAGTGGGAGAAATAACAATTCCATCAAGATGACGAAATAGTTTGCTTCGTAGGAGTTTTTGTTGGTCTGAGTTCAATTTAGTACAAGTTTATTGAGCAAAACAAAGGGAGAAGCGCAATGTGATTACACTTATCTCAGATAAATCATTGGTTGATTATATTCAATGATTTATCAATCCCATTCAAAATAATGTTGTTTCACTTATAAACAAAGGGTTTTTATTAAATAACTGCTTATGATTTTTGCAAATGGCGCGCGTTGCTTTTTCAGCATAACGCGTGCTGCACAAATTAGGCCTTTTCATTTTGTATCGTCCTAAAATAAGTTGACAGTTTAATAGGATAGGCCACTATAATTTAGTTCACTTCAATCCATTATTTATTTTGATAAAATCTCTATATGATCTATTTTTCCAGTATCAACTATTACATAACCAAAACTGATGCCAACTGGCGCGCGTTGCTTTTTCAGCATAACGCATGCTATACAAATTATGTATGGTCCTAAAATAAGTTGACAGTTAAATAGGATAGGCCACTATAATTTAGTCTACTTCAATCCATTATTAGTTTTGATATAATCTCTAGCTGATTTATTTTTCCAGTATCAACTATAGACCAACCAAAACCAATGTCTGAGAAGTATAAATTTAATAATCCTGAAGGGATTTATTTTGTTACATGTACAATAGTATATTGGATAGATCTTTTTACCAGGAAAGAATACAAACATATTCTTTTGGATACATTGAATTATTATCAAGAATAACGAGGATTAAAAATTCATGCCTATTGTATCATGCCAAGTCATATCCACATGATAATAAGTGTGAATAAAGATGGAGAAAGTCTATCAGCTATAATGAGAGATTTTAAAAAGTTTAGTAATAAGCGGTTAATAACTGAAATAGGCAGGATAAATGAAAGCAGAAGTGAATGGTTGTTAAAAGCTTTTAGACGTGCAGGAAGTAAATTAAAAAGAATTGCTTCTTATAAAATCTGGATGGATGGTAATCATCCCATAGAATTGGATAGTAGTTTAATTATGGAGCAAAAACTTGACTATATACATGACAATCCCGTAAATGCTGAAATTGTAGACGAAGCTGAAAATTATTGGTATAGTTTAGCAAGAGATTATTGTGATCATAAAAAGGGGTTGTTAAAGGTGGAGCTGTTATCATAGGCACGCGTATTGCTTCGCTACGCGCGCCAGTGTAGGTGAGAGTGGGATTGAGTGTTGAGAAAAAAATTCCCGTAATCCTGGAAAGACCTTTTTTCAATATAGATACTTTTTATAAAGATCGGGATACAATCCCTTCATTTCATTAAAAGTTCGAAGTTACGCTATCGTTAAACTTCTAACAACGTAGAGATGAAACGATTCACTCAGCTACAGATATGCTGAACTCGCAATGCTTTCTACAACTTGTCAGACATATTTTGTAATAGTATATTCATTATTTCAATTGGTTTACCAAAATCTCCTTGTTTCGGTTTTAGTGCTCCTACAAGATTGTTGGTTAGATTATGGTTTAATTCGTTGATGTCAATATTTTTTAGATTCGAGTTGTATTCATTGTGAAACAAGTATTTAATATCATGAATAAATTCATTCATAGTACCAAGAACTTTGCGGTTATTATTCGTTCGAATAAAATTAGGTTTGCAAGTATTTAAGAGGGTAGGCGAGAGGTCTGTTGAGAAATTCAAGTTGTCATAGTTAAATTGGTCGACTAATCTATGGTAAAAAAGTTCTTGAAAATTGATTAAATCCTTTTTTAGAATGTCAAGAAAGATCAAAGAGTAATATGAAATGTCATTCATTAATATCATGCACTTTCTTCCATTAAGAGAAAAAAGGTTAGCATTCCAATTACCTATTGGAGATGGTGAAATTTCTTCTGTGGATATTAAGCCTTTACCAATTAACTTTTCAAGTTTGATTGTACAGTAGATATTAGTCATTTTCGATTATTTGTTCATTTACCCATTCAACATAAGCTTGAGCTTTAAAATCGAACCATTGTTGACGATAATCTGAGTTTTCTATTGTCCATTTGAAATTTCTGAATGGTTGAGGTTGGGATAGGAGCTTAAGTAATCTGTTTTGAAATTCTTGGTCATTTAAGCAGTTTGTGAAGTTTTCCATCACACTAAAAGCCTTTCTAGAATCCATTTTTTCAAACCGAAGATAGTTACAATATTCAGATTCTATTTTTTCCATTGTTTCTTTCCACATGTCCTGTTCGAAAAAATCACTATTAGGGTCTGGGTGATGTTCAATAGTTCCATTGATTTTGTGATAAAAGCAGATTTCTCCACAATCTAAAAGTTCTGCGATCTCTTTAATGTCCTTTTTTACTGGTATCATTTTGTTAAATTGAGATAATTTTGCGCATAGATTTGTTACTACCAGAAAGTTAGTTAGTTACACAATCAGTTTTCATGATTAAATACGAGTCCAAAATAGCAATTTGCTTTTGAATTTTTCGACCTTTTTTCCTTTTTTGATTCAGATACTCATAAACACCTGAGAGAGAGCGTTGAGAAAAAAATTCCCGTAATCCTTGAAAGACCTTTCTTCAATGGATAAACTTTTAAATTATACCGGGGATACAATCCCTACTTTTCATTAAAAGTTCGAAGTTACGCTATCGCTAAACTTCGAACAGCAGTGGGATATAATGATTATTTATGAAAAGATAAATGAAATAACCGTTTATTTCTTTAATGCAATTTTATTTTCAGTTATTTTATCAAATCCATTTTGTCTGA
>NZ_JABBNU010000037.1 GCF_012926615.1 Marinigracilibium pacificum | reverse complement strand
CTATAGCCAGCCATAACTGCATACAAAATATCACCTTTCGTTTCTTTTCTTATTCAATAGTTTAATATACTCTTCTACTTCCAGGGTCAATACATCTTCCGGATTAATTTCGTCATTTTCGAATCTGGTATGTCCCAGCGTTTCGTAGTCAAAAGCGGGCAACATTAGGTAGTCACCATGGAAAGCTTGTTCTAGTTGAGAGTAGTCCCAACTATCAGAGTCCACATCATATGAATATCGCTTAAATGATTCAACTATATAGTACAGTTCAGATTCTTTGAAGTAGTAATCAAATTCATATTTACCGTTAGAAACTCCAGTCCGAAGTTCAATCTTAACAATTTTATCGCCTGAAAAATATCCTTTTAGAATCCCACCTCCGTCAGTCATGTTTTCAAGAAATTCCTCGTTTTCAAGTTTAACTGATTTGTATGACCCTAATTGACTATCAATATTTTTAGCAAACTTTGATAGTTCTGGATGACGATCATGAAAGCCTTGTCCTTTAATTGAAAGGGAGATGAAGGATATAATAAT
>NZ_JABBNU010000036.1 GCF_012926615.1 Marinigracilibium pacificum | reverse complement strand
TTTAATGCATTTTTACATAGTGTTAGCTGTTTCTTTTATTTTTTTGTTCAATATGCAGATATTTCCAGTTATGATAATCCAGACCTAAATCGTTATTCCAGCCTTCTGACCTGTAAAAATCATAGATGAAGTCATGGTTAATTAAATCGCTATCCATTCCTAAATTGACTTTTTTCAAGACTTCACTTTTCGCATTTTCAACTCCCAAATTATCAGCTACATAAATTCTATCAACTGAATATGAATCGTCATCATGTGATTTATAGTAAAAGTACCTTTCAAAAAAAGACAATTCTAATTGTCCGTTTTGAAACTTGGCAAGCCTGCCTTCCCCAGAAGTTGATTGGTAATAGCCTAATAAGATAGTCGTCTTAAGTGATTTAGAAATACGTCTCAATATTTCATCATAAAAGTACAGATTGCCATTAAAATCAAATTCAATTTCCATCCAATCTGTAGACTGGTTTTTTGTCAAAATTATAGTTGTGTTTTTTTCCACAGAAGAGTTATCATCATGTGGTAAATTATAAAACCATTCTTTTCTTGTATCCAACCACAATTCTCTACCTATTGGCAAGTTGTTTTTCAACT
>NZ_JABBNU010000035.1 GCF_012926615.1 Marinigracilibium pacificum | reverse complement strand
CACAGAAGAGTTATCATCATGTGGTAAATTATAAAACCATTCTTTTCTTGTATCCAACCACAATTCTCTACCTATTGGCAAGTTGTTTTTCAACTCGTTTAAAACTGTCTCAATCTCTTTACACTTTATATTTGTCTGTGAAAATGTTCCCATTTTAGATTTCTATTATGGTTGCAGCTAACGTTCGGGCTAAGCGGCGAACCCCATCCCTCGGGGTGGGGTATGATGCTTAGGCACTGTTAGCAGTTGTTACAACTTATTATTTTTATTAAATATTATTGAATTTATTATGGCTGCAAAACTCAACCCGACAGGCATAATTAGAGCAATCATTAATAGTTCTATATCAATTATTGTAATAGTAATTATTGAAATTAATGAAATATAAATATAAAGTTTTCGCTTCTTCTTACTTAGAATTTCATCTTGTTTACTGATTATTGCTTTAAAGTTTAATGATGTCAAAAGAAATGTGCAACAAAGTAACAACGATAACGCTCCAGTAATTGAGGCTATAACACTATATTTTTCTGTAAAAAGTATACCAGTAATAATTATCAGCAAAAATAATATTATATCAATTGTATATTTATTCTTAAAATCTCCCATAATGCTGACCATCGTAAAAAATCGATTTTGATATTGAATTAAAAATTGTTGCCTGTCTAATAACTGCTAACGTCTCTAGCTATGGATCCGCCGCGACTTGCGACTACATAAAAAACGCATAGCTGATCGCCAAAGATAATAGACTCATATTAAAATCAAAAAA
>NZ_JABBNU010000034.1 GCF_012926615.1 Marinigracilibium pacificum | reverse complement strand
ACGTTGTGGTGCATATAAAAAACAAAAAATAAATGAGCTTTTTAAAAGCAGAATGGAGAAAACTAGCAATTGCAAATTATGCGATTGACAAAGATAAGTTAACTGAATTTATTCCATTTGGAACTGAACTAGATCTTTGGGAGGAAAAATGTTATGTTAGTTTGGTTGGATTCTTGTTTAAAAACACTAAACTATTAGGGATAAAAATCCCATATCACATAAATTTTGAAGAGGTCAATTTACGTTTTTATGTTAAGAGATTTGATAATGGAGAATGGAAAAGAGGGGTTGTTTTTATAAAAGAAATAGTACCCAAAAGAGCATTAACATTTGTTGCAAACACTGTTTATAACGAAAATTATGAAACTATGCCTATGAGTCATCAATGGATTGAAAATGAAGACTCAAGGATTGTAGAATATAAATGGATAAAATCTAAAAAAGAAAATAATTTTAAACTGACTGCTAGTAAAGAAAGTTTTGAAATTAGTCCTGGGAGTGAAACAGAATTTATAACAGAGCATTATTGGGGCTATGCTAAAGTGAATAATAAGAAAACAAACGAATATGAAGTCACACATCCTAAGTGGAAATCCTATAAAGTACACGATTATATAATAGATGTGGATTTTGGAAAAGTCTATGGGATTAAATTTGAATTCCTAAATTGTATGGAACCAAACTCAATTATGCTTGCAGAAGGTTCCGAAATAACAGTTGAAAACAAAAATACTATAAGAACGACACCACAACAGCATGTATAAAGTTATGGCGGCTGTAGAGTCAGCTCAAGCGCCGGATTCTCGCTGGATTTCAC
>NZ_JABBNU010000033.1 GCF_012926615.1 Marinigracilibium pacificum | reverse complement strand
TTACCGAATCCCGACTCCGAAGAAGAGGCTATGAAAGCATGGTTACATACTATCAGAAAGTGAAGATTTGATTTGACGAACCGCCGTATATGCTCACAAGCACGAGAGTGCGAAGAGAGGGGCATTGCCCCCGTACGTACGGTGGTGTGAGAGGCGCACCGTGGGCTTATGGCTCACGGCCGTCTACTCTATTGTAATTCGTTTATTCCATTAATCCAAGTTTCTCCAATTCTTCCCAGATTGCTTCTTCATCTTCAACTTCAAATGAATATTTACAAATAATTTCTTTTAAATCAAGAAATGTATTCGCTTCATTTATTTTGGAGATGAAAAGATCTCCTGGAATAAATTGAGTCAAAATATCATCATCTTTTTTGATACATTCAATAATAGATTTCTTTAGCTCGCTTAAGTCGTAGTTCTTAATTTTCGTCCATGTAGTTTCAACAGGATATCGTTTGTTGATTAAATTTGCAAAAAACCTATTAAAGGTAGTGTCTTTAAACTTTTTATTACGCTTCTTTAATTTCCAAGCAAATCCATCGGAGGAATACCAAGTTCCATTATCTTCCTCCTGTATTAATTCACTTGCATAACCATAACTTAGATTACTAAAGCTCGATTTATCAATTATATCTATCCAATGATCATTATGAATGTAAATTAATGGTGTTTCTGGTTTCATGTTATCTTTAATGAATTACAACGTCAACACTATGGCGCAGTTTTTATGTCCCTCGTGGCATAAAAATGCGGATATAGTGAGTGTTGAACAAATCCTCCTTCGTCGGAAACCTGGAAAGTTTCTAACTTAGGAGGAGTTCTTAATTTAAATAATCATTGAAATTATGA
>NZ_JABBNU010000032.1 GCF_012926615.1 Marinigracilibium pacificum | reverse complement strand
ATTAATATGCCGAATAAAAAAATAAATCTGACAGTCATAGTTGTTTTTGGTCAAAGCTCAAAAATATCAAAAGGAAGGTTGAATTCAAAAAGGAATGTGTGGTAAGCAACAAATTAGAAGGTCTGTTCAAGAGCTAAATTACTAGCCTGTGTGTTTTCTGACTCCTGTTTTCTATATTCTCTTCCATTTAGGTCAATATAAAAGATTTGATCATTTAAATGAACTAAAATTAACCCGTCTTTTGACCAACCATTGTCATCAATGTTGTGATATTTTAAAGGGGTAATTATATTTCCTTTTTCATCAATTGAGCCATACATTCGTGGTGAACTTTCAATATCACTAAACCTATAGATATTATTTGATTTGGTATAGTCAAAAGTGCCAATTCCATATTTAGTAGAAAAGATGAAATTTCCATCTAAATCATATACGTCTTCAATATTTTTTTCATAGTCAGCAGCCGTTATTAAATTTCCAACATGCCAAATAGAATTGTATTTTCCTTGTGGAATAACAAAATCTCCTTGAGTATTGATTACAGCAGCCGATGGTTCTCCATTTTCATCATATCCTAAATTTATTGGCGCCAACCCATTTTTAAATTCTTGAATAACATGATTTCCTATAGAAAAAGTGATTTCGCCATTTATTAGGTTGATTGCTCCAAAATGTGTTCCTTCTTCTGTTTCTACGGCCACAATTCCAGCGCTTTGATTGTCAATTCTGACACCAAAATATTGAGAAACATCAAGTAATCTTTCGTTTTTGGTATTAATTATGAATTTTTTATCTGCTATTTCAACGTATGCTCTTTCTTCTGTAAATGCCGTAACATAATCATACTCAAAAGGAATAACAGTATTCATGTCTTTATCAACGAATCCGATTTTGTCTCCTTTTTTTTTT
>NZ_JABBNU010000031.1 GCF_012926615.1 Marinigracilibium pacificum | reverse complement strand
CTTTTTTTTCATAATTTCAATGATTATTTAAATTAAGAACTCCTCCTAAGTTAGAAACTTTCCAGGTTTCCGACGAAGGAGGATTTGTTCAACAATGTATAACCGCAATTACGGCGGATTCGACTGCGTCCGAATCCACTCGGAATTGCTAACGCCAGTGCTTAACCGAAAATCATTAACTTTAATCCCGTAACTGACGGTTATACGAAACCGTTGTAAAGCATTAAAAATGAACCGAGTTCTTTTGATATTAGCCACGATACTATTTGTCAGTTGTCAAACAGAGACAGAACTGTTTGATGATGTTAATGAAATGGCTGAATTTGATAGAGATTATAAACTAACTTTAATTCAATCAGGAAAGGAAAGTGGCTTTTTAGAACCAATAATGGAATATAGCCTCTATATGGTGGACAGTATAGATTTTCGAAACTTGGAAAATTCAGTTTTGACAAATGACATGTTTAAGGAAGGCACATTCTACCTCAATATTGAATTGAACGACTATATCTACGAGAATGACCTCGACATTATCAATATGTCCAGATCATTAATTACTAAGAATAAGTATGACAAAGTTTATTACCTATACCTTTTGTCAGACGGAAAAACTATCGCAGTTTGCAAAATCAACTCGTGAAAAAAAATAAAACGCTTTACAATAACTAAGCATTCGAATGGCCGATAGGCCTATACTTGAATGCAGTGTTGACAAGTCCGGTGCTTGAAAATGTTACTATGGGTAAATCGACGAGAGCGTAGAGGGTATTAGCTGGTTTTTCTCTCTGTCTTACTCTTTAATTCATTGATAACCCGGCTTTCTGGTTCAATAATTTCTACTTCCTAAACCACAATCAGTGTCTGTTTATGGTTTTTAGTTTCCTTTGGACATAGTGATCCCCTACGTCCGATGGCGTTACTTTGATTATTGGGTTAATAGGCTGGTCTTCCAGTGTTGTGGTGGCCCACGCCCATCAAAAACAGCTACGGTTACC
>NZ_JABBNU010000030.1 GCF_012926615.1 Marinigracilibium pacificum | reverse complement strand
AGGCAGTTGGCATATTGAGGCTCCACTACCCACTCCTCCATACCATTAATCAAACCCCACTTCCCATCTTGCTTTACCCAAACTTTTAATGCCTTTCTCTCCTTTTTAGATTGTGCTTCTAGAACAGAACAGCCCGAACTTAATATGACTATTAATAAGAAGAAATGAAAAAGTAAATGACGCATAGTTAATTAAAAACACATAAATAAAAGCCTTTTAACTAAAAAGGTAACATAATCTTATATCGAATAGATAAATACCATATTATTTAAAAAGTAACTTTACATTTAAGTTAAATAATGGATCTGTGGTAGTTAGAATTGTTAGCAGCTCTCCCTTGTAATTAAAAACCTTATAGGAGGCATCATTTACTCTGGTATAGTAAAGTTCTCCATTATTAAATGACACTAAATTATCATATTCTATTGGTAATATTATTTCTCCATTGCTATTTATAAGGCCTCTCTTATTTGCTTGTCCAACTATTGTTACTTCTAATTTGGAGAAATATTGGACATAATCATACTTAAATGGTGAAATGAAAATACCATCTTGATCCAGGAAAGTATAATTATTATTGTCATTAGCTACTTTTGCATAACCGTTGCAGTAATTTGATATATATTTATATTTGAAAGGTAAAATTTCTTGTCCTTGTAAATTTAATACACCATATAAAATTTTATCCTCATTGTTTTTTTCCGCTATCACACAATTTCCCCTATACGGATATTCCATGTAAATATAGTTTCTCGATAATTTCAAAAACTTATTCTCAACAATATTATAATATCCATTTATTGAATCAGAAATAAAAGGAATTAAATCAAGATTTGAATTTGCCGTCTGATTCATTGGTATATAACGATTACCTTTTATTAGATATTTATTCTCTTTTAAAGAAAAGACATCATAGGTACCAGAAGTAGATAGGATAGCAACATAAGGGTAATAATAAATTGAATTTGTGTAGTCATTTGTAAAAAGAGGTATAATCAAATTGGATACACCACAGTTTAATAGTCTGTCACCGACTTTAAGAATACTAAAAGATTTTGACTTTATTTCAACACTATAAAATTCAGGATATAGAATATTAATAGATTCATACTCAAAAGGCACTAACACTTCTCCCTTATCATCAATCAACCCATACTTCTTATCTTTAATTGCTATAAAACGATTTTCATCAGAAGCATCT
>NZ_JABBNU010000003.1 GCF_012926615.1 Marinigracilibium pacificum | reverse complement strand
AGCGCACACAACTCAATCGAAATTCATAGTTGTACTTCTTTCTCTTAAACATAAAAATGCCCCCAAATAGTGTCTAACTTTTTGGGGGCACTCTATAGATCGCCTTTTTTTATTCGTCACCCTGAAAGGTTGGGATGCTGTCTTTAAGTCTCAGGTTAAGGTCAAGCGAAGAGGCTCTCATTAATTTGAGGCTACCATGTTTGTGTTTGATTTTATCCATGGCTTCATATAGCCTGATTGTTTCTTCGGTGTCATCAAAAAGACTGATCTGGTAATTACCATGAACAAGTTCGCTAAATCTCACTCCGATAAGGCGGATAAGCATCCTTCTGTTGTATAGCTGATCAAAGAGTTCTTGTGCTTTTTTGATCAGCGTATGATCGGAAGAAGTATAGGCTATCCGGCATTGCTTGCTGACGGTGTCAAAATTTGAGTATCTTAGTTTAACTGTGATACAGGCAGTCAGTTTTTGCTTTTCCCGTATTTTGAAACCCAGTTTTTCAACCATTGCCGTTAATACATTTTTAAGGAATTGAACATCGATGGTATCTTTATTGAATGTCGTTTCTGTTGATATCGATTTTTGTTCACGAAAAGGAATAACGGGAGAGTTATCTTCACCATTAGCTTTTTTCCAGAGAGAAACACCATTGCTGCCAAGTGCTGCAGCCAGAACTTCCACAGGCATTTCCCGGAGAGTACGAACATTATAAATGCCCATATCGGTAAGGAAACGTGCTGTTTTGTCACCGATCATTGGTATTTTTTGGATAGGAAGGGGGGCAAGGAAGGCCTTTTCCATGCCGTATGGTATGTGTCGCTGTCCATTTGGTTTAGCCTCGCCTGTGGCTACTTTTGATACCAGTTTGTTAATGGAAAGTCCCATTGATATCGGAAGGCCACTTTCTTTCATTATTTTTTGACGGAGCTCACCTGCCCATTTAACAGTGCCAAAAAACCGATCCATTCCGGTAGCATCAATATAGAACTCATCAATGGAAGATTTTTCAAATAGCGGAACATCATCACGAATAATATCAGTGATGAGTCTTGAGTATTTACTGTAGGCATCCATGTCGCCGGAGATATTGATCAGTTGCGGGCATAGCTGCCTGGCAAGGGCTACAGGCATGGCAGATCTGACTCCAAACCTACGGGCTTCATAGCTGCATGAAGCAACGACTCCACGTCGGCTGCTTCCTCCGATAATTAATGGTTTACCCTTTAGAGCCGGATTACGAAGGCATTCTACCGACACAAAAAATGAGTCGAGATCCATGTGGATTATGCTTCTTCCGGTTGCTGAGTATTTATCCATATCACTATCAGGTTTACTAACAAAATTAGCTAAAAGAATATTCACGGAATAATAAAACTAAAAATATTAGTAAAATAATTTGAAATATGGGTTTGATTACTAATATTTGTAGTGTAAACATTGAGAATATGCGAGATATAGTTATTAAAGAATTAAGAAGCAGAAAGCTGGAAGCTAATAAATGTGGTGTTCATTTTAAGGCTGGTTTAAGTCAGGATATTGTACAGGGGTATTGTCTGGTTGACTCCGGGTTAACTTTAAAGGAGGTGACAGAAAGTATCAGACAAGAGGTGTTAAGGAAGAAGGGGCTGACTAAGGGCTTTTTTGCAGGTGCAGAGAGAAAAGGGAGATACTTTATTCATGCAGCAGTATAAAAATTGAAAAGCGTATTATAATTTTACCATTATATCTTTTTTTCAATTATGAGTCTGATCAGTCAAAACCTTAAATACCTTAGAAAGAAAAATGACCTTACCCAGGAACAGTTTGCTGATAAACTGGGAATCAAGCGGTCACAAGTTGGAGCCTATGAGGAGGGGAGAGCCGATCCGCGGATTCCGACTTTGATGAAAATTACAGAGGTATTTGGTTATAGCATCGATGAACTGGTTAGTGACTCGCTTGAAAAGATAGAAAAATCAGGAAAGAAATCAGGAGGAAGCCGTGCTCCGGGGATGAAGGTACTTGCGATAACAGTAGATCAGCAAGATAGGGAGAATATCGAACTGGTTCCCGATAAAGCTTCTGCCGGATATCTTAATGGGTACTCTGATCCTGAATATATCGAGGAACTCCCTAAGTTCAGGTTGCCCAATTTGCCTGCCAATGCCACATACCGTGCGTTTGAGATAAATGGAGATTCCATGCTGCCGCTTCAGTCGGGAACGGTTATAATAGGTCAGTATGTTGAAAAGCCTGAGGATATCCGTAATGGAAAAACCTATGTATTAGTCACAGGTAAGGAAGGAATCGTTTATAAACGTGTTTTTAACTATATCGAAGAGAAGGGTAGTTTGTACCTTGTTTCTGATAATGCCAATTATGCTCCATATAGCGTTCCAGTTGAAGAAGTTTTTGAAATTTGGGAAGCAAGGGCGTTTATAAGTGTCAGTTTTCCCGAGCCTGATTCAAAGAATGAAATGACTCTTGATAAACTGGCAAATATGGTGCTAGACCTTCAGCAGGAGGTTATCAAGTTAAAAGATAAATAATCTTACATATTACTGATATTTGTCAGGTATATAAATACTTGACTTAACGATTGTTACGTTTATCTTTGTATAAATCATTCGTAACAGGTTAATATGATCAGAAGTGCAATTCTTATCTTGTTTGTAATAACTTTTAGTTCATTTTCAATTCCCTCTGGTAGCTCTGATGCTCTTAAACCGATAGAGGAACAATCATTTAATTTTAAAATTGATAAAAAGAAATTACTGGCAGGGTCTTATCAGTATTATATCGACTTCATTAAAAAAGGCGAAAAGTTAAATGCAGATGAGAAGAAAAACCTGAATCAGTACCTTGGGTATGACATCTATAATATTCATGATAGTAATGTAAATGAACAGTATCATGTTATCATGTCAAAGACAGCTTATGTTGTAGATGCCTCTATTGATTTCTTTTCTTCAGACCGTGTGAGAGACTTGTCGTTTATACGTAAAACACTCCCGGATTATGATGTTAACCTGAATGACGATGGTAGTTACCGGATAAAATGCGGAGGTATGGCTCCGGATTTTGAATATGACCTTAAAACATATTATCCCTCATATAAGGATTCAAAACTGAATTATTTCCTAAAGAATATAACTAATAACGATGTGCCGGGTGTGTCTCCTAAAATGATTACACTGCAGCATAATTATAATTTTGGTACTGTTTTATGGCAGAAGACAAATAAAATGTCAATTGTTTTTTGTGCATATTATCCTGTAGGGGAGAATAAGACATTGATAATCAATCATACATTAAATTTAGTTCATAATGTTCCTCCTAATTTTATTGGAGGTGCTGATATGATGCTTGATATGATTGTTGACGGGATTTCAGAATATATTGTAGCAACTAATTCAGCTGTTAAAGAAAATTATAATTAACCTGTTTTATTGGTTAATCAATATCAGGAATTAAAAAAAGAGGGATTCAGATTAACTGAATCCCTCTTTTTATGTATTTTTCTTTAAATAGATTATCTATTGAAGAAATAAGATACATTTACATTAAATGATCTGTTTTTGATTGAGTAAGGATCATTAGAATCTTGGTTATCTTTTATTTCTGCTGGTTGGATGTCATTTACTCCAAGGTCATAGCTTACACCAATTCTTAATTTATTAATGTCAACTCCAGTTCCAAACGTAAAACCGAAGTCAGCAGCAGAGTAATGGTCCTCAGAATTATTTCCGAAATCTAAGTTTTCAATTATTTTCTCATTTTCATTATTCTGAACGAACTTTCCTGATACTGCATAGGCTAAATATAATCCTGCTTGAAAATATGGTTTCATATTGCCTCCGTCAAAACCATATTCAATCGCTACAGGAATTTCCAGATAATTGATTACCTCTTTATCAGTATAATTCAAATCAAAAGCATAAGAGTATCCTTTATCCCGGATTCCTTTTTGTGTAAGCATCGCGCTTCCATTTATTTTGATATTTTCTGAGATAGGTAATATTGCAGTACCTCCAATATGATATCCTATGTGTGCAACACTATATTTTAAATGATTTCCCCTCATTGTTGATGAGTTGATACCCGCACGAATACCAAATTCCTGAGCGTTTGCTCCAAAAGTAATTGCTAATGCAAATGCTAAACCAAGTATATGTCTAATCTTCATAATAAAAAGTGATTGATTTATTTTAGCGCAAGTTTATCCACGAATTCTAACTTCTACACTTTCAATTTTACTCAATTACTTACCTTAAAATATGATTTGTTTTGACCTATAATTTCTGCTTTAAGATTTTTAAGGGATGCCTATTTTTCGCCTTTTTTATTCTGGTTGATGTTATGTGTCATTTTGCGACAAAACTTTCATTTGTGATTTCTATTGAAAATGTTGATTATTCTCCCAAATGTTACTCCTACACCAAGATGAAGTTTATTTGGCTAATTTCTATGAATTGGATATTAACAAGAGGTGTTATACATTAATCAATATGCTCGCATTTTATAATGACCTGACTGAACTATTATCTTTCTCAATAACCCGTGATTATTGGTTTCAATTTGAGAATTATGTTTGAGATAAACTTTTACGGAGTAGCAACTTTGGGATCTAACGGTAACTTTCTTGATTTAGAATTACTCAAGTATTTTTCTCAGGGTTGGATAGTCAATTTTGTCTGTTGGGGTCTTAGGTAGATTCGGGATTGAAATGATTTTTTTGGGCTTTACTTTATTGAATAATTTTTCTTTAATTCCTTCTATAGTTTTTCTGATTTTATTTCCCTGGTTTTCTTCCACCACAAGGATAAATCCCTCAGTGAATTTTTCATCCTCGGTTTTTAACAAGGCCACTTCTGTTGATATTTCCAGATGCTTTAATTCAGCTTCTATTTTAGCTTTTAATTCGTCCAGGTTAACTTTTATTCCTCCTGAGTTAATTACATTATCGCTTCGACCTATCCATCTAAAGGATTTATCGTTAATTAATTCAACTACATCATTTGTGTTTAACCACTTATCTGAGGTCACTTTTCCCTTAACCTGAAGCTGTTCGTTACTGGTATTAATTTCGATCCCTTCTAATACTTCAAAATAGTCTTTGCTACCTGGGTTATTTAATTTTCTTAATGCAATGTTTGAAACTGTTTCTGTCATTGCATAGGTGTGATATATTTTACCTGGTAAGTTCTCAATTTTTTTATGAAGTTCGGAGTTAACCGGCCCGCCACCAACCAGGATAATCGAGTTTTTATTAATACACGTTGTTGAATTATTCTCAATTATATTTTGTAATTGATAAGGTGTTATAGAGGTGATTTCTAATTTTCCAATACTTTTAAAAGGGTTAGCTGATGGTTCCTGAGCTATTATGGGCAGATCAAAAACCAGAGCCCTTATCAATACCATTTTTCCACCTATAAAAGACGCCGGGATACATAATAGTGATTCAAGATTAGAATTGTTGTACCCTAGAAATTCGCCAGTCATGTTTGCTGAAGCAATTAATTGTTCTCGGGTAATTTCTATTTTTTTTGGAATACCGGTTGACCCGGAGGTTTGCTGGATAATTTTTTCATCTTCACTAAGGAATGACTTGATTACATCGACTGTTTCTTTTTCAAAATCTGTTATGAGTTTGATCGCCTTACTGCTGTTCAGTACCTCGACAAACTTTATTTCTCTTCCATTTAAAACAAAGCTGTTGTGTTTTCTAGCCATCTTACTTTCGAAGGTGTTGAAATACTTTTTTGTTTTCGTCTTTATCTGTGAAGATTTCAATAATGGTGTTTCCTTTAGAGTTCCTTATTGATTCTAATGCTGATTCCAGGTCTTCTATATTGTTACAACTAATATAATTAAAGCCAAAATCTGAAGCCGTGTTTTTAGCAGTCAATTTTTGTCTTGTTTCAAACCATTCTTCTTTTTCCGGTTGATCTGACGGGCCGGCAATTAAACCGAAAATACCTCCACCATGATTATTCATCATTACGATGCAGAAATTTTCATTGGTGTAATTATGCCAAAGAGCATTTCTGTCGTAGAAGAATGACAGGTCTCCTGTGAGTACCAGGTTGAATTTCTTTTTATTAGCCAGGGCATGACCGGAAGCTGTTGAAATTGTTCCATCGATGCCACTTGTGCCTCGATTGGCGTATATTTTTATGTTTTTTCCCTTTCCTGATATAAAGTTTGCCCATCGAACAGGCATGCTGTTAGCCAGGTGAAGGTTTGAGTTATCCGGTAAATTTGTTATTACTTCCTTGGTGACAACCAGTTCGTTCAATGGTTTTTCCGGATTAGGCTTTAATGAATCAATTTTATGATCAGCTTCTATTTCTTTTTCAGTCCATTGTTTTAAGTATGATCTATCCTTTATCTCCCATTCTTCCGTAGAAGATATAAATGATTCTATATCAGCCCGGATGACTCTAGTCAAGTTCTTAAATGGATCTGAAATATAATCTGTAATGCCAATATGCCAATGATCTGATTTGATGGCATTGTCCCGAAGAAAGAGCTTCATATTTTTGCTTATTGTTGATTTTCCGAAGCTGATAATCAGATCCGGAACCAGGCTTTGTTTCTCTTCTTCAGTTATATTTTTTAGAAATATATCTCCTTTGGTAATTGCTGTATCACAATTGAATGTATTACTAATTATATCAGCTATTACCGGAATGTTTCTATCTGCTGCCCATTTAGAAAGGTGTTTATAAATAGTATTATCATAATCACTCTGCCCGGCAAGGATCAGAATTTTTTCAGCCTTTTCATACTCCTTTTCTAATTCTGATAAGATTGATTTTTCAATATTACTTTTTGATTCTACTGGTTTTATTATATGCGTAGATTCTTCCTGAAAATGATATGTTTCACCTGTTCCCGGATAGAAGGGTTCTCTTAAAGGAATATTGATATGAACAGGACCGGAAGGTGTTTTTTTTGCTTCTATAAAAGCTTCATTAAGGATTCTATTGACTTGCCATTGAGCATCAGGATGGCTAACATCCACTGGTAGTTCAAATGATCTTTTTATATGATTTGAGTATAAGTCTTTTTGCCTGATTGTCTGACCATCCCATTGATCTATCCATTCCGGTGGCCTGTCAGCAGTCAGGATTACTAGCGGAATGTTTTTGTAATATGCCTCTGTTACTGCCGGAATATAATTCGAGGCTGCAGTTCCTGAAGTACAAGCGATAACTACAGGCTCATTTGTAGCTTCTGACATTCCCATAGCGGTAAATGCGGCACTTCTTTCATCAGAAAGTGTATAACAGTTGATTTTTTTATATCTGGTGAATGCCAGTGTAAGAGGGGCTACTCTCGATCCCGGTGATAATATGGCTCTTGTGACACCATGAGCAGCGGCAATTACAGGTATCTGATTTATATGTTCTAATATCATAATGCTGAGTAAAAATATTAAACATAAGCTAAAACACCTATACTTATTTGTAACCAATAAAAAAGCCCTGATGTTAGTCAGGGCTTTGGTAATTATTTATGATCTTATTATTTTCTTTTGACCACTTTTTGAGCAGCTTCAACGATAGCCTCAGGGCTTAATCCGTATTTAGCCATTAGTTCTTCAGGCTCACCACTTTCACCGAAAGTATCCTGAACGCCAACAAACTCAATTGGAGAAGGTAATTCCTGAGCAAGTACAGAAGCAACGCTTTCTCCAAGACCGCCATTGATCTGGTGTTCTTCAGCAGTTACAGCACATCCTGTTTTCTTTACTGACTCAATGATTGCTTCTCTATCGATTGGCTTTATAGTGTGGATGTTAATTACTTCAGCACTGATACCCATAGCTTCTAGTTTTGCTTCAGCTTCGATAGCATACCATACCATGTGTCCAGTCGCGAAGATTGTAACATCACTACCTTCAATCATTTTGATTGCTTTACCAATAACAAACTCTTGATTGTCCGGAGTGAATACAGGCCATTTCGGACGACCGAAACGTAAGTAAACAGGGCCTTCATGCTTCGCTATAGCTAAAGTAGCAGCTTTAGTCTGATTGTAATCACAAGGATTGATAACTGTCATGTGAGGAAGCATTTTCATCATTCCTACATCTTCAAGAATCTGGTGAGTTGCACCATCTTCACCAAGAGTTAATCCTGCGTGAGAAGCACATATTTTTACGTTTTTACCAGAATACGCGATTGACTGTCTGATTTGGTCATAAACACGACCAGTACTGAAGTTTGCAAACGTACCTGTGAAAGGAATTTTTCCACCGATAGTCATACCGGCAGCAAGACCCATCATGTTTGCTTCAGCAATACCAACCTGATAGAATCTTTCCGGAAATTCATTCTGGAAAGCATTCATTTTTAATGATCCCGTAAGGTCAGCACAAAGTGCAACAACTCTTTCGTCCTGTTGCCCGGCTTCTAGTAAACCATCACCGAATCCTGAACGTGTATCTTTCTTTTCAGTAAAAGAGAATTTCATTGTTTTATATTTTTGAGGGCGAACCCTTTAATTCTGAATTTGATTTAAAAGTCTGTTTTGGTAATTAATAATCACCAAGAGTCTCTTTAAGTTGACCCAAAGCATTTTCAAGTTGCTCATCGTTAGGAGCTACTCCGTGCCATTTGTGAGTTCCAACCATAAAGTCGATAGGGAATCCCATTTCAGTACTCATCAGGTTTACTACTGGTCTTCCTTTTTTAGTAAGTGAATGAGCATGTTTCATTGCCTTAACAATGCTGTCCATATCATTACCGTTAGATTCGATAACTGACCAGCCGAATGCTTCCCATTTAGCTTTTAAATCCTGAAGGTCCATTACGTCTTTAGTCGGACCATCGATTTGCTGTCCATTGTAGTCAATAGTAGCAACCAGGTTATCAATTTTGTGGTGAGCTGCATACATTGCTGCTTCCCATACCTGACCTTCTTGTAATTCACCATCACCCATTAATACATAAACAGTGTGATTGTCATCATTTAGTTTTTTAGCTTGAGCAGCTCCGGCAGCTACTGAAAGTCCTTGTCCTAATGAACCAGAGGCTACTCTGATTCCAGGTAAACCTTCTTCAGTAGCAGGGTGACCCTGTAAACGGCTGTTTAGTTTTCTAAATGTAGCTAATTCGCTAACATCAAAAAATCCGGCATGTGCCAGGGTGCTGTACCATACCGGCGATATGTGTCCGTTAGACAAGAAGAATAAATCTTCATTTATACCATCCGGGTTAAAAGGGGTTTTGTAGTCCATGATCTCGAAGTACATCGCCACAAAGTAATCAGTACAACCCAAAGAACCTCCCGGGTGACCTGATTGTACGGCGTGAACCATTCGTAGAACATCTCTTCTGACTTGTGATGCCAGATCTTGTAATTTTTCAATATTTACTTGCTGCTCCATGCTTTTTGCTAAGGATAATGTTATTTATATCAAACAGGCCGCAAGTTACATGAAAAATAAATTATTTCCATGAAAACTTGCGGCCTTATCCTTTATATTAATACGATGTAATTAAGTGCGTGTATTTGTCGTAATTATTTGAGTATCTGTGACGTATGCTCTTTGGTTTTTACCTTTGCAATTATATCCTCTATTTTCCCTTCTTCATCGATTATAAATGTGGTTCGTGCTGTTCCCATGTATTTTCTGCCATACATGTTTTTTTCAACCCAGGTACCATATTTTTCATGAACTTCTTTTTCGGTATCAGCCAGAAGTGTAAATGGAAGATTTTGCTTTTCAATGAATTTACGGTGTTTAGCTTCATCGTCTGAACTAATTCCAAGGATTTCATATCCTGCTTTCTGAAGGGCTTCATAATTATCTCTTAGATTGCATGCCTGAGCTGTACATCCAGGGGTAGCGTCTTTAGGATAAAAATATAGAACCACTTTTTTACCTTTGTAATCAGAAAGCTTGATTTTATTACCATCCTGATCGTTAACTTCAAAATCCGGCGCGATATCACCAATTTCTAAACTCATAATTTTATTTTTTTGGTTTATAGATTTGTGCTGTATTCCTTTAGGTTACCAGCATTGTCGGTAACTTTTAGTAATAACTTTCCTTTAAACGGAATGTTTGGATTTAGTTTTTCTGATTCGATGACTTTCTTTTTGTAATCGTATTTCATTAATACCCACTCACCATTTATGTAAAGGTTATATGTGTCAATTCCTGACATATCATCATCAATTACAAATCTCAAAGAATTCTGATTTACAGTGATTGGTTTAATTGCAGGAGGATCATTGTCTTCTTTTATTGTGAAGTCACCAAAGTATCGGGTATAAAATGTAAATGCATCACCGGTTTTCTTACCACCTTCATAACTGTACCATCTTCCATTTTTGCCTATTCTGTAAACTCCCGCTTTATCGCTGTATTTGTTTTTTGGCTTTAAGGTGACAGCGATACTTTTTCTCAAAGGTATTTTTTCATCACCTACATGAAACTCTTCCATGCTATTAGCAGAATCGTATTTATAGAAATACTCTAATTGAAGAGTGTCAAAGCAAGATCTGTATGGGAAACTAATGTCAGCGGTTTTACTGAAGAATTTATAGCTGGTACGATTAGGTATTGTTGCTACAAAATTAAAAACGTGTGAGCTTCCGTTGATATGTGCAGAATCAGGAGCTCCCCAGTTCAAATCCCAAAGGTAAAATTTGGCATTCGATGTTTCATATGCAGGTGTTTCGTAGTGCTTTTGAAATCCACTAAACACTGTTATGCTATCCGGGCTTTCAGTTCTTGGAGTTGATATGATTAAGTTGTTTCTTTTTCTAGTGATTTCATATGGAACTTCAGTAGGGGTGTAAGTAGCAGATGAATTTACTTTTTCACCTGATAAGTTAAATGTTGCCACTGATGCATTTCCATAAGCATCCTTAAGAATGATTTTATAGTTTTTTGTGCTGCCATTACCTAATTGAATAGCCCCTTTTCCTAATCCTCTATCATAAAATGGTAGTGGGTTGTCATCTTCAATATAGAGTTTATTAAACATTCCACCACCATTAACTTTTGCTTCATAATTTGTGTGGATTAAAATATCCCGTTGATCAGCAAAGGAGAAGTAATTTAGTGATTGATCAAATATTGTTTTTTCACCTTCCAGTAATTGAACTATAGGTACCCCGTTTTGATTTGGTATGCCATTAAATTTATCAAATGCCTTTACTTCAATTCCAACTGGCCCTTCAATATTTATATTTTCATTGATAACGTATTCATTCCCTCTTCTGGAAGGTCTTACCTCAAGTCTTTTATACAAACCGTTTATTCTTGAGTCTTTAGATAAAGGTTCAAATGCTATTTCATAAAGAGTTGGAGGGATGTCATCAACTATTTCATTTTTGTAATAATTAAATAGTGGGTTGATTGGCCTTTCCTTTTCATCTCTTATTTCAAAATGAAGGTGGGGTCCGGAGCTTGACCCTGAGTTACCACTTAATGCGATTAGCTCTCCCTTGTTAAACTTAAATTGATTGGCTTCAGGGAATAACTCAATTTCGAATGTTTTTTGTTCGTATTGTTTCTTTCTTACCCACTCGGCAATTTCAGGTCCGAATTCACTTAAGTGTGCATATACCGTCGAATAGCCATTGGCATGATTCAGGTATAAAACATTTCCATAACCACTGGTGGAAACTTTTATCCTGGAAACATAGCCATCTGCTGCAGCATATACGTCCCAACCTTCAACCCCACCAGTTTTTATATCCAGACCACCATGAAAGTGCGTAGAACGTAATTCTCCCATGGTTCCGGCAAGATAATTCCGGTTGTGCGGGTTCATCGGGAATAGATATGGACCTTCAGATGAACCATTAGACTGTCCAAATGTACCCAGTGAAATTAATGTGAATGAAATAATTAGTGTTAACCTGAAAAAAATATTCATATTATTTGATGTCAAAATCAAGCATTTTTCTTCCTTCTAAAATTCCTGTAAGTCTGTCTCCAGGCTTAACAGGACCAACTCCTTTTGGTGTTCCTGTAAAAATAATATCGCCAGTACTCAGTGTAATGAATCTGGAAATGTAGGCTATCAACTCATCAATTTTATACATCATCAAAGATGTATTTCCCTTTTGTCTGGTCTCACCATTTACCTGAAGCTCGAAGTCCAGGTTTTGAAGATCTTCAAACTCACTAACGGGAATAAAATCAGAGATTGGCGCTGATCCATTAAATCCTTTGGCAAGTGCCCAGGGCAGACCTTTTTCCTTAGCTTCAGTTTGAAGGTCTCTGGCTGTGAAGTCAATGCCCAATCCTATTGCATCATAGTATTTATGAGCAAATTTAGGCTGTATACTTTTTCCTTGTTTACTTATTCTGATGATGACTTCAATTTCATGATGAATGTCATTACTGTAATCAGGATAGTAAAATGGATCGTTATTTTTTAATATTGCCGTATCAGGTTTAGTGAAAATAACCGGTTTATCCGGAATTTCATTATTTAATTCTTTGATATGATCAACATAATTTCTGCCAATAGCCAGAATTTTCATATTTATTAAATAAGTTTAAGTTTTGATTTAATAGAATATATAATTACACCAGTTTCAAAGTTAATATTATATTGTGTAAAAATTGAATTCAAAAACAATGAAGAAAGTACTTGCAATATTTTTTGTAGCTTTTATTATTTATGGCTGCGCTACAGTACCTGTGACGGGAAGAAGACAACTTAGTTTAGTTAGCAATGAGGAATTAATACCGGTTGCTTTTCAGCAATATGATGCTTTTCTTGATTCGAGTAAAGTTATCAAAGGAACCAGTCAGGCAAAAATGGTTTCTAATGTTGGAGCAAGGATAAAATCTGCCGTAGAAAGGTATTTAAGTGAGAATAATTCCTCTGAACTAATAAATGGCTTTGACTGGGAGTTTACCCTTGTTGATGAGAATATCGCCAATGCATGGTGTCTTCCGGGTGGAAAGGTTGCCTTTTATACCGGGATAATGCCAATTTGTGAAAATGAAACAGGAGTAGCTGTGGTTATGGGGCATGAGGTAGCTCATGCTATTGCAAATCATGGTAGAGAACGTATAAGTAATGCCATGATATTACAAGGGGCAATTGGAACATTTGGTGCCTTAATGGGACAAAATCCTTCTGTTGGTCAGGAATTGATCTTACAAGGATTCGGTGTTGGAGGTCAGTTGGGAATGTTAAGCTTCTCAAGAAAACATGAGTCTGAAGCTGATAAAATTGGTTTGATTTTCATGTCGATGGCAGGTTATAATCCACAAGAAGCAGTTGACTTCTGGGGAAGAATGTCGGATGCTTCGGGAGGACAACAACCACCGGAATTTATAAGCACTCACCCAAGTCACTCAACAAGAATTGAAGATCTGAAAGCAGCCATGCCAGAAGCCATGGAATACTACAAAAAGAACAAATGATTTTAAAAGCCCAAAAACTTAAGTTTTTGGGCTTTTTATTTTTTAACCCCTTCGAATAGTCTAACTTTTATAAATTTTACATTAAATCAGATCAATCTTTAATGATCATCGGATATTTTCATATTGTTGGTGATTAGTGTCCCTATCGTTTTATGATTTGATCAAAAGGTTTTATTCTTGGAATTTGGTATCTACAAAATCAGGATAAATGGAAAACAAGAAACATATCTACCCTTACGCAATAATTGGAAATTGCGCCTATCTGGCTTACGTTAATAAAAATACTAATATCGACTGGATGTGCTGGCCGAAGTTTGATAGCTCGTTCATTTTCGGTAGAATGCTGGATAAGAATAAGGGTGGTGAATTTTCAGTTCTTCCTGATGATGATGGCGATTTTAAAAGTAAGCAGTACTACATTGAAAATACTAACGTGGTCAGAACAGAAATTGAAACCACGGATGGTACTTACAGGGTAACTGATTACGCTCCTCGATTTTATCAGAATGACAGGTATTATAAACCGCTTATGATGATAAGGAAGGTTGAACCACTTTCAGGAACTCCACGGATAAAAGTAAAATGTAATCCTGTAGGGAATTATGGCGAAATTGTTCCTGAAGCTCATAGAGGAAGCAATCACATTGAGTATTTGGGACTGGAGCAAAATCTTCGATTGACTACTAATATATCTCTGACATATATCGAAGATGGAAGAGGTTTTGTTCTTAATGAGGCCAAATATATGGTATTGACATACGGTGCTCCCCTGGAGGCCTCCATCGAACGGACTTCTGAAAGGTTTTTAAATGAAACAATCCTGTATTGGAGGGGGTGGGTCAAAAGTACAAGTATTGGTAATTTCTATCAGAAGGTAGTTATTCGTTCTGCCTTAGCGCTTAAAATTCACCAATATGAAGATACAGGAGCAATAATTGCAGCTGGTACAACTTCATTGCCGGAAGCTCCAGGTAGCACTCGAAACTGGGATTACAGGTATTGTTGGATGAGGGATACTTTCTATACTTTGAATGCATTCAATAATATTGGTCACTTTGAAGAAGTAGAAAAATACTTTCAATATATAGCCAACGTTTCAGTTCAGGAAAATAAACGCTTTCAACCACTATATAGTATCAGTGGTGAGAAATCATTGGTAGAACATATCCTGAATCTTGAAGGATATATGGGTAATCAGCCTGTAAGGGTTGGTAATCAGGCATATGAGCATATTCAAAATGATGTGTATGGACAAGTGCTTGTATCTTTACTACCTCTTTATATTGACAATAGATTCATCATTGACGAGCGGGCTGGAAGTCATAAACTGATTATCAAAATGCTTGATCTGATTGATAAAACCCTTGATGAACCAGATGCAGGTTTATGGGAATTCAGAACTCTTGCTCAGGAGCATTGTTATACTAATCTTTTTCAATGGGCAGGAGCCAGTGCCGCACTAAAGATTGGGAAACACCTCAAAGATGATCAGATAATTAATAAAGCTGAAACACTAGTTAAAAAGGCAAAAGACAAGATTGAACAATGCTGGGATAAAGAAAGAGGAGTTTATACTCAGGCAATTGGTAGTCCGAATCTTGATGCTTCAACACTTCAATTACTAATGATGAATTATATTCCTCATGGCAGCGATGAAGCAAAAAGCCATTTGCAAAATCTTGAGAAAGAACTTGGTGCTGATAGTGGATTATTCTATAGATACAAACACGCTGATGATTTTGGAACTCCTGAAACTACATTTCTTATTACAGCATTCTGGTATGTTGAAGCACTTACTTGTGTCGGAAGATTAGATGAGGCAATAAAGATATTCGAAACTTTGATTAGCTTTGAAAATCATGTTGGCTTACTAAGTGAAGATGTTGATGCCGAGACGGGCTCTCAATGGGGTAACTTTCCGCAAGCATATAGTCATGTGGGGTTAATCAATGCTGCTAACAGGATATCTAGAAAATTGGATAAACCGTCATTTTTATGATAAGAAACTTATTGATTTTTATGTTGTGTTTTTTCACAACAGTAATTTTTGGTCAGGAAGAGAGACAAATTTCTATTACTCGTGATGGATTAGAGCTTACAGGGACAATCCTGATACCCAAGAAAGTTAAAGAAAGTATTCTGGTGATTATCACCCCTGGTTCCGGACCTGTTAATCAGGATGGAAATATGCAAATGATGAAAACTTCTAATTTGCGAAAACTTGCAGAGGGGCTGGCCGAAGAAGGAATACCTACTTTCAGATACAATAAAAGATCAATTGCACTACTTGAATCAGGGAAAATTGATGAACTGATAACTTTTGATGACTTTATAAATGATCTGGATTCATGGAGTGATACCCTGAGTCAGATTTACCCGAAGTATGATCAGGTTTTATTAGGTCATAGTCAGGGAGGGTTAATTTCACTGGCTGTTGCAGCTCGTAAAAAATCTGTTATTAAGGGTGTTGTAAGTGTGTGCGGTCAGGGCTATCGAATAGATAAAGTACTTATAGAACAACTCGAGCCACAGGGACCCGGGATACTTGAACTGAGTAAAAGTTACCTCGATACATTAATTGCTGGTGATTCAATTCGAACTCCACACATTTTGCTTAGGTCAATATTTAACCCTCAGGCTCAATATTTTATAAAAACATGGTTAGCTTATGATCCTGCTGAGGTGATTAAAGAGGTAAATGTTCCTGTTTTATTGGTGTCTGGCACAAAAGATCTTCAAGTAAAACCTGAACAAGTTTTTAATCTGACTCAACAAGGTTCTAATGCAGATTATATTGAAATCGGGGATATGAACCACGTTCTTAAGGAAATTGAAGGAGGATATCAGCAAAATCTTGATAGCTATTATTCGGAAGGGCCGCTACATGATATGTTACTGCCTTCAATAATTTCATTTATTAAAAAAGAAGTTAATTAAATCAATCTTGTTTTATCGAGATTAAGATTATATCAAATGACATAAAAAAAAGCGGCTCAGAGGCCGCTTTTTTGTTTTATAGTAAACTTTTTAATAATACCCTGACTTGTTCGTGATCTTCAACTGCATAATCAGCATTTGAATTGCCGATTCCTACTTTAACTGTAAAAGCTTGCTCGGGCATAGCAGTAAATGTGTCCTCATCAGTTTTATCATCACCAACAGCGAGATAAAATTCTGCCGGAAATTTATCTATCCATTCAGTAGCAGCTCGCCCTTTGTTGACACGGCTATTTTTGATTTCTACAACCATATCTCCTTCTAACACCATTAAGTCCATTGGGGAAGCCAGATACTTAAGGTGGGAGGTTAGTTCACGAGCCCTCATTTCACCAAGACCTGTTTCTACCTTGCGGTAATGCCAGGCAAGTGAAAAATCTTTTTCTTCAACAAATGAACCTGGTGTTCTGTCAACATACCTTTCCAGGACAGGCTTAATCTGGTTTTTCCATGAAGCATCAATTTTGGTAATGTTTGTCCAGTTCTTGCCTTTTTCTCTAAGCCAGACACCATGTTCACATATCAGGTCAATGTCAAGATGTCCCAGCCATTCATCAAGTGTAGATTTATCTCTACCAGATATGACAACTACTCTGTTCTTTTCATCTTTACTCAGATCTTCAAGAAGAGATAATAACTCCTCATCCGGAGCAACCTTCTTTGGATCGTTATTGAATCCAACAAGAGTTCCATCGTAGTCAAGAAATAACATTCTTGAATCAGTTTGTCTGTATTCATCTTTTATAATTCCAATAGCGCTCAAATCAACCATTTTTGTAGCCTGTTGCTTTTGTTCTTCTTTAATAAATGTAAGACGGTCCATGAATAACTTTACCCAATGATGGATATTGTATTTTTTAATGGAGTTATCCATAATATCGAGATGCTTTTTCTGATCTTCAATAGGCATGGTTAGTGCCCGGTATAGAGCTTCAACCATCTGCTTTTGGTTGTTTGGATTAACCAGAATAGCATCACTCAATTCTTTAGCAGCACCAGCCATTTCACTCAATATCAAAACACCTTTTTCTTCATGGGCTTTGCTTGCAATGTATTCTTTACATACAAGGTTCATCCCATCTCGCATAGGCGTGACAAGTGCAACATCACTCATGGTATAAAAGGCGGAAATAGCATGAATTGGCAGTGATCGATAAAAATAGTGGATTGGTGTCCATTTTATGCGACTGAATTTTCCATTGATTCTACCAACCAGCAGTTCGATTTCTTCTTTTAGCTTTCTGTATTTATCTACCGAATCACGAGAAGGTACAACCTGTAAAAGCAATGAGATCTTTTCTCTGTATTCAGGGTAGCTTGTCAGAAAGGCTTCAAAAGCTTCCAGTCTTTGTGGAATACCTTTACTATAATCGAGTCTATCCATTGAAAGTATCAGGCGGACATCCCCGAGAGACTCCCGATATCTTTTTTCTCTTTCTGCAGTTTCTTCCGAATTTGCCAGTCCTGAGTATTTGTCATAATCAATTCCCATAGGAAAGCTATCTACAAGAACAGATCTGTTTCCGACTTCAATAATACCGCTTGAATTACTTTTTGCGACAACCCGGCTCACTGCACTTAAAAAGTGGCGCATATCATCATAGGTATGAAAACCGATCAGGTCAGCTCCAAACATACCCTGAATCAGCTCACGACGCCAAGGTAGTAACCTGAATACCTCAAAAGACGGAAAAGGAATATGCTGAAAGAATCCAATAGTTATATCCGGGAATTTCTCACGGATCATCTGCGGTACCAATAATAACTGGTAATCATGAACCCAGACAATGTCATCTTTTTTAGCTATTGAGGCAACTGCATCTGCAAACTTCTGATTTACACGTTTGTATGCTTCCCAGAAATCTGGTTCATAAACTGCGTATTGAGAGAAATAATGGTATGTTGGCCATAAAGTTTCATTGCTGAAGCCTTCATAATAGTCCCGAATTTCCTCCTGAGTGAGAAAAACAGGTAACATATTTTCTTGCTTTAATCTTAGAGTTACATTTGATTCTTCTGTAGAATCTGAAAAAAAAGCACCTGGCCATCCAACCCAAACATTATCACCTTCTTTATATATAGAACCTAGTCCCGTAGCCAGACCACCTTCACTAGGTTTGAATTTCATTCCTTCGGTTTTCTTTTCGACCCGTAGCGGAAGCCTGTTGGAGACAATTATTACTTTTGACATAGTAGTATATGATTTCTATCTTTTATACTACTAATAATTATTGAGTTCTCCCATAAAAAAACAGCCCTTTTCACTAATTAAAGATGAATTTTTAAAATCCATAATTAGTTGAAAGGGCTGTTGAAAATATTGTAAAAGCTAATTATTTCATATTAAAGTTGCGGAGTTTGATCTGTGTAAGCCTTCTTTTGGTATCCAGAGGAAAGTCTCCACGCATCATCCAATCGTAGTATCCAGGCTCTCTGCTTAGTACTTCAGAAACTAACTTACCCTTGTGTTTGCCAAAGTTGAAAATTTCTTCACCTTTATTATTGAAGATCATCCTACCGGCAAGATCTACCATCTTTTTATTGGTAAGAGCATGTAATTTGTCCATGTCATTTTCAATAACACCGACTTGCTTGCCCAAAGCATCCTCTACATTTTGACCTTCATATTTTTCAAGTTGAGCATTTAAGACTTCAAATGTCGCCAAAGTATCTGCCTCTGCGCTATGTGCACCTTCGAGATTTTTGTTGCAATAAAATTGATAGGCTGCAGAAAGAGTCCTTTTTTCCATCATGAAAAAGATCTTTTGTGCATCAATTAATTTTCTATTGCTTAAATCAAAGTCGATATCGGCTCTTAAGAATTCCTCAACAAGTACAGGAATATCAAATTTAACGATGTTATAGCCTGCAAGATCTGCTCCTTCAAGAAATTTAGCCAGCTCTTTAGCTACTTGCTTGAAAGTTGGCGCATCTTTTACATCTTCATCTCTTATGCCATGAATTAAAGAAACTTCTTCCGGAATTGGCATTTCAGGATTAATCTTTAATGTTTTAATATCCCTTTTACCATCAGGCATAGCCTTTACAATCGAAATTTCAACAATTCGATCATGGCTGATATTTGTTCCGGTAGTTTCAAGGTCAAAAAATGCTAGTGGACTCTTTAGGTTCAAATACATGTTTTATAAAAGTTTTTCAGACAGGTTGTCAATATTGATTCCATCAAAATTCCCAGAACTCATCATTAATAAATTAGCATTTGATAAATCAAGTCCTTCAAGGTATTTTCTTAATTCTTCACTGTTGTTAAATACTTTAATATCATTATCTCCAAATGCAGATTTGACATCTTCGGGATTTAAGTCATCAAGTCCTTTAATTTCAATAGCTTTTGGATTGAAAAAGACTATTTTTTCATCTGCAGGAGATAACTTTCCTTCATATTCTGATAAGAAGTCCTTGGTCAAACTGCTATAAGTATGTAGCTCCATACAAGCAATTAGTTTTCTATCAGGATATTGGTTTTTTAATGCTATTGTAGTAGCTGCAATCTTGGAAGGTGCATGTGCATAATCTTTATAAACCGCCCCATTTGGACTGTATCCTACTAATTCCATCCTTTTTGAAGCACCCTTAAATGATCCTATAGCATCATAAAACTCCTTGTCTTGAACAGAAATTCTGGAAAGAACTTTTCGGGCACCCTCTATGTTTAATAGGTTATGCTCCCCAAATACATTCAATTGAATATCTCCGAACTCAGTTTTTAAATAGGTTTTACCATCTTTCACAAAGTGATCAGGCAATGAGTATGGTTCTCTAACAACATCTTCGCGTTCTTTATTACCAATAACACTAACAAGATTGTCGTCTTCGTTAAAAACCAGAGACCCCGCTTTTGGAGTATGATCAGCTAATTTATCAAATTGAACGACATATTGATCTCTGTCAGGATAGATATTGACATGGTCCCAGTCAATTCCTGAAATCAATGCTATGTGATGATTGTAATGAAGGAATTTCGGAGTTTTATCTAGTGCTGATGTAGAATATTCATCTCCTTCAATGATGATAATCGGAGCATTAGAAAGCTTGACCATTGTTTCAAAACCTTCAACTTTAGCACCAACCAGATAATCAAATGGTTTTCCCAGTTTATTAAGAACATGCATAATCATTGAGGTTATGGTTGTTTTACCATGACTTCCGGCAATTACGATGCGTTGTTTGTTTTTGCTTCTTTCATAGATATACTCCGGGAAAGAATAAATAGGGATGTTTAGTTCCTGAGCTCTTAAAAGTTCAGGGTTATCTTTTTTAGCGTGCATACCTAGGATTACAGCGCTAAGATCATTTGTGATTTTTTCAGGATTCCACCCTTCTTTTTCAGGCAATAATCCTTTGGATTGTAAGGTAGATCTTGATGGTTCGAAAAAAGTGTCATCAGAACCAGTTACCTGATATCCGTCTTCAGCCAGATTGACAGCCAGGTTATGCATAATGCTGCCGCCTATGGCGATAAAGTGTACTTTTTTTATGTTTTCCATTGGCAGTGTAAGTCTCAGTTAATCGTTTGTGTAGGTATATTTTTCCTGCTTTTCTATTTACAAAGATATCATATTTTGTAAAAGTTCGTTTTTAAAATGGAATTCATTCTTCGGAAGAACTCTATTAATTATTGAATATACTTATTTTTTTTCTGGTTTTGGACTGATTATCAGGAATGTGGATAACTATGTGGATATTATGAGGATAAAAACAGAACTGGAAATGATTAATGGCTAAAATTAAAGTGTAGTTTTGCTTTATGGATAATGAAAATGTTCTGGCTGGTAAGGGCAATCGTAAACAACGAAGGCCTGCAATTCCCGAGAGTTTGAAAGGACTTGGGAAGGTACCGCCAAAGGCTGTGGAACTTGAGCAGATTGTTTTGGGTGCGTTAATGCTTGAAAAAGATGCATTAACTGCGGTGATTGATGTACTCCACCCTGAATCATTTTATAAGGAAAATCATAAAGAAATTTATAAGTCGATTGTAACTCTGTTTAACGAGTCAGAGCCAATCGATATGGAGACGGTGGTAAACCAGCTCCGAAAAAATGGTACTCTGGAATTTGTCGGAGGTGCATATTACATTGCTGAACTTACTTCCAGAGTAAACTCGGCTGCAAACATCGAAGCTCACGCTCGTATTATTGTTGAGCAGGCGATTAAAAGAGAATTGATTTCCGTTTCCTCAGAAATTCAGGAAATGGCTTTTGAAGATACAACTGACGTATTTGAGTTATTAGATAAAACTCAGGGACATCTCTTCGAGATCAGTGAGAAGAGTATCCGTAAGTCCTATGCCGATATGAAGTCGATCATGAAAAATGCTTTGACTGAGCTCGAGGCTAAGCGTGATCAGAAAGAAGGGCTTACGGGTGTTCCCACTGGTTTTTCTGCTCTTGACAGAATGACTTCGGGATGGCAAAAGTCAGACCTTGTGATTATTGCAGCTCGTCCTGGTATGGGTAAAACTGCATTCGTAGTTTCTGCCATGAGAAATGCCGCCGTTGACTTCGGAAAGGGAGTGGCAATTTTCTCTTTGGAGATGTCTGCAGTACAGCTGGTAAACAGGATGATTTCTGCTGAAGCTGAATTAGAATCAGAGAAACTTAAGAAAGGTAATCTGGAAGAATATGAATGGGAACAGCTTGTTCATAAAACATCCAGGTTAACTGAATCCCCGATATTTATTGATGATACTCCTGCATTATCGGTACTTGAACTTAGAGCGAAATGTCGACGTCTGAAATCACAACACGATATTCAGCTTGTAATTATTGACTACCTTCAGCTGATGCAGGGTGATTCGTCAAGCAAGGGTAACCGTGAACAGGAAATTGCAACCATTTCACGATCATTGAAGAACCTTGCGAAGGAACTTGATGTACCTGTAATTGCACTGTCGCAGTTGAGTCGTGCCGTGGAAACTCGTGGTGGTGATAAACGACCACAACTTTCTGACCTTAGGGAATCAGGATCGATCGAGCAGGATGCGGATATGGTAATGTTCTTGTACAGACCTGAATATTATGGTATTACTGAAGATGAAGACGGTATGCCAACTACAAATATGGGTGAAGTGATCATTGCTAAGCACAGAAATGGTTCACTGGATACTGTAAGGCTTAAATTTATCGGTAAATACACCCGCTTTACAGACCTTGATGATAGTGGATTCCAAAATACTGCCGGAAGTGGCGGTTTTGGATCATTTGAAAGTTCCGGAGGCGGGACTGCTGATGGAGGAGGAGCTATCTTCGGTTCAAAAATTAATAGTGATTTTGATGATGAATTACCACCTCCGGGTGGAGGGTTTGGTTATGGTCCGGGTGAAGGGAATTCCTCGGGTGGACTTGATCCAACAGAAGATGATTCACCATTTTAAGAATAAATATTGTATGTTAGAGAAGCCAGAGTTATTTTACTCTGGCTTTTTTTATTATAACCTAAATAATGATTATGAGAATAAACTATTACTTACTTCTCGTTGTTTTCTTTTTTATGATTTCATGTACAAATCAAACCAAAGAGGTATTGGTGGGTGAAGAATATCCTGTCTATACCGGAAATGACCTTGGACTAACATACAGCTCTGAGAAAAGTATATTCAAACTTTGGGCACCTTCTGCTGATATGGTGGATTTGATTTTTTATGATAATGATTTGGAAGGAGAGGAAACAGCGCGTTATCCTATGACTCCAATTGAAAATGGAGTCTGGGAATTTGAATTTGAAGGAGATGCAAAAGGAAAGTTTTATACTTTTCAAGTTACTGTTGAAGATAAGAAATACCAGGAAGTACCAGGACCTTATGCAAAAGCTGTTGGGGCTAATGGTAAACGAGCTCAGGTTGTAGATTTGAATGATTCTGATCCGGAAGGCTGGAATCAGGATAAAGGACCCAAACTTGAGAGTCCAGTTGATGCAGTGATTTATGAAATTCATGTTCGTGATTTCTCTAAACACCCAGAAAGTGGAATGAAGAATAAGGGTAAGTTTATTGCCTTTACGGAAGAAAATACTAAAACTACAAATGGAGCTCCAAGTGGTTTAAACTATATCAAGGATCTTGGTGTGACACATTTGCACATTTTACCATTCTTCGATTTTGCATCGATCGATGAAACGCTTGAAAAGCCAAACTATAATTGGGGATATGACCCATTGAATTATAATGTTCCGGAAGGAAGCTATAGCACTAACCCATCGGATGGTGTTACCAGAATCAAGGAAGCTAAGCAAATGATTCAAGCTATTCATAGTGCTGGTTTAGGGGTAATCATGGATGTGGTATACAACCATACTCATAGTGTAGATGGTATGTCATTTAATGAAACAGTTCCTGGGTATTACTATCGATACAATGAAGATGGATCACTTTCAGATGCAGCAGCATGTGGAAATGAAACCGCATCCGAAAAACCTATGATGAGAAAATTTATGATCGAATCATTAAAATACTGGGTTGAGGAATATCATATCGATGGATTCAGATTTGACTTGATGGGTATTCATGATATTGAAACCATGAATCAGATCAGTGCTGAATTGAGAAAGATAAAACCAGATATATTACTATATGGAGAAGGGTGGAAGGCAGGTTCTTCGCCGCTTCCTGATAGTGTACTTGCACTGAAAGCAAATACTACCCAACTTGATGGAATAGCTGCTTTTTCAGATGATATCCGCGATGGATTGAAAGGTTCAGTTTTCGTTGCAGAAGAAAAAGGATTTGTTTCAGGAGCAGAAGGTAAAGAAGCTAGCATTCAGTTTGGTGTTGTGGCATCGACTATGCATGATGATATTAATTATAAGGATGTTAATTACAGCAAGGAACCATGGTCAGATTCACCTGAACAAACCATGAATTATGTTTCTTGTCACGATAATAACACCCTATATGATCGATTGAAATTATCTAATGGTGATGAGGATACGGAAGAGCAAATAATTGCAATGCATAAGCTTTCATTGGGAATTGTAATCACATCGCAAGGAGTTACTTTTCTTCATGCTGGAACAGAAATGGCTAGAACTAAGGATGGTGTTGAAAACTCATATCAGTCTCCCGATTCGATCAATCAAATAAACTGGGATCGTCAGGTAGAGTATGATGGACTGAAAAACTATATATCAGGACTATTGAAAATTCATAATAGTCACTCGGCATTTAGATTAAGAAGAGAGAAAGAAATAAATGACAGGATTAAATTTCTGGAGAATGCTGATGGTGTAGTCTCTTATGAAATTGATGCCACAGGATTGGAAAATGAAACTTGGGAAAAAGTCATAGTTGTTTACAACGCCAGAAGAGAGAGTCTGGAAATAGAACTTCCGGAAGGAGACTGGAAGGTGATTGTAAATAAAGATGAAACTAATGAATCTGGTATCATTACAGCTTCTGGTAAAATAGAGGTGCCTGAAATCAGTATGATGATATTGGTGAAGGAGTAATTGTGGTATTAATCTCATTGTAGGGGCGTTGCATGCCACGCCCCTACAATTCATAATAATGTGGTTCGATCAATCCACATTGAATACTATTTTGTGATTGAGAAACATGAATTATTTACCGAAATAAAGAAAATCAAAAGACTTAATTTTTAAAAAAGGTATATCCTAATATTACTTCATAAGCGGTAATATTAGTGTTATAGTTAATGTATTCAGATAGAATGTTTTTTCTAGAGGATGCTCTTAACTCTATTCCGAAATTTTTATAAGTTGAACCAACTCCTCCAATTAAGTAAGTAGCTCCAGTAAAATTAAATCCTTCAAAATATTGATCAATTATATAATCAGTTCCTAATCCTGCACTTAGATAAAGTTGAATATCCTTTTTCTTAATAATTGAATATGAAAATGAGGTATTAAACTCTAAAGTCTCATATTTAAAACCTAAATCCTTGTATTCTAAATTATGATATACTGGTTCCAGATTAATTGCCCATCTTTCACTTCTCATTGGCAGAATAATTTTTGTATTCAAGCCAATTCTTATAGAATTACTTTGGTCATTTGATATTTTAAATTCATTAAGCTTGGATGATCTTAAACCAGGCCTTAAAACAAGGTTTAAATGCCATTTTTTAGTCCGTTTTGAAAGATTTAAATCGAGATCATTGTTAGTATTGTTGTAATCAAGAAATAGGTTCAAAAGCATGTATTCCTTATATTTCAAAGAATGATAATCATATTCAAATGTTGAGTTAGCACTAAAAGAATTGTTCAATTGTTGTTGGAACATTTTTAGTTCTCTAACTTCAGAATTTACCTCGTATTTTCTATAAATAAGTTGCTCGATTTTGGAACTGTCTATAGAATAAAAGTACCAATCCAGATCATTTTCCGAAAATTTATATAAGGAAGCTTTACCTTCTATTAGGACCTTTAGGAATAATGATTCTTCTCTTAGTTCAGGTATTCTTTGGTTTGTTATTTTACCTAAATACCTTCTTTTTATATCTATTTCTACATTTTTTTTAATGAATTTAAATTCGTTGTCAACTCCAAATTCAATTAGATCAGATGTAGATATTTTTTCTTTTAATTCATTACTAATAATAGTAATAGAATCCGGTGCTGAATCCCAGTTTTTGAATTGAATGATACCTTGTTTTTGAGACTTATCTTTTAAAATTAGATACCCATTCCCCTCTTTATATTGAGAAAAACTTAGAATTGGAATAAAAATTGATATAACTATGATGTCAAATATGGCTCTCATAAAAAAATGTTTAGTTGATAGAAGACGTAAACATAATAGAATGACTTAAATTTTACAAAGACTGTATTATTAAGAGTGATATAATGTTTAAATCGAAAATGTTATTTGCTTTTTATTGCATTACTTTTCGATATTTGTCAGGACAAGCAATTGTCGTTAAATCAGTTTTCAAGGTTTATGAATTTTATATCTTGAATAACAATAGTTTAGTGATTAGATAAAGCTTATGACTTCCATTGAAGTTGTTTAGAGGAATAATCTAAAGAATAAGAGTAGTTATAAAAGCTTGTATGATAAATTAGATGGTAATAAAATGATTAATTCGAAATTTTTTAGATTACTGAGTTTGATGTTATTATTATTTGGTTGCTCGGAATCTAGTAAACCAAAAAATATAGTTCCAGAGCAAATTGAAAGTAATATTAGTAGTTTCTTTCAGGATTATGAAAAGAACCAAATTGAAGCTGTTAAGAAATCACTAAATCGAATTCAAGTTAAACCAGACAATGAATCTGTTGATAATTTGATAAAAAAAAGTAACATTAGTGAAAAACAACTATGGGAATTATGTTGATTATGAATTTATTTTATCTCGTAAGGCAGGAAATTCATTATACCTTTGTAGTTATTTAGCAAAGTATGAAATTGCCCCAGTTAGGTATACCTTCATATTTTATAAGCCAGAATCGGATTTTAAATTACTCAGTATTTCATTAGATACGGATACAAATAGAGAGTTGTTAAATTCATCAGATTTGGTTGTTTCTCAAGAAACTTATAATCCTAAATAGTATACTTTAAAACTGTTTATTCTTTTTCAATTGGAGGGTATAAAGTTGGGTTTACCTTCTGTGGGTCTATCGGTAGTATTAATGGGGGAGGTAAATTAGCAGTTATGGTAGATGAAATTAAGAAAGAAGGTGAAATTTCAGCGTTTTATCATTGTGGTAATGGATTATTTGGTAAAAAAGGCTGAGATTTTTATTTCAAAATGTGAAAAAAAATATAATAAATAGAATATGATTATTGTAACTGCGCTATTTTTTATTGGGTTGAACTGTTGCATATATTTAATGATTAATAAAAAAAATAAAAAGAAAGAGGAGTTGTTAATTTCAGCTATTATCTGCTTGGTGTTATTTTTCTTAATATGGTTTTTTGGTTTGAGAACGGGAGTAGTTGATTTAGAGGATTTTAAATCTTTAATGTTGTTTAGCTTGATTATTATTGTGTTTTATTATGTTTTGGGTGTTTTTAATTTTTTTTTACTAAAAATAAGATTTTTGGATGAAACAGAAATTTTATTTAAAGCATTCTACTTTACTAAGAATTATTTAATATTTATTCTAATAACATTTTACCAAATTTTATTTTTAATTGATTTAGCTAATTAATTAATGTTACAATATAATGGTTAGTTACTAATTAGCGAAAAGTATTTAATTAGTTCCACCCTCACTCGGGCGCGTAACGAAGTAATACGTGTTCGGTATATCTGAACTCCACTCGGGCACGTTGCTTTTTCAGCAAAACGCGTTCGACAAATCTGTCTGAAAATTGAAAATGTTGACACCTATCCTGAAAAGCAAAGCTTCGTCATTGATTCGAGAGTATCGTTCCTGTGCTGACATACATTAGTATCGTCAGTAAGTGCAGGATTCGTAGGATTAATGGATTTCCATGATAAATAAATAGCCAAATGGTACTAGTTTCTTTTTAACATAACACGTGTCGAGAGATAAATTATAATAATATTGAAGCCTCCAGATTATTTCCGGAGGCTGTTTTTGTTAATTAGGGTTAGGCATGTCTGCCCTGAACAGACAGATATTTCACTTACTGTTAGGTTGTAACAATATTTCAATAGTGGTTTTATTAATATGAATGGGGTCATAGTTAATTGGAGGCTAATCGTTCAATATGACGGGTAGAGTGGTGTTTTTGATATGCATGTAGTTAATTATTAATGGATTATAAATCCATAGATTGGGCTTCCGGATTGCAAATCCGGAAGAGCTTAGTGGTAATTATCTATCTTGTTTAGCGAAGCATAACGAGGTTGTTTGAGAACTGAGTTTGTAACGCAGATTTTAATTATAGCATTGCAATCAACAATCAATGACATCTCATCCGTAAAAGAGTAGTTGTTAATGGAATGTACGGTTTAGATACTTGTTACAGTGATTTGAAGATATAAATTGTTGGTAGAATTAAATTTCATTGTAGGGGCGTTGCATGCAACGCCCCTACAATGAAATTTAATTTGGTGTAAAAGGATGTTACATGTAACACCTCCAAAACATTTAAACACTACTCTTCCTGACTACTCAAAGCCTTATACACTCCATTTGACCAGCCAAAGCCATCTTGTAAAGGATACTCGCCACCACCGGCTTCTTCTACATCGCCAGTAACAACATATTTTTCAACCATTTTTCCAGTTGACTTAAAGACCTTTTGGTTTCTGGTAATCCAGCGAGTTTTAGCTTCATTAGCTTCAGCTTGGAAACCATAATTTTTTAATCCGTGAATAGTAATCCATTGTAGTGGTGCCCAGCCATTTGGAGCATCCCATTGTTCTCCTGATTTAACTAGGGTAGTAGAAAAACCACCTTCTTTCAAGAATTCTTTCATAAGTACATCTTTTACTTTGGATGCCTGATCAGGGGTAGCTAATTCAAAGAACAAAGGAAAAGCCATTGCTAGGGTTTTTCTACCTGTAACGGCCCCTTTTTCTATATGATAATCTGAAAACACCTGGTTTTCTTCATCCCAGAAGTATTTCCTGATTGCATCTTTTCTTATTTCTGCTTTCTCTGCATATTCTTCTGCTTTTTCTGCATTACCCAATTCATCAAATCCTCTTGAGATCATTAATTCCAGATGAAATAATAATGCATTAAGGTCTACAGGTACAATTTTGGTAGTCTCGATAGTTTGAAGGGTTTTACCATCGGCACACCATCGGCTACTAAAATCCCAACCAGATGCACATGCAGCTCTTATATCAGCATACAACTCTTCAGCATCGCGATTACTTTGCTTCATCAGGTAAACGTCCTCTTTATATGATTCAGGCCTTGGACCCGTTTTAGTATCAAAATAGCGGTTCAATATTAAGTTTTCAGCTACCTTAACCGGTGAACGTTCAGAATCTCCAATGTTAACCAGGTTTGAAGATCCCTTTTGCCAGTAGTTATATTCTTTGATCAGTTGAGGTAAGTAATGTGAAATGCTATCTCCATATGCATCATGAAGTAGTTTGACCATTAGTGAATAAAAAGGCGGCTGACTTCTTCCTAAGAAATAGGTACGGTTACCATTAGGTATAAACCCAAGTGTGTCGATAAGATAGCTAAAATTATTAACCATGTTTCTGACAGTTGCTTCTTCATTGTCAGCAACTAGTCCCAGCATTGTGAAATAGGAGTCCCAATAATAAATCTCACCGAATCTTCCGCCAGGAACTACATAATCATAGGGTAGGGGTATCAATGAACCTGCTTCCGGTTGTCTGGCAGCTTCACGAGTGAGTACAGGCCAAAGCCGGCTTATATGCTCATTAACGGAAAGGGAAGTGTCAGATACAAATCCTGAAGCTGGTTTATCAGGAGATTTGAAATTTTGTTCTACGAAAGATCGAAGTTCAAAATTTTCTGATTCCTTATTTTCATTGTATAAATCAAGTATTGCTGGAATGGATCTTAGCGGAATGGCATCAGTGAAAGTTTTCGAGTCCGGGAAAACTGCTGCCAGTTGAACATCTTCAAATAATTCTGTCGAATAAAAGCTGCTATCTATTTTATAGCTTTCTTCTATTGTAACTTCCTCTTCAACTGTAGAAGTTTCCTGTGAACAAGAAAAAAACAACACTAAAAAAAGTAAATACCAAAATCGGTTAAGATTATCAGACATATCTATTTAGGTTTAATTGTTTCCCAAATTAAACCAACCAATGAATAATGTCAACCTGTTTAAGCTTTGATCAATGCACCGGCAATTGTAGCAGTAAGCATACATGCTATTGTTGCTGCAAATAATGCCTTAAAACCTAATTTTGAAAGATTTCCTTGCTGATTTGGAGCCAATGAACCGATTCCACCAACTTGAATTGCAATAGAGCTGAAGTTAGAGAATCCACATAGAACATAAGTAGCAATGATTAACGACTTGCCAGTAAGTGGATTATCTCCTTTTAGCCCTTTTGCCAGGTTATCATAGGCTATGAACTCATTGATTACGGTTTTTTGTCCTAATAAACTACCAACCTGTAGAGTGTCTTGCCATGGAACACCAATAACCCATGCAAAGACCCTGAATATTTGTCCGAGGATATATTGAAGAGAGAAGCCATCAAAGCTTCCATTTGTTGATTCAATTACATATTGATTAAGCCCAGTGTAATCACCTATAAAGCCTACTAGTAAGCCATTTAGGGCATAAATGATAGCAATGAAAGCTAAAAGCATAGCTCCAACATTTGCTGCCAGCTTTAGTCCAACACTTGTTCCTTGTGATAAAGCATCAATAAGGTTAACGCCAATGTTCTCTTTATTAACTTTAAGTTCAGTGTCAATAGCTTCGGGATTCGATTCCGGAACAAATATTTTAGACATAACAATTGCTGCCGGCGCATTCATAAATGAAGCTGAAAGCAGGTATGATGCATATTGCGTTTGTGCTTCGATACTATCACCACCTAACAACTTAACATATGCTGCAAGAACGGCTCCTGCAATGGTTGCCATACCACCTGTCATTAAACACATCAATTCAGATTGCGTCATGTTTTTAATGAAAGGACGAACAAGCAAAGGAGCTTCTGTCTGACCAAGGAAAATGTTGCCTGCTGCTGATAGAGATTCTGCACCAGAAAGACGCATAGTTTTAGACATAACCCAGGCTATGCCATAAACGATCTTTTGAAGAACACCCAGATAGTAAAGACCACTAGATACAGCTGAAAAGAAAATAATTGTAGGTAAAACCTGGAAAGCAAAGATAAATCCTAGTTGATGGCCAGCTGAGGAATCTTCAAAGCTGTTTCGGGCTAATCCACCAAACAGAAAAAAAGCGCCTTCTCCGGCAAAGTCAAGGAATTTTACAAATGCATAGGATACTCCTCTGAATAGCTTGGTTACTATTTCAACTTCAGCAATCAACAAACCAAAAATGATTTGTAATGCAATACCAATACCAACGATCTTCCAGTCGATCGCTTTTTTGTTGTTTGAAAACAAATAACCAAGTCCAATAAGGAACAAAATGCCAAATAAGGCTCTAAGAATATCCATAAAAATTAAAAATATCGTCAAAAATAAAAAAGCCTATCCAAAGATGGAAAGGCTTTTTACAAAAGGTTATGATAATCTTGATATTATATCAATTTCTACGATTAATTTCGTCTCTGATTTTGGCTGCTTCCTCATAACTTTCATCAGCCAGTGCCTTGTCGAGCATTTCTTTGAGTTTGTCAATAGAAAAATCCTTGAGACGATCTGTGAATGGTTTTTTTTCAGTGGAAGAAACCTTCTTTTCCTTTTTAGCCTCTGACATTTCTTCATCAGCTTCTTCGGTAAGTTCGATTCCTGCCTCTTCCATTATTTGCTCGAAAGTAAATATCGGTACATCAAAGCGAAGACCGATTGCAATTGCGTCAGAAGGTCTGGCATCGATTTCGACCGATTTTGTTTCGTTTCGGCAAACAATTTTTGCATAGAAAACGCCCTCTTTCAACTCGCTGATAACAATTGATTCAACAGTGAAGTCAAAGCTATGGGCAAACGACTTGAACAGGTCATGAGTCATGGGCCTGTTTGGAGTAATCTTCTCAATCTCGATAGCAATTGCTTGTGCTTCAGGCATACCAATGATGATGGGAAGTCGTCGGTTTCCGCCAACTTCGCCTAAAACCAATGCGAATGAGCCGCTTTGAGATTGGCTTGATGATAGTCCAAGTATTTCCAGTCGTATTCTATTATCCACAGATATATAAAAATTAATTAATCTTTAGAAGCTTTAACTGCTTCGATCAATTTTGGCACAACTTCGAAAGCATCACCCACGATACCATAATCAGCAGCTTTGAAGAATGGTGCTTCCGGGTCTTTGTTAATGGCAACCAGTACTTTAGATGCATTTACACCGGCAAGGTGCTGTATTGCTCCACTGATTCCGATTGCAATATACAAGGAAGGTGCGACTTTTACACCTGTTTGACCCACATGTTCGTGGTGAGGTCTCCAGTCCATATCAGAAACTGGTTTACTACAACCTGTAGCAGCACCAAGTTCTTTAGCTAACTCCTCAACCATTCCCCAGTTTTCAGGTCCTTTAAGACCACGGCCACCAGAAACAACGATGTCAGCTTCCGGTAGAAGAACATCGCCTTCAGCTTTTTCAGTTTTAGTGATTTTTACTGCAAAGTCAGCATCAGATAATGAAGGAGAAAAAGCTTCAACAGTAGCCGCTCCGCCATCTTCTTTAATTGCTACTGCATTCTTTTTAATGGCAATAATTTTCTTACCATCGTTCATTTCTACATTAACAAATGCCTTGTTAGTGTAGATACTTCTTTTAACAACAAAACCATTTGATGTATCAGGAAGACTAACAACATTACCTACTAATGCAGCTCCTAATTTTGTAGCTAATCTTGCTGAAACAGCATCAACAAGTGATGATTTAGACATGATAACAGTCTCAGCACCTGTTTGCTCAACAGCTTGTGCAATAGCAGAAGCATAAGCCTGAATAACACCCTGACTAAGTTTATCGTCAGATGCATGCAAAACTTTAGAAGCGCCATTGTTTCCTAAAGACTCAAGTTCAGCCTGATCAATGTTGCCAAAAGCGATTGCAGTCACATCACCCCCCATTGCTGCAGCATAACTAACTGCTTCACGAGAAGTTTTTTTGAATTTTCCGTCTGTACTTTCCGCAAATACTAATATAGATGACATAATTAATTTCTTTTTGATTGATTAAAGAACCTTAGCTTCATTTTTCAATAGATCTACTAATTCCTGTACGTTATCAGGATCTACCATTTTGCACTCACCTTTAGCAGGAGGAAGCTCATAGTTTTTAAGTGATGTTTTCTCTGTTGTATCAACAGCTTCAACAACATTTAATGGCTTAGATCTTGCAGTCATGATCCCTCTCATGTTAGGGATTTTCCACTCTGCAATAGGCTCCTGGCATCCTGCAACAAAAGGAAGGTCAACTTCAACATATTCTTTTCCACCTTCGATTTCTCTAGTCATCTTAGCAGTATTGCCTTCAATATCAAGAGTCATTACAGGTGAAAGAGATGGTAATCCAAGCATTTCAGCAACCATTCCGTGAACAGCACCACCATTGTAATCAATAGACTCTCTACCCATAAGGATTAGATCGTAATTGTTTTCTTTTGCAATGTGTGCAATTTGTTCAGCTACAAAATGACCATTTTCAGGAAATGCATTAACTCTGATAGCATCATCAGCACCAATTGCTAATGCTTTTCTGATTGTAGGCTCAGTTTCAGCAGTTCCAACATTAAGAACTGTAACTGTAGCACCTAAAGATTCTTTTAACTCAACTGCGCGAGCCAGTGCATAATCATCATAAGGGCCGATGATATATTGCACACCCGTAGAATCAAATTTGGTATTGTTATCAGTAAAACTGATTTTTGATGTAGTATCGGGTACGTGTGTTATACAAACCAGTATTTTCATATTTATACAGAATAAAATTTGTTATGAATACATACTATTTTTGCACGAATATACTCATTCAAACGTTATTTTAAAACCTAAAACGATGAATAAAAAACGCATAGAGTTACTAAAATCCTATATTAAAGAAGATTCTTCCGATCCTTTTAACTACTACGCATTAGCGCTTGAGTATTTAGGAGAAAATTCAGCCTCTTCCAAAGAATATTTTGTTATACTTTTAACAAATTTTCCGAATTATCTTCCGACATATTATCATGCAGCACATTATTTTATGGAAACTGATCCTGAGCAAACAGCTAAAATATTTGAAGATGGTATTAAATTGGCTCAGCAACAAGGCGATTTTAAAGCTTTGGCTGAACTTCAAAATGCATATACCAACTGGCAGTTTGAACAGGAATAGATTTTCCCTATACCCTGACTGGAAATTGAAATTTTAAACAGGGTAACTTAAATTTTGTTATAAATTTTATCAAGATGAAGATTGAAATGAGTTCACAACAAAATTCAAGTTAATTTAATCACTAATTTGCCGAATTGCTTGCCTGACTTCATTTTATCAAAAGCATCAATTGCTGTATCTAAAGTGAATTGATCATTGTCGATTATAGGATGAATTTTATGTTTGTTTACAAAATCAATCATTTTTGTAAATTCCTCATCACTTCCCATGGTTGACCCTTGTATTGTTATTTGTTTCCAAAATGTAGAATGGAGGTCAAATTTATTGGTTTTACCAGCACTGGCGCCATAAAAGACAATTTTACCTCCTGGTTTGGTGCATTTTATATAGGTGTTCATAAGATCACCCCCGGCGCTATCAATTACTAAGTCAACTCCTCCATTAGTATCACTTATTAAAGCTTTATACCAGTTTTCATCCTTATAGTTATAAGAATTTTTCACTCCCAACTCTTTAAATTTAGAGGCCTTTACTTCACTACTGGTAGTAACAAAAACATCACAATTCTGAGCTAAGGCAAATTGAGCAGCAAATTGAGCAACTCCACCACCAATACCTGTTACTAATACTTTTTGGCCTTTTTCGGCCTGACCATGGTAAAATAAAGCTCGATAAGCAGTCATCCCTGCAAGGGGTAGTGCAGCACATTCTTCGTCTGATAGAAACTGTGGAGCTTCAAATATTTTATCAATAGGGACTTTTGTGAATTCGGCTAAAGCACCATCTGTAGGAAGGCCCATGATATGGTAATCTTTGGACTGAGCTTTTTCTGAGTCTCCCCATTGTCTGTTTGGATTAACAATTACTCTTTTATTTATAAGTGAAGAATCAGAAGGAGATTCAATTACTACCCCACAAAGATCAGAGCCGAGAGTAACGCCATCCTTTATACCAGGGTAAAGACCTTCTCTGATATATTGATCTCTATGGTTTAAAGCAGCTGCCAAACCTTTAATAATTACTTCAGAATCACTTGCTGTTGGTTTGTTTTTTTCTGATAAGACAACTTTGTTTTCGGTAAGTGTTTGTATTTCAATTGCTTTCATCTTTCGCGAATGCTTTTTTTACTGGTTTTCAATAAAATATCCTTATTTCATTTCACTTATTGTTAAAAAAAGTAAAATAATCTTTGTTTTTAGGTAATATATTTATTTATACTTGATAGACATGCTAGTAAGGAATTACATAAAAAATCAATTTTTAATGGCTTTATAGCCCTTTTTAATGGAAGGTGGTAATTGCAAACGTTTTCGAAACATAAAGCAATTTAACCTGATATTTTAATGATTTGGTAATTCCGAAGTAAAGAAATAGAAAAACCGAATTTAAGAGGGTAGTAATTACTATTCTGATTAAAAATTTTTAAATTATACTAATTGTATTTAACTGATAACCTAAATAAACATAATCTATGAAGCAGCTTTATCAAAAGTTAACGTGCTTCGCGATCGTGATGTTGGCATTAATGGCACATTCACCGATTCAAGCACAAACAATCACTGTTTCCGGGGTGGTTTCTGATTTTAATGGCGAGGGTCTTCCTGCTGTTAACGTAATGGAAAAAGGAACAACTAACGGTGCGGTGACAGACGTAATGGGTAATTATTCGGTAACTGTAGCGAGTGATGCCATTTTGGTTTTTTCATCTGTTGGATTTGAGAAGCAGGAAATTCCTGTAAACGGAAGAACAAGTATTGATATTACCTTAGTCGAAGATATTCAAGCATTATCAGAAGTGGTAGTAGTTGGATACGGTATCCAGGAAAAGAAGGAAGTAACTTCTGCGATAACCAGCGTTGATGAAGAATCATTTAATAAAGGTAATATATCTAATCCGGCTCAGTTGTTACAAGGTAAAGTTGCTGGTTTGAATATTTCTTCTCCTAATCCGGGAAACCCTTTTGCAGGATATAATATCCAATTAAGAGGAGTGTCAACTTCAGGTTCTAATACTTCTCCATTAGTTGTAATTGACGGTGTGATTGGAGGAGACCTGAATTCTGTTGATCCTAATGATATCGAATCTATTGATGTATTAAAAGATGGTTCGGCAGCAGCGATTTATGGAACTAGAGCATCTTCAGGTGTAATTATCGTTACAACAAAATCAGGGCAATCAGGTGAAGCTAAAGTTGATTATAATGGTTTCACTTCATTCGAAAGCATTGCCAATAGAGTAGAAGTATTATCTGCGGAAGAGTACATTAGACTTGGAAATGAGGTGTTTCCTGAAGGTGATCCAAGAAGGCCAGCCGACTATGGAAGCAGTACAGACTGGTTAGATGAAATAACTAGAGAAACTGGATTTTCACAGTCTCATAATATTGCAGTTGGTGGTGGAAATAGTCAGACTAAATATAGAGTATCTTACACTTATCGTGATGTACAGGGAATGTTAAAGGGTACTGGTTTGAAACAACATTCTGTTCGTTTAAACCTTGATCAAAATTTATTTGATGATTTTGCTACTGTTAGTGTTCAATTTGCTTCTACAAAAAGAGAAAATAAGTTTGGTGAGGACAGAGCTTTTGGAAGTGCAGTTGTTTTTAATCCGACTGCTCCAGTTCGCTGGAGTGAAGCTGATAGTTTATTTTATGGAGCTGACAGGAATTTTGGAGGATACTTTGAAACTCCAAACATTTTTAATCAATTCAACCCGGTTAATCTTGTTGAAAATATTATCAATGAGAATAAAACTGAAAGAATATTTTTTACTACCAAATTAAACTTAAATTTTACTGATAATTTATTAGGAGTAATTCAATATTCAAATACTACTTTTGATGAATATGGAGGTAAGGTAGTGTCACAGTTTACACCCCTGGATGATGCAATTGCTTCTGGAGGTACAATGAGCAGGTATACAAATCAAAATTCAAATGATTTGTTTGAAGCATATCTGAATTATTTTGATGATTTTGGTGACTTTAACTTAAATGTAACAGCTGGTTATTCATATCAATATTTTCAGGCAGTTGGAGATAATATTTTTGGTGAAGGATTGGCAAGATATGGATTTTCATACCATAATATGCAAACTGCCTTAAGTTGGCAGGTTTCTGATGACAATTCTTTAAGAGTTACTGCACCAACTTCTTATAAAAACTCTAATACTTTGACAGCTCTTTTTGCCAGAGCATCAATAAATTATAAAGATGCAGTTTTCTTAACTCTTTCGGGTAGATATGAAGGTTCATCAAGGTTTGGACCAGATAATAGATATGGATTATTTCCAGGAGTGAGTGCTGGAATTGATATTGCTAGACTTGCTAATTTATCATCATTTGATATTTTGAAATTAAGAGTAGGGTATGGTGTTACAGGTAACTTGCCAAATGAAGATGATCTATATTTCTTAAAATATGAATTTCGTAATTGGCAAAATATAAATCCTACAGGAACTCCTGATTGGGTGCCAAGTTATACCCCAATTCAAAATGATAATGAAGATTTAAAATGGGAAGAAAAATCCGAATTTAATGTTGGTGTGGATTTCGCTTTATTTGAATCAAGGTTATCGGGTACCATCGACTGGTATGTTAGAGATACTAAAGATTTTATTGAAAGACAAAATGTTGCCGTGCCACCAAATAGAGCGCCAACAACAGTTATTAACGCTGGTAGTATAAGAAACTCAGGAGTTGAAATTGCGTTAAATTACCAGGTGGTTAATAATACAGATTTTAGTTATACAACAGGAATAAATTTTGCCCATGTAAAAGCTGAGATTTTAGAATTAGCTGGTGATGGAGGTTTCGTAGATAAAGTAGGAGCTGGTTCCCCAGGATTGTCTGGACAAACTTTCGCAAGAGTTTTTGAAGGAGGAGAAGTTGGTGATTTATGGGGATTTAAGTTGATTGGAATTGATGGAGATGGTCAATGGTTACGAGAAGATATCAATGGTGATGGTATAATCAATGATTTTGATAAAACTAAAATAGGTAATGGAATGCCTGATTTCACTTTTGGTTGGACAAATAGTTTTGTTTATAAAAACTTTGACTTTAACTTCTTTTTTAGGGGAGCAGTTGGTCATGATATTTTAAGTCAACATAGAGTTTATTATCAGGTTCCAGCGCAGATTGCAGCTGGAAATGTACTTGCTTCTGTTGAAGAATTGTTAGCACTTGATAATGCTGCAGTACAAAATATTAATGATTACTTTGTTGAAGATGCATCCTTCATTACTCTAGATAATGCTACTATTGGATATAACTTTAATACTACAAACAGATCCTGGCTTGATAGGTGCAGGGTGTATGTTACTGGGCAGAATCTTTTCTACATTACTGGATATTCAGGGGTAAGTCCGGAAGTCAGGTATAATTCTGATGGACCTTTAGCGGCAGGAATAGAAGATCGCAATACTACCTGGTCTAGAACTAGAACATTTTTAGTAGGACTTAACTTAACATTCTAAAGTTATGAAAATAAAGAATTTAATTATTGTGGGAGTATTTACTCTATTAGGAGTAAGTGGTTGTATGGAAGCTGAACCAGAAAAATTTGACTGGTTATCAACTGAGGAAGTATATTCAGATCCGAAGCAAATTAAAGCAGTAGTTTTAGGGATTTATAGTGATTTATCACCATTCATGGGGAATGAACACATATTTACCTTACAGGAAGTGTCTACTGATGCAATAACAGTGCCCACTCGTGGAACAAACTGGGATGATGGAGGTAGATGGAGAAAAATTCACACTCAGGATTTCGATCCTAACGAAACAATAATCAGTTCTGTATGGAATACCCTTTATGGTATTGTAGCTGATGTGAATTCTGATTATGATCAATTTGCAATTAATCCAGAAGGTTTAGCAGAAGTTAGAGCACTTCGAGCATGGAGTTATTATATGCTTATGGATTTGTTTGGTGGTGTTCCATTAGTAACAGAAGAGAATAAGGATGAAGCAAATCCATCCAGAGCAACAAGGCAAGAAGTTTATGATTTTGTGGTAGCAGAGCTTGAAGCAACGATTCCAGAGTTAAGTGAAGATGTTTCTGATACTTATGGTCGTATGAATAAGTGGGTAGCTTTAGCTACATTAGCTAAAGTATACTTGAATGCTGAAGTGTACACAGGTAATGCAGAATGGCAAAAGGCATTAGATGCATGTGAGGAGATAATTAATAATGGTCCATATTCCTTATCTGAGGATTTCTTTTCAAACTTTGTAACCAATAATGAAGGGTCAAATGAAAATATATGGGTTATACCTTATGATAAGGATCAGCTTGAAGGATTTTTGATGGGGCAAATGACTCTACATTATGCTATGACAGAACCTGATTTCCCTTATGATAATAATCCGTGGAATGGTTTCTGTGCTGTAGAAGAGTATTTTAACAAGTTTGATGATGCTGATTCCCGTAAAGGCTCATTTATTTATGGGCCTCAAATTTCTCTTGTTGATGGTGAAGTAATTACTTATGGTACTCAGAATAATGATTTGATTCTAACTCCATCGATAGCTGGATTATTAACTGCAACAGAAGTTGATGGTGCAAGAATAGGCAAGTATGAATTTACTTTGTCCACCGGTCAAAACATGTCTAATGATTTCCCTATTTTCAGGCTAGCTGATATCATGCTAATGAAAGCAGAGGCATTATTTAGACTAAATAGAGCATCTGATGCACTTGTACCATTAAATGAAGTTCGTACAAGAGCTGGACTGCCAGTTGTATCTAGTGTTAATCTTGATTTGATTCTTGATGAGCGTGCTAGAGAATTGTTTGCTGAAGCCCATAGACGTCAAGATCTAATCAGGTTCGGTAAATTTACTTCTCAAAGTTGGTGGGAAAAGACACCTCAAAGTGCAAACAAGAATTTGTATCCGATACCGCAATCTCAAATAGTAGCCAATTCAAATTTAACTCAGAATCCTGGTTACTAAATTATAAAATTTAATTTGATATGGCTCAGCAATTTTGCTGGGCCATATTTTATTCAAATACAATTTTATTATTATGAGATATGTATTGTTGATACTTTTGATTACTTCATGTGGTCTTGACGGAGGTGAGGAGTTTGATAAACAGTCTCCATTTGATGTTAGCAAGCCTCTATTCTTTGGAGTAGGGTATGGTATGGACAGGGATGCTTTTATCGATTCTTGCACAGTGTATAATCTTAAAGGTGAGATAAGGCAAGGTTGGAAAGGTATAAGTGTCTACCATAAAATTGATTCAATGAAATACCAGGTTGATTTGAATTTTTTTCCTGATTACGAGAATCAATTAATAAACCAGTTTACATTGTATTTTGGCTTTCCACAATGGTCCCCCTGGAATAAGGAACTAGATCAAAATTTTCAACTTCAACAATCCAGACTGTTAATTGGAGAAATCTTTCATGTAGAATTGATAAGATCTGAAGAATCGAAAAATAACTTTTATTATCAGGATGATGCTATCCTTATTACACTTCAACCCGAAGGGAAATTCGAAACAAAATGTGTAGCAAAATTAAAATAATAGGTTTAAAACTATTATCGCTGTTTCTGTTTTTTTCATTATTGATTTTTTGTTTTTCATGTGATAAAAAGAATGAAAGTGATAAAGTCTTGAGGTTTGAATTATTATCTCCTGATATTACAGGAATTGACTTTAATAATACACTCAAATATGATGAGGATTTTAATATTTATACCTATAGGAACTTTTATAATGGAGGTGGAGTCGGACTAGGTGATATAAATAATGACGGGTTACTGGATATTTATATGGTTTCAAATATGGGTGCCAATTCATTATACCTTAACCTTGGTAACCTGAAATTTAAAAATATAACTCAGGAATCAGGCACTGCCGGATCAAAATCATGGTCTACTGGTGTAACACTTGTAGATATAAATGCCGATGGATTTCTTGATATATATGTGTGTAATTCCGGTGATATCAAGGGTGATGATAAACAAAATGAATTGTTCATTAATCAAGGAGATAATACTTTTATTGAGAAGGCAAAAGAATATAATTTGAATGACTCTGGTTATGGTACTCATGCATTATTTTTTGATTATGATAATGATGATGACCTTGATGTATATCTGTTAAACAACTCTTATCAAGCAATCGGAAGTTTTGATTTAAGGAGGAATGAAAGACCTAAAAGGGATCCTGAGGGTGGAGATAAATTACTTAGAAATGATAATGGGAAATATGTTGATGTAAGTGAAGAAGCAGGTATTTATGGCTCAGTTATTGGGTTTGGACTGGGAGTAACTGCAGGAGATATAAATAATGATGGCTGGATAGATCTTTTTATTTCTAATGATTTCTTTGAGCATGATTATATTTATATAAATAATGGTGATGGCACTTTTACTGAATCTCAAGACAATTACCTTAAATCAATGTCCCTTACATCTATGGGAGCAGATATGGCTGATATCAACAATGATGGCAGGCAAGATATTTTCGTTACAGACATGCTTCCATCTGATTATCAGAGGTATAAGTCGAAAACGACTTTTGAGAACTGGGATAAGTATACGTACAACTGGGAAAACGGTTACGGACGACAATACACCAGGAATGCCTTGCATTTAAACAATGGAGCTAATTTTAGCGAGATTGGTAGATTTGCTGGTGTTGAAGCTACAGACTGGAGTTGGGGAGCTTTATTAGCCGACTTTGATAATGATGGTCTGAAAGATCTATTTGTGTCAAATGGCATTTTAAAGGATATGACTGATCTGGATTTTATCACCTATATTTCCAACAAAAATGTAACTCAAAAGATTCTTGAAGGAGGTAAAATAGATTATAAGGAACTTATTGATTTAATACCAGAACAAAAAATTCCTAATCAGATATTTAAAAATTTGAATGGACTAAAATTCGATGAAAAATCATCTGACTGGGGACTGAGTACACCTTCTTTTAGTAATGGGTCTGCTTATGGTGATCTTGATAATGATGGTGATCTTGATCTGGTAATTAATAATAATGAAATGAATGCTTTTGTATATGAAAATAAAACGATACAAAAAGACTCAACGAATTTTATTAAGTTTCTCTTAAAACAACCAGGCTCAGGAAATATAAATGCGGTAGGTGCTATAATTCATATATGGTACAATAGTAATTATCAAAATCAGATTATAGTCCCAGTTCGCGGGTTTCAATCTTGTTCAGATATCAGGGCTAATTTTGGGTTGGGCAAATACTCGCAAATTGATTCAGTCTGGGTGCAATGGCCTGACATGTCATGGCAAAAGGTAACGTCTACTGAATTAAATAATCTAAATACAATCATTAAATCAGAAACAGTTTCTCATAAACCATTTATTCAAGGTAATCCTTCAATAGAAATTTTCACCGATGAGGTGATTATTACCCAACATAAGGAAAATAGATTTGTTGATTTTGATAAGGATCGACTTGTGTATAATATGAGGTCAACAGAAGGTCCTGCGCTTTCAATTGGTGATATAAATGGAGATGGAATAAGTGATTTCTTTTTAGGAGGAGCAAAGGGTAATTCTTCACAAATTATATTAGGATCATTATCAGGTGGTTATACAATTGTTACACCAGAAATATTATTTAAACTTAAAGAGGGTGAAGATGTTGATGCTGTGCTCTTTGATGCAGATAATGATAATGATCTAGATATATTCATAGCTAGAGGTGGAAGAGAATATGATATATATTCTGCACAAGTTGAAGATGTTTTGTTATTAAATGATGGAAAAGGAGGTTTTTCGAATGCAACCGGGAATTTACCTAATAGAAATAATCCATCATCGTCTTCATCTGTTGATATTATTGATTTTGACCTTGATGGTGATTATGATTTAATTATTGCAGAACGTTATTCAGTTGTTGGAATAGGAGCACCTTCAAATATTATTCTTTTGGAGAATACCGGTCATGGGAAATTTGTAGATTCATCGAACAAACTCCCAAAAGATTTAAAAAGTCATCTTGGAATGATAACCGATTTGAAGGTAGGTTATATAAACGATGATGAGTATCCGGATCTGGTAGTTGTTGGTGAGTGGATGTCTCCAGTTATTTTAATGAATAAGAATAAGGGATTTATAATTTCCTTCGAAAATAAGCATGAATTAAGTGGATGGTACAGGTCAGTAAATCTGGAAGATATTAATAAAGATGGTAAAACCGATATTATTTTAGGTAATCTGGGTTTAAATACCAGATTTCAGGCTTCTGTCAATCAGCCATTACATTTGTTCATAAATGATTTTGATAAAAATGGTGCAGTAGATCACGTTTTTGCACAGTATCAGAAGGGTGGTAAATTATATCCAACAGCATTAAGACATGATCTGGTTAAGCAAATGCCCTATCTTAATAAAAGATTTCTTAAATATAATGATTTTAAGAATAAGACAGTTCAACAAATTTTTGGAGAAGGATTAAATTCTGCAATCGACCTTTCAATAAGTAATTTATCAAGTGGAGTTCTTTTTCAAAAGGATAATGGTTTTAAATGGAAACCTTTTCCTGATCAAGCTCAGTTTAGTACTGTAGAAAGTTCGGTTTTTTTAGATGTTAACAATGATGGTAAATTAGAGATATTACTGGGAGGAAATTTTATGGAAGTTAAACCAGAGATTGGAGCCTATGATGCATCATTTGGAACTCTTTTGATATATAATCATAATTATGATGAGTTTGAAGTAATTCCGAATTCAATTACTGGACTGAATTTACCTGGGGCAGTGAGAGACTTGAAATTGTTAAATCAGGGAGGTGATTTATTTTTAGTAAATGCAAATAATAATGGACCTCTGTCATTATTTAGAATTGAGACTCAAACTCCCTCCATCAGCAAAGATTAATCAGTATGGCAAAGGTTTTTAAATTCATTTTTTTGATAAGTATTACAATTGTTTTTTCCTGCAATAGAAAAGTTAATAATGAACCTGGTGCTCAATCGAATATTATTGAATATAGAATTTTTAATGATTTATCTAAAGAAAAAACAGGTGTTGATTTCAAAAATTCCTTAACAGTAAGAGATTCTTTCAACATTATTGATTACCTCTATTATTATAATGGAGGAGGAGTAAGCATAGGTGATATTAATAATGATTCGCTCCCGGATATTTTCCTGACTTCCAATATGGAGCAAAATGAGCTTTACTTGAACCTTGGAGGAATGAAGTTTAAGAAGATTACAAGTGAGGCAGGAATCGGTAAAATGGGAAACTGGTCTACGGGTACTGTTATGGCTGATGTTAATGGAGATGGATATCTGGATTTATATGTCTGTAACGTAAGTGGATTTCTTGCTTTCCATGGAAGAAATGAACTTTATATCAATAATGGAGACCTGACTTTTACCGAATCTGCTGAAGAGTATGGACTTGATTTTTCTGGCTACTCTACTCATGCAGGCTTTTTTGATGCGGATAATGATGGCGATCTAGATATGTATCTTCTAAATCACTCTGTACATACAGCTAGATCATATGGAAAGACTACTCAGAGAACTGTTCAGGATAATCTAGCCGGAGATCGGCTGTTTATTCAAGAAAATGGAAAATTTTATGATCGAACATTAGAATCAGGTATATATTCTTCTGCTCTTGGCTATGGATTATCTGTAAGTTTTTCAGATGTTAATAATGACGGTTATCCGGATATCTATGTTGCTAATGATTTTCATGAAAATGATTATTTATACATAAACAAGAAAGACGGTACTTTTAAGGAAGAATTAGAACTACGATTTGGGCATACTTCAAGGTTTTCCATGGGAAGTGATTTTGGAGATTTAAATGGAGACGGGTTTAGTGATCTTTTTGTATGTGATATGATGCCGGAAGATGAGAGTATACTAAAAAGATCAGGTGGAGATGATAGCTATGAAATATATAAACTCAAGAGGTCTTTTGGCTACTACGAGCAAAATCCTCGTAATTCGTTGCAAATAAATCAGGGTGGAACGTTTAAGGATATTGCTGTAGCAAGCAATGTAGATGCAACAGACTGGAGCTGGGGACCGCTAATCGCAGATTTTGACGGGGATGGGTCAAATGATATTTTTATTACCAATGGAATAATGAAACGTCCGAATGATCTTGATTACATCAATTTCATATCCAATAGCAGGGTAAGTAAATTGATGAATGAATTTAATGATTCTATTTTTAATGAGGCAATGAATAAAATGCCTGATGGTAAATTCCCCAACACATTGTTTTTAAATAAGGCAGGTGGATTTATCAGGAATTACACCTTTAGTGGATCCACTGATAGTACTTATTCTACTGGCGGAGCTTATTCAGACCTTGATAATGATGGTGATCTTGACCTGGTGATTAACAATATAAATGATGAAGTAACTATTCTTGAAAATACTTCTAATCCATGTGACAATTCCAAAGCTATATTAAAACTGAGTTTATTAAACCCGGAGGTTAAAAATAGAAATGGAATTGGAGCTAAAGTACTGGTAGGAAATAAGTCTGGGTATTTGCTTAGAGAACACTATGTCAATAAGGGATGGCAAAGTTCAGTTTCGAATGAATTGATTTTTAACCTGGATAGTGGGGCTTTATCAACAAAAGTATTTGTCCAGTGGCCTGGCGAACAAAAATTCAGAATTCATGAAGTTTCTCTGTCTAGTGGATGTAATAAAATTATAATAACATATGATAACTCTGCTGAATTGGTAGAAGATCCTAGAAATAGGAATTTCAGATATTCATTTACTTCATTGAGTAATGCTTTTATTGATGGGGATGTATATCATCAAGACCAGTTTTATAATGAGTATGCTGCTGAGTCATTAAAGCCTTTTATGACATCAACAGAAGGGGCTGAGATTGTTAAATATGATATGAATGGTGATGGTTTGGAGGACTTTTTCTTAACAGGAGGTAGACAACAACCAACACGTTTATTTATTCAGGATAAATCAGGGGCCTTTATTCATATGCCGATTTTAGCAATTGAACAGGATAGTGCCTTTGAAGATGTTGCTATGGTTATTGAGGATTTGAATAATGATGGTATCCCTGATATTGTACTTGGGAGTTCTGGACTTGTCGAAGCTGATCTGAATAAAGGGAATATGATCAGGGTTTATCTAAGTGAAGATGGTGAATATTCCTATAAAAGGAAAAATGCATTTAAACAAAACGAAAATCACCTGAATGTTGGTGCATTGATTCTGGAAGACTTTGATTTAGATGGGAATATTGATTTGTTTATAGGAGAACGATCAGTTATTCAAAAGTATGGTCGGGATGGAGCTGCTGTAGTGTTTACGTGGGATAAAGAAAAGGAATCATTTGATTTTATAACCAGGCTTTCATTTGGAGGAATGATTACTGATGCATTGTTTGAAGATATTATCAAAGATTCTGATGGATCAGAATTATTGGTAGTTGGTGAATGGATGTCTCCAAAGATAGTATCTTTTAGGAGGGGAATAAAGAATTTTGAGGTTATCACACCGGATAATCTTGAGAACCTGAAAGGCTTATGGAGGTCAGTTAATTTATTCAAAAAATCTGATAACTCTACAACTGTATTATTAGGTAATATGAGTCCGAACCTAAAGCTCAGAGTTTCGGCAAAGAACCCTGTAAAAATGTATGTTGGTGATTTCAATGCAAATGGTTCAATAGATCAAATTCTTGCTCATTACTATGAAAATCAGTATTTTACTGTATATGGAAAGAACGTTTTGACTTCAGAACTTCCATTACTGAAAAAGAAATATTTATTTTACAGTGAATTTAGTGAACAACCTGTTAGTAAGGTGTTGGAAGGTCTGAGAACTGAAGGAATAGAAGAGAAGGAACTAACTACATTATCAAACGTGATGATATCTTTTGATGATAAAGGTGCTCAAGTAAATGACCTGCCTCTTGCTGGCCAGTACGGCCCGATAAACTCCTCAGTGGTAATAGATGAAGAAGAATCTGGTGTAATAGCTATTGGGAATTTCCATGGTTTAAGACCAGAATTTGGAAGGCTTGATGCTAATTCTGGTATTTGTATTACCGATATTGGAACTCAGCTTAAAATTGAATCACTTAATTTGGGTTTTACTGATTTTCGGGATATTGAAGTATTCAATACAATAAAAGGTAAAGTTGCTATTGTGAGTAGCTACAATGATAAATTAAAAACATTTTTTATAAATAAATCTGAGGGAAAGCTATGAGAAGGCTAATTGCAGGGTTTTTATTTATCGCAGCTTTAGGCATTAGTTGTGATACAAAGAAAGTAGAGAGGGTTTCAATTGATTATGATTCGCTTTATAGAGAGTCATTAACAAAACTGACTGATGTTATTGTTCATGATATTTTTTCTCCACCTGTAGCATCAAGGATCTATGCCTACACTAATATCACAGGCTATGAAATCATGGCAGTGAATAATGACGAATATGTTAGTTTATCTGGCCAGTTAACTGATTTTAAATCTTTTGAACCTGCTGCTGATACTAGTTTGAATTATGAATTAAGTGCTATTTATGGAGCTCTTAACACTGGTAGGGCATTAATATTTTCTGAAGATATGATATCAGATTATGTAAATGATCTAGATTCTGTATTTATTGCAAGTGGTATTCCCCAGACTGAAATTGATAATGCGAAGGAATATGCTGCAATGGCATCTGCGGAAGTATTGAAATGGGCAGATAAAGATAACTATAAACAAACGAGATCATTTGAGAAATATGCGATTATGGAAGGGGATGCTTATTGGAAACCGACCCCACCAGCATATATGGAAGGGATTGAGCCCCATTGGGATAAAATAAGACCTTTTGTGATTGATTCAGCCAGTCAATTTAAGCCTATTCCTCCGACACCATTTTCTACTGATAAGGAATCTAAGTTCTATTCAGAAATGATGGAGGTATATAACGTTGGAGTGAATTTAACTAAGGAGCAGGAAGCAATTGCCAAGTTTTGGGACTGTAATCCTTATGTGGCTCATCAACAAGGGCATATGATGTTTGCTACCAAGAAAATAACACCTGGAGGACATTGGATAGAAATTGTAAGATTGGTGACAGATAAGGCTGATAATGACTTTTCGGAAACAATTGAAGCGTATACATGGGTTTCTGTGGCTTTAGCAGATGGATTTATTTCATGCTGGGATGAAAAATATAGAAGTTCATTGGTAAGACCTGAAACCATTATTAATCAGATTGTAGATGAAGAATGGGTGCCATTATTACAGACACCACCATTTCCGGAGTATACTAGTGGACATAGTGTGATATCAAGATCTGCGGCAACAGTTTTAACCTATTTGTATGGAGAAGAGTTTTCTTTCTATGATGATACAGAAGAAAGATATGGTCTGCCAGCACGAAATTTTAATTCATTTATGGAAGCTTCGGAAGAAGCGGCAGTGAGTCGTCTTTATGGGGGAATTCATTATCGTCCAGCGATCGAAGAAGGTGTAAAGCAAGGTGAAAGGGTAGGCCGTTATATAATTGAAAACCTTAAAACAAAAGAAGCTACAGAACAAATGGCATTACAGGGTGAATAAGTAGAAAATGGCTTATTTCAATCGTTTGCGGTGTTTTTTTAAGAAATTTTCTTCATATAACATCAAAAAACTTAATATATTAGACTGAATAATAGACTGATAAACATAATATTTGAATACTAAAACCTAAATAAACATGAAAAGAATGAATAAAATTTTACAATTGATGTTTGCCATGATTTTTATTGGCACATTGATTTCCTGTGAGGAAGACTTATCGATCAATACTGATGCAAATGCCAATCCTGTAATAAGAATTCCAGATGCATCTCTTGCTTTAGGTGGTTATCCATTTGGAACAGGAGTTGACCTGATTCTTCATGATGATAGAGGACTTGCCTCCGCACAGTATACTGTCACTTATAAAGATGGTAGTCAGATTGGATCAGGTGCTGTAATAGATGCTCTAGATCTGAATGGAGTAAAAGATACTACCCTGATCTGGATGGATGAAGAAGGTATTTTGGAGTTAGGTGATTCAATATTAATTTCAGGTAGTGTAACTGATATTAGAGGAGTTGTTACTACAATTGAAGAAAAAAGTGCTATTATTCAACCCGTGAAAGAGTTAGGTATCATTGGTGATGCAACTCCAGGAGGATGGGGAGCTGATACAGATTTGCAGAAAATTGAAAATTCACCTACTGAATATTTATATAGAACAACCCTTGCATTAGTAGATGGACAGGCAAAATTCAGAATGAATGATGACTGGGCTGAGAATTATGGAGGTGATATTGGAATAGATCAAGTTGGTACACAAGATGGACCCAATATCCCAATCAGTGAAGGGACATATTTAATTACCATGGATTATATTTTAGGAGCAGAAACTCAAACTTATAGCTTCAAACAATTAAATTCTATTGGTATAATTGGTTCGGCAACTCCTGAAGGTTGGAACGCTGATCAAAATATGACACAAGAATCAGCAGGATCAAATATTTATAGTATAACACTTGATTTAGTAGTTGGCGAAATTAAGTTTAGAGCGGATGATGACTGGACTGATGATTGGGGTGGAAGCTCTGGGAATTTGGAATATAAGGGTGGTAATATTGCTATTGCTGAAGATGGTAATTATACCGTTTCTATTAACTTCCTTGACAACACTTATACAGTTACTAAAAACTAATTAAGAATTTATAGTAAATGCAAAAAGGGATCCAATCGGATCCCTTTTTTATTTGAGTTAATTATCAGATTATTTTACTTTTTCACTTGCTACAGGAGCTCCTGCCATGATTTCGTCATTAGCAAAGTCTGAGAATTTATCGAAGTTTTTAACGAACATCGCTGCAAGGTTACTAGCTTTCTCATCATAAGCGCTCTTATCACTCCATGTATTTCTTGGGTCTAATACCTCATCAGGAACACCTGGACATGCTGTTGGCATTTCACAACCAAAGATATTGTGCTTAACAAAATCACCTTTAGCAAGGCTGCCATCTAATGCAGCAGTGATCATTGCTCTGGTATAAGGTAATTTCATTCTTGAACCTACACCATATGGTCCACCGCTCCAGCCAGTATTCACTAGCCAAACGTTGACATCATACTGTTCCATCTTTTCACCAAGCATTTCAGCATATTTAGTTGGGTGAAGAGGTAGGAAAGGAGCGCCAAAGCAAGCAGAGAATGCTGATTGAGGTTCTGTAATTCCTGCTTCAGTTCCTGCAACCTTAGCTGTATATCCTGAAATGAAATGGAACATTGCCTGACCTTTAGATAATCTTGAAATAGGAGGTAACACACCGAAAGCATCACAAGTCAGGAAGAATATGTTTTTAGGAATGCCACCCATAGATGGGATTCTTGCATTTGCAATATGATCAATAGGGTAGGCTGTTCTTGTATTCTCTGTTACTGATGTGTTTTTGTAGTCAACAGTTCTGCTTCCTTCATGGAATCTTGTGTTTTCTACAATAGCACCAAATTTAATAGCATCCCAAATTTCAGGCTCTTTTTCTCTGCTAAGGTCAATAACCTTTGCATAACATCCGCCCTCAAAATTGAATACACCATTATCAGTCCAGCCGTGCTCATCATCACCAATAAGGAGTCTGTTCGGATCAGCCGAAAGAGTTGTTTTTCCTGTTCCTGAAAGACCAAAGAATATTGCCGTATCAGTTTCATCAGTACTCATGTTCGCTGAACAGTGCATTGATAATACACTTTCATCATGAGGTAAAATAAAATTAAGAACAGAGAAGATACCTTTCTTCATTTCACCTGCATAACCTGTTCCGCCAATCAATATCATTCTTTTTGTAAAGTTGATAATAGCGAAATTATCCTGACGAGTTCCATCGGTTGAAGGATCAGCTTTAAAATCAGGGTCGCAAATGATAGTAAAGTTCGGATCAAAGTCCTTTAGTTCGTTGCGTTCTGGTCTCATAAACATGTTATTGCAGAATAAATTCTGCCATGCTTTTGTATTGATCACTCTCAGATTAAGTCTGTATCGAGGATCAGCACCAGCAAAAGCATCGCGAACATAAAGGTTTTTACCTTCAAGGTTAGCGATCATTTTATTATAGATCCTGTCAAAGTTTTCCGGAGAAATCGGAATGTTGATGTCTCCCCACCATACAGAATCTTTTGTTTTTTCATCTTCTACAACAAAACGATCTTTTGGAGAGCGTCCGGTAAATTTTCCAGTGTCACACATAAGTGCACCAGTATCAGTTAATTTGCCTTCTTCATTATTTAAGGCATGCTCAACTAATTCTGCGGGGGTCAAATTCCAAAATACCTGTCTTGCCCGGTCGATTTCATATCTGTCTAATCCAGCGACCGTTGACTTCAAGCCGTATTCTACCATTGCAATATTGATTAAATAAGGGTTTTTTGTTGATTTCAAACGTTTTCGCAAAACTAATTATTAATTAATTAACATGGAAAACAAAAATGCTATTTTATCCCTCTTTCCTACCTTATGTGCTTTTCAGTTGTATTTCCGCAATACAGATTGTAGATTTAGCAGATTTTTTTGAAAACTGGAAAAAACTTAACAATAACCTATGAGTCAAACAGTAGAACCCTTAGATAACTCAATATCTACAGGTAAGAATGAAATGTTCGGCCACCCTAAAGGATTATTTTACCTATTCTTTGCCGAACTGTGGGAAAGATTTAGTTTTTATGGAATGCGAGCGTTACTTACGCTCTACATGGTCGAAAAGGTATTTGAGGCCTTGCAAGCCAAAGATGCAATTGCAGCTATTGTCTACTCCTCTTATGGTTCAATGGTTTATGCTTCAACTGTAATTGGCGGCCGTCTTTCTGATAAAATAATGGGGTATCGTAATTCCATCATGCTTGGTGGAGTTCTTATGGCTATCGGACACTTTATCCTTGCCTTTGAGAATAACATTATGTTTTACCTCGCCCTTTCTTTCATCATTGTCGGTAATGGTTTCTTTAAACCTAATATATCAACTTTTGTTGGAACCTTATATGAGACTGGCGATGTCCGAAAAGATAAAGGCTTTACCATATTCTATATGGGTATTAACATCGGTGCTTTTGTTTCACCTCTTTTATGTGGTTACCTGGCAACAGCATTTGGATACCATTATGGATTTGGATTAGCAGGTTTTGGTATGTTAACCGGACTGTTGTTTTTCTATGCAGGGATGAAGAAAGGTGTATTTGGTGATAAAGGTATGCCTCCTGAGGATAGATTGATTGATAACAAAACTTTAGGAGTCAAAACTGGACACTGGGTAGTTATTTTGTCTTTTATTGCAGTTCCTGTAGTAGCTCTTTTATTATCTAGCTATAATTATATAGGCTTCCTGAACCCTTATTTTGGTGAAGTAACTGTAGTTAATATTTTATTCAGGTTATTAGGTGTTATAATTTTAGCCTATATCATCTGGATTTTATATCAAGTAGATAAAGTAGCAAGGCTTAAGTTGATCTCAGCTGTTCTTCTTACTTTGTTTATGACTGTCTTCTGGGGTTTTCATGAACTAAGTGGATCTGTATTAACTCTTTTTGCTAAAAGAAATGTTGACCTGGTATTCTTAAATGCTGCTCAGACAAACTTTATTAATCCGGCATTTATCATATTATTATCTATTCCAATGTCTGCGCTTTGGGGCTTTTTAAGTAAGCATAAAGCAAACCCTAGAACGCCATTTAAGTTCTCTATGGGATTAGCCTTATTAGGTATTGGTTTTTACATTCTTTATTTAGGAAAGGGAAGTGCATCAGCTGAAGGTATGGTTCCTGCTATTTTCCTATACATAATGTATTTCTTCATTTCAGGAGGTGAGTTATTTATGTCTCCTGTTGGATTATCTAAGATTACTGATCTCTCTCCTCAAAAATTCGTAGCTTTTATGATGGGAGTTTGGTTCTTGTCTTCTGCTTATGCATTCCAGGTTGTTGGTTTTGTAGCGAAGCAATTAGCTATTGAGGAAAATCCAAGTGGTGATTTTGATACTGTAGCTTCTTTAGGAGTATACTCTGAAGGATTTCAATTAATAGCGTATTATGCATTTGGAGCTGCTTTAGTAGCATTGATTATTGCTCCATTAATGAAACGTTGGATGGCCAATGTTCACTAAATAAGATATACATAATCATAATATAAAAATATCCCGGTTCCTCAAAGAGCCGGGATTTTTATTTAATACCAGTTCCAATTGAAACCGAAGCATAAATGGTTATTTTAAGATAGAGGGTTTTAGACCTCCTATTTTAAAGGTTCGATATATCACCAAAATAATCGAATACCATTAAAAAAAATACAAAAGGCCTCAATTGAGGCCTTTTGTATTTTTTTTAATATTTGTTTTGTCGCTAAATAACAACATTCACAATCTTTTTCGGAACAACAATGATCTTTTTAGGATCTTTGCCTTCAAGCCATTTTTGAACAACCTCATTTTCTTTAACTGTTTGTTCCATTTCAGAAACTGGCGTATCTAATGAAAATGATATTTTAGTTCTCATTTTTCCGTTAATCATGATTGGATATTCATGACTATCCTCAACAAGATATGTCTCATTATAAGAAGGGAATTCTGCCTTCGTTATACTTTCGCTATTACCCAATCCTTCCCATAATTCTTCACATATGTGAGGCGCAAATGGTGATAAGGCAATAACCAATGGCTCAAGAACTTCTTTGCTATGGCAATCCATTTTCGTTAGCTCATTCGTGCAGATCATAAACGCACTCACCACTGTATTGAAAGAAAGACTATCGATGTCTTCAATTGTCTTTTTGATCGTAGCATGAGTTACCTTTAATGCTTTTTTATCAGCTGGGGTATCATTTACGATTAATTCTCCTTCTTCATTATAGAACAGTTTCCAGAATTTTCTTAGAAACTTAGCAACCCCATCAATACCATGGGTGTTCCATGGTTTAAATTGCTCAAGAGGCCCCAGAAACATTTCATACATTCTTAGAGTATCAGCACCATATTGCTCGATAATATCATCAGGGTTGACAACATTATATTTACTCTTAGACATTTTTTCAACTTCCCAGCCACAGATGTATTTTCCATCTTCCAGAATAAATTCTGCATCTTTCAGATCTGGTCTCCAGCTTTTAAAGGCTTCAGTGTCCAATTCATCATTTCCATGAACTAATGATACATCAACATGGATAGCTGATACATCATAATCATCTTTAAGATTATATGAAACGAACTTATGTGAATCTTTAACTCGATAAGCAAAGTTAGATCTTCCCTGGATCATTCCCTGGTTTACTAACTTTTTAAAAGGCTCTTCAACTGTTAAGTAACCTATGTCTTTTAAGAATTTTGTCCAGAAACGACTATATAATAAGTGTCCTGTTGCGTGTTCAGAACCTCCAATATAAAGGTCTACATTTTTCCAGTATTTCAGTATTTCCTTATCGGCAAAGGTGTTTTCATTTTTAGGGTCCATATACCTGAATAGATACCAGCTTGATCCAGCCCATCCTGGCATTGTGCTCTTTTCATATTCATACCCTTCTGAAGTTTTCCAGTTCTCAGCTCTTGCCAAAGGAGGTTCACCATCTTCTGTTGGTAAATACTTGTCAACTTCCGGTAGTTCTAAAGGAAGTTCACTTTCATTGATCAAATATGGAACCTCATTTTTGAAATATACCGGAATAGGTTCACCCCAGTAGCGTTGTCTGCTAAATACAGCATCACGCATTCTGTAGTTAATCTTGGCAAAGCCTTTTCCTTTTTCTTCAAGAATTTCAATAGCTTTTTTTGTAGCCTCAGTAACAGATAACCCATTAATAAAACCTGAATTCACCATTTTACCTTCCTTGGTAGGGTCGGCCTGATCTTCTATTTTCTGGGCATCGATTATTTGAACAATTGGAAGATCAAAATGCTTAGCAAAATCATAATCTCGCTGGTCACCGGAAGGTACTGCCATAACGGCACCTGTACCGTAACCTCCAAGTACATAATCGGCAACCCATACAGGTACTTTTTCACCGGTAAATGGGTGAATACCATGAGCTCCTGTGAAAACCCCTGAGATGTTTTTTACATCCGTCATTCGCTCTCTTTCAGATCGGTTTTTTGCTTCAGTAACATAAGCATCAACCTTTTCCTTTTGCTCTGCAGTGACTATATCATCTATAATTTCACTTTCCGGAGCAAGTACAAGGAATGTTACCCCATAAATGGTGTCAACACGAGTGGTGAAAACTTTTATCTGGTGATCAGAATTTTCTAAATCAAAGGTTACCTGAGCTCCAACACTCTTTCCGATCCAGTTTTTCTGCATTTCCTTAACTGCTTCAGGCCATTCGATTGTCTCAAGACCTTTTAACAGCCTGTCAGCATAAGCAGTAATGCGCAAACTCCACTGTCTCATTTTCTTTCTTTCAACAGGGAATCCGCCTCTTTCTGATACTCCGTCTTTAACCTCGTCATTGGCTAAAACCGTACCAAGGCCAGGACACCAGTTAACTATAGCGTCTGAAAGGAAGGCTAACCTATAGTGAAGCAAATATTTTTGTTGCTCATCCTCATTCATTTGTTGCCAGTCATCAGCACTTATTTGAGGGGTGTCATCATCGCAGGTAGCATTGACACCTGCAGAGCCATTTGTTTTTAGTTTTTCAACTAGTATACTAACAGGTACAGCCTTGTCTTCATTATTATCGTAATAATGATTAAATAATTGCATAAAGATCCATTGTGTCCATTTATAATACTCAGGAGAGCTTGTTTGTACCTCTCTTGACATATCATAGCTGAATCCAATATTCTCTAGCTGTTCTTTATATCTTTTTATATTTTCTGCAGTTGTAATAGCAGGATGCTGTCCGGTCTGAATAGCATATTGCTCAGCAGGAAGACCAAATGAATCAAATCCCATAGGGTGCAATACATTAAAGCCTTTATTCCTTTTATATCTTGCAACAATGTCTGAAGCAATATAACCTAGTGGGTGACCTACGTGTAAGCCGGCGCCTGAAGGATACGGGAACATATCCAAAGCATAAAATTTTGGCTTTGTTGTATCTTCAGTAACTTGATAGGTTTTATTTTCTTTCCAAAATTTTTTCCATTTGGCTTCTATAGCCTTATGATCGTATTGAGGCATAATTATTATGAATTTCCGATTTGAGGCAAAAATACCTTTTTTAACTCGGATTACACAAAAGATTATTTATATGAATTGCACAAAACTCCCTTAGTCAGTATTCAAAAACCTATTCGCCAATCAGGAGTAATATATGTGGACATACAGAATGAATTATGTTGATTAATTCTAATATTTAAATAAACACAGCAGTATTTTATTTGAAACTGACGTTATTAATTACTGTCTTTTAGTGCTGAGACAATTCTTTTCTATTCTTTTTTAAATGAATACATATGTAATATATGGAGAGAACCCCGCGTTTTTATGATTAATGGAATAACTACATTTGTATTATTCCTCGACCAGCTAAAATGTTTATTAAGTTAAAAAGGAAAAGATTATGATTAAAAGAAATTTATTTGGAGCCCTATTTTTATTTGTATTGTCTGCAACATTTGTGAATGGGCAAAGTATCACAGAAGGAGTAGAATCTCCGGATGGAACAGGCACCAAAGAAGCTCAGGGGAATAGCGAGGTTAATGAAAATAAAAAGACAGCAAAAAACATTAGTTACTTCGAAGCTGCAAGAAGCCGATATGAGAAAAAGGAGCAGCAAAAAGTAATGATAAATAATGGTGACAAGTCTGAAGCTGATAAAGTAAAGACTAGTTACAGAAAATAACAATTAGTTTATTTTGGTTTCTTTATGTGTGGTACCCTCAGTTGAAAAATTCATCTGAGGGTTTTTTTTAGTATTTTATGAATTCAATGGCGTATGACAGGTATTTAGACCAGAATCTTTCATTGTGTTCTCCATTTATGTCGGTAATTTGTTTGCTTCTGATCTTTTTTTTCGTTTTTAAGATTGAATATGCTAATTCAGTATCGGGAACCATAGATTCACCTTCTTTTCCACCTACTAGGAGATATAAACTAATTTTATGTTTGGGATTCCATTCTTTTAATTCACCCATGATCAGGTCATCAAACCAAAATGATGGGGAAAAGATTATTCCTTTACTAAAGGTTTCTTCAAAGTTCATGAGGGCATAAATACTTATTAATCCTCCTAATGAACTACCTCCGATATATGTGTGATTTCTATCTGGTATGGTTCTAAGTTGAGTGTCTATTAAAGGCTTTACAGTTTCAATAATAAACTTCAGAAAGTTTTTGCCATTGCCCCCTCCATATTCATTGTGTTCACGTGGCGTATAGTCATTTATGCGTTGGGCGCTACCATTATCAATGCCCACAATAATCAACTGGCTACCTGATGCTAGGAGGGTAGAGTCTGCATTCCATTCACCTGCATAGGAAGTTTCAGCATCAAATAAATTCTGACCATCCATCATGTAAATAACAGGGTAGTGTTTTGCTGGATTCTCAAAATACGAATTAGGTAAAGCAATAATTAAGCCTCGCTTTCCTTTAATATATTGGTTGGATAATGAATCTGTATAAACATAGACATTATCGTTAGCTCGAGAGTTTGAAGAAAGTGACTTAGCTTTTACCCAACTGTTATTTAATAAAGTATTTTCTTCTAGTTCCTGAGCATGCAAAGCGCAGGTAATCAAAGTTGAAAAAAATACGTATGATAGAAAAGAACTAAAATATTGCTTCATTTTAAAGGAATTTTGCTCATTAATTTAAATATTTGACACCGAATTAACTCAACCAGCAAATGTATATTGATCAAATTGCCCATTACCTGCCTCATTCGGTAGTGAATAATGATTTCTTTTTGGATAAATCCGGTCTTTCGGATGAGTGGATTACAGAAAGAACAGGGATGAGAGAACGCCGTAAAGCCGAAGATGATGAGAATACCAATACTATGGGTATTGATGCCGTAAAGCATCTTCAATTAAAAATTGATGTTGATTTATCAGATGTAGATCTAATTGTTGGAGGAACTTATACTCCATTTGATACTATATTTACTTTGGGTCATGCTGTACAACGATATGTGGGTGCAGAAAATGCCATGGTTTTATCTTTAAGCTCTGCTTGTTCTTCTTTTATTAATGTTATGGAAGTAATAGAAGGGTATTTTGCTATGGGAAAAGCAACTAAAGCCCTTGCTGTGGTTTCTGACCATAATTCAAGATTTGCAGATGTGACAGATAAAAAGGCTGGGCATTTATGGGGTGATGGAGCCTCAGCTCTTTATATAACTAAAAAGAAGCATTCTGAAGAAAGTGTTAAGGTTCTTGATATTATTACTCGTGGAGGCGGTACACTAGGGAAGGCAAATGAAAGTGTGAATTTGAATCTTATTGATGGTTTGTATATGCCAAACGGGAGAGATGTTTTCATTCATGCCTGTCAGTATATGACTGAAATCACCAGAGAAATTCTTTCTAAGAATGATTTAACTCCAGAGGATCTTAATTACTTTATTCCACACCAGGCAAATCTCAGAATTACCAAAAATGTAGGAGATCAACTTGGTCTAAGAACTGAGCAAACAGTTTCCAATGTTGAATACCTGGGTAATACTGGTTGTGCCGGATGTACAATTGGTCTATCAGAAAGATTTGATAGATTGTCGAAAGATGACCTTATCGCCCTCAGTGTGTTTGGAGGTGGTTATTCTTATGGGAGTATGCTGTTGAAAAAATAGCCCCATAAGAAATATAAAAAAATTATTTACTGTGTTTAATCTCGTGCTTAATTGATTTACCAAACATCAGTCCACCAACAACTATCGCAAAAACAAAAATACTTAACAAATCCATATCTCACTTATATCTCCTTAGTTAGCTAGTCTTACAAAGCTATCTCATAATCTGTCACTTAAACATTAACAATTTTTTAAAATCTTATAGATGTAAGTTTTTTTAATTATTTGCAAATGAAAATTTTTAGTTTATTGTTTAATGGTGTGTGATTATTTGGTTAGTTGTGGTTAATTCAGTTTAAAATTTTGTTTTGGAGTGCTTTTGGGTGTTTTGACTTTAATTTTATTATGTGTTAATAGATTGTCATTATTGTATGCATCATAAAGTATGTGAGATTTCGATGAAAGAAATATCTATTAGGTATAGTGTACATTTTTTCAATAAGGGTGTTCAGTATTGGACAGAAATAATTTAGTGTGTTTATGTTAAATTATTGATAATCAATCGTTTGAAAACTTAGGAATGAATTGTGATTAGATATTGTTATGATGCTTTGTATCGAAGAATGCTTAAATGGTTTTTGATATATTGCAACAAAAAGTTAATATCTATTACCTTATTAATTGAATTTAAACTTATAGCAGTATGGCGAATTATAATGAAAAAGAGTTGAGAAGATCTTCAAGAGATAAAATGGTGGCAGGAGTAATTGGCGGTCTGGCAGAGTATTTTAATATGGATTCTAGTCTGCTAAGAATCATTTATGTATTAGTGTCATTATTCAGTGCTGCATTTCCTGGATTAATAGTATACATTATTTTATGGGTTATAATGCCGGAGAGACAATATTACGGAAATAATAGAGGATACTAGCTTTATCTTCTTATTCTGGAATCGCTATCTCTGAAAATTAATAATATAAGGACCGGTAATACAGTCAAGTCGATAACCATTGCAATGAGTAATGTGATTCCGATTAGTAATCCTGTATAAAAGGTTCCTCCAAAATCAGATAGCACCAAGCTTAGAAATCCTGACACTAATATTAATGATGTCAGGATTATTGCTTTTCCGGTACTGAGGTAAGCTCTTTTTAAGGAGTAAAGCACACTTTTTCCTTCATCTAGTTCTAGTTTGAACTTTGATAAAAAATGTATGCTATCATCAACAGCAATTCCAAAAGCAATTGTAAATATTATTCCGGTACTAAGTCTGAGGTTAATATCAAAAAATCCCATGATTGCAGCCATTATCAATAATGGAATTAAATTCGGAATCCAGGTAATGATAATCATTTTCCAGCTTCTGAAAAGTATTGCCATCAATAATGCTACTACAATTAATGCAATAGCCATTCCTTTTAGAACATTACCTATTAATAGATTATTTGATTTGTCAATTAAAATTGAGGTACCTGTTAATCGTACACTGATTAGCGAATTGTCAATGTTACTTTCTATATATTCCTTAAACTGAATATTTTTTTGAGTGGTTATTTCACTACCGTAATCTTTGATTTTGGCTGTGATCCTTGAATAAGTTTCGCCACTATCAAGTAAAATATCTAAATCACCCCGCTTCCTTAAAACATCAAGCATAGGTTCGATTTTTCTAAAATCATTAGTTGATTCAGGGATTTTATGAAATTCATATTTCCCTGAATGAAGTGCCTGGTTAGTGTTTTTAATTATGGTATTGATTGATAATATATTTCCCGCATGGTAGGCTGTATCTATAAAGTTTACTACTTTTTCAATCTCCTTTGCATGCTTTAAATCTAATAATGAATTATTGTCCTCGCTTTTAATAGCTATTTCCAGAGGTCTTACTCCACCGAAGTTTTCATCAAAATATACAAATGACTGTTTCAGTGGATCATCTTTAGGCAAGTCATCAATAAGAAATGCATTAACTTTTATACTGGATGTTCCTATAAGACATATTGAGGTCAAAACAATTGAAGAAATAAGAATTGCTCTTCTGTTTTTAAAGACGAACCTAAAGCATTTACTCATCAGTTTTAGCCAGAAGGTTTTATTGTTTTGGTTGTGTGATTGCCTTGGCTTCTTTGTGAAAATATATAGAGATGGCAATACAAGGAGTGTTACCATATAAGCCATAAAAACTCCTATACCTGTATAGATTCCAAATTCTCTAATCGGCGCAATGTTTAGAGTATATAAAGTGAAAAAACCTATTGCTGTGGTTAATGAGGTAAGGAATGTCGCTAGTCCGATTTCTCTTACTGTTTTAATTAATGCCTTAAGTTTTGGTTTACCTTGTCTTAATTCTTCAATGTATTTGTTGGAGAAATGAATGACATCAGACATACCCACAACAAACAGGATTGTAGGTAGCATAACCATAAGTAAGTCAAGTTTTTTACCAGTAATTGTCATGAATCCAATTGTCCATAATACTGACACAACCACAATCAAAAGTGGAAAGATTATCCCTCTGAAACTTCTGAAAACTAAAAATAGAATGATGGTTGTTAATACCACCGATATGGAAAGAAATAGTAATAGTTCCTTTTGCATTTTATCTACAAAGACCGGTTGAGCTTTCAGCTTCCCGGCGAGTTTGTAGTCTTTAAAAAAAGCTCCTGTAGTAGATTCTATTTTTTGAAATAAATCTCTTGAGGCTCCAATATCCTCTTTTATAGGTTCATGAATAATTAGTAGAGCAATTGCTCCTTTATCTATATTTGTTAGATCATAGAAAGGTGCAGGTTTTTCATTTTCCCATCTTTCAATATCCTGATTTAGTTTTGAGTGAGAATCAGGGTGGAAGTATGGGACTTGAACCATTCCAAGTGGTGTTTTCACCATCTTTTTGGCATCAAGTGGCGAAATGATATTAGTGATACCTTTTATTTTAAGGAGCGAATCTTTGAGTATGATTGTTTTTTTAAGAAATGAGGTATCTAGAAAATTTTCATTCTCAGAATTTATTCCAAGCAGAAAATAGTCATTGTCCTCACCAAAAACCTCTCTATACTTATTGTAATAAGTTAAATCCGGATCTTTCTCTGGAAAGAAACGTTCGAAATCATAATCAAAGCCAACATCTTTTAGTGAGTAGCCAAAGAAAATTGTGAATAACAGGGCTGTAAAAAGAAAATATCTTGCAAGTTTTCTATACATGAAAGATTGAGGTCAATAGTGATTTTGGTATTCTGGTATCAAGTTAATGTTATTCCGATATAATCTTATAAATTTGTATATTGTTTTGAAAAATATCACCTGAAAATAAGCATTACTTATGGAGCAATATCATGCCTTAATGGAAAAGATTCTGAACGAAGGGACAGATAAAAGTGATAGAACCGGTACCGGAACCCGATCAATATTTGGTCATCAGATGAGGTTTGACCTTCAGGAAGGTTTTCCACTTGTGACAACAAAAAAGCTTCATTTAAGATCAATTATTCATGAATTGCTATGGTTTTTGAGTGGTGATACCAATATAAAATATCTAAAAGAAAACGGGGTCCGAATCTGGGATGAATGGGCGGATGAAAACGGAGAGTTGGGACCGGTATATGGTCATCAATGGAGAAGTTGGCCAACTCCTGATGGAAATACAGTTGACCAGATAAGCCAATTGGTTGATATGATCCAGAATAATCCGGATTCGAGAAGACTAATTGTAAGTGCATGGAATGTAAGTGATATTCAAAGCATGGCTTTACCTCCATGTCACACAATGTTTCAATTTTATGTAGCAGAGGGTAAGCTTTCTTGTCAGTTGTACCAACGAAGTGCAGATGTATTTTTGGGAGTACCGTTTAATATTGCATCTTATGCATTATTAACAATGATGATGGCACAGGTGTGTGATCTGGTTCCTCATGAATTTATTCACACTTTTGGGGATGCTCACCTATATTCAAATCATTTTGATCAGGCCAAACTTCAGTTATCAAGGGAACATCGATCATTACCTCAAATGAAGATTAATCCGGATGTAAAGGATATTTTTGAATTCAAATTTGAAGATTTTGAATTGGTAGGATATGATCCACATCCTCATATTAAAGCAGAAGTTGCAGTATAGGTTGGGTTAAAAAAGTGTAAAAAAAGAAAGTTTATTAGGACTTTTTTAATAATTGTCGTTATTTTATCATATATCAACGATATATGGTATGATTTTTTGCAATTTTTTAACAGGTGATAGCAAAATTAACTCATTCAGAAGTGTTTTGATTGTACTTTTGCTATTTGTATTGAGTGTCGGGGTTGATGCTCAACCATTACCTTACGACAGGCCTGTGCCTACTCCTGATAAAAGTCAAACACTTGCTCCGGGATATTATGTAGTTGTTGGTGCATTCAGACAGACTGAGAATGCTATAACTATGATGACTTGGTTAAGGAGAAGACTTGTTAACTACAATTATGGTTATGTTCCGGAAAGAGATCTCTTTTATATTTATGCTTATCAATTAGCTGAAAAGAGACATGCTAATCATTTAGTTCAGGATGTCAGAGACAGGTCATATTATGATGCATGGGTTTATGCTCATCAAGTTGATGGAATTGCTAAAAGTGGTATACAGTATCAAGAAGTTTCGGATATATTAAATGATTATTCCTCTCAAGCACAACCTATAGATGAACCTTCAAATGATGCGTATGAAATAAGCGAAGGGGTAGAAAGTCCCGTTAGTCAGGTATCTGAAGAATTTACAATAGAAGAAAAGGCAGAAAAGGGCGAGTTATATATAAAATTCATTACGCAAGCCGTCCAAACAGGAGAAGAGATAGAGAGTACTATTTATGTGTACAATGATGAAGCAGGTCAAAATGAAATTCTGCGTGTGAATTCTAATCAATCCATTCCATTTGAAATTTATAATATGGAAGAAGATATGATTAGGACTAGAGTTAGCACATTTGGGTATAAATCTGTTGAGAAAGATATTTATCCGGGAAATTTTAATAAAACGCTGGCTGAAACTGAGGCAGAATTGAAGGGTGATACCTTAAATGTAAAGTATGATCTGGAGCGTTATACAAAAGGAGATATAGCAGTAATGTATGCAGTTTATTTTTATACCGATGCAGCAATTTTGAAAGTCGCTTCAAAAAAGCAGTTGAATGAACTTGTCAGGCTTTTAAATGAAAATCAAGAATTGGAAATTCAAATTAATGGGCATACCAATGGCGATACCTTCGGAAAAATTCAAACCTTAAAAGATAGTGATGATAATTTTTTTGGTTTAAGTTCAAATAATAAATCCTTTTTAGGAACAGCCAAGAGATTAAGTGAGGAGAGAGCCGAAATAATCAAAAGATTCCTGGTTTTTAATGGAATTGATGAAGCTCGGATAACCACAAAAGGGTGGGGAGGCGAAAAACCACTCTATGATGTTGAATCAAAAGATGCTATCAATAATATGAGAGTGGAAATAGAGGTACTAAAAAATTAATTTATAAATAATTTTGATTTCGAAAGAGCAGCCATTGGTTGCTCTTTTTTTATTTTTATAGCTTCAAAATATATGGTAATAGCCTTTTATTGAAATGGACTACATTGGATTAATTGGTCTTTAAATAAAAATTTAACCACTCGTAAATAATTGTAAGGTATTGTAAGGTTTACTTTTAAAATTTGATATTAAGAAAATGGGAGAGCGTAGCAGTATATTCGATATGATCGGTCCGGTAATGATTGGTCCAAGCAGTTCACACACTGCGGGAGTAGTACGTATTGGCAGAGCAGCTAACCGCGTTTTAGGTGGGATGCCGGAAGAAGCAGAAATTACATTTTATAATTCTTTTGCTCGTACATACGAAGGTCATGGAAGTGACAGGGCTATAATAGCTGGAATCATGGATTTTAAGACTGATGATGAGCGAATCAAGAAGTCGATGGATATAGCAAAGGAAAATGGAATGAGCTTTAAGTTTAAGTCTGTTGGAAATGCTTCAATTTATCATCCTAATACAGTTAAGCTTAATCTGAAGAGAAAAAACAGAAGTGTTGAAGTAATTGGAGAAAGCCTTGGAGGAGGTTTGATCAATATTTCAAAGGTAAATGGCTTCAATGCTAACTTCAGTGCTAATCTTCATACTTTAATTTTGACTAATGATGATCAGAAGGGAAGCATAGCATTTATATCAAATGTGCTTTCTAATGATGAGTGCAATATCGCAACAATGTCTGTATCACGAAAAGGGAAAAGTGATATAGCATGTATGGTCATCGAAATGGACTCTCCTTTAAGCCCGATTTCTATAGAATATATTAAGCATCTTAAATGGGTGCATGAAGTTATATATATACCAAATATCGACCTCTAAGGAAGGTTAACTTTTACTTTAATTATGAAAAGGATATTTACCCTATTGTTTCTAATGGCTGTCGGTTTGACTGCCAATGCTCAAAATCAAGCAGACACTTTGTGGACACTTGAAGAATGTATTGAGTATGCTGTTCAGAATAACATCGATCTTCAAATCACAAGATTAAGTATTGATGAATCTGAATCATCAGTTAAAAATGTCAAATTTGATTACCTGCCTTCATTGAGTATTGGAGGAAGTTATGGATCACAATGGGGACGTTCTATTGACCCTACAACTAATGAGTTTACCACAAATCAGTTGAATACTGCAGGGGTAAGTGCAAATGCTCAGTGGATAATATATGCCGGGTTAAGAACAATGCGTTCATTACAGCAAAGTAAGGTAAATCTGGAAAGAACACAATATGACTTTGAACGATCAAGGAATGAGTTAAGTCTGCGGGTAGCTAATCTTTTTCTTAATGTTATTTTTAATAAGGAGTTAGTAGAGTCTGCTGAAATAGTTCTTGAAAGTTCAAGTCAACAATATGAAAGAACCAAGCGAATGGTAGAAGTTGGTTCAATGGCAAAATCTGAAGAGCTTCAATTAGCTTCGCAAGTTGCTTCCAATGAACTTCAACTTATTCAAGCCAAGAATGACCTTCAATATAGTAAATTACTTCTTAAGCAAGCTTTAAGAATTGAAAGTGATGTTCCATTTGATATTGTAGTTCCTGAACTTGATGCCGCACAATATTCAAATGTAATTGTTAATAAAAATTCAATTTATCAAGCAGCGATTGATAGTTTACCAGATTTGAGATCTGCGGAACTTTCACTTGAATCTTCAGAATATGATCTTAAGATTTCAAGAGGTGCATTATTACCTTCTTTAAGCTTGAATGCAAATTATGGAACTAACTTTTCAAGTAGTTTTCAGGATCAGTTTCCAGAATATAATTTCGGAAGACAATTTGAGGAGTTCAGAAATTACTCAGTTCGAGCAAGTATAAATATACCGATTTTCAATAACTGGGATAGCCGATTTAATATCCAGCGCTCAAAGATTTCACGTGATAGAGCAGAGCTGACTTATAAGAATGAGCAATTAAGAATAAGACAGGAAATCGAGCAAGCTTCAAATGATGTAGCGGCAGCCAGATTGGCATATCAGGCAGCAGAAAAAGCTACAGCAGCAGCTGAGGAGGCATATCGAATGGCCAGACAGCAAGCTGATGCAGGAGCAATTAATGTTGTTGACCTGACTATCGCACAAAGCACTTACATTCAGGCTCAAAATGACCTGACAAGAAATAAATATGACTACATTTTTAAATTGAAAGTCCTGGATTACTATCAGGGTAAAAAGATTGAACTTTAATAGATATGGCAAAGCGCACAAATAATCGAAAATTAATAATCCGGGTATTGCTGGTACTCGTTGTCGGATTAGGTATCTTATTCGCTCTGAAGAAATTTAAGGTAATTGGTGGCCCTCAAGCTGAAGAGGTAGAATTGGCTGAAGCTGAGGCAAGAACGATTACTGAAAGAGTGGGAGCTACCGGAGTTGTTCAACCAGTAACAGAAATTAAGATAAGCCCTGAAGTTTCAGGAGAAATTATAAAGCTTCATGTGGTTGAAGGTCAGAAAGTTAAAAAAGGTGATATTTTGGCAGAGCTTCGTAAAGATAACTTCGAACTTGCTTTGAATAGAACTGTTGCTAACTTAAACCAACAGAGAGCAAGTTTAAAAGCTTCTGAATCAAATATGATTAAAGCTAAAGCTAATCTTGATAGAGCAAAACTTGATTATGATCGAAATAAAAAATTATATCAGGAAAAGGTGATTTCAGACGCTGAATGGCAGACTGCTGAAAATAACTACCAGATAGCTATTCAAGATTATGAAGCGGCACAAAAAAATGTGGAAGCTGCAAGGTATAATGTAGCCAGTTTTCAGGCAACAGTAAGTGATGCGAGAGAAAACCTTAGCCTTACTAAAATATTTGCTCCACAAGACGGTACAATCTCTAAATTAAGTGTTGAAGAGGGTGAAACAGTAGTGGGTACAAACCAAATGGCTGGTACTGAAATGATGATTCTTGCTAACCTTAACAATATGGAAGTAAGAGTTGATGTTAACGAAAATGATATTATCAGAATTTCTAACAATGACACTGTAGAGATTGACGTTGACGCTTATTCTCATTTGGATAGAATGTTTAAGGGTGTAGTTACGCAGATTGCTAATACAGCAAAAGACAAAGTTAGTGCTGATGCAGTTACTGAGTTTGAAGTTCGCATTCTGATATTAAACGAATCATATGATGATTTACCAGTTGAATCTGAAGGTCTTTCTCCATTCAGACCTGGAATGACAGCATCTGTGGAAATAATCACCAAGACTGTAAGTGATGCACTAAGTATTCCAATTGCGGCTGTTACAACTCGATCTGATGAGCCGAAATTCGGAAAGGATGCTAAAAAAGATGCTGAGAAAAAGTCTGAAGATTCAGATAAAGGAGAATCTGAAAAGGGTAAGAAAGTAGAAGAAGTGGTATTTGTGTATGATGAAACTACTAACAAAGTATCTAAAAGAATAGTAGAAACTGGTATAAGTAATTTTGAGTATATCCAGGTAACTAAAGGATTGAAAAAAGGAGAAAAGGTTGTTAGTGGTCCGTTTATTGCTGTATCTAAAAATCTAGAGGATGGAGATTTGGTAGCAGCAAATGAAGATGATGACGATGAACAAAATCTTGCAAAAGTAGACGAATAAATTTAGATTGATCGCCCGGTTAAAGGTCTCGCTATTTTAGTGAGGCCTTTTTTTATTTTAGGAAGTTTGTGGAATTAATTGCCTTTATTGAATTGAATTAATTTTTGATAAACCAGATGAATAGGGAAACCTACTACATTGAAATAACTACCTTCAATTTTTTCCACACCAATCATTCCAATCCATTCTTGAATTCCATAAGCTCCAGCCTTATCAAATGGTTTGTAATTGTCTACATAATAAGATATTTCTTCAATAGATAGGTTATTAAACCAAACAGTGGTTGTTTCTGATGCAGTAATAATGTTTGAATTGTCTCTTAAGCATATCCCGCTAACGACATCATGTTTTTTACCAGAAAGGGAGCTAAGCATATTAATTGCTTCATTTCTGTCTGCTGGTTTTTCAAGAATTTTATTGTCGAGAATTACAACTGTATCTCCTGTAAGAATAATGGCATTATCCGTGATTTTTTCAAATGCAAGAGCCTTTTTTCTTGCCAGATATTCAGGGACTTTATATGGGTCTAGTGTGTCTGGATAAGTTTCTTCAATATCCATCGGTTGAACAATAACACTTAGTCCAAGTTGCTCTACTAATTGCTTTCTCCTTGGTGACCTAGAAGCTAATATGAGGGGTCGTGTAAAATTCATCTTCCTTTAATGATCCGAATAAAAAGCCACTAATGGTTTTTGGATAGAAGTATGTTGATTTTTGAGGTAGAGTATATCCACTGTAACATACATTTTTGACATCTTCAACAGATAATTCTTGCGTGATCAATGCACATTGTGATTTTTCAGTAACAACAGAATTAATGCATGAAGTGAAATTTCTTTCAAACGAAATCTCGGAACTTTTTCTCTGATCTCGCCCTGGAATACCCAATACTTTTTCAATAAAGTAGTAATGCAATACTGTCAGGTCTAGTTTTTTTATTATGTCAGGGAAATTCCAGGAAATCTGATCTATCATTTCTGGTTTTAGCCTGATTTTATATGTCTGATCTTTAAATACCAAACCGAATGCCCAGGGTTTACCAAGGATAACTTCACCAATGTCGAACGGATTATCTACAGGTTTTATAGTAAACCATTCAGCTGTTCTTTTCAGAATTTCATCAATATCGAAGTTTTCAATACCATTAATGAGTCTGTGTGTTGGTAAAATTCTTAAATCATCTGATTCAATATTTGTCAGATACATCATATGGAAATTATATGGTTCATTTCCAGTATGATTAGGGTTATCACTCTTCATTTTTTTGAAATATGAAAGTGCACCCTCATATCTATGATGACCATCTGCCAGGATAATTGAACGGTCTTTTATAACCTTTATGAATTTCTTTATCAACTCATAATCATGAATAACGCCTAAAACATCCTTTACTCCCTGATAATCTTCAGTAATAGCAATTGGATGTTTGATGGCTTCATCCATTAAATTCTCTAATTGATGTTCCTTATCAGAATAAAGACCATGAGTTGGACTAGCTTGAATTTGAGTTGCCTGTAAAAGTTCTATTCGGTCATTTACAGCATTAGGAATTGTGTTTTCATGTCTGAGAATGGCGTCATTTGAGTTTATTTTTTCTTTATCATCCCAGTCATGGACACGGATGTTACAAATAAATCCTTTCCTAACATATTCCTTTTTTTCACCATGGAGCTTGAAGTACTGGTAATAGACATAAATACCAGGTATGGTATCGAGCTTAATTATTTCATTATTTTTCCATTCCTCAAGTTTCTTTTGAGCATTAGCAATTGGGTCAGGACCTAAAGGAACTGATAAATGAATACTATTGAAGGGGTTTTTATAAAGCTGCTCTCTTTGAGTATTTGATACCACATCAAAGAGAGGAGCTGTTAACTCTTCAAGATCATTGAATTTACTTTCGTTGTACCGCCAAGCTCTGATTGGAAGAATGTCAGCCATTAATATTGATTGTTTCTTCTTCTCCAGGCGCTAACAGTGTTGCCACCAGCTCCTGAAGTTTGTTCAATAGATTTCTGTTTATTTTCATTGATTAGTTTCGCAGCTAATGCAGAAACTAGTTTTATTTCTTCATCAGAAAGATCTTTTTCCAGCACTTTCGGAGTGAAATAGTTTTCTACAAATTTTGTATCAAAGTTTCCTGAAGTAAAGGCTTCATGCTTTAGAACAAACTTGCAGAAATCAAGTGTTGTTTCTATTCCTGTAATATTATATTCATCGATTGCTCTGATCATTCTTTCAATAGCCTTATCTCTGTCTGCAGCATGTGTCACAAGCTTGGCAATCATAGGGTCATAATAAATAGGAATATCCATTCCTTCCTCAAAACCATCATCAACTCTGATACCCGGTCCCTGAGGTCTTCGATAGGATTTTAATTTACCGATGTCAGGAAGGAAATTATTTTTAGGATCTTCGGCATAAACCCTTACCTCTAATGAATGACCATTTATAGTAAGATCAGATTGCTGGAAAGGAAGTTTATGTCCTTCGGCTATACGAACCTGTTCTTTTACAAGATCAATACCGGTGATCATTTCAGTTACCGGATGCTCAACTTGTAATCGAGTATTCATCTCTAGGAAATAGAAATTCAATTTATCGTCCACTATGAATTCTACAGTTCCTGCACCATAATAATTACAAGCTTTTGCAACACCGATAGCTGCTTCACCCATTTTCTCTCTGATTTCAGGAGTCAGAACAGAAGAAGGAGCCTCTTCGATAACTTTTTGGTGACGTCTTTGGACTGAGCATTCCCTCTCAAAAAGGTGAACAACGTTACCATGAGTGTCACCAAGAATTTGAATTTCAATATGTCTCGGAGAGGTAATAAATTTTTCAATAAATACTGAACCATCACCAAATGCTGAAGTTGCTTCACTTACAGCAAGCTTCATTTGAGATTCGAATTCACCTTCAGATTCAACAATACGCATTCCTTTTCCACCACCACCGGCACTTGCTTTTATAAGAATAGGGTATCCAATCTCGGCTGCTTTTACTTTTGCTTCCTCAATATCTGTAATAGCATCTTTAGTACCCGGAACTAACGGGATATCAAATTTTGTTACAGCATTCTTAGCTGAAATTTTATCACCCATAACTTCAATAGATTCAGGTGATGGTCCGATAAAAATCAATCCGGCTTCCTTTACCTTTCTGGCAAAATTTGCATTTTCAGAAAGGAATCCATACCCAGGGTGAATAGCATCAACATTTAATTCTTTACACTTTTCTATGATTTTGTCTCCTAATAAATAGGATTGATTCGAAGGTGGAGGGCCAAGAAGAACTGCTTCATCAGCTTCTCTGACATGTAAAGCATTTCGGTCAGCTTCAGAATAGACAGCAACCGATTTTATATTGATTTCCTTTAATGAACGGATGATCCGTAACGCAATTTCACCGCGATTAGCTATTAAGACTTTTTTGATATTTTTCATACAGATGTAATTGGGTTAGCGTATTTAAAAAACCCTTATCATAGATTAACGTAAATGATTAGGGTATTAAATAAAGCTTTAAATGAGCTTAAAGTAAAGCGTATGCTAATTAACGAAATTTTGTGAGTTTATCCCCAAAAGCACTAAAATATGGGGGCAATTTTTGGTTTACGGATGTGTTTTGCTAATTTTGAAACTTGATTTAACAATCTAAAATAAAATAGCTGTGGATCTATTTGAAAAATTACTGGCTGATATGGGGCCTCTAGGAAGGCACTCACAGAGAAGTGAAGGGTATTATATGTTCCCTAAATTGGAAGGAGAGATTGCGCCACGCATGCGCTTTCAGGGTAAAGAAGTGTTGACCTGGAGTTTGAATAACTACCTGGGTTTGGCTAATCACCCTGAAGTAAGAAAGGCTGATGCTGATGCAGCAGCTGAGTGGGGTCTTGCTTATCCGATGGGTGCCCGAATGATGTCAGGAAATACAAAGCACCACGAAGAATTAGAGCAGCAGTTGGCTGATTTTATAAAGAAAGAAGCCGTAATGTTGCTTAATTTCGGATATCAAGGTGTACTATCAATCATCGATGCGGTTGTAGACAGAAAAGATGTTATTGTTTATGACGCTGAAAGTCATGCTTGTATTTTAGATGGGGTTCGTCTTCATATGGGTAAACGTTTTGTTTACAAGCATAATGATATGGAGAGCTTAGAAACTCAATTGAAGCGTGCTACAAAATTAGTAGGTGAAACCGGTGGAGGTATTCTTGTAATAACTGAAGGTGTTTTTGGTATGTCAGGAAACTGCGGTGCACTTAAAGAAATTGCAGATCTTAAGAAGAAATATCAATTTAGATTGTTTGTTGATGATGCTCATGGTTTCGGTACTATGGGTGAAACCGGTGCAGGTGTTGGTGAGATGATGGGAGTTCAGGATGATATTGACCTGTATTTCTCAACATTTGCAAAGTCAATGGCAAGCATCGGAGCTTTTATTGCCGGAAATAAGGAAATTATTAATTTCTTAAGATATAATACCCGATCTCAAATATTTGCAAAGTCATTGCCAATGCCTTTGGTAATAGGAGCAAAGAAGAGATTAGAATTATTAAGAACAAGACCTGAACTTAAAGACAATCTTTGGAAAGTTGTTAATGCTTTACAAGGAGGTTTGAAAGAAAGAGGTTTTAATATTGGAACCACTCAATCACCGGTAACTCCAGTGATATTAAAAGGTGGATTACCTGATGCTACAGGACTTACTCACGATATGAGAGAAAACTATAGGATTTTCTGTTCTGTTGTAGTGTATCCGGTAGTGCCAAAAGATGTAATTATGCTTAGGATTATTCCTACAGCTGCACATACACTTGAAGATGTTGAGCAAACTATAGCTGCTTTCGAAGCGGTAAAATCCAAAATAGACTCGGGAGAATACCATCAGATCAAAGAATTTGCTGAGTTTAATTTAGAAAATTAAAAAAAATGGCTTTTTCCTTGATTTCAGGCAGAATTCAGCTATATTGCCCACTGTAAATCATTAATTAATTGTTTTATCAACAACCTTAAACAAAAGAAAATGAAAAGATACGAGCAACTTTTAGACTTGGTTCAATCGTTAGAAGGAGACTTCGAGAAATTCTATGACAAAAGCAACCAAGCTGCTGGAACTAGAGTTAGAAAAGGTATGCAAGATTTAAAGAATTTAGCTCAAGAAATCAGAGTAGAAGTTCAAGACATCAAAAACAACGCTTAATACGTTTTGATGTTAAAAAAAATAGAGGCGACCATTTGGTCGCCTTTTTTGTTTTATTGTTAATTGTCTTTTGTTCAGTTAGTTAGTAGTGAATTTTATTAAGTCTACCTTATAGTCTGAAATCTAGATTTATTTTTCTTCACTCTCCGCCTTCTGCCATTCTTTCAAGGATATCGTGAAGTTTCCCCTGACTTAAAAGAATTAAGTCTGCAACTTCCCTCAAAACACCATATCCGCCTTTTTTTATGCAGCGATAATCAACATAGTTATCCATATAATCCGGAGCATCTGCAGGTGTTGCTGAGAAACCAACTCGTGTTAAAATGGGTAAGTCAATAACATCATCTCCAATAAAACAGATCTCTTCATCTGACACTTTGTAGTCAAGTTTTATTTTTTTGAATGTGTCTAATTTATTTTTTACTCCATGAAAATGGAAATCGAGCTTTAATTCTTCACACCTGTTTTTAACAACAACAGAATTTCTACCTGTAATTGCTCCTACAGTTATAGAAGATTCCTTCAAAAAACGAATTATTTGACCATCTCGAACATGAAAACGCTTGTATTCCATACCAGAATTGTCATAAATGATGCCCCCATCAGTTAGGACTCCATCAACATCGAATAATACAACTTTGATTTTCCTGGCACTTGAGTAGATTGTTTTGTTCATTTTTGTTTGTTTATACCCATTAATATGAGGTGTATATTTTATTTGGACTGTTTAATTTTATAAAGATGTATTAATTGAATATTTTGTTCTAATAATCAAAGAGTTTGTAAATGCAAAATAAGTTTTTTTTGTTATTTGTTAATTCTTACGCAATTTAATGTGGGATCAAAAAACATTATGAACTGGCTAAGATTTTTTTTCGCTCTTGTCCTGTGTCTATCATGGGTATATTTTCTTTCAAATCCAATTTCGTTTGGCACTACTAATGTGCCACCACCAGGTAAAATATTATCCGTTAGCGATGGCTTTTGGAAAAATGCTGAACCTGTAAATCAGGAACCAATATCCATAGATTTGGAAGTAGATTCTTTGGTAGGAACTGTTGAAATTATTTATGACAGCTTAAATATACCACATGTCTTTGCTGAAAATAGATATGACTTATTCTTTGCTCAGGGTTATGTTACAGCTAAAGACAGACTTTGGCAAATGGACTTTCAAACTAGAGGAGCAGCCGGGAGAATTTCTGAAATTGTTGGGGATATAGCATTAGATTATGATCGATCGATGCGACGAAGAGGCTTGGTGTTTGCAGCTGAAAATGCTCTGCAAGCTTTAATGGATGATCCTGAAACAAAGGAGGTTGTGCTGGCTTATACCGCAGGAGCAAATCATTATATATCTCAGTTAGAAGAAAAGGATCTGCCTATAGAATACAAAATTCTGGATTACAAACCTGAGAAATGGACTCCCCTTAAAACAGCATTATTATTAAAGATGATGGCTAATGATCTGGCCTTCAGAAATAATGATTTTCAATATACAAACCTATATCAAAAACTTGGGAAAGAAATATTTGATCTGATATACCCGGAGCACCTTGAAAATGAAGATCCAATTATAAATTCTGAAAGGAAGTGGGATTTTAAAGGTCAGCAGTACGGAAAGAATATTGATTCAATAAATTCAGTTTATCCCGAAAATATGTTTGATCAGCCAGATAAAGATAATGGTTCAAATAATTGGGCAGTTTCAGGAAGTAAAACTAAATCAGGTTACCCAATTTTAGCTAATGATCCACATTTGAGACTTCAATTGCCTTCAATCTGGTATATTATTCACCTTCAGGCTCCAGGATATGAGGTTATGGGAGCATCAATACCAGGATCTCCTGCTGTGATTAGCGGTTTTAACAGAGATATATCATGGGGTGTAACCAATGCCAGAAGGGATTTGGTTGATTGGTACTCTATAGAATTTAAGAATGAAGACAAAAAGCAATACCTGCATGAAGGGAAATTTTATCCAACCCGACCGAAGATCGAAACTATCGAGATTAAAGGAAAGAAAAGTTTTATTGATACAGTAATATACACTCATCATGGGCCGGTAATGTATGATGAATCCTTTGGTGCTGATTCTCCAAGAAAGGGGTTTGCAATGAAGTGGATAGCTCATGAAAGAAGTAATGAGTTGAAAACTTTTGTTCAATTAAATAGTGCTGAAAATTATGATGAATATCGATTAGCATTAAATCACTATAAGTCACCGGCACAGAATTTTGTGTTTGCTTCTACTAATGGTGATATAGCAATGACCATTCAAGGGAAATTTCCAGTTAGATTTCCAGAACAAGGAAAATTTGTAATGGATGGAACTTCCAGCGTATATGATTGGTCTGATTATATTCCAAGTGAAAATAATGCGTCATCAATAAATCCAAAGCGTGGATTTGTGAGTTCAGCAAACCAAGTTCCAACTTCTACCGACTATCCATATTGGTATCTTTCAGGAGATTATGAACATTACAGAAACAGAGTTATAAATACTGAGTTAGCTGAGATGAATAATATTACTGTAGAGGATATGATGACTTTACAGCAAAATAATAAAAACCTTAAAGCAAAAGAAATATTGCCATGGATGTTGGATACGCTTAATATCATAGATATGTCAGCAAGTCAAAAGGCAGTATTAAGCACTCTTAACAAATGGGATTTTAATAATGATCCAGATAAAGTTGGGCCAGTTTATTTTAAAATTTGGTATGATACCTTGACTGATATGATCTGGAAACCAATTAAAGATCTTGGAGGACCGGTATTGATGCCTGAAGATGGGGCCTTATCAACATTGCTAATAAATGGAACAATTAAACCATATATTGAGAAGTATAATATTTCTCTAGAAGATTCAATTAGGGAAAGTTTTATAAGATCAGTTACAGTTATCGATACTTTATTATCCCAAAGAAATGATTCATTGACATGGGCATCATATAAAGATACTTATGCATCACACCTGGTTCCTGCTTTTAAATCCTTTAATGAGACACATTTAAATATTGGTGGTGGGCAAAATATTGTTAATGCTACCAAAGAAAATCACGGTCCGGCCTGGAGGATGATTGTATCAATGGAGCCTGGTAATGTTCAAGGGTATGCAATAATAGCCGGTGGACAAGGAGGGAATCCGGGAAGCAGCAAATACAATCAGTTTATAAGAGACTGGGCAGCAGGTAAATATTACAAACTGAATTTTGCGAAGAAAAAAGAAGATCTGCTAACTAATAATGTAGTGCTGAGGATAAAACAAAAATAAGATGAAGACATTAGGAATGACAATATTAACCGGGTTGTTGGTGTATTTTCTGCACTCATATTTGCCTTGGTATAGCCCGATGATTATTTCAATAATATTATTTGCAATATTTAAAATGAATGCCGGAAATATGGTAACCTCTTCTTTTTTTGGTTCCGTATTGGCATCTATTATTCTTACTGTAAGCATTGATAATGCAAATGATGCTATCATGAGTTCACGGATGGCAGGAGTATTCGGGCTGACATCAGGAATATATCTACATGTTATCACTGCTTTGTTTGCTGGAATAAGTGGGATTCTCGGAGCATTTCTAGGATATTCATTTCGTCGTATGATTATCAAAAAAAGAACCGATGCTATGTATTATGGGAAAAGATAATTCTAATTAACAATAAAATTTTAATTAGGGGTGTACTGAAGTATACCCTTTTTTATTTACCCCTTTTTAAGTGGACCCTAAAATGATATTTATTATTTGAAGTAATTTCAAGGAGTTGAATTTTTCCTTATTCCATTTGATATTACCGTTTATGTAAAATGAATCTTGAAACTGTTTTATTAATTCTCCAAATATTAAATTTATTTGTAATTGATTTATTAACCATAAACAATGAAAGAGATGACTTCACATGAAATAGATTATCAGATATATGGCGAAGAGATGCAATTTGTGGAAATCGAACTGGATCCCCATGAAGCTGTTATTGCCGAAGCTGGAAGTTTTATGATGATGGATACCGGAATCCGAATGGAGACAATTTTTGGAGATGGGTCAAATCAAGATTCAGGAGTGATGGGTAAACTTTTTTCTGCCGGAAAAAGATTGTTAACCGGGGAAAGCTTATTCATGACTGTTTATCTTAACGAAGCTCATGGTAAGAAGAAAGTGAGCTTTGCCTCACCATATCCTGGAAGAATAATGCCAATAGATTTATCAGAAAAAGGAGGGAAGTTTATTTGTCAAAAGGATGCATTCTTGTGTGCGGCTAAAGGAGTAACAGTTGGAATTGAGTTTTCTAAAAAACTTGGAAGAGGATTCTTCGGAGGAGAAGGGTTTATTATGCAGAAACTTGAAGGTGATGGAATGGCATTTGTGCATGCAGGGGGAACCATTGTTAGAAAAGACTTGCAACCTGGAGAAGTATTAAAAGTTGATACAGGTTGCCTGGTCGGCTTTGCACCCACAGTAGATTACGATATTGAATTCGTTGGAGGAATTAAAAATACAATTTTTGGAGGTGAAGGGCTGTTTTATGCAACCCTAAGAGGTCCGGGAGCTGTATATATTCAATCCTTACCTTTTAGCAGGTTGGCATCTAGAGTTTTTGCTGCTGCTCCACAGTTGGGAGGTAAGAGTAAAGGAGAAGGAAGCTTGCTTGGAGGGCTAGGTAACTTGCTAGATGGAGATAATAGCTTTTAATATTCAATAATTATACAATTAAGGCCTGTCACTAAAAATGACAGGCCTTTTTGTTATCAATATGATATGGTAATTATACCAGAATGTAAACAAAGCGTTTAAGAATCATTTTTTAATCTAATTAAGTTATAAACACTTAAATGATGCTTCATATTCGGATAAAAGGCTGATTATATCTTGCAGCCAAAATTAACAAACAACTATAATCGAATATGAAAACATTCTTACAAGTCATTTTATATTCATTGGTTTCTTTTATTAGTATTCAATTGTCCGCACAAGAAAACGGGAGAGTGCTTATCAAAGTTGTTGATGAATTTGGTTTGCCAATGCCTGGAGCAACAATTGTCCTTAAAGGAGTTGTTGAAAAAGGAAATATCACTGATGTTAATGGTCAATTGATTTTACTTTCAGTTCCCGAAGGGAAATACAACCTTTCTCTTACGTATATAGGGTATGAAAAGATTGAGGAAGAGATAAAAGTTACAGGAGGTAAAACCAGTACATTAACTTATGAGTTGTTTACATCAATTACCGTAGGAGATGAGGTAGTAGTGATCGGAGATCGATTAAGAGGACAGGCGAAAGCATTAAATAAGCAGAAGAATAATTCAAATATTACCAATGTCGTTTCTTCTGACCAGCTAGGGCGTTTTCCTGATGCAAATATGGGGGATGCACTAAAAAGAATTCCGGGAATAACTATCCAGAATGATCAGGGTGAAGCGCGAGATATCATTATAAGAGGTATGGCACCTCAATTAAACTCTGTAATGATTAATGGAGAAAGAATTCCCTCCGCAGAAGGCGATAACAGAAAAATTCAACTTGACCTTATTCCTTCTGACATGATCCAGACAGTAGAAGTGAGTAAAGCTGTGCTTCCGGATATGGATGCTGATGCTATCGGTGGAGCAGTTAACCTGATCACAAGGCAAGCACCAGAAGATTTTCGTCTTTCACTAACAGCAGGAAGTGGAATTAATTTTTTAACTGATAAACCAATTTATACAGGTGGCTTGGTAATTGGAGACCGATTTGCTGATGGCAAGTTGGGCGCAATACTTTCTACTTCTTACTATAATAATGATTTCGGATCTGAAAATGTTGAGGCCGAATGGTTTGAAACCGAAAATGGAGATGTTGTTTTAGGTGAGTTTGAAACCAGGAATTATTTCGTAAGAAGAGCAAGAAGAAGTATTTCTCTGGATCTAGATTATAGTATAAATGAAAATAACACCATCTATCTTTCAAGTATGTATAACTGGAGGGATGACTGGGAAAATAGGTTTGCCAATGGGTTTAGTAAATTGGATGATGCCTTTGATGATGATCTGGCAACGGGAGTTTCAACTGGTATCTACCAGATGCCTGGTAGAGTAGAATATGAAACCAAAGGTGGAAATAACAGTAACCGGAATAAGAACAGAAGACTCGAAGATCAAAGGAATAGAAATCTTCAATTACGAGGAGAACATATCCTTAATAGTGTAATCATTGATTGGTCAGTAAACTATGCAAAGGCTTCAGAAGAAAGACCCAATGAAAGATATATTAGCTATCGATCGAGTGATATGCCAGTTACAATGAATTTAACAAACTCTGAGTTTCCTATTGTTGCCTTGAATGATCTTAACAATCAGTATGCAATTGAGTTCAGAGAGATTTCAGAAGAATACCAATATACTTTTGACCGTGATTTAAACTCGAGACTTGATTTTAAATTCCCGGTTGGAGAAAAATCAATTGTTAAATCCGGTCTCAGATACCGCAATAAACATAAAGAACGAGAGAATAACTTCAATTTCTATGAGCCTGTAGATCTTGAGGCATTTGGAAGTACATTAGGAGCAATTTCTAATCTTAGAAATCTAACCGATCCTGATTTTAATCCGGGTAGTCAGTATCAGCCAGGTGATTTTGTCTCTGAAGAATTCCTGGCCAACCTTGACTTGAATAATCCTTTATTGTTTGACAAGGAAGATGCTCTGGATGAATATTTACCAGGGAATTATTCTGCCGATGAGCAGATTTATGCTGCCTATGCAATGGTAGACCATCAGTTTAATGATAATCTATCAGTTATTCTTGGTTTCAGGGTTGAGCATACTGAAATTAATTATTCAGGATATGCCTTGAATATTGATGAAGAGACATTTTTTAATACCAACGGATCTGATAGTTATACAAATTATCTGCCTGGAATACATTTAAAGTATAATCCAAATAATAAAACTGTATTAAGATTAGCCTGGACGAATACTATAGCCAGACCTAATTATTACGACCTTGTTCCATATGCTGAATATTCTCCTGATGATGAAGAGTTAGTTAGAGGTAATCCGGCTCTGAAACCTGCGAAATCAATGAATTTTGATTTTATGGCTGAACGTTATTTTGAATCAATTGGTATTATGTCAGGTGGTGTATTCTTTAAGAATATAGATGATTTTAATTACAGCCGATCAATTGATAATTATGATGACCCACAGTTTGGTAATGGGCTGGAATATACAACTTTTGATAATGGTGGAAATGCAAATGTATTTGGTGCTGAGATTGCATTTCAAAAGCAGATATGGAAAGGACTAGGTATTTATATTAATTATACATTTACACAATCAACTACAGAAGGGATTCAGGGAAGGGAAGATGAAGACCTTGAACTGCCAGGTACCGCATCACACATGTTTAACGGGTCATTAAGTTATGAGACTAGCAAACTGGTTCTTAGAGTTTCACTTAACTATTCTGATGATTATATCGATGAACTTGGAGGTGATCAGTTTGAAGATAGATATTACGATAAGCAACTATTTTTAGATGCAAATGCTTCCTATGCCTTTAGCAAGAACTGGCGATTATTCATCGAAGCTAATAATCTTACAAATCAACCTTTGAGATATTATCAGGGTGTTTCTGCCAGGACTATGCAAGTTGAATATTATAATTCAAGAGTTACACTTGGAGTCAAATTTGATATGTTCAAATCTAGCTTATAATTTTTTTGTAAACCTTACTAAAACGGACTCCAATTCAGCGGGTCCGTTTAATTTTAATTTCTATATCAGATGAAAGTCTATACTAAAACAAAGGTAATATTATTCGCTATATGGGTTTTATTCTGCATTGTTGCTTTAACAAATTGCGGGAAATCAGAAGGTGCTAATGGTAAAAAGGAAATCGTAATGTCAGATTCTATGATAGTTCCATTAAAGCCACAATATGTAACAGATCCGGTAACATTTGATTCAGATGATCCGGCTATCTGGATAAACCAGAATGACCCATCAAAAAGTTTGATAATTGGGACAGATAAGGGAGGTGAAAAAGGAGAAGGAGGGTTGTTCGTCTTTGATCTGGAGGGTAATCTAGATACCACGAGGTCTGTAAGAGGAATCCAAAGACCTAATAATGTAGATATAGCTTATGGATTTAACTTAAATGGACAAATTGTCGATATCGCAGTTACAACCGAGCGACTGACAAATAAGTTAAGAGTTTTTTCCTTACCGGAAATGAAGGAAATAGATAATGGAGGTATTTATGTTTTTGAAGGAGATTCTATAAAAGACCCAATGGGTATAGCTTTATACACTGACCCTATAACTAAAGATATTTATGCAATAGTAGGCCGTAAGTATGGTCCTGAGAATGAGTACTTATGGCAGTATAAGTTAGTTCCCAATGAAAAAGGATATGTCGAAGGCGAGTTGGTTAGAAAATTCGGAAAGTTTAGTGGTGTTAAGGAGATAGAGGCGATAGCTGTAGATAGTGAATTAGGGTATGTATATTATTCAGATGAGAATGTAGGAGTAAGAAAGTATTATGCTCACCCGGATAGTAGTGATACACAAATCGCATTGTTTGCAACTAATGATATTAAGGAAGATCATGAAGGTATTAGCATTTATAAAAGAGAGAATGGAACAGGTTATTTGATTTTAAGTGACCAACAAGCTGGTAGATTTGCCATCTATCCAAGAGAAGGTTCGGAGGAGGATCCGGATCATCATCAACTTATTTGTTATATACCAACAAGTACTGTTGAAAGTGATGGCAATGAAGTAACCAGCATCTCTTTAAATCCAGAATTTAAAAAAGGCTTGTTTGTAGCAATGTCTGATGATAAAACATTTCAAATTTACAATTGGAATCATATTCAGAGTTTAATTGATAGAGCAATATTAGAAAAGTTAAATGTTCAATAACTAAAACCTGAATCCCATAATCAGGAAAGAACATTTCCGAAAGGCTGTCAATTATTGGCAGCCTTATTCATTTCAAATAGTAAAAATGAATTATTTATTAAAGTCACAAATGAGCCCTTATTGTCATATTTTTCTTTAATAATTATACTTTCTGCAGTTTTCATAAATCTTTTCCAATAATAATATCGATTCAATAAATAATGTGACCACATTTTAAGTAATTATTGATAAGTTTGTCCGTTGAATGAGGGGATTTGGAATTAGCAGGGGGAAGAATTTACTTTTAGGATATAAAGGATAGCATGAATCAAAAGAAGATCGTCGTTACGGGGGGAGCCGGTTTTATTGGCTCAAACCTTGTAGAAGCTTTGTTGAATGACGAAAGAGTATCAAAAGTTTTAGTTATTGACAACTTATCAAATGGTTATTACGAAAATATTGAACCATTTGAAGATCATCCTAAGTTTGAGTTTCAAAAAGAAGATATCAGGGATTATGATAAAATGGTATCATTGACTAAAGGTTATGATGCTATTTCACATCAGGCTGCACTTGGATCAGTTCCCCGTTCGATTGAAAACCCTATGTTATCTAATGAAGTTAATGTAGATGGTACAATTAATATTCTTCATGCAGCTGTAACCAATGGAATTGACAGAGTTATTCTTGCGTGTTCATCAAGCACCTATGGAGATAGTAAAGCTTTACCAAAAGTAGAAGATAAAATTGGAAAACCTTTAAGTCCATATGCAGTTACAAAGTACGCTGTTGAACTTTATGCTGATGTTTTCCAGAAAGCTTATGGATTAAACTATATTGGTTTCAGATACTTTAATGTATTTGGCCCAAAGCAGAATCCTGACAACCCGTATGCAGCAGTAATCCCGATATTTTGTAAGGCATTTATAGAAGGCAGGCAGCCAAATATAAACGGAGACGGTTTAACTTCCAGAGACTTTACGTTCGTTGATAACGCTGTTCAGGCTAACATTTTAGGTTTATTTACTGAAAAGAAAGAGGCATTAAACCAGATTTATAATATGGCTTGTGGCGAACAGGCATCATTAAATGAAATGGTTGAAATGCTAAGAGAAATAACCGGTAAGGAAATTCAGGCTACCTACGGTCCTGAAAGACCAGGAGATGTAAAACATAGCAAGGCCGATATTTCGAAGATCATTGACGGATTAGGATATAAACCTGAAGTTAAATTCAGGGAAGGGCTTGAGAGAGTATTCAATTGGTATATTGAAAGGTTTGCTGAATAATAGAATTTGAAAATGAGTAATACTTCAAAGAAAATATTGGTAACTGGCGCTGCCGGCTTTATTGGATTTCATCTTGTAAAAAAACTTCTTGAAAGGGGAGATGAAGTAATAGGTCTTGATAATATTTCAGATTATTATGATGTTAATTTGAAGTTTGGAAGGTTAGCAGAGTTGGCGATCAACCGAGAAGAAATAACTGAAGGTAGTCTAGTACAAAGTAAATTATTTTCAGGGTTCAGATTCATTAAACATGATTTGAAATACGGAGAATTGTTGATGGAAATTTGTCAGCAAGAAAAGTTTGAAGTTATAGTTAATCTGGCAGCTCAGGCAGGAGTTCGTTATTCTGTTGAAAATCCACAGGTATATATTGATGCTAATATCCAGGGATTTTTAAATATTTTGGAAGCAGCCCGTCATACCAATATTAAAAATTTAGTTTACGCTTCATCGAGTTCAGTATATGGTTTGAACTCAAAGATGCCTTTTTCAGTTAAGCATGAAACCGATCATCCATTATCTCTTTATGCTGCAACAAAGAAGAGTAATGAAATGATGGCACATACATATAGTCATTTGTTCAATATTCCGACAACTGGGTTGAGATTCTTTACAGTCTATGGCCCCTGGGGAAGACCTGATATGGCATTGTTTCTTTTTGCTGATGCAATTAAAAATGATAAGTCATTGAAAGTATTTAACAATGGAGATATGGGGAGAGATTTTACCTATATTGATGATATCGTTGAAGGAGTGGTGAAGACAATCGATAAACCTGCTGAATCAACAGGTAATAATGGTTCAGACCCAACTCCTGATGTATCAACAGCTCCGTATCGAATTTATAATATTGGCAGTAATAATCCAGTAAGGTTAATGGATTATATCGAGACATTAGAAACTGCATTTGGAAAAGAAGCTAAAAAAGAGTTTTTGCCAATGCAACCAGGTGACGTTAAAAATACCTATGCAGATGTTAGTGAGTTAAAGACTGATTTTGATTATAAACCTGATACACCACTTGAAAAAGGAGTAAAAGCATTTGTAGATTGGTATAATGAGTATTATTCCTGATTATTTCTTATTTTAATATGATGTTTTAAGCCCATAGAGATTTATTGGCTTTGAAAATAAAAACAGTTAGATTTGTTTAAAATTGTTATAGATGGAAAGATATAAAGAACCTGTTAAAATAACTGATAAGGTAATTCTTGGTGGAGAGACTCCGGTATTATTGGCAGGTCCGTGTGCTGTTGAGAACTGGGATGTATGTGCTACAGTTGCTGAGCAAATGAAAGCTGTTGCAGAGAAAGAAGGATTTGGATATGTTTTTAAAGCATCTTATGATAAAGCCAATCGAACCAGTGCAGATTCATTTAGAAGTATTGGTGTTGACGAAGCACTAAAAGTATTACAGCGCGTAAAAGATGAATTTGACTTACCAATTGTAACAGATGTACATGAGACTCATGAAATTACTTCTGTAGCTGAAGTTGCAGATGTTCTTCAGATTCCGGCATTTTTATGTAGACAGACTAGTTTGTTGGTAGAAGCTGGTAAAAGTGGATGTGCTGTTAATATCAAGAAGGGCCAGTTTATGGATCCTCAGGGAATGCAATATGCAGCGGAAAAAGTTAATGCAATAAATGCTAATAAGGCATTTTTGACAGAGAGGGGAACTACTTTTGGATATAATAATTTAGTCGTAGACATTCGATCTCTTCCTATAATGAGGCAGTATGCCCCTGTGGTATTCGATGTGACACATAGTGTACAACAACCCGGAGGATTGGGAGGTAAAAGTGGAGGTCAGCGTCAGTTTGCTCCTTTTCTGGCTAAAGCTGCTGCTGCAGCGGGAGTGGATGGATTTTTTATTGAAACACATCCTGAACCATCAAAAGCATTGAGTGACGGTCCAAATATGGTTCCACTTGCCGAGATGGCAAAATTTTTAAATCAGTTAAAGACCATCTGGTCATTGTCCAACGAATAAATCCGTTAATGAAATTTTTTAATACGGCATTTTTATTTTTGATCATACTTGCAAGTTCATGTGTTACCAATAAAAAGGTACAATACATGCAACATGATGATGTGAATGCACGACAGCATTCTTTACCCACAGATACTGTAGTAAGAACATATAATCTTCCGGAATACACCTATTTGATTCAGCCTGAAGATGTACTATATATTAAAATAAATAGTCTTACTGGTGAAGAGTATGATTTTTTTGCTGAGACAGAGGAAAATATAGGGAATAGTGGAGGGCAGAATATGTCATTTAGAGGAGAACTAGTTGATCCCGAGGGAATGATTGAATATCCTGTTGTAGGAAAAGTTGAGGTAGGTGGGAAAACAATATTTCAGATACAAGAAGAATTAAAGTTGTTGGCAGCTCAATATGTATCAGAACCGGTTGTAAAGGTTAGAATACTGAATTTTAGATTTTCTGTATTAGGAGAAGTTAATATCGAGAAATCTGTTATTCTTCAAAACCATAGAGTGTCTTTACCCGAAGCTATAGCTATGGCAGGAGGTATGGGAGAACTGGCTGACAGGAGTCAAATTAAACTGATCAGATCAAATAAAGGAATAAGTGATGTCATTTATATTGATTTGCTGGATGAGGATTTGCTGGATTCTCCTTATTACTATATGCATCAAGGGGATATATTGATCGTGCCACCATTGAGGCAACGTCCAATGAGGAAATATTTCGGACAAAATATTGCCCTGTTTGTGTCAACTGTATCTGTTGTACTTTTAGCGTTGAACTTAATTAAATAAAAGTGTCTGAAATAGATTTTGCAGAATTTGAAAATGAACAAGCGACTCCGTCTAAATCTGGTGGAGGAGGTTTTCATATTGATATCAAAAGAGTACTTGCCAGAGCTTTAAAGTTCTGGTATTTAATTGTGATTTCAGTATTAGCAGCTTTAACGATTGCATATTTTATAAACCTTTATACTGTAAAAATATATAATGTTACCTCTTCGGTGATAATAAAAGAAACTCAAAGCGAACTGAGTGGAGCTAAATTATTATACAATAATGCACTTGTAAATAATTATAAGAACTACTTAAACGAATTGTATATATTGAGATCTTTTCCAATGGTTAAAGAAACTCTTGAAAAGCTTAATTTTGAAGTTTCGTTTCTTAGACTTGGAGAAGTGAAAAATACAGATTATTACAGGACATTACCTGTTGATGTATATCTCCTGGGTGATAAATCAAAAGCCTATGGCAAATCATTTAATTTCAAGATAATAAGTGCTAATTCGTACTCTCTTCAGCCTATAAATTTTGAAGGTGAGAAATTAAATGGTGAAAACTCGTTTAATATTGGAGATACAGTATCATATAATGGTATTAACCTGGTCTCAATTCCAACCGGGATGCCTTTTAAAAATCAGATAGGAAGAGAATATACTATAAGATTTACTAACCCTGCCAATATAACCTGGAGTTATATTAATCGATTGAAAGTGAATTGGGCAGAACAAGGTTCAGGAGTTGTTAATATTTCAATGACAGGTCCATATCCTCAAAAAGATATTGATTTTATTAACGGGATTCTTGAGAATTATGTTGATTATTCCATCCGTAAAAAGAGTCGTGCAGCAAGTAGATCGGTTGATTTTATTGATGATCAATTGGAAGAAATATCTGATTCCCTGTTATATTTTGAGGCTCAATTAGAACGTTTTAAACAGGCTAATGGAATTACAGATCTTGATGCAGAGGCTCAAAGATTATATAATAAAATTGAAGACCTTGATTCTGATAAAACTGAAATTTTAGCTCAGGAAAATTATTATGACTATTTAGTTAGATATGTTGAAAATGGAGAAAATCTTGATCAGATAATTCTTCCTACTTCAGTTGGAATAGAAGATGGTTTATTATCAAAATTAGTTAATCAAATAGTTGATATTCAACTTGAAATGAATACGGCTTTGATTAATGGAGGTGAAAAGAATCCATTATTCATCCAGAGTAGGCAAAAAATTAGAAATATTAGGCAAAATATACTTGAAAGCGTTAGGAATTTAAGAGAGACTAATAAAATTACCGTTAGTCTTTTAGGAAAGCAAATAAGAGAATTAGAGAGTGAATTATATAAATTGCCTATCGCCCAGAGAAGATTAATTAACATACAACGAAATTACGATCTATTAGAAGGATTATATACCTATTTGTTACAAAAAAGGGCTGAAGCAAGTATATCAGTTGCAAGTACAACTGCTGATATCGAAATGGTAAATCCTCCAATGCAGCGCGGGGGGGCAATAGTGCCAAAACCAACTCAAAATTATACATTTGCTGGTGCAATTGGTTTAATGCTTCCATTAGCATTGTTTGTTTTACTAGAGTTATTAGATAATAAAATTCAATCTAAAGAAGATATAGATCGAATTACTACCATACCAGTTGTTGGAGGAATAGGACATACCAATATTGACGGATCATTAGTAGTTGCTCAGAAACCAAAATCTGCAATTTCCGAAGCTTTTAGATCGGTAAGAACTAATCTTAATTACTTTATTGGTCAAAAGGATAAAAAAATAATCATGGTTACATCTTCAATTGCCGGAGAAGGTAAAACTTTTACAAGCTTGAATCTTGCAACAATTATGGCTTACTCTGGTCGAAGAACAGTAATTATTGGAGCTGACCTTAGAAAACCTAGAATTTATGGAGACCTGAATCTTTCTAATGCCAAAGGTTTAAGTACATATTTATCAGGCATGGCTACGTTAGATGAAGTTATTCAGGAGTCTGAAATTGAGAATTTGTGTTTGATTTCAGGTGGCCCGGTACCTCCTAACCCAAGTGAATTGTTAATGAGTAAACAATTTGGTATGTTATTAACTGATCTTCATAAGGAATTTGATAATATAATTATTGATACACCACCCGTGGGTATTGTAGCAGATGCACTTGAAATCATAAAACATGTGGATCATACATTATATATAGTAAGACAAGGGTACTCTCCGAAAAATGTGTTAAAAGCTTCACAGGAAATCTATGAAAAAGGCTTATTGAAAAATATGAGTATTATTTTAAATGATATTCGTAAAGGAGGTTTAGGTTATGGTTATGGCTATGGTTATGGCTATGGTTATGGTTATAATGAGTCCAAAGGATATTATGAAGAATAAAAATGTAGTCTATTTTTTGTAGTAAAGCTTAATTTATGAAAAGTATTAAGGGAAGAACTACATTTGCATTCCTTTGGGATTTTTTTGGAACTGTTTTAAACCAAGGCAGCTCTTTTATTATTTCAATTTTTTTAGCCAGGTTATTATCTCCTGCTGATTTTGGACTAGTTGGAATGTCCTTAGTATTTATTACAATATCACAGGTATTTGTTGATGTAGGTTTATCTTCAGCATTAATTCAAAATAAATCAAATTCAAATTTAACATATAATTCAGTTTTCTACTTTAACGTAAGTGCGGGAATAATATTGACTTTAGTTTTCTATGTTATTTCACCATTAATAGCTGACTTTTATAATAATGAAGAGATTGAAAATTTGGTTAAATGGTTATCATTAATTTTTATTTCAAATTCATTTGGCCAGGTTCAGATTGCTATTTTAAAACGTGATTTGAACTTTAAAGCTTTGACTTTAAGACTTTTAATTGCAAATATAATTGGGGGGGCTTTGGGTGTAATTTCTGCATTTTATGGATTTGGGGTTTATTCATTGGTTATTCAACAACTTACTGTTGCTATCATTAGTACAATTTTATTATGGTATTACTCAGAATGGAAACCAGGTATTGAATTTTCATATAATGAAATAAGGAAATTATCTTCTTTCAGTTTATTTGTTTTTTTTGATAGGTTTATTTCAAGTTTGTTTTTAAGACTTGATGTATTGATTATTGGGAAAGTTTTTTCTGCAAATATGCTTGGCTTTTATTCAAGAGCTTCTTCTCTTAGAGATCAAGTGACAAAATATTCCTCATCAAGTTTAACTAAAGTATTTTTTCCTGTACTCTCAAATCTTCAGGATAATAAGAATGCGTATGAAGAAATTTACTTCAAGGTTTTATCAATAATTTCATTTTTGAGTTATTTAATAACTGGTGTTTTGTTTTTTTTAGGCCCAGATATAATTATTTTTTTATTTGGGGAAAAATGGATTCCCTCTATTGGAATTTTTCAAATTTTAGTTCTCGCAATATGTAATAGGCCATTAAATGCAATGATGGTAAATGCCTATTTAAGCAAAGGGAAAAGTGGGATGAATTTTAAAATAGGTCTTTTAAGAAAAGTATTTCAATTAATTCCATTATCCATTGCCGTGTTTTATGGGTTAAATGAATTTCTAGTTGGATATGTTTTAGTTAGTTATTTGATAATACTGCTTAATATATATTTTGTTAATGTGAATTTAGGTTTGTCAGCAAAAATCCACCTTAGAAAAATCTTTGAGGGAATAGGGCCTTTAATAATTTTCATCTTACTCTTTAATTATTTTCAATTTGAATTCTTTTGGCAAAGAGTATTATATACATTTTTCTTTATTTTAGTCTACATTATTTTTAATATGATAATTAATAATGATGGTTTAAAGTATATAAAATACAATTTTGTACAGGTAATTTTAAAAAAACTAGTTTGAGATCAATAGTTAGGAATTTTATAAATAGATTAAAGGTTAGAAATAAGCCGAAATATTTTTGCATTGGAAGGAATAAAACAGGTACTACTTCTTTAAAAAAGGCTTTTAAAGATTTAGGGTATGTTGTAGGGAATCAGCATAATGCTGAAATTTTAATTAAAGATTTTGAAAAAGGGGAATATGATTCTTTGATCAAGTACTGTAAAACAGCGCAAGTGTTTCAAGATATTCCTTTTAGTTTTAGTGGTATTCATGAAGTATTAGATAAAGAATTTCCAAATTCTAAATATATATTGACAATAAGGGATTCTGCTGATCAATGGTATAACTCCTTAGTTAAATTTCATTCAAAAAAATTTGGGGATGGTAAATTACCAACTTATAATGATCTAATTAATTCAAATTATGTTTGGAAAGGGTGGATTTGGGAATGTAATCAGTTGAATTATAAATCACCTAAAGAGGATCCTTATAATGAGAAAATATTAAAAGAACATTATGAAAAACACAATCAAATGATTATTGAATATTTTAAGAATAGGCCTAATGATCTTTTGATTATAAATTTATCAGATAATAATGCGTATTCAAAATTTATTAAGTTTATAAAAGTTAAAACTGATTTTGATAACTTTCCTTGGGAAAATAAGACATAAAAGATGATTCCAGTAACTAAGCCATTTTTGCCAGAAAAGAAAGATTTCTTGAAGTATGTTGATGGGATTTGGGACCGTCAATGGTTAACGAATAATGGACCTTTATTAAATGAATTTGAATTAAGGCTAAAGAAATATTTAGAATTAGATCATACCCTAGTCGTAGGTAATGGGACGATAGCTTTGCAGATAGCTATAAAAGCGTTAAATCTAAAAGGAGAAATAATTACTACACCATTTTCTTATGTTGCTACAACTAGTAGTATTGTTTGGGAGGGTTGTGAACCTGTTTTTGTAGATATTGATGAAACTTTAAATATTGATCCGGATAAAATTGAAACAGCAATTACAGAAAATACATCTGCAATTTTGGCAACTCATTGTTTTGGGAATCCGTGTGCAATAGACAAAATCGAAAAAATAGCTAAAAAATTCGACCTCCCTGTAATTTATGATGCAGCTCATTGTTTTGGAACAAAATATAAAGGGAAGAGTATCTTTGAATATGGTGATATAAGTACGACTAGTTTTCATGCTACAAAAATTATGCATTCCGTTGAAGGAGGAGCCGTATTTACTAAAGATCCTGAATTATTAAAGAAAATGGCCTATTTAAGGAATTTTGGTCATGATGGTCCTGATAAATTTAATGGAGTAGGAATTAATGGAAAAAACTCTGAATTTCACTCAGCTATGGGGTTGGTTATTCTTGATAATATTGAAAATATTTTAGCTAAAAGAAAGGAATTGAGCAAAGCTTATGATAAAGCTCTTGAATCTTTAAAGCATTCAAAACAGAAAATATATTCTGATACAGAGCATAATTTTTCATATTACCCTATTATTATCGAGAGTGAAAAAGAAGCTTTAAAAATAAAGGATGCACTTGAGAAGAAAGAGATATTTCCAAGAAGATATTTTTATCCATCATTATCTAATCTTGGATATGTTAAAAAATATTCCACACCAATTTCAGATGATATTTCTAGAAGGATATTATGTTTACCTCTTTTTCAAACATTGAGTATTGAGGAGATAGATATGATCTCGAGGATTATCCTAAGAACACAACGATATGATTAAAATAACATCTGATATAATTAAAGAGAAAATTTTTGATTTAGGGATCGAGGGAGAACTTATTAACTTTAGATCACTTAGTATTACTCCAGCCTCTATTTTCTCACCTATTAATGAAGGTTTATATTTTGATATGACTGGTAATCTTGAAAGTAAGGTTAAGAATTCCTTTATTATAGCTAATACCTATGAACGAAATATTGAAAATTGCAATATTTATTTTTTGACAAATCAAAATGTTCAGGTTATTTTCTATAAATTATTGTCAGAATTATTTCCTGAAAAATCAACAGGCAAAATATCACAACAATCTATTATTGACCCTGAAGCTGAAATTGGTGAAAATGTTCAGATTGATCCTTTTTGCGTGATTGGGAAGGTGAAAATAGAAGATGACGTAATTATAAAAAATAATTGTCATATACATGATAATTCTTATATTAGTGTAGGCACAATAATTGAACCAATGAGTGTAATTGGTGCTCGTGGTATGGCTTGGATTTGGAATGAAAATCAAACTGAAAAAATCATCCAGCCTCAATTAGGAGGAGTTATTGTAGGGAAGTATTGTATACTGGGAGCTAATACTATTGCAGTAAGAGGATCACTTTCAGAGAAGACTATTATAGGAGATTATACCATGATGGCTCCAGGTTGTCGTCTTGGTCATGGTTCGGTAATTGGGGAATATGTGCATTTCGCTAACAATGTAGTTACAGGAGGAAATACAAAAATAGGAGATTATTGTTTTATTGGTTCATCTGCCACTTTTCGGCCAAAAGTAGAAATAGGCAAAAAAACAATAGTTGGTGCTGGTGCAAATGTAGTAAAAAATAATAGTGATGAAGGAGTTACTTTGGTAGGTAACCCAGCAAGAGCCATGCAAACTAGTGAAAACCCAAGTGGGATGCCTAAACCTAAAAAATAAATTCTATAAATATGATATCAGACAAAGCAACAATCGGAAAAAATGTAGAAATTCATCCACTTGCTCTTGTAGAAGAGGATACTGTTATCGGCGATGGAACGAAGGTTGGTCCTTTTTGTATTGTTCGAAAAGGGGCTAGAATTGGAGAAAACTGTAAGTTTACTGCTTATTGTGAAATAAGAGAAAATGTTAAAATCGGAAATCGTGTTTCTTTTGGTAGTCGATGTACAATTTCTGCTAATGCAGAGATAGGTGATGATGTAACAATTAAATATGCTTTTGTTTTAACAGATACTCCAAATCTTGATAAAGGGGATGAAAAGGTTGTTGGGAAGATTGGTGATGGTACTTTAATTGGTGCCAACGTAACTTTAATGCCAGGTTTTAATATTGGGAAAAGATCGGTAATTGGTGCATGTTCCCAAGTAAGATCTGAAGTTGGAGATGATGAGATTTGGTTTGGTAACCCTGCAAAGTTTTTCAAGAAACACAATTAAAATATTTGATATTTAAAGCATCAAAGGCCTCATGTATTTTGAGGCTTTTATTTTGTAAAGAGTTATATAGATGATGGATTTTCGGGAGTTTAAACTGAAGTATGAAAAAAAGGAAGTGCATGAACTTAATAATTATGCATTATCAGATAATCCACTTGTTTCAGTAATAGTTTTAACATATCAACATAAAAATTATATAGAAAAATGTTTGAAGGGAATTTTATCCCAAAAAACTGATTTTAAATTTGAAATTATTGTTGGGGATGATGAATCAAATGATGGTACAAGAGAAATATGCATAAAGTACGCAGAAGAATATCCTGATATATTTAGATTAGTACTCCATCATCGTGAGAATAATATGATAATTAATAATCATCCTACTGGAAGATTTAATTTGTTGTATAATTTATTTCTAGCAAGAGGGGAATATATCGCATTTTGTGAAGGAGATGATTTTTGGATTGATGAAAATAAGCTCCAAAGCCAAGTTAAAATGTTAGAGAGTGATAGAAATATATCTATGGTAGTTCACGATGCTTACGAATTAATAAATGGTCAAAAAGAAAATATTATGAATATTAAAGACCATGAATTTAAATTTATTGATCCAGAGCTTATAATTCAACGGAAGATTAGACTACCTTCACTCAGCTATGTATTTCGAAAGGAATATTTAATGAATCATATAGATATTCTACTTACGTCTAATGTTGGAGACAGGGTTATCGATATAGTAATGATAAAATATGGGTATATAGGTTATATAAATAAAGTTTTAGGAATAAAAAATACATTAGTTACAGGTAGACTAGGTGCTTTTAAAAAGCAAAAATATTTATCAAATTTCTATAAGTTTAACACAAATTTATCTTTGTACTTTATTCTTAATGGTAAGAATAAAAAAGTCATGAAGAATTACCTTAATATGTTGTTGTTTGAATTAATTAAACTGAAACCACTTAATTTTAAGAATGTTTTCATATATATAAAATCTAAGGTGTTTAACGTCGATTTCAATAAGGTGAATCTATAAATGTGTAGTTATTCTTGGTCTGATATTTACATTAAAAATATCTAAGAATTATATATTATTACTTAAAGTAAAATCTGTTTTAATTTTCTTTATATGCAATTACCCGAATTTATAATTATTGGTGCAATGAAGTCGGGCACTACAACATTAGACAGGAATCTTCTAAATCATTCTCAAATAGGATTTACCAAAACAAAAGAGCCCAATTTTTTTAATAGAAATTTTGATAAAGGAATAGATTGGTACTTAAATCAATTTCAGGATAATAAAGAAATTTTAGGTGAGACATCACCAAATTATAGTCGAAGACATATTTACCCAGAAACAGTACATAATATGTATTCAACTAAAAAGGATTTAAAGATTATATATTTAGTTAGAGACCCCATTAAGCGGTTAGTTTCTCATTTACATCATGATTTATATCGTCATAGAATTAAAAGTCATGAAATAGATGAACTTATTAAAATTGATTCGGATTATATTAAAACCAGTAAATATTATTATCAGATTGAGCCATTTATAGAATCTTTCGGTTTGGAAAATATAAAGGTGATTTTATTTGAAGAATTTATAAATAAACCTGATAAAGTATTAAATGATATTTGTAGCTTTTTGAATGTTAGGTACGAAAAAATTCTATTTAAACCCTACAATGTAACTGGGAAGAAATATCTAATAAAATACCATGATCAAATCCACAATATTTTTGGTAACAATAAAATATCAAAATTATATCATCTGTTTTGGTACTTAGTAGGGATAAAAATTAATAAACCACACCTTGATGATAATAACCTTGAAAATATTAAAGAATTATTGTCCGAGGATATTTGTGAATTTAAAAAGACATTTACCGAAAATGATTATTCATATTGGCCTTCTTTTTAAAGATAGGAGGATGAAAAAACATGAGATTGAGATTTTATCAATTAACCCTTGAGTTTATATTACAAGATTTATTGAAATTATTTTTAAATTATAGAATGTGGATTTAATATCATTATCTCAAAGAATTTTGGCTTATCATACATTTGGAGGCAATACTGTTTTTGAAGAACATCTTAAGCATTTAAATAAATCTGGTATTCAATTTATTATAACTGTTGACGATGGTGATTATTCTTTCTATGAAATTGCATTTCCGCTAATAAAGAAGTATAAAATCCCATCCATTTTATTCATAATTCCTTCCTTAATTGATACAGATAACCCATTCTGGTGGGATGAGTATTATTATTATGCCGAAAATGGAGGTAGTTTAAGCGAGATTAATTGGTTGAAATCTATTCCAAATAAAGAAAGAATCAATTTCCTGAGTGATCTAAAAGCTAAAAGTCAAAAAAAAGTACTTAGGAAAAAACAGCTAACTACTGATCAATTGTTAGAAATGCAGGACAATGGTGTGATAATTGCAAATCATAGCTTTACTCACCCGATGTTTGATCAGTGTTCTGCAGAGGAGTTAAGATATGAACTTAGTAGTGCAAAAGAATTTTTTATTAAAAACGGGTTAAATGGGTATGATATTTTTGCATATCCAAATGGGAATTTTAATGAGGAATCAGAACTTGTTTTAAAAGAATTTGGAATCAAATATGCTTTTCTATTTGATCATAAAGTAAATGGAAGAATAGATAACCCTTTAAGAATATCTCGATTAAGCGTGAATGATTCAACCCCATTGACTAAGTTTAAGTTTATTTTATCTGGTTGGCATAGTAGATTACTTCCATATATAAAGGCTGGATATAAGCTTATAAATTAGTGGCAAAGAAAACATTCAAACATAGATTTTTTACAAGGTTCAAAAACAGCAAATTTTTAGCAGATTTATTTTACCTGACTGGATCTGAAATAAAGCCTGAAAAGTGGGTTTTTATTGTTGGCTGTTATAATTCAGGAACCACCTTATTGACAGAAATTTTATCAAAATCAAATGAATTAGATGTTCTTCCGGATGAGGGTGTAATGTTAACTGATGTTCTCCCACGGCCTGAAGATTTTGGGTGGAGAAGAATGTGGTACAAATGCGAAAGTGAAATGAAAATTTCAAATGCTGAAATTAATTCCGTTTTGAAGAGAATGAAAAGGCATTGGTCTCATTTTACCAATAATAAAAAGAAAATCATTGTTGAAAAGTCAATTTCCAATTCTGCAAGAATGGAATTCTTTAGTAAGAATTTAGACAATGTTTATTTTATCCATTTGATAAGAGATGGTTATGCTGTAACTGAAGGTATTCAAAGAAAAGCTAAACCTATGGAGGAAGTTAAAAATGAATTCGGGAGTAATTATGATATTTCGCTAGCTGTTAATCAATGGAAAAGAAGTTTAGAAGTAATTAATAACGCCAAGTCTAATATTTCAAATTTAATTGAGGTTAAATATGAAGACTTAACCTCAAGCCCTAAAACTCAAATTGATAGAATCACCTCTTTTTTAGGAATTTCTCCAATTAAAGAAGAAAATCTTTCAGGAGCCTTCGAAGTTCATGGTAATAAAAAGAAGATTTCAAACCAGAATGAGAAGAGTTATTCCAGGCTTTCTGAAAGTGATTGGCAATTAATAAATAAACTGGCCGAAAAAGAGCTAATTCAATATGGATACTTCAAACTTACAAAATGATAAGATGAAGGTACTTTTTATTCAAGATTCACTCGGGACAGGAGGAGCTGAACGAAGTAATGCTAACTTTTGGTATTATTTAAGAGAAAAAGGTGTAGAACCTTCCATTATTGTGCTTAAGAGTAGAAATGAAGGAATACAAAAAGAGATTTTAAATGCGGGATTTAATGTTACTTTTTTGAAATCCAAATCTAGAGCTAGCCGCATTAGAGAAGTGATCTCAATTGTTGATGAATTTAAACCCGACATTGTATATACCTTTTTGTTTGAAGCAAGTTTAATTGCAAGAGGGGTGAAGTTTTTTAGAAAATTTATCCTTATTGAGAATTTAGTTAATGAAACCTACTCAAAACTTAGATTAAAAGATCCGAATGTAAATATTTGGAAACTCGAAACCTATAGATTAATTGATTTCATTACCCAGCTATTTACAGTAGATCATTATCAGGCTAATGGGCTTTCAGTTTCTGAACATTATAAGAAAAAATTATTGGTGAATAGCAGGCGTATATCAATAATTAATAGGGGGAGGTCTACTAACAGGTATGTGGGAGATGAAGCTCTAAGGACATTTTATCGAAACGATTTGAATGTCGATAATAAACTAGTGTTTATTAATGTAGCCCGACATGAATTTCAAAAAGGACAGGATACCCTGCTTGATTCATTAAATGAATTACCAAAAACTTATTTATCTCAAATAAAAGTTTTACTTGTTGGGAGAGATGGTGAGTTATCTAAAACAATCGCTCATAAAATATTATCGTATGGCTTAGAAGATGTCGTGACGCTTCTGGGACATAGAGATGATGTAGTGAAATTATTGGTTGCTTCTGATGTTTTTGTATTCCCATCCAGGTTTGAAGGATTGCCAGGGTCATTAATCGAGGCTGAGGCTGCAGGATTACCAATTATTTGTTCGGATATAAATAATAATATGGAAGTTGTTCGGATAAATGAAAATGCTCTGGTATTTAATGTGAATGATCATGTGGATCTTGCTGCTAAAATTAAATTAATTATAGAGAACCCTGAAATCAGAAAGAGTTTTGGATTAAGAAGTCTTGAAATATTTAATGAGAAATTTGAAATATCAAATATTCACAACCAAATGTTTAGGCTTTTACAAGAAAAAATCAACTAGTTATTTTGAGAATTTTACACATAATCCAGAAAAAACAATTACGAGGAGCGGAGATCTTCACCTGCCAGTTAGCTAATAATCAAAAAGCATCTGGTCATGATGTTAAAATATTATACTTATTTGAAGGTGAGGTAGATTTACCAGTTAAAAATGTTGATGTAATTTCTTTAGAAGGAAATATTACAAGAAGGTTTTGGGACATAAAAGCTTATAAAAAATTAAATAGTATAATAGATAGCTTTAATCCAGACATAATTCAGGCAAATGCAGGAGACACTTTAAAATATGCAGTATTTTCAAAAATATTATATAAGTGGAAACAGCCTATTTGTTTTAGAAATGCCAGCATGGTCAGTAATTACATTTCATCCAGTTTGGTAAGGAAACTTAATTCCTTTTTTTATAAATATGCTGATGGTATAATATCAGTTTCGGAATCTTCTAAAAAGGACCTAAATAAGCTTTTTCCAATAACTAAAGATAAATCAATTGTGATTCCAATTGGATTAGATTTTAGTAAGATTGATTTTAAACCAGTTCCTTTTGATAAGGATAAAATAAATTTAATCCATGTTGGAGGCTTCACATTTGAAAAAAACCATGAAGGATTGCTAAGGATTTTTAGCCGTCTTAAAAAGGATTGTAATGTTCATTTACATCTTATCGGAGATGGTCCATTAAGAGAAAAGATTGAAAGTATTGCAAAAAGTGAAGGGTTAAGTGAAGCAATTACCTTTTATGGATTTGTGAATAATCCTTTAGATTACATATCAGGTGGAGATATTTTTGTGTTACCAAGTGTAATCGAAGGATTGCCGGGTGTTTTATTAGAGGCTATGTATTGTAAAGTACCTGTAGTTGCATATAATGTTGGTGGAATTCAAGAGATAGTCAAAAATAATGAGACAGGATATTTAATTGAAAAAGAGAATGAAGGGGCATTTTGCGATTCAGTTATGGAATTGATTGATGATAATGACAAAAGAGAAGGTTTTGTTATAAATGCCTATGATTATATACAAAACAGGTTTGATAACAAAAAAATATCAAACCTGTTTATTGAGTTTTATAAAAGTATTTAAATTTTATTTCCTGCGTACTTGAGCTTTTCCATCTGCAACTGTATTATTATCTAATTTGATATTTTTATTATTAGAGCCACCAACCAGATACATTTCACGTCCTTCTTGTGCTAAAATGTTATTATTTACTGCTGTAAAACCATCAACATTAAATAATTGCCATATTATTCCAAGAGGATTACCGTATCTTCTTGTTGTGGTATTATTTATAAAGCTATAAGGTCCCTGTGGAGTCTTGTTTTTCTTATTTCCCAGATAAATATCTGCAGGACAGTTTAATGTGTTATCCTTTACTGTAACATTTGAAACCTTTCCTTTAGAAGACCCAGCAGCAATCCATTTCAACCTTTTGTTTCCAAAAGTATTATTTTCGATAATGATATTATTGATAATATCAGTAGGCTGATTGCATTCCAGATCGATGTGAGCCCTTCTAATTTGATCAAATATATTATTTTTTATAATAATGTCTTGGCCATTAGTTACTGCAATACCTTGCCTGCCATTCTTCGAAATTTCACATTTTTCAATTAATATATTAGACGAATTATTTCCAATGTAAATTCCATCACCATAGATTTCGGTAATTTTTGCGTTTATTATAGATATTGATTTGCTATTATTAATTTCTATTCCATGTTGTGCTTCGAGTTGCTTTATATAAGCCTCTTCACTGGTTCCTCCGTTTTGGTGCGGACCATCAATATTTAGATTTATGATTTTTATATTTTTTGAATTACTAATGATAACATGAGACCGATTTCTTGGCCAGCTATTTTCTTTGCTTTTTATCGGTGTAACTTTTGATCCTTTAGTGGTTGAAAAAATAGTTGAACCTGAAAAATCAAGTATCAAGTCAGACTTGCCTTCAATAATTAGCGGATCTTCTGTGCTAAATGTTTGTTTTTCAAAAGTGTATTCTGATCCATTCTCAAGACCATTAATGAAGTTTTGCAATTCAGAATCTTGTGCATATGAACTGATTTTATTTGCTGCACATGAAAAAATAAATATTAAAATCAGAAGTGAAAGTATTTTAGTCTTCATAATTTTCAGAATCTTTTTTTGAGGATATTAACTAAAATCATGCCTGTTATAATAACTAGTTAATTGTCAAATGGTTAATGAACAGGAGAAAAATAGTTACAAATTTAATAAAAGCTACTTCCAGATTTTAGTGGTTTTTTAACAACTTACCATAAAATTGGAATTTATCTTTTTGATTTATGAAAATTAAAGTCCTGCATATTATAAAATCTTTAGGTAGAGGGGGAGCTGAAATGCTTCTTCCGGAAACTTTGAGAATTCACTCAAAAGACAAATTTGAATTTCATTATATATATTTTCTACCCTGGAAAGATCAAATGGTTAGTGCTATCGAGGATCAGGGAGGAAGAGTGTCATGTTTTGAAGCATCAAATAATATTAAAATTATGCTTCAGGCTAATAAAGTAATATCTTATTGTAAAGAGCATAATATCCAGTTAATTCATTGTCACTTACCCTGGGCCGGGTTTCTTGGCAGGGTCGTTCATAAACTATCTGGAATTCCGGTTTTATATACCGAACATAACAAACAGGAACGATATCACAGGGTAACTTACAGCTTAAATAAACTTACTTTTAACTGGCAAAATGCGGGTATTGCCGTTTCAAATGATGTTGCAGAGTCAATTAATATTAATATAAGGCCCAAAGTACCTGTAATAACGGTTCTTAATGGTGTTAATACAGATAAGTTTAAAAAAAATCAAGTTGCAGGGAACTTAATCAGATCTAAATTGAATATACCGGATTCCGGATTACTGGTAGGTACTGTTGCAGTATTTAGATTTCAAAAGCGTCTTAAAGAATGGCTCAGGGTTTTTGCAGAGGCATCCAGGAAAAATCCTGATCTTTATGGAGTGATAGTTGGTGACGGGCCGTTAAAACATGAGATTCTGGAAGAAAGAAAAAACCTGGGACTGGAAGATAAAGTGTTTATGCCCGGTCTTCAAACTAATACCATAGATTGGTTTTCAGCTATGGATATTTTTATGATGACTTCTGAATTTGAAGGACTTCCTATTGCTTTACTTGAAGCAATGAGTATGGAGTGCGCCATTGTAACTACTGATGCTGGAGGGATCAAAGAAGTAATTGAGGATGGAAAGTCTGGAAGTTTGGTGAAAGTAGAAGAATGGATTGATCTGTCAATTAAATTAATTGAATTGACAAAAGATATGCAAAAACAAAAGTCCCTTCAAAAGGGAGCAAGGGAAAGGGTAGAAGAGTATTTTAGTTTGCAGAATATGGTAGGTGAACTTGAGCAATTGTATCTGAAATCAGTTTAGTCATTAGAATATTTCGAAATTGATAGAATTAAGGTTAAATTAATGGTTATAGATTACCATCCATTTATCGATTGTGAAATTTTCATTATTAACCATATTAATACTATTATTTTTTATTTGTCCACCTTTTTTAGTTGCTCAATATTCCTTAATACAAGATATCAATCAGAATAATAACAATTCAAATGGCATCAGAAGCTCAAATGATTTTGTGGTGGCACAGGATCAGGCATTCTTTGTGTATTTTGATGAGGTAAATGGAGCTGAATTATGGGTAACTGACGGATCACTATCAGGAACACATATTATTAAAGATATTTACCCAGGTCAGCAAAGCTCAAATCCAAGGGAATTAACATCTATAAACGGAAAGTTATTCTTTACTGCAACATCGCCTGAATATGGTAATGAAATATGGGTAAGTGATGGTACAGAGGTTGGAACCTTTATGTTACAGGATATTAACCAGGGAGCTACCGGGTCATTTGCCTATCAATTGACATCCTTTAACAATGAATGCTATTTTGTTGCCCAATCGAATGAATATGGTGTTGAAATATTTAAATCAGATGGGACAGTTTCAGGTACATCTTTAGTTGTAGACCTAAGTCCGGGAGCTAGTTCGTCTTTTCCCAATGAATTATTTGAATATGGAAACAATCTGTATTTTTCAGCTAATCCTAATGATTTCAATTCTCCGGATTATACCGGTACAGAATTATGGATTTACAATTTGACAGATGAATCGGCTAAGCTAGTTTTAGATATAAATACTGAAGGCTCTTCTAATCCCGAACAATTTGTTGAGGCCGGAGGTCTTTTATATTTTACTGCTAATGATGGTGTCCATGGACGTGAATTATGGGTCAGTGATGGCACATTAGAAAATACCAGATTAGTTTATGATCTTAATCCAGGAAGTCAACAAGGATACATTGATTATTTAACTTCATTTAAAGGGGAGTTATATTTCGGTGGTTCTGATGGAACTAATTTTAAAACCTGGAAATTGATTGGAATTGATAACGTTGAGGCACATTTTGATCAACGACCTTATAATATTATATCTGGTTCAGCTAAATTGTTTATTGTTAGTTACAATACCGAATATGGAATTGAAATATGGGTAAGTGACGGGAACTCCACAGCACTTTTAAAGGATATCCAGGAAGGGTCATTGGGTAGTAGCCCTGATAAATTTATTCTGGTTGATCAGGACATGTATTTCACAGCAAATACAGAACAGTTTGGGAATGAGTTATGGGTGAGCGATGGAAGTAGTGATGGAACAAGGATTGTAAAAGATATTTATAATGGAGAAATAAGTTCAAATCCGTCGATGTTTTCAGTTCTTGGAGAAAATCTTATTTATGCTGCAAACGATGGATTGAATGGTAGAGAAATATGGATGACAAACCTGACGGATTATAAAACTGAATTAACTATTGATATCGAAAAAGGCAGTGCTTCTTCTGAACCTGGCAAATTTAAAATTATTAATGGTCAATTATACTTTATTGCTAATAATGGAATTGATGGAAAAGAGCCATGGGTGACTAATGGGGAAATATCCAGTACTTATATGCTGGCTGATTTAAACAGTGGTGAAAATGGTTCTGATCCTGGTAATTATGTTTCTTTTAATCAAGAAGTAGTTTTTACTGCATATACAGATGATTTAGGGTACGAATTATGGAGCCTGACTAATGGTGAAATTACTCAACTCACTGAAATAACTACAGTTTCCATGCAGGATGAAATAAGTTCATTAAATGTAATTGATGATAAAATTTTATTTGCAATTACAACCCCTGAATATGGGAGGGAATTATGGGTTTATAATGGATTGAATGAAAGCTATTCAATTTTGGTAGATATTAATCCAGGTATTGAGTCATCATTTCCTGATGAATTTATTTTATACGATGGTAAATATTATTTCCTTGCCGAAGATGGAATCCATGGCAGAGAATTATGGGTTACAGATGGAACTATTAATGGCACGTACTTGTTGAAGGATCTTAACAATAGAAATTCATCATCAAATATTCAATTTCTTGAAGCTAATGATTCTTTACTTTATTTTGCCGCTGAAAATACACTTTGGAGATCTGATGGTACATCGGATGGAACTCAAATAGTTTGGGATGAATTGCTAAATCCCAATAATTTAAAAGGTAAGGCTAATGAATTATTCTTCGTAGGATATACAAATAACACGGATGTTTTATTATGGAAAACAAATGGAAGTGTTGAAGGAACTGTACCTGTAGCAGATGTAGATCCGGTGTCTGAATATGCCTTTATCGAAAACCTGCATACCTCTGGTGATAATTTATATTTTAATGCAGACAATGGTCAGTCTGGAATGGAGTTATGGGTTAGTGACGGGACTTCCCAGGGTACCTATTTAATTAAAGATATTTGGGAAGGTACATCAAGTTCTTTTCCTGGAGATTATATCAATCATAATGAATTAGTTTATTTTAAGGCTAATGATGGAGTAAATGGGAATAATATTTGGACCGTTGAAAATTCAACTTTGAATGTTCAAATTCAGGAATTATTTGATGGTGAAGTTATCCAACTAATAGGTGTTTTGAATGATGAACTCATTTTTGTGGGAAATGATGACTCAAGAGGATCCGAATTATGGAAATATTCATTAGGTGATCTGGAGTCGCCTTTGGTTGTAACCAAGGATATTAATTTATACCTGGACGAACATGGAATGGTGGAGCTAAATGCTAAGGATATTGACGATGGTTCTACAGACAATGAAACGTCAATTGAAAATTTGAAATTCGAAGTTAACTTTTCTCAATTTGATTGTTCAGATTTAGGAGATAATCAGGTAACGCTATTTGTGACTGATTTGGAAGGAAACATAGGTTCGGCTACTTCACTGGTCACAGTCTTAGACACGCTAAGTCCGGTTATATTAATTAAAGATACAGTTTTAGTGTTTAATGGGTACTTAATAAGTTTAAGTGCTGTAGATCTGGATATTGGAAGTTATGATAATTGTGGAATCAAAAGCATTAGTCTGAGTAAGGAGATTTTTGGAGAAAGTGATTTAGGTATAAATAATGTGGAATTTGTCGCTTATGATTATTCAGATAATAATTCAATAGTTAACTTTAATATAACTCTATCAAATGGTCTGCTTGCAATTAATCCTAATAAGGTAAATGAATTTAAAGTCTATCCAAACCCTTCCAAAGGAAGAGTTTCTTTCATTAATAGTTCTGGCACAGTAAATGAATATGAAATATTTATTTACACAACCGATGGGAAGCTAGAAAGAAAATTATACTCAGGAATTTTTCAAAATAATGAAGAAGTAAGTGTTTCGATAGTTGATTTGAAAGCATCGATTTATATTCTTCAATTTAGAAGTGATAATGAAATTTTTTATAAGAAATTAATGATTGACCATCAATATTAATGAATTATTTAATGTCTCATTGAATAAGTTTGTATTAATAATTTGACTGAAAAATTATTCTTTAAAGAAAAATCATATTTTTTCCTGAATAAGTATTATTTTAATGTTGCATATGTCGATAGACTAATAATTAGTAACCAACATTTGATAACCAATTATGACAATTCGCCCTGGAACAAAATCTGATATTCCCCAAATAATAGAATTACTGAAACTTTCTTTAGGAGAAGGTTTAATGCCTAAATCTGAAAAATATTGGCAGTGGAAACATGTTGACAATCCTTTTGGTGAATCACCGGTTTTACTTGCTTTTGAAGGAGAGGAATTAGTGGGAGTGCGGGCATTTATGCGTTGGCGCTGGACAAATGGTATTGAAACAATAGAAGCTATCAGAGCAGTTGACACAGCTACCCACCCGGATCATCAGGGAAAAGGTATTTTTAAGAAATTAACGTTGGCTGCATTGGATCATTGTAAGGAAATGGGGATAAACATGGTTTATAATACCCCGAATGAACAAAGTAAACCCGGCTATATTAAAATGGGCTGGAAGGAAGTAGGTAAACTACCAATAGGAATCCGGATTCTTTCTCCTATCAAGATGTTTATCAATTACCTGAAGAATAAGAATGTCACAGGTTCGGGGTATGAATTGATTGAAAAAGAAAATGAAGCACTTGTTAATACGATTGATCATGCTGATCCCGGACAATATCTGGGAACAACAGGTTATCTACCTGGAATCTGGAGAACCGACTATAGTATAGATTATATTAAATGGAGATATGCCAGAGTTCCGGTGGCTAAATATTTTTCGATTGTTGATCATGGATTATATATTAATTATAGAATCAAAGAAAACCGTTGGGGGAGAGAATTAAGAATTTGTGATATCTTTGTATCGAAAGATGTGAAAAAAACTGAAATCAACAAGGTTATCAAGAGAGAAGCTAAGAATATTGGAGCAGTGGCCATTACATATGGAAGTGTAGATCATTATCCTGCCAAGAAAATTTTAAAATCTACTGCCAATCCTTCAATTGGACCAATAGTAACATGGAGATTTATTCAGGATATTGATGAAACAGAGTGGCTTGCCTTTAATCAATGGAGCCCCTCACTTGGAGACCTCGAACTTTTTTAAATGTTATACGGATTATTAATTATAGCAATAACGTGGGGTCTAAGTCTGAGTATCATTAATAAATATCAGATAAAGCATCCCGAAACTGATTTAGACTTTCTAAGAAAATTGATTCCTTATCATTTATTTCTTTCAATAGTTTATTATTTATATGCTGTATTTAACCCTTCAGACTCACAGTTTTATTATGAAAAAATATTGATGAATTATAGAGGTCCAGCCTGGATGGATTTTTATGGAACCAGTACAACTTTTATTGAGTGGATCGGTTATCCATTTGTTAGAGGCTTGGGGTTTAGTTATGAAGCTATGATGGCCTTGTTTTCATTTTTCGGGATGCTTGGCTTTATTTATTTCTATTTATTCTTCAAGGAAAGGATTCGATTTAAAAATACTTTTTTAGGGTTTGATCTAGTGACTTTATTTTTCCTTCTTCCGAACCTTCACTTTTGGTCTGGTTCATTTGGTAAAGGTTCTATAATTTTCTTTGGGATAGGTTTGTTTTTTTATTCTTTGAATAATATCAAAAAACGGTGGGTGTTATTGTTATTATCAGGATTGTTGATCTATCATATCAGACCTCATGTTATGTTTGTGATGCTCGTTTCAGCAATAATAGGATTCACATTTAGTAACAAGGGAGTGTCTACAGGAATGAAAGTAGGGGTTATATTAATTGCAATGGGAGCCTTTGCATTCATTTATCAGGATGTGCTGTCAATGGTAGGAATTGAACAAGGGCAAGAATTTACCCAGGGTTTAAATTTAGACCATAGAGCTTCAGAGTTGGCAAAAGCAACTTCAGGAATTGACATTTCGAATTATTCTTTACCACTTCAGTTGTTTACATTTCTATACAGACCACTATTCTTTGATGCTCCGGGTATGTTAGGTTTAATTGTATCATTTGAAAATGTATTTCTTTTATCAGTTACCATTATGTTTTTTGCAAATGGAGGATTGAAATATATAATAAAAGGTGATTTTACTATTAAAACTGCCTTTATAAGCTTTTTAACAGTGTCAATTGCACTAGCGCAGATATCCGGAAATCTGGGGATTGCAATCCGTCAGAAGAGTCAGGTGATGCTTTTATTCTTATTTATTATTGCTAAAATGATGGATGATAAAAAAATGAAGGCTGCATACTCTTCCTGGAAGCAAAAACAACGACAAGCAAAGATCAAGGCGCAAATGGAAGCGATGAAAGCAGATTGATTTGTAAATATCAGAAATAAAGTTATAGGTTAGTTAGGGAATAGTTTATTTGTTGTTCTTAACATTATAATTTTAATTTTTGGTAGGGGCATAGCATGCTACGCCCCTACCAAAAATTAAAATATCAGTAATCTTATAATCCTGAAAATGATTTTACAATCCCGGTTAATTCTGGTTAAGCATTTATGAAGCAAGAAATCCAGAAAAGTGATTAATTATACTTTAAATTCTCAACTAATAACCAATAACCATTATTCAATATTTAATAACTAGTAATCCTTTAACCAATCCTCTAATAACTAGTTACTATTCTTCATTTTAGTCATATTTGTACCATGGAAAATAAAGGGGTATTTACTATTAGTCTGGACTTTGAGCTAATCTGGGGAGGTTTTGAGAAATGGAATCTGGCCAAGCTTCAAAAATATTTTATGGTAACCAGAAAGATCATACCTGATTATCTGAAATTGTTTGAAGATCATGAAACTCATGTTACATGGGCAACGGTAGGACTTTTGTTTGCCGATGGTATTGACCAGGCTCAAGAATATTTTCCAACCGAATTACCTAGTTATAGAAGTTTAAATCTCTCGGCATACAATTATATAAAACAAAATACTATTAGAAAAAGTGAAAATGAAGATCCCTTTCATTTTGCACAGAGCCTCGTAAAATTAATAGAAAAGGTGCCAGGTCAGGAAATGGCAACTCATACCTTTTCTCATTATTATTGTAATGAACCTGGCCAAACCCCAGGACAATTCAGAGCTGACCTTCAGGCACATAAAGCTATAGCGCACACTTTAGGTATTGAATTAAAAAGTCTGGTGTTTCCAAGAAACCAGTTTAATGAGACATATCTGACTATTTGCAAGGAGGAGGGTATCACATCCGTTCGTTCTAATCCTGTGGACTGGTTCTGGAATATTGACACACACAATGAGCCAAAAATCAAAAGGTTGGTTCGTGGACTGGATGCATTTTTCCCGATTGGAAAGAAATCAAGTTATAAACTTGATAGCATTGATGTTTCAAGTAAACCATATTTACTACCTGCCAGCAGACTGCTTCGGGCATGGTCTCCAAAGGAAGCAAAATTAAACAGATTTAAAATTGATAAAATAAAAAAGGAAATGACAGTGGCTGCCAAATATAATGAAGTGTATCATCTTTGGTGGCACCCGCATAATTTTGGTCATTTTCCTGATGAAAATCTAAGAGACCTGAAAGAGATTCTTGAACATTTTAAGTTTCTGAAAAAAGAATACGGGATGACAAGCTTTACGATGAATGAAACTTCTCGATTACTTGATAAGGTAAATAATCTAGCTATTGCTGATAGTTGAAGATTCCCTGTAAGCTCTTGTAACTCCAATTTCCTTTAAATTTTTGTCATATTCCTCCAGTATTTTTTCCCAGACAACTTTTTGGTCGTATCGTGATGTTATTAACTCTCTGGCCTGACTTGCCATTCCTTCAAGGAATTCTTGGTTGTTTAAGACATCAATCATCGCTCTTTCGAGGGATTCAATATCTTTGGGAGGTATAATTGTGCCATTTCTACCTTCTATTATAATTTCGTTACAACCATTGATATCAGATACAATACAAGGAAGGTCAAAACATCCTGCCTGCATCACAACATTTGGAAACCCTTCCCGATATGACGGGAATACAAAAACATCCATTAATTCAAGATATGGGCGAATATCTTTCTGAAACCCTGTATTGATAATGTTTGGGTGATTTTTAATCAGGCTTTCAGTTTCTGGTTGAAGAGGATCAAGCTCTGATTCAAAAGGACCGACAAGTAATAATCGAGTTGAAGGGTTTGACGCATTGATTTTTTCAAATGCCTTGACAAGTTCATTTATGCCTTTATCTCCAACTATTCTACCAATAAAACCATATATGAAATTTCCGCCTAGTTCATATTTTGAGCGAAGTAATTCAGCTTCTTTTTCAATCTTATCATTTTTACTAAAATGAGAAGTATCAATTCCATTACTGGAACCATTTCCTATTACATGGAGCTTGTTTTTATTTGTTAAATTATTTCTGACTATATATTCGGCAAGGGTATTTGAATTAGGATAAACTTTTGTTGCTGCTGCATAAGTTAGTTTTTCAACTGCAAGGAGGATTTTTTTTATTATCCCTGATTTTTCCATTAACGGCATTCCCGCAACAGTATGCATCCTGATTGGGACGCCAGTTACTTTCGCAGCTAGCATACCTATCAAACCGGCTTTTGGAGTATGGGTATGAACAATATCAGGATTAAATGATTTGATCAAAGACCTCATTTCTTTTATTGTTTTTAAATCCTGAAATGGAGTAATTGTCCTCGTCAAGGGGATAGAAACGTGTTTGACTCCCTCATCTTCTTCCAGTGATTTAATCTGGTCATCGGCAGCACTAGTCATCAAAACTTCAAATCCATTTTCTTTCATAAATTTCATCTGGCCTTTTAGCAAAGTCCTTAACGACAAGGCTACAGTTGTAACCCGGAGTATTCGTGGTTTTCTATCCATGTTGCTAAGATAAGTAAAAGAGACATTTTGTAGAAAGGTTATTTGGTATCTGTCATTACTATCTAAATATCTATTAACATTTCAATTCAATTCCTTACTTTTGTTCAACGATGTACAGGAATTTTTTCAAAAGGATACTTGATTTTAGTTTAAGTTTTATCGGATTGGTTCTATTAGCACCAATAATACTAGTTGTCTGGATATTATTGGCAATAAATCAGAGTGGAAAAGCTTTTTTTGTACAGCCTCGTCCCGGGAAAAATGGTAAAGTATTTAATTTGATAAAGTTTAAAACTATGTCAGATGAGCGAGATGATAACGGTGAACTTCTACCTGATGAAATTCGGCTTCATGGAATGGGACGATTTGTGAGAAAAACATCATTAGATGAGTTGCCTCAATTGATTAATGTATTAAAAGGGGATATGTCTATTATTGGTCCAAGACCTCTTTTAGTAGAGTATTTGCCATTATATAATGATATCCAGGCTCGGAGACATGAAGTTCGACCGGGAATAACCGGTTGGGCACAAGTCAATGGGAGAAATGCAATCAGTTGGGAAAGGAAATTTGATTATGATGTTTATTATGTAGATAACCTGTCTTTTGTATTGGATATTAAAATTCTTATTTTAACAATAAAGAAAGTGTTTGTAGCCGAAGGAATTAGTAGTAATACTTCTGTTACAATGGAAAAATTTAAAGGATCAGAAAATTGAGTGAACTCGTAATCATAGGAGCCGGAGGATTGGGCAAGGAAGTGTTATCTCTTGTCCAAAATATTAATCAGGTAGTCAAGACCTGGGATATATTAGGTTTTTATGATGATGGATTAAAAAAAGGTGCTGAAGTAGCCGGTCACCATGTTCTTGGTGGAATTGATGAACTTAATATTACTGAGCAAAAATTGGCAGTTGTTTTGGCAATTGGAGATCCCTTAATAAAGTCTAGAATATTTGACAAGTTAAAAGGGCAACCTTATTTGTTTTTCCCTAAACTAATACATCCCAAAGCTTTTATTTCAAATATTAATTCTGTTAAGGTTGGAGAGGGGACAATAATAAGTTCCGGAGTTCAAATAACCACAGATGTAATGATTGGTGAGTTCGTTTTGATAAACTTAAATACTACCATAGGTCATGATGTAAGGATCGGACATTTTTGTTCAGTAATGCCTGGAGTGAATATCGCTGGTAATATCATTATAGAAGAAAAATGTTTAATAGGTAGTGGTGCCAACTTGATAAATGGGTGCCATATTCATGAAAATGTAAAAGTGGGTAGTGGAGCAGTAGTAATTGATGATGTTCAAGCTGATAAAACTGTAGTGGGTATTCCTGCTAAAGAAATTTAATTATGTTAAAAGAGTACAAACCGATATTATTGTTTCTTGCGAAGTTCCTGATTCTATACTTTATTTTAAATCTGGTTTATGGGTATTATGTAGAGAGTTTTGGTGATCACCCGGACTCAATGACAGAGTTTGTGAGTAAACAAACGGCAAGCGCAATATCTTTTTTTAGTAATTCAGATAATTCTATATCTTCTTTTTCTCCGGTGAATGGGAAATATGTATACATTTTGAAAGGTGAACAAAGTGTGTTGTCTGTATATGAAGGCTGTAATGGGATAAATGTATTTATTGTATTTTTATGTTTTGTATTATCATTCAGACCTTCTCAAAAAGAGTGGCTTTGGTTTATACCTCTCGGATTAATAATAATTCACTTATTTAACCTTATCAGGATTGGACTTCTTTTTTATATCGCTCAATACTTCCCTTCCAAAATGGCCTTTATGCATAAATTCGGATTTACAGCAATCATTTATATTGTAGTATTTGCTTTATGGTGGTGGTGGGTGTCCGGAAAGAGATTTCAAAGAATAGAATCTGCACATGAATAAAGACAGGAATAATTTATCCAATTCATTAAGGGTGTTTTGGCTAATATTCGGATTAGTAGGTTTAGCAGTAGTCTATATAACCCAGAAATGGGGTTGGGTAGATCTTATTACCCAAAGTCTAGGGGTAGATACCGGAGAATGGGAAAAGATCACTTTTTTTCTTTGGAACAGAGCACTAAGATTTGTGTTAAATGATATTTTTGCAATCGCCGTAATCGCTGGTTTATTTGGTAAAAAGGACTTTGTGCTGATTGCAATATTGATTCAAATTGGAGGCTTTGTTTTATTCTTTATCCCGTATGTAATTTTAAAATTATACTTCCCGAATTATAATGGGCCATTGATTAATTTTATCCATCGATTAATTTTGAATCCGGTTTTAATGGCGCTATTAATTCCAGCATTTTATATGAAACAAAAACAAGAAAATGACCAAAAGTAGAATTTATCTGTCTGCTCCACATATGGGAGGGATGGAACAGGCTTATGTTAATGAAGCATTCGATACAAACTGGGTTGCCCCTATAGGTCCAAACTTGAATGCATTTGAAGATCAAATTGCAGAATATCATGGTGATAATTTTCATGTTGCTGCTTTATCTTCAGGAACGGCAGCCATCCACCTGGCATTGATAATTCTTGGGGTAGGTCAAGGCGATGAAGTCATTTGTTCTACATTTACATTTTCTGGTACTTGCAATCCAATCAGATATCAGGGAGCTATTCCTATTTTTGTTGATTCGGAAAAGGATACCTGGAACATGGATCCTGAAGCATTGGAGTATGCAATAAAAGACAGACTATCTAAAGGAAAAAAACCAAAAGCAATTATTCCGGTGCATCTTTATGGTATGCCAGCCAAAATGCCAGAGATCATTGAAATTGCTCGAAAATATGAAATTCCTGTTATTGAGGATGCTGCAGAATCATTAGGTGCTTCAATTAATGGTAAAAAGACCGGTACATTTGGGGATCTTGCAATTTTGAGCTTTAATGGGAACAAGATTATTACCACTAGTGGTGGGGGAGCCTTAATGAGTAATGACAAAGAGTTTGTTGATAAGGCGAAATTTTTATCTACACAAGCAAGAGATCAGGCCCCACATTATCAACATTCTACAATTGGATATAATTATCGGTTAAGTAATATTAGTGCTGGCATAGGTCGTGGGCAAATGGAGGTGTTGAATGAAAGAATAATCCAAAGGAGATCTGTTAACAAGTGGTATAAAGAAGCATTCGCTAATTGTGGATTTGAATTTTTAAACGAGCCTGAAGGATATTTTAGTAATTATTGGTTAACCACAGCCTTATTAAGAGAAACACCTTTTGATAGGGAAGAGTTAAGGATTAGATTGGAAGAAGAAAATATTGAAGCACGACCTTTATGGAAGCCAATGCATCTTCAACCGGTTTTCGAGGAGTTCCCTTATTATGGCGATAAATTGTCCGAAACATTATTCGAAAAAGGTGTATGTTTGCCAAGTTGTTCGTCAATGACAGATGAAGATAAAGAGCGAATAAAAGATACAATTGTAAGATTATTATAAAATATTGACATTTTTCGATATAATATGTTAATTTAGGTTACAATTGGAACCTGTAAAGTATATAATTTAACCATAACAATTATACAAGGGCCTTATGATAACACGTTTACTTCTATTTTTTTTATTTATTACTTCAGTAAGCTTTTTAAAGGCACAAAACACCGGAGATTTCAGATCAGCCCAATCCGGTAACTGGAGTGATGCGTCCACTTGGGAAACCTTTAATGGTGCAACATGGAACCCAGCATCTTCAAGTCCTACTTCAGCTGACGGAGTTATTAGTATTCTATCAGGAAATGAAGTGACAATTATTAGTACAATATCTGTAGATCAGATAACCATTTTAGATGGAGGGATATTAACGGTTGCTAATGGAGGAGTGTTGAATTTGGCAAATGGTTCAGGTATTGATATTATTGCTTCTTTAGGAAGTACTCTTAATATAAATGGTACGATAACTTTGCAAGCAGGTTTTGGTTCATCTACTATGTCATTAAATGGTGATGTCTTTTATACAGGAACAATCAATAATGCATCTTCAACAAGGGTATCAGTTAATGACGGGGCATCATTTTATTATGATAAGAATGGGGATAATATACCTCTGGCGAATTGGAGTAGTAATTCTAATTTAATATTACGTGGTATTGTTTCAGCTTTTCCTAATAATTTGAATCAGACTTTTGGGAATTTGACTATTGAGTCAGGGTCAATAAACTCTGGTTTTGGTTTTATTATGGCTGGATTTACTTCAGTAACAGTAATTGCAGGGGATTTTAGTTTATTAAATACAAATGGTGAAGCAGTTATATTAACAGAAACCTCTTCAACAATTAATATTGATGGAGACTTTAATGTTTCAGGAAACTCTGGCTTTGGGATAAAAGGTGGAGTAGGGACTACTACTCTTAATGTTGGAGGAGATGTGAATTTAAATGGAACTATAGATAACTACCTATCTGATACTGGGATTGGTGATATAAATATTTCTGGAGATCTTAATATTAGTAGTGGAGGTCTTTATGGGTTAGAAGTGGGGTCAGGAGGGACAATATCATTTGTGAATTCTGGCACACATATTTATAATGTGTCAACAAACGCATTTGGTATTGGTGAAGGCCCATCAATAAACATAGCTTCAGGTGAGATTTTAGAGTTTTCTCCAAATTCATATTTTAATGGGTCAGGGGATTTTACAATACAATCTGCTGGTACTGCTGTATTTAATTCGTTTTACCCTAATGGAGAAATTCAAAATAGCACTACCAATGGAACTATTAGAAACTCTGGTGCAAGAGTTTATTCTTTGAACTCTACATTTAGTTTCTCAGCTCTTGCGGAACAAAAGTTTGGAAATGGGTTTCCTAATACTGGAGATGTAAATGTTATTATAAATAATCCTTCAGGTGTAGTTATGAATTCTGATATTCTAATTGGTATTAATAGAGTTTTGGCATTTGAAGAAGGGGAGTTATCAATAGGAGCTAATACACTTACATTAAATGGTGTGACAACAGTTTCTAACGGCTCATTAGCAGGGAGTGCATCTTCAAACCTTGTTATAGGAGGTACTGGCAGTTTTGGCGTTATACCTTTTACAGGAAGCACAAATATTCTTAATGACCTGACTATAAATAGAACTTCCTCAGGATCTGTAAATCTTTTAGGAAATCTTACAATATTAGGTACCTTAGATCAAGAAGCAGGGATATTTGATATAGATGATGCTTCATTAGTTGTAAATGGTGATTTCACTAGGAATACTGGTGATTTTAATTCAAACAATAATTCAAATCTTACCATATCAGGAGCAGGTTCTTTACCAGCAGTTGTTTCTTTTGGAACAAATCAACAACTGAACAAACTCCAAATGCAGCGTGATGGATCATCTCTTGTGACAAATTCAGCTATAGCTATTGACTCATTAATGTTAATAGCTGGTATAGTTGATAATGCTCAAGGTACATTTGCTATTACAGATAATGGTTTAATAGAAAGACGTGATGGAAGTATTACCGCCACTCCAAATTTCCTTGGTGTTTATGATCTGGTTTACAGTAATTCAGCAGCTGCAATTATTTCCGGTCCGGAGTTAACAACTAGTGCTATTGAATTGAATAATTTCACTAAAACAGGTGGAGAAAGAATTACAGTGGATCAGACATTTTCGGTTAATGGGGATATGTCTATCACAAATGGTATACTTGATATTGGAACTAACTATGCTCGTTTAAGAGGTGATTTAACTGTTGTAGCCGGCACAGATTTTATTGATGGAGTCTTTGAATTTATCGGAGGTATAAATGATACCTCAACTGTATCTGGGCTAAGTGTGATAAATTTTGGAGAGCTAATTGTTACTTCTGCAGTACTAGTTCCATCGAGTTCTACAGACATTAATATTGTTGGTGATTTTACTGTTAATAATTTAATAGATGTTGCAGGCACCACCTCTTTTAGCGGAACAACAGTTATGAGTGGATCAGGTGAAGCTGCTCTTAATTTTGTCGTGATCAATAGTGGTGCAACTTTATCTGCTATTCCAGGTGCAGACGGTGGAGAACTTCAAATTGCCAGAGACTTTACAAATAACGGAACTTTTGATCCTTTGGATGGTGTTGTGAGGTTTAATGGAACAACAAGTTTTATGGGTAGTAATACTCCTGGATTTCATGACGTGATCATTGATGGGACTTTACAAGCTCCGAATCTTTTAAATGTCACTGGTGACTTTACGAATAACGGGACATTCAACCCAGGTACAGGTACTGTAAGATTTAATGGATTAAATAATGCGCAGTATGTTATTGCTAATAATACTATACCTTTCTATGACATTGAAGTAAATGGAAATACCACTGCGGGTGTAACTGATTTATTCTTCGAAAGTGGTATATCCGAATTGAGAAACAGACTTACTTTACTTTCTATAAATGACAGGGTTGATGCAGATGGTTCAGGAGGTGCAGGAGAACTGGTTTTAATTTCCAGTGCAACTTATGAATCTGAAGTATCGGAATTGCTAACGGGCGCTTCTATTGTAGGTAATGTTACAGTTCAGCGATATATTCCTGGTAATGGAGGAACAGATTATTATCATTATATAACAGGGTTTGTAAATAATGCTGCCGTTTCTCAATTACAGGATGATTATGATGTGACAGGAAGTTTTACCGGTGCGGGTAGTACAACCAATAATCCTTCTTTATTTTATTATGATGAATCAGTAACCGGAGATAAGCAACAAGGATACATTGCGTACCCTACAGCAGCAAACTCAGAGATATTAACTAAGGGAGTTGGTTACGCGTCATTTGTTTATGGTAATTCTAGTGATATTATAGCTGATTTAAGAGGAGTACTCCATAATGGAGATATTTCTCCTGCATTATCATTTACTAATACTGGTGATAGTGAGGCTGATGGATGGAATTTAATAGGTAATCCATTTCCAGCAACACTTGATTGGGAGTCAATCTCTTCAGATGCAAGTTTTAGTGGTGTTGCAGAGACTGTTTATTTATGGGATCCGGGTGCAGGTCAGTATGTAACATACACGACTGGTGGTATGGGTACAAATGGAGGATCCAAAGATATTGCTAAAGGGCAAGGATTCTGGGTTTATACTGATGGAAATAATAGTCCGAATATTACTTTGAGAGAATCTCATAAATCAACAACATCAGGAGATTTTCAGAGATATACTCAGCCTGAAGGATTATTAAGAATAGTATTATCTGATGGAACTAAATCAGATGAAACATTACTAGATATTAATCCGGATGCTTCAACTGAATTTGAAGGTGATAAAGATGCCTGGAAACTTTCAAATAGGATATTTAATATCTCAAGTATTACTCCTGAAGGTAAATATCTAGCTGTAAACAGTACGTCAGGACCAGGTTGTGATGGTAGTATCCAACTTGCTATTTGGAATATTAAAAAAGGTAACTATACTATTAATTTTGATGGAGTCACAGATTTTGCCCCAAATGCATCACCTGTGCTAATAGATAATTATACTGGTGAAGAAACTCAACTTCAGGAAGGAATGACCTACCAGTTTGAAATTAATGATGATGAACAAAGTAAAAACTATTTGAGGTTTGCAATAAGATTAGAATCTAACGGATTGAATTCTAATCTCAATTATACTTTATCTTCTTCATGTAATGATAGTAACGCTTTAGTGTCATTTGATTCTGATGCCAATATTGTTTATGGTTTGTTTGCTGGTGATTCTGTTTATTCTGAACAAGAGGGTACAGGTAATGAACTTATTTTTGAAATAGCCGGAAATGATCTGGAGGCTGGTTCTTCTTCGACATTTGTTATTAAGGGACGAAGAGCTGGTTGTGACCAATGGACCCAGATTGAAGTATTAGATATTGAAAATAATCAGTTGTCACCAGAAATATTAAATGATGGTAGATATTTAGTATCAAACTATGAGGAAGGAAATCAATGGTTTTTTAACGGTGAACTCCTAGAAGGTGAAACAGGTCAATATTTAGAGTTTAATGAAAGCGGACAATATAAATTAGAAGTATCAGTTAATGGATGTACATCCTTTGTTGAAGATGTGTTCGTAATAACCGGGATAGATGATAATTTTAATATTGAATATAGTCTTTATCCCGTACCAACAGATAATGAATTAAATATTAGAATAACAGATAAAGAAAGTTACAATAATGTTAATGCCTCCATCATAACGATTGATGGTCGCATTTTAATGGAAATTAGTCTGGAATTAAGTAGTGGTGTATGGCAATCGAAGTTGGACGTTACTGAATTGGAACCAGGATCATATATTATTAACCTGGATCTGGGAAGTAGGTCTGTTCCATTAAGATTTATAAAATATTAATTGGTATAAAGCAAGAAATCATGAATAACCTGTTTTTGATTTAGGACAGGTTTTCATAACTTGCTACCAAACATTGAGTGCATGAAGAGAGCATATATAACATATGGCGCATACATCATTATGTTTTTAGTGATGCTTACAATTGGGTTTGAGTTAATGGGACAACCAAATCCCCCTGGGCCACCGCCTACGGGGCCCCCTTTACCTCCTGGAAATCCATTTGCTGTTCCTTTTGGCGGGTTGGAAATACTTGTTGCCGCCGGAGCTGCGCTTGGTATAAAGAAACTTGTTGATGCTCGAAAGAAAGATTAGTTCTTTTTCATAAAACGCAGGCTATGCGAAACGTTTATACTCTGTTTGACAGGCTGAGAATTCTGCCTAGGTGGATAATATTGTTCATTGATTTGACCCTTGTTGCCATCGCCGCATTTTCAGCTTATTTATTAAGGTTCAATTTTGATTTTGAACAACTTCTCACTCACGACTTTACTATCGGGCTTCTTGTGTCTGTTGTAGGAGCGGCAGTAGCAATTGTTGCAACTAGAAGTTATGCTGGGATAGTAAGATATACCGGCCTTCATGATGGATTGAGAATTTTCTATGCGGTATTAATTAACTTGGTTTTATCGGTAGCTTTTAATTTTGCTTATAAGTACATTGGTGAGTCCAATTTACATTTGATACCTGTATCAGTAATAATAATCACTTTCCTTAATTCTTTTTTGCTACTGTTTTTCTATAGATTGTTAGTGAAAAATATTTTCACTATTCTCTCAACCAAGCAGTCTTCAATTAGAAATGTAGTAATATTTGGTGCAGGTCAGTTAGGAAGAACTACTAAGGAATTACTAATTAATGATAAAAAGCAAAATATCCGTATAGGTGCATTTCTTGATGATGATTCCTATATGTGGAATAAAGTTATTAATGGGGTGGGAGTATTTTGTCCTGATTCTTTTTTTGAATCTTCAGAATTTAAATCTCATAAGTATGACCAGTTAATTATTGCAATTCAAAATCTTCCTCTTGAAAGAAAAAACCATATAGTTGATTTGGCTCTTAAAAATAATTTGAAAGTCATGACAATTCCTCCTGTTGAAAGATGGGTAAAAGGTGAACTTACAGTTAAGCAGATAAAAGAGGTAAAGATTGAGGACTTATTAGGTCGAGAAAGCATTAAATTAAATAATGGTAAGGTTGCTGAACAAGTTTTTGATAAACGAATACTTGTTACAGGTGCTGCAGGAAGTATTGGTTCTGAAATTGTTAGGCAATTAACCAGACTAGCTCCAAGTAAAATAGTATTACTGGATCAAGCAGAATCTCCTCTTTATGAAATTGAAAGAGAGGTAAAGGAAAAACTAAAATTCACAAAGGCGTGCTCAGTAATTTGTGATATAGCAAATACGGAAAGGCTTGCAGATATAATTGAAGAACATAAACCACAGATTGTATTTCACGCAGCTGCATACAAACATGTTCCGTTAATGGAAAATAATCCAATTGAGGCAATTAAGACAAATGTATTCGGGACAAAGAATCTTGCTGATTTATCTGTGAAATATAAGGTAGAAAAGTTTGTGATGGTTTCTACAGATAAAGCTGTAAATCCTACCTCAGTAATGGGAGCAAGTAAGCGTCTGGCTGAGATTTATGTTCAATCATTAAATAATTATTTTAATTCAATTAAGGATAGTAAGACTAAGTTCATAACCACAAGGTTTGGTAATGTTCTAGGGTCTAATGGTTCTGTAATCCCATTTTTCAAGAACCAAATTAAAGAGGGAGGGCCAATTACCGTTACGCATCCAGATATTACCAGATATTTTATGACCATCCCAGAAGCATGTCAATTAGTTCTTGAAGCTGGTATTATGGGTAATGGTGGTGAAATCTATTTGTTTGATATGGGTGAATCTGTTAAGATTGTAGATTTAGCTACTAAGATGATCAAATTGTCAGGTCTAGAACCTGGTATTGATATTGAAATTGTATATACCGGTTTACGAGAAGGAGAGAAGCTATATGAGGAGCTTTTGAATACCAAAGAAAATACTTTACCTACACACCATGAAAAAATCATGGTAGCAAAGGTTAGAGAATATGATTTTGATAAAGTTGAAAATCAATTCAGGAAACTTCAAATGGCAGTTGATCAAAGAAATGATATGCTCGTTGTTAGTATGATGAAGGCAATAGTTCCAGAATATAAAAGTAATAGTTCAAGGTTTGAAATTCTTGATAAGCAAGATATATCTTATAGACTCAATATTAATTGATCACATTGCATAATAATAAAAAAGACACCCTATAGGTGTCTTTTTTATTTTAAAATAATTTTCTTTTTTACTCTAAAAGTCCAGCATCTCTCATCGCATCTTCAATCTGATTTGCTAATTCATCAGTCGCCTCAATCAATGGAAGACGTACATAATGATCACAAACACCAAGAATTTTCAAAGCTTGTTTTACCCCTACAGGATTACTCTCAACATACATTAGTGGACTTACTTCTGTTAGCTTATATACTTCTTTTTGGGCAGTTTCAAAATTGCAATTCCAATATGCATCCTTCATTCTTTTAAATACACCTGGATATGCATTTGCTAAAACACTAATTACACCAACCCCACCTATACTATATATTGGAAGTGTTAATCCGTCATCGCCTGAAATTAACAGGAAATCTTCCGGCTTGTGTTTAGCAATTCTTATACATTGGAATAAATCTCCGGAAGCTTCTTTTACACCAATGATATTTTTATGTTTTGCTAGTCTTAATGTAGTTTCAGAAGTAATGTTGGATGCAGTCCTCCCTGGTACATTATAAAGTATTACAGGTACAGGGCTTTCATCAGCAATAGCACAATAGTGTTGGTATATTCCTTCTTGTGATGGCTTATTGTAATAAGGACTTACAGATAAAATAGCACTTACCCCTAATAAATTAGTTTCTTTAATTTCTTTAAGAACATCAGAGGTGTTATTGCCTCCAATTCCATAAACAATGGGTACTTTATGTGGGTTGTTTTTCTTGACAAAGCTCAATATTTCAGCTTTTTCCTTAGAGGTTAAAGTAGCACTTTCACCTGTTGTACCCATTACGACCCAGTAATCAACACCGCGTTTGTGAGTATACTCTAATAATTTACCTAGCCCTTCAAAATCTACTTCCTTCTGGTTGGTCATTGGTGTAACCAGTGCTACACCTGTGCCTTTTAAATGATCATTACTCATTGATGATTTAAGTCTTTTGTATATTTTAATAATTCTTCAAATTCTCTGCTGTAGTCATTGCCTGATGCATTGATCATGAAATCTAATATTTGACTACTTTCATCAGAGAAAAAACCAACTCTACAAACAGCATTTGATTTTAACACAACATTCATTATAAATGGGTTTATGTTAAAATCAAGCAAATATAAATAATCAAAGGGCTGCTTTTCAAATTTTTTTACTTCTTCTGATTCAATTATACCTGATAATGTTAGGTTGTTCTCTGAAAAATAATCGTATTTAAATTCATGATTTTCTTCATTTTTTGGGACAAAACAAAGAACGTCGACATTCTTATTCAGATCTTGAAGTGATTTTACAAAAGCTTTAATAGAATTAAATTTTGTTTTTCCTTCAGAGGTGAAAATGATACCTATGCTTTTAGAATCTTTAAATGAAGTATTCGGCCTGTTTGAATATTGTGATTTAACAAGCTGTGAATTTCTAAGTTGAAGTAACTTTATATTTAATCCAAACATCTCTATATCATTTCATTAAATTTCTCCTCGTCAATAACAGGTATTTCTAGTTTTTGTGCTTTTTCTAACTTGCTAGGCCCCATGTTTTCACCTGCAATTATAAAATCTGTTTTAGCAGAAATAGAACCCGTTACTTTTCCTCCGTTTTTTTCAATTGTTTCTTTTAAACCATTTCTTGAATAGATTTTAAAAACACCCGAAACTACAAAATTAAGGCCTTTTAGTTTTTCCGTTTGCCCTTCTAATTCTGATTCTGATAATTGAAATTGAAGACCAAACGATTTAAGTTTTTCAATAATTGTGTTATTGTCTTGCTCTTTAAAGAACTCCAAAACACTTAGAGCTATTTTATCACCAATTTCATCAACTTCTATTAATTGATCATATGTAGCTGTTGCCAACGAGTCAATAGATTTAAATGCCTTAGCTAATTTTTTTGCTACAGTTTCACCTACATACCTTATTCCAATGGCATACAATACTCTCTCAAAAGGGATTTTTTTGGACTGTTCAATTCCTTCAATAAGTTTTTCGGCGGATTTATCAGCCATTCTTTCAAGTGGTAAAACGTCTTCTTTAGTTAACTTATAAAGATCTGCAATATTATTAGCAAGGTGATTTTTATAAAGTAAATCGATAGTTTCAGGTCCCATTCCATCGATATCCATCGCTTTACGAGAAATGAAATGTTCCATTTTCCCTTTAATTTGGGGAGGGCAACCATGAACATTTGGACAATAGTGCTGAGCTTCACCAACCTTCCTGGTTAACTCGCTTCCACACTCGGGACAATGCTCAATAAAATTGATTTTTTGACTATCAGCTTTTCTCTTATCTAGATCTACACCTACTATTTTGGGGATTATTTCACCTCCTTTTTCAACTTTAACTGTATCACCTAATCGAACATCTAATTTTTCTATTTGATCAGAATTATGTAAAGATGCACGTTTAACTGTTGTTCCAGCTAAAAGAACAGGCTTTAATACTGCTACTGGTGTTACCGCTCCGGTTCTTCCCACCTGATAAATTATATTTTCAAGAATGGTTGTTACTTGTTCGGCTTTAAATTTATAGGCAATTGCCCATCTTGGTGATTTTGCAGTAGTCCCTAATTCTGCTTGAAGATTATAATCATTAACTTTTATTACAATCCCATCAATTTCAAAATTTAACTCATTTCTTTTTTTATCCCAATAATCAACAAATTCCATTATCCCATCAATGGTGTTAACTTTTTTCACCATGTTATCTTCTTCTTTGGGAGCCTTAAATCCCCAGTGCAGAGCTTTAGAAAGGCTTTCGAAATGATTGTTAATGCTTAGATTCTCGCCAGTTACACTGTATAAGTAACAATCCAGACCGCGAGAGGCTACAATACTACTATCTTGTAATTTTAGGGTTCCTGAGGCAGTATTTCTTGGGTTGGCATACGTTTCTTCACCAGCCTCTTCTCTTTCTTCATTTAACCTAGTAAATCTATCTAGAGGAAAAAATATTTCACCTCTAATTTCAAAATCATCTGGAAAATCATTTCTAAGTTTTAATGGAATGCTTTTTATAGTTTTTACATTAGTCGTAACATCTTCCCCTTGAACTCCATCGCCTCTAGTGATAGCTTGATTAATTACTCCATTTTTGTAATTTATTGATATCGCAACCCCATCATATTTTAATTCACATACATAGGTTAATGGATGATCAATTATTTTTTTAATTCGATTTTCCCAGTCAATAATCTCCTCTTTACTGTAGGTGTTGCTTAGAGAAAGCATAGGGAATCGATGTCGAACTGTATTAAATTCTTTTGTGATTTCTCCACCAACTCGTTGAGTAGGAGAGTCAGACTGTTTGTATTCAGGAAATCTAGCTTCAAGTGCCTCTAATTCCTTCATTTTTAAGTCAAACTCCTGATCTGAAATTTCATTTCTGTGTTCGACATAATAAAGGTGATTATGATAATTTAATTCCTTTGTAAGATTAAGGATTTTATCCTGAGCTTCCTGTTTATTCATTCCGTGAAACTATGTGATGTTTATTCAACAAATCTAGTTTAAAAAATACTTTTACTAAATAACCATTTAGTTTTTATTATAAAGAAATATATTAATAGAAAAGGCATCCAAATGGATGCCTTTTATTTATTGTTTGTTGTTATTGTATTTGTTGTTTCCTCTATTAATATCAGCCAGGAATTGATCAGGGTCTATTTCAATGGACTCAATCTCTTCGGGAGAAATTTCAAGCTCAACAGCGTATTGTGGATTAGTCCAACCCCAATCAGAAAGTAATGTGATTTCAGATTTGTTGATTGGTTTTTCACCTCTCATAACAGCCAATGGAATATAGTAATGTTTCTTTTCACCATTCTTTAAAGTAACAGTAAAATCTATAGGCATAATTGCTGTACCTTTTCTTGAAAGGATTATTTCAGCATTACCATTCTTTTCATTTAATCCTTCAACTGAATAGTCTATAACTTTAGTTGTATACAACATATCTTCCAGATACCAGTCTAAAACTAGTCCTGATTGTTTTTCCATAATTCTTAGAAATGAATTTGGATCAGGATGTTTGAATTTCCAGGTATTAAAGTAATTTTTCATTCCAGCCCAGAAATTTTCTTCACCAATTATGTATCTAAGTTGGTTCAAGAAAACCGCACCTTTGCTATATGAATTTATGCCATAAGCCATGTTAGTTTCATAATGATCACCATGAGTAGAAAGAGGCTCATTAGCTTCTGAGGTTGCCAGATATATATATCCTCTGTAACTACCTGAAACAGGATGGCTTTCTTTATTGAAAAGTTTTGACATCACAAAATCTGATGCAAAAGTAGTAAACCCTTCATCCATCCAAGGGTATATACTTTCGTTTGTTGCTAAAACTCCTTGATACCAGCTATGAACCATTTCATGAACTGTAACTCCAATTAAAGATCCAAATGTTCTTCTACCAGTGATTAGGGTTGAAGTAGCATACTCCATTCCACCATCACCACCTTGAATAACACTAAATACATCGTATGGATAGACTCCAAAATTTTCATTCATTAGTCTGAATGATTCTGCAGTATATTCAGGAAGCTTTTCCCAATTGGTTTTGACACTATCAATTTCGTCTTGATATAAGAAGTGAATTGTCAAACCGAAGTCTGTTGTTAGCTTTTTGTGAACATAATCCGGGTCAGCAGCCCACATGAAGTCATGAACATTTTTAGCTACAAAATGCCAAGTCTTGGTTTTTCCTTTTGATTTTACCTTTGTTCCTTCATCTTCATATCCAAATCCTACCTCGTTTCCATTAACAACATTTCCAGATCCACCAAGAACATACTCTTTATCGATGGTAATATTTACATCAAAGTCTGACCATACTCCATGAAATTCTCTTCCGATATATGGATCCGGATGCCATCCGTCCATATCATATTCAGCCATTTTAGGATACCATTGTGACATGCTATATCTAATTCCTTCGTGACTGTCTCTTCCACTTCTTCTTATTTGAACCGGAACCTGAGAGTTGAATTTCATCTTAAATACTGTACTTGCACCTGGTAAAATTGGTTCAGCCAGATTAACTTCTAAAACAGTACCTTCAACATGATATGATAATTTCTTTCCGTCTTGAGTTAGAGAATTAATTTCGTGATAACCAATTTCCTCTTTAGTAAGCTTAGAAATACGATCCTGAACCCTCTTATCCGGGTCAGGAAGATTTCTAGATCGAACATCCATCTGACTTTCCGGTTGAAAAGCATTAAAATACAAATGATAAAATACTTTTGATAAAGTGTCTGGTGAGTTATTAGTGTAGGTTAGTGTTTGATCTCCAGTGAACTGATTTGTATTAACATCCATGTCAATATTCATTTCATATTTGGCCGATTGCTGCCAGTAACCATGATCTTGTCCAAAGATCATTATTGGAGACCCGATTAATAGTAGATAAAAAAGCTTACTAAGTATTTTCATTTAATTAATGATTATTGAGTTTTAATCAGATAATTTAATTTAGTTCTACAGTTTATTGTAGAAGAATAATACAATTGGTGTGAATTGGTGATGGCTGGTAGATTTGGTCTTGTAATTAACTAAAAAAAAAGCACAAGTAATATAACCTGTGCTTAATTTCAATACTTTAATGTTATATTAGTTCATATTGAGATTCATTAATGTCGAGATTGTGATAAACTTTTTGAACATCATCATCGTCCTCTAGTGCTTCAATTAATTTCCAGACACTTTGAAGGTCTTCATCGCCCAACGAAGTAGTTGTTTTTGGTATTCTTTGAAGTTCAGAGGTTTCTGTTTCTATATTAAGCTCTTCAAGTTTTGACTGCATAGAACCAAAGTCTTCCATAGCTGTATATATAGTGATAAATCCGTCATTTTCTTCAACTTCTTCAGCACCCGCATCAATTACTTCAAGTTCAAACTCTTCACGTTCCATCCCTTCTGGTTTTTTGAAAGTAAAAACTCCCTTTCGATCAAATATAAAATCAAGAGAACCATTTGTTCCAAGGGATCCTCCGTATTTTGTAAAGGCAGCTCTTACTGCAGCAACAGTCCTGTTTAGGTTATCCGTCATTGTTTCTACAAAGACAGCTATGCCATGTGGACCATAGCCTTCATATGTGTGTGTGGTATACTCTGTTGCATCTGCTCCTGAAGCTTTTTTGATTGCCCTTTCGATATTATCTTTAGGCATATTAACTCCTTTTGCATTTTGAATAGCAAGTCTTAATCTGGGATTTGCATCTTGGTCAGGACCGCCGCCTTCTTTAACAGCAACATGAATTTCTTTGATAAGTTTTGTGAATATTTTACCTCTTTTGGCATCTTGTGCACCTTTCCTGCGCTTAATATTTGCCCATTTACTGTGTCCAGCCATAAAAATAATTTTTTTACAAAAATAATTAGATATCGAGTTATATAAAAGTTACAAGTTATTGATGTGCACTTTTCAATTTTGAGTAGCTAACTTTTTTTTATCAATCCAGGTTTTATACCAGACGTTTAATATTACCCCAACTAGTACCACAGCCATTCCAATATAAGTATAGAAATTAAAAGTTTCGTCAAATATTAAATACCCAAAGCCAAGCCCGTAAATAATACCCAAGTACTTCAAGCCAGCAACCTTAGATATTGATTCTTCCTGGTAAGCACGTGTCATATAATACTGAGCTATTTGAGTTAATATACCAACTCCGAGTAATAGAAGCCATTCAATACCTTGAGGAGTCACCCAATTAAATGCAGAATAAACTGAAACTAATGGGAGAGTAACCAAAGGGAAATAGAAAACGATTACTAGAGGATGCTCTGATGTATTTAATTTTCTGACAATATTATATGCTAGCCCTGCAAAAAATGCAGAAAGTACACCGAGAACTACTAATTCTGTTGAAATTCTTTCGTCAAAACCCTTAATTATTAGTATTCCTGCAAAAGAAATTACAAAAAATAAAAATTGCCATGGATTAAGTTTTTCTTTTACAATAAAAATGCCCAAAATCGCAGTGAAAACAGGAGCAAGAAATTGAAGTGTTACTGCTGTAGCCAAAGGAATACGTTGTAAAGTATAGAAATAAATTGTTAAAGCAATTGCACCGGAGAGGCCTCTTCCTATGAGTAACTTTTTGTTGTTACCCCAGACGGAGACTTTTTTACGGTATAATATTAAGGCGCTTAAAACGAAAGAAATTAATGATCGGAAAACAATTATTTCTGTTGCAGGTATATTTGTTAGGTATTTAACCAACACATTCATTAATGAAAAGCAAATACCCGAAATAAGCATGAAGCGTACGCCTCTGGAAAAATACATATTGTTAATTTGATTACCTTTAATAAAATGCCATTAAAAAAAGGAACGAAAGCACCAGTATTTAGTTTAGCATCAACGGGAGGAAATTTATTTTCTTTGGAAGAGACTTTAGAGGGGAAACCCTGTATACTGTTTTTTTATCCTAAGGATTTTACACCCGGATGTACCAAAGAAGCCTGCGGTTTTAGAGATGAGTTTGATTTTTTTAAATCAGTAGATATACCGGTTTTTGGAATTAGTAGAGATAACTTGGCAACTCATATTCAATTTAAGAATAAATATGATCTTCCGTTTGATTTATTGGCTGATGAAAACGGGAAAGTTTCTAAGTTATATAATGCAAAAGTCCCCTTTATAAATATGACTAAGCGAATAACTTATCTTTTAGATCAAAATCATATAATTAGATATAGTTATGAGAATTTGTTTGGTGCTGAAAAACATATTGATGAGATGAAGAATATTATTTCATCAATAAAAGTCAGACCATAAGACCATCTTTCATTTCCAGACACCTGTCAGCCATAGTAGCCAAGTCATTATTATGGGTTACAATTACAAAAGCTCTTCCAAATTCATCTCTGAGGTCAAAAAACATTTGATGAAGTTCCTCTGCATTTTTGGAATCTAGATTCCCGGAAGGTTCATCAGCAAAAACTATTTTTGGTTCATTAATTAAAGCTCTTGCTACTGCAACCCTTTGTTGTTCTCCACCACTTAATTGTGATGGTTTATGATGATATCTGTTAGGTAGGTTTAGTTTATCCATTAACTTTTGCGCTCTCTGTTCAATGGTTCCTTTACTTTCTTTACCTTTAATAAATGCAGGAATACAAATATTTTCAAGGGCGGTAAATTCAGGCATAAGGTTATGGAACTGGAATATGAAACCTATATTCTCATTTCTAAAACGAGCCATTGATTTCTTATTTAGCTTAGAAATTTCCTGATCGTGCATAAAAACTTTTCCGGTATCAGGGTTGTCGAGAGTTCCAAGGATATGTAAAAGGGTACTTTTTCCTGCTCCTGAGGCACCAACTATAGAGACAACCTCATTTGAAGCAATCGAAATATCTATTCCTTTTAAAACTTCGAGTGATCCGTATTTTTTCTTGATGTTTTCGGCAATGAGCATATTGGCGCAAGATATAAATTTTAATATTTATTTTGATGAAATAGTTATTGTTAATGATTGACAGATCTGGAAAATCCTCATTTTCAAATGCTAATCGTAAATTTTATGGGTTTTATTAAGGAGATACCTCACCTGTTAAATTATCTCCATCGATTGCATTAAGGATAAAAAAGGTATTCCGGCTTGAAATATAATCTTAAAAGGGCTAGATTCGTGCAAAATTTTGAGACATGAACATTCACGAGTATCAGGCAAAATCTATATTAAAGAAGTACGGCTGCCGAATTCAGGAGGGAACTGTTGCTGAATCTGCTGATAAAGCACTTACAGCTGCTAAAGAACTTAAAGCTGAAACAGGCACCGAGTGGTTTGTTATAAAAGCTCAGATCCACGCAGGTGGTCGAGGTAAAGGTAAAATTAATGAGACTGGCTCTAACGGAGTTGTTTTAGCAAAAAGTCTTGATGAGGTACCTGACAAAGCAAAAGGTATTTTAGGTGGGACATTAGTTACTCATCAAACCGGACCAGAGGGTAAGAAAGTTCATAAGGTTTTAGTAGCACAGGATGTTTATTATCCAGGTGAGTCTGAACCAAAAGAATATTACCTTTCAGTTCTTCTGGATAGAGCAAAAGGATGCAATGTTATTATGGCATCAACTGAAGGGGGTATGGATATTGAGGATGTTGCAGAGGCAACTCCAGAAAAAATATTCAAGGAGTGGGTTGATCCATCAACTGGTTTACTTCCATTTCAAGCTAGGAAAATTGCATTTGCACTTGGTTTAGAAGGAAATGCTTTCAAAGAAATGGTGAAATTCGTTTCTGCTTTATATAGAGCATACGAAGAAACTGATGCATCTATGTTTGAAATCAATCCGGTGTTAAAAACATCTGATAATAAGATTTTAGCTGTTGATGCAAAAGTGAATTTGGATGATAATGCTTTATATCGTCATAAAGATATTGCTGAATTCAGAGATATATCTGAAGAAGATCCTTTAGAAGTTGAAGCAAATGCAGCTGGTCTTAACTATGTGAAGCTTGACGGTAACGTTGGTTGTATGGTTAACGGTGCTGGACTTGCGATGGCTACTATGGATATTATTAAGCTATCTGGAGGAGAGCCTGCTAACTTCCTTGATGTTGGAGGTGGAGCAAATGCCGAAACAGTTGAGGCTGGTTTCAGAATCATTCTTCAGGATCCAAATGTAAAGGCAATTCTAATTAACATTTTCGGTGGTATTGTAAGATGTGATAGAGTTGCTAATGGAGTTGTAGAAGCGTACAAAAAAATTGGTGATATTAGTGTTCCAATTATTGTTAGACTACAAGGTACTAATGCAGAAGAAGGAGCAAAGATTATTGAGGAATCAGGTCTTAAAGTTGCTTCAGCAATTCTTTTAAAAGATGCAGCTGCAAAAGTTAAAGAAGTATTAGCATAATTCTTTTAAAGAAATAGGCACCCGTAGTTCAACTGGATAGAATACCAGATTTCGGCTCTGGGGGTTGAGGGTTCGAATCCTTCCGGGTGCACAGAAGTCTTCGTTTAATTACGAAGACTTCTTTTTTTAGTATCCTTTTTAAGTTATTGAATTATTGAATGATAAAATGAAAATATTAATAAAAGTGAGCTTGCTTATTAATATTTTTAAAGTTTATCGAAATCATACCTTATCTTATCATAATTTTTTGTTTATTTGCTATGAATAGGCTGTGATAATTTATATTTTTACTTATAAACCTGCAGAAAAACTATTATGCGATTAAAAAGGGTCCTTCTGTTTATTATATTCATATCTTTTGTTGGTATTGAGATGGATGCTCAAAGCTTTTATGGGCTTCGAAGAGATAGGCCATGGCAATTATCAGTAGGTGGTGGGGTAAGTACTTATTACGGAGATATGAAGGAAGGCCGATGGATGGACGATAATCTGAATATTTCTGTAGGAGGAATGTATAAAATCAATAATCATCTATCACTAAGGTCTGAGTTAACTTATTTTCGCCTTTCAGGTAATGATCTTGATAGTAAAAATGAAACTTCTATCAGGCAAAGATATTTACATTTTAGAGCAGATAATTTTGAGTTAAATTTTCAAGCATTAGTGTATTTTTTCAATAATGGGATTTCATATTATATGAGGCCTACATTTAATTTGTATGCCTTTGGAGGAGTTGGAGCCTTTTATAGTAATCCTAAATCTGAAATTGATGGCACTTGGTATGCGTTACGGCCAGTGAAAACTGAAGGGAATAGCTATTCACCTATTCATGGTAATTTTAATGGTGGGTTTGGTGTGACAGTTAAGTTATCATATAACTTAAGTTTGATGGCTGAAGCAGGGTGGAGAATTACTACAACTGATTACATTGATGATGTTAGTACTACTTATATAGATCAATCAAACTTTGCAGATCCGATAGATAAATTATTAGCTGACAGAAGACCAGCATTTGGTCAGACTGCTTGGGAGGAAGGTCACATCAGAGGGAATCCAAATGAAAATGATGGTTATATGTTTGCTCAGGTAAAGCTTCAAATTTATCTAGATAAAGGAAAGAACAGAGCTAAGACTCAACGTGGTAACTATAAAAATAGAACAAATTACCCTGGTAGTTACGGAGGTCGTAAAAGAAATAGGAGATAATAAAAATATAAAGAATAAAAAAAGCCTTTGGTATCCAAAGGCTTTTTTTATTTAAGTAAGGGCCGAATGTAATACATCCAGCCCAGCGATCGGCTTGGTTTTCATGTTGGGTTAGCCGGGGAATGATCGCGCTTTATTAGTTATTTTTGTTTCTGAGTCCTTATTAGCTATATAATCCATGATTGCAAATGCTGCCTCTCTTCCATCTAGGGCTGCGTTAACAACCAGATCAGCTCCTCTTGTCCCATCTCCACCAGCAAAAACTCCATCTAATGAGGTTGAATTATTATAGTTCACTTCAATAGCATTCCATTTATTTGTTTTAATATTGTTTTCGTTAAGGAATGTGAGTTTTTCATTATTGAAACCAAGTGCAAGTATAATTACATCTGCATATCTGATTTCTTCAGTACCTTCATCTTCTACAACTTGCATTCTGGCACCATCTGTTGAAGGAATAAGCTTTGTTTTAATAAACTTAACACCAATTATATTTCCATTGTCATCTGCTACAAAACCTTTGGGCTGCATTTGCCAAACAAACTCTACACCTTCTTCTTTAGCAGATTTTACTTCTTTAGCACTTCCTGGCATGTTTTCTTCATCTCTTCGATAAATACATTGTACGCTATTAGCATTTTCTCTAATTGAAGTACGTACACAATCCATTGCTGTATCACCACCACCAATTACTATGACATTCTTGTTTTTAACTTCAAACTTTTTATCATAAGGTTGATCAAATATCTTTTTTTGAATATTTGTTAAAAATGGAACAGCCATATAAACATTATTAGCCGAATAACCCTCAAAGTTTAATAACCTGCCTTCCATAGCACCGATGCCAATAAATATAGCATCATAATTTTCTCTTAATTCCTCGAAGGAAATGTCCTTTCCGATTTCAGTATTTAACTTGATTTCAAGTCCGGCCTGTGTTAATTGTTCTAATCTTTTATCAACGACTTCTTTCTCTAATTTAAAACCAGGTATTCCATAGGTTAATAATCCTCCGGCCTTATCAGCTTTTTCGAATATTACAGGTTTTATTCCTGCTCTTAATAAAAATGTGGCGCATGATAATCCAGCAGGTCCGGAACCGATGATTGCTACCTTTTTGTCTGATGTGATTCCAGGGTACTCCGGTTTTAATCCTTTCTCAAACCCTTTCTCAGTAATGCTAACTTCAATAGAACCTATTGTAATTGCACCAAAACCATCATTTAATGTGCAAGCACCTTCACATAACCTGTCCTGAGGACATATCCTGCCCAGTATTTCAGGAAATGGAGATGACTCATTACTAATTTCAAAAGCAAGTTCAAGATCTTTTTCTGCAATATATTTTAGCCATTGAGGTATATTGTTACTTAATGGACATCCGGTCGAGCTGCAATATGGGTTGCCACATTGTATACATCTTTCAGCTTGGGTTCCGGCTTCATCTTCAGAGTATACCTCATATATTTCTTTAAAGTTTTCAACCCTTTCTAAGCCGGGTTTAACCTTAGGTGATATTCTTTCTATTTTAGTAAATTCCTGCAATTTTTCCTCCTTTTAATATGTTGGTTAATTACCGTCATATGGATTTAATGGTACATTAATCATATCCTTTGATTTAACCATGTAGAAATATCTCAATTCCTCTCTGTAGTGATCAAGTATAAATTTTGCTCTAGGGCTATTAGTCTTTTTGAAGTAGCTGCTCAGAATACTTTTTAGGTAATATCGAGCTTCATCATTTTCATCTGTATCAATACGCTGTGCATGGATTAGCTGATGATTCATTTTATCCATGAAGCGATGAAGTTTGTCGTATACAAAAGCAACACCACCAGTCATACCTGCGCCAAAGTTTATTCCAGTTTTTCCTAGTATTACTACAGTGCCACCAGTCATGTATTCACAAGCATGGTCTCCAGTTCCTTCTACAACGGCCAAAGCACCACTGTTACGTACAGCAAATCTTTCTCCTACAGATCCATTAACAAAAAGCTTTCCTCCGGTTGCGCCATATAAGCAAGTGTTTCCTGCCAGGTTTAGTTGCTGATCCTGATTATGAGGGTTTATAATTATTTGACCACCTCTCATTCCTTTACCTACATAATCGTTAGCTGATCCCAATAAGTTTAAACTTATTCCATTCATGAGAAAAGCACCAAATGACTGTCCAGCTGTACCAGTAAGGTTGAAATTTATTGTGTACTTTGGTAATCCTTCATCTCCGTATTCCTCAGCAATGTGACCACTAATATATGCTCCAAAGCTTCTATTTATATTTCTGATTTCTTTTTCAAGAGTAATAGGGCCTGAATTATTTGTAATTATATCTTTTACTTCATTATAGATATTCTTTTCAAACTCATTCTTATCGTATGGTTCGTTAAATTCCTTCTGGCAAGTATTTACACCATTAACCTGACGCAATAATTTATCGAAATTAAACTTAAGAGCATATTCATCATTGACTACTTTTAATAAATCTGTTCGTCCAATAATTTGATCTAGTTTTTCATAACCCAGATCTGCAAGTATCTCTCTTACTTCACCAGCAACTGCACGCAGGTAATTTATTACTCCATTTACTGTTCCGATATAATGTTTTCTTAATAATTCATCCTGAGTTGCTATTCCTACACTACATTTATTTAAATGACATACTCTTAAAATTTTACATCCTACCGTTGATAACAATGCTGTGCCAAATCCATAAACTTCAGCACCTAAAATTGCTGCCTTTACTACATCAAGTCCTGTTTTTAGACCACCGTCAGTTACAAGCTGAACATTTTCTCTAAGGTTATTTGCCTTTAGTGATTGGTGAGCATCTGCTAAACCTGGCTCCCATGGATTACCGGCAAATTTAATGCTACCTAACTGAGCGGCTCCTGTACCACCATCAGCTCCAGATATTACAATTCTATCAGCATATGCTTTTGCTACTCCACAGGCTATAGTTCCAACCCCAGATGTTGAGACAAGTTTTACACTTACTTTTGCTTTTGGATTTACTTGTTTTAAATCAAAAATAAGTTGAGCCAGATCTTCGATTGAATAAATGTCATGGTGGGGTGGGGGAGATATAAGTGTTACTCCAGGTATTGTAAATCTTAATGAGGCAATAAGAGGTGTGACTTTTGATCCTGGTAACTGACCTCCTTCCCCTGGTTTTGCTCCCTGAGCAATTTTTATTTGAATTTCTGAAGCACTTCTGAGATAGGATGGAGTAACGCCAAATCTTCCAGAAGCTACTTGCTTGATTGCACTGTTTTTAATAGTTCTGAATCTATTTTTATCTTCACCTCCTTCACCGGAATTTGATTTCCCATTTAGTGTATTCATTGCCTCAGCTATAGCTTCATGTGCTTCAGGACTAATAGATCCCAAACTCATTGCTGCAGAGGTGAACCTTTTGGTGATTTCTTCTATTGATTCTACTCTTGAAATGTCAATCTTATCTCTATCAGGTTTAAATTCGAAAAAATCCCTGATCATTTTTAGACCACGATTATTAATACGGTTTTTATACTCTTCGTAATCAACAGGTTTTCCTGATCTTGCAAATTTATGGACGTGATGAACCACATCTGGAGAGAAATCATGATACTCACCATTATCCATATATTTGTAGAAACTACCAACTTCTAGTGGGTATAGTTTCTTTCTATAATGATTTATATATGCTTTTTTGTGAGCTTTTCTTAACCTTGATTCAATATCAAAATATGTTAACCCGGGAATAATAACTGAAGCATCAGGAAAGCAATCATTTATTATTTCATCTGAAAGACCAATGATATCAAAAAGAGCAGCATTTATGTAACTATCTACAGTGCTAATACCCATTTTTGACATTATTTTAAGAATGCCATTGTTTACCGAAGTTTGTACCTTCTTTAAGCCATTTTTTCTGGCATTTAGGCGGCAGTTTTTATGTCTTTCGATAATAGTTAGTGCTGAAGCATATAGTAAGTAGGGGTAAACAGCTGTTGCTCCAAATCCTAACAATACAGCAGCTGAATGAGAATCCATTACCTCACCTGTAACAGCAACAAAATTCACTTTACTTCGAATTCCCTTCTTAAGGAATAATGTGTTAAGGTACCCAATAACCATTGGCATTGGCATTAACATATTTTCTTCAGAAAGACATCGATCATCTAAAAGTATTGTTCTAATGCCTTCATTTATAACTGTTTCTTCAATATTAGCAGCTAATGATTTTAAAGAATCTTTTAGATTCCCATTAAAGCAAGTATCAAATGATTTGTACCTATAATATGGATCGAATAATTCATGGGTTTCATCACCAAATGCTTTTAGAATGTCCATTTTTTCTTTAGACATTATTGGAGACATTGATATAAGCCTGTGGGAATGATGCGGAGTTTCTTTCAAGACATTGTTTTTACTTCCGAACGTTACGGTAGTAGACATTACTATTTTTTCTCTAAGCGGATCAATTGGAGGGTTTGTTACCTGGGCAAATTTTTGTCTGAAGAAATCAGTGAAATTTCTCTGTTCAGTACTAAAACATGCAGCGGGAGTATCATCGCCCATTGACCCTGTTTCTTCTTTTCCACTTTTGATCATTGGATCAATAATGGATGACATTACCTCATTAGTGTAATTGTGATAACGCTGCATTTCCACAAGGTTCTGTGGTCTTAGGTCAGAAAAATCACTGAAATTTGTTTCTGTATGCTCCATTAAATACGCTGAATTATCATTCAGCCATTTTTCATATGGATTTGTATTTTTTATATACTCATTTATTTCTTCGTTTTTATAGATCTTGCCAAATTTAAGATCTGCAGCAATCATTTGACCTGAGGTCAGTTTGCCTTGTTCCTGAATGTTTTCTGGTTCCAAATCAATAATGCCATACTCACTTGCAATGATCATTCTATCGTCATAGGTAATGATGTATTTGGCTGGTCGTAAACCATTCCTATCCAAAACGGTACCCACATATCTTCCATTTGTAATATTTAATGCTGCAGGTCCATCCCAGGCTTCAAAATTACAAGAAGTATACTCGTAAAAAGATCTTAATCCAGCATCTAGATGGGGAGCATTATGAAATGGCGGAGGCACCATACTTCTTACTGCTTTAAAGAAATCAACTCCGTTTTGAATTAGAAACTCAAAGTAATTATCAAATGAACCACTATCACTTGTTTCATTTTGTAAAATCGGCATAAGGCGATTCATTTCTTCCTTGTTAAAAATGTCTCCTGCCATATTTTCGGCATTGACATTTACATTGTACCGATTAGCTTTTATTGAATTAATTTCACCGTTGTGCGCTACGCATCTAAATGGTTGTGCAAGTGGCCATCTGGGCATTGTGTTGGTGCTGAATCTCTGGTGAAAAACGGCGAAGCTTACTTCAAAGTCTTTATCTGTAAGGTCAGTATAAAACTTATCTATGAGAGTTGGAAGAAGAAGTCCTTTGTATGAAATTACTTTATCAGAAAAGGAAGCAATTGTGAAATTAATGTCTTCAATTTGAGATTCAACATCTTTTCTTGTTAAGTATAATAAGGCTTCAAATCTTCTTTGAGCCATAGGCGAATTAGGGATGACGAAAGTTTGTATAATTTCAGGCATTATTTCTTTTGCTTGGTTACCTAAATTAGATTCATCCACAGGAACATGTCGGGAGAATAAAATTTTAAGGTCATTTTGTTTACAAGCCTCTTCAAAAATGATTTTTTGTTCGTCGTTAGTGTAAAAAGTCATTGAAACTGCATATCTGGCTGGCAGATCATAGCCATTTAGCGTTGCAATTTTCCTCATGAATTTATCTGGCATAGAGAAAAGAAAACCACAGCCATCTCCACTTTTTCCGTCAGCAGCGATTGCTCCTCTATGCATCATTCTTTTTAGGGCTTCGATTGAATCATCAACCATTTGTCTTGACGCAACATTTTTAATGTGCGCCATCATACCGAAGCCGCAGTTGTCTTTAAATTCCTGAGCTATGTCCATTATATACCTGTTATCAAAAATTATGAGCCTTCTAATGTAAGAATTTTGATAATGATTTATGTGTTTAACAGGTTTTGATGATTGAAAATATGGGTAGTTTTATGAAATGTGAAATATTATTTGGTATGATTGTTATATGTCGAAAAATTAACTCTTTTTCGAAGTGTAATTTAAGGAATTGTTAATTTAGTGAGTCTAAATCCTTGGTTGTTGCTTTAAAATGGTGTTAAAGATGTAAATTTTTTAATTAAATATTAGTTTAATTGTCAATGTCGTCGAATTTGTCCGATAGTTGTTTTTCTACAGAGCGAAGCTTTCCGCGACAGGTTTTAATAATGTTAGTAGCTTCTTCAACATCTTTCATAAGTTCGTCAATATCACCTTCTTGATTTTCTAATTTTTCAAGAATTTTATTTAGTCTTTCTATAGATTCCTTGTAATTGAATGATTTATTTTTGGTCATTTTTTTCAATTGTTTTAATTAAACTTTTAATATCGTATTTACTCGTTACAGTTCTAATTAAGTCACCAGTATTTAAAACTTCAGCTTTGTTAATATTTACACCATTGACTTCTGTAAACGAGTACCCTCTCTCTATTACCTTTTTTGGGTTTAAGCTATTTAATAGTTTCTCTGAACTATCTAACTTTAGTTTTTCCTTATTTAATATATCACGGGTTATATGTTCAAGGTTAGATTTTGTTTTTTCAATCAGATATTCCTTTTCTTTCACATGGCTTTCTGCAGCTTTATGTATAGCATGCTTAATATTCATTAATTTATCTGCAGCAATTTGAATGTACGATTTAGAAATATCTGAGATCGACTGGCCTAGTGATAATATATTTTCTTCAAAACTATAAAGTCCATTTATTAGGAATTCGGCAACAGCTGTTGGAGTTTTTAAAGATGTATGTGCTACAATGTCAGTAATTGTTTCATCTCTTTCATGCCCAATGCCAGTTAATACAGGTAAGGGGAATTGTGCAGTATGAAAAGCAACTTCATAATTATCAAAACATTCTAGATCTAATTGCGCTCCACCACCTCTTATTATTACAGCAAGGTCAAAATTTTCAATATTGTCATTTATTATATGTAAGGAATTAATGATGCTTTCAGGAGCTTGATTCCCTTGCATAACAGTATTGAATAATTTGGTTTCAAAAGAGTAGCCATACCTGTTGTTATGTAACTGATGCATGAAATCCTGATATCCTGCAGCTGTTTCGCTGCTTATAATGGCGATTTTTTGAGGGACAATTGGAAGAGATAATTCCTTATTAATATCCAGGACACCATCTTCCTCAAGTTTTTTCATTATTTCCTGTTTCTTGGCTGCTCTTTCTCCCAGAGTATATTTTGGGTCAATATCAGTTATGTTGAGAGACATGCCATAAACTTCATGAAAAGTGACTTTTACTTTGCATAAAACTTTCATGCCTTCCTGTAGTTCAGATCCAGTGATCTTTAAGAACCATGCATTAATTCCTCTATACGTATATGCCCAAATTGTTGCCCGGTTTTTAGCTAATACATCATCATCATCTTTGTCTACTAATTCTAAATAGCAGTGGCCTTTGAAATTAGTTCGTAGTTCTGCTATCTCAGCAATAATCCAATAATGATTTTCAAGATGATCAGATAGAACATTTTTTATTTTATTATTTAACTCAAGCAGTGAATAAGTTTCCAATTTATTCTTATTTTTAATTGGTAATTCTATTTTTAAATCTATCAATCATTAGTCAGACATCAAAGTTGATTTCTGATATTAAACTTCAAAAAATGAAAATGAAAAAAGGTTTTTCAGCAATAATAATTATTCTAATAATTTTAGGGGCATGTTCAGATAAGAAATCAGAAAATGAATCTAATGATAAAGCAATAAGCCAGGATACAACAATTCAAGTTAATTATTCATTTTTCGGTAAGGAAATCAATGCTGAAAATGCATTAGCCTTGTCTAGCCCTGAGGATATACTAAATGGTAAGGATAGTTTAAATGTAAAGCTTACGGGTGAAGTATCTTCAGTATGCAAGATGAAAGGTTGTTGGATGACATTGTCAGTTCCAGGTCAGACGGAACCATTACGTGTTACTTTTAAGGATTATGGGTTTTTTGTACCTAAAGATATAGAAGGTAAAACTGCTGTTGTGGATGGTATATTAAAGAAAGAAATTGAAGATGAAGCAACAAGAAAGCATTATGCCAAAGATGAAGGGTTAACGGCTGAGGAGATTGAAGAGATTAAAGGTGATAAGGTTGTTTATTCCTTTGAGGCAGACGGTGTCATTTTGATATAAAGAATAATATTCAAAGTCAATAAAAAAAGCTTTCCATTGGAAAGCTTTTTTTATTTAAAATCTAGAATTAATTAAGATCCTAATTTAACAATCATATCAGCAGATCTGTTTGAGTAGCCTGCTTCGTTATCATACCAGCTAACAACTTTGATCATATTACCTTGTGCAGATGTCAGTAATGAATCAAAAATGCTTGAGTGAGGGTTGCCAAGAATATCAGCAGAAACAATTGGGTCTTCAACATACTCAAGGATACCTTTAAGAGGACCTTCAGCAGCTTCTTTTAACACTTTGTTTACCTCTTCAGCTGTAACTTCTCTTCCAACTTCAGCAACAAGGTCAGTAACAGAGCCATCTGGTACTGGAACACGCATAGCTATACCGTCTAATTTTCCTTTAAGTTCAGGAAGAACTAATCCAACTGCTTTAGCAGCTCCTGTAGAAGTAGGGACGATAGAAACGGCACCAGCTCTAGCTCTTCTTAAATCTTTGTGAGGAGCATCCTGAATTGCCTGGTCTGCAGTATAAGCGTGAACTGTAGTAATATATCCTTTTTTAAGACCAAAAGCATCGTTAATTACTTTTGCTATTGGAGCAAGGCAGTTGGTAGTACATGATGCATTAGAAACGATTTTCTCATCTCCTGTTAGTGTATCATCATTAACTCCTAAAACCACAGTAGGGATATTACCTTTTGCAGGAGCAGAAATTAAAACTTTCTTTGCACCAGCAGTAAGGTGCTTACCTGATCCTTCTTCATCAACAAATCTACCTGTAGACTCAAGAACTACATCTATTTCATGCTTTTTCCAAGGTAACTGGGCTGGGTCTCTCTCAGCATATGCAGCAATTGATTTTCCATTAACAATGATGCTGTCTTCTGTTGATTCAACCGTTCCTGGGAATTTGCCGTGAACAGTATCATATTTTAATAAATGAGCAAGTGTCGCATTGTCAGTAAGATCGTTGATCGCAACAACTTCCACATTATCTTTGTTTAGAAGAGCTCTGAAAGTAAGTCTCCCTATTCTTCCAAATCCGTTAATTGCAACTTTAATAGCCATTTTTTACGGTTTTTTATGTGTTATTTATTTGTGTGTATAATAATTGACAGGTAAAAATACTACGTTAACTATGGAAAAACAATGAAATGTTATACACCTTTTATTATTGCAAACGATTGAAATGATTTTTTGGAAATAATATCATAGTAGGATTATTAATTTGATATTTAAATGAAATTATAAGGAGGTTAAATGAACTTATTATAATTGAAATTTTGTTTGAAATTTAAGTTGCTGCATTTCAGATAGTTGTTTCGTTTAACTGAAAAAAAATAATATTTTTTGTGTCGGAATGTTGAAATTTTAAAATGATGCTCTATATTTGCATCACCTTTTAGCACGGCCCGTTCGTCTAGGGGTTAGGACGCCAGGTTTTCATCCTGGTAGCAGGGGTTCGAATCCCCTACGGGCTACAAAAAACAGAGTGAGAAACAAAGCGAGAGCCAAGTTTTGATCTCTGTTTTTTTTTACTCCTTAATCTAAATTCCAAATTCTTTTTGTATCAATTTATTTGATAATATTTTTCTTGAAAATTTGAATATTGGTTTTTCTTATTCAAGATTTATTATGTTCATTAATTGGAGGGAATAAATTTACTGTTTGTATAATTTATGGCCCCGATTTAAGATTACAGTTTTCATTGAAAAGTTTAATTTTTCCTTAAATGTTTATTTGGCTTTCTTGTTAACCAGAAGTTATTTGAATAATCAGGTAAAATTTAGAAGGATAAAATAAGGCTGTGATTTTAAATTATTGTTTATGTTTTAAAGTTGAAACATATTTAATGTGTTGATTAAAATTTTTCTCCCTATAAATCAGCTAGTAACGAGTTAAGTGTTGAAAAAATATTCGGGAGGTGTTGAAAAATTAAAATCAGTAATTATATTTGCATCACCTTTTAGCACGGCCCGTTCGTCTAGGGGTTAGGACGCCAGGTTTTCATCCTGGTAGCAGGGGTTCGAATCCCCTACGGGCTACAAAAAACGTTGACATTTCTGTCAGCGTTTTTTTTATCCTGCCGGCTATTAAACTTTAGTTAATAAAAGTTAGAATCATCAATTATTTTTTATTTAGAAACTCCTTACCTGAAAGTGAATGGCAAGCATTGCATGATCTTTCAAGTGCTAATGAAGCATTTAGGGCATCTTGTTTATTCGATTTTTCTATAGATGCTATTATTTTGGTTAAAGGGGAATTAGTTAATTCCTGAGTTAGTTCACTAATATTTTTACCTTCAGTATTATAATTTGCTATTTCAAACTGAGTGAACAACTCTTTAAGCCTTAATATTTGATAATTTGCCAAGTTCCAGTCTTCGTTATTGATAGCCTTATTTAATTCAGATTGCCTTAATTCGATCTGAAGCATATTTGAATGGACGTTAAACCCCTTATTGTTTGAAAGCTCTAATACCTCCGTTCTCAAACTATCATTTTGATCGATTAGTTGTGTGATGACACCTCTGTTAAAATTAATCTGATAGAAGTTGGTAAGAATAATTAAGGCGAGGATAATGATAGTAACAATAAAAGTATTCTTTTTGATCATGTTGTTTTCGTTTACATGCAATTTATAAAAAATCGTGTTATCATTTAGTCTTAAAAAGATTAAAGCCCTGACATCAATTTGATGCCAGGGCTTTTATATTGGTTGTTGATTTTCGTTATTGAATCACAAATGGTAGTGAGTTACCTGCATAATCATTCGGATTGATTTTTTCAATATTGGATCCGAATTTAGAATTGATTCTTTCGATCATGTAGTTAGCCATCCATGCATGTCCTCTTTGGTTTGGATGCACACCATCAACAGAGAATCCTCCATTTGGTGGAATAAAAGTGGCATTCAAGTTTGAACCATTTACGTTTATTCCAGAAGTTTTTAGCAACGTTAACTGTGCATTAACATCAGCAAGAACAAGTCTGTCCGAATAATTATTTACTGCAGAACTAATTGATCCATTAAATGCATCAACTTTACTTCTGATAGTAGCATCTTCACTTTCAGTTATAGTATATTGATCTGCTAGAGGTACTGCAACACCAATTACAGTAGTCGGATTATTCGGATTAGCTAAAGTCCCTAATACTGTAGCTGAAGTCAATGTGAATAGATCCTTCGAAGTAGCAGGCCTTGATTGTTCATACGGTGCTAAAGCAGCTCTAGTATTAGAATTAATGTCTCCATTTTGCTCTAGTCCATCAAATATAGGTCCAAGATCAGGAAGCGATTCATCATAAATCAAGATTGGATTTGGCCCAATTCCATATGAAACTTTTCTTTCCTGTAGTCTGTAAGTACTAAGATTCGGGTTTTGGCTCAATAGATCCATAAGACCATTAAATTGAGCAAAAGCACCATTAAGTTGATCAATAAGTCCTTGATCATCACTGCTAAACCCAATTGAGTTAAAAGGAACTGCAGTAAAATATGGTATATCACTTACATATGGAATATTTGCAACAATTCCTTTTGCATCTGTATTTGCATTTAACATTGTGCTTAAAGCATTATTGTATGCGCCTTCAAAAACTGAATTATCGGTTAAAATTGCCTCATTAGAAGCACCACCTATTGCATATCCTAATACATCATTGTTACCCAGCCAAAACACAAGGAATGTACCACCAGCATTCATTGCTGTTGCTGCATCACCAAGAAGGGTAGATGTGCCCGGAGCAGAAGCTACTCTTGCATATAATGGATTGTATAGCGCGCTACCAGGATTCCCTAAGTCTGGTGTTTGTGCAGTCAAGATAGTAACTCCTGGTATTCCAAAATTATTCAATGTAGAAATATCACCATCATATGGGCCTATTTGCTCTACTGTGTAAGGATAATTTGGTATAAATTGAATAGGAGTAGGGGCAGGTGAACCTCCCGGTTGGTTTGCTAATATCAATTTGCCAGAGATATGGTCACTAGATACCAATGGAATGTTAAAATCTCCACCACCATTTCCTTTCATTTGTTCTGTTATGATGGCGACAAAGTTGTTTTCCTGTCCGCTTTTATATAGTGCACCGTCCATGTACCCCGCTGTCAACGAGTTTCCAATGGCAACTACCTTTGAAAAATCAGCCTCACCTGAAGTTGGTTCTTGTGCTACAGTTGACTCAGGGAAGTCATAAGTACATGCAAATAACAAGCATGTACTTAATAATGTATATATTGATAATTTGAAATTTTTCATGATTGTTAGGTTTTTAGTTCATCAACTCATCAAAAGTGATTGATAGGTAATAGATAGCACCAAGAGATGGGCCACCAGCATTCATTACATATCTTTCGTTAAGAAGATTAGATCCACCAAGTTTCAGCGTAGATTTCATGCTTTTTAGCTTGTAGCTTAATTGTGCATCTACAGTTCCAACGGCTGGCACTTCCTGATTAGCAAAAGATGAATTCCACATAAATGCATCTTGCCATCTATACGTTACATTAAAACCGAATTTATCAGTTACTTTTCTGTTGCTAAATGAAACATTGAACTTGTTTTCAGGAGTGTTAAATCCTTCAACGAATTCTTCACCAAGATCTTCACTAAGTTTGTTCCAGTTATAATTAGCAGAAAGAGTATATCCTCTGTTAAACATATAATCTACACCTAGCGCTAAACCTTGAGCTGTGATTTCTCTGTCCACGTTTGTGTATGTCTGGAAAGTATTTTCTTCACCCGGAGTTGTATTAGGGCTCAGTAGAGTCTGTGCATTTCTGATATTTTGTTCAGTGATAGTTGTTGCATCGAAATCAATTTCACCTGCAGCTTTTCTCAATAATCTTTGAACAATAAAGTTGTTGTAGATATTGTAATAGTAAGCAACGTCGATATAAACTGACTTACCTAAAATACCTTTGTAACCAAATTCGAATGCTTTGATTTCTTCTGGTTTTACAGGCTCAAAATCAGCTGGTTCAAGTAAATCCAATAAATCAGGTCTTGCAATTACTGCACCACCTAATTCAGGGTTTTCACCGATTGCATTTGTGATTTCTGAGATATAATTATCAACAGAGTTTAAAGTATAAGCATTTTCATAAATGTTTCTCGCTTCAGCATACTGAGGAAGTCCTCCTAGTAACCTTGCAGATACAACGTTTAGATCAATGTGCTGTCCCTGAGTAGTTGGGTTTCTGAAACCAGTCTGGAATGAAGCTCTGAAATTGTTGTTATCAGCAAATGTCCAAACTGCAGATATTCTAGGGTTAAGCTGAGAGTTGAAATTTTCATTCTTATCCCATCTTAAGCTTCCAGTTAACTTAACTTTTTCATTGAAAATTTTCTTACCAGCCTGAACAAAAGCTCCCACTTCTTGAATAGTAATGTCATTACCTGTTGTGTCAGCGAAAATTGTACCGTTAGATTCAAGATCATAAAGTCTATATTGGAAACCAGCTTGTAAGTTAAGTGCACCGTTTAGATCATTTGTGAAGTCGTACATACCTTCTGCCATGTACATTTTTGTGGCATCATCGAATTTAGATCCAGCTGGAATCGATTGTGACTTAGCAAGGTCAGCTTCAAACTCGAAGGTATCTGATCCAGCTATTGTTCTTCCGTTATCAGCAAACTGTCGTCCTGCAAAGTGAGCCATTTGTTGCTGCTGAACTGTCGATGCTCCAGGAGCTATGCCATTTGCAGCAAGATATCCAAGATACCCCACTGTATATTCGGCAAACCACTGTGAGTTATTTTTCCATCTGTCATTAATAATAACACCAGTTAAATCTGCAATATATGAATCACCTGATTGTTCAATAGTTGTATAACCTCTTAAATAAAAGTTATCAGACTCTAACTGGATTCTATGTTGTTGTATATTAAAGTTAGCTAATGAATAACGTTGAGCTCCTGTATAAACTGTTGTACCTGCACCATAATTGAACTGGTAGGAAAGTTCAAGATCATCAGTTAACCTGTAGTTTAATGATGCTCCTAATTTCAGGTTTTCAGCACCATAATCTACAAGATCTTTTTCTAAATATGGAGTTCTAGATACTGTCTGATTTGGAATGTCACCAGCATAATCTGAAAGCCCATTAGAAGCCAATATCGATTGGAATGTTGAGCTTAAACCTACAAGGGGTAAACTAATTTGTACTTCATCTCCAAAAGCATGAATCAGATCAGCTCCAGGGTTTTCAAAGAAGAATGGATAAAGGGTATTTAAGTCTTCCTGATTTCCTAATTCACCGCCTGAATAAGGAGTGAAACCTGTTGGTTTGAATTGTGGAGTATTATCTCTTAGGTCAGTACCCCACCAATCTTCAGCTTTTGAGAAAGATGCAGTTACTTTAAATGCAAATCTGTTATTAAAAGCCTTAGCATATCTAATTGCAGCTTCATACATAGGTTGTGCACCACCTGGGCCGATTTCATTTCCGAATGAATTTAAATCTGTATCGCCACCTATATGGTTAACTCCAACTTTTGCAAAAGCACTTAGTCCTTGATAATCAAATGGATTTTTTGAATTTATTAAAAGGATACCATTGAAAGCATTTGGTCCATAAAGAGCAGATGCAGCACCTGGTAATAATTCAACACTCTCAACATCAAGTACTGAAGGACCGTTTAAGCTTCCTACTGGGAAGTTCAGAGCCGGAGCCTGAGTATCCATACCATCAATTAGCTGTACGAATCGAACGTTACCTGTTGAGTTGAAACCACGAGTATTGATAATCTGGAAGTTAACGCTGGAAGTTGTCATATCAACACCTTTCAGATTTCCAATTGCTTTGTAATAATCATCAGAAGAAGTGTTTTGAACCGCTAGCACGTCCATTTTTTCAATAGATACTGGTGATTCTAAAATTGTTTCTTCCACTCTTGAAGCAGAAACAACTACTTCTGATCCAACTAAACTTTGTTCTTCTAATTGAATGTCAAATGATTGATTGTTTTGAGTGACTTCTCTCTCTTGTGAATCGAAACCAACCATTGAGTAGATTAGTGTGAATGGAGGTGCACTATTTACTGTAAGGTTATACGACCCATCAGCTTGTGTGATAGTTCCGATTACTTTCCCTTTTACTACCACGTTCACTCCATAAAGTGCGTCGCCTGAGGCATCTGTTACCTTTCCTGTGATAGTAGTTTTGTCCTGGGCATGGGCTGATACTATTGTGAATAAGAATAGTACAATCATGCCAAGACTCCGTGTGAGAATCTTTTGCATAGATGTCATGTTTATTTGTATTTAAGGATTCTGGTTTAGGTTTTATATTAAGTTAATTGTCATTATAAGTTAAAAGATAATATAAGTTTTCAAAAATTGGTTAATTGTTGGGTTATTTAGTAGGCATGCCTACTATTTATTCTGTCAAAAATAATATATTAAAAATTTAATCCTAAAATAATAAGGTTAATTTTTCATTTAAAATACTATAAATGGTTTATTTTTTATTTAGAAGGGAAGCATAAAAAAAAGCTGCCTGAGCAGCTTTCTTAAGATTATTGATTTTCTTTTTTTACATGTTCAATTAATCGATCGCAGAGACTATTCATTTCATTTGCCATGTATTCATCTGCTGTTGAAGTCATTAAGCTTTGTGCAAGACCACCAATAATATCGATATAGAATTTTTTCATCTCATGAACCGGCATTTCTTTATTCCAAAGATCGATTCTTAAAGTGTTCATTTGATTTTGATCCCATACTGAAACACTAATAGCATTTGTTTCATCAAGTCCACCACCTGGCTTGTCATCTGCAGTCCATTCAATTTTTTCCGGAACATTTTCGTCATCTAAAGTGACGTTAAATTTTATTGATGATTTTTTCATTATTACTTTTTTTGTACGGCTTTTAAGCTAAAATAATGTTACCGCAAAAGTAAGAACAACTGAAATGAATTGTACTATAAAAAAAGAAAAACCCGCATTTAGCGGGTTTGGAATTAATCTATTTTCATTTCAGGAATATCTCCTTCTATAATCAATTTTCCTTCTGTAGCATTTTTTATTTCTTCAACAGAAACACCAGGAGCTCTTTCTCTTAAAATAAAGCCACCTTCAGGGTGTATATCTAAAACAGCGAGGTTGGTGACAATTTTATTAACGCATTTTATTCCTGTAATAGGCAGTGAACATTCTTTTAGTAATTTAGATTCACCGGATTTGCTTGTATGTTGCATAGCAACGATGATGTTATCAGCTGATGCAACAAGATCCATTGCTCCACCCATTCCTTTAACCATCTTGCCAGGAATTTTCCAGTTGGCAATATCTCCATTTTCAGAAACTTCCATAGCTCCAAGTATAGTAAGGTGAACATGTCCACCACGGATCATGGCAAAACTTTCTGCAGAACTGAAGAGAACTGATCCGGGAAGCATACTTACCGTTTGTTTACCAGCATTAATAAGGTCTGCATCTACTTGATCTTCGGTAGGGAAGGGGCCAATGCCTAAAAGACCATTTTCTGATTGTAAAACTACTTCCATGTTATCTGGAATATAGTTAGCCACAAGTGTCGGAATTCCGATTCCAAGATTTATATACATCCCATTTTCAATTTCACGGGATATTCTTTTTGCGATTCCTATTTTATCTAAAGACATAATAAATTTCGTTTTGATGGTTGATTAGCTTCGAACAGTTCTTTGTTCAATTCTTTTTTCGTAGTTTTTTCCTTCGAAAATTCTTTGAACATAGATTCCCGGTGTGTGAATCTGGTTTGGGTCTAATTCTCCAGCCGGTACAAGTTCTTCTACTTCAGCTATTGTTATTTTGCCAGCAGCAGCCATCATTGGGTTAAAGTTTCTGGCAGTTCCCTTAAAAATCAAATTACCTGAAGTGTCACCTTTCCAGGCTTTAACTAGGGCAAAGTCAGCTTTTAACCAACTTTCCATCAAATACATTTTTCCATCAAATTCTCTGATTTCTTTACCTTCCTGGATTTCAGTTCCAAATCCTGCCGGAGTAAAGAATGCTGGGATTCCGGCTCCTCCGGCTCTAATTCGTTCAGCAAGTGTGCCTTGGGGGATAAGATCTACTTCTAGTTCTCCAGATAATAACTGTCTTTCAAATTCAGCGTTTTCTCCAACATAGCTACTGATCATTTTTTTTACTTGCTTTTGTTGAAGTAGTAATCCGATTCCGAAGTCATCTACTCCTGCATTATTTGAGATACAAGTAAGGTCTTTAACACCTTTATCAAGGAGGGCCTGAATACTATTTTCAGGGATTCCGCAAAGTCCAAACCCTCCAAGCATTAGAACAGAGCCATCTTTAATGTCTGCTGTTGCTTCCTGGGCGTCTTTTACAACTTTGTTTATCATGTGTTCGTGGGTTAATTGTTGTTTTCGAAATTACTTATTTAATCGGTCAAGTACAACCTGCCTATCTATTTGTAATTGATTAATGAGTTCTTCAGTATTTTTGAATTTTCTTTCCTTTCTAACATAATTATCAAAGAAAACGGTAATTTTTTCTCCATAAATATTTTCGTTAAAATTGAAAAGATGTACTTCAAGGCTTAGTTCACTTCCTCTAAATGTAGGTTTCACTCCAATATTCATCATGCCTTGATATCTTTTACCTCCTACATCAGCATGAACGCCATAAACACCATGAGCTGGTATTTTTTTGAATTTTTCGGGGATAGTAATGTTAGCTGTTGGAAAGCCTAATTCTCTTCCTCTTTTTTCCCCTTCACCTACAAATCCTGTTATTGAATAATCCTGACCCAGGTACTCTCTTGCAATCTCCACATTTCCTTCATCAAGCGCCCTTCTTATTTTTGTAGATGAAACAGCTACATTATTAACATCTTGTTCAGGGATTTCTTCAACTTCGAAGCCATATTTACTTGCATTTTCTTTTAAGTGCTCAAAGCTTCCTTCTCGGTTTTTACCAAATCTGTGGTCGTATCCAATTACAAGCTTTTTGGTATTGATGCCATCAATAAGTATGTTTTTTATAAATTCTTCGGAAGTCTGGCTACTAAATTTTTTATCGAAGGTAAATTTAATAAGATGGTCAACCCCTAATTTTTCCAGTAGAAGTGCTTTTTCTTCAAAAGTATTCAGAAGCTTTAATGAATCATCGTCTGGCTTAAGTACAAATCTCGGATGAGGCCAATAGGTTATCAATACCGTTTCTCCATTATTATTTTGAGCTATGGTTTTGATTCTCTCTATTATTTTCTGATGGCCTTTATGGACACCATCAAATGTTCCACTAGTTACAACAGGGAATTTTGGTGGAGTAAACTCAGTAAGACCTTCATATATTTTCATATCTGGATTATTATATTCAATGAAGTTAGTTCTATATCAAACAATCTGATTATTTGTTTTCAGGAAAGGCAACTCTAAACTTATTCTTTTCAACATATTCTTCAGGAGATAAAGCATTTTCAAGTGTAAGTTCACCTATTCTTGTTCTGACCAGAGCTTTCATATAGGCGCCAACCTGAAGTTTTTCCCCAATATCTCTAACAAGACTTCTAATATAAGTGCCCTTCGAGCAAACTATTCTAATTTTAATTTCAGGGTTATTTGATTCAAGAATTTCAATTTCATGAATCTGAATTTTTCTTGATTTAAGCTCAACTGTTTCACCTTTTCTGGCTTTTTCATAAACTCTTTCACCATCAACTTTAATAGCTGAAAATATTGGAGGAACCTGGTCAATTTCACCTTGAAATGAATTTATCACTTTGGTGATCTCTTCATTAGTTAAATGATCAGTGTTAGTTTCTGAATCAAAATCAGTTTCCAGGTCGACACTTGGGGTAGTCTTACCTAATACCAAATCACAGATATATTCTTTTTCTGCAGCTTGGTAGTTTTCTATCTCTTTGGTTTTTTTTCCTGTACAGATAACTAACAAGCCAGTTGCCAACGGATCTAATGTTCCTGCATGTCCAACTTTTTTTATTTTAAGACCAAATCTGATTTTTTTTATTACATCAAAAGATGTCCATTCGTAGGGCTTGTCAATACAAATAACCTGGCCATTGTCAAAATATGGAGTTAGAATTGCTTTTCTCACATCAACGTTTTTTTTCTTGTACGAAAATACAAAAAATATCAGTTTGTAATAGTGGAATTAAGATTGAATAAAAGCGCCGATAATTGCTATGATACCAGCAAGAAAGCAATAGCCAGCAAAGAAAATGAGCTTACCTTGCTTTACAATTTTAATCATCCAGTTACATGCAACTAGTCCTGATCCAAATGCAGCTATTGCACCTATCGCCATGGCGGGCACATTTATATTTGAAATATTTTCAGCTTCCCCGGAGAAAAGATCAAGAGTTTTTAAAAATGCTGCACCTAATATAGGTATTAGAACCATTAGGAAACTAAATCTCGCTGCCTGTTCTCTATTAACTTTTAGAAGAAGGGCTGTACCAATTGTGGCCCCTGACCTTGAAATACCAGGTAAAATAGCAATAGCCTGAGCTATTCCTATAATTAAAGCTTTTAATGGAGAAAGGTCGCCATCCGGATTTCCCGTGAAAGAGGCAAATAAAAGTAGCAATCCGGTAAGAATTAACATACTACCCACCAGAAGTGCATTACCTGTAAATAATGATTCTATTTGTTCTTCAAAAAGAAGACCTATAATCATTACTGGTATGATAGAAATTATTATGTAAATAATGAACCGGGAATAGTCGTTGAAAGGAAATTTAAATCCATTTTTAATAATCTGGAAAATATCTTTTCTGAATACTATAATCGTACTTAAAGCTGTAGCTCCATGTACTAGAATACTAAACAATAAATTCTCCTTAGCCTGGACTCCCAGAAGTATTTTACCTAGCTCAATATGTCCACTACTACTAACGGGTAAAAATTCTGTTAAACCTTGTATGATTCCAAGGATTAACGCTTCAATTATTGTCATTATTTAATTATTGATCGTTAGATGAAGAATTTTTCTGCTTAAAAAATATTGCCGCAAATTCAATGGCAAAACCAGCAAGAACTATTAATGGACCAATTGTTAACCCTAAAGTACCAAATCCATAAGGTTCGGTGTCAAGAGTCATAATGTAAAAGCCTAATGCAATTACTAAAACTCCAACAATCAGGATAATATAATTTGTTTTATCGAATGGTAATGAGTTATTATTTTTCATATTAGTATAGTTCATCTAAAGAAAGTTTAAGGTATTTATTAACAGCAAACCATGTGCTAATTAAACACCCAAGGCATCCAGCCAAAATAAGAATTCCTCCAACGGTTAATAATCCGTTTTTGAATGGTTCAAGATCTATTTGAGCAAATTGATTGTTAATGCTATATATAATCGTAAATATTAACCCGGAAGCTAATAAGGCAGAAATCAGGCCATATAATAAAGCTCGGCTTAGAAATGGTTTTTGAATAAATCCTTTAGTTGCTCCAACAAGTTGCATTGATCTTATCAAAAACCTTTGGCTAAATAGGGCTAATTTTATTGTGTTATTAATAAGGAGAACAAAGATGATAAGCATTAATAAGGTAATCGCCAGAAATATGGCACTTACTTTATAAATATTATCATTAATCTCTTCAAGCAAGTTAGGTACATAGGTAACTTCATGGATACCAGGAATTTTTTCAAGGCTGGTTTTAATTTCAGTAAGGTTTTCTTCAGCTTGAAATTCCTCTTTTATATGTACTTGATAACTATCTCTTAATGGGTTATTGTTAAGTATATTAACAAAATCCTCGCCAATTTCAGAAGTAAGTTGTTCAGCTGCTTTTTCTTTACTTATATAGGAGATTCTTAATGTATCACTGTTTTCAGCTACATAAGGTTTTGATTCAAGAGTTTTTCTTATTTTCAATTTATCATTTTCTGACACATCCTTGTCGAGGATAATTTGAATTTCAAAATTCTCTTTAACTACAGTAGCGAAGTAGTTTCCAAAATAGATCATTGAGGCAAATAGACCTATGGCTGTAAGTGCTAAAGTATTAGATGTGATAATACTTAAAAAGGGAAATGCTCCCAGTTTCTTTTTTTTCTTATAATTAGAGCTTTTTGCACTCATATTACTTGCCTGATTTTCTTTTAAAACGTAAATCTAGTATCAGTAATTGAGAGTTCCTAGAAGAAGAAGGGTTAAAAACTATTAAAAAATCACAAATGAAAAAGGACTCCGAAGAGTCCTTTTTTTATTTGTTATTCTTTATTTCCATCAAATTTTGAATGACGCCCACATTATCTAAAGCCGTAAGCGGAATAGTGTTATGTGTAGTGTCTAATTCGAAGAATTTTCCGTCATAATAAAGGAATAGACCTCGTACATTTTCATTATTTACCTCTAGAATCTCATAAGGTTTTTCTCCTCCGAAATCTCCATATAGAGATAATTTATTGTTATAGAACTTGTAATGAAAATCAAAGTTGCTTCCTTTGGTTGTTTCAATTTCAACCAATCTATATGGGTTATACGAATTTACTTCCTCTGAGGTGTCAGATTTTTGAGTCTCAGTTTTTGAATCTACTGAAGGTTCAATGTTTGATTGAGTTTCCTCTTTAGTTACAGGTTGTTTCTTTTCAGCGATCTTACTTTGATCGTTGTTATCTTTTTTACTTTCTTCTTTCTCTGGTGTTGGTGTAACTATAGAAGTTTGCTCTTGTGTTTCCTCAGCTATTACTTCCTCTACTTTTTCAATTGCATCGACATTAGATTCTGTACTTTTATCGATTGGAGAAATAGTTTGTTCTTGAGAAGCTATACTGTCTGATAATTGAACGTCTGCAGATTGATTATCGTCAGAGAACAATAGCCATGACCCGATAATTATCGCTGCAAGGATAGAAATTCCTATAGTGATTTTCCCAAAAGTCGATTGATACCAGGTAGTATTAGATACTGTAATACTATTTAATCTGGCTTTAAGTTGTTGAACCCTTGCCTGTTCCAGGCTTTTGATAATATCTTTCTGCATAGAAACCTCTCTTTGAAGTTCCTGGTCACCTGCCATTTTTTGTTCGAAGGCCATTCGATCAACTGCAGACATATTACCCATCAGGTAATCATCAATGATATTTGATTCGTTTAAGTTCATAATTCTTAGTCTAAAAAGTCACCAGCAGAGTATTTCGACTTCACCAGTTCATCTAACCTTTTTTTACACTTGTACTTTTTTGTTTTTGCTGTGTCTGTATTTGCAAGGCCTAAGTTTAAAGCTATATTTTGCATTGACATACCATCAAAATAAAAGTAGGTCAATATTTTTTTACAGGTATCACCAAGTTCATTGATGCATTCTGTTATTATTTTCAATCTCTCTTCTTGCTCGAAATCCATTGTTTCAGGATTGTCAACTTCTTCTCGGCTTAACCTACTTTTCCGATCGAGCTCCTTTCGCCACAAATTCAAACATATGCTGTAAAGGAAAGTGCTAATTTTGGAAGTTAGTACTAGTTTCCCACTAGCTACCTTCTGCCAGAATACAATCAGGGCATCCTGAAATATATCCTGAGCTTCTTCCTCAGTACCACTGTTAGAAAGAACAATCCTAGTCATCATCCTGTAATATTTTTTATACAGGTAGTCTAGTGCTGTTTCGTCTCCTTTACTAATACGTTCAAGAATCTCTTGATCCTTCATCTGAAGCGCTTCATTGGTTTATACGTATTGAAAATAAAATGTAACCCTAATTAAACAAAAAATTGTAAAAAAAATGGTTAAATCTTTTTAGCAGTCTCTAAACTACAATAAAGAATTTAGAATTAAAACTATTTTTAAAGAGTCAAAACTATTTTAAACGTTATGTTTTTTATTGAAATTAAAAAAACCTGCCATTGTGATGACAGGTTTTTAAAATTGTATTAATCCTTAATGATTAATTGTTTTGTCTTCTGCGTGCCCGTTCACCAATACGTTCAAGTAAAAGTTCTTTAAATTCTCTTTCAGCTTGATGCAATTCAATTAACTGGGCAGGAGATATTAACTTAAGTAATTTATCAGAATATTTTTTTTCAAGTTCAGCCTCCTTGACTTTGATTTCAAGGTTTTTGTCTAATAGCTGTTTTTGCTCTTCTTCCGAAAGTTCATTAAGACGTCTGTTCCCTCTTAAATCTCTTAATTCATTTCTTAATGATGCTCTTTCGTGTAAAAATTGATTATAAACTGGCCAGAATTGCTGAGCTTGTTCTGGGGTTAAATCAACTTTATTAGTTATGTAAGCTATTCGCGCACTTTCTATTCTTTCTTTTGCAGGCCCATCTTGAGCTAATCCGGAATAGCCAATAATTATAAGTCCAAAAAATAGTAAAATGTATCTCATATCTTAAAGGTAAATATCAATATAATCTTCTATAATAGTTTCTTCGATTTTCTTATTCTGAAAGTCAGTTTGATCAACTCCAGCTTTAGATGCAGCTTCTATTAATTGATCTGTATCAATACTATTTTCAGTTAAATAAATTATTATGTCTTCATCACTAACTGAATTTATTAATTCTTCAACTGAAGCCTGTTGAGCTAAATCTGTTTTATTCTTTTTAGAAAAATTATATAAAACCACTGTAAATACTCCAATAATCATAATTGAAGCAGCTACTTTAATCCAATTTGGATAAAAGTTGATAACAGTTCCTTCTTTTGAAGCGGTTTCTGTTTTCCTTTTTATTTTTTCTTCCAGATTTTCAAAATAATTCTCCGGAGTTTTGAACGGATGTTTTTTCGGTAAACCTTCCATTTTTTAATTTTATTTATTTCTTTGATCCATCACGAGATCAAAGGTTTAATCAGGTAATGAAATATATTTTTTTATTTTTTTTACTGCATGGTGATAACTTGCTTTTAAGCCACCCACTGATGTATCTGTTATTTTTGCTATTTCTTCATATGAAAGGTCATCAAAGTATTTCATATTAAAAATTAGTCTCTGCTTATCGGGTAGCTTAAGCAAAGCTTTTTGAAGTTTAATTTCAACTTCATCCCCATCAATATATTGACCTGATGTTAAAATATTTTCCAGTCCTACATTATTATTCGAAAGTGAGAAAAAATTTGTTCGCTTTTTTCTTCTCAAAAAATGCAGACATTCATTAGTAGCTATTCTATAAATCCAAGTAAATAGCTCAGAGTCTCCCCTGAATTTATCCAGATTTTGATAAACTTTTATAAAGGTATCTTGAGTAATATCATCTGCATCGTCATGGTCCAAAACCATCTTTCGGATATGCCAATATATTCTTTCCTGATACTCAGTTAGAATTGCTGAAAAATCATTCTTTGTATTGAGTTTGGACTCCAGTTTTACTTCTTTCACAAAAAAAATCAGGTCTAAGTTTATACTTTGATACCCGTACCTTAAAAAGGTTTAATACGAAGTAGAAAAAAAATTAAAATTCTCTTAATGATTCTAGAATTCCTGCATTAGTACCTTTTCTTCTAACAACCATAACTGGTATATCTTTAAGAAACTGGATTAATCTTTCAGCCATACTTCCTATAAAAAGTGATGGTAAAGCTGTTCTTCCTTTGGCTCCAAACAAGACAAGGTCTGCTTGAATTCCTTTTGCAAGATTGTAAATATCTTCTATTGGATTCTCATTGGTGTCCAATGAATAAATAGCACGAATATTAGTGCCTTTTGTATCTATTTTTTTGATGAAGGTAGCAAAGTTCTTTTTTGCATTTTCTCTCATTATCTGAGAAAATTCTTCATATGACCTTCCACTATAATGATATCCAACAGGAACATTATAAACATTCTGGCATATTATTTCAACGTCTCTACCTTCATGATTTTTAATCATTGATGCTATTTGAATCCCTTCTTCAAGTGCATCCTTAGCATTTTTTGAAAAATCAATGGGTACGTGAAGTTTATTGATTTGAGCTTTTGATCCTTCAGGTATTATCAATAGGCTGCAATCAGCTCTTCTTGCAAGTCTGTTGACCAGAACTCCAGAGCCTTCTTTCTTTCTTTTTCTGCCAACTATGATTAAGTCAATATCGCTGGAATGAGAATATTTTAGAAGTCTTTTAGCTTTTTGACCCTTTACAACTTCATAAGAAACTTTATATGGAGGTTTTACTCCTATTTTATTAACAATCACTTCTTTCATTTGATTTTTTTTATCAGTGATTGCTCTTTTTACCATATCAGGAAATTCCTTTTTAATCTCAGCTGGTATAGCAATTTCAGGAGTAATTTTTATGAATTTCAAATCAGTTGCATCATTCAGTTTTGCAAAATAATTTGAATAATCGATGAGTGTATCATCAAGTTTTGATAGATCTAATCCTACTAATACTTTTTTAATTTTATACATATAGTATCTACCCTTTATTGAAAGTCATTTAATTTATCAGTAAGCATTTCTATTTGTTCTTTTCCAGTGGCCGGAAAATTTGCTATTCTGATGTGATTATTTTTAAAACTACCATAACCACTGCCAATTACCATGCTTTTGGCCTTTAAAAAATTGATTATTTCTATTGATTTATCATTGGTTTCAAAAATACAAACCGTGTTTGATCTTAGCTTTTCATTTTTTACAAATGGATTTAATAATGGATGAGTTTGCAATCCATAATATAAAACTCCGGCTTTATATAAAGTTTCATTTCTGATTTGACCAATTCCTTTATTTAACATATCACCTACAACTTTTCCAAGTAAGTAAATTCCAAGTACATTAGGTGTTTCAATTGTCTGGTGATCTTCAGCTTTTTTAGCCATGGCCAATAGCTTGTGGTAGGAGCCAGTAATTATTTTTTTTGACTCTAACTCTTCAGCTTTTTTTATACATCTGTCGTTTACAATCCAAACTCCTAAGCCAGCAGGCAGGCCAAAACATTTTTGAACCGAGAAATAAGCTGAATCGATTTGATCATAAGGTAGTTCAACTATAGGAAGTGATGAAACAGCATCTACTGCTATTAACGCCTGAGGGAATTTTTTTCTGATGCTAATTATATCTTCTATTGGTTGTGATACACCAGTAGAAGTCTCGTTATGTGTTATAGCTACTAACTCAACTTCATTATCAGCTTTAATTGTGTCAGGAGAGACTACAGATCCTTCTTCAGCATTGTATATAATAGTTTCTTTGCCATATTCTGCTGCAATTTCAGCAAAACGTTTACTGAATGCTCCATTAACAAGGTGTAGAGATTTTTTTCCAACTGTATTTTGAACCAGTCTTTCCCAAATTTCATTAGCAGAGGACGTAAACAAAATTGAAAAATTATCAGGAATACCCAGTAGCATTCTTAAGTTATCCTCAGTTTCTTTATAAATGCCTTTAAATGTGGCAGATCTATGAGAATCAGAAAGATAACCCTTGCGTAAAGCTTCTTTAATATGAAGATTAACTGTCGGGTAGATTGCAGAAGGACCTGGTGTGAAATATAGTTGAAGCATAAAGTTCAAATTTTGTGCAAAAGTCGAAAATAAATTGAAAGGTTCAAATTATGCTGGTAATAATTTTCTTTCCTAACTTTGCATTAAGGCATCGGGACGTTTTGCGACTTTGAACATTATTAACAATACCGGGTGAATCCTGCCGCGAAACCGGGCCTCAACCTACTTGTAGGTCTTCTGTTTTTACAGGAGTTAACAGTGGATGGTTGACCGGAAAGGGATAGCCCAAATCCTGCTAATTTAGCAAGGTCTGCAACTATCCCCGATGTCTTTTTTAATATAATACTCTGAATTTGACTGTCCCGTCAATAGCTTTTAATGCACTAATTACTTCCTTGTCATATTGTTTGTCGATATCAGTAATTACATAACCGATTTTTTCGTTGGTTTTCAGGTACTGACCCATGATGTTTATGTCATGCTCTAGCAATACGTTATTCATTTTAGCCATTATCCCCGGCTTATTTATATGAATATGAATAAGTCTGTGTGCATTTTCTAATGTTGGTAATTGTAGATTAGGGAAATTAACACTGTTTGTTGTGCTTCCGGTATTGATGTATTGTATGATTTTCCCAGGTACAAAGTCTGCTATGTTTTTTTGTGCTTCCAATGTACTTCCTCCAATGTGGGGAGTTAATATCAGGTTAGGTAACCCAAGTAATTCAGAAACAAACGGATCATCATTTCCTTTAGGTTCTTCAGGAAATACATCAACGCCAGCACCTCTAATTTTTCCTGACCTTATATTATCTGCCAAAGCCTTAATGTCAACAACCTGACCACGACTTAGATTTAGGAATACAACACCTTTCTTCATCATGCTAAATTCTTTTTCACCTATGATATTGGTGTTTTCAGGTCTTCCATCGACATGAAGAGAAATCACATCTGAAATAGAAAGTAATTCTTCCAGGGAATTGCATTTTGTAGCATTTCCAAGAGCCAGTTTTTCTTCAATGTCATAGTAGTGAACATCCATTCCAGCCCCTTCAGCCAAAATTGATAATTGAGCTCCGATGTTACCATATCCGATTATACCTAATTTTTTGCCCCTGATTTCAACACTCCCTGTTGCTGATTTATTCCACTCGCCATTGTGCATAGCAATATTTTTATCTGGAATATTTCGCATTAACAGGATAATTTCTCCCAGTGCAAGTTCAACCACAGATCTGGTATTACTATATGGGGCATTGAATACTGCCACGCCTTTTTCAAGACATGCTTCAAGATCTATCTGGTTTGTCCCAATGCAGAATGCTCCGACAGCAATTAATCGATTAGCATGTTCCAGAACCTTTTTAGTTACCTGAGTTTTAGATCTGATTCCAAGAATGGATACATTTTTAATCTTTTCACATAATTCATCTTCATCCAGTCCTGCCGGGTAGACTTCAACGTTATATCCTTCTTCTATCATGCCATTTACGGCATCTTGATGGATATTTTCTAATAGTAAAACGTTAATCCTGTTTTTCGGGTAACTAATTGCTGTGTTCATCTTATTTAAATATAGGATTTCATCTAGACTAGGAGCAATGTGGTCTGCCTTATCGAGCACATTGCCACGACTTACATTTTCGGTGAAAGCATAAAACTTGTTTGCTAATCCAGATGCTTTTATTTCATAATCTGTATAACCATCTCCAATAACATAAATGTCTCCTTGTAGTTTGAGGTTTTTTAATAAGGTGACTTTTCCATTGTCTTTTGCCAAAACATTAGATTCATCAAACCCGATTATATTATTTTCCTCATCATAGCGGAATTCATTGGCATAAACATTTTCAGGCTTAACACCCATTTCTTCAACTACCGGAAGGATAAAATCCTTAAACCCACTACTAACGATATAAATATTTTCAGAGTATTCTTTAAAAAAGTCTCTATTTCTCTTAAAACTACTCGAAACCTCAGTTTTTAGTCTTTCAGAAAGCTTATTGACATCACTTTTATTTGCTTTTAGGAGAGCTATTCTCTTCTTCAATGAATCTTCAAAGCCTAGTTCCCCGCTCATTCCTTTATCAGTAATCTCTTTTACTTCCTTAACAACAGAATGCTTATCAGCGTGATTATTAAGAGCCATTTCAACAAGAAGGTCCAGCCCTTCTACTTTTGTAAATGTACTGTCAAAATCGATTACAAAATTCTTCACTGGAGGTGTCATTTAATAGATTGATCTTTTTTTACAAAAATAGAAATTATTTGTTCCCAATGATAATAATTGAAGTTCTCAAATAGAAAATTCAGTTATTGATAATTTGATACTACTTACATAAGGTATAATTTTCATTTTGTCTAAAATATTTACAGCCGAATATTATTTTGTTAATATAACAAGCGTTCGTAAATAACTTTTTTGGCTTTTTGGGTTACTATTTGTCAAAGATTTGAATATATTTTTGAACTGAGATTAAACCTTTAATCATTTTTTGTCTCTAACACACTAAACAAACTTTTTAGAAATGATGTTCAAACGCAAAATTCAACTAACAGCTATGGCAGTATTAACTGCTTTATCTTTCACTTCATGTTTAAATAATGAGGATCCGGCTACTACTGAGCAGGAACAGGCAATATCTGCAGAAGCTGATATTGAAGAACAATATACAGATCTTGATCAGGTAATATATGATGCCTTTGATATTCAGGGAATGGGTCCTGAGGGTGCCAGAGTATTAGCAACAGACAAAAATAATACAACCTTAAAGTGTGCAACAGTAACCTGGGATCATAATGTAGAAACTGGTGGCGGAACATTTAAAATTGATTTTGGTACTGATGGATGTACGGGTCCTTATGGTAGAACAAGAACTGGTATTGTTAATATTTCTTATACAGGTGGTTATTGGCAATCAGGCTCGGTAATTACTACAACTCTTGAAAATTATGCGGTAAATGGAGTTATGGTAGAGGGAATCAGAGTGGTAGAAAATGTTACAGATACAGGTATGCCTACATTCAAAATCACTCTAACGGGTGGAAAGCTAACTTTTCCAAATGAAAATACTGCGACTCGTTCGGCAAGTCGATTCAGAGTTTATGACTTCAGTAATATGGAGCTATTAATTTATGGTACTTCTGAAGGAACAAACAGGTTTGGAACTGACTATGTTGTTACAGTAGATTCTCAATCTCCAATTGTATTTAGTACAGGTTGTCAGCCAAACGGAAGATATTTCCCGGTAAGTGGTATTCAAACAATTACCAGATCTCGAAATGGAAATGCATTAAGTAATGTGGTAGTAGATTATGGTGAAGGAATTTGTGACTCGAAAGTTTCAGTTACAACAGATAACTGGACAGGTGAAATAACAATTAAGTAAGTATATAGATTTCAATTGGAAGCCGATGATTTTTCATCGGCTTTTTTTTGTGTTTTTTGGAACATGGTATCTGTCAGATCGTTTAAGAAGTATGTATTTTTTAATCAACTGACAATCTATGAACCACTCACAAACCGGGAATTTTAATTTCGAACCAGACAACCTTTCCATACCTTCTACTCATAAGAAAAGAATAGTAATTATCGGTGGAGGATTTGCAGGTATTAATTTTGTTGAAAAAATAAATACTAAACTTTATCAGGTAGTTTTATTTGACAGGTATAATTATCATACTTTTCAACCTTTATTGTATCAGGTAGCTACTGCCGGGTTAGAACCTGATAGTATTTGTGGTCCACTTCGTAAGGTTTGTAAAAGTAAAAAAGACCTTTATTTCAGAATGTTAAAAGTTCAGCGGGTAGATACCAAAGAGAAGAGGGTTCACACGCTGCTTGGATCATTGGAATACGACTATTTAATTATAGCTACCGGAGCAAAAACTAATTACTTCGGAAATGATAATATTGAAAAGCATGCTTTTCCTTTAAAACAAGTGGTGCATGCACTTGAGTTGCGTTCACAGTTATTTCAACTTTTTGAAAAAGCTGAGTTACGAAGAGGGACCGATGAAGTTGATAGGTTGTTAACATTTGTTATTGTTGGAGGTGGACCTACAGGAGTAGAAATGGCAGGGGCATTAGCTGAAATGAAAAAGCATGTTTTACCACATGATTATCCTGAAATTGATTTCACCAAAATGAAAGTTTATCTACTGGAAGGCGTAGATAGATTATTACCTGCCATGTCTGAGTCTTCTTCAGAGTCATCAAGAAAATATCTGGAGTCTATGGGCGTAGATGTTCGATTAAATACGTTTATGAAGGATTACGATGGAAGAACTGTTGTTTTAGATAATGGTGAGGAAATATTAACCGATACAGTTGTTTGGGCAGCAGGTGTCAAGTCTAACATAATAGATGGTATTGATGCCGATTTGAATAAAGGTAGATTTCATGTTGATGAATATAATCGTGTATATGCTCCTGGAAATCAGTCAGTATATGAGAATATCTACGCTTTAGGAGATGTTGCATTTCAGTTCAGTGAGCAATATCCAAATGGACTACCGGGAGTTGCTCCTGTTGCAATACAACAAGGTGATTACCTGGGGAAATCATTTAACAGAATAGCAAAGAATAAAGAAGTTCGTCCATTTAATTATTTAGATAAGGGAACGATGGCAACAGTAGGAAGAAACAAAGCTGTTGCAGATTTACCATTAAATATTCGTTTTTCAGGATTTATTGGATGGGTCACCTGGATGTTTGTTCATTTGATGTATCTTATCGGATTTAGAAATAAATTAGTGGTATTTGTAAATTGGTTATGGAGTTACTTAAACTATGATAGAGGTATACGTCTTATTATCAGACCAGCCCAAAAAAATTGGGAAGAAACCGATGAGCTAATAGAGAAATCATTACAATAAATTCATTATTCTGCAACGGGCAGACAAATGACAAACTTGGTTCCACGGCCTTGCATACTAGTGAGGTCGATTGAGCCATTATGTTCTTGAATTATGGTATGAACTGTTGTCATTCCAAGGCCAACCCCCTGCTTTTTATTGGTGTAGAAAGGGTCAAATAAGTGTTCTTGTTCTTCATTGGTCATGCCCTTCCCATTATCTTCAAGGATGATAAAGAATTTGCTGTCGAATACATTGCTTGTAATGCTAACTTTACCATGATCATGTTCAATAGCTTCAATGGCATTGATCAATAGATTATTAAATGCAATTTCAAGCCTTTCTTCATTTCCATTAATTCGTTTGGATTGTTTTTCCGGGTTGATGTCCAGAGAATATTTTATATCCTTTAATTGTATCCTGTCCTGAATAGTTTTGAAAGAGTCCATAATTACTTTTTCCGGATTGATAAGCTGTTTTGAATTTATCTTTTCAGGGTTTGATGATTTTAAAAGCTTATCAATGAGCAGATTAATTCTCTCGGTATTCCTTTTAATCATATCAGTATACAAGTCAAACTCATCATCGGTGCCTTCATGACTTTCAACCAATTGTTCTAATGCCAGATTTACATTCGTAATCGGGTTTCGTATTTCATGAGCCATAGCCCTGGCCATCCTGCTGGTCATTGAGATTTTTTTGACTCTATTAAGCACTTTTTCAGCTTTTTTTGTAATTGTATTATCATGATAAAGAGCATGAAAGCCTGTTATGTTTTTATTATTGTCTTTTATTGGAACGACATTCAACATGCCTTCCAGATTCAAATTTTCAAATTCAACTTTGACACTCATATTATCAATCGGTAAACCTACATTTATCGCATTGATAACTTTGCTTACAATATTTTCAGGAAATAAATCTTGAAACATAGTTTTTCCGGCTTTTGCATTTGGCCCGAAAAGCTCTTTAAATGCTTTGTTAACGAGTTTGATGTTCCCTTTTATATCAGCAATTAAAATAGGATCTAATGATTCATGGAAGAGATTTTTATACAGAATCTCTTCTTCTATTAATTTAGAACGGTAATTGAATTCCTCTATAACCTTGTGCTTGAAAATATTTAAAAGAGAGCAGTTAATGTCCTCTTCACGAACATGATATTGATTTTCAGATAATTTATCTGGGTCAAAATCACCAATAACAATACCTGGTTTCTCGATTTTATTTTTGATTATTGGTTTTGCAAGGTGGTCAGCTATATAGAAATCATAAGGAATATCCATACCGTCTGAAAGTATTATTTTATAGTTTTCAGCCCAATGTTCAATGATTGATTTTGTGTTAGGACTAATTTTCTCATTGAGTAATAATAGACAATTGAAAGACCTGTTCTTCATATATTAATCTGACGGAAGGTTAAAGCTTTTTAGTTTATTATATAACGTTTTACGATCTATATTTAGAAGATCAGCTGCCTTTGATTTATTGTAGCCAACCTGCTTTAGAGCCTTAATAATTACGCTTTTTTCGGCTTCCATGGCAGCTACCTTTAAATCTAGAGGTAAATTTTTCATGAAGTTTTCTTCCGGAGGATCAGGAATGTACTCAACAACCATTTGAGGCAAATGCTTTTGAGTTATTTCATCATCATTGCAAAGCAGTACAGCTCTTTTAATGACATTTTTCATTTCTCTTAAATTACCATGCCACTGATATCTCATTAAAGATTTCATTGCTTTCGCAGAAAAACCTTTTACTTCTTTATCCAGATTGTTGTTTGCTTCATTAAGAAAAAAATCGGCAAATTCAGGAATATCGTCAGTTCTTTCTCTTAAAGGGCTTATGTGAATACTAAACTCATTTAACCTGTGATAAAGATCTTCCCTAAAATTATTAGATGAAATCATATCTCTAAGGTTCTCGTTTGTAGCCACAATTATCCTTACATCAATACTTATGGTGTCATTACTACCAAGACGTTTGATTTCCTTTTCCTGAATAGCCCTAAGAAGCTTAACTTGATTTTCATACGATAGATTACCAATTTCATCCAGGAAAATGGTTCCTGTATTTGCTACCTCAAAAGAACCTTTTTTGTCTTGTAAAGCACCTGTAAAAGCACCCTTGATATGACCAAATAATTCTGATCCGGCCAAGTCTTCAGGCAGTGCTCCACAGTCGATAGCAACAAATGGTTTGTCACTTCTTTTACTGTTTTCATGAATTAAACGAGCAGCTACTTCTTTCCCTGTACCTGTTTCTCCAGTTAAAATTACACTTATATCGGTTGGAGCAACTAACTTGATGTGATCAAAAACTGTTTTAGAATTATCGGATGTTCCCAAGACATAGTTATTTGTTTTTAAAGCCTTTTTTGTGGGCTTTTTTGAAGGCTTGGGTTCAGTGGATTGAGAAAGATGATTTTGTTTGAGCTTTTCTTTTCTTTTTTCTAATGCCTGAATAACTGATTGATATATTTCATCAGTATAAAGAGGTTTTGATACATAATCAGATGCACCTAATCTAATTGCATTTACAGCAGTTTTTATATCTGAATATCCAGTAATGATCAAAACAGCCATGTCAGGTTGAAAGATTTTTAGCTTTTTCATTAAAGTGATGCCATCCTCATCAGGAAGTCTTAGGTCAATTAATGAAAGGTCTATTTGATTTTGACGAGCATATCGAAGAGCATCTTCACCATTATTGCAGGAATAACATTCAAATCCTTTTTTTTCAAGAAATGAGGTTAAAATAGTGCATAAATCCTGTTCATCATCAACAATTAGAATTGATTGTTTGGTCATAAAAGTTTTCTAAAATAAATATATGTCTTATTATAATTCCTCATTATTTATGGCTTCAAAGATTTCTTTCTTTGAAAAAGGTTTAGAGATAAAACCATCAGCCATTGATTGTTTGAGATCAGAATCTTCAGGTGTTTCCCGTGCACTTATTAAATAAACAATTGCATCATTACTTTTCTTTTTGAGTCGTGTTGCCAAAGAATAACCATCGCCATCAGGTAAATTAATATCGATAAATGCGATTGATTTGTTTTTAATTTCATCAATAATTTTCTCTGCAGTTTCATGAGAATAGGCAACGGAAACATCAAATCCTTTTTTCTCCAACATTGCCGATAATATCATACAAATATCCCTTTCATCATCAACCACCAAAACACTTTTTTTATCCATCTCAGCTCTGTTTTATGTTTAAAAAATCAGTTTAAATCAATCAAAATTCATTCCGATTGCAATAATCCGGAAACATGATAATACTATTAATACAAAAAGTCTTAGAGGACTATGTTTTTCTACACTTAATGTGTAAAAAAATCCACACAATTGCTAATAAAACGGTATAAAATTGCCTTTTAACCTCTTTAAATGAGTTGGAATGGTTTTTACATAATATTTAATGAATAAAAATTATTGAAGATTTAATCAAATGGAACTGCGACAAAAGGAAATAAAATTATTGATTCATCATTATAAAGAATTAGATAAGAAAGCTTTGGGGTATGCTGAACTTTCTCCTAATGCAGTTCAAATTGTAAACTTAGATCAGGAGAGTTTAACTCCGAGAATGATAAAAGAAATCATAGATTTATTAGGAGTGGATGTGTCAAAAATTATTGATAGAAACTCAGATACATTTATTGATAAATTTAAAAATGTTGAGTTATCAGAGGAAGATTGGTTGAGAGTTTTATCGGAGAAAAATGATTTGATTAAAACACCGATAGTTCTGTCCGAAGATAAAAATATGATAGTTGATGCCCCTTCAAGGTTGTTGGAATTTAGGGATGAATATTTAAAACCAGTGGAAAAATGACATCACAAGAAAAGTCAATTAATCAAGTGTATTCTGCGATTTGTCATTCAAAATCAATTTATGAGAAAGCCGCAGATGCTGCACATAGTATATCATTGAAATCTGATCTTCTTGAACTGGCTAAGGAAAGAGAAGTGTATGCTAAAAGATTAAAAGATTATATGACTGGGCATGGATACACAGTGACATCGACTACCAATTTTGATTTGGATAATTGGTATGAGAATCTGGAAATAGCGATGAGTAATCTTTTTGTAGAAAAAAATACTCCAAATTTATTAAAGCACGTAATCAGAGCTGATGAAGTGCTTGATAAAACGATAAGTAATTGCAGAGAGGAGCTTGTTGGACAGTCGGAGGACGGACTAACAGAAGAACTTGATGTAATTAAAGCACATATAGACCAGGAAATTGAAATAACCAAGGAACGGTTATCTCATTACGGTTGGCCATAGAAGACATCATCAATTTAACCTGAAAAATTATGAAACGAATACTTGTACCAACAAACTTTACTAAAATTTCCCGCATTGGACTGGAAGCTGCTTTAAGAGTAGCTAAGAAGCATAATGCAGAGTTATATCTTGTTCATTTTTTCCAGGCTTCCGGAGATTCATTTTCGGTATCCGGGGATACTTCGATACATCAAGGAGTATCTGAATCTGATTTGTTTAAAGCAGAGCTAATACGAGCTAGTAATAAAAGAATGAACCGAATCGTTGATGAATATGCTAGCGAAGGCGTTAGAATTATTCCGTTGTTAAATGAAAATGGTTTTAGAGCTGGGATTGAGCATATATGCGAAAGATACGAAATTGACATGATTGTCATGGGTTCTAGTGCCGAACGTACTTTTGTTGAGAAATTCAAAGGAAATCACGCTGAACGAGCAGTTGAATATGGTCATTGTCCGGTTTTAATTGTAAAAGAAAATTTACCGGAGAAGAAGTTTCAACGGATTATGTTGACTTATGACCTAAAAAATCATGACAAGGAAGTAATTCATAAGGCTAAAGAGTTTGCAGACAGTTTTGGTATGGAAATTTACTTAATCCATATATATGATGATCCTGCAAAATCAGAGAAGGAGATGGAAGCTCGATTGAAGTCTTTTGCTGATGAACATGAACTGACAAACTGCCGAATAGTTAGTTATTATCATAAAGATACCGCAAAAGGTATAGCCTTGGCGGCGAAAGAATTACAAATAGATACGATAGTATTATTATCAAATCATCATAATTATTTATCCCGGTTCTTTTTAAGTACAACAACCGAGGAAGTTTTGGAAGATGCCAATCAATATATAATGGCAGTTCCAAATGTTATTCACGAATAAATTATCTAAAACTTAAAATTTAATTCACTATGGACGAAAATGTAAAAATTGTTGCCGGATTTATTGTTGGAGCAATGGCTGGTGCAGCTGCAGGTTTACTTTTAGCACCCGAAGCCGGAGATAAAACAAGACAAAAACTTGTGAAAGAGGCTGAAGGATATAAAGATAAAGCAATGTCAGCTTTTAATGGTAAGCTGGATGAATTAGCAAGCTCAACAAAAGAATTAGTTAATACCGCGAAAAGCCAATTGAAAGTTAAAGAATCATAATATGAATTCTGAAGTGACGATGAAAAGTGTAGACATAAGTAAAAAGAATACATATACAAAACTTGGATATGATAGTGAGGACGTAAAAGGAATAGTTGAGGCTATGAACCTTGTCCTCGCTAACTATCATGTATATTTTCAAAAACTCAGGAATTATCACTGGAATGTTACCGGAGTAGACTTCTTTGATCTTCATGAAAAGTTTGAAGAGCTTTATACCAGGGCATTTGAAGATATTGACAATATCGCTGAACGAATTAGAGTTTATGGTGAGAAACCAATGAGTTTAATGAAAGACTATTTGGAAAACGCAGAGATATCCGAAACCGGAACTGACCTGTCTTCTGATGAAATGATTGCGGATGTATTGCATGACATTGAATTAATGTTAGGTTTTTTTATGGATGCAGTCAATGAATCAATTGATATTGGTGATTTAGCAGGAGAGAGGATGTTTAATGATATGGTGAGGTTTTTTGAAAAAGAACATTGGATGTTAACTGCTTTTGCAAGTAAGTAACTAGTAAAAACAATATAAAAAGGGGTAAACTAAACTGGTTTACCCCTTTTTTATTAGACTCAATGTATATTATTTAAGTTTTATGATATTTTCATCAGTGATATTAAGAGCTTTTGTAACTTCTTCATAATTAGTTAAGTCTAGTCTTGCACCAAAATCTGCTGGTATAACTATAACCCTGAATATCTGATTTTGAGTAAAGCCGGTAGGGAGTAAACTTAAGTCAGCATTTGGAGCTGCATCTAAAAATATTATCACGTCCTCAAAAGTATAATCAAAGTTATAGGTAAAGCTTGGAGTGGTATTGTAAACTGTTTGAGGTAAAGGTCTCCAAACATCATTACCTTCAAATACTTCCCATAAAATATAGGTGACAATTATATCTGTATCAATAATATCAATTGATTGAGGAATAGTGAAACTATTTGCATAGTTGTTCGATGAGGTGAAGTTTACTTCTTGAGTTTCAAATCCCTGAGCATAAACAAGTCCTCCGTCTTGTCCTTGTGGGCCTTGAGGTCCTGCAGGTCCACGTGGACCTTCGCATGCACCTAATACAATAAATAAAATTGGGATCAATAGTTTAATATATGGTTTCATAAGCTAATATTTTAAAAGTCTGATATTAAGTTACCAATAATCAGGCCAAAAAAATATGTCTCAGATTTTATAATTTAATTCTCAGGAGGTTAAGATTAGAAATAATTTTGCAGTGAGAATTGAATCTCCTAAAGCGTTATGTCTATCGTATGGAGGGATATTGTATTTGCTCAATAATTTATCAAGACTATAATTTGCCGGGTTGAAGTTTACATTATTTAATCTTCCAAAGTCCTTTTTAACAGCCAAATCAAATGTGTCAATTGAGTTATTTTTTATTTTGATTCCCAGATTTTTATAGATCAGGTTATTGATCATTTTTATATCAAAGGCTGCATGGTGGGCAATTATCGTATAGTTTGAAATGAACTTAAGTATTTGCTTTGCAGCTTCATATTCAGAAATACCAAAATCAGTTACTTCCTTTTGGCTTAACCCATGTACAATTGCTGATTCTTCCTGTTTGTTAAGTTCCTTTTCCGGTAGGATAAAAAGGTAAATTGAATCCTTTAAAACTATTTTCTGATCTTGAATTTTAACTGCTCCAAAGCTTATTATATTATCTTTTGAAGTGTCTAATCCTGTTGTTTCTGTGTCAAGTACTACAAACTGATTCTTTGGAGAAGAATTGTTGGTAGAAAACAATTCAAGATAATCTAATGCATCTTTAGAAAGACTTTCCCGATTATCATTATTAATTCCCAGAATATTCTTCAAAAATTTTAGCATCGAACTTTATTTTGCCAGAAAGCCTAAATTGAATCTGATTTCTAATATTTTTTGAATTTCTCCGATTATTTTGAAACAGTCTTTCAGTGCATTTTTTTCAAATTGATTTAGTGAATCAGGGTTAATAAATCTACCATTGTCTTTATTGAGAGCACCAAACTTAGCGCGTAATTTCAAAAGAAATTCATAAGCTTCAGCACCTCCATTTAATAATTTTGAATTTTTCACATCCTCACCTGCAGCGACTTTAAAGCGTTCTATTGTGTTAGTGGCATTGTTATTTACTGAGGAATATGCAAATACTCTGGCAGCATCAGCTAATGGCATCAGTGCTCTGGCTTTAATGTCGAATAACTCCTTATGTTCTCCAGATTTTTCTACAATAAACTTTCTGAAGAAACTAAGAGGAGGAGGGTTTTGCAATGCATTTCCTGCCAAGTGGTTGAGGAAAGACTCATGTTTAGAGATCAGCTTATTTGTAGAATCATAAATTGATTCAAGTAATTTGTGGTTACCTAATATCGGACGGAAATCAAAAAATATAGTCGAATGCATTAATGCATCGGGTACAGGTGTGGTTATCCAGGAACTAAATATTTCATTCCATTTACTTTCACTGTTATTCCATTTAGGATTTGATGCCATCATTTCGGCAGGGCAGTAGTCAAAACCTATGGCATTTAAGTTGTCAACTGCTGCTTTTGCTAATTCTAATAAATTGCTAATCTCAGACTGGTTTAATGAATTGTCATAAATTAACGCATTGTCCTGATCTGTTTTGATTATTTGTTCTGACCTTCCCATAGAACCTAATGCAAACCAGCACCATTTATTAGAATCAGGTATGTTTTCAGTTTGATTGAGTGCTAATGTTATGGCCTTTTTGGTAAGCTCATCATTTAAAGTTGTGATTATTTTACTTACTTGTTCTATAGGGAAATCTGCTTGAATATAATTTCGAGATATCTCAGAAACTCTCGAAGAAAGATTTTTAAGCTGATCTAATGTTTCAACTATTTTGATATTTCTCAATAAAATATCCGGTTTGTCACCTTCAAAAAGCATTAAGTCTTTATGTGATACTACTGTGATTACAGGACTATCATGTGCGTTAGTTTTTGTGATAGCAATATGATGAACACCTTTTTCCAACATTATTTGCTGGAGCTCTGATACCATCTGGTTACTTCCTGCCTTAATAACAGGGGATGTCATTACCTCTTTGACTTTAGTATCATATGAAATATTATTAGCAATCACTTTTCTGAAATCATTGTCAGTAATTATTCCAATAGGGATCAGTTTTTCATCAACAATTATTACAGAACCTACTTTTTCGTTGATCATTAATTCAGCAACATTTTTTAAGCTGCTTTCTTTGTCTACTGAAACCAGTTTTATTTTAACTTTTAACTCAAGTAAATCTTCAATCCTGAAAAGGTGAGATGGCTTTATGTTTTTTAATTCTGAGAAATTGTTTGAATGGGGATTATTTACCACATCCCTTATTATAGTTTGTCCTCCTGCCAGTCCGGAAGCAAAAAAAGCAGCCCACTGGGCATTTTGATTTAGTTCCTGATTAATCAAATCACCAGGTATAGCATAGATAAAGCTTTCTTCAATAGTTTTTGCAGAAAGAACAAAGTTGTTTCCGGATAATACCGAGCGTACACCAAAGATGTCACCTTCAGCACAAGTGTCTGATAAATCATCCTCTGAACTATAGATGTTGACTGATCCTTTTTCAACAAGGTATAATAAGTTTGTAGCCGGATCACCCTTCTTAAAAAGATAGGTGTCTTTTTTGAAATACAATATTTCGGTATGGAAGGCTATTTCTTCAACTTCCTCCTTAGAAATCAATGAAAATGGAGCAAATCCACTCATGAATTCTGCAACACGTAGTACAGCAGGGTTCTTTGGTTTCATATAAAAAAAGAGCAGGTTTTTAGACCTGCTCTATATTGTTATTTACTGCTTTCAATTATTTTTTCAACAACAGTTGGATCTAAAAGGGTAGAAGTATCTCCAAAATTATCCGTACTTCCTTCTGCAATTTTTCTTAGAATTCTTCGCATAATTTTCCCACTTCTAGTTTTAGGTAGTCCCGGAACTATTTGAATCTTATCAGGTTTGGCAATAGGTCCGATTATGTTCGAAACCATATCCCTGATTTCATTGGTAAGGTTTTCTTCCGTACGTGTGGACAAATCGGCAATTACAAAGGCATAAATACCTTGGCCTTTAATGTCGTGAGGATAACCAACCACGGCAGACTCAATAACACGAGGATGTTCGTTGATAGCATTTTCAACTTCCGCTGTTCCCATTCTATGCCCCGATACATTGATTACATCATCAACACGGCCAAGAATTCGGTAGTACCCATCATGATCTCTTTTTACTCCGTCGCCAGTGAAATATAAGCCCTTAAAGGAACTAAAGTAGGTTTGTTTACATCGCTCGTGATCGCCATAAGTAGTCCTTAGCATTCCCGGCCATGGATATTTTATGCATAAATTACCTTCAACACCATTTCCTTTTAATTCGTTGCCATCATTATCGACAATTATAGGCTGAACTCCAGGAATTGGAAGTGTCGCAAAGCTGGGTTTATTAGGTGTGATTCCCGCTAAAGGTGAAATCATTATGCCTCCGGTTTCTGTTTGCCACCAGGTATCAACGATAGGACATCTCGATTTACCAATGTGAGTATGATACCAATGCCAAGCTTCTTCGTTTATTGGTTCACCCACAGTGCCTATAACTTTGAGAGAATCCAGCTTATGTTTTTTTACAGGGTCAAGTCCATGAGCTTGAAGTGCTCTAATAGCTGTTGGTGCAGTATAAAACTGATTTACTTGATATTTATCTACAATTTCCCAGAATCTTCCGGCATCTGGCCAGGTAGGGACACCTTCAAACATCAATGAAGTTGCACCTGATAATAATGGCCCATAAACGATGTATGAGTGACCGGTAATCCAGCCGACATCAGCTGTACACCAGTAAATGTCACCTTGCATATATTGAAATACATTTTGAAAGGTAAACGCAGTCCACACCATGTATCCACCACAAGTATGCACCACTCCTTTTGGCTTACCTGTAGATCCGGAGGTATAAAGAATGAAAAGCATATCTTCAGCATCCATTGTTTCAGCTTCACATTCCATTGATTGGCCTTCGATAGCTTCATGCCACCATACATTTACTTTATCATTCCATGCTACGTCCTGTCCTGTTCGCTTATAAACGATTACTTTTTCAACCGTTGAAGTCTTTGTAAGAGCTTCGTCTACTACATCTTTAACAGGGATAGATTTTGAGCCTCTGAAGTTACCATCAGATGTAAGCACCATTTTAGCCTCGCAATCATTAATGCGATCTGCCAGCGAAGTAGAACTGAATCCGGCAAAGACAACTGAATGAACTGCTCCAACCCTGGCACAGGCAAGCATTGCTATTGCAGCTTCAGGAACCATAGGCATATATATAATAACTCTGTCGCCTTTCTTAATTCCTTGTGCCTTCATGGCATTTGAAAACTGGCACACCTGCTCATAAAGTTCTTTATAAGTAAGAACTCTATTTTCTTCTTTTGGATCATTTGGTTCCCAAATTATAGCAGGCTTGTCTTTCATGGTATAAAGATGCCTGTCTAGGATGTTTTCTGTGATGTTTAACTTACCACCCTGAAACCATTCGATTTTTGGCTCATCGAAATTCCAGTTCAGAGTTTTAGACCACGGTTTTTTCCAATAGAATTCATCGGCAATTCTATTCCAGAATTCTTCCGGGTTGATAATACTTTTTTGATACTCATGAATGTAACCGCTTAGTGTTTGGATTCTCATGGTTAAAATTGGGTTTTATATTAACTTATTAATTCTTTTACTTTTGTTATTAGTGCCCTTGTAGAAAAGGGTTTGGTCATGTAGTGGTCTGCACCAGCTTCATAACCTTTTTTGATATCTTCTTCCTTGTCTTTTGCAGTCAAGATTAATACTTTGGTTTTATCAGCATTTTCTGATTTAATTTTTTTACATACCTCATAACCACCAATGTTAGGCATCATGATATCGAGGATAACCAAATCAGGAAACTCTTGGGAATAAAGATCAAGAGCTTCTTTACCATTTCTGGCAACAAATACCTCGTATCCGTTTCTCTTCATTAAAAAATCCAATGACATTAATATGTTTGGCTCGTCGTCAACTATTAAAATCTTCTGCTTCACTATTCTCCAATTTATGTTTATTTTCAATTTGGGATTTGGTAACAGGTAACTTTATGATAAATGTCGCTCCTTTATCCGGTTTGCTTTCAACCAGAATTTCTCCTTGATGAGCTTCAATTATCCGACTGGAAATGGTTAATCCCAACCCACTTCCTACAGGCTTAATTATATTTTGATTACTGGCCTGATAAAATGATTTAAATATCAATTTATGGTATTTTGGATCAATTCCCTGACCATTATCAATTACTTTAATTATTATATCTGTAGCTTTTATTTCGGAAATAATCTTAATGGCTCCATTTTGAAATTTGATTGCATTACTCAGTAAATTCAGTATTACCTGAATGATCATGTCTCTATCTACATATGTATCAATCATAGAGTCAGTTAATTCTATTTTCAGGTCGATATTCTTCTCTCTGATTATTGAGGAAACATTTTTAATTGATGTATTTATTATATCATTAATATTGGTTAGCTGAGTGTTTAATTTCTGTTTCCCTGATTCAAATTTTTCAAGATCTAAAACCTGGGATATAAGTCTTTCCATACGGATAGATTCTTGTGTTATGGTAACTAAGAATTGATCAATTTCTTCTTTGGAAAGGTTGTCATGATCAAGAATAATCTCTGAAAAAGCTCTGATTGAAGTAAGTGGAGTCCTCATTTCATGAGTTACCGTACTTATGAATTCATTTTTTAGTTTATCAGCTGCCTGCAGTTTTTCATTTACCAGTTTTAACTTTTCGGTAGCTATCTCAAGTTCTATAGATTTTATTTTAAGTTGTTTGTTTAGTTTTATAAGTTCTTGTGATTCTTTTAAAATGTCAAGCACATCATCAAGCACAATATCTTCCTCTTTTACAACCGATGAAATCAGCGTACGAGCAGAAGTAGATCCAACTGCTCCGGTTAGTAGTTTTTCTGCATGATTAACCATTCTGAAATCAACAGAGCTGTCTTCATCAAATTTAATGTTGTGTTTGTCTGCAAAATGCTCCAGTGAAATTGAGGCTTCTTTTTTTCCCAAGAAAATTCCTAAAAGCTCTTCAAGATCTTTAATCATTGCCCGACCTTTCCATACAATACTACTTTCGATTATGGTTGAGTATTTAAAAATGTCAACAAAGATTTCAGCTTTATTTCTTTCTTTACCAGATTGAATAGCATAAATGCTAAAAATCAGGAAGGTTGAAGTATTTAAAAATATACTCCATAAGAAACCATGTACAATATAATTTAGGTCATTCAAACCAAATAGGTTGAAAGGTCTGAGCAATTCAATTCCAAATGGTCCTTCAGTCATAATTGAATGAGGTAACAATCCTGCTTCAATAATAGTAGGTATAACCAGGGTGTAAATCCAGATAATCAAACCAACCCACATACCATATTTGACTCCCTTTTTATTCGCTGATTTCCATAAAATACCGCCAATTATGCCAGGAGCAAATTGTGCTACAGCAACAAAACTTATTAGTCCTATTGAAACCAGACTAAACTTGCTACCAACCAAGCTATTGTAACCATAGGCTAAAATAATTATCAGGAAAATAGTAACTCTTCTGCCGTATACAAGTAATAGTCCTAAAGAGTCTCTTGTTATTGTTTTTTCTTTTGAATTTCTTATTAAAAGGGGCATCATCAATTGATTGGATATCATAATAGATAATGCTGAAGTGGAGACAATAATCATCCCTGTTGCAGCAGAAAACCCTCCTAAATAGATGAATAAAGCCAAAATTTCTTTACCATATTGAAGCGGGAAATTTAGAAGGTAGGTGTCAGCTTTTATTCCAGTGCCTTCAAAAATAATATTGCCACCAAGTGCAATCGGAAGTACAAAAATGTTGATGATCAGCAGATATAAAGGAAAAAGCCACATTGCTTTTAGAACATGTCTTTCATCAGTATTTTCTTTTACTGCAACATGAAACTGCCTCGGTAAAAACAAAAAGGCAAACATTGATAATATATTCAACGTTGTCCAATTGAAAAATCCTGAATTTGACGGGTCAATAGTTAGCAGATGGTTCCATGTGTCTGAATCCCTTGCTTGCTTGAAAATGTCACCCATTCCATCGAAAACAAAATAGCAGACAAAAATACCTCCGGCTATAAACGCCACTAATTTAAATAAGGATTCAAATGCAATTGCTGTAATCAGTCCTTCTTGTCTGATTGTAGTATCCGGTTTTGCAGTACTAAATAAAATACTAAATATCGCCACGGTAATTGCTACATAGAAAGCAGTATCCATATAAAATGGTACTGTCGAATTTATCTCTTCTCCCGAAATAGTATTGATACTTTCTGAAATGGCTTTAATCTGGATTGACATGTATGGAATTATTCCCAAAACACACATCATGGTAACAAGTTTTCCCAGGCCGGCATCCATATCATATCTGGCAGAAACAAAATCTGCAATAGATGTAATTCTTTGGACCTTACAAATTCTTATGATTTTTCTTAAAACAATCCATAAAACAGGAGCTAATAGGGTAGGGCCCAAATAGGTTGTCATAAAGTCAGGGCCATTTTCAGCAGCTCGACCGATACTTCCATAGAATGTCCATGCAGTACAATAAACAGCAAGAGATAATGCATAGATATACGGGTTTTTTAGCAAGCTATATCCTTTATTAGCTTGTCTTTCAGCATAGAATGCAATAATGAACAAAATGCCCATATACAAAAAGCTTGCTATGATTGCCCAGTATTTCATTAGTTGTTTTTATTGTTTTTGTTAAATGCAGATCTGGATAAAATAAATACCCACCAAATAACAATCAACCATAATATGAACAGGTACAAATAAAGCACAGGAATATTAAATACTAATAAATCCTTATTAACTAAAGAAATAACCGGATAGCTAAATAATACCCAGCAAATCGTAAAAATAAATACCAGCTTTTGATGTAATCTATTCGGGTTGTTGTCCATGCATTTAATTTAAGGTTAAAAGACCGAAACAAAAATTTGTTCCGGTCTTAAAAAGCTAAATATTAATGATGAGTAGCGGTTCCTGCTCCTCTTGGATACCTGATATCTTCAACAATTTGCTGAACATCTGCAGGTGGAGGAGGAGTTACTGCTGAAACACCTAATGAAACAGCAAAATTTATGATCATGGCAATAAATCCAAAGCCTTCAGGGCTGATGCCAAACCACCAGTCCTCTTTGCCGCCACCACCTAACATACCGAATTTGAATTTCAGGATGTAGAATATCATAAATGCTAACCCGACAATCATACCTGCAACTGCCCCTTGCATATTCATTCTTTTGTAGAAGATACCCATAATAATTGCAGGGAAGAATGAAGCAGCAGCTAATCCAAATGCTAAGGCAACAACCGCTGCAACAAAGTCTGGAGGGTTTATTCCAAAGTATCCAGCTACAATTACAGCAACCAATGCAGCACCTCTGGCGATCCATAGTTCATTTGTTTCACTTAGATCCGGAGCAATTTGCTTTTTGATCAGGTCATGGGCAATTGAAGTTGAAATAACAAGAAGTAAACCGGCAGCAGTAGATAATGCAGCTGCAAGACCACCGGCAGCAACCAGGGCGATAACCCAGTTTGGAAGATTAGCTATCTCAGGATTGGCCAATACCATAATATCCCTATCTACATATAATTCATTTTCAGAATCTGCAGATGGGTTACTTACAACTCTTTGACCAAATTCACCTCTTTCCGCGGCGAATTCAGGATTCCCCGTCGTAGCTGCTCCCTGACGATATTGGATCACTCCATCTCCATTTTTGTCTGTCCATGCTAACAGAGAAGTGTTTTCCCAGTTTTTAAACCATTCAGGTAACTTCTCATAAGAAGAGTTGTTTACTGTTTCGATTAAGTTTGTTCTTGCAAAAGCTGCTATTGCTGGAGCTGTTGTATATAGGATTGCAATAAATACCAATGCATATCCGGCGGATAGCCTGGCGTCTTTAACTTTAGGTACAGTGAAGAATCGAACAATTACGTGAGGAAGACCTGCAGTACCGACCATCAATGCTGCTGTAATGGCAAAGACATCCATGGTTGATTTTGATCCGTTTGTATAGGCTGCAAAGCCAAGTTCTTGATGGAGGCCATCAAGTTTATCTAAAAGATATGTTCCATCTTGAAGAGTTCCACCAAAACCTAATTGTGGTAATACACTTCCAGTCATCTGAATAGAGATGAAGAATGCCGGAACCATAAACGCAAAGATTAAAACACAATACTGTGCCACCTGGGTATAGGTGATTCCTTTCATACCACCCAGTACTGCATAGAAAAGTACGATGATCATACCGATGATTACACCAGTATTAATGTTTACTTCAAGGAATCTACTGAATACAACACCCACTCCTCGCATTTGACCTGCGACATAGGTAAATGAAACGAACAAGGCACAAATAACAGCTACTGTTCTGGCTGTCTGGGAATAATACCTGTCTCCAATAAAATCGGGGACAGTAAATTTCCCGAATTTTCTTAAGTAAGGAGCTAAAAGCAATGCCAAGAGCACATATCCACCTGTCCACCCCATAAGGTAAACAGCACCATCATACCCCATAAATGAGATTAAACCGGCCATTGAAATAAACGAGGCAGCAGACATCCAGTCAGCAGCGGTGGCCATACCATTTGCCAGTGGAGAAACTCCACCACCAGCAACATAAAATTCTTTGGTAGACCCTGCACGGCTCCAGATCGCAATACCAATGTATATTGCAAAGCTTGCGCCGACAATTATATATGTTAGAGTTTTAATATCCATAATTCAATGATTTAATCTTCGTGAACATCATGTTTTTTATCAAGCTTATTCATAAGTCGTACATACACGAAAATGAGTATAACGAATACATAAATAGCTCCTTGTTGGGCAAACCAGAATCCTAGTTTGAATCCTCCGATTCTTATATTGTTTAGCGCATCCGCGAAAAGTATCCCGCAGCCATAAGAAACCAGAAACCATATAGACAGGAGTATTAATAGATACCTGAGGTTTCGGGCCCAGTATTTTTCTAAATTAGTTTTTTCCATGATTTATAAAGGTTAGATTTTATAAGAATACCATAGCCTGGATAATGAACCTGTTAGCTCTATCTGGTTCGGTACCGCTATAATTAGCTCTGGTAGTATTATATTCAAATGTTAGCTTGGCATTATGGCCAGTTATGAAAATGTTACTACCCACCTGGAAGGTATTTCCAGGCTCATCAAAAGCTTCATAATCTCTGGTGCTATATGCGAGGTAAGGCATCACCTGGATTTTTTTCGAGAAATCAGGAAGTAGGAATCCTGCTTGTCCATAGATTGAGCTTCCAGTACCATAAGGACCAAAAGAATAATTTGGACCGTAATCGAAGTTGTAGTAAACTACATAGGCATTGATTGCTCCATTGGCTACTGGTGCATCATAATAAGCGTCAACAGCAAAGTGATTAACATTATGATAAACGAAATCAGAAGCATTATTAGGATCCTGTGAAACGGTTCCGTTAGGGTGTGAAAAGAAGCCAGCTCCTACATTAAAGACTTTCTTTTTACCAAGGTAAGAACCTACGCGATATGGTAGTTTATTTGATTCTTTATCCAAGAACTGGTAATCAACATACCCCTGATAAACAGTGTTAGCATCAGTTCCATTCGTTTGAGATTGAATTTCTTTACCTTGATAAACGGCAGTGCCAACTCCAGGAACCCTGCCTTCTTCAAGGTTATTAGTGATTGGTTCGTTAACAGCAAAATGGTAGTTTAACTTACCAAAATTACCTTTTACATAGACACCCATGTGTCGGGCAAACTGATCAGATAGTCCTAATTGAGCCCATCCCTGGCGATAATTATCTAGAGTCATGAAGTTTAATGTTGAAGCGGATGTAATTCTTGATAATCCGTTCCAATAATGTAAACCACCACCGATATGGATTTGATCAATGATTTTAAATTCACCCCATGCTCCATGTAAAAATAATTGGGCACTGGCATCTTTTCCTACGGGGCCCATATTATCTCCTGTAAGAGTATTTAGACCAAAGTGAGTAAGGATTAAAAACCTTTCAGATATTTGGGCAAATGCTAAAACCCTTGACCTTCGAATTAAAGGTTTAAAAGTGGTTTCGTCATTAGCATTCTCAGCCATATCGAGCCAGAATTGATTCCAAATTATGAACCGGACATATTTTCTTCCCGATTCATCGATGTTGATTTTGAGCGGTTTATAGCTGTCGTCGACGCCTTGAACCTGCTCATCTTTGTCTTGAGCAATGCTACAAATAGGGACTATCAGTAGCAGTGCTGTAACAATGATTAAACACAGCGAGTTTTTCATAAGAGTTAATTTGAGTTGGGTTATTAAGTGCTTTGAAACTTCAAATACACTCTCATGAATTTTAAAATATATCTGATTAACAGCTATTTACTATGTATATTTTTGGTAATTAATATACATGTAGAGTCAGCCAATCTTTTTCCATTGGATAATCATGTACTTGTCACCAATGGTTGAAATGATGAGTCCTTTATTGGAAATATTGGGTTTTTCGTTAATAAATGATATTAATTCGCTATGGCTAAGGATTTTATAGGTGGGTTGATATCCGCTGGTTTCAGGACGTTTAACATTGTGTTTTTTAATCAGCTTCATCGCTGTTACATGGCTTATACCCAGTAGTCTTTCGATTTCTCGGTAAGAAATTCCTTCCATGTAAAGTTGTATGATTTTGGTTATTTTATCATTGTCCAGTTTTTTGCCAATCTTGTTTACGGTAAAGAAGTAATTGCATTTTTTGCACTTATACCTTTGTTTTTCATTAATGAAGCCACTTTTTACAGTTTCCGGAGAGTCGCATCTGGGGCAGAATTTTACCTTCATTTGATAAGTATATGCATGTGTGTATATTAAATTAGCATATATATATCAAATTAGCAAAAAAGTAAAATAATAATGTTTATAGGCTTATAAATGTCTAAGAATAGACTGGCATTTTAGTTCGGTTTCTTCAAACTCCTTTTCAGGGTCTGAGTCTATGGTTACTCCTGCGCCTGCATAAGTCAGTATATGGTTATTGTAAATTTTGGCACACCTTAAATTAACAAAAATATGTGTATCGTTATTTACATTTACAGGTCCCATGAATCCGGCAAAAAGCTTTCTGTTAATTGGCTCATGTTCCAGAATGAATTGTTCCGTTTCATATTGCGGCATACCACAAACCGCAGACGTTGGGTGTAAAAGTTCTAGCATTACCTGCCCAAGTTCCGGGAAATTGATTTTTTCAATATCAATTATGAATTCTGTCATCAGGTGAAAGAGATTTCCGGATCGAATTGATTTTGGACCTTCTTCTTCAAATTCTCTTACTCTGATTTTTTTCAGACAATTTATAATGTACCTGCTTACAAGTGCCTGTTCTTCAATTTCCTTGGTTCTCCATAGTACGTCTTTCAGAGCAATACCATCCTGTGCCTTCTGGGTTCCGGCAAGTGCCATTGTTTTGAATATTTCCTTACCCTTTACTTCAATTAGAGTTTCAGGAGTAGCACCAATCCATAATCCATCATTTGGAGTGAAAAGTAAATTAATCATGCCGTTGGGAAATGACTTTTCAAGACTAATATATAAATCAGCAATATTGAAATCTTCTGGCAGGTTGGTATATTTGGCTCTTGCTGGAACCACTTTCTTAAATTTGCCTTTTCCAATCTCTTCAATGCATTGACTTACATATTTGATGAATTGATCTTTATCTTTTTCCTTTGAAATGATGTTTGTTGCAGATGGAAGTGAAATCGAATTTGTCTTTTCAGAATCATAAAGGAATGATTCTATTATTTCCTCTCCTGAAAGGATATTGTCAAGTATGAAATTATCACCACTATGCTCACATGTAAGATGTAGGTCTGCAGGAATGTAAGTGATATTATCTAGTGCTTCAAAAAAAGGAGCAGTAATATACCCGGGTTTTAATTGATCCAGATTATTGTGATTAATTTTTTCATAGTTATCACTTGCAATCAAATGGATTGTTTTAGTTCCAGGTAATCTGTAAATAATTAATCCAATATTTTTATTTATACAATAATTTAAAGATCGGTTGATTACCTGATCAATTTTAATATCTCTTCCCAGATCCGCTTTTCTATCCATTACTTTTTATTGATCACAGCCACAGTTAACCTGCTTATACAAACAAGTTTATCTTCCTCATTTTTAATTTCTATAGACCAGATATGTGTTGTTCTTCCAATATGTATAGCCTTTGCTCTACCCACAACAAATCCAGATCGTGCTCCACGAACATGATTCGCATTTATCTCTAAACCGACACAATATTGTTTTGTTTCGTCAATAAGCAATTGAGAAGCCATGCTTCCCAAAGTTTCTGCCAGAGCAACAGAGGCACCACCATGTAAAAGTCCGTAAGGTTGAACTGTACGTGAATCAACAGGCACTTTTGCTTCAATAAATGACTCAGTGACTTGTGTGAATTCAATTCCAATTGTAGAGATCATTGTGTCTTGAATGTAGGCATTCAGATCTTCAATTTTTATATCCGGGCTAAATAGAGGTGTCAAGAAGTTAAATTTTATTTTAATTTACGATTCCAAAAATAAAGAAAAAAGTTGAGCACAAAAACCATTTACCTAATCAGGCACGGAGAAACTGATTATAACAGAAAGGGAATTGTACAAGGAAGCGGTATTAATGCTCCGTTAAATGAGCAAGGTAGGGCACAGGCTGAAGCATTTTTCAGTAGTTATAAAGATGAAGGTTTTGAAAAAGTATATACTTCTGATTTGATAAGAACTATTGAATCTGTAGCAGGTTTTATTGATTTGGGAATTGAACATGAGATTGTTCCAGAGTTAAAAGAAATCAATTGGGGCGAAAAGGAAGGTAAGAAGGTTTCTCTGGAAGACAAATCTGATTACTCGGATTTAATTGCTGAGTGGTATAAGGGGAATACTCATTTGGCATTTAAAGGGGGGGAGAGTCCTAATGAAGTAAGGGATAGAATGGCCATTGGATTTGATAGAATCATACAGCAGGATTTTTCAAAGATATTAGTCTGTATTCATGGTCGGGCGATGAGAATATTGTTGAGCCATCTATTAAATTATCCTTTAAAATATATGGATGTTTTCAAACATGGTAATTTGCAGTTGTATAAACTGTTATATGATGATGGAAATTACATATTGGTAAAAAGCAATGATTATGAGCATCTTAAAGATTAATCTATAAATCATTTATTAAGTCATTTATTTGACGTTCAAGGATTGAAGCTTCATAATTTATGGATTCTTCGTAAGGGTTACCCTTATAAGACTTTGCTTTTACAAGATAGGCTTTAGCTTCGTGATATTTTTTATTATTGATCAGAATAGTTGCCAATTTTATGCATGAGTTAGGAGCATAGTACCACGAGTTATTTTGTTGTAAGTCAATGGTAATATTATAAGCTTTTTGTGCTTTATCTATGTGATTTGTAGAATGATAATACCTTGCTTTTCTATAGTTCCACTCTGTGGTTTGAGATCTTAAATTAAATTTCGGTTCTGTATTTATTATTTGACCAGATAAATCATCAAATCCACCATCCGTTGCTAGTCTCAGTTTCCAGATCAATTCGTTGTTTCCAGGAGGGAATGAATAATTATTCAGAGCTTTTGAGGCATATCTGTCAGCTTCGGTTTTCTTACTGAATTTTTCGAGATTACTTTTGAATGTGTTTGCTTTCTGATAATCTCCATTTAAATAATAAGACAAAAATATATTTAAGTCACAGGCAGATAAATATTCATCAGACTGAAGCTCATTTTTGTATTTCATTAAATATTCACGGGCAGTACCATACTTGCCTTGACGTAAAAATGTTTCTCCTATCAGGTAGTTAGATGCAGGAAATAACCTTTTAGTGGTTGAAGTGAATTTAGTTAAATTGTTTAGGATGTTTTGTCCACCTCTTGCTTTTGCGTTACAGATTATAAAAACAATTTTCTCAAGTTCTGTTGTCAATGAGTAATCTTCTGTCAGGTTTTTAGCTATTTCCTGATCATTTAGCAAATAGTTAGCTATTAAAGGATATAATAATCGTGCTTCTTGCCCTACAAAGTCCGATCTTTTTGTTGCATTATTAAGTAAGGTAAGTCCGGTTTCCTTATTTCCTTTTAATCCCAATAAGTCTGTCAGCCAGACAAATTTTTCGGGGACTGAGGAAATAGTTATATGCATTAGTCCACCGGCAAGATCGTATTTGTTATTGCTTGAGCCATATTCCCTATATATAAAAAATGCTTTTCTGAAGTTTTTAAATGCTGCAAAATTATTTTCATATCGAGCATTGATTACAGCCAGTAACAGATGTGATCTACATTCCAGGTATTTATCTGTGGTATTATTTTCAGAGAATTCTTCAAGGTCATCTAATAAACTATTTGCAGATTCTTCATCATATTTCAGGAGGACTTTTATACCTCTGCTATAAAGGTTTTTATATTGTGATTCTTGGTTTATATCCAGGTTGAAGAAATCATCAAAACTTTGGGCGGAAAGGCATGGAGTTAATAACAAAAAAAACAGGCAGACCAAAAATGGCCCTGCCTGTTTAATATTATGTCTTAAAATAAAGAACAAATCCAGACGATTACTTAGTTGTCTTTCTTTTTGTAGTTGTTCTTCTTTTCGGTTTTTTAATTTGATCAGACTGGAATTCAGGTTCATCATCCACACCAGCTAAAATTCTTCCACTGTGCTCATCGATGATAAGTCTTTTTCTTTCTCTGATTTCAGCGATTTTTTGAGGAGGAATAACGATGTTACAACCTTGAGCAGCACCATTCTTAACAGTTACAACCGCAAGACCATTGGTAAGGTGCTTTCTTAGTCTCTGATAATAGCGATAAAGATTCTCTTCGATATCCTTAACAGCTTTCTCACGATCCTTTAATAGTTTCTTCTCGTCTTCTTCACTTTCAGAAGTTAACGCTTCAAGCTCTTTTCTTTTTTCGTTAAGATCTTCTTCTTTATCTTTTATTAATGAAAGAGTATTTTCAATCTCACCTTTTACTTGTTCGATCTTGAAACCAGCTTCTTTAATTTTTTTCTCATGAACCTGAATTTCTAACTCTTGTAATTCCAGCTCTTTAGTAATAGCGTCATATTCACGGTTATTGCGAACATTATTTTGCTGAGCACTATACTTTGTTATTAGAGCTTCTGAGTCTTTAATTCCAGATTTTCTTTTAGTGATTTCCGCTTCGAGCTCTTCAATTTTAGACTCCTGCTTTGATTTTCTGGTTTTTAAACCTTCTAGATCATCTTCCAGATCACCAACCTCTTCAGGTAGTGCACCTCTGATCTTTTTAATTTCATCTAATTGAGAGTCTATTTCTTGAAGCTTAATTAAAGCGTCTAATTTTTGAGCTATTGTACGTTCCATTTATAGATAATTAACCGGATTCGAATTAAATTCGGATAAATTGAATGCAATATTAGTGAATTTTTTATATAATTTCTCTTTTATTAATTCTTTTGTAAATACTTCACTTTCATAGTGGCCTATGTCGGCAATTATTATTTTATCTTCGGCATCAAAAAATTCATGGTATTTGAAATCTCCGGTAATATAAATATCGCATCCTGCACTTTTGGCCTTACTAAGTAGAAAGCTTCCAGCTCCACCACATATTCCAACTTTCTTTATTTTATTTTTAACGAGGTTTGTATGTCTAATGGTTTTCAAATTAAGCCTTTCTTTTAGTAAAAGCAAAAAATCCATAGCCTCCATTTCCTCATCAAGAACACCAATCATCCCTGAACCTGTGTCTTGATTGTAATTCACAAGATCATTGATATAATAGGCCATTTCTTCATAAGGATGAGCATTTTTAACTACATTTAATATCTGCCCACTTTTGTGTTTGGGAATTATAGCTTCTATTCTATCTTCTTCTACTTTTTCCAAATTGCCAGTTTCTCCAATAAATGGATTAGCATTTTCAGATGGCTCAAATCGGCCTGTACCTTTAACAGTGAAACTACAATTTTTATATTCCCCGATTTGCCCTGCTCCGGCCTCACCTAAAGCGGTTAAAACTTTGTCAGTATGCGAAGATGGTACAAATACAACTAGTTTTTGGAGGTTGTCATTTTTAGGTTGAAGTACCTTAAGTTTTTTAATTCCGATTTTATCAGCCAGGATAGCATTGACACCTGTAATTACATTATCCAGATTCGTGTGAATTGCATAAATAGCAATATCATTTTTAATGGCTTTAATTACAGTTCTTTCAACATAATCTTTACCTGTGAAACTTTTTAATCCTTTAAAAACAATAGGATGATGAGCAATAATTAAATTGGCTCCAATACTTATAGCTTCTTCAACCACTTCTTCCACACAGTCCAGCGTTATTAAAACTTTTGAAACCTCATGATTATTATCACCTACAATTAACTTGCTATTGTCATAACCTTCCTGAAGTGAAGCTGGAGCCCAGGTTTCTAAATAGTTGATTACATCTTTTATTTTCGTCATAATGTCAATACTTTGCAGCAATATTCAAAGCTACGATATTTAAACTGCCATATCCAATGATATTTAAGCATTTGCTCTGGCCTTTTGCCCTAATTTATGGAATGATCATCAAACTCCGCAACTACTTGTTTGATATTGGCTATACCAGGTCATTTAAGTTTGATGTTAAAACCATTGGTGTCGGAAATCTATCAGTGGGTGGAACCGGGAAGTCTCCGGCTGTCGAATATCTAATAAAGCAGTTTGTTAATAGTGAGCGAATTGCAACTCTGAGTAGAGGGTATGGAAGGAAGACTCGTGGATTTTTATTAGCCAATGACCTAAGTAAAGCAGAGGATATAGGGGATGAGCCATTGCAGTTTTATTCAAAATACAGAAACAGAATCTGTGTAGCAGTTGATGAAGAAAGAATTCATGGTATTCCTGAGATATTATTTGATAAACCTGAAACTTCGCTAATCTTATTAGATGATGTTTATCAACATCGATATGTATCTCCTGACTTTATGATTTTGCTTACCACCTATGACAAGCCTTTTTTTAATGATCATCTTTTACCTGTAGGCAGGTTAAGAGAACAAAAGAATGGAGCTAAAAGAGCAGATGTGGTTTTGGTTACTAAATCTCCAATAGAAATCTCCAGTTCAATTCAGCTTGAATATAAAAATAAGATTAAGTCTTATGCTGGGGATGAAACTCCAGTGTATTTTACAAAAATAGGTTATGCCAGTCCTGTTGATGAAGATTATAATGAAATTGAATTAGATAATAAAGTAGTACTGGTTTCTGGTCTTGCTGATCCTTCGCAATTGAAAACACATCTTTCATCGCAAATTAGCATAGTCAAGCACTTTGATTATCCTGATCATTATAATTTTAAAGATTCTGATTTTAAAGAATGGGTCGATTTTTGTAAAGACGAGAGAATTAATCAGATTATTGTCAGTGAAAAAGACTGGATGAGAATTAAATCAATGGTTAATGGAAGTGAAATTACTAGTTTGAAGTTTGTTATACAGCCAATTTCAATGGTGTTTTTAAACGAAAAGGATGAGAATTCTTTTATTGATTTAGTGAATAAGAAATTATCACAGTCTAAATAAGGACAGTAAAAATAGTGTGGTTAGACATGGTTAATTATTTTTGTGACCAATTATGAAACTGGAAAAAGTAGTTTTTTTTATATTCCTGATTTTTATAGGATTTGATTCATATTCTCAGATACAAACACCAAGAGGTAGTGGAATGGGGAGAGATGAGTATTTTGATATGAATGAAGATACTGTTTCTGTTCCAGATGAAGATGATGGTAAACTTAAACTTGATTCTGCTAAAAATCCATATGGCCCGTTGACACTATATTATATTAAGGCCCAAGATGTTAAAAACAGTAAGGATATTCACTATCGTATAGATTCAACTTTAGCTGATTTTGGTCGTTTTGAGAAGCTTGAGCTAATGAATTATGAAGCTCAAAATCTTGGTAATATGGCAACGGCCATTTTTGATTTATACCCTGATTTACCAGAGACTCCTGGATTGAGAAGTGGGTTTATTGCATATCAGCCCTATGTTGTAACACCATATGAACACAGATTTTTTAATACAAAAGGACCTTATACTGAAGTTAATGTATTGTTTGGTGGTGGGAACAGGAATAAAGTTGATATTGCATTTGCCAGAAATGTTAATGAAAGGTTTAACATTGGATTTAACTTAGGTAGGATTGCTGCAGATAAAAACCTTGGTCCGGTAAGAAGATTTGACAATCAGGGGGTGGTAATTGCATATGATGTAAATGCTAACTTCATTAATAAAGACAGTACATATAGTTTTATGACGAGGATTTTCAGGCATTCTCACAAAGTGTCTGAGTCTGGTGGGGTTTTTGATTTTGCGAATGAAGCAATTGCTGAACAGGCTTTAAATGACCAGTCGCAAATTTCACCTGCACTTGAAGGAGCAGGTTCGAATTATAGAGTTTTTAACGGATACTTTCTGCAAACATATAGACCTACAGGTATCCTTAGATTTTATCATGAATTTGAATATAATCAGGAAAGAAATACGTTTGTTGTTCAGCCAACTGGTGATAATCTGTCTTCAGGTTTTTTTAATAATATTTACCTGGACGATGAAAATACTTATGATAGAGTATTTTTTACAACACTTAAAAATGAAGCAGGATTAACAGGAGGGACGGAAAGAATTTTTTACAGGGCCTATTTTAAACACAGACACATTACAATAGATTCAGAGCAGCTTAATGGACAAACAACCCGAAATGAGCTTTTTGCCGGAGGGTATTTATCTTATGACCTGAATGAAAGGAATAAGTTGTTTGGTACTGTAGAATATTTAATAGGACAAACTTACAATATTGATGCTATGCTTCAGACTGATTGGGTTGAAGCTGGATTCAGAAGGCTATCATATAAACCAGATTATGTTTTTCAAAAGTACCTGGGAAATCACCGAGCCTGGGAAAATGATTTTGATGATGTAACAGCAGATGATCTTTATGGAAGGATAAAAGTCAAATTGGGTAATCAAAAGATTTCTCCTTATTTGAGTATTAAGAATTATAACAATTATGTTTATTATTCTTCAGATACTATTCCTGTTCAATTTAATGAGAATTTTCAGGTTCTAACCGCCGGTGTTGACTTAAAGTTTTTATTATTCAAGCACTTAGGGATTGAATTAGATGGAAAATATTCACTGATATCTGATAATGGTAAGAGTGTATATCGAGTCCCTGATCTATTTGGGAATGGTTCTATATATTACCAAAATGAACTGTTTAAGGGAGCAATGATCATTAAAACAGGAGTAAGTGCTAACTACCGATCTGGTTTTTATGCCATGGCTTACGATCCGACTATTCAGCGATATTTTGTTCAAAATGCATACCAAAGTAAAGATTATATTATCGCTGATTTTTTCCTTAACTTTCAAGTAGATCGTTGGCGCTTTTCTTTAAAGTTGAAACATTTTAATCAAGGACTGATAAACAACGGATATTATATTACACCGGCCTATCCTGTACAAGGAAGGGTCTTTGATTTTGGAGTGAGCTGGTTGTTTTTTGATTAATGATATGAATGAAAGTATTGATAAGAGTGTATTAGGACTTCATCTACCAACAGATCCACGTTGGGCAAATATTGCAGGAATGAATATTGAGGATATATTGATAGATCATGCATACTGTGAACAGAAAGCGGCATCTTCATGTATCAGTTTGATTATTAATTATCCTGAGAAAGATGATCTGGTCGAGATGCTAACACCGGTTGTTTCTGAAGAATGGTCGCATTTTGAAATGGTTATTGAGCAACTGAAGAAGAGAGGATATTCCCTTGGCAAAATGAGAAAAGATGAATATGTTGCACAATTAGCAAAAAAAGTTAGAAAGGGTGGGAGTAGAGAAGATCAGCTAGTAGAAAAGCTTTTAATGAATGCACTAATTGAAGCACGGAGCTGTGAAAGATTTAAAATGCTTCATAAAAATCTTGAAGATGAAGAGCTGAGTGAATTCTATTATCAGCTAATGATTAGTGAAGCCGGACATTATAAAAATTTTCTAAGTCTCGCGAAAAAATATCTTGGGGAGGAAAAAGTTATGAAACGGTGGGAAGAACTTTTAAAAGAGGAAGCTGAGATTATTAAAAATCTTGATGTCAGATCAGATAGAATGCACTAAATAAAATAATAATTATGCATATAACCAGTGTAGCAGTATTTTGTGGTTCAAGTTCAGGACACAACCCATTATTGTCGAGATATGCTCGGAATTTAGGGAAGTCTTTTGCCGATAATGGTATTAAGCTAGTCTATGGTGGAGGTAAGGTAGGACTTATGGGGGTAATAGCAGATGCTGTACTGGAAAATGGAGGCCAGGCTGAAGGAGTAATCCCAAGGTCATTGGCACAAAAAGAGGTAGCTCACCTTTCATTAACCAGGTTGCATATGACTGATACAATGCATTCAAGGAAGGAAAAGATGTATGAGCTATCAGATGCTTTTGTGATTATTCCTGGAGGCATAGGAACTCTTGATGAATTATTTGAGATCTATACCTGGTTTCAATTGGGCTATCACGTTAAACCGATTATAATTGTTAACTCTGAAGGTTTTTATGATCATTTAAAAGCTCATTTAAAGAATTGTGTTGATGAAGGATTTTTGTCAGAAACAACCTTCAATGCCTTAAACTGGGTTAATGATATGGATGAATGTCTTGCTAAGCTTTTAGAAAATAACTAATCCTCATTTCAACTTTTTTAACTTATTTTTGTTAATATAAAGATAATTATTTGGTAAAATGCCGTTAAATATTACCATGTAATGTCTATTTTTTAAGGTACTCCGTATAATTTATTGAACAATGGTGACGGAAAAGAAGATTTTGGATATGCTGAAGACAATTGCCCTGGCTGGTGCGACCCTTGTGTCAACAATCTTAGTTGGACAAGATGCAAACACACTAAGTAACGATACATCTATTTATTTATCAACTCCTCCAACTAATTGGTATAATAAAGCTTATGCCATGGATGCCGTTAGAGGGGTAGAAACCGAACTTGCTTATAAGTTATTATCAGGCAAGCCTTCTGTTGAAGTTTTAGTTGCAGTAATAGATAGTGGGATTGATATTGATCATGAGGACTTGCAAGGAGTAATCTGGGTAAATGAAGATGAAATTCCAGATAATGGTATTGATGATGATAATAATGGTTATATCGATGATATACATGGATGGAATTTTATCGGAGGAAAAGACGGGAATGTTGTAAGAGATACGTATGAACTTACAAGGGAGTACGACAGGTTGACAAAGAAATTCGATGGCCTCTCTGAAGAAAAGGCTGCTGAAGATTCAGAGTATGATTATTACATGTCTGTTAAAAAGCAATTTGAAGCTCAAAAAGGACAAATGGACAGACAGTACGAAGGGTTTAAAGGTTTTTATTCAAGTTATGAAAAATACACAAAGCTTTTAAAAGACCATTTTAAAACTGATTCCCTGATAATGGAGGATGTTACCAATTTGAAAACAAAAGATCAAGAATTGGTAATGGCTAAGAATTTTATGGGATATATGTATTCTCAAGAAATTACTGTAGAACAATTAGAAGAGGCGAAGAATTATTTTGAAACTGCCTTGGAATATGGATATAATACCGAATTTAATTCTCGTGAAATCGTAGGTGATAGTATTAATAACCCAAAAGAAAAATTTTATGGGAATAATGACGTTGAAGGTGGTTTCTCATTTCATGGAACATTTGTAGCAGGAATAATTGGTGGAATTAGAAATAATGAATTGGGTATGGATGGCGTAGCGGATAATGTGAAAATAATGTCAATCAGAACTGTTCCAAATGGAGATGAAAGAGATAAAGATGTTGCCAATGCCATTTATTATGCTGTTGATAATGGCGCTAGAGTTATAAATATGAGTTTTGGTAAATCTTTTTCACCAAACAGGGATGTGGTAGAAAATGCCGTTAGATATGCCGAAGCTAATAATGTTCTTCTTGTTCATGCAGCAGGAAATAGCTCAAAAGATATAGATGAAAAAGATAATTTCCCTACTCGTTTTTATGTTGATGGTACTGAAGCATCTAATTGGTTAGAAGTTGGTGCTTTAGACTGGAAAAAAGGAAAAGACATGGTAGGAAGTTTTAGTAATTATGGCAACGAGTCTGTAGACTTATTTGCTCCAGGTGTAGATATTTATTCAACATCACCGGATAATGAGTATCAGGTAGCATCTGGAACATCATTTGCAGCACCTGTTACTGCAGGAGCAGCTGCCCTTTTAATGTCTTATTATCCAGAACTTACAGCTACAGAAGTAAAAGATATTCTTATTAAGTCAACAACTCAAATGCCTGAAGAAAATGTAGTGCTTCCCGGTTCTGAAGATGAAGTTAAATTTGGAGAATTAAGCCGAACAGGTGGTGTGTTGAATATATATCAAGCTGTTATGTTAGCAGATAAGAAAATAGAAATGGGAAAGAATAAATAAACTTAATAAAACACAATTTAAAAAAGGCTCCGATACTGGAGCCTTTTTTATTGGGAAATAATCATCTACGAAATATTTTTTTACACAAAGTGTAATAATCCCGACAAATCCAAATTTATTTTTGATTTTTTAAACCTGCAGGGCTCTCATTGAGTTTAATAGCATATGAGAAGCCACTACAATCTTTTTCTGATAATATTATTATTTTCGGGTTGTGATCTATTTGAATATAGTGCACATCAAATTACTCCTGGGGCAGAAGAGAAGGATGTAAACCTGAAGAATATTCTAAGGATTTTAGAAAAATCTCCTAGTGATACCATACGTATTGCTTTTATGAGTGATTCACAGCGATTTTATGATGAAACAGAGCAATTTGTTGAATATATAAATTCGGTTTCTGAACAGTATGATTTTGTAATTCATGGTGGCGATATTTCTGACTTTGGTCTTGCCGAAGAGTTTTTATGGATAAATGATATTATGTCGGATCTTCATATTCCCTATCTCACTGTAATAGGTAATCATGATGTTCCGGTCTTTGGCCATGAAGCATATCTGAAAATATTTGGCCCTGTAAATTATTCGTTTACATGGGGAGGATATAAATTCATGTTTGTTAATACCAACTCCCTTGAGTATGGCTATAATGGTATGGTTCCAGACCTTGAATGGATTGGAAAACAGTTCATGGAAAGGAAAAGAACAAAAACAATTCTTATTTCACATATGGGGCCGGATAATAGTGAGTTTGACCCAAAATTGGCTCCTGACTTCAAGTCTGTTTTAGCGAGAGAAGGAGATAATTTATTGTTTACACTTCATGGTCATAATCATTCTTTCAGTAATGGCTATTATAAGAATACAAAAATTCCATATTGGGTAACTACTAGTATGGATAAAAAAGCATTTACCAAGGTTGAGTTATGGGATGGTGGATACAATTTTGAAATAATTACATTTTGAGAAAAATTACATTTATATTCTGTTTAATATGGATTCTTTATCCAAACCAAATCAAAGCTCAGATAGACTGGCAGCCTGATTTTGTTAACCTCCAATATGCAGGTAATTTCGGGATGATCTCCTTTGGTGGCGGGTATGAGTTATTATCTGTAGAGAAACCTTCATATCTTAATTTGGGGTTTTATTTTGGTTATCTTCCTGAAAAAGTAGGCGGAATAGAGGAATATTCAGCTAATCTCAAATTGACATATATACCTAATGTTAGAGTTCGGTTAAGCAATAGATTTGATCTGAATTTTTTAACAACTGGAATGTTTGTGAATTATGCCTTTGGTAATGATCATTTTACCAGATGGAGTGAGCGTTATCCTAATGGGTATTATTGGTGGGTGCCGTCAATTAGAATTGGAGTATTTACAGGAGGAGGAATTAATTTGAAAATGAAAGGTTCAAATCGAGATTTTATAAACTTCTATTATGAGTTTTCCACTCATGATCTTGAATTAATAAGTTATATTCAAAATCCTGACTATCTTTCTCCTATTAAAATATTTAATTTATCCTTAGGGGCAATTATATATTTAAAATAATATAACAATCAGGTCTTTTGTTTCTTTTTCTTAGCAGCAGGAAATAGAATGTTGTTTAGTATTAATCTGTAACCAGGACTATTTGGGTGTAAATTTAGATCTGTTGGTTCCTCTCCAACAAAATGTTGATAATCTTCAGGGTCATGCCCTCCATAGAAAGTCCAGAATCCTTTTCCATAAATTCCATGAATGTATCTTGCCTCACCAATAGATTCATTGGATCCCATAATTACCACATCCGGTTTAATAAGACTCAATCTAAAAGCTGTAGTTTGACCAATAAATCCTTTTACTACCCTTGTGTGATTCTGAGTCAGCATGGTTGGTATTGGGTCCCATTTTGCAGAGAATTTAAATAAATTGAAATAATCATTTTTTTCAGTCACACCTCGGGATTCTGGTTGCATATCAATATTTGAATACTCATACTCATATGGGTTTTTGCTTATTTTAAAATTCTCAAATGCAAAGCAGTTATCATAGATTAGCTTTTCTTGTGCATTTGGATCTGGAGGGTCACCATCAAACATGTAATCAATCATATCAATTCCATCTCCGGATAAGGCAATATCATAAGTGTCAGTTGCTGAACACATAGCAAACATAAAGCCTCCTGTAGAAACATAATTGCGAATTCTTTTTACTACTTCGAGTTTTAATTGCGATACCTTTTTATATCCAAATTTTGCTGCCAGTTCCTCGTATTCCATTTTTTGCTCTATATACCATGGTTGGTTTCGAGCATTTCTGTAAAACTTACCATATTGACCTGTAAAGTCCTCATGATGAAGGTGTAGCCAGTCATATTCGGAAAGTTTTCCTTCCATTACCTCAGTATCAAAAACTACGTCATAGGGTATTTCAGCATATGTTAGAGCAAGAGTTACCGCATCATCCCAGGGTTGTTTGCTCTTTGGAGAATATACAGCAACCTTCGGAGCTTTTTCAAGTTTCATTATATCCATGTTGGATGCAGGGCTATTGATCTCTGTTAAAATGCTTTTATATTGAGAAGAACTGATTTTTTCATAAGATACTCCTCTTATGATCAATTCATTTTCAATTGATGGATAATGATCAACAGCAAAACTTCCTCCCCTGTAATTTAATAACCAGTCAGCCGGTATCTTTTTTTCAAGAATCCAGAATGTAATACCATAAGCTTTAAGGTGGTTTTTTTGGGTTTCATCCATCGGAATTAAAATCGTGGTTGCAAAAGATTTTAGCCCGATAGACATTAAAAATATGATTAAGAAAATACGCTGCATTAATATCATTTTATTATTAAGACGGTTGGAATAAGACTACCGTTTCATTCTTTATTCAATTTAACAAATAGAATGCTACCGTTTGTATAATCATTCTTCCGTATTCGTAATAAAGTTAAGTTACAAAAACCTCTTTACTTATATTTAATTTAATAAATCAAATGCGAACTATGGATATTCGTGAAAATATTTCTGTAAGTCTTGATTCAATCAAATCAAATTTGCTCAGGTCAATTATAACTGCAGCAATTATTACCGTTGGGATAATGCTTCTTGTGGGTGTATTGACAGCTATCGAAGCTATGAAATCTAGTATTTCAAATTCTTTTAGCAGTTTGGGCGCTAATACGATTGAGATTACCTCAAAAAGGAATTATGGCAGAAGTTCTGCAGGTAAAGAAGAAAAGGTATATCCTAAATTAACCTATGCTGAAGTATCAGATTTCCAAAACAGGTTTGAAGAGACAGAGACTGTTGGCTTATCTGTTGTTGCATCATGGACAGCAGAAGTTAAAAGAGGGTCAAAAAAAACTAATCCGAATACTAGAGTAACTGGAGGTGATAATAATTATTTAAGCTTAAGAGGTTTAAATCTTGAGAAAGGCAGGAATTTCACTGAATTTGACATAGAAAACGGTACAAGTACAGCTATAATCGGGTATGCTATAAAAGAGTCTTTATTTGAAGAATATGAGGACCCAATAGGTGAGTATATTTTCTTATTGGGTAAAAGATTTAAAGTTATTGGAACAACTGAAGAACAAGGAGGACTTGGAGGAAATAATAGCCAGGATAGAAGGATATTAATACCAATCGAGACTGCTAGAAGACTAATAACTCAAAGTCCCGAGTATGATATCACCATTAATGTAAGTGACCCGATTGATACGGAAAATATTATGGCAAATGCTCGCCATGTTATGAGGTTAATAAGACAAGATCCAATTGGTACTGAGGATTCATTTACAGTTGAGAGAAATGAAACTGTTGCTGAGGAATTAGAAAACATAGCTTCATATATGCGTATTGGTGGATTTACTTTAGGAGGTGTTACCTTATTAGGAGCAGTAATAGCCTTAATGAATATAATGTTGGTGTCAGTAACTGAAAGAACAAGAGAGATTGGTCTAAGAAAAGCTCTTGGTGCGAAGCCTAGTACAATACGTTCTCAATTTTTAATCGAAGCAATTTTGATTTGTGTAATAGGAGGTATTGGTGGTATAGTTGCAGGAGCGTTGATTGGAAATATTGTAGGCTCATTGATTGGTGAAGGCGGGGTTATATTGCCAATTCCCTGGATTATATTGGGCTTTGTTGTTTGTGTTGGTGTCGGACTTATTGCTGGGTTTATTCCTGCGAACAAGGCGTCCAAACTTGATCCAATTGTAGCCCTTAGGTATGAGTAAGGTTTAGGATAAAACTGTCCGAAAAAATATTTAAAGTGTATCAAAATGATACACTTTTTTAATTTTATCTAATTCGTAATTTTATTTAAGTTGCTGATTATTAGATGTTTAGTTTGTTTGGCCTAATATTTTCTTTATTAATGTCAAAACTAAACCTATGGCAAAATTATTATTTTCCTTTCTGGCTTTATTTTTAACTCCCGATGAGGTAGAAAAGAAGGAGTTTGCTGGCTATTTAGAAGATAAAACTCAACAGGCTAAAGAAATCCTGTCGATACAGCCAGTTGAAAAAAATGATATGCCAATTGAATCAGACAATAAAAAGCAAATAAAAATATTCTTTTAATAATTGATTACATAGTATATTATCTATCCTTGTCCATGGCGCCAGTCATGGACTTTTTTATTGATTTAATTAATACTGTTTTAACTTTCCGAAGATTAGATATAAATAATTAAATTTAAGGAGGCAACCATTTATAACTATTCCCTGTATAGTTAAAAAAACCAGAATCATTGGATAATACACCAGATATCATATTCCAAAATATTCTTCGTGGATGTAAAAAATGGAAGAAGGACAGTCAGAAACATCTTTACCAGATGTTTCATGGATATGGTTTGAGTATTTGTTTACGATATGTAAATAATCGAGATGAGGCTATAGAGGTATTGAATGATTCTTTTTTAAAGGTTTTTCAAAATCTGGATTCATTTGATACTACCAAACCTTTTAAGCCATGGTTTAGAAGAATAGTAGTAAATACTGCAATAAATCATATTCAAAAGTATAGTAAATATGCTAATCATCAAGATTTAGATGAAGCTTTAGATATAGGTAATAAAGAAGAAATTGTTTCTGGTATAAATTATCAGGAGATGCTTTCGTTGGTTAGAGAGTTACCTCCAGCGTATCGAACAGTTTTTAATTTGTATGTAATTGAAGGTTATAAACATGCTGATATTGCTGAAATACTAGAAATATCAGAAGGTACATCAAAGTCTAATTTATTTAAGGCTAAGAAATATTTGCAACAGGCTATCCATAGATTATTAAATGAAAATTATGAGAGACAAGGATAATCTGGAAGATATATTTAAGAAAGGGCTTTCTTATGAGCCAACTGATTTTAGAGAATCAGATTGGGAAAAGATGGTCGAAAAAATCGAGCAATCTCCGGAGCAAAGAGTGAATAAATGGAAGACGATTTCGTTATTCCTTTCAGGAGTAATCGTGCTTTTATTGATGTATATAGGTTTTAGGGAGTTAAATATTATAAATAATTATGAACCATCTGCATCTAAGATATCGGCTGATGGAAAAGTTTCTGATGAAGCATTAGTTAATGGGATTAATAATAGTGATAATAATATTATTGATTCAGTGCAAGCATCATTTTCATTGAGCCAGAAAGAAATGAAAGGTTCAGAGATAAATATTGGAGATAAAGAAAGTGCAGTTTCAAATTCTAATGATAAATCTGCTAATTCAAATTCAATCTCAAATATTGAGAAACAAAATCAAGGAAAATCAGGTTATTATCATGATCAATCAAAAGAGGGAATTATAATTTCTAACAGTGATGATCACAATAGGTCCGAAGGGGAATATCATGGTGATATTGGTGATTCAAAGGTTGTTAGTGGGAATAGTGTGAACATTCATGAAGCCTCTTCGGGCTTTGTTTATACCAGGTTAAAACCAATTCATTATACAGGGAAAATACATGAGAATCCTCAAATGATTCTTGTTGGTAAAACCGCTTCAACCATTAAAGTTAATGAAGAAAAACAGGTTGTTCATCCTGCCATATCAGTTGCTGCATATTATGCTGCTGATATGTCTACTGTAAATTTTAAGGGGTTTGATAAGTTTTCGGATAGAATGGGTTTCTCCATTTTTCTTAATGTAACTAATAAATGGTCGATAGAAACTGGTGCAAATATTAGTACCAAGTATTATTGGGCTGGATCAGGTAATTATACAACTGGGGGCTATTATAAGGATCCTGATAAGACGTATGGTACTTGTGAAGTGTTGGATATACCCTTAAACGTTAGATATTATTTTGACAATAAAGGAAAGACAAAGTGGTTCGTTACAACCGGTATTTCTAGTTGGTTAATGCTGGAAGAAGAATACGAATACTACTATAATTATAATCAATATGAAAACCCAACTGGCTGGTACGGCGAAAATGAGAATTACCATTGGTTTGGTGTTCTGAATTTGGAAGTCGGCCTGGAACGAAGTTTAAGTAAAAGGTGGTCTGTTTCTGCTATCCCTTATTTTAATTTACCACTTAAGGGTGTTGGAAACGGGCAAGTCAGACTAATTAGCAACGGTCTGAAGGTAGCGCTTAAGTTTAACTAACTTCTAAAAACTATTAACAAAAACCAATTATGTTATTTAACAAATTAATTTCCAGACTTCATTATATATTAATGATTGTTTTGATAGCTGGAATTGCTATTTCATGCGACGACGATGACGAAGATCCGGTAGGTCCACAGCCAACCGGAGAAGAAAAAGTTTACACATTGTACAATACCTCATTTGAGGCTTTTGGTACAGTGAAATTTGTAGAGTTAGATGATAATTCTACAAGAGTAATTATAGACCTCAATAATGATACTGGCCCTCATCCAGGACATATCCACATGGGGAGTACCTTTGAGCCGGGTCAGGTTGTAATTGACCTAAATAATGTGATAAATGGTGCAAGTACAACTGAAATTTCTGAAGATAATGCCGGTAATGATGTTACCTACGATGATCTTTTAGCCTATGACGGGTATGTTGCATTACATGTTAGTGAAAGTGATCTTACTGTAGCAGCAACGGCTGATATAGGTCCTAATGAGCTAACCGGTAATATAGAAGATTATCCATTATTTGTTCCTAATTCACTTACACAGATTGATGGAGGAATATTCTTTGTAGAAAAAGTAGGAGGTGATGTTTGGGTAGCAGTTTCTGCTAGTGTTGGAGTTGCAGGTATGATGCACCCGATGCATATTCATGATAATTCAGCTGCTGAAACCGGGGATGTAGCAATCACTCTAAATGAACTAAATGGAGATACTGACTTTTCAGCAACATTAATTCAAGATAGGAATTTCGATAATCTTTCCAGTTTTGATGGTTATGTAAATATTCATTTGAGTGTTGATGATATTGGTACAATAGTCGCTCAAGGAGATATTGGATCTAATGCTCTTACAGGTGAAGTCACTCAATATACTTTGGAAGAAAGAAATGATAGTGGAGTTACTGGAGTTGTTGAAATATACAAGCGAGAAGGTGGTCATTCTCTAGTTATGATTGATCTTGTAAATACAACACAGGGAACAATATATCCGGTTGAAATATGGAGTAATTCATCAATAGAATCTGGCTCGAAATTAATTGAACTGAACTCTATAAATGGCTCAAGTGGCAAAGGACTTAATACAATAAGAGAAGATAATTCTGGTGATGTAACTTATGCTGTTCTGACATCGTCATATAATGCCAATTTGAGGGTTTATTTACCTGATGAAACCGTTGCTGCAAGAACCGATATAGGTGGTAATGCACTTTCCGGGGAGTCTACAACATATAATTTTGTTGCTGTAGATAATTCAGGGATTGAAGGCACCGCTACATTTAAGCAAAGATTAAATGGCTATACTCTTTTAGAAATTCAGTTAACTGGTACTCCTGATCAGGGTATACACCCCGCTCACATTCATTCCGGATCAATTTCTAACCCTGGAGGGATAGCTATTAATCTTAATGAAGTGGATGGTACTTCAGGAAACAGTCGAACTACTATAAGGGAAACTAATGCTCAGGAGAATATTACTTATGAAACCTTAACAACAACTTATGAAGGTTATATTAATGTACACTTGGCTCCAAATGCATTAGAAACAGTAGTAACTCAAACAAATATAGGAGGTAGCGCACAATAATATATTTTAATTCTGGGGATAACCATCCCCGGAATTTGATTTCCTTAGCATAAAATTTTGATTTGTTTATGCCGATAGGTAATCATGGTATTTTTCGATAAAATATCATGGTAATGTAATTGTATTGTCTTTTATTAGAGTTTTTGTTTAAACGAATTTTTTATAAATAAATACTTGCCGACTAATTAAAACTAAATTATTACCACAATGAAAGCGTATTACTTGATCTTTTTAATGATTGGGATCCCATTATACATTAATGCCCAAAAATATGTTGAAAGAAATGGGGATGTCCATTTTTATTCTAAAGCACCACTCGAAGATATTGAAGCTCATTCGAATAAAGGACAAAGTATAATTGACCTAAGTTCTAACAGAATAGCTTTTGAAGTTCCAATTAAGAGTTTTGACTTTGAAAAAGACTTAATGCAGGAGCATTTTAATGAAAATTACATGGAATCTGAAAAGTTTCCAAAGGCCACATTTACCGGCTCTATAAAAGGGTTTGACAAAGGTAAATCCGGAAAACAGAATGTCGAAGCTGAAGGTGATATCACCATTCATGGAATTAAAAAAACATGGAAGGCAGAAGGCGTTATGAAAATTGAAGGTGGCAAGATCACTTTAGAGACAGAGTTTTATGTTCCTTTGGATGATTTTGATATCGAAAAGCCTAAGGTGGTTTTTTATAATATAGCTGATAAAATTAAGGTTAATCTGAATTTTGAATATGATGAAATGTAAAATTACTTTTTTGCTTATCCTGATTTCTTTCACCTTTTCTATTAACGTAGTTGGACAGGATGATGATTTATTAAGTGAGTTATCAAATGATGATGAATCTTATGAGGTTGAAGGAACTTTTAAAGGAACCAGGTTAATTAATGGGCATACTATAGAAACCAGAGGGGCTGGTACTCTTGACTTTGTAATTATGCACCGCTTCGGTAAGCTAAATTCAGGTATCGAAGAGTTTTTCGGACTTGATCAGGCGGTTATTCGTATTGCTCTTGACTATGCAATAACCGATAACCTGTCTATCGGTATAGGTAGGAGCAGTGGACCAAAATACTTTGATGGTTATTTGAAGTATGCACTGTTAAAACAACAGGATAATGGAATGCCTATTAGTGCGACTATACTATCTAGTGCAGCTTTGGATATCAATGTAAGAGATGAACAACCTGCAGCTGTAGATAGAATGAGTTATGCGACTGGTTTACTTATTGCAAGAAAGTTCTCTCCTTCATTTTCTTTCCAGGTAGCACCATATTGGTTGCATCGAAATGTTGTCGAATATTTTGAAGAAAATGAGGCATTCGCTTTAAATCTTGCAACAAGATTAAAGATTACAAAAAGAATGGCTATTACAGCTGAATATTTTGGACGATTAAATAGAGACGCTTTTCCTGAAAGTAATAATGATGCGTTTGGAATTGGTTGGGAAATTGAAACCGGGGGGCACGTATTTCAATTAATCTTCACCAATAATCTTGGAATGGTTGAAAACAGTATCATTCCTGGAACTGTTAATGATTTCTTTTCAGGAGATATTCATTTTGGTTTTAACATAACTAGAGCATTTCAATTAAAGAAAGATAAAAATGAAAAATCTTGGTAAAATATTATTAATGATTGCAATCATAGTTGGTTGTAAATCAGAGAAAAATCCTGCTCCGGGGAGTTCTTGTGAGGAGGAGTTTACAGTTACTATTTCTAATGTAACACCGGCAACATGTGATTCTGAGGATGGTTCTTTTGAATGGAGTACTACTCCATCAAAATCAATTTCTTCAATCACCGTAGGAGGACAGAGTGTAACAGTATCAACGACTATTACTGGATTATCTACAGGTATTTATGAAGTGGTTTTTAAGGCAGAGGATGGATGTGAAACAACGACAAACGTAAATATTCAATCTGAAAGTGGTCTAACTGCTTCCCTTGATGAAGCAGTAGCTTCTGATTGTAATGTAGATAATGGTGCTGTAATGGTTTCAGCTGATGGTGGTACTCCACCTTATGACTACCTTCTAGATGGAAATTCAAGTTCTGATGGCACATTTGATGGACTAGCGCCTGGTGAATATGCAATAAGTATTACTGACGCCAGTGGATGTACAGCGACAGTTAATTTTGTGATTGATGCTTCAATATCTTTTGCTACTGATGTAGAACCACTAATTCAGAATAATTGTGCTGTGTCTGGATGTCATGTTGAAGGAACGGGCCGGACAGTATTCGCTAATTATGACGATATAAGTGCTAATTCAAACAACATCAGACAACGTGTTAGTACTGGAGTAATGCCACCGCAAAATTCTGGTTATGATCTTACTCAGCAACAGCGTGATGATATTGTTTGCTGGATTGATGCAGGAGCAAATAACAACTAGTAATTAGAGAATTAAATAGGTGATTTGTTAATTTTTTTTAGAATGTAAAAGGGACTGTTTTTCAGTCCCTTTTAAGTTAAAATAAATATCTGGCACTAATAAATAGGTTTCTCCCTGGTGCACTTATGCCAGATGAATATGGCCTGTAATGCAAATCAGTAATGTTGTCAATTCCAGCGTTTATAATAAAAGACTTTGATAGCTGAACTGATCCTCCTAAATTAAAGGTGGTCCAGCCAATAGCGCCATCTTCTGTATAAAGATGAGTCTTGTTTTGTTCTGAAGGTGAAAGTTTATCGAACTCAATCCCTCCTTGATATTGAATGTTTAAAAAGATGTCCCATTTTGATCTAACATATTTAATGGTAGATCTTCCAAATAGTGGAACAACATGCCTTACGGACTCTCCATCTGATGTTTCTCCATCAGATACAGTTATTGTACTACTAAAGAAAATATTTTTTGAAATAGAAAGAGATCCATTAAATGAAAAACCATAAATCTTCGCACTTCCTATATTAACTTCTGCTTGTACATTGCTTATTGTACCATCATAATCGATACTCGACTCACCATTATAGATATAGTCTCTTCTTTCCATTGCATTGGTGAGATAACTATAAAAACCAATTGCTTCCAAAGTGAAAATATCTTCTTTATAAGCTTTATATCCAATTTCGATGCTATGATTAAATTCAGGTTCAAGATCGGGATTAGGTACTACAACATTTCCTGGTTCTGAATCGAAGACTTTGGCAGCGTCGTCAATGTTTGGTGCTCTGAATCCAGATCCATATGACAGACTAAGATTATTAATTTCGTCAGGTTGAAATATTAAGCTTGCAGAACCTGTAAGTGCTCCGTTTTTATTGGTAAAACCTTCCATAGGAAGACCGATTTCACCAAAATCAACATTTGATTCCACATAAGTATACCTTATACCGGTATTCAGAATCAACTTATCACTAATTATATATTTAGATAATGCATAAGCTGCTGCTGACATATAACTTGATCCATTTGCCGGATATCGGGTTGAATTCGGTTCGGTGACGCCAGTTATAATGTTTTTCCTTACAGCCTTGCTTGCCACATCATTATGCAGGAATTCTATTCCATAGAAAAGATTGATTTTATTGATTACTTTCTCATTATCCAGATTCAATGAATAAACATCAACGTTTTCAGTTCGTGTTCTTAAACTCTCATCTCTGAATTTTCTGTCATTTCTACTTTCTTCATAATTTTGAATTGCAATTGTGACTTTTGATTGGTCGAATAGTAGGTTGCTGTTTTTGAATGTCAAATTTAAACTATTCATCATCCAATTTTGAGGGCCATAATACCATTCAGCGTTTTCAGGTGTTCCATTTTCTTCAAGTATTAAACGGTCATATCTTGGTACATTACCAGTTTTATTATAGTAAAAATTATAGCCGACATTAAATTTATTGCTTGGTGAGTATTTTATTTTTTGAATTACTCCAAACTGATTGTATCCTGATGGTTTCTGGATTTCAGGGTCAGTATTAATAATTATTTCATCATTTGCATCGCCAGATGGTTTTACATACCATTTTCTTTCAAAGAAATCCTTATAGCCTGAAGGGTAGTTTTTTCCAGTTCTTAAATCATCAAAATCAGAATAGGAAATTGAGGTAAATGAAGCCAATTTTTTACCTCCAATGTTAAGTGATAAATGACCAGTTTTTTCATGGTTAGCAGAGCTATATCTAGTCATTGCATTGCCTGAAATTGAAGGTTTGGATAAGCTAAGATCTGGAGTGATCGTATGAAAATCCATAACACCACCTAATGCATCTGAGCCATATATTACCGACCCGGGGCCGAAAATGACTTCCGCACTTTGGAGACTTAACGGATCAATGTTTAAAATATTTTGAAGGTTACCACTTCGATAAATAGCATTATTCATTCTAACTCCATCGATTACCAGAAGAACTGAATTGGCAGCAAAGCCTCTGATCATTGGGCTGCCACCACCCATTTGACTTTTCTGAATAAAGACTTGACCTGTTGAACTCAATAAATCAGCACTGGTTTGTGGCTGAAGATCAACAATGTCTTTAGCATCCAAATATGCCATTTGTCTGGCGATCTCAGATTTTGGTTGTTCCCATTTATTTGCAGAAACAACCATTTCATCCATTTTTATTATCCTTTCCTCAAGGTAAATGATGTTGTTTTTTTCAGTTAAATTATCTTTAGGTATGGCTAGTGGGTAATATGAAGAATGATTGATGTTTAATATAGAGCTATTTATAAAATCATCGATTTTGGCAATGCCATTTTCATCGGTTATCACTTGAATATTCCCCTCAGAAGATGTAATACTTGCAGAAGAGACAGGTAACCCGGTGTCTTTATTAACAAGTTTTATTGATTGGGCAGAGATATTGATAACATTGCCGAAGACTATTATAAAAAAAAGTCTAAAAAGTATGTTCTTCATAGCCGCAAATATGAATAAATTGAGATCATTAACCGAATCAAATTTGAAATATTCAAGAACAAGTGTGACACAACATTGATTTCAATATTTTGAACTTTAATAAATCACCACAAATAATATGCCTTTAGTTAAATCAAATTATAAGAAACCATTCTATCTGTTCAATGCGCATTTGGAAACAATTGTGCCAAGTGCTTTACGAAAGGTAGAAGGTGTAGAATATAAAAGAAGAAGATTGGAACTCCCTGATGGTGACTTTCTTGATATCGATCAGCTTGTTCACAGAAAGAATAATGATAAAGTCCTGATTATTTCGCATGGACTTGAGGGTAGCTCGGAAAGGCCGTATGTCAGAGGGATGGCTAAATTGTTTTATGAAAATGGGTTTGATATTTGTGCCTGGAATTGCAGAAGTTGTAGCGGTGAGATGAATAGGCTGCCAAGGCTTTATCATCACGGTGATACTGATGATCTTCATGCAGTAATTAAAGATTTGCAACAAATACATGGTTATTCTAATGTGTTTTTGGCCGGATTGAGCATGGGTGGTGCAATGAGCTTAAAATATGCAGGGGAAGAGCGTATTGATAAAGATGAACATTTGAAAGGAGTGATGGCTTTTAGTGTGCCAACTGATTTAAGAGGGAGTAGTCTCGAATTAAATAAATATGGCAATGGTTTTTACAGGAAGCGCTTCTTGAATAAACTTAAAAATAAGATTGTCCAGAAGAGAGATCAGTTTTCAGGTATTCTGGATATTGAAAAGTTAGAAGAGGTTCAGAATTTTCAGGATTTTGATGCGAATTTCACTACTAAGATCAGTGGATTCGATTCTGTGGATGAGTTTTATTTTAATGCTTCCTGTGGGAATTTTCTTTCAGGAATAAAAGTCCCTTCATTATTGGTGAACGCAATAAACGATCCGATTCTTTCTCAATCGTGCTATCCATTTGAAGTTGCAAAAAATCATGAACATCTATATTTGGAAACGCCAGAAACAGGAGGACATGTCGGGTTTTTGCTGCATAAACAAATTTATACCTGGTCAGAGCTTAGAGCCCTTGATTTTGCAAAGGATATTATGAATGTTGTTTAGCAGGGGACACATATTCTTTTTCGTACATGAGTTTTCTCCATAAAAATAAAATGTCTTCTAGCTGTGTTGGTGGGTTACTTATGTGGAAATACTTTTCAAACATAAATCTTGATGCACTTTCAATAGGCACTTTTTCGTGAAGCTCACTAGTTAAATAGTGAACAGTTTTTAGTACTTCCAATCCATTATAGGCTTCATAATACTTCTTGAATCTTGTGCCAGGTTCATTTGCCTCTTCAGAAGCTCTCTGAAGATTTGAGAATATCCCTTTTTCTTCCATGTAAATTCCTAAAGTAGGATTAAGTATTTCGAGTAAATGACGTTTGTGAAACTGGCTGAACTCCTGGCCCGAATTTAGAATTTCAAAAATAGGTTTGAGTAAAAAGAATATTTCAGGAGAATAAGTTTCAATTTCTTTACCATTTGTGAAGTCCTTCATTGCACGACCGGTTCCAAAGGGTACTCTTTCAGATATTCTTGGAGAGGGATATATTCTGGTGTCATGGACTTGCCCAAAATCACCGGTAGGAATAACTCTATGGAGAAAATAAAAATCCTCACCGGCTTTTCTGGTATTCATGCCGCCAACAGTAGCATAAATATCTGCCCTGCAGGCCATACTACTCCCTACAGTATGAAAAGCATAGGGAAATCCGGCATATCGTAATGCAAATACGTAATAATGAAGATGGCTTTCATATTGTAAAATCCCACGATACTTTGGGTCATTTGAGTCTATGGGATGCTCAAAAGCAATAGATACACCAGTGCACTTTTTGTTAGATTGAAAATGTGATATTGTTTTTTCAAGAAAGTCTATTTTACAGGTTGAATCCGCATCATAGCATATGATCGGAGCATTTAGCTTGTCAAATTTATTTAGCTGCCTGAATGCCTCGTCCATTCCGGCTTTCCTTGCAATACCAACTCCGGCCTTTTTTTTATTAAAGCGACAAATATTACCCGGATAAAATGAGATGTTTGATTGGCTTTCAGATTTACACCAATCTTTTAATTTATCATGCTGTGATTTATGAAATTGCCTTATGTTTTCATCCTCATCAACAGATTCATTGATGACAATAAATACTGCAACTTTATAATTTGTGCTGTTTGAAGCCAGGCTATTCAGACTCTCGAATAATCCTTTCTCATAGAAAGAAGGTATGACCACAATGGCATCAGTTTTTTCATCAACATCAGAGTTGATTTGATAATCATTGAGAGCATACCTTTCTAAATATGTTTTATAGGTTTTGTTTTCCAGCATTAAGGAGCTAATCTTGTTTTAGTCCAGATATGATCTTTTTGCAGGTTATACGTTATTCTATCATGAAGTCTGTTAGGTCTGCCTTGCCAAAATTCAAGCATTACCGGTCTTACCCTGTAACCACCCCACTGCTTCGGTTTTGTAACCTTTTTTCCTTTAAATCTATTTGATATTTCTTCTACCCGCTGATCTAGAATATCCCGACTGGCAATTGGTTGAGACTGCGGAGATACCCAAGCACCGATTCTGCTTCCTTCTGGTCTGCTATTGAAATAATTTTCAGATTCTTCTTCGGTTAGCCTTTCTGCAATTCCTTCAATTCTAACTTGTCTTTCAAGTTCTCCCCAAAAAAATGTAAGTGCAACCCATGGGTTTTTTTCAATTTCTATCCCTTTACGACTTTGGTAATTTGTGAAAAATTCAAACCCTCCATCTGAAATCCCTTTTAATAGGACAATCCGGTTTGTAGGCCTGTTGTCTGCTGTGACAGTGGATATTGACATTGCATTAGGTTCCATCACATCAGCCTTAATAGCTTCTTGAAACCATTTTTCAAACTGGATTATCGGATCATTATCTACATCACTAATGTCCAGAGAATGTTGGGAATATTCTTTTCTGATATCTGCTATATCCATGATAAAGAAAGATTGTTTATTAGACAGGGTAAAAATGACCAATAGACTATTAATTAACTAATATATTGTATAGATTTCTTTGGTACTTTGATCAGAACTGTTTTGTTTTAGGAATATTAATTTTAAAATAATTCGATTTAATATGAAATTAAGTCTGGAAGTTTTTGTGCCTAGTAGTCAGGAATGGGTTGATGCGGTGATGAATGATTTTGATTCTTTCTTACAAGATCATGCCAATTGTGAGCGTAAAGCATCAGCAATGGCAATGAGTCTGGTAGCTAAGTATCCGAATCGTGTTGAAATAATACCTGAACTGATAGATACGGCCATAGAAGAGTTGGAGCACTTTCAGGATGTGTATAAGATCATGGAGGAAAGGAATATCCAACTTCCTCATGAAATATCTCAGGATATATACGTTAAGCAATTAGTTGATAAATGCCACAGTGGAAGGGTAGAGCGATTCAGAGACAGGTTATTGCTGGGTTCTATAATTGAATGTCGCGGAGCAGAGCGATTCAGGTTAATCTATGAAGCATTGCCTGAAGGCGAACTGAAAAGTTTTTATCATCGATTATGGGCATCTGAAGCAAAGCACGGAAATATATTTGTAAAGATGGCGTTGTTATATTTTCCTGAGGATGAAGTGTATAATCGATTAGAGGAGTTGAACAATATTGAAGGTGAAATATTAAAAGAATTACCTATTAAGGCAGCTTTACATTAGTATATTATTGATTATATCTAAAATTTTTGATTAAATTAAACATATAGCAAAATCGATCAAATAGTTAGAAAAGTGATGAAAGGATAATTATGGAATTCTTCCCAAAACCAGGTATACTTAATCCAGCTAAGGGATCATGTTTGATCTCAGAACCATTTTTACCAGATCCGAATTTTGAAAGATCTGTAGTTTTATTATGTGAAAATAATGAGGATGGTTCTTTCGGGTTTGTGTTGAATAAACCTTCAATACTAACCTTGAGTGAAGTTTTGGATGAAAAACCAGCATTAGACATACCATTGTATGTTGGAGGGCCTGTGCAGCAGGACACTCTACATTTTATACATAGAAGACCGGATCTTATAGACGAGGCTGTACCCCTGGGAAATGGAGTTTATTGGGGTGGTAATTTTGAGCAGGTCGTTAATTTATTAAGGTCAGGTATTTATTTAGATGAAGATTTTAAATTTTTTATCGGCTATTCAGGTTGGACTGCGGGACAATTACAAAAAGAGCTAGAAGAAACCTCATGGATAGTATCTGAGAAAACAGATCTGGATACAATCTTTGTTCACGGTTCTGAAGAGATATGGGGGGATATTTTGAGAAAGATGGGTGGAGAATTTAAGATGTTTGCAAATTATCCGCTCGACCCAAGATTAAATTAGTCTGGATTGTATAATTTTGGGCTACATGTATTTATAGAATAATAACACAATCATGTCAGATAAAGAAAAAAATGAGCTTGCTGGTGAGGATTCTAACATTGAAAAGAATCCTGTGAATGAGACTCAGGAGAGTCCGTTAGAAAATAACTCTGGAGAGGAAAAAGAAGAAAAGGTGACTTCAGAAGCTGATTCTGAAAAAGAGCCTGTTTCTGAAACTTCAGAAAATAAAGTCGAAGCAAATGCTACTGTCGATGATCATGATGATGATCATGACGATGATGACCATGACCATGATCATGATGATCACGATGAGGATGATGATCATGTTGACTATCATAATTTTTCCCGTGAGGAATTATTAAAGGTAGTTAAGGACCTAACTTCTGTTGATAATATGGCAAAGATAGGTCGCATCCTAAAAGAGGTAGTTCCGATATATGAAGAGTTTAAGGATAAGGAAAGACAAGAAGCACTCGATAAGTTTATCGAAGATGGTGGAGAGGAAGATGGCTTTGACTATAAATTTGATAAAACGACTGAGGAGTTTGACGCAACCGTTCAGTTGCTAAAAGACCAAAGGTCGAAATTTTACAGATCTCAAAAAGAGACTAAGCAAAAGAATCTTGATAAGAAAAATGAGATTCTTGAAAGACTCAGAGAGATCGTTGATGGTGAAGAGACTAATGTAAGTATAAATAAGCTTAAAGAGATTCAACAGGAGTGGAAGGATGTAGGTCCTGTTCCTGGTGGTTCTGCAAAGTCACTTTGGGCTAATTATAATGCTTTGATTGATCGTTTTTATGATAATCGAAGTATCTATTTTGAATTAAAAGAGCTTGATAGAAAGAAAAATCAAACTCTGAAGGAAGATCTTATCAAGCGAGCAGAAGCTCTTGAGAATGTAGAGATTCTTAAAGATGCAATTGCTGATTTGAATGAGCTTCATGAAGAATATAAGCATGTTGGTCCGGTACCGAAAGAAGTACAAGAAGATTTATGGACCAGGTTTAAAGCTGCATCTGATAAGGTATACATGCGTCGTAAAGAGTATGTAGAAAATCTTAAAAAGGATCTGGGAGAAAATCTTGATAGGAAACTTGCTTTAGTAGATAAGGTAAAGCCATTTGCTGATTTTAATACTGACAGAATCAATGAGTGGAATGCCAAGACTAAAGAAATTCTTCAGATTCAGAAGGAGTGGGATACAATAGGTGGCATGCCTAGAAACAAGGCAAAAGAGGTTAATAAGGATTTTTGGGGAAGCTTCAAATCATTCTTTAATAACAAAGGGAAATTCTTTAAAGAGCTTGAGAAAGAAAGAAAAGAAAATCTTAAGCTTAAGGAAGAGTTAGTTGCAAAGGCAGAAGAACTAATGAATAGTACTGACTGGCAGCAAACAGCTTCTGAAATGAAGAAACTTCAAACTGAGTGGAAAAAGATTGGTCCTGTACCTCAAAAAGTTAGAGAGGAAGTATTCAAGAAGTTCAAAACGGCATGTGATAAATTCTTCCAAAATAGAAGAGATCAGAATAAGCAGTTTGATCAGGATTATGAAAAGAATCTTGCTGCTAAGGAAGCAGTTATCTCTGAGATTCATAAAATGAGAGAGGGTGACTTGAATGATCTTGAAAAGCTAGAAGACAAAATGGATGATTTCTTTGAAATCGGATTTGTACCTAAGAAAGATATTAAAGCCACATTAGATAAATTCATACATGCTGTTGATCAGTTTCTTGATGAGAGTACAGAAATTGATTCTGAAGAAGGTGCCAGAGTTAAGATGATGGCAAGGTTTGGCAATATGAAAGGTGACAAAGCTGAAAGAAAGATGGTTCGTAAAGAAGGAGCTATCAGAAGACAGATCAGCAAACTTCAGGATGATATTGTAACTTGGAAAAATAACATGTCATTTTTTGCTTCTTCAAAAACTGCGGATAAGCTTTTAAAAGACTTTGAAGAGAAGATTGTATTAGCAGAGGATAAGATCGTTGAATTAAAAGAACAACTTCGAGTTTTGCAAGATCTTGAAAATGAGGCGAATCCTGAATAATACGAAAAAAAAGAAGATTTTTTTAAAAAAAAGGTTGGTCAGTTAAGGTAAGCTTACATATATTTGCATCGCAATTGAGCAACAAGGAACGCCCCCATAGCTCAGCTGGCCAGAGCAACTGACTTGTAATCAGTAGGTCGTTGGTTCGAATCCGACTGGGGGCTCAAAGAATATTAAGACCCATATCTTTAAGATGTGGGTCTTTTTTTTATGCACCATTTTGGGATGAGAACAAACGATGTTGGTTTGAAATCGAGGTGCGAGATTCACGAGGGGCTGTGCGGCATGCCTTTGGGTATGAGTAATCCGACTGGGGGCTCTAAATAAGAAAAGAGGACGAAAGAAGCGAGAGCGGAATTCGACCTCTTTTTTTATTCCACACACTTTCAACCTCAACCTCAGACTAATGTTTGATTTCTGCTCTTCAGGATTTGTAATCCTGAAGCCATATCAATGGATTTTTAATCCATAAACTCGGATTAAAGATCCTATCATAGGAGTTAGACATTGTAAATATCGAACAGCGTAAATTTTTAATGCCGCGGTACAAACGCAGTTCTCCTACACCCTCGTTACGCTTCGCTAAACAAGTGCGATTGAAGTTGACATGAGTCTATCGTTCTAGTTTGGTAAGGTCAGCATTTTTAATGCTTTTTAAAGCCGCGGTACAAACGCAGCTCTCCTACACACTCGTTATACTTTGCTAAACAAGTGCGATTGAAGTTAACGTGAGTCTATCGTCCTCGTTTGTAACGAGGATGAGTGAGGTTGGCATTTGTAATGCTATTTTATAAAACTATCACATCAATTAAACCTTTTCCATTTGAATAGTCTCTGGAACTACTATATGTGTAATCTTCAGGATTATCAACAATGCCGGATTTAACTGGATTATCATGGATGTAATTAACTTTTTGCCAGATATTAATTTGAGAATCTATTTCAATACAATGATTAGAATCTTTCCATAATTTATACTTTTTAGCTCGCTGTGTTCTTCTTGCTTCAAAACTAAACTTATCTAATAGCCAATCTTTTCTGCTTTCATTAATCCTGCTTATTTCTTTGATGATTGCTTTTGAAGTATGTTTTTTAAAGTCTCTCAGGAAATGAGAAAATTGATGTGGAGGATTAACTGTTCCAACAAAATGGATATGATTGGACATAATAACCCAACTGTATAACTCAAGACCTTTATTTTGAATACAATAATTAAATGAATCAACTATAATGTCTTTATATTCCTTTCTTGTAAATATATCGATCCATTTTACGACAGTTATAGTGCAAAAATATATTCCGTTTTGATCATTAATTTTATATCTATCTCCAGACATTTTATATGACTTTATTTTAGTATCAAATTATCTACTAAAGATGTTTTAGCATAGAAATAAACGGTTACTTCAAATATTTTTAATGCCGCGTTATAAACGCAGATCTCCTACACACTCGTTACGCTTCGCTAAACAAGTGCGATTAAAGAAAACGTGACACCATAGCTTATTCATCTAAAACATAATCATAGTACGTGTGTTTATTATAATATTTGAATAAATTATATGATAATGTTATGATTTATGTATCTTAAAAATAGTAAGCCTTTTGCCTCACTAATAAAAGCAATTAAGTATGACATCATCATATTATTTATTGTTTCAGTACTAATTGGTTATTTCGATAATAATTTATACTTACTTCAGGAATTTAACCTGGCTATTCCAGGGTTTATTGGTACAGCTATTATCGTTACCCTGGCTTTTAAGACCAATAAAGCCTATGCTCGTTGGTGGGAGGCAAAGATGATTTGGGAGGGGATTGCTTCAAATACTAGAAACTGGAATCGGTTTGTGATTAGCACAGTTTTTCCTGTTGATAATTCCATGGCACATATCTTGATCTACAGGCAACTTTTGTGGAATGAAATTCTTAAGAATCGTTTAAGAAATCGACAAAATGACCTCATGAATACAGAGCTTTCTCCAGAAGAAATAGCATTTTTATCTGATCAGGATAATCTAAATCAAGGAATCTTATTTTTACAGGGAAAGTCCTTAATGGATGAATTTGATAAGAAGTCTATCAATGTATTTATTCATGTCCAGTTTGAGGAGATGATCAAAGAATTTGAAAACTTGATGGGAAAGGCTGAAAGAATTAAGAATACTGTCTTTCCAGTTTCGTTTAAGATATTGCTTCACTTTGCTATTTATTTCTTTTGTATTATTTCCGCTTATTTCATTTCTGATAATGTGGTGTTTTTTGAGGCTTCTGTTTCATTTGTGATTTCTGTTTTATTCCTGGGTTTTCTTCAGATATCTTCAGAATTACAAGATCCCTTTGAGGATAAACCTACGGATACTCCAATGAATTACATTTGTCATCAATTAAATAAAGAGACTCAGCAAGTACTAAAAGATATGGATTTGATTACCAGGGAAGAATTCACTAGCACCTATATAATGTAACGAGTATGATTCTTAAAAAGACAATACCCATTCGATACATCATGAAATCAATTAAATGGCAATTATTGTTAGTTGTCGTTGTTATTATCATTACAGCTTTTGTTGGGGATATTCTTGATCGATATACTAAAATTGAGCATCCGATAGGTATCCCGGCATTTTTCGGGACAGCTATTGCATTCGTTCTGGCATTTAGAACAAATCAAGCTTATGATCGTTGGTGGGAAGCACGCAAAATCTGGGGCTCTATAGTTAATAATTCCAGAAGTTGGTTTCGTATGGTATTGACATTAATAAAGGCTAATTCTGATAAAGATAAATTGATATGTGAAAAGCTAATTAAAAGGCAGGTTGCATGGAATTATATCCTTTCCAGAAGATTAAGAGATAATGATAGTCTGGATGGAATAGAAAGATATTTTGAAGATTCTGAGTTTATACAAATTAGAAACAGCATAAATCCTAACCAAACCATATTATTGATGCAAAGTCAGGATATAAGGGCTCTCACTATAAATCATCAAATTGAAGATCTGCATCATATTCAATTGGAAGACTGTTTGAGATCTTTTGAAGACTCAATGGCGAAAGCAGAACGGATCAAAAACACCCATTTTCCAGTATTATATGATCATTTGATTAGTGTTTCAATTTATCTTTTTGCATCCTTGCTGGCATTTGCAATTGTAGATTCCTCACATGTTTTTGAAGTGATCTTTTCGACAATTATTTCAGGACTTTTCCTTACTATTGAATTCGTTGGAACTGAATTGCAAGATCCGTTTGAGGATAAACCCTCTGACACTCCGATGACGGCTATTTCCAATTCGATTCAAAGAAGTGCATATCAGTTACTCAAACTTCCTTTGGAACCTGAAGAAACTGCTCAATTTGATTTTTATTTGAAGTAGAAGTTGTAAATCTATTTTAGGATGCTATTCCTGATGTTAGCACAACGCATCTGGAGTCATGAAAAAAATATAGATTTCAATTTTTTTACTTTGAATCTGCGTTATAAACGCAGTTCTCCTACACCCTCGTTACGCTTCGCTAAACAAGGGCGATTAAAGTTGACATGAGTCTATCGTCCTCGTTTGTAACGAGGGTGAGTTAGGCCAGCATTTTTAATGCTTTTTAAAGCTGCGTTATAAACGCAGTTCTCCTACACCCTCGTTATGCTTCGCTAAACAAGGGCGATTAAAGTTGACATGAGTCTATCGTCCTCGTTTGTAACAAGGATGAGTGAGGTCAGCATTTTTAATGCTTCTTAATGCTGCGTTACAAACGCAGTTCTCCAACACCCTCGTTATGCTTGGCTAAACAAGTGCGATTAAAGTTAACGTCAGTCTATCGTCCTCGTTTGCAACGAGGATGTGTGAGGTAGGCATTTGTAATGCTATTTAAATCTCCGACTTGATCTGCTCAATGACTTCATTCCAAGGTTCTTCGCCCATTTTCTTTCTGGCTTCATCATTGGCTTCAATAAGTAACTTAAGCGCCTTTTCCTTGTCCATCTCTACCCCAAGTCCATTGAAATAGTAAAATGCCAGGTCAGCCTTGGCTACAAAATTACCAAGAGAAACAGCCTTGTTTACATATTCAATAGCCTTATCATGGTCTTCAATACCATATTCATCGTTGATGTATAGCTTCGATAGTTTCAAATATGCCCTGTCAGCAAAGCGGTCGAACTCGGTTAGTTCCTCCAGCATTTTGACAGCTAACTGGTGGTCTGATGGTTTATAGTCAATAATGAAGTCTGCCAGTTCATACTTTTCGTCTTCATCGCCCAGCTCCACAGATTTCTTCCTCCATTTGATCACTTCCTCGATATCCATATCATCCTGGAATGAATAGTAATCTGCCAGTTCTGCCGCTGCCTCCGGATGACCAGCCTCAGCAGCCTGTCTTAATAATGTTGCTGCGTATTCATTGATCTCTTCGGAATAGTCCTCATCATAAGGTGAAGTCATCAAACTAAATGCATACCAGTAAACACATCCCGGGTAATCTTTTATCGGACTGATATCTATGGATTGATAATTTTCAGTAGTAGTGGCTTCGATAAGTTCTTCGGTTTTGTCATAATGGAGAATGTCATCGAGTGAATAAGCGAAGAAAGGCTTCCCGAAGCTTTCATCAGCCAAGTAGATGTGGTGAGGAGCAGACTGGTCTAGTTTATAAAACAAATACTGACCATCGGAATTATCAGCGATGGCAAACTCATTTTCATTTAGCAAGTCTTCATTGATCAGCTTATTAGATTGATCAACCGCTATTGTTTGTGGCCAGAAATTCCAGTCCTCAATTCTATAAAAAACGGATTTTTGATTATTACCAATCTCATTCAGAAGGTTTATATATTCTTGAGGTAGCATATTGCTCATATTACAGGGTCAGTAGATTCAACAAAATTTTTAAAACTGTCCATATAAACGGCAGTTTGTTTCTTGAAAGCGCCAGGCATAAACCACCCCATTAACTTCATGAATCCCTTAAGCTGGAATTCCTGTTCTGAAAAATACAGAGTAGTGTTGTCATCGATCTTTTTAAAACCATTATGGTTGATGTTCATAACACCATTTGCTTCATACGAGGCCGAAAATACTGAGGGTAGATCATTTTTAATAATAGTTTCGATCATTTCCATTTCACGATTTTTCATTTTGAAAGACATTTTTGCCTTCGCACCGGTTTCTCCGGGTGTACCACTGATGTGTTCATAGGTTTGGAGGCCGTCCATCCATTTCTTCAGATTATCAGCATTGTTAAATTTTGATACTACCTCGTCAATGGGTTTGTTAATGGTTCTTTCTACTCTGTATTTCATCGTGTGTGGGATTGAAGTTAAATTACATTACCGTACTCTCCGTTATGGTCAATGGCTTGTTGAATATGTGCAAGATGGTGCCTGCTATGCCATGAATATGTGCCAACAGTTTCACGGATTGTAAAGTGCTTGTTGTGTTCAGGGTGGAAGTAAACTCTTTCCATTTGCTCTTCGGAAAGACTTCGTAGTAATACCACCCATTTCTTGTGCAATCCATCCAGGATCTTTAATGAATAATAAATATTATCACTGGTGGCATCGGCAGTTTCAGCCCAGAGGTCTTCAAAGTAAGGCCTTATTATCGGAGAGTCTTCCGTTAGCGCCAGTTTAAATCTGATTATACTATTGATATGACTATCTGCGCAATGGTGAACAACCTGCTTGATTGTCCAGCCTCCGGGTCTGTATCTCCAGTTTAACTGTTCTTCCGTGAGGTCTTCCACCAGGTTATGAAGCTGATCAGGAAATGATTCAATGTCATCTATCCAGCTATTGAGAATAGACGAAGTGATTGATTCAGGTTTTGAGTATTTCCCGATAGGATATTTCAGCTGTTCTAATTCCATTTGTTGATTTTTTGATAATTAAAAATACATCTTTTACCTAATAAATGTGTTAAATATTCATATTTGATATGGAAATAATTAAATTAGGCTAAAGAGTCAAACCATGCTTAATTTCTATCAGATAGTCAGAGATAACCTCAACTTCAACAGGTTTCAATATAAAGACACTGTTTGCCTGGAATATACCTGCCCGATTGATGCTGACCAGATTGGTATCTTTTCTAAAAATGATGTTGTAGTTTATGTGCTTAGCGGCAAGAAAACATATAAGACTCTTGATGGAGAATGGACGATCAACCAGGGTGAAGCCCTTTATCTGAAAAAAGGTGCCGAGGTGATTAATCAATATTTTGATGATGAATATTGTATGCTGGGGTTCTTCCTTTCTGATGACCTGATCTGCGAAACCTATAAAGAAGCGCGGACTAATATGCAGCTCAATTGTCTGGACGAAGCCGTTGACTTTACCGGAAAGCAAGTGCCATCCTCAGATTACCTTGATGGATACTTTCATTCGATGCTGACCTATTTCAGGGGAGAAAACCGTCCTCCGGATCATATTATGGTTTTGAAACTGAAAGAGCTGCTGATCAACCTGATGGATACCGATTCGCAATTGACCACCTATTTCAACTGCCTGGCCAATCAGGACCGTCCATCCATAAAAGAGATTATGGAAAAGAACTTCTGTTTTAACCTCAAGCTGGAAGATTATGCCGAACTCTGTCACTGTAGCCTTTCTACTTTCAAGCGGGAGTTTAGTAAGATATTTAATGAGTCTCCCGGTAAGTGGATACTCCAAAGAAGATTGAAGCATGCTGCTAATATGATTGCCGGCTCAACGATGAATGTCACACAGATAGCCTTTGAATCCGGCTTTGAAGACCTTTCCCATTTCAGCAGAACCTTCAAAAATATGACCGGATATTCGCCTTCAGAATATAAAAAATCACTGGTTGAGGCCTGATTTTTAAAGATTGAACTTTTAAGACAACTCTTCGAACTTTTCAGCAAAGTTTAAAAGTGTAAATGTTTGCTCCTTTGTAATACGAAAAAGGAACAATCATGAAAACACAAGCCAACCACCAATCTGCTGATCATAAATATCACTTCAAATCTATAAATGTAAATTATGATCGTATAAACAGACACCGTAACCAGTTTGATACTGATACCCAGTCTGATGTAAACTTCGAAATGACTCCTGATGCCCGTGTGAAAATGGCGTTGGGCCTGATACCTGAACTTTCAGACTTCTGTACTGAACTGTTTAATTCACTGGATCTTGGTCAGGATACCCATTCCGCATTGCGATTTGTGCCTACATTGAAAACATTGAATTACCTCGATGTCAGAAGCATCAATAATATGATCAGTAACGAAGAAGACTCACATGTGCTGATCGAAAACGAGCTGATGAAAGTCGTGTTGATTCACTGGGCACCCGGTAAGATCAGTTCAATCCACGGACACCCTAAAGGCGGCTGTGTATTCAAAGTAATTTATGGAAGCCTTGAGGAATTGCGATATACTTCAGACGATTCTCCTGAGTTACTGGCCCGTAGTACCTATCGATCAGGCGCCATTGCTTATATCGATGACAGTATAGCTATGCATGCCGTTGGAAATCCATTTCGCGAACATGCCATCTCCATTCACGCATACACTAAATATTAATAGATAACCACAAATAATTATAATCATGGAAACCACACCAGGAAAACTAGTAGTAGTAATAAGTCAGGGATTAGATGACGAGCGTTCTTCAGTAGCATGGAGTATTGCCAACGGGGGAATAAACTCCGGACTCGATGTATCTGTCTTTCTTGTCAGTTCAGGCGTTGACTGGGTAAGAAAAGGAGCCGCAGATAAGGTTCATCTGAATCCGCTGGATCCGCTAATGATCGATATGATCAAAAATGTCATTGCCAATGGCAGCAAGATCGTGGTTTGTCCTCCGTGTGCTAAAGTTCGCGGCTATGAGGCATCAGACCTGCTCGATGACGTGATCATCATTGGATCAGGGTTTATCCACGATTCAGTAAAAGAAGGCGCTGCAATATTAAGTTTTTAATTTGATTTTGATTTGTTGAAGACCGGTAAAGCATTTACCGGTTTTTTTATGCCCCGGCATACCAGTACATGATACTTTGCCACCATCCCCAGTCGTTGGAACTATACATTAAAAGGTGCTGGGCAACCATGAATATCAGTGCCGGCATGTAAGTCACTTTTATCTCTTTGGCCTTCCTTTCAGAAAAGATCAGGATCAAAATTGTCACTTCTATGATCAGGTACGAATAGGTGAGGGCAGGGTTGAATCCATCAGCCAGATTGAACACAAAAAACACCCGTGTGAGAGCGGGAATTAGTGGTGCAAAGATGGTGCAGACCATGTATCGGGCATGGAGCTTGATGTTTTTACGGTTGATCAGCGCCAGGTAGTAAAAGGATAGAAAGGCGACCAGCGTGGTGATATCGATAAAAGCCAGCTTATAGACCGTATTGGGTGGATAATTCGCCTGTCCGATGATCATATTCTTCATCATGATGAGTCCGGCGATAAGGATGATCGGTACCAGTACAAGTGTTGACCATCCGATGATCCGGTGCAGTTTAAGGTTGTTGAGTTTGTATAGTAGCGGCTGGATGATGAGCAGGACCATCCATGTCGTGGTACTGGCACCGTGGAGGTGGTACACAAAAGTAAAGGAAGAGAACTGCGAAAGTACAGATCGTGAAAAGCCGATTATCACAGCGACTAAAGCAAAAGAGAGAAAGATAAACGAATTTTGATAGAACCGTTTATTAGTGGAGATGACGGTGGATTCATTTTGTTTATTTGAGTTATCCATTTTTGAAAGAGTGGTGTAGTCAGATCAAAATATGAATAATTATTTTGATTTTCAAATATGATAAAGCATTGATTATCAGTGTTGATGGAGGCTTTAAAAGCTGAAATTAAACATTTCCATGATTTTCAGCTTATTTTGACACGAACTGCATAGATCTAGGCTAACATTATCTATCGTTTTTATTGATTCGGCTGCATCCTGCATGACACATACCAGACCAGATTTACAATGTTTCAGTCCAAGATTATGGCCAACCTCGTGGATACTTATTTTTTTTAGTCTCTCTAAAGATTTTGACTGGCTAATTGTTTTTGTACGGTAGTCAGAGACAATTGCAGATCTTCCGGGACGGTGTGCCAACCCGAATATGCCCCAGTCCTTATATTTTGATTCAGGTTTTTTGATATTTCCATGAGTATCACGTTTGGTAAATGAAATATCCCTGTTTGTTACACCTAAAATGAAATCTATGGAATCAGGAATACTTCCAAGCTGAATATTCAGAATACTATCAGCACGATATCTTGGTCCTTTAATGTTAATAAACGATGTAGGAGGAACGGGTTTGGCAGGTAAAATCACAGTGGGGATATTTAGTTGGTGTGAAATAACAGATGAAACCTCCTTACTTAAATGGTCAGGGAAATTGCCATAGGGTTGAATAGCAATAGTTCTTGATTTGAGAGATTTGAATACTCCAAATGAAGTTAAGAGCAAAACAACAATCAGGATAACAAGTTTATAATTCAGTTTACTTTTCAATTTTTCGAGATTAAAAATGATGCGTTGATATTAATAGTTTTAACAAGTGAGTTATCATCTAAAATAGATTGATTGAAATAATATTTTGAGTCGTATTTAAACAAGAATATTACGATAAAAGGAATGATTAAATTGGATGAATAAAAAGCTGGCTTCATGTTGACTTAAAAATGGTAAAGTTGATGATAATAATTTAATAAAACAACGATAAAAGGGGAGTGGAAAGTATAAAGAGGACAGGTCAATTATAATAAAAATAATAGTAGGGAATAATACTTTACTTTTTGCGAATGATTACCAGTTGGTTGTGGATTTAGTTTTGGATTTTTGGAATTGAAAGGTTACTTTCAGCATTTAATTAAGTATATAAAAACAGGAATATTTGAATTTAGAGCTAAAATCAGATTTTCATAGAGTTTTAATGGATTTATTAATAGCCAAAACATCATCATATATAAGTTATAAGAGCAATAGAGTTGTGTTTATCCTTCGTTGATGGTAATTGAAACCATAATCCTATAAGAGAAAAATATATGACTGAAACAGATATAATGGAAGAGCTTTCTAAAGGTTACTTAGAAGTAATTGCCAATAGAAGCGGGTTCTTTAATTCAATTCATAGAGATTATGGTACAGACCTGTCTATAAGAAAAGCCAAGTTGTGTCAAAACAGAAGGCGCTATTTAACGACAGGAAAAGCGATAGATATACAAGTTAAAGCTGTTTCAGAAAGGTATGTAAATTATCTTAATGACCCTTCAAGAGATAATATTAAGTATAAACTTGAAGTAAAGAATTATAATGATTTAATAGATAGAGCAAATGAAAAAGGGGCATTTATTCCTCTTATTTTAGCTGTTTTTGTGATGCCAGAAAATAAAGACGAGTGGATTCATTTAACGCCGAAAGAATTGCTAATTCGTAAATGTGCATTTTGGTATCAAATACCTACTGGTCAGATTCATTCAACAAATGAAAACACAGTTACAATTGACATTCCTAAAGTTAATAGAATAGGATTAGATTTTTATAATAATCAATTTGCAGCACTAGACTAATGAGTAGGTATAAAGAACAATTAATTATAGAGTTCCTTAGTTCTAGAGGCTGGGAATTTATTAGAGAAGGAAGCCTGTTTAATTATTTTTCTCCACCTGAACTATTAAACTTGCCAGTTGATTTTGAAATTGAAATTCCGAAATATTCCAAAGGAAAAAGCGGTTTCGATTACTATATAAATAATCTCATAAAAGAGTTATCTAGCATACTTTTCTTTGATACAAAATCAGATGATTTAAGCATTTTATTCTCAAAAGATGACTCAATTTTAAAATATAGAATTTTTGATGCAGAAACATTGGATGGAACTATTCCTTTCCAAAAGCATTTAGAATCATTAGAGGGTTTTAAGAAAGTATTATCACAAGCTGTAACATTTGAGATAACAAAACAACCAATTTTTGGAGCTGCAAAGTTTGAAGTTGATAGTTATCTTAATCGCTGTAGAGCATTACAAACAGAAAAAGGGAGTTATGTTACAAAATTATCTATTCCAAATGGTGAAATATATTCTACAGTATCTGTTTTAGATGCAAATGGTATAAATACGAAGTTGTTTGATGTTTTTGAATTTATTGAAGATGAGATTTTTAATACTAAAACCCAAATAGAAATAAATGAAAATTACATTCAAGATATATCAGAATTTCTTAACTATGAATTATTTCATTCGATTAAAGATTTATATAGTAAACCCCAAATTAATAATATTGAATTACAGCTTTCTTCTGTCAAACAATTTAGGAAGGTACAAACAACTAAGGTGCAAAGCCGAATTCCTTACTTTAATCGATATCTAAGAGAAATTAAAAATCTATTATTAGAATTAGTCTCATTAGAAGCGACTGGTTTTATAAAAAGGTTATCTTCTACATCACCACTTCATTCATCGAATAATGAAGTTTTAATTGTGGCAGAAATAGCAAATACGCAGGAAACTATTAAAGTAATTTTAGATAGTGAAGAATATATTGAAGCAATAGAAGCTCATAAACATGAGTGGGCGGTTAGAATAAAAGGAAAAGCTAGACAAGGGAAAACACAATTATCAATTAAAGAATTAGAATTGTTTGAAATTCTAAGAAAATAGCTACCCAACTAGCGAAAGATTGATCTTGTACTTTTTTGTCAGAATCAGGATTTTCAAGATTTAATGATTTTCAGGATAATTGATTTTCATTCTCTAGCTGTCTAAAGTTTAGCTTTAGTGTAACTTCATACTTTTAATGAAAAGTTGGAATTTTATCTTTTAAAACAATATGAAACATAAATCCATATTATTTGCTGTGGTGGTTTTATTGCTTGTTTCTTGTAAGGATTGGTCATCAAAAGAAATAACAATAAAAGAGGGACTTAAATTTGAGTTTTATAATTGCTGGACTCATCCATTTTTAGCTGAAGGAGAAAGAAAAGTGAAAATTGGTAATGATACATTTCATTTTCCTATGAACACTGGAGGCTGTAGGGAAATTAATATTTTCATAGATAAATTTGAAGGTAAAAGTATTCTAATATTTCAAGATATAACCACTCTTACGGTAATAGATCTGGATAATAAGATAATACTTTATCAAGCGGAAGAATATGATTTTATCAAGCGGAAAGAACAAGTTAAATATTGTGGAAGAATTCATGTCGGAGATGAAATTGAATTTCTGGATCCTCAAGAAAGTGCATTAATAGAATTGGATGGTAGAATAAGAATTTTTATGTAATATTTAATGAGTCCTCACTTTTTGGAGTTAAGCCCAACTAGCGCAAGATTGATCTTGTGCTTTTTTAATATTGGCTGGATACTGGTTCAAGCATTTGCTTGGACCGATCTTTATTAGTTCTTTTTTTGAATGGGTTTTAGCTTTAGGCTTTTAATGAAAAGAAGGTATTGTATCCCGGGCATTTGAATAAGCATTTTTATTAATATTGGGATATCGATCAAAATGGGACTTTTTTGCATTTTTAGGTTATAAATAATATCGAAGTTGTCCTTCGGAACACACTGCGTATATCTAAATCGAAATTTGAGCTAACAGAAACTATTTTATGAAGGAGAAAATAAAGATTCAATATAAAATTATTTTGAGCTTAACATTATTATTAGTTGTATTATCTGGTTGTTTTAAAACAATTGATAATAGGCAAAATGATTTATTGCTCTATAAAGAGGATACCATAAAGCTAGAAGCAAGATTATTTGAGAATGGTGATACTGCAGCTATAATATCCTATTTAGATTCTAGTGAAACTAAAGTCAAACATGGATTTGTTAAGGATTTTTATAGAAATGGAAATCTAAAAGGTATTCATGAATTTAATAAGGGTAATAAAGATGGTGGTTTTGAAACTTATTATGAGAATGGAAATTTAAGGGAGAAGGGCAAGTATCGTAATGGGAAATTAGACAGTCTATATAATTCTTATTATGAAAACGGGAATCCTAAAGGGACTTTTCTTTATTTGGAAGATAATTTTATAGGGGAATGTATTTCATACTATGAAAATGGTTCGGTAAAGGATTATGGCTTTTATATCCCTAACGGAGAATTAGTTTTCTCAGTCAATTATGACATTAATGGAAATATTGTCAATGAAAATGGAGAGAAAATAATGCTATTCAATTTTGGTAAAAAGAATCTAAGTTATGAGGTTGGCGAAGAGCTTAATCTAAGTTTATATATTCCAAATCCACCTGACAAGAGTTTTAAATTAAATACAAAAATTGAAAATTCATCTGGTGAAATAATTTATGATAATGATTTTACTGAAACACGGAATGGAATTGTTAAAATAAAACACACTTTATTGGAAAAGGGGCACCATCATGTAATTTTGAATGCACATTATTTTGTTCAGGACTCTTTATTTGATCAAATTGATGAGACTATAGGTTTTAAGGTCATTGAATGACCCTCATCTGGCCCCAACTAGCGCAAAATTGATCTTATGCTTTTTTTAATATAGGCTGGATACTGGTTCAAGCATTTGCTTGGACCGATCGTTATTAGTTTTTTTTTGAAAAATGGAGTTTATCTTGGGGTAGTCTATATTTGTGGTTTATTTATTTTTTTATCTCCAGATTCGGAGGGTAAGTAGCCACGAATTTGTTAACAATAAAGAGAGAGATGGCAGGAATTTTAGTATATATAGCTTTAGCATTATTAGTTGCAGTTATAGGAAATAATAGAAGAATTGGTTTTTTGAAAACCTTGATATTTGCGTTGATATTGACTCCTTTTATTGCAGTTTTCATTGCCTTGAATTCAGGTCGTTTAGATGCCCGTGGTTGTATTCATTGTGGTAATGAGTATAATGAAGTAGAGTTTTGCGGCTTATGTGGTAAAAATGAAGAAGGATTGACTCGCGAAGAAGTGATTTCTCAAGCCTAAGAAACTACAATTCTACATTTCGGAGTTTAGCTTCATCATAACTTCAAACAATAATTATTTAATGTTTTGATTTTTGGTTTTGACTACTATTTTTGAACTGAGCAAATTTTTTAACCAACAATAGAACAGGGTAGATACTTCACTTGTGACTTTTTTATCCACCATTTATCAATATGGAGTTTTTATTAGATTTAGCATTAATTTATGTGTTAGTCATTATAGCAGGAGCAGTAACTACTATTGTTCATGAAATGGGTCATGCTATCGCCGGGCTTCTGGTTTTTAAAGGTCCAATACATGTTTATATAGGTTCATATGGAAAATCCGATAGTGATCTTAATTTAAATCTTGGGCGACTTAAAATATCTTTCAAATATAAACTTCATTATTGGAGAGGTGGATTGTGCATTGCTGGTACACCCGAAAAATCATTGGTTAGACTTTACCTGTTTACTCTATGCGGACCAGTAGCTTCGTTGATTATAGCTATAACTGCTCTTCTGTTTTTGATTTATTCCGATATTCAAGATGTTATGTTTTTGGGTACGATGGTTTTATTGGTATCAGCCTCAATTGATTTTTTAAGGAACATTATTCCTGAGCCAAATCCAATTATTCTAGATGATGGTGGTATCACATTTAACGATGGTCAGACATTAAAGTATTATCGGGAGTTTAAAGATGTTTATAATGAAATTCTTACACTATCTCAATTATATCAATCAAATGAATTTGAAGAGGGGTTGAAATTCTTTAGTTCGTTAGAAAATCCAGAGACAAATAAACACTTAGCCTCAATTGGAAGTGCTTTCCTGATTAAACTGGGTAGAGACCAGGAAGCAATTGATTTAATGGATAAGAGTAAAAAACATAAAAGCAACAAAAAATGGACTGCTGATCAGTATATCAATTATGCTTTGGCACATGCTCATTTAGAGAAATATGAGAAGGCATTAGAATATTATGATAAGTCCTTAAAATTGAATCCAAACTGCTTTGTTTCTTTAAACAACAAAGCCTACACATTTACAATTATCGGGAAATACAAAGAAGCAATTGAAGATGCTAATAAAGCAATAGAAATAAACCCGGCATTTGCTTTTTCCTATAACAACAGAGGGTTAGCCAAAATCAAAATTGGAAATAAAGAGGATGGTTTAATAGATATTTATAAATCTATTGAGCTTGATGATAAGAACTCATATGCATACAAAAATTTAGGTATTTATCATCTTGAGAATGATCAACTAGAGTTGGCAATAGAAAATTTTAACAAGGCGAATGAACTTGATCCTAAAACAGAAGGTCTAGAAGAATTGATTATTGAAGCAAATAAAAAAGTATTGAAGGAGATTTAATTAGTGCTAATGGCATGAGTTGCTTATTAGCATAACATTTGATGAATCATTGCTGTTTTCAACCTAACTTAAGACTTTATATCAAAAACATGGACTTCGAAACGATAAAATGTTTTTATAATTACATAGAATTTTTTAATACGATTTCATTGAGATGACATCAGATACTATCAGAATAGAGAAGAAAAAGATTAAAAGTATTCTATTTATATTATATGGTATAATCAAGATACCCATGTTTTTATATTTTATCATACAGTTGCTAATTTATAAGCATGATATTTCAGGTATTGAATTTTGTTATTTAATGATCCTTTTGGTGATATTATTAGTTTCACTATTTTTTTTAATTGAATCGATCAGGGAATTATTATCCGGAAAACCAGAGTTTGAAATAACCAATAAGCATATAATTCCTCATAATGAGTCATTTTTTAGAAAGATACCATTTTCTGATATTACAGGATGCGATATATTTTATATAAAACACTCAATCCTTATTGGTTTGTATTTAAAAGATGATTCTTTAATTAAGGACAATGTCAATAAAGCCCAGAGGATGGTAATGGGGATTCCAAAGGATAAAAAGAAGGTTACAATGATTTCATTAACCGTTGCAAAAATTGATCCTTCAGAGTTTAAAGAGCTTATATTGGAAAGATCCGGACTGAAATAATGATGTCCAAATTATGGAAGCTGAACAGTTAGCATGTTTCTTTCATTTTGCTTCAGGGAAACTATAGACTTTTAAAAAGAAATAAGGATTGTTTCCAGGGCATAGATTTATATCCTTTCAACTATTATCTTGCATCTTATTTATCAATATGAATAATTTTCAATTACAAAGTATTTTTTAATCATGAGAAACCTTTTTGTATTACTATTCTTGCTTGGTCTTTCTTTCACTTCATATTCTCAGGAGGAAAAGGTTTATGCCTATAACGATGAGGAATTAATAGAGAAACCTGCTCCAACTCCGGAATTCACCAAATGGATTAAGAAAAACAATGAGAAAATTGGTAAGTCAGCACCTCATAGTACAAAAGAGACAACCAAAGTTACCTTGGTGTTTTTAGTTGATAAACAAGGTGATCTTAAGAAAATATTTATAGCGAGAGGAATAGGGCAGGGGTATGATGAATATGCTCATAAATTGTTTACAGAAAACCCACATAAATGGACTCCTGGAAAAAACTCAAAATCTGAACCTGTTGTAACTGAAGTTTATTATCGACTTGACTATATCAAGAATAAGAATAAAGTAGTAAACGGTGATAATTTGCTTATTAATTAAGGATTTTGGAAAGCATAATTCTATTAACAGGCAATATCGGAGCAGTTGTGAATATCTTCTTATTTATACTATTTGTTATTGCAATAGTCGTTTTTGTAATAATTAATCGACTGCTAAACAAGAAGGTTGAGCAGAGATTAAGAAGATATTTATATAGCATTCTGTTGACTGTTGTTGTTATTTTTCTGCTTCTGTTACTTTTAAGGTTATACATTTATTTAAGCTTGGATTGAGAAGAATAAATTGTGCTTCAAAACATTTGTGTTGTAAATGCTGCGTTACAAACGCAGTTCTCCAACACCCTCGTTATGCTTAGCTAAACAAGGGCGATCAAAATATTTTATCGTCTTTATTTGTAACAGATTCATTCGCCAGCTGGCTCAGAATGACGGTATATTGTTGCTTATCGTCCTCGGATGTAACGAGGATGTGTGAGGTTGGTATTTATAATGCCGATTTTTGATAAAGAATAATCAGTATGTTATTTCCCTTATGTTTCGCTCTATAGTCATTTCGAACCTTCTTTGAATCTTTAAAATTTTAAAGTTTAATTATGCGATTATTTTTTCAAGTGAGAAGTATATGGTGAGAAATCTCATAATTGTAGAGCTTTAAAATCCTAAGTCGTTGTTAAAAGGTGCAAAATATATTTTTGAAATATCCAAAACCTTAATATTGCAGATCATGAGATTTCTCACTACAGGATAATCATATGGATATTTGAATAATCGAGAATTTTACTTTCTTGATTTAAACTCATGTTGTTCGAAATGACTTTCTTTGTGTGAAACTGAAAAATGCCAAGTTGAAGTTTTATTCGGCGAAACTTATATGCTGCGCTGCAAACGCAGATCTTCAACACCCTCGTTGCGCTTCGCTAAACAAGGGCGATCAAAATATTTTATTGTCTTTATTTGTAACAGATTCATTCGCCAGCTGGCTCAGAATGACGGTATATTGTTGCTTATCGTCCTCGGATGTATCCAGGAAGTATGAAGCAGGCATTTTTTAATGCCGTTTACCACCCAAAAAGTTCTTTTTATTTTGAATAATAGAAATGACTGCTATATTTATAAACAAATAATTAAATTTTTATTCACATATCTATTGGTATTAAAAGTCTGACTTAAAAACTTTTAGTTTATGACTCATTAAAAATATTTTAACAGGCTTTTTAATAATAAGCAATTTCAATCCTTTATAAGGAATGCCAATTCAAGCAGTTTCTAAGATAAAAAAAACACACAAAACCAGATCATTATTAACTTCTAATGTTAAAAGACTATGAAAATTAAAATAGTAAAAATCTACTTACTTTTGTTTGTTTTACTCTCTATTGGGTGTTCAGATGATGAGCCTGAAGCAGTTTCAGGAACATTGGAATTTACAGAAGCCGGGTCGCATGAGTTTATTATTAATGCCCAAAATATAAAGGCAACGGTTACGATTATAGGAGCCGGTGGAGGTGGAGCCGGAGGAGTTAAATATAATGCCGGAAATTTTTCCACTGGCGGAGGTGGAGGTGGCGGAGCCGGAGAGGTTAAATTGTATACCAATGAAAGTTTACAGGGTAACGTTACCTATTCAATTATTGTTGGAAAGGGTGGGACTGGAGGATCAACCGGAAATTCCGGAGGTAATGGAGAAGCTTCATCTATTTCTTTATCTCAAAATATTGTTTTCATGGCTTCAAAAGGAAATTCCGGAGCTAGTAACGCACCAAACACTGCAAGTGGAGGTAATGGAGGCACTGGCTATGAAGGTGGTAGTGTTGGTGGCAATGGTGAATCATTGGATGGAAATGGCAATGGACAAGCAGGATTAGGTGGGGCAGGAGGTGTGAACTCAACTACATTTGGTAAAGGAGGAAGTGGCGGAAAAGGGGTAAGCGTTAGTAATTCCGTCCCATCTAGCCCAATAGCTGGTAGCAATGGTGGCAATGGTTATGTAAAAATTGAGTGGACAGGAATTAAGTAAAGATTAAATGATAATGTCCAGTTGGCGCAAGATTAATTTTGTTACTATTTGAACAAGATTGATCATGCGCTTTTATTTCTAACGACGTATGCTTCAACCCATCTTCTGTTTTTTATTCAAACAGAGGCCTTTCTATTCCAGATGTTAACACAGCCTATTTGGAATTTGGAGTAGATAGGAATTTCAAATTACTTTTGTCAAATATACTGCATTGCAAACGCAGTTCTCAAACACCCTTGTTATGCTTTCCTAAACAAGGGTGATTAAAATATTTTATCATCTTTATTTGTAACAGATTCATTCGCCAGCTGGCCCAGAATGAGGGTATATTGTTGCTTATCGTCCTCGTTTGTAACAAGGTTGTGAGGTTGGCATTTGTAATGCCGATTTTTGATAAAGAATAATCAGTATGTTATTTCCCTTATGTTTCGCTCTATAGTCATTTCGAACCTTCTTTGAATCCTTAGAAGTTCAAAGTTTAATTATACGATCATTTTTTCTTTAGTGAACTGAATGGTGAGAAATCTCATAATTGTAGAACATTTAAACTCTTTGTACCTGTAAAAAGTGCAAAATATATTTTTGAAATATCCAAAACCTTAAAATTGCAGATCATGAGATTTCTCACTACAGGATAATCATATGGATATTTGAATAGTCGAGAATTTTACTTCCTTGATTTAAGCTCATGTTGTTCGAAATGACTTTCTTCGTGTGAAGCTGAAGAATGCCAAGTGGAAGTTTTATTCTGTGAAACCTATATGCTGCAATAGAAAGGCAGTTCTCAAACACCCTCGTTGTGCTTCGCTAAACAAGGGCGATTAAAATATTTCATCGTCTTTATTTGTAACAGATTCATTCGCCAGCTGGCTCAGAATGACGGTATATTGTTGCTTATCGTCCTCGTTTGTAACAAGGTTGTGTGAGGTTGGCATTTGTAATGCCGTTAATGCTATTCCTTAAAATATTTTAAAAAAGACCCATGACGAAGCTAAGCTTGTCAGGGCAAGTGTTAGAGCAACGCATCTGGAATCTGGAATAAACCGGGATTTCAAATCCCTGTAATTTTAAATTCGATATGCCCAATGGAATATAGTGAATAGCGAGTAGTTTTTATAGTTGTCAGTGACGGCGGAGTTATAGCCTGAACTTTGTGAATAATAAAATTTACACTTTGCAATTCCTTCCTTATTAGGCTGAGGGTTTATTAAGTTTTACTATTTTTGGCCTCGTTTAGATAATCAAATCTTACAAGAGTTTCTATGTAGTTTGTTTTATTAAGCAGATTACAATTTTAATTAACACATAACCAATCTGTTTTTTTATTTTATTATGAGGTTTTTATACTCCTTAGCCCTACTAATTTTTATATCCAAAGTATCAGTTGCTCAAATTGATAGTGAACTAAATAAGTTAATTGAAGAGACTTTACACGAAGAGAAATTAGTAGGCGCTTCATGGTCTACTTTTGACAATGGAGTTATTTCTACAGGGGCTGTAGGTTTAAAAAATGCAAGTACTCAGGTAAAACTTAGTCCAGACGATAAAATTCAAATTGGATCTATAACAAAAACACTTATTGCCACAGGTGTTCTAAGATTAGTTACACAGAAGAAGTTGAGTTTAGAAACTCCTGTTGAGAAAATAGTACCCGACATTTCGTTTGATAATCCATGGAAAGCTACTCATCGCGTAACTGTAAAAGACCTTTTAAATCATACTTCTGGTTTACCTGATGCAGAATTCTGGCAAATATTTAGTGTAGAAGCTAAAAGCAATACTCCGTTAATAGATGTTTTTAACAGAGATAAAGATGTACTGAAAATAAGGACAAAGCCAGGCAGTCGTTTTTCTTATTCAAATTTGGGATATACTCTACTTGGGATGGTCATTGAAGAGATAACCAAGGAACCATATGAATCATATTTGGACAGAAATTTACTTGCCCCTCTTGGAATGAAAAATAGCACTTTTCAATTCATTTCTCAAAATGATAATCCCGATTTGGCAATGGGCCATTTTGATGGAGGGACAACGCAAAATAGTATACCGATGTATCTGCGACCTGCCGGTCAATTTTCTACTACAGCTTATGATATGTCTTTGTTTGCTCAGTTTTTATTGAGTGATGGTAAAATAAATGGTCAAACTTTTATTGCACCGGAATTCTTAAATGTGATGGGTAAACCAAATACCACTGAGGCCAATCAACAGGGTTTAGATCGTGGTTACCAATTTGGGTTAAGTTACAGAGACAGATATGGGGTTATCGGCCGTTATCACGCAGGCAACATTGTTGGGTATCAGGCGACTTTCTATCTATTTCCCGAAGAAAATAAAGCATTTTTTATAAGCTTCAATACAGATAGTGAAAGTGCTGATTACCAAAAGTTTAATGAGATATTTGCTGAAAATCTAAATGTAAACCAGCCTGAAATATTAAAAAGTAAATCACAAAACTCAAGCGATATAGATTCATTTGAAGGTCATTATATTTTATCTCCAGTAAGATTTGAGTCATATATTTATTTAGACCTGATTTCGAATAGCATTCTAGTTAAGCACGATCCAATTAAAAACAAGCTTAATGTTCATTCCTTACAGCAAAGTAGCTATTCATTATTTCCTTATGATAATAACTTATTTAGAAAAGAAGACAGGGTCAGGCATTCGCATATTTTCTACGAGCAAGATGGAAAAGTAGTATATTCTGATGGTTTATCAACTTATGAAAAGGAAAATCCATTTTTCCTGGGCTTACTTTGGTTGAACCTTATTTTAGGTTTATTCGGTCTATTAGGAATTATTGCTAAGGGTGTGTCCGGTATATTTTCAAAGCGTCATTTTTTAGATCAGGGAATATCGGTGCCATTCATTTCAGTTCTCCTTTTATTTCTTCCTATCCCATTTTTCTTTATGCAGTCTCCTATTAGTATAGGTGATTTAACAGCGGGGAGTTTACTCCTTACAATTTGTACTGCAATACTGCCATTGGGACTGATTTTTGGATTGGTTAACATTTTCCGCAAGAAAGAAGGGTATTGGAAAATAGATGCTTTAGTAGTTTGCTTTTTATTTCAATGGGTATGTATGTTAGTCTATTGGGGCTTAATTCCATTTAAATTATGGGAGTTATAGTAGTTCTTTTGGTGAATGGATTATTTACAAACAATTAGTATTAATCAGGTGTGAATTAGTATATTAACAAAAGAAACCTCTCGTGATAAAAGCTAATAATACTAGTTTGATAGCTGTCAAAACAGCAATAGTCTGATTTGAAAGAATAACTAACTAAAAAGATTACTAATACTATTTTGGATATGAAAAGGATACAATTCACACAAAGTATCAATGCCCCTGTAGACAAGGTTTATGATTATATGCTTGGCATAAGTGATAAATCAACATATGAAGAGTGGACTTCATTATTTAATCCGACATCTACTTATGAAGGAACTTGGGACAAGGGAAATAAAATTTTATTTGTTGGTGTTGATGATAAAGGAGAAAGAGGAGGGATGGTTTCCAGGATAGCTGAAAACATTCCTAACCAATTTGTTTCTATTCAACATTATGGAATGTTAAAAGGTGATACGGAAATTACTGAAGGACCGGATATCGAAAAATGGGCAAACAGTTTTGAAAATTATACTTTTGAAGAAAATAATTCAACTACAATCGTTACCATCGAACTGGATACTGTTGAAGATTTCATAGATTATATGAATCAACTTTATCCAAAGGCACTGATTAAACTGAAAGAAATTTGTGAGCAATAGAATTATTAAGTACTCCTGCTATTCCGGAATTTCAGGTAGTACATCTGGAGCCAGAAATGTAAATCCTTTTTATCAAATGTACTGCGTTACAAACGCATTTCTCCAACACCCTCGTTATGCTTAGCTAAACAAGGGCGATTAAAATATTTTATCGTCTTTATTTGTAACAGATTCATTCGCCAGCTGGCTCAGAATGACGGTATTTTGTTGCTTATCGTCTTCGTTTGTAACAAGGTTGTGAGGTTGGCATTTGTAATGCCGATTTTTGATAAAGAATAATCAGTATGTTATTTCCCTTATGTTTCGCTCTATAGTCATTTCGAACCTCCTTTGACACCTTAGAAGTTCAAAGTTTAATTATATGATCATTTTTTCTTTAGTGAACTGAATGGTGAGAAATCTCATAATTGTAGAACTTTAAAATCCTTAGTCGTTTTTTAAAAGGTGCAAAATATATTTTTGAAATATCCCTTAGCTTGAATTTGCAGAACATGAGATTTCTCACTACAGGATAATCATTTGGATATTTGAATAATCGAGAATTTTACTTTCTTGATTTAAACTCATGTTGTTCGAAATAACTTTCTTCGTGTGAAACTGAAGAATGCCAAGTGGAAGTTTTATTCTGTGAAACTTAAATGCTGCGTTACAAACGCAATTCTCCAACACCCTCGTTGCGCCTCGCTAAACAAGGGCGATTAAAATATTTTATCGTCTTTATTTGTAACAGATTCATTTGCCAGCTGGCTCAGAATGACGGTATATTGTTGCTTATCGTCCTCGTTTGTAACAAGGATGTGTGAGGTTGGTATTTGTAATGCCGTTAATGCTATTCCAGATTCCCATCTGAGCATATCGAATAGCCATGAATTAATAGGTTTGTAAAATATTAACCCTATTATAAATCCTGTGATTAGAGCTAAATATTGCAAATGTCGAGCAGCTGGACATATCATTAAAATACTGCATTGCAAACATATCTATCAAACACTATTTTTATCCCGTTTAGCTCAATTTTACCCCGTTTAGCTCAATGTTTGCCCTGTTTGGTGCAAGATTGATTTTGGTTCATTTTTTGCTTTGGCTGGATACTGGTTCAGGAATTTTCTGGACCGATCGTTTTTAGTTTTTTTTTTTTTGATTTGTAGTCTAGCAATAACATGACTTCAGCCCTTTAATAAAGTGAAGCAATTGTATCTCACTCAGATCTAGCGTAATAACACAATATTGTTGAAGCATCAGCATTCCCTAATTCATAGTATTTGATTTCAGATTTGACACAAATAATAAAAATATCTACCTCGGAATAATAGTATGTTTATCGTTCTGATTTGCAAATATTTACGAACAATTTATTGGTCTTACGGGTCGTAAGCTATGATTTTTAAGAATATTCACGAAGATTATTTTTTCTTACATATGTGACTAAAGTTTAAAAAATAACAATTCTGATTTGTGTGATAAGTGTAGGTTTAATGCAGTGTTGATCGTAATCAACTATTTAATTTTTTAAAGCTGTATTGTATAATTTTTTTAACTATAGTATAAGTAAAGATGACCAAATTAACATTACCAAAAGCCATTATGGTGGGGCTGATGCTTTTGATAGCAAACATTGCCCATTCGCAGAATGAAAGTGAGATTGATCAAGATGATCTTCTTCAAATGAGTATTGAAGAGCTGATGAACATCGAGATAAATGTAGGTTCAAATGTTGTCACAGACATCCATAAACAACCTGTGTCTGTGACTACAATTAAGAGGGATGAACTTTTAATGAGTGGAGGTAGAACTCTCAGTGAAGCAATTATGTACTTTGTTCCAGGTTTTTTTGCCGTTGAAGACCAGGATGATTTAATAGCTGGTTTCAGGGGAATGGCACCAGATAATAATTCAAAAGTAATGCTTTTGTTGAATGGCGAGATAATGAATACTGAATTCTTCTGGGGGCCGGCTCAGGCGCTTCTAAATAGTACTAACTATGAATATATTGAAAGGATAGAGGTAATCAGAGGTCCAGGATCTGTAACCTTAGGACAAGGAGCCCTTCTGGGAATAATTAATATTGTTACCAAAGAAAATCTTGCCGAGGATGGAGCCCTTGTAAGTGTTACTGGTGCATACGGAACCGATAAATTTTTCCAGGGAGCCGCAGATGTTATGTTCAAAGATGATGAGCTTGAGGGGTATTTTCATTTATCGCGAAATCAATATGAAGGTCAGGAACTTCGTAACGAGGGATGGGTAAGTCAGCAAGGTAATCAAGGTGTTGAAGGAGGAACTGTTTTTGATATGGGGCACAGACTCGGTAGAGCCAATAATCTTACCAGTATTGCTCAAATAGGCTATAAGGGCTTCAATCTAAAATTTGTACACGCTGATCAAACCAGAGACCTGTATAACTTTTACAGAGACAGGGAGCAAGTACAACAGATTCTGACTTCTTTCAGTACAGAATACATTCATGATTTTAATTCAAATACTAAACTAAAAGTTTCTGGTTCGTTTGCTGAAGATCAATTTGCACTTTATTCACTTTCAGGAACTACTATGGGAGGTACCAGTGAGGATAGATACGGTTTAAAAGCTATTATGAATATGAATGAACTATTTGCAGGAAACAAGCTTGCAGTAGGTTTTGAGTTCAGACGCTTTGAAATGGGAAAAACGAATAAATATAACAATAATTATATCGCAAATGTAGTGGGGACTTTTGACCCAACAACGGCTAACAGCCAGCTTACAATGGGTTTTAATAAGGATATTAATATTTACAGTTTATTTATAGAAGATTTTTATGCTGTAAATGATAATATAGATGTTTTCGCCGCATTCAGGTATGATAACCATCCTTTTTGGGGAAGTAACATTTCACCAAGAGCCGGGGTGCTAGCCAAAGTGAATGATGACTTAAGATTTAGGTTTTCTTATCAATCAGGTTTTCGTGGTGCAGTAGGATTACACTACACAGGAGGCTATAGAAGAGATGGTCACTTGGCTGCCGAAAACTTTAATAAGGTATCAGAAGCAAACATTCCGAATGAAGAGGACATTCCTCAAATTAAACCAGAGCATATGGATAATTTTGAGCTGGCTACCAATTATTCAATTAATGAGAAACTGAATCTGGAGGTTACCGCTTTCTACAGTATAGTGTCTAATGTAATTGATGTTGGAGTTATTTATGCAGACCCTAATGTATTTACTATGCCAAATATAGGGACTGACATACCGGGAGACTGGAATGGCTATTGGTACTTTAAAAATACACCTGGAGACTTCGGACAGTATGGTTTAGAGTCTGTGTTAAGTTACAAAACAGAAACTTTTTCAGCTACTGTAAGTCATGCTCTTGTTAAAGTGGCTAAAGTAACAGATGAACAACAGCAGTTGGCTGAGGACCAGGCAAGTATGTATCTTGCTTACGATGCTGAAAAAGATAATATCCATTTTAAGGCATATCCTGAAAATGTATTTAGAGCAAACATTATGTATAAGCCTCTTGATAAGTTGCAGCTTTCTACTAATGCTCTATATTATTCAGCCTGGTATAGCCCAATAGGAACACAATCGCCGGCAGGTTTCGTATTAAATCTGGGAGCTTCTTATAATATTACAGACAATATATCTGTTATGGCGAATGCCAAAAATATATTAAATGAGACAGCTCTGTATCCAATGAATAGTAATGCCGGCGGAGCTGATGTGTCGCCAGGTACACCTGCATGGGAAAACCCTTCTTTCTGGGCTACTGTGAGAATTCAATTAGGGAAATAGTTGATAAAATAATTAGTATTACTTTTGTAAGCAGCCTGGGTAAATATTTATTATGCCCAGGCTGCTTTTTTTGTTATTATCAATTTGAGTTTCTTTCGAGATATATCTAATGGCGCCTTGTTCCAACTAATTATTTTTCTATCAAATAATTCATTAATAAGTTATTCTTCTTATTTTAATTCTTTAAATGATAAAATAGTATGTTATGAAAAGTCAATCAAAAGGAAACTTATTAACTCTTTTTTTGTTCTTAGGAATTATCAGTTATGGTCACGCACAAAGTAATATTGGACATATTGATGTTCAAAAGCTTATAATAGATATGCCAGAGTATAAAGCTGCGGAAGCAGAAATAAATCAACTAGAAAATTTATACAAGGCAAATCTTGATGCTGAAAAAAGGGAGTTTCAAATTTTAAATGAAAAGTACCAAGCAGAAGCTGCTACTAAATCCAAAGAGGAAAATGATAAAATTGCCAGAAACATAATGAAACGAGAACTTTATATCCGAAAGAAAGAACAAGTGACCAGTGAAGAATTAAGGAAAACACAAATTAGGCTGCAAGAACCAATAATTAAAAAAGCTAATGATGCTATTCAAAAGGTGGCCAGACAAAGAGGTCTTAATTATGTATTGGATTCGGGCTCAGGTCAAGGAGTTATTTTTGCAAATGGTGTAGACTTGATGAATGATGTTAAAAGGGAACTAGGGATTTGAAAAATGAATTTTAATCGTTCATAAATCAAAATTAATTTTGTGCAAAATATATTGATTGCAATAAAGGTTCAGGAATTTTCTTTGATCATTTAACGATATCAAGTGTTAATTAAAAGGTTCAATTATTAATTGTTTTCGTAATTGAGAATTATCAATAAATCAAATTTCCTTTTTTTGAATAAAAAGCCCTTGTGTTCTTAATTTAATTGTTGGGTTTAAGTCTGTAATAATTTATTTGATAACAAATATTTATTAGAACGTTTTATAATATGAAAGATCAAACTGATTTAGAAATTAAACTAAGAAAGATTTTAAGTTGGACAGCTGTTTTTGGTACATTGATTTTTGCTCTTGTTTTTTTTGGTAGAATAGCTTTTTTGGCCGTAGATGAAAATTATTGGAAAGGAATAGGGCTAAAGCATTTTCCAACTATTGTAGGTTTACCTGCAGCAGCAATAGCTGCAATTGTGATTGTGCTTGCTTTAAGAACAGTTGCAGGACCATTAGAATTCAAATTTTTTGGGCTTGAGTTTAAAGGAGCTTCTGGACCTACAGCTTTCTGGGTAGTTTGTTTTCTAGCCATTACCTTAGCAATAAGAATTACCTGGGATTTGTCTTTTGATTTTGAGAACTAAGAAGTCTACATGTTGAATTTATTAATTTCCAAATTGTTCGCTATTTTGAAACCAGCTAACTATGCCTTCAGATAATAAATTAGATATGGACTTCGAGACATGTCTAATAACCATGTCGATGGATTTGTTATCCATTTAGCCTATTGATATAAGTTCGATAGTACAAATGTCGAACAGCAATAAGTGTCGAACAGCGTGAGTAATAGGAATTTTTTTGTAAAAAATCCTTATACTTACCGGATGAAATTTTTTAAGCATTTTGTAAAGTGGGTACTATTTTTTTTAACACTTCCCATTATTTATCTAGCTGTTTCTTTGCTGCTAACTTCAATTACGGTTGAAAGGGAATCCACAAATGAGCCTGCTAATAAAACAATATACCTGAGTACCAATGGAGTCCATTTGGATATTGTCATTCCGCAAGAAGATATAGATAGTTTATTGCTGTCAGGAATTAAGCATGGGCAATTTGCTGATTACATATCGTTTGGCTGGGGCGATGAAAATTTCTATATCAATACACCAACCTGGGATGATTTGACTTTTGGAAATGCCTTCAGTGCAATGTTTTTGAAGAGTTCAACTCTGATGCATGTCACCAGATATAAAGGGAAAAGATCAGGCTGGGTTGGAGTAAAAATCACTGAGGATGAACTGAGGAAAATCAATTCATATATACAGGAATCGTTCAAGTTAGATGATAATGGTCAAAAAACTATTCTGGAAAATCAGGGGTATTCAACTATCGACGATTTTTATAAGGCAAAAGGAAGTTATTCATGTTACAAAACGTGTAATAGCTGGGTAAATATCGGGTTTAAAGAAAGCGGATTGAAATCCTGCCTGTGGACGCCGTTTGATTTTGGGTTGATGAATAAGTATAAATAAATGAGTAAGACGTTTTTTTCATTTAGTGAAAAGGATAAAGATGTGATACAGTTTATATTTAATGAGCATAAGCAAAAGCGGACTGTAGATGTTACCATGATGATAATGTTTAGTGTTTTTTGTCTGTTCTTTTTCTTTTTCTCGTTATTTCATGAATGGTTATGGATGGTATTTGGGTTGATTTTAATTTTACCTGTAATCGGAATTGCTTTCACCCATAGGAATTTTAACAAAAAAACAGCAACCATTCGTGCAGATCTAACTAGTCAGGAAAAGTTTATTATTGAAGAAGAGATTGTTGAAAAGGGAACCAAAACATATGGGTGGACAACCAGTAGTGGGCCCTTTTATCATAAAACCACTGTAAAATCTTTTGACTATTTTATCCAGACAGAAAACTATACTTATTTAACAAAAGATAAGGAGGTCTGCGATAGTTATAAAATAGGTGGTTCTATTCGATTGGAAGTATCTAAACATTCAAATATTGTTTTGGGAATTGCAGAATCTAAATAAATTTAATTATTCTATTTCAGATGTTAGGATCTCGAATCTGGAATCCTGATTAGATAGGGATTTAAAATCCCTGTAATTTTAAATTCGATATGCCATTTGGAACATATCGAATAGCCATGAATTAATAGATTTGTTATCCAATTAGCTGGATCAAAAATCCTATTGATATATGTTCGACATTGCAAATGTCAAACAGCAATAAGTGCCGTACAGCATGAACTAATGTGTAGAATGATAATGGTTTTATTAGTCTTAAATATTTTATTTTGAATTAGAATAATATATTTTTGATACTTACATGATTTGCGATGCACAGTCATGACATTTTCAACAACCAAAACGAAACGTTGAAGACAGCTATTTTACCATAAATGGTTGTGCTTCGATACACTAAATACTATCTATTATGAATAAAAAGATCGTTTCAATTTTTACGATTTATTTCGTGCAATTTCTTATCACATCATGTTGTAATTGTGAGCCTGTATTAACCTATGAAATGACGTATACGGGGGTGGAAATAAGGTCATGGGACACTTCAGGGTTTAATCCTGTAGAGACTACAGGTTCCGCAATTAAAAATTCTTTTGGTTTATCATTTGAGTTATTAACTGAATTAAATGAGGTCGCATATAACCAAACGTTATTTGATCTGAGTTCATTTGGTTATTCATCAGCTTATGCAACTAGTTGTGAATGTCCGCCAGAAAATATTATAGTAGTTGACCCAATCGTTTTAGTCACCATTTTAGTGACAGATACTCAAACTCAGGAAACTAATGATGTTACTGGTAACTTTTCGGTGCCAGGTTATGATGTAGAAGTATTATCCATATATGACTTATTAGAAGACAGACCTTATTGGCTGGAAGGTTTTCAAGCTGACTTGACAAAAACAGATAATGTTCCGGATAATGCTGTTTTCACTGTAAAATATAAACTAGAATCAGGTACTGAGTTAACAGCGCAAACTCAGGAAATAAAATTTGAATAACTCGGTTATACCATATTTCTGCATATTCTTTTATTACAAAAATGTGTGAGTCTGTTATTTGTAATACCGTTTATCCTAGCCCAGCTGATATCGTATCTGGCATCAGGAATAACCTGAGATTTCAAATCCCTTTAATTAAATGCTGCGTTACAAACGCAGTTCTCAAACTCCCTCGTTATGCTTTGCTAAACAAGGGCGATTAAAATATTTTATTGTCTTTATTTGTAACAGATTCATTCGCAAGCTGGCTCAGAATGACGGTATTTTGTTGCTTATCGTTCTCGTTTGTAACGATGATGTGTGAAGTTGGCATTTGTAATGCCGTTAATGCTACTTCTTAAAATATTTTAAAACAGACCCATGACGAAGCTAAGCTTGTCAGGGCAAGTGTTATTGCAATGCATCTGGAATCTGGGATAAACCGGAATTTCAAATCCCTGTTATTTTAAATTCGATATGTTCCGAAGGGCATATCGAATAGCCATGAATTAATAGATTTGCAATCCATTAACCTGAACCAAAGATTCTATGATAGAAGTTCTTCATTACAAATGTCGAACAACTGGTCACTTTTTTATTTGATCAAAAAAAAGAATATATTAAGCAAGGATGTAAAGTAGCCAATTCTTCGAAATAGCCTGTTGTTTAAGAATCCTGAATGTATAATGATTAAGTTTTATCGAAAAGTCAGACAAGAAATGCTACAGAAAAAGAGTATAGCTAAATATCTAAAATATGCTATTGGTGAAATTGTTCTTGTAGTCATCGGTATTTTGATAGCTATTCAAATTAATGCTTGGCAGCAGCTTGGTAAAGAAAATGAACTGGAAAGAAAGTATCTACAAAATCTGGTTGCTGAACTCAAACAAGATTCTATTGGTCTAACAAAAAACTATCTCAGGCTAAAGGATCAGGCGCGTACTAAGAATAAGCTTTTAAGTATGATAAAAAATGGTACTGAAGGAGATTCGATTATTCAATATTTTGAATACCAATGGCGCCCTATTCCTCCTTATTCATCATTAAAAGCAACGTATACAGAGATAACTTCAAGTGCTCACCTAAGTATTATTAAAAATGATGTCCTAAGGGAAAAGATGATTAAGTATTATAATCTTTATTCCGCACTGGAAAAAGAGGAGGAGTTCTTACTTCAAACCGCGTCTCAAAATGTAATAATTGCAATATCACATCGTATTCCAGATATGTCTGATTACACTGCTGATGATGTTATGTTATTAAAAGAGGATTCCCATTTACTAAATACAATTCAACTTAATGGTGCCTACACGAGGAGGGATAATTATAAAAGTATGATTGATGAATGTGCTGATTTAATAAGAAATTTAGAACGATATCAATCGACCTTGTAGGTTTGAACAATGAAGTATCATGGATTTTATTGTTATCACTTTGCTCTTCAGGATTTGTAAACCTTAAGGCACATCGATCGATTTGTAATTATTTTATCCGGATCAAAGATCATATGATAGAAGTTCGACATTACAAATGTCGAACAGCAAAAAAGTGTCGAACACCGTGAATTATGTGTCATCATGGCGTTATTTCGAACCTCCTTTGATTCCTTAGAAGTTCAAAGTCAAATTATGCGATGATTTTTTCATTAGTGAACTTATTGGTGAGAAATCTCATAATGGTAGGACTTTCAAACTCTTTGTACTTGTAAAATGTGCAAAATATATTTTTGAAATATCCAAAGACTTAAAATTGCAGAACATGAGATTTCTCACTAAAGGATAATCATATGGATGTTTGAATAATCGAGAATTTTACTTTCTTGATTTAAACTCATGTTGTTCGAAATGACTTTCTTCGTGTGAAACTGAAGAATGCCATGTGGAAGTTTTATTCTGTGAAACTTATATACTGCGTTGTAAACGCAGTTCACAAACTCCCTTGTTATGCTTCGTTAAACAAGGGCTATAAATTTAACTGTTAATAATCAAACCTGGATGTATCAAGAACTATTTATAAACATATACGCAACCGTCATAGAACTATTCCTGATAATAACCCCACATAGATGCAGTAGAATTGCCCGGAATTTATTATTTTAATATATAATAATTCTTAAAAATCAGGTTCATTTAGGTTTTCAAATTCAGTTGATAACAACCTTCTGCTTTTTGAAACCGTGATGGATTGTTTTAAATAATATCAACCTACTATTCAGATATGAATCAGAAAATCATGAATTTCAGACGGTCATTTAATGTACTGTTTCTCTCACTCATAGTAATCCTGGGAGCGAGTTGTAATGGTGGCATCACATATCCATCAGTTTCAGAAACTGTAACTGAAAATTATAATCCAGGGCAGTTTGTATGGCATGACCTGGCTACCTCAAATCCAACAGCAGCTATGAAATTTTATGGAGAGGTATTCGGCTGGGAGTTTGAAACTCTTGGTAGCGGTGATAACCTTTATCATGTGATAAAAAACAATGGTAAGGCCATTGGAGGAATCTTCCAGCTTGCACCGAAGTATGGTGATAGAAGCGAATGGGTAGGATCAATCTCTGTTCAGAATTTAGATGCCGCCTTGAAATTTAATGAGGCCAGTGGTGGTAAAACTATCTTTGATACGGCTGAATTTGATGGTAGGGGAAGCACTGCTTTAATTCAGGATCCTCAAGGAGCAATTGTTGCCCTGTTAAAATCATCTACCGGTGATCCGGCATCTGAGTCTGTTATGAATAATAGTTGGCTTTGGAATGAATTGTGGACGACTAATCTAGAGGGTTCACTTAATTTCTACAAAGGACTAGTATTGTATGAAACCGAAGAAGTAAAACAAGGTAAAGCTCCATATTTTATATTTTCTAAAAATGGAACAAAACTATCGGGGGCTATTAAGAACCCTATTGAAGAAGGAAGAACTGCCTGGATGCCATATATTAAGGTGGCTGATGTAGATCAAGCAGCATCAAAAGCTGAAGCAGCAGGAGCTTATATTGTAATGAATCCAAACCAGGGAATTAGAAACGGAACAGTCGCAGTATTAATTGATCCGGTTGGAGCACAGTTGACTATTCAGGAATGGAATTAATAAAACTGAAAAAAACACAATCATGAAATTAATTAAGAAAAATATAGCCCTAATCTTCATATTTCTATTGTTACTATCCTTAAGTGGGTGTTCAAACATGAGGTGGGGCACAAGCGCCGGAATAAGTATGGACTTTGGACCTAACGGCCCCAGAGTCAGACCTCATATGGATGTGGATTTGTATAGCGGAGGACGCCTATAAATTGAACTGCTTGCAAACGCAATTCGGTTACGAGTGATAGCGAGTTATGTGATTATACTAAACAACTAATGGCTAGTAAGGACACTAGCCATTAGTTTAATATGTACTAACCTAGTTCTCCAACACTTTCGTTATGTTACTGTAACCAAGAATGATTGATTTTCTGCGTTCATTATCAATTACTTCCCTTCAATTATTTGAAATCCCTCAAAATTCACCTATTTTAAATTTGAACCACGATAAGTCTTTATTTACGAAGGTTCTTTTAGACAAAAATATTATCCCCTATAAAATGAAAAATATTCTAGCCACACTCGTTATCACAGGATTGTTGATTTGCTGTAATTCATCGGATAGCACTAATAATGAAAAAGAAGAATCCACAACTGCCAAATCTATGTTAGAGGATCCATCAGAAAATACAAATAAAGAACTTAAGCCAATTGATTCTGAAGAAGCGTTAATTGCCACTTCGTTATTGGCAGCCCCTGCTGAAAGTCGATCCAATTGTAAGGTTATTGGATTTAATAAAGCAGGTGAATTTGTGACTTACAGGGAAGGTGACAACGAGCTGATCGTTTTGACTGACGACCCAAATAAGGAAGGTTTTAATGCTGCATGTTATCACAAAGATCTAGAACCCTTTATGGCAAGAGGAAGAGAGTTAAGAGCTGAAGGAAAATCCAGAGATGAAATATATGAAATCCGAGGTGAAGAAATGAAATCTGGAAAATTAACAATCACTCCCGGATTGACTCTTCACATTTATCATGGACCAAATGAAATGTATAACCCTGAAATTAACGAGGTAGATGGGGCTAAGAAACGCTATGTTGTTTATATGCCTTACGCAACTTCTGAGTCTACAGGATTACCTGAATCACCTTTGGCGCCAAATCACCCATGGATTATGGAGCCGGGAACTCACAGAGCTCACATTATGATTACGCCTTTGCCTAATAATCAGGAATAGGCTGGTTGAAAATTAATGATTGTAGGCCTTATTAGGGTTTACTATGGAGAAAGTACGTTTTGATATTTTTGACTTTCAATCGTAACAGATGAATTAAATGAAAAGTAAAATCAATGATTTATTAATTCAGGTGATATCAGTGACAATAGGTGTCTTTCTTGGCTTTGCTATTTCAAATTGGTCAGAAGTTAGAAAAGAAACAAATAAATACAATTCACTAATTGAGAATGTTGAATCTGAAATTCAATCTAATAAAATAAAGATTGAGAAGGTTATTGATTATCATAGGATGGTAAGAGACAGTACCCGGTTTTATATGATGAAGAAGGATTTAAAAGGATTTAAGCCAGGATTTTTTAATGGAGTAAACACATTGTCATTTAGTAATAGTGCATTTCAAACTGGAATTCAGACAGGTGTATTTAATAAAATTGATTTGAACAAGATTCAGGCTATAAATGATGTTTACACAAAGCAAAGAGCTTACGAGGAATATTCAAACATACTTTTATCCGGATTTATCACAATGGACTTCATTGACAATGATGAATCTAATTGGAAAATAGCCACATTTCTCTCAATATCAATGAATGATGTAGTCATAAAAGAAGAGCAATTATTAAAAAGTATAGATAATGCATTAAGTGTATTAAATGAATAAGGGCGAAACATTGATGATAGCATAGCTGCTGATTTCAAATGAATAAAGATTATGAATTTGTTGAATGTGTTGTTGTAATTAATTCAAGTTCAATTCTGCTTATATAAGTAACTATCTAATAGCTAATTGTAAAATATTATAATCTTTTTGTAAAGTATTGTTTACATTGTAATTTTTTAGTGTATATTTGTGTAAATAAAACTTTACATAAGTTAAACTTAACTTTACAAATATGGAAAAAGTAAATATCAAACAGCAGACCATGAAAAACACTAAGCAGTTGGCCATTTGGACTTTTGCCTGGTTACTAACAGTCGCATTGGTATCTTTCGGGTCAAAATATATTTGGGATTTTAACCAGACGTATTCTATTGCAGCCATTATTTTAAACATAATTATGGGAGTGGGATTAATTCTTGCAAATCGTAAATATTTGAAAGATCTGGATGAGTTGCAACGCAAAATTTATATGGATGCAATGGGATTAACTTTGGGAGTGGCAGTAATTGGTGGGTTAGCCTATTCAATGTTGGATGTTACAAATGTGATCAAGAGTGATGCAGAAATTTCAGTATTAGTGATCCTGATTTCAATTACCTATTTAGCATCAATTTTCATTGGAAACTACCGCTACAAATGAAAAACAAGCTTAAAGTATTACGGGCTGAGCATGATATGACTCAGGCACAGTTAGCAGAAGCTGCGGACGTCTCTCGTCAAACGATAAATGCGATAGAGAAGGGGAAGTTTGATCCCAGTTTACCCTTAGCTTTTCGGTTTTCCAAAATTTTCGGTAAGCCAATAGAAGAAATATTTATGGATGAAATGGCCTGATCTGGTCATTTCATCTTTTATTAATGGAGATCAATTATTTTACCCACGTTTAATTAGACCATTCGGAAATAAAAATAACCTTTATAATAGCTTATTTGCTTAATGTGTGCCCTTATTAAATATTGAATTAAATCTTAATGGTTTTAAATCTCCTCAATAATTGAAGTTCCGGTTGACTTATCTCCGGAAGTCCATTGCCAGGTTTCATGGAGTCTGATCTTGCCATTTTCTAAAATTTCGGGTTTTGATTGGCAAATACCTGTCATTAACTCACCTTTGTTATTGACTTGGTGATAGCGCATATCGATAGATCCATCTTTGGCAACCAATCCTATTAAATGTCCCTTCAAAATATTTCCTCCTTGATATAAAGCAGTCAGGATATTTCCGGATTGTTTGTACTCAAAGATTGTATTATTAGTTGTTTCACTATTTTCTGAAGATTCTACAGGACGAAATTGCCTATTATCGTAGTTTACCATGTATTGGGATTATTTATTTGATTAAACTTTAAAAAAATGTATGTTATAATTACTATTTTTATTGTTACTACCAAAATCCTCGATGATGAAAAACCAAACTTTTAACAGAGCTACTGTTTTGATCATGACCTTAGGAATTACTGTTTTGTTCCTGGTGATGATAAAAGGTTTTTTAATGCCTATATTTCTTGCGGCAATATTTGCCGGAATTTTAACTCCAATTTATAAGCGAATAGTTAATAAGTTAAATGGGCGCACTTCTGCCGGAGCAGGTATTACCTTAATGTTATTTGTATTCGTCATTTTAATTCCTTTAGCTGGATTAATGGTGATTGTCATTGAGCAGGCGATAGATGCTGTAAAGTTAGCTGAACCTTTTTTAACAAAGGTTTCTAAGGAGCCAAACATTATTATAACTGAATTAGAATCCATTCCTATTGTTCATAAGGTTTTCCCAAATCAAGAAAAGCTTGCTGCTACTATTGGGAATATAGTTAAGGGGGTTGGCAACTTTTTTATTGATGGATTGCAAAGCTTTTCTTCAGGAACAGCCAGTTTTATATTCTCATTTTTCATGTTTCTTTTTACACTTTACTACTTTCTTATTTATGGAAAGGAGTATTTGGTGAAGTTTTTATACTATCTGCCATTAAAGAATGAGGAAGAAAATACCTTGTTGACCAAGTTTGTAAAGGTGACTAAAGCAACACTAAAGGGGACTTTATTGATTGGAATTGTTCAGGGTGTATTAGGAGGTATCGGAATGGCCTTTGCCGGGATACCAAATGTTATTTTCTGGAGTGTTGTTATGATATTATTTTCTATCATACCTGCTTTGGGAACGGCAATCGTATGGATACCTGCAGTTATTTACCTATTTATTGTGGGTGATACCACTGCTGCGATTGTTCTTGCTATTTACTGTGCAGTTGTTGTTGGAAATATTGATAACCTAATTCGTCCGAAGCTTGTTGGTAAAGATGCCGGTCTTCCTGATTTAATGATTTTATTTGGAACCCTTGGGGGTCTTGCTCTTTTTGGAATAGCCGGAATTATTATTGGTCCACTTATCGCAGCTTTGTTCCTTGCTTTATGGGAAATATATGGTCAGGTATTCCAGGATTCACTATATCCTGTGGATGAAACACAATTTGATGGCCCTTTTAAAAAGGAAATTATGGAAGCAAAGTCTGAGCTGGATGAAGTGGAATTTGGTGGAGAAAGTAATGAAGAGGATGATGAAAATAAAGAGGGAAAGTAAGCTGAATTGGTCAAGAAATTAATAGGATGAGTGTTTCGCAACATCTTTGATTGAGTTATTTTCATTGTTTAATAATGAGTCGGAGATGAAATACATTTTCATCAATCCTTTGTTTTTGACATCAATTTCTCCTCTGGAGATACATTCATATTTTTCTTTTATAAGATCAAATGTTGTTTCAGAAATGTTGATTTTTCCTGATTCGGAATTTGACTCCATTCTTGAAGCAATATTTACTGTATCACCCCATATGTCATAAACAAATTTTTTGGTGCCTACTACTCCGGCAACAACGGGTCCACTATTTATTCCTATTCTTATGTCAAATGGAACAATGCCTTCTGGTGTTTCTTTTTTTACATTTTCAACAAATTCCAAAATCTCAACTGCTGCACAAATTATTTTTTGAGCATGATCTTTTTCAGGAAATGGCAATCCGGCAGCACACATATATGCATCACCGATAGTTTTTACTTTTTCCAGTCCGTTTTTTTCAATTATTGCATCAAACTTCGAGAAGAAAAAGTCCACACTAGTTACAAGGACTTCAGGACTTAGGTTGTTGGAATGTCTGGTGAATCCAATGAAATCAGCAAACATCACTGATACCTCTTCAAATTTTCTAGCTTTAACCTTTCCGTTTTCTTTTAGTTCTTGTGCTATTTCTTCTGGAAGAATATTTAGTAGTAAGTTATCTGATCTAGCCTTTTCTCTTTCAATAATTCCATTTGTGTGTTCAATAAACCTGTTTCTGCGAACTAACCCAATTGCAAAAATAATCAAGACAACCAGTGCGCTTATAACACCGATTACTACTATTTTTTGATTTTTCTTTTGCTGATTTAAAAGGTCAACTTCAATTTGTTTTTTAGCAATTTCGAAGTCTGATCTCATATTTGCGAGATCCTGAATTGATGAATAATTATTTACACTATCAACATATGCTTTATAGCTTTTATAATGAATCAGAGAGTTTTTATAATCATCAGTTCTTTCATATAATTCCGATAATTTATAATGGGCATCCCTGATCTGATCTTTTAAATCGTATTTTGTGGCTAGGTCTAGGCTTCTTCTGGCATAATTTAATGCGACAGTTGTATTGCTCTGGTTTAAATAAATATCAGACATGTAAGTAAGGAAAATTGAAATCGGATAATAATTTTCCATCATTTCAAGTTGAGTTATTGCTTTGTTGATGAAGTCTTTAGCTTGTTCATCTTTGCCTAGTTCTGCTAAAGCAATTCCTCTGTTACCAAAGTTATATGCAATTCCTTCAAGATCATTAAGGTTTTCAAATATTGCACCCGACTTATTAAAATAGAATAAAGCCGAATCAGGCATGTTATAATTTAGATATTCATCTCCAAGGTTTTCATATGCTTTAGCAAGACCTAAGGAATCTGAGTTGCCTTCTTGTATTGAATTGATTGCTTTTAAATAGTATCGAGTTGCATTAGTATGATCTCCACGCTCAGAGTAAATATCTGCTATTGAGATGTTTAGCCTGTTTAGGTCGTAGGTCATACTATTTTCTTCTGCCACCTTAGAAGCATTAAAATAACTTTCCAAAGCCTGAACTAATTCACTTTTCATCCTTAGAGCGTTTCCTTTGTTCAGGTACCCAACATATAGATAATCGCTCTCATTTAGGTCTAGCGATAAAGCGATAAGTTCATTACTGTATATTAATTTGTCGTTGGGGTCAGAATAATTGGCAAGGATTTCAAGAACAGGTAATAATTCCTTGTCTGAAAGTGAATCAGATTCATATAAAATCAATGCACTATCGGTTTCGGATAAAGATTGACAATATGATATAAATGGAATAATACAAAGCAGAAAGATAAATGACCACTTTATAATTAGAATTTGATATTTTTTAATACTATGTAGGTTTATCCCATATATCATTGGATGGTTAGTTATACTTTCTTACTTCGATTTTCGGATCTACGTTATAATTGGTATTATCAGGATCTCCATTGCGAATAATCTTAAATGAGATTTTATACTTTTGCACAAATCCTTCAGTGCCTTGCTGCACAATACCTTCAACTATTCCAGGGTTTTCATTTGAGTCTTTTAGAACATTTTTATCAAATACATTATCACCACCTTCATGGTTTATGGATTTTATTTGAACAATATCATTTTCTGAGCTAGTAGAAACTCCTAACCAAATAATTTTATCACCGACATCAACAACAGTCTTGAATTCACGAGTATCTGTGTTTTCAGGTTGCCCACTAAAAGTACAATAAAGATAGGCATCTCTTTTTTTAATGTCTGCGGTGTTTACTTTCAGGGTGAGAGTATGTGTTGTTTGTGACAGAACTTTATATTCTGTTCCTAAACTGATCAAGCACATGATCATTAGGGTAATGAAAATGTTTTTCATAATGATTATAGTAGTTTGGTAGTGGTGTTCCGGTATAACTGCTGGCTCATTGATTTTGTACAGTTTAACGGCTTATTATAATAAATATAATCATTTATATTAAGCTAACAAATTTATTTGAATGCATTAAAATGAATATTAATTCTTTTAATATTTCAATTTTAAAGGAGTTGGTTTGTATTTAAACAACTTATGGAAAGAGAATGTTTTACAGTCTTTTAAACAAGTTTATTAGATATTGAAATGCTATTTTATTAAAAAAATTATTTTGGTGAGTCCATTTATTGAACTTATGATAACGTAACAATTCAAAATTTTAAAAATAATTCATTTGTAATATTTATGGATTAATATTATTGTAGGATAGATATCCTTGGTATACATTTACAGCCAAATGGGAATAAAGTCTAATAAGATATTTGCATTTTTATCCGTTGTCCTTTTCATAAGTGTCAATTCATTGATGCTTTCGAATGAGGTAGATTCGGGTAATGTGGATAACGATCAGTTATCTCAGTCAATATCTAATATTTTTTCCCAAAAGAATATTCAGACATATCCGATTGTATATTCCTCCCAATCATCTTCTAAAAATTTACCTTCACAAGAGATTATACCTGATTATCTCGAAGTAGAAGAGGATGATGACAGATCAGAAACACATAAGAAGAAATTAAATACTAAAATATATCTGGATGTATTACATAACATTCAGAGTTGCTTAGAGTATTTCTTCTCTGTTTACAATACTAGCTTTTCTATAAGCGAAAAACCTTTATTTTATTCAAATCTAAAATCATTTATTCTGTTCGAAGTGTTCAGAATATGATACTACTATTTTTATCAAGCTTATTTCAAGCTTGAATTTTCCAATTCTTATTAGGTTCATCTAGAACCAACTTATCGTCGATATTTTAATATCGCAAACGATTAATTTCAAAATTTTTAAAGGTTTTTCTAATTATGAAAAGAATTTTCATGTTGGCCAGTTTGTGTGCATTATTCATGTATACAAGCTGTAATTCACACAAGGAACACAGTGAAGAAAAAAGAAAGTTACTGGTTACAAGCCCTGTGAAGATGGATACATCAGTAACTAAGGATTATGTATGTCAGATTCATTCAATAAGACATATTGAGTTGAGAGCACAGGAAAGAGGGTTTATTCAGAATATTTATGTGGATGAAGGTCAGTTTGTGAAAAAAGGTCAGCCACTTTTCCAGATTATGCCAAGGCTTTATCAAGCTGAATTTCAAAGAGCAAAGTCAGAAGTGAGTTTTGCAAAAATTGAATATAATAACACAAAGCAATTGGCTGACAGCAATATTGTATCTTCAAACGAACTGGCTATGTCATTAGCCAAATTACAAAAGGCTCAAGCCGAGTTGTCTCTGGCGCAGGTTCATTTAGATTTCACAACAATTAAGGCTCCATTTGATGGGATTATAGATAGATTCCATGTTAGAGAAGGTAGTTTGGTTGAAGAAGGTGAGTTGCTATCCAGCTTATCTGACAATAGCAAAATGTGGGTTTATTATAATGTTCCGGAAGCGGAATACCTTGATTATAAATCGAATGAAACTGAAAATCAGCAAGTTAATGTTCAATTGTTGATGGCAAACAATAAAGTTTTCGGTTACAATGGTGTTGTTGAAACAATTGAAGCAGAATTTAATCACGAAACCGGAAATATTCCTTTCAGAGCTACATTTCCAAACCCTGATGGTTTGCTGAGACATGGTGAAACTGGTAATGTTTTGATGGGTGTTCCTTATGAAAATGCTATGATTATTCCTCAGAAAACTACTTTTGAGGTGCTTGATAAGGTGTATGTCTATGTTGTTGATGAGCATAACACTATACACTCAAGAGCTATCTCCATAGCAGCAGAATTACCACATATTTTTATTATTCAAGATGGATTAGAAGAAGGTGATAAAATTCTTCTTGATGGCTTGCGTCTTGTGAGAGAGAATGATGAGATCGAATACGAATTCGTAGCTCCGGAGACTGCATTATCTCAATTAGATCTTTATGCAGAGTAATTCACAAATTTTAAATAATAGAATCGATGTTTAAGAAATTTATACATAGGCCTGTATTTGCCATTGTAATTTCGATTTTAATTGTTTTTATAGGATCACTTTCTATAAAGCAATTACCGATTTCACAATTCCCGCAAATTGCGCCTACAACAGTCAATATTTTTATTGCTTACCCTGGGTCCAGTGCCGATGTATTGGTAAAATCTACTCTGGTTACTCTTGAAAACTCCATTAATGGTGTTCAAGGGATGCGTTATATAGCTACCGATGCAACAAGTGCTGGTGAGGCTACTTTAAGAGTTATTTTTGAACCTGGTACAGATCCAAACGAGGCGGTTATCCGGGTTAAAACGAGGGTTGATCAGGTTATGCCTTTATTACCTGAACTTGTTCAAAGGGAGGGTGTAATCATTACCCCAATACAGCCCAGTATGTTGATGTATATCAACTTATATGCAAAGGATAAGAGTATGGATGAAAAGTTTCTGTACAATTATGCTGATGTAAAAATGATTCCTGAGATAAACAGGATCAAAGGGGTTGCAAGGGGGCAAATCCTTGGTAGCCGTAAATATGCTATGCGTATTTGGCTTAATCCTGATAGAATGCGAGCTTATAATATTTCTGCTGAAGAAGTTATGGAGGCACTTCAGGAACAAAGTATTGTAGGTAGACCAGGTCGTATTGGTAGAAGTTCGGGTATTGAAGCCCAGTCACTTGAATATGTACTTACATATAAAGGAAGGTATAATGAGCCGAAGCAATATGAAGATGTAATCATTAGAGCGAATTCCGAAGGCGAGAAAATACAGTTGAAAGATATTGGCAAGGTTGAACTGGGAAGTGAGTTCTTTGATATTTATTCCAATCTCGATGGCAAGCCTTCAGCTGCTATTGTACTAAAACAAAATTATGGAAGTAATGCGAGTGATGTTATTGCCGAAGTAAAAGCTAAGGTTGAGGAAATGAAGGGCTCATTTCCTCCGGGAATGGATTATAAAATCAGTTATGATGTTTCTAACTTCCTTGATGCTTCAATTGAACAGGTTATTCACACACTTCGTGATGCATTCTTTTTGGTTGCAATAGTTGTATTTGTATTCCTTGGAGACTGGAGATCTACTTTGATACCAATACTTGCGGTACCGGTTTCATTGATAGGTGCATTTTTCATTCTGCAGATTTTTGGACTGTCTATTAACCTGGTAACCTTGTTTGCCCTGGTACTGGCCATCGGTATTGTTGTAGATGACGCGATTGTTGTTGTGGAGGCTGTCCATGCCAAAATGGAGGAAATGCCGAAACTAACTCCTTATCAGGCAGTAAAATTAGTTTTGGGAGAAATTGGAGGTGCTATTGTAGCAATTACAATGGTTATGGTATCGGTATTTTTACCAATATCATTTATGTCTGGTCCGGTAGGAACATTTTACAGGCAGTTTTCAATTACTATGGCAAGTTCAATTGTGATATCAGCTGTTATAGCCTTGACACTAACACCGGTATTATGTGCCATATTATTGAAAAATCATCATGGCCATGCAAAGAAAGGTAATATTCTGACCAAAGCACTTGATAAATTTAATGCCTGGTTTGACAGACTTACAGGAAAGTATGTGGGCATGCTTAAAAAGATTGTCAATAGAAGGTGGGTGACTTTTGGAGTTTTGTTCTTGTTTGGCTTGGGTATTTTATGGGAGAATCAGGTTTTACCAACCGGTTTCATACCAAGTGAGGATCAGGGTACGATCTATGCTATTATTCAGACACCTCCGGGTGCTACACTAGAAAGAACAAATGAGGTATCAAGAAGGCTTCAGAAAGTATGTGAAGAAATTGATGGAGTCGAATCTGTTTCATCTCTAGCTGGATATGAGATTATGACTGAAGGACGTGGTTCAAATGCTGGTACTTGTTTGATTAACCTGAAGCCATGGTCACAGCGACACCACTCGGTAAAAGAAATCATGGAAGAGCTGGAAGAAAAGTCAAAAGATCTGGGGGCAATTGTCGAGTTCTTCGAACCACCCGCAATTCCTGGTTTTGGTTCTTCAGGTGGTTTCTCACTTCGATTGTTAGATAAAACCACTGAAACTGATTATCAGGATTTTGACAAGATAAACCAGGAATTCATGGATAACTTGAGTAAGCGTAAAGAGCTTACCGGTTTGTTTACATTTTTTGCGGCTAACTATCCCCAATATGAACTGGAGATAGATAATGAACTAGCCATGCAGAAGGGAGTTTCAATTGGTGATGCCATGGAAAATCTCAATATAATGGTAGGAAGTACCTATGAGCAAGGATTTATCAAATTTGGTCGATTCTTCAAGGTATATGTTCAGTCAGATCCTAAATTCAGAAGGCTGCCTTCTGATATCCTAAAGATGTATGTTAAAAATGAAGAAGGCGAAATGGTTCCTTATTCATCATTTATGAAGCTTAAAAAGACCCAAGGACCAAACGAGGTAACTAGATATAATATGTATAACTCAGCAGCCATTAGAGGTCTTCCGGCTAAGGGATATACAACGGCTGATGCAATCCAGGCAATTCGCGAGGTTGCAGCTCAAACACTTCCAAAAGATTATGATATCGCATGGGAAGGGCTTTCATACGATGAAGCTGGAAGAGGTAACGAGTCATTGTATGTATTCCTGGTTGTATTAGTCTTTGTTTACTTTGTTCTGGCTGCCCAGTATGAAAGCTTTATCATTCCGCTTGCGGTTATTACTTCTTTGCCAGTCGGGGTATTTGGATCGTTCCTTTTGCTAAAATTGATGGGTCTTGATAATGACATTTATGCACAGATCGGTTTGATTATGTTAATCGGACTTCTCGGCAAGAATGCTGTGTTAATAGTTGAGTTTGCGGTTCAGAAACGCCAGCAGGGTATGTCAATCTTTGATGCAGCAATTGAAGGTGCAAAGGTTCGTTTCAGGCCAATTCTAATGACATCGTTTGCATTTATTGCTGGTTTGATTCCTTTGGTTATAGCAACAGGTGCTGGTGCTATCGGGAATCGTACTATTGGAGCTTCAGCACTTGGAGGAATGTTATTCGGGACAATTTTCGGTGTGATTATCGTTCCGGGTTTATACTACATCTTCGCAAAACTTGCTGATGGACGCCACCTGATTAAAGACGAACAAGAAAGTCCTTTAACTGAAGATTTTAATTACAATGAATAGAAGATTAATAAATGCCGGGTTAGGTGTTGTTGTGCTGCTGTTAATGTTTACAGCCTGTAAAACACCTTCGGTTATCGAAAAAACAGCAAACACAGAAATGCCGGAATCATATAAGGGTTCCGGTGATTCTACTAATTCTGCAAATATTATATGGCAGGATTATTTTGAAGATCCACATCTGGTATCACTAATCGATTCGGCTCTGGTAAATAATCAGGAGTTAAATATCGTTTTATTGGAAATTGCGATATCTCAAAATGAAGTTGAAGCCAGAAAAGGGGAGTATTTGCCATTTGTTGATATCGGGGCAGGTGCCGGATTGGATAAGAAGGCTAGATATACTCCATTTGGAGCAAGTGAGGCAACTACAGAAATCGAACCCGGACGTGAAATGCCCGACCCTGTTCAGGATTATAAATTTGGTGCCTACGCTCACTGGGAAGTTGATATCTGGAAGAAGCTGAGAAATGCGAAGAAGTCTGCTGTCAAACAATACCTTGCTACGGTTGAAGGTAAGAATTTTATGGTTACTAACCTGATTGCTGAAATTGCCAACTCTTACTATGAGCTTTTAGCACTGGATAATCAACTGGAAATTGTTAACCGTAATATTGAAATCCAGACAAATGCGCTGAATATTGTTAAAATCCAGAAGGAAGCAGCTAAAGCAACAGCTTTGGCAGTAAAGAAGTTTGAAGCTGAATTGCTAAGCTCCAAAAGTTTACTTTTTACTATCCAGCAGCAGATAATTGAAACTGAAAACAGGATTAATTTCCTTGTAGGAAGATATCCCCAGCGTGTTGAGCGTTCGACTACGCCAATTATTGATCTTGATCCAAATGGTATAAAGGCGGGTATTCCATCTCAACTACTGGAAAACCGACCTGATATAAAACAAGCTGAATTTGAACTTGAGGCAGCAAAGCTTGATGTAAAAGTAGCTAAAGCAAAGTTTTATCCTTCTCTGGATATAACAGCCGGTATTGGATTACAAGCTTTTGATCCTACATATCTGTTTAAGACACCTGAATCAATTTTGTTTTCGGTTGCCGGTGATCTTATGGCACCATTGATTAATAGAAGGGCGATTAAAGCTGAGTATAAATCAGCTAATGCAAAGCAAATTCAAGCAGTCTATGATTATGAAAGGACAATTTTGAATGCGTACATCGAAGTTTATAATCAAGTTTCAAATATTAGTAACCTTGAACAAAGTTTTGATCTGAAAAACCAGGAGGTTCAGGCACTTACCGAGTCAATTAATATTTCCACTGTATTATTTAAATCTGCAAGAGCAGACTATATGGAGGTGTTAATGACCCAACGTGATGCATTGGAATCAAAGTTTGAGTTGATTGAAACTAAATTAAAGCAAATGAATGCCAAGTTGAATGTATATAAAGCCCTTGGAGGAGGCTGGAAATAACTAATTAAGGATTCATAATTTACAGTTTAATAAAGTAGGTTTACCGTAGTCTGATGTATTTCAGGCTGCGGTTTCATTTTTTAAATAATGTTAAATTTAAATGTATCTCTAAGGTTATTTCTTATTTTGGATTAATCTTTCTTCTACAATTTTCTTTATAGATTCATCTCCAATGATCACATCTTGAAGTACTGCCTGTCCATCAAGAACTTTTACAATCGCATATGAAACTTGTGAAGTGTCCCATTGAGCATCCCGATAGGCTAATTCAGCTTCGTAAGCTTTAGATTCTTCCATATAAAACCTGTCAAAAGGATAAATGATATCAATTTTAGGTGGCCCATCATAATGATAGTAACCATCAACTTTCGCTTTAAAATATGGACTATCAGTATCAGGTTTTGTTTTAGATACTTCTGCTGGTATTGAGAATCCATCTGAATCTGGCTTCATGACTACATAAATATCTGTGCCATAAATCCATGATTCTGTTGAGTCTACCTCGATACTATTGGCCTCATATCTTAAATCAATATATTTTCCTCTGAAAGGATCAGTTGGGTCAATTGGTCTTGTTTTTATCTTTAATACAACACCTTTCTCCAGAACTTTTTCCCTATCAATTATCATACTTGCAGGTACATAAAGCTGTATTAGTGCTACGATGATAAATATGATAAATATGATCTTATTTTTAGTCATTTGTTTTTCTTTTCTTCAGGATCAAATAGTTAGATACAAAAAATCCAATACCGACAATCACGAATAGCAACCCACGGACATAAAATGGAAGGTCAGAGTCAAAAAACCTGCATGTTACCAGTATGGCAATGCTCAATAATCCAAAATTCATAATTCCGAGGTGATTCTTATGTGCTCCTTGGTAGATATATAGAATTCCAATCGCCAGGATTAAGAAATTAATTAGGAAAACTGCTAGCTGAGAATGCATTCCTAATATAAAAGTGAAGTAGACAATCGGAAATACGATAGCTAAAATAGGTATGCTATTAGCTTTGGAATTCTTATAATTTCTTTGAAAGACAAATGCTGCCAATACAAATGTCACTAAAGTTGAAAGAAATTCCGGTGAAGTGAATGCCCCTTCAATATTAAAATCATTTCTCAAATGCTGCCAGAAATCATCAAAGCTAAGAATGAACAGTATTACCATCGTTCCAAATCCACCAATAATCATATATCCGTTATTTCTACTTTTTATATTTTCAAAATATCTGAAGTTACCAATAATATAGATTGCTCCGAACCAACAGATATAAGTAACAAACAGTAATTCTTCAAAACTTTCGGCAATAGTTCCCAGGCAAATGGTAACAGATAATGGTAAGAGCCAATGATGAAAGAATGTGAAATTACTATATGGCTTAGTTTTAAATAAGTAAATGTACCATGGTAAGACTGCTAAAAGAAGTAACCAGTATTCGTATGATGAACTGGTGGCGTAGTCCCAATAACTAACTTCACATGAATATACAGTAATGCCTATTAAATATAATAATGAGGAAAATGAAGACCTCATGATATAAACCAATGGGAGACTGAGTAAAACCCAGGTCAAAATAAAGCCGGAAAGGTCTCCGGGAATATTATAAATTTGACTTACTAATGAAATTGATGCACCGATAGAAAGAATCAATAAAATAGCGCCGGATTCTCGCCAGGCTACTTCATCCTTTTTCTTAATGAGAATGAAGAGGCATAAAATCTGAGAGATAATTAATGGAATAAAAGAAATGATTGTTCTGGTTGTTCTTGTTAAATCATCCCAGTTATGGGCGATGATCAAAATTATACCGAGACCAATTAATAATGCCCCTAAAATTCCAAAGGCTATAAATAGTCTATTGGAGGAAGGACTTTTCTTTGTTTTATAGTAATTCCGTATTTTGTCGGCTGTTTCATCAGATATAATTCCCGCTTCGATAAGTTCCGGAAGATCTTTCGTCAAACTCATGTATATTAGTTTTCAAGATGTTTTAATTCCTAAGATATCATCTGAAAAGTATAAAAACAATGTATAGAGAAAGACTGAATTTTCTTTTAGAATGAGATAAATAGAAAAGTCCCCAAAAAGGGGACTTAACCGTGACCACAAACTATTTTTGGATTTAGTTCCTGTTTACAGTAATAGAATTTGAAAGACTATAAGTTCCTGAAAGATTGGCCGCATTTTCTCCAACTTCTAATCCTGTCAAATCATCAGCATAGGTTATTCTCCAGATTAAACAAACTCCGGCACCAGCAGGGTCAAAATCAACCCCTTCTAGATCGGTCATAGTCCCTGGTAGGCCAAGGATATTTCCTGCGTCATCTGTAATCACATAGCTTGTATTTGCTAAGTCGAAATTATCTGTAACTGTTATTCCGCTAACCATATCAGGAGTGCCGTCAATGTCAAAATTAAACGGACCACCAGATAGCATACCTGCAGTACCTCGGGTAACCATTATTGAATTAGAAAGGCCATAAGCTCCGGTAAGATCAGAAACATTGTTTCCTACCTCAGCTCCCATTAAGTCAGTTCCATAAGACATGTGCCAGATTAGGCAAATTCCTCCGCCGGCACCATCAAAATTTACTCCTTCTACATCTGCTAAAGTAGGAGGAATTCCTAATATATTGTTTTCGTCATCAGTGATAACCCAAGTAGAATTTGGTCCGTTCACATTGGTGTCATCAAGAGTGATTCCTGAAACCATATCGGCTTCACCATCAACTATAAAAGTGAAAGGGCCGCCAGAAATTGCGCCACCGTTAATTCCTTGTCTATCAACAGTTATCGAATTAGATAGGTCGTAATTACCCGTTAGGTCATCGGCATTTTCACCCTCTTCAAGCCCCATCAAACCATCTTCATATCTGATATACCAGATAAGACAGATGCCAGGTCCGGCACCATCAAAATTTACTCCTTCAAGAGCAGTCATGTTTGGTGGTAATCCCAGGATATTTCCTGCATCATCAGTAATTACAAAGCTTGAGTTACTTCCTCGCATGTCGCCCGATTGAGTTATTCCACTTACCATGTCCGGGTTTCCATCGATTACAAAATTAAATGGACCACCATTAAGCGTTCCTGCCTCGGTGTTTACCATGTCATCATCATCGTCATCACAACTGGCTATCATTAGAGATAAACCACATAAGATCATTAATTGGATAAAAGACTTCTTCATTGTGCTAGTTTGTTTTATTTCTATTGCAATCTAGCCATGAAGTATTACCTGACGGTCACGAGGACATAACGAAAGTATTGATTTTTATGTTTTTATAATTATTTGATAATCAGTATGTTGATTGATTATTGTGATGGTTTTGTGATCTTTAAATTTTCTTAATGCAAAAAATAATGTGTAATTCAATTGATAACTCTTCTGAAAGCAGAAATTATTTTTTTCAAATTGAAAATTGAAATTAGTTATGATTAACTGCTTGCATCTTGCATTACATGATACTCGATCTCTGAAGTTTTAGGAATTAACTCAAAGTCAGTTCTCTTAATTTTTTTTTTGGTTTAAAAGTAAAATAGATAGGTGCCAATAATTTTTTTATAAAATAATTGCAGGGTTTTGTAACCTGATTCTTTTTCTAGTTGTCTAATGATAAAATTTAAAGTAAATATTTTAAAATCAAAAACATGACAGATATGCCAGAATTACTAATTCCACTTGGTTTTTTTACAACAATAATTTTGATTGTTTATTTTACGATGAAATATAATTATCAAATAAAGAAGGAAATAATAGCTAAGGGTGGCGATATTAAGTTTCCTGATAAAAAGATGAGATATCTTGAGTTCGGATTAACAATGATAGGGTTAAGTATTGGATTTGCTATGTCTGTTTTTGCAGTAACATCAGATCTGGCAAATGAAGCAAAAGGCCTGATGGTAACTGCTTGTATTATTTTCTTTGGTGGTGTTGGATTATTAATTGGAGTATTTTTAAGAAAACGCATTGAAGATCAGCAGTCAAATTAATGATATCGAAGTAATAAACCGGATACTTGCAGGGCAAACTGCTGAGTTCAGGATTTTGGTAGAACGCTATAAAGATGTTTCTCTATCTTTGGCTTGCTCTGTCATTAAAGATCAACATTTGGCTGAAGATGCTTTACAAGAGGCTTTCATCAAAGTGTTTCATAGTTTAAATAAATTCAGACAGGATTCACTTTTCAGTACATGGCTATATCGTATAGTTGTTAATTGTTCACTAAACTATGCAAAGAAAAATAAGCGGTTCCAACCTGAGACCAATAACCCTGAGTTAGTCAAAAAAGAATCTGACTACAAAGGCGGCTTTGAAATGCTTAATCTGTCTGAACGAAGTAAGTTGGTGAATGATGCTCTAGCAGAGTTGAAGGATTCTGAATCTTTGGTTTTAAGATTACATTATCTATCTGAATTATCAGTTCAGGAAATAAAAGAGGTAACTGATTACAGTGAATCTAATATAAAGGTTTTACTTCATAGAGGTAGAAAAAATCTTTTGCAGATACTTGAAAATGAATTAGGAGAGGAAATTAATTTATTTAGAAATGAGCGAACAGGAACTTAAAAAGATTTTAAAGGAAACTGCTCCAAAGACATCTGTTGATTTTACGGATAACTTGATGGACCAACTTTTATCTGAGGAAAAGGTAATCAAAAAGCCTGCAGTTTTTCCTTGGAGGCCATTTGTTTATCTGGCTGTTTTTAGTTCAATACTTATATTGCTTGCAGTATTTTATCCTAATGACGGAATTAGTTACCGTTCATTTAGTTTGACATTTTCACCATTAATGATCCCTATTTTTAGTGGAGTTTTTATTTTGGGTCAGTTATATGTAATAGTGAAAACCTCTCTTTATTCCAGATATGTCAATTAAAATAAACGAACATTCAAATTTTTGAATGTTTGTTTATTTCTTAAATGATTATAAACCTATCATCTGATCTTTTAAAGAGTAAGCTATAACCAATACATCTTTTTGACTCTCTTCATCTATGTTGTGTTTTTGAAGAGCCATCATAATGTCATCAATTACACTCATATATTCACCCGCACTGATATTCATTCCTTTGTGAGCAGTAGGCATATCTTTGCCTTTGTACTCTTCGGGGCCACCACTTCCGGAAGCAAGAAATCCAATTAAATGTCCTCTCACCTCATTAAAATGATCTGGATTTTCTTTTAAGGGGAGAAATCGGGCTTTAACTACCGGGTTATTCATATGGTTTTCGACAATGTCATCTACCAGGGCTTCAATACCCGAAGCTCCACCGAGTCGTTCGTAAAGGCTTTTTTGATTATTCATGATGTGGTAAGTTAGTATATTATAATTTACCAATAAATAACCGTAAAAGCCAATTAAGAATACTTTACATAGACTGACTACCATCAATATATTCTATCGATATATTGTTACCTTCGATTTTATGAATTAGCTCAATAATTTCACCGCATTGGCAACAATAATTAATTGATCGAAGTAAGGTATTGCCATTTATAATAAATGCTGTAAGATTTGAAGATGCGCATTGGTTGTTAAGTACTGTGAGTTGATCACCACTATATAAATATCTTGGGCCAAAATTATATTGGTCTTTATATTGAGTGGCAATAACTGTTGGTGCCCCGTTAATGGTTAATTGTTCAAGTTTTAAAGAATCAAATTCATGAGAATTGGAAACTTTATAATAGCGCATTAGATAATTGAAATTTTGATTTTTTATTTGATTACGAACCTCTGCCTCAATTTCTTTATTCTCTATAATATTAATAGGTAAAAGCTTGAATGAAAAATCTTCATTGTCTGAAAATACCGCTAAATCGTATAGAGAAATATCTGTATTTTCAGGTAAGTCAAGACACGTAACGTTGATTGTTTCAAATACTTCATCATTAATTATCTTTCTTTTGGTAGTTTTTGTTGAAATAAAACTACCATTATCTAAGCTAACCAGATAGACCTTTTTATTTAAAGGCTTATCGCCATATAGATAATATGTATTATTATCTGTATAAATTGATCCAAATTGAACCTTTTGTATTCCGGATTGCGATTTTACTTTGGATACGAATAATAGCGTAAAAATCAATAAAGTAAAAAATGAACTATTTATGATTTTCATATTTATAAGCTGATTCTTAAAAAAGTTGTGATTCCATTCAAAACTAGCATTATTAGCTAATTAGCCAAGTCTCTACAAGAATTTATTGATATACATTTATTCATTAGGTTAATAAATTGTCAACATATTCTTTGATAAGTTAACTTTTCTTTATGCTTTGTATCTGACCTTTTATTATAAAATCGACTGGTATAGATTTGTATTGTGATATGGAAACAAAATTGTTTTTCAAGGTTTTAGGTTCTCCATGAAAAAGGATTTTTTTAAAGGTTTATTTGGGTATTATTTTTTAATTGGTTCTCCATAAAACGTGTTTGCCTGAGGAAGATATAAAAAGCTATATCTTCCTTTTTTTATTTAAACTTCCGTATTAAATGCATTTGCAATTACTTCGGTATCAACTTCTAATATTGATTCATTAACACATATTTTGATCAATCCATTGTCATCAGCAGGGCGTAAATAAATTGAGTGATTTTCAGCTAATCCTGCTCTGAGTTTATCAGCTGTGGCTTTATCCGGAAGTTTAAGATCAAAAATATTGGTTCCATTGTTAATTGATGAAGCTGTGATGTTATTTATTTTATTGAGTTCATTGATTAATAATTTGCTTCTTCTCTTTACTTCATCCCACCTTTCTTCTAATCTGTTTAGATAATGATTAGCCATGGCTGTTAAATACCAGCTTTGATACATGGTTCCACCAAAAATTTTGATTTGATGCTTTACTTTATCAATTACTTCAGCGGGCCCGCTAAGTATTGCACCACCAGCTGCATTTAAATATTTATAAAGTGATATGTAAACAGTATCGAAGAGTGACGAATACTCCTTTACACTAATACCTGTAAATGCAGATGCAATATGGATTCGAGCTCCATCAAGATGGATTTTGTAGCCTTTATTTCTACAATAATCAGTGATTTTCTTTAGCTCTTCAAACGGAATTGCTCTGCTATCAGCCCTTCTGATTGGGTTTTCTATAACCACTGTGTTCATGCCACTCTGAAAAACTTCATTTGTAAGGGTGTAGTTAATAGCTTCCTCCAGGTCTGATTGATTAAAGAAAACTTTATCTTTTCCTACAGGTATTAGTCGTTTACCATGAACACTTTGTGCAGCATCAGCTTCATCTCTGAAAATATGAGAGTTTTCCGGGACGATTATTTTTGTATTGTTTCCTGATAGTAGTTTGATAGCAACTTGATTAGCCATTGTTCCTGTAGGTAGGAATATTGACTTTTCTTTACCCGTTATTTCGGAAAACCTTTGTTCCAATATTTCTGTAATCCCACCCTGAAAATAAGTATCACCTTTAATCTGTAACTTAGAATTTATTTCCTGGAGTTTATTTATATACATCTCCGGAGTAAAATATATCCCATCGAAAAAGAAATTGATGATTTTCGAATCTTTATCGGAATTTAAATCCAGGAATTCATTGCCTGTAATTGTACCTGGTAAAATAAAGGGAAGAGAACCTAAACTAAAGGTTTTTAGGAAATTTCTACGGTTGGTATTCTTATCCATAAACTGGTTTTAATAACAAATTTAAGATAAGAATAAAATTCTGGTAAATACAATATCAATCAATAATGAAGGATATTATATTACCAGAAAAGTAAAACTGATTATGCTTGTTTGATTATTTTAAATTCACGATTTCTTGAGATGGTGAATCTCTTGCGGAATATTGGGAATAAGAAAGCACCAATCATTGGAGCTACAAGAACAAAAACTAACCAGAATGTTTGATAATGGGGTCTTTTGAATCTTGAAAGTACAATATTAATGATAGTACTAGCCCAAAGAATTAAAAACAATGTAATAAAAGTGATTAACAAATATTCGTGCATAGCATTAAAATGTATTGATCGATAGATTACGAATATAAGGTAAAAACAATTAAATATCAAAATAAGTCAACAAAAAGCTTTTTGTACTTAAATGAATAGAATTAAAAGAGTTAATATAATTCCACCTATTGAGAAATATAAGCCTTTTTTAAATACAGAAGTTTTGGGCATAAACATCCAGAAGGCTGATATCACAAAAAACAATAAAGATAACCCGAAAAATATGTTTAAGTAAAACAGTGGGTCAGCAGACCTGGATTTATGCATATGAGTCATTTTATCCAGAATATATGGCATTTCTTTTACCGTGTAATCAGCTACACCTGTAATGCTGTTATAGGTTCCGTTTTGAAAGGTTACCAGTTCTCCATCGGTACCCTCTACTTTAAACCTTTTTATTTCTAAAAGTTTACCAAGGTCTTCAATGTTAGCATTAGGCTCAATTGTTTTGGTTATATGCTTTTCAACTTTAAAAAGATCGGTATCTCTGAAAATCAAAATAATTCCACTTAAGGAATAAACTGCCATTATACCTGCTAAAAAGAAGCCTAAATAACGGTGGATGATCCTGAATTTATGACCGTAAGGTTTTTTGCTGTTCATTTTATTTAGATTAATTAAAAATAACAGCGGCAAATATATTCTAATATTTTTCTTGTGAAAATAGATTTATTAAAAAATTGGTTTTAAGTGAAAAATCAACGAATTTATTGTAACCATACAATCAAGAAATGCCATGCATGATATCCAACGCCGCCAATTAATAAAGTTTTTACTTGCAAGCCCAATAATATCTATGGGGTTGCCTTCTTGTATTTTTGATTCAGATTCTGGAGAAAGGACTAATGAAGAAATTGTAGAAGTGATTGATTCTCTGATTAAGAGTCCAGAAGATGCAATGAACATTTTTGATTTCAGAGATGTGGCAAAATCAAAGCTTCCACCCGCTCATTACGGGTATATAGAAACAGGTGTTCTTGACAACCGGACGCTTAAAGAAAACGAAAATGGTTTTGAAAGGATAAAGATAAAGGCTAGAAGACTGGTAGGAGAAATGGAAGTTGATTTATCAACTGAAATTTTAGGTGAAAATTGGTCTTCTCCAATTATTATATGTCCATGTGGAAGTCAGAAGGCATTTCATAATGATGGAGAAGAGGCAACTTCCAGGGCAGCCAAAAAGGAAATGCATCAGATGATGTTGTCTACGGTGTCAACTACTTCCATTGAAAAGGTAAATGAACTAAAGGGAACACCGGCATGGTTTCAGTTATATCCTGATAATGATTTTCAGAATACTCAAGCAATAATAGATCGGGTCCGAAATGCAGGTTGTGATACAATTGTATTGACTATTGATATGGATCACGCAGATAAACGTGAGGCTTTATGGAAATCGATCAAGCTTGATACCAGGGATTGTAAGTCTTGTCATGGGGAAACTAAAGAAGGTTGGGTTGACGGTAAGCCAATGATTAGTACTCTTGAAAAGGAGTATGAATTTCATAAGGGAATGGATTGGGAATTTATAGCAAGATTGAAAGATTTCTGGAAAGGAAAACTATTGTTAAAGGGAGTTGTGTCTTCTGAAGATGCACAATTATCATTAAATGAAGGTGTAGATGGGATAATAGTTTCAAATCATGGTGGAAGAGCTACAGATAGTGGCAGGGCAAGTATTGATTGCCTTCCTGAGGTAGTTTCTGTAACCAATGGAAAAATACCTGTTATCCTGGATGGAGGTATTCGAAGAGGTGGAGATATTTTTAAGGCATTGGCGTTGGGAGCTAGCGCAGTTGGAATCGGGCGTCCTTATTTGTGGGGACTGGCAGCCTTTGGACAGCCGGGTGTAGAAATGGTATTAAAAATCTTGAAGGAAGAGTTTAAACTGGTAATGAAGCAAACCGGGACAAGGAGTATTAGTGAGATTAATAAGGGATCTTTAGTGATATAAGAAATAGATCATTTCTTCTGATATATCAGTCTTAGTTTCTTTCATTTAACTTGATTATTTACCAGTATTTTATACATATTTTTTTCTTAATTACAATTCAAATTACATTCATCGAACAAATTGAATTTTTCAAATATTTTCTCTATAAATATTATTATATTTGTCGCCTTGAATAAAGTTAGAAAAGCAATTTTGTCTTTGTATGGCTTAATTTTTTAAGGGCAATTTTTTTAAAACGGAATAATTTAATTCTAATGGAGCAGTTAATTTTACAATTAAAGGAGGATATAATATCTCAATTAAATCTTGAAGATCTTTCAGTTGAAGATATTGGTGATGATGAACCATTATTTGGAGACGAGATCGGGTTAGATTCTATAGATGCCCTGGAACTGATTGTTTACCTTGAGAAAAGCCATGGAGTTAAGATTGAGAGTCCTGAAGAGGGAAAAAAAGTCTTTAATTCTATAAAGACTATGGCCGAGTTTATTGAAGCGAATAAATCATAATGTCCCAGAAAGTAGTTGTAACCGGATTTGGTATAATTTCTGCGTTGGGGACAAATGTTGATGAAAACTTTAATTCCTTAAAAGCAGGAGATTCAGGGGTAAAAAAATCCAAATATCTTAAATCCGAATATTCCAATACAAAGGTTTGTGGAGAAGTTAACCTTTCTAATGAACAGTTAAGAAAGGAAATAGGTTATACTGCAAATGATATTAATTGCAGAACTACTCTGCTTGGATTGCATGCAGTTAGTGAAGCAGTTAATTCTAGTAATTTGGAAAACTCTCACCTTAAGGGTGCTATGTTTATGAATGGAACCTCCGTAGGTGGGATGGTTCTAACTGAACAATATTTTAAGGAATATAAAGAGGGGAAACCTGGTGACTATAAGGATATATTTAAAAGTCATGATTGTGGATATAGCACCGAAATAATAGCTAATAAATTTAATATTTGTGGTGGTACTGTTACAATCAGTACTGCTTGTTCGTCTTCTGCAAATACAATAATGCAGGGAGCCAGATATATCAATGCAGGACGAACAGATGTTGTTATTGCCGGAGGCACCGATGCTTTGTCAAAATTTACAATAAATGGTTTTAATTCATTGAAAATTTTAGACGATAACCCATGCAAGCCCTTTGATATTAATAGAAAGGGGTTGAATTTGGGTGAAGCGGCTGCATACCTAGTATTGGAATCTGAAGATCATGCACGTAGCAGAGGAGCCAATATAATAGGAGAAGTGATTGGGTATGGAAATGCCAATGATGCTCACCATCAAACAGCATCCTCCCCTGAAGGTAATGGTGCAAAGCTAGCCATGTCAAAAGCTTTGAAAATGGCAGAAAATATTGATATTGATTATATCAATGCACACGGAACCGGTACTGAAAATAACGATTCATCCGAAAGTGCGGCAATTGAAGGAATCTTTGGTGAGAATGTACCCAACTTTAGTACAACGAAAGCATATACAGGACATACCCTTGGTGCTGCAGGAGCTGTCGAAGCTGTGATTTCGCTTCTTTCAATTAAAAATGATCTGATATTTCCATGCTTGAGAATCGAAGAGCCTTTATTAATAGGTTCTTCTAAGCCTATAGTAGAACTTACATCTCATGTAGTGAATACTGTTCTTTCAAATTCATTAGGATTTGGAGGGAATTGTACAACTCTAATTTTTAATAAACTAAGATGAAAGCTTTTATTTTAGCCAGTTCTGCAATCTCACCGCAAAATTCATTTGGTCTTGAAAAAGACTTAAATGTATCTATCAATGCAGAAGCGACTTATCTGAAAGCTTTAGAGCCAAAATTCAGGGATTATCTTGACCCTAAAATGGCCAGGAGAATGGCTCGAATTATTAAAATGGGCATTGTTACTGCCAGTGATAGTCTTTCACAGGCTAAAATTGATAAGCCTGATGCCATTTGTATTGGTACCGGATTGGGATGTCTGGAAGACACTAAAAAGTTTCTGGATCAAATTGATGATACAAATGAAGGCTTACTTTCTCCAACATCGTTTATTCAGTCAACACACAATACTATTGCAGGACAGATAGCTTTATTGCTACAATGTGATAGTCATAATTTTACCTTCGCTAATAGAGGGTTCTCATTCGAAAATGCACTGGAAGACGGCATAATGTTGCTTGAAGAAGGTGTAGAGAATGTATTAGTTGGTGGAATTGATGAGGTGATTGCGGACTCTTTAGATATCCTCGAAATAACCGGATGTGGAGGAAATATTGATAATGAAGATTTGCCGACAATAGGCGAAGGCTCTACAATGTTTATATTGTCATCTTCTGATCAAGGTGCAATTGCCCAAGTTTCTGGGGTGAAATCTATTTTCGGTAATGTCACTGAACAGGACTTAAAAGATGCCATTGATAACATTCATAGTAACAACGGGATAAATCGAGACCAGATTAGTTCTATAGTTTTAGGTTGTGGGTCATCAATAACCAAGTCTGATTTTTATAAAAATTTAATTAAGGATTGGTCTGATAAACCAATTTATGATTATAAAGCTTTGAGTGGTGATTACTTTTCCAGTTCAGCTTTTGGCTTGCATATGGTTACAGAGATGATCAAAAACCAAAGAGGAATTAAACGTGCATTAATCAATGATAAAGAAGCTGAAGAGTTTGAAAATGTTCTTTTAATTAGTCATTCCGGAGAAATGTATAAATCTATTTTCCTGATCAGTAGAAGTTGAAGTTTCTGTTAGCTAAAATATCGTTTATTATTTCAATGGGAGTTATCACAGCATTACATTTTACTGTTGATGATTTTTCATTGGTCTGGCTTGCCCTGCCAGTCATATGTTTTTTTATTTTAGTAATATCCGGTTCTTATTTTATCAAACTTGATTTCTTTTTAAAATCTGTAAATAATCTTGGCCTGAACGAAAATAGGGTTGCTATTACTTTTGATGACGGACCTGACACCAATACTCAACATGTATTGGATGTTTTGGATAAATACAATGCCAAAGCAACCTTTTTTTTAATTGGAAGCAAAATTGAGAAGAATGCTGATGTAGTTCAAGAAATAATTACGAGAGGTCATGCTGTTGGAAATCATTCCTATTCTCATTCGAATCTGTTTCCACTAAAGAACCCTGTTCAAATTGAAGAGGAGATAATAAAAACGAACAAGCTAATAAAGAAAATTTCCGGTGTAGAAACATCTATTTTCCGGCCGCCTTTTGGAGTTACAAATCCGATGGTAGCAAAAGGAATTAAAAGAGCTGGTATGACTTCAATTGGCTGGAATGTAAGGTCTTACGACACTGTTGAAGATGACGTAGAAAAAGTTTCCAACAGAGTTATTAACAAGATTAATCCTGGCTCAATTATTTTGTTGCATGATGACAGGGAGCACACACCTCAAATTCTGGAAAGAATTTTGCAATATATCAACCAGATGAATTTTGAAACGGTGACTTTAAATAATGAGATTGAATTAAAATGAAAAAGCTCTTAATATTAATATTATTCTTCAATTATGTTTCTCTGATTATTGCTCAGAATGACTTTGTTAAAGTGGCTGATTTAGCAAATTTTAAAACTGAACTATCAAAGAAAACATCTTCTATAAAAAGTATTCATGCTGACTTTACCCAGATGAAACATATGCAAATTCTGGCAGAACCATTAAAATCCTCGGGTATTATAAGGTATAAAGCAGAAAATAAAGTGAAATGGTCATACACTAGTCCATATAAATATGAAATCATATTAAATGGCAAGGATATTATTATTAATGATGATGGAAATGTGAATGCTTTTTCGGTTGGTTCAAGTGAGATGTTTTCCGAGATGAATGATCTTATTGTGAATAGCGTACAGGGTGATGTGCTGGATGAAAAAAGGTTTAAGATTTCATGTTTTGAGAATAAAAGCTATTATAAAGTAGAATTAGTGCCAATTGATAAAAAGAAAATAGGAGCATTTTTCACTAAAGTGGTAGTATATTTTGAAAAGGCTGATTATTCAGTTTCAAGTGTTGAAATGTATGAACAAGGTGGAGATCATACGGACATAAAGTTTGAGAATAAGAATTTTAATCAATCAATTTCTGATGCGATTTTTACTGCAAACTAGCTTATTTTCAATTTTCTTTTTTGTCTCGATAGCTTCCAGAGGTCAGGATTTACCGATTACCTATCTTAATCATGAGGATAAGGTAATCTATGATCTACAACTCAAATATAAAGAGTACAAAGGGAGTGGACTTTTGGTGCTAACTAAAAAAGGACCGGGAAATTATCAGGGAGCCCTCGTGACTAAAGTTGGATTTACTTTGTTACAGTTTGAACTGGTTAATGGTAATTTCGAATGGACCAAAATTCTGGAATACCTGGATAAATGGATTATCCGCAAGGCATTACAAAAGGATTTTACCTTTTTGATGCTTGCCGAACTTGATGATGCAAAAATTAAAATGAAAGAAGAAACTGATGCCTATAAATTAATGAAAGTCAAGGCAAAGTATCCTTTCAACTTAAAAACTATAAATAATCGTCCGGTATACTTAAAAGAAAGAGGTTTTTGTGTTGTTGGACGAACGATAATAAATTTTGAATATCAAAATGCAAATGAATTGATTCCGGATAAAATGGAATTATCCCATAAAGGAATTGATTCTGAAATGAAATTAAAACGATACTAATTCTATAGTGATGTTAAGAAACGACTTATATACTCTTGATACAATTGAGGATAATGAAGGTATTATCACTGCGAAAATATTACTGAATGAAAATCATTCAATCTTTGATGGTCATTTTCCTGAACAACCAGTATTGCCTGGAGTATGTACGCTTGAGATTCTTAAGGAATTAATACAAGATTCTATGAATAGGAGTTTTGTATTAGAGGAGGCTAATAATATTAAATTTTTATCATTGGTTGATCCGCGGAAATCTCCCGGGATGACATTTGAATTCAAGTATGAGGAGGTTGAAGGGAAGTTAAAGGTATCGGCATCAGCGAAAGTTGATGATGATATTGTATCATTTAAAATTAAAGGAGTTTTTGCCTGAAATGCAATTGCAAAGCAAATTTGAAAAATATAATTGTTGTGTGGTTATTCCCACTTATAATAACCAGAAGACTTTGGCTTCGGTTATTGATGGTGTGCTGGAATATACCTCAAACATTATTATAGTTAATGATGGAGCAACAGATAATACCCCTGAAATATTAGAAAAATATTCAAATCTTGAGATAATCAGGCATGAAGTTAACAAGGGGAAAGGACGAGCTCTGCAAAATGCTTTTAGTAAAGCAAGGGAATCAGGATTCACTCATGTGATTACAATCGATAGTGATGGGCAACATTTTCCCGAAGATCTTGAATTGTTTTTGGACGAAATAGACAAGAATGAAAATGCCCTGGTTATTGGTGCCAGAAACATGCAGCAGGAAAATGTCCCTGGAAAGAGCAGTTTTGGAAATAAGTTTTCAAATTTCTGGTTCAGGGTTGATACAGGCATCACCTTGAGTGATACACAATCAGGGTACAGACTTTACCCGGTTAAGGCTATGGAAGGTATAAGTTTTTATACCAATAGATTTGAGTTTGAAGTAGAAGTACTGGTGAAGTCAGCATGGAAGGGTATAGAAGTTAAAAATATTCCAATCCAGGTTCATTATGAGCCAGGAAAGGAGAGGATTTCACATTTCAGACCATTCCAGGATTTCACAAGGATTAGTATATTAAATACCTATTTATTTATTCTGGCGGTCCTTTTTTACATTCCATTACGTTTTTTCAGGTCATTGACTAAAGAAAACATAAAGAAATTCTTGAATGAAAATTTCTTTAATAATGAAGAACCAGTTCATATTAAAGCACTTTCAGTTGGTTTCGGAGTCTTCATGGGAATATTTCCGATATGGGGATACCAATTGCTGGTAGGAATACCTTTAGCCCATTATTTCAGATTAAATAAGGCAATGTTTGTGCTTGCAGCACATATCAGCATTCCTCCAATGATACCGGTTATCATCTATTTTAGTTACAGACTTGGTTATTACCTGGTTCCAAATCCTACAATGGACTTGTTTTTTTCACAAGGGATTACTTTTGAACAGGTAAAGGATAATTTGATTCAATATTTAAGTGGAGCTGTTGCTTTTTCAATTGCTGCCGGATTAGTCTTTGGTGTAGCATCATATTTTTATTTTTTAATAGCAAGAAATACCAGATTAAAGAAAAGTCAGGATACAGTCTAATTGTTTTTTATTCAGATAATTAAGTATTTTTGAGGTTTTGTTTGTTCCGGAATTTTTATAAGTGGGTATATGAATAACTTTTTCTTCTTTCTTTATCAAAAGACTGAGAAATATCGTCGGGTTTTTATCGGATTACTGGTTCTGCTAGTATGCATGATGACCTATGTTGCGTTTCAGGTCAAACTGGAAGAAAACATCCTTAACCTGGTTCCAAATGACAAGTCAATAGTTGAGGCTGAGTCTGTTTTGAATAAATTAAAAATGAATGAACAAATTGTTGTTCATATTTATTCTGATTCGGCAGAAGCTGAAAGCTTGATTAGAATTGCTCATGAAAAGGCAGATAGTATCAGATTACATGGATCTGAATTTATTGATTCTGTTCGCCTGGAATTTTCAGATGCATCGATTAATTCATTTTATGAGTACTATCTTCAGCATATCCCATTTTATTTAAATGATGAAGACTATAAGCGACTTGAAGATCAGGTAAGTGAAAAGGGGATTGAAAAGACGGTTTCAAATAATCTAAAAAACCTGATGTCACCTGTGGGAATGGTGACTAAGCAGTTCCTGCTAAAAGATCCCTTTGGTATGGTTGGAAAACCGCTTCAAAGAATGCGTGACCTAAATAAGGGGGGACAAATCGGACTTTATAAAAACCATGTTATTACTGAAGATCAGAAACACCTGATATTTTTTATTGATCTTAAGAACTCGGCAAGTGAAACAAGAAATAATGGTGAGTTAATTGATTTACTTGAAAATATATCTGGTCAAATTGACCCGGGATATCACTTTGAATATTTTGGGAAAGCAGCTGTTGCTGTTGGAAATGCAAAACAAATCAAAAATGACATTCTTCTTACTGTTAATCTTGCTTTGGTAGTCATTTTTATTTTCGTAGGATTGTTTTACAGGAATTTGCACTCATTCTTTCTTATTTTATTACCAGGTGCATTTGGCGGACTGATGGGAGTAGCTTTTCTAGTTATGATCAGACCATCGATTTCTGTTATTTCACTAGGGATTGGATCTGTACTAATCGGGATAACGCTTGATTTTGCCTTGCATTTAATAACTCATTATCAACATGAGAAGAACGTCAAACAGTTGTTTTCTGATATATCATTACCCATATTAATCAGCTCATTAACAACTTCATCTGCATTCTTTTGTTTATTGTTTATCGGATCCAGAGCATTACAAGACTTGGGACTGTTTGCTGGTGTGAGTGTTTTATTTGCAGCATTGTTTACACTAATTGTGCTGCCTCATTTGGTAGTTCGTAGAAAGAATCAACCTGAGGTTAAGAACAATTTTATCCAGAAATTAATGGATAAGGTAGCTGCCTATCCATTTCATAAAAAGAAAATATTTATCGGACTCTTTATATTGGTAACGACGATCAGTCTGTTTACCTGGAGAAATTATGAGTTTGAATCTGATATGCTGAATCTCAACTATATGTCTCCTCAGCTCAGAGAGTATCAGGATAATCTAAATGATATATCAGATTATACCGTAAACAATGTTTATCTAGTTACCTCCGGAGTTGATATATGGGAAGCAATTGAGAATAATGATACTGTTGTAAAGACAATCAAGGAAGCACAAGAAGATTCATTGATAATCGGATCATTTACTGTTAATGACTTATTACCAGGTAAGGAAGAACAAGAGTTAAAATTAAAAAGATGGAATGAGTTCTGGCAAGATCATTCTCCTGAAAAAGTAATAGGTCAATTAGATTCCCAGGCTATAAATAAAGGGTTTAAAGCTGGAGTATTTAATGGACTTGCTAATGTTATAGAAAAGGAATATAACGGGATTTCTACCAGTCAGGCTTTGGAATACCTTGATCATTTTGGTGGAAACATGGTAGTTAACTTTGATGGTAAAACAGGAATAGTATCAAATGTAAAGTTGAGTGATGAAAACAAACTGGCTTTTATCGAACGAGTTAAGGATTTACCAGGTGTAATTGTTCTCGACCAGGGACATTTTACACGAAAGCTGGTAACTTTACTAAATAGGGACTTTTCATTTTTGTTTAATATATCCTTAATCGTTGTCTTTTTAATTATCTTTTTGAGCTATGGAAGGATTGAGCTTGCTCTGATAACATTTGCACCAATAGCTTTAAGCTGGTTATGGACTTTAGGTGTAATGGGCTTATTCGGATTAAAGTTCAATATTATCAATATTATAATATGTACATTCATCTTCGGGCTTGGGATAGATTATTCTATCTTCATGGTACGTGGCTTAACACAGAAATACAAGTATAATAAAGGTGATATTGTTTCTTTTAAACAAAGCATAATCCTTTCAGCCATCACAACGTTGGTCGGTATAGGAGTGCTTATTTTTGCAGGTCACCCTGCATTAAAATCAATTGCATTGCTGGCAATAATCGGGATTGTGTCCGTCATACTACTCACTTTCATAATCCCACCAATACTATATGACTTGCTGATTCAAAAGAGAAAAGATAAAGGGAATATCCCATTTACTTTTTTGAAGATTTCTAATACATTTTTTGGGTTTTCATTATTTGTTATTGGTTGCCTGATTTTAGCTATCCTTATTCCTATTTTTAAAATACCAATTGGTAGTGCTAAAATGAAAAAAAGACTCTATCATAAATTACTTCAATTTTGTGGTAAAGTCATTATTTTTTCTGCGTTCATAGTAAATAAAAGAACCATAAATAAAGAGATTCTTAATTTTAAGAAACCATCGATTATTATAGCTAACCACCATTCTTTCATGGATATATTAGTTTTGCTAGCCTTGCATCATAAAATTGTAATGGTGACAAATGATTGGGTTTATAATTCGCCTTTTTTTGGCAAGGTTATTCAATATGCAGATTTTATCCTTTCATCAGATGGGATTGAAAATCAAGTACCTAAAATAAATGAGTTGATAAAAGATGGGTATTCAATATTGATATTTCCAGAAGGAACCAGACAACCAGATTTTAAGCTGGGCAGGTTTAAAAAGGGTGCTTTTTATCTGGCAGATTTATTTAACCTTGATATCCAACCAATACTACTTCATGGAACAAATTATATCTTGCCAAAAAGAGATTCCTTTTTTCTTAAATCAGGTACATTAACAATTAAAGCATTACCAAGAATCTCTTTCGATGACCTATCATTTGGGGAGGGATATTCTCAGCGAACAAAGAAAATAAGTAAGTTTTTTAAGGTGGAATATGATAAGCTGAGAAATGAACTTGAATATCCTGAATTCTTTAAGGATAAGCTTATTTCTAATTATATCTACAAAGGACCAGTAATAGAATGGTATTTAAGAATAAAGTATAAACTGGAAGGGAATTATAAATTATTTCATGATTTGGTTCCTAAAAAAGGTAAGATAGTAGATGTTGGTTGTGGATACGGATTGATGTCATATGCTTTGGCTTATAGTTCTTCAGAACGGGAAGTTATAGCAATTGATTATGATGATGATAAAATCTCAGTAGCTCAAAACTGTCCTGATTATCCACAAAACATAAAATTCTATGAAAGTGATGTTGTAATGTTTGATTATAGTAAATCAGATGCCTTTATAGTAAGTGATGTATTACATTACCTTACCGCTGAAAAACAGCTGAATCTATTAAAGAAACTAACACAAAATCTAAATGAAGGGGGTAGAATAATTATAAGGGATGGAGATAGGGAAAAGGTAGATAGGCATAATGGAACGAAGCTGACAGAATATTTTTCTACAGGTACAGGGTTTAATAAAACAGAAAATAAGTTGAATTATATAGCAGGTTCAATGATTAAAGAATTTGCTGATGAAGCTAAGTTAAAATTTAGATTAATAGATAACAACAAATTAACTTCGAATATAATTTTCGTAATGGAAAAAGTTAATTAAGATGGAAGAGCAGTACGATGTTATTATTGTTGGCAGTGGCCTTGGAGGACTAGAGTGCGGAGTTATTCTAAGTAGAGAAGGATACAAAGTATTGGTTCTTGAAAAGAATAAGCAAATAGGAGGGAACCTACAAACCTTTTCAAGAGATAAAAGAATTTTCGATACCGGCATACATTATATTGGAGGCTTAGATGAAGGACAGAATCTAAACAGATACCTTAAGTTTATGGGGATTATGGATGATCTCAAATTAAAGAGGCTTGATGAAGATGGATTTGATTTGATTTCATTTGATGGAGATAAAAATATATATCCACATGCACAGGGGTACGAAAGATTTATTGATTCCTTATTGGAATATTTTCCTGAAGAAAAGAAAGCTTTAGTTACATACTGTGAAAAAATACAAGAGGTTTGTAATTCTTTTCCAATGTATAATTTGGAGAAAAGCAATACTGACCTCACATCAATGCCATATCTTAATGTAAGTGCTTCCAAATATATTAGTTCAATAACTAATAATTTAAAATTACAACAAGTATTAGCCGGTTCAAACCTTCTTTATGCAGGCGAAGCAGATAAAACGCCGTTATACGTGCATGCGTTGGTCGTAAATTCATATATCGAAAGTGCATATAGATGTATCAACGGAAGTGCGCAAATCGCAAGGAAGCTAACACGAATTATTTTAGATAATGGAGGAGTAGTACTTAAGCATGCTCATGTAAACAACTTTGGGTTTAAGGGGAAAAGTATAGAATATGTTGAGTTGAAGGATAAGAGAAAGTTTTATTGTAAAAATGTAATTTCTAATATTCATCCTGCTGTTACACTAGATATGGTAGATGAAGGCATTTTGCGTAATGCTTATAAAAAAAGAATTCAAAATTTAGAGAATTCAATATCTGTTTTTATCCTTCATGCGGTTTTAAAAGAAGATAAGGTTAATTATTTTAATCATAATCTTTATCATTATGCAGATCCGGATGTATGGAAAGGGGTGAGTTATAATGATGATACTTGGCCACTGAATTATGCTGTTTTTACAGGAGCAACAAGTAAACAGACAAAATATGCTGATACTTTAACCATGATGGCATACATGAAAGACAATGAGACCTATGCCTGGAAAGACACCTATAATGTTGTTTCGGAAGAGATGGACAGAGGTGATGCCTACTTGGAGTTTAAGGAAAAGAAAGCTGAAAAATTGATAACAACTCTTGAGAGGAGAATGCCAGGAATTAAGGGTAGCATAGATAAATATTATACTTCTACACCATTAACCTACAGGGATTATATAGGTGATAAAGAAGGGTCGATGTATGGCATAATTAAGGATTATAAAGATCCGTTAAAGACTTTTATTTCACCAAGGACAAAAGTTCCAAACTTATTTTTAACTGGTCAGAATTTAAACATGCATGGGGTATTGGGTGTTACTATAGGGTCAGTAATTACTTGTTCTGAATTTCTAGGAAACGAGTACCTTATGAAAAAAGTAAAACAAGCTGTATGATCCCTTTAAATTCAGGTGAAAATAATGTGTTTAAAAGAGTTCTGAAATATGTTATATCATTAGGTCTTGTTTTATTGGTTGTATCTTTTGGATTATTTTCCTGTGCAATGAAGAAGGCTTCAAAGTCCTATGCATCAGGAATTAAAAATGTGCCCTATGATGTAATTATAGTTCCGGGATATCCATTTGATGGAGAAAAATGGCATGATGTGATGAGAATGAGGGTACATTGGTCAAAGTTTCTCTACACTTCAGGATATACAAAAAATGTTATATACTCAGGTTCGGCAGTATATACTCCTTATGTTGAAGCAGAAATCATGAGGCTATATGCTTTAGAGCTTGGAATTCCGGAAGATGTTATCTTTGCAGAGACAAATGCAGAGCACAGCAGTGAAAATGTTTATTATTCATTACAAAAAGCAGATTCACTAGGATTTAAAAAAGTAGCTTTAGCAACAGATCCTTATCAGACTGCATTATTAAAGTATTTTATTAATAAGCATGATTTGAATATTAATTATTTACCTGTTGTTATAGATACTTTAAAAACGCTCGACAGGTATACTCCTATAATAGATCCATCAACTGCAAAGATCGAAAATTTCGAATCAATTAAAGATAGAGAAGGGTTATGGAGAAGGTTAAGAGGGACTTTAGGATATAATATTAAAGAATTGAAATAGAGAAGAGTTGAAGAAATTTTTTAAGATTTTCAAATATTTTTTGCTGGTAGTTTTTGCATTTCTTTTAATAAGCGTTGTTGTTTATTTATTGGATGTAACTGTAAATAAGCCGGAGGTTGAAATCAGTGAACTGGAAACAATTGTTCGCGTTAAGGTTTCTGAAAATCATTATTTGTTAGGGAACAACTGGTTAAAGAAAAATCAATATGGTACCTGGGAGATGTATCTTGAAGGGAGTGCTTATGACCGTGGAGTTGCTTTTGGGAAATTAACTAAGGAATTACATAAGCAAAAGGAGACGGCCTTCATTAATGAGATTAAAAACCGGGTTCCAAATGAAAGTTTTCTAACCTTTCTTAAATATACAGTTGGTTGGATCAACAGAGACCTTGATGATTATATTCCGGAAGAATACCTTGCTGAGATTTATGGAGCGTCAATCTATATGACTGATGATTATGATAATGTAGGGCCAAAATTTAATAGGTTATTAAATTATCATGCAGCTCATGATATCGGCCATGCCTTACAAAATATGAATATGGTGGGATGTACTGCCTTTGCTTCTTGGGACGAACAAAATGAAAGTGAACAACTTTTGATAGGAAGAAATTTTGATTTTTATTTTGGTCAGGACTTTGCCAAAGACAAGATTATAGCCTATTACAATCCAGATCAAGGATATAAATTTATGTCAGTTACCTGGGCTTGCTTTAGTGGGGTTGTGTCGGGAATGAATGAAAAAGGTTTAACCGTAACTCTTAATTCTGCAAAATCCAAGATACCAATTAAAGGAAAAACTCCGGTGTCTATCATAGCCAGAGAAATATTACAATATGCATCTAATATCGAGGAAGCATATGACATTGCCAGAAAGTATGATTCATTTGTTTCAGAATCTTTCTTAATCGGATCAAGAGAAGATGGTAAAGCCGGACTGATTGAAAAGTCCCAGGATCAGACTGAGTTATTTCTTTCGGATACAACAAGGATGATTGTGACCAATCATTTTCAGGGAGAAAAGATGGTTGATCTTCCTGAGAACATAGAATACAGAAGTGAAGGAGTGTCCGATTATCGATACAAGAAGGTAGAATCATTGATGGATTCACTATGCCGCTTGAGTATTGAAGACTATGTTTTTATGCTTAGAGACCGTAATGGTTTGGGTAAGGATCAACTGGGTATGGGAAACGAAAAGGCAATTAATCAGCTTATTGCGCATCATTCTATAATCTTTTCTCCCTTTGAAAATAAAATGTGGGTCGCAGCCTCTCCATACAGCCTGGGAATTTTTGTGGAATATGATATGATGTCTTTTTTTATCGATGAGAAATCTGATCAACTAAATATTGAACAGGATTCATTTCTTACTTCAACTCAATATAAAGACTATACTTACTTTTTAAAAATTAAAGAAGCTATTCAGGTATTCTTATCTACAGGTAATGAATTCTCTTTAAATGAGGAACAAATAGCCAGATTTATCGATAGTAATGAAGAGAGTTTTTTAACGTATTACTATCTTGGTGATTATTATAAGGCCAAAGGTAAATACCAATTGGCAATAGAAAGTTATAAGGTTGGTCTGACAAAAAATGTTGCCAAGAAGAGCGAATTTGAGCATATGAAAAATGGAATTTCAGAAAGTCTAGCAATGATCAAAGAATGATAATAGGGATTGGAACAGATATTATCGAAATAGAAAGGGTGCAACGGTCTTTAGATAAGGGAGATAAATTCCAAAACCTGGTGTATCATCCTGATGAAATCAAGATCTGTGAGAATAATTCTAATACAGTATCTTCTTATTCAGGAAGATTTGCAGCCAAGGAAGCATTTTTAAAAGCATTGGGTACAGGGTGGTCTGGCAATATGAAGATATCTGAGATTATCATAAAAAATGATTCAAAAGGCAAGCCATATATAGAGGTTGAAGGAGAGGTTAGGAATATAGTTAACCAGATGGATGTCAGGAATATTCATCTTTCCATTTCGCACAGTAAAATGTATGCTACCGCTTTTGTTATTTTGGAAAAGTAATATGAATAATTTATATCCGGATATTGAAGGAAAGGATGTTAGCCAGATAAAAGAAAGGCAATTCGAGCTGTTAAAGGACTTGCTGGAATATGTTAATGAGCATTCAGTATTTTATAAAGATCATTTTTCAGCTAACAATATATCCCCAGATGATATTAAGTCTCTTTCTGATTTAAATATGATTCCTTCAATAGCAAAAAAGGATTTGCAGAATAGAAATAAAGACTTTTGGTGTGTGGGATCTGAAGATATAATAGATTATTGCAATACTTCAGGTACCGAGGGGCAACCAGTTACGGTGCCACTAACCAAAGGAGATTTAGATAGACTGGCTTATAATGAAGCAATTTCTCTTGCATGTGCAAATGGCACGCCTGATGACATATTCCAATTGTCTACCACAATTGATAGGCGATTTATGGCTGGTCTGGCTTATGCACAGGGAGTAATTTCAATGGGGGCCGGATTAGTAAGAGTAGGGCCTGCGCCTCCGGAGCTACAGTGGTTGAATATAAAGGAAATCAAACCTACGACTTTAATAATTGTCCCTTCCTTTTTGGTTAAACTGATCGATTATGCCGAAAAAAACATGATTGATTATAAAAGTTCATCAATAAAGAAGGCTGTGTGTATTGGTGAGCCTATTCGGGATGATAATTTACAGTTGAATTCCCTCGGAAGACGAATTAAGGAAAGCTGGGATATTGAATTATTTTCTACATATGCTTCCACAGAAATGGGGACGGCGTTTACTGAGTGTGAGTTTGGAATCGGGGGACATGAACACCCGGAACTTATTATTTCTGAAATTCTGGATGAAGAAGGTCAGGTAGTTGAAGATGGAGAGTTTGGTGAATTAACCATTACGACACTTGGCGTAGAGGGAATGCCCTTGATAAGATTCAGAACAGGTGACATCTGCCGGAAATATACTGATAAGTGTAAGTGTGGGCGTACAACCTCTCGACTAGGCCCATTATTGGGTAGAAAGAATCAGATGATTAAATATAAAGGAACAACGATTTATCCACCATCAATATTTGATGTGATGGATAAGCAAAAGTTTGTTTCATTATACTGTATTGAAATCTCAGAAGATGATTATGGAAATGATAAGATAATTGTCAGATACAGTGCAGAAAAGGATTATAATATCGAAGATTTAAAGAAACAATTTCGATCGAGAGTAAGGGCAACTCCTGAACTAATTGAAGGATCTTTTGAAGACTTGTTTAGAGTTATACATCCTAAGAATAGTCGTAAACCAGTAAAATATTTTGATTTTCGATCTAAAAAAAAGTAGGGACTTAAATGAAGTCCCGTAAATATTATCAAACCTTATAGGTTAGATTCTTCCCAGGATTTGTATTTCTTTTTATCAATGTTTTTGATGACTTTATAGAAGGCTCCTGCCCAGTAATTTCGAATTCCAAATCCTTGTGGGGATCCACTCAGTCTATCTTGTAGGATAATGTTTCCTGTTTTCAAATCAAGAGCAACAAAATGAAAATAGGCAATCTTGTTTACTTTATTAAAAGTTTCTGCGATAAACACTATTCCAATACCGTCCTTTTTCTCAACTTTTGACAAATCATATTGTTTAACAAATGATTGAATATCTTCTGAAGTGTATCCAGGTATATTATAAGATCTCATTTGTGAAATATCGGTCATTAAATTGATTTCATTAATCATATTGATATCGTAAGAAATGTTATTTTTATCTAACATTCCTTTTATATCATATTTATTAGGTTCATTAACAAAAAGATCATTCCACCCGGGAAAGTATTTGTCTTTTATTTCTTTTTCATCGACAGTTCCATTACCAGTGAATTGGGAAAAGTCTCCTGTGATTTTCAAATGAGAGAAATCCATTCCCAACCAGGTGATTGTTGTATTTTCGTTAAATAAGTCAGGAGTTTGTGATAAAATATAAAATGAAGAAAACAATAAAAAGGTTGTGATGGTTAATAGATTTTTCATTTTCGCATAGAGTTGTATAATTAGCTTTATTTATAATATTTAATTATACAACATTGTATAGTGCTTTTAAAGCTCTGTCGTGTTTTTTTACAAAAGGATTTGATTTGTCCCAAACGTAGCCTGCTAGCACTGAACAAATTTGATTCTTAATTAATTCATTGTTTTTCTCTGAAAAGATGATTTTTTGCAAGGATTCATCATACCAACTATTTACAAAAGTACGGAATACATCAACACCCGATTTTATATATTCTACATACTCTTTATCCCAATCTACAAATTCACCTTTCAATTCTTTTGCGATCAGACTAGCAGCCAGTGCACCTGATTCAGTTGCAAAGGTAACACCTGATGAAAACACCGGGTCAAGGAATTCGGCTGCATTTCCGGTAAGTGTAAATCCTTTGCCACATAACTTAGAAACAGCTTTTGAATATCCCGTTATTTGTTTTGCATCAAATATCAATGACATATCCGCAAACCGATCTTTTATCTGTGGAATTTGATTGATCCAAGCATATAATTGATCGCTAGGGGAACCTTCAAAAATATTTATGTCTTCTAGATTACCTGCAATTCCAACTGAGGAGGTACCATCTGAAAAAGGTATAACCCAACCCCATACTTTTGGATTGTAAACAACGATAATTATTCTATCACCATCAACTTCCTGGTGCCTGTTCGAATCTTTGAAATGCGCGAATAAAGATGTCCTTACAGGGAAATTTGATGGAGCATCCAGATTTAAAAGTCTCGGTAATACTCTTCCATATCCACTGGCATCAATTATGTGGTCAGCTTTAATTTTATCAGTTGTGCCATCAATATTTTTAATTGTTGTCAATGAGCTTCCATTTTCCTGAAACTCAACATCAACAACTGTAGTATTGTAAATAATTTCAACACCTTTTTCCTGAATAGCATTAGCCAGACAGAGGTCAAAGTCAGCACGTTTTACCTGCCATGTCCAAGACCACCCTGCTGTATGCTGAAAAGAAAAATTAAAGTCACTTTCTTTTGAATGAGATATGAATTTAGCTCCTTTTTTAGTTTGAAAGCCTTGTTTTTTTATTGCGTCTAATAAACCGGCTTTTTCAAAATTGTCCATGCATCTTGGTAAAAGACTTTCACCTATGACAAATCTAGGGAACTGTTCTTTTTCAATGATTTTTACAGATATTCCTTCTCTGTATAAAACTCCCGCTGCTACAGTGGCTGATGGCCCTGCTCCAATTATTAGTACCTGTGTTTCCATAAAAACCCATTTCCAAAAGTGGGTAAAAAATGATCTTAAAGATTCGGCAAGTTACATAAATAATACAATTTATTAGTAAGTAATATTCTCAGTTATTTAATCATGCTTTATAATTGATGCTTAATTGTATATTTTGTATTTTGCACCCTTTTAATAAGTGTGGTTACTGAGCTAAAATTAAGAAGTATTAATTGTTATGGTTGAAGTCGGTTGTTCCTCTCTCGAACTTGAGGGCATTAAGGACATAGTATTTGATGGGAAGAAGATTGAATTGACTAATGAACTTATCGATAGGGTAATCGATAGCTATCAGTTTTTAGCTGAATTTTCCAAAGATAAAGTTATATATGGTATTAACACCGGATTTGGTCCGATGGCTCAATATAAGATTGAGGAAGAAGATCAGTTACAGTTGCAATATAACTTAATCAGAAGTCATGCATCGGGGTTTGGAAAACCATTATCACCTATGGATGTTAAAGCCTCAATGATAGCCAGAATGAATACTCTTTCCCTGGGGTATTCCGGAGTACATATATCGGCTGTAACCATCCTTAAAGAATTAATAAATAATGATGTAACCCCACTTATATTTGAACATGGTGGTGTAGGAGCCAGTGGAGACCTGGTTCAGTTAGCTCATTTGGCACTTGTAATGATAGGAGAAGGACAGGTATTTTATAAAGGAGAATTACGTTCTACTTCTGAAGTGTTTAATGAATTGAATATTGAGCCTCTTAATGTACATATCAGAGAGGGGCTTGCGATTATGAACGGTACCAGTGTCATGACAGGGATTGGTATTGTCAATTCTATCTATGCACAAAGAACTATAGAGTGGTCTTTAATGGCAACTCTGATGATTTGTGAAATGGTTGATTCTTATGATGATTACTTTTCTAAAGAATTAAATCAGTCAAAGAAACATTATGGACAGCAGCAAGTAGCTTCTGTTTTGTATGAATACATGGCTGACAGTAAATATATACGCAAAAGGGAAGCTAATCTATATAAAGGAAATACAGAAGAAACACATTTTGCTGATAAAGTTCAGGAGTATTATTCTTTAAGATGTGTACCACAAATTGTTGGTACAATTTTGGAGACTGTAAAACAAAGTCAGAAGTTATTAGTGGAAGAAATTAATTCAGCCAATGATAATCCGATAGTTGATATCGAGGCTAAGAATGTATACCATGGAGGGAACTTTCATGGTGATTACGTTTCTTTTGAAATGGATAAATTAAAAATAGCTATAACAAAATTGTCAATGCTGGCAGAGCGTCAGATAAACTTTTTGATGAATCCTGCATTAAATGGAGTGTTACCTCCTTTTGCTAATATTGGAAAGCTGGGATTTAATTTTGGTATGCAGGGAGTTCAGTTTACAGCTACTTCAACCACAGCTGAAAACCAAACGCTTTCAAATCCAATGTACATCCATAGTATTCCAAATAACAATGATAATCAGGATATAGTCAGTATGGGGACTAATGCGGCTACTATGACTAGAAAAGTGATTGAAAATACTTTTGAAGTGCTTTCAATAGAAATGATTAGTATTGTTCAGTCTATAGATTTGCTTGATAAATCATCAGGATTGTCTGCAAAGGCAAAAGAAATATACAGCAGAATTAGAAATATTGTTCCGGAGTTTATTGATGACTATCCGATTTATGGAGATTTGAAAAAAGTTAAAGAACATTTGATGAATAACTCTCCAATAAATAACCTTTAAATAGAATTCTCTGTATGCATGCAGAATTAATTTCTGTGTTGTGGATATTAATTATATAAACTACTTTTGATTAATTTTTATTATTTGTTTCAATGAAATACGCTTTAGTTACTGGAGGAGCAAGAGGAATTGGCAGGGCTATCTGTCTTGAATTAGCTGATAGGGGCTATAATATAGTTATCAACTTTAATTCAAGTGATGCTGCGGCTGAGGAATTGAAAGAGGAAATTCAGGAGAAAGGAAAAGATGCTGAGCTTCTAAAGTTTAATGTTGCGGACAGAGAAGAGACTAAAAAGAAAATAAGTGGTTGGTTTGAGGCACACCCGGATGACAAACTGGAGGTATTGGTTAATAATGCAGGTATCAGAAAAGATAATCTGATGCTATGGATGGCAGACTCGGAATGGGATAGTGTATTAGATATTAGTTTAGGAGGTTTTTATAACGTTACCAAAGCCGCGCTTGACACAATGATCAAGAATAAAGGTGGACGGATAATAAATATTGTTTCATTATCCGGATTGAAGGGCCTGCCCGGGCAAACCAATTATTCTGCTGCAAAAGCAGCAGTTATCGGTGCTACTAAAGCTCTGGCCCAAGAAGTTGGCAGAAGAGGTATTACAGTTAATGCTGTTGCACCTGGATTTATTAAAACGGATATGACGGAAGATATCGATGAGAAGCAATATAAATCGACTATTCCATTAAAGCGTTTTGGAACAGCTGAAGAGGTGGCTAAATTAGTTGGATTTCTAGCTTCAGAGGATGCATCTTATATTACTGGAGAAGTGGTTTCTATAAACGGAGGACTTTTATAAAATGGATCATAGAGTAGTTATAACTGGAATCGGAATTTATTCTACCCTGGGTGTTAACCTGGAAGAGGTAAAGGATTCTTTATATAATGGACGATCCGGAATTGGTATTGATCAGGAAAGACTTGATATGGGATTTCGCTCACCCTTAACTGGAGTGATCCAAACACCAGATTTGAAACCTTTTCTTAAAAGAAGAGAAAGAATTGGTCTGCCAGATCAAGGCCAGTATGCTTATATGGCTACTAGGGAAGCTCTTTTTAATGCTCAAATGGATGAAGAGTTCCTTAAGAATAATATAGTAGGAATCATATACGGAAATGATAGTAGTGCAAAGCCAGTTATTGAAGCTTCTGATATAATTCGTGAAAAGAAAGATACCACATTAATAGGTAGTGGATCTATTTTTCAGTCAATGAATTCTACTGTAACCATGAACCTTTCAACAATTTTGAAATTGAAAGGTATCAACATGACAATTAGTGCTGCATGCGCTAGTGGTTCACATTCAATAGGACTTGGTTACATGATGATTAAACACGGTTATCAGGATAAAGTTATTTGTGGAGGTGCTCAGGAAATAAATGCCCAAAGTATGGGTAGCTTTGATGGATTGAGTACATTTTCTACTCGAATAGATGATCCAGCGGCTGCATCCAGACCATTTGATATAGACAGAGACGGACTAGTACCTAGTGGAGGGGCAGCAACAGTAATAATCGAAAGTCTGGAATCTGCTCAAAAGCGTGGTGCCACAATTTATGGAGAAATTTTGGGGTATGGTTTTTCTTCTGATGGAGATCATATTTCCAGGCCAAATCAGGAAGGTCCGACCAGATCTTTAGAAAATGCATTTAAGCAAGCTAATATTAACCCCGAAGAAATTGATTATATAAATGCCCATGCAACATCAACACCAATTGGTGACTTGAATGAAGCAAAAGCGATTGATAATATTTTTGGAAATGCCAAACCATTTATTTCTTCAACCAAGTCTATGACTGGGCATGAAATGTGGATGGCTGGAGCAAGTGAAATTATTTATTCTTTACTAATGATGAATAACAATTTTATTGCTTCAAATTTAAATCTGAAAACCCCGAATGATGAAGTTAAACACTTGAATTTCGTTAAGGAAAGGGTTGATACAGATTTTAATACTTTTTTATCTAACTCCTTTGGTTTTGGAGGAACAAATTCATCAATCATCATTAGAAAATTTTAAGATATATGGAAGTAATTAGCAAAGAAGAGATTATTGAAAAGGTAAACGAATTCCTTGTTGAGGAGTTTGAAGTAGAAGAGGAATCTATAACACCTGATGCAAACCTAAAGGAAACATTAGATATGGATAGTCTTGATTACGTTGATCTGGTTGTTGAAATTGAGAGTAATTTTGGCTTTAAGGTTCAACCTGAAGACTTTGTTGATCTGGTGACTTTCCAGGATTTTTATGACTATATTACAAGAAGAGTAGAGGCTAAGTAATGGCTTGGAAGGGTAAGACCCGAGGAGGCTTATTAGGTTATAAGATCTTTGTTTCTGTATTAAAGACATTTGGTATAAAGCCGGCTTATTTATTATTACGAATAGTGTCGGCTTATTTCTTGTTGTTTTCTCCCTACGCAGTAAACAGCATTAAAAAATACTTTGGAGAGATACATGGTAAGAAAGGCTCTGATCTATGGAAATCAGTATACGCCAGTTTCTATGTTTTTGGCCAAACTATTCTGGATAAAATTGCAATTATGTCCGGAATGGAAAATAAATATACCTATGATTTTAATGGAGAGGAAAACCTTGTTGAATTAAAAAATAGAGGCAGGGGAGGAGTATTGGTTAGTGCTCATTTAGGTAATTGGGATATTGCCGGGTTTTTACTCAAAAGGATAGGTGTTAAGATCAATGTGGTAATGTTTGAGGCTGAGCATGAAAAGATCAAAAACTACTTGAGCAAGATTATGGATACAGGGAATATGAATGTTATTCCTATAAAAAGTGATCTGTCTCATATAATCAGTATTAGGAAAGCTTTAGCTAATAATGAAATAATCTGTATTCATGGTGACCGATTTGTTCAGGGAAGTAGAGTAGCCTACAAGAAATTTCTCGGAAAAAAAGCTTATTTTCCATCGGGAGTATTTTCTATTATTGACAAATTTAAAGTCCCGTATACTTTTGTTTATTGTGTAAAAGGTGCTCCTGATTCTCTCCACTACAAGTTATCATCTACACCAGTATTTGAGCCTGATGGAACATTGGATGATATAATTGAAAATTATATTCAGGTTTTAGAAGAAAAAGTTTCTGATTACCCAAATCAGTGGTTTAATTATTATGATTTTTGGAGCGAAAATACCGTTGGAGCAGCTATTGATATGTAAATTGAAAGTCAGCAATATATTATGCCAATATGAAAGCAATATTACAAGGAACTGAATTATTTGATTATATCCCTCAAAGACCTCCATTTGTAATGGTTGACAAACTGTATGAAAAAGGAGATAATTATGTTGTGTCCGGGCTGACAGTTTCTGATGATAATTTATTATTTGAAAATGGTAGTTTATGTGAAGGTGGCATAGTTGAGAATATCGCTCAAACTGCTGCTCTATTTGCAGGTGTAACTCATAAGGATTTAGGAAAAGAGGTTCCTCTGGGTTTCATTGCCGGAATTAAGAACCTTAAGATATTTAATAAACCATTATTGGGGACTGAACTATTCACCAGTACCACACTAACAAATGAATTAAATAATATCCAAATTGTAAATGGAGAAGTAAAGGGTGCAGCGGGTAACCTTATCGCATCATGTGAATTAAGAATTTTTATCAAAGAATCATGAAGGATCTTATCGTTGATCATGAAATAAATATCCGGTTTAGTGAGGTTGATAGCATGGGTGTAGTATGGCACGGTAACCATGTGAAATATTTTGAGGATGGTAGAGAAGCATTCGGGAAGAAGTTTGGACTTGAGTATATGAGTGTTTATCGCAAAGGTTATTTTATGCCAATTGTTTCGATAAACTGTGATTATAAGCAGCCAATTACCTATGAGCAAACCATTATAGTACGTACAAAATATATTCCTCATAGAGCTTCAAAAATAATATTTGAGTATACTTTGATAAGTAAGAAGACCGGAGATGTATTGGCAATTGGTCAAACAACGCAGGTATTTATTGATCAAAACCGGGATCTTCAGTTAATTACACCTCCTTTTTTTGAAGATTGGAAAGCTAAAAATGGCATTGTACATTAATTAGATAATGATTTATACTGTTGCTGATAATATTTTAAGTCCGTTAGGTATCGATACTGATTCCAATTATAAGGCTATATCTGATGGTATAAGTGGGATAAGCTTAATTGAAAATCAAGATTTATTTCAAGACTCATTTTTTGGATCAGTAGTTCCGGAAAATATTATCAAGCATGTAGATGGCTTGACAAGATTGGAAGCAATGTTTTGTCAATCAATAGCTAGTGCAATAGATCATTTGAATTTGGATCTTAATAAAACGATTCTAATAGTATCATCAACTAAGGGTAATATTGATACCTTAACCATAGATGGTGAAGGAGTACGGGTAAAGCTAATTGATATGGCTATTAAAATTAATGATCATTTCAATTTTTCTCATAAACCAGTAGTTATTTCAAATGCTTGTATTTCAGGTGTTTCTGCATTGCTTTCCGCGCAAAGACTTATAGAATCCGGGATATATGATCATGCTATTGTATCCGGTGGTGACTTGCTTTCCAAGTTTGTATTGTCAGGTTTTAATTGTCTTAAGGCTGTCAGTGATGCTCCTTGTCAGCCATATGATGAAGATCGCAAAGGAATTTCATTAGGAGAGGCTATTGGCACTGTAGTTGTTTCTAACAATAAGGATTTATGTAAAAGTAAATTGTCTTTGTCTAAAATATCTGGAGGAGGACAATCTAATGATGCAAATCATATTTCAGGGCCATCAAGGACGGGGGAAGGGCTTAAATTGGCAATAAATAAAGCTTTGCAAAAGGCAGGGCTAAGTACTAAGGATTTAGATTATATCAATGCCCATGGAACTGCAACTTTATTTAATGATGAAATGGAGTCAATTGCATTCGATTTTCTGGGCTTAGATGAAGTTCCTCTAAATAGCTTAAAAGGATATTATGGTCATACTTTAGGTGCCTCGGGAATTATTGAGTCGATAATCACTGTAAGACAAATGAACTATAATACAGTTATAGCTTCAAAAGGTAGTCAGAATATATCTGTTTCGGGTAAGTTAAATGTTGCGAAAGAAAACAAGCAAGTTAATTTATCAAGAGTATTAAAAACTGCCTCCGGATTTGGAGGTTGCAATGGTGCTATAATTTTTGAGAAACAATGAAGCTATCTATTGAATCATTCGCACATATTGATCAGTCAGGAGCTTACTTAAATGGAAATAAGATTCTTGATAATTCAGGTCTTACTAATGAGGATTTTCTATTATTACTTTATAAGCATATTGGGGTTAAATATGGGAAGTTTCATAAGATGGATAGCTTGTGTAAGACTGCATTTTTGACCGCAGAACTACTTACAGCAAGTGGTCAAATAATATCTAATATTTCTCCAGAAGAAAAGTGGGTTGTGATTGGTAATAATTCTTCTTCAATAGTTTCTGATAAGAGCCATGTAAAAGAAATAGAAGATGTGCCAAGTCCAGCTGTATTTGTTTACACACTACCAAATATAATGCTTGGAGAAATATGTATACGCCATAAGGTTATGGGTGAGAATAGTTGTTTTCAGATGGAAGAACTGGATGTTGATTTTATCTATGATTATTTAACTTCAGGGTTTAAAGAAGACGGGTACTCTCATTGCATAACAGGGTGGGTAGATTTTGACCTTAAGAGTATAAATGCATCTTTATTTTTAATTTCTAATTCTGATAAGGGTATTGATTTTTCTAAAGAGTCAATTTTGAATCTAATTGGCCGGAAGACGGCTTGATGTTTTGTATTTAATTCAAGTGATACAATACCTCCAGAAATACTGATTTATCCTTACTGTTTTTATTTTCTTTAGCAAATTCTTTTAAAACACCACCTATTGTCACTTCTTCTTCCGGAAGTCTGTGTGTTCGCTTATCGTGAGCAATAATAAGTTTTTCAGAAGTGTTATCATCCTTGATTTCATAAACATCATAGTTTTCAAATATCGGAATCATAGTAAATGTAGTTACATTTCCGGTAGCAATAGGAACCATGATAAATGCAGAAAACTGAGAGCCGGAATCAATTTTTTTAGGAATGCCTTTTATGATCAGGTTTGATCCTAATTTTCCATTTTCTTCAGCTTCAGAAGGTTTTAAATAAGCAGGTTTATGTTTTGAATAAGATTGATTTAACTCTTCATCGAGCATATCAATAATCTCATTTTTACTCTTTTTATCAAGATTAGATATCATTAACTCAAAATACAGGATATTCTTTTGCTCTGAATTAAAGATTCCGGCAAGTTTGCCCAATTCCGGAGAGCTGATTATTCCATCTTGAGCTTTTGTGAATACATGATATAACTGACCACCATTGTCAAGGGCAATTACAGCCTCTTCCAAAGAAACAAATGGTTTAATTTCCGACATAGTTAATTAGTTGAAAGATATTGATACAGCTAATATAACTTACTTAAATTTCGGAGTCAATAATTTTGTGTTTTTACATAATTTATATGAATATATCTTACTACTCAACTTTCAGAATAAATATGGAAGAAATATATGAAAATTTCATTTGGATATAATTGATATGAAATTGTTAATTATGAAGTTGTATGTTACATGAATGTTAAAACTTAGAATCTTTGGTTCACTTTTTTAGATTTGGTAAACATATCTGTCAATAATTTATTTTATTTGAAGTTATGTTTTTGCACTAAACCACACATTTTATGCGATCAATAGTATTATTCCTTTTGCATTTATTTGCCATCGGGATATATAGCCAGAATGAATTTAATTATTCTGGTGAATTTAATTTAGGGAACTTTCGCGGCAAGGCAAATTTTAGTTATATCCTAGAAAACTCAGATACAATTTATAACGGCGGATTTGAGTTTAAATACTCGAAACCGGATTCTCTAATTGGCTCAGGTGATAAGTTTTTTGATTTTACAGGGACTTTTAAGGATGGTTTCCCAAATGGTTTTTGGTCTTTTAAGATTGGAAATCTTCAAACTTCCCAAGACATTAATCTTGATAATTATCAATTTCGGATTGGAGTAAATGGAATACTTCATGAAGCGAATGGAAAATTGATAAATGGTAAACCCAACGGGATCTTCACTCATAACGTTCATCGTTTAGTTAATTCTACTTCTAAGGAGCTTCTCTTCAGGAGTAAAATAAATTTTGATAAAGGAATACCTCAAAAGACGTTTAGTATAGAAAATGATCAGTTAACGCTTGTTGGTCGGTTTCTTAGAGATGGACTGGCTCATGATAATTGGGAATTATACAGCGGAGATGTATTGGGTGCTACAGAAAACTGGATTTTTAATAATGGTTGGCTAAGAAATATTTCAATTACGAATAATAATCAGACTAGAAATGTCGAATTATATAGTGATCAGATTGAGAACTATAAGATAATTAATCTGGATAAAAGATATATTGAGATATTAAAATTACAGACACTTCTGAATGGTGTATCAGATACCTTAATGCATGAAAGTAGTATGATTGAAATGTTATCTCAAAATGCATCATACTATAAATCTATTGATGATATTTTATTTGGGTTAGGGAATACCAGTTTCATGCCTGAATTCAAAGTTAAAGTTGGTCATTATCCATACACTAAAGAAGAATTAAAAAGTTTGGAGAATATCACTTATGCCTTGGGTGCTTCTGAAAAAATCACTTCCCTACTATTAGATAATACACAATTACGAATTTTAGAGTTGTCAGACTCGGAAGTTCAGTATTTGGTAGCTGTAGCAGAAGCGATTGATGAACATCATATAAAACCGGCAAAAACGATAATTGATTATTATGAAAACGATGTTCTGGAATATATAGAAAGGAATGATGTATGGTTTGCAGCTGAGGTAGATGGTAAAATTAAAGTGAGTACTGAGAACGGTGATAGCATGGTTGAAAGAATATATACCGGACCGATTAATGATTTTGATTTTAATATTTCGGGACTTGCACTTGTTGAGCAAATATCCGGATATTCTTTGGCCGTTCTTGAAGATATAAATAATGAACTGGAAGATAAATTAAGAGAAAGACAAAAGGAGCAAAGTCTGGCAGATTTGGAAGAGAAAATGATTATTGAAATTAAATCATTAAACTCATTACTTGATTCGCTTATTTTAATTACTTCGGGTGAGCCATCGCTAAGCTTAATGGCTATGAAAAAGGATGCAAATGCTAAACTAAAAGACTATTCTGAGTTACCAGGGGTAAGTAGTAAATTAGAAAGAGGAGAGGAGTTGATTACATGTTTTACAAATATGAATGGATTAGCTATATCAGTTTCTGAAATAAATAATAAAAAAGAAATTTTAAAAGAAGAGTATACAGATCAGGTTTGGAATCCTTTTACATCTACGGTAATGGATGAAGATATTAAAAAGCGAATTATGAATGCCTACAATTCGGTCTTGATTCCTGAGGTTTTAAATGAGGTTAACAATGACCTTTCATGTGAAAGGGTTTCTGAACTTCAAGGCTTTTTAGATGAACTTCATAGTCGAATGATAGAAATGAAAGATGAAGATACATCTAAAATGGAGCGAAAGCTAAAACGTGCAGATAATGCTAATGAAGTTCTTGAGTTATTCAATATTCAGCCAATCTTTAAAAATATATAGGAATGACTTTGAGGGGATATACACTTATTACCGGACTTTTTATATATATATGTTCATGCATGATTCCGGTATTTGGACAAACAACATCAGATCCTGAAGAGTCTGTGCTTGAGGAGCCAATAACTATTTTATGGGTAAATACTTATGGAAATATAAGGTTGTCAAAACGGTTGTTTTGGGATGCGCAAACTCATTTTAGATTTCAAGAAAAGGGTGACAAGCCATTTGCGGGACAGATTGCACAGCTTTATAATCGACATGCGATTGGATATATATTTTCAAAGAAATTTAATGTAAGGGCAGGGGGTGTTTTAAGGATAAACTTTAATACAAAAGGTACAACAGAAGAAAATAGCTGGGTGCCTGAATGGAGGATTTGGCATCAATATCAATTTGCAATGCCATTATCAAGATTGATGGTTTATCATCGGATCAGAATTGAACACAGATGGTCAAAAGGATATGCAGAGGATGCTGAATATATCTATCGTAACAGATGGCGATATATGCTTAGGTTAAAGTTGCCTCTTAATAATGAAAAACTAGCTCCAAAAACTTTCTATCTGGCTCCTGAAACAGAATTGATAATGCAAAGTGGAGCACCAGTAGTGGATAGTCCGATGGAAGATTTGCGAATTACAACTACTCTGGGATATATTATAAATCCACGATTGACATTTGCTGCGGGGGCAATGTATTCTTTAGGACAAGAGTTATCTGATGGAGCCTATTATAAGCAAAAATGGGCTATGAGATTTCATATGTACTATGCTCCGGATTTTAGAAAAGTAAAACATAAGCTTCCTTCAATTCACCTAAATGATTAACCTATTTTTAAAACATAGATAATGACTATATCTAAAAGAACATTAATTATATATTTAGTTTCGTTAGGGGCTTTTATCCTCGCTGTGTTTTATTTTATTAAAACTAATGAGCTTAGAAGAGCCTTGAAATTGAGCGAAGAGAATAGAGATTCAATTATTTATGCTTTAAATCAACGTAGTAAAAAGATGTCAGAATTAGACTCATTACTCCTAACCGGAGATTATAACTCGGCATTAAAAGGTTATAAAGATCAACTTGCCTCAAGTGATAGTAGTAGTTTTGATTTGATTCAACAACGCATTGAATTAACCAAAAAGTTTATACAACAAAGTCGGCGTGTGGTGAATGTCGATTCTGTAAATCAGGATACCATTTCAATGGATACGCTGGCAGAAAATACGAGAAGACCTACAGCTGAAGAAATCAGGAATTATGATTCTCTTAGTTTTGCATTAAGAAAGTATCAAATTCAACTTGATAGATTAAAAAGTCAATTACAGAAAAAGTCATATGGCGAATATCTTACATTCTCTAGCAAGAAAGGGAATAGCGTTCATTATGTAGGACAAGTTCAAAATGGTAAAGCAAATGGTCATGGGATAGCATTATTAAATACGGGAAGTCGGTATGAAGGTGAATGGAAAGATAATCTTAGGCATGGGGAAGGGAAATTCTACTGGCCCGATGGCGAATATTATATAGGTGAATATAAAGATGATTTAAGAAGTGGTGTAGGAACTTATTATTGGCCAAATGGAGAGAAGTTTGTTGGCGAGTGGCAGAATGATCAACGAAGCGGCCAAGGAACCTTTTACAATGAGAAAGGCGAGATTGTAGCCAAGGGTGTCTGGAAAAAAGATGAACTGGTGAGAGTTGAAGAAAAATAACTCTACACCAAACTTGTTTTACTCCAAAGTATGCTTCTTATTCATTGCTAATACAGCACGTTCTATACCTGCCGGAGTGAGAGGGTACATTGGTATCAGTTTTTGGACTACCTGAATGGTGTATGTATATGGCCAGTATTTGAGGGGCTCGGGGTTTAACCATACAGATTTTTTAAATTTTTCTGCAATGGATTTTAAGCTTCTGATGCTCAATGAATCTAATTCGTAAGGAGCCATAGCCGCATCACCAATAATAAAAACACGATAGTTTTTGTCATGTGAAATTAACTTATCTATGGTGATTGATTTAGTTCTTCTTTCATCAATGTAGACTCTGTCATAGATCGTATTATGGAAGTAGTATGTTTCCAAATCGTGTGCAAACCTGGTCTTCATCTTTCTGAATAGGTTTTGGACACTTCTAACATAAGGAGCCATCGAATACCCGCCATTATCAATAAGTACGATAACCTTTAATTCTTCAAAATTTTCATTTGAGAGTTCGGGAATAAACAAACCACCTCTTTTTAAGCCTGTTTTTATTGTTAGAGGAATGTCGAGTTTTTCTGCTGCACTCTCCTGAATTACCCCTTTTATTGATGAAAGAGCAGCATCAATATTGTTGTCATTTAAAAGGGCATCGCGATCTATCGGGAAGAAATTTTTATCACCAATTACCTTTCTTGCCATTTTACCACCGCCTTGACCTCCAACACGTATGCCATTTTTAGCAGCACCTCCATGACCATAGGGAGAAATACCTCCAGTTCCAATCCAGTGACTTCCTCCTTCATGTTTTGACTTTTGCTGCTGGCGAATTCTTTCCATCCTCTCAAGAAGTTCCTCAAGAGTTAGGTCAGAATAATCCGCCATCTTATCTAATTCTCTAGGTCCTGATTTTTCATTATTATCTTCATATTCAGTGTCCTCCAGGTCAGGATTGTCCTGATCCCAGATATCTTTTCCTGAAATTATTTCTTGTATATCATAGCTGGTAAGATGAACCTGATCCAGAAATTTTGTGACTAGTTCACTATCATCAAACTCTCTGTCTGCTTCATCGAGAAATTCAGTTTTCCACCTGGCAAATGTCTCCGATCTTAAAATAGCGTCTTCAAGTGTTTGACCCGGCTCGATGGGAATGTGAAGGAAATATTCATAGTACGCTTTAGTAAATGGCCCAATATCGGTGGGTTCTTTTACTATGATACCTTTTAATACATTATGAATGTCACCGAGTGTTTTTACCAAGCCTTTTTTCATTGCTTGTCGCAATAAAAGAAGGGTTCTGACATCCGTCTGAAGTCCATGTGATCTGAAATGCTCTGGTAACGTTCCAAACATATTAATTTAAGTTAGAACCATAAAACGAATCATCAGCACCAATCATTCTATTTACTTTTTCCATATCATGCTGAGTCTTAATTAATGCACCAATTCCCTGTAACCCTGTAATTCTTTTAACAGCATCTTCAGAAGAAATATCACTCATATATTTAAGCCAGTTCAATAATTCTCTTGTAGTGGGAGCTCTTTCAAGGCCTAGCCTTCGAAGGTTATAGAAAATATCCAATGCTACCTTAACAACTTTATCGTCGAGATCAGGGTGGTGCTTTTCAACTATTTTCTCCATTGTTTCTGCATCCGGAAAGTCTATGTAATGATATATACAACGACCTTTGAACGCTGTCGGAAGTTCTTGTTCCCTGTTAGAAGTTATGACAATAGCGGGCATGTCTTGCTCTGAAACTTCAATTATCTCACCCGATTCAGGCATGATAAATTTTCGGTGACTTAAAGCATAAAGTAAGTCATTAGGGAATTCCCGTGGAGCCTTGTCTATTTCGTCAATCAATAATACCGAATTAGGTATTTCATAAGAAATTGCCGCAGGACCTTTGATAACATAGTCTTTCAGTGATTCCGGGTTTCTACCTCCGGTTGTTAACTTCGAAGTCAGACCTTTTTCTTCTCTTTGGGCATTCAAAATTTCTATCTGTGAATCTCGCAAGTACTTCACATGATCAAATCGGGCAACAAATTGTTCAACATTACTTTTAGAGCCTACCGGGAAAACCTCTAGATGAAGGTTTCTATCCTTTGCATAGTGTATAGGTAATTCGGTCTTTCCTGTTCCTGGTTCACCTTCAATAAGTAAAGGCATGCCTAATGTCCTTGCCATGTGAAATGCCTGTGCTAATGAAGGGTCACACAAATATTTTTCTGATCCTTTCCAAAATGTAGTTTCTGCCATACTTTATTATCAACTGTTTTGAACAAATATAGTTCGATTTGAGAATCTTAAATTTCCGAATGTTTTACCATAATATCCAGAGATTATTGAATTGCCATAAATGTAAACAGTATTAAATCTAATATTTAATTAAAAGTACTTTGTATTTCAAAGTAAAAGATTTATTTTTATTTAAGATTAAATATGAAATGAAATGGATCAAAAAATAATGCATAAAGGAAAGGTGAGGATACTATCAATTCTTGGAATAATAGTTGCTCTGCTGATGATTCCTGCAATTGGAATGCAGTTTACAGATGAAGTTAATTGGAGTCTTTTTGACTTCATCGTGATGGGAATGTTGTTACTAGTTACCGGTGTTGCAATTGAGTTAGTATTCAGGTTTATTAAGAAGCTGGATAAAAAATTGCTCTATATTTTTATAATTCTGATTTTAATGGTGTTGATCTGGATGGAATTAGCTGTTGGAATATTTGGAACACCTTTTGCTGGGAGTTAAAATAAATTTAGAAATCAACAACTATTAGAATAATGAGTAAAGCCCCGTGATATGCGGGGCTTTTAATTTTATAAAATTGATGTGTTACTTTAATGTAATAAGGATTACTCCATCATAATCTTCATCAGTATACTGTTTTACAAGTTTTTCACCCTTACAGATGTTCATTGTTTCGATTGTTGCCGGGTCTATAGAATTTACATCAAAATTGTCTGGTTGTTTTTCACCATTTATTAGGCATAACAGATTTCCAGATGGCATTTCCATTGAAGTTTTAGTGTTGATAGTAACGGTGTTGTCGTCTTTGTTTATATCAATAGATTTAATTGATGATTCTTCAATATCATCGATATTATCAACTTGAACTCCGTCAACAATGTAGATTGCATTTTCCAATTCAGGGTCTATTCTTACCTGGTGGTCAGCTATCTGCTCGTCTCTGGTACATGCAATACCAAATACCAGGAGCGCTGTTACAGGAATTATTAATAATACCCTGAATACAGATGAGCGGCTGAACTTTATGTTTTTGTTCATCATTATCATTCTTTTTTTAGTTTGTGATTGATTTAAATGAGAAGAAAAGGTGATCAATTTTTCTTCAGCTATTTGATTTATTATCAGCGCTTGATAATCATACTTGTTGATTCCCTTATTAATTACAGAATGATCAGCTTCGTATTCATTTATAAGCTCAATCTGACCTTGATAAGATCTTGATAAGGGGTTAAACCATTGAATAATTACTATTATTTCGGCAATAAACCGGTCGATAGAATGTAACTTTTCGGCATGTGTTTTTTCATGAATTAATACCTTCCGGATATCTTCCTTATTTAAATAATCTTTTGGTAGAAAGACCCATTTGAAGAAAGTGAATGGTTCTTTGTATTCATTATTATAGACTATTGTCAGTTCATCATGATATTCAACTTTGCCTTTAGAATAGATATCAGCAATTTTGAATAAACTTGATATAAACCTGAGAGTCATAATTATAAAACCGACAAAATAAATCATTGTAATGATATCCAGAATACCAATTTGAACGCCTGGATTATCAATTGAATAATTTCCAATTCCTCTGGTTTTTTCAAGCAAATCCTGATATTCATTTGATAGGGCAGCGGGTATTTCATTTGTTCCTATCGCCCAAGGCTGAAAAGGAATAATCAAAGATATAGTACCAGCGATTAGTAAATAGAATCTGCTAATTTTAAAATTGGTTTTATCTTCAATAAATATCCTGTATACAAACAGTAAAACTGATAAAGTAAAGGATGATATAATTAGATACTGTATTAAGTTCATCTTATTTCTTTTGCTCTTTAATTTCTTTTTCGAGAAGTTCCTTTAATGATTCAAGTTCGGTAAGGTCTACTTCTTTATCTTTTACAAAATGAGATACAAATTGCTTTATAGATCCATTAAAAAAGCTTGACAGGTTAGTCTTCATTAAATTTCCAGCGTACTCATCTTTTGATACTTTTGAGAAATAGACATTGGTTTTACCATATGTTTCATGATCAACATACCCCTTTTTCTCTAATACTTTAACGACAGTTGCAACTGTATTATATGCAGGCTTAGGTTCGGGGATCTCATTCAAAATGTCGCTAACGGCACCCTTATTTACCTTCCAGATGGCTTTAAGTATATCTTCTTGTGCTTTGGTTAGTTCTTCCATTTTTGTGTTTTAATTTCAATGATAATTTAAATATACTATAAATATTTTTTATCTACTATAGATGTAGTAGATATTTTAAAAAAAAATATTATCGGAAGGCTGTTTTAATAGTTTCGATAATATTTAAAGAACTGAGATTTTTTAAATTATTCTCTCTTATAAATGGAATTACCCTCCTTAATAGTTTCAAGAACTAATATATCTTTAAGTGAAAGAGGGTCAACTTTTAATGGATTATCGGAGAGTATGACCAGGTCTGCAAGTTTTCCCGGTTTTAAGGAGCCTTTAGTATCCTCTTCAAAATGTTGGTATGCTCCCCAAATTGTTATTGTTTTAAGTGCTTCATAAGGTGTAAGTGCTTCTTCAGGACCAATGATGTCTCCACTTCTTGTTTGCCTGTTTACAGTGGTCCATAAGATCATCATCAGATTAGGTAAAGCCACTGGTGCATCTGTGTGACTGGTCACAATGCCACATTTTTTAAGAGCAGTCTTAGTTGGACTTATGTGACTTCCTTTTTCTTCTCCGATTATCTGACGGTGCCAGTCACCCCAATAATACGTATGCATTGGAAATAATGAGGGTATGATGTCATATTTGGCCAAACTATCGATTTGATCATATCTTATGTATTGACCGTGTATAAGTGTCGTTCGTCGGTCAGTATTACCAAATTCATTCGCAGCATTACTCACTGCCCTAATCATTTGATCAGCAGCAGCATCACCATTACAATGAACGAGCAATTGCCAGCTATTTTTATAGGCCATATTAACAATTTCCTGTACTTTTTCATCTTCAGGAATTGCAGGGTAACCATTATAATCAGCGCTTTCTCCATCGGGAGGGATCAGGTATGGTTCAGTTCGCCAGGCAGTTCTTCCTTGTGGTGAACCATCGAGGGTTAATTTTATTCCTGCGATTCGGTAGTGATTTTTATATTCAGTAGAATACCAATCTGTTTCGAAATATTTTGGGATAGCATAATCTATATAACTGGGTACATCAATTTTTAATTTACCTTCCGTTGCAAATTTAGCCAGTGCTTCATGGTTTGTACTAGCTCTTCCTTCCTGGGCTGTGGTATATCCAAAGCTGATAGCAAGGTCTTGAGCAGCATTTGTGAATTTATCTATCTTTTCAGGTGTGTCAGGAGTAATTGTTTTACCCATAAGAGGAATTGCGGCCAATTCTTCAAGTACTCCATTAGGCTCGTTTGTACCTGAAACTCTTCTTATTATTCCTCCTTCCGGATTTTCAGTATCAGATGTGATGCCTGCAACTTCCAACCCCTTGGTATTTATTACACAAAAATGACCAGAGATATGAATTGCCATCACAGGTACCTCTTTAGAAACTTTATCGAGATCATCTTTAGTAGGGAACTTTCCGAAGATAGCATCATCAAAGCCCATTCCAATATACCATCCATTAAACAATTCAGGCTCATTATTATTTGTCCAATCTTTAAAAACGCGGATAAGATCATCGATAGTATTTACTTCCCCATCAGGTGAAGCAAGTAAATTTGCACTTAAGGCCTGTGTACCCAGAGCTGAGAAATGGACATGGCCATCTACAAAACCGGGCACTAAGGTTTTTCCTTTAAGGTCTACTTTAGAAAAATTCATATATTTTTCTTTAGCTTCAATTTCAGAGCCAACAAAAACAATTTTATCCTTGTCTACCACTAATGCTTCTGCATATTCGGGGTTATCACCTTCCATTGTAATAATATCACCATTGTGATACAATATTACCTTGCTGATATTAATTTCATCATTATTTACGCTTTCATTATTTGAGCTCGAGCATGACGAAATAATAAATATCAACAGAGCAACCCATATTAAATTTGGCCTATTCATCTTATAAGAAGTTTAAGTATTAATCGTGTGTATTTAAATATACTGATATCTTAATGTATTTTATTTAAATGAATAGCAAAATTTATTGGAAAAATAGATTCAATGACTAATTAATTTTGTGAAATCTAACTGAAATGACAAGTTTTGAAAAATAAACGGACACGCATATATCTTACGTGTCCGTTTATTTCATGGTGAGCATTATCACTTGAATAAAGTATGGCTTGTATCTTTAATGGTCATTGCTGTTCTGATGTAGCTAAAGGAGACACAAACCATGATAATTTTTCTTATTGATTCAGGTTGTTAACAGGGACTTTTTCATTGAAATAGTTTGTAATCAATGTATAAAGATGTCTTCTGGTATTTTTACCTTCATAAATTCCATGTGAGCGATTAGGGTAAGACATCATATCGAATTGCTTGTTTTTAGAAATAAGTTCGTTTACCAGTAACTCCATATTTTGATAGTGGACATTGTCATCTGCAGTACCATGGATCAAAAGTAAGTCACCTTTTAGTCCCTCGACATGTGATATCGGTGACCCGTTGATGAAATCTTCCTTGTTTTCCTGAGGTAATCCCATATACCTTTCCTGATAGATGTTGTCATAGGTTAACTGGTTTGCAACGAAAGCAATGGCTACCCCGGTTTTGAATACTTCCGGAAATCTGAACATTAAATTCAGTGTAGAGCTTCCTCCACCGCTCCATCCCCATACACCAACTCTTTCTGCATCGATAAATGGAAATTTAACAATTTCTGCAGCTGCCTTACCCAGATCATTTATGTTTTTACGACCAATATTTCGATAGATTGATTTTCTCCATTCACTTCCTTTTAAACAAGGGCTTCCTCTCGGGTCAATATCAATAACTATGTATCCTTGCTGAGCTAGCATGATATTCCATAATCCTACAAAGTTATCAGTAGCTACCTGACCCCATGGCTCTCCATAAACATGGAATATTACCGGATATTGTTTCGATCCATCGAAATTAAGTGGTTTTATCATTCTACCATCAACTTCGATGCCTTCATCGGTTGTAACCTTAATGAATTCAACTTCTGGCATTGCCAAAGAATTGAGCTTTTCTTTATATTTTTCATTGGTTATTAGTTGCTTGATGATTTTATGGTCAGGTAGAGAAATAAAATCAACAGTAGTTGGTGAAAGTGCACTTGAATGAGAGTGAATGGCATATTTTCCATTAGGAGAAATATTATAATTGTTAATCCCTTCAAATGAATCCGGAGTTAATCTTTTATCTTTTTGATTACCTTTCAAATCGACAGTATAAAGATATCTCTGCGAACTGCTTGATGGAGAAGCCAAGTAATAAAGTAGCTTGTCACTTTTTCCACCAAAGGAGGCAACATCGTATGCGCCAGGAGAAAGCATTGTTTTCTCTCCATTATATATATTTATTTTATATGCATTTCTCCAGTTATCTTCAGTCAGTCTGATAAATGACTTGCCATCATCAATTATTTTTAAATCATTGTCGCCCCAGTGCGATGCTGTTACATCAGGGTATTGCAGATCGATCCAGGAATCATTCTTTTCTTCATAGACCAATCGGGTTGTATTATTAGTAAGGTCATAAACCCAAACCTTAAGATGGTTTTGCTTTCTATTAATCTGTTGAATAATTAGTGTGTTCTCATTCATCCACTGTATGGCCGGTATATAGTTTTGTATAGTACTTCCTTCGAGTTTAACCCATTGGGTGTCACCTGATCTGGTTTTTAAAATTCCAATTTTTGCTGAAGAAGGATCCTGTCCAACTTTTGGATATTGTACTGGAATAACTTTAGAATAGATTGAATCAGTATTGTTGATCATATTGAATGAACCAACATTCGAGGCATCTAATTGCCAGTATGCTAAATATGATGTATTAGGGCTCCAGCGAAAACCATCTCGTGCTCCGAATTCTTCCTCGTAGGCCCAGTCGAAAGTACCATTGATGATATCGCCTGTTCCGTCATTTGTTAATTGTGTTATTTCTCCAGTGCTGAAATTCTCCATATAAAGATTAAAGTTCATCACGTAGGCAACAAATTGATTGTCTACTGAGAACTTTGCAAACATAAGAGATGATTCAGGGAATTCACTTCCAATTTGTGTAAGCTTGTTTGTATTCAAATCATAAACCCAATAATCACCTTTTGTATTAGTTCGCCATACCCGGCTTGAATTTGTGAATATAAGAATCTTAGATTCGTCTTCTGACATGGTGAAATCTTCAATATATATTGGGTCAGATGTCCCTTCAGGAGTAAGTTGAGTAGCAGAAAGCAGGGGAGAAGCAGTTTGCTTTTTTGAGTCATATTTAATCAACTCATTCTGGTTTTGATCATTGTATTCAAGGATTATATACGCATCTCCGTTTTCAATCCAGCTTATGGGGTTTTGATAATCTTGAGAAAACTCATTTGAATTGTAAATCCTGTCAAGCGTCAGGAGTTTTGATTCCTGACTATAACCAAGGGAGGAAAGTCCCCCTAGAATTAGAAAAAATAATATTCGAAGGTTCATTTTGTTAGATTTAATGAGGTTTAACTGTTTATTGGAGGAATAATTTAATTGGATAAGATTCAATTTCAAATTAATTGAACCAATACTATTTTGACATAGGTAAAATAGTATCACTTCGATGGTAATATTTGTGTAACCCAAATATTCATTTTTGAATTTTTAATGAACAGAGGTGTTTTAAATGACAGACCATCACATTCAACAAAGCAGAATTAATAGCCCCAAATAAAGTAATTCAACTTAATTTATTTTGATTTTTTTCTTTATCCAAATTTGTAGATTTCGCAAATTATTTTCATATCTGAAGGGAATTCCGTTTTGTTCAATTATCTTCAAAAATTCCACTTTTTCTTTTTTATTTAGCTTGACATTGAAATCTATATTGTTAAACATGATATGCCAAATTTCCCTCTGAACTTTAATTAAAATCAATTTATTGGGTGTTTCCAAACATATAGATTCCTTCCCCTGGTTCGTCATCAGATATATTGTATTTGAATCAATTAGTACAGTACCTATTGTTTTATATATAACAATGTTTGCTAAAACCAATACTACTCCAATAATGATGAATAAATCTTTGATTATAGATTCAAAATAAATACTATAATCAATATTTATAAAGCCTAAGATATTTAAGAACATTGAAAGAAAATATCCTATTAGAATAGTTTGGTATGCTTTAAAGATTATAGAATTAACTACTATATTAACTTTAACTAATTTAAGCTTCATTATATATTCACCAAATTAGTAATATGATCTATGAAAAGTATTTTGGCTATCAATTGGCATTGGATTATTTGTGAACCAGTCAATAAAGTCATTGAATTTATCTTCGTTTTCAGATATCCAATAATTAAACTCCTCAGGAGAGCCTTTCATGAGGAGCCAGTAATTATAGCTCTCAAAGTGTCCTTCACCGATCAACTTTTTATTCCAATCAAAGACAATGTTTGGATATTCATCATTAAATTCTTTTTGGTAATAAAATGATATAAATTCTGTTCTAATTTTATTTAATGTATTAAGTGATATGGAATCGATAGTTGATGTTGCCAACAAAAGTGTTGGCTCATAGATTACAGTAAATGGGATTTTAATGTCTTTTTTATCAACGTTGACAATGTTGTTCTGGCTAAAACTAACAGAAACTGATGAGTCCGATGTGAATTGAATTTCACTTTGATAAGTGTCAAAAAGTAGTTTACTGATTTCTTCAGTCCTTCCTGACCCCCTTTCAATATTCATAAAAATTTCACCATATATCATTCCCCAGACCTCTTCTGAAGAATTGCAAAAGATTTTTGATGCCCAATAGTAATTGGATGGAAAAGTTGGTTCTACAAGGATGCCCTTTTCATAAAATTCAAGTGCTTTAAGCCAGTCATCCTGATGAACATTACCTAATTCAAGATATAACTTACCGGAGTTAGGAAACAATTTTAACCCTTTGTTATAAGTCTTTATAGCTTTGTCTTTGTTTCCGGCCATTGAATATGTATTACCTAGTAGTTGATATCCAAGGTCATTGACTCCATCCATTTTAATTACCTTTTCTAGATATTTGATTGCATTATCATAATCCTTTTTTAGAACATATGCATAACCAATTTCATAAGGGTAGATGTAGTTCGATGGATCCAATTTAACAGCTTTTTCAAGTAGATCAATTGATTCATCAATTTCTCCATTATCCATTAGTTTTACGGCTTTTCTAGCTAGATTAATAGCGTTTTCTTTATTACCATCTGTTTGTGAGTAGCAATAAAATAATATAAGAGAAAAGAAAAGTACTAAATGTGGTTTCATATGTAAACAAAAAAATAAGTGCTAAATAAATTCCTAATGGCTGGAAAATAAATAAATTAATATGTCATTTCCAATAATTTCATTTTCCAAAAGATTTAGGATACTGTTGTAATTAGAAAATTGAGAAGTTATCGATAATTATGAATTAAATATTATTATATGTCTTTAATAAAAGAATATAAGGAATTAAGATTTCAGTTGGTTAAACTCCTTGATTGGGAGGGAGCCCATGTGAATTTTGAGACTGCAATAAAGGGCATTCCATCTGGAATGCGATATATCAAGCATGAAAATTATCCCTATTCAATATGGGAGTTGATAGAGCATATGCGGATTTCTCAATTTGATATTCTGGATTTTTGTATTAATCCTGATTACAAAGAAATGGCATGGCCTGATAAATATTGGCCCTCTGATTCCAACCCGAAGTATGAAAATGAATGGGGTAAAAGCATCGAAAGGTTTAATGATGATCTACAAATGATTAAGGATCTGGCTCAAAATTCTAAAATAGATCTTTTTACTAAAATCCCTCATGGTGATGGACAGACATATTTAAGAGAAATTCTTCTTGTAGCGGATCATAATGCGTACCACGTTGGTCAAATTGTTCTTCTCAGAAAAATCCTTGGGATTTGGAATTAATTGAATTATCAAAATAATTATGATTACTCTACAGGATAGAAATTAAAATTCTGTTTGTTAAAGTATTCTATCCTGTATTTATTCGCTGCTCTTATGTTATAATACAAGTTATCGTTGAGTCTGCTTTTGCGTTTTTTTATTGCAAGGTAGGTTAAAATCGATTCAGCTATATCCTCTTGACTCGAATTTTCCATAGCATAAGTTGAGATAAAAACCATGTCATAGTTTTGTGCTTCCAACCAACCGGCGCTATTGGCATGACCTGCATCTAGTGATGTATGACCTCCTTCATGTATAAATGCTTCTTCCAGAAAGCCACCATCTTCATATTCTTTTCCCTGGTCTGTATGAATCAAAATCGAATTATTTCCACCACCAAATGGATACTTCCCCTTATGAATCCAGAGTTCATTTACATCTTTAATCAAGAATTTGGGGATTCGGCCAACTGAGGTACCATAATGTATTGCCGTTTGAAGAGCTTCTTCAGAAGTGAACTCAGGGTTTACAACAGCTTGTATTACTTTCTGCCCCTCATAAGTCAGGTTAATTAAATGGGCATTAATTTCTATCCATTTACCAACTCTTCTATCAAACACTGTTTTTTTACCCTTTCCAACACTTTCAGCTTTAATATAAGTTGTCGGATCACTTTCTTTTATTATATCTGGCGCAATAAATACAGTTCCTTCAAATGGAGGTTTGGTCATAGCTTCAACTTTGATATAATTTGTTTTAATTATTTCATCTTCATAATCATTTTTGGTCACTTTCAGTTTAACCTGATATTCACCAGGAACTGTATAGTATACGACAGGGTCTTGCTGGTTTGAGGTTTTTGGTGAGCCACCTTCAAAAGTCCATTCCCATTTATCAGGATTATTAGTGGAATTATCAAAAAATGAAATATTTCTTCCTGCTGTAACTACAGTATTGTTTGAAGTAAAATCTATCACCACGAGTTTATCTTCAACAGTAATCAGGTTTTCATAAACTTTAGTTGCTTCTGTTTCTTGATTAGAAACAGTGAGAGTAACCGAAAAAACGCCTACAGTATTATATTGAATGCTTGGATTTTGTTCGTTGGATGTTTCAGGTGTGCCACCTTGAAAATTCCAAAACCATGAGGTAGGGTTACCATTTGAATTGTCTGTAAATTTTACTGTTTCTCCAACATAAATATTTGATTTATCAGGTGCTATATCAACAGTTATTTCAGTAGGATGAACGGTAATAACATTTTCCATTACTTCAGAATCTTCCGTTTGTCCGTTTGACACCTTCAGTTTTACAGAAAAATTCCCAGGCGTGTTATATTGAATCTGAGGGTTTTGTTCACTTGAAAGTGCCGGTGTTCCTCCTTCAAATTCCCATTGCCATGATGAAGGGTTTCCAGTTGAATTATCTGTGAATTGAACATATTCTCCGGAAAATAATGAAGTTGGTGCAGATCTAAATGACGCTTTAACTTGGCTAACTGGATCATCACTATCAGAACAACTAAAAATTATTATTAGTAATAGCGATGGGAATAATTTTATTCTCATGATATAATCGTGTGGTGTAGTATAGAAAATTAATGTTACCCCAGGTTTTGATTCCCTAAAGATGCTCTACTATTAAGATACATTAATTTTTTAAAAAATCATATCATATATGTCTGTGAATCAGGTTAATATTATGTTAACTTTTTCGGGTATATGTTTGTGTTAAAAGGAAAGTAAATTGCAATATATATATATAGAAGGGTCAATAGTTAAACCATACAGGAACTATAAAAACAACGTGATATTTACTTTTAAATATCACGTTATAATCCAGGTTTTAATTTATTTAATTAGCGTCTATTAGTTCTAAAGCGCCTTCAACATCCTGATAGATTTGAGGCTTTCCTGTATATCTTATTGTTGCAGATCCTTCCACATCAATATTCATTATTTCCTGACAATTAACTTCAAAATAGCCTGATCCTTCGACATCGATTGAGACATTTTTAGAAGATACTTCTGAATTAAATACTGAAATTTTACCTTCAGTGTCAAATTCCTGATCATCGATTGTACCAGTTAGGGATACTTTACATTCTCCTGAGTTGGATATGTGCAAGTCGTCAAGTATCAAATCTCCTGAGGACTCAATCTCACTTTTACCATCAACATGAATTGAATTTAGGTCGGGAACGGTGATGTTAACCCAAACTCCAAAATCAGTATTAAAACATCTAACATTTTCGTCATAGCCTACAAACAACCTGCCATCTCTGACATAATGATATAATGGGCCATATAAAGAAGGTTCTGCAGCAATAACAACTTTTTGTGTAGACCCCTGGGTAATCCTTAAATTAATAGGGCCTTCGAGGCTAACATTGTTAAATTGAACAAGATCTAACTCATAATCTGATACTGTACCAGACCCTGTTAGACACAGATCTTCATCATCACAAGAAGTAAGTATTAAAGAAAAACTTACTATTGATAAGATCATAATTCTTAAAAGTTTTTGGTGTTGCTTTTTCATAGTTTTAATTCATGATTTCTATTTGTAGCGCAAATATTATGTGCCTTGTTTTAACCTGAAAGCCCATTTTTCGTGAAGTATATATTTTTAAGGCTGAAGTATATTCTATTTATTCCTTAATCCACTTACGAAAACTTGCTGCTTTCTTTTGACTTACCTTTACTGATTCTTCATCTCCATTTAGTACAACCTCAACCTTTCCGTTTTCTATCGAAGCATAGGACTTACAATTTTTTTTATTGATGATTTCCTGTCTGTTTGCTCTGAAAAACTGACTGGGAGGTAAGGTCTTTTCAATCTGTTCAAGAGAGCAGGATACTATCAGGTTGTCATTATCAAAAGATTTTAAATAGGTGATGCCGTTCCTTAGTTTTAAGTGGGCAATATCACTTAATGAAACCGGGATATTTTTATTTCCTTTTGATGCTTGAATAGTAGTTGTTGGTACGTCTGATGTTTGGTTATTTTCAGTTTTAAAAATGTTTAAAATAACCAAAAATAAATTCATTATTACTATTAGTAGTACCTGTGGTAGAAATTCATATTTGAAGTAATTACCTTCAATCAGCCCTTTATGCCAGATGAATTCCCATTGAATAAAAGTCAGAATTATAGCTAATATGGAAGGGATAAGTAATCCGAAAAAGACCTGAAAAATTGATCTTTCAAAAGGTGATTTCTTCCAGTTGTGTTTAGTGTCAAGGTATGTATTTATCCGGAAAATATATTCGAACACTATGAAAACACAAAAGAAGGTTTGAATCATATCCTGGTAATGTCGGGAATTGTGCACATATAAAGAGATCCAGTCATCTTTCCCGATCAGGATAAGTACATTTGATAGTATAAAAGATATTAGTAATCGGATATAAATACCTCTTGTTTTCATTATAGGATTATTCTTCCTGTCAAATTAATATTTCATATTGATAAAGAATAATGAAAACTTACCAAAGGATATTTTAATTTATAAAAGGTGTTTTGGGTATATGGAATTCAACTTATAATTTAGGGGGAATTTTAATTTTTAGATATGAAAAGAAAACTATATTTGATTCCATTATTTGCGCTTTATTTAATTAACAATTCATGTAATTCTGAAGATCAATTTACTCCATCTTCAATAATAAAATGTTCTGAAGGTAAGTTTGCATTATTTTCGGAAGCTGACTCGCTTCTTGTAATAGAGTTTGAAAATGCTATTTTTGGAGAGGGGTGGAAACTAGTTAGGGATTTATCAGAGGTTTCAGGGGAAGGATATATGAGATGGGAAGGTGATAATAATTTTTCGAACCCGGGAAAAGGTATAGCCAACTATAATTTAAAAATAAGTAATCCTGGTACCTATCGTTTTATATGGAAAAGTGCAGTAACTGAAGGAGAAAGCCCTTCCGAAGGTAATGATTCATGGCTTAGATTTCCTGATGCAGATGATTTTTATGGTAAAAAACCAGACGGTAGTTTAGTTTATCCTAATGGTTCTGGAAAGTCACCTAACCCTCATGGAGCTTCAAAAGATGGATGGTTTAAAATTTATAGAAGTGGAACTCCGTTAACCTTTAAATGGCAGTCAAGAACATCAGATAATGATGCCCATATGATTTATGTGAAATTTAATAATCCAGGGATTTATAAAATGGAAGTGTCTGGACGTTCTTATGGTCATGCAATAGATAAATTTGTAATGTATCAAGAAGAGGCCTATACCCAAAATCAAGTAACAGAAGCTGAAGAGTTAAGCAAAGTTTCCTGTAATTAATATTTTCCTTTTGAAAGAAAATTGAAAAGCAGAACTGTAAAAGCTAATTATATATGCGATATAGTTCTGCTTTTTATTAAGTATATGGGTGGTATAGTGCAGTTTGATTGAGTATATTTAATAAAGGCACAGCCTTATTAGTCATAGGGCTATAAATTTTCAAATCTGCTAAAACCAAACATATTATGAAAGATTCAAATCCTTCGGGTGTATTTCGTGGTGTCCATGATGTTCGTGTAGAATCTATGGATGTACCAGTTCCCGGTGATGATAGTGTTATAATAAAAGTTGAAATGACTGGAATATGTGGTACAGATCTGCATATTTATCATGAAGGGCTTGTTCCGGAAGGGTCAGTTCTGGGTCACGAGTTTTCAGGAGAGTTGATTAATGTGGGGAAGAATGTGATAGATATGAATGTGGGCGACAGGGTAGTAGTAAACCCCATGATCAATGGTACCGGCCTTGGTTTAAGTCCCGGTGGATTTGCCCGATATGTCAAAATTGATAATGCAAAGCTAAATTCTAATTTGTTTATTATTCCAGATAAAATTACCAGTGAGAAAGGCGCATTGGTAGAGCCTTTGTCTGTAGGGTTAGCAGCAATTAATCATACAAATCTAAATAAGGATGATAATATACTCGTATCCGGTTGTGGTACAATCGGGTTGGTTACGATAGCTGGATTAAAAGCCAAAGGGTATGAAAATATAATAGCCTCGGATATTAGTGAAAAAAGACTGGAACTGGCAAAAAAACTAGGAGCAAAAATGACCTATAACCCTAAGTCAGATGGTGATCTTGGAGATGTCATTTCTGAAAAATTCGGCATGGTAGATTCTCTAAATTATGCCGGGCAGCTTCCAAACTTGAACGCTGCATTTGAATGTACTGGTGTAAGTGCTATATTCAAGCAGATTACAGAAGTACTTGCTCCCGATGCAAAATTAACAGTTTTGGCAATCTATAGAAAACCGACAGAATTTGATCCAAATAATGTAGTTTATAAGCGGTTAAATATAAAAGGCTCACTTTTCTATTCAGCTGATGACTTTCTAGAAGCAATTAAACTGATGGAGACAGGGAAGTTGGATATATCACCTATTGTTAGTCATCACTTTCCATTGAGTAAATTGCCTGAAGCATTTGAAGTACAAGCCGATAGCAGTCAGTCTGTAAAAGTAATGGTTGATAGTGAATAGAAATTTTGAATAAAAACTTATCATTAGGTTTGATTCAGTAATCAGTTATTTTAACAAATTAGTATAATCAGAAAAGTGTAAAAAAATGGAAATTTTCACTTATCGTCTGATGATAATATTTGCGGTGTTTTTATTAAATTTATATGTATCACAAGTACTAGTTACCATAACTGATTGAGCCATGAAAACCACCACCACAATTGCTGCATTGATATGCGGGTTTATGATATATTCCTGCAATTCAGATGAACATACAAAAGAAGCTACTCTAGAAAAAGTTAATGAACCTAAGACCATGTTAAAAGCTGACCCGGTTGTGAGAGGAGCTTACCTTGTAAATACAAATGGATGTAATGATTGTCATTCACCAAAAGTGATGACTGAAAATGGAGTTGAAGTTGATGAGAGTAGAATGCTTTCCGGACACCCGGCAAATGAGAAATTAGCCCCTTATGATGAAGCAACAGCAAAATCTTATATACTTTTTTCACCAGGGCTAACAGCAGCTACTGGTCCATGGGGAACTTCCTTTGCTGCTAATCTTACTCCGCATGAAACAGGACTTGGTACCTGGACAGAAGGTCAATTTCTAACCGCAATCAGGAAAGGACTTTATAAAGGTATAGAAGGTAGCAGACCGCTATTACCACCGATGCCATGGCAACATTACAGGAACTTTACCGATGATGACCTGAAGGCGATTTTTGCTTATCTGCAAAGCCTCAATCCTGTTGATAACATTGTTCCTGAGCCAATACCTCCAAAGGTTCAGTGATTGATTAAATCATATTGTATTATTAGAAGATTCTTAAATGGCACAATAAGGTTTATTATAAGCTATGATGTTATTTTCATAGTAAGAATAGCTTTTTATGTTGCCGCTGTGGAAGAATTTATAAACCTGTAGTGATGAAAAGCCTGTGGGCTTATTCGGCGTCAAAATATTTATATGCTTTAATTTTGAGCTGAGTCTCGATTTCCTTCTTCAATTAAATAAGAGATTAAAAGCTTTAATGTTGAGTCTGGCATTATTTCGAAAGATGTATGTTGAAGATGATTGTATCCTTCGAAATTAGCTATTGCAAGCGAGTCTCCATTTTCTCTTAATTTTCTAGCGTTTTTAATCATTTTCACTGTCCATAACGAATCTCTATATTCAAATACATTACGAAGTGGAGGGCTTATTATTTTAATGTCTAAAGAATGACAGGTTGTACAGTTACTTTTAAATACGATTTGACCCGGGTGATCAAGTGGTGTTAGATATTCAGTGGGTTTATAGTCTTCAGGCATTATAGCACCACCACAATATGCTTGTTTGTAGTATGGAAAATCTGAAAAAACAGTTAATCCAAATGCAATTGAAGTGATAATGGTTGCCATGAATGATAGAATTACAGCCGTTTTTATTTCCTTCATCTCAATTACATTTTATTATTTTACAAATGGTCTATAGGTAGTGATTTTTTTCTTTCTTTAGGCCTAATAGAACGAAAGATAATATGCGTTATCGGGGCAGCGATACCACCGATAACCCAGAATCCGAGAGTAATACCTAAAACCGGCATACCACAAGTGCCTCCATCTGGTTGTGGCTCAGGATAGAAAAGAGGAGGGAGTATAAATAGGTATCCTAAAATAACTAAGGTAAATATATATCTGGTTGCATGTTTTACTTTTAACCTATCAAAAACCAGATATGAAATGAATTGAATAATCGATATGATGAATATCCATTTAATTATCATCTTGAATATACATGTTTAATTTTTTTGCCTAACTTATTTTAATTATTTTATTCAGGTTATAGGGTTCGTTAGATTTGAAATATTCAATATAAACTTTGCTGCCATTAAATAACCTTGGCTTCCCAATAAAATTATTATCTTTTCGGATATTAAAGGTCTCGTTGTTTACTTCAAATGAATAGTATATTACTTCGAATACTTCCCTTTCATAAAATGAATTGATTGAACCTTTTACAATTTTCACATTCTCAAACCTTTCAATATTTGATTTCTTAATATAGAATACAAGATCACCAAATAGAAACGTTCCAAAAGCAATCAAAACTATTCCATAATATGCTGTCAAAATTTTGAAGGATTTCTTTTCAATATCAATTTGTTTTATTGGAAAGAGCCTTGTGTTCTGGCCATAGGTTCTATAAGCTTTAACTTCTTTACGAAAAAGGATGATTAATATTCCACCAATTATTAAAACCGAAGAAATAATGAATAATGGAAGATTGTAATGCTGTAATGTGAAATCATAAATCAGATTATATTCTTGCATGAGAAACAGGGGAGAGTTAAATCCAGATTAAAAAGTTGTAACGCTTAAAAATCTGGATTATTAAAAAATAATATTCCTTTTACAATTATTAATTCAAGTATATCGTATGGCAATAATACAAGTATATAATCCTGATTATTATAAAATGTTGATAATCAGGATTATGTGTTTGTGGATTATTGGGTGCATGACAGCCTTGGTTTAGGCAGGGTCCAGCTTGGAGTGTACGTTGCAAATAGTAAGCACAAAGACACCTGATCAACATCCCAGGATGATAAATTCTGATTAAATTTTACAGCATATCCAAACATGGTAAACATATCGGTTACCTTACTGACATTCCACCCTGAAATATTCTGGTTAAATGCTTCTGCACGACCAAACATGACACTCATATCGGTTACATTACTCACATCCCATTTAGATATATCTTGATTGAAATTTTGAGCCCAATGAAACATTGAACCCATATTTGTTACTTTGCTAACGTCCCAATTAGATATGTCCTTGTTGAAATATGTTGCTCTATAAAACATTAACTCCATATCTGTCACATTACTAACATCCCACGTAGAAATATCTTGATTAAAGAAATTCCTGTCTTTAAATAAAGAATTCATATTCGTGATATTTGTTGTGATGACTTTAGTGACATCATGACCGTAGTATGCGAGATAATACAATCTGGCACTATCAACTATTTCATACATTTCTCCATTGTAAGGATATTTCTTGCCTGTTTCTGCTATTGGAAGACAGTATAATGTCACTCCATTATCAGCTAATTGAATTATTTCTGTCTCATCAACAAAATTTGCTGTCAGGTTCTTGTCACTGTTCATGACAATGGAAACAGGATTTTCATAAGAGGTAGTATCACCTGTCCATCCATTAAAATACTTGCCCTGGTCCGGTGTTGCTGTAATTACTATGGTATCTCCAGCCATTACATTCATTTGTTGAACTGAAACTGATCCAGACCCATTTATCTGAGTTGTTAATGTATAGGTTGTTATTGTTTCTTCTTTTTCACAGCTTGTCAATCCAGCAATAAGAAGTGATAATAAAAAATAAATTTTTTTCATTTGATATTATAGTTTTTGAAGAAGCGTAACTTTTAAATGATGCCAGCTTCCAGTTTCCTGGTTTATTGTTATAGATATTTGCCGAGTTCTCTTTATTCTCAGTGGCGCGAAAATAGATGTTTTCAATTCAAATAGCAAAGCCTTTGATTTGATTTTTGATTTAGATCAGCAATGTATTTAAATAATAGAATTGCAGGGTAAAATGAAATGTAGTTGACTAAATTTATTTTTAGTTTATCATGTCATTTGAATAAATGATTACTGGTTCGGAAAAAATAAAATAAGATATTTCTTGAAATACTTTTTAACAATCGGTCGAGACAGGGGAGGGTGTATTTGAAAATTATATAAATTAAATATTTGTTTAAATTTTTAACTACGCTAAGATTGATTGATAATGTATTTTAATTTTCAGTGTGAAAAATATGGAGAATAGAATTTTATCTGGTTTTGCAGGAGGCCTTTTTATATCCTTGATTTTTTTAAGTTGTTCTCAGAATATAGAAGATCGTTCACTTTCAATAAAGGAGTATTATGAGTTAGGCGTTCCGGATATAGGAGAGGATTGGAATTATATTGACCTGAATACTTGTGTTGACGTACTTGGTCAGTTAAAAGAGAAGAATTTTTTTTCATTACCTGTTAAGAATAGTGACAAATCAGGCATGTTGTATCAAAAGATAATGAATTATGATCATTCTGATGATTTTCAGTTCAATCAACAGGGATTGGAAAACTTTATTGAGTTATATGATGATAAAAATATGAGAAGCAGCCCTATGTATTATCATGTAGAGTATGCCGGGGCGTTACGATCATTTCTTTTGTCAGTTAATAAATATTCAAAGGATTATTTACAAAGGCTAGATACATTTGATATTGAAAGAAAAAGAAGTTTTGAAAAATGGGAAAAGTCCCAGGCAAATATATTGTCAGCATATATGTTTTATCAAAATGATTCAATTGCATTTTCTGATGAAGACTTGATTTATTTGAGTAGCACCTTGATACCTATCATAAAATTTAACTGGAAGTACTTTAGCGATGAATCTAAAGAAAAATTAGTTTCTGAATTTGAAAATATTGAATTAAACAATCATTCAATTTTTATAAGGTGGAAGTATAAGAAAATGAATGCAGAACTCAGGAGAAATCCTTAGAATTGTATTATTGGACTAATGAATTTTGTAGCCTATATTAAAAAACACCCCCAGCGATAATCAATTCAATGGGGGTGTTTTTATGTGATTATTAAATCAATTCCTAGTTTTCGGTAGGTACCGGAAATCCTCTGTCTCTCATTAATGCTTCAATTTTAGCATCGCGACCTCTGAATAATCTGTATGCTTCAGCCGGATCCATTGAGTTTCTTGGAGCAAATAAATATTTAACTAATTTCTGAGCCATTTCCTCATCATAAAAGCCTCCCGGTGCATCAGCAAATGCTTCTGCAGCATCAGAAGTTAATACATCAGCCCACATGTAACCATAATATGCGGTAGCATAACCTTCACCTGAGAATACGTGTCCGAAATGAGGTGTACGGTGACGCATTGGTAATTCCTCAGGCATGTTAAGTTCTTTAAGAGTTTCTCTCTCAAACTTGTCTACATCTATATTTTCAGGATCAGCAAGGTGTAACTTCATATCGATAATTGCTGAAGCCAGGTACTCAGTTGTGCTGAATCCTTGATTAAATGTAGATGCATTTTTAATTTTTGTTACAAGTTCAGCCGGCATTGGTTCGCCAGTTTCATAGTGAACAAGGTAATTATTAATTACGTCATCTGTAGATAACCAACGCTCAAGTAATTGAGACTGGAATTCAGTATAGTCTCTTACGCCGCCATTTAATGTTGGGTATTTAACATTTGAAGAGAAGAAGTGCAATGCATGACCAAACTCGTGGAAGAATGTAGTTGCATCATCCCATGAAACAAGAACAGCCTCACCAGGAGCTGGCTTGATGAAGTTTGAATTGTTAGTCGCTAGAACATTTTCTTTACCATCAAACGTTGTGTGACTTCTGAAAGTATTAGCCCATGCTCCAGATCTTTTTCCTTCTCTTGCATAAGGGTCAAGGTACCAAAGACCAATGTTTTCACCTGTTGTCTTATCAGTTACTTCCCAGACTTTAACGTCTTCATGGTAAACCGGAACACTTCCTTCAGGAACTGGCTTAAATTCATAATTAAACAATCTGCCGGCAACATAGTGCATGGCTTCAGTTAATTTATCTAATTGTAAGTATTGCTTAACCTCATCAGAGTTTAGATCATATTTTTTCTTTCTAACTTTTTCAGCATAAAATCTGTAATCCCATGGTTCGATCTTGATGTTTGCACCTTCAGCATCAGCAACAGCCTGCATGTCTTGAACTTCTTCTTCAACTCTTGCAATTGCTGCAGGCCATACAGCCATCATTAGCTCCATCGCATTCTCAGGATTTTTAGCCATTCTGTCTTGTAATCTCCACTCGGCATAATTCTCATGACCAAGAAGTTTTACTCTCTCACGACGTAGTTTTAAGATTTCAGCGATTATTTCGTTGTTATCATACTCGTCTCCATTATCACCTCTTGAATAGTAGTTAGTCCAAACCTGCTTTCGCAATTCTCTTTCAGTTGAGAAAGTAAGGAATGGATCCATTGAAGAACGCGTATTAGTAATAGCGTATTCACCTTCATGACCTTTATCAGCCGCGATTTTAGCTGCAGACTTAATAAATCCTTCAGATAATCCACCTAATTGATCTTCTTTTAAATAGGTAACATAGTTTTCTTCATCGTGTAAAACGTTATTCGAAAACTTTGTATAAAGGGTAGAAAGCTCTTTATTAATTGCAGCGTACCTTTCTTTTTTAGCGGCATCTAATTCTGCACCATTCATTGCAAAACTAGTATAAACAAGGTCAGTTACACGTTGCTGGTCTGCCGGAAGTGGATTTTCCTTAGAAGCATCATAAACTGCTTTGATGCGTTGGAATAGTTTTTCGTTTTGCGTGATTTTAGATTGAAACTCTGAAAACATTGGAGCTAGTTCAGATTGAATATCTCTAAATTCAGGGCTAGACATATTGCTACTTAATATTCCATAGTAAGAAAAAGCTCTGTCTAACTCTTTACCTGCACGCTCCATCGCTTCAATTGTATTTTCGAAAGTTGGAGCTTCAGTATTGTTAGCGATTGCCTCAATATCTTCTAGTTGTAATTCCATACCTTTTATCATGGCTGGTTTTACATCTTCAATTTTTACTTTGTCGAATGCAGGAACACCTCCGTAGGGACCTGTCCATTCTTTTAGCAATGGGTTTTCCAATTCAGTTTTCTCAGTTTCAGCTTCTTCTGTTTTCTGGGTGCAACTAACTATTGCTATCATACTTAATAGCAGTAGCCCCAGTTGTTTGATTTTAAGAAATTTAGTCATCGTTTAGCGTTTATTTGAATTTATAAACCAATAATTGGCTTCATTTAAGGTTTAACTGTAACAATCCTAGTGATCATTACTTATGTTAATGAAAAATACCTTGGAGTTTCGAAAATAGACGTTTTTGGCTCAAAAGCAAATGATTTTTGTTACAAATACTTTACAAGAAGTTATTATAATAGAAGTGTTAAATTCTCAATTGAGAATATATTTAAAAATATAGTTTCAGTTTCATTTTGACATTCTGAATATTAGATGCCATCAATAATCTTTCTGTTTCTTAATTCGGAAAGCAATCCTTCAAATTCATTATTGGATATAAAGTTTCTTTCATATAGCCAGGATATGGTCTGTTCCAAAGTTTCTTTTGGGCTATAATCATCAATCTTCATGTACTTATTTCTGATATATTTTCTTTGGGTGGTTTTAAGTGTATTAATAAATTTATCTACCTCTAATTGATCTTTTTTATTATAAAAGAAGAAAATGTTATGCATACCTTGGAGGATTTTTTCAGTATTATTTTTAGAAATATTCATAATTAAGAAACTAAAACCTCCAAGTACTGCAAAAGCCATTGAGGATATAATTGTTTCATTTCCAACAAAACCTGTTAACCTATCAGCAAAAAGGAAAACAAGTAAAATGAAATTTACCATTAATGAAAAAAATAAACCTATAACTAATGGTTGAGGCTTTCTTTTTTGGACCATTTCATTGAAGAAGATTTCTTCAAGCCTGATTTGAAAAATTTGATGATTACCATTGTGTTTAATCTCAGCTTCTATAACATCATTCAGGATTTTATAACCTCTTATTTCACCACCTTTTTTTTGATATATCTCTGTCATAGCATCAAGCTCTTATTTCATTATATACTGAATTTTAAAATTATACAAAGATAAATATTGAATGATATTTTAAAACCTAATCTACATGCTTCCAAACTCAACAAATTCATATTCAGGTGAAGCTTCTATTAGCTGCCTAAGTACTGCTGCATGACCATTTCCAAAAATCAATAGAATTCTATCGTTTTTACCTTCTGTAATCATTTGCATTTTTCTAAAGATTCTCACATTTCTATTATACCACCAATATGATAGAATATCAGCTCCACGCTGGTCGTCTAGCTTGAAGTCACCAATAAGATAGATTCCATAGCCATAATTATGAGATTCTTTTGAGTTTGATACTTTAAAATATTCAAGAAGATTCATTTTAGCCTGTTGTTCATCATTGTATTTAAACCATTCCCGCATATGTTTTTCCATAGGATCATCACTATTGAAATCATAGTCCTTCCAGAGTTTTGAAGAATAAGATGAGTCTATTTTTTCAATATCTTGAGCCATTGTTTCAGTATCAATAGAGTAGAGTGTGTCTAGTCCTAATTCGCTAGCAATTCGCATTCCGATCTGAAACCGCTCATCACGTTTATCGTGGTAATCTCCATCAATATATTTTCTTAATTTTTTAGTAGCCTCCCAATTTTCATTAGCTTCTATTGCAATTTTGGTTGGTTTAAATCTCTTAATGTATTCAACCAATTCTGTAACTTCTGTTTTCTTGGGTTCGATAAGTACGTCAATTTTATTTTGCTCATCTATTTGGTGAGCATCAAGTCCGGGATAGTCAAAATGAAAAGTGCCAACTACTAAAACTTTAGCTTTTTCTTCAGGAAAGAAATCTGCAGGTGTTTTTATTGATGAACTTTCTTTGTCATCATTTGATACTAATGCCTTATTGTTTTCATGATTTGATTTTTCACATGAAATCAGAATTGAAGCAAGGTAAAATATTACAGCTAGAGTTTTGCCTGGTCGTTTATGAATCATAATTATATATATTAGTTATATCCCATTTTCAACCTGCTCATATCTAACACCTGGGAAATGATATTTTGAATTTATTAAAATACATTATTAACCTATAAAATCATATACTAGAAGAAGTAATTAAATTTACTCTTATTATTATTAGGGAATAATCAATTTTAGTGAATGTGCATCTTAGAAATTATTTGTTGAGATATAACCTATTCGGCAAGAGAATTTATAGCATCAATTTCTTTTGAATACCCATTTATATAATTTCCATGAAGGCCTTATTACTGATTCAGTAATGGGTTAATATTTAATGGTTTTTTATGAATTTATTATTTAGATTTATTGATAATTTCCAATAAGCCAGTTAAAATCTCATCATTTTCATCTAGTAAATAATCTTTAATTTGTATATCCGGAATAACCCCTTCTTCTTTGGTACTACCGTTAACTCTAATGATATATCCTTTTGATACGTTGACAGTAATATTTGTTTCTGGCAATGCGAATTGGAATATAGAAGCATATAGTGAAGGGTAATCACCAGTTTCTTCTCCTACAATTGTCGCGAAACCATAGTCTTGGATCTGTGCAGCAGCTACAGCTGATTGGGAATGAGATTGCCTGTTTACCATTACAAATACTTTTCCTTTATATCGTTTATTCTCAGGTTGAGGAGTATAAGGATCAAATTCATAATTATAAATTTCTCCATTTTCTCGATTTACTATTTCTTTCCAATATCTTTCAGTTGTATCGTTGTTTTGCAAAACAATGTTTTTCAAAGTTTGACTGGTCTTTAATGTAAAACTTGAGTTCCAATGAAATGGCTTGTCAGCAAAATAAGAAATTAAATAGTCACTAAATGAATCATTACCTCCGCCATTATTTTTAAAATCAATGATCAGGTTACTAATTTTTTTTTCATTTACTAATGCAAAAGCAGAATCGATGAATTTTTGGTATTGGTCTTCATCACCAGAAAAATTTCCCGGGTTTAAATATGCTGCTTGTTCATAAAATTTTAATTCTGCCTTTGGGTTTATTATTTCATCTCTTTTTTGTTCAAACCCTTCAATTAGGTTAACCGAATTTATTGTATGTAATGAAGTACTTCCATTCGATTTTACTTCGATATTAAATTCATCTACTTTACCATAGACCTGCCAATAGTATCTAGGGAATGAGAATAACTCAATTTTAACATTTTTAAAGTATTGTCTTTCTGCGGAAACGAGATTGTAAATTTGGGATAATACCTCGTTAATTTCTTTTCCGTTTATGCTCAGTATTTCATCTCCGTTTTTAATCATTTCATTTGAAGACCAGTTTTTTCTAACTAATGCTTTTCTATTTTCAAATACTAGTTCTAAAGGAAATATAGTACCTCCTGATTTGGCATAATTTATATATGATTGAAAAGGAAAATCAATGCTTGTATGTCCGTTTTTTATAGATGCGACTAGTTGCTGATATAAATTTATTGTTTCAAGCAAGGTTAAAGTATCTTGAGCAATCGAGTGTTTTAATTTTAAATACTTCTCCTTAAACTCTTCTTCAGTAGTGTAAGCATAAATATTATAATGAGTCTCGATAAGAGTATTATATAGAAAGTCTAAGTCTTTTGATACAGTTTGTCCGGAGAATTTATTTAATGGTTGACCTGATATATTATTTGAAATAAATAAAAGAAGCAGGATGAGTGTTTTAGAATTTATCATAAAGAGTGAAATTGAGGTCTTTAGTACATTATCAAAAGTGCATATTTATAACTATATGACATAAAAAATTAATTAGATTATTTATTAATCTTTTGTATATAAGCTTGTGTTCATTTTTTTGAATATCTAAACATATTATTGTAAATTTACATCTAGTCAGGAGTAAAATTACAATTTATGAGTGCAGAATTTGCTTACGATAAGGATAAAAAGACCTCCAGCATGGGTAAGGTTTCAATATCCGGTAAAGGAAACAAAAAAGAGAACCCTTCAAAGTTTTCTCCAGCATGGGTGTTGATTCATTCAAAAGATGCTCCGGGTTATAAGCTTGAGCTTATTGACCGGATTAGGGACGGAGTAAAGAAGTCTGACTGGAAATTACTCATTGAAAGCATTGGAGCTACCGAAAAGGAGTTTGAATTCATACTACCCGTATCAATTAGCAGTATGCAGAAAAAAACAGTTTATGGTAGGGAAACTTCGGAAAGGATATATGAATTAGCACAATTATTTAGCCTGGGTTACGAAGTTTTTGATTCTAAAGAAGATTTTAAACAATGGCTACTGACTCCATTGCGCACCCTTGGAAATAAAAAGCCGTTTGAGCTTCTGGATAGCAGTTTTGGGTTTGAACTGGTTGAAAATGAAATTATAAGAATCCAATATAACGTTTATAGTTGATGGTCGTTTACCGGGTAGCAAATGTCAGGTACAAGGAATCTACGTTGACAGGCATCGGTGCGGAAAAAGTAGGAGGGAGATGGAATGAGATTGGAACAAGGGCTGTTTACTGTTCTGAGAATATTTCTCTAGCACTATTGGAGTATTATGTTCATTCCGAAAACATTGCTTATTTGCCAAAGGAAATTCTTGTTGCCAGAATTGTATTTCCGGATAGCTTTAAAATAAACGAAGTTGAAGAATTACCTGAACGCTGGAATCAATATCCATATACTGAAGAAACTACATCTGTTTTCACAAAACTCGCATCAAATAGAGATTTTTTTGCTTTAAAGGTTCCATCAACTATTGTAGGTCTTGAATATAATTATATTCTTAATCCATTATATAAAGACTTTGGTAAAGTTGAAATATCTGAATTTATTAATCTTCCGATTGATGATAGGTTGAAATCACAAACTCATTAATAAAATTAAAACCCCTTAAATATCGAATCATTAATTGCTTTTATACAATTAAATACATTGTTGGGCTGTTTTTATAATGGTTAATTCTGAAGTTTATTTAATATATAAAACAAACTACCTCAACTTAAAGTGAGGTAGTCTGAATTTTGTTGAAATATTTCTAATCTATTCTTTGAAAAACTTATATACTTTATTTTCTGTTTCGCTTTTCAGGTAAATGATATATAAACCTTTGTCTAATGAAGACAAATCAAGAGTTATCCTTGACTGATTATTTAGACTTATTGTTCGGTAGGTTATTCCATCTAAACCAGTAATAATTAATTGACTTGTATTTTTATCTATGTCACTGATTGTTAGTTCATATTTTACAGGGTTGGGAGAGATTTTTGGTTCTGATACCTCAATATTTCTAGTTAGGCCTGATCCGAAACCTGACGATTTGCTACTTGATGAGACTGGAATCAGATCAAAATAATTTAGATTAAAACCACCTTCTCTTATGGCAATAGCTATTTTAGAAAGGTTTTCATCAATTGTTATTTGCTGGGTAACAGTTGACCAGTTTTGCCACCCTCCAGTAGCATCAATATCAGTAGTTCCATAAACAGTTCCACCACCTTGTTTTTCTAGTTGAATTCTTCCACCGCCATACATACTGGCTACACGGTAAGAAACATTATATGTTCCAGCACTTATTTCCTGATCATATATAAGCCAGTCTCCTTTTGTAGTCCAACCAATATTTTCACCTCCTTCAGAACAGGCTTCGGTTTTAATACCATCCATATAACTGTAATCTTCAGCTTCGATATGTATAGATTGTACTGGGTTATCAGCTACAAGTGTAAATTTCATCCAGTTTATATTAAACCCTCCTGAAGGAACACCAATTCCAATTGTTTGTTCACCAGCATCAAGATGTATGGTGTTTGAAACAGTTGTCCAGTTTTGCCATCCCCCTGTTGTATTTATGTTTACACTTCCAAGGACTGTTTTTCCACTATTTTTTTCAAGGTTTAAAACACCACCGCCATTTAAACTGGCCACGCGATACTCTACACGATAGTCACCTGCTTTAGCCACATTTACTTTGTAAATCATCCAGTCTGCATCACTGATATATCCTACGTTTTGTCCACCTTCATCGCAGTTTTCTTTCTTTACACCAAAAGAATCATAGTAATCTTCGGCTTCAATTATTCCAGGTATATTAGCAGTGCTTTCACCAAAAGTCTGATCGTAAACTCGTACATAATCAATTTCCATACGTTGAGGCCATATATTTGGGTCTACTCCAAGGGCTCCTCCCCAGTCTCCACCAACAGCAAGGTTTAGAATTAAATAAAAATCCTGATCAAATGGCCATTCAGCAGAGCCTCCATGACGTTCATGTGTGAAGTATATATTTCCATCCATCATGAAATCAATTTTATCTTCTGTCCAGTCGATAGCATAGGTGTGAAACTCTGTTTGATAAGTTGATCTATCTATTTCTCCACCTAATTGAGTGCCTATCATATGGTTATATGCCTCAGTATGCACTGTGCCATAAACTGTTTGTGGTTGATATCCCACATTTTCCATTATATCAATTTCTCCACTTTTTGGCCAGTTGCCATAAACTTTATCAGATGGTAGCATCCATATAGCCGCCCAGGTACCTTTACCACCAGGTAGTTTTGCTCTGATTTCAAAATGTCCGTACCTCCAGTCAATTACATCTTTAGTCTCAATTCGACCAGATGAATATTCCCTGTTTGGATCTCCACCGTAGTCTTTTCTTGCCTCAAGTACCAAAACTCCATTTTCAACACGCACATTTTGGGTACGTTTTGTATAATATTGCCATTCGTTGTTATATGGGTTTGGTCCAAGGAAGTATTTCCATTTAGATGGATCAGGAACTCCAGTGTAATTGAACTCATCTGACCAAATTAATTTTGGTCCGGATTCTCCTGATATTGTAATACTACTTTGAGTAGATGCAGTTGAATTGTTGTTTATATCTGTAGCTTTAATTTCATAATATACAGTAGTATTAGCTGGTTGACCTGGAATTAATGCCGAATATTGGTTACCATTTGAAGACATTTGAACCTCATTGGTCAAATTTGACGAGGATAACCCCCAAAATACTTTTGCTTCAGATATAGCAGCATCACCAGATATTGATGCTGATATTGAAATATTGCTGTTTGGAGCAGGTGTTAATGGTGAATGTTGGACATTTGTAATTTCTGGCAAACCAGTACCGCCTTCGTATGTAGTACTAAAGGAGTTAATATTGAATTCACCAGCATCAATTACCAAAGTAATGTTTTGTTTTCCTGCTGATAGTAAGACATTTTTTGCAGATATATTTGTCCAGGATTGCCATCCACCTGTGTTTCCGACAGAAACAGGACCTGTAATATCTTGTCCATTAGCTTCAATATGAAATTCTCCTCCTTCTTTATCTGATGCGACTCTGAAATCAAATGAATAACTACCTGTTTGAGATACCTTTACTTCATAATTTAACCATTCGCCAGGTTGTGTCCATCCTACATTATATCCTCCTTCGTTACATATTTCAATGTCTACTCCATCATTTCGGTATTCACCTCCCAGGTTTGAACTACTATTATCTTTAAATGCTTCGCCTTCACATCCCTCATTATAGTTTTCAGCTTCTATGGTACCTGGAATTGCTCCAATGTTTCCCTGAAAAGCTCTTTGAGTCTTGTCGCAAGAGGAGCTTTCCATGTTGTAGTCAAAAGAAAATTGTGATGAAGATCCGGTTAGGTATCGTTTATTTTTAGCATCATAGGTATAAGCATATACCTTATTTTCATCAGGTTTAAATGTATAATATCTCAATATAGCAGCTTTATTTCCTTGCTGGCACTGGTAATCCGACATTATACATTGAACAGTGTTGCCACCTGGAGTTTTTTCAGTCCATCTATATTCTCCGCCATTACGACAAGAGTGTCCGCAAACAGCTAAAAATAGGTTGTCATGCTTTTTGATGACATCATTTATTAACCCTTTTTCCTCATAAAAATCATGAGTAACGAAGATTGCTCTTCTATCGGAATATTGTGTTAAAACTGAGTTTGCCCAATCGATAGATTCCCGATTATAATGACCGATATGATTGTCATGTGATTGAATCACCACAACGATAAAATCCATTCCTGCTTCGGAGAATAAGTAGTAGGCATTTTCCATTCCCCCATTAAGATTTCCCCCAAAAGTGGAGTTTCCAATAAATTCACTTTGAGGGAAATACTGGTTAAATCGGTCTAATTGAGGGTCATGATTTCCTTGGCATGGTGCATATGGCAGGTTATCATTTTTAAATAAGTTGTAGGCTCGTCTGACTCTTTGCCATTGGCTGTGAGCTCCCCATTGAGTCATATCTCCAAGAGAGGCTACAAATTTAATATTAAGGTTTTCTCTTTGCCCTACGTACCATCCCGTAATGTCCATGATACGTCCGGCATCGGCATCATTTTCAGTAAGATTCTGTGTGTCGGGTATAGTGCCAAAAGTAAAGTCTTGAGCATATGCAAAAGACAAGCTTTGCCATATGGCAATCGCTAAAATAATTGTCGAAAATAGTTTTCTTTTCATGCTGAATATGTGTTGGTTGAATTTCGATAATGTTAGTTTGTGTATAAGTAAACAATGAAATCAAATGAACTAAAAATTGTGATGGGATAGTTATTGTGTTTAGGTTGATTGCAATATATATGATAATAATAATTAGTAAATGAGGTTGTGAAAATCTGTACATTTTTCACCCCTATTTTGTACAATCGTGAATGAATAAAAATTCAATTCTTTAGCTTGTAATTGCATTTATTACCCTTTTGACTAATTATTGTTTGTTGTCTAAACAATTGAAGAAAATAATAAAGTATGGGAAAAAGTTTTGTTGCGCAAACGGCTCTAGATAGAAAATTTAAGGAAAAAGCAATGGAAATCAAACCGCAAAACTTAATCAGGGTTTAGTCTTGATGATTTAGTCTTGTGGATTAAGGTTATAATTATTCCATTTTTAAAATATCATTTCTTTAATAGCGTAAGTCTATTTGTCTTTTTGCGATAAAATTATTAGGTGTTATTTTATAATTAATGTTCTTCATCATCATTATTATCGAATAAGTATCTTTCTTCCCTTTTTAAAATGGCAAGCTTGGTCAAGACTAGTGTGAATTCATTTGGTTCTAAAATCATTAGTTATAATCTTCATCGTAAAATGCTATTTTAGAATTGATTTAGTGGTGTTAAAATTCTATATTAAAATAAAACACCCGATCATGATAAACCTTTCTGTTGTATTAGAAGATAGTGCCAGGAAATTTCCAGGTAAGGATGCTTTCATATTTATGGACAAGCATTTGACTTTTTCTCAAATAAATGGTGCCGCAAATCAAATTGCAAATGGACTTGTCGCTGCCGGTATTAAAAAGGGGGATAGAGTAGCATTAAGCTGTTTAAATATACCCTACTTTCCAATGGTTTATTTTGGAATTTTAAAAACCGGAGCTATTGTTGTTCCTTTATCCGTTTTGTTAAAGCATGATGAAATAGAATATCATTTACGTAACTCCGGCGCTGTTGCTTACTTTTGCTTTGAAGGCACTACGGAGCTGCCAATGGGTAAGGAGGGAAAAGCCGGGTTTGATGTAGTCGATACATGCGAACAAATGTATATTATTACTGGAAACCCTGCAGATCCATCTCCACTAGAAGGAACTAATACCTTGGGAATGCTCATGGCAAATCAATCACCTGAATTTGAAACCATTTTAACCTCAGCCGATGATACGGCATTGATAATTTATACTTCAGGTACAACAGGAAAACCTAAAGGAGCTGAGCTTACTCATTCTAATTTACTCCTGAATGCCATGATATCCAGGGAGATTTCTGATGCCGATTATGATGACCGGCAACTAATTGTGCTTCCCCTCTTTCATATTTTCGCAATGACTGTATTAATGATAGCTGGTTTATACAAAGGTATTACCAGTGTGCTTCTGCCTCGTTTTGATGCTGAGGCAGTATTGAGTCTTATGCAAAAACATAATATAACCATCTTTGCAGGAGTTCCAACTATGTACTGGGGACTACTAAATTATGAAAATACAAAGTTTGATTTAAAGGCAATTGCTAAAAATTTAAAGACATGCGTTTCTGGTGGAGCGGCATTACCCATGAATGTTCTGGAGGAATTTGAGAAGAAGTTTGGGGTACATATTTTGGAAGGTTACGGTATGTCTCAAGGCTCTCCGGTAGTAACATTTAATCAAAAAGAATTTGGACAGAAACCAGGCTCTGTAGGCACACCTGTTTGGGGTGTTGAGGTTAAAGTAGTTGATGAAAACGATAATGAAGTTCCGGTTGGAGAAAAAGGAGAGTTGATCTATCGTGGACATAATGTAATGAAAGGATATTATAATAAACCTGAAGAAAATAAGGTTACTCTGCGAAACGGATGGATGCATTCGGGAGATGTGGCCATCAAAGATGAAGATGGCTTCTTCTTTATTGTTGACAGGACAAAGGAAATGATTAACAGGAAAGGCTTTAATGTGTACCCACGTGAAATAGAAGAGGTAATGATGAATCACGAAGCTGTGTCAATGGTTGCAGTAATCGGAGTTCCGGATGATGAGTCCGGAGAGGAAGTAAAAGCTTGTGTGGTACTACACAAAGGAAAAGAGATTTCTGAAAAAGAGCTGATAGAATGGACCAAAGAGCATATAGCCGCTTACAAATATCCAAGAATTATCCAATTCATGGATGCTTTGCCAATGAGTGCCACGGGCAAAATTTTGAAAAAGCATCTTAGTTAATCATAAAACTTAACTTCCTTATGCTAATAAATAAGACTAATTGGCATAAGGAAGTCTTCATTGATTTCAATAGTCTTCATCATCATTTGAGTTAAACAAATATCTTTCTTCTCTTTTGAGAATTTCAAGTTTTGTTAACTCAGACAAATAGTATTGTTCTTTATGGGATAATGCTGAGGCAACACATTCAATTAGTGTTGCCTCAATTTTATTATATGGCGGGATACCAATTTTTAATTTTCGATAATTACATTAACATATATCCGGAATACCAGGGACTTTTATTTCACATCAAGATCAGGAAGATTTAATTGCCCAAAAGCACTTTCTTCTTTCATTAATGCTTCAATTTCTTCACTTTTTCTTGGTGCATCATTAGAAAGCAACTCTATGCCGTCAGCGGTAATTAAATAGTCATCTTCAATTCTAACTGGAATATTCCACCATTTTTTATCGCATGGACTACCTTCCGGAATATAGATGCCTGGTTCAATTGTTATTACCATTCCTTCTTGTAGTACATCACGTGTGCCCAAATCGTGAACATCAAGACCTATATGGTGACAACAACCATGAGGATAATAACGATGACGTCCTGTAGCCGGATTTATTAGTTCTTCCTGACTTAGATTATCAACAATACCAAGTTCTAACAAACCCTTATTGATAACTTCCAGTGTAGCATCGTATATTTCACTAAAAGGAACACCAGGTTTGGCTATTGCCATTGCTGCTTCCTGTGCTTCATATACAAGATCATAAATTTGTTTTTGCTCTTTACTAAACTTACCATTTACCGGAATAGTCCTGGTTACATCAGCTGTATAACCATGATATTCAGCTCCTAAATCCATTAAAATTAGTTGACCATCTTCAATTGAAGGATTATAATTATCAATGTAATGCAAAACGCATCCGTTATGACCGGCACCTACAATGCTTGGGTAACCTTCATATTCAGCCTGATACTTTTTATAAATGAACTCATGCATACCTTGAACTTCCAGCTCTGACATTCCCGGACGCATTGCCTTCATTACTTCATTTTGTCCCAGAGCACTGATTTTAACAGCTTTTCTTAATAGATCAATTTCTTCTGCTGTTTTTATTCCTCTCATGGGTGCAAGCAAATTTCTTAATAAAGAAGAATTAAGATTATTTGGTTGAGGTTCAACATGAACTGTTGAAGCCTGTTTATCAGGGTGACCTGCTTTTGTTTTAAACTGATCAATCAGATCATATAAATCACCTTCCTCTTTAGTGTCGCGAACATCATTTTTAAATTCAAAATATAACACCTGATCAAATTGGCTAAAATCGATTGGAAAGTCTTTAAATTCAGGAGTTTGATAAACGTTCGAAATCTGGATTGCTTTTACAGCTTCTTCTGTACTGATACGCTCACCATCATATAATTCAGCTAAAGCATTTCTTCCTCTAACAAATAGTAATTCATTAATAGATTGACCATTGATATCTTGGTTTTCAGAAAATATCAATAGTAATGCATGTGGTGCCTGATGACCTGTGAGATAATAAAAGTTCGGATCCTGGTGGTATTTGTAGTTAACATCATTAGCTCTGTTTCTTATTGGGTTTGAAAAGAATACAGCAACACTGTTTTTCGGCATTTTTTCTCTTAGGATATTCCTCCTGTTTTTATGGAATTCTGAGGAAAGAAAATCTGTTGGCTTTTGAGAATAAATACATATACTAAATAAGCTCAATAAGAATATTAATGTGTTTTTCATGTTTTTAATTTGGCTATTGATGTGCTCACAGGAGAGCTAATATGGTAATGAATATAACACCATATTAAAAATCATACAAGGACTTTGTATAAAGTAATCTTTGAAAGAGAGCTCATTATCTAAAAGTATTAAGAATATTAATATTCTATACCGATATATTTCAAATGATATTGAAAGCTAAGTTCCTAATAGATCATTTTTTTTGTTTAGACAATCTATCTAATAGAGGAGTAAGCTTGTTAAGGGTTCTTTCATATCCTCCAATTTGTTGGGCAAGTAATGCCTCATAGCCTAGTACAATATTTTCTAGCTTTGGATCACTTATAATATTAGGATCGGATATACCTAAACTACTAAAACGAACATTATGCATAAAAAATGGAGTAACATATTCATTAACATATTCTTTTAGCATATCCTCTAGTTTATCAGTTGTGGTATATGAGTTATACGTCGATATTAAATCCCGTCTTAAATCAATATTTTTAATCAAATCAAACTCACCTGATGCTTTTATATTTTCCATGGTGGTAATGGAAGGACTGAAGTCTGCCATTATCATCATTTTAGATATTAGTTGATTTATTCGGTTGTCCTTATAGTTACCAGTTAGGAGCAGGTTTTTAAGGGTATCAATATCGTTCTTTGTGTTTTTTGAAAAATTAAGGGCTTCTTTGAGGTTATTCTGATTTGAGATATTTTCTTCGTAGAAACTTGTTAAATAATCAAGCTCTTCATTTGTTGTTTTTCTGGATTCACTCCATTCATTTAACTGAAATGCAATGGTTATTCCAATAATCACAATTAGAAGATCAAGCAATTTTGATTTCCAATCTATTTTACTTTTAGATTTGGGGTTTTCCATAAGTTGCTATTATTAGTGGGAAAGTGTCAGTTAATATTTGAATATGATATACTATTTATCAATTATCAAAGTATGTAAATTTCCTGAAATAGCATAATCAATATTGTAATGAACTGGATTATGTGAATGAATTTAGAATTCTGGTATTTATCATTTCTGCAAAACTTTTCTCACGATATACCTCATGGTCTTTTCCATTAATTATATGGTAATTAACACTAATTTTGTCAGACCAAACTAAATCAGGTTTAAATGGATCATTTTCCCCAAAGAAGAGGTGGATATCTCCATTTGGTAGAATTGATTCTTTTCTTAATCGGGTAGATGAAACACAAATTAGTGATTTTATGTAGTTGCTTTTTATGCCAAATTTCCAGGCTATTGTACCACCAATGCTAAAAGCAAGAATATTTACTGGTTTTTTTTCCTCATAGATAAGCGTTTTAACTGCTTTTTCAATTCCTCCATTAACAAATTGATTATGAATATTTTCTATGGTGTATTCGGATTTGTTAATTCCACCAAGGTCACAACTATCATAAAATGTAATGTCAAATTCAGAATTTAAAACACTGGTATAATTTATTAACCAATTTGACTTTTCTTTTCCCCATAAATCAGAAAGAATTATTAATCTCTTGCTCATAATATTTGCGATTATAAGTATTAGAACTTAATTATCAAATCATTAAATGAGATTGGTTTCCGATAAAGTATATATAAACCGGTCTATTAAATTAAAATGGAAATTGCGTGAGTTGCTTTATCTGGCAAGAATAGTTGATCATATTCAAAATATAGACAGAAACTATAAATTAAATATTAGAGGTCGTAAAGAAGTAATCAAAAAAGGACTGCAAATGAAAACCCCTGGTAACCACAATCATTTTTTAAAATAAATAGTGAGTTACCGGGATCAGTATTTTGATGTTATTAAAAGGAATTTTCTAATTAATTATAAAAAGATTAAACACGGTTTACATTTGAAGCTTTTAAACCTTTTGGACCTTTTTCTAATTCAAATTCAACTTTATCTCCAACTGCGATATCGTCGTTACAGTCATTAATATGTACAAAGATTGAGTCTCTAGTATCTGAATCAATGATAAAACCAAATCCTTTGGAGTCATCAAAATTATTTACTTTTCCCGTTCTTAGTTTATTATTAACCCTTTCGTCTGATTTGGGTATGGAAATTTCAATATTTTCGGCTTTAACTTCTTTTTTGTTTGTTAAATCCGGTGGAGTTGAAGTAATGACACCATTTTCATCAACCCAGGCAATCATATCATCAAAATCTTGTTTGCCTTTTTCTTTTTTATCCAGCTTACGCTGTACTTTCTCTTTTCTTTTCTTTTCCTTTTTGTTTCTTACTTCTTTTTTGAAAAATGTTTCTTTTGATCTAGCCATATATTATTTTTTGTTATAAATATTATCTTCTTTGAAGCACCGCTTCTCTGAAATTTAAATAAAGGTCACCAATTCTAAATGATCATAGTTTTCTTCGTTTAAATTAAGGATATTCACAAGGTACGCTTTTTAAAGAAGACTATGTACTGGTTTGCTCATTTTTACAATTTGCTTGTATTTAAATGTTAACCAGAAATTTTGCCTTTTGCAAGGTTTTTTTAATAAAAATAAGCTTAATAGATAATAAAAAAGAGAAGGTTAATTGATAAAATATTATTTAAAATAAAAAGAATTTTTTTAGATGATTCAGTCAATTATAATTTAATATTCCTATGAACTTTTTTATTCGAAAATAAACGCCAATCACTTTTCCTGATTGATTACAAGAATCGAGATTGGCATTTAAATATTATTAAGTTTACCTTAAACTTTATTGATTATTTAACATTGAAGGCAATTTCGCCTTTATCACCTTGTTTAATATCAAAAGTTACTTTTTGTCCTTCAGTTAAACCACTAAAACGATCTGCCAAACCTGATTGGTGTACAAATACATCTTTACTGTTTTCTACTTCGATAAATCCGAAACCCTTAATTTCGTTATACCATTTAACTGTTCCTTCGTTCATGATTAATGTCTTAATATCTATTATTATAACTGTTATTATTTCTGCTGTTTGAATCGCTTTTTTCGCGAGCAATATTTACCACTAATTTGCGGTCTTCCAGAGTTGAACCATCTAATTCAGCAATAGCTTTTTCAGCCTCATCAGAATCGTTCATGGTTACAAAACCAAATCCTTTACTACGTCCATTAAATCTGTCTTGAATGATTTTAACATCATTAACGGAACCAAATTCTTGAAAAATTGATTTTAAATCACTTTCGTTTACCTGATAATCCAGGTTTCCTACATAAATATTCATAATAATAATTTTAAAGCCTGGAATTTTGTCCAGCTTGATTAATACTGTGCAGTATAATTAGAGAAGGATAAATCTGATGCTGACTATTCTTTTTCTATGCATTCTGCATTATTGAAAAGGGATAAAAAAACGCATCAAATTAATCGTAGAAAGGATAAGATGTACTTTTTAATATTCAATTTCAATACAAAGGTACGCTATTTAAATTGATATATATTAGAAAATCACAAATGTTATTTATTTATATTCAATAATACCATACATAGGTATTTAATTGTAATTGTTATTAGGTAAAATAGAAACTGCAATTAATAACCAAACTAGTGTCAATTCTACATGGTTTTTGAAGGAATTTATAATCTTAATATATCATATTTTAACATCATAAGGTTAAGGAAAAGTATTAATGTGATATAGTTATTATTTGATTTGAATTAATAACATGTATATGATGAGATGAATGTGAACCTATCATTCAGAAATGTTGTTATCAAGTTTATCGATGTAAATCAGACTTACCCAATCGTATAATTTTATAACATCTTCAGATTTGGCATCGCCCGGACATGAAATTAAATTCCCCCCATAGTTTCCATAAACTGCTAAAACAGGTGTGTTTTTTTCAATAAATGAAGGGACATCAGAGAATGCGCGTGTTTGGATAAATTTTAAATCAAGTTGAGGGAACAGTTTTGGAGAAGTAATATTAAGGTATTTGAACCCTATTTTGACTTCATTTTTGTCTGCAAGGCTATTTTGAATATAAATTCTTATAAAATCATCACCATTTTTCTTATCAATGGGGTTTATTCCATATGATTCAATCATACTTTTTATTAGTGTTTTTGTGCCAACTTTTTCTCCATACTTATATGTGACAATTTTAACATCCAAATCTTCACTACTCTTCGCATTTACGAAAAATTTATAGGTGTCAATGCCGTGAAAGATCGAGTTTATATTCTTGATGTCTGATTCATCAATAGGGTATTGTTCATTGTTCAGACCTTGGGCATTTACAGATAATGATAATATAAGTCCAATGGTAATAAGGTGAATTTGATTCATAGTTATAGGTAATTTAGTTGGTTTATAAAATAATATAATACTAAATTATAGTATATCCTAAACCGTTAGTGGAACAATCATTAATTGTATATTTAAATAGTTATAACGATTAAAATACCTCAGATAACCTCAAAACCTTCTTGTTTATCGTTTATTAATGATTGCTGCTATTAGAAATCGTAAAATTCCGATAAAAAATCCTTATATTATATATAATCAAAATCTCACAATCATGAAAAACACACTAATGTTGGTAGCAGTATGCATGTTTTTTTATACTGCCACTTACGCACAATCAGATGATGAGCCTGCCATGCTCACGGAAACTATTTATATTCTTCCAAAAACCGGGATGAATAAACAACTCGAAGAAGGAGTTGCCGCACACAATAAAAAGTTCCATGCCAAAGGAGGTGACCATGAAGCCGGGTTACGTAGAGTGGAATATGGAAATAAATCAGGATGGTATGTCTGGCTAATGCATGGTACATATGCTTCAATGGATAATCGACCAGACGGAGATGACCACAATAAAGACTGGGAGGATAATGTTGGGAAATATGTAGAGGAATATGGAGATATCGATTTATGGTCTTATAATAAAAAGTTGTCTTATGGAATGGATCGATTTCAAAATGAAAAAAGGTATGAAGTATGGGCTGTATACCTTAAGCCATGGCAATATTATCGGTTTAACGAGGCGATGACAAAAATTCAGGCCGCATTTGCAAAGATGGGGAACAGATCATTTCTTGTTTTTAATAATGCAATTAATCGTAAGGGAGGACCTGATGCAGGCATAGTTTGGGGTTATAATAATTTTGCGGATTTGGAAAGGGATAGTAAAGTCTCTGAAACCTTCAATGAAATTTACGGTGATGGTTCATGGATGAACTTCATAGAAGAATGGAAAGCATTTGTTATAGACATCGATGAAGAACACCGGTCAAAAGTTGGCATGTAGCATACCCGAAAGCCCCTGTAATCAGGGGCTTTTTAATTTTAATTGGTAAACTATTTTCCTTGCTTATTTAATAGCTTCATTAACCTTTTTTCATCTTCAGTCCACTCTATAACAGAGTAGGGATATCTTTTTTCAATATCATTTACTATTTCCAAATCCTCAGTATAAGCAAGGTTCAGATTTTTATAGGGCCTGTTATATGTAATAAGCGACGTTTCGTTCCGGATTGAATCTGTTACTGAATAAAACAAATCGAGGTATTTTATATATCGGTCATAGCTTATGTCATCAGCAGGTGAATAAATGATGGCAAAACCTGGTGAATATTTACTAGTTAATTTACTAGTATAAGACCTGAGTTTTGAATCACTTATGCTTTTCCCATTAAGAAATACATTTTCATTATCTACCTTGACTTCAATACGATTAATGTTTTTTACTGAGTAAACTCTCATCCATTTTTCTTCAGGAATACTGATTTTCTTATTAGTAAGATTTATATTTTCAATAGAATCCATAAAAGATATCAGCTTATTACTAAAAGATGGATAAAGGTATGTGCTAATTCCACTGTATTTTACTGCTGGATGTTCAATCGGGTAATTTGAATTGATCTTGTTAGTAGAATAATTGATCTTTCTTATTCCAGATTCCCTAAGTGTATTTTTGATTTGATTAATAACATCAAGTTTTAGGTTTTTATCTGCAAATATGTTTACCATTAAACTACTCTGATCAATTACATCAATTTTATCTCTTTCCAGTTGAATTATATAACTTAACTGTTCAAACCTGATTTGTCTTCTCTTTTCATTGAGAAACAGCATTGGGTTACTTGTAGAGTCATTAACTATAAACAGGTTTATAGAATTCTCTTTTCTTTCAATTTTATTGCTATTTCGGGTTTCAGGAATCTCTAGTTTATATGAATATTCTATTGAACTATTGACTATTTTTTGATTGATATTTTCGATCGAAATAAAATCTTTGAATGCGAAAGTTATAGTTAGAGTAAGGAAAAGTGCGATTGAAATCAAAAACCATTTTAAAGATTCTTTCCCAAGAAATAGTCTTAGCTTAGGCCACGTACTTAGGAATATTATTAATGGTAATAAGAATAAAAATAAAGGGAACTCATCCAGAAAACTAATTTCATTATGAAGCGGGTAGATGGTATACCAAAGTCCATAGAATACTGCCATTTTTCCAAACCAGAAAAGGAATGTCCATGAAAAAAATCCTCCATCATTAATGGTATTTCTTAATAATGATCTTGACTTTCTTGGCTGAGAATAATTAGATATTCTAAGAGTAAATTTCAACGAAAATATATAAGCTAAGGCAATTGCAATTGAAGCATAAAACAGATTGTAAATTAAGTGTTCTTTTTCATTGAGAATAATGAAAACCGGATCTTCAATCTTAACTGCAAGTACTCTAATTGATTCTCTTAACAGATAAAAGAAGGCATATAAAACATATGAAAATATAATCCAAAGAAAGATTCCAGTAATTAGTTTTTGAGTACTGATATTACTGCTTTTTTGTATAAACCCTTTTTTCAATATCATAGATGATAAAAAAATCCTCCCAATTCAATTTGTAGAGATCTCTATCCGTAAAATTTAACTCTTAAAAGATAGCTGAACCATAATTTGAAAAGAAAATGTTTTATTAACAAATAGAATTATTCTTTCTAACTAGTTAATCTGCTAATTTTTATTTTCAACATAAGATCCTTTAAAGACAATCCCTTTGACTTTAATATCTTTTATTATCATTGGGTCAACATTGAATGGATTTTGGTCAAGTATGGTGAAATTGGCCACTTTACCTTTTTTAATAGAACCAATTTCATTTTCAAGATTAAGCGTACGTGCCGCGTCAATAGTCACAGCCTTCATTGCATCAAACACAGAAATTCTCTGGTCTTGTGAAAATTTACTTCCCTGTGAGGTTACTCTATTTATAGCCGTCCAGGCAAGTGTAAGTGGTTCAGCAGGAGCCATTGAGAAATCTGAATGAAATGATACCGGAATATTATGGTCTGTGAGAAGTTTTATAGAAACAAGGTTCTCAGCTCTTTCCGGTCCCAAGCCAAATTCAGAATACTTATCAGCCAATGCCCACAGATAATATGGATTAACAGAAGCCTCCATTTTTAGATCAGCCATCTGCTGAACCATGGGTTCGTCAAAATAACCCATATGATGGAGGGTGAACCGGTGGTCTTCCCTTGGATTTTGATTGTAAACTTTGGCTACCAGATCTATAACCATTTGTTGTCCGAGATCTCCATTTGCATGAGCGTGAATTTTATACCCATTATTCCAATATAATTTTACCTGCTCTTCAAATAAGTCAAGAGGGGTCATCCATTCACCATGATGTCCATCAGTATAGCCATCTTTCATTTGCATAAGTTGTGAATAAATCGCTCCATCAGAGAATATTTTTACCTGTTTTGGTAAAAAATGGATATTATTTGTATTGTTTGAAGAATCTGAACTTAAGGTTTCAATAAAAGCCAAAGCTCTATCATTTCCACCCTTTAATATATATAGTTGTGTTCCACTTGGGATAAGATAAATATCATAAGGAGGATTATTGGCCATTTCTTGTTTCAATAGAGCCAGTTCTCCATCAAAATCTGAACTTGGAAATCCTGGTTCTGCTATGGTTGTAATACCGTTTAGAAGCATTAATTTGCTCATTGATTTCAAACCTTCGAGATATCCCGATGGTTCTAGTAATATTGGAGCCATTTTAGGAACCAGCGCCAACCAGCCACCTTCATAGAAGTGGCCTTTTTGCCAGTTTACTTGAGGATTTCCTTCAAAATCACTTTCTTTTATTCCCAGTTTTTCTATTCCTGCATCATTTAAAAATATTTCATGAAAGGATCGGTGTATAATTCCTACAGGCTGATCTCCTGCTATTTCATTTAACAGGTCTCTAGAAAGTTCTCCATGCCAAAGCTGATGATATCCCCAAATGAAATAGAGCTCATCTGGTTTGGCTTTTGATTTGATTGACTCAGATATTCGATTTCGATATTCATCCTGTCCCTGAACTCCTATTTTTGTTTCATCGGGTAATTTCCAGTCATAGGGTGCAATAATTTCATTACTTAGCATTATCGCAGCAATGGATGGATGCAGATGGGGTTCGATTAAACCGGGAATCATTGTTTTTCCCTGTAAATCATAAGATTTTGCATTTGGATACAGGTTTAATCCTTCTTCTTTGGTGCCTGTAAAAACTATCCTGCCATTTTGTTCTATAACCACTTCAGTGTAAGAGGTTTCCGATCCTTCCATGGTTATGATATCACCATTAAAATAAATCGTACTTTCACTGTCATTATTTGCTATGTTTTCAGATTTTTTCTCACTATTGCAGGAACTTAAAATAATAAGAAAAACAATAAATGGAATAGACGAATTTAGTTTCATTTTGAGGCAATTAATAAATCATTAGAAATAGGGTGTTAAAATATTTTGTAGGGCTTCATGTTAAATCTGAATCGATACATAAATAATTTAGTTATTTCTAATAATATTTTTAGGTGGATTTAAGCTAAATAATTTGATTTTGGGATTTAAACAGATATGTATTTATTTCTACTATGATTAATATTTTTATTTTATTTATAATACATAGACTGGATAAGAAAATATATAGTTATGTCTTTAAACTCTGAAGTCTTATAAAGAATGAAATATTGAATTAATTTTTTAAAGCTGTCTTTACGAATGCTATGATTAAGGGATCAGGGTTTTCTTTTGTAGAAGTTAACGCAGGTTGAAATAGTGTTCCAATGAAAAATGGATGTGATGTGATTTCAAAAGAACGATAATTTCCATCTTCAGAAATGGAAGTTAAAGATAACCCATTGGAGTTCAGTATGTCTAAATACCTCTCGTTTAAACCAAAGCTACAAAAGTATTTTGCAGTGAGGTTTTTGGTCTGTAGAATATCGTAAAGTCTGGAATTTTGATTCAATATTTTCAATTGTTCTTGTTCTCCAATTAATGAACAAGCAAGTTTTTTGATTAACAGTTCCGGGCTATCTGGGGTAACTTCTTCATGGGCAGCATTTTTGATACCACATACATTAATAGCAAACTCGATTATCATATGTTGAAAACCACCGCAATTACCAAGGGTAGGGATTTCGTTTTGCCTAGCATATTTAATGGCCTTAAGTACATTATTCATATCCTTATATGGACTACCAGGCGCAATCCACAGCCCTTTGTACTTGTTTTGTTCAAATACTACCTTTGAATTAAATAAATCAGTTGGAATCCAGTCAAATTGAATTTCTGTTTTGAGATATTTTTGAATATCCCTGGTGCTATCATTTAATTTATGAAGCGTTTGAAATACAGGGTTGAAATCTCCTAGAATTGCAATTTTATTAACCAAATAGATATGTTTTCCCAATTTTAAATAATATCAGGGACTTAATTTTCATTCATTCTCTATATTATTAATAAATTCTTTTATAGCAATTCTAACTGCTTTCCCATTATCATTTAAAGTAGAATGACCAGCATCGGGAATAACAACAAATTTAGAATCAGGAACAAGTTTACTTAGTTTCTCCACAGTTTCAGGCCGAGCCTCATCAAATTCTCCTGTTGTAAATAATGCAGGTACATTGACCTTTTTTAAGCTTTGATGATTATCATAATTACGGAGTGTACCTGTAGCTGTGAATTCACTAGGTCCCCACATATAATTGTAAATAAATGTATTCCTTTTTGAATCAATTGTGTCATAAGCATGCTTAATCTTCTCCTTTCTACGGCCATGAAGACTTGCGAAATAAGTATTTGCTGCATCATAGGCAGGAGTATTAAATAAACTATCCCTTTCAGCTTCATAAATAGCAGCTTTTATCGAATCTGGTAAAGCAGCTACCAATTTGTCTGCATCTTCAGTCCATATTGGCGTACTGAAATATGGGCTATTAAAAATGATTCCTTTGATTCCTTCAGGATGTGCCTCATAATATTCTAGAGCTAAAGCCGCTCCCCATGATCCACCTGTTAAATAATATTCGTTTAATTTTAATTCTGATTTTACTGCTTCTACTTGCTCAACAAATAGGTCTACTTTTAAAAGTGAAGTGTCCTGATGATGATCAGATCTACCTGTTCCTAATTGATCAAACATTATGATAGGTCTTTCTTTAGACAGTTCGGAAAGATTATAATAGCTGGCACTATTTCCTCCGGGCCCTCCATGAAGGCACAGTATTGGAGGCTGATCACCTTCACCCAAAATAGCATACCATATTTTACCTCCATTGACTTCGACATAGCCTTCGCCATGGTGTAAGTAAGGGTTTTTCTGATTTTGAGGTGAATTACAACCCCAAATTAATATGAAGAATACAATTAGTATGACAGAGTAGTTATTCATGTTTATTTAAAAAGGTGAATATAAATATATCGTTAAAATAGGATAAAATTACCATATCTCAATACCATTTTTAGAAATGCCAAAGGTTGGAGGTTAACCGGGATAATAACACTGGTACATGCACATTACATGTACCAGTTTTGAGGAATCGGATAATTGGGCAAAATCAAATACCCTGGTAAATATTTAGTTTATTTTGCAGTTAGAATCTTATTGTCAATTAACACTTGAAAAGAATCTTCCATCGTTTCTTTAAGTGATCTGAATTTCATTGACAATTCTCTTTTGATTTTTGAATTATCTGCATTCCAGGGATAATTAACGTTGTTTTTGATGAACTTTCGGGTAAAGGATTTATTTGCCATCGGACCAACAATCATTAATAACCATTTTGGTAAGGCCTTTTTAGGGATTGGGAATTTAGTTCCATATTTAGGTAGCAGCACCGATGATATTTCTAATAAATCTGTATTGTGTGCTGAAGTGATATATCTTCCTCTGGCTTCTGGTGTGAAACCTGAACGATAATGAGCTTCAGCAACATCGCGTACGTCAACTACTCCGATACCCATTTTAGGAACTCCTGCTTTCATTGTGCCATCTCCAAGCTGTTTTAGGATGCTCATAGATTCTGATGTTGTTTGAACCGGGTTTAACGGAGGTCCCATTACCAGGCTCATATTAATTGTGATTAAATCCCATTGGTTTTGAGAATTCGCAATTTCCCAGGCCTTCTTTTCAGCCAGGGTTTTAGAATAGGAGTATGGCTGATGTGTTAATGATGCAGTTGTATTCCATACTTCTTCGGTAAGGATTCCTCCGGGAGCATTTACCGTATCGATAGCATCAGTATATATTGCTGCACAACTACTTGTATCAACTACTCTTTTTACTGTTGGGGTCTTCGAGGCGGTCTCTAATACATTTATGGTCCCTTTAACTGCAGGATCTATTAATTCTTTTTGTGGATCTTTGAAATTTGATGTAAAAGGTGATGCAGTATGATATACCAATTCGCAATCTCTCATTGCTTCTTCATAAGATCCGGAAATCAGTAAATCAGCTTTAAATAGTTTTAGTTCTCCCTTTGTGTTTTTTGCAATGTTTTTTAAATGTCCGACCTTTTTATCATCATCAGGATTTCTGACTGCAGCATGAACTGTTATTCCTTCTTCAAGTAATTTTTTTACTAACCAGCTAGCTACATAACCATTTGCTCCGGATACAAAAACAGGTTTGGATTTGTCTATCGTTACCATAATTATATTTTAGAATTTTGTTTTTCTTTGTTATAGATAATACAAAATTAGATTAGCTTCGATCTTTTCGTTTGACTGATAATGTCTTATTGCTTGCCTGTGAATTTCATTGGTGATTTCCGTTGACTGCTTTCAGCCAGATAACAGCATTGATAAAGATTTGAAATTAAAACAGGTTGGGTGGGCAATTAAGACCTTATATTCAAGAGTTGAAAATGTTCTTTGGTAAAGTTGCTGTAAGCTAGGTTGAATAGATTTCAGAAGGGTTTATGCCAAATTCACTTTTAAATGAACGACTGAAATGGGCAAGGTCTTCAAAACCTACTTCAAGATAAACATCTGATGGCCTTTTATTTTGACTTTCTATAAGATTTCTGGCCATATTTAATCTTCTTTTCTTCAGCCATTTACTTGGTGATTGATTAAACACTTTTCTGAACTCCCTGTTAAATGTTGACAGGCTTCTTCCCGAATTTTTTGCAAAGGTTTCTAATGGTATATTATAGAAAAAATTATGCTCCATATAAAGAGATAAATTTGCTTTTTCAGGCTCGGAAAATTCGTTGAATATATGAATCAGGTTTGGGTTGTCTTTTAGTATCCCATAAATAGCCTCCTTTGTTTTTAAGCGTATAAGATCTGGTTCAACCTGCTCAACACCCGTAAAATATATTTGCAGTGAATGTTTTAATCCTTCCAGTATATAGTTATTGTCATATTTTACGACTTTTTCGGTACAGGGAAGATAATTTTCAGGTTGCTTAAAATCTTTAATAACCTCCTTTATAAATTCATCTTGAAGCACAAATACAGTGTCTTTGAAATTTTTGTGATTAGCAGAAAACGATTTTTTGATTTGACCATGGGTATATTTTCTAATGAGGGCAAATTCACCTTCATTAATAATATAGGTGTTGTCTTCTGTTTCTAATGTAAAAACACCTTGCTCTACCATAACAAGGTAGTTTGATGGGTAATACATGGTTCGCTCATGGCAAGAATCAGCTTCAATCATTGCGGCAACATGTAAATCTTTGCAATGAATCATTTTCACGTTTGCAGAAGGTTGTTTTTTAGTCATATCGTTAACAACTGTTTCTACAAAAATAAGGATAATCCAAGTGATTAATTTGTCTGTACGCGTCAATTAATTTGTTTGTAGGTGTCACTTTTTGAAATGATAAAATTTTTATCAATAATGAATTATTTTTAATCATTCAAGTTTCACCAATATGTCAGGAGCCAATCGTTCCCGTTTCAATTTTATTATCTATTTTATCATAAATGGAAAAGATAAGTCCTGTTGAGGAAACAAAACTATCTGTTAATTTGAAAGTTGATGGTGAATCACTTTCATGAAATAACCGTTTACCATTTCCAAGAATAACAGGAATTGTCATCAAACAAAGCTTGTCAACAAGATCAGAGTTTAATAAAGTTTGAACCAGTTTACTACTTCCAAACACCTTCAGATTCGACCCTTTTTCAGATTTTAGCTTTTGAATTTTAGAAATAACATCACCAGTAATCAAAACTGAATTTTTCCAATTCAGCGGTATATCACTATTTGAAACTACATACTTGTTGGCGTCATTAATACCGGGCCAGGAATCAGCATGGTCTGGCCAGTATTCTGCAAATATTTCATAGGTTTTTCTGCCAAGTAGAAGATCAGTCATAATCAGATTTTTTTGCATGAATTCATGAGTTTTTGAATCTGCATTCTTAAAAAATGGAGTTACCCAGCCTCCAGATTGAAAACCGTTTGAACTATCTTCTTCCGGAGCTCCCGGAGATTGTATAATCCCGTCCAGGGATATGAATTCTTGTAGTATTATTTTTCTCATTTCTATACATTTATCATTAATTGAATTTAATAAGTAAATGTATCTTTCAGGAAGTGTTAATACGACAATTAAGGAGGTCAATCAAGACAAATTGAAATAACCAGACTATTTAGCAATCATATCAATTGTTTTTTCTATTTGATATGATTTAGGTATGTTCGGAGGAGAATATTTTTCTTTGCAATATTTAATTCTTTCGAAAACAGTCTCATGAATAAAACTATCTTCAGGGATAGTTCTATATCTACCTAAAGGGATATACCACTTTTTGGTTTTCTTACTGTAATCAATTTCTGCCTTGGGAATAATTTCACCTAGGTACCAAAAACCCTTCAATGATTTATTCAGGACACCAAATGGATTAGGTTTAACCAGTTTTGGATGTTTCCCTAACACAACTTGTCTGTATTTATCAGTATCAATAATCAGATTTTCTTTTGCTGCCTCATTCAAAATCCACTGTAAAGAGATTTTTGATAACTCACTTTGTTTTTCCGGATAAGAACCTCCTACATCCGAATGTACTCCTGCAAACCAGACCTCTTTTATGTTGTTATACTTAGCTCCCAGTTTGTTTTGCTTATAAAAGGCTCTTCTTTCATCAATAGCAACAGCATGCCTGATTACCTCAACATTTTTATTATTAGCAGTATAAGGATATGACTTCCAGTTTCCAAAATATCCTACGGACGAAACAGTATCCCAGATACCCATAAATTTAATCGGACATTCCCTGCAATATTGCATTTTGAATTTATTTGCTATTTTGAAGTTTGGATTTCTCTTTGCATATATCTGAAATGCATATGGAATTAAATTCTGGCAACCTTTTTCCAGCAAACCCATTAAACGAATAAATCCGGATAATACCCTTACAGTATATGCGCCCCTGCTAAAACCAAACAAAAATATACGATCACCAGATTCGTAATTTTCCATTAGATATGAATAGGCTTCATAAACATTCTGGTATAATCCAAATCCGGTAATTAATCCAAATATTCTGTTTAGACTACTGTTAATTGAAAGGCCTAAACCTGGGTACTTATAAGTACCAACACCCGGATCATAATAAGCAATTTGTTTCTCCGGGATCTTTTTAATTACACTATATAATTTGACGACATTCGAATTAGAATCACCAAATTGATTACCAGTCCCGTCGCAACAGATTATTATATTTTTTGGCATTGGTTAGTAGAATTTATTACTTAATCAGTATTTCTTTGACCGTCGATTGAAGATGGGCCATTTTCCAGTTTCCTTCTATTCTATTCCAGATTTTAGTAACAATCTTTCTGATCCTGGTATTTTCATCTTTATGATATTCAAGAGTTTTGACTGAATAGGCACTGTTTGATGAAAGAGGATAAATCTTTAAATCACCATCATTTAGTTCCGGAAATGGTCGAGGGATATTATTGCAAAATTTCTCAATCATAGCCTTGGGAGGAGAGGGGGTTCCGTTGGCGTAAAAAGTAATATTGTCAGACATTAATTCCATTACAGTTTCACAATCACCATTTTTGAAAGCTTCTTGTTCTTTTGAAGATATTTCTTCGATTTCACTTTTGACTTGATCAAGGGAAAAGTCCTGAGCAATACCAGTCATATTAAACCCGAGAAATATTATAAATATTAAAAAGGTATATGTTTTCATTTTGATTAGTTCTGTACTTGAAGCTTAAAATAGCTTTAGTTTAATCAAAATCAAAATGACGATTGTTGGTATTCTAAATCAATAATGGAAACCATGAAATATTCATTGGAAAAAGCATTAAATACATTTTGTAAACAACTCTTAACGTTTTGATGCCTTTATGATTATATGATTTTATTAATTAACCATTCAACTTTTCACCTTGTTTTAACCAGTTTCTACAGCGCCATTTTAATTAATTTTTTTAAAAGACAGGTTTTTTAGATTTTGACCTGAAAGTAAAAATTCGTTAACCCTGCCTTCTTTATTCTTTATGAAATCAAGTTTTCCAAAAAATGATTGGTTAGTATAAAAATGGTCATTTCCCAAATCCATCAATGGAATATTGCCGTTTAACTGGTGGATTGCAATAAGTTGATTGTCTAAAATTACTATCTCATAATGTAAATTGAACTCATGGTTGTGATAAACCCCTGTATATGGAATAAGGTCTGATTTATTGGGGTATTTTACTTCTGGTAGATTAACCCTTTTGCAATCATATTTGAAGTCGGCAATATTAAATATAAACCCACCTTTATAAAATGAAAATTTACTAGTGGGGACATAGGGAAATAAAAACTCACCATCACCGATTGTTGGTAGTGGAGCTTTGTTTTTATTGCCATAAGATTGAAAGAACAATGTGTCATTTTCTGCAATAATATTAAAATAGGTGCCTGGAAACATTTCAAAAGTACCTTCGAACTGCTTAAGTTCCTTAGTGTTGTATGATGTTTTTATAGGAGTAGGTGTATTCTCCAGATAATCTTTTAGATAGAGATCAATAATTTCATTAACAATGAATAGTGGAGTGAAATCATTATTATTCCCAAGTATTGCTACTGAAAACTTGAATTTTGGAATATGTAATAAGTAAGAACGGTACCCGGCGTCACCACCTCCGTGGAAAACTATGTCCTGACCTTTATATTTTTTAAATTCTAATCCCAACCCATAATTAATTATGCTGTCGGAATTAAGAATGGTCGGCTTAGTCATTTCTTCAAAAATCTCTTTTGATAATTTATCCGGGAATTGAAATTTAGTTGCCCATTTTGATAAATCACTAATTGTAGTGCTGATACCTGATGAACCATTAGCCATGGTATTGAAGGGATGTTTTTTATACAAACCATTTTCGTTTTTATATGACTGTGCTTTGTTTTTAATAATAATCGTTGAGTTATTTACTGCTCTGGTATCATACATTTCATTAGGGATAAATATTAGCTCTTCCAATATCTGTTGAAATGGTTTCTCAGATTTTCTTTCAATTATTTCTGCTAATAAGACATACCCAGTATTATTATACTCATACTTCTCTCCAGGAATGAAGTTTGTTTTTTGTATTTTCAATAGCAATTGTACGATTTCTTTATGTGTAGTATGATCGTCAATTCGTTTACCTTTAAGTTTCAATAACCCGAATAAGTTTGGCAGACCATGGGTATGGTTTGCTAATTGCTTTATTGTGATTTTATATGGCAATGATTTTAATTCAGGTAGATGAATTCTGATATCATCTTCAAGAGTTAATAATCCTTTTTTGTCAAGCAATACTGCCAGGTAGGCAGTGAATTGTTTTGATACCGAAGCTATGTGAAAGGCAGATGAGTCCGAAATAGGTATTTGATATTCCAGATTAGCTTTTCCAATCTGATGATTGTATATAATTTGGCCCTCATTAATAACTGCTACAGCTAATCCGGGTTGATCTGATTTATAGTAATTGCTAATGATTGAATCTACCTTGATAGATAGTTTTGGATCATACAGTTGTTGGGCATATATATGCTGAAGTGTTAAAGTGATCAGAATGGTGAAAAGTGATTTTTTCATTTTGTTAGAATGTTTGATTTCCAACAAAACTGACTTTATTAAGTGGTTAATCTTTCCGGATAAATAAAGTCGGATAGATTTTTTCCAGGAAATTTTAGTCGGACAAAGCTTCTTTCCTGTATTCAGTAGGTGTTTTTCCAGTTACTTTCTTGAATGCTGAATAAAAAGAGGATTTTGAGTTAAATCCAGATTCATAAACGATCTCTAGAATTGTCACCTTCTTTTTTTGGCTATCTTCCAAAATTGATTTTGCTTCTTTTACTCTATAGTCATTGATGAAATCAAAAAAGTGTTTACCAATTTGGTGATTAATCAAAATGGAAAGATCCTTTTCAGTTGTATTAAATTGATGTGCAAGTTTTGATAGTGTTAGTTCAAAGTCAAGGTAAGGCCTTTCGCTTTCCATAAATGACTTTATACGATCGATTTCTTTTTCATCAACGTCATCTTTAATAATTCCTTTATTTGGTTTCTTCAATGGTTCCTGAAATGATTGAACTCCAGAGAATAGCTGTGGGTTAAGAAGGGCTTTAAGGACAAAAAAAGTTATAATTGTTAATGCAGATATACTTATTACAAGGTTGATGTCATTAATCCTGTCATAATTATATTCTGACATTATCCATTTTAGTATTACAAAAAAGTGTGATATGCAGAAGACAATTGCTATCTGAAATAGCCATTTATAATTAAGATGAATCGGGTTTGAATAATTTTCCTTGAAGATTGTTTTATATCTTTTCAGCAACAGGAAAATAGCAATTATATAGACAAACCACTGAATTTCAATAATAATCTTAAACAGTGAATATATCTGGTCAGAAATTGAAGTTAATTTGAAAGCAATCAAAAATATCAAAAATAACGCAGCATGAATCAAATGCTTTAAGCGTAATTTAAAGTCTGAATAACATGCTGATAAGAAATAAAGATAAATTAGAGGCATCTGCAGTAATGAAGATGCGGATTTGAAGATGACTAAATTTGGAGTTTCTGAGAAGTCATAAGGGAAAAACAGACCAGTAAGATCAAAAGAGGTTACAATTAGAAATGAAGCAAAAAGTCTATTGGATATTTTTTTTGAGCTTTTAACTGTGAATAAGAAAGCAGATAGAATCCACATCAAAAATACTATGATCTTACCAATGCTATTTATTAGTTCTATTTTGTCTCCCACCTGAAATTCTTTTACCAGGCAAATTTAGATTGGAGCTGAAGTATTGCAAAAGATATTATGAACTTTATGGATAAAAATATAATGGATAATTAGAATAAATAGTTCATAAAAACCTTCCTTAGGTCCATATGATCAGTTTGTTTTTTTCTCCCAGACTCTTACTTTGAATATAAGTGTCCTGAGAACCGTCTTAAATTAATTTAACCATTCACTTAAACGATCGGGCATGATGTTATATGTGAAGTCCTTTGTTTCAATTTACAAAAATCTAAGAAGGAATCTAAACTAACTAATATGACTTAATAGCTGTGTGTTTATGAGTTTTGTCAGAGGTTAAATTTTTGAATTTCAGTTGTTAATCAAGGTTTTGTTTGCCGCTTTCAATCCCTTAATCCAAGGAATGCTTTGACTGACTTCAAGCTTTCTTCAGGTTGTTCTTCCATAGGGACATGACCTGCGTTTTCGATAATGACCAGGGTGTCGTTTGGTAGGTCATCATAGAAACGGTATGCACTTTCAATTGTTATCAGTTCATCTTTTTCTCCCCAAATGATAAGTGTGGGTTGATAAATATTCTTAATCTCTTTAATTTGATCTACTTCAATATCAAGTTTCATTCTATCAACTAAAGCTTGACGATTACCTTCTCGTAGTGAGAGGTTGAAATATCGATCAACAAGTTCATCTGTGACTTTATTTTTATTTGTATAAACATTTTTAACGCTAGATTCAATTACAGATCGTGGAGTTATAAATGTTAATGTCTTATTTATTACAGGAATCCTGGCTACAGTAAATGCTAATGGGACACTAGTGGAATTTCGAGGATATCCTGCTGCATCGATCAGAATAAGTTTATCAACCATTTCAGGGTGGGTGATAGTATACCTCCATGCAATTAATCCTCCCAATGAATTACCTCCGATAATACAATACTTAATATTAAGAGCAACCAAAAAATCATTTATAAATTCAGAATAATGATTAATTGTATAATCCCGGTCAGGAAATGGACCGGTGAGTCCGAATGCAGGTAAATCCATCCTGATCACTCTCTTTTTTTGTGATAATTCTTCAGTCCAGGCATTAAAGGTATGGAGGCTGGCACCGGTGCCGTGAATTAAAACAATAGGTACTGTATCCTCCATTATCCCTTCATCACGATAATGTACATTCATTCCATCTATTTCAATAAAAGAAGATGGAGGTTGTCCATATTCAGGAATTAAATCTTCAACTGATTTATCCCTATGTCCAAATAAAACTGTGAGGAAAACCAGAAGGACTGAGATAGAGATTAAAAGATATAGAATGATTTTTTTCAATTGGATAAAATGGTTGTTTTTTAAATAAAATGATTTTTTAGAATATCTAATAATTTAATTGAGATATAATTAAAAAAGCATCGTTCGAATATGAACGATGCCTGTTAATAGAAGAAATACATTTCTTCTAATCTTTAACCAGTCTTACAATTTGAGTTTGCTTTACTGTTTTTATTTTAAGAATGTAGATACCTGATTCTTCATTTCTAAGATCAATTTCTCTGTCTTTTTGAGTTAAGATATGGTTTCCAAGGATATCATAAACCGAAATCTCTACCTCTTCTCTTCTGTCTACATTAATCGTAAATAGTCCTTTTGACGGGTTAGGATAGACTACTAAATTGTCTATCAGAGTTTCATTAGATAGATTGTTAAAGCTTACCGGAGGGAGTGGAGTAGTTCTGGCTCCGGCACCATTATTTATATTGACAGTATAATCTTCAACTTCTCCAAACTGAAAGTTTTCGCAAGGAGTTTGCTCACCATCGCTAGCGTATTTCATCGAAACTCTCATTCTTGTATTTCCTGAAAGAGCAATGGATGGAATTGTAATTGTTTTCCTGATTCTTCTTCTGGAATTGGCAAATAAAATCTCCTCGTTTGAATCAACAAAGTCGCCATCCTGATTAAAATCTATCCAGACTATAAATATTTCCCGGTCACTCGTTTGAGGGTAGATATACATGGTATAAGAATTTCCAGCTGTCAAGTTGAATGTGAAATTCGTATAATCACCATACCCATTGTCATTACCACTTAAATTTGATTGTGAGTTTATTGCCACTTCATCGATATATTCATATTGAGTACTACCTCCTGAGGAAGGGCAATAATCTACAGGTCCACCACCAGACAAGGTTGTGAATTGTGAAATTGATGAATAGCTTGAGTTTGTAGATGTGCAGACACTTCTAACGCGGTATTCATATGTGGTGTTGGCGGCTAATCCGCTAATATTTTGGGTGGTATTGGCTGTGTTGATAGTTGTCCAGTTTGTAGATCCCGACTCACGATACTGTAGATCGTAACTGTTAGATCCTGCATCTAACCAGCTTATTGAGGCTGAATTGCTTGTGATATTGCTACTGTTAGGAGCGGTTGGCGTATTACATTCTCCTGGATTTCCGGAGCAGTTAGATGGTGCAGAAGCCCCTGTTGTAGCGCCACTGCCATTAATAAAGTTGAACCCTGAATAACCTTCTGAGGTATACCAGTCCATCCATCCACCACCAGATGCAGAAGACCAGTTGTTAAGGTCAAAACTATTACCATTACCATTTGATGTGCCTGGGATTTGATAGACTTTGACTGCCTGATTATTGTTATTCCATACAAGGGGAGAGCCGCTCTGGATAGTTTCGGGAGCCTGGCAATTAACCTGAAGAAAGTATGCCCTCGTTTGATTTGAGTTTCCATTTCCAAATACTCTTGCAATTCCAGATGAATTTATACAAACAAAAGTTCCTTCCTCGCACCCTATAGCATATCTGCCGGTAGAATTTTGATCATTTACAGTTCTGGCCAGAAAGCCAAAGATTCTTCCATATCTGTTTTCATTATTAGTTCCATGAGTACGATTAAGGTGAGTGTCTGTAATTACATTATTAAGATACGGGATATCAAGGAAGTCATCATAGAATAGTGAGTTGTTCATGTTATTGTTGTATGGGTCATTTAATATTTCTGAGGAAAGTACTCCGCTTGTAGCCGGTGCATAGTATGCACTACCTAATATTGCCATTCCGGCAGAAGTTCCGCTAACGGGTATGCCTTTAACGTTTATAACATAGTTTAAGGCTGTTTCAACTTCAGTGTCTTTCCAGTTATCAACATAAGAAGTTTGATCTCCTCCTGCTATGAATATGGCTTCGGCATCATAGATATATTGAGCGACTGTAGCATTATTCGCCGCATTTCGATTATCAATTGAAATTTCAGCCGCAGAGCTTATCATTGAACTGAAATTATCCCAGACCCAGGCTGCCTGCCCTCCGGTTCCTCCGGTTCTGATAACCAGATAGTCACCTCCATCGGCATTATTTAAAAACCATGATGTTGCTGCTATTTCTGCAGATGCTCCGGCTTCGGCACCACCAATTAACATGGTTGCTTTAGTAGGGGATATATTGCCATGACTATTTACGGTTCCTCCTTCGAGTGAATATTCGTATCTGGTAGGCTGGGCAAATATTATAATTGAAGAAATGATATATAGAAAGGCCATTGAAAATATAGAATAAGTTTTCATGGTAGTATGAATTTTGGTTATAGAATAATAATAGGGCTATTCTTCAGACAAAATAATCGATCTAATAAATAGTTAAATTACGATTGAAAATTGCTGAAAATAGTGATTTAGTAGAAGAATTTAAGAAGGAAGTTCTAGTTGTCAAAGATTGGTTGCACTCCTTGTAGGCTAAAGGGTTTTACTGCAATCAATCGGGTATGGTTATAAAGATTTTGCATTTATTTTATATGGAAAATAAATATTGACTTTATAATGTACTGAAATATTTCGATTTTATGAAATAAAATTTTGTGTAATTGCTTTTGATTCAATTGTTTATGGGGGCAGAGGGAGTGCTTTTTAATTTTTCAAAGCACAATTCATAGCGCAAAAAGGCTTGTTCATTTTTGTATTTGAAAGTGATTTTGTACTATTAATTTGATTTTAATTCTTCATCAAGAAAATCTATTAGTTTAATTGCAATGGAGATATAATTTATAGCTTGTTCTTTCGTGACTACATAGTCCGGTACATGAGCCACTTTGTTTCTTATTTGCCTCAAATCATCAAATATTTTAATTTTTTTAGTTTCCAGTAAGTGATTTCCTTCAAGAGTATCCTGCATGAGCTTATATCTGGAAGGTTTGTTAAGGTCTATATTAGGATTTGATTTTAGTATCAATGCTTCTGTTTTGCTTTCAATAACCTTCCATGCTTCCAAAATCGATGAACTTGGCATATCATGAGCAAGCTCAATTAATGAGGTTTTGTAATCGGGAGACTGGTTTTCAAATTCCATTTCTGCTTCTATTTTTATTTTTTCCATTTTTCTATCAAATTCCAGTTCCAATTCACTGAATTTGGCTTTTGAAACAAAGGGAATTAATTCTCTAATAGGCTTTTTCAACAGAAAGAATAGAAATAATAGAGTCGCTGGCCATATCAGTTTATCTATTAATTCAATAATGAATTCTAAATTACTCATCAGGAGTTATGGTTTAAAAAAATGGTTGTATTTACTTAAATTTTAGCTTTTGGATAGGTAATATCTGAATCAAATCTACAAATTCCAATAGGGTATTGAGATTTTAAATTATAGACATGAAAAAAGCCGCCCCACTTTCATGGGACGGCCTCCTTTATATAGAAAATCAAATTATTTGATTAGTATCCTGTTAGTTAACACATTCTCTCCGTCGGTTACTCTAAGGATATAAAGTCCGGCATCAAGATCTGAAACATTGATTTCATTATAAGTATTGTTTAATACACCTTGTTTCCAGATTTGACCAGTAGTAGTCATGATCGTAAACTCAGGATTTTCCATTTTACCTGTATAAACTTTAAGTCTTTCAGATGCAGGTATTGGATAAACGGCGAATCCATTTGATGAAGAACCTTCTCTGGATACAGATACTTTTGTTGTTCTGGCGCTACCACCAACGCAGAAGTTTGTAGTCTCACTTGATCCAAATGATCCGCCAGAAGCTAAAGTAACTCCGTTAGCTGTAAGTGAGTAAGAACCGTTACCATATGAACAGCAGATACCATCACCGTAGGAATCATAAATTACAAAATCATAACAACCATTGCTTAGCTCAATGTTTTGAGTAAGTGTAGAACCATCAGGTTGAGAGCCATAGGTTCCTCCTGAAGCAATAATTGTAGATCCATCAAGGATTTCCCAACGAGTTTCTTCAGGATAATTATCAAATGTTATTGAGAGAGTCGCTACAGTAGTTGTAGTATCAGGAGGGGTAGTGGTTGAAGAGCTTAGACTTAGTGCGTCAATTGCAATATCACTTTGCCAGGTATCGCCAGTTGTACCAATGAATTTTAGTTTTACTTTATCACCTAAATAAGCTGCTAAATTAACTTCAGCCTGTAGCCAGTTATTACCCTGGTTACCTGATTTGCTCCAGATACTGCTCCAGGTATTTCCATCTGTTGTTGCCTGTAGCTCCAAATTACCCATGCTTGCAGCACCATACATGTGGTAGCTAAAAGAGAATACTGCTGTAGAAGCAGAACTTAGGTCAAAACAAGGACCTTCTATTTGAGCAACTTTTGATGGGTTATTAGGGTTTGAAGCCTCAATATAAATATAGTTGCTTCCTGCAAATGCTGAAGACGGACCAGTATTACTTGATGGTGTTCCACCACTTTGGTTTGTCCAGTCGAAGTCATCTCCGCTTACCTGGGTCCATCCACCAAAATTGCCTTCAAAACTTTCGCTGTATCCGATAGTTTCAGTTGAAGAACAATTTAGTCCACCAGGAGTACCCGCAGTAGTCATGCTTATTTTATCAATGGAAATATCAGAGGTATATGAAGAACCTGTTGTACCAACAAATCTTAATTTAACAGTTTCACCAAGGTAAGAACTCATATTAATACTTGCCGATGCCCAGCTATTACCTTGGTTTCCACTTAAAGACCATATCGTTGTCCAGTCGCCACCGTCAGTGATAGCTTGTACTGCAAGTGATCCCATTGCTGAACCGTACATGTGGTAATCGAAACTGAAAGTTGCAGTTGTTTCACCAGTAAGATCAAAACAAGGGCTTTCCAGTCTTCCTACTTTTGAAGGGTAGTTAGGGCTTGAAGATTCTATGTACATATAGAAACTACCATCATTTGCTGATGAAGGACCAGTACTTGATGATGGTGTACCACCACTTTGTCTTGTCCAGTTTAAATCATCACTTGTGTCCTGAGTCCAGTTTCCTATACCACTTTCAAAGCTTTGATTGTAAGGAAAGCTTGTTACTGTACCTGAACAAGTAAATTCATCAGGAGGGTTGCCACCTGGGTTATATACTGGGTCTAATAAGAATCCTTCGCGACCGCCACCGTTAGCAAATGTAGCCTGCATACGGTTATCCTGACCAGCAGAGAACATAAACATACAAGCATCGTCTACATAGTCCATGTAGTTCATGAACATGTCATTACCCGGATTATTAGGGCAGCTGTTTGTGCCAGCAGCAGGACAGCCATAGTTAGGGTTTCCTGCAACAGGAGTGTCACTTACAAAGTCATCAGCATTACAGTTACCATCACCCCAGATGTGGCGAAGGTTTAACCAGTGACCAACTTCATGAGTTGCGGTACGTCCTCTGTCAAATGGTGCTGATAAAAAGAAATTAGATCCGCCCGGAGCTGTAGCATCACCAAAATATTGTGGCGACATAACAACACCGTCAGTTGCCGGATTACCTCCGGGAAACTGTGCATAACCAAGAATTCCACCACCGATATCAGCAACCCACATATTTAAAATACGAGCTGGTTCGATAGGAGGGTAGGTTGATTTTACAAGGTCGTTTGTACCCCAGGTATCACGTGAATTGGCATACCTTTTGGTCTCGATCAGCTCAAATCTAATGAATGTATCACCAGATCTCACCCCTGCAAATTCAGCCGGAGTGTTATTATAATCACTGTTGGTAGCACTAAAGTCTTTATTTAATCTGTCAATTTGAGATTGAACCTGAGCATCAGAAATGTTCTCATTTGAATTGGCATAAACTACATGTACAATACACGGGATGATTACTGTATCACCGGATAACCTCATAGTTTCAAAATTTTCTGAAAACTGTCTGGTCAATTTTTCAATTTCGGCCTGACGCCTTGCATATTGTGGGTCGGTTTTTAATAATCTTTCATGTACCTGGTCAGTAGCACACGCTCTTTCTTGGGAAAAAGAGAAATAGGAAATACAAATTGTCATTCCTATCAATAGTAAATGTTTAAGCATAAATTGATTGGTTTATAGATTAAAGATTGATTGAAAGTCCACATGCCAGACTGTTAGATGTTGAATGATTGTTTGTAGAATTGAATAGTTCTAACACAATGTTTGGTTGAAACAACAATGCTAACTGATCCGACTATTACCAATAGGTTTCAAGTTTACAAATAAATTTTGACAAAATAAAATTTTGTTCGCAACGTCAAATCAAAATTATCAGGCTTTGTAAGGAGCTTTTTGAGAAATAAGTAATTTGTTATTTAATCGTATACAGTTTAATTGTATTGTTTGATTTAGATGTAGTTATGTTAAGAGAGGATAAATATTATATTAATGTATTATTAATGGAGCTGGTATGAGATGATGTTTTTGAAAGTTTGAAAATTCTTTTTAGAGATTTATGACTATTTCGAGTATATATTATTTATTAAAATAATGCTACAATTTTTTCACAGATTGTTGTGGTAATTTGTCTTTTTAACTGAATATTTCAATTGATAGATGTTAATAATAAACACTATAATCCCAGCGCATCCATTTTATCTTTTTCATAGCGACTATCTTCAGCCGGATATCTCAAGTCATTCTCAAATTTTCCGGAATCTTTGGCCATTGCCCAGATAAGACTTTCTCCGGCATGTTCAGGAATATTTTTGAAAATAGGATCTTGAAATGCCTCTTCAGCAGAAATAATATTCCACCCTTTTGATTTGAACATTTGGATAAGGTCATCAAGAAACAATGCAGAAGCAAGGTTATGATGAAGCAATAGTGTATGTTTTATATTTCTTCCTGTAAGTACAACTCCAATACTGTCATAATATAAAGCTCTGTTATAAATGTGATCGAGGTAATACTGCTTAAATTTGGAAATATCAGCATTTGGATCTTCTTTGAGTCGTTTTCTAAGTCTGCTATCAATATACCAGTCTGATGCATCTATAGTGACATATCCGTTTGAATACCCATATTCTTTAAGGATATTCCTGATACTGTCTATTTTTGATTGTGAATTTCCTTCCTTTAAATATGGAAACCTGAAAAGCTTTGTATAATTACTATAGCTATTAATTAATGAATCTGCCATTAATAATTCTCTTCTAAAATTCTCGGCACTAATTTTTGGGTTATTGAAATTAGGATGTGAATACGTATGATTTGCAATCAGATGGCCGGCGTTATTCCAGGAATCTAAAAGATACTTTCCTTCAAGGGTATTTTTATTTTCGGTTTTCACAAAAAAAGCTGCCTTAATATTCTCCTCTTCAAGGCTATTTAGAATCAATGAGTTCCATTCTTCCAATGAGTAATTCAATATGTTAGCAGTGTTCCCATCATCAAACGTAAAGCTAATTGATTGCTGTGCTGTGATCGTAATTGAATAGCAGCTGATAAAAAGGATGATAACTGTTCTTAATAGTCTGAGATTCATGAATTAGTTTTTATTTAAAGCCTGAAAGTAATAAGACTGGAGCTACTAAACGAACAATTATCTTCGGAAGTATAGTTCTGGTTAAGTTTAAACTATTAATGGAAATACAATTTATTTTATAGAGTAATATATTTTTGAAGAAAGGATTAGGTTTATCTATTTACTAACTCTAACGTTTCAAAAACAAAATCAGTTTTACCCAATACGTAGGCTCCTCTGTCGTTTTGATACTTAGATATAAGGTCAAGTTTTAATTTTTCATATGCTTTAGCTCTATCCTTATTAGCTATCAAATAATCTCTAAATTCAATCTGTTTCCACATTATATTATCCTTTGGGCACATATGAATATGAAAAATCTGATCTTTTTTATTTTCAAGATTGTATCCTTTACCAAATGAGGAATAGGACTCTATATCATTTCTTTTTGGTACAACAAAATGAGTATATCCAATTTCAGAAAATTTGGAGATTAGATGCACATCAAATAATAATACTTCTGGTATTTCAATAATTATGTCAATGTAGGGTTTTGATTTTATTGAAGGGATTGATGAACTTCCAAAATGCTCAATTCTCAGAATTGATTTTTCGTCAATATGATTCAGGATCAAATCCTTTTCTTTTTGGTAAAGGTTTTTCCATTCAGGGTTATGGTCAACTAATTCAAGTGGAAAATGAGTATTCCATTCTTCTTTGGTCAGGTCCTGCAGTTTTTTCATGATTTGGCTTTCTATAAATTGATTTTTCTAGAATAGGGGAAATTCTTTCCGCCCATCTTTTGATTATACCCAACAAAATGGGGGCGCAAAGTAAAATAATTCGGACCTAATTATTTGATTACTGTAAAGCTATTTTTGAAAGTATAAAAATCAAGTACTTTTATTTGTTGATATTATTTCATTGATCTTTGGTTGTAGAATCCAAACACCAATAGGGAAGAACCATAAAAGGAAAAATTCACCAACAAAATCAGAAAACTTAACTTCTCTTTGAAGCTCAATGCATTTTATAGTTTTAGCACAAAAATATAGACAGTAGAAAATACAAAACATTGAGAATAAGTGAATTGGAAATATTGTAGAAAAACCAATTATAAATGATGAAGGATCTGGAGTTTCATTAGGAGAATGAAGCATATAATTGAATAGGTATATAAACCCAATTATGAATATGATAAAATAGATTAAAGGGATAAAATACAATATTTTAAACCTGCTTACCTTCAATGTCACGTTGTCAGGAAGAAACTTTTGTAAACCTACAGAAATTGACCAGTTCCAGCCAAAAATGACTCCTGAACTAATTAGGATTATAATCGGATAATAGATGAAATATTCAAATATCTGAGTTGGATCACTAAAGTTTCCCTTGCTTACCGTTATAAACAATGAAGACATTAAAATCATTTGACATAATATTGGTAATCCGTATGATAAAACAAAAATTTGCCAATGTTTAGCTCTTAAAAAATAGTCAGTCATGAAATCTAAGTTTAAAAAATGGATTTTTATTAAAGTAAACTAGTTAAACAACTTCTTCTCTTGATAAATTAAATATCTTACTACCTATAGCATTTAATTTTTTAATTATTTCTTCACTTCCTTTATTAATTATTCGGTCTCTTTCTTTTTCTGATATTGGAACCATCCAAAGAAAAGTAATGTCAGAATTTCGGTAAGACCCTAATTCCGGTTTTGGAAGAATTTCTAATTGATTTGTGAGAATTACAGAGGTTAATTTAGAGTTATCACTTTTAGGGAATCTGATAGTATGGCCTTCACCAAGGAAAGTGATATTTGCCCAGGGAATGGGAGCATTAGAACTAAACCAATTTGCAATACCCTGTATCTCATCTTCAGATAACGAAGAGTTTAACATCATTCCAAGTTCAATCCGATTAGATTGTAGTCTGTCATCTACATACATTTCTACAATTGGCATGGGAAGTAAAGAAAGTCCTACGGTAGCAAATATTGTTTTCGATTCACCGGTTCTTAAATAAAGTCCTCTAGGAGGCCATTCTTCTCCATCAATGGCATAATACTTGTCCAGTTTCCCAAATGTTTCCTCGTATTCATCAATGATTACAGGCTGTTGAATTTGAAAAGGTACTGGTTCCTGATCCCATGATTCCCAATACTCTTGTGATTCTGCGACTCTGGATATCAATTCATTATCATTGGTTAACTCCCATGCAAAGTCTCCTTCTCCATTACAAGATGTGGCATATCCGAAAAAACCATCATACCCACTCCATGTTGGAATGATTGCTAAAATTTCATTTCGATATAACAATGCTGCACCGTCTCCCTCTTCCAACCAGACAATTTCCAACTCCTCTTTCTCTAGTTTGGGTTCACCCTCCGGAAATTTGCAAAATTGACTATGCATCATCGGGGCATTTCCATCTTTTATAAAATATTTTTCATCTTTATCAGAGTAGGGCTGAAGGTTTCTGATCCAGCACGATCTGACTCCGAAATCTGAATTATCAGGTCCCCATAAATAAAAATAAGCTACTCGGTCATCTTGCTCAACAATGGCTGTGATAGGACATGAGGGAGAAGATTCCTCCAATAGTATTTCTGGTTTTTGAACCTTAGTTTTTTTAGATGAAAATAGTCTTTTAAATGGACTCATTATTTAGAATATATTGAACTCAAAATGGTGTTGTTTTCAATTTATAATCAGATCTATTAGTAACCATTTGTTGCTTTAATACCGTGCAATGAATTAAAATGTATATAATAGCTCTGTAGTTATTGATGGAAAACCAAACCTTCTAATAAACCTAATAAACCTAAGAAAATGATGAAAATTCAATATTCAAAATAAATCAGGAGAATACTTAGGGCCTTTAATTGTGATTTTTTTTGGATGATTATTTAAGTGTCAGATTTATAGTTACTTATGTTTTTGATAATCAAGCTGTGTAAAAATTGATATTTTGATAATAGATTATTAAATGTGTTTTTAACTCCTAAAAGTTGAGTTTTTCTATCTTGAAATCTTATTTACTTTCATTACCGATTAATGAAATAAGTCCATCAGATAAAGTTCCTTGCCAATTAATATAACTATGACCTCCTTTAAATTCGTGGTAATCTACTTCATAACCTTTTAATTCTAATATATCTCTAAACTGTCTGTTCATGCCTAACATGGAAGCTCCGGCATCATATAAACCTACATCCATATAAAATTTGATAGATAGTCGTTCACTACTTTTATACAAGTTTATAAGTTTTCCATTATCCTCAGGGTAAATCCAATGATTTTCATTTTCAGTACCTTTGATCCAGTATGACCCTGATTGGGAAAGGACATTTCCAATAACTTCCGAATGACGAAAAGCTATGTAGCTTGAAGCAAACCCACCACGACTTGAGCCCGCCAGGATAACATGTGAACCACCGGGTGAGATATTGTAATTAGATCGTGCCCATGGAATAAGTTCTTCTGCAATAAAATCACCAAAGTCATCATTGATCAGATCTTCTGATCTTTTTCCCATTGACCAAACCAATAAAGTAATTGTTGGCGTAATCTTATTTGATGCAAATAAATTATCAAGAATGGTATGGGTGGGTATTCGGGAGTTTCTTCCTGGTCTTGCTCCGTAAGCTTCACCATCAAATACAATCAGTAAATTATGTGATGTTGCTGATGAGTAGGTAGCAGGAATATGTACGGTTATTTTTCTTGTTTCTTTTAAATGTTCACTCTGGAATTCAACTACTTCTAGTTTACCTTCAGGTATATTGTTATTCTTAACTATAAATGGCTGTGTTGGTGCTTTGGGCATTTCCACAATACCATCGTAGGCATGAATAACATCTCTTTTAATCACCTCATTGTTTAGTCCAGCTTTAAAGACTTTAAAATAATTAAACCCATAATTAAACCTGGCATCAACAGGAACAACCTGAGATGTGAAATGTAGTTTTGTATTACCAAGTTGGTGAAGTCTTAATCCTAAAAAATCAGGTCCGCCACTTTGCATTACATATTCTGTATGTTCATCTGGAATACAGAAGTAGGTAACCAGCATTTCTTTGTCATTACCTTCAATGGGTTCAATAATGTGTTGGACAGTTTGATTCTTAATAAAGTCATCAATTGCCAGACTATCCGAAAGTGATTTTTCCCAAAGAACATAAATTGACTCTGATTTTATTTCCTTTTTAGCTATTCTTTTGGCGTTATCTAAAGTAGATAATATTTGATCTATTTGAAGGATATAATTTCCTTTATCAGATACCTCTTTAGCAGGATGAACTTTAAAGGTATATAGTCCTGAATAATTCGAAGTGAAGTCAATATTACTAGTTCTAGATCTTCGTTCCCGGATGTCAATAGTTTGTACCTTTAAACCTTTAGGATCATATATGTCAATCAGAATTTCAATATCATTTTGCTGGATTGATCCAATAACAGCCATTCCATTTTTTAGTTCAACTTTATATTCATGAAGCTCAGCATCTGATATTACATTTTGATAAAGTTCGCCTGATTTTAACCAAAATTCTTGCGCTGATAGATTGAAATTTAATATAAATAAACAACTGAAGATATATGGAATTAGATTTTGGAATTTGGTATCCATGATCCTTGGTTTTACTGGTTGATAAGGTTTGATAAATAATTATTTTACCTCAAGTTAGTAAAGCAAATTTATTTAAAAGCTATTTGGCTAATAATATTTAGGTTAACTATTTCAATCGAAAAAATCATGAAAATTTTTTGAAGGGTTAGATAAGTATCTTTGAGGAATAGTTAATGCTCTGGTTATCAATATAATTTTCCAGGTTAGGTTTTTAGGTCTTCCGAAAACAAGGTTTATATTAAATTCCCCACTTAAATACTCAAAAATCTCATCTTTACATTTTATTTCTCCTTGTTCATAATTATCCCATCCAAAAACTATCCTATCATTTCCCTTTTTCAGAATAAGGAAATCAAAATCTATTCCTGCATCAAAGGCCATATATTTTTCAATGACAACCCAATTATCTTTTATCAAACAAAGAATAATGTTTTTCCAGACTTGAGTATTTATGTTGATGGCAGTTTTCATTTCAATAAAAAATACGTAACAAGAGTATATTTATTGCTTATTAACTCTAAATTAATGTAGCTTATAGCTATTGTTTATCAGCAACTTTTTATTCAAAAAATGAATATTATATTCCTTGACTTTCTTTAAATGCCAGGGCAAACTTGATATCACCAAAGCTGTATTCTTCACCTAGCTTTTCTTTAATTTCAGTTAATTTCAAACTCTTTATAGTTTCTGCAACAGTTAATATGTTAGATATCTTTTCCTTGTCTACAAAATCTTCAACATTGACTTCACCTGAGGCTACATAATAACACATATGTCCGGCAATTGTATTTTGAACAAGACCCCGCTTGTCGGCAATTTCCTCTAGGGACAGACCTTCTTTATATAGTTCGTAGCTGATTTCATGGGTTGGTTTCTTCTTTACTTTTTCTTTAATCTTTTTTAAAGCCTCTTTTCTTTCCTCAAGTTGCTTTCCAGAAGTAAGTTTCTCTCTTGTTAAGAGATTTCCATTACTGGTTTCCTTGATAAATTGATAGGCCTTATTAAGATTTCTTATCTGTGAATAAACTGTAGCTTCCAGTTCGATAAGCTCATTGGTATAAGTTTTTACTCCTGTTTTTACTTTTAAAGAGTCGATTTGCTGACCGATTTTTTTCTGTATATCGTGTAGCAAGGGTTCAAAGTATTCTTTGGCTTTTCTGACCCTTTCGAGCAATGTAGGAATTATATCTCCTTCGGTAGCGGCGATTTGTCTAACCTGGCGGATAAATGTATCGGAAGTATTACCCAACTTTTGAATCTCATCAAAAAGCTCGCTAGTCCATTGTCGGTATGCTAGCTTTTTTGATTCACCTTCTATTTTTTCAAAGCTTTTTAAATGCTCTTTCATCAAATACATTAATGATGAAAAGTCAAATGAATCAGAAGTATGTAATCTAAGAAAATCTTTAAAATCTCGTTTTATCTGTTCTTCGAGTTGTTCCAGGTTTGGCTTATTAGAACTATATGATGTAAGTACAGTATCGTTGCTAATCATTTGATTTGAGATGGGAGAGGAAAGCACCAATCCATCGAGTGATCTTAAACGAGAAAGGGCTACATACACTTGTCCGGGAGCAAACGCATCAGAGAGATCAAGAATAGCTTTGTCGAAGGTTAGTCCCTGACTTTTATGAACAGTAATTGCCCATGCTAGTTTCAAAGGATACTGTTTGAAACTACCGATAATTTTCTCGTCAACTTCATTTGTTTCTTTGTTTAATGTATATCTGATATTATGCCAGTCATACTGACTTACTGATATTGGCAAGTCATCATCCGGGCAGGTGACCTCAATAAGATCTTCAGTTATATCAGTTACAGTTCCGATTTTACCATTAAAGTAACGGCGTTCTTCTCCATCATTTTTGGTGAACATCACCTGTGCACCTATTTTAAGTTCCAGTTCCGGATTTACAGGGTACATGCTTTCCGGAAAATCACCGACTATATCAGCCTTGAAAGTCTTTGGTTTGGTTGTTAATTTATTAAGTGCATTAGCATTTATCGTATCAGCCTTTTGATTATGGGTAGTAATTCTAACATGGTCATCCGAAAGATTTTCATGATCAATATTTTCAAAATGATTGCTATTCAGGTATTGAACATCTTCGGTGGTTACCTGGTTATTTCTGAACCTGTTTAATAAATCAACAAAACGATTATCTTCCTGACGGTAAATCTTGTCTAATTCAAGGTAAACTGGTGGGTAATTTGTTAATGCATGTGCTGAAAAGAAATAACTGGTATCATAATATCTATTTAAATGAACCAGTTCCTGATCTTTGACAACAGGTGGTAGCTGAAGCAGGTCTCCAATAAAAAGAATTTGAAGTCCACCGAAAGGAAGATTTTTCTTTCTGCGTGCATGACGCAATACCGTATCAATGCAATCCAGTAGATCTGCCCTTAGCATACTGACCTCATCGATTATCAGAAGTTCAAGTTCTTGAAGTAGTTTTCTTTTTGATTTATTTAGCCTGAAACCCGAAAGGACAGTTCTTGGAGTATTTACAAAATCTGAGGAATTATAATTTTGATCGGGAACGAAGACCCCAAATGGTAGTTGTAAAAGAGAGTGTAAGGTAACTCCACCTGCATTAATAGCAGCAATACCTGTAGGGGCAGCAACAGCAGTTTTCTTTACAGTGCTAGAGACCAACTGACGCAGGAAAGTAGTTTTTCCTGTACCTGCTTTACCAGTAAGAAAAATGTGCCGGTTGGTATTATTGATATACCGGTTAGCCAGGTCAGTGATGTTATTGGTCTTCAATTCCATTAATTCCATTTTTATTCAGGGTATAAAGTTGAAAAAACATTGGTGTTTCTCAAATGAATGAAGCCTAAAGGTTAAAGATTAATTTTAATTTAACCAGCATTAGCCGTTTGTAAACGTAAGTAAACGTTTCGAGATGAATAATCTGGAAACAGGGCTAAATGAGAATTGAACTTTTATATATAAAAGTGCTATAAGAATTGCTTTCCATTTGTGTAGTATGGCATAATTATTTATTAAAAAATATTCATTCAATTAAACCTTTCTCTCTTAAATGGATCTTACCGATAAATTGAATTGAATTTTATGAAACCTGAATATTTAGCATCCTTAAGAGTTGGGTTTTCTACCGATCAGGCTCCGGAGATTAAAAGACTTGGAATTGAGCGATACATCAATAAAAAACTCAATAATCGATTAAGGGTAGATGAACCTGGATTTATTGCCAATTCACCGAAAACATTCAAGGAGCTTCAATCCCTAAAAAGTGAAATTAAAAAGAATGAAAATGAGTCTGATAAGGTACTTAATGATTTCATAAAGCTTCAGTTTCAATGGAAATCCTTTATGGCAGAGAGGTATTTTAATTCTTCAAATGTGCTTCACGAAAAGATTAATTTGTTCTTTCAGAATCACTTTGTCGTAACTCTTAAATCTGTAAAAGTTCCATACTGGATTTATTTGCATTATAAATCAATCAACGACCATTCACTTGAAAATTATAAAGATCTTGTCAGGGAAATGGTGTATTCTAATGCTATGATTAGATACCTTGATAATCAAAAAAACAGAAAAGATAACATCAATGAAAATTTTGCAAGGGAATTATTAGAGTTATTTACTTTGGGAGAAGGAAATTATACTGAAGATGATATAAAAAATGTTGCCAGATCACTTGCAGGTCTGAGTCCGGGGCAGAACAGAGGTATATACCGTCCAAAATTTACTGATAACTCTATCAAGACATTTTTAGGTGAAACAGGCAATTTTAAGGCTGATGATCTCATTGAAATAATATTCAAAAATGGCCAGCCTGCTAAATTTCTTACTCAAAAGATTCTAAAGTGGTTTTTTTATGACAATCCCGAAGAGGAGATGATAATTTATTATTCTGAAATTCTGGTCAAAAATAATTATGAATTAAAGCCATTTTTCGAGAAGCTATTTGTTCAGGAGTGCAATAAAGGGATTTCAGGAACGAAAATAAAAGACCCGTTAACTTTTATTGTTCAGATTCATAAGGATCTGAATATCATGCCTAATTACCTAATGGTGTCATTCTTTTTAAGGGAACAAGGCATGGATATTTACGATCAGCCCAATGTTAAAGGCTGGAGTGGGGGACAGGAATGGTTAACCACTCAACTCTATACAAACAGGAAGCAGCTTCTTGATATGATCGTTTTTGGCAGGGATAGACTTGAAAGATCAATAAGTAAGAGGTTAAGCAAGTTCGATGCAGGTCCGGTAGACTTTTCAACTGATCTGGTGATTTCCAATTTACAAAGTGCTAATGATATTATTAAAGAACTTACTGACAGGATGGTATTCGAAACCAATGAAGAAATGGATATTGAACTTAAGCAGGTTCTCCCGTATGATTTTAATCCCGAAGCAGAAAATGCAGATAAAAAGATTCTTAACGTATATCGGTATCTGGGTCAATGTCCTGAATTCCAAATAATCTAAATTATGAAAAGAAGAAATTTCCTAAAGCTGGTAGCAACCTCATCAAGTGGACTTCTTTTAGTTCCTGATTTTTTATATTCATCTCCAATTATCAGGTCAACTGAATCTATTAATGACAACATTCTTGTCTTCATCCAGTTAAATGGAGGGAATGATGGACTGAATACGATTATTCCTTTTGATGATCCACTTTACTATCATAACCGGCCAACAATCGGAATCGAAAAAAGCAAAGTGATTAGTCATATAAACGGTACCGGATTTCATCCAGCATTAAAAGATGTAGCAACAATCGCCCAGGCAGGAGACTTGTCAGTAATTCAAAATGTAGGCTATCCGAATCCAAACAGATCGCATTTCAGATCTATAGAGATATGGCAAACAGGCTCTGAAAGTAATCAATACCTTGATAGGGGTTGGCTTGGCAGATTCCTTGATGTTCAATGTAATGATGAACATCTTGCTTCATTAAATATCGATTCAACAGACAATCTGGCTTTAAAATCTTCATCTATAACCGGGGTAACAATTAAGGATTTAAACAGGCTAAGACAGTTTAACAATGCTGATAATGATTTAAAGTTATCAGATAATCCTCAACTGGATTTTGTCAGGAAAATTTCATTCGCTTCACAGGACGGAATGGAAGAAATAAGAAAGGCAATCTTTAGGTCACAGAATTTTAATGAAACTTATAGCCCAAATGAATTAAGTAAAAAGTTGCAATGGATAAGCCAGCTTATCAAAGGTGATTTAGGATCGAAGGTATATTATACTTCACTAAACGGATTTGATACACATAACAATCAGCTATTTATTCAGGATAAAAACCTGACTATTTTAAATGATGCAATATTTTCATTCTATCGTGATCTTAAGGCAAACAATCTCTTAAATAGGGTAACCATAGTGGTTTTTTCAGAATTTGGTCGACGGGTTAAGGAAAATGGTTCGGGAACGGATCATGGAACTGCGGGCCCCATGCTTGTTATCGGTGGAAAAAACAAGGGTCAGGTAATCGGTAATAACCCTGATCTTATTAACCTTGATAATGGTGACTTGATATTTGAAAATGATTTTCGAAGTGTATACGCTTCATTGTTGAAAAGTAAATTTGATTTTGATAGTAAGGATATAAACATCAATCAACCAATACTTCCTGGGTTGTTTTAATAGGAATGAAATCTTAATACTTGAAGAGGGGAAGATTAATAAGCCCTGAGGTAAAAGGATTTTATTTTTTATTGCACTCTCACGACAAAGCAACCAAGTTTTTGATTTGATTCAATTAATCTATTTGCTTCCGGAATTTCTTCAAGGCTAAACGTTTTACCGATAACAGGCTTGATTTGTCCTTCATTAATAAGATTTGCCATATACATCAAATCTTCTTTGTTATCTCCTGCTAATGTTACAATTACTTTCTTGTCTGTGAAGAGCGAAGTAAGGAATCCTCTGAGCATAAGAGTTAATGAATAGTCAGCCGGAATAAACCTTCCTGATTCGGAAAGGGCACTTATACATTTAGAATACCCTGTCTTGGAGGCAACATCAAATATTAATGAATATCTCTTTTTTGAAAGCCAGAAGTCTTCCTTATTGAAATCAATTACTTCGTCTGCACCAATCGCCTTCAACATGTCTAGTTTTATCCCTGTATCAATGGCTGTAACATGGGCACCTACATATTTGGCATACTGAACAGCATAAGTGCCAATTGCACCTCCGGCACCAATTATTAATACTTTATCATTATTATTTATTTTTCCTTTTCTCAGGTAGTGCAGCGCATTAAGTCCTCCTAAGGGAATGGTGCTAGCCTCATCAAATGATATTCCAGATGGTTTATGAACAATAGCTGAATGCTCATTTTGTATTTTAAGTTCAGCCTGGCATGCCATTTTAATTCCTCCAGACCCAAATACTAAATCACCTTTTTGAAAATTTGAAACATTAGATCCTGTATCAACAATTTCTCCGGAAAACTCCTGACCTAGAATAAGATTTTTCTTGGGTTTGAATAATCCCATGACAAGTCTTAAAGGTAGCCAGAAAAGCGGTTGAATCTTGAATCTACGGACTTCAGTATCAGCAGCTGTAACAGTCGTAGCATGAATTTTCACCAATACTTCATTATTTCCAGGAATAGGAGTTGAAATATCAGTTATTGTTAACCCTTCAGGGGATCCATATTTAGTTAATACCACAGCTTTCATTATTATTAATATAACTTATTAATCGATTTAATTGAATAAGTCTTATGTCAGCGGTGGAAATTCTATTGTAAAGGGGTGATAAAGTAATGTTGAAGGGAATTCAATGAATTTTGAGGGAATCCAATATCGAAGATAATAGATTGTTTGATCTTGAACATTTTTGAATAGTGATGTTCTGAGAAGAAAAAACTTATAGTGTCTTTATAAAAATTGTAGTCTGGTTTCATAACTCCCAGGAATAATAATTGTGGTCTTTATCCAATGTAAAACCAGTTTTAGGATACAAGTTATTTCCTATATCATTTGATTTTTCTGTTTCTAGCATTAGTCCTACAGCATTGGTCTCTTTAGCCAATTTTTTAGCCCTGTTTATTAATGCAACAGATATCCCTTTGCCTCTATATTTTTCATCTACAAATAGGTCATTTAACAGCCATACTCTTTTCATATTAGTGGAAGAAAAAAGAGGATATAAAACTGGACAAATCCTGAAAGAACTCCTTCTTCATTCTCAGCTATAAAAATTTCTGACTCATTGTTTTCTATTCGCTGGGTCAGGAAATATTTTGCTTCATTAATGTTTGAATTTTTACGGTAAAAGATCCTGTATGAATCAAATAGTTGTGATAATGACTCAACATCATTAAGTACTGCTTTTCTTATGTTTACTATCATTTTAAGTGATTCTGTATAAGTAGTTGATTGTGAGTTTTTTATGTATTTTCTGTTAAAATTAATTTATTAAGTATACCTAATTAAATAAAACCTGTTTATGACTTTTAAATATACCAATACATTAATATTTATTTAGTTGATTGAGAGAATTATTGAAATACAAATTTCATCAGAGTTATGGCTAGCGTCCCCTTTGTCTCATCGGAGTGTTGTGGCTAGTGTCCCCACTAGCCATGTACAGTTTAGTAGATTTATGGCGAGTGAGGACACACGCCATGACTTTAATATTGAGGCAATTTATTAATGTGATGCATTGGAGGGTTAAGGCTAGCGTCCCCTTGTATCATCAGAGTTATAACTAATGTCTCAACTAGCCATGGGTAGTGAAATGAACAGCTATTTTTAGTCGGTTAAATTAAAATTCATCATAGATATTTTTAAGAAATTTAAAAGGAGAAATTCCATCATCATAAAAACTGCTTGATGAGTATGAATATTCAGATGGAAACTTAACAAGGCTCCACTTTTCTTGTAAAGGGTTGTTATGAATGTAATTAATCTTTTGATTAATCATTTTTAAACTATATAATTCAAAGGCTCTGGGATCTCTTTGCCAGAACTCATGTGATTTTTGTTTTGAATTAATTTTATATGGATTTAAACTAAAATTTTCAGTTTCCATGAATACCTTGAACTGATGTGCTGTAAATTTTAAAAAGGAAGATTTTGGACTTTCTTTACCATTTAGTTTGTTCATTTTCCAAATTAAATGTATATGATTTGGCATTATAACAAACGAATAAACATTGATATTACCGTTGTTACTTAAGTATTCTAAAGAGTCAATAATTATATTTTTAGTGTTTTTATGCTGTAGTAAATACTGCCAGTTTCTTATTGTAGCAGTCCAAAAGTATATTTTACCATACTGCATAACAGAAGGTCTATAGTTGATACTCATAGTTTTGTTTAGAAAGATCTGACGTTGAAAATAGTAAATTTTTTAATTTATTTCTTAAATAATCATAGATACCTAAATGTATCTGTATAGATAATCCCTGGTGGGTGGGGCACTCTCAATAACTTTTATTTTGATGCATTTTATTTATTTGTTGCATCGGAGTGTTGTGGCTAGTGTCCCCACTAGCCATGGGTAGTTTAGTAGATTTATGGCGAGTGAGGACACATGCCATGACTTTAATATTGAGGCAATTTATTAATGTGATGCATTGGAGGGTTAAAGCCGGTGTTCTCTTGTCTCATCAGAGTTATAACTAATGTCTCAACAAGCCATGGAAAATTATATATGGTAAACTATTATTCCTTATTAAATTCACCAATATGCCACAGGATATTGGAGGGGTCATGAATAAAGAATTCATTGCCCCAGTCATTATAAGAGATGGGCTTGATTTTGGCTTCAGGATAATTAGTTAGCAAATCTAAGTTTTTGATTTCCTGATACACTTTTTCTATATCTGATACTTCATAAAAAACCATTGTGTTTCCAACCCAGTCTTCATTGAAATAATCTTGCAGGTAAAAGCCGAAATTCCCGATGTGGAAGTATGACATTTTTTCAAAAAGTTTAACTTCTGAAAATCCGAGATCTTTGTAGAATTTTCGGCTAATTGAATAGTCTTTTGCACCAATAAATGGTCGAATGGAAACCGGGGCTGGAAGCATTTTTAAATTTAATAAATTACTTTAATGTTTAGCTTTCAATTAATGCTAATTAATCATGTTGAATGAATTAGGAATTCTAACTTTTCTGCTCAAAATAATCTAATGAATTTCTTTGATGAATTAGAAGTCTCTTTAAAGCGCCAATTGTAATTATTGTTCTCATCTTTCTTTGGGAGATCAGGTTTTTTAACGATACTGTGTTTGGCAGGCTTTGGTTAACCTCGAAGAAGGCTATAGGAAATTTCCGATCCGTTTTATTTTCTCTGATGTGGTTTGCAATAAGACCAGCGTTTATTAAAGCATCAGATAAATCAATTTGGGGCCTCAGAAAAACCAGAAGATGTTGTTCTACAAAGTCAAATCCAGTTTGTTCATCTTCAATGGCATCAAGATAATAGTTATTCCAGCTTGTTAATGTTGCTATTAGAGCATCATTTTTAATCAGTTCTTGTTTTCCCGAATTCAGGATTGAGTTTAAATTTCCGGTAGATGGATTATATGTGGGAGCGATAATAATGCCAGACAGGATGGAGGTAGAAAGCTTGATTGTATCACTTGATCCAGAATTATTGATAATTGTTAAAAGACTATCACATGTTTTTAATACATATTCATGGATATTGATATTAGATTCAAGTCTCCCATTGTTTTCAATTATTTCATTTTTAAGATTTGATAATAATAACTCACGTGATTTAACTTCCTTACTAGAAATCCACCAGGAATTTAAAGTGAAGGCTAAAAGTACACCAATAACGACAATAAGGATCTCCCTGAGAAAATTTTTCCATTTATAATACAATGAATTAAACCGATTGTTTATAGTCATAATAAAATTGCGGATTAAAAATTAAAATCGTCAATTTCATTTGCTTTATCAAAATCTTCTTTCCCGATTTTACCACCTTCATTTGAGTCGTAGTCCATTAAGATTTTCCACAAACCATTTTCTTTCCTTAACAGGACATGAAATTTTCCGTAATAGGATCTGGGTTCATCTTGCTCGTTTATTACAATTAGTTGATATATGCCTCTTTCAGAAGCAGTAAAACCATTGGCGATTCTTTCTATAAATCGAAGTTCGATTTCATACTTGATATGGTTGGATTTTGCTCTATCAAATCTTTTATGAAAACTATCAATGTATTCTTCATAATTAAGAATACGGTTATTATCGGCAGGTATTCTGGCTAAATCTCTAGAGTGAATTTCAGCCATTAGTCCGGGATTTAGGTCTACAAAAGCTTTTTCAAATTTTGCCCATACCTGGTTATTTATATCTTCGTAGTCATGATATTGACCAAAGCCTGAAAATGAAAGAAAGATAAACTGGATAAGTAAAATCTTATATTTCATAATGGAATTAAAATTTAATGAGATGGTTTCAGATATCAATTTGTTGATCGTGATAATCTAACAGAGCAACGTAAGGGTCACCTTCCAACGATAAAAGTTCTGCAAATGCTGGTTCGGTTTTGTACCCAATAGATTTAAGCTTAACAACTTCTTCTTTGAATTCTGAACCTTTTTCATTCAGGATATAATATTCAGCAAGCATGTGTTTAAAGGCATTCTGTTGGTATACAGGCATATTTTGGCCAAATATCTCAATAGGAAAGTCTTCATAATAAAAAGATGCTATGATACTTTCAACTCCATTAATCACCGATGACTTGATATTGAAATTATCCTGGTCACCGTATTTATAAATAAGCATCTGGTAGAAAATATCCAGGTCGGTAACATAGCATATAATGTCTAAATCACTTTCAGGTAAGTCTATATCAAGGGGGACTGTGCCGGTTAATACAGGAGAATAAGGTTCAAGGTCGTCAAAGATATCTAGCTCAAGAAGAATATTGTAAGCTTTACGTTGTCTGGGTGTACCTTTCAGTAAATAATCGATATTAGTGAAGTCGATCATAAAGCAATATAATAAAAAACCTGATAAACCAAGCTAAATTGATTATAATAATCGCTGTGAACTTCTTATTTGTCAGGTAGTTATCCGTGTTTTTATCTGGTTATTGCAATTTAAAATGAGGGTTGTAAATTAAACCAATAATATTACTCCAGGGATCAATCACAGAAGCCACCATTAAGTCTTCGCCTACTGAGTTTGGTTCCTCATGATTCTTAGCTCCAATATCCAGCATATGACTATATGCTTCATTAATATCTGAAACACCCCAATATGTGATAGTATTTTCAGTTAATTGTTTACCAGAATCTTCTTGAGGGAGCAGCCCAAGTTCATAACCAGCAATATTAAATCCAACGTAAAATGGCTCATCAAAATACGGTTTAGTATCAAATGCTTTGCTATACCATTCTTTCGCTTCGTTTAAATTATTAACATAATAGACAACTGTTCTTAGTCCGAGGTAATTCTGGTTTTTCATGGTTTTTTTAGGTTCATATTGAAATGTAAAATAATTAATTATCAAATAGTAATTATCACTTTTATGAAAAATTAATGACTAAATTATTTTACACAATGTAAAAAACATATTACATTGTGTAAGAAATATTTTACATTTGTAAAAAAGAACATTATGAAAACATCATACTTACTACCTTATGAATGGAAGAAAGCTGGATGGATTGTTTTTATTCCTTCGATAGCAATAGGATTATATTTAGTCATTACTGAGTATGAACCTTCAGTATTTGATTTAAGACTTCCGTCAATATTTGTTGATGATTTTATTGATTCAGATAAAAAACTATATGGTATCGTTGAAAATAATTTTTTAAATGAAATTGTTGGGGTGTTAGCAATCATAAGTGGTTTGGTAGTTGCATTTTCTAAAGAAAAAATAGAGGATGAGTTTATATCAAAAATTAGACTTGAATCATTAGTTTGGGCAACATATGTTAATTATGGAGTACTATTGATTACTATTTTGTTTGTATATGACTTTTCCTTTTTTTATGTAATGATATTCAATATGTTTACTATACTTCTCTTTTTTATTATCAGGTTCAACTGGCAAAAGATCAAGTTAAATAAATCGATTTGATAATGAAAAATTCAATAAAAGTAGAACGAGCTCGAAAGAATATTACCCAGGCTAAATTAGCTGAGATGGCTAAGGTAAGCAGGCAAACAATAAATGCAATGGAGCTTGGAAAGTACGTGCCTTCAACTGTTTTGGCTCTCAAACTAGCAGCTATTTTTGAAGTAGATGTTGATGCGATTTTTGAGCTTGAAGAATCTGACTGGAAAGATTAATTTTTAAAAAAGTCCAAACCATTAAAATAGTTTAAATACATCTATAAAAAATCAGGCCACTTCCTGACATTTGGGAAGTGGCCTTTATTATTGTTGTATAATTTCAGGGATCAATGGGTAATTAGTAGAGCCACCCAGTTGATATTAATTGTAATGTTTAATACCAATTGAGGAATATAGCTTTTCGGCATCATAAATTTTACCATCCTTGATTGTGAGATCGACATTCCTTATATCTTTTATATTCTGGGTTGGATCACCATTAACTAGTATAACATCAGCAAGCATACCTTTCTTGATTTGTCCAAGGTCATCACGCTTACAAACATTGGCAGAGGTATATGTGGCCATTTTAAGTACTTCGTCAGCTGGAATTCCGGCTCTGACATAGTTTTCCAGTTCGGTGTGCAATCCAAAGCCAACCATCGAATCTGTTCCCGGAACTATTGTGATACCGTAATCATACATAGCTTTTACTATGTCAAGTAACCGTTGATATGACTCTTTATATTTACCTTCCATACCTTCTGGAATAGGCAAGCCACCGGTCATAAAGCCTCTTTTAACTTGTATAGGAAGTCTGTCTAAAATCATTGCAAAAGAAGGATTTGGTGTGCCGGCCTTTGAAGTAAGCATTCCTTCGAAAATAGAAACAGTTGGGTCAGATACAATATCATTATCTTTCATCAGCTTTAAGAATTCCTGAAACTCATTACTTTCAATATCAATATTATATGCATGTTTACCAACCATAATAAATCTTTGTGGAGTCCGGGTATCGATTGTATCACCCAGGAAATTCAAGGCAAGCATGTTAACATGTTGTATTTCATCGTAGCCATCTTTTATAGCTTCTTCTGCCAGCATAAATGATGGAATATGCCCACTCAGTTTCATGCCATAGCTATGTACTCTTTCAGCAATAGGCTTTACCCATTCTGGTTCTATCGAACTATAAAGTTTTATTTGCTGGTATCCTCGATCTTCATAAAAGTCAACCGCTTCAAGTGCTTCTTCAATAGTGGATACTTTTTTACCTAACGGACCGGCATATGGACCAGTTTTATCAATGAACCCACTCATTATTAAAATTCTTGGTCCGATAACTGCATTACTATTAAAGTCATCTGCTACTTCTGGCAAGTCAAACCCGTTTGCCATATCCCTGACGGAAGTCACGCCTGCAGCAATATTCATAAGTCCCTGAGCTCTATTCAGATGACCATGCATGTCTATTAAGCCCGGCATAAGCATTCGGCCTTTTCCATCAATGATAGTTCCTTCGGAGTCAAAATCATCAGAAGAATCAAGAATCTGGCTGATTTTATTGCCTTCAATTATTACAGTTTTATCATTATTAACTTCTTTGCTTTCTGAATTAAAGACTCTGACATTAGTGATAATTATTTTTCCATCAGGTGTGGTGGTTAAAGCTTTTGCCTGATCATTGTAATATTCATTTCTTGCCTTCTTGGTTATTTCAAGTAATTCCTCGTTTAGATCCTTGTAACCATTCCGGATAAATGATGCCCAGTCTGAAGGATATGCAAAAAACTGATTGTTTTGATCAAGCCAGATTAGTTCTGGTGTAAACCCCAGGCCGGAATAGGTAACAAGCTTTAGATTAAGAGTATCATAAAAAGTATGCTCTGCAACGTTGTTTAAAATGATTTTTCCTGAGGGGTAGGTGTTGATTTCTTTAAGATCATTTTCGATCATCTTTTTCAATATGACCTCCATATTACCAAAACCACTATTAACTCCAATATATTGAGCATTTGTTGCTTCAGAGGAACCTTTTTCGCTTGTGCTTTGCCATTCGGCAGTCTGACCATTTTTAGAAAATGATTCATCAACAGAATCTTTAAGATAATTTATTCCTTTGACAGTAATTCCTGTTAAATATCCATCATTATCGGTAATTATTGTTTCTGTTAGGTGAGGGCCACGGCCTCTGTCATTGTATTTCCATTCATATTGATGGGTATTGTTTCCATTATGAGTTGACTTGAAAAAGCCTCTTTCTTCATCTCCAAAATAAACCGTGTATTCATGTGATTTGTAGTTCCATGAGTTTGTGTCCGGTTTCTCATCCTGGCAAGAAACTAGCATAAACAGGAACCCGGTCAAAAAGAAGGGTAGGTGTTTCATATAACTTGTGATTGTAGTTGATTTTAATCAATAAGTTATATGTATTATAAATGATTTCCAATTTAATTTAGACAGTTATTTCAATGTGATTGCCTTCAGGGTCTGAAATTACACTTTCATAATAACCATCTCCGGTAGTTCGTGGTTCGCTAATAATTGTGAATCCATCTTTTCTTAATATTTCTGTAAGATTATCTACGTTAGTTCTACTTCCTGTTGATATAACAAAATGCGTTAACCCGTAAAGTTGCGATCTTTCAGATACTGAAACTTTTATGTCTGGTCTGGTCATTAATTCAATTCGAACAGAACTTTCAGGGAAATTAAGGAAGTATGAATTGAAATTTTTATCTGGATTGTGATATTTCTTATTACTAATCATGTTGAAATATTTTATGTAAAAGTCCTTCATTAGTTCAAGATCTTTTACCCAGATAGCGAGGTGTTCTATTTTCATATTTTGATGATTGTCTGATAAAGATAATAAAATCGCCCTGTAATCTACAGGGCGAAATACATCAAGCAACTAGTAGTTTCGAAATCTCGGGGTATATATTGATTTTAATACCTTTAATCAGGGTTTGATAAATAATACAGCTATTTTCAGTTGCTTTTATGAGTCTGATGGTTCGATCTTCATCCGCCTGATCTGTAATCACTTTAATCCAGACTGTAATCTCCTGAAAGGAAACAGGTACTTCTTTTGACATGCAAAGAGTTCCTCTTACGTCAACTTCAGACTCTACCCTGACTCGGGTATATAATAATTTTATTCCCATTCTATTGGCTACCATCCTCATGGTGCTTTCAAAACAACAAGCCAATGTTGCTGAAAGCATGTCACCTGGATTAGGTAAATCATGCAGACCGCCTACTGCTCTGTGAACACCAATTTTAAAAGGTACCTGAAGCTCATCATTTATTATAACTTCAGTGTGAAATGGGTCATCCAAATACTTACCTTCGATGGTAGCAGCATCAGTGACCCATGCTTTTTCAGGATTTTTAGAATATTCATTTATAAGTGGGTACTGGTTATTGTAAACCTTTGATATAGTTTTCATGACAGATTTAATTTTGATCTGTTACAAAGTTCCTACTTATTAGATATTTCGAGTTTGCTTAAAAGATCAATCAATTTGCTATATGGGTCAAACTATCATTTTCTGCAAATTACTTCTATATTGACCAGGAGGAAGGTTAAATTTTTCTTTGAATACTTTATTGAAGTGTGAAAGATTTTTGAATCCGGATTCATAGCAAATATCGCCAATTGAAAGATCAGGGTTTTGCATTAATGAAATAGCGTAGGTTAGTCGCTGTGCCTTGAGCCAGTTGGCAGGAGTATCACCATAGTATTTCTTGAAGTCTCTTTTAAATGTTGAAAGGCTTCTTCCACATAACCGGGCAAATTCTTCTATTGAAAGGTCATAGGTAAAATTATTTAACATGGTAGACTCCATATCGGCCTTAGCTGATTGATTACATGTCAATAAGAAATTAGTAAGAGAGGAGTTTTTTGGATCAATCAGGATGTTTATTAATAGCTCCTTGAATTTGATCTCGATTAATTCCTGAGGCAGTGTTTGGGCTTGCTTCAGATAGTTGAAAACACTAATTATTAACGATTCAATTGTTTCTCCGGTGTTAATTCTGAATAGTTCCTGTTCGCATATTGGCATTTTAGGAATTTTCTTCTTGTAGTTATTTTGATATTCCCTGATAAATTCAGCGATGAAATCATCATTTAACAGAAACATCATTACGCAATAATCAACGTCAAAATATTGCTTTGTCTGGTATACACCCTTTTTTATAAATAAAGCGTCACCTCCTGTAATTTGAAAAACATTATTTTTTGAGATCCAATCTTTCTTACCACTAATGACATAAGTAATCATATGTGAGTCAGACCAGAATTTATAATCTTCAACATCAAGTGGGCATTTGTACTCAACAAACAGATAGTTATTACCAACAACCTTGTTTAGGTCAGGGTTACTTTTGAAATATCTGTATATATCAACTATCATATACTTAATTTAATAAATGATGTTGATTTTCAGTTTATTAAATCAAATAAGTGACTTAATAAATGTTCAATTTAAGCACCTATTTGATCAATTACCAGGTTGGTAAATGTAGTGTGTGCCATTATTTTCCAGACTTAGACGAATTATATGTGATTGTCCCAAGGCTTCACTAATATCAAAAGACACTTCTTTTCTAATGATAGCTTCACATAATTCTTCATTTTTTAACGATAATCTGATAAAACGCTGGGGGATATCACCAGGTATAGTGTAATCTTCTGCAATTAGTTTATATTCCCAGGTTGATCCGCTACATCCGCTAGAGTAAAAATTAATCGTCATACAGTTTTCTTTTAATTCTACGGATTCAATAGTAAGAGAACTGTTAGGAGCATTATCATAAAGATCTCCATTAATAATCAATTCCTGATCGCATTCAGCAGGAGGACAATGAATGTCATCCTTTTCACAGGAAAAAATAATAAAGCATAGAAGAAATAGTATATGGTTTCTCATGATTGAAAAGTTTACTTATGATTCCTCAATAATTATGCCTTTTTATTTTGGATATAAGTATAGGCACTTGTACCTGACGCTAAAAATACTGCTATGCGTTTATAATCATCTCCTTCATAATCATCAGCTACTTTTAATTCATCATCTGTAAGTTCGATTACAGCACCTCTGATTTTTGAGTTTGGATTTGTTGATTTAAATATAACAGGATATGAGATTTCTGTTTGAACTCCTTCTTCTTCTATAACCTGACTTAGAGTAGATAGTTCATAACCATCCAGAGTATCATTTTTACCTGTAAGAACCCTGTGGAATAGTTCTAATTGAATTTTTTCATTTTGAAGAGTGCCATATGTAAATAATTTATTCATATGATCAATTGAGTTTCTATTCAATGTTCCACCATTCTTTTTGAGGACTATCCTGACCAGGAGTAAATTGCTCACCAATATATGGGTGGACTATACTTACATTTTGAGTTTCTGCCTCAGCTTTAAACCGGACAATTGGTTCAGTCCATTCATGTACTGCAAGCTTAAATGCACCCCAGTGAATGGGCATTAATATTTTTCCTTTAACATCTATGCCAGCCTGAACACTTTCTTCAGGCATCATATGGATTTGTCCCCATGCTTTATTGTATTGTCCGCATTCCATCATTGCCAGATCAAAAGGTCCATATTTTTCACCAATCTCCTTAAAATGAGGACCGTAACCACCGTCTCCACTAAAATATAAATTACTATTATTTCCTGTTATAATCCAGCTTGCCCACTGAGTTTTATTTCGATCTGTAATTCCTCTGCCTGAAAAGTGCCTTGCCGGGCATGATACAAGGTTTAATTCTTTATATTTAATTGACTCCCACCAATCAAGTTCTGTGATTTTTTCTTGCGGTATTCCCCAACTTTTTAAATGAGATCCAACTCCTAGAGCTGTAAAGAAATGTGCTGTATGTTTTTTTAATTTTTCAATTGTAGGATAGTCGAGATGGTCATAGTGATCATGAGAGATGATTATTGCATCAATATTTGTTAACTCTTCAATTGGAATGGGCTTTTGATATGGAAATCTACTTGCCCCAAAAGAAACCGGAGCGGCAGTTTCTCCAAGCATTGGGTCAATTAGAATTCGTTTTCCTTCAATTTCTATTAAAAATGCCGAATGTCCATACCAGGTAATATGAGTAGAAGTGTCTGTCGCAATAGCTTTAGAATTACCAAATTTAACTGGAATTTTAGTTTTAGGCTCTCCATTTTTTCCATTAAAGAAATCTGGCAATGTTTTAATCATCTTTTTAAATGAGCCTACTTCAGTTTTTATAAGATTGACAAAAATTCCATTCAAATAATTAGGTGATAATTCTATTCTTTCGAGGTCTTTTCCCTCAGGAATTTGTCCGAACTGGGGTGAAGTATATAAAAATATAGTGGTGCCAAGAGTAACCAGAATTAAAATAAGACCTACTGCCTTAAAAATGTTTTTTAATAATTTCATTGAAAAAATGGGTATTAAGAATTGATGACATCACGAATGTCTATGATTTTATCATCTTTAAAAGTAAAAATAGATTTCCCTTTGATTGAGACTTTTTCTCCGATATTTAATTCATAAGGAATTTCGTAGTTGACAATCGCTGTATAGGAAATATCTACAATAACTGATTCATCATTAAAAGTAATTGACTCTATTTTTTGGTTTCTGTTTTTAAATAGGTCAAGGGCTTTGATTGCCTGAATCTCAAAGTCCGGTTTACCTTGTGTCGTAAGTGTGATATAATCGTTTGTTATGTTAGCAAAACTTATGTGATTATCAAGTGGTTGAAGCATACCATTAACATTGTAATTGTTATATGCTTCAATGTATTGATTGATTTTAGCCAATTTTTCTTCATTAGAAATCATAACCTAAATACGATCAACCATCAAAATAGTTGTAATGAAAAAAGCTGAATTTTAGTTCATTGAATATTTTATTTCTTCCTTTTCTTCATCTAATTCTTCTTGTAGAATTGAATTCACATCAATTTTAGCCCCTTTTAATACCCAAATAGAAGTATTGTATTCTCTGGCCATTTCATTGTTGATTTTCCCTGATAAAAATACTTCGTCAAAGAAATTTCTTTCTCTTTCTCTGTTAGGATCTTTATCATCTTTGAATTTTACAAGGATCACATTTTTAACAGGGGAGGTCAGGTCGAACCAATTGAGATAGTCAGCATTAAAGGTTACAGCATCTATATCAAATTTAGAGTAATAATTAACAGCTCCAGCCTGACCGTAATTGTCACATAAGACCATTGTATTATCAGGATCATTTATATAGCTCCATGCCGAATCAACCTCATGAGCAAGTTCCTTCCATCCTAGCATATCAGCATAATCTTGAGGAAGGTGATGATTTTTGCCATCTTCCCATCTTAGAAGACCTAATTCTTCATATTTAGCTGAATTATTTATTATTGTCTCAGGTCTATAAAACGGAAGAGCATAATATAAGATAGGTAGTGTTATTAAGATGGATAAGCATACTAATGCAGGCTTTAATATCTTAAATTTTGAGGCAGATAAAAGGTGTCCTAAATAAACTGATCCATAAGCAATTAAAACAGGGTAGAGTCCGATAGTGTAATACCCCTTTGCACTATTGTAAATAAATAGCCCCATTGAAAAGATAAATGTCAATGGAACAAAACGGAATTTTTTGAAAGGTTCATATTTTATGAATCCAATAAATGCAGCAATAATGACAAATATGGAGCCGAAAAAGAAAAGTATTTGTTCTGAGATAAAACCTGATAGACTAACATTAGCCAATTGAAGTCTTGATAATTGTTCCAGGTGTATAAATACCGGAAATGAGTTGTCATATTGCCACCATAGGTTTGGTGAAATGATTATTAAAGCAACAAGTATTGAAAGATAAAGATGTTTGTTTTTAAAAATTGATCTCTTTGTTAAAATGATTGCCGGAATTAATCCAAGAAGTAAGAAAACGATGTTGTACTTGTTTAAAAATCCAAAAGCCATGGTAATAGCTGTTAGATATAACAATTTGTTTTTTTCTGTCTGAATATATTTAATTAGAAAGTAGAAAGTGGTAGTCCAAAGTAAATATTCAAGTGAATTAGGTTGAAATAAGGTGTTTAATCTCATCAATACAGAGAAAAGTATACCAGTTGCTCCCAGGATCAAGGCAAAGAGATTACCTTTTAATGTTTCAATAATTTTCCAAACAACAAATAAGGTCAATGCCCCGAAAAGTGCCGGAAAGAATTTTACCCAAAACTCTCCATTTCCAAGGAATTTGATAATCAATGAAATCCATGATGTTACTGGGGGGACGGAAAGATAACCCCAGGCAAGATGATCCGCTTGATTTAGATGCAAGTATTCATCTCTATGTAATTCATAAACCGGGTGTATAGCAAAAAACTGAAGTATAAACTTTGCTGCTACAAATAATCCTAAGATTAGTGGTCTTTTCATTTTCGTTGAAATTTCTTGTGGATGGTAAGTTTATAATGCTTTGAATTCATCGATAGTCAATCGATATTGTACCATTGAAATGTATTTTCCATTCTTAATGATATGATCCTTTAATTCAGCTTCCTTAATCATTCCATTTTTTTCCATCACCCTTCCTGATGCTTCATTTCCCACGATATAATGTGCAAATATTTTATGAAGTTGGAGTTCATTAAACCCGTAATCTAGAGTTGCTTTTATTGCTTCAGATATATATCCTTTTCCCCAATATTTTTCTCCAATCCAATATCCCAATTCTGCATGGTTGAAACTCTTATTTATTTTTAATCCTATTCCTCCCATAAAATCACCAGAATTAATATCTCCAATCCTGAAAATCACTTCTGTTCCTGCCATATAACCTTGAAAAGCTATATTTAACCAACGAATCGCATCCTTTTCATTGTATGGGTGTGGGATATTTAGTGTATATTCTTCTATATTTTTATTATTAGCAAGATTAACGATTTCAGGTATGTCTTCTGCTTTAAGCTCACTTAAAGTTAACCTCTTGGTGGTTAAAGCCGGGAATTTTAATTTTTGTGACATAGTTGCAGTATTATCTGTCTTTTATAGGAATTACAAATTTTAAAGCTGACCAAATATTATTAATCGAGCATACTTTAATGTCTACAAGGCCTATTTCAAGGCCCATATTTCTTACAATATTTCCGTCAAGATCTGTTTTTACCTTTGAAGATTTTTTAGGCCAAGAAATCCATAAGTACCCTTCAGGTTTTAGCTCCGATTTAATATCTTTTATAAGAATTTCTAATTCATTTTTTTCCTGACAAAATATATGAATAAAATTCTTTCTAACGGAAATATCAGATACATATTTGACATATTCAGAAGGTATGGATATCAGATGGTTATAGTTTGATGGGGGATTTATTATACTGATTAAAAAATCTTTCTTTATTCCCAGCTTTTTTATTAATGGAGTTATATTTTGGTTTGAGTTAGTCATTATTATCAGACTTTTTGTTTAATAACCACATATAAAGATCTTTTGAAGCATAAGATTCGTTCCATGCATCATGTCCATTTTTAGGATAGGAAGTGAAAATGTAATCAGACTGGATTTCCTTAGTATTTAATTTGCAATTCGATTTTCTCAAAAAGGAAATATTGTTTTGTTCTTCCAGCTTAGCTACTTTGTTTTTTGAATATGAATAATCAGCTACCTCATCTTTTTGATTATGAATGATCCAAATCGGTATTTTAGAAATTTCAACGCAATTATTTTCACAGTATATTCTTCCTGATATAGGTATTATTGCGGCAAATACACCTGGTAGTTTTTTAGCTAGCTCCCATGAACCATGACCTCCCTTACTTAACCCGGTAATATAAATTCTTTGGCTATCACCATTATACTCTTTGACAATATGATTTATAAGGTTAGAAATTTCTTCAGGATATTGTTGCCAATGACTTTTTTCAATAGGCCCTATTTTCATATGCGGGTTTACAATAATAAAAGAGTCGGCTACTATTTTTAAAGACTCTTTAATGTCAGCATTTGAAAATTTTATAGGGCCATCATTTTTTGAATTTTCAGGATTTGGACTAAAGCCATGTCCTCCTTGAAGAAAAATAATTACTGGCCATTGTTTTTCGTTGTTAAATCCTAATGGAAGTTTTAACCAATAGCCATCAAATTTATTGTTTTTAGTGATTTTTTGATAGGATGGTTCTTCGGTTGGGAGGCTATTACAACTGATAAATAAAATGAAAAAACATAAGGTCTGGTATAACCTGCTCATCAATTCTGATACTGTTGGTAATTATGATCAGATCAACTTAATTATATTCGGAATTAAATAAAATAGCACTGTCAATAAGCGGTTATTATTTAATATATATGGCAGAATAATAGCAAGATAAATTTCGAGAGGTAATTATTCCCTTATAAAAGTCATTTTCGAATCACCAACAATTCCATCAATAACAGGGACAAGTATAAGTGAATCAGATGTTATTTTCTTTATAAAAGCCTCTCTTTTGTAGTTTCTTTCAGTTTCTTGAATTGTCAGAGTATTATTATCCAATTTCCAAAGCGCTGTTCTGGTTACGATGTTGCCTTTTTCAATATCAGTGTAGTTTAATGTCTTAGCGGTGAACACATACTTGCCATCATTTAACATTAAAGAAAATTGTTTCTCTATCATTTCTTTGGCAGCCTCATCTCCAAAAATATATGCTGGAGTTTCTCGAATTTTATCTATAGCATCATATGAGGCAAGTTTCCATTCTCCAATTATTTGATTCTTCGTTTGAAATGAAATTATCAAGAAGAAGATTGTAAGGGTTGAAAGTATTTTAGTAAACAAGGTTTAATTTTTATTGGTTGTCGTATAGTTCTGATGTTTTAATAATATCTACCGGGTTTAAAATTTTCTCTGAATAACCAGTCTTGGCAATATAAATCATTGATTTACCCATTTGAGTGGTATTAACAATAGAGTTGGGAGACATCTTTTTAATGATTTTTATCAACCACAAAAAATAATCATACATAAACTGATACATTTTAGTTCGTGACTTAATCCCCTTTAGAGGAATTATTGCACCTGGACGATACATGTAAGCACCTTTAAACCCAATGTTTAGCAATGTATTTTCAGTTTTACCTTTTACTCTGGCCCACATCACTCTGCCTTTTTCTGTTGAATCAGTGCCTTGACCGGATACATAGGTAATAGTCATCTGCGGATTCAGTTTGAATAAAGTAGTTGTTAATGAAAGGGTATAATTATACGTGATCTCAGTATACTCTTCTTCGGTTAAACCTGCGGCGCTAATGCCCATGCACATAAAACAGGCATCGTAACCAGCTATTTTATCTGTAAGAGATGAAAAATCATTGAAATCTTTATGGATAAGGTATTCCACTTTTGGATGGTTTATCTCAATTACGGATCTTCCAATCAAGAGTATTTTATCAATATCTTCATCCTCGATACATTCAAGTAATACACCTTTTCCAACCATACCTGAAGCACCTGTTATAATAACTTTCATATTCGGAAAGATAATTATAAGGTATGATAAGACAATGGTTTTTAGTCGGACAATTGATTATGTATTTAGTGTTTTTTGTTAATCAATTATTACATAAATATAAGCTTGATGTAAAATATTTAACTTGTTATTTATCAGCTTCTTTAGAATTAATTTAGATAATATAAATGGCCTTTAGAATTTAATTTTTGAAGGATCTTTCATTAAATTAAATGAAGATAATTCACCTTGATAGTTTATAGATTTTATCTATATCCCAATAGAAAATATTGATGAAAATTATAAGCTAATTTTCATTAAATTAGAAGACAACAACTTAAAACTATAGATATGGAAAATAAAAGTAATGGAGGTTCTGCTTCATATAATATTAATGAGGCTAGTAAATGTCCGTTTTTAGGAGGTCAGATGAATCAGTCTGCCGGGGCTGGTATGCATAATCGGGACTGGTGGCCTAATCAACTAAACCTGCATATACTCCGACAACATTCATCATTGTCGGATCCAATGGAAGAAGATTTTGACTACGCAGAAGAATTTAATAAACTTGATCTTAAAGAGATTAAAAAGGATTTGTATGATTTAATGACAGATTCTCAGGATTGGTGGCCAGCAGATTATGGTCATTACGGCCCATTTTTTATTCGGATGGCCTGGCATAGCGCAGGAACTTATCGAATAGGAGATGGTAGAGGAGGAGCAGGATCGGGTACTCAGCGATTTGCGCCTTTAAATAGTTGGCCAGATAACGCAAACCTGGATAAAGCAAGAAGATTATTATGGCCTATAAAGCAAAAATACGGAAAGAAGATATCTTGGGCAGATTTGATGATTCTGGCAGGTAACTGTGCATTAGAATCAATGGGTTTTAAAACTTTTGGTTTTGGCGGTGGTCGTGAAGATGTTTGGGAGCCTGAAGATGATGTTTACTGGGGACCTGAAGGAGAATGGCTGGGTGATAAGAGATATACTGGTGACCGTGATTTAGAAAATCCACTTGCAGCAGTTCAAATGGGTCTTATCTACGTAAATCCTGAGGGGCCAAATGGTAAACCTGACCCTGTTGCAGCAGCAAAAGATATCAGGGAAACATTCGGTCGTATGGCAATGAACGATTATGAGACTGTAGCGCTAATAGCAGGAGGTCATACATTTGGAAAAACTCATGGAGCTGCAAATCCCGAAGAGTATGTTGGTCCGGAACCTGCTGGAGCCACAATGGCTGAACAAGGATTTGGATGGAACAATACATTTGGTAGTGGTAATGCTGAAAATACGATTACCAGTGGGCTTGAAGGAGCATGGACAAAGACACCAACCAAGTGGAGTAATAATTATTTTGAAAATCTATTTGAATATGAATGGGAATTAACCAAAAGTCCTGCCGGAGCCTACCAGTGGAAGCCCAAAGATGGAGCCGGCGAAGGAACAGTCCCTGATGCTCATATTAAAGGTAAGATGCATGCACCATTTATGCTTACCACTGACCTTTCATTGAGGTTTGACCCTGAGTATGAGAAAATTTCGAGACACTTCTACGAAAATCCTGAGGAGTTAGCAGATGCTTTTGCCAGGGCATGGTATAAATTAACGCATAGAGATATGGGACCAATTACTAGATATCTTGGATCTGAAGTTCCTGATGAAGAGCTAATTTGGATGGATCCAATTCCTGCTGCTGATCATAAATTGATCGATGATAAAGATGTGGCTTATCTTAAAGAGAAAGTTTTAGATTCCGGATTGTCTGTCTCAGAGTTAGTATCTACTGCATGGGCCAGTGCCTCTACATATAGAAATTCAGATAAACGAGGAGGGGCAAATGGAGCTAGAATTAGACTGGAACCACAAAAAAACTGGGAAGTGAATAACCCAGGTCAATTATCAAAAGTTCTGGCTACACTTGAAGACATTCAAAAGGAATATAACGATGCACAATCAAGTGATAAAAGAGTTTCACTGGCAGATTTGATTGTTCTTGCAGGATGTGCCGGTGTTGAAAAAGCTGCTAAAAATGCTGGAAAAAATATATCAGTACCATTTACACCTGGTAGAATGGATGCCTCAGCAGAACAAACAGATGTTGAAGCATTTGAGGCTCTTGAGCCTAAAGCTGATGGTTTCAGAAATTATATAAAAGACAATATTGGGGTTTCAGCTGAAGAAATGTTGGTTGATAAGGCACAATTGTTAAGTCTGACAGCACCAGAAATGACAGTTCTTATTGGTGGAATGAGAGTGCTAAATGCCAATTATGATGGATCAAAGCATGGTGTTTTCACTGATAAGCCAGAGTCGTTGACTAACGATTTCTTTGTAAATCTGTTAGACAATAATACAGCCTGGAAAGCTACTTCGGAAGCAGAAAAAGTATTTTCAGGAAGTGACCGAAAATCAGGAGAGATAAAATGGTCAGGTACCCGTGCAGATATGATATTCGGTTCAAATTCAGAGTTAAGAGCTATAGCTGAAGTTTATGCTTGCTCGGATTCTCAAGATAAGTTTGTTAAAGATTTTGTTGCCGCTTGGAATAAGGTAATGAATCTGGATAGGTTTGATATTTAAAATAAATTCAGCCGGCAATTAGGTCGGTATAGTATGTGCTATAAAGGTGATCTTCGGATCACCTTTTTTATTTGATATTTTCAAACCCTGATGCTCACTTAAACATGATTAAATTAATTGTCTAAATTAATTTTAGTCCTTAGATTTATTTTTTTAAAATTTATCAATTGAGAATTATTTTTAATTTTTTGTTACTTTTTTCTCTTCTCTCCATTTATAAAAATAAAAGCATTTAAAAATTGACCGAAGACTTAATTAAATATTCTAATCAACTTATAGATTCTCAATCGGAAGAATTGATAATTGAGGAGGCAAAGAAAAACCCTCAAAAGTTCGAACCGATCTATAAGAAATATTATAAGCCTTTGTTCAGAATGGTAATTAATAAAACAAGGGATCCTGATATCACTGGTGAATTATTATCAAATGTGTTTTTTAAAGCTCTAAAAGGAATTCAAAAATTTGATTACAAAGGCAAGTCAATTTATTTCTGGCTATACCGGATAGCACTAAATGAGTGCGCTGAATATTTTAGGAAAACTGGAAAAGTGAAATACCTGGTCATTGATGAAAGTATGACCTCAATTTTAAAGGAAGAGTTTAATCTTGAGTCATCAGATAGAATGCAAGATCTTAAGAATGCATTGAAGAAAATAAAATCAAAGGATCTTCAGATAATTGAATTGAGGTTTTTTGATGAATTAAAGTTTAAGGAGATGGCAGAAGTGTTAGGGTGTGATGAGGGAAAGGTAAAAATGAGAATGTACAGAGCTATTAAGAAACTTAAAAATATTATCGGTTATGAGATCTAAAATAGATATAAAAGACACAGAGTATAAGATCTCTGACCGGGAGATTGAATCAAAAATGGATTTTGATTCTGTAGTAGACAATTATCGTAATCATGTGCTTGATAATAGCATAACAAGGAGATTGTCAATTAGATTTTCTATTATCATCGGGATTATAACTTTGATAATTTCTGGTGTTTTATATTTTGGGAGTAAAACAGAAGTGGAGCTTTCGGAAAATTTAAATAAAGGACCACTTATGGAGATTGATTCATTAAATGAAAAATTATTAGAAGGCAGTGAAGGGAATAGAGACACTGTAATTGTAAAAAATCATTATAGTAATACTGAAGATAAAATAAATATAGAATTAGATTCATCAGGTGAAGGAATACCTGAAAACAAACTAAACTTTAATTCTAAAAAGGTTACAACACGAGTAAAGAGCAGTGATTTTGATTCTCCAAAATCACAAAAAACAGTGCCAATTAAAAGTATTCCTAAGCAGGAGGATAAAAAGGCTGAATCAGTGTATACCAATGCAAAGCCTTTATATGGAAATCACGAACTTAAACGGTATTTTGACCAAAACCTTGTTTATCCTCCTTTGGCATTGAAGGATAGTATTGAAGGGCTAGTGAAAATTCAGTTTTCTATTAATACTGATAGTACTATATCGAATATTATCGTGGTGGAATCCTTGGGTGAAGTATTTGATGATGAAGCAATTCGTTTAATAAAAAATATGCCAAAATGGATTCCTGCAATGAAGGATAGTCAACCAGTTAAGAGTGAAGTAAGAATACCATTTACATTTACTATAGAGAAGTAATAGCCAAAATTTGCAATCAAATCAACATGAATTTAAGATCAATTTTATATTGTTTTCTTATCCTGATTATTTCAGGAGAGCTAAAGTCACAAGTTAGTATGAACTCCTGTTCTCCTATAGAGCTTACAAGAAGAGAAAGGGAAAAAATTGCTAATGATTTTAAGCTATGGAAGCAATCAAATGCCATTCAGAGAAACCAAGATGTTGTCTATACAATTCCGGTTGTTGTTCATTTAATTGAAAACGATCCAATTAGAACTGATGAACAAATCGAGAAATTAATAAATGAGCTCAACTATGGTTTTGCTAATTCAGGAAATTTTTATACGGAGAATGGTGTTGATACAAATATAAGGTTTTGTTTAGCTAAAACTGCTCCAGATGGTTCTAATACAAATGGAATTACAAGAAGGCGTTCTAGATACAGCAGGTTTGATTATGATTTAGAATCATCAAAGCTAAAAACGATTCAACAGTGGGATCCCAGACATTATTTAAATATTTGGATTGTAAATGAAATTTATTCTGAAGCTTTAAGGTTCTATTCAGGAAGAACTTGGTGGAAGAGGTATCCATTAGCTGGATTTGCAACAGTACCTCAACAAGAAATTAGCTTGTCTGATTATTCTGACGGGGTGGTGGTAGATATAATAGATGGACCTGTTTTGATTCATGAGGTTGGTCATTACCTCGGTTTATTACACACTTTTGACGGAGGATGTACTAATAATAATTGTCTTGTAGATGGAGATATGGTTTGTGATACTCCACCAGATAATTCCGTGTTAGGTGACTGTGAAGAAAATTCTTGTAGCACAGATACCCTTTCAAATTTTAGTAATGGGAATTTTTATCAGGATGTTCCGGATATGACTTCTAATTTCATGGATTATTCTAGTTGTGGTACAGATTTTACTGCCGGACAAAGCGAAAGAATGCATTTTGTTCTTGAAAACTATAGAACAAGCCTTTTTATGGAGAGTGATGGTAATCCGATTACTTGTAATAGGCCATGTGATTCTTTTGAATATGTTAGATTTGATCATGATCCCTGGATGCCTTTATCAGGTGATTCTGTTGAATTTACATCTCTGGGAGATGACTTTTCCAATCTCGAATGGTATGTAGAATTTCTTGGAGATGATGAGCCAACTTATTCGACTGCAATGGAATTGGGGTATACTCCAGAGGGACTACCATTGTCAACTGATAGTATTTTTAGTTATAAGTTTGATCAGGTAGGCAAATATAGGGTTTACCTAAAGGCATGGAATGATGAAGAGACCTGTTTTTCTTCACACTCTGCAATTATCCGGGCAATATGTCAGGTTGATGCCCGTTTTTGGCCAAATATTAGATATATAGCATCAAAATTGCCAATTTCGAGGTTTACCGAGCCCGTTACATTCAATAATAACTCTTTGGGTGCAATTAAAGGATTTGAATGGACAGTAAAGCATACAAGTATAAACGGAGAGCCTAATTTACCAGTCTTTAAAACAGATATAACTTCGATTCTGATTTACCTTTTTGAAGAACCTGGAAATTATCAAATATCTCTAAAAGCATTTGGTGAAAGTTGTGTCGATGAACTGGGTCCCTTTGTTTTACCTGTAGTTGATCCTACAATAGATGGAATTCCTGTTATAGAAGAAATCAAGTGTCTGGATACTGATAGTATGGAGGTTCAATTAAAAGTATATAATGAAGGATATGACACAGTTAATATTGGAACTCCAGTATCATTTTACACAGGAAACCCTACCAAGGATGCTGATGCAAAGTTGATTCAAACTTTAGAGTTACCTGATATTGTTTATGGATTTGATAGTGCAACATTTAATTTAAAAATCACCAGAAATATAAATAGTGATGAATTACATGTAGTATTCAATGATACCGGAGAAGGAAGTATTCCTCTCATATTTCCGCCGCCAGATGAAAATGTTTACAGTTTTAACACTGTTTATCCTCCTTCTGGTTACGCCGAATTACTCTATGAAAACAATTTTGATTTCAAAGAAGTAAACCTGGAATTGCTAGACCTTCTTGAACCGGATGTTTACGCCTGTCTTGATGAAGAAATTATGTTGAGCGTAAATTTAGATAACATTGATACCTTGAGATGGGATTCATTCCTAAAAGGTTACATAGGCCATCAAAATCCGGAGTCTTATATTGTTGAAGGGCTGGATACTGTTTTTGTCACAGTTGTTGATGAAAATGGTTGTAAGTTTCTAGATTCAATGAATGTGATTCCAAGTATTCCGGAAGTAAATGTGGATGAGAGGTATATTCAAATTAGCCGGGGTGAACGAAGGCAGTTGAGAGCAACTGGTGCATTAACTTATATGTGGGAACCACCAACATGGTTAAGTAATCCTAATGTTGCTTCGCCTATTACTTCTCCCGATGAATCTATTCTTTATACTGTGACAGGAAAAGATAGTATTGGCTGTGCGGATACTGCTCAAGTAATGGTTTTTATTCTTACCTCTGCTCATATCCCGGAACTATTTTCACCAAATGGAGATGGGCAGAATGAAAGGTTAAAAATATTTGATCTTGAAGGGATTAAAGATTTTCAGTTTACTATCTATAATCGCACAGGTAGCATTGTATATGAAACAAATAATCCTTCATATATAACCAGTGCAGGATGGGATGGAAGTTGGAAAGGCAAGGAACAACCAAGTGGAATATATTTTTGGCGAGTATCGGGTAGCTATATTAATAATGACCCTATTCTTCTTAATGGTAAGGAAACCGGAACTATACATTTAATCAGATGAGGATTTTATTGATCATATTAGTATTACCATTGAATCTGCTGTTTATTTCAGGGCAGCAATATCAATATTCTCTGTATGATTACGGTTATCAGCAGGTCAATCCTGCAACAATATCTTTAGATGACTATGCCACTGCAGGATTGATTTATAGAAATCAAAGAAGCCAACCAGGTATTAAGCTTACTAACTTTTTAATGTCTGCTAAATATCCTTTTATAAAACCAAATAGAGGAGATAGGTGGTCTGCCATTGGTATTACTTTAGGTCAAGATAAAACGGGTGGAAATGGTATGCTTGAGAAGATTACTTTTGGAGGTAGTTATGCTTTTAATTTTAGTGTTGGGAAATATAAAGTGTTAAGCTGGGGTACCAGGTTAAATTATACCATGATGAAGGTTAATATGGATAACCTATTGACAGGGAATCAATATGTGCCCGGTTCTGGTTTTGATCCTGGTATTTATTCTGGAGAAGAGTTAGGTGGGTTGAAAAACGAGTACGTTTCAGTTTCAAGTGGTGTGTATTATGTTTCAACCAATAAGAAGAAAGAACGATTAGTTCATGCAGGGCTTTCGATTTTAGATTTAAATAAACCAAATGAAAGCTTCACAGGTAAAAGATCTCCAGTGCCAATTTCTCTTATTGCTGAGGCTGGTTTGCAAATTTATTCTAATTATTATTTTAGTTTTTATCCCGAAGTTTTGTATTCCTATTCTGCAGCAACCGGAATACTAAATATTGGGATGGTGACTCGATATAAACTTGACAGGTATTTCAGTCATTTGCAAGATCAAACACTTGAACTTCACTCTAAATATTTATCTAATCAAGGAGCTTTATTGGGAGTACAGTGGAATAATGGTCCACTTTCGGCTGGAATTAGTTTTGATATCCCAATAAATAATCGATTGGCAAATAGGGGAGCATTTGAGTTAGGTCTGCAATATGGTATTGAAGTTAAGTCTCGTTATAAAAGAAAGAAAAATAAAAAGCGGAAATCAAAAAGAAAGAAACGAGCATCTAATCAAGGTGAAAAGAAGAGATTAAGTAAAAATAAATCAGGTATAGATGATTCTAATGTTTTAGGAACTGAAGAAAGTATTAATGATTTGACTCCATTAGAAAATATGGAAGTATTTACAGGAATTGATGAAACTGATCTTTCCAAGATAATTGATCCAAATGAAGGAAAGGCTAAGGCTGGTGATTTTGAAAATATCACTGTGGATGAAAAGATGTACTTCAACTTTAATTTTGAAACAGACAAATCAAATTTACAAGATGAAGATAAGTCAACTTTGTTTGAATTAGTTAAAATAATGGAAAATGATCCTTCACTAAATGTAGTAATAGAAGGACATACTGATGATGTAGGCTCTGAATCATATAATGAAAAACTATCCATTAAAAGAGCTAAGGCGGTGGCAGATTTCCTAATTGAAAATGGGATCAGTGAAACAAGAATTAAATATACCGGATACGGTGAAGTGAAACCACTGATAGATAATGTTGATGTTAAAAGCAGGTCTATTAATAGAAGGGTAGAATTTACATTGACAAATGAAAAAGTAAATTAGAATTGATTGTTATATTACATTAAGGACCCGGAATTTGAGTCATCCGGGTCCTTTTTATATGTCTTATTCCATTAGGTGAAATGATGCATGCAGATGAGCTACTTTCCATTTTTTGCCAATCTTTTCAAGAATCACTGTTCTTCTATGCAGTTCATTATTCATATCGATATGAAATGTAGCAAATGCCATATTCCCATTAGTTCTCACTTCAAAATCTAAAGGTATAATATTTAAATAGGGGGGAGAGGCATCTGGATTACTGCTTTTAACTGATGCAAAGAATTTGGAGAACTCATTTTTAATATTCTCTCTGCCTATTACTTTCTTTGCCTGTAGTGGCGGTCTTGGGAAAAATACTATTGCATCATCAGTGAAATAGGAGGTAAAGTCATCTAATTGTAGATTATTTAACTCGTTGATCATTGAATAAATAGTATTTTTTACTTCTTCATTTTTATTCTGGGCTATTAATCCTGTACTAGATAATATCAGAATAAGGAGTATAAATTTACTTTTCATGACTATTCGTACATATCATTTATCTCTACCCAATAACCATCAGGGTCTTTTATAAAGGTTTGTCTGACCTTATCTGGTCTGGTACTTATATGTTTGTCATCCCCCTTGCCTAAGGATCCATATATTTCACCTTTACTGATAATTGAACCCAGATATTCATCAAGATTGGGGACTGAAATAGCAAAATGATTAAAATTATTAGGTTTTACTTCAATACCCTCAACTTCACCCATATGAAGTTCCAGATTGCCACCTAGAGAGATGAACATTTGATTATCAGGTAACCAGTCAGTTGGGATTTCCTGGAGTCCAAGCACTTCTAAATAGAAATACCTGCTTTTGCTAAAGTCACTTACAACTCGTGTTACGTGCTGTAATTTAATATTTGGGGAGTGTGAATCGTTTGGTTCTTTTAATTGTGTATCATCATATTGTCCAAGTGCGATGCTTGATGACATCATAAAGATAAATAGTGTTAATAATATTGGTAATTTTGAACGTTTAGTTTTCATGATAGATAGCTGTTAATAATTCTCTCTATACTTTGAGAGGTGAGTATTGAAATATTAGATAGTGTGGATATTAATAAGTTAAGAATATGTATTAGCAATTCAAAATTGAACTACTTATTGCTCAATCTTTTTGATTGGAAATTTCTTGCGATAACTCAGCATCCTCCAAATCCATTCTAATGGACCATAATAATAGTATTTTAACCAAATTGGACTGACTATTAATTGAAATATCCATATAGAAAATACTATATACATCAATTCATGTCTCTGGAATTTACCGAACATAGCAAATCCGGTTCCTGTAAAAATGAATAAAGCAAAAACAGAATGCATGACGTAATTTGTTAGTGCCATTCTACCAACAGAAGCTAATGAATGTTTAAGCCAGGGAAGGATAGATGATTTACAAAATACCATGATAGTTCCTATATGGCCAATTGATATAAATAGTCTTCCTAGATCATAGGTAATATATGACTTATAGTAGGCAGTCATAGCATAGTCATTTTCGATTATAAGATTCGTTTCATAGTAATTTACCGTTAGACCTATGCTGTAACCTACCAGTATCATAATAAAATAGATGTTCCATGGTTTTTCCCCGGATAGAAAATGAAGCTTATATAAGGCAATTCCTAAAAACATCATACTTAAAACATCCCATAGATCATACCGATAAGCAAATTTAGAATTTGATTCAGTTATAAATGGTGCAAGAAATGCCATAACATGGAAATACCCCTGACGCATATCTTCATTGGCTTTTTCTACCCATTCTGTTGTTTTTCTATATTGCATATTCTCCCAATCATGGAGATTATTGACCATCTGCCGGGTAAGTTCTTTACCTGACTCTTTATATTCAATGGCAGTATTGACACTTTCCATGAATTCAACTTTATCTTGATAATCCTGAAAATTCCAAAAAGCACCTCCTAGAAAAAGAATCAGGGCACCGATGATAAGTTTTTTTGGGGCTAATTTTCTGAAGGAATATACCAAAAAGCCCATTATGGCATAATTATATAAGATTTCACCTTCCCATAGGAGTATATACGCATGGATAAGTCCAAAAATCAATAGCCAGATAATCCTACGGAAATAAATGTTTGCGGCTATTAATCCGACGCCTTTTTTTTCAAGTCTGTCCATAAAAATGAACATTCCAACACCAAATAACAAAGAGAATAAAGCTCTCATGGTGCCTTCAAAAAACATATTTGCAGTAATCCAGGTATATAAATCTACTCCTTCTGCTCCACCTGCAACTGTAGGATTTCCGTAGGCTCCTGCGAGCCCCATTCCATTAATATTCATAATTAAAATTCCTAATAATACGCATCCACGCATTATATCTAAGGACTGAATTCTGTTGCCTGAAGTTGAGGGCACAGGTGTTTCGAGTGTGGTGTTCATGGTAGTAACGGTTGGTAAGGTAGTAGATAATAAATTTGTAATTCCCCGGTCGGGAAACTTAATTGGGATAAAGCTATTTATAAGTTAATCCAATAAAAATGATGGTCAAAGGATATTGTTGTAATTGTCAGATTTACAGAAGTTTAATTATAGCTGGGTATTCAAGGTAGGGCAATTAATTAATAATTAATGATGATGCTTGCCATATTTTTTGAGAGCAGTATCAACATCTAATATAGGTACTCTCATTGTTCCATTGTGGAGGTCTTCCTTCAAATAGATGTCAATATTGTGGATATCGTATGGTTTGTTATTCAAATCAAGGAGGATAATGTCAAATGTAAATGCAGTTGGTGAATTGGCAATGAACCAATGGATATTATTTTTTTCATCAGAAATTGAAGAACTATCTCCTGGTAATGCAATTCTGTCAATTGTTGGTTTTATTATCAAATGGTCTTGATCACTTTCAATTTTTTCATAGTGTCGTAAATGCATTTCTCCATTCAATATAAGGTGTGCCGAAACCATATTACTATGTCCATGTGGTATAATGGCTCTGTCTTTTTTCATTCCAAAGACCTTTTTAATGAAAACTATTTTTTCAGGAATGCCACTAATTGTTGGAAAGGTTACTTTTTTGGTATTAACACCCAAATCCGGATAGTTAAATCCTTTTGTAAGGTTTTTGAGATCAATAAATTTAATTAATTCTGTCAGATCTATTTGGTTAAACAAACCCTCTACTTTAGTTTGCCATTGAGCAGGAGTTAAGCTTCCTGTTTTCAGGTCAATACAATATTCATTAAGGCTGACTACCCAATGATTAAATATAAGTTTGATGCTTTTACCAACCGCCTGATATGAATACACAGAATCGAGGAGGGCAAAGCTTACCAGTGATTTTATAAGTTCATTTGAAAATTTCCTGCGATCCATTATAATATTTTATTCCTTAATTTAATAAGAATTAATAAAGGGATCTTATGGCATTGGGAACTATTTAAAAGGTTAACTCCAATCAAGAAATTTTTCTTTTTGTATGTTTTGGATTTTTGGCTTTTTAGTATTTAGCTTTTCCCCGGTAATGACTTTTTGGTATTTTTCGACATACCTTGAAGCCATTTTTTGACTATTGAATTCTTCAACAGCATAATTATGGCAAACTTCTGCTGAGAATCGATCTGCATTTGACACAGCTTCTGCCAATTCTTTACTATTATTTGATAAAAAACCAACTTCGGGTTTGACCAGTTCTGGAAGTGAACCATATGGAGTACCAAAAATCGGACAACCATAAAACAAACTTTCTGTTATAGCTAAACCGAAAGGCTCATGCCATTTCACAGGAAATATTAATCCTTTTGAGGTGTTTAATAGTTTGAATTTTTCCTCACCACCAACCATACCTTTGAATTTGATTTTTGGCGAAAAAGTAAACCGCATTCCCATTTTAAAATTGAACCGGGTACCACCTAGTACAACCAATTTCTCAGATTTAAGACTGTTTATGATATTTATTGCTCCCTTTACATTTTTAACTCTCCATGCAGCATTTCCCAGAAAATGAAAATGATCACGCTTCATATTAAGATCTGGCTTTAGATAATCATCCCAGTCTAGACCATTATAAACATAAGATTCAGAACCAAACCTTAGTGCATGATTTTTTGAAACAAAAACAGTATTATAATCCAGCTCTGTAGAATCATTAAGATTGCCATGCATTGTAGCAAGGTAGGGGATTTTTACTCTCTCAAGATTATCCGGAAAGTAATTGAAATGTGCTACATCAAAATTTTCAGGCACCTGATCAACCACCGGTTTATTTTCGTCTATATGAATTACTGATGCAAAATCACAATGAGACCCTTTGTTAACAAGAAATGTGACTTCATGACCGAGTTTGACAAGCTCTTTTCCAAGATACCAGATCACTCTCTCTGTTCCGCCATACATTGTAACAGGAATAACACTTTTATGAACTATAAGTATTCTCATTTGTCTGATGCTTTGAAAATATTGATGTTTACAGAGTCCAAAGGTAATTATTTATCTGAAGAATATTTTATCCGTTTTTTAAGGAAATATTTTAAATATGCTGAATATGATTCGAATGTATTGAAGAACTTTCATAAAGTCCAGAATTCAATATTACATTCGTTTGAACCAATAATTAGATACTTTCCATCTCTTGAAAAAGTGGCACTTTTATAATCTATAGTATTAGGAATACCTATTGTTCTGATTAGTTTACCTTCGAGGTCCCATAACTTCACCGTTCCATCTTCACTCGCTGTCATTATACTTCTACCGTCAGGAGAGAATTCTGCCTGGCTTATTTCATCAGTATGTCCTTTGAATTCTGTGACTATATTTAAATTAAAATCCCACAAAATTGCAGTCTTGTCAAAGCTTGCTGTTAAATAGAATTTTCCGTCCGGGGAATAGCTAGCTGCACTCACTCCACTTTGGTGATGAACTTGATGTTGTAGTTTATCTCCTTCTACAGACCATATCGAAAATGATTTATCACAACTAGCTAATATTATTCTTTCATCATCAGGAGAAAAAGACGCTTGATAGATAGTACATTCATGACCGATAAATTTTCTAATAAGTTCACCTTCAGATGTCCATAATTTCGCTGTATTATCACCACCACCACTCAAAATATATTTCCCGTCACTTGAGTATTCAACAGTTTTGACATAGATATCATCTGCATTAACAGTTTTGATTTTTTTGCCATTTATACTCCATATAATAAATGTCTGGTCACTGCCAGCCGTAATAAAATGCTTACCATCCGGAGAGAAGGTAACATCATTAACACTTCTCAGGTGTTCATTAATTTCAATAATTCTGGAACCATCTGTGTCCCATAAGATAGCTTTGTCATCTTCACTACCAGATAAAATATACTTTTGATCAGGCGATTGTTCAATACTCATTATCATTTCTGAATGACCATTGAAAGTCTTTGCAGGAGATAATGATTGGCAATTGATTTTAGCAGAAACCAAAATTAAGATGATAATTATAATATGTTTATGATGCATGATTTGATTCATTCCACTTATACTAAAAATTAGATATTAATTATTTGATTCCCGAAACTTTACTCCTCCGTTCCATCAAAACAATATCTCTCCAAATACTTTCCCTTTGTCCTATTTTTTCCCTGGTTCCAACAATTCTGAAACCATTTTTCTCATGCAACCTGATACTTGATTTGTTTTCTATGAAAATACCTGACTGAAGTGTCCATATATTATTTTTTTCTGACTCTTCTATCATTTTTTTCATTAGTGAATCACCAATTCCCTGACCAAAATAAGTGCTATCAACATAAACACTCACTTCACAAACTCCTGAATATACACACCTTCCGGAGACATTAGAAAGAGCAACCCAACCGACAGTTTTTCCATTTGTTATTGCCACAAATCTACAATCCTGACGATGGCTAGAATTCCACTTTTCCCAATCGGGACATTGTTTTTCAAATGTTGCATTACCTGTTTTAATTCCTTCCAGATAAATTCTGGCAACTTCCGGCCAGTCGTTATCAGTCATTTCTCTAAAGAGAATTTTCATAAGGTTGATATATAGTATATTATTTTAGTGAATTTAGTTTATCACAAGAAGTCTATAAACAGGTTAAGGAATAAATATAAAATTATTGTATTCGGTTTCTGCAAATTTGTATCTGGATCTGATGCTTTACTGAGGTTTTACAAATACTTTATAAGACCATGGTTCTAATATTGCTTCATAGCTATCATTAATTGAAACATCATCTTCTGTAAAAAAATCAATGTAGTTTCCATGATGAAGTGTTTCTTTAAAAGATATACTTTGTTTCTTATCAGAAAAATTGAAAACTGCGAAGACTTTATCTTTTTCGTTTTGTCGAACAAAACTAAAAATTTCACTTTCGGATGAATTAGGTACTTTAATCATAGTAGCTCCCCATTTTGCATGCCATAAAGCTGTATTTTTCTTCATTAGTGCAAATAACTTCTTATAAAGATCCCCAATGGGATGCTTCTTCCATTCGATAGGGTCTTTCTCGAAAAACTCAAGTCGCTTTTTATTGCCTGCTTCCTGGCCATTGTAAATAAGTGGCATGCCTTCGCCAACGACGGATAATACAATTGCAGCTTCGAGCCCATTACCAAATTGTTCCCACATGGTTCCTTCCCAGGCATTTTTATCATGATTACTTACAAAAGTCATCCGCATTGAGTTTTTTGGATAGGCACTTTCGTTCCATGAGTAATAGATGTAAAGTCCGTTAACATCTGCTTTTCCTGTACAGATTTTATGAACTGTTTCATTCCAGCTCCATGCATATGTCATATCGAACGCTTCGGCATGCAAGTCTCTTGATTCCCACTCTGCTAACATAAAAACCGGCTTTATGGTATCTAGCTCTTTTCTGACATTATTCCAGAAGTCTACGGGAACAAAACCGGCAACATCGCAGCGGTAGCCATCAATATCAAACTTTGATACCCAGTATTTCATCGCATCAGTCATATACTCTCTTACTCCCGGGTTTGAGAAATCCAGATCGATAATATCCGACCAGTCCCACCATGGAGTAGGTCTGAAATCGCCTTTATAATCTTTATCATACCAGTCCGGATGTTCCTTAACTAATACATTGTCCCAGGCAGTATGATTTGCCACCCAGTCAAGAATAACATATAAGCCTAGATTGTGGGCAGTTTTAATAAAACTTTTCAGATCATCTTCTGAGCCAAATTCCGGGTTAACACTATAATAATCCTTTACAGAATATGGACTACCCAGGCTGCCTTTTCTGTTTTTAACTCCAATCTCATGAATGGGCATGAGCCAGATAATATCAGCACCAAGCTCTTTTAATCTTGAAAGCTCCTTTTCAGCTGCTGCAAATGTACCTTCTTTTGAAAATTGTCGAGTGTTAAGTTGGTAAATGATAGCATTCTTGCTCCATTCAGGATGTTTGATCTTTACATATTCCACAGGTTGATAGCGATTGGTAGTTGTTGTTTTAATAGTGTTATTCTCGGTAGGTTTATCATTTGAATGATTGCAAGCGGACAGGAGAATTATTACTAAAATGAGATATTGGTTTAGTTTTTTCATTTTACCGGAGTTTATCAGATATTATGAATATAACTAATTTCAATGAAATATATATTGTTGATTGTTAGTCTTATGAAAATATTGGTATAGGTAATTACTGTTTATATAAATTTAAATTGATCAATTAAAAGAGCTTCGTGGTAGTGGTAAGTAGGGTTTATTAATATGTGATAAATTCCTGAAATTATTATACATATTTATTATATATTTACATTTCATAAACCAAAACAATAAATATTAATGAAAAAGCTATTCCTACTATTTCTGGTGGTTCTATCTATTGCATGCGAAAAGCCTTCGGAGGTAGATTACGTTCTATTATCAGGGAAAATTGAAAATGCTGAATCTGACAAGGTCTTAATTTTAGGTTACGATTTCAGAAAGGTAATTTCTGTTGCAGATGATGGTACTTTTAATGATACATTACGGATCAATTATGAAGGGTACTTTGATCTTAAAATAGATGAAGAGAAGGCATTATTGTATTTATCTAATGGTGCTGATATAAACCTTCAAACAGATTATGAAGCTTTTGATGACTCACTAACATTTACCGGGAAAGGAGCAGAGGAAAATAATTATCTGGCCGAAAAAGTTAAAACAGTATCAAAGCCTACTTATGAATATGCTGTTTTTTATAGTCAGCCAGAGAATGAATTCAAAAATCAGGTTGAGAGTATAAAGGAAAATAGCCTTAATCTTGTAAATAATTATGAAGGTGTGTCAGAAGACTTCGTTAAAGTCGAAGAAGCAAATATTGGATATGAATATCACAATTATCTTTCTTCATACCCTATATATTATAAGATGTTCACTCAATCAGATAGTTTAGAGTTGGCTGATGGTTTTTATTCAGAAAATGAGAGTTTTAACTATACAGATGAAAAAGCGTTTAAAACAAGCCCTATTTACAGAGATCTGGTAATAAAGCATTATGCTACAGAGTTAAATAACTATACGATAAGTAATAATGATAATTATCACTTAGGATTTATTGAATTAATTAATACAATGCCAAAAGGTATTGTCAAAGAGGAGTTTATGCATACAATGGCTTTTGGTATGTTGAAACCAAATGAGTATTTAGAAAAGACCTATAGTCTATACCTTGAAAATACTAGCCGAGAAGATTATTTAAAGGAGTATAAAGAAAAATATGATAGCTTTAAAAGTCTTACTGAGGATAGGCCATCACCGAATTTCGAATTTGAGAATTATGAAGGAGGGAAAACTACATTAGAGAGCCTTAGAGGTAAGTATGTTTATATAGATGTCTGGGCAACCTGGTGTGGTCCTTGTATCAAGGAGATTCCAGAATTAACAAAACTTCAAGAGCAATATGCTGATAAAAATATATCTTTTGTTAGTATTTCTGTTGATAGTAAAGACGATTATGAAACCTGGAAAAATATGGTCAAGGATAAAAATTTGGGAGGCATTCAATTATTTGCTGATAATGGTTTTCAATCTGACTTTATGGAAGCATATGTTGTAGAAGCTATTCCAAGATTTATCCTGATAGGTCCTGATGGGAATATTGTTAAAGCCGATGCTCCACGACCTTCAGACGAAGAATTACTGAAGTTATTTAATGATCTGAATATTTAAGAAAAGGATTTTAAACAAAAGGTAGAGGATATTTTTCCTCTACCTTTTGTTTAATAATTAAAATTTAAACTATGCTGCTTTTTCAGGTTTCTTTGACTTTTTGAAGCGATTGATAAAACTACAGTGATGACATAGTTCTTCAACTAATACTCCGTTTAAAAATCCATCTCTCATATTTTTAAACCGGTCACTATTTATTATCTCAGTCAATGAGTTTTTATGAAGGTTTCCTAAGTTTATAACCGCATTTTTGTCAAGACAACAAGGAACAACACTGCCATCAGCATGAATACCAATATGACTAATTGTACCGTGACAACGCCCGGTATTTCCTTGATTTGGCAATGAAAACGATGGCCATTCGAATCGTGAATCAAAATTTAGATATAATTTATTCCATACCTTTTTGGATTTGATAAGGCCTAACTCAATGTTTCTATTTATTGAGATTTCAAAATATGATTCAATTTTAGAAAAAATATCCTCATTATTTGAAGCATTGCTTTCCTGATTCCAGAGTCTGAAGTTGATGAAGAGTTCTGGTCTGGTTTCATTAGCATATTTAACAAAATCAAATATTGGTAGCAGGTAAGGATCAATATCTCGTTCTGGAAAATTGTCTTTAAATGCCTGTAACGAAAAATTAATCTGTCGGATTGATTTCGAATTAGCTAAAAGTTCTTTATACCTTTTAATTAAAATCCCATTGGTGGTAAGATCTACTTGAGTATTATATTGCTCACAAATTTTAATAATATCGGTAAACTTTGGATGAGCAAGTGGTTCACCAAGAAGATGTAAACATATCGTTTCTGCGAGTGGAGCTACCTGTTTTAGTATATCTTCAAACTCAACCAGATTCATTATCTTTTTATCCTTTTCGACCACAGGACAAAAGGAACACTGCACATTGCAGATGTTTGAAATTTCAAGGTAAACTTTCTTAAACATTCATATTGTAATTATGAACCAAAAATTGTTTGACTAAGCTTTCCTATAGTTTTATGTTAATGTTTTTTATCCGGTTTTAATTCTCAGGATAAATTTTACTTTCAGACTAACTGAATTGCTAAAATCGTAAACTTAATTGGTGAAATGGCTTACTACAGCTTAAAACACCACTTAATTTAAAGTCAAAAATAGACTATTCTTTTGAATAAATATGCTAGAGGATAATGATCTTTTTTTTGATCCTCACCTTAAACAATTTTATATTGATTTTTAAAGTAAATCATAACACATTATTTGAAGTATTTATTCATTGTATCCCAGATAGCATAATACTCCAGCTCTCTTGATCTGTTGTCATTACCCATATCACAATTGATGACAATATACCTTCCGGTTTTTTCCTCTTTATTAAAATACATCCAGGTTGCTACTCCGGCATCACCACCAGAATGCCCGATATAGCCAGGTGCACTATGACCAATAAAAATGGCAGGGCTATAATCTCCATTATATGGATGATTCGGATCCCGACTTTCAAAATGGCTCTCATTAAGTTGTTCTGTAAAAAGTTCTTTATAGCTTTCAGGATTTAAAAGTGTGCCATTACCTGAGTACCCTTTTATTAATTCTACCAGATATTTTGCCATATCATCACTGGAAGAAATCAGCATACCATCAGGATAGGTGATTGCTTTATAATATGGTAATAAACTATTGTCATTTCTGTATAACCTGGAATGATTCGTAATGTCAATACTGTCCAATGACCATCCTGAATCATTCATATTTAATGGACCAAGAATATGAATCCTTGTAAATGAATCAAATGACTGATCGGTGGCTTTTTCTATTATTAAAGCACATAATGTAGCCCCAATGTTAGAATAATTATAACGTTGACCAGGTTTGAAATCAATATAATTCTCTGGTAGATAATATTCTCCGTCTGGTACTAAATATTCCTTTAAATATTCTTCCATTGGCATGTCATTTTCTGCCAGATTGAGTTTTTGATATGGGTAATCAGTAGAAATATTACTAAGGTCTTGATTTTCTGAAACTATCCATGCCCTGTTCATATACTCGTCGGTATCGTTTATTCCTGAAGTATGTGTAGCCAGTTGCCTAATTGTAATAATTTCATTGGGATATTTCGGGTTGAAGACATTAAACGATAAGTATTTGTTAATTGGATCATCAAGATCTAGCTTTTCCAACTCTTTTGCTTTCATTAATGCTATTCCAATTAGGGTTTTAGAAACAGATGCAATATGCTGAACGGTTTTGCTTGTATATTTTTCATTGGTTTCACTGTTTGAAGTTCCAAATCCCTTTGAATATAATACTCCATTTTGATTTACCATTGCAACTGCAAATCCATTTATCTTTCCATTTCTCTGAATGGAGTCGAGTTCAATTGTCAATGAATCAAAAATTGCCAACGAATCAACAGAGTTAAAATCTTTCTTTTCAATTTGATTACATGAGGAAAGAATAAAAATAAAACAAAATAGGAATATTGATAATGCTTTATACATTGGTTTTGGTTGATTATTTTTTATCTGATAGATAAAAGGTTTATATCTTGAATTTAAATGTAAGAAACAATATCGGGTGCATGTATTTACCTTAATCCGGGAATAAAACTTTATTTATTTTACTAATAATCCAATCATAGAATTTCAGGTAAAATATTCCACCAAATAGACACAGAAAAACAACAGTAATTGGTTTTAAACTAACGTTTTCATTTGTCAAAATTACTGGTATTGTATATGAAATACCAAGAATGATTATTCCGATAATACCTCCTTGAACAGGGACAAGCAATAGGTTTTGAGTGTCTTTGAATTGCCTTTTATGTTTAATGGTATCATTAATAATATTTCCATAAGCACCTATTATTCCGAATGAGATAGCAGTTAACAAGAAACTTAGAAATGAGGGTATTTTTAATGCATAAGGGTAAACCATAGCTATTTTATCCTGTTCTAATGCAGCCTTCATCACTTCTTTATTATCAAAACAAACCTTTCCATATCTAACTACCTTCTTTTCCAAAGTTTGTGCATGCTCATATAGTTGTTCATTCTGAAGGATTAAATATCCACCGGTTCCAGTATATAGTGCGATTATGAATATAATAGAACTAATAAAGACTCTAAGCATGATTATTTATTTAAATGTGCAATTGTGCTTTTCAGAAAGTTTTTCCAATTCTTTCATTGTAACTGCACAATGGGATGTCGTATGATTTGTACAACAGAATTCTATTGAGTTGTCAGATAAATTGATAATAACATTACTAAAGTTAATATTTTCAATATCAATGTTTTTCATACCGGTAGCAGAAATGGTTAAATCGGATCCTTTTGGTATTTGTAGTTCAAAACGACCATTTTCATTTGTGATGGTGCCATTTGAAGTGCCGCTTTGTAAAATAAGGGCTGCAGGAATCGGATTGCCTTCTTTATCAATTATAGAGCCCTTTAAAACAATAGAGTCTGAACTTTGGGCTTTTATTGTTAGACATAAAAAAAACAGTGCTGTGTATAGCGAAACCTTTAGTAATGTGGTTAATTTCATATTTAACAGAGTTAATGATCATCCTTTTTTGAGAATGTATGGGATTACACTTCTAATACCTTTCAAGGTAATTATTAAAGTATTTATTTGTAATTAAAGTAGGGTTAGTTTGTCTAAAATCAAAGACTTATGTCATTTAATTAAATGACATAAGTATAGCTTTTAACCTATGGAGTATAATTTTATTTAATATAAAAGGCTCTATTATTGTTAAACAGTATTTAAAATTTTACATTAAATCCCCAAATTTGGAATAGCTTTTTTTCTTAATGTTATTACATCTTTTGATGCATTATCATCAAACTCAAAAACATGATAATCGTATTTAGGATAAAGCTCTTCGGTGATTTTTAAATTTTCCCCATTTCTAATAATATCCAACTGATAGGTTCCGCCAATTTTCATGTTAGAAAAACTTTCCATCAAACTATGGTATGTGTCTTCAGACAGTTCTGTCCCATTGATATGTGTAATGATATCACCTACTTGTACTTTTGTGCCTTTATAGTCTTCTGAAGTAGAAAATACCGTTGGTTGGTTATTTTTATTGGGTCTAATGTTAAGCCCAATTGTTGGTTTTCCCTCTTCATTTAATTTCTTTTTGTAATATTTGATTCCAAAAGGAGCAAGATCGTTTTCAAAATCGAAAGGTGTATTTTTTTTGATATGCCTTTCAATAAAATCAGATATTTCAGGATAAGTTATTGCTAACAGATTATCAAAGAAAAGTTCATTATCGAAAGGATTATCCTTACCATATTTCTTGATTAGGTCTAGATATACGTTTCTAAGCCCTTTTTCACCATTTGATAGCTCCAAAAGCTTAAAGTCAAGCATAGCGGCCGTTAGTGGTCCCAGCTGGTAGATATTACCATATTGCTTATTTCCCTCATCAGTAGACCAATCACTACTTATACGGATAAGGCTGTATTCTGAACTATAATTTTCACTGTTCGTAACCTTTTCGGATAAATAATTCAGATAATTCTGTGGACTTTGATTTCCAGCATAAACCTGCATATAATATGAAACCCATTCTGTTACTCCCTCATAAAGCCAGACATGTTTGTCTTCAGATAAGGGCTTTGAGTAATCAAAATTGGCTAATACATTACTATGTAAGTGTAATGGACTTAGAATATGCATGTATTCGTGAGCGATAATATTTTTCAAGTAGGGCAAATACTGAGGCATATCCGGTAAAGCATAAGTTGAACTCAATGAATGCTCCAGTGCACCGGTACTTTGAAATACTGGCATTTTACCCATGTCTTCATGGGAAGCAAAATACATTAGGAATGTATATCTTTCTACAGGAGAATAACCAATAAATTGCTTTGCGGCATCCAGGATTTCAGATGCCTGATCTAATACCATATCTGCTGTGATTCCACCTGAAGGAGAATAAACATAGACTTCAACCTTTATTTTATCTACCATTGTAGAAGAGTATGATAAGCTTTTACCTATCAAAATAGGAGAGTCAGTCAAGTGGTAGAATGATTCGACATCATAATTTCCTTCATCATCTATATTGAGGGCTGTTCCAATTTGTAAATCATCATCCAATAACAGTTTTAACTTTATAGGTTCATTTTTTAGATTTTTGAAATATCCAAAAACGCCATGAGGGTTAATTATAGTGTAATTATCCGTAATTCCGGTGCCGCTCATTGGGTAGATAGGATGATAAGTCGTGCTCATATCAAATGAGTCGTCAATCTCATATATAATTTGATGAACTTTTTCAGGTTCGATTATTCGAAAGTCATTAATAGAAATTTTGTTTGTAATTAATTCATTTCCCTCTTTATCATATACCCTAAATGACTTAACAAAACGTCCAAAATCAAGTGGTTGATGAACTCCGGGAGCATATGATACGAAGCTGTAAATATCGTCTTTTGAAGAAAGTGAATGTACAGTCAATTTTACATTAAAGGCATCATTTTTATTTGTTAGATCCACCTCATAATTAAATGTGGTTTGCTGAGCTAAAATATTTGAAGTGAATAAAATAAGGATCAGGTAGCGTTTCATAGTGATTTATTGTAATGATATTTAAGATTGTCTTTAGTAGTTTGATAAGTTATTAAATAATCTAATACGAATTTCAAAAAGATTTACAATCGGATGATTTATTGTTTTATCTGTATCATACGATGTTTATTTGGTAACCTTATAAATATCAATTAGTTGTAAGGAATTTTAATCCTCAAATTATAATAAAGCCATATGCAAAATCGGGTATGGTTTTCCTGAAGGGTCTGTTTCTGATCTGCTAATTACTTCAAAACCAAAGTGTTTATAAAAGTCTACTGCTTCCACATTTTGTTCGTTTACATCTACAGAATTGACTTTTTGGTGATTTACACCATATTGTAATAACGCTTTTCCAATACCTTTTCCTCTAAAATAAGGATCTATAAAAAGCATCTCTAATTTACTATCTGCAACTCCCGAAAAGCCAATGATATCTCTTTTTTCGTTACGAAGACATTTTAAAATAACTGCATCTAAATATGTACTTAAAATTAATGGTTTAAAATAAAGAATGTCTTCTTCTAATAAAAAATCGTGAGTTGCTCTTACTGAAGCTTCCCATACATCTACAACATTCTTGTAATCAGATTTTTCGATAGGTTCTATGATATATTTCAAATTAAAAAGGAGTTAATGAACATCTGTAAAAGTAATTCTTGTTTTAGTTAATTCCGAAAGACTATAATTATTAAATGGAGATATTGAAATTTCTTTTATAGTACCTTGGTAATAGTAAGGTTTAATTATTGTTGAATCAGGTGATATTGAATTTAAAAAGGCAAAGTATAGATTAGTCGGATCACCATAATAATTTGAAGAGCTTAAATAACCAATCAAGGCATGTTCCATATCATGAAAATTAGCCATGTGCCAGCCGGATCGAAATCCAACTTCTATGATCTCTCCTTTAGCGGTTCGACCCCAAAAAGTACCTTTATTTATAGGATCAACAAGCTTTTTTTCGAAAAATGGATATGTTTTGATTAAGTATTTTGAATAAAATGATGTATCACTAAAACTAAGTGTGGCAGCCATTTGATCGAGTTCCGCCTGGTGCCAGGTCATTATGGATTTGTCTAAATCATGTTTGGCATTAAGATAATTTGAGGCCCACCTATTTTCGTCTGGTAAATATGCTGTTTGCAAAAGCTTTTCTGCCCCCTTTTTTGCAAACTCATGCATTTCTTGATCATTAAGTAATTGAGCACTGATGTACAACATCCAAAATGTTTTAATGCTGTGAGCAAAGTCTGTATTACCACCAATTGTTTTGTTGTTTAGACTACTCCAAAACATGTTGTGTTCATTACTGTAAAAATTATTTTTTATTGATTTAGCTAATATTTTTACTTTGGTTTTAAGTTCTTCTGAAAGGCTATCTGGTACAATTTGAGCAGTTAATAGTGTATAGGCATTCAATTGATCAAGCGGTGCAATTAGGATTTTATGGTGGGTACTGTCTCCTTCAAAATTTTCTGCAACCCAGTTAAATAATTTGGTGTTTTCGTAGAGGTTTGATTGTTCATAATATGACTTCCATACGGCTCTGTTTACATCAATTATGATTTTAAGGATTTCAGGGTCTCTTGTTAAGTAGTAATAAATCGAAGGACCTAATAGTCCATATGCTAAATCTTGTGTGTTTCGCTGAAGGATATTTGGTTGTGGGTTTTTATTTTTATCCCAAAAGGAAACAACACTCTTATCTGAAAATACTCCCTTTTTTATAAGGTAATCAAGGCCATTTTTAGCATTAATCAGGTATTCTTCATTTCCAGTAATATGGTAAGCAACACAGTAACCATATATTTGTCTAGATTTTACCCTGATGAAATCTCGCCTGAGACTATCTGAATTAGCCATATAATATTGTTGATACTCATTGGGAAGTTTTAAGGAATCAAGTTTTGAAGGATTTACCGGAGTGCCGTCGGGATATCTATATACTGGAAAGTTTCCTGAAGGGTTTCCCAAGGCATCCTTAGTCATCCAAAATGGCATAATCAGACTATCGACATGGTAAATCCAATCAGGTTTATTCGTTATTGCTGAGTTAGGAATTCCTTTTTCATGCCTGACGCATCCGGGTATGCAAATAATTGCGAGCAAAAGAAGCCATCTAATTTTCATTTTCAAAGCAATGATCTTTCATCATTGATAAGAGGGTTAAATATATATTTTACTAATGCTATTCCAGTATGTCATCCAGTTCAAAAAACTTCACAGCATTTTCATAGAATATTTTGCGTTTGTCTTCTTCTGTTAGGAATTCAAAACTATCAAGTCTTTTTATACTCTCCTCAATTTTATTGGGCCAGTACATACCATCAGACCCGAACATGATTCTGTCGATCATGTTTGCTTTTTTAGCTTTTGAAAGAAATTCTTCAGCATAAAGAGCGGTAGGGCTATTTTCTATCCATAAAATTGCCCCAAGACCACAATAAACTTGAGGGTACAATTCCATTATAGCTAGGGCGTGGTCGTAAAATAATCCTCCAGAGTGCATCAGGTAGATTTTTAATTTTGGATAATTTATTAAAACCTCTTCAATAAGAAGAGGATCTCCCAGAGTCAGACGTATTTTCGTATATCTATAGGAAATGCCCGGAGGGCCAGAACCAGTATGCAATGCAATTGGTATTCCTTCTCTCTCACAAATTTTTAAGTAGGGAGCAAAACCCGGATCTGCTATCGTCATGCCATTAAACATTGGTAGAAACTCACCCCAAACCTGGATCTTTCCTTCCTCAATTAAATTTTTAAATTCTATTGTGTCAAATTTTGGATAGTTATTTGATTCATATCCTTGAAGCATTATTTCCTCCATATCCGAATCATAGGAACCACCACTTTTCATAGCATAAACAATATTGAATTTTTGAAACTGTTTTTTCATTTCCGCTTTAAATTCTTCATAAGTAGAAGGAGCTCCGTATATCGAACGATAGGTACGATCAGTATAACCATGAACATGAACATCAATGATAGGTTTAATTCCGTCTTGAGCACTAAGTATAAATGGAAGTAGTAGGAATAAAATTTGAAATGATTTCATCATTGTATAGGTTTGGTGGTAAAATAACAGGGGTCTGTTTAGTAAAGCAATTGCTTGTTTATGAGTTATTTAATTTACTTAATCTTTAGCTCTTAAAAAAGATGGGGTAGAAGTAGTTGTTGATATTTATTGGTGAATAACAATTTAGGAAAGTAATATTATAACAAGCAGAAAAATTTAATGAGCACTAGTTGCGGAAGTATTCTCTTGATTTGAAATCATATTAATTGACTATCAGGAATTACTCTCTTCTAATTTTTAAATTTGGTCCGTCCACATACGAATTACTTAAAGACATTAATCCATCTTCATATGAATAGACCCATTTTAGATTATAACTAGGCGTATTTTCCAATCATTTTTCCAGCTCAAGAAGTCTTTACCAAAGGTAAATTGATACATTCCATATAGCTAGCCTAATTTGAAGCCTCCGATTACAATTAAATTACCATTAGAATGAAAATTGTAAAGAATGATTTTACCTGTTTACCTTAAAGTGTTAAACTAAAAAGTGCCAAATGTTATAATTAGTATCTAGTACTGGTTGATATATATTAGTTATTAAAATCAATCAACAAGCTTGAGGTATTCCTTAGGGACATTCACGTATTCCTGATAGCACCAGCTATTTGGACAATTCTTATTCATTTCAGAAGATTCAGCAATTTTAATTTTTATCGTTTCAGAATCTAATACTGTTCCCTTATAAATTTCTCCAATTATAAAAGTTCTGTCTTCGATTCCCACTACACCACCTACTGTAATGGTTGCAGTATATTCATTTATGAATTCGTATTCAGCATAGATAGAATTATCATCTTTACTGCAAGAAGAAACTAAAATTGATAAGAATAATATTGAAATGAAGAACTGTTTCATTATTAGTGTAATTATTAGTTTTATGTATTTTATTCCTGCAATAATTGTGCCTTAATCGTGGTTTTGTTCAAATCAATAAAAATATATTATTGATGATTAATGATATCTAATATCTTTAAAATATCCATTAAAAATTTATTGTCAGAATCTGAAACAACCGGAGAGTTCGCAAGAAGAGATACAACAATGTTATTCTTTGGGCAAATTAAAATAATTGAACCTGATGAAGGAAGTTCTCCTGTATGATACCATATTTGATTACCCTGGTTGTCTTTTGATATATACCAACCCAACCCATAACCTGTATTAAAATTGTTACTTGTTGTTTGAGTTGTGAATATTTCATTTTTTGAATTTTCACTTATAATCATGTTCCTTGTTAAAGCAAGTCCGAACCTAACCAAATCATCTGTTGTAGAAATTAAACCACCTGTAGAATATGAATAACTTAAGTCATAAGGAAATGCTTCTTTTCCACTGAGAAAGTAAAATTTGCTTTTATTTGTGAAAGTGCTGTCATAAACATCTCCATAGGTAAAATTCATGCTTAATGGTTTCCAAATATTATTTGTCATGTAATCTAAGTATGCTTCGTTGGTAACATTTTCTATCAGTGTCCCTAAAAGAATATATCCAAAAGAGGAGTAGATGAATTCAGTGCCGGGGATTGAAATTAGTGAGTCTGTTTTGAAAATACTTAATGCTTCAGAAAGACTATTGAAATGTTCTTGAATAAATATTTCATCCCAACTCTTACCGTAATATCCCCTAATTCCACTCAAATGAGCAGCAATCTGTCTTACTGTTACTGGATATTTTTTTTCCGGAAATTCAGGTACATATAATTGAATGGGTGAATCCAGATTTATTGACTTCTTCTCCAATAGCTGCATGATAGCTGCGGAAGTCATGGTTTTTGAGATGCTTGCGATTCTGAATTGGGTATTTCTATCTACTTTCTTAGATCTTTGGACATCAGAAAATCCAAACCCTTTTGAATAAATAATTGAGTCAGTTTTTCCGATTGATAATTGAAATCCGGGTATCTCATATTCATTTTTAAATTCATTTGCCCAACTATCGATTTTGTCATTTAGATCAGTAGGACTTGTAGATTTATTTTTGTTTTGAGTATAAGTTAAGGGTGTGTTTGAAAATGAAATTTTAGCAGATAGAATACCACTTGACCTTTTCCAAGTGCCAAAACTATTAGATCGATAATAACACGTGTAATTTTCCAGATCCTTTCCAGATTTGGTTACACCAAATACAGTTCCGGCGACTACTGTATTAACATGAGGGATTGATATTTTTTCATTGTTGATTATTACCGTGTCGTAAGAAACTCTATCAGGAAATTCATTAATATATTGTTCATATTTTTTCGCTACATATTCTCTATCATCCTTATCCATTATCCACTCAAATACTAAATAAAATTTCCTTTCATTAATGACTTGTTTGGCATTAAAATTAAAATTTAACCAACCTTTTTTAATATCTGATTTTTTTATTGTCTGGGAATTAAGTAAATCATTACCCGGTTGTTGAGTTGCAGAATCAACAGTCATAAGCCGAAGTCTAATCTTGAATTCGGGTGAAAGGTTTTTGGCAATGTACAATGAGGCGTCTTGTAAGAAAATAAGATCTTCAAATTCAGATTTGTCAATCAATAATGCCATTGCACTACCGGCTGAAGCAGTGTCATAATGAAGTTGACCTGATAAAAGTAAACTTTTGCCATTTCCAAATTCAACTTCACGAGGTTTAAGGCGTTTTGCTTTGATTTCAATTGAACCTAATTCAATTATCTTTTCAGTAAGATGAATTATTAATTCTGATTGCCCAACTTGAGGTGAAACTATGATTTCTTCCTGGTTATAGCCAACAGAGGAGAATAATAGAGGTAGATTAGTATACTCAGCAGGTATGCTTATTGAGAAGGACCCGTCTTCATTACTTATTGTCCCTATTTTACTACCATTAATTCCTATATTGGCAAATGGTATCGCATTATTTGTTTTTCTATCGATTACTTTCCCGGAGATGTTTATCTGGCAGTATGAGCTTTGAATAAAACTAGTTAGAAAAAGTATAATGAAGGTTAGTCTCATTTTGAATATCTGTAAGTAACAAATTAACTAACTATTCAAACCTTTATACTACTGTGTTATGTTAAAAGATATAAATGGAAATGCTAATTATTTATAATTTCCCTAGTCTTAAATCAAATAAAACTCACCAAAGAATTATCTAATAATAGTTATAGGGTTAGGATAATAGTTATTTATTTTTCCATTTTTTGCCTTAAAAGAGAAAACTATTGGTAAAATAATATTCAATAGATTTAGCCCTAAAAAGATATAGAAGGGGACATAATGATAGGGGATATGTAGGATTTTTAGAAATCCAAATGATAAGAATGATATAAAAGCAATTACCGACCAGATTATTTGAAAATTTAAAATGTTGGCACCAATTTTTTTAAGTCCGATAATTCTTTCTTTTTTATTCATCCATAAAATCAGAGGAAGAATAATATTACCTATTGGGATTGCAAGAAATGCAAGAACAGAAAGGTGGATAATGAATAAATAGTTGTTGTCTTCTTGTTTACCATAATCCAGAATTTCTTCTGTATTAATTTCTAAGGCCTCACATATCAAATTTAGAGTTGTTCCTCTAGGCTCACTTTCGTTTTTTTCAATACGTTGAATTGTCCTTAAGTTAACCTTTGCTGAATCAGCAAGCTCTTCTTGTGATAAGCCTTTTTTCTTTCTTATTTCTTTTATTTTTTTTCCGATTTCCTGCATGTTGATTTTGGTTGTTGTGTAGGCAAATCTATAAATAAATCAGATTTAGTTGTGACGGTATAATTGCGGCATTTATACGACAATTATGTCAAATATTGGATTTTATTGCTATTTAGATATTTTTATTTAATTAAAAAACACTGATATAGTAAGCAGTATTGAAAAAAAAGGGCTGCAACTATGTTGCAGCCCTTTTATAATTATTATTCTAGTTATCTAATGGTGGAAACGAAATAAGAACCAACCAGAGTATTATTACCTTCTTCCAGGTTCATTTCTAGTAAATAGCCATCTTGCTGAACTGTGACAACAACTGTTCCTCCTGTAAAACTTTTATAGTTGCTTGGGTCTGTTCCAACATTTACTCCACTAGTTTCAGTATTAACTCCCTGATCCTGTCCACCGACAACATAAGTTCCTGAAGTTAGTTCTGTACCCTGGTAATAAATCTCTATAGAGAGGAAAAAAGTATTTAGTCCATCATCAATGCTGAATAATATACTGTGAGGTTCCTGGAAATCAAATATGTTATATGAATCGGCTTCAAGGAAGTAAGTATTACCTGCATAGACTACACTATAATTATTAGGAGCAGTATCTCCTGAAGCAACTACAGTTTTTTCATTTGCAACGGATACATCATTTCCATTTTTTTCATCCTGATAGGTTACTGTAATTATTGTGCCATTTTCGATATTAAGGTTATTGTCATTATCAGTACCGGCTTCAGAGCCTAAAGTAGTTAATAATACACCAGAGAATTCATTGCTACTTTCAGAAGTTTCTGTTAATACAACCAGTTCTTTTTCACCCAATGAACTATTTACCTCAACAGTTACGCTTTCAACACTGCTTTCGTCTGAATTCAAATCAGGATCCGTTACAGAGATAATCAATTCCTGACCACCTTCAATCATTTCTGATATGCTAAGTATACCCGTAGTGCCGGTACATGATTTTCTTATAGTATATAAGCAGGCATCAGAATCCAGTAAAGTAGGAATTGAATCATTAATACTTAGATCTGATATATTATAGCTTAATCCATGATCCTGGGTAATAAGTATATTTTTTCCATATACGTTGAGAATCACTGAACTTGATAGATTTGTGGTCCAATCTAAAAATACTTGATCCTCACATTTTTTAATTTTAATAGAAACTTTCTTTGTGCAATCTGGATTTTCATCTTCATTAATGATTTCCTCTTCAGGTTTTTCTATTCCTTCAGGGCAGTCTGAAGTAACGATATTAATATTTTTTGGATGATCTCCATTAATAGTTTGAAAATTATGAAACTGTGCAGGTGAGCTAGTTCCTGCAGGAATTATCATTTTCCTATTTGGCGTTGAACTACCTTGAACATAGTATTTTACTGTTATATCCTTATCGAAGATTGTTTTATTTTCCGGAGCATACACATAATATGTGAATTCAGTAACAGAAATATATGTAAAGGATACATATGAAACTTTATATTCAGAGCCATCACATAATTGCTGTTTTAGAACTTCCTTTTCCTGGCAGCTAAAAAACAGGCTGAAACCTAAGGCAAGTGATAAGAGTAAAAAATATCTTTTAAAAATCGTCATGATAAAAAAATGTTAATACTAACAGGCAAAAGTATATTAGGGAATTGTGGGATGGAATAAAGTTTGGCTAAATTCGATAAAGAACAAAATGTGAGGTATTAAGTAAAAATAATGAGGTTTTAATTTAATCGGAGAATAAAATGTTGTTTAAGAAAATTTATTTTAATTCTTGTTATTGTGCTATTTTATCTGTGTCTGAATAATTGATGGTTTTATATTGAATGAATTTGGTTATCAAGACATTTGAATTTATTTACTTATTCGATCTCTGGATTTCATTTCTTTGAGATCAATTATCAAACTTAGAGATGAAGTAATAAATACAAGAGCGGAAGGAAGTAATATTATTGCAATCCCAGGGTATAATACAAAGATAAGTATTTCGATGTCAAGGAAATCATCTATAAAGGCAGTAATAAAATAACTAATTAAGATTAAACCTGACCAGGTAAATAGTTTAAAGCTCCTTAAATTTCTAATATCTTTCTTTATTAAATGCGCATATTTATTTTCAAAAGGAGGCCTCATTTATTTTTAATGTTATCGTATAGAACAATTGTTCCTGAAAGCGTTCCGGTTAATGTTATTATAATTATAAATAAATCAATAGGTAATCCTGTAGGAGCATATAGAATCATAGAAAGGAAAAATGTACTAATTAAAACTAATGGTACTATTAATATGAAATTGAGCATTCTTAATTTGATTGATTTAGGGCTTTTTTTCAAGGACTTGTAACTAGCCAGTATCATGAATAATGAATAAATTAAAAGAATTCCTGATTCAAAAAAGCCAAATCCAGCGCTATGTCCTGAAGCACCTACAGTCATAATGGTTGCAAATATTAATATGGTTAATACTATTGGAAACACTAACAAAATCAAGTATGAAAGTTTAGTTATTAGTTTCATAGTTATGTTTTTCAATGAGTACCACATCAATATTGTTTCCAGTAATTTTTATTAAACCCCTTTTACTCTCATTATAAAAAACAGATAAGCGACTTCCATTACTAGAATGGACAAGCATTGGTTCATAAGATATAATTTCGAAATCCAGTATTTTTTTTAGATGTTCAAACCTGCCGTTAACTACTCTTGATAACCAGGTGTTTTTAAAATCTGTAGTAATATAAAACAGATCTTTGTTGTAAGGGAAAGTAGATATGATCAAGATCTGGGTGGTATCGAGAATAGTAGTTCGTCCTAAAGAAGATTTTGATTCTGTATCACCAATATAATATCCTAAAGTACCATCATCCATTAATTCAGGTTCTGGTAATATATATTTTTCCATAGATGAGGGTTCCAATATCTTGAATATCCTCGAAAATCCGTTTCCATGAGCTAGGGTTGTTGATAAATAATAAATATTATCAATTTTGTCAACACTAACCGGGCAAGTTGCTTCGCAGGCATAGACAGAATTGTCCTTTTTTTCCTTGAACTTAATAGAACCTCCCCATTCTCCATTACAAGATCCGCTAATAACATAATTTTCGTCTTCAAACATAAGTGTATCCATGTTCATATCATATTCTTCCATTAGATCAAGATACATTTGATTACTATTAAATACCTCTATATTGAATTTAGGTGTATTTGATGGTGAGCACCCGCATAAAACTATAAATATTAATATTAGGTATTTCATAAAAAAATCATTCATAATTTAAACATTGAAAAGATTTTTCTGATGAGTATAAATTGATCGAAAATTATTTAAAAAAATATTCATACTACGAGGATGATAAATTTAGAAGATAAAATAAGTTTTATGAAGAGCTTTTAGGAGGAGTAGACCTAGACAATATTAAATTATAAAGAATTGGTTCTATCCAAATCAAAATTAATAACCAATCAGAATGTTTCGAATCATTTTTTATAATTAGATCTGAAATTATAAATATTAATGGTATTAGCCATATCATTACCGGTAGATAAAATGCTATTAATTTATTGTGATATTTTGGATAGGTGAAATTTAAAGAATTAATAATTCCATTAAACAAAGTGAACAGTAATCCTCCCACGAATGAAAGCAGGAGTAATCTTCCTTTTGAATAATCATCTAAATCATTTATTACCCCTGTTAAATTAATGGATATAATAGTTAAGGTAAAGCCAATTATTAGCTGGATTATGAAATACTTTGTAATTGGATTTTTCATTCGAATAATTTTCAACAAAAGAAAAAATTAATTAGGGAGTGGACTCGAGTATTCTTTATGTAATCTTTAAAAATATAAAGCAAAGTGTTGTTTCGGTTATTTAAAAATTAATCAGCTTAATGAATATCTAGTGAGCTATTATTTCACTTCTTTTTACCATCCTTCTTAGTTTTATTTCGATAAACAACTGAGTAAACAATAAAATTATTGAAGTAAAAAAAGAGAAATTTTCAAGGTTTTTATTGTATCCAAAATTGATATGAAATAAACTCAAAAATGAACTTAATCCATTTTCGTTTAGAGAATGTACACCATCAGGCCTGATTAATACAAATAATAAAAAGTTAACCGAAGATGCTAAAACTGCGATTTTATAATCCTTTATTTTATCAAGATTAATTCCATTATAAATATGTAAGCCAAGTACCGGGATTATAATGATACTCATTGCCATTAGGCCGATTCCAAAATTTACCAGAAGAATTAATACAGAAATAAGGAATAGAAACCAGTATATTATTTTATTCATAATTTAAACATCTCAATAGTATAATCAAGTAATTCAATATCACCTGGATTCCCATGGCCGGGGATCACAACTTTTATATCCCCATATTTTTTCTTTATTGCTCTAACAGTATTCGACCATTCGGCTGTATTGGCATCACCAAGATATCCTTTGCCAGCACCTAATGATTTAATCAGGCATCCTCCAAACATTACTTTATCTTTTGGGAAATATGATACGATATTATCTATTGTGTGGCCTTCACCAAAATATTCGTTGGTTACCCAATGTGAACCAACCTTAATTTCCAGATGCTTTTCAAATCCATTTTGAGGTATGGTTACACTGTCACTTTTAGCCAGGTCAATTGTTTTAAATGATGAATAGGAGGGGATAAGCTTATCATGGAACCCCTTGAGTCCTCCAAGACAATCATCATGAAAGTGAGTTACAATGACTCCTTTTACCTGAACATTAAGTGTGTTTTCAATCCACTTGATTAGCTCTTTTGAATCCCTGTCATTTGTTGGGGTATCAAATACCAAAGCTTCACCGTCACTAACTACAATCATTCCGTTACAACCCACTTTACCGTAATCCGTTTCAAGGTAGGAGATATGGCGGTACGTGTTTTCTGTTAGCTTTTCGATTTTTACATTTTCACTTTGGTATAAAAAATCAGGATTTTGAGCAAATCCTATTGATCTAATTCCGGATAATATAATTAATAGATAGTATGTTAACTTCATTACTTTGAATTCTGGCAAAACGCTTGTGCAAAATAATTAAATAGGTGAGAGGTTACATGAAATTTGTTCTTTGACAGCTAAATTTTAAATGAATATTACTTATTCAACTTCAAAAGTAGTTATAGCTCCATCAAGTAAATGAAATTTACCTTCTGCATTAGCCATACAATACAAAATATAAGTTCCGGGTTGTAAATCAAGGTCCATTCTTGCTGATAATCCCGGACCAATTGCAGAAGTTGAGTATAATCCTGATACTGGAGGTGGACCATCGTATGTTTGGTACCAGCTAATAACATCTTCAACAGATGATCCTTCATTTAATCTTGAGATTGCGGCCAAATGATATTTTGAGCCTGAGTTGGTTATTTCTACAGTTTGAGAACCACTATTTAGTGGTTGATTAAGGCTATGATTTTCATCAGTCATAGTAATTGTAACATTTGCATCCGGAAGAGGAGTTACTTGAATGCTATTAACAGCTACATGTAGAGGCTTATTTTCATGTCCTACAAAATGGGGTAGTGAGTCTGAACCCATCACACAAACCCAAACATAATTACCAGGTTTTAGTTCAAGTGATATTTTACTAATTCCATTTTGAGAAATAACTCCTCCCCAATGAGTCATCCATTTAGGTCTGTCCCCTCCGGTGCGAATTGAATCTGCATAAGCATTGATGAGTTGACTAGCTGTATAGCCTTCATTAAGCTTAATTAAATGAGCAGAATGCAGTTCTTTAGTCTGGTTTGAAAATGAAATTTCATAATATCCGGATAACAATGAATCGGGGGCTTTAAAACTATCTGGGCTTGTTAAAACAATTGCAACCTTTTTTTTATAAACGTTTGTTTCTGAGTCATCTACAGATTTTTTGCTACAGGCAGCAAAAATTATTAATAAAAGTATGAAAATGGGTAATTTGTTCATTTTGAGTCTCTTATTTACTGCTAAATTAAACTGTAGTTAGTTAGAATATTGGTTTTCAGCAATTAAATCTAAGACAAATTGTAATTGGCTATCTTTTTGATTTAGGATATCCTTAATATCAGGCTCAATAATTATGTCTGGAATAACCCCCTTATTTTTATCTCCATCCCATGAGTTGATTTTGATGCAAAAAACAGGAAATGTTACTTTTATACCTGATTTAGGCAAAGTGAACTGGGCAAATTTTCTTCCATCAACATCTTCATACGCACCTCCTGATTCAGTTCCAACTAAAGTTCCTGCTTTATGTGTTTTTGCCAACGCCAGAAATGAATTTGTGGCCGATCGGGAACCCCCGCCTTGGAGTATGAATACATCACCTTCAAAGTGAAACTTATCCTTGATTTTGATTGAATCAAGGATTTCACTGCGAATAAGGTAGTACCCGAAATCAGTTTCGATATAATTTCTTTTGCTTATTTTAATTTTTTTTGAATCAGGTAGACTATTGATGTATTTATAATCCAGGGTGTTGGTTTTCAGGTATTTGTATTGTGTGAAATCCTGATCAATTATATAGCTTAAGAGTTCTGAAGCCAACAAACCTTCACCACCTCTATTGTTTCTGACATCAATAATTAGTGAACTGATTTGTTTATCATGGATTTCTTCAAAGCATTTTTGAAAAAAGTCATGATAGTCTTTTATGTCTGCCGAAACAATCCAGTGAGCAAAAGTTGTAATGGTCATTAATGCTGTTTCACCTTTAATTTCGAATGAAAAAGGAGGGTCTTTTTCTTCCGGATATTCCGGGAATTGAAGTTCTTGATTTTTGGGACTGGGAATAACTCCTGTTATAGTTTCTGAAATGATACTGCTTTTTAAATTTGCCTTATACTCTATTTTAAATTGCTTTGGGGCTTCAATGAACAGGGCATAGGCTAATGCGAAATTATCATTGTAAGATAGCTGGTCTAATAATGCTGAATTGCTAAATGCTGATTTCATACCTGTAGCATGCTCTAATAAATCAATTATTTGGTCAATTGAAATGTCATTTATTGATGTTATTTCCGTTCCAATAAAATGTCTAAACTGATTAGTTTTTGTGTTAGTTATTAATAGCTTATTGTTTTTTACATATACTTCAAAAGGGAATAACGGTGATGAATAAATAATCTTTAAAATTTCTTGAGAAGGACTAATATATGAATGAGATTCTCTGATTAATGATTCAATTTTGGAAAGCATTCTGTAAAACTCAAGGGGAGATGTGTTTTCATTAATTTGCTTCTCAATAGCATCAAAGGTGCTTTCAAACTGTTGTTTTGAACTAAATCGATATAACGAAGGATGGTATTCAGTTAATGCTTTTTTATATATCTGGAAATCTTCCAGGTATTCAGGTGCAGTCTGAGATACAACCCAAAATGGAATAAATAAAAATAGAAATATAAGTCTCATTACGGCGTTTGAATAATCAACGTCCCTGAGTATTGAATAGTATTAAATGATTGATGTTAATCCTTGTTTTATGAAGTTTGTAATTAACTGATAATTATTGTTGTCAATTAATTTATATGTCATTCATTTAGATGTGAAGAAGAAAATTAATTAACCACCGATTATTTCAATATCCTTAGATTGGGCATATTTTCTTATAGTTTGCTTTATAGAAACTGATACATCAGGGTTAGTTTCATAGGTAAAGTTTTTGCTTTGGTTTTTGGAAACTATTTCAATAGTATAATGACCAAATTTTATCATCTGAATATCTTTCCATTGAAAATTTATTGTCGAAGAAAACACACCTGTTTTAAAGGATAATCTTTCTTGATCTGCTTCAAATTTAGGCGCATATTTAGACTTTCCAGATAATGCTAATATGCTATAAACAACTCCGATAACTCCCATGATTATCCAGCTGATAGCTAATAATGAAAAGCCATCATCTAATACCATCATAATACCCAACAAAGCATATATTAAACCCCCGATGATATAAATCCATCGGTTAGTTTTTAAGGAAAAGTTGTTTCTACTTCCTAAAAGTATTTTAGTCATCATTTGTTGTGTTTTGGTAGTTGAAAAATTTAATAATTCCAAACCAAAATTATGTGAATAACGATAGATTTGCAAGATTACATTTGTTATTCATTGATCTTCATTTATTTGATCTTATCTACAGTTATTACTCTAAATGTAGTGGAATTAATAGTAATCCTTATTTTGTATTCAGGGTTTATGAGGTAGTAGTTTTTACCGGATTTTATTATTTCATTTTCATTAGTATTTGTAATAATTGAAAAGATAAGGTTTTCTATTTCATTAGTAGTATAGTTAGTTGCTAGCTTTTTATTAATTCTTTGGTAAACAAGGGGTGTATAACAAAGCTTGTTAATGATTAATTGCTTGTTGATTTTCATTTCATAAATATTTACCCTTACGTTACACTAATGATAGCATATACAACGGCTACTAATGTAAAGAGAATGAAAAAAGCACTAAATATAAGGAAGAATTTAAATGACTTTTTTAAGGATGTCTTAATTGTGTAATTGCGATAATCATGATAAGCATAGGCATAATAAAGAAGAATGATTGCATATTGGCCGTATGTGAAAATGCCTTCCAGATTAGTTATTAAAGTGATTATTAATAATATGATACTTGAAAAAATAATTATCCCATTTATATAAGAATTGATAATCAGGTGTTCAGCATAGTTATCTGGTTTGCCAAAAACGAGATACGCTATTAATGCATAGAGTGGAAGTAGCAGAAATGAAATATGAAAATAATGCTTTTTTATAAAATCAGTTAATTTTTTAATATTGGCATTTGATTTTGATGGGACTGAAGCAGATTTTTCCTGATAATCATTAGTGTTTTTTAAACTTTTGCTATCAGTTTGTGACCCTGTAGAAATACGCTCCTCTGTTTTCGGGATAGGAAAAGTAATCTCCTCGATTTTTTGTGAATTAAAGCCGATTATTAATACATAAATCGTCATTGCTATGGCAAAAAAAGTAAAGGGAGGGGAGTACATTTTTCTTGTTCCCTTTAAATACTTTTCAAATACATGGCCCGGATTTGTAATTAACTTTCTTAATGTAGTCCAAAATCGATTATCCCACCCAAGTGATGAGTATAACCCTGATAATAAATATTTTAAAGTAACCTTCTCATTAATTATTTCTGCTCCACACTTACTGCAAAACAGATCTTCAGAATGCAATTCAGCTTTACAGTTTTTACATTCAATATTGGTATTGGTTGACATGTTTATTTATTAGAATTGATTGGTTGATAACTCTGGTTTAGATTTTTTATAGAACAATTATATGAATTATTTCAATAATATGAAGTCATATATATCAAAATAAAATTTTATAAAAGCCTGATAAAATTTCTACACAGTTGATCCTACCCGCAACGCTTATATATCCATTTATTAATTAAATCCTATGGTTTTAAAACCATTACTACTCTTCTGTTCAATGCTTTGTCTTTTTCCGAATTATTACTAGCTACCGGACAAAGTTCTCCGACTCCCTCTGCTGTAAGTTGACTTGCTGATACTCCAAAATTATTAACTAAAGTTTTCACAACTGTTTCGGCTCTTTCCTTTGATAATTTAAGGTTATAATCATGATTACCTGTATTATCTGTATGTCCGACAATGTAAACCTGTTTGCCTTTATTTGCTTTCAGGAAATTAGCTATTTCCTTTAACGTGTTGTCTGATTCAGTTTTTAATGTGGCCTTGTTAGTATAAAAATAGATTCCATAGAATGTAATCTGCCCCTCCTGATTAATGATTTTATTTATTTCCTGTGCTGAATAGACTACATCCTGCTTCATGGAGCTCTCTTTAATAGTAGTCACATTGTACATGCCACTTCCGTCAGCAAATACTTCTATGTAATAAGTATTATTTGATTTTTTAAGCTTAAAGTATGCTGAACCCGATTCATATAGAAGTTCGCCTCCTTGTTTTTCAACTGCATTTTGGTAGTTTCTATATATCTGAACATTCGAAGGTCTTTTTGACCATTCACCTTTCCAATCGTAACTTACCTTATGGACTTCACCTTCAACATTAAATGATTCATAATTACCATTTTCTGTATTTCTGGTAATTGAATATGAATCAAATTCTTTAATCTCACATTGCCTGGCCTCATGATTAGGCATTGGTGAAAACAGTGATTTTTGATCACATTCCGAAATTGATTGTGCATAGGTATAGTATGAACCGATAACCCCGGTTAATACAAGAATGAAAATTCTTTGTAGCATGAATGTATTGGTTTTTCTGTTATTTAATATCAATGCAATAGGATGAAAAATATAATACCTGATTTGCATGGCTGATATATAAATTTAATACATCCTGGTATAATTTATAAGACTTGTTATTGTAAAAATATTTTTATTATGTTGTTTGGCAAACCTATTATTTCCAATGTTCTTCAATAATCTGGTGAGTTATAGCCTTACCAACTACACTACCTTCATTAACTGCTCCTGCAACTCCTGTCCATCCAGATCGGGCATCTCCAATTATGTACAGTCCTTTTATTTCAGTTTCTTTATTTTCGTCAACTTTATAGCTTTCCATTCCAAAGTGACCATTTTCAATTGGTACATTCAAATTTCGAGCAAAGTTAGTATTCTCCACCGCCATAGTATCAGCTATAAAACCACCTTGTCTTTTAATAATAGTGTCATCTTCTAGTTCAATACCCGATAATATTCCATCTATAGATTTTAATTGCTTTATTTTTTTGTCAATTAGTCTAATGTTGTTGGTTTGAAGTGACTTCAATAATTCCTGATCAGTTACTTTCTCTCCATTTGTAAAGACAATTACATCATTTGACCAATGTGCAATCACTTTTGAAAACATAGGTCCCATCATAGCATCACCAAACACAGCCAATTGTTTATCGGCCATTTCAAAACCATCGCAAAACGGACAAGGATAAACTGATTTACCATACACATCCTCTAGCCCTTTGATTCCAACTTCTTTGATGTTATCTCTGTATCCGGTAGCGATGATTACTCTATTAGATGAATATGAATTTTCCTCACTTCTAACTTCAAAGTAATCATCAGTTTTTGTAACCTCGATTGCTTTTTCATTTTTATAAGTTACATCAGTGTATTTTGATAATTGTTCTTTTGCTGTTTTAAATATCTCAGAAGGATGGATGCCATCTTGTGTTAGAAAGCCGTGAGAATGAGTTGTTATGCTGTTTCTAGGGTTTTCAGCATTTAATACTAATGATTTTATCCTGCTTCTACCTAAGACAAGGGCCGCACTCATACCGGCAGGACCCCCGCCAATAATAATTACTTCGTAGTTCATTTAATATTAGGTTAAAATGTTAATTGCTTTGGTTATCTGGATTCTTGATTGCATTGAAATATGAAATCCATGCCATTTCAGTTATTTGGTCACCTGATTCATCCATTGAAGTTTTTTGATTTATAGCTGCATCTATTGTAGAAAAGTATAATTTTTCGACCCAATCAATAGTTAACTTTGGATTGATGACTCCTGAAGAATATAATGTTTTTAATAATCCCCTGATAATTGCCAACATCTCTTTATACTCTGCTGATTCTTTCTCTAATCCCTGTTGATTTGATTTAAAATTATAAAGAAAACGAAATTGATAACCACACTCAATGTCTTGCTCAAACATTGTTTTAAGTTGAATGTTGGGGTTATCTGAAATTTCAATAGAGGCAATGGTCTTCTTTAAGCAAGTACGACTGGCAAAAGCAACAATTTCTTTGATTAGATCCTCTTTACCTGAAAAATACCTGTGTAGAGTCCTTCTGTTTAAATTAACAGCTTCTGCGATTTCTTCCATTGGAGCAGAAGGTGAAGTACTTATTACCTTAATTGCTGCAAGTATTATTTTTGTTTTAGTATCTGTTGTCATGTCTCAATAGTGTGACAAAGTTACAAATGTCGCACTATTGAGACAATAATTTTTTAGATTTTATTGGTTATTTCATAGATGAATTTCTTCTGTTATTTTTTTATAAATATCCTTCGTATATCATCTTTAAATTTTCTACCAATCGGTATTTCCTTTTCATTAATAAATAATTGATAATTAGTTATTTTGGAAATGTGGTCTATGTTTACTGCGAATGATTTATGAACTCTGTAGATATTATGGAGCTGGTGGCTGGTGATAAATTCTTGCAGACCTGATTTGATTGTAATTGGCCCTGAATCTGTCATTACCTTTAAATAGTTCCCCATTGATTCAAGGTATAAAATAGCCTGCTCTTTAAAATTATACAATGTACCAGCGTCTTTTAGTATAATTGAACCACCTTCAAAAGAAGTGTTTTTCGTATTTAAGTACAATTGCTCAGAAGCTTTATTAATTGCTTTTAGAAATCTCGGAAAGGCTATGGGCTTAAGTAAATAGTCGATTACCTGATATTCATAGCTCTCCAATGCATATTCTTCATAAGCGGTAGTAAGAATAATTAATGGAGGGGTTTTAAGACTTTTCATGAATTCAATACCCGATAAATCAGGCATGTTAATATCCAGAAACATTAGTTGTACTGAGTTAGATTGAAGATAAGTTAACGCATCAACCGGATTCTTGAATGAAGCTTTTAATTTTACGGAACTAACTTTTTTAGCAAAGGCTTCAATAATTCGGAGGGCAGAAGGTTCATCATCAACAGCAATGCAGCTTATCTGGTTTTGATCCATAATTTTACCTGAAAGTATTTTTCTTCATTTTTAATAATTAACCGATGTAAACCGGGATATTTCAAAGAAAGTATTTTTTTTGAATTGTGGTTTCCACCATCTGAATTAATTCTTTGCGAATGATTGGTGTTTATAATATCCAATATCAATTCTTTTTTATTTACTTCGAGTTTAATACTAATTATTGATTTTTTGTCATGACGATATCCATGCTTAAAAGCATTTTCTACGAAATTAAGTAAAAGTAGGGGAGCAATTTTAAAGTCTAGGTTTTTAATATCAAATTCAGTATCTAATTTTAAATCAGTCAAATCAAATCGTATCTTTTGGAGATCAATATAATTATTGATAGCATTAATTTCTTGTTCCACCAGGACTTCATCTCGATCAATTGAATCAATAGTATATCTTAATGTATCGGTCAATTTAATAATCGACTCTTGTATTTTTTCATTTTCTTCTGTTACTGCTATTTCATAGATTCCATTGATTGCATTAAACATAAAATGTGGGTTTAACTGCTCTTTTAATTTATTATAAGTGTTTTGATTTTGATGAAGTTTTTTAAGAACCTGATAATTACTAAACCATCGGTATGCGGCAAAAATTATAATGCAGGTAAATCCCAGAAAAAGGTAAATAGCAAAAATTTGTATTACCGAATAGTCCCAATTTATAAGGGTGGACTTATCAACGTTTGAAGAAACATTATTATAATATATTCGAGCAATTATAAATTCGGCAATGATTGCAATTGATAAACTAATAACAATCCAATACAGGGATTTGATATGATGCCCAAATTGTGGTAATATTTTGTATAATACAATTATAACGAATATGGCTTTAAATAATGAGGCTATACAATACCAGATAAAGATAGAGTGGTTGGTGCTAACCAAATAACCAATATTTTTATAACCGTCTACAAAATAATCAAAGACTTCAACTCTGGAATCAACCCAAAATATCCAACAGATTATTATTAGAATCCAGAAAAAACAATGATTTAATATTCTTTTTCCATTCATGATCGTAAACTAATAATCTTTAACATTTTAAGCTATTATGGGTGATAATCGACGAGAATTACTATACCAACGACAATAAAAGCCACTTAATCCTATCAAATATTCGATTCTCAGTCGTTGAAATAGAACTTTATTAGTTGATCAAATAAATTTTTATTATCAAAAGAAATAACAAACATTTGATCAAAAAGCAGAATTATGAAGTTGTTAATTAAAATCCTCATTTTTGGCTTATGCATGTTTGTCATAGTCAACCATTTATTCTTTTCCACTTCTACACTCTATATGATTTATTCATTATTCAAAACCTTAATGATAATAGGTATAATTTATGGAGTAGGTTATTTATCCATTAAGTCGAATTTGCGATCAAAATATGGTATTTCCACCTTTGTGTTTGTAATTACTTTAATTATTTTGACTCATATAAGTCGGTTGTTTTGGCTTGTTGAAGTGGAGAATAAATTTTTTAAGTGGAGCTATTTGATAAAATGGCACAACTTTAATAATACATTCAATGCTATTTTAGTTAGTGGGTTAATTGGTGGATTAATTGCTTTTATTTGGTGGTTAATAAAGGCTTCAAAAAAACAATTAAAAAGAGTAGGATTAGTATTTATATTAATATCAACAGTATTTGTTAGTGGTTTTTACTTCTTTTTTTCACGAGATATTAGTAAAAATGAAATTTATTTGGATTACTCAATAACAAGTCTGGAAAAGATCAAAGAACTCGCTAAAACTAAAAAGAAGGTATTATATGTAGATATCTGGCATTCCGGATGTAAACCATGCCTCGAAGAATTCGGAAGGCATAATCAATTTACTCAAAGGATTGATGATGATAAGGTTCATTTATTATTTATCGGAGTTGATCGATCTGTTCCTGGTGAAAAACAAAAGCAACGTATTATTATTGAAAAATATGGTCTAAAAGGAACTCATTCATTTATCAGTCGTGAAACGTTTATTGAGATTTTAAATAATGCAGGATACAATGATGAAATACATGGGTATAAGGCATTTCCGCATCATATGATTATCGGGCCGAATGGTGAAATTATAGAGGTAAAGGCACAAAGTCCGTCAAATAATCTAGCCACAAAGTTAAATGGGATTAAAAACCAGGTGTTAGTTCAGTCGGAATAATAGCTTTACGATAGATTACATAGATATTTTAGTGTTAAATCTTTAAATAAGTAAAAGGAATTATATTACAACGGATTGAATTTTAATTCAATCCGTTTTTTAAATTGGATAACTTAATCTTAATTCCATTCTTTCTTAATATTTCTATTGCTTTTTTACTACGAATTCCTGATTTACAAAATATAATCAGTTCCTTATCTTGGGGCACTTCATGTATCCGTTGTGATAACTCATCAATGGGAATATGTATACTTTCAATGCTGCTTATTTGTCGTTCTTCCGTTGTTCGTACATCCAAAAGGTTGTATTCCTGAAAATTATTATAATATTCTTCTATGCTTATTTCCTCTACTGAATCTGAAAATCCACAAAAGCCAGGGTAATCACTGTCAAGGGTATTAATAGTGATTGAATTGTCTTTTTTGAATGAAAGGATCATTTGTTGCATCGAAAGAGCATCATATTTGAGAAGTTTACCATTCAACACATCACCTAAATCAAGGATGATTTTTAATGCTTCATTGGCTTGTAGACTTCCAATGATTCCAGGTAAAACACCAAGTACACCAATATCAGAACAATTTGGAGACTCATTAGGATTTGGAGGTGTAGGATATAAACATCTGTATGTTGGTCCGTTTTGATAATTAAAAACAGATACCTGTCCTTCGAATTTAAATATAGAACCAAAAACAACTGGTTTGTTTTTAATAACCGATGCATCATTAATTAAATATCTTGTTGGGAAATTATCCGTACAATCAATTATGATATCATACGGGTCGATAATTTCAAGAACATTTTCATTTGTTAGTCGCAGATTATGAACATCAAAAAGAACTGTAGGATTGTGAGATTGTAATCTGTCAGCTGCAGCGATTGCTTTATTTCTTCCCACATCCCAATATGAATATAAAACCTGCCTCTGAAGGTTGGAAATTTCTATTGCATCATCATCTAGTATACCTATTTTTCCAACTCCAGCAGCGGTGAGGTATTGTAAAACCGGACACCCTAGTCCACCAGCTCCAATTACCAGTACTTTAGCCTTCTTGAGTTTTAACTGGCCTTCAAGCCCCACTTCATTGAGAATGATATGCCTGTTATACTGTTGTTTTTCTAACTTATTGAGTTCCATCTACAATTAATTAAGAGTAAATCCTGTCCCAGTCTTTCCAAACTACTTCGTACCCTTGTGATTTGATAAGGTTTATTATTTCTTGGGTGCTTCTTTCGTCTGAAATTTCAAATTGCTCTAATGCTTGAGGCTCTACCGAATAACCACCTGGATTAGTTTTTGATTCGGCACTAATAGAAGTAATCCCAAGATTGATAATGTTGTTCCTGAAAGTTTCACTTTCCCTTGTTGACATCGATAGCTCAACATCTTCATCCAACATACGGTAAGCACATATTAGTTGTACAAGGTCTGCATCTGTCATTTCTAATTTTGGTTGAACATCGCCCTGATGAGGACGCAACCGAGGAAATGAAATCGAGTATTTGGTTTTCCAGTACGTTTTCTGCAAGTATTTTAAATGCAGAGCGGTATAAAAACTGTCAACCCGCCAGTCTTCAAGGCCAAATAGCGCTCCGATGCCAATTTTATGTATACCTGCTTTACCCAGTCGATCTGGCGTATCTAAGCGGTATTCGAAGTTTGATTTTCTGCCCTTTGGATGATGGATTTTATATGTTTCCTGGTTGTATGTTTCCTGATATACTAAAACAGCATATAATCCTTCTTCAATTAATGACTCATATTCTTCCTGATATAATGGTTGAACTTCAATACTGATATTTGAAAAATGATCACGAATAAGTTGAATAGCATGTTTTAAATATGAAACCCCGACAGTTTTATTTGCTTCACCTGTCACCAATAAAATATGATCGTATCCAAGACTTTTGATATGTTCTACTTCCTCGAGAATTTCTTTATCTGAAAGTGTCTTTCTGGGAGTATTATTAGTCATGCTAAACCCGCAATAAGTACAAATGTTCTGGCATTCATTAGACAGGTACATAGGAATGTACATCTGAATAGTGTTGCCAAATCTCTTTTTTGTGATCTGATTACTTCGCTGAGCCATTTCTTCAAGATATGGTCTTGCGGCTGGTGAAATCAATATTTTAAAATCATCAAGAGTGATTTTATTTTTTGTCAATACAACTCTAACATCCGATTCGGTAAAAGAATAGATTTCGTTTTTAAGCGAATCCCAATTGTATTGATCAAATGTATCTTTAAAACTACTCATTGAGGAAAGATGTTAATGGACTACTAGCTTCTGCGTGTTGTTTGATTGGTGCCAATTTTGCTTGATATGCGATACGGCCTGCTTCAACTGCTTTTTTAAAAGCGATTGCCATTTCTATTGGGTTTTGAGAAACGGCAATAGCCGTATTTACAAGCACCGCATCTGCACCAAGCTCCATAGCGTAAGCTGCATGAGATGGGGCTCCGATACCAGCATCTATAATTACCGGTACATTGCTTTGCTCGATAATGATTTCGAGAAAATCAAAGGTTCTGATTCCTTTATTACTACCGATGGGAGCGCCTAAAGGCATAACACATTGAACACCCACTTCTTCAAGACGTTTACATAAGACAGGGTCAGCATGAATATATGGCATAACAACAAACCCTTTTTTGACAAGTTCTTCAGCTGCCTGTAATGTTTCTATCGGGTCAGGAAGAAAGTATTTTGGATCGGGATGAATTTCTAGTTTGATCCAATTAGTAGCCAATGCCTCTCTTGCAAGTTCGGCAGCAAAAACTGCTTCTTTTGCAGTCCTGACTCCTGAAGTATTTGGTAAAAGGTTAATATGTTTTTCCTTCAGGTGTAAAAGAATATCGTCAGTTTCGTTATTTAATTCTACTCGTTTTAATGCCACTGTTACCAGTTCACTTTCGGAAGCTAGTATTGCTTCGCGCATTTGTTGTGAACTGCTAAATTTACCTGTTCCAGTAAAAAGTCTCGAACTGAAGGTTTTATCTGCTATTTTTAATTTGTCTTTCATTTAATTAGGTCTGATTTATCATTAAATCTTTTCCATTAAACCGGAATCAGTCAGTAATTCGCGAAGCTTACTCACATTATTAAAGTTTTTGGTTATTTCGCCGGAAACAGCTATTCCATAAACTCCTGTTTCTAATATTGAAGGAACATCGTTTAGGGTGATTCCTCCGATAGCAATGATCGGGATAGGAGAATTCAGAGATTGACAAATAACTCTATAACCTTGAGATCCAAGTACAGGGCTAAGATTATCTTTTGTAGTTGTAAACTGAAAGGGGCCAAGACCTATATAATTGATTTTTTTATTGATCAATGAATTGCAGTCGTCAAGTGTATTGGCTGTACCACCAATTATCTGCCAGTCTTCCAAATACTCACGGGCAATATCAGGGCAAGTATCAGTTTTTCCCAAATGAACACCATCGGCTTTTATAGTGGCAGCGACCTTAAAATAATCGTTAATAATTAATTTCGTTTGATAGCTACTTGTAATCTCACGAGCAATTCGGGCAACATTTAAAATAGTCGTCTCATCATAATTTTTTAATCGAAGTTGGACTAATTCAATGCCCTCAGCACACGCCTTTCGAATATTTTCGAGATGTTCTGCTGCAGTCTTTCCTTGAGATATATAGTGTAATTTAGGAATTATCATAATGAATGTTTTTGGAGTGAAAATGATTGGTGCGTACCAAGTAAACCCTGATTACTTGCTAAAAACTGCTCTGTATATTGCTTTGCCTTCCTGCTTGAATCTTCAAGTGTCAGTCCGGAAGCAATGCTTGCGGCTAAAGCCGATGATAAAACGCAACCACTCCCATGTTTTTCATAAACTGTTGAAAGCCTAGGGGAAAGAACCAAAGGCTTTTTACCATTTATATAAACTACATCTGTTCCTTTCTCTGTTTCATTATGGCCGCCCTTTAGGTATAGATTGGTATGCCTGGTAATATGGGCAATGGTTTCTCTAATAGTTTTTGCAGGATAGAGCAATTGTATTTCCTGATAATTAGGAGTAATCATGCATATCCTTTGCAAAATATTATCGAGTATAGAACTATTGCTATTTTCATTAAACTCATATCCGGCTGAGGCTTTTAATATCGGATCTAAAATGATTTTTATTGCTGGATTGTGTATTTTAAGTCTGTCAACAATGGTAGCTAGAGTATCCCAGTTTCTTACGACGCCTATTTTGACTACTTCTATTGTGAAGCGATCAAAAAGAATGTCTATCTGGTCTAGAATTATATTAGTTTCTACCCAATGTGAGGCTTTAAAATCAATATCATTTTGTATGGTAACTGAGGTACAAACCGAAAGTCCATAATTACCGAAAGCTTCAAAAGTTTTAATGTCAGATGTTAATCCGGCACCTGCTGAAGGGTCAAGTCCTGCAATAGATAATATATATCGGTTAGAAGCTTCTTTCATTTGAAAAGTATTTATAATATTTCTTTATCCTTGAAAACTCTTCAATAGGAGTGGGGCTGTTCCAGATTCCTCCAAGTACGCCTACACCATAAAATCCCAGACTGGTTATTTGACCCAGATTCTTAGAGGTTACTCCCCCTAAGCCGATAATTTGTTTATCGATGTGGTTTACATTAAATTCTTTGCCTTCATATCCTGCTTTTGAAATAGATGAAAATACCGGGCTAAGCATATGATAATTGAAATCAAATTTACATTGCGCCAGTTCTTCCGGGTCGTGAAATGAACTGCTTACGGTTTTACCCATATCAGATAGATCAGTAATAAACCTTTTCAAAGCGTGGTCATTCTCTCTTCTTTTTGCTTCCTGATAATGGACTCCTTTTAAGTTGTATTGATCAATAAGCTCATGGAAATAATGAATTACGATTCGGTTGTGAAATCTTTCATCTATCTGATCAAGATAATGCCTGTGTTCATGGAGATTTTTATTCGGCTTTCGTAGATGAAAGTATTCTAAACCTGCTTTAAATAGCAGGTTTAGAATATCCATTTCGTCATTCAAATCGATTTCCGGTGAGATCAGTACTATCATAAACTACAGGTATACTTCAGAACCCTTGTCTTTAAATTCCTGCGATTTTTCTTCCATACCTTTCTGGAACACTTCTTCGCCTTCTACTTCATTTTTTGCTGCGAAATCACGGACTTCCTGAGATATTTTCATTGAACAGAATTTTGGTCCGCACATTGAACAGAAGTGAGCAATTTTAGCTCCATCGGCAGGTAGGGTTTCATCATGATATTCACGGGCCCTTTCCGGATCTAGCGCCAGGTTAAACTGATCTTCCCATCGGAATTCAAAACGTGCTTTACTTAATACATCATCACGATGCTGTGCACCTGGATGTCCTTTGGCCAGGTCAGCGGCATGTGCCGCAAGTTTATAGGTTACAACTCCCACTCGTACATCCTCTTTGTTAGGAAGTCCCAGGTGTTCTTTAGGAGTTACATAGCAAAGCATGGCACAACCATACCAACCAATCATTGCCGCTCCAATTCCGGAAGTAATGTGATCATATCCAGGAGCAATATCAGTGGTTAAGGGACCTAATGTATAAAATGGAGCTTCATCACATACTTCAATCTGCTTTTCCATATTTTCCTTAATCATGTGCATTGGTACATGACCAGGGCCCTCGATAAAGCATTGTACATCATGTTTACGGGCAATTTTTGTTAGCTCTCCAAGAGTTTCCAGTTCAGCAAACTGAGCTTCATCATTCGCATCAGCTATCGAACCCGGACGTAGTCCGTCACCTAATGAAAATGCAACATCATACTGTTTTAAGATTTCACATATATCTTCAAAGTGGGTATACAGGAAGTTTTCTTTGTGGTGGGCTAAGCACCACTTGGCCATGATTGATCCACCGCGAGATACAATTCCAGTCACTCGTTTTGCTGTCATTGGAACATACCGAAGTAGAACTCCGGCATGGATTGTAAAATAATCAACACCCTGCTCAGCTTGTTCTATTATTGTATCACGGAAAATCTCCCAGGTTAGGTCTTCTGCTACACCTTTCACTTTTTCCAGTGCCTGATAAATAGGTACCGTTCCAACCGGAACAGGAGAGTTCCTGATGATCCATTCTCTGGTTTCATGGATATTTTCTCCTGTTGAAAGGTCCATTATATTGTCTGCTCCCCAGCGACATGCCCAGACGGCTTTTTCTACCTCTTCTTCAATAGATGAAGTTGTTGCCGAGTTACCGATATTGGCATTGATCTTAACCAGGAAATTTCTACCCAGAATCATTGGCTCAGCCTCCGGGTGGTTAATGTTGCTTGGAATCACTGCTCTACCACGGGCAACTTCATCACGAACAAATTCAGGAGTGATTTTCGAAGGAATTGATGCCCCAAAGGGTTCTCCTTTATGCTGCTCTTTTATTCTGGTCATTTCATCAATACGCTGGTTTTCCCTGATAGCTATATATTCCATTTCAGGAGTGATGATACCCTTTTTAGCATAGTGCAATTGAGTGACGTTTTCTCCCTTTTTGGCCCTTAAAGGCTTTTTTAAGTGTGAAAACCGCAAGTGGTCGAGTTTTGGGTTATTTAAACGCTCATTACAATACTCGGATGTGAATTCGTTAAGCTGTTCAACATTGCCACGATCTAAAATCCATTGTTCACGGATTCGTTCTATACCATTGTGAACATTTATTTCTTTATTTGGATCAGTATATGGCCCTGAAGTATCATAAACAGTAATGGGTTCATTGGGAGTTAACTCACCAGTCATTGAGTTTTTAGTGTCACTCAAAGTAATTTCCCGCATTGCTACTTTTATTTGCGGATGAATTTTTCCTTTTACATAGATTTTCTTCGAATTTGGAAACGGATGTCGTGTAATCGTTCCCTGCTTAGGTGCAGTGTCCTTTTTTTTCATAAACTAAGATTAAAAGATTCGACAATAGCGGATTAACCCCCTTGAGTAGCTTTAATAATCAGGATGTTATCATTTTGATTTACCAACTGTGATTCCCAGGTATTCCCAGGAATGATGTGGTTGTTGATGGCAACGGCAATACCATTGCTTGAAGTATTGATTTGATTAAGTAATTGAAGAATGGTTGAATTTTCCTCAATCTCGATTTCAGTTTCATTTACATTAACAGTAACCATAGGTCTGAGTTATTAGTGTTAATCCGTGAAACTTTAAGGGAGTATGCTTTGAAAAAAAGAGTGATTTGTTAAATCATCTTATTTTGAAAAGAAAGAAGTTCGAAGTAGAACTCTGCAACTTTTCCCTTCGGCGGTACTAACCGCATCAGGTTCAAAGGGTATTTCTCAGTCCCGACCGGGACACCCCTAAAGTATAATAACTCAAAGTAGAAAAATAATTTCCAGAAAATAAAGGAAAGTAGATTAAATCTCAAAATAAGGTTTAATACTTATAAGCTATAGTTGTATTTTTAGTTTAATATATCACTCAATGACTGTTGATGGTTTTGAACTCATCTCAAAAATAATTTCACCTCCATCAACAATATCTGAATGTGTCAATATGTTCCCTCTTAACATTTGACCATTAACTGAAATACTTTTCACATAAACATTTTCTCTGCTCTGGTTTTTGGCAATAATTTTCAGATTTTTTCCATTAGAAAGGTGAATTTTAGCCTCCTTTACCAGAGGGCTTCCTATTGAATATTCAGCTGATCCAGGAGTGACAGGATAAAATCCTAAACTGCTAAAAATGTACCATGCACTCATTTGTCCGGCATCATCATTTCCACATAACCCTTCAACTGTAGGCCCATACATTGTATCCATAATCATTCGTACGCGTTCCTGGGTTTTTTCAGGATGGCCTGTCCAATTATATAAATATGGGATGTGATGTCCGGGCTCATTACCATGCACATAGTTACCAATGATCCCGTCACGTGTTATATCTTCATGTTTTTCTATGTACTTGTCATCAATTTCCATGGAGAATAACGAATCTAGTTGGTTGGTCATTCGTTCTTTTCCTCCCATCATAATTATCATACTATCAATGTTTTGCGGAACATACAATCCGTAATTCCAGGCATTTCCTTCAATAAAGCCCTGGCCATGAGTGTCCATCGGATCAAAATTTTCTCTAAATGACCCATCTGACATTTTTGGTCTCATAAAGCCAATTTCCGTATCGTATACATTTTTATAATAGGTTGAACGTCTTTTAAATTGCTCTGCAACTTTAATATTTTCTGTTTGCTTAGCCATTTGATATATACACCAGTCATTATATGCATATTCCAATGTCTTGGAAACCGAAGAGTGACTTTTGTCATCTGGCACATACTGATAATCAATATAATCTCCCAAACCATCAAAATAACGCACCGAAGCTGTGTTTACTGATGCTTCTAATGCACGTTCATAGTCGAAATCTCCTACATTTTTTGCCATTGCATCGGCTATGACCGAAGTTGCATGATATCCAATCATACACCAGTTTTCATTAGCATAATGTGACCATATTGGAAGCATTTTATGAACACTTTGATCGTGGTGAGCCAGCATTGATTTGATCATGTCATTATTGCGGTCAGGCTGAGTGATATTAAATAATGGATGTAATGCCCTATAGGTATCCCAAAGTGAAAAAATAGTGTAATTTGTAAATCCATCTGAAGTATGTATATTCTGATCTAACCCACGATATTTTCCATCTGCGTCTTCATAAATAATCGGGGATAAATTGGTGTGGTACATGGCAGTATAGAAAGTTGTCTTTTGATCTTCATCAATAGTTTCAACTTCTATTTTTGATAATTCACTATTCCATTTATGTTTAGTTTCATCTTTTACCTGGTTAAAATCCCAATGAGGAATTTCGGCTTCAAGATTAGCCATTGCTCCGGCTGAACTTACACTTGACAAGGCAAATTTTAATTTAATTTTATCACCTTTATTTGTTTTAAAATTGAAATAGGCACGAATGTCTTTTCCAGCCATTTCAGGAAAGTTTTCATACTGGTTAAATCGTCTGTAAAACCCGTCATATTTTACTTTATCGTATTTTTTATGGCCATAGCTGCTAAATGGTTTAGAGAATTTTGCAGCAAAAAATATTTTTTTGTCTCTTGCCCATCCTTTAGTTTGTCGGTAACCAGTGATTGTCGAGTCATTTTCGACTCTTATAAAGGTCCATACATTTTTATTGTCATGATGATAGACATTATATACCATATCCAGAATTATATGCGCACTATCTGATTGAGGAAAAGTATATTGATGAAACCCTACTCGCTCGCTGGCAGTTAGCTCTGCCAGAATATCATAACTTTCAAGATTAACCGAGTAATAGCCTGGCGATGCATTTTCTTTATCATGGTTGAAAACAGAATAAAACCCTTTATTTCCTTCTTTAGTCTTTATTGGATCTAAGATTAATTTCCCAGTAGTTGGCATAACAAGAAAGTCACCTAAATCAGAGTGACCAGTACCACTGAAATTAGTATGTGCAAAACCGATAATGGTAGTATCGCGATACTGATAGCCAGCACAATATTCATAAGTTTCAGGGTTGTATTTATTTTCGTCATCAAACATCACCTCAAAGTTTGTTTGCGGGCTAAGTTGTACCATTCCGAAAGGTGCGGTTGCTCCTGGAAATACATGCCCCATTTTGCTTGTGCCTATAAATGGATTGACAAATTGTGTATAATCTTTATCTGATTTAATGGCAGAAGTGACTTCAGTTTCTTCCTCCTTGCAGGATACAAAAAGAAGTGTGCAGAGAATCACGAGTAAAATATTTTTCATATTATTTACGAGAATAATGGTTTCAAAAAATCAATTCAAGGGTAAAAAATATATAGTGGTAATTAACCTATTAAAAAACTTTAATCCAGAATATCATCTAGCCAGTGAATAATATTTAAAAGTAGCTGGTAGTTTTGTGGGGCCGTACTATTATTCATACCTACTTTTCGTTTTTGAGGCCCTGCCAGTTGGGCAGAAAACATGGCAGCTTCGCCGAATACAACAACCTTTCCTTTACCAAATTGCTTATATGCTCCCTGCGACCATCCATTGACATTATATTTTTGAGTATGGTCATCAAATACCCATGCAGTGTCAGGAAGATAGTTAACATATTTATCATCAAATGTAAGGATAGAAGTTGCATCTTCTGGTATTTGAAAAGCCTGACCTGTAAATGTTGCAATTTGATCGACAGTTTCTGAATCATTCCGGCCTTTTGTAATTACACAATTATGTAAAGTATTACTCTTAGTATTAAAAAGATCCGGTGTTTTTGATTCCGGATTAAATACAAAACCATTGGTGAATTTGAATCCAAATGCTGATGCAAGATCTTCAGCCGCTCCCGCCATTGGCATGTGATCTGCTATTAAAAACAAACTTCCTCCATTAAATACCCATTCTTTAACTATTTGTATCTCGTCCCTGGTAAATGCCGAGGGTGTGGGGAGATGCCATTTTTTCTGGTTTTGTTCGTTTAATGCATTAGATATAACCAGAATTTTACCTTTTAAAAGATTAACACTTTTAAAATCTCCAGAGTATTCACGTACTTTATAGCCATCACGTTCAAGCAATGTGGCAAATGATTTATATCGACCGTTTTTCGTATGGAAATTGAAGTGTCCTTCATCAATAAAAACAACGGGTCCTGATTTATAAGGATAAGCAGGGTTTTTTATTACCGGACTATATGTGGAATCGGCAATTTGCTGTGCAAATAGTGCTAAATTTGAACAGAATATTAGTGTAATTAGAAATGATCTCATTTAGAATCTCATTTATTAGGCATATTTGAATGAATATATACTTTCCATTCACCATCTTCATTTTTCTTCAAAACATCCAGATATTTCAAACTAACCTCCATTATTAAAGAATCACCCTTTGGTTGAAGTACAAGTACTCCTGAGTGTCGGTGAATGGCTATATCGTCCCTGATTATAATTTCTTCAGAATTCCAGTCTTTCAATCGAATACTTTCATAACTATTAACGAACTCAATCAATTCAGTCTTAAGTGTTTCATCATTTGGTTTAGCAGGTGTGCCTGGTTCTGATAATATAAAATCATTGGTTACATATTTAAAGTATGTATCCGGATCCATATTCTCGGAAACGTCTTCAACCCAGCTTGTGAATAGTTCTTTTATCTTTTGCTCCTCATTATTCAGGTCGCCAGTTGTTGTTTCTGTAGAATTAGTGCAACAGGTTAATCCGATTGCCATAATTAGCAATAGTGATAAAAAGTATTTCATTGGTCGATAGAATTTTGGCTTAATAAAATTATTCAACCTTCAATATAATGTTGAAAGCTGAAATACAGTAATTTATAATGATAAATATTGTGATAATTAAAGGGTTAACTTAACAATTAATTATCATCTATATATTTATCCGGGATTTTTAAGTTATCTGATTCAAGAGTCCAAAGTAGATTAACAATCCACCACCTGTTATCAACTTTTACTAATTGGTAGCTTGTAATTCCTCTTTCTTCATTACCTTCACTATCCTTACCATAAAAGCTTTGAAAAACCTGTGCAATTCCATTGTATTCATCGACTACTTTAGAAATCTCCCTTTCCTCGTATCCCTCTTCATAGTAAGGGTCCATTAGAAGAATAAGAAATTCATCAAGGGAAACTGTTTCAACATATGATGAATCACCATGATTTAGAATAGCAAATTGAGCTGAAGGAATGAATAAATTTCTAATTAGCGAAGTGTCCATTTTTTCACCTTTAACAATGGTAATCTGGTCGAGAAACTCAGTAATAATCCCTTCTATTGAATTATGTTTTTCTTTTGAAGGTGTTTGGGCTATTGAGGTCTGGAAAGATAATAGTAGTAAAATAATACTTGCAAAATGTTTCATTTTTGAAATTGAATGAATCGTAGATATCTGAAGTTATGATTACTTTTTAATCTATAATATTAATTGTTTAAAAGATTGAAACTTGTTTTAAATTCCTTTGTCTTTAATACCTTAAAATCATTTTGTCAATAATATTTTCAAAGTGACTTCACGGAATTTAATATATATACCTGACCGTTATTGGTTGGTGAATAATGATTTATTAATTCTCAAAGTGTTACTGATTGATAATTAGTAATATAGCTTCATTTTTTTTCTTATTTTTTTGAAAAAGTTATGATGAATAATTGATGTAGTTGAAAGTGTCTTTACTGCGTCTGGGATAGGATTTCGCTCCTGAGTATTCGTATTTTTCCCTTTTACTTTTCAAAAATGATGTATTATTGTTGTATATGTTTATTTTAATTATTCTCCTCTTTTTACAAGCTTTAAATATTATTTCTGCCTTCTGAAAGTGTATTTCTAGTTATAGTTATACAATATGAACCTGAGTTATTGGCAGGAATTATATTATTAATTCAACCAAATATTCTATGAAAACTAAAACATTAAGATCCGGAAGGATAGGGCTTATTATGGCTTTTATTCTTTTGCATTTGACGACTAATGCTCAAACTCTATTATGGAGTGATGAATTCAATGGAAATCAACTTGATGAATCTCTCTGGACCTATGCTATTGGAGATGGCTGTGACCAGGCAATTTGTGGCTGGGGGAATCAGGAACTACAGACTTATACGGATAATAATACAAGTATAGAAAATGGGCGCCTTGTCATAACAGCCCGTAGAGAAAATGTAAATGGTAAGGAATTTACTTCTGCCAGATTGTTTACTAAAGATAAGGTCAGTGTTAAATATGGACGAGTAGAGGCAAGTATAAAGCTTCCTGATATGAATAACGGATTATGGCCTGCATTCTGGATGCTTGGTGATGGAAATAGATGGCCATTTACCGGAGAAATAGATATAATGGAAGCCGGTTTTAATGCAACAAGCACAAATACAAATATCATTGCCAAGGCTAATGTATTCTGGCGTGCTGAAGATGCAGGAGTTACAGGAAATCTGCAATATGGCAATGAAGATGCATTTAAATATGATGCTATAGCTGAGGCAGGTAAACAGCTTAATGATGATTTTTTTGTTTATCGAATTGATTGGACTCCAACACAACTCACTGCTTATGTATTAGAAACTGATTCAAATGGTAACCCTATTGAATCATCAGCATATGAAGTTTTTTCATTTGGAAATGAGACAACATTTGAGAGTGAGTTTTTTTCAGGAGATAATTTTTATATTCTCTTGAATATGGCTGTTGGAGGATGGTTGCCGTTCTCTGCAGCAGAAAATACTCCGGCAAATGTATCTGCATTGCCAAATTATGGTTCGGAAGCGCGAATGTTGATAGATTATGTACGTGTTTATGAAATCAATGGATATGGTGAAGTTACACTTGGAAACGTTGAAGAAGAATTGTTAAGTGCCGATGGATTTGGAATATTTTCTGACCAAATTACAACTGCCAATCAATTAAATTTTGGCGTTGATGCTGAGATATTTTTATGGGAAGATCCTGCAGGTCCTTCTATTCAATTAGATAGTGTTGCCAGTCCATTTGGCAATCAAGCTTTTGAAGTAACCTTTCCTGCTAATCAATATGGAGGTATGACCTTTAATAGCTCTGATATTCTGAATATAAATAATTACACAAATGGGTCATTGAGGTTCAAGATGAAAACATCCTCACAGGAACCATTTAATATATCGATAGAAAGCAATAATGGATCTAGTGGAGTGCCATTTAACAGGGGAGAAGAGAAATACGGACTTATTCGGGATGGTCAATGGCATGATGTAGCCATTCCACTGGAATTGCTAGTGACTAATTTTAGGGGTGTACAAGCCCCTTTTACTATTGGAAATATTGAAAACAATAATCCATCTGTAGCTTCAACATTTTTAATAGATGAGATTTATTATTCATCGCAACCCGTTAGTGGTTTTGAAAAATATTTACCGCCATTGGGGAATTATGGGTTGTATGCTTTCTCACCGGTAGCAGATGAACTTACTCTGGATACTGAGGGTGATTTGTATGTGTGGGAGCAGACGCTAATAGAAGGGCCTTCAGAGACATATATTGGACAAGAAGCTCTAAGCTATGTTAATAATAATCGTGGATGGTTTGGTCTTGGTTTTACTGCTGAGCAAATCCATGATATGTCTGCTTTTGAAAATGGAAATCTTCGGTTTGCAATGAAGACTTCATCAAATGAAACCTTAAATCTGAGTATAAATATTGGTCTGGCTGTAGGTACTATTGTTTTTGAAGCAGGTAATGATCCATATGGTTTTGAAAGAGATGGACAATGGCATGAATTGAGCATCCCGATATCTGATTTTGAAGGACTTAATGTCTCGGGTGTGAAAACACTCTTTAGTATAAACGGATCAGGAAATATCTCTGATCTTGCTCTTGCAGATATTTATTTTGAATATATAGAAGAAGTTGATGAAGAGCTAGCTTCAATTATTGTTAGTCCTGCTAATTCAACTATTAACGTAGGAGAAACCAGGCAATTTTCAGCTCAGGGCTTTGATCAAAATGGTAATCCGGTTGATGTAGAATTTCAATGGACTGCCACTGGCGGCATCATTGATAGCAATGGTAAGTTTACTGGTAGTACAGCCGGGGAATTTACAATTATGGCAATGAGTAACGGAGTAACAGGTGAGGCTACAGTGATAGTTAATCCTGTGTTTTCAGGAATTAATATTCCGGGAAGGGTAGAGGCAGAAAACTTTAATACTAATGGATATTATGATACTTCTACTGGTAATTATGGAGGGGCTTTCAGGGTTTCGGAAGATGTAGATATTGAATTGACAGGAGATATAGATGGAGCCTATAACATTGGCTGGACAGAACCTGGTGAATGGCTTGAATATGATATATTTTCTAATGCGTCAAATTATGATATTGATTTACGCGTCGCTTCAAATGTCGGAGGAGGCGTAATGAGGGTTGAAATAGGTGGTGTAGATGTAACCGGGCCTGTTTCAGTTCCATATACCGGGGGATGGCAGTCATATCAAACTATTTCAATTGAAAATGTAGAAATTGGAGAAGGAAATCATAAAATGAGGGTTTACTTCATAGCAGCAGGTATAAACCTTAATTATGTCTCCTTCATTGAGAATATTAGCAGTCCTTCGGAGTGTATTCAAGATAATATAAATGGTGATTATTCTGTAGAGATTTCTGAAGATCAGAGTAATCCAACATTAACATTTAAGCCATCAAAAGCCGGTGTTGGGAATCCTGTTTCTATATTGTATTATGGCATTGATCCAAATGGTACTTATCCAGGTTATGGTGTGACACCAAATGAACCTTTTCAAATCAATGCCAGCCAGGGTCAGGTAATTTACTTTTACTACACATATAGTGTGCCTGAAGGTGGTGAACGTAATTCTTCCGGATCCAGGCATTCATTTGTTGTAGGAAGTTGTGGCTGGAATTTGAGGATGGTAAATAAAGAGAGTAATAATATATCTCTTTCGGTAGATGAATTTCAAGTATTTCCTAACCCGGTAGAAAACAGACTGAATATTAGTCTGAAAAATGATCAATTTAATTCAATTGAGATACTTGATAGTTCAGGGAGGGTTATAAGAGAATTAACAACTGATCACAAAAAGGTAGAATTGGATCTTAGCGGACTACCTCAGGGAATTTATATATTGAAGATTCATGGAGAAGGAACGCCAATAGTTAGAAAGATTTTTAAGAAATAATATGAGTTTTATCCAATATAAAACTAAAATGAAATAGCTCCATGAAGAATTAACTTTATGGAGCTATTTGGTTTAGTACATTAATCCTCCAGATTTTTTATAAGATATTATTAGGAATTATGTTCTTCCTCAGAATGTCTAAATTCTTAATTCACTAATTTAATTTTTTAATCATTTCATATTGATTTCCTGATAGATGGATATTCATTGATTCAAGAAATCCGGTAACTGAATGGCAAGATTTTTCAATATTGATGAATTTTATGGTATCATGTTTTATATGTGTAGATGCTTTTTTTATTAATTCCGATCCAATACCATTATGCCGATGTGCTTTGTTTACAAAAAATTGAGGGATATCACCTGAATCAGGTTCAACAATACAATAACCAATTAATTTTTGATCAATGAATGCACCAATTGTTTTAAACTTGTCTTGGTCTCGCATTATTGCATCCAAACTATTTTGCCAAGAAGGAATGAATTCCCAATAATCCACCAAAGAACCAATATCTTGAATGTTAATTTCCTTAAATGTCACTTTTTGGTTTTGGAGTGTAGTATCAATAGTTAGGTCACTTACTTTTTGCTTATAGTAGTTGAACTCTCTTGAAATCTTAAATCCGATGTTTGTATAAATAGAGAATGCTTTTGAATTGTGCTTAAGGACTTCAAGGAGATATTGCTCAATTTTCTGTTTTTTTAGATAGGGTAGGGAGTGATTAAAAATATCAGAAACCAGACCTTTACCACGATATCCTTTTACTGTTCCAGTTCCGGTATCATAGGCTGTATATTTACCATTAAATTTTCCTATGCCATTTAATGTGAAAGAAACTATATCATTGCCATCATAAGCTGCAAAAGATAACCCCGGATTAAATCCTCTTCGGATAAGCATGTTCTTAAATTCATCCTTAGTCCACTGGGATTCATAATCTGTAAAAGCATTATTAAATGCCTCATAAATTTGGGGAAGAGAAACATTTTTTAGTGAACTGATAACCATTTAATTAATAGGAGTAGTCTAAAAAGCAATATCAGGAATTAATTATTTAATTTATATTAAAGTACTAAGATTCACGAACTTGTTAACATTATTTACAATATCAAAGTAAGCTACTTGAATCAGTTAATGCATAAGTTAGACTCAAGTAGCTTACATTGAAAGTAATTTATATTAATGGGTGGCTACATAGTTTGCAGAATCACCTTTATAGACCTTCATTTCTAGTAAATCGTATTTCGACCCTATTAATTCAGGCTTAGCTTCATTCAGATTTTTTAAATGCTTGTCAAAAAATGCAATCACCAGGTTATTGACTATTTCTATTCCCTGATAAGGATCAATCTCTCCCGTACCTGCTAATGCAGGAACTGGTACCATTAATGGGATATCCATGAAGTTAGGATGTCCTGAATTTAATAGCTTGGTTTCATAGAAAATATCACTACTCTTATTGATATAGATATGTGAGTTTATATCCTCATGTTCAGCTGGCCAGTCTGCAGATACATACAGGAAAGGGATATTAAATTTACTGTCGATTAATTGTCCCCATTGATTTCCATCCAGATTAACGGCAGCTTTTATGCGATTATCTTTGAATGCTAATTTTCCTGCAGAACCACCTCCAACTGAGTGCCCGATAACACCAATTTTATTTAAATCAAGTTTGCCCTTTAAAAGCCCCTCATTGTTCCAGGAATCCAGGAGGTCTAAAGTATATGTCATATCTTCAACCCATCTGTCTTGAATGTCTCCTTCAAAGTATTCCTTAACTGCTTTTCTCACTATGGGATGCCGATGTTCAAAAGTCAGATCACTCTTAAAAGCAGTAATGATTGGTTCGATGACTTCCATTGATCCGGATGAGATTTCACCTTGATAATCATAATCGAAATATTTTATGTTTCCATTAGGTAGCGTTACTCCAAGACTCTCATAGGTATGATTCATATTAATGATTATATAGCCATGACTGGCGAGTTCAGTTAATAATGCATAGTAACCTGTTGCCTTAGACCCATAGCCATGAGAAAATATTAACACAGGAAACTTTTGATTAGCTACAGGAATATCTTGGTACACATATGTTTTAACATAATCAAGATAATTTAATGCAGTAGGAGGAAGGCCATATTTCATAGCAAAACCTGCTCTGCTACCCTGGTCTATATAGCTTTCTCCTTCTAATGATGAAACATCTGCATCACTTGGATACCATATTTTTACAAGCAATTCTCTTTTGTCATTGGGGTCTTTAGTGATGTATTCGTTTTTATCTGTTTTTAAATAGACTAATTCTGTGCCAACATTATACTTTCCTTGTGGTTCTGGTAAGCTAAATACAGGTAATACAGTAGGTAATAGCCAGCCAATTAAAATTAAAACTGATAAGCCTGTAAATCCAATGAATCTTAAAAATGAGAGTCTTACAGTGTTGTCTTGATTTATGGTTTTTATTCTCCAGCCGAGAAATGGTGTGATAATATAAACAGGGATCATCTGCCAACGCCAGCCTTCAATAGTTAAATGTAATAGTAAAATAATTCCGAGAAAGATCAGGATATAATCAGCACGGAAATAACGTAAAAGTGGCCTTTTTATGAAAGGGAAAATGGTTATAGTAACCAGCAAAATAACTTCAAAAGTTCTCATAAGTTTTTCAGACATTTTAGAGTTTAGTACTGCTGGTAAAACTCGAATTCCTTCAAAAAAAATGCAATGTCGAATCCGTATGTAATGCTGTCGTTTGTCGACTAAATATTAAATAGGTGTCAAATAGAAGTAATAATGCAGCTATTTCCCCTGTATTTACCGAAACCAGAGGTCTAGATCTTTGGATTTGAAATGCAATTGATTTCAGACAACAGAAGTATTCATCTAAATGATTATATACCCTGAAACGTTATGGGAAGAGAATAATGATATATTATTCAATTTTTAAATATAAGTTATAATCCTTATTGGATTTAATTATACCTACTGCCTTTGGATTGATTGTAAATACGGTAGAGAATAATTAAATTAATATAATCAGTCAGAGTCTGATGTGTTATTACCTTCAAAGTGGGGAAAGTTTTTATAAGTATAGAAGTTAGTCTCACCTGAAAAGCCAGATTATATAAGTTTTAATTTCAGTTTTAATTACCACCAAATTATCTATGGTAAAGAAAATTATAGTTTACTCACTATTAGGAATTGTTTCGATTATTCTGATAGCATTGATATTGCTTCCGTTTGTAGCTCCTGGATATATTGAAAAGCACAGTAAAGAGTGGATTGGAAGGAGTGTAAGTCTGGAGAAGATGCGTATTAACTATTTTACCGGAACGCTGAGGCTGTATGATTTTAATTTATATGAAAAAGATGATTCTACGGTTTTTGTTGGCTTTGATACACTGATATTAGATACAGAGCCTTACCGCTTATTTGGAAATACTTTTGTTGTAGAGCAGTTTTATTTGCAGGGATTATTTGTAGATGTCATAATGTATGACTCAGCATTTAATTTTGATGATTTGTTAGAGCTGGGTAATGATTCTACTTCAGTAGAAGAAGAACCTCCATCTGATGAAGAGCCTATGCGGTTTGAGTTATCTGATATGGAACTTAAAGATGCTGTTTTTATAATTCAGGATGCTGAAATTCAAGATAGCATTGAAATGGATAATTTTGATTTCTTTCTTCCACATCTGGTTTGGGATCAGGATGAGGAAAGCGAGGCGGACATAAAATTTGACTTTAAAAACGGTGGGTATTTTGAATCAATAGCAGATTATAATCCGGGTAACGGTAATTTTTTGCTTGATTTTACCCTAGGTAATTATCAGATATCCGGTTATCAGAAGTTTGCTGCCAAATACGTTGATATTGGTAAGTTTGAAGGGGTACTAGATGTGAAACTAAAGCTAGTTGGGAATATTGAAGATCCGATAGGTACAAATATATCCAGTAATTTTAAGATGAGTGATTTTGCCTTGTATGACGATAAGGATAATGTAATGGTCGGTACAAAGCTTTTCATGGTTGATCTGGATGAAGCAAACATGAAAACAAAAAAGATTTTTATTGACTCCATTTTAGTTTCCGAGCCTTCATTGTATTATGAGGCTTATGATTCTACAAGTAATATTGCTGAGTTTATGAAGCGAGTAATGCCTCCTGAGGATTCGGTTCAAAATGAAGATTCAACAACACAGGTTGCCACAAATGAAGTAACTGAAAACGATATTGATCAAGATTCAGTTTCATCAGATTCCGGTCAGAAGTTCGATATTAGCTTGAATACAATTATTCTTGAGAAGGGTGTAGTTGACCTGGCAGATTATAGCCATGAAAGGTCATTTGAATATAAGATATCTGATATACTAATTACTGCAGACTCAATTAATAGTGAAACAACCTGGATGGATATAGATGCAAGTATGAAATTGAGTGACAGGGGGAAAATGGAAAGTGAATTATTAATAGACTTGTCTAATCCTAAAGAAATGGTATTGGATTTTACTATGTCGAGCGTGATGCTTGAAGATTTTGATGTTTATTGCAGGGAAGGAACCGGATATCCATTGTTATATGGAGATTTATATTTGAAATCTCATACCGATGTCATTAACGATAGTATCAAAAGTCAAAATAATATTGTCATTCATAATATTAAATTTGGCAGGAGGGAGCAGCCTATTGGGCCGCCAGTCAAGTTTGCAATGTTTCTTCTGAAAGACAAGGATAAGGTGGTGCATATTGATATGCCAATCGAGGGGCCTGTGGGTGATTCAGGGACAGATATTGGAAAGATGGTATGGGATACATTTAGCAAGCTATTGGTTAAAGTTGTATCTACTCCGTTCAAGTTTATCGGATCAGTATTAAATATTTTTGATACGGACATAAAACGGATTAACTATGATTATATGGATTCAACTTTTACAGAGCAAAAGGAGCGACAATTGAATACATTGTTGAAAGTTGAAGATCTTGATGAAGAATTAAAGGTTGATTTGATCTATTATAAAGACTCTTTATTAGAAAGACAGCAGATTGCTATGTACCTCATTGGGCAGGAATTTGTTGGGGGAAAGAGTAAAAAGGATTTTAAGAAACACGAAAAGCGATTCCGGAAATATGTTGAAAAAAGAATAAATTCGGATAGTATTAGTTTGGAGGAGGCTTGTTTAAAATTGGCTGACAAAAGTCAGGTAGACGCTATTTCAGCTGCTTATGACAGCGCAAGATTCAGAAGTTTAAGAAGGTATTTGTTTAGTCAACGGGATACTACTGAAATCACTCTCTATCATTCCAGAGCATCCGCCCCGAATAATGAAGAAAGAAAGCCTCGTTTTGAAGTAAAACTGGGTATGAAGGATGATTTTATTGAAGAAAAGTATATTAATAAAGGAAAAGACAAATGAAAATTAGGTTAATATCATTTGTCTTTTTCCAGGCTATATTTTCAATCCATTACTATCATAGATTTCTTTCATACTAAATGCGTCTGGTGATGCTCCCAAATTATTCAGTTGTTCAAGTTTCTCCTTGCCTTGTTCAACAGTAGGAATTTCTCCTTTTGGTATATACCACATGACTGCTTTTAGCCCCTCCATTTCTGTAGACCACTTTTTTCTGCTCTTCAGAAAGTAACTGTGCACTGTTTGATAGGTATAATCCTTTAAGGACTGATAATCTTCCCAAACAGACATATTTACAAATATCAATTCATCTTCATAAGGAGTTTCGACATCAGTAGCGTCATTTCCATTGTCATCTTTAAGTCTCCATATGAATCCGGGACTTTCTTCTGCTAGCTGGTTTACAGGTGCTAGAAAATCCCTAAACTCTTTCACAATTGGAGAATCCAGCTTGTCTTTTAATTTAATTATGTTGAATTGAGCTAAATATAGCTGAGTGTTTTCCATGTATATAATACTGTCAAATTATTTAGGTTCAAAATCCAGAACCCTTCCATCTTCAACTGCTTTTTTATCCATTGAAGAGCCAATGGCAATTCCGAGAGCCATTCCAATAGGTAACCCGATGCCTAAAAATGCTAAATTGTCAAGGCTGGTAGCGATAGCGACTCCAATAGGAAGTCCAAAAGCACTCATTCCTAATACCATCCATAGATTTTTGTAGTAATTTTTAGAAACAATTTTATGATCTTTTTCCAGCTTTCTGATCACATTAAAATGACTCTTTCTGATATGTTTTAATAATGATTTATCATTGTCAGGTATTGAGTTGAGAATACTTATTTCATAATTGATCAAAGTAATAACATCATCAGATAAATCTCTATTTTTTATTGATTCTATCAGGGATTTAAATTTATTATATGCCTTAGCAGGTCTGCTTTTTCCTTCGAGTCCTGGTCTATCATTTAGCTTTGTAAGATTCATAGTTTAATTAAGGTAAGGTTGATTTATATTTTGTTTTGGTAATTAAATTTATATAAATCAGATAAAGCATCATATAAAAGAATGTTAAATTTTTCTTGGTTATTGTAATTTGGAAATCTTGTTTTATGTTTATCAACGATAGATTGTCACATTCTTAAATCCCCAAAGTAATCAAATTCTTAACCTTGTGATAGGTCAAAGCAGCCTTTATACATTCTTTTAATTCGGGAACCGGAATTTCATCGTTCAGATTGAATATTATAGCCCTATTCCCCTCAAACTTGAAAGTATCTCTATATACTATTTTAAAAGTAGAAACCAACCGACTGGTACATTGGAAATACATTGCATATTGATCCGGTGATTTTGACTTCCAATCCATACGCAATGTACTTCCAATTTTAGTAATGAAGCTAGGTTCTCCCCATTTCAAAGTCTCTTCCAATTCATTGATGTCAGATGTTTCCTCTGCAGTTTGAATTACTAATTCTCTCAGAAAATTCATTTTGCTTTTGACATTATCAGGATAATGATCAAAAACATCATTTACTTTTGGATTTGACTTTAAAATAAGGTTTTCCATGGTTTATTCATTGATTGCTACATAAAACTCTACTTCAGCATCTTTTGGGTTTTGAGCTTTTTCACCATAGACTTCAAAGTCTGCAGAGTAAGCTCTATCCCAATCTGATTGCCATATGTTAACCCAATGATTTATGACAATTTCTTCCATTAAATCACCTTTTGTTGTGGATTTAATATAGGTTCCTCCATCAAATGATTTGCCAACCATACCCTCAGGTATAGACGAAAGACTATTTACCTTACAGCCTAAAATAGTTGTATAAGGTTTGGTATGATCACCTTCATATTCGCAATAAACTGAATAGATACTATTGTCTTCCTTATTTGGAATCTGGTCTATTAATTTTTCATTAAGAAGGCGTTGCCATAGCCCTCCGATTTTTTCTTTTGCCACATTGCCTTTGTTGATTGTTCTGGTTTCTATCCCAATCATCATAAATGGTTCAATTTTTACTTTTTGTATTTCCATAATTTTTAATTTGAACCAAATCTAATTTTGGGTTGTGTCAAGGGAGTGTCAGGGGTGTTTAAATATTTTTTTCTACATTCTTCAAAATATTCTTCTAAAGTGAATTTATGAGGTTCGAATTTGTATTGCGTTGCAGTAAGATTTTTGATGCAATCAAGCCGGAAGGATCTAAATTCATTTCGTAACCTACAAAATGCTATTAATATCCAATTATCATTGGTTGAATAAATGGCAAATGGCTCAATAAGTCTATTTGAATGATTATTGTCCAATGAGAGATAGTCAATTTCAATTAGCTGGTAGTTAGATATATATGATTGAATTTTAATTAAATAGTTACTTGTTTTATCGTTTTTTTCATTATTTCTGATTTGTATCCGTTGGGAAAGTATTTCTACGGTTTCCTTCTGACTATAACGAAGGACTGATTTAATTTTATTGATTGCATTTTGGTATTGATCAGATAATGATTGATCTCTATTTTTTAATATAAGATGTTCCGCAGTTATCAAGGCATTTGCTTCTTCTTCGGTAAACATTATAGGTGGAAGTTTATATCCTTCCATTATTGAATATCCTTTTCCCTCTTCAGTAATTATAGGAATACCTGACTGAATAAGCGTCTTGATATCACGATAAACAGTTCTGATGCTTACACTGTGTCGTTCAGCAATTTCTTTAGCAGTTAAAATCCGTTTTGACTGTAATTGAGTCAAAATAGAGGTTAATCTTACCAGTCTGGGTTTATCTTCAGCCATTTTCATTAGATTTTGTATGTATTAGAATTACACCTTTGAGGCACCTCTTGTTCCATATAAAACTCCTGCTTTGGGTTTATCTGGCTGCAGAATTTCAATATCCTTTATTTCCTTCAGATGATATTCTTTTAATGTTTCCATTTTTATAATTTCTCTATTCAATATCACAAGGGGGGAAGGACTAGATGGATGTATTCCTTTACTTTGCCTGGTGAAATTTGATTTATGTTCAACAACCTGATTACTGGTTGAATCATAAGTATAGTTTAATTCAGCCTTCATTATTTCAATAACTTTATCATAGAGAAGAGATGATTCTTGTCCATAAATTGCTGTCAAAAAAAAGGAGCAAAAAAGGAACATTGGTAACTTCATAGTAAAGCCGGGTTTTGGTGTTGAGTAAATTATATAATGTTAGTCTTACTGTGGGGAATTCCTGCCGATTTATTAATGTTTTCATTAGGAATCAAGAAATTTATAATCAGGAAAATAACTAGTGGAGCCAGCCACAAACCTACAAGAGAGTACAAATCATTTATTTCAGTACCCCCTTTGGTTAATATAACTCCTTCACCCAGGGGGCCTTTTGAGAATATTGTATTAAGTGTAAAGTTCCAGCCAAAGTGTAATCCGATGGGCAATAAAATTGATTTGGATTTATAAAAAGCCAGGGCCCATGCAAGTCCCATTAGTGCTGTCCCAATAAATATAACGATCATTGGTATAACATTTCCAATTATGCCATATGAGAACCAATGATAAACACCAAAAGAAATGGCTGAAAGGGCAATTCCTGCATTCTTACCAAATCTTTCAATGATAACTAGTAAGATGGCGCCTCTGAAAATTAATTCTTCGGTTACTACAGATTTCAAATCCCAGAATGCCATAGATGATAGATTACCGAGGTTTGAACTGTCTGCAATTAGAATATCTTGATTTCGAAGTGATATTTCAATTATCTGGACAATTGCACATAGTGTAAATGAAATAAAGAAACCAGTGATAAATTGCAATAGTCTCTTAGAAACTGGAGTAAATCCTAGTGATAAAATTGATTTTCTTTCAAAAAGGTAAAGAATAGCCCACGATAGAATTAGGCCGAAAAATATGCCAAGCATTTGGTTGTTGGGTTTTGGTATTTATAATAGATTTTAACTGGTTTAGCCTTGTAATATCAGGCTGAATTAATTCTTATATTGTCCTTTCTATACTGCATAATTCAAATTGTTCTATAAGCATTCTATTGTAATTCACTTTTGTTTGGTTGAATTAAAGCAGGGTTGAATTATTATTCCAGGTTAACTTCGGTAATATAAATCACAACAATTTGACTCTGTTCCAAAGCTTTAAGTTTATTCATTAAAGATTCGGATTTAATTATAAGTAAATCACTATCTGTTAGTCTGGTATCATTGAATTCAATTAATCCTTTATAAAGGAAAATGAAATTTATTTTACCATCAAGCTTAATTGAGTGTTCAGTATTTTCTTTATAATTATAACCTTTTACTTTGCCTTTAGTGCCTGATTTACACATCAGATTAAAATCGATGCATTTTCCTACTGAATTGGTTTCCCATTCGCCCAGGAACTGATCAGAATCTAATGGCTTTAATACTTTAGTGTGATGGTTTTTATGTATTAGTTTAACCTGACCTTCAAGTACCATAAGGGTTCGTTCTACTTCTGGCAATTGCGTAAACACTGATTCTTCGATTTCTATTGAAGCGGTCGATATCCTGAAAAGGAAATCACCAGTTTTGTAATGAGAGTCTTCTGGATAAATATAGAGTTCGGTGGTTTTTCCACCAGCCCAGTTAGTTGTTAAATGCTCTTTTTTAATTTGGTGTTTACTCATGCTAAGTTGGTTTATGCAGGGACTAAATTACTTTAATTTATTAAAGCTTGTAAATTTAGCGTAATTGATTATTTGAATATGTGTCAGTAACTAATTCAATATTCAAACTTTATTACTGGCTAACATGACAAATGAATAAAAAGGCATTGCTGATGCTTATTTAAAGAAGAGGATATTTATAAATAATACGTAGGGCTATGAGTGTAATGAAGTTCTTTATTACGTATTAATAATCACAACATCTGTTTGATGAACTATTCAAGTTTGTTTTCGTGTTTGGAATAAGGGGTTGTTTGAATAAATAGGTTAAATAGAATATTAAATTCCGTTTTCATTCTTATACAAGGCCACGATTATATGCTGGAAGTATGATTAGTCATTTCTATATCAATTTTAGCCTTGTAATGATATTTGTTTTTAGATTTTTCAAAAAAAAGTCAAGTGAACTTCGTTTCACTTGACCATTGAATTAACTGGAAGTTAGTTAACAAGAATATAGATAATATCGATATTCAAGTTCTTACTCTTTTATGATTTTGCTAGATACAGTTGTTTTTCCATCACTAGCCTTAATAATATACATGCCATTTGGTAGATTTCTGATAGAGATAGATTCTTCATTATGCTTGATTGTGCCACGAATCATTTCCTTGCCTGTGATATCAACTATGGTATAATCGGCTTCTGAAGCTCCTTTCAATCTGATTTTAATTGATGAAACAGCAGGGTTAGGATATGTGACAATACCGAATTCATTGAGTTGGGAATTAGTTGATGAGTTTTCAGAGAATAAGTTATATCCAGAGCTGCTCGTTACACAAAAGTTTTCTGTAACTGAAGCCCCAAAGTCACCGCCAGTAGCAATGGTGCCATTTGCATCAGAAAGAGTATAGGATCCATTTCCATATGAACAGCAAATACCATCACCATAACTATCATTAATAGTAAAGGTGTAACATCCGCCAGACAAGTTGAAAGTCTCAGTATAAGTCTGATTGTTTGCATAGCCGGAGCCAGTAGCAACTACATTATCTGCATCATCAGTAAGAGTCCATGAAGTCTCTGAACCATAATTATCAGTTACTAGGGTAAGAGTTACTGATGAATTTCCACCTCCGTCAGAACCAACAGAAACATTGTCAATCGCTATATCAGAAGACCAGCTTGATCCTGTAGTACCAACAAATCTGAATTGTACAGTGCCACCAATGTAGCTAGATAAATCAACAGATACAGATTTCCAGGAATTTCCTTGAGATCCTGAGATTGACCAGGCATTTGACCAGGAGCTGCCATTATCATTGCTTGCTTGTAATGCCAATGAACCCATTGCTGTACCATTCATATGGTAGTCGAATGTAATATTTGCAGATGATTCACCAGATAGGTCGAAACAAGGTGAATTCAAATAGCCAACTTTACTAGGGTAATTAGGACTGGAAGCTTCAACATACATATAAAAAGCACCAGCAGAACCACTAGAAGGACCAGTTCCACTAGAAGGTGTTCCTCCTGAATCTCTTGTCCAATTAAGGTCATCGCCTGTTCCTTGTGACCATGCGCCTAATCCACTTTCAAAACTTTCAGAATAAGGATACGATGAAACTTCTCCTGTACATCCTGAACCAGGTTCGCTTGGAGTAGTTATTGAGATTTCCGGAGAATATGACGAAGAGCCACTTGTACAATTAGATCTTACACTTACAGCATAAATGGTGTTAGCAGACAAGCCCGTAAGATTAACAAAAGTAGCAGTGGTATTATCTGCAACAACAGAACCATTTACCTGAACATCATACGAATCTGCACCAGAAACGGCTGTCCATGAAACTGTGAAACTGTTATATGTTACATCAGAGGAAGAAAGCCCTGTAGGTGTGTCACATGTAGTTCCCCCCGAACCAATCGTGAAATCTTTACTTTCTGTTGATGTGAACTGACCTCCGGAAATTAATGTAGTTGTACCATCGCTAATAGCGTAGGAGCCGTTACCATAGGAGCAGCAGATACCATCACCATATGAATCATTAATAGTGAAAGTATAGACTCCATCTACTAAACAGAATTTTTCTGTATATGTCTGATTGTTTCCGTAGCCACTACCTGAATCAATTGTAGCACCTGATGCATCAGTTAAAGTCCAGGAAGTTTCCGAACCATATCTGTCAGTAGTTAAAGTCAATGTAACCTCAGTGTCTTCGCATGTTGGAGGAGGAGGGGGGCCCCCTGTGCCACCTAGTGCGGCATATGCATCTAGCATACCAGATCCTAGTCTGCCGTTGTATGTGCTTGAATTTGCGTTATAAAGTAAATCAAAGTTTGCAGTGCTTTCTAATTGTGTTCGTAGCTGTGCTGCTGTTAAAGGGTTTCCTTCTCTCCATGCTTTAGAAGCTACCAGTGCAGCGACTCCGGAAACATGGGGACAGGCCATTGAGGTACCGGAAATAGTGTTGTAACTACCTTGAGATACAGGGTAAGTACTTAGAATATTTGAACCCGGAGCTGCAATGTCTACCCATGTGCCATAATTTGAAAAACTGGATTTGGTAGCATCATAGGTAGTTGAGGCTACTGCAATTACAGGAGCGTAATTAGCTGGGTAAGCTCCCGATGTCTGGCTATTGCTATTGCCGGCAGCAAAAACCACTAAACCTCCATTAAGAGGCTGTCCCTGACCTCCGGCATTAGCAATGAAATAGTCTATTGCATTTTCAAGTGCAGCTGACTGAGAACCACCACCCCAGGAATTTTGAGAGATTACAGCTCCATTATCCGCAGCATAAATGAATGCTTCATCAAATCCTCCCTGGGCGTTATTACCAAAGACCGATAATGACATAAGCCTTACTCCATCATCGCTTCCGGAACCTCCTGCAACACCGGCAACACCAACTCCATTGTTGGTTTCTGCGCTAACGGTACCGCCTACATGTGTGCCGTGAAAATCAATTGCAATGTTGCCGTTATCATTACCAAAGTTGTAGCCATAATAGTCATCGACATAACCATTATTGTCATCATCCACACCATTGTTTGGTGTTTCACCAGAGTTAATCCACATGTGGCCTTGTAAGTCAGGATGATTATAATCTACACCCTGATCTTCAATAGCGACAATTACATCAGAAGATCCGGTTTCCAGTCCCCATGCCTCTAGTGCTCTAATAAGGTCATAGTGGTTAGCTTGAGTAGAATATTGCGGATCATTTGGAGGACCAGAAAGAGTGTTTAAAGCCATTTCATATCGAGGTTCTGCTACGGCAATTTCCGCAATACCTGAATAAGCTTCTAAAACCCTGTTTAAGTCAGCATCATTTTTGTATTCAATCTCATACCATAGATGAAGACCCCATTTTTTGTGTCTTTCTTCATATTTGCCGGCAGGACGAAATACACGCTTCATATTTACAGCGCCAAACTCATTGTTTTTAGCTGAGAATTCCGGGAAATCCGGAATGCTTAAATAAGCATTAGAGCCTTTACTGAATCTGCCATTTTCACTGGCAGTCATCATGTTTTCCAACTTACGTTGAACTTCTTCAGTGTTTTTAAACTTGATTCTAACTACTCCTTCAATAGCATTGTGCCCTTTGAATTTGATAGTTTTTGCGTTGTGTTTTGGTGTTGTTGTAATTTTGTCTTGTGAGTAAGAAGTGCTCATGCAAAGAATTAGAGAAACAAATAATAGTCCTCTAAAGTTTGCTCTCATCGCCCTCTTACAGGGTGAAAGAAACTTGTTCATGGAATTTAGTTTTGGTTAAATTTTGGTTAATAAAAGATTAATATAATATCATCATTTTTATTTATTTAAGCAAAAATATTACATGGAAATAATTTAGAATTTATAAATAGTCGAATTATACTGAATTTTGCATTAATAAAAGTCTGTCTATTTATAATCAGGGAGTTATTTAAACTATTTTTGTAGTTTTTATAGGTTGTTAAATGGAGGGTTTTATTTTGTGAGTAGTATTAAATGAGTTTAAGAGCTTTTAATATTTCATAATATGGGATATGATTTTTAAATATTACATCGGTTGCAGCTTACTAGTAAAATATAATTACAGATTGGACGTTTATGCATTTTTTTCATACCAATCAATTATATAATTGTCAAATAACGATTTTATATAGTTGGTTTCACATTCTTAACTGGAAGTGCTTAATTGAATTGAGAGGAGGGGATTATTCAAGGAACATGTTGTTGTATGTCGATTCAATTTTATTTCAATATTTTCACAATAGATACCTTGTCAACTTTTAATTTTTCAAGGATAAATGCTGCATATTTTTTATTTGTAAACTTATAGTTATTGAAATCATCCAAAAGTCCAGTAACAACAAGTCGTTCAGTTATAGTCATTCCTCCAAATTCTCTTGTATCTAGCTTTTCTATGGCTGCCATAATTTTTATCTGAAGATTTAACCATTTCTTTTGATTCATTATTCGCTGAATTATATCTGAGTCTTTGTCTCCATGAATGTCCCTAATTCGGTAATTTTCTTGTTCTGGGTTCTCTGGATTTGCAAATTGGTTAATCCCCAAATTAAATAAAGCCTGACCAAATCGTAGATCAGGATTTTTATTTAAGGCTTCTTCAATTGCATCTAAAATTATTCTGTGCTCTTTGGTCATTTTTTAATGTGTTACAACGGTTTGGCTATGCGCAGTGTCCCGAAGGGCATTGCGTATAGGTATTGTGTGTGCCCAGCATGGGCAGTTTTTTTTGGTGTTGAATATACCATAATATTCCAGAGGGTGCAATAGCCTGTTCCGTTTTCACGGGATCCCTTACAGGCGAGTTGGTGAAGCCTGTTAGTAAGTCGCAAAGCCTGTCCCGAATCATCGGGGCTGGTTTACCGTGAGGTATGCAGTGAAGGAAGCGAGACTACAAAATCCGGTACTGACGTATTGAAAATGCTGACCGTAAGCGTCAGTACAGAAACGACATACAGAGGCCTGATTAGGAGGGTAAGTAAGCACTACCTGTCCCTATATCGGGATCATTGCAAAGCCCGTAACCAACAATCCTTACTAGGTAGATGTCGCAGGAATCGGAGGAAGGAATCTGCTCTTACCTGGAGGGCAGAGCGTTTAGAAATTGTCTTGTAGACAATTTTAGCGATGAGCCAGGGCGCAGGGTAGGAGTATCAATTTGAGAAGTCAGCAGGACCTGTACCGCTCTGCGGTAAGCCATAGTACCAATGGGCAAATGAGCTGTCACCTAAACGAATAACGACAGAGGGCTCACAAAGTTGGGAAGGGCTGAATATTAGGTAGTCTGAAATTCGGTTAGGAATGATGGTTTTTAAGCTACATAGCCTAACCTTAAACTAAGACAAAGCTGTAGCTGGTGTAAAGAGCGGTTACAGTATGATTAATAAACCGCCGTATATGCTCACGAGCACGAGAGTGTGAAGGGAGGGGCATTGCCCCCGTACGTACGGTGGTGTGAGAGGCGCACCGTGGGCTTAAGGCTCACGGCCGTCTACTCGATTGTGTTTAGTATTTCTTCTTTCCAGCTTTGAGAACCATTCATTATGATAATCAAAATTTCCATCTATTATATAGATAAAAGCATGAGCTAACATTGTGTGGAAATCATCTTCTGAGCAGTTTTGAAATTCTTTCTTTTGTCCATCTTCATTTCGCGAATAGTAGAAATCTAAGTTTCCATTCTCGAAAAATTCGATTAGTGTTTTAACGTCACCCTTTGAAAGACAGACTATGACCGAATTTAAAGAGTTATTTTGTTCATAGTGGTAGTCATAGTTCATTCCGTTTGCTGAGAACCTAGAACTTAATCCACTCTGGAAACTATCAAACCATTTGCCTTTTATGAGTTCAGTTAAATTTTCTTTTTCCATTTTATGAGTTCAGAATCTATTAAACACAACGTCTACACTATAGCGCAGTTTTTATGTCCCTCGTGGCGTAAAAATGCGGTTATAGTGAGTGTTGAACAAATCCTCCTTCGTCGGAAACCTGGAAAGTTTCTAACTTAGGAGGAGTTCTTAATTTAAATAATCATTGAAATTATGA
>NZ_JABBNU010000029.1 GCF_012926615.1 Marinigracilibium pacificum | reverse complement strand
TCAGATGGAACGACAAATTATACAGTAAACAATATCAATGATGGTGCAACAGTATCAGTAAGTCCATCAGCAACAACGACTTATAGCTTAGTTAGCGTATCCGATGCTAATGGATGTGCCGATGCAACTCCAACAGGTACAGCAGTGGTAACGGTATCACTAACAGTCAGTGGAAATCTGGCTGCGAATGCATCACAATTGTGCGCAGGGGAGAGTGTCGATTTAACTTTTACGTTATCAGGATCAACAACTAATTATGATGTTTCTTATACTGACGGAAGTACAACCTTTAATCTTGTTGGAATCAGTTCAGGTCATGTAGAAACAATCACTCCATCAGCAACAGCTACTTATAGCATTACCAGCATCACCGCGAATGCAAGCGGATGTAATACCACAACAAATGTAAGCGGTACGCCAACAGTAACAGTGAATCCGGTACCAGACGGAACCTTATCTGGCGGAGCAACGATCTGTAGCGGTGCGTCAACAAATCTGACATTCAATTTCACTGGAGGAACAGCACCTTATAATGTTGTTTATTCAGATGGAACGACAAATTATACAGTAAACAATATCAATGATGGTGCAACAGTATCAGTAAGTCCATCAGCAACAACGACTTATAGCTTAGTTAGTGTAACCGATGCTAATGGATGTGCTGATGCAACACCAACAGGTACAGCAGTGGTAACGGTATCACCAACAGTCAGTGGAAACCTGGCTGCGAATGCATCACAGCTTTGTGCAGGGGAGAGTGTCGATTTAACTTTTACATTATCAGGATCAACAACTAATTATGATGTTTCTTATACTGACGGAAGTACAACCTTTAATCTTGTAGGAATCAGTTCAGGTCATGTAGAAACAATTACTCCATCAGCAACAGCTACTTATAGCATTACAAGTATCACCGCGAATGCAAGCGGATGTAATACCACAACAAATGTAAGCGGCACACCGACAGTAACAGTGAATCCATTACCAAATGTGGTTGCTTTACCAATGAATGAAACAATTTGTAGTGGTAGTCAAACAAATATTTCGTTATCTACGACTAATGGAGTGACTCCTGTTACTTATTCATGGACTGTTTCTTCAAACTCAAATATAAGTGGAGCCTCAAATGGTTTTGGATCTTCTATTAATCAGACATTATCCAATATTACCAATACACCTCAAAATATAACTTATACTATTACTCCGGAAAGTGGTAAAGGTTGTAATGGGCCTTCGGTTGATGTGATAATAACTGTAAATCCTAATCCGGAATTGATAGTTACCAATAATAGCTCATCAATATGTAGTGGAGAGACTACGGATATACAACTTTCAGGTACTACTAGTGGAGCGACAATAAGTCTGGCAGCAGTTAATTATAATGGATTAACAGGTGGAGCATA
>NZ_JABBNU010000028.1 GCF_012926615.1 Marinigracilibium pacificum | reverse complement strand
GTCTAGGAGATCGTCAGCGGAATCTGTCTCTCCTTACCGTCATTCTGAGCCTACCGGCGAATAATCAGCCCCTCCATTAACGTCATTCTGAGTCTACTGACGAAGAATCTATCACACCTTAACCCAATGCAATCCGAATCATGATTCTCAGGGTTAAAAGATTCCTAGGATTCCTAACAAAGAACATTGCCGCATATTTTTAAAGATGTTTCATAGAAGGGCGGGGAGGTATGGCAATATCACGGGCCGAAGGTCCTGACAACCTATGGTTCGTCACGGAGGTGGTTGGTTGAGTGATGGGAGATTTGATATTGTCTTGATTCTTAGATCCTGACACTTGCCCTGACAATTAAGAATTCGTCATGGGTCTAGGAGATCGTCAGCGGAATCTGTCTCTCCTTACCGTCATTCTGAGCCTACCGGCGAATAATCAGCCCCTCCATTAACGTCATTCTGAGTCTGCTGACGAAGAATCTGTAGCATTAAATACCAATGCCATCTGAATCAAAATTTACAATACTTAAAGATTCCCAATAGAATACGCTGTTTGATACTTCATCATGTTTCATAGAAGGGCGGGGAGGTATGGCAATATCACGAGCCGAAGGTCCTGACAACCTATGGTTCGTCACGGAGGTGGTTGATTGTGTGATGGGAGATTTGATATTGTCTTGATTCTTAGATCCTGACACTTGCCCTGACAATTAAGAATTCGTCATGGGTCTAGGAGATCGTCAGCGGAATCTGTAACACCCTTAACGTCATTCTGAGTCTACTGACGAAGAATCTATCACACCTTAACCCAATGCCATCTGAATCAAAATTTACAAGAATTAAAGATTCCCAATAGAATACGCTGTTTGATACTTCATCATGTTTCATAGAAGGGCGGGGAGGTATGGCAATATCACGAGGGTGTGGTTGATTGTGTGATAGGAGATTTGATATTGTCTTGATTTTTTGGATACTTTTTTATCAAGAAAAAAGTATTAAAGTAACCAAGAGTTACAATCTAACTCAGAAGATACTGGAATAAACAATGTTATATGTAATTATTATGAAAATGTAATATTAACATGTCTGAATCAAAATTTACAAGATTACCAAAATACCCATAACCCATAACCCATATCCCATTACCATAACCAAACAGATTCTTCACTTACTGATATGCCTGTCGGCAATCAGCACAAGCCGTTCAGAATGACGAGTAGAGTGCCCCTCGCTAACGTCATTCTGAGTCTACTGACGAAGAATCTGTAACACCCTTAACGTCATTCTGAGCTTACTAGTGAAGTTTATAACCCTGACACTTGCCCTGACAATTAAGAATTCGTCATAGGGCTAGTCGTCAGCGGAATCTATCACACCTTAACCTAATGCAATCTGAATCATGATTCTCAGGG
>NZ_JABBNU010000027.1 GCF_012926615.1 Marinigracilibium pacificum | reverse complement strand
TAGAGTGCCCCCAAAAAGTTAGACACTATTTGGGGGCATTTTTATGTTTAAGAGAAAGAAGTACAACTATGAATTTCGATTGAGTTGTGTGCGCTCTGTATTAGAAGAAAATAGATCAGTAAATGCAGTAGCAGACGAATATGGGATTGAGAATTCCAACCTTCGTTTATGGGTTAGGTTTTTTCAACAGTATGGTAAATCAGGACTCAAACCAAGAAAGAGACAGTCTTATGATGCTTTATTTAAATTTGAAGTAATTGAATCCATTGAAAAGGATTACTTATCTTTAAGTGAAGCTTGTGTTAAGTTTAATATTCCCAGTGAGTCCATCATTATTAATTGGCAAAGGGCTTATAAAGCTAAAGGATTATCAGGCTTAAAACCGCAGTCAAAAGGGAGACCAAAGCAAATGAATAAGCCGATAAAAAGGAAGAAAAGGAAGTCAGATAAGCCTTTGACCAGAGAAGAACAGCTAGAACAAGAAGTTGAATACCTAAGAGCAGAAAATGAACTGCTAAAAAAGCTTCAAGCCTTAGTTCAAAAAGACAAAAAGCAAAAGCCGTAATGGAGCTAAGGCATAAGTATGATTTATGTTTATTGCTTAGTATTATCAAAATGGCAAGAAGTAGCTTCTACTACTATGTAAAGCAACTTTCAAAAGCAGATAAGCATGCTGATACAAAAAGGCTAATAAGAAAGATATATCACCAGCATAAAGGTAAATATGGTTACAGGAGAATCACTTTAGAGCTGGGTAATCAAGGATATCTTATTAATCATAAAACAGTCTTTAAATTAATGAGAAGTCTAAATTTAAAGAGTGTTATTAGAGTAAAGAAATATAAATCTTACAGAGGTGAAGAGGGTAGAATAGCTCCTAATTTACTCAATAGAGAGTTTAAGGCAGACAGACCCAATCAAAAATGGGCGACTGATGTTACAGAGTTTAATGTGTTGGGCAAGAAGTTGTATTTATCTCCTATTATAGACCTTTATAATCAAGAAATAATCAGTTATGAGCTATCTGAACGACCTGACTTCAAGAGTGTGATGGGTATGGTAGAAAAGGCTGTAAAAAAAGTAAAAGGTACAAATTCAACACTACTCCACTCTGATCAAGGATGGCAGTACCAAATGAAGCAATACCAGAACTACTTAAAAGACATGAATATTACGCAAAGTATGTCAAGAAAAGGAAATTGCTTAGACAATGCTGTTATTGAAAACTTCTTTGGGGTACTTAAATCAGAGCTGTTTTATCTAAAAAAATACAGATCAATCAACCAATTAAAAGCAGAAATAAAGGAGTATATAAATTATTACAACAAGGATAGAATCAAATTGAATCTAAAAGGAATGAGCCCGGTGAAATACCGAGCTCATTATTTAAAATTAAATTGTTAAACTTGTCTAAGTTTTGGGGGCTAGTCCA
>NZ_JABBNU010000026.1 GCF_012926615.1 Marinigracilibium pacificum | reverse complement strand
ATCTTTGTCAATCGCATAATTTGCAATTGCTAGTTTTCTCCATTCTGCTTTTAAAAAGCTCATTTATTTTTTGTTTTTTATATGCACCACAACGTTCAGGCTAAGCGGCGAACCCCAGCCCTCGGGGTGGGGTATGGTGCTTAGGCTTTGTTATAGATCAGTTTATTTCTGTTTTACAAATGTCCCATCATTCCATATTAATTCAATGGTTTGCCCAAGTTTATATTCTTCATATTCCTCAGGGAAAAATAATTCAATATATTGTGATTCAATAATTAAGTTTTTCCCTTTTTCCGGTAAGATGTAACCAAGGTCATAACTGTAAAATGACAGAATAATTTCATCAACATTTATTTCATCATTTATCATTTTATCAATGTCTATAAAATCCCTTATTGTTATAGTTGGTAGAACATTAAATTGTTCTTGATAAACCATTTTTGAATTATGGCGGATAAAAAACCTAATATTTTCATCGCATATAGGCCCACAACTTTGACTCCAATCAGCTATTAATTGTCCGCCATTTGATAAATTCCAAAAAACTACACTATTTATTCCTTCATATTTGCCTCCATAAGATAAAAATCCATTATTAGGTTGGTAATCGTATAAGAAAATATTTCTTTCTCCAATTTCTATTTCCGAATTATGATCGATTAAATAATTCTTAATCATTAATTCTTTGTCCTCTACAGAGATTTCATCATAATTTGATAATTGAAGAAATATATCCTTTAAGGTTTGACTATATGAATAATTAAAACTGATAATTACAAAAAATAAAAAAAATAGTCTCTTCATAGTTAAATTTCAATGATCTATAACGCCATGTGTAAAATGCGTTTTAATGAATTTTTAAATAGTGTTAACTTTATTTTTTTACTCTTATGGGAATTGTCACAATTGCCCTCACATCAAGTCCATTATGGTTTAGGGATTTAAACTTTTTTTGCTTTATTATTTCAATAATTTGATCATCTAATATATTGTGACAACCCTTTATCATCTGAATATTAGAAGACGAACCATCAACTTCAATAACAAATCCCAGGACTGCTAATGTACATAACTTAAGTATATCAGTAGAATTTTTAGCTTTTAGGCTGTCCATTATTGTTTTTTTGAGATCTACTATAAATTCCTTATTATAAAAAGTTGAATCTAATAAATAAATTGGGTACACTGGTGCTAATTGATTTCCTTCTGCATCTTGATATTTAACAATATCTATGAAATTATTGTCTTTATATAAATATGTAACTTGATTTCCCAATGGATCAAACTCTTCAAATTCTCCATCCCTAATTTCAGGATCTATTGATATAAGTTCACCAGAACCTTCATATCCATGTGATAATTTAATTAATGACCATTCCTTGTATTTATATCTATTTGATGATGAATCATAGTTATAATATCTTACAAAGAAAGCTGAATCTTTAGAAGCAACAATCCCGTCAATTCCAAAATAAACCGTATCGATAGATTGAGCAAAAGAATTTTGAGTCAATAGAACTAGTATGATTACAATTACTCTCATTAATTAAAGTTAACGTTCAATGTATGAGTTTGTGGCGGATTATCGTGCCGATTTCGCGTCCGATAGGACGGTGAAATCCAGCGAGAATCCGGCGCTTGAGCTGACTCTACAGCCGCCATAACTTTATACATGCTGTTGTGGTGTCGTTCTTATAGTATTTTTGTT
>NZ_JABBNU010000025.1 GCF_012926615.1 Marinigracilibium pacificum | reverse complement strand
TAACGATTTAGGTCTGGATTATCATAACTGGAAATATCTGCATATTGAACAAAAAAATAAAAGAAACAGCTAACACTATGTAAAAATGCATTAAAACGCATTTTACATAAGTACGTTGGGCTTAATTAAAAAGAAATGACGAAAAAGGAATATATTGAGAGTCTAGGTCTAAATGAAAACCCTTTCCAATATACAAATGCAGATAAAGAAGCAGATCTAATTGATCAGTATTTCATTTATCCTGATTATTTTGAAGATGTTTGGGGAGACATTGAAGCACCAGTCTCTAATATTATTTATGCACCTAGAGGAGGAGGTAAAACAGCTCAAAGAGTAATGATTGAGAAAAGAGCCGCTGATTTTGATGAAGTTCTTACTGTAACATATACTGATCATGATTTATCAAACTTTAAATCCATTGATGAAGTAGGTCTATCTTATCATCTAGAATATTTAAACAGATTATTACTTTTATCTTTTTTCAATAGATTACACTCATTGGACGATTTTGATTACATCTATGAATTCGATTTTTCAGAAAGGCAATATATATACAAACTTTGTCGAATTTATTTGTTTGATACCCCTGCATCATTTCCGAAGCAAGCAATAAACTCTTTGAAAACAATTGAAGATCATGCTTTTGATATTTGGAAAAGGTTTAAAGGACCGATTAGTGATGTAATAAAAGCTATATCTAAGGCAAAGGGAGCAGAAATAGATATTTCAAAAATTGAATTAGATAAGAAACTACAAATGTCTCATAAGGACAACTTCTTAAATATTAAGGAGCTGTTGAGTAGATTAGGCATTTCAACTATATACATTTTAGTTGATAAAGTTGATGAACAAAGCTTAACCGGAAATGATCCAAAAGCCAGCTATATTTTTATTGCTGAGTTAATAAAGGATTTAGAGTTGTTGGAGACTGATGGAGTAGGGTTTAAGTTCTTCTTGTGGGATGCTTTAAAGCCATATTGCACAAAAGATGCACGCCCAGATAGGTTATTTTCTTTTACATTAAAGTGGGAGTATTCTCAAATCAGAACAATGCTTAATAAAAGATTAGAGGCATATAGTTCGAAAAGAATCAATGATGCATTGACGCTATTTGATAATAAAAAAGGCTTAGGTAGAACCATACTTTTTTCTGAATTTTCACCTAGAGATTGTATTAGAATTTGTAATCGTATTTTATCAGAACAATTAAAGCATAATGAAAAGTCCAAAGTCTTTCAGCTAAGAGTTGTAAACGATTCTATAGACATATTTTGCAAGGAAAAAGTATCTGAATTTTTACAAAGTGATAGTAATATAAAGCATCTTGCAAAGGTAAATGGTGCTTCATTCTCAATTGAGGAGTTAGTTACAAAAAAAGTAGCTTCTGATTCACCAGCTGTAAGAAATATTATTAATCCTTGGACTTCATCGGAACTATTAAAGAAAATTGGATTAGTAAATAGAAAAGGAAAAAAAGCTGTTAACGAATATGCTTTTATGGATATTAGAATGGCTCGATTTGCATGCAATGCCATGGATATGGAGTCTTTTATAGATAATAAAGTCAGACGTTGCAAAACTGAAACTTGTAAAACTTTTGCCTATAGAGATTTTGAGAAAAAGATTTATACATGTCTTGAATGCGGAACAGAACTTTAAAAACTAAGCCCAATAACTAAGCATTCGAGTGGCCGATAGGCCTATACTTGAATGCAGTGTTGACAAGTCCGGTGCTTGAAAATGTTACTATGGGTAAATCGACGAGAGTGTAGAGGGTATTAGCTGGTTTTTCTCTCTGTCTTACTCTTTAATTCATTGATAACACGGCTTTCTGGTTCAATAACTTCTACTTCCTAAACCACAATCAGTGTCTGTTTATGGTTTTTAGTTTCCTTTGGACATAGTGATCCCTTACGTCCGATGGCGTTACTTTGATTATTGGGTTAATA
>NZ_JABBNU010000024.1 GCF_012926615.1 Marinigracilibium pacificum | reverse complement strand
AGAGAAAATAATAATGATTCCCTAAGTAGTGGCGAGCGAACGGGGAAGAGCCTAAACCGAATTAGTTACGGCTAGTTCGGGGTTGTAGGACTGACGTAATCAAATAACAACGAACTGGAACATGTTGGGAAGCATGACCGTAGAAGGTGAAAGTCCTGTACGGGTAAGGTGTTAAGCGAGGTCAGGATCCTGAGTAGGGCGGGACCGGAGAAATCCCGTTTGAATCTGCCGGCACCATCCGGTAAGGCTAAATACGAATGAGAGACCGATAGTGAACAAGTACCGTGAGGGAAAGGTGAAAAGTACCGTGAATAACGGGGTGAAATAGAACCTGAAACCGTGCGCTTACAAGCGGTCGGAGCCCTTTAGTGGGGTGACGGCGTGCCTTTTGCATAATGAGCCTACGAGTTACTCTTCGTTAGCAAGGTTAAGGGTTTAAGGCCCGCAGCCGGAGCGAAAGCGAGTCTGAATAGGGCGTGCTAGTTAGCGGAGGTAGACGCGAAACCCATGTGATCTACCCATGTCCAGGGTGAAGTTACGGTAAAACGTAATGGAGGCCCGAACCGGTAAACGTTGAAAAGTTTTCGGATGAGGTGTGGGTAGGGGTGAAAGGCCAATCAAACTGGGAAATAGCTCGTACTCCCCGAAATGTTTTTAGGAACAGCGTGAGTGGAGTCTGACAGAGGTAGAGCTACCAATAGGACTAGGGGGAGTCAAATCCTACCAAATCCTGATGAACTCCGAATGCTGTCAGATGCTCGCTTGCAGTGAGGGTTAGGGTGCTAAGGTCCTAATCCGAGAGGGAAAGAACCCAGATCCGCAGCTAAGGTCCCCAAATGTATACTAAGTTGAACTAAGGTAGTCAAGTTGCTTAGACAGCCAGGAGGTTAGCTTGGAAGCAGCTATTCCTTTAAAGAGTGCGTAACAGCTCACTGGTCGAGCGACAGGGCATCGATAATAATCGGGCATAAAGTATACTACCGAAGCTCGGAACTCGAAAGAGTGGTAGGGGAGCATTCTATTTGTGACGAAGGTGTGATGTGAGTCATGCTGGAACGGATAGAAAAGCAAATGTAGGCATAAGTAACGATAAGACGGGCGAGAAACCCGTCCACCGCAAAGCTAAGGTTTCCATGGCAATGCTAATCAGCCATGGGTTAGTCAGGACCTAAGGCGAACCCGAAAGGGGTAGTCGATGGCAAATCGGTTAATATTCCGATACCTGCGTATGGAACGATGGGGCGACGGAGTAGTGAAAGGTCCGCGCGCTGACGGAATAGCGCGTTAAAGCGTGTAGGTAATATTGGTGTAGGCAAATCCGCACCGATAGCTGAACGTGATAGTACTACAATCCTTCGGGAGCGTAGATAGTGACTGTAATCAGACTTCCAAGAAAACCCTCTAAGTATATGCATACGCAGCCTGTACCGTAAACCGACACAGGTAGCTGAGGAGAGTATCCTAAGGTGCTCGAGTGATTCGTGGCTAAGGAACTAGGCAAAATGACCCTGTAACTTCGGGAGAAGGGGTGCTTCCTCACCTTCGGGTGAGAAGCCGCAGTGAAGAGGCCCAGGCGACTGTTTAACAAAAACACATGGCTCTGCGACACCGAAAGGTTAAGTATAGGGCCTGACACCTGCCCGGTGCCGGAAGGTTAAGGGGGGACGTTAGCGTAAGCGAAGCGTTGAACTGAAGCCCCGGTAAACGGCGGCCGTAACTATAACGGTCCTAAGGTAGCGAAATTCCTTGTCGGGTAAGTTCCGACCTGCACGAATGGTGTAACGATCTGGGCACTGTCTCGGCCACGAGCTCGGTGAAATTGTAGTAACGGTGAAGATGCCGTTTACCCGCAGTGGGACGGAAAGACCCCATGAACCTTTACTATAGCTTCACATTGGTATTGTGTAAACGATGTGTAGGATAGCCGGGAGGCTTTGAAGCTGCGTCGCTAGGCGTGGTGGAGCCGTTGTTGAAATACCGGCCTTTGTTTACGTGATATCTAACCCTTAATAGGGGACAGTGTGTGGTGGGTAGTTTGACTGGGGTGGTCGCCTCCAAAAAAGTATCGGAGGCTTCCAAAGGTACCCTCAGCACGGTTGGTAATCGTGCGAAGAGCGCAA
>NZ_JABBNU010000023.1 GCF_012926615.1 Marinigracilibium pacificum | reverse complement strand
GGTAACCGTAGCTGTTTTTGATGGGCGTGGGCCACCACAACACTGGAAGACCAGCCTATTAACCCAATAATCAAAGTAACGCCATCGGACGTAGGAGATCACTATGTCCAAAGGAAACTAAAAACCATAAACAGACACTGATTGTGGTTTAGGAAGTAGAAATTATTGAACCAGAAAGCCGGGTTATCAATAAATTAAAGAGTAAGACAGAGAGAAAAACCAGCTAATACCCTCTACACTCTCGTCGATTTACCCATAGTAACATTTTCAAGCACCGGACTTGTCAACACTGCATTCAAGTATAGGCCTATCGGCCATTCGAATGCTTAGTTATTTTTATGTCATTCTTTTAATTATTATTTATGGAACTACAAATGATACTGCTGTCGCAGCGTTTGGATTCAGATTAGGGAAAATTGTTGTTCCAGAAGTTGGATCATCGTATTGGTTAGACCAGAAAGACTCTCCATAACATCTTGCATAAACTGTTTGACCACTGCTAAATCCAAGTGCAACGAGCGATGCATTGGTAAGATCTAAATTCCGAGGATTTATCTGCGCTGGAAGTGTTTCTAAAACAGCTTCGAAATTTGTGTTACTAACACTAGCTTGCGTGGAAAAAAAGAAACGTATATACCTTGTGTTCCCAACATTTCCAGCAGGGTCGGTAGTGGCTCCAAGTGTGATATCTGTTCCGTTATCAGTAGCGGTGAGGTTCGTAATAGAAGTTGTGGATACCTGACCAAGCGAAGGCGTTTCTGGAATAAAAGTGTCGCCACCACTATGGTCAACATTAAATCTCTTGAAAGTTCCGTAGCCATTTTTTTCATATATCAGCGTAATTGTACCAAAGGGGACATTTGATAAGGTGTACTGTCCACTTGCATTTGTGGTTGCAGATATTGAAGTTCCTTCTACACTGACAGTCATATTCGAATTGTCAATTTCCGTTACGCCTTCATCAAAAAGATTAACAGAACCAGAAACATTGGCTGATGTAGGAGCAGGAGGGTCGTTATCATTATCTTTACTACAAGAAGTACCAAATACAAGTAAGAATAGAATTAAACTGAAGCTAATTGTTTTCATGTCGCATGTGATTAAATTATTATTATGTTGAATTCTAAATTGGTTACAACGGTCTTGTATATGAAAAGTAGCGGATTTTAAGTACAAACTTTTCAGGTAAACTCTGACCTTAAATTTATGTGATTCATTTCGATTTAGCACTTAAACCGCTATTTTTTATATACGTTGTGTGTGCCTTGAATGGCGAATATAACTCATGAATGTGAGTGTTCCAAAGGGTGAAATACGTAGTATTCATGAATTCAAAAAAATAAAATATCACCATGAATAAAGTCCCGGATGCGCTGGGGTGACTCCTGGAAGCAAAGCAAGTGGCAAAGCCTGTCCCGACCTATCGGGAGTTGTCAGAAGTGATTCTGGAACTGAAGTAAGCCAGACTGCGGTGTCTGTACTGACGGACAGAAACTACATATAGAGGCCATTAGGTTGGATGAGGTAGCACTACCTGTCCCGATATCGGGATCATACTGAAGTCCAAAGCCCGGAGAGGGAAATACCGAAGTGGTAGATGTAGCAGGAATAGGCACAAGGATAATCGTCTTACCGAGAGGGCAGAGCGTTTAGAAAATGTCTGGTAGACAATTTTAGCGATGAGCCAGGGCGCAGGGTAGGAGTATCAATTTGAGAAGTCAGCAGGACCTGTACCGCTCTGCGGTAAGCCATAGTACCAATAGGCAAACGAGCTGTCACCGAAACGGATAACGACAGAGGGCTCACAAAGTTGGGAAGGGCTGAACGTCAAACGAGTCTTAATTCGTGTTGGAATGCCAGTAAACTGGGATAGCCTTCACTTAAGCGGACAAGATTAACACTTAATGATAGAGAAAGTACTACATGCAAAGAACCTGACAAAAGCCTACCACCAAGTGGTAAGTAATAAGGGTGCAGCGGGCATTGACAGAATGAGAACAGATCAACTAGGCGATTACCTCAAACAGAATCGGTCCAGGATCATTCTTGATGTGCTGAACCTGAAGTACCTGCCACAACCCATCAAAGGAGTAGAAATTCCGAAGGGAAAGGGCAAAACCAGACTACTTGGAGTGCCTACAGTGGTAGATCGCTGGCTTCAACAGGCGGTAAGCCAACAACTAGCTGCCAAGTTCGAACTGACCTTTGAGCCTGAAAGCTATGGATTCCG
>NZ_JABBNU010000022.1 GCF_012926615.1 Marinigracilibium pacificum | reverse complement strand
AAATACCCATAACCCACATCTCATTACCATAACCAAACAGATTCTTCACTTACTGATATGCCTGTTGGCAATCAGCACAAGCCGTTCAGAATGACAAGTATAGTGAGCCCCACCATTAACGTCATTCTGAGCCTACCGGCGAAGAATCTGTAACATTATATCCCAATACAAATATCTTATTGTCCGAATCAAAATTTAAAAGATTTAAAGAATGTCAGGATTAAATCCCCCAACTACCATTCAACCACCCCTCAACTTCCCCAAAATAACTATTGTAATATTACCGGTAGCATAGTATATTGAGCCTACTTTCGACTATAAACATTTTTTAATCTGGCTATGCGTGAAAAGCAAAAATCAGAAGTAACAAATCCACACAGATACCAATATCAGATTAAAGTAGCCACACCGGATAATAAGCTATTACAGCAGAATCCAAAAACCGGTGATGATGATAAAAAGAAGTCTGATGATCGTACACCTGTTTCTGAAAGTGACCTGAAATCAGGTTATGGATCAGGAATGTGGAATGATCCTTTTAACGAACCTATATCTCTGACTGAAAAAAAAGAGGAACCAAAAGAAGTTGATGAGACAGAATTAAAAGAAGCACCGGTAAAAGAAATTGATACATCTAAATCAGGTGAGGCTTCCGTAGCAGAAAAGAAAAAGGAACTGACCCAAGGGGTAGTAAAGGCATCAGACTCAAAAGTCTGGACAGTTTCACAGTTTTTTGAGCACTATAACGCCTATGATATTACTGATAAGAATTTTACAGATGAAGAATTAAAGTTCTTCGAAACTTATCGGGATGATGCTCAAAAATATCTTGATAGACCGAACATGGTCTGGACGGTAAAGACAAACCTAACAGGCGAGGCCATTGCCAACGCAGCACGACGTACATACCTTAAATATGGTCGGGACTTTAGTAAAGTGCTGCCGGTTACTTTTGTATTGGCGCAAGCACAGTTGGAAACCAGCCTTGGTGCTGATACTAAAGGTAACAGAAACAATGCCTTTAATATTGGAGAGTATGATTCTGGCACTCGTGACTGGGTTGAAAAAATCACAGACCCTGAGATGGGCACAGCGATGTATATGGATCTGATGGCTGAGGATTACCTATCAAAAAGAACTCCGGAGGATTTATTAAAAGATGGAGGTTATCTTAATGAGCAGGATAATAGATATGCAAGTGATAAAAGTTATGAAGAAGGCTTAAGAAACCAGATCAATTTTAATAAACGCTACATTGAAAAGGCAACACCTGAAGGAAAGGTTGAGGTGAGTAAACGTGTCGTTGGAAATTACCATGGTAAGGCATTTACTAACCAGATTGAAGACCTGCAGTTGATCCAGTATAAATTAAATGAAATTGGATTGCTTTCCGATGAAGATTATGTGAAAGAGGGAGTAAGGAAAAAGGAATTGACACCTGAAAAGCTTGCTACCATCAGACATGACGGTACTAAAAATACACCGGAGTCAGAATCAGGTTCTTTAGGTTCAGCTGATACCGTTGCGATCAGCGAATTATCAGCAACTATAAAGGCGATAGAAACCTTTCAGCAGAAAGTAATGAAGGTGGGCAGTACAGTAGATGGCTGGATCCAGATTGGAGGGACAACCCATGGTGCCTTGATGAAAAGTACACCTGAGCTTACAGCAATGCAACTCAGGACTTACAAGCAGCGCCAGGCCCGATATGACAGCGATCAGTATTTTGCAAAGGAAGCCGAAAAAGCCATAGAGCGAACTAATAAGCAAAAAGCTGCAAAAGAAAGAGCGAAGAAGGAGGCAGAGAAACAAGCTGCTAAACCATCATTACCAACCAAGGAGGAGTTCTTAAAAATACATGAAGACTCTGAAGATGAAGCAATAGCAAATGAATTACTATGCTATGTCTATGAACATCCAAAGTTTGTCAAGGCGGTAATAAATGATTCAGGTTATTTTAGGAGCGATAACATAGCCTTTTATTTGACAAAAGGTATTGATGATCTTTCAAAACTAAATTCAGGCTTACTGCTATCACTAAAATCTAATTTAGAATCGGGATATACTGTTAGTGAAGAAGAAGAGCAGATTATAAGACTCAAGGAAGCTATTACAGGTAAATTGATGGGAGTGAAGAGTAGTGAGAAGAGTGATTTTGATAATCACAAATTGAAACTAAAGAGAGGAGTGTTAACCATCGTTGCGGAAGGAAGTGATGAACAAACAAAATATGTTCATTGGCCTAAAACCGATGCATCAGGGGTTACTTTAGGAAAAGGTTACGATTGTGGTAATAGGTCTGAAAAATTTATATCTAGAGATCTTGTAAAGATGGGGATGGAAAAAAATCAAGCTAAATTAATTTCAAAATCTGCAGGTTTGAAAGGAAAAAATGCTGAAGAATGGGTAAGAAAAAATAAGAAAAAAGTAGGAGAGATACCCTTGTCAGTTCAGTATAAATTGTTTAATGAAGAATTCAATAGTCAAAAGAATACCGCTAAGGAGTTAGCTACAAAAAATTATAAAACAAAAAGTAATATAAATGCACGTTCTCGGGAATTGAAAAAAGGCAAACCTTCTGGCACGTATCGAATGACGGAAGATGAATGGGAAAGTATACACCCTGCAATAATGGAATATATTGTGGATTTAAAATACCGAGGAGATTATGGATGGGATAGGATTGAATGGGTAAACGAAATAGTTAAGAACAAGGAGTTATCTGATCTAGAGAAGCTTAAAGCTTTAAAAAAGTTAAATGATGGTGCATTGCAAAAATATACAAAAGGTGTGCCTAGGAGATCACGATTGCGAAGTTCTTATCTGACTTTAGTTATTGAGGCAATGGAGTCAGGTAAGGAAATAGAATTTGAGAAGTTTAATGCAGATGAGGATAAAAAGTATATAAATGAGTTTATTGCTTATGATCAGAATCTAACAAATAAAAATAAACTTTTAGCTTCTGTAGGTAAAGATGGGAAGAACAATCCTGCTGACATAAAAAAAGTGAAAAAGTGGTTGAAACAGAAAGGTTATTCTGTAACTGAAGGAAACAAATGGCAGGAAGCAGATCATCAATCTTTGATTTCTTTCCAGGAAGAATTGATCAATAAGAGTCTTTTAAAATCAAAGTACAAAGATGGTCGTGTTGATGTGAAAGGAACTACAATTAAATACTTATCTATTTAAATTATAAATAAAATTGCATGAAAAATGTTTTAATACTGTTTGTAATACTTTTAACAATTGCATGTGGCTCAGAAACCAAAAAGTACAAGTTACTTAGTTCTGAGGAATTGAATGATGCAGAGTTATATTTTGGGATTGAGGATCTAAAAAATGCTAAAGACATGGATAGTGTTTATGTTTTTTTAGTCAAAGAAGAAGACCTAAAAAGCGATAGTTACCTACGAGATGAAATATTTAAATATCGAAATATTCAAGATTTATCATTTAGAAGGCTTTCATTGAAAGAGATAAAATATAGTGATTTAAAAAAGTTTCCAAATCTGCAAAACTTAGATTATGCTAATAATAATTTGATTGAAATCACATCAGAAATTAAAAGTCTTAAAAATTTGAAAGAATTGAATTTGGAATACAATGATATTTCTGAATTACCTGATGAATTACATCAGTTAACAAAACTTGAAAAGTTATATATTGGCTACAATCCTATTAGTAGTGAAGAACTTTTAAAA
>NZ_JABBNU010000021.1 GCF_012926615.1 Marinigracilibium pacificum | reverse complement strand
TTTTTTGATTTTAATATGAGTCTATTATCTTTGGCGATCAGCTATGCGTTTTTTATGTAGTCGCAAGTCGCGGCGGATCCATAGCTAGAGACGTTGGCATTAATTAAAAACTACTACATGGCAAAACAAATAACCAATAGTGTTAACTCGGGAGTTCAAGCCAATGTAGGAATGGACTTTCAGATACATTGTACAATTTTTTTGTTCCTTGAAAACTTCAATTCATTGTATGGACAAAGGTACTTTATCACAATCGAACACTTAGAAGACATTGTTTTTGGATATTTAGATTCTAATGAAGAGTTAACTAAAGTTGAAACCTACCAAGCTAAAAAGGCAACTTCAGCATGGAAGATTAGTGACTTATACGAAATACTTCAAAAAATAACAGAAGCTAGTCAGAGTATTCTTGATGATTCTCACCCCAAATCTAGTGGATTCTTCCAAGAGAATTATTTTGCAACGAATAACACTATTGACCTTACAACAAAAGTAAAGACAAAGTCTTACAGAGAAATAATAAATGAAGCTAAAAGCAATGTTCATTATCCTAGTTTAGACCAAAACATCAAAACTAAGATAGAACAAGGGAATAGCACAATTTCCTTTACTTCTGACAATCTCAAAAATTTAGCGACTCTAAACTTCAAATACATTGATTTAAGTAGGACTTCTAAATCTCAGAAAGAACATCTACACGGCAAATTCCAGACTGTTTTTAAAGATCAGATAACAGATCATATGGCGGCTCTGGACACATTTATACTTTGTTTAGATAAACTAGATTCAACATTTAATCAAGGAAACTCTGCGGACTTAAGTGATTTATCCAAAAGAGTTGAATCACATGAGATTGAGAAACTCTTAGCCTTATTAACTACTAAGAAGTTAGCCTACGATTTTTGGAGAGATAAAAGTGACGAACTGTGTAAAGAACTCAAAATTTCATTACTTGACAGGTCTTCTTTTGAACTCCACTATCAAAACAGTTTTGACCTTTTTAAAGACTTAAATTCACGTGAGCATCAAAAGGTTTTTAATTTTCTAAAATCCAACATTTCAATATTAGGAAAGCATACTACTGATATTGACTGTATCTCTGATTTTATTAAAGAATTTAACAAAGTAAAATCGACTACTCTGAGTAGTACACAATTAAAAGCAACAATTTCTGCTGCATACATTGAAATCAAAAACACACTATAATGCTCAAATTAAAAATCAATAGCGTTCTAGTTTACAGTGAACTATCCGATAAATACTTTTTTACAGAGTTTGGAGAAAGACTAAACGTCATTTATGGTAAAAACACAGCGGGAAAAAGTACACTCATTCAGTTGATCTTGTACGCTTTTGGAATCAATGACAACAAACTAAAGTTAACAGAAATATTGTCTGAAGAAATCTTCATTCGACTCAACTGTACTTTAAATAAGGACGGAAATACTCAGAATTACATCTTTGTACGTCAGGATGAAACCTTAATTATTAAAGACAACAATAACAAAATAACTAAGTTTAATGGTATCGGTAGTGATAACTCAGCTGAACATGTTAAACTGAAAAAATTCTTTAATGAGTTATTTGACTTCAACCTACTTTTAGAATCAAACTCAGGAATTTCAGAAGCTCCAATGGAGACGATTTTCCTCCCTTATTACGTCTCTCAAGATGTAGGTTGGGTTTACTTACGAAAATCATTTAGTAATCTAAATTTTTATAAAAACTTCAAAGAGGACTTCCTTGATTACTATCTGGGAATAGAAAATGCTGAAGATCGAAAAGAAAAAAGAGAAATAGAAATGCTCATAAAGAGCTTACAACAACAAATCTCCTTTTTTAATAAAATCGAAACGGAAAATGAAGAGCTAGAAGTATCTAAAATTATTGACGATTCTTTTTCTGGAAAATCTAATGAGTTCATTGACAACTTCTCTAACAATAAAAGTAAGTTGCTAGAGCTTGAAAATAAACAAATTAAGGAATCAAATAACTTAGCTTTTCTTAACCAAAGATTATCAGTTGTTTCTAAAGTTAAGAGAAACCATAAGAACCAAAAACCTGGCAAGGACAGTTGTCCTACATGTTCTCAAACACTCCCTAAGAGCATTGAAGATATGTATGAATATTATCAGGAAGAAAATGACACTTCTAAAATACAAAGTGACCTTAAAGAAAAAATTAAAAAAAGTCAGTCCTCAATCAATTCGATCAACAAAAAGATTGATACTTTAAAAGAAGAACTTGAGACTGAAACCAGAATTTACAATCAGTATTCAGTCGATAACCTAACTTTTGAAAGCTGGATAAACAACAAGGCTAACATACAGTTAAATAATAACATCACTTCACAAGTTGGAAGGTTAAGCTTAACTTTAGAAGAACAGAAAGAAAAGCTTTCAGAGTTCAAAACAGATAGTGAGATTCTGTCAGAAAGAAGTAAGAAGAGTAAAATCTTTAAAGATTACTACAAATCTAATAATGCTTTTTTAGGACTTCCTGAATTAACGGAAGGTCGTTTTAATGATCTCTATGATATATCTAGTTTCCCATTTCAAGGAGTTCAACTACATCTAGCAGTATTAAGCTATCATTTTGCATTTAATAGGCTTCTTACAGATTCAAGTGGTATTCATCGAATTCCATTTATTCTTGATAGTATCTTCAAGGAGGATATAGAACAAGGTACTAAGAACAAAATATTAAAGTTCATTAATTCACATCATCCAAAAGATACTCAAACGATACTTTCAATTGCTGACGATAAGAATGTTGATAGTAAAATTGAGACATACTCTTCAGAATTCTTCAATAAAGAGGCTAAGATGATATGTATAGGAGAAGGAGTTAAAGAAAAATCTCTTCTAATAGACAATGATGGTGAGCAAAAAACACTTATCGAAAACTCTTTCGAACTACTTGAAAATGAAAACTAATGCCAACACTGTATATGAGACAATAGGGCGTTCGGTGGGTTAAGAACGCTTGGTAGTCATCTGAAACACCGCCAAGCCAAAATTTTAATATTGAAAACGAATAAATTAAATATAAAAATGTTTAGCTCGGCTCAGTAGTGAACGGATACTTCATCCGTATCTACTGCCCTACTGTCCATATACTAAACGTTAGGTGGCATAAATGTTTAGTGCAATTAAACATCCTGTTTAAACTCACAAATAATTCTCCGATTTAACCTTTCCAGCCCCAAGTGCCCACCGCTCACGACTCGCGAGAAACAATTTTCTATTTAGAATCAAATATTGAATAATTGGAAGATTAGGATTCAGATAGTCTGGTCCGGGAATGGCTGTATAGCACTAAACCTCATCACCGAATAAGAACTGAGTAAGGCTGTTTAAAATATTGGATATGAGTAGAATGAAACAGGCTGCATCTTGTCCTGGTCTTTGCCAGTCATATCGGATGATGTCCTACGCGCGCACCCACGATACGGCCACCTAACAAAACCTATAGCCCACCGCTTTTTTGATTTTAATATGAGTCTATTATCTTTGGCGATCAGCTATGCGTTTTTTATGTAGTCGCAAGTCGCGGCGGATCCATAGCTACAGCGTTACCACACATTAAAAACAAACCATGAACAAAGAGAATCTTGTTGAGGTTGTAAAAACTATTTCTATTCGTGGAAGATTTGCATTTGGAATGGTTTGTATTGAGCAATTCATTAAGGAGAATCAATTAAACAATAACTTGTTAAATGAAATTATCGATGTTCTATGGGAGTTTACATCATCAAATGAATTAGATATCTGGGAAGAAAAAATAAACTATTTAATTCCTGAACATGTTTTAAGCCATCATACAAAATTCATTAGTTCATTTGATAAATATTTGAATAATAAAGATTTCAAAGAGATATATAAATTATATAAATCCTTAGATAAAACTTTCTTAATAATGATTAAAAAAGTATTAGAAATAGGTACTGGTAATTTATATGGTGGAACAGGTAAATTTAGTAAATGGACATTGGATCCAACTATAGATATAGCTAATCTCGCAGAATTCCGATTAGTCAATATACCAAACATAGAAGACTTTAAATTTTCAAGTTTTTCAGAGAATAATGGCTGGGGAAAGAAATTTAATAGAGAACAATTATTATAGAAACGTGTGGTAACAATAGCTATGGTCCACAGTTTTGTTTTTCAGTTGGGGCTGCTATCTTTGGGTATCAGCAATGCGTTTTTTAAGCAGCTGTAAATTTCGGCGGACACATAGCATGTACGTTGTGGTGCATATAAAAAACAAAAAATAAATGAGCTTTTTAAAAGCAGAATGGAGAAAACTAGCAATTGCAAATTATGCGATTGACAAAGAT
>NZ_JABBNU010000020.1 GCF_012926615.1 Marinigracilibium pacificum | reverse complement strand
TAACGATTTAGGTCTGGATTATCATAACTGGAAATATCTGCATATTGAACAAAAAAATAAAAGAAACAGCTAACACTATGTAAAAATGCATTAAAGCGCATTTTACATAAGTACGTTGTAAGGCATTAAAAGTCATTTAATGAGAGGAATATACATTTTTTTATTTTCAATTATTCAATTTGGATTAATAGGACAATCAACATTTAAAGATGTCAATGAATCATCAGTTAATCCTTGGAACCCCAAATTTGAATTTGAATATCAATCAGTTTATAAATTTGGTGATAGTGAATGGGAATCGTATTTTATTCTAATAAATGGATTTGATAAATGGTATGCTCAGATAGTCAGAGGTAAATGGTCCGAAGACGTTACCAATCTAAAATGGCTGCTTATTTATGAAAATTTAACCAATGTCCGGATTGAAGGAAATAAATTTTATTCTGAGAAAACAAATGGTGAATTTGTCTACTATGATGGAAAAAATGGTCGACTAAAAGGACTAAAAGTTTACGATTCCTGGGCAGGTGAAGAAGGTCAAGAAATTGGCCATTTAGTAACTTCAGTCAAAAATCACTTCCCTGGAAACTTCAGCAAAGCTTCATTTCAGAAATTAGATCCCGAAGAATTGAAAAATATGAGTGAAATAGAATTGAAAATTATGCGCAACGAGATTTTCGCTCGATACCATTATAAATTTAAAGAAGGAGGTGAAATGGATAAATATTTCAAAAAGCAAAATTGGTATTCGGGATATTATGACGACGTAACTGATTTCTTAACGGAATTGGAAATAGAGAATATAGAATTGATAAAGCGAATTGAAAATAATTAAAACTGCCTTACAACAATACCTAAGCATCATACCCCACCCCGAGGGATGGGGTTCGCCGCTTAGCCTTAACGTTATATACCATAACCCAAACAACATTAGACACAATGAGAATCAAACTATTAGTAATACTGACACTAATAATAGCAACTACAACTATTAATGCACAAAATAAAAAGCAAGTTTTAAAAGCATTGAAAGAGATAAAAGGAGTTGACCAAGTGAATGCATTTAAGAAAAAATACAAAGACTGGACTATTCAAAGCGCCTATACATTTGGCATTGATTCCATTGAGCATCACCAAGTGGTTAATACGCCTGTAGGCAATGTCTTTACTAGACAATACGACAATGGAAAAATAAACGTTGTTGTGAAAGTTTTAGCGAGAAGAATTGATGAAATCTGTAAAGTTCAATACATTTTCTTTGATGGGAGTAAAATGACAGTGTCTGAAATTGATTCAACAAGGAATATTATTTTAGATAGATATAATAATGGTACTGATTTTACAACATTGGTGAAGGAATACACGATGGACGGTAACCCTACAGGAGAACTTAGGTGGTTTTTTAAAGGCGTAATGGTAGAAGAATTTGAGACTGCAGTAATGCCAAAAAATAAAGGAGATATTTTTACTGTTGATGTTGACAGTAGAAAATGGTATTACGTTGTGCTTAAAACTCATAAAAATATTAAGACTACTGTAACTGATTCAATAGGTATAAAATACGGTATATAATCGAGTAGACGGCCGTGAGCCTTAAGCCCACGGTGCGCCTCTCACACCACCGTACGTACGGGTCTCGTATACGGCGGTTTATTAAGCATACTGTAACCGCTCTTTACACCAGCTACAGCTTTGTCTTAGTTTAAGGTTAGGCTATGTAGCTTAAAAACCATCATTCCTAACCGAATTTCAGACTACCTAATATTCAGCCCTTCCCAACTTTGTGAGTCCTCTGTCGTTATCCGATTTGGTGACAGCTCATTTGCCCATTGGTACTATGGCTTACCGCAGAGCGGTACAGGTCCTGCTGACTTCTCAAACTATAATAGCTTGAGATCTCCCTCGGTAAGACGAATATCCTTGTGCCTATTCCTGCTACATCTACCACTTCGGTATTTCCCTTTCCGGGCTTTGGACTTCAGTATGATCCCGATATCGGGACAGGTAGTGCTACCTCATCCAACCTAATGGCCTCTATATGTAGTTTCTGTCCGTCAGTACAGACACCGCAGTCTGGCTTACTTCAGTTCCAGAATCACTTCTGACAACTCCCGAAAGGTCGGGACAGGCTTTGCCACTTGCTTTGCTTCCAGGAGTCACCCCAGCGCATCCGGGACTTTCACCCTTTGGAACACTCACATTCATGAGTTATATTCGCCATTCAAGGCACACACAATTTGTATAAGTCATGGCGGCTATGGTGCCAGGTGTGGCATCGGATTCTCGATTGATTCACCGTCCTATCGGACGCAGAATCGGCTCGGAATCCGCCACCAACTCATACAAGTAACGTTAGCGCCAATTAGAACATGAGTAAAAAAATCAACCTCATATTAACCTTGCTAATTTTAAGTGTCTCACTGATCATAATATGTGGGACTATGATTCAATTCGCTCCTGAAATTAAAGTGGAATCTCCAAAACCTATAAAACCTGATGTATATACATCTGTTAATGACTCAATAAATAAATTGGACTTGGGTGCTTTCTATCTAAATGCACCTATTGATTTTGAATATATAAAGAAAACGGGGATTGATTCTTATGTTGGTGAAATTGCGGGCAAGAAAGATACACTTTATTTTGATTATGGTTGGTATTCATCAGATTTCCAAAATTCATCTGGTATTTTAAGTTATGATACAATAAATGGAAATAAAGTAATTTTTGCCAAACTTAAAAACGGATTTGGGGTTCATTTTCCAAAAACAAATATTTCTGATAATAAGCTATCTATTTATGCAAAGTCAGGTAATGAAAACAAAATTATTGAAATATTTAAATCCATAAGATTTGACTCTTCAAAGGGACATACATCTAAGGAATTAGGGACCAATATTAATAATGGTCAAGAATTATTTAGAGGAAATTGTAATACATGCCACAATTTAGACAATGATTCTATCGGTCCTAAATTAAAAGGTGTAGCAAAAGAAAAAGGTAGAGAATGGTTTAAAGGATGGGTATTAAATCCTGAAAAGCTTATAAAAACTAATGTTAAAGCTTTGGAACTATTTAAAAAACATGATGAATTTGGTCATATTTTTAAATATCCATTTTCAGAGGAAGAAGTAGATCAATTAATCGATTATATTGAATTTAATTAAAAAAGGCGCTAACACTGCCTAAGCATCATACCCCACCCCGAGGGATGGCGTTCGCCGCTTAGCCTTAACGTTGTAGGTAATTTGCCGCATCAAAACTTGAGATTCTAGATTATAAAAAAATGAGGACAGAAAAGGAATTGTTTGAAAAAGCAGAAAAAATTTATCATCAATATAGCGACTCAAGGTATCCTAAAGCAATTCAGGCATTTAAGGATTTACTTGAATTATATCCAAACAATAAGCAAGGGTGGAGTATGATGTCAACAATGCAATCTTGCAGTAAATTATTTGACGATGCGATTTTTTCAATTAATAAGGCTATTGAGCTTTCTCCTGAAGATGCATGGACAATTAATCAGAAATGCACATTACTTGCACTAATATCTAGATTTTCAGCTGACGGACAGATTTATTTAGACGAACAAAAGAAAGAGTCTTATGAAATAAAAAGCTTCCCTGATAAAAAAGGACTTATTCAAGAATTAATTTTGATTCTAAATAAATTATTAGAGCTAGAGGGGCATGATGAAAATAAAAGGCACAGACATCTATGGAGTTTAGCTCATAAATATAGAGCAATTAATAGATTTGATGATGCTATTGAAAGTCTAGTCGAAGCAAAAAAAACTATACCTTCCAAATATAAAGGTGAGAGGTATGATAGAGAATTAGCAAATATTAATCGAGAAATTTCCTCTAACTATCACGATAAAAAGGAATTTGAAAAGGCGATAGAGTTTTTAAATGAAGCTTTCAAATACGGACTAGATGACTATAAAAGAACAATGTTTGCTGATATTTATGAAGAAATGGGGGATAATGAACAAAGCAGACTTGTACTCATTGATTTAGTTGACCGTATTAATGACAAGCTTGAAAAAGCTCCTGAACCATCTTATGTATCTCAAAAAGTAGCAATCTTGAAACGACTTGATGACCGAGAATCTTTAAAAACAGTATTGCAACATTTTGAGGATATTCCTGACAGCGATTATAAGAAAAAGAGAGTAGCAGAATTGGAAATTGAAATAAAAAACTACCTACAATAGAGTAGACGGCCGTGAGCCATAAGCCCACGGTGCGCCTGCTGACGATAAATGTCAGCATTTTCAATCTCACATTGTAAACCATGACTGAAACGTCATGGCCACCGTACGTACGGGGGCAATGCCCCTCTCTTCGCACTCTCGTGCTCGCGAGCATATACGGCGGTTCGTCAAATCAAATCTTCACTTTCTGATAGTATGTAACCATGCTTTCATAGCCTCTTCTTCGGAGTCGGGATTCGGTAA
>NZ_JABBNU010000002.1 GCF_012926615.1 Marinigracilibium pacificum | reverse complement strand
ATGTATTGACCCTGGAAGTAGAAGAGTATATTAAACTATTGAATAAGAAAAGAAACGAAAGGTGATATTTTGTATGCAGTTATGGCTGGCTATAGTGTCTGATCAATCGCCGGATTCTCACTGTCCTATCGGGTGTGAAATCGGCACGGAAATCAGCCACAAACTCATACATTGAACGTAGTACACAATTGAGAACTAATGAAGTTTAGAATAAAAGAAAAAGGAAAGTCCTATTTACTGCCACTTGAAGGATTCAAGATTTCAGGAATTGATATACGTGATTTTCTTGGTTTAGAATTAACCGAAGAAGGTTCAAATCGACCAATGTTCGTAATCGATATAAACCTGAATTTTGAAATGACAAGATTTAACCAATCGGAAACTCTTGCTCCTTATGATAAAGAAGCTGTTAAAAAGATGATTGACTTGATTGGATTAAAAATTAAAAAATCTGAATCCTCTAAAACCGGAGACTTGTATTTAACCTTGGATGATGGAACTGAAATTAACGTGCCAGATGCGGAATATGAAAGTTGGCATATTAACAAAATTCACCAGGAAAGGATAAAAAACATATGGGTAATTGGCGGAGTTGGCATGACATCCTATTTTGAATTAAATGAATAAAAAAACAGTGTACAATCGAGGCACTGTCTTTAAATACAACTATAAATATATAATTATTTTAATATTTTAAATTCTAATGAGGGCTTCTAAAATTTCAATTATTTAGAAGGACATCCTGATTCCCCCCTTTAGCGATAGCATAACTTCGATTTTTTTATGAAATGTAGGGATTGTATCCCGGTCACCTATCGGTATTTATTAAGAAAATATTTGATTTTGTTCAATCAGGAGCTATTTTAGACATTTAAAGGGAATTATTAACAACACACATATGGGATAAGAATCACTGAGTGAGCGTTATCCTTTCGTTGTGCTGCATTTAGAAAATGAAATCATTGATAGACAAACTGAAAGCTAAATATCCTGACTTAGTTCCCAGAATGAAAATAACTAAGGAAGGAACAGACTTGAAGGTAGAAATTGATTTTGCGAACCCAAAATATAAGCTTTGGTTCACTGACGAGAATTCAGAAAGTTATGTAGTTGGAATTGACTTTTTACATTCCCACTTTGACAGCGGAGATTCGGAATTTAATCAAGAAGCGGCATTAGAATACATTGAAGACATAATGAATGATGAAGTCGTTGCGATTGGAATAAAAGACAAGGAGAAAGACTTCTTGATTGCAACAATGGGAAGAGAAGAAGGAATTAAGCAATATGGAACGGAAAACGAGAAAATTGAAGTCGTATCGTTCACCAAGGAAAATTAAAAAAGAAAAAAACGAAAGCACGATAGAGGCACTGTCTTTAAATGCAACTAGAAATATATAATTATTTTAATATTTCGAATACTAATGAGGGCTTCTAAAATTTCAATTATTAGACGGACATTCTGAATACCCCCACTGTCTGGAGTTTAGCTTCAGCGCAACCTCAGACGTATAATGAAATGCAAGGATTTAATCCCAGTCAATAAAGAAGTAAGCCCAATGATATCCCTCTCAGTAGCATCCTGCCATAAGCAAAATGAGTTACTTCCATCAAATAGTATTTCTAAAATACATTATCCGCTTTCATACGGGTATTTATTAAGAAAATGTTTGATTTTGCGGAATCAAGAGCTACTTTAGGGATTTTTAAAGGGAATTATTAACAAAAATAACAACGAAGTTATAAAGGAAATAAGAGCAATAGAGTCGCGCTTATCCCTTCGTTGTAGCTAATCAAATTATACCCGATTGGGTATACCTCCTACTGAAATCTAATCAACTATACCCGAACAGGTATATTTTACACTAAAGCATATATTTTTATACCCGAATGGGTATATTTTTCGTTTTTATCACTATATTTATACCCGAAAGGGTATATTTTTCGTTTTTATCACTATATTTATACCCGAAAGGGTATAAAATCATTATGGAAAAGCTAAGTCAATTTGTAAAAGAAAGACGTAAAAAACTCGGATTAACACAAGAAGACCTATCGTTTAAAGCAGGCGTTGGACTACGATTTGTGCGCGACCTAGAACAAGGAAAGAAATCATTAATGATTGATAAGGTCAATCAGGTCTTATCATTATTTGGCCATGAACTTGGACCTATACCAACAGAAAGAAATGAAGATCGCTAAAGTTTACATGCATAATAAATTGGCAGGAAAATTAACGGAAGATGAAGATGGTTATCATTTTCAATACGAAAAATCATATCTGGGCCAACCGAACTCAGAAGCAATAAGCGTGACGTTTCCACTTACAAATGATCGATATGAAAGTAAAATTCTATTCCCGTTTTTTGATGGGTTAATTCCTGAAGGGTGGTTATTAGATATCGCACAAAAAAACTGGAAACTAGATCCACGGGATAGAATGAGCATATTATTAAAAACTTGTCATGATTGCATAGGGGCAGTATCAATACAACCACAGGAAGAAAATGGAGAATAAATGTCTTTATTGCTATAAGGAAATTAGTTTAGAAGAGTTAACTACTGAAGCAGGTATAAAAGGTTATCATCAAAAATGCAGTAAGAAATTCTTTGGTAAAATTAATCCTCCAGAATTTAATTTTACAGAAGACCAAATCCTAGAGTTAGCTGAACAAGTAATCAAAAGTCAAAAAACGGTTACAGGTGTTCAACCTAAACTATCCCTTGGACTATCGGAAAATTCATCAGAATCTGAGCGATTTACAATTGTAGGCCTTTGGGGTGAATATATTTTAAAGCCCCAAACAAAAACATACTCAAGTTTACCAGAAATCGAAGATTTGACAATGCACTTGGCTGAAGTCAGTAAATTAAAAACCGTAGAGCATTCACTTATCAGACTGAAATCAGGAGAATTAGCTTATATAACAAAAAGAATTGATCGAAAAAAAGGAAACAAGCTTCATATGGAAGACATGTGCCAAATAACTGAACGAATGACGGAGCACAAGTACAAAGGTTCGTACGAGCAAATAGCAAAGGCTATAAAAAAGCATGCCGAAAATCCAGGTTTGGATGTTACGGATTTCTTTGAATTAGTGCTATTTAGTTTTTTAACTGGAAACAACGATATGCACCTTAAAAATTTCTCTTTACTGAAAAGGAATTCAGAATATGGCCTATGCCCTGCTTATGATCTAGTTGCCACAGAATTAGTATTTGAAGGAGATGACGAAGATCTTGCTTTGAACTTAAATGGGAAGAAAAAAAAGATCAAAAAGAAAGATTTTGAAATTGCCATGAAAGGTGCTGGTTTGGACTCAAAGGTTATAGACAACATATTCAAAAAGTATAAAAAACTAATTCCGAAATGGAGCAAATTCATTGAAGGTAGTTTCTTAAATGATTCAATGAAAGAAGAATACAAATCACTAATTGATAACAAAGCAGCACAAATAGAGCTTTAAAACTAGCTACAATAGAAGTACTGTCTTTTATTGCAACTAGAAATATATAATTATTTTAATATTTTGAATACTAATGAGAGCTTCTAAAATTTGAATTATTTAGAAGGACATCTTGCCACCCATTTAGCGATAGCATAACTTCAGACTTTTAATGAAATGCCGGGATTAAATCCCGATCTATATAAAAAGTGCTTATATCCTGCCAAGATATATCGGTTTACAAGCCATTAAAGATTCATGAGCTCTTTGTTTTTGAAGTTTAAAACAACTATTTTTCCTTTTTTAGAGGAATTTAAACTATAAATCAACACCGTAAACGGGTAATGTATAAGCAATTGCTTTGCTATCATCCACTCGTTGGCAAAAATTAGAAAATCGGTAATGAAACAATTTAATAATGTTGAGCATTCTGAATATCTGATATCGAATTCAAATATTAATTCGAAAAAAATTATAGCCAGCAAATAAAGTGATATTATCTTAATATCTATTTGAGATCATAAACAAAACACCCGTACATTACCCGATTACGTTTGTTTCCTACAACTAAAGAATTACATTTTATTGCTTTTAAACGTTGTAACAATTACTTTCCTATTTTAAAAGCATTTTCGGCCATAATCCCATGAATTATATGAAGCACAAAGGTGCTTATAATCAATTGTTGAGCACAACCTAAACCTAACCTCTATGGAGAAAATATTTGAAATAGCGTCATCTATTACTAATCCGATTTCCCTCATTGCGCTTTTTTTTCTAATCCTCTATTTATTGTATAAGGCAATCGTAGCCAAGATTGGTCAACAAGACGGATTAAGGGGATATAAACTATTAAAACAATTAATGAGTACAGTTGCAATAATAGCCGTATTAACACTCATCTTAGTATTCGGTCTCAAAGCTTATGAAGTATATACCAAAGTAGAAGATGTCCCCGAAATAATTGAGTTAAGTGACAAAATTGAGGAAAAAAGTAATCAGCAAATCGATACTATTTTACAAGAAACATCTAAGATCGATCAGCAAATAGAAAAGTCAAATAATTCCATTAGCAAGCAAATTGATAGTACAAATAAAAACATAACAAAAAATACTAATACTATTATAAATGAAATAAAAAGAGAGGAATTAACAGTTCAGTTCCACTTAGAAAATTATACTGGTGGCAACCTATTGATAGGCAACAATGGAGGAAAAATCATCTTAATGAAAAATTTAAAAATTCATTGGGATTACCAGGAATGTCCCCAACTTGAAGAGCCTAGTGTAGGAGCTCCACTTGTGGAATATCGGTATACAGTCAGCATTACCAAAGAAAAAGGAGAACAAATAATCGACACTAAGGAGTTCAAATACGGAGCAGGAGATGTTGACAAATTTCTTGTTGATATAATTTACCCTGGATTAGGTGTTTATACAATTTGGTTTTCTTTTGAATATACTGTATTTGGGTCTAACAACTGGTATTTGTACAAAACACACTCTGATAGTATTAATAAATGTGTTAATTGGAATTAGATATTTGAAAAATTAATAGAAAGCAATAAACGAAAACAACAATTGATATTAAACACTCGATATTTAAAATATAGACTTTTATGATATCCTAGAATAACACAGTAGCCGAAACTTTAGCGTATAGAAAAGATACGGCAATTAATTACATCTTACCAAAAAGAATAAATACTTACAATTAATACCATTGTATCCGTTTACGATATGTTAAATATCTCCATTAGCTTTGGTATTATACCCAAAACTTATATATTCCATATTTAAAGGAATTCAAAACTATTAATCAACCAAGAAAACGGAGCGAATACCAGGCATAGTAATGCTCTTAACTCTCTCCAGGAAATTTGTTAAATATGAAAACAACCAAACTTATTATTATTCTGATTGTTTCGGTTTTTGTTTTTGCTTGTTACAAAAATGAAAAGACCGAAAATGATTCTTCTGAGAACAATACAGAAGTTCTTGAACCAAATGTTGACATAAACGAATTGGAGTCTGATTTCAACATTTGGTGGTCATACTATTGGAGCAACATTTCATTGGCAACAGAATTTATCGGGTTAAATGAGCAATCAGAAAAAATTGATGAACAGGAGTTTCTTAAAAAGTTAACTACCGGTAAATATATTCCTCTAAAGATAAAATCAGATGAGGATATAAGTACTTACAAACTGTTCAAACTCAGTGCAAATGCAAATAAAGCAAACATTGGAAATATCATGAAGAGTACAGCTCAGAACTACCTCAATCATTATAATATGGAAGGGACAGAGCTACCGGAATTTCAATTTACCGATCTGAAAGGAAATACTTTTAATAGTGAAAATACAAAAGGTAAAACTCTAATTATTAAAACCTGGTATATCAATTGTACTGCCTGTGTTGCTGAAATGCCTGAACTAAATGAATTTGTTGAAAAATACAAACAAAGAGAAGATGTGATTTTCTTAAGTTTGGCTACAGATCCTAAAGATAAATTAGAAGATTTTTTGAAGAAAAAGGAATTTGATTATCCGGTTGTTGCTTCTCAGAAAGATTACATCAAAAATGAGCTTAAGTTACATGCATATCCTACACACATAGTAGTTGATGAAAGTGGAAAAATAAAGAAAGTTATGAATAAGGCATCGGAGTTAATTTCGTACATGGATATTCGTGATAAAAATATACTCAAAGCGGAAAGCCTTTCACCGCCGCCACCACCAAGTCAAAATGCGGAAAGCCTACCACCACCGCCACCAAGTCAAAATCCGGAAAGCCTACCACCACCGCCTCCTGCAGCAGTAACAATGTAAAAAAAATTGGTAATCCCAGGAGAATAAAAAAATATTTATGTCGCCTGGGATTACTATTTACATATTTCAATACTCATACCCCCATTCAAATCAGTACCTACTAACTTTAAACTCACTCCTCCTAAATCTAAATACTTTGAAAAAGCTATTCTGGAAAGTAATCTATTCAAGTTTAGGGATCATTTCATTAATTAGTTGTAATCAAAACAACAAACATGAATTAAAAACCACAGAGGAAATTGTTGAACACTATTCCATGAAATTCCTTTCCGATGATCGAATACACTCCGTTTCAATTGCCATCGTTGAAAATAATAATGAATATACTTTCCACTTTGGTGAACAAAATCCCGGCAAAAACAATCCTCCAACCGACTCGACCTTATACGAACTTGCTTCTGTAACCAAGACTTTTACAGGAACTATGGTTGCAAAAGCCGTTCTTGATGGTAAAATATCGCTTGATGACGACATCAGGAAATATTTACCTGAAGATTATCCCAACTTTGAATATAACGGAGAAAAAATCACAATAAAAAATCTGATTACTCATACAGGTGGCTTCCCAAATATGATTCCAACAATGGCCAATAAAAATGAATTTTGGGAAGGGTTACATCAGGTAACAATCAACTCCGAGCCTGGAACAGAATTTCATTACTCAAATACTGCTCCTGAAATCACAGCCTTCATTCTTGAGCAAGCTTATGGTATTCAATATCAAAAGCTTGTGCAAAATTTCATTCTCAGTCCAAATGATATGACTAATACAAAGTTCAATCTAAACGAAAGGGATAAAGAATTATTGATTCAAGGATACAATGGAGACAATGAACCTCAAGAACATTATCAAAACAATCTATGGGGAGGTATTTCAGGGCTTCATTCTAACACTTTAGATTTAATTAAGTATATAAAATACCTCCTGAATGATTCAATTCCTGAAGTTAAGGAGTCACATAAAAACTGCTTTAGTACCCAATATGATTTTGACATTGGATACCACTGGAATATAGTTAAAATAGATGGCGAAATATGCTATCGTCATCACGGAGGGATATGGGGAATGCAAAATTGGTTTATGGTTTTCCCGGAATCTAATATAGGAATAGCAGTATTATCAAATGCCAGCTTCCAGGGCAATTTATTATCGCCTGGTATAGATGAAAGACTTGAAGATTTAGCACTGAATATTAAAAAGGAATTATCAGCACGATAATAACTATTAACCAATAGTTAATTAATAATGAGTTCTAGCAAAATAGGGCAATGTTAAAAGTTATCAAAACAACCTTTGTTTTTAAGTTTGAAACCAATTATTTTCAGTAAACTCACTAAATAAATATAGTTCCTACAAGCTAATAGAATTAAACTTTGTATTATCATCCTAAAAAGGATGTAAATGAAGCAATATAGGTCCTGACACACTATTAAAAGTGTTTAGTTCAACTAATAATACATAATATAATGTATCCGGAATTTAATAAAACTATAAGTGATGCTGATCCTGAACATGAGCTAATTTGGGATGAGTATAAATATCGGCATGAGCTAATTTGGAAACATATGATAAGATCATCTGTTATTATAATAGGGATAATTATATTGCCGTTTTCAAAAGATTTTCTTCAAGATAAAATAGTTCAAACTCCTTGGTTACTCATATTTTTAGGAGTTGCATCAATTATTTATATTCTTTTCACATTTCATGTTATTAATAAAGAGTTACTTTTATTTGAAGAAATTAAAATTGTTCATAGAAGAAAACAATTTTTGAAATTTGGTATACATAAAAAATACAATGATCAAATATGGCAAGAAAAAGAAAAGAAAAAACAAAATCAGTGGTTGAATAAATATCTTGGTATCGGCTTTCAATTGAGAGTTAACATATACTTAGGGTTTTTATTGATAATCGCAATAATTAGTTTTATACTAAATTTTTCTCAATTAAACACATATCTACAATGTGCTTGATTTCATTGCTTCAAATCAACAAAAATTCAACTTTAATAATAACAACCTATTCATTTTACAAAATATGAAATCAGTAGTTATTTTTTTAATAATAATTCTCGTAATAGGAGAATTTACATACGCACAAAAGAAATCTGAATCTACAAACAACAAATACGACCTCTTAGAAATTGGACAATTAATTTACCTCGACTATAAAGAGGAATTCAGAGCCTATCTCATCCCATTTCTCGATAACAAAGCTGAATTTATTGAAGAAAATGAGGATCTGATTGATGAATATGGATTTGAAGAAATTAACGTATTAGAAGCAATTTATATGTTTGGAGATTATAGAGGCTTACTTGGGTATATTGATTGGCGAGGTGAAGAAAACGAGAATGAAGTTGAAGAATATGTAGAAAAACAACTTGGGGTAGAAAATTACAATTGGATAAATACACAGAAATTAAGACAATCAGTAGACTATGAAAATCTAAGGGACGGTGAATTTATAATAGAATTATTTAAGGCCATTGATAAAGACTTGAAAGCGGAAAACAAACAACTCCTTTTCTTTAACTTAGACATTGATGCCTATGTATTCATAGCTACTACGAATGATAATTTTAATACAATTTGTAAAATAGAACCTAATAGCTTTTATAGAAGCAACAAATTGAATTAATAATTACCACCATAAATAACCTACTCAACTATTAAATAAATGAACAACCTCCTTACCTTCCTACTTTTATTAATAGTTTTATTAGGTTGTAAAAATGAAAGTACTCAAATGGATTTTCTTACTGAAAAAGTACCAGACAGCACACCTCTTGAGTTTAAACCTGAGCTGATCCCTGATAATAAAATTATCCACAAAGGAATATTTAGCCCGGATCTGAAAGAATATTATTTCACCATTTCAGATACGAGTTTTGAAAATTTTGATGTCTATAAAATTGAAAAAACTAGCGGTTCATGGTCTGCTCCTGAAAAGGCTTTTTTTAATAGTGAACATAACGAACATGGGATGAGCTTTACTCCAGATGGAAAATCAATCTATTTCAGTTCAACCAGACCAGTAAACAAAGAAGGTATTGAGTCTACCTGGCATATTTGGAAATCTGATAAAATAAATGGAAAATGGACAGTACCTACTTTTGTTGACATTCCAAATTTAAGAGATAAACTAGTATCCCATCCTACTGTAGCAAATTCCGGAACTCTATACTTTCACTCGAGTAATTTGGATTATAGTGAAATGGACATTTATAGATCCACAGAAATAGATGGTAAATATAGTTATGCAATAAAAGTCCCTATTACAATGAATGATAAGGTTGGAAAATGCACACCATTCATTTCACCCAAAGAAGACTTTATAATTTTTGCAACCATTGGTAATCAACTTGATTTGATGATAAGTTTTAATGCTGGGAATGGAAAGTTCATGAATACAAGAAAACTTAAATCTGTAATTAATGAATTTGGACAAGGAAACCCATATGTCACGCCTGACAATAAATTTCTGTTTTATACGACAGGTGATTATAATGAAAAGAAATGGAGAGTAAAATGGGTTGAAATCCAATCTGAATTAAAAAGAAACAAATAACTCAGTGGATAGACAGTATTATTTCAATATTGCCTGCTGGAAAGAATAATTTCTAAACAGCAAATCTCAAAGTTATAGAAAACCTATACCCAACAGACTGAAGTTTAGCAATAACAGAATCAAATACAAGTTATAGTTATTATATTAACAATATAATTGACCAAACAACTTCTAAATGGATACTACTCCTAAGATATTTAATTCGCTTTTTTGTTTTCTATTCATTTTTATAGCCAACAACATCAATGCTCAAATACCAGAGAGTGGTACCTACACTTACGATGTTGCTTTTGCTGAATGGGATGGCAAATCTTTAGATTGTACTGTTGAAGTAATCATTTCCGGAGACTCAATAACTATTATTAACAATGGTAGTCTTTCAGGTGAAAAAGGAGAAATTATTGAAACAGGAAAAATAGTTAAACACAAACCAACAGGTCAATGGATCATTGCTACAAGCCCGGAAGATGAATATGCTGAAGAGGTTGGCGGGTGTTCTGACGGACCAAGTATTATAGATTTTAAAAACAAAAAATGGTGGACCTGTTAGTCTGTTTCATAAAAAATAAATCCTTCAGTGCCCTATTGTCAATCCCTTTATGTCTAAACCAACAATAAACCAATACCAATCAAAAGTAAGTATTGAAAACACGACTACTGATTATCATGGAAAAATTGTAAAAGCCAAAAAACTAACGGTTGCTTCGATAATCCCAATTAAAATTGAATCGGCATGGACTTTTGTCCAAACTCCAAAACTACTACAGTTTGTTGCTAAAGGCATGATCAGTTTTAAGTCTACAAAAGGTCATTTTCCAGAAAAATGGGAATTAGGAAATACCTATGGTGCCAAAATGAAAATATTTGGTTTCTTTCCTTTTGGAGGAACCCACTATTTGACAATAGCTAAAATTGACTGTCAAAACCATATACTTTCGACCAAGGAATGGGACATAAATGCCAAGATATGGAATCACAACATAGTAATGAAAGACTTGGGAAACAGTTCTATTTATTATGAAGATTCCATCATAATATATGGTGGCTTTATGACCTCATTTATTACTCAGTTTGCTAAACTGTTTTATAAACACAGGCAGAGAAGATGGCAAATTGTTGCAAAAGAAAACATCACTTTCGGAGCTTAAGAGTATTATTTTATATTTCTATCCACATAATAAATTGTTTTATATAAGCTAAATCATATATCCATAACCGATATGCTATCTTGTGAATTATTTTGTTAATTGAATAACCCCGTTTAAACTAACACCGCAACATATAAAACATATATTTACCAGCTATAAGACTATTATTTGATAATAATTCCTTTTATTATAGATTTAGGTAAATAATTAAACCAAAACAAGTGAATTATCCCGAAACTATCCTGTATTCATATTATGGAATAGCTCTTTTCTGGATAAAATATTTAAATAATCATCTCATTATGAAGAAATTAATTTTAGTAATTCTTTCCTCCATCGCATTACTTTCTTGTCAAGATCAAAAACCCACAGAAATAATTGTCATCGGAACACTTCATAACCCAGAGCCAAATTTTAACCCGGACATTCTGATGGGAATATTAGAAGACCTTGAGCCGGACTTCATATTACGAGAACAAGATTCAGCTTCGTTTACTCCGGATTTTAGACAAAAAGAAGTACCGGAAAACAGCAACGAATCTATGGCTAGCTATATGTATGTAAACAAATACCCATCTACCCAATTACGACCATTTGAGTTTGAAGGCAGAAATGAATACCGTAAAAATATTGGATCACGTCCAACTGATCATCTAACGACAAAACTGATAGATAGTCTTAATAATGCTAATCTGTTAACAGATGCAGAAGCAAAAATTCATAATAAATATCAGGATCTGCTAATGCCATTAATTGAGTTCGCAGCTAAAGAACCTAAATACTTCAACAATCCTAAAACAGATAGTATTTGTGAACAACGCCAGTATTACCAATATCAAATGCTTCAAAAAATAACTAACAACCGAGAAGAGTTTGCCAATCATTTTCATACAAAACCTGATGGGGAGAAAATCAGTTATCGTGAAGGATATAAACTTGCTGCCGACTTCTGGGATCTACGTAATCAAACCATGGCCAGAAATATCATGAAAATTACAGAACTTAATGAAGGCAAGAAAATAGTTGTTCTAGTTGGATTTATGCACCGCTATTATCTGATAAAAGAGTTAAAGCAATTAATCCAGGGAAAAGATATAGTCTTGAAGGAGTTTTACGAATAGAAAATTTACTGCGTTAAGTTAAACAAGTCTTTGTCAACATATTACCAAGACAATCTATTTCAATTATTAGTCATGAGTGAAATATCAGTTTCGGGAAATAGTTTCAAAAGGAACATTTTCAGATATATTATCGAATTTATAATTGTTGCTTTTGGTGTTTTCTTAGGGACTTATCTTAATGATATGGAATCTAAAAAACAAGAAATTGCCAATCAGGAAAAGGCTTTAAAAAACATTATCACTGAATTAGAAAACAACCAGCAAAACCTACAAAAGACAATTAATTATCATGAGTTGATAAAGGTAAATTTCGATAGCCTTTTAAAAACAATCCCTGAAGATGTTCTCAGCAAAAACTACTTTGAAAACAAAAGTTTCAAATTCGTTTATATTAAAGATTGGGTAGGCAATGGATTTACAGAGTTTGAAGATACAGCTTTTGAGGTATCTAAAATGAGTGGAACTCTTCAAAATATGGATATCGAGTTGATTCAAGAAATCTCTAAGGTTTATAATAAAATTAATTCTCAATCTGAATTTCAAAGTTCGATAAACAACAGGATGACGAGTCTCAATTCTCAATCAACGACATATGATGTTATTGGAAACATTATCATCTTAACCAGAGATAATCTGGGTATGGAAAAAATGCTTTCGAAGCAGCTAGACCAGAGCATCAAAAACATCAGAGAAATGCAATATAAAGAGGCAGGTTAATATCCTTAATTGTAAAACAAAGATTTAATTTTAACCAATAAGTCAATCATTGTCGAAACTGCAAAGATAAGGAAATAAGGATGGTAGAAATCATCGATTTGAGTCAGGAAATATATGAAGGAATGCCTGTATTTAAAGACCTTCCTCAGGTTAAAATGAGCATTCACAACTCTCATGAAGAATGGGATGGTATTGTTAATCCGGAAAAACGAACTCCTGCTGTTCATAAATTAGAGCTTGGTGAACATACCGGAACGCATGTAGACGCCATAAACCACATGGCAAAACAATATGAGGGCCACTCAATAGATAAAATGCCTCTATCTATGTTTTATACTGAAGGTATATGTCTTGACTTCTCTCACAAACAATTAAATGAGCTAATAGAGCATGATGAAATTCAACAAGCTTGTGACTCATCTAACCTTGAAATCAAAAAGGGAGATACCGTTTTAATCTACTCTGACCATTACAGAAAGCATTTTAACACTGATGATTGGGGAAATGGCCCCGGCATATCAGCTGAAGCAGCCCGATGGTTGGGAAATAAGGAAATTTCAGCCTTTGGCGTTGAAACCATGTCTCCGGGAGTAAGAAAAATATCAAATAAAGAGGTGCACTATATTTGTGGTGAAATAGGCTTCACTCATTACGAAAATCTGGTAAATCTCTACAAGCTTATAGGAAGAGGCAGATTCAGATTCATTGGACTCCCTTTAAAAATTCGTGGTGGAACAGGATCTCCGGTAAGGGCAGTAGCTATATTTGAGGAATAATAACACTAAAGGATTTCAGTAATAATCATACTTCTCACAAAATTTATAATTCGTCGGTTAAACCTTTAGAGTCTTCTTACATCTAAGGTTAAAAATATAACCATGACGAAAAAATCTTATTTATTAACTATAGCCATTCTTTTTGCTGCAATTGTAATTTCATGTACAGATGATATTTTATATCCTGAATCTTCAAAAGACCAATCAATAATTGATAAAGTATTAAATCTTGATTTGAGCAATTTATTTAATTATTCAAATCAAAATATACCCACATACATTGCCAAAGACAATACTACAGCGGGGAATCAAATTACAGACGCAGGAGCTACGTTGGGAAGAGTGTTATTTTATGATAAGGAGTTATCATCTGACCGGACTATTTCTTGCGCATCTTGCCATAAACAGGCTAATGCATTTTCAGATTCCGGAAAATTAAGTCAAGGGGTAAACGGACTTACCGCCCGACACTCTATGAGACTGGTTAATGCGAGGTTTTCAAGAGAATTAAAATTCTTCTGGGATGAAAGAGCCGATAACCTTGAGGAACAAACAACCATGCCAATACAAGATCATGCCGAAATGGGTTTTAGTGGTATCGACGGGGCTCCTGACATAAACGAACTAATAAACAGACTACAAAATCTTGATTACTATAACATTCTTTTTAAAAATGCTTTTGGCGATGAAAACATTACTGAAAATAGAATTCAGAAGGCCTTAGCCCAATTTATTAGAAGCATACAATCTTTTGATTCCAAATATGATGAAGGAAGAAGCAAGGTAAACAATGATATGGATCCGTTTCCGAACTACAGTGTATCCGAAAATAATGGAAAAACGCTTTTCATGGCGAGACCTATATTTGATGCAGAAGGCAAGAGAATATCAGGTGGGGTTGGTTGTGTGGCATGTCATGGAGCTCCGGAATTTGACATTGATCCCAATTCTCTATCAAATGGCGTTGTGTTCACTCCTGACCAGAATGATTTTGACTTTACCGTTACTCGTGCACCTTCATTGAGAGACTTGACAAATCCTGAAGGTGAGATTAACAGTGCTTTTATGCATACAGGAAACTTTCCAACACTGCAGAGTACCATTGAGCATTATAATGAAATGCCTGCTAATCCCAATACACTAGAATTCATTGACCGTCGATTAACACCTAATGGCCAACCTCAACGACTACAGATGACTGAAGATGAAATTCGTGATGTCATAGCATTTCTAAAAACTTTAAGTGGTGTAGACGTCTATACAAATGAAAAATGGGCAGATCCATTTATGGAAGATTCTAATTAAACTTTTATGGTTTTTATTACTCTAAAAGACATGTTTTACTTCTAAAAAACTAAATGATAATGATAAAATTCAAGTATATATTATGCATAACGATATTAGGATTTGGAATGAATTATATTTCATATTCTCAGGAAAAGTCTGTATCCAAAGAAGAAATCAGAGAAGATCGGAAAGCAGAAGCTAAAGCTTTTTATGAATCATTAAACCTGACAGAAGAACAGAAGCCTGAATTCAAGAATATAAATGAAAAATATAAGGCTGAGATCAAATCAATGCGAAGCAGTGACCTTGATAAAAATGAAAAGCATAATCGTATTAAAGAAATACATCTTGAAAGAGATAAGGAATTAAAAGCACTTTTGACATCAGATCAATATGAGCTTTATCTTAAAAGAAAGCAGGAAATGAAAAATAACAGATTAAATAAAAGAGGTTAGTGAGTCAAAAATGGTTGTGTAATTTTGTGGTTGTAGAGTATCTACAACCACTTTTTTTGTTTGTATCTATTTAACTGTTTTTAAGACCAATTAATTTTTTGTTCAAACTATTTATATGATCTTTTTCATGATATCCATTAACCGTTTTAAATGTGTCAAATGCTAAGAAGATATTCTTTATTTGTTTTAATAATATTTCTAACCTCATTTCAGTCTGATTCATTTAAAAGCAGCCAATTAAAATATTCAAGAGTTAGACAGGCCTACAAGGAAAAAGAAAATACCATTTCAGCCCTGCTTGAGAACAATCAAATTGATAAAAATAAGCTTAACATATATCTTCGAGCATTCAAAAAAGAAAAACAAATTGAATTGTGGGCAAAAAATAACTCTGATACAAAGTTTACATTAATTAAAACATATGAAGTTTGCCGTACTTCCGGAGTAATAGGTCCGAAAAGAAAACAAGGAGATTTGCAAATTCCAGAAGGATATTATCACATAAACCGATTTAATCCGGTTAGTAACTATCACCTTTCATTAGGAATAAATTATCCCAATAAATCAGATAAGATTTTAGGAGAAAAAAGTAAACTCGGTGGTGACATATTTATTCATGGTGACTGTGTTACAATTGGTTGCCTGCCGATTACAGACAATCAAATTAAAGAACTATACATTATCTGTATTGAGGCTAAAAATAATGGACAAACAACTATCCCCGTTACTATATTTCCTTCAAAACTTACTCCTGAAGAATATAAAACCCTAACTGATGAATTCAGGACAGATTCTGATAAAATCGGGTTATGGACTGATCTGAAAAAGGGTTACGATCTATTTAATGAAACTAAAGAACTACCTACGATTGGTTTTTTAAAATCAGGGAGACATAGAGTAAATTAATATATAATATAACACCAAAAGCATCTATCAAATGTCTCAAAAAATTGACCTGTTTTGGAATGATTTCCTTAAAGCAAACCCCGGTAATAAAATAAAAAATAAGCCTGAGTCATTTTATTTTTGCGATAACGAAAAAGATGCTAATGAGTGTGCTGATTTAGTTATCAAAGGTATTAAACAAGCTACAGCAACTTCATTGTGGTGGTTTGAAAAACACAACCATCCATTGCCAAAGCCGGGTGATCAATACATTATCACTGATTGGGAGGGAAACCCAAAAGCAATAATTGAAACTACCATTGTCACCCCTACTCCATTTAACTTGGTATCCTCAAAATTTGCAGAAATCGAAGGAGAAGGAGATAAGTCGTTAGATTATTGGAGGAAAGTTCATATGACTTACTACCAAAGAGAAATGGAGCCATTTGGTGATAAATTCACAGAAGATATGATTATCATTTGCGAACATTTTAAAACTATATATACCATATAATAAATAATCGACAGAAATAACTCTAACAATTTAAAGTTACCTCTGTCGATTATTTGAAACGTATAAATTGAGTTTATCTATTCTGTTATTTCATTACTTGAAGGAAATTCCAAATAGAATGATGTCCCATTATTAACTTCACTTTCACACCAGATTTCTCCTTCCATAGCATCTACATATCTTTTTACAATAGAGAGTCCTAATCCTGTAGATTTTTCGCCGGCAGTAGGTTTTGCAGATAGCTTTTGGAACTTACTAAACAACATTTTCTGTTCTGTTTTACTAATTCCTGGACCGTTATCTTTAACCTCCACATTTATCAACTCACTATTATATTTTACTATAACGTCGACTTCTCCTTCTATCGGCGAAAATTTAATTGCATTCGAAAGCAGATTCTCAAGTATCTGAATGAAATAGTTTTTATCAAGATTTACATAACCTGCGTCATTGTTTAATTCATATCGCAATTTGATATCCTTTTCCTTTGCAGCCGGTAAAAATGAATTAACTACCTGTTCAATTTGATTAATAGCATCAAATCGCTCCATGCTCAATTCGATCTTCTTAGCTTCGAGTGCACTGATATCCAAAATCCTGGTGATCATATTATTTAGGCGATCCGTAGCTCCAATCATCTTGTCCGCACAGTCAACAACATTTTCATTTTTAGTTTCAAGCTTAATTATCTGTGCTAGCCCTTTCATTTGATTAAGCGGACTTCTCAAATCATGAGAAACAACATTAATCAGATCATCTTTTTCCTGATTTAGGTTAATAAGCTCAACATTTTTGATTTTAAGCTCATTTCTTTGCTGCTCAAGTTCTTTTGTCCTTTCTTCTACCTTTTGTTCAAGGCTATCATAAAGCATTGCATTTTCTAATGAAACTGCCATTTGCCCAGAAAGAAGCTTTAGAATCTCAACCCTACGAACATTAAAAACTCCTGTGCTCAGATTATTTTCCAGATGAATAAAACCAATTGTCTTTTTCTTTTTAACAATCGGAAAACAAAGCATTGAGAGACAATTATTTGTTTTGATATACTCATCATCAACAAATCGATCATCACTTTGCGCATCATCAATAACCAGAGTCTTTTCGGTTCTTTTCACAAACTGAATGATACGCTCCGAATATAGAAGACCCTTGGTTACATTATCTTCTGATGGATCTGTAATTTCTCCATGCTCATTAATTACTGCCTGAACCTCAAGTTGATTATCTACATTTAAAATAAAAACACCACTTTGTGCTCCCGCATTTTGAGTAACAATCTTTAATAATTGGTGAGTAAGCTTCTTAAGCTTTATTTCACTAGATATGGCTGATGCCGCCTTTATAATTGTTGAAATATCAACTAAAGATAAGTCACCACTAAGTTCATTATAAGTAGTTGAGACAACAGTGCCATGTGAAGACAATTTATCTTTAAAACCGGCATAATTATCTAATTTCTTCAGCTTGATAGCTACTCCCCAATTTTTATATGCTGAGTAAGCCTTCGCAAAATGTTCTGCTTTTTTACCTACATTACCAATTTCACTATAAAAATCGCCTGCTAACTCATATGCTATAGCAAGGTCATTGATGTAGTGGTTTTTAGTAGCTTCAACAACACATATTTCATATAGTTCTTGAGCTTTTTCAAAATCACCTGTGATAATATGCTGTGTTCCTGCCTCAATAATCAGATATTTATGACTAAAGTTCACCGGAGCATCCTTAGTCCATTTTTTTAATTTCTTCTGATTAGCCTTTATTCTTCGAGAATATTTCTTTCTTATTGCTGAAGATAAAGACTGCTTATATAAAGCAAGTCCAATTAATGAATCATAGAAAACATGTTGAGGGATAAATGGAGTACTCATAGCCACTTCTAACTCCTTCAAAATATCACTATGATAAAGAGCCTCCTCATAACTGCCACTCAGATAATAAAGACTCATTTTAAAGAAATGATAATGGAATAAAGCTGTTTTATCTTTTCTCTTTTCTATATTTTCTTCGTTTTCGAAGAAGTCATTTTCATCAAAATATTCCCCTTCCAGAATTGCCGGGCTGTCTGGGTTTAAGGCCAGGTTAAGTACTGCTTGAATGTCAATCGAGCTGTATAATTCATAAGATTTTTGATTTAACTGACCAATTTTCTTATGGAAATCCTTCATCCTTGTTAATAGAGCTGGTAATGAATCACCTAGCAAGAATGAATGGTAGGAATGAACAAATATTGAACCTGCAGCAAATTCCTGATCGCCTGACTCCAACCCATCTTGATAAGACTCCAGCAATATTGGCAAAGTCTTATTTAAATGCTCTTTCCAGTGGCTAATAAAGGTCGTGAAAATCACTTTTGTCCTTGATTTTGCCAGTGTCGAGTCAGGGAAAGATTTTAACATATTTAGAGATTCTTCCCCAAATGAGTATCCATCGTCCATTTTGCCAGATATACCACAGAGTAATATACCATAAGCTGCATATGTGGATATTAAATTAGCTGAAGAACCATATTTTAATGACAATCTAAGCATTTTCATAATCACCAATGGAAACAATTCCGGGGTAACATGATATGCAGCAGAAGCAAAGCTCAAAATAGTCTCAAGAACAGCCAGAGCCTTTTGATCTTCAATCGGTGGGAGGTTTTTGAAATGACTTGCACTTTTCTTCCCAATTACAAATCTTGTTTTTAAATAACTAACAACGATCTGCAATTTCGTTGGATTTAACGGAAATTGGACATTGAAATTTTTCAACACTTCAATTCCTAAATTGGTTGCTTCTTGATACCTGTTTCTCGCTATCAAAGAATAAGTCATTACCCGATAAGCACCCAATTTATCATATATCGTCTTCCCATGATCAAAAATCTGATTACCAAAACTTTCCATTTTGGTATAGTCACCAATCAGATATGCACATTCCATTGCTCCAATAAGCATCTGCAATGTTAAATCATGGTCTTTAGCTTCTGAGTTTAATCCATACAGCTTAATGGCTTTTTCAAAAAACGAAAGAGCATTTTGATATGCTGAAGAAGATTTTGCTTTTAAAGCAGCTTTATAATTAAGAATGGAAAGCTCTCCTTTTAGATTAGGAGACATCTTTTGAATGTCACCATTGTTAAGATGGAAAACGATGTCAAAAATCTGATCCTTTCTTTTTTCGGGATCAATATTATTCATCATTTGCTCTCCTATCTTCAAATGCACCGCGGATTTCTGCTCATCTTCAACCATTGCATAGGCCGCTTGTCTTATTCTATCATGAGAAAACTTATAACGAACATTTTTTTTCAATCCGCTATTGTCAACTCTTCTTTGCAGATGGACATAGTCCGGATTCTCATCAAGTAAAGAAACATATTGATCTTTAGCCAAATAAAACAACAGTTCTTCTACTTCACAACAATCCTTATTACTTATCAGACAAAGTGTTTCAAGATCAAAAGTATCACCTATACATGCCCCAATTCTTAAAACCTCTTTCTTGTCTTCACTTAGTTTTTCAATCTTACGAATCATGAACTCTACCACATTATCGGTAAAATTCATTTTCTCCATTCCATTTTTATCTATTTTCCAATGGCTATTAGCTCCATCACGATGAAAATAAATCAACCTGTTTTCATGAATTGACTGTAAAAACTGATTAACAAAAAATGGATTACCAGCCGTTTTATCGTAAACTATTTTAGCTAAAGTACCACATTGATCTTCACCAAACTGTAAAGTCTCACAGATCATCTCACGAACATGTTCTTGTGAAAGTTCACGAAGATTAATCTCATTGATTTTAACTGTGTCTCTTAATTCATTTATTGCTAAAGCTGTAGGATGTGCATCATCAACTTCATTATCTCGATAGGCTCCAATGAAATAAAAGTCAATGATTTCCTCATCCTTGATTATTTTCTTTAATAAATGTAATGATGAGCTGTTTGCCCATTGCATATCATCAATAAATAATATGAGTGGATGCTCACTATTTGCAATGGCCTTAATAAACCTTAAAAAAGTATAGTCGAATCGGTTTTGAGCTTCATTTATACCCAGGTTATCCAAAGGTTTCTGCTTACCAATTATCAACTCAAGATTAGGTATTAGATCTGTTATTAACTTCCCCTCAGAACCCAAAGCTAATGTGAATTTATCTTTCCAGTATTCCAGTCTTTCCTCACTCTCAGATAAAATCAGATTAACCAGATAGGTCAGTGCCTGTACCAGAGCATAATAAGGAATGTCTTTTTGCAACTGTTCAAACTTACCATGGATAAAATATCCTTTCCTTTGGGTAAGCGGCTTATATACCTCATAAATAAGTGAAGTTTTCCCTGTTCCTGAATATCCTGTAATAAGCGAGATCTCATTATTTTCACCTAAACGGCTAATTGAGTCAATTAGTGACTCAACCTCCTGATCTCTGCCATATAATTTTGAAGGTGTCAAAAATTTATCAGAATGGTCTTTTAAACCAATCTTAAATTCCTGAACATTTACCTTAAGTTCAGTTTGATTATAACAATCAAGTAAATCGGCCAATACACCACCGGCAGTCTGATAGCGGTTTTCCATATTCTTGGAAAGTAGCTTTAACACGATTTCAGAGATTACAAGTGGTGCCCCGGAATTCACTTCCATAAGTGGTAATGGTTGAACAGCCAGGTGAGCGTGAACAAGTTCCATTGGATCCAGAGTTGTAAATGGCAATTGGCCTGAAAATAATTCGTATAAAACAACTCCCAATGAATATAAATCAGAACGCTGATCTACAACATGGTTAACCCTTCCTGTTTGCTCAGGCGATATGTAAGCTAATGTTCCAGCTACATAATTAGAAACATTTTGAACATCTGTTTTGGTATTAAGCTTTGTGGCCAATCCAAAATCTATCAGATGCACTTCATTATTACTATTCACAAGGATATTTTGAGAATTGATATCTTTGTGAATAATATCAAACTGATGAATTTTTTCAATGATCCTGCAAATAGAGATAGCTATCTGAAGCCTCTCAATAAATGGAGGATCAAATTTCCGTATATAATTACTTAATGTAAGTCCATCAACATAATCAAGGATTACTGCTGACCTTCCATTAATTGTAGTTTGTCCGAAAGATTTTCTTACACCTTTTATATCAATATCTCTCAACAATTCATACTCATTTAAGATCTGGGTAGTATAAGGATAAAAATTCCTTTCCTCCCTGATAACCTTAAATGTTACAGGACAGTTAAACTCACTATCTTCCTGATAATAGACATGTGAGTTTCTACCTTCTGCAATTTTGTTGACTTCTTTCCCTTCTAAATGAATTAAATCTTTCATCTCTTAATTTTTTTTACGGAGCCAGGAAATAGGCTATAATAGCACTACCCCAGATCCAGAGTCCTTCCAACACTCCCAATCCTATCGCAAGCAAGTAACTTTTCTTTTGTTCAATCATGTATGTACACAATGGCAGAGCTAAAGAAATCAAAGCTTCACAAATAATAATGTAATAAGGAGCGTTCCAAAACATAGAAACATTTTCATACCACCACCATTCAGCATCTTTCGCAAAGTTTTCATAAAAAGGAATATACATACCTCCTAGAATTGCCATAGCTATTGATGCAAATAACAAGCCTTTCTTACGAGTTAATAGTAAACTGTAATATCCTAACTGAACAAAAACATTTGCCCATGCAAAAGGCATATACAATGGTGATGTATAAATCATTGGCTCATTTCCAGGGTAAATTAAGGCATTAATTGTGGAGATCGAATAATGATCTGCAAACAATTCTAATACACCCGCGGCAAATCCAAATGCCAGTAATAACAATATCAAACGGTTTTTTACAAAAAGACCGTATAAAATAATTGATATAAAACACAAATAAGTGATTATCGCAGCAGATGTAGGCCCGGCTTTCGCTAACGAACTTCCGAATGACCATACCATCATCATAATTTGCGATCCTACAATAAACCAGGTAGTTCTTTTATCGACACCCCAGTCAATATCATGATTGTTCATAGTTGATAGATTAATTCTTATTTTGTATTTGTTGCCACGCCAGTCGGTTTCCTAAAATACTAGGCGTTAAAAATCTGTTTTGCCATTCCTCTTCAATAGCCCAATCCTTACGAAGTGATGGCGGTATAAAAAAGTGTATATTTTTTCCTCCGTTAAAATGTTTAAGGTACCCTGCTAACAGAAGCTTATTAAAATACCCCGATATTTCCTGTATCACATGAGAATGCTCTTGCAAATGACTTACCTTCTTTGAAAAGAACTTACTGATAGTAAGAACTAGCAATTCTTTCACCCCTCTTCGTTCTTCTACCCCAATTGTTGATGCCAGATCTATACCTGTGGCCTTAGACATATCTTTAAAAAAATACCACATCATATATTCCGACACTCCGTTAAAAACAGTTCCCGGAATAATTGTATCAATGAAATTATTACAAGAACGAGTAAGCTCTTTCCCTTCATCAGATGGCCCTGATTGATGCTTTAGAATCTTTACAGCAAGCTCCCAATTCTCCTTTTCCGTTTCAGGAAGTAATGACATGTCGATCCCCATCAAATGACCAATTACCCTCCAGCAATGCAGATAGGATTCACGCTGACTTTTTGATAAGTCTATGCTTAGATTTTTCAATCCATTAAGAATTATTGGCCCAAACGACATCAAGGTTCCTGCAAGGTCTTCCTGATTTATTGGTTCACCAAAGTATTCAGTATCCCAACCTTGAGGATTAAATCTTTCATGTTTAAGGAAGTATCTAATTGAAGCATGAATCAATCTTACTTTTTGCAAAGTAATAATACCACTACCACCTTGATCTAATCCTCCGGGAGACATAGTGTTTACTACCATCTGGGCAGTTTCCATCAGCCTTCTGGTCAATGGATCCATGTTCCCTCCCCTGTCCGAAAGTCTACCGGTCATATATAAAACCTTAGCTCCCTTACGACAGGTATAGCACATTGGTAATGATAACATATTAAGAAGCATGAATATTTCAGGTCCAAAAAGACTGAATAATTCTTCTCCTTGTTTTAGTTTCTCTTTATCAGCCCATGAAGGCAATGAACTGGTACATTCAAAATATTGCGTAACAGCTTGATAAACCTCATCAGGAAGGTCTTTAAACATTTCCGGATTATAGCTTTCGTTTGTTACCAGTTTCATGAAAACCTCATTCACCTTCTCTTCATAGCCTGAAGCAATTATTTCAGCTATTACTTCATCAGCTATAGGATCAGTATGTTTACGTTTTTCATTTAAGAAATTGTCATTAATAACCTCAAGGTTAAAAGAATCAACTAGGGGCATAGTCATTTAATAAAAAAATTGTGTTTCAGATAAAAGTGCATTTCTACAAATTATACAATAATAATATTTCTTGGATTAAAAACATTACATATAAGTAAAAAAATAGCTTAGCAACACTAATCATAACAAAAAACTAATCTATTTCACCTAATACTCGTATTATCTAAATCACAAAAAAGTACAACTTAAACTTCGTCATAATAAGTTAAAAAGCGAATAAGTATTACAAAAAACCCCATCATTAAGCTGTTTAAACAAATCACAAAATAAAATCTCTTTGTTAATTATGAATAATCACCTATTTTCGGGCCGTAATTAATGACCAATAATTAATCAACAAAGGAATTTATCAAGCACAACAAATTAATTATTGGTTACCATTAATACATAATCTATCTTTATAGTAACCAAAACATCAACTGTATAAAATGAAAAATTTAATGACATTAGTCATATTGGCTATAATCATATCTGCGTGTAACTCAACTTCTGAATCGACTCAAAATGAAATAAACGAGAAATCAGATTCCATACAAACAAAAACAGCCCAATTAGTCACTGACCCGAATCCTGAGACTATAGATGAGGAAATTAACGAAGAACAAATTGAGGAAAGTGATTGCATTTTCGATCAATCAAACCAAACTGATGAATTTCTGAAAGACATTGATGCATTAGCTGATTACTCATGGAATTCTAAGACAAAAACTGCAACTATTATCATGGATTTAAATGATACCTTATTAATAAAAAGAGGTGGTTGTGATCATTTTGGAGTTTCTGCAGAGTTTAGAATACAAAATAAACAAATTGATTATAACGACTGGAATAATGTTTTCATAAAAGTATTATGGATTGCTGAAGTTCTTAACACACAATTCCTATACGAAAACATTAAAAACGACATTGTTTTATCTAAAATAGATATTGATGGTGACGTAGCTTATTTCTCAGATGAGCTATTAGTTAACAACAACTATGAAATTTACAGGGAGACAGGTGATGGTATAACCACAATCATTTTAAGTTATTATATAAACTAAACCAAATTAGTTTTTCAAAAAAATCCCGAATTACTTCAAGTCGATTATTTATTTTATTTATCAACTATAGAAAAAAATGAGATCAAAAGTAATATTTCTATTACTAACAATATTCTGTGTCAAGACTCCCGCTCAAGATAAAAGAACAGTAAAGTTTATTGATGAATATTTAAATTGCGCTTCTGATAATATTAATGGAAAATATGGCCCTGTAACAAAGTGGGATGCAAATATTAAATCCTTAAAGTATAAAATTGTCGGAGACCAAAATTTTGTCAATAAAAAAAGATGGGATAATTTCATTTCCGAGATTAGTCAAATTACCGGAATCTCCCTTAACAGAACTGAACAAAATGATTATCAAATCCTAATATATATAGGACAGTTCGAAGATTATCAAAAAATAGAAAAAGCTAAATTTTCAATAGATATAAGACATAATTTTGGTCAATGGCATTGGTACACTTATAATAAAAACCATAGCCTAAAAACATATAGTCATTGTATTGTTCCCTCAAAAAATCACACTCCTGATAAACGTGAATTTATACTGAAAAAAGCTCTTTTAAATGGATTGGGATTAGTTGGAGAAATAAAAGACGAGTACAGTATTTTTTATCCGTTTTTTTTATCTTCAAATAAGAACCTTTCACGCAAGGATAAGAGATTCATTAAACTTCATTACACCAAAATCATTACACCAGGTGATAATGTATCTTCACTTAGAAAAACACTATTAGAATTACCTGAAATTGAAGAACTTTCTAAGGAGAAAATATAATTTCAGCTATGCACGACATTAAAATAATAGCTTTCGATGCAGATGATACACTTTGGGTAAATGAACCCTATTTTCAAGAAACAGAACATAAATTTTGTGCCTTACTTGAAGATTATTTACCTCACCATACTGTTTCACAAGAGTTATTTAAAACCGAAATGAATAACCTTCCGCTATATGGTTATGGTGTAAAGGGCTTTGTGCTTTGTATGATTGAAACGCTAACTAATATCACAGACAACAAAGCCGATATTAAGCTTGTCAACAAAGTCATTAGTCTTGGTAAAGAGTTGCTAAATAAGCCCATTGAATTGCTCGATGGTGTTGAAGATGCTCTAAAAAAGTTAAACGGTGATTACCGACTGGTCATGGCAACCAAGGGAGACTTACTCGACCAGGAAAGAAAGTTGCTCAATTCAGGATTGGAAAAATACTTCCATCACATCGAGATTATGAGCAATAAAAAGAAAGGTGATTACCAAAAACTCATTCAGCATCTCGATTGCAATCCTAAAAACTTCTTAATGATAGGCAATTCCATAAAATCTGATGTTATCCCGGTTTTAGAATTAGGTGGAAATGCTATCCATGTTCCCTACCATACAACCTGGGCACATGAACAGATCACTCAAAAGATAAATGATCCTAAAATTATCCAGGTTTCAAATATTACTGAAGTTTTAAATTATCTTAAGTAATATGAATGTTCATCGATACTCAAAGGACCTATTATCAAAGGAAACAACTCTCAAGCTTTATCAAGATATATCAATTACAAAAGTTGAAGATAAAATCAGGCTAATAATTCATGAAGCTGACATAGTAAGAAGTTCATTTGACGATGATGTATTTCAAGTTAAATTAAACAACCAAATTGGCTTCTGCTATTGGGAGGTCGGGGATTACCAAAAAGCAATTACCCACTTCGAAAAAGTAATAGATCTATTAAATCCTGAAGAAGACATATCTTTATTCTTCCTTACATTAAACCTATTAATAAAGTGTAATAGATTAACCTCGAATTATGAGAAAGGGTTTCATTGGAGTTCTATAGCTTTTAATAACATCGACAAATCTAAATCCCCATTTGAAAAGCTTCATTTATTAACTGAATATGCTGGTCTTGTGACTGATTCTAAAACCAAATTTGATGATGATTTCATTAAATTTATCTTGGATGTAATCAATCAATTTGGGATGAATATCAATGTTAATAGTCCAATAGAAGCAATAAATGAAATTCATATTATAAACGGGACATGGAATAGAAAATATTCAGAAATAATCCTTACAAATACCAAGGATATTGCCGCATCAATTGAATTGTATGAAGAATACAAAAGGAATTGCCCTATTGAATTCTACAAAAACCTGGCTAATGAAAAACTAGTAAAGTTAAAATCCAAATTATAATCTTTGAACCTCCCAAAACTACATATAAGCCAATTAACTCAAGAAGAAAAAGCTCCAATGGAATTGCTTCTAACGGCTGACCCTTCAATTGAGTTAATCAACTCATATTTAAAACCCGGATCATGCCATATTGCTCAGCTAAACTCTGAAATTGTTGGAGTGTTAGTTCTCAATACAATAAACCCAGAAACTTTAGAAATCAAAAATATTGCTGTCCATGAATCACAACAGGGAAAAGGAATTGGAAATGCCTTACTTGCTTATTCCGAAAAAATAAGCCGAGAGTCCGGATATAAAAAGTTGGTTATCGGAACCGGTAACTCTAGTTTCAGGCAGCTTAACATTTATCAAAAAGCAGGATTTGAAATTGACAGAATTAAAAAAAACTATTTCACAGATAATTATGAGGAGCCTATATTCGAAAATGGTATCCAGTGTAAACATTTGATTATTCTGGAGAAAGAACTCTAATTATTTATCAATAATAAAACATTTAACCAGGTCTAATAATTACTATCCCTCTTAAATTACAACTCATCCATCTAATCTGACGGTTCGGCAAAACAATTTTTCTTTGAAGGCTCATCTTTATGACTTTTATCAAAAAAAAAGATCATGAAGTCACTGCTTTACCTCATCCTTATAATATTCACTTTTGAAATAGCTCAAGCTCAAATTACAATCACTGGTTATGTTAAAGATAAAACCGGAGATTCAATTATTGGAGCTAATGTCTATTTGAAGGGAACTTATGACGGTGCTTCAACAGATGAAAATGGGTATTTCAAATTCACAACTGATAATTCTGGCGATCAAATTCTGGTGGTAGCATTTATTGGTTTCAAAACCTTGAATCAACCAATAAAACTAGACAAATCTCCTTCTCCTTTTCAGTTTGTCTTGACAGAATCTATCAATGAACTTAAAGCTGTAGTGATTTCAGCCGGGTCATTTACCGCCGATGATGAAGCAAAACAGGAAGTTTTAAAACCCCTCGATATTGTTACAACTGCCGGAGCTACTGCCGATATTGCCGGAGCCTTAAATACTTTACCTGGGACTCAAACCGTTGGAGAACAAGGTAGGCTCTTTGTGCGTGGAGGTAGCGGTCATGAAACCAAAACATTTATAGATGGCATGCAGGTTTTAAATGCGTACAATTCATCTATTCCAAACACTCCTGGTCGTGGCAGGTTTTCACCAATGATGTTTAAAGGAGCAAGCTTCAGCACAGGTGGTTACTCAGCAGAATACGGTCAGGCTTTATCATCAGCATTAATTCTTAACACTAAAGATATACCAAATCATGACCGCCTGGATTTGGGTATTATGTCAGTTGGTCTAAGTGCAGGAGGCACTAAAGTTTGGGATAAAAACTCAGTTGCAGGAAAGATCCAGTATACAAATCTAACTCCTTATTTTAAGCTTGTTGAACAAAAATTCGTCATGGATAAGGCTCCTGAAGCCCTTGAAGCAAACTTTGCCTTCCGCCAGCAGATTAATGATAATGGGACTTTAAAACTATATGGCAACATTAATCAGTCTTCGCTGATTAGTCAGATTTCCGACATCGATAATCCGGATATTCTACATAAATATGCCATAGACAACAAATACCGGTATATCAATGCTTCCTACAAAGATATTATCAGTAAAAAATGGAGTGTTCGTAGTGGATTATCATATACTTTTAACCAAGATAAAATTGGTCAGGATACCCTAACTGTAAATGAAAAAGAAGATGGGTATCACTTCAAAACAGCCCTTGGTTTTGACCCAAATGATCAGGTAGGAATTAATTTCGGAGTAGAAGTTTTTAAGAGACAATTTCAGCAGAATATTGATTTAAAATCCGGGCATCAAATTGAGCCATTAACCTTTGAAGAAACAATAGTAGCTGGTTTTGCAGAAGCTGAGTTTTATGCTTCTAATAATTTTGTCACCAAAGCAGGACTTCGTTTTGAGCATAATAACTTGAATAACGACCAGCTAATTGCCCCTAGACTATCTCTTGCCTATAAAACAAGTGACAATAGTCAACTTTCATTGGCCTTCGGTCAGTTTCATCAGTCGGCAGAGAATCAATGGTTGAAAATAAATCCCAACCTGAAAGTTGAGAGAGCCAATCACTATCTGGTTAATTATCAATGGCAAAAAGAAGGTAGAATTCTTAGAGCAGAAGCATATTACAAGGATTATTCTGACCTGGTAAAATTCGATCAAAACAATATTGACTCTGAAGTAATCAATAACCAGGGAAATGGATATGCATCAGGTTTTGATTTATTCTGGAGAGATAATAAAACTTTCGATAATGTTGATTACTGGATTTCATATTCATATCTCGATACAGAAAGAAACTATTTAAACTTCCCATACAAGGCAACACCAACCTTTGCTTCGAAGCACAACTTCTCAATTGTTTACAAACATTTTATTGACAAAATCAAAACCCAGGTGGGTATGTCTTACAGTTTTGCCAGTGGCCGCCCTTATAATGATCCAAACTCAAATGGATTTAATTCAGGTAAAACCAGAGCATATCATGACTTAAGTATGAACTTCAGTTACCTGTGGAAATCTAATATTATCATCCACGGATCAGTCACTAATGTACTGGGCACCAAAAACATTTTTGGCTACGAATACAGTGATAAGCTCAACGAAAATGGTCAATACAATAGCCGAGCTATTACACCAATGGCTCCACGATTTGTCTTTCTGGGTGTCTTTATCACTTTATCTAAGAATAAAACATTAAATGAACTTCCAAACCTTTAAAATTCAAACTATCATGAAAAAATTAATCGCAGCATCACTATTGACAATCCTGTTTTTTTCTTCCTTTGCTAAGAATAACTTCGAGGAAGCAATGAAAAAGAACATAGAGCTTGTTTACTCGGCAAATTCAACCGAAAGCTACCAAATAGCAATTAATAACCTGTCACGCATTGCAGAAGCTGAGCCGGATCGTTGGGAACCTGAATATTATATCGCATTTGCCTACACATTAAATTCGTTTAATGAATCGAATAATAACAAGAAAGACCAGTTAGTAGACTTGGCCCAAAAGCACCTTGATAAAGCCATAATAATAGCGCCAGATCATGTTGAGTTATTAACTCTTCAGGGCTTTATTTATACAGCAAAGCTTTCAATAGACCCGGCTTCTCGCGGACCAAAATATTCTGGCATGGCTATGCAAAAATATAATCAGGCACTAAAGGCAGACCCAGATAATCCCAGAGCATTACTTATGTTGGGACAGATGATGTATGGCACTGCTCAATTTATGGGTACCGGTACTGAAGATGCTTGTAAAACAATAAAGTCTTCAATTGAAAAATTTGACACTTATAAAAATGAAAATGAAATTGCTCCAACCTGGGGTAAAGGTCAGGCCATCAATGCTTATCAACAATGTGGTAATTAAACCACATTTATATTCCAAAATAGGATTAAGAAAAGGGATTCTAATTTTTAGATGTTAAAATTTAGAATCCCTTATTAATTGTAAATCAATAGAATATCAATAGCTTTAAGGAAGTACTTTTTCAATTTCAATTACAATGATCAGAGTAATCCTTTTAAATCTATTATTAATTTCTTCTTACTATTTTCTATCAGCTCAGGACTTCACTAAACCTGATTGTTATATACTTGTTGATTCAGTTTCAGGAGATCTGGATAAAGATGGTATCAAAGAATTAGTTGTAGCCTACAACACACAAGAAGAAGTAGATTTTGAAAGTGTTCCCAGAGAATTAATCATCTATAAAACTTCAGGTAAGGAATGGACAATCTGGAAAAGGTCAAAACTGGCATTGTACAGTAGTCGTGATGGCGGAATGATGGGTGATCCCTATGGAAGCATGGAAATTGAAAAAGGAATTTTATTAATTAACCAAAATGGTGGCTCTAGCTGGAAATGGGGCTTTACTGATAAATACAGATATCAAAATGGAGAATTTTATTTGATTGGCTATACCAGCTTTGGTGGAAAGCTTTGTGAATATTGGGAATCAGTGGATTTCAACCTTTCTACAGGTAAAATAAACGTCTCAAAGGAGTATGAGAATTGTGAAAATGGTGATCAATCAATTTACAAAACAGAAAGTGAGTCCTTTTTCGAAAAAGGTTTAAAAATAACGCTACAAAACAGGCAAGAAAAAACCATTAAAATAACATCGCCAAAATATAATCACCAGATTTATATCTCCGCAGGTCAGTAACCCTCAACTCAACCTAAAACCGAAGATGAAAGCATTTACTAAAACCAAATATGGCGGACCGGAAGTTCTTAAGCTTAGTGAAGTAGAAAAGCCTAAGGTTAAGGATGGTCAGGTTCTGATTAGAATTAAAGCTAATTCGGCAAACCCTGCTGATTGGCATGTTATTAGAGGAACACCATACTTTGCCAGGTTAAGCTTTGGCCTGTTTAAACCAAAACACAAAATTCCAGGTTCTGATTTTGCCGGAGTAATTGAAGAAGTAGGAAGCAATGTAGCCGGATTTAATGTTGGAGATCGGGTATTCGGTGAAATGCTAAATGAAGGTGTCTTCGCAGAGTTCGCTTGTGCACCAGCTCATGTTTGTGCAAAAATGCCTGCTAATGCAACCTTTAAGGAGATGGCAGCTGTTCCAATTGCAGGTCTAACCGCTTTGCAAGCTTTAATTACTCATGGCAAACTTAAAAAAGGTGAGTCTGTTCTTATAAACGGATCTTCCGGAGGAGTGGGACATTTTGCAATTCAGATTGCAAAAGCTTTTGGAGGTGAGGTCACAGCAATTTGTTCTTCAAAAAATATTGATTTTGTAAAGTCCATCGGGGCAGACCATGCCATTGCCTATGATAAAGTTGACATCCACGGCCTTGATAAAAAGTATGATCTTGTAATTGACAATCATGGAAACCTTAATTTTTCAGATTTTTCACGAATGGGAAATCGAGGTATTATGGTTGGTTTTACAACAATGAATCAAATGATTTCTGTGGTATCTAAATCTGCCTTTAGCAAATTCCCTCTAAAAGTATTTACTGCATCAGCAAATACAAAAGACCTTGGTACACTTGCTAACCTGATAGAAAATGGAAAGCTAAAACCACATCTGGAGAAAGAGTTTAATTACAAAGAAATACCCCAGGCAATCGCCTATATAGAAAAGATGCACACCAGAGGTAAAGTTGTTATGGTCTGGAATGAAACTCCGGATTGATGAATCTTGATCTAGAACATTTAATATTTTTCTAATAATAGAGCTATTGCATAGTAAATATCAACCTCTATCTTCGCCATTAAATACTATTAAACTATCAACCAGGTTTGAAAAACACTTATTACACATTATCCGATAAAGAAAAATTACGTTTTCAGCTGAAGCTGACATTAACTTGTATTGGCGTTTTAATTCCCATAATAATTCTATCATTCTATTTAAGGCTTTACCTTCTTCCACCTGTCGCCATCTGGATAATACTTTCCATCATTGCTCCGTTTTTTGACGTACCATCAATGATTAAGTCTGGAAAATTAAAATATCAATCCTTATTACTGGTTTCAGAAGAAGAAAAGAACAATCAAATAATAATTCACGGTGGTACATTGTTTGATTACTACTTTGTTTTTAAAAGCGATGTCCCGGAACAGAGGAAAAATTTCATACTTTCAGAGTATTTAACTGGTCTTTTGAAATTGATTGATTCTAATAAACAAAATATTGATACTGAAGTAATCGGTACTACATATATTCTTAATGAAAGAACTGCTAATAAAATAGGCTTTTCAGCCCAGAAAACAGATTTTGCTCAACAGATAATTTTGATTTTAAACTACCCTAACCTCCTCATTTCGAAATCTTTGGCAGACAAAAAACTTTCCTTACCAAACATCAGACACACCAAAACCTATAAAACTGACATAAAAACATTAATTGATAACAAAGAGAAAATAGAACGAATAAATAGTGCTATAAAAAATTCATTAGCCTAACCCAATAAAGAATTTAAAAGGCTCAAATTGCTCTCATTTAACGGTGCCCTCACATATAAATAATATTTATTTCAAAACACTTTACTCAGGACAAAAACTGTATTATTTTGATAGAATTGTTTTGATTACTAAAACAAACTGAGATGTGTGATACCTTTACTTTTTTCAGCAAGAATAGAAACGGACATTCCTTTTTTGCAAAAAACTCTGATCGAGATCCTGGTGAACCCCAAATTATTGAAATAATCCAGGACGCAAATGCGAACTTTGAAACTGATTTTCTCACTGAGCATCTCCCGAAGTATAATAAGCAGCTTGATATTCTCAAAAAAGTGTTTCAAACATTTGATCATCCCTATTCAGCAATTATCTCAAGACCAACATGGATATGGGGTGCAGAAATGGGAATCAACGAAAAAGGAGTTTCTATAGGAAATGAAGCTGTTTTCTCCAAAGAAAAAACAATTACTGATGGCCTGCTGGGAATGGACATACTTCGTCTGGCATTACACAATTCATCAACAGCAAATGAAGCTTCAAATATCATCACTAGCTTAATCGAAACCTATGGTCAAGGAGGTAATGGCAGCTATTCCGGATCACTTATTTATCATAACAGTTTCCTTATTAAAGATGATGACAATGCAATAATTATTGAGAGTTCAGGTAAAAACTGGGTCAGAAAGGATGTTACTGATTTCGATTCAATAAGTAATTGCTATACAGTTAATGAAGATTATTCTATATCGAGCGAGGCTTTTCAAGACATTAATCTGAAAAAATCTATTGAGAATAAGTTCTATACTTTCTTTTCAAAAGGCGACATCCGTCAAAGCTATACTAAAAATCAAATTGAGAACTGTGATAAGCAGCTTCATGATGTTTTTGAAATACTTCGTTCTCATATTAGTAAGGATAATAAATTTAAAAGTGGGATGCACTCAATATGTGTTCATCCAGGAGTTTTAGTCAAATCAGAGACTACCGCAAGCATGGTAGTTGACTACCGCAAGAACTTTAATATTGTTTGGGTAACAAGCTCTCCTAACCCATGCGTTTCAGTATTTAAACCAATAATACTGACTAAGAATGCCGATGCTTTTCCAATATTTTCATCTGCTAATGAATCCTTAGCATATTTTAAATCAAACAGGAAAATTTCGGAGTATATGCTTAGGCATAAACAACTTTTCAGTAATAAAATAAAACCACTAAGAGATGCTCTTCAAAGTCAATTTATTGAGATAATATATGGGGGAATTGAAAACAAAACTGAGGATCAATTAATAAAGGACTGTCAAACATGTTTTGAAACGGAACAAGAATACAAAGACAAAATAAAACAACTTATCCCCTACCCTCAGGAGATTTCCAGCATTTAAACTTATCATCCAGGGCACCAAAATAACACACTTGATCGTTGAATTTTTATCAACTTTCAAATATACAATCCATTGATACAAAAGAATCTCTCTTTTATCGTAGTATACCTGATGATTAATTTGCTGTATGCTCAATCAGGAACAGATATCATAATTTCATCCTTAGACAAAATTGAACAAAACAAGGATTTCAATGGCATAGTACTTATTGCAAAAGATGGCAACCCAATTCTAACAAGATCTATCGGTTATGCAAATTTTGAAGAAAGTATCCCGGTAGATTTAAACACACCTATTCACATAGCTTCTATATCCAAGTCATTTACTACGATGGCATTGTTTATTCTACAAGAAAGAGGTTTACTCGATTTCAATGATAAAGTTTTTAAATACATACCTGACTTCCCCTATCAGAAAATAACAATCAGACAGTTAATGACAAGTTCTAGTGGACCTAAAAGGTTATATAATAAAGCTGTCGATGATAACAATGTAGTGACAATTACCAGCATGATGGGTTATTTCGAGACAGTCCAGCCAAAACTTGCTTTCACACCCGGAGATGAATTCCTGTCAAGTGTTGCCGGATATACTGTATTGGCTGCCGTAATAGAAAAAGTAACGAGTGAATCGTTTGAACAATTTCTAATCAAGGAAATATTCAAACCATTACAATTTGAAAATACTTTTCTTTTGAGTTTGGCAAATAAGGAATATCCTAGGGCTTTAAATTACAGTAATAATGAGAAGCCAAAAGATTGGTTTGCTGGTTCATACCCCGGTGGTGTAAGCATTTATTCTTCAGCTAGCGATTTGTTAAAATGGGATCAGGCACTATATACTAACAAACTAATTTCTTACAAACTGCTTGATCAATACTTCGAAAAAATCAAAATGAATGATGGCTCAGCTTCAAATTTAACACTGGGTAGCTGGATGTATTGGAAAGGCAATGAAAACCAAATATTCAAAAATGGACAATGGGTAGCAAACTCATCAACTCTATGGCGAGACACCAAAACAAGAACTACAGTTATCATTTTAACCAATAAAGAAAACAAAGTTTCAAAATTCGATTTGATGGATATGATTCTTCCAGCTTTAGGATATTAACCATACCACCAGCAACCTTAGTTAATTTAGATTAACTTTATAGAGGTTCCGAACTCCAAATATCCCACATTAGCCCCTTTATTATGACTCCCGATCAGTTAATCCAAACCCGAAAGTTATTCGACTACTATAAATCAGTTGGTGAAAAAACATTTGAACAGCTTGAAGAAAATGATCTCTTCTGGCAATACAATAAAGAGTCAAATTCAATTGCAATCATTGTAAATCATTTGTCTGGAAATATGCTTTCCCGATGGACAGACTTCCTCACTTCCGATGGTGAAAAAGAATGGCGTAATAGGGATCAGGAATTTGAATCGGTGATCAAGTCTTCAAAAGAATTACATACAAGATGGAATGAGGGGTGGAATTGTTTATTCGAAGCACTGGATTCAATTAATGAAGTAAACATCAACACTACTGTCTTAATAAGAAACCAGGAGCATACCATTTTTGATGCCATCACCAGGCAGTTAGCACATTACTCCTATCACATTGGTCAAATTGTTTATATCGGAAGAATGATTAAATCAAATCAATGGCAAAGTTTGACTATACCTAAAGGAAAGTCTGAAGAATATAATAAAGCTAAATTTAGCAAAGGCCAGCATGGAGGCCATTTTAGTGATGGGATTAAATAATTTTCATAATCCAAAAATACCAGGCTTACGTAAAAATGTCCCTATGAAAAACAATGAGGTCACCATTATTCCCGGTAGAGGAAACTCCCCCATAGCCAGCTCAGCAACAATAATTCCTCCACAGTAACAGCAAACGAGTAAAAATCCAATATTCGAAAAACGAGGAATCCAGTATAAGATCACCGCAACCACTTCGATAAAACCTATCATTTTCATATAGGGCAGCAGGTTAATTTTATCCAGGGCTCCGGCAAGCTGTTCGGCACCTCCAAACTTCATCACACCACTAAATAGCAGAACTAGGCTTGGTAAAATTGAAATAATAAGCCCGGACATTTTTCTGATTTTACTAATATTCGATTCGAAAAGTGCCATAATTAGGATTTAGATTTAAGTCTCATTCCAATATAATCAAATTATCTTTTCACCAATAATTCCCACCAGAAATCCCAGACATGCACCCAGAGCAGAATAATGCGAGTTCTTTAATTTACTTTCCGGAATAATATCCTGTGTCAATAAATACAATATCCCTCCACTGGCAAATGTCATCAGATAAGCAGTCAGATCCGGGTGGTCACTCAAAAAAGCATGACCGATATATGCACTTGGAATTCCAAATAAACTTATTATTCCAAATATTATAAATGTCTTTTTAACAGAAAACCCACTTAACACAAGGTCACGAAAAGAGTTAAATGCTTCAGGTAAGTTTTGTAAACCAATTATTACAGCCAGCAATTTAGTAGAGGACGATTCAGAGGCGAACATTGCTCCTAAAACGATAGATTCAGGAATAAAATCCATCAGCATTGCCAATAACATAGAAACCTGCCCTCCCTTTTGTTTCAGGTATTTATCAAGAAACAAAAATGTAATCGACCCGGCCAGAAAGGTTAAGATATAAGGTAATATTTCAAGTTCTTCCATTCCTCTCGGAACTAGAACCAATGAAAGAGCTGCTAAAATTATTCCCGCTCCAAACGACATCATAAAATGAGTGATGCCATATTTCACAGGCTTTTCCAGTTTATGATGCTCAAATGAATTTGCCAGTAATCCACCAATAAAGACGGTTATACCAGCGAGAAGCGAATAAATAATTAACGATAGACTCATAGCTCAATTAAATGATTAATATATCAAACCACTAATACTCAACTTATTAATATTCTGATTGAAATTTTAATCAATCCATTAAATTCTCATTTACTATTAATAAATTTAAAGTAAGCAGGTTTCCTGATTTAAATGCCCTACCCCATACCTGAAATGACCTGCATTAAATTTCTCAATTAATTAAATCTAAGAACAATGAAACTATCATCATATCCAAGGTCATTTTCACATATCGGAATTACAGTGCCAGATATTAAAAAAGCTGTAGAATTTTATAATGAAGTAATGGGCTGGTATATAATTATGTCGCCCTCTTCAATAAAAAAGGAAAGAGAAACTGCCATTGGACAAATGTGCATTGATGTATTTGGTGAAGATTGGGGTGAATTTGAAATTGCTCACATGGCAACATCAGATGGTATCGGTATTGAGTTGTTCTGTTTCCCCCACGGAAATAAAGAAAAACCTAAATTCAATCCATTTAATACCGGACTCTTTCATTTTTGTGTTCAAGATCCTGATATTGAATCTCTAGCAAATAAAATCGTGGAATATGGAGGTAAACAGCGAATGCCAATCAGAGAATATTACCCTGGTGAGAAGCCATATAAAATGGTTTATGTAGAAGATCCGTTTGGAATAGTTTTTGAAATTTACACTCATAGTTATGAACTAACTTATTCTTCCGGAGCTTATCAAAATGGGGAAGGAAATTGAACAATATTCAATAACAATATAACAAACTAAAGACTAATCTCAATCGGGTATATTTACCCCTATAAATATTTGGAAATCAGAAAGAATCTAATTTCTTTAGCCTCCTGTTTTCAACTTCAACCAATATGAATAATAAAATCGAAATCCAGTTAAGTAAGACTAAAATAATATTGCTGCTTATTGGGTCACTTGCATTTGTTATAGCCGGAGTATTTTTCATTTTAAATCCGGAAATGTTTTCCCGATCCATTTTTGGAAATCAATTAATAGTAAGAATCATTGGCATATCAGCCATTCTGTTTTTCGGGCTTTGTTTAATATTCATTTCAAGAAAATTATTTGATAATCGCATTGGGTTTATCATAGACGATAAAGGAATCACTGACAATTCAAATGCCTTCGATATCGGATTGATAGAGTGGGAAGACATTGTAAGAATCGAAACCCTTCAAATTGCTTCGACAAAACTTATAATGATTGATACCATTAAACCAGAAAAATATATTGATCGTGCTAAAAATGGTATGATGAAGAAAGTCATGCAATCAAACTATAAAATGTATGGTTCACCGATTTCCATTTCAACCAATGCACTTAAAATAAAGCATAATGAACTTGAGGCAATTTTATTAAAAGAGTTTGCTATCAGACAAGGGTAAAATTATTTTTAATCATATTTTTGCTTTTAAAAAGCTTCCTGTTATTTTCGTTTTTTTTGGGAAAGTATCGAAAATTAATCAGCATGTTAATTAGGCCATCCTGGCATTAAGAGCTACTATTTGAACATCGATTATTAACTATTGAAACTATGAACGATCAGAGCGTGAATCAACAAGAAGTTGTAAATCAAATCTATGACTATACAGCTAACCTGATGTATAATGAAAATAAAAGTGCCACAGAAACTAAAAGTATATTAGTTGGTGAAGGTATGGATGAAGAGACTGCATCAGTAGTAATTAACAACCTACAACAGCAATACCAGGAAGCAAAAAAGAAACGGGCTGGAAAAGACATGATTTATGGTGCCTTATGGTGTATTGGAGGGCTTATCGCTACTGTTGCTGATATAGGATTTATCTTTTGGGGAGCAATTGTATTTGGTGCAGTCCAATTTTTCAGAGGTGTAGCTAACATGTAAATTCATAATAGGAATTACAACTATATCAACGAATACCAAATTGAAACTATATGCTATCAGTGGGCTTGGGGCAGATAAGCGTGTTTACTCATGCTTAAATTTAGATTGTGAATTAATTCCTATTGATTGGATAAAACCAAAAAAACACGAATCACTTAAGGATTATTCATTAAGACTTTCGGAAATAATTGATACTGATTCTGAATTTGGAATAATCGGAGTTAGCTTCGGAGGACTGGTTGCAGTTGAAATTAGTAAAATTCTAAATCCCAAAATAACCATATTGATATCATCAGCTGCCACAAGAAAAGAAATCCCTTTGATTTATCGAGTCACAGGGAAATCCGGAATTCTTAGTTTGATTCCAAAAAGATTATTTAATCCTCCACGAGGAATTGCAAGAGTTTTATTTGGGGCCAGGAACACAACACTTTTAAATAAAATCCTTGAGGACACTGATTTAAACTTTGCTAAATGGGCTGTAAACGAAGTAGTAAACTGGGATAATTCTACACAATTAACCAAACTCATTAGAATTCATGGCGCAAATGATAAGTTACTTCCCTGGAAAGGATCAGGTAAAGTTCATTTGATCGATGGAGGAGAACATTTCATGATTGTTGACAGAGCTGAAGAAATTAGTGAGTTTATTAATAAAGAGTTAAAATCGCTTCAAAATATTGATTGAATTGTTTCAATCAATACTGATTAAATTTAATTTTGAAAATACTTTTTAGGAATATCAACCATTTATTAGAGTTGTAAATTTTGACTCTCTAATCATTTTTATTAGTCAAATGAAAAAAACGTTAAACCAATCATACCCTAAAGGAACATTTCAATATGCATTTTCAAATTTACTGGAGCGAAGTTCTTTTTACGGAATCCGTGCTCTTTTAACTCTATATATGGTTAAAAGTTTCCTGAAAATGGAAGATGTTGAGGCTGCTAAAATTTATTCTGTTTTCACAATCTCAGTTATACTTTCTCAATTCATTGGTGCAATTGTTGGTGATTTATTAATTGGAAATAAAAAAGCTATAATTACTGGCATGTTATTACAAGCATGTGGAGCTTTTTGCATTAATTTGCCTTATAAGGAGGCATTTTTCATTAGTTTATTTCTTATAGCAATTGGTGGTGGATTATATTCACCAAATCTTATTTCAAGTTTTGGAAAACTTTACTATGATAAAACAAAACTTTTAGATTCAGGTCTAACAATATTATACCTAATACCCAAAGCAGGTTCATTTATAGCTCCATTAGCTATTGGATTTATTGGAATCAAATTTGGGTGGCAACCTGGATTTATTACCTGCGGAATTATTGCACTTCTATCATTAATACTCTTTTTAACTATAAAAATAGAAAGAAATGAAAAGGTTGTAAGTCAACAACCTTCAATAAATAACCGCACTGTTAATATTGTTATTATTTTCATACTAGTTGGTTTATTCTGGGTAATTTATGGTATTGCATCCTTCCAAAGTAATTATATCTTAAATCAATTTAATCAGATCACAACAATATTTAGCTTTGAAGAATTGTGGTCAACAGGAAGTCTTTTATTAACTATCCCGTTGAGCATAATAGCTATATTTCTATGGAAAAAATTCTATAGCCGGCCTTTTTTTAAACTAATGACAGGAGCTATTTTAGTCATGATTTCATTTGGCTTATTATATATGATCCCAGAATATCCAAATGAATTACATTTCTTATTTTATGGTATTTCAGTTATATGCCTTAATGTATCTCAAATTTATATAGCTCCAGTTCTTCACTCGGTAATATTCCAATACAGTAAACCTAAATTCTTTACCATTCTAATAAGTTTTGCATCAATCCCGACTAGTTTATTATCTATAATAGTAACATATTTTGGAAGTGATTTATATGAAAGCACATCAACTCAAATTTTGATTGGGCTAACTGCTATTACTGGACTAAGTGTAGGTATTATCTATATTTACCTTTTGAGAAATAGGAACCAAAAATCACAAATCGAATATTTATAATTCTGATTTTTCAACCTTAAACAACACCACACTTGGAACTTGTACTATTAACTACCTTCGACAATGCTGTTGACGCTCATATTTTAAAATCAAGGCTTGAAAGCGAAGGCGTTGAATGCTATCTCTATGATGAAAATATAGTAGGCATGAACCCGCTTTTTAGTCATTCAGTAGGTGGCATTAAGCTTATGATCAACAAAAAAGATGCTGAAAATGCTCTTAAGATATTGTCTGAAATTGAAAACTCCCCCATAAAAGACGATAATGATCAAAGAGTTAAATGTCCGAATTGTGGATCTGAAGATATTTATGACAGATTCAAATCGATGCAGGGAATTAAAGGAGTTTTATCAGCAATTGTGTCATTTCTATTTATGGTATTCCCTATTTATTACAAGACTGTTTACAAGTGTAAATCTTGTGGGACGGAGTTCAAATAATTGCAATTACCTTCCAGAGTATATCTATACCACTGGTATAATAAATTACAACAACTAATGAGTTTAAAGTTGATAGAAGTTGAGTATTAGTATAATTTGTACTTATCAATAATCAGCTCAACTATGAACGTCAAAACTCCAGTTGGTTTTCTAACTTTCCTTTCTTTAAATGCTAAATTAAATCCAGCGTCATTTATTGTTTTAGCTTTATTTATATTCAACCAGAATCTATTTTCTCAGTCTTTAAGTGAAATAACCAAAGAGATAGTTAAAGCAGACAGTCTTCTATTTGAAGAGTCATTTAATAAATGTAATACAGATGTGTTGTATGACATTATTGATTCTGATTTTGAATTTTACCATGACCAATCAGGAACTACCTATGGTAAGGAGATTTTTATAGAAGGAATTAAAAAGAACATTTGCTCACTTTCATATCGTCCATTTAGAAAGCTACTCCCTGAAACAAATGAAATTCACCTTTTAAAATCAAATGGAGAAGTTTATGGCGTTTTACAAAATGGTACTCATGAGTTTTATGCTGTTGAAGAAAATAAAGATCCATACATTACCAGTATCGCAGAGTTTAGTCACCTTTGGATTAAAAAAGAAAGCGGCTGGCAGTTAAAACGGGTATTAAGCTATAATCATCAAAACCCTGAAACACCTACTGGCAATGCTATTACACCAGTTTTTGATGACACTAAAAGTATAGAGAACTGGTTAAAAGAAAACAAAGTTCCTGCTTTAGGCATGGCAATACTGCAAAACAACACATTGCAAAAAGTAGCAGTTTATGGTGAGCTAGAAGAAGGCAAAACAGCACCCATTGATGCGATATTTAATGTTGCATCACTAACAAAGCCCGTTATCACAATGTTAACCTTAACCCTCGTTGAACGCGGGCAATGGAACCTTGATGAACCTCTTTACAAATATTGGGTAGACCCGGATGTAAAGAATAATCCCCAAAGCAAAAAGATTACCACCCGACATATCTTATCACACCAATCCGGGTTTAAAAACTGGAGAATTGAAAATGAATCCGGCATGCTTCAATTTGATTTTGAACCGGGAAAAGGATTTAATTATTCCGGAGAAGGATTCCAGTATCTGAAAACAGCAATAGAATCAAAATTTCAAACCAGGATTGAAATCCTTGCCGACTCGCTACTATTTGATCCATTAAAAATGAATAATACACAGTTTTACTGGTCAAAATCAATTGATGAAAACCAGTTTGCAAAATGGCATGATATGAACGGAGGGCAGACTTATGAAACATACAAAAATACTGAAGCCAATGCCGCAGATGACCTACTGACTACAGTAGAAGATTATGGTCGCTTTGCCGAATACATTCTTAAAGGGGCTAACTTATCAACGGAATTGTACCAACAAATGATAACTCAACAAAATGATACAGAAAACAATATCAAGATCGGGTTAGGCTGGGAAATACTCCCAAAACTTATTGGTAAGGAATATGCTCTCCTTCATTCAGGAAGAGACAAAGGTGTTAATACTTTGATTATGCTTCTCCCAGAAACAGGTGAAGGCATAGTTATTTTCACTAATGGCGATAATGGTAAAAATCTGTTTTTCAAGTTAATTGAAGAACACTTATCTTTAGGCAAGCAGATTGTTGGAAAGGCTAATTAATCATTTACTAAAGAGTGAATTAACCTAAATTAATATCTATGGAAATGAATACTTCTGTTGAAAACTATTTTGTTGAAGGTTGCGGAAGGTGTTCTCTGGGTGGTACACCAGATTGTAAAGTTCATAAGTGGACCAAAGAACTTGAACTGCTACGGACAATACTTCTTGAAAGCGGACTTACAGAAGAATGTAAGTGGGGTGTTCCTTGCTACACATACCATGGAACCAATGTTATTTTGCTGAGTGCATTCAAGGAATTTTGTTCGATAAGTTTCATGAAAGGTTCATTATTGGCAGATTCAAAGAACCTCCTTGACAAGCCCGGCAAAAATTCTCAAGCATTCAGGTTGCTTAAATTCACCAGTCCTGATCAGGTTACGAAAATTGAATCTGATATCAAGGCCTATATTTTCGAGGCAATTGAAGTTGAAAAAGCCGGATTAAAAGTCAATTTCAAAAAAGAACCCGAGCCGATTCCTGAGGAATTATCTCAAAAATTTGAGGAAGATCCAATGCTAAAATCTGCATTTGATTCACTAACTCCTGGCAGGCAACGAGGATACATTTTATTTTTCTCCCAGCCAAAACAATCTAAAACCAGAATTTCAAGAATAGAAAAATGTGAAGAAATGATCATGAATGGAGTAGGCCTGCATGACAAATACCAGGGACGGAAAAAATAATAATATTCTTGATCAACACTATTTTATTGATGAGTAAGGAAATCTGAATTAATAAATGTGTTAAACACCAATAAATTATTATTTTGTGGGCCGGATTTACTTTTTGGCTATTTTTTTGATAAGAGTAAGATTCAACTAACATTTTTTATAACAACGATTACTGAAACAACCTTTTAATATACAATCATGGGAATATTTGATAAGCTACGTAATGAGTTCATCGACATTATTGAATGGACCGATAGCTCAAACGACACATTAGTTTACCGCTTTGAAAGACATCAAAACGAAATAAAAAACGGTGCTAAGCTTACTGTAAGAGAAGGTCAGATGGCTGTATTCGTAAATGAAGGCCAGATTGCCGACATTTTTGAACCGGGCATGTATACATTAAATACAGAAAACCTACCAATCCTTTCTACATTAAAAGGTTGGAAATACGGGTTTAACAGTCCGTTTAAAGCTGAGGTATATTTTGTAAGCACAAGAAATATTACTGCTCAAAAATGGGGCACTAAAAACCCGATAACACTAAGCGACAATCGCTTTGGAATGTTTGAAATCAGAGCATTTGGAACATACGTTCTTAAAGTAGATGATCCAAAAGTATTCTTAAGAGAGATTGTAGGTACTGACGGACATTTCACGACTGAAGAAATTGCTGAGCAGTTAAAAAGTCTTATTGTAACCAGGTTTACTGATGCTGCAGGTGAGGCAGAATTCCCTGTTGAAGCTTTTGCCAGTAACCTGAATGAACTTTCAGAATTTATTGCTGAAGCAATAGGACCAGATTTTGCTGAGTATGGAATCAAAATTACAAAGTTCCTGGTCGAAAACGTGTCTATGCCTGAGGAGATCAAGAAAGAGATCTTCGAGCTTAGCCGCTTAAACGCCATTGACCTAAATAAACTGGCTCAAATGAAGGCTGCAAAGGCAATGGAAAAAGCAGCAGAAAACCCTAGTGGAACAGCTGGAGCAGGCATGGGAATGGGTATGGGCTTTGCAATGGCTAACCAAATGGGAAATGCCTTTTCTCAAGGTCAGCAACCACAAGCACAGCAACAGCAACCATCACAGGCAACTCCTCCACCGATACCACCAGCATTAACATTTCATGTTGTGATCAATGGTCAGCAGGCAGGTCCTTATGATATGAACACCTTGAAGCAGATGGCTTCTCAAAATCAATTCACAAGAGAAACTCTGGTATGGAGAGAAGGCATGGCTAACTGGGCTGCTGCAAACACCTTATCTGAGCTTGACAATATATTTGGAAGTGTTCCTCCACCAATACCAGGACAATAATGGAAAATATTGAAGTAAATGAATTACTAGTTGACTCCTTTGCTTGTACAGGGTGTGGTGCGGAATTAAAATATAAACCGGGAACACAAAATTTACATTGTGAATACTGTGGTACCGAAAATGAGATTCCTCAGATTGAAGATGAAATAATAGAGCAAGACTATTATGCAGTTCTGGAAAGTAAATCTAGTTCAGAGCCTACAACTATAGAGAGCTTTGTGAAGTGTGAAAGTTGTGGAGCTTCATCTACTTTGGAGCCTAATATAACTTCAGCTTTCTGTCCGTATTGCTCTACACCATTAATTCTTGACCATGTACATGAAGAAGAAGTGGTAATACCGCAGTCAATTCTTCCATTTAAATTAGATAAGCAACAAGCAAAATCTGAATTCAAAAAATGGATCGATGGCTTATGGTTTGCGCCAGGTGATTTGAAAAAAGCAGTTCTTAGTTTTGACCATTTCAAAGGAGTTTACGTTCCATATAGAACTTTTGATGCGGACACTGTAACACAATATGTAGGCCAGCGAGGTGAGTATTATTATGTAAACGAAAGCTACACTACCACTGAAAATGGTCAGACAGTTACCAAAACCAGAAGAGTTCAAAAAATCAGATGGTATCCGGCAAGTGGTACGGTAAGCAAGTTTTTTGATGATATTCTGACAGTTTCTACCAAGTCACTACCTGAAAAGTATATCGATAATCTGGAGCCATGGGATTTACAAAACCTGACTCCATTCGATAAAAAGTATGTTAGTGGATTTATCACCGAGAAACACAATACGGAACTAAGTCATGGATTTGAAAGAGCCAAAGAAAAGGCTGATGAACAAATAAAAATTTTAGTGCAAAGGGATATTGGTGGAGATACACAGAGAATTCTTTCTCTTAATTCCATTTACAATGACATCACTTTTAAACATATTCATCTACCGGTTTATGTTAGTGCTTTTAAATTCAAAGACAAACTATACCAGTTTTTGGTCAATGCACGAACAGGTGAAGTTCAGGGAGAAAGACCTTACAGCTGGATTAAAATCGTAATGGCTGTAATTCTTGGATTGATAATCATAGGAACAATTTTCTTCTTCTTAAAATAGAAACCTATAATACTACCATTAAAAAAACGCCTGAATCGGGCGTTTTTTTTATCACATCGTTGATTTTACCTACTTGTTAATCATATTAAATTTCACTTTGTAATTCTATTAAGAATCTTAACTTCTACACACTAATTTTATTGATACCTTCGTTAAGTCTAAATAGTAAGAGCAACATTACCCTAATTGGAGTCAGACCCCTTGTGTTATTAAATTATTAAAATCTAATAATTCGATTGATTACCAAAATCAGTGTTGGTAATTTTAGACCATTGATTATAGAATAATAAAAGGACTCAACTGTGATTTATACTATTTGCCTATACATTACCCTGATATTTATGCCTGCATTAGAGGCAGTAGAGTTAGAAAGTGATCCAAAAAATGATCTTTCAATAATTTACTTTTCCGGATCAGACTGGTGTGCAGATTGCATTGTCATCAAAAGAGACATTCTTGATAACCCTGTTTTTGAAACCTTTCTTTCAAGGAATAATATCAACATGGAAATAATAGATTTTCCACAACGAAAGAAACTACCCAAAGAAACAAAACAATACAATTCGGAGATTGCAGATAAATATGCATTTGACGGGGCATTTCCAACAATGCTTCTTGTAAATGAAAGTACCGGTAAAGTGATCAAGTTAATTCCATTAGGAAAATCGGTAGAGGAATTTACAAGTGAAATCTCATCTCATTTGAAGGTATTGCAATGAAAGAGTATTCGATTCGTAAGAAATTAATGGGAACGGCTTTTGAGCTTACTGTTGTTGAAAGCAGTGAGAAAAGAGCAAATAAATACCTGTTAGAGGGTATTGAAGAGATTTTACGGATTGAAAAACTGCTTTCTGAGTACAATGAAGACTCTGAAACAGCCAGAATAAATAATCACGATTATGAAAGTCCTTTAGTAATTGACGAAGAGTGCTATAATCTTATTGAAAGAAGTCTTGCAATATCATTACTTACCAAAGGAAGTTTTGACATTACTGTAAGTCCTTTAAAAGATCTCTACTCATTTAATAATGGCGAAGTAGCATTTCCTTCAAACAGAAGTATTACCCAGGCACTATCCTCAGTTGGATATAAAAAAATAAAGCTAAATGACGGGGCAATTAACCTTTCAACTGAAAACATGAAAATAAGCTTTAATGCCATAGGTAAAGGATATGCTTCAGATATGGTGAAGAAACTTTGGCTAAAAAATGGGGTTAAGGCTGGTTATATTAACGCAAGTGGTGATCTTAGTTGCTTTGGCAACAGAGCAGACAATAGTGACTGGAGAATTGGAATTGCAAATCCGGATAATCCAAAGGAGATGCTTTTTTATATTCCGGTGCAAGATACCTCTGTTGCAACTTCAGGCGATTACGAACAACATTTTATACACGAAGGCAAGAGATATTCACATAACATTGATCCGCTGAGTGGTAAACCTCTTTCAGGGATCAAAAGTGTCACTGTTTTTTCTCCCGGAGCAGAACTCTCAGATGCCTTAGCAACAGCAGCCTATGTCATGGGTGTGGATAAAGGAATCAAATTTATTGACCAACTTCCAATGACACATGCTATCTTTATCGACGAAAACAATAATGTTCATTTTTCGAAAGACCTGAATTATGAAAGTTAAACGGCTACTATTTTTTGTGATATCATTACTGTGGTTGCAGTCGTGCGTATCTGTAAAGCCTTATGAACAAATCTATATCAATGACCCGGATATGCAAATGGGGTCCGATTCAGGCGATAATTTTCAAAAATATGTTCACTCTATTCGTGAAGGCGCCACACCAGCCGGCTCTACTAAAGGAAGTGGCGGATGTGGATGTAATTAATATACAATGAGAAAAAAATACCTTTTAATCGGGACACTGGCATTTTTTAACTATTGGACCAAAGCTCAGACCCAAAAAGATAGTACCAATACAGAGAATATTAATAAAACTGAAATTGAAGTAGTATATAATCATTATACTCAAGATGGCAATAATTCGGCAGTAACGGGTGGAGTTGGCACTGAAAAGCTTACTGTTTATGGTCCATCTGCCATGATCAAAAAGACTAAAAAGAATCACGAAATTGGTATTAAAGCCGGTGCTGATATTATTACATCTGCTTCAACTGACAAAATAGATTTTGTTGCTTCATCAGCTTCATTAAACGACTTCAGGTCTTATGTTAATGTGAATTATGTAAGAAATTTTGAGAACAAAGTAGCTGTTTCAATTGGTACCGGGGCCTCTCTCGAAAGTGATTACCTTTCTCTGCAATTTCAAGCTGGCGTTTCTAAATCAAGTAAAGACGGTTTAAGAAATGGAAACATTAATGTTCAATATTTAAACGATGACCTGAGATGGCGTAAAAGAGTTGGCAACTTTTACAAACCAACTACACTGATATACCCAAAAGAACTGAGAGATACCGCCTGGTTTGATATTTATAGAAGACATTCAATCAATTTCCGAATGGGTCTTGATCAGGTAGTCAATAAACGAGTTGTATTAGGTATTTATCCTGAAATATCATATCAAAGCGGGTTGCTTTCAACCCCTTTCCACAGGGTTTATTTAACGGATAATTCTGTGGTTGTTGAAAGGCTACCTACTAAAAGAATCAAAGAAGCTCTGGCTATAAAGCTTAATGCTTTCCTTGGAGGAAAAACGATAACTAAAAATACGATCGATCTATATAATGATAATTTCGGAATAACGGCTTTTGCCTTCGAAAATGAAACTATTATAAAAATATCTCCCTTTATATCAATTCTAGGTAATATAAGGCTGTATCATCAAAGTGGTTCCAGGTATTTTGCTCCTTATGCTATCCACTCCGGAGAAGAAGAATTTTACACTTCAGACTATGACCTTTCAAAATTCAATACATTTGGCGCCGGAACAGGACTAAAATTGAGAACAAACAAGGTAAGTATTGACAAAAAGAAATTCACAACCTATACTTTTCGATACTATTATTTTCATCGTTCAACAAACTTGAGGTCACATTCAATTTCATTGATTTTTAATACCGAAATTGATAAAATGTCAATAAAAAAATAATCAAAAAACATGTTCCCTTTGCCTTAAGAAATAACCTTTATCCGGTTGTGAAATTTTCAATTAATTAAAAATTAGTATTTTGGATACTATGTATTTATTGAATGGAAAATTAACCGCTAAAAAAGGACATTCTGAAGAACTCGCATCGATTCTTATTGAAGCTTCACAACTAGTTGCCAAAGCTAAAGGATGTCACATATATTTAATTAGTAAAGATAATCAGCAAAACACTGATGATGTCCATATTACGGAAGTATGGGATACCAAGGAAGATCATGACAATTCACTTAAAGATGATAATGTCAGAAACCTGATCATGAAGGCTATGCCCCTACTAGAAGGACAACCAACCAAAGGCCAGGAATTAGAGGTAATTGGTGGAATGGGTATTAAATAATTTCTAACTGATAAAAAGATCAAGATCAACTATGCAAAATCTTTGCACAATTTACTCTAGTCAAAAGTTAGATGATCGGCTCATTGAACTAATAAATAAAAACTTCAATAATCCGAAAATCAATATTGAAGAACAAGGAGAAAATAAAATCATCAAATTTCATAAGAAAAACGGCTTTCTAAAAGGTAAGACTAACTTCCAGATTTCATCACGGTCCAGAAATAATAATGTCAGCCTTGAAGAAGATAAATCAGCATTAGCAGCAAATCTAATCGGAATAAAAGGTTTCATCTCTCAAATTCCTGGTGCATCTGTTGAAGGAAAAAGTGGCATGAATCTGCTGATAGATAGTTTTACAACTGAAACAGCTGTATTATGTGACAGTTCAACATCTCCAGAACTCTTAAACTCAGTCAAACAAATAGTTCAGGAAAAGGATTGTATGCTTTTTTGCCAGGAAGGTCAATTTATTGGCAGAGGCAAGTTTCCTCATTTCCTTGATAAAGACTTAAAGCTGCTTATTGACGTGAATGGTAATTCTGAAATTTTTGAATCTTCTAAACTCACTATTGATATGGATGAACGGGAAAAAGTTCAGTTATTTCCAGATCAAATAGAAAGAAAAAAGAGAAATATTGAATTTGTAAAGAGCCTGGGTATAAAAACAATTGATCATCTTCCTGTAATTGAATCGGAGCAAGAAGTTAACATTCGTACTTCCGAAGAAATTGCTTCGAGAGTAGTCATGCTGGCAATTACAAACCTGGTAGCTTTCAGTACCATATCTGGAGAAGAAGCATTAAATTCCATTACTAAATACAATTTAGAAAAGTATTTAACTCCGGATGAAAATGATTTCCTTCAAAACCCAACAGAAAATCTTAAAAACAGAATGTCATGGAGGTGCGAAGGGATCTGGGTACTCTGCTGGGCATTAGGTATTGTTGATGACCTGGGTTCTGCCAGTGATTTGGTCAACTTAAATGATATTCCGCAAGATAATTACCCGATTAAACCTCAAACAGACCCCAATACTTTCATTAATAAGGATCATAAAATAAGGAGTGTCAAAGAAATTTTAGATGCAACGGATCTATACTTCAGACTTAACTGGGCGTGTGTAAATTCCAGATTAGCCGGCAGTGAATTAACTGAAGTTCACCCCGCAGTAGTTTATGAAAGACAATATGCTTTAAACTGGCTGGTCAACTACATGGATCAGGATTGGGATGATGTGACCTGTGACACCTGAAAAGTAAAAACAAAATCAATTGACATTACAAATACCAAAGCACAAGAGAACTTGTGCTTTTTTTATTTAATGAAATGCTAAATATCTTGATCTTAAAAATTGTATATTAAATAACCAAAACATAAATATTACCTTATGCCCAGAATAATTTACTACGTTGCAAGCTCAATCGATGGGTTTATTGCCGGAACAAATGATGACATCAGTGACTTTGCCATGAGTGGAAAAGGAGTTGAGAAGTATCTTGCTGATTTGCAGAATTTCAATACGGTAATTATGGGACGCCGAACCTATGAATTCGGATATCAATATGGACTTGAACCCGGAAAGCCTGCATATCCTCATATGCAGCATCATATCTTTTCAGATTCGATGAAAATAGAAAATTTATCCGACACCGTTCATATCGAACCCAAGTCTATCGAACGGGTAAAAGAAATTAGAGATGCTTCTGATACCGATGTTTACCTGTGTGGCGGTGGCGAGTTTGCCGGATGGCTATTAGATAACGGCTTGATTGACCAGTTAAAAATAAAACTCAACCCAATAATCATTGGTGATGGAGTTCGACTTTTTGGTGGTTCAGCAAAAAAAGCAAAATGGGACCTTGTGGATAATGAAATTTTCGATGATGGATTAAAAATCCTTACCTATAACCATAAAAAATAAGCTTTATCCATAAAAGCATATGTCAATAATTAATCATGTTTTGATTTAATAATTGAAACTATTATTTTGGTTGATTTTATACCAAAAACTAATAAATAAGAAATCAACTTACTAAAATCGAATTATGGAAAAATCAGAATCAGGATCACCAATATATCGATACAATGAGTCAGATAAAAATGATTTTGAAGGTCCTTCGGGAGAATCATCAATAGAAGAAATTTCAGAGCACATTGAGAAGCATATTGGTGAAATCCATATGGTTTTTCATGAAATAATATCAGATCAGGTCCATATAGATATACATTGGGTTAAACCTACTCCGGAAAGACCTTTCCATACTTTAGTAACATCGGGTATGAGCGACAAACCAATGCATAGTCCACCCGAACTAGAGGGCTTTGATTTTGCCGAGTTAAGTATCTGCTTGCCTGAAGACTGGAAAATATCTGAGGAAGATTTTGAAGATGAAAATAACTACTGGCCTTTAAGATGGCTAAAGTATATGGCCAGATTTCCACATGAATATAATACCTGGCTAAGCTACGGACACACCATTCCCAATGGCAACCCACCAGAGCCATTTGCTGATAACACCAAGTTAAACACAATGGTACTGTTACCTTCTGTCACCTTCAGTGATGAATTTCACACACTTCAACTTGAAAATAAAACAATCAACTTTTATACTCTCATCCCTCTTTATGATGAAGAAGTCAATCTAAAATTAAAAAAGGGAGTTGAGGCTCTATTTGAAGGTTTTGACAAGTACGATGTTAGTGATATTTTACAGATTGATAGACCAAACACAGTCAAAAGAAAGAAACTTTTTGGTTTATTTTAATATTCATTTGTCAATTACTAATCCAGTCAATCTATAAATCATCAGTCTATGAAAAAATTTATGGTTGTTGAAAAGTTCAAACCGGGACTATTCGAGGAAAACAACAAAAGGTGGAATGAAAAAGGAAGAATGCTTCCCGAAGGATTATACTACCTTAATTCATGGGTAAATAAGGAGCAAAACATTTGCTTTCAATTGATGGAAACAAACAACCCTGACCTCTTCGAGGAATGGATTGAAAACTGGAAAGATTTTACTGATTTTGAGGTATATCCTATAGATTAATTTTTCAGATAAGAAAATACCATTTTGAAACTAGCTTGCTTTGTAAATAGGCAAGCTAGTTTCATTTTAAAATAATTCCTATTTACATTAAGACCTAAATATTTGCTATATAACTAAAATAATGAAAGCCCTCCAGATAGAAGATTTTCCAATTAAGTCATTTGATAAAATTCGTTATCGTATTTCTTTCTCTGTTTTGTCATTTGTCTGAAAGTTATACATTTTAGCTTATCTAATTGTCCAGTCAAATGTAGCAGACCCAGTAAAAAACCATGTCGCGTCAGAAGGTCACTGGAGGTTTGTGTTTACTTGCTAGCCCCGCGAATTCTTCGAATTCGCAAACTAGGCGAACAAAATTACTTTGCGAATTCGAAGAATTCGCTACTTTGAAAACCGAAACCAACTACTACTAAATCACGCCACGGTTCTTACCCGAAGCGTTAGGCTCAATTATGGGCATTCAAATATGAAAACCTTATTTACTTTTATATTAGCTGTTATATTCTTAAACACATTTGGACAATCGAATGTCTCATATTTATTCTATGATGCATGTACTCAAAAAGTAATTGAGCCCCCTTATTTTATTCATGATTTTGAATCAGACACATCGATTATAGTTGAGAAGAGAAAATCTATTGACTTAGCCTCAAACTACTACCAGATTGAAGCTCAAATGAATCGGAATGAAATGCTAACTTCTTTCTGGTTTGATCTTTATTTATATGAACAATCCATAACGGATACTCTCTACTTACAAAAACCTCGCTTTTTTGGCCCAAAAACTATACATCCAAAACCTGAAGAATTTAAGTACTACTGCTGCGGAGAACTTTGTAATGGAACCATTGAGGAGATTGATACAAATGGAATAATAAGATTTAAAGGACAATTCAGCAACGGTATACCTACTAGCAATCTGAAATATTACAATTCAACTGGCCACCTATTTAGAACAGAAGTATATGTGAATGGACAATTGGAACGGATAAAGTAACAGAGCCTAACAAGAGCTATGGTCCACCGTTTTGTTTTTCAGTTGGGGCTATTATCTTTGGGTTTCAGCTATGCGTTTTTTAAGTAGCCGTTGGTTTCGGTGGACACATAGCCTTGACGTAAGCTATTTCTGTTCAATGAAGAAACTAATTCTTATTCTATTTATTCCAATTCTATCTTGTCAGGAAGCCTCTCACGAATTTAAGGTCTATCCGGAAATCAATTCTAACGGAACCAATGTCGTTTTTGTAATCGAAAAACCTAATAAATCTTATAATTTTGAATTTCTTGATTGTTTCTGCTACAAGACCGACTCCTCGGTTAATGTGGTTCATGTCAACAGTGGCAGTTTTGTTGGGGAATCATTTATCCTGGCTTATTATAATGGAACATTTCAATCTTCCCTAGAATCTTGGTCGGATGTGGGCTATCCTCCGATATATAGTTTTGAAATAGAAAGACTCACATTAAATTCATCTGAATTTAATGTTGGAGATTCATTATTTGGTCAAATTGAAACAAGTGGAAAAGTTTATTACCATGACGAACAATCATCAAATACTAACTTCACATTAAGAGGTGCATTTCAGTGTATAGTAAGAGACAGTACCTACGGTTTTCAAGAATATCAGGATGACCTTCAAACAAGATGGAAAAAAGAAAGATTTAATAATTTCATTACTCTCTCGAACTCTGACTCGTCATTACTGATACCTATCGTAGATCTTAATAACTTAAATCTGGACTCAATACCTGAAGAAGTACAAAGCTTTAAAAATGCCTATGAATTAGGATTGATAGGAAACAACATCTCATATATTAATATAGATTTACTAAGTAAGCTTAATAAGCTGAGAACAATCCTTTTACAAAACAATGAAATTGACTACTTACCACCAGAATTACGATTATTAAGCAACATTGAAATACTCAATTTAAGTTCAAATCCCATTAACGATATTAATTCTATATATTCACTAACCAACTTAAAAGAATTAGACTTGTCCCTAACTGAGATAAAGGAAATATCTGATCAAATATCAAAGCTTAGAAAACTGGAAAAATTAGATCTGGGAGTAAATGATCAACTAGAGAGTATTTCCGATGAAATTTTTGAACTACCAAAACTCAAGGATATTCACTTTCCTGAGACTTTAAAATCACTGAATCTGGAAGGAACCAACTTAAATCAAATAAACACTTTGTGGTGTCCATTTGACCTTCTAAAAGAGAATGAGAATGGCTTGAAAAAAATGACCAGTTTGAAACTTATATATGTAGAATATCATTATCGAAGCAGAGCTGAGGAGAAAGCCGAACATTCAACAAATAGAAAATGGATTGAAGATAGAATCCCGTATACAACAATCGTTGATATAAAACATATAATACCGAAAAATTAACAGCTTACAATAACTACCCCCGCTGTCTGGAGTTTAGCGAATGCGTAACATCAGACTTTTTATGAAATGCAGGGATTAAATCCCGGTCATATACGGTTTCAAACAAGGATTTATAACAAGGATATTTGATTTTGATCAATCAAGAGCTATTTTAGAATTTTTAAAGGAAATTATTAACGAAACAAACAACGAAGTTATAAAGGAAATAAGAGCAATAGAGTCGCGCTTATACACTTGTTACCCACAATTGGAAGAATGACTACCATTAAAGACAATAATGCAGAATTAGAATACAGAAGAGAAGAGGACCTATTTGTAGAGGTCTATTTTAAAGGTCTACCATTCACTGGTAAAATAATTTCTAGTTATCCACCAATTGAACAAACAAGCTATGTAAACGGTAATGCTCATGGTGATTATATAGTCAAATATAAAGATGGTATAATAAGAGAACATGAAATCTATGATAATGGAAGATTTGTTAAGGGATTTGGATTTTATCCCAACGGAAACAAAATGATGGAGAGTACTCCCAGCTATTACCGCTATTGGAATCTTAATGGGGCTATTGTCTCTCGATTTCAGGATGGTAAACATTATGAGTATTATTCATCAGGAGAATTAAAAAGTTTTTCAGATAAGAGCAATACAGAGCCATGGCAAACTAAATATTATCTAAAATCTGGAGAAGTAATATATACCCAGATGAAAGATAAAATGGTTAATGGAACTACGGAAAGATTAATTGAATATGATAATGAATTGATGCTAAATAATTATTTTAATCTTTTGAGTTTTGAAAACCCGGAGTTAAAAAATGAGTCAATAAGTCATGTTGAGAATCATAGAATTCATCACATATGGATGTGGTTTTGGGAAGTTTTTGAAATGGACCAGAGAAAGTACTTTGATATCCTTAACAGCCTCATGGTTCACTCTGATGGAGAGATTATTAAACGTGTTGCTTCAATCATTTCAATCCATCGATTCCATTCATACATTCAGCCTGAAAATAAAGAAAATTCTAAAGCCTATCATTTTATTAGAGAATACACGAAATATCAAAATGAAAATTTCCCGGATAGAGAAACAAAAAGAGTTATTTTATGATATTGGCTTTTGATACATATTATTTTAAAGATAAAGCAAAAACTGTTTGTTTGACTTTCAAAGATTGGTCTGACTCAGAACCAACAAACAGTTATGAGGAAATAAAAGACGGAATAGCTGAATATGAACCAGGGGCATTCTATAAGCGTGAATTACCTTGTATACTAAGTTTACTAAATAAAGTCAAAAGGGAATTTAAATATATAAAGGCTATCGTGATTGATGGTTTTGTAGTTCTTGATGACCAAAATAAATTAGGATTAGGAGGTCATCTTTTCAATCAATTGAATTCAAATATTCCTATAATTGGTGTGGCAAAATCCGGCTTTCATGGAAATAAAGAAAATGTAAAAGAATTATTTCGAGGAGAAAGTAAAAAGCCTTTATATATAACAGCAATTGGAATTGAATTGGAAACTGCATTTAAACATATTAAATCAATGCACGGCGATTTCAGGATGCCAACATTATTACAGATATTGGATACTAAAACAAAAGAAAAAGTGGGTAATAGAGTAGACGGTCGTGAGCCATAAGCCCACGGTGCGCCTGCTGACGATAAATGTCAGCATTTTCAATACTGACGCTTGCGGTCAGCATTTTCAATCTCACATTGTAAACCATGACTGAAACGTCATGGCCACCGTACGTACGGGGGCAATGCCCCTCTCTTCGCACTCTAGTGCTTGTGATCGTATACTGACGACAAGTGTCAGCATCTTCGATACGGCGGTTCGTCAAATCAAATCTTCACTTTCTGATAGTATGTAACCATGCTTTCATAGCCTCTTCTTCGGAGTCGGGATTCGGTAATCGTTGTACCTAGAATTGGATTTTATTCACTATCTCAATTTATTATTAATGGAGTTCATGAAATCGATGATTTGCTTTGCAAAATCGAGATTCGGCAAAGCCAATGCTTCGCGTTTGAGCTACTGCCCAACCTCCCCCGCTGTCTGGAGTTTAGTGATAGCGTAACATCAGACTTTTTATGAAATACAAGGATTGAATCCCGGTCATATACGGTTTCAAACAAGTATTTATAAACAAGGATATTTGATTTTGCTCAATCAAGAGCTATTTTAGGAATTTTAAAGGGAATTATTAACAAAACAAACAACGAAGTTATAAAGGAAATAAGAGCAATAGATTTGCGCTTATCCACTCGTTGTGTTTCATTGTAACAGAGAAATGAAAGTATTCTGCAAGACATGTAATATCGAATTATCAAATGAGTTAGTTGAACTGACTGACATAAACCAAATATCTGAAGAAGATGGTAAGGAGTTTTTACCCAAAGGATACTTTTTTGTTAGTGATGGTGAATACTTCACGGATTCTGACCACAAAATAATTGTAAATATTAAGGACTTAATAAACACCAAGAAACATACAGACTTTAGGAGGCTAAATGGTTGTTGTGACCTTGATGGAGCGGACGGTATTAATACATTATGTAAGAATGGACATGAAATTGGAACGATTAAAAAAGATTGCTGGATGCCTCACTGTATGATTTTTGAACCAGATCTTATATTAAAAAATGACTGAGAAAGAAATAAAAGATAAGATATTGGAGGTATTTCAATCACAGAGGAAGAATCCAACTGCTGAATTTGATGGCTCACATTTTATGGACTACTTAACCTTTCCTGCTCATCCAAAAAATACGATAAAGAATTCATTTAGAGGCGCAAGAAAATATTACAGATTCATGGATAAGCTTGAGATGGAATTTGGAATTTGTTTCTCACTTCAAGATTTAGATAAATATTACAGTGTTGACCAATTGAGTAAAAAGGTTCTTGACAGAATCAAAAAAGGAAAAGGTAATAACATGATTCTAAAGAGGAGACTTGAAGAAAAAGAGAAGTACTATTTTGAAATTGCATTAATCCTAATTCTTGGAGGTATTTATTATTGGCAAGGTATTAACTGGATTTCAATTTTGCTTTCTATTGGATTTGGGATTGTAATATACTGGATTTTAAGCAATAAAATATACAGCAAGATACATGATAAAAAGCTTGCAGATAAGATATTAGAGAAGAAATAACGAAAACACAATAGAGTAGACGGCCGTGAGCCATAAGCCCACCCACAGACTGGAGTTTAGCGATAGCGTAACTTCAGACTTTTTATGAAATGCAGGGATTAAATCCCGGTCAATAAAGAAGTAAGGCCAATGATATCCCCCTCAGTAGCATCCTGCGATAAGCAAAATGAGTTACTTCCATCAATTGCAATTTCTAAAATACATTATCCGGTTACATACGTTTTCAAACAAGTATTTATAAACAAGGGTATTTGATTTTGCTCAATCAAGAGCTATTTTAGAATTTTTAAAGGAAATTATTAACGAAACAAACAACGAAGATATAGAGGGAATAAGAGCAATAGAGTCGCGATTATCCACTCGTTTTGTGTGATTAGAACTATGATAATGATTCGATTAACCATCATTTGTATTGCCACCTGTCTTTGGACTCAATCCTTTGGGCAGGTCAATACTATTACGCCTAGAGTAGGGATCGAGGGAATTCCAATTACTATTGATGAATCTAGAATTGATGATGTCACCTCTGAATATGGTTCGAATTATAGACTTGTTGAGCATAAATTATTAACGGAATTCAAATATGATTCTCTTGGATTAACCTTTGGAATTGACCCAATGGACGCGAACAAAATAGTTAGAAAAATTTCTGTTCAATCCCCATTTAAAGCTCAAACAAAAAATGGAATCATATTAAATCAAAGCACAATGAAAGATGTGCAAAACTTGTATAACGAGACAGGATGTTTCACTAATTATAGCACCGCATATTGCCCACAAGATGGCATTACTTTTTATATCAAGAGGGACCCGTCCAAAAAGGGGTTCGACACAAATGAGGTCATTTTTAAGATTGAGATTAACAACAATAATGAATTTGGAATACCCTCAAGAGTAAATTTCAAATATGATGATCAGCCGACAGCTAAAAAGCTCGAAAAATTGCAATCCATTTTGAATTCAAAGAATTTTGACCTCAAAGAGATTGAGCAATATTTCGAGAAAGAACAGAATAATAAAGGTCCCTTTGCGATAAGCTCGTTTATGGGCTTTTCAAGGAATTTGGAATTTGACATCTTTCAATCTTACAGAGACTTCCAATTAGGCCGTGACCACTATGAGCTAATCATTCTAACTTCTAATGATTCTCTTGTTTACTGCAAATTAACCACCAAGGACAACTTGATTATTGAAAGAAAAGAGTTCAAAATAATTTCTTATAACTTAAACAAAAGGAAAGCGAAGTATACAAATGAAATTGACCTCAATAATTCCTTATCTAGCCCAATCAATATTTACACTTTCGGGACATTTTGCGGGTTTGTAGGAACACCGCCTGATAAATGTGGAGAAATGTTGAGATTGGTAAATGATAATAACTATTCAGAACTTTCTGGGTGGTTGAAGTCCCTGAATCCTGAAATCTCTGCTTATGGATATGTGGGGCTATCATTTCTTGAACTTAATGGCAAAAAAATAAAACAAGAGGAAAAAGCATTAATGAACCATATTAGCTTACTGGATATTCAACTGAATACATGTAATGGATGTATTGTTGGAGAAACAGATACCTTCAAAGATGCTCTATTGAGTAAGAAAATAAAAAATAATTATAAAGCATTTAAACAGTCTGGATGGCTGAATTAAAACCACACATAATCGAGTAGACGACCGTGAGCCATAAGCCCACGGTGTGCCTACTGACGACAAGTGTCAGCATCTTCGATACGGCGGTTCGCCCCGCTGTCTGGAGTTTAGCGATAGCGTAACTTCAGACTTTTTATGAAATGCAGGGATTAAATCCAGGTCAATAAAGAAGTAAGCCCAATGATATCCTTCTCTGTAGCATCCTGCGATTAGCAAAATAAGTTACATCCATCAATTACTATTTCTAAAATACATTATTCAGTTACATACGCTTACAAAACAAGGATTTATAACAAGGATTTTTGATTTTACTCAACCAAGAGCTATTTTAGAATTTTTAAAGGAAATTATTAACAAAACAAACAACGAAGATATAATGGAGATAAGAGCAATAGAGTCGTGCTTATCCACTCGTTATATGCAAATAAGAAAAACTAATGAGCTGGGAAGCAAATCGAATATATACTAAACCAACACCGGAATTAATAGATTACTTAAAGACTATTGACGGATTCAAAGATGAACTCTTTCTTGTAGATAATCTTGAAGGAATTAGATTTGATTGGACAAGAAGTTTTATGCTCTCTGACGAGCCAAATGAAAATAGTTACCGAAAGCATACTTTACCTGAAGGAGGTCTCTTGGTAATTAAACCTGAGGTATATAAAATTGGTTATGACAAGGACTATGATACAAATGAATTTTGGAATAAGTATAAAGAATATCCAAATGACAAATGGGGTTTTATAGATTCTGTCTCTTCTATCAAAATGAACTTAAATCTTGATTTGACGGAAAATCAACTCAAACTATTGAGCTTTATAAAGTCTTTGAATGAAAAGTTTAGTGTTCCGTTTCTATATTATTATTGTGTGATGTGGGGTGGAGATATTGAGGAAGAATATGCAATCGTATTTAATGAGGGAATTAAAGTATATCACTACGATTATGAAAGTAAAAAAGACCTTGAAATAACTAATGATGGAAAAACTGAATTAAATTCAACAGTTCTACAAACAAGTTTTAAATACCTTGACTTAGAATTGCCGACTTGGTTTTTCGCTTTACACGAAGGATCATTTGATTGGAAAAAGTATCACTTAAAAGAAAATAAAATCAGCATATAAAACTGTATAACAAATCATAGCCACCTATCGGCAGGCTACCCCCACAGTCTGAAGTTTAGCGACAGCGTAACTTCATACCTCTTATGAAATGAAGGGATTGCATCCCGGTTAATAAAGAAGCCAGTCCAATAATATCTCAGTAGCATCCTGCTATAAGCAAAATGAGTTACTTCCATCAATTACCATTTCTAAAGTACATTATCCGGTTACATACGGGTATTTATTAAGAAAATGTTTGATTTTGTTCAATCAGGAGCTATTTTAGGAATTTTAAAGGGATTTATTAACAAAACAAACAACGAAGATATAAAGGGAATAAGAGCAATAGAGTTGCGCTTATCCACTCGTTGGGAGTAATTTGAAAATTATACCAAAATTTGGTATTTTTAAGAAAAAGTGAATTCATGAATAAAAACACATCCATATCATTAGGAGAATACTTTGATAAATTTGTAAGAGAAAGTGTCTCTCAAGGAAGATTTAAAAATGCTAGTGAAGTTATTCGTGCAGGATTAAGACTATTAGAAGAGGAAGAAAATAGAGTAATAGCTTTAAGAAATTCAATTAAGGAAGGAATAAATAGTGGGCATGCTGTGGATTTTGATCCCGATAATCATTTAAAATCCTTAAAAGCAAACAGAAAACTTAATGGCTAAATATCTATTAACCAGAAAAGCTGTTGAGGATTTGGCTGATATTTGGAACTACACTGTAAATGAATGGTCAGAAAACCAAGCAGATAAATATTATAAGATGCTAATTGATGCAATTAAACAGATTGCAAAGACTCCTCAAATTGGCAAGAATTATGAAATGGTTACACATGATCTAAATGGATTTAGAGTGTCTAAGCATATTATTTTTTATAGAATTCTTAATAAGAACTTAATTGAAGTTGTTCGAATTCTACACGAAAGAATAGATTTAAAATATAGAATAGAAGAATAAACACTACACCCAACAGCATGAAGTTTTGTCGGCACTAGTGCCAGCTCAAGCGCCTGATTCTCGCTGGATTTCACTGCCCCGCTGTCTGGAGTTTAGTGATAGTGTAACTTCAGACTTTTTTTGCAATGAAGAGATTAAATCCCGGTCATATACTTTTCAAACAAGTATTTATAACAAGGATATTTGATTTTGCATAACCAAGAGCTATTTTAGAATTTTTAAAGGGAATCATTAACAAAACAAACAATGAAGTTATAAAGGAAATAAGTGCAATAGAGACGCGCTTATCCACTTGTTATAGCCAATTAAAATGACGAAATTAATTGTAACAATATTATTTATTTTTAGCACTTTTTATTCGATTGGATGCACTTGTTCTGATAACATCAAAAATGACTTCATATCGAATGTAAAGAATTTTGATGCCATAATTATTGGAAAATTCATAAGGGATTCAGATTCAAAAAAGGGAGTAATTGTAATCTCTGATGTCTTAAAAGGGACTATTGACCAGAGTTCAATTAATATATACGAAGGAGGAATAGACTGTACCGAAATATTCCTTGAATCAGATAATGAAATCATTATTGGATTAAATATTAAAGAAACTGGCAATAATGATAATGTATATTTTGCCCCATCCTGTATTACATCAGTTTTGAGATTAGAAAATGGGTCAGTTTCATCAATAACAGATGGATATAATATTCATATTTCTAACCCAAAAGTCAAAAAATTTAGAACAATAATGGATATTAAAAAATTCAAACATAAAATTAAAAAAAAGCTATAACATCATGTTCAGTTATGGAGGCATCAATGCCAGCTCAAGCGCTGGATTTCAGCGTCCTACGGGACGCGAAATCGGAACGATAATCCGCCACGTCCGCTTAGTAAAAGCGTTTTAAACAATTTGATTATTTTTACCTTCATCTGAAAAATAAATATTATTCTAAATGAGCATTTACTTTAAACGAATTATACTCTTTATTTTATGCTTAATAGGGAATTACTGTTATGGTCAATACTCTATTTCTGGATATTTAGATACACCAGAAAAAAATAAAAGAGTATATCTATGCTTATTGCAATTTGATGAAGTTAATGCACTTGATCCTGACCAAATCATCACTTCAACAGTGACAGATAGCCTGGGATATTTTTCTTTTGAAGGAAGTTTACTATCAGATAAACATGCATTATATCGTATATACTCCAATCTGGATGAAAATGTCGAAGGAGCACAAAAATACGATATAGAAGATCTTAAAAACTTTCACAATTTTATCTTCTCCAATACAGATACCATCGTATTCGAAAAGAATAAAAAACTTTGGTTTTCCAGCTACAAGAACACGAACCCCATTGATAAAGAATGGAGAACCCATAATGATTATGCTCAAAAACTACATTCAGAGTTCTTAGATCTTAACAATGAGAAGATCTCCAAACAAACTACCGATCAATTTCTAAGGGAATTAAAGTCCTATGTTCTTGAGAAAGAATCACATCCCCTGACAACTATCATTTTAATAGCAGGCCTACCAAAAAGTGCAATAAAAAAAGATCTGGGCGACAACCCGGAATTCTATATTCAACTTCTTAGTCAACTGAATGATTATTATAATAACTCTTCTTATGCGCTGCAGTATAAAAGCTTTTTAGATATGCTATACAGGTCTGAAACCAAAGAAAAAATGGCCTTCTTTAAAAAGTTAAGCTATGCTTTAGGCTTTTTATGTCTTCTTTTTTTAGGAGGAATAGTATTTCTTATTATCAAATTAAAGCACACCAGAACTTTACAACAGACCCCTATCGATTTCAGTCTTACTTCACAGGAAGAAAAGGTAGCAGAATTAATGATTGACAATAAAAGCAATAAAGAAATCGCTTCAGAACTCTTCATATCCTTAAACACTGTAAAAACTCATATACGCAATCTATACGCGAAATTAGAAGTGAGTAATCGAACTGAGTTTATGGAGAAATTTAAAAATCACCCCAGGGATTAGCCCCTAAATCACCACAGGTTTATTATAGTTTCCTAGGCTCCTCAGCTACTTTTGATCAAAACAAAGGACGATTTCGTCTTTTGAATTCGAAGCCAATACCGGGCGATAGCTTGACTAATTAAAATCAAAAACAATGAAACTATTTAAACGAATTCTGTTAGGACTTTTTATCCTGATAATTGTGGGAGGAACCATCAGCTTCTTCTATTTTAAGAATAAATTCTTATCAGCACCACCTAATCATCTTACACTTTCCAACGTAGGCCAATCCTTTGATTTCATATGGAGAAGTCACACATTCGAGGGTAAGGTTATTCAAAATGCTTTCATGTTTGTTCCTGTTAGTATTCCAGGTGTAGATAAGACCTTCTATATGCAATTTGACACCGGAGCACCATCAACTGTATTACGGTACAAGAAAATCTTATCAGTGAACGAAAAGTATGGGAATATTTTTAATATAGATACCTTGGATAATCAGGTTCGTGTTAAAAATGCCAACTTTAAAGTAGGTACTGTAAATGTTACAGCCAGTTCTTTAGGTTTTCGAGGTGGTAGCGATAAAATTGACTGGGAGAATGATCCATTTATAATACTTGGCACTGTAGGTAATGATTTTATTGAGAAGAACCCTATAATCATCGATTATAAAAATCAAAACATGACTATAACAGAGCCTGAAGACGAAAGGGTAAGAAAGGAAGATAATTTCTTACCATTTACGTTTGATGGTCGCAGAATATTTCTTTCTGCAAAATTAAATAAAGAACCGGTAGAATTGTGGTTTGACTCTGGTTCGAGTGCATTTGAATTGATAGTCGATGAAAATACTTTTAAAGATTTATCTAAACCTAATGCTGAAATAACAAGCTATGAAGGTTCTTCCTGGGGAAGAAAGGCTATGGTATATAATGCGGAATCTGAAGGTATGTTTGAATTTGGAAATGCCTCAGCTCCACTTACCTATGTAACTTATATGAAAATCCCTGGCACAGAGATGTTACAATTTGTATTAAAGGCAGCAAATTTAGGAAGTGACTTAGGAGGAATGACAGGCAATAAGTTGTTTCTGGAAAAAACTCTGATTCTTGATGCTCCAAATTTACGTTATGCTGTAAAAGAGTAGTAGTAAGCTCTTCTACCGAATTAAAGATTAAATCATGAAAAGAATAAAAATCATAAAAGTTTTAAAATACTTACTAATAACCTGGATATCACTCACTCTTATACTTTTCGTAGTCGCAATAATTAAATATAACGTGGATTTAAATGGGTATATCAATCAGGAAGAAACCGGAATTCAGGCACAAAAAAATAAAGCAGCACCTGAGCAGACAGAGGTATATGTGGTTGGTTCTATGCATTTTGAAACTAATAACTTTAAAAGAGACGATCTCTATAACTACATCAATACGGTTTCTCCATCTATTATCTTATATGAAAGCGACAAACAAACTGTAAACCGGATGGTAAAAAGAATTGATTTCTTAAATCAATTCATGAGTGCTTTTCAAAATGGGGAGCGAGTAGAAAATGTTGTAGCGCTTAAATATTTAAAAAATCATCCTAAAGCTAAAGTCATAGGCTATGAATGGGAAGAAAGAGATCGGTTTCACTTTAAACATAATTATCAAAAGAATATGGGTGAACTTATTGGAATGGCACATCAACTAATTCGAGAAAATGCACTATCCAGTGAAGAGTCCGAAATGATAAGTGATTACAATGAAGTAAAAAAGAAATACTTAAACCTTGGAAATTCCAAAACGCTATACGACTTTAATAATCCAATAGCAGATAGTATCATTAATAAAAGACAAACCTATGTTTACAATATAATTCCCGAAATTTTAAAGTCTAAAGAATTATCGGATGATTTAAAAGAATTTCTACCGGTTCATATGAATTATTGGGACATAAGAAATAAGGCGATGGTAAATAACATTGTCAATCAAATAAAAAACAACCCCAATAAGAGAATTGTTGTATTAACAGGCTACTCGCATCGATATTATTTGATTGATGAATTGAAAAAACTAGAAGAAGAACTCAATTTTTCTGTCAAACCGATATAATCCCCTGCTGTTGGGAGTTTATTGATAGCATAACTTCAGACTTTTTATGAAATGCAGGGATTAAACCCCGGTCATATACGGTTTCAAACAAGTATTTATAACAAGGATATTTGATTTTGTAGAACCAAGAGCTATTTTAGAATTTTTAAAGGAAATTATTTACAAAAAAAACAACGAAGTTATAAAGGAAATAAGAGCAATAGAGTCGCGCTTATCAATTCGTTGTGAACCATAAAATTACTATTCCAAATTAAAAATCTTGTTTTACTGTATCCAAGTGAATACATTTACGTATGTATATAATTGAACAAACCACTGAATTTGAAAAGTGGTTTCGAAAGTTAAAAGACAGAAAAGCAAAAGCTAAAATTTTGCTCCGTCTACAGAGAATAGAGGATCAAGGTAATTTTGGCGATTGTCAACCAATAGGCGAAGGTCTTTCCGAATTACGGATACATTATGCAAAAGGGTATCGGGTATATTTTAAAGAACATGGAGATACACTTGTATTGCTATTAATTGGAGGAGATAAATCAACCCAAAGTAATGACATTAAAAAAGCAAAAGAACTTTGGGAGCAGTATAAAAACAAGATTTAAATGAAAACTACAAGATTCGATATTGCTAATTATCTTGAAGATGACGAGATGATTCAGGAGTATTTAAATACAGTTTTAGAAGAGGGGGATTCAAGAGATATTGTTGTCGCTTTGGGTCACATCGCGAAAGCAATTGGGATGTCAAAAATCGCAGAACAAACTGGATTGAGTAGACCTAGTCTGTATAAAGCTCTATCAGAAAATTCAAAACCTCAATTTGATACTATTTTGAAGGTAATTAGAGCTATTGGAAGTAATCTGAAATTGAATATTTCATCAAATTAATTCACTTCACAACATTCACTATAACCGCATTTTATGCAACGAGGGACACAAAAACTGCGCCATAGTGTAGGCGTTGTGCAGTATAGAGCGAACTTCATGAGACTTCTGATAACTTCAATTTTATTGATTACACTGACCTCTTGCGGAACGACTCAACGAGATGGTTGGCAACTTGCATCTGAATTTCATACCAACTATGCTAACGAGTTTATCCAGAACACTGAACTCCTAAAATACAGCTACAACCCAAGGGCTCATTTCTATTTTAACACCCGCAACGAAGAGCCAACTTTCAGAGCTCTGATTCATGACACAACAAAACTAAGAGTAATTATTTTCGCAAACCAAGAACGGTTTCTACAAGAATTTGGACTCGAAATAGACTCCATTCCAACTTTTGGAAGAGCAACTATATGGAATGAAAATGAAGGACTAAAACTTCAGGCGGACGACTCATTAATGTTTGAAATTATCAGATACGACAAGAATCCACTTGAACAGTTTAATTATCTGAAAAATTTAGTCAACAAATATGGAATCGTTACTTATGGGGAACTCCGCATTGGCGGCATTATCGAGGTTTATTTAACAACCTACGACTATCTTATTTACTATCCAACGAACTACAAAATTTCCGAACCGCAGTTTGAAGAACACTGGCGGAACAAACAGAAAAATGGCAGGAAATTGGACAAGAACTGGTACTATTATAAATCTGAAAAACCGCTCGATTTAGGATGATTCGCTGCAAAACATCTAAGAATTCGAGTGGCCGATAGGCATTTGAATACAGGGTTGACAAGTCCGGTGTTTGATAATGATACTATGTAGATTTCTGCTACTTTTGTGAGGGTATTGGCCTAACTGATTTCTCTATGTAGCTTCTTTTTTCTTTAACCACAACGATACATATTGCAGAGCGGTTTTTTTAAACCATCTACCTTAACGACCTTTTTAAAGAATCAGTGCTAAAATGAAAAATTGTAGTCTATTAAAAAATGAATACTGAAAAAATCCTAAACGAAATGGGAGAAACTTATTCTCCATTAACCATTGAATGTCAGGAAGAATTTATTGCTAATGCAAAAGTTAGAACATTCAAAAAAGGAGAGGTTGTAGTTCGTGAAGGACAATTTTCTAAAAAAGCATATTTAATTGTAGAAGGCTGTTCAAGGGCTTATTACTTGAAAGACGGAAAAGATATATCAGACTGGTTTACTTTCGAAAATCAGTTTATGGCTGCCATCGTTAGTTTTTTTAGTGAAAAACCAAGTCCTCATTTTGTTGAATTTGTTGAAGACTCAATAGTTCTTGAATTTTCAAAAGATATAATGGACAAACTAACAAATAAACACCACGACTTTGAACGCTTCATAAGTAAAGTGGTTACCGAAACTATGTTAGGGCTCTGCGAAAGACTATATACTATTCAGTTTAATAAGGCAGATGAAAGATATAATCACCTATTAAATATATATCCTAACATCACAAACCGAATTCCCCTTACCCATATTGCTTCTTATTTAGGAATTACACTCGAAACTTTAAGTAGAATAAGAAATCCTAAAAACCGAATTTGATCTATATCAAATTTTAACCCTTCCATTTAGTAGACTTTTGTGAAAAAGATCAAAAAATGGAAGAAAAAAACAAACTACAAAAATCAATTTTTGGAAAGTGGTGGAAACCGGTCAGACAATGGTTTTACCCCACCTGGTTACTTTACGAACTTACAATTCGCTTTTACGATTACGCAATAGCTGTTCATAATTTCTTTATCGAACGGCCAGATTACTTTGCTTCATATATAGGAGAAATCAGTACTCAATCTTTAGCTGTTTTTTGTAGTGTAGCCACTTTCATTATTTGTTCAGCCTTTTTAACAGTACCTGCTTGTTTTATTCTTTATAAGTTCTTCAAAATCGAGCTTTTAACAGATACTCAGTTTGAATATAAAATGAAAAAATACTTTTAAGACAGATGAAAAAAATACTAATTATAAATGGACATCCCGACAAAGAAAGTTTCAATTTTGGTCTTTCAGAGTCATATCTAAAAGGAGCCCAAAAATCAAATGCCGAAATTAAAGTGATTAATATTAGGGATTTGGACTTCAACCCTAACCTACAATTTGGATATAGAAAACGAACCGAATTAGAACCTGACTTATTAGATGCTCAGGAAAAATTAAAATGGGCTGATCATTTAGTATGGATTTACCCTGTTTGGTGGAGCTCTGTGCCGGCAATAATGAAAGGTTTTTTAGACCGGATTCTACTTCCGGGATTTGCCTTTAACAAAAGAGAAAATTCATTGTTTAGCGACAAGGGTCTTACAGGAAAATCGGCAAGGATAATTTGCACATTAGACCAACCTGCCTGGTATTACAGGTGGGTTTATGGAAACCCAAGTCACAATGCTTTAAAAAAAGGAACATTAAATTTTATTGGAGTAAAAAAAGTGCGAATCACAACCATCGGACCAATAAGGCTTTCTAAAGAAGAGTTCAGGGCAAAATGGTTGAAAAAAATTGAAAAATTAGGTCAAATGAATAAGTAAAGAAAGAAGGAATTATTTTACCAAGTCGATGGAAAAATATCGATTTACCAATCTAACAGACGGCTCCATCAGCCATTACTGATGGAGCTCTCCTTCTGACAACGCTCATAACGATAAATGCCAAGGAAGAGAGCGTTAACATATTCGGTACCCAGTGGGTCAAAGGTTCATTTCTAATAGTGGTGGTGCAGCTCGGCATAAAGCATTTACATACAAATAAAAAAAATTGCTCAAATCAAATTGATAATTTCATTTTTTACACTACCTTGTATTACATAGTTCTATGCTATACCCACAAAACCAAAAACATATATTAAATCATTTAAACAACATGAAGGCAATAATTTCTATATCAGCTTTGCCTTTACTTAAATGTATAATCTATTATTATAAATTCACACTAAAACATTCTGCTCAGTTTTAATATTAGCCTGATTAAAATCTTCATCCGACACCAGATAATTAAACATTTTATAACGCTGTAAACCTCTTGAAAATTTAACCCAAAGATGTATTAAGTAAAAGGATCCCAATGTAAATGGAATTATAACCACACTATTCTCAGCCCCAAAATCTCCTCCACTTAACCAATCTGGCGCTATTGGAGTTTGAGCGATTAGTGCAGGAGACACGTGTCCGCTAGATGCAAATCCAAATATAGAAGCCTGGAAGAAATTCCATCCTAAGTGAAGACCTACAGCAAGCCACAATTGACCTGTTTTCATATATGCATAAACCAGTTTTAGTGTTATAAGCATAATTATCAGTGTACTCATTATTGTCGCACTTGGGTTAGTGGCATGTAAAACTGCGAATCCTATCGTTGAAATAAACACTCCCCATTTAAGATTTAAACCCATAGCTATGTTTTGAAGAATTATACCCCTGAATACCAATTCTTCCCACCATGCAACAACTATAAATTGAAACAAAACAGCTAAAGCAGTCCAAATACTAGCCTCAGTAAAAGCACCGAGAGTACCTGCTTCTTTACTCCACCAACTAAATCCGTCAAACCTTATTAAGTCAAACCCCAAAAGAGTTAAATACATCAAAGTCATAATAAATGCACTGATTAAAATACCTATTAAGATATCTTTGAATACATACCCCATTCTTAATCCCAAAGATTGAAATGCATTCTTAGTTATGTATTCTGTTGTAATATAAGAAGCCAGGGTAGCTCCAATACCTAAAAGAAAAAACCACAATGTACCTGCTGCTGGTAATCCGCCTAAAATAGTACGAACCCCAATCATTAAAACAGCATTTAAAGCAGAGAATAATAAAAGGAAAATCACAAGTCTCCATCCTGCTCTAATGACATTGGTTTCTGGGTTTATAAATATATTTTTCATAAGATCAATAGTTACAACTTTAAAAGATTCTATTTAAACTAGTTTACCCTCTTTTTTTTCACAGAAAAAGAAAGGGCTCCTTTAAAAGGATAAGAAAAAGCATCTTACTCTAGTTCTAAGATGTTATAGACATTTGACCACCTCAAACTACTTTTGGTTACAACTTGATTCAAACTGAAAAAAATATAGGTCTGAAACCGTCCTAAATTCATTGCTAACGTTATCGAGTAAACTATTTAATTATTATATCTCCTTGCTCTCTGCCCTTGGGCTATCCTATGACAAGCAATCACATTGAGTTACTGATTCATATCTTGAAAAACAAACTAAAATAATTCCTTTCTAAAGGTTACAAATAGTTAAAAACAGGTATAAATAAATAATTGAATTTTTTAAACACAAAATAGTACTTTTTAATTTTTTAAATTTTAATTTTATAAGCTAAAGCACTTAATATTAACACATTAAACCGAATCTTAGTCAACTGATTTTTTTAGTACTAGATCAGATATTATTTATTCAACCTTAACTGGAAATCATTATGAGAATAGTATTTGGAACCTATACCTTCAAGATAAAGTCATTTACCTGTAAAGACCTTGGAATAGAAGAAGATACCTTAAACAACTTCACGATGGAAGTTCGCCAAAAGATATTTCATATTTTCTGGATTCCATTATTCAGTACAAACAAGATCTTTGCTTTACGTCAAGGGAACGAACTTTTTCATGCGCCTTCGGAAATTGAAAATCTCATTAGAGCGAGAAATGTGATCAAAACTCCATGGTACTCTTTTAGTGGACTAATATTGATTTTACTGGTTTTTCTTTTCTATCAAGTGATGGAATTATTGTAGGAAAATCAAGTTAGCCGGGAAAGAATAAATTAGATCCATTTAATTTGTTAATGCAGTTCAATAAATTGCAGTATGACAAATAACGATATCTTACGCCGGCTACGTTATACTTTTGACTTGAGTGATCAACAGGTAATCGAGATCTTTCAACTTGCAAATTATTCAGTCAACAGGCCAGAAGTAGTCAATTGGCTCTTAAAAGAAGAGGAAGAATACTATCAACCCATGTCAGATAAAGAACTAGCACTTTTTCTCAATGGACTAATCAATCAAAAAAGGGGTGTAAAAGAAGGTCCTCAACATGAAGCCGAAGAGTTCCTGAACAATAATCAAATCCTGAGAAAACTAAGAATAGCACTAAACTTTAAGGACACTGATATGTTGGCGGTATTAGAACTTGCCAGTTTCCCAATTGGTAAACACGAGCTAAGTGCATTTTTCCGTAAACCTGACCAGGGACAATACAAGCATGCTGGAGATCAGGTATTGAGGAAGTTCCTGAAGGGTTTGCAGTTGAAGTATCGGGAATAGGTTTAATTAGCTATAAATATGACCTTTCTAATCCATGGCGTGTGGAGACACACACTAACATTGAAACTGTTTACTAATGAACAATAGGTTTCTTACTGACTAATCTACCTTTTCGTTGATTAATCATTGAGAAATAATTGAAGAGTTAAAGGACTACCTTATATGTTAAAATATAATTATGTAGTACAGATTTACCAGTAAGTATTCCCCTCTTTAGGTATTTATTTTTAATTTCAATAATCTTTAAAATATATTAGCATCTAAATAGACTAGCTATTAAATCAGCTAAAGAGGTTTTATCAAATTTTTCAACTATTCATTTTCAACCTATGAAGAAATACACCTTTTTACTTTTTGTGGTCATAATATATTTGGCATTTATTGGATGTAATGAAGACTCAACAGAAATTTTTATAAACGAAATTGAACTCGTCTACCCAACTAAAATCATTAGCAATAATAATATCATTGAAATCATATACGAAGGAGAACAAATAAGTCAAATAATTATTGATAAATTCGACTCCACAATGAATTCTCCTTTTTATTTAAACAGAAGGGACACTACATTCTTTAAATATGATGAAAACTCGAAACTAATCAATTTTATTTCAGTTCAATACGAATACAATGGATATGGTATTCAATATGAATCATCCTATAACAACTATTTGGAATATAATTCAAATGATAAAATAATTGGTATTTATCCTTCTGATAAAAATTATAGTTCCACCCATTTTACTTTTGACAGTATTTTTAGGATTATTCAAATTGATTATGATTCAAATACTGAAGGAGTCAATAAGTTCCCTAAAATAATAAAGTATAAGAATGGAAACCTAAATTCATATTCTTACATTGGAATCTATAATGTTTCGAAATATGATAAATATTCAAATCCATATTATTCTGTTAATCAAATCTTAGGATTCCCATTTTTCAATGAAGTCTATCATCTTTCCCCAAATAACCCCCTACGCATAGAAAATCTGATATACCCTAGATTTAGCTTAAACCTATCTTATGAATATGACCTATCAGGCAAAGTGATTAAAATAAATAATACAATTATTGAATATAAGGATTAGTTGAATCAAATGCCCTAAACCCAACTCCTTGACAGAAATTTTATCGCGAGGTAAGTCCCCTGACAGACCACTAATTAGAATAATAAGCCCCCAATTAGTAATAAAGCCAGATTCTGAGATTTCTCACCCATACTTTTATTTCATTCTATTAAATCAAATTAATCCGCTTTTATTAATGAAAATTTATTGGTTCGAAAGGACGAATGGAGTAAAGACACTACTCTAAATTATAAATTGTTATTACGGATTACAAATCCTATGATAAGGGTTCCCTGCTACAAATGTTGGAAAGAAAAAGCGTTTGGATAATTTTATACGCTTCCCAATGAAAAAACTTTTTTCTCGATAAAACAAAAGTAACTTAGAAGGGCGGGGAGGATTGACAAAATCACGAGCGTGGGGAGGTTAGTGAGTTAGGAGATTTGATTTTGTCTTGATTTTTTGGTCCATTTTTTATCAAGAAAAAAGGACAATAAGATATTATGAAACCATTCTAAATTCATAGGAAACATCAATATAAATTGTATTCCTCAAAAGATGAATTAGGATAACCCTTCCCCATGGTATGTCCCCTGACAGACCACTAATTAGAATAATAAGCCCCCAATTAGTAATAAAGCCAGATTCTGAGATTTCTCACCCATGCTTTTATTTCATCCAATTTTATCAAATAAAACTGCATTTATTCATGAAAATTCATGGGTTCGAAAGGACGGGTAGAGTGAAGACACTACTCTAAATTATAAATTGTTAATTACGGATCACAAATCCTATGATAAGGGTTCCCTGCTACAAATGTTGAAAAGAAAAAGCGTTTGGATAATATTATACGCTTCCCAATGAAAAAACTTTTTTCTCGATAAAACAAAAGTAACTTAGAAGGGCGGGGAGGATTGACAAAATCACGAGCGTGGGGAGGTTAGTGAGTTAGGAGATTTGATTTTGTCTTGATTTTTTGGTCCATTTTTTATCAAGAAAAAAGGACAATAAGATATTATGAAACCATTCTAAATTCATAGGAAACATCAATATAAATTGTATTCCTCAAAAGATGAATTAGGATAACCCTTCCCCATGGTATGTCCCCTGACAGACCACTAATTAGAATAATAAGCCCCCAATTAGTAATAAAGCCAGATTCTGAGATTTTTTACCCATGCTTTTTTTTCATCCAATTTTATCAAATTAAATCACTTTTATTCATGAAAATTCATGGTTTCGAAAGGACGTGTAGAGTGTTACTTTTTAACTAAAAAGCTCATCCATGGCGTGTGATGACACATGCCACAACTACACCTTCACTACATCACCAGCTTCTCTAATACCTCCCGATAGGACTTTCCAATCGGAACCACATGATCCCCCATAAATACCTGGTTACCTTCAATACTCTTAATGTGTTTTTTAGCAATGATAAATGATCGGTGTACCTGCAAAAAACCGTCTGCAGGAATATGCTCATGCACGGATGAAAGTGTTCCGCGAATGGTCAGCTCCTCTTCTTTCATTACTACCTTCACATAGTTGCCCGATGCCTCCACATATAAGATATCTTCCGGATCAACCTGAATGTATTTGTTGTTAGATCGAAGAAATATTTTCTCTGGCGATACCTTTTCAGGCTGTGTTTCTACTTTTGAATGTTGATTTGTTCCACTCAGATTTGACTTATTCACTGCCTTAAGAAATCGCTCGAATGAAAATGGCTTCAACAGGTAATCCACTACGTTAAGTTCATAGCCTTCCAGAGCATACTCCTGATATGCAGTCGTTACGATAACCTTGGGTGGATTAGTCAATGTTCGAAGAAATTCAAATCCTTTCAGTTTAGGCATATTGATATCTAGGAAAATAAGATCTACCGGATTACTGTGTAGAAATTGCAATGCATCTATCGCATCGTAACAATCTTGCACCAGCTCCATATTGGGTAACATGCCACAGTATTTCTTGATAATGTCATGAGCAATCGTTTCATCATCAACTATGATATATTTTATACTCATAAGGTCAGTTTTAGATTGGCCTTGAATCGATCAGATCCTATTTTCGAAATTTCCAGTTTGTATTTCTTCGGATAAACGAGTTCTAACCGCTTTCGAAGATTACTCAGTCCGATACCCTCACTATCGCTTACCTCCTCTACATCAAAGTTATTTTCTATTTCAAAGTCTATTTCTTTGTTCGTTGCTGTTAGTCGAATACATACAAAGGCATCCTTCCGCAGCTTTTCCACACCATGCTTAAATGCATTTTCAAGCAAAATTATAAACAACAAAGGCATAATCTTGATACTGCGGTCAACCACTATTACATCAAACCGGATGTCAATTGTTTTGTGATACCGCATTTTATGAAGTTCGATATAATTTTCGAGGTAGGTAATCTCATCCCCCAGCTTCACCAGCTCATTTTGACCTTCATAGATACTGTATCGCATCATATCCGATAATTTTAGAATCAACTGCTGTGCTTTTTCCGTATCCTGTTCAACCAACCCATAAAGATTATTCAGGGTATTGAAAAAGAAATGCGGATTCACCTGACTTTTTAAATGCATAAGTTCAGCTTCCTTCTTCTCTTTCTTTAGTTTAAGAATAGCTTTCACCTGGATAAAAATCCATCGCAAAACCCAGATTCCCATCGAGGTGAAAAACAATAAACTGAACACAATAAACTCATCAACTTCGCCAAACGCATCATTAAAAATGAGTATCACCACGGTCATCACCACATAAAAATATGGGATAATCCGCTTAATGAATTGCCAATTAAACACACGTTGCATTACAGCCATCTCGTAAAAATACACAAAAATAGATCTGTTACAATTTACCTGTGACAGACATACATTTAGCAGTGATGAACATGGCTTCCATGGTGTTAAAAAGCACCCAAATCATGAATCAAGCTTTCCATCCCTGCTACTCTTTCATCTGTCCCTGTAATTTTCAAGCTCCGGATTTTCCGAATAGCATTGAAGAAAAATAAAATTATCATGGACGAACTGATCATAACAAACCTCTCCAAAACTTACAAAAATGGCGTTCAGGCACTACAAAACATCTCTTTAGATGTGCCCAAAGGAATGTTTGGACTCCTCGGGCCCAATGGTGCCGGTAAATCTACTCTGATGCGGACTATTGCGACACTGCAAGAACCCGATTCCGGATCGATCCAACTAGGATCGTTAAACGTATTGAAACAACCCAATGAATTGAGATAATTTCTTGGCTACTTGCCTCAGCAATTTGGCCTCTACCCCCGATTATCTCCAGAAATGTTACTGGATCACCTGGCAATTCTGAAAGGAATCATTAACCGTAAGGAACGAAAAGAAATTATCTATACTCTACTTGAAAAAGTCAATCTGTACACTGTTCGCAAACAAAAACTCGGTGATTTCTCCGGAGGGATGAAACAACGTTTTGGTATTGCCCAGGCCTTATTGAACAACCCAAAGCTGCTGATCGTCGATGAACCCACCGCCGGTCTTGATCCGATTGAGCGCAACCGGTTTTATGATCTGCTTAGTGAAGTTGGTGAACACACCATTGTGATCCTCTCAACTCATATCGTCGAAGATGTAAAAGAGCTCTGCACCCGTATGGCGATTATCAACAAAGGGCAGGTGATCATTCAAGGCAACCCGATTCAGATCATGGATAATGTGCAAGGACGAATCTATCAAAAATCCATCCTCAAATGCGAACTAGATCTGTACAAAAAAGAATATCAGGTAATCAATGAACGTCTTTACCTCGGAAAGCAGATCATCCATGTACTGAGTGATTCGAACCCGGGGAGCGACTTCAAAGCCATCGATGCCAATCTAGAAGATGTTTATATGTCTCAAATCTTAACCAACTGATCTCAATTATGTGGTACACTTTTTTCACTTTCGAACTCAAATACCGTCTAAAACGGCCTGAAACTTATCTTTTCTTCCTTTTCATCCTCTTTTTCGCTGTTTTTGGAGTGGAATTCATCTTTCAGGGTATCGATTTGGGAATGGTCAAAAAGAACTCGCCAATCGTCATAGCCAAAACGATGGGGGCTATCACCGGGCTATCAATGATCATCGCATCCTTGATTATGGGTGTGCCAGTCTTGCGCGATTTCCAGTATGATGTTGCCTCACTAATCTATGTAAACCCGATTGCTAAAAAACACTACCTAACGGGACACTTTTTCGGGTCGTTTGTAATTCTTTTATTCATATTTAGTGGATTATTCATAGGCATGGTATTAGGAGAACACCTGCCCTGGATCGAACCAAATGAATACCTCCCCTTTCAATTAAACAATTACCTGCAGCCATTTCTATGGGTCGCGTTACCCAACTTGTTTTTTGGTGCTTGTGTATTCTTCATTTCCGGAGCATTAACAAAAAAACTCATGGTTGTGTATACCCAGGGTATTATCATTTTCCTGTTGTTCATGCTCACCAAAGGAATCACCAACGAAACACTACAGGCAGTTTTCGATCCGTTTTCGCTAACCACATTGACAAAAGCTACCGAAGGCTGGTCTGCTGAAGAGCGAAACCTGCAGTTAATTCCAATGACCGGAGTTATGCTGTTCAACAAATTACTCTGGGTTGGATTGGGACTCTTAGTAATGAGCATCGGGTTTAACCGGTTTCAGTTAATGGTTGTGACCAATTCATCATCTAAAAAGAAGCAAAAGGAACAAGCAGTAATCAGAAAAAGTAAATATAATATACCGAAAGTAACTCCAATTTTCGATATTGACGCACAGATCAGTCAGGTCATTCACAACGCCTGGTTTCATAGCAGGTCAATTCTAAAGCTTCCTTCCTTTTGGACGATTATCATTTGTTGCTTCATCATCATTGGTGTGAACTCGATAAACCTTGGCACCTCCTATGGAGTAGATAGCTACCCTACCACCTACCTGATCATCGAAGAATTACAGGAAATGTCACTTTACTTTTTTATGATCATCCTGGTCTTTTATTCCGGAGAGATCATGTGGAAAGAACATGATGTAAAAATAAATTTCATTCATGATGCTACCCCCCTAAATCCATTCGTAAATCTGTTTAGTCGCTTTCTTGGATTGCAGATTATTTATATCATCGTTATGCTTTCCCTTATTATTGGTGGAATAATATTTCAAACAATCAACGGGTATTACCAATATGAATTAGATGTCTATTTCACCGGATTCTTCCTTGAGATCTTCCCTTTTCTTGCACTGTATACTATGGCTGCTATTTTCTTTCAATCACTTACAGGCAATAAGTTCATCGGTATACTGGCTACCATAGTTTTCGCAATATTTAATATCGGATTAGGGGTTTTTGGACTGGAACATGTGCTGGTTAATTTCGGTGGAAACTCACTCGCCCGATATTCAGATATGAATGGTTATGGACATTTCTTAACTCCTTACCTCTGGGTAAAAAGCTACTGGATGATATCTGGATTACTACTTTTGGTAATAGCAAGCATTTTTTTATTAAGAGGAAATGAAAGCGGACTGTTGATCCGATGGAGAAAAGGATTGAGGCAGATGGAAAGATCAACTACTAACTTTGGAATAGTTTGCCTTGGATTATTCATCGTACTTGGGGGGTTCATTTTCTACAATACCAATATTCTGAATGAATTCTGGACTAAAAATGAGCAAAACACCATCAGAGCCGGATATGAAAAGGAATTGAAACATCTGGAATACCTACCACAACCCAAAATTATCGATACCCATCTCAATATTGACTTATACCCTTCGGAAAAAGCCTATGAAATCTCCGGATACTACTTGCTTATTAATGCATCACCAGACCCAATTAAAGAAATTCATGTACAAAAGCTGATCGAAGCCAATGTAACGGTAACAGACATCATTTTTAACCGTAATATCACAATAATCAACAACAAACATGAAAACTACTTCTATACAATCTATGAACTGAGTGAGGCACTACAACCTGGAGACAGTATCCAAATGACATTTAATCAGGTGTTAAAACCAAATGGCCTTGATGCAAATGACACAGATACTAAGGTAGTTCAAAACGGAACCTTCTTTACAAATGATGTGTTACCATCATTCGGCTACCGAAGAAAATATGAATTACAAGATGAGAACGATCGCAAAGAATTTGGATTAGCACCCCGGCCACAAAAAGCGAATCGAGATGATCATAGGGAGCTGGTCGATGCCCGTAGTGGCAGCGATTCTGATGGTACCAACCTTGAGGTAATCATCAGTACCGAAGCACATCAAACAGCACTTACATCGGGCAGCCTGATAGAGAAATGGCAGGAAAACGGCAGAAACTATTTCCATTACAAAACCAATGGACAAATCATTAACTTCTACCCCTTTGTTTCGGCAAGATACGAAGTGCTAAAAGATACTTGTATTCCGGCAGGCAACACTGATAATTCACCTGTCGATTTGGAGATCTACTACCATAAAGAACATAAGTACAACCTGGACCGCATGTTGGAATCGATGAAACTGTCGCTCGATTATTACAGCACCCATTTTTGTCCGTATCAATACGATGAACTACGGATTGTAGAGTTCCCTAGATACCAGGAATATGCCCAGTCCTTCCCGACCTTGATTCCGTTTTCCGAGGCACTGGGATTCATCATGGATATTGATGATGCGGTAGATGTCGACATGGTATTTTACATTACTGCTCACGAGGTAGCTCACCAGTGGTGGGGATTGCAACTGGAGGCTGCGAATGTTCAGGGTCAGCACATGATACTGGAGACCCTGGCACAATACTCTGCCATGATGGTATTGAAAGAAAAGTACCCTGATGAAAAGCTTCAGCAGTTTCTTGAGTTGCAAAAAGAAGATTATGAAGAAGGCAAACTAAAATCCAGTAAAGAAGAAGTGCCGTTAGTTTTGGTTGAAAACGAAGATTATCTGTACTACAACAAAGGCGCATTGGCGATGTACGAATTACAGGAGCTAATCGGCGAGCAAAAAGTAAACCAGGCACTACAAAACTTCCTTGAAGACTGGCACTCCTTTGACAATAATGGTAAGCCTGCAAGGTATGCTACCACAGCAGATTTGATGAAGTATCTTCTTGAGGCTACACCGGAGGATAAGAAAGAAATTGTCACGGAGTTGTTTGAGGGTGTTGGAGAGGTGGGGTAGGAATGATTGTCTGAATCAGAATTTAGTGGATTTTAGGATTAAAAGGATTCCCTCAATCCTGAGAATTCTTTTTAATCCCGGTCAATCCTGATTCACACATTTACCTTCGATTTTGTTTTTCAATTGGGGTAATTATATTTGAATCAGTAGTTATGCTTTGTTTTAAATTCATAGGTTAGAGTGAGCGTATAGCTAATAAGGAATTTTTCACTAGCTACATTAATCATGAAGGTTATAAATCTTATCATTTTATTTTCAATTATCTCTGTAGCTTGTTCAACTGAACATAAAACCCCTGTACTTGAACAAGAATATCTTAATAATGAAAAAGAAAATTACTTAATGGTAAACCGAATAAAAATTGAAATTGAAAATGCAGGAAATCGCCCGAAAGACCTCATTGTATCTGAAAGATTAGATTCAATGTATGCATTTAAATATACCTTACCATTCAAAACTGAGAAAGAAGAAATCTTCCCTGAAAACGTAACCGATGATCACATCAATGAATATAAAAACAAACTATTTGAGATTTTTAAAGCCACAATACCCAATAGTAATGAAAACAAAAAGTGGACTGCATTAACTTCTGAGCTAAAAAAATCTGAAAATTACTATGATTATGTTTCAAATTTATTGTTGATATCCCGACTTGAAAATCAAATCATATCTAACTCAATGAGACTAATTGGAGGTTATGATTGCTTTTATTATTTTGGATTTCATGTTGGTTTTAACCCCATTAAAATTGGTCAGGATAACACAATTATTCTAACTATAACGGATGACTATTATATCCGTACTACTGATTGCACATATAAAGAACTTAAAATAGTTAACTTAAAGAATAACGAAGAACAGAAGTTTGAAGCTGAAATGATAGGGAATATAATGCAAATCAAATTTACTCCCATTACATCAGGAACTTATGAAATAAGTGGTATGATGGACGTTAAAGACAAATCCTCCGGTCATATTATGAACTTTGACTTTAGCAAAGAACTTATTACCAATGACAAATAAACACTTGCTCAGCATTTCTCATTATATTTAGTTCAATACATACCATGAAATATCAAAAATTATTTCAAATAACCATAATAGTAATTTTAGTTTTTCAATTGAGCTGTAACTCAAATAAACCTGACAATAATCTTTCTCAAAAGACAAAATCTGAAATTGAGAATATTGAAAACAATATTGCCAAAAAATATAAAAATAACTTGAAGCTATTAGGGTTAAACAGCAATAAATTAGTGTTCAAAAGATATTATCTAGATCCAGATTCGAACATTTTAAGAGATCCAAATAGCATAACTTGGAGTGATTCGACAGTAAGTCCAATAAAAATAAAACACTTTAATAAGTTATTCGAAAAGTCAATTAACAAGGGTTATTGTTGTTGTCCTTTTTCCTATTATTCAATTACATTTTATAAGGATGAATATAAACTAGGAATGTATTTTGTTGACACTTTAAATTTAAATGGAAAAGCCATGGTGTTCGATAAAAATTTTCAAACATCATATTTTATTAATAAAAAAGAATGGGAGCTGTTTTTAGAAGGAAATTAAGGATTTCATTTCAATAGCTCAAGTCGTCTGAATTTTAGAATCAGCATAACTTTGATCAGAATCAGGATTCACAAGATTTAAGGATTATCCTGATGCTTTAAATCCAGTTAATTTTTTTTTAATCCCGGTCAATATTGGTTATATATCTATATTGCTCTATTTTTTTCATATGAAAAATCTAACTTTGACGGATAATTCAGCTTTTTAAGCTACCTAAGGATCAGGCAGACCCGTAAACACAAAACATATATTACAATGAAAATTAGAGCTCTTTTAACAATTTTCATTATTATGTCATGTAAGACATCCATTCAAACCAGCTCTACCGACAAGAATAATGTTCTTAATATAGAAAAAACAAATTCTATCAGTTACAGTAAAGGCCAAGATAAAATCATATTCAAAGGAGAAAACAATATTGTTGATCTTATTCAAAAAAATACCGCTTTCTTTGATGATAGTCATGATGTGATAATTATAAAAGGAAACAACAACATAATAAAAATCTATAATACAAACATTGTTGATTTAAGTAGCCTGAATACCCGTCCCTTAATTATTGCCGGTGATAATGCAAAGTATGTTATTCTATCAGAAAACCTCGTAAGCTTTACTAAATACGAGATTAGCATTGATTCAGTATTTATAGAGACCCAACCAATTGATTTTGCTAAATTCAATAAAGAAGTTAAATCAGATAGTGAAGGATATCAAAAAATATTACAATACCAGGATCAAATACATAATGGGGATATCGATGCTTATTTCCAGTTAGCAGAAATATATAATTACGGTCTATATAATATTCCTTCTAACACTAAAAAGGCTATAGAACTTTATGAATACGGAGCGTTAAACAACAATATTGAATCAATTAGAAGACTTGCAGACATCTGGTACAATGGTGGCTTTGATAAAAAAAAGAATATAACCAAAGGTTTATATTTCTACAAATTAGGGGCTGACTTAAACGATAGCTATTGCATAGATGTCTTGAAAAAATTAAATGATAGCCAATAGAAGCTAACAGTATTCCTGTCCAATCCTGGTTCATAATCTTTCATCTTCAATATTAATTTTCAATTATCGAGGCTATCTTTGGGCATCAACTATGTATCATCAATGCATTAAATACTCGATTTGGGCATTTAATCAATACCTTCAATCTAATTCATGAAATATTCGCTTATCTTAATTTTTTTCTCTACTATCGTCTGTTTTGGACAAGATGCTAGTAAAAAATCTCTTAAAACATCTGAAAAGATAATTGGAACATGGGCAATAGAGTCTGCATCCATTACATTAGAGTCTTCTAAATCTAAATTACCTGGATATTCCCAAGATTCTTTACTAATTGATAAGAATGGAACTTTTATCATGACGTCAAGAAATAAAGGAAATGTTCCACTCCAAATTATTTCCGGTAAATGGAAAATAACAAAAGAAAATAACTTGATATTATCTCAAATTGTATCTGATCCACCGTTTGAGGAACCTGCAGTTGACTGGCATAGGAAAATCAAATTGAGCAAAAACAAATTAAAAATGTACATGACAACAAAAATCAGGGAATCTGAATTTTACACTCCCCCTGAAACAGATATAACTGATAATACATTATTAATCTATAAACGAATCAGAAGTTCAAACAATTAATTTGCGATCCAAAGTTCAGCAATATCAAAGCTTCAGACCTTTAAACGTGTGTACCTGACTTCAAATTCTTTGTTTAGCTGACCATATATGCAAAAACAATCAGTAGGGATAGATTTTTTAAGATTATTAGATAAATAAAGACCTAGTAATTCATTTTATTCACGATCATAAAAAATGGAATTTTACTCAGGTTACTTTTATATAATTTTCTGTATTACTTAATACTATTGAATTTTTTAATACGATAACTATGATTAATTCCGAAGAGCAAAATAAATGTCTGGATTGTATCCATGCCGATCACATCAATTATGATGAATTCAATTGCTTGAAAAATGTTCCTTTAGAGAAAAGATCAAATTGCAATTCACATCAATCTGCTCAAGGTAATAGAGAACTAAAAGACTCCTTTATTTTATCCGGGCAATTCAATAAAGAATTTGAAATAGAAAAGGATAATAGTGTAACAGCAGAAAAGCAAAAACAGAACAATTTTAAACCAGTGATTCTTGAAAGTACAGATGAACTGAAATCAAAAGAATTAGATCATAGAATATATATTAAAAAGAGAACCCCAATATATTCCAATCCAAATCTTTACAATAAAGTAATGGAATTGGAAGCTGGCCAACTGCAAAAATTTGACAGAGAGGTAATTCGCAATAGCAATGAATTATTGCGAACATCAATAAATGGTTCTAAACACTATATTGTTAAAGACCTAAACAGGTTTGATATCTGCAGACAATGTATGTCTAAAGGTGAACACCTTGATATTATACTGATGTCTCATGAGGAATTTGATAATAATATTATCAAGGTTGAATCAGGTAAAAAAAAGGTAGAAGATAAATATAAAGATGAAATTACCAGCTTAATTGAATATAATCTTAACACAATTAATATCAGGGTAGTTGATAAAATTGAGAAGGACTTTTCGAAATTGTCTTTTGTAAATTTCCTGGTACTAAAAAATGATGTAAAGGATATTCAAATCGGAAAACTAAGCCCAGAATCAAAATTTTACATTACAAAAGATACAAAGTATAAAAATGTGTATAAAGTAGTTACTACTGAAGGGTTGGAAGGAATTATCATAAATCACCCAGACGCCTATCTGGAAATTGACGACCCACTGTCTAAAACAATAACAGTTCTTTCTTTTTTAGCTACAATAGCTATTGGGATTACACTAATGATAACTGTATTGTCTGAAACTGGGTATTTTGTTTTTATTGCTTTTGGATTTGTTATTATTGGTTTCCTGGTTAGGTTTTTAGTTGCATTACCTATCTATTTATTAGTAAATAGAATCTGTAAATATTTTTAAGCCATATACTTCAACAATTAAGAAATTTTAAACAGGTTAATTGGATTAATCAATCTTATTTCGCCTCAAGAATTCAATTATTTTAAAATTCTGAGATTGATATTTTTATAACTTATTGTAAAGCTTAAATTTCAACTTATCAAAAATAAATTGTCAAATGGTGAAAAGTATTTTTTTATATATAACCATGCCATTAATTCTATGGTCACATTCAGCATTTGGTCAAAATGATTTGATAAATAGTGGAGATGTTTCTTCTATTACTGAATTTCGAGCTGATTTAAATGCAAGACTACCTTTCGGAAAGACATTCAAAAAATCAGCCAATGAAGACAACGAAGCTTTTGTCAATAGAATACTTAAAGATAATGCTACCCTACATCATGGTGCTTTTCAATTGGAAGAATTTGGTAATTCTATCATTTCATTTGCCACTTACACTTATGAAGAAAGTGATCTAATTATTGGAGTTCTTCTAGAACCTACACCAATCAAAGGTGAATACCGACTAATTGAAACTATGGAATTATTGTCAGGCTGTGGGAGTAGACCAGAAATAATATCAGTTTTTCTACATGATGCTGATGCTAACAAAATCGGCAGGGAGTTAATCATTCATGCCTCTGACTATTGTGGGCGTCATGGGAGATATAACAATGTATATGTTTATAATGGCCTTATTAAAAACAATAAGCTTGTTTTAACAAAACTTCTTTCCGAACGATGTGATTACTCTGAAGTAAAACTAAATGGCGAATGGGACTTTGACATGGGTGAAGAAGATGTAGAAGACAGAAGATATATTAAATGCAAATATCTTGATTATAAGGCTATCCGAAATGAACTAAATGCTGTCAGAAATTGAATATCGAATAAATCCAAAGCATTATTATGTTATCTGATAATACCTTGACTAAGGTTAGTATTTCACACAACCCAAAATATCACTTTTATATTTTTATATCTTTGAATCCTCCATTTGTGCCAATTAAAGGCTTGATACTTTAAAAATACTTATAGATTGAACTACTAATTTATCATGAAAAAGCTATTACTTTTCTTTTCATTAGTTTTTATATCGACCAGTATATTTGCCCAAGGTAAATGGTCATTTAGTTATGATATCCAATTCGATAGATATACTACTTATGAAGGAACTATCGATAACAAGTACCCTATAAAAATGAGAATTGAAGAATCTGGGAATTCGTGTAGCAGCAAATCAACCAAATGGACTCCAAGACTTGTTTATGGTTGGTACATGTATACTAAAATCGGCACAAAAATACCTTTAGTTGGTCACGTATGTTATTCTGATGCATGTGAAAGTTATAAAGAACTATTTGTACCATCAGATCCCATTGATTATTCATTTGATAATGAATGCGAAATGATTGATTATAAAGAAAAGTTCACTCAACAAAAAGGAGCTAAAAACTTCACATGGAATCAGAAAGGAGGAAAAACATATCCGGTTAACTTGAACGTAACACATGAATTTAGTTGGTTAACTAAAGCAACACTTGGTTTTAAGATCAATAATTTGACTATAGCAGAATTTAATCTGACAGAGTTATCAGAAAACAAATATATTGAATGGGTTAAAATAATAGCTCAAAAAAGAGTGGCTGGCAAATATTATTTATTGTTTGAATATTCTCAACAGTCTAATCCCGGATCATATGGTTATGGCGTTTGTGGTGCAGGAATAGAACAATACGTGGCCCACCTAATAATCAATGAGAATTTTGAAATTGAGTCATTTGATAAAGTACTTCACAGTAGTTGTATCAACGATATTTATGATAACGAACTGCCTTACAATATTGAAAAACCAGAACTAGGATTGATAAATCAAAACTAATATGAAACAAGCCCTTTGGATTATCCTTTTATTTCTGATTATAATTAGTTGTAATTCTAATAGTGATTCAGAAAACAAACTCTATAGAGTAAATGATTATGCCAACATCCTATCTGAAACTGAGGAAAACGATCTAAGTCAACTTGTTAGGAGTCTGGAAGATTCTATCGGATCCCAAATTATTATTTTAACTACAAATTCATTAGAGGGTAAAACAATAGAAAGGTACTCTCTGGAATTTGCTAATAATTGGGGTATTGGAAGAAAAGACTATGATGATGGTATTTTGATAACTATAGCTCCTTCTGATCGACAAGTAAGGATTGAAGTTGGATATGGACTTGAATTGATAATAGGAGATGAAATTGCCAAAAGCATTATTGATAATACAATGTTACCAGAATTTAGAAATGGTGATTTTTACAAAGGAATTTCAGAAGGCACAAAAGAAATTATCAATTTAATTTATGATCATCCGGAACTTGTTGGCGAAAAATGGACTCCGGAAAATAACATGAATTAAAATCTTATCTGCCAAATATTCATATCCAATTATGCTAAGACTTAGAAAATATCGAAAACCAATTATCATACTTGTCGGAATTTTTCTATTCTGGATTGTCTCTCAATTAGCTATTTTAATATTTATAGGAGATGTCAACTACAAGTCGACAATTCGAACCAACTATCATAAAAAAGACTCAATTACATATATAATATCAACTTCGTGGGCTAACATTCCTACGAAAGAAAAATTTATTAATATCTCAAACGAACCAACATGTCCAGGCTTTGTTGGCAGTTTTATTGCCTCTTATTCGAATTTAATTAACTATGAATATGGACTGTATTCTCCACAACTTTCTACATTTGAAGAAATGGGATATAAATCCCAAACTGATACTGTAAACGGCAGGATAATTTTTACAGTATTTAAAGACAATGAAACTGGATTCATTATCCCCTGGCAAGATGATATGTCATATAGTTTTCTCTTATACCCTTCTAAATATGGCACCAAGCATCAAAATGAAATCAAAAACTCACTTGCAAATATTGAATTCAAAAAATAATCAATGGCTCAATTATTTCTTGAATCAGCATTTTAAAGATAAACCAAATCCAATTATCTAAATCCAATCTGGATTTTAAACCTTATTATTTCCTATAAGCATTTCTTCAATCACAAAAATCAGACTTTTGTTTTTATAATTAGAGATTCTATCTTTGGATATCAACTATGCATTTTTTAAACAATCATAGATTTTGGCAACCTTATGTCCTGAGTAATCAACAAACTGTACATGAAAAAAATCCTAGCTACTCTTCTACTATCATTACTTATTTTTTCTTATCATACATTGTTAGCTCAAAATACCACAATAAAGCATGATACCACATCATTTGCTGGTGAAGTAACTTCATCTGAATGGATTGATCATGGCATTATTTCCGGCATTAATTATTCACAATATTTATTTGGAGAAGTAGGATATTACAAGAGCCATATATTTGAAGCAGGGGGTTTCCCTACACTTTCTAAAACAATGATCTATGGATCTGAATTCTCGCACATTGATGAATTAATTATTGCACCTAATATTCAAGGTAGAATTCATGCATATTTCTTTAATACAGGTCTGGCTGCTCTCTGTTATTCCGATTTAAATAGTGAATTTGCAATAAAATTAAGGCCTGAAATAGGACTTGGTCTTTGGAATTTTGACATCAATTATGGTTATAATATAAATATCTACTCAGAGAACTTTACCCGGGCCAATAAACATGTTTTCGCACTGAGGTATTATTTAAATCTTAAAAGAAAACGCCTGATAGAATATGACAGAAATGGCAAGGTCATTCCAGTAAATTAAATTCTTTATTGATGGAGTTTTTAGATTGTATAACTTCTTACTATTAAATTATCAGGATTTATGGATTAGTAGGATACCTAAATTCCTGTCAATCATTTGTAATTATGGTTCATATCCCCTTCCATCTGAAGTTTAGAGTCAGCCAAACTTCAGCCTTTAATAAAATGTGGTGATGCACCCAAGACACATTAATCTATCTAATTTATTATCAAAACATTATAATCCAATTAATTCTTACCCTCCCCCTTCTTCTAGTACTAAACCTTCAATCCAGATAGTCGGTATTTTATTTATCTTTCTGGTATGTTAACTTTAATAAGATAATGTAAAATCTATAAATCAATTATCTCCGCATCAAATAAAAAATTTAGCCATGAAATTTAGCTTAACATATAAAATGGCGTTTCTCTCATTAGTCATAACATTAACTTATGAAGCTTCTGAATATTTAGCCAACCTGTTCGAGCCTTTGGAACAGATGCTTTAAGTGTAGCAAGTTTAACGGATACAGTATCTGTAGATGCTAAATCTGACATAATAAAGGCTGCCCCAATTCATCATTCGTTTTTATCCAGAGGAATACCTATTTATGAGCAACTATTAATGTTGATCAACTATTAGATAAGCAAAATATGATTTTTTGTGGAGTGCCAATAAACATTAAAGATGCTGATGGAATACTGTTTAGACCTATAGTAATGATCCTTAAATAAAAGACCATAAATTGAATTGAATATCTGGTTTTTCAATCAAATAACTTCCTTTATAGAATAAATGATTCAACACTATTTAAACGAACAATATTAATCCCCTAGAACTTAAAACTGTAACATGATATTGCTCTATCAGTTATTTTAAAATAAATTATATAATAAGTTATTAAGCATATAAAAATCTGCTACTTAACGAACCCTGAACCTCCACCACAATTAAAACTAAGGTTTAATAATATCAATCAAACTAGAATCAAATTATGAAACCACTATCTAAAATTATTCTCATAATAGCCATTTGTATTTCATCATGTAATAATTCTACCAATCAAAATAGCGAAGAAGAAACAATTCAATCTTCGGAATCAGTCACTAGTGATGAGGTTATTGCCATTGACATTCTATTAGACCCGGATAACGCTATGCTAGCCACTTCAAAAGTATTTAATGACCAGCTTCGTGATAACTATGCAGAAGGCTTTGAACTCGATGCAAGTCATCAACCGCATGTGACAATCATTCAGGCTTATGTTAAAAAATCAGCCCTACCGGAAATTGAAGCTGAATTGAAAACCCTCATCTCCCAAAGCAATTTGTCTGAAGCTGAATTGACAGCTAATGGATTATACTACATACCTTTTGACGACAAAGGTCTGGCAGGAATAACTGTTGACAAAGGTAATTTGATGGAGTTTCATAATCAGGTAGTGGATTTAATGAAAAAATATACCGAGCCTAACGGACAAGGAACTGCCTTTGTGCCACAACCTGATGGCACTCCTATTATGGATGCCACTGTTGACTATGTAAATAAGTTTACACAAAGCTCAAGTGGAGATAAATATAACCCTCATGTCACAATAGGAATTGGATATAAAGATTATGTATCTACCTATATCATTGAAAAATTAGATCTGACTAAAAATGATTTATCTTTTCATATATGCGATATCGAGCACCATGCTAAAGGCTATCACAAAAGATATTCTCTTACCAGATATATCCTGGGATTATTTATTGACGGTTCAAAGTTCATGAACAAACCTGAAGGTAAGTGGATTCCTTTCAACTCCTTTTATGTTAATGGTGCTGCCTACGGGGGGTTAATCGGAAAGCCTTCAGCATTTATGAAATATATCCAGGAATTATTAAAGGAGGATAGTCAATTAATTTCTAATCATTATAAAAAGCTTCTTTTTGAAGAAAATTCCACTATAAACACCCGACATTCCGGAATGTGCCTTTCATGGTTTAAAGGTGCATTATTAGGTTATGACTATTATTGTCATGCCGGGGGTGGCGGTGGCTATTACAGCGAAATCAGGATCTACCCTTCATTAAATTTAGGTAGTATTATATTCTTCAACAGAACAGGAATGACTGATGAACGGTTTTTAAATAAACCAGATGAAATTTATATTCAGCAAATCCCTAATAAGGGCTAATAAGACCCTGAAAAAGAAAACTAAGCATACCATTCATCCGATATTTATTTGTCATTATTTATAGTTAAGCTAAATTGATGAAAAATTATGTCAAAACTGCCCTCCCTGGGTATTACTATATAATAATATGAGTGAACTGCAAAAACAGATGCTCTCTGAACTTCAGGATGAATCACTTTTTAAAAAAGCAGAATCTTTTGGTTTAGAATATCTTTCTAAAGTACTAGACAGAAATGTCTATCCAACTGAAGAAGCACTTGAAAATTTAAGTGCATTCGAAGAAAAGCTACCTGATGATACGGGGAATGCTCATGAAGTTATTGAAATGCTTCATAAATATGGTTCGCCAGCTACAGTTGCACAGGTTGGTGGGCGATACTTTGGTTTTGTCAATGGAAGTGTTGTACCTGCCGGTTTGGCTGCAAAAAACCTATCAATTTTCTGGGATCAAAATACTGCTATGCAGGTTTTATCTCCGATTTCTTCTAAGCTTGAAACGGTAGTCCAGAAATGGTTGACTCAGCTATTCGGTCTTCCTGACAGAACAGTTGCCGGTTTTGTAAGTGGTACTTCAATGGCAAATTTTTGCGGACTTGCAGCCGCAAGGTATCGTGTATTGCAAAATAACAACTGGGATTTTAATGAAAATGGACTTTTCGGAGCCCCGAAAATCAGAGTGGTAACTGGAAAAGATGCCCATTCAACAGTTTTAAAAGCTATTGCATTAAATGGCTTGGGTAAAGGAAATATTGAGTGGGTGGATACTGAAGAAGAAGGTCGGATAATCCCTGATAAAATACCTGAACTTGATAGTAACACTATTCTTATCCTTCAGGCAGGAAATGTAAACAGTGGATCCTTTGATGATTTTAGTTCAATATGCGAAAAAGCCCGAAGCCAAGGAGCATGGATACATATTGACGGTGCCTTCGGACTTTGGGCCGGAGCTACTAAAAAACTAAAACACCTAACAAAAGGGTTTGAGCATGCCAACTCCTGGGCGGTCGATGGTCACAAAACACTAAACACTCCTTATGATTCCGGAATAATTATGTGTGATGACCAGGAAGCTTTAATGTCATCTTTACACATGTCAGGTGGCTATATTATCCAGGGTAAAGACCGTGATGGAATGTTCTACACTCCTGAAATGTCAAGACGAGCAAGAATCATTGAGCTATGGGCAACATTTAAATATCTTGGTAAAAACGGGGTAGACCAAATGGTTTACAACCTTAACCAGAGAGCTATTCAGTTTGCTAATGAAATTTCAAAAGCTGAAGGATTTTCAGTATTAAATGAAGTGGTATTTAATCAAGTTATTGTTCAATGTGAAACTGAGGAACTAACTAACAAAGTAATAGAAGAGGTTCAAAAATTAAGAGAATGCTGGGTCGGTGGTTCAATATGGAAAGGCAAACGAGTAATCAGGATCAGTGTATGTTCATGGGTAACAAATAAAGAAGATATCACCAGATCTGTCAATTCATTTATTAAAGCCAGGGAGATAGCCTACAAACAAATTCAATTAACTGAATAGTAAAAAAATCCAAGAATTATGAGCTCAAAATTGCAGCATGTCATTCAAACTTTAAAAATCACTTTTGATGGTGAGCCCTGGTATGGGGAATCACTAATGACTAAAATAAAATCAATAAATCACGATATTGTTAATGACCAGGTTGAAGGTTCTAACTCAATTGCAAAACTTATTGCACATATAATCCAATGGAGAATCTTTGTAATTGAGAAATTAAAAGGAAATGCTGACTTTGACATAAAACTGAACACTGCCATGGATTGGCCTGACACTATAATTAAAAATAAAACTGAATGGGATCACTTAATCAAAAAGCTACTTGAGTCGCAACAAGAAATTACTGATATTCTTTCTGCAAAAGATGATGAGTTACTGGATGAAATTGTTCCTGGAAAGGAATACAATTTTCACTCATTAATTGAAGGAATCATCCATCACGATATTTATCACTCAGGTCAAATAGGATTAATAAAATCCAGAGTTACTCAAAGAGAAGACTACGATCTATACAACTAAACTAATCATCAACTAACTATGGAAAAGCATGAATGGAGGAAATCTGAAAAGCAATTTTATCTACCAAAAACGAAACCGGAAATTATAGATGTCCCGGCATTTAAATTCATAACAATTTCAGGACAAGGAAGTCCGGAAAACCAATCATTTAGCGATAGAATCAGCACCCTTTACCCAATTGCCTATGCAATCAAAATGACACTTAAGAAATTATCTGACAAGCCCGGCAATTATTTGGATTACACAGTTTATCCTTTGGAAGGCATCTGGGACTTAAATGATGAGGCAAAAAATAATTTTGATGGTACCATTAACAAAGAAGATTTTGTTTACAAATTAATGATTCGTCAGCCAGACTTCATTTCCGAAGCCTTTTTCCTAGAAATGGTTGAATTATCCAAGAAAAAAAATCCTTCAGAGCTATATGACAAAGTCAAATTCGAGTCAATTACAGATGGTAAATGTGTGCAAATGCTTCACATAGGAAGTTTTGACAACGAACCAACCAGTTTTAAGATTATGGAAGAGTTTACCATTGAAAACAACCTTGCAAGAAAATCAAAAGTTCACAGAGAGATTTATCTTTCAGATTTTAGAAAAGTTCCAACTGAAAAGCTTAAAACTTTATTGAGATTCAGGGTTTCTTGATTTCGAGATTAAATCAATAGAAATAATCAGGTCTAAAAAAATGGCATCAACAAATCATATCCTGCACAATATATTAAGCCATTCCCCTGAATCTAAACGAGTTAATTATCACTAGATATTTGAACTAAATTTTTGATTTACTTTTTTAGAAAATCCTATTATTATTGTCTGGAATTTACTTTTTAATCAATTATGTTTTTTCAACTAAACAGGTCAATAGCTTTTACATCTTCCTGGATATCGACTATCCTAATCGGAATTATCCTTTCATTGATTATTGTTTTTATTTTAGTATTTCTACAGCCTTTTGATACCTATTCACAAACTGTTTCATTTAAAGTTTTAAAACTAACAGGCTATAGCCTTTGTATTATAGCACCTGTAATACTTATCCATATCCCTGAACTTTTCATTTTCAAAAAAAGAAACCAGAAATGGTTTCTCATAGATGAAATAATAACAATAATATTTGGGTTCATACTGATGTCATCACTTTCATTTGCTTACAATACCATAGTTATTAACAATGACGACTTTAACCTGAATTACTTGTATGGATGGGTAAAAATGTATGGGCTTCCATTTGCTCCGATTGTATTACCTTTCTGGATTTTTCTCAGGTCAAAATTCAGTAAAATTACAATTTCAGCGACACCATCTAACAATTCAGAAGTTATCCGAATAAGTGGGAGTAACAACAATGAAGAAATCAGCTTTAAACAGGAAGATTTCATTCTAGCACAATCACAATCCAACTATGTTGAAATATCAATTTTAGATGACAATAAAGAAATCCAAAAACATGTTATAAGAACTACACTTTCAAGCTTAATAGATCAAATTCCCGGAGCTCAGCAAGTCCATCGATCTTACTTATTAAACACAAGTTATATCGAAAGCATTTCAGGGAATTCAAGAAAAGGCTGGGTAACGGCTAATCATATAAAAGGTGATATTCCAGTGTCTCCAAAACACTTCAAAGCGTTAAAAAACCACCTTCAAATTCGTCCCTAAACTTCATTTTTATCACATAGAATTCAATTTTATAACAAAACATTCATGATTGTCACTATCATTTTGACAATCAATTTCAACCAATTTACTTTACCACAAAAACAATCAAAATCATGAGAAATTTAATAGCCATTTTACTGACATTTTTCACACTTTCTTTATACGCTCAAAACAATTCAGAAAGAGAAGATCTATTAGATAATATATTTAAATCTCTAGAACAAAATGTAGCTAATCCTGCTTGGCTTCAAGACAAAGCCTTCTCTCAGTTTAAAGAAGATATGTATTCTGAAAGCACACTGGCACTAGACGAAGACCAATTTGTAACTCACTTTAATACACAAGTAAAAAACCTTTCATTTACTCACTTCTACTTAAAGCCAGTGAAACCTTCAACGTCTTCAGACAATAATTCTTCTGATGTTGAAACTTCTTCTGAAGAATCTGAATACTTCAGCTGGAAAGAAATCAATGAAAAAACTGCATATTTAAGAGTCCAGTCTTTTGCAACAAATGCATCAGAAATGGTCAGAATTTTACAAGAAATCGGATACGACAAATACGAAAACTTAATTGTTGACCTAAGAAATAATGGTGGAGGAACTCTTGATGCACCTGTAGTACTTGGAAGATTCCTTACAGGCCAAAATATTGATGCAGGAGTTTATTTAACCAGAAAATGGTTTGAAAAGGAACACAGATCAGCAACTAAAGAAGACATTGCTTCATTTCCTAACCTTCAGGATTTCACCTATGCAGGTTTTACTCAAATGTTTCAAAACGAAGCTGCATTTAGAATGGCTGTTCCTGGTCACGATGGACCAGTTTTCAAAGGAAATGTTTATGTTTTGATAAACCAGCATACTGCAAGTGCATGCGAACCTTTGATTTACTATTTCAAAGACCAGAAAATAGCAACTCTTATCGGTCAAAAATCAGCTGGAGCAATGTTGAGTGCTTATACTTTCCCTATAAATGAAAAATATGGAGTATTCATTCCTTGTGCAGACTATCAAACATCAAATGGTGACCGCATTGATAAGGTAGGAGTTGCACCGGATATCGAAGTAGAATCAGAAAAGGCATTAGACCATGTCTTAGAAATTATTAAAGAAAAGAACTTATAATTTTTGAAGGGCTATCGAAGTTGATAGCCTAGATAAAAAGAATACTTATGCATAAGGATATTTAATAAGCTATATCTTTTACCTTAAGCACTTATCCAAAGCCAGAAGAGTTTTTCTTTTCTGGCTTTTTCTTTACTTTTTTTAATGATAGCTATATGAAATACATATCCATTGATTTTCAAAACATATTAAACTTTTTTTCATTTCAATGACAAAATCTTACATTTGTACTTTCATTTTTTACATGGAGCTAAACTAATAATAAAGTAGAATCACTAGATAAATTACTAATCAAAATAAAGCTATTAAACTAATTTTTTGAATTTTTGAACTTTAATTAGCATAAAACCAAAACACTTATTTAAATGAACAAATATTACATTTTTTTATTAGCTCTTATCATGGGCATATCAAGCTGTAAAGAAGATGATGCCATTACAACTTACACCTTAACAACTCAGGTACAAGGTTCCGGAACTGTAAATCCTTCAACAAAGAAGGTTACATCAGGAGAAACAATCATTGTTACTGCAACTGCTGAAGAAGGTTTTTTCTTTGATGGTTGGACAGGTGATAAAACCTTAAGGGACAATCCAATTACAGTCCTGATGACAAGTAACATTAACCTTGTTGCTAACTTTATTGATAAGACGGCTGATACTGATGAAGATGGAGTTCCTGATTACCTGGATAATTGCAGGGATACCGAACCGGGAATGATTGTAGATGAAAATGGATGTGCAACCATTATCCAAGTAGCTGAAAATGGCGTGACATTATACTGTCTTCCGGAGGCAGAAATCGGAAAGGAATACCCATATAATGGAGAGATGTATAAAATCGTTGATAGAACCATGCTATATGATATGGATAAAATTAACGATGATTTTACCCATATCATCACAACAAAAGTTACTGACATGGACGCCTTGTTTTGGAATGACACTAATTTCAACCAAGATATTTCTTCATGGGATGTAAGCAACGTCACTAGAATGCAGTGGATATTTTATGGAGCTGCAGATTTCAATCAGGATATATCAAACTGGGATGTTGGCAATGTATCTAATATGTATGGCATGTTTGAAAAAGCTTCATCTTTCAATCAGGATATTTCTGGTTGGGATGTGAGTAATGCGACTAATATGGGGTCGTTGTTTGAAGAAGCTATCAAATTCAATCAGGATTTATCTCAATGGGATGTGAGTAAGGTGACCAATATGTATGGCATGTTTGCCTCAGCACATTCGTTCAATAGTAATATCTCTACATGGAATGTTGGTAATGTTAAAACTATGTCATTTATGTTTTCTGGAGCGAAAACTTTCAATCAAGATATCTCTAATTGGGATGTAAGTAAGGTGACAGATATGGGCAATATGTTTAAAAATGCAGAAAAATTTAATCAAAAGATTTCAAACTGGAACTTAAGTAATACTACAAACATTGGGGGAATGTTTAGTTCTGCCAAATCCTTTAATCAAGATATTTCCAACTGGGATGTATCCAATGTCACAAGTACTTTTAGTATGTTTTATAATGCAATCTCATTTAATCAGGATTTATCCTCATGGAATGTGAGTAATGTAAATAATATGTCACTTATGTTTTCCAATGCAACCTCATTTAATCAGGATTTATCTTCATGGGATGTCGACCAGGTAGAAGATTGTAGCTCATTTGCATCTGGAGCAACTAGTTGGACTTCTCCTAAACCTAACCTTACATGTGCTCAATAATTTAACTCTATAAAAAAACAACACCTAAGCCACGATAAAAAGTGGCTTTTTTCATTTTCTACGGATACACATTTATCCATATATTGTAGAATATTATTACATTCTTAATGAAAGAAAAATAGGTTACTGAATCAAAAAGAATAATCATTAAAAGATTATTTCGCTAAATTTATGATCAATTAATTTTTTAAGATGAAAAGCAACCTGTTTTTTTACCTATTAATATCCTGTCTTTCAACTAGTTTTGCACAGATCAATTCTCAAGACTCATCTGTCCAGGTAATATCTTACTGGGATTTAAATGAAACCTATTCTTATGCAGTTTCAGAAGAAAAATTCAAAATTATAGATACTGACACTACAAATAGAAGTTTTCTAACCTATAATGTAGATATAACCGTGGTTGATTCTACTGAAAAATCATACACCATAGAATGGAAATACAGCAATTATTCTTCTTCTAATGAAAATGAATTTATTGATAAATTAAATGAAGTCTATGAAGGAATGGTTATCAGATTTACAACCGATGAACTAGGTATATTCAAAGAAATCATTAATTATAATGAGGTAAAAAAATCAGTCCAAAAGACTACAGCTTTTCTAAAAGAAGAATGGAAGGATAAAGAAATGTTCCAACCGATGATTGAAGAGGTTGAAAACATGTTTATGAGTAAGGAAGCATTTGAAAATGGTATTATTAAGGACATTCAACAATATCATCTATTCCATGGAATCGTTCTTGAAAAAGAAGAAACTTATTATGGAGACATTCAGGTTCCTAATATGTTTGGTGGAGAACCTTTTGATTCTAGAATAGCATTTTGGCTAGATACTATCGATTTTGAAGAATATACCTATGATTTAATCATGGAGCAATCGTTGAATTCAGAACAACTTACAAAAGCGACTTATGATTTTATGAGCTCTAACATTTCAGAAATGAAAGCATATTTATCTGAAGGTGGTGAGCTTCCTAAAATTACAAAGGATACATTCACTATTTCCAGAGTTCATAATACTGGCTGGTTAATTTTCTCTGTAGAAACTACAGAAATTAAAGCTGACAAAACTACCCGTATTGAAGAGCGTATAATTGAAATACTATAACCCGGAAACTAACCAATGAAATTTTCAATATACATTCTTATCATTTTTGGCTCAATATTTAATTTATTTTCACAATCGAATAAATATTCCACACCAGATTACGAAAGAATTGAATCATCTATTAATGATTCTACTTCAGGACTGTTTTACAACAGGCTAATGGAAAGGTTCTTAGAAGGTGATTCTACTCTTTCTCTTAATGAGAGCAGACATCTTTATTACGGGTATTTCTTCCATGAAAATTACTCTCCTTATGACTCACCTGATTATATGGATAGTATTAGAGCAATTTTAAGCCTACCAGATAGTATCTTCCTTCAATCTGACAAATTCATTGCTATGTCAGATTCGGTATTTAAATATGAACCTTTTAATCTTCACCTTCATGATAACCTTTACTATTTCTATTATGCAAATGGCAAAACAGAAATGGCAAATAAGATTCGAGTTAGATTAAACATTATTCTGGATGCAATTTTCAGTACAGGTAACGGACTAAAAGAGGAGTCAGCTTTTCATGTGTTGTATACTGCTCATGAATACTTTATTTTAAATATTGTGGGTTTTGAGTTTGGTGGTGAACAAAGCCTGATTGGAACCTGCGATTATTTATCTCTTAAAGAAAATGATCTGGACTTGGATGGACTATATTTTAATGTATCCAGATTATTCATCAAAATATCAGAATTTTCAACTGACTAAAAAATAATTCTATAGGGAATGCAACCTGTCTAAAGGTTTGGGAATCTATATAATAAACCTCCTTAATTTGTTATTATGGGTCCTGGGCTTAAAACTATTTGCGTAATTGGCCTGCTTCTTTTATTTCTTTCAAGTTGTAATAATAAAAAAGTAAATAATGAAGTAATTGACCAAAATGGAATTTGGCAATCAATTGGCTATGGAAGAATTCTGGTTATCGATTCATCAGACTACCATTTCTATGACTACACTACAACGTACTGCGGTCTTAAAAAAGAAGGACAAACTGACAAATTAAGTACTTCAATTTCAATCAAAAATGATACACTTTTATACTCGATCGGATTTGATATTTACAAATTCGTAAGAATTAATAACCTTCCAAAAATATGTAAAGACAGTTTGAGGAAAGTAGATCCAGAATATGTTTTTGAGGTATTTGGAGAAACTATAAATGAGCATTACGCCTACTTTGATCTCAATTACATAGATTTTGAGCTTATTTTACCCGATTTCAAAGAAAAAATAAACAAAGGCACTTCTGAATCTGAGTTATACCAAATAATGGAAGAGCTAATTGATACTATAAAAGATAATCACGGCTATATTGAGCCAGTAAATGTTGTTATAGATCGAACGTCTAATACATCATCAAATTCTCATGAAGTTGAGGAAATTGGAGATTTTGTTGTTGCCTCAAAAATTGCCAGTACCTATCTTGATTCTGACTTGACTGAAGATTCTAAAGTTATACGTTGGGGAATAATGAAAAATGGATTTGGATATCTTCAGGTCAACGCTATGTGGCTCAACGCTAAATTAAACATACCCGATTCAGTTGTAAAAGAATTTGGATTTGTTGATGCCTACCTAAATCATATTTCTGAGTTGTCTGAATTTGAAGCTACAAATGCAGAAGTAGCAGGAACCAAAAAAATAATATCAAGGGCAATCAGTGATCTACGAAATACACCTGCGGTTATTTTGGATGTTAGATTTAACGGAGGAGGAAACGATGATGTTAGTATAGAAATTTTAAGACACTTTAATGATCAAAACAAACTTGTTGCAAGTAAATGTGCCCGTGCAGGGAATAAACTAACAGAACCACTTCCTATTTATTTACCTGCATCTCAAGACCCATACCTAAAACCAGTGTATCTTCTTACTTCCCAACAATCAGCCAGCGCTACTGATTTCCTGGCCTTATGCTCAATGAGTCTTGATAATTTTATTAGAATTGGTTCGCCTACACAGGGAGCTATTTCTGATGCGCTGGAAAAGCAACTTCCTAACGGATGGTACTTTTCAATATCTAATGAATTGTATTTTGATCCATGGGGTAATTGTTATGAAAACATAGGCATTCCGGTTCATTATGAACTGTTTTACCCTGAAGACAGACAGCAGTTTTTTAAAATGCTTTATAATAACCCGGAAAAGGATCTGCAAAAGACTTTGGAATCTATCAAAAAGATCTCAAATAGAACAATAAATAATTATTCTAATTACCCTCTCTAAATGAAAAATTCTAAACTTGATAAAGTCAAAAAGCTTCATTTACACCAAAATAAATATTAGCACCTTGTTCTTTTCCAACCCCTACATCCAGGCGAACAACAGTAGATTGATCTTTTTTAATTTTAAATCGAATCCCTCCCCCTACTGCAGGCTTTAAACTAGAGAAAAATTCTCTGGAATATTGAGCTACCTCTCCGACTAATCCAAATCCGGCTACTGTCCATCGTTGATGAAACCTTAATCTATATTCAGCCTGTATAACATACATCTGATTCTCAATGAACCTTCCTTTAAAATATCCCCTCGCTCTGTCACCTCCTCCATACCATGATGCTCCTTGAAACGGAACTTCACCAAAGGTATTTTCAGAATAAAATTGAGCAGCAAGAATACTTCGGTCATTCAAAGGAAAATAAGTTCTTAAATCTGTTATTATTTTATTAAACCCGGTTGTGGCTCCAAAGACTTCACTTGAAAACCGGGCACTCATCTGTAAATAATGTCCTGAAAACGGAGATGATACATCATCACGACTATCCAGATTGAAGATTACCCCAAGCCCGCTAATAACAGCTTTATCATATCCCAATACTTTTCTCTGATCAAGAATTCCACCTTCTTCTACTTCGGTAACATTATGGTTTTGATAAATGTACTCAAAGCCAAAATTAAGATTTGGGGGAAGTCGTTTTAGCAGGGCTATTCTGAATTCATGTGAAGTCATATCATATGACTCTTCATTAGACTCCGGGGTATTTGGACCAATACCCCAAAATTGATTTGGATAAATCTTGAACTTATAAGCCATATCAAAAAAGTAATTGCCTTTCCCGAAGTAAAGCTGTGGCTTTAAATCTAAAATAAATTGCTTATTGGTAGTGTAAATAGCCGTAAATAACATGTTAGACAACCTGTTATTATAAATATTACTTTGCCCCGGTATAAATATCTGGCCACCTCCTCCAAACCCAAAGCCTGTCTCCGGAGTACTGAAAACAACAGGCAAGGCTACAAACTCTATTTTCTTCAGCCTGGCAGTATCAAACCGATAAATAGCTTCTTCCTTTTGTGCAAAACATCCAAAAGAAAAAAATATTATCAATATGGTCATCAACCTTTTCATTACTAAAAAAAGAAATCATCAAGAAGCACATTAAACCCAAAAGAAAAGGATAAGGAACCTAATTGAAGTTTATCCTGAGAAGAGTCATTTGAAGGAAAGGAAATTCTCTCTGCATTAATCCATGAATTAGTAATATTAAGACCAAGTTCAAGTAAAATCCTCCGATGTATTGCATAAGCATATCCAAATCTAAAATAAATGGCAAAACCATCTCCCTTCACTTTTTCACCCTGACGGATCCCATTACGAACTATTGCTATTTCATCAAGATATGAGGAATAACCTGGTGACAAAGAAAAAAATAATGACCCCTGTTCACTTTTAGAGATATAGTATGAAACTAACGGCCCAACAAATAGTTGCTCAGCATTCCTTTCAATAATTTCTGTGGAGTTTTGCCTTGTTGCATTAAATATCGCTCCGACTAAAAGCCTGTCCTTCATAAACCTACCTGTAGATAAGTTAATCCCATAATTGTTATTAAATCCTCTTTGAGTGGTTGTATCACTAATTGTTGTTCCAGAACTAATCGTTCCTGATAATCCGGAGATCCATTTCCCTTTTAAAAATGGAGTGGTTGTAGAATCAGAATTTTGACCTAAACAATCATTAGCGAAAAGCATAATCGCTAAAGAAAAAATCATTTTCATTATGAAGAATAACCTTTTAGGCATGAATCATTATACAGCGTATAGAGTTAGGATGAAGTTTGAATCACCTCCTTAATTTAGAGGATGTAATCCTTTAAATAAGTTAATAAATATTAGTCCATTAAACTATAATGAAGCTATTAATAAACCCAAAGCAAATAAATGACACTCATCTTTACCAAAAACCACATAACCGGGTATATAAACCGGAAACACTTGAAAATCGTATAATAAAGAGACCCTAATATAACTTTGGACATGAAAGAGAAATTTCTTAATGCGAAACACTGGCAATTATTCATTTCGATTTATGGAATTCCATTTCTCTTTCAGATAGTTGTAATCGGATATATAGTATTGGCAGGCATTAACCATATTGAACCAAGCCATAAAGCTTTATTTCCCATTATATATTTTGTTCCGTTTTTAGTTTTACTTCCTTTAGGAGTTCTTTTTGCCTGGTATTGGTCAGTAGGGAAAGGCCTTCAAAGTAAAATCCCTGTGGAATATAGACTTAGTACCAATGTCTTTAAATTTACACTTATATTCCCTGTAATATATTTATTGATATTTTTAACAGCCTTGGTAACAGCTATTTCTAACGACTATCTTCACAATGAAAGCTCATTTCCTATAATATTAGGAATCATAATACCCGTACATTTATTTATGGCATTTTGTGGTATATATAATATTTATTTTGCCTCAAAAACTTTTAAAACTGCCGAATTACAACGTCCGGTGAGTTTTTCGGAATACGTCGGAGAATTTTTAATGATTTGGTTCTACTTTTTGGGTATTTGGTTCCTTCAACCAAAAATTAATTTGATGATGGGTGAAAACTATTCCCCAAAACAAATAGATAAGTTTTCAACTGATTATAAATGGTAATTAGAAAAGAATTTGTCTAGTTTGAAAATTATCTTTTGACTTGAATTAAGTTTTTTATTACCTTCTGAAAACAAAACTTAATTGCATTTGAAAACTACCAGAATTCTACCTCTGATCAATCTGTTAATTTTATCAGGAACAATTTACTGGAACTACCTGTCAAACACAGGAATTATCGATGGTAAAAATGTAGGGCTCGTCAGTAATAAATATGATAGTTTATTTACCCCAGCCAGTTACACCTTTGCCATTTGGGGAATAATTTATCTTTGTTTAATAATTCAAGCTGTATATCTGGTAATTCAAGGGTTTAGAGGAAATATCGAACCTACCATAAAAAAACTAATACCATATTTAATAGTTGCTAATATTGCCAATTCACTATGGGTATATGTATGGCTTAAGGAATATACCGGTTTATCAATTCTGGTTATGGTCATAATACTGGTATCGCTCTTAACAGCTGTATTAAAATTAAATATGCAACATAAAAGTGTCCCGGTCGCATATATGATATCAATCTGGTGGCCATTAGACATTTATTCAGGCTGGATAACTGTTGCGACTATAGCAAATATATCAGCATATTTATATAGCATGGGGTGGTCTGGTGGATTATCTGAAGTTTCCTGGACAATAATTATGATATTAATCGGAACTGCTATTTACATATTTATGATTTTCAATAGAAATATGCGTGAATTTGCTGCGGTTGGAATCTGGGCCTTTTATGGTATTGCTGTTCGACATTGGTATACGATTCCTGAACTTAAGTTTGTAGCTTTAAGCGCTGCTGCTGTGATTTTTGTATTGACTCTGTATCATGCTTTTCATAATAGAAAATCATTACCGATTGTAGGCAAAAAAAAGCAGTAAATGAAGAGTAATTTCAAGAGTATTACAACGATAAATCACATTCTTTAACTCACTTATTATCAGCTAAAAGTGAATTTTACTAATAGAAATTATAATCAAGACTAATAAAATCGCAAAAACACTATTAACAACGACAAAATTCAATTTAATCTTTCTTTTAACACAATTTTATTATACATTAGTTTCGACTTTTAAACAAACTAATGATAATCAAACGGTTAACAATTAATCAATTGGTTGATTTAGTGAAATTGAGCTAAAAGTTAATAGTAAAATTCGGGAGCATGAATTTACCCGTTGCTGTTAAAAATCAGCAACGGGGAATTCTATTCTTCCTACATTCAGAGCCGTGTATTTTGTAAGATTTTTATTAATTATTAAGTATTTAAAGGAAGAAATAGATTTTTTCAATATCAAACCTATCTCATCCAATGAAATTGTTGGTAAGAAAAAAAGCTATAAAACTTATTCTCGTCTGTTTATTATGTTTTGCGATTATTTATTCACTGGTAATAATAATTCAAACAATTACGAGTTAATGGTACGAAAATGAAAAAAAATATGGGAAATTTGGACCGTACTATCAGGATTATTCTGGCGGTCGGCTTAGGCATCTTGTATTATACCGATATAGTTGGTGATTCAATACGTCCGGTATTGTTTTCTCTTTCTGTTATTTTTTTAATAACCGGTTTCACAGGATTCTGTCCATTGTATTTTCCGCTGAATATATCTACTAAAAAGAAAAGTTAAATTGGAGCGATGAATTTTTTTAAACAGCTATTTGCCATTTCATTGATTGCCTTATATGCAATAATGGTATCATGTGGTAACAAAGACAATAATCCTTCACCTGCAGATCAGTTTATTAGAAAAATGACTGTTGGTAATTGGAAAATCACTGAATTCAAGGACTCAGGAAATATTGCCACTGCAAATTATAATGGTTATTTCTTTATGTTTAATCCTGATGGCTCAATTATGGCATCAAATGGTTTAAATGCATTTTCAGGATCCTGGAATCTTATTACTAACCCAAGTGATGGTGACGACGACAAACTAGACGAATTAGATCTTGAAATTAAATTTAACCAGGAAAACGAATTTGATAACTTGACTTTGGTGTGGGACATCCTTTATGAAAATCAAAATAGGTTTGATCTTGGAATTGAAAACGATAGTAATGAATCATTGAGATTTGAAAAATTATAAATAATACGATCTATGTATTCCTGACGGTTAGCTATAAAATTAGCTAACCGTTTTTTTTTGCCAGCCACAATTTTGTATTTTAAGATAGATCATCTCAAAATCATCAAATGGAAGGATACATATTTGAAAAAATACCGGATCAAACTGGAAAAGTAGCAATAGTTACAGGTGCAAATGTTGGACTTGGATTTGAAACCTGTAGCTTTCTACTAGAAAAAAACCTCACCGTAATAATGGCCTGTCGTGATCTTGACAAAGCTACAATGGCTAGGTCTGAACTTCAAAACAACCACAAATCAGCACTTATTGATATTATCCACCTTGATCTTTCAGATCTCAATTCTGTAAAAAAGTTTTCTTCAGAATTTAATTCTAAATATGACAGGCTTGATCTTCTAATAAACAATGCAGGAGTTATGTTTCCTCCCTATCAAACTACAAAACAAGGATTTGAACTTCAATTTGGGGTTAACTATCTGGCTCATTTCCTACTTACAGGATTATTAATTGATAAAATCTTAAAAACTGAAAATTCAAGAATAATCACTCTTAGCAGTCTGGCTCACCGATGGGGAGATGTATATTTTGATGATATTAATTTTCAAAGGGGTTATGACAAAAGAAAAGCATATGGGCAAAGCAAGCTTGCGTGTTTAATGTTTGCATATGAACTTCAACGTAGATTATCAGAGCTTTCAAATAAAAATACTATTTCCCTTGCGGCACATCCGGGAATATCTACTACTAATCTTGGAAGATATTTACCTGAATTTGCTCAAACTATATTTAAAGGAATTGGTCCTTTAATATTTAATAATCCCAGACAAGGAGCAGAACCAACCGTAAGGGCTGCTTTGGATCCCCATGCTACAGGTGGGGAATATTATGGCCCCGGAGGTTTTCGTGAATATAGTGGAAAACCAGTTTTAGTTGACTCAAATTCAAACTCAAAAGATAAATATAAGGCCAACAGATTATGGAAGTTATCAGAAAAAATGACTGAGTTTGATTTTTCCTTATAACTTGATTTCTGTAAAACCATCTAGGATAAACGAATCTAAATTATCTGGATTTTAGTAATTACCTAATGTATCTTACTATAAATCAAGATATAACTTTCACTCTTACCATCATGTCAAATAAAAAACAATTCGATTACAGCCATTTCACAGTAAAATCTGTTGTTCAGGCTAGTGTTCATAAAGTCTATGAACTTTGGACATCACAAGCAGGGCTTGAAAAATGGTTTCTAAGGCTTGCGGAATTCACAAGCTCCAATGGAGAAAAACGAGATCCTCATGAAGATATTCAGGTTGGTGATACCTATAAGTGGTTATGGCACGGATACCCGGACACGGTTGTTGAACATGGCGAAATCCTTGAGCTGAATGGAAAAAATCACATGAGATTTACCTTCGGAAAAGCCGGAATTGTAACTGTTACAATTGGAATTGAAGAAAGCACTACTATAGTAACTTTAACTCAAGATAACATCCCTCCTGTTTCTGAAACAGAAGTGAATTTTCATGTAGACTGTAAGACAGGCTGGACCTTCTACCTTGCTAATATGAACTCAATTGTTCAGGGTGGAGTAGATCTGAGAAATAAAAACACTAAACTACACCTTGATTGATTTAAACATTATTTATCTCCTTCCGTTTATTTGTTTAAACAATATTTATCATGAAAAAAGAAATCAGAGCTATCCATAACGCAGTTTACGACCCAATTGCTGATTTAAAAACATGGAGAGCAATGCCTACTCAATCCATAAATAACCTGGATCCGTTTTTATTTCTAAATCATCATGGCCCACAAGAATATGGCCCGAATAACAACGGTTTACCATTTGGTCCCCATCCCCATCGTGGCTTTGAAACATTGACCTTCGTTCTTCATGGTGACATTACTCACAAAGACTCAGTAACCGGCGAAAGCGTCATAACAAAGGGAGGTATACAGTGGATGACTGCTGGTAGCGGACTTATTCATGCCGAAGTTTCGTCTGATGATTTCAAAAAGAATGGAGGTAAGGAAGAAGTTATCCAGCTTTGGTTCAATTTGCCTTCTCATTTAAAAATGACTGAACCAAAATATATTGGTCTTCAAAAAGAAAAAATACCAATTGTTAAAACAGAAGACGGACTTGGAGAGGTTCAGATGGTTTCAGGAGAATTCAATAATGTTGAGGGTCCTGTTAAATCACTCACAAATCTCTTCACTTCAACAATAACATTAAAAGCAGGTGGTAATTTTCAAAAATCCATGTCTGAAGGCTCTCAGGTACTGCTTTATGTGATCAATGGCAAGATTGAAATAAACAACCAGGAAGTTTCAACTCATCAACTAATAGAACTGACTCAGGAAGGGGATGAAATAATTTTTGAAGCTTTAGAAGAAAGTATATTAATATTTTGTTTTGGAAAACCATTCAATGAGCCTATATTCGCCCACGGTCCGTTTGTAATGAATACTGCAGAAGAAATTAATCAGGCAATAATGGACTTTCAGAGTGGAAAATTAGGTTCAATGAACCTGTAAATATATAAGAAACTGCATGTAAATATGGCGGTATCCTTTTTTAAGGGACCGCTTATTTTTTTATATATAAGTCTAAACACTTGAACAATTTGATTATCAGCAGTAAATTAAATAACACTCTACGATAATCTTTTACCATGAAAAAATATTCAATAGAAATAAAATGGGCTTTAATTTTCACTGTTGCCCTTATAGTTTGGACATATATTGAGAAAATAACAGGACTGCACAGTACTCACATTGACAAGCATCCGATTTACACCAACCTCTTTGCAATAATTGCTTTTGTGATTTACACAATGGCACTACTAGATAAAAGAAGAACTTTCTACAATGGTAAAATGACCTATAAACAAGGCTTCATTTCAGGATTAATTATAAGTATCATAGTAGCAATTCTAAGTCCGGTATCACAATTTATCACCCATAAACTAATCACACCTGATTATTTTAAAAATGCGATTGAATATTCAGTTTCCTCCGGAAATGTCACACTTGAAGAGGCTGAGAGTTATTTCAATTTAAACAGCTACATCATACAAAGCTTCATTTTTGCAATTGTTGTCGGAGCAATCACTTCAGCTATTGTTGCCTTTTTTACAAAGAATGTTTCCACGCCTTCATCTCCGTCAACCAATTAATAATATGCATATTAAGGCCCTTTTAACTGTTTTGATATTTTTCTGGTTTTTGCCTTCCAGATCCCAAACTGCTTATAGCCCTAATATTCTACCATTAGGAGATTTGGAACCTATGATGGCAAACACAGGGACTGGAGGACTAGCTTCGACAGGAGCAGTATTTTATAATCCTGCTGCTCTCACCATGCTTAAGGGAACTTCTTTTTCACTTTCCGGAACAGCATATCTGAGATATGATTTTTCTGTTGAACCAATCGCAACAATTAATAATCAGAATCTCGATTTTAATGCGACGGGCTACCAGTCTATTCCAACAAGTATAATAATGGTGAAAAGTGTCAAAGACTGGAAACTTGCCTTTTCAGCCCTAATCCCGATGGACTTTAGATATAATGGACAAATAAACTGGCAGGTTTCTACACAACAAGAAACACTTGATCTTAATTTTATTGAAAACTATAAAGAAAACCTTTTTCTTATCGGATTATCCGGAGCAAGAAAGATCAATGAGCACTGGTCATGGGGAGCAACTATATATCTTCAAGTGTTTACCTTTAACACCATATCTGATGCAAAAAGTCAGATCATAGAAAGACCAGGAACTCTTACTCAACTTTCTAATAGAAGTACAGTTAACCCATTTAATTTAGTACTATTTGCAGGTATTCATCGCAAAGGAGACAAAGTTGATCTTGGGTTAAAACTTTCAACACCATCACTCTACCTGTTTGGAACTGGTGATTTTTATGAATTCAGATATTCAAACGATTTGATCAATGCAATCGAAATTGAAGAAACAAACCTGACCAAAGTTGACACAAAATTCAATTCACCTGCTGAAATAAGAATAGGGGCAGTATTCAAACCAGGAGAAAAGTGGAAAATAGCTACCGATCTTAGTTATAACTTTAAAATGAAATATGATATTTATCCATCAGGGGAACTCGATGATATAGAAGAACTTAGGAGCAGTTATCGATTGAGCAGTGGTGGTGAATACATCATGAATAAAAATATTTCAATTTATGCGGGTGGGTCATATACTCCCTCCATAAAACTCTCTGAAGAAAATTATAAAGATCCGGACTACATATCGATAGTAACCGGTTTTAAATTAAAATCAGAAAACTTTACCTCTAACCTGGGATTATTTTATTCTTTAGGAAAAGGAGAACAACCAAAATCTATAGGTACGGGTCAAACAAATTTAACCTACAGGTATCTTGGAGCATTCCTGGGTACCAATTATAAGTTTTAAAGCTGATCAAAAAGCTGATAAACAGTACGTTAATTCGATTTATATCACTATATTAAATAGACAATCAACTTTATTTTAATAATCTTTCATTTAATACAGCTGAACAATGAAAAAATTTGTTGCAGAATTTTTCGGAACATTCTGGTTGGTACTTGGAGGTTGCGGAAGCGCTGTCCTTGCCTCGTCTTTTCCTGAAGTAGGCATTGGCCTTTTAGGAGTATCCTTTGCTTTCGGTCTTACCGTATTGACAATTGCTTATGGATTAGGCCATATATCCGGTGCCCATCTTAACCCGGCAGTTACCGTTGGCCTATGGTCTGCAGGTAGATTTGAAGCAGGTAATATCTTGGGATATGTGGCTTCACAAATTCTTGGAGCTATCATGGCCGCTGTGATTCTTTACTTAATTGCTACGGGCAATGGTTCAGAAATCGGATCATTTGCAGCAAATGGCTATGGTGAACATTCTCCTGGCGGATATAGCATGATCGCTGCCCTGGTTTGCGAATTTGTAATGACTTTTATGTTCCTCATGGTGATTATCGGAGCAACTGATGAAAGAGCTCCCGCCGGATTTGCCGGAATTGCGATTGGTCTATGCTTAACTTTAATACATCTTATCAGTATACCAGTAACGAATACTTCGGTCAACCCGGCTAGAAGCATCAGTCAGGCTATTTTTGTCGGTGACTGGGCTATTGCACAGCTTTGGTTATTTATTATTGTACCAATTGCCGGGGCATTTACTGCAGGATTAGTATATAAAGCATTCTTTACCAAGGAATAATAATTAATTAAAATAATCTAAACAGTATAAAGAGATATTTTTTTTAGTTCTGTATTTGCAGAACTAAAAAAACCTTTATACATTTGTTCCGTATTTGATAATAGAATGGAAGACAAAAAAATCATATTAACAGAACAACAGAAAGAAGTACTCGAAATGTTTGGTGTATTTCTTGAAAAGAAAGGCTGGCAGCCTGCGCTTGCCAGAGTATTAGGTGTTCTGGCACTTAATGATGAAGGTGAATTAACATTTGATCAAATACGTGATGTTTTGAATCTAAGTAAAAGTGCCACAAGTTCAGCCTTGAATAACCTGATCAATAATGGCAAAGTAGAATACATTACCAAAACAGGTGATCGTAAAAGGTATTTCAGAATTAAACCAATTATGGTTCATGACATGATTCTTGAAGAAATCGATACCAGAAAAGAATTAACCAGGGTGTTAAAAGAAGTTTACGACCAGAAATCAAATAAAGAAGGTGTATTCTGTCATAATCTGAAAACAGCTATTGAATTCTTTGAATTTATGAATGACAAGATTACTAAAGCCCATGCTGAATGGAAATTAAAAAATAGTTAAACCAATATTTTTTTGCCTCGTTTAGTTCTTTAAATACAGAACTAACTGTACTAAATAGAATTTACCGAACAACAAGAACAAATACAATGAAAAGATTAAAATTATCTTTTACTCCCATTTTTATTTTGATGTTCATTTTTTCATCGGGGGATGAAATTATGGCACAGACGGAGTCGGAAAAGGTATTCACATTAAAAGAGAGTATTGAATATGCTCTTAGCCATAGTCAGGACATGAGAATTGCTGATTATGAAATGGAGAATGCCGAAAATCAAATTAAGGAAATCCGCAGCACTGGTTTACCTCAGGTCAATGCTTATGCTAAGCTTGAAGACAATTTAAAATTGCCTACCCAGATTTTACCGGGTGAATTAATTGGTGAACCGGGTGGTACTGTACCTGTACAGTTTGGTGTTCAATATGTAGCAACTGCCGGAGTTCAGTTTAATCAATTAATATTTAATAAATCTTATTTGATTGGTCTGGAAGCAGCGAGAACTTCAAAAGAGTACTACGCATTAAACAAGATTAAAACTGAAGAATCAGTAATCTACCATGTGTCAGCAAATTACTATCGCACGCTTTACATTCAGGAACAATTAAAAGTAGTTGATCAAAACCTTGAAAGGCTTACTCAATTGCTAAAAATCATGGAAGTAAGAGCCAATAATGATCTTGTTAGGCAGGTAGATTTAAACAGGGTAAAGGTATCCAAAACTAATCTTCAAACTCAAAAGAGTAACCTTGTTACACAACTTGAGCAACAAAAGAACCTGTTAAAATACTCAATGGGTATGACTACGGAAGATAGCATCACTCTTGATAACAAATCAATTGGTTCTTTCGATGAGCAAATGGTATCATCATTACAGGCGATTAATTCAAATACAAGAACTGAAATAAAACTTCTTGAAAAGCAAAAAGAATTAAATACACTAAATGATAAGAACATCAAAGCAGGTTATTATCCAAGTTTGAGTCTATATGGTGGCTATAACTATGTTGGCCAGCAAAATGAACTTGGTGAATTATTCAATAACGAATGGTTTGATGCAGCAATGATCGGAATCAGACTTGACATACCAATATTTGATGGATTCCAGAAAAAATATCGCTCAGCACAGGCAAAAGTTAATCAATCAATCATTGATGAAAACATGTCTAAAACAAAGACATACATTTCCCTGGAACAGGAAACTGCCCAGTCAACTTTAAAAAACAGTCTTGAAAACCTTGAAGCTCAACATGAAAATATGCTATTGGCTGAAAAAGTTTATGATCAACAAAACAGCCTGTACAAAGAAGGTGTGATTCAGCTAATCGACCTACTTGATGCAGAAACAGCCTTGCGTGAAGCTCAAACAGGTTATAACACTGGACTCATCAATGTAAAGCTTGCTGAACTTGAACTGATAAAAGCAAACGGAAACCTTAACACTCTTAATCAATAATAGACTCTAAGTATCATTTAATTATGAAAAAAATAATAACAATAATAGCTGTAATTGCCTCAATCGGACTGGTAGCTTATACTTTAGCTAGCAATAAGGAAGAAAAAGAAGCAGAAATAGCCTCATTACAGGTAAAGAGTGAATCTATTCCTGTTAAGATCACTAAACTAAAAGAAGAGGAAATCAATGGCAAAATGAGCCTTAATGGAACATTGGAACCAATAAGAGAATTAGCTCTTCTAAGTGAGACTCAAGGACAGGTTTTACGACTTGTTAAAGAAAAGGGAGACAGAGTTTCTAAAGGCGATTTATTACTTCAGGTTGACAACGAACTTTTCCAGGCTGAATTATTAGCTGCGGAAGCTCAATTTGAGAAAATGAAAAAGGATGTTGCCCGATTTGAAAACCTGATCGAGGAAGATGCTATCACTCAACGTGACCTTGAAGATGCAAAGCTTGGATTGAAAAAGGCTGAAGCAAATTATAAAGCAATTCGTAAGCGTCTGAATGAAACATATGTAAAAAGTCCTATTTCAGGAATTATTCATGATGATGCTGTAGAGGTTGGATCGTTCCTTACTCCTGGAAAAAAACTATATGACATTGTAGATGTATCAAGACTTAAGTTGATTGTTAATGTTCCTGAAAGCCATATTCTTGAAGTAAGAGAGGGTCAAGAAGTAGTTCTTTCAGCAGATGTACACCCGGGAAAAACTTTCAATGGAAAGGTAAAAACCATCGCTCAAAAAGCAGACAAAACTCTAAAATACGAAGTTGAAATTGAGGTGTTAAACAATAATAATGAGCTACCTCTAAAAGCAGGTATGTATGCAAAAGCAAACTTCGAATTCCAACCAAAAAAATCTGTTGTTATTGATAGAAAGGCTATCGTAGGGAGTTTAAAAGAGCCGGCAGTTTTCATAGTGGAAAATGGCGCTGCTTATCAGAAAAACATAGTTATCGGTCAAATCTTTGACAATAAAGTAGAAGTTATCGACGGATTAAGTTCAAGCGAAGAGGTTGTTTTAAGTGGACAAATAAACCTTAAAAACGGCACCAAAGTATCTGCTCTTTAATCAAAATCATAATTAGATATTATGCAAATAACTAAGATATCCATAAAACGATCTACCATTGTTACCGTAGTTTTTTCACTACTCCTGACATTTGGTATCGGATCATATATGCAATTAGGTTATGAACTACTTCCGGATATTTCTTCGCCTGTAGTAACTGTAACCACAGTTTATCCGGGAGCCTCTCCTGACGAGGTTGAAACCTCGGTTACCAAAGAAATTGAAGATGCCGTTGCATCACTTGAAGGACTGGACAGGATCAGATCTTTCTCAATGGAAAATGTATCGGTAGTAATTATCGAGCTTGTCATTGATGCTGATGCCGACAAAGGTCTTCAGGATGCTCAAAGAAAAATTGATGCTATTCTAGGAGAATTACCCGATGCAGTAGATCCTCCATCATTGGCTAAATTCAATCTAAGTGACAGGCCAATTATGTATGCAGGTGCCAGGTCAAACCTATCATCCACAGAATTCTACGATCTTATCACTAACAAAATTCAGCCATCATTATCCAGGATTCAAGGTGTAGCCAACATTGAACTTACAGGTGGTGAAGAACGTGAAATCAGAATTAATATTGACAAAGACAAAATGGAATCTTATAACCTTTCCATTTTACAAGTCAATCAAAAAATTGCCAGCTCAAACATGGATATTCCAGCTGGTAAAATTAAAAGTAATCAAGGTCAGGTATCAATTAGACTTTCAGGAAAATACTCTTCTCTGGATCAAATCGAAAACCTGATAATTTCGCAAGCATCAAATGGTAGTAGTGTAAGACTCAAAGACATTGCTGAAGTTCAGGATACCAAGAAAGAAGTAGAAAAGATAAGCCGCATCGATGCCAGTGAGTCAATTATGCTGGCAATTCAAAAGCAATCTGATGCAAATGCTGTAGAAGTAAGTGCACTAACTACTGCTGCCATGGATCAGCTTGAAAACGAATATGCTGATTACGGATTAAAATTTGAAATGGCTCAGGACTCATCATTGTTTACTCTTGATGCTGCTGATGCAGTTATTCATGACCTTGCAATTGCAATTGTTCTTGTTGCGGTTGTAATGTTACTATTCCTTCATAGTATCAGAAACGCTATCATTGTAATGATTGCTGTACCAACATCGATCATAGCAACATTCACTTTCATGTTCCTATTAGGTTACACACTTAACTTGATGACTCTTCTTGGATTATCACTGGTTGTAGGTATCCTGGTGGATGATGCCATTGTGGTTATTGAAAACATCTATCGTCACATGGAGATGGGTAAAAACCGAATTCAGGCATCTTATGATGGTATCCGTGAGATAGGAGCTACCGTAACTTCGATTACCCTTGTAATTGTTGTGGTATTCGTACCATTAGCACTTTCTACCGGACTAGTAGCAGATATCGTTAGACAATTTGCTGTTGTAGTTGCTATCTCTACCCTATTGAGTATGCTGGTTGCATTTACATTGATTCCATTACTATCATCCAGATTTTCAAAACTTGAACACCTGTCTGATAAAACATTTATTGGTCGATTCATATTAGGATTTGAAAAGTTGATTGATAGATTTAGTGAAGGTGTAACTGGTATTCTGAAATGGAGTTTCAATCATAAAATTGTTACTTTCTTTATAGTTATTGTTTTGTTCTTTGCTTCTGTTGCTTTACTTCCGATGGGATTCATTGGTAGTGAGTTCGTTACTAGTGGTGACCGTGGTGAATTTCTTATTAGAATGGAACTTCCGGATGATGCTACTATCGAACAGACAAACTTTGCTACTCAACAAGTAGAAAGCATCCTGGATCAAAACCCTGATGTAACAACATACTTCACGACTATTGGTCAGTTAACTGATCCGTTTTTAGGAACTCAGGATAAAGCCAATGCAGCTGAAATAAATGTTAAGTTGGTAGATAAGGAAAAGCGTGATTATTCAACTAATCTTTTTGCCAGAAAATTCAAAGCAAGTCTTGAAGAGACAGTAAGTGGTGTTGAATTTAAAACTGTACCAATTTCAATTATGGGTTCGGCTCAGGATGCACCGATTCAGGTAGTATTGACCGGACCAAATCTTGATAGCCTTCTTTCGATCTCTAAAAAAGTTGAAAATATCATAGCTTCAGTTGAAGGTACAGCAGATATAACATCAAGTGTGGAGTCAGGTAAGCCGGAAATAAACGTTAAGCTTGATCGTGATAAAATGGCTCGATTAGGTCTTTCTCTTGATCAAGTTGGTGGTGGACTACGAGTTGCATTTAATGGTAACGATGACTCTAGATATAAAGATGGTGAGTATGAGTATGACATTAATGTAAGACTTGATGCATTTGACAGACAAGACCAGAGTGACATTGCAAACCTGACTTTCATAAATAACAAAGGTGAAATCATTCGTCTGTCGCAATTCGCAGATATAGAAGAAACTACTGGTCCGACAAGACTGGACAGGGAAAACAGAATTGCAGCAGTAACAGTAGCTTCACAGGTACTTGGTCGATCAGAAGGTATAATCGGGCAGGAATTAACTGCTAAGCTTGATGCACTTGATATGGGCGAAGGTGTTAGTTACCGTTTTGGAGGTAACCTTGAAAACCAGTCAGAAGCATTTGGTACTTTAGGACTGGCCTTGCTATCATCATTATTCTTTATCTACCTGATCATGGTCGCACTTTATGATAGTTATGTATATCCATTGGTAATCATGTTCTCTATTCCATTAGCGATAATCGGAGCATTATTTGCTTTGGCACTGGCAAAACAAAACCTGAGTATATTCTCAATTCTGGGTATCATCATGCTTATCGGATTGGTTGCTAAAAACGCAATTCTGGTAGTCGACTTTACAAACCAATTGAAAGAAAAAGGCATTCCAGTTAAAGATTCACTGTTACAGGCAACTAAAACCCGTTTCAGACCAATTTTGATGACTACAATTGCGATGGTAATTGGTATGATGCCTATTGCTTTAGCATCAGGACCGGGTGCTGAATGGAAAAACTCACTGGGTTGGGTACTAATCGGAGGATTGATTAGTTCGATGTTCCTGACTTTAGTTGTGGTACCATTGATTTACTATCTGTTTGACAGATTATTGGAGAAATTCGGAATGAACAAGAAAAAAGTAATTGAAATCGATGATACGCCAATTGAAGATATGGAAAGTGAAGCTGACGAATTACTTAAAAATCTGAACAAAAATAAAAAGGAGTTAGAACTCCATCATTAAGCTTAATTAGTTGTTAGTTTGATCCTAAGGGAAGGCAAAATTGCCTTCCCTTTTTAATTATAACAATTTATTTATTCTGCTGTTATACCAAAATGACACAATTAAATGAACGTGATAAAAACAGAATAATTGAAATGGCTTGGGAAGATAGAACACCCTTTGAGGCAATTGAATATCAATTTGGCCTTACTGAAAAGGATGTCATCAACCTTATGAGAATCGAGTTAAAGGAATCAAGCTTTAAAAGATGGAGAAAAAGAGTTAATTCAGGAGTTAGCCTAAAGCATAAAATAAAAAGACATGAGGGTATCTCAAGATTTAAATCTTCCCGTCAACGTCACGTTTCACTAAATAAAATATCAAAAAGATAACCTGATTACTAATAAATGTCATGCACTTATTTGAAGAAATTTCATTAAATTAATAATATAAGAAGGTTATAAACCTGACAATTCACTACCAAAACCAATATTTCATATGAGAAAACTAATCATATTGACTTGTCTTTCTATGTTGTGCATTTTTCAGGGATTCACTCAGGATTCATTATTATTTAACAATGGTAATATAATCGTAGGTGAAATACAGTCCATGAACAAAGGTGTATTAACTATAGAAACAGATTATAGCGACAATGATTTCACTATAATGTGGGAAGACATCAAAGAAATATACACGGAATCGTTACTCACAATGGTAACTGTAGATGGTGACAGGTATTATGGAACCTTGAAAACAAAAAACGGACAATTTGAAATCATTGAAGATAACGGCACCTCACATATTGTTGAACGCAGGGAAATAGTTAATTTAAAACCCCTTGATAAAGGATTTCTGGACAGGTTGTATGCAGGAATTGATTTAGGTTATACATTAACCAGGGCAAGGACACAAAGACAGTTTACATTACGAAGCCGTGCAGGGTATATGGCTGAACGATGGTCACTGGATATGAATTTCAATACTTTAAGTTCGAAACAGGACGACTCTGAAGATATTGACCGGACAGATGGAAATGTTGCGTTCAGATATATTTTACCTCATGAATGGTTTGTAATGGCTCAGGTAGATTTCTTATCCAGTTCTGATCAGTTGCTAGACCTACGTACTAACACTAGAATTGGTGCTGGTAAATTCCTTGTCAGGACTAACAGACTATACTGGGGTTTACAAGGAGGAGTTTCCTGGAACAATGAGAATTATCAGGGTGAGAACAATGATAGAAAAAGTACAGAAGCCTGGATTGGCTCTGAGGTTAATGTATACGACATTGGAGATTTATCATTATTGGCCAATGTGGTAGTTTATCCAAGTCTGACTGAATCGGGAAGGGTTCGTGTTGACCATAGGCTTGATTTAAAATATGATCTCCCGTTAGACTTTTATATTAAAACAGGTTTGACATTAAATTATGACTCTGAACCTATTGAAGGCGGGGTTAATACGGATTATGTCTGGCAAACATCATTCGGGTGGAGTTGGTAATAAAGCACCCTTGGCTAACCAAAGGTGCATCAGTATTTAGTTCATTACCGGGGATTTAACCTCAGAATTCTGATAGGGTCTGTAAATAAATGGAATGGTGAAACATTGAATCAAAGCCAGTATCACTCCTATCTGATCAGTGACACCATGTGGTTCTCCCGTAGCTAACAATACTGCCTGAACCACCAGCGGCCCCAGGATAATGGCCAGTAAAATACTATTCTTGCTTTTCCATTCTATATGTTTCTCAATAGCATTCATATCACTCTTAATTGCCATGAATATCACAAATAAGGCAATCACAGAAAGAGGAATTACAATTGCTGAGATGGAAACATGAACATTTAATGTATCTCCGTGAAATACGGTATCCCCATTCTTTAAAATATCAAATAACAAGTTTCCAAAAAAGTTTACCCACCAAACAACAAGCAGGGAATAAAAAATATTCCGGTTCTTCACCCAATACATGCTATAAAATAGTCCCACGTAAAAAACTAATTGAATAATTAAAAATAAGAATTCAGGTGTCACTCCTTCTCCCCTTAACCAAAAGCCAAAATATTCAGTTCCCCAGACATAGCTTTCGCCATCAAATATTGACCTGATAAATGGTAACCATACAATCATAAAAGTTAAAGAAAAGAGAAACATCAGGATATTTTTCCATAAATCTGTTTTTCGGTATGCGATTAAATTTTTCATGGTGTTTGATTGTTTTGTTTTCAGCAATATTCCAGAAAACAACATTCAATCGCTCAAAAATCACTTTCTATGGGATAAAATCTTTTGTTGAGGGATAAACGGTAACGATTATTTTCCTGCTAACTCATATATTTCATCAATATACTTTCTGGAAACAGGCACAGGCCTGTCAATATTATTGATCTTGACAATCATTTTATTTCTATTACCATTGATCTGATTCAAATGGGCTAGGTTAATTATATAAGATCTATGGCACCTGATTAGGGTATCGCTAACCCTTTCGTTTTCTATACTTTTAAGTGTCCTTCGTAATAAATGTTTCTTCACATTACCATCTTCGACACAATGAATTCCAACATAGTTATCCTCTGATTCAATTAAAAGTATGCTATCATGATTCAATGAAAGTGTCTCCTTACCATTGTCAGATTTTAGGGTTACCAATGAGTTATTTGTCTTCCCCTGATATTTGTAAGCCAGTTCAAGGCTGGCATTCAATGAACGTTGATATAAAAAAACAAAAATTACAAAAAAAGGTATTATCAGCGTAGCTCCAATATTGACTATAAATTCAATGTAGCTTGAAAATCGCCAGTCATGCCACCCTCCAAGCCAGTTATAGGTCAAAAACGTTACCGTACATATAACCATTAAAGAAATGAGCATCCAATAGATAAATCCTTTACCTGAATACTTTAAAATTAGTCGATCATACAAGATTTGAGTTACCAATAATATAACCAGTGTAGCTGCTCCTACCATAATAGTTACTCCAAGTACTAATTCGTCAGATATTGATTCACTCGGATCATAATTATTGACACCAAATGGCTGAAAAAAGAGTAGAAACAAGATCATGTAAAGTCCTGTTCCCAAAATAGCAAAAACCTTCCCCTTGGTAGAAAGACTAAAATCAATATCTCTAAATGTCATTTAATTGAAGCTATTTGTATTGAAACACAAAATATAAAAAGGATCATTAATTCACTATTTTCAAATATCTATTTTACTTATTTAACAATAATCATTTAAATCGATGAGGACATAATTGATTTGATTCCTAACTAACAATTTTATTATATTGCCAAATAATTATTTTTTAATAGCAACCAAAATGAAGCATTTTCCAAAAATCATATTTTTTATATTTATATGTGCTGCATGTAATTCATCTGACTCAAGTCAAGATGAAATAGCTGAAGACACAGTCTCTTCAGTTGTGGTCACTAAACCGGAAATTGATACGTCAAGACCTTCTGATTCAATAGCCGATCTATTTTCAGGTACCTGGATAAGTAGCTATTACTTAAAGAAAATTGAAGATTCTGCTTCTGTATATTTAAATAAAGATTATAAATCATCACTTTTAGGTTTCAACCTGAAAGGAGAAGATTTAAAAACTGGTGATGCCTGGGTTATACCATTTAACACCGGAACTCAGACAACTGACAAACCTATCAGGTGGAATTATGAAGACAGTTCTTTCATTTCATTAGACTCTCCTTCAATAAAAATAATCATCAATAGACCGGGGAGTTTGATCTATGAATATGCAAATGGAAACAAAGCTTATTATAGAAAGACAACTGATCGTGAAAGTGCGATAAGAGGAGTTTTATTTGAAGGAAATTATATCTCCGAAAGTGGAAAAAAATATTCATTTTCTGCAAATGGTTCTATTACCGGTTTTGAAGATAAAAAATATTTTTCCATCCTTGACAACTTCAGCGAAGAACTTGAATTTGATGCAATATTCATCAGTGATAATGTTAACAGAGATAACGAATTAATTTATCATTATGAGATTTCTGGTGACACAATTCGTCTATATGATCTTGCTGGAGAATATCCTGAAATGGGTATTGGAGCCATGGCTCATGAGCTTATAAAAACCAATTAAATTGGTTAAAAACATTTGCACATTTTTGAATTTAACAAACATGTGCTTCTCATTATTTATAAATGAAATAAGCCCCTCGCGATGATTCATCAATTGGGGCTTATTTCATTTTATTTATTATATTTCTATAAATATACCACCCAATATAATGAGACATCTATCAATAATCTGTTTATTGTGCCTAACCTTCGTTTCAGGTTTTGGTCAAAATCCGCTTTCCCCGGAAAAATTATGGACTCTTGGCCGGGTATCCGGAATGGGAATTTCAAATGAAAATGTAATTTTCGCTGTGAGTCACTATTCAATTGATGACAATTCTTCCGGCAGAAAATATTTTAGGATACCATTAGCCGGAGGCTCGCCAGAAGAAATAAAAAACACCAATGATTACCTCTCAGATAAATCAGTCTCACCCGATAATCAATATAGAATAGAAGTTAAATCTGTAAAAGTTAAAAAGGTAACAGGTAAAGATTATTACCCTGAACTTGACAAGTCAAATGTCTATATCTATGAAACTTTAAATTACAGACATTGGGATCAATGGGAGGACGGTGAATTCGACCATATTTTTCTTACAAATGTTAATAATGAAGGTGAATCAATTGATTTGCTTGAAGGATTACCATATGATTGTCCTACTAAACCCTTTGGTGGTTCCGAAGATTATATCTGGAGTCCGGATGGATCCAAAGTACTGTATGTCACCAAAAAAAGTTATGGAACTGACTATGCGGTAAGTACCAATACAGATATATATGAATATGATATAAATACTGGCAAAACAATAAACCTTACCGAAAATAATAAAGGATATGATACCTCTCCTCAGTATTCTTCAACAGGGGCTTTAGCATGGTTACAAATGATACGTGACGGGTACGAGTCAGACAAAAATGATATTATCGTACAAACCAAAGCAGGTCCGATAAACTTGACCAGCCAATGGGATGGGACTGTCAATTCATTTCATTGGGCTGAAGACGGAAAAAGAATATATTTCATTGCACCGGTTGAAGGTACTACTCAATTGTTTAGCGTTGATAATATAGGATTATCCCGAAAGCTGCCTTCAATCAAACAAATCACTAATGGAGACTTTAATATATCAGGTATAGTTGGGCAAACTAACAATACTCTGGTAGTTTCCAGAACTTCTTTTAACAGGGCTTCAGAACTCTATACTATTGATTTAAAATCAGGAGACCTTTCCCAATTAACACATGTCAATGACGACTTATATGAAAACATCTCTGAAAGTAAAGTTGAAAAACGATATGTGAAAACAACAGATGGGAAAGAAATGCTTGTATGGGTAATCTACCCACCTGGATTCGATAAGAATAAAAAGTACCCAACACTATTGTATTGTCAGGGAGGACCTCAATCAGCATTAACTCAATTTTATTCTTACAGATGGAATTTTCAGCTAATGGCAGCTAATGGATATATAGTTGTTGCTCCTAATAGAAGAGGAATGCCTGGTTACGGAGTTAAATGGAACGAGCAAATAAGTAAAGACCATGGAGGACAGGCAATTCAGGATTATCTCTCAGCTATTGATGATTTAGCTAAGGAACCCTATGTAGATAAAGATAAATTAGGGTGCGTTGGAGCTAGTTACGGAGGATACTCGGTATTTATGCTGGCGGGGATACACGAAAACAGATTCAAATCATTCATTGCCCATGATGGAATCTTTAATACCAGAAGTATGTATGGCACTACGGAAGAACTTTTCTTTCTAAATTGGGACTATGGTGGACCATATTGGAAGAAAGATGACCCTATAATTCAGAAAGCCTACAATGAGTTTAATCCGGTTAATTATGTATCTGCCTGGGATACTCCAATGCTGATTATACAGGGGGGATTAGACTTCAGAGTACCAATTGGTCAGGGCCTAGAGGCATTTCAGGCAGCACAGTTGCAAGGAATAAAAAGTAAACTTTTATACTTTCCGGAAGAAAACCACTGGGTTTTATCGGCACAAAACGGTATAATATGGCAAAAAGAATTTTATAAATGGCTTGACGAAACACTTAAGTGATAAAACAACTAATCACCAACACAATATTGTAAGTCTCTGAAATCAAAACATTTACTAGAGTTTATAAAAAAAATAAGCTATATTAATAAACGCGAAAGCTAAGAGAGTCTTTACAATTATATTATTCAAACTATGCAAGATCGATTGAAGCAAATATCGACTTTGCTTAAAGTAGCACTCTTGCTATTCTCTGGTGCTTTCCTGCTATTCATATTTACTATAATAGTGAGTATAAATCCACCTCAAAAGAGCATAGAGAACAACTTGATTTCTTCAGTATGGGCTCCAAATTCTGTTGAGATGAATTTGCCAGAAGGCGAAAAAGGAGAAATGATAAAGCTTGGTTACGATATTATCAATAACACATCTGAATTTATTGGCCCTGGAGCTATTGCCGAAAAACAATTCTCAGGTAATAATCTAGCTTGTAAGAACTGTCACCTTGAATCGGGTAAAAAAATTGGATCAGGATCATTTATTGGAGTATCAAACAGATTTCCACAATTCCGAGGCAGAGAAAACAAAATGGGCACTTTGCCAGAAAGAATTAATGGTTGCCTTGAAAGGAGTATGAATGGAAGTACAATGCCAGAAAACAGCCATGAAATGCAATCTATTATTGCATACATTGACTGGCTAAGCGAAAATGTACCCGATAACGTACAGGAATTATATAAAGGATATAAAAATATAAATATCCCTATAAGAAAGGCAGATACTATTGCCGGTAAAAAAGTATTCGAAGTACACTGTACACCTTGCCATGGATTCAATGGCCTTGGAACGAAAATAGCAGGTTCAAAAACAACTAAATATTTATACCCTCCATTAGCAGGGCCCGATTCATATAATGATGGTGCAGGAATGCATAGGGTAATTACCGCAGCAGAATTCATAAAATACAACATGCCTTTAGGAGTTAATTACGATAACCCGCTATTAACTGATGAAGAAGCCTATGATGTAGCGGCTTATATAAACTCATTACCTCGGCCAGAGAAAGCGAATAAGGAAGCTGATTTTCCGGATAAAAAACTCAAGCCGGTATCAACTCCATATGGTCCCTGGACAGATTCATTTCCAGCCGAACAACATAAATACGGACCATTTCAGCCTATTATGAAATACTATCAGGACACTTACCAGATTAAAAAAACAAAGTGACACCAACTTAATTTAACTATACCATAATGATTAAAAACCACAACCATTCAAGAAGAGAGTTCCTTGGCAGCGTAGCTGCCGGAACGGCTGCCGGACTGGCAATGATCACCAGCCCGATAGAAGCTAAAATCAAAGATTCCTTGGGTTTTGATTTTAAAGGAAGCTATGGCGATCTCGATGCAGGATTAAAACATATAGGTAAAATGCAGCATCCAATCGCATATGATGTATCTCAAGCAAACTGGTGGGGTTTTATTTGGTCAAACGTTTACTACATGACCAATGATGAAACTGGTACACCAAATGGTGATCTTGGGGTTATCAATGTCTTAAGACATCACGGAATTATCTTTTCATTCAAAGATGAAGTAATAGAAAAGTATAAACTAGGCGAAGTAATGGGATATAAAGACCCTACTACTGGTAGTTTTGCTGTTAAAAACCCATATATCGATCCTCAACCCGGAGCATTTCCTTTACCTGGACTTGCAGGAATTAATGGCTTAATGGAAAAAGGAACGATGGTATGCGTCTGCAATATGGCTTACAAAGTATATAGCGGAAAAATCGCTGAAAAAATGGGTTTAAAGCCAGAAGATGTTTATTCGGATTTTGTAAATGGAAAACTACCTGGTATACATCTGGCTCCATCAGGAGTATGGGTGTTAGGTAGGCTGGCTGAAAACAATATTGGCTACATAGATAGTAGTGTCGGATAATTTCATGAAAGCAATTTTGAAATGAAAAAATCAATTCTATTTATAGCAGGGTTGTTAATTACGTCCCTGCTATTTTCTCAAAATGATCCAATAAATATAGTATTTGATGTTACCGGATCTGATACAAAAATCCATGAAAAAACTATCAGGCATGTAAAAGGTATGTCTAACGCATACCCGGATGCAAAGTTTGAAGTTGTAGTATACAGCGGAGCACTCGATATGTATCTTAAAGGTAAATCAAGTGTAGCAAATGATATTGAAGCACTGGCAAAGAACCCGAATGTATCTTTTAAAGTGTGTGAACAAACTATGAAAAGATACAATAAAACAGAGGCAGACCTGTTGGCAGGTATCGAACCAGTTCCCGATGGCATACTTGAAATAGTCACCAAACAACGGCAGGGCTGGGGGTATATTAAAGAAAGTTATTAGTTATTAGTAAAATCAAAAAAATAGCCACCATGGCTTTCATGGTGGCATTTTATTTACCCAAAATAAACACAAAAATAAACTCTTTTACGAGTGACCAATGGAATAAATTCCCTAAATAATTGTCAGAAGTTGATTTCTTCTAAAATCAGTTAACTGTTAACTACATACACGCTTATTTAAACAGAATTTCTTCAGTTTTGAAGACCCTTATTTATTACCATTTATCCCCAGCATTAATCCACGTAACTCGGCAAGCCCACGTAAACGACCAATAGCCGAATACCCTGGATTAGTTTTTTTATTTAAATCATCTAACATTTGATGTCCGTGATCAGGTCGCATCGGCATAATAAAATCTTTAGAGCGCTGCACCTGGAGTAGTGCCTTCATCACACCATACATGTCTACATCACCATCAAGATGATCGGCTTCATAAAAATTACCATCTTCATCCCTTGTAGTACTTCTCAAATGAATGAAATTTATCTTATCACCAAATTCTTCCGCCATTTCCACCAGATTGTTATCTTCCCTTACTCCAAAAGATCCCGTACAAAAGCACAATCCGTTTGCCGGGCTATCCACTACATTCAGAAGTTTTCTGACATCCTCACTCGTACTAACAACCCTTGGCAATCCCAGAATAGAATATGGTGGATCATCAGGATGTATTGCCAGCTTAATATTTGACTTTTCGGCAACGGGTACGATCTCACGTAAAAATTCGTATAAATTATATCTTAATTCCTGATCTCCGATGGCTTCATAAGTATTGAGAACATGTTGAAAATCCTTAAGAGAATACCCTTCTTCAGCTCCAGGCAAACCGGCTATGATGTTATTGACCAATTGCTCCTTATCAGTATCACTTAACTGCTGAAAATATTTTTCGGCTTTACTGATTTGATCACTAGTGTAGGTCTCTTCAGCATCTGGTCTTTTAAGTAAAAACAATTCAAATGCAGCAAAAGCAGTTGAATCAAATCTTAATGCTCTGGAGCCATCCGGCATTTCATAGGCCAAATCAGTCCGAGTCCAGTCTAATACGGGCATAAAATTATAGCAAACTACCGGTATACCTGCCTTTCCCAGGTTTTCGATACTCTTTTTGTAGTTTTCAATGTATTTGACATAATCTCCAGACCGAGTCTTTATATTTTCATGTACCGGAATACTTTCAACCACAGACCATTCTAATCCCATGGCCTCGATTATTTCCTTTCTATTAATAATTTCGGTTTCTGACCATATTTCTCCGTTTGGAATGTGGTGTAGTGCTGAAACAATTCCTGTTGCGCCAGCTTGTTTGACGTCATTCAAACTGACCGGATCATTCGGACCATACCATCGCCATGTTTGCTTAAGGTTCATAACTGAAGTTTATTTTATATTATACACCACTGTAAGCACTAAATCCGCCATCGATAGGTACAACTACCCCGGTTATAAAAGCACTGTCTTCTGCACAAAGCCAGGAAAGAGTGCTGTTCAGATCTTCAGGTTTTCCAAACCGACCTAAAGGAGTTTGAGATATGATTGTATTACCTCTGTTGGTTAGTGATCCATCTTTATTAGTCAATAATGCTCTGTTTTGTTCTGTTAGAAAGAATCCCGGTGCCAACGCGTTTACCCGAATATTCACTTTGGAAAAATGAACAGCAAGCCATTGAGTAAAATTACTTACCGCTGCTTTTGCCCCACTATAAGCAGGTATTTTTGTTAATGGGGTGAATGCATTCATCGATGAAATATTGATGATTACACCTCCGGAATCAATCATATCACGTGCAAATTCTTTTGTTGGCAATAAGGTTCCCAGAAAATTCAAATTAAATACGAAGGAAACCCCTTCCGGGTCCAGGTCAAAAAATGAAATTAAGTCCTGAGCATCCAAATCTTCTCTGGAAAAGAACTCTTTTGAAGTAGTACCCTTTGGATGATTCCCTCCTGCACCATTGATCAAAATTTCACAAGGACCAAAGGCTTTCACAACTTCCTCGTGTGCTTTCTTCAAGCTTTCAACCTCTAATACATTGGCTTCCACTCCTATGGCCTTGCCTCCTGCTGCATTGATCGCATCAGCAACTTTATCAGCAGACTCTTTTTTCAGATCCAATATTGCAACACGACCTCCTCGACCTCCGATATATTTTGCTAATTCACCTCCTAAAACTCCTCCCCCTCCTGTTATTACTACGGTTTTGTTTGAAAATTCTGCCATGATTCTCTTATTTACTGTGTAAAATATACACAGTATAATTAAAAACAAAATATTAAGGATATTTATTCTTGTAAATCACCTTTTTTTTTTGAGTTTGAACAGCTCCGGACCGCCTTTTACTCCTGGTTTCTTCTTACCTGTTCCTTTGACCAGACCAAGTTGAGTGATTTTTTTTCTGAAATTTCTTTTATCCAGGGTTTCACCCAGTATTGATTCATATAAGTCCTGAAGTTCTTTGAGTGTGAATTTCGCAGGTAATAGCTCACCAAAAAGCAGTTTTTCCTGCATGTTTCTTTTAAGCAGTTCCAGAGCATCACGCCAAATAATGGAATGATCAAAACCAAGTTTTTGAGGGATTTCATCAAGCGCAAACCATTTTACCTCAGAAACATAGTTTTTAGGTATTACAGGGTGATTTTCTGGTTTGATCAATGCATAAAAACTCACTGTTACCACTCTTTTAACCGGGTGTCTGTCGACATCGCTGTAACATCTTACCTGTTCCTTATGAATATCATTAATACCTGTTAGCTTAAACAGCACATTATTTATTGCTTCCTCTAGCGATTGTCCTTCATCCATCACTCCTCCCGGGAGCATCCAGCTTCCTTTAAAAGGTTCTAAAGCCCTTTTTACAAGCAACAGCTTTAATTCACCGTCCTGAAACCCAAACACAGCTCCATCTACCGTTATTGTGCTTTCATAAGACGATTTAACTGTCGTCTGTAGAAATTCTTTCTTTAAATTCATTTTACTATTCATTGTTCTATAACGGAAAGCGTTTACAATTTTATCATGTCAATCTACTGATTTTAGGCGAATTGGTTGAACCAAAGCACCATTTGTTGCTACATCCCAGGCAGCAAACCGAACCCATTTCATCCCTTTTGCATCAAATGGAATTTCGAAGGTTTTTCTTCCAAAAGAAGAAAGATCGGATGTTGGAATTATTATGCTACCAGTTTTCTCTCCATCACCCCAAACAATTTCAACAAAATCAAGTGGGAAAGTCCACATAATATCTGCTATGATAGTCTTTTGGTTTCCTTCACCCTTTATTTGATATGAAGGAATTAACACCTCTCCGGTAGTCACAAAGAAATTGCCTGCCTTTAAAGTATTCACAATCGGGCTCATATCATCTATTGTCGGAACATGATCAAGTTGCAGGTAATTTACCGGCGACATTCCATAAGTATCGTCATAAGGTGGTTTACCCCTTTCCCCGATATCAGATCGAGATTCAGAAATTGCCAGAGCGAATTTTAATGACTTACCATTTTTAACCATCCTGTTATTGGTATGATCCCATATTTTGAGAAACCGGTACTCTCCCAGGCGACTTGCTGAGGCATCAATACCCATTCCCCAACGGTAACCCAGACCAAAATAATTCTCGTGCATAAAATAAGCTGAATCCATAATTGCCTGAGGAAATCCAGAAGATCTTTTCGTATCCGGATGAGGCATTGATATCAACACATTTTCAATTTCTGCCATAGACATCAAATCTGCAGGCGTTCCTATATTATAAACCTTACCATATTTGGGATGCTCCTCAGACAATGGCTGACCAGCTGCTCTTGAAGGTTTCCAGTATAAGGGTTTGGATATTATGATATCATAGTGCCCTCCAAGAAAGGGAGGCCGGCCACCTGTACTGTTTTCATCATTGGGCATTAGCAGGAAGTTTTCATCCGATTGACTCCGTGCAGCTTCATAATATTCTTCCAGATCTTTCAAAAATAATTCTCCCTTATCATGCCTCCCCGGACCACGGGCTCCATCTATTACACCGTAAATATTAACCCCAATAGCTTTCATCGTGGCCACATCATTGATTCGCTGATCCAGACCACCCTTCTTCTTAAGACGTTTTACTAATCCGACATGATAATGTGCACCCATCACTTTATGCCCTGGTAATGGTTTAAACTTGTCACTATTTGTAAATTTCAAAGTAGATTCCACTGCTTCTTGTCCACTACCCGGGGACAGGTAAAAAAAAACAGGCATTTTTTGCCAGGTTCCCGGTCGTGCATTATACAATGCAAAATTATGGTAGAATTCAGGATCTTCTTCATGTTCAGCCTGTCTGATTCCGAATGAAAATTCTTTATTAGAATCTAATCGATACCAGGCATATCCAAGATTTTGCTCTGACTCTCTTGCCCAGTAAAAACTGTGTGGCGGCGGAAAAGATGTGATTGAACCAGATTCTAATTCAGCTGCGATCAGCCTGTTATTACTTTTAATAATGACCGGTTCTGAATTGACATAATCATTGAATACATGAGATTGCCATTGATTCGTAATATCTCGCCAGACCATTTTACCTTTATGTGCCGATAGGCCCGTTAATCCGGCATCATATTTAAATGCAACTGAGGTTTCTTCTGTTTTTGCAATTAAGGTTTGCCTGACCAGGTTCGATCCTTTATAAATATCATATTGCAGATACCCGGCAAAGATACCTGCGTTTACATTTTCAAAAATAATTTTTATTCGGGTGCCTTCAGTTAGTACCCTGCATTTTTTCACGTTATAAACTGCTGTCGTCCTGCTTACCTCCTTAAAATTTCTAGGCATTCCGGGATGATTGGCAAACGGTTTTTCTGCAGGAATCGACGATGCATGCGACAGTGGTGGTTCATCAGATATGTATAATGGGGCATCCCAAAAAGCGTCCCATTTTATTTCATCAATTTTCTTTGCAGTTAATGGAATTCCAAGCTTTTCGATTGATTCAGTTTGTTGTTGAGTCACCCTTCTTACGCCACTAACGATACGATATTCAGGAATCAAATTTTCTTCCATCAAATTCCAGTGAACGGAATTAGTACTGTTTTCAAGTCGACTAATTACTGGAATTCCATCCTGAACCATAAATAGAATTTTAAAATGTGCACTTTTACCCTCCCATGTTAACTCTAATTTATTTTTCAGGACTGTAACCTTCAACCCTTCCTGATCCTTATAATTAGTTAGGTCATAATTGATTCGATCTTGAGCAGTTAAAGATCCGGTTAAGAGAGATAGAAACACTAAAAATCTTAACGACTTAATGGTATGTGATACAAATACAATCATAGTATATTTTCGAATACATCAAAATCCCACACTAAAGGAAGTATATAATAAATTATCAGTGTCAGAAACAACACTGAAATCAGGTTCATCCAAAACCCTGTTCTGATCATATCTTTGATTTCCAGCTTACCGGAACCAAATACCACTGCATTAGGTGGTGTCGCAACCGGAAGCATAAATGCACAGGAAGCGGCAATTGTTGCCCCAACCATAAACAAATACGGATTTACCTGTAAGGCCACTGCCATCGAAGCTAATATCGGAAGTAACATCGCTGTGGTGGCAAGGTTAGAGGTAAGTTCAGTCATAAAATTGACTATTAACACTATAATTAAAACCATCAGGAATATTGATACTCCATCAATGATAGTCATTTGATTTCCGATCCACTCTGCCAGACCACTGGTTTGAAAAGATGCTGCTATGGACAGACCTCCTCCGTACAACAATAACACTCCCCAGGGTAATTTAACACCTTCCTCCCAGGTAATAAGATGTCCTTTGCGAGCTTTACTTGGAATAAGAAATAACAGTACAGCTCCGGTTACACCAATAATAGTATCATTGATCTCCGGAAAAATCTTTTCCAGTAAAATGGATTTTGTAACCCAGCAAAAGGCAGTAAGACCAAATACTATTGAAACCATTTTTTCCTCATAAGTAATCTTGCCCAACGATCGGAGCTCAACAGCAATTGCACTTCGCCCTCCTGGTAATGATAATCCTCGTACTGGAAATGCAACCCGAATAAGGTATTGCCAGCAAATGAAAAGTAAAAAAATAGAAAAAGGAAGTCCGATTACGACCCATTGGCTAAAGGTAATTTCAATATTAAATGTTTCCTCCATTATACCAGCTAAGACCAGGTTTGGTGGAGTCCCGATCAATGTAGCTATTCCACCGATCGAAGCAGCATAGGCAATAGAAATCATCAATGCTTTACTAAAGTACTTATGCTGTTCCTTACTAAATTCTGTTGATCCTGACACCTGGTGCACCACTGCCAACCCGATGGGCAACATCATTACACTTGTGGCTGTATTCGATATCCACATAGACAAAAATGCGGTAGCAATCATAAACCCAAGAATAATCAATGCTACATTTCCCCCGATCAGGTTGATAATATTCAATGCTATTCGTTTATGTAAATTCCAGCGTTCAATGGTTTTACCAATTAGAAATCCCCCGACAAATAAAAATATAAATGGATGTCCATAAGCTTCAGTAATTGTATTAATAGTAGCTGCACCACTTAAGGGGAAAATTATTATAGGAATCAATGCCGTTACAGCTATAGGAATAGCTTCAGTCATCCACCAGCAGGCTACCCATGCAGCACAAGCTAATGTGGCCCTACCTTCAGCTGATAGTCCTTCCAGAGGCAAAAAAAAGTAAATCAATACAAATAGCAACGGGCCTGCAACCCTTCCAAAAAGTTTAGTATACACTTAAAAATCTGATTTAAATTTGACATTTGTTTCAATACTGTCATCAATTATTCTGATGGTGACAGTATCACTGGGTAAGTAGCCTAGCCGGTGAGCTATGACCTGATATCTTTCTCCGGAATTAACCACTAAATTTTCTTTATATGGAAAAAATGAACTTCTTACTCCCGGTGTTATCTTTCTAAATCCCAGACTGGCCCCATCGGTATCGCAAGTAAGTTTGATCGTCCCATCATTATATTCTGGCACTGGAGTGTTGGTTTTTAGTTGCTTTCCTCCAGGTTCAAATTGTTCAAGCAAAACCTTTTCATCTATAAATCCTTTATCATTAATTTCTTTGATAAAAAATTCATTAGCTTCCCTGAGTGATTTTAACTTATCAGCATACTGCGGATTATCAGACAAGTCATTTATTTCGTGAGGATCATTTTGCAGGTCGTAAAGCAATTCTTGAGACTTAGGATTTTTAAACCACAACTTTTGTACTTCAGTCAGGCTGTCTTTATCTTTCAAACGAATTAACTCCTGCATTATCGCCATATTTTCACGATATGATATTGGCAGATATGTCGATTTATTGGTGATATAGTTCCTTATATATTTAAAGCGCTTGTCTCGAACAGCACGTGATTGGTCATAATTTTTATCAAACCGATCAGTTGCTGCAAAAATATAAGGGCTTGAATCAGCTTGAATATATGTACCTAAAAAAGCATGGCCTTGCATATATTCTGGTGGTTTTATACCTGCAAGTGAAAGTACAGTTGGGGCCAAATCAACAAAACTTATCATCCGGTCATCTCGATTACCGGAGTTGAAATTGTTTGGAAACCGCACGATTAATGGCACTTTAATTCCGGAATCATGAAGTGATCTTTTTTGTCTGGGAAGTGGCCCTCCATGATCGGTATACCACATCACAATTGTGCTATCCAGCAGTCCATCATCTTCCAGTTGTTGTAATATTTCTGACACCTGATGATCCATTTCTAAAATATTAGAATACATTCTCCTAATATCTTTCCTGCCTGTATTAGTATCTGGCAGATAAGGTGGAACTGGTACTTTTAGATTTGGATCAACCCATAAACTATCTTCTGATTTTTCCCAGATTTGTGATTCATGAGTTACAAATAAATTAAAAACCGAAAAAAATGGTTGTCCAGGCTTTCGATTGCGCCAATGAGCATTATCACTGCATTCATCCCAGGCGGTTGGTGTTTTTAAAAATTGATAATCTTCCTTTGCATTGTTTGTGGTGTAGTACCCCGCTTTTCTTAAGTATTCGGTAAACAGCTTAACTTCAGGTGGCGGGACTGCCTCATAGGCACCAATTCCTTCAGGCACAAACTGATTATATCTTTTTAGTTGAGCTTCATTGGGAATGCCTACCCACCATGGACCCGTTCGCATATTATGTGTTCCGATTGCTGTTGGGTACATCCCAGTTATTATTGCAGATCGGGCAGGTGCACAAACCGGCGATGGTGTGAAAAAATTATCGTAGCAGATACCCTCACTGGCCAGTGAAGATAACGTTGGAGTTTTAATGGTTGAATCTCCAAAAGCAGGAATATTCCCACTCATATCCTCAGCCACAATCCAGATAATATTTGGCTGAAAATCAAATGAAGGATATTTGGTTTCAATCTTGTTTTCTACCCGATCTTCATTTTCAAAATTGCAGGCAGCTAAAAAAGCAACTAATAGACAAATTATTATATGATAACGTAATATATTCATTCTATCGGTTTAAATTTTTGAATTAGGTTATTCAATAAATCTGCTACATAAATATTCCCTTTGTCGTCAAGGGTTATATCGTGGTATCGGCATATTGATCCTGAGTATTGACCACTTCTACCCTGAATCCATTGTTGATAAAGATCCAATGTCAGGTAACTTATGTCCGATCCCAGGATGTCATTTCCCTTTTTTTGGTAGTCAACTGTAAATAAGGCTTTTGATTGCGGATCTACTGTCAAAGAATACACCGCGGCTCCAGATGGTGTATCCCAGCTCTTTAAAAATTTTCCATTGGAATCAAATTTCTGAACTCGTCCATTCTCTCTGTCTGCGACATAGACATTACCCTCAAAATCCACATCAATCGCATGGGGCAGGTTAAATTGACCTTCATTACTGCCTTTTTCACCCCATTGGAATTGAAATTTGCCTTCCTTTGAGAATTTGATCACCCGGCTATTCCCATATCCATCGCTCACATAAAATGATCCGCCTTTCAGAACTGCTACATCAGTGGGACGATTAAAATGAATATGGTCATCTCCCTTTTCGTGTGCGATGCCTAAAGTCATTAACAATTTTCCTTTCCTATTAAATTTAAATACCTGATCAAGACCGGTATCAGTCACCCAGATATTATCCTCTTCGTCTACTGTAAGACCATGAGGTAATATGAACATTCCACTGCCAAATTCTGATACAATTTTACCTGTATTGACATCGATAATTGCAATGGTGGGTTTAGAAATCAAGGTTAACGGATCCCTGTTTGGATCTACCCCTGCCCGATGGAATACTACCAGATTACCTTTGCTGTTTATTCCTAATCCCGCTGGCTGACCTAGTTTATTTTCTACTTGCCATGTTGTATCATAATGATATCTTCTAGCACTATTATTTGGCGACTGAGCCGATAGATCTATGGAAAAAATAAATAAAATCAGTGCAATGAATAGATTGTTTTTCATCTTTGTAGTTTCTTCAAATTCCATTTGATAAATGCGGTCTGGACAATTGTTTAAATCTATTAAACCTCCTGTAGACCATATTTTGAGCGATTTCCGTTATTGCGAAAGCAATCAACAAATTCTTATATTCTAATATTTTAAACTTTTCCATTTTCATCTCTTTTTTTTAATTAATCAATCGAAGGTTCCCAGCCATTCTCGTACTCCCGTGACCAAAGGTTTGATGCTCTATCGTTATCAAGTACATCACCCGAATTGACATCTACTTTTAATGTTGATTTTAATTCCTGAGCTATATTTCCTAAATGGCATAAATGCGTAGATATGCTAGCATCTACAATCGGTGCATTTAAAGGCAAACTTTCCCTGATTGCAGACAGAAAATTACCTACATGAGCTACGGTTAAGGTATCAAACCCAGTGGTATCTGCTGAAGAAGTGGCTGCACTTCCTGATCCTTCGGTGGCAGTATCTTTAAGATTGCCTGCTAAGTCAAATATTTCATATCCGGCTCTATCTAATATCACAGACCCTTCAGTTCCATATACAATTGCTCCACGATCTCGATTAAACAATTTCTTACCATTACAGCTTCGGCCTTCCCATGCTATCGTTTTGTCGTCGAAGTCGAATTCAACATTCTGAGTATCATAAAATTCCCAATCGTCATTAAAGGCATACCTGCCCCCGGTAGAAACTACCCGATTAGGATAGTTTACACCCAATGCCCAACGGCAGATATCGATCTCGTGTGTTCCATTGTTATGAATTTCTCCCGTACCCCATTTTTTGAACCAATGCCAATGGTATGGATGAATATTATTGTAATATTCCTGACGTGGTGCTGGTCCCTGCCACAAGTCCCAATTTAGCGTTGAGGGCACAGTAATTTTTTCACCAATTCCTATTGACCCTCGTGTATTGGCATACCAGGCACGGGCAAAATAAGCCTTACCAATTATGCCATCATTTATTTTATTAACCGCTTCAGAGGAGGTTACGGATGAACGCTGCTGGTTACCCATCTGGCACACTTTACCATACTGTTGTTGTGCGGCGACGAGCAGGTTATTCTCTGCAAGGTTATGACTGCATGGCTTTTCCACATAAACGTGTTTACCTGCCTGCATTGACATAATTGCCATTGGTGCATGCCAATGTTCTGGGGTCACAATAAATACAGCATCTATATCCTTGTTGCTTAATATTTTCCTGAAATCCCCTTCTTTCTTTATTTTGAACCCAAAGTTATTTTCAGCTTCTGTGACAAATTTATCCAACCGTTCTCTGTCAACATCACAGGCTACCGTAACTTTATTGTTTTTATTAAAAGAAAGTGCCTTTATTAACGCATAAGACCTGCCTCCAGTGCCGATAATTGCTACATTGACAGTTTCATTGGGCGAAAAGGCCCATGCCGAATTGCCGGACATAAAAACACTAAGTCCAATCCCGGCCATTGCGGTCTTTTTCACAAAATTTCTGCGGTTAATATTTTTCATTTGGTTGTCTTGAGTACGAATAAAACCGTTTTCTTATACTTAAATTTTCAGTTTTCAGGGAAACATCCATTATCAAAAAGTACTCTTCGCTTAACACTTTCCCCAAACCTTTTCACTTTAGGTTTTTAAATCAGGGAACGACCATCAATTCAGGATAATCCTTCCAATATTTTATTTCCTCTGTGTAGAGTGCGTCGAGTGAAACTTGAACACATTTAGCTGTAAGTGCACCAGTATTTATATTTGATTCTACTTTTTTATCATGAACGATCGCATCATAAAACTGCTTTAAAGCATCTAAAGTAGGGTCCTTAGCATGTGCCTCTACCGACACACCCTCACCACTGTCCCAGGCCTTTAAGGTGGCTCCTGAAACGCCATCAACGACACCTATTTCCTTTGAAGTTTTCTGTTCTCTGTAAACTGTTCCTTCAGTATAGCCCAATATCATGGTTCCTTCAGAACCCAGTACTTTTATCTGGTAATCGTCATACGAGTTTGAGGTAGTGCAAGTAAAACTGGCATCAAGTCCGGTGGGGTATTCATACATTACATTAACATTATCATAGGTCTCACGACCATCATTCCAGTAATCTATGCCACCAAATCCAACTATCTTTTCAGGATGCGAGCCGGTGACCCAGTTAATAAAGTCTATTTGGTGCGACATAAGTTCAGCTATCAGACCACCCGAGTATTCTTTATACATCCTCCAGTTAATCAATCGTTCCCATTTGGGGTCAGGCACAGGTCTGCGCCAGTCTCCATTACGATTCCATTGACATTTATATGCTGTGATTTCACCTAAATTTCCTTCCTTGATAATTTGTCTCGCTCGCTGATACAACGGGCTGCTATGATATTGATGGCCTGTTTGAAAAACCAATGACTGTTGAGCAACACTGGAAATCACCTCCTGGATCTCATTGATCCCTTTTGCCATTGTTTTTTCGCAATAGACATGTTTTCCTGCATCCAAAGCTGCTATCGACATTTCATCATGCATACTAAACGGGGTTGCGATAATTACTGCATCCACATTCTTATCATCCAGAAGCTCTTCATAGTTAGCATAGCCCTTGGCATTTTTACATACCCTTAGCCCTTCTTCTAATCTGAAAGGAATTACATCGGCACACGCTACTACTTTCAATCCATCAATTTGATTGATCAAAATACCCAAACCTTTACCCCGACTACCAGTACCTATGATACCGATCCTAACTCTTTCATTTCCAAAAGAAAGCTGTCTGCCATATAAGTAACTTGCCCCGGTAAGTAAGCCGGCACCGGCCAATAATCCTGATCTTATAAAAGTCCTTCTCGATTTCAACCCCATTTGCTAATTCAATTCTCTGATTTTAATACTGTGATAACTCACTTCATCTCCATGATCCTGGAGTAAAATTGATCCTTCCTCCCACTGACCAAAATTGTCCCATCTGGCGTATTTGCTATAAGCCACCAATGCTTTGAACATTTGAGAAAAGCGGTCGTATTCCACCACCTTTTCATTATTTAGCCAATGTTCAACTTTACCATCTCTGGCTACAATTCTAGCAGTATTCCATTTACCAACACCTTTGAATTGTTTTGCCCGGCCCGGCACAGAAAGGTTTGTTGCTGTTATCAAATCATACAATGATCCAACAGTGCGATTACCATTAACACCTAATTTTGCATCCGGGTGCTTGTCATCATCGAGTATTTGAAATTCACATCCGATGGCTGATCCTTCACCTTTATTTAAGGCAGGGTCAACATAGTATTTGATCCCACTATTGGCACCTTCTGTAATTTTGAATTGAAGTTCAAGTTCAAAATTGGCGTACTTGTTTTTTGTCACTATGTCTCCCGGACCAGTGGATTCGCCTCCATCTGTTTTAAGAATTGTCAATACACCGTTGTTGATGTTCCATCCTTTTTCAGGAAAACCTTCTAATTTGGCCCCCCTCCATCCAGTTGTTGTTTCACCGTCCCAGAGTAAGCGAAATCCATTACGAGCTTCCCAATCAGTAATTGTATTTTTTAAATAGCTGATCTCCGGAACCTCAGGATGCTTTGCCAACTTATACTCTGTGAGATTATCAGTAGTTATTCTAATATTTCTCCATTTGATTTGCGTTCCTTCCAGCCCGGATTCTGCACTGATACTATGGACTTGTAACCCAATATGACCACTTGAAGTTTCATTATCCATCAGTCTTGCACAGTGTATTCCATTAATCCATGTATTGATCGAATTTCCAATTGCTTCAATGTGGACTTTATTCCATTGGTTCAATTTTAAGGCTGTTTTAGCAGCTTCATTTCTACTTAAGGGATACAGCCATCCTCTTCTTTTCTCATCATAAATCCCTCCGCTGAAAGCCCTGTCGGAAGGGTCAATTTCGACTTGATAGCCATGAAAAATACCATTTAAATAATCCTTATCACTATTTGACCTTATCTGGATACCTGAATTGAGTTGAGACGAAACATATATTTCCAGTTCCAAAATAAAATCTGAATAAGGCTGTTCTGTTACCAAAAAACTATTTGGGGAATTTAATACAGCTGTACCTACTATTTCTTCATTTTCTATGCTGTATGTTGCTGTACCTCCTAATTGCTTCCAGCCATTAAGGTCTTTGCCATTAAAAAGCTCTCTCCATTGGGCATTCAAAGGCATAGTATCTATCATTAGTAAAAGGAAAAAAAATAACCACAGTTTTCTTTTCATCATGTATATGTTTTTTATGCCATAAAACTTTGTATCCCATACCTATTCATTCTCGCTTTATACTGATTTACGCCCTATAATAGATAAATGGAAATATTCTAACTCAACTAAGGGATTCATACAATGTGTTAATAGATATCTGACACATCCTAACAGTTTTATCCTCTGAGCTAAAGTGTTTCACTAAGTTTCTTTCATTAATTAAAATCTTACCAAATGGCATTGTATTAAAATAGCTCTCAGGAAGATAAATCCAACTTCACACTAGATCAAAGCCGAACTCATCAACCTGAAAGCATTTATGTGAATAATTAAAAGTCAAATAAAGACATCCTAAATAATAGAAATCAAATCACCTATCAATAATAAATCTCACACGTGAATTATTGGTGTTTAGAATATATATACCCGGTTCAAGATCTGTCACGGATATGACTGCCGACCTTGATTCAGCTTTTATTGTTTTTAAAACCCTTCCATTTACATCCAGAATTGTTATTTCATTACTTCCCTCAGGTAATTCCAATTTAAAGTAATCACTTACAGGATTTGGATATAACTTTAATTCCGAATATTCCAGCGAATTTACTTCAATAGTTGTTTGCTCAGTTTTTAATGCTCTGGCTCCTGCTGAAGAAGTATAGGTATAAACCAATTTAGGTGCCTTAGAAGGATCTCCGTCATAGGTTTTCGCTGAACGTTTCCCACTTGTTCCATCTACCATTAAAACCATATTATTTCCACTGATCCATCCTCCACGATTCACTATTTCCTGAATAATTGAACTAATATCCGGTGTTCTTTGATTTGTGCCCGCTTGCCCGGCTGAATTCCATGCTGGAACATTATTCCAGCTAACAGAGGCTGAGGTTGTTGTTCGATTGGAAATGTTATTTGTCGCAGTCGTAAATGTACCGGCATTATTTACATCCTGACCTTTGATGGTATAACTGGCATTGCTGTTTTGACCATCATTATCAGCTGTAAATTGAATGTAAGCATTTTGTATTATCGCACCATTAGGAATGGTAACATTGGTAAATCTTATTCCTGATAGTTTTTCACCAAAATCAAGATCTCCACTAGTTAGATCCATCGTACTTGACCCTTGCTCAGCATCATCTGAAGAATTTGAAACTGTTACCTGTCCGGATACTGTGGTAGACCCACTACTGGAATGGATAACTAAAAATGGCGGATTACCATCTATAGTTTCCCTTGAATCTATATCAAGAGTTAGTTCCAGTGCTCCCTGATTTATTATCGCAAAAGATACTTTTGAACCTGAAGTAGCATTAGCTACGTATGTGGTTACATCCAGACTTCCCCATTCTTCATCTTCATCACTAATTTCAACAAGACCAAGGGAATTTCCTGTATTTGGTTTGTTGTTATAATTGAGTGTATTCTCGCTCCATGAATTATTTGAAACTTCAAAGACAGTTGTATTAATATCTACTGTATTATCATTCCTCCCAAAAAACCATAGTCTGGCACTGGTAACATTACTTATTCCTGAAATATCGAAAGAAATATAACTTTCTCGGGTAAACCCACTTACAGCAGAATTTTTTACTCTTAACCTAAGTGGATCCTGGCTATCATATGTATTACTGCTATACGTTCCATCTCTGACATAGGCATCGTCACCTGGCTGAATAGCATCGATTTTATAATTAGAAGGAACACTCACATGTTGGTAGATGCTATTCGACAATTCATTTTGATATAAACTACCAACGGTACTGTTCTTATAAACACGGCAATCAAGCCACTGCGGTAAGCTGCTACTAGTCTTCCAGTTTCTGTTTATATAGCAAAAAGCTTTAATAACAGGGTTATTTTTGATGATATTGAAATAAGACACATACCAATTGTTCCAGCTTTGCTGACCTCCGTCTACTCCTACTTCCGAAGGACAAGATTCACCAATCATGACTGGTTTTGAATGAAGTACGGCCTCGTCTAAATAATCTTGTGTGTTCGGTGAACTTAGAAAATTAGGCTCAAAAAGATCGATAGACCACCAATCAACATAGCTATCACCCGGATAATACGACATCATATTGTTTAGGTTTGTGATTGGGTGAACACACCAGACTGTTGCAATATTTGAAGCATTACTCCTGAAAATATTGGTTATGTATTGAAAGGCCTGCTTATAACTCGAACTTGAATAGGCATTCCAGAAACCGTTTGCCTCATATCCAATTCGTACAAAAACAGGTTTCCCCCAATTATTAAGTACTTGAGCCATTTTAATCAGCCCGGCATCGTGCTGACCAGATAATACTTCATTTGCGTATTCTACTCCATTTCGGGTAAAAGCAAGTCCGATCTGAGGCATAACACCGTCAGGGTGCTTATCGATAAAGTCCAGATACTCGTTCATTCTATCTTCCTGTTCAGTTGCGTTTCGATTGGCAGTGGTATAGAACATGAAAATTGTTGGGTATCTGTTATTTCCAAGGAAATCGGCATAACTACTGAATTCGATTTCGTTAGACTGCCCCGCACCGTGCAAAATTTTGTTCGTAGGTTCGAATTTTGCATTAAAATTAAGTCTGGCCTGATACTGAGCCAAGCCCTGCTGATAGCAGCAGAAAATTGTTAGAATAATTACTACATAGCGTTTCATGATATATTTGGTTATGGTTAATTTTTTACTTCATCAAGACACATATTTTAACAATCATCTATTTTTCAGCCAGGCAAATCACAGTTTTGGCTGATTAAATAGAGGCTACATTAATCGAAATTTCTTTAGGAGACTCAGCATTTAATCTGCTATAATCTCCTCCTGGAGAAATTCCTCCTACATAAATTTTGTACTCACCTGGTTCAATGACTGATTTTCCATCATCGTTTATCTGTACAAGGTCCTCTCGATTTATTTTAAAAGTTATTTCCTTTGATTCTTTTCCTTTTAGTTCAACAGTTTTTACTCTCTTCAAACTTGATCTTGGTACAGTGAAAGATGCGTCTACATCGCTGATATAGAGCTGTACGATCTCTCTAGCAGGATTATCCGAAAAATTGGTTAGCATAACAGACACAGTGATTTCATCATTTCCGGTAAAATCAGCATTATCAACACTCAGATTTGAATAACTGAAGTCCGCATAACTTAATCCAAAACCAAAAGGATACATAGGTTCTGCAGTTGCATAACGGTAGGTCCTGTTTTGCATATTATAATCCGGATATGGCGGCAGATCATCGATTGACATTGGGAAGGTAATTGGCAATCTTCCGGAAGGACTTACATTACCAAAAATAAGATCGGCTAAGGCCTGCCCGCCTTGTTCTCCCGGATACCAGGCATAAAGTACTGCGTCAGACAATTCATGTACGGCCTTCATGTCCATAGGACTTCCACCAGTAACAATGGAAATAATTGGTTTATCATTGTCTTTTCTTAACCCCTTTAAAAATTCAATTTGATTTGGCGGAATACTCATATCAAACCGATCTCCTTTGGTAGGAGAAGCAATCGATTCCCCTTCTTCTCCTTCCAGTAAGCCTGAAATTCCCAACGTCACAATTATAGCATCTGCATCCTGGGCATCTCCGGTTGTCCAGTCCATTGGATTTACATTTGGCCTGTCCATCAGAAACCCTTGTTTATATTGTACAATCGTACCATCGGAAACCGTATTGGTTACTCCTTCCAGGATAGTGACCATGTTTGGACTTGAACCATAGTAATTTCCCATTAACACTTCAGTACCGGCGGCGTGTGGTCCCGTTACAAACAAGTATCTAATATCCTTACTTAAAGGAAGGACGTTATTTGCATTTTTTAGAAGGACGATTGATTTCTGAGCAGTCTCCAATGCTAGCTTTCGATGCTTTTCACTGTTAATCACTTCCGGACCAATTTGAGTATATGGGTTATTTTCTTCCGGATCAAAAAGACCGAGTTTAAATCGTGTTTTGATCAATCTAACGAAAGCTTTATCGATCAAATCCTCTGTAATTAATCCTTTTTCCAACGCCTCCTTGAGAGCGGGATAGGTATCGCCGCAATTCAGATCAACACCACTCTTTATTGCTAAGGCTGCCGATTCAGCCGGACCTTCAGTTACTTTATGACCATCGTGAAAATCAACCAGCGCCCAGCAATCAGAGACAACGTGACCTTCGAAGCCAAAATCTTCTCTCAAGATAGTTTGCAATAGTTTTTCACTCCCACAACATGGCTCACCATTGGTCCGGTTGTAAGCACACATTACTGCTTCTACATCTGCCTCAACAAGTTTTTTGAAGGCAGGTAAATACGTTTCATACAAATCTTTATCACTGGCCACAGCGTCGAATACATGCCGGTCCTTTTCCGGTCCGCTATGAACTACATAGTGCTTGGCACAAGCTGCTGTTTTCAGAAAATTCGGATTATCACCTTGTAATCCTTTTACAAAAGCAGTTCCTAATATCCCGGTTAGATATGGGTCTTCTCCATAAGTCTCCTGACCACGTCCCCATCGGGGATCTCTAAAAATATTAATATTGGGCGTCCAGAAGGTAAGCCCGGCGTATCTGATTCGATTATCGTTTTCAACATTTGCATTAAATTTCGCCCTTGCTTCATCTGAAACAGCTGTAGCAACACGGTGTATTAATGCAGAATCAAAAGTTGAAGCCATACCTATAGCCTGAGGAAATACAGTCGCCTTTCCGGCTCTCGCCACACCATGTAGTGCCTCATTCCACCAATTGTATGCAGGAATACCTAGTCGAGGTATAGCCGGAGCATTATAATTGAGTTGAGCGATTTTTTCTTCCAGTGTTAGTTGACCTAACAGATCATTTACCCGATCATCGATGGATAACTCCGGATTTTGAAAATTATATTCATAAACTTGTTGTTCCTTTTTAGTCTCTTCCTGATTGGCAGATTCACTTTTACTACAACTGATTAACGTTGAAAAAAATATCACTATTAATGAAGTGATTTTTAACATTGACGGTATAGTATTATTCATTTGAATATTCTTTTTAATTTTTTATTTCTTTTCCTTCTATTTTGACATTATTGAACAAAATGTCTGTAGCAAATTCAATTGCATTTTCTTCACCAGCCTTTTCAATATTAATGTCTGCTAAGAACACTTTTTCAATTGGTTTTTCTTCTACACCAACAATTTTGAATGGCGTCTTTTCTACTAAATCACAGGTGATATCTGAGATATAAAAATCATTAAACTGAGTCGGGAAATTATTACCTCTGTAACCGTGGTAGTCCATCCGAAAAATAAACATCGCATCCTCACAGGCATCAATCGAAATATTCCTGATATAAACATGTTGCACCTGTCCTCCTCGGTCGAGGTTACATTTAAAATTGATTGCATGTTTACCATTAGATATCTGATTATTCTCCGCAAAAACATTACTTACTCCCCCTGACATTTCAGATCCAATACATAATGCATTGACACCACTGAGTAATTTGTTGTTTCTGATTATTATATTTTTACTACCTGGTCTGTTCCATGCATCCTGATCCCTGCCTGCTTTTATAGAAATCGCATCGTCATGAGTCTGAATCTCACACCCCTCGATCAATACATCTTCGCAACTATCGGGGTCAACACCATCATCATTTAATACCGATCCAAAAACAGTTAAATTCTTTATGATGACATTTTTACAAAAGACAGGATGTATGGTCCAAAAAGGACTATCCAGGAAGGTCAACCCTTCTATCAGGACATTTTCAGATTCATAAAACTCTACCAAAGTAGGTCTGAGAAAATGCTGCTTTTGATCTCCATGGCCATCATCTTGTCCATCACCATCCAAATCGAGAAACCCATTTCCAAATACTCTTTCTTCCTCAGGGATAACATCATTGCCCATCTGTCTTAATACCTGTTTGTCATTATCCTGCACCTTTCTCCATTCAACTGACCAGTCTTTTCCCGCTCCATCGATTATCCCGTTACCGGTAAGCGCAATATTTTTTAACCCTATTCCGTAAATTAAAGGTGAATAATTATAGCAAACGGTTCCTTCCCATCGTACTTTGACAAGAGGTAAGTAGTCTGAAGGTGTGCTGCTAAAAAATATCCTTGCAGAATCCTCAAAGTGTAATTCTATGTTACTTTTAAAATGAATCGGCCCTTTCATATAATACTGTCCTTTTGGAAAGATGATTTTCCCGCCACCAATGGCTGTCAAAGAATCGATCGCCTGGATAACTACTGGTAAATCATTGGATATCGAATCACCTTTTGCGCCGAATGTTCTAATATCAATAGTTCTGGCAGGAATTTCAGGCTTGATTATTCTCGACTCAATTTGATCAATACTATTCCAGGCTGAATCCTGTATTTTATTGGCATATTCAACAGTGAATCCCCCACCTTGATTGCATGCAGTAATAGTGCAGAAAAGTACTATGATCCAAATACCTGTTAAACCAGAAATATAAAAAGGCCGATTTTTCATTCTGTCAGCTTATAAAGTTTTGTTTTTATAATATTCCTGTAATCTGAAGAAGGCTTTTTTCTTGATGCCATCTTCGGAAATCAGTCCTTTACGATTAAAATCATTCTGAATCTTATTTAAATTTCTTCGTGGTGATAAGAAGTCATTAAGTATCCAGGGTGTCATACCAGCCAGAAACTCAATATTATCCAGCATTTTCAGGTTGTATTTATACAGCGCATCCTGGTATTCTTCAGTCCACCGTTCATTTTCACTTCCGTGATATCCCTGTAGTGCACCTCCTCCGAACTCACTAATTATCAATGGCTTATCAAATCCGATCTTCCATTTTGAATTAGCACAATCTTCATTATTTCCAAAATACCATCCACAATATTGGTTAATGCCAATGACATCGATGTATTCTCCCAGCGGATCATCGATCATATTGTATCCATCTTGTGAAGATTGCGTATCAAGCGCTGCTGTGGTCAGCCTGGTATTATCAATTGACTTGACCTTTTTAACCAGGTTGGAAAGAAATTTCACCCTCGATTCACTTACCGGAGTTTCATTTGCCACTGACCATAAGATTATATTTGTCCGGTTTTTATCTCTGGAGATCATTTCTGTCAGTTGATTTTCCGCATTTGCATAGGTGTCCGGATTATCAAATAAAACTGTCCAGTAGACCGGTATTTCAGACCAGACAAGAAGCCCGTTCTTTTCAGCTACTTTCACCATTTGTTCACTGTGAGGGTAGTGAGCCAGTCGAACGAAGTTGCATCCCAGTTCCTTCGCCCAATCGATAAGAACCTGACATTCGGCCTCAGAAGTAACCCGACCTGCTCCAAACGGTGCTTCCTCATGGATGCTTATACCCGAAAGGAAAATTGGTTCACCATTTAATAAAATTTTATGTCCCTCCGTAGTAATTGTACGGAAACCGATATGATCGACAAGATTATCATCTCCTGAAGATAGTTTCACTTCATAAAGTTTCGGGTTTTGAGGAGACCAGAGATCAATTTTTGCTTTGAACGAGATTTCCGCTCTTCCATTGGCATCAGTCTGAAATGTTTTGTTCAATTTTAACTCAGGTATTTCGATAACTATTTCTTTCGATGTCCCTTTGTCAAGCTGAACCCAGCCACTTATTTCATTTTTACTCCCTTTCTTTAATTGAATAAAGTAATCTTTGATGAAATTTGAAGGAGTTTCGATCAATGAAACACTTCTGGTAATACCACCATAGTTCCACCAATCGGTATTTACCGTTGGAATTGCCTCTCTTTTTCTTGTGTTATTTACCTTAACAACCAAGAAATTATCTTCGGATTTAAGAAGGTCAGTTACCTCAAAATTGAAAGATGTATATCCCCCAATATGATCTCCAACATGTTCTCCGTTGAGATAAACCTTGGCATCATAATTAATTGCCCCAAAATGAACAAAGACTCTTTTCCCCTGATTTACATCATAGTCAAATGATCGTTTATACCATACCGTACTTTCATAATAATACAGTTCCTTCATTTGGGTATTCCAATCACCCGGCACCTGCAATTCATAGCCCTCATCAAAATTGTATTCAATCAAATCTGTTGGGCTTTGCATTTTTGCATTCATAAAAAACCCATTTTCTTTAGGTTTGTATCGATGATTGTAATAACCATTTTCCAATGGATCAATTATAATCTGCCAGCGACCATCCAGTGACATGGAGGTTCGTCCTTCAACATTTTGAATTAATGATCCCTGGGCTAATACACTGTAAGCAGGTATTAAAAAAAATAGTGATAATATGCATCTAATAAACAATGATTTCATTCGTTTTATCCTTTTAAAATTTTATATGCATCAAGAGTTAAAAATTCTTTGAAATTAGAGTTAGTGACCAGTTCGTCGAACAGTTCAACTGCCTTGTCAAGATTGCCGGTTGAAAGCCTTTCTTCACCCAATAACTCTTTACACTTTTCTACTTCTTCACTGAGTAATTTTTTGTATAGATTCATATCCAAATGTCTTCCGTCATCAAGTTTTGCCGAGTCAACATGCAACCATTGCCATACCTGGGCCCGACTAATCTCAGCCGTAGCGGCATCTTCCATCAAATCATACAAAGCCGCAGCACCTACACCATGAAGCCATGATTCTATGTATAAAATACCCACATTTATATTCGTTCTGACTCCAGCCTCAGTAATGGTTCCTCCCGGAATTTTCACATCAATTAGCTCTTCGCCCGACAATTCATAATCTTCATGGAGAACATGCTTTTGATGTGGTTTATCACCCAGTGCTTTATTAAACTCTTCTATTGCTACCGGTACCAGGAAAGGGTGTGCAACCCAAGTGCCGTCATAGCCTTGCGATGCTTCAGTACTTTTATCTGCTTTAACTTTTTCGAATGCTTTTTTATTAGCCTCTTCTGATTTTGAAGGGATAAACGCAGACATACCTCCAATGGCATGAGCACCTCGTTTGTGACAGGCTTTTACTACCTGCATAGCATAGGCTTTCATAAAAGGAACACCCATCGTTACCTGGCTTCTGTCAGGTAACACAAAACTTTTAAAGTTTCTAAACTTTTTAATGACGCTAAAAATATAATCCCAACGACCGGCATTTAATGCAACAAGGTGATTCCTTAATTCATAGATAATTTCTTCCATCTCAAAAGCAGCAGTGATTGTTTCGATGAGTACTGTTACTTTAATGCTTCCCTGAGGAATACCCAACAGATCTTGAGCTTCGATAAATACATCGTTCCACAATCGTGCCTCTCTGTGATTTTCAAGCTTTGGCAGGTAAAAATATGGCCCTGAACCATTTTCCAGAAGGTATTTGGCATTGTGGAAAAAATACAATCCAAAATCGAATATTGATGCTGAAACCGGCTCACCATGAATTAATACGTGTTTTTCATCCAGGTGCCAGCCCCGTGCACGTACTTTAAGTGTGGCGTGAGATTCATTCAGTTTATAACTTTTGCCATTTTCTGCTGTAAAATCAATTTGATTTCTGTTGGCATCATACAGATTAACCTGACCGTCAAGTGTGTTTTCCCAAGAAGGTGAATTAGCGTCTTCAAAATCTGCCATAAACACCTTTGCACCACTATTCAGTGCATTGATAACCATTTTACGATTAGTTGGTCCGGTTATCTCGGTTCTTCTATCCTGAAGATCATCCGGCACTCCTGATATTTGCCAGTCTCCTTCCCGGATATCTTTTGTTTCATCTCTAAATGAAGGGAAATTCCCGGCATTAATGGCGCGTTGTATTATTTCGCGTTCAGCTAATAATTTCTTCCTTGTCCCATTAAACTTTGCATGTAATATGGCTATAAACTCAACAGCCTCCGGTGTTAATATTTTATCGTATTCAGGTTTAATTTTCCCTGTAATTTCAATATCTGCAACATTCTCTGCTTTCATATCTGATTTTTTTTCAAGGTTCAAAATTTATATTAGAAATTATCAACAAGGTCAAATCCATGGATTGCCAAAAGGCCAAGTAGTCCTACTACAAACAGATAATAGACCGTAGGAATAATAGTCTTCCGTAACACCAACCCTTCGCTACCCAGCAAACCGACTGTAGCACACGCTGCGACAACATTATGGATAGCGATCATATTTCCGGCAGCAGCACCTACTGCCTGAAGTGAAACAATGATTATCGTCGACATTTGGAGTTGTTCTGCAACGCCAAACTGAAACAGACTAAACATTAAATTACTTACTGTATTACTACCCGCAATGAATGCCCCCAATGCACCAATATCCGGAGCAATTAACGGGTAAGCATTTCCAACATTAATTGCCATCCATTCAGCCATGGCTATAGGCATTGAAACCATTTCGAGTGGGTTGTTACCTGAATTGATATAGATCCTGACCATCGGTATAGTAAAAACTAAAACCAATGCAGCGCCTAAAAGCATTCTACCGCTATCTTTCAGCGCACTCATCGCTGTATTGATCTTTACTTTAAAGAGGAAAATTGAAAATATGCTAACTAATAAAAACACAGTTCCGGGTAAGTAAAGCGGTGATGAGGAAGCCGAAAGCCCTGTACCAAGAATATCATTAAAATTAATACTTGCTCCAGTCAAAAATTCCTTTATTGGTAATTGAGGAAGTCTGCTGATCACCAGGAGTGCAGCCAGTAAAATGTATGGACTCCAAACTTTTAAGAATCTATGTGATCCGGAATTTCCAGTACTTAAATTTTCTTCTACTTTAATCTTACCAAACCAGTTTTTTGGCCAGCTATTCTGATCAGGGAAGTCCCATACTTTTTTTGGTATCAAAATTCCCTTTCTGGCTAATGGAATCATTACAAAAATCCCAATGAAAGAACCAATTAACGAAGGGAATTCCGGTCCAAGAAACCAACCGGTCAAAACATAAGGAATGATAAATACCAATCCACCTAACAGAGCAAATGGAAAAATATCGAGCCCTTCTTTCCATGATTTATTTTTCCCAAAAAAGCGGGTCATCATAACGACCATGAATGTAGGCATCAGAACACCAGCAATGGCATGAAAAACGACAACATGATTGGTAATTAATTGCAAATAATCTGCGAAAGTTATTCCTGAAGCAGCCAATTGCTCTTCAAGTAAAGGATTTTGGATCCCTTGTGTTACCCCAATCAGCATAGGTGTTCCTACACTACCAAAAGTAACCGCAGTACTTTGTACCATTAATCCCAGCATAACCGCTGCCATTGCCGGAAAACCCAGCGCTACCAATAGTGGAGCGACAACTGCAGCCGGAGCTCCGAAACCCGCAGCACCCTCAATAAAAGATCCAAAAAGCCAGGCAATCATCACAACCTGCACCCTTCTATCCGGACTTATTTCAATGAAACTCTGTCGAATTATACTGATACCTCCGGAATATTTTATAACATTTAATAAGAGAATGGCTCCAAAAATTATGTAAAGAATATCAGCGGTGATAACTAAGCCCTGTAGAAAGGAGGCTGCAATATCGATTAACGATATACCCCATCCTGTATAGGCAATTATAATGGTTGCGAATAAAGCAAATGGCATAACGACCTTTGCCGGCAACCTAAACACTACCAGAAGAAGTCCGGCCAATACGATTGGCAAAATGGCAAGTATGAAAACCTCATTTAATGTCATTGGTCGTTTCTTAATATTTATAATCTGATCCCTCTCGACTCATTCTTGCAGAATCTTGCCACCTGGTAAGCTCCTGGAGTAACATGTCATAAATATCTGGTTTTGTATCCTTTAGATTTTTAGTCTCCTCAGGATCATTCTTCAGATCATATAATTCCTTCTTATCACCGTCGATTACCAGTTTATAATTATCATTCATGATTGCCAGCTGATTGGTGTTATCCCATCTTCTCATGTATCCGAAAGCGATATACCTATCCTGTAATGAGTTTTCATTCAAAACAAGTGGCCTTAAACTGATCCCATCCAGCGGAACTTCGGAAGTATAACCACTATTAATTAACTCCAATAAGGTCGGCATTATGTCACTGGTGACAGACATAGCATCAGTCCTGTTTGGTTGAATTTTCCCTGGCCATTCAATCAATGAAGGCACTCTTAGGCCACCTTCATAAATAGTATGCTTTGTACCGCGGAATTTACCTGCAGAAGCGACTCCTTTTTCGACAAACTCCTTATTTGGGCCATTATCACTGAAAAACCAAACTATTGTTTTTCTGTCGATATTCAATTCTTTAAGCTTTCTTCTCAACCGGCCAATTTGCTCGTCCATAGCAGTTATTGTACCGTAATAGTTTTTGGCATCTTCTGACATGCCCTCATACATTGCTTTATATTCCGGACCAGCAACTACTGGTTCGTGAGGCGTATGCAACCAAATACAGGAGAAAAAAGGTTTATTTTGGTCAACTGAACGTTCAATAAAAGGAATTACTCTGTCCATGATTACCCGGCTGTCATCACCTGCGAGATTATCTTTTACAAGGACCTTGTTTTCGAGATATACCGAAGTGGTCCACATTTCGCCCTCTTTATTGTTCCAGATATCCCATGGAGTTACAGAAGGGTTCCAGGTAGGCATTGCCGATTTTGTCACAAAACTCTCTTCAAATCCATGGTGCCATGGTGGAGAATAAAACCCTCTGGTATCAAGTTCGGCATCAGGCATTATCCAGCCAAGATGCCATTTACCAAAAATCCCGGTTTTATAGCCCTCTTCTTTTAATACTTCTGCCAGTGTAGTCTCACCTACTCTCATTCCGGCAGTGTGAGGAGCAAAAATTCCTTGTCTGAAAGCATTACGACCAGTTAGTACACTGGCTCTGGTTGGAGAACAAATAGGTGCTGCTGCATAAAATCGGTCCATCACTAATGATTCAGCAGCCATTTGATCCAGCTCAGGAGTTTTTACAATATCGTTTCCATTGAACCCTACATCTCCATAGCCTAAATCATCAGCCATTATAATAATTATATTCGGCTTTTCCGTTTGGGCAAAAGATACCAGTCCTGTGGATAATAGTAATAAAAGGTAAATAAAGGTTGACTTAAAAAGAATTGTCATAAAGCCTTTCTCTTTCTTACTACCGACGCTTTCAATGGATTCTATAGTATGATGACAATTAGTTTCCATTTTCATTGTCCTTTTGATTTTCTCTTACCCAATCATGTCGTCTGGAATTAACCGAAGAATCTTCACCCATCCATACCCAAAGCTTTATCAGGCCATTTTGATGTGCACTACATAAGAAGCTGCCATCTTTATTAAAGTCAATATACTCCGCATGATCACTCGCCCATACACGATGGGCTACCGGAATAGCGTCATTTCCATTATTTAAAATATCATTTAGGCGATAAACATAGATGTAAGGATCATGACCGGCATGAGCTATGTACTGACCGTTTGGATGCCAGGTAACTGATTCAATTTTTTTACCGGTATGGTTAAAGGTTTTAACTAATTCACCGGTTTTCCATTCCCATAAAAAAACTGTTCCTCTCGATGTGCCTCCCTGGCCAACGGCGACTACGTATTTTGCATCTGGTGAAAAGATTCCACTCGTGAATGTCACATAATAATCCGGATTCAGGGTTTGCTCTAGCTTCCAGTTTGAAGTATTGTAAACTTTTACTGCTCCGTGACCAACAGCAAGAAGGTATTTATCATCATTCGTAAAAAATAATTCATTTACCGTATTGCCAAAATTAATTGACTCGGGTTCATCATCATTTTCCAGGTCATATATTCTGATCCATCCTTCGGTTGTACCATCACTTTTCTCAGTTCGCTCTTCACCGACAGCCATAATTAACCCATTATTTGACCAGGTTAGTCCGTCGGCTGCTTTATTTAACTTGTAGGTTTTCGTTACATCTCCTGATTTGCTATCGTAAATTGTAATTAAATAATCCTCGCTTACTGCAGCAACATATTGGTCATTTGAAGACCACCCCACACGTTCAACCTCCTGCTCAGTATAGTTTCTCCACAATTCGGCTCCGTCAGAGGTACGCCACATTATAACCGAATTGTCATACTTGGTGCCACTAACTATATATTTACCATTATTTGAAAACTCAACACTTTCCACCGAACCCGGTTCTCCCAAAGCATCTGCTACACGTGACCAGACCGGTTCCAACCGTAATTGGTAGTTTAAATAATTTTGAGCTTCTGCAGTCTCACATAAACACAAAACTAGCAAGGCATAAATAATTCTTCTCATTCTCATATCTTCACATGTTTATTAATAAAATCAGGATCAATTTCAATCGACGAGCCTGGCCCGGTAGGTACTTTGATTTTTCCATCAACAATTTTCATGTCACACGAATCACATTCAAAAGGTATTTCCTCATTGAAACCTTTAAATTCATGGTGAGGTCCTGCATTCGGAATTACCGAAACGAAATGCAACATGTATAAATAGCCAAGGCCTGAACCAGAAATATGAGGCACACATGTTTTTCCTAATGCATGTGCCATTTTTGCCACTTTCATGGCCCTGATCATCCCGCCGAAATAGAAAATATCCTGCTGTACAATGTCCAGAGCATCATTGGCAAGCAACCAACGAAAGTTATGCATACTCCCTTCTTGTTCGCCGCCTGCGATGGGTACTTTTAGAGCGTCTTTTACTACTTTGATTTCTTCATACCAATCAAAAGGAATTGGCTCTTCGAAAAAATTAAAGTTATTTTCTTCAATCAATCGCCCAATTTTAATGGCTTCTTCTACATTGTAAGAACTGTTGGCGTCAACATATACTGCGATATCATCACCGAACCGTTTTCTAACTAATGGAATTAATTTTTCACTTCTTCCCGGAGGAGTATCCGGATTATTCATTCGTCCGCCAATTTTAAATTTCAGCGCCTTGGATTTTGTCTCTGCTAATTTTTCAGCAAGAAGTTCTATCGATTCTTCTGCAGACTTACCACGGTAATTATTTGCCTGATAAACTCCTACTTCCTTATTGTAAACATCACCCACAAGCTGACCCATTGGTAATCCTGCAATTTTTCCCAGCAAATCCAGAATGGCAAACTCCAGCGTAGCCACTGGCACCCAAAGAGCATAGCTTTGCATTTTGTAATTGCTCTTGAATGTATAAACACCTTCGATTAATGCATCAAGCTCTCTGGCATCTTTCCCTATAAAATATGGAGCAACCTGTTTGACAAAAATGGGGTATAAGTAATGCATCCTTAAGTTGTTACTTACGGATATACCCTTATGCCCATCTTCTGTAGTAACCTGACAAATATAATTGCCCTGATACTCACTTAACTCGACATTTTTTATGATTAGGGGACTTTTAAACAGGTCTTTTTTTAATACTGGCTGTGTTAAAATTTCATCGAGCTTTTTATATTTTTCGTTTACATTTGAAGAGTTGGCCCATTTATTTCCAACAGCACCAAACGTACTCAGCGATACCGACCCGGCCAATCCGGTCAATGCAGCCTTTTTAAAAAAATTTCTTCTTGTAGATTTCATCAATGCTTCAATTTTTGAAATGTATATCAGTAAAATCCATGAATCGCTCCCAGTCAAATCTTGTCAGGTCATGATTACCACTTCTGATGTGATACCCTACGGATCCTCTATTAAGCGCAATATTTACTTCCGGTTGAGTTTTCCCTTCCAACCCATTCAAATCATACAAATTCCAGGCTGCTGAAGCTATTCTGGCAGAAAGAAACTCACTTGCCGGATCGGCCCAGGCATCCTGTTCTGCGCTCGCCACATATAATAATCTTGGTGCTACAAGAGCCAATAGCAGGTGCTGATCTACAGGAAGTTCATCCGCTGCATTATTATATTTCTTAAAATTTCCAGCAAACCAATGTGGAAACTGATCGTTTATTTGAGCAACAGACTCTCCAGTTTTACTTTTAGAAAGGGCTGCGCCTCCACAACCTGAATCATTAGAAAAAACAGCAGCAATACGTTCGTCCATTGCACCAGCGAGTAGAGCTGCTTTACCTCTTCGCGAATGACCAATTACAAAAATCTGGTTCTTGTTAACGAGCGGTTCACTTTGTAAATGATCAATTACTCGACTGATCGCCCATGCCCACATTGCAAGAGCTCCTGCTCTTTGCCCGGGATCCGGATTATAATCTTCAAATAATCTTAAATTGCTTTTATCCTCGCCATCGTTTCGATCAGGGTATATTTCTGAAATATGAAAGGTTGCCAGACCATAACCTCTTTTCAGAATTCTTTCTACCGGCCAGCGATGTGCCTGCACACCTCTCGCTGATTCGCCTGCATGATTATTAAAGATTTCGTACTCCGGTTTATTTTTTACATAATTATCATGTATTTCTATCTGATCATGGCTATGAATGGTATGATTTCCATAGGAATTTATACCGACGAAAACCGGTGAGATCTGATCAATTGGAGTAATCAATAGTACATTGACAGTAGCCGAATCTGAAGAAGATGAAGCGTGAAAATTTAATTCAATCTGTTTCATTATAGCCTCCTGGTCCCCGATTGTAAATGGAATGGTAGCTATGTTTTTTGAAACATATAGATCTTCACTTGGCAATACGCCATAAATTTGTGACTGAAAAATTTTCTTCACCTCGGGCCGGATGTTCTCCTCCCACTGTTGTTTTGATGGCATATAATCAGTGAATAATTTTTCAAATTCAGCTACCTGAGCACAGATAGTAGTTGTGATTAAAAAGTTTATCAATATGAATAATGATGCCTTCACTCCAGAATGACTTTAATTTTATCTCCCTCAACCTTCAATTCTGCTCCACCCGCATTAACCCGATAGAGATATTCTGTCAGTTCTTTTCCTTTACCTTTGCTTGCATCATAAATTCTTACTTCATTATCATCCTCTCTCCACGTTGGCAGTAAGTAAAGGGATTTAATTTTTTTGTTTGAAACAATTATTTCACCAATAAGGCCTTCCTTATTATTTAAGTATCTGTCGACTCTACGGTCATCAAATACCGCTTGTGCCAGACTATACATAATTGGTTTGCCATTATAAACTTCTACTTTTTGGTATCGGTGAGGACCGTGACCAAAAACAACATCGGCACCGGCATCAATCACAGCATGGGCAATATCTTCCTGATAGCTGACCGGTTCATAAGTACTTGATACTCCCCAGTGGTAACTTAACACCACAATATCAACCTGAGCTTTTAGTTTTTTAACATCCTCAACCATCAATTTTTTACTTTCTTCATCCATCCAGGTAATGACATAAGGTGGTTGTCCGGGTTTATCCAGATTCTTAGGTGCCTGATAGGCCGTATGGACTTTGATTTCAGCTATTCCCGGCTGATTTTTAAGTGCAGCATGATTGGTAGGATAAACTGTTGCTGCATATTGCATAAACCCTACTTTTAATCCGTTTTTTTCAATTATAACCGGACGATGAGCCGCTTCGAGGTTTTCACCTCCTCCTGCATATTTTACACCTGCACTATCCAGTACTTTGAGGCTTTTCATCAAAGCCTGCCAGGGATAGGTAACATTATTGGCCACTCCAACAGCATCTATTTTAGCATTAGTGAGCGCTGCCACCTGATCAGGATTGGAATAACGCCAGTTTTTATGTGGAATATCACTTTTGGTTGTATCATCTGTACCTCCTGCGAATGGCCCTTCCAGATTTAAAAAGGTGAAATCCGCCGCATTTAACTCTTTCTCAATGTATTTAAAGGCATGCTCGGGATTTTTCCGATGCTGAAAATTATTATCTCCTAATACCAGTATTGAGGAAGTTTCAGAATCCTGAGCTATTATAATTTTACTGATAAATAAAAAAACAAGTATAAATATTCTCTTCATGTTATTATTTGTTTACTAATGACTTTAATTCTTCTTTAGTCATATTTCCACTCCAAAAATCATTAATATTTATTATCTGCTGATATGCACCTCCTATAGCTTTCCCTGCTGTGGAGACGCCACTTTCAATTAAATTCTCTGCGTCTTTTGCTGATATTTCATCGATATCATTGAATGATGACACCTTTAAAAGTATTGATTCATTTTCCTTAATAAATCCTGTTGCAGTAGCTTTTTCCATTATCTCCTGAGCGGTTGAACCACTTAGGTTTTTAGCTATATTTTCGTTAAAATCATCATTCTGATTACGCCATTCCTGCATTTTCAATACCCAGAGAGGACCCATAGCCTCATCCGGCTTAATCGTATGAAACCGAGTAAACGTTCTTGGGGTGATTTCTTTAAATAGCTGATAGACATCATCACTCTTACCTGTAAAAGAATTACCTCTTGAAATGTAAATATTAATTAAAGCAAGGTCATGCAGAATCTTAGTTTCAGCTTCAGAACTTTTATTAGCTGAATAGGCTTTTTGTAGTTCATTTTTTATTACCGAACCTGAAATCCCTCCTAACAATAAAGCTAGTCGTTGGCCCTGACTATCAGACAGGGAACCCGGATTTACATTTCCACGAAGCTTCACCAGGGAATCGATTTGATCATTAACATCAAAAGGTATACTTAAGCCATGATGAAAAGCATTTCCTGGAGCCAGATGATTTAAGTCTTTTGTAAGAGCATACTGTATATCACTTCCAATAAAACTCGACCCAATTGCAAGGGTTTGTAACCGGTTAATTAAAATAAACGGACTTAGATAACTACCCTGTGGTGTTAAAAGTGACTTCCTGATCGCAGTTGCGAATGGATTACCAGTCAGTACACTAGGGAGTAACATCATTCCTGAAAGAAATATTCCACTTTTCTTAATAAAATCTCTTCGATCGGTATGTTTAATTGTCGTATTCATAATTTATATCCTGTGAGATTCATTAAAAATTTCAACTCGGTCGTAAACTTCGTTTTTATCGATTTTATCATTGTAAAATTCATTTGCGGCTGAAATAAACCGATATGATCTGGATAATCCCTGTGCATAATGACTTTGTTCTTCCGCGAGTTTTACAGCTTTATCTAAATCTATTTTTGTTTTACCTGATAACTGAATATCCCTGACAAACTGAATCAACTCATCTTTTTCATTATAAAAATTCCAATCCTTTATATATCGCTTAGTCTTTTCAGGATCTGGATTTTGATAGGCTTCAATATATACCTCCAAATTTTCACTCAGCTTTTGGTAATTTTCAGGAAAATCATCGAGCCAATCATCGATTGAGGCTGAAGTTCGATTAAACGCTCTTATGGCCAGCATTTCATGCTGAGTTTGTCTGCAAAGTATCTCTTCTAACAGCGGCTGATAAAGCAACTTAGTACCGGGATGCGATTGCATATCCTTCTCTAACGTAGCTTTTGAGAATGCAACATTTGAAGAAATGGAAGGTCTACTTCCGCTGTCGTAGACTTCATCAAATGTTACTGCATCACAGTAAATCTGGTGCTCGTAAGTAGAAAAATGTGGATTTTTTATTTCAGCAGACTTTAAATAATTTGGTTTAACCTGCAAGTCAATGGCACGATGACTTAACCAACCTATTGCAGCAGCTAGTTTCTTAAAATCATCTTCACTTAAATTATCTTTTCGACTTTTGGCCTCTTCGATTATTGGAATAGCAAACAGGTGATTACCTCTTGCTCCACTGGATATAAGTCCGGCATCAGGAGCCTTTTTTACAGCCAGCTGGAAATCTTTTGAAACGTTCATTTGATTTATGAACCGCGTAGTATCTTCAAATACTGCAATATGAGTAATGTGTTCAGACATAATAAGTGATCCTGTTAAGGAGTATCATTGAATTAGGTAATTGATTGAAATTTTAAATGGTTAGGAAAAAATCCCGACACCTCACAAATGACTGAAATGTCGGGATCACCTAAACCATTAATTATACCCTGGATTTTGTCTCAGGTTCTTATTTATATCTAACTCACGGTTGTTAATCGGCCATAGAAACTGATATGTCTGATTCTCATCCATAAAACTAACCTCAGCAGCTGTTGCTAACTCATTTCGACCCCACTCAAAGTTATTAGCAGGGAATCTTGACAAATCATGCCATCTATGTCCTTCAAAGGCCAATTCAACGAAACGTTCGTCCTGAATTGCCTGAAATACCTCATCAGGGGTTGTCGCTGTCGTGTTTCCGATTTGAGCACGATCTCTAATCATATTTAATAGATTGATCGCCTCTGGTGTTTGACCAATTGCATTTAATGCCTCTGCACGAACTAAAATGATATCTGCTAACCTTAGAATAACCAGGTTAGGAATCAATTGTCCTTCACCAACATCGTGTTTGTTAATGTAAAATTCAAAACCTGAATTTTGTGCAGGATCCATCGGTTTTAGCACAGCATCCTTACGGATATCTCCAGGATTGGCATTATAGGCATCAATTAGTTTTTGATTAGGAATAATTCGAGCTCTTGCCCTCGGTCCGTTTTCTGAAGCCTCAAACTCACGGTAAAGATCATCACCACTGTTTAGTTCAATGTTTTCAGTTTGAATTTCAAAAATAGACTCAACAGTATTTCCACCATCGGCAGCGAACATACTAAAAAAGTCCTGAGGTGCCACCAAACTATAATTTGGATTATCAATAACTCGTTGTGCACTTGCAGCTGCCATTTCAAAATCGTTGCTTCCGGCAAATTCAGTATATGCTCTTCTTAAATAAACTTTTGATAAAACTGCTGCTGCCGCCCCTGTAGTGGCTCTGCCCCTTGTAAATTGATTGGTTTCATAAGACTCCGGCAAATTTGCCTCGGCAAACGTTAGATCTGCTATTATTTGGTCATAAACTTCAGGCAGTGGATCTCTTTCAACATTTAATACATCCGGATCAGACGAGGTAGTTGTTTGTAAAATGATAGGAACATCTCCATACCATTTAGCTAAATTCCAATAAAAGAAACCTCTGAGAAAATGAGCTTCACCCAGCAGTTGCTCTCTTTTATTATTAATTTCCAATGCCGGATCAGAAACACCAGGAAGTCGCTCCAGAATATCATTTGCTCGGTGAATTCCCTGATATAATTCACGCCATAAATCTCTTGCCGGTCCATGGTCAGCATTTACCTCATGACGATTCATACGGTTATTATTACCACCTGAACCCGGATCAGTATCGGCTTCATCAGAACCTGCGGTTGCAGATGCCTTAAAATCTCTTCCGATACTGTTGCTTTGCAAAACATCGTATGTAGCACTCATTGCAGCTTCAACATGTTCTGCACTCTGAAAAAAGTTTTCACTTGAGATATCACTTATTGGCTGCGGATCTAATATATCACAACCAGACATACTAAATATAAATATTGCAGCAAGTATTTTTGAGTAGTTTTTCATGACTTTCTTTTTAAAAGTTAACATTTAACCCAACAATAAAAGTCCGTGGTTGTGGCTGAACAAGGTAATCTATACCTACAGCTGTTACCACACTATTATTTTGTGATTCGGGGTCAAACCCTGAATAATTTGTCCACGTATATGCATTTCGTAAAGAAGTATATACATCTAATGAACCCAGGTTTAGCTTTTCCGCTATAGAATTCGGGAATCTGTACCCCAACCTGATATCTTTAACCCGTAGAAATGATCCATCTTCAAGGAATCGGTCAGAAATCTCACGGTTGTTTGCTCCAATTGCTGCGACGCCAGTAGGATCCTCAAATCGTGCTTGTGGAATATCGGTCATGTCTCCCGGGTTTTGCCATCTGTTTAAAACATCAGCACCCTGGTTTCTGTATCCCGTCATACTTTCAAGAACCGCTGCAGTTTGATTATAGATATCATTTCCGTAAGACCACTGCATGAAAATATTTAAGGTAAATCCTTTGTAACCAAACTCATTAGTAAAACCACCAGTGTGTTTTGGTAAAGCATTTCCAAAGATCTGTCTGTCACTAATACCGATGGTCGGGTTACCATTTTCATCTACACTTCCATCTAAGTTTTCATAAATAATACTTCCGGTTTCAGGATCAACTCCCAAAACTTTATATCCGTAGAATGAACCAAAAGATTCTCCAACTCTAAATACACTACGCGTACCATCAGTACCGAAGGCATCAGGTTGTTGTTGAGAAAAGTCTGAACCAATCGGATTTTCAGGATCAAAATCCGGAAGAGAAGTAATTTTATTTCGGTTAAAACTGATATTAAAGCTTGTTGTCCAGGTAAACTCACCCTTAAGATTCTGCGTTACCATTTCAATTTCAAGCCCTTTATTTTCCATTTTCCCAATGTTCGACCCGTTGTCTTGAGAGAATCCGGAAGACCATGGTAATTGCCTGAAAAACAATAGATTATCAGTCTTCTTCAAGTACACATCAGCGATAATATTCACTCTGGAATTTAAAAATGTCAGATCAAATCCGATGTCATATTGCGTTGTTTCTTCCCAGGTCAAATTAGGGTTAGCAATACTTGTTTGAGCAATACCGGGAAAATTCGATAAATAATCTATTCCAGTTCCATATAATGCCAATGAAGGGAAATCTCCTGACAAACCTTCCTGATTACCGGTTACCCCTAAACTACCTCTTAACTTAAAGTCATTAATAAAATTAACTCCACTCATAAAAGACTCTTCAGAAATACGCCATCCTACAGACGCTGATGGGAAATATCCGAAGCGATTATTTTCACCAAATCTGGAAGATCCATCGGCACGTAATGTGGCGCCAACTAAATATTTATCTTTATATGCGTAGTTAACCCGACCAAAATATGAAACTAAACCATAATTAGTTAGGTAATTATCAGGTATAGAAGGATTAGATATGGCTATTGTAGTTACAATATTAGATCCGGCAAGACTTCCACCAGCCCTTAATAAATACTCTTCTCTCGACAACAAACTATATCCTATCAATGCGTTTATACTGTGGTCATCACCAATTGAGGTAGCATATGACAAAGTATTTTCCCAACTCCATAAAATTTGTTCAAAATTTGCTGCTGTAGCCTCGGCTCCATTACCGAAACCTTCAATCGTATTTGGAATAAATCTTTGTTGTCTATCATTCAGGTAATCAACTCCGAAAGTAGTTCTAAAAGTTAAACCCTCTATTATATCATATTCTGCGTAAACGTTGCCTAATACTCTTTTTTGTTTTGAGTTAAAAGTGATTTCTTCAGCTAACTGAACCGGGTTCCCCAAAGGATCTTGATTATTTGGATCCAGAAAATAGCTTCCATCTTCATTATAAACGGGGAAATTAGGATTCCATACAAGCGCTGTAGCTAAAGGATTCAAACTATTAAAATCTGTAAATACCCGATCGTTATCTGATAAACTCAGTGTAATACTATTTCCGATTTTTAATTTCTTTGATGCCTGATGATCAACATTAACTCGTGCATTAAATCGATCATATGCCTGATTTCTGATGGTACCTTTCTGATCAAAATAACCTAATGACACAAAGTATTGTGTTTTTTCACTTCCACCTGTCATGCTCAAACTAAAATCTGAAACAGGGGCAGATCGGAAAACCTCATCCTGCCAGTCAGTATTTATCCCGGTATCTTCAATGAAATCAGGCACCTCTATATTTCCACCTAACAGGTCATTTGTGTTTGCAATAGATTCAGTAATAAAATCAACATATTGACTTCCGTTTAGTAAGTCCAGCTTATTGGAGACCTTTTGCATACCGGTATACATTCCCAATTGAAATCTGGACTTACCCGTTTTACCTCTTTTAGTTGTAATTAAAACAACGCCATTAGATGCTCTGGCACCGTAGATTGCCGTAGCAGCTGCATCCTTTAAAATTTCTACTGATTCTATATCATTTGGGTTTATATCATTAGTAGAAGTAGTTAATTGTCCTCCGGCATCCAAAACATTGGTTGTAATATTATTCATCTGAACGCCATCAACAATATATAACGGACGGTTTTGACCTAATAAAGAACCATTCCCTCTAATTCGCACATAATTTTCTGCTCCTGGAGCACCTGAATTTTGTACAACCTGGACACCCGAAGCTCTGCCTTGTAACATTGCATCAACACCCGTAACAGGCACACCCTCCAACTCTTCAGAACTAACGGAAGAAACTGATGTGGTAATATCTCTTCTACTCTGGGTACCATATCCAATTACGACAACCTCTTCTAGCGTAGATAATGCCGGGTAAAGTGTAACATCTAATGAAGTGCGGCTACCTATATTAACCTCTTGAGTTTCATAGCCAACAAATGAAAATTGTAAAATAGCTCCTTCATTTACTGTGATAGAATAATTTCCATTTACATCAGTAACTGTTCCATTAGCAGTTCCTTTTTCCAATATAGTTGCTCCTGGTAAGCCACCTCCATTCTCATCGTAAACATGTCCAGTTACAACAAGATCTGCAAGTACCACCTCTACGTGAACCTCATTATCCGTGTGGTTAATACCTTGAACGCTAATAACAGTATTCACTTGCTTAAATTTTAAATTTGTAAGCTTACTAACGTGAATTAAGAAATTTTCAACCGTTGCATTCTTTCTGTTAAAACTAACATTCACTTCTTTTGATGAAATCAATTTCTCATCATAAGAAAAATTAAGATTAGTTTGATTTTCGATTTCATTAAAACTTTCACGAAGAGACGCATTTTCTAAATCAAGTTGAACAGTAATTTCTTTCACACTTTTTACTTGTTCATCAATTTTGGCATAACTGTGCTCTCCCGCGAAAAGTACCGGAGCACTAAACACCAGCACGTAAAAATTCAACAGGAATTTAAGTCTAAGTTTTTGCATAAGTTTTCATGTTATAGGTTATTATTTGGTTTTTTATCAATCTGGCAAATTCAATTGCCATGTAACGATTTTAATACCTGAATAGGTAAATTTTGTATTACTTATTTTCCATAGGCTTAATAATTATTTCCTTATCATCTATTTTAAATTCAAATTTTTCGGAGTAACCAATACTGGTGAGAACACTTTTAAGTGTCTGATTTTTGAACTTCCCAGTATAATTCCATGTGATTTGATTGTCGTATTCAGATAAATTAAATTTTACACCAAACCATTTTGACAATCGACTAAAGACTTCCTGACTATCCGCGTTTTTAAATACTAAAACTTCATCTTTCCAGGCAATTTCTTCATCAAAATCGAATTCTGATATACTTTTCCAGGAATCTGAAATTACCAATAACTTATTGCCAGGAATTAAAATCTCATTTCGTTTGGATGTTTGTAAATCAGAAACTTTTACTTTACCAGTAACTAAGGAGATGCCTGTTTGATTTACTTCACTTTTAATATTAAATGAGGTACCTAAGGCCTCTGTAATTGTTGAACCAGCATAAACCCTGAAGGGACGAGTTGAATCTTCTGCTACTTCAAAAAATGCTTCTCCTTTAAGTTTTATAAGTCTTACCTCATTTTCATTAAATGATTGTTGATACTGAATTTCACTTCTTGAATTGAGTTTAATTTTAGATCCATCGGTTAAAAATAAGGTCAGTCTTTGTCCATCTTTAGTAGACTTCTTTACCCATGTTATCGTTTGTGATTCAAAATTACCATTACTTAAATTACCGGGTAACAAAAAAAAGGTCAATATTATTATAAATGCAATACATGCTGCTACTGATACCCCATAGTAATAATTATATGATTTACTTGATAATTGTCTGCTATCTAACGAAGACTCCTTTTTGTCGATAGATTCATCAATCCGCAACTTCAATCTTTCAACACGACTATCATCAAAAACAGGTTTTAACGGTTTGATCTTACGAATTAATGTTTCAGCTTGTAACGCATGGCGTACAATTGATTCATCATTATTTAATCTATCAAACCATGGATTGCTTACCGGTTTATCATTTAATACCCAATCAATAAATGATTCATCTTGCAGAAAATCAGCAAGTGTGTAATTTGAATATTTATGTTTTGAAATTTTCAAGGTAATTATTCTTCGTTTAGTGTATAAATACCTAACACTCTTATATTACTCCTGAAAATTTAATTATTTACAATATATTTAACATATTAAACCTAAAAGCAACTATTTTTCAATAAATACATCAATAAATTACATAATTAATAATAATTTTTTATCATTAATTTTTTACATGAACTTATATATAACAATTATTTTAATTATATAAATATCAATTAGTTAATACATCAAAGATAATTTTTAATAATAATTTGATAAGTTCTATTATTATAAATAATAATAAAAAGTATTAGAATATGGCTTTGATAATTTTGATTTAAACCTAAAACTGAACTAGTATGATTTAGGTTGCATAAACAGAAAGTTTATTTTAAATACAAGAATTTGCACTATGTTGGTAAAAATCAAGGCACTTTACAGGTATTATTGAATGACATTAATAATAATAATGAATTTTATTTGAAAAAAATTACATTAGAACATTACAATCCTACAATATTCTCAAAAATATTGTAATGAAAAATGAAATTTTTACGTGCGTTTTTAATTTACAACAAGGCTTTGCCGAAGTGATATCATTGCCTTTGAAAGTGCATTGTATACTTGTTTTTTAGTTAAATCAAGTACATCTTTCATTTGATCACAATCTAAATTATTGTAATATTTCAGGTAGATGAGCTCTCGTTGAAGTGGTGATAGAGCCTGAAATGAACGTCGTAGTTTTTGAGTAGAAACAATTACTTCAGATTCATTAGAAATATTTGTATCCATCTGATTTTCTATAAAAAACTCATTAAACTCGCTGAAGGCTTTACATTTATCTGATTTTTTGATTTGTCTAAGAATTCTCCTCTTTATACTTTTTATTAAATAAAAACGAATGGATGAAGTCTCCCCTAATCGATTTCTTTTTTGCCACAAATCAATAAATAATTCCTGAATACAATCATCTACCAATTCTTTTTTAGCTGTAAACTGATGTCCATAGGCAATCAAAGCAGGCACATGCCCATAATAAATTTCATCAAGCGCTTTACGATCCCCATTTTTTAAACATGACCATAAGTATTCATCACTGCTATTTTCTTTGGGGAATATGGTTAAGCTATTCGCCTTCATTTTTTTCTGTGTATATTATACAAACAATAACCTGAATGTATAACAATTTTTTTTTGTTCGCAAAGGTTTTCGGTAAAATTCAACTACTGTTTTTTAGAATTTTATAACAATTAAAAAATACAATATATCAATTAGGCAATATTTTATTTTGCAGCATAAATTGAATGTTTTTTTTAAAAAAAAGCCACCATGAAAATCATGGTGACTTATTGTGAAAAACCCAAATAGACACAAATAAAACATAATTGATACTCTTAAATAATCGGAGTTAGCTCACTACATAAATTCATTAAAATAAATGCTTTAAATCATTAAGTTAACCAGTAAAATAGGTTAAGATCCAAATTATAATTACTATCAAACCTATTGATAAAAAAATCTCCTTTAATCCGTAACGATTCCTGTTACTTATTTTGTCATTACCAGATAATGTCCCATAAGTTAGCCCTTCTATCTTTTTAGCATCAGGAGCTGCAGATAATAATGAAACAGTAATACAAATGATTACACAAATCACAAACAACAACACACAAAAGTGCAGAAAGTTGATTGTTGCCCAATCATGAAGAATCCCTGTAAGAGAATCCTTTTTTAGCTCGGCAATTAAGCGACTCATTCCGAGAACAAAGCCTCCAATCAGTGTAGCAAGGGCTCCTTTTGAGTTTATTCTTTTCCAGAATATACCCAGTAAAAAGGTTGCTGTTACAGGTGGTGCAATATAAGCCTGGACACTTTGAAGATATTCATAGAGAACCCCGGAGATATTAGCCATTACCGGTATCCATAATATTCCCAGAATAACAACAACAAAAGTGGCTATCCGACCAATATTCACTAGCTTTTTTTCAGATACTCCAGGATGTAGCTTCTTATAAATATCAACAGTAAAGAGTGTTGAACAGGAATTAAAAACAGATGCCAGTGAACTCATTAAGGCAGCAAGTAATCCTGCGGCCACGACACCTCTTATTCCAGTTGGTAACAATGCAGCCATCAGGGTTGGAAGTGCCTGGTCGGATGATTCCAATTGCAACTGCCCTGTTTTATTTAAAGCATAGGCAATTATACCTGGAACAAGGAATAAAAACACCGGAGTCAACTTCAGGTAAGCACCAAAAATTGACCCTTGTAGACCGACTTTAATATTTTTTGCAGCAAGGGTTCGTTGCACAATGTATTGATCAGTACACCAATACCAGATTCCAACAATGGAACCTCCAAAGACTAATCCAGTCCATGGAAAATCGGGATCATCTGAAGGCCGCCACATATTAAAATGACTGCTGCCTGCAATTGATTTCAATTCACTCCATCCACCAATTTTCATTAGTCCCAAAACTGTAACCAACAGAGATCCGACAATAAGGACTATTGTCTGCAGAGTTTCAGTATATATTACAGCTCTCATTCCCCCTAAAACAGTGTACAAACCTGTAATAATTACAGTAATTAAAGCTCCAGTCCAGAAATCAAGCCCGGTTAATGCTTCAATAACAATTCCTCCTGCATATACTGATACTGAAACCTTGGTCAAGACATATCCAATGAGTGAAATAATTGATAACCACCATCTGGCAGTGCTATTAAATCTTTTCTCAAGAAATTCCGGCATAGTAAACACTCCACTTCTCACATAGAATGGTAAAAAAACCCATCCCAGTAACAGAACTATCCATGCATGTAATTCAAAGTGCGCCATTGGCATTCCACTTTCAGCTCCTGTGCCCGCCAACCCAACTACGTGTTCTGAACCAATATTCGAAGCAAAAATGGAGGCTCCGACAACAAACCATCCTGCATTTCTTCCAGCTAAAAAATAGTCTTCCGTATTGTCTTTACGCCTTCTGATTACCCATATGGCAATCGCAAAAAGAACCACAAAATAAATACCGATAATTACCCAGTCAAGGGCCTCAAGTCTTACATTCATATATTATCGGATATATTGGTTAATAATATTTTCAAACAGCTCCTGCTTTCCACTTCGTAATCGTGGTTCTCCGTTACGGTGTGCAATTTTATGAAGATCCTCTAATGATAATTTCCCGGATTCGAAAGCTGTCCCTTCCAATGTATTGAAAGAACTATATCGTGCTTTTCTCATATTCATGAAATCCGAATTTTCGAGTATATCATGAGCTATCATCAATGCCCGGGCATATACATCCATTGCTCCGATATGAGCGTAAAATATATCTTCCAGATCGGTTGAATTTCTTCTTAGTTTTGCATCAAAATTAACTCCTCCACCTTTAAACCCATTTCCCTGAAGGATAATCATCATTTCCTGAACAACTTCATAAATATTAACGGGAAATTGATCAGTATCCCAGCCATTCTGGTAATCACCCCTGTTTGCATCAATACTCCCTAGCATTCCGGCATCAACAGCTACTTGTAGCTCATGGGCAAAAGTATGATTAGCCAGTGTGGCATGATTTACTTCAAGGTTTAATTTAAAGTCTTTATCCAACCCATTATGTCTTAAAAAACCAATTACAGTAGCTGCATCGAAATCATACTGATGCTTAGTTGGTTCTGCTGGCTTTGGCTCTATAAAAAACTGCCCCTTAAAACCATTAGCTCTTGCATAATCTTTCGCCATATGAAGAAATCTGGCAAAATGTTCCTGCTCCTTCTTCATATTAGTATTCAGGAGAGACATATACCCCTCGCGTCCTCCCCAAAAAACATAATTTTCTCCACCCAGTTTGATCGTAACATCAAGTGCATTTTTAACCTGTGCACCTGCATGAGCCAAAATATCAAAATCCGGATTTGTAATGGCTCCATTCATAAATCTAGGATGACTGAATAAATTGGCTGTCCCCCACAGAAGTTTAACCCCTGAAGCCTTTTGTTTTTCTAAAGCATAATCAGAAATTTCATCGAGCCTCTTTTCGGATTCTGTGATTGTACCCCCCTCTTCAACCAGATCAAAATCATGGAAACAATAATAAGGAACACCTAGTTTGGAAATAAACTCAAATGCAGCGTCCATTTTATCTTTTGCCTTTCCGATTGCATCTGCTTTTTCCAACCAGGGGAATTCTTTTGTGCCTACCCCAAACGGATCATCACCAGTACCGCAGAATGTATGCCAATAGGCAACTGCAAATCGAAAATGCTCTTTGAGTGTTTTACCACCAACTTTCTTATTCTCATCATAATATTTAAAAGCAAGTGGATTATCAGAATCTCTCCCTTCAAATTCTATTTTAGAAATACCCTTAAAGTATTCTTTTTCACCTAAAACAACCCCTTCTCCCTGATCATTTAGTGTTTTCATTTTTTTACTCATTTTTCTATGTTTATCTGTATCTTAAATGCTAATCAATGATAAGCTTGCCAAGATCTTTTGTCCAATTTTTATAGGCAATGGAGTAGCTCCCTTTTAAATCTTGCTTATCAATCACATCTTTAACTTCAATTTTACCAAAGGCCTGTTGAGTATTTTCATATCGCCCAACACCTATTCCCGCTCCTAGAGCAGCTCCCGCAGCACCTGTTGTTCCTATGACTTCGATTTTACATTTTGTTAATGCTGAAACCGTAGTAGCAAAAATTTCAGACTGAAAGAGATTATCATTACCTACTCTAATCACATGTGACCTGATCCCTATTTCGTTTAGAATTTTGATTCCATATACAAATGAAAAAGCAATACCTTCCAAAGCTGCTCTGTATAGATGACTTCTAGTGTGCCTGTTAAACTGAAGGTTTACTATTTGTGAACCAATATTTCTATTGTTGAGCATTCTCTCAGCTCCATTTCCAAATGGAATAACTCTTAGTCCATCTGAACCCACTGGAACGGCTGATGCTGCCTTTTCCATATCATTATAAGAAATATTATCAGTTGCAACCTGCTGTCTTATCCACCGGTAAAGGCTGCCGGTTCCATTGATACATAAAAGAACTCCAATTTTAGGATCCAACTTGGTATAATTAACATGTGCAAAACCATTAACCCTTGACTGCTCATCAGAAACAGGATGATCAACGACTGCATACACAACCCCTGAAGTACCCCCAGTTGCTGCAATTTCGCCCGGGTTAAATACGTTTAATGACATTGCATTATTTGGCTGGTCGCCGGCGCGATACGCTATTGGTATTCCAGGACATAATCCCAGCTGCTTTGCTGAACCAGGCGTTAAGTTACCTTGAATCGAAAAAGTTGGTAATATTTCAGGAACTACCTTTTGATCAAAGCCAAAATATTGAAGTACAAAATCTGCAATTTTATTATTTTTAAAGTCCCAGAGCATAGCTTCAGACATTCCAGGAATGGTTGAGGTGATCCTGCCGGTCATTTTCATTGCAATAAAGTCTCCCGGAAGCATAAACTTGTGGACTTGTTCATAAATTTCAGGTTCGTTTTCAAAGACCCACTTTAGTTTTGACATGGTGAAATTACCTGGAGAATTCATCAGGTGATCAAGACATTTTTTCTCTCCAATTTCAATAAAGGCTTTGTTTCCAATTTCTACAGCCCTGCTATCACTCCAGATTATTGAAGGTCTGAGTACTTGATAATTTTCATCAACTAAAACAAGCCCATGCATTTGATAACTTAAACCAATTCCAATTATCTTTGAGACGTCTATTGAAATATCTGAAAGTAGTTTTTCACTGGCATTACATACATTTTCCCACCATAATTCAGGATTTTGCTCCGCCCAGCCCTTTTGCCTGGAGACCACATCCATCTCAGTCGGAGGATAATGGACACTTCGGATTGTCTCGCTTGTATCTGCATTTACTAAAGATGCCTTTACTGACGAACTCCCAATGTCAAATCCAATTAAATAGCTACTCATTTATTTCTTACTTTTCAATTTCATCTGGTATTTGATTTCAGCTTTTATTCGAGCCTTAACAAAAGACAGTGATATTTTCCATATTTCTAAAAAACATAGCCCTACAAGGATTCGTCAAAATCCATTCATCACTACGTCAATTTCTTATATGTAGAAAAAAAGAATAATATATGAGGGTAATTGAAAGTAATCAAAGAATTCAATTAAACAGATTATTGACCTTCCAATATAATGAAGTTACTCACTTCAATAAAATCAAAATAAAATAGTTGCTTTCAAACTTCTTAACAAATTCAGGATACCTGCTCCAGAAAATCTTCAAGGCTTAACTCTTTATTTAAATCTAGTTTCTTACGAAGCCTGTACCTCTTTGTTTCGACTCCTCTAACTGACAAATTCAATTGACTGGCAATATCTTTGGTTGTTAATTTCATTTTCAATAAAGCCAAAAGTTTAATCTCAGCGGTTGAAAGGTCCGGATAACTATTTTTAAGCCCTTTAAAGAAATCACTATGGATAAGTTCAAAATGATCTTCAAACTTTTTCCATTGGGTATCAGCAGAGAAATTTTGATTGATTTTTCTTATAACTCGTTCAAATACTTTTTTCTTGTCATCAGAGATATGATCAGATAGTTTCTTCAGATCATTTTTAACTTCATTTAGAACCTCATCCCTGGCTTGCAGCTGCAAATGAAGAGAAGTTATATCCATACTCTTTTTACTTAATGATTTTTCAAGGCTTTCCAGCTCAGCTTTTAACTTTTCAGGGTTATCCTTTCTAGGATTTGAAATAAGTGCTGTTTCAAGACAAGATTCCCATAAATAATAAGCTTGCTGACAATTAATTTTATTGAATTGCGGCCCATAGACTATTGAGGGGCTAATCCCTTGTAATGCCTCTTCCAGACTTTTATAAATACCGGCACCAACACCTGCTGCCCTTGCTGCTCCAATAGCACCTGTTGTATCAACAACTTCAATATGGCAATCAAGCATTGTAGCGATAGTTGAAGAAAACACTTCTGACTGAAACATATTATCATTACCTACACGCATCACATCAACTTTGAGTCCCATTTCCTTTAATATATTCACACCATGTACGAACGAAAACGCAACTCCTTCTAATGCTGCGCGATATAAATGAGCTCTGCTATGTCTGTTAAATTGAATGTTAAATATATGAGAGTTTACATTTTTATTTTCCAGCATTCGTTCAGCCCCGTTACCAAAAGGGAGAATACACAACCCATCACTTCCAATTGGGACTGTTGAAACCATTCTTTCCATATCTGAATAGCTTCTACCCGATCGGGCTATTTGATTTTTCATCCAACTATATTGAACACCTGCACCATTCAGACACAATAACACACCTATTCTATCGAAATTATCTTCATAGTTAACATGCGCAAACGAATTCACCCGCGACTTTTCATCATATAAAAGCTTATCAACCACACCATATACTACTCCTGAAGTACCACATGTAGCTGCTATTTCATTAGGTCTCATAACATTAAGAGACATCGCATTCGTAGGTTGATCACCAGCGCGGTAAGTCACCGGAATTCCCTTCGCCAAACCTGTAATTTCGGCAGCTTGTTTCGTAACTCTGCCCTGAATTCCGAGAACAGAAGTTGTTTCAGGTATTAAATTGTGTTCAATACCATAATATTCAAGTAATTCTTCAGAAATCCGCTTATTTTTAAAATCCCAGAATATGCCTTCAGAAAGCCCAGGTATTGTAGTATTAATTTCACCTGTAAGGCGCATCGCAATGTAATCTCCAGGCAATAATACTTTATGTGTATTTTCATAAATGTGGGGTTCGTTATCCTTGACCCATTTTAACTTTGATGCAGTAAAATTACCTGGAGAATTTAACAAGTGTTGTAGCGTTTTAGTCTTTCCTAAGATCTCAAATGCCTTTTTGCCAATTTCAACTGCACGACTATCACACCAGATTATCGATGGTCTGAGAACCTGATTGTATTTATCAATAAGAACCAAACTATGCATTTGATAGGAAAGCCCAATAGATTGAATATCAGAAGATTTAACAGATGTAACCGACAATAACTTTCTTGAAACTGAAATAAAATCATTCCACCAAACTTCAGGTTGCTGTTCTGCCCAGCCACTTTGTCTTGACATCATATCCATGTCTGATTCAGGATATTGAACCACTGCAACAGTTTCATTCGTTTCGGCATTAAATAATGCTGCTTTAATTGAAGAACTTCCTATGTCATATCCTATCAAATACATATAAAAAAATCATCTGGTCACTTCAATAATACGTCAAAAATTATTGACTTCCAATTCACTCAAATATTGTGAAAACAATTAAATAGACCTAATAAATAATTAATGCAATAGAAATAAATGTCATTCTTACCAAGAATTGAAGTTGCTCATATAGAGAAGTCTTTTAACTTTATGAAAAAATCTTTAATTATAAAATGAAAAAGATCAAATGGGGTATTGTAGGCCCGGGAAGAATTGCCCATCAGTTTGCTTCAGACATTAAATTTTCTAAGTATGGTGAAATTACTGCTGTGGCTTCAAATAATAAAAACAGAGCAGATGACTTTGCGAAGCAGTATAAAATCCCTTCTACGTTCTATAACTATTCTGATCTTTACAATTCACCTGATGTGGATGCAGTTTATGTAGCAACACCCCATAATTTTCATTTTAAAAATTCAAGTGATGCACTTAATGCCGGCAAAGCCATTTTATGTGAAAAACCGCTTACAGTAAATCCTGAAGAGGCAATTGAATTATTTGAAACCGCAAAATCTAATAACCAATATCTGATTGAAGGCATGTGGACCTACTTCCTGCCGGCAATTATCAAAGCACAAGAATGGATAAATGAAGGTAGGATAGGTGAAGTTCTAACAGTTAAGTCAGACTTTGGATACCCGAAGCCTTTCGACCCGAAATCAAGATTGTTTAATCCGGAATTAGCTGGAGGATCATTGCTGGATATGGGAATTTATACCCTTGCAATGGCCCGATTATTCATGAAAGACGATCCAATGAAAATTGACATTTTCGGACATCGTGCACCTACTGGGGCAGATGATGAAGTAAATATGCTTTTCCACTATTCAAATTCCAGGTCGGCTTCTTTACATACCTCATTCAGATCAAAACTTAATAACCACACTTATATTATCGGAGAAGAGGGATATATCGATATACCAGATTTTTGGAGAGCAAAATCATGCAGTTTATTCAAAGTTGAAGAAAAGGTTGATGAATATTTTGACAATCGAAAAGGTAAAGGCTTTGAATTTGAGATAGATGCAGTCTCAATGGATATACTTGAAAATAGAAAAACTTCGGAAGTCATTCCTCCAGAAACATCTATTTTCTTTCAAAAACAAATGCAGACAATTTTAAATCACTTCTAAAATTGCTTATTCATAAAAAGGGAGTTTTATTTATAAATTCAAGTACAAAATTCATGGGAAAAAAATCATCGTTATTTACCTTTTTAATTATTTGCTGTTTCATATTTTCTTGTGGAAAGAAGCAAGATCCTAAGTATATCATAGGCAAATCAATAGCTTATCATGATCCTCAGGGAAACTGGCCAAAATTTAAAGGTCAATTAAAATATGAAGAAATACATTTGTCAGGAGATTCACAAGTGATCCGAAATACTACCGTATGGCTAGACAATAACAAAAACGAATTCAGGATTAACCGTGGAGATACCGAAATCCATGGAGTAGTCAATGATTCCTGCTTTATAACTAAGGGTGATGTTGATTGCGGTCGTGTATTCAAATTACGAAATTACTACACCTACCTTTGGGGTCTCCCAATGAAGCTGACAGATCCTGGAACATCATTTAAAGATGAATATTCTGATACAGTTTTTAATGACATTCCGGTCTATAAAATCACAGTTGAATACGATACAGATATCTGGGATTACTTTATCATGAAAGACAACTACCGGATGATAGGCTATCAGTTTGTAAAAAAATCAGGTGGTGGTGAAATTATTTATCTTGAAGATGAAATTGAAGTAGAGGGAATGAAAATACCCCAAAAGAGAAGTTGGTATACTTTGGGAGATAAACGTTATTTAGGTACTGACTATTTAATAAGTTCAGAAATAAAATAACTAATCGATGCTTACCAGTTGTTTTCAACATACTAATATGATTTCAATTATTTTTATATATTGACTATATTCAACAGACAAAGTTCAGTTTGCCTATAGTTAGCTAATCAGAGTTAATTTATAAGGTTTCATTTTATAAAAATATATTAGCAGATAATCATGAAGGTAACAATCCGGCCGGAATCCCAATCTGATTACGAATGTGTTACTCAGGTTATTTCCAAAGCTTTCAAAAATGTTCCTGAAAGTGATCATAATGAGGAATATTTGGTCGAAAGGCTAAGGATGACTAGTAATTACATTCCAGACCTTGCTTTAGTTGCTGAATATAAAAATCAAGTGATTGGTTTTATCCTGCTTATAAAAATCTCAATTATAACAGATAATGAAATCTTTGAGGCTCTGGCTATGGCACCTGTGTGTGTTCTACCAAAATATCAAAATAAAGGTATAGGCGGACAGCTTATTAAAGAAGCTCACATAAGAGCCCTGAAAAAAGGATTTAATTCAATTGTTCTTATCGGACATGAAGATTATTACCCTCGATTTGGATACAAACAAATGTCGGAGTTCAATCTCAAAACTACCTTCAATATCCCTCCCCAATATTGCATGGCAATAGAACTGATTCCCAATTCGTTAAGTAATATAAGTGGAACAGTAGCCTATCCAAAAGCTTTTTTTGAATAATACAATTCATAACAATCTTTAAATACTACAAAACTTTATTTCGATTATATGAATTATAACGATTATTTATAACGGAAAAATAACTATAATTCAATTTATAATTGAAAAAATACCATTACAAAAAGGTAACCCCTTTAGTAATAAAAAACTTAAGTTTATTCTATAATAATTTCGATTAATCATAAAAAAACACCTATGAAGACAAATAAATGCAAGACATTATTTGAAAATTAATAATCATTAACCTATCTTTGAAGTGACTTAATCGTAATTATTTTACTTTTAATACCAAGAATTGCCAAAATTTAAAAACACTTTTAAAGCACTGTTTTACCATCAAATGAAAGTTTTATCGATTGTCTTCATCTCAATTTTGTTATATTTTGGGTCTTTCGGCCAGAACAAAACTGAGATAACAGGAAAATGGGTGGTTCAAAAAGCAGAACTACCAGTGCGGCTTAACATGACGGAGGACCAACGCGAAATGATGGACCTCATTATTACAGAATTCAACAGATCTTCATTCGAATTTGATTCCAAACAACAAGCTAACTTTAATATCAGGCTTTCTGACTATTATATCTATAATGCTTTTTGGGTTTACAATGAAGATTCAAGGACTATTACCATCAGAGACAAAAACACCAAATCTTGCTTAATGCAGATATTTGTTAGTCCTGTGTTCAACAACACAATGAAATTCTATGTACAACAGACGCCTTTTGTATTAACAGTTAAAAAGGTTAGTGATCTGGAAGAAATTAATTATTCATACAATAATAAAAATGAAAAATATATAGCAGCCTTACCCTAGGGAGCTATTAAGCTGAGTCTTAGAAATTTGATCAATTTTTTAAAGCAAGGAAATTCCCTTGCTTTTTTTTATCCCCAATCCCCACACAATCTTTTTATTTTTTAATAAATTACTATAAGCAGACAACCATAACAACCAATTTCAGATGTGGTTTCAAATGCATGATCAATTGTATTTTTTAATCTATACCAAAGAAATTAAATTAAATACAATCATATGCGACTAAAAGCATCATTATTAATTCTTTTGATTCTATTTTCTAATTGCCAGAATTCAAATGATGAACAGCCAAAGAAAGAATCTGAGGTAATAACTACCGACGTGATTGCTGATCCGCTGCCATCCTGGAATGAAGGAAATACTAAACAAAGCATTATTGATTTTGTAGAAGCTATAACAAATGAAACTTCAAAAAATTTTGTTAAGCCTGCTGATAGAATCGCCACATTTGATAATGACGGAACACTTTGGTCAGAAAAACCATTCTATTTCCAGGTCTTTTTTGCAATTGACAGATACAAAAAACTCTCAAATAATCATCCTGAATGGCAAAAGGACGCTTTATTCACAAAATTAAATAGCGACAACCCAGAAGTCCTTTCCTCCATTACTATGCATGAATTGATGGAGCTTGTAATGAAGTCTCATGCCGGAGTAACTACAGTGGAGTTTGAAAAGGCTGTTATTGATTGGATAAACAAAAGTGCTCATCCAAAATCAGGCAAGCATTTTAACGAAATGACATTTCAGCCAATGATAGAGTTGGTTGAATACCTACAAAAAAATCAATTTAAAGTTTATATCGTTTCCGGGGGTGGAGTAGAATTTATGAGACCGTGGGTAGAAAAAGCCTACAGTATTCCAAAAGAACAAATAATAGGATCAACAATTAAATCAGAATTTTCAATTGTTAATGGAGACCCGATAATCAAAAAATTACCTGAGATAGATTTTATAGATGATAAAGAAGGTAAACCCCTAGCTATTAATCGCATTATTGGTAAGAAACCAATATTTACTGCTGGTAATTCTGATGGTGATCTACAAATGGCGCAATGGACAGCCTCAAACAATAATCACTTTATTTTGTTTGTACATCATACTGATGACGAAAGAGAATGGGCTTACGACCGTGAGTCTTCTGTAGGGCAATTCAATAATGCACTTGACATTGCCATGGACAAAGGATGGACAATCGTTGATATGAAAAATGATTGGAATAAAATTCATCCTTTTGATGATTGAAAAATAAATTTTACTACACACAAAGACCCACAAAATGAAATTGATCTTCACAAGAGTGATCATATTCATAATGATTATCTACACTCCAGCTATTACTTTCTCCCAGACATTTACAATGGGCAAAAAGTGCAGAGAGCTATTAAATACTGCTAATGAAGCATTGCACAACAAATCGTACAATGATGCACTTTCTCAATTCACAGCTTTTTCAGACGATTGCAAAACCAAAGATGCTAAAGTATTAAGTGCAGTTGGTCGTGCTGAAGCATACAATGGACTTGGCCAGTACGATCAGGCTATTAGTGAAGCTGATGCAGCACTCAAAATAACTAAAGACAGAAATTTGTCAGCACACTTCCAAAAAGGCGTTGCATATAGCAAATTGGGAAATACCGAAGCCTCAAAAAGTGAGCTTGCCAAAGTTATCGAGCTTACTGAAAACAATCAGAATACCTCAGAAAGAGCTGCAAATTATGCATTAATGGCAGCAATTTACGACCGACAGCTTGGAGACAGAGACTCTGCCTTGATCTTTCTTGATCAGGCTATGGCATTAGATCCTGACAACACAGAATTCTGGATTCAAAAAGGAGAAATGTACGTGATGTCCGGCCAGTATGATGAAGCATTCTCTGCTTTTGACAAAGCCGTAGCAATGGGTAAAGCCGACCTTGATATGTACTCCATCAGAAGTAATACTGCTCTTAGAATGGTAAGTGACAAGTATGGAACTACCAAAGCAAAGGAACTAAAAGAAAAAATGACTCCAGACGAAAAAAATCTAGTCTGTACAGAATTAAACAAAGCAATTGAACTTGGGCTCGAAGACATGAATAAAGACATGTTCGCTGCTCTTGTTTGTAAATAATATAATCGAAACCGTTATGAAAAAAATAGTATCATACTTGATTGTTGCATCCTTAATTTTCGGATGTTCAAATTGGAATAAACAACAAAAAGGAACCGCAGTTGGTGCTGCAGGTGGGGCAGCCATTGGGGCAGCAGTTTCAAAAGGTAGCATCTGGGGCATCCTTGCCGGAGCAGCTATTGGTGGAACAGCAGGTAACCTTATTGGCAAAAAAATGGACAAACAAGCTCGTGAGCTTGAACAGGCAGTACCAACGGCAGAGGTACAACGAGTTGGCGAAGGTATTAACATGACATTTGATGCCAGTCTTGCGTTTAAAATTAATTCATCAGATATCAGCGAAAGCTATAAAGAAGACTTAAATGCTGCTGCAGATGTTTTTAAAAAATACGAGGATACTAATATTTTAATTGAAGGACATACAGATGATACTGGTGCTGCTGATTACAATATGGCCCTATCAGAAAAAAGAGCAAAGGCCGTTGAAAACTATCTTGTTGCCCAAGGAATTGATCGGTCTAGATTAACTTCAAAATGGTATGGAGAAAACCAACCCAAATACCCGAATGATGAAGCAAACCGTGCAAAAAACAGAAGAGTTGAGTTAGCAATTTATGCTAATGAAGATATGGTAAGTGATGCCAAAGCCGGAACACTTGAGTAATCTCGCAAACTATTTTAGTTATGAAGTACCTCCTAATTATTTTGTTTTCAATATTATTATCCTTTGTAGGTATGGCTCAACATGATCATGATCATGATACCCAACCTGAAAACCTGCAACATCATGTTTATCATAACAAACTTGGTGTAGGCCTTGGACATACGCACGTATCACGTGGAAGTACTGCTGAAGGAATAAAATGGTTAACCGTCCCTTCATTTGCCATAGTTTATGATTATCATTTCAATAGACGTTGGAGTCTGGGTATTCATGTAGATATCATCATTGAAACTTTCGAAGTAGAGGAAAACCTTCGCAATAGTAATGAAAAAGAAATTGTAGAACGTGAAAGACCAATTGCCCCTGCTCTGATGGCAACATATAAATTTACAGATCATAGTAGTGTAGTCTTTGGTGGTGGGTTCGAATATGCTCCTCAAAAAACTTTATCTATTTTCAGGGTAGGTTATGAATTTAGCACTCATGTGAATGAAAAGTGGGAAGTTGCTATACCCTTAACCTATGATATCCGCCTTAATGCCTATGATAGCTGGACAATATCTTTATTAATTTCCAGAATGTGGTAATAAAGATTTTAATAAATCACGAAATTCATTTTAGTTAAAACATTCTGATAATACATTATTTAGATTTAATGAAACACATGATTTCTCATGGTGCTACAATACTTCATGTTAACGACATTAATAAATCAATAGAATTCTATGTCCAAAAAATAGGTTTTACATCTAATTTCACATGGGAGATCCCAATTACTTATGCTATTTTATCAGCTGGTGACAGATTATCTATCCACTTATCAAAAAAAAACAGCTATAGTGAAAATAAAAATCCCATCCCTATTATGTATATTTTCGTTGAAAATATAGACTCATATTATAGTGAGTTAATAAAAAACAATACACCTATACATAACCCTATCGGAAACAGAGATTATCAAATGCGTGATTTTGATATAATTGATCCGGATGGGTATTTATTAACATTTGGACAAGGATTATGAATTTCAACTTTCAATCAGTACTCTTCATTGTATTATCGCTGACTGGTTTGTCAATGATAATTGCCGGTTTAATAATGAAAAAGTGGCCACCAAAAACACCTAACTGGGCTTATGGTTACCGATCCAAGTCCGTTATGAATTCTCAAGAAAAATGGGACTTTGCTCAAAAATACTCTTCGAAAGAATTACTTGGCTGGGGATTTTCAATGATTGTTTTAGGATTAATTGGCTCAATATTATCCATCAATGAAAACCTTGAAATCTTCATTTCTTTAAGTATAATTTTTGCTTCATTTATTATCTCATATTTTAAAACAGAAAGGGCTATAAAACAAAATTTCCCTGAATATTAAACCATAAATTAAAGTATTAAATGAACTACACAGCTCTTAAACTCTCAGTCCTTTTGTTGCTTTTCATTAGTTGTAGCCCAAGGAATGAATCAGGTGTAAACGATGACAACAAGACCATTAATACTAAAATTGGAAAAGTTGATTTTGAAGCCACAGACTCAAATACATGGAACCTTTTGTTGACATTTGATCAAAACATAATTTTAAAAATCATTGATAACGATGAAGATCTTGAATATATATTTCCTACAAATGCACCAATTCCTATTCAGGATGTAAATGCAACTTCATACAGATCAAAAAATGATGAGCATGCAATTAACATTATGATTAGGCCAGAAAAATGTTTGCCAGAAAGCAACTACACCGTTACAGTCCAACTTATAAATAATACATCAAATGAAATCAATAGTTATGAAGGATGTGGTAATTATCGTGGACAGGCAGCTATTAATGGTGTTTGGATATTAAATAGCATTAATGGTAACACTATTTCATCTGAGAGAAAGAAGCCAAATATTCAATTTGATGTCGCTAATAAAAAAGTTATTGGTTATTCTGGCTGCAACATGTATAAAGGGAATTTAGAAATTAAAGATTCATCTATTTTATTAAACAGTTTAACAGTAACTGAAAACAGTTGCCCTGATGATAATCTTGAGCCTCAATATTTAGAGTTTATTAAAAGTAAAGATTTAACTTTCAATCTTAATTCCAATATCCTTACAATTAAAGGAGGGAATCAGCAGTATATTTATAAAAGATTGGAATAGCAATTTTTACAATGACTAATAAAGAAACAGAATTAAAGAATAAAATTCACCAATACTGTATTGATGAAACCACTAAAAAGATTGCCTTAATAGAGCAAGGCATGAAAGAAGCTCAGGACTCTGCAAACAATGAAACTAAAAGTAGTGCTGGTGATAAGTATGAAACTGGTAGAGCAATGGCTCAACTGGAAAAAGATAAATTTTCGGCACAGTTAGCAGAAAACAGAAAGATATTACAGGTTTTAAATAGTATAAACCTAAATAAAAATCATTCTATTGTTGAGTCAGGTGCTTTAGTTTTTACAACTTCTGGAAATTACTACATATCCGTAAGTCTTGGAAAAATTGTAATTGACAACACTGACTTTTTTGCTATATCACCTATAACACCACTTGCTAATGCATTACTCAACTTAAAAAAGGATGACATCTTTGTTTTTAGAAATAAGGAATTTAAAATAAAAAATATATTATAACATCACCTTCATTGGAATGGTTTTTGAGAATCATTCAAATATGTTTTTTATGATTACCCCACTACAAAAGAGGAGAGAATTCTTTCCTCTTTTATATCTCAAGCAGTTTAATTATAGCTAACACTAATAGTTTTAATTGAAAAGGTTTGAATAGTTATCAATAGAGATTAATTTCAACATTTAAAGTGTATAAAATTCTTAATAAATTCTATCTCATCTATCAATCAACATTAATAATTCAATGAAAAATAATTTAATCTTTTTCTCGCTACTAGTATTATTTATATCAGCATGTACAAAAGAAGATGTTAAACCTGAGGATAAAGAACCACCGGTATACAATCACTCTCCTAATGAACTTGCAGGAAGACTTAATTTCATGAATGATATTAAAGACATTTGGGCATTTGAATCTCCAACTCAAAACCAAGAATATATTCTTGTAGGCTATAAAGCTCAAAATGACAATTCATTTTTTGGTCAAGGAGGAATGTATGTTGTCGACCATTCTGATATTGAAAACCCAAAACAAATAAGCTCAGTACCCGGTGTATATGGATTTGACATAAAAACTTATGGCAATTATGCATATACAGTTTCAGGCAGACCATCAGATCCTGGTTACATTATTGATTTAAGCAACCCAAAATCACCAGTAGTTGTAAGTGAGTTCTCTGGTGCACACAACATATTAACTACCGAAACTGGTCTTCTGATAGCTAGTTCTCCGGGTATTAAAATTTATGATATAGCTACAGACCCTGAAAATCCAACATTTTTATGGTCTGACAATAAAGGCGATGGCCATGAAGCTCATGTAAACGGAGACTACTTATATGATTTCCATGGTTCACTGGGGGCAATAATTTATAATATTTCTGATCCTTCAAACCCAGATTCAATAGGTGCAATTCAAACACCAGAAGTTAGATATTATCATAGTGGATGGACCAATGCAGACCAAACTGTTTTAGTAATGTGTGATGAGCTTGCATTCCAAAGCAACCCAACAGGAGATGACTTTTATATCTATGATATTACTGACAAAACTAATCCGGTTTTACTAACCTCTATTAGTGATGAAACATCTATCCTACATAATGTTCACATTGTTGGAGATTATGCATATTTCTCATACTATACAGCAGGCTACAAGGTATATGATATTTCAGACCCTGCAAATCCAACACTTGCATTTGAGTATGACACTGCTCCTACCGAAACAGGAGAAGTTTTCAGTGGTGCATGGGGTATTTACGGAATTTCAGATAGTGGTTATAAATACGTAAGTGATTCAAGAAATGGACTCTACATATTTAAGAGTGCGGAATAAATTTTAAGATTAAATTTATAAAGGGAGGCTGTTGCCTCCCTTTTTTTATGCTTAAATATTTGATTTTTATAATTCTTTTAACTACAATTGTAGTAACTAATTTACATTTGTAATTAAAAAACTACTTTTGTGGACGTAAAGCCTTTAAATAATTCAGAATTGCAAATCATGAAATACCTTTGGAAAATTGAAAAAGGATTCATGAAAGATATAGTGGATCAGTTTCCTTCTGACGGACCTGCATACACAACCATTTCCACTTTAGTTAATCGAATGGTTGATAAAAAACTTATTGGTTTCACAAAACTTGGTCGCGACAAACAATACTATCCACTCATAAAAAAGAATGAATATTTCAAAGGTCAAATAGGTTCAATAGTAAGCGACTTTTTCAATAATTCATCAACTCAATTTGCTTCCTTCTTTACTAAAAGCACTGATATGAGCATTGATGAATTAAAAGAGCTTGAAGAAATCATTAAGAACCAAATTAAAAAGAAGGAAGGTTAATATGCTTAATTATATAATTTACTCTTCGATTTCACTTGCTTCAGCTTTATTTCTATACAAAATATTTTTGAAGAAGGATTCAAACTTGATATTTAATAGATGGTATTTACTTTTTACATTAATACTTTGTATTACATTTCCATTATTTGAAATTGAAATCAACACATTTCTCCCAGACAAACCAGAGATTTCATATTCAAACATAGAAGAAATAATATATCCAAATCCAGATATAAATAAGAATACAATCGAAATCATTGAAAGGTCAGAATTTGATTTCTCTAAAATATTACAATCATTATACTCAGTAATATTTTCACTCCTAATCTGTAGATTTACCTTTAACATAATTGCGATATGCATTCAAATAGGATCATCTAAACACAAGGAAATTAAAGGCCTGAAATTAATTATTACTGAAAACTCAAAATCTCCTCATAGCTTTTTCAATTTTCTTTTTGTTTCCAATAAATACATAAAAGATAAAGAACTTTTCAATTCAATTTTAAATCATGAGCAAGCACATAGCCGCCAGCTTCATTCTTTAGATATAATTTTAATCGAACTTTTATGCTGCACTTTCTGGTTCAATCCAATTGTATGGATTTATAAAAAAGAAGTGAAAGAAAATCACGAATACCTGGCAGACAGAGCCGTTATTAATTCCGGAATCAACATATCAAAATATGCAGCCCATATTATTGAAAATATTAAACTATCAAATCAAAATCTAGCTAGTGCCTTCAGCTTTTTAATAACTAAAAACAGAATAAATATGTTATCAACGAACAATCATTCAAAGCAGACCAGATGGTTTTTTCCTTCAATAGCAATCATTATATTCGCAACCATTTTGGCAGGAACATCTTTCACACCTAAAAAGGATAACTCAAAACCACTTACTGTAATTATTGATGCAGGACATGGAGGAAAAGATCCAGGTATAAATAATGAAAAAGACATTAATTTAATGATAGCAAAGCATATTAGTGAATTAAGTCAAAAGAGTAATATCAAAATAATATTAAGCAGGACAACTGATAAATTTATTTCATTAGAAGATAGAGTGAAATTCATAAATAACAGTAAAGCAGATTTGTTAATAAGCCTTCATTGTAATTCCGACAATGATGAATCAATGAAAGGAATTGAAGCATTCTACTATCCTGAAGGTAAAAATCAAGAACAAGCTAGAAAATTGAGTAAGCTAATTGTCTCAGACCAAGTTAAAACAATAACGGATATTGGTAAAATTAATACTGCCAATTATAAAATAATACGTGATGTTAAAATACCTGGTGTACTAATTGAATTAGGGTTTTTATCAAACAAAACTGATCTGCAAAGGCTCACAGACCCTACTCATCAGAAAGAAATTGCTCAATCCATTTACAACTCAATTCAAGAATTTTAATAAAACATTGCAAAGCCAACAAAAAGAGGGATGATAAATCCCTTTTTTTTATTCCTTTTAATTCCGAGATTCGTATTTGAATTTTTAGATTTACTATGACCGCGGAAATCAAGAAACTATCAGAATCAATACTAGTAGGAATCAATTTACCAATGTCTTTAACCAATAATCAAACAGGGAAATTATGGTCAGCCTTTGAGCCTTTGGTAAAATCTATCCCTAACAGAAAATCGAGCGAAAAAATATCACTTCAAATTTATCCAGACGATTATTTCTCTTCATTCAACCCAAATACAGAATTCATTAAATGGGCAGGAGTATTAGTTAATAAAAACTCCAATATCCCAGAAAATTTAAATACACTAATAATTCCTGAGGGAGCATATGCAGTTTTTAACTATTTAGGCCCAGCAAATAACCCTCAAATTTTTCAATATATATTCACTGAATGGCTACCAAACTCGGGATATCAGTTAGATAACCGACCTCATTTTGAAGTTTTGGGAGAAAAATACAGCAACACATCCCCCGATTCAGAAGAAGAAATCTGGATTCCTATAAAGTAAAATACCATTAATATTTTTTTTAATCATGATAAAAAGAGCAGCATTTTTAATTCTAACATTTTTAATTTTTAGTTGTGGCAAGAAATCACCGGTTGGAGACTGGGAAATCCCTGCAATATATGACCATGATGGTTTAAATGAACAAGTTAAAAACCTTACAAGAGAAGATAAACTAAGTATCGTGAAGGATATTAAAGTTGTTGATGAATCCCTCTCTGAAACCGTTATCGGTAAAATAATTGAAAATAACAAAAAGAACCTCGATAAGGAGACTATAGACAATCTTGTTAAAGCTGCATATATTGATATGTATTCTGTGAAAACAAATAATTCCTTCATATCAATCAAAGAAGATAATACATTTAATTACTACATCGATCCGTATTATTTTGAAGGCACCTGGGAAGAAAAAGACGAAAATACTATTATGCTTAATATCGATAATAATGATTTTTATTCTTCTCCTATTGAGCTGAAACTTATCTATGAAAATGAAAATTACTCTTTCAAAAACATTACCCATGATGCTACCACTTTATGGGTATATGATAGAGTACTTGCCTTGGAAAGCTCAAAATTACCAAAGCACAGACTACCTGAAAACAACCGCTGGAGAAATAGAGACCTGGATGCAAAAACAAAAGTGAAAAACCTTATCAAATTCTGGATATATGTATTTGATGATCTCATCGTAAATGAAGAGCCCTTAATTAAAAGCTCTAAATACTACCTTTGCCCATTTAGATTTTATAGCATTGGATTAACCGTTTACTCAATAGACAATGAAAAAATCCGACCTTGGAAGAGCACATTCAAGAAAGAAGAAGAATTTAACAAGGCACATGAGTTGCTGGTTGAAACCTTAAGAAAGACTGAATTTCCGAAAGAAAAAGGACTAGGCAAACTAGAAAGGAACCTTAAGTTTTTTCAAGCTGCATATGCAAATATTTAATCAATCGATCTTACTTAAACTTTCTATCTGAGTAAACCGTTATTGACTAAAAATCAAATCAATGGTAAAGTCTCCGCAATTCGGGAAATCTGTAAGAAAAAAGGACTTAATAAAGTTCAAGAATTCACCTAATTGGGATGGTGAAAAGTTTGTGAATTTGTCTGAAACGACAATGAATATTAATCTTCAAAAACTCCCAGGCCTTTTAAAACAAAACTTCACAAACAAAAAAATCAGGACTCCTGCAATGCCATTAGAGGTTATACCATTTGATAAAAATCATTTTTTAAATATTCAAAATTCTCCAGGATTTGCCTGGTATGGGCATTCAGTACTTTTGATGCGACTAAATGATCAAAACATTCTAATTGACCCAATGTTTGGTGAAGATGCCTCTCCTATTGCTCCCTTTAAAACTAAGCGATTTAGTGAAAATACACTAAACATAATTGACCAGCTCCCAAACTTGGATGCTGTATTTATTACTCATGATCATTATGACCATCTCGATCTTAGAAGTATTAAAAAATTAACAGCTAAAGTAAGCAAATGGTTTGTTGCCTTAGGAGTATCAAGACATTTAGAGAAATGGGGTGTAGACAAAGATAAAATAAAGGAATTTGACTGGTGGGATAGCACTAATTTTAAAGATATAAAAATCACGTTCACACCAAGCAGACATTTTTCAGGTAGAGGGTTGCTTGACAGGGCGAAATCACTTTGGGGTGGATGGGTATTCCAAACAGACAATCACTCTGTGTATTGGAGTGGCGATGGAGGATATGACACTCACTTCAAAGAAGTTAGGAAAAAGTTCGGTTCATTTGATGTCGGTTTTATGGAATGTGGCCAATATAATGAACACTGGCACCAAATACATATGTACCCTGAAGAAGCCATTCAGGCAGCAATTGACTCAAATGTAAAAACAGCCATCCCCGTACATTGGGGTGGATTTGCATTGGCTTTACATAGCTGGAAAGATCCGATAGAAAGATTTGTCTCTCAAGCAAAACAAGATGGAGTAAATATTTACACACCTTCATTAGGTGAGATATTTTCATTTAATGAATTTGATAATCATAATTTATGGTGGGAAACTATATCATAAAAAAAGCCGGAGATTAACTCCGGCTTTTTCTTATACTTTATCAACCACGACTTTATAGGTAGGGTCTTCCATTACATTTACATCTATCAATTTCTCTGCATTGTTTAAAAGCTTTCGACAGTCCTCACTTAAATGCTTAAGGTGAATCACCTTCCCTTCTTTTTGATACCTTTCTGTCAATTTATTTAATGCTTCAATAGCAGACATATCTACAACACGGCTTTCGGCAAAATCAATTATTACCTCCTCAGGATCATTCTTAACATCAAATTTCTCATTAAAAACACTAACAGAGCCAAAAAATAATGGACCGTATATTTCATAATGTTTAATACCGTTTTCATCTACGTGCTTTCTTGCTCGAATTCTCTTCGCATTGTCCCAAGCAAATACAAGCGCTGCGATTATAACACCTATTAAAACAGCTACTGCAAGATCAAACATCAAAACAGTGATAACCACAACCACCATAACTATAACATCTGATGTAGGCATTCTTCTAAATGTTTTTAAACTTGCCCACTCAAATGTTCCAATCGAAACCATTATCATTACACCAGTCAAGGCAGCCATAGGAACCATCTCAATAATACCTGAACCAAACATGATAAACATCAATAGCATTACAGATGCCGTAATACCTGAAAGTCGTGCTCTTGCCCCTGAAGAAATATTAATCAAACTCTGACCAATCATTGCACATCCTCCCATTCCCGAGAACATACCTGAAAGAATATTTGCAGTACCCTGGGCAACAGCTTCTTTATTACCTCTACCACGTGTTTGGGTGATTTCATCGACAATATTAAGAGTCAATAATGATTCTATTAAACCTACTCCAGCAACAACTAATGCATAAGGAAAAATAAGCTTGAGCATTTCCAAATTAAACGGAACATCAGGAATATGGAATGGAGGGAATCCACCATCAATTGAAGCTATATCACCTACTGTTTTTGTATCAATACCTAATACAGAAACTAATCCAAAAATGGCAAGAATTGCAGCCAACGATGAAGGGAAAACCTTAGTCAATTTTGGCAAACCCCAGATTATAAACATTGTTAGCAATACAAGACCCAAATTAAGCATTAAAGGAGTTCCTGTTAACCATTCGCCTGAATCAGCTTTAAACTGACCTAGCTGGGCTTTGAATATTATAATCGCCAGTCCATTAACAAAACCAAAAATCACTGGTTGCGGAACTAGCCTCATGAATTTACCCAACCTAAATACTCCTGCAATCACCTGAATAATACCGGCTAGAATTACAGTAGCAAACACATATTCCGCCCCTTTATCAAGTGCCAGCGCAGCAATTACAGTTGCAACAGCTCCTGTCGCACCAGAAATCATACCCGGCCTACCTCCCAGAATTGAAGTTACCAAACCCATCACAAAAGCGGCATACAAACCAATAAGTGGCGAAAGGTTAGCAATCATCGCAAAGGCAACTGCTTCCGGCACCAAGGCTAAAGCAACTGTTAATCCAGATAGAATTTCTGTCGAATAGTTAACCTTTTGCTTCAGGTCAAATAAATTAAAAATTTTCTTCATTAGAATTATTTTTTAAAAGGCTATAAACCCATACCCGAAAAAAGATGTATTTACCTGCTTCCGAGCCTTTTAAATTTTAAGGGTGCAAAGGTAGCACTATCTGTTTTAAATAACACCGATTGATTTACAAAATGCCCCGAATTAATAGATTTCCAATTATTCAATCTTATAATTGATAAATATTCATTCTTATTCTTCAAAATTTCACTCATTTCAACATTCTCCTTCTCAATGGTTTTCAATTGATAATAAGCTACTTAAATTGCATGAAAGCTTTAGGTATGACATTCGATTATAGAAAGATATTCAGAGAAATAGCAGATGACACAACTGATATGAATGACTTAGGACACGTAGCAGATTATATCCCTGAGCTAAAACATATTAATCCGGAAAAATTTGGTGTGCATTTGACTACTTTAGATAATCATCATTATGATTTTGGTGATGCTAGTGAAAAATTCAGCATTCAAAGTATAGCCAAAGTATTTTCTTTAATCCTTGCTTTTAAAAATGAGGGTGTCAGTATATGGAACAGAGTTGGAGTTGAACCTTCCGGGTCTCCGTTTAATTCCCTGGTTCAATTAGAATATGAAAAAGGAATACCCAGAAACCCTTTTATTAACGCTGGAGCATTAGTAGTATCAGATATATTAATCAGCTATTTGGAAAATCCAAAAGAAGAGTTTCTTTCATTTGTTAGACTATTAGCCAATTCAAATGAAATAAATTATAACAAAAGCGTTGCTGAATCTGAAAAATCTACCGGAGAACGAAACTCAGCTTTAGTCCATTTCATGAAATCATTTGGTAATATCGAAAATGATCCTGATCAAGTTCTGGATTTTTACTTTTATCTATGCTCTGTTGAAATGAACTGCATTGAGTTATCAAGAGCATTTTTGTTTCTGGCGAACCGGGGTACAGATCCGTTAACAAATAATAAGATACTCACTCCCAGTAAAGCAAAAAGAGTAAATGCAATAATGCAAATGTGTGGGTTTTACGATGAAGCTGGAGATTTTGCTTTTAAAGTCGGACTTCCAGGTAAAAGTGGTGTTGGTGGTGGTATTGCAGCAGTCTTACCCGGAGAATACAGTATTGCTGTTTGGAGTCCCCGCTTAAACAGTAAAGGGAACTCGTATAAAGGGATGAAATTTCTGGAAAAATTCACAACAAAAACTAATAGCTCAATTTTTTAATATTAATTTATCTATAAAAAGTTGTATATAAGCTAGACCGAATATAATTTTGAATACGAATTATCAACAGCGACAATTTGGAATTGTATTTGGCATTTTAGATCAAATTATACTTTGTTTACCAGATATTTATGCTTGGAAGTTTATCTAAGATTATAAATCTGATAATAAAGTTTTGGTCTGGCATTAAATTTTGAGCTAAATACAACCCCAGTCATAGATGATATTCCATTTAACAGATTCTTTTATTATTTAATGCAATATAAAAACAGTCAATTGGTATAATTATTGTTATAATATTAAGTGAAATAACTAATAATCATGAAGTCCAAAATATTGCTTTTTATTCTACCAATTTTATTAACGTTAGGATGTTCTAAAGAAGACGAACCTTTACTGATTCGTATAAAAAATATTAGTCAATTTGATTATAAAAATATCACTGTTAACTCAAACACTTTCAACGATTTAAACAGTGGAGAAACATCTGATTATCAAACCTTTGAGGTAGCATACCGATATGCATACGTTGAACTTGAGATTGATGGAGAGGTATTTACAATACAACCAATAGACTTTGTTGGTGAAACTGAATATAAAAATGGTTCGTATACGTATTTAATAGACGCTAACGAATCGACTGAAAGATACAGCAGGCTGTCAATTGATTTGGTTAAAGATTAAAGATTGATCGCTTTGCTAAGGCGGATAAGTTAATTCTTATCCGCTATTTTTTTGTCCAGGCTTACCTATCTCTCAAATAAAGTATATACTCATATACTAAGGACATTAAAATGAAAAACAATCAACTTCCTATTGTACCAATATCATTTATTCTAAGCATTTTAGGTTTAATTGGCACTTTATATCCTTTTTTCTTCCCAATTACCAGTGAAGACTCAAGTATCTTTTCAGGGGCATTATATTGGTTTACACCATATGCTGGTGTCTGGATTTCAAATATGAATATCTTTTTAGTTTCAAATCCTAATGGACCCGGACATTTGAATTTAATGAGCCTTGTCGTGTTTTCTCTATTTATCCTTGCCTCAATTCTATATACAAATTCTAACGGTTCTAGATCAAATCTACTTCGAATTTGTTATTCGATTATTTTGTTAACAGCAAGTTTTGGATTGTTATATGGTGTCTTAAACTTAATATTTTTCAAAAGTGAAAACACCTCAGCTTACAATTGGGGGATAATACCTCACTTTATAAAAAATATAATATTTACGACTTTATCTTATAAAATCATAAAACAATTAAGTGTTGATAAAAGTGAGAATATTTTATCTAAAGCAGATCAAATGCCTGTAAGCAGAGGCATGCGTTTTTCTCATCATATTATCGATTCATTGATTAGCTTTTTGTATGTAGCTGTCACCTTACATGATATATTGGTATATAGATTATTTTATGAATACTTATCTCATCTCGATGAATTCGCCTTCAATATTTCTGTATATTTCGCATTTTTATTCTATTACATTTTCTTTGAAAGTATATTCCAGGCAACTCCTGGTAAATTTGCAACAGGCTCTAGAGTTATTTCCAAAGGTGATAAGCCAGGTGTATGGCGGGTTATTGGTAGAACATTCACAAGATTAATTCCTTTTGATGCAATTTCATTTTTAGGTGAAGAAGGATGGCACGATAAATGGTCAAAGACTTCAGTAGTTAAAGAAGGAAGAGTTGCAGAACAAGATGAAAAAATCACATTTCAAGGATCTGGTTTAATTGATGCTTAAAAACATTGGTTGCAACATACTGGGATCATGTTGCTATCGTTATAATGTTGGTAATTGAATTTACTTTTAATGCATCAGTTCTCATTATTAATTAAAGCATGAGGTATTTTATCTCATGCTTTTTTTTTATTATAAGTCGCCAGCTTCTACCTTTAGCTTAGAACTAATCAATTATTTACCAATTAATCAGTAATATCTTGTCTTCATCCACCTACCTTTAAATGAAATAGATAGACCTAATTCATGTACAGACTCCTGCACTAACCCCTTTGTAGTTGTGCCATTAATTGCTCTGTTATAATAAAAATCAAATATTGCATTATTGACAGGTATACTTATTCCTGCGCTTACTCCATAATCAACAAACGAAACACCCTCAATTATCAAATGACTTTGATTTATATATCCTCCTGCCGAATACCTGATCTTATGAAAAAAAGTATCTGGATTTAAGGTTGGTAAGTAGCTAATCCCGATTGAATACCGATAAGAATCTCTTAAACTAATTTCAGGATAACTGGAAGATACATTCTCCCACCCCATCTTCATGACATCCAAACCAACAATTAATAATTCATTCTGATATGAAAGTCCAATTCCAATTTGTTCTGGGATTGTCAAGCTAGTATATGATTCCCCCCTATCAAAAGTATACTCATCGATCTCATCGCTTAATTCAGTAATATTTGTCCCTTTCAACTCAACCTTCGTTTCGTAAATCGCACCAAAGTTTAATGCAGACTTTTCAAACTGATATTGGTAATTCATTGAAATATCAAAGTTAAGCCGATTAACAGTTGTACGACTATCAAGCGTAAATAGAGCGTAACCTGCCTCATTCATATATTTTTCCTCCTGTGATAGACTACCAAAAATATATCCCAATCTACCACCTAAAGTAAGACCTTTAAATACTTCATAGCTCATAGCAAGATAAGCTTTAGAAAACCCACCAGAACCAACATAATTCAAATCATATCGATCTCCATTCCCTAACTGAACATCTTTTTCCATAACATCATAGCCCATTAAACTAATTGGAGTTATCCCAACCATTCCAGTCCATTTTGAATTAAATCGAGTCCAAAAATTCACATAAGCCAAACCACCATCTGTCAGTGAACCACTAATTTCTTCAGATTTAAGCTCTCGGTTATTTATATAAAAACCTATATCAAATTGGTTCTGAAAACTTTCTCCACCGAGGTAGGTATTAGCTGCAGGATTATCAAGATTTACATGATATTTACTTGTAACGCCTATTGATGTACCACCCATACTTTTAAAATAACTCGTAGATGGATACTTTATTTCTCCAATCCCAAATCCAGAATAAACAGAGGATCGATATTGCTGACCATGTGCCACAAAAGCACATAGCCAACAAATAAAACAAACAAATAGAGATCGATTAATCTTCATCATTATACTCTTCGAAAGGAATAAACTCCCAGATATCATCAAATCGAAGACTACTGTTTCTACCGAGTCCTACGAAAGATCTTCCTTTAACAGTAAAACCTATAGCTCCCTGCCTTTCAACACCCTCAAATGAAGTTTTCTCTTTCCAGGTATCATCAATGGGATTGTATTCATAAGTAGATTTTAGATTAGCTCCATTATTACCGGTAGTTAGATATCCATAACCATTCAGAGCAAAAGCAACACCATTTTCTCTTACTTTACTATAGTCTTCATCTTCGTATAGGTCTGCTAGCTCAAACCAGTCGACAGACTCGGGGTTGTATTGCCAAAAATCAGATTCAAGAATCCCATTATTTGATCCGGTAACAATATAGGCATTTCCATCAATGACAAAAGAATTGGCAGCCATCCTTTTTTCACCTTTGATACTGATGATTTGATCCCAAGAATCATTAGTTGGATTATATTTCCAGAAATCCTTAAGATAATTACCATTGTATCCAGCCCCCACATACCCATTATCACCAAGGGAATAGGCAACAGATTCATATCTTGGCCCACCACCAAAATCTGCTATTCTTGACCATGAATCTGCATCTACATCATAAACATAAAAATCAGATAATTCGCCTTCTTCATTATATCCAGTTCCCACATAACCCTTATTACCAATAGAAAAAGCTACAGCACTAGTACGTGCCTGACCCGGAAAGTCTGCTATTCGTTTCCAGAAATTCAAATCGGGGTCGTACACCCAAAAATCAATCAGAAAATTATCTCCATCAAAACCCAAACCAACAAATGCCTTGTCTTCCACAGTAAATACTACCGGATTTGATCTCCCAACCCCTTCAAATGAACTTTTTCGTATCCAGTTACCTTCTTCACTAGTGGAATCATCAATTACATCATCACAAGCAAATAATATCATTGCTAGCAGTAAAAAATAAAATTTATTCATATCTCAACCTTATTATATTTATTGTTAAAAAAGATTTGTAATTATTGTTCTTATTATCTCCAATCACTAAATATTCAGGATATCCCCTTCTTGCTGTTGGATAATATTTAAGCAAAAAGGAATAATGCTCAGTTGGGTTTTTCATCAAATAATTCACATGGTCAGTCACATCAATCTTATAGACCTTCTCGCCTATATACTCATCATCACCTGTCAACGGTATAATGACTTCTGTCTGTGACAAAAGCTCATTTTTCTCATTAACAGGTAACATTCTTAACTCAGGAAGTACTTCATCTATATCTTCCAGATCTTGCCAGCATGGAGCTATTGTTAGGTAGGCACTTTCAATAAATAGTGTAGAATCATCATCATTCAACATCTCGATATTTGGAAAATCAATTATTGAATAAAGGCCACTACCATTATGTAGTATTGCTCGATCTCCCAATTGAGATGAGGACAAAATATCCCCTTCGGATTTCAAATTGGAAATTACTAAATCAGAATATTCACTTTTTATGGAATTAAATTTAGAAACACCTGAATTGACAAAACTTATATATTTTTCATCAGCCTCAGGCTCATCATCTTCATAAGAATAATATAATCTAAGTTCAATATTTGAGTTAAACCCTAAGACAAATTGCACATCAGTGTCTAGTTCACCTTTTAAGCCATAAAGGTTTTCACTTTCATAAAGTTGTTCTTCAACAAGCTTATTAAAAAAGCTATGACCAAATTCATCAATCAACCTTAAAGAGTAGGTAGAATCAAACTCAGTTGGATAACTTAGTTTCACTCGTCCAATTTGCACTGGGTTAGTAGAAAAAGTATCGATATTATACAGGCTGGAATAATCTTCACGAGGAGAAATTTCTTCAATTACCTCATAAAAATTCAAATAGGTTGAACCACTTAACTCTCCATGGTAATACCCATCTGAAAACAAGAAAATTAGTGCCGAATCAAACTTCAATTTATTGCTAGCATCCGGAATTTCTGTCGTCCCGAGGCTTAATTGAGTATAAAAAGAATAGGTATGCTTACCAGTAAATTCTTCATCTTTAATTCCAGCATAAAAAGATGAATCGCCATTAGTTAGCACTTCATCAAATTTTACCGTTCCAATTTCTACGCTTACTGTATCCCAGGTCTCTGCGACAAGAGCAGAACCAGAGAATAAATTTTCTCCAAGACTTAATGAATCATTACAAGATGTTAAGACAATAAAAAATAAGATTATTATGTAAAATCGCATCGCTAAATAATTTTTGATGACACAATGTTGAGCTTTCAACAGGCCATCAAAAAAAATATTCAACAAACGGATAGAATTCCTCTATTAAAGATTAGACATTATTATTTGTTAACAATTTCTGTTAACATTTATTTAAATAGCTTAGATACTACAATTTCTTTGTAAGATTTTCCTATCGGAATGTACTCACCTTCAACAACTAATCTGTTACCATCAAGAGTAGTAACTCTATCGCTATTAACAATAAATGACTTATGAACACGGATAAACTTATTTTGAGGTAATATGCTTTCAATGTTTTTCAAAGATTCAAGCGCCATTAGTTTTTTATCGGAGAAATGATATCTGACATACTCTTTCATTCCTTCGATATAGATAATTTCCTCAGCTTTAATCCGATACATTTTATGGTCTGCTTTTATATTTAAATAAACCTCAGCTAAAGTATTCGCTACTTTAGCGGGTTTTATTTGATCGACTGCCTTATTTATAGCTTGAAGAAAGCGTTCGAATCTTATCGGCTTTAATAAGTAATCAGTTACATCAAGATTATATCCTTCAAGTGCATACTCAGAATAAGCTGTTGTAAATATGATTTTGCAATTAATACTTTTAATAACCTTTACTAAATCAAGTCCGGAGAGTTGAGGCATTTGTATATCCAGTAATATGATATCAACTTTATTCTCCTTAATAAAATCAAGGGCATCTAATGGATTTTTGAAAGAACCCAAGGAATTTAAACCAGGAACTTTAGATACATAATCTTCTAATAATTTCCTGGCATGTTGTTCATCATCAATTATAATGGTATTTACACTCATATTTTAATGTCCAAATTAACAGAAAAGGAAGTATCAGAATCATTAATTTCCAGTTTATGGCTATTTGGATATAAAAGATTAAGCCTTTCTTTTACATTTCTAATTCCAATTCCACTCGCTTTATCTTTATTTAATTGAGTTGAAGGCTTACTGTTTATAATAGAAAATTGAATTTCATTATCAGTAGATATAAGCCTTATATCCACAACTCCATTATCCTGATGAATATTACCATGTTTAAAAGCATTTTCGATAAAAGGTATAAATAACATTGGCTCTATTAATAATTCATTATTCTTAATATTTGAATAAAACCCAATATTTTGAAATTCATCATCTTTTAATCGCTGAAAATCAACATAATTTTGAATATACTCAACCTCCTTATTTATCCGAACCCTATCCTCAACAGTTTCATATAAAACATATCTTAACATTTCAGATAGCTTCAAAATCATCTCTGGTGTGGTCTGTTCATTAGTTACCGACATCGAATAAATATTATTTAGAGCATTGAATAAAAAGTGCGGATTAATCTGTGATTTCAACAGTTTCAACTCATTTGACAACTGCTCATTCTTTTGTTTCTGAATAATCTTCTCTCTTTCTCTGGCTTGTTGAACAATCCAAATAATTGTACTTACAAACAATACAGCCAGATAAACAAGAAGCTTAACTACCAACCGTGGATTTAAAAATGGTCTGAAATTATTCATTTGTCCATCAGGTCTAAAACCAGGTCTCCGACCCCCTCTTTGAGGAAAATTTTCCTTTGGAATATCTGGAAAGTGCCTTTCTGTGAATAATAACTCCTGAAAAGCTTCACTCATTAAAAAGGCAATTGCAAATAAAACGATAACACCAATTATATATGCCAGGTATTTATTCTTCTTCATGAACTTTGGAAGTAAAAAATACAGGTTAGCATAAAATAAAAATGCATAGATAAATACTGATGATCCGGCAATCTTAAATGCATGAAGTGTATTATTCCCGAAATTATAGATCCAGTTGAATATCAACATTCCAAGAGTGATCCAGATAATCAAATGAATCCAAATTATCCCAACTTTTTTTAAATCTTTCACATTCAAATATACCCTTTCCAAGAATATCACCCATTTTTTTTCAACCAACTAACCAATTTCATCAATGAATAAAACTCAATGGGAACGCTTTAAATCAAAGTAATTTTATGTTGATGAATTCATTCTGTTGGTTGAATTTATTTTTTACCATGAATTGAAAGTAACATCTTGTATCAGGTAAAATTAATAGTTATGAGAAAAATAGTTTATAGCACCTTATTCGTATTAATGCTGTCGTCACTGACAGCTATAAATGCTCAAAGACCTGATGTTAGTAAGAGAATACAGGAAGAACTTGTTGAGGTAAAAAATACAGTTTCAGATCTTAATCCTGATCAAATTTTAATACTTGATCAAATATATCAAGAGTTTGAGTCCTCTATAAAATCTACAATCCAGGAAAGAAATCGTGAAAAAATGATGGCAATCAGGGATGAAAAAGATGAAGCGATAAAAGATTTATTCACTCAGGAACAATATGCTCAATATCAGGAATTTCTTGAAAACCGACGCAAAAACTCACCAAGAGGCAATCGACAAAAGGAAAATCATGAAAATTAAACTCATTTTAGGAATCTTCTTCTCATTCGTTTATATATCCAATGCACAGCAGTACAATGTCACTGCTGTGCTTATATCGCAAGACTCAAATGAAAAAATAATTGGTGCAACGGCAAAACTTTCATCAGTTAAAGATTCTACAGACACATATTTTGCAATTTCAAATGAAGATGGAATTCTGAATCTAAAGCCAAAAACAACAGGTTTTTACAAAATCAAAATAAGGAGTGTCGGGTTCAAAAATTACGAAAAAATTATTCGGGTCAATAACCTAGTAACCGACCTTGGTGACTTAATATTCGAAGTAGATGTCACTAAACTTAATGAAGTGGTTGTAACCGAGAAAGTCATCCCGGTTGAGCAGCACGGGGATACTACATCGATGAATGCTGCAGCTTATAAAACAAACCCAGATGCAACAGCACAAGATCTGCTTTCAAAAATGCCTGGGATTATCACTACAAACGGAAAAGTACAAGCACAGGGTGAAGATGTAAAAAAGATATTAGTTGATGGAAAGGAGTTTTTTAGCAATGATCCACAATTAGCATTGAATTCAATTCCAGCTGAGGTAATTCAGAAAATTGAAGTTTTTGACCAACAAAGTGAGCAATCAAGGTTTTCCGGATTTGATGATGGCAATACAACCAAAACAATCAATATTGTAACTAAACCTGAAACACGAAATGGGCAATTTGGTAGAATTTATGGGGGAATTGGAACAGATGAGCGATATTCATCAGGAGGAAGTATAAATTTCTTCAATGAAGATCAGAGAATATCCATGCTAGGAATGACTAACAATACTAATAACCAGAATTTTTCCTCTGAAGATCTTTTGGGAGTTTCCAGCGGATCAGCAGGAAGAAGAAGAGGCCCTCCTGGCGGCGGTATAAGTGGAAGACCAATGGGAGGTAGTGCCGCAGATAATTTTGTAACTGACCAAAATGATGGCATCTCTAAAACCCAGTCATTCGGGATAAATTTTGACGATGAAATTAATGATAAGCTAAAAGTCAATGGCAGTTATTTCTATAACAGAAAAAATAACCTGACAACTCAATTTTTAAATAGGGAAACATTCATCACACCTGATTCCAGCCAGTTTTTCGATGAAGACTATATCTCTGAGAGCATAAACAATAACCATAGGGTTACAATGCGGATAGAATATAGTATTGATGATAAAAATTCAATCATCTTTACTCCCAGATTAAACTATCAGGACAATAAATCTACTTTAAACACACTGGGAAACACATTCCTTTCCGAAAATGAACAGATTAATAATTCATTGACGAATAATTCAAATGATCAATCAGGTTATTCATTAGCAGGAAACCTACTTTTCAGACACCGCTTTGAAAAACGAGGGAGAACAATTTCTTTAAATATAAATAGTCAATTCAATGACCAGAATGGGAATAATTACCAACAGTCAGTAAATACTTACTTCTTAAACAATAAAGCTGATTCACTCAATCTATTTTATGACAATCAAACACGAGGCAAAACAATCGGAACTCGAATAGATTATACAGAGCCTATTGCCAGTAAAGCGCTTCTTCAATTCGGATATGAATATTCGAACACCTGGAGCAATTCAGACAAGTCTACTTTCGACTATGATTTTGAGGCAGAGCAAATAAATGAATTTGACACTTTACTTTCATCAGTATTTGAAAGTAAATATCAAATACATAGACCTACTGCAGGAATAATGGTCCGGGGTAAAAAATTGATGATGAGGGCAGGAATATCCTACCAACATGTTCAATTAACCAGTACTCAACATTTTCCGGTAGAAGCAAATGTAGATCGCTCTTTCAAAAATATCTTACCGGGATTAATGATGCGGTACAAGATATCAGACACTAAAAATTTACGTGTATTTTATCGAGCGATGACTGATGCTCCTTCAGTTTCTCAATTGCAAGATGTTATTGATATAAGTGACCCATTATTTTTATCTACTGGAAATCCAAATCTTGACCAAAGTGTTACTCATATGGCTGCAACAAGGTTTTCGATTGTTAATCCTGAAAAATCAACAAACTTTTTTGTGATGGGTATGATTAGAAATACTGCAGATTATATTTCAAATGCTACCTATATCGCCAGACAAGATTCAGTTATCAATGAGGAAGTAACTATAAATAGAGGTTCTCAAATTTCACTTCCTGTAAATTTAAATGGATACTGGAATGCCAGGGTATTCAGTTCATATGGTTTGCCTTTGAAATCAATAAGCTCTAATTTAAATCTTAATGCAGGCCTAACCTATTCTCATACCCCCGGCATTACTAACGGACTTGATAATGATGTTAAATCTTTAAATGTCAATGGAGGCTTTACTTTGGCAAGTAACATTAGTGAATACGTGGATTTCACACTTTCCTACCGAGCTGATATAAACTCCGTAGGTTATAGTCTTCAATCAGCTAGCGACGATGATTATTTATCACAAACAGTTACTGGTAAAGTCAACCTGATATTTGGTAAAGGCTTTGTGTTCAGGTCAGATTTGAGTTTCATCAACTACTCCGGTTACTATAGCGAGGAACTAAATCAGGCATATGCTATCTGGAATGCAAGTATTGCCAAAAAATTCCTGAAAGATGATGCAGGTGAAATATCATTATCAGTTTTCGACATTCTAAAGAACAATGTCGGAATTTCAAGAGATAATCAGCCAGGGTATTATCAGGAAACATTAACTAATGCCTTACAACAGTATTTTTTACTAAGCTTCAGTTATAAAATTAAAAACTTTAGAGAAGGTTGATATGCTTATACTAATGGTCTGGTAAGCTTTTTATCATTAAATTATAGAAAACATATACCAGACCACTATGTACACCCGTAAGAGGTACTCAATAAAAAATATGATATTATGGACAAGAGTAGAGACTATTGTTCTAATATTCATCGCACTTTTACCTACCGTTTTATATAAAGTATTTGGTTTTACCTGGCTTCATCTTCCTTGGCTTCCTATAGCATTAATTGGTACTGCAGTAGCATTTATTATAAGCTTTCAAAACAACGTTGCGTACGATCGCCTTTGGGAAGCTAGAAAGATCTGGGGAGGAATTGTTAATGTTTCGCGCTTTTGGGCAGTCATGGTAATGGACAATATAAATAATGATGAAGCTGATATACCTAAATCTGAAGAAGAACTTTATAATGAAAAAAAGACGTTCATTTATCGGCACATTGCCTGGATGGCAGCTTTACGGCATGCGATGAGACAATTAAAACCCTGGGAAAGTTTACTTGATGATATGACCAATCGTGAGTGGCATGCAAACATAGTGATTCCCGAGCGTGATATTTCACTGGAAGAAGAACTTTCAAGTTTAATTAGCGAAGAAGAACAAAAATATGTACTTGAAAGGGCAAATAAGGCAACGGCTATACTTTCATTGCAATCCCGGCATTTGGACCAACTTAAGAAAAGTAAGCACCTCTGGAAGTTTACCTTTCTGGAAATGGAAAATATAATTAAAGATCTTTTTGATCTACAAGGTAAATCGGAGCGGATAAAAAACTTCCCTTACCCACGCCAATACGCTACCCTAAACAGCTTGTTTTTGTGGATATTTATTATTCTTCTTCCGTTTGGAGTTATCCCCGAATTCACAGCCATAGGTCAAAAAATAATAGCCAATTTCCCTACAATAGGCGATTATTTCGTTTGGGCATCTATCCCTTTCATCGTTATTATATCCTGGGTATTTCATACGATGGAACGCATAGGCCGGGTTTCTGAAAATCCTTTTGAAGGATCTCCAAATGATGTGCCAATATCGACAATAGCCAGAGGAATAGAAATAGACTTGAGGCAGATGTTAGCTGAAGGTCCAGACAGAATCCCTAAACCATATCCATCAAAATATGATGTCCAAATGTAACATCTAACCTGTTACTCTACAATTAGATTAAATGCCTTTTCTAATTATACCAATAAATTAGGCTAACTTTGCAGCCTAAATAGATATTTATGACATTTAATGATTTAGGGCTTAATCAGTCTATTCTACATGCTTTAAACAAACAAGGATATACTAAGCCTACTCCCATCCAGGAACAAGCCATTCCGATATTATTACAAGGAAAAGACTTACTAGGATGTGCACAAACTGGCACAGGTAAAACTGCTGCTTTTACAATTCCGATACTTCAGCATCTTGAAAATAAACTTTCATCAATAAAAGGTAAAAGAAAAATCAGGGCTTTAGTGGTTACGCCAACTAGAGAACTGGCTTTACAAATAGGTGATAGTATTGAAGCTTATGGAGAATTTACTCATCTCCAACACACAGTTATATTTGGAGGTGTAAAGCAAGGTTCTCAAACAAAGGCTCTTCACAATGGAGTTGACATTCTGGTAGCCACCCCAGGCAGACTTCTTGATTTAATGGGCCAGGGATATATTTCTCTTGATCATATTGAATATTTTGTACTTGATGAAGCTGATCAGATGCTTGACATGGGATTTATCCATGATATAAAGAAGGTTATTCGCAAACTTCCGCAAAAGAGACAATCGCTATTCTTTTCAGCCACCATGGCTCCGGCTATAGTTGAACTTTCACAACAGATCCTTGGTGAACCCGAACAAGTAACCATCAGACCAGAAAAGCCAACTGCTGATAAAGTTGCTCAGAAAGTATATCATGTTAGTACACGCAATAAAAACAATCTATTGCTCCACATACTAAATGAACGACCTAAAGAGTCTACTTTAATTTTCTCACGGACCAAGCATGGTGCGAACAAAATAGTTAAAAAGCTTAATCAAAATGGCATTGAATCTGATGCTATTCACGGAAACAAATCCCAGGCAGCACGACAAAATGCTTTGAATAAATTTAAGAAGGGGGAATCCTGGGTACTTGTGGCCACAGACATTGCTGCCAGGGGAATTGATGTTGACGGACTTGAACTGGTAATCAATTATGACTTACCGAATGTACCAGAAACATATGTGCATAGAATTGGACGAACAGGTAGAGCTAATAAAGCAGGTATCGCATTATCGTTTTGTGATCGTGATGAAATTCCTTACCTGAAGGATATTCAAAAACTAATAAAACAATCAATTCCTGAAGTCGAAGGACACCCATTTGAACGTCCCGAAGAAGAAAGTGTTGAAAAACCTAAAAAGCAACCAGCTAATTCTTCGAAACGAAATTTTAGTAAGAGGCACGAACATCATAATAAAGAAAAAAATCAGAGGAATTTCAGAAGGAAAAAGCACCATAAAGGAGGTAACCCTTCTGAGAAGAAAAAAAGGTGATTTTTATCTAATTGATTCTCATTAGGTTGTAATCTTTTCGACGAATGAACCTAAGATTTCAGGTTACCAATACCGATCAGAAAAGATAAAAATGTAGAATCAAAAAGATCGTGTATGTATTCTTTAGCTGACAGACCAAGAATTGAAACAGTGAACAAAATTGTTCAGTATGTTCAGGCCACGGACCTCAATAAAGGAATGGAGATTGTTAACATCGGAACCATTCAAGCAATTGAAGAATGCCTGAATAACGTCAAGATAACCTTGATTAACAGCAAGTTAGACACTAGCGAGGTTTACTTTTCAAAGTTTGATCGAGTGATGGTAGAGTAGAAATTTTATTGATAACAAATGAAAAGGTATACATTTTAAAATGTATACCTTTTTAATTTCTATATCCCCGTTAAAATTTCATTAAAACTTAATGTCGAGTTCAAATTTTAAATGAGTTTCGAAAAACCCATTAGTACCTCTATTTATGTATAAAGGATACAAATTATAAGCTACTCTGTCGCCTGCTGGATTAACTCTAAACCCTGCCCCAAAAAATCCACCAACATGAAAATCACTAATATATTCTGAATATTCATTAGGAATCTCACCTCTGTTACCAATAATGCCTCGAGAATTATTAACTAAGGCTCCAAGTCCAGCCACAACAGAAAAGGATCTAATTCGGATTATATCATAGAAAATCTTTGTATCAATATTTATAGAATTAAAGAATTGATCTTTTGAATCCAGGCTAATCCTGGTACTATAATGACCAAAACTGAAATTAGGATTTAATCTTAATCTGCCATTTAACATTTCCTTTTGATATCCCAATGAATATATTAGGCCTAGCCCGTTAGTCTGCATCCCTTCTGAATAACCAATTCCTGAACCAATCTTGATACTATGCTTTGAAAAACTTTGATCCTGACCGGACATATTATACAAGACAAAAAAGAGCACAAGACAAAGCCCTGTTTTAAGATTTAAAATCATTGTTTTTGGTTTAATAGATTATAGTGATAATTCCAATTTAAAAATCTAAATATAGATGAGTAAACCTAAATTAGAAACTAGTTTATATTAAAATTATTATATGGAAGACTAGAACAAAAATGAATTTCATTATGAAATTTGCAATCGGATAATTAATAATTCATTTTTTTAAAATGAACCTCTGCATTTTATATTTTTACAGTTAGAGTTTACTTTATACCATAATTACCTATGAACTTTTTTGCCGAATTAGGAGATTACACGACTCCATTTTTTATTGTTACAGGATCAATACTTGCACTTACTATTATTAAAGGTAAATCAATCTGGAACCAAAAGGATATTACTGATGTAAGTATCAGATTAATATGGGTATTAGGATTAATTTCCTTTATTTTAAGTTTAGCCGGGTATGTCTACGAAATCAGATTAGCCTTTGAAGCCATTGAACAAGCCGGAGACATCCAGCCATCTCTCGTTGCCCGAGGTATTAAGGAAGCTTTAATTATTCCAATTGCCGGTATTTTCATCCTTGTTTTTTCAATCGGACTTTGGGCTACACTTGCTGAATTAAAAAGGATGAAAGTAAATTCCACAAAAATTAACGAGGAGGACATCCTATAAATATTGTAAAGTAGGTTAATAAATTACGCCAGCACATCAAACATTTGCCTCATCATTAGGTTTTAACTAAGTTGCTTAAAGTTTAACTTTTTTGAATTCATGGCCTCATTTTTTAATAAGAAATCCTGGAAGTTCTGGGGTGCTGTTATCCTATTAATTGTATTAATCTTTCCTTCAACGGTTATTGGTATTGTATATGCTAACCAACAAAGGATTGTGCATGAATTGGTAGATTATCTAAATGAAGATTTTAAAGGAAAACTCGAAATCGAAGGCAGCCATATTTCTCCATTTGCCAATTTCCCATATATTTCAATTGATCTCGAAAATGTTAAAGTTTATGAAGGAAAGGAAAAAGAAAGCCCTGTTCTCCTTCATTTAAAAGATATGTACATTGGCTTCGATGTATGGGCAATGTTAGGAGGCAATTACGATATAAAGGCAATTAAACTAAACAATGGATTTATTGAGTTGGTTCAGCATACTGATGGGTCTTATAATATTGCCAATGCATTAACATCAATCAATGAGGATACTACTCAAACTGAAAATCACCTGCACCTCGAATTAACTGCTGTACATTTAAATAATGTAGAGCTTTTAAAACTAAACGAAGAAAATAATATATTAGTCGAAGCCATGATCGATGAGGCTCACTCCAGTTTTAAGACCTCTAGTGAACACACTTATATTGCATTAGACAGCAAGTTTTTATTCAACTTAATTGCTGATGGTGATACCACCTTTTTACATGACAAGCATATAAAACTTAATACTCAATTAGATTTTAATGCAAAAACAGGCCTGTTAGAGATTACACCTTCAAAATTAGAAGTTGAAAAAGCTGAATTCAAGATGGAAGGAAGTATCAATTTTGAAGATGATATGAATCTAGATCTTCAATTTCAAGGTAACAAACCCAACTTTGACCTTTTCCTGGCCTTTGCTCCACCCGAAATCGCTCCAGTGTTAGAAAAATATGATAATGGTGGAAGAATCTATTTTGATGCAAAAATCAAAGGTAAGTCTATAAATGGACATAACCCTGCTATTAATGTCGACTTTGGTTGTGAGGAAGCTTTTGTAGAAAATACAACAGTAAATAAATCACTTCAGGAGCTATATTTTGAAGGTCATTTTACTAATGGAGATAAGAAAGACGCGAGTACTATGGCATTAAGTATTCTTGACTTTACTGCTAAACCAGAAGCCGGGAATTTTAGTGGTGAATTAAATATTGTGAATTTTAATTCTCCGGATATCGATCTAAAACTTAAATCTGAATTCAATCTGGATTTCCTTACGAAATTTCTTAATCTGAAAAACCTGGAAGATGTTAGTGGTGACATTTCACTGACGATGAATTTCCATGACATCATTGATCTTGAGCATCCTGAAAAGAGCATTGAAAAACTTAATGAATCCTACTATACAATTTTAAAGGTTGAAGACCTGAGTTTTAACAGCAGTAAATATCCTTTACCCTTTACCAATGTAAATGTCGACCTAACAATGGATGGCCATGCTGCAGAAATTAAAAAATTTGAGGGAAAAATAGGTAGCTCAGATATTTCGATAACAGCTAAAATATCAGATCTACCAGCAATTTTACATCACACTGATTTACCTGTAGAAGCAATTTTAGATATAAATTCCTCTCGAATTGACCTTGCAGAACTCACTAATTTTAACATTGACAGTTCAGGAATCAACGAAGTTATAACAGACCTGAGAACACGGTTTAAATTCAAAAGTTCCGCTAAGGCATTCACAGAATCTCCAAACTTACCAATAGGCGAGTTCTTTATTGAAAAGTTTCATGCCAACCTAAAAAATTACCCTCATGAGCTACATGACTTCAATGCAGATATCATGGTTGATGAAAACAACTTTAGGGTAATAGATTTTACTGGTATGATCGACGAGAGCGACTTTCATTTCAATGGTAAACTGGAAAACTATGACTTATGGTTTGATCATGGTCCTATCGGCCATACTTCGATCGACTTTCATTTAAATTCTGAGGTTTTACAACTAGATGATTTATTTGCATATGGAGGTGAAAACCATGTTCCTGAAGACTATCGTCATGAAGAATTTTCTGATTTACATATCAAAGGAGTCGCGGATCTTGAATTTAATAAAAAACTTATTTCATCAAAGATTACTATTGATGTACTTGAAACAAATATGAAAGTTCACTCCATGCGATTTGAGAAGTTCAAAGGAGAGTTCCTAATAGATAGCACAGCTATTCTAGCGAGAAATGCAGGTGGAAAAATAGGAAACTCTACTTTCTCAGTTGATTTTAAATATGACCTTTCACAAGACACTGTTGGGCATCAACACCAACTATCACTGAAAGCTGAACATCTAGATTTTGATCAGCTATTCGCATACAACCCTACTCCTTCTGATAAAAAAATGACACCGGAAGATCATGAGGCAGGATTTAATATATTTGAAGTTCCTTTTTCTAATATGGACTTCTCTTTTGACATTGGTCACCTGAATTACCACCGATATTTACTTGATGATTTTAAAGTGGTAGGTCGAATGAAACAAAACCATTACATATTTATTGACACAATGTCACTTAAAGCTGCAGGAGGTGAAATTTCATTAGCCGGATATTTCAATGGTTCAAATCCAAAAACAATATACTTTAGTCCAAACATGACTATTTCAAATGTTGATTTGGATAAAATCTTATTCAAGTTTGAAAACTTTGGACAAGACCATCTAGTATCAGAAAACCTACATGGAAAAGTAAGTGGCACAATTAAAGGGAAAGTTCATATGCATGCAGATATGATACCTATAATTGATGATTCCGAACTACATATTGATTTTAGAGTTGTCAATGGAAGTCTTAATCATTACCCTGCTTTTGATGCATTGTCGAGTTATTTTAGTGACAAAAACTTGAGCAATGTTCGCTTTGATACACTTCAAAATAAATTAGACCTGAAAAATGGAACGCTAACAATTCCTTCAATGAATATTAATTCAACCATAGGGTATTTTGAAATATCAGGAAGACAAGACATGGACTTAAACATGTCGTACAACTTGCGTATTCCATTTGAAATAATCACTAAAGCTGGAATGAATAAACTATTTGGAAGTAAAGACAAAGATACTTCTAATCAGAAAGATGAGATCCAATATCGTGATGAAAACAAAAATGTGAAATTTGTGAATATAAAAATTGAAGGTAATCCAGACGAATTTGATATCTCGTTAGGGAAATGAATAATATAACTAAAACCTTAATGTTTATATTATTAAAACTCATTTATCTTCTTGGTAATTCAGGTTAGAGTCTATTTATCATTTTCGTAATAATTACATTACTTTAAATGTATATAATAATATTTCATGATATATCGATTGAGCTGTCACCACTGATCTCCCACATTCTCACCCCTCCCCTAACCATTCCTTAAATTTTCCCGCCTTTTCAGCGCTCACAATAATCTGTTCATCAAGTTCAATAATTGGCTCGATCAATAGCTTACCTTTTGTCCATTTATGCACCTCACGAATAGCAACAAAACTGATTACATACTGCCGGTTTGCTCTGAAATATTTCTCAGGATCCAGCTGATCACATATCTCCTCCAGATTATGATCCATCAGGTAATCATTGCCTGAATTTGAAAGCAAATGAACAACTCCATTACGCGTATAAAATAATGCAATATCATCGGTTGGTATCGAAATAAGCTTTTCGCCCTTTTTGATCAAAAATCGGGTTTTATATTTATGATCATCCAACTTAATACTTTTGATCAGTTCGTTTAGTGATGGCTCTTTCCCATTATTACCACTAAATATTTGCTTCATCTGATCATATTTCACGAGACTTTTTTCCAGTTCCTCTTTTTTGATTGGTTTCAATAAGTAATCTATGCTGTTTACTTTAAAAGCATGCAGCATATATTCATCAAAGGCTGTTGTAAATATTACGGGATTACGAATATCGATCTGATCAAAAATATCAAAACTAACACCATCTGATAATTGAATATCCATAAAAATCAAGTCGGGTGATTCATGATTCCCCAACCACTTTACGCTATCTTCAACACTATCAACTACATCGATGATCTCAATATCTCTGTCAATTTCATCAAGGATTTTCTGGAGTCTTCTGAAAGCCGGAGCTTCATCTTCTATGATCAGTACTTTCATAAATTATCAGGCCAGGTTATGATCTTTTTCAGTTTTAATTGAGAGTAATGGCACAGCAACCAAGAAGTTTTCATCAGTAGTGATGATATCGATATTTTGCTTGCTAAGGAAGTTATATCTCTTCACGATATTGTCTAGCCCGGTTTTGGTTGATCGCTCAAGTGACCTTTTTGGTTGCAAATTATTTTTTACTATTACCATTTTACCATTTTCTGTAAATACATCAACAGTCAATGGATTTGACCTTGAAACGATATTGTGTTTTATCGAATTTTCAACCAGAATCTGAAGAGTCAAAGGTGGAATATGCATTTTTAAAGTACTTTCTTCCACATTGATATTTACTTTTAAATTCTCAGGATATCGCTTTTGCAACAGGAAAACATAAGACTTCACAAAGTCTAATTCCTGCTCCAGAGTAACTACATCTTTTTCTTTATTCTGAAGGATATACCGGTAAACTTCCGATAAGCTGTCTGTGAAATCTACCGCTATCTGCTGATCTTCGGTTATCAAAACAGATAAAGTGTTCAGACTATTAAACAAAAAATGTGGACTCATCTGATTTTGAAGCACTTCAAACTGCGTCCGGATCTGTTGGTTCTTTAAAGACTCATTTATCCGGATAGTATTTTTCCACTGGTCAAAGAAATAGGCATTTTCATAAAATGATCCTACAACCAATGCCGCAATAAAATTAACTGATACATTATGAAGTAAAACATCAGGCTGAAGCGACTCTGCCAGTGTACGCTCATGAAAAACAGAGCATAATAGCGGGTCTGATATTAATAGAAATAATATCAAAGTGATAAAAGTCAAAGTCAGACGTTTCGGAGTCTGCTTAATCAAAGGAAATTTCTTTCTGAAAAGTATAAATAAAAGGAAGGCTCCATTCCAATATATGGATGTAAAGAAAAAGGCTTTTATCAGTTTCGGAATGTAGGTCTCCCCATCAGATAAAGGATGAACAAAACTCATAATTATAGAAACTATGGCTATGCCTACCCATCTGAAATGCACCTCCTTAAACTCAATCCCGAGTATTCTCATCGCGCTCCGATTTTTCACCAAATTAACATTAATATACCATAAAAGTGAATAGATAATATATTGAAGCATGAAGATTAGTACCTGAAACCGGAATTTCAGTTATCGAAACAGTCATCTTTTCTGTTTAATAGTAATTATCGATCCGGATATATTATTATGGACTTCACCTTAGGTATTTCGGGCTTCAAATTATTTTACATTTCTATCAAAAATGCGGTTGAATACATTGCCAAAAAATCAAAACCCGCACATAATGAAAACTTTAATTACACTATTATTTCTAATTTCCATTTCTTCAGGAATAGTACTTGCTCAGACTCAAACTATAAAAGGCAGCATCCAGGATGTTGATTCAAAAGCACCACTCATAGGAGCATCAGTCATCATTCAAAACAGCGACCCGATTAAGGGAGCAGTCACTGATATTGACGGTCAATTTCGGATCGAAAAGGTTTCCACAGGAAGAAAGACACTTGTCATTAGTTTTATCGGATACAAACCGATGACAATTCCAAATGTATTGGTTACCAGTGGAAAAGAAGTCATCCTTCAACTGGAGCTTGAAGAATCTGTTGAAGCACTCAGGGAAGTGGTGGTTACTTCGGAAGGATCCTCTGACTTGCCATTGAATGAACTGGCAAAAAACAGTGCTACACCATTTACTCCGGAAGAAGTCACCCGCTTTTCTGGCGGACGAAATGATGTTGCCCGGTTAGCTACTTCATTTGCTGGTGTTAGTGCTCCAAATGACTCCAGAAATGATATTGTAGTCAGAGGAAATTCACCAACCGGTCTGCTTTGGCGAGTTGAAGGCATTCCGGTAGCCACAACAAATCACTTTTCCACTTTTGGTACAACCGGCGGACCGGTGAGTGCACTGAACACTAACTTACTGAGGACTTCAGATTTTCTTTCAGGGGCCTTCCCTGCCGAATATGGCAATGCTAATGCTGCAGTATTTGATATCAACTACAGAAATGGCAACCAGGATAAATTTGAATTTACCGGTCAGCTAAGTGCTTTCAGTGGTCTTGAATTTATGGCTGAGGGTCCATTTCGTAAATCTAAAGGAGGGTCATTTGTGGCCTCATATCGTTATGGCATTGCCAGCCTTGCTGCAACAGGTACATCGGCAACCCCATATTATCAAGATTTGAATTTCAAAGTAAACTTCGGAAATGGCAAACTTGGCAGGCTTGAACTATTTGGAATGGGAGGAACATCAAGTATTGACTTCCTTGGTGACGAAATCGATGAAAATGACCTCTTTGCTAACCCAAATGAAGATGCATATGTAGAGAATAAAATTGGACTAATTGGAATAAGTCATTCCCTGAACATCAATAAATCAACATATATCAAAACTTCAATTGGACAATCTATTATGAGTACCCAATACACTCAGGATAATTTTGTCAGAGATGAAAACAACAATATTCAAAATAAATACCGGGCAACAGAAGTTGACGATCAGGAAGGTCGATTTACTATTACCTCCACACTTAACAAAAAATTCAATGCTAAATGGAAGCTTAGGGCAGGACTGATCAATGAATATTACTCTGTAAAATCTATCGTAAATGACGCTGATGATCGTCCTGACCTGGATTTGAATGGTGATGGCATTCCCGATAAACTTATGTCAATCCGTGATGTTGATGAAAACTATAACCTGACTCAGCTTTTTGCACAGGTTGAAAATAATATTACCGACAACCTTAGTATTACCTACGGAATACACAGCCAGTTTCTTGGACTGTCTAATAAATTGGCAATTGAACCAAGGGCGGCAATTAGTTATACACAACAAAAAAATACCTGGTCGCTATCTTATGGACTTCATTCACAAGTGGTTCCTAGTCCGATATTATTTTACAATGAAGAAATTTCCGATGGTGTGTTTGAGCGAACCAATGAAAACCTGGATTTCATGAAGAGCCACCATTTTGTATTGGGCTACAACCGATATTTAGGGACAGACTGGAGGGTGAAATCCGAGACCTACTACCAACGATTATTTGACATTCCGGTTGAGCAGGCACCTTCGAGCTATTCGGTGATTAATGAGGGAGCGGACTTTGTATTCAGTGAAAGAGGTTCATTGGTAAATGAGGGCACAGGAAATAATTATGGTGTTGAGCTAACACTTGAAAAATTCTTCAGCAAAGAATATTATCTAATGATGACGACTTCAATATTCGAATCAAATTATCAGGGAAGTGATGGTATCACCAGAAATACAGCTTATAACACAAACCTGGCTTATAATTTACTCTTTGGAAAGGAATGGGCTTTTGGTTCAGGCGGAAAAAATGCATGGACATTTGACACCAAACTCACCTATGCCGGAGGTAAGCCATATACTCCGATCGATCTGGAGTCAACTATTGATAATGGAGGCAGAGAAATATATTATGAGAACCAGGCATACTCAATGCATTATGACCCATATGTGCGCTGGGATGTTAAGTTTGGAGTACGAATAAACAGTAAAAATAAAAATATGAGTCACCAGTTTTATGTGGATTTACAAAATGTACTTAACCGTGAAAATGAATTTGTAAAACGGTACAATGAGGTCACCGGAGAAATAAACACAGTCACCCAAAACGGATTTTTCCCTGATGTATTATACAGAATAAGATTCTAAAGATCGGGTTTGATCAGGGTGTGACACCTACAGATTGAAAGGGCGGTAAAGAAATTTACCGCCTGCTTATATTTCTTGATTATCTATCCTTTAATTGATCTTTTAATATGTAGTCAGCAGCGGTAATCCATGGTAATCCTGGAATTGTTTGAGTTTTAATAAAATGGATTGTTGTAATTGTTTGAATTTTAAAATGGATTGTAGGGGCGTAGCATGCTACGCCCCTACAATCCATTTTAAAATTATAAATAAATATTTCCAATTAAACGGTTATTCCTTCCTGAAATCAGGAACCAATTTTATCTTCCTTAATTAAATCAGTCATCCAATCAAAATGGGAAGAAAAAACTCACTTAGAAATTCAGAATGGGATTATCGATCCATTGGATATTATTTTATCACAATTATTACAAAAGATCGAGAACAATACTTTGGGCAAGTTTCAAATAAAAAAATGAACCCTTCAAATATTGGTGAATTAACAATGAAGTATTGGGAGGAAATACCTGATCATTTTCAAAATGTGAAATTGGGCAAATATATTTTGATGCCAGATCATTTTCATGGAGTAATTCATATTAATAAAAATAGACAGCTATGCAATAATGCCTTACAAAATAGAAATTTTGATTGCTCTAAAAATGAATATATGTCTTCAATTTCTCCAAAGCCATTATCATTATCAACAATAATTCGATCATTCAAATCCGCTGTCACAAAAGATGCTCGGTTAATAAACCCTGACTTTAGCTGGCAAAGATCATTTCATGATAAAATAATTAAACAGACTGAAATTCCTTTTTATAATAGATACATAGAAGAAAATCCAAAGAGATGGGATGTCAATATAATATCTTAGGCGCATCGAAGCATGGTTTTAAATTTTTGTGGTAGGGGCGTAGCATGCTACGCCCCTACCACAAAAATTTAAAACTCTATATAAGGAATGTCATTTTACAAATTCAATCTACAATTCGCAAATAATCATCATCCTCTCCCGTCAGTAAAATCAAGTATTCACAGGCATCTGAAAATGCGCCTTTATCAGGACTTCTAATTTCTAAATTTTGATATAATTCTCTTCCGAATTTAGTTCTTATTTTACCTTCAAGTGTAACAGTTACCCCATCTAAAAACCTTCTTTCTTTAAATAATGCTATGTCCCAAAAGTTTGAATAATTTAACAAATCATTAAATTTTTGCCATTCCTCTTTTGTGATCTTTTTTTCTTTCCTAAAAAAAACTGTATCAAGATCCAGCACATAATCTTCCGGATTATCAAATCTAAAATGACATGCATTCAAATTATAAGAGCTATCCACGATATTCTCTTTTACAACAACTTGCAATACTGACCAACCTATGCTATAACTAACTGATAGTTTATAAATATTATTAATTTTAGAGTTTGCATTTTTCACTTCCCCTTCAGCCAAAATTCCTTCTAACTCATCTGTTCTTTTTATGCTACTACCTCTCCGATTGATTTCTTCATTTAATTTATCAACCAGCTCAATAGTATCGTTATTTATTAAATATTTTAGAAAAACATCCTCATTAGAAACATAATGGTCTTTTTTCCCAGTCATATATCTTTCTAATTGGCTCCTTATATTTTGATTAGAAATAAGATTCACCTGGTCATTCTTATCTTTTTGATTACAAGACATTATTGTTATGCAAATCAAAAACTGTAGAATATTGGTATTTAGAGGCAGTTTCTTCATAATATATTTTTTTAAAAGTTTTTAATGTAAAGCGGGTTATTCCCCTCCACAGCCCGAACAACCACTGCAGCCACTACATCCTGAACAACCATCTCCACTACTATCTGAGTCTCCTCCCCAAAATGATGTGCCTCCATCTTTATAATTGGAATCAAAATCATCAGAAATCAAATCAAAATCATAAAAGGCATAGGAATTTCCCCAGTAATTATCTAAGTCAATTGGATATAATGCAGTATGAAGTTCTCGTATAATCTTAAAATCTACAGATGGCAACAAAAAGATCTTACTTTTTAACTGCTTGATTATTTCTTTTGCTTCTTCAGGATTTGATGCAACTAATTTAGGCAACTCATTATTTAACTTATCAAAATATTCCTGAGCCCTGAAACTAAGATTTAAACCCTTGTTATTAAATTTTATTACTTTTAAAAAAGCATAAAACCAATCGGATTTAATATAATTAACTAATGGATTCTCCATTGCCAAGAGGTGCCATTTAAGTGATGAACCTACTTTTAGATTACTAGAAAGTATCTTTAAATACTGCCTAAACATTATTTGAGAATCCGGTTCCTTAATGAAAGGCTTTAAAAATGGATATTCGTATTTCTCACATAAATCTTGAGAAACAAAATTCCTTCCTGGCATTACCATTGTTAAAACTCTCGACTTGCTTCTAGGATGTGGTTGATAGTCAACATCCTTAATTTCGAGTTTCCTTTTTAGTAATAACTCTAAAATTATTATTTTAATTAGCTCCTTATCCCAAGCCTTATTTCCCTTTATTAGCAACAATGTTTGTGCTGCAGAAAAATTCTCTAACTCTTTAATCATTTAAAAAATCTTATTTTTTTGATGACCCAATATTCTGAGACATCTATCCATCTTTGTTTATTTGATTTGAACCTTTGCTCTTTACTCGGCCAAAATTCCTGATTTGGCTTTTTACCAAACACCTCTATATAGCGTTGTATTGTTCTTTCATAAAGATTGCCATATTTTGATTTTTCTTCACCGCCACCTTTTGTCGGTCCATGATGAATTTTTCTACCTATTATTTCATCACACATCTCTTCCCAATATGAGCGTGTGTATAACAAGTGTAAATGCCAAACCTGGTCAATTTGCTGAGATGGTGTCAATCCATCATCTGTAACACAAATTAAATAGATGAACTTCTTGTACTCCTCCACCGCATTATATCCAAACTCAAAATCCCAATTATTTTCCCTGCAAAGCTTGTCCGTAAAACTAAATTCAGCATCAGGATCATCGATTATAAAATTATTGAGTCTTTGATATAATGGATCATTGATATATTCCATTTCAAAAAATTGTAATCAATAATAAATATCCAAATTTCGAAAATAACTCTTTCATAATAAAATTAAAACCAATATTGGAAAGTGTAATTTCTTTTATCCAACATTTGGTCAAATCGATAATTTATTCCTAATAAAAAAAACTTAAAACTCTTTCAATAATCCCCTAATAATACAACCTTATCTTAGATCCTTCTTCGCATCCCTGACGATTTGGCAGGAATCACCGATTAAACCTGTAAAACATTGAAATTCAGCTATATTTTTGTTATAAATAAGGTAAACCAAACAATCAAATCACGACATGGCTAAATGTTTCGCATTATTAGGTTGGAGTTTACCCGTTATTGAAAGTATGCAAAAAATCGGCAAACCTTTTGTCGTTGTATCTTTTCCTGACTTTGAGCAATATGCTCTGGAAAACAACATTCCTTTTGTACCATATCAACTCAATGAATGGAGTGACTCTTCCAACTCACTTGACTTATTAGAGAAATTAAAACCATATAACGCTGATGTAGCCGTACCACTCTTCGAAGAAACTGTTGAGTGGGCTGGTGCATTAAACTCGATCTACAGAGACGATCCTCGTGTACTCAACCGCGCATTTCTTTTCAGAAATAAAGCAATGATGAAAAGAAAAGCACTAATCGGAGGCTTAAGAGTAGGTCTTTTTGAAGAAGTATATAATAAAGAAGGTGTAAAAGCCTTTATGAAAAGACTTAACGAAGCAAATCTCCAAATAGATGGTGAGGAAGACAGTTGGGTACACATCAAGCCTTTTGCCAGTGCCGGAACAGTTGGGCACAGATTACTCCGTTCGATGAGCGACATTGATGAAAAATGTGAGGATGATGATTTCCCTTGTCTGGCAGAAAGTCACCTTCCAGGGAGAGAGTTCTCATGTGAGGCGTTTGTGCATGGTGGAAAAATCAGGTTTCTGAATATCACAGAGTATGTAAAACTTGGGTATTCAAATTTTATTCCTGAAGGTAACTACTTAAATACCAAACGCGATATGATCATGAAAGAAATGCAAAAAATGGTCGATCTATTTGGAATAGAGTATGGTATGGTTCACCCTGAATGGTTCTTGACTGAAAAGGATGAAATGTGTTTTGGTGAAGTTGCTTGCCGAATCCCCGGAGGGCACATTCTTGAACTTTGTGGGAAAGCATATGGATTTGATGCATTAGCTGCGTTTGTACTATGTCATGATCCGGATTTGACCGAGGAAGAATTAAATAAAATACTTCCTACTCTAGATGCCAGACCAAAGAATTTTTACGGAAACGTAATGATCTATCCTCATAAAAACAGAATCTCAAAACTTGAAATCCCAGATGAGCTCAAAGAAGAACCGTACTTCCTTGATCATAACCTGGTACCTCCATTAACTACTCAAAAAATTAGTGACAGAGATGGATTTGGAAATCACTTTGGGACCGTCAATTTTAAAGGAGAAGACCCTGATAGGATGACAGAGCTTCTTCTGCATTATGAAAATGTAGACTTCTATCATTAATAGAATATTTATCAGTAAATCAATTACAATAGGACCTTTCAAATCAGTTGAAAGGTTTTATTGTTCAAAAAAGTGAAGCAGGAATAAATGGACGAACAGCTGATATCAAAAAATAAAAATCAAAAATTCAAAGAGCTTTTTGAGGAGTTTAGTGAAGCAACAATACTTACCAGACCCGAAAAAGCGCATAAATTAATGGGGCAGATCGATTTGATGATCGACTCGATGAAAGGCATTGAATTCATCTATGACTCTATCGAGGACCTGACCGAGGCCGGATTATTCCAGGACTCTCCGTGGTCTGATCCGTCTAAACTGGTTGCCAGATTAGTAAATGGCACACTTAAAAGCGGACATCCAAACTCCACAATTGAGATCCTAAGTGAACTTCGAATACTGGCTATTGCTCAGGAAAAAATTAATAACTCTACAATAAACAGTTCCGAAGCTGAAAATTACATTCAGGAAGTGCTGGTTTCTAATCTTGAGTTTGTTTTTAATGAACCCTTGGAAGAAACAAGACTCATTATGAGTGATCATGAACTGATGAAGGTTCATTCATTCTTCAAATTCATAGCCGAACATATTCATTTTGATGGCATCAAATTAAAACTTGCTGAAGAACTCACACTAATATGTGAGCAAAGGCCAGTTGTTACTGAAAAACAAAGAAAAATTATTGCTCTCGTTAATGAGAAGATAAAACTCGACCCTAAAAAGCCAGAGGATAAAAAGCTTTATAGATTTCAGCGATCAATTTATGCTCCGACTCAATTCAGCAAGAATAAATCCATCGATGAATATTTAATTTCAATCAAGGAACTTTCTAAAGAGGAGCTGACATCTGAGGCAAGCGAAATGGGTTCTTCAATGAATGAATTCGGGTTGGTTAGTCGCTTTCATGCTGTGCTTCTTTTGTATTTGATAGATAAAGGTTATAATAAAATTATTCCTCTTTGCCTAGGGTTAAATGCTGTCGGAAAAGCAAAATGGAACGAATATCATGAGTTTCTTTCAGATATTATAAAGAAAAATGTCCATCCATATAACACTCAGTGTGTTTTCGGATTGGCAAAAATGTTAGAAAAGGGAATCATTTCACGAGAGGCGGTACGTTCAGGAATTTCAAATCTTTCAACGATAAAAATTCACCCGAAAGTTGAAGAACGCATTTTGAAATCAACAAGTACTCCCCATGAAGGCATTTCTGCAAGGCAATATCTTATTGGAGCCTTATTCAGAATTTTAGGACAACCGCTAGGTGTGGGTCAGGGAAATAATCCAACATGCCAAAGTGCCCGTGGAATCAGTATGTGGAGTGAACACGCTCCTGCAAAACTGATCAACATGATCCAAACTGCAGCAGTACATAATGACCTGATGTTTCGTTTCGAAGGGCAGGAAATCAAAGCGTCACTTACCGGCCAGGGGTTGGTTCAAAACCTGGATCATAATCTGGATGCCGTATCAGTGACTCTTGTACCAATGCTTGATAAGATCTACAATGAAATGATGCTCCGTGCCTCTGGACGAGGGGAAGACCCACATAAATGGGTTAATCCTGCTCTTTATGGTCAATGGATTCAAATTGGATTTGCATCTGCCTATGATTATTTAACAGATGCCATAGTTGATTTTGATGGATTTGTCAGGGTATTTTATTCAATGTGCCACCCCAAATATAATGATGGACACAGGCTTATTTATCCCAATCCGGTGGGTATTTTCATCACTTCTTCCAAAGGAGAAATGCTTGGTTTTCATGCTGTTTCACTACTACGTGTTGCTGATGATCACGAAGGAATTACCCGAGCATATTTTCTAAACCCTAACAATGAAGGAAGACAGGACTGGGGACAGGGAATAAAACCTTCAGTATATGGTCATGGTGAAGTCCATGGAGAATCTTCCTTGCCAATACATGAGTTTGCCGCTCGAATATATGCCTTTCACTTTAACAGTCTGGAAGTACATAGTAAAATGGAGTTAATTCCATCCGCTGAGGTTAGAAAAGTAAAGCAACTAGCTCAAGAAAGCTGGGGAAGATCTTACAAATGGTTAGATACAAAAAAACAATGGTGAAAAAAGTAAAACACTCTTCAAGAATAGAATTAAAACAATCAGCATATAAAAACAACCTGAATTTTATAAAGAAAAAGATCGGGGATGGAGTTATTTTCTCCTCTGTAGTAAAAGCCAATGCATATGGACATGGTATAGAAACATTTGTTCCGATGGCCGAGAAATGTGGAGTCAGACATTTTTCTGTTGCATCATCTTTCGAAGCAGAAGAAGTTCTCAGTGTAAGTCGGGAAGATAGTCATATCATGATAATGGGTATCATTTATGAAGAAGATATCCCATGGGCAATAGATCAAAATATTGAATTTTTTGTATACAATTATGATCGGCTGCCTATAGCTCTTGAGGCTGCAAAAAAGGTTGGTAAAAAAGCCAAAATTCATATAGAAGTAGAAACGGGAGCCAACAGAACCGGAATGCAAAAAGAAGAATTCCCAAAAGCTCTTAAGTTTCTGAAGAAAAATAAAGATCATTTAACATTTCATGGGCTTTGCACACATTTTGGTGGGGCAGAGAGTTTTTCAAATCAGTTTAAACTCGACATACAGCATAAGCGGTATAAAGAATTCCTGCAGGTTTGTAAAAAAGAAAATATAGAACCTGAAATAAGACATATAGCTTGTTCTGCCGCAGCTTTAGCAATGAAAGACACAGTGTATGATATGGTTAGAGTAGGTGTAGCACAATACGGGTTCTGGCCAAGTCCGGATATTTATTACCATCACTTACAAGAAGTCAATAAATTGTCTGATGCAGCACTAAAAAGAATCTTCACATGGAAAACCGATATCATGGATATTCGTAATGTGAAAGAAGGAGAGTTTATTGGTTATGGTACTGCCTATCAGGCTACTCATAAAATGAAGATTGCTGTAATGCCATTGGGATATTCAAACGGTTACCCAAGGGCACTATCAAATAGAGGGCAAGTGCTGATTAATGGTAAAAAAGCTCCAATTGTAGGATTAATAAACATGAATCTCTTTATGGTTGATATAACTCATATTCCGGATGTGAATGTTGGTGATGAGGTGGTGTTAATTGGCCGACAAAAGAATAATGTAATTAACGTTTCCAGTTTTACAAACACTACTCAGTTGCTCAATAATGAGATGCTGAGCAGACTGCCGGCAGCTATACCACGGACCGTGGTAAAGTGACTACCTGGCTAACCAATAAAGGCTGAGTTTATTCTCAGCCTTTAGTCTTCTAGTTACTTCCAGACATTAACGTGTTCGATATCTGAATCTACAAATCGTTTAGACATCGAGTCAACTCTTGCTTTTAACAATACTTTTCTTCCTTTTGGATTTCTGGTAAACACTAACTTTGTTTTACCAACAAAATGGTCCCACAACTCTGAAAACAGCAGAGCATCTTCTTTCTTCTTACCCAGTTCTTCCGGTACATTTATATAATCAACAAAATCGAACAGCCATTTGTAGGTTCCTTTTTTGACCAGCAAGTAACGTGGGTTATCAACAAGACTTAAAATTTCTTGAACAGCATTAATAAAAGTTGAACACTCAAAGGTAGTTCCACCTTCTATACGACAATGAACCCCTCCAAACATATCTTTTGATGTTTCTATTTTTATGTTATCCAGATCTGTTTTGATGATCCCTTTTTTACTTAACGCTCTCACCAAAACAACACAAATTTTCTTTAGATCCTTATCGATATTCTTAAACCTTAGATAGGTTACAAAGGAGTTAACGGTTTTGGCACCAAAGAATAAAATACCAATACTTATTATTGCTGTAAATCCCCAAACCATCACCTGAGAATTAGGGAATTTACTTAGAGTCCTGGCAAACGCATTTACAGAAAAATGCAAATATCCAAAAATGGATGAACCTAATACTCCGGTAAAATTCCCCATAGAATTCCGAAAATAAAGACTTTTCTCTTTCTTATAATTACGGTTATCCGGAAATGGCTTTTTGATCTCTTCAACCATCCTGGTTCCGTTTTCAAGTCCCTTTTTCCATTTAACAAGTAAATTTCGTCTTTGCGATGCTCTCTCTAAGGTCTGATTATTAAACTGTTCAATTGATCGTATATTATTTATTTGAGTAGGAAAACCCAATCTGTCAAAGCCATTCTCAATTGATGATTCTTCTTGGATATTAACCCCCACAAAGCTTCGAAACCTACGCTTCATTAACTCCACATCACTTCCACCGGATTTAGAAGTCGGATCAATACACACCAAATGCCATATATTACTTGATTTATCAGGGTTATTCTTATCAATTCGAATAGCTCTCCCTCTCATTTGGTTGGACAAGACGAATGAGCCAACAAAGCTTGCCAAAATCAAAGAATTAATTGCAGGCGCGTCCCAACCTTCACCAAGAAGAGATTTTGTCCCAATTAAAATATTGATTTCTCCCCTGGTAAACAATTCAGTTACAATTGTTACTATTCTATGCTTTACAACTTCGGTAAGATTTACAGAAAGATAATTCTCATCATAAGGCAATTCTTTAAACTGCAATTCACCTAATGAATACTGATTTGCAAGCACTTGCATTTTATTGACTGCAGATCCAGGTATGATAACCAACGACCCCGTTAAAACTCCAAGCTTTTTAGACTTATCATGTTCTCTCCTTAATATTTCAAAAACAGGGACAACACCAATTTTATTAAGCGGTTTCTCATTTACAGATTCTTCTGCCAAAAATTCATTCCTAATGTAATCGCATAGAATAACTTGTCGTAAATCTTCCTTTAAGTTATTATGTTCATGGTCTGTGATCTGCTTTATTCCCTGAAGTTTGCTGATACTGGAAGAAAGAGACTTTGTTATTTCATTATTTTCAGTAAAACTAACCCTGCTATGTTCCAAAGCCCCAGACCTTCGTAAGACCTTCTCGATGTGGCTTTGGTGATCTTTATATTCAATAAATAATTTTTCATTTTTGAAAAGGTAATTTTCAATAACAATGGCTACCCATTCTTTATCTAAAACAGGAATATCGTACTCTTTGGCTCCAACTACCTCAAAATGAGATTTAGGTATCTCCTTATGGTTTCCATATAAATAAATTAGGCTGGCCGAATAAAATTCAATATTCGAATATATCCATTCATAATGTTCCTGTGGATTTAGCCAGAATCCACTATTTTCAATAGCACTAATTAAAGTCAGGTCGTGCTTAAGCTGTAAGAAGACTTCATCTATTTTTTCTCTGATCCCAACAATCCGCTCTCTTTCTTCAGCTTTTGGTATTGTTGTATAAACATAATCCTGATGAGGACATAAATCTCCGGCCTTTATCAATTCCGGAACATAAATTTCAGCATCTACCGGACCATTCAACTCAAGATAACGTTGCCATTCAGCATAAGAAACATCATATGGAGGTGTGGCTGTAAGACCAACAATAACAGGGTTTAATGCTGACTTTAATTCCATAATTGATTTCCACCACTCATTTTTCAAATGATGAGCTTCATCTACAACAAAAGTTGAAACACCTGCCGAAATCAATTTTTCAATTATTGATTTTTTTTCTTCTGAATTACTTAGAACAGAATGAATTCCCTGATAAGTAACAACGGTCATTAATTTTGGATTTCTTATATCTGTGGTAATCCAATCAGGCTGTTTAACTTCTTGAAGAAATAATTCACAAAATCTGGTTATCCATTGATTTCTTATTGCAATTGTTGGAGCCAAAACCAGGGTTGGCTTATTTAATCGTAACATTACCTCCAGCCCCAAAACAGTTTTACCAGATCCGGGAGGAGCTACAATATGTAGGTGATCATCATTAATATGTTCATCAAGATCTTTTAATACCCTTTCCTGATATGTCCTCCATGGATACATAAACTGTATTTGATCCGGAAATTTCGACAAAAGCTCTTGCCCAAATTGAGCGTTGGTATTACTCATAAAGAAAAAATTCCTTGAGGTTAAAAACCACAATTTAAACATTCGTTCTAAAAACAGTTATAGAGAACACTCAAATTTCTATATTAATCAGACATTTTATATTTTAGCAATTCAATTATGAATAAACATTTTTTAATATGGAAACATCAAATTTCAACATGCTTGATGACACATTGTTAGATGAGCATAAAGATTTAAAAAACTTATCGGACAAAGACATTTTTACAAAAATCTGGACACAGCCACGAATGGTTCTTGAGTTTATTGATAAAAAAGAATATGACAAATGGCTTTTCCCTATCCTTATTTTATTAGGAATTAATGGAAGTCTTGAAAATTTCATCAATAATGACTGGGGAGGTATATTCACTAATGTAGGTGTATCAATTTTATTTGGAATAATTGTCGGTGGGCTATTAGGCTGGATATCTTATTATATATTTGCCGCATTTTTGAGTTTTACGGGTAAGTGGCTTGGTGGAGAAGCAAATACATACGATCTATTTCGGATGAATACTTATGCCGCAATACCTTCAGCATTTACCATTTTACTTTTTATTCCTGTTTATGCTATTTATGCACTGTATGGATCTGATTATCTAAATGAAGTCAGCCAAAATTTACTGTATTATATTGCCTTTATAGGATTTATAACGTTTGGAATTGCTGTTTGGAGCTTAGTATTGACAGTAGTAGGAATTTCAGTTACTCAAAAATTTTCAATTGGAAGATCTATTGGAAATATCGTGTTGGCATTTTTTATGTTGCTTATATCAGCAATCCCAATCGGGATATTAGTTGCAGGAATAATACTCTAATATTATCACATTTAATTAAATCCCGGGCTCTCCGGGATTTTTTATATGCATAATTAAATATTTCGATCATAATTGGTATCTTCTTATAAGAATTTATCAATTACAATAACCAAAATAATATGGGAGGTTTTGGATCAATGGATTCAGCCAATAAATCCATGAAACAAAACAGGGATTTATTGAAAAAGAATAGGGTTTGGGAAAAGATAAAACATTATTCCACAATTGGTGATAAAGGAGATCTGGTGTTTTTGAAAAAAAACGCTAGTAAGGAAAAACTTGAAGAAATCAGGAAAAGAGCAATTGCAGAAAACAATAAACAAATTATTAAAATCATTATCAAACTAGTTATTGTAGGAACAATAATAGCTATAACCTGGTGGATGATGGCTGCAAACACGATCAATAATCACAATTTTTAAAATAAGTTTGGAATATTAATTTAATTAAAGTTATTTAGAACCATTCTTAATAATGGGTTTATCAATTTTTTAAAAATGGTCTTCAGAAAGAGTTTAAAATTATTAATAGTTCTGATTTTTACATTTATTGGTTTTCAAGGTTTTTCTCAATTCTCAGTAAATGGTGGATTAACAATCGCTAATTCACTAGTAAAATCAAATCAAATTTCTGTCAAATCAGGGGTTAGCATCTTCACTGGTGTAGGTTATGAATTTAAGTTATTTAAAAATGAGGATTTTAGTCTATCTACAGAAGCAATTTATACATCTAGAGCCTACACATTAATTTATAGTGATAATCGGGATTCGAAAAAGATAAGTGATGAATACATTACTTTCCCAATTTTATTGAATTACAAAATCAAAAATGCCGTCAAATTAAGTGGTGGTTTTGAGCTAGGAGGCCCTATTGCATCAACATTTAGAGAAAATGAGTATGAAGATGGATGGTTTGCCTTCCTGGCACAAATACAGGCTTTTCCTGATGAATATGTTAGTCCATATTTTAGAACCAGTATTAGTCCGATGTCCAGATTAAAATACCAACAGGTTGACCAATATGGTTATTTATCAGAAGAAACTGGTGAATTTAAAAATATTTACTTCATGATTGGATTACGTGTAAAGTTTAAAAAATGAAAAAGCTTCAATTAGTTATATTACCCTTGCTATTTTTATGGTTTACAGGTTGTAATGAGCCTGTATTCATTCCAGATCCTTCTAAACCAGCTTTACCAGTATATACAGAAGATGGTCATAATGTCGCCGGAGCAGTAATTAATGGCCAAAACTGGACATCATATGTAGGAGGAAGTTATTATAATGATATTAGAATGATTTATGATCAGGATAGTGGCAGGTTTGCTATTTCTATCCCAGGCTCATTCAATAATTATAATTTGAACTATCAAGATGATAATAATTTGGTTTTTGTATTATATACAAATGAAATAACATCTATCTATGACTTAAAAAAGCTTGAAGGCTCTGTAATCTCCCTTGACAATCAAAATGGGTTTGGAATAATTACAAGTTATGATGAAATACAATATCATGGTATCACAAACTTAAAAGTAAAATCACAATCTGGTAAGCTCCATATTAACTATGTAAAAGACAGTTATCCAAGGATAATTTCAGGAACATTTGGATTTGATTATACTGATATGAATGATGAAGTGTACTCTGTGTATTATGGTAGATTTGATTTTAAAGTATACCAATCAGATTTCAGTATTTATTAAATTCACAAAGGAATACTTAACTACAGTTATTTAGCTATGCTCAATAACTACTCTCTTCAACTTTTTAAAGATGCTTAAAACTATTCAAAAGGCTATTTTATTAATGACTCTAGGTCTATCATTTTTCATTAGTGATGCTCAGGTTCAATTTAGTGCCGGTCTAACCTATGCAAAATCAATTGTAAAATCACCTGAGCTCAAATCAGATTATGGTGTTGGCTTTGCAACTGGAGTTGCCTATAGAGAAACTTATAAGTCTTTTACCTTTACTGGTGGTTTAAATTTCAGTAATAGAAATTATACGATTGAAAATCCTCTATTAGAAAGAAAAAACTACAATGATCAGTATATTTTATTTCCAATTTTAGTTGGGTATAACATAACTGATTTCTTGGCAGTCAATGGAGGTTTTGAATTTGGTTATGTAATTTATTCAGACTTTAATGAGAGGGAATACAAAGACTTTACCAGTGCCTTTTTATTTGGCATCGAGTTTTTACAAAATAAAACTGTATCTCCATTCATAAGAGCGAGCTATTCGCCTTCGGGAAGGCTTAATTATGAATTATTTGATGATTATGGTAATTCAATTGGCACAACATCTGATTTTAAAAATTTCTACATCCTAACCGGAATTAATGTCTACTTACATGGGAAATAGCTATAAATCTATATTAATTCTACTTGTATCTTCGATATTAGTATTTTCTGCCTGTGACGAACCAGTGTTTATTTTCGACCCGGGTATGCCTGGATTACCTGTTTTTTCTAAAAGGGGTAATGATGTTGCCGGAGCAATTATAAACAATACAATGATTTGGAATTCTATGAATTATAGCTCAACAATTCCTGTACAGTGTGATACAATTAATAATAAATTAAGGCTCTATTTTGAAGGATATCTCGTTAATGAAGACAACCATAATAATGACGACATTTATTTGATCATGGAAATTGAAACCGATAAAGTTAAATCTTTCGATGATCTGGTAGCCTTGGACCAAACTAAATATGACTTCACTAGCCCAGGAAACCTGGCTTATATTGTAATTGATGAAAATAATTATGATGAAAATTTTCAACCACTAAATCAAAAAGGTAATCTGACAATTAGACGCTCATCCTCAACTGGAACTAATTCTGATAAAATAATTTTCGCAGGTACGTTTGGTTACGAGTATGAAGATTCATTCAATCTAAAATACACAGTTTTTCAGGGTAGATTTGATTTCACAATAAGAGAATCTGGTTTTTATTACAAACAATAGACAGACACTAAGCCTCCTATATTCCAAAGGGTAACATTAAGTAGACAAAATTCACAAAAAATATTCTAAATATCATAATAAAGGGTTATTATTTGAGATGGAACCCATTATTTCCGGAAACATCACTAAAATAAATCAGGTAATTGCTGAGCTTGATCTTATAATTACAGAATGCAAGAAAAACAATGACCCTAAAGGGTATTTTGCCGTGCTCTATAAAAAGGTAACTGCAAGGGTAGGTCAGGAAATCCTGAACGGGAATTTCGATGATGGAGAGCGAATGGAAAAGCTCGATGTAATCTTTGCATTGAGATATATTACTGCCTATTACAATTGGAAGAACAAGAATTTGATCTCTGAATCATGGAAATCAAGCTTTCAGTTATCTACATCTGATGACATCACGGTACTACAGCATATTTTATCTGGAATAAATGCTCACATAAATCTGGATTTAGGTATTGCTGCATTCGAGACAATGAAAGGCGGTAATTTAATATCCCTCCAAAATGATTTCAATAAAATAAATCAGTTACTTTCTTCAATGGTTGCTGAAGTTCAGTATAATTTAACAACCATCTGGCCACCGTTAAAATACATTCTAAAAAAATCAGGAAAAGTAGATGACCTGCTTGTCGATTTCAGTATGCAGGTTGCACGTGATGGTGCCTGGAAATTTGCTACTCTTTTATCTGCAACTCAAGAATCTTATATCAATAATGCAATAAATACTCGGGATAAATTGATAGCATCAAAAATCCGGTTGATTTCTCCCACCCGATTCAGTCTTAAATTACTTTTCATGCTGATTAGAAATTGCGAGATAGGATCTGTCAATCAAAAAATTAAAAAGCTGGAAAAAGCATTGTAATAGCCTCTATTAAATCCTTTCATGTACAATAATCACCTTTGAATAATAAGTTAATTGATATTGATACTTGATTAACATAAATTATTGTCAATCAATTAATTATTAACTATGATTATTACAACAACTGATTTTATACCTAATAAGGAAATTGACTCAATTCTAGGTATAGCACGTGGGAGTACAGTAAGGGCTCGAAATGTAGGTCAAGATATTTTTGCAGGTTTAAAAAATATCGTTGGGGGTGAAATCGATGAGTACACTCAATTACAGGCACATTCAAGAGAACAAGCGATGCAAAGAATGGAGCATGATGCCAAAAGACTTGGAGCCGATGCCATTATTAATGTCAGATTAGCAACCTCCATGGTTATGCAAGGTTGCTCAGAAATCCTTGCTTACGGAACTGCTGTAAAACTAAAAGACTAATTATGGATTTAATCCCTATAATTTTAATGGCTTTTCAAGGATTGTTTTTTATAGTAATCCTAATAATTATAATATTTTTATTTATCAGGAGACAGGAAATTAAGAAACATGAAGACTTTGAAAAACGAGATTATTGATAAATGAAAAACTTAAATATTAGTGAAATAATTGAGGAAGCTTTATCATGGATAGTCGTTATGGCTATGTTCGTTTACGGAGGTGCTAAATATTGGCAATTTGGGTACAACCCAGAAGTTTTAGAAAAAACCGTTGGAGAACTAACGAGCATGGAATTAATGTGGTCTTTTTATTCTCATTCAAAACCATTTGCAGTAATAATTGGCATTTTTGAAATCTCAGGAGGAATTATGCTCCTATTAAAAAAAACAAGACTCATCGGATGCCTGTTCCTTTCCACAATACTGATAAATATTATCCTACAAGATATATTCTATGTAGTTAATCAAGGAGCGCTTCGGGCTGCAATAATCTATCAATCTATTTTAATTTTCATTTTGATAAAAAACCGAAAAAGGCTCATACAAGCACTAAAAGTGTTGCTAATTCCTGTAAAAGATATCAAAATAAACAAACCCTATTTAATTAAAATTGGTGCGATTATTATTTTCTTCATTGTCTTTAGGATAATCGAGTTTTACCTAACAGCGGGCTGGTGAATTCTTTTCTACATAGGTCGATAATTTCTGTTTTGATAGTGATCATTACTATTCCAGACATTTTCGCCCACCCTGCTGGGAGCATGGTGATTTTCAAGAACACATTATTATGGTCATATGTTTATCCTATAGAATCCTCTAATCATAAAGGCTGTATAATGATGTGGGATGAAACCACGCCCAATGAACCTATCCCATGGTTAATTTCTGACAGTTCGGGCAGTGATTTTTTTCTTGATGTATACAATGGACACTTATATATTATTGAAAGTAGAACCAAAGGCAACTCTTTTGAATATCGACTGTTTCAAACTAATGAACTGAATAAAAAACCTATTGTAATTTCAGATTGGTTTGAATCTAACCTTCATCCGGGAAATTATGGGTTTATTATGACTGGTGAAAATAAATTCTTATTTGCCAGTTATCCATATCTTTATCTAAAAAGACCAGATAATATTTCTGAAAAAATTCAATTTCCAGAAACCAAAATAAAAAAAATTAAACGAACATCTTCAGGGGACTTTTTGATAATCACTGAACAAAGTACAATCATTTGCGACTCAAGTTTAAATATCATCCACAAATGGAAAAGTTTAATTGATAAGTCAGCTAATTCACCACCACTGGGTATAAATACAATATTTGATTACGATGGTAATCAAAAAAATATTTATCTGGCTGACTGGGGAAAAAGGACACTAAGAAAGGTTGATAAACAAGGAAGTTCAACAGATTTATTTTCATTTAGCCCTCCATACACTCCTCACCTTGTAATTAAAAATGATAATAATATATTTGTATTGGCATCTACAATAGGAGATAATCAAATCATTCCCATGCTTATCAAATATTCCCCCGAAAAAACAGTGATTATATGGAATCCCATCGAAAAGTAAAGTCAACAATTGGCCTTTAACTTTCTAAATCGATAAATTTGTGTCTATTTTTTTATCGATATACTATTATAATGGGCGAATTCATTTTTTACTTTTTCTTAATTATCTTATTTCTTGTACCCATAATCCTAACTTTTCAAGTAGTTAAGGCAATAGTTAATTATTTCATTCCGGAGGTATCAAATGCCATTCTATTCACCTATAAATTACCAAAGTCACATATTAAAATACTTGAAAGCTACTTTCATTACTATAATGATCTTCCTTCAGAGCAACTGAAAAAACAATTCCGCTCAAGAGTTCAGCGATTCATAGAATTAAAATCCTTTATACCTCGAGGTGGACTTAATACTGTAACTGATGAAATGAAGGTTCTTATTGCCGCATCAGCAATTCAAATGACTTTTGGTTACCCTTCTGTTTATTTCAAACATTTTAATAAAATTTTAATTTATCCGGATGATTACTATTCGACAATCACAGGAAAATATCATAAAGGAGAAGTAAACCTTAGAGGATTAATCGTTCTTTCTTGGAAAAATTTTGTAGAAGGTTACATGCATCATAATGATGGCCTCAATTTAGGTCTCCATGAAATGGCACATGCCCTCAAGTTTGAAAATAAAATAGTAAACAAAGAATATAATTTCATTCCCGAATTGGCTATTAAGAAATTCAAATGGATTGCTATGAAAGAAATGGTAAGACTAAAGGATATTAAAACCCATCTTTTTCGAGATTACGCTGCTACAGATTACCATGAATTTTTTGCAGTTTCAATTGAAAACTTCTTTGAAAAACCTCAAGAATTATACGATTTTGACCCAAAATTGTACTATGCCATTGCGGAAATCTTAAATCAGGATTTATTAAATAAAAATTTCAAAATTTATCAGCAATTAACTTCCGATTGATTTATATTCGCCACCGAATCATCAACCGACCTCTCAATTAAAGAGTATTTTTTATTTAACTATTTAATATTAAAACTATGAATTTTTCAAAATTATTCAGCGTATTATTTTTATCGCTTGCAGTATTAGTTTCTTGTTCAGATGATGAGAATGCTCCTTCAATTGATGTTACGCAACTTCCAGGATCATGGACTGTAACTAACTACACTACTGAGTCTAGTGTTTCAGCTGCAGGTGCTACTGCTAAAACTGAGGAAATTTATACAGAAGGTACTATGAGAGTTTCTTTCACTGAGGAGCCAGCTGAAGTTTCAACTTCTGGTAACTTTACAGTTGATATTCTAGTACAGGGATCTAATGAAGGTACTAACACTTATTACTCTATTCCTGAATTAAATGGTAGCTATGCAATTAATGGTAGCAATGTTACTTTTGGAACTGGTGAGACTGCTGTGGATTACCAAATCCTTGAGCTTTCTGCAACTACTTTCAAATTCAAAATGGAAGAATCTACTACAGAAGAATTTTTCGGTATTACAACAACTACTAAATCTGTTAAAGTTATCACTTTAACTAAAGATGCAGAAATTGTTCAATAATTCTTCATTAAGAAATATAAAAAGCTGCTTCGTTATTGAAGCAGCTTTTTTTGTCCTTTAAATTTAATTCAGATCATAATTGACCATATCTAACGGTTATAAATTTTATCGAATAAAGGATTAAATATATTTAAAATAAAAATTGCAAAATGACGATTTTATATTTTCTATAGCTTTATTTTTTAAGCTTTACAATATACATTTGCATTTTTATCATAATCGAATAAATAAGCAATCAATTTTTAAATCAATAATAACTATGAATTTATTTAAATCATTAAGCCTATTTTTTGTTGTATTATTAGTTTTCTCTTCATGTTCAGAAGAGGAAAATGCACCTGCAATCCAAGAAGAAGAAATTGAAGGTAATTGGACTTTGTCTGACATGGATTATGATAGTGATGCATATATGATTTTTGAAGGTCAAACCACAAAAACTGCTGATATAACCGGAAAAATTACCGAAAGTAATATGGTTGTAAGTTTTAGTTCAGAACCTAATACTGCTACAGCAACAGGTAATTACAAAATGGATTTGACTATTAAACCATTTATAGGAGAATCAACAACACAAAATCTGACCATGGAAAGTATTGATGGCTTCGGTAGTGAATGGAGAATTGAAGGTAACAAATTTTACATGAAAGACCCTGAAGGTGTAGAATCAGCACTTGAAATTCTAAAATTAACCAATAGCGAGTTTATACTAAAAGGAGAATATAACTACGAGGAAGCAGATGAGCTTTTTGAAGAGCTGGTAATAAAAACTGACGTATTCTTTACTATATATTTCACGAAATAATTTTACCGAAAATATTATTAAAGGGATGGCTGAAATAGCCATCCCTTTTTTTGTCTTATTATAATTATATTTACATAACTCATCGCTAAAATTATGATACAAACAATCACTTATAAATCACCTTATGGAGAACTTGTAATTGGTTCATATAAGGACAATTTGGTATTATGTGATTGGAAATATCGCAGGATGAGAGAGTCAATTGATAATAGAATTAAAAATTACTTTTCAGTTGAATTTATTCAAGAATCATCTGAAATCTGTGAATTGACAATTACCCAACTTGAGGAATATTTCAAAGGAACAAGGAAAGAGTTTAATATTCCTATCTCAATGGCAGGATCTGCCTTCCAGCAAGAAGTATGGAAAGAATTAATAAAAATTCCTTATGGTAAAACAACCAGCTATCTTGAGCTTTCCAAGAAGCTAAATAATCCAGGTGCAATCAGGGCTATCGGATCTGCAAATGGTGCCAACGCAATTGCTATTATCATCCCTTGCCATCGGGTGATAGGTTCAGATGGTGACCTGACTGGGTATGCCGGTGGATTAAACACTAAAAAATCATTACTTAAATTAGAAAATGCTCCAGTTGTTAGCTCACAACAAGAGTTATTCTAATTATATATGAACATTTAATATCACTTTAATATTTTCACATCAATAGTGCCATTAATCTGAATAACTACTTCATCAGATTCAATCAACTTAAGAAGATCTCTAACCTTTTCTCTTTCAGTTTTTAATTCAGCAATTCTAAGCTCAGTCGAAGAAGTATCACGACCTTCTCTTTCATAAATTGATAATCGTTGTTCCTGATGGAATCTTATTTTGTTTCTATACAAAGCATTTAATACCTCCTTAGCTTCTTCTACAGAAAACTGACCATCAATAAGCTTGTAATTAACCTCCTCTTTGATTTCCAATTCTTTTAATGAATTATTCATTTCATATAAATGTTTAGTCATGCAAAACTGAAAGCAATAAATCATTTGTAAAAATTTATATTTTATATCAAAATTATAAATTACACTTATTATAAGTCCTAATTAATTGAAAATCACTAGATTACTACATAACATAATTCTGCATTATCATAATCATAATGAAAACTAAAGTAATCAGCATATTGATCAGTATATCTCTGGGTTTCAATATTTCTGCTCAGCATAAACTAGTATTCACATCCGATAGAAATGGGAATTCTGATATATTCTTATATGATTTTAAATCAGGCACATCTACTCAAATCACAAATTCAGAAGCCAATGAATACAGTCCTACAATAATTAACAATTCTACCATATCAATTCTTAAAGAAGAAAATAACACCTACTACAGGCAAAGTATTGATTTAATTTCTGGTAAAACTACAGAACTCCCTCAACCTAAAGAGTGTGCGCTCGATGATAAAAACATGCGTTATGGTCCCGTTTCTGGAAAAATGCTTTATTCATGTAACGGAAATATCTTTTTATTAAATGATTACAATGAAAAGGCTGTTAATCTAACAGAATTAATGGAAGGAGATTCTTATATGCCTTCATGGTTTCCTGATGAATCCGGTATAACTTTTTCAAATAACTCAAGTGGGAATATGGACGTTTATGTACTTTATTTTAATAATAATCGGATATCCAATATTACTAACCACCCAGCTGTAGATGAACGCTCAGAGGTTAGCCCCGATGGTAATAAAATACTTTTTAGTTCTGGTAGAGACGGAAACAATAACATGGAAATATATATTTACGATTTAACAGATCAAAGCTTAAAAAATATAACAAACAGTCCGGATTGGGAACTTATCGGAAGATGGTCTCCTGATGGAAGATCAATATGTTTTTCAAGTAACAAAAATGGACAATGGGATCTTTTTTTGTATCTTATCGACTCGGGTAAAACCATGCCATTAATCCTTTCCAGTAGCTTTGATGGCGATCCAAGATTTTTAAGAGATTAATAATATTTTTATATGCACAAAAAGGAAAGACTGCTTTCTCTGGATGTTTTCAGAGGCTTAACAATTGCAGCCATGATAATAGTGAACAATCCAGGGAGTTGGTCACACATGTACTCACCATTACAGCATGCTCATTGGCATGGCCTTACTCCTACCGACTTAATTTTTCCTTTTTTCTTATTCATTGTAGGCTTTTCAATTTCATACTCATTAGGTAATATAGCAGGTGAGGCTGATTTAAGTATATATAAAAAAATACTTTGGAGGTCAGCAAAAATTTTTATCGTCGGACTTTTCTTATGGTTTATTTTTAAACCTGATTTATCAGAAATGAGATGGGCCGGTGTACTTCAACGTATCTCCATTTGTTTTTTTGTAGCTTCAATCCTATTTATAAACCTGAATATCAGATCACTTATAATTATATCTTCCATAATTCTAATAGCTTATTCTATCATTCTTCTTGTAATCCCAGTACCAATTGACGAAGTAATCAAAGAGGCTCTTGCAACAGGAAAAATATTGCGTGCATCAGGATTTGAGGCTGTAGAAATTGCAAAACTTTCTACAGATAAAATTCAACCAAACCTGGAGCCAGGAACTAATATTGCGGCCTGGATTGATCGTCAATTTTTACCAGGTATCTTTTATGAAAAAACATGGGATCCTGAAGGATTACTTACTACACTTCCTGCTATTGTAACTACACTTTCAGGAGTAATTATTGCTCAAAAGTTTAAAACATCAACGCAAAACTCAAGAATAAAATTTTTATCAATCACAGGAATTATATTGGTTATTTTAGCATTAATATTAACTCCATTAATTCCTCTAAACAAAAATCTATGGAGCCCATCATATGTATTGATTACCACTGGATTAGCTTCTCTCACATTTTTACTTTGTTACTTCATTTTAGATATTAAAAAAGTTAATTCTAAAATCAAAATTGGCCAAATTTTAGGCGCAAATGCCATTTCGGCCTATGTATTATCCTTTTTGTTAATATTCCTATTCTATGATGATAGGTTTTTAGGCACTTCTCTAAATCAAGATTTCATGGAGGGAATGAAAAACCTGGGGGTCAGTTTAAAGCTATCTTCAGCACTTTACTCAATTCTTTATATTGGTATTATATTCATTCCTTTGTATTACTTATTCAGAAAAAAAATATTCATCAAGCTGTAAATAAATTGATAATCAACTAATTAATACATTCATAGCCTTGACATTCATGATTAAAGTTTAGAAATTAATTGTAACTAACCAATAAGGATTAGGGACTAACAATAAACATAGAAAAACTTTAACCATGAAAATCAGATATTTTACGCTGGTATTATCAGCCCTATTAGTATCCTGTGGACAGGACAGTACTAGTAATGAAGAGACAACTGCTGTAGTAGAAACCCCTTCTCTTTATACTATTGAACAATTTGAATCTACAACATCATACAGAGGACCAGAATTTTCCGATGATGAAACAAAGATCATTGTATCCAGCAATGAAACCGGAATTTATAATATTTATGAAATGAATATTGCTGATGGTTCAAAAAAACAAATCACAAACTCTACTGAAGAATCATTATTTGTTGAAGGTTTTGTACCCGGAACTGGAGATATTCTTTACTTCGCTGACAAAGGAGGTAATGAGATTGACCATTTATATATCTTGAAAAGTGATGGTACTACTGAAGAGTTAACAACTGGCGAAAATGAGAAAGCTGACTTTTACCGTTGGTCTGAGGATAAAAAATCTATGATATATGGGTCAAATAAACGCGATCCAAAATATTTCGATGTTTATAAAATGGATATCGGTAATTGGAAACCAGAAATGATCTTCAAAAATGATGAAGGATATTTTTATGCCGGACTTTCAGACGATGAGAAATATATGGCATTAGTAAAACCTATTACCACAAGTGAAAATAAGTTGTTTCTTCGTGAAATGACATCAGGGAAAATGACTGAAATCTCTCAAGGTAAAGGGTCATACGGAAGCTCAGGCTTCAGTACGGATAGTAAATCATTCTTTTACCTGACAGATAATGATAGTGAATTTAGCTATTTAAAGAAATATGACATTGAAACGGGAGAACATTCAAAAGTATTTCAAACTGACTGGGATGTAGCATACAGCTATTTAAGTGAAAATGGCACTTTCAGAGTTACCGGAATAAATGAAGATGGTAAAAATAAACTTATAATTAAGAAAACTGAAAATGATGAGAATGTAAACTTCCCTGACCTTCAAGGAGGTAGTGTACTAGGAGTAACTATTGCAGATAGTGAAACAAAAATGCTCCTGGCTGTAGGATCATCAAACTCACCTGTCAACATATATTATTATGATATGGAAACAGAGGAACTGAAAAAAATGACCAATAGCTTAAATGAAGAAATAAATCCTGATGATTTGGTTTCTGCAGAAGTAGTTCGATTTAAATCATTTGATGGAATAGAAATTCCTGCAATCTATTACAAACCAAAAGTTGCAAGTGCTGAAAACAAAGTACCGGCACTTGTGTGGGTCCATGGCGGGCCTGGTGGTCAATCCAGACAAAGTTATTTTTCCTTGATTCAATATCTGGTAAATCATGGTTATGCTATTCTTGCTGTAAATAATAGAGGCAGTAGTGGCTATGGTAAGTCTTTTTATAAAATGGATGACAAAAATCATGGGGATAAAGATTTGAAAGATTGTATTTGGGGTAAAAAATGGTTAGCAGAACAATCTTATATTGACCCTGAAAAAATTGGTATAATCGGAGGTAGTTATGGAGGATATATGACCATGGCTGCAATGACCTTTGCTCCGGAAGAATTTGATGTTGGAGTAAATATCTTTGGAGTTACAAACTGGTTAAGAACGCTTAAATCTATACCTCCTTACTGGGAAGCACAACGAGAAGCTCTTTATGAAGAATTAGGAGATCCTTTTTCTGAAGACTCTGTTAGGCTATATGAGATATCACCCCTATTTCATGCTGAAAATGTTAAAAAACCGATTATGGTATTACAAGGAGCCAATGACCCAAGAGTTTTACAGGTTGAATCAGATGAAATTGTTGCTGAAGTTAAGAAAAACGGAGTACCTGTTGAGTATGTTTTATTTGATGATGAAGGACACGGCTTTGTAAAAAAAGAAAACAAAATAGAAGGTTATGGTAAAATTCTCGAATTCCTAGATACCTATCTAAAAGGACAAGGTGCTGAAGTAGAGAATAAACCAGAAGAAATAAAACAAGAAGGATAAATCATTTACTCCGGAGTTTTCCTCCGGAGTTTTTCTACACCATCTAATTTAACCCCTAATTAATATGTATAAACAATTAATAGTTTTAGCTATCCTTACAATTACTGGTTGTAATACCTCAGAAACAACTAATGATATAAACATAGAAACCTCTAAACACGAAACTACATTAAAAGAATATTGGGATTATCAGGATAATGAAATGATTTATAATGGTGGTATTAAGATGATTCCTATCACCACTCCAAAAGGTGAGTTTAAGGTATGGACTAAAACTATTGGAAATAACCCAACAAAAAAAGTACTTCTATTGCATGGCGGACCTGGTATGACTCACGAAATTTACGAGTGTTTCAATTCATGGATACCTAAAGAAGGCATTGAAATAATCTATTATGATCAGCTTGGCTCCTACTATAGCGATCAGCCAAGTGACACATCATTATGGAATGTTAAGCGGTTTGTTGATGAAGTAGAACAGGTCAGAGTGGCTTTAGATTTAAACAAGGATAATTTTTATCTATTTGGACAATCTTGGGGAGGTATTCTGGCAATGGAGTATACCTTAAAGCATCAAATTAATTTAAAAGGACTGATTATTAGCAATATGATGGCTAGCATTCCTGAGTATAATAATTACGCTCATGAAGTTTTAGGACCACAACTTCCCGCTGATGTTTTACAAGAAATTATGAATATCGAAAAGAATCAGGATTTTGAAAATCCCAGGTATGCTGAATTACTCATGAACCACCACTATACACAACATGTTTTAAGAAAACCTATCAACCAATGGCCTGAGGCTGTAAACAGGGCTTTAAAACATCTGAATCCTGAAATTTATGTTTATATGCAGGGGTATAGCGAATTTGGTATTTCAGGAGATGCTACACTTAAAAACTGGGATCGATCTGATGATATCTCCGATATAAAAGTCCCTACTCTGGTAATAGGAAGTAAACATGATACAATGGACCCTAAGCATATGGAATGGATGGCTTCAGAAATACCATTTGCTGACTTCTTATTATGCCCTCAGGGAAGCCACCTATCTCAATATGATGATCAAAAAACATTTTTTGAAGGATTAATTCAATTCATCAATACTGTAGATTCAGATGAATTTCAAAAAATGTAAATATAACAATGTAAGAGACTCATATTAAAGACATTAGAACAACATAACTTCAAAATAACTTCGGCCTAAAACGAAATTTTAGTATATTTATTATAAGAGGCCAACTTTTTAATTATAATCATTCGGTTTTAAAAGTAACGCAGTATGAAAACCGAAGCACCACAATGGGGAATCACAGTGGGAATTTTATTAATTCTTCTGGGATCGTTTGGCCTAATTTCTAATTATACAATGCTCAATAACAATAATTCTGAATTGAGCAATTCATCATTTAAAAGTATTTCTGTAAAGATGGACAGCCTGAATTCAAGGCAAGTAACAAATTCATCTCAAAAACAAAATGAGCTTCTAAACCATGAATTAGAAAACAAAAAAAACTCAGCCTCGAACTTAAGCCAGTTTGAGCAGGAAAAGCCATCTTCATTATTAATAAAATGGATGCGAAACTTTTGTTTATTTGGAATTATAATTGGCTTGATAAATATTATTGGAGGGGTAATGCTCTTAAAACAGCATCATTGGACTGTTCGATTAGTTGAAGTAATTATTATTTTGAACATCAACTATTATATTTTTCAGACCATTATTCTTTTAACTGATAAAACATCAGGATTTTTCGGTCGCATTACTGCATATAATAAATTCTTGGCAGCATTTATATTTATAAGTCTATTGGCAGTTTTGATTTTATATGATAAGAAAAATGGAAAGATCAGAACTTCCAGTCATTTAGATAAACAATCATAATCTCCGGCTATCTTTCATTATTGAGCCTTCAATTTATGAGTTAGATTGAAATTCTTGATTTAGTTTTACCTCAGATAAATGAATGGGAAAGTGAAAGAAGATAAGACTGAATCTGCTACAAAAAACGAAGAATTTCTAAATACCCTCTCACATGGAATAACAGCCATAGTTGCAATTGGTGGATTTATAATACTTATATTTTTTGGAATTAAAAGTGAGAAAGATTGGAGTCTTTTTGGTGCACTATTCTACGGTATAAGCTTAGTTTTACTTTATATTTTTTCTTCCTTTTATCATGGACTTAAACACGAGAAAGCTAAATACATTTTCAAGATACTTGATCACTGTGGGATTTACCTATTAATAGCCGGTACCTATACACCTGTCCTACTTATCAGTATTGGTGGTGCAAAAGGATGGATATACTTTATCATCCAATGGAGTATGGCAATAATAGGTATTGTCATAAAAATATTTTTTACGGGAAGGTTCAAGCTTATTTCCACACTCATGTATGCAATCATGGGATGGATAATAATCTTTGATATTGAATTATTAAAATCCTCCTTATCAGAACCTGCATTCAAGTTATTAGCAGCTGGCGGATTCGCATATACATTTGGTATTATCTTTTACATTCTAGATAAAAAATTAAAGTACGCACATTTTATTTGGCATCTATTCGTAATAACCGGTAGTCTATTACATTATATTATGATGGTAAAATATATTTTGATTTAACTCGATTTCCTATAAACTATAGATGATATCAAATAAAAAAGCCATGACCTGGCTTACAGTCATGGCAATTGATTATAATTTATTTCTCTAATTCAACTTCTTATAAAATCCAGCCTATAAATTTTGCCCTTCTTTTAAACGGCTTTAATTCTTTTTTAACTTTCTTTTTGTATTTCTTTAAGGTCTTATCGTCCAAAACATCATTAAGCTTATTCAAGTTTCGCTCTTTGGCGTCTTTAAATAACTCTATTTTCCTATCTTCACTTTGATTGGTATTCGCAATTTCAAACATATCATCAACGATACCTCTATTTGTTTCAATAAGTTCATTTTCTTTTTCCTGACTTAAACCAAGACCATCAAACTTATTCATGGCTGTCAGAACATCATTCTTCGTCAGGTCACCTGTTTGAGCAGAAATGTTTGGGATAGATACACTTAAAAAAAAGAGTATCAACAAAGTATAACTGTATGTTTTCATAGCGTGAACGTGTTTTTAAATAGTAGATAATTATATAATTAATTTAACCAATCAAAGGCATATCAACTAAATAAAACAAAATTTAATATTGAAATTTTACATATGATTAACATAATCAGCACTAATTAATTACCGGACATGCTTGCAAAAGAATCATAATTATAAATTTCCTTAAAAAGTAAATAAGATCAGATTTACGAAAGGTTTAAATAAAAAAGTCAAAGCATAATGCTTTGACTTAAACTGGTTCTAAACAAAACTTAAAACTTAACTGAAGATCTTTATGAATATTATCAACTAACAAGCATTAAACCTTTCCTACCCTATCACTTTAATTTGATCTTTATATTCATTCAAGTTTGCTAGTCCCATCTGGAATACTTTATAATTTAATTAATTTCTATCTCACAAGACATTTTATTCCATTAACAATACTTATAAAACACTTTAAAATTTATTTTAAATATTTTAATAAATATTTATACTTTTTAAACAATTTGAATTAAATTATATGTCCTGTCACATTTAAACGATATAGATATGCAATATTATAACGTCATATTGAAAACGGGCGAGCGAGGTAGATTAGCCTGTGAGGATCGTACTAACTTAATATTAAAATATTTTAATGGTGATGAAGACCTATTCAAGTCCAGGGTCAAAGCGATAACCTGGACGGACAAATCACTATTATATTCTGAAAATATTGACACAGGCTCAATATCTAAAGAAGAATTAGACCAAAATTCTCCAATGGTAGGCTGGATGAATACACAGTAGCCATCAATTGAGGACAAAAGAAACAATTTCAAAAGTTTCTAATAACATCCAAACTATAAATATTAAATACCCGGAAAGTAGTATTATGCCTTCTTTTTTTGACAGTTTTAAGTTAAATCTTAAAAATGCAAAAAACATAATTGTAGCAACTGTCAAAAATAAGATCATGGGAATTGCTATGGTCAAATTTACTGATGCTGAACCTGCTATAAGTATACCAGAAGGTATAGCTATTAACAAATCAAAAATATTGCTACCTAAAACATTTGATATTCCAGCCGTGCCATCTCCTTTCCCGGCTGCCTTAATACTTACAACTGCATCAGGGACACTTGTGGCTGCTGCAACTACCGTGATCCCCCAGAAGAAATCCGGAGTTGAAAAAAAATCGCCTAGAAACAGTGCACTTCTAACAAGTCCTTCAACACTTATTAAAATTAAAACCAAACTAAAAAATAACTTAACCCAGATCTTTTTGATATTTTCATGAAGTCTTCTCTCCTCATCATTATTTTTCTTTTGATGATCGCGAGTATCAGCAAATTGCAAATAAATATAAAGTCCATAAAGTAGAACAGGCATTATTGCTAGACCACGAGAAACATTACCTTCTATGTACTTCTCACCTTCCAAAGGATAATAAATAACTGCCATTGTAATCATAAGCATGATAACGGCAATGGAGGTCAAATAAAACTGAGCATCCTTAAAAACAAGCGTTTTATTTGCTTTCATATCACCATACAATACACAACATAAACCAGGAATAACCAAGATATTAAATATTGCACTGCCAACTATAGCTGAAATTCCCAGATTAAATTTTTCATGTATTAATGTTGACACTACCACTGTTGCAAGCTCCGGAAAACTAGACCCAACTGCCATTATTATACTTCCTTTTACCACAGAAGGTAATCGATAATGATCGGCTAGAATTTCAGAGGTACTTTCAAGTAATGCGCCACCCCAATACACAACAATAGAAGAGATAATAATTATAGATATATAAAAAAGTAACTCCATAAAATCATTTTGAGATCTTAATTCAAACATCAAATAATCTGATTTTGAATTAAATATTAAATTAATTAAATTATTTCAAAGATTTATCCCAAATATATGATCGACCAGCTCCCTACAGGATTCAATATATCATTTATTCTCATTACAACTGCTGTTTTATTATTCTTATATAAAACTTCAAGAGGGAATAAGCTTATTTTAGCATCGTTGCTATTTGGTTTGTTCATGCAAGGATTAGCCGGTTATTCCGAATTCTATCTCGAATCTATAAGGAAAGTAACGTTTCAAATCTTGTTTTTATTTCTTCCTCCATTTGTTCCGATTTGCATTTATTTATTTACACCTCGAGGAAGAAAAATAATGAAGGGTTTTGAATTAAAATGGCTCACTTTGATGCAATCTCTAAGATTACCGATAGCTTTTATATTGGTAGGACTTTATTACTATAAACTAATTCCACAATCTATTACATTTTCAGGAAGCAATTATGATATTCTGGCCGGCATTACTGCACCCTTTGTGTATTTCTATGGATACAAAAAGAAAGCACTTAGCATCAATCTTATGATAATCTGGAATATTCTGGCTCTTTATACATTGATGCATTTATTTATCATTGTACTGTTTGCTTTGCCATCACCCTTTCAATCATTTATCTATAAACAATCAGCTAGCGGAATTCTTTATTTCCCTTATGTTTGGTTATTTGGGTTTATTACACCATCATTCATTTTTGGCCACCTGGCTGCAATTTCAGAACTATATAGCTATGGAGTTAAATGGGGGTTTCAAAATAGTCTTGAGCCGAAATTGAATTAACTACTTTATACTATAAGAAATAAAAAATCTCCTGATTTTATTCAGGAGATTTCCATAATTCAAGATTAATTATAATTATTCAATAGGTATATCAAATATCAATCTGTTTGTCCATACTTTTTCGTCAATTGAAGACTTGAATAATTCTCCTTCAAATTGTTTTGTAAAAGGAGCAATTCTAGACGGCCCAACAACAATCTGATTAACAGCAGTTGCCAATAGTGGATCATCTAAATCACCAAATTGTTCAAACCTATAAGAAAACTCATTTACTTCAACGTCAGGGGTAAATCCTTGATCGTAATCAGACTTGTTGTTTGAGTTAAATATTTTAAATACTATCGGAAGCATTCCGTAAGTACTGTTATCATCTTCAATCGGAATTGATCCAACATTCTTCCCGACAGTAGTCTCTCCAATAATAACAACATTCATATAAGGACGAAGTCCATTGATGATAAGTTCACTTGCTGATGCCGTTCTTTCACCAACTAATACATAAAGAGTTTGATTAGTTAGCTGACTACCTATATTGTTTGATACATTTAAAAATTTACCATTTAATATGTCATCTCCATTCTCCAATCCTGAGATATAATCCTGGTATAAATTGTTCCATACATTTTTATATAAAATATCTGTCGTAGTAACTCCAGGAGCAATTAAACTAGCTAAAAGCTGAGCTGATGAAATCGATCCACCACTATTATATCTTAAATCTAATACCAGATGTTGAATTCCTTCAGATTTAAATTTTCCGAAAACACCTTTCATTCCCTGATCATACTCATCGGTTGATCCCGGACCAGGGCTAAAAAAGTTATATACAAAATATCCAAGTTTTTCATTGTTGGCTAATGTGTAAACACTATCCAAAAATACCGGATTTTCAGAAATGACCTGAGTTGTTAAAGTCAAGTCTGGCTGATCAACATACTTATCCTGTTGCTCGTCAAATCTTCGATAAGAAATTGTATGTGTTTCTGCTAACTCAGGCAACAAATCCCGATAATTATTTGTTGTGATGGAAGTTCCGTTTATGGCTGAAATAGCATCTCCTCTTCTCATTCCCTCAATATCTGCAGGTGATCCTTCTTTAACATAAAGTACTAACGCAACTACATCATCGGTATCTTGTGAAGCACGTAATAATTGAAATTCGTATCCTGCTTCCTTAGATACTCCCTCTAGAGAATTGATCAACCCTTCATAATCATCAACAAGAACTGAAAATCTATCTCCACTATATTTAATTGAAGTAAAAACTGTTTCTGGCGATTTTGAAAGATCAACAGCTGAAGGGATGAAAGATTCCCAATAGTAAACTTCATCCATCGTTTCATAAACCCATTTACTAATTGGATTATCAGGCCCGGTAGATCCGCCACCGCCGCCAGGATTAGGGCCTTCATCCTTACATGACACAGAGAAGATAACTAAAGCTATCATCAATGCTTTTAAAGAGATTCTTTTTATATCAATTGAATAACTCATAATTATATTTTTTAGAAAAATAATCACATTGCAATCGTTAAAAATAAAAAAAAATGTTGATTTATACTTTTGATAATTAAAAATATTGAATTTTGTTTTATCTAATTTTTAGCAAATAAAATATGCGATCAACACCAGAAAACGAAAATAAACGAAGAGCAATATTCATAATAAAACTCGTTGTTTTCTTATCTATCTATATCCTCCTTAAAATCAATCCGAAATGGGTGAACTCTTTGAACATTCCTGACTATGTCACCCATGCAATAATTTTCATTATATCTGCTAACATTATAATCAGTTTAGGGAGAATAATACTTGTATCTACTTACAATCGCAAAAACAAGATTGTGAAAGGTTCGGTTGACAACTTTGTTTTGGGAATAAACAGAATTGCCGATTTAATTAATGTATTTGTTTTCATCGGGTTTATCCTCCTCTTAATGAATATAAACCCATTAGAATTTGTCACATCTCTAAGTATTGTTGCGGCTGCAATAGCACTTTTATCAAAAGACTATATATCAAATATGATAAATGGGATGATCATTATGTTCTCTGATGAGATTTCCTTAGGTGATTATATCCAAATAGGCAATAACAAAGGTCGGGTTCAAAATATCACATTAACTAATATCCACCTGAATAATGATGATGAAGACCTGATTTTTATTCCAAATAATGTGGTGATGAATTCAGACATTACCAATTTCAGTAAAAGAAAAATCAAGAAAATCAGCTTTGATTTTGATATTAAAAATACTGGCCTGGATATTGAATCACTTGAAAAATATTTAGCTAACAAATTGAATGAATTTCAAAAACATATTCAAAAAGACAGCTTCAACCTTAAAATAGTTAAGATAAATGAAAATTATACATCACTGAAATTTCAATTTGTGATGAATAAAATGAATAAATCTGTCGAAAAAGAAATCAGAAAAGTAACTTTGCGATCAGTTTTAAAATATTTGAATAATGAATCTAATGCTTAACAATAGATTAATTACCTTAACCATAGTGCTACTTTTTACTTTCTCATCAGGGTTTGCACAAAAAAATGCTACTTATGCTGACCAAAATTTAAACTCAACATTATGGTTTCAAAATTCAGGTGAAAACTATCTTTTATACCAGCAAATCTATGACCTGGCAAAAATCAGACTTATTAATAATCTGGCAGCATCAGAATCTGATAAACCAAAAGCTGTTGTATTAGATATTGATGAAACTGTATTAGACAATAGCCCTTATAATGCTTACTTAATAACACAAGGTGAATCGTACAAAAAAGAAACCTGGAATGAATGGGCTAGTTCCGGAACTGCAAAAGCTTTACCGGGAGCTGTAGAATTTACAAAATTTGCCAAAAGCATTGGTGTTGAGGTATTCTATATATCAAACAGAAGTGTTGTTACCCAGGATGGAACGGTTAAAAATCTTCAGGCTGAAAATTTTCCGAATGCCAATGATGACCATGTATTTCTTAAGTCAGAAACCAGCGATAAAACATCAAGAAGGAATATCGTAAAAGAAAACTTCGAGATTATTCTTTTCCTTGGTGACAACCTGCGTGATTATAGTGAGATCTTTATCAAACCTGAAATGAGTATTCATAATATGGTGGACAACCATCGGGATGAATTGATGGAAAAATTTATTGTCTTTCCTAATCCTATGTATGGCGAATGGGAGGCAGAATCATTCGGACATGACTATAATCAGACTGATAAAGAAAAAACCAAAAAGAAAAAAGACTCACTGAAAGACTGGAAGTGATTTCATATCACTAAATCTTTAGTTATATTTAAGAAAATAACTAAAGACACATGAAACATTCCATTCTATCAACACTACTTATTCTGTTATTTTTTAATTTAAATGGCCAATCATTACTAAATGAAGGCAAATTAGCCCTGGCAGATAATGATAATGAAAAGGCAGAGGCAATCTTTAAGCAGGTCTATTCAAATGATTCCAGCGACAAACAAGCTCTTTATTATTTAGGCTATACATTATACATCTCTGGTAAATTAAATGAAGCTCAATCTTTAATTGATAAAGGTCTCGTTGAAGATTCTACAAATACGAAATTGCTAAATCTGGGAATTAAGATCTCTTCAAAAAGAGACTTTTATGAAAAAGCAATGGACTATAATATCAGGTGGTGTCAGCTTGATTCAGGTAACGCCCAGGCTTATTCCTCACTTGGAAATCTGGCGGCGAAAGTAAAATTACCAGGTCTAATGATGAACGCCTGGGAAATAGCTCTCCAAAATAATCCAAAAGATCTCGATTTAAGATCCAGGCTGGCAGACTTATACCTGGAACTCAACATGCCAGAATATGCAGACTCAGTGGTATCGATAGGTTTCTTTCAAGACCCTGATAATAGAAGGCTTAAAAAGATAAAGGCTAAAGCAGCTTATGACCTAAAGCAATATGAAGTAGTAATAGATGTTACAAACGAATTTATAAATGAAGAAATCTTAAACTTAAATATGCTTCAACTAAATTCATTTTCACTCTACAATATAGGCAAATATGAAGAAGCATTACCACTGATTGAATCCCTGATAGAAAATTCAAAACCAATACCAGCACTCTTTTACCTTAAAGGAGTTTGCCTCAAAGAAACAGGGCAAAATGCCGAAGCTATTAAAGCCTTTGAGCAAACCATTAAGCATTCTTACAATGATAAAATTGGCTCATATTATGCAACATTAGGTAAAACATATGAGGAAAATGGCGAAATGAATAAAGCAATCGCATCGTACAAAAGGGCTACTGAGTTTGATACTGAAGATATAATTATCTACCAGCTAGCAAGAACATGTGATGTTTACTATAAAGACAAAACTCCCGCATTGAATTACTATTCGATGTATGCCGAAAGATTTGATACACTTGAAAACAGAGCTTATCATGAATTTGCCTTACAAAGAATAAGTGAAATCAAAGAAAACAGGTTTATGGAGGCAAAAGAAATTTCGCCAAATATAATTGATTAACAATATTTGATTATTTTACTAATACCACAACACCATTAAAAAGTAAAATGATCGATCAGACTCAGGTCGTAAAATTCTTAAGAAAAGCTAAAACAAAGATAATCACAGGAATTTCATTTGTCCCTGCATTGATTGTCTTTGGCTTTTTTATACTGGCAATTTTGGTTTTTGAATCCAGAAATACAGCTGTTGAGAAGTTTATTGTTGATTTATTTCCCATTTTAAGTATTTCTGACGCTTCAACTGCCCGAGCTATCTATACCACAGCTGCAGGAGGAATTATTTCGCTGACGGTATTTAGCTTTTCAATGGTAATGATTGTTCTAAACCAGGCGGCCTCAAACCTCTCTAACCGGCTACTTAGTGGTATTTTAAGTGAGAAATATCATCAAATTACTCTTGGGGTTTACATCGGCACAATTGTTTATTGCTTCTTGATGCTCTACCAGGTTAGAACCGATGAAAGTAATGCAAGCGACTTATCTACTTTGGGCGTATTCCTTTGCATAATCATGGTAATGGCAGACATCTTTCTGTTTATATATTTCCTTAATTATGTAACCAGATCCGTTAATTATGGGCATGTCATTCAAAAAATCCATTCCCAAACCAAGGATAGGCTACAAAACTCTCTTCAAGATCAAATAGATCGTGATGAATACCAGGAAGAATGGGTTGTATCCAACCTTAACAATTGGTATTCTGTAAACTCAAATGAAAGCGGCTATTATCAGGGCATCCAGAAATCGACCATGAGCAAAATTGCTGCCGAAAACGAAGTTAAAATTTATATCCCCTATAATAGAGGTGACTATGTAGTAAGTGGAACCCAGCTCTTTTTCTTAAGTATACCCCCTGATAAAATCAATAAAGATGTTATTGATGAACTTTTTAACTGCTTTGATTTCTACACAGACCAAATAATACATACACACTATCAATATGGCTTTACCAGACTAACTGAAATAGCTGTTAAAGCACTATCGCCAGGAATAAATGATCCCGCGACAGCTCTTTCCTGTATACACTCATTAGCTGATTTGCATTCTGTATGCCTTTATAAAATGGACAAACCAGTAATTTATACTGAAGAAGGCGAACCGGTTATCTTCATGGAACCACTAAAATTTGAACATATTTTCAGATCTTCCTTTGATCCGATTATTAATTATGGGAAAACCGATTTTCAGATTCTATACAATTGCATGACTACCATTGAGAAGCTTATTTTCCTGGATAAAAAAAGACATTACTATGACTCTATTTTCAATGAATATATCGATCATCTATTGTCTACGGGTGAAAAGCATCTTGAAAATCAGTATGAAGTTAAACGACTTACCAACCTGGCAAGGTCTTTACGTGAAAGAATAAAATCAACCCGGCAATGACAGGAGAAACAGAGCATAGTTTTAATTGTCCTTATTGCGGAGAGGAAATATCAATGATCCTTGATCTGTCAATAAATGAACAACAATATATTGAAGATTGCGAAGTTTGTTGCAATCCGATTGAAATCCATTATAAATTTTCAAATGGAATCATTGAATTTTTCGAAGCAAGAGGAATAGATCAATAAAATGATCAATTCCATGTGTTTTTGAATAAATCAGAATTCTTTAATTGATCAGCTATTTCTTGCAGGTCACCGGTGATTAAGTTAAATACCATCTGATGGTCAATTTCTGCCTCCTGGTTATATCTTGCATTTCTAAATGCCATAAGCGTATCAACCGGTAATTTTCTTGCCTCTTCACTATTATTATAAAGCTCTGATGAAGCTTGACCTATCTCTTGTAAATATTCGTACACAGCTTCCTTAGCCTGTTCATTTCTAACAAATGATTGATAATCAGTTTTACCAACTGTAGAATTTATCATTGCTATGTTATCAATAATGCGGCTGATATGTTGAGTTATTTCTTCTTTTGTCATACTATATATACCGAATAAATCAGGCCTTTGTTTAACTATTTCACCAATAATTATATATTGTTATAATAAAAACACTTTTAATAAACCTGGGTTTTAATGATATGAAAAGCACAACATTTATTTTAGCAATACTATTAACTTCAACACTTCTATTTGGACAAAATAGCACTCAGGAATCTATCAAAACTGCAGATGGAGACGTTGAGTTTTTCCCTATCCTGCATGCCACAATGGTTCTGAAATGGAATAGTTTAACAATTTATGTTGACCCTTATGGTGGAAAAGAAAAATTCGAAACTTTTCCGAATCCTGATATCATCTTAATCACAGACATACATGGAGATCATTATAATGAAGAAACAATTAAGTCACTCAACACAACAAATTCTATTTTTATAGTTCCGGAAGCGGTAAACAAAAAAATGACTGACATATCTTCAAAAGAAACTATAATTATAAATAATGGTGAGGAAAAATCAGTTATGGGGATAAAAGTAGCCGCTATCCCGATGTATAATCTTCCTGAGACATCTGATTCAAGACATCCAAAAGGAAGAGGAAATGGTTACATTCTGACGATTGGGGGTAAGAGAATTTATATAAGTGGAGACACAGAAGATATTCCTGAGATGAGAACATTAACAAACATTGATGTAGCTTTTGTATGTATGAATCTTCCATATACCATGACCGTTGATCAGGCAGCCAGCGCAGTAATTGAATTCAAACCTAAGAAAGTTTATCCTTTCCATTACCGTGGCCAGGGTGGATTTGCTGATGTAGACAAGTTTAAAATGTTAGTTGAAAATGGAACAAATGAAGTTACCGTAAAACTACTGAATTGGTATCCTGAATGACATTTAACAATGATTAACCATAGATGAGGAACCAGTGTTGGGGCAATCCGTTTTCATAAGAAAATCAAAACCATGAAGAATCTTATTTTATTAGTTATATCAACATTGATATTTTCATGTAATTCTGAAGCACAGAACCATGAATCCGGAAAGAAGTACGATCTATCAAAAATTGAAGACCAGAAGTTAGATACTGCTACATTTGCCGGCGGGTGCTTTTGGTGTATTGAAGCCAGTTTTGAACAAATAAAAGGTGTCTATGAAGCGGTCAGCGGTTATTCAGGAGGGCAATCAAAAAACCCTACATACCGAGAGGTAAGTTACGGTAAAACAGATCATGCCGAGACTGTTGAAATTTATTTTGATCCCACTCAGATAAGTTATGAAACATTACTGGACATATTCTTCACAGCACATGACCCGACCCAGCTAAATAGACAGGGACCTGATGTAGGCAAGCAATACCGTTCGGCTATATTTTACCATAACAAAAATCAAAAACAACTGGCTGAGAAAGCTATAAAAGAGATTGACAAATCAGGAACCTATGGCAGCAAACCGGTAGTTACACAGTTAAATCCATACGATAAGTTCTGGAAAGCAGAGGATTACCATCAGGATTATGAAATGCATCATCCAAATGATCCATATATTAAAAATGTATCCCGACCAAAAATTGACAAGGTCCGCAAAAAGTTTGCTAACTTACTTAAATACTAAAATCCTTAGTTTTTAAAACATCTATTTTATGAGTGAAGTATCAAGTGTTGAACTTAGAACCCTTCAAATTGATGACTATCGTGGATTTCGAAAATCAATGGTCGAATCTTATAAGGAATGGGAGGAAGATTATTGGGAAGAACACCATATAGAAAAACTACTGGATATATTCCCTGAAGGTCAGATTTGTGTTTTAGCCGACGGAAAAATAGCAGGATGTGCCTTGTCTTTAATAATCAATTATGATGATCTTGATGATGATCATACTTATGATGAAGTAATTGCGAATTACAGTTTTGAGACACATGCTCCAGATGGAAACGTGCTATACGGTATTGATGTATTTATTCATCCTGAATACAGAGGACTAAGATTGGGAAGACGTCTCTACGATGCTCGTAAAGATTTATGTGAGCGCTTAAACTTAAAATCTATTATAGCAGGTGGTCGAATACCCAATTACAATAAGTATGCTGACGAGATGACTCCAAAACAGTATATCGAAAATGTAAGGCATAAAGAAATATTTGACCCGGTTCTCAGCTTTCAGTTGGCCAATGACTTTCATGTAAAAAAAGTACTCAAAAACTATTTGACCGGAGATACTGAGTCACTTGAATATGCCACACTACTAGAATGGAATAATATTTATTATACTAAGGAGGAAAAAGATATCACTCAACCAAAATCTGAGGTTAGACTCGGGTTGATACAATGGCAAATGAGGCTTTTCAATGACTTTGAATCACTTTGTGAGCAGATGGAGTTTTTTGTGGATACTCTGGGAAGTTATAATTGTGACTTCGCCTTATTCCCTGAATTATTCAATGCCCCATTAATGGCATTCAGCAATGAAATGAAAGAATCCGAGGCCATTAGAGCTCTTGCCGGTTTTACTATTCCATTAAAAGACAAATTACTTGAATACGCCATATCCTATAATGTAAATATCATCACCGGTTCAATGCCTTTAATAAAAGAAGACGGGCATTTGTATAATGTTGGGTACCTATGTAGAAGAAATGGAACCTTTGAGCAATACGAAAAGATTCATATTACTCCAAATGAACAGTATTACTGGGGAATGGTCGGTGGAAATGAAGTAAAAGTTTTTGATACTGACGCTGGAAAAATTGGAGTATTGATCTGTTACGACGTTGAATTTCCGGAATTACCAAGACTTATGGCCGATGAAGGGTTGCAGATCCTATTTGTACCCTATTTAACCGACACACAAAATGGTTATACGAGAGTGGCAAGCTGTGCACGTGCCAGAGCTATAGAGAATGAATGCTATGTAGCAATTGCAGGAGGGGTTGGTAACCTTCCAAAAGTTCAAAATATGGACATCCAATATGGGCAAGCATCAGTATTTACACCAAGTGACTTTGCTTTTCCTAATAATGGAGTAAAAGCTGAAGCTACCCCTAATACAGAAATGACCCTGATAGCAGATGTTGATCTGGATCTTTTAAAGAGACTTCACAATTATGGATCTGTCAAGAATCTAAAAGATAGAAGAAAAGATCTTTACACTTTGAAATGGAATAAAAAATAAGGCCGATATCCGGCCTTATCAGTAATCAACCTTCAGGTTATTCAGATTCCTCATATCGGCTGTCGGTAAGAGTGTGAAGAAAAAGTATCAAATTGTCCTTTTCTTCATCAGTAAGGTTTAATGGGTCTCCGGGAAGCGTCTGATTATCAAGGTTGATACCTATCCCAACACCACCGCCACGGTCATAAAAATCCACAACTTCCTCCAATGTTGAAAAAACCCCGTTGTGCATGTATGGTGCTGTGTGTGTTACATTTCTTATTGTAGGTGTTTTGAAAAAATGCTTTCGTTCATCTGTCTTAAACAATTCGTATCTACCTGGATCAGGGTCTATTTCAGCCTTGTCAAAATCATTTGTTTTAGGAACTCCAAGCATTTCCATTTCAGATTCTGTGAAATCTGGAGGTACGGTTCCATTAAACAAGGGTGCAAAATGACATGTTGCACATTTTGCTTTTCCCATGAATAGGTTAAACCCATTTATTTCCTCTTCTGACAATTGATCATCTCCATTAATTGATCTGTCAAATTTAGAATCAAATGGAGCCAAATCCCTGATAAAACTTGATATCGAATGTCTCAGGGTATATTCAGTTAACCCATTGGAGTAAATGGTATCAAATGCATTTTTATAATCCTCAATCTTTCCGACTTTTTCTATAATCGTTCTCAAATCTGTATGAAATTCATTCCTGTTTTTTACAACAGAAACAATTTGCCCTTCAAGACTTCCACTTCGGTTATCATAAAAAAATCCTTGTTGAAGATGAGCATAATTTAATGTTGGTGTATTTCTATTTTGTCCTTGGAATGTCTTTTTACCATCTGTAAACGCCTTTTCTGCTTTATGACAAGTGGCACAACTCATCTGATTATTCTCAGATAGCCTTTTGTCAGAAAACAAAGCCTGACCTAATAAAACCTGAGCTTCATTGGATTCTTTATTCCTTCTTTCAGCAAAAAAATCATCATTAAAAGTTTCAGCAGAAAATAATGTAGTCATTTCATTATTGAAAGCCAGTTCAAATGGAAATTCAACATCTAATTGATTAACCGATTCATTCCAAAGAGCTAATTGGTTATGAGTGACTCCCTTGATGAATTCATACCTGTTAAAATTCTCAAAATCCCCCTCCAAAGACAACATAGCATTTTGGATAGATTTGTTCCATTTTTTAGATAATTCCGGATGTTCAACTAATAACCCTGAAGCTTTTATATAATCTCCAACTCGCTGATAAGCCACCCTGCTTTCCATCAATGAATTTTCAAGAACCGGAGAGTCAAAACCTGTAATACCTGTTAAAGCAATTCTTATTAGTTCCTTCCTGATCATCCAAAAGATATGGTAATCTTTATAATTTGTTAATGAGGTAGTGTTTTCAACAAGTTTTAACCTCCCAATGATAGCTTTAGCTATAGCATTTACCTGTGCTGTATCAGGATCATCTAAAAATAAATTCTCTTCTAAAACCTGAAATCCTGAGGGTTTAAAAATTTTAATATCAGTCTGATCTTCCTCCTCAATTTTTAGAATATTGGGTTGATTCAGATATTTGTAATTTTCAATATCTACAAAGCCAAGAACAGGTTCTAATTTTTTAAATCTTAGCCGGGCATCTAAATAATGTCTTTGCTTTTGTTCTGAGTCTGGCGAATTAATAATTGATTCTAAATCATTTACACAAAATGAAAGATCACTACGATATAATGAATCCATCTTTGAAAATGGCTTTTCATCAGCAAGAGAAGCTTTTTCATTAATACAAGAAAAAGCAAAGAGGCTTATTAATAAACAAGCCTCAATGATTGCATATAGTTTAACTGATAAATTCATTATCGAATCAGATTATCTACCTAATCCATTAATAATATAAAGCATACTTCCTTCTTTTGTACTCTCACCAATGTTAGTCATAGCTTTTGGATCAGTAAAAGGTGTACCATCTTCTTTCTCCCAGCCATGGTTTTGAGTTATAACAAGGAATGTTTCATCAACACCAATGATATCAGATATATCAATCATCCCTGTGATTTCCCAGATACTGGTAGCACTACCATAACCTTGAGCAGCTGCAGCTACCTGATCGCATTCAAGAACAGTTTTTAACTCACCAGTATTAAGGTTATATTGATACAGTCTGGCATAATGAGTCTTAGCCGGAGTATCAGGATATCCATTAGGATCTTCTTGAATGTATGCAAAATTTTCTGTTACAACGATGTTATCCGGGCTATGGAAAGAAGCTGCTTTTCCATCAAGAATATCTCCATCAAGAACGCAAGTGATTTTAGCTGCTCCTGTAGGATCCGTATCATTCAACTCAACCTTATATATTCTTCCGTAGAAAGTACCTTTTCCTGCAAGTCCATCCTTCTTACGTCCGGTTACTGCAAAATAAACCTCTCTATTGTTATCTGCGCTACCTCTTCTCCAGTCGATATCCTCAAGTCTTGAGAATCCCATAACTCCTTTTTCTTTAGCTTCAGCATCAAGAAGGTCGATATTTTTTTCTGTTAGCTCAACAAATTCAGCATCATAGCTAACTCCTTCTTCCATGTCCATTTCATAAACAACACCTTCAGTAGTTACTTTCAAACCATAAAGTTTACCTCCACTTAGGTCACCACGGTCTCCTACATACATTCCTAACTGACCTGATGGCACTTCATTATCAGAATGGTCATCACCAATAAATACTACAGTTTTGTCAGTATAGGCATCTTTACCTATTGCCACGGCATTTTCTGTTGACCACTGCCCCATTGCTGTAAGCATTTCAGGAACTCCGGCATCATCAGCACTTTTAAACGGATCTGTAACAAAAACTCCTTTTGAAGATCCACCCCACTCGCCTCCTGAAAGGTATAATGGACCGAAACCATGCTCTTCAGGTGAAATTAGAGAACCTGAACACTGAGCAGTGAAAGCTGATGCGGCAGCATTAAGGATATACTCACCGCTAACAGGCTTAAATGTCTTGTCAAACTTGATTCTTGCAATTGAATAGTCTGCTTCAATATTATTGATAAGGGTAAAAGTACCGTCATCATTTTTAATTAACCCTGCACCGTCAGCCATTGATCCATAGACGAAATCAGGTGAGCCGGATAATTGATCTTCAGAAGTTAAAATCGGATAAATATCAACATCAGAAAATTGTGATGTTAATGATAAAAAATTTGGCGTAATCGAGTGAGCCTTTAACTCAACTGCAGGATCAACAACTGGTAGCTGCTGACCTCCTCCATCTTTGTCATCACAAGCAGAAAACAATACTGCTATAACTGCCGGTAGTAAAAATTTCTTGAATTGCATCTTAATTTCAGTTTTTAGATAGTAGTAAAATCTGATGCAAACTTATCGCCTTACTATAACCTGATAATTAAACTGAGATTAAATGAACTTGAAGATTTAAGATGCTTAAACTGAAAAATCCGGTGGTTCAGTTAAAATTAATTGACCGGAAATTAACTTTAGCTTAATGCATCTATTAAAACCCTCTTTACTTCAGGCTTTACCACTTTACCCATTGCATTTTGAGGTAAATTCTCCATCCTCACCCATACAGTAGGAACTTTTTGTCTTGCAAGGTGTAACTCTGCATAATCTTTTAACGAGGAAAGGTATTCGTCAGTATTGTATTTTTCATGAAATACTACTGCGGCAGCGGCTGTTTCTCCTAATTCCCGATGTGGAATACCTACTACAGCCAAATCACTGACAAATTCATGGTTTCTTAGAACATCTTCGATTTCTCTTGCAGAAACCTTATACCCTCCTATTTTAATAATATCTACAGAATATCTTCCAAGAATTTTATATACCCCTTCATTATTTACCTCAACTCTATCTCCTGTTTTAAACCACCCATCATCTGTGAATGACTTTTCTGTTTCCTCTGGTTTATTCCAGTATTCTTTAAATAATTGATTTCCTCTAACCTGAAGCTCACCTATATTATTTTCATTATCTTCAGGATTAATGCGTACCTCAAGTCCGGGAAGGGGTTTACCAACCATACCTTCAAAACGCTCTTGAGTATAGCTATTACTTAAAACCATTCCAGTTTCTGACATACCATATCTTTCTAGCAAGAAATGCCCTGAGATTTCCATCCACTCATTAAGTACAGAAAGAGGTAACGCAGCAGATCCACTTACCATTAACCTCATTGACTTGCATGCATTGGAAAATGCTTCCTTATCATCCTCAGCTCTTGAATCATATTCATCAATAAGTTTTCTGTAGATTGTTGGAACCGCCATAAAAAGTGTGCAGTCTGATTGAACAATTTTATCAAACATTCTCTTTTTATCGAACTTCATAAATTCTACTTGAGCTCCAATGGTAAGTGCACAAAGAGTAATATTAACAATCCCGTGAACATGATGCATCGGGAGCGGGTTTATAATTTTATCTTCCTTAGACCATCCCCAGGCATCAATCAAAGTATCAATCTGGCTTTTTAGTGAAAAGCACGTGTGCACTACTCCTTTTGGCTTACCTGTTGTACCACTTGTATAGATCATTAAAGCATTTTGGCTTTCGGAAACCTGCGGAAAATCTACTACTTTTAATTTATCATCAATTACAATTCTGTCAATAAACCCAAGTGCCATAGTTGGTGCACTCTCTGCTATCTGAGGATCCAGATCTTTGGTGGTAGTTAATAAAACGTATGCCCCGCTATCCTTAATATAATGCTCTAGCTCGGAAATTGGGTAATTCACAGGCATAGGAACAAACATCCCACCTGCAAGCCATGTACCAAGCATTGAAATCACATATTCTGATGAAGGTCGAATAAAACTTAGGACCGGTGCTCCGTTAAGGTCACCATATTCTGTCAGGAGGAAGGCAGCTACTTTCGAAGACAGTAATTTTAAGTCTTCATAAGTTAAAGGGTTATCACCTGAAAGAGCTACGTCCTCATTTTTTAGTATATCATCAATTAGTAAAGACATGATCTAATTTTATTTCCCTTCAAATTAAATCATTATAAACCGGAATTAAGAATATTTTGTAATCGCATTGGAATCAAGATTAAGATCTTCAATCCCCTTTAATGCCGCAATAATTGAACTACTTAATGATGTGATTTCACCATTATAAAAATGTCTGTTATTGATTTCTATTTCTATGCCAAGATAATTCTCAGGTGGAAAATGACTTCTGAAATATGTTGTCAAGCCATCATCAGTACCTTTATATGGAGCATTATATTTGATTTTTAGTGAATCGTCATATTTCAAAATGCTCTTTCTTAAAAAATAGCATGCTTTATTCTCTAAAATACGTGTTTCGTCATATAAGAGACCAATATCAAAATCTCTCACCTCATTATTAAGAATTGTATTAAAAGTGTGAATACCCAAATGAATAATAATAGAATTGTCATCAATCAATCTGGACATATATTCTTCTACACGCCTTCGGTAGGGGAAATAATAGTCAGATAAAATTTCCTGCTTTACTTGTTTGCTAAATTCATGCGAATACTCACTAAACAGCTCCGGGTTTCCTACACTTCTATTGAGATCGACTAATAATCGACTGTAAATCGAAAAAATCATAGGATATTGAGTTGCCTTTTCGATTTCAGATGCGATCATATAAGCTCCGGGATCCCACCCTCTGTGTCCGGAGAGAATTTCAGTCGGAATTTCCAGTTTGTTTTTGAATGGCTCTGGTATTTCATACCCACCGTGTTCACATGTTAAAATAACTTTAATGCCAGACATCAGACAAACATTTTGTTTTTACTTAAACATTCTGCCAATTCAGTATATACTTTTTTCAATTCTTCTTCTGTTGGATAATGACCAGTTTTCTTTACAATTCGCTCAGAAAGGCTACCCTTACTGATCAAAACGTCAATATAAGGAATCCAAGGTGAAATCAACCCTGAATAGTCTTCTTTTATATCATGATAAATATGATTGAGTAATTCTCCGACTGTAGAATCTTCTACTCCTCTTAAACCAAAAAAACTTAAAAAATCTGAATCATTTATAACCGCAGCCCTACCAAAACTTACTGTTTGCTTTAATATCCTGTAAAGATCAGCCGTACTCTTTTTCTGAATCTTTTCAAGTCCTGTATACCGCTCTTCGGCAATCATTTTTACCATTCCAATTATCATAGCCAGGATCGCAAGGTCAGCTGCAGGACATTCCTGAATATCAATAAGCCTGATTTCAATACTACCGCGGTCAAACCTGGCGATAGCTCCTCTGGAATTAACCCAAACAGGATCTAATAAGTTATCCTCATTATAAGGAGCTATTTTGGTTTTAATCTTTTCAAAAATCTTTTTATTATATGATTCCTCGCTATAAACTCTTTCAGGAATAACCTTTCCCGCTATTGCCGGTATCTTTTTTTGATTGGCCATGTAGTAGATAAGCCGCTTATCTAAAACGCCTGAAAACTCTTTATCAATAAAAGGTGACGAAGCTGCCAATGCAGGCAATAATGGTAGAATAACCCTGATAGCAGCGTGCAATCGGGCAAACTCAAAATCATCATAAAATGGAAGGTTAAGGTGTGTGGACTGAAGGTTTGTCCAGCCATGACCGGAACAATTGAATACCTGATCGTACCTTTTATAGATTTCTCCTGAATCATAAGGCCACAATACCTTCTCGGATAATGGGTTCATCCATGGGTGAGCTGCTGTAGGCATAAGCATAGCATTATACTCCTCCAGTCGCTTGTTTATTTCATTAATGTTGTTTAAAAACTCATTACGAACCTCTACCAGATCATCTTCAGGCCTTGTAGTCTTAAGCTCTACCACATGCATGACAAGCTCATTCGACCAGCTAATTATTCCATTATTTTTTTCGCCAATTACCTCACCATTTTTCTTTTTAAACAGTTTATCAGCTATTGGCTTTACATTTAATGTATCACGGTCGACGATCATATATTCCAGTTCTATTCCAAACCCCTGAAATAATCGCAATCGATTTTTCTTTATCATTTTATTGATTTAATTCTGGAAGTAAATTCCTGAATAATACTTTTATAAATTAAATTTTTTGACACCTTGTCCTCTACCCCGGCTTCAATACTTGGGTTATCATTAATTTCAATGACATAATAATTGCCCTCACTTTGCTTAATATCAATTCCATAAAGGCCATTACCAATTAATTTACTCGCTTTTACAGCAACGTTGATAAGTTTTTTTGGAGCTTCTTCTACAAGTATGGTTTCACTTTTACCAGATTGCCCTTTTTTCTTATCCCAGTTGTAGATCTGCCAATGATTTCGGGCCATATAATATTTGCATACATATAAAGGCACGCCATTTAATACCCCAATACGCCAATCAAACTCTGTCGGCATAAACTCCTGGATAATCACTAAATCAGACTTTTGAAACATTGACTTTAAAGCCTGCTTTAACTCTTCGTGATTTTTAACTTTAACTACACCTTTTGAAAAAGCACCATCTGGTTGTTTGATTACAGCCGGATATTCAAATGGAAGTTTAAATGATTTCAATTGAGAACGATGAACAACTACCGCTTTTGGTACAGAAACTCCATTGCTATTTAATAACTCATGAAGAAACACCTTATTGGTACATCTAAGAATACTTTGAGAATCATCAAGAACTACGATCCCTTCACTTTCGGCTTTCTTTGCAAACCTGTATGTATGGTGATTGACATTAGTGGTTTCCCTGATAAAAAGCGCATCAAAACTAAGCAATTTAGCATAATCGTTTCGTGTGATAAATTCAACAGAATATCCTGCCTTATCTGCTTCCTTAACAAATTTACTTAAAGCTTTTGCATTACTCGGAGGTGTCGGGTCATCCTGGCTTACTAGGATTGCCAAAGAATACTTCTTTCGCTCATAATTGAGTGTCAGTTTTTTGCCTTTTATATATGAAGTGAGACAATTCCTGAAGTCATTAAACTCTTCCTTCGAAAGGTCTTTTAATGAAAGAGGTCTAATTGATTGAGGATACCATTTACCTGACTTTCGGATAAAGGATGCCTTTAAAAGCGGAAGCTGGGCAATATTTAAAAGTGTTAAAGCTAACCTTAACAATTTGGGATCATTGCATGAACCAAAGTATACATTAAACTCAAATTTATCTTCTGAAATTTCTCCTAAAGACTTTTGAATAAGATCCTCCCAGTCACTTAGATCTGTTTTGATCAATGATGCAGCTTTAATATCCTGCATTGCAGTAACAGTAGGAAGTACTTTATGCTTTCGAGCTTCAGCCAGAAGAGAAACATAATAACCTGTACTTTGATAGCTATAGTTATCACACAGGTTTATGATTTTAAGTTTTTTCTGATGAAAGAATTCGTCTTCAATATATTGTTTAGCAGTGATGGTTTCAGTTTCAGGAATTTCTGAAAATTCTGCTATTCTACCGGTTTTTTCAACCACGATATATATTAACATCAACCTTATCTTTAGGGATTAATACAAGAATATTAGCGTCATAAGTAATTACTCCAAGAAGTATAGAGTTTATCAAGTGGCCTAAGCCAACCTTGTAAATGCTTTTGCCTGCCAGAGGATTTTTATATAAAGGATCTGCAACAACGATCTTGTTTTCCACCGAATCAATACCGGATATCACAACGAAATGACCTGAAGGAAAGCCGGCAACATCATCATATTGGTTGGTTTCAGGAGTTTCTCGCATCGAATCATATAAAAAAGTTGCACTCAGCCCTGTTAATAAAGGGATTTCCTGTGCCAGATAATGAGTAAATAGCTCTGGAGATAGCTGGGTATAAATTATTTCACCTCCATTTTGAAGAAATTTAATATAATACTCAGATGCAGATCTGATTCGCTCATCATTTTTAACCAATAGCTGAGCTCTTAACTTTTCTATAAGATCAACCTTTTCGGAAGCAAACCATGAAGGATCAAATACATTTAAATTATATGTATACAGATAAACATTAAAATCATTTTTCAAGGCATGATTTCCCAGCATAACACCAAGTGTACCACCTCCATCTAGCATCGGTATTTCATCGATTATTGTATCCAGACTAAAAGGTTTGGAATAATAATTATAAACTGCATGAAGGGCTGTTGGACCACAGGTTATATCATTTGGTTGAGCCTTAATATCAATGTCAATTTTCATTCTTTATTGTCATTTTCACATTAGACAATAACTTTCTAAAAAGTCACAAAAAAAATAAAAAAAAAGCTGCCGTTTCCGGCAGCCTTAGTATGAAGAGTATGCTTTTTTAATACAGGTAATCCAGAGCAGTTTGATCACTGGTTGTAAATGGTCTGTCAGTACCATCTGAACAGGCTAACATCCACGATGCTGCTTCTGGTCCTGAAGGTGTTCCCGGGATATAATTAGCACCTACACCTCCATCGCCTTCATCATTGGTAGATCCGCCACAGCTAAAGCTTCTATCCATATAATCAGTATGTCTGAATCCTATACAATGTCCCATTTCATGAGCAATTGTTGTTGTTAATGCTCCGATATCAGTCACATTATCATAATATGATCTGGTAAGTAAAATTTGGTTGTGAGGATCTCCTGAAGCAGTAGGAAAACCGGCAGACCCCAATATTCCAAACCATCCGTAATACCATGGAGAAGGCTGAATAGTAATATCTGCTGAAGAAGAACTTGTAACACGATTAAAAACAAGATTTAATCCTTCAGCATTATAGCGGGCTAATGCTGCATCAGTCGCAGCAAAATACTGCGAAGAAAAACGAGTACTTACAAACACATTAATTGTTCTTGGAGTACCTGTTACCAGATTATCAGTGGAATAATGCTCAACCGAAGGTATTAACTCTCCTTCTTTGAGGTTTTCTAATTGCTCATGAGAAATCAAAATATCTTGTTCAACAACATATCCAATTTCAGTATTGAACACCGGGAAATTTACCACATCAAAACCGGCTGACTCAAGAGTAGCATAAACATCTTCAGATACCTCATTTGGAGGACCTAGCTTTTCTGAATCATTTTGACAAGAAAACATAAAGATTGTACACAATGCAGCGCACAGCAGGGACTTAGTTCTAGTTAACATATTAGTAAATTGATTTGGTTACGTTTTGATCGATATTTTAAATTAATAAATCACTTTTATTAAACCAATACAACTACTGTACAATATTCTTGACTTACAGCCAGTTACGTCAAACTTCTATTGAAAACCGTTTAAAAAATGAAGAATAGTTTCGAATTTCATATTTTGCAACAAACAAAATTATAAAATTAGGGCACTCTGATGAAGCTTGAGGATAGATCCATTGAAGAACTGTATCGTATATATAATGACACCGGTCATCCAGAGATAATTAGTGAGCTTTTAAAAAAATTACGTCCGCTGATATTTGATAAAGTATCAAGATATATTAAAGAAAAAGATCTGATTGAAGACATAACTCAGGAAGTCCTTATAAAAACCTTTATTCATTTTAAAAATTTCAACGGAAAGTCGACATTCAAAACCTGGGTTTTTAGCATTGTTCACAATACATCCATAAATCACCTAAAGGAAAAAAACAAAAAACTCAGCTTTACCATTAATTCAAAAATTATAGAATCTGTTCAAGATGAAGTTTTTGAAAATGTTGATAGTAAACTGGAATTATTAAAAGAACATGATCTGGAAGAAATAATCTTTGAACTTCTAAACAGCTTAAGTCCTCGTGAAAAAGCATTATTTATTTTAAGATTCCGTGATCAGCATCCGATTAAAGAATTAATTACCATTACAGGTGAATCTGAAAGTTCTATCAAAATGCAGATCAAGCGCATGAAAGATAAATTAACTAACCTGTATAAGGAATATTAAAGAATCTTACCTACAAAAGTATCTATCACTTCAACCAAAATCAATATAATAATAATCCATTCAAGCAAAGCACTCTCTTTCTGGTTATAAATATCCATATAAACAGATAAATTCTCTTCCAGGATTTTGAATTTAGTCTCCAACACTCTGTATCGTTGTTTCAATTCAAAATTATTATTCAATTCACGATTTAATCTATCCAGATATTGATCATCCCAGGCAATATCAGGCGTATCAAAAAAGTATATCTGTTGGGCGATTGCATTTTTTGAATTTAATGACCTCCCAATAAATTTCAACATGCTTTTTCTTCCCAGTTTTAATTTACCTTTCAATTCAAGTTGAACTGAAAACTCATTAATCTGATCAAGCAATTTAGAAACCACTTCAGAGTAATAATCCAGAGAGGTACTTTGTACCATATTAATAGCAACCACCTTATGAACATCAGTATTTACTACCGGAAGTGAAAAATAATCAAATTGAAATCTGGCAGGCTTTTCGGGTTCTAATTCAACTACAAAATCATCAATAAACTTTTCTGTCTGTGGCTCTGACACATAGGGCATTACAACCTCAATAAACCGCAACCGCTCATGCTCACTACAATTTACAAATACTGCTCCTCCTTGTTTAAATATATGGATATATCCTCCGTGTTCTGCTTCAAACATTATGTCTGATACTGAAAAACTAACAACCCTAAAACGGGTCTCTTTACGAAGCATTACAATATCTATATTGTTGCCTAACTGAACAGCAAAATAATTAATCTCTTTTCGCTCGCTCAACTGGTTTATTCTTTCCATTATTTCTAAAATAATCGTGAATGTACGCTAAAAAATCAACATCCGGCCACTAAGATATCATTTTTAACAACTGATGCAGATTACCCAGGGTATCAGCTTCTTGTGGAGGTTTATCTTTTCGCCATCTATGAATACGTGGAAACCTGACTGCTACACCGGATTTATGTCTGTTTGATGGAGCAATCCCTTCAAATGCAATCTCAAAAACCAATTCTGGGGATACTGATCTAACAGGCCCAAACCTTTCTATGGTATTTTGTTTTACGAACCGATCAACTTCTCTGAATTCTGCATCTGTCAACCCAGAATATGCTTTGGTAAAAGGCACTAATTCTCCATCATTCCAAACAGCAAAGGTATAGTCAGTATACAAGTTTGCCCTTCGTCCGTGGCCTCTCATAGCATAAATCAAAACTGCATCTATAGTCATCGGATCCATTTTCCATTTCCACCATCCTCCTTTCTTCCTTCCAACCTGATAGATTGATTCCTTATGCTTTAACATGAGTCCTTCACTCTTATACTGTAGTGCATTTTTTCTTTCTTCTTCCAGGTCCTCCCAATTATCAAACTTAACTATCGAAGAAAGATGAATAAATTTCGAATCTACATCTTTTAATAAATGTTGTAGTTTTTCTCTTCGTTTAAAAAATTGAACATTACGGTAATCTTCTCCTTTATATTCCAGTAAATCATAGGCATAAAATGCAACTGGAACTTTTTTCATGAGATTTGCAGTGACCTTCTTCCTTCCTATTCTTTGTTGAAGCATATGAAATGGCAATGGCTCGCCCTGATCAAAAGCTAAGATTTCACCATCAAATACTAGATCGTCATCAAAAATATCCTTAAACTCATCAAATTCTGGATATTTATCGGTAATCAGTTCTTCTCCACGACTCCAAACAAAGATTTCCCCATTTCGAAGAATAATCTGCCCCCTGATACCATCCCATTTTCTTTCGGCAATCCATTCATCAGGGTTTCCAAGCTCACTAGAATCATTATCTAACGCATAGGCTAAATAAAATGGATATGGCTGTGAAATCCTTTCTTCCTCATCAGTTTCTCTAAGGAGTTCATCAAGAGTAAGGAGTTCAGGAGACCACTTACCTGTAAGTCTAAGAGCAACTACATCGTCAGGTAGATCAGCATACTGAGCCAATGCTTTAATCATCGTTTTAGAAGATACACCCATTCTGAATCCTCCGGTCATAAGCTTATTAAAAATAAATCGACCTGTTACATCCAATGACCTCCAGATTGATAATACTTGCCTCCTTTTTTCATCTTCACCCTCATTTTTCAACCCGATTAATAGTTGCAAATATTCTCTTAAAGGCAAAAGGGTTTCTTTAGATACAGGAGGTAAAACAAGACTTATTGTCTCAGCAAGATCCCCAACAACATGATAGGTATCTTCAAAGAGCCAAAGAGGAATACCTGATTCTTCTGCTGCCCAGGCACGAATCTGAGTTGCATTTACAGTTCTTTTTGGTCGCTTACCTGTAAGTAAGGCCACTGCCCAGATGCTATCTTTCCCGTCAGCTTTATGTAGGTAATCTACCACAGCAGCTTGCTTAACGGAAGTTTTGGTTGTGCCATCAATTTGTTTAAATAAGGTTATAAACTCCTTCATTATTCCGAATCAGTTTCTCCTTCATACTCTGATTTTACAACGTCGGCATCGATCCCTTGTTCCCGTAAGTATTGAACATAAATATCAGAATACCCATGGGTAACATATATATGCTTAGCTTCTACAGCCTTTACTGTTTCATTCAACCCCGGCCAGTCAACATGATCAGAGAGAATAATTCCCTTATCTGCATTTCTTCTTCGACGAGCACCTCTGAGAGTCATCCAGCCACTGGCCATAGCAGTGCGGTAAGGAGTTAGCTGCCTTAACCAGGAAGACCCCAAAACAGAAGGGGGAGCAATAATTACTTTTCCTATTAATTTATCTTTTGGTGATTCTTTGGTTATTGCATGGTATTCTTGAAGCTTCATCCCTACATTTACTAATGCTTCATTCATATTAAATACTGCACCGTGGCAATAAACAGGAAGAAAAGATTTATCAACTCCCTGCAATAACCGCTGTGCCTTACCCAAGCTATACCCCAGAATTACAGAGTTAACTCCTTCATCAGAATTTTGAGCTATCCATTGATTTAGGTCTTCAAAAACCTCCTCGTCAGACCTCCATTGATATACAGGCAATCCAAAGGTAGATTCGGTAATAAAATAATCACATTTCACCAATTCAAATGGTTCACTTATAGAATCATCAGTTACTTTGTAATCACCACTAACAATCCAACGTTGCTGCTTATCTTCAACAAGAATCTGTGCTGAACCGGGTATATGACCTGCGGGAAAGTAGGTGACATTCACTCCTCCAATTTTCAGTTTTTCACCATATGAAATTGATTCAGAATTTATATCCGCCCCGATGCGGTGCTTCATAATTAATTCAGTTGTAGGAGTTGACAGATAACTTTTCATTCCCCAACGGGCATGATCGGCGTGGCCATGAGTAATTAAAGCTTTGTCAACCGGTCGCCATGGATCGATAAAAAAATCACCTTTCTCACAGTAAATACCTTTGTCTGTAAATGTTAATAATGGATTTTTTGGTCGCATGGAAGAATAACTGTGTTAGAGCAAATAAGTTACTTCAAAAATTGATTATGTATGCTTCTTCCTAGAGTTTGAATTCTCAATTAATTAATATAGTTTTCGATTCTACAAATAATAAAAATAAAGATATGGGATTTAATATTTCAGCAATTGCAATTGATTCTAGCTATGAAGATAAATTAACCGATCTTCAAAATGACCTTAACCTAACTTTGGAATATGTTGAAGATGTTACTTTTGAAGAAGCATCAAGTAATTGGACAGGTGAAGGTGAAGGGTTTCTTTATTTTGCAGGGGATAGTACTATTCTTTTTTTACCGATGGAAATGTGTATAGAACCTTTCCCTATCAAAGGCAAAAAAGTTCTTTCTTTTGCTTTATCAGAAATGTCGATGGCCTTTTGTTTGAATTTTTGGGATGGTGAAAAGGTTTCAAGATATATAATGGAACATGAAGGTGATATAAAATCTCAGGAAGGAACCCCATTTGATTTTGAGGCTACATGTGGTGATACTTCTGAAGTAATTTGGAAAAAACTAGATGATACTTTAGACATCTCTTTCCATTCGATAGACTTAGGAGCGAAAGCTAAAAAATATAAAGTTTCCCTAGGCAAACCAATCAATAAACAAGAAAATCAAGAGTCAGAAAAACCAAATGTTGGCAGTAAAGAACATCAAGCAGAGATTGAAACGAAGTACAGGCAATTTACAAATGAACAATTACAAGCTGAATTTATTCGCATTCTATCTATTCCTAATGCACGAACAAATGTACAATGCCTTGTAGAAGTTGCCGCTTTAATGACAATATCAAAAGAGCGAGGTATTGACCTGCAAAATTTTAATAAAAAAAAGGACAACAAAGGGTGTTTCCCTGTGCTAGTTACCGGAATAATTTTCGTAACAGCACTTATATTTTATCTGTTATGATTTGATGAAATCATAACAGATAAAAGAGATGCTAGGTAATCACCTAGCATCCTTTTTATTTAAATCACCTCTTAATTGAACAAGTCGAAACCCCAAATGGTGCATATAAGGGACAAAAACTGATCAAGCTGGTAAGTAAAAAAATACCGGCTAACGCAATCAAAACTATCCCAATAGTTCCTGATATAACATTTGTGAAATAGAGTACAGCAATGACAATTGCTATTATTGTTCTGATGACTCTATCGGTAGTACCCATGTTCTTTTTCATAATTTTGCTCTATTTTTTGTTCTAAAGTATCCGTTCTTTTTAAACCTTATGATGATATAAATCAACCTCATTAATGATATCGTTAGAAAAACCACCAATTGAGTTGATTATAACAATTTTCTTGAGCTATTTAAAGTGAAATTTTATAGACTTTAAAGATGGACAACCTAACATTCAAGCAAAGCACATCTGAAAATGATGATTTTAAATCCTTGATTTTAAAACTTGATCAATATCTGGCTGATGGCAATGGGGATAAGAATGAATTCTTCGCTCAATTTAATAAAGTCGATTTAATTAAAAATGTAGTTATTGCTTTTGAAGGTAATACAGCTATCGGGTGTGGAGCTTTCAAAGCTTATGATGATGATTCTGTGGAAATAAAAAGAATGTATGTACTTCCGGAGAAAAGAGGAAATGGTATAGCGACTGCGGTATTAGATCACCTAGAAGAATGGGCTGCCAGTTTGGGTTTTAGCAGATGCATTTTAGAAACGGGAAACCATATGACTGATGCAATTAAGTTATATTCTAAAAATGGTTATAAAAAAATCCCTAATTATGGTCAATATGAAAAAGTGCTAGAGAGTGTTTGTTTTGAGAAACTCCTTTAATATTTTTTATTATTAGCCTTGACATATTAGAAAAGTCAATATTATTTTTGAACCAATATTTTTTTAACCCTCACAACTTTTCAGTTGTTATTTTTTATTGACTATGGAAAACGAATTGCTAATTGACTCTTCATTACAAAATTTAAAACTAGACAAATTAAAAAGAAGAAAGTTATTGCCTTGGTGGATCAAGATGTTCTGCTGGTTATTCATGATTTTCGGAGGTCTATCTATTATAAGTCTTTTCCTTGGGTTTACAGGTATCAAGCCTGACTTATCGTTTTATGGGTTTGAAACAAATGAACCTTTCTCTTTATTCGGATTAATAGTTATTTCTTTAGGGCTTTTCAATGGTATAACCGCATATTTGCTTTGGACTGGAAATGATATTGCTATCAAAGTCGCAAAGATCAATGCAATAACCGGACTTTTAGCTTGTCTGGCTTCAATGTTCCTTATCCCATTTTTACAGCCTGGGTTTCATATGAAAATTAGAATTGAAATAATGTTTTTGATTCCCTATCTAATGAAACTAAATAAAATTCAGTCTGCATGGGAAGGAGAAAACAGACAATATATAAGACATCAAAACTATTGATTACTGGTATATCCTATATTAATTAAATATTTATGCTTCATCGAAGAACCTATCAAGTAATTCCAGAAGAAGATAATAAGCTTGTCTACGAAGAAATACAGAATAAAAATGGTCAAATATTGTCTTACAAGGATCACCAGGCACCATTTAAATATGAGGAGTTCTACGAATACAATGAAGCCGGTTTATTATCTAAATCGTACGATCTTGAAGAAGATTTAGAAAATTCAAGAACCGAAATTTATTATGATGAACATCAAAGAATAATCAATCAAAAAATATTTGTTGCTGGTGAATTATTCGAGGAAATAATAAAAAATTATTCCGGGAATAAATCTATAGAAACCCACCTTCAATATGGAGAGGAAGTTCGCAAAATTGAAGAAATTTCAGAAGAGGACTCCTATTCTAAACTAATATTTGAAAATGGTGAATTGGTTGAGAAACATTCTGGTAAATTTTCGAACAATAAACAAACCGAAACCACAACAATAACTGACAGTGAAGGAAATCTCCTTTTTACCAAAACGATTCAATATGATATTGATGGAAATCAAATTTCTCTGGAAGAAAGAAATCAAAATGAAAATCTAATGCTTTTTATTGAATCAGATTATGACAATGGTAAATTAAAGGTTGAAAAATATGATGACTATGTGAACTATGAACATGGTGTCATTACCAGGGAATATGATAAGATTGGCAATCTTTTAAAAGAAGAATTAAAATCTTCATCCGGAAAACTCCTCGAGTTTCATAATAAAGCTTATGACCAAAATAATAGACTAATTTCTGAAAGCGGATATTCTGTTGGTAGTTTTAATGCGGTTTATGGTAATTATGTCAATGGTCAGAATTATCACTTCATACATGAATACGAAGTGATAAACTAATTTTTTAAGACCATTAGATTCTCAGTAGAATCAGCTTGTTAGCTTCCACTTAAAAAAGCCAACAATCATATTTGATTAATTTAATTCACCTAAAAACCCATTTTGAATTGCCCTTTCTTGTTCATTTATATCATCTCTTAAATTCATTTTTAGATTACCATCTTCAATGCTTACCTTGAACCCTGCCTTTTTCAGATAATCCTGAACGGGTATTTCTGTAAAACCATTTACATATTTATCAAAAAAAGGTGTCAAATCTTTTCCAGCAATTTCATTTGCCAAAGCAATAACTTCATCAGTAGTATAAACCTCATCTCTATTTTTATATTTTGCATAAAGTGCTCTCATTAGATCATCCAGACTTTTCTGATTATTGGTTTCCTCCCTGATTATCATATCTATACCAATTCCCGCGAAAAGTCCTCCACTATAGATTAGCCCCCAATGATTGTCTTTGCTAAATCCTTCAGCAGCATCTCTCATAGATAGCTCACCTAACCCGGAATCATTTTGGTAACGCTGATAAAACAAACCATTGAAAATTCCAGCTAAGGCCTGCATATTAATAAACTCAACCTGAAATAATGATTTAAGGGTGTAATAGTTGGTAACCCCTTCTTTAAACCAATCATCTCTTGTACTATTAACTTGAAGGGTTTTACCATTCCATAAGTGAAAAAATTCATGAGCAAACATAAACCAGGCAACCATTTGTTCCTGAGCATCACTTTCAGGGTTAACCAGCATACTTATGTGAGACCCGATAACTTCCCCGTCAGTTTGCTTTGAAGAATTAATTACCACCATAATATTGGCTGAATTGCTCCCTCCCGGAGTTGGTCCCCCTCCCATTAAATCAAAATAGTAATCCATTACCTGCTCCGCAATCTCACCATATTTATCAGAGTTTGCCTGAATCTCGCTTCCTCCAAGTACAAACCGGATACTAAGATTATTGCGTTTTAACTCTTGAAATTTATAATTACCATATAATATTAAAGACTCTGTTAGATCTGAGTGGTTATTAATTAAGAAACCATCAAGTGAAGGGGTCCATGGAACATATACATTATTTTCCCCTTCATTCTTTACAATCACCCTGTATTTATCCCCATCATTTAGATTAAACACGAAAAGCGATCTTCCGGTAAGAAAGTAGCCCCATTCTTTAACAAAAGCCACTCCATCAATTCCTCCAGGCCAAAGGATATCATCGTGTGTTACTGAAACTTCGTAATTTATTTTCACCTTTTGACCTGGCGTTGTGTGAAGTATCCATCTATCCCCTCTTTTAACCACTTTAACCTGATCGCCACTTTCTAATCTAGCTGTTAGATTATCAATATAATCATCCCACCGCTCGGGAACAGGACCGTTTCCAGACATCCTTAAAATACTGTCCTGCAAAAATAATTCTGCCTCAACATAAACTCTCTTTTCCTTATAATCTGCAAAACTTACAGTATAAACCGTCTCACGAGCATTTAAACTAAGCCCGGCAATAATCAAAATCAGACATGTGAAATATGTTTTGTTCATCTCTAAAAAGGTTTAATTTAATTCTACTGTGAGGATACGTAATTAAAAAAGTAAATGAACTCAAAAGGAAGCAGAAGACACTCCATATCATGATATAGAGTGCATTATTCAAATTTTAAACCACTTTTTCGATATTGAGAAGGAGTTTCACCAAACTTTTCTTTAAACAATGTGTTAAACCGCCCACTAGATCTGAATCCACATTCCTGAGCAATTCCAAGAATCGACAAGTTGGAGTACTTCTCATTAATTAACCTTCTTTTAATTTCTTCAAGCCTATAATCATTTATAAACGCCGAAAAATTCTTTTCTTGAGTTTCATTAATCACCTGGGATATTTTTCTGGGATTCAAACCAGTTAAGTCTGATAAGTCAGATATTTTAAATGAAGGATTCAAATATAATTTATCTTCTTCGATTAGGTCCTTGATTTTAGATGAATACGATTCCAATTCCTCATTATCAACTCTGGAATTCCCGTATTTTTCATAATGCGGTTCAAAAGTTTTATTCATATTCATCTCCCGATATGCCATAATAAAAATAGGAATAGCAGCAATTACTATTATTGAGATCCTGAATACATCTGAAGGCTCATCAATTCCTGTCGATTCAGCTAAACCAATAATAATATTCACAATTTTTATCAGGGCAATAGAATAAACAAAAAGCGCTATCCAATCAAAAAATTTTCTATCAACAGTATTCTTATAATAGTAGTAAATGCTCAATCCGACATAACAGCTAAACTGAATGTAGAAAGCCCATTTGAGCCAAAATAACAAAGAAGGAAAAGTTTGCCCAAGAAATGCTATAACTATAATTGGAGCATAATGAACTAGAAAGATCTTCTTCCAGTTCATATTATGATGTTGGTAAGTTATATACAACCATATGCTTGGTCCTGCCCACCATCCAAGGTAATTAGCAACAGGCTGCAACCAATGATGAATATTTCCAAACCCGGACAAATAACAGTAAGTATTTATTAAATTGACTGAATAAATCAACAATAAGATGGCTACAAGTAGGTTTATTATCTTCTCTCCAGATTTCTTTAATATAAAATGAAGAGAAAGAAATATTCCTTGTGCCCCAGCTATCAAACAAACAATTGAAATAAACCCTATCATTTCTTTATATAATATATAGAAAACTTAGCTCTCTCAGCAATCTTAATAACCTGTCATTTTCACCTTACCTTTGGGTAAAAATCACTCAATGAGTGAGTATAATATGAATTATTAATTCTGAAAATACCCTGAAAATACTCTGGTTCCACAGCATCTTGTGAAAGCAAAGTCAATTGCTTTTTATTGCCTATGATTCTATCCCAGACACTCACAGACTGGCCATTAATAGATACATAAAAATAATATAAATAAGGACCAATCCATTTAACATAATCATCTTTTGAAATTGTCTGATTAGGATTAATCATTTCAATATCCCCACCGGTTGCTATGGCATTCTGTAATTCTACTGCGTTAAGCGGCTGTCCATCTTGAGTCAAGATAACATCAAACTGCGGGTCAATAAACATCCATTTATCGATATCCTCCAAATACACTTCATTGGCTACATGTCCACCACCCCATTTTACATCATTTATATCTTTTGCCATCAGTCCTAAGGTACGTACTTTAAACCCTAAGGCAGCCAGACATTCTCTTGCAACAAAACTATATTCGACATACCTGAATCTTTCTCCTTTATTTGCTTCTTCTAATATGAATATGGCATCTTTCTGGCTCGGAACATTATCCCCATCATGCTCCCACTGGTTCTGAACCCAACTTTGAATTGCTAGTACTTTTTGGAAATCATTTGATAGAGAATCAACAATTTTATATAACTCAAATTTTTCCTTTAGTTCAACCAGATCTTTCCTTGAAGATATGTCAGCATACTTGAGTCCAAAAGTATTTTCCTCTCCCTTATCAAACTTTAATATATGAACAGATTTTTCTATTTCATCCTCACCATATTCTAGCAAACCACCTAAACGAGGAGACATGTAAAACGAAAAAGTAGTAAAACAAATCAAAAGGATTATAAAACTGTAAATGATCTTTTTAAACATAGTTGTCAGTATATAGCCATTGAAGCTTAATATACTTCAAGCAATTAATTTCATGATAACCGTTCATGTAATTGGTTAAGATGACATTATTATACTAATGTTCGGAATGCAATCACAAACTTTTAAAACTTGCTATTTTTGAGGATTACATGATTCATTATCCTTTTTAGCTTTCAAATATAATTTCATCCTTGCCAGGATTTCATTTAGCCGATTAGACAATTTTAGTCTTACCTCCTCAGGATACATGATGAGATGAATATGAAATGGACGGCCATCTGAATAGTATGCCTCTGGTTCGAGAAATGTTAATACCAACCTTTCTTCCACAATATTGACTTCATTTAACCAAAGAAGCATTGACTCCATTGCCACCACATTTATAACATCCAATAGCTCATTTTCCTGATCCAATTCAACTATGCTACTATATATACTAACAGTCGCTGAGTCTATATTTTCATGATATGTAAACCGAATGGAGTCTTCAGAAAACGTAAAATCGCTTTCATCATAGCTATCTGAAACTACTATTTGACCTATTTCCTCAGTTAAAAGGTTTATTTCATCAATTATTGATTTAGATATAACATGAGGAGCCTCAACCCTCTGTGCAGATAATTCCAAAGTAAAAAATAATGCTATTGTCACCCAATAAAAAATCCTACTAAAAAAATACATAATATAAGGTTGGTAAAAAAGTGTTTAAATATTAAAACCTAAGGTAAGATAACCTTTTAATTATAAGAAAAAAACACCCAAAATTAATGGGTGCTTTATCACTCTTATTCACTATTTATGGCATTTATTGCAATGATAATGGTGTTTGAGGCATAAATCTTTCAAGATCATTCATTATGATTACGTTCTTATATTTGTCGATTTCACTTTCTATCTGAACAGCGATTAAATTCTTAGTATTTTCGTCAACAGCTATTGTATAATCAACCGGTACGGTAATCACATCTCCTTGATCGTTTTTTCCTTTTACAAGCATACCTCCTTTGTAGGCTGTCCAGTTTTTATCCTCCTCTATAACTGTATCCAAATCACCTTTGATAGTTACATTTTCTCTCAAAACATAGTGAGTAATGTGATCCATATATTGCCAATTGTCAAAATTATATTTATCAGAACATTTAAAAAGTCGATTGGCATACTCTCCTACTTTCTTTCCAATCTGAGTTTGAATATTTTGAAACAAATTAAATGGCAATCCCAACGCATGGTCTACATCATCTACAGCAAAATCTTCATAAATCAAAATCTCATGAACATTGAGATCTCCTTCAAAAAAGCAATGGTTACTTAAGCCTGAAGTATAATTAGATTCTAATGCACCATATCCTTCAATTGAAAATTTATTTGTAGTAAGTGTCCAGTATCCGGAAGTATAAGCAGTAAAGACAATTCTAATTCGGTCTGTATTCTTAAATTTTTCATTTGAGATGAATACATATTCACCCTTCTTATTTTCTGAAGAGACACCTCTAACTGTAACTGATCCGTCATTCCTCAGGTTAACATACATTGCTGATCCCGGACTCAAAGATGTTCTCAATTGAATTGGTAATTCCATTGTAGCCAGATCCTTTCCTTCAGGAATTGATACATCAATAGAAAATGTTTTTCGTGAATGAAACTTCTTGTCATCTGTAGCCTGACCTCTGTATCCAAAATCAGGAAAAACCCATTTACTATAACCGCTTGCCGGTTGATGTGAAAGAGTAAAGTACCCTTCATTTGGTATTATCCTTACTCCCTCATTTTTTGAGTCTTTACTAAGTACTTGGGCTACTTCTTGCCTGTGGCTCTTATTAAATTCATATTTATCATAATAATTAAATGTCTTCTCACCATTCATTTGTTCAAAATCTGACTCTGTAGGGCTTCCCCAATAATAAACAGGGATGCTTACAAAATCCTTCCCAAATTCACCATCAAGTTTATCATGAGGAATTTTGTCATAAAGCATTTTGACTCCATACTTTTCAATCTCCTCATATTTCTCCTGTGCCAATTTATTCCCTTCTTCTATCGCCTTTTTATACAATATTTGGGCAATGCTCAAATTTTTGTTCATTCCCTGGCCATATCGATACATATCTGCCAGATTCTTGTATCCCCAATGATTTCCAGCTAATCCGGCTTTTTCAAAGCAATATTTTGCAGATTCATAGTTTTGTTCTACACCATTTCCATTTAAATAGGCTATGGCAATACTATTATATGCTTTCTCATAACCCTGATCTACAGCCTTTCTAAAATATTGCATAGCCTTTTCATAATCCTGTTCAAAGCCCTTCCCCTTTTCATACATAATCCCAAGATTATAAGTACTCATTCCATGGCCCTTTTCTGAAGATATACTCCACCACTTATATGCTTTCTCGTAATCAGGATTAATATTTTCTCCAGAAAAATATTGATACCCCAAATTATTAATAGACTTTAAATGCCCTTGCTCAGCTGCAAGCTCATAATAGTGTAAAGTTTTACTAAAATCAGACTCAACTCCTCGACCATGCAAATACATTTTAGCCAGATAAAACTGCGCTTCTGCATCTCCTTTATTAGCATTCTTTTTTATCAGATCATAATTCTTGTTATCATATAATTCCTTATAATCCTGAGCATAACCATTAAAAAAACAAAGCATAAAGACAATGCCGATTAATGGAAACCTTTTGTAATGAAATGAAATAGATTTTTCCATGGTTATCTAATCTATAGTGAAATGGTATACTTTATAAAAAATCCCAATGCGGGAATTAATTGACTTAAAAAATCTTAACCTGTATCTAAGCAACAAATTAAGTAGAAGGACCTACTTATGTCAATACCTCAAAAAGCGTATATTCAACTAATAGAACTACTATTTAATAGTTAAAAAACTTATTAACTACTCATCAAAAAAATACTCTTTACCATTTTTAGTAGTGTAGAAATAATATATCATGGGTGGCCACATTGGATCCATATTATTAGCTGCCCACTGGTTAAATTCTTTAGAAAGTTGGTTAATCACCTCTATATTTTTTTCATAAACATCACTCCTCTCATATGGATCGGATACCAGATCAAAAAGAACAGAATCTCCATTTGATTCATTCCATGCTAATTTCCACCTTTGATCTCTGACCGCTCTGTTATTCCCCATATCGAAAAATATGTAATTATGCGGAAATGTATTCTGATTTATATGCCTTACAAGATCTGCACCATCGTAAATTCGGTCATCTGGTAATGAAACACCTAATGCCTTAGCAGAAGTAATAAAAAGGTCAGTTGAGTGAACTACCGGCTTAAAAATCTGGCCACTTTGAATCTTTCCTGGCCATTTCATAATCATTGGAACTTTAACTCCTCCTTCAAAATTTGTAATCTTCCCTCCTTGATATGGCCCGTTTGATGTCGTCAAATTAAATTCAGCCCCTCCATTATCACTGATAAGCAACACCAAGGTGTTTTTATCCTCGCCTATATCTTTCAAATGATTTAGCAATTTACCAATTTCATCATCAAGGCTTTTTATCAAAGCAAAATGAACACGTTTTACCATATCTTGTTCAGAATCAAACATTCTAACATACTTTTCCGGAGCCTGCAATGGTGTATGAGGAGCACTATAGGACACCCACAAATAAAATGGATTGTGTTTGTTTGAGTTAACAAAATCTATGGATTCTTCAGTGATGGCACCAGTCAGATACCTGTCTTCTTCAATAACTTGATCGTTTATACGTATTGCCTGTTGTCCTTCCCTTTGTCCTTCCCAAATATACTCGTCAGTAAAATCCTCAGGGATTTTTTGCTCAATATACCCTGGGGTATTTTCATGAATATATAAACTATGCGAAGAGTAAAACCCATAAAAATGGTCAAATCCAAAAGCATTTGGAGAGTTATTTTCCTTTTTACCTAAATGCCATTTACCAATATATCCGGTATTATATCCGTGTGCTTTTGCCACTTCTGCAAAAGTCAACTCTGATGAAGGAAGTCCTATATTATCAATAAATTCTTTTGTAGGTACTTCAGTCTGATATTGTGGTTCCCAGGGATCACTATTTATTAAATACTTGAAACCAAGGAATTCTAACCTGTTCTTCAAATATCTGTCATGCAATTGATGTTCATATCCAAATCTTTGATTGTACCTCCCTGTTGCTATTGCTGCTCTTGACGGGCTACAAACAGGGGCAGTAACATAGGCATTGCTAAATAAAACCCCTTCATTTGCTAGTCTTTTAAGGTTTGGTACTGAAACCGGCCCTTCACCGTAAAGATCAGTATCTGCTATGCTCAGGTCATCAACGGTAATCCAAATAATGTTTGGAGAAAGACTGTCTTTCAATTGAATATTAACCTGACTCAAGTAGTTCGCTTTTCCTGCTAGTAAACTATCATTTACAACAAGTTTAAATCTTTCACTTTCAAGAGGAAGAAGTAAATACCCAACTAATGAGAAAACAATTATGATTAACAGCCAAACTTTTATTTTCATGAATACAGGTTATTCTTAGTCTTATACAAAATATAGATGACCAACCTGATGTCCAAATTCAACATCTAAATAAATATCATGGTGTTTAAATAAATTGCTGAAGGGATGAATTATTGTTAAATTACTATACACTTCCTTACCACGTATTCAAACAACAATTGATAATCATGAAAACCACAATTTCACTCCTTACCACATTGGTTTTCTTCCTGATTAGTTGCAGCCAACCGGAAGAAAAAAAAGCTATTGATGCAGTTGACCCAATCAAAGCAAATGATGAGATCCTTAACAATGGTAACCTCAATTATGCAGACCAGATTTTTGCAGATAATTATCGTGATAAAGGCCCCACAATAATTAAAGAGTATGCCAATGATATGCGAAATGCTTTTCCCGACCTAAAGGTATCGGTTGAAAATAAAGTAATTGACGCTAATACTGTTGCCTGGGTAAGGCATCACACAGGAACACATTCTAAACCATTTCGAGGATTTATGCCTTCAGGTGATAAACTTGAATGGGAATCAGTAATCATCGCAAAACTTAATGATGAAGGCAAGGTGACTGAAGAATGGGGAGCTTCAGATATTTTTCAAAAATTAAGTGAGCACTCACTAAATGGAACATATCAGTATCTACCTCCTTTGGAAGGCTATTGTGTTGTCAATGGAAAAAATTTCATCTGGACAACTTCAAATATAGAGACTGGAGTTAAACTCTCTGAATATGGCAAAATGAATCAAAATGGAAAGGAAACGGAATTCACAATTGAATATTCTAATCTTCCTGATCGGGTAGGTTCAACATTCACAACCAGAATGAAAGAACCCTCAGGTGACACAATCAATTGGGAATTCCTAAATGAAAACAAGGAAGTTACAGGAAATGGTAAGGCTTTAAAAGTCAAAAACTAAACAAAAAAATTATTATAATTCACTATTGAATATCATGGTTGTTTAACTTTGTTTTTAAAATTCAAACCACTAACTTAAGTAGTTTCAGAGCTTATATTATACTTGCTCTGGAACTATTTCTTTTTAGATTTGAATTCCAAAAAATGAAAAAGCAACTCCTCATTACTGCCCTTTTAATAGTATTTTCAGGTCAATTTCTTTCAGGTCAAACACTACATCTAGATAGCCTTGTATCGAAAATTGATGCTCTGGTACCAAAACAAGTAAATGATACAACTCCTGGATTAGTAGTAGGAATTTCACATAATGGAAAGTTGATATTTAGTAAAGGATATGGAATGGCAAACCTTGCTTATAAAATTCCGAATGATCCTAAAATGGTATACAACATCGGTTCTGTAAGCAAACAGTTTATTGGTTATGCTTTTGCTATGCTTCATGTTAATGGTGAACTTAATCTGGATGACCCAGTCAGTAAATACCTTAATGATTGGCCTGAATTTGACGAGAAAGTCACATTAAAACATGTACTGACACATACCAGCGGATATCGCGAAGCCTACACCATCTCAAATCTGGCAGGAAGGGAAATAGGAATAGATCGATTATCCCAAGAGGAATGCCTGAATGTAGTCCGCAGGCAACCTGCCCTTGAATTCACTCCCGGGTCAAGACATACCTACAACAGTACTGGGTATGTAATTCTTGCCAAGGTTCTTGAAAATGTCACTAACACACCTGCTGATGTCTGGGTAGAAGAAAACATCCTGAAACCTTTAAACATGAATGACACCCAAATTGAAAGTTATGTTGGAGAATTAATAAATAATTCCGCAGAGTCTTATTCTTACATTTATAATAAAGGCTACCTTAACCACCATAGCAACAGGGCAATATTTGGTGCTGCTGATATCTACACTAACCTCGAAGATCTGACTAAGTGGATAAATAACTACAAAACCGCTGAAATTGGAGGTCCTCAGGTAAAAGAACTTTTTTTTAAATCATTTATTCTAAATGATGGCAATGATTCTGAATATGCCTTGGGAATTAGAAATAGTACATATCGGGGTATTAAACAAATCTATCACACCGGAGGACATGAAGCATTTTCTACACAAGCCAGTTATTTTCCTGATTATGATTTAGGTATAATAACTATTTCGAATTTCGGTGGACAAGGCATGGTAGATGTTTGGGAAATTGCAGATATCATTCTATCCGATCATTTAAAAGACGTAAATGAAACTTCCACTGTGAAAAATGGAAAGAATAATGAAAAGTTTGCTGGCCTCTACCTTTCATCATCTAAAAACAGAACAATAGAATTTAAAGAAAGCGAAGGTAAGCTTTCGACATATAATAATGATCCATTAATACCTATCGATGATAACTCATATACTCTTAAAGGATGGTCAGGCAAATTTAATTTTCAAACAACAGACAATAAAACAAGCCTAGAAATAAATAATATGGGAGTAACTACATACCAAAAAGTAGATCCATGGAGTCCGAAACTTCAAGACTTACCAGAATTTGAAGGCAAATTTTGGAGTGATGAAATTGAATCCAGCTATTCACTTGAAATTAAGGATGATCAATTAACCGTAACTCATCGATGGTTAGAAGAAGTGCGCCTATCTCCAGTAACCCAAGATATATTTAAATCAGGGGGAATATATGTTCAGTTTATAAGAAATGATAAAAATGAGGTCTCAGGTTTGATGGTCCATACTCCCAGAACTATTAATGTTTACTTTGAAAAATTATAATTAAAAGTTCAGCCTACAAGTTCATCACTATCATAACTACAACACCCTCAATTAAACCACTCATTATCTTAAACTTATATTCAAAAACACTTTGAAATTTTGAGAAGTCTGTTATCTTTATATAAGGTTATCTGAATATGAAATGCTGTTGGTAAAGTGGAAAATAACCGTTTAAAAATCTTTTAACTAAAACCAATTGGCATGATGAAAAATAAACCTACCACTAAAATTAGTAAAGGAATTATCCTGTCTGCCTTTTTATTCTTTTCACTTTCTATATCAGGATATTCACAATGTACCCCTACAGATTGTTTATCGACATTACCTCCTTATGGCGGCGTTTGTGACTCATCATTTGTAGATGGCAATCTAAATCAGGCATATTCAGATTTTGAATCATTTCATATCACAACTGCCTGTTTTGATGCCGGTGAACTTGATCCGGGCCTTTCAGGGTATAATATTATAGTAGATCGCATTGATAATTTCATGTTTGATGGACTTCCGGCAGGTTTGTCAGCAACAACTGACCAGGATTTTTATACTTCGCCTGGTAATGGTTGCATCAGCATTTCGGGAACACCAACAGAAGCCGGGCAGTTTGCAATAATCGTTGGATTACAAGCTGATGTAACGCTTAACAATTCAACCTGCGACATTCCTACGGCCGCTCAAAATGATAATCAAATAAGCTTACCATTGAAAATAGTTATTTTACCTAACGCATCTTTTACCATACCAGAAACTTCATTTAGTATTTGTGCTGATGCTGTAACACTTACTACTACAGGTACTACCGGTGGTACATTTTCCGGACCTGGTGTCACAAATAACACTTTTGATCCAAGCGTAGCTGGGGTCGGCACCCATACGCTAACTTATACAGTTTCATCACAACAAGGCAACGCCATTGCGCCGGCGTCAAACAGCTCTACCATTGAGGTAACTGTTACGGATACTCCGGTGATGGGCACTGACACTCAATCTGCTTGTGACTCTTTTACATGGATAGATGGTAATACATATACTGAAAGTAACAATACCGCTACTTTTAATATTGAAGGAGGTGCTGCAAATGGATGTGATTCTTTAGTTACTCTCAACCTAACCATAAATAAAGTCACTGACTTAACTACTTCCACGGATGGCTCAACCATTACTGTAAATAATGATAATGCGACTGTCCAGTGGTTGGATTGCGGTAATAATTATTCCATAATTCCTGATGAAACAAATAAATCTTTCACTCCTGAAAGTTCAGGAATGTATGCTGCCGAACTAACCGAAAATGGGTGTAAAGACACCACTTCATGTGTTGAAGTTAATCCGCTAGGCATTCTGGAAAATGATTTTGGCACCGACCTGATAGTATATCCAAACCCTACAGAAGGAAACTTCTCAATTGACATGGGTTCTTATTACAAAGAAGTTGAAATAACTGTTTTTAATATTGAAGGAAAACTTATTACCAGAGAAAAATTCAGAAAGCAACAAACCATAGGATTAAATATACAGGGCAATTCCGGAGTTTATTTAATCGGAATTGATGCAGATAATAAAAAAGCAAAAATCCGGATTCTAAAAAAATAGCATTATTACCGAAATACACTGCTATATATTCGTTGTCATTCTCTATAAAAAAACCGGTCTTGTTCAAGACCGGTTTTTTTTTAAACATTCCAGAAACCAAATATTAGTTTTGAGGATAGATCAAGTCAAATCTGTCAAGCTTCATTACTTTATCCCAGGCAGCTACAAAGTCTTCTACAAATTTCTTCTTTGCATCATCACTAGCGTAAACCTCTGCCAGCGCTCGAAGCTCAGAGTTTGACCCGAATATTAAGTCTGCCCTTGTAGCAGTATACTTCAATTGCTGAGTTTTTCTGTCAAACCCTTCAAACAGCTCTTTATCTTCAGTTTTAGGCTTCCACTCAGTACTCATATCAAGCAAGTTGACAAAAAACTCATTTGTCAACTTATCATTAGACTCTGTAAATATCCCATGCTCAGAACCATCATAATTAGCATTTAGAGCCCTCATACCTCCAACAAGCACTGTCATTTCAGGTGCAGTTAGTGTTAAAAGTTGAGCTTTATCAATCAGTAGTTCTTCAGTTGAAATAGTATATTTTGTTTTAAGATAGTTTCTGAAACCGTCAGCCATTGGTTCCAGCAAGTTAAATGATTCTACATCTGTCATTTCCTGAGTTGCATCCATACGGCCCGGTATAAATGGAACAGTTACAGGGTAGCCAGCATTAGCTGCAGCTTTCTCAATTGCCGCATCACCTGCAAGAACAATTAAATCAGCCATTGAGATTTTTTTCGAACCTTTATTCTCATTAAACTCCTTCTGAATTCCTTCATAAACCTTTAACACCTTTGCCAACTGCCCAGGGTTATTAACTTCCCAATCTTTCTGTGGTGCCAATCTTATTCTGGCACCATTAGCACCTCCTCTTCGATCAGAACCTCTATATGTTGAAGCTGAAGCCCAAGCTGTCGTAACCATTTCACTTATAGACAACCCTGAATTCAATAATTTTTTCTTAAGACTTACAATATCAGCACTATTCACAAGTGGGTGATCTACAGCCGGAATTGGATCTTGCCAGATTAAATCTTCTGCTGGTGCTTCAGGTCCAAGATAAGTTGCCTTTGGCCCCATATCTCTGTGGGTCAGTTTAAACCAGGCTCTTGCAAATGCATCATTAAATTGCTCCGGATTTTCATAAAATCTTCTTGATATTTTCTCAAACCCTGGATCTTTGATTAAAGACAAGTCTGTGGTAAACATCATTGGTTTATGCTTTTTATTAGGATCATGAGCATCAGGCACCATCATTTTTGTTTCTTTTGGTTCCCATTGATGTGCACCGGCAGGACTCTTAGTCAGAACCCATTCATGCTCAAAAAGATTATAAAAATATAGATGGCTCCATCTTGTTGGTGTTGATGTCCATGCTCCCTCCAAACCTGAAGTGATTGCATCACCACCTTTACCTGATTTATATGAGTTTTTCCATCCAAACCCTTGTTCTTCAATAGCTGCGGCTTCAGGCTCAGGTCCTACATTTGAAGCATCGCCGGCACCGTGAGCTTTACCTAAGGTATGTCCTCCTGCAATAAGTGCAACAGTTTCTTCATCATTCATTCCCATTCGACCAAAAGTTCTGCGAATATCTTCGGCAGCGAGTAATGGATCAGGCACACCATTTGGTCCTTCAGGGTTAACATAAATCAAACCCATTTGTACTGCGGCAAGTGGTTTCTCCAGGTCGTCATTCTCATCACGACGCTCATCAGCAAGCCATTTCTTCTCCGAACCCCAATAAACGTCCATTTCCGGTTCCCAAACATCTTCACGACCTCCTGCAAAACCAAATGTCTCAAAGCCCATATCCTCCAGAGATACATTACCAGCAAGAACCATTAGGTCTGCCCATGAAATCTTCTTGCCATATTTTTGCTTAACAGGCCATAATAGTCGACGAGCCTTATCAAGATTTGCATTATCAGGCCAGCTATTGATCGGGGCAAATCTCTGTTGACCGGCTCTAGAACCACCTCTACCATCGGCAGATCGGTAGGTTCCTGCACTATGCCATGCCATTCTGATAAATAATCCACCATAATGCCCCCAATCTGCAGGCCACCAGTCTTTGGAATCTGTCAGTGCAGCTCGGATATCACTCTTTAAGGAATCATAATCTAGACTATTAAATGCCTCGATATAATTGAATTCCTCATCCATTGGATTAGAAAGTTGAGAATTCTGGCGAAGAATACTCAAATTCAACTGATTTGGCCACCACTCTGAGTTACCTGTTGCCTTCGCATTAGATAAACTTTTTTTTGTAGCACCCGATTTAGCATCAGTATAACTCTCATCCTGAGCAGGATCACCATTTTGGCAGGATGTAATAGCTACCACAAAAGCTATAAAGAGAATAATAAAACTATTTCTTTTCATCTATTATTGATTTTACATGTTGTTAATTCTTATGCAATGATACATCCAAAACACGCTATAGATCAAATCAATAATAACTATACTGACATAGATAAAATCTATAAAAATTATCCATAAAACAATTCTATTGTAAAGAAATATGGAGCCTCTCACCCATAAATAAAAACAATGCTATATGATAAAAAACACTACCTGGTGCAACCAAAATCACCCGAAAGATTAGGTGTATTGACTAAATTCATTAAAGATATTAAGAAACAGAGGTTCTAATTTATAATCACCATATCATCTTGATATACTTTAAAAACCAGCACTATGAAAACTCTAATCAAACCCTTGCTTTTATTGATGTTTACTTTAATAATCAGTTGCAATTCATCACAAAATAACAAAGTCAATTACGAAACAGATGAAAATGGTTTCATTGTATTATCTGATGAAGAAGTTGAAGACATTGTAAAACGATCTTATCAGTATGTCGCCATGTATAATGTAAATCAAAAAATGGCATTGGCTGAAGAAGGCATGACCACACGTGGTTATAACAAAGGATTTAAGAACACAAACCTGCTTGATCATACTGCAAGGTTCATTGCCCGGCCAAATAATGATGTCTTATACCAGTTAGGAATGTTGGATCTTAGGCAAGATGCCATTATAATAGAGTTTCCGGCAATAGATTCTAAATATGTTTCTCTAATGGCTACAGGGTATGATCATTATGTTAATATTCCATTATCTACTGTAGATGGAGATTTTAAAAAGCCTACAAAAATCCTGTTTTATACTGAAAGAACCAAAAATTATGATGGCATTGATATCGATGGTATTGATGAAAAATTTTTAATGACTGGAGACTTTATCTCACTAGTATTACGCGTCATGCCTCATGCAAATGAACCTGAAAAATTCAAAAAAATATCTGAACAAATCCATGAGATCAGAGGGCTCTCACTTTCTGAATATCAAGGTAAAAATCCAGTAAAAACACCTGAAACAAAATTCCCTTCTTATGGAAAAACTGATGCTGACATTTTTGAAAATAACCTTCTGGAAGTAATGCAATTTGTATTCAATCACACCACTTTTGACCCTAATTTCGAATTAGACAAAGCAGTTCTTGACCGATATAAAAAACTGGGTGTTGAACCAGGTAAGGATTATGATCCGGCAACAACTGCTAAAATCGATGGCAAAAAGTTCAAAGAAGTTTCTTTAAAAGTTAAAGATGAAGCTTTTGCAGTATTCAATGACCCGGTGAAGTCTAAAGAAATATCAAAGAAGATGTTTCTATTAAAAGGATCTGCCGGTTTGGATGCCATACTAATGCCTTCTGTTGTCGGGCCAATAGGTCAGCCGGCAAAAGAGGCACTATATCCTCCTGTACTAACAAAAGACGGATCATCATTAAATGCAATGAATGATTACAAGATCAGTCTATCCAAAGAAGAATTACCTCCTGCAAAAGCATTCTGGTCATTTACATTATATGATAAGGAAAACGGCTTTTTCATTCCAAATGACCATAAAAAATACAGCGTTGGCGAAAATTCAGGCATGAAACTCAATGAGGAAGGTGGAATTGACATATATATATCTGCAGAAAAACCTGAAGGTGTACCAGAAGAAAATTGGCTACCGATAAATAGAGAAAATCTGGAGATGGATATTATTCTACGAATTTACGCACCTGACCTGGAAAAAATGAAAGATTGGAAAGCTCCTTTAGCAGAAAGGATTTAAAATTCAAACTATGAAAACCCCGGTTTATTTACCGGGGTTTAGTATAGTGTTTTTTTAGACCAATATTCCGATTACAACTCTGGTGCCCAAAGCGTTTCCATCATTATCCTTAAGATCTTCCAAGTAAAAAGAAATATTTTTATTCTCATTAATAAGTCTTAGTCTCTCTTCAGTTAATTTTAAACCCATAGATTGGTGCTTGGGGAAATTTTTGCTTTTTAGGGCTTTAGCTGCCTCTCGGCCTATTCCGTTATCTTCAATAGTAAAATATAAAACATCACCTTTCTCTTCGACTGCAATTATCAGCTTTCCCTTATCAATTTTATTATACAAACCATGTAAAATTGCATTTTCAACATAAGGCTGGATTAGCAGGGAAGGTATTTCAATTGAATCTGTATCCAGTTTGGAATCAATGACAAATTCAAAATCAAACTGATTTTCGAATCGAAGCATTTCAAGATTCACATAGTTCTTCAACATTTGAATTTCATCCGAAAGACTAATCTTATTATCTACCGAATGTGTAAGAATACTTCTGATCAACTTAGAAAAAGTAGATAAATAATTTATTGCATTTAAGCGATCATTCTTACCTATAAAATATTGAATAGAATTCAAAACATTAAATATAAAATGCGGACTCATAACAGACCTCAATGCTGTTAATTTTAACTCACCGATTTTCTTATTTGCTTCTGCTAATTGCTGTTCACGACGAATACGTTCACTAATATCTATTATACTACCCCTAACCAATCTTCTATCCTGAGAAGGTAATTTTACCAGGATAACTTCACAAGGAATTTCTTTCCCCTTAGAATCCACGAAGACCCAATTAAATGATTGCCTTCCAATCTCGTATGCATTTTCATAATAGGATAAAAGTTTTGAATTTGAGTCATCACTTGTAGCCTGAAAATTCGAACTTAAATCAACAGGACTCATTGTAAGAAGCTCTTCTCTTGAATAAACAAACATTTCCTCCGCACTCTTGCTTACTTCAACAAAAACCTTCTTTTCCAAATCATACATCACCAAGGCTTCGGGTGCTTGTTCTACCAGCGTTCGATACTTTAATTCACTTTCTATAAGAGCTCTTTGAGCCTGTACACTAAATGTAATATCTCTGGCAATAACAACAGCTCCCTTTTCATCTACATCTCCAACTTCTAAAGGATAAATCGAAAGTGTAATTATTTTATTTTCACCATTAACATGTATTGGCTTTTCAATATTTTCTATTGCTTGATCTTCATTTAAAGTTGTTTTGACTAATTGATCTATATCTAAATCAAACTCATTAAAAATTTTACTTAAATGATTACTGTTTGCATCCTTCCTTTTAATTCCAAAGATTCTATAAGCCCCCCTATTCCAACTATTTATTACACCTCGAGATGAAATCGATATAATTGCCTCATCAATTGACCCAACCACCGATTTAAACAATTGCTGCTCAGATTCATGTAATTTACGATCGGTAATATCAATTAAAGTCCCAATTATAGAATCACTGCCTTGATATACTATTTTGCTTCCAAAAACTTCAACCCAAACTATACTTCCATTCTTATGAATTCCTTTGATTTCATATCTCATAGAGTCTACTTCTCCCTCTAGACGTGAGGCCATATTTTGAATAACTTCGGTTTTACTATCAGGATGGACAATACTATCTATATAATTTATTTCAGTTAGTTCTTCAGTGGAATACCCAAGTATAGTAGCAAAGGCCTGATTAACATAAACAAATTTACCATCCTTAACTATATAGACTCCAACCATAGACTTTTCTACCAAAGTCCGGAATTTGGTCTCTGCCTCAATTAATTCTAATTCTGCATATTTCCTATCAGTAATATCTTCAACCTGAGAAACAAAGTGCAGAGGTTTATCATCTTCAGTTTTTATTAATGAAACAGTAACATTTACCCAAACTATAGCTCCTGTTTTATGAATCAGCCTTTTCTCGACTTTATAATAATCCTTGTTCCCTTCCAATGAAGATTCAAAATTTTCCAGGTCAAATCCCCTATCTTCTTTAAATATTATATCAATGAAATTAAGCTGAAGGACCTCAGCTTTTGTGTACCCGGTAATTTCACTAAACTTGACATTTACATCAAAATAATTTCCTTCAAGGTCGAACATGGCCATCCCCAGAGCAGAAGATTCAAATGAAGTTCTAAAAAGAGATTCACTTTGTCTTAATTGTTCTTCTGCAAGACGAAGTTTGGTAACATCCCTAATTACAACCATATGCAGATTTTCGCCATGACCTTTAATATTTACCTCAACAATTTTTTCCTCACCAGATTGTGTTTCCACAATACCCTGAAGCTCATAAATTTCGTTTGTATTAAGCTTTTTAAGCTCAACAATGAATGGATCAATAAACTCAATTAATTCACTGGTTTTTTTCAATAAAATTAAACTTCTCTTTGATTCAATCAGGTCACAAAAACTTTGATTTGCATCCAGTATGATTCCTTCTGAATTAATAAGGAGAATTGAATAATATGCTTGCTCAAATAAGTTTTTATACTTTTGATTACTTGACTTCAACAGTAACTCAGACTCTTTTGCTTTAGTTACATCATGACAAATTCCACGAAAACCATAAACACCATCCTCTTCTAAAAAAGCTGATGAAATAAAACTTACCCACTTTTTATATCCGAATGAAGTTTCAATCAATACTGTAGTCTCATAACTTTTTTCATATGGATTAGAAATCAGCAATTCATTAATTTTTTGAAGTTTAAGGCTATTTTCATTTCCAACTAATTCTTTCAGATTAATTTCATTGGCAGGTAAGTCTGGATTAAGCCCGAAAATATCATACATTTCATCTGACCAAAAGGTAAATACACCTTCCTTGTTCAATTCCCAGCTTCCGATATTTGCAACTCGCTGAGATTCATTAAGCATATATTCCCTGTTTTTAACTTCTGTAAGTGACTTTTGCAATTTTTGGTTTACAATAGCCAGATCTTTTTTCGCTTGATCAGCAATCACTTTATTTTTAACCTCCAATTCACTTATCAGCTTAAGGTTATATTTATCTCCACTTTGAATAATATATTTTAGAGATATGCATATTCCACTAACAAATAAATAAGAAAAGACGGCTAATTTAGAAACCGAATGATAAGCTATATCTGCACTAGCCGGATGAGTCATTGAAACATCAAAAAATTCAAATATCTCATCCATAAACATTAACACTAACAAATAGGGAATGACACTTATTATTAGTTTATATGGAGGATTAATTCTGAAAAGAAAATATGGAATACAACCAAATGCTACTATAAAAAACCGACTTCCAGTAAATAATGAATCCGGAATTACTTCAAGGGTTTTCATAAAACTCACCATTTGAAGTAGAAAAAGAAGAGGTGGCGTCCAGGAAATGAAAAATTTAGCGAGAGTATAGTTTCTAAGATAATTTAAAGCGTAGGGAACACACAGAACCCCAATGGTAATTATCGTATTATACGAAACAGTGATACCATAATTTAGGGGATTTGATATCAAAAATAATATCGATATTAAAATAAGAGCAGTAGATACATTATTAGATACGGCTATTGATCTTTTATCAACATATTCCAGACCATCGACAATACCGATTTCTGATAATCGCTTAAGCCATTTTAACAGCATATAATTAAACTACATATTATACCCATTAAAAGGAATTATTTACTTAAATAATTGTATATGCCATCACTAATCTCTTCTAAAGGTAAAATTTTTTCAACGGCATCATTTTCAATTGCTCTTAAAGGCATTCCAAAAACTACAGATGTTTTTTCATCTTGAGCAATTGTATATGCACCTTTTTGCTTCATATTCAAAAGCCCGGTAGCCCCATCATCGCCCATTCCTGTTAATATCACTCCAACTGCATGCTTGCCTATAACATTTGCCACTGAATCAAATAACACATTAACGGAAGGCCTGTGTCTGTTTACCAGCTCGCCTGTCGAGATATTAATTAACAGTTTATTACTTGATTTAACTAAAGACATATGGTGACCTCCTTTTGCTATATAAGCCACACCAGACTTAACCTGTTCGTTATGCTTTGCTTCTTTAACAACAATGGAACAGCTTTGATCTAACCTACTGGCAAAACTAGCGGTGAATTTTTCAGGCATATGTTGAACAATCAATATAGGAGGACAGTTTACTGGCATTTTCAAAAGAACCTGCTTTATAGCCTCTGTACCGCCGGTTGATGCCCCAATTGCTATGACAGTTTGATTCGAATACTCCTTATTTAATACCCTTTGCGATGTGTCTGGAATATAATTTTTTAGTCCTGTAGCAAAACGTCCTTTTTTTCCTGCAAAATATGCTGCTTTGACACGGTCTACCAATTCAACCTTTGCTTCTATTAATTGATCAGCAGTTGAAATTTTAGGCTTTGCCATTATTGTTGTTGCGCCATATTCAAGAGCCTTAAGTGCTATTTCTGCTCCCTTATTAGTTTGGTTGGATATCACAACTACTGGCATTGGAGCTTGCTTCATCAGCTTTCTCAAGAAAGTTAGCCCATCCATTTTTGGCATTACCAGATCAAGAGTAATAACATCAGGAGTATTCTTTTGAATCTTTTGAACTGCGATATACGGATCACTAGCAGTTGCTACTACTTCAATCTGTGGATCACTTTCAAGAATGGCCTTAAATGATTGCCTAACCAAAGCCGAATCATCAACAATTAACACCTTAATCATGGCTACAATTTTTGGTAAATAGTCGGACGAATACTTTTAATAGGAAGAGATGCTCCAATAGCTGTTTCTGAATGTCCTAAAAATAAAAATCCCCCCGGGTTTAGCTTTTCAAGAAGTCTTGACAACACCTTCCGTTGTGTTTCTGCATTAAAATATATTATGACGTTCCTGCAAAAAATAACATCAAAAGTACCTTTAAGATTATAAGAGGCACGATTAAGGTTTAATACTCCCAGTTTTATCTTGTTTTTGATTTCCTGATTAGAAAACTTATAAACCGTTGAATCCCCGGAATTAATTTCTTTAAAATAACTCTCTAAAAAATAAGGTGGCAGGTCGGTGATTTCGTTTTGCTTATATATTCCTTGTGAAGCTTTCTTTAAAGACAACAATGAAATATCTGTCCCTAATATCTGAAAATCAAACCTTGGGTTATCTTTTTTATACTCATTCAACAAAATTGACAGAGTATAAACTTCCTCACCAGTTGAGCACCCTGCACTCCAAACTTTCAATAATTTCTTATTTAATTTATCATTAACTGACAACTGTTCTTTAAGAAAATCAAATTGATATTCTTCCCTAAAAAAGGAAGTTTTATGTGTAGTTACCAAATCAAGAAAAAAAGTGTATTCATCCTTATCTTTATTGAAAATATAATCCAGATACTCACCAAATGAATCAATCTTTAAATTATTAAGTCTTTTAATTAATCTGGATTGAAACATTGTCCTTTTTTCCTGCTTAAAATACAACCCATACTTATTTTGTAAATAAGCTGAAATCTTATCAAACTGCTCTTGACTAATATCTCTTGAATTAGTTACCTCCATTCTTTTTGATTAATAGATTTTGAAACATTCAGGTTAACAAATTGACTTGAAACCAGACTGGTTATATTTATTTTTACTTTGGTATACTTCTTTTCCTCACTTTCCAATGTAATAGCGGCTCCGATTCGTTCGAGTGCAAGCTTGCTTATAAACAACCCCAAACCATTCCCAAGTGAATCCGGGCTTCCTACAAAGAAAAGATCAAATATTCTATTTAAATGAGTCTTGGAAATTCCGGGACCATTATCATAAATAATAAGAAAACAATTCCCTTGCTCAAATTCAGCGCCTATTAATACCCTGCCTGAATAATTTACTGATTTGGAATAAAATACAGCATTATCAATAAGTGGCTTTAAAGCCTGTTTAAAAATAAAAGGATCAGTATTCAAGACAAGATTCTCTTCAATGTTTATTTCAAAGTCACTTCTTTTGTAGTACTCACAAATAAAATTATCCATGCAAACTGCAAGCTTAAAGGTTACTTTGGAAAGTTCATGAGACTTTAATTCACCAATATGAGCTACCTGCTGATTCACATAATAAAGCTTCCTAAGGTTTTCTTTAATTAAAATGACATATTCATTACTTGCAACATCAGGATACTCCATTTCCAGCAGTTTCAATAACCCTTCCATTGTTGTTAAAGGAGACCTTAATCGATGTGCAGTCTGATAAAAATATCTATGAAGCTCTGTCTGAGCATCTTTAAACCTAATCTTTTCCTTTGAAAGACTTTTAGTTAATTCCTTATTTGCTGTAACAGACTTTAAATGTTCTTTACTAATATTTAATTGGGTAAATATTCTAGCTATCAGCTCGACTTCATTAAATGGCTTTAATATATAATCCGAAGCACCTGCTTTTAAACCTATTTCCAGCTTTCTTGCATCTGATGTTAGTAAAAGAATTGGTCTTAACTTATACTTTTCAGACCTTTTGAGACATGCGCAAATATCAATACCACTGATATCAGGAAGATGCACATCCAAAATAATCAAATCATACTGTTTTTTATTTGCTACCTCAATTCCTTCCTTTCCTGTTGCACAATAATCAATTTCACATCCGCGTTCAGACAATGTTTTACTAATTGCCGTATAAATGGCGCGCATATCATCAACCAACAATATCTGATGCAGCATCGTGTTTTAGTTTTTAAGTTTTAATGCATTTAGTATTAGCGCAGTACTGCCATCTCCCAAAATTGATGCTCCCGAGAAGCAATCAATTGATTGTAGCAACTCATTAAGAGGTTTGTAAACGGTTTGATATTGCCCCTCAATCTTATCAACAATCAGGGCGATCTTGCTATCATTTTTATTTACAACAACAACAATTTCTTTTTCCGGGAATTCATTATGACCAAAAAATTCTCTTAAAGAAACAAATGGAATTAGTTGCCCTTCATAATTAAGCTGCCTGCTCTTTTTGCTAAATAAATCACTGTGATAGACTTCATAACAATGTTCGATTTCATTTATCGGAATTAGGTATTTTTGACTCGCCACCTTTACAACCAGAGTATCAAGTATTGTTAATGTAAGGGGAAGTCTCAGAGTTATAATTGTACCTAAACCATCTTCGGTGCTGATATCAATCTCTCCCCGCAGAGCATTAATCTCTTTTCTGACAACATCCATTCCAACACCTCTTCCACTCACTTTAGTGATTTCATCAGCTGTGGAAAATCCCGGTGACATCATGATGTTAATCAGATCCTTTTCTGAATACTTTTGTGATGGATTCAACAATCCTTTTTCTATGCCTTTCTTCTTGATTTTGTTAAAATCAATTCCATTTCCATCATCTTGGATTTGAATGAAAACATGATCGCCACTGTTGTATGAATATAGTTTCAACAAGCCCTTTTTTGGCTTATTCCTGATCTCTCTTTCTTCAGGAGATTCGATACCGTGATCCAATGAGTTTCGAATAATATGCATCAAAGGAGCTTCTAATGCATTTATTATACTTCGATCTAACTCGGTAACTAATCCTTCAGTAATAAATTCAACCTCCTTGTTAAGCTCTTTTGAGGTTGAACGAATTAGTCGTTGAAGTTTAACGTTTAAAATATTAATCGGAACCAGCCTTATATTAAATGCTGAGTCTCTTAATCTCAAAGTCAAATACTCCAGCTTTTCTACCGCTTCTACAATTCTATTATCCTGCTGATCTTGAAGTAAGTGAGCCATCTCAGATCGAAATGTCACCAATTCACTAACTATATTGATTAACCCGTCTAGCTTATTTGTTGCTACGTTTACATGATAGTTCTTTTTAGAATTTTTAGAACTACTTTTTATTGCGACATCATCAGTATCAGCACTGGCGCTTACCTCAGCAACTACATCTTTAACATTCGGAGTGATTTCAACCTTTTCTTGAACTGCAAAATCAAAACCCAATTCCTTAAAAATAGAAATCCTTTGATTTATTTCATCTTGGCTTAATTCGATTTCAGAGGAGTATTCTGTGGTTTGAAAATCCTCTTCAGTAATTAAGGGAAGAACCTTATAATCATTGGCACTCAACAATAAAAATGCATCATCGATAGCTTCAGTTCCATTTCCTGAAACAGCCAAAATCTCAAACCATGAAACAATATTTTTTTCTTCTAACTGTTTTTGAAGTGGAATTACTTCATTATGGATAATCAAATGATGAGCATCGATTTCATAAAGGTCTTCCAGAATACCGCTAATATTAATTCCCCTTTTTAACAGATTATTAGTTGGTCGGAAAAATACCGAGAAAGCCTGCTGTTTTTTGGAAACTTTTATATTTGAGGCAGGTTTATTTTCAGTGTCATTAATTGAACCACCACGATAATTAATAACAGTTTCGATTAATTGTTCAGCACCACCATTTCCTGAATCTCCATTTAAAAGATCGTATAAAATGTCGATCGCATGTAGTGTCAGATCTAATATGGTTTCATCCAATAACCGAACGCCATCCCTGACATCCGAATAAATAAATTCAAGCTCATGGGTCAGCTTCTCCATCATAGTAAAATCAAACATCCCGGCACTTCCCTTTACTGTATGTAGATAGCGATATACATTATCTACTTCTTCAGGGTTGTCAGGATTTTTATCCAATTCCATAATGGATTTTTCGAGATTTTTTAAGATCTCTTTAACTTCCTCGATATATTCCTGTTTAAAATCCATTCTATCTCAAGGCTTTTTTAACAATTTTCAAGAATTCATCAGTTTGAAAAGGCTTTTTAATCCAAGCTGTAATATTTTCGTTAAGAGCAATCTTTAATTTATCTTCATTAACCTCTGTTGTTAGTAATAAAATAGGCATGTAAGCATACTTATTATTTGCTCTAACCTGCTGAATCAATTCACCCCCTGTCATTTCTGGCATATTAAAATCAGTAATCAGCATATCAATATTGCGACCATCGAATAATGATGCGGCTTCTTTACCATTAGCAGCTTCCATTACTGTATGACCTTCTTTAGAAAGAACACTGCATATTATCTTTCTTGATACATTAAAATCTTCGGCAACAACTATATTTTTCATAACTCCCTAATTAAGCGGCGAAATCAATCTCATTTCTAAAAAGTTTCGATACACCAATGATCATATAAAACTTATCATCGGTTTTATACATTCCATCCAGTGTATCAGTATCAAACCCCATATTATCTAATGGGGGTGCTGAAAGATCCTTTTCATCTATTGGAATAACATCAAGGATTTCATCAATCAAAACACCAATCTCAATGATTTCGTCATCTCTGCTTATTTCAAGGATGATAACCTTTGTCTCTGGCTTGATATCGGTACTCCCTAGTTCTATCTTTTGTGCAAGGTCTACTATTGGTATCACCCTACCTTCCAGATTAATAGCACCAACAACAAAGGTTGGTGCTTTTGGGATCTTAATCATTTGTTCCAGGTTAACAACTCTATTTACATGCTCTACATTCAACCCAAAAAGTTCTTTCTGGGTTGCGAACAACAACAAATGCATATTACTTTCCATGGCTAGTCGGCTTACCGTTTTTACCTGTATCCTCAGCATTACCAAATATTGAGTCATCATCTGAGTCATCATCAATATCGAAATTCTCCAACTGAATTCCGTCTTGATCATCATCACTTGTCAGATCAAGATTTATCGACACCCCTTTTTTAACTATTGACTTTTCTATTTGATCTTCTTCCTCACCTTCTCCATTATCAAATGAGTTAACCTGTTCCTCCTGCTCTCCTAGTATGGATCTTAAAAGCTCAATCTGATGGATGATTTGAGACTTGTTTGACTTAACTTCTTCAGTCTTATTAAGCTTAAAAAATGAAACTGTCTTCATTAATTGCTCTGCCTGAGTATTGAAATTATTTGAAGCAGATGATAGTTCCTCTGAACTTGATGCATTCTGCTGGGTTACCTGATTAAGCTGAGACAATGCCACGTTTATCTGCTCAGCACCAGAACGTTGCTCAGCACTTGATGAACTTATCTCTCTTACTAAATCAAAGGACTTTAATACATCAGGAGATAAATTTTCGAGTAACTCACTGGATACCTTCGCCTCTTTTATACAAGCTTTTGAAAGTTCAATAATACTTTCAGCCGACAATTGACTTCTTTCTGCTAGCTTTCTAACCTCACTTGCTACAACTGCAAAACCTTTGCCATGCTCTCCGGCTCTGGCTGCTTCTACAGCTGCGTTAATTGCAAGCAAATTAGTCTTATCAGCAATTTCATTGATAACATTAATCTTCTCGGTAATCTCTTTTATGGAGTTAAATGTAGATTCAGTAGCTCCTTTAACACTTTCCATTTTCTCAGCAGCCTCCTTAGTGATATTTTCTGCCTGAAAAGCATTTTCAGCATTCTGGTTAATATTACTTACCATCTGCTCAACTGAAGTCGAAATCTCTTCAAGAGAACTTGCTTGCTGAGTTGCTCCTTCTGCAACTACTAATGAACTCTTACTAATTTCTGATGAACCTAATCTAATTTCATCAGCACCCTGGGTAATATTATTTACAATCTCAGTAAGCTTACTGATCATGTTTTTTAATGCGTTATCAAGCTCTCCATCTTTAAGTTTAGTAGCAGCCTCAGATTTTGCACTATAAAGTTTGCCCTTCGCCACAAGGTTAGCAACATCAATACTATCCTTCAGACTATCGATCATTTCATTAACCGAATGTTGAGTATCTGCTAATTCATCCTTTGTTGTTATCACCAATTTTTCAGGAATAATACCTTCACCAAGCTTCACAGCTGCTTCCCGGATGCGTAACACATTATTAGTAAGGCTCTTTGAAAAAACCATTGCAAGCAACATTCCAATCACTAACTGTACAATAAATACGATAATAAAAGTAACTATTGTATTAAATGTAATAGCATCCGTTTGCTCGTCTACCTTGTCTAATAAAGATGCAACAGCAGGTTCTATTTGGTGAATATTTCCACGCATAACCCCCATTAACCCGCTCTTTTCATCAAGCCCGATCTCTTTCTCAATATTTACAAGTTCATGGAACTTAGACTCATAAATATCCAGCTTCCCTTTTAATCCTCTGTTGAAAGCAGAATTACCTAACTCATTCTTGAAAGCTGCTATTTCCTCATCAAATTCTGTGACATACTTCAAGTCCTTTCGTAGCATATAATCCTTTTCCTTACGTCTCAAAGTAAGTAATCGAACCATATTAATATTTCCCTCAGACTCTTCTACCGAGTGAATAGCTTCACGTAAAGCACCTTCATTTCCGTAATTTTTAAACCCTCGGGTGATATATGCATCTTTAATCTTATTGAAAGTATCATGATAGCCATTAATATTACCAGATAACTCTTTTAATTGATCTTCTATTTCAAGCTCTTCAGACCAATCACTATTCAATAAAACATTAATAATAGAATCCTGAACTAAAGTCAGCTTATCTATCGTCGTGATATACTTACTTTCATGAGTTTTCATGAAATCAGTGCTTACAATTTCTCGCATAAGAAAGTCTTTTTCTGCTTTACGCATTTTTAGAACATTCTCATTAATTGTCATAAACTGCTCCTTAACCTCTCTTATTTCCAAAATCTTATTGATTGAGATATATCCCCATCCAGCAAGGAAACTTGATAATAAGAGAACTGTACCAAAAGCAACTAACAGCTTACTTTTGATATTCTTAAATTGAACTACATTCAAATTCATCTTCTTAAATTAAATGGTCAGGTATTAAAGAGTAAGCTCAAACTGAAATCTATACTGCAGCAAATCAGATTTACTCTCTTCTTTTATGTATGAAAAATCTGTCTGTACTTTTAACTTATGCCCCACTATATACTTTGACAGACCTACCGTATATTGTTGATTTTTATTCTTTTGGGTTTCTTCATTTGGATTAACTTCAGTGTAGCGTCCGGCTATTTCAAAGTTATTTTTAAACAGGTATCCCATTTGAGCATTGAAGCCATTGCCAACATAAAAAGCCTCCATTACATCTCCATTTTCTTCCATAACTACTGGAGAGTTCACAGCTTCTTTTTTAGCATATTCTATCATTGACGAGAATCCTTTATACTTCAAATGTGCATCTAGAAAAACTGTCTTTAAGTCTCTTTTTTGTGAAAGGAAGGCCCCGGTCTGACCCTTTTCTCTTGTTGCTCCATCATTATAATCGTAGGTAAAACCTAGCATTAGTTTTGGACTATCCTCACGCTTCAAATCCGCTCCAAAATAATCTCCCTTACCAGAAAAATTCCCGAATGGCAACCATTCAACACGGGTAGTATAATCGTATCCTCCAACATTAGACACTGTCATATTTCGCCCTTCACCAGATGATATTGCTGTTTTAACACGCAAATAATCATTTTGATATCGTAGTTGAACACCTGCATCACGATCAATGTTAAACTTTGAGTTCAAGTTACTACGGTCTACTAATTGTAATGCTCCGGAAGAAATTACACGTTCGATATTTCCAGGAAGTTTAGTTTGACCTGCCCAAATCTCAAGATTTTTAGTGAGCTTATATTTCACAACAGCATCCAATACAATATTTGCTGTATTACCACTTTGAGGTATACCTCCTGAGCGAATATCTCTGTTTGATAAAGCAAGCTCAAACTTATAAGTTAGTCTTGGGTTATATACAAACCCTTTAAACTTTAATCGAGCTCTTCTGATTAAGAATTGATCAGAATATGTGTTTTGATCTCTATTTTGAACACCTACGTATAAACTTTGAAACCTTGCTTCGAAATTCAATGCAAATGATGAATCGTTAGCAACGATATTATGGCCTTTCCCATAAGTATCTTTATTTAGTTTCTGGCTAAAAATTTTCGGACATGCCGCGCCAATCAATAATAGACTAAAAAATAATTTCCTCAAATTCATAATGAACCACTTTTTGCTTCTTTACCCGAAGTTCACAATTCATTAACTTGATATATAACTCCAGTTAGTAAGTGGCAGTACAAAATGAGTAGGTGGGAAAACCTTTTTAAATTGAAATGAATATTAATAGAAAAAAAGGAAAGCTTTAACGATTTATTAACATTGAGATTTTATCATAAATACCCAAGCTTACGTATAAATCCCTCTTTTTTACGTTTAGAAACATTTAGGATAGTGCCATCATTCATTACAACATGACCTCCTTCACCCCTTACATATTTTTGAATAAAATTAAGGTTCACTAAATGGGTATGGTGAATACGAAAAAAGTTGTGATCCCCAAGCATGTTTTCGTACTCTTTCAAGGTTTTGCTCACAAGAAAGTTCTTACCTTCAATTGTATAGATTTTGGTATAATTACTTGATGCTTCACAATATAAAATATCACTAATTTCTATAAAAATCAGTCCATCGTTACATGGTAAGGCAATCTTATTAAGTTTCGTTGAATGGTGCTTAAGGTTTTGAAGCAATATTTCAAGACGTTTATCAACATCCTTATTTTGTTTAGCTTTTACCTTAGTTATGGCATTTTGTAGATCTTGAACATCTATTGGTTTAAGCAGATAATCCAATGCACAAAATTGAAATGCTTTTATTGCGTAATCTGAATAGGCAGTTGTAAAAATGATTTCAAAATTAATTTCCTTAAAAGAGGCTAGTAAATCAAAACCAGTTTCTCTCTGCATTTGAATATCCAGAAATACAATATCCGGATCATGTAGTTCAATTGCTTCAATTCCTTCTTTAACATTTTGACATAGAGAGACAACTTCTACTCCTTCACAGAAATCTGTAAGCAAAATCTGGAGACTTTCTCTGCTCCGTGATTCATCATCAACTATTATACTTGATAGCATCTAAACCGGATATATTATAATTTATTAAAAAAAATCAACAACCGTATCAAACAATCATTTATAAACAATCATTTGACTAAAAATAATTACCTGAATTTTTCTAAAACGAGAGAGTTGAAAATTAGTTATCCGGAATAAAAAAAAGACCGGCGGTTGCCGGTCTCTATGAACATTTATGTGTTCGCTTGCTTAATTACTATTTTCAATTATTTATCTTCTTTGCTAAGATCAACCGCAACTGGAGTTGCAACGAAAACTGATGAGTAAGTACCTACCAGAATTCCAATAAATAAAGCAAAGCTAAATCCTCTTAATACTTCACCACCAAATACTAATAACACAATTACTACCAATAAAGTAGTCATTGAAGTCATTAAAGTACGGCTTAACGTATCGTTGATAGCCAAATTAACATTAGTAGTTAAATCTTTTGATGATTTCATTCCTAATGACTCACGGATTCTGTCAAAAACAACCACAGTATCGTTTATTGAATAACCGATAATCGTCAAAATTGCAGCAACGAATACCTGATCAATTTCAAATTTAAATCCGAATAACCCAGCAATTGCAAATGCAGAAAGTACCATCAATGTATCGTGGAACAATGCTACAACAGCACCAGCTGAGAATTGCCATCTTCTAAATCTTACAAGAATATAAAGGAAGATTAATACTAAAGATAGAATTGCAGATTCCCACGAAGTATTTTTAATATCCTCAGCTATTGAAGACGCAACTTTACTTGAAGACATGATAGTGAAAGACTCTCCATCTACCTGCTGTGCATTTTCTTTATAAGTTAATCCGGTGATTTCCGAGATTCCATCAATAAGTGTTTTTTCAACTTTTTGATCTGCCTCAAGAGACTCATCATCGATCATATAAGAAGTAGTAACCTTAACAACATTGTTAGCATCGTAAAGCTTAACTTCTGTTGAGTTACCTTCAAACTTACCCATTAATTCAGTCTTAAGTTCTGATGGAGTTGCCGGTTGCTCAAAAGCGACTACATAAGAACGTCCACCAGTGAAATCAACACCGTAGTTTAATCCATTTGTAAATACAACACCAAGTCCAATCACAATTACAACTGCAGAAATGATATATGCAGTCTTTCTCTTTCCTAAGAAATCAATGCTAAAGTTTGTAAACAAATTCTTAGAGAACGGAGTACTGAAAGTCATACTCTTCTCATTGTGCTTGTTAGCAATCTTCTCGATAATTACTCTTGAAATAAATACAGCTGAGAAGAATGATGAAATAATACCAATGATTAGGGTAATAGCAAATCCTTTTACAGGACCTGTTCCAATTACATAAAGAACAACACCAATGATAAATGTAGTTACGTTAGCATCAACAATTGAGCTCCATGCTTTACTGTATCCATTGTCAATTGCTTTTAATAATGGAACTCCATTTCTAAGTTCTTCTCTAATACGCTCAAAGATAAGTACGTTTGCATCAATCGCCATACCAATAGTAAGTACGATACCAGCAATACCAGGAAGAGTCAACGCAGCATTAAGCTGTGCCAGAATACCAATTACAAAGAATATGTTAAATATCAATGCCAGGTTAGCCACAAGACCACCTTTAGCATAATACATTACAACAAATACAAGTACCAGACCTAAACCTACGAAAATTGAGATCAATCCTTGGTTCTGAGCTTTCTTACCAAGAGTTGGTCCGATGATAGCTTCTTCAACAATTTTTACCGGAGCAGGAAGTGCACCAGCCTTAAGCATATTTGCAAGGTCAGCAGCCTCTTCAATCTGGAAATTACCAGAAATACTAGACTGACCACCAGAAATCTCCTGAGTTACATTTGGAGCAGAAAGTACAAAACCATCAAGAACAATAGCAATTCTTCTGTTGACATTGTTTCCTGTCATTTCTCTCCAGATTCTAGCTCCTTCAGGGTTCATTGACATACTAACTGCAGGTGCCTGACGCTCATTTAGAGTTTGAGTTGCATTTTCAATTGCCTCACCTGTAAGTTTAGGCATTTTTCTTCTACCTAATTGTAGTGCAATTAACTCTAACTGCTTGCTTCCATCTTCGAATTCAGCAATTTCTGTACTCCATGCGAATTGAACATCACCAGGGAAAGCAATTTTAACTTCTGGTTTTCTTAATACTGCGTTTACTTTTGAAGTGTCTTCAATTTCAACATACATATATGCTCTGTTTCTGTTTCTTGAATCAGGAACAATAGTAAGCAATTCTGCAAGTGGAGAAGTTGCGCTCTGAGAAAGTGAATCAGTTGAATCTTCAGACGCTAATTCCTCTTCTAATGAAGAAACAGTTGAATCGTCTTCAGTAGCATTTTCTACAGCAGTAGAATCAGCAGAAGACTCAGTTAAAGCAGCTAGATCTTCAGTTTCTTCTTTAACTTCTCCTTTATCTTTTTGCTCAGCTCTTAAAACCTGATCAACAACATTGAATCCTTGTGAAATTTCACCGAATTCATATACTTCCCAAAACTCTAATTTGGCAACACCAGAAACAATGTTTCTTACTCTTTCCTTGTTTTGAACACCAGGAAGCTCTATTTGAATTCTCTCAGTACCAGCAACTCTCTGAATGTTTGGTTGAGTAGTTCCAAATCTGTCAAGACGTTTCTTAAGAATTTCTTCCGCTCTAACGATTGCATCACTAACTTCTTTGTCGATTGCTTCAATTACCTGTTCGTCTGTAGAGTTAAAGTCAATGTTTCTATCTTTATTTGAAACAGAAGCAAAGATATCCGCTAGTTTAGTATTTGGATTATCTTCTTTAAAGGCTTCATAGAATGCATTTACGAAGTTATCGCCAGTCTCTTTTTGTATTTTACCAGCTTTTTCAATTGCAATGTTAACAGCAGGCTCTTCCGGGTCAACTGCCATTGACTTGATAATTTCAACCGGGCTTATTGCCAATGTTACGTGCATACCACCCTGAAGGTCAAGTCCAAGGTTTAGTGTATAATCCTGTACTTCTCTATAAGTGTATTTTTTAACACCTAAATTGTACACTGTTTCGTCTGCTATTGAATCTAGGTAACGATCCTGCTTAGCAAAATCTACTGTCCCATCAGCTCTGGATGCAAATTCCTGAGCATGTTTCTTAACCTGAGTACTTACTACTGTGAAAGACAAATAGTAAACACATAGCAGGGATATCAATACCGTTAAGAAGATTATAAATCCCTTATTACGCATAATCTTATGAGTTTATAAAATTTAAAAATTGAGTTTAATAAAATTAATTGAATTGAAACGGATATGAATTTATCCGCTTGAAGATCGAAGTGTTCTTAGGGTGCGTTAGGCGAAATTATTCTGTTGAATAATATTTTAAAGTATAATTCGCCGTAATTCTCTGTAATAGAGATTACAGGTTTCCAGTCAATATTCTCGAATACAAATGAAAATGTATCCTGTTTAATAAAAATTTGAGGAAGAGAAACTGAAATATGGCCAGGTAAGGCCTGAGATTCGTATATGAATGTTTGATGAGTATCCTGATCATTCTCACCTTCATCAGAATTATCCTGATGCTCTGAAATTAATTCTTTTCTTACTTCAATTGTTGTCGGAACAACATACTGAACCATCTTCCCTGACAATACTGTCAGACTTAGAAAGACCGAAAAAAGAATAATCGGCAAATTTTTAATATGGTTACTCCTCACATTCACGCCCCGCAAAATTACCCTAATTAATTAATTCTTCAAGAAAAGTTTTTATTTATTTACTTCTTCGAAACGATTCACATCTTTTTCCTTTCCTAACAGAATAATAATGTCTGTTTCGTAAATAACCGTTTCTTTCTTTGGTACTCCAATGATATGTTCTACCTTAACCTTCTCTCCATTACGCTCTTCTTCGTATACTCTTTTGATTGTAATAAGGTTAAGATTGAATTTTTCACGTAGTCCGAGATTACCAACAGACTCGTTAACAATCCTTGCCGGAGCTTTTAATTCTACTATCTCATAATCATCAGGAAGAGAAAGATAACTTTGCCAGTTAGGGTGCAATAATGTTTCAGCAACTGTTCGACCAACAGTTTCTTCAGGAGAAAGTATCTCATTTACTCCCATTTTTTCAAGAATCATGTGCTGTTGTTTGTTTGCAGCCCTGGCAATAAGACGATTAACATTTAACTCCAATAATAATACTGTAGTCAATAACAATCCTTCAAAATTCTCACCAATAGCAACCACAACGGCATCCATTTCCTGAACATTCTGAGCTTTAAGGGCTTTAATATCCGTTGAATCTAGAGACACTGCATAAGCAACTTCATCCTTGATATTCTCTACTTTATCCAGATCTATATCAATAGCCATTACTTCAGCACCTCTGCCCGCCAATGTACGTGCAATACTGGTTCCGAACTGACCGAGTCCGATAACTGCAAATTTATTAGCCATTTATCTTATTCTTTATAAAAGATGTGATAACCTCAAGAGCACTATCAAAATGAGTAATATTAGGTATGATCAGGTCAGCGTCAGATTTATAGGGAGCTATGTATTTCTCATAGGTTGGCCCTACGTGATTCTCAAACCTATAAAGAACATCATCCAAATCATATCCTCTTTCTTCATTATCTCTAATGATTCGTCTTTTCAACATCAGGTGCTCTTTGGTATCAATAAAAAGTTTCAGGTCCATTTTAGATGCAACTTCAGTAAAATGAAATACAAAAATCCCCTCAACTACTATTACTGGGGCTGGTTTGAATTTTAATATTTCAGGTGTAACTGCATCATTATTAAAAGTATATTCTTCTTTTTCAACTAGCTCTCCTTTAAGCAGTTTACCAATATCCTCAGCAAACATATGATGATCGATTGATTCAGGAAGATCAAAATTTGTTACTCCTGATTCATCCACAGGTTGTTCATTTCGAGGTCGATAATAATTATCTTGTGAAATCAAACAAACTTGCTCTTCAGTAAAATTCTCCAGCAAACTATTTAAAAATCTGGTTTTGCCCGATCCACTACCTCCGGTAATACCTATGATAAAGGGTTTTCGCATAAGAAACGCTATTGCTTACTATCTAATTTAGAACTATTTATTCTCCGGCGCAAAAGTAATACAACCGTTTTGCATAGGAAAGTATTAAATAACCTAAATAGATTTCAAATAGTCAACTAACTTATTTACAGCTCTGCCTCTGTGAGAAATTTCATTCTTTTCACTTGCTGTCATCTCAGCAAATGTAACACCTTTGTTTTCAGGAACAAATACCGGATCATATCCAAACCCCTCCTCACCACTCTCTTGTTGGGTAATCACCCCTTCTACTACACCTTCAAATTGCTTGACTTCTCCTTCTAAGATTAGTGTAATTACTGTCCTGAATCGAGCACTCCTATTTGCACTGTCACCTAATTCATTAAGTAACTTTTTAATATTATCCTTGTCGTTTTTTTGTTCTCCGGCATATCGTGCAGAATACACACCAGGTGCACCATTTAAAGCTTCAACTTCAAGACCAGTATCATCAGCAAATACCGGAACACCAGCAATTTCATATACTTGCTCAGCCTTTTGTTTTGAATTAGCTTCAAGTGTGTCATAATCCTCCCTCAATTCAAAATCAACACCAGCTTCATCTAAAGTTATCAAGTGATACTTATCTCCTAAAAGAGCCTGAACCTCTTTTACCTTATTGTGGTTATTGGTCGCAAAACAAATCTTCATCATAATAAAAAAACCCCGCATAAGCGGGGTATTTAATTAAATTTCATTTATTGAACTTGCCTTACTTTAATAAAGTAATACAAGTTTGTATTACCGGGTATATCTTTTACAGGATTTTCTCCATAGCCTAAATCAGAAGGTATAAAAATATGTGCTTCATCACCTTGTCTTAACTTCTCTATCCCTTCATCAAAACCCTGAATAACACTAGCAGCATAGGCAGTATAAACAAACACTCGCTCATCTCCTGTTGTGTTATCTCTTGACTGAGAAATAAGTTGTCCGGTTTCAAGATTATAAAGCTCATAATACACTGCAACCCTAGAACCAGGCTCTACTTCAGGACCCGTACCATCTATATCCGTATAATATCTAACGCCACTGTACGTAGTATCATAATCAGTAACACCCTTTTGCTCCAAATAAGCTTCAATATCGACAACATCTGCGTCTATTGAATCACGATTGTTATCTGCAAAGCGCTTATATTCCTCTGCTCTAATTTCAAGAGCTTCCTCAAAGCTAACTGAATCAACATTTAGCCCACAAGAAAACATAATCAGTGATACAAAAAATAAATTTAAAATTACCTTATTCATTTTCAGGATTTATATCTAACAACTCAACATCAAATACCAGTACAGAATTAGCAGGGATACCTGGAGTTCCTCTTTCGCCATAAGCTAAAGTTGAAGGAATAATAAATGTGTATTTTGATCCAACTGTCATCAACTGAACACCTTCAGTCCACCCTGGAATAACTCTGTTTAAAGGGAACGTAATTGGCTCTCCTCTATCAAGTGAACTATCAAATTTAGTGCCATCTAATAATCTTCCTTCATAATGAACTTTTACCGCATCAGTAGCTGTTGGAGAATCTCCCTCACCTTCTTGATTTACAATGTAGTGAATTCCTGACTCTGTAGACTGAACATTCTCTAAGCCTTCAGAAGCAATGTATTCCTTGATCACTTCCAGATCCTTTGCTTTTTGCTTTTCTTTTAATTTAGAACTAAGCTCAGTCATATAATTCATTCTTTCTTCAGGATTTAAGATATCAATCAACCCTAAAGAAATTTTCATTGTAGTTGTTGAATCAATAGATGGAGGTAATCCAGGTCCGCCTTTGTAAAAGTCAGTAGCAGGGATTTCTGCATAAATACTATCGTTTACAGCTAACAACTGAAATATCTCAACAATAGTACCTTTTTCTCTTTCTCCTAAAGTAGGCATTACAGGATAATCAGCAGGTCTTCCGGATTCATCAGAATTATAAATAACAGAATCATCAGCAGATAATTTCACGTTCATAATAAAAAAACTTCCAGAATCAGCTGCAGCTTTAGTTTCTTCACCTAAAGCTTGATATTTAAATCCAGATTCAGTCATTTTTTCTCCAGAATCACAAGCAGCAAATGCAGCTAGTGAAGCGACCATTAAAAAATATTTTCTCATAGTGGTTCTTAATTAGTATGTAGTTTAATTTTTTCTTTTTTATTTTCTCTTAACAAATTCAAGAATTTATCAACAGTTTCTTCTAAAGGTAAATCACTTTTCCCTCCTGCGGCATTTTTGTGACCACCTCCATCAAAATGTTCTGAAGCTATTTCGTTTACCGCAATCTCAGTTACACTTCTGAAGGAAATTTTCACCCCCTCCTCTCTTTCAGTAAACATTGCTGCAATCTTCACTCCTTCAATACCTAAAGCATAATTAACTATACCTTCAGTATCTCCTGTTTTCGAATTAAAGCGAGTTAAATCTTCAGCCGAAATTGCAAAATAAGCAGTTTCAAGATCAGGAACAATAGTTAAATTTTCATAAAGAGCCCAACCAAGAAATTTCATCCTCTCAGGACTGTTGTTATCATACACCAGCCTGGAAACTCTATTAATATCAGCTCCATATCCGATTAGCTCACCTACAACCTCATGCACATGCTTGGTTGTGTTACTATGACGGAATGAACCCGTATCTGTCATGATTCCGGCGTATAATGCTTCTGCAATATCAACATCGATTAAGTCTACTTCATCCATGTCAACAAGTAAATCATACACTAACTCTGCTGTTGCAGCAGCTCCAGTGTCCCAAAATTCATAATCTGCAAAGTGTTGTGGATTTTGATGATGATCAATCAATACTTTTTCAGCATCAGCTTTCTCTACCAATTCACCTAGTCCGTTAATTCTACTTAAACATGAGAAATCAAGACAAAAGATCAAATCAGCATCTGAAACTTTTTCAGTGATCTTACCCATTATACCTGAGTCTTTCTCATCATAAATCAACACTTCATCATTTCCCTTCATCCAATGTAAAAAACCAGGGTAATCAGATGGCGTAATCACCTGAACTTCATGCCCTCGTTTTTTTAGGTATCCGGCTAGCCCTAAAGAAGATCCTAACGCATCAGCATCAGGTTTGTGATGTGTTGTTATCACGATTCTTTGGGGATTTTCCAATTTCTTTTTTAAAGCCTGGGTATATTCCATTAATATTTAAAAATCCAACTTACACAGCTGGCTCTTTGTTAACGTGCAAAAGTGTAAATAAATAAACAGATATCAAACTATGATGCGATTTAGACAATGCACATGTAATTAATCACTTGTTATTATATAATTTTTTAACGAAATAATATAAATCTGGATTGTGTTATACATTTAACAATTAAATAACCTTTATGTAGGAATATCATTAGGTTGATTGAAAGGGAGTTGCTAATTTTGCGCCTCAATCATTAATAACAAATTAAATTAAACATGGCAGGAAACAGAACGTTTACCATGATCAAGCCTGACGCGGTAGGTGCAGGTAATGTTGGAGCTATTATAAAAATGATCCAGGAAGCAGGTTTCACTATCAAGGCAATGAAAATGACTAAGATGAGTGCTGAGCGTGCTGGTCAGTTTTATGAAGTTCACAAGGAGCGTCCATTTTACAATGACCTTTGTGCTTACATGTCATCTGGAGCAATTGTTCCAATGATCCTGGAAAAAGATAATGCTGTTGAAGATTTCAGAACTTTAATTGGTGCTACAAACCCAAAAGAAGCTGCTGAAGGAACAATTAGAGCTTTATTTGCTGAATCAATCGAAGCTAATGCTATCCACGGTTCAGATTCTGACGAAAATGCTCAAATCGAAGGTGCATTCTTCTTCGCAAGAACAGAACAATTTTAATCTGAAAGCAGATTTAAATATAAAAAGCTATCCGGAATCAGGATAGCTTTTTTTTATGCGTTAATTTCTTCTTTAATTGCTTCCATATCTTTAGACTTCTCGCCTCTCTTATAAATTCTTCGTATCCATCGAGGTAAAAAGATCACTCCTAATAATAGATAGAAATAATATGTAAACAACCTCCATAGTATGGCTGTACCTAAAGTATTGGTCCCCAAGTAACCACTATAGAAAAGATCAAAAGAAACCTCTGCTGTACCGCTACTTCCCGGTGTCGGTGAAATCAACATAATCACCCACATAATTACTTCCTTACCTAATATATCAAGATGCTCAACAAACGAAACAGAGGTAAAAGATGCAATAATACAATTTAACATCAGGTATCTGGCTGTCCAGATGAAATATGTAGACACTAATATTTTCATCCAGTATTTCCAGTCTTTCCCCTTTAATTGTCTAGATGCAAGAATTATATCATCACCATTCTTTCCAGCTGCATGCCTGAACTTTCTTAAAAACTTAATAGAAGTGATTTTTAACAAGATCCATTTAAATGCTCTTGGCCTGAAAAATAGGGCATAGCTCATTATGCAGGTATAAAGCAAAATCAATGAAAAACTTATCCAAAATAAATTCTCAAGTCCTTTATCAACATTAAAGTCAAATCCAAAAACAGTAAAAGATTGAGTCAATTCAGGAAAAATATTTCCAGCAGTAAAAAATATTACCAAAGGAGCTACTGTAAGGAAATAAAGATTATCAAAAATGGCAGTCAACATAACGAAAGAAAGCGATCGTCCAAATGACATTCTTTCCATCATTAGTATAAATACAGCAACTGCTGTACCTCCAACAACGGAAGGTGTAACCGCTGAGGCAAACTCCCATAAAATGATCACATAAAATGCACTGCCCCATTCAATTTCATGATTAGTAAGAGCTCTGATTCGATACATGTATCCAAAATCTCTTGCCACCAAAACAAGAACGGCTAGAAGTAAAGGTAGAAGCTTAGCATTTAGAATATTTGATATATCTGAAACAGTCATATCCGGATCAGACCAAAATAAATAAACAACTATAGCCAAACCTATAGCCACAGGAATCCATACTTTCCTGGGATTTAATGTCTCAAAAGCTTTCTTGGCATTTATTTCCATGAAATACTATGCTTCTTGCATTGTGATTTTTTCGATCCAAAAATTATTAAAACCTTCCCCGATATGTAATGTAACTAAGTTGAGCTGGAGAAGTTCCAGTATAGACAAAAAATTAAATATTACAGCTATTTTATCAGGTTGTTTTGAAATCACTTCTTCAAAACTCACTCTTGGCTTATCTGATAACCAATTAAGAATTCGCTGTTTCTGACCATCAATCGTATATGGGTATTGCACGACCTGATGTCGAGGCCTGGATTGCTCAATCTCGTATTTTTCAAGTACTTTTCTGTAAACTTTTAACAGCTTAAATAAATCTATATCCTGAAGTTCGGCTTCAACATTTGTACTTTCGGATAATTTACGCAACTCTTTGGTTATGTTACCTCTTTTCTCACGAGTTATCCTTTCACCCTCCATCTCAGCCAATTCCTTAATAACTGATTTATATTTCTTGTATTCCAGAAGGTGTTTTACTAATTCTTCACGGGGGTCAATCTCATTTCCTAGTTCATCTAATTCCGGGCGAGGCAGTAACATTTTTGATTTGATACGCATTAATGTTGATGCAACCAGGATAAACTCACTGGCAACCTCTATATTCATCTGTTCGAGATGCTTCAGATAATCTAAAAAATCAAGCGTTATTTTACTTATCGGAATATCATAAATATCCAACTCATCTCTTTCAATGAAAAAGAGCAGCAGGTCAAAAGGACCTTCAAATAGGGGAAGTTTAATCTCAAAGCTCAAATTTATAGATTTTTAACTGGTAACAATGTACCATTTACGATTCAAGTTGCATTACAAATATACCATTGGTATCCAAAAAATATATAATTTTGCAGTAGATAAGAAAAAGTTTATCTTTAAAATTATAAACATTATAAATTAGCAGCTGTTAAAGTAGCTGTAAATATTTTAAAAGCCCTATGTTAATCAAACCCGGCAAATTACTGGCGCAGGTAGACAGCCCTGACGATCTGAAAAAACTAGACAAGTCACAGCTGAAAGCCTTTTGTGATGAGCTACGTCAGTATATAATCGATAACGTATCAGTATATGGTGGACATTTTGGAGCAAGCTTAGGAGTTGTTGAACTTACTACTGCACTACATTATGTTTATAATACTCCATATGATCAACTTGTCTGGGATGTAGGTCATCAGGCTTATGGGCATAAAATTATTACCGGGCGAAGAGATCAGTTTCATACAAACCGTAAGTATGGCGGATTATCCGGGTTCCCAAAAATCAAAGAAAGTGAATATGATGCCTTTGGCGTTGGGCATAGTTCAACTTCTATTTCTGCAGCATTAGGGATGTCTGTTGCTTCAAAGCTTAATGATGATAAATCAAGGCAGCATATTGCAGTTATAGGTGATGGTGCCATGACTGGAGGTATTGCATTTGAAGGAATGAATCAGGCAGGAGTATTAAATTCCAACCTGACAATTGTTCTTAATGATAACTGCATGTCGATTGACCCAAATGTAGGTGCACTGAAGGATTATTTAACTGACATTACTACTTCACATACTTACAATAAGGTTAAAGACGATGTCTGGAATCTCCTTGGAAAGGTTAGTAAATTCGGACCAAATGCAAGAGAGATTGTTTCCAAGCTTGAAACTAGCATAAAATCTTTCCTATTAAAGCAAAGTAACCTTTTCGAATCATTTAATTTAAGATATTTCGGGCCAGTTGATGGCCATGATGTTGACCATCTGGTTGAAATCTTTAATGACCTAAAGGATATTCCGGGACCAAAAATCCTTCATATAGTTACCAGAAAAGGTAAAGGATATAAGCCTGCTGAAAATGGAAATCAAACTACCTGGCATGCTCCGGGTACTTTTGATAAGATTACAGGAGAAATTCATAAAAAAGTTAATGAAAAACCTCAGCCTCCAAAATATCAGGATGTTTTTGGACATACTCTGGTAGAGCTGGCTGAAAAAAATAAAGATATTGTAGGAATCACACCGGCTATGCCATCGGGTAGCAGCATGAAAATCATGATGGAAGAAATTCCGGACAGGGCGTTTGATGTTGATATTGCCGAACAGCATGCGGTAACCTTTTCAGCTGGTTTAGCAACTCAAGGAAAGGTGCCTTTCTGTAATATTTACTCAAGCTTCATGCAACGCGCATACGATCAGGTTATTCATGATGTGTGTATACAAAATCTACATGTTGTATTCTGTCTAGACAGAGCAGGAATTGCGGGAGCTGACGGAGCAACTCACCATGGCGCTTACGATCTTGCGTTCATGAGATGTATACCTAATAACGTTGTTGCTGCTCCAATGAATGAGGCAGAGCTTCGCAATATGATGTACACAGCTCAACTTCCAAGAGAAGGAGCCTTTACAATAAGGTACCCTAGAGGAAAAGGTGTAATGCCTGAATGGCAAACACCAATGGAAGAAATGAAAGTTGGCACTGGCAGATGCATTAAACAAGGAAGAGATTTAGCGATTCTAACTATTGGACATATAGGTAACTATGCTGTTGAAGTAACAAACAGATTGTCTGAAGAAGGTATTGACGTTGGTCATTATGACATGAGATTCGTCAAGCCATTGGATGAAGAGCTATTACATGATATTTTCAAAAATTATGAAAAAGTCATAACCGTTGAGGATGGGTGCTTACCTGGAGGATTCGGTTCTGCAATTCTGGAATTTATGGCTGATCATGGTTATTCAGCTAAAGTAAAACGACTTGGTATGCCAGACAGACTGGTAGAGCATGGCGAACAAGAGGAATTGCATGCGGAATGTGGCTATGATCCGGAAAGCATTTACCAAACTTGTCTGGAGCAATTAGAAATTACTGTACCAAAAGCTTAATCGATCACGTTATATTGGCATGACGATTTATCACCAGGAAGCTGGCCAGGGGCCGGCAGTAGTATTATTACATGGTTTTTGTGAGGACAACAGTCTCTGGAATGGGTTAATTGATGCTTTAGCACACGATTATCGTGTATTGGCACCTGACCTTCCAGGATTTGGTAAATCTAACCCTCTTGAAGACAAAGTTTCTATCGAAAGGGTAGCCGATGTTATTAAGGCTTGGATGGACCATCATCACTTAAACGATGTTCATCTTATTGGTCATTCTCTTGGTGGTTATGTCGCATTGGCACTTGCAGATAAATATCCTGAAGCGCTGGCTTCATTAGGCCTATTCCACTCAACTGCTTACGCCGACACAATTGAAAAAAAAGGAACACGCGATAACGTTATCTCTTTTGTAAGAAATAATGGTGTCCAAAAATTCATATCATCATTTGTATCACCTCTTTTTCACTATTCTAACCGATCTGATTTAAAAGATATCATATCTTCCATGATTGAAATTGGCAAACAGGTTGATGAAGATGTATTAATTGAATATACTGAAGCTATGCGCGATCGTGTTGATCGTCGTTATGTTTTAAGAAATTTCAAAAACCCTATTTTGTTTATTGCTGGTGCTGAAGATAGTGCTGTCCCTAGAATGCATAGTGAAAATCAGATTGAAGAACTACATGCCGATAATTGCGTACTGTTAGACAACACTTGTCACATGGGTATGTATGAACGAAAAGCTGAAACTGAACACTTCATTAAAGGCTTCCTGCAACGAGCAGAATCATTGAAAACAGAATAATTCATCAATTTTAAAGTTTATCGGGAGACTACTTTTAATTAACTATTATTTTAGTTATATAGCATGATAACTAATTTTCCCATCATGCGAATCATAATATTTCTTTTTCTTTTTGCCTCTATAACATCTTGTAATAATCCTGAAAAAGCAACAATTCAAATAAAAGTAAAAGAAGAAGCTGTAAATGATTCCATTTTCATAAAGGAGCTAATTACTGAACGGATATTGGCAAAAGCTTGTTATTGTGACACCGTTCTTAATATTAATATTCCATATAATTACTATCAATTATTCTCGGTGAGCTCAAGTCACACTGAAAACACACTGGTTAGTGCCTTGAAAAATGGTGTAAACAAAATTTATCAACTGGACAATCAAGAATTCAGATCAATAAATTCACCAATTGATTCACTATCAGAATACCTATGGAAATCAACAAATGAGATGTTTGGAACTCACGGGGAACTAATTTTTAATTCAAGCACTCCCGAACAAGTCAAGTCCTTATTTGATAGCCTGATCGTGGCAAGAGATGGTATCATTATACAGTACAATCACCAAATTGATAAGGATGGAATTAACTTGTTAAAAAACCAAAACAGATTCAGGGCATATTCATTTTTGTATTATTACGGTAGAAATCTTAAAAATATTGAACCCAATTCCGAGTTTTATAGTTTTCAAAATTCTATTGACCATGAATCAATTTATAATATCTCTGGTCCAAATAACTCAATCTATAAATTCGAGATTGAATATTTGCGTGAACACGGAGAAATAAAAGACATATCCAGATTTCTGGACTATATTGACCACAGAACCGTTTCTTCACTGGTAAGAGACTTGTATCGTGTCATTTACTTAAAAGGTATAGTTGAATCACCTTCTTACTGGAAAAAACACCAGACCCTCCTCGACAAACCCGGATTTGACGAAATGATTGCCCGGGAATCAGGCAATTATTATTTCTCTCTATTACAAAATACTAATGAATCCATTTCCTTAACTAAGAAAGGAAAGCCTGCTTATAACTTTAAAGCATATGACCAGAACAATAACCAGATAATGCTTTCAGATTTTAAAGGAAAATATGTTTTTATAGATACCTGGGCCTCCTGGTGTGGGCCATGTATCAGTCAAAGACCTAATTTGATTAAGATGGCAGAAGAAATGAAGGGTAAAAACATTGTTTTTCTTTTGGCTTCAGTAGATAAAAATGAAAATAAATGGAAGAAATACATTACCACAAAAGATAATCCTGAAAACGTTATTGATGTAAAAATCCCCGCTGATGATATTGATAATTTTAGAGACCAATTTTTTATCCCATCAATTCCAAGATATATTCTTATAGGTCCTGATGGAAAAATAATCAACCCTGATTTACCTTCTCCCTCAAATTCTTTAAAAGAAAAATTAACAATCTTGATTTAGTTAATTACGGATTACAATATGAACAATATTGTGGATCTTCATATTTATATCGCTCATCGACTTTTTCATGTTTATAATCGCAATTGACGCAACCATATATTTGTGTTTTTATTCCAGTGGTAGGCATATTACACTGTAAGCATGGCAAACCTTTTTCAATTCCAATAATACCAAAACCAGGAGATCTACATTCAGGGCATAGATTAGTTAATCGCAACATTAATTTATCAGCTGCCTTGCCAATAACTTCCATTCTTGATGGATTATAATTGGCTCTCATATCGGTTGATACTTCTACAATTTCATATTCTGAATTCAACCGTTGAAAAGTAGATTTCAACTTAGTCCAGTCATTAATTCCTTTTATAATTTCCTGACCAGCTTTGATAATTACCCCATGAGAAGGAAACATTACTCTTTTCGCAAATTCTTCAAGATTACTAATATTTCTAATGACACTAAAAGCATGATTTGTCGAGGTAGAAATTTCACTTTCATATACTTCCAACCCGTTTTTGATATCCATAAACATTACCAATTCCTCATTACTAGTAACAAATGGCAATGATGAATGTATACCAAATGATCCTTCACTTGCAATAGCGATTTCACATCCTGTGAATCTTATCGCTTCTAAGCATTTATTCCTTGCAGTATCAAGACTAGAATGCTGACGTTCAACTTTACCTGAAAAAGTCCCGAATATATCTGTATCAAAATTATGAGGAACTACATATTCAGTTTTTAAGTAACGATTAAGGAGCGGACCAATGACCCGCTCCTTTTTATGTTTAGTAGCAATAGTAACTACTCTCCCCTTAAATAAATCCATATTAATTATTGACCTTGTCCCAAAGAATACCCTCTTTCACCATCAAACTGATATAGATTCTCTGTTTTAATCACATCCACATTTTCAACATAAGCTTTTGCCAACAATTCAGCTATTTCTTTGTTTGTAATGGGGTGGCCATTTCTTTCATATCTACACCTCCAGTGATCCGTGCAAAAAGTCTCTTCAAAACCATTCGGCCAAACCTTCACTCCCCTGTTAGTGATCATCGAAAGATTCACATCACCATTCAATTTTTGCAGTTTCTCTGCAAGCTTTTCCGGATCAGAACCTTTCCAGTCAACGAAAACATCTACACCATTTAACTCTTTCTTTCTACTTGCCGGCCTTTGATATTCAGGTATTTCAAATTGAATCCTTCCATTAAATTCGACTGCTTTTAGTTTCTTCGGTTTTTGACCAAGATTTTCAATAACAGCATCAGCAAATTCAGAGGTGCTAACCTTTTTGGTGCTTTCACCTTCTCTATAAATTTCTTCCGTATGTATTCCCTGTTCGAGAGTTCTTAACCAGGCGTTGTTTATTTTTTCAGCAATATCAGACTGCCCCAGGTGAGTGAGCATCATAACTGAAGCTCTGATTAGGCCGGAAGGGTTAGCAACATTTTGCCCTGCAATTGTAGGAGCTGAACCATGAATTGCTTCAAACATCGCGCACCGGCTTCCGATATTTGCTGACCCGGCAAGTCCTACCGACCCAGAAATCTGCGCTGCTATATCAGACAATACATCACCGTATAAATTCGGCATTACAATAACATCGAATATCTCCGGTGTATCAGCTAATCTTGCAGCTCCGATATCGATTATCCAATGGTCAGTTTCAATGTCCAAATATTCAGCCGAAATCTCATTAAAAACCTTATGAAAAAGACCATCAGTCTGCTTCATTATATTATCCTTTGTAAAGCAACTAACTTTTTTGCGATTATACTTTCGCGCATATTCAAATGCATATCTGATAATTTTCTCACATCCCGGTCTGGTTATCAACTTTAAACACTGAACTACCTCATCAGTTTGCTGATGCTCAATACCGGCATATAAATCTTCTTCATTCTCTCTGATTATCACTACATCCATTTCCGGATGCTTTGTTCTTACATATGGATAAAAACTCTGGCAGGGTCGAATATTAGCATAAAGCCCTAAAGTCTTTCTCATTGTAACATTTAAACTCTTATATCCTCCTCCCTGAGGTGTTGTAATAGGCGCTTTTAAGAACACCTTGTTTTCACGGATACTTTTCCACGCTTCATCACTAATTCCACTGGTATTACCTGACAGATAAACCTTTTCTCCAATCTGGATTTCATCATATTCAAGTCTAGCCTTTGCCGCCTTAAGAATTTTTAATGTAGCATCCATTATTTCAGGACCAATCCCGTCACCTTTGGCTATTGTAATTTTCTGCATACCCTGTTAGTTTTTATGCAAAATAACCGGGTTTAATTCATATATGAAAATTAATGTTTTTGATAAAAAACATATGTATAACTTATGGATAAACATGTTAATCAAAGAATCCTTAATAATCTTATTATTTATCTATAGTTAGCACTGGATTTTAAAGCGATATTTTTTTTCTGAAAAGCATTTATTTTTTTTAAAAATATATTCAATGAACACAGCACTTAGTCAAAACACTTTTTTGGTAAAAGAACATTTAGGCATGTTCAAAGCTGCCAACAATTATGACATTTTTAACCCGGAGAGTCATGAGCTAACACTGAATTGCCGAGAAGAAGACCTTGGTTTTTTCACAAAACTTTTCCGTTTTACGGATTACAAACGAATGACTCCATTTAACATTACTATTAAAACTCCACAGGGTAATAAAGTTGTATCTATCAAAAGGGGGATTTCAATATTACTTTCGACAGTAGAAGTATATGATGAAAATGATGAAATGATAGGGAAATTTAAACAAAAGCTTTTTTCGATAGGGGGTAAATTTGATGTCCTTGACCCAAATGATAATTATTTATGCAGCCTTAAAGGTAAATGGACTTCTTGGGATTTTAAATTTGTAAAAGATAATTATGAATTTGCTCATGTATCCAAGAAATGGGCTGGATTAGGAAAAGAACTTTTTACTTCAGCGGATAATTATGTACTAAAAATCAACGTGAGCGTACCTCAAGACAATAAAATCAGGTTATTAATCCTTGCTGCAGTAATGTGCATTGACATGGTATTAAAAGAATAATTTTTCTGTTTTTAATTATTATAGCTGAGTAATTAACACTCAGCTTTTTTTATGGTTCTTTTCAATTTAATATTAAACTATCATCATCAATATCCGTTTTCAATACAAGAATTATAACCAAAAAACGATCAACATTTTATGGAAGACTTAACAGGTAAAGTTGCTCTGGTTACCGGAGGAAGTAAAGGAATAGGCTATGGTATAGCTCAAGCATTATTACAAAGTGGACTAAAGGTTGCGATTACCAGTCGATCACAAGAAGCGGCAGATGAAGCGGCTGAATCTCTAGGTGGAGAAAATATCCTGGCTTTAGAGTCCGATGTTAGAAATTTCGAATCGCAACAAAAGGTGGTTCAGGCCATATTAGAGAAATGGGGGCAACTTGATGTAGTGATAGCTAATGCCGGAGTTGGTCATTTTGCATCAATTGAAGATCTTACCGCAGAGCAATGGAATGACACCATTGATATTAATCTAACAGGAGTATTTTATACAATAAAGTCATCTGTTGAAGCATTAAAAGAAAGCAAAGGATATTTCATAACAATTGCCAGCTTGGCTGGAACAAACTTCTTTGCTGCTGGATCTGCGTACAATGCAAGTAAGTTTGGCCTTGTCGGGTTTACTCAAGCAGTAATGCTAGATTTAAGAAAACATGGAATAAAAGTGACTACCATTATGCCTGGATCAGTTACTAGCCATTTTAATAACCATACTCCAAATTCGGATGATGACTGGAAGATCCAACCAGAAGACCTGGGGCAAATGGTAACTGATCTTCTAAAAATGGATCACAGAACACTCCCAAGTAAAATTGAAGTCAGACCGACAACACCTCCATCGGCAAAATAATATACTCGAGGGCCCACAGCCCTCGTTTTAATTTTGCGTAGGTTACTTTTAATTATTTGAAGTTATTAATAGTTTGTAGAATCTTTTACCAAACTATTATTTAACTGTTTAATTTTTTCAATCATGATCATTTACGGAATGCGTGCTGCACACCTAAAATCAGCACAATCAAAAAATGTAACCTGTCCTTCTTGTGGAACTCGCGAATCTACTGTTATCAGCGTTTTCAGACGTCATGCACATATTTTCTGGATTCCTTTATTCCCACTTGGAAAAACAGGGGTTTCTCAGTGTCAACATTGTAAGGCAACATTAAAGTCAAGTGAAATGCCTGATAATGTTAAAAGTGAATACCACAGACTTAAATCTGAATCTAAAGGACCTATCTGGCAATTTTCCGGATTAGTATTAATTGCTGCTTTAGTTGTGTGGGGCATTTTCACTAGTGCTGCTGATAAGGAAAATGAAGCCTTGTATATTCAATCTCCTGCAGTAAATGATGTTTATTACTACGACATGGGTGATGGAGAATACTCAACAATGAAAGTATCAGCTATAGAAGGAGATAGTATCAGCCTGCTACTAAATGATTACCTGATAGAAAGCAGAACAAAAATTTACTCTATAGATAAAGAAAATAACTATACTACCATGGAAATCAAAATGGCTCTTAGTGATCTTCAAGATAAATATAGAGATAATAAAATAATTGACATTAAAAGATAATTAAAGGAAAGAGGCCTTGTTTATCTAACAAGGCCTCTTTTAATATCATTTAGGTATTTTAATTTTCTGACCTGGAAAAATCACATCAGGATCTTTAATCGTATCCTTATTCATTTCATATATCTCCTGCCAGGACACTCCATATTTTTTACCAATTTTACTCAAACTATCACCTGGTTGAATCTCATAAACTTCATCAAAATCCGTAGCTTCAACATTAAGAATAAAATCTCCTGCTCTCATATCAGGATCAATAGACTTATAAGCATCCCACATTCTTTGTTTATCTTCTTCCTGTGCTTTACCAGTAATTTTCAATACATTACCATTTTCTTCAATAGAAAGATCTTGAACGGTTCCTTCAGCTATATCTATTACTGATTTATATTTTTGCTTTAATTCCATCGCTTCAAAATTTAATCTACAATTGTCAGTTGATTATCTACCTTCGCGGCTCCAGATTCCATTGCAGCCTGCATAACTTGTTCAAGATTATCTCTTTTTACTTCACCAGTTAAAACAACTGTACCATTTGAAACTGAAACATTCACTCCCTCCACTTCATAGGTTTGGAAATTTTCCATTACCTTCTGCTTAAGGTTATCGTCTGCTTTTTGAGCCAATTCTTCAGGAGTAGGACCCGGAGGTACTACTGCAATAGAATTATTAACCTCTTTAAGTCCGCTGACATTTGAAATCAAATCCTGAGCATTCTTTTTCATTTCTTCAGAAGGTACTTCACCAGTTAATCTGACAACTCCCTTATCAACTTCAACCATTACAGAATTTAATTCCGGAGTTGACTTAAGGGCTGATTCCACAGCTTTTTTGATATCTGCATCACTTGGAGAGCATGCCGTCAATACAAAAAAGATCAATACAGTAACAATGTTGATATGTGTCTTCATATTATATGATTTTTTACATATAAAATTTAACAATTTCAACCAACATAATCTCGAATAATAATAAGTATTAGATGAATCACTGGTTAGGCATCCTGAACTTAATTATAAGCCCGGAAACTACTGTTAAGATCCCAATCGATAAAATTGCATAATGCATCCCAAGCAAATCTGAAATTATTCCTGAGAGTAAGGCTCCAGCTGCATAGCCCATATCTCTCCAAAGACGAAAAACACCAACTGACTCTGCACGCTGAAGCGGCCTGGTATTATTTGCAATAGTAGTTAAAAACGTAGGGTAAACTAAGGCGGTTCCAACACCAAGAAGAATAGATAATACGATAAATAATGAAAAAGACGAAACTAGCGAAAAAAGGATAATTACTACTCCTTGCAACACCATCCCATAGGTAAGCATTGCTTTTCTTGAATAAATATCAGCCATTCGACCAGTGGCAAGTTGACCAATACCCCAAATTGCCGGATACAATGCTGTAACAATTCCTATTTGAGCACTTTCGTATTTTAATGAAAAAAGCAATGCTGGTATTAGTCCCCATATCATTCCATCATTGAGGTTATTTACCAGACCGGCCTGAGTTACAGAACTTAGAGTTTTATCTTTAAATGAGGTTTCAAGAAAAATATTTTCCTGGTGAGAGGTATCTTGATCTATTTTTTCTATCTCACTATATTGTGTTGTATCCCTAACAAAAAAAACAGACAATATTAACCCTGATAATGAAATAACTACTCCAAGATAAAACGGATAAGGTGTAACTCCATATTCCGAAGCTATATAACCTGTAAAAAACGCAATAACTCCAACAGCAAGATATCCTGCAGCTTCATTAAACCCCATTGCCAGCCCTCTTTCCTTTTGACCAACCAGATCAATCTTCATTATGACAGTACTGCTCCATGCTAGCCCTTGATTTATCCCTAAAAAAACATTTGCTAACACAACAAAATACCAATGGTTAGCATAGATAAGCATTAAAGGAACCGGGATAGCAAATAGCCAACCAATAATTAACAGTTTCTTTCTACCTAACTTATTTGATAGCCTACCGGTAAAATAGTTTGCTATTGCTTTTGTGATTCCAAAGGCAATAATAAAGGTCAAAAAAGCTGTACTTGATTCAATGCCAAATTGCTTTTCAGCATATTCAGGAAAAATGGTACGTTCAAGACCAATCATCCCCCCGACGAAAGCATTTACCAGAACCAATGTTAAAAACTGAGGCAAATTAGCTTTTAAGCCATGCACTAACTTTTTTTCCACTTTAAATGAGTTACTTTTTATAATTAAAAGATTTGCAAAAATATCATTTCTGTAATAATTGGTACGTAACAATCATCACTATTTACCTGTCATGATTTGACTTTCATAATCCTTAGAAATATATTCAACCTAATTTTTTTTTATACAGCCAAGTAGTTTATACAAACGGTTGTAAATAAAAACTAGACTAACGGGATTACTTTTTAATTTATTTATTATGAATTGGTATTTAGATGTTATAACGAAAAACTACGCAAATTTTAATGGTAGAGCTAGAAGACAAGAGTATTGGTTGTTTCTCTTATTTCAAATAACAATCATTTTAGCATTGTTGTTTGGTGGGATATATATGGAATCATTATTCGACATTCAATTCCCCTATTATATACTAGGCATTTATTATTTTGCTACTATAATTCCAACTATTGCTCTAGCGGTTAGAAGATTACACGATACTGGAAAATCTGGCGCAGCATATTTTGTTAAATTTATTCCTGCAATAGGCGGAATAATATTCCTTATATTAATGGTTTTGGAAGGAGATCGTGGCCGCAATAAATATGGAGAAGACCCAAAAGCACCAAAAAGCTTTGGAGCCTATGACAATTTAGTTTCAACAAATTAGGAACATAATATTAATGGAGTCCGGAAACCATCAAAAACGGGGCGAATCTGAAAAGCCAAACGAGTAGGAATAATTTTTAATACATTTTTTATTATGAATTGGTATTTACATGTTTTAACTAAAAACTATGCAAATTTCAACGGAAGAGCCAGACGCCAGGAATACTGGATGTACGTTCTTTTCCAGACTATTTTCGCTTTAGTACTATACGGTATTGGCATTACACTAGCTTTAAAATTTGAATTTTTTGGCGGATTTGCGCTTTATGGATTATTTACTCTTGCTACTATAATCCCTTCTATTGCAGTATTAGTCAGAAGACTTCATGATATAGGAAAGTCAGGCTGGTATTATTTCATAGGTCTTATTCCCTTAGTAGGCGGAATCATTTTATTAGTATGGCTAGCTACAGAAGGTGAAAGAGGTGAAAATCAATATGGACAGGATCCTAAATCACCAGAATCATTCTCAGCTGCAGACAATTTAGTTGCAGATGTTTAATTATAAGAAACAGAATAATACTAAAGCACGGGTTCTCCTCGTGCTTTTTTTTTTATATCTGTTAACTTCTTTTAATCAGAACCAATAATAACTACCATCATGAAAAAAGTCTTTACTTTCAGGTTTTATTCAATACTGAACGACTTCCTTCATGATAATCAAAAGCAGGCTGATTTTGATTTCGCTTTCAAAACCCCAACTACAATCAGAGAATGTTTAATGGCTTTTCGAATTCCCATTTATGAAATAGGCAAAATTTTACTCAATAATAATGACGCATTCTTAAACGAAGAACTTTCCGAAGGTGATAGAATTAGTGTTTTCCCTCACTTTAGAAATATTATTAACGTTAATGGTGATAAGGCACCTAACTTCATTCTTGATTCACATTTAGGCAAACTTGCCAAATACCTTAGAATGCTAGGGTTTGATACTTTATATAAAAATAACTTTAAGGATGAAGAAATAAGAAATATAGCTTCACATGAAAATCGTTTTGTTCTTACCCGCGATAAATTATTAAAGAATACTCCTGACCCTAATTATTACTTTGTTCGTTCTATCAAAAAGCACAACCAATTAATAGAGATCGTAAACCTATTAGACTTAAGAAAATATTTCAATCCATTCACCAGGTGTATGACCTGTAATGAAGAGTTAATCAGAATCGAGAAAGATTTAATAATTAACAAAATTGACGAAGGTATCGCACAACATTTCAATGAGTTCTATCTTTGTAAAGAGTGCGATAAAGTGTTTTGGAAGGGAACACATTTTATGCGCATGGAAAAGTTAATAATGGATCTCATATCACAAAAGAGCTAATGGCAAAAAAAGATATCTCTGAAAGAAAAGACATAGAATTAATGGTTTCTTCATTTTATAAAGAAGTTCTGAACGATGATGTCATTGGTTATCTATTTACTGAGGTTGTGAAACTCGATTTTGATCATCATATGCCAATAATGTATGATTTCTGGGAGTCTGTTTTATTAGGAGGACGAAACTATTCAGGCAATCCAATGACACCCCACTTTAATTTACATGAAAAAGAATCTTTAAAAGAAACACATTTTGAGCGTTGGATTAAATTATGGGAACAAACTATACGCAATCATTTTGAAGGACCAAAAGCAAATGAGGCAATTTCAAGGGCTAAACAAATAGCAGGGTTAATGCAGTTTAAAATCATTGGCCTAAACAATTAAACACAGTCAATAAACCACTCTAAAAATATTGATAAAAAACCTCTTTTTAAGTATTTTACTGAGTTGTTAAATATAGAAATAATACAATTTTTAGACACAATATAAATTTATTATGAAGCATAACCCTCTGTACTTATTTTTCATTCTATTGACTTACACCATAGGTGCACAAGTCCAGCCTCTTAATCTTGAAGACATCCACAACAGTAGAAAATTTTCTGCTCAAGGTGTTTATGGTATTAATTGGATGAATGATGGACGTTACTATTCAAAAATGACTTTTGATAAAGGAAGTCAAAAAGTAATTAAGTCCGATATCCTTACTGATAAAGAGATAGAAACAATCGTTGATAGCAAAGATTTAAAATTATCAGATGGAAATCCATTAAACTTTGAAAGCTATTCTTTCAGTGCTGATGAATCTAAGCTTCTTCTTCAGGCAAATAGAGAATCTATATACAGAAGATCTTATAAGGCTGAATATTACTTATACGACAGAGAAACGAAGGCTCTTATTCCACTTGAAGAAGGTGAGAAGATAAGTTATGCTACATATTCGCCTGATGGAAACAAAGTGGCGTATGTAAAAGAAAATAACCTGTATATCTATGATATCGCCTCAAAATCAACTACTCCTATTACCAACGATGGTGAATTCAATAAATTGATTCATGGAGCTGCAGATTGGGTTTATGAGGAAGAATTTGGTTTTGCCAAGGCTTTCAAATGGTCTTCTGACAGTAAAAGCATAGCATTTTTAAGCTTCGACGAAGAAGACGTTAAAGAGTATAATATGCAAATATGGGGAGAATTATATCCTCAGGATTACAAGTTCAAATACCCTAAAGCGGGAGAAAAAAACAGCGAAATATCATTAACAGTATACGATGTTGCGAATGGTAATAAAACCAATGTAGATCTTGGATCTGAAAAGGATATCTATGTTCCTCGTTTTTACTGGACTCCGGATTCGAAATTAGTGTTCACAAAATTGAACAGACTTCAAAACCATATGAATCTGATGATAGCAGATGAAAATGGTAAAGCAACATCTATCCTTGAAGAAAAAAGTGATACTTATGTTGATGTTGAGTTTACTGATGAGTTGATTTTTATTGATAATGGAAAAAAATTCATAAAAACAAGTGAAATTTCAGGATTCAAGCATATTTACCTTTACAACATTGATGGGTCATTAGTAAAGCAAATAACAGATGGAGATTGGGAAGTATCAAGTCTTTACGGATATGATGCAGATTCTAAAACATTGTATTTCTCATCAAGAGAAGTTTCGCCATTAGAGAATCATCTTTATAGCATCAAAATTAACGGTAAAAGCAAAAAGCAGCTAACCACTGAAAGTGGCTGGCATGGAGCAAATTTCAGCACCGACTTCAAATACTACATTGCAAATTATTCTTCTGTAGAACACCCGGGGCTTTACAGGCTTTATAAGTCAGGACAAAAAACTGAAATGGCAGTTTTAGAAGATAATGCCAAACTAATAGAAACTATTGAAAACTATTATCAAGGAAAGCATTCCTTCTTCTCATTTACAACTCCTGAAGGAATTGAACTTAATGGTTATGAAATACTTCCTGCTGATTTTGACCCTTCCAAAAAATATCCTGTATTAATGTATGTTTACGGAGGTCCTGGAAGCCAGACTGTAATGAACAGAGCAGGTGGATCAAGAGAAAAATGGTTCCATTATCTTGCTCAGCAAGGCTACATAGTTGTAAGTGTTGACAACCGTGGCACAGGTGGACGAGGCAAAGAATTCAAGCATGTAACATATAAAAACCTGGGTAAATACGAAGTTCAAGATCAAATTTCTGCAGCTAAATATCTTGTGACAAAAGATTATGTTGACGCTTCAAGGATTGGTATCTTCGGATGGAGTTATGGTGGATACATGTCATCAAACTGTCTGTTTATTGGTAATGATGTGTTCAGTACAGCAGTGGCTGTTGCTCCTGTTACTACATGGAGATATTATGACACCATTTATACAGAAAGATATCTACAGAGACCACAGGATAATCCGGAAGGATATGATGAAAACAGTCCGATTACACATGCTGCGAAACTTGAAGGAAACTTCCTTTTAATCCATGGTACTGCAGATGACAATGTTCACTTTCAAAATGCTGTTGATCTTCAAACGGAACTAATAAACCAGGGTAAGCATTTTGATTCATTTTATTACCCAAATAAAAATCATGGTATCTATGGTGGTAATACAAGACTTCATCTTTTTACCCTGATCACTAAATATCTGGATAACAATTTAAAAGCAGAAGATAACAAAACAAAAGATTATACTTCTGGTCAATAAGATTTCAAAAAATAATAGCGGGTTTAAGAAAATTCTTTCCCGCTATTGTTTTTTTTACTATTTTCGGTCGAATTGTGGAAATCAAAAATTGTAATGATGTTTGAAGAGTGGACCGATTTTTTAATGATTAGTGGATTAATATTTTTAACTGTATCTGCAATTATCATTGGATATCATGTTATAAAAGTTAATTTTTTCCTGTCTCCAAAAAAGGCTTATGAGTATATAAGCAGATATGAGGTCCGTACACTTGAGTTTGGTTCTTATGCTTTAATTATTGCCGGTGCTTTTTTTATCAATACACTTTTCCCCGATTCAAAATTATTATGGTGGCTTGTTAGAATCTTCCTGACAGTAATGGCCGGATTAATCCTAAGCATCGTTATCAAATCCTACCTGAAATACTATTACCCGTTTCATCTGGAAAAAAGACTTAAAAGGCTAAGATATAAGCCAAGAGTTTCTCCAAAAACCGGCAGAAAAATGAAACTGCTAAGCGAAGAGGAAGAAGATGTCTACCTTGATGAAGGAATGCAGACTGAAGAAAATGTCTATTCAGTAGACTATGACGTCTGGATTGATGAAGCCACTGGATACACCATTATTGAAAAGTATCAGGGACATATGATTGCCTCCAGATGTCCGGAATGCAACTACAATACATTCAAAGTAGAAAAAGAAGACCTTATCAAACCTCCAAGCCTATCTACAGAAGGTAAACTTATCAAAACGTATAAGTGCAGATATTGCGGTCACGAAGAAAAGAAAACATTTCCTGTTGCTAAATTGACAGAAAATCACTCATAATTTACATATTTAACACTCGTTAGCCTCATAAGTATCAAAACGATTATTAAATAGTCGTTTTTTTACATATATTACAATTCTAATCATCATATCCCACAGCTGATTAACAATCTCTTAATAAATTCTACAGTTAATTATAAATGTAAAATTATATTCTCCACTAACAACCGTTAGTAAATGATTATTTTGCATATTTTAAAAATAAAAAATTAATATTTTGCTTGTAACCTAAAATCACAAGAACTAATATTGTAATAAGCATAAAGGTTAAATTGAAATGATGAAAGCAAGTAACATCGTAATTATCCTGATTAATATCGTGATCATTGTCATCGGACATTGACCAGGGAGATGTTATTGCCGTATCAAAAGCCGTTCTCCCATAAGAGACGGCTTTTTTCTTTAATAAAATTTGTAATCTAAATAAGCAACCGATATATGTACTTCTCTAAAAAAAGCATCGTTCTATTTGACGGCGAGTGGCGAAAAGCAGCAGATGCCGAAGTAAGTCTTTACAATCAGACTATGCACTATGGCCTTGGTGTATTCGAAGGAATGCGTGCATACAAAACTGATGAAGGCCCAAAAATTTTCAAACCCAACAGACATTTCGAAAGATTAATTAATTCAGCTAAAAAGCACAGACTCAATTTACCGTTTTCTGAAAACGAACTTACCGAGCTAGCTTATGAATTGCTTAAAAAAAATAATCTTCAAAATGCATATATCCGTCCACTAGTTTATGCAGGACCTTATATGGGCTTGAGAACTGCCCCTGCCGCACATTTTTTAATGGCTGCATGGGAATGGAACAACTACCTTGGAGAAGACCCGCTTGACATTCATATTAGCAAGTATGAAAAACTTAACCCTGCAGGAGCACATATCGAATCAAAAGTTGTTGGCAATTATGTAAACTCTATTCTTGCTTCTAATGATGCCAGAGACCGAGGGTTTGACGAAGCATTAATGCTAGACATGAATGGGTTTATTGCCCAAGGACCAGCTGCTAATTTCTTCTACGAAAAAGACGAAGTACTTTATACCCCTAAAAAAGGATACATCATGCCGGGTATCACCCGACAGACTATTATTGATCTTGCCAACGAAACTGGTTTTAAGATTGTTGAAAAAGACATCAAGCCAGAAGAGGTCCTGGATGCGGATAGTGCATTCTTTACCGGGACTGCGATAGAGGTCACAGGAATTAAATCTATCGAAGGCAAAAAGATGCATATCCCTTGGGAAGAAAGCATCGGATACAGCCTCTTTTTAATGTATCGTCGAAAAGTAACGAAAGATCATCTTACAGCATTTAATCTGGTATAATCACACATGACTTTAAATAAATACAGTAAAGCGGTTACGCAAGATCCAACGCAACCGGCAGCTCAAGCCATGCTTCATGCGATCGGCTTGAGTCCGGAAGACCTTCAAAAACCACAGGTAGGTATTGTAAGTACAGGGTACGAAGGAAACCCTTGTAACATGCATCTTAACGACCTGGCCAAAGAGGTAAAGAAAGGAACTTTAAGTGAAGACCTTGTTGGCTTAATTTTCAACACTATTGGAGTATCTGATGGGATCTCAATGGGCACGGATGGTATGAGATATTCACTTCCGAGCAGAGACATTATTGCTGACAGTATTGAGACTGTTGTATCCGGAATGAATTACGATGGATTTGCCGCTGTAGTCGGATGTGATAAAAATATGCCTGGTGCAATGATTGCGGCTGGTAGATTAAACAGACCTGCTGTTCTGGTATATGGAGGAACAATCAAACCCGGATGTTATAAAAGTAAAAAGCTTGACGTCGTTTCTGCTTTTGAGGCACTGGGGCAAAAGTTTGCCGGCACTATCAACGAAGAAGATTTCAAAGGTGTTGTAATGAATGCATGCCCAGGCCCTGGTGCTTGTGGCGGTATGTACACAGCAAACACCATGGCTTCTGCTATGGAAGCAATGGGATTAACTCTACCCTTTTCTTCATCAAACCCTGCTGAAGGAGATGTTAAAATTGCTGAATGTGTTAATGCTGGTAAAGCGTTGAAACTTTTACTTGAAAAAGATTTAAAACCGAGAGATATCGTTTCCAGAGAATCTTTTGAAAATGCTTTCAGGTTAATTATTGCTCTTGGTGGTTCTACTAATGCAGTGCTACATATGATTGCTGTGGCAAAAGCATTTGAGATACCTTTTACTCTGAATGATATAAAAGAAATAAATGCAAAAACACCTTTCATTGCCGACTTAAAGCCAAGTGGCAAATATGTAATGGAAGACTTGCATCATGTGGGAGGAACTCCTGCGGTTATGAAAATGCTTATTGAAGAAGGCCTGTTTATCGGAGATTGCTTAACAGTAACAGGCAAAACAATAAAAGAAAACCTTGAATCTGTCCCTTCACTACAAGCTGGACAGGAGATAATAAAGCCACTGAGCAATCCAGTTAAAAAGGAAGGACATCTGGCGATTTTATATGGCAACCTGGCTGAAAAAGGAGCGGTAGCAAAAATCACGGGTAAGGAAGGAGAACAATTCACCGGAACTGCAAGAGTATTTAATGGGGAATATGCTGCAAATGATGGCATTCGTGAAGGAAAAGTAAAAGCAGGCGATGTAGTAGTCATCAGATATGAAGGTCCAAAAGGTGGACCAGGAATGCCCGAAATGCTTAAACCGACCTCTGCGATTATGGGTGCAGGTCTTGGTAATGAAGTAGCACTAATTACCGACGGTCGTTTCTCAGGTGGTACTCATGGCTTTGTCGTCGGGCATATAACACCCGAAGCTCAGGAGGGCGGATTAATTGCCCTGCTTGAAGATGGTGACAAGATTACCATTGATGGGATTAGTAAAGAAATTACTGCTCATCTATCTGAAGATGAAATAAACAGGAGAAAAGCCAAGTGGCAGGCTCCACCTTTAAAAAAGACATCAGGAATATTATACAAATATGCTAAAAGTGTAGCACCTGCAGATCAGGGCTGCGTAACCGACAGTTAAAAATATGGAAACAGCTACGGAAACCGCCAAACAGGAAACACCAAAAAACTTAGAAGGCACTGAAATATCAGGTGCCCAGGCTTTAATCCTATCATTAATTAATGAAGGTGTGGATACCGTATTTGGGTATCCGGGTGGAGCCATTATGCCTGTTTATGATGCACTTTATGATTTTCAGGATACATTTAAACATTACCTTGTAAGACACGAACAAGGAGCAGTTCATGCTGCACAGGGATATTCCAGAGTATCCGGAAAAACCGGAGTTTGCCTGGCAACATCTGGTCCCGGTGCTACTAACCTGATCACAGGTATAGCAGATGCCCAGATTGATTCAACTCCAATTGTATGTATAACAGGACAGGTTTTCTCACCCCTATTAGGAACTGATGCTTTTCAGGAAACTGATGTGGTAGGAATTTCAATGCCTGTTACAAAATGGAACTATCAGATTACTGATGCATCAGAAATCCCTGAAATAATTGCAAAAGCATTTTATATAGCAAAAAGCGGTCGTCCGGGACCAGTACTTATAGATATTACCAAAGATGCTCAGGTAAATAAATTTGTTTATGAATATAAAAAATGCATAAACATCAGAAGTTACCATCCTAAACCGGTAATCAAGCCAAAAGATATTCTGGCTGCTTCTGCTATAATCAATGAAGCAAAAAAACCTTATATCGTTTTCGGTCATGGAGTAATTATTTCTGATGCACAGGAAGAACTTTTGGCATTTGCAGAAAAGGCTCAAATACCTGCAGCAAGCACTTTATTAGGACTTTCTGCTTTCCCTCCGGATCATCCGCTTTATGTAGGATATCTTGGAATGCATGGTAACTATGGTCCTAATATAAAAACTAACGAGTGCGACGTTTTGATTGCTGTTGGAATGCGCTTCGATGACCGTGTAACCGGTGATCTGAACAGGTATGCCAAACAGGCTAAAGTAATCCATATAGAAATTGACGAAGCAGAGATCGATAAAAATGTAAAAACAGACATAGCTATTCACGCTGATGCAAAAGAGGCGCTTCAAGCATTGACGGAACATGTAAAGCCAAAAATGCATGCCGAATGGCTTCAGGAATTTCGTGAATGTGAAAAAATCGAAGACGAGAAAATAGCTCAAAAAGAAAAGTTCCCTTCCACAGGACAGATAAAAATGGCCGAGGTAATCGAAAACTTATCTCAGCAAACTGAAGGCAATGCCGTTGTTGTTACTGATGTAGGACAGCATCAGATGGTTACAACCAGATATTATAAGTTCCGAAGCAAGAGAAGTAACATAACCTCAGGAGGCCTTGGCACAATGGGTTTTGCTCTTCCGGCAGCAATAGGCGCCAGACTGGGCGAAGATGATCGTGAAGTGGTAGCGGTTATTGGAGATGGTGGAGTTCAGATGTCAATTCAAGAGCTTGGAACCATTTTCCAGTACAAAATACCAGTAAAAATCATCATCCTGAATAATAACTTTTTAGGCATGGTTAGACAATGGCAGCAGCTGTTTTTTGACAAACGATACAGCAGTACCGAAATGGTCAACCCGGATTTTATAAAAATTGCTGAGGGATACAGTATTCAAGGTCAAAAAATTTCAGAACGCGAAGACTTGTCAACAGCTATAAGCACCATGTTAAATCATGATGGCCCCTATCTACTTGAAATAGAAGTAGAGAAAGAAGAAAACGTTTTCCCGATGATCCCTACAGGAGAATCAGTTTCAAACATATTACTTGGTTAAGCTATGAACACGGAAGAAACCAGAGAATTCACCTTATCGATCCTTACTGAAAACAAATCAGGTTTGTTAAACAGGATTACCATCATATTCACTCGAAGAAAGATCAATATTGAGGCTATCAATGTATCTGAAACTGAAGTACATGGTGTAAGCCGATTTACAATCGTTGTGAAGAGTACCCGTGAAAAGCTTGAAAAAGTAACCAAGCAAATTAAAAAAATAATTGAAGTCCTCGGAGCATTTTTATATGACGACAGCGAAATCCATTATCAGGAAATCGCTTTGTATAAACTCCCTACAAAGATGATCACATCGAGTAATCATATTGAAAACCTTGTAAGGAGTAGTGGCGCCCGGGTATTGACAGTTGGAGAAGAATATACAATCATCGAAAAAACAGGTCACAGTCATGAAATACTAAACCTGTTTGATCAATTAAAACCATTTGGCGTACAGGAATTTGTCAAATCCGGCCGAATAGCAATATCAAAATCAAAAAGGCAAACCGTTTCATTCCTTGAAGAGCTTGAAGCGTTAAGCCTGGTATCATAATAAAATAGAATCATTAAATTAAATCGGAAATATCATGGCTAAAATCAATTTTGGCGGAGTAGAAGAACAGGTTGTAACAAGGGAAGAATTTCCTTTGGAAAAAGCACAGGAAGTATTAAAAGACGAGACTGTTGCAGTTATCGGGTATGGTGTACAAGGGCCTGGCCAGGCACTTAACATGAAAGATAATGGCATCAAAGTTATCGTTGGTCAAAGACAACCAAGTAAAAGCTGGGACAAGGCAGTTGAAGACGGGTTCATTCCCGGTGTTGACCTTTTCTCAATTGAAGAAGCAGTTCAAAAAGGAACAATTATCTGTTACTTGTTGTCAGATGCTGCCCAGATAGCAGTATGGCCTACAATAAAAGAAAATCTGTCACCTGGAAAAACACTTTATTTCTCTCACGGATTTGCCGTAACTTATAGTGACAGAACTAATATTATCCCTCCAAAAGATGTTGACGTTATCCTTGTAGCCCCTAAAGGTTCGGGAACCAGCCTTCGCAGACTTTTCGTAGAAGGAAAAGGGTTGAACTCAAGCTACGCTGTACATCAGGACGCAACTGGCAATGCTTATAGTAAAGCACACGCACTAGGAATTGCGGTTGGTTCGGGATATCTTTTTGAAACCACATTCAAAAAAGAAGTATATAGCGATCTTACTGGTGAAAGAGGTTCGTTGATGGGTGCTATCCAGGGGCTATTTGAAGCACAGTTTACAGTACTTCGTGAAAGAGGACACTCTCCTTCTGAAGCATTTAATGAAACAGTAGAGGAGTTCACTCAATCATTGATGCCACTAATTGCTGAAAATGGTATGGACTGGATGTATGCTAACTGTAGCACCACTGCTCAGAGAGGAGCTCTTGACTGGAAAGACAAATTCAGAGATGCAGTAAAACCGGTATTCAATCAATTATATGATAGCGTAGCTTCAGGTGAAGAAGCACAACGATCAATCGACTCAAACAGTCAGCCTGATTATCGTGAAAAGCTTGAAGAAGAATTATCAGAGCTTCATAACTCTGAAATGTGGCAGGCAGGTGCAGAAGTAAGAAAGCTGAGACCTGAAAACGCACAACAACCAGTAGAATCTTAATTATTTTCAAATTTCCTCATATAGGGTGCCTGCTGTAAGGTCAATTGACCATATCAGTAGCACTCTATTCTTTTAACAGAATGGCCATGGAAGCGGAAGTCAAAAATTCACAAGTATCCCTGTCAAATATAAAAACAGCCTCATTTAGATTGAAAGCTGTAGTTAAAGAAACACCTTTAACTGATAGTATCAGGCTAAATGAAAGATATGATTGTAAAATCATGCTAAAGAGAGAAGATCTTCAAACTGTTAGATCGTATAAAATCAGGGGTGCTTACAATATGATTTCGCAGCTTGATGAAGAACAGCAAAAATCGGGTGTTGTTTGTGCCAGTGCTGGTAATCATGCACAGGGTGTTGCAATGTCTTGTTCACAACTGGGCATTAAAGCAGCCATATTTATGCCTGAACCAACTCCAGGACAAAAAGTAAACCAGGTTAAAATGTTTGGCAAAGATAATGTCGAACTATTTCTCACCGGAGATACTTTTGATGACGCATATAAACATGCCCGTCATTACTGTGACCAAAACAACATGACGTTTATCCCTCCTTTCGATCACAAAGAAATCATCGAAGGCCAGGGAACAATCGGACTTGAGATACTTCAGGATAGTCCGGAGGAAATAGACTACTTACTAGTTCCTGTTGGCGGCGGAGGACTGGCAGCGGGAATCACTACAGTTTTCAAAACGCTTTCTCCAAAAACAAAAGTTATAGGAGTTGAACCGCTGGGCGCTCCTTCACTAACAAAATCGATCGAAGAAGGTGAAGTTGTCACTCTGGATAAAATCGATAAGTTTGTTGATGGTGCTGCAGTGAAACAAATCGGCAGCCTGAATTTTGAAATCCTGAAAGATAAAATCGACAGAGTCATCACCGTACCGGAAGGACAAATATGTTCTACGATCTTAAATCTTTATAATGATGACGCAATCATTGTCGAACCAGCTGGTGCTTTAACTGTTGCTGCTCTAGAACAATTAAAAGATGAAATCAAAGGCAAGACAGTAGTTGCAGTAATCTCGGGAAGCAATAATGATATTACCAGAACCGAAGAAATCAAGGAAAGAGCCTTATTATATGAAGGCTTGATGCATTATTTCATTGTGCGATTTCCACAACGTGCAGGAGCATTACGCGAGTTCCTGACCAATGTACTTGGCCCAGGAGATGACATCGTTCACTTTGAATACTCTAAGAAAAACAATAGAGAGCAAGGTCCGGCATTAGTAGGCCTGGAATTGAAGCAGGCAAGTGATTTTAATGGACTTTTAAAGAGAATGGACTCATATAATATCACTTATGAGTACCTAAATGAGAAACAAGATTTATTTCAGTATTTGATATGAGGCGTGATTTTAGTAAATTGATATACTAAATGAACGATCATGACAGTGCTGACGGAAATAGAACACATGCATAAGGAACACCAGGTGTGGCTCGGTGACATTGCATTTTGGGAAGAAGAGTTACGATTTCTGACATCACTATGTGAGATGATTTCAGGATCCGGAAGAAATGGAGATGTTGCAAAACTCCTTAATGAGTTGGCCCATCATAAACGCATGATCAAAAGTTTGAAAGACAAAATCGTTTCTCATGAGACTTTCTTTCATCAAATGATGGAAGATGAAATTTCAGCAGAAGAAATTGAACATGATGAACACATCAAAATGCGTGTGCACATCAAAAATTTCAAGGATACCTACCGAAAATTAAAGAAGAATATATTCTTACAGAAAAAGAATATCGCAGATATGACTTCTTCGGTTTAATAACTTCATTCAGTTATTCCAGATTTCCCAGGCTCTTTCTGCTTGCATTACCAACATTTGATATCCATTCTTAACCTTTGCTCCCTGTGCTTTTCCTTCCTTCATAAATGTACTTTCAGAAGGGTTATAAACTAAATCAAATAAAATATGGTCGCTGGAAATCAAACTGTAATCAAGATCTGGTTTTGATTCCACATTAGGACTCATTCCTAAAGGAGTAGTATTGACAATTAATAGATTTTCCTTAACGAAATCAGGATTCTTCTTTAACTCCTCATAAGTTAAAACTTCCTTTGACTTAGCCCTGCTCACTAAAGTAACCTTGCAATTCATCATTTTTAAGGCTGCAACAACCGCTTTTGAGGCTCCACCTGTACCTAAAACAAGGGCTCTTTCCGGGATTTTACCGTCGGTAAAGTCTTCAAGACTTTGAGAAAACCCATAAAAATCCGAATTATAACCAACTAGTTTATCTCCTTCTTTTCTAATTACATTAACTGCACCAACCTTCTTAGCGCTGTCGTCCAGTTCGTCTAAATACTGAACCACAGTTTCTTTGTGAGGTATTGTCACATTTATCCCCTCTAATTCAGGGTTACTTTGGAATAACTTTAAAAACTCTGAAGCTTTTTCAATAGGGTAAAGTTCATAAGAAGCATTTTTAATACCTCCCTTGGTGAACTTTTCAGTGAAGTACTTTTTTGAAAAAGAATGTGATAATGGAAATCCTATTAAGCCAAATTTTCTCATTGTTCATTTTTATTTAAATGATCAGCAAGTTTTTCAAGTCCTAAAACAAACAGCACGGCAATTATCATAAAAAGGATTGCATATCCTAATTGAGGATCACCAATCTCTTGCTGGTAAGTCATTGGAGAAAGATTTGTTTCCTTTAAAACTACCTCTTCTCCTTTGGCATTTAACATAAAATCTTCAACCCTCTTCCATGGCCACACTTTATTGAGAGAGCCAATCATAAACCCGGCAAGTACACCAACAGTAATATCATGATATTTATCCAGACACCAGCTAACTACCCTTGAAAAAGAAGTTATTCCTATAATACAACCTAACCCAAACACTGCAATTATGTCAAGCTTTAAAGACTTAATCGAGTCCATTATAAAGATATATTTGCCTAAAATAAGCAAAATAAAACTACCTGAAATCCCAGGTAAAATCATTGCACAGATTGCTATACATCCCGATAAAAATACAAACCAATAAGATTCAGGAGTAGTCGCAGGAGTAAATGTTGTAATCAAATAAGCTACAATCACACCTATGACAAAAGCTATATAAACACCGGCACTTTTGCTTTTAAGGTTCTTCCATACAAGATATGCAGATACAATTATTAAGCCGAAGAAAAAGGACCAAACATAGATAGGATAAACTTCCAGCCAATGCTCTATGAAATTAGCAAATGTAAATATCGACGCACCAATACCAATGAATAAAGGTAGAAGAAAACCGCCATTGACGTGATCCCAGAATCCTTTAAAATCACCTTTCAATATTAGCCTGAAAGCATCACCGTTTAAAGAATTGATGCTTTCTAATAATTGATCGTAAATACCAGTAATAAAAGCGATGGTTCCTCCGGAAACTCCAGGAACAACATCCGCACTTCCCATTCCCAAACCTTTTAAAAATAAAATAAATGACTCCTTCAGGCTTTTCATTGATAAATTTATTAATGATTGATTATCAAATCGCTAAAATAAAAATCCCGAAGCAATATCTATGTATTACTTCGGGAAATTGATTCTATTAAAATTAATTATTTTCCTATTATGGCAGCATCTTCACCTATAAAATGCGTGAAAGTATCCCCTCTTAATCCTAATCGGATTGTTTCAAGAGAAATAACTTCATTAGGTGCTATATTTCCTAAATTAACATTTGCTCCTAAAAGCTTTATAAACCAAACCTGCTGTGCTTTTTGAGGTGCTTCCCAAATAATCTTTTCAAAAGGAATTTTTGTTAAGATTTCTTCAACCAAACCACTTCTTACTTCACCGGATGAACGGAATAAACCGACATTTCCCGATTCACGAGCCTCACCAATTACTTTCCAAGAACCGGCATCTAACTCAGCCTGCATTAAAGTAATCCATTTATATGGAGGAATAATCTTTTGATCATCTTTGGACCCAACCTCAGAAAGAACCGTCACCTGATCTGACAGTTTATTGATAAAATCACATTTGATATCATGATCAAGCTCTATACTTCCGTCTGAAACTTCAGCATATTCAAGACCATACTTATCTATAGTTTTTCTATAGTCATCAAATTGGTTTCTTACAATAAAAGCTTCAAATAGAGTCCCCCCGAAATAAACAGGGATGTCTGCTTCCTTGTATAGTTTTATCTTTTCTTTAAGATTTGGAGTTACAAATGACGTCGCCCATCCTAGCTTCACAATATCTGTATATGGTCCTGACGTTTCAATAAAATCCTCTACTTCTCTAAGACTTAAACCTTTGTCCATAGCCATGGTAAAACCATATTGTCTTGGCTTTTCAGTTCTCTTAGGAAGGTTATTCAAATCGTAGTTCATTCAGTATCGTTATTTCTAAACTGCTCAATTATTTTAAACAATGCCTTTTGAGTTTCTACTTTTGGAAAGAACTCATAAAGCACCGTATGTTTTTCGAAGTCCAAAACTAATGCATTTTCAAGATAATTAAATGCTTCCTGGTATTTACCTTCGCAAAACAAGTAAATTGTCATCCTGTAATAGAGCTCTGCCTCCTCAGGCAACTCTTCTATTGCTTCTGATATTACATTACTTGCTTCGTCAAACTCTTGAAGGTCATAATATATAAATGACCAGTCTAACCAGATGTCTGCATTTAAAGGAGCATGATTACATGCATTTTCAAAAGCTTCTATACTTTCTTTATAATTTCCGGCTTTATATTCAATCTGACCTAATGCAACCAGATAGTCTGCATTCATAGGTTCAATTTCAATAGCCTTATTTATAAAATGTAATGCTTCAAAGTTTTTATCTTGTTTGTTTAAGCATAAAGCAAGGCTAAATAAAGCCTCATGATATAATTTATCCTTTTTTATTGCTTTATGGTAGTATTTAAGAGCTGACTTATAATCTTCAAGCTTTTCGTAAGCATTTCCAAGACTACAATATACCTCTGCACTAGGCCCTTCTATATCAAGAGTTTTTTCATACGCTTCATGAGCTTTCTCAAACTCATCGGTTGTCATATATGAATTCCCCAGATTATACCACGCTGACGCAAAGTCATCATCGATATATACTGCATATTGATAAGCATCAATCGCTTTATCAAACTTTTTAAGCTTACTATAAACTATACCTAGGTTATACCAGGCAACTGCCGAATATGGATCAGAATCAATGAATTTTTGATAATAATCAACGCTAGATTCGAGTTTGCCTGTCACATCCAGACAATAGGCTAATTCATACAATGCATTTTCATGATACATATTAAGTTCAATGCATTGCTTATAAACATCTATGGCATGGTCAAACCTGCCGATAGTCTGATATGTTAGACCTAAGTTATAATAAAGCTCGTCCTTTTCTTCAGCGCGCTCAATTGCTTCCTCGTAAATTTCTATGGCTCTATCATACTCACCTTGTAATGAACAGATATTTCCTCTCAACATGGCGATTTCAATATCCCCAGGTTGAAAATTAGAGGCAGAATCAAGCATTTCTAATGCTTCTTCAAGTCTGTCAGTCCTTGTGTAGACTTTAGACTTTAATAACATGATATCGACTGAAAACGGATATTGAGCAAGTGCAGTATCACAAGCTTTTAATGCTTTACTGTACTTTTCCATTTCGATGTAAAGCTCAATGATGTCTTCAAATTGCTCAACATCTATAAATAACATCCGGTCATTGACCAGACTTTCTTCAAACCATTTGAGTAACTCCCTCTCTTCACGGTTCAATCGTGAATATTCTCCCATAGGATATCATTGTTAATGATTTTAAGATAAGAAAAAAGACGAAATTTAAATACGACTTTTCAATTACTTTTGATCAACAGTTAAAATCCATTTCAACGTCTCTTGCAATGAACGGAAATCTGACTTCAAGGTTTGTTTTATTTTCTCTGATGAGTATTCGATCTTAGCCCCTGATATCCTGATAGTTTCGCTAGTCACTACCCTATCTGAGCCTGTAATAGCTGATTTTATCATATCAAAAAAAGAGGCAACTGACAAAACAGGTTTGCCTACCTTTATTTTTGGAGAACTTTGCCCTGATATCAAAGATGCTTCCTTGAATAAATGTTGATAAGTTGCTGACCCGGCATTCAAAATAAATCGCTGATCGGTAATTTTCTTTTCAAACAGTTGATAGATTTTTTCTGCTACATCTCTAACATCAACCCAGTTCATCATACCTCCGGGATAAAAGACACTACCATCTTTTAACATTTTTACAAACTGCATAGAACTCGTATCTGTTTCAGAAACACCTAAAACTGTTGACGGATTAACTATTGTGACAGGCAATCCTTCCATTGACCCTCTCCAGACTTCCTGTTCAGCTAAATATTTACTAACCGCATAATTGCTATTAAGACTCGAATCTTCCCACTTATTATTTTCATCAATAACAGAAGTATTTTTATTTCTTCCTAAAGCTGCAACAGAAGACACATACATTAGCGGTTTATTACCCTGCTTGAGACAAATATTTACAATGTTTTCAGTGCCTTTTACATTGGTATAAAACATTTTGTCCTTTTTACCAGGATTAAAGGATACCAGAGCAGCTGCATGTATTACATAATCAGCTTTTTTAATAAGTTCCGAAAGCTTATCATAATCACTCAAGCAACATTGCTCATATGTAACATTTGCAGGATTTGAAAGATAGTCCTTATCAGGTCTGTTTTTATTGTAAGTAGCAACAACCTCATGTCCTTCAACAGAAAACTTCTCTGTAATATACCTACCTAGCAATCCACTACTTCCTGTTATCAAAATCATAATGACTGATTCAAATACTTTTTTTCTAATAATGCCTTAAAAACCTTCTTATTCATTAGGTCTTCAAGGTAATTTAGGTGTTTTAGCTTATGGCAATCAGAACCGACAAAGTCAATTGCTTTTTCTTTCACCAACCTCTCAGCATGTTTTTTTGCCTGTGGAGAATAGTATCCACCCAAACTATTTGCATTAAGCTGAAACAGAACCCCTCTTTGCTTCATTCTCTCATATAATTTCCTCTCAAATAAATAGGGATATCTCTCCGGATGAGCCCAAACAGGTCTTATTCCTTTTGAAAATAGTAGAAATATAACTTCTTCAATGTTAACCGGAGGATTAATATAAGATGTTTCAAACAACAAATAGTTATCTCCAAATGTTAATAATTGCTCATCATTTTCAACTTTTTCTGAAAAAGAATCATCCAAATAATACTCAGCGGCATATTCTATTTCTATATTAACACCTTCCTTATCTAGTGCTTTAGTTAACTCATGATAGGCATTACTGATAGTAACAGGAGTATTTTTATAAAAATCACTCATTATATGAGGAGTAGCTATCAATTTCTCATAGCCCAGAGCTTGAAATTTCTTTACAACTTCTACCCCTTCTTCTACAGTCTTCACTCCATCATCAATCCCTGGCAGAATGTGAGAGTGCATATCTACTTTGAAGGGTAGCTGTTTAACCTTCTTTGTCGACCTGAAAAGTGAAAACACCAATTATCCTTCCTTTTTTAAAAATCGCAATATCTTCTTCGGCTTGATACCAGATTCTTCATCTTCTGCATAATATCCATAGCCGTAGTTATAACCATAACCTTTATTAATAGAATGCAAACTTAAGTCATTTATTATAACTGAGATATTCTTAAATCTGTTTATATGTTTTAAGCGATTTAGAGTTTTGATAAATTTCCTCTTACTATAATCAGCTCTCACTACATAAACTGAAAGATCTGAAAGTTTCATTGCCATCACCCCATCTGAAACTATTCCGACAGGAGGTGTATCGAGAATTACAACATCAAATTGAGACCTAAGCTTTCTAATTACCTCTTTAAATGACTCACCCATCAATAATTCTGATGGATTTGGAGGTGTAGGACCAGAAGGTATATAATATAAATTTTCCTGCTTAGTACTTCGTATTGTTTGATCCAAATCATGCTTACCTATTAGTAAGGTACTCATGCCAGTAGTCATAAACTCCTCATCAAAAGCTAAATTAACCTTTGGCTTCCTCATATCCAGATCAAGCACAATTACTTTGAACCCAGACATAGCAATTATTCCTCCTAGGTTAACCGATACGAATGTTTTTCCTTCACCACTAACAGTTGATGAAACAGTTATAACCCTATGCCCCGAGCTTTGATGTAAAAAGTCCATATTTGTCCGAATGGACCTCAATGATTCACTGACCATTGACCTGGGGTTATCATTTACTATCAATCTTGTGTTTTCAAGCTTTTCCTTCTTATATTTTGGAATAACTCCTAACACCGGTGTAGTTGTCAAACGCTCTAATTCGCTTTGACTTGTAATCTTATCATGAAGGATATATCTGGAAGCAATAAACACTAAAGACAAAAACATTGCGCTTACAACAGCTATCGCATAAGCAAGCAATGGGTTAGGTCTTATTGGACTAACTGGTAATGTAGCACTCGATAATATTGTGAATTCAGGAATAGTACCAGCCTGAGCAATTTCAAACTCCATTTTATTTTGAGCCAGAGTCAAATAAATTTCCTCTTGTAACTCATAAAATCTTTTAGCCTTGTTATACTGAGTTCCCTTGGATGGCATTGACTTAAAGTCGCCTCCAAGATTAGATTTTTGAGACTGAATTCGACTTAATTCTTCATTGACATTCTTTTCAAGGTAGGCCAGCTGATCATTTAACTCTCCTCTATAAACATTAAGTTCATTATTAAGCTTCCTTACTGCGTAGGTATTTTCATTGTATTTCTCCAGCAACTGTAGTCTTTCGTTCTCAAGGGTATTGATATTGATAATAAGCTCAGTAATAGTTTTCGGGAAATTCTCAAGGGTTAAGGAGCCTATCTCCAATTGGTCATCATTTTCTAATTGAGACTGAACTTTATCTATTTTTATTTTATAGATTCTGAGTGCTCTTTTCTGACTATCCAGTTCATTTAGAAACCCGATAGCCTTTGACATATCTTGCTGAAGATCAACTGTTTGATTTTCAATAGTGAAGTTCTCAAAGTAATTCTCATAATTTTCCAGATTCTGAGCTGTATTACTCATCTGTTCTTCTAAAAATGCAATCTTCTGTTTATTTGCTTGCATTTTCTGCTCTCTGGAATACTCCAAATACAACGAATCAATTGCATTTACAACATCGTAAGCCTTATACTTATCATTATCTGTAAATGTAATTTTAATTGTATTTGCAGCTAAGGATTGAGCTTCAACCTTTAAGCTATTCTGAATGTAACCAATCTGAGATTCACGACTATTAATAATAAAGCTATAATCATCAAAACCTTCACCTTTAGCATAATTCTCTGTTAGAGTAAGAGTAATAACACCACTATTTATAACTAAAGGCTTACCAAAAACTCCATTAAACTTTTGAGAGACCCCACCTAAATCATATGACAATTCATAATTTGTCATCGAGGAAATGTGAACATTAAATAGCCTGTTAAAGATTTCGCTTCCCGAAGCTTTATAGGCTACCTTAAAAGGCTTGTTTTTATATCTTTCTTCGTTTTTAAAATTACCGAAAGTGGTTCTTATAGTTACATCAATATCTAAGCTATCGATAAGTCTGGAAAAAAACACTTTTGACCTTAGCAGCTCCATCTCACCCGATAGAGCATTCATATTATTTTTTTGCGGATCAATTCCAAAACCTATTACAGCAGTCTCTTCCTTAACATCAAGTTTAAGCTCTGAAGAAGATTCAAATAATGGAGGAATATATCTGACATAAAACACAGCGGCAGATACAGCCAACGCAATAATTAGTATCACAAAAGGAATCGACTTGCGGAAAATAGTCAGAAATTTTTCCCAATCAACACCTGTACTTCTCTCTTCATCACCCAATCCTGATGATCTCACTCCGATATCGTAATTTTTATCTCTCAAAGGTTGGTCGTAAATATCAATATAATTGTCAAAATACCTGAAATTGTCCCCACGAATGGAGCTGCATCTCTAAATGCTCTGTTTGCTGGTCTGACTACTGGTTCAATATAGATAATATCTCCCGATTCTACCCGTGTTTGAGCTTTTGTCATCCCTTCAATTGTTGAAAGATCAATTAAAAACACTTCAGGATTATTAAGGTCACCCCGGATGAGCCTGATATTATCAGCTCTCATATCACTAGAAATCCCTCCTGCCAAGGCTAAAATTTCAAGAAGATTCGTGTTTTCATTAAGAAGAGGAACTACTTGTCCTCCTGGTGCACCTAAAACCACAACTCTCTTGTTTGCATATGATGACAGCACATAAGGTTCAAAATAAAACTCACTATATTCGTCTGCAAGTAGTTGATTTAATTCTTCCAACGTTAACCCTAGCGCATAAACTCTTCCTATCATTGGTAACCTAACGTAACCGTCGGATTGCACCACATATTCAGGTCTTGGCTTTGATTGAATGCCTTGTCCGGCAGTTTCAGGAATAAGTTCGAGATCTGGATCAATAATCCTTTCGCCCTCATTTGTATATACATCGACTGTTATTCTGTCGAAGGCTTCAAGCCGATATTGACTAATCGTATTATTTGCCTGTAGCTTCAAATATGGAGATGATTCATCCGCACTTATGTCACTAAACATAATATGTGACTTGTAGCCACACGAGCTCAGTGAAATCACCACTAGAAATAAAAATAACAATCTATGCATTGAAAAAATATTATGCGTAAAAATAAAAAGTGTTTTCCGATTAAGAAATTTTATTAACATAATTACGAAGTAAGCCTATCAATTGCCGACAAATAAGTATTAATTACCAGATCTTCACTATAATGACCTTCTACAAACTTCCTTGATTCTATCCCCATTTGCTCTCTTTCAGCTGAAGAAAGTTCAATAAATTGTTTTAAGGTAAAATATAAACTTTCAGAATCCCCAGCCTTACACAAAAGTCCGTTTGTATTATTTCTTACTACTTCTCTGCACCCCGGGACATCAGTAGCAATCAATGGCCTCCCCATTGAGGCTCCTTCAAGCAACGTTTTTGATGTTCCCTCTCTGTAAGATGGTAAAACAATTGCATCACAATTCATTATATGTGGCCGCACATCATTTACCGGCTCATAATAGTTCAATATACTGTTTTTAACCCAATATTCTAAATCTTCAGACTTTACAGATCGTGGATGAGAAGGATCGAAAGCACCTAAAATTTGAAATTCAACATTAGGATATTCTTCCTTCAACCTTCTTGCTGCATATGCAAATTCATAAATCCCTTTTTCAATAATTAACCTGGCAATCATTAAAAATACCAGACTCTTTGATTTGACAGGCTTACTTAAAGGTTTAAAGTAATTAACATCTACCCCAGACCCTGGTATAACCATTGATCTTTCTCTTGAGGTCATTTTATTAATAAGAAAAAACCTTCTATCGCTTTCATTTTGAAAAAATACCAAAGGAACATTCTTAAAAGCTTGTTTATAAAGCTGAAAAGCTATTGAAGAAAATACTTTCCGTCCTAAGAACATTGTACCTAGCCCCGAAACATTATTTATTACGGGAATTCCTAACCTTGAAGCTGCTATTGCTCCATATATATTTGGCTTTATCGTATATTGAAGTAAGACATCAGGTTTAATCTCTTTAAACTGTTTATAAAGAGTATTTAGGTATCTGAGATCATTAACCGGATTAACGCCAGTAGAACTTAATGGAGTATTAATAACCTCAACACCCAACTTTCTTAAATCATCTGCGTAATTATCCTCAGGAACAAAGGCAAATACCTGGCATCCCCGGTCGAGCAGGTTAAGGATTATACCCTTCCTAAAGTTGATTACATTCCATGCAGAATTAACTACAATCCCTATACGCTTGGCTTTGAGATCTGGAGACCCCATATATTATATCTATTCTCGCTGTTAAAAGTGTAAATATAGAATATTTCTATGGATATTTGCTTAAATATTAAGGAACTCGATATATGAAGATGTTATCCACAAAACCAGTAAAGCAAACAGCCGTACTGGTGGCAGTTATAGATAAACGAGATAATGAAGAACATGCTTTTGAGTATCTTGATGAGTTAGAGTTTCTTGCTTCAACTCTAAATATCAAGACCAAATATAAATTCTACCAAAAACTCGAAAAACCAGACATTAGAACTTTTGTTGGAAAGGGTAAGCTGGAAGAGATTCAAACGGCAGTTAAAGCTGAAGAAATTGATATTGTTATATTTGATGATGATTTAACTCCATCTCAATTAAGAAACCTTGAAAGAGAGCTTCAAGTAAAGATCTATGACCGAAGCTTACTAATTCTGGACATATTCCTGAAAAGAGCCCAAACCGCACAGGCAAAAACTCAAGTAGAATTAGCGAGAAATGAATATTTACTTCCTCGACTAACCCGAATGTGGACTCACCTTGAACGTCAGCGTGGTGGAACCGGAACTCGTGGTGGTGCCGGTGAGAAAGAGATTGAGACTGACCGCCGTATGATCCGTAACCAGATCAATGTTCTTAAAAAGAAACTTGAGAAGATTGAAAAACAACGGGAAACACAACGTAAAAGAAGAGAAAATGAAGTTAGGGTTGCTCTTGTAGGTTATACCAACGTCGGCAAGTCTACTATTATGAGATTATTGACCAAAGCTGATGTACTGGCTGAGGACAAACTTTTTGCAACAGTAGACTCAACAGTTCGAAAAATAGCAATTCATAATATCCCTTTTCTTCTTTCGGACACAGTAGGTTTTATAAGAAAACTTCCTCACAACCTGATTGAATCATTTAAATCAACCCTTGATGAAGTTAAAGAAGCAGATATTCTTATGCATGTGGTTGATGTAAGCCATCCGTCATTTGAAGATCATATGAAGGTAGTTGATGAAACACTGGCAGAGCTAGAAGCAAAAGATAAACAAACGCTGATTGTATTTAATAAAATCGACCAGTATCGAGCTCATCTTGAGCACTGGGAAGATGATAATCATCGTGATGGTGAGACAAGACCAGTTAGCCTTGAGTACCTGAAAAACAGTTACATGAACAAGGAAAACACTTCTGCGGTATTTATTTCTGCGGCTAAAAAGGAGAATATTGAAGAAATGAGAGATAAGCTATTTGAACTGGTCAAAGATCGTTATCTTGAGATATATCCTAATTTCCTTATACCGGATTATTACTACGGTAAGTATGAAGAAGATTGATAAAAAGTTTTTAAAATAATTAATGCAGCCGGTATGTGGGGTTTAATATCCGATACCGGCTGTTTTGTTTATAATAACAATTCACCTAACCGATCATCAATACAAATGGAATTAACAAACAAGAAAATCGTGATTACAGGGGGAAGTGCCGGAATTGGTAAGTCATTTCTGAAAGAGTTTATCGCAAGAGGAGCTACAGAGTTTGCAATTATTGGACGGCGGGAAGAACCGTTAGAAAAATTAGCAAAGGAATTTCCACAGGTCAATTTTGTGTTAATTCAAGGTGATGTTTCTGCTTTACGCGATATTGAACGGATCGTATTGATGGTTAAAAATCATTTAGGTGGCGCTGACTTACTGATCAATAATGCAGGTGTCGTTAGCGCTGGAGCACTTGAAGAAATCACAGATGAAGACATTATAAATCAAATCAACATCAACCTAACCGGTTTAATTCTTTTAACTAAAAAGATGATGCCCTTATTGAAGAAAAGTAATGAGGGAGCAGTTGTAAATATAAGTAGCGGACTAGGATATATTGCAATGCCTTTTTACAGTGTTTATGCAGCTACGAAGGCAGGAGTCAGGCAGTTTACTGATGCTTTGAGAAGAGAATATCATGAATATCCTTTACATTTCATGACTGTCTACCCTACAGCAACAGACACCCCAATGATGAAAAATGCTGAAATGGATCGTAAGATGGATGATCCTGACATGGTTGCAAAAGTTTCCATTGACGGAATAGTTAAAAAGGAATTAAATGTGGTTTTTGGTGGTGAGCAGAGACTTAAAGACATTAAAACGAACTTTGAAGACCCATTAAAAATTGATGAAAAGGCGAAGCAAAATTTTGAGGTTTTAAAAAAGAGGACATCAAAGCATAGAGCGATGTAATTGCATTTTTTTTAATGCATTTGCCAAAAAGCCAATGGTTTTATTATTTTGCAATGCATATCAAAATATCAGGCCCCGTAGTTCAATGGATAGAATAGGAGTTTCCTAAACTCTAGATACAGGTTCGATTCCTGTCGGGGCCACTTTAGGCAGTTAAGAGTTCGGAGAGTGAGTGTGGAGTGGTCTACGAATGTTACATTGAAAGAAATTGAATCTTCGCACTCAATCTCAAACTCACTCTAGTACAGTTTCAAGAGAAAAAAGCGAGTGCGTAGAATACCTAGATGAATCACTTGAATACAATAGATCTCCACTTTAGGCAGTTAAGAGTACGAAGAACGAGGTTTGAGATTACAAAGTAGTTCATTGAAAAAGTGTCTCTAATCTCAATCTCAAACTCACCCATTACCATCACTTATTTTCACTGGTGTGGTGTCTTTCCTGTCTCCCTACATTAATTCAACCAACAAATCTTGTTCTTCAGGATTTAATATTCCGAAGTCGTATCCCTGGATCTGCAACCAATTTTATTCCCAAAACAAAAACCAGAACCACCTATCTCAAATCACTCATCACCAGCCCAATAAGCATTGATGAAAATCATAATTCATTATCTAAATTGTCAGATGCATTACATAATTATAACAGTATTTTTAATAGGGTTAAGCCAGTTATGAAATCAAATTAGGGTAAAAAATTACCAAGCAATTTTCTTTAGATGAAAAAACTATTCGCCTCAATTTTTCTAAAGAATATAAGATAAACAAAGACCAGTATTTAAGAATAATTAATGCAACTATGAAATCTCCAGCTTATTTACTTAACCTCTTAAGTAATGTTTTAAAGGGGGTAATATTATCACTAGCATTTCAATTTCCTATTGGAATTGATGCGCAAGTTGTTTCACCAATTCAAGGCGGCCATTATTCTATTGGGATAAAAAATAATAGAGATATGGCAACTCCTCCTTCAGGTATTTTCATATTATGGTATAATGCATTTGTTTCAGGAGACTCTTACTATGATAGAAATGGGCATAAATATGAAAGCATAAGGTTAGATCAGATTAATCCAAACCTGAAAAACATAACCGTAGATCCGGAAATTAATGCTTATGCAACGATTCCAACAATCTTCTGGGCATCATCTTTTGAGATATTAGGTGGAGCCAAATATATGGCAGGAGTTTCTCTTGGTAATACAAATGCTAAATTTTCCATAATTACTGAAAGACCTGGTATAATCATTGATACTACATATACAAGAACCTCAGAAGACCGTGTTTCCGGATTGACAGACTTGTTTGTAGCTCCTTTAGGTCTATCCTGGGAATTTAACAAAATGGATATCACATTTTTATATGGTTTTTATGCACCAACCGGACGATACGAATCTGGAGCCTCTGATAATATAGGTCTTGGTTTTTGGACTAATCAATTCCAGGGTTATATGTACTATTATCCTGTAAGTGATAAATCAACAGCATTATCAGCCGGATTAACATATGAGTTAAATGGTAAAATTAAGGACATTGATGTTAATCCTGGTAACAGGCTATCTCTTGAATGGGGAGTTAGTCAATATCTAAGTAATAGATTTGAAGTAGGAATTATGGGTGGACATAACTGGCAGATAAGTGAAGATTCAGGGAATGATGTATACTGGGACCAAAAATACTTAGATAAAAAGAATTCACTATTATTCAATGCAGGTTATTGGCTAATTGAAGACAATTTGTTTCTTAACGCAAAATACGGATTCGATTATGGGTTAAAACAAAGGATGAAAAACAATTCATTCTTACTAAATATTATATTCGTTCCTGGTCAAAAATAGTTGTGAAATATTATAACAGACATTAATTGGCTTAATTAGTGGGGCAATAATTGCTTTAATCATCCGATGAGAAGATTTCTGCTTACAACACCTAGAGGTCTTCTCGTTGGATTTGTAAACCATACAAAAAACTCAATTGATCACTCATTAATTTCTTCTTCTACCTTTTTGACACTCTTCTATGATATGCAATAAGAATAAACTATTTTAATAGTATAGCTTATTTATTCGCTCCATAGCCTACAATCATTTTTATGATGATCATTACATCTGTCAGACCATTATTACTGATTCTTTTATCAGGAATATTATCTTTTTCTCTTTTTGCTCAACAGGAGCGGCCTAAAATTGGTCTGGTGCTAAGTGGTGGCGGAGCTAAAGGTATCGCCCATATTGGTGTTATCAAAGCATTGGAAAATGCCGGCATAACTCCAGATTATGTTACCGGAACTTCAATGGGCAGCATTATTGGAGCTCTATACTCAATAGGGTATACCGCTGATGAACTAGAGGAAATTGCTTTAACTGCCAATTGGGATATTCTTCTATCAAATCAAACGCCACTATACAATGTCACTTTCGAGGAGAAACTTTATTATGGCCGTTACTTGCTTGAATTTTTCTATGAAAATAAAAAAATAATATACCCGAAAGGGATAATTGAAGGAGAAGCACTACTTGACTATTTTTCATACCTAACCCGAGGTGTACATACAATTAATGATTTTAATGATTTCCCAATTCCTTTTGCTTGTGTAGCTACTGATATAGAAACTGGTGAACCAGTCGTGATGAGATCAGGCTCATTAGCTACTGCCATGAGAGCAAGCATGGCAATACCATCGATATTTACTCCAGTAAAAAGAAATGGAAAGTTACTTGTCGATGGTGGACTTGTTAGAAACATGCCCGTTGATGAAGTATTAAATATGGGGGCTGATATTGTAATTGGCGTATTTGTAAGTAACGACCTGGACCCAAAAGAAAACCTCAATTCAGCAATTGCCATATTATCGCAATCAGCTTTCATCAAAAGTGCATTTGATTCACGTGCGCAAATGGAAAAATGCAATATTCTAATTACCCCTGACTTGAAAGATTACAGCACCGGAAGCTTTAATTCTGCAGCAGGAATTCTGGAAAAAGGTATTCAAGCCGGTGATGATTATCAAAATTCGTTTGATAGCCTTGCAGATATTCAGAAAGCTTATGGTCCTTTTAGAGTGATTTCAAAGCCAGATTTGCCGGACAAGTATATTTTTGATTCAATTGTTGTTTCAGGAAACATTATTGTTCCGGATGAATACATTATTGGAAAAATGAGAATTGAGCAAAATGAAGAAGTTAGTATAGATGAAATTGAAGATCGGCTAAGTCTTATCTATGGCACTCAATATTTTGAAAAAATATGGTATGAGACCATTGTAGAAGATAACAGAACAACACTGATTATCGATGTAATTGAACGCCCAAGGATACAATTTCGATTTGCTTACCATTATGACACAGAAAACAGTGGTGGCATTGTTGCCAATGCTACATTTCGAAATGTTGTTCTCAATAAAAGCAGGTTAATATTTGAAGCAAACTTTGCTACTCAACCTTCATATTTATTTGATTACTTTAAATATTTAGGAGACAAACAAAATATAGCGTTTAGAGCCAGTGCCCATCATTCTAAAAATGAATTACCTATATATAATGAAGAAGGAAGTGTTACTAACCAATTTATTCATCGATACACAGTTGGGGGTATTCATTTTCAATCAACTTCTTTTAAAAATAGCACTTATGGCTTGGGAATCGAATGGACACATACTCAATTAAGACCAGATATAGTAAATGAAGGTATTAGATTTCTTACAAAAGCGACATATTCCAATACTCGATTTAAAATTTTCCACAGTTATAATAGTCTCAATACTAGATACTTCCCTTCCTCAGGAATAAAAGCAAAAGCGAATTTCACTTCAACGGTTGGAGCCAGTGGAAAATTCATCATAGGCGATTCACTTGAAATTGATGAGGATAATGAAAATGTAGAGATTATTCAAACATCAACAATTAATTCGTTAGTGCTGGATTTCGATCCATATATTCCAGTTGGATTAAAAACTACCATTTTTTTAAAAAACCGAATAAAATTCTCGAATCAGGATCCTGATTTTTTAAATCTGAGTGAATATGATTTTGTAGGAGGTTTTAATCCGGTAATAGAAAATTCATATCAGTATTGGGGAGGAGGCATCAAAGAATTCGCACTTAGCAACTATTTCTATTCACAGGCAGGTGTCCAGGTTGAGGTATTACGAAAACTATTTATTCAGGGAATAATTAATTATATCAATACCAAATACCCAATGAAAACAATCTTTCCGGATATTAAAACATCACTTGCCGGTGATAGATCTTATCGAATTGGGTATGGAGGCCTGATAGGATATATGTCGCCTATTGGACCAATTTCCTTTTCTTTTGCAAAAGATCACTATCGAAAAGGCATTCAAACATCCTTAAGCATAGGTTTCCATTATTAATCTAAAGAAATTCGATAGCATATTATTTCACATTATAGAATATTTACTTAGGTGGAAATTTTCTATTTTAACAAATTCATTAATTTTTAATATCAATAGTTATCAAAGAGTTATTTAAAAATGTAATCTGTGCTGATATAGGTGGCTCTCATATTACTACAGGAATAGTATCTTTAACTACCGGATTATCATATGATTCTATTTTCAGAAAAGCGGTAGACACCAACGAACCTGCTGATAGAGTAATTTCTGAAATAGCTAATGCTTTAAATTACCAATTAACATCAAAAGATTATCAAAAAGCTAAAAGTCAAATACCTATAGGAATATCCATGCCAGGCCCGTTTGATTATGAAAATGGTATTTCGCTCATTAAAGGCCAAAGCAAATTTGAAAATCTTTACAATGTCAATATCAAAAAAGAGCTTGCTTCTCAACTCCAAATAAACTCATCACAAATAAGGTTTGAAAATGATGCAGCCTGCTTCCTGTTAGGAGAAGTACTATATGGTTCGGATTCACCAAACCATAAAACATTAGGGCTTACTCTGGGTACAGGTCTAGGCTCTTGTGAGTACCACAACGGCAATGTAAGAGATCTTAACAAATGGGATACCCCTTTTGATGAATCTATTGCTGAAAATTATCTTGTAACACGATGGTTTACTAGGGAATACAACAGAATAACAGGACAAGATATTAGAGGAGTCAAAGAAATAATTGAGAATTCAGATAATGAATTGACCACCCTTTTATTTAATAAATATGCTGATAATCTATCCCGATTTATTTCATTGATATGCACAAATAATGAATATGAAAATGTTATTCTCGGTGGAAACATTAGCAAAGCTTTCGATCTATTTGGAATAAGACTAAAAGACAACCTGATAAATTCAGGATTAAAAATTAAAGTAAACCCTGCTAAACTGGGGGAAAATTCAGCATTAATCGGAGCAGCATGCCTATGGAATGAAAATTTTTATAAGAAATGAATAACCATCAAAACACTCGTGGACCACTGGTAATTATTACCATTTTATTTTTTATGTGGGGCTTTATTACCTGCATGAATGACATATTAATACCTAAACTTAAGCAGGTATTTGATTTATTGGAATGGCAGGCTATGTTAATCCAGACAGCATTCTTTGGAGCCTATTTTGTTATTTCATTAATATATTTTCTAATATCAGCATCAAAAGGTGATCCAATTTCTAATATCGGATATAAAAATGGAATTATTATCGGCTTGGTAGTTTCGGCAATAGGTTGTGGACTTTTTATTCCGGCTGCCTCCTTTGAAAGTTTCACCTTTTTCCTTGGCGCTTTATTTATTTTAGCTTCAGGCATCACTATTTTACAAATAGCGGCAAACCCTTATGTGGCAGTACTTGGAAATCCGGATGGTGCTTCCGGAAGGTTAAATATGGCACAAGCATTCAACTCATTTGGTACAACTATAGCACCTGTTATTGGTGGTATTCTGATATTTAATGCTGCTGAAAATACTGTTGGTGCTGACTCTGTTAAAATCCCATATTTTAGTCTCGCAGTAATCCTGATATTGCTAGCCGTATTTTTCAGGGTAATTCATCTTCCAAAATTTACAGACAACGAAGAAATAGTGGCAGGAACAGGCTCACTCAAATACAAGCACCTTGTTTTAGGTGTAATCGCTATTTTCACTTATGTTGGTGCAGAAGTAACTATCGGGAGCTCTTTTATAGAATTTGCTTTATTACCCGAAATCGGTGGCTTTTCTGAAAAAGAGGCAAGTTATTTCCTCGCATTTTACTGGGGAGGAGCAATGGTAGGTAGATTTTTCGGGGCAATTGCACTGTCAGATTCAGAAAACAATTCTCAAAAATACCTCTGGCTGGCCGGAATTGCATCAATTGTATTCGTTGCTGTATATTCGATATATGGATTAAATGAAGCATTAATTACACTGGGTATAATAGCATTTAATATTATAATTTTATTTATCGGTTCATTCATTCCTAATAAGACTTTAGGCTGGTATGCATTAGCAACTATCTCTTTGCTTTTGATTGGCATGACTGCCAGTGGGACAATTGCACTTTGGAGTGTTATCGCAATTGGAATATTTAACTCGATTATGTTCCCTACAATTTTCACTTTAGCAATCAAAGGTCTAGGAAAATACACTGGTCAAGCTTCGTCCTTACTCGTTATGGCAATTGTCGGAGGTGCAATAATCCCTCCTATTCAGGGCTATTTTATTGATGCTACCGGAGACAGGCAATTATCCCTGATTATTCCTTTAATCTGCTATTTATATATTTGTTTTTATGGTTTTAAAGGATACAAACCAGACGAGAAAGTACTTATTAATTAAAATTAAATAACAAGCAAATAGTTTAATATTAATTACCAGTTTCTAATAAAAATAAAAGCTGCATCCTCATAGTCTAAGTTTGAATTAAAGAATAATATTAGAACTATAATTTAGATACCTTATGAGTATAAGGAAAAGTGAGAAGAAGCCCACATTTATAAGATTGGAATTTGATGCCTGCTTTATTTTACTTAAACCAATTATTTTTCTTTAAATTAGGAGGCAAACCCAATATATCATGACTCTGTTACCGATCTTAATTGTCTCTGCCATAATCCTGATTTTTGCATACAGGACTTACGGTAGTTTTGTAGCAAAAAAACTGAAAATAAATAATGATAATGAGACTCCAGCCCATACTCACAAGGATGGAATTGATTATGTCCCAGAGAAAGTACCCGTAGTACTGGGACATCATTTTGCCTCTATTGCTGGTGCCGGACCAATTGTCGGACCAATTATCGCAGTTACTTTTGGCTGGATTCCGGCAATTATATGGATACTGGTGGGTGGAATATTTTTTGGTGCTGTTCACGATCTTACAAGCATGATGGCCTCAATCAGACATCAGGGAAAGTCTATCGGTGTAATCATACATCAACATATAGGCACTAATGGCAAAAGACTATTCTTGATTTTTAGCTTCGCAACATTAATATTGATCATTGCAGTATTTGTTGACATTATCGCAAAAACTTTTGTTGCTAATCCCAGTGTCGCTACGGCTTCTCTCCTTTTTATAATTATTGCAATTGGGTTTGGAATAATTAATAAACAAATCAAATCGAAAACAAAGTTTATAATTCTTTCAGCTATTGGAGTTATTATCATGTATACTGCTGCTTTCACTAGTATTCTGATTCCAATAAATTTAAGTTATACTGTATGGGTTATTATTTTGATGGCATATGCTTATATAGCATCAGTGACTCCAGTTTCATTTTTACTACAACCGAGAGACTACCTTAGTAGCTTCCTGCTCTATGGGTTGATCCTTTTTGCAGTCATTGGAATAATGATTAGCAATCCTGAAATAAAAATGGACACGGCCATAACTCTAAAATCAGAAAGTTTAGGCTACATGTTTCCGGTGTTATTTGTAACTATTGCCTGTGGTGCGATCAGTGGTTTTCACTCGCTTGTTGCTTCAGGAACAACTTCAAAGCAGATTGATAAAGAAAAAGATGCCAAAACAATTGGTTTTGGTGGTATGTTGATTGAATCTTTCCTTGCTATTCTTTCTGTTGGCGCTGTAATTATCATGTCTAAAGGAGATTATGCTGCAAAACTGGCAGTCGAAGGTCCGGTAGCAATGTTTTCAAATGGTATGGGGGCTGTAATTGCCAATCTTGGTGTTACTGAGGAATTTGCTATAACATTTGTAGCACTAACTGTTTCTGCCTTTGCATTAACTACTCTAGATACTTGCACCCGATTGGCCAGATTTACTTTTCAGGAATTTTTCGAAGATGTAGACAACAAAGCCGCAGAAAAAGCTTCAAAAAATCGTCACCTTGCAACGTCAATTGTGGTTGTACTTTCAGTTTTATTATTACTTTCAGGTGAGTTCACGACTCTTTGGCCAATATTCGGATCTGCAAATCAACTCTTAGCAGCACTTGCCCTTCTGGCAGTATCGGTTTGGTTGATGAAGCAAAATATAAAACCACTATTTGTATTAATTCCGATGTATTTTATGTTTGCCGTAACGTTAACTTCTTTGTTACTTTTTGCCATTGCCAACTACGATAAGGGAATTTATATTTTATCACTGATTGCAGGATTATTATTTGCTTTATCTATTGTTCTGATTTATTTGGCTAGACAAAGTCTTAAAAAGGAATTAAAAACCACCACATAAAAATAGTCCTGACCAGAGTCAGGACTTTCATACAAACCTCATGCCCCTAAGGTTATACTATTACTGCTATAACTTTCGAAGAGCAAGAAATGTTTTCATTTCATAAAAATTATTTCTCAAGCTGCGACCTATTCCAGTTTCCTGTATTGGCTGCAGCATCATATGTAGTTTGAAGAAAGTCCAGTAACATTTTTGATGGGTCCTTTGATTCTCTTACATTCTCATAAGGAAGAAAGTATTCTCCCATATCATCACTATAGAATGCCTCATTTGGAAATACATTCTGTGCACCAAAATCTTTAGGAGTTGGGTAACAATAAGAATAGTAAACAGGTTTTGGAAAATCATCACTACCAGGCCAGAATCCTGCACTACTTACTTCCTGGCTATAAGCTTCTTTCATAACTTCTTTTGACATATTTGGAGCTATCCCGGGATGTTCAGGAGCCAATCGGCCTGAAAATCTGGTGACAGCAATATCAAATGCGCCCCAAAAGAAATGAACAGGGCTGCACTTTCCTATAAAATCGCTTCGGAAGATGGAAAATATATTATAAGTATTAACTGCGATCTGCCAATAATTCACCATAGCCTGCTCATCGTATGTGCAATCTTTTTCATTATCGAAAAAAGGAGTGTTATCCGGTAATTCATTTGGTCTCGGATAAATTTCAATATCCATGCCTATTTCCTCTAATAAAGAGAACAATTCATTATAAAAACTAGCTACAGATCTGGAGTATAAATCAAGTGTTTTGTCTTTGAAAAAAGTAGATGTGATTAGAAGTTTGTGATTTTCAAAATCAAAAGTAATATCAAAGACTCCATTATGATAAGGTATGCTACCCGTAGATAAACCTCTGGTTGAAATATATAGAGATGTATGCCATGAATGGTTTTGCCAAGGCATTGTTCTCAACCTAATTTTACCTACAATTTGGGTCCATTGATGAACTGTTTTAAGCGTGTCTTTCCAATTATCATAAATTAATTCAGGCCAGGGACCTGAGCAGGCAGGAATATGTGAATCGATCATGTCTATTATGGTTGGTCGGATACTAAATTTACTAATACCATAATAAACAACCCAAAATAATACCCGAAGAGTATACAACTCATCGGGTATATGTTTTCTTATCTTATCATTGGAAGGTATTTACTTCTGTTATCGAACAAAATCAATATGTTCAATAAAAGTAATATTATACTTATCATCACTGTTGAAGGGTCTAACACTGCATGAAACAGAAATATACCAACAATCACAGGGAATAAAACTATTGCTCCCAAAGCTCTGGTTTTAGGCACTATCAGTAGTATACCTCCGACGATTTCAGCGATTGCAATTAATGGGAACAGCCATCTTGCCTGAGCAAACGCTGCCATAAGCTGGCCTGCCGATTCGTTCATTTCCGGCATTGGCATATATTGTAAAAATTTATTTAGCCCAGAATTGATCATCATAAGACCAATCAACAAACTCACTACAAAAAGAATCTTATTTTTCATTGCCTTAACTTAATATTTGTTTAAACATATTTTGTTTACGCAAATATTATTATAAAGGTTTTAGAACTTAAAAAAAATTAAAGCAATAATCTAGCTTGGAACTTGTCTACGGCTTTGAAATAAGCTGTTGGGTTTTCAATAAATGGAAAATGACCTGAATGTTTTATCTCTTTCAAGGTGGAATCTGTTAACACCTCTCTAAACTTGTCTCCTGAAATCTCTTTACCAGCTTCTATTTCCCCATAAATTATTAAGGAAGGAATTGATAATGAGTCTGTATTTTTAAATAGATCAAAACCTTGGTTTTCAGAAATAATTCTTTCATAAAATTCACTTCTTAGCAAATAATCATCAGGAATGTTCAGATTAAGATCATTTATGTAATCCTCATTATAGAAATGCGGTTTAAAAGAAATTCTCATGAGTTTACCCACCATTAAAGATGGATTCTTCCTCATTTTATCTGATTGTAGAATCTTCTTCCTTTTAATCAAATCAGCTTTCAAAATTTTGCTATCCAAAATTTGCTGTTCCATTTGCCAGTCATCCCAGCATAATGACATAGGATTTGAAAATATAATAGATTTTACCAGATCAGAGTTTGATTTTGCATATTCTAGTGCTAATAAACTACCCCATGAGTGGGCTATAATTCCAAAAGAATCAATATTTAAATAATCAACAACAAGGTTTAAATCATTTACTAAATTGGCAAATGAATAGTTTTCAGTATTCTTAGGGATTGACGATTTACCACATGCAACTTGATCAAAAAAAACCAGTTTGTAAGTTTTAGCTAAATCTAAAAATGGTTCCAACAAGTATGAATGATCCAGTGCAGGTCCTCCATGTAATACCAACAGGCAAGGACCTTCACCTAATACTTTATAATAAAGATTATGATCATCAGCATCAATATATCCTTCAGATGCTTTTAATGGTTTCTTCATCAGATTTGATTGATAATTCACCAATCTAAATTAAAATCTGAACTTATACCTAATAATAAAAAATAAAAAAAGTCCGGCGAAAACCGGACTTCAATTCATATCAAAAAATTGCTCTTACTGAGCAGTGAATTCTAAATAAACATCACATGGATCATTCTCATCAGAAAAGAACCATAACATCCTATTCCCTCTGATTTCATATCTTATTGCATTACCTTCAATAGTTATAGTACCATTTGCTTCAGTGTACTCTGTTGAACTTGAATAAGTACCTTCCATATCAGATTCAATAAACTCAACAGTAGTTTCACCAAAAATCACTTTATAGCAGTAATCATTTGTACAACCAGATTCTTCTACAAATTCATCATTAGGATCATCACAATTCTCAACAACCCATCTAGATTCTACCCATACTGTTTCTTTTAATGGAGTTACTTCCTCATCACTACAAGCAACAAATCCCAAAACTAAAACCAGACCAAATATTAAATTAAAAAATGTTTTCATAACTGAATTCTTTTAAAAAATTGTTTATTATTTATCCCTGAATACAGCTACCTTGTAACCCAGATTAATCCTACTTTCGATAAACACAATAAACTCACACAGGAATGAACAGATTCTTTCTACAAATACAATTATTTTTATTTTTAGTACCCTTTATTGGTTTTTCACAGAAATCAGAAGGTTATATTAATTATAAAAATAGTGATATTTACTACCAGTCATATGGTAAGGGTCAGCCACTATTAATTATTAATGGAGGGCCGGGAATGAACAGCAGAGGTTTTGAAGGGTTAGCTCAAGAACTGGGCAAAAAATATTATACAATATTATTTGACCAACGCGGAACTGGAAATTCAAAATTGACTAATATCTCTTCTGAAACAATTAGTATGGATTTGATGGTAGAAGACATTGAGGATATAAGAAAAAAATTAAATATCGAATCGTGGACAATTTTAGGGCAGTCGTTTGGAGGAATTTTAGCTAATTATTATGCAGTGAAATATCCTGAAAAAGTTTCCGGGCTAATACATTCATCATCAGCAGGGATTAACCTGGATTTTTTACAGCAAAACGGAATTGAAAGTTCACTAACTCCAACTGAAATAGATTCTTTAAATTATTGGAGAGCCCAATCAAAAGAAACAGGTTCTGAAGAATCGGACTATATGTCAAGGTTTTATCTTGCAAAGGCATACTTACATGGAAATAAATATGAACATGCTATCGCCGAAAGATTAGGACAGGCAAATATGCAAATCAATTCTATAGTATGGAGTGAGTTAAGAGAGTCAAATTATGATCTGTCTAAAGAATTAAGTTCTTTTGACAAACCCGTATTAATTCTGCAGGGGGAGTTTGATGTTTTAAAACCCGATGTAGCGTATAAGCTTAAAGATGTGTTTAAAAATTCAACGGTCTCTATTATTAAAGGAAGTGGCCATTACGGATGGTTAGAAAATCCAAACGACTATTTTGAAGTGATTGATTCATTTATGACCGAGTTGAAAAGAAAATAAATTAACTTTCTATCTTAATAAGATTGTCTTTACTCCATAAACTAATTTCTTTTTCAATAAACAACCTGAAATGAATAATAAAGCCTATCTAGCCCAGACCAACCTGAAAAGCGAAAGAACCTATTTCAAACTACTTGAAAAAATAGATTTTGATACTATTTTAAATCTTTTCTCTGAAGAAAACATCTTTCAATACATAACACCACACAAAAACAAAACTCGTGAAGAGAGAATTGATTTTCTCAATACAAAACTAAACCACAATCAGACTGGTGAAGGCTTTTATTGGATAGTTAAAAGCAATGATACCGATGAGTTTATTGGAGCAATAAACCTTACCCCAATCCCTAATACAAAAAACCTCCAAATTGGATGGATGATAAGTGAAAAATTCAGAGGCCAAGGTCTGGCTTATGAATGCGCTCAAACAGTCAAAGATTTCTTCCTTTCAAACGAAAGTTTTGATAAAATTTATGCAGTATATGAAAATGAGAATAAAGCTTCGGAGAAAATAATCAATAAATTAGGCTTTAAACATCTGAAATCTGTCAGTGAAGATAAAATAGTAGTTCACACTTACGTTCTGGAAAAGTAAAGTCAGCTAATGATTAAATTAATTTGAAGCCTGAACTTCTTCATCATCAATCTTTTCATTTTTAAAATTAGAGGGCATATATATTCCTTCAAATAACTTGGCCCAGCTGGACCCTTTATCATTTGAAGATTCCCATAATTGGGTAACCGATCCATCATTTTTAGGTGTCCAGGTAATTCTATTTTGATCAATAGAGGTTGTATCACTTATTAACACCATTGAACCATCAACGATCCCTCCGCTTAACAGTAAAACCCCTCCAACATTATCGATCCATGACTGGTGCCAACTTTTTGAATTCGAATCATAAAAATTATAACTTGAACCAGTGTATTTTGAAGCCCCCGAAAACCAATTTTCTTTAATTACGCAACCATTCTGTACTAATTCAACATTATTATGCCCCAGATAATTACCCAAAGAATCATAAACATTCCAGTTTCCCAACCAAAAATCAAACGCTCGATGATCTACTGTTCGACATGTTGCAGATAATTTTTCATCATTAAATCGATCAGATATGAATTCAATACTAATATCTGTATTAACTGATTTTCTAAAATCATTTGGTCTCAAATGGTTTAATAAATCAGGCCCGGTGTTTTTTGCTATCCATTCATTAAAATATCCCTCTACATTTTGATAATTGGCACTATCAGGGTAGACAGTTCTAAGAATTAAAAAATCTTCTCCTCTACTTATCTTTGAAACGCTAAAGCTATTTACAATACCCTTATATCGAGCAGCCTGCCTGAATTTCACCCAATTATTTTCATAAAAATATTCTGCTTCTTCTAGGTGTCCATTTAATACTTTTATTTTTTCCTCTACAACAATAGAATATCTGGGTTGGTCTAAAGAAAATTTAAGTATAACAGGTAAAATCTCATTGGGATTCTGAATAACTCCTTCCTTATTTAATCCCCAAAAGCTATTTGCCAAATAATAAAATTCATTATCAACAAAGGTTCCCAATGTTGGCTCTCCCATTGAAGGTAGTGCTTTATCATAAAATTTATATCCAATGATTTTAGTTCCTTTTGAATCAAGAGTAAATTCAGTTACCCGATTAGGCTGCACACCATTTTGAATTGCAATGAGTTTGTTTCCAACAGCATATAAACCATCAATTCCTTTCATTGAAACATTTTGAGGAGACTCTATTAACTGAAGTCCTTGCTCATTGCTCCAACTAAAAATACCTTTAACATAATCTGAAAAAATATAAAGGTCATTGTATTGAGTTATACCTTGAATAGACAGTAATTCTTTGCTAGAGAATAACTCCTGAATACCTTTTTCATCAATTTTAAGCACTGAATTATTCTTACTATCAGTGATAATGATTTCACCAGAATCATTAATAAATAAATCTCCTGTCAGTGACTCCCCGGCAATCTTATACTGTTTTAATACCTTCCCATTTTCAGGATCTATTTTATAGATTACGGAGGTATTAAGAAATTTCTTTTGAGCACCTCCTTGTTTAAATCCAGCAGTTGCTACCCACAACATACCTTCATCATCTAAACAAATTCCTGTTGGAGACCTATCAAATGGTTTCTTCATTATTGGCTTAGTAATACCATCATTGGTAACACTGTATAATTGTCTTTTATTAATACTGCTTACAATAAATAAATTCTTTCCTTGTATATATTCGATATCCTCCAAATGCAAAAAAGGATCATTTATGACCAAGGCTGTATCCGAAGTGACTTCCACAGCATTCATGATTCCTTTGTTATAATTCAACTGTTGATATCCTTTTACAGCTTTTAATGGCTCAAAAATATCCTTGTCAATTGAATAATTTATCGCATCAATTTGAACAACCTTGTTCAGACAATAAATCGCACTATCATATTCTTCATTCAATGTCAGCGCTTCAGCTAATGAATACATTACCATTTGGTTATTAGGCCTTAATGAATTTGATGCTTGAATTAATTCCAGGAAAGCCGGGTAATCTTTTTCCTCCCTTGCTTTTAACGCCTCTTTGTATATTGAATAATAATCTTGTGCACAAATTGGAGTTGCAGTTAGCACACAAAGTAATAGTAATGATTTCATGACAATGAATTTACAAAATAAAATGAAGGTCGAAGCCATTAAATGGCTCCGACACTTCTGGAATCATAATATAACTAACTAACAATATTATTCATTAATATCAAGTGGCTCTATGGAATTGCAAAGTCAATATTCCAGGCATTTGAAATTCTTGATTTCAATACTCTTCCATCTTCCATAACAATTGTAAAATTGAATAACCACTGATCACCAGGATTCAAATCATCCTCTGTTAGGACAGCTCCATCTACAGGAAGGTCATTAAATAGTTCTTGTTGACCAAATACAACCTCACCTTCTGAAGTAATAGGGTCTAAATCAACAACATCAGAGTTTCCATTAGATGTCGACAATTGTATTGTACCTTTAATCTCACTTATTTTTGCAGATGAAGATTCCAAAAACTCAAAATCTAATGTTACATCTTGTGTTTCTCCTTTTATGTAAGAGTCACTTCCATCAATTCTAATATCTGCAGCCTCCGACAGATTATCGCTAAATGTCTCTTCCTCAAGAAAACAGCTGCTCACCAATACAATTAGGCCGAGTAAAGAAAATTTATATATATTTTTCATTGCTTCTTAATTTTTAGTTTACATCCCAGGCTACCGGAATAGTAACCTCAACCAATTCCGCATTATCCGGATTATTAGTTATTTCAGCATCCACATAAGGGAATCTTAATGGAGTTGCCGTTTTGATTGCATCAGCAGGAACGTCAATCGAAGGTATATTAGTTCTTCTCCATTCACTCCATGCTTCAGTGCCTCTAGCAAAAAGCGAAAAGTACCTTTGAAGCATCAGGTCTTCCAATGCGGTAGCATTATCATATGCTGCAGGTTGCCCGGCATCGAGATATGTTCCAATATTTACACCATAGTAATCAAAAGATGCTTTCACTGCTTCTTCATAAAGTTGCTTTGCATCTCCGGTATTCACCCATCCCCTGATATTTGCCTCTGCTTCCATGAACTTAACATCATAATAAGTCATCAATGGAATTGGCGAATCTTCCTGAACATAAACATCTCCAATCCTTGATACAATTACATTACCATCACCATCTGTTGGTAAGTCATCAGGATTTCCATTATCAACACCTGAGTATGCATCATTTTGATTTTGTCTGAGATATGCGGCTATTCTCGGATCATTATACTGTTCCATGAATGCTACAAAAGTACTTGAAGCACCATAATCTGTTGGTCTTTGAAATTCCTGCTGAAAAAGAGGGTTAGCATTTGTAGCTGTTCGTTCTCCAAATATCAATTCAACATTTTCTCCGGAACCTAACAAAGTAGCCCCACCATTAAATACTTCCTGAAAACCTTGCTGTGCTTTATTTTCATCTACCTCACTCAACCTTAAATAAAGACGTAGTTTTAATGAATTTCCAAACTTTTGCCACATCTCCATATCGCCTCCCAGAAGTACATCTTCATCAGTAATTGCCTGGTCATCTAGATCAATCTCACTCAATGCTTTATCAAGCTGATTAATTAAAGAATCATATACTACTAATTGGTTATCGTATACTGGGGTAATATTTCCCTGTTGACCCTTGAGTGCTTCTGTATAAGGCACATCACCCCAAACATCAGTTATCATTTGATAATAATACACATACAATATTCTAGCCTGAGCCCGGTAATTTGGCAATTCACGTGATTTTTCAATTATTATAGACAAATCAGTTAATGCTCCGGCATATAGCTGTGCCCAATCTGTATTGAATGTATTTAAATCAACATCATAACGGTCAAGTCTTTGATATTGAGTTCCTGTAGTCGCCCAATGTTGTACCCAAAATGATGTTGCCCTATTAAAACTTCCACCCATATAATATGTGCCTTGCACAATTGCTGATGGCAATAAAAACTCTGAGGGAACGTCTATGGGATTGTTTGGGTTTTCATTCAAATCTGTGATATCATCACAAGAAAAGAATAACAAAACCATGAATCCCATCAGAATACCCTTATTTATATATGATAGATTATTTTTCATGTCGAATTATTTATATTAAAATCCAAACTTGAGATTAAATCCCCAGCTTTTTGTAGTTGGAATAGTGGCAAATTCATACCCTGTATTATCTGCAGCACCAAACATACTTACTTCAGGATCTATGTAGGGATTTGGAGTTACCATCCACAAGTTTCTTCCTACAACGGAGACATATATTTGCCCAAAAGGAGTCTTACTCAATAGTGATTTAGGAAGGTTATAACCAAGCGATACTTCTCTTAACTTTAAGAAAGATGCATCAATAAGTCCTGCTTCGGTATCTCTGAACAATCCTAAGCCTTGCCAAAATGACTGGTTATCAACGACAGTGGTATTTTCAACATATGACACCTCTCCATTTTCACCAACAACCTTATTTACTCCTTCAAAAACAAGTCCTGATTCTCTGCCTTTCAGTGTTTCTTCTGCAAATCCATTTAATCTCCAGTGAGCAACTGATGCAGAATAAATCTGACCACCTTTTCGTATTTCAAACAAAAGGCTTAAATCAATCCCCTTATAAGAAAAGTTATTTCTTATTCCCATGTTCCAATCAGGTAAAACAGATGCCACAGGCTGTGGTTGGTCTGCTACCGGCACACCTGTTGCAGGGTTTACTACAATTTGCCCATCAGGACTTCGCTCATAAGGACTTCCATAAATAATAGGGTACGATTGACCTAAATAGGCTAATGAGGATACACTTACGAAACCAGCACGACCAATATTCAATTGTTCTAGGTCACCAAATAATTCTTTTACTTCATTATCGATTTGAGTGTAATTAAATGACACATCCCATCTAAATCCTGAAGCTGTACTAACCGGGGTACCTGTCAATAATAATTCGATACCCGTATTAGACATTAATCCGGCATTTCTTGTTACCGAAGTATACCCGGAAGAAGGTGCGATATTTACATTAAAAATCTGGTTTTCTGATTCACTATTAAAGTAACTAAAGTCTAAAGTAAGTCTATCGTCAAACAACCCTATGTTTGCCCCTATCTCCCATGATGTTGTAATCTCAGGTTGTAAATCAGGAGTCCCAATTCTATTTCCAGCTCTAAATCCGGTTACTCCTCTAAAAGGAAAGTTTATACCATCATATAATCCGTCAAAAGTCTGAGCTTGTGCATAGACTGACTGAAGGACATATGGTTGAGCATCGTTACCTACCTGTCCCCAGTTACCTCTCAATTTAATATAGGAAACTAAGTTACTTTGTAATTCAGGAATTGCATCTGTAAGAACAACCGAACCATTAACCGCTGGATAAAAGAACGAGTTATTTCCTTCAGGTAAAGTTGAAGACCAGTCATTTCTTGCTGTCAGTGTTAGGAATGCCCAATTGCGGAATCCAACTGTAACATCACCGTAAACCCCAAACAATCTTCTTTCCGTAATATCGTTTACTGAAATTGGTTGTCCATCAATATTCGAAAAATTGTAAAGGTTAGGTACAACAATTGCATTTGCCTGTGAGAAGATATTTTTTAATCGTCTTCTATTATCATTAAAACCAACAATAGCAGTTACATTAAAGTCCTGAGTTATATCCTGATTTATATTCAAAAATACATCAGTATTGGTTTGAACATAATTATATTGATCTTCATAGAAGCCTCCATCAGTATCACCTACGGTATTAATGGCTGTTCTCGATTTTCTGTTATCAGTATAAACATCAGTACCAATTCTGGTCACTAATTCCAGCCCTTCCATAAACTCATAGGCCAACATTATTCGTCCATTTATTCTATCTCTTCGTTGAGATGTTGTGTTTTTATAAGCTACCCAATATGGGTTATTCCAAAAACCGGAACCATATTCAATCTGGGAACCATCAGGTGCCTCATACTCTGTCCATGGAGAGATATCCAAATCCATTGGAGTATAAAGAGCCTGCCACATAAATGATTGTTGTGATGAACCTGCTAATGGCAAATTATCTGAGGACGTTGCAGTATACGTAACCGAGAAATCAGACCTGAAATTATTAGCTAATTTAGCTCCCGCTCTTAATGAAACAGTATTTCTGTTAAGATCAGTATTTGGTACTATCCCTTCTGAATTTGCATTGGTGAATGAAAGTCTATAATTAAGATCCTGATCTCCTCCCTGTATAGCAACATTATTATTAAGCGTTCTACCGGTCTGTAAAAACTGCTTAATAAACTGATCTTTAACAGTTAACGGAATTGAATCTGGTTGACCCTCCCATTCATTATTTGGGTTTCTAACTAGTTGACCATCAAATTCTGGTCCCCAACCAAAAAACCCTTCCGGATTGTAAACACCTCTGCTACCACCCGCATACTTTTCCTGAAAACTCGGATACTTTAAAACAGTTTCCCATGTTGCACTGGAGTTAACAGTTATTGACATTTTGTTTTTGGATCCTTTTCCGGACTTAGTCGTAATAAGAATCACCCCATTTGCAGCTCTTGAACCATACAAAGCAGCAGCTGAAGGACCTTTCAACACATTCATACTTTCGATGTCATCCGGATTCAAATCTATACCGGTATTACTAAAAGAGACACCATCACGAAGATCTGACCCTTGCCCTTGTCGTTGAGTGTTATCAACAGGAACACCATCGATTACAAATAAAGGCTGGTTACCGTTAGTTAAAGATGTAGGACCTCGAACTACAATTCTGCTGGCTCCCCCCAGAGATCCGGTAGCCTGATTTATCTGGACACCAGCCACTTTACCTTGTAGACCAGACAATAGATTTGGATTAGCTGTCTGAGTTATTTCATCACTTTTTAATGTCTGAGTAGCATATCCCAAAGCTCTGGATTGTCTTTCAATACCAACACCGGTAACAACCACTTCATCAAGTGTTTGTACATCCGGAGCTAACGACACATCAATAGTTGACCTGACACCAACTACCTCCTCTTTTGGTTGCATACCAATAAATGAAAACACCAGAACCGACTCATTACTCAATACCCTCAAACTATATTGACCATCAAGATCAGTAGTTGTCCCGGTACCAGTTCCCTTGATAATGATATTTACACCCGGAATTGCTTCTCCGGTATCATCATCTATCACACGTCCTGTAATTACTCTATCCTGGGCAAAACCAGGAAGAGATGCTAACAGGACAATTAGCAATACGTAGATTTTCTTCATACAAGAATGGTTTTAGTTACAATTAGTACTTACAAAAAGGACTGGGCAGTCAAATTGACTACTCGGTCCTAGTAAGTAAAAATGAACATTGTATTGCTAATTTCTTTCACCCACTTTGCCCCCTAATTTTATAAGCTTTATACCCTATATTGGGGGATGGGAATTGAAAACCAGTATATTATTTCACTCAAATAAGGTGATCTTTACGAGCCTTGGAAATGGCCTCAGACTTAGAATTGACGTTAAGCTTCACATAGATATTTTTTATATGTGACCGGGCGGTCTCTTTAGAAATGAAAAGTTCTTCGGAAATTTGTGTATAGCTTTTTCCTTCAGCGATTAATTTCAATACATCTGTTTCTCGTGAAGACAAGGGAGAATTTGGGTTAATATGAAAATTTTGAATAACCATTCGTGCTATTTGAGAACTCATTGGAGACCCTCCTCTTACCAGCTCTTCTAAAGCACCTATGATTTCAAGATAGTTTGCATTTTTGATGATATAACCAACGGCTCCAGCTTTTAGTCCTTCAAATACAAGGTCTGAATCTTCATATACTGTTACTATCACACATTCTGTTTTGGGACTTTTCTCTTTGATATGTTTAATTGCCTCTATACCATTCATACCTGGTAGTTCAAGATCTACCATTGCGATATCCGGCTTAACTCTGGTTATATCTTTCAGCGCTTTTTCAGCATCAGGATAGGTACTCTGAACAAAAAATTTATCTGAGCCATTAATTATAACTTCAAAACTATACCTTAAATCTTCCTGATCTTCTATGATAATAACCTTCTTCTTAAACATCCTGTTCTTTATTTATCTTAATATTGATATTGGTCCCAATACCAGGATCACTCTTTATATTTAATTCAAACCCTGACCTTACGGCCCGCTGTTGCATATTTTTTAACCCGTTATGTCCATTAAGACCACCAAAATCAAACCCGCCTCCATCATCTTTAATTAACACCGTGGCATATTCTTTACCATTGATATTTACGTCAAGGGATACATTTTCTGCATCTGCATGCTTATAGATATTTGTTAATGCTTCTTTAATAATCAAACTTAAGTCACGACTGGCTTTAGGGTTTAATAAAATGTGACTAGCGTCCGTATTTTTATTTAATCGAACCTGTGTGTTAGTTCTATCGTATAGTCTGTCTGAAAAATCTTTTATATGAAAGAATATTTCTTCAAGGTTATTATTTCCTTTTTTTAATGACCATAATAAATCTTTTGTTGATACGAAAAGCTCCTGAGCTGACCGTTCAATTTTATTTACAATTGGTAACTGATCATATGATAGACCTTTCATTTTGAGTACCCCTGAAAAATTTATAATTTTTGCCAGGTGATTTCCCATCTCATCATGAAAATCAATAGCCATTTCTTTTCTTAATTCATCTTGTGCTTCTTGTCTAATCCTTTCCTCATTTACAGCTTTTTGCATGTTTGATTGAGATTTCAGCCACATCAAATATACAATTATGACTACTGGAGCTAGTAAAGCAAATATTCTAAAAACATCAGTCATGTAAAATGGAGTGGCGATAACAACCTTTACGCTAGCGGCTTCTACTTCCTCACCAGGTCTCACGGGATATCTCCATACTTTAAAAGTATATTGGCCAGGAGGTAATTGTTTATAAACAGCAGATCTATAATTGGTTGGCTCAGTAGGAGCAGGATCATAACCCTCCAGTTGATACATAAACCTGGTTTGTGTCTTTTCGTACTCGGCTGTATTAAAAAGTATTTTCAAACTGTTATGACTATATGGTAATTCAAATACTTTTTGATTTTCCGATAAATCAAAGAAGGAAGTATAATATATAGGGTCATTAATTGTGATTGATGCTAACTTTTCTATCACCACAGGGTTAGACTTAGATCTTTTAACTATCCTTTCAATATCTTTAGGAACAGATATTGTACCTGCAATTGTACTTACCCAAATATCAGATTCTAATTCGATTATACCGTTCAGAAATGTTTCTGCCCCTCCTACTTTTTCAATATCTCTTAATTGAAAGATATTTATACCAGATTCCTTAAAATTAATTATATCAGTACCAAGGCTACTTCCGACCCAAAGTTCTTCGTCTATCATTTTCAAGAAATAAATATAACTCGATGATAGACCATTTTTATCAGTCAAATAATACTGGATTTCATTGGTTTTAAGATCGTATAATATCAATCCATACTGAGCAAAGCCAATAGCAATTACATTTTCATTTACCCTTGCCAAAGAGGTAACAGGCACCTCCTCAAAAGATTTCCCAAGGTCTAATTTTGTTATAGTGTCATTATGAAATAATGCAACTCCTTTTTCGGTTCCGATCACCACATCTTCATCAAAAGGAAGTAAAGCCCAGACTCTATTGTCTGGCATTCCATCCTCAACATTGTAATAAGTGAATTCATTCTTATGTTGAACAAGCAAACCTGACTTAGCAGAACCATAATATGTAAATTCTTTGGACTCAGATTCTGCTATAGCTAGAATATAATCTTTAATCCCTTCATAAGTCTCAGTTTGATGAGTGTATTTATCAACCTTTAAAACTTCATTTCCCGCACATACTAACAGGTAATCTCCTCTATCTAAAAATGCTCTGATTACATTTCTGTTATGAGTCTCATATCTGATACTATCAACAATATTTCCTTTTTGATTATAAATAACAATCCCCGTGTTGACACCTCCAGCCCATATTTTATCATTTACTTTAGTGTAGGCAAAGTAACCCGGCACTCCATATGGAGGATCTTGTACAGGTTGGATTTTTGGCAATGTCAATTCATAAATACCATTAAACCCGCCAATCCATTGGTTTTTATCTGTCACAAGACTATGCTTTGATGGTGTTGACAAGTGCTTCTCAACAACTTCAAATCCTTTTTCATCTAGTTTTAGCCTGAATAACCCATCAGCATTGCTCACCCACCAAAAACCTTTAAAATAATTAATACAAAAAGCGTATTTCGACAATGGCATATTTCTTTTAACAGGATTTTTAAAGTCTCGATTAAAAAAATAAACTACGCCCTTATCCTTTACCAACCATTTAGATCTTACTTTATGTATTGAATAATATGATACCGGATAATCAAGGTTAAACTTCTCAGAAATAGACATTGATTCATTGAGAATTAACCTTCCTCCGTTATCCTTTACCTGAAAATATTGTTCCCCTGCAAAAACATGAAATACATTATTAGTTTGAAATACTTTATATTCCCTTTTTCCTAAGCTATCAAGTACAAGATTGTCAAATGGTCGCAGGTTTGATTTAGAAATTGAATGGATACTTCCTTTTTGAGAAAAAGTTATTACACTTGAATCAGTTTCATATAAATGAACTACCATATCATCGTGTAGATTGACAAGTGAGTCCATTATCATAAATTCAGAAAACTTATTTACCAGATTGAGAGCATCATAGGTTGCCACCCATATACCATGATCGCCTACGGGAAGAACATCAATAATATTGTGGTATTTTAAAGAATCAGACAGAGGTTTAAGTTCATCACCATCCCATCTATAAACACCACCTCCTTGTGTACCAATCCATATAAAACCAAACTGATCATTTTTTAGAGAAGTTACCTGACTATTTGATAATCCGTAGGAATAATCTATGTGTTTGATATCAAATTTTTGGGCAATAAGAATCTCCTGCCCTGTCAAAAAAATAACAAGTAATAGCACAATTGTGCTTACACGATTAAATAACCGTGACATCAATAATTGTACAGTGCGCATTTTATGAGAATTCTCAATATTAAATATGCATCAAAATTGTGATGAAACATAATAAAATCAATCCCGCAGATAGGGTGAAAAACAACTAAAACAATCAAAATTAGTAATGTTCAAGAACCGAACTCAATGCTGTTTTATATTTTTCAATGGATTTTAAAATATTCTCTTTATCTAAACAATCCAAATCAATGATAATACCATCAAAAGATATTCCTTGATAGTCACAAATTTCATCCGGATTATTTATGCCTTCCAGAAACAAAATGCGGTCTATATTTTCATTAATTGAATCTAGTTTATTCCTTGTTAATGAGTTAACATTTATAGAGATATAATCCAGCAAAAACTCACTAGCAAACTCTACATCTTTCAGTCTTGTACAATTCATTCCCAAGATGAATTCTCCTTCTATCTGTCCCATTAATTGTTCGTATTCTGAATTTCCTTGTGAAAGATGAACTCCATCAAAATGAGCCTCGTTCAGCACTTTCCATTCATCAATAACTATTAGAGGGACATCAAATTTACTTGCTTCACTATTCAGTTTATTTATCAACTTATATAAATCTCCCTTAAAACCAGAAATATTTAACCCGAGAACATCAACACCTCCTAGCATTGCAGAACTAACCATATCAAATAATTTCTGTTCATGATTATCAATATCCAAAATGAGGTATAGTCCACCAGTGATTTCAAAATACATATCTTTCATTGCATTATATCGATACGACCTTAACTTTCATTAATATATCATTTTACATGTAAATTCCATTATTTTATTTAACTTTTAGAAGAATTCAATTAAGTTTCACTCATATTTTAGATTATTATTTCCATACCCATCATAATTAACGCATGAAAAACACACTGTTTATTCTTCTTTCACTGCTTTACTTAAATTTATTTGCTCAATATCCAGAATCTGGAGTCAAAATCAGAACCATTACTGCTGGGATAAACCTTGAAAATATTGATGATACTGCTTCCTTTTACAGAGCTATTGAATTTTTGAATAAAGCAAAAGAAAAATTCACGCTTGCAGGCTATGAGGTTCAAACAATTAGAATAGCCACTCAAAATTTTCATCTTTATGAGTTATCATCCATAAATGATAATATTAGAAAACTTCAAACTCTTGATGCTATAGCAGACAAAAATAATATTGAAGTATCTATCGGACAGTTGTTACCACCAAACAAATACAGTCAGGAAGCTTCCTTAATGGCAATTAAAATCATTAACAATACCAAAAAAATAAATTTTAGCGTTCCAATTTCATCATCCGAAACCGGAGTAATGGATAATTCAATTCTTGCTGCCAGTGAAATTATCTTAGCTATCTCTCAAAATTCAGATAGAGGAAATGGCAACTTTAGGTTTACAGCATCGGCAAATGTACCCCCAGGAACACCGTTTTTTCCAGCCGCATATCATGAAGGTTCAAATTCATTCAGTATAGGACTTGAATCTCCAAATGCACTAAAAAAGGCAATCAAAGCTGGAAAAGCATCTATTAATCAATTGGATTCGATAAAAATAGAGTTTGAAAAAACACTTATTCCGATTCAGGATATTGCTTTGGATATTGAAGAAACATTTGAAGGTTTTGAATATAAAGGAATGGATACATCGCCTGCTCCAGGTCTAGATGCAAGTATCGGAAAGGCAATTGAAGAATTAAGTGAGACTCCCTTTGGTGACCCTGCGACACTTAGGGCATGTGCAACAATTACGACAATTCTAAAATCGGTAAATGTAAAAAAATGTGGCTATTCAGGATTGATGCTTCCGGTACTTGAAGATAAAGTATTGGCCCAAAGAGCTATGGAAGGAAAACTATCGGTAGAAAAGTTATTACTATACTCAGCAGTTTCCGGAACAGGTATTGATGTACTTCCAATTCCAGGAAACACACCAATGGCTAAAATACGAGGTATTCTTTCAGATGTTGCTGCCCTGTCTTTGAAGTACGAAAGCAAAGCACTTTCGGTCAGACTATTTCTTGTACCGGGTAAAGAGGAAGGATATTATTTCTACTCGGACAATCCTTATTTAACTGGTTGTACGATTATGAAAATTGATTGATTAAAATTTATTTAATTGGTATCATACCAAATACTAATAATTTCAAAAAGAATAGCCTCAGGTTTTACGTAATGTGATTTTATCAAATATTTTCTCAACAGTTCAAATCATACATACACTTTCTTAAATCCCATTTTTCCTTTATCCGTTAATGATGGTCTGATCAGATTAAAAAACAATCGCATATAATACTCAATCTTATCATTTTCATCTCCATCGTAAAATACTTCGGCATCAGATATCCATGAATGACTCACCAATAACAAAGAACGAATCAACATGTCCTTTTGCTTTTCACTTTGAAATGGATTCATATAACCATTATTTATAAGAAAATCAGACAAGTCAGAAAGTATCCGTTTATGCTCCCTGTCCTGTTCAATAGCATGCTGCTTTATATGATCAAAATGCCTTATTACCTTTGTTATTCCCAAATAAATAAACTTGTACTTATACATTACCGAAAACAATACTTTCAATCGATCAAGTACAAAATCAAAATTCATCACCTCCTCATGCATTAACTTAAATTCCCCGTCAACCTCTTCTTGCATATTCAAATACAACTCTAAAACAATATCATCTTTACGGGGAAAATGGTAACATAGATTACCATAGCTAATCCCCAACGCTTCGGCTATTGCTTTAGACGATATGCTACTGATACCCTTTTCATTAAAAAGTTCTAATGCTTTATTGAGTATCCGGTTTTTGGTTGTTGACATGATAAATTATTGTAATGTTTAGGCATTAATGCCTAAGATATATTTTTTTTCGTATATTAGCTAGGCACATATGCCTAATGCAAGGTGGTACAAATTATAACTATCATGGAGAAATACCTTAAACCGGGGAAATATATAGATTCTGATCACCCAAATGTAATTGAATTTGTTGACAAGCATACAGATGGGTTAAGCGACGCTAAGCAAAAAATTATTGCACTATATTATGCTGTAAGAGATGGATTCAGATATGATCCTTACAGACTGGATTTTTCTGAGGAAGCAATTAGAGCAAGTCATATCACAACCCGTGATTATGGTTATTGCATAGAGAAAAGCAATCTTTTCACAGCATCAGCACGTGTAATTGGTGTTCCTGCAAGAATGGGCTTTGCTAATGTCAAAAACCATATAGGAACATCGAAGCTAGAAAAAGTATTAAAAACCAACTTATTAGTTTTCCATGGCTATTCAGAAATCTTCCTTCATGATAAATGGATTAAAGTCACACCGGTATTTAATAAAGAATTGTGCTATAAACTCAATGTAGATTCACTAGAGTTTGATGGAGAAAATGAATCTATTTTTCAGGAATATGACAAAAGTGGCGGTGACTTTATGGAGTATTTACATGATTATGGCACATTTGAAGACATACCTTATGAGTTAATGCTCTCAGAACTAGAAAAGCATTACCCTCACTTAAAAGATGAACTACTCAAAAACGGAGGTTTGGTTATCAAGTAAATCATTAATAAAACTCAATTTTAATACTGTATTAATACATTTTAGGAATAATTAAATTATCTTATAAAGACGATTAAATTATTCCTATGAAAACATTTTCCTTCCTCCTTTTAATCAGCTTTATCATGTCTTGCGACAATTCTGTAAAGCAAAACAATACTGATACAAACCTGACCAAAACTGAAACTCTTTCTTCATTACTAGAATCTTCCAAAATAGTTGATTTAACCTATGATTATTCTGACGAAACTGTATTCTGGGTTACAGCTAAAGAGTTTGAATTAGAGAAAGTGGCATATGGCATGACCGATAATGGTTTTTTCTATGCTGCAAATAACTTCTGTATGGCTGAACATGGAGGAACACATGTTGATGCGCCAATCCATTTTGCAGAAGGAAAACAAAGTGTTGATGAAATCCCATTAACTAAACTAACAGGTTCTGGTATTAAAATCGATATTTCTGATAAAGCAAAAGGAAATAGAGATTACTTAGTAAGCATTGATGATATAACAGATTGGGAGTCTAAATTTGGCGAAATTCCTGAGAATAGTATTGTTCTGCTATATACAGGTCATTCTTCTTTTTATCCTGATAAAGAAAAGTATCTTGGTACTGTCGAGCGAGGCCCAGAAGCAATAAAAGACCTTCATTTTCCCGGACTATCACCAGAAGCAGCCACCTGGCTAACTCAAAAAAGAAAAATCAAAGCCATTGGTATTGATACACCAAGTATAGATTTCGGACAATCGTATGAATTTAAGAGTCATGTCATTTTACTTGAAGAGAATATACCTGCTTTTGAAAATGTAGCCAATATGTCTGAATTACCTGATGCAGGCTTTGCAATCATCGCATTGCCAATAAAGATTAAAGGTGGAAGCGGAGGCCCATTGAGAATTATTGCATTACTATAATACTAAAATCATGAAAGCACTTCATTTTATCATAGTCATACTTTTGATAGCAGGATGTTTACAAAAAGATGAAAATCAACTTTCTGAAGTTGATATAAAAAATGAAATCATCAATGCTGAAAAGAGATTTAACGAATACTTGCTTCAAAACGGTGTGGCAAGTGCATTTCATCATTTTGCTGCTCCTGAGGCAGTAATACTCAGAGGCCCGAATAACTTAATAAAAGGCCCTGAAGCTATTATGAAATTCTATTCAGACCCGAGGTATGAAGTAGCAAAAGCGTATTGGAAACCTGATAAAGTCGAAATTTCCAAGGACGGTACACTCGCTTCGACCTGGGGAAAGTATGAGTGGATTTCAGTTGACAGTCTGGGTAATGAAACTAAATCAGAAGGAATTTTTCATACCGTCTGGAAAAAAATGCCTGATGGAAAGTGGAAATACATTTGGGATTAACAAACTAATAATCAATAATTTAAATTTATATTCTCTAAATACCACAATAATTAATCAATAATAACAACATAAAAATAACCTCCGGGACTTGTAATAGTATTATTAAATATATTATTTTTAATAAGTCTAAATAAAATCAACAACCTTAGTCATTATGAAATCAACACCATTGTTTATTTACATTCTTTTAATAACTTGTTTTTCTATAAATGCAAATCCACTTTTTAAATCAAATTCATTATCATCTGAAGAATTAATATTAAATGACACTACTGATTTTGGTGATCTAACTAGAAAAGAAAGAAGACAGTGGAGAATTGACCATTATACAGGAAAACTTTTTTTTAACCTGTCAATCCCATATGCAAACCACTTTACTGTAACTCAGGAAAATCATAGAATAACTGACTCTGGTTTTTTAGGCATCTCTGCCGGACTGGATTATTATTACAATGAAAATCAATTCATTAGTTTAAATGTTGGTCAGGTAACAAACTATTACTTTTTACCTATCCCCATATATGTTCCTTTATGGTTTGATCAAATTCAAACCAAATATATATCCTTAAGCCATAACCATAAACTTGGAAGACATAAACTAGGGTACGGTATAAACTATTCAATAGATCGAATATATCCGAAAGATTCTGAAGAAAGTTCATTTATCAAATCCGTAGATAATAAATCTCTTGGATTAGTAGGATCATATCATTTACAACTTGGAAGAGCATTTCATCTAGGTCTAATTTACAGACCAACCTTTATCTCTCTTGACGAATTTAATTCAAGCTATCAACATTCGATTAGCTTTGATATAGCCTGGAAAATAAGATTAATAAAGTAATATTATAAGCTTAAAGATTTATGATTGGACTGATTTTTATATTATATTGATCTTATCAGTCCAATTTTAATAATTTATGAAAAGCTTATTTTGCTATCCTTTATACACTATAATCCTGTTTATATTTTCTGTAAATATTTTCGCTCAAGAAAACGAAACAATCAATGAACTTGAGGAAATAGCCATTATAGAACAAAAAGTTATGATGCCAATGCGAGATGGCATCAGATTGGCAACTGATATCTATAGACCTAAAACAGATAAAAAGGTTCCAATTATCTTTTCACGAACACCATATAATTTCAACCCATATCGGGATGGTAAATTAAATACCCGAACTGCTCAAAGAGCACTTGAAGCTGTAAAACATGGGTATGCTTATGTTGTTCAAAATGAAAGAGGTAGATTTTTTTCTGAAGGAGAATGGGACATTCTTGGCACTCCCCTGACTGACGGTTATGATGCATTTACATGGATGGCTGATCAGGAATGGAGTAATGGCAAGATTGGGACATTAGGTTGTTCGAGTACTGCGGAATGGCAAATGGCAGTTGCAGCAATGGATCACCCAGCCCATGCGGCAATGGTTCCTCAAGGATTTGGAGCCGGAATAGGACGTGTTGGTCAATTTATGGAACAAGGAAATTGGTATCGTGGCGGAGCAGAGCAAATGCTGTTCTTTGCCTGGTTATATTCCACCCAGCATGATGAAATGGCACCAAAACTACCAAATAACATTAGTCAGGAAGACCTGATAAGATTACAGAAGTTTTACGATATGGCACCAGAATATCCACCGGTGGATTGGTCAGAAGGTCTAAGTCATTTGCCAATACAGGATATTATTAAAAATGTCGATGGTCCTAAAGGTATCTTTGAGGAAATGGTCCAAAGAAAGCCAAATGACCCCGAATGGTTTAAAGGTGGACTATATCACGATGACATGGGATTTGGAGTACCAAGCTTTTGGTTCGCATCATGGTACGATGTATCAATAAGCCCAAATCTTGCTCTTTTTAATCATGTTAGAAATAACATTAGTGATCCTGATATTTCTGAAAATCAATATTTGGTTATTGCACCAACCCTACATTGTGCATACACAAGAGCAACAGAAAACACAATTGTGGGAGAACGGAGTGTTGGAGATGCCAGACTTGACCATGAAAGCCTGATTTATGGCTGGTTTGACGTATGGCTAAAGGAAGGAGAATCCAAAGACTTTTTAAACCAACTTCCAAGGATTCAGTATTATACAATGGGCAGTAATGAATGGAATACAGCAGAAGAATGGCCTCCTTCCAATTCATCTTTAACAACTCTATACCTGAATAGTAATGGAAGAGCAAATAGCCTTTATGGGGATGGGGAGCTTTTAACAAAAGCCCCTTCGAAAGATAATCCGGATTCATTTTCTTACGATCCAATGCATCCGGTGCCATCATATGGAGGAAATGTATGTTGTACTGGCAATGCTGTTAAAGGGGGATCTTTTAACCAACAACAAATGGAAACCCGAAATGATATCCTTGTTTACACAACGCCTCCCTTAACCGAGGGAATAGAAATAACAGGGTTTATAGAATCAACATTATACTTGTCGTCAGATGTAAAAGATACAGACCTCACAATAAAAATTATCGACGTTTACCCTGATGGCAGTGCATATAACCTTGATGAAACTATCCAAAGAGTCAGATATAGAGAAGGATACAATGAGGAAGTTTTTATGAAGGAAGGTACAGTTTATAAAGTAGATCTTTCTCCAATGGCAACAAGTAACTATTTCAAAAAAGGACACCGGATCAGAATTGAAGTTTCAAGTAGCAATTTTCCAAGGTTTGCAAGAAATCTTAATACAGGTGGAGATAACTTCGACGAATCTGAAGGAGTCATCGCACATAATAATATCCATCACTCGAAAAAATATCCTTCAAGTATAAGAATTCCTGTAATTGGAGATTTAAAATTCAAATAATCAAATGGAATTAGGATTGGGCGGTGGTTGTCATTGGTGTACTGAAGCTATTTTTCAGTCCTTAAAAGGTGTAGAAGTAGTAAAACAAGGGTGGATAGCATCAATCGCTCCAAATGAAGCCTACTCAGAGGGGATCTATTTACGTTTTGATGAAAATAATATTACTCTAAGAGAGGTTATTTATATTCATTTAATCACTCATTCTAGTAGCTCAAAGCATTCTTTAAGAAATAGGTATCGATCAGCCATATACTACTTTAGCAAAGACGATAAAAGCCAATGTGAATACATTCTAAGCCAAATTAAAGCTGACTTAAATAAAACAATAATAACAGAAACCTTACCCTTCAAGGAATTCAAAACAAATAAACCGGAGCAACTAAACTATTTCAAGACTAAACCTACAGCTCCTTTTTGTAAAACTTATATAATACCAAAGCTGCAAACCATTTTTGAGTTTGATGAAAGTTTGTTGAGAGAGGAAATTAAAAAAATACTTGGTAAGTAATAATATTGGTTGATATCTTAGACTTTTTATTAAGGATTTATCAACCTATGTTTACGCGATTTTTTGCACTTATATTTTTTGTATTTATAAGTTTTAGCTCCTTTTCTCAATATAAGAGCGGATATATTATCACAAATGATGGAGAAAAAATCAACCTTTTAATCAAAGATGAGGATTGGCTAAATTCTCCGGAAAAAATAGAGGTTAAGATTGATCAAAGTGAAAAATCCTATTCCGTTTTAGACTTGCAAGAATTTGCAATCGACAAAACGGTTAAATACCTTAGCAGAGAGGTGAAAATTGATCAATCCGCCACTAAAACAGGGAACCTTTCAACTTTAAGAAATCCTGAATTTATTGAAAAAAGAGTGTTTATTAAGGTCTTGGTAGAAGGAGAAGTTAACCTTTATTCATACAGGGAACCAAATCTTATTCGTTTCTATTATAAAAACGACTCATTAGACATTTCTCCATTAGTTTATAAAAAATTCACTTTTAAAATGGAGATTAAGGAAAATAATTATTTCAGGCAACAGCTTCAAAATTTAATGAACGATAAACCTGAATTTAACTTTGACTTCAACTCTATTGATTATACACAAAAAGATTTGATTAATGTATTTCTTAAATATAATACGTTAAGAACAATTGACAATTCTCAAGATACCTATATACATAAATCAAAAAAATGGAAAAGTTCATTAACCCTTAGACCTGGATATAGATTTACCAAATCATCAGTATTAAATACTAATGGATTTGATGAAGATTTTCATGATTCTCATTCTACTAGACTTGGCTTACAATTCAATCTAACCGCTCCGTGGAGAAATGAAAAATTTAGCTTGCTTTTAGAACCGGTATTCAATTACTATACTACTAACCCGGTAAATCAAGACAGAATAATGTCATTTACTTATAGTGCACTTGAGCTGCCAATTAGCTTTCAATATAATTATCCTATATCTAAAAACTCTCAAGTTTATTTTAATACGGGAATAAGCTTTGAAATTCACATCGGTACTGATTTGTTGTTTGGTGTTGAAAACTCTCTAAGAGTAAATACAAATCCCTATTTCATCTGTGGTGCAGGATACCAAATCAATAAATTTCAAATAGAAGGTAAGTTTGCTCCAAATAAGGATATTCTTTCAAAATATAGGACTATGAAAACTGAAATTATGACAGCTGAGGTAATAGTTGGGTATACTATATTTGAAAAATAATAATATATCAATTTATTGAATGTCTATACCTACTTTTATATTCTTTTGGAGTTAGACCTGTAAATCTTTTAAAGGTAGATCGAAATGCTTTCTGATCAGTATACCCGACATCATACATAACTTCAGCTATATTCTTTTCAGAGTTTTCAAAATCTCTTTTTGCTGCTTCGACCTTAACTCTTTGGATATATTCTAAGATTGTATTATTCGTGCATTTTTTAAATCTTCTTTCAAGGCTCCTTCTACCAAGAGCTACATTTTCAGCTAAATCATCAACAGTAAACCTTTCTCCAAAATTATTTTCAATGTATTGTTGGGTCTCTTTGACTTCTAAATCTTTATGTTGCTTTTGGCCCTTAAAAATTGAAAACAACATCTGATTATGACGAGAAATATCAATTGCAAAATATTTTGCAATCAGTATAGCCATTTCCCTATCAACATATTTCTCCACCAAATAAATTAGAAGGTTCCAATAAAAGTTAGCTCCACCACTTGAATACAGTCTTGAATCTTCCGTAATAATATTACCATTCTGAACAATCACTTCAGGAAACCTATCCTTAAATAAATCAATAAACCCCCAATGGGTAGAACATTTTCTACCTTTTAATAAACCACTGGACGCAAGCAAAAATGCCCCCACGCATAAAGTAGCTATTTCTGCTCCATTTTCATATTGTTCGACAACCCAGGGAATAAACTCCCTGTTTTCTTCAATTGCCAAATCAAAATCTCCGAAAATTGCAGGAATAATTATCAGATCCGTTTTAGATACTTCGTCAATACTCTTATCCGGATGAATTGAAAAAGCACCTTCACCAGCCTTAATTTCATTACTTAACCCTACCAGAATGACTTCAAATTGTTTTGGTTTTCCATTGGAAGCTAAAAAGGAATTCACTGTTTCAAAACAATATTTCGGATCAGCGACAGACTGTAGAACTACTCTATGAGGAACAATAATAGATACAGTTACCATCCTATAAATTTAAGAAAAATATTTGACGCAATTTTCCTTTTAATTGTCGTATTCCCCCTAAGATTAAAGGTAAAATCAAACTAAATTTGGATATAACCAAAATCAATCTACTTACTATGAAAACTGATAAGGAAACAACCAAAATCAAGGTATCCACTAAAATTAACTCCCCTATTAATATCGTTTGGAATGTATTTACAGATGCTAATCATATCACTCAATGGAATTTTGCCAGTGAGGATTGGTTCTGCCCGATTGCAACTAACCCATTGGAAGTAAATAAAGAATTTTCGTGGCGAATGGAAGCCATTGATGGAAGTATGGGATTTGATTTTAATGGAACATATCAAAATATAGATGTCAATAAGTTAATCGAATATAAAATTGAAGATGGTAGAAAAGTGTCAATAAGCTTTTTATCCGATGGAGAGACTACAGAAATCATAGAGGTATTCGAACCGGAAAGCACCAATCCGTTGGAGCTGCAACAGCAAGGCTGGCAAGCTATACTCAACAATCTTAAAAGGTATGCCGAAAGTCAAAATAATTTAAAGAGACAGTTTTATGATATTGAAATAAATTCTAATCCTGAAACTGTCTACAAAGCCTTATTAAATAAGGAAACCTACGGCAAATGGGCATCTGTATTTTCACCAGGAGCCGATTATGAAGGAAACTGGGAGACAGGGTCTTTAATTACCTTTACAGGTACTGATAATGATGGTAAACAAAGTCAAATGCATAGTAAAGTTATTAAATCAATACCTGACAGGCTGATAATACTTGAACATCAGGGTATGTCTAATGATGACTCTTCTTGGAATGGAGCAAAAGAAATATATACCCTGATAGATAGAAAAGGTAGTACATTTTTGAGGGTTGCAATGGATACCACACCAGATTATATCGAGTTTTTCAGTAAAAAATGGCCAAAAGCTCTTAAAGAGATTAAAAGTTTAAGCGAATCAAAATAGTTACATATCATGGCAAGTGTAAGTACATATATCAATTTCCCTCGAAATACTGAAGAAGTTTTCAATTATTATAAGTCAATATTCAAAACTGAATTCCAGGGTGAAATATTAAGAATGAACCAGGCTCCAGGTTGCGAGGAATTAAATCTATCAACAGAAGATGAAAACCTGATTATGCATATCGAATTACCCATTACTGGTGGGCATATTCTAATGGGAACTGATGCTCCGGAATCTATGGGCTTTAATCTTACTATGGGTAATAATATTCACATAAACCTTCAGCCAGACTCAAAGGAAGAAACAAATTACCTTTTTAATAAACTTTCTGAGGGAGGACAAGTAACCATGGAACTTCAGGACATGTTTTGGGGTGGGTATTTTGGTAGCTGTAAAGATAAATATGGAGTAAACTGGATGTTCAACTTTTCAGATGAAGAGAAATAAGAAAATATCTTCCTATTCAACAACATCTTGCAAGACCACGAAACTATTAATATCCTTGTTATCCATTTGGATTACACCGCTCACCTGATACATTTTACTTTCACGGATAACTTCAAAATCTAATCTGCTAATATATTTTAGCAATAGTGCATTGATAGGTAAATCAACAGAATCTGACCATGAATCAAAATCAATATCAATATCAAGTAAAGTATTATCATTATCGAACTTTTCAATTTGAAACTCAGGGATATTCCCCACCAAAATGGTGTCTTTTGCTGAATTCATAGACTTTAAACCAAATAAGGGCATTAAGTCATATTTATCATCTTTATTAACAAGACCTGTATCCGGACTAGAATCTGTCACCATCATAAACTGAATTGCTGGCATTTTAATTTTAGGTTCTGGTTGCTGAGAATTAGCCGAAAGATTAGAAATTTCAGTTTGGTTGAAATCAATAGTTTTAAATGTTGTTCCATTAATATAAACATCCAAATCCTGAATATCCTGATCGAATAAACTATTTAATGCAACAGCATCATCATTACCTAAAACTACTTCGGTTATATGTGTCAGCAATTTCCTTACACTTCCCTGTTTTCTTTCACCAAATTCTTTTAAAGCATTAATTGACTCAGTAGGACTTCTATCTGACACCCTCCCTTTCCATGAAATCAGACCATTTTCAAAATTTATTTCATGAAATTCATTAGCGCCCATAATTAATAAATCGGCTTCATGATCTTTTAACTCCCAAAGAAATGGATCTGATTTCAAACTTCTAAATTTCGATTTCAACATTTCACTAGCTGAAGGACCGTGTAATTGATTTTCTACATGGTAAGCTAAGATCATCCGGTTTCTTTTTACGGCAGCTTCAAGTGTGCTATCCCCGGAAACACATTTCAAAACCCCTCTATCAGAAATCAAATTATCACTCCTTAAAAAGTGCTTAATAAATTCTCCTGCTTTAGTGGCGTTTTCAACGGGGAGACATAAATAATATGACCCTGGGTATTGTTCCAGTGAATAAATAAAAACATTCCCAGGTATTTTGATTCCATATTCATCTAATTCATCCTGAATACTATCATTATCATCTTTCAAATAATAACCTGGATGAGTAATAGCATTAACTGCCACTTTTCTAAATATCCTGTCGGCATCAAGTCTTATAACAACCCCGGCTCCTTCGGCAATAGAATATTCAAACGATTTTATCTCTCTAAAATCAAAAAGTAGCTTAACACTTAATACCAAAATAGATATTAGTATCACTACTAAAAACACTGATTTTATAAAAATCTTCTTAATTGCCATAATACAAAACAAATCTATTTAACTGGTTTTCAACGCCGAGAAAACAAATATGTCTAAAATTTTCTTTAAATAGTATAAAATCAATCAAACATGATAAAATTAGCTTTTGATATTTACGGCACCTTAATTGACACATCCTCGATTAAACCCATTATAACTGAGTTAGTAGGTTCCATATCTGAACAATTCAATATATTATGGAGAAATAAACAGCTGGAGTATTCATTTAGAAGATCTGCAATGAGATCATATATCCCTTTCTCTATGATTACACGACAAGCTCTGATTTATACAAACAGTCAATTAAATACAAATTTAAATCAATCGGGCATTGACCGTCTAATGAATGCATATCTCGAACTTTCTGTATTTGACGATGTAGTTCAAATCTTAAAAAAGCTAAAATCTCAGAATTGTGAATTATATGCATTTTCAAATGGAAATAAAGAGTCACTTACCTCCCTATTTCAAAAAAACAATATTCAAGCCTATTTTGATGATTTAATCAGCGTAGAAGAAATAAAAATCTTTAAGCCTGCCCCGGATGTATATAAATACCTGATCAATAAAATAAACGGAAGTCCTAATAAGACACATCTTATTTCAGGCAATAGTTTTGACATTATTGGAGCGTCAAATGTTGGATTAAAAACCATTTGGATAGATAGATCTAAAAACGCTCAATTTGATCCTTGGGAATTTCAGCCAAATCACACAATAAATTCCTTAACTGAACTTCAAAACATATTTCAAACTGCCTAAAAAAAATCATTATTATGTCAGACCTAAAGACTAAGCCAAATTCTCAATCTGTTGAAGAGTTTTTGAATAAGGTTGAAAACGAAAAGAAAAAACAAGATAGTTTAATATTACTGCAAATAATGAAAGAGATCACCAATGCAGAACCAAAGATGTGGGGTGACTCAATTGTTGGTTTCGGTCAATATCATTACAAGTACCAATCCGGAAGAGAAGGAGATTGGTTCATCACAGGATTCTCACCACGAAAACAAAATCTGACCATCTATATAATGGATGGATTTAAGAAATATCAAACATTATTAGATGTCATTGGAAAATTTAAAACGGGTTCATCATGTCTATATATAAACAAAATTGATGACATAGATCTTGAGGTTTTGAAAACCATGATATCAAAATCTTATAAAAACATGCAAGAAAAATATAATTGACTAATTTATTTTTAGGCAATAGTGCCTATAACCTTACTTGATATTATATTTTAAAGCAATATCATCGATATTAGAAATAGCAACAACTATTTTTTTATATGAAAATCGATGACTTAATAACCAAAGAAAATATTGTATTTGAAAAGAAATTTGTCACCGGATACTATTCAAGCGAATTAAAACTTTTTGGAATTGTTTGGGATGGCATTTTTAAAACTGAGGATTATATTCAAACATTTGATGATATCCTTGAGTTTGCCAAAACAAATCCTGCCATCGGCTTTTATACCGACATTAGAAAACAAGGAGTAGTATCGATAGAGGCGAGAAAATATTTTGAAAAACATGTCTCCCCTGCAGCTCAAAAATTAGGTTTTAAAAAAACCGGAGTTGTCACAGATAGCTCACCATTCAAGCGATATTACCTTAATACTCTCATTGCAATGACTGGAAGACCATCAAAACTATGTTCTAATCCTGAAGATGCCATTGCATATTTATTGGAAGACTAAGAATCTTAATAATACTTGTTTTAACGAACAAATTTAACCCTGAAAACCATGATAATAGAATTTTTTTTGAATGAAGATAACGTCATTTTCAAGGAAAAATACGTTACTACTTTTTATTCTGAAGAACTAAAGCTTGTAGGCATTGTCTGGGACGGTATTTTTAATAAAGATGAATACATTAATGTATTCGAAAGACTTCTGGATTTTGCAAAAACCAATAAGGTTGTAGGAGTTTATTCAGATATTAGAAAACAAGGTGTAGTACCAACAGAAGCCAGGAAATATTTCGAGAAAAACATTTCACATAAAGCCAAGGAGCTAGGGGTAGATAAAACAGGAATAGTCTCGGATAGTTCCCCTTTTAAAAAATATTATCTCAATACTCTTATAAAAATGACAGGAAGGCCGGCAAAAATATGCTCAAACCCTGAAGATGCTATAAATTACTTAGTCAATTAGCATTTGTAATTATATGAACGAAGGAAAAGCACGACGAAATATTTTTATTGGGCAGAATGTCAGGGTGGTACAAAAGCACCATCAACGAACAGGAGAACTTACTGAGGGAATAGTCAAAAAAATTTTAACCAAGTCAAACAGTCATCCTTGGGGTATAAAAGTTATGCTCGAAGATGGCATAGTTGGAAGAGTTAAAGAATTAATCGATAAACCTAACAATTAAGAAAATAGAATTGATGTATAATAAAGCAGCTGGTATTAAATCAGCTGCTTTTTTTATTTCAAAGCTTTAAACAAAGATGATTTGTTTGTGACAGATTCGTGATACTTAAAGAGTTAATTAGTAGCATGAAAAATGAAAAACATATTACTCTTCGTCTTGTATCTCTCTTGTCGGGTATTATGATAGCAATACTGGCAATGGGATCATGTGAATTGACCGAATTAGATTCCGGTCCCGAAGATATGAATGGCTCTGAAATCACTTTACCAACCGATAAACCAGCAAGCGCAACTGAATTTAATGAGCTATTTCATGGTAACAATCAAAAAGAATGGATTCCGATAGTATTTACAATCGCATCTATTGAAGGTATGCAAGACTGTCGACTTGATGATCAGATAAATATTAATTCTGATGGAACTTTTACATATGACGGCGGCAATCAACTTTGTGGTGCTGAAGATGATTCAAGAATGAAAGCTGGAACCTGGAGAATTACCGAAGATCTATCCACAATTGTTTTCACCGAAGATTCAAACCAATACTTTGCTAATGTTGAAGCTCTTGTGTCAGACACATTGGTTGTGTCAGGTTCATATTTTGGAATTAGACTAAAAGGCGCATACATATTAAAATAAAAAAAATGAGAGCTTATAATATTTTTATTATTACAGTATTTTTTTCAATAAATATTTCTGCACAAGAATCAAATCTTGAAAAATATACCCCATCAATTTTGTTCAGCAAAGGTCAATGGGAATTAAATACATTTTTTAATATATACACCCAAAATAGTATCAGGGACAAAAATGGAGATAAAATAGAGCTTAGTTCCCGACAAACATATTTAAATGGATTACTTCAGTATACGCTAGGAGTTAGTAATAATGCAAGAATAAATGTAGGCATGGATTTTATGTTTAACAGGTCTTTTTATGACTCACGATCCGGCAATCCGCTAAAAGTAATTTATTCCGGAGATGGAGACTATCAAAGAACAGTCTTGTCCGCTATTGGACCAAGAATAAGGTTTGTTCCAATTAAAGAAATTAACAATCTCAGTATCCAATCGACATTTTTATTCCCGGTTGCAAAAAATCAGGAAGCTCCTTTATTTACAGCACATGACAGATACACATGGTTTACACAGATATTTTTTGACCAACGCCTGAACAATAAATGGAGATTATTCCTTGAAGGCGATGTATTATATCGTATTAAAAGATATTCTGATCAAACAAATTTTGTCAGATTTCCGGTAAGTGCTTTTATAAATTATTTCCCTAGTAGCAAAGCAAGCTTATACACCAATATTCAATATTCTCCAAGATTCGAAAACATTTCAAACGAGTTTGATGAGCAATTTGGGTTTACAAGTTGGTTTACTCAAGTTGGAATAGGAGGAAAGTATCAGCTTACGTCAAAACTCGGAGCAGAGCTATCATATGGAAATTTCATAAACTCAAGAGGCGATGGAGCTGGTTACACAATAAACTTTGGACTTAGGTACATCCATTAAAAGTTATCGTCGTCTATTTTTTCTATAGTTTGGAAAACCCCGGAATAAGTCTCCGGGGTTTTTAATTATGAAAAATGGCAATAGACAATTAATATATAATTGATTTATTTTGGTATTTTTTTGCATTTTTCGTATTTTATAATAAATGATTCTACCCAAAATAAATAACTAACCGGCCATGTTAAAATATATAATAATCCTCCTATTTATAGCTTCAATAAGCTTAAATGCCCAGATTCAATCATTAAATCTGGCATCTGATGTATACCCTCCATTTACAAATACAATAAACAACACTTCTGTTGCTCTGGATTTGGTTAATACAGCATTAAAAAGAGCTGAAATTAATTCCAATACTTCAATTCTTCCTTGGGATCGAGTGATAACAGGTATTGAAGCTGGGGTTTTTGATGGTAGTGCTGCTTTATGGAAAACTGCTGAGAGGGATGAATATTTAGTCTATTCGGAACCATATCTAGAAAACCAATTAATCCTAGTAGGACTAACTGGAACGGATGTAAATAAAGGTTCATTAGATGAACTAACAGGTATGTCTGTAGGTGTAGTTAGAGGCTATGGTTACGGAAATGAATTATTTACACGAGATAACATCCATTTAGTATATAGTGGTAGCGACCAGGAAAACCTCAATAAATTAATCAATGGTGAAATTGATGTGATGCTTGTGGACAAATTATTGATTGAATACATGTTACAAATACACCTTAATGAAGTCAGGGATAAATTAGCAATTTCAAGAGAACCATTAATTGTAAAGCCATTATATCTAGCTCTTAATGAGAATCTACCTTATTCTCATGAAATCATTGAATCTTTTAACAAGGAAATAAAATCAATGATTGCAGATGGAACCTATAATAGAATTCTAAATTTAAACTGGATTAGTGCTGATGTAGATGGCGATGGAATGGCTGAATTAGTATTAAATGGCGACAAGGCAGGAACTTCCGAACCTATGAATGCCTACAGTATTTTTTCTTCTTCTCACACGGCCGATAATCGTGAATATATCATTGAAAATAACCACTATCAGGACTGGAATAGTATCCCTAAAAAGTATAAACAAAAGTCAAGAGTGCAAAGCTCAACAGATCCGGAAAATCCAGGTTTGATCATCAAACTTGAAGATCAAAATTAATTTTATGGAGAAACATAAATAAAGTCAGATCAAATATTAATTTTGCGCAAATTTTTCCGGATGACTAATATCATCCTTTGCGCTATGAACGAATTAGTTTCTTTTGGATTACTAGTATTTACTTCCTTTTTCACCCTTATAAATCCATTGGGTGTAATGCCGATATTCCTGACTATGACTAGTGATCTTGATCAGGCTGACAGAACCAGGACAGCAAAAAAGGCTAGTTTAACCTCATTTATAACAATTATTCTATTTGCGTTTTCCGGCCAATTACTATTCAAATTCTTTGGCATCTCTGTAAATAGTTTTAGAGTAGCCGGAGGTATAATATTCTTTTTGATGGGAATGGATATGCTTCAGGCGAGACTTGGTAAGGTTAAAATCAAAGAATCTGAAATTAAGACATATGTTGACGACATATCGATTACACCACTTGCAATACCAATGATTTCTGGTCCGGGGTCTCTAACCAACTCTATTGTTATGATGGCTGATGCTAACACATGGGAAAAAAAGGTTATTTTAATACTAGCAGTAGCATTGGTAATGGGTCTTACCTATTTAATTTTATATAGTTCTTCAAGAATTATTAAGTTATTGGGACAAACGGGAATAAATGTAATGATGAGATTAATGGGGCTTATCGTAATGGTTATTTCCATTGAGTTTTTGGTTAGTGGAATCAAACCAATTGTTAAACACATATTGGCAGATTAACCTAGATTTGAGATAGGAAATTTAATTATGATGGTTGTACCCTTATCCAGTTCACTATCTAATAATATTTCTCCTTTCATGGCTTCAACCTGGGTTTTAATCATATAAAGCCCAATTCCTTTACCTTTTAAATTATCATTAAAGCGCTGAAAAAGCCTGAAAAGTTTCTTTTTGGCATGGTTCATATCAATTCCGATACCATTATCTTCAAAATTTATAATCACAAATCCATCAACTTCACTTACCTCCACTTTTAAGAAAGATTTATCTATATCACATTTTCTATACTTAAAACTATTATGGATAATATTATAAAAAACACTGTAAAGGTAGGCTTTTACCCCTTTGATTTTATAATCATTAAAATCAGCTATTTGTATTTCAAAATCAGACTCCCTTATTTCTTGATCAAGATCACTGATTACAGTTCCTAAAACCTCTTTAATACTTAACAGATCAAACTGCCGATTATCTTCTCTTAGATCTATAATTTTGGATAGATCTGTTACAATTGAATCCAGCTTTTCTATACTCAGATTTAGCTTATCAAGAATCTCTTCTTCATTATTATCATCAGTAACTTTTAAGAGATTCATTAGCCCTTTCATACTAGCTAATGGCCCTTTTAAATTATGGCTTGATATGTAACTAAATTGTTCTAGCTGTTCATTTTTATATTTTAAATCCTTGTTCTTTTTTTCTAAATCTTTAGTTCTGTTTTGAACCCGGTCTTCTAAAGAATCTTTCAATTCGATAAGCTCTTTTCTTTGCCTGTATAATTCCTTATTCTTTTGAAGAATATCTTTATTTTGTCTGGAAATCTCATCTGTACGTTGCCTTATAGCCTCTTCAAGCAAATTGGCTCTCTTCTCAAGATTAATATTTCGAATTCTATTAAACAGGATGGCACCCATTAAAAGTATAGAGATACATAAAAAGATAAACCAAGGTCTGTATATAAGTTTTTCGCTAACAATGATTTCCAGTGTAATAAAATCATCAGACCAGGTCCCGGATGAATTCGTACTGTTTATTTTCAATTGGTAATCACCTGCCTTAAGGTTAGACAATTTTATAACCTTTACATTTCCAATCTCAATAAACTCATCATTTTCATTAAGCTTATAACGGTACTCTATTTTTGAATTTGAATTAAAATCAATGGTGTTAATCTGGACCTTTAAAATATCACTTTCTAAAATTTGAATACCTTTATTTTGAGTGTCATGATAATCAATTGGTATTTCATTAATTTGAATTTCTTCTACAAATTGAATTTGATTTTGATTCTGACTTGCTATACTTTGAGGGTGAAAATAGCTGAATCCTTTTATCCCCCCAAATACCAGCGTACCGTCATTTAATTTGAGATATGAAGCTGTATTAAACTCATTACTTTGCAATCCATCTTCGTACGTATAATGTTTTATTGATTGATCCTCCTTAAAATAACACATTAATCCGTTATTGGAACTAAACCACAAGTTACCTGCATCATCCTCTAATATCCCATAAATCGTACTATTTGGAAGTTCATTATTTAATTTGAAAGGAATCAATGTATTCTTTGTTTCATCAAAAATGTACAATCCCTCTCCCCATGTCCCTATCCAAAGTTTTCCTTCTTTATCTCTGGTAATACATTTCACCTGAAATGTAAACTCTCCATTTTCACCACTATAGTATTCATATGATTCTAAATCTTTAGAAAATTTATACAACCCTCTGCCTCCGCCAACCCAAATCTGATCAGTTTCAACCAACGCAGAATAGAGTAGCTCTTTTATATCATCATGTACGACATCCTTAATTTCATTAAGCTTTGTATTATAGATTTTAATCCTGTTTACTGAATCACTCGAGATAATTAGATAATGATGATCTGAAATTTGCTGTATATCATTTATTGAAAAACCAACTGTGACAGGCTCATACTGATCTCCATCCATCACTAATAAAGTATGCTCGCTTCCAATTAAGAACTTATTATCAAATGGAATGATTTTATATATCCGTTCGGGTCTTACATCTTTAAAATCAATAGTTTTAATTTTTTTTGCCGGATAGGTGCTAATATCAAAAACATCAATTTCATCAACTAAGCCAACATACAAATATTTATCATGATAAAAGCCAGAAACATAGCCAGAAGAAAGAAATCGATTATCAAATGGATTATGAGTTACCGTATTAAATTTCAGCGAATTAGGATCATATTTATTTATTCCTGCACCATTAGTTCCGACCCAGATACTACCATCCCGGGTTTTATATATCGTAGAAGTAAAATTGCTATTTAATGATTTCGGGTCTATTTCATCATGGCTATAAACCTTAACATTTGAAAAATCTTTATCTATAATACGGACACCTTTATATGCCACCCAAAAATTCCCGGAACCATCACATATTATATCCATCAATGAAAACTTATCATCACTGTAGATTTCTATTTCATCAGTCAATGTTAAATTCTGATTAAACTTAAATATCCTTGTTTCATCTCCAAGAAGGACTCCTTCTTCATAAACAAAAATATCTCGCACATCACTTATAACGTCACCTAAAACCTGTTTTACTCCCGCATTTTCAAAAATATAGGCACCAATTTCAGAAGCTATTAAAATTTGTCCATTGCTTAATTTCTCTATAGCGTTTATCCTTACATTTTGAAATGAATCAATACTAATCCATCTTTTAGAACTTCTCAAAAAGATGAACACCCCCTCATGAGTCCCGATAATAACACTATCTCCATTGAAAGTTATGTCTGAAGTGTTCGGGAATTTATATTGATATTCAGGATTTGTATAATTGTAAAACCTAGACCTTTCGGCATCAAAACAACTTAAACCGGCAATAGTACCTAACCAAATATTATCTTGATCGTCTATTTCCAATGACCAGATATTATTATTACCTATACTTGTTGAATCAGATCTCTTATTCCTGAAAATCTCAAAATTTTGACCATCATATTTATTAAGTCCATCACGAGTTGCAATCCACAAATACCCTTGCTTATCCTGATCAAAATCATTAACGCCAGACTGACTTAAGCCCTGATCAACAGTAATATGATCAAAACTAATTTGCGCAAAAATTAAGTTCGGGATGAGAAAAAATATAAGTAAGAATACTCTCATAAAGAAAGGTTATCTCTAAATCGTTTTTAATCTATTTCACAAAATAAAAGAAAGAAAGAAATTTACTAACCATAATATCAAAAAATTAAGGCTGTCTCAGATGAGACAGCCTTTTCACTCTCTAGTTAATCAAACTACTAACCACCATTTTAGCATCATTTATATTCTGTCAGGTAGAATTCGAAATCACCAAATCCACCTTGCATTTTAGCATTATTAGGTTCAGGAATACTAAATCTTAAAGTCAAGGTATTATCAACAAACTCTGTTTGCATTTCAATACCATCGACACCTCTGATAATTGATTCATAATTTTGATCAGCAAATGACCAGGTATCAATCGCAGCAGGAAAAGCCAGGTAACCATTAGTTACATAATAAACTTTATCAGACCCATTTGAAGCAAATCGGATTGTGAAGTTTTCATAATCATATGTAATATCCTGACCATTAACCAAAACATGACCTTCTGAACCTATATACCATGTTTTGGTGAGCTTATTAGTCTGAACTTGTTCTTTTCCGGGATTGTCATCTTTACAACCTACAAAAGCCAGACAAAACACGATTAGAATTAAATAAATCTTATTCATAATATTTTTTATTTATATGCCGGAGACATTAGCCTCCGGCAATATTTATAATTCTATTCTTTAATAATCTTTCTTGTGATTGAAGAATCTTCTCCTATTAACTCAAGAACATAAATTCCATGTCTTAAAGTGCTCATGTCAATAGATGTTCCATTTACTGACATCTCAATAACACGTGACATGTAAACCTTACCATCAACACCGTAAATATTCATTGTGTATTCTCCATTTTCCGGAACCTTAACATTTAAAGCATCAATTACCGGATTAGGATACATTCTGAATTTAGTGTCAAGCAAGTCATCAGTACCTAAGATATAGTCAACTGTAACTGTGAAAGTTGTTGATACTTCTTCATCAATCATTCCGTCAGTTGCATAGATCGTTACTAATGTAGTTCCAGGAGCCTTAGGAATAAATTCGAAAGTATTGCCCGTGATAGAAACATCTAACAGTCCATTTTGCTCAAACTCAACATGGTAGTAAAGTGCATCATCAGTATCCGGATCAGCAAAAACTGTAGTTCCGTCAATGAAGTACTCTGGTCCACCTATAGAAAGATTGAAATCTGCGATATCAGTTACAACCGGTGTTCTGTTAACATTTACAACATTTAGCTCAATTGGGAATTGTGAAACTCTTCCGCCAGCATCAGTTGCAGTAACACTCATATTATAAACACCTGCAGACAAATAATCAGTTGTATATGAAAGGTTAGCGATACCATCAAAAGTCTCCATTGTCATACCTACTGGAGCATTCTCAAGAGCGAACTCAAAAGTCTCTCCTTCAAGATCAGTAGCTGTAACACTAATTTCAATAGATTCAGTTTCATGGATTTCATAATAATGCTTTCCAGCATCGAATACAGGAGCCTGATTCATGTGCATTGAAACTCTTACGTTCGCTGTTGGATTATAAGGGTCATTTGAAGAAATCACAATATCAGCAAATACATCAGCATTTTCCACAGTTTCAGCTGATACACTGATGTCGATTGTTCCAGTTTCACCTGCTGGTACAGAACCAGAGCCAGAAACGGTTAACCAACCAATTTTAGAATATGTTTCTTCATGAGCCTTAACATACCATCCTTGCTCTGTAAAGCCAGGTGTAGCTTGTAGGTCATACCAGAAAGCTCCTGATTGATACATAAATGTACCTGCCATTCCACCTGTTGTATTAGTTCCCTGAGGATAGCTAACTCCATAAGGGTAATTAACCACTACCCAGAACGTTTCATAAGGATACATTTTAACAACTTCTTCTAATGGAATAGTTACCATTCCCTGGAAGTTTGTTTCAGCATCATGTTTGTATTCAACTTCTGATACTTTAACTGCATCATAGATGTCATTACCTGCATAAACTTCAACTACCATTCTTGTAGAAGTATTGTTTTCTGCAGAAATATAAGTTGAAATGTGCGACAAGTTAAAGCCTTCAGCTCCAGCGTTAAATTTAGTCGCTGAATTAAACTTAGAACTCGGCCCAAATCCGATAAATGTATTAACCGCATCTTCACCATAAGCTAAATCTCTGTTGAAGTTTGCAGCGCTCATTACCGGAACCATACTTGAACTGGCAACACCACTAATCTCACCGTTTACTTCCTCTGAGGTAGAAGTCATCTGAGTAGCCATTGTACTACCACCACGAATATAGTTATAAGTGATATCGTAGATAAGCTCATTCTGGCCATCAGCATTATTCAAATTGATCACATCAGATGCCGTGAATGTATTATCACTAGCTTCATAGTGGAATGTATCATTATCAAGCTCCAATACAGAAGGAAGGAACACATTTGCATAAACAGGAACCTTAACTTCAGTTGCTAGACCAAGATCAAACGCTACAGTATCAATCGCTTCGTATGTTTCCAGTCTTGTATTAAGAGTTAATCTGAACAATTGCTCTTCTCCCGGCTGCAGAGATAATGTAATAGCACCATCAACAGGAGTCAATGTTTCTGTACAACCTCTGAATCCACAGAACACTTGTAACATTGACAGAGAGTAATCTGTACCTTCTGTTAATTCAGCAGTATTCACAGTTAATAGATCTGAACCAGAGTTGGTTAACACAAAATCAATATCATGAGTGATAGTGTTTCCATTAGGAAGTGTTTCAGCAACAATATCACCGAAGTATAAACTATCAATCACATTAATTTCTCCTAATCCAGTCACAGTTAAAGATGCCGGAATGAACGTATTCAAATTACCAGGCACATTTGACTGAATTTGTAGGTTTGCGCTATAAGTTCCGCCGTTTGTATGCGTTGCATCAATAGTCATCGGAAGTTCAACTGATGATCCGGCAGCAAGTCTTCTCTTATTTGCAGGAGAGAATACAATCGCCATTTTATCTTCAAGGAAGAAGTCATAGCTCATTACCTGAACTCCATCTGTACCGTCAGCGTTCTCAATACCTACAACAGCTTCATGAGCTCTTGATCTAGTACCAAATTTATATTGGTATTTGATGTTTCCGTTTTTATAGATTATTGCCTGAACACTGAAAGGCATTCCAGTATAGGCTCTGTCTACTAGTCTTGCAAACTCAACAATTACATAGTCATCATATTCTTTAAAGAATACACCAGAAATTTCACGGTCCGCAGCATCAATACCAGAATAATATCCATTACCCCAGAAAGGTGCTATTGCGTTATTCACTAAACCTGGATCTGGTATTACAGCAGGACCGCTAACAGGACCTTCCATTACCAGATCAGTATAGTCATCAAAGGTGATTACACCATTTGAATGAATATAAATCGTGTCATAAACATTTCCATAGAATTTAAACTCAAATGGAAGTGCTCTAGTATGCCATTCCGAAATTGTTCCATCATCAAGTTTCTCACTATCTCCACCAACTAGTTCTTCCCAGTTGTATCCTACAGAACCATCATCAAGGTTTGTCTTGAAGATATAAGAATGCTCTTTTAATTGAGCTGCAGAAGTAGCAACTGTTTCATCATTAAAATATGCCCACTCAGTACCTGAAGTTGTAAACTCAAGCTCTGCTTCACCATTGTTTTGAATAGTAACTGTATGAGCAGCTGTTTCTCCAACATTTAAATTGTAATCTATCGGATCAGTTGTTACAGTTATTGCAGGTGCAGGACCAACATTAATTGCAAGGTCTAGGGTTTCCTGAGAACCATCTGCAAATGTGAATGTGATTTGATCAGTAAACGTACCCTGAGCTACACCGTCATGTGATGCAGACAAGAAGAAAATTGTTTTAGACTGAAGATCAACTGGTAATGCATCGTGTTCAAGAATGAAGCTACCTGTTGAAGAGCTAATTCCTGTGATTTGAGTACCTTTTGTACCAACATTCTCGAGTTCAAAAATTCTTCCGACTGAATCTCCCTGGAATATAGTTCCGAAATCATAAGATGTTTCAGCGAGCTGAGCATCAACAACTCCACCTGCATTAACATTAATATTTGCAGTGTACGCAGAAAGTGGGTTTACTGGATCATTTGATGCTACAACCAATTTCTGATACCAGTTTCCTTCTACAAGATTTGCAGAGTTAACATCAAAGTTAATTGTCTGAGATTCTCCTACAGGAACAACACCGTATGTCATCGAAACGTTTTCAATAGCATCAACACCAGGCGAATAAATCTTGATTGAAGATTCATTTGTTAAACCAGCATCCGGAGTATCAGTATAGCTAGACTTATCATAAATCAAGGACCCAAACTTCTTATCAGGATCTTCTATTGCTATATCAGCTGTACGATAGAAAGAAGCTGAAGGCACTGCCTTATAGTTATGAACAATATCTCCATTATTGTAAATGATTGTCTGGAAAGTGAATGCAGAAGTTGCTCCAGAAGCTACTCTTACATTTTCATATTGGATAATGATTTTACCAGATTTACGCTGAATGTATATATCACCACCATATTCTAATCTCAATAAGCGGTTAAGTGCTGAAATCGGAACATTTGAAGTAGGATTCCCTGGAGTAATTGAGTTTCCAACCCAACCAATATCCGTACGAGTAACCAACACACCATATTGAGTAAGATAAAGTTTATCTAAAACCTGCTCAAAATATGGGAACTGGAATCCAAGATCTAATTCTAAAAATCTACCGTTTTGATCTCTCCAGAATGCTGTAACATTTTTACCAGTTTGAGAAATGTCTTCCCACTGATATGTATGAGTTGCACCGGCATCTTTAGTGTTTTCCCAGAAGTATCCAAATGAACTTCCCTGAACAGGTACCTGAATTACATCTTCTTGAGAAACCAATCTTGGAAAGTAGAATTGTAATGGATAGTTTCCATTGTTTACAATATCAAAACTTCCAGATTGTACTTCTCCAATTGCCATTGTAAAATCACTGCTTGCAGGATTGTATGCAATTTCTGAAGGCTGAGTACCTACACCTGATACGTTTATTGTATGTGTATTTCCATTATAATCTACCAACTGGATCTGTCCGGAAATATTACCGGCAGAAGTTGGAGTAAATGTCACTGTAAGCACATCGCTATCCAATGCTTTTACAGAAGCTGGAATACCTGATTTAGAAGTTCCGCCAAGATCAAAATCAGCATTTGTAGTAACACAGCTTGGGTCATTAAACCTGAACACTCCCAATCCTGAGTTCACAAGTGGAATTTCCAAAGTAGTTGGAACTCCAACAAAAGTACTTCCAAAGTCAACAAGCTGACTTGAAGAAAGAACAGGCTTATGATCATTTACATTAATTGTAAAATCAATATCAGCAATTCTCTGGTTATCATCATTACTGTAGAAAACAGCAGATGCATAATACTTACCATTTATCAGGCTGGTACCATCAGCATTTACAGTTATTTCTTCTTGAGATAAACCTGGAGTTACTCCATCAGCTTGAGATAATGTTAAATACTCATGGATTGGCTGAACTGTAGACTGAAGTTCTTGTCTCCAAACCCATCTATCATCTTCAATTGCTTCTGCAAGTGGAACCCAGGTTTCACCAACATCAAAACTCATGAAGCAGTTATCAGAATCAGTTGGGTTAGTTTCTTGTCCGATACCCAATGGATACTTAATTCCGGTAGGCATATGGAAAACCACCCAGAAAGTTTCTCCCTGCTCAAAGAACAATTGATAATCAAGGGTCACAGTATTATCACGACCACCTTCACCGTAATTACCATCAAAAGACTGAGCAAGTACCAGATTTTTCTTCTCGATTGACTCTCCTTGGTAAATTTCCAGTACCCCTTGAGGGAATTGAGTTCTATCAAGGTTCATGAACTGAGAAATTCTTGTCAGGTTAAACCCTTCAGGATCATCAACAGTATATTTCATTGCTGCAGAGTTAGGAATAGATGTATCTTCCTCACCAATAATATAAATTGAACTAACAGTTCTTCCTACTCTCCAAAATTTGTTTTCCCAATTATTATTATAATCAGAAACCTCAGCATTTACATCTCCTTCAGTTGTATTAGCAACTTGCATCATTTCAACACCCTTAAGTGCAGATGAAGATGCCATAGGGTAATTAAGGTTAGTAGTAGATAATGCGTAAGGTTTTGTCTGACGAATAACCGCATTCCATTTTAAAGCACCTTCAGCATTATTAATTACATTGAATATTTCTGAAGACGTGTGTGCATTAGAATTGTCTAAAGTGATGTTAAAGTTGGTAACATCAAAGGCAATTTCAGGAGCATCCGTGGTGGTTGCCGAAATTACCTCTGATATGTTACCTTTATTACCCCACCTATCGTATCCGCTAATCGCGAAATAGTATTTTGTTTCCGGAATTAAATCTTCAATTACCTGAGATAATACGATACCCGGATTATTTTTATCACTAATGATAATAGTTTCGTGCCCATTCTTTTGAGCAACTTTCATACTATCAGTACTATAATAAATTTCATAACCAAATACAGTTGCATCATCCTGATCACCAACTGACGTCCAGTTAAGCTCGACAAAATCCTGAGAAACTGTAGAAGCAGATAAATCAGTAATCATATCAGGACCTACTCCTTCATTTTCTTCAATTGCTAAAGCTGCATCGATATATCCAACACCTAAGAATCCAGCATATGCTTCATCATTGTATTGATAAATATCTCTGGTACCAGTAATTAAGTGTGTCCATAGATCGGCATTTGTGAAGTTTGATCCTCCACGAGCAGCAACAACTAAAGCAGCAATACCTGAAACATGAGGACATGCCATTGAAGTACCCTGATAAAAACCATACGAATTGTTAGGAAGTGTACTTAAGATTCCACCTTTGTTTCCATAAATCTGCGACTGATCTCCACCCGGAGCTGCAATATCTACCCATGAAGCATAGTTAGAATAGTATGCCTTTTTGTTTGCTGGCCCTAAAGCAGCAACAGCCATAACCTTCTCATAAGCCTCAGGATAATAAACCTGATTTTGATTGTAGTTACCTGCAGCAAAGATTACAATACCACCTTTCATCGGGCTGCCTGGATAACTTCCAGCCTCCGCAATAAAATAGTCTATTGCATCAAGTGTAGCTTGCTCATAAACTCCAGCAATTGTATATGTCCATGAGTTTTGGGAGATTACAGCACCATTGTCTGCGGCATAAACAAATGAGGCAGCCATATTACCTCCGATAGCCTTCATAGTCATAATTCTGGTACCGTCACCAGATCCAGAACCACCGGCAACACCAGCAACACCGATACCATTGTTGTTAACTGCTGCAATTGTACCTGCAACGTGAGTTCCGTGTTCTTCACCTGGTACATTTCCGGAGTTGTTGACGAAATCATAACCATGAATATCGTCAACATAACCATTAAAGTCATCATCTACTCCGGGCTCTCCATTCAACTCAGCTTCATTCACCCACATGTTAGCAGCAAGGTCTTCGTGAGATGCATCTACACCCTGATCGTGTACAGACACAATTACGTTGCTTGCTCCTTTTGTCGTATTCCAAGCCTGGAATAAATTAATATCCGCTTCAGGGATACCGTTATTTGAACCGTCATTCTCATAATGCCATTGATCAGCTAATCCCGGGTCATTTACCGGAGCATTATTAGCCAAGCTTGACAAAGCTACTTCTGTAGCTTGAGAAGGCTCAACAAAAGTTTTAGCATAAATAGGTTCAGATTCAATAACCTCGGCAATATTGCCAAATGCATTTACTGAACTAAGAACATCTGAGTTTTCATCAATAGTAACTTCATACCATAAATGAAGACCATGTCTTCTATGCGCTTCTTCTCTTCCTTTTTTAGGGACGAACATTGGCTTGATTTCTACTGCCTTATACTGTGAGGCAACAGCATCAAAACCTGACAATCCAATCTGGACTATCCCATTTGCAGTTCGGGAAACTTTCATATTTGAAACCGTAGCTTCCATGCCCGGCTTAAATTTAATATGAACCTTCCCCTGCGTAACCTGAGAAAAGCCATTTACTGCGCTAAAGCAGAAAAGCAATAGCACCACCAAATGACTTGTCTTTAATTGTAGATATTTAATCATAAATTGGTTGGTTTAGGTTTATTTATTACCACTATTTAATTGTTTCATAATCTTAATCAGCGCTTGCTGTCGAGTCTTAGTTTGTTCTTGAATTTTATTGAGCAATTCAACTTCTGAAATCTCCTGCTTCTCCTGCTCATTTGTTCTGTCATCTTTCTCTTCCTCCATATAAATATTCAATTAATCCAATACACTAACTTATTTAATTTGGCTGGCTATCTTTCTAAAATGACACTACACATCAATGCTACAGCACCATTTTTAGTACTGCACAACTACTGCACAATCAGCCTTAAAACAACCCTAAACAGGCATTTTAACAGCTTTTACAGCTTTTCGATAAAAAAGAGTGATTTTATTAAGAAACTAACAGGAAACACGCCGCAAGACTCTTGCACTCTATTAAAAATACAATAGATACTTTCGTGTTGACAAACTTAAACAGGAGGAAATTTCGATTAAATAGATGATAAAAAATCTACCAGATTCACTTCCGAATTTGTTATTCCGAATTTCTTTCTAAGCCTGGTTCTTGCAACATCAATACTTCGGATAGATTGACCGGTAAGAGAGGAGATCTCTTTACTAGTCATATTAAGTTTTAAAAATGCACAAAGCCTTCTCTCATTTGGTGTGAGGTCAGGATAATTTGTTTCTAATGAATCATAAAAATCCTGGTGAACTTCTTTAAATCTCAATTCAAATTCCTGCCATGAATCCTCATTTAAAACAACGCCAAGATTTTTAATTACTTTACGTACTATAGGTTTATTTTCAGTCTTAAGGTTTACTACAAGATCCTTCAACTGTTTAATCACATCATCAATCAATTCGTTTTTCTTAAACAGATAAAGAAGTTTTGTTGACATCTCCTTATTCTTATGTTCCAATTCAAGGTTTAGATTTTTCTTCTCTAGTGCCCATGATTTTTGTCTCAGCTCAAGTGTTTCGGCTTTTAATCTGGCAGATTTAACCCTATGTCTCTGAAACATAGCCAGTAACACCAAAAGCAAAATCAAAAACAATAAAGCACCTACAATCAGATACATTCTGAATTCTTTGCGCTTACGTTCTGATTCAAGCTTCAACTGCTCCTTCTCATATAAATATTCACTTTCGATCCGGGCTAATTCTGAGACTCTTTTTTCATTGTATAAACTATCATTTAGCATTTTAAACTCTTTAAACTCTGAAAGAGCTCTATCAGATTCACCTAGCTTTTCATATACTAATGAAAGCCCCGCTTTTGAATCTACATGTTCCTTTAAACTCCCTACAGTCTTTGCAGCATCAATACTTTTTTCAAAATAATATATTGCGGAATCTGGCTTTGAAGTTTTATAATAATAGTAACCTAAATTTCTATACGACTGGGCAAGACTTTTAAAGCCTTTTAACTTTTGACGGATTATTAATGAAGATTTTAGATTCTCATATGCCATTTCATAGTTTCCCTGGAAAAGATAAGTATTACCAATATTATTGAGAATCAATGAAATAAGCTCTTCCTGATTAACCGCTCTGGCATTTGTAAGAGCTTTATCATAGTACTCCAACATTAAAGTTGTATCACCACGGTTACCATAAATATTTGCCAGATTGTTGTTAATATTTGAAAGAAAAATCAACTTCCTAGGAAAACCTCCTGGTTGCGATTTATCCACTTCATTTATAAGCTTAATAGCTTTGGAATAATACTCCTCAGCTTTATCAAATGCTGACTGCCTATCGTAAACCGTACCAATATTCACTAAAAATGTTGCTTCATAGGTCGGATTTTGAATTTTTTCAGCATACTTCAACCCTTGAATCATGTTCTTCAAAGATCGATCATATAATCCCTTATAATTATAAGCGGTCCCTAAAAGATCATATACTCTTGCTTTTAGAGAATCATTAACATTTTCTGATAACTCCAGAGCAATAGTTCCATAAATGATAGATGAATCAAGACTGGTAGACTGATAACTAACACCTAGACTAATCAATGTATTTACTCTTTCCTCTTCAGAAATATCATCTGATAGGACCATCTGCAGACTATCAATAATTCTTCGGGACCTTCCCTGACCAAGAATTACATTTAGTGAAAGACAAAAACAAATACATGTGAGTAGTAGTAGCCTCATCGTACCCCAATATTATAAAAAAATCATATTTTTAATAAGTTATGACACAGATAAATAAATTACCTAATTAAGAGTTTTGGCAATATTCACTTCTTTTCAATTTATTATTAATTATTTATATGAAGTTATTAAAAACTCTGTTCAACATTAGTTCAAATTGAAAGCATTTTTATTGCCAAAACTTTGTATTCTAAAACCTTAAAAATTCATTTACCTAACTCAGAAATTATATCAAAACACAAATCATCAAAAAATTGAATTCATATTTCATCAATTTATTATAGATAAGTATCATAAAATTCCTACCGATTATTTGTTAAATTTAATTATGGACAATAAGTTCAAACTTAAAGACCTTCCCTCTCTTTTAAAGTGGACCTATAAAGAGTGGATGGCTGATGACGCATTCGGAAAGGCTGCTGCTGTAGCATATTATGCTGTATTTGCGATGCCTGGATTCCTTATTATGGTTATTTTTATTGCTGGTTTTTTTATTTCGGAAGAATCTGCCACCGGAGCAATTACAGAACAGGTATCTGAAATGATGGGTGAAAAGACTGCAAATAATATTGAAAGTATCCTATCGAAAAGCCAGATTGATGAACAAAAATTCGGTGCCGCAGCTATTAGTGTTATCTCATTGATATTTGGTGCTACAGGAGTGTTTTTTCAACTTCAAAAATCCCTTAATAACATCTGGGAAGTGCAAAAAAAACCGAATAGCGGCATTAAGCAAATGCTATTAGATCGGATTGCTTCAATGGGAATCATTATTGTAGTCGGTTTCCTGCTGTTATTATCGTTATCACTTTCTGCGATGATCAGTGTTTTGGCAAATTGGCTGTCAGAAACATTTTCTACAAATATGATGATCATAACAGTATTAGGAGAGTTTCTTCTGTCACTTTTTATTGTCACACTTCTCTTTGCTGCAATTTTTAAAGTACTCCCCGACGTTATAATTCATTGGAAGTCAGTTTGGATTGGTGCACTTATTACCGCTTTACTATTTTCTTTAGGGAAATGGCTTATCGCATATTATCTATCAGAAACAAACCCGGAATCAAGCTTTGGTGCCTCAGGAGCTTTAATTCTAATTCTTCTCTGGGTATCCTATTCATGCCTTATATTGTTTTTTGGAGCTGAATTCACTCAGGTGTTCACTTACAAATATGGATATGAAATCCGTCCTTCTGAATATGCCGAATATACTCCGGAATATATTCTTAAACATACTGATGAATACCAGACTATCGATTAGATTAAAATATTACCCTGATCAAGTTTCCCTACATAAAAATCACCAGTAACATCGCTTGATTTATTTATAAAAAACACCTCTCCTTATTAGGAATGAAAAAATAACTTTTGAGACTTCTAAATCAAAAACTAGAATAAATTTAAACGAAATTCACAATTTGATCGTTAAATTACCAGCTTTATAACTAATAGGATTTATTTTTTTAATTATCAACAATAACCAAAATAGTGGAGCAAATAATTAACGATTTGGTTTACTCAAAACCACTTTTTATAGTCTTAATTTATTCAATAGTATATTTTATTGCATTATACTTTGTTCTGGCTCCTTTATTTCTAACCCTTTGCAAAAGGCTTGAAAAATTATCTGTGATTGAAAAAATCAGTGATAGAAAGGTAACTAAAAGTCAGATAAGATATGAGATAAAAAATTCGTGTATCTCAATCCTGATTTTTGCCTTTTCAGGAATTCCAATAATTTCTCTCATTAGATCAGGACAAATCGCCACCCAAACTGACACTTTACAAAATATAATCATAGGTATTCTAGTATTAACAACTTGGAATGAAATTCACTTTTTCATAGTTCACAGAATTATGCATATTCCATTTTTCTTAAAATGGGCTCATAAAATTCACCATCGATCTGTTACACCTACAGTATTCTCTGTTTATAGCTTTCATTGGTTTGAGGCTTTGTTATTAAGCACTGTTCAACTAACTATTATCTGGGCTATTCCTCTTTCAGTGATATCAATTTCTATTTTCCCATTAGTGAGCATATTATTAAATCTGGCAGGGCATTGTAATTATCGAATTAAATGGAAAGGTGCACCAAGAATATTCCGTTTTGGAACCACTCATAATAAACATCACAATAATGCCTCCAAAGAATATGGATTTGCATTATACTGGATAGACTATTTCAATCAAAAGATTTTTAGAAAAAGCCATAAACATGAATGAAGTTTATATAACTAGTGCCGGGAAGTTCCTTCCTAACTCACCCATATCAAATGATGAAATGGAAGAGTATCTGGGGAAAATCAATGGGAACTCTAGTAAAATTAAAGAAAAGATACTTAAACAAAATGGCATAAAGACCAGGTATTATGCTATTGATAAGAATCAGCAAAGTACGCATACAAATGCAGAGATATCGGCTTTAGCAATAATTGATGCGATAAAAAAATCTGAGGTGAATGAAAAAGATATCGAACTTATTTCTGCGGGAACCACACAGGGCGATCTTCCAGTCCCAGGATTTGCAAGCATGGTACATGGCGAGCTAAAAATCAAAAATTGTGAGATTTCGAGTTTCCAAAGTGTTTGTGCTAGTGGTATAATGGCGCTAAAAAGTGCTTATTCACAAATCAAGAGTGGAGAGAAACAAAATGCTGTTTGCTCAGGGAGTGAATTTTCCAGCCGCCTTTTTAAATCATCACGCTTTGAAGCTCAGGGAATTAACAGACTTTCTTTTGATCAGGAATTTCTACGATGGATGTTATCTGATGGTTCGGGTGCATTTGTATTGAGAAACAAAAAATCGCAATCTTCTTTATCGTTGAAAATTGAATGGATTGACCTTAAATCTCATGCTAATGACTACCCTCTTTGTATGTACACTGGCACTACAACAAACAAAAAAGAGAAGGAATTAACATGGTTGGATTACCCTGACTATGAATCTGCTTCAAAAGCAGGTGCGTTAAATCTTAGACAAGACGTTAAATTATTACCTAAAGTAGTTGAAACCGGAGTAGCACACTATTTTGAGTTAATAGATAAAGGCATGATCAATCCTGATAACATTGATTGGTTGTGTTGTCATTATTCTTCAGAATACTTCAAAGGGCCAATCAAGGAGCTAATGCAAAAAGGTGGTGCTCCTATTGAAGATAAGAAATGGTTTAGTAACCTTCAATCTAAAGGAAATACAGGAGCAGCTTCGATCTATATTATGCTTGAAGAACTAATGTATTCTGGCAACCTTCAACCAGGTGACAATATTATTTGTATGGTTCCTGAGAGTGGCAGGTTTGTTACTTCTTTTATGAAATTAAAAGTTGTTGGCCCGGATAATGAAAATATAAATAAGTTTGAGGCTCGTGAAATTGAAGCTCCGGAATTAGTAGTAAATAAAAACCCTACTCTTGAAGCGTTGGTTAGAAGCTTAACCCAAACCTGGGTTTCTTTTGAATCAGATCTACTTAATGTTCCAATTGTTGAAAAAATTCATCAGGGCACGCTTACACTTGAAGACTACAAACTCCTATTACATGATTTAAGACAACAAGTCATAGATGGTTCTCAGTGGATATCCAGAGCTGCTTCTAACATATCAATTGACATTTTTGAATTAAGATCTGCCTTCATTAAACACACTGCTACCGAACATAAAGATTATCAAATCCTTGAAAAGAACTGGAAGGCATTGGGTGAAAATTTAGAGGTAATACAAACTGGCATTAAAAACATCGGAAGCAAGGCACTTTCAGCGTATATGTTTAATCAGGCAAGTCAGCCAAACCCAGTTGACTTGTTGGGAGCAATGTTTATTATTGAAGGAATCGGCAAAAGACTTGCTGGTCACTGGGGCAATATGATAAAGCTACAATTAGGACTGGAAGAAGACCAGGTTTCGTTTTTTACTTATCATGGTGTTGCTGACGAAAATCATTTCCACAGACTTGAGGAAGCATTAAATCACCCTTCAATGACGCCGGAAATAGCAGAAAAGATTGCCTCAACTGCTAAAACAACTGCCAGATTATATAAACTTCAACTAGAAGAATTAGGGAATTATTAAAATTAACTTCAATGAAAGAACTTGATATAAAATACCACGACTCTAGAGATCCCAACCCTTGGTTGGCGCTGTATTTAGACAGCAGCATTCCTATTAATAAAAAAACCAAAGAAGCACTACTAAGAGATAATGACTCTCGTTCTGTACAATATCTCTTACCAGTGATTAAGATTTGGTCTAAAATAACCATGTTCTTTATTCATGTTTTTAAGTGGTTTTTCCCTAAACTTTTTAACTCATCAAAAATATTACACAAAATACTCGCTTGGGGGTTAAAAAACTTTGTCAGCAAGGACGCCAACCTACTCATATTTAGACATTTTCATGTAGGAAGTGAAATCCTGGAATTTGTAGCAAGAAACATTGAGGGATCAAGTGTACTAAATACTCCATTAAAACCTTATGATTTCGAAGATGTAAAAGATGATCTTTTTCTAAATCATGACCTTAACCTTTACAACTTCATTATCAAACTTAATTACGAGCTTCAGCAAAAGAATATCGAAATCAAGAAGGCTTCAAATCTAAATCTTGATATGATTACTGATGATCAGTTTAACCATATCGATTTCCCTGATAAATGGACGAATTTTCTTGATTTAAGATCTTCAATTGAGTTATTCACGCCTTTCTATCAACTATTTCTGACTTATAACGACTTTATCAGAGCATCAAATTCATTACAACTTGATGAGACTGTGGCTATTTATACCGCCAAAATTTTGGGTACTCCTGGACATATCGGATTAATAAATAATCGACACCCAATGGTACCTGACACTACCTACAGCGCAGCCTATAGACTGGTATTACATGGCTTAGCTGCAGAAACTTTACATGCAGTACTTGTAAACATTAAAAATGGAGTAGGTGAAGACGGAATCATTTCTCCATTAGCCGAAGCAAAATAACAAAGCTATTGCTACCTATACAGATGATATAGGTAGCAATAGATTAACACATCATCTTCCTGGTAATACAACTTTTTCACCTCTCATTATATTTTTCTTCACAAAATAGGCACTTTCCTAACCACTCGATCAAAGACATGAAAAAACCACAGAATAATATCCTATGGTTCTTAATTAAATTTTAACTAAAATAGTGTTAATCTTTTTTAGGACTAGTCAAAATAGCGTCTTACTATTTTTCAATTAAAAGTAAAGATCATGATTTCACCAGGTTAATACCTGTCGACGTAAGTTCACCATTACAATTATAAACTCGGCTAAAGCCATTTTTTGACATTGTATGCGCTGCAAAAGCACTTCTACCCCCTACTCTACAATGTAAATAATAGGATTTTGATTTGTCAAGGCTATCTATATGGTCATCAATTTTCGAAATATTTAATGCACCCTCGATATGACCTTCCTTAAATTCAGCTTCAGTTCTCACATCGACAATAACAACATCTGAGTCCTCCTTAACTTTCTCCGCCCACTCTGACGGACTAAGATTTTTATACATACAAATACAGTTTAAAAAATTTGAATAATTCAAAAAATACCACATCAATAATATTGATAAAATATAGAAAAGCCAAATAAAAATTATCCTCATCCACTCAAAATCAAAAAACCACAAACAAAACTAAAAATCAATCAAAAACACGAAATATTGAAATAATCACATTTATCAGACCGTCCAATACCTTAAAATCAACGATTTATAAATAACTCCAAAGTCATTTTGCAAAAAAACAATCTTAAAATAACATAATAAATTCACTAAAATAATTTTATTAAGAAACCCCAAATTTTTACCCATCAATACATTACCTTATTGAATAGTAGCCACATTATTAGTAATTTATATTAATAAAAACCAGCTATTTCTGATGTCCTATAAACTATTCTTTATATCTCTATTTATCCTACTAGTAATAACCTCATGTAAAAGAAAAAATCATGAAGGCGAAAGCATATTTGATACGCTAGAGGTTTCTTTAACATCCTCATATTTTTCGGATGACGGGATGTACATCTTTGATTTATATAAGGTCAACAACTCAACGCCTGAAAAAATTCTTATCCATGAAAAGAATTTTGATTCTAAGTACACTTTATCCAGGATATCTTCGGCTGAAGGAATTAAATATCATGACGAAAAAGGACATATTTTCTGGTTAAAAGGTAATCATTACATCTTTTACGATAATGATAAAAAAATCTCTGAAGGAAGGTTAATCAATACTACTGTACAAAAATTATCAGCTCAAACTGATCAGTCGATATTTGGGTCATACGTTAGCGATGGATATGCTAAAAAAGATCAAGGCTTTGATTGGATTTCTGTAACATTAACTCCATTAAATAATAAGCAAGTAAAAGTTTCAATCAGGTCAAGAGCTGACCAAAAGAAACCCTCCTGTACATTCGACGGCAGTGCAATTTTAACAGAAAAAAATACTTTAAAACTTTATGATGATGGCATGAATGTTTCAATTACTATCAAAGAGGATTCATTAATTATCAAACCTGAAAATCAAACTTCCGAAAACAGACTATATTTTTATTGTAGCGGTGGTGCAACATTGGCAGGAAACTACCTGAAAATAAATGAGTCTCCTGATCCGGATCAAATTGACATCACCCAGTTTAGTAAATACCTGAATTATCAAAAGTATGGTTTTTTAGTATCAGTTAAAGAGGATACGCTTACTGTGATGCCAAATGGATTGGAAAATGACAACCAAGTATATAAAACATGTATTCTCGGAACTATTACAAATGCAGAAACAGGTGACTTGAATGTTGATGGTTTTCCGGAACTAATAATATATGAGGTTTCAGATGGCAGTGGCAGCTATGGCTCAATTCATGGCTATTCGATAAACAATGGTAAATCACTAAGTATGACTGGCAAGTTACCAGATTTAAGAAATGTAGATTCATTATCTCGGGGATACATGGGCCACGATGAATTTGCAATCGTTGAAAACACCCTTGTTAGAAGATTCCCAGTGTATAATACTGGTGATACAAACGCTAATCCTACAGGTAAAACAAGGCAAATTCAATACAAACTTATAGAGGGTGAGGCATTAAGAAAGTTTGTAATTGACAAAGTGGTAGAATATTAAAAAAGAGCAGTTAATTAACTGCCCTTTTTTAATATTTGATTTATATACTATCAATAAAACTCTTTAATTCTTCCTTGGTTTTACCCGTCTTTTCCTGAATCTTACCAAGTAATTGATTTTCCTTGCCTTCCTCATAAATCAATTCGTCGTCAGTTAATTCTCCATATTCTTCTTTCAACTTTCCTTTGATTTGATTCCAGTTCCCTCTGATTTTATCTTCTATTGCACTCATAACTTTTTATTAATTTTATAGTTAAGTTTTCATTATTTATAGTGGAAATACCATGCCACAATAGCATTTAATTATATTTAACTCCAATATTATCAGGATATAACCCTTTGAACTTGATAAAGAGGTTATTTCAAATTATTTTAATAAGAATTAATAATTTGAAAAGATTAAGCTAAATCAAATCCTATTATTCTGTGGATAATTTTTCACATAAACTGTGAGGAAAAACAACATTTTGTTTTACACCTAACTTTTAAGATATGCTGCTAGAAACTGAAAAAGCCATAACAACTATTACCGATAAACTAAGTTCCTGGTTGGATACTTTCCTCGAGCTGATTCCCAATATGATATTATCGGTAATTTTATTAATCCTGTTTATTTTTCTGGCAAAAATCGGCTCACGTTTGTTTGAAAAAATATTTAATAAAACCTCAGACAATCAGGTTTTAAACAACCTATTTTCTACGATTCTTTATTATGCAATTCTTGGCTTCGGATTGTTTATAATTTTAGGCGTTTTAGGACTTGAAAAAGCACTAACTTCAGCATTAGCAGGAGTTGGTATTGTAGGTTTGGCCCTTGGCTTTGCATTTCAGGATATTGCGGCAAACTTTGTTTCGGGTGTAATTCTGGCATTCAGAACTCCATTTCATGTTGGAGAAATAGTAGACATAAAAGGGGTTATGGGAAGTGTCCAAAGAACAAATTTACGAGTTACTGTAGTAAAAACTTTTCAGGGTCAGGAAGTTTATATCCCTAACAAAGACGTCTTGCAGTCTAATATCTTTAATTATAGCATCCTTGGTAAGAGAAGAATTGACCTAACAGTGGGCGTTTCATATGGTGATGACTTACAAAAAGTTGAAGAACTTGTTATTAATACAGTTTCTAATCTTGACGGTGTTATAGATAAAGAAAACCTGATATTTGATTACCATGAATTTGGTGACTCATCTATAAATTTCAATATACGATTCTGGGTAAAATATCCTGATCAACCAGGGTATTTGGGAATGAAACACAAAGCTATAAAAGCTATTAAAAGAGCCTTCGATGATAATGACATTACAATTCCATTTCCTATCAGAACTCTGGATTTTGGAATTAAAGGTGGAGAAAAGTTATCAGAGATGCCTGTATCTATTATTAGCAAAACAGCAACTGGTAATTCTTCAGAAGGCCAAAGCTGATCATTCAAATTGATCTTCTTTATTTTTCTTATTAAACAAGTTAAGTAACCAACTTTCGTTTACAACATCAATAGTGTGTTCAAGCTCGATAACGCGCTGTTTAGCATTGATTATTGTCGTATCCAGATTGTAAGCCATGGTTGAATCATTTACCAATAGCGATAATGTTCCTTTTCCATTATTCATTTTTTCAGTAAACTCAGTCAGTTGTTGTAGAGTTAGATTTAACTTAGCAGAAGCATTATTCAGTGAGTCCATTAGTTGCTCAACGTCTTCGGCCATTGATTTATCATAAACCAATTTACCGAGCATTCCTTTTCCTTCAGTAATTTGAGTTGATATATCATTGGCATCAGCACTAACATTATGAAGATTTGCAACCGTTAATTCTAATTCAGAAATAACCGATTCAATTCGACCCTCGGAGATTGTATCAGTCAGCAATCGACCTGCGAGGCCCCTACCTTTTATTAGATTTTGGCTTATTTTAGCAAGGTCTCCGGTAAATTTCTCAAGGTTTTTACTATTCTGCATTACACTGGCCATGATGTCTTCAACATTTACCGGTTCTTTTGAACTTAACTCATCTCCATCTTCAATTCTCGAAGCACCTGTTGAACCAGGAGTTATAGAAACCATTTTATTCCCCATCAGCCCTTCAGACCCAATTTGAGCTACAGCATCTTTGGTAATAAATTGCGCTTGCTCATTGTTTAAGCTCATAACCAGACATACAGTCGAGTCGTCAATTATTTTAACTTTTTCAACAGCGCCTACATTTATTCCAACAAACTGAACTGCGCTACCTTTTTGGATACCAGCTACATTTTTAAAACATGCCTGTATTTCAATATTGGAACTAAATAAATTTTTACGCGCACCGACAAAATACATTCCAAGTATCAATAAGGTAACAGCCAAAAACACAAATAAACCTAGTTTGATCTTATCTTTCATATAGTTCTGTTGTCTTTATGTATCATGGTAAAATATGAACGAATATGCTTGTCATCGGAATTACTAAGCTCTTCAAATGCCCCCTCAGCCTGAATTTTACCTTCACCAAGTATCATCACTCTATCTGATGTTAATTCCGCACATGAAACATCATGAGTTATAATAATTGATGATATGTTGTATTTTTCTCTCATTTTAATAATCAACTCACTGATCTCTGAAGATGTAATCATATCAAGTCCAGTGGTTGGCTCGTCATATAGCATTATTTTTGGCCTCATGATCAAAGTTCTTGCTAAGGCTATACGTTTTTTCATTCCTCCTGACAATTCAGATGGGTATTTATCTTTTGTTTCCAACAGCCCAACATTTTCAAGAGTTTCATCAACCAAATCATTAATTTCTCCTTCAGAAGGACGATCAGGATGCCTCCGTAATGGGAATTTCATATTCCTTTCAACAGTCATTGAATCATATAATGCCCCTCCTTGAAATAAATACCCTACAGATCGCCTTATATTATCTATTTGATCGTCATCCATTCCCAAAATGTTCTCTCCCAACACTTCTAATTTCCCTGAATCCGGAGTTACCAATCCAACAATACTTTTTATCAACACAGATTTCCCCGTGCCTGATCGCCCCATGATAACCAAGTTTTCCATTTCCTTTAATACAAAACTGATATCTTCAATCACCAACTTAGATCCAAAGGCTTTCTTTATATTTTCGGCTACTATTACCTTCTTGTCTCCCATCTCTAATTAAAAAGAATATTTACTATCTGAACCATTATCAGGTCAATCAGAAAAATTAAAAATGAAGATATCACTACGGAAGTATTAGCAGCTTTTCCAACACCCTTGGTTCCTTTTTCCGCATAATACCCCTGATAACATGACACCATTCCAATGCTGAAACCAAAAATGAATGACTTAAATATCGACGGTATAATATCTTTAAACTCAATTGAACCCAACACCTGATTAAAATATAAACTCATCGTAATATCCTTTTCTCTTGTTAGAGCAAAATACGACCCCAGAAACGAAATAAAATCTGTATATATCACTAATAAAGGAACGGCTAAACTTGTGGCAACCACTCTGGTTACTACCAGATAGTTTATTGGTTTAGTTCCCGAAACCTGCATTGCATCAATCTGTTCTGTCACTTTCATTGACCCTAATTCAGCCCCGATTCCTGACCCTACTTTACCCGCAAATATCAATGCAGTGATCAGTGGCCCGATTTCCCTGACAATAGATATTGATATCATTGTAGGTATCCAGGCAGTTGCTCCTAATGAGGACATTGTCGGGTAAGACTGCATGGTAAAGACAGTACCTACTATAAAGGCTGTCACTCCAATTAAGGGAAATGATTTATATCCCAGTGTAAATGTCTGATTAAGCATTTCCTGCCATTCGAATGGAGGCGTAAATAAATGCTTAAAGAATCTCCCTGAGAAATGAACAATCTGCCCGACTGTATCGAAGAACTCAGCTAACCTGACGTAAATAATTTTTCTAACAGAAAAAGGTAACCGCATAAAAGCGTGTTTGTATTATTAAATGATGAAAATGAAAAACATGGCAACACTTATCATTAAAGTGTTACAACTAATAATTTACAGATGAAAAATCAACTTTCCTTTAATGCAGACATTTTTTTACGGTAATACAATTTTGCCAATCCTCCTGCTGCTGAGAGGCCTAAAGTCCAGAATAAAGCCTGGCTAGTAGCCACCCCAGAATAGACCGGATTATTTGGTAACGGTCTACCATATATTTTCTTATAACCATATTTAATTCCTTCTTTCAAACCATAGCTTACTACCAAGGCACCTAAGCTATATAAGATCTCATTCTTACTTATTTTCATATTTAAATCTTTATAATTAATTAGTAGCCATACTTCTATACCTGGCCTTCACAAACATAAAAACACCATAAGCAAACAGCCCCGCTGAAACCATCAGTAATAAAAATGATCCAAATTCATTTTGTATAAATTGAAAAGCTTCTTTCGTACTACCAGCATTTGATGAATTTGCGGTTATAGCTGCTCTTAGCGTCATGTAACCGATAATTGCTACCACAACACCCCTTGAAATATATCCCACCTTTCCAGAATTCATTAAAATAGTTCTCGCGTTTTTATCAAGCCCGGATTCCTTCACTTTACTTTTAAATTTATCAGAAAATGCACGATACCATTGATAGATTGCCTTTCCAAAAAATATCAGAGCCATACCTATGACCAGGTACTGTCCAATTGAACTTCCTAGCATTTTAGCTACAATAGTCTGATTGCCTCCTGAAGAACCACCAGAACCAAATAATATTTCTACAGCAGTAAATGCAACACCTCCATAAAACAACCCGCTAAAAAAGTATCCTGACCTTCTTGCTATCCCCTTGGCATCAGAACCTTTACCTTCCGGATCAATAAACGCCTGATACATCCTCCAAAAAATAAACCCTGTGAGTCCAAGAATTGTTAAACCCAGCAAGATTTTACCAAAAGGTCCTCCAGCAATAGACTCTAATGCTCCTGATGACCCTGTAGTTTTACCTCCAAGTCCCAAAGCTGCCATAATTGTTAGTATACCAATTAGACAATACACAAACCCTTTGGTAGCAATTCCTATTCTCGCATATTTTTCTTTTTTAGAATCCATCTCCCTCTATAAATGTATTTAATATTTTATGACGACATAGGATATGCAAAAACCGAACTTTCGTTGTTTTTAATGAATTTAAAAGGATTTTAAAATAACAAGGAGAATGTATGTGGATTTTATTCTACACAATGTGTGGATTGGTGAACGCCCTGGAATATTGTAAGAATAGTAAGTCTGGACTACAATCTTTTCCTTTTTTAATCGAAAATATCTTTATTCGCAAAAATTAAAATTATACTTTTAATCAAATTTTAGACAAATTCACAATTGATTTATCAATATTTTTAAATGAATACAAATAGATTATTTTTTTACTTTATTGTCTTATTGTCGATTATATCTTGCGATTCAACAAAATCCGAAAAAACAAATACTGAAAAAGTTGCTCAAAGTAATCAAAACGAATACAGGTTAGTAACCGTTGAAAAAGAGAAATCAACTATAGAAAAAAGTACTGATTTTGAACTGGATTCAATCACCTTCCACAAAAGAGTACAGTATCTTAATAGTCTTTATGGTCGAGCACCTTATTATGTATTAACAGAGAAATCTGTATTATTTTATATTACAGACCAACCTTCTAAATATTCTTCTAATACCCCTCCAAAATATGGGTTAGCAACTGATTCTCTTGATCTGGTTTTAAATCTCAAATATGAAACAATAGGGAATCCAAATCAACTTTTAAAAAATTGCATGGAAATAAATACTGGTAATTTATATGGGATATTTAATTATTCTACTTTCGAAGTTTTAGACCCTGATTTTGATTTCTTTATTCCTGATGAAAATAGTGCAAAGGAACATGCATATGGATTTAAAAATGGGCGATGGTATAAAATTGAATTTGATAATTTGAATTCTTATTACGAAGTAGAATATGACCCATCCAGGTACTTAAGCAATTTTCAAATAAATAATAATTCGATTTTAGATAATCTTATTTACAGTACTTATAACTATGGTACTTTTAAAGAGAAACAAATCGGAAAAGGCGATTTCGTACTACCTTCATTTCTGGTTAGAATGAATATCTATGGCCAAAAGGTAATGGAAGATGTCACCAACCCTGGCCAACACAATGGAGATTACGGGATAGAACATTTTAATATTGAAACAACTGAAGAAAACCCTCTTTCGATAGGAGAAAAGATCAAAGCATTTGTGGTAAAATTTCAAGAATCAGGAATTGATGCTAGAGGATATTCAATAAACCAATCTAAATTATTAATTCAAAATACCGATAATAATATTTTCAACTCAATTATTCTATCAAATGAGGATGGTTTAAATGCTCAATGTAATGATTATGACTTTAAACTAGTGACGGATACTCTTCTCCAAGTTAAATCAAACACTAGAGCAGGGAGCACCATTTTTAATGATACTAATTATAGATTTTATAGTATCGATGAAACTGGAGAAATAACACTTTTAGAATCCAGTCGAAAATATGATTTTACCAAATTTGTAGAAATTAACGATTCATATTTCACCGGCTGCTTCTATTCAGTTTCTCAGTTTAGTAAACCAGATGAATATGGAGGTTCTACATACATCAAGACTAAGCACCTTTCAATCAATGACCTTGACCTAATGAGAAATGAAATATTTGCAGAATATGGTTATAAATTCAAAACCTCTTTCTGGAAAGAATATTTCAAAGAGCAGAGCTGGTATGTTCCTCTTCATGATAACGTTGATAGTTTGCTAACTGATCTGGATAGAAAAAATATCGAGTTAATACTTTTAAAAAGAAATGAAATGAATGGTAAAGAAGATGAATTCACAAAGCCTGAGCAAGTTTTCTATCATGCGGCTGGTTAAGGGATTCCTCTATATTCCGGGCATCCTGATAACGCTTCTAATTTTACTCAAATGTATTGATTACATTAATCCTGATTTCACAAGTGGTTTTTTAAGTGATAAAGCTGAGGTGTTTCACTATTACAAGTATGCTTTTTATACCCATATTATTTTTGCTACAACTGCAATTATTTTAGGATATATTCAGGTGCTTTGTCCTGTAACCAAAATACATCGATGGTTAGGTACCTCATATGTTAGCATTGTAATTTTTCTGGCAGCTCCTTCTGGGTTATTCATGGCATTCTTTGCAATTGGCGGATCGATATCAACAATTAATTTCATTTCTCTTTCCATTTTATGGGCTTTTTCTACCTTAAAAACTTATAATTCGATCAAAAATACCAATAAACAAAATCATAAATTCTGGGCAATCTGCAGTTTCATATTAGCTAATTCAGCAATATTCTTAAGGGTATTATCTTTCATAAACAATCAACTTCAAATTATCCCGGGAAAGTCCGGATATGTAGTTATTTCAATTTTAAGCTGGTCAGTTCCTTTATGTTTTTATTTAATAATCTATCGATTAAGAGTGAAATTAATTACAAATTGATTATTTAAAATCACTCGTAGCTTAATAAAAATCCAATATTACACATTTCAAATATTAATTTTACCGCAGGTCATTTTTTGATATAACTATTCAATCAATTCCCTTAAATTACCAATAGAATTTAACCTCAACCAGACACCTCATGATAGCATCCTTACATACACAAATTAGGAATTTCAGATTTGCCATCCCCTTTATTCTTCTATTCACTTTAGTGTTAGTTGCTTTAAATATCGACCTGGTATCACGCGATATTATATTATCAAATGCTATTATTATTGACCTGATTATAATTATCCCGTTTATTTGGTTTTTGGTAATTCGAAAATCTAAAGTTCCAAAAATCACCATAGTTCCTTTACTAATTATCGGCACGACAGTCGGTGTTAATATTATTCCGGAACAAAATCAATACTACTTATCTCTATTTAGATCTTACGGAATACCCCTTATCGAACTTGGAGTAATCACTTTTATAATTATCAAAACCAGAAGAGTGATTATAGACCTTAATCAAAATCAAAAAAATCAATCGGATTTCTATGAAGCTTTGCTCATAACATGCAAAGAATCATTACCGGGTCCTATAGCCTCCTTATTAGCTACCGAGATTGGAATTATTTATTTTGGGTTCTTCAAATGGAAATCAAAACAATTACAAAAGAACAACTTCACCTATCATAAGACCAGTGGTTCTATTGCCACTCTCGCAATAATAATTCTTTTAGTAATTGCTGAAACATTTATTTTTCATATTCTCCTTGAAAAATGGAATATTTATGCTGCCTGGATATTATCTGGTTTAAGTATCTATAGCGGACTCCAAATTTTTGGCTGGTTAAAATCTATCTATTACCGACCTCATATTATTCTTGAAAACAAAATCATCCTAAGATTTGGCATTATTTCAGAAGCTATAATTCCAATTGAAAATATTGAGAAAATTGAACTCTCTTCAAAAGACCTGCCTGAAGATAAATCATGTCAAAAACTATCTCCTTTAGGAGCTCTTGATTATCATAATGTTATTATAACCTTAAAAGAAGCTAGTACATTCAAAAGCTTTTATGGACTAAGAAAAGAATTCAAATCTTTAGCTATTTATGTTGATAAAAAGGAAGAGTTCAAAGGAATGATCAACAATCAAACAGCTTAACACAGGACCTATTAATAACCTTAAATACAGACAGATACAGCTGAATTTTAATTAAATTACAATTAACCAACCAGCTAGTATCATGAAGACCATACCCTACCTCTGCATAATACTTGTTTTATTATTTTCTTGCGAAGACGATAATGACAACAATGAAATCAAAGATCGACCTGCAAAAGTATATAACACCCTGGATGAAGAAATTGATGAAGCTGCCAGTGGAACTAAAATAAAACTTAAGTCTCAATATTTTGCCGAACTTAATGCCAATGAAGACCTGGTAAAAGATGGCCTTATTTTAATTAATGATAAGGAAATACATATAGAAGAAGCAGATCAGGATTATGTACTTTTTGAGTTAACTGTCTTTGATTTAATTGATCCGGAGGAATTATCTATATTATTTCGTTTCAGAAATGAAATATGGAGATTATGTGACCCTTGTTTGTGGTACTTACCTACAGTTAGGGGAGTCGTTTATGCCGGAGAAGGAGATGAGTTTGATTTACCGGGTAAACTTACCATTGATACAGATGGAAATCTCTATGTTATTGACCAGCAAACAGAACATGACTTAATTAAGAAAGTAGACCTATCAGGTAGTGTATCCATATTTGCTGGTGGGAGTGGAGAATTTGGCCGTCTCGTTGGCATTGATATTAATGAATCAGAAAACTTGCTTTATATAGCTGATGCAACAGCTCAACAAGTTAAAAGTATAGACATAACATCTCCAACTACAATAAACATTATTGCCGGAGATGGAACAGCAGGAATCATAGATGGCCCAGCAGCATCAGCATCATTTAATTTTGGAACTGAGCCACTTACGCAACTTACTTCCTCAGGAATTAATGGTCAGGGATTAACCCTGGATGATGAAGGAAATATATATGTAGGAAATAAAATCCCCGAAACATTCGATGAATTCAATGTTCGGAAAATATCTGTTTCAGGCGAAGTGACAACTGTGCCTGGTAGCCATGTAATTCCAACTATCGACTCAGATGAAATCCGAATTCCTGCTGGCCTTACCTATCATGATGGAAGCATTTACTATACCGGAGGACTTTCAAGTTTATTTCAAGGTATAGTTGAACTAAATTCAGGCTCAAGTATTGATTTGGCAGGAGATGTAACTTTTGAGGATATGTTAGATGGAACCGGGTCTGCTGCTGCTTTTTCATACCCGGCAGACATGGATTATCACGATGGTTATTTATATGTTGTAGATGGTTCAAACGGCGCATTAAGAAGAGTAACTCTTTCAGGAGAGACAATAACCCTGGCCGGGGTAGGTCATTTTGACACCCCAACATGGTGTGGCTGCGAACGAACTCCTCCTGCTACTGGTTTTTATTATCTCCGTATTGGATCGCCCGCCAGCATTAAAATGGATCAGGTTAGTGGTGTTGTTGCTAAAACCAATCAGGAAATCTATGTGTCAGATTTTGGCTATAAGTTAATCTGGAAAATTACCATTCGATAGTATTAATTAACACAAGGATTATTTAGTTTCATGAAATAATTTAACCTTACCATGAAACTAAAAATAGCAACCAGTCAGTTTTCAATTAGTGATGATATTTCTAAAAATAAAGAAATAATAATCTCTCAAATGAAAGAGGCTTCAAAAGAGGCTTGTGATGTCATCCACTTCCCGGAAAATGCCCTGTCAGGTTACCCGGGAATTGATTTTGAATCTTTTAAAAACTTTGATTGGGAGCTACTTAGAGAGTCAACACTAGAAATCATGAATATGGCTGAAGAACTCAATATTTGGGTTATTTTAGGCTCTGCTCATGAACTTTCAAAAACAGACAAGCCTCATAATTCTCTATATATCATCAACAACAAGGGCCAAATTCAGGACAGGTATGATAAAATGTTTTGTGCTGGAACTGATAAATTGGACGAAGAACTGGCCCACTTTACTCCCGGCGATCATTTTACAACTTTTAAGATAAATGGAATTCAGTGTGGTGTCCTTATTTGCCATGAATATCGATACCCTGAGTTATACCGTGAACTTAAAATGAAGGGAGTGGAAGTGATGTTCCATTCATATTATGCAGGAAATTTATCAACTGAAAAATTAGATGAGATACAAAAACCTATAGATAAAGAATATCTCAAATATAACCCGGGATCAACATTTCCGGAGATCACTATGCCTGCTACGATGATTTCATACGCTGCAAATACTTATGTATATATTAGCGCAAGTAATACCTCTGCCCCTCAGTCATGCTGGCCATCTTTTTTAGTTCGACCAGATGGAGTTATAACTGGAAAATTAGAAAAGAATATAGACAGCATTCTGATTTCTGAAATTGATACTTCTGAAAGTTTCTATGATTCAACTAAGTATTGGAGGGAAAGAGCCATTAATGGTCAATATCATAGTGGAGAACAAATTAATGATGCAAGGTCTGCAGACAGAACCTCTTTATAGCAACAGTCCCCATTAAGCAAACTTATGATTCCTGGATTAATCTCAATATTAATGCCGGCAAAAAATGCTGAGCCCTTCCTAAAGGAATGTTTAAACAGTGTCATTAGTCAATCGGAGACTCAATGGGAACTTATAATTATTAATGACCATTCTACTGACAATACAATTGAAATTATAAAACAGTATTCAGTAAAAGATCAAAGAATTCAATATTATCAAAACAATGAAACGGGAATAATCTCAGCATTAAAACAGGCATATTCATATTCCCAAGGTAAATACATTCATCGAATGGATGCAGATGACATTATGGCACAGGATAAATTACTCTTACTTAAACAAATGCTGGTTGAAGAGGGTAAAGGCACTGTTGTAACTTCTCCGGTTGTTTACTTTTCGAAGAAAGAAGTGTCTCCCGGTTATAAAAAATATGCCGCCTGGCTAAATAATTTGTGTCAAAAAAATAATCATTGGGATCATATTTATGAAGAATGCGTAATAGCTTCTCCGAACTGGCTCATACACCGTGAAGATCTTGATAAAATTGGAGCATTTAATTCCACAATATATCCTGAAGATTATGATCTGGTTTTCAGAATGTACGCATCCGGCATAAAAGTGAAAAGTGTAGATAAAACCCTGCACTTATGGAGAGAGCATCAAAACCGAACCAGCAGAAGAAGTGAAAATTATTCCCAGAAAGCCTTTTTTAAGATCAAACTTCAATACTGGCTTTCTATAGAATTTCAAGGCGAACACATCACCATTATTGGAGCTGGTAAGAAAGGTAAAATATTGTCAGATCTTCTTACAAAAAAGAAGTTATCATATACCTGGTTAAAAGATAAGCCTAAAAAAAACTCCCCTTCTTTCAAGCCGGAATTAGAAAGAAAAAAATCAAAATTCATCATCACAATTGAAGAAAAGGCTCAAAAAGAAAAGCTTAAACAATTATTTATGAACATGGAATTAATTGAAATGAAGAACTTTTATTTCTTCAGATAGGCAATAAACCCAGTTTTATCATTATAATAAATTGATTTTTAGAACATTATCCTTATCTTAATGTTATAAGCACTAAAGCTAACTTTTAATACCTTGAGATATTTTTCAATTTTTGTAGTACTTCTATGTGTAATAGCGTGCAAAAAGGATGACGAAGAAATCGGCTGTATTGAAAAGCAATTTATCGTCATTGAAAATGCAGGCGCCCCAGCTACAGCACGTATTGGCGATCAGGTAAATATTATTTTCAATATGACTTTATCGCAAGCATGTCAATCTTTTACCGAGCTAAAATCTATAGAAGATGGAAACACAACCTATATAGATGCAAAAGGAGAATATGATGCTTGTATTGGTTGCGCTCAGATTTTAATTCCTGTTGAAGCAACATATCAATTCTCACCTAAAAGTAAAGGCGTATATAATTTTATTGTAAATACCGAAACGCCTGACAAGCAATTCAGCTTTTCTATAACTATTAATTAAAAAATTAAACTTTGAGAGTTCCTCTGCCTAAGATATTTTTGAGGAAATTTTAGTTATGGATACCAACAAGAATAACTTAAAGGAAGTAATATTTTTATTTTTTAAACTTGGATGCATTGCCTTTGGGGGTCCGGCAGCTCATGTTGCCATGATGGAAGAAGAAGTTGTTAATAAAAGAAAGTGGATGTCAAGACAACATTTTCTTGATTTAATGGGAGCAACAAACCTTATCCCAGGCCCTAACTCGACAGAAATGACTATGCACTGCGGACATGAAAGAGCCGGAATCCCCGGTTTATTTGCAGCAGGTATAAGTTTTATATTTCCGGCAGTAGTTATAACCGGTGTTTTAGCCTGGGCATACACAGAGTATGGCCAATTACCCGAAGTACAACCCTTTATTTACGGTATTAAACCTGCCGTTTTAGCAATTATAGCAGGCGCTATTTTTAAACTTGGTAAAAAAGCACTCAAAAATACGGAGCTTGGAATCTTGGGTGCTCTTGTTTTAATAGCAAGTGTTCTCGGAGTAAATGAGATTCTTGCACTACTTGGAGCAGGTTTAATTGGAGCTATCTATTTTTATGTCCGTCAGGGTAATACTACTAATTCTTTATTACCCTTAACCTTTATATTAGGAAGTGATCCTCTGGCAGATGATAAACTTATTAATACATCAAAAATATTCTGGTCTTTCCTTAAGGTAGGTTCGATACTTTATGGTAGTGGTTATGTGCTTTTTGCATATCTGGATGCCGAACTTGTAATGAATGGTCTCCTTTCAAGGCAAGAACTTATAGATGCTGTAGCAGTTGGTCAGTTTACTCCCGGTCCGGTATTATCTACAGCCACTTTTATTGGGTATCAAATGGGAGGAGTTAAAGGCGCAATGGCTGCCACAGCCGGAATTTTCTTACCTTCATTTTTATTTGTATGGATACTAAATCCATTAATTCCAAAAATGCGTAAATCTCTTTTTTTGAGAGGGTTTCTTGACTCTGTAAACATCGCTGCAGTTGCGGTAATGTGTTCAGTATTAATTTCTATGGCACAAGACACTTTAACTAATTGGCAAAGTATAGTTTTAGCTATATTAGGATTAGTATTTACCTTTGGTCCAAAAAAATTAAGTGCAATGTGGATCGTTTTAGGATCATCAATTTTAGGATATCTTCTAATGTTAATATAGATTCAATAATACTGGAAAGATTTTTGTAGTATTATAAATTAAAACCCTAACCATGAATAAATTTATCTACATACCAATGCTAATTTTTGCGTTAGTTTCTTGTGCAAACATTGACAACAAAACCATTCAAGACCAAAGCATCACTGGAAATTGGACTCTTCATAAGATGATTGCCGGGAGATCTCAAACAGAGTTTACCGGAAGTGAGCTAGGTAGATATGAATCATACACCTTTCGGGGAGATAAAACTTTTACAAAAACTGTTAAGGAAAGTAATTCTAGTAAATCAGCTTCAGGAAATTATAGTTTAGAAGATCTTTCAGATGGAAAGTACATTAAACTTGAATATGATAATGACTCTGAATTGATTGACAACTGTACTGGCGATCAGACTGAATACCTGAGAATCGAAGAAAAAGAATTAATAGGAGGCTCTGCTCCATGCGATGGTCCTATGTTGATTTACACTAAAGCATATACCGATTAATTAGTATCTTTATTAAATGAAACAAACATTTTCAGGTTTTTGCCTACTAGTTAAAGACTATGATGAAGCGATCGACTTCTACACGAATAAATTAGATTTCACTTTAATTGAAGATACACCCATTAGTAATACTAAAAGATGGGTAACGGTTTCTCCTTCGACGTCATCAGGTGTTATGTTGATTCTTAATAAGGTCAATAATGAAAGAGAATTATCTCAGGTGGGTAATCAAAGTGCCGGAAAAGTATTGTTTATCCTTAACACAAACGATGTAGATTCCGACTATGAAATTTACAAAAGTAAGGGAATTTCAGTCACTCAACCTCCAACTTCATTGCCACATGGCAAGGTTATGATTATAGAAGATTTATATGGCAACCTGATCGACGTTATTGAAAAATAACCAAAATACGCTCCAAAAAAAACACTACAACCTACTCAATAACAAGCACTTAAAAAAACAACCTGTTTACTCATCAAAGTTGAGTTACGATTAAACCAATAAGAATCCATCTATTTTAACCATCTGACAATCAAAACTCACCAAACATTTATTTTGTAATTTTACAATTAATTATTTGACTTTTTTGATGTTTATTTCGATTTTGGCGCCCTTTAAAACCAAAACGCAACCCAAACATGAAAAAAACACTAGCATTATTATGCATGGTGGGCATGATACTATATGCCTGCCAGGAGGAAAACATCAATCCTTCAACGCCATCATCAACTCCTGAAATTATTGAGTTTGCTGACATGCCGGATTCGATTAGGGCCAGATCTTATTCCAGAACGATTTATGGAACTGCCAATCAGGATTTTCTACAAGGCTACTCGAGTAATGATATGATCATAGCTTATGCACACCATGACCAGGTATATGCAAATGGCGGTGATGATTTGATTTACGGAGGAAAAGGAGATGATTTTATTCAAGGAAACTCCGGAAATGACATCATTAGAGGTGATCAAGGTTATGACAAACTCTATGGTGGAGCTGACAACGATTATATCTATGGTGGTAAGGAAAACGATGAGCTTTATGGTCAAAGTGGAAATGACTTCCTTTTCGGAAACAATGGAAATGACAAGGTTAATGGTGGTGGTGGTAATGACACCTATTACTATTATTTGTATGATGGTTACGATATCATTGAAGATGGAGGTGGAACTGACGTTTTACAACTACCTGATATTGCATCAAACCAGGTATCGACAACTACCAATGGATCAGATTTAATTTTAAATCTGCCTGGTGGAAGAATTACTATTCGCAATAATTCAATTGAAAAAATCTACTGCAAAGGTGTTCTCTTAAACACCGGCCAGAGTGCACCAAAACCAAATATTGGAAGCTTTTATTATTCTACTTCTCCAATTACAATTAACACAAATGAGAATTTATCAGTCACTTTAAGTGAATCAACAAACACTACTATTAACAGGACCTATTATGTTGAGGTATCTGTTTCAAGAAGCTCCGGAACTTATACTGTAGCTTATGGCAACTTGACTATTCCTGCAGGAAGGTCTTCTGCTACCGGACAATTCACACTGAAATTTAATCAGGCAGGTCAGATTTATACAACTGTAAAAGTTTATAACTCTAACAAAACACAGCTTTTAGTTAGTAGAAGAGGTAGTTACCCGGATACCATTGAAGATCCTACCGCATCAGATTATATAAAAGGAATTCCATACTTCTGGCAGTTAAACAATGCGATAAACCCATACACTTCTTGTCAGAACACTGCAATTGCAATGGTATTGAATTACTATGGAGCTAATGTTACACCTGACCAGATTTCAAGATATTATGGTACAAAACAAGCCCAAACAGTTCCTGGTTTTCAATATGTATTCAACAATGAAGCAGCTTATGCAGGTATTAGCGCAAGAATATATGGTAATGCCTATGGTTCTCTTAGCCGTATGAACCAGTTTTTAGCTCAAGGCAAACCGGTTATGGCACATGGTTATACTACTTCATACGGACACCTGATAGTCTTTATTGGTTATGATGGTGAATATTACTATGCTCATGATCCATATGGAAGATGGGATCAAAGAGCTTACAGTTCCGGATACTATAAAACTTCAACAGCAGGTAAAGTGGTAAAATATCATAAGAGTGCTGTAAAAGCAGCATTCGCTCCGGACGGATATGTCTGGATGCATGAAGTGTATTTCAAATAAAAAATAATTATGCTTCCTGAAAGTCTAATCTAGACCTTTTGGGAAGCACTTTTAATTTTTTGTCACCTCTTCATTACTATAGCTTCTGGTCATAATTCCAGCTATCAGATCAATAGCGTTATTCCAGGCTTTAAGTATTTCTGGCTTATAAAACTCTCCTAACCTTTCCTCTATTGTCTCTAGCAAAACCTCCTTTAATACCGGATAATGCTCTTTCTCTACACCATATCTCATGTGCTGTTTTCCTAGAGCAGATAATCCCATTTCAAGATGTTCAGGTCTACTAAGCCCATAAATGATACCCCCGAGCATATGAGTAAGCATTCTACCCTGATCAAGCATATTTTTTTTAAACAAATCTCTTACTGCGGGAGCCCGATCGAATAATTTATCGTAAAAATGCTTTGCGAAATCATCTGTATCCTTGAGCAAAAGTTCCATTGAAGCTTGTAATTCAAGGTTTGTATCAAACTGCTTAAACCCAAGTATTTCGATAAGATTATAAGTTTCCTTCTTACCTTTAAGGTTTACTTCCTTATTGATACCGGTTTTAAGTGTATCATCTGGTAAATTTTTTAAAAACTCTTCAGAAACAAGTAGATTAGTATTTAACTCCTTATTCATATCCTGAATTCTACTAGCAACATTAACAGGATCACCTAATACTGAAAACTGTTTGTGTTTAGGATGCCCTAAATTACCTACAAAGGCACGCCCATAGTGGATACCAATCCCTACTTCTACTTGCTCATTAAAATCTTTAAACTCCAGCCTATTTAACCTATCCAAAGCATATTTCATTCCTAATGCTGCCCTTATGGCATCCATGCATGCTCTTTCACCATCAATTCCCGTAGTTCCAAACAGTCCTATTATTTCATCACCAACATATTGATAAATAATTCCATTATTCATCAAAATAGGGTCTCCCAAACTAGTAAAAAGTAAATTCAACATGTGGGCAAGGTCATAGTTAGGATGCTTTGATGCGAGGACTGTAAAATTTCGCATATCACAAAACAATATTGCTAATGCTCTCTCCTGCCCAATATCCTCAGGAAGCATTTCTAATTGAAGTTTACTGATTTCTGCATTTGTCCAGACTAAACGTTGGATAGATACATCGCCATATACCTTTGCTTGACATGCCAACCGGATACTAGGATCCCAATTTCGCTTTCTTATTAAGTCACGTTCGAAGACTGTGGTCTTTGACAGGTTTTCTGAACCATTAATTACTCTTACTCGGCAGGTTGTACACCTTCCATTTCCTCCACATTCATGTAAATGAGGTATTTTATTCTCAATTGAGACATCAAGAATACTCATATGAGGGTTTGAAACTTCAACCTCCCTGTTGATACTGCAATATTTTACTTTAGGTGTGGCCATTCAGGACAAGGTAGCTTTTATCTAATATAACCTTTTCCGTTGAAATTCCATCATATTCCTGCTCCTTATAATGGGCATCAGCCTAAAAAGTATCCTGATAAATGACACTTCTTCATGGTAAATCAACTCAATTAAAGTCGAAATTATACCCCACCGTTAACAGAAATATTTGTGTTTCTCTTTTGCGTTCAAATCGCTGTTCAAAGTCACTACCAAAATTCTCACCGGCAAATCGACGAGTATCAAAGACATCACGCATCGTTAGACTAACATTAAAATCTCCAAATTCACGCTGAATAGTAGCATCCATATAGTAACGAGCCAAATCTCTTCCCTGAGCCTCTATCTCCGGTGACTCATAATTGCCTGTTAATTGCAAATTAATATCTAATGGCAACTTAAAATCGGTTGTGAATTTAGCATACCAGGCAAGCCCGCTATTTGTGAACCCTTCATCAATATTTGTCCCATCAACTTCTGTTCTGAATAATGAATAGCTAAAGTTCATAGACCACCACTCTACAATATTTGTAGTATTAATAATTTCGAAACCATAGGTCTGGCTTGACTCTAAATTTCTTGGGCCACGGTAAGAAATCCCATCAATCACTTCAACAATCCAATCTACCTGACCATCCACGTATCGATAAAATGCATTAGCAGTAACGTTCACTTTTCCATTATCAAACATATACCCTAACTCAAATGAACTGATATATTCAGGTTGAAGGTTAGGATCACCAACTCTTACATTTAACGAATCCGAAACATCAGGAAAAGGATTTAGCCTCCATCCCCCCGGCCTGTCAATTCTCCTGCTATATGTTACTTTAAAAGTACTTTTATCTGTTGGATTCCAGGCAGCCCTTGCACTTGGAAACAAATCAAAATAACGCTGATCATTTTCTTCACCAGTATTATCTAATTTAGTATCTACAATTGTCTTCTCTCCCCTTACACCAAATGAATAGTCAAATTCACCAGACTTTCTACTATAAATAAAGTATCCGGCATGAACTTTATCTTCATATAAAAATCTATTAGTAATCTGCTCTTGATTGATCCAATCTTCACTATTCAAATCATAAATTTCATAGCGGTAATCATTATCAAAGCTTCTGAAAGTAGATTTATACCCCATCTCTAATTTTCCTTTAAATAGTCCCTGAGCATAATCTGCCTGTATTACTGAAGTTTTTCTATATTCATCGCTTTTTGACCTTTCAAAATTATTAGGATCAGTTTCCGGAGTTGTTGTCCCATTGTACACATCAATATTCTGTATTTCGAGCTGATCTCTGAAACTATGACTTATAAATGCTCTGAAAGATTTTAATGTATCTTCAAAAAGATAGTCATACAACAAGGCATTATCCATTGAATAATTATCTTCTATTTCATTATTATCACGTGTATAAGCATTAATCAAAGTTCCGTCATCAATAGTTTCGAGTCTGGTACGACGACGCTCATTATCATTTTCATACTCCTTATTAAAGGCTCCTTCATAACCAATTTTATGTTTGCCTGAAAATGTATGATCTCCACCTAAGGTAATCGTATGTTCCTTATCCTTTCTTTCATCACTGTTATTCTGAAATAAATAACGATTATCAGAATAGGTTATCCTTTCAGTTGTTGAACTACCCACCCTGGGCCAGTTACGATAACTATAACCACCATAAATCGATGATTTTTTTGTCTTATGACTTACATTGATATTAGCATTTGCACGAAATCGAGTCCCAATTGTCCCCTCAATTTTCCCTTTGGTTCCTAGCTCTTCACCTTGTTTCAATTTGATATTAATTACTCCTCCTGCAGCTGAAGCATCATATTTGGCATTTGGGTTTGTAATAATTTGAATACTCTCAATTGCACTGGCTGGTATTTGTTCTAAATCTGAAGTTAAAGTAGAATTTCTTCCATCAAGCAGAATGTTTGTACTACTACTACCTCGTAATGAAACACTACCGTCTGACGACACTCTTACCGATGGAGTATTTCTTAAAACATCTAATAAAGATCCTCCCAAATTAGTTAATGTCTGGTCTGGCTTAATTTCTAATCCTTCAATTGTAGATTTAACAGGTTGATTAATTTTCGATCCTTCAACTACCACCGCCTCCATTAGCTCTGATTTTTGACTGATACCAATTTTCCCCAAATCAATATTTTTAGTTGTTACAGTAACATTCTCAATGACTTTGTCTTCATAACCAACAAATGAAATCAATACTTGATATTCCCCTTTATTTACCTTGACACTAAATATCCCTTTGTCATTAGATGTGCTCCCTGTTATTGGGGCTTCATTTAAGCTTTTGTAAATTGCAATCTGTGCAAACGGTTGTGGTTCATTTGTATTTTCGTCAATTACCTTTCCTGAAATAGAAACCATTTGGCTAAAACCAACCATTGGCCAAATCAACATTAATAATATCAGTATTCCTCTTAACTTACACCTCATACAAAAACAAACATTTATTTAGATTCATATGTTTAATCTCCTCTTATTTAAGATCAAACATAATTAAAGCTCCTCTTTAAAATATACAATACAATTCTGATTGAATTCTGAAACGCCACTGTTCATCAAATACTTACCTTATTATCAAAAGGTATTTCTAGAAAAAATAGCTATTTTAAGAATAAAATAATCTTATCAATCATGAAGACAGTGCCCTATTTTATAATACTATTGATTTTATATTGTTCATCGGCTACAGGACAAAACACAGATTTCAATCAAAATGTATCAAGTGTCGATTCAATCATAGAAACTTTATATTCAGTGATTTCCGGAGAAAAAGGAGAGAAGAGAAACTGGGAGAAATTCAAATACCTTTTCCACCCTGAAGCCAGGTTGATCCCAACTATTAAAAACGATAAAGGCTTGGGTGTAAATTATCTAACACCTCAGGACTATATAAACAGGTTTGGACAGAAGCTTGAAGAAAATGGTTTTTATGAAAAGGAAATTCATCGTGTTACTGAACGATTTGGCAATATTGTACACCTCTTTAGTACTTACGAATCTTATCAAAGCAAGACAGATAATACTCCATTTGCCAGAGGAATAAACAGTATTCAATTATTATATGATGGTACCCGTTGGTGGATAATTAATATTTATTGGCAAAGTGAGAGTAGTAAACATCCTTTACCGGATAAATATCTGCCAAAAAATAAGTAAAACAGGATATTAGAACTGGAAGTAAATAAATTGCTGTCCGGTCGTTTGTACGATTAACAGTCCAAAAATCATCAACCCCCAGATAAATGTAACAAGCCAACGTGGACTAGACTCTATGACTCCAACAAGTGATCGCTTTCTCATCATAAAATGCCCAATAAATACCAATACCATTAGCCCTAAAACAAAAACTATGCTTGATGTCCACAAACTTGGTTTTCCGGTATGAATAAAAAACATTGAACCCAGAATATTCATTGCAGTCTTAAAATCTTGTGCCCTGAAGAAAACCCAGGTAATATTCACACATTGAAAAGTTAAAAATGCCAGCAACAAGTTTACAAAGACATTTTCTGTTTTTATATGTACTTTGTTTTTCAACAATCTTTCAATTATCAAATAAAACCCATGAAGGAAACCCCAGAAAATAAATGTCCAGCCAGCCCCATGCCATAGTCCTCCAAGTAACATTGTCATCATCAAATTCACATAGGTTCTACTGACCCCTCCTCTGTTTCCACCTAACGGAATGTATAAATAATCTCTTAACCAGCTACTCAATGAAATATGCCATCTTCCCCAAAGATCAGAAAAACCAATAGCTCCATAAGGATACCTGAAATTATCAGGCAGACCAATTCCCAGAGTAAGTGCAATACCAATTGCACAAAGAGAATACCCCGCAAAATCAAAAAAGATTTGACCTGAAAATGCCAAAACACCAGTCCAGGCATCGATCGCCGGTAAAATATCTTTTGATCCGAAGACGGAATCTGAGACATCAGAAAATAATGAATCAGCGAATACAGTTTTCTCAAAAAGTCCAATTGTTAATAAAAGCATGCCTAGGACAAACTGGTTTTGAGTTGCTTTTTTAGGTTCATAAAACTGAGGTATCAATTCATCAGACCTGACAATCGGACCGGCAACAAGTTGAGGGAAGAAAGTTACATATAAAGCAAAATCCAGGAATGTCTTTGCTGGTTGAATCCGGTTTCTATACATGTCAATAGTATAAGACATAGTCTGAAACGTATAAAATGATATCCCCATAGGTAGAATAATATCCATTTCAGGAGGAGTATATTCAATTCCAAAAACACCAAGAAAACTCTGGAAATTTTCTATCATAAAATTCCCATACTTGAAAAAGCCCAAAAACCCCAGATTGACACATATACTTAATACAAGCCAAAGTTTTCTTTTATTCTTTTCAGTAAGCCTAAATATTTTATTCCCTGCAGTCCAGTCAACTAAAGTTGATATCCACAACAAAAGAATCAAAGGCGGATTCCATAAACCATAGAAAATATAACTGGCTACCAGGAGCATGACCTTTTTGCCCTTCCAATTAAATATTGGCGAGTAATAAAGGATTAAAACAAGGATAAAGAAAAATATAAAACCGAGAGTGTTAAATAACATACGTTAATCTTTAATTAAACTATCCTTTTTTAATTCTCGCACTAGCATATTAGTGAAAATTCTTTGTTGTTTCTTGCTAAAATGTGACCATTCGGGAGGCTCAAAATCTTTTATTTCTTCATAATCTTCGAAATGATAACCTACACAACCTGTTTCCTTCAATAGTTCATTCCAATATTTTTCCCTTGGCATTCTTTTCATTTCTTCGAGATAAACTCCGGATACGGTTGGTCTGATAAATGCTACTCTACCTCCTCTTTTTTTAAATATCTCAATCTTATCTACATATTGTTTGATAACCTGTTCTCTGGTAGAATCATAGTTATAATGTTCCTCTCTATCAAATTTACTCCATATTGCTTTCTGCTGATTTTGTAATACGGTATCAATCTCAAATTGATCAGTCATTCTAGAATCTCGGAACTCATCAATATCGATCATTCTTGGCCACTCTATTGGTCCTTCTACTGAATCACGGTTAGCAAATTGAACTCCGTCAATTAACGATTCGAAAGAATAATCTTCAACATTGATATAGGCCAAACTCTTATCAAATGGCTTGTATATTATATGATTCAGCTTTTGGGCGTAGGTTTGTTTTTCATAGTATCCAACTGACTTCCCTATTACTCCTTTAGCCCACGGATGTTCTTTAGGTAAAAAAAATAATCCCGGTGCTACACCAATTATTAATAATCCATTAAAACCAGAATTATCAACTATATCTTCCAAAATGGGATATGGACAGGATCCAGGAAGTGCAAGTTGTAAAGGTTTCCTGCCTGTGAGTGAATCCCATAGCTGAAGATTAATATCCTGATGTGCTCTTGATGAACCAATAATAACAACATCCCTTTCATCGAGGTCATCTAATTTTGCTCGTTGTTCTGCCCATAAATCTTCAGTATCATCAACATGCGGATATTCTCCCTGGCTTCTGAAGTATAACTCATATCCTGACAATAGCAAAAAACCGATTAGCGTGGCAATAATTAAATGACGGTATTTCAAGGCTCTAATTTTTAATGAATATATAAAAAAAAGGAATAATTAAAAATTTTCTTTAAATAAGTCAGTAAAAACATCTACATTTTGCAATTAACTAATTCATAACAATTCCTTTAATAATAGAATAAAGTAAAAAATTACCTTCGCGAGAAAATCATCAACCAAAATGAAAAATTCTAATAAAGATATTCTAAGTAGCTTAAGTCGTAGAAAATTCCTGAGAAACACTGTTATGGCTACGGCTGGATTAGCTATTGCTCCTTCTGTTTTGATTGGATGTAAAGATGAAGAAGATCCTTTTGATCCGGATGGAGAATATGGTTTCTTTGAAGGAGTTGCTAGTTTCGACCCCGAGATTGACAGAGTTATATTGTGGTCAAGATATACTCCCGCTTCAAATGAGTCAAACCCGCAGATCGTACTTGAAGTATCAAAAAATGAAAACTTTAATAACCTTGTTGTTTCCCAACCTGTACAGATAGATTCCGCCAGTGACAATACATTATATGTTGATTTAACAAACCTGGATTCTAATACTACTTATTTTTATCGATTCTCCAGTGTCAGTACAAAAGCTGTTTCTAAAACTGGTATAACAAAGACTCTTCCTGAACCTGGAGAAGTAAATCAAGTAAAAATTGCGGTGGTATCTTGTGCAAATTACCAGGCTGGGTTATTCAATACCTACGGTGCTGTTTCTAATTCGGATGCAGATATTGTTGTACACCTTGGTGATTATATTTATGAATATGGCAAGGGTGGTTATGGATCAAATGAACTAACCGCTTTATTGGGAAGATACCACTCTCCACAAGGAGAGATCATTTCAGTTGATGACTACAGACAAAGATATCGACAATACCGTCAGGATAAGCAATTACAGGAATTACACCGTACAAAACCATTTATTTGTGTCTGGGATGATCATGAAATCGCCAATGATGCTTATAAAGACGGAGCGCAAAATCACCAACCTAATGAAGGTGACTATAACACCAGAAAACTAAATGCTATTCAGGTCTGGCATGAATATTTACCAGCAAGAGTATCTGATAATGCGAAGATTTACCGAAACTTCAATATCGCTGGAATTATTGACCTGATCATGCTTGACACCAGAATTGCCGGAAGGGATAAACAGCTTGATTATACGGATTACTTTTCCGCTACTGGATTTGACCAGGTTTCATTTGGACAGGACTGGCAGGATCAAAATAGAACCATACTCGGCAACGAACAATTAAATTGGGTAACCACTAAATTATCCGGAAGCACAGCCAAATGGCAGGTACTTGGTAGTCAGGTTTTGATGGGCAAATATTATATTCCGGCTGAACTACTAGTTATCACTGCCCAAATTGCCGGTGGAAGTGGCTCTCAGGAAATACTGCAAAAATATACACAGACTGTTACAGAACTTGTCACTATAAAATCAAGGATGGCTATGGGCGACCCAACAGTTACTCCGGAAGAAAAAGCAAGGGTTGAAACTGTACTTCCATATAATCTGGATGCGTGGGATGGTTACCCGGTTGAAAGAGAAAAAGTGTTTGCTGCGGCATCAGCTAAAAATCTTATATCTATAGCCGGAGATACTCATAATGCCTGGTACTCTAAACTATCTGACTTTAATGGAAATGAAGTAGGCAAGGAAATGGCTACCGCCTCAGTTTCTTCGCCAGGATTTGAAGGAATATTTGGAAACGACCCTCAAGTAATTGCCGGATTTGAACTTGCCAATACTATATTGATAGATGACTTAATTTATGCAGATGCATCAAGAAGAGGTTACATGCTTATTACTTTTGATGCTGGCTCAGCTTCTGCAGACTGGAGATTTATCAGAACGCTGGCTACTGAAGACACTTCAACAACGTCTGGAAACTCAATCCAGATTTAACACTAAAAAAGCCAACTCTGTAAAAGGAGTTGGCTTTAATTTATTTTTTAGATTTTAACTTCTTAATTGTTCTGGAGGATTGCACATATAGCAAAAATCCACTGGCAACTGTGAACAACCCAAAAACAGAAAAGATTTTCAACAGCCAATTATTAAAATCATCTCTTCCGGCATAATCCATAGTATGAAACATCCATAGGAAATCAAATATCCTCCATTGATCATGGCGAATACTCTGAAAAGTTCCTAGTTCAGGACTAACATAAACAGTACAATCAGGGTTTTCAAAATCAATAGCCCATACAGGTAATCGACGACCACGATATTCATGATGATCACCAACTTCTTTGACTAACTGTGCATTTAAAATTGTAGATCCATCTACCAATTGTTCTTTTGCAACACTAATGGCATCATCTTCATTCAATTGCTCTCTCACTTCGCCTGTATGACAGTTGACTAATGCGATTTTCATATGGTCAGAATGATCAGTATGATCATGAGTATTATAACCAATCTGATAATATTGTTTATCTAGAATTCTTACTAGTTTGAACAAATGAACCATTTCTGATGATTCACTTATATTCAGAATATTAAACGCACTATCCGGTGATATCATTCCTGGTTGAAATGTTAGCTCCGGTATCTCCTTCCTCAGGTGGTCTCCATGTACATTATCAATGTTATTCCAACTGAAATATAAACCACTAACAGTCCATCCGATAAACTGGATCCCAATAAAGATCCCCAGATACCTGTGGAGTTTTCTCGTATAAAATTGCTTACTTCTCTTCATTTAGCTCAAAAAATAATCCCATAAAAATAATGAAATCAATCGTTAAGTCTTTAGCGAATTCAAACGTTTTTATATTATGAGCCTCAAGACTTTAATCAGTTTAAAGAATCTACTATCCCTCAAAAACAAAAAGGCAACCATTAATGATTGCCTTTAATTATTTATAAAAAACTGAACTTAATCATTTTTACCATTAGTGCTTATGGCATCCCTAATTCCGAGAATTCCTTTAGTAACTTCTTCGATTTGCCCAAGCATCTGCCCCATTTGGTTTCCTGAACCATAACCTTTAATTCGTTGCTGCTTAACAAAAAGTTCTTTAATGGTCTGCCATCTTTCAATGCTTACTCCTTCAAGTTCATTATTAAGTTCTTTAAGCTTCAACAAATTAGCTTCGGCTCCAGTAGTTAATGTCTGTGCTTCATTTTCATAGTGACTATCCACCAACACCTTTAATTCTGAATCATTCATCACCGAAAACACCTTTTCAGCTATTTTATTCATATCACGATATGAACCTTGAAGTTTGAATGGAGGTTCAGTACGATACTCATCTGCCTGTCCTGCCGAACGGATATATTCCATATTTACTTTCAAGATGACATCTCTTACCTCAAAGAGCTTCTGAAAAACAGAAATATACTCTTTTATCTCAGCCTGAGAGTGATTTGTTTCAAATGTAGCACCCTCAATCGAGTCTCTTTCAGCAGCTGACACTAATGTGTAAACATCATTAAGGCTTTTCCCAGCAAGCTTGTTAAGCACTGGATTTGAAGTAATACAGTTTTCGATATAACTTAACTTGAAAACATCTGCAGAGTCACCAATAATATCTCCTAAATTGTAAACATCAGCTCTGTTTGATAGCATGTCCGGAATTTGAAACTTCTCTCCACTTTCAGTATATGGGTTTCCAGCCATGACCACAGACACCTTTTTACCCCTGAAATCATATGTCTTACTACGACCTTTATATACACCTTCTATCTTTCTTTGAGCATCGCAAAGCGATATAAACTTTTGAAGAAACTCCGGATTACAATGCTGAATATCGTCAATGTAGATCATCACATTGTCTCCCATTTCAAATGCCAGATTGAGTTTTTTCAATTCTTCTCTTGCAGCAGCGTTAGGAGCTTCAGCCGGGTCAACAGACGTTACCGAATGGCCAATCGCAGGTCCGTTTATTTTCATGAAAATCACGCCCAGCCTATTCGCGATATATTCCATCAAGGTTGTTTTACCATAACCCGGAGGCGATATCAAAAGGAGCATACCCATAAGGTCTGTTCTTTTCGCTGCACCCGTTTCTCCGATTTGCTTGGCAAGGTTGGCTCCAATCATTGGAAGATAAACTTCATTAATCAGCTTATTTCGTACAAATGAAGACATTACTTTTGGCTTGAACTCTTCAAATCGAAGGTCATCATTGAACTTTTCAATTAGCTCTCGTTTCAATTCATGGTACCTTCTAAACATTGGCACGACCTCATTATCGTATTTAGTCAGCCTCTCCATGAATCGGTTAAAATTCAACTGATAAACACCTTCATTAATAACACCATGCGACCCTTGTAACCCTTCGATATTTTCTATCAATGGAACATTAACCATTCTCTCTGGCTTTTTACCTGATAACACAATCAATGATGCTTCATATACAAAGTCAGATAAATTTTGGTCTCCAGTATTATCTACAAAAGCACCGATCCACTTGGCAATCAATGCAAACCGATCAGATACATTCTCAATTTCTTTAATTGAGTTTCTAAATCTGTCTTCAGCATTTCTCTTTTTAAGATATGCTATAAAATCATCACTTAATTTTACAGCATCGTAAGAATTGATAAACTCATCATGATCCTTAATTTCATAAAATAAGTACTCTGCAGCTGAGCCTACTGAGGTATCTGAAATTAATTGTGCTCCATGATCATTCATCAAAGCCTTAAGTTCTTCAATCATCTCATTATATTCCTTCAAAGCAGGAAACACATCAATGATTATTCCAAGACCCTTAATTCGTTTATCAAGTGATAATCGTTTATTTTGATCCAAAGAATAATTCCAGAAAAATCTAGCTAAAGACCTTGCATTTGAAGAATACCTAAGAAGTCCACCTGAATGATTAAACTTCAAGATTGAATTCAACAACAAAGCTGCATCTACCTCATGAACACCTTTAACATATCCTTCTTCATAGCGTGTAGCCATAAACTTACTAACCACTGATTTCAACTGATCAACGGTAGAAGTAGTAAGATCATCAATTGAAACCTTCTCATCAGATATTATCAGTTGCCCTTTTCTTGCGACATTAAATAATTTATATGCCAGATACTCCGCCCTGTAGATATGCTTATTTTCTGAAATCAATGATTGATTCCAAACAGGCTTACTCTCAACAATTGTTGCATCTTCTATTTCCTCATATAAGTTGGTTCCCGTAAGGTGGAAATACAAATTATCATCTTTAGGAATTATGGTGATTTCAGGCTTCTGGGTATTAACAGAAAATTTATAGTTACCAAATTTGATGATGTCTTTACCACCTTCAAACAATTCGGTTTTATCACGAAGCTGCCTGATTGCATCTTCTTTTAGAGACTTCAGCCTGCTTTGAACATCGTCAGACTTTACCGAATCGCCGATATCAGCAAGTTCAGCAATAATATTGCGCAATTTTTCAATCATCAAGTCTGAAGAAAAGTATCCATTGATCTCAGATACAGACTCCATTCTTTCTGCACGACTTTTTGCTGCACCTAATATCCTGTCTGCTGACTGTATCAGGGACGTTGCACGTTTATTTTTAGCTTCAACTAACTGAACTTTTCTTGATTCAAATGCATTGTAAATTTCTTCGCGCTTTTCAGAAATCTTGTCAACGAAGTCATTAAACTCAACAAACTTTCCTTCAAGCTCTTCTAATTGAACCATTAATTTGGCAAGGTACTCATCGCATTTTTTAGCTGTATCGGCAAGGTCAATATAGTTAGTCACCCCCTGCTCAACCAACTTTATCTGAGCAACAAACTCAGCTTTACCTTCTACCAACATCATGGCCCTTTTCTTATTCTTGAAATCAGACCTGATTTTGTTAAGGGTGGAAAATAAAGCAGAAATATTTTCAATAATCTGGGTTGTTTTGGTAGGATCAGAAATCTTCAGGTTACTAACAATATCAATCAACATTTCAAGCCCACCTGCAATCTTTTCACTTTCCTTATCCAGCTTTTCTATATCAACGACCTTTTCCACCTTATCAAGATCACTACTTAATGAATCAACTTTTGACTTATAATCGTCAAGGGCATCTTCTCTCAGTAAAAACCTGATACAGCTATCAGAATACCTTAGATTTTCATCTTTAAGTAATTGCTCATATTTTTCAACCTGAGCCTCGTCTACATATCTTAATGCTTTTAATGATTCTGTTTCACCTCTTAATTCTCTAAGTGAAGTCAGATTTTCCACATACTGATCCAGAGATTTGTGCGTTGTCAGACTGATCTTTTTTATAAGTCCATCTACTCGTCCTAAAACATCTTCAACTTGTTTTTTGGTATTACTTTTTATCTGAACAACCTTATCAAACTCATCAATTGCCGAAGAAGCTATTTCCTTTATATCAACAAGAAATTTAGAAGTATTATCAGCTTCCTGATGACCTAACCAATGATAACTATCAATGACATCGGTTGCCATTTTATTCAGATCATCGTAGAGATTTTTATAGTTTTCACCCTTTTGTACCAGGGTGATTATCTCATTACACTCGGCCATTGCCTTAACGATCTCTTTATTTCCAACTTTAAATAAAAACGAATCGCTTTGGGCTGTTTCTACCTGAAAGTCAGGACCGGTAAATGGAGTTTGCCAGATTTTTGTCGAATGATGTTTTTTAGGTTCGTTGTCAGAATTAAAGTAACAAAGCTCTCCATTTTCGAATAAAGCATATCCATGGCAAACTATTGGATTTTCAACCCTCTGCTTAATAATATTATATGGCAGCAATAAGTATAACCCACTTTCACGGTTATAATAAACATACAAATAATCCTCTCCATTTGGTGATGAGATTACCTTCTCAAAAACCATGTGCTCCAGATTATTATCAAACAGCTTAAAATCACCATTCTGAAGGTAATAACCGTTTGAAAAGATTATTCCCTGATCATCAGGCAGCATAATACATGATTCGGAAATCGCATTAATGCGTCTGGCTTCCTGAAGCTTACTATTGAAAACTATATATCGATAATTATTTTCCTGATAAGGTCTGACTTTCAGCAAAATCAAATTACCAAGAACAGCATAAGACACTTCTGCATCATCAAGAGTTTGGTCAGGATTATCCACATCCTCAGTATAAATCCCTTTACCTGTATCAGTATTATCTTCAACCTTTATGGTAAGATCACCTCCGGTTGTTTCAATAAATATTTTTTCTTCTATCGAAATATGAGGGTATTCTCCCTTTCGATGGTCATCACGACTGGTTCTTTTCCATTCAAAATCATGTTGAGCTGGAAATTCAAACTCATGATCACTTCTATTATCAATATATTGTAACGCTCCTCCATTAATCAACCATTTAAAGGTTTTAATGTCAGATTCTAACTTACCGATCCTGAAAACCATAAATAAATGAGGACCGATAACCGCAAATTTTATAAAGCGTGTTTCTTTATAATACTTATATAACTTATGAAAGTCATCTTTGAACTGTTCATCGTCAAGAATAGAAAGATCTGCTACCGGAAAAGTATGATCGATATATTGATGAACACTAAATACGTCTGATAATTCAACATGCTTCTTTAACCCCAGATGAACATTAAAGCCGAAAATAAACTTATTTCCAATTGGCACCATATCCCATGGAATACAATTATGCTCGGTAGTAATTCGATCAGTTCCAATTAGTGAAGTTTCGATTGAACCGAATACACTTTTCCTCTTACCATCAAGTGATTTTAATGCACCAATCAAATCTTTGGTACTCGATTGAAGCCTATTCTTTAAAACTTCATATGTACCGTTATCTAATGTTCCTGATTGATCAATATTTGAAGCTGCTTTTTCTTCAGACATACAGGTAGTCAGTTAAGTTTATAGTTGAGAAGAAAGCAGTCCGGCGTTTACCGGACCGCAATTACATAGTTGTTTAAATTATTTATGCTAAACCAAGCTTTCTTGGTGACTCGTTATCAAGCCCTGCTGATTTAGCAATCCCCATTAGCTGACGAATGTTATCTTTCATATCGTCATCCTGGGCATTTTGCATCATTTTAAATAATAAAGCAGAGATTGACAGGTTTTTAAGATCTTCTGAAGATATATTTAGCGCCTTCATCATCTCTCCGATATTAGTTCTGAATGAAGAACCACCATCAGACTTCAAAAACGCATCCTTCACATCAGTGATTACCTCACTACTCTTCATAAAACCGTCAATTGCTTTACCTTTTGCCATTGAACCAACAATCTGATTGAAGAAAGTAGATTCTCCGCCAATGATATCAATTTTCGCAGTTTTCATTGCTTCAGCCATAACTTCCGCCTGAGCTTGAGCAATCTGTCTGTTCATATCAAGCTGAGCAAGTTGTACAGTCCTGTCTTTATCAAGTCTCATCTTGAACTCTTCATGCTCCATTCCGGCACCATCAAGAATCTTCATTGCTTCAGCCTTCTCTTTGATTCCTTCAGCATCTGCTTTAGCCTTCGCAGCAATCACACTTGCTTCAGCAAGACCATCTTTTTCTTTAGCAACAGCCATTACTTCAGTCACCTCAGAATCAGCCTTACCTTTCTCACGGGTAACTTTCGCAGCAACGAATCCTAATCTTTCATCAGCTTCAGCCTGTGCATTTGCCTTAAGTCTGATACCTTTAGCTTCAGCATCAGCCTTCATTTCGATTACAGACGCTTCAGACTCTCCTTCTTTCTCCATTGCTTGTGCTTTAGCTGTCATCACTTGAGCCTCTGACATACCAATTGCTGCTTTCTGAGCTGCCTCTGCGTCAGCAAGAGTTTTCATTGCCTCTGCTCTATGAATAGCTGCCGCTTGTTCAGCCTCTGCATCAATCAATGCCTTCTTAGCTAAAGATTCAGAAGCTTGCTTAGCAGCTTCAGCAGCTTTGATTTCCTGAACTAATGCTTCCTGAGCTTTTTGTTCAGCAACGGTTATTGCTACCTGCTTATTTCTTAATGCCTCTGCATTCGCTCGAGTATCTTTAATCTTCTCTTCCTCCTCTACAGTTGCTTTCTCAACAGTAACTCTTTCACGGATAACCTCCTGGATATTTCTACGCTCAACTTCAAGAGATTTCTCTTTATCTATCTGAGCCAGCTCAACTACTCTTTCTCTTTCAGTTGCTTCCAAAGCTCTTGCCTGCTCTACTCTTTCAGTTTCAATCGCTTCAGCCTTCTCTTTATTCTTCTGCGCAACTATGATTTGACGCATTTTATTCTCTTCAGCTACTCCGATTTCCTCTTCAGTAGCTATTCTCGCTTGCTGAGCTTTTTTCTCATTTTCAGCACGTACTTTTTCAATCTCCGCAGATTCTCTTGCTCTGATTGATTCTACCTCTCTACGCTGTTGCTCTTCTTTTTCGATCTGCTGTCTTTCAAGCTGCAGGATTGTCTCCCTGGCTTCAACATCCTGCTTTTTGATCGTCTTCTCTCTTTCTCTTTCGATCAGGTTTGCTTTGATCTTTTCTTCAGCAGTAAGCTCAATAATCTTTTTGATACCCTGAGCATCTAGAATATTGTCTTGATTAAGGTCATGGATTGAAGTCTGCTCAACATAATCAATAGCACAGTCATCAAGTACATAACCATTCAGGTCTGTACCAATTTCCTGGAGGATTTTTTCTTTAAAGCTTGCTCTGGAATTATATAATTCAACAAAGTCAAAGTGCTTACCTACAGTTTTCAATGCCTCAGAAAACTTGGCATCAAAAAGCATTTCAAGATCAGCAATTTCTGAGGCACGATTACATCCGATAGACTGTGCTACGTGAATTACATCCTCAGTCGTTTTGTTCACCCTGATAAAGAAACTAACCTTGATATCTGCACGCATATTATCTCTGCAGATCAATCCGTCTTTACCCATTCTAGATATATTTAAGGTTTTCAGGGTTATATCCATTACCTCAAGCTTGTGAAGTACCGGCCAAACCAGCATTCCTGAAAAAGACACTTTTGCATCTCCAAGACCGGTTCTGATCAATGCTTCTCCTTGCACTGCCTTCCGGTACATTTTTATAAACATTGATAAGATCCCGATTATCAGAATCACAATAGCGATTATAGAGATCAATAAAATTTTATCTGCCATGTTTCGATTTAGTTATAAGGTTCTATTAAATAAGTATTCGTTTCTTTTATAAATTCCAGTACCAGGCCTGTTTCTCCAGTTTTTAGTAGCATGTCTGTGGTAGTTCTGACATTCAATAAGTGAGGAGCTCCTTTTGTTGATACTTTTGCCTGCCCGGTTTTATTACTGCTGGCTGGTATTGTAATAGTACATACTTTACCAATCAATACGTCTCCAGAATCACCACTTGAATTCAATTTTCCAAAAATTTTCACAAAGGGAGTGGTCATGAACTTTGCTATGAATAATCCCACAAACAATGACCCGAATACTATTGGAATACCAATAATAAATGATGAATTACCTATCAGATCATTTACGATCATGGTCATGGTCCATGAAGGAATTATCAAAAATGTTAAAAAGATCATCACCGGGACCTGACCCAAATTAAAAAATGCAAGGACATTATTCAACCACAATACCGAAGCTCCGTCAAAATCTCCATCTGTATCCAGATCAAAATCGAAGAGTTCAATATCAAGCACTCCAATAATCACAGTTATCCAGTAGATCACCACAAAAATTGCCAGTGCGGTTATAATAATGTTTGCCGGCGATACTGAAGCCGCAAGCACTTCACTCATGTTAGTTCTTATTTATCGTTATTAATACCTAATTTCTCTTTTAGCTTAGCAAGCTCTTCTGCTTTATCACTAGACTCAGCCTGAGCCAAAGTTTTGTCGATCTCCTCGTCAATACTTCTTGTCTCTTCAGCCATTTCACCATAAGATTCAGCAAGCGCTTCTTCCTGATCAACTTTCTCCCTCATGCGCTCTAACATGCTAATTGTATCCGATGAATCTATCTGAGCCATTTGCTTATTGATATTCTTTGTAGCATTGCTAACTTTAACTCTTGCCTTTAGGGTTTTCAATTCGTTTTCCCACTTAACAATCTTAGATTTCAACCTTTTGATATTACCTTCAAGCTGCTCGACAGAAGTTTCAAACTGTGCTTTCTGCCCCTGAGACCTTGCTGCATGCTTTAAGTTTTCATCCTTTTGAGTCAAAGCTTCGGTAGCCAGACGATCAGCCTCTTCACTTGAAACAGAGCCACTCTGAGCTCCCTTTAAAAGCTTTATTGCCTTCTGCTCATACTCATCAGCTTTTGAAGAATAATTCTCATATTCTCTTCTAGCCTTGATAGCCATCGCTTTTACCTCTGCCAATGATTTTAAGCTTCTATCAAGGTCTTCCTTCATATCGCGAATTCCTTGTTCTGTTAATTTGATTGGGTCTTCCAATTTATCTACAGCAGCATGAGCTTCTGACTGACCGATTTTGAATAATCTTTTAAATATGTTCATGGTTTTAAGTGTTTCTATTTTGAAAATGAAATTAAATCTGTACTGTATTCACTTAACAGTAATCCCAGAGAATTAAATGATGCTTCAAGCTCATTCAAATCAAGATTTTCTAACTCCAGGGTGTTTCTGAATATTACTCGTCTTCCGGTTTCATCCAGAACAAAAGCACCATGAATTATATCTCTGTTCTTCTGCAATAATTTTTTAAGGGTTCCATTCGATTCATCAGGCAATTCAAGAATAAACTGCTCCATGATCAAAATCGGATCCGCACACCCCAAAACCAGGTTTGAAATACCTGATGATGGATCATTGACCACAAGTACTCCATCAGCTTCATCCTCGTGGCTGATATCATAATTTAGATCAATTACATAGTCTCGGACTTTTTGATAGTATTCGGTCATAAAGAAATTCATTTAGTTGTTAAAAGTTGATAGAGTTATAGTTGATATTCCTAATCCTTTAATTAAAGGAGGCTGCATGATTTTTTTCTACATATACTTTAAAATTCCTGTTGATAAAATCTACTTTAATTAGCCATGCTCATAAAAGTAGCAAATTATATTAAATTATACGTAAGGTTTTAAAAAAAAGTTTTACATTTACATATAAATTATTACACAATAGACAGATAAAATGTCCTATATCGGTAAAAACATCAAAAAAATACGTACTGTCAAAAAAATGAGCCAAGCTGACTTTGCTCAAATCTTTGACATTGCCCGCCCAAGTGTAGGTGCCTACGAAGAGGGCAGATCGGAGCCCAAAATAGAAACAATTATACAGATAGCAAAATACTTCAAACTGTCAATTGACACCCTTCTCACTAAAGAACTCACAATTAATGAATTATATAAATTCGATCTGTTTAAAAAGGAATTCAACAAAGAGCAGGTAAAAAATATCAAAGAACCTCACAAAGACTCTATACTAAAATCAACACCTCTGGTAACCATTTCAGATCACTTGAATTACATTGTAAACTATGACCATTCTGATTTCATTAATGGACTCCCTGAAATTCAATTTCCTTTCAATAAAGCAAAAAAGACCCGAGCCTTTCAGGTCTCAGGAAGCGAAATGGAATATGAAGGGTGTGGAATAAATCACAAGGACATAGTTTTATGTACCCCTATAAATAAGGAAGAAAAACTAGATCAAGATAAACTTTATGCTATCGTATCTAATGAAGACATTTTTGTCAGGACATTAAAAAATTCAACTAGAACAAGTCTGGTGCTCAAACCCTACAACCCAGCATATGATACTATTTCAATTAAAAAAACAGATATAATAGAAATATGGAAGCCCGAATCGATCTTTAGTAATATACTGAGAGCACCTAGCAGATTGGAAGAAAGAGTAGAGTTATTGGAGCAAATGATTGCAAAATTAGCAAAAAAGAACCCAGAAATGTAAAAAGGCGTGATTACTCACGCCAATTTAGCTCTTGAAACTCATAGAATTTCATATACTCGAAATAGGATTTAATTAAGCAATTCTTTATGTTAAAGCAAAATTATATACAAGATGCTTATGAGTCAATTACCATAAATGGGTATATTGACAGATTAAACAAATATTACCACAAAACCAGCACCACATGAATCCCGGAACTGACATTTTTGAACAGTATCTGGAGCTAATTGCCTCGACTCCGGAAATAGATGATTCATTAATTAATAATCATATAAAACAATTAAAAGAATCTGAAAAATACCTTCCAATGGGTATGACCTTCCTATTTATCACTAATTCATCAAATAAGAAATATGAATACATAACCAAAAACGTTGAGTACTGTACTCATATAAAAAGAGATGAGATATATAGTGGCGGATTTGATTTTATATTTAGCAGAATTCACCCGCACGACCTGGATGATTGGCATGAAGTTACAGGAGCTATTATTGAAGAAATCATTAAACTCCCTCTGGATAAGAAACAAAAATGCAACTTTCAGTTCAACTATCGAATCAAAAATGGATACGGAGACTATATCAACATTCTTGAAGGTCAAATCCCAATCGCATTCAACAAAGATGAAATACCTTATTTATTTTTGAGCCAGGTTACTGTTTTGGGAAATGAAATTGAAACTTCACCAAAAGGTGTATTGATGTTGCTCAATAATGAAGGAGAGTATGAAAAATTCTTTGAAATTCTACCAAATCCTAAAGCCAAAAACAACTTCAATCTAACTAAAAGAGAATTACAAATTCTTGAAGTCATCAATAAGGGTTTAACAAGTAGAGAAGTTGCTGACAACCTTCACATAAGTAAAGAGACGGTTGATAAACACAGAAAAAACATCATAAAAAAAATGGGTGTAAACAATACAGTTGCCGCGATTAACTTACTGAAAAACCAGAACCCTGATTAGAATTAAAAACCAATTAAATAATTTCATTAGCTATCATTTTCAACCTTTTTTACTATTCAAAGGACAACATTAGTTACTTTTAATATATTCTATCTAACGTAATTTCCTTTTTACTCAATAGAAAAACACCTCTTCAAATGCTCAAAAACCAATATGACACTAACATGACAGATAGATGTCGTAAAAAAGGAATACTATAAACCTTAGTATTGCCAGCAAAAGAAATCAATATTATGAACCACGAATCAATTGCCAAAAACTTAAAATACGAAAGACAAAAAAAAGGACTCACACAAGAAAGTCTGGCTGATATGACCCAGGTGACTGTCCGTACAATTCAACGTATCGAAAAAGGAGAAGTCACTCCTCACCTAAAAACATTAAAGCTATTGGCAACTGCATTAGAAATTGAAGTAGATAATCTGATGCCATTAGATAATCCTAAAGAAGAGACCATTAAATCTAAATGGCTACTATTAATTCATGGATCACCCATACTCGGAACATTTATACCTTTTGCAAACGTATTATTCCCATTATTCCTTTGGATTCATAAACGCGAAGACAATAAACTTTATAATGAACATGGAATTAAAGTAGTCAACTTTCAAATAACAGCTCTCATACTTTACATCTCATCGTTTATATCGTTAGTAACAATTGAAAAATGGGGCTTTATCTTTTTTATTTCAATACTCCCAATTTGTTCATTAATTGTAATAATCAACACATTTTATGCAGTCAGTAAACATAAGTGTTATTACCCCTTAAGCATACCATTCTTAAGAATTAGAAAAAGTGGAGCCCTAGGAATTCTAATAACAATATTTCTAGTTAGTGCGATTTCATCATGTAGAAATACCAATGTCAATTCAATTTCAAGACTAGACGGCTCTCAAATAACTAGTGATTCAATTTCCAGAAATGTTCAGCAGTTAATAACCGAAGCCAATGTTCATGGTTTAGCGGTATCCATATTTCAAAATAATAAACCTGTCTATTCAGAAACTTTCGGCTATAAGGACTTCCCGGCAAAGTTAACCTTGAGTGACACAACAAATATTTATGGCGCATCATTAAGTAAGGCTGTATTTAGCATTTTAGTAATGAAACTTGTAGAAGAAGACATCATAGACCTGGACACTCCACTTGAGTCTTATCTTCCTAAAAAAGTATTTGAATATACCCCAAAAACCAAATGGCATGATGACTACTCTGCATTGAAAGAAGACAGCCTATACTCTTCCATTACTGCAAGAATGTGTCTAAGTCATACTACAGGATTCGCTAACTGGAGGTGGTTTGAACCTGACCATAAGTTACGTGTGCATTTTATCCCAGGGGAAAAATATCTGTATTCCGGTGAAGGATTTGTTTACCTCCAGGTTGTAATCGAAAGGATAACCAATAAAAGTCTTGAAGAATTGGCTCAAAAATATGTTTTCAAACCTCTAAACATGTCCAATTCCAGTTACAAATGGCAGCCTCGATATGAAGAAGACTTTGCTTATGGACATAATTCATCAGGAGAAAAATATCAAAAAGACAAAGACAATGAACCCAGAAGCGGCAGCACCCTTGAAACAACTTTTGAAGACTACAACAAGTTCCTTAAAGCCGTACTGAATAAAAAAATACTATCTGAGGAATCGTATGATGAATTATTTTCTCAACAAATACGAATCAAAACAAAGAGTCAATTCGGCCCCGGTAGCCTGGTTATAACAAATAAATATGATAACATCAATTTAGGATATGCATTAGGCTGGGGATATTTGGAAACTCCTTATGGCAAAGGCTTTTTCAAAGAAGGTCATGGTGATGGATTTCAGCATTACTCAATCATATTCCCTGAATCAGGCATTGGAGTATTATTAATGAGTAATAGTGATAACGGAGAAAGCATATTCAAACACTTGCTTGAACTGACGATCAAAGATACTTACACACCCTGGGAATGGGAAGGATACCTTCCATATGATATCTAAACTAAATGAGCGGAGTCAATATAAATGCAGCTCCACTCATTTTAACTTTTATAGTTGAATACCAATTTTCAAAATATCAGAATAAACTCCTCTGGCAGTTACTTCAGCTCCTGCTCCTGCTCCCTGGATAATAAAAGGATGATCTCCATAACCTGAGGTATATACTTCAAAAATTGAATCGGCATTTTTCAAAGCACCTAGCGGGGAATTTTTATCAACATTAACCAAACTTACTATCAACTTTCCTTCAACTACATCCAACTCACCTACATATCGCAGCACTTCATTTTCAGGCAGATCATTTTTAATTTTACCATAATAAAGATCTAAATCCTCCTTTTTCGAAATAAAGGAGTCAAAATCGGGTAAATCACGTAACTCTTCCGGTATCAAACTCTGTACCTCCACATCTTCAAGTTCTTTTGACAACCCTATTTCCCTGGCAAGGATCAGTAGCTTTCTTGCTACATCCATTCCATCAAGATCCTCTCTTGGATCTGGCTCTGTAAATCCTGCTTCTTTTGCCTCAAGCAAAACATCAGAAAATGACACATCTTCAATAGAAAACTTATTAAACAAATAACTGAGTGAACCACTAAATATCCCTTTAATCTTTGTTATTTGATCTGAAGAATGTTTTAAACTTCTTAATGTATCAATAAGAGGAAGTCCTGCACCAACATTTGCCTCATAATAAAATTTCTTTGACCTCCTTTTCAATAACTTCCTCAACTCAGAGTAAAACAAATAGTCTGAAGAATTCGCCTTCTTATTGGATGCTACAATATCAAAACCATGCTTAACGATTGTCGGGTAGGCTTCCGTAATTTCAGCAGACGAGGTATTATCAGCTATGACAACATTTTCCAGACCAGACTCAAACAACTCCTTTAAGATTGCCGGCAAATAGCTTACCTTATCAGAAGCAGCCAAAGAAGATCTCCATTCTTTATTCAATCCATTTTCATTAAACACATACTTTCGAGAATCAGCTACTCCAATTACATTTACCTTCATACCTCTCTCTTCGATCAACTCTGGCGCTGTATTTACAATCTGGTCAATCAATGCTCCTCCGACCACACCTTTGCCAATAGCAAACAGATTAATTGTTTTTATCGCCCCAAACACCTGATTATGGACAACATTCATTGCCTTCCTGATGTTCTTATTACTGATCACCAGTGAGATATGTTCTCCACTGATACTATTACTAATAAGATACATCCAAATCTTATTTTTCCTTAATCCCTGAATTGCCCTTTCCAGCGCAAAATTATGTCGACCAACTATAGCAATAATTGCCATGTCATTATTTACCCTGATTGAAGAAATATCACCAGATTCCAGCTCTCTATTAAATTCACGTGTTAAAGCCAACTCAGCTTCGTTTGCCAGCTCACTATCTACAACAAAACCAATCCCTCTTTCTGAAGAAGCCTGAGATATCAATCTGACACTTATATCTTGTTTACTTAGAGCATTAAAAATTCTGGCATCAATACCAACCTTCCCAAGCATACCTTTACCATCAATACTCACCAAAGAAACTCCTTCTATCGAGCTAACTGCCTTTACACCTTTCTCAGACCCGGTTTTATCAATTAATGTACCCTCATCTTCAGGCTTCCACGTGCTTTTAATTCGTAGAGGAATATTATTAAATAGTAAAGGCTGGATAGTTTTAGGATGAAGAACATTGGCCCCAAAATTAGCCAGCTCATTAGCCTCCCGGTAACTGATGTGATCTAACCTCATAGCATGAGAAACATATTTTGGACTGGCACTATAAACACCATCAATGTCGGTCCAGTTTTGAACCTCACTGGCATTAATGAAACTCGCAATTAATGTTGCAGTGTAATTACTCCCATTTCTTCCAAGAGTAATCGTTTCTCCATTGCTGGTACCTGCTAAAAACCCAGTTATAATAGGCACTTGATCAAGGTCAAGCTGACTAAAAAATTGCTGGACTTTTTCCCTTGATGTATGAAAATCAACTTCGACATCTCCTTGATCGTGCTCGGCAACAATTAAATCCCTGGCATCAACTGAAATAGCCTGGACTCCATGCTTTTGTAAAAAAGCGGAAATAACCTTCGCACTAATCAATTCGCCAATTGCGACAACTTTATCTTCAACTTGCCTGGCTTTATACCCTAAGGTTTGAATTGCTTGCAAAACCAGGTTAAGGTGCATTCTTTCATCTTCAAGATCCACCTTTACATCATCAAGTATTTGATCATTAAAAAACATTTCAAGTTTTTCCTCATATGATTCACCTCTACCAGCACATTCATATAGTTCTAATAATCTGTCAGTACTATCACCACGAGCTGAAACAACCACTGCAATCGGGTTATTTTCCAGTTCTGTTTGAATAATGGAAAGTACATTTTCCAGGATTGCGGAATCTTTCAATGATTTACCTCCAAATTTCAACACCTTTCTCTGATCGTTCCTTACTGGCTGATTCCTGATATAAAAAGACTCAATCCTTTCAACTATTTGATCAATTTCTATTAAAAAACCATCATGGCCATAGTCTGACTTAATCTCCCTATAGGTAGCATTTGGTATATGTTCTGCAATAAACTGCTGAAAACGGGTTGGAATCAACGAGTCAGTATCGATACCAATTACCAAAGTAGGTATATCAATCTCTGAAAGTGCCTTAACCTCTCCTCCGCGATTTCTACCAATATTATGGCTATCCAGACACTTTGTTAAATAATAATAGCTCAGAGCATTAAACCTGTTAATAAACTTATCTCCCTGATATTGAAGATAGCTGGAGGATTTAAAATTATCCACCTTCTCATCAGTGTCGGTTTGTTTTTCAATAAAAGCATCAGAAGTTCTATATGTCAATAAAGCCATGGACCTTGCAGCTTTCATACCAGCTTTGCCACCGTCTTTGGTTCCAAATGTCGGATCTGAAAGCATTGCCATCCGTTGTGATTCATGAACAGCAATTCCCCATGCTGACTCCTTACTACACGAAGCAATGAGAACCAAATGATCAATCTTACCATTAAATCCATAGGCAAATTCTAATGCCTGATTTCCACCGAAAGAACCTCCAATCAGTGTATGTATATGCGAAATCCCAAGATGGTCAGCTAAATAGAAATAAGCATTAACTACATCTCGAATACTAAATTGAGGAAAATCAAGGCTTTCAGGTTTAGTTGAACCATATGGAGACCCGATGGAATTAGCACAGATAATAAAATAATTTTCAGGATCATAAAAAGTCCCATCACCAAATAATCCCGGCCACCATTCAATTACATTTGAACTCCCGGAAATGGCATGACAAACCCAGATTACATTAGTTTTATTCTCATTCAACTTACCAAAAGTTTGGTAAGCCACTGTTAATCCTTCAATACTTTCACCATTTTCAAATTCAAATGGGTCGGCTAAAACAAATTTTTTAAGATCGCTCATTAATTATCTTATTATAACATCCAAACAATGTTATTCAAATACATGACTCAGAATAAAATAAAACCAGAAGGATAGGATTACAATACCCTACCTACTGCTTATTAATTTGTATCAAGATGTGGGGAGTTAAAAAAAAGAAAACCTCTTTCAACTAATGTCAAAAGAGGTTTCAAGATCTTCTTTTGACTTATCTCTCCTGAATATTTCAGGATGGATTTAGCACCTTCTTACTTTCGCAAGGGTTGCTAAGGTTTCGCAGGGCCGTTCCCTCCACCTTTCTTGATAAGTTATGTAAATGAACGTATTACTATTCTAAACAGTGCAAATATAGGCTTTATTTTGAAATTCCAATGAAAACGGATATAACATATTAAAATTTAAATAAAGCCATAATGCTAATCTGCTAATTCTTTATTTGCCTTATTCATGACATTATTCTGATGATCAATAGACTCCTGGTGAATCACTTTTAAGTAAGCTCTCATAAATTTCTCAGACAATCCATGTAATCCTCCTTTTACTAAAGACTTTTCAATAATATCATCCCATCTGTTTGGCTGAAGAATAGTAATTCCCTCATCATTTTTAACTCTACCAATCTCTTCAGCAATCTGCATTCTATCTCCAAGTAACTTCAAGATATCTTCATCAACAATGTCGATTCGGCTACGAAGTACGTCTATCTTTTCTCTGAAATTTGCGTCCTCGATCGACTTACTTCTTACCACAAGCTCAGATAACATTTTATTTAATACTTCAGGAGTTATTTGCTGGTCCTTATCACTAAGAGCCACTTCCGGATTAATATGTGATTCGATCATTAGACCATCCATATTCAAATCAAGTGCTTTTTGTGATACCGACTGAAGTAATTCACGATTACCACATATATGACTTGGGTCACAGATCATCGGAAGCTCAGGGAATTGACGTTTCATTTCCAAAGCAAGCTGCCATTTTGGATCATTTCTGTATTTCACCTTTTGATGTTGTGAAAAACCTCTATGAATTAAACCTATTTTTGTAATTCCAGCTCTGCTCAATCTTTCTACGGCTCCTGCCCAAAGTTGAATATCAGGGTTAATCGGGTTTTTAATAAAAACTGTAGCATCAGTACCTTGAAGTGCATCTGCAATTTCTTGAACAGAAAAAGGATTTACTGTTGTACGGGCACCAATCCACATCACATCAACATCATGCTTTAAAGAATCAAACACATGACTGAATTTAGCTACCTCTGCAGAAATAGGCAGCCCGGTTTCTTCTTTTGCTTTTTTCATCCAACCAAGAGCTTCAACGCCAACACCTTCAAAACTTCCTGGCCTGGTACGTGGTTTCCAGATACCTGCGCGAAGAATATCCACTTTACCAGTATCAGCAAGCAGTCTGGCTGTAGTCAATAATTGTTCCTCACTTTCAGCGCTACAAGGGCCTGATACAATTACAGGTCTTTTTTGATTAAATAATTCAATTACGTTCGTTTTCATTGGAATACTTTTTTAAAAATTAAGACATAAAAAAAGCCTCCCGATTGGGAGGCTTCATAAATACATTTATACATTAAAACATACTAAGGCCTCCCTTTTATTTTATAATAAAAGAAAAAGAAGTAACCAAAATATGTAGCTGTGTTCGAAATCATATGTTGCTAATGTAAAACATTTTATTTTAAGTTGTCAAATATTTTTTCGGTTTTTTATCAAAAATTTAATTTACACTAACAAAAACTATCTTTTTGATTAAAAAACACCTTAAAAATTAAACAAACAGTTGTTTGGATCTTAATAATAAACACAAGAAAGAAACATTTAAGAACTTATCTAAATGTGAAGAAACTATTGAGATGAGCGTTCTTATTAAATCTGTATTACATCCTAGTGGGGTGGCAGGATACTAACGAGCTTTCCAAGCTGTCAGTACACGATGACCGACATCAGTAATTTTAAGTATTTAATGAAATTAATTTTCGATCAAATCTAAATCCTCACAAATAAAAAAAGGCCTCACAAATTAATGTAAGACCTTTAGTCGGGGTGGCAGGATTCGAACCTGCGACCTCCTGCTCCCAAAGCAGGCGCGATGACCGGGCTACGCTACACCCCGTTATTATTTTCTTCAATACTCAATTGTATTTGCAAGCTACTCTTATCCTGCGACCTTCCCGACACTAAAGTCGGGACACAATGACCGGGCTACGCTACAACCCGTTATTATTTTCTTCAATACTCAATTGTATTTGCAAGCTACTCTTATCCTGCGACCTTGCTGACCGCAAGCGTCAGTGCCAGATGACCGGGCTACGCTACAACCCGAAACATTAAAAACACCGATTTGGCATCTTTAACGGGCTGCAAATATATAACGTTTAATTTATCTAACACGTGAATTCAAATATTTTTTTACCCTTTTTATCTATTATTTCCAGAGGTTTTCCCCTTCCCATCCTTTGAAATGGCCATGGATTCTCTTCTTGTCATCTTCTTGATAAACTCTACCTTCCTGAATCTCAGCGCGCTCCAGTCTTCATCAACTGCGACCATCCTTACTGGCTCCATGCCTGCTTTGCCTAATGATTCCCAACCTGTATCTCTATTAAAATCACACTTGTATTTTTTTGAGCTTCCTTTTGGATAACAAAACCAAACCAAAGCATCCCCATATATTTTCTCAATTAATACCTTAGTCTGCTCTTCAATCTGTTGCTTCTTTGTAACAAATGAAATAAAGAATTCTACATGATCTAATTCTGATATTGACCTAAATACTCTAATATCTCTAGATAAATTATTTATATTTTCTTCAAAGCTCTCAGGTGAGTTTAAAATCAGAACACTTTTCTGATCTTTTAGATTCATCTTTTTAAAAGTCGCATCCATTTATAGCTTCATTTTTGTGCTTCAAGATAACATTTTATTCATTTATCGATAAACTACATCTTAAATTTCGGTTTGACGTAATTACAAATGGAGAGAAGACCTATTTATTAACTACTGAGCGTTTCTATCTTAATTACTACTAAACCTATTAAGAAACGAAATGGTCATACAAAATAAAAGGCCATGAAACTCTTTGCCATTACCGCACTATTTACCTTCTTTTCCTTAAATATTACCGCCCAATACAACGCTCGTCCAATACATGATTTTAGTGTTTATAAAGAAATAAGAAAAAAACATAATCCTGGTTTAGCGGGAGCTTTATCAGCAGTTATACCTGGAGGAGGGCAGTTTTATAACAAACAGCCTGTAAAGGGAATAGCAATACTTATACTCGAAAGTTCTGCATATTACTTTATGCTTAGGTATTCTAATAGAGAAGAATGTATATCTGGAAATTGTAAAGTAAATGAAAATAAAGACCTGAAAACAGCATTGCTAATTCTAATTCCGGTAAAGACATTTATTATATTTGATGCAATCCATTCAGCAGAAAAGGCAAATCAAAAACTTGAGATATACTTTAAAGGACAACAGCAAATCATTTCAGCTGTTAATGGTCCAACAGTAAACTTTGCACCAGGAATGCAACTCAAATATACCTTTTAATTATTTCAATAACATTTTAAGTTGATCATCCAGATTACAACTATGAAGATGTGCGGATGAATCTATTAACTCATAAGGGTAATATTCTCCCCCATATACAATCATTGCTTTATTGGAGGTACATCCATAGTCTAATAATAATTTTACGATATCTATCAAATTGTCAGGCACTATTTGACGCCACATCTCTGTTCCATTCGCTATTAAATAATGAAGAATTGTAGCTTTATGACCAAATTGAGAACATTGATCAATAATTATTGGAGATCTCTGCAATATCATATTTAATTCATTAGCCTGACCTGAAATTGCGAAATCTACAGCATCTTCAAAATCATAATTATATGCAACCTTTGATTTCTCAATTAAATTATCCCAATTTTTAAATCCATATTCATTTGATATGGTTAGTTCGGCATCCTGTTGATTGAGTGGAAGATGCACTAATTCATCAATCGTTTTACCCATATAATATGGGTGATAATTTGAAACTTCTTTTAAAGCAGCTTCACTTTTGTTTTTCAATGAATTCCAAAGAAAATTTTTAATTTCCTCCAAATGCTCTTTAATGGTAGCAAAGCAATCTCTATCAAACAATAGCTCACCATAAAGCTCAATAATCGCTTCTACATCCTTGTGTTTATATATTTTTACTGGCTCCATCAAACTCAATATTTAATTCTACCACTCAGGAATAGCTATATTTATTAATATGGTGAGTTATTAAAGTTAAGTTTTTTAATAAATAGGAAGGGTCATTCAACTTATTTTCTTCCAGAGGAATGGAAATCAACACTGAAGATCTATCACTCCGAACTTTAAATTCTTTGTTCAGTCGCTGTACTAATGCTTTAACACTTTTTGGGTCCAAATAATTTAAAGGGATAATTTCAATTTCCTTTCTTTTATTATTATCTAGATCGATATAAACATCAATTTGAAAGGCAACATCATTATAATACCCATACAGCTTTGGAGATAAATCTTCGACAAGACTACCTTGTCCCTCCAAAATATATTCAAAGTTAAGACTTATAAAGGCTGGCTTATTAAAATACCTCATTCGATCTTTTACATTAGACCAATTATGAGCAACTGCTGCCATAACCAACATAATTGAAAAAACAGCTGTATATAATAATGATAAAGGAATTCTTGAGAACAATCTTCCAATTAAATCTCCATCTTTAAAAAGGACAGGCAAAAAAGTAAATGGAAATACAACTATAAAAACAATAAAAAATCCTTTGATTAATGTTTTATATTCAAGCTTTATTAGAGTGATCATTATAATTTCTTAATTAAAACATTTTGTTATCATTTTTCGATTTTTCAGGAATTACTTGAAGCACATCCCAATGTTCAACTACCTTACCATTCTCATCAAACCTAAAAATATCTATCCCCGCATAATCTTTATCTCCTGGCCAAATCTGATGACAATGTAAAACAACCAGATTTCCTTCTGCAATTGCTCTCTTAAAGAAAACTTTTTTACCAGGATACGCCTTTGCCATTCTTTCAAAATATTCAATAAACGCCTCTTTACCATCCCCCACTTCCGGGTTATGCTGAATATACTCACTGCCTACATATTTATTTACAGCCTCACGAGGTTTACACTCATTAAACATCATATCATAAAAGGCAACAGCGTTCTGTTTATTCCTCTCAAGATCTTCCATCATCTCCTATTTAAAACCCTATAAATTAAAAAAACCGGCAGGAATATCCTGCCGGTCATACAATTTAAATCGCAATATTATTAGTTTGAGTCTCTTGTAAATACAATATGCATATCTAGAGAAACAAAACCTGTTAAATCAGGATTAATAACATTCGCTGGGAATGTAGGAAGCTCAACATCACCTTCGATTTTAGTTCCGTCATCTTCAAAATTTTGAAGAATCACAGGAGTAACCTGACCAAAAAGATCAAGACTAAGGTTCAAGCTTTGACTCTGGCTACTGTAAAACCATGTTCCTTGTTTTTCAGAAACGCCTTCGCCTTTACAAGTGTAATTAACTTCTTTGTTGGCAGCTAATTCAACTCTAGCATTAGAGGCAGTTGTACAAGTTACATCGCTTAACAAAGCCGCGCCAATTTGTGCTGTGATGTTAGAATTTGCAGCTACGATCTCATTATCCTGATAGATAATCGCTTCATTTGTAGTTGCATTTGATAACACATAAAGACCCACCAACGGATCAGTTGTTTCATCGTCATCATCACATGACACATTAATAAATAGCGCTAGAAATAAAAGCGGCAATGCAAGTAAAATTCGGTTCTTTTTCATGATTGTCGTTATTGTTTTAATTATATTGACTACGATAATACAAATAGATAATGATAATTAAAAGTAAATATTGTAATAACACAGCACTTTTTCTGACCTTCCTGTCATTGTTTTTTTATTCTTATACACTCTCTGGTCAGTCAATAAAAATATCCGGAAAAGTATCAGATCCTTCAGGAGAACCTCTCCAGGGAGTAAATATTTACTTTCAAGGGACATTTAAAGGAACAAGCTCAATTTCAAATGGTTCTTTTGAGCTTGAAGCTGATCTTCCTACGCCTCAAGTAATAATCTTTAGCATGATTGGTTATCAAACTGTTTCTGACACCATTGATATGCCCGGAACATATTCAAAAAACATCATATTAGCTGAAGACAATAAATTCGGTAATGAGATAGTAATATCTGCCTCAAGAGTCGAGGAAAGTATTCTTTTATCTCCGGTAACTATTGAAAAACTTGAAATAAGAGATCTCAGGCTGATGCCACAGGCCAATTTCTATGATGGACTGTATAAGCTAAAAGGTGTCGATATGAATGTTCAGAGTATAACTCTGCGAAATATTAATACACGCGGTTTTAATGGAAATACTAATTTCAGATTTAATCAGGTAATTGATGGAGTGAACAATCAGGCTCCTGGTTTAAGCTTTAGTGCAGGCAACCTATTAGGGCTCTCACCAATAGACGTTGAAAGTGTCGAATTAATAACAGGTGCATCTTCAGTAGTATATGGCCCGGGAGGTCTTAATGGAACATTAGTAATGACAAGTAAGGATCCTTTTGAATATATGGGTCTTTCAGGAAGTGTACAAACCGGAGTAATGAGGTTAGGACAAGAGGATGGTATTAACCCTTCTCCGTATTATGATGTCAATATTAGATATAGTAAAGTATTGAGTGAAAAATTAGCTTTTAAATTCGCTGGAAATTATCTCAAAGCAAAGGATTGGATAGCTAATGATTACCGTGACAAAAATAATTTGAATGATCCGACTAAAAACAGATACAACACTACCAATTATGATGGTGTGAACGTTTATGGTGACGAAACAGCTATTGACATTGGCATACTGGCACCTGACATTGCTGACAGAGCCGCACAAGAACAAGGAACAACTCCAGGAACTCCTGAATATGACCAGATATACAATACAATTCTAAATGCATTTACTGAAGATGGTCCTTTAAAAGTTACGAGAAGTGGGTGGGCTGAACAAGACCTTGTTAATTATGATGCATATAATGCTAAGGCAAGCCTTTCTGCGCACTACAAATTCAACAAAAATACTCGTGCAATTCTCCAAGGAGGTATTGCTGAAGGTCAAGCTGTATATTCTGCTCAAAACAGGTTTTCTATTAACGACTTCAGGTTATATAATATCAAAGCAGAGATTAAAAACAGAGATTATGAAGTAAGATACTGGTGGGTAAAAGAAGATGCAGGTTATACGTATGATGCAGGAGCAACTGCCGCATTTATAAATGAAGCATGGAAGCCTAGTGAAATATGGTACCAGGATTATATACAAGCATATTTAATTGGTAAACTAGGCTTTGGTTATGATAGAAGTCAGGCTAATCAGTATGCCCTTTCAATAGCTGACAACAGAGATATTAACGGAACTATTCTTAGATCAGAGGAGCCGGCAAAACCTTTGGCGGGAACACCAGAATTCAATACATATAAAAATCAAATCACAGACATACCAATAGGTCAGGGTGGATCCAGGGTATTAGATTTTAGTTCTTTGAGCCAATTTGAAGGAATTTATAACTTCAGCAGACTTGTGAAAAAATTCGAGTTACTTGTTGGCGTTCAATATAGACTATTTAATATCGATAGTGATGGTACTGTCTTTTACGATACGCCTGGAAATCCTATCAGATCTTATCAGTACGGTGGTTTTATTCAATTTATTGACACTTATTTCAATGACCGACTACGTTTAAACATATCTTCAAGATATGATAAGGACGAAAACTTTAAAGGTCGTTTTACACCTAGGGTTTCAGCAGTATTATCACTAGGAGAGGATAAAAATCATAATATCAGAGCTTCGGCGCAGTCTGCATTCAGATTTCCTGCAATTTCTGACCAATGGGTAGACATAAGGGTAGGACCTATTTTATCTATTGGTGGCCAGGATGAAATTCTTGACAAATACGGGGTTTTTACAAACCCTACATATCCTTTAAATGGATCAGATCCGGTTACTTCACAACCTGACACTACCACTGTCTATGATGGTAAACCTCCATTTAGAGCCGAAACTGTTCTAGCATATGAAATTGGATACAAAGGTCTTTTCCTTCAAAAAAGCCTAATGGTTGATGCTGAAATATTTATAAACGAATATGATGGATTCCAAGGTAATTTACTAGTAGTTCAAAACCCATATACATCTGAAGAACAAAGGTATCAAACTGTTATTAGCCAGGATCAAAAAGTTGTAAACTGGGGATGGGCTGTAGGTGTTGATTGGATGCTTCCTCACAGCTTTATTTTCGGAGGTAATTTATCTTACAGTACCCTGGGAAAAAATCAAGAGTTTCAACAGGGATTCCAAACCAGATTTAACACTCCGGAATACCGATATAATGTTTATCTAAATAAATACCGAGTTTGGAAGAAATTTGGCTTTGGTGTTAACTGGCACTGGCAAGAGGCTTTCCAATGGGAATCATCATTTGGAATCGGTGAAGTACCAGCATACGGCAGTCTTGATCTTCAAATCACCTATCGACTACCGAAGATTCGTTCAGCAATCAAAATTGGTGGATCAAATGTACTTAATGACTATTATGTAACAAGCTTCGGAAGCTCACAAATCGGCGGTCTATATTATGTTAAATTTATTTATGATCAGAATTTATAACTAAACTCTTTCGCAATAGACGATATAATGTCTTGGAGTAAACCTTCTTAGTATAGGTCGAAATCCTATTTGAGAATCTGAACTAACCCATTTTTCGGAATCTATTATCTTCCAACCAGTTTTTTGAAGCAGAAAATCAAATTGCTTAGGTTCAAATTCATGATAATGTTTATCCCAGTCATCTTTTTCGTTCCAATAAGCATCGGCAAACCAGAGCTTAAGCGGAACAGATGCAAATAGTTTTTTTGCCTTTGTGTTCTTAAGAAAATTATAAGGAGCAAAAAGATGTTCAAAAATTTCAAATGCAGTAACAACCTCCACTTCCTTCTCTGCATACTTCATATATTCATCATCAAGATTTTCTCCTTGAGTATTTATTACTTGATATCCGGAAGATTCCATCATTTCTGAAAAAGGATTTTTTATCCCAAGATCAAGGACTTGTACCCCATCTTGAATATGCTTTTTCATAAATTCCAGAGTTTTGTTATATCTCTTCTTATGTCTATCTAAGTTAATCTCTTCCATATCAGTAACATTATCTTGCATTTTTGAGTAGATTTCTCTCAAAAGCAAATTTAAAAATAGTCTAATAAACCCTTTATATCAAAAAAATAGTTATTACAAGTTTCATTCGATCCTATAAATACAAATTAATGAAGGTAATTTAACATTCTATAATTCTTACTTCGCAAGATCAATTATCTTTTCTAATGTATTAATATTCCTGCTTGTTCCGGTTACTTTAAACTTCGATTCAAACAGGTTTGTGCCTAGCTTGCCTGGTGAAATATTATCTGGTATTGAATAGTATATCACATTCTTTTTCACTCCAAAACGCTCAGGTTCATATTTTTCCAATGGTATTTCTCCGATGAATTCATCGGCTACCGGATTATTCAGAAACATAACATAAGATTTCTTCGGTGATCTATTCGTTTTTAGCTCTTCCGGAAAATCATTTAAAGATTGTAAAATCTCGCCTGGAGAAAGTACCAAACAGGAAACAGAATACCCGTAATTACTTTTTATTATCTCTGAAAAATCACTTGAAACCTTATTCTTATCATTTTCCGGTGTTTCAAAAACTATATTCCCGCTTTGTATATAAGTTTTAACCGAGTGAAAGCCCGATGACTCCAACAGGACTTTGAAATCCTTCATCTTTATCAAGTTTTTCCCACTAACATTTACCCCTCTCAGTAAGCAGATATTTTTATTCATAGCCTTGAAAATTATTGTATTCAAATCTAATAATTATAAGCAAAATAGCTTTGTTTTAACCTAAGAATACTCTAATTTAATAAAGGAAAAGCCATAAAAACCCCTCTTCCAATTCATTCTCTTAAATGCATTATTAATGAAATATCTATTTTATATAGCGATAATATTTCTGACTTCCTGTACTAAGAAACCTCCTCCACAACAAATGATTTTGGAAATCCCTGTGATAGAAGTTTCTTCTGATTCAGTTAATCTTGAACAGGAATTTGTTGGTCAGGTATATGGTAAAAAAGATATCCCTATTCGATCGCGAGTATCAGGATTCCTTGATGGCATACATTTCAAGGAAGGTTTTCCAGTTAAAAAAGGACAATTACTTTATACAATAGACGCTCAACCATTCAAAGAATCACTTATTGGAGCTCAAAGTGAACTTGCTGCTGCTCGTACAATGCTCGTAAAAGCAGAAAATGACCTTGAACGTATTCAACCACTTGCTGATATGGATGCAGTAAGTAAGAAAGAACTAGATGCTGCTATTGCTTCTAAAGATGCTGCACAATCAAATCTTAATGCAGTAAAAGCAAAGGTAAACATGGAAGAAATAAACCTTGGCTACACAAAAATAACATCACCAATTGACGGTATCATTGGAAAAACAAATGCTAAAGAGGGAGAATTTATTGGTAATTCACCTGGGTCCACAAACTTGAATACTGTATCAAAAATTGATACAATTCACGTTGAATTTTTCCTTACCGAAAGTGACTACCTTAAGATTATTTATGAACTAGAAAAAAATAACCAGAAAAGGTCAAAAGCAAAAGTTCCATTACAATTGGTTTTGGCTGATGGTTCCATCTTCCCTTATAAAGGGGAAGTTAATTTCATTAACAGAGAGGTTGATGCATCGACCGGAGCAATATTAATTCAGGCTGCATTCCCCAATCCAAATCGAGTTATAAGACCCGGTCAATTTGCAAAAATCAGAGCTACAGTTACGTCACAAAGTAATGCTTTATTAATACCTCAGCGTACAGTTTCAGAACTTCAAGGTCGTTTTTCTGTATGGAAATTGAACCCCGACAACACTGTTACACAGCAGCAAATCGAAATCCTTGCACCATACAGAGATTATTTTGTTGTTAAGTCAGGCTTAAAAAAAGGTGACAAGATTGTTTTGGATGGTATTCAAAAGGTATCTGATGGAATGACTATAAGCCCCAAGATAATGACATTTGAGTCTAAGGTAAAATCAAATTAACTATTTATGGACAACCTCGATAACAATATCTTTTTTGTCAGAAGACCTATTGTTGCAATTGTTATTGCAATCTTCATGGTTATAATCGGGGGTGTTTCACTTTTAGGTTTACCCATTGAACAGTACCCAAACATCACTCCGCCTGTTGTACGAGTAAGTACAGCATTCACAGGGGCAAACTCAATTAGCGTAGAACAATCAGTAGCAGCACCACTTGAACAGCAAGTCAATGGCGTTGAAAACATGCTATACATGAAGTCAACCAATGCCAATGATGGGACTATGAGCCTCGAAATAACTTTTGACCTTGGTACTGACCCCGATATGAACACAGTTTTTACTCAGACCCGAACTTCTGCGGCAACACCAAAACTTCCTGAAGAAGTAAAGCGCCTTGGTGTAAAAACTGAAAAATCCATGCCCAACATATTAATGCTGATCACACTTTTCTCTCCTGATGGTAGATATGACCAGGATTTTCTTGGAAACTATGGCATTATCAATGTCCAGGATCAACTAGCCAGAATAAAAGGTATTGGTCGGGTTCAGGTAATGGGTGCGAGTGATTATTCGATGCGAATCTGGGTCAAACCAGACATTCTGGCAAAACTTGGAATTACAATACCCGAAATCACCAATGCTATCAGACAACAAAATGTTATTGTTCCAGGCGGTAAATTTGGTGCCGAACCTGCTCCAAAAGGAACAGAATTCACCTATACGGTTAGATTACCCGACCGGCTAATAACAGAAAGAGAATTTGAGGAAGTTGTTGTAAGATCTCATGCGGACGGTAGCCAGGTGAAAATCAAAGATATTGCAAGAGTAGAACTGGGAACTGAATCATATAATGCTTTTACCAGATTAAATGGAAAGGAATGTTCAATAATCTCCCTCTACCAAGCACCTGGTTCTAATGCTGTAGAATTAGTCGAAAATGTAAACCAGACAATGGAAGCACTTTCTAAAAACTTCCCTGAAGGTATTGAATATGCGGTTTCGCTTGATGCTACCGAACCAATTGTTGCCGGAATAAATGAAATAATCGAAACATTGATAATTGCACTTGCACTTGTGATTTTGGTAGTGTTCATATTTATTCAAGACTGGCGAGCTACTTTAATTCCTACATTGGCCATACCCGTATCTCTGGTAGCTGCATTCATGCTTTTTCCTTTACTAGGTTTTACAATAAACACCCTTTCCCTCCTAGGATTGGTTTTAGCAATTGGGATAGTTGTAGACGATGCAATAGTCGTTGTTGAAGCTGTTCAGGTAAATATGGACAATGGCATGGCTCCAAAAGAAGCCACAAGTGCAGCCATGAGAGAAGTAACCGCTCCGGTTATTGCAACAACTCTGGTTATGGTTGCCGTATTTATTCCTGTAGCAGCAATGGCCGGAATTACGGGCAGCTTATATCAACAGTTTGCTATCACAATCGCTGTATCTGTAGTATTTTCTTCTATCAATGCGCTATCACTAAGCCCAGCTCTATGTTCTTTACTGTTAAAGCCAAAAACTGAAAGCAAAGGACTACTAAGCAAATTCTTCGACAAGTTCAACAAATGGTTTGATAAAGGAACAGATTCATATACAGGTGTCACAAAAGTTATTACAGGGAAATTCAGAAGAGGAATCATCTATGTTCTTATTACAGGTCTTGCGGCATGGTTAGTTGGGGCAAGGGTTCCTTCAGGGTTTCTTCCTGAAGAAGACCAGGGGTATTTCTTCGTAAATATACAATTGCCTAATGCAGCTTCACTCCAGCGCTCAGATGATGTGGCAAAAAAAGTCGAGGGCATTCTAATGCAAAATGAAAATGTGGAATATGTTACTACTGCAACAGGTTTCAGTATGCTTGCGGGATCTTTCATCCCAAATACAGGCTTTCTATTTGTCAAACTAAAAAATTGGGATGACAGGGAAATTGTTGCAAATACCATGGTCAGAAAACTTAATATGGTTTTTGCAACCACTATTCCTGAAGCTCAGGTATTTGCATTTGGTCCTCCGGCAATACCCGGACTAGGTAATGGATCAGGATTTAGCATTATGATACAAGATAAGGAAGGTAAAGACCCTGTTTACCTGGCAAAAAATACGTATGCATTTATTCAGGCTGCCCAGCAAAGGCCAGAGATAGGATCAGCATTTACTACATTTCAGGCAGGAGTTCCTCAAAGGTCAATGGAGCTGAACACTCCAAAAATCTTAAAAGCAGGTGTTAATCTTAATGATATTTATAGTACAGTAGGTGCATTTCTGGGAGGTGCTTATGTAAATGACTTTAATCGATTTGGAAGACTATATAAAGCTTATGTTCAAGCAGAACCTGAATATCGTCAGAATGAAAAAGGACTGGATTTGTTTTATGTAAAAAATCATCGTGGTGAAAATGTCCCTATTTCTACATTTATTAATATAAAACAATCATCGGGACCGGATTACACCAATCGTTTCAACTTATATAGGGCAGTAGAAGTAACCGGAGCGCCAGCACCCGGATTTAGCTCTTTGGATGCCTTAAACGCACTTGAAGAAGTAGCGAACGAAGTTTTACCTGAAAACATGACCTATTCATTTAATGCTATGAGCTATCAGGAAAAAAAATCTTCAGGGCAGCTGGGTATAATATTCGCATTTTCGCTGTTTTTCGTATTTCTTATTCTTGCTGCTCAATATGAAAGCTGGTCCATGCCTTTTGCAATCTTACTGGGAACACCTTTTGCGGTATTTGGTGCGATGCTCTTTTTGTTCATTGCCAGGCTATTTAGTGAATCTTTTCTACTCAACATATTCGCCCAGATTTCACTAGTCATGCTAATTGCAATGGCGGCCAAGAACGCTATCTTGATTGTCGAATTTGCTAAAATCAAGTTTGATGAAGGGTTAACCCTATTTGATTCTGCTGTAGAAGCTGCAAAACTACGTTTCAGACCTATTTTAATGACTGCATTCTCATTTATACTAGGAATCTTCCCATTACTTATGGCTAGTGGATCAGGCTCTGAAGCGAGAAAGGTAATGGGAATGGCACTACTCGGTGGAATGACTATTGCAACTTTGCTGGGAGTCTTCCTCTATCCTCTTCTTTTTGTGTTGGTAGGAAAAATGGCTGGTTATGAAAAGAACCGGGAAAAGAACTCTAAAGCTGAAAACTCAATCAATCAATGAGAAAAGTTTTAGTTTTCATAGCGATCCTTTTCCTTATCCTAACTTCTTGTAAAGTTGGACAAAACTACAAGGGTATTGATGTAAAGGTTCCTGAAGATTTCAGAGCTAAATCGCCTACTCTAAGCTCAAATGAATTTGAAGTAAACACTGATTCATTAATTGCAGACTCACTTCTTGACTTGAACTGGTTTTCAATGTTTAAAGACCCAGTACTCGACACCCTGGTATTGGAAGCGATAAACAACAATCAAAACCTGAAAATAGCAGCAGAAAATATTACTCAAGCACAATTTAACCTGGTAATACAAAGATCAAATTTATTGCCTTACTTCGGATATGAAGCCAATATATCTAGAGGCAATTTTATTAATGGTAATGTCGGTACAACACAAAATTTTGCCTACGGTACGGGCTTTATGAATTGGGAACTTGATTTCTGGGGAAAATACAGAAGATTAACTGAAGCAGCCAAAGCACAAATACTTGCAACTGAATACGGATACCGGTCAGTTCAGCTAAGTTTAATGACTACTGTTGCAGACTCGTATTTCCAATTGCTTGAGCTAAAAAAGAGACTGGAAATATCCAATCAAACATTGGTTCTTAGAGATAGCATGCTTTACATTATTCAGGCCAGGTTTGATAAAGGAATAATTCCAGCTATTGATCTTAACCAGGCACAGATTCAACGTGCAATTGCAGCAAGCTCTATCCCTCTTTTAGAACGAGAAATAATCAAAACTGAAAACTTCCTGAGTACATTAACGGGTAGCAACCCCAGAAAAATAAGCACTGATTCAGACCTGTACTCCATGGATACGACAATGAATTTTCCGGAGGTACTTCCTATTGACCTGCTTACCAGAAGGCCTGATGTAATGGTAGCAGAACTTGAGGTCGTCATCCAGAATGCACTCGTTGGCTATGCTCAAGGAAATCGCTTACCAACATTAAGCTTAAACGGAGCTATAGGTTACGCAATGGCAGACCCACTCAGTTTCAGTAATGGTACAATGGTTTGGAGTATCGGAGGCTCAATTCTAGGCCCATTATTTAACTGGAACAGGCTAAAAAGAATTGCAGACTCAGAAAAAAGTAAAAGGGAACAATCAGTCTACAATTATGAACTGACCATGCTTAATGCATTCAGAGATGTTGAAGATGCTTACATTGAAATAATTACTCTTAAGAGAGAACTAGTAGCAAGACAAGATCATGTTACAGCCGCTAAAAGTGCGCAAATGCTATCACAAAACCGATATGATCAAGGGCAAACAAGTTATCTGGAATACCTCGAGTCTCAACGTCAGTATTTTGAATCTCAACAAAACCTGGCCGGAACTTTAAGGCAACTTCTTTCGGCCTATTCCAGATTATACAGAGCATTGGGCGGTGGTTGGAAAACATTCGAATAATTATTATATTATAATAAACATTACTTATAATTACCACTAAAAAAAACATTCCATTATGCCCCAAGCTACACATTTCATAATAACCAATAGACAAATCACCAATATTGAGGGTAAAGAATTTGTTCCTGTAGGTAATGGTGAGTATATAAATTGTACCGGAAGAGAAACAGCAGGAGATGATTTAAGATTTGGAGAGGTATCATTTGATGACACCAAAAAAAACAATAAGCTTAAAGAATTTAAGATCAACATTTATCCTGATCTGCCATACGATGAGCAAAGAGAAAACACTCTTGAGGAAAGTTTAAAATCTGCCAAAAAGTTGTCCTCTTATAAGCTTTTCGAAAGCCTGAGAGTTAAACAACGGTCTGAAAAAGACGAAAAAAATCAAATTCTATTCTTTATTCATGGCTATAAAAATGACCTCGAAGCTGCACTCGGAACGATGTCTGAACTTCATAATAAATATGTAAAACCGGAAAACAGCCCGATAAAACATATTGTAATGTTTACCTGGCCATCCCGCCGAAACCTCCTGACATACAGAGATGATGCCCGGGATGCTCAACTATCCGGTTATGCATTGGCAAGATCATACATGAAACTTAGAGATTATTTCAAAATAATCATTAGAGACGAACGCAAAGAGTTGTGCAAAGCAAAAATCAACCTCCTCGCTCATAGCATGGGCAACAAAGTACTTGAATCAATGATCGACCATCTGGAAAGAGAGAACAAAGCCTTTACTAACCTGTTTGAAGAGGGAATTCTCGCTGGAGCAGATATTGATTATGATTCATTTACAAAGCCCAAACCAATGTATAAGCTGATAGATTTATGTTCCAGAATACATATTTATTATCATCGTGAAGATAAAGCACTAATGGTTTCAGAAACGACCAAAAATGCATTTAACAGATTAGGGATCTGGGGAATTAAAGACACTATAGAAATTCCTGATGATGTTTATCAATCAAATGTTACCTACATCGAAGATGAAAAAAAATGGTTCCTTGATATTTTCAATGGTACTGATGAAAAATTAATTCATCACTGGTATTATGTAAAAAGTGATACTGTAGTCGCTGATATAATAGAAGTTTTAAATGGCAACATATCTGCGTTTGCCGATGAATTTTAATTATTATGTTCTCAGACCTACATAATCACAATCACTCAAGAACCTATCTCTGGCTTTGGTTTTGGCAAGAAAAACATAAACGCAAAGGTCATTACAACCCATGGACTGTTGTTGCTTCAAATATGAAAGCCAGAAATAAGGCCCGGATGGCTTCAGCATATGGGCAGGCAGATCCAGTCAAATTATGGAATGGAAATGTTAGACTAACCTTTAATAGTTTATATCCAATAGAGAAAGGTTTTTTCAAATCTACATTCTTTCATAAGAAACATACAGACATCAAATCTGCTTTAATTTCATTTGCTTCTCACCATCACTTGCCTTTAAGAGATATTCTTCAGGCATTTGTAATGAGGCTACCCTTCCCGGTAATTAATTATATTCAGTCGAACGACTATAAATATTGGAAGAGTCTTAATGAAGAATATAAGTTTGTAATTTCAAAGGACAACATAAAGACCAGAAATCACATCCATTTTCCCGGAATCATTCGATCTGTTTTTGAAAGCAGAAGAAAAAGAAGAAATAAATATTCGGAGCTGCTCGATGCGGAAGCCACATATGCTATCCCAAAAAATAAAAATGAGCTGAATCAGTTTATTACTGAAGATAAAATCACAATGGTCCTTACTATTGAAGGAATGCATTCTTTAGGGACTGATGAGGGTGATCTCGAACAGTGGAAGAAAAATGTTGATCATGTCAAGAAAGAATGGATTCACCCTATATTCTTCATAACATTCGCACACCATTTTGACAATAAGCTTTGTGGACATGCGCATAGCTTTCCTAAGATTTCTGAAAAACTTATAGACCAATCCAAAAATCTAAATGAGAAGTTTAACGAAGATGGAAAGGTACTGTTAAGAAAGTTATTATCAATCGATGAGAGCTGTAATCCAGCCCCTTCAGAAGGATACAGAATTTTGATTGATGTAAAGCATATGGCTGCCAAAAGCAGGGAGTATTACTACGAAATTGTAAAGGAATGTTTAAATAAAAACGACCAGATTCCGGTAATAGCCAGTCACTGTGGATATAGTGGCCGAAAGACTTTAAAAGAACTGATTGAAAATCAAAAGAAAGAAACTGACGATTATTTTGTAGATGATAAATATTACGCATGGAATATCAATGTATGTGATGAGGATATCGAAATGATTTTTGAAACTGAGGGTTTGTTTGGGTTATCATTTGATCAGCGAATTGTCGGTGTACCTAAAAAACAAAAAGAGACTGGAGGAAGGAACACAATCACGAGTCTCTGGCTCAATATTAAGGCAGTAGTTGACGTTATATTTAACTCGAGCAAAACTTTTACAAAAGACAAATCATTGATTTGGGACAGAATCAGCCTGGGGTCTGATTATGAAGGATTTATTGACCCTGTAAATGAATACCCAACTGCCATTGAATACAAAAATTTTAAGGCTGATTTGATCGATGCAATTGATAATGAACGAATAAGTAACGGCGGGTCAATCTACGGACTTAATTCCAGAGAAATGGCAATAAAGGTAGTTGACAATATATGTTATCATAATGCAGCGAATTTTGTAAAAAAATGGTACCCTACTAAATAAAAGTCAACCCACCAAAAACATTCATATAGTACTTAATACGCATTTTTAAGATCATAAAAACATAAAAGTCAACTCCATTTTTATGTTTCCTGGTTAGACATCTGATATTTCAATCTTGATATTAGAGGTCTAACCAAAATTATAACATGAAACTCAAAAATAAAGTTGCTATTATAACAGGAGGAGCCGCTGGAATAGGCTTTGCTACTGCAAAAAAATTTATTTCTGAAGGGGCTCAAATTGCTATATGGGATATCCAGGAAGAAAAAGGAAATTCAGCAGTAAATGAATTGTCAGAATCAGGAGCCAAAGTAAAGTTCTACAAAGTAAATATTACTGATTTAAATGCCGTTGAAAATGCCGCCCAGCAGGTTTTTGAAGATTTTGGGAAAATAGACATCCTAATTAATAATGCTGGAATTACTCAAGATGCTACCCTATCCAAAATCACAGAAGAACAGTGGAATAATGTCATTAACGTAAACCTAAATGGGGTATTCTACTGCACAAAGGCTGTTAGTAAATATATGATCGAACAAAGATCTGGAAGAATTATAAATGCTTCATCAATTGTAGGTCTTTATGGTAATTTCGGACAAACAAATTATGTTGCTACTAAATCAGGTGTTATTGGAATGACCAAAACATGGGCAAGAGAGCTTGGTAGAAAAGGTATAACTGTCAATGCCGTGGCCCCGGGCTTTATTGCTACTGAAATGATCGATACAATCCCACAAAAAGTCATTGATATGATCAATGAAAAAACTCCTCTGGGACGATTTGGGAAACCTGAAGAAATTGCCAGCACTTATGCTTTTCTTTCTTCAGATGAAGCTTCTTTTATTAGCGGAACTACAATAAGTGTAGATGGCGCATTAACCCTGTAAACCCAACAACCATGAGAAACGCATTTATTGTCGGCACGGGGTCTTATGTACCTGAGCTGACTATAACTAATCAATATTTTAATGAAAAGCTGGGTGAAGATGTAGATACCTGGCTGGTTGAAAACCTGACTATCAGAGAAAGACATTGGTGTAAAGAAAATGAATCTACAGCTGACCTATGTGAAAACGCGGCTCTAGCGGCTCTAGCGGCTGCTGGTATATCAGCACCAGAACTAGACATGATTATTGTGTCTACTGATACTCCTGAGTATATTTCCCCTTCAACTGCATCAGTTGTGCAGCATCGTATAGGGGCAACCAGAGCTGGGACTTTTGACTTAAATACTGCTTGCGCAGGTTTTGTTACTGCTCTTGACACCGCTTCGAAATACATTAAAGCTGATAAACAATATAACAACATCCTCGTCATTGGAGCCTATGCAATGAGTAAGCACCTTAATAAAGAGGACAAAAAAACAGTAACCCTTTTTGCAGATGGCGCCGGAGCAGTTGTTCTTCAGTCAACTACAGAAAACAAAGGGTTTTTAAGTGCTCATCAATTTACCTGTGGCGAGTATCATGACTGGATGGGAATCTATTCTGGAGGAGCCAGACAACCAGTAACATCAGATGTAATTACTCAAAAAACACACCAGCTTCAGTTTGTAAAAAAATTCCCTAAAGAATTAAATCCTACAAACTGGACGGAAATGGCTCAACGGTTAATGGATGAAAACAATCTGTCACCAGAGGATGTGAAGATGTTTTTCATGACCCAGATAAACATTAGCAGTATCCATCAAATGCTTGACAATTTGAATCTTCCACATGATAGAGCATATTACATTATGGATAAGTATGGCTACACTGGGTCTGCGGCGATTCCTATGGCTTTGGATGAAGCTGTAAGAAATGGTAATGTAAAAAAAGGTGACATTGTATTTTTTATCGGATCTGGTGGTGGTTTAGCTTTTGCTGCTGCAGCATTTAAATTATAGGCCTATGGAATTATCTGTATTAACTATAATCTTACTTCTATGCTACGGGCTATTTGTCGGCTTTCTAATCTTCAAAGGATCTGGTAAAACAAAAAGTATCAACGATTATGCATTGGGAAACTTTCAGTTTTCACCTGCATTTGTTGGTTTATCACTTGCTGCTTCAACAACGAGTGCGGCAACGTTTATCATTAATCCCGGATTAATTGGCAAATATGGAATCAGCGGGTTCATTTCATACGGGCTTGTGCTTCCAATAGCCGCTATTATTTCATTAATCATCTTATCCAAAAAATTCAGAAAATTCGGATCTAAAGTTTCAGCAATAAGCCTGGCTCAATGGATTGGAAAAAGGTACAACAGCAAAGGATACAACCTGTTTTTTGCATTTCTGTCACTACTCTTAATAACTTTTATTGTACTAATATGTGTGGGGATAACTCAAGTACTCGCTGCAGCACTAAATACTGATCCAGTCTGGGTTCTTTTAGGGGTTATAATTGTAGTTTTCAGCTATATGATGATTGGTGGTGCTAATGCAATGGTATACACAAATACCCTTCAGGCATTTTCTATGCTTATAGTAGCTGTGATACTGATTGGTTCAGGATATGAATTCTTTAATGACGGGTTCAGCGGATTTATCATGAGGCTGGAAGCTATAAACCCAATTCTGGCCAAACCTTTAAACCCTGAAAGCTATCTATTCAGAGATTACTTCGAAATAATTTTTTGTCAGATCATTGTGGGTGTAGCCGTAATTTGTCAACCACACATTCTCACAAAATCTCTGTTATTAAAAAGTGACAAGGATGTAAATAAATACCTGACTGCAGGCACTATTGTTCAAGCCATTTTCTTCCTGGTAATTATCGTTGGACTTTATGCCCGTATCACATTTCCTGACCTTGAATATAATGGTGAAGCGATTGCTCCGGACTCACTGGTTTCTACCTATGTTATCAGTCAATTTCCTACTTATATTGTTTTATTATTAATCTTCGGATTAATCTCTGCAGGAATGTCAACCCTCGAAGGACTAATTCAGGCTCTTTCTACAACAATCACAGCTGATTTAATCGGAGGAATAAAGACGACAATCGGAAATGGCAAGCAATTTTCTGACAAACAAAACCTGGTTATAAACAAAGGGGTAATAATTGCATTAGCTATAATATCTTTCATTTTTAGCTATCAGCAACTTATTAATCCAAATTTAAGTGTTGCAATTTTTGCTCAAAATGGAGTTTACGCTTATTTTTCTGCTGCGTTCGTTCCTGTGATTTTCGGTATGTTCTTAAAGAATGTTCCAAAGATTGCACCGATAATAGCATCTGTAACAGCAATATTGGTACATTTTGCAATTTATTATCTTGAACTGACACCGTATATGGATGCTCCGGTCAAAAACCCGGCTATTCCTTCTGCAATAGCAATTGTTTCGTCAGTGATAACAGGAAGTTTATTTTTTATCATCTATCGAAAAAAAACTTATGATAACAGATTGGTTTCAAAAATGGAGCAGATATCAGCCTGATAAAGTAGCTGTAAAAGAAGCCTTCTCTGGTACCTCATACAGCTACAATGATATCAATAATGCGGCAAATGCTCTTGCTCGATATTTTGTTGAAGAACTAAGGATCCAAAAAGGAGATAGAATTTTAATTCTTTCAAGTTTTTATTCCGAATACATACCTCTTTTTAGTGTAGCGCAAAAAACCGGGATCATATTGGTTCCTGTAAACTATCGCCTTTCAGCAAAAGAGATTTCATTTTTGATAAAAGATAGCGACCCTGCACTAATTATTTTTGAAGAGCAGTTTTCTTCTCTTCTTGATCAAATCCCGGAAGGTTATACCAATCACCTTTATAAATGGCATGAATTAAAATCACTAGTATCTTCCAGTTTAAATGATGCCTGGGAATTCAAAAATATCCCTATTGAATTAGAACATCCTTGTTTCATTTTATACACCTCAGGAACGACAGGATTTCCAAAAGGAGCAATATATACGCATGGAATGATGCTTTGGAATAGCCTCAACACTTCAATCAGACTAAAAATCACATCAGATGACATTACTTTAATGGTCATGCCTCCTTTCCACACAGGTGGGTGGAACGTTTTAACTACACCAATCCTGCACTATGGAGGAACAATCGTTCTGATGTCCAAATTTGATTCTAATAAAGTTTTAGAATTAATGGAGGAAGAAAAGATATCAATATTCATGGCGGTACCGACAATGGTGAAAATGATGATGGAAGAAAACTCCTTTCAAGCCACAAATTTTTCCAATTTAAGATATATGATTGTCGGAGGTGAAGCCCTTCCTGTCAAATCCATTGAAAAATGGGCATCCAGAGGAGTTCCTATCCGACAGGGATATGGCCTAACCGAAGCCGGCCCAAATATTACTTCACTTGAAGCTGAAGATGCTCTTAGAAAAAGAGGAAGCATCGGATTCCCCAACTTTTATGTAAACACAAGGCTAGTTAAAGAAGATGGAACTGATGCAAGGCCAGTTGAAAGTGGAGAGCTCTGGATTAGCGGCCCGATAGTCACACCAGGGTATTGGAAAAACAAGGAGGCTACCAGAAAGGCTTTTTCTGAGAACTGGTTTAAAACCGGAGATATCTTGAAAAAAGATGAGGAAGGATATTTATATGTAGTCGACAGAATTAAAAACATGTTTATTTCCGGAGGTGAAAATGTCTATCCTGCAGAAGTCGAAAAAAGAATTCTTGAACACCCAAAGGTCAATGAAGTAGCGGTAATAGGTGTTTCAGATACAAAATGGGGCGAAGTTGGCAAGGCATATATCGTGGTAAAGGACAATGAAATATTAACTGAAGAGGAAATTAAGGCCTTTTGTTTTGAAGGACTGGCAAAATTCAAAGTTCCCAGATATTTTAACTTCCTAAACTGTCTCCCAAAAAATGACACAGGAAAAATTGACAGAAAACAATTAGCCTATCAGGAATAATCAGGTTTTTCGTTTCAGAAAAATATCGAGATTGTATTATCTTGGAAGTTGATCGAAATGAAAAAACAGAAATTAAAAAAATTTATTGAATACGTATCCAGGCTGCTACCTCATGAAATCCAGTATCTATTGGACGTTCAGCAGTTTGATGACCTTGAAAACCTGACCATTCTCAGGCAAATCAATGAGTACGTTAACAAAAATGCTGACAACAATATATTCAGCACTCATATCGACAAACGAAAGTATTCCAGAATAATGCGATGGATGCAAGAAAGGTTAAATTCGGCAGATGTGGATGCCGAATTCAACCTTTTAATTGATCTGGAAAACAATCTGATGAAAGACAACCTTTCACCCGATCAGGAAAAACAGCTCCTCAAGATTATTAATAATACAGAGCAGGATGAATACTATTTCATGAAACGGTACGAACTCGGGCTACATTTCTTGAACTTCCTCCTGGTTAGAATGAGGCATAAAGAATATCATATTATTGAAGATTTTATTAATAAATATAAATCTCAATATGATCATTGTAGAATGGTTTATATGAGGATTCAGAAAGCTACAAATGACATAATTCAACAATACACATACAATGACATTGAGTCTAAACAGTGGGAAAGCTGGTTACTAACCATTTTCAGGGATCCACTAATGGATGGCATGAACCGTTATTATGCATTGGTAAGATTGATCTTTCTCTATTTCAACTATAACCTTCAAGACAAAATGGAGGCATTATTTGAAGAGATCGATCCAGTACTTGCATCAGGGAAATTTTACAGTCGAAGAATATTAATCAATTATTATGGCAATCGACTGCTATACCATACCAAAGCAAATAGGTTAGATCTTGCTGAAAAATATGGCTGGCTGTCCATCAGTGAAAAAAACAGTGATCATTTACATTATGTAAATAATCTGACTGCTGTTCTATTAAAAATGGAGAAGCTTAACGAAGCATTAACTCTTATGCAGAATGTTTTTCCTGATGTAAAGAAAACATCAAACTTCCATCACAAGACTAGTTTTACAGCACAATACATTACTGCCTTGTTAAAAAATGGTCAGTATAAAGAAGCAGCACAACATGCTGAAATATTTTTGATGGCACATAAAAATGAAATATTAAGACATAGATGGCATTTGTTCTTTAGTGTATTTTTCAGATCACTTTTTCTAAAAGGTGACTATAAAAAAATCCTTCAGTACTCTCAAAAACTCAACTTGATTGAAAAGGAAAGAAAGTATCTTAAAAAAACTAATTCTTCGGCAGTAATACAATGGTATTCTACTGCATCAAAATATAAAACCGAAATTATTGAAATTGATGAGTTAAATAATTTTATTGGTAGCTTTTTAAGTAGAAGTCTTTATCCTGAAAAACAACAATCCCTTTATGATGAACTAAAAATAGAATTAAGAAAAAAAATACCAGAAGCCAAACTACAATAGTCAACACCACAATTTAGATATATTAATTAGCTTAATTTTTACATTTAGCACTTTTTAATTAAGCAAAGCACAAAAGTCAACCCCGACAGAATTTTTATAGGTATTTAGTATCGACAACACACTATTAGATTAGTAAAACGATACACAGCAAAATAATACCCAAGAAGTTGACAAAGCTAAAGAATATATCTACAGTATTAATTTTAATTTTTTGCATTATGAATACTAATGCCCAAAATGCCTTTATGGAATTGGAATACCCCTATGAGATGAAAAGACAAAGTGTTGGTAGCGGCATTGAAATAGCATATGCTGACTTAGGCAAAGGTCATCCAGTATTATTTATTCATGGAATGGGCAGTTATGCAAAAGCCTGGCAAAAAAACATCAAAGAATTACAAAACCATTTCCGCTGCATTGTCATTGACCTTCCAGGATATGGAAAATCCTCTAAGGGACAGTTTAATGCTGACATGACGTTTCATAAAGAGCACCTTTTCGCTCTTATGGACTCATTAAACATTAATGAGTTTAGCATCGCCGGACACTCCATGGGAGCCCAGATTGCAATGCATATGGCTCTAGAAAATAAAGAAAGAGTTAAATCATTAATCCTCACAGCACCTGCTGGTATTGAAACATTTTCTGAGGTTGAAAAAAACATGTTCAGAGCAATTACTCCAGAGCAAACAGCTGCAGTAAGCGATGAGCAATACAAAGTAAACCTTTCTCTAAATTTTTATGAAATGCCTGAAGAGGCAGAATTCATGTATGAAGATCGGATGACTATTAAAAATTCACCTGATTTCATGAATTACTGCCATACAGTTACTCAGGGAATAAAAGGAATGGTAAATGAACCTGTTTTTGACAAACTGAGTGAATTGAGTCAGCCTGTTCTTTTAATCTATGGAAAACAAGACAAACTAATCCCGAACAAATACCTGCACCCAGATCAAACTATTGAGTCATTGGCATCTAATGCCCAGAAACAAATCAAAGATGTTAACATTCAATTAATTGATCAGGCCGGACACTTTGTGCATTTCGAACAACCAGAATTAACTAACAACCTTATAATAAATTTTATAAACTGAAAAACTAAAATAACATCCAGAAAACTCAACCCGATTAAACCATGAAAAACAAATTACTCATATTATGCCTGTTTATTGCAACAGGCCTTCAGCCTCTTCTGGCCCAGTATACGGTCAGCGGAAAGGTTGTCGATAAAGAAGATGGCCAGGGAATGGTCGGCGTAAATGTTATCATCCAAAACACAACAACTGGTGTAGTAACAGAACCGGATGGAACATTTGCCATAAAAGTCTCAGACGACAACGACGTCTCGTTAATGTTCACATTTATTGGTTATGAAACTTTTACAAAAAATGTAAATGGAGGTAGTGACACAAATATCGGAACCATTAGCATGACTCAATCTATTCAGCAAATGAATGAAGTTGTTGTTTCTGTAACACGTAAACCTGAAAAGATCACTGAAGCACCTGCTTCAATTTCAGTAATTGACTCAGATGATCTTGATTTAATGCCTACATACAATGTTGGTGAATTTCTTAACAAAGTTCAAGGAATTGAAGTAGTTCGATCAGGTGTACTTGGCGTTGGAATCAATGCCAGAGGATTCAACTCTGCATTTAACGTTAGAATGCTACAGTTAAATGATGGCCGAAACGGCATGCTACCTGGAGGAACTGGACTTCCTGCAGGTGTTTACAATACAATAATAAAAGAAGATATCGAGCGAATGGAAGTTATTGTTGGTCCGGCATCAGCACTTTACGGACCTAATGCTCATGCTGGTGTTGTAAATACAATTACTAAAGATCCTCGATCATCTGAAGGAACTACATTAGTTCTAGGAGGCGGTAATCAAAGCCAGTTTTCAGTAAGAGGAAGGCACGCACAGGTAATTGGAGAAAGTCCACTTTCGTTTAAAGTAAACTTTGAATACACAAAAGGAAAAGATTTCGAGTTTATCGACACAGTTTATACTCCAACTGCCGGTGCTCAACCTGAACTGGATCCGGACTTTGACTTTGAAATCCTTAGATATAATGCTGCCCTTTATTACGAGCTAAATAATTCAACTGATATCATATTAGACTATGGATATGGCGAAGGCTCAAATATTGGAGTAACCAACCTTGGAAGAAACCAAATCGATGGTTGGAACTTTAAATACCTAAATGCAAGACTTGTATCAGACCACTGGTATGCAACTGTATATAACACTTGGAATGATGCAGGTTACACCTACCAAATAAATGGAAGAACTAATAACTACCATGCATTATTAGCAGGTGGCGAAACTGAAGCCGAAGCAAAAAGAAAATCACTGTTACCTGTTGAAGAAGGAGGGTTAGGATTCCCGGGCTTCGTTGACAAAAGCCAGAGATTCAATGCTGAAGTACAGTACAACAATACTTTTGGTGATGATTTTTACTTCGTAGTAGGAGCAAACTACCAGAGAGATGTTGCAGATAGTGAAGGCACTTACCTTTATGACACCGATGGTCCAATAAAAATCAGTCAATATGGCGCGGTTGTTCAATTAGAAAAACCTATAGGAGATATTTTCAAGTTTGTCGGAGCGGCCAGAGTTGACAAGCATGAATATTATGACCTTCAATTTAGCCCTAGACTAGCCATGACTGCAAAAGCAGGAAGAGGAAACTTCAGATTGACCTACAGTCGTGCATACGCTGCTCCATCAATTCAGTACATGCAATTTTTATTCCCTTTTGCAGGTGGTGCAATCATCGGGAGCGGCGAAGGTTTAACTACAGTTGAATTTACCCAAAGCCTAATTGACGGATCAGTTGTTTATGGCGAAGAAAGAACAATCGATCCATTAAAACCTGAAAAAGTAAATACTTTTGAATTTGGATATAAAGGACTACTTGGTGATAAACTTGCAGTTGATTTCACTTCTTGGTACTCAAAAAGTAGAGACTTCCTAAGCCCGGCAGTAAGGTTATTCTCAGTAAACGTTGCTGATTTAAATATTACAGGTGAGCAAATCATTAAAAAAGGTGATACTGAAATTCCTGCAGAATACGGAAATCTGCATATCACTTACTTGAACTATGGTGAAGTTTCATCTTATGGATCTGATATCGGATTAACATATTTCATCAATAATAACTTCAGCGTAGCAGCTAAATACATGTACTTTAACTCTGACATTACTGATGAAGAAAAGTTTGAAGATGACCCTGCATTGGAAAGCCTGACTCCTGAAACAAGAGCATCTTTAAGAACATTAAATGCTCCAAACCACAGAGCTAGCTTTAATTTCTCAGCAGTTAACTTACTTAACAACAAACTTTCTGCGTCTCTAAACATTCGTATAGTTCCAGAATACGACTTCATCTCTGGTCAGCAAAAAGCTACCGCTGATGGTGCTGGCACAAGAGAGCCTGGTTTCCTATATAACTATGGCCCACTTGGCGGATTTACTACTGTTGATGTATCAGCAGGTTATAAAATCAGCAACACATTTCAGTTTGGAGCATCAGTTACTAATTTATTTAACACCGAACAAAGAGAATTTGTTGGTTCGCCAATGATAGGCAGGCTATTCAACGCTGAACTTAAAATCAATCTTGACTGGAAAAAAGACTGATTCGGTATAATAAATAAGAGGATTCAATTTGGTTTTACCCTGGCGGTTTCGTCAGGGTATTTTTTTATTTTATTCTACAACAAGCATAACGGATACGGATATTTATTTTTATATTCAATAGCTATCAAGACATTAAATATGAAAAAAATTAAAAGTAAAGACTTCAGAGTAAGCGAAAAAATCAATTTAAAAGATATAGCAACACTAGAGACTCTCGATACAGATGAAGAGACTCTGAAAAAAGAACTTGAAGACACAAGAGAAAAACTAGGGGAATTTCAAGACACCCTGTATGCGCATGGAAAGTACTCAGTATTAGTTTGTCTTCAAGGCATAGATACAGCAGGTAAAGACAGTCTTATCCGCGAAGTGTTTAAAGACTTTAATTCCAGAGGCGTGGTTGTTCATAGCTTTAAATCACCTACCGATCTGGAGAAAAAGCACGATTACCTATGGAGGCATTATATTGCATTACCAGCAAGAGGAAAATTCTCTGTTTTCAATAGAACACATTACGAAAATGTGATTGTGACAAGAGTGCATCCTGAATATATTCTTGGTGAAAACCTCCCTCATATTAATTCAGTTGACGATATAACCGATGAATTCTGGAATCAAAGATTTGAGCAGATTAACAATTTCGAAAAGCATATTGCACAAAACGGCACTATCATTTTCAAATTCTTCCTTCATCTGTCAAAACGAGAACAAAAGGACAGGTTATTGCGAAGGCTTGAAAAACGCGAGAAAAACTGGAAATTCTCTCCTGACGATTTAAAAGAAAGGAAGCTTTGGGACAATTATCAGCAATGCTTTGAAGAGGCTATTAACAACACTTCAACAGAGCACGCTCCCTGGTATATAATTCCTTCTGACAGTAAAGATGCCGCCAGGCTAATTGTTGCAGATATCATGTATGATGAACTCAAAGAATATAAAGACATACAAGAACCTGAACTACCTGAGGAAATAAAACGCAATCTGGATGATTATAAAAACCAATTAGAAAACGAATAATTATATGGCTTAACCCCCTAAGATCATAGCCTTTACTTTTTCAAGGTACTCGACTGAGGTTATATTGTAAGAATCTTTTATTTCATCGATTAAATCAGTATTCATTCTGCTAGACTCTAGCATTGACAAAGACATTTCACGACCATAATCCGGCTCCATTTTACCAAATCTGTTTTTAGAATAAGGTAGAAAAGTCGGATTATCCAGCAACAAAATCACTTTTCCATTATTGTTTGTTAAGGTCACATGATATCTTATTGCCCCTACAACCCTTTTACCTACAAGGATTTGAGATTTAAGAAAATAACCATCTATAAAACTGAAATATGAAGAATCGTAATCGGCAACTAATACTTTAAAGTTGTCAGATTCCTTATTCCTGTTCTTTCGAAATGATTTGAATTTACTTTCTAAAGAAATAGAATCGCCAGACTGAATATAAACAGTATCAGAAAGCATATTTTCACCAGACCGGTCGGCATTAGTCCAGGACCCAAGAATTAATATTGAAGTTAACAGTAATGACAACATGGCTTGAAAGTTTAAGATAAGTAAATAAAGATGTCGGAGAAAGAAATCTCCGACATCCAAAAATTGGTATTAAAAAGAATAAATGGCCGCAAATAATAATTGAGAGGCAGATTTGGATGGATCCACATCACCATCAACAAACCACTCGTTTTCAGCATTATCAAACCTTACTTCAGTTAAGAAAGTCATTGGTCCACTGTAATAATTTAATGTAAGGGTGCTGGAGAATACACTTTCTGATGGGATTGTAACACCTTCAGAGACATACTCTTTAAAAGAGAAAAACTCACCTCGGTACCCTACAGACACCTTATCAGAAAATGAATATTGAGGATAAAGTGCTACACCTGAATATCCACCTGCATCAATTCCGTCAGCTGAATAAGTTGCAGCATTAGCTCCAAGATAAAAGGCATCGGTAATCTGAAAACCAGTAGTTAAATCAAGAACCGAACCCGATGGAGAGCCATTTAAATAGTTAATATAAACATCCCACCCTTCAACAGGAGAGACATAAAGCTGAGCCCCAAAATCCGTCACACCATTATTATCTTCATAAACATTCCAGTCATTAAAAATACCCGCCATCAAACTAAATTTATCTGAAAAAGCATATTCAGCTTTAAAACCAGCATTCTGGAATGGTCCGTTAGTAAATAAATATGATGTGCTGTAGTTAAAATTGCCAGCTGGTGAAATTACCTCGTACCCTACAAAAGTACCCATATACCCACCGGTAAGTGTTAATTTATCTGTAAGTGCATAGCTCATATACAGATTTTGAATATTTATATATCTGTCTGTTCCTGATCCATCTTCTAGAGTAGGAATTGACTTAAAGCTTCTTGGACCAAAGGAAAATTCTCCTACAAATGAGACTTTTCCGGTGGAATGAGAAAGCCCTATATCAAGCATACCAATTGCTATTGAATTTTGAACATCTGCGAAACTTGTTGGGACATTTGATTCCCCTGAGAAGTCATATTTATAATAAATATCGGCAGAACCGGATATCTGCAATCCTGCAGATTTCATTTCTTCAACAATCTCTGTGTCCTGGGCAAATATGGCAGTATTAACCAGGAACATTGTTAATAATAGTAAAGTTGCATTTTTCATCGACTTAGACGTACTTTGAATTGAACATTAGTTTTCTGTTGTTGCAGCAGAACAACTTGTTTTAATGCCCGGCAGAGTGGCAGCTCTGCTGGGTCTTTTTATTAATTAAAAGGATATTATTCGAGGATAATCGTATAGCCTCTGATTCCATGCTCATGTGAGTCAAGACCCTCACGTTCATGTTCTTCAGAAACCCTGATACCAATAGTATATTTTAGCACAAGGAAAATAATAGAAGCACAACTGAATGCTGCTGCTCCACAAACACCTACACCAATAAGCTGAGGAAGGAAAGGCATTGCCCCGTCAGCATTTGAACCAAAGATTCCTACAGCAAGAGTACCCCAGATACCTACTGTTAAGTGAACAGATACTGCACCTACAGCATCATCCAACTTAAACTTATCAAGAGTAACAGCTGAAAGCACCACAAGGAAGCCACCAATAAAACCAGCTATAACTGCGTCTGCAGTACTAAACACATCAGCTCCGGCTGTAACAGCCACCAAACCTGCAAGTACTCCATTTAAAACCATTCCAAGATCCATTCGCTTAAATACGATATGAGCCATGATAAAAGAGCCGATAGCACCTGCACAAGCACCAAGACTTGTTGTCACTAAAACATATGACACCAACCCAGGGTCTGCAGAAAGTACTGATCCACCATTAAATCCGAACCATCCGAACCATAACAAGAATACACCCATAGTTGCCAAAGGAACACTTGAGCCAGGAAAATCATTTACTTTTCCATTCATGTATTTACCTATTCTTGGGCCTAGCACTAAAATACCGGCTAAGGCGCCCCATCCACCTACAGAGTGAACTAAAGTTGAACCGGCAAAATCATAAAAACCTAGAGCATCCAAAGCTCCTCCACCCCATTTCCATGAACCAATAATTGGGTACACGAGGCCAACAAACAAAATTGTAAAAATAAGATAAGCACTAAGCTTAATTCTTTCAGCAACAGCTCCCGAAACTATTGTTGCAGCAGTAGCGGCAAACATTGCCTGAAACAAAAAGTCTGTCCAGTAGGTATAACCACCAGATGCATATTCAGCTGTAATTCCATTCGCAGGACTATCAATCCAGAAACCTGAGAAGCCAAACCAACCCGGAGTTTCAAAACCCGGATACATCAGGTTAAAACCCATCAGTGCAAACGTTAAAATACCTATAACAGGAGTCAAAGTATTTTTAAATAAGATATTAACAGTGTTTTTTGACTGTGTAAAACCTGCTTCAACACCAGCAAAACCAAGGTGCATTAAAAACACCAGTGCTGTAGCCACAATCATCCAAAGGTTGTTGGTAGTTAAAAGTACATCACCTAATTCCTGAGCTGATGCCATAACAGTTTCAACTGCTGGTTCCACGGTAGTAGCCGCATCTCCGGACGCAGCCATCACACTATCTGCCATTACCCCAATAGTATCTTGCAATACATCACTATGAAGTAATGAATCATTTGAGCTTAAATTCTCCATTGTTTAATTAATTAGTGGTAATTGATCTCTTGTTAGACCCTTCACAAACCCTACCGCGGATTTCAGATTTATGAAAGAATATTTGCTATTTTTTAGCTTAAGCCAAATAATCAATTCTGATCTATAACAAATGTAGAGAATGATTCTGAATTAAAAAATTATCAATAAATTTTTACAAAAAGTTCAAATAAGCTAAAATTGATTAGTCTATTATGATAGAATTTAAATAAAAAAGGGGTGAAATTATATATTTATCAACAAACCATAAGAGGTTTTCATATTTTAATAACACTTAAAATATTAATTTAACATTATTAAATATAAATATTTGAATAAAACATAAAAGATTGGTATACAAAAATTAAAAAAATAAGATTACACGGTATAAAAACAACCTAAAAAATAATGAAATGCATAAATTCATGCTTTATTGATTATAATAAAAACCACTAAAAACAATAATCACACTAAATTTAAAATACTAGGGCAAAATAAAACTCTAAAAACCACATTACTTTATAAGGTTTTATGTATCTATATTACACTCTGGCTCAAAACGACACATTAATACATAAAAACAAAAAAGCCGGATAAAATCCGGCTCTTAGATTAGTTTATATCAAATGTCTTTTTCAGTATCTTCCCTCCAAGCCAGAAGTAGGCCGATTGACCTTTAAAGGATATAAGAGTACTAATGGACGCATCCAAATAATACAATCGCCAAGTTACCCCTCCATCATTGGTTATATAATAAGCCCCTTCCTTGGTTACAAAAACGACATTATCCTTATCATAGGCCTTTACCCCTACAACATCGTATTCTTCCATGTCTTCAAAATTGAACAATACAGACCAGTTACTGCCTCCATCTTCTGTTTTTACAAACCCTGGATCAGAAACACCAATTAATGGCAGCTTATAAGCATAAAATAAATCTCTATTAAAAAAATCAATAGCAGGCTTATATGAATCAAGTGGCACAAGTAAGTTTTCCTCTTTCCACGTCTGACCAAAATCATCTGAATAAAGCATAACTGAATATCCAGGCCTATAAAAAGATACAAAATCACCGATTACTTCTAATGGCTTTAATCTTTTAGCCAATTCGATATCAATTTCGCTAACCTTTGTAAAATCCTTTCCAGAATTAGAAGAGACGAATACATTCCCTATTGCTAACTCTGAATTTGAAGTAATTGCAATAACTGAATCAGTACCTAAAGCTAAATAGTTTTCAACTCGATATTCGCTTGAAAACGAATCAAATTCATTCCAGGTTTGACCACCATCTTTACTCACAATAAAATCTGGAGAATTATATAATCTTACTACAATAAAGTTTTCATTAACGGCCCTGAAAGGCACTGCCGGATCTATACCCATTCTATCAAGAATTATATCCCAGGTTACTCCACCATCTGTAGTTTTATATATTTTTCCATTAGCATTGGCCAGCCCAAAATTCTCAGAATAAAACTCTACTATATTAGGATTTGAAATATTAAAGTCAATTGTAGAAAATTGATTGTCTAAAACTTTTATAAAAAATGTTTTATCTAACTGTTGATCTTCCTGGGTATAGTAAACTACAAGGTTACCAGAGCCAACTCCGTTATCAATTTTAAATATTATTTGCTCATTATTCCTTGAAACAACTGATAACTGGTTACCATTTAGCTCGGCCTTATCAATAAGTTGAAAATTGGTTCCTTCAATCAGGATTTCGTTTCCTGAAACAGGAATTTCATTTGAGGTATTAAAGGTAAGTATAACCGGGTCTTTTGGTCCATCATTTACACATGACCATAATAGAATTACAGCAATGAAAGAAGATAAATACTTCATGAATATTAGATGTTTTGGTTTTATAAGCATTAAATATAATAACCTTCATCTACAATTCATGAAGTAAACGATTATTTGAAGTGATATAAGAAAACCAAAGTCCCGGTAAATGCAGCCTTAGGGTTATCTTTTATTTCCATCTTTATATCCATCTCCGTTTTAGAAATCCCTCTTAAATCAGAAATATTCTTAAGGTTTACTCTAAGACGAACTTCATCTCCTGACAATACCGGAGCACCGAATCGGAATTTTTCAATCCCATAATTTACAAGCATTTTGATATTTCTAATTTCGGCTATTTGATGCCAAAGGTGAGGCACCAAAGACAATGTTAAAAAGCCATGAGCAACTGTAGTTTTAAACGGGCTTTCCGTTTTTGCCCTTTCTTGATCCAAGTGAATCCATTGATGATCAAGTGTTGCGTCTGCAAACTGGTTAATCTGTTCCTGTGTTACCTGAATATATTCCGAAACACCAATTTCCTTCCCTACATACTCTTCAAACTCCTTAAAACTTTCAATGATTACTTTAGCCATTTATATTATATTTATTTTGAAGCAAATTAAAACATTATCAGGTTGACATAAGGTTAAAATATTCTTTTTTTTTAATAGAAATCACCATTTCCATTTTTCATCAACTACCCAGTCAACATCAATTTTTTCATTATTCATTTCTTTTTTTAAAGCATCTTTAAAATGATTGACATCAAACAAAACGTCCTCTTTTGGTATAATTAATGCATCCCCACCCTTTAATTTAATGAATAAATTTTGTTTGATTTCACATATTCCCATAATGTTAGCAACTCTAATTTTAACATCATTAAGCTCACTGGTAACCTTGATATGTCCATCATCTAGAGTCAATATTGTATCTACTCCTAGCCTTTCACTTAACTTTTCCCTTATTTGACTTTTAAAATGAGACCTGTAACGCCACTTCAAATAAAATGGGTAACTAATTGTGACAACCACCATTCCTCCTACAAAAAATAGTATAACATCAGAGCCGTCATTGCTATAATAAATATACAAAACAGCAAATGTCGTTAGTATACAAATCAACCAGCCTCGTATCTTCCTTGAATTAAACTTTTGGCTATTTGAGGTAGTATATAAATAATAATTTAGATAATCATATTCGTTCAATACTAATATGTAATTCATATTTTAAATAATAAAAATATAATTAGTCAACCTAAATTTCTTTTAACCATATTTATCTCATAATTTAATACTCGAATTTAACTCTAGACCTTATTGGGAGTTTGGCGTGATTATTGCGCTTTAAACTAATATTATTATTGTTTATTGACATAATAAACCCAATATTTTTTACCAAAACCTAAACTTATTATGAGAGCATTCTTTTCATTACTTTGTTTAATTTCCATTTTCACATTATCCGTGTCTGCGCAGGATAGAAAATTTGAATTTGGCGAAATTGAAGACAAAGCAATTCTTAAATCACAAGAAGATCCGGAATTCAAAGAAGCAAAAAGAGTAATTCTATATGATATCGGAATGACAAATTTTGTGGATTTGGTAGATGGATATCAAATTGAATTCACCAGACAAAAACGTGTAAAAGTTTATACAAATGACGATAATGTAGATAACATAGTTAGAATAATATGTTATAAAGATGGATTAGGCAATAAAGAAATTGTTAGAGATATTGAAGTCAACACTTACAATCTAGATGGTAATGAAATTTCAAAAGTAAGTATTACTAAAGATGGTTTAAATGTTACAGAACTCAATAATAATTGGACAGAGACGTCTTTTGAAATACCTTCAATAAAAAATGGATCTGTTTACGAAATAAAGTACACAAAGGAAATTCCATTTCCGGAAAACCTTCCATCTTGGGAGTTTCAAAGCAAATACCCTACAAGATACAGCCAATATACTGCAGCTCTGGTCCCTTTTTATTCATATGTATATTATGCACAAGCCATTAATAGTTTTGATATTCACAATCAGGAACAAACACATTCAGAAAGACAACATGGTGTTGCTGTAGATGGTTTAATCTATGGAATGGATGTTGGTGAAGGCCTATTATTCAAAGATATGATCCACACATTCGGCCTTAAAAATGTCCCTGCATTTAATCCGGATAAGTATTTATCTTCTCCAGGAGATTATATTAAAAAAATAACATTCCAGTTATCTAAAAGACAAAATCCTCAAGGTGGTTGGTGGGATGTTATGACAACTTGGCCAAACCTGAATGAAAAGTTATTGAAAGATGATTTCTTCGGAAAATACATTAAGAAAGCTGAAAAAGAGGCTGGAGAAATAATTGAAAACCTGAATATCGAGCAGGGGTCAAATACAAAAAAGAAGGTTCAGCAAATAGTTAATTATGTTAAGGATAATTACACTACGACATACAATTCTCTTTATGCAAGTAAAAAACCAAAAGAAACAATAGATTCTAAATCAGGAAACTCTGCTGATATAAACTTGCTATTACTAGCTCTATTTCGAGAAGCTGACATTATATCTTATCCGGTAATTATATCTACGCGTGATCATGGTAAGATTAATAAAGATTTTCCTTTTGAAAAAAACTTCAACAACGTCATCATATATGTCAATGAATTAAAAATTCTTTGTGATGCAACAGATAAAAATCTTCCTTATGACTTAATCTCACCAGAATCTATAAATGAAGACGGAATGGTTATTTCTGAGGATACTCCTCTTTGGATATCTGTCAAACATAATGGTCTTTCTACGGATAAAACAAAACTTGAACTAACTCCAGAAGTTGAAAACAATAATATTAATACATCTATAACAAAAGAGTATACATTATATAAAGCTCTTGAAGTAAAACATGAATTTGAAAACAACAATGATAAAATAAAGGAGAGTTTAGCAACTAAAGGCTTGACTAATATATCAAATGTTGAAACTATAAATTATGACAAAAGAGGAATGTCATATATTATCACTTCAACCGCAGAGGGTCATTTAACCAAAGAAAAAGATATAATAAAACTAAAGCCATTTTTAAATTTCCCTATCCAGAAAAATCCTTTTGAAGCTAAAGACAGAAACTACCCTGTTGATTTTATTTACCCTATTTCTTATGAATATTCAACGATTATTAATATCCCTGAAGGACATGAAGTAGGAAATATCCCTGATGACTTTAATCTTGAAACTGATGAAGCTTTCATAAGGGTGAATTACAAGAAAAATGATAATTCAATAGAAGTAATAGGGCAGTTTACTCTAAAACAAGGATTATATAGTGACGGAGTATATTTAAGATTAAGAAGGTATTTCATGATAGCTTCAGTTCAACTTAACAAAGAGATTGAATTAATAAAATCAAAACCAGAAGACTTATAACATTTATCATTTAGATGATTACTTAAAATATTAATTAAAAAGGCTGCCTTAAAAACGCAGCCTTTTTTATGAAATTAATATGCTTAACACAAACCAAAAAATCAAAAAGAAGTAACCTCAAAAACTACAAACCCCTCTATTAGTGATAATATACGCTACAAAATCACTTTTAAAGATTTCCTTCAACAGAAAAAACTATTTATTTAATTTGGATTCATTTTTTCAACCACAAGCTACCAAAATGGATTTAATGCACATTATTGATCTAATAGCATAGAAGGAAACGTCCAGGGTTACTATCTATCAAATCAATAAAGCACTGGCAACAATGAAAAAGCTGGATTTCAATCGAATTAATTTTTAGAATATCAATATTGAAATCATCCAAAACACTTCACTTTCATAACTTTAGCAAAAAAGGTATACTATACACAACCTATCTTTATATTTTAATCATTCATCTAATAATAACTTATATTCTACTTCCTCTAGCTCTAAATTTAAATTACATATATAAGTCTCATTTTTTTCTTTAATATCAACCACAAATAAACCATGGGTATTTTGACTATAATGATTCAAACCGATTTCCCACAGAAGCTTTTGAGCTTCCCCTACTAAAGAATACTTTTCTTTCAATAAATTAATTTCATTATTAATTCTTTCCTCTTCATTTGAGTTTTCAAGACTTCCAAAATATATTAGACTGTCAATATATATACTTTGACGGATATTAATTGAGTTTTGACAACTTTGGGCATTTTCGATTAGTTTGATAGGCTCACAATTGCAAATAGCTGCTGCTGAATTAAGCTTGTTTTCAATTTGAGAAAGTTGAAATACTTCCGGCAATGTTAATTCTCTAAACTCTATATTACTTCCTTTAAATTCTTGTTCAATTATTTCCTTCTTTTTGTCAATGCATGAAAGAAAAATCGAACAAACAATTATCAGGTTAAATATTAAATGTAATTTTTCTATTGTGAACTTCATATAAGGTATTATTTGGATATGATACTGGCTTTGATGAAATCCTGATCTTTGCCTTTTTGTTGCATGATTGACATTATTATTAGATTGATTCAAAAATGACATAATAAAAATTCAACTCTTCAACAGCCCCTGTTTTGGATGAAAAAAAATGAATTTTAATATAGAGTTTTCATTTTTATCCAAAAAATTCCACGACATTTTATTTAATTTGAAACACTTTTTTGAATAGAGTTGATTAAAATGGATATAAATCAAATTTTTGAGGTATATAAGACAATAGGCAACGTATTTAGTTCTTTTTATTCCCCGCAAGAAAAAACCGTTAATTTAGATGTATTCTGGAATTTCAATGGAATCCCCGAAGAATCTATTAAAAACATTATCACTGATTCAAATTCTAAGTTCACAACTCAATTTGGATTGAATAATTATGAACAATTTATCATTGCGCTAACTATCCTTCCATATTATTATCCTGATGCATACAAAGGGATAAGAATACTTCAAAATAATGATGAATATGTTTTTTCTGTTTTAGGAGGTGTAAATAAGGGAGATAACAAGATCTGTTATCCTACTGGCGAAACTATACTTTACCTTTTAGGTGGAAGAGATCCATTGGGTAGAGAATACGTTCACTCTTTTCTATCTCCTGATAGTCCATTATTTCGATATGGTTTAATTCAATTACTACCAGGAGAAAATGGAACTCCCAGACTTGCCGGGCAATTTTACCCTAGTGATGAATTAATTGCTATTATTAAGGGCGAAACTTATGTGCCGGAATATAGCTCATCCTTTCCTGCTAAAAGAATAACCACTCAAATGCAATGGGATGACCTGGTTCTTCCTCATGAAACGTTTGAAGCGCTTGAGGAACTCAGGATGTGGATGAAACACGGAACCAAACTATTGCAACACTCTGACCTTAAAAAAAGAATTAAACCAGGATACCGAACTTTATTTTATGGCCCTCCGGGAACTGGAAAAACATTGACAGCTTCATTAATTGGAAATGAATTTAACATTCCTGTATACCGTGTAGACTTGAGCTTAATTGTTTCAAAATGGGTTGGTGAAACAGAAAAAAACCTGAAGCAACTGTTTGACATGGCTGAAAACAAACACTGGGCATTGTTTTTTGATGAAGCTGATTCATTATTTGGAAAACGTACTCAAACTTCCAGTGCAAATGACAGATATGCCAATCAAGAAGTATCATACTTGCTGCAAAGAATAGAAGATTTCCCCGGACTGGTAATTCTGGCATCTAACTTAAAAAACAACATGGACCCTGCTTTTTCAAGAAGGTTCCAAAGTACAATTTTATTCCCAATGCCTGATTCAGAAATGAGATTTCAACTATGGAAAAAAGCTTTCCCGGAAGACTTTATCATGGAAGAGGCAATCAATTTCAGGGATATAGCAAGAAAATATGAACTTGCAGGTGGGGCTATAACTAATGTTATACGCTACTGTACATTAAAAGCTTATTCGAGAGGTAAGAATGAAATATGGCTCGAAGATCTTGAACAAGCGATAATCCGAGAGTACCAGAAAAATGGAAAAATAGCTACTTAAGCAGTAACATTAATTTAAAACAACTTATCAAATTGGAATTCAATTTCATGAACTAGTGAATCTGACTCTGGCTCAAAACAAGCATGAATCTGCTTGCCTTCTGCATTCAGATAAACATATTTATTAATACCTCCACTGATGTCAAGATTTCCTGGAGTTTTATAAACTCCATCTTTCAACTTATTTGTCAATTCAGATAAGTACGCTTCAAACTCTTTATATTTTCCAGAGTCTAATTTCACGATTGTTTCTTCCTGCTCCGAGCTAAAAATCAATCCATTTGACGGAGTTTCTTTATTTTCAATTCTTGTAAAATTAAAATCAGAATCAACCTTGTAGACCTTGTTACCCAAATAGTCCACGGTATCTTTTGCTATAATAGAAAACAAAAAAATGGTATTACCTCCAATGTAGCTCTCTAACTCATCCGGAAAGCATGAATTAACATTTTCTTTCATTTCATTAATTGTTAAATCCTTACTATTTGAATTCTCAGAATTCTGAACACAAGATAAGCTGGCAATTACGATTAATAACATTAAGAATATTTTCATACTTATCTTTTTTACATTTTAGCTTATAAAATCTGACCAGAGTTTAATCACCATTTAATTACGGCTTGAATTTCCAGGAACTATCTGAAGTAACCTTTTGCAGAGCATCTAAAAATGTCACATAATGCTGCTTCTCAATTGTGTTTCCGGAAGACATAATATCATTTGTCGTTCCTTCTGTCAAAGTCTGACCTAAAGCTGTTTGAACCATTGCAGCATGGGTAATTCCGCTTTTCCCATCATTATATTCATCTCCCAGCCCTATCATGTGTCCAAATTCATGTATTGCCCCTGACTGCATTTGAGATGCTCCTTTATTAATAAAGCTTAAATCTTCTGAATCCAAAGTACCATAATGTTTATTCTTTTGCTTTAAAGCATTGCCGGATGAATCAGTATAATGTGATATACTACTCCCTTTGAATCCATTTTTAGGAATCTTAGTTACATTCAATTGATAATGCCAGTTTGATGTAGATTCTTCAATCTCTACATCAGTATATACTGTAACTCCCGGAAGTTTCGGGTTAATAAAATGATATTTCCCTCCCCACCTTCCTTCAATCAATGTTATAAATTTATTCTTCCACGATTTCTTTTCCGTTTCAGTCCAGTTTTTTGATTGACCTGATAATCCTGCAAAATCAGCTGAAGTACCATTCACGAAATTAAAGTTCACTATTATTTTTATCTCTAACCTGCCATTTGAAGGATTCAAACTAACATCAAAAAGCCCTTTTCCTGTAGCAGGTGAAAAATTTGTCTTGGAGTAAACTTTACTCCTGAATTCCTTTAATTCTTCATTGATGGATTTTGCCTGAATACTATTAGCTGATGCACCTTTAAACATAGCCGGAGGAGCCCCTTTTCCTGTAGCTACTTTTTCACTCATCAAATCCGCTTCTCTTTCAAGCAACTGATCTGAGTTAATTGAGTAGCCGCCTTTATTTTGTTTTTTACCAGGTTGAACTCTCCCCTGTCTTTGCTGAACAACATGTGTCAGCTCGTGACTTAGTAATTTCTTTCCTTCAGGACTGTAAGGGTTATAATGACCAGGGGCAAAATGTATTTCATCTCCCTGAGTATATGCTAATGCTCCTATTTCAATTGCTGATTTATCATTAATAAAAATCTTAACATTTGAAAAATCAACACCAAAATTAGCCTCCATATTCGACTTAATTTCAGCTGGCAACTTGGTCTGTATCGGAGAATTGTTCGATTTTTCACCTTTTCCTTTACCCTCATCACCCTTCTTGACAAATCGTTGAATCATGGTTGTCCCAGGTGCCGGAGCATTGTTCTTTAAGGCTTGACTTATATTAGCCGGAAGTTTACTTTTAGTATCATTATTTCTCTTTTGAGAATGAGTATCCAGACTTTCCTCAAACTGGTGCATAAACATATAATTATCCTAAATCTGAAAATCAAGAATTACCCTCAACAATCTTCCTTAACAAGATATATTATCCAGGTAATTTTGAGTATTGGTTGAAAAAATTGATTTTAAAATAAGTTAATTAATCGTCAACTCAAAAACATTGAAAAATATAATATAAAAAACTAATTAGATTGAAAGATTTTAAAAACACTCTTTTGTCATTTAATATATAGACCATAAAAAATGACACCTAAAATTGATATCTGAACAGCACACTTTAGGGTTTTATCTTAATAAATTGTTGATATTATATAATCAAAATCCCTTAACATAAAATTCAATTAAAGAACATAACATTTTCCTTTTTGAATTCAACCTTCCTTTTGATATTTTTGAGCTTTGACCAAAAACAACTATGACTGTCAGATTTATTTTTTTATTCGGCATATTAATTTTCATGCAGGCATCCTGCCAATCTAAACAAGACTCTGTTAATACCGATACAATGAACGACTCTACTTTTGTCTCAGAATCACCTATTGTGAAAAACTTCAAACTCCGTGATGATATCATTATCCCATTTAATTTCGGAGGTTATTTCGGTTATGTAGACAAAGACCTAAATACTGTAATCGAACCAAACGAACACTGGACATTTGC
>NZ_JABBNU010000019.1 GCF_012926615.1 Marinigracilibium pacificum | reverse complement strand
TGACTATCAATATTTTTAGCAAACTTTGATAGTTCTGGATGACGATCATGAAAGCCTTGTCCTTTAATTGAAAGGGAGATGAAGGATATAATAATTAAAAGTGATATTCTCATTTGCTGCATTATGAAAGGTAACGTCTGCATTATGGCGCAGTTTTTTGTCCCTCGTGGCATAAAAATGCGTTTATTGTGAATGTTGGTAGTCTTTTTTCAAGGTTTTAAATAATTCAAGCACCTGATTTAATTTTTATCTAAAATTTCATCTCAAAAAATATTTATTTCAATTTTTATCCTATTCCAGATTTTATTCAACTCAATCCTTATTTTATTTTTTGGAAACCAACTATCTAATAATATATAGACTTGTATTATAATACCTATAACCATTAAACTTAAGACCATTGATGACCGAGTTGGAGCAAACATATACGATATCAGAAATATTGAAGTTAAGAATGGAAGATAGTTAGTTATTGATTTAAGCCCTAGTTGGTTTAAACATATAATTCTAATGCTATTGAAGAGAATAAATCCAAAAAATGAATATAAAATTATCAAGTCTCCTAAACTTGGGATTCCTCTATAAGTTGAAAAGGAGACAATTGTTAAAAATAATAGAGCACAATTGAGAATAGTAATTATAATTTTAAAAATTATTGACATTATTATCTATTATACTCGTTTAAACTATTTCTTAATGACTACCAACGTTGAGGCCAAGCGGCGAACCCCTCTCCCTGGGGCGGGGTATGATGCTTAGGTATTGTTGTGGTGATGTTTAATCTTTAAATTTGATAGTCATTCTACTTGAGTTTTCACCATTTTCATCGATATAATTTTCTCGTTCTGACTTGACTTCAGCTGTAAATTTTTTGTTTAAAAAGTAACTAAGACCAATAACAATTCCAGCTATTAATAAATCCATTATATCATATATGTCTGACAAATTAATTTTGCCCAGAGATCGTACAACACTTAATGCTGTTAGAACCATTATTAGTCTATAGAATTCACCTTTAAACTTTAACACACCATATGCCATAATCAAGTTTATTGTAGGTAACAAAAGTAATATAGGAAACCATTTTAATCCATTTTGCAAAACCAAAGGTATACCAGCAAACATTTTAAAAAGTGCAGTCATCAATAGAATAAAGAGTAGTATATAGTTTAAAGTTTTATGTTTATCTCTTGTATTCAAAGGTGGGATATACTTCAATATATTAGCTATATCCTTTGCTGGTAATTGAGTTTGATTCTTAATTGATTCTAATGTCTCTTGGCGAGATTTTCCCTCCTGAATCTTGATTAATGCTAAATTCTTTAATTCTCTTTTTTTCATAGTAAAAAATTGTCTTTATTATTTCACTCCAACGAGCAGATAAGCGGCGAACCCCTTCCCTTGGGGTAGGGGATGACTCTTAGCTATTGTTGTAAGCTTTTACTTTTGACTAGTTTATATTTTAATTCACCAATTTTATATTCTGGAACTTCCCCTTTAATTTCATAAAGCAATAGGGAATCCTGATTGATTCGATAATGGTAAAGGTCCTCATTGGCTTGATTTCCATTTTCACTAATGAATATAACATCATAATACAATCCTTCACCAAAATCATATAATACAGTGTAATGATTTTTTCCTCCAAAACCAGAAATATCACCGTCTGTATTGAATGAATATTTATTAGCAAGACTATCTTCATAAATACCCTTAAAAAGAATTTTTCTTAATTCTGAGTCTTGATCAGAAACTTTTCGATAGAATTCCGAAGTACCATCTTCAAATTGAAATTCTATAATATTAGTAGAGTCAATCACTACATCCATTTTTATACTACTTATCTCATCTTCAAACCCAGTTGAAGTAAAGCATCTGAATTCATCAATCCATCTTATCGGAATAACATATCCACCTTCATGTGAAGTAAATCCATAAACTTTTGTTTCACCTGTTTTTAGTCCCGTTTTATCCAATTCAAACCCAAATAATTCTCCATCATATTCTTTCGAATCAAAGACTGACTTGTTTATTTCTATTTGTGTTAAAAAATCATTGTTTAACCAATATCCAGAATATAATTCTACTATAGAATCTGGTAATTTGATCGATTCAGCTGCTGTTTTTTCCGGATTTGAAATGATGGTAGTTTCATTTACACTATCAATCCTAGTTTCTGAAGTTTTGATGTTTTGCTTACTAGGTTTTGAACAGGTAATAATTAATAGTGAGATTAATAATATTAAAAAATTTCTCTTCATAGTTCCTCTAATTGCTTACAACGAGCAGATAAGCGCGACTCTATTGCTCTTATTTCCGTTATAACTTCGTTGTCCTTTTAGTTAATAATTTCCTTTAAAAATTCTAAAATAGCTCCTGATTGATCAAAATCAAACATTTTATTAATAAATACCCGTTTGTAAACGAATGTAACCGGATAATGTATTTTAGAAATGGCAGTTGATGGAAGTAACTCATTTTGCTAATCGCAGGATGCCACTGAGGGGGGATATCATTGGGCTTACTTCTTTATTGACCGGGATGCAATCCCTTCATTTCATAAGAAGTCTGAAGTTATGCTATCGATAAAGGGAGGTAATCAAGATGTCCGTCTAATAATTGAAATTTTAGAAGCCCTCATTAGAATTCAAAATATTAAAATAATTATATGTTTCTAGTTGCATTTAAAGACAGTACCTCGATTGGATATTATTATGTTGTATTTAAAGATTTTAAAAACTCGTCCGCTGTCATTACAGGTAACAAAGACTTTTTAAAATCCTTTCCATTTCTTGATATTATTATATCGCATTCTGATTCTGTAGCACTGAAATACTGTAAAGCATCTTCAAAATCGTTAAAAGATGAATTAAGCCCCTTTTCAATTGTATGCTCGTCTAAAGAACATATTTTGCTGATTATTTTGAATTTCCTAAGTTTTTCTCTCGCAATTTTTGAGCTCTCGAATTTTGCAAGAAAATAGTTTACCGTTGCAAATGAAATAGGAGAAACAATAATTGTTAACTTTCCTTTTTCTGCTAAAGTTGCAATTTTAGCAATCGGCTCATAAAAAGGTTTTCGTTCTCCTAAAAAGTCCAACATAATATTAGTGTCAAGAAAAATCCTTTTTCTCATTTATACTTCTCCATTAGATGATCAGAATAATCTTTTTTAAGGTCCAAATCAGAAGGTATTTCTTTTCCTGTTGAGATGCTTTTCACAAATGGCGAAATCTCAAATTCAGTAGTTTCATTTTCCGTAGTCAAAGATTGTAAATACGCTTCAATAAGTCGTGATAGACTCATTTTTTTGTTGGAAGCATATTTTTTGGCTTTCTCAATAACCTTTTGATTAAGCTTTAATGTCAATTTTGTATCCATAAGCTTTATTATATACGTACAAATATAATAAATAAATCCGTATAATTTAATTTGTAATGACTTTATCTTTATGAGGTGGAGCAAAGCAGGTAATAGAGTATCTGGGTAGATATACACATAAGATAGCGATCAGTAATGCCCGCATATTATCTTATCAAAACAATGAGGTATGTTTTGTTGCTAAGGATTACCGCAAGGGAGGTCAAAAGGTTGTACTCAGATTAACGGATCGGGAGTTTATTCGTCGGTATGCCTTGCATGTATTGCCAAAAGGGTTTACGCGTATGCGGCATTATGGGATACTAAGTAGTAGTTTAAAAAAGCAGTGTAAGCAGATAATTGATGAGCAAATTGGAGTAGTTGTTATACCATTAAGACAAGAAAGTATACAGCATAAACTCTGCCTGTATTGTAAATCAGGTCACCTGGTTACCGTAGCTGTTTTTGGTTGACGAGGACCACCAAAACACTGGAAGACCAGCCTATTAACCCAATAATCAAAGTAACGCCATCGGACGTAGGGGATCACTATGTCCAAAGGAAACTAAAAACCATAAAAAGACACTGATTGTGGTTTAGGAAGTAGAAGTTATTGAACCAGAAAGCCGGGTTATCATTAAATTAAAGAGTAAGACAGAGAGAAAAACCAGCTAATACCCTCTACACTTTCGTCGATTTACCCATAGTAACATTTTCCAACACCGGACTTGTCAACACTGCATTCAAGTATAGGCCTATCGGACACTCGATTGCTTAGTAATTTTAATATTTATTCTTAAAATCATTTATTTTATCATCTACGAAATTTTCAAAGCTGGTATTTTGTCTGACATGTTTATTAATGTTTTTCTTATTGATCAAATCAAAATCTGATGAAATAAGCTCCCAAGATTCATAATCAGAGGTGGTATCAAATACTGTTAGATATTCTATTTTAGAGTTTAATAATTCTTCAAATCTCAAATTTTCATATTTCTTTTCTATACAAAGGCCTTTTTGAGAGTTTAAATAAAATAATTGATCAAATTCATCATATAACAATTCATATCCTTTTTGAATAATTTCATAGAATGTCATGCCAATATTTATATCCTGAAAATTCCCTTTTGATGTACAAATAAGATGTATTCCTCCATTTTTATTAGTTCTAATCAATATATGACCCAACTTATATTCATTATCAGATATATTAGTGAATAGATGATAATTTGGATGAGAATTAAATTCATCTCCAATCAAATAATCTTCTATTTGCTTCCCAGGTACGATCTTCATTATATTAAGTCTAACGTTCAGGCTATGTGTCCGCCGAAACCTAATGCTTCTTAAAAAACGCATAGCTGATACCCAAAGATAATAGCCCCAACTTAAAAACAAAACGGTGGGCCATAGCCGTTGTTATATGTTTTGATTATCTTCTATGTATTGATCAAAAGTATGATACATTTTCAAGTACCCATTTTGATCTATGCTTATATATTTATCCGGGTTATTCAGTATTTTCGCCAATATTTGAGTTAAGAATTTCTTAGGAGCAGCCTTACTAACAACATCAATTAAGTCTTTTTTATTCCTAAATTCAAAATGACATTCACCATCATCATGAGTACGTAAACTTCCAAAATTCTTGAATGTAACATCAAAAACTAACAAACCAATTTCGCCTTCTCGATCTAAAAATTCTGCTAATTCTCCAGAAGTTCTGAAATGCGGAAATTCCTTCTCAGTCGCCCACCCATGATTTTTATAATTACTTACGCCAAGTTCAATTTTTTCAATTTCAAGGTCATTTGGTATTAACCCAAGCCCTTCCAAAGAAGAGAATTCACCAAGGTACAGAGTATATCCAGTTTCAGTTTGTTCGAAAAGATATGTTGTTGGGTGAGTTCTCATTGCTTACGTTCAACGTATGGGTTGATGGTAGTTTATCGTGTCGTTTTCTTGTCTAATAGGACAGTGAAATCCAGCGAGAATCCGGCGATTGATCAGACTCTATAGCCAGCCATAACTGCATACAAAATATCACCTTTCGTTTCTTTTCTTATTCAATAGTTTAATATACTCTTCTACTTCCAGGGTCAATACAT
>NZ_JABBNU010000018.1 GCF_012926615.1 Marinigracilibium pacificum | reverse complement strand
GTATCATCCTGAAAGTCCTGACAAGCTTTTAGCTTCGTCATGGGGCCATTTTATTATCAAAACCCTTATCGGATTCCGGTGAGGGTTTTTTTATGGCCTGATTTTTATAGTACTAATCGCCTCAATACTCACGCTCACTCTTACTCTTTTTATCTATTCAGACTCTTATAAAAACGATCAGTGTTTTTATAAATATAGGCAGTTCAAAATCACAAGTCAATTATTACCATTCTCGTAATTTCTCTTTATTCTTTTCATCTCTTTTTTTTAAAGCATATAAACATTACTAATTATATTTTGATAAGGGTGATTATTAATAATATAATTTTAACCGTTCGTCATGAATTTTTTAGATATCTTATAAATTGGCACTGTAATTGAAAGATAATTAGTGAAATTACTATTAAATCTTTTATCCAAAATCAATTTATGAACACACGAAAAATCGTTTCATTAATGACGTTTAACCTGTTATTGGTTTTAATGGGTTTTGTCACTTCTTGCAATAAGTCAGATGAAATAAATGTAAATCCCAAAATTCATAATACTCAATTAATCAATGGAGAGTATGTCGTTCCTTTTGAATTGGTTACTATTAATGGTGTTGGCTTTACTGATAACACTATATTCTTATTGAATGATCTTGAAATTCCGGTTTCCCAATTTGAATCAAGTACAACTGTAAAAATAAATGTTCCAAAACAGGCAGGCACTGGTTATTTACATATTAAAGGAATACCTGGTGAAGATGTTTTTTTATTGAAAGTCAGAGATCCGGGTTGGAATAAAATAAGTGGAACAGAAGATAATTATTTTGATGGGATGTCTTTCTCTATAACTAACAGACAGGTAGGGTTTGTTTATGGGAATAAGCTTCTAAAGACAACAGATGGTGGACTAACGTGGAATAGAGTTAATTCACCTGATATTGAAGGTAATCCAATTAAAGATTTAATAGCTGTTACTGGAGATATATTATATGTATTTAGTGATGTAAATAATTTAAAGTTTGCAAAGAGCACTGATGGAGGAACTAACTGGTCTTTAATAGATTTCCCTGAAAATGAATTTGATGTTCTTGATTTATCTTTTAAAGATGAATTAAATGGATACGTTTTCATGCGTGTATATGGAGAAGGCGATCCTTCATATAGTATTTATGAAACATCTAATGGTGGGCTTGAATGGAAGTTTGTAGATTCTTTACCAGCACAATCAAGTGATGCTAAATTTACAATTAGTGGTGAAACTAATTGGCTAATAAGTGAATACTTTCAAAAAGCTTATCGTATTGAAGAAGGCTCAATCAACAGTGAAAATTTACCTTTATTCATTGATGAAGGAGCTCCTGTGATTTTAACAAGCATAAAATCATTTGCTGCAGGTTATACCGGTTCAAAACTTATTAAAAGACCAATAGCAGGTTTTGAGGACTGGACAGCCTCAGATCCTTGTGTATTGTGGGAATCTAATAATAAAGGGAGTTCATGGAGTAAAGCAATTATTCTTCCGGAGATTCTTTTCTCAGGTAATTTACAGGCAATGGATGTATTTAATAATAAACTAAGTGGGGTGACCTCAGATTTAAAATATATTGAATATGATGTTGAATCTGAGAATTATCTATTTAGATATCTTGATTTGTCCGGAGTGTTGATAAATGATGAAATGCGTATCCATATAAATACCACGAATGATATTGTTTTATTCAATGGTGGTAACGTTTATTTGAAGCTTAGAGAATAATTAAAAGATCTTGTTTTGAAGTGCCCCCAAAATGTTATACACAATTTGGGGGCATTTTTATTTTTAGTAAATTATATAAAAAAAAACATGGATGACGCGGCAATAACTATGATTGAGAATTTAAAGGCTAAAACTGGGAAGTCTTTAGAAGAATGGATCAATATTGTTAATGATAAGGGTGATTTGGTAAAACATGGTCAAATCGTAAAGTATTTAAAAGAGGATCATGGTTTTACTCATGGTTTTGCCAATTTAGTTGCATTGAAAGCCTTAAAAACAGATTCTGGTTCTGTTGAAGATAAGTCATTATTGGTTGAGGAACAATTTAAGGGGAAAGAGCATTTTATTCCAATTTATAAAAAGATAATCGAAGCTGTAAATAAGTTTGGAAATGATATTGAGATCGCTCCTAAAAAATCTTATGTCAGTCTTAGAAGGAAAAAACAATTTTCAATTCTAAAACCTGCTACAAAATCAAGATTTGAAGTTCAGGTAATTTTAAAAGACCAAGATTCTGAAAGTGAATTTAAACAGATAGTTTCCAAGAATGCAATGTGTACACATCAAGCAGATATCACTGATATTTCGCAAATTAGTGATGGAATAATTAATGGCTTAAAATCAGCGTATAATGCTGCTGGATAAAATAATTTTTAATGTATAAAGAAGGTGAAATATTTGAGTCCATAAAAGATCTTGAAAAGGGAGAGTATGAAAATTGTGTTTTTAATAACTGCAGTTTTATTCAAGCCAATTTTAAAGAGTTTAAGTTTATTGAATGTGAATTCAATAGTTCAGATTTAAGCAATATAAATACCCTGAATACTTCCTTTCAAAATGTAATTTTCAAAAACTCAAAACTTTTAGGTGTACGATTTGATTATTGTAATCCCTTTCTCCTTCAAATGAGTTTTGAATCTTGTCAATTAGACTTTAGTTCTTTTTATGAATTGAAGCTAAATAATCTTCGCTTTTTGAACTCCAGATTGCATGATGTTGATTTTGTAAATGCGAAAATTGATAAAGTTGTTTATCGAGATTGTGATCTTCTTGGGGCTCAATTTGATAATACAAGTCTGGTAGATGCTGATTTTTCAACCGCAATAAATTTCAATATTGATCCGGAGAAAAATGATATACGCAAAGCAAAATTTTCTTTGGAAACATTGCCGGGTTTATTAGTGAAATATGAAATAGAAATTGGTTAATGAGTTACTAATGAAATAATATTTTTTTGACCTAATTTTTAATATTCTTAACTTATAAGAATAATGATACATTTCTTATGAGTAAATTAAACAGACGTCAATGGTTGAAAAGTTCATCGAGTCTTATCGGTGCGGCAACATTGCTTTCCGGCTTTCCTTCATTTGCTAACTCTATCGTTGGTGACCAAATTAATGAAGAAAGAACTTTAATAAGGTTAAGCTCCAATGAAAACCCTTATGGTCCATCAAAGGTTGTCCGGCAAAAGATAATAGATTCTTTCGATGAGTCGTGCAGGTATCCCTGGGCATATATGCAACCTTTAAAGGAAAAGCTAGCTGAGAGAGAGGGGGTTTCATCTGATTGTATTGTTATTACTGGAGGTTCTACTGAAGGGTTAAAAGCTGCAGGAGCAGTGTATGGCATGTATGGAGGAAATATAATTGCTCCAAAACCTACCTTTTTAGCTATGATGGACTATTCTTTGCTTTTTGGCAGTAATGTAACTTATGTTGATGTAGATGCAAATATGGGTGTTGATCTTCAGTCAATGAAAAATAGTATAACGCCTCAGACAAATCTCATATTCTTATGTAACCCAAATAATCCAACTTCTACCCTGCTTCCATCCGGTGATCTTAGGCAGTTTTGCAATGAAATATCTAAAGATGTTATTGTTTTTTCTGATGAAGCTTATTATGATTTTATAGAGGAAGAAGGCTACCCTTCAATGGTTGAACTGGTAAAAGAAAATAAGAATGTTATTGTTTCCAGAACATTCAGTAAAGTTTATGGTCTTGCAGGGTTAAGAATAGGTTATTTAATTGCTCGTCCTGATATAGCGAGAAGACTCAGGGATCACATTATGGCATTTACAAATGTTCCTGCATTAAGAGCCGCAGAGGCTGCCCTCGATGATCACGACTTTTATCAAATGTCCCTTAAAAAAAATAGGGAGTCTAAAGAAATGATTTATAATACACTGGATAAATTAGATATGCGATATGTTAAGTCACATACTAATTTTGTGTTTTTTGAGTCAGGGAAGGAAATTGATCAACTTGGGAAACATTTCTACGAAAAAGGAATTTTAATTGGCCGACCTTTTCCTCCATTCAATAAATGGTGTAGAATTAGTACAGGGACAATTGAACAAACAGATAGGTTTTGTGCTGAATTAAGGAGTTTATATAGTTGATCGATAGTTTGTTACTCTTAATTCAATAGTGAAATAGTTAAGTCTTTTTAGTAAATTTATAATAGTTCATTTACCAATCTGCCCATTACCACCATGAAAACCAACATCCACTCTTTGATAATATTCTTTATCGGTATAATTCTTACTGCCCTTTCTTGTAATACTGATAAAAAGGAAGTTGATTATTCCTTAGGAGAAATAGAATTAGAAATCTCAGGTAATGATAAAGCAAAAGCAGCTTTTAAAAAAGGTATGTTATTGTTGCATAGTTTTGAATATGCTGATGCAAGAGATGAATTTATAAAGGCACAGGAAGCAGATCCGGAGTTTGCACTGGCTTATTGGGGAGAAGCTATGACTTATAATCACCCTTTATGGAGATACCAGGATTATGAAAAAGGGTCTGCTGTAATGAAAGAAATGCTAGAAAAAGGGAAGCTGAGTGATATTACTGAGCTTGAACGTGATTTGATAGAATCAATAAAATATCTATATAAGTCAGGGTATCCAAAAAATGAGAGAGACCAAATGTATTCTGATTTCCTAAATAAGATGTCAGATAAGTATAAGGATAACCAAGAGGTAAATGCATTTTATTCATTGTCTTTATTGGGTAAAGTAAAAACGCCCAGAGATTATGAAATCTTCGGTCAGGCTGCTGCTGCTGCCAAAGAGGTATTAAAAGTTAATCCACGTCATCCTGGAGCATTACATTATTTAATTCATTCATATGATGATCCTGAACATGCACGTTTGGCTATTGAAGCGGCAAATAATTATAGTAAAGTTGCTCCTGATGCAGCTCACGCGCTTCATATGCCTTCACATATTTATGTTGCATTAGGAATGTGGGACGCTGTTGTTGAAGCTAATGAAAAATCATATCAGGCTAGTGTAGATAGAAAAAATCGTAAAGGGCTAGATAACGATGCCAGAGGTTATCATTCCTTTCATTGGCTACAATATGGATACTTGCAGCAAGGTAGAGTGGATGAAGCCAAAAAAATGGTTGAAAACATGCAGCAATACACTGCTGAAAAGCCTTCTGAAAGAGCGAGAGAGCACCTTGTGTTTCTAAAAGGTACATACCTGGTGGAAACAGATGATTATGATTCAGAAATAGCAGATATTAAGGTTGATGTTAAAGACCTCAATATCTCAGTCAGAGCCCAATATTATTTTAGTGAAGGCTATAAGGGGTACTTTAATAATGATGAATCTCAGATTGATAAATATATAGACGTAATCGTTAGAGAATGGAGTGCAGACAAATCAAAGGTTTCAGATTATGGCATAGCATTATGTAAAGGTGAAACTGATGGTATGGTAAGGCAATCAGATATAGATTTGGCAAAATCTATGGAGTGCCAATTAAAAGGGCTTAAAGCATGGATGAATGGTAATCAAGTGGATACTGAAAAATGGCTTTTAAAGTCAATTGAATTTGAAGAAATGGCTGGGTTTAATTACGGACCTCCTGTTGTGCAAAAGCCTTCGTATGAGCTATATGCAGATTGGTTGGTAAGCCAAAATAGATTTGATGAAGCATATATTTATTTTGAAAAGACTTTAAAAAAGCATCCAAATAGAACAATTGCCAAGGAAGCAAAAGAAGAATTGAGCTATACAAAAACCATGTGATAATTTGCTTCGTTTATGATATTATAGCCGATGTTAAAGAGTACTTTAAACATCAGGTAAAGGCCGGTAAGACCGGCCTTTTTTTTGTGCAAACCTTTGCAAAAGGTTGAATTTATATAAAAGTTTAAAAATAGCTTTAATTAGAAAACGTTTGCGGTAACGTTTGCGGGTAAATATGTTGTGTAGAGGTGTTGTAAATGTCTGATTTTTAATTAGTTTAGATTAAAACCAAAACTAATTATTATGTTTACCCAAATTAAACATGGCGCATTATTATGTGTTGCAGGATTGCTGTGTGCCTGCTCAAATCTAGAAGAACAGCCAGTTGCCCCATCACATCAGGAGGTAATTGAAGTAACCCCACCCATATCAGAAAATGAGCGATCTGCTGGTCCCGGAGGGGGAGTAATTATGCAAGCATTTTATTGGGATGTACCCGCAGGCGGTAATTGGTACAACACGATAAAGTCAAAGATTTCAGATTGGGATGCTGCCGGTATCAGCGCAATATGGCTTCCCCCTGTTTCAAAAGCAATGAATGGCCCTTACTCAATGGGTTATGACCCATTTGATTACTTTGACCTTGGGGAATACAATCAAATGGGATCGGTTGAAACCAGATTTGGCTCCAAAAATGAATTGATTAGTCTTATTAATACTGCTCATAATAAGAATATTCAGGTATATGCAGATATTGTAATTAACCATAACAGCGGAGGAGCTTTAGAAAACAATCCGTTTACAGGTACTAAGACTTACACTGACTATAACCCCGCATCAGGTAAATTCTTTCGTTCAGCAGGTGACTTTCATCCGAATAACTATGCCAATAATGACCAGGGCGTGTTTGCCGGATTTCCGGATCTTAGTCATTCAGTACCCTATGTTCAGGGTTGGCTCTGGAAAAATAGTAACAGTGTAGCAAAGTATTATAAGAATGTTATAGGCTTTGATGGCTGGCGATTCGATTATGTTAAAGGCTTTGGAGGCTGGGTTGTAAGAGACTGGGTCAATGAGGTAGGTGGCTTTGCTGTTGGTGAAAACTGGGATGGTAATGCAAATAACCTCAAAAACTGGGTTAACAGCACAAATAGAAAGGCCTCTGCATTTGACTTTGCATGTTATTATAAGTTAGATGAAGCATTCGATGGTAATGACCTTACTAAATTGAATGCTGATATGCTTTGGAAAAGAGATCCTTCTAAAGCAGTGACATTTGTATCTAATCATGATACGGATATTATCTGGGATAAAATGCATGCATATGCTTATATATTGACTCACGAAGGATATCCTACGATATTTTATAGAGATTATGAAGAATGGTTAAATAAGGATAAACTAAAAAATCTGATATGGATTCATAGAAATCTGGCAGTCGGAAATACAAGTATTCTTCACGTTGACAATGATGAGTATATAGCCAGACGTAATGGTAATCCTGGAATTGTAGTTTATCTAAATGATTCAGGATCATGGGTTGAGAGATGGGTACAGACTAACTGGAATAGTATTAGAATTAAAGATTATACAGGTAACTCAAGTTGGGAACCTGTGACTCAGGGCAATGGATGGGTGAAAATCCAATGTCCTCCAAATAGCTATACAATCTGGAGTAGAATGTAACGCAATTAGGTTTAGGTCAGTTAAAAGGAGCCACATTAGTGGCTCTTTTTATGATCTAGTATTTAGCTTATCATATTCATAATAAATCACAGATGTTTCAGTGTAATTATTAATATTCGTCAGTGTCATTTTGTTTTTTGATAGTTTATACCAGAATTGATTTTAAATTAGGAAATCGGATAATTTATTTTCGATAGCACTTTAATAGAACTGAAATTGCTTCTTCACCTAAAATAACAGACCATCATGAAAACTGCTGTGTTTAGTACCAAATCATACGATAGACATTATTTTAATAAGTTCAATACTTCAAGTGAACATGAATTAACTTTTTTTGAGGCTCCATTAAATGTTGATACAGTTAATCTTACAGTTGGATATGAAGCTGTTTGTGTGTTTGTAAATGATAATTTAAATAATGAAGTGATAGTAGAATTGGTGAAAAATGGAGTGAAGGTTATTGCTTTAAGGTGCGCAGGTTTTAACAATGTTGACTTGGAATCTGCAAAGGTAAATGGGGTAACCGTTGTTCGCGTTCCTTCATATTCTCCTCAAGCAGTAGCAGAACATGCTGTTGCATTGATTTTGACATTAAACAGGAAGACTCATAAAGCCTATAATAGAATAAGAGAAAGTAATTTTTCACTAGAAAGGTTAACCGGATTTGATATATATGGTAAAACTGTGGGAGTTATCGGCACAGGTCATATAGGAATGTTATTTGCAAAAATAATGTTGGGTTTTGGGTGTAATGTAATTGCATATGATATCAATAAATCTAATGAGCTAGTATTGGCAGGTGTAGAATATACCGATTTAGATGATTTGTTTGGTAGATCAGATATTATTTCACTTCATTGCCCATTGTTGCCTCAAACTTTTCATTTGATAAATGAAGACTCAATAAATAAAATGAAGGATGGCGTTATGTTAATAAATACTTCTAGAGGAGCACTTATTGATACTTCTAATGCAATTACAGCATTAAAATCTGGTAAGTTGGGGTATTTGGGAATTGATGTATATGAACAGGAAGAGAAATTGTTTTTTAAAGATTTATCGGAAAAGATAATTCAAGATGATGATATCTCCAGATTAATGACATTCCCAAATGTTTTGATCACAGCTCATCAGGGATTTTTTACAAGAGAGGCATTAGAAGAAATATCCAAAACAACCTTGAGCAATTTATCAGATCTTGAAAAGGGTGATAAATGTCAGAATGAAGTAAAAATATAAAAGGGGCTTTAAAGCCCCTTTATTAGTCTTATGCTGCCATTCTTAATTCGTAATCTATCTTTAGTTCGTCTTGTCGCCCAAGAGTTTTTAAAAGTTTAAAATGACTTTTAAGCGCTGATCTAAATGATTTTTCGTAGAAGTATGGAAGCTTATATTTTTCAGTTGTCTTTTGAATAATCTTTGATATTTCCGGATAATGAATATGGCAAATATTCGGGAATAAGTGATGTTCAACCTGGAAGTTTAGTCCTCCAATAAAATATGAAAGCACTTTATTTCTCATTGCAAAATTAGAAGTGGTCAATATTTGATGTACAGACCAGTTTTCCTGAATAAGTTGTTCATCTTGCATAATGAAGTCAGAAGTAGGAACAACGTGTGCAGGTTGGAATATTAAACTTAATAAAACTCCGGCTACCATATGCATTACGACAAACATTGATATAGTTAACCAAACAGGCTGATTCAGAACAACAATTGGAAGTACAAGAAAAATGCCGATATAAAAAGCTTTACCAATGGCAACTTTTGTCAGGCGAGTAACAACTTCTTTGTTAGATTTAATAAGTTCTTTTTTCTTGTATGTGAATACCTTTATAAAATCTTTAACAGCAACCCACTGGATAGTAGAGATACTGTATAAAATTGGAGCATAAAGATGCTGGTATCGATGAAACCATCTTCTAGGCTGATTAGGAGTGAATCTTAATACGTACCTTGGTTGGATATCTTCATCTGCATGCTCAATATTGGTGTAAGTATGGTGAAGTACATTATGCTGGTACTGCCAAAGTTTGCCATCAACTCCCATCAAAGGAGCAGTTAACCCTAATAGCTTGTTTATTAGTTTGTTGTTGGATAAAGAGCCATGCAAAGCATCATGCATTACAGAAGTTCCTATAAATGCCATTCCCGCACCCATCAACATCCATAACAAGAACATAAGTGGTGTACTTTGAATCACTCCGGATAAAATAAGAACAAATGGAATTAGGTAAACCGAAAGGGCAAAAAATGCTTTGAATAAAGCTGTACCACCACCTGTTTTTCTTATTTGGTTCTTTTTAAAGTATTCGTTAACTCTTTGTTTTATTTCAGCTGAAAACTCTTTGTTTAAAGTTCTTGAAAATTTGTATCTGATCATAAATTGTGAATTTTTCCTGGCTAATTAAATAGTCTCAATTGATTAGATATTTAACCAGAAACTATATTTCATTATTGGTAATTATCAAATTTAACTATTTGTATTCATGATAGCTAATTAAATTTCTGATACACTTTAAATGGTGTGTAATAGAATTAATAATTAGTTCATAATTATACTAGAGATTGACATTTATGGCTTTATATTGATTTCATATACAAGGTTTTAGAGGTTTTGGTTTAAATTGTTAATGGAAAAAATTAACGTAATCTCATGGAGTATTATTTTAACAAAAAACTTTCTGACCAGACTTTTGACGGTGCAATAACTTTGGTGACAGATCGTCTAAAGGATCAAGGATTTGGTATTTTAACGGAAATAGATGTAAAGTCTACATTTAAGAAGAAATTAGATGTTGACTTTAAAAACTATAAAATATTAGGAGCCTGTAATCCTGAGTTTGCCTATAAAGCATTGAATTTAGAGGATAAAATCGGAGTTTTTCTACCATGTAATGTTATCGTTGAAGAAAATAAAGATGGAGTTATTGAAGTTTCTGCTGTTGACCCTTTAGCTTCAATGGGAGCAGTACAGAATGAAGAACTTCATGAGGTTGCTTCCGAGGTGAGGAAAAGGCTTCAAGGTTTAATAAATGATTTGTAGATTTTTTAAAAAAGTGAATTGATAAATAAAAGGAATAATATCCAGGTGGATAAGTGGGGGAATATTGAAGATTATGAAATCTTCAAGTTTACTCTGGAAAACAGGAATGGAACACAGGCCGAATTTTCAAATTATGGGGCACATTGGCTTTCTTTGAGACACCTTAATATGGCAAGTCAGTTTACAGACCTTTTGTTAGGGTATGAAACGTTAGAGGAATTAATCTATGATAAATTCTTTTTTGGGTCAACTATTGGAAGATTTGCGAATAGAATTGCAAAAGGGAAATTTAGAGTTGAGGATCAAGAATATACCCTTTCTGTAAATAATGGTCCGAATCATCTGCATGGTGGAAGTGGGTTTAATACCAAAGTTTGGGATTATAAGATAGTTGAAGACAAAATACAATTTACTTACCTAAGCAAGGATAGTGAAGATGGATATCCCGGTAATTTGAAAGTGCATGTGACTTACTCATTATCTGATGATGATGAATTGATAATAGATTATTTTGCTTCAACAGATGCTCCGACAATAGTTTCTCTTACCAATCATGCTTATTTTAATTTAAATGGTTCAGGGTCAATATTAGATCATAAGCTTCAGATAAATTCAGAAAAGTTCACGCCTATAGATAGTACTTCTATTCCTTTAGGATATTTAAAATCTGTGTCAAAAACACCTTTTGATTTTAGAACGCCAAAACTTATCCGAAATCAAATTACGATGGAGGATGAACAATTGGTCATGGGATCAGGATTTGATCATAATTATGTGCTGCAATATGACTCTTTACTTTACAATGCAGCAACTTTAATAAGTGAATCATCAGGAAGAGGAATGGATGTATTTACAACAATGCCAGGGATTCAGTTTTATTCGGGCAATTTTCTGGATGGTGTAAAAGGAAAAGGTGGAGCTAATTATAAAAAGAATAATGGGGTGTGTTTGGAGACTCAGTTTTTTCCAGATTCTCCTAATCATATGTCCTTTCCTTCAGCAATTTTAAATCCAATGGAATTATATCGTCATCAAAGTGTTTATAAGTTTTATAATTTATAAATTAAAGTTTAAAACATTTGCCCAATGATTAAAATAGGATTTTTATTGCTCTCAATCTTAATGATTGTAAGTCCCATTGTATTTTTTTTAAAGTCACCGGAAAAGAATAAACTAACAAGAAATTATTTGTTGATCATTACTATTTGGATGATTTATATTTTAGGGTTGAGTTTTTCTGGGGTCTTAAAATCTTTTGATTTACCTCCCAGAGTTCCATTATTGATAATTATACCTTCCATTATTTTATCTGTTTGGTTAACTGGTCAGTCAATATTCAAAAGAAATCTTTCGGTGTTTTCACAGACCTTTCCTGTATTTATTCAGGCTTTCAGAGTTGGAGTGGAAATGTTGATATTCGGAGCTATACTCTATGGTTTTTTTCCTGCAGGTGTAAGTTTTGACGGGACCAACTATGATATTATTGTTGGTATTTCTGCTCTATTTACAGGATTTCTGATGGTCAAAAATTTCATTGGTAAAAAAGGAGTTCTGGCCTGGAATATAATTTCATTAGTGATTTTAACAGGTACGGGATTAACTTTTGTAGCCACATATTATCTGACTGATAACTTTCCTGAAGAAGTAAACAGAGCTAATCTTACCGAATTTCCATTTGTATTGTTACCAGGAATTTTATTACCATTTGCTATATTTTATCATGTTGTCTCGATTAGGCAATCATTGTTAAAAGGTTAGTGAAAATGAAGGTCAAATTTCTGATATGGTTTTTGCTTTCAAGTATTCTAAGTTTTATTGGGTTTACCCAGGATAAGACAAAGCTTGATAGATATTTTTCTAATAAGATTGAAAAGCTCGGGATTGTGGGGCTTCAGGCTGCTTATCTTTCTAAAGGGCAATTAAAATGGAAAAATAGTTATGGGGTGAAGAATTATCTGGATAATAATCCTGTTAATGATACTACCCTTTTTATGATTGCCTCTTCGACCAAGCCTATTACAGCAATCGGAATAATGAAACTATATGAAGAGGGTGTTATTGATCTTGATGCCAATATTAATGATTACCTGCCATTTGAAATTTGCAACCCGAATCATCCGGAATCAAAGATCACCATAAGGATGTTACTGAGTCATTCTTCATCAATAATTGATAACTGGGATGTTCTTACTCCTTTATATACAACTGAAGAAGGTGGTGATTCACCTGTTGAACTTCATGATTTTATCAGGGAGTATTTTGTCAAAGGTGAAAAATATTATGATTCTGTAAAGAACTTTTCAGCAGATCCGCCCTTAACACAAAGAGTTTATAGTAACATGGGAATAGTATTGTGTGGATATATTATTGAATTGGTATCAGGGGTTGAATTTGAGGAGTATATGTATAAAGAGGTATTTGAACCATTGGGCATGAATAATACTTATTGGTTTTTAAGAGATATACCTCATGATAATATTGCAAACCCACATGAACTTGCTGATAAAAAAGGGAATTCTCCAACTGTATTAAAACATTACGGATATGCAGATTATCCGGATGGACAAATAAGAACAACTGTATCTGATTATTCGAAAATTATTGAGTTAATGCTGAATAAAGGTGTGGTGAATGGACATCGCTTTTTGAAAGCAGAAACAATCCATGAAATGTTAAGGGTCCAATTCCCGGATACAGATAAACATCAGGCGATTGCATGGAATTATAATGAGTTTGACCATTGGTTTTATTATTTATTAATGAAGAGATTGCCTTCTCATACCGGTGGTGATCCGGGAGTTGCGACGGTGGTATCGTTTGATCCTGAAGAAAGTACAGGTGCAATTGTTTTTGTTAATTCACCTCCAAATACCTTTGGTGGAGCAAAAATTTTTTATCTTGACATGATTAAGAAACTTTTAGAAGAAGCATCAAAAAATAACTAATGGCATCACTTTTTGGACATGCCTTCGCGGCACTATCGACTGGTTCTATATTACCTTCAAAAGTAAATCTTTGGAAATTAATAGCGTTAGGAATGATTTGTTCTATTATTCCGGATGCTGATGTAATAGCATTTAAATTTGGAATCCCTTATGAAAGTATCTGGGGACATCGTGGTTTTACTCATTCGTTTTTATTTGCTTTCATGCTTTCTTTAATATTAACTGTCCTGTTTTATAAGAATTATTTGTTTACCGGATCAGGGATTATTATTCTATTTTATTTGTTTATTTCGACATCATCTCATCTTATTCTTGATGCATTAACAACAGGGGGATTAGGTGTAGCAGCTTTTTTTCCATTTGATAATAATCGATATTTTTTGCCATGGAGACCAATAAAGGTGTCGCCTATCGGCTTAGGGAATTTCTTTACTTCCAGAGGTTTGGCAGTAATTAAAAGCGAGTTGTTATGGGTTGGTGTTCCGGGAGTGCTTTTTATTGGATTTTCGTATGTTCTTAAAAGGATTTTTGCCTCAAAATCATGACTTCTCGTTATATGATAGTAAATATTTTAATTATTGTTTCAATAATATTTTCATGTCAGGACAGTCAATCCGGATCAGCTTTAACTGATTCTGATTTTTCAAATAAAAGTATTCAACATGTAGATGAACCAGACGGAAATACGGTGCTCACAAGGTTTTCTACGCCGGAAGGTTACAAAAGAACTGATGTTCAGCCTGACTCATTTGGGAGTTTCCTAAGAGATTTGCCTTTGAAGGGTAAGGGTGAGAGTGTTTTATATTATGATGGACGCCGGAAAACAAGGGCGGGAGTCTATTTAGCAGTTGTTGATTTACCAATAGGAACAAAAAATCTTCATCAATGTGCTGATGCCATAATGCGTTTAAGAGCAGATTATCTCAGAGCTCAAAAACGGTATGATGAAATCCATTTTAATTTCACTAATGGTTTCAAGGCAGATTATCAAAACTGGATGAATGGAAATAGAATAAGGGTTTCCGGAAATAATGTAAGCTGGTATGCAGGAGGTCAGTCTGGAGACAATGACAAAAGTTACTGGAGATATTTAGAAATGGTCTTTAGCTATGCAGGAACTCTTTCTCTGTCTAAGGAATTAAAGTCAAAGGATATTAGCCAAATTGAAATTGGTGATGTTTTTATTCAAGGAGGTTCGCCAGGTCATGCTGTAATTGTGGTAGATATGGCCGTTAATCAGAAAGGAGAGAATTTGATGATGCTGGCTCAAAGTTTTATGCCTGCTCAGGAAATTCAAATACTGGCAAATCCTCGAGATTTGCAATCCCCTTGGTATCTTGTTAAAAGTGGAACGCTGAAAACTCCAGAATGGACCTTTACAACAAAAGACCTGAAAACCTTTTAAGCAGGTTTTATTAAAATAATATCGTTGTTACTCTGTTAATCATTCATGATGAGAAATATACTATACCTAATACCAATATTGCTTTGTCCGGTTTCAATCTTTGCACAAAAATATACAGCAATTACAATTGATGATGTCCCAAATACCAGTAAACCTAACTCGGAATTGCTTTCAGTTTTAGATTCTGTTAATGTGCCTGTATCTATTTTCATAAATGAACAAAAGGTTTATACTGAAGGTCGACTGGATGAAAGAAAGCTTAAAATACTAGAGGAATGGTCTAGTAGGGATTATGTGAGTTTAGGAAATCATGGATTTAGCCATCAAAGGTATTCTACTACAGGTATTGATAAATACAAAGATGAGGTTGTTGAGGGAGAAAGGCTAACCAGAGAACTGGCTGATAAATATGGAAAAGAACTTAATGAGTTTAGATTTCCATTTAATGATCTTGGAAAGGATTCAATTCAGCAAAAAGAAATTCATGATTATCTATCGGGTATGGGGTATTCAATTACACCTTTTAGCGTGGAAAGTAGTGACTGGATGTTTAGCTTTCTTTACAATAGATATCGGAAAACCGGGGATTTGGCAAATGCTCGCAGAATCGGAGAACATTATGTAACTTATACATTAGATATGTTTGCATATTTTGATAGTCTCTCGAACAACGATTATAATAAAAATATCAAGCATATTTATTTGTGTCATGATAATAAACTAAATGCAGATTACCTTCCTGAAATTATAGATAGACTTCAAAATTCAGGTTATGAAATTATTAGTTTAGCAGAGGCACTTGAGGATCCGGTTTATAAACAGGAAAATTATTATCATAAAAAATTCGGTATATCATGGTATTACCGATGGATAGCTGATCCGAGCCATCGATCCAAACTAATGAGGTCTGAACCATCAATACAAGATATTTATGAAGAATTTGAAAAATTTAATAATCAATAACTGTGCGTAAGGTAGTTTCTTATACAGCCATAAGTCTTAATGGGAAAATTGCTGATAGCAACGGAGGAGTTGCCTGGCTAGATAAAATTCCAAATCCTGATAAATCAGATTTTGGCTATGCAGAGTTTTACAGTGAAGTTGAAGTAACAATACAGGGGAATGTTACTTATGATCAGGTGCTGGGGTTTGATTGTGAGTTTCCATATAAGGGAAAGGAAAATTATGTACTTACCAGAAGGAATGACCTTGCCTCGGATGAAAATGTAACCTATATAAATACAGACCCAATAGAATTTATAAAAGGCCTAAAATCAGAATCCGGAGGTGTGATTTGGGTTGTGGGTGGAGGCCAGGTTAATACATTGCTGTTATCAAATGGATTAATTGATGAAATAAGGGTTTTTATAATGCCTGTGATAATCGATGATGGTATTGAGCTATTTAGTGAAAATCAGGTGTTTGTTGACCTTGAATTAAGTAAAAACAAGGTATATGATAATGGTGTAGTAGAGTTGGTATATAAAGTTAAATCATAATAAGAAATGACATTCAGGGTTACATGCTTATTATACTTAATTTTAGTTTTTAATTTCTTGACAGGGTGTAATACTGAAAAGCAAAATGAGGATGAGAAAGTGTCTGAGTTAAAATCCGAGAAGGATTCAAAAGACAAACTACCTGTTCTCGTTGCAGAATTTGATGGAATTCAGGTTACAGGAGTAAGTGTATCTTCAAATGGGAGGGTATTCGCTAATTTTCCTCGATGGCGTCCAGATATTAATATGTCTGTAGCAGAAGTTGACGAAGCTACAGGTTCGCATTCACCATATCCAAATAAGGTATGGAATAGCTGGAAGTCTGGTAGCCCCATATCAGATTCGACATTTGTAGCTGTTCAGTCAGTTTTAGTAAAGGATAATAAGCTATTTGTACTTGATACCAGAAATCCATTTTTTCAAGGATTAATCGGGCAACCCAAACTATTTGTTTTTAATCTGGATGATGATAAACTTGAAAGGGTTTATTCTTTTCCTGAAGGCACTGTAAAACCCAATTCTTATGTTAATGACCTAAGAATTGATAGAAAAAGAAATAAAATATACCTGACTGATTCAAATGAACCAGGGCTTATAATTTTGGATATGGAGTCTGGTGAATCATTCAGAGTTCTAGATAATCATTATTCTACCAGGGCAGAAACCGACTACCTTAAAATTGACACAATAACCTGGAAGGGTACAGTTCATTCAGATGGCATTGCCTTAAATCCAAAAACGGATGAGTTGTATTATCATGCTTTATCAGGTTATACTCTATACTCGATTTCAGTTGATTCATTAATTCAGGGTTCAAATACAATTGAAAATGCAGTTAATAGGATAGCCAGAACCTCTGCACCAGACGGGATGATATTTGATTCAAAAGGTAATCTATACTATGCTGACCTCGAGAAGCACAGGATTATGTTCATGACCCCCGATAAAAGTCAGCATATTTTAGTAGATAATATTAATGTGAGCTGGGCAGATACATTCAGTATTTATAATGGGTTTCTCTATTATACAAATTCCAAAATTCACCTTGCCGGAGCTGATGTTAACAATATGGTTTTTTCGATTTATAAGATTTCAATTGATCATTTATAGATCGAATTTACAATAAAACATCAAATACCTTTTTTGAACATAATATTCATAAGTGCTAATCAAACTTTCAGTAAACGAATCCTGTCTAATTGCTCTGGTATCTAATGCATTATACAAGCTTGAGCCAAATTCCCATGGGCTACCTCCCTTTCGATACGAAAAGTAAACATCAAGAAATGAATATTCAGACTGGGTGTTTATGGTTTTACTTTTGTAAAAATTGTATTCGTATGTAGGTTTTAAGCTGAAATTCTTAAGGAAATTAATGTTTATCTCTGCATAAGGGCTTCGAGTGATGAATATTGAACTATTTATTGTCGATTTATAATCGTTAATTCTCTCTCTGTAGCCTAATTCCAAGTCAACTGATTTTAATATGGTGGTTACAATTCCCAGATTATATGAATAGCCCCATGATTTATTTAATACCGGTTGGTCATTGGAATAAAAATTGGTTTTTTGATATGAAATGTCTGCTCCTCCTTCAATAAGGAAACTATTAAATTTTTTAGTTGAGTTAAAAATGAATGTTGCAGCCTCATTAATTTCTCCAATGTTATCTGGTGTATTAATTCTATTCGTTCCTTCAAAATTCACAATTGGGGTTATTTCATTTAATTTTCTCTGATACCCTAATCTGGCAAAACCACTAAACCCACTGACCAATCGGTAAATTCTATAATTAACACTTAAGTTATGGTAAATTCCATTATTAACAGAAGGGTTTCCCTTGTATAAAGAGTTGTAATCAGTAATAATATATCCGGGTGCGAGTTTCTGAATATCCGGAAATAGGGCTGTTGCATTATATCTTAACGTTATAGATTGAGATCTTGTCAAATCCAATTTGGTATACAATTCAGGTAGAAACAGGGTCTTACTATATGACGAACTTTCCTGATTTGTATTGGCTATTGAAATTTTATTTATTGTAAAGGAAGGGTTGAATATTAATTGACCCCATTTAGCTTTATATCCAGCACCAAAGTAAATATTAGTGTTTCTAAATGTCGAATTATTAATGAAATCATCACTGCCAACTGGTCTATTTACCTCTTGATCAGTTTGTGTTATGTTTGAGGTGAATTTTTGATTTGTTTGCGAAAATCCAGTTTTTAGACTTATATGGTTGGTCCGGTTTAGTATTTGATAAAAATTAAGAACTGCATTGTATTGATTTGATTTAACTCCAGAATATTGAGTAAGATTATATTCTTCAGCAGGGTTGATATTTATTATAGGAGATAACGTTGACTGATCGGTTATAAGGTTAAGTTCAGGATTTATTCTTTTGTGATTGGCGGAAAGGTCTGCGGAGAAAATTTGATTTTTGTTAAAGCTATGATATAGATTGAATTGTTGGTCAAAATCAAAAGGGTCTCTGTTTCTGGTTAGAATAATATTATTATCTGTGTCTTCGAATATTGAAAATAAATTCGAGCTATTTAACAATTCACCGAATTTTGAGAACAAACTGTATTTGGCAAAAGTGTTTTCTGAAGGAGTAAAAGTGGTGGTGTATTTTACCATTCCGGAATTTTGATTAATCTCATCAGTTGTGTTTAATATTTCATTTTGGTTTTCTTCTGTATTCAGATATGATCTGTAAGATCTGGAGGCCATTTTATTTTTGGAGTTAAATCCGATAGCAAATGCAGAATGCCTCCATCTTTTGTTCAGAGAGAAGTTAATGTTTAATGCTCCAAAATGATTATTTAATTCTGTTGCATTTGACCGATTAGTCATCGGTATTCCCATATCTTGATTAATATTGATTTCAGTCCCGGATTGATTGCTAATACTTGATAACCCGCCTGTGAATCTAAAATAGTCGGAAATTGTAAATGCTTCTTCACCAATATTATTTGCATCTGCTATTAGATTAGAGCTAAGTTTTTCCGAATAATAGAAAGTATTAGCATGCCTTGAATACCGTTTTTCCGGACCAATACCTGCAGTTATATCTCCAAATATGAGATTTGTCTTTCCATCTTTTAATTTGATATTTAGTGCTAATTCATCATCATTTTTTAAACCTTTCATGGGCGATGCTTCAGAGTAGTCTTTTAACACTTGAACTTTATCAACCACATTTGCCGGAATATTTTTAGTAGCAAGCTTTGTGTCTCCATCAAAGAAAGTCTTTCCTTCGATCATTACCTTATTTACCTTTTTCCCCTGCACTTTTACTTCACCATTTATATCAATCTCAATACCAGGCATTTTTTTAAGAAGATCACCTAGTTTTCTTTCCCGTCCATTTGCAAAAGCTTCTGCTTTGTAAATAATGGTGTCACCTGATATTAATACTGGTATATCAGCAACAACCTGGAATTCGTTTAAGGTTTCTGTATTTGTATGAAGGGTGAAAATTTGAGGATTCGCTTTATTTTCTTCTGCCATCAAATACTGTTCAAATTTTTTATAACCGACATAGGTTATTCTAAGAAGAAAAGTTTTTTTCTCTTTAAGTATTAATTTGAATTCGCCCTTAGCATTTGTTATTGCAAAAGAGCCTATCTGGTCAGTTTCCGGATCAATGGCAACAACATTTGCAAACTCAACTGCACTGCCTGTGGAATCAATGGCTACTCCATAAAATGATAAATTTTGAGAATATATACAAGTGAAAAAAAGCGAGAAGAAAATAAATAGAATCCTTTTCATTACAATTACCCTCCTATTTTAATGTGAATTTCTTTTTCTCCATTTCCATTATATTTCTTCATCATTTTCTCCATGTCTTTTTCCATCGCTTCATCAAATTCCTTTTCGGTAACTTCCTTGCCTTTTTTCGGGATTTTGATATCAATGCCATCTTCCGGGTTAAGAATAATCTGACTACATAAAAATTGAATATCTCCTGATTTTAGTTCTAGAATAAGTCCTGGAAGCCCCCATGATTTAGCAGGGCCATTACTAACAGGAATGCTTTCGGTAAACCATGCAACAACCTTGATGGTGTCAGTAGCATCGGTCATTTTTTCCATTTCAGAGGAGAAATTCTTTGTTTCTACAATTTTATCATAGGTCGCTTTTTTGCATGTGTACTGCCCTATTTGTTTCGTTTCTGAGGTGATTTTCCAATTGATAAGCTCTAATTGATCAGTTATTTTATAGTCTTTTTCAAACATTGATTTGCCTTCAATAAATCTGCCCTCTCCTATGTTTTTGTAAAGAATCTCATTAGCTGAGAGTCCGACTAATTCAATAACCATTCCCCCTGAAGAGGCTTGTGCCATACCATTATTTAATGATTCAAGTTGCTTCCAATGAGATTCCGTATTATTAAAAACCAATTCATAATCTCTTTGCATTTGCTGTTGTAATTGTTTTTGGATTTGCGCACTTACCTCCGGGTTTGTGTCTGTGCTGTCAAAATTTATTTCGACCTTAAAAAATGATTTATAGATTGCTTTACCTGTGACTTGCTGAGCAATAGTACTGCTTGATGAATACACAATCATCAATACCAGAATGGATATCTTTAGAATATTTTTCATGATAGTTAATTTTTCTGCTAAACAACAAATAGTAGTCTTAACAAGCCGTTAAGCAGTGTTAACGTGTGTTAACCTTCGATTTTTCTGATTTGATAATTGTATATTTGGTTAAATGGAGAAGCAAAAATTTAAATTAATAGGCTTTTTGATAATCGGAATGATTCTCCTGACTGTTTTTATTCAGTTGTATAGGAATATCCAGATTTATAATACTGTTAAAGACCAGATCAGAAAGGAAGTTCAACTATCCTTTGATAACAGCGTGGAGGAATATTATGCGGATAAAGCCAAAGATGATATTTTTCATATTTTTGGAGATGAGCCTATTATAGAAATTGACTCCGTCAGCCTGATAAATTATGACGTTAAGGGAAAAAGTATTGGCGATTTTAAATTAGTTGAAAAAGGCAATGGTAACATCAAAATGTCTAATTGGGTTATGCCTAAATCAGATTCATTTGCCTTAAATGATAAAGAGAAATTATCTGAAAGTGAGTTTGTAATTGATTCGATATTTAATTTAAAAGACCATGATATCGATCATATTAGTGTAATTGAACAAGAGTTTTCACTAGACTCTATGCATCAAATAAAAGATCTTACCAAAAAAATTATCATTTCAATTGTTCAGGACTCCATTGATTTTAACCTGTTACAAAACATTTTGACAAAAGAATTTGGACGAAGGGATTTAGAATTAGATTATTCTCTTCTTCACTATAAAAATGATCAGTTACTTGGTGAGCTTAGTAACTCTGAAGTCAGCATAAAAGGTGATACATTAGTCGCTCAGTCAACCTTTTTGCCGGGTAATCAATATGTATCTATGGTTTTTAATACAAAGCCAATTCACGTATTTAAAAGAGGGTTGGTTGAGTTTGCTGTTTCGTTAGTGTTTGTTATAGTTATATTCTGGATATTATTATATCTGTACAGGGTAATAAAGCAACAAAAAGAGCTTTCAGAAATAAAAAATGACCTGATAAGTAACATAACCCACGAGTTTAAGACACCTATTGCAACTGTGCTGAGCGCTCTGGAAGGAATTGAGAAATTTAATAAGACCAATGATCCTGAAAAGACCAGGAAGTATCTCGGGATTTCAAATGTGCAATTGAAAAAATTGAATTCAATGGTTGAGAAGTTGTTGGAAACAGCAACTTTGGATAGTGAAGAGCTAGAAATGAAAAAAGAGAATGTGGATCCTTCAGAGATATTATTTTATTTGAAGGAAAAATATGAGGCAGTAGCTTTAGATAAAAAGGTAATACTAGAATTACCAGAACAGGTAGAAATTATGAATGTGGATCCGTTTCATTTTGAAAATGCCATATCAAACTTACTTGACAATGCTATAAAGTACGGAGGTGATGAAATCAGACTAGTCCTTACTCAGAGATTAGGGTATCATGAAATCTTGGTTACAGATAATGGAGGGGGGCTTGACAGTTCTCATAAAGAGAAAATATTTGAAAAATTTTATCGAGTACCAAAAGGTAATCTTCATGATGTTAAAGGATTTGGAATCGGCTTATATTATGTGAAAAAGATAATTGCGAAACACGGTGGTGAGATTGAATTGATTACAAAGGCAAACAGAACAGACTTTAAAATTAAATTATCATGAGTTCTATCATAAAAATATTACTTGCAGAAGACGAAATTTCTTTGGGGACAATAGTAAAAGAAAGCCTGGAAAGCAGAGAATTTTCTGTAACTCTTCAAAATGATGGAAACTCAGCTTATGAGTCCTGGGAAGAGGGAGAATATGATGCAGTAGTATTAGATGTTATGATGCCTGGGATGGATGGGTTTACTCTTGCTAAGAAAATTAGAAAGAAAGATGAACGAATCCCAATTATTTTTCTCACTTCAAAGTCGCAGACTAAAGATGTTGTTGAAGGGTTTAGTTATGGCGGGAATGATTACATCAAGAAACCATTTAGTATGGAAGAGCTTATTGTTCGGATTGAAGCATTGGTGGGAAGGACAAGGCCTGAACAAGAAGTAAAGCAGTGGGTGGAAATTGGTAATTATCAATTTAATTTTCCTAGACAAATACTCAGGATTGATGAAGAAGAGCAAAATCTGACATATAGAGAAGCAGTTTTGCTAAATGAACTCTATCAAAATAAAAATGAATTAACTGACCGGTCAACAATTCTGAATGAAATTTGGGGTGGAGATGATTTTTTTAATGCCAGGAGTATGGACGTTTTTATTACTAAACTTCGTAAAAAATTAGTTTCAGATCCAAATGTTCAAATTGTTAATTTGAGAGGTTATGGGTATAAGCTGATATGTTGAAAAAAATACGTAATTTAGTGTAAATAGAAATTTTTAGATGATCAGAAAATACCATCATAATTCAGATTTTTCTGCAGTAATTGAATTATTTAGACTAAATACCCCTCAATATTTTGATCCGGAAGAGCAAGGTAATTTGGAGGCATATCTCAATGATTCGAATCATCACTATTTTGTAAAAGAAGAAAATAATAAGGTGATTGGTTGTGGTGGATATCACATGGTTGATAGTATTGATGACATGGTTAGATTAAGTTGGGATATTGTGCATCCTGATCATCATGGGAAAGGCGTTGGCAGTGAGTTAATTAAATACATTTTAAAATTGGTTCGAGAGGAAGGCGATGCACGAAAAGCAGAGGTGTGGACTTCACAAATTGCAAATTCTTTTTATTATAAATTTGGTTTTAGATCAATAGAGATGGTAAAAGATTATTGGGCTGATGGTTTTGATTTATATAGAATGCAAATGGAATTAAAATAAAAAAGCGCAGTAACAAATTGCTACTGCGCTTTAACCTTAATCTGTTTTAAACCTAAACCTAAACAGTTATTAAAAAAACCTATGAGATAAAAGGCAATTATTATGCCAATTTTGTAAAATAGCTGTTTTTATTATTGCTTATTTTATAAAGCAAATATAAATATCAGAATTAAAGCGTGATATGATTTTTTTAATGTTTATATATGATTTTCATGTTTTAGATAAATGTGTTCGAAAATGAAGTAGATATGTGCTGATTTGGACACAATAATAGTTTTCTGGGAGCAATCCTTATTTTTTTGAGAAGTAGACATTTGAAGGGAATAAATATTTTTTGGTATGCTTGTATTTAGAATAATCATTGTTTTGACTTGTATGTATGCTCTGTATAATATTTTGAGAGTTGATGATTTACTTTCTAAAATAATTTTAGGGCTTCAAGTGTTGTTTATGGGCTTGCTGGTTTTTGAGTCTCCCATGACTAAAACAATTAGTTTTATACTGTATTCTATTTCATTGATTCTGATAATAATTTATGGAATGACTAAAATAGATGATGGTATTCTGAAGAAACTGATAATGATATCGCTGGCTGGTATTCTATTAATTAATAATATCATAAGTGTTTTACACATGCCTAAGGTTATGATTTTAAGTAAACTAGCAGTATTACCAATTGCTGGAGTAGCATATCTCTCATATAAATATCCGACTAGCATGCGGAATGAGTTTGGTTTTTTGGTAATTACCTCTGCATTTGCCTTGATCAACATATTAAGTTTAAGCTAATTAATAGATATGGATAATAGGGATAAGGAAAAATACTCAGTTATTGTTTTTTCTGGGGTGTTTTTATTTGTTGTCCTGTATTTATATCGATCTTTTGGTATTCAAACTGAAGAGTCTTTTTCAGGTCATAGTTTATTTTTCAGGTCTGTGTGTTTTGGATTACTAGCATCATTCTCTTTTGCTTTTAATGAATTATTACTAAAGAAATTTATTAATGTCGAAGCCAAAGTAAATAAATTCTTATGGAGGCTATGGGAGGTTGTTTTTACTGCTCATCTTATCTATTTACTTTTTAATATTTTCTGGAATTGGACTGAGTTGAATTTAGAAAGCTATTTTTTAATGCTTTTTGAGTTTGCCGTTGTAATGGTAGTTCCACTTACCTTTGTTCATTTTTTATTTCAAAATGATTCGAAAGATCTAATTGTAGATCTGATTAATATTAAAGGCGATAATGGCAAGACTCAATTAAAGGTTAAGCCAGAAAATATTTTGTACTTTAAGGCTGAGGATAATTATGTTGATATTTTTTATCGGTCTGGAGGTCAGGTTAAGAGTAAGCTAATAAGAAATTCTTTGAAAAACTTTGAGGAGGAATTAGCTTCAATTTTAATTCGTTGTCATAGAAGTTTTTTAGTCAACCTTGACCAAGTTGAGCATGTAGAGACCAAGGCAGGAAAAGTATTTTTATTATTTGATACTAATCATCAAGTTCCTGTTTCTAAAAAGTATCAAGATAATATTGTGAAGTTGTGATTTTATTTCACCACAAATCGTAGAATTTCACCCCTTTTACTTTACACTTTGTTGATTATAATTGATTTAGGTTGTTTTATTGTATTCAATTAATCAAAGTGTATGAGGAGTATATATTTAATTTTTTTATTAATAGTTCTGTGGTCTTGTAACCATAAATCCACTCCGGAAGGGTCTGATAATACTTTTTACGGTGTTGATAGTTTAATTAAGGCGGAAAACGGATTGGACAAATTTTCAGGTGTAATTAAACTGAAGAATAATGGTGATGAATTTAGTTGTACAGCTGGTGTAGCAGACAGGAATTGGCACATTGAAATGGATACCTCTTTTGTGTTTGATATTGCCTCTTTGAATAAAAGTTTTATAGCTACATTAATCATGATTGCCACTGAGGAAGGTAAGCTGTCTCCTGATAATAACCTGAATGATATTCTAGCAATTCATGGCTATTCTTCTGCCTTCCCGGATAGTATTACCCTACATCATTTATTGACACATACGTCAGGAATTCCTGATTACAATGAAATTGATGAAGAGTTGAAACAAGGCAATTTCATGAAATTCAAGCGAAGTCAATTTTCAAATAGGGAGTATATAGATTTTGTTGCTAAACTGGAGCCTGTATTTCTTCCCGGAAAGGGGTTTTACTACAGTAATTTTGGTTATCATTTATTAGCAATAATTCTCGAAGAAGTGTATAAGAAATCTTTTGGCGAGATATTGAATGAGAAAATATGTGTTCCTCTGGGTTTGAGAAATACATATTCTATTATTGATCGTCGGAAGGTTATTCCAAATCTTGTTGAAGCATATGAACAAGACCGTGAAACCGATGAATATTTGAAGAATGATTATATTGATTTGAGTATTGGGAGAAGAATCTTTAGCACAAGTTCGGACATGGTAAAATGGGCAGAGTCTATGAACAGTAACGTGTTACTTTCTGAAGAATCTCTTCAGGTTATGAAAACAAATCATATCTCCAAAATTGATTCTACTAATTCTTATGGTTATGGCTGGATTGTATTTGATGGAGGTAACTATTCGATGGGCAATCTGAATATTAGTAAACCATATATAATTCATGGAGGTAATACAGGAGGCTATAGATCATTGTTAGTTAACATCAATGATGGTGAAACAATTATTTCAATGTTGGCGAATACAGGAAGTAATTCAAATCTATTAGGAATTGCAGATAATGTTTTGAAAATCTTAAATTATAAATAATGAAGCTAAAATTAATAATTATAACATTGCTTTTATCTGTTCAAATTATCAGTGCTCAAGATAACAGTTTGAATGGGTTATGGGAGATAACAAGCGTCAAGGTTGGAGATGAACAAATGACTCCAATTGGTAAGTGGACACGAATTAATGGGGATGGCACCTATGAATCGGGAAATGGATGGATTCAGAATGGCGCGGGACGATGGTCATTTAATAAAACCGAAAAATTAATTTCATTGAAAGATGATTATATAAAAGAAGATATTGATGTTCCTTTTAGTATAACATTTCGTGACAATGAAATGATTTGGGAAAGAAAAGAGGAAGGGACAAATGTTAAGGTTCATCTTAAAAGAATTGACGAATTACCAAGAGAGCATGCAGAGAAATTAGTTGGTGTATGGGAAAAGGTTGAAAATAAAAATGAAGAAATTTTGATGCTTCGTTGGGATCGGGTTTTTGTAAAGAGAATTGATGGCAAACAATCTGGTGGATATTGGCACCCACATGCTCATAAACCTGAAATTGGATTTATTAATTACGATAATTCAAAGCCGCATGAATACTATCAGGTTGAATTCGTCGGTGATCAGCTAGTGCTTACAGGAGTTAGTAAAGAGGTTAAGGGAAAGAAGGTGATCTATATCCGAAGTAATTAACATTTTAAGGTAAAACCTTATTAGTATTAAATTCAATTGTAAATAAAATTAGCGAGTGACCAATTTTAATTATTGGTCTTATTTTTCTATCATTGGCTTTTGTTTATTCCCAGTAAACAGGATTTAACTATGCAATTTTTTGAAATGATGATAGAAAATGAGCTTAAATGGCTCAAAAGCTGTATTGATATGCGTATGGCAGGTTATGAATTGTCTCCGGAAAGTGAAATTGAATTTCCGGAAGCACCAAAAGTTCCGGAAGAGGGATCTGCCTATGCTGAATTTATAATTAAAAATAATCTAACTATTCATGAACGATTAGTATTAGCATTAGCTATTGCTCCACATGCCTGGCCAGACTTAATTAATGGGCTATTGTATAAAGGGCGTTTAAGCACTGCGAAACTGATTAACTCCGAAACCAAAGCTCTGTTGTTACCTTCTGGTGAAACAGCTTTATTTTTGCTTTCGGGTAATAACCTTTCGATGAGATTAAAGGCCTGTAGGTTTTTTGATTCTGACCATGTCTTTTACAGACGAGGAGTACTTTCAATCCGATCAGCTGGAAATACTGGCACGCAATATGACGGAGAGCTACGATTGAGTCAGGATTATGTTGAAAGCTTTCTTTTTAACTCTGTTAGAAGACCTAAATATTCATCTGACTTTCCTGCGCACTTACTTACAACAACCCTTACCTGGGATGATCTTGTCTTGAACCCAAATACTGAAGAGAAACTTCAGGAAATGAATGATGCCATAATTCATAAAGATGCATTACAAAATGAATGGGGTCTTGGGGCTCATATAAAGCCTGGATATCGGGCAATATTTTATGGTCCTTCAGGTACCGGGAAGTCTTTAACAGCGACATTACTAGGCAAGTCACTTAATAGAGATGTTTACAGGGTTGATCTATCCGCTGTGATATCAAAATATATAGGTGAAACAGAAGAAAATATTAGTAAGCTGTTGTCTAAGTCTGAGGATAAGGGATATATCTTGTTTTTTGATGAGGGAGATGCTCTTTTTGGAAATAGGTCTAAAGATGCCCAAAATAGTAATGACCAACATCATAATCAGTTAATAGCCTATCTATTACAAGCAATAGAGAATTATAATGGAATAATTATCCTTGCAACCAATATGAAAGCCAATCTTGATGAAGCATTTTCAAGACGTTTTCAGAGTTCAATCTTCTTTGGGCCACCAAAAAAAGAGCAAGGATTGAAAATATGGCAGCAATTGTGGCCAAAGCAACTCGAGCCGGACAAAACTTTAGATTTTAAAATGTTAGCTGTTGCCAAGCCTTTTACTGCAGCAATGATAGTGCAGATTATACAGGTGATATCGTTAAGAGCCATAAGAAGTGGTCGATATAAGGTTGGGATGAATGATATAAAACAAGTCGTAGAAGAATTAGCTAAGAAATAACCATTATGTATAAAGGGGCTTATCGCGCCGATGAGGCAACCAAAACTGAAAAGTTAAAAGAACAAAAATCCGAGAATACTGATTTTGAATCTGATGAAAGTGGTAGAATAATAAAAAAACAGGAAGAGAAGAAAGAAAAGAATTATACACAATACTCAATTCTGCCTAATCATTCAGATGATTTTTATAATAAAATCTATGCTAAGCCTGGTAAAGATGAAATCAGGTCATTAGTAACATATAACGAAGATGGGTTATTAAAGGGACTTCCTATTTTTGAAGCATATAATGAAACTGATGAATGGATAAGAGTTACTACAGAAATAGATGGTGAGATGATTTCCGGATATGTCTTTCTTGAAATCATTCAAACGCATATTAATGAGGTGGTGATTGATCAGTTTAGTAGTATGGAAAATAAACGTTCTGCTATTACTAAGGAAGAAGGTGCTCAGATTTATAAGTCAAAAAATAAAAAGGATGGGCACATACTGGAATTTGGAACCGAAATATATATTCAAAGGATAGAAAAGGATGGGCTGGCATGTATTTCGTGTGAAGGTAAGACTTATTATACAGAAGCTGAAAATATAGATACTCTTCTCGAAATGCCTTATGCTGGTTCGAAACTATATAAAATTAAGGCTGGAGATAAGATAAAAAAGGTATTAAAAAATTATTATTCGACACTTGATTTACCTCAAAACGTAATTGCTGCTGCGATACTTTATCATAATAACCCTGAAAACCTGCAAGGAGTAAGAATATATTATACTGGTGAATTTGATTTTGAAAAAGGAGGAAGTTATATAGAGGAAAATGCTAATCAGTTCTCATTAAATGAATTTTCATTTCAAGAAGGAGATACCCTGTATTTACCACACTCGAACTATATCAATCTTTTCAATTCAAAATTTAACTCATTTAACCTTCTTGATACATTAAAAGATCAGTTTAAGAATTTAACTCAATCTGCACAAAATTTTGTTGATGAACATTGGCCTGTAGGTTTTGGAGCCTATTATGGTCTGGATGTTGGAGCAACATTTATTTATCCTGTCGGGGCAGATGTATCTATACAAAATTATTTTTATCGCAAAGACGATAATAAACTTGGCCTTAAAACCTTTTTAAAAGGTAGAGCGGGAGGAGAAACTGGTGCTGGTGCTGGTTTTTATGTTGGTAATAAGAGTAAAAAAAAGGATGCTACAGTAATTGGAGGGAAAATTGGAGTTAATGCTGAGCTTAAAGCAGCTTTAATGACCTCAGCTGAATTTGAGTTTCCAATAAAAGATAATGACTCAATCGTAGCGGCTCTGGCTGCCATATCAAATTATTCTGACGGATCTGCATATCAATTATCAGCTATGTTTTTTGATACATTGTTTAGCACTCAGCTTAATCCGGAGCATTATGTGACTAAAAGGAAAATGGCTTTTGGATTAGAAGGTCAGGTAAGTGGAGCAGGAAGCTTGGGGCTTAGCAAATCATCGAGTGATAAAGAACAAGATGGTTATACACATAATGATGTCTATGCACCTGAAAATGCACCAGGTTCTTTTTCTCCGGATGGAACGAATTCAAGTCTTTATGAAAAGGTGTGTAGCTATTTGAATTTAAAGGCCGAAGCATTACTCGGTGGAAATATTACCACAGGAGTTGAGTTTCATAATGACTTAAAGTATGAAGATGAGCGAATGGCTGTTAAGAAGACTCAGGCTATTGTCTTTATTGAGGCTGGAACAGAACTAAACCTGACTACAGATTTGTCAATGCTTGGTAAGTTAGGGCCAATGTTTGGCCGAGGTTTTGGTGTGAAATTAATCTTTGATAAAGATAATGAGGCAGAAGAGCCAGAGTGGAGTTTTCCTACAATGAAGCTATATTCAATGACCGGAGAACTGGATTACTATGAAGGTCAAGGCAGTGAGTTAGAAGTGGGGTTAGGAAAGAACTTGAATGAATCTGTTGAGTACATGGAGAATTTAAATAGAGACACTTTTATGGATCTAATTAAATCAACCAAGATAACCAAGCGGATTTATATAAATGATTTTATGCCAGGTATCATTCAAAGTAAATTGTTAGTAAATAAGAATCGAGAGCAAAGGTTATTAGATAATCGAAATACCAATAAAGCCAATACAAAGGCAAATTCATCTCCGTTTGGGTATGCAGATATAAATGGATATTTGGATGTTGAAATTGATCTAGCGAAAGTTTCTAGTAGAGTATTAGAAAGATTAAGCAGAAGTATACTTGGTTTATTCGATGGGAGTGATGTCTCCGAAAAAATGTTCAATGCATATAAAGCTGTTGTTGATTTCCTTCACGGAGAACCTATTGATTCCTATTTTGTAAAGGAAAAGATGAATGTTATAAGTGATTTTGTAAGTTATATGTCTACACTTTTTACAAAGGAATCTTTGCCAAAAGTGATTTTACATACAGAGTTTGGAGCGGGGATTGCTGGAGGAGTTTCGGCTGCATTGGGAGCAAAGGTGAAATTAGCAGGTGGTGCTAATGGTGGTGTTGTTTATGAAAAGGATTTAACTCATGAGGCGTTGAATTGGATTCAAAGTCTTGGTGTGGAAATTAAAAACTTTGCTAATAATCAAATAAGTGAAGAATTTAAAAAGAAACTCGAGGCTAATTTTGATTATTTCATAAAATAATAATGGAAAATAAGGAGTTATTAGTCACTCCTTATTTTTTATACTCTCGTCCATTCAGATCTATGAAAAATGATTCGTCATTAAGCTGTACATTTATGAGGCCATCATTATTCCAACCGAAATCATTTATGTTATGATAAATTGGTGGGATAATTATGTTTCCTTTATGGTCAATAGCCCCATATAATCTAGGAGTAGTGTCCATTACATTTAATCTATAAATATCATTTTTTGAAGTATTATTAAAAACATCAATTGAATTTGATGTTTTAAATAAAAAGTCTAAGTTTTTATCATAAACGTCTTCAAAGTTATTTATGTAATCTGTTGCGATAATTAATTGCCCTAATTTAAGTATGGAATTGTATTTTCCTTTCGGTATGATAAGTTGTTTCTCTAAATTTAATAAAGCTGAAACTGGCATGTGATTTTCATCATAGCCAAAATCTATTGGGCATAATCCATTTTCGAAACCCAATAAATGATAATCTCCAAGAGGGTATATTAACTCTCCTGACAGATAATTGATTGCTCCATATTGACTTTCTCCTTCTTTATTACTTTTTTTAATAGCAACAGTAGCATGTTTATTTGAGGTAATATTTATGAAATCATATTTTGATACATCAAGAACTGCTATATTCTTTTCATTTATTATATGTTTTTTATTTCCTTTAGTAACAATACTATGTCCAAAATAGAAAGCAGTTGCAAAATCATACTCAAAAGGAATAACGGTATTCATGTCTTTATCAACGAATCCGATTTTGTCTCCTTTTTTTTTTT
>NZ_JABBNU010000017.1 GCF_012926615.1 Marinigracilibium pacificum | reverse complement strand
TGACTATCAATATTTTTAGCAAACTTTGATAGTTCTGGATGACGATCATGAAAGCCTTGTCCTTTAATTGAAAGGGAGATGAAGGATATAATAATAAAAAGTGATATTCTCATTTGCTGCATTATGAAAGGTAACGTCTGCACTAAGGCGCAGTTTTTATGTCCTTCGTGGCATAAAAATGCGGGTAAAGTGCATGATTGTGTTAGTTTTTATCATTCATTTTCACTTCAGTAAACTTAATATCAAAAGTTTTTGATTTATCTGGGTTCATCCATTTTCCAACTAAATATTTACCATTATCATTGTTATCTAATAACAAGAATGCTTTGGAATGATATTTATCGCTAAATTTTAGTTCAATAATTCCTGTTTGCTCACCATTAAAAGTCTCAATTAATGTAAATACATTATTTTTATTTTCTCCTCTCAAAATTAGTTTTTGAAGTTTTCTATCATAGTAATAATACCCAGATATTAAATTTTGATTTTCAATGTTTAAAGCAATACTAATCGGGTATTTATCATCAACACGCCCAAATAAAAATAAGAAGTTCGGGATTCGTTCTTTTAATTGCTCATTTTCAACAAGCTTATCGATTGGATCCTTAGATGAATAATTACTTTCTATTAGTATATATTTTCCTAATTCATTTAAATACTGTTTTACTGAATCTAAAGCTACTGTTATTTGATGCCCAGGTGAGCAAGCTTGAGCTACATGAGGATAACAATCATTTACCAGAGAGATAGACATTTTGTTACCCATTGATGAATAACTATTAATATCATAATAACTGCAGTATGGTTCAACTTCTGCACATTCTATGGCAGTTTTAAATTCAGCTTTTACTCCACTTAGCCAATACTTATTAAGAAAGTCAAAATAACCTGATAAAGTAAATAATGCATGAAAAGGAATGATGCTCGGGTTTATTAATTTCCCTGTACGTAAATCAAAGAAAAATTCGTCTTCTATGTAATTGGGATAAGCACCAACATATTCACCCCAAATTGAAATATGAAGAATATTTTCCTTTATTTCATAATTAAAATCAACATCATACCATCTAAATTCATCTACCTCTTTTTGATTGTAACTATCAATCATGAATCTATCAAGTATCAGCGAATTGATGCTATTAACAATAAGACTTTTATTATTTTCAGAGTCTTTTACTCTGGGTATTAAAGACATAGATTTGTTATCAATTGTTTCAATCAATTTTACCTTTTCAACTGTTATTGATTGACTTATTCCAGTTATTGTTTTAAACAACAATATTAAAATTATACTATATTTCATTTATTAAGGTAGATGTCTTTTTCATTAATTAACACCAAGAAGGGATAAGCGCGACTCTATTGCTCTTATTTCCTTTATAACTTCGTTTTTCTTTTTGTTAATAATTCCCTATAAAACCCCTAAAATAGCTCCTGACTGATCAAAATCAAACATTTTCTTAATAAATACCCGCTTGTAATCGTATGTAACCGGATAATGTACTTTAGAAATGGTAATTGATGAAAGTAACTCCTTTTGCTTAAGGCAGGATGCCACTGAGGAGGATATCATTGGACTTACTTCTTATTGACCGGGATTTAATCCATTCATTTTATTATACGTCTGAGGTTGCGCTGAAGCTAAACTCCAGACAGCGGGGTTTAAAAGGTTTTATTCTTGTGTAGGATATAGATTTTCGTCAATAAGTTCCTCTATGATATTATTTGCTAATCTATATATGATATATCTATTATCTAATGTACCATGTTCGTCATCATTAATATGAATCTGACCATGGGAATAAGGGGCATTGTCTTTTATCCAATTTAATAGGTCAATTGGACCACTTCTCCAATGGTTTCTTTGTCCAGAGATACAAACTGATATTAGGTCATCAATTGACTCCATAATTGTTATTTCTGTGCTCGGAATACCAAAATGATTTTCATTGATCAATGATTGTAATTTACTTTTCACTAGATGTATTTCATTGAGATAATCAGTGTAAGTAAATGAAGTTGGATTTTCTTCATGCTTTTTCCATGCATTTTGATTTTCTATTTCAACCCATCCATGATACTTCATCGTCATATTTAGAAAATTTAAAGTTTAATCACATCTGTGTGATTCCACATATATAAGTCCAGACTGTTTATCAAACACTTTTAGGGTTGATGTCAAATCAGTTTGAATAATCTCATATTCTCCATTCGAGAGATCTATTGTCAACAAACTATCAGTGTTAAACTCAACGAAGTCAAGTTCTATATCATAAAAATGATTTCTTGTATTTGATTCAAATGAAATTTGAGAGTTGTTAATTGAATCGATCTTATTCGAAAACGAATTTATGGTATTTAAATCATTGTCAGTTATTGGGAGTCTCTTTTTGAAATTCGGTGACTTATTCAATTTAGCAACCATTCTTATGTCCTCACAGACATCTGTAAACCCAAACTTCTGATAGTATTGATAGACTAATTGATTTGAATCTATGTTATAATCAGAAGCTAATTTCAGATTTGGTGTGTTGTCAGTTTTGATGTTTGTTCCACAGCTGATCAAGCATAACACAATTACGAACGAAGTCAGTATTAATTTTTTAATCTTCATTTCTATGTTTTACGTTCAATGTATGAGTTTATGGTAGTTTATCGTGTTGATTTCGCGTCCGACAGGATTGAGAAATCCAGTGAGAATCCGGCGCTTGATCAGACTCTATAGCCGCCAAAACTTATGCATATTGTTCACCAAATTATTGTTTTGTTAAATTCCATTTCTTTAAAATTTCATCTGCTCGATGCTTAGTTATATTTCCCTTTGGGTATTTTTCCATATAATCAATCGCATTAAAGTAAGAAGCTGTACCGCACTCAAAAAAGTCTATTTCTTTTTGAATTATTGTATCAATATTAGCGTAAAAATATTCTCCATGGATATAATGCTGAGAATTATAAGTTATAACCATTTCAATAAGTGTATCAGTTGAAATTGGATTCAAAAAAACATCGATTTCACCACTATATTTATTTTGCCAAAAAAATAATCTAGTATCAAAAAATATAGTTTTTGATTGATGAAATGGTTCTGTTGCTAAAGAATCATATAAAAAAGTGATTTGGTTACCAACTGGGTTATTTTTTAAAATTAATTCCCATTTATATTGCTTGTCATCTGGGAATAAATTATCCCAATTTTCAACTATAGTGTCGTTTGCTTTTGATAAAGGGTATATTCCTTTGCTATTTCTAAATTCTTTATGATCTTCTAAATAATTCAAATGCAAAGTTCTAGCACTATGTTTTGCATATAAAATCATGCTTAAACATAATGTGGAAACTAATGATGTATATATTAGAAGCTTTTTAATCATATTACTGTCAACGTCTACACTATGGCGCAGTTTTTATGTCCCTCGTGGCGTAAAAATGCGGTTATAGTGATTGTTACCTTTTCGGCTTAAATTCCTTTTAATTTTTTAGGATCCCTCGATGTATGAAAAACCCTGGAGATAACTACCTTAGATTTTGTCATTCTGTATATTATCTTATAACTCCAGACCACGAGAAATCGATACTCTGATTTTTTATGTTTTAAGAGCGGTTCAATTGTTCCGATATTTGGATGATTCTCTAAAAGCTCAGTGGAATCTAATATTTTATTCAATACAATCTTGGCATACGATGTGCCTTGTTCATCTTGAATATATTTAACAGCTCTTTCTAATTGTCCTAATGCCTTTTTTGTCCAAATTACCTCAACCATTCTTTTGATTTATCTCGAACTTGCTGTTGAGTAAAAATTTCACCTTTTTTTTCCTGTTCCTCAGATTCATCGATATCAGCCAGCAATGCTAATTGATCATATACATCCTCCAAAGTTGATTCAGGTGTCAGTTGATCCGCAATTTGAATTAAATATTTCTTTAGCGTTTCTTCGTTCATATCTACAATATAATTCAAAGTCTAATAAGTAAAAAATGATTTAGTTTTATATACGGATTTCCTGCTAAAAGGTAACGAGTGAATAAGTGCGACTCTATTGCTCTTATTTCCTTTATAACTTCGTTGTTCTTTTTGTTAATAATTCCCTATAAAACCCCTAAAATAGCTCTTGATTCCGCAAAATCAAATATATTAATAATAAATACCCCTTTGTAAACGTATGTAACCGGATATTTTTTATTTCCGTGTGTAATCGTTTACAACCGTTTACAGTTGGGTTCTTTTTCTAATATTTAACCTGCCAAATGACCTTTACTCAAAAGGTATTATTGTTATTTCAATGCCTGTTCTTATTGAAATCGCTCAATAGTTAGATTTGAACTAAACACTAAATCCCCTCCACAAATTCCATAAACACTTTCTTGTGGCGATCCATATCCATATTATGTGATAGCGCCACTCGTACAATATAATCTTTGTCTCCCTCTTTGGTGGTTCCCTGGGTTGATGTCGCCGGTATCGTCCAGTAACATCCTTTCAACTGCCCATAACTCACACAGTATTTGCTCTCATCTGGAATCTCATTGATCATCAGGTTGATCAATTTCAGGTTTAAGGCTCTTTTGTATTTTTCTCTTTCTTCATCGTTTGCCCCCTTTGTCGGAAGGTCTAATGAAAACACTGAAGGCATAAACCCACGGTCTGCCAATTCCTCAGAAACAAAGTTGATCTTTGCTCCAGGAAGGTTTGCCTCTATGAAGTTTACAAACTCCCTGGTGTTTTTATATGCATCGATTATTCGCTGGTTCATCGATGGAAGTTGCTCTGCTAATATCGCCATCTGAAGATCGGTAGCTTCATTATCACAAAGGATCAGATGCTTCTCGATCTTTGCTAATAAGTCGTTGGCCTTTTCGTTTACCACACAATATCCTGCTGTACACTTTCCGCCACTTGGGAATTTCGAACCACTAACGTATGATATAGCCCTTATTGTAGATAGGATTTCTCCCTCGCCTAAAAACTGAACGTTCGGACAGAAGGTCTGATCGAGAATAAATACTGGGTCAATGGCCTTTTCACCAGTAGGTGTTTTACGTTCCTTGCTCAGTGCTTCCTTTAGCTTGTCAAGATCGGGAACTTCAACTCTCGGGTTTGTTGGGATCTCTGCAATGATATATGGAATGGCATTTTCTGCTGCTACCTTGTCTAATACCATGTTAACGCTATCTACCATATCATTATCGCGATCAACAGGCAGGTCTAATATCTCTACATTGTCGATGCAAGCAGCTACTCTTCGTGACTGATCGTTTGTGCCTCCATAGCAATTTGGTGGAACGATAAATTTTATATCTTTTCCCGGATGTCTTTCTATTGCATCATGTACAAGCCCCATCATTATCGCATATTGAATAGATAACCCTGATGAAGCGACTAATGCTTTAGAGTTGGTGCCGGTGATTTGATTGATTGTCTTTAAAACTTGTTCCTTACTTGCAGAAATATCAACAGTTGACTGTCCAGGAGTCTTTCCGATCAATAATTGAAGAGAAGAATAACAATCTGCCGGAGTCATTGCTATGGTTTCTCTTCTTCTTACGTGTTGAATTTCTGAAATATAACTATCATTCTTTTCTCCTTTAACCAGAAGGATGCTTCCATAATTTGAATGGACACGAATAAAGAAATCTATGTTTTCTGTAAGGGCAATGTTGTTGATTTCATCTTGGTGTGAAATGAACACTGTGCTACCACTAAAAGCAGGTATGTTTTGCTGAGAATCAACTTGTATTAAGTCAAAGTGGTATCCATAAACTTGTTTGATTACTTCCGGATCAAAATTCTCAGGTAATTTACCAGTATAAGCTATCTGGGTATTCTTTTTTTCTAACAGGTTTTTACGTAATACCGCTAGTACAGGAGTGGTGTTAGAAGAAAAGGTGATTACATTTTCTGATTTAAGTCCATGGATTTTTGCTAGTGCCCACTCCAATACCGATGAAAGTGGATGGCCTAGCCTGATGTAGTCGTAAGCTGTTGGAAGTTCTGAAAGTACAGCCGGATTAGCATTATTTGCCTGGAATAACTTTTCGAAATGATCCAGAAACTCAGTTTTTGCTAATGATTCATTGTAAATATCCAGTCGGTGGGTAGTTAGCCTAAGCCAGTCCGATGGCATATTTTTAAGTACACTTTCTATGAAATTTATTACGCTGTTCTCCTTCATAACCTTAACTTTTAACTAGCAAAGCAAAGTAGGCTGAATTAGATTTATTTTGAAAGTGTTATGCAGATTTTGTTGATAAGGAAAGGACTAAAGTAAAAATCCTCAGTCAAATTCTACAAGAATTAAACTGAGGATTTACATTTATTATGATTGTATCAGTTAGAATATTTTTTGATTAGTTTGATCAACAGGTTGTTAAGCAAATCGACTTGATATTCACCGACAGTTGGGTCTATATGATCATTGCCCACGCCGCTGTCGTTTGTAATGAAAACATAAGTTCCATTAGTGGATATAGCCATGAACCGCATTAAAAATTCAGTTTCTTTATCTATCCCACTAGCAGTTATTGGAATTACTTTTATTCCTTTTTCAGCAGCCGATTTAATTGTTTCATGAATGCTATTTAATACTTCAGGTTTATAATGAGGAGGAGCATCTAATAGTAGAAATGCAATTCTTGTTTTAGCTACCTGAGACCATTGCAAGTCATTTATTGCAACATCAAGAGCTGTATGAACAGCCTCAGGATAATCTCCACCTCCAAAGGCATTTTGGCCTTGAATAAAACTGATTGTTGAGTTTATATCCGCAGTAAAATCAGATTTCAGTGTTACATATTGTTCTTCCTGATCTCTATAAAAGACAGTAGAGGTGTAAATGTCAATATTATTGTTTTCAGTTTCGACTGTATTGATTACACTTTTTAAATCATCTTTAAGAAAATCAAGTTCGTCAGACATCGATCCGGTTGCATCAACAATAAATGATAACTCAACTCTGTTTGGGTTGATGATAGCATTGGTGAGGTTAATGGTGTTCACTCCATCTTGATATAACAATAAATCCTGATTTTGAATATCATTATTAACTCTCAGACTAAAATCGTTCAGATCGCTTGGTGATTCATTTTGAAAAGCTCCAATCCATAATTCAGCTTTACCTAAATTGTCAGTTATGGTTGACCATATTGCTGTTCCGTTTCTTAATATTTCAACTTTGGCATTGACAACCGGAGTGCCATTATTTTGCACCAATACAGATATTCGGTTATTCGTATAAAAATTCCAATAAGATGGTTGGCTAGAATACTCACTAGAATTCATTAGAGAGTTCCAGAATTCCCAGTTATCCAGATCATTCCATTCTCCGGCAGTTATTCTTCCTGAATAATCAGGCTTTCCTCCAGGTCCGTAATCATGTGGAGATAATGGTTCGGGTGAATCAAATTTGCAAGAAGAAAATAATACTGTTACCCCTAAAATCAGGAGGTATAACGGGTTAAATGAGGTATGAATTAATTTATTATTCATAGTATTGGGACAATGGTTATTGCATATTGATTTTTAATTCCTGATCAAATAAAAACATATTATTGATCATTTAAAATGAAAATGGATCGAAAATATTAATTAAAAAGTTTAGTCCATAATGATAACAAGTGTATAAACATCTCTTCCGAATGAGTCAAAATTAATAAATGACCTTCATTTGGGAATATCTTTAGTTTAGAATTATTAAGGCTGTTTTTTATCAATTCTACCCATCGATAAGGAATATTTTTATCTTTTTTGCCTTACCAAAATGTAACCGGGATTTGTAATATTGTTAAATCAAATGATTGGTGTTTAACCAGTCCATATGAGAATAGACATAAAAAACCGATCGGAATATCCCGATCGGTTAAATATTTTAAAGAATGTTCGTATTAGTTATACATTGATTCTCTTGCTCCACCAGCTGTGAAAAGAGCTCTCATTCTTGCTTTCTGACCTTCAGAGAACATATACATGCATTCGTCATTAACATAATCCATGTAGTTCATTGTCATGTCATTAGATCTGCAATTTACCGTTGGGTAAGCAGGACAACCGTAGTTTGGTCCGTCAGAAGAAGGAGTGTCAGCAACGAAATCATCTTGCTTACATCTACCATCACCCCAGATATGTCTCAGGTTTAGGTAGTGTCCTACTTCGTGAGTAGTAGTTCTTCCTTTATCAAAAGGAGCAGCCACATAGCCTCTGTCACCAAAGTACTCAGGTCCCACAACAACACCATCAGTAGCAGGGTTGCCACCAGGGAATTGAGCATAACCTAATATACCACCACCGATGTTACACACCCAAATGTTAAGTGCAGACTCAGGAGTTACTACATCAACTCCACCGTTAGAAGCGAATTTCATTTCATCTCTTGTACCCCAAGAAGTTCTTGAAGAAGCTTTTCTGGTTACACCTGCTAAAGTGAAATTAACATCTACATCAGCAACAACGCCAGCAAACTCTGCAGGAGTAAGTGATGCATCGCTGTTAGTCAGGTTGAAGTCAGCATTAAGAATGTCAATTTGAGACTGAATCTGAGCATCACTAATGTTTTCTTGTGAATTGCTATAAATCACGTGTACATAAACCGGGATATTGATAGCGCCTAATCCGTCATCTACCGGATCTTCACCGCCGCCGCCGTTTCCGCCGCCGCCATTTCCACCACCTGGTGTTCCATCAGGCTTTTTAGAAGCGATGAATTGACGTACGTGTTTTTCAACATTGTACATTTTTTTGTACAAACCAGGATTTTCATCCAATTGTCTGTTTAATACCTTCATTGTATGACATGATTTATCAGCTGTGGTTCTGGCAGCTTCATCATCTTGAAAAGTGTAAAGGTAAAAGTCGCTCATGTCAACAACTTCTTGTTGATCTTGAGCATTTCCCATGTTGGTTGATTCGTCATTACAGGCCGTGAAAATAAATCCTGTTACGAAAAGTAGTAATAAAACTTTTTTCATTTGGTTATTGGTTTGATTAAATAGATCGCACAATGTAAATATTTAATTTAAAAACACAACAATATATAATTGTAAATATATGTGTCATTATAAAATAATGTTTGGCAAAATAGGTTTAATGCGATTAAAGCGTGTTTTTGCTTTTTTAAAGGGTTCCCGGATGAAAATAATACTATAAGTTTATAGGCTTATACCGTTTTAAGTTTGTGGTTTTTGTTTGATAAACCTTCTTATATTTTAATTAATTGGAAAGGGTATGAAGGTTCAATTGGTTGATCTTCAGCATGTATAAAAAAACTGTCACGTATTCTTTTAAGAATTACGTGACAGTTTAATCAGGTAAGGTAAAAAAATTGATTATTTCAATTAGATAATCTTTTTAATGTAATCTTCCATTTTCTCTGGTTTTGTGGTCGGAGAAAATCTTTTTACCGGTACACCATTTTTATCTATAACAAACTTGGTGAAGTTCCATTTTATTTTGCTTCCGAAAATTCCTCCGGATAGTTTAGATTTTAAGTATTTGAAAACGGGATGAGCATTTTTGCCATTTACTTCTATCTTTTCAAACATTGGAAAGCTCACTCCATAATTTACCTGACAAAATTCCTGGATTTCTTCTGAAGTTCCTTTTTCCTGGTTGGCAAATTGATTACAAGGAAAGCCTAATATTACCAGACCCTGATCCTTATACTTTTGATACAGGTTTTCTAATCCTTCGTATTGTGGTGTTAATCCGCATTTACTTGCAGTGTTTACCACTATAATGGTTTTATCTTTAAACTGATCTAAGCCTATATTTTTGCCATTGATGGTATTGGCTTCAAAATCATAAAATGATGTCTTTTCCATATTATTTTTTTGATCGATTTATTAAGTAATTTAAAGCACCTGTTGACCATAAGGCCCAAAGAATTAGTACAGGTTGAAAGAAAAGTCTGATTAATCGCTTTTGATCAGTGTCTAATCCGAAAGCACTTATGCCATTCGTATATTGAGAGATGTTTCCCGGAAATATTAGTACATAAAATAAAGCTAGTGCTAATCCTACTTTTACCTGATGCTTCCATAGAAATATCATTGCCAGTCCTAAGCCAATTTCAACAATTCCTGATGATATTACTACAAAATCCATAAACTCAGGGCTATCAGGGAGCCATCGTGGAACCTGAGCCTGAAACTCTTCTCGTTGGAACGTTAAGTGACCGATACCCGCAAGGGTCATTAAAGCCCCAAGAAACACTCTCATGATCTTTTGTGCTAAATTTGTTTTCATATCGCTATAGATTATATCGTGTGCGATACAAATATAGGGAATATTCTGTGATTTTAAAACCACAATAACTCAATTCAATCAATTGGTAACTTTAGTTTTCCTCAGATAGATCAATGACCCGGTAATTAATATATCATTTCGGATTTCAAATTCCCTCATCATTATACCCAATGAGGCTAAATAATTATTTTTGTCACTCTTGTAAACCTTTCCTTTTTGTACTCCCCACTGAAATTTATATTGATCATTGACAATACTAATGTTGATATCCGGCCAACCTAAATTGTTTTGATAAGAGCCCAATAGTTCCTTATTATCATCAGTTACAGTAAGGATACGACTATCTTCGGGGTAATTTTGATTATTCTGCTTTTCAAAATTCTGCTTGAAGATCTTATATTCTGCTTGTAGAATACTATCAGTGTCTTTTCCTGTATATTGGTTATAGACATAATTTGCTAACAGATGGGGTAGAAGTGATGCCCGATTATCAGTAGATATAGCTATAACTCCTATTTTATGATCAGGCATAAACGAAATATGAAAACTAATCCCTGCCAATCCTCCAAAGCGAGTAAGTATTCTTTCATCCTGATAAGTTGCAATATCCCATCCAAGAGAGTAGCCCGTTCTTTTATATGTAAAATATTCTCTGTTTTGGACAGTTGTAGATTGATGCAATTCATTCCAGGCATTCTTTTTCAAAAGCAGTTCATCTTGTCGGATGTTTGCGCTTAACCACTTTGACAGATCGTCAATTGTTGATATAATTCCTCCTGAAGCATGCATAGTAATATCAGATTTGTAAAACCCTTTTTCAATAATTCCTGAATCTGAGGTTGCAGTAACTGATGGGCGGATAGTTTTAAAATCAAATTCTGATACATAAGCACTCGTATTTGACATTTTTAGAGGACTGAAAATCTCTTCCTTCAATATATCTTTCCATGTATTTTGTTGAGTTTTGTCTATTATTATTCCGGCCAGGATGGGGCCGACATTAGAGTACCTGAATACTCTGGATTTATCAAGTAGGAAATCATTATTCAAATCGTTGATTAACTCTTCATTTTTACCGCTATATCCAAGGAATGCTGTCTTCCATGTTAGTTGAGTGCTGAAAGTCCCATGAGTGTGATTGAGCAGATCTTTCAATTTGATAGTTTTCGTATCAACTTGATTATTAAAAGTTAACTCAGGAAGGTAATAAGCTAGTGAACTATCAAGATTGAGTTTGTTATTTTCTTCTAATATTTTCACAAGGGTTCCTGTGAATGATTTGGTATGTGAAGCAATGTAAATCGGTGAATTATTATTAAGTGCAGATGGTCTTCCTGCAATGATGTCGCGATTTACAGCATATGAATAAACTAACCCTTTTTTATTTACTACCGCAAAAAGCACGTCTCCATATAGATCATTTTCAGAGTAAATGCTATCTGCAATATTTTTGAAATTATTGGTGATCTCCGGATTTGATGACTTAATGGAGTCGACCGTTTTTTGTTGACATGATATGAATAATAAATAAAAGCAAATTAAAAGTATAAGTGTTTTTACAGACATGAGTAATGTTTACCTATTGGACAGCGCAAGTCTCAAGTTTGTTACACTTTTAGTTTAATTATTCAGGAGAATGTAAACCCATTTTGTTTCCTTCAGAGTCAATAAAAATTGCAAAATAGCCACTATCATCAGCATGTGGAGTTTTTGGGACAATAATTTCCCCTCCGTTTTTCTCCACCTTATCCAGTATATGTTTGAGGTTAGTGCCACCATTTAGGTAAATTGTAATTCCATCGGATGAAGGGACATATCCTTCTCCCATTATTATTACACCTGTGATTATCTGCTCTTCGTAAGGAAAAACTCCCATTTTCATTTCCGGAAAGTCTATACTTTCAATTTTTATGTTTAGGATGTTTTCATAAAACTCTACTGCCCTGGAGATATTTGTCGCAGGGATTTCAAAAATTGACACATAACTTTTCATATTATAATTGTTTTGTTTATAAAATGAGTTCGCTGCTTGAATTCTTACAAAATCAAAATTGCTATTAACAAGCAAGACTAATACAATGATAAAAGCAGCTCTATTAATTACCTTTTTCATCTATATTATTTTGAATTGATGTATAGTTACTGCTATTCGGAAATATTGAATTGTAAAATTGCGACAACTCAGTCATTCGAGTAAATGAGGGATGACAGTGTCATCTCTTCATCACCTAAATATTCTGTTGGTTTTTTTCCGGTAAAGTCTTTGAAGTCTTTGATAAAATGTGCCTGATCATAATATTCACTATCATAAGCTATTTGGGTTAGCTTTTCACTCTTATTTGCTAACATTAGTTTTAATGCTGCTTGTAGCCTTATGATTCTACCAAGTTGCTTTGGACTAATGCCAACTTGTTTTGAGAATTTTCGTTCGAGACTTCTTCTTTTCGAAGGTTCGTTTTTAAGAATGGAATTTATCGATTTATTACCTTTCGTATTTAATAAGGTATCTATCGTTGACTTGACGATATTATCTATTGTTAATTGGGATGTTAGTTTGTTTAATAAAAAAATCTCTATGGTCTCAATTCTTTCTTTTGTGGATGAAGCTGTAATGATCTGTTGTTCTAATTGGTTAACTGCATCCTTGTCAAATAATGAAGTCAATGGTGTTTCTTTATCTGCTAATTCACTTATCGGACTAGATATAAAGTTAGCGAAACCATAAGGATAAAATCGAACTGCAAAGGTATTAACATACCCGGTAGGTTGTATGTAATAGGGTTTAGTAATCTGCCCAAAAACCATGGTTCGGGGTTGAATGATGTATTCATTTTCTGATGTGAACCTACGTATATCCTCTCCCAAAATAAAACACATTTCAATACATCCATCCGGAATTATTCGTTGTTTTGGTGTATTTGGGTTAGCGGGAACCTCTAATGTCCAATAACATTTTATAATTGCCTCCAGATCAGAATGTGGTTGATAAGTTTGATAGTCCATGGATATTATTGAGGTTTTATTTTGAATTTAAATTGTCTCACACTTAATTCAAACTGGTTGATAGTTAGGGAGTAAAATGATTTTTATATAAAAGTAAGCGATAATTTATTTACTATTATTAAAGAGTTTTTCAAATTCGTCTGTAAATTTTTTAGGATTTACATTTGAAAGTTTTATCGAGTCACAGCCATTAAAAGCAGCAAACTTTTTTATCGAATCGACAAAAGGAATTATCATTGATTCGATATTTATACTTTTACTTTCAATATGCAGGTTTATGATTTCAAAGAGTTTTTCTTTACGGTGAGCTTTGCAGTCAACTCTACCTATAAATTTATCTCCAAATAAAATTGGTAAGCAAAAATATCCATATTGTCTTTTCTGCTTCGGAAGATAACATTCAAGGCTATAATCAAAATCGAATAGTTGACTGATACGATCCCGATGGATAATTGAATTATCGAATGGAGATAAAATGTGAATAGTTGATTTATTGGCTCTAATTGATTTGTCAACAAATTCACTTAATACAAAAACTGTAGGCATACCTTCCAAATCCATCTTTTGTACAATACCTTCATAAAGCATGGCATCCAAAACCTGATTAACATTATCTCTGATTGCCTGCCCTTTTTTGAGATGTGTTATTTGTTTAATGGTTGTGAATCCATAGGCCTTTAGATATGTTTTAACTAAATATTCAGCATATTCATGAGGGTTAGGTTCTGTGAGGTTTAAGTTCTCAGGAAGAACTCTTTCGGTGAGGTCGTACGTCTTTTGAATCCCACTTCGCTCACAGATCATCAGGTCGCCTTGCATAAACAGTCTTTCCAGAGCTAGTTTTGTTGGTTTCCAATTCCACCAGCTACCTGCCTTTTTGCTTTCACTTTCAAAATCTCTTGCTTTCTTTGGTCCATCAATCCTGATTTTATCCAGGACGTATTGCATTACCTTCGGGTCAGCATTATAATAATGAGACTTATTATGTTTTACCCGGAGCATTTTGGGCAATGCATATCGGAAATCATTCATTGGAAGATAAGATGCTGCATGAAACCAATATTCAAAGATTTTCCCTTCTTTTACCAGATCATCAAGGTATGATTGTTTGTAGTCGGGCACACGTGTCCATAGTGTATGATGATGAGCCCGCTCGACGATAGATAAGGAATCAATTTGTAAATAGCCAAGGTGCTCTAGAGCTTTTAGAACAGCCTTTTTGCCTTTGCCAAATGACGAGGCTTTAAGCAGTCCCTGACTCTCTAAGGTAATCCGCTTTAAGTGTTGTATTGTCAATGCTTTCAATGTCGAGAACCTATCAGTTATACCATTGATTTATTGCAATAGGTAGCTTTTTCGAAGTCTCTGATATTTATTGAAATTACAGGTACATCAGGAAACATTAGTTTTAGCTCCTTTACAATTTTTTCTGAAAGATTCCTTTTTTGTTCGACTGTCCTGCCTTCCATAATATTTGCAAAAATATGAATGAAGTCATCCTGTGTATTTCCAGTTAAATAGTATTTGAATGGGTTTATCCTGACTTTTATATCGCCCTTTTTAAATAATTCAGTTGATTCGGCAGTATCATATACTTTCTGGATTATTTCTTGAGGAGATTTTATTTCAATTATATTTTCAGAGCAGTCAATAACAAAATGTGGCATATGTATATGTTAAATGGTTAATTCTCCTTTAAAAACTATCTGAGCTTTACTTTTTATTGTCATTTTAAGCTCGTTAATTAGTTCAACTTCCATGAATCCGGTGCGCTCAGAGCACTGAAAAGAATTCAACTTTTTCTTATCAAGTCTTTCGCTCCAATATTTAGCTAGAAAAGTATGTGTACCCCCGGTCACAGGATCTTCATTAGTTCCACTCCAGGGCCAAAAATATCTGGATTCAAAGTCAATTGATGGTTGTTCTGATTTTGCCGTCACAAGTACACCGTTAATCGAGTTGTGCGACTTTAATAATTTATCAAAATCAGGTGATAAGGCTTGTAAATTTTTTGAGCTACCAATCTCTATCAGCAATATGTTAGTTTCTTTGTTGTATTCACTGTTGATTATTTCATTTATTCCCAATGCATTAAGTAGCTCCTTAGAAACTTTCTGTGGTTTAGTGTCATATATCGGGAATTCCATAATTATGAATTCACCATCCATCCTAATAGGTAATATTAAGTTGTTGAGGTTTATGAACGAAATCGAATCTTCATTGTCAGTTGTATTGAAAATAACTTTGGAAGCAGCTAATGTGGCGTGCCCACATAGAGGAATTTCCATTTTAGGTGAAAAGAAGCGAATCGGGAAATGGTTTTCATCATCAGGCTGGCTTACAAATGCAGTCTCTGATAAACCTAGCTCCTGAGCAATTGAAAGCATGTCATTATTACTCAGGTTTTCATTTAATAAGCATACTCCTGCAGGATTTCCTTTGAAAGGTCTGTCAGTAAATGAATCGACAATAAATGTTTTAATGGTTTTCATTGAGCTGATTGTCTAGGCTTAAAAGAATGGCTCAATTTAGTAAGAACAACTCAGCAGTTAAAAGATTAACTTAAACTTATATTAATGCCATTAAAATCGAATTGCACTAATATAAGTCCAGACAATAAAAAATAACTGTAATGGGATTCTGAACCATAAATAAGCTAATCCATATCCATCAAATGCTCCAGTCTGATAATTAATGTTATTCATTGATGCATAAATATTGGCAGGCAAAATTAAGATTAGAAAAATAATCAGGACCCATCCTGTAATCAATTTTAAACCAGGAATTAGCAGTCCAATGGCAATTAAGATTTCGAATATACCTGTTAGGTATACGATGCTTTCCTTGAACGGGATGAATTCAGGTATCATCATGGTCATCCCTTTTGTAAACACAAAGTGCCCGATAGCAGTAAAAACCAGCATTATTGCCATGGCTATTCTTGCAGCCAGGCTAAAGGAAAATTCTTTTGTGAAAACCTTTGTAAGGAATGCTGAAATCACAAAGGTTATTATGAGTAAAATGAATGGTTTCATGGTCTTGTAATATGTTGAAATACAAAGTTCATGAAAGTAAAGGTGAGAAAAAATGAACCCAGGTTAAGTAATTCGTTTCCTGATTCTGCTTAATGCCTGAGGAGTGATTCCGATATATGAGGCTATGTATTTTAAAGGAATTTGCTCCAGAACATTAGGGCGTTCAGTAAACAAGTCCAGATATCGTTCTTCGGCGGTTTTATTTAATAAGGATAATTCTCTTTTAGATTTAATCAGAAACATGTTTTCTGCCATTTTCCTTCCGATGATATTTCCGGTCTTAGTATTGTTATAGACCTGCTCCAGATCTGTTTTCGAAATTTTCCAAACTTCGACATTCGTTAATGTTTCTATTTGGTATTTAGAAGGTTGTTGAGTTAAGAATGAATCATAACCGGTAACAAATTCATTTGTGAATACAAAGCCAAAGGTTACATCGTTTTCTGATCCAGGAATAAGAAGTCGCACTATACCCTTGGAAATAAAATATAAGTGATTTTCTACTTCTCCGGCCTTTAATAATGTGGTGCCTTTTTTGAGCTTTTCTTTTTGAAGTTTTGATGAGAAGAAGATCCAGTCAGAATCGCTCATGGGGCAGATGCCATATATAAACCTTTTCAGTTGGTCCATTAAGGTGTTTTCAACAAATGATAATTGATATATAAAGCTAAATTAATGTAGATATCTAAATTTTAATTCTCGATTTATTAATATAATAAATCGAGAATTAAGTTATTGGTTTACAGTTGGTATGTGTCTAATTAATGCGAATGTATTTTTCAACAATATGCCTTTTAATATTTGCTTCTTTAACTTCTTCCAGACCAAATTGAATAAGTGTATCTCCTTTTAATTCAATTGTAAATGGAAAGCTATGGCCTTTCAAGGCATCAGCATTGGTGTAACTAAGTGTTTCAACATATTTGTTGCCATTCAATTCATAACTACCGCCTCCGGCGTAGAAAGCATTGGGATTGTCTTGGGCCTGATTGAAAAATGCAAAGTGATTGTCGTTGATGATTTTTACAAAATCTATGTTAGTTAGATCCTTAATTTGAAGGGAGTCATTTTCTCTTATCTCACCATAAACCATCTTCCAGGTTCCTCTCAAATTGTTAGGTTCTTCAATAATTTCAGCTTGGGTATCCTGGTTATTTTCAGAGCAAGAACCAAATAATAAAACAGTAAGTAATAAGATTGAAAAGTTTTTCATAATGGGATTTAGATTAGATTGATTAAAAATGTTAATATATAAAAGCTTGTTTAAAGTTTCTTGTCAATGATGTTAATCTCAATTGTCTTTTAATCTATTTCGATAGAAGTAATTAATTTCGTCCGAATTGCTTTCGATAATATCTAATCGATTATCGTTGTTTATATCTTCAATAATGATGTCGTATGTGTCTAGATTTTCATTTTGCAATACTATTTCTTTCCATTCGGTACCATGGTTGAAGTTTAAAAATACCATGTTTGGCCCTTCTGAATTCGCAATTACAATATCAATAGTTCCGTTGTCATCTAAGTCTCCATGGTCAAGAGAATATGAACTGTTATTAGAACTATCAAATATGATTTTTCTGTTATAATTCAAATCTTTGTTTCCGAAGTAAATAACATTAGGTTCTTCGATGTTGGCTGTGATAATGTCCGGGAACCCATCCTTGTCGATATCAGCCACACCCACAGATCTGGTTTCGTCAGTTCCTGTTCCAAAGGGAATTTTCTCACTAAAGTTTAAATCACCAGTATTTAAATAGATAAAGTTTTGTTGTCCGTCTCGGTTTGCTAATATTAAATCCATATTCCCATCATTATTCATGTCTGCAACTTCAACATCAATAGTAGAATCATCTTCCGAACCAAAGTTTATTGTTTTAGTAAATTGACCTTTGCCATCATTTAGGCATATTTCATTTACTCTTTTTCTGTTTGTTATTAAAATGTCAATATCACCATCAGAATCAATATCAGTTGTTTTTAAATTGCGGGTAGGAGAGTAAGTGGTTCCAAAACTACCCGACCTGATAAAATTGCCATTTCCATCATTTAAATAAATAGCATTAGGAGCCATGTCATTACCAACAGCCACATCCAAATCGCCATCACCATCCAAATCAGCTAGTTCAGTAGCATAACTTGTCTCAGCGATATTATCAAGTAATCTGGATACTGTAAATTTCCCATATCCATTATTATAAAATATTTTATTAGGCTCTGGCCAATGCCTTCCATTAGCAACTATAATATCTATGTCTCCATCGTTATCAATGTCCCCGGCACTAATTGATGCTGATTTATCTTTATCAGTCCCCAATACATAGGAGATGTTTGTAGAAAATTCAATTTCCTGACTGAACAGTAAGGAGTGAGAAAGAATTAATAAGAGAAGAAGCTTTTTCATAATTGTAATTGATCTAAAAGCTCAATATAGCCTCGTGACGGTTAATCTGGTAGGTTAACGATAATAAAAAATTAGCTATAATGCTTTTATATTAGTTTGAATGTCAATTAACTGAAAAGCTGATAAGGAATAAGCCTATGAATATCCCTTAATCATTGCTTGTAATGCAACTTTTTTTGTGAAGTGAAATAGAGGTTTCTTCCCAATTGAAACATTAGAAGCAACAAATTGATAGCTGATCTTTCGGTTTTGGGGGAGTGTTATAATTGATAAATAAATAATAAGTCTTACAAATCAAACCGAAGTCCGAAGGTTAATGAATAAGATATTAACCCGAATTCCAGAGTTTCATCCATCGCTACTCTGCTTAATGGAGTGTAATCAGTATTAAATGATGAAGATAGATGCGTCCTTTTAAATAATTTGTAGTCTAGTCCTGCATTAAGACTAAGTGTATGTCGTATTTCCTTGTAGTCATTAAGTTTAACATTAAGAAAATTAACACCAGCACTCAAATTAGGTTGAAGTCTGTGCGCTCTGAAAATATACTGTATCTGAAGAGGGATTTTATAGATACTGATATCTTCTCCTTCAGTTGAGAATTGATGATGAATTAATCCTGTTTTGAAAAATAACTTTTCACTTGCTCTGGGAGACCAGAATGATACAATCGCACCATATTCATTAATGTAATTATTGTTTCTTCTATATTTTGTCACTCCCATAAATGGAGCTAATGAGATTTTAATTATAGGCAGTTTCTTTTCATATATAATACATTTCCTGTCCTCACAAACTGCATTATGATAGTCTTCTGCTAACCGGATCAGACTATGATGTTCAGGTTTTTCGATAGTTTGAATTCGGGAATTAAATTCTGGGACATCACGCATGAAATAGAAAAGTAGCCCTTTATGAGTTGTGGATTCATACAGAACTTTTTTTCCATCAACGTACATGATTTTTTCTTCATAGGGGATCTCCGATAGCTTGATTCCTTCTTTTTCGATAAAATAGTGATCACCATCATCATCACGCATATAATAAATATTGACTTCACCTTTTATCAGAAATTCAAGAAAGACCTTTCTGCTATTTATTTCTTTGGATATATAGTATTTACTATTAATAAACCTAAATGCTGCAATGTCTGAAGGATCATAAGTTGAAATACTATTTCCGTTGGTTTTGAATTTACAAACCGAACTCATTAACAAATCTCCACGATAATCAATTTCGCCATGTAAAGTATCTCCGGAGTTTAAAATTATGTAGCCGGGTTTAAAGTCTGTTTGAGCATTTAAAATCCCTATTGAGAACAGGAGTCCGAAAAAAAATAATCTAGTCAATTTGGTCTCTTTAAATAGTTAACATTCATTGAGAATTACAGGCAAAAAGTTTTTAGTGTTTATAAAAACATTTGGCTTTAAAAAAATATCATAGTCTGCACCAAAGATAGTAGCTGATGTTGAAAAACAAAATTTGGAAGTGCATTTCAACTAAAATTAGCAGTAGCTTAAGATGGGATAATTAAATATCTCTATTGTTAAATGAAATGCTATTAAAAATTTGACTTTTGTGGCTATCGTTCATACATTCTTCTAATACTTTGTTGAAGATTCCGCAATAGCTATTTGCCTTTGTTATATCAAAATTATCAGAAATGAGGGCCGGATTTATAGAATAGACTGTACAGAAGTTGATGTATTCAATTAGAACATTTTTGATTACTTCATATATATTCTCGAAATTTTGTTCGGCTATATTCTCTAAATCAATTCCCCAGTTACCATGAGCGATACCATTTCGGATAGCTCTGCCACCATTTTTGTAGTCATCAAACCAGTTTAGCTGTTCGTTGGTAATCGCAAGACCTGCACAATCTATAAGTGTTTGCAACCTTTCCTTGAAACGTGCTTTCAATTTTATGTTGTCAATATATGATGCGCTCATTCCTCCCATAGCCGCATCAAGAGACGTGAATAAGAAATTCAATTGATCTTTTAACTTGATTTGATATCCAAATGCGCTATTAAAACTGTCAATAGCTATATCAACAGATGTATTTGAATGCCCTTTATATTCAACTAAAAGGCGATAAATTTTAAGTAAACTTGAATTATCAGAGAAATCTTCTTTAGACAATTCGTATGAGTAATGGATCGCAGGGTTATTTTCAGCGTTATAATAAAATGACTGACGGTAATGTCCTGGCAGCCTGTTGATAAGCATGCCATTTTCGAATACAATTTCCGTAAATAAAGGGTTCATAAACCATCCAAACTTGTAAAGTCTTAGTGCATAAACAACATCCTTAATTATACTGATAGAATCATTAATTAATTTTTCGGTGAAACCTTCATTCATTAAATCGGGTAGGAGAATCTTGATGTGTAAAGGAATAACTGTGTTTGTATTACTTATCGCTGACTTTTTAATTATGATTAACTCCTCTATACTCGGATAAAATATACTAATACCTGAACCTAACTTATTAAATTTTGTCTCCTTCAATGTTAATTCAGGTTTTGAATCCTTTAAAAATGCTCCCCAAATTGGAGCGGTTACTTCTAAAATATTCAAATTATCCATTACTTAATTGATTAAATAATTGTTGATCGTTGTAGGCTTTTGAAAGTAATAGAGGCAAGGATCCTTCATGATTATTATTGAAGCCTATCCTTAAAAGAATTAAAATCACATTGCAAAGTAAATTTCTCCCTCTTGCGGTTTGATCAATTATTTCTTGATTTGCATTAAATCCAATTTCTCCATGAATTATTTTGCTTCTTAATTGATAGATTTTCTTATAGTGTGAAAAGTGAATATTTCTATTTTCCCAGGTTTTAGCTGCTAAAACTCCCAGGTTGAATGCGAAATAATTGGTCAGCCCATATCTTCCTAGGGTTTCATCATACTCATTTTTACAGTCCTTTTCTTCTTGTGAATTTTTTTCCGGAAATAAGATGTTTTCCAGTACGGCAATTTGATTTACAAATGCTGAGAAATAATTGTAATGCTTGTCACCATCTGACCAGAATTCGGGAATTGATGTAGATTCAAGAACGTTAAATATTTCATTAATTTCCTTTTCGAAGGTGTTTCCTTGTATTAGTTGAATTTGTGATATATTATAAATCAATATGTCATGAACTGCAGCATAATCATAATTTATAGGAGATCCCTTCATTATCCATTCTCGTTCAAGTGGACCTAAAGCTGTATAAATTTCAGTATTAGGTTTATCATCTTTATCATCAACATTTTCATGATTCCTACTATTGATGTGCTCGTAAGTAAAATAGCTTACTGTAAGTAGTGGGTTAGGAATAATGATTCCAATTAGTAGTAGTCCCAGATAAACTGTTTTCAGCCTATCATAGAAAAAGTCTTGTATTTCGTTTTTATCGATAGACTGTCCATTATAACTTATCTCTAAAATTACTGGAGCAACATGCCTGAAGTTTTTGTTTGATGCATAGAATTCTTTGTTTTTATCAAAAGCTAAGTATTCTTCGGCTGATAAATTTCTAATTACCATGTCTGATGACAAAACAAATTGGTAATCTCCCTGGATAACCAAACATGGTAAATGAATATATGCTTTATTCATTTTTGTTTTTTAAGACTTCCTGCTTAGCTCTATCATGAATCTTTTGAGGAATCTCAGGGACTACCTTTTCCAAATCAGAAAGTTTCTTATTGAATTCAAGTAAAAACTCCTTTATTTTATCCGGGTTGTTACTATTCTCAAATATAGTTTCTGCTTCAAAGGTCTTTCTTAAATCCCCGTAGCCAATCCATGCTTGCCTATGTTTTTCAGCTAATTCACCATAATTTAAAAATGTGTATATCGCGTTAAATACTGCTGCTAAAACACTAAATATTCCGGCAACTACCAGCAAAATTGTATTCTCAGAATCACTAATAGCTGCGAAAATACTCGATGCCACAATGGTGGCCAGAATGGTATTAGCAATTCCAATACTTCTGTCATACTTCTTGTAATGAGACGCTGCCATAGCATGAGAAATATGATTAATTCTTAATCCATTTTCCCATTGTTTTAATACCGGGTTTTCCATTTTGATATTCCAGAGGATTATAATTGGCCTTAACTTTCATGATCATCTGCATAGAAAGTTAAGATACTATATAGGCTTTGTGAATATTTTTAATTTATATGTAGTGTAACTAATATTTAATATAACATATTATTCAATATGTAGCAATAGACTAGATGGTTTATAAACTTCTGATTATTAAGGGGGAATATGGAAATGGAAATAAAATATTAATAAATCTAAAATATGATTTAATAGCTTCTTAATTGCGTAATGGCATAATCAATCAAGATTAGTGTATTGTTAACTTTTTCGGGTATGGTTTTGTGTCCACAGTAATTTCATTATTCCTCAATAAATCTATTTAGTCTGTTAACGATTTCGATCCATAGTGTCTCTTTCATTTGTTTTTTGAAGTAGCCAAAATGATCAATCTTTTTCAAGCCATAGTTTTTAGGAACCAACTCTGTAATGGTTATTCCTTTTTGGCTGTTTACATTTTTCCAGAATGCATTGGTGTTTCTTGAATTGGATATAGTGTCGTCTGATGAATAATAAATATGTATTGGAAAATCGAAGTTCTTAAAATGACCTTTCGGGACTGTTTTTCCATAGAACTTTTCATTAAAAAAGTATTCTTCCTTTTCTAACCAATCTCGCCATTCAAAAACTACTTTTCTTGGTAGATTTTCCATCATACCATAAGGTTTGGCCTTTACATAACTGTTTAATGAGGCGCTTATCGGAGAAAAAATATAGAAAAAGAAATATGCTTTTATTCTGTAATTGAAAGGTATATTTGGGAAATAACCCGATGATACAGCAATGTTAATATTGCCTTTAACATTTTGTAAGTCATTGATGAATCCGATTTGTTGTCCTCCTGCACTGTGCCCGATTAATAGGAAAGGGAGTTCTGGGTACCTGTTGTCAAGGTATTTTTTAATGGCAGGCATATCTTTGGTGCCATAATCTAAAAATCTGAAATTGCTGTTTTTGAGGTTGTCAGATTCATTACTTCCTCTGTAATTCCAAAGACAACATAAGAAATCGTTTTCAGCCAGAAATGTCAAAAATGATAGATAAAACTCTTTTTTAGTTGCTGTACCACAGTTGAATTGCACTACAGCTTTTGGGTTATCTGGAATAAGTAATGTTCCATTTAGTTTGACACCGTCATCACAAGATGTTTCAAAGTGTTCGGTTTTCATCATAGGTGTTTAGATCTTAAATATCATACAAGTTGATACTGCATGTGCATAGACTTTCCCAGCCTCGTCTTCCAGATCTGACTCGATTAATGCCGTAGATTTTCCTGAATGTTTGATGCTTGTTCTGGTTTTAAGTATGCCGGTGTCCTGGGTAATTTTCCTCAGGAAATTTATCTTGATCTCCAAAGTAGTATATGCAGTGTTTTTTTGTATTGTGGTATGCAGTGAACATCCAATGGCTGAGTCTAGAATGGTTGTAATTACTCCACCATGTACAGATCCTATTGGATTGTAGTGGTATTCTCCGGGATGAAATTCAAACACTACATTTCCCTCATTTAATTCTGACATTTTGAAATCTAATGTATTCATTATTGGTGGAGGAGGAATTTCCCCTTCGAACATAGCCTTTATAAAATCAATGCCCGTTAAAATCATTGCTTTATCAAAAATTTCAAGGGGATTATTCCAGGTATAGGTTCTGCTTCTATTGTCTTTCATGTTTTGATGATTTACATTAACAAATTGTTTTTGAGTTGCTTTAGTGCCAAATCAAAAGAGGATTTGTTGTTTTCTATTCTAGCTATCTGTAAGAGTGCCATTAAATTGGTGATTAGTAATTTTGCATTTAAGCCTACATTGTCCTGGGGTTTAAATATTCCTTGATTTATTCCTTCTGTTATGATTGATCCTGCCCAGTTTATAACTGCCTTCGCATGATTTAGAATTTCAAGTCGTAAAGGTTCTTCCAGTGTGTTTATGTCTGAGGTCATTGCTCCAACTATACAGACCTCGTTGTTATGTGCTAGTTTTTTAAAATATGAAAGAAGTTTGTCAAGTTTGTCTAAAGCGCTTTTGTTTTTGTTCCTGTCTATGGTTTGTTGCAAAGCCTGGGAGTGAAGTTTTACTACAGCAATTCCCAAATCTGTTTTGGTTGGGAAATGATAGTGAATAGATGAAGTTTTTATATTGACTTTTTCGGTAATAGTCTTGTAGCTAAAGGCATTGAATCCACGTTCTACGATCAAATTATTTGCTTCTTGAATGATCTGTTCTTTCATTTTATCTATCTACTTATAGGTAGATAAATTTAGTAAGAAAAAACCATTATTACAGTGATTTCATGAAAATGATTGTGAAGGAGGTGTTTACAGTCATTGATTATATTAGTCATTCGGTTAAAGTATGACCATTGATAATTCATTTTATACCTATCTTATTATTCTGGGGAGCTGATGCCTTCCTTATTTTGTAATAAGTAAGAACGTAAAGGCAGATGAATTACATAGGTTAGACTTATATCCAATTTCAAAATCTGGATACTTTTTATGATTGATTAATGCCTTTTATTTGAATTTTGAGACAGTGCTGACTTTAAAAAAAATCCGCAATCAGACAATGCCAGACTGCGGACTTTAAAGTTACATTGTATAATTCTTTGGAATCTTTGAGGATTTCGATATGTATCAGTTAAGGAAGTTCTTTAAAATATTTTTATTTGTGGTGTTGATATCCAGCAAATGTCATTCTTCCAATTATCCAGTATTCTGTATCTAGGTTATTATTTGAAACTCACGATATTTCCATGTTGAGGGTCAATTTCACCATTCAACATTTTGAAATACAGCTGTTCCAGTCCTTGTTTTCCAGCATGTTCCTTAATCACAACCTTTGATTGGATTTCTTTCAAGAAATGTTGCCAGGCTTTCCCGATATTTTGCTGAAATATTGCTGAACCCCACTCTTTTCGTCGCTTTTCCGCCTGGCCAGGAGCAAAGAAGAACTCGGGCTTTTTGGGTAGTGAATTTTCCCCTTCCAAATTATTTCGATCAGTGAATCCTACATGACAATCATATACCAGATTTTCTCCCAATAAGGTTTGTATTTCGAATTGAAGTTGATGATTCCCGGCAAAGTCAACTATAACTGTTTTATTGGAAGGGTCAATTTCACCAACAGAATCATAACTTATTACCTTATCATACCAACCCAGGTGGTCTACAAAATCTTTATTTCTGGAGGAGGTAAGACCTATCAGGTTAAGATCAGATTGATTCTCACTTTTGTGATGTGCCACCAGGCAGGCTAATGCTTGAGCTGTTTTGCTGGATGCACTAATTATTACTATTTGTTTAGCATCGAAGAAATTATGTTCAGCCAGGAAATCATTAATCAAAAATGCAGTTCCAAATAATGGACGAAAGATTGAAATATATTCTTCTGTTTCAGGAGTGAAGGCAGGGTCTTGAGCTGTATTGCTATAGTAATTGTAGATAGCGGAGAGCCCTTGTCGGTGTTCAGAAGCATCAATAAATCCTCTAGGGCTTACTTTATCCGCAGTAACTAACAGGTGATGGCCCATCGGGTAGTATCCATAATATTTCTGTCCCACTTGTATCTCCGGATGGTTGGATAAGATCACTTCAGCTACTCCCCAAACGGGAATGATTCCATAACCAGATTGTGTCGGGAAAAACTTCCAGTAATTCATTTGTTCTCCAACAACCCCATAGGTGATGTTGTTTGTTGTGAATGAAAACTTGTTAATTTTCAAGATCACTTGATCTGCCGCCAGTTCGTCAGAATAAGTTTTTTCAACAAATTGTGTTTTTTGAAGTTCATCAGTCTTTACAGTAAAGTCTAAAGAGTTAATTGTTTCCATAATGGTTTTGGTCTTAATGCAGTTAAGTTTAATAAATTCATTTAAGCTAAACAATGTTCGTGAAGGAGATGATTAGCAAATTTCTTAATCAAGAAGAAGAAACGGTTTCGAGCATGAGATTGAGTGCGATTTATTCTTCGGCATACTTCGAAATGGTTTAATTATTTATTTCAAGAAACAGGTAATAATAAGTTATATCTGGTAGCCTTGATTAATCTTGTTATTTATTCAGTTTTAAAATCAGGGTATTATTCTATCAAAAAACTTAGTTCCTCGCATGATTTACTCGGTATGAATTCAATTAATTCATAATCTGCCAGATCATTTTTCTTAAAAGGATCTTTTTCTATAATTTTTTCTAATTCTGTTTTTGATGAAGCCCCGGATAAAATTATTCCACCTGTTCTGGGTACTTTTCGTCCTGAAGCAAGGAAGATTCCAGATTCATATTGTTCATTTAAGAATACAATATGTTCATCTAAATAATGATCTATTTTTTCAAGATCAGTTTTGTAAGTCAGATTTATTATAAACATTTATGAATTAATTTATTGGTTGTTTATTAATGTTTTCTTTTTCTTGGATAATATAGTATATCCAATTTCCATATTAGGACTTTAGAAAGTTATTGTTATTTGAACACATTTTGCTAGCTATTGAAATTTAATATATCAATGTCTCAGATTGCTTACCTACTTATTTCTTTTTAAATTAAAAGAAGTATAATTCTAGCCTTAAAAGGTATCGCCACTTCGATAAAATTTAAATTTAATCACTTTCCCTATGAATTCTATATGTGGACCAGATGCAATGGCAACCGGATGGATCCCATATTACAAACACATTGGTGATGTTCCAGCAAATGCTTTTACACGACATAAGCATTCATGGCCAGCCTTTAGTATGTTATTTGATTCTGGTAATGAGACTCCTCCGACGGTTCTGTCAGGATATCGTGATTGGTGGGATAAGATTATAAACGAAAAGGAATTCAGAGGAGGAAATGCAATAATTGACGTAAAGCTATTTTGTGGAGAAGAAGGGTATCCATCAAAAGTAACATATAAATATAAAGGGTTTGTTGGTTACACACCCGCTAACGTGCAGATTAATTGGGATATAGCAGGAAACCCGAAGGTCACGGTTGCAAATATGGGTGGAGATGGATCTGAAGGATCAAAAGTAGAATGGGAGAGGGATTGTGCAATTATTAAACATTGGATCAGGTTTAAAATCGGAAAGGTTGGGAATCTGGGTAATTGGATGTTTACAGGTCAATGGGCTCCCTATGCCTGGATGATGATTCGCTATAAGATATGTTGTGACGGGAAAGTTGAAATTAGTTTTGGAGGTTCATTTATTCCCAGTCAATGGTATTATGTTAAATGGGCCCAGGTGGGCACCTATGATATGTTAAATATAACTGAAGCACAGATTGATGGGTTTCTTAATGCTGGTGATTGCAAGGATGCACCTGGAGCTTATCATTATACCTGGAGAGGTAGAGGTAGTCAATGTTAAACCCGAAAATTATGGCTAAACCATTTCGTACTTATTTGACTCGCCATGCTTATGGCCGTTTTTCGCATAAGATTACTGAAGCAATATCGAATGGTATTCATATAGAAGAGGGAGGAAGACTTTTATATGTTATACCAATTGCTTTGGAAGCAGGTGATAATGCTTTTATAGAAGAAATTCGTCTGATGTTCCGATTAGAAGAATCTCAACCAACTGTAGAACCTTCATGGCTGATACAATCCGAACCTTCTCCGGAAGAAAATGAAATTAATAACACCAAAGAAGATGATGAAACCCTATGGTTTACCTTCTCTTCGGAATTAAGCGTCTCTGATAATCTAAATGACTTTAATCATTTTTTGAGTGTTCATATCCATCCAAGAGGAGAACCTAATATTTAAAAATGATCTTTTTTGGTTTAATCAGTTTGGTGGAAATTTCGTTTAATCATTTCTAATGATTTCAAATTGTCCCGGATTTACTTTGATTGGAGATGGGAAGCCTTTTCCAAGAACCTTCATATTATCTTCATTCAGTCCTTCAGCATTATTGAAGCCGTTATTTACAACTTTTTCGTATGATTCATATGAATCCCATACAACGATATTAATAAAATTGGTTGTATTGTCGGGGTTGATGGATTTATAGAATGTCGAACTTACAAATCCTTTTTTCGATTTAAAGTATTCAATATAAGTATCTCTTACCTTGATAGCTGTTTCTTCATGTCCTTCAGGAACATGAATCGAATTGATTATGCTGATTTCTTTCATTTAAGTTAAATCCAGTTAAGGTTGAATGTTTACTAAGTTAATGAGTATTACAATTTTACCGTAGTATTTGGTTTGTATTTGTAAAACCATATATCAATCCTTTTAATCTATTAAACTAAATTAATCCAGTATTAAAATCTAGCGGCATTGTAATAGAATTTATCTTCTTTTTCTTTATCAGATAGGAATCCAGACAATTGAAAAACATTAATTAGAAGAACAATTATTTGAAATTAAACTTTAATAAGTAATCCTGCTAAATACATGTCAAATCTTAAGTTACGCAATGTTTATACTTCAGACTGTTGGGGTCTAATTCCAAAAATCAATAAATATCCGATCATCCAGAATTCTCCGATTGTTGCAGGAACAGTTAGAAATTTTAAATAAGAGCTTTCAATTCCTGAATAATTAGTAATAACACTAGCTAGATAACCTATACCACCAATTATTAAGGTACGGCCTAACCAAACAGGCATTCTTTTGGAGCTAGTAATTATATAACCCATAGGAATAAGCCATAGTCCAAAAAATAAGCCTCCTATGCCCCAGGCATTTGTCACCAGACTACTCAAAAGGTCAATAATGATCACCTTATCAACCATGGTATATGATGAATTAGCTATATCAATAGCAGCAGCCATTGATATGGCACTGATCATAATTGCTACTGAATTTACCAATCCCCAAACACCTGTTGACCAAGCTGCCCATTCATTAATGTTTTTGAATAATTTATAAAACCAAGCAGCAGCAAGAGCCTGAGAAACGATAATAGCAAATTCAAACAGCAATCTGGTTCTGGCAATGGATACATTATTTATAAGATTTTCTAAGGTTTTTTGAGGGTCATTGGCATCAAAAACCTGTGAATGAAATATCAAAAATCCTAAAATGCCAGTAATTGCTAATGCCAGATACCATGTGCCGGTTATTCTTGCAGTTTTTACCAGTTCTTGTTGATTTACGGTTAGAGTCATCGACTTATTTTTAACGTAAGAAATGTTAGGTTATATAATACTAGTTTGATTCTGAAATCCTTTTTGTAATGATTTGGGAATCGGATTCAGTCTTTAAAATATTTTATAATAAATACCTGAACCCAATAGTAAATCATTTAAAGATTAATTTTAGATGATATTTTATGATAGGTACAAACCGTTTTTTAATGGTTTTAATTGGGGCGTTATTGAGAAAAAATAGCTGCAAACTTTAATCCCACATATGTCAGAGAATAATATATTGTTGATGATAATAATTTTATGAAATGAAATAAGTGTTTTTGATTTTGTAAGACATTCCGTGATTATCTAACTATTGGTTTAGGCAGATTATTGTGCCGGTTTTATGTCAGATAGGACAGTGAAATCCAGCGAGAATCCGGCGCTTGAGCTGACTCTTCAGCAAGCCATAACTTATACAAAATTTTATGCTCTTTTATTTTTAAAATTTCTAATTGTTATTAAAATAATCCCAAGCCCGATTATTATTATTGTCCATAACCCAAACCTTTTAACATTCACAAGCTGCTCAATCATTTCTTTTGATTGTTTAATCTTAGAAATTCTGATTTCTCCGCTATAAATGTTCAATTCGATTTTTTTAGAATCCAAGGTTGCAATTATCACTCTTGTAGAGTCAGTTTGATAATTAGGATATAAATAATAATCTTCAATCCATATCTTGTGTGATACAGTATTTGGATAATCTGATTCAATTAATCCCAGGTCACGACCGCTATATTGAAAAATAGTATCAGCCGTATAAATAACTAATTGATTCTTATAATCCATTATTAACCAAGAATTTCCATAAACATATATTTTACCATCATTAGATAAAATACCAGCTCCATAACCATCATTATAAAATTTAGAAGACCAAATAATTGAATCAATTGAGGTGTCGAATACATTTATTATCCAATCATTCTCCCAGGCTGCTACTGAAGTATCATGATTAGCCATTATAATATCTGCACGATACAAAGAATCAAATGAATAAATACTAAATTCACACCAACAAGGTGGTTCATCTGCCAAAATATCATTTGGAGCCAAAACTAAAAGAATAAAAAGTATTCTAGTTATATTATATCTATTCATTAATTGTTTTAAATCACTTTTACCTAGCAAATTAATTTTGTCTTATATTGATCAAAACGAAGAGATAAGCACGATTCTATTGCTCTTATTTCCTTTATAACTTCGTTGTTCTTTTCGTTAATAATTCCCTTTAAAAAGCCCTAAAATAGCTCTTGGTTGAGTAAAATCAAATATTTTCTTAATAAATGCCGATAGGTGACCGGGATACAATCCCTACATTTCATTAAAAATTCGAAGTTACGCTATCGCTAAACTCCGAACAGCGGGAGAGGGGTCAGTATTGAAAATATTTACATTTTTCGTCAGCAGGCGCACCGTAGGCTTATGGCTCGCGGGCGTCTACTCTATTAGCGGCTGGCACTTTTTACACCTTTCTGTATTAATAAGTCAAAATAGTATTTTGTGTCTTCTCGGTCTGCGTCAAATGCTTTTCTCATTTCTTCCTTTGTCCGCAGTCTAAGTGTATCGTCTCCACTGATTACCTCTAACTTTTTAAAGAAATGAAAATTTGGTCTACGGTTGTTTCCACCTTCAATTGATCCGCACGTGTCAGGTATTATTATATAAGTCGAAATATAGTTAATGGTGTCGATGTTAAAAGGAGTTAAGTTGTCACCAAAGTTCCTAAAAGTTTTCGTTAGGTTTTTTGCAAGCATTCCCCCAGACCAACTATTAACTTCGTCCTTGTCAAAAGTTATTTTCAATATTATTTCTTTTCCAGTCTGATTACATACTCTTGTGTCGTTAAAATAGTCACAACTCACAAGTGTAGTTGTCAACATGAAACTAATTAATGCTTTTTTCATTGGTGTCAATCTGTCCAAAAATGCTTGCCGCTAACGTTAAGGCTAAGCGGCGGACCCCATCCCTCGTGGTGGGGTATGAAGCTTAGGTATTGTTATGGGCTTTTTATTCATTTTTTATTATTCTGATTGGGTACTTTTGATATCCAAACACTTTAATTTGATTATCTAAATCGGCATAGGTCTCATCATATCTTTCAAATGAATCTTCACCACTAATAGAACCTATTTCTTTAAGGCCTTCAGTAATGTCTAATTCTCCAATTCTTTCAAAGCGATCTTTAAAGTTCAATAAGTCTTTATGTTCAACTGCTTGAATCGCAAAACCGAAACAGAAATTTGGTTTTCCACCTAAATAGTTCCATATTTTTTCGATTCCTGGCTGCGTAGCTTTAGTCTGTTCTCTACTAAATCCGCTTCCAATAGTTCTACCTAATATTTCGGATTCCATTATCTGTTCCATTGTAGGCTTGGAACTTGACTTATAGGTGGTTGGGACAGGCCAATAATTACAGCTTCCACGATATTGGTCAATTTTAACACAACACGTCACAGCATACTCGTTGTTTGTTAGTTGAAAGGTTAAAACAGAATTTTCGCTAAAAATGAAGTTGCTTATTTTTCTATACTTTTTTCGTTTTCTTACCTTTTCGTTGGTTTTTTCAATCTTGGTCAAATATCTCTTAAGAACTGACTTTCTTGATTTACCTTCCTTTTCAGAGTAAGAGGTCCATTCTTACACACAAGCATCTTTACTAATTATCTCTTTTATGTAGTCAATTCTTTCGGGAGTCATGAGCCCCAACTCCCAATATGCAAGTCCACAACTTGTTACATAAATTTCATTGTCAAATTCATCAAAATATTCAGGCTGCTCAAGAGGAAATTCATTGATAATCATTTGCATTTCAGCCCCACTATCGTAGAGATCCATAATTCCCCAATATGTATCGTGAGCTGTATCTCCATCAATTATTTTAGTTCCATCTGTTGCCATTATCTTCCTTTAATTGCCCATAACGAAGGGATAAGCGCTACTCTATTGCTCTTATTTCCTTTATAACTTCGTTGTTCTTTTTGTTAATAATCCCTTTTAAAAATCCTAAAATAGCTCTTGATTGAGTAAAATCAAATATTTTCTTAATAAATACCGATAGGTGACCGGGATACAATCCCTACATTTCATTAAAAGTTCGAAGTTACGCTATCGCTAAACTCCGAACAGCGGGGGTATGCGCCCCATTTGCTAGATTCGGTTAAGTTTCTAATTAGTATATACCTTTCAAAATGCTCAGTTCGCATATTCATGTTTAGCGTTTGTTGGCGGTATGTTGTTAATTCGTCCAGTTCTCTAGTGTACCATTATCTTCTACCCAAATCTCCAAATAGACTTGTTCTTCAATTGGTTTACCAGCTTTTTTTATAACGTCAAACTTAAGGTGTTCCAATCTTGACTTTATTGTTCGAATACAGTAGTTATATTCAGGCATGTCCCAAAATTCTATTATCTCCTTTTTAGTTCGATATTCGGACATGATAACTTCACTAATTTCTCCCTTTTCGTCAATAGTTACCAAATACTTTTCAGAGCAATCATAAGCGTTTTCATTATCCCAATTAATCTTTTGAAGTTCATTGAACAATACAGTTGAAAGAGTGTCAGTATATCTTCTGTTTATTCGATCTGGGTGGTCAATATAGTTCGTAATTGGGGTAGTGCTAATTACGATTCCGTTTTTAATTGAAATGAGCTTTTCTTGTTCAAAGCTGTGGTAAAAAACTCCATCCCATCGGAGTAGATCAGCTACAGGTATGCTGATGTCGGAGGAATACCAGTTCAGATGAACTCTTCCGTTTTTCATCTTTTTGCCAAAAATTTCTCTTATTCTTAATTTTGATTGTTCCTTGTCAATTCCTGATTTGGACAGCAGTTCACGACAATGAATAATTTGACTTAAAAAAAGACTATCGTTATCAATTTTATATATTGCTTGGTAACCTCTCCAACAACTGGTCGAAGCACCTGTCCGAAACTTGAGGCCAAATAAATCACCTTGGTTCTCTTTGTTTTGAGAGTTGAAGTAATCTTCTAATATAAGATGATAAAACGCAATTGTGTCACCCTTATATATTAAATAATCAGGTACTTGGGGGCTTGCTTTTGCCTGGCTAAGCCCATACCCGAGTGTCACGAAAAATATAAGAGTTCCGATAAATCTTCTCATTGCTCAATTACCGCCGACGAAGGGATAAGCGCGACTCTATTGCTCTTATTTCCTTAAAAACTTCGTTGTTCTTTTTGTTAATAATTCCCTTTAAAAACCTAAAATAGCTCTTGGTTGAGTAAAATCAAACATTTCCTTAATAAATACCGATAGGTGACCGGGATACAATCCCTACATTTTATTAAAAGTTCGAAGTTACGCTATCGCTAAACTCCGAACAGCGGGGGTGTCCTTCTAAATAATTGAAATTTTAGAAGCTCTCATTAGTATTCAAAATATTAAAATAATTATATATTTCTAGTTGCATTTAAAGACAGTACCTCGATTGTACATAGTTATAATATAAATTGGTTATTCAAAAGGTTTTAAATCATACTTCATTAAAAATTTCCGCCACTTATTCCCATATTTTTCATCTAAATAAGAAGCTACTTCTCTTGAATATTGTAAATCATAATTTGTGTTTTCTTTTAAACATGAAGTAAAAGAAGAAACAATTGCGACATCAAATTTTGATTTGAATTTTTTGCTTACTTCCGTACCATAAAACGTAGTAGGTCCTCTAACCTCAAGAAAAAGCATAAGGTTACCTTTTTCAAGATCAGATTCAAAAGAATATGGATTTGATATTCGATTTAATTTTATTGTATGATTGTTATCTGTATGTTTACCAACCTTTATATTAGTAACAAGAATTTCATAATTTATTATGTTAACTCTAAGTTTATAAGTTCCTGAATCCAAATCACCTACTTTATATGTCGTTCCGTTTTCTTTGTAAATTGAAACGGGAAAAAATAATAAACTTTTAGGTAATTCTTGTTCAATTGTATCCAATTCAAGTTTAATGGTGACATTATATTTGTCTTGTGAATACATCCGAAGAGTATTGAAAATTAGGAAGGATACTATTATTAAAAAATATTTCATAATTTATAAATGCACTAATTATGTGCAACGAAGGGATAAGCGCGACTCTATTGCTCTTATTTCCTTTATAACTTCGTTGTTCTTTTCGTTAATAAATCCCTTTAAAAATTCTAAAATAGCTCTTGGTTGAGTAAAATCAAACATTTCCTAAATAAATACCGATAGGTGGCCGGGATACAATCCCTGTATTTCATTAAAAGTTCGAAGTTACGCTATCGCTAAACTCCGAACAGCGGGAGAGGGTGGCAGTAGCTCAAATGCGAAGCATTGGCTTTGCCGAATCTCGATTTTGCAAAGCAAATCATCGATTTCATTAACTCCATTAATAATAAATTGAGAAAGTGAATAAAGTCCAATTCCAGGTACAAAGATTACCGAATCCCGACTCCGAAGAAGAGGCTACGAAAGCATGGTTACATACTATCAGAAAGTGAAGATTTGATTTGACGTACCGCCATATCGAAGATGCTAACATTTATCATCAGCAGGCGCACCGTGGGCTTATGGCTCACGGCCGTATACTCATATAGATACAGTTTTTATTTAATTACATCTTCAAAAGTCGGTCTATCTCTCTTACCCAATAGAACATCTTTTATCATGGATTCAATATTTCTATTTACAGAATCCCTTGGCTGCAATTTGATCGCTTTGTCAATTGTTTCCTTGGCTTCTTGGTCTTTTTCAGCAACTAACAAATTCAATGCATGATTCCCTAAAAGGGCAAAATCATTTGGTCTTCTTTTTAAAGATTCTTCAGAGTATTGTATTGCTTTGTCTAGGTCTTTTAAATGCATCGCTTCTAATGATGCTTCCATTGCAATTGAATGGTTCTCTAGTTCAATTTTTAATGCGGCTTCTAATTGCTCAAGAGCTTCAGAGTGTCTTTCTAATCTTTGAAGTGCCTTTGCTATTAGTATCATACTTTGCCAATGATCAGGAATCATGTCAAGACATTTTTTAAAGTCCTTAATTGATTCTTCAAGCTTTAGCTTTTCAGATTCATTAAGTTTTTTTCTGTGGTATCCATCTAGCAGTATGAGTCCTTCTTGTCTTTTTCCAGCTTTCTTAAATATCTCGTTAAACTCTTGATATTTTTTATTCTCTCTTTCTTGCTCATCTATTTTGTCATAGATCGTCCCGTTCAAGAGATTTTCAATTTCTTCAGGAATCAATTCTTTTCCATAGTCAGAGTATGGATTCAGAATGAATGTTGCTCCTTTAGCCACACCAAATAAATCCTGTCCCTTTATAATCATATAAGGGACTTCATCCTTTATAACTCCTTTATCAAAAATTCGATTAATAGAAGTGAAAACAGGTATTTGTCCTTCTTCAAAAGTGATGAATTGAACTGTAGTATCCTTTTCTAATGTTTGTATACCTTCTTCAGAAGCATCATGTCCGGCAGTTAAAACAAATAACTGATTCCATAAGAGCTTTTGATAAAATTCCTTTTGAGCGGAAATTTCAGAAGCTGCACGCATCAGACACTGTTCCAATTCGTTTTCTGGAAATGTTGATTCTGTTTTTTTCTTTTTAAATATGTCGAATATCCCCATTATTCTTAATTGTATCTACGTTAATAATATGAGCAGTAGCGGACTTTAATGCGGTTCCGTATCGAATTATAAAGTAGCCAAAGCTACACAAAATTAAAAAAGGCAAATCGGTAGATTTGGCGAGGCTGATAAGAACCACTACCGCCCGAATACCCACCGAAACCGCTATTGCTTATATTTAGTGTTGAACAAATCCTCCTTCGTCGGAAACCAGGAAAGTTTCTAACTTAGGAGGAGTTCTTAATTTAAATAATCATTGAAATTATGAAAAAAAAGTAAAACAATCATTGAAAGAGCGATAGAATATG
>NZ_JABBNU010000016.1 GCF_012926615.1 Marinigracilibium pacificum | reverse complement strand
ATTAAAAAAGTGTACAATAATTATCCTGGTAATCTTAAAATCCTCTAAATCCTGATTCAGACAATTTAAAAATTCGAAGTTACGCTATCGCTAAACTTCGAACAGCATGGGGGGTCAGTAAAATTAGCCAAGGTTTGGCTAAATCTTATTTCACTTTTTCCTAATTGAAAGTTTGAATATTTTATACAACCCATAAAATCCAATTATGATGAATAGGAAAAAAAACCAGTCTTCAACCATGTGAGGTCTAAAACGCATATGACCATGCGAACCAACCGACCAAATAGAAAATGAAATAAACCCTAAAAAAATGCAAATTATTGGAATTATATATTTCATAGGTTTTGTAATTAATGCACCAAATTAATAAGTAAAAACTATTACATGCACTAATGCTTTGTTTTTGTCAATAAGCCCTTTATTACCCTTAAAGTAACCCTGATTTAGTCAAAATCAAATCTATTATTGATTTATAGCTTATTCTATTTGTTCAAAAATTTGTGTCTGGTCAGGGGACAGGACATTGGGATATTTTTTTAATCTTGTTAATCTTTTTTAATCCTGTGAATCCTGGTTCACATGACCGGGATACAACCCCTGCTTTTCATTAAAAGTATGGAGCTATGTTATTGCTAAACGCCATACAGCGGGGTATAATGATTATTTATGAAAAGATAAATGAAATAACCGTTTATTTCTTTAATGCAATTTTATTTTCAGTTATTTTATCAAATCCATTTTGTCTGAATCTCGATTTTCAGGATTCAGCGATTTTGAGGATTATTAAAATTAGATATGAATAAAAAGGATCTTGATGAAATAACATATAAAGTAAATGGTTGTGCAATGAGGGTGCATAATCATCTAGGTAACGGATTTACTCAAATATTTATTATATTTTAATGAATTCGTGAATGCATCGCATTTCAAGAAGTGATTTATCAAAGGTGCTTAGCAATTGAATTAGAAAGAGCTGATTTATCTTTTGAAAGAGAAAAAGATCATACGATTTATTATCAAGGAATTGAAGTAGGGACTAGAAGAGCAGATTTTATTGTGGAAGGTGAAATTGTAGTTGAAATCAAAGCATTAATTTCACTTGAAAATGTACATTTAGCTCAAGCAAAGAATTATTTAGTTGCGTACAATAAGGCTATTGGATTATTGCTGAATTTTGGATCAAGAAGTTTAGAAATTAAAAAAGTGTACAATAATTATCCTGGTAATCTTAAAATCCTCTAAATCCTGATTCAGACAATTTAAAAATTCGAAGTTACGCTATCGCTAAAATTCGAACAGCGGGGTAAACTTCGAACAGCAAGGGTGTTTTTAATTAGTTTTTTCGACAAGTTCCTTAATTCGACTTAAATTACTTTGATAATTTAACAATCCTTTCCGAGCAGTCATTATTAAGCTGTCTGATTCTAAGGTTAACATTAGCATTCTATCCTTTTTGTTATTATGAAATTGCATATGATAATCCCCTTTAAATATCTTATTTTCCGTCATAATATGAATAGAATAGTTTGAGGGGTTATTTTCAAATATTTGCCATTCCCCTTTGTTTTGAGATTTATTTTCAAGTGTTACAGGAAGATCACATGTTCCATTGGAATAAAAATATATCGAGTTGCTTAGAATATTAGAAAAAATATTGATGTCTTTATGATAGATTTCATCAATTGTCCACCAACCAATTATGCCTTTGTCTAAATTACTTGAACATGATAAGTTCAGGAAAATAAAAGAAAAGATTATTAATATTTTTTTGGTCATATGGATAGTCGATTAAATATGGTTTTTACATTTGTGTCCAACGAATGACTAAGCCCAACTCTAATGCTCTTATTCCTTTTATAACTCGTTGCTCGTTTGTTAATAATTCCTATTAAAAATCCTAAAATAGCTCTTGATTCAAAAAAATCAAATATTTATTATAAATACTCGTAAGCAAAAATTTGTAACCTGAATATCTGGATATTTTAAAATTGGTTTGGAATCATCAATTCCAGGATTGCTTTTGGCTGCAACCCCTTGATTTCACCTGACTATTTCCAGAATACGTCGTCGACGTTATCCTGAAATGCTTCTTCATGATGATGGCTTTCGATTTCTTCTAGCTGTTCGTCTGTAGCGATATCCTGGATCTTGTTAAATAGTATCCGCTCTTCAAATCTGATGTGTCTTTCGATGGTACGCTCTAGCCTGGGAAGCAAGAGGTCAAGGTCATTATCCTGAGAAACCATTTCTGTGATGATCTTATGGTCTTCTAATGCCTTTTTGATTAAGGTATGCTTGTTTCCTAATATTGGAAACACAAAATTCTCTTCAAAACTAAAATGAGGCACAAGGTGGTTTTGATAGAACCAGTCAACATATTTCTTTATCCTTTCCGGAGAAATATCATTTTTAAGCCCGGTTCTAATCTTCCAGCAAAGTAGTAGTCCGAAGTGGTGCTCCCTGCTGACAGGTTGTAGTGAGATATGTCTTTTTAAAGGTTTATTCATCTAAAAGATTACAACGCTTCATTTAGCTTTTCACTTTCAGGCTTAAGTATCTTTGAATCCACAAAGAATGTTGCTGTAGGAATCAACGAAGCAGCAAGAATCATAAATGCGGTTTTAATATTCCATTTGTAAACAAATATCGCCTGCAATGCCAGAAAGATATAGGCAATAAATAATACGCCATGTGCCATTCCAACCACATAATTAGGCTGTGGAATATCCAGCATATATTTTAATGGCATGGTAACCGCAAAAAGTAAGTAACTGATTCCTTCCAGTATGGCAATAAGCCTGAAGCGTCCGATAACTGATTTTAAATTCATGCGCCAAAAATAGGCTAAAAAGAATTGAGTGGGTAGCTAAGTTTGGTAATTATGGTACATATAGGCTAAAGATTTAGCTACAATATGTTCACCAGATGATCCGGTAGTTATAAAAACAAAAAACTAACCCTGATCAAAATTGACCGGGTTAGTTTATAGTAATACTTTCTATAATCACTTGATAATCCGCACTTTTATCAAATCATCTTCGCTTTTCAGATGAAGTATATAAACTCCATTTCCTTGCTTTGAAAAATCAATTTCATGGGTCTTTCTGTTTTCGAATTTCTCTGAATGAATCAAAGCTCCGCTAATAGAGTAAACGGCTATATTTCCACTGATACTTTTAGTTGTATTTATTGATAAAGTATTTACAACCGGGTTTGGATAAATTCTTATCCATTCGGTGTTCAAATCATCTATCCCAAGTACTTCTTCAACAATTAAATCAAAGGTAACTGTTGACGACAGCTCTCCATCTGAAGCACTAAATGAAATTTGAGTAGTCCCGGGACCAACCTCTCTCAATACTAGTGTATCTGCTTCAATTGATGCTGTAGCTACATTTTCATTAGATGAAGCAGCAGAAAGGTTTAGTCCGTCACCATCCGGATCTGAAAATATTTCCAGGATGTAAATCTTAATTGTTTCAAAACCTTCGGATTCAGTTATATTTTCAAGCTGCTCCATAGCTATTGGAGCCTCGTTTACGTCATTTACCTGAACTGTTACTGTTTCTTCGGTGCTGGTATTTATGCCATCACTAACTGATACTGAGAGATTGAATGTATTGGTATTTTCAAAATTGAAATCCAAGGAATCATTTACAAATAACTCACCGGTTGTTTGATTAATGCCAAAAGCAAGGGTGCCATTTGTATTCACATCTGAATTTCCACTTACAATGGTCCAGCCCTGTAATGTAGTACCCGAATTCTGGTCTATTGCTTCTACCGTTCCAATAACTGTATTTTTCGGACTGTTTTCATCTATAGAAAATGATTGTCCGGTAGTAATTACCGGTAAATAATCATCGTTTATGATCGTTCCGGTAGCCGATGAAGTACCTAATGTTGCATTAACCGGATTGCTAATCGTTAACGAAAATGTTTCATCAGGCTCAGCAATATTGTCCCCGCTAACCTCAATTGATATAGTTTTTGAAGTTTCAGAAGCCGCAAATGTTAGTGTCTGGCTAGTGGCAGCAACATAATCTGTTCCGGCTTCAGCGGTTCCATCTGATGTAGAATACTGCACAGATACTGACTGGGGAGGGGAAGCTGATAGTGAAACGGTAAACTGCATTATGGATGTACCACTGTTTCCTTCCGAGATTGAACTATTTTGGATGGATACAACAGGATAATCTTTAAATTCTATTTGAAAAGTTTGGTTTGGAGACACATTAACTCCTCCATTTGCAGTACCTCCGTTATCAGATAAATTCACAGTTACTGTTGCAGTTCCTACGGCATTTGCAGCTGGTGAAAATGTCAAGGTTCCGGTTTGTGCATTTATAGAAGGCTGTAGGGCAAACAGCGCATTGTTGTTATTGGTAACATTAAAAGTCAGACTCTGAGTTGCTTCTTCGTCATTATCAGAAATATTTGTTGCAAAACTACTTATATTGTGAATTCCGGAGTTCTTAAATTTTACCTGGTCAGGATTTGCCGGAAGATCAAAACTTGGCGCATCATTAACCGGAGTAATATTAATCGGAATAGTGCCTAACTGTACCGTTTGGCCTCCACCGGTGCCGGTATTTCCCTGATCATTAGCAGAAATAACAAGTGCATCTATATTATCTCCATTAAGATCAGTAACGGTCAAATACCCAATGTTTGAATCAATGCTTATATATTGTTCGATAGCTGCTACTGTTCCGGTAATCGACGCAGATCTGGATCCGTTTCCTTGTAACTGAACCGGAATCCCGCCGGTGGCTGAAAAAGAAATAAAGCCATGAGTAATATTCAGGTATAAAACAACTTCTCCATTTCCGGCATCCGGATCAGAAAAAGTAGCATTAGAAAGTATACCATTAAAAGTGTTTCGTCCGCTATCTTCAATAAAGGTTACGGTTGTCGGATTAAAACCTGTTAATACCGGTGGTTGGTTTGTTGTCTGGTAATTAATTGAATATTCATTCTTTAATATCTTATTAAACTCAGCATTATTATCAATCGTTGTATTGCTTTTTATATGTGTGCCATAAATCATGTTCACAGAAAAAGCTAATAATGTAAATAGCAGGTAGCGTTTCATCATATTGGTAAGGTAGTTTTTACTGAAGGTAGCAATTTTTTTGATATCAAGAAATAAATAAATTATTGTACTTAATAAACTCGCGATCACAACACATTGACTTAGTATCGTACTGGTTCAATAATCCTCTTGGACCAATCGATATTAGTTCCTTTAAAATTTCCAACCTATCTATACTGGCGCGCGTTGCTTTTTCAGCATAACGCGTGCCGAATAACAGCTAAAATAAGGTTAAATTTTAAAAGGTTAGTCAAGCGTTTTACTGCCCAACCGATATTAGTTCATTTGAATACATCAATCGAAATTAGTTCCTTTAAAATTTCTAACCAAACCGATTGTTTCTTTGTAAAAACAATTGTTGAAACACCTACGACAACTACGCTTAACGAGGACGGAACAAGAGGATTCTTTTACCAGGGGCACGCCAGTGCACTTCAAGACCCATTGGATCTACTCAAAAATAGCAACAACCCTTGCCGGAGCTCCTGATGCACCTACAATCTTTAATGGAAAAACTGACACTTTAAATCCGGTATATGGAAGGGCATCAAGGTTTACCAGTTGCTCCATATGGCAGTATTCCTTATCCTGACCAACCAGGTGAGCTTCCCAGAATAAATCCGGATCGTTCGTCTCCCTTGCTTTCTTAATCATATAGGGCAGGGGAAGATCCCAGCCCCAGCTATCAATACCCATAACTTTAATCCCTTTATCAATTAGCCAATTTGTGGCCTCAGCACTCATACCGGTACCTTTCTTATGAAAATCTTTGGTGCCATTAAACTTGTCTCGACCTGTTCGTATTAAAACAATCATCCCAGGCTTGATTTCAAGGCTGTTTTCTGACAAAAAGGTTTCAATATCATTAACTGTAATCGGATCAAAGTCTTCCTTGTGCTTCATATCGATAACCAATCCTTCGCCAAAGCACCATTCCAGGGGCACCTCATCAATGGTTTTTGCTTTTTCACCATTGACAGTAGGAGAGTAGTGCCAGGGAGCATCAATATGGGTGGTAGAATGAATTCCCATTTTCTCAATAGTATCATCAGCCCAACCGACAAAATTCTTTGGAAAAAGCCTGAAAGGTAATCCCAATAATCTGATTAGCCACTTCGCTTTATGGTGAGGTTTATGCTTTATTTTGACCTTCATAAACCAGGGGTCATTTTTGTTATATTTTATCGGTTTTGACAAATCAACAATTTTCATGAGTTATGTTATGGTTGATTAAACAACAAATATATACTTTTGAATTTGAAGTCAAAATCTCAACCGTTAAGCGTTGCTTTTTCAGCATTACGCATGCCGAATATGATATTTATTGTCCTAAAATAAGTTGACAGTTAAAAAGGATAGTCACGCGTTTTACTGCGATACGGGCGCCAGGGGAGACACAAAAAAATTCTAGCGCCAGAAGTTATTTACACATAAAAAAACCGATCAAAATAATGATCGGTTCCTGGAAAAAATTATTTACCATTCTACCACCAGTCAAATGTTCTGACATAACCTATATTAATATAAAATTCACTTTCAAAATCATGTCCACTATCATAATTTGATGTTTTCACCCCAGTATATGGATAATTAGGAAATACTTCAATAGTGAGTAAACCATGGTGATCATGTTTCCACTCAAACATATATCCCAGGTATGCATCATCGAAAATGTATGGCTTATTCTTATCTGTGTCAGATAACCTACGCAACACAACTCCTTCACCCAGTTCTGAAATTCTGTGTTCAATCAACCCGAGTGTAATATGATTTCGAGCACCCGTCCTTCTATTACCATACCAGCTAAATTGAACTCCATATTTATAATCTTCAAATTCAAAATTGGTCTTTCCTGAACCATATTCTTCCGAATCCAGCCAACCATTGCCTGTTACTGTTTTAGACCCTGCGTTATATTCTGCGAATGCTCTGATATATTTTGCGCCAAACAAACCACGACCTCCATATAAATAATTATAATTGAATGTTTCAAAAAGAGGAGAGAAACCTGCTTCACCACCTACTTGCCCATAAAATGCCAGAAAGTCTGATTCAAAGCCCAGCTTATATCTGAATCTCAGGTTGATATTTATCGCATAATCAGCTTTTGTTGATTCTTTATCTACATAATTCCCACTATTATAATCAAGTGTAGTAACCTTACTATCAAATAAAAATGGAATTCCGGTTGCAGTATAACCTAGTTCAATACCATTATAAATATTTGCCCCTGTGTACATATCTTTTGGCTTGTATGTGCCCAATCCATCATATATTACTCCGGCCAACAAATACAGAACTCCCATACTACTGGCACCCATTGCAGATGCAGCAGCCAGGTTTTTATCATTTTGTTCTTGAACCCTTCTCTGATAATCATTATACTTTTTCTGTTTTTCCTGAGCTGATTGTGATTGACCCGATTGAGTATAATTATCTGTACCAGATAAAGTCGTAGCATTTGCAAGTCTGTTTCTTTCTCTTTCACATAAAGGCTGCAAACGTGCAATTTCCTTCTTCCAGATATCTACCTGCCCCTGATATTGTGCATTTCTCAATTGCTCCCTGGCATCTTCCAAATACTCACACGACGATTTATAAGTCTCAGAACTACTATCTGACTCATCTTCTTCTGTTTCCGCTTCTTCCTCTTGTTCTACTTCCTCTTCATTATTTCTGCTTGAAGAAGAACCTGAAGATATTGAAGATCCAACCTCATCTTCGAGTTCTTCTTCTTCTTCCTCCATTTCTAATAGTTTGGCTTTTGCACGATTCGACAAACTATTTGCTCTTTCCTGAAACTCAGCATTCCAGCTTTCCCTTTCCAGATCATATATTAGATTTTGCAACTCATATTCCTGATTTGCAGAAGATATTTTATTTGAAATATCACTCAACTGATCTAACTGCTGTTGCTTTTTTTCTTCCTCTGCTTGCTTTTCGCTCTTCAAAGCCTCCAGATCATTATTTGCTCGCTGTCTTAAATTACTCGCAGCAGACTGATTCGTAGAAGTCCACGTCTTATTATCGATTTTTCTAATAATACTTTCATAATCAGACATTGATTCGGCATTGCCCAGGCTACTTTCTAAATCATTGATAAGTTTTTCTTCTTTCTCAATACTTATTATTTTAGACTTGATCTCCATATAAATACCTCCGCCAATCATGTCTTCATTATAGATATATAAATGATTTTGTGCAGATGAAGTATTCAAATTATTATCAACCAAGTCTGTCCATTCAGGACACTTCATGCCTTCAGGAAGTTCACCGTCTTTTATAACCAGCCAGTCCATAAATCCACCTAAACCTCCACTTATACTACCTGGGTTTACTTCATAGTATTGCGGTAGGTTATTATACCAAAAGGGTATTGAGCCTTTCAGATATAAATTTCCTTTAGCAGGGACTTCCATCGGAAAAGAATACCCATCAACATAATTATAATATCTGCCATCAACAGTAACTCCCGTAATTACAATCCTGTCAACGGCCATTTGAAGTCTGGCAGCTCCGACACATCCTGCTCTAGCCTTAAAATCCACATATCCATCAACTCCATCTCCTGATATATTAATCGGGATATTATTAATGTAAACGATTTTCTGAGCGGAAATATTGGTGCAAAAAAGAGAAATGATTACTACCAACAAAAATGGTAGATTAAGAACATTGCTTTTGGTTTTCATAATTTCTTAAATAAAAAATTCCAGTTTCTGACTCAAATATTTAAGATCAGTCACTATCCATATTACTATCGATTATTAGCTTAACATGTATTCAATTATCAATCGTAGTATTCCTCTTATTTCAAGCTGGTGGTTGATTAAAAAATCTTATTACAAAAGTAGAAACTGTATAGGGCCAAAGTCAATACCACAAAAAGCGTATTTTTTCTTGCCATAATCTAATAAATATTTGGAATTGAAATTAAAAGATGCTTATTTGAAGTCTCAACCGCTATTAATACTTTTTTTAACCGACAATGCATTTTTGAAATTGACTCCTACCGGTTAGGTTTATGAGAAAAATAATACCCGAAAAGTACTTTTATTATCAAAAGGTTGATAGAAACCCAATATCAAGAATATTATCAATTTGCATAATTATATTCCTCACATGCAGTAATTCAATTTACCCAAATTCAAATGCTGATACTATTAAGGTAGTTAACATTGCACAGGAAAAAGGTCTTTCACAGCTTAATGCCCTTTCTTTAGAATTTGATAATCTCGGGTACTTATGGATTGGTACTGAAAATGGCCTAAACAGGTATAACGGTTATCAAATAAAGGTTTTTAAAGCCGGCTCTCAATCAAATTCATTAAGAGATGATCATATCAGAGGAATGTATCACTCAAATGACACCTTGTGGCTGGCTACAAATACTCATTCGGTAAGTGCCTTTTTATTAAAAGAAAATAGATTCATTAATTTAGAAGACAGTATCAATATTAATGAATCCCCGGGAACAAAATTTACCTATAATATTACTCCGGTTGATGGAAGATACTTATTAGCAGGGTCGATAGACAATTGTATTCTTATCGATCGGTTAACATTAAAATGTACCGTTATTAAAATCACTGGTAAAACTGACAACGAATATGTCACTAATACTATCAGGTATAACAATAAAATACTGATAGGTACAAATTATAATGGTACTTATATTTTTGATATCTCTACTAAAGAAATAGAACCCTTTTTATTTAATAAGCTCGAGGTTAACTCATTTTATGATATAGGAAATGGCTACTTTCTTATCGGTACAAATTCTGGATTGTACAAGCATAAAACAGGTACCAAAATCACTGAAAAAATCAATGCTCCTCATGGGTTAAACGTAATCAGAAATATATTCAAATGGGATGAAGAGAATATTTTTATTGGTGGGATCAATAGAAACTTCCTGCTTTCTGAAGACAATACTTTTAAAGAAATAGTTTTCACTAACCAAAATGATAAGCCGGTCCAGTCGACAATTTTAAGCTTTGCAATAGATAAACAAGGTGGCAGATGGCTGGGTACAGAGGGAAGAGGTGTATTTTATTATCATCCTAATCAAAAGAAATTTATCCCAAACAGAATAATAGTTGAAAATGCTCCTAAGAAGGACTTCATAAGTATGTTCAACTTCGAAAAAGAGGGCGACACCTTGTGGATGGCTACAGAATTCGGCTTTGTACGATATCTGGAAAATGAGGATGAATACAAACTATATCTCACAAATAACCTGGAATACACTATAGTTAAAGGCCTTAACGGGACATTGTGGGCTGGTGGATTTGGTGAAGGCCTGGTACGATACGATAGAAAGAATGATACTTTCAGGCATGTACCTTTAGATGTTAAAGATAAAGACGTAATTCATATCACACCCATTACTACAGATTCTATTTGGGTACATACCTGGTCAGAAGGGATTTATTCATTGAACGTCAATACCAACTCAACACAAAAAATTTCTATAAAAGGTGAATCCTTGATACGCTCGAGGAATAGTTTTATCGATTCTTCCGGAGATATCTGGCTGGCCAGTGATAATGGATTATATCAAATATCCGGAGATAATCAATATTATTACGACTCCCTAACAAACGAGCGAGTTTTTGACATTACTGAGGATAGTAATCACAATATCTGGATTGGCACTGGCAAAGGACTCAACAGGCTTGATAAAGAAACTGGAATCATAACGCATTATTACGAACAAGAGGGATTACCTAATGACTTTATATACGGTGTTGAATCAGACATTCATGATAATATCTGGGTTAGTACAAATTATGGATTATCAGTATTTAATCAGGAGACCCGAACTTTTAAAAATTATACTGAGGCTGACGGACTTCAGAACAATGAATTTAATGGAAAGGCAGCCTTTAAGTCTGAATCAGGTCGATTGTATTTTGGAGGAATGAATGGTTTTAACGCCTTCAATCCTGAGAAGATATTTATAAATGAAAATCCGGGGAAAATAATCATTGAAGAAATTGAGCTTTTCGGAAAGGCAATTGATAATTATTCTCCTCATACTAAACAGCTCGAATTTCAACATAATCAAAATGTAATTACCTTTAATTATGTCAATCTGAGCTATTTATATCCTGAAAAAAATCATTATCAGTTTATGCTGGAAGGCTTTGACACTGACTGGCGGCCTATTACCAGCGAGCGATCAACAACCTACACTAATCTTGACCCGGGCACCTATGTTTTTAAGGTAAGAGGAAGTAATAATGATCTTATTTGGGGAGATGAAACGGAAGTATTAATAACAATCAGATCACCATGGTATGCTACAACCTGGTTTAAAATATCAATTATAATTTTTGGCATCCTTCTTATCACAACCATTTTCCTTATCAGAGACAGACAGCAAAAAAGTATGAATCTGAAGCTTTCTAAGATGGTAGAAGAAAGAACTAAAGAATTAACCAGGATCAATGAAGTATTAAAGGATTCCTTAGAATTAACCAAAAAGCAAAAGGAGAACATTTCATTTTTGATGAGGGAATTAAATCACCGTGTCAAAAACAACCTGCAGTTAATTACCAGTCTAATTGACTTTCAAAATTTTGATGATAGAAACATAAGCCAGGAAGTCAAATTAAAGCAATTACAAACCAGGATATTCACAGTTTCAAAAATACATGACCTGCTTAACCCAACTGAAATAGCTAACGATGAAATCAGTATAGATCTTTTTATAGAAAAGTTAACCCTTGACATTGCAAACTTTTCAGGTTCAGATATAATTGTAAATACTGCCAGTCCATCGATTCTAATCAACTCAAAAAAACTAACCTATCTGGGCTTGATTCTCAACGAACTAATAACAAATTCAATAAAGCATGCTTTTCCAATATCAAATTCTAAAGAAATAAAGCTTATCAATATTGAAGTGAAAGAATCTGATTATAAAATACATATCCTTTATCACGATAATGGAATCGGATTTTCCGAAACAGAGGTTAATGATACATCAAGTATGGGGCTACAGCTTATTAATGCCATGACAGAAGAGCTTGGCGGAGTTTTATCAATAGTATCTGAGAAGGGTTCAACTTTTAAATTTGAGTTTGATAAATCCAAATTGATAGATACTGACTACAGAAATATTAGTGATAAAATATCATCCGGAAGGGATAATTAAATATACCATTTTTTAATCATGAAGAATAATTCAAATACCACCGAAATAAAAAATGTATTGATTCTGGAAGATGAAGTTGTTATTGCTAACAGCCTTAAATTACATATTCAAAAAAATGGATTCCATGCCTTTATAGCAACAAGTGTCGAAAAAGCGATAGATCTGTATAGTAATAATAAAATGGATGTGGTTGTCTGTGATATTAATCTAAATTCAGAATCAGACGGTATCGATTTTGTTGAATCTTCAGTTGATAGTTCTACTCCGGTAATATACCTGACAGCCTATAACGATTTATCTACGATTAAAAGAGCTGAAAGTACACGTCCTTATGCCTACCTGATTAAACCATTTAATGGAGATCAGCTATTTAGTACATTAAATCTTGCACTAATAAATTATAATGGCAGAAGACATGCACGACAGGGTAGTGGTGACCAGGAATTCAGCCTTACCCCCAGAGAAATAGAGATTGTCAATCTATTAGCAAAGGGTTTGAATGCAGAAGAGATTGCAACTGAATTACACATTTCATTTAATACTATTAGAACACATCGTAAAAACATGCTACATAAACTTGAATGTAGCAATACCACAGAGTTAGTGGTAAAGTGTATAACTAATGGGGTTTTGGAGATTGGTTAAAATAAATAAAAACTGACTGGCTAACGCGTGCTTAGCAACCAAATGTATCAATCTAAAATAAATAGACAGTTAAAAGGTTAGTCACGCGTTTTGCTGCGCAACGCACACCTGGGGTGTTTTCAGGATATACCTGTATTTTCTTTCTCTAATAAAACCCACTTACAGATCACCCAAATATACTTTGACTCCCAATTAGCCCCATAAAATTTTGCCATCTCGCTCTCTGAAATTATGTTTACACCAAATGGATTTCTTGATTTTACATCAAAAATATAAAAGAAGAAGGTGTCAGTTTTATATAGTTCATTACAATCATTGATAGAAGTACAAAACCTCAAATTCATTAATTTGAAGACATGGAATGATTCCTCAAATTGTTCTTTGGATAATTCGAATTCTGTTATAATTCCGATATTTTCAAACTCATTACCCTTATAGTTCAAAACATAGCTTTCATGGTACTTGCCTAATTCATTTACCAAATATTTATCTGCAATAGTATAAAATGTAAGCACCTGAATCGAAATTATTAAGATTAAAAAAATGCCAATTCTCTTCAAAAAAATCATTACTTATGGTTATTTGTTTAATTGTTATATATTAATTGATCCTCCACTGACGAATTGCATTTTCAACTATTAGCGTGCATTATTGTCAATCAATCACCACTACTACCTTACCTTTAGCCTTGTTGTCTTCCATGTATTGATGAGCTTCCGCAACTTCATCAAGTTTAAATACCTTGTCAATATTAAGCTTGATTGATCCCTTTTCAACCTCATTAATAAACTCTTGTAAATGATCTTTTGAAAGATTACTTGATTCACCCATGTAGGCAGTAAGCCTGACTAATGAAGGAATATCACCCATTGGAGTAAATTCCTTCATAGTCCATTCATTCCCAAGTATACCTGTCATGCAAACAATCCCCTTTGGGGCAGCACATTTAAGGGAGTCCTTTAATGTTTGAGTTCCAATTAACTCCAGTACCTTATTTACTCCTTCAGGGTATATTTCTTTTATCTTTTCTTCTATTTGCCCTTCATCAATCACAACATGATCAGCACCATTATCAATCAATGCTTGCTTTTTGTCTATATTTCTGGTTGTAGATATAACCTTCAAGCCTTTTGTTTTTGCTAATTGACAAGCAAGCATCCCAATTGATGATGTACCACCACGAATCAACAAAGTTTCCCCTGAACTAATCTCTAATGCCTGATTGAGAGACCCGGATACGGTTTGAAACATCTCCGGAATGGCTCCCAGAGTTTCCCAGGGCAATTTACTTTCGAATGGAAAAACAATTTCTAATGGCACCAGCGCATATTCTGCATAACCACCATCAAAAAATCTTCCCATACCGCCCATAATTGCTGCAACCTGTTGACCTTTTTGAAATGTTCCTGAAGGATCTTCTTCAACCACGCCCACACATTCGATACCCTGTATCCGTGGAAAAATAACACCTGGAGAATCACCTCTTCGGGTAAATAATTCAGATCTGTTTAATCCAAATGCCTTTATACGTACCAGGACCCAATCTGGTATTACCTCTGGTATAGGTACTTCCTTGATTTGAATCACATCCGGGTTTCCACTACTTGTGGTTACTGCTGCTTTCATTATTTATATAGATTGAGCTTTAATTTAACATAGTTGCTAAGTGAATTCTGATTGCATTCAAAATATTCGTTTTATCTGTCAAAACAAAGTAAATCCTGATCTTCAACAAATTTTGAGGAAGGAAGTCATTATTAATGAGGAAAACCATCCTTAATTTCCGGGATGGTTTTCTAATAACTATAAAACTACTAACCTGTGATTTAACACTTATTCCAACGTAACTTTTATAATCTCTGAAACAGGAGGTAGGGTTGTAAACTGATTGGGATTAGGTACTTCCATTATTCTTTTATTTTCAGTAATCGGAGTTCCACCCAATGCAGCTTGAGAAAAGCCGGCACCCGGAAATTCATCTACAGCAGTACCATCATCGAAAAGCTTAATTGTACTTGAGATGTCTCCTTTTCGAAGAGCATTAACATCGTTTCCAGATGTTGCGAAAAACCAATCGTTGGATAACCCATACATTGTAACTATTGCCAGCTTATTACCGCCAGTCACTTCAATATCCATTGACACCTTTCCTCCGGGGTTGCCATTTATACGAGGCAGAAGAACTGTTGTAGTTGGTTCCTGAAGAATATGTACACTCTCCACATTTGGATTCCCCATTAGATAATCGGCTAAAATTGATGCATTCCCGAATTGAGCTATTTCCGCCAGTCCATTACCTGCATCAAATTCTCCTTCATTATAAAATGGGTTTTCATTGTCTTTATAAACAACAACCAATATTGGTGAAAGAGGAGTGAAGATTCCGGTATGTTCGCTTAAATATTCATGTAAAACTGTAATATTTCCTCCTTCGGCAATGTTAGTTAAGCCCTGAGTGGCGTATTCCTGAAAAATAGGATCAGGAAGTAACAGATTTCCACCCGGAGCATACGAAATTGCCCACACTCCAGGACTAAAAGGAGTCACATTACTAGTTTGATCTGAGTTATTATAAATTGTAAGTGTAAATTTTGAATTTCCGTTATACTCAAGGTTTAACTTCATCATATCAGAGGCAGCAGGGTAGGTGTTCCCATACTCATCAGTACCATCAACCTCAGAGATGGCTTTCATTGGACTTTCAGCTACTCCGGGGTGTATGACATTCATCCCAGGAACCTGGTTTACGCGGGTGCCATTATCCCACAATTTAATATATGAAGATACATCACCCTCAATAGGTGTACCATCATCATTGTAAAGCTTAAGTCCTGGATTATCAGGGGCAAAGAATAAGTCATTACTCCATCCATACATTGTTGCAAAGCTTAAATACTGACCTCTTCCGGCATAAAAGCTAAATGATATTTCCTGACCCGGGAAAATTACCGGTGGTGATCCGGCCCCCATAAAAGATCCTGATTGGACCAGTGGTTGAGCTTCAAGTACATTTTCGACTGTGATTGTGGTGGTGTGGACAGCAGCCTTTCTTGCATTAGCATCAGACTCTAATTCACTTTAACCTGCAGTTTTTGTTTTATCTAACTCTTCTAATTGATTTTTAGAACAGCTAAACAGAAAAAAGACTGCAAGGACAATCAAAATTAAGGGTTGTTTTAATTGACTGGTTTTCATGATTGTATTTGATTTTGTGAACAATACAAACAAACCCGAAAAGTGTCACAGAGCTGTAACAACAGAATAACAATAGTTAATCAAGGAGTAAAATTAGTGTCACGATATACAAATCAACTATTTGTGATTATAACTATAAACAAAAAAAGCATGCGGTTAATAATTAACGCATGCTTTAAGATTATTAATTATATATTTTATTGACTATTGTTCCTTACCAAAAGAAACAAATTGATCATAATAATCCTGATCGAAGTTCTCTTTCAATGTCTTCACTAACTTTTCAGCATCAGACTTTGATTCAAAAGTGGTGGGCAAATAATACATTGAACCAGACTCATCCACACTTTTTACAATTGGGTGATCAGCCAGTTTAAGCACATAATTATTACCAGTAGTTTTTTCTTTATTAAAACATAAATAAAACTTAGTTGAACCTGCATCATAATTAAAAGGTATATTATCAGAGAACATGTTTAACATTTCAAATTCATCTTCCAAATGTGATATATCACCAAAAGGATAATAAGCAGTAGGGTTTTCTTCTTCCCTGGTAAAAAATTCAATTGTGCTGGCTTTAGAATTTACTGGTGCAGAAATTCTTTGTGTCGACAACATAACACCTCCATCAGTTTTAAATTGAGTGGCATACAATTGTTTATCCTGAGCCAGACACAACATGTTTATGAATAAAAAAGAAATAGTAAATAGAGAGATTTTCATATTTGACATTTATTGATAAATACTAAATTTTGGTTTCAAGCTTATTTTTAAATTTATAAAATTATTACGTCCCCTAATAATTCAAATATAATACTATAATATAATATTTATGCCATTTTATCTATTAAAATGTTTTCAATAAACTAAAAGAGATGTGAAGTATGCTTAATCGAATTCTCTCTGGATCTTACTAAAATCGAGTATCCTTTCTCAATTCTAAAGCCAATACCTGATTAACTTACAGTTTGATTAAATCAAATCTTTTTTTAACAATGTCTCTTTCAACTTCTCATGATCTTTCCAGAAGGTATCATTTATCTTTTTTACAACCTTTTTATATTCAGGATGGCTTCTTAAAGGTTGAATAATCGGATCAAGTTCGAAAAACAGGATGATCCAGTATTGGTAGTTCTCCTGATTTGAAAAAACTTTTAGCTGCTCAATTGCTTCATCATATTTTCCTTTCCGAGTATAATTAACAGCTAAGCTTGCACTTTTGTAAATAGACTTATCATTTTCACAATACTTTTCATACGAAGAATAAAGCTCCTCAGCTTTCTCTTTGTTTCCCATCTTTTCATATACCCAACCAACTTTTATATCATCATGGGTATAGATTTCAAGCCCATTTACTTCTCTGGCTGTGACAAATTTTTGATAGTAGTAATAGGCACTATCATACTTTTGCTGGAAATAAAACATCTTAGCGTACTCCTGAAGAATATCTAACCGGGTAGTATCCCTTCGCCAAATAGCACCCAGATCGCGCTGAGTTTGCTGAAGATCATGATGCTTCGCAAATAAGATCAGTGGTTTTACATAAGGCGAATAATAATTATTCGGATCATAGGCCAATGACTTATCAATATACTTTATAGATTCATCAACAAAGCCTGATTGAATTAATGCATTGCTAAGATGTAAATAAGTATAACTCATTGTTAAAGAGTCATTTGCCCCTGCCTTTAACTGTATGCCTTTCAAAGCATATTCCAGATATTTAGCTGTATTTGGAACAATTCGGGCATAATAATCAGAAAGCATTTGCACCACAACGGCTGAATTTGGATTGTATTCAAGTGCCTTTTCCATATGTGGTAATGCCAACCTGTATTCTTTATTATTCATATAATACAATGCCTTTGCAATCAGACTTTCTGCTAATTTGGAATCATAGAGTAATGCCTTGTCTGCATAATTATTTATAACCTCTTTGTACTTCTTATCTGCTTGATATACATCAAGGAAGAAATAAGAAATGGCCAGATCAGCGTATGCCAATGCAAATTGTGGGTCGTTTTCAACAGCTTTTTTAAATAATGGAATTGCAGTTTCCAGTCCTTCCCTGGTTCTTGTATGATATGGTTCTAATGCCTGAAGATAATAATCATAAGCTACAAGATTTTCTGTTGGCTTCTTTTGAATTTGCTCAAGCTCATTAGGTCTTACTATAACTTTGATTGCATCAGTTATTTCTCTGGCAATTTCATTTTGAAGTGTAAATATATCAACCACCTTTCGATTGTATTGCTGCGTCCAAATCGGCTGATCATTAGATGCATTAATCAATTTAATATTAAGAAGAACTCTGTCATTTACCTTTTGCCCGCTACCTTCCAGAACATAATTAACATTTAGCTCATCTGCTATTTCAGGAATAGAGGTACTAGAGTTTCTGAATTGTTCTACAGAGGTACGACTAACCACTCTTAAATCGCCAACTTTCTGAAGGTTACTGAGTGTCGATTCCATTAGCCCATTGACAAAATAGAGATTTGACGAATCACTACTTTCATTTTTGAATGGCAATACAGCAATAGACTTTTCGATATCGGTTTCATCACCAATAACTGACTTATCAATAAACACATATCCAAGAACCAGAATAACGGCAAGCAAGGAAATTAATCCTACCCACAAATATGATTTATTAAGTTTCGAATCAGGCTCTTCAATTGAATCAACAACTGTTGAATCTGCAATTTCCTTTCTGGCTTCACCAGGTACATAACCAAAATGTTCCCGAAAGCACTTTATAAAATAAGAAGTACTGCCAAAACCAACATTATATGACACTTCGGAGACTGTCAACGAGGATTGTTTTAACAATTTCATCCCCTCATTTAATCGCACCTGACGAATAAATTGACTCGCTGAAAGATTAGTGCATTTTTTAATCTTCCTCAACAAATTAGATCGACTCATATTCAGTGCTTCCGCCAATTCAGAAACTCCAAATTGCTCATCTGAAATATTATCCAGAATTATAGATTCAACCTCTTCAATAAATTCTTCTTCAGGAATTGGTGTATTGGACATGTCATTAAATATTGTGGTGAAAATAATAAAATTAAATTCAATCCCCACAGTTTAATATTGAACTTTTAAAAAGTAAAAAATGAGCTTTTGCGTCATAATTTATATGGCTGCATCATATTTTATACTCATTCCTCAAACTTGATATCATTGGCAACATAGCTCATAAGCCTCATATTCATTGATTTCTGACCTTTGCGATAGTTAAAACATAAAATCAGAAACTTTCAATTATGAAAACAATTAAAATCAACCTGACCAAAGCGCTCTTTTTAATAACTATGATGGGCTCTGTATTGATCTCTTGCGGGCAAGCCGAAAAAAGTAAAGAGGTTAAGAATGCATCGGTTAGTCCGGAAATGAATATTCACTCTGCAATCATCTCCGGAAACATCGAAGTTGTAAAGCAACATATAGAAGCTGGCACCAACCTTAATGAAAAAGAGCCAATGAGTGGGGCTACACCATTGATCACGGCGATCACTTTTGATAAAAGAGAAATTGCAAAAGTCCTTATAGATGCGGATTCAGATCTTTCGATTAAAAACAATGATGGTTCAACCGCATTACATGTGGCAGCATTTTTCTGCAGAGTTGAGATAGTTCAAATGTTGATTGATGCTAATGCAGATAAAACTGCAAAAAACAACTATGGAGCAACTCCTCTTGAAACTGTGTCCGGAGACTTTAAGGATATCAAACCTATATATCAAATGTTAAAGGAACAACTTAGTCCATTAGGATTAAAACTGGATATGGATGAATTGGAAAAAACACGTCCTGTAATAGCAATGATGCTGCAATAGTACAAGCAATGATTACAGAAAGAAGATACGATATTGATTGGCTGAGGGTAATTGCTATTGGATTATTATTAATCTACCATATAGCAATTATCTTTCAACCCTGGGCAATGTTCATTGGCTTTATCAGAAGTAACGAACTAATCGAGGGATTATGGAAGCCAATGACGATGCTAAACGTATGGAGAATACCATTACTGTTTTATGTTTCTGGTATGGGACTATACTTTGCCATGAGAAAGCGAGACTTGATGAAATTATTGATAGAACGAACACAAAGAATACTAGTACCCTTGCTATTTGGCATAGCATTAATAACACCAATACATATTTTTATTTTACAGAAGTATTATAATATGCCGTATGCGTATATGCCAGGTCCGGCACATTTATGGTTTCTCGGGAATATTTTTGTATATGTATTAGTATTATCTCCGTTCTTATTTTTTCTGAAAAAGAGGGAAGGAGGATCATTCAGTAAAAAGTTGAATCTATTGTTTAGTAATCCAATAGGACCGCTTTCAATTTCAGCATTTTTTATACTCGAAGTAATCCTTGTTAAACCAGCATTATTTGAGATGTACGCTGAAACCTGGCATGGCTTTTTTATTGGGTTTCTTGCATTTTTATTTGGGTTTCTCTTTGTGTATTGTGGAAATACATTTTGGCAAACTGTATTAAAATGGAGATGGCTATATCTTATACTAGCGTTGTCTTTATACTGCGTCCGACTGTTTGTTTATGAATTAAATGCACCGCATACACTAATGGCTGCAGAATCAAACTGCTGGATACTGGCAATTTTTGGTCTGGGTTACAAACACCTTAATAAACCAGGTAAAGCCTTGGCATATCTAAGTCAGGCAGCTTATCCTGTTTATATAATCCATATGTTTGTATTGTATGCAGGCGCAGCTCTTATACTGCCATTAAAAATACCGGTAGAACTTAAATTTCTTTCTATTGTGATCTTTACCGGAACAGTATGTTTTTTAATTTATGAATTCATAATCAGAAGAGTTGGGTTCGTCCGTCCATTATTCGGGTTAAAAATGGTGCGATACAGTTTTATAAAACTATGCATAGAAAAAAGTCAACTGGAAATAAAAAAGAACAACCAGTATTGATAAAAACATCAAAATCCACTCCTTAATCAGGGTGGATTTTGATAATACTTTTATTTATTAAGTCTCAAAATTAAAGTCCAAAAGCACTTCTGAGGAGATTAAATCCTTCGCCATTATTATCGTTCAACCCGGATATTATGAAATTGAACATCGATTCGTAAGCATCAAAATTCTTATCACCATCAACTGGTGCGGTAGTCGCTGTTGGATAGGCACAGGTAAATGAGTGCAGAGTTCCTTTTGATCCTGCGGTAATACCTAAAGCAGGATTGCTAATCGTTGTCACTTCATATTTTGTATAAACAAGTTGATTATCACCATCATTAATAGTCCAAACTGGTTGAGTAGTATAAAGTGCAGCAGAATCGAATATTTGAAGTTCGGGAGTGTTTATACAGAAATCTTTAAAGTCAAGATTTACACAAAGCCTGTCAGGGAAACCAAATAAACTGGCAATATCAATTCCTACATTGGCTGCATTATTTCCCGGAACTGATATCGTTGAAACATTATCAAATGCAATAATATTAAAATCATCTCCCTGGTTATTGAATTGAAGCGACCTTACCAATTGAGCCACAGCAGAATTATCAATTGATCCACCATCAGCTAGTCTTAAAACCTTATTTTGAACTAACTCTTCCAAACTCAATCCTTTAGTATCAATATATTCCACAGAAGAATTGTCAAAACTAAAACTTATGGCATCTTCTGATAAAATATAAGAAAGATCAAAGTCATCGGTAATTCGTTCACTGGCTCCAAATCCGGCTGCTGCACTGGAAGCTGAGGCGGCAGTCATTACCGGTAAGTTGGAATCGTCAATTGGTAAAACTAAACTTGATGTTTCTACAGGAGGATTATCAACTACATAATCTGCAGTGTAACCAATATTAAAAACTGAAGAGTTTGAACTAGTGCCGAGTTCAGCAAAAAAAGGGGAAGGCTGGTAATTAACTCCATCGGGTATGCTTGAAAATGTTACCGGAGTTACATCATAAGGCATACCATCACTACAAGTTGATCCAGAGTCTCCATTTAGTTCCGGAGTAGCGGGAGATAAACAAACCTGATAATAATAATGATTATTTTCGATATCACCTTCTTTGTTGAGCAATACAGCATTATTTAACAATGAAGACGCCAGGAGCAATGGTTTTTCAGATGCCCAAACTAAATGGGAGTCCTTTAAGGTTGTGTTTCCTAATGAATAATCTTTATAGACCAGACTATCCACCATCAATTTCCAAAACAAACCACCCTTAAAATCTATCCCTGTATAATAATCAAATACACATTCTAAATAAATATCATCGGGAACATCCCCACAATTAGCTGCATCAAAAAGTTGCCTTTGCTTACCAATCCAACCATTTGTAGTTGTCCAATTGGTTACTGCATCTGATGCCTCAATATCCGAGACAAAATCATCAGAATACATTAACATAGTACTAAACCAACTACCTCCGGAATTTGAAGAAACTACACCAACATTAGTAAATATATCATTTAAATTTTGCCTGCCACTATCTAACAATGCAATTGTCCATGCCGAATGGGCTGTATGAGCACGCCATCCACCACCGGCAAAAGCAACATGAACCTTTTCATTTATGGTATCCTTAACTTCTTTTTTTTGATCACTTTTACTATTGCAGGATATTAATAAAATCGTACAAATTAGTATCGAATAACCTTTTGATATAAATTTCATGATAATGGTAGTTTCAATTTGATTGACATAAATAATGTCAAAAGTCTAAAAGGAGAGACTTATCATGAATATAAGTTAATTTACTTGTATTGCTTAATAAAGTTCAAAATATTTATTCTACTACTAATATTACGGGTCAGATTAAAATATCTGCTTCAAGTGATGCTCCAAATGGTCAACATAATCAGTCATCAAGAAACGTAAATCAGATATTTCACCTTTTCCAAAATCTATTTTATAATTAAGTGTTTCCTCAGTTTGTTGATTCATCACACTAACTATTCTTTGATTAAGTGCTAGCCAGAAATTAAGTAGTTCGGTTATCTCAGCATTTTGGTAGTCATTTGCTTTTACTAACTCATCCTGATTGTACTTTCTAATAGGGTAGGGCTTATCTTCAAACTGAATTTCGGTAAACCGCTGAAGGTTATTTATTGCAGAATCAATTAAGTGACCCAAAATTTCCTTTTTAGACCATTTTTCGGGTGCTGGCTTCAATGATAAGTCTGATTCAGATGAATTTGAAATATACTTTTTTCCTGAATTAAGAAGCTGCTTTAATTTATTTACTGTGTCTTTCATCGAATTGCTTTTTCAACTGGTGATTTCGAACTTTATTTTTAGCTGCAATTGGGATATAAACTAATGGTAAAAAGCTTAACAAGCCAATTCCATTTTTAACAGAGCTATAAATGGCAACTCCTATCAAGAAGCCTATAATCAATGCATCATAAATGCTAGATGATTTCATTTTCTTCACTTCCTGCGATAACTCTTCATCGGTTAGCTCTTCTATTTTCTTTACCATGATTATGTGATATTATATTTCAATTCAATTTCTCACCCTTTTTATCAATTTCAAACCACTCATCGCTTTCTACCATTGAATGTTCATCATCACGAGATACTTCTTTAACATCGAAAGTAACCTCAGCAATGCCATTTTCAAACCATCGTGCGTATTCATAATCGCATGGTATCACCACCTGACCAAATTTGTTGGCAAATCCCATTTTACCATTTCTCGATACTCTAAGCATTCCATCTTTGAATGGCTCCGGACCATTATCAAACATTACCAAATCAAATAATATATTCTGATTTCTATCAATTGCAACCATTCTTCCCCAAGTACTATCGTTGGGATGCTCAATTACATTTGCAAAATACTTTAACGTATCTGTACCATAATAAGAATACCTACCAAGGGGAATAATGGTATCTCCATGATTATTTATGTAAGCAACTCTAGCTCCAAATTGAAGATAATCTTCATCAGTCACAGCTATTAAATCAGTTTTGGATATAATTTCAGAATCCTGAATATTGTAGTACTCAAAATTAAATCCCATACTAGATTCATCTGAACGTTTACATGACGAAAAACACATTATCCCTGATAAAATCAATATATAATATAGCTTATTCATTATTTGAAAACTTTCTCTAAACTCACTCTACTTAAAATTAACTCTTAATATAAAAATGAAATCCTTCTGACTAATAATTGATAAATAAAAGATACTTAATTAGAAACTTGCCAACCAGATCAAACATCTTTTTCTTGCTCAATTAACTCAGCATCAATCTCTTCGATAATTTTATTGATCAGATTCTCAGATTTTTCGATCGTAGAAATATTGTACTCAACTAACTGATACCTTGATCTTATAAGGTTTAAAAATTCATCTTGCTTCAGGTTTTCCAATATATCACTTTCATCAGGATTAAATTTAAAGTTGGCAATCATATATGGCTGAAGAAAATTCAGATTAAAATCGTAATTCCAATTAGACATGCTTTCTAACCCTTGATAGTAGGTTTCATAATACATAGTAACCCGGCTTTTAATCTTATCATTACTGATTAACCCAAGCTTCCCGCTATATTTCAAATTAATATACGTGGCATTACGTTCCTGTAAATCAAATCCGGTATGTAAATAAGTTAATAAAGAATCTATATTTTCATGGTTGTTTTCAAGAACAGGTTTAAGGTATTGCCTGGCATTAATTAACGGTTTCTTATAAAAAGAGAATACAAAAAGTTCTGATTCCAAATCGCTTTTAAGAGCTTTATAAGATGTTATTTCTTCTGCCTTAAGTTTTCTGTTTTCATCCCATTTATTAATACTAAAAGCACTTAATATTCCTAATGTGACAATTACAAACTCAAATATAAACCTCTTCAGGTGGGTTAAGATTCGATTTTTCATTATTGGTTGATTGTATAAAAGTATTTAGTTCAAATGATGGAAATATGCTTATATGTCGTTGAATGTTAATATATATTGATTGCTATACTACTTAAAATTTGTCTTTAAACCCTCTTCTAAAGGATGAAAGTTAGAAAAATGATTATTATAAAAAACACAACTAACACAGGAATTATAATCCTGAATTTTCGTATTGAAGGAATAATTATTGATTGAGTGATTTGTCTATTTCTGAGTCTTTGAACAATAACGGTAATAATTAAAGTTAGAGTTGCAATAACTAACCCCAATATGAATAGGGCTCCCATTAGACTATTTATTGGAAAAGGAACATAAGCTTTGAGGGAAAAATATCTTAATAGAATAATGGCTAATAATAACCCAATACTACTAAATACCTTAAACCGTAATCCTTCAATCCAAAATACCGTAGCTGATAGTAAAATTAATATAAGTAGAGGCAATAATATTACCCATTTGTAAGGAGTTGTGATTCTTTCTGCTGACAAATTGAAAGTAACTCTTGAAAACTTAGCTGATTCTTCAATATCAGTAATTGTATTTAATTCATAGTCTTGATTTGTGATATTCGAATTCATGCCAGCAAATCTCCAGTCCCGATTAATAAAACTTTCCCCGGGAATCAACTCGGCGCTATTAAAAACCAGTTCTCTTACATCTTGACCAAATGACTCAATATTGATATTAAAGTTCTGGGTATCGAAAGGGAATTTTTTCAGATTCCAATTTGAAATAAAAACTCCATTAAAAAATAAGTGATATACAATATTACCTTTGGAAGTAACTTTTAATTGGATCTTGTGAACGTCCAAATCTCCAATTAGATTAATGAATTCAAATTTCGGAAACCACGGATTGTTTTGGACGACTTGCAAAGCCTCTTCATTTTCAAAAATTTTATTATCAGTTATGGAATCATTCAAAAGCAGTTTACTTCTGGGGTCATTCCAGTAAAATTGGACGTTGCCATCCATAAAAAATGATTCATCACGCAAATTAATATCATCTATTTTATCAATGGTAAGGGTTACACTTACCTTAATTGGTAATTCCCCATAGACAAGCTCTTCATTATTTTGATTAAATGCCAAAGAATGAAAAACTGTAATTAAGCATATGCAGAGGAAGAACAAACTGTCCTTCAAGTGTAATTTGTATCCTTTGTAAGGCATTATTTTCGAGGTTTCTAAATCTTTTCAATAAGGAATCGACTCCTTTTGATTAACCAATAACATAATTATAGTAATATAATTATGTTATTGGTTCAGGTTAAATTTTAAACGGATATTAAATAATATTAACTTTCACAAGTTACAATCATAAACTGAATATCTAAATAATATAATAATAGCTGATATTTAATTAAATTATAAGTATTCAATAATATATAACCACACTATCAATGCCAGAAGACGATGGATCAGAAGTAAGAATTGAAGCTGAAGCAACAATTCACGATATCGATGGAAGGTGGCTTCACATAGTAAAAGTGTGTAATCTAACCCAGCAACAAAAAGATTTACTAGTCACCAGTTGGCCTTATTATGAAGGTGAAGATAACAAAACAGGCCGTCCCATAGAAGAAGTGGTTATTTTACCACCTGGAGAATGTCAGCATGTTATATTCAATATAAGTGGTCGACCAAGGCAATACTATACTGATGTTTATTCTCTCCAGATACCAACCGGATATTCAACTCGCTGGAGATATCACTATACGGTAAATGGTGTAGGCAGTGGGGGAGTTGTAGACTTAAAATGGATTTATGACCATGTTTTACACCCTTTAGGTCATGTCTGGTATACAATGATTGGAGCATCGATACCGTATCCACGTTCTCTTGAACCTGCTGGTGTAGTACGTGAATATTATATCAAAGATATTCATGGTTTACCAGAAGGGATTGATCTTGAAGTGTCATGGCCTGCTGTTGGCGAAACATTTGCCATGACTCCTGATGAGAAATCAAGACAACTAAATCTGCTCTTAAAAGGAAAAGATAGAAAACATGAAGATGGAATTTTCACTGTTTCTGTTGACGTCGGCATTCGTGGAGAAGAATTCTGTCCACCTTATACAGTTCCAGTTAAATTTTATCTTATTCAAGGGTTAGAAAGTGTCAGGTTGGCTGAAACTAAAAGTTACTGGGATGAAGAACGTCCCTGGATATGGACGTCAGTGGTATTAACACAAAAGTTCGGACTTCTGGATACCCCACAGCTCAAATATTCTAAGGATAATGGAAAAACCTGGAAGTCTGAATATATGCAATTCAGTGAAGCTCTTGAATTTACTGAGTTGGGACTTTCAAAAGCTTCATTTAATCTTGCAGTACCTGTTTCGGGCTACAAGGAATCAATATTAACCATTTTAGTTGTAAATGATCAGCTAGGTAATTCTACATATTATCCATTGGATTGCTTTCCGGATAGACCTCCTCAAAGAGGCCCTAAATAATATTAAATCTCATTTTGACTTTTAATCAAATCAATTTCAGAACTTTTCATTCCTTCTTTCTTTAAAATATCCAGAATAAATTCGGTTTTCCCATCAATATAAGCATCCATATTATCAGGAAACTTGTCGGCGAGTTTATGTTTCAGATTACTGTATTCAACTACTTTGTCTGGATTTTCTAACAGATGCTTTTTTAAAGCCAGATGATTTCGAAGAGCGACACAACCTTCTTTACAAACATACAGGTGGTGTGGAAACCATTCTATATCTGAATCAGTGATTGGTATTCTGGAATTAGCTCTTTTAAAGGCTTCTCTGCCTGATATGCCCAAATCTCCTCTGTGTTGGTAACCGAGTGATTCAAGTTTTAATATAACCTTATCTAATTTCTTATTATCATTTTCGATAATTATGTCCAGATCAATAACTGGTTTAGCACTCAATCCCGGAACCGAAGTACTACCTACATGAACAATTTCTAAAATATCATTTTGAATATGAGATAATAGATAATCTCTTAAAGATTCAAATTGTTCTTTCCATACTTTATTATATGGCTCAATAATTATTTTCAATTGGTATCAATTTCTTTATCTGCATAAATTCCAAGTTTGGATTTGCGTGCATACTCCTCCGCAATCTTAATCTTTTCAAGAAAATCAAGATAAGCCTGGTCACTTACATGAACTTCTTCGTTTGGTAGATCATGATAGGTTTTCCTTTCTTTTTTTGACATTTCTTTAGAGGTTCTTGGTCTTTGCATAGTACCACCAGGCACCGCACCTTGTCTTACAAGATGTATATTAAGTGTATCTGATTTATCAACTACCCAACAATATGTTTGCTTGGAGTTTGGGTCTATATTCATTGTAGGTCCAAAAGTATAAACTGGAATTACAATAGCATCAGGATGGTTTTCAATCCATGTTGAAATCAAAGAATCTGTATTTTTTGCTATCGGAGTCCTAAAAAAACCTACTCCCAACAAACAGTAACTGTGATTAACCTTCAAATTCTTTTGATGTCCTATCCAGAACTTAAACTCAAAGTCTGTAATTTTTAAAGTGTCAATTAACTCATTAGCCTGGGCTTCATTTAGAACCATAAATATTGTAAGAATCAATAAGGACTTTAAAAACTTCTTTGTCATTTGTTGTTTATTTTCAATTTATTTTCCTGTTCCTGAGTCTGTTCTCTGACATCCCCAAAAATTCAAGCTTCATTAAAATGGCCTGTCGGTGAACTGGGCATGAGTGAATGTGCTTAAATCTGGGAAGTAAAACTACCAGACATAAATTTTAACTATAAATCTACATTTCTCTCGACATATTTAATTATCTCCTTAGCGATATCTTTGTTTGTTGCTTTTTCAATTCCCTCAAGGCCAGGAGATGAATTTACTTCCAAAACTAAAGGACCATTAGAAGATTGTAACATATCAACACCTGCGACTCCAAGTCCCATAGCCTTTGTTGCTTTTATTGCCGTTAATTCTTCCTGATCTGATAGTTCAATAATTGAAGCACTACCACCTCTGTGCAAATTCGATCTAAATTCGCCTTCTTTTCCTTGTCTCTTCATGGCTCCTACGACCACACCATCAACGACAAATGCTCTGATATCAGCTCCTCCGGCTTCTTTTATAAATTGTTGAGCAATAACTCTGGCTTTTAATCCATCAAATGCTTCCATTACAGAATTTGCAGCATTATTTGTCTCAGCTAATACAACGCCCAATCCCTGAGTTCCTTCGAGTAATTTAATAATTAAAGGAGCGCCACCGACACTATTAATAACATGATCGACATATTTTGAACTGTTGGCGATTGTTGTTTTAGGTAAACCAACACCTGAACGCGATAAGATCTGTAGACTTCTGAGTTTATCTCTTGACCGGACCAATGCTTGTGATTCAACTGCAGTAAATACTTTCATCATTTCAAATTGTCGTACTATCGCGGTACCATAAAAAGTGACCGAAGCTCCAATTCTTGGAATCACAGCATCAATATCATCAAGGTGGTCTCCATTGTAGTATATTTTAGGTCCTTTTTTTTCAAGTTCGATTACACAATTCAAATGGTCTACAACTATTGCTTCATGCCCTCTTTCTGTTGCTGCTTCAATTAGTCTTTTTGTTGAGTATAACTTAGAGTTTCTGGATAATACTGCAATTTTCATTTTTGATAGATTTTGACGCGTTTATAAAATATTTTAACCTCATTCATTTAAAAGAATGATAATTATGCCTATATGGCTAACGGTAGAGAATATGTTTTACTATAGGAGTGGACTGCAACAGGTTTTACAGATAAATCCTCAGACGCTAGATATAATAAGAGAATAAATCCTTTTAAGGATAATTATCAATTATATATCAAATTATGAAAAATATGTAAAACAATCATTGAAAAGTTAAAAGAATGTACCCTCGGTACTTTTCTATATTCTAATAAAATATTTTATGGCCTGCCTCCCTTTAAAAAGAAGAATAGGCACCAAGATTTTAAAGTTGCTTGTACATTCAAGGCACTAACTTGGGCAAAAAAGAAACCTTTAATTCCTGATATACCTTGGAACTGATATATTCTTAACAAATATTAGTCCGTCACATGTCTCCATATAGTTTTTACGAACGAGAGCTCTATTCTTAACTTTTGGGTTATAACCTGGTCCTCCTAATAAAAGCTGCTTCTTTGGATAGCTAAAGAATTTTTCAACTTCGATATTATTAACACTCTCTATGTCTATAAAATAAATTTCTTTATCAGCTTTAAATAGCGTCTCTGCATAGGTGTTTTGAAAAGGCTTATCAATTTCATAAATATTCCAGTGTACCGGTTTATTTTTATCTCTAACTATCCCCATTAATTCTCCCTTGCCAAAGTCAAAATATACGCTGTAATATTTATTATCATAAAAGTTTTTTAAATGACCACCCAAACTTACCCAACCACTTCCCATAGGGGAAACTTCTATATTGTTAACATGCTCATTATGAGCCCAAATAAAAGCCTTTCCATTTTTGGTTTCATTATTTATAATCCACTTTACATTTTCAAACATTAATTGATCACGAACTCCATTTCCGGGATGTTTTAAATAGTTAATATGCTTAATAATATAACTAAGAGCCCTGCCAGCTGATCTGAAATCTTTCCTTTGTTCAGCCGTGAAAGTACCCTCATTTTCTAATATGACTTTTTCAATCTCATTTAGCTTTTCATTCCATAATGAAACCTTTTCTGAATCAATTTGATTGTAAGAACAACTATCTATTACTGAAAGGAATTCTTCACTTACAGGAATATCATATTTCTTTATAAAAGCACGAATTTCATTATTAATACCCACAACCGATTGAATATCCATACCATAAAACCGTATCTGATCTGACTCGGGTTTATCGAGATTATAATTACGCATCCAAAGCAACAGATCAATCACTTCTTCTGTTTGCCAAAGATAATAGTCAAAGTTATTTGCTATAGTGTTAATGTCTCCTTCACCACCACTAATCCATTCGTTTATTCCAGATTCCGCCATTTTAAACTCCTCCATAATAAATGCTCTGACACCTAGATTTTCTACCAGGTATTTGAAAAACTTAGCTTTGATGGTGAAAAATTCCCTACCATGGTGGGTAGCTTCACCAAATCCGAAAATACTGGCATTCTTAAATTTCTCTGGAATGTTATTATGAAATGCAACCAACCCGGAATCCAAATCCTGATTTTCTATTTCGATTAAGTTGTTATTGATCCATTGGATGACCTTATCATCCTGCGCATTAATAGTTGTGGCTAAAAAAATTAGAACTGCACCAAAGATTTTTCTCATACAGGTTATTTTGGTTAACACATATCTTAGAGTAACATCAATACTTTTATCGTTGGTTATAAATAACGTCACCAGATATGAAGCTGAAAAATATTCGATCTAAAATTGATATGGAAAGGTCTTAATAATTTTTAACCATATTTATCTATTTGTAACTGACAAGAGTAGGAGGCATAGTAATGATTAAGGCTTTTGATGATTTTAGACATATGTATATTCCTATTCCCAAAGAATCATTAATACATTACTAATAGTCTCCAACTTCATCACAATTAGGTTCTAGCATTAGTAAATTAATTTAACTATCTGATCCAGAAGGATTTAATAGATAATTCTAAGATGAATTTCTCAAACTATGTCAATGAGTTAATTGCATTCTGCATTGTAAAAGTCAAGAATAGCGATTAAATCATCATAGGTATGTTTATAATCACCCAATTTAATTTTCTCAGAAAGTTGTGGACATTCATCAAAGGTTTTAGCATACCTTTTACTAAGCTTATCTGTCGGTTTATTTGGGTTAATAATAAAATATACCGCATGTTCTTCCTTTTTCTTTTTTATGATACACATAGGAAAAACACCATTATAGCAATGATATAAAATCACAGACTCATTTTCATATTGCTTTGATAACAGAAATAAACCCCCTGGTTTAACTTTTACCGGTGTGAAAGTTATGATTCTGTCATTCAATTCAAATTCAGCTTTATTGATTTCAGAACAATTAAAAATTTGCCATTTCTTGACGATATTCTTATCCTCTGGTAACTCTTTTACAAATTTGATATGACCGGAATTTGAAGAATAGAGAGTGCCATATCCATTAACAATACTATCGTTAGTATATATTTTAAGAGGAATGAATTTTTCAGTTTCTATTTGAGAGACCGGGATTATTCTTGCCGTAACTGTTTGGGCACTAAGCTTTCCTGAAATCAATATCAGGAGAAAAAAAAGATTCTTCATCGTTAATGTTTTGATCATCAGGTTATATATCCATGGAAACCTAACCTGGCACAATAAAAGTATGGTTGAAATCTCAAAGATAATTCCACAAGTTTAAAAACAAAACCGAAGATGATAATTACCCAAATACTAAATTGTAATTATTAGCATAAATGAAAATTGTAGAAATTATTTTGATTGATCAAGCAAATGAAGAAGCATGGAATTTAATTAGATTGAACCAGAACTTATAATTCATTATTTATATACTCTTTTGCTTTATTTAATTCATTTCTATCAGAAGCTGAAGCTATATTGATTAATAAGGAGAAATATTCATTGGCCTTTTCTTTATTTCCAGAGCTCTTTGCCGCCATAGCAGCCCCATAGATTCCATTAAACCTGTTAGGATGAGACTTGAGGTCTATTTCATATGCTTTAAGTGCTTCTACATGGTTTCCTATCTCCAGATACAGATCTCCAAGGAGTTCTTCTGCCGGTAAAACTTCTCCAGGCGTTACCGGATGCTTACTCGTATTCTCTTCCATTTCAACTGCTTCGGTCATTAATTTAATTGATTCACTTTCCTTATTTTCTTTCATAGCTATCCAGGCCTCAATTGTTTTTACCTGTATCTGCACCTGGTTTGCTTTATAAACATCTTGAATTTGAATCAATTTATCTCGTAGACCAATCAAGGTATCCATTTCTATATATGCCTGATCAAGGTTATTCGTATTTATGGCTCCCAATGCTCTACTGAAATAAATAATTGCTTTTTGCCAAGGGTAATCGTTCCAGTTGATATCGATATCAGGTAGCTGAAGAGTTGCGGCTTTTTTCCAGTCTTTGGTTTCCAGGGAAATCCGGCAAGGTATTGCAGCAGCAGCGTAGGCTACTTTAAAGTTTGCAGGAAATACTTTCTTAAAGGTATTCAGATAATTGTTTTGTTCTTCAGCGTCTTTAGTCATTCCTTGCTGTAAATATGCATATACAAGGTAATCCATACCATGCAACTCTTCATCCCAATGACCATCCGGATCAATATTTTTTGAATAACACAGAGCGGCATCAGTTGAATTCAGGTTTGATTGTATGGACTCTTCCCATAGACCCAATCTTGTAAAAATATGAGAAGGCATATGCTGAGCGTGGGCGGATGATGGTGCTATCCGGGCATATTCACGTGCAGTTGGAAGGGCAAGTTCTGCCAATTCCGGGTAATCATAATTATGAATGAGGTAATGGGCAATTCCGGGATGATTAGGCTGGTTTGGGTAAATTGATTCAAGTATTTTTCCGGATTCCAGTTGCTTCTTATATGATTTATCAGCTGGATCAGCTGATGCCCTAAGTGCCAAGGCATAAAATATTGCAGCTTCCTTGTCCTGATCGTACTTTTCATAAACTGCTTTCATTCTTTCCTCAAATCTATTAATCCGAGTATTACGATCAAGATTTTGCCAATCATCATAAAAAGCAGAAATTGCATCAAGATAATCACCTTCTCTTTCAGTTTTAGGAAGTTGTCTAGCTACCTCCAGAATTTTGGATCCTTTTATTAAATAATCATTCCCTGACTGTAGCCACAATGAATGAAAATTACTCATGGCTATTCCCCAATATGCCATTACACATTCAGGCTCTAATTCAATCACCTGAACAAATGCTTTTTCAGCTTCCTCATATTCAAACGAATGTAAAAGGGAGAGGGCCAAATCAAATTTTTCTTTTAAATCTTTATTTGATGATAACTCAAAGCTAGTTTCTCCGAAATCCTGACTACCACAAAGAGTAATATCTCCTCTGATGAGATCAATATCTTCAAGAACAACGGGTATTTCAGTCTTCTTATTTTGACAACTGACAACAGATAAGATGATTAATAATATCAGGAAATTTATTCGAAGAATTTTCATTTTACCTGGAGTTGAGTTTTATAAATGTGGGAATAAGAAATTGTCACCTGATTGTAGTCAAATATTGATCAAGCACATCTTCCCACTTATAATTAAGTTACTAATAAACAACAACTAACAAAAGGCAATATGATTCTTTAGTTTATGAACAATTTCCCTCCCCGTGGCCTGTCAGAAGACAGGCCACGGGGAAAGATTGTTATGGTAGTTGCTGCTTGACGATTAAGCTTTTCTATGTTTTCTCTTTTTATTCCAGGCTTCACTTTTAGAACCGGGAAAAACTGTGGGTATTCTATAATATAATATTGTTTTCATGATTGTGGTTTGATAGATAAAGGGCTTCATTTCTTATGAATAGAGCCCGTTCAGCCTATATTTTCTTAGATAGTTACCTGAACATCCATTGGATTAATAAGCGAATTATACAGTGGAGACTGTTTGGCTAAGGTCAGCAATTCTTCTTTTTGGGCCTCATCAACTCCTTGTACATCAAACATGACTCTGATTTGCTTGAATCCTTTAACTCCATCGGGATCTAAACCAAGGAATCCTTTTACATCAATATCACCTTCAACACGAGATGTCACTTTGCCAATCTGAATTCCCCTGGCAGCTGCAAGCAAGACCATTGCCGTAGTCATACAACCCAATAAGCCATGTAGCATAGCTTCTGCAGGGTTAGCTCCTTTATTGGCTCCCAATAATATTGGAGGTTCATCATTGTCATAAATAAAAGGTTCAGTACGACTGGTATCTTTTTGACCTGCAACATAGAATTCCTGGATGTAGCTTCTATTGTGCCCTCCGTTAATCCAGTCATTTGTTACCTGAAGTTCGAAATTTCCCATTTCAGGATTTGCCTGTAAAGCTGATACTACAGCTGCAATGTCTTCCTGATTAAATCCGTTTACTGTTTTTGTTAGCGTTTCCATAATTTGTTTTTTTTAAGATTGATTATAGTACAAATTTATGGCAGAAACGGACCTAGGGGCTAGACACAAAAGTTCACAAACTATACAATTTGGTCCATTATGGACTTTAACCTAAAATAGTGGCTTAAAAGGGAAGAGATTAGCTGATAACAGTACTTCTGAAATGAACAGGGGTACAGTTAAACCGGAGTTTAAATGCTCTTGTAAAACTTGAAGGATCTTCAAATCCGCATTCAAAACCAATCAGATTTATGGGTTTGTCGGTGGTTTTTAGCAAATGAGAAGCCAGATCCAGGCGTTTATTTGCCAGCCATTTACCTGGTGAAGTTTTGTATAACTCCTGAAAATTTCTTTTGAAGGTACTTAGACTCATATTACATAACTCGGCATATTGATCCAGATTTAGACAATAGGCATAATTTTCTTCCATGATCTGCTGAATCTGCGCACTTTGTTCTTTATTTATAGAAAGCAAATAGCACGCTAATTCCTTATGAATCGGATTAGTAAAGATATTCAACAACAGCTCTTCAAATTTCAGGTGTAATAAGTTTTTATCCGGGTAGGAGGGAGAGCTTAGAAAGGCTGCCAGCGAATTAATATAGGCTTCCAGATAAGTATCCAGCTGAATTCTGATAACTGCATCTGTCTGGCTTTCATTATTTGATACTGTTTTTGATACAATTGCAGAAAACCGATGAATAAACTTTTTGATAAAGTCGTCTGGAATAAATACCATCAATGCACAGTAGTCTTCATCAAAAAACTGATGAACCAGATTGGCTCCCTTTTTTACAAATAAAGAATCTCCAGCTTCGACTATATAATCATTTTCAATACTTCGCCACATTTTTTTGCCTGATGTAACGAAGACAAAGTAATTGGCATCAGACCAGATCCCTGCTCTTACTTCTTCTACCAGGCATTTATATTCAATAAAAAGAAGGTCATTGATTTGCAGCTTCTTATAATCGTTACTCGCCTGAAGATATCCGTAGAGGTCTAACATAGATCAATTTTTGAAAATTGTATTCCCGAAAGTTTAAAATAGTCTTTTTTTTGAATTAAAGTACTATTCTTTGATAAGAAGGAAGGGAATTAGATTAATCTCGCATGATTTTTATAATACTCATTTAAATGATCATCGATTATTGAGTTGACTATTTCTGGTTCTTCAACTGGTGACATGTGTCCGGCACTTGGAATTACCTTCAATTTGGAGTTCCTGATATTTCTTTGTAATACTTCAGCTTTTTTGTAATCGGTTAAAATGTCTTCTTCGCCAACAAGAATTGTAGTAGGACGATTAATCAACGTTAATTTATTGGTAATCCCTTTTCTATATAATATACCCTTGACAGCTTTAATTATTCCTTTCCGGTTATTCGACAAAAAATAATTCAGGTACAACTCACGAATTAATTCATGTGCTGGATCTTGCAAAAATGAATCCCCAAAAAACATATTCATTACCTTACCAGCAATAGGACTTAGTCCGAAATATTTTGCAACAAATAACATAGCTTTGTTTCTAATCATACCACTTTTGGGCTCAGGTTCTGATGACGTGTCAATTAGGATTAGGGATTTGATGAGTTCCGGGTACTTTATAGCAGCTCTTAACGCAACCATTCCACCCATTGAAAATCCAATAAAATGGAAATTTTCAATATTTAATGCTTTTACAAGACCGATTAAATCTTCTGTCAGGGTGTTTAGATCATATCCATTGTTTGTGGATTCACTTTTACCATGTCCTCTGAAATCAAAACGGATACAAGTGTAATTGTTTTTCAAAAACTCTACCTGACTATCAAACATTCGTAGATTGAACAATAAACTATGCCCGAAAATCAAAGTTTCATTTGCATTTCCTTCCTGTTCATAATACAGTGTTGCTCCGTTTACTGAAATCTTAGGCATATCAGGATACCATCAGGGAGGTGATATTATCTCTTTAATTCATAAGAGATAGTCTTTGACAGACAAATAGTAATTTACTTGAAAGGGATTGAATTAACAATATTGAAGAAATATAACATAACTAACAGTTTCATTATGATTTAAATGAAAGAAAACAATTATGTTATAACTATGCTATTTTATTATTCTAAAATGAAACAAATAATAGATAGGAGAAAGTATTAAAGGCTTATTCCCTTTATCAATTCTCTAACATTATAATTTGAAGAACCATAACTAATAATTCCTATTTCCAAAGGTGTATTTTTAAATTTTGAAAGAGCTTTTGAAAGAGAATCTATAATCCATTCAATTTCATTTCCAAATGCTCCACCTCCAACAAGAGTTAAAAATACTTTATTACAGCCGGTATTTTCAAAATTAATCAAAGCTGCATGTAAAGTAGCCTCATAGGTTGCCTCGAGAATTAGCTTTGCAAAACTTGACCAATAAATAGAATCAACATTCGAATAAGCTACGGGTAACGCAGAACAATAGGCCTGTGAAACTAATTGATTAGAGTTTTTAATAGTCACCTCAGTATTCCATTGTATTCCAATTTTAAGTTTTTCTTTTAACCTGTCTCTTTGTTCTTGCTTAAGATTATTGATTTGTGCATTTATATTCAAAAGTCCATCCTGATTTACCAACGCATAGCCATTAGTCATTTTCCAGAGAAACAATTCATCGTTACCTAATTCTTTTCCTATTAAATCCAGGCAATCTATTTGATTAGTTGAAGACTGCCCAACTTGATTTTTGATAGGAACGAAATAGTTCCTGTAAATAGTACCTGCTCCACAAGCTATGGCACAGGCCGGACCTTGTGTGTAATCTTTTTCATATATACCAACACCGCTTTCAGGAGTAATATGAGGCCCAACCATCTCTAATAGATTGAATTGCGATGCTGCTTGAAATAATGCATTTCTATTTTGAGGATCGCAATGCATTTCCTGAACATTACCGACAATTTCTATAATGCTTATTCTTCCCTTATAATTCTCTAATGGCGATTTGTCTTTTAGTTCTTTTAAGGTAGGAATTTCAAGAGTTCCATATTGAAAAGACTTTCCATTTACTTTTGAAATTAACTTGTTACCCTCGATAGAGATTTTATCCCTGACGTTTTCAAGTGATACTTCCTCAAATCCAACTAAGTCTTCAAACCACATATCTTAAAGTAACTTATTATCAATTGTTCGAATTTGGCTTTCTATAATAATATTTAAGTCCAAGCTGAATCAATTTAGTTTTGTCATTCCCAGCATGTTGCTCATCTTTATTATAAATATGTGTGAATCCATGAGTATATTGAACCAAAGCACTTATATTTTTAATTGCCTGAAATTCTACTCTGCAAAATCCACTAAATGAAAAATCATTTAGCCCTTCATTATTAGTTTTTTCAGTCACTTTAAAAGGGTCGTAAAAACCATTTTCACCACGAATCTGCTTTGAATATATTAGAATGGAAGGTGAAATCCCGAGACCAAATGAGAATTTGCGTACTGAATAATTTACATATATCGGTAAATTCAAATTATAGATTGCCGTTGTCCCAATTTTATCATAATTGTCAGGCAATGTAACTGGAAATGGATCAGGGTTTTGGGGGTAATCAGGATAAGAATTTGAGGCGCGTTCAATCTCAATTCTCTTTTGATAGTTAATATTATCTATTCCTATGCCCACATTATAATAAATATTCTCAGAAAGCTTATTTGATATTCCCGCGTTAAATCCAAATCCAAATTTATGATCGTATGATTCATCAAATGTATAAATGCCAACGACTTTTTGGGCATTATTCATTATGGAGTAATTTGTATTAACCTCAGCATATAAATCTATTTGAGGAAAGCCTTCAATATAAATAAACAGTTGAAGAGTGGTTAAAAGAAAAATTCTATTCATATTTTTAAATTGGTGGTTGAAGGTTTATAAAACGGTAATAATTTATCATTAATTATCTCCTGTCCTTACTAATCCTATTTCTCCTGTTTTATTGTTGAATACCATTTGCTGAACTGTTATTCCCATCATTATTTTTTCATCTTTTAATATTTTAAAGCATTCTTCAAAATTATTAGGGATTTTATCCATTAAAATTTCACTGATCCTTTCATATCTACCGCATGAAGTCGATTGCAATATACTTTCACCAGTCAGGTTATTTTCCAGCAGTTTATAATCATTAGTCACAGCGATAAAACCATTTTGAGTTTCTCTGGTAGCAAACCTTTTGGGAGTCCTTTCAATCACAACCATTTCATCTGGATTAATCCCGGATAACAAAATCAGGCAATCACTTGCAATGATAGTCTGCTCTAATTTCTGTTTTGCTTCATCAAATGAATTAGAAGAATCTAAAATTTCTCTAAGAAGAAAAGATACTGGAAAAGCAATATCAGGGCTATCATTACTCAATACAGCATTTAAAGTAAGTGAGAAACGATCAGGCTTTATTCCGGAAAGTGCTCCAATGAAACCTGTCCATCCGATTGTCTTAAATACTGTTTTTCCATTACGCTGAAAGTCAAAAACTTTTGAATACTGGCTTAACAGGTTGTTTTCAGTATGCCAATCAAGATTCCTTGAATGTAAGACAGATTCATTGTTGTATACAGCAAATGCGGTACATCCAAAATAAAACTTAAGTACATCATAGTACAGGTTGGCGATTAATACCTGATCAGGTGAAAAGTTGGATATTGAAGCAATAAATTCAATTTCTTCAAGATATTCTTTTGAAATTATATCATGCTTATAATCTTCAATACTCTCGAATATGAAATCTGCATCATCGAAGTCATTTAAATAGCACTGAAGTAATTCATTAATTTCCTTTTTATAATCTGACAGAAATTCCCAACGCTTGACAGCAGGCAAGTCAAGATCTACTATATGTTCTTCATTTTTCATTTCCATGTTCTATTATCCTTTCAGTTAAATAGGTTTTTATCTTCTAGCCTGAAAGAATATGCTAGTGTTGAAAGAGATTCTCCTTATCCTATAATCATTAAAAGGCCAAATGTAACAGGCGCAATCAAGAAATACAAAACTCCTGCTTCGAAAATTCTTAAATGATAAATTGATAATTCCTTCCTTTTATAATTTCAAAAAACAATAATACCCATGATAACTGGAGCTACCAGAATAAGAAAAAAAGTTCCTAATGAAGCCATTGCTGACCATTTCCAAAATAGTGTCGTCAAAGTAACTAGCAGCAGTCCACCATAAGTAGTGAAAATAATGAAAAGTTCAATGGCAGGAGGGGCAGGTATTTCCTGTGCTTTCATTTTTCGTTTAAGTCCCAAATAATACATCAATCCTGTAAACGGAATAATCAGATAAATAAAAATTGCTTTGATAATATCAGCCACAATAATTTTTAAATGTTATTGAACATAAATGATTTTCAAAATTAAATGCTCAATATCGATAAAAACCAATAAAAAGCATTTAATCCCAAAACTTTATCTTATGACCAAAGTAATATTAAATTGAATAGCACACGTTATACAAAATCAACGTGTGCCAAAAATTCAAAAAAATTAATCTTTTAAACAATACAGCTACCATCACAGCTGACAACTGATTCTTCCTCTTTTGCATCAATACTATCATTACCTTCCCATTTCTCCATGGCTTCCGGAGCTGGTCTTGCATTAATTCCTTCGCCATATACCGTTGACGTACCATGGGTGTAAAATGCCTCCCAGTCCACTCCCTGAGGATCGGTGATCCATGATTTCTGGCTTTTAGCATAGCAGCAAGTGCATTCTCCCTCTTCGAATATCTCACCTTTGGCCTTTTCCATATTTGAGTAAATGGAGTTTAATGCTTCGTGGCTATTGACTTCAAAACCTAGGTGCTCTATTCCGGTTTCGCCATGGCCTGTGGAAATAGCAAAATTTATTCGTGGATCTTCCAGCATCCATTTTGCATAATCTGATTTGATAGTTGTTGGCCTAGCTCCAAATAATGCATTGTAAAAATTAATGCTTTCTTCCAACTTTTGAACTCTTACATGAACGTGAAATCTTTTCATTTTAAAATCTTTAATGGTTAAACTTTACCTTAAGACTTCACGCGATTCAAAAAGACGCAAAATTTTTTATTTTTTTTCTTTCAGTTTCTGTAACGGACGGCAGGAGGTCTTCAAATCTGCATTTATAAGAACCCCGTTTTTGTCTAATTCAAGATGGAAACATAACTCAATTTCCTCTCTAAGCAGCTTTCTCGCTCGCTGTATTCTACTTTTGGTGGCGCTATGACCAAGTCCCAGCTTCAATGCAATTTCCTTTTGATCAATTTTATCCAGATCAGACATTTTAAGTGGAACACCATACTTCTCGGGTAAAAAATCGATTAGTGGCTCCAGAAAAGTTGATAATTCATCCCATTTCTCTGAGTCATTTATGGTATTATCGAAATCAACCGAATTTTGACTATGTGACTCTTTTTTAAGAATGTCTAAAGATGTATTATGTGCAATTTTATATAGCCAGGAATTAAGATTTGTAATTTCCTTTTCGGAACAACAAGAGTTATATATTTTCAATAGTACTTCCTGAGAAACCTCTTCAGCTATAACCTGATTTTTAAATCGAGACAAGACGTAGGCATGCAACTTTTCCTTGCTTGAATTCCAAATCTCCCATACTTGTCTGTATTCAGTAATTTTCATTTTTTTCTTTAAACTATAATCTTATCTTATTATAACGTACTTAATGAATATTAGAGCATTGATGAAAACATTAATTTATTATAAACAAGGAAAGTTATAGTATTAACCCTGAAATTACAGGTATGATGTGAACCAACAATTCATAACTTTTAACATCAGAAAAATATTTATTAACTAACCTATTAGCTTTATCTAAATTCATTCTCTTTAATAAGGATAAATGCCCAAAACCCTGTTAGAATAAAAATCATACGGGGGACTAGTCCCTTTTTCAACCCTGGTTAATGCCTGTTTTGCCTTTTCTGCAAGCTACATTTGAATCAACAAAACACCAATCACAATGAATCAAAATATATTTCTATTCACGATAATAATGCTTTTATCAGGAAGCATTTTCGCTCAGGAAAAAGCAACTATCAAAGTTATTGTACCTAATAAGACCGATGAGGTTTACATTACCGGTAATCAGGAATCTTTAGGTAACTGGAATCCAGCTGCAGTGAAAATGAATAAAACATCAGATTTCGAGAGAGAAATCACTACAGATATTTCTTATCCGGCAGAATTTAAATTCACAAAAGGAAAATGGGAAAACGAGGGAATTATTAAATCTCTTGATAACAATCCAAATCAAAAAATCATAAATAATAATTCAACAAAAGTATTCTTTATTAAGGGGTGGGTGAATGATACAAATGCTGAATCTTTGGGAATTGATTATGGAATCAAGAGGTTCCAATCCAAATATTTAGGAGCGGAAAGATTAGTTAAAATTGTTTTGCCAGCTAACTATGATCCGGCTAAGAAATACCCTGTTTTTTATACAACAGATGCTGGTGGGAATATTTTTACAGTGGCCAAAGATAATATATCTTATTTATCACTGGATGAATATAAACTAATCCCCGAATCTATTTTAGTGGGAATTGTTCATGGAATGACCAATGGTCAATCAAATAGAAATAAGGATCTGGATGTTTTCTACAAGGAATCGGGTAAAAAATTTAAGGATTTTATCTTTAAAGAGCTTGTTCCTTTTATTGACAGTAATTACAGCACCTCAGGTTTCAATGTTATGATCGGACATTCCAACGGAGCTGAGTATAATCATTTTCTTTTACTTGAAGACGATAATCCATTCAGAGGATTTATATCCCTGTCAACTAATTTCTTTAGTAATGATGTCAGAATGGATATTGGAGATGTTATGAAGAACTATCAAGGTAAACCAATGCATTATTTTGTTGGAAATGCAACATCAGATTCACCTGATAGAATTGAAGCAGGAAATGATTATGAGAAAATTTACCAGGCTAACATGAATCCAGGATTCCATTTCAAAAAGCAAACGTATGAGGCCAATCATAATACTTTAGTACCCCTGGCTATGACAGATGGGATACAGTTTATATTTAAAGATTACAGAAATGTTAAAAGTTACAAGGATTTAGCTTCCTATAGAGCCAATTATCTTAATGATATGAAGATTAATTATGGTTTAGAGGAAAAATATACACTAGAAGACGTGGGGCCTGTCTTGATGGATATTCTTTTGGCTAAGAAAAATGAAGAACTGGAAGAATTCATAAAGTTTGTTGAAGATTATAAGCTTTGGCAAAACTCAAACATGAAAGAACCCGGAGGTTTTGACGAGGCAAACAAAGGGAATTTCTATTTTATTATAGAAAATTATAAGAAAAGTGCTGAAAGCTATAAAAAAGCCTTTGCTGAGATTCAGATTAAAACTGAACCGATAGTTTATTATAGAAATCTTGATAAAACAGTTGCTGCTTTTAAGAAAATTGAAGATTACGATGGATTAATGAAGCTTCTGTTAGATAGTAAATTTTACTTAAACTCAAATAAAGACTTAATTCCGGAGGGTGTAGATAGTGATTTATTATTCATTAATTATCATATCGCAAAATTAGCTAGTGAACAAGATATTAATCCAAATGAAGGTAAAAAAGCACTGGCCTACTGTAAAGATAATTATACGGAAAACAGAAACTTCACAGCAGAGGAGCTTAAAAAGTTGTACTAGATCTCAGAAATTTTAAGCTTTAATTATCAATTTTCATGGCGGCTGACAACACTTGTTGTTAGCCGCCATTTTTTTTAAATTCTTTGTTTTATAAAAATTGAAAATTGTACCACGCTGATTTTATTCTTTTTCACATGATTCACATAATGATGAAGCAGCTTAATAGTCATTAATATGTATTAGAGAGTTAAATTTCTCATTTGATTTTATCAATCATTGAAATTTTTTACATTTACTCTTAGTATGCAGCGTAGTTTATTATTATCTGGGTTTCTGTTTTTAGTTATCAGTCATTTCTGTTTTGGTCAGTATTCCATATCCGGATATCTGGATACACCAATGAAAAACAAAAGAGTTTACTTAAGTCTGTTGAGCTTCGATGAACAAAGTACAATGGCGACGAAACAGTTTTTGATGTCAACTTTAACAGACAGCTCGGGTTACTTTTCTTTTGAAGGAAAATTGCTTTCAGAAAAGCATGCATTTTACCGTATACATTCCAGAATTGAGGAAGATCAAACAGAGTTACAATTGTTTTTTGATGAAAACAGGAAGAACTTTCATGTTTTCATATTCTCTAATCAAGACACCATTGTTTTCAAAAGAAATAATAAATATTGGTTTTCCAGTAATACAAATACAAATCCTATTGATAGAGAATGGCAGGAAATAGACAGTTATGCAAACCGATTAACGAATGAATTATTGACTGTAACAGACTCTAATCAAAAAAATCAATCATTTGCTCAAGTACTTTCTGAGCTGAAGGCATATTCTGAGAAAAAGAAGTTTCATCCGTTGGTCACTTTAATTTCACTTTCAGAGGTTGAGCCAAATATCCTTAAAGAAGATTTTAAAAATGATCCCGGATATTATGAAGAGCTTCAAAATAGTTTGAACGATTATTATGATAATGATGGTTATGCAAAGCAGTTGAAAGAATTGATTATCGACTTTTCTAAAGCTGAAACTCAACAAGACCTGGACTTTTACCGCCGAATGACCTATATTCTGGGAGCTCTTAGTAGTTTTTTAATCATTGGAGTTGTCTTCTTATTTATAAAATTAAATCAAAAGGGAAATGAGATTTCTTCACATGAAAACATCAATTTAACCAATCAGGAAGAACGCATTGCCGATCTTATTATTCAGGATAAAAGCAATAAGGAAATTGCTAATGAACTGTTTGTTTCCTTGAGTACCGTAAAAACTCATATTCGAAATATTTATGCGAAGTTAGAGGTTAGTAACAGACAGGAATTTGTAGATAAAATTAAAAATCAGTCAAGGGATTAGGTTCATTGTTCACAATTATGCCCGCACCCCGGTCTGTACTCCGTCAGACCGGAAAACAAATTCTACAATAATTGTCCTGTCAGGGAACAGGCCACAGGGAGAGATGATCGGAATAAATTCCCTGCTTTTCATAAAATGTTCGAAGTTACACTATCGCTAAACTTCGAACATTTGTAATTATTATATACTCCGGTAACACAGGAAAGCTATTTACTTTTCAATTGTTTTAGAAATCTGTGTTCTTTAAATATACTATTAAGAATAATTAATGCTATTACAACAAATGAGGCATACCCGGAAATCAGAATGTAAGTATAAAATCCTTCGGAAAACTCATTTTTGAAATATGGTAATAACATTGTAAATCCATAAATATAAATTCCAAAACAGATAGGTGTGATTAAATAATTAATACCCAGCCTTATTCTATAGTGTTTTTTCAAGTATTCCTGATACAACTGATTGTCTAATGAGACTAACCTGTTTTCTCTGCGGTAAATTGTTGCAAATTCAAGTATGAGTCGAAAAACGAGACTCGAAATCATTAAAGTAAGCCCAAGTGTAAAGTTATTCCAGTCGGTATTAGCATACTTAACTGTGAATATTATCAATATTATAATTGTTGTGGCCAATATCGTTATGGTAATAAATTGTCCATTACGTTGCTTTTTAGCCTTTTTAATAATCATATCCGGATTATCAAGCGTAAAGTCTTTGTTTTGACTTTTCCATAACTGGGATAATTTATCATTTTCCATTTGTAATACATTTTAAAAGTGAATTTCTAATTCTACTCAACCGGGTTCGTAATGAACCGTGACTAAATCCTAACATTTCTGCAATTGTAGCCTGAGGTACTTCTTCTAGTTCCAGAACTATGATTGCCTTATTGATTTGAGTTAGTTTATTGATGCAGTTATGCATCTTCTTAATTTGATTTTCCTGTTTTTCATTTTCCTCAGTGGTTGAGTCAATACTCCGGATACCTTCATCAATCTGAATTTCCTTTTTGGAATTCCTCAAATCTCCCAAACAAATATTTACAGCAATTCTATATATCCAGGTACTTATTGAAGATTTTGCCTGAAATGATTTTCTATGATTCCATACCTTGATAAAAGTCTCCTGTTGCCACTCTTTTGCTAAGTCTTCATCACCGGATGCATACTGCATACACAACCTGAATACCTTCGGGGCATGGGTATTATAAATACAGGTGAAGTCCTCCTTTTCTATATTCATTTAATTAGATACAAGGATTTGTTGAATTTGATCAATAAACCACTCCGGCTGGTCAAACATTACAAAATGAGCCGAATTATCAGCAATTATCAAATCATATTTTGCCAGGTTAGCATACTGAGTCTGGTAGGTTTGCGTTACCATATTCTTTCCATAAGGCATATCTGCAGCGATTATTGTCACAGGAATAGAAATGTTTTTTAAATTCTCCCGTAAATCTAGTTTAAGATAATCGGTATATCCATATACGTAAGTTCTTCTATCTGCTAAAATCATCCAGTCCTTAATATTTTTTTGTGCTTCGGGGTTTAAACTCATTCCCTTAGCCATAGCATCAGCCATTTTCTCAAAATCAGCCTCGCTCATCGACAACATTTGATTATTATAAGGACTGTCATACACCAAATTATCAGGATTATAATTGGGCATCATAAGGGCACCGGTAGCCGGTAATGCATCTACCAATATTATTCTGGACAAATAGTTATTACTTCTACCAGCAAGCCAGGTAGCTATTGTTCCTCCCAGGCTATGCCCAATTACGGTTAAATCTTTTATTTGATTATCATTTATATAGGTTTCGATTGCTTCATTAACTGCTGGAAGCCACGGAAAATCTATAGGTTCCTTGTCTCCGAAACCTGCAAGTGTAACAATATGGCACTCATGGTTTTTCTCCAGTTGGTTAACTAAGGAATTCCAGCTTTCACCAGGAACGGTAAAGCCGGGAATAAGCAGGAGAGGTTTTCCGCTACCTGTTACTTTTACATGAATTGGTTGTTTGACTTCTTGAGCATAAGTTAAACAGGAAAGTAAGATTGCTGAAAATAGTAAGATTTTTTTCATGGTTCTGTGTTTGTTTTTCCTTTAGATGCAGAAATCAAAAAATGTTACATGTTTATGATTTATTTTTTTTAATGTTTTTTGATTTGATATGCAGTATATGTAGGAGAGGACTACTGATAGAGGTGATAAAGGTCATACCGGTACCAAACGGAGGGGTGTAAAAAACTTGCCACACCCTGGTCAGTCGGGGGACAGACAGAAAAACAAATTCTACAATAAATGTACAGGCAGGGGACAGGCCATGGGTGGAATTTCAGACAATTATGACCGGGATACAATCCCTGCTTTTTATTAAAAGTCCGAAGTTACGCTGAAGCAAAACTTCGAACAGCAGGTATAATCTTGTAGTCAGACAAAAAATTACCTGAAATTTAGAAATCAAGTAATTTCAGGTTAATCGGCGGGTTCCCATAATTCAATCTTATTGCCATCCGCATCCATAATATGGACAAATTTCCCTATTCCGTCATATGTGGTAATACTATCAATTACAGTTACTCCATTCTCTTGCAATTTGGCTAAAAGCCCTTCGATATTCTGAACCTGATAATTAATCATAAAATTCTTGCTTGAGGGAGCAAAATATTCGTCTCCATTTTTAAATGGTTTCCATTGTAGCGAATTTATTTTTTCAGGATCATCAAGATTTCTTGATTCAAAACTTGATGAGCCCCAGTCATTAATTTCAATTCCCAGATTTTTCGTGTACCATTCTTTTGTCTTATCAGGATTATCCGAATAAAAAAAGATTCCACCAATTCCAGTGACTTTAGGTGTTGACGTATCAACAGGTGTGCCAGGTGTTTCTGCTTGATTTTTGTTGTCTTTCATAATTTCCGATGTTTCAGTTGATTGCCTGCAGCTGGCCAGAGTAGCTATAACCAGGGCAGTTAATAATAAATATTTCATTGAATGTTTCAGTCTTTTTAATACGGAATAACTTTAAACTGAATCCTGTTGTCGTGTATAAGCACCATGATGGATCGTATACTTAATTTGAATTGTTAATAATAATAACCCCTCGAACCTTGGGAAGCCTTACGATTAATATGGAAACCTACCAAAATATAAGTTTTAAGCCATATAAACAAAATGACGACATCAATTTATTTATATATATCTAACTGAATATTAATATGTTAGTTAATCAGAGTGGACACTATGTTTTGAATAATATTAGAAACACTCCGGTTACCAATTCATACCGGTCGGAAAAATTCCTTGACGAAAATTTCTAAGTTAATCCCCTCAAACTAATCATAACTATTGAAACCTGATCATTTTTCGAAGTAATAAGCTCTGGTTAAATGATAACCCACTGTTTTATTATTTTCCTTTCCCCAACTGGCAAGATCGGGATGACCTGATTTTTTCCACTCAAGATAGTTTTCAATTATTTCCAGATCAATACCCAGTTGTTTTGTCCAGTAATCCCTTCGCTCCGGATCAACTAACCTGGAAATCTGTACCTTGATTTTTTCAGCAAATTCAAGATCTTCGACGGGATCACCAATATAACCTTCAGGCAGATGATGAATTGAAAAATAAAGGATGTTTGTCCACCAGTTTAAAATAGTCTCTCTTGCTAAATCATCCTCCGGATTTACCTCCAGGGCTTTGTGTAGATGTTCTTCACTTCTGTAATATTTTCCAAACCAGCGAAAAGGCTTGCTGTCTGATTTTTCATAAGCGCACCACTCTTCAAGGGTAGGTTTAGTTAACCTAATACTTAATGGATGAGGAAATGGACCCTGGTCTGCTCCCGGTATTGTCTCAATAAGAGGAAACAAGAAATTGACAAACTCGATTCTTTGTTCTGCTGACCAGCCTTGGGTTGAATTTAAAAACTCATTCAACTTTGATAATGCCGGCTTTCTAAGTCCTTTCTCTTTTAAAAGACAATAATCTGCATAATCTTTCCAGGCTGGATTATCAGATGCCCCTTTGGCAACTTCGATTAAGGCAATATTTTGTTCTTCAGAGATCATTTAAACAGGATTTACTTCTTCGTTTATTCAAGAACTCAGGCCTTCCGGGTGAATGATAATTATCATAAGGCACAATTTTTTGAAGGAGTTGAAAAATCAATTAACCCAAACTTGCCTTCAAAGTGGCGGTCTGCACCTCCAACGAATTTGTATTGAAAAGTTTTTTCATCAAGAATGATACACGGGAAATTCAGATTTGATACATTTTGATCACTATCCAATAAGTAAATTATCTTAAGATCAATCGTCCTGTTATTCTCATTTAATTTAATATTTCGCAAGCTTAAAGTATAATAGTTTTTTTTATTTCCAATACCTGAATCATGAATATGACCACCATAAATTATTAGCTCGGTGTTTTTTAGCTTCAGATTATCAAATTCAAACCTGCCTTCCTTATCAGATGTGACACCTGATGTTGTACCAAACAATATTATTGTTTTACCTGCAATAGGTTTTGATGTTTTATAGTCAATAAGCTGACCTTTAATGACTCCCTTTTGACCAAAAGTTATTGAATTTATAGCAAGTAAGGAGAATGTTATTAGAATTAGATTTTTCACGGTTTATTAATACAATGTTTACTTGATGCTCTCTTAATTTTATTTCTGGTAAATCCCTCTCACAATCGGAAATTTCAAACTTTTTCAAATAATAACGAGCTTGAAACCCGGACAAAACTTCACCCTGATTCTATAAAAATCTATTGAAGATAATCAGGTTTTCAATTACCGTTTGAGGAGCTATCTACGTTATAATCTGGTTTTCCTTCTATTGGCATGAATAGTTCTTCGGGAATTCCAGCTTTTTTGTATTTATATATTAATATTTTACTAAGGCCAGGGTTGAAGCTAACAAGCCCTTCTTTATAGGCGCCATTTATTAATCTGTCACCCATAAATTTGCAAAAATCAACCCAGTCAGTATTGTATTCATTTTTTTCTATTTCTCCTGTGTAATAAGAAATTCCTTCAGCTAACCAAAATAGTGTAAGAGCCGTTCCTTTATCACAATAGGGGTTGTCGGCAATAACCGTTGGCAATTCAAATCCGTCATCCCAATTATATTTTTCGGCACTTTCTTTTAAAAAAAAGGAATTGGTTGATTTTTGAAGCAATATTATCCAGTTATCGAGGTTATTATTACCTTCAAAAGTATCTATAAGATATTTTTCTTTATCATTCAACATAACTACAAATAAAGCTATGGATACCCGAAACATTCGGCTTTCTGAAAAAACGCATAGCTAACCCTCAAAGATAATAGCACCAGATAAAAAACAAAACGTTGGCATATAGCTACTGTTATGGCTTTTTATACATCATAAATTATCACATCCAATTCATCTACAGTTCTAAATTGCTTATCTGCAGTTAGTAATGGGAGTTTATTGAAATACGCTGTTGCAGCAATAATGGAATCAGGTAATTTAAGTTTCGATTTCCTTCTAAACTCTATAGTTAATTCTTTAATCTCTCTAGAAATATCCCTTATTATACATTCATTTAATAATTCTCTAATAAGTTGCTCTGAATCGTCATTCAAATTTGAATAAGAGAGGAGTTCAAGTTGTGTAATAAATGATATAACCACATCTTTATTTGATATCATTTCGGTTACTTCTTTATCACCATTTAGTAGGTATAAAAGTATATTAGTATCAACAAAAATTCTATTCCCATTCATCCCTCATTTTTTTTTGGATGTCTAAAGGATTCTGATTGATTTTTAGCTTACCCGAAAATTTAATAATCCCTTTTGATTTAGGTTTAGTTGTAGCTTTTTTCATCGCCTTTCTTATGTCTTCTAAAGGAGTCCCTTTTTTAATTATTGTTATCATTCTTCGAGTATAATTAATGATAGGATAAATATACAAATAATACGATTAGCTTCAATATTTGGGTTTTATTAATTAGTCATAACGAGCGGATAAGCGTGACTCTATTGCTCTTATTCCTTTTATAACTTCGTTGATCTTTATGTTAATAATTCCTTTTAAAAATTCTAAAATAGCTCTTGATTCCGCAAAATCAAATATTTACTTTATAAATACTGATAGGTGACCGGGATACAATCCCTGCATTTTATTAAAAGTTCGAAGTTACGCTGAAGCTAAACTTCGAACAGCCAGGGGGGGGGGAGACAATTAGCCAAAAGTCACATAAAAATAGTCGAAATGCCCATAGTATCATTTTCAAGCTCCGGACTTGTCAACACTGCATTTCCCGGTTGTTTCGAGACAGGCTAAGTATAGGCCTATCGGCCACTCGAATGCTTAGTTATTAGCAAAAGTTTTTTTCCTATATCTGTAAAATATTAAAACCGCAAAGTATAAAATAATCCGGTATGCAAACATTTTACCTATCGGTATTAAATAATCATGGTTTATGGTTCTCAAAGTAACTCTTGAAACAGTTAAAAATATTATTAATTCATAAAATCTAGGCAAATAATATAATGATGTTATAAACATAATAATTTCATTAGTCCTAAATCTTCTAAAAATATTTAATACCAACATAAGTATTGGATAGAAAGTAAGTATCAATCTACCTTTCGAAAATGAATCCGAATTAATAAAGGCATATTGCTCATACTCAACACCACTATACCATGCATCAAAAAGTTCTAATAATATAATCAATATGTAAAGTACTATACCAATGATTAAAACTAGCCCAATTATATCCTGTATCGTTTTAAAGTCTCGTTTAAGAAATCTCTCTGTTATAAATATATTTATCAGACTTGCAAAAAAGTACGGTAAAATTAAAAAATCATATATGTAGTTTAAATATTGCATTTTAATGCATCTGTCATCGAGGTTTTAATTTTTTGCCAACGTTCGATGTATGAGTTTGTGGCGGATTATCGTGCCGATTTCGCGTCCGATAGGACAGTGAAATCCAGCGAGAACCGGCGCTTGAGCTGACTCTATAGCCGCCATAACTGCATACATGCTGTTGTGAGATGTATTTATTCATATTTTAATGTTCTTTTTGATATTATTTCTCCTTTCCAATATGAAATTCCACTTTCAGGCAATCCATTCTGATTATATTTTATAACATAATTGTCCTCAGCAGTTAAATCATAATTGATTTTTGAGTAATCAATTATTTCTCTTGATTTTTCGATTAGCTTATTCAATTCATTATATCTGGACCGGTAAATAATATAAACTGAGCCCTCTGAATCTGCACTTTGAAATTCAATTGGAAGCCCGTTTTCATTTAAAATTTCAAATTCATACCCAGTAATGATATTTTTTGTTCCATAATTAATTCCAATAACTGAATCATTACGATATTCATAATATGTATTAGTTATGGTGATGTCTTCCTTATTAAATAATGAATCAATAATTGCTGTATTTGGAAGGAAAGTTCCTGTCAGACCTTTATAAAGATCTATAAACTGAGTATTAATTAATTTTCCATCTTTATCATATTTGAATTTGTATATATAATCGTATGATTTTTCACCATCTACATAATTAAAAATACGTTCTTCAATTAATTGATCCTCATTATAAATAAAATCAGAGCCATTGTAATATTTGTCATTCCATTCAGGAGTATGGTCTCCAATATCTTCATTGTATGTATATATTTCAAAATATGATTTATGAGAAATTATTCGTCCTTTAGTATCAAAATCATTTATAGCATAGTGCCTTAATGTGTCATTCTCAAATGATTCGGATTTAATAATATTTCCCTTTTTATCTAAATAGTAAATCGACTGACGCATCGAACTATCATTTTCCTGATAATAATCAATTTGATTAGCTATTATTTTTTTATAGTTCACCAAATCATTTTTATTGAATTCATAATTCTTCATTTGGCCTTTACATACTAAAGGAAAGGTCAATATTAAAAATATGATCTTTATTTTATTCATTATTTATGTCTCACAACGAGCGGATAAGCGCGACTCTATTGCTCTTATTCCTTTTATAACTTCGTTGATCTTTTTGTTAATAATTCCCTTTAAAAATTCTAAAATAGCTCTTGATTCCGCAAAATCAAATATTTACTTTATAAATACCCGTTTGTAAACGTATGTAACCGGAATGTAATCGGAAATTTTTAAATCCGTTTATAAACATCTACAAACGATTACAAATGGATATTTTAATATTTATGTTTTCAGATTTTTCAGATTTTTCAGGTTTCAGTTTTCAAGTCAATCCGCTACTTGACCCACCTGGCTTTCCAACACCTTGATCTGTCCCTCAACAGACAGGAAATTTGATTCTACAATAAATATACTGGCAGGGGACAGGCCATGGGAGATATAGTAATATTGACATGGATACAATCCCTGCTTTTTATTAAAAGTTCGAAGTTACGCTAAAGCTAAACTTCGAGCAGCAGGAGGCAGTAAATTAGCCAATAACCTCACGAAAGTAACTGAAATCGCCATAGTAACATTTTCAAGCACCGGACTTGTCAACTCTGTATTCAATTGCGTATCGGCCACTCGAATGCTTAGTTATTGTGCTTATGTGCTTTAATTAAATTTATCATATAGATCATTAATCCAAAATAATCCAATTTTATTATCATCAATTAAGATTGCTCCTCCTGTTTCCCAAAAATCATTTAAATCTAAATCCTTATTAAATATTCTTACGTTTACAGAGAAAAAATCAGGATTAATAAAGAAGTCAATAAAGCCATTTGCATATCTGTTTTTATCTGATTCGTTGAACTCTTTATCTATGCTAGTATAATTTGGTTTTGTACTTAATCCAAACTTGATTGCGGAAATAGCTTCATTTCTTTTTATTCTATTTATATCGAAACTTTCCTTTTCTAAATGAATATTGGTTTTGGTAAAAAAATCCTTTATCAAATTTATATAATTATCTCTATAACCATCATGCTCACATATTTGAAGAATTATTTCTCCTGACTTTAGGTTATGAGATTCTATTGCGTTGCGAAATTCTATTATATAATTTGGATTGAATATTTTCATTAAGTTCGATTGATAGCCCTGTATTAAGCACAACGGCCCTTGTAAAAAACGTGCCTAAAGCTGTAAAGAGCAAGCAAAATAGTAATATTTGCGTTGCTGGAAGTTTTGACCAAACTTCGAACCTGCAATCCTGCGATAAGTTTTGAGTAATCTTTGAAGCTCTTAACTGCATCCCCAAAACGATGAGCAAATATTACGACCAATCTGCAGTGGACTTCTAGAATTCGATCAAGCAGGAAACTCGGCATGTTTTTTTACAAATTGTTGGCAATAGTGTTTTTTAACAAGCATAATACATTTTTATCAAAACTTTCTGGCCATCCCTCCATTTTATCCATCCAACCTCATCGTTTATAGTTCTAATTTTCAACCAATCACTCCTCAGTTCTAGAATTCCTCCAGTCCAAATTTTGTACTTTTCATTTAAAGAGTTTAATATAATCTGACCACCTTCATTGGGTTCAGTACGTAATGGATTAGTTGAGCGGTCAAAATCAAATCCCAATTCTGTCCAATGCTTAATAAAATCCTCTATGGTTACTCTTTTGAAATCGGGATTATCTGTTGCTATATAGCCTACTTCGTTCTCATTAAGTTTGACAACATAATGATTAGCAGTTATATCAACACATTCAAATACTAACCGGAAAAAGTCAGGGTTTAGCATTAGAAGCCAAGGCTTCAAGGGATTTGATGTATCATTTCCTTGGTATTTTATTCCTTCAAAAACAATGTCAATACCAGTTTCACTAAATTCAATTTTTACAATCTCTTTATTTCTTAGATCCTTGATAATGATTGGATTGGTATAGTAATTAAAATTGTCTGAAACAGTTACAAAGAATTTTCCCGTAATATCATTTTCTGTTTGAAAACGAAATTCGTCAGCATTTAGATAGTCAAGTTCTGTCCAGTTTTTTCGATTTTGTGAAAACCCTAAACTCAGGGTCAAGAAAAGAATTATGAATGATGTTAATTTTTTCATTTTACATTATTGCCAACGAGCAGATAAGCGCGACTCTATTGCTCTTATTTCCTTTATAACTTCGTTGTTCTTTTTGTTAATAATTCCCTTTAAAAATTCTAAAATAGCTCTTGATTCCGCAAAATCAAATATTTACTTAATAAATACCCGTTTGTAAACGTATGTAACCAGAATGTAATCGGAAATTTTTAAATCCGTTTGTAAACATCTATAAACGATTCCAAATGGATAATTTAATATTTATGATTTCAGATTTTTCAGGTTTCAGGTTTCAGGTCAACCCGCTACTTGACCCACCTGGCTTTTCAACACCTTGGTCTGTCCCCCGGCATACCAGAAATTTGATTCTTCAATAAATATACTGGCAGGGGACAGGCCATGGGAGATATCGTAAAAATGGCTGAGCTTGCCTCTCATTAAAAATTCGAAGTTACGCTGAAGCTAAACTTCGAACAGTATGGGGTCCAATTAGCACAATCTCTATAAAACACGCTACTAGCTATTACATCATACTGGATGTTGTAGTGGTTTTTCATTTTAGGCTATTAAAGAATTTGTCTGTATTAGCGTTATCAGGTAATCCAGAAACCTGTCCATCTCCTAATTCCATAATTATCCATTCACCGTTCTTTTTCTTAGCGATGTCCATAGTGAAAAAGTTACTATTGATTTTAGTAGCAAGTTCTTCGAAGGTTTTAAGGTTTGGTTTTTCTCCATCATAATCACCTTCGTCCCAATAGTCGAATATGCAAGCGAGTTTGTTCTTATAAAAGAAGACTCTAAATTCCTTAGTCAATGGCATTCTACTTTTTGAATGGTCTGTTAGAAATTCTAATTCTTCGAACTGTCGAAAAACAATTCCTTTATTGAGCGAAGTTCCTATTAATTCAAGGAACCTTTTAACCACAGATTTCACATGTTCTTGATCTGAGGCTTGAGGTATGAAACAAGCTTCTTCCCAGTTATGTTTTTCAGACTTCACAAAGTCCTTGATGATAATTGCACTGTTGTCAAATTGAGATGTCAGTTCTAAAATGGCTGAATCGTCAATTTGTTCAGTCCAGTTTGACTTAGGTGTATGTTGTTCAATCACACCATAAGACTCAGGGAAATAATGGCAGTTTGTATATTCGGTTGGAGAGTTAACCAACTCAATATTTTTGTTCAGAAGTGCATTATAGAGGTCTTCATATTGAGATGGAGTTAACATCCATCCTCTGTAAATGCCTAGTTCTTTTGTTTCGCTTGGTTTAACAAGCTTAATGCTTAGAGCTACATTTCCATCTGTTAGTTCTTCGTGACTGATAAGTGAAGTAGAGAATCCATTTTTAACTGCTGATAATTTCTCTTTTTCATATTCAGGCTCGATCAGTTTATTATCAAATACACTGTCGCAAAAAATAACTCTCATTTTTTCTCTTCTTATTCACAACATTAAATATAAGAAACGTAAGTGATTTCGAAGCACATAACTATCAAGTTGCACTGAGCCAAATTTACGTTTTGACACAAATTTAAATCCTTTCATAAACCCGTCAAATCGCAGTTTTGGCGGAGTTAATTAAATGCTCCATAGTTCCGTAAACCACTGAACCACTTATGTTTTTTATACCTTGTTGTATTGCGTCATTCTTCTTTTCAAGACACTTCAATCTCTTCAAAATCAAATCCTCTAATGTTCTCATTTTTCATTCTGTTATATGTCTGTTCGGAAATAAAAACTTCACTTGAACATTCTTTCAATTTAAAAATTGGAGGAAATCCATATTTTGGTTTTTTAAGTATTAATTTGCTAATATGTCCAACTGGAAGTATAAAGTCTTCTTCATACTCTGATTTATCATAGTCGAAAACGTCAGTATACTCCATTAGCTGAATCCCAACAAAGTCATTATTAGTAGGAACATTAGGTTTCAATTCACCTTGCTTGTCAAATAATTCATCTAAAAATGTATCATCAATCATAGTTATCGGAACCTGTCTATGTTTAATACCCCCTAGTTCATTAATTATATCAAGTATTCTTTTACTAATTATTTGAATATTCAGGTCAGTCAATGGGTAGTCAATATTTTCTATAATTCTAAAATTTGCCTGAAGATAAAGCCTTTCAGGCAACTCAAACTCCCTAACACTCATCATATCCGCAGAAAATTCCATATTATTTTTGAATGGTATATGAAAAGCATCTTTTTCAGAATCACCCGAATGATTAAAACCCCAATTCAATTTATAAACTTTGTTTTCAAGTTTCATATATAGCAGTCTACAAATATTTATATGTCTTATTTTATATCAATAAGCTAAATTCACAGTACTCATTCAGTCTTCTATTTTAATGCAATACAACTATCAGATAAGCTCGACTCTATTGCTCTTATTCCTTTTATAACTTCGTTGTTGTCTTTGTTAATAATTCCCTTTAAAAATTCTAAAATAGCTCTTGATTCCGCAAAATCAAATATTTACTTAATAAATACCCGTTTGTAAACGTATGTAACCGGAATGTAACCGGAATGTAATCGGAAATTTTTAAATCCGTTTATAAACATCTACAAACGATTCCAAATGGATAATTTAAAATTTATGTTTTCAGATTTTTCAGGTTTCAGGTCAACCCGCCACTTAACCCAACTGGCTTTCCACCACCTTGGTCTGTCCCTCAACAGACAGGAAATTTGATTCTACAATAAATGTACTGGCAGGGGACAGGCCATGGGAGATATCGTAAAAATGACCGGGATACAATCCCTGCTTTTCATAAAAAGTTCGAAGTTACGCTGAATCTAAACTTCGAACAGCGAGAGGTGGAAGCTTAGTTCGAATAATCATGAATAGAAATTAAAAACCATTGACCATCTCTATTTACAAAATTGAAATCAGTGAAAATGCCATTATCTACTCCCCGTATTTCAATTTTCGTAGTATCCATTCCATAATTTACCGATTGTGTGTAAGGGTCAATTTTACGGGTTGATAAACTGTCATGATAATTAAATGTAATGAAATTCCATTGACTTCTATTAATAGTCTCAGATGTTGGTTCATCCTCACCAATCTCCCAAATTTTTTCTTCTAATGGAAAAAGAGTCCTTGTGATTTGAAATATAGAATCAGTACTATATTTATCAAAAAAGCTATCGAATTCTTCTGGTACTAGTTCTTCAGTTTCAATTACTTCTTCTATTATTGTCGAGTGTTCTGCCAATGTCAATTTAGTTGTATCTGACACTTCTAGATCCCCTTCGGTAGAGTTTATTTCAGAATGATTACATCCAATTGTTATTATTAAAAGTATAATAATTAGTCTATTCATGTTAGTGGTTTATAAAGCAATTAAGTACCGTCGGGGAGATCTTGTAATATTGACCGGGATACAATCCCTGTTTTTATTTATTGTTCGAAGTTACGCTGAACCTAAACTTCGAACAGCGAGATAGCCCCAACAGAAAAACTAAACATTGGCATATAGGTACTGTTATGGCTTTTTATACATCATAAATTATCACATCCAATTCATCTACAGTTCTAAATTGCTTATCTGCAGTTAGTAATGGGAGTTTATTGAAATACGCTGTTGCAGCAATAATGGAATCAGGTAATTTAAGTTTCGATTTCCTTCTAAACTCTATAGTTAATTCTTTAATCTCTCCAGAAATATCCCTTATTATACATTCATTTAATAATTCTTTAATAAGTTGCTCTGAATCGTCATTCAAATTTGAATAAGAGAGGAGTTCAAGTTCTGTAATAAATGATATAACCACATCTTTATTTGATATCATTTCGGTTACTTCTTTATCACCATTCAGCAGGTATAAAAGTATATTAGTATCAACAAAAATTCTATTCCCATTCATCCCTCATTTTTTTTTGGATGTCTAAAGGATTCTGATTGATTTTTAGCTTACCCGAAAATTTAATAATCCCTTTTGATTTAGGTTAAGTTGTAGCTTTTTTCATCGCCTTTCTTATGTCTTCTAAAGGAGTCCCTTTTTTAATTATTGTTATCATTCTTCGAGTATAATTAATGATAGGATAAATATACAAATAATACGATTAGCTTCAATATTTTGGTTTTATTAATTAGTCATAATGAGCGGATAAGCGCGACTCTATTGCTCTTATTCCTTTTTTAACTTCGTTGTTCTTTTTGTTAATAATTCTCTTTAAAAATTCTAAAATAGCTCTTGATTCCGCAAAATCAAATATTTACTTTATAAATACCCGTTTGTAAACGTATGTAACCGGAAATTTTTAATCCGTTTGTAAACATTTATAAACAATTCCAAATGGATAATTTAATATTTATGAAATCAGATTTTTCAGTTCAGGTCAATCCGCTACTTGACCCACCCGGCTTTCCACCACCTTGGTCTTTCCCTCAACAGACAGGAAAGTAACTTCTACAATAAATGTACTGGCAGGAGACAGGTCATGGGAGAAATAGACTATTGCAAGTCTAATTTTTAAACTAATAATGATCGGTCCAAGTAAACACTTGAACCAGAGCCAGATATGCAATCTTGGACCTGAATGGGTGTGTAGGTTTTAATTTTCTATTATTTCAATTACAAATTCATCAAATAACGGGTCAATTTTCTGAATTACAATTTTAAATTGACGGTTTTCAAAACGAACATCTGTCCAAGTAAATCCAGGAGAAACATCTATAGATTCAGATTTAACTTTAGTTGTATTAAAACCATTTGGATAATCAACTTTTGCCTTTGCTGAATAATCCATTTCAATTTTATAAATAGATACAGTAGAATTTGTTAATGGGTCAATAAAACTTTCTCCCTCTTTCAGTTTTTCAGAATATCGATATTTCTTTTTGTGGGATTTATTATTAGTTTCCGTTGTTTTACTTGTTGTAGGTTTTTCTAATAAAAGTCTTAAAGAATCAATAGTAGCTTCTTTTTCCTTAATTACTCTTTCAAAATATGGAATCGTTTTTGGTGTCTCTCGAAGCCAAGAATATAATTTCGCATTCTCTTTTTCCAATTTTCCTCTATCATCATGAAGTGCAATATTCTTAACTTGTAACGTTTCAATTTTTGAATCATATTCAATCTTCAATTTGTCATAGTGAATAAAAATCCAAAAAGCAGAGGTTCCTCCTATAATTGTAATAAACATCACAATCACACCACCAATTTCCTTTATTCGATTCCACATTTTATTTTGTTTTCTAATTTATGTAATGAGTTTCATTAACTTACACATAACCGCTCTTGCTATAATGAGTGGGGATTAGAAAACACTAACCTCTCATCTCGCACATAGCCACGCCTTGATTTAAAAATAAAACTTGTGGCGGACTTTCCAATCTCCACCAAAATATCCTGACCGATAAAACCCCATTCATTCATAGCTTTTGTTGAACAAATCCTCCTTCGTCGGAAACCTGGAAAGTTTCTAACTTAGGAGGAGTTCTTAATTTAAATAATCATTGAAATTATGAAAAAAAAG
>NZ_JABBNU010000015.1 GCF_012926615.1 Marinigracilibium pacificum | reverse complement strand
AGATGCTTCTGATGAAAATCGTTTTATAGCAATTAAAGATAAGAAGTATGGGTTGATTGATGATAAGGGAGAAGTGTTAGTGCCTTTTGAGTATGCTTGGTTAAAGACTATTTATACAAATAGATATGTTTTTGAAAAGGATAAAAAGAGAGGCATAGTATCTGATAATGGAAATATTGTTTTGACCAATAATTATATTTTGATTATGCCAATTTTTAAAGTAGATGTAAATATTGGTAAAGAAATCCTTAACCTGGTACACGCGATAAAAAATGATACTTTAGATTACTTTATTCCGGGTGAGGATGTTTTTATTGAAAAAAACAATGTGATATCAACCTCAATTTTTATTGAAAGTGTAGGAGAAAAATTAATACCTTATAGCAATGGTGATTTTACAGGTTACATTGATATAAAAGGGAAGAAGTTAATAAATCTGGATTCTTCTTATACGCATTTAAGTTTTTTCTATGAAGAAGTTGCCATTACCCAAAAAATACTGTCAAATCCAACTCAAAATTCCGGTTACCACGAAAAAGCTTACGGGCTGATAAATAAACAGGGGCAGGAAATCGTATCTCCAGTTTATCAATGGATGGGAGCATTTTCTGAAGGTTTGGTTTCTTGTAATCTTAACGATAAATTCGGTGCCATAAATAAAATAGGGGAGGTAATTATTCCATTTGAATATGAATCGGAAATAAACTATGATTCTCATCAATTAGCAATTGCAAGAAAAGGTAGACATTATGGTGTTATTGACAAGAATAATCAACATATTATTCCTTTTGAGTTTAACAAGATTATACCATTTGACGAAGGGAATTATTATTTATGTTATACTGGTGTTAACCAAAGGATATATAACACAGAAGGAAAAATGCTATTAACTCTTAATACTTTGGAGGTGAGTTTAAACACCCAAGTAAAAGTTTCTTATCACCAGTTTTAAATGTTATCATAGATTACATTTGAATACTTAAACTCACCATTTTACTGTTTAATCACTTATATTTGATTTTAACATTTTTAATTAACTATGCGTCATTTACTTTTTCATTACTTCTTATTAATAGTCATATTATGTTCGGGTTGTTCTGTTCTAGAAGCACAATCTAAAAAGGAGAGGAAGGCATTAAAAGTTTGGGTGAAGCAAGATGGGAAGTGGGGTTTGATTAATGGTATGGAGGAGTGGATAGTGGAGCCTCAATATGCCAACTGTCTTTCAGTAACCAATGATATGGCGATAGTTACATATCTGAAAGATTCATTAATAGCCAAGGGTGAAATGCGTCAGCATGTGGTAGTGAATAATAGCGGAAAGGAAATACTAACCTTTGAGGCTATTGAAGCTGAGTTTACAACTAATTTTGATCACATCATTTATAAGACTATCACAGGTGTTGGTGCCATGAATAAGCTTGGTGAGCAATTGGTAAAACCTGAATATGAAAATTTAGAAGAAGATGCTTCTGATGAAAATCGTTTTATAGCAATTAAAGATAAGAAGTATGGGTTGATTGATGATAAGGGAGAGGTGTTAGTGCCTTTTGAGTATGAAAACATAAATACCACTAATTTTAATAGATATATTGCGAGAAATAATTCAAAGTTTGGAGTGATTGACGGTTCAAATAATGTTATAGTTTCGTTTAACTATTCCATGATTTTACCAAATATGGTTATTAACTTTTATAAAAGTAAAGTCTTATACAATGAGGTTTTCGCGGAAATTGGTAATGAATCATTCCTCATTGATTTAGTTGAAGGGGAAAAAATATTAGAGGAAAATAAAGGGTATCCATTAAATATAGTTGGCGATATAAATATATTACCGTATGAATCAGAAGAGGGGTTCAAGTATGTTAATCGAAACAATAAAACAATTCTTAGATTACCACAGAATTTTACTTATATCAGTTTTTTTTCAGAAGATAGAGCGGTATTCGGAATCAAAAAAGATAATGAAAAGTTTTATGGTGTAATCGATAGAAATGGGGAAATAGTCGTAGAACCTAAATATTCTTGGATTGATTCTTTTAAAAATGGAAGAGCAGCTTTCAGATTGGATGGTAAATATGGGTATTTTGATAAGAATGGAGTAGTTAAAATCGATCATATTTACAAACAGGCATTCTACTTTGATCAAAACGGATTAGCAATGGTAATGAGAGATCATAAAATTGGATGCATTGACCAAAAAGGTAAAGTAGTTATTCCTATCATTTTTAATTCTATTGAAGTATTTAATGGGAAGTTTTATTTTTGCTCTGGGCAATCTCCTATTATTGTTAATAGTAAAGGGGAATATATTTTAAAGGATTTTTATGAAGATTTTAGGGTCGATTCTTCTCTTAGGATGATATATCGAAAATTATAAATATTAATGAATACATATTAAAAACCTCAATCTTTAACTATTCCTGTATTAGCTATTAATTAAGTAATAATTTAGTCACATATTAAATAGTTGAGTATGGTAATATTTACAGCTACATATAGGTAGATAACTTTTAAGTTTAATAGCATTTAAACTCTATTAGTGTTTGCCTCTAAAAGTTGCATAACCCATGTTTCTTGCTTTAATATAATCTTTCATCACTTCCTTATTTGCATTGATATATTCCATCATAATTGGTTTCCACCAACTATTTTCTTTTGGATGGTCAATTATCTGTCTGCTGGTATTGATTAAATTATCTATCTTCGAATTCCCTGAGTTTTGACTAGTCATTTTAAAAGAGTTCACATTTAACTCTCCTTGTAATGATGGGTCAACCCCTTGTAAATGCTTTGTGCCAGCTAATACATTAACCTGCTTAGTAGTAAAGCTAGGTGCATTTGCAGCTATTGCTCTATCCATTGCTGTCAAAACAGCTGCGTAAGTTAATTTATTACCGGTAAACGTCGGGTCATTTTGAATAGTGGTAATATGTTGGATGAATTGCATCCTAAGCATAGTAAGCTCCAAATAAATAGATTCTCTTTCTTGAAGGGTTTTTGCATTTTTAATTCTTATAGCCAAATTTTTAAGGTCTTGCGAAGCTTCTTCTAATTCAAAATTTTTCAAAGGTTGTTGAACAGAAACCAGGCCACTATTTGTTACGTTAAGAACTTTATCTAGTTTATTACTAATATATGGGTTAGTTCCAGCAATTTCAGATGATGCGATAAGGTCTTGTTTGCCTTTTAAATATGCTTGAGCATTTGCTGGAGATTGATTAAGAGCAACCAACAAGTCAGCTAATTGATTAATTGATTCAGCAGTCTCATTAATATTTGCTTGCAAGTCGGGTTTCTTTCCGGAAGCATACCCTTGAGAAAGTATTTCCTTTCCCATTGCTAAATTTTCATTAGCATTTTTATTTCGTTGTTCTGTTAAGCCATCCTGGTAACCTACATTCGCTTTTTTGTTGCCCCATACTGCCAGCATTTTTTCTTTGATCATTTTATCAGCTTCTACAGCCAACTTAAAACCTAGCCCAAAGAAAACACTGTTTTTATGGTCTTTGGAAATTTGGGAGTGAGAAGGTCCTCCAATTGCTTTTTCAGGTGTGTTTTCTAGTAGGGCACTTCTTTTAACCGCCTCTTCCATTCTGGCTTTTTGCATATCTTTATCTTCCCCTAGCATTTCCATTGTTGGTTGAACATAATCGTTCAACTCACCCTTATTAGCCTTTATTCGCTGGCTGGATTCCAAAACCTCAATCATACTTGTATTAGCTACATTACTTTCTAACACCAGGGAATCCACTTGATCAGCCAATGGAAGCATGGCGTTTTGGTGAACCAATGAGCTCATTTCATATACTGCATTCTTAACTTCTTCATCATAGTTAGAGTAAAGAAATTCCATCACTCTATTACTGCCTTTCATAATTGTGGAAAACCCGATGTTTTCAGCAAAAGATTTAACAATACCATAACCGAAGCCTAAATGTTTTTTTAATATTTCTTCGTTTTGTTCATCAGATAGGCCTCCATCAACCTGTGAGCTTAAACTTTCCATAAACCTGTTCATTGCTATGACTTCATCCAGGCTAGATGGATATTTCGGTGGTTGCCTCAGCATATGCACCAATTCGTGTCCAACAGATTCTACAGTGTCTAATGATGAAAATGAGCCCGTAACAAGTGCTTTTCGTCTGTCACTGGTTCCTGGTGTTGCTCCAGATACTTCTACTTCCGGACTAAAACTCTGGATTTCTATTTCCCCAATCATATTTTCTAATTCAGGAAACGTACCCTTCATCTCATTATTAAGTATTTCCTCTGCTGCAATTTCTACATAATTAGAATGGGCAAATAGATCTTCTATGGCATGCATAGCTGCTCCAAAATGTAAAAAACCCTCTTCATTTCTTCCTTTCTCAGCTGCTAAAGTCAGTCTATTTTCCACATGTTGGTTTGTACGTCTGATATAACCCATTACTCCAGAACTGTCCACGTCAAAAATCTCCATATCACTACCTGGAATTGCTTTAGCATCGGGGGTAGTAGGAAGTACTTTTGTTTTTTTACTCGCTGGTACGGGAGATGATTTTTCTGGATTAACATAATCTGCAGCTTCCAATTCCGGGCTGATCTTAGGAGCTGAAGTATTATATTCTGAGTCTTTAATTGCTCCTACCGGACTATCCAGGTGTTCTGATAGAATGTAAAAGCCCATTTGTTCGGAGGTTGGTGCCTTACCAAATTTTTGATATGCCACATAGTTAAGCAAGGCATATACAGTATCAGCGCCTAATATATCAATAGCTGCAGGAACAAAGCCCTGGTTAACATCACGCATCCAGTTTCCATAATAAATCATGCTGGCCTCATCTTGAGAAAAGTCTCCATTAGCAGTCAAAGCATTTCGAGAGGCACTTTCATGTAAAGGAGCTTCAAACCTCTGTACTATTGTAGAATTACTATTAGATTGGTTTGAGTTATCAGGGTCTTGAAAATTATTAGCCATTTTAAACTGTACAGCCTTTCTTCCCATTTCATCAGCTTCTATTTCTAAAGTCGGGTTATCATTAATCTGAGTTCCATTTACTTGCGTAGTTGGCTTTACCCTTCCTTGTCTCTGCTGTACTACGTGGGCAAGCTCATGACCGATTAATTCCTGACCAGACTTGCTTGCAGGATTATATTGACCGGGTGCAAAATGGACATCACTTCCCCGTGTAAAAGCTTTTGCTCCAATATTTGTCGCTTCAGAAGAATCCTTATGAACATTTACATCAGAAAAACTAGTTCCAAATGAAGCCTCCATTTTCTGTATTACATTTTCTGATTTAGAAGGATTTCTCCATTGAGAGCCGGGTGCAGGCCCATCATTGTTGAGGCTCAACTCACCACTTTCCAGACGTTGTGCAGTTTTGTTTTTACTATCCTTATCAGTCTGTTGTTGACGTTTCTGATTTTGATCCTCTCTATTAGCGTATTCCATCAAAAAAATGTAAAGGTTGAAGATTTCAAAAATATAAGATTACAGACTGGATTCCAAAAGGGAGTTAGTATTTAATTAGTGAATATCTAAACCCTGAAAACTTATTTATTAATGTATAAATCTTATTATTATTTAAGACTTATTAGCACCTGATGCCTGCGTCTCGCTAATGTTATTATTGATATGGAATCATAATGATTTGAAACAGGATTAACCAGGATTTAGAATACTAACAGGATTAGCTCATGGAGTGTGGAGACACACACCACAACATTAACTGTAGTTACATACTAGTAACCATGAAGTCCTGGCTAGTGTCCTCACTAGCCAGTTGGGTGTTTTAATACCAGGCGCCAGCGTTTCGCTAGTGTTGTATTGGTGTTATACTTAAAAGGTGAACCTCGAGAAGATGATACCTGTCATGACAAACTTGTTTCGTCATTGAAGTTTTGCTTGGTCAGTAAGGATTAACTTTGATTTAGAATCCTAACAGGATTAGCCCATGGTGTGTGGGGACACACACCACATCATTAAATGGAGACACATACTAGTAACCATGACATCCATGCTTGTGTCTTCACTAGTCAACTCTGATGTCCTGGCTTGTGTCCTCACTAGCCAGTTGAAATAGTATTAATACCAACCACAGTGTCGTACACCTGGCGCCAACGTCTCGCTGGTGCTGTTATAATCTGCTCATAATAAATTTTCCAAACAAACTTCCCTTAGTAATCAGTCAAAAAACCATTTATACACCCGGTAAACGTTTACTTTCGTTTACGATCGACTAAAAGCAAAAAAAATAGTGGATTTTTAATTTGATAAGATTACTTTCGCTTTTCAACCAAAACAGGTGTCCTGTAAACTCCCAGTTTTCAGCATGCCTCATTTAATAAAAGATTTATCAACGATGATCAAACGATTATTTCGATTAGGCATGTTATGCCTTTTGCTAACAGTAATTTTAAATTCTTGCCATGAAGAGCAGGTAGGGCCGGATTTAGATAATCTCGAAGATACCTTTGGCAAAAAAATGAAAAACCCATATTCTGTTCAAAATATGAAACAGGCATGGGACAATATAAAACCCGAATTGTCAAAAGCAGGCAGGTACAATGTAGAGGCAGTCACCATTACTACCACTCATTATTATGTGAGATTCTTACCAAAGGATTCTTTGGAATATGAAATATTATTAAAGGACTCATTGCTTGAATTATATTCATATCCGTTGGATTACGAACAAATAATTGAAGGAGAATTTAACTATCATGATCCTTCTATTCCAGCCGATAGGCCAACATACCAATACACTGTTGTATTGGCAGATTATAACTTTCCAAATATTGAATACAAAATTCTTGAAGAGTTATTTATACCTGATGATATTGGCCATACAATAAATGGAAGAGTTGTTTATCCGATTGATGAATGTGTTCAGCCATTTCTCATCAATGAGGCCATGAGAATTGCCCAACATTATTCTGAAATTCAAGATGTTGAAGAATGTGGCGGAGGAGGTTATGTAGCTGGTTCAGGTGTATGTTCTACATGCCCGAGAGGACAAATATTAGTAGAAAATCCTTATAGTGGAAAGATTTATAAAGACGGTAAATTTTATGATGGAGTACCTAAAGTAAAAGCGAGAGCTAGAAAGTGGTTTAAAATTAAAACTGCGTATACAGATGAAAATGGAGAGTTTGTAATCAGGTATGTTTTCGGTGGAAACCGTGAGGTAAATTATGGGATTAAATATTCTAATATTCATGCATTTATAAAACCGACTGGAATAGGGTTTGGACCAGCGTATTTAAATGGACCAAAGCAAAGCGGAAGATGGGAATACAGGTCACATAAAGGAAGCAGATCTTACCTTTGGGGTGCAATTATGCGGGGAGTTTATGATTATCACTATATTTGGGCACCAAAATTCAATATCGGACGACCACCAAATGATCTTAAAATCAGAGCCTGTGCTAATAATGATTGTGGAGTTATGACTATGCTTCATCAGATTTCAGATGTAACAACAGGCCCTATTGGTGGTTGGGTCTTTTCTGATTTAAGAATAGGGTCAAAAGATGATAAGTATAATATCATTTATAAAATAGTAATTCATGAGTTGGGACATGCAGCACATTGGAACTTTGTTGGTGACTGGGTTGTAAGTAGTACCTATAGAATGATGTTTTCTAAAAAAATGGTAAGGGAAGCATGGGCTTCAGGAGTGGCAGACATAGTACACCAGGATAAATTTAAATTTTTACCTGATGTTTATGGAGTTTGCTGGAAGGGGGATGATGGTAATGTTGGACTACAAGGTATGATTAACATGGGATACCCATTGGTATTAGTTAGAGATTTGATAGATGCCAGAAATGAATATGACTCTACACGGCCTGAGTGTGATGTTTATGATGATGTTGAAAATTTTACAATGTCAGAAATATTTTCCTCGCTTAGAGGAGTTAGTTCAAATAAAACTAATACCGCTATGCGCGAGTGGCGGGATAATTTGATTCAAAAACGACCAACACAAAAAGATAACCTTATAAAATATTTTCAGCAATGGGAAAAATAGTAAAGCAAATATTGAGCATTTCTTTTATTTTAATTTCTTGTGATGTACAGCCTCATAATATAAATGAGGTGGAATTTTACTTTTTGAACAAAACCACTTCAGAGCTTCACTATAAAATAAGTTATAATGGAAACGAAAGTCATTATGTGCCATTGGAAATTGATGGTAAAGATTATACAAGTTCAGGAAGTATTTTAGGGACTGATTCGATTGTGTTTATAAAAGTCAATACTCTTGATACTCTAAAATTTATCAATGAGTCGCATGGAGGAGATCTAAGTACCTATAATAATGTTTATGATATTTTTAATTGGGTAAAAAAAGAGCATAATAACTTTTATTATACGATTACCGATGAAGATTTTAAATAAGTGTTTGGTGTGTTTAAGTGTTGTATTGGTATTAATCTCCTGTGATATACCACCACATAATATAGATGAAATTGAATTTTACTTTTTAAATAAAACATCTTCGGATATTCAGTATAAAACCAGTTATGATGGTATTGAGAGTAGGTATATCCATCTGGAAAAAAATGATAATGCCTATGTTGGAGGAGGAGGAATCCTTGATATTGATTCACTAGTTTTTATTAAGGTTAATACACTTGATACAATAAAATATATCAAAGGAGAAGTGGGTTTAACTAACGATGTTTTTAATAGATCAAACTGGAAGAGAAGAGAACATAATAATTTTTATTATACGATTACCGATGAAGATTTTAAATAGGTGTTTGGTGTCTTTAAGTGTTGTATTGGTATTAATCTCCTGTGATATACCACCACATAATATAGATGAAATTGAATTTCACTTTCTAAATAAAACATCTTCAGATATTCAGTATAAAACCAGTTATGATGGTATTGAAAGTCGTTATTTAACAATTGAATTAAATGATGAAGAATACACTGGTGGAGGAGGAATCCTTGATATTGATTCACTAGTTTTTATTAAGGTTAATACACTTGATACAATAAAATATATCAATGGAGAAGTGGGTTTAACTAACGATGTTTTTAATAGATCAAACTGGAAGAGAAGAGAACATAATAATTTTTATTATATGATAACCGATGAAGATTTTATATAAACCCGCTTTAAAGGTTTTTGGATTTTGTTGCTTTTTGTTTTCTTCATGCATCATTGAGCCTCATAATATAGACGAACCTCAATATTTTGTTAGAAATAATACCTCTGAAACTTTGCTATGGGATAGCTATAATTTAGGGATTAATCGATCTATGCCCTTAGAAATTTTAATTGATCAAGATGTCTATGCAGGAATGGGGGGTATTACCACAGTTGATTCTGTGATTTTTGTTAAAAAGCTATCTGGAGATTCATTGATTTATAGGTATCCAACCTATGAAACCTCCTCTTCATGGAATAATCATTTTTTTGAAAGGGTCAATTGGATAGAATCAGAGTCAAATGTATTTTATTTTACACTTACTGATGAAGATTTTAAATAGGTTTTGGTTGTATTTAGGGGTATTATTAGTTTTTACATCTTGTGATGTTCAGCCTCATAATATAAATGAGGTGGAATTTTACTTTTTGAACAAAACCACTTCTGAGCTTCACTATAAAATAAGTTATAATGGAAATGAAAGTCATTAAGTGCCTTTTGAAGTTAACGATAGACATTATACTAGTTCCGGAAGTATTTTAGGGACTGATTCGATTGTGTTTATAAATGTTAATACTTTCGATACTCTAAAATTTATCAATGAGTCGCATGGAGGAGATCTAAGTACCTATAATAATGTTTATGATATTATTAATTGGGTAAAAAAAGAGCATAATAACTTTTATTATACGATTACCGATGAAGATTTTAAATAGGTGTTTGGTGTGTCCGGTATTTCGAATGAAATAGTGTTGCATCAATGACGTCCTGGCTTGTGTCCCCAATAGCAAGTTTATTTTAACACTTGGCGCCAGCGTCTCGCTGGTGCTGTTAATGGTGTGTGGAGGTAAATCAAAACTAAAACTCAAAGCCTTCTTTCTGAGTTTAGTGGTATTCCAGATTATTTGGTTATTTGATATTACCTTTTTTAATTAGCCAGTTAAATTAGTATCGAACTGTTGGTAAGCCTAGTAATCCATCATTACGATTCTTTTGATTTGGATACTAGATCATTAGTGCCTTTGAAAAAGATTTATTGGCCGGTGTAATTAGATATTTAAATATCTTTAACCGAAAAAGAATCAAACCGCCAATGCAAACCCTCTTTATTCCGCTGCCCGATTATCATAAGGTATTCCGTTTCTGGATTTTCGCAATAGTGAGTGTTCGATTCTCTAACGATTGATTTAAAATCTTCTAAATATTCATTGGTTATATCTTCCTTTGGAATTGACTCATTATAATCCTTATAACAAACCAGTACTTTTAGTCTGGCTTTGTAGTGAGTGAGTTTAGACATCTCCCGCCAGCAATCTTTGATGTTGTTTTCATGTTCGAGGATGATTGAATAGCTTGGAGGAAAGAATTCTTCAGAAGAGACTAAGCTGGATATTTCACTAAGGTTTTTATTGGGAGCGAATACTATGTCAATTTTATATTCTTCAGGTCGATGTCGAAGATCAAATTTCTCACAAATATTATTTACTAAATCACTTTCTTTCAAGACGTAATTTGTCCATAATGTGCTGTTGGTATATTTTGATAATAGGCTTTCTTGATTGATAAGGTCTGGATTGAATACTTCTCTCCATGCAGATTCAAATTTTTCTAAGAATTCAGATTTAGTATTACTCATTCATCAATGTTTTTATTCAGTAGCCATTTAATTCCGGATAATGCAATTCTATAATTAAACCTCTTTTCCTCAGTATTGTCAATGAAATGATTTTTTAATTGATCCTTAATTGATTCTGAAGGGTGCTTGTAACTATTAGTTGTACCATAATTGCAGATTGATAACCAGTCCTTTCCTTTTTTTAAATCATTAAATTCATCGTTATTCCAACTATGAATTGAACCATGATGAGGAACTTGAAAAATATCTACCCTTTCCAATTTCAGCAAAAATGCAGAATTGAATTTTATACCATTCTTATTTGGGTTAAATGAAATGTCCCCTGTTAATAAAGTGGCAACGCAACTATTATTTTCTCCCTTTAAATTTCCATTTTGGTAGTCAATTGAAAATCCATCGCTTAAAATGGGTGTAGGTCCATGAAATAATACTAACCCATGACCATTTACATCTTTAAATTTTGTTTTATATATTTTATTGGTATCTGCTCTTTTATTTACGATTATGGATTTTAAATCTTCCAAGGTTAGTGGAGAGTTTTCTTTCCCTAAAAGATTTAACAAATCCTTCTTTAGAAATTGAATTTTTGATTCATCAACTGGCTGGCAATATGTAGTGAACTCCCATATTTTGCCAATGAAAAATTGTAAGTCATTATTGTAAATGTTTTGATCTTCGTCAAAAAAGCTTCCTCTTATATAAAGACCTTCTTCTTCATTGTCGTAGTTAGAATATTCAACATTGAGATTTTCACTACCATTGATTTGTATTATCTCAGTTTCATTATTCAAATTAGAGATAAATGATTCTGGATTTTCTAAAAAGTTTTGATATTCCTCCAAGTCAAAATCACTCTCATCGGTTAAATGGGATTTCTCATCATAATCACCAACTTCACTATACGATAACAAGTTGAATTTTCGGGTTTCTGACTTTATATATGGAATGATTATCCTTTTAATATTGGTCTTTTGGAAAAGCCTTTTTAGTCCTGAAACATGATCAAAATCAAAATGGGAAACAAACAATAGATCGATTACTCTAGGTTCTGGTAACCAGTCAGAAAATAAATCAATTTCATTATTCAGGAATTCCTTCCTGGATGATGTTCCGCAATCATAAACTATTGAATAAAATTGATTTTCTTTTTTTATAGTACCCCCATAAAAAGCTCCTTGACCAACTTTGAAAAATGAAAATTTTGCTGATATATCCATAAATATTTAATTTGTAGTCTTAGATGATTAAATAAAGTGATAAAAGAATATTCCGTTTAATCATTTTATGAGTTTTTAATTTCAATCGCGATCTTTTTTAGGGTTTCATCTTCCCAATAATTTGACCCGCTTAATTGATTAATTGAGAGGAGCTTGAATTCTGAATCTTCTCTTGTATAAATATCGCCTTGATGACGCTTGGTATTTCCTTGTAATTGGATGCTCCTTGAATATTTACAATTGAAATATTCTTCAATGGTTTTCTTACCTACATAGGCTTTGGCTGTAAATAATACCTTTTTGAAGCTTTTAAAAAAGTCTGTTTGAAAAAGTGCCTTTCGGTATTCAAGATTTCCTGCAGACTTTAAGGTTTTTTTTGAAGGTTTATAATTTAACTCTGTTATAAAGCAATTATTAAACATTGAATCATTAATATCTGTAGAGTTTAATAATTCAGAATGAGTATTGAAATCACCAGAATATGAAGAAATTATCTTAGAATAAAGTCTCCATGTATGACCAGAACTAAGACCTTTATTATGATATATTCGTGGGTTTCTTGGATCAAATTCTCCTATATTAACACCTGTTGAAATGATGTTTTTCCATTGAGTGAGGTTGTTTATGCTTTCATGCAAAAGGAGTTCAGGGTTCTTTTCTGGATTAAAAGCTTTTTCTTTTCCAATAATTAATAAATCCGAATTTGGATTGCCATAACCTATAAACAAAGGATTGCTAATATTTATGGCAGATTCTTTATTGTTTTTTATTAGATCGCTCTGCTCAAAAAATAATTTGTTCCTCGATTCTAGATTCCCTTCCTTTAAAACACTTTTTATAATGTTTTTAACTTCCCCATTGATATCAGATGAGTTATCAATATAGTTGAGATATTGTTCTTCTAGTGTTTCAATAAAATTTGTGTTCATAATTTAGGTTCTAGGTTAAAAAATATTTTTAAAAAATTGAATTCGTTAAGGTTCATCTTAAAATCACCCCCGATACTTCTTATAATTCTCAGCTTGTTCAAATATTTCATGATATACTTCGTCCCGATCTACTGGTGGGTAGTCGTACTCTCCTAATAGCAGGATTAAATCTACTTTTAACTCGGCTTTGATGTCATCGCGCTTGCTCCAGTCAGTGTATTTGGCTTTGTCATCGACTACGTCTTTCACTGCCTTAGATAATGGAATGAGCTTTTCCTCCGGGTACTGGAAATGATATTTGTAAGCCAGCTCTTTCAGTATATCGTAAAAAGCCTTTTCTTCAAAGCTGATTCCTAATTCATTGCCTGATGTATAAATGGCTTGCATCTCCATGACCATATTGGTTAAGGCATCTGCCATTTCATCATATACCTTGCCTTCAAGTGTGTCTGACTCCTTGCGCTCATTGTAAAGGTCTACGAGGGACTGGAATTTTCGAGAGAAATCAATGCCCTGGGCACGGTTGGTTTTCTTTAGCTCGCCAATTGCCTTTTTTAATAGCTGTTGAAGCATGGCGATTTTGGTGTTCGGACGCTTGATTTTATCAATGATGTCCATGTAGTCCTGATTGAAGATATCAACCTGGCTTTCTTTATCCTCGCCTAATTTAAATATCACCTCAACTCCATCACTTTTAATGGCATCTTCGATCATTATCCTGACCTTCTTATTCATTTGGGCGGTGTCAGGTGCTTCTCCTTTGGTATATTTTACAAGCAATGACCGTATGGCAAAGTAAAAATGGATTTGATCACGTTCGCTATCCTTTATTTCTTCGCTACCACAACAAATATCATAGGCAGCTTTAAGTCGCTTTACTAAATCCATAAACCGCTTCTCGTGAGAGCGGGTCTGCTGCACGAACTCCATACCCGATTTTAGGCAATCGAGTTGTTTTTTTGGATTGCCATTAAAGTATGCGTTACTATCAAATTTATGAAACATTGATGCCAATACGCTGAGCATATCACGGGTGACGACGATTGATTGCTTGATGTCTTCAAAGTTTTGGGCATCTTCTTTGGAATACATCGCCAATGCCTGATTCATTTGCCGCTTAATGCCAAAATAGTCAACGACTAATCCCTTATCTTTTCCTTCAAATTTTCGGTTTACCCGCGAGATGGTTTGAATCAGAGTGTGCTTCTGTAAAGGTTTGTCCAGGTATAGGGTATCGAGGAAAGGCACATCAAAACCTGTGAGCCACATATCGACAACAATGGCTATTTTAAAGTTTGATTTCGGTTCTTTAAACTGTCTGTCGAGTTCTTTACGGTAATCTTTATTTCCTAGTAATTCATAAAGTCCATTTTTATCATCTCTAGTGCGAGTCATAACCATATTCACCCTGGCTATTGGTTTTATTGATTTGCGTTCTTTCTCGGTGAGCTCAGCACCTTCTTCAGCAGTTTTTACCTCTGCCCATTCGGGTCTGATCTCTGTGATCATCTGGTAAAGGTCGTATGCTATTTCACGACTGCTGCAGACAAACATGGCTTTGCCTTTTACCGTGGCTCCTTCGGATACCCGCTCTTCATAATGAGCAATAAAATCTTCCGCTACAGCTTTTAAACGATCTTTATCGCCAATGATGGCATTCATTTTGGCTGTGGCACGCTTACTTTCTTCGATTTGATATTCGTTAGCCCCGGCTTCTTCGGCTTTCTTATAGTATTTTTCAACTTCCTGAAGCTTTTCATTATCCAGGATAACCTTTGCCGCACGACCTTCATAAACTATCCGAACGGTGATCTCATCAGCGACGGATTCTTGCATGGTGTAGGCATCGACGATAGGACCAAACACATCAAGGGTCGCATCAACTGGTGTGCCGGTAAAGCCAACATAAGTAGCGTTTGGCAATGAATCGTGCAGGTATTTTGCAAAGCCATAACTCTTACGAACGCCTTTATCGGTGACTGTCACCTTCTGGTCGAGGTTGGTCTGACTACGATGCGCCTCATCGGAGATACAGATGATATTTTCCCGGTCGGAAAGTAGCTGGGTGTCTTCGGTAAATTTATGAATGGTGGTTAAAAAAACGCCTCCTGAGTTTCTTCCTTGTAATAGTTCACGGAGATGCTGTCTGCTTTCAACACTTTTAATGAAATTATCGCCCACATAGCTTTTTGCTCCTTCAAACTGCTCTGAAAGCTGGTCGTCAAGGTCTGTTCGATCGGTGATTAGCACAACCGTTGGACTCGAAAAGTAGGTGCTTCGCATTAACAGGCGGGTCAGAAAAAGCATGGTGAAACTCTTTCCACATCCTGTTGCACCAAAGTACGTACCACCTTTACCATCGCCTTCTGGTTTAAGGTGGACTTTAATATTTTCAAATAGCTTTTTAGAAGCGTAATACTGCGGATATCGGCATAGGATCTTTGCTTCTTTATGGCTCGAATCCGGAAAGAAGATAAAGTGATGGATGATATCAAGCAGCCTTTCTTTATTAAACATTCCCTGGATAAGCGAATAGGTGGAGTCGATGCCTTCATATTCGGTCGATTCATCACCGGTTACTTTTCGCCAGGAATAGAAAAACTCATACGGAGCGAAATAAGAACCTGCTTTGGTGTTGACTCCATCGCTGATTACACAAAAGGCATTGTACTTAAACAGCTCCGGAATGTCTCTACGATATCGGTTCGTTAATTGATCCCAAGCCTCAAAAATCCGTGGCTCTTCACGAGTAGCCGATTTCAGTTCGAAGACAACTAAGGGAAGCCCGTTGATATACACAATGACATCCGGGATGCGGAATTCTTTATCATCGATGGCGAGTTGATTGACAACTCTGAAAGTGTTATTGTCTATGTCTGAATAATCGATGAGTTCAATATATAAGTCTTTGTCGTGGTGATCATCGCGTTTGAATACAAAGCCATCACAGACCTTTTTCATGATCTGCTTATTCGAATCGTATAAATCTGAAGCCGGAAGATTTTCGAGTTCGAGGATAAGCCGATCGATCTCAGTAGGAGTGATGTCGGGATATTGTTTGGTGAGGTAGCTTTCCAGGTCTGGACGGATGATCACCTCATCGCTGGCTAGGTGACCATATTTGGCTACCGGATTTTTAGTAGCAAACTCCTCACGAAGTTTATCTCCATGAATGTAATCGAAGCCCTGCTCTTGCAGCAGGGTGATAAAGGTATCTTCGAGTGTGGCTTCAGTGTATTTAGACATGATCAGCAACTATTTTTTCAGCATCAGGAACCCGGAGTTCTCCGGAAATGAGCTTGGGTAAGAGAGTGTCTCTTATTGATTCAAGAGATTTACTCAGGATTTGGTTGTGATATTTTTTCTTAAAGCTTTTTTGGAATATAGAATCATAAATTTTTTGTAGTTGATTGTTCGGGTGCAGAATTTGTAATTCTTTTAATCTACTTCTGCTTAATTCAGTTTGTCCTGTACTTCCTTCTCCTATTGATTCAATATATCTCTCCATTGAATACATAAGAGAAATAAAATACCCAATCTTGATTTGATTTTGGTCAGGTCTAATTAAAGTAACATGAGAATCCACTACAATTTCTTCATTTATTGGTCCAACTGCAGCCATTCTTCCAAGAGTACCAACTCCTGTAGAATTAATAAGTATATCACCAAACTCAATTGTTCTCCCGTCAATTTTCTTTTTATTTGGGTCGTTTCTCCTAGTTAAATCAAAATTTATTTCGTGATTTCTTATGCATTTTTGATTTATTACCCGTGTTCCACCTTCTTCAATATATTTAGGGGATATTCCTCTTCTTAATTCAATACTAATGGTATCTAGATTTTTCACCTCCCACCCCTCAGGAATCCAGCCGAGTTCTTCGGTGAAGGTAAAACTGTCAGGAAAGAGTTCTTGAATGTGCTTGGGTAGGGGCTTGCGTTTATCGCCCAGCGCCAATCGCTTCTCGGCTTTTTGTTGCAGTGGCTCGGGTATTGGGTTGCCCGCTGCCAGGGCTTTGTCGAGTACCGGATCAAAATCGACAAACCAACTTTTAAACAATGCCTGTGCCATTTCCTCTAAAGTTTGGTTCATCTTCCAGTTCAGCTCGATTTTATCATCTAATGTGCCTAAGATGTGAGCAATGGCTTTTTGCTCGTGGAGGGGATGAATTTTCGTTTCAATTGATTTAAGAATTGATTGATTTAGTAGAGGTTGACCAGTTCCTATTTGAAGTTTGTTTAGATTGAAACTTATTAGCTTATAATATAAGTATTTTGCAGAATTCTCCTCTTTTACCACTGCTTTTATTGCATTATCAGTAACCCAACATTCAGAATTACTGAAATATACAGAACCACAGTATGAACCAACCCTACCTATTACTATTGAGTTGGCAGGGCAATTTATTTTATTAGTTTTCCCAATAATTCCATTTGAGCCAAAAACATTAAATTGATAATTATCATCCCTTTTAGGACTTGTTTTTCCATTGGAAAATGTAAGCACTTTATCTAAATTAACAAGATGTATCTCACTCCTCATAACCCAACATTTTTAAGTTTTCACGAATGGCTGCATCCAGTTTTTCGCTTTCTTTCATCTGCTCAAATAAGTCACTCGAAAGCAGTGTCATCTTTTCTTCAAATGGAATACCGTCATCTTCAACTTCAGCCATACCCACATATCTTCCAGGAGTCAATACGTAGTCGTTTTTAACAATTTCTTGTAATGAGGCAGACTTGCAGTACCCGGCTACATCTTCATATTTACCGTCTTTCTTTTCTCCTCTCCAGGCATGGTAGGTCTGAGCAATCTTTTGAATATCTTCGTCAGTTAGCTCCTTTTGCACCCGGCTAATCATTGAGCCCATCTCCCGAGCATCGATAAACAAGGTTTCTCCTTCACGATTGCGATAGCCTTTGTCTTTGTCATCCTTTTTGCTTTTAGTCATAAACCACAAACAAACAGGAATCTGGGTAGTGTAAAATAGCTGTCCGGGTAATGCAATCATGCAATCTACCAGGTCGTTTTCGATCATGCTTTTTCGCAATTCGCCCTCTCCACTGGTGTTGGAGCTCATGGAGCCGTTAGCTAATACGAAACCTGCTGTTCCCCCTTCAGAAAGCTTGGAAAGCATGTGCATAATCCATGCATAGTTGGCATTGCCAGTCGGCGGAACATCATATCCCTTCCAACGAGGGTCATCGACCAGTTCATTCTTTCCACGCCATTCACTTTGGTTAAATGGCGGATTAGCCATGATAAAGTCAGCTTTCAAATCCGGATGCTGGTCTTTAAAGAACGTATCAGCTGGCACCTCACCCAGGTTGGCTGCAATACCCCGAATAGCCAGGTTCATCTTTGCCAGTTTATAAGTAGTGGCAGTATATTCCTGTCCGTAGATTGAAATGTCTTTTTTATTTCCATTGTGGCTTTCCACAAACTTAATCGACTGCACAAACATACCTCCCGAACCACAGCATGGGTCATATATTTTTCCTTTGTAGGGCTCAAGCATTTCAGCAATGAGGTTTACCACACATTTAGGCGTATAAAACTCTCCACCACCTTTGCCTTCAGCAGCTGCAAATTTTCCCAGGAAGTATTCATATACCCGTCCGACGATATCTTCTTTCTCATCGGCAATGGTGTCAATATTATTAATCGTATCGAGTAGGGCAGACAGCTTACTGCCATCCATTCCCAACCTTGAAAAGTAGTTGTCTGGTAAAGCTCCTTTTAATGAAGCGTTGTTTTTCTCTACTGTATGCAGGGCAGTGTCAATCTTTAGCGCAATATCTTCCTGCTTGGCATGTTGCATAATGTGCGACCAGCGAGCCTCTTCAGGAAGAAAGAATACATTTTTCATGTTGTAGAACTCCTTCATGTCGAGGTATTTTTCTTTACCTTCCTCGAGGAGTTCCTTTCTACGGGCTTCAAACTTATCAGAAGCAAATTTTAGGAAGATCAGTCCGAGAACAACATGCTTATATTCCGAAGATTCCACCTTACCACGGAGCTTATTCGCCGTGTCCCACAAAGATTCTTCGATAGACTTAGTATTCGTAGCTTTCTTAGCCATATAGGGTAGTAATATTGTATAAAAATGAAAGTCAGGTTAAAAAATCAAGTACTTGTACTTATTAGCTCTTTATAAGGAATAAAAATACTGTATTGAGAGGGGAAATGCAATTGCAAATTCTATGTTTTATACATTAACAATACCCTAGGTTTATTTTGTAGTTAGTATGAAAATTATTTCTGTGATTTTCTTGAGTCGTAAAAAATCTATTTATAGGTTTGAGCAGGAATATCAATTTTTTAAACTAGTAATAAATTTTTTATGGCTGAATGTATTGAATGTGGAGCTTTCTCAAAGTTTGAGGGTGGATTATGTATCGATTGTTTCAAGAAATCAAAGAAAAAGAATAACAATGTTGAAGTAATTGAAGATAATGAAAATGGACTTTCTGAAAAGGATAAAACCTATAGATATTCCATGATAAAAGGTAGGATTGCAGAGACCTTAATTCAAGAGTTATTTTTAAGTCTAAAATATAATGTCTTTAGTTATGGTATGGAAAATACAATTCCTGGTATAATGGAGCTATTGAAAGGAGTGAGATCAGATGTTGCTACTGAAATTCGCCGAATGCCAGATTTTGTTATACAGAATCCAAATACCAAACAAGTATATTTTGTTGAAGTTAAATTTCGAGCTTCTGGTGAATTTAAGTTTAAGGATCTTCCCAAAAACTATCCCTATCAAAATGCTTTTATCATTTTAGTCTCCAAAAAACATATTAAATGCATTTCTGTTGAGGAACTTAATAATGGAGAGGAAATAACCCCTACTTCTAAAAATTATCTAGGTAGTAGAAAAGAGTTCGAGTTAGATAAGGATGTGATTATCGAGTTTTGCCGATTTGCGGTTCAATTTTTTGAAGGGGTTTAGTTAATTTATTTTTTTATTTGATTGGAATCGTGATCCTTTTTCAAGATAAAAGGTAGGGTTAATATATTGGATTTTAAAAATTAGAGCATTATTGGAGTGTATTTTTTCAACTAATATTTTTTTGTAGCAAATGGCAAGACATCTTGACACTGGAGGTATAGTGTTTTATATTGAGAAATTAATTAGAGAAGCTAAAGAAGCTGTTGTATTAATTTCTCCCTACCTTCAAATTAAAAAGCGCATAGCTAATCAGATTAAATTAGCTTCTGAGCGTGGTGTAAAAGTTTATTTAGTTTATGGTAAACAAGAACTATCCGATGATCAGAAAGAATTAATTAGCAAACTACAATTTCATAGAATTATTTTTGTTTCAAATTTACATAGCAAAATATATGCTAATGAAATTGAGCTTATTGAAACCTCAATGAACTTATATAAAGCCTCTGAAAGCAACTTTGAATCTGGAACTCTATTTAGTATTGTCGATGATGAGGAAATTTATAAAAGTAAAATAGAACAAATAAATAAAATGTTTAAATCAGGCTATGCTCAAGCTGTGTCATTAGAACCTGTTATTAAGCAAACGAAAAAGAAAAAGAAGAAGAAAAACCGTTGTGAAGAATGCGGGAAGAAAATCAAGAATCCAGCTCATTATCTTTGTTATGAATGTTATCAAGATGATTATTGGGATGAAGATGACTTTTGGGACGAAGATGATTTTTTTGATGATGATGATTGGTATTGATTCGATGTTTAATTTTAAGGTGTCAGATGTTACCACATCACCTATGAAATCTAAAATAAAAAGGGATTTCAAATCCCTTTTATCATAATTTGATATACCCTCCGGAACATATCGAATAGCAATGTATTACCGTGAGTCAATCGTCCTCGTTACACTTTGCTAAACAAGGGCGATTAAAGTCACCTTTCACTTCATGTCCAAAATATCACTGTCACTATTTTTTTGCTTGAATCGATTATCAATGATTTTCAAAAGTCTAAGCCAGGCACCGAAGCCAATGAAGATTATCACACAAAGTAATGAAAGACTGAATGGCTCTGTTAAATATTCAATATTATCACTGGTTTTTTGCATGTAGATCAAAAAACCAAAAACCAACAGGGTATAAATCCAATTAAAAATCTTGGCTACTCCCATGTTAGTAAGTCTTATAATTAATGACTGAGCTGCCATTCCATAAACGATGGCCATTGGGATACTAATAAAAAGTAGTTGATTAGTTAATCCTACTCCAGACAAAGATTGAAAAATATAAATAGCCAACAGATTAATCATATTTGCTACTATCGGTGTGATTAACAATACCACCAATACTATTGCTACTTTTCCGATTGTTTTCATTATTATAAAATCTCCGGGTCTGAGGTTATCTCTTTACGTTTTATCAAAAATTCCCTTACTGGATAATACAAATATGAAAAAACACCAATTATTACAGATGGGATAATCAAAAATAGAAATTTATCATTGTTTGGTAGCGATGAAAAATTTCGATGTTCCATAATGTAGTAAACAAAAATAAAGTTGGCTAAGAAATATAATAATGCGAAAAACCGGCATTGTGTGAAATCTCTTAGTTTTTCAATAATATATTGAACTCCAACTCCTATTGCTATAAAGAGTGGTAAGGTGGAAAATACATAAGCATTGTTTCTACCCAAGTCAAATATCTCTGCTGCGAAATACAAAATTAACCCACCAATGATAATGGACAAGGAAAAGGTTACAAGGACACCCAGAATTTGTGTTAGTATATTAAAAAATATTTTCATCCGTTAAAATGTATTAAACTTTACTACAATTCCAGATATTAGCGCAGCGCATCTGGAATCGGGAATAAAGATGGATTTTAAATCCAATATATCAAAATTCGACATGCCCTTCGGAACATATCTAATAGCAGAAAATTATAATGCTAATAATATAGTTAGTCTGCGTTACAAACGCAGTTTTCAAACACCCTCGTTACGCTTTGCTAAACAAGGGCGATTAAAATTAATGTGGGGCCATCAATCGTCCTAGGTTGTAACAGATTCTTCGCCAGTCGGCTCAGAATGACGGTGCTCTTGGGGCTGTTAAGTAGGTCAGGCAGGTCAGGCAATCCTGTTAATCCTTAAATCTTGAAAATCCTGATTCAGACTACTGCTATTTCAAATGGTATCTCAGTGCATCTGCTATCTGGAATAAAGATGGATTTTAAATCCAATATATCAAAATTCGACATGCCCTTCGGAACATATCGAATAGCAGAAAATTGTAATACTAATAATAAAGTTAGTCTGCGTTACAAACGCAGTTTTCAAACACCCTCGTAACGCTATGCTAAACAAGGGCGATTAAAATTATTGTGAGGCCATCCGTCGTATTCATTTGTAACAGATTCATTCGCCAGCTGGCTCAGAATGACGGTACTCTTGGGGCTGTTAAGTAGGTCAGGCAATCCTGTTAATCCTTAAATCTTGAAAATCCTGGTTCAAACTACTGCTCTTCCAAATGGTATCTCAACGCATCAGCTATCTGGAATAAATTGGGGCTTGAAATCCTCTTTTCAAAATTCGACATGCCCTTCGGGACATATCGAATAGCAGAAAATTATAATGCTAATAATAAAGTTAGTCTGCGTTACAAACGCAGTTTTCAAACACCCTCGTTACGCTTTGCTAAACAAGGGCGATTAAAACTATTGTGAGTTTATCCGTTGTGTTCATTTGTAACAGATTCATTTGCCAGCTAGCTCAGATTGACGGTGCTATTGGGGCTGTTAAGTAGGTCAGGCAATCCTGTAATCCTTAAATCTTGAAAATCCTGATTCAGACTACTGCTATTTCAAATGGTAGCGAAGCGTATCTGGAATATGGAATAATGAGGGATTTGAAATCCCTCAAATCAAAATTCGACATACCCTTTGGAACATATCGAATAGCAGAAAATTATAAAGCTAATAATAAAGTTAGTCTGCTTTACAAACGCAGTTCTCAAACACCCTCGTTACTCTTTGCTAAACAAGGGCGATTAAAATTATTGTGAGGCCATCCGTTGTCTTCATTTGTAACAGATTCATTCGCCAGCTGGCTCAGAATGACGGTTCTCTTGGGGCTGTTAAGTAGGTCAGGCAATCCTGTTAATCCTTAAATCTTGAAAATCCTGGTTCAAACTACTGCTGTTCCAGATATTAGCGCAGCGAATCTGGAATCGGGAATAAAGATGGATTTTAAATCCAATATATCAAAATTCGACATGCCCTTCGGAACATATCGAATAGCAGAAAATTATAATGCTAATAATAAAGTTAGTCTGCGTTACAAACGCAGTTTTCAAACACCCTCGTTACGCTTTGCTAAACAAGGGCGATTAAAATTATTGTGAGGTTATCCGTCGTGTTCATTTGTAACAGATTCATTCGCCAGCTGGCTCAGATTGACGGTGCTCTTGGGGCTGTTAAGTAGGTCAGGCAGGTCAGGCAATCCTGTTAATCCTTAAATCTTGAAAATCCTGATTCAGACTACTGCTATTTCAAATGGTATCTCAGCGCATCTTCTATCTGGAATAAAGATGGATTTTAAATCCATAATATCAAAATTCGACATGTCCTTCGGAACATATCGAATAGCAGAAAATTATAATGCTAATAATAAAGTTAGTCTGCGTTACAAACGCAGTTTTCAAACACCCTCGTTACGCTTTGCTAAACAAGGGCGATGAAAATATTGTGAGGCCATCTATTGTCTTTGTTTGTAACAGTTTCATTTGGCGGCTGGCTTAGAATGACTGTATATTGCTGCTTGTCGTCCTCGTTAGTAGCGAGGATGTGTGAGGTCGGTATTTGTAATGCCAATTATTAAATCAGCGTTACAAACGCAGTTCTCAAACACCCTCGTTACGCTTCGCTAAACAAGGGCGATTAAAATTATTGTGAGGCCATCCATCGTCTTTGTTTGTAACAGATTCATTCACCAGTTGGCTCAGAATGACTGTATATTGCTGCTTGTCGTCCTCGTTTGTAGCGAGGATGTGTGAGGTCGGCATTTGTAATGCAATTAACAACATTATGTCCTTTCTATAACTTTTACCTTAACCACCGCCATCACGCTCAACCCGATCATAAGAATGGCTGTAACATAAACAAAATTGGGTATTGGCATCGGATCACCCGCTGCATAGCTATGCAATCCGGAGAGGTAGTAGTTAACTCCAAAAGAGGTCATGATAATCGACCAGAAGGCAAACATACTGGCGATATTAAGAACAACCATGTTATTCAACTTAGGAATAAACCTCAAATGCAAAACTATCGCATAGACAATAATGCTGATCAATGCCCAGGTTTCTTTCGGGTCCCAGGCCCAGTACCGCCCCCAGGATTCATTGGCCCAGACTCCTCCTAAAAATGTTCCCACCGTCAACACAAATAAGCCAATGGTCATTGAGATTTCATTGATATAACTCAGCTCCTTTATTCGCAAGTCAATTGCTTCACTGTTGCCATTATTCTTAATCAATATCAAAATGATAACCATTGCCCCAATTAAAGCCGATAAGGCAAGTGGTGCATAGCTACTCACAATCGTAGCCACATGGACTTTCAGCCAATACGATTTCAGCACTGGCATCAGGTTGGTGATCTCTGGATTGATCCAGTCAAGGTAACTCACAAACAAAAGTGCACCCGTAAACAGCATTGTTAATGGCAGGGTAAAATCTGATTTCTTATGAACGATAAACCCACAAAGTAGCAATACCCACGAAACGAAAACCAGCATTTCATATCCATTACTCCAAGGCGGATGTCCAGATACATACCATCTAAGAACCAGGTTTGCAGTGAATAACAGAAATGTAATCAGAGAGATCACTATCATCGAATTCCACACAATACTTAATACCTTTCCATTCTTAAATATCTTTAAAATTGCCAGCACAAGCATAACAATCCCAATGGTAAAACAGGCCTGGAAGAGCCAGAAGTTCAAATTTACCTTGTTATATAAGATCTCAGCATTGACATGTTTGTAATCAGGGATGTACCCATCACCCAAAACCTGCTGGTAAGTATGAATGTAATCAATCTTTTCAATTGCATCTGCCAGATTTCCCTCAGCCAGATCACTGAAATATGCCGGAATTATATTTTTAGCGAAAGCACCATCTTCTGTGTTAAAGTTTCGAAAGTCATGATTGTAACTATACCATGTTTTATCCGGGTCATTTTTATTCGGAAAGATTTTAAGGTAGTTGCCTGAAATCAAATTGAATACAATATTGAACCGCTCATCAATTTTGATTATTTCCTTGTCTTGTTCGGTTCTGTTAGCCGGCTTCTTTTTATTAGCCTGCTCCACCTTTGCAGTTAGTATATATTGTCCGTTTTCTCCAATTAATGCTGAAAAAGGAATTCGTTCTTTTTCTAGTAAGTCCTCACTCAAGACAGACTGCAATTTCTCTCCATCAATTTTTATAATTGGAATATTCTGCCATATCGAAGGATACATCATCATCGAGATAAATACCTGATCAGGGTTTAGTCTGATTTTTCTTTCTCCTGAAGGAATCTCCAAATAAGTTTTTCTGGAAATCTTCCTAAGAAATTCTGATGACAGAGTGTTTACAGGTTTTATGCGTCCGTCGAGGTCTTGAACAAGCAGCCTTCCAAAATATTCTGCCTGTTCCTCATTGATAATCATGGGTTTATTGCTCTCGTCATTTTGAGCAGGAAGGATAAAGACTGACCCCAAGGTTAGTAAGAAAACGATTATTGAAGCATCAGCTTTCAGGTTTTTTAACTTACTGTTTAGCTGATAATACCTCGATCCCTTTCCAAATAATGTCCAGAACATACCAAGTCCCATAAGAAGGTAGCCGGCATAAGTTACCATCGTACCGGGCCTGTCTTTGTTTACAGATAAAACCGTTCCCTTTTCATCAGTATCATAGCTTGCCTGATAAAATCTGTAGCCTGAATAGTCAAGCACATTGTTCATATATATTCGATAGGGGAAAGACTCTGTCTTCGATTTAACCACAACCTCACTGGCATACGATGACGGACTTGACGAGCCGGGATATCGCTCAAGTTGAAAATCTTCAAGCTTGATAGAAAAGGGGAGGGTAATCGCCTTCGAGCCATAAGAAATATCGATTGATAAACTATCAAATTCTGCGGTATGGACAGTAGGTAAGAAGCCTTCCCGATATAGGAGATCAAGATTTTCGCTTTCATCATCTACAGTAACTTTCATTCGTAGCACATCATCCTTCACAGGGTCATTATCTCCCGGTTTTTCAGGATTGCTGATGATATCAATTACACCTTTGTCATGATAATTTAAAGGCACAAATGAAAGGTTGTGTAATCGAAAAACTGTTCTTAATGATATCTTTTGAGTGCTGTCGGCCAATATACGTCCCGGCTGCTGACTAGCCATAACAAAGTAATCAAGCTGAAGTGGTGATTTAATATAAAATTCATCTCCATTTTGCATTATGTTGATGGCGTCATTACTGTCTGATTCAAAGCCTATAGCATGACCATGATCACCAAATAGTTTCGTTTCACCCTTCTTTAATATATGAGTTTCCCTGCCTTCTCCTTCGGAAACAACCATTTCTATAAATGGTTCTCCTTTATTATCGTCACTTATTATTTCAATAGAAGCATCCGGGAGATATTCCAGAAATTCCACTTTTATGTTTTTTTCCATGAAATCTGAACTCCAGGTTAGGTCACTATCTGTGAAATTTGAAAGATTTACCTCTTTTGAAACACCTTTATGTTCTTTACCTTCTGTAAGATGTAATTGGAGGAATTTTTTATCCGAAATTATGGTATTTGATGACTCATTTTCCCTAATTCTCATAATTCCACCTTCGGAATGATATCTGGTGATAAAGGCACCGATGATGATAATCAGAAATGAAATATGGAAAAGTAAAACCGGCCACTTGGGTTTTCTATACAGGCGATATTTATAAATATTGGTTATAAAAGCCAGCGCAAGACCAAACATGATTAACTCAAACCACCAGGAGTCGTAAATAACCTGCCAGGCGGCTGCTGTGCCCATGTCATTTTCAATAAAGGTTGCTACGGCCATAGAAATGGCGAATGTCAAAAGCAGAATTAATGCTAATACAGATGATCCAAATAAACGGTAAAAAAATCGCATAACTTCGAGGAGGTTATTAACTCAAAAGAATAATAGTTTTATTGTGCTGATGCAGATACTTTTTGGTTATCCCAACCGTCTTCTCGCTGCTTTGCTTTTTCAAGCCATTTTGGAAGAAGGTTTTCTTTAAACAATTCTTTTTCTTTGATTAGTTTTTCCATGTCTAGCCCAATATATTCCTGTGCTTTTTCTTTGGTTGAAATATCCGGCATTTCGACTGGTTGATTAAAATCCAGGTCAGCAAGAAGGCGAGCGATTTTTACACGAGCATCTTGAGCACGAACCATACCTGAGCTCAACACTCTGGAAATTTCAACTGGTGAATGGAACGAAGCTCCATGTGCTGCCGCAGCATAATCCCATCGCCATTGGGCATGTCGGATATCCATTAAAATCGGTTTCATTTGTTCTTCATTAGCACCAAGATCCCAACATTTTTTAGCCTCGATATGGGCTTTGACAAGCATGCTTTCAAGCTCTAGTCTGCTTTCAGCCACTTTACGTTGTCTTTCATATACATTTTCTTTCAGCTTTTCAGCCTCTTCTCTATGGCATACCTGACATGCATTTTGAATATTATTTAATGGCGACTGTATCTGGTGATCAGTGAATTTCTGTCCTCCGACACTATTATATGGCATATGACAATCTACACAAGATACACCCCTGTCGGCATGAACACCGGTAAGGTAGGTTTCATATCCCGGATGTTGTGCTTTTAGCATTGGAGCTTTACTCAATTGATGAGTCCAGTCTGAAAATTCAATGTTATCATAGTATTTTTCCATGTCTTCGGCACGCATTCCTTCTTTCCAGGGGAAAACCAAATACGGAGTTCCTTCTTTACCAGGTAGGTTTTTATTAAAGTAATATTCAACATGGCACTGAGCACATACTAACGATCGCATTTCCTGGTGAGTCACTTTGGTTATGTCCTTACCCATTGATTCAAACGCTTCAATTAATGCAGGTCTTGATATTTTCAGCTTCATTGATTTTTCATCATGGCAGTCTGCACAACCAATCGGATTCACAATTTGCTCTCCCTTGTCAGCCCATTTACCTTTATAAAATTCAGCAACTCCGATTTCACTCATTAAGCGGGGTACATCAGGGCTTTTGCATGTCCAGCACGTTGCAGGCATCGGACCATCACCGGGACCGGTAGGCCCTCCGGTCCTTAAAGTATTATGAATATCCTCAACAGCATAATAATGTCCACGTCCCTGGTTGTAGTCCTTTGAAAATCCGTATCCTGCCCATAGAATCACCAGGTTAGGGTCTTCTTCAAGTACATCTCGCATGGCCGAACCACCCTGATATGAGACAAAATTGGTATCCGAAGTCTGAATATAAGATTGATACTCTAATGGATAGTATTCACCCCAAACAGCATTTCTAGGCTCATTTTCCATTATGTCTGCCTGTGGTGTGTATTTGAATTTGGATTCGTTCTTTCTGTTAATGATACTTGATGCCAGTAACCCCAAAAGGAAGACAACAATCAATGTGACTATGAAAAGGACTTTATTTTTCATTTTGAACTGCTTTTGGATTCATTAATTTTATTTTTTAACCATTCGGGTATCACAACTTCTGTTCTATTGGTTGGAACAGGAGCGATATTATATTTAACCGTCGAAAGACCATGTAATTTTCCATGGGGTACAGCTCGGTGGCAACTCCAACATGTTCTGTCAAGCCTATCGGATAGATGTGTCTCGATCCAATCTGTATAGTTGGCTTGTGTTACCTGCTGTATATGGCACCTGATACAATTATTTTGAACTACTTCCGCTGATTCTTCTCTCATAAACATTACCTCCGGCTCTGCCCTGAAAGTAAAAATTGTTGCATGGTAGAGGCCGTCTTTAGCTTTGAAGAAGTATTGGTTAAATACATTGTTATGAGGGACATGGCAATCATTACAAGAAGCCCATTCACGATGAGAACTGTGCATCCAGCTATTGTAAACAGGAGTCATTACATGGCAGTTTACACAAGCCTGGGGATCGTCAGAAAGATATGATGTTACATGAGCTTCATAGGCAATAAAAGCACCTAATCCTAATAAACAGGCTATTGAAACAGTAGCTACTGTTCTCCAAGTTGTTTTTTTCTCAGGTAAAATATTTTTAAATCTTGACAATGGGATTAGCTAGTTAACTTATTAAAAGTTAATTAATTAAATTATATTTATCAAAGAGAACTTATTATTTATCCAAGAATAAATCGATTCCAATTTTAAATCCCACATTATGAAATCTCTTCTACCAATTCTTTTTATGCTAATAACTGTCACTGGGTATTCCCAGCAGTTTACTCTTGACCTTGATCTACGCGATCGATTTGAGTATCGACATGGATTTTCAACTTTGTTTCCTGATGATACCGAACCTGCAGCTTTTGTGAGGCAGAGAGCACGCCTTAAACTAGGGTATGTCAGTTCACTTCTTGAAGTAAAAGTGAGCGTTCAGGATGTTAGTACCTGGGGTGATACTCGTCAGATTCTTCCTTCTGATGGTAATGATTCATTTATGCTTTTTGAAGCCTGGGCAAAGATTTATTTCAACGAACTATGGGCTATTCAAGCTGGAAGGCAGCCAATTTCATATGATAACCAACGTATTCTTGGTGGCCTGGATTGGGCAATGCAAGGTCGTTTTCATGATGCCTTGTTGATCAGATTTGATAATAAAAGTAACAAAATTGATGTTGGTTTTGCCTTTAATCAGGTAGGAGAACCAACCACTGGCAATGAATATGATATTACTGGTTTCTTTTCATACAAAACAATGCAGTATATCTATTTATCAAAGCTTTGGGATAAGTCTACATTGAGTTTTTTAATCATGAATAATGGATTTCAAGCTTATGAAGATCCTGCGCAAACTATTACCGATGGGGTATATAACAGACAAACAATGGGGCTTTATTTTTCTGTTCCGACAGGAGATTTTACATTCAAGGGATTTGGGTATTATCAATCCGGAAAGGCTGATCAGAATACCGATTTGAATGCTTACGACCTTGGGTTGGAAGTAGCCTTTAAACCAAATAAGTCTACGTTTGCAGCTGGAGTGGAAATTTTAAGTGGCTCTGATCAGGGAAGTACAGGCGATAATAATTCGTTTTTCCCATTATATGGTACTAATCATGCTTTCAATGGTTATATGGATTATTTCTATGTTGGAAATCACGCTAACAATGTTGGGTTAAATGATTATTATGTAAATGCCACCTTTAAGCCAGGGGAAAAGAACTCATTAAAGATGGCTGTACATTATTTTACTTCTAATGCTGGTTTTGTAGCTATTGATGATAAGGATCTGGGTACTGAAATTGATCTGGTTTACACTCATCAGATTCAAAAGTTCGTAAAAGCACAGATAGGATATTCACATATGTTTGCGACAGATCAAATGAGCATTATTAAAGGAGGGACTACTGCTGATAATACCAATAACTGGGGGTGGGTACAATTATTTGTGAACCCGAATTTGTTCACTTATGATTTGAAGAAAGGAGAGGAGTAGCACTAGGGAGACGCTGGCGCCAGGGCAAGGGCGATGAAAATATAGTGAATCCATCCATTGTCTTTATTTGTAGCAGATTCATTTGCCAGCTGGCTCAGAATGACGGTGTATTGTTGCTAACGTGGTATGTGTGAGGTCAGCAATTGTAATGCCAATTATTAAATCTGCGTTACAAACGCAGTTCTCTAACACCCTCGTTACGCTTCGCTAAACAAGGGCGATGAAAATATTGTGAGGCCATCTGTCGTCTTTATTTGTAACAGATTCATTCGCTGGCTGGCTCAGAATGACGGTGTATTGTTGCTTATCGTCAACTCTGTTCCTTATCATATTTTAAAACAGACCCATGACGAAGCTAAGCTTGTTAGGGCAAGTGTTAGTGCATCGCATCTGGAATTAGAATAAAAAGGGATTTGAAATCCCTCTAATAAAAATTCGATATGCCCTTCGGAACATATCGAATAGCAGATTGGCAATTGTAATGCTCTCATTTAATACGGTAATAAAAAATCCCTGACAGGCTATCTTGTCAGGGACCTTTACTTTTTCTACTTAATAGAAACCTAAATGAAAATTGAAAAGAATGAAAAAGGTTGTTGATAAAATTCTATAGAAGTAGAGCCAAATTAACTGTTAAACAGATACCACCTTACCACAAGTGTTACCAAACTATAATCATTTCAGTATAATTAATCTTCTACAGACTTACCAACAACCAACTGTCTCACAATTTGAATACAATTCTAACCTTAAATATATGCGACCTGCTGTTGTTAAGCTAAACCTGAATGACATGCAGAGCAGATCGCATAATTGTGTTTTGGTTGACAGAACTCAAATTTAATATCAGATTCTTTTAATTGAAATGTGAAGCAGTCTTTTCTTATACTTTTTTAAGTAAAAAAATGTAATTTTTTATCAAAAGGAAAGATATATGACTTTTTAAAGTATTTAAGTCAATTATTTGGACATTAATAAATCAATTAATGTTTTTGTTTGTGATTTTTAATATTAGTTGATGAATATTTTAAAATTATCGAAGGTGATTGTCGGGTGACTTAATGTGTTTGGAGATTTTTGTTAATTGTTTGAACGAATTAATATATTGTTTGAATGTTATTTTATGTAATAATAAAAAAGCCAGACTTAATAGTCTGGCTTAATTTTTTAAATAAATATACTGTATTTATTAGTCCAGACGCTCAATTTTCGCGCCTAAAGCATTAAGTCTTTTATCAATGTTTTGATACCCTCTATCGATCTGTTCTACGTTATGGATGACACTTTCGCCATCTGCAGATAGTGCTGCAATTAATAACGATACACCGGCACGAATATCAGGGCTTGTCATTTGAATACCTCTAAGGTTAACTTTTCTGTCAAGTCCTATTACAGTAGCACGGTGTGGGTCACATAAAATGATTTGCGCACCCATATCGATAAGTTTATCAACAAAGAAAAGTCTGCTTTCAAACATCTTCTGGTGAATCAGAACGGTTCCTTGTGCTTGTGTAGCAGTAACTAAAACTATACTTAGTAAATCTGGAGTAAATCCAGGCCAGACAGCATCAGCTACTGTCAATATTGAGCCATCGATAAATGTATCAATTGTATAAGATTCCTGAGCAGGGATATGAATATCATCGCCTCGGAACTCCATTTTAATTCCCAGTTTCTGAAAAACTTCCGGAATTAATCCAAGTTGATCGATTCTTGCGTCCTTAATAGTTATTTCAGACTGGGTCATTGCTGCCATTCCGATAAAAGAACCAATCTCGATCATATCAGGAAGCATGGTGTGTGTAGTACCTGAAAGTCTCTCTACACCATCAATGATTAATAAGTTTGAACCAATACCCTGAATGTTTGCACCCATTCTAACCATTATTTTGCATAATTGCTGAATGTATGGTTCGCAAGCTGCATTATATATTGTTGTTTTTCCCTTTGCCAGAACAGCTGCCATAATGATATTGGCTGTACCTGTCACTGATGCTTCTTCAAGCAACATATAAGTACCAGTTAGACCATTTGTAGCCTCTATGCTGAAGTGGGAAGTTTTGTTGTCATATTTGAATTCTGCTCCAAGTTTTTTGAAACCCAGAAAGTGGGTATCCAGTCTTCTTCGCCCGATTTTATCACCTCCTGGCTTAGGAATTGAAGCTTTTCCAAATCTGGCCAATAATGGGCCAAGCATCATTACAGAACCTCTAAGAGCTGAGGCTTTTTTCTTATATTCGTCAGACTCAAGATATTTAAGGTCAATATTATTCGCCGTAAACCGGTATGATTCTTCCTCAATTTTTTCAACCTCTACACCTATGTCGTCAAGAAGATCAATAAGCTTCATCACATCCCGAATATTCGGAATCTTATGAATAGTTACTGTTTCTTCTGTTAATAATACTGCACAAAGTATTTGTAATGCTTCGTTCTTCGCTCCCTGAGGGGTTATTTCTCCTTTCAGTTTAGCATTACCTTGAATTCTGAATGATCCCATTAATGTTTCCTCTTTTTCTTTTTATCTCTTCCGTCTCTACTATCTCTTCCGCCGCCTTTAGACCCTTTACCAGAAGGTTTATTTTCCTTGTCTCTGTATAAAGGATAAATAAGGTTTTTGCCTAAGATCGCCTCACGGTCGACTTTAAGTTTTCCATTGGCCAACTTTTCAATTTGTTCAATTAGAACGTTGTCTTCGATGTTATCTTTATTCCAGGTCATGTAAAAAGTTTTCATTAACCTGGCAATATAGATCACTGCCTCTGTTTGCTGTTGCTGATCTTCCATAGCAATAGCTTCACTGATCATTAATTCGACATTAATACCGTAATGTCGGTAGCGCATATAGTTATGCTGATTATAAGCTACTTTTCGCGGCTTTTTTTCTAATGTCTCAGCATTAGGCTTAGGAAACGGACTGTCAACATCCAATTCAAACTTGGAAATAATATAAAGATCGTCCCAAAGTTTTTGAAGGTTTTCTTTGGTGTCTTTCAGATCAGGAATGATCTGTTTCATCATTTCGATCAATGCTTTTGCATAGCGGGTTCGCTGATCTCTGTCGTCAACCTGGTGGGTGATATAGTCGACTAATTTCTGAACATTCCTACCGTATTCCTTTAGAATTAGGTGGTCTCTTTGTGTATTATAATCCATTATAGGTTTGTTTAACCGCTGAAATCTATTCAATTATCCTCAGCTTAGCAAAGCTAAGGAGCAATGTTTTTTCTCCAAAATGTTCGAATTTAACTTTTGCCTTCTTTCCAGGCCCTCTATCATCTATCTCTACAACTTCTCCAAAACCAAATTTTAAGTGCTCAACTTTATCTCCGGCTTTTAATCCTGAAATATCAGATGGCTCAAATCCTAATGACGGGGTATGTGCTTTTACAGCTGATTGTTGCTGTGTTTTTACTCTGTCACTATTTATACTTGAAACCAGATTTTTAGCATATCCACCTGCATTTGACCCGCCACCACTGAAGCTAGAAGGTCTCTGTCCAGGCATTGATTCAGGTTGTCTGCTGCCAAATCGGCTACTCATTTTAATATATTGTGGATCAAGCTCTTCGATAAAGCGACTAGCTTCACACATCTTAAGGCTTCCGAAACGATATCTTGAAGTTGCAAAACTCAAATAAAGCTTTTTCTCTGCCCTGGTAATTGCCACATAGAAAAGTCTTCTTTCTTCCTCAAGGTCAGACCGGCTGTTGAGCATCATCTGGCTAGGGAAAAGGTCTTCTTCCATTCCAACAATGTAAACATAAGGAAATTCAAGTCCTTTTGCTGAGTGGATTGTCATCAAAGTAACCTTATCATTATCTTCAGCAGACCCTTCATCCGCATTTGTTAATAAGGCAACATCCTGAAGGAAGGCGTCCATCGACTTGTCTTCAATATCCTCGGTTTCAGCAAAGTCTTTTATTGCATTTAATAATTCCTGAACGTTTTCATAACGGCTTAATCCTTCAACTGTTTTGTCAGAATATAACTCTCTGAGAATTCCCGAACCTTTGGCAATTGCTGTAGCTGCGTCGAATGCATCTTTTTCAGCAACTTCCTTTTTGAAACTTTTAATGAGTGTTGCAAATCCTTCAATGGCATTTGCTGCTCGTCCTGAAAAGAATCTATGCGGATTTTGAACCACATCCCAAATTGAGAGATTGTTTTCATATGCTGTGACAACAATTTTTTCAACTGTTGTTGCACCAATTCCTCTCTTCGGATAGTTGATTACTCTTCTTAGCGCCTGTTCGTCATTATGATTTACCGTGTAGCGCATATAAGCAATCAAATCTTTGATTTCCTTACGCTGATAGAATGAAAGCCCCCCTATAATTTTATAGGAGATGTTCATTTTCCGCAGCGCTTCCTCCATTGCCCTCGATTGAGAGTTAGTTCGGTACAGGATCGCAAAGTCTTTATTTTCAAGCTGGTTGTTCATCTTTTCTTCAAAGATGGACTGTGCAACTAGTCTTCCTTCTTCATTATCACTCTGAGCCTTGATGATTTCAATCTGCTCACCTTCCTCGTTCGAAGTCCAGACATTTTTCTTTAGCTGAGCCTTATTTTTAGCAATAATAGCATTTGCTGATTCAACAATGTTTTTTGTGCTTCGATAATTTTGCTCGAGTTTGATTACTTTCAGCTCCGGATAATCCTTTTCAAAATTCAGGATATTTCTGATATCAGCACCACGGAAGGCGTAGATACTTTGAGCGTCATCACCAACAACACATATGTTTTGATGAACAGCAGATAATTTCTTCGTAATCAGATACTGACTCAGGTTAGTATCCTGGAACTCATCAACCATTACATACTTAAAACGGTGCTGATATTTTAAGAGAACGTCAGGGAAGTTTTTAAAAAGTACGTTGGTATTAAACAATAGATCATCAAAATCCATTGCCGATGATTTTACGCATCGGGTTACGTATGCCTCGTATAACTGAGCCATTTTGGGTTTCATAGCAGCTTCATCTTCTGCTCTGATAGCAGCATCCTGCTTATATCGTTGCCATGAAATCAATCTGTTTTTAGCTCCTGAAATTCTTCCAAGGACACTATTAACCTTATAGGTTTTGTCATCAAGATTAAACTCCTTGATTAATTGTCTGATCAGCTGTTTGCTGTCATCAGTATCGTAAATTGTGAAATTGCTTGGGTAACCAATATGGTGAGCTTCGGCTCTGAGTATTCTTGCAAAAACGGAGTGAAAGGTTCCCATCCATAAGTTTCTGGCATCTGAACCAACTACTTTTTCAATCCTTTCGCGCATTTCTTTAGCAGCCTTATTTGTAAAGGTCAATGCCAGGATCGAAAATGGGTCAACATTTTTCTCCCTTATCAGATGGGCGATACGATATGTTAATACTCTTGTTTTTCCTGAGCCCGCACCTGCTATAATCATACTCGGGCCATCCACATTCAGAACACCATCCCTTTGCGGTGGATTCAGGTGTTCCAGATATTCCATTTTCTCTCTATTGTCCATATTCATCAGTCTACAAATTTATAAAAAAAATGGCGGAGAGAAAGTTCGTTAAGACCTTAATGTCTCAGGATGTTAAAAAAATATTCAGAATGCATAATAAATTTTGTTTCACTTTAAATATTGTTAAATGACTGCTATAATATTGCTATGTTTTATAATGATTAATGGTGACGTCATTTCCAACCTTGTGAGTTTATCATTAAGAAAATTTGAGTGATAGAAGAAAATGTTTGGGTGAGAAATCTCATGTTCATTATATTTTATAATTTCAATGACGAAGCAAAGCTTATCCTATTCTTTAGTTCTTACAATTTCTGAATTTTTGTGTTTTATTTAGGTAAGATAAAGTTCGACTCGGAATATGAGATTTCTCCTTTACAGTCGAAAGGAAGGCTCGATGTGCAATATTTTTTAATGTGTATTTTCTAATAATTGACAAATATTGCCGTCATTTCGAACCCATAATGCTAACTATTAATTTGATGTTCCTAGATGGATTTTAGTGATTGAAGAAAATGGATGGTTGAGAAATCTCAGAATCCACATTTATTTATATTTAAAATATTCATAGAACATTAAGCATAATCATCTTTTATCTTGATCCATAAATCCTGCCATTTCGGGTTAAACCTATTTATCAAATTTGATTTCTTTTCTCTTCTCCACTTTTTGAGCACTTTTTCTCTTTCAATTGCCTCTTCAATTGAAGGATGATATTCATAATAAATAACCTTTTGTAACTTATATCTTTTGGAAAAGCTTCCTGAATTTGAACTATTTTTATGTTCATAAATCCGACTATAAATATCTGATGTTACTCCTATGTATAATACTGTGTTATATTTATTTGTAAGGATGTAAACGTAACCTCCTCTTTCCATAGTAGGTTGGTTGTGGTTGAAAAACAATATTATCCTTTGCAATTGAGATACAAAAGAAAAGACATGAATTTAATAGAGTGTTAATATATATTGGTGAATATGAGATTTCAATGACGAAGAAAAGCTTATACTATTCTTTGGTTCTTACAATTTCTGAATTTTTGTGTTTTATTTAGGTAAGATAAAGTTCGACTCGGAACATGAGATTTCTCCTTTACAGTCGAAATGACGACTTGATGGACATTATTTTTTAATGTTCATTTTCTAATAATTGACAAATGTTTCCGTCATTTCGAACCCATAATGCTAACTATTAATTTAATGTTCCTAGATGGATTTTAGTGATTGAAGAAAATGGTTGGGTGAGAAATCTCTTGTTCATCATATTTTAAAATTTCAATGATGAAGCGAAGCTTATCTTATACTTTGGTTCTTACAATTTCTGAATTTTTGTGTTTTATTTAGGTAAGATAAAGTTCGACTCGGAATATGAGATTTCTCCATTACAGTCGAAATGACGACTTGATGGACATTATTTTTTAATGTGCATTTCCCAATAATTGACAAATATTGCCGTCATTTCGAACCCATAATGATAACTATTAATTTGATGTTCCTAGATGGATTTTGGTGATTGAAGAAAATGGTAGGGTGAGAAATCTCAATATCCATCATGCCTTGAAATTTTAATGATCATGTAAAGCTTATGATGTTATTCCGCATTTTCATAGGAATTATGGAAAAAAGTAATTTCATATCCCTCTTTATATTAATTTCTGATGGGCTGCGCTATAATTTGAAACATCGGTGTTAGAAAATGCAACATTTTCAAATCATTGCATGCTACGCCCCTACAAGTGATTTGAATTATAAGTTTTTTAAATAATTATTTTCATTTTTCTGTTGAAATTTTATCAAATGATTCATGATCAAATTATTTCCCATCATCATTAATACTCCATCCAATATTATTTAGGTAAATTTACGCTTTATCTAATCCAGGAGTGGTATGCTAATAGTAAAAAACAAGTTGGTTTCTGACGATATAAAGGAACAGTTTTTCGTATGTAATCTCGAAAAATGTAAGGGAGCATGTTGTGTAGAAGGAGATCTCGGAGCTCCTCTTGAATTTGACGAACTTGATACCATGGAGGAAATCCGTGAGCATGTTTTACCATATCTTTCTGAAGAGGGGAGAAGGGAAATTGAAGCCCAGGGCCCATATGTGGTTGATTTTGAAGGTGACTACTCTACTCCAACCATCGATGGTAAAGAATGTGCCTATGGCTTTTATGATGAGAAAGGTATATTGAAGTGTGGGATTGAGCAGGCTTACCTGGATGGGAAAATTAATTACAAAAAACCGATATCTTGTCATTTGTATCCTATTCGACTTAGTAAATTTCAGGGATTTGAAGCATTGAATTATGACAGGTGGGATATTTGTTCGCCGGCATGTTCATTTGGTAAAGAACTTCATGTGCCAGTCTATAAATTTCTTAAAGAACCATTGATTCGTAAGTACGGTGAAGACTGGTATAATGAATTAGTAAGGCTGATAGAGGAGGAGGAAGAATTAGAATAATCTATTTACTGATTACAATTCCAGCCCTGATATATAAAATGTTATCAGAGATTTTTTGTGTACCCCTGTCTTTAATATTATCAATGTAATCAGTTGCAGGATTTAAAAATCCTGTACTGGCAGATATTCCAATAGTTTCAAAGGGAAAGTATTGAAGGGTGAAGTTTAGTGGGAATATAGCTGTTATATTTCCATAGCTCTCATCCTGATTTCTGGTTAATGGTTGATCTTGAAGGTTGTTACCATCTTGATCTATTGGGTTAAATCTTAGTACACCTATGCCTCCACTAATTCCACCTTTCCATTTCTGATTATTGATAAACCACCAATTTATTTCAGGGTAAATTCCGATAATAGAGGACTTGAAATAAGTATTTGTGTCCTCTGTGTTTGAAGAAATAGTTGTTTTTCCTCCGGAAATGCTTGCAGCAACCATGTTGAAAGATAGGTGAAGAGCCTTTTCAGAAATTATATGGTATGAAGCATTGAAGTTAAATCTGAAGTTTTTGTAAGAGTTAGATAGATCTCCACGATAGGCTATCGGGCCCGCAGTTATCACGAATAATCTTTCCTTGTCTGTTTTATTAATCGATGGAACTGAATCCTGTGCATTGATTAAAACAGTTGAAAGAAAAAATAAGAATATATTTGTTAAATATTTAGGCATAAAAAAACCCTGACAAAGCTTAGTCTGTCAGGGGTGATTTTTATTAAAGATCTGAACAATCAAATGTATCCATAAATGCTGTAGTGAATTGTCCTTTTTTAAATTCAGGATCATCCATCAGTTTAATATGGAAAGGGATTGTTGTTTTAACACCTTCGATTACAAATTCTTGTAACGCACGTTTCATTCTCACTAAACATTCCTCTCTGGTTTGAGCACTAACTATAAGTTTAGCGATCATTGAGTCGTAATTAGGAGGGATGCTATAGCCAGCATAAACGTGGGTATCAACACGAACACCATGTCCGCCAGGAACATGAAGGTGTGTGATTTTACCTGGAGAAGGACGGAAATCTTTCGCCGGGTCTTCAGCATTGATACGACATTCCATTGAAAATAAATTCGGATAGTAATTTTTCCCGGAAATTTTTTCTCCTGCCGCAACTTTGATCTGTTCTTTTATCAAGTCAAAGTCAGTTACTTCCTCAGTAATAGGATGTTCTACCTGAATACGAGTATTCATTTCCATAAAGTAGAAGTCTCCATGCTTGTCAACCAGGAATTCAACTGTACCTGCACCTTCGTATTTGATGGCTTCAGCTGCTTTTACCGCTGCTTTACCCATTTTATCGCGAAGTTTTTTGTCAAGGATTGGTGAAGGCGTCTCTTCTACCAATTTCTGGTGACGACGCTGGATTGAACAATCTCTTTCAGATAAGTGACACGCCCTACCATACTGATCACCCATAACCTGGATTTCTACGTGGCGAGGTTCTTCAATGAATTTTTCAAGATAAAGTCCACCGTTACCAAAAGCAGCTTCAGCTTCTTGTTTAGCACTTGACCATGCTTTATCGAAGTCAGCTTCACTTTTGATGATTCTCATTCCACGACCACCACCACCGGCAGTAGCTTTTATGATTACAGGGTATTTTATTTTTTTAGCAAGTTTCTTTCCTTGGTCAGCAGACTCTAATAGTCCTTCAGAACCAGGGATAGTTGGTACACCAGCATCTTTCATGGTTGCTTTAGCCGTAGCCTTGTCACCCATTTTATCAATGTTTTCAGGCGATGCACCGATAAACTTAATGTTGTATTCCTGACATACCTTTGAAAACTCAGCGTTTTCAGAAAGGAAACCATATCCCGGGTGAATAGCATCAGCATTAGTGATTTCAGCCGCAGAGATAATTTGAGGTATGCTCAGGTAAGAGTCTTTACTTGGAGGAGGTCCGATACAAACAGCCTCATCAGCAAACTTAACATGCAAACTTTCCTTGTCAGCAGTACTATAAACTGCGACAGTTCTTATCCCCATTTCCTTACAGGTACGGATAACCCTAAGTGCGATCTCCCCCCTGTTGGCGATTAATATTTTTTTAAACACAACGTTTATATTTTAATCAGACATCTATTAAGAAGGGTCAACCAGGAATAACGGCTGGTCATATTCTACAGGAGAAGCATCGTCAACTAAGATCTTAACGACTGTTCCTTTGATCTCTGATTCAATTTCGTTGAATAACTTCATTGCTTCTACGATGCAAACAGTTTGTCCTGGTTTGATTTCATCACCAACCTGAACAAATGGATCTGACTCTGGATTAGCAGAGCGATAGAAAGTACCGATCATCGGAGATTTAATGGTTACATAATTACCTTCACTACCTGACGCAGCAGGAGCAGCCGGTTGTGCTGCAGCTGGTTGTGCCGGAGCCTGCTGAACAGGAGCCGGAGCTGCGACCTGAGCTGGTGCTGACGGAGCAGCTGGAGCAGAAGGCATATTTTTTAGCATCTCTAGAACTTTTTCGTTCATGCCTGCTGATCTTTTAATTTTAAGCTTTATCTGATCAGTTTCAATGTTTACTTCTTCCAGACCGCTTTCTGAAATAAAATCGATTAAATCTTGGATTTCTTTTGCTTTCATGGTTGTTATTTTACGCGTTCAACATAAGAACGGGTTCTGGTGTCTACTTTAATTTTTTCATCCTGGTTAATAAATAGGGGAACCTGAATGGTTGCTCCAGATTCTAATTCAGCAGGTTTTGTTGCATTTGTAGCTGTATCACCTTTGATACCCGGCTCGGTATAAGTTACAACAGCTTCAATGAACGGAGGTAATTCCATCGTTAATGCTTTTTCAGTTTCAGCATGGAATATAATTTCAGCTTCCTGACCTTCTTTCATTAAATCTGCATTTTCGACTAATGATTCAGGAAGAAGCACCTGCTCAAATGTGTTGTTGTCCATAAAATGGAAACCCATATCGTCCTGATATAGGAACTGATGAGGGCGTCTCTCAATTCTGGCAGTAGTAACTTTCACCCCCGAGTTAAAGGTGTTTTCAATTACTTTTCCAGTTTCGATGTTTTTTAGCTTTGTTCTGACGAATGCAGCACCTTTTCCGGGCTTTACATGCTGAAATTCAACGATAGTATATAATCCATTGTTATATTCTATACATAATCCATTTCTAAAATCCGCAGTTGTTGCCATATCTTAAAGTCTAATTTACGAATTTAATCTTAAATTTGATTGATTATTTTTTTGGATCGTATGCCCATTTAATATAGACAGATCCCCAAGTAAATCCACCACCAAAAGCAGCTAATATAAGGTTGTCACCTTTTTTTATCTGGTTTTCATAATCCCAAAGACATAACGGGATTGTTCCACTTGTGGTATTTCCATATCTCATAATGTTAAGCATAACCTTGTCTTCACCAACACCCATACGATTAGCAGTGGCATCGATGATTCTTTTGTTTGCCTGGTGAGGAACCAGCCACTTAACATCATCACTTGTTAGATTGTTTCTTTCCATTATTTCGGCAGCAACATCAGCCATATTGGTAACTGCAAATTTAAATACTGCAGATCCTTCCTGGTATACGAAGTGCTCTCCGGCTGCAAGTGTAGCTTCAGATGCTGGTCTTCGGCTTCCTCCTGCTTTCATATGTAGATATTGTTCTCCCGAACCATCTACTCTTAATATGCTATCTTGAATTCCAAGACCATCTTCAGTTGGTTCTAGCATGATAGCTCCACCACCATCACCAAATATTATACAAGTAGTCCTGTCAGAATAGTCTATTATCGATGACATCTTATCTGCACCGACAACGATAACTTTTTTAGCTTTTCCGGTTTCAATGAACTGGCTTCCTGTTACCAAAGCATTTAGGAAACCCGAACAAGCTGCCTGAATATCATATCCAAATGCATTTACAGCACCAACGCCATTAGCGATAATGTTTGCTGTTGCCGGGAAAAGCATGTCAGGAGTTGTTGTTGCACACAAGATCATGTCGATCTCTTCTGGTGCAGTCCCGGTTTTTTCAAGAAGCCCCTTAACAGCGTTTATACCTATAACCGATGTACCCTGATCTTCTCCCTTCAAAATTCTTCTCTCCTTGATACCCGTTCGAGAGGTTATCCAATCGTCTGTGGTATCTACCAGAGTTTCCAGTTCCTTATTGTCAAGAACATAGTCAGGAACCCATCCCTGTACACCTGTTATTGCTGCTCTTACTTTTGTCATTGTATTAATTGTTATAGCCGTTAAAGTCGGCGTTTAAAATCCAATTGCCTGCCGACAAATTTAAGACTGCATTTAATATAAAAAAACCTCACTTAAAATTAATTAAGCGAGGTCGCGCCTTTTTCTTCTGAAATATTAAGCTAAAACTTCTTTCTCTAATACTACTTTACCCTTGTAGTACAATTTTCCTTCGTGCCAGTAAGCTCTGTGAGGCATGTGATGTTCACCAGTAACTTTGCACTCTACTAGAGTCTTAGGAGTAGCTTTATAATGAGTTCTTCTCTTGTCTCTTCTTGTTTTTGACGTTTTTCTCTTAGGATGTGCCATCTTAATCTATTTTTAAAGCTTTACTTCTTATTTATTTATTTTTTAATCCTTTTAATTTTTCCCATCTAGGATCGATATCCTGACCGTTATCCGGTTCATCATCATCTCCATCATCACCAAAGGTATACCAATTTTCTTCATCGTCATCATCATCTTCAAAACGTGGATGAAGCTTTTTCATTGGAATTGAAACTCTTATTATTTCAAACATTAACGGGCCAAAGTCAATTTTTTCCGTGTCACGTTCAATTAAAAATAAGCTGTCGTCCAATTCTTCATTATGGTCGCCAAACTTAAAAATAACCCGTTCGGTCATTTCTAAATGGTGATCGAATTCATCAAGAGATCGATCGCAAACTAAACCAATTATGCCTTGAATTTCAAGTTTTGCATTCACCATTGTTTCACTTTTGTCTACAGTGATTTTAACATTGATGTCTGCATTTTCTGCCTCGTCGTAACCGTTTTCTTCTAAAAACTCCTTTCCTAACCGGTAATCAAACTCTTGATCACCAGGTATAAGTCGTTGAATATTAACGGTATAATCTGCTTTTCTAGACACTACCTGCTTAATTAAGGTCGCAAATTTAGTAATAATTATTTATTTGGCGAATATTTTTTGGTAAAAGACGCTATTCTTTTAAATCATTTTCTTCATTTAGTGGAGCAGCCTCGAAAGTTTTATACTCTTTTCGGTTTTTTACTATGTCTATAGCTGCAAAAATCGCCTGAATCATTGATGATGGATTTGCCTCATCTTTACCAGCTATATCGTAAGCTGTACCGTGATCTGGTGATGTTCTGACTATTGGAAGCCCCGCTGTGAAGTTAACGCCTGTATCAAATGCAATTGACTTGAATGGGATTAGCCCCTGGTCATGATACATCGCTAATACCGCATCAAATTTCTTGAAACTGGCAGTGCCGAAAAATCCATCGGCAGCAAATGGTCCAAATACCAGATTACCCTTGTTTTTAAGTTCTATAACGGCAGGATTAATGATTTTTTCTTCCTCATCACCTAATAATCCCATCTCACCAGCATGTGGATTCAGTCCTAAAACTGCAATTCTCGGTTTTTTAATGCCAAAATCGTGTTTCAGACTGTTAATCATTACTTCAAGCTTCTTTATTATGCTTTCCTTAGAAAGTTTTGAAGAAACATCTTTTAGTGGAATGTGCCCGGTCATCACTGCAACACGCAATTCATCACTAACCAGAAACATAAGTTCATTTTTAACACTACATCGATCAGCAAGGTATTCTGTATGACCCGGGAAGTTAAAATCTTCTTGTTGAATGTTATGCTTATTAATTGGTGCTGTAACAATTGCATCAATATGTCCTTCCTTAGCATCGCTAACTGCTTTTTCAAGAGCCTTAAATGCGTACTCACCACCCTCAGGAGTTGATTTTCCCATAGTTATATCAACAGGATGGTCCCAGACATTTAAAACATTTATCTTTTTCGGGATAAACTCTTTTTCATTTTTCACATGAATGTAATTGAAATTATCAACCTTCAATGCTTTTCGGTAAAATGAAAGTGTCTTGGTCGAACCATAGATAACAGGAGTGAATTGTTTAGTTATTCTATTGTCGATGAGAGATTTAATGATCACCTCAGTGCCAATTCCATTCAGATCACCTATTGTTATTCCAATTACTGGTAAATCATCCTTACTTCCATTTTCCATTGTAAAAGAGTGTTTTTCTTTGAATTTGTGGTAAATCAGATGCTAATTTAAGGGAAATCTATAATATAGGTTAATATTAATCAAATTAACATCAGATATCTTGCAAAAAGTAAAGCCTAAAAAACACCTTGGTCAACATTTTCTAAAAGACCTGAATATTGCCAGAAAGATAGCAGACTCTTTGAAGGTAACAACCGGATATTCAAAATTGCTTGAAATCGGACCAGGAACCGGTGTGCTCACACAGTTCTTATTTGAGAAAAATGAATTTGATGTTTGGTGTTTTGATGTCGATAAAGAATCAATTGCTTTTCTACATGAAAAATATCCTGATAGAAAAGATCAGGTTTTGCTTGCTGACTTCTTGAGGGAAGATCTTTCTATTTTTAAGGAGCCTTTTGGTGTGATTGGTAATTTTCCTTATAATATTTCATCTCAGATATTCTTTAGGGTGTTGGAATATAGAAATAACATACCTGAAGTAGTGGGGATGATTCAAAAGGAGGTTGCTGATCGATTGGTTTCTCCTCCCGGAAATAAACAATATGGTATATTAAGTGTTTTATTACAGACTTTTTACAAGCTTGAATACTTATTTACTGTTGAGCCAGGAGTGTTTATCCCACCTCCTAAAGTGCGTTCTGCAGTTATCAGGCTAGAACGAAATGAACGAAATGAGCTAGGTTGTGATGAAGGTTTATATTTTAAAGTTGTTAAGCAAGGCTTTCAAAACAGAAGAAAGACCTTGAGGAACTCACTTAAACCATTAAATTTGCCTGAATCAATGAATGATCATGAGTTCCTGAATAAAAGGGCTGAACAGTTATCGGTAGAAGACTTTATAAAACTTACAAAAGATCTTGAACAGCACAGAAGAGAAAATACCGTTTGAGTTAAGTAATGAGTTACTTCAACAGTTACAGGATGCTGTAGAACAGCGTGATGGTTCGAAGGTGCTTGAGCTTTTGGATGGTGCAAGTTATGTTGATATTTCAGCGATTCTTTATGAATTCAATACTGATGACTCAAAGTTTTTAGTTGAGCTACTTGATAAGGAGACGGCTGCTGATATAATAAATGAACTTGAGGAAAGTACTCGTGGTAAGTTTCTAAGGGTATTTACCCCTGAAGAAATTGCAGAATATCTTCATTTCCTTGATTCGGATGATGCGGTTGATATTATCAATGAATTACCTAATAAGGAAAAAGATGAGGTGATTGTTCGTTTGCCTGATGAGGAGATGAGGGGATACGTATTAGATCTAATGCGTTACGATGAGGATTGTGCCGGAGGTCTCATGGCAAAAGAGTTGATAAAATGTAATGTCAACTGGACAGTTACTCAGTGTATTGAAGAAATCAGAAGGCAAGCTGAAAATGTTGAAAGGCTTTATAGTTTGTATGTTATCGATAATGAAGAAAGGTTCCTTGGCAGAGTTTCTCTTAAAAGAATCATTCTTTCGAAAGACAATACTCTAATTGCAGATATCTATGAGCCGGAAGCTATTTCTGTTGAAACCTCTATGGATGAAGAAGAAGTAGCTGATTTAATGAGGAAGTACGACCTTGATTCTGTCCCTGTAATTAATGTTCTTGGTAAGCTGGTTGGTCGAATTACGATTGACGACATCGTAGATGTGATTACCGAGCAGGCTGAAGAGGAACGACAGATAATGGCCGGTATTTCTGAAGACGTAGAAGAAGATGATGGAATCTGGATGTTATCTCGTGCCAGATTACCCTGGCTATTGATCGGGTTGCTTGGAGGAATGATTGGTGCAAGAGTGATTAGTTTTTTTGATGAGCAGGTTCAGGCAGTAACTGCATTGGCATTTTTTATACCGTTAATTACTGCTACAGGTGGTAATGTAGGTATTCAATCTTCTTCATTAGTGGTTCAATCTCTAGCAACAAAATCTGCATTTGAAAAAGGAATGTTATCTCGTTTGATAAAAGTATTACTTGTGGCACTGCTAAATGGATTAGTTCTTTCTACCATAGTTTTTGGTGCTTCGGTAATCTTTGGAATGTCAAATGATCTTGGCTTTGTAATTGGAATAGCATTATTTAATGTTGTGATATTAGCATCGTTAATGGGGACTATTACTCCATTGATTCTTGAAAAGTTTGGAGTTAACCCGGCATTAGCCTCCGGACCTTTTATAACTACAGCAAATGATATTTTAGGATTAACAGTATATTTTACTGTTGCTCATATTCTATTATAATAGTATGAAAAAATGTCTGATAATAGATAAGATGCACGAAAGCATCATTACAGGGTTACAAAAACTGAAAATAGCAGTTGAGTATAAGCCTGATTTAACACCTGAAGAACTTCCCGGGTCGCTTGAGGGTGTGCATATCTTGGTTGTCAGATCAAAAGTAAGGATAGATCAATCATTGTTAATGAATGCCAGTGACCTTGAAATAGTTTGTCGTGCAGGAGCTGGAATTGATAATTTGGATACTGACTTACTGGAAGAAAAGGGTATTAAAATTATTAATGCTCCTGAAGGTAATCGAGATGCGGTTGCTGAGCATACTATTGCAATGATGTTGTCACTGTTAAACTTTATTCCAAAAGCGGATGAAGAAGTCAGGAAAATGATCTGGGATAGAGAAGGTAACCGAGGTTTTGAATTAAGAAACAGAACAGTTGGATTGATAGGGTACGGATATATGGGGAGAGCTGTGGCACGCAGATTACAACCATTTAAAGCGAAAGTTCTTGCATATGATAAATATTTACCAAAAATTGATGACGATTTTGCCAAAAAGGTTTCTTTAGAAGAACTTCAGGAAGAAGCAGATGTTGTAAGTCTGCATATTCCTTTAACCGATGAAACCAAAAATATGGTAGATGATGATTTTTTTAAGAATTTCAAGAAGAAAATCTTATTCATCAATACAGCCCGGGGTGAAATAACAAGTTTTAAATCCTTATTAAATGCATTTGAGAATAATTATGTGTGGGGTATGGGACTTGATGTTTTACCAAAAGAAAAGATGAATAAGCTCGATGATGAGGAAAAGAATTTTTTTGAGCAATTAACAAGAAAGCCTAACACTCTTTTTACTCCTCATGTTGCGGGATGGACTTTTGAAAGTTATGAGAAAATAAGTGAAGTGATCGTAGAAAAGATCGCCCTGATACTTAATAAGAATTAAATTTTTTGGAAAAGCTTAATAATATATTCAAATCAATAAAGAGGATTCCGGAGAATCCAATTCTTACAGCTTCGTTAGTTTTATTAGGAGCATCATTGGTGGTGTTTTCCTTAAGTTTTGATTATTACTTAAGTGACCCTGAGCAATTTAAAGAAGCAATTCTTGCTGAAGCCCATGGTATGTTGTTTGACCTAGCAGTGATCGGTATTCTGATTTACTGGCTTAATCAAAAAGGAGAGGAACGACAACGTATAAAAACCTATAAAGATGAAATTGATGATTTCAGGCTTTGGGAATCTGATGAAGCTGCATTTAGAACTGTTGGTAATATTAAAAGGTTAAATCGTCATAAGATTTATAATATTAATCTGGTAAATACACACCTGGCTAGAACAAACCTAAATTATGTTAGTCTGAAGGAAAGTAATCTTAATAATTCAAATCTTTCATCTGCCAAGCTGATTGAATCTAACCTTGAAAATGCGCGTCTTAACCAGACAAACTTTGAAAATGCTAACTTAAATCAGGCTAACCTAATGAAAGCTTATGCCTCAGGAGCTAATTTCAAAGATGGATTTCTGATTAAAGCAAATCTGCAAGGTGCATTTTTAATAAAAGCAGATTTTACCAATGCCTTTTTAATGGAAGCAGATTTAAGAAATGCCTATCTTACGGGAGCTGATTTCTCGCAGGCAAACCTTTATAAGGCAGACCTTAGAGGAGCTATCGGTTTAAATATAGAGCAGTTTAAAGATGTTAAATCTTTGTTTCTGGCAAAATTTGACAAGGAACTTGAAGATCAGTTAAATGAGCATTATCCTGAGCTTATCGGGAAATAAAGAAAGTAACCGGATTTTATTATTATTCTAATTTTGATTATCTTTGCTAAAGATTTGAGATAGAAGAATATCAAATCAGGCTAACGGGGCTAGTATCAGTTCCGTTATTTTTATTGTCAAAGCTGAATAAAAAAATCAAAAATATTTTAAGAGTTATGTCAAAGGTATCATATTATACTAAAGAGGGTTTACAGCGTATCAAAGATGAGTTGGAACACCTGAAAACCAAAGGAAGATCTGATATTTCGAAACAGATCGCTGAGGCACGTGATAAAGGAGATTTAAGTGAAAATGCAGAGTATGATGCTGCAAAAGATGCTCAGGGCTTACTTGAATTGAAGATTTCTCAATTGGAGAATTTAGTTGCAAATGCACGTCTGCTTGATGAAACTAAAATTGATACTTCTAAGGTTTCTTTACTCGCTAAGGTTAAGATAAAGAATAAGAAGAATAACATGGAAGTAACCTATACTCTTGTTTCTGAAGAGGAGGCTAACCTTAAAGAAGGTAAGATTTCTGTGCAATCACCAATTGGAAAAGGTATCTTAGGAAAGAAAGTAGGGGATACAGCAATCGTTGAAGCTCCTGCCGGAAAACTGGAATTTGAAATTTTAGATATCAGTATATAATTTATTATGGCATCAATCTTCACAAAAATCATTAACAGAGAAATTCCGGGACATATAGTTGCGGAAGATGATAATTTCATTGCTATTCTTGATATTATGCCTCTTGTTCACGGGCATGTATTAGTTATTCCAAAGCAAGAAGTAGATTACATCTTTGATCTTGATGATGAGACGTATGCAGGGTTGATGCAATTTGCAAAGAAAGTAGCCGGTGGTGTTAAAAAGGCTGTGCCATGTAAACGAATTGGTGTGGCTGTAATTGGACTTGAAGTTCCTCATGTTCATGTTCACCTTGTTCCAATGAATAGTATGGGTGATATTAATTTTTCCAGACCAAAAATGGAACCTACACAAGATGAATTGTCTGAAGTAGCGGAAAAAATCAAAAACGAATTGTAGAGATTTGTTTCTATAGATATGTAAACCCGGCTCATCGCCGGGTTTTTTTATTATGTCGCTCTCTACAAATTGCCCTTGTTTATGTCCTCACAAACCATATTGTTATATTCTATCGCATGTGGAGGCAAACGCCAAAACAGTTATGAATGATGATACCAGATAGACGTTATCTAGAATCCCTAGCGGGTAAAGATATCATATGCATAGTTAGATTTTTTAATCATTACTTTTTTATTCGCAAGAATAGCACTGAACTGGATTAGGATAATGAGATTTCTCCCTCTGGTCGAAATGACTGTTGTTATATGATTTGTGCATTATACTATGATTTGTGTCTTCACACTTTGCACTTATCTCTCATACTATTACTTCACTCTTCCTGGATTATCATTTATAAACGACTTCCAAGATTTGCTTGAGGCAGCTATTGCTCCATCCTGAAAGTGATGACAAAGTGCTACGCCTAGTGCATCAGTGGCATCAAGAAGCTTGTCTGTATGTTCAAATTTTAGTAATTGTTGAAGCATAGAGGCTACTTGTTCCTTCGAAGCATTTCCATTACCAGTAACAGATTGCTTTACTTTTTTTGGTGAATATTCGAAGATAGGAATGTCTCTGTTTAATGCTGCAGCCATCGCTACTCCCTGGGCTCGGCCAAGTTTTAGCATAGACTGAACATTTTTGCCGAAAAATGGGGCTTCAAGAGCTACCTCATCAGGATGGTAGTCGTCAATAAGAGATGTGATGCGGTCAAATATTTTTTTAAGTTTTAATTCGTGACTTGAATATTTCTTTAAGTGGATGACCCCGTATTGAATTAATTGTATTTTTGTATTTTTAATTTCTATTAGTCCGTATCCCATTACTTGAGTGCCGGGGTCCAGGCCTAGAATAATGCTTTCTTTTTTCGGTTTAGTGTTAATTTTAATCATTGCTGCAAGATAAACATTCTTATGAGCTTTACCTTTTTGCGATCTAAACAATTCCATAGGATAATTAATATCCTTTCTTTGGTAGCCATTGGTCTTGCTGCATATTATAAACTTGTTGAAATAAAAATATTGGAATCAGATATTATTTTATCCAAAGGATATTACCTGATTGTTTTATTTTTATTAGCACCATTTTCATGGGGGATTGAATCAGCCAGATTAAAAACTTTATTGGATTTATCATGGAGGCAATCCATTTTGAGCACTATGAATGGACTACTTCTTCGATTCATAATGGCTTCTCCAGGAGAAATGATAGGCAGACAGCAATACCTTCCCGAAGGTATTAATGCCCGGAAAAACCTTGCTTCATGGACTACCTTAAAATATAGTGCCGGATTAGTATCTGGTATGTTTGGGGTTTTAGGAATGGGGTTTTATGGATTTGAAAAATTCCCCATTTTGTTGGAATATAATTTGGTGTTTATCTCAATATTTGGCTTAATCTCTATCCTTGTTTTTCTTTTTATAAGGAGGCTGGATAAAGACATGCTTTTATCCAAATCATTTTTTGAGATTTCTGTATTGCACGCCTGCAAATTTCTAATATTGCTTGTTCAGTTTGTATTAGCGTTTAAAGCCTTTGGATTGTCATATAGTTCATTTGAAATAATCAGTGGAATGAGTCTTGTTTTGTTTTTACGCTCTGTAATTCCCGTGTTTCATTGGATTGGAGAGGTTGGCGTCAGGGAAGTTGGTGCTTTATATATTTTCGATGTTGGGCACGGCGAAATTATGCTAGTTACAACTGCAGTTTTTATCGTTTGGTTTGTTAATAATATCCTTACTTCAATTGGTTTCTGGATTTATAAAGTTAATATTTTGAAATGGAAACAATGATCTACCTGATATTTTGTTTCCTGACTATACTTTATAGTTTGTATTTACTTTCTTCATTAAAGTATATAGTTGTAAGAGAATCTGACCCTGAAGTAAAATCATTACATAAGGTATATGTAGTAGTTCCGTTCAGGAATGAAGAACAAAAACTTCCGGCATTACTGAAAAGTATTGACCGGTTAGCCTTTAATGAATTTGATTTTAATATCATTTTGGTAAATGATCATTCCGAAGATCAAAGCTTGCAGATTTGTGAAGATTGGATAAATAGTACTGATAACAAATCTATATTATTAAGCTTATCTGATACATTTGGGAAAAAAGCAGCAATAAGAAAGGCAATCGAATTAGCTGATTCTGACGCATTAATTTTAACTACTGATGCTGACTGTACTTTTGGTGAATACTGGATTGATGCAATGTTAAAAGCTTTTTGCGAAGATCCGAAAACAGCTCTTTTGGTGGGGCCTGTTTGGATTAGAAGTAAAAGCGGGATTTTAAGACTATTTCAAACCTATGAGTTTGCAGCCTTGCAGGGTGTTACTATGTCTACCATTGGAGGTGGACAACCGATTATGTGTAACGCAGCTAATCTTATGTTCAGGAGGAAAGACTACTTTCAGGCTATTGATGACGGGATGAATATGGATCAGGTAAGTGGAGATGATATATTTTTGTTGCAATCAATATTAAAACTACACGGAGCTGAAAGTATAAAATATTGCCATGACAGGAAGGCTGTGGTTCAGACCGATCCTGTTGATAATTGGACTGATTTATATCATCAGCGTATAAGATGGTCAGGGAAATGGAAGGCAGGTTCACAGCCTGTAAATATTAAACTATCAGGAGGACTGATATTTATGATGTATGTTTTCCTGTTGATCAGTATAATATTATTGGTATCAAATTTTGTCTTTTATAAATCACTTATTGTACTTTTGCCTATAATGCTTAAAACTATTTGTGAATTGGTCTTTTTAAGGAAGGTCTTTTCTTTCTTCGGAAAATCTTTTCACGTTAATAGAGTATTTTTGCTGGCGGTAATTTATCCGTTATATTCAGTTTTTTTTGGTACTTTGTCCTTATTCAGAGGGTTCGAGTGGAAGGATAGAAAAGCTGATCATTCCGGTATTTGGGGAATTGAAAAGCCGGGATCTCAAATTTAAACAGGAAATGACAGACAAATTTAATTTACATCATACACCATATTACTATGCATTTTTAAATCTGAAGTCCAATGGGCTTGCAATGTTTGGTGTAGTGATAATATTTATAGCTGTAATGATTACATTATTGGGATATCTTATTATTCCTGATAATACACCGCAGACAAATCAGGGGTCACCTCAAATTAAGAAGCAGCTCCCTTTCTTTACCGTAGATCTATTGAATGTTCATAAAAACCACGAAGTTGAGAAAGTAGGGTTTTTTAAGAGTATATATTATGGGCAAGAAAGTGAGTATAGGATTGTTCCATTACAAGAGTATAGAATTGAAGGAAATGAAATTGTGATCTCTCCTTTTGGAGATTCAATGCAAGAATCAAGGTATTCATTAATTGATGTAATTGCTCCTGTTTATATTGGAGATAGCGATAAATTACCGGGTGAATCGAATGTTGACTATTCTACAGACCCAATTAAGTATGTAGATCTTAATAATGAAGTGCACGAGATAAGCCGTGCTGAAGTACTGGATAAAATCGAAAACGAATTAATAGAATCCAGAACATACTGGTTAGGAACTGATGCCTCTGGTAGAGATATGCTTTCACGTTTACTTTACGGTACAAGAATATCTTTAGGGATTGGATTTTTAGCTGTATTGATATCCTTGACATTAGGAGTATTTTTAGGCGCAGTTGCCGGATATTTTGGTGGGAAGGTAGATAGCTTTATTGTCTGGTTATTCTCGGTTATCTGGTCAATACCAGGTATCATGCTTGTAATTGCTATAAGTATGGGATTACAGAATAAAGGTGTGATGGTTGCATTTCTGGCAGTTGGTTTGACAATGTGGGTTGAGGTAGCACGTGTAGTCAGAGGTCAATTTAAAGTATTGAAAGAAAAGCAATTTGTGGAGGCAGCAAAAGCCTTTGGTTATAAAAACAGAAGAATTATTTTCAAGCATATTCTGCCAAACCTGGTAGGGTCATTAGTTGTACTGGCAACATCAAATTTTGCAGCAGCAATTATCCTTGAAGCAGGCTTGAGTTTCCTGGGGTTAAGTGTTCAGCCACCAACACCATCATGGGGTATTATGATTAGTGAAGGTTTTGATTCTATTGGTACACCAAACTCATGGCACATGATTGTATTACCGGGAATTGCCATTTCATTATTGGTATTGGCTTTTAATCTTCTTGGTAATGGACTTAGAGATGCGTTGGACCCTAAAGCTCTTCTAAAATGATTTTATGACTGATCTGGAAAAATTAAAAAGTGAATACGACCTAAAAGAACTTCAAATACAGGCTCTCCTTGAAGTTACTCAGGCTATAAATGAAAATTTACCGGAAAAGTCACTTTATAAAATTTTTGAATTTACCCTTAGAGTTAATCTTAGATTTTCTGGTCTGGCATTATTCGTTAATGATTATGTCTGGAGTATTAAATCTTCTTTTGGTGTTAACCCGCCTGTAAGCGGTGTTGAACCTCCTTTGAAACATGTAAATCTAGTTTCACCAACATTTATAAATACAGAAAGAACAGATTTTTTCGGGCAATTTAACTGGGTGATACCAGTTAAACATAAAGAAAATTTATTAGCCCTTTTATACATTAAAGATTCTACCGACGGAGTCGTAGGAGATAAAAGTGAAGGAGTTTTTAGCTTTACCCAGACTTTGGCTAATCTGTTGTTGGTTGCAATTGAAAATAAAAAACTTGCAAGGAAAGAATTAAAAAGACAGGCAATGAAGAGGGAACTTGAAATTGCCAGGGATGTTCAGCACTATTTGTTTCCTGATGAACTTAGGAATGATGATCAAGTAGTGATGAATGCATTTTATTTGCCTCATCAAAATGTTGGCGGTGATTATTATGATTACATGCCTCTTGCAGATAATAATAAATTCATTTTTTGTATAGCAGATGTTAGCGGGAAGGGTGTGCCTGCAGCATTATTAATGTCAAATTTTCAGGCAGCATTAAGGACACTTGTTCGAAGAACTACCGATCTTGAAGAGATTATCAACGATCTGAATTTTCATGTGTTTGAAAGTGCAAACGGACAAAATTTTATTACCTTTTTCATTGGGCTTATTGATCTGAAAAAGGATGAATTAACTTATGTAAACTGTGGTCATAATCCACCAATGTTATTTTGTCCTGATGGTAAAGTTTTGTCATTAGATAAAGGAACTACATTACTGGGTGCTTTTCATCCTTTACCTTTCCTAGATCATGGTATAATCGAATCAATAAAAGGTTCATACTTATTTGCCTATACTGATGGATTAGTTGAGGCCAGAAATGATTCAGATGAAGAAATGGGGTCGGAAAGAGTAATAGATATTATGGCAACAAATAAGAGCTATTCTCCCGAAGTTGCACATGGTATATTAATAAATAAACTGGATGAATTTCGTGGAAAGCAACGCTTTCCTGATGATATTACTTTATTAAGTATTAAAATCAATTAAAATGCCAGCATTCCTTCATCATATGCCAAACTGGGTCAGGAAAGTATATCCTGGTAGTCTTTGGCAAGTTGATACGGAAAATAAGGATGTATACCTGACTTTTGATGATGGTCCCATACCGGAAATAACCCCGTGGGTATTAGATGTTCTTAATCGATACAATATTAAAGCTACTTTCTTCATGGTTGGCGATAATGTTAGGAAGCATCCTGATATTTTCAGACAAGTAATAGATCACGGACACCTCATAGGTAATCATACCTTCTATCATAAAAATGGATTTCAACAAAGCGATCAGGAATATTATGATAATATAACTAAATGCCGGGAAATCATAGAGTCTCAAGGTTATGGAGATAACCTATTATTTCGTCCGCCATATGGAAGGTTGAGAAGAAGGCAATTACGACATATTATCGATGATGGTTATGAGGTGGTTTTATGGTCTCTATTAAGTGGTGATTTTTCTCCCTCATTGGAACCCGATAACATATTGAAAAAATTAAAAAAGCATCTTTCACCGGGTTCTATAGTCGTATTTCATGATTCAATCAAGGCTGAAGTGTCTATGAAAGCTACATTAGAGCCATTTATAAATCATTGTTTAAATTCAGGTTATCAGTTTAAGCTTATTAAACCTGTTAGATGATATATTTAATTGCTTCAATACTTTCTATTGATATAATTATCTGGTTTATATTTCTATTGTTTAGATTTAAAAAAGCACAAATAGAATATACACCATTTTGCTCTGTCCTTATAATGGCACGAAATGAGGAAGATGTAATAGCTGATTGCATTGAGTCTTTATTATCGCAGGATTACCCATCTGAAAAAATAGAAATTCTTATATGTGACGATAGCAGTACGGACCGGACCCATAGTATACTTGAAAAATATCAAAATCATAATTCAATTCGTATTTTCAAAGGAGATTACCCGGAGCTTCCATATTTAAATAATAAAGCCCAAGGATTAAATCGGTTGGCAAATGAAGCAAAAGGTGAGGTTTACTTATTTACTGATGCTGATTGTATTTTACCTCCAGGCTGGGTAAAAGAAATGACATCAAATGTTTTTAGAAAACAAGAGGTTGTAATTGCACCTACATTGCCTGTTGGTAATACTTTGATTAGTTTTTTTCAACGAATAGACTGGATTATGGCCTTGGGTAGAGTTATTTCAGTACAAGGGCTAGGTATTCCTGTAACTGGAAATGGCAATAACATGGCTATTCCATCGAGGTTTTATCATGAAAGTGGAGGTTATGCAGCATGTCATGGGTCATTTACAGAAGATGCAGCTATTTTTTACAAAGTCTTAAATACGACAGAAGCTCGTGGAGGAGTTGTAGCAAATAACGAGGTGATTGCAGTTACAAAGCCTAAAAATTCTTGGGTTGAATTAGTCTCTCAAAGATTCAGATGGTGGTTAGGAGGGGTGAATGAAGCTCCTTATTGGCTTGTATTTTATTTGTTTGAATCTTTATGGTTAATTCTTTTTTCTATTCTAATGTTAATTGGATTTCATACCGAGGCAATAATTTGGTTTTCAGGAAGAATTGTACTTAGAGTACTTTATAATTGTAGTTTACCAGCTTCATTTAATAAAATTGCATTTTTCAGATATATTTCGGCGCTTATATTGTTTGATTTCTATTCAATAATCTTGAATTTTACTGTTCTTGCAAAATGGGTGATGGGTAAACACCCTAAATGGAAAGGAAGAAAAGTAAAGAAATGATCGATACGCACGCACATTTGTACGGCAAAAAGTTTGAAGAGGATATCCAGGAGACTATTGAAAGAGCAAAATCAACAGGATTAACTAAGATCTTGCTTCCTAATATTGATGAAACGAGCATTGATGAAATGCTTGAAGTAGTTGATGCAAATCAAGGTTTCTGTTATCCTATGATAGGTATACATCCATGTTCGGTTACCAAAGACTGGGAAAAACAAGTTCAATTAGTATCTGATTGGTTAGATAAGGATGAAAGATTTATTGCAGTTGGTGAAATTGGTACAGATCTTTATTGGGATAAGAGTTTGTTTGAAGAGCAAAAGGCTGCGTTAATTGCTCAGGTTGAGCTTGCTGTCAAGCATGATCTCCCAATAGTTTTGCATTGCAGAGATTCTATTGATGAAACAATAGAAATTATTGAAGAACAAAAGAAATTAAATCCGAACCTTACGGGAGTATTTCATTGTTTCACAGGAAATACTGAACAGTATAAGAGAATAATAGATTTAGATTTTCTTGTGGGAATTGGGGGAGTGGCTACCTTTAAAAATGGGGGGATGGATAAAATAATACCAGATATGGATATTAAGAAGATAGTTCTCGAAACTGATTCACCATATCTTGCGCCGGTTCCTTACCGGGGCAAACGAAACGAACCTTCTTATACAGATTTAATTGCAGAGAGAGTGGCTGATTTAATGGGAGTTTCTTTAAAAGAAATAAAAATCTACACAACCGAAAATGCACTTAAACTATTTAACCTCGACCAATGAATTATAAAATAGTTAATATAAATACGGCTTTACCGCAGCCACCAATTGCTAATCTGTTAATAATATATACAGGAGGTACATTGGGTATGGAGAAAGATGCTGATGGGTCACTGTCTCCATTTAATTTCGGGAAAATATTTGAAAAACTCCCTGATATTCGTAATTACAATTTGAAATTGACGGTTATTTCTTTTCCTAAACCAATTGATTCATCAGATGTGTCACCAACCCATTGGCAGGATATAGGCTATATTATCGATGAAAATTATGAACAGTATGATGGCTTTGTTGTAATCCATGGTACAGATACAATGGCGTATTCAGCATCAGCATTAAGTTTTATGCTTGATGGTTTGAACAAACCAGTAATTTTTACAGGATCTCAATTACCAATTGGAGTAATGAGGTCTGATGCCAGAGAGAATTTTCTAACAAGTCTTGAAATGGCATCAGCAAAAGATGAAAATGGTAATCCAATCGTTGCAGAGGTTTGTATACTATTTAATTCAATATTAATAAGAGGAAACAGATCTAAAAAGATTAGAAGTTCTCAATTTGGAGCATTTAAATCAGAAAACTATCCTAAATTAGCAGAGGCGGGTATTACCATAGAGTTTAATAGAAATGCTTTACAGGAATATTCGCCAAATAAAAAGCTCAATTTTAAGAATAAATTTGATCGTAGTGTGGCAGTTATGCCATTGTTTCCAGGGATGACAGAAGAATATGTAAAAGCTATTACCTCAATGAAGGGATTGAGAGGTATAGTAATGCAAAGTTATGGTTCCGGAAATGCGACTACCCGCAAATGGTTTGTTAATGCTTTACAAGAGGCACTCGATAAAGGAATAATTATATACAATGTATCTCAATGTATCGGAGGGCGAGTTATTCAAGGAAGATATGCAACTAGTAAGCGTCTTCAGGAAATGGGAGTTATCTCTGGTGATGATATAACATTAGAGGCAGCAGTAACCAAGTTAATGTTTCTATTAGGTTCACTATCAGACACAAACGAAGTAAAACGACACTTAAAACAAAATATTGCCGGAGAAATAACGTTAGCGACCACTTAAAAAAGCATTCATTAACTTGCAAAAAGGCGTTTTAATTGATTTATTTGTGCTGCTAAATTGGAAAAAAGTATATTACGGATTAATTTGGAGAGGTGACCGAGTGGCTGAAGGTGCTCGCCTGGAAAGCGGGTGTACTGGCAAAACCGGTACCGAGGGTTCGAATCCCTCTCTCTCCGCCACAATATTTTTGTATAGTTTATTTAAAAGTATAAATTTAACACTTAACTGAGTAAACAGATTATTTTAAAAACTGAATTATGAAAAAGTTACTTACTTTATTTGCACTAGCTGGGGTTTTAAACTTTGGTTCTTCATCAGTAGTTTTCGCGCAAGACGATATGGATGCTGCTGCTGATTCTGTAGAGGCTGCTGCTGAAGAAGCTGTTGAGGAAATGGCTCCGGTAGAGGAAGAGCCTGCTGCTACTGAGGATGTAGTAGAAGTTGAATCTGAAGGTGCTTCTGATTACCACCAGGTAATTAAAGAAAAATTCATCGAAGGTGGTGTAGGTTTCATGACTGTAGTATTGATCTGTTTGATTGTTGGTCTTGCGATCTCAATTGAGCGTATCATCACTCTTAATCTTGCAACTACAAACACTAAAAAATTATTAGCAAATGTTGAAGATGCTCTTCAGCAAGGTGGTGTAGAAGCTGCTAAAGAAGTTACTCGTAATACAAGAGGACCTGTTGCTTCTATCTTCACTCAAGGTTTAATGAGATACTCTGAAGGTGTTGATATGGTTGAAAAATCAATTATCGCTTACGGATCAGTTGAAATGGGTAAATTAGAAAAAGGTCTTGTATGGATCTCTCTTTTCATTGCTCTTGCTCCAATGCTTGGTTTCATGGGTACTGTAATTGGTATGATTGACGCATTCGACTCAATTGAAGCTGCAGGTGATATCCAGCCATCTCTAGTTGCTCGTGGTATTAAGCAAGCACTATTAACAACAGTTGCTGGTTTGATCGTTGCTGTAATCCTTCAGTTATTCTACAACTACTGTGTGTCTAAGATTGACTCTTTGGTTAACCAAATGGAAGATGCATCAATCTCTCTAGTTGACCTTCTTGTTAAGCATCAATTGACTAAGTAATAATTATCTTAGTCTCCTTTAGATATTATAACACAGTAAACAATTGATTATGGAATTAACTGATATTTTAATATACTTTTCATATGCGTTGATTGGAATTGCAACAGTTGCTGTAATTGTTCTTCCTTTAATCAACTCATTGAGTGACCCAAAATCTTTGTTAAAAGTAGGTATGGGTATCCTAGGGCTAGTTATCTTATTCTTTATTGGATATAGCATCTCGGAACCAACTGCCTATGCAAAGTTTCCTGGCTTAACTGCAGGAGTTTCAAAGTCTGTTAGTGCGTTATTGATTATGACTTATATTCTTATCGTTGGCGGACTAGTAGGTATTTTCGTATCTATGATTGCTAAATTAGTTAGATAATTAATTTATGGCTAGAAGTAAAAACAGAGGTAATCAGGAAGTAAATGCAGGGTCAATGGCGGATATCGCCTTCCTTTTGCTAATCTTCTTCCTTGTTACTACTCAGATAAACTCAGATAAAGGTCTGCAGATAAAACTGCCACCGCCAATTGATCCGACGCAACCACCACCGGATATCAAAATGAAGGATAGAAATATCTTTAAGATTTTGATAAACTCCAATGATATGTTGTTGGTTGAGGACGAGCCATTGACTGACCCTTATCTGCTTAGAGATATGGTGCATGAATTTATAACTAACAACGGTAAAGACAAAACAATGTCTGATAGCCCTCAAGATGCTGTAGTATCTATCAAGGCTGACCGTGGAACAAGTTATGAGTTATTTATTCAGGTACTAGACAACGCTCAGGGTGCTTACTACAAGGCCAGGGGTGAGGTTTTAGGAATCAATGCTGAGCAATATCTTGGTCTTGATCCGAAAAAACCTGAACAAGATAAGATGTTGGATAGAGCTAAAGAAGCTTATCCAATGAGAATATCTATTGCTGAACCAAATAAAATAGGAGGGTAATAATGTCAAAGTTTAAAAAGAAAAGTCAATCGAGTCAGGAGATTCCAACGGCTGCTTTGCCAGATATTATCTTTATGCTTTTATTCTTCTTCATGGTAACAACGGTTATTAGAGAAGATGAGATTTTGGTTGAGCAGAAACTTCCGGCTGCTGAAGATATCACTAAGCTGGAAAGAAAGTCTTTGGTGTCTTATTTATACGTTGGTAAGCCAAAAGAAGGTAAATATGGCAGTGAGCCATTGGTTCAGGCTAATGATGCCTTCATTAGAATGGATGAGCTTATTCTCTGGGTAACTCAGGAAAGAGATAAGCTTGATGAAGTTGATAAAAATCAAATGACTGTTTCTTTAAAAGTTGATAAAGAAACAAAAATGGGTATCGTATCAGATGTACAACAAGAGCTTCGTGAAGCAAATGCTTTGAAGATTATGTACAATACTCCTCAGTTAGTGAAGGAGAACTGATTTCCCCTAAATGTGCAAAATATATTCAGCCTCTCTGCAACAGCAGGGAGGTTTTTTTTATCTTAAATAACTAATAGATTAGTTATATTTAATTTGTTTTATTAACTTAAGTCTTAGTTAAATAACTATAAACTTAATTGTTGATAAAATATGGCTAGAAAACGAATGCAACAAGAAGTAAATGCGGGTTCTATGGCTGATATCGCATTTTTATTATTAATATTTTTCCTTGTAACAACCCAGATAAATGCGGATAAAGGATTGCAATTAAAATTACCTCCCAAGGTTGTTGAAGAAATAGAAGATGCTCCTATACCAGATCGTAATCTTTTTAAGATTCTATTGAATTCCGGTGATCAACTATTTGTTGAAGGTGATGTGCTTTCAAATCCAGAAGAACTTAATGATTTGGTATATGAATTCATAAATAATAATGGAGCAGACCCTGATTTATCTGATAGTCCTCAAAAAGGAATAGTTTCTCTTAAATGTAATAGGGGAACAAGCTATGACTTATACATTCAAATACTTGATCGTGTTCAGGGAGCCTTTTATAAATCAAGAGCAGATTTATTAGGGATTTCAACAGAAGAATATTTAAACCTTGATCAAAAGGATCCTGAAAGTGCAAAGAAAATAGATAGAGCTAAGGAGGCATTTCCAATGAGAATATCAATCGCAGAACCATCAAAATAAAGAGGTAGTTATGTCTAAGTTTAGAAAAAGAAATAAAGCAAGTCAGGAAATTCCTACTGCAGCATTACCTGACATAATTTTTATGTTGTTGTTCTTTTTCATGGTAACAACAGTAATCAGGCAAGATAATGTATTGGTAGATCAGAAACTTCCAACGGCAAAAGACATCACAAAACTAGAGCGAAAGTCATTAGTATCTCATTTATACATTGGAAAACCAAAGGAATCAAAATATGGTGAAGAACCTTTGGTTCAAGCTAATGATGCTTTTGTGCGAATGGATGAACTAGTACTTTGGGTTACACAGGAGCGTGATAAATTAGATGAAGTTGATAAAAATGCAATGACGGTTTCATTAAAAGTAGATAGAGAAACTAAAATGGGACTAGTTTCAGATGTACAGCAGGAATTAAGAGAAGCAAATGCATTAAAAATCATGTACAATACTCCTCAATTTGTAGAAGAAGAATAATTAGTGTGTGATACTTTCCGGTAAAAGTTTAATCTTTTCCGGGAAGTTGCTAAATTTTGATATTTAAATTTTTAACAAAATAAGATTCATTTTAAGGAATTAGGAGGTCTTTCCTTATCTTGCGGAAAGACTTTTTTAATTTTATGGACTCATTTTTAGAAGAAAGAACTCATAAACTAAATGATAAAAAGATAATTAATGGTTGGTCTTTTTATGATTGGGCAAATTCAGTTTATTCATTAGTAATAACCTCAACAATATTTCCGATATATTTTACCGCTTCAACAAGGTCATTCTTTAATGGGGATCAGATACAGTTTTTTGGATCAACAATTGAAAATTCTGTTTTGTATTCATATGCTTTATCTGCAAGTTTCCTGATTATTGCCTTAATATTGCCTTTGCTTTCAGGTATTGCAGATAATAGTGGTAAGAAGATACAATTCATGAAGTTCTTTACCTATTTAGGTTCAATATCATGTGCTGGATTATATTTTTTCGATGGGAGTAATGTTGAATATGGAATTATACTTACTATTCTGGCTGGTATCGGGTATAGTGGCGGGCTTGTTTTTTACGACGCCTACTTGCCAGAGATAGTAACAGAAGACAGAATTGATAAGGTAAGTGCTCGAGGATATTCTTTTGGGTATGCAGGCTCTGTAATTTTATTAATCTTAAACCTTGCCATGATTTCTTATCCTGAATGGTTTTTTATGGAAAAGGACACTGATTTTCCTGTAAGAATAAGTTTTTTGATGGTAGGTATATGGTGGGCAGGATTTGCCCAGATAAGTTTTAACAGACTTCCTGAAAACCCTTATAATAGAAAAGTCACCAAACAGGTTTTGGCTAGTGGATATAAGGAGATAAGAAAAGTTTTCAGGTCTTTAAAACATTTACCATATATGAAAAAATTTCTACTTTCATTTTTCTTATATAACATGGGGGTACAGACCACCATGTACCTGGCAGCTACATTCGGTGAAAAAGAACTAAAATTTGATGGAGATTTTCTCATACTAACTGTGTTGATTATACAGCTTGTTGCAATTATCGGTGCAATATTTTTCGCACATCTTGCTACGAAAAAAGGAAATAAATTTTCTTTAGTATTAATGCTTTTTATGTGGATAGGGATCTGTTTTGCTGCCTATAATACCTATACAAAAACTCATTTCATATTTGTAGCATTTTTTGTTGGCTTTGTAATGGGAGGGATTCAAAGTTTATCCAGAGCTACTTTTGCGAAAATGATTCCTGAAAAAACTATAGATCACGCTGGTTACTTTAGCTTCTATGATGTGACATTTAATATTTCTATAGTAATTGGGACTTTTGGATGGGGATTTGTAGAGCAGTTTACCCAAAATATGAGGAATTCAGTTATTTGGCTTACAATATTATTTATTCTTGGATTAATTACACTGGTTACCATTCCGCTTTCAAAAGGATTTAAAGTAAGCGAAGTTCCTGAAGATTGATTTATTGTATATTCAGTTGAGCTTTTTGTTAATTTTTTAGGGGAATTTAATGATTATGAATAAGCTGTTTTTTATTGCAATATTTATTGCATCTGGCACCTTTGTATATGCACAAAAACTAAATGATGATTTAGTTAAGAGAGCTAACGAACTAAAAAAGAAATATGAGGATGATAAGATTGTAATATTAAAATCAACATCTGAATATGAATTTTATATTGATAATAAGACAAATCAATTAAATGCTTCATTAGTCGATAATTTGGAATTTATAAGTCTTCAATCAGGGACTGAGTACATCCAGAGGAACTATTATAACGATAATTCTTATATAGAGGAGTATAGTATTGAGAACGACCGGGGTAAATCTGTGAATTATGAGAAGTACTGTGGTCATGTTCAGTCTGGTGACATCTTCTATTCTGATGCTAAAGTTTGCGCTTACAACTTTAAATTTGATTTTAAAGGAAGAGGAATAAATTTCAAATCTAAAAAGGTATATACCGATCCGAAATACCTTACAAAAATATTTTTCTCTGACGATATTCCCGTAGAGCAAAGAACAATCAAATTTAAAGTTCCTGAGTTTGCAAATATTGAATTAGTTGAACTCAATTTTGATCATTTTGATATTGAGAAGACAGTTACTAGAGAAGATGACGCTACAATTTATACTTATAATTTAAAAGAGATAGACGATTTTTCAGAGTATGAAAATACTCCCGGATATTTACATTTTCTACCGCATATATTGGTTCTGACTAAATCGTATAAAGTTAATGGTGCAGATGTTAAAGTGTTATCATCAACGTCTGATTTATATGGTTGGTATCATCATTTAACAGAACAGGTATCCCGAGATGTTAATCAGTTGAAAAGTAAAGTCACTGAATTAACTGAAGGTAAGACTACAGATTTAGAAAAGATGAAATCTATATATTACTGGGTTCAGGATAATATTAAATATATAGCCTTCGAGGATGGTTTAGCAGGGTTTAAACCGGATAATGCAAAGGATGTTTTCTACAATCTTTATGGTGATTGCAAGGGAATGGCTAATCTGACAAGGGAGATGCTAATAATTGCAGGAATTGATGCCAGGCTAGCTTGGATTGGAACAAACCGTATACCCTATACCTATGATTTGCCTACACTAGCAGTTGATAATCACATGATTTGTGCTGCTTATATAGGAGGGGAAGTATACTTCTTAGATGCTACAGAGAAGTTTAATAAAATCAATTATAATGCAGAACGTATTCAGGGTAAGCAGGTGTTGATTGAAGATGGAGATCAGTTTATTATTGATACAGTTAAGGTAGAGCCTATTGATCGCTATATCACAAAATCAGTATGGAATTATAAATTAGATGGACAAAGTCTTACAGGTGAAGGTAAAACTATTCTTGAGGGGGAAAAGAAAAAAGATTTATTGAATTTTTTAAATAATCAGGAAAGTGAGGATGCTGAGAAAATATTGAAAGTTATTATTTCAGGTTCCGGTGATGTTGATCACTTTCAAATTAGTAATTTTTCTACTTTTGATAGAGAAAAACCATTTGAAGTATCATACACAATGGATTTATTAAAGAATATAAATTCTTTTGGTGATGAACTATATCTTGATCTTGATTTTTATGAAGAATTTGCTGGAGGAAGGATTGATGATGAAAGGACAATACCCTATTCTTTTGGAGATAAAAAATATAGTAAAACAATAGGCGAACTTTCGATTCCTAACGGATATAAAGTGAATTATTTACCTGAACCAATTAGCGTTGAAAATGATTATTATTCATTTAAAATGAAATATCATAAAGAAAAAGGTAAAATAATATATTCAAAGGAAGTAAGAATACTTAAACCAGTTCTTCCTGTAAAGGAATTTACCAAGTGGAATGAGACAATTAAATTATTAAATAACTTTTATAATGATCAGATTATATTGCAAACGGCTCAATAAGCTGTATTTTTTAATGTTTTTCTTTTTGATAATTTCTGTATTCTCAATTGGGGCTAAGGATTTATTCCCAACAAACGAAGAAAGAGCAGCAGAAATTCAAAAAATGATGTGGGAGGAAGCCAGTTCTGATTTTAGAGTAACAGAAATCCCAGAGAAATGGACTGGTAAGTCAGCGGTTATAATTGCCAAATCACATTCATTATCATATCGAAAACCAGCATTAAGTGGAGTTTTACATTATGATTTTTATTCTCATTACAGGGTGAAAATACTTGATCAATCGGCTGTTGAAGAGTACTCTCAGTTTTCATTTCCTGGAAGTTCTCGGGATGGACGAAGTAGGTACGATGTTTATCAAGGGTTTAAAATCATAAAGCCATCAGGCGAAGAAATTGAAATATCGACTGAAAATGCAGTTAAACAAGAGCGTGAGCTTAATAATGAAGGTTTCGATATTTATAAATTAGCAATTCCAAATTTAGAGATTGGCGATATCATTGATTATTACATCAGTCAGGAACAGGAATTGGTACAGAATGTTAAATATCACATATTTGATCCAAAGCTATTCCAGTTAAATGATGACTATCCCATAATGAAGCAAAAGATCACTTTTGATGTAATGAGGAGATGTTATATCAATCTTAATACATTAAATGGTGCTCCGGATTTTAAGGTTGTTAGTAAAGAAGATGATGATAGTAAGAAGTATGTTCTTGTTGATGAAGATCGAGAAAGTGCCAAAGATATTCGCTGGTTTTTTCCAAACCGACAACTAGCTTCAATAAAATTGCAGGTTATATATGCTTCTGCTACTATGGCAAATGAACTTCCGTTTTTCTTAGGAAAGCCTGAAGAATTAAAATCTAAGGTTTCAAAACGTGAAGTGGATAATTTGTTTAAGCGATTTTATGGTCAGATGTACTATGTTCCTAAAGAGGTGATTAAGTACACTAAAAAGAATTTAGCAAAGGAAAAAGACTTAAATATTAAAGCCAGAGAAATTTATTATGCATTTAGATATTATAGCGAAATTCAATATGAAGAAGGAGCTACAATAAAGGGGACAAGTAGTTATAGTAGAAATAATCTAAAAGATATTATTGCGCTATCAAAATTTTATAAGTCTCAAAAAATCCCTCATGAAATAATAGTTTCTGTTCCAAGGGATATCTCAGCTTTGGATGATTTGATTTTACTTAATGAAATGTCTTATGTGTTAAAGGTTAACACTTCCAGACCATTTTATATTAGTAATATTTCTAACTTTTCGACTCCGACAACTATTCCTGAAGATCTTCAGGGAGTTGAAGCATATAGCTATGATATGAATGAAAATTTGTATTACCTTGAATCAGAGAAGATTACAATGCCTAAGATGACTTTTGATGAGAACCATACCAGGTCAGATAGTGAGATTTTTTTAGAAGATCTGAATGAAGATAAAACCCGAATTATTACTCAAAAATCGATAAAAGGTTTAGGAAAGCATTTTTATCAAAAATATGTAATGGATTATTACGATTACATTGATGAGGAAAAAAACAGGTTTGATGTTGGAGAAAGTTTTATAAACTTAGGACGAAAGGATAAAGAAAAGATGCTGATTGTAAAAGAAGAGTATCTTGAAAAAAGAGATGATGAATTTAATGATGTATTAAAAACTATAGTTGATAATGATCTTGATTTTACAGTTGAAAATGCTAATAGTCGTAAGATAGTTCAAACAGGTAGATATGATGACGCACCTGAATTTGTATATAGTTTTGAATCTGAGCTGAGTGGTGTTATAAAAAGGGTTGGTAAAAACTATCTGGTTTCAATTGGTAAGTTTATTGAAGGTCAGGTTGATCTTACTGAAGAAGAAAGAAAACGTGATTATGACATCTATCAACCTTATGCACGTTCATATAACTATAATGTCACTTTGAATATTCCCGATGGATATGTGGTAGATGGGATTGATAAATTAAACAAGAATGTTGAAAATGAAACAGGTGGTTTTGTTAGTGAAGCAACAGTTTCTGGAAATCAATTGAAAATTTCAACAACTAAGTACTATTCTGATAACTACTTCCCTAAGGAAAAATGGACTGATATGACTAAATTTCTTGATGCTGCATATGATTTCACTCAGGTGGAAATATTGCTAAAAAAGAAATAATTGAGTGTAGGAAAATGATAAAGGCAGGTCTCAGACCTGCCTTTTTTTGTTTTAATTATTTCTAACTGAGTAAGCTTACTCTTATTTACGAATAATTAAAGATGAGTCAATAGACTAATTCACAGTTAAATAATGGAATTCGCTATTAAGATCTAGATAACTTCGTTTTAACATTAGCGATATAATCTTCAACTAAATCACTAAGTACATTTAATGGAACTGCACCATTTGTTAATACTACTTCATGGAATTCCTTAATGTCGAATTTGTCTCCCAGTTCAGTTTGAGCTTTTTCTCGTAAACGTAATATTTCAAGCATTCCGATTTTATATGCAGTTGCTTGAGAAGGCATAACAATATGTCTTTCAACCATTCTTTCACATTCTCTTTCACTTCCTGAGGTATTTGTCAAGTAATATTCAATACCTTGTTCACGGGTCCATTTTTTGGAATGAATACCTGTATCTACAACAAGTCTGCATGCTCTCCAAAGTTCCATAGCTAATCTACCGTAATCAGAATATGGATTTTCATATAGTCCCATTTCTTTTGGAATAAACTCACTGTATAGCCCCCAACCTTCAACATATGCAGTATATCCGCCAAATTTTCTGAATTTTGGAATGTTGCTTAGTTCCTGGGCGATAGTTCTGTCCATATGATGACCAGGAATTCCTTCATGGTATGCTAGTGCCTCCATTTCGAATTTTGGCATATTTTTACTATTTGCCAGGTTAGCATAGTAAGTTCCTGGTCTTGATCCATCAGGTGCCGGTGCCTGATAAAATGCTTTACCTGCAGAATTCTCTCTGAATTTCTCTACTCTCTTTACTTGAATTCTGGCTTTAGGTTTTGTAATAAATAACTCATCAAGTCTGCTTTCCATGTTGTCAATAATAGACTTGGCACTATCCATATACTCTTCCTTTCCTTGATCAGTGTTTGCATAATAAAACTGATCATCCGTTTTAAGGAATGTGAAAAACTCCTGGAGAGTACCTTCAAATCCGACTTTTTTCATGATTTCTCGCATCTCACTGTGAATTCGATCAACTTCTTTAAGCCCGATTTCATGAATTTCATCACTGGTAAGGTCTGTTGTGGTTGTTCTTTTTAATGCTATATTATAATATTCAGAGCCATTAGGCCATTTCCAGATTCCGTCTTCGTTTGTAGCTCTTTCTTGCTGTTCTTTTAGGAATGAAAGAAGATTAACATAGGCAGGTTGAACAGATTCAATGAGTTCCTTTTCAGCTGCTTTAATTAATGCTGATTTTGATTCATCAAAAATGTTCAATGCATTAACTTTTTTAGTTATATCGTTAAGCAAAGTACTCGGTTGATCGGTATCAAAAGGAGCACCTTTAATTATGTTCTCACAATCTTCAATTACCTTCGTGAAGACAAATTTTGGTGGCACTATACCTTTTTCTTCTCTTATCTCAAGGTTTTTAATTAACTGATCAAATAATGAATTGATTCCTTCTAGTCTGGAAATGTATGCCGCAGCATCACTTGAGTCACTCACCTGATGTATATTAATTAGCATAGCAGGGACTTGAGAGTGTAAGCCAAACATTTGATTTACCGGGTAATTATGGAATCGCCACTTGAAATCTTCAATTTCATTTTCAGCTGATTCTTTAAATAGCTTATAGCTAATTCCGGTTTGTTTATCTAATGCATCAGGATTGATGTTATCGAGTAAATATTGTAGCTCTTTTTTAGTTATTTCTAACTCTTTCTGTGTTTGTTCATCAGAGATGTCATCCCACTTATCATAATCCTTTTTAATCCCCAGATAACTTTGGTAAATAGGGCTACGGTTTACCGAGGCGTCAAATACAGAATCAAAAAAATGATTTGCCTTTTCAGATTCTTTTTTGATTTCTTCTTCGGAATAAGAAACCAGTTCCTGTTCGTTTGATTCATTATTACAGCTAATTACAATAATTAGTACTGTAAAAAGAAAGGTTATTTCTTTGAAAAATCTCATTATAATAATGCTTAAAATTTATGATTGAATTTGATTTATGAAATCTCCACTGAAATTAATTTTTAACAATGGGTAAACATAATAACTCAAAAAGTTTGTTGTATTTCGAAATTATATAATCTGTGGATAAAGATAAATAATTAAGAAAAAGGAAATAGTCAGATATAAAATAGTAACGGGTAAACCAACCTTAAAGAAATCTTTAAACTGATATCCTCCCGGACCAAAAATAATTAGGTGAGTTTGGTAACTGATTGGAGTTAAAAATGCACAGGAAGCTGAGAATGCAATACCCAAGTAAAAAGGCATTCCAGGCACTTCTAATTGCTGACTTACTTCATAGGCTATTGGAAAAGCTACTGAAACTGCAGCAGCATTGAAAACTACATTAGTCAGGATTGTACAGGCTAACATTAAACCAGCAAGAATTGCTAATGTACCAAAGTCCATTAGATACTCAATCATAAAATTTGCCATAATATTTCCAGCACCAGAGTTTGAGACTGCTTCTCCAAGTGCAATACTCATCACTAAAATAGCAACCATGTTAAGGTCAAGTTCCCTTTTTACATCCTGTAAAGTGAGCATTTTTGACCCGACTAAAATTGAAAAGATGATCAAAAGTGATGTGAAGAGAGAAATTTCACCCCAGATTAATAAAAATGCTATTAGTGTCCCAATTGCTCCTAATACCCAGAATTTTTTGTTGTCATTTTGAACAGTTTCTCTTGTTGATGAAATGATAAACAGATCTCGGTATAATTCAACCCTTTCTTTAAAATCACTACCACTGAATAGTAGTAATACATCTCCGGCCTGTAATGGAATATCACCTATTTTACCACTTAGTTTGTGACCTTGTCTGTGAATAGCAACTACAGCTGCATCATATCTGTTTCTGAAGCTAACTTCCTTGACAGTTTTTCCTACCATACTGCTATAATTACTGACAACACATTCAGTTACTTCTATTTCTTCTTCAACAGAATATAGGTCATCCTGAGGAAGCTTTAACCCGTTATTACTTTTTGCAAGATCGATTATATATTCAGTGTTACCTGCAAATATGAGGATGTCTTCTTTCATAATGACTTCCTCAGGTTCAACAGGGGATATTTTTTTATTTTCTCTGATAATTTCTACCAGGAAAACTCCTTTCATGTTTCTTAATCCGGCTTTAACAATGCTTTTTCCTAAGTATTCTGAATTTCTTTTTACTTTGGTCTCAATTAAATACTCTCTTTGCTTTTCTTTAAAGCTGTCAACCAGATCTTTATAGTTTGGCAATAGCTTATTTGAAAAAAAAGTAAGGAAAATAACACCTATTATCGTTATTGAAAGTCCAATGATTAGCAGGTCCGTTGATCTCAGTAATGGTTCATTACTTTTTTGGAGAAACCCTATTAATAATAAAGTTGTGGAGGTACCTATAATGGTTATCATTCCACCCATTATGGTAGAAAATGACATCGGTATCAATAATTTCGAAGGAGCGATTTTATTTTTCTTTCCCCATTTGATAACATACGGAGTCATCAGAGCAACTACTGGAGTGTTATTAACGAAGCTTGACAGGAATGCAACCTGAGACATCATTTTGAAAAGAAAACTTCGGTAAGAAATCCCGTCTTTAAATAAGTTATTGAAAATTATTTCAATATTGAAGTTTTTCCTTATGCCTGTAGTTATCAGAATAATCAAAATGATACTAGCGATTTTATCATTAGATAATCCCTTGATGACAGTTGGTGCGGTTATAATTCCGGTTATTACAAAAAATATGATAGTATATGCAAAAGCAACAACCGGTCGAAGCCAGTTTCTGTATATCGCAATAAACATAAACACTATTGCTAGAAATACTATATAGGGTTGATAGGGTATTGGGATCATTATTTATGTTTATACACTTGTTTTACAGGCAACAAAAGTATGCAGAACTTTTGTATTTGGTATTTATTCAACCGGAATTTTTAATTGCTTAAAGTTAAAATCGTAAAAGTTTATTGATTTGGCAAATTGAAAAAGATCCTATTTATTTAATTCATGGTTTTGTGTTTATAATATATGATTAATTCGTTTATGTTGTTATTATAAATAGTTGTTGTAAAATATTCTGGGCTATAAAGAATAAATGATTTTTAAGTATTGGTTAGCGTCAAATGACTACATCAACCTTACTATTACATCTGATCTTTAGAGAAAAAGCCAGATATTAATAAAATCCGGCTTTATTGTTCAATTTATTTTCTATTGTACACTTGCTCTCCACCAACATAGGTCTGCAGTACTTTTGTGCCAGGGATTTCATCTTCGGGAATTTTCATGATGTCTTTCTCTAAAACAATAAAGTCAGCAAATTTTCCTTTTTCAAGTGATCCTTTTTTCTCTTCTTCAAAGTTTGCTTTTGCTGCCCAAATAGTCATGCCTCTAAGGGTTTCTTCTCTTGTAAGGGCGTTTTCCTTCTGAAATCCGCTATCCGGATAACCTTTAAGGTCTTTTCTTGCTACTGCAGCATAAAATCCAAGTAAAGGATTAATGTCTTCAACAGGGAAGTCACTTCCAAGTGCTATGTATCCATTCTGATCTAGTAACTCTTTAAATATATAAGCATCTTTAATTCTCTCATCTCCAAGTCTTTCATCTGCCCAGTACATATCAGATGTAGCATGGGTAGGTTGAACGGACGGAATAATATTGTATTCTCCAAATGTAGAGAGGTCACTTTCATTTATAATTTGTGCATGTTCAATTCGCCACCTTTTGTTATTTCCTGGCTCGAGACATTTGGCATATATATTTAACAAAGCCCTGTTTGATGAATCTCCAATGCAATGTGTATTCATTTGGAAACCATACTTAAGCATCTCTTTAGCGGTTTCATCAAAGTACTCAATATTCTGAAGTAAAAATCCTGTTTGGTCAGGTTTATCGGCATAGGGTTCAATCAAGCAAGCACCTCTGCTTCCAAGGGCTCCGTCAGAATATATTTTAAAAGAAGTAACTGTTAAGAAATCTGTGAAATATGGACCGTTTTTGAAGTAATACTCTTTATTAGAAGGAGTAGGGTTCAACATTGCGTAGATTCTTATCTTCAGGTAATCAGATTTCTGCATTTCATCAATTAGATCAATTGTTTCCTTATCAAGACCAGCATCAACAACGGTTGTTAATCCTACTTCAAAGCAGTTTTTCTGAGCTTGGAATAAGGCTTCCTTTTGCTGGACTTCGGAAGCATCTGGAATATGTCTGTTTATCAGATCCATAGCGTTGTCAACAAAGATGCCCTGAATACCGTCTTCATTACGCAAAATATCTCCGCCATCAACTTTGATTTCACTATTGTCCGGAGTTATATCAGCCTGACTAATGGCAGCTGTGTTTACCCAGGCAGCATGACCATCTATTCGAATCAAGTAAACTGGAACATCAGGAAACAAACTATCAAGATCTAACCTTGAAGGAAACTCCTTTTCTTCCCAGTCATTTTGATCCCAGCCACGGCCAATAATCCATGGGTTGTTAGGGTATGATTCACGGTGTGCTACTAATCTTTCTAAAATTTCTGTTTTAGAGCTAGTTCCTGTCAGGTCTGCATTAACTAAGCCAAGTCCGTATCTGAAAAAATGTGCATGACCATCAATTAGTCCTGGCACCACACTTTTACCTTCAAGATCTGTTGTGGATTCAGATTTGTAATTTGCAAGGATATCAATGCTATTTCCTGTTTCAATAATTTTCCCATCTTTTATGGCCATAGCCTCGACTGTTGAAAAATCTTCATCAACAGTATAAATTATACCATTATGGACAATAAGATCAGCTTCTTTTGGGGAACTGCACGAAAAGCAGACGGTCAAAGTCAATAGAAAAATAGTTCGATAAAGAATTATATATTTATTTCGCATTATAAAAAAGTTGGTTGATGAATAAGCTTAATTTACCGGAGTACAATATAAAAACTAAAAGGGAAAGTGGGAAGGAGTTTATCTGGGATATTGTCAGAAAGAAATTTCTTGTCTTGACTCCGGAAGAATATGTACGACAAAGTTTTATCAGATATTTGATTCATGATATGGATTATCCGGCTTCATTAATAAATATCGAGGGTGGCTTAATGGTAAATGTCAGGCAAAAAAGATCGGATATTATAATTTATAAAGGAAGTGACCCATTTATGCTTGTAGAATGTAAAGCTTCGGATGTTAAAATTGACAGGACTGTATTTGAGCAGGCAGTTATGTATAATCATACCATACGAGCAAAATATTTAATGCTAACCAATGGGTTGGTTCATTTATGTTTTAAACAGGAGGGAGGACATTATGAACCATTTGGAGGATTTCCTAAATACAAATAAAAAAACCGAAGCTGTTAGGCTTCGGTTTTTCTTTAATTATACTTATTTCTTAGTTAAGAAACTTATCTACATTAGTGTAAGGAAGATCAAAAGCATCAGCTACTGATTTATAAACGATCTCACCTTTGATAACATTTAGACCTAATTCAAGCTCTTTGTTATCACGACATGCAATTTCCCATCCTTTATTAGCAAGTTCTATAGCGTAAGGAAGAGTAGCATTTGTTAGAGCAAGAGTTGAAGTGTAAGGCACGGCACCTGGCATGTTAGCTACACAGTAATGAACAACATCATCAATGATAAATGTTGGATTTTCGTGAGTAGTAGGCTCGCAAGTTTCGATACAACCTCCCTGATCAACAGCAACGTCAACTAGAACAGTTCCAGGACGCATTTCTTTAAGCATATCTCTTGTAATAAGCTTTGGAGCTTTAGCACCTGGGATTAATACTGCACCAACGATCAAATCGTGAGTTTTGATCATCTCACGAACATTATATTCGTTAGACATCATTGTATTAACGTTAGCAGGCATAATATCATCAAGATATCTTAATCTACCAAGATTAACATCCATGATAGTAACATCAGCACCAAGACCAGCTGCCATTTTAGCAGAGTTTGTACCAACAATACCACCTCCAAGGATTAATACTTTACCAGGTCTTACTCCCGGAACACCGCCCAAAAGAATACCTCTTCCCTTAAGTGGTTTTTCAAGGTACTTAGCACCTTCCTGAATAGCCATACGACCAGCAACTTCAGACATTGGGATCAAAAGTGGTAAACTTCTGTCTGCTTTTTCAACTGTTTCGTAAGCAAGACAAATACTTTTACTTTTGATCATTGCCTTTGTTAAAGGTTCAGAAGAAGCAAAGTGGAAGTAAGTAAATACAAGCTGATCTTCTTTAATTAAGCCATACTCAGGCTCAATTGGTTCTTTAACTTTCATGATCATTTCACCTATAGCATATGTAGCTTCAATTGTAGGCTCCATAATCGCTCCAGCCTGAACGTAAAGATCATCACTGAATCCACTACCTTCACCAGCAGATTGCTGCACGTGAACTTCGTGACCTCTCTTTACTAGTTCTTTTACACCAGCAGGGGTAAGAGCAACCCTGTTTTCGTTGTTTTTTATCTCTTTTGGGACACTGATAATCATAATAATGTTGTTTATATAAGTGCTTGCAAATATAGTAAGCACTTCTAAATTACTAGCACTTTAGTGGCCTAAAATTCAGTTTATAAGGGAAAAAAGAAGTTTACGGATTAATCCGTTTGATTAGATTTTGTTGATTTTTTAAAATAAAAATTTTATTCTGATAAAATCAGGTTTTATTAAATATAATTCTGTAAGTATCAGGTCTTTATTATAATTACAGAGCTATATTTGTGTCTTTACTTGTGAAATATTATGAATTTATGATGATTTATGACCTTCTCTAAACTTTGAAACCCCCTGATTTTTAAGTATTTTTGAAATGCCCAAAAATGATTTTCCATCTCAATAAACACATTATATGGAAGTTACAAAATCAGAGACCCCATTGAAAACTTTGAAATTATCCAATAAAGAAGTATTACAGGATTACAAATTAGCTGTTGCCAGCCGCGAAGCCAGTTTATTAGGCCGTAAAGAGGTGTTTATGGGCAAAGCTAAATTTGGAATCTTTGGCGATGGTAAGGAAATTCCTCAGATCGCAATGGCCAAAGTATTCAAGAGAGGTGATTACAGGTCAGGTTATTATCGAGATCAAACTTTTATGTTTGCAATCGGTGAACTTACAATTCAGGAGTACTTTGCTCAGTTATATGCTCATACAGATGTTGATGCTGAACCTGCTAGTGCCGGTCGTTTAATGAATGGTCACTTCGGAACACGGATGCTGGATGAGAATGGTAAATTCAAAAATGTAGCTGAAGAATATAATAGTGTGTCTGATATTTCTCCTACAGCAGGTCAAATGCCTCGACTAGTGGGATTAGGCTATGCCTCTAAATTATACAGGGAGAATAAGGATCTACATAAGTTTACTCAGTTTTCTAATAATGGAAATGAAATAGCTTTTGGTACAATTGGTAATGCGTCGACTTCAGAAGGGTTGTTTTTTGAAACAATCAATGCTGCAGGTGTTTTACAGGTTCCAATGATGATTTCTATCTGGGATGATGAATATGGTATCAGTGTTCCTAAAAGCTATCATACAACTAAAGAAAATATTTCAAAAGCATTAGCCGGATTCCAGAGAAATAAAAATGAAAAGGGCTATGAAATCTTTACCGTTAATGGTTGGGATTATGCTGAATTGATAAAGACATATCGAAAAGCTGAAGAGGTGTGTAGAAAAGAACATGTTCCTGTAATGGTTCATGTTGTTGAGATTACTCAACCTCAAGGACACTCGACTTCAGGTTCTCATGAACGTTACAAAAGTGCTGAAAGACTTGAGTGGGAAAAAGAGCACGATTGTTTATTAAAGATGCGTCAGTGGATTCTTGAGGAAGGAATTGCTGATGAGGCTAAACTTGAAGAGCTCGAGAAAGAAGCTAAAAATGAAGCTAAAACAGCAAAAAATAATGCCTGGAAAGAGTTTAATGGTTCAATTGCAGACGTTCATGCAGAGGCAGTTGAATTAATTAAGGCTACAGCTGAGTCTTCAACTAATAAAAAGCAGATACTTGAAATTGCTAAGGACCTAAAAGAAACGTTAAACCCGATAAGAATGGATTCTTTCAGGGCTGTTAAAAAGGCGTTAAGATACCTTGCAAATGAGAATTCTACTGCTAAATCTAACTTATTAGGTTGGCTAAAAAGAGAAGAGGAGTTAAATAATGACCGTTATAGCAGTCATTTATATTCTCAATCAGATGAAGCTGCGCTAAATGTACCTGAGATTGATCCTGTATTTGATGAAAATAGCAAATTAGTTGATGGTAGAGAGGTATTGCAAGCTTGTTTTGATGCTAACCTGACTAAGGATCCAAGAGTTTTTGCTTTTGGTGAGGACGTAGGTTTTATCGGTGACGTTAACCAGGCATTTGCTGGTCTTCAGGAGAAGCATGGTGTATTAAGAGTTACTGATACAGGTATAAGAGAAGCTACAATTCTTGGTCAAGGTATTGGTGCTGCAATCAGAGGGTTAAAGCCAATTGCTGAAATTCAGTATCTTGATTATATATATTATGCATTACAGATCATGGCCGATGATCTTTCAAACCTTCAATATAGAACAAAAGGTGGTCAAAAAGCTCCTGTAATAATTAGAACAAGAGGTCACCGTCTTGAAGGTGTTTGGCATTCAGGATCTCCTATGGGAGCTTTACTGCACAGTTTAAGAGGAATATACATTCTTGTGCCAAGAGACATGACTAAGGCAGCTGGATTTTATAATACAATGCTTCAGTCGGATGATACTGCAATGATTATTGAGTGTCTAAATGGGTACAGGTTAAAAGAAAAGCTTCCTTCAAATATAGATGAGTTCACTACTCCATTAGGCGTGCCGGAAGTAATCAGAGAAGGGTCTGACGTTACAGTTGTAACATATGGTTCGATGTGTCGAATAGTAATGGAAGCTGCTGAACAACTTGAAGAATTTGGTATTTCTGTGGAGGTAATTGATGTTCAGTCATTGATTCCATTTGATATAAATCACACTATTGTAGATAGAATCAAGAAAACAAACAGAGTGATTTTTGCGGATGAAGATGTTCCAGGTGGTGCAACAGCATTTATGATGCAGAAGGTATTAGAGGAGCAAAATGGATATAAATATCTGGACTCTAAGCCGATGACAATCACTGCTAAAGAACACAGGCCAGCATATAGCTCTGACGGAGATTACTTCAGTAAGCCAAATACTGAAACTGTTTTTGAAACAGTATATAAAATGATGAATGAATTCGATCCGAAGAAATTTCCGGATTTGTATAAATAACCTAAAAAGAAGGGCCTTCAAATGAAGGCCTTTTTTATTATCTGTTTTAAAAGTGATTAAGTTTTAATGCTCATTACCACTATACTTCCACATAGGTTCAGTTTTACCAGCTCGGCTAAAACCATTTTTTTCATAAAAATGTATTGCTTCTCCATCAGCAGTTAGCATTTGCATATGGTAATCACCATATATTTCGTGCATCTTTTCCATAATCTGCCCACCAATTCCTTTTCCATGAAAATCAGGGTGAACTAATAAATGAGGGTAGTATACAACGAGGTGCCCGTCTGAAATGGCATTGCCAAGACCAACTAATCGATCATCTATCCAGGCTGATATCAGAGAATGCGAATTTATTAAAGCATTATATAGCTTGTCTGGTTTTTCTGCCGAACTCCATTTGTTTGCTTTGTAAAGATCAATTATTTGTTGTTTTTCAATATTTCGGGTGTCTGAAATGTTAATGTTCATCTTGATAAATTGGTTGATAAGGTTAATTCAGCCGTAATTTCATTCCTTCATATGTAGCTTCAAAGATTAATTGCAAATAATATTTAATTGCCTAAGGACTTTTTTTATAGGTGTTTAGTAGTAAATAGTTTTTAAAAGGCTTAGATGGATATTGATTATGTTTCTTTATATACTAAAGCACCTTCCGGATAACAAAAGGTGCTTTATATTTTTAATATTCTAGAACTATTAAATGCTATCGGGAATAAGAATTACCTTGCTGGAACTTTTGCCGCTTTCGAGGTATTCATGCGCTTTCTTACCTTCTGATAATTTAAATTTAACAGGCTCTTTTATTGTAATTTGACCTTTAGAAATCAAGTCAAACAGATTATTTGCACGTGATCTTCGTTCTTCTTCATTAACCAGATACGACCAAAGGTCCCCGCCAATTAAAGATTTACTAGTATCCATGAGCATTCTTGGATCTACTGGAGCCGGGTCTCCGCCACTCATGCCATAGAACACTACACTTCCACAATCTTTAGTGACATCAAAACTATCCATAAGTGTTGAACCAACACTATCGTAAACAACATCTACACCTATGTTGTTGGTAATTTCTATTACTTTTGTTTTCCAGTTTGAATCCAGTAAAATAGCATAATCAGCCTTACAGCTAAAAATGGTTTCAAGTTTGTCTTCACTTCTTGTAAGGCCTATTACTGTGGCGCCTTTTAATTTACAAAACTGGGTCAGGATCTGCCCGACACCCCCAGATGCAGCATGGATTAATACAGTATCATCCTTGGTAACATAATAACTATTATTGGCCAGATATTGTGCAGTTAACCCTTGAAGTAATGCTGATGAAGCCAGGTTGAAATCAACATTTTCGGGGATAGGGATTGCATGTGCTTCGGGTATGCTAATTAATTCGGCATTTGCAAACGGAACATCTGTATATGCTATATTATCTCCAATTTTAAACTTATCCGAATTTGATTTTATAACTGTTCCGGCACCTTCATAACCAGCAATAAATGGCGGGGTGCCTTTTAAATGATAATTCCCTTTCCTTCTGTATATATCAGCAAAGTTTAATCCAATTGCTTTATTCTTAATTAAAATTTCATTCTCACTAATTTCAGGGTCTGGCACCTCTATATATTTTAGAACATCTGCTTCACCAAACTCAGAAAATGTTAGTGCTTTCATAGTATCTTTTAGTTGATTGTTTTAGTTGATCAACGTAGGTTGTGAATTGTAGTTTTGTAAATTAATTAGATTCTTAATATAAAAAGTTAATGAATTATGAACCCTTGTTGTAATTGATTTGATATCAGTTGGTTCTCAAAATCTTTTCCATTTTTCTGCCTTTTGCTAGTTCATCTACCAGCTTGTCAAGATACCTGACTTGCCTGGTGGTCGGATTTTCAATTTCTTCTATGCGGTAACCACATATCACTCCTTTTATTAATGGGGCATTTGGGTTCAAAGTTGCCTGATCAAAAAAATCCTTGAAGGTTGTCTTATCTGCTACCAGTTTATTTAACTTTTCTTCATCAAAACCTGTTAACCATTCTATGACTTGGTGTAACTCTTCAATGGTTCTGCCTTTCTTTTCTACTTTAGTAATATAGTGTGGATAGACAGAAGCAAAACTCATGTTGGCTACTTTTTCATCATGTTTGGCAGTTGTAGTCATATTTTTTGTATTAGCTTGGAATTATTTGTTGGTTAATATAACATATATGTACTTAATTGAACAGATAAAGAGCTTGTTATAGCACATAAATTGAAAGGTGTTTCATTTTTTATTTTAGTAAATTGATTATTAAAGAGGTTGTGTTATTTAATAGCTATTCCATCATAATTTTCAAATCGACCGGTTATTAGCCAACCACCAAAATCTTCTGAAACAGCAAGCAATAAGGTGTTTTCTCCCTTTTTTAACGGTAAATAAACTGAATCAAATATGCCTATTGTACCTAAATATCTATAATCTCTAGATTGCCATTTATTATTTCCTTTATAAATAGGTACACCGTTTAATATTACTACTACCCGATCACTATACCCAAAATCAAAAAGTTTCATCATGTCTTTATCTGAATCAATTGTAAGCCTGGCGAATACTGTGTTCCCTGGGTTATCATCATTTAGAACTACTTCTCTTGATATGTTTGCTGCTGTTTTTTCTTCTACATAAATTCTTTTATTCCATGATCTTTCTTTTATAGTTTCACTAATATTCAAAATGTCATTTAATTTGCTTTCCTCAAATTTGTCGGATATTGTCCATTTATTTATTATTCCTTCTACTGGTTGACGTTCTTCAACTTTAAAATTTTTAATATCAGTTAGATTTTTATTGATTTTAATGTCTGCGTAATAGGCAGGTGCAAAGCTTCCTCCAATTGCTATTTGTCCCTCTTTTGGAGTGTGGACAAGATTCCAGCATAATTGAGCATCTTTATTATAATTAAAAAATACTTGAGCTTTACTTTCGTTAATTACCATTTTTACATGATTCCAATCATCGTATTTATATTCGGTAGGGCTAGAATAAGCAGGACCAAAATAGAATTGCCAGGCGGTAATGCCATTGATAACCGGTGCCGCCTGGTTTCCATCGGGTTTTCCAGATAGATGTGACCTGAGATAAAATGATTCCATATTTAAGCTATCTGTGATTCGAAAACGAATTCCAGGAAATGATCTCTCTTCAGAAATGAAAACGTCAAATTCAATTGTGCCATTTCTAAAAGTGGAATCCTTTAATATAGCCAAGCCTTGATCTATTAATAGAGCATTCTTTCCTTTATAGAATTCAAACTGATGATTTTTAGCATTTATATCCCAATGTTTTAAGTCTAAAGGAATTGAATTTTGTGCACTAACATTATAAAATGTTAAAATGGTGGTAATAATTATATATAAATTTTTCATTGTATTTGGGTGTTAGGGTAATATGAAATTTAATTTATACTTAAAAATATAAAGTATTGATATTCAGTATTTAAAATACCTCAATTTGGGTTAGTTATTTTATTGGATTTATGTCTTTTGAATTGATTTCCTTAATTAGTAATCGTTGTATATAGCAGATTAGTTAATCTTTTGTAACCTTATAATGGAACGATCGTTCCAATAAATGTATAATTGGAATGAACATTCCAATAAAAAGTATAAAACATAAGAACAATGAAATCATTTAATGGAAAAGTAGTAGTTATCACAGGTGGTAATAGCGGAATAGGATACGAAACAGCAAAAAAATATAAGTCACTTGGAGCTGAAGTAGTAATTATAGGTAGGTCAGAAGATAGAATACGTAAATCTGCTAATGAAATTGGAGCAACTGGCTTAGTAGCAGATGTACTTGATGTATCTGCTTTAGATAAAGCTTCAATAGCAGTGAAAGAAAAATTTGGTAAGGTGGATATACTCTTTGTAAATGCAGGGGTGTTTTTCGGATCACCGGTTGGTCAAACACCTGAAGAAATGTTTGATCAGCAGGTTGGAATAAATTTCAAAGGAGCGGTATACACTATTGAAAAGTTTCTGCCATTAATACCTGAAGGCGGATCAATTCTTGCATTATCATCGATCCTGGCTAATACAGGAATGGCTAACTCATCAATTTATAGTGCTACCAAAGCAGCTCTAAATGCTTATGCCAGATCAGCGGCAACAGAATTGGCTGAAAGAAAAATCAGAGTAAACATAATTAATCCAGGTCCAATAAATACTCCGATTTATGGAAAGACAGGAATGGCTGAAGAACAGTTGGATGGATTTGCTCAAGCAATGCAAGACAGAGTTCCATTAAAAACCTTCGGGACTCCGGAAGACGTTGCAAATTTAGTGGTATTTATATCTTCCGATGATGCCAAATTTATTAATGGTTCCGAAATTAATGTTGATGGCGGGATTAATATTAATCCTGTTCTTGGCTAATTATTATACCAAAAATTGGAACAATCGTTCCGTATATTTAATTTTAAGAGGGCGATTTATGCCCTCTTTTGATTTTATAAAAGATGACCAGGAAAAAGAATTTTGATCAGGACTTAGTACTAGAAAAGGCGATAGAATTATTCTGGCAAAAAGGATTTGCTGCTACTTCTATGCAAGATCTTGTTGATCACTTAGGAATAAGCCGATCTAGTTTGTATGATACCTATGGAGGAAAGGAGAATCTTTTTAAAGAATCATTTGCACTGTATAGATCTAAAAATATCGAGCGTGTTAAATCATTTCTTGAAAGTCAACCGGATGTAAAAGAAGGGTTGAGGAAACTTTTTGAATATGCAATTGAAGAATCCGTAAATGATGAAGATAGGAAAGGTTGTTTTGTTGTAAATACTACTACAGAATTGGTTCCATCTGATAATAAACTTGTGCCAATTCTTAAATCCAATAAAGCTTCATTTGAGAATTTATTTTTTGAGTACCTAAAGAAAGGTGAAGATTCAAATCAGATAACAAAAGGGAAAGATCTAAAGTCAATAGCTTCATTATTATTTACGATTTATAACGGACTTAAAGTTGTGGGGAAGATTGCAGCAGATAAAAAAAGCCTTACCTCCTCAGTGTCACTTGTCTTAAGTTTATTGGATTAATATTAAACTTCTAATTCCCTTCAAAGATTTATTAGATTCTTTTTGTTAGGTATTGTTCTTTTCTAATTCTCTTCATTAAACATATTCTATAAAAGTCTTTTGTTGGACGGGGATAGGATCTTCCTTAAACTTTTAATTTTTGAAGTATGGCATTTCTGTATGAATACAAGTGTGTTGTAAAATTGAGTTTTTCAATAATTTTCTATTGTAATTGATGTTTTGTGCTTAAAAATTACATCGTTTTTTTGTGTTAGGGTCTATGAAAGTACTGAGCAGTGAATTTGATTTTTCAGATAACCTTATGGTAATATTCTATTAATGTTTTGATTATAACTAAAAATATTATTACTTTCGTGCTGTTTTTGTGGATATTTTTTAGTGATTAGTTTAATATGAAAAGATTCATTTTAAGCTAGATTTTAATTTTTAGACTTTTTTCAATCAATAAATGTGACTTTCGACTGAAAATCATACATGTGTTATGTTTTGATTTTTGCATCAGCTTATCACCTTAATTTTTTATCGTATGTACAAAATTTTTATTTTAACCTTTTCACTTCTATTAATCATTAGCTTTGATTTAGTTGGACAGGATAAACTGGTTACCGGTCGGGTAACAGATCATAATAATGAACCGATACCAGGTGTCAATATTATTGTGAGGGGTTTAACCAAAGGTACAGTTACCGACGCGGATGGTAAATATGCAATTGGACTCCCTCCGGGCTATACAATTCTAGTTTACTCTTTTGTAGGTATGTTAACAGAGGAAATCCGTGTCACTACAGAAAGTACTTTAGACGTTACACTTTATCCGGATATTCAATCTCTATCAGAATTAGTTGTTACCGGTTATACCTATGAAAAGCTTGATAGGTTGTCAGGATCTGTAGGTACTGTTGAATCAAAAGAAATGGAGGATATTCCAATACCTTCTTTTGATCAGGTACTTCAAGGTAAAACAGCAGGTCTTTATATTAGTTCAGGTTCAGGTCAGCCAGGATCTTCTGCTACGGTTAGATTAAGAGGATCAGGATCAATAAATGCGGGAAATACACCGCTATATATATTAGATAACGTTCCTATTTCGGCAACAGAATTTTCAACGTTAAACGTAAATGATTTTGAAAGTGTCTCTGTGTTGAAAGATGCTTCAGCTACAGCAATTTATGGTTCAAGAGGAGCAAATGGTGTTATCGTAATTACCTCAAAAAATGGTAAGAAGAATACCTCGAGTGTTACCTATAGAATGCAATATGGAGTAAGTCAACAAGCACGAGAGAAGTTTGAGATGATGAACTCTGCTGAAAAAATAGCTTTTGAACAATTTATGGGAAGAGGGCCAGCTGGTCAGTTAGATCCAAACAACCCTACCGATAAATTAGTACTTGATCAATATAAGAATACAAATACTAACTGGAAAGATATATTTATAAGAAACGGTAAACTTCAAAGTCATGAAGTTGCCTTTAGTGGAGGAAATGAAAAAACTACATACTATACCTCACTGGCTTATCTGGATCAGGAAGGACAAGCATTGAAGTCTGATCTGAAAAGATATACTTTGAGAATGAATCTATCATCAAATGTTTCTGAAAAACTAAGATTTGATTTAAATAGTTCGATTGGTTATAGTGAATCAAATGTAATTCCTTCAGAAGGACAAATTGTAACAAATAACCCATTTGCAACTGTTTATTTAGCCAATCCATATGTTTCACCATATAACGAATCTGGAGATTACAATACAGGACCTGGATTGGTTGGGCCAAACACTCTTGAGTTTATTGAAGAGGGAACCAGAACAAATGATCAGATAAAATCAGTTTTAAGCGCTTCTGGTCAGTTTAATATTGCAGAACCACTATATGTTAAATCAACTTTTGGAATTGATTATACCCAAACTAATTTTGAAAGGTATATATCTCCTGAGAGTTATGATGGCGGAACTGGAAGCTTTGGCCAGAGTCAGTTTCAAAATTTCAGCTATATATGGACCAATTTATTGGGTTACAGTAAAGATTTTTCAGATCATTTCGTTGAGTTTACCTTAGGTCATGAGATTTACTTAAATTCTCAAAATACTTATGGATATGTTGGTTTTGGAATAAACCCTAAATTACCAGAAACACCAGAAGGTATTACACCAGGATCTGCCGATGGATCAATTCCTCAAATATCAGGAGGAAAGAATAGTAATTCATTGCATTCACTTTTTGCCATAGGTAATTATTCTTTTAAAGACAAATACAACATAAAGGCGAGTATCAGAAGAGATGGTTCTTCAAGATTTGGAGCTAATAATCGATTTGCACTTTTCTGGTCATTAGGTGCTTCATGGAGCTTGAAAAAAGAGTCATTCTTAGAAAATTCACAAATTATAGATGAATTAAAGGTAAGGGCATCTTATGGTACAGTAGGTAACCAGACAGGTATTGGAAATTTCCAGTCATTACCAACATATACATCAGTTTCATATGGTGCATTACAAGGAAATGGAATTTTAGGAGCTGGGAATCCTGATTTAAAATGGGAAGTATCTAATCAGACTAATATTGGAATTGATTTTAGTTTCTTAAATACTAAGATTTATGGTAGCCTTGATCTTTACAACAATATTACTTCTGATCTATTTGTTGAATATCAGTTTTCCAGAACTACAGGATTTGAGTCTATAGAAAGTAATGAAGGTAAGATGAGTAATAAGGGTATTGAATTTACCTTAAATGCTGATATCGTTACATTTGGAGAATTTATATGGACATTAGGAGGGAATATCGCATACAATAAGAACCAGATATTAGATCTTGGACAAGTAAGTGAGTTTGAATTTGGAACTAGTATTGTGAAGGTTGGTCTACCTCTTGGGTCTCATTATATACAAGAGTGGGCCGGTGTTAATCCTTCAAATGGAGAGCCACTTTATGTTGGGCAAAATGGAGAAATAACAAACGATTATGATGCTGCTGGTCCAAAGGCTGTTTTTGGTACTTCACAACCTCCAATTACTGGTGGGTTTTTCTCCGCATGGACATTTAAAGGACTTAAACTTGATGCGTTTTTCACTTTTGCTCATGGATATTCCAGATATAATAATCAATTGTTCTTCAGTGAGAATCCGAATTTCGTAAACTTCAACTTGTCAAAAAAGATGAACACCATGTGGAAAGAACCAGGTGATATCACAGAAATTCAAAGTTATGAGTATGAAAGACAGTTTTCATCTAAAGATATTGAGGATGCATCATTTTTAAGATTGAGAAATGTTAGACTATCATATTCTTTCTCTGAAAAGTTATTGGAAAAAACGAAAGGATTATTTCAAGGTCTTGATATCTATGTCCAGGGTCAAAATTTGATGACATGGACAGAATTCACGGGATTTGACCCTGAAGATGGTAATAATATTGCCACGTTTGAATATCCTGCTTCAAAAGTGTATTCAGTTGGACTAAGCGTGAAATTTTAAAGATTATTGACATGAAAAGATATTATATATACTTACTGCTATTATTAGTAATTTCTTCAGGATGTGAAGGGATTTTAGATGTAGAACCAACTGATTTAATTATAGGAGATGAAGCTTTTAAGTCATTAGACGATATTGAAGCTGGGGTAATTGCTGCGTATGGTTTTGCAACCGATGAAAATATTATTGAGTTTAGTTCAGTAGCCAGTGATGATGTTTATAGGCCATCGACTAACCGAGGGCAGGGTGTTCAACTGAATTCATGGTCTTATGTTACTTCAAACACTGAGGCTGCCAATCTATGGTATAATTCATATCGTGTTATTGCTCAAGCTAACAGGGTTCTTAATGCTATTGAAAGTCTAATTGCTCAGGGAGTTATTACAGTTGATGAGTCAAATCAATTTAAATCTGAAATGTTGGCGCTTAGAGCACATAAACATTTTGATTTGTATAGAGCTATGGGTGAAAAGTATAGCTCTACAGGTTTGGCAGTTCCGTATATTGACCTTGATGATAATAATGGTAATGGAAGTCCAGATGGATTGGAAATAAAACTAAAGCCATCCAGATTACTGATTCCTGAGTTCTTCAACAAACTATTCAAGGATATTGAAGATGCGCTTGAAACATCAACAGTTGAATCAGTAAGTTCAGGAAATGTTTCCAGATTTAATTACTATGCAATTAAGGCTTTGGAAGCAAGAGCAGCTTTATATGCCGAGAATTATGACAGGGCTATTAACGCAGCTAATATAGTGATTGCAAATATGGATTTATGTGCCTTTAATGACTATACTTCTATTTGGGAGGATGCAAGTATTGATGAGGTAATTTTTAAACTGGAAAGAACTTCTGAGAATTTTCAGATTGGAACCATCTGGACTGGAACTAATCTAGATATCTTTTTCGCTCCATCTTATGAGATAACTTCTGTAATAAACCCAAATGTTGATATACGATATTATTCAAGTTTCTATACGCTAAATGATGGTAGGCAGATTGTAGCTAAATACCTGGGTAGTAATGGTGTGTTATTTCAAAATGACATTAAAGTATTCAGAGTTTCCGAAATGTACTTGATTCGTGCAGAAGCAAATTTGAAAACCATAAATTCAAATTTAGCTAAAGCAAATGAAGATTTAAATAGTTTAAGGTCTCAAAGAATTTACGGATATGTTCCTCAAAATATTTCAGATAAAGATCAATTACTTCAAGAAATACTTTTGGAAAGAAGAAAGGAACTTGCATTTGAAGGACATAGATTTTTTGATTTGAAAAGAAATGGGTTGCCAATAGAGCGTTCAGGATTAGATTGTGGTGGAGCAATTCCTTGCACATTAGAGGCGGGTAATTTCAGATTTAATCTACCTATTCCACAAGAAGAGATTTTTGCAAATGAGAATATTCAGCAAAACCCTGGTTATTCACAAAATTGATTTTAAGATTATGAAGTATATAAAAATATTTATTGTCCTGTTTGTACTTAGTGCAATGGGTTCTTGTGAAGAAAATGATAATTTTTATAAAGGTCCTTCCATTGCACATTTCGCTAAAGAGAAGTATAAATTTAATGTTAGTTCATCGGAGGATACTTTTAAATTACCTTTATATCTGACGAAGGTGAGTCCTTCACCAAGAACTTTTACAGTAGAGCTTATTGATGAGAAGACTGACCTGGTGTTGGGTGATGATTTTAACTTTAATCCTGAGGTAACTGTTCCTGCAGGTGAATTATATGGGTCATTAAAGGTGAGTAGTGAGTATGATATTTTAGAGCCATTTGAGAAATCTGAAATTGCTTTTAGAATTGTTAGGAGTGAGGGTGAAAACGACTTGAGAAGTGAAGTTAGTCTGGAGGTATCAAAGTTTTGTGAATATTCATTAAACTTTTTAGAAGGAGTATATGGCTTCCAATTTTCAGAGGCCTCGCAACCCTACGAAGTGAATTTGATAAAAGGCATAAATCAGTTAGTAGCTAAAAATTTATATGCTGAAGGGTTTGACATAAGATTATATATTACCAAGGTAGATGATGTAACGTACAACGTTAACATACCTAAACAGACTGCCTATGTTTATAATCAAAAGGAGGTGTTTGTTTCTGGTTCGGGTTTACTTAATACCTGTGGAGAATTAGAGTTTACTCAAATATTTACTGATTCAAATAATAATGAGATTGAAAGAACTTTGTCGGTTTTGACAAAGATTTAATATAAAGCATTTTAAATATAAAAGATTATTAGAAATCAAAAGAGGCCCAAATATTACGGGCCTCATTTGATTATAGATAATTCATAATCTATTTTACCTTGATTAGATTAACTAATATCTAATGACTGTTGTTAATTAACTTCCATAAAGTTCCGTTTTTGATCCTAAACTGATCTATTTCCCCTGTTTTAGCTAATTCATTAAGTAGCTTGTCTGCTTCATTTTTCGATATTCCACTAATTTCTCTGAATTCACGTGTTGTTAAAGTGTTGTAATAATTGAATATTGATTTCCAATTTTTGCTGTAATTATGTTTTTTGATGCCTGGTGATATTTTTTGAATAGCCAATTCAAAATTTTCATAAGGTCTGAAGCCATAAAGTGGTTCTTTGTTACCCTCAGTATCATAAAAGAATAATGTTGGAAATCCTCTTACACCAGAGTCTTTGGCCAATTTTAAATCTTTCTGAAAAAATTCTTTAGCCTTGTTTTCGTAATCAAATTTTAACTGCTCTGTATTTAAACCGACTTTAGTTGCAGCTTCTTCAATGTATATCCATTTAGAAATATTCTTTTTGTGGATAAAAACCATTTCTTTTAGTTCTCTTAAAAATGATAATTCTTGTTCCTGATTTTGTAATTGAGCTGCTTTAAAAGCTATAGAAGGTGGGTAGGAAGAATCTAGAGGGTCCTCTAGCCATATATCACCTTCAATTGGCATATCATAATAAAGGCTTACTTCATCCCAGTGATGAGCAACATCTGATGGTTTACTTATGCCGCCACTATTGTAACTCCAATCGGGTAATAACCCACCCATGCGATATTCTATTTCAATATTACTTCCGTATTCGAGCTTTAATTTTCTTAATTGTGGTTCTATACCCCAGCAGGAAGAACATATTGGATCGGTGAAATAAACTATTTTAACTGTATTTACAGCCTTTTTCATTTCAATCTTATCTTGATTTGAATTTTCAGGCATTTCACATATTCCTGTTGCAGGATTACAAAGTAACGGGTTTTTATTATTCATATTTTTATCTTGTTGTCCATTGCAACTAAGAGTGCAAAGCATAATAAATATTATTGTAATGGATATCGTTTTCATTTATTAAAGAGCTTTTCAGAATATGCAGTATTAGCGTATTCATCCATTTTTGTGATTAACCCATTTTCAACTTGATATATTTGAACCCAATTTTGCTTTAGGATCTCACCATTATTTTTAATTTTTTGTTTTTCTGATCCTAGCACAATAACTGTTTGTCGTTCTGATATGATCTGGTCAATTTTAAAATCAAGTATTTCGACATTTGAATGTATACTTTTAATAAACCTGGTCACTTCTTTTTTGCCTTTAAAAATGCCTGAATAGGGTATAGAATTACTGCCATGATAAGTCCAAATTGTAGAATCTGAAACAGTAGATGTTAACGCATTCATATCACCCGTCCCAAATGCATTAAACATTTTATTTACTACCTCGATTTCCTTTGTGGAGTTCGACTGGGCACTTATGTTTAATGAAATAAATAGTGATATAGTAATGATGATTGCAGTTTTGAAGATTGATTTTTTCATATTATTTACTTTTTTATTGTTGTAAAAGTAATGTGAAAGTGATGTATCTTTAGCATGCATTTCCTTTTAGAAAGTGGTTTCCTTTATGAAACTATTATGAATTTTTGTAGAGTAATATCAAACAATAAAAAGAGTCGATGAAGAAAAGATCTGTAGTAAATAATTCTCCCATTTGTAAAGTGAGAATACAAGCAATAAGTGATTCGATGAGCATTCTATCAGGAAAATGGAAGTTTCATATTTTAGGAACCTTAATTGAAGGAGATAAGTTGGGTTTTATGGATTTATTACGAGAGGTTAATGGAATTGGAACTAAAATGCTTTCAAAGGAGCTCCAGGATCTGGAAATGAATCAGTTGGTGAGTAGAACTATAATGGATACCAAGCCCATTACAGTTGAGTATTCAATTACTGAACAAGGAAAAACATTGGCTCCGGTAATTAATGCTTTGGCGAACTGGGGAATTGCCTATAGAGAATCAATAAGCGAAACGAAATAGTTTAAATTTTTTTCTGCTCTTTTGAATAGAAAGCTGTAAAATATATCAATTTGGCAAGTATAGAGTCATGTTATCTATTTGTAATTCATCAAGGTGCCCCATTTTGGTTTTATTTTTAGTGATTAAATGCATATGTAAATAGGAATCATGATGAGTGAAAATACCTTGATGACGTGTAGAATAAAAACCGATGATATCTGCCTCTTCATCTAAAATTGTATATTTCTTCTGTCCTTTATGAGCATCTTCAGGAGATGAAACTTTTGTTCCTTTTGGAAGGTTTTGAATGTGAATTAATGCTTTAGAAACTTTTCCTTTTAGCTGGAAGACAAAAGGTTCATCACTTATTGGTGCAGATTCTTTTATGAAATCTTGAAGATCATTAATGGTTTTTACATTGGTAGATAATTTAACCTCTTTCCAATCTGAGACATATGAATAGACAAAGAATGGTGCTGAAATGTCATATCTTTTATGAACCTTCATTGTAGTGTCTGATGTGACTTGAGAGACATAGCTTTCGCCATTTATCACAAGTATTTCACCGGTCAGAAAACTTACAGGACCTAGTCCATACAGACCATTTTTATTTGCGAGGGTATCCAGAAAGATATTTCCATGTAATTCACCTTTTCGCATTACATTTTTCATTGCCCCAATTATTATTACCTCGGAATTAGTGATAGTTGAACTATTATTCTCTGTATTCTTGGTACAGCTAAATAATGCTAAAAAAATAAATAGAGGAATAAAATTTTTCATTGAACAGGTATTTTAGTATCGGTGAAATAGTAATGGTTTTTAAACTTTAATCGAAAAAGATAAAATTAGTTAAACAAAAAAAAGTCGTATCCATTGGATACGACTTTAAATGTAGTTGTATTTATTTTAAAATCTATAATTCAAGCCAACTTTGTAAAATCGACCTAAAAATCCGAATTGGTTAACTTCCCAAGGGTATTTAAATCTGCCTCCAAGGTCAGTTACAACATCTCCTTTTGTATCTATTTCATCAGGATAAACATCTAACAAGTTATTTACAGTAAGACTTAAATTTAACTTGTTGATTATATCATAATCTAAGATTAGGTCAGTGATAACTTTACCTGAGAAAGTCTGGTCGAAACTTGGATTATCAGCATGTTGCCATGTTACCTCACCAAAATAGGTGTTGTTGAGTGTTGCTCCAAATTTACCAGCTTCCAAGTGCATACCAAATAATACTTTAGTATTCGGACGCGCTGTAGTTACCCTTGATTGTTCCTTTCTGTTAAAGATATCATAGCCTACTTCTCCAATAATTCCAGGAGCATCAATTGATCCTTCAATACTAGTTTTATTATAGTTCATTGATAAAATCAAATCTAAAGTAGCTTCACCAAGATAAATATTTGTGTAATCAGCAATGATATCTACACCTTGAGTTTTGGTGTCTAATGCGTTAACAAAAAACTTAAGTGTTGTAATATTATTATCTTCCAGGATTTGTTCAACCGGATTTGTTGTATCAGGATCATCATCTTGACCGATTTCTCCGGTAAATAATACTCTGTCATCGATACTAATATTATAATAATCAGCAGAAACTGAGAAATGATCATTGAATCGATATGTAATACCCGCAGAAATGTTAAATGATGTTTCTGCATCAAGAGCAGGAACACCCAATGACCTAATTACCGGGTCTACATTATTGAAAGTTCCCTGGTTTGATACTGTTCCTGCAGTAACAATTGTTTGAATGTTACTTAGGTAGATTTGATGTAAAGAAGGTGCTCTAAAACCTGTACTGACAGAAGCTCTGATTGCACCATTTCCATCAGCAAACAGTTGTCTGGCATTAACCTTCCAGGATACATTACCACCAAAGTCAGAATAATTCTCATATCTAACTGCACCACCAATCAAGAAGTTATCAGTAGCATCCCAATCAAATCCTGCATATACACCTACATTATTTCTATTTTCCTTAAGTTCATTTGACGGCTGAAGTCCCGGAAATGATTGTGCACCGCTACCTTCATAAGATTCAGGTTGACCTGCACCAACTTCAAAAACTTCTCTTCTTATTTCAGTACCGAAATAAAGAGTAAAGTTGTCATTGAATGTTCTTGCTATATCCAAGTTTGCAAGAGTTGATCCAAACCTGTAATCCCCGGCATCAAAAGTGGTAGGGCTATTTGGAAGTAATGAAGTGTTGATAGTATTACCAATGGTATAAGCAACATCATTGCCTCCGGTTGTAACACTTAAATCTGTTTTCCATTCGCCGAATTTATATCTGTTACCTACTGTAAATGTATAATCATTTATATCTGTTTCAAATGTTGGCTGGAATCCATTATATGGCTGACCAGGAGGGGTTAATAATCCTGCATCATCAGTGATCCAGTAAGGAGCTCTATATAGGGCGAATGAAGTTCCATCACGTTTGGTATATCCACCAAAAGCATAAAATTCACCATTGCCATTTGAGTATGAAGTTCCATAATTGGCGAAAAATGATAGCTTGTCAAATTCAGGTTGACCAATTGTCATGCCCAGGTCAGGATTGGCAGCTAACCAGTCGCCCCATGTCGGATCATTAGCTGGCACATCAAATAAGCCATCTGCGCCAGGTTCTCCGGCCCTGTTAGTTTTATCTTGGTGAGAATAATTTGCTGTAATATTTAAAAAGGAATTTTCACCTAGTTTAAACCCTTTATTTAATGCAAGGTCATACATGAAACCATCACCTTCCTGACTAATACCGGAAGAAACATTTACAGAACCCTTATCATAGTCTTTAAGTACAATGTTAATTACCCCTGCAATTGCATCAGAACCATACTGAGCTGCAGCACCATCTCTTAATACTTCAACACGTTCAATTGCTGAAGCCGGAATACTTTTCATGTCAACTCCAACTTCACCTTTTCCAGGAGTGTCGTTTACATAAACAAGAGCACTTTGGTTCTTTCTTTTACCATTTACAAGTACAAGAGTTCTTGATGGTCCCAGGTTTCTAAGTTCAGATGGGTCAAAGTGTGCAGTTGCATCCGAAATAGCCTGGTTTGATGAGTTGTATGACGGTACCCGGTATGTGATCATTTGTTCTATATTAACCTGACCACTTTGCATTAAAGCACCTGCATTGATATTATCAATCGGAACCGGAGATTCAATAACTGTTCTGGGACTACCACGTGAACCAACAACTACTACTGACTGTAGTGTAGAAATATCTTCTAAAAGTGAAACGTTATATGTTGATTGACTTGTAATTGTGATTTCTTCAGTTACATAACCAATAAATGAAATGACCAGTACTTCATCTTCGCTAGCTTTTACGGTAAATCGACCGTTTTCATCTGTTACAGCTCCACGCGTTGTTCCTTTTATTTGCACACTGGCACCAATAATGGGTTCATTATTCCTGTAATCAATTACAGTCCCGGTAACCTCCTTCATGGTTTGTGCCTGCAACTGCATAGAAAATACAGAAAAAAAGGCCATAAACAATCCGAAATTCAGGATTTTGCTTGTCTTTAAGTAATGTGTAAGATGTTTTATCATACAATTTTTATTTAGTGGGAAATGTTTGTTGCAAATAATGCTTGCTTAGTTTATTTCTTAAAATAATAAACTTTTTAAGTAAATGGAATTTTTTACAATATTTACTTAAGAATATTACTGGTATCCAGTAATTATTAAACTATTTGGAGAAATTATGTGGAATCTATAAGAAAGCCAGCCAGATTTATAATTAACTTTTTTACCTTAAAATATAAAGATTTAAATATCAGTGTTGGCTAATGTAAATATAAATAACTAAAAAGGATTAAGTTAAGTTTATTGTTCCGTTCTGCTTATGATTAATTTATAGAATAAATACATCAGTGTTCAAATCTGTTTAAATAAATTGTTCTTTCTATTTTTACGAAAGGTTAATTTAATAATATTAATTATTTATTAGAATATTATTAAAATAGTTATGTGTTTAAATTAAATCAGTTTTCCAGATGTTTAGTTAGTAAGGTTTAAATACAAATTATATACGTTATTTTATATCCTCAACTGAATACATTTCCAGCATCATTTTTTCCATCATCTTATTCGGTGTGTTTTTCAAAAGGAAGTTTCTTATAGGCTTACCAAATTTCATATGAGCCATCTTTCCTATTGTAAAAGATTGATTGACAATTTTATTTACTTTTGAATATCTTTTCTCTTGAAATTCACCAAAATGGTTATTAACCGTACCCTCAGCAATTAATCTACTAAGACAATAAGCATCTTCTATTGCCTGAGCGCCACCTTGTCCCATGTTTGGAGTAGTAGCATGTGCAGCATCACCAATCAAACATATTTTATTCTTCCACCAAAATTTCATTGGTTTTAAATCAATTATGTCATTTCTGAGTATTTTTTCAGTTGGGGTATTTGTTATTAGTTGCTTTACTACCGGATGAAATTCTTTAAACATGTGTATAAGTTTATTATGAATTTCATCAGGATTATCCTTCTGATTTGGTTGGTCTAATGCAACAGCAAACCAATAGGTCTCATTTTCTGAAATTCTGGAAAGCCCAAACCGAACCTGATTTCCCCAAAGTTCATAGCCTCTATTTTGAAATGTATTATCAATTGGTGTTTCCGTCACACCTCTCTAGCATGTTTGGCCGGTATATCTAATTTGGCTATCTGGGAAAAGTTGATTTCTGACCTTTGATTTAATACCGTCAGCACCTATGATGAAATCAGTGATTGCTTGTGAATTATCTTCAAAAGTAATTTTGAGCTTTTGATCTGCTAATTCTTCATATGACTTGAAACCTTTTCCAAGCGTGATCTTACTCGATGGTATTTTATTGAATAATAAATTTTGAAGTTTTGCCCTGTGAATAGCAATTGAGGAGTAGCCGAAATGTTCTTTAACGAACTGTTGGTCCGTATCAGAAATTGGAGTGAGATCCCTTTTTCCGATTGTGATTCTGTCGATAGAGTTTCCTGTTGACTTAACTTCCTCTAAAAGATTAAGATATTCCAAAATTTGTAATGCATTAGGAGCAAGCCAGATTCCTGCACCTACTTCATTTAAAACAGGTGATTTTTCATATATATGATAATCTATTCCTAATTTTTCGAAGGCTAATGCGATTGATAGCCCTCCGATTCCTGCTCCTATGATTGAATACTTCATTATTTGATGTTATATGGGGTAGTTGATAGTGTTTTTAAATATATAAAATGATCATTTCCCTATTAAGACTCCATATTCTTGAGGTATTTCTATTCCTTGAAACATGTTTGTCAGTCCTGAAAGTGTTATAAGGGTAAATATAATGCCAATTAAAAGAATAGCGTATGATTGCCAGGTTGGATTCATTCCAAAAATGACTTTTTTCATTTTTGATGCGTGAATAGCTGATATATGTCCAAAGAATGAAATTATAGCTAACCCATAGTATGGAATAAAAAACAAGTTGTACGGAAAAGTATTTAACCCGGCAACTCCAAAATATATATTTGTATCAAGATTTAACATGTGCCTGCCCGTTAATACTGCGCTGACATGTATTATAAAAAATAATGCCAGATATAAACCCGTCCAAATTTGAAGCCTATCAAAAAATGTTGATGCTTTTTTCCATTTGTTGATAGATAATATTATCCCGCTGCCAATCTGAACTGTAATTAAAAGAAACAATATACTTTCAACGAATATATTTCTATATACCAGCCTTACTGCATTCATAAAGTTAATGTGTGAATCTGATCCCAGAAGACTTATAAAATGGTTGACTAGATGGACGGCAATAAATAAAAATATTGTAATACCGGATATATAGTGAATTCTCTTCATTTTTTGTTTTAAAGATGAATCAAATAGTCAAGCATTCATTTGATCTATATCAAATTCGGCTTTTTTAGGTTTTCTTATCCTACTTAAAGTCTCTAAGGTTATACCTATATAAGAAGCTATATGTGTTAAAGGAATTCTCTGAGTAATATTTGGGCGAATTGTTAACATGTTATTATATCGTTGTTCGGCAGATTGAAACTGAATCGAAGAAATTCTTTCCTGAAGCTGAAGCATCGTTTTGGTAATAATAACTTTGGTTAAACCATCAAAATCCGGATACTTATTGGAAAGTTTATCAATATCATCTCTGGATATTTCCAAAAGAGTAGAGTTTTCTAATAGTTCGATATAATGAGGGCTAGGTATATTTTGAAAGAAGCTATTTATAGAGCAAATAAATTCATTTTCGAAAGCAAACCAATCTGAAATATCCCTGCCATCTTTTATATAAAAGGCTCGGGCGCATCCATCAATTAAATAATATATTTTATCAGATAATTGACCATCTTTAACAAGAGTAGTTCCTTTTTCACCACTAATAGATTTAGTAATATTTGTAAACTCATTTTTACACTCAGTTGATAAAAGGGAGTGGTTCTGGCTAATAAAATTTATTATTTCAGCTTTGTTCATATGAAAAATCGAGTTCCTAAGGCATTCTAAATTTAGAAAATAAAGTATGCCCCAGGAACTTAATCAGGGAAATATTGAACATCAAAATGTAAAAATTATAAGTCTTTTAGTTTATTAAATTGTGATTAGCACATTCCCCATGGTCCGTTTTTAGAAACGTGAATAAAGTTATTACCATCAAAGAGATATAGCCCGCTTCCTCCGCCTATCCAATACATGCCATCATTATCCTCAAATATTGTCTGTACGGCTCTGATTGGAAGTCCCTCGGATTCACCATAGATTTTTAGTTTTTTACCATCAAATCGATAAATGCCATATCCTTCGGAACTGAACCAAATGTTGCCTTTGCTATCTTCATATATTGCACATACTTCATCATTACCTATATATCCATTTGAACTATTAAAGGTTTTAAATGAATTACCATCGTATTGACTTATACCACCGTAACGCGAACCGAACCAAAAATTGCCATTTTTATCTTGAATAATTGATAATATACTGTTGCCACACAGCCCGTCTTTTTGTGTGAAATGAGTGAATTTTTCTTTTTTGTTATCGGTAGGATTATATTTCCAGACACCCAGACCATCAGTTGCAAACCATAGATTTCCTAGATTATCCTCAATAATTGAAGAAACTCGTTTTGCTGACTTGTTTGGGATTGACTTTTGGACCTTAACTTTTGGGAAATTGAATTCTGAAAAGTCTAGTTCGGAACTAGGGTCGATATTGCAAAGACCTTCGCCAGTCCCAGCCCAGATTATTCCTTTGCTATCTTCAAAAATGCTCCAAACATAATTACTTGTTAAACCTTGTTCTGTAGTATAATTTGTGAATCTTTTTCCATCAAACATTGAAACACCTCCATTTGTTGACATCCATATATTCCCATTATGATCTTCTATAATTCCGGTTATTTGGTTTCCGCTAAGACCATCTTTTGTTGAAAAGTATGCCAAATTTCTACCATCAAAGCGACCAAGACCTAATGAATTGGTTCCAAACCAGAAGTTGTCTTTAGTATCCTTATAAATCCTTCGTACATATTGAGCGATAGGTTCAGGTTGTTCAGATTGTATTCCAAATTCAGCCCCAAATTGTTTAACAAAAAATGATTCAGCCTTTACTATTGCTGATTCGGTACTATTATCTTTTGTGTTAACATTAGGTTTAGCGTCCTCGGTCTTTTGACACGATAGAATAGCTAAACATAAAAGCAAGATTGCAGAAATTAATTGTTGTCGATACATAATTGGTTTTGTTTTTCTTCGAAAGTAAAATTTGAAGCTGCAAATCGCTGTTAAGTAGTGTAAATTAATGTAAAACCAGTGGTAAAACATTTTAAATAGGAAATTGAAAGGGTAGATTTGTACAATGGTCAAAAGGCATTTCAACATATTGATACTTACTTTTAGTCTTTACTTATTAGCAGCTGGAAATGTGTTTTCTCAAAATTCAATTGATGAATCGCATGTTATGGTTTCATTAAGAATGATAGGCCATAAAGTATTGATTTATTCCGGTGATAGCACTTCAAGAGTTTTGCCAGTAGAAAAAGTGGGAGAGAGGTATAGACTTCAATTTGCTTCTGAATTCCAGTTTGATCCTGATGATCTGGTGAAATTAGTAGATAGTGTAGTCAACAAAAGCAATATTGCTGAAAATTACCTTGTGGAAATTGAGGAGTGCAATACTCAGGATGTTGTTTATAGTTACGAAATTGGAGATCAGGGAAAGTCTGATTTAGTTCCCTGTAAAGGAAGGATTCAACCTGAGGGTTGCTATTCAATTTATTTTACAATTATAGAAAGAAGAATCAGTCCAAACCTTGCCGTATCAAATATGGATGAACAGAAATATACTGAGAGTTGGTATGGTGAGTACTCAATATTTATTTTTCTGTCATTACTTATTTTTTTATTTGCGGGCATAATTTTTTATAAAAAGAATAATTCGTCTGAATTGATTAATGAATCTGAGCTTATACCTATTGGGGAATATCGTTTTGATAAGCGAAATATGAAGCTTTACTATGAAAGTGATGTAATTGAACTCACAAGTAAAGAATCAGATCTACTGTCTCTTTTATACGCCTCAGCCAATAATACTCTAAAACGTGATGATATTTTAAAGGAGGTATGGGGAGATGAAGGTGATTACATAGGACGAACTCTGGATGTATTTATCTCAAAATTGAGAAAAAAGCTGGGTAGCGATTCAAGTTTGAAAATTGTTAATGTCCGTGGAGTAGGATATAAGATGATATTAAATTGATTCAAATAATAATAAATCAATATTGAACCAAGAAATTATTAATTTTCAACGTCATTAACATACCTGACACTAAAACCGCAACCTTTATTTCCTTTGTCCCAACCTATTTTTCCATTTGTTAATCCGATTAGGCGTTCATAAGCTCGCTCATTATCGAATTCGGTATCACACCAAAAATTAGCATGTTGGTTTTTGAAATTAAATTTGCCATAATCAGTCATCCAACCACCAAATACAATATTGAATCCGGTATAACCACTAACTTTTAAAAGATTAGCTTCATTATTTGTTCCTCTCCATGTCTTTTGTTTTATATCGTCTTCATCGATTCCAAGATATTTTTCCAATTCTTTCCATTCTTCATCTGTAGGTAAGTGCCACCCATCCGGAGCTAATTCCTTGGCTGATTGCCAATTGTATAATGCGCCAAATTCTCTGTATTCTAAGGTGTTTTTTGCATCTGAAATACTTTGGCCATTATAATTATATACCCAAACACCATAATTAGCAGAATCAGGAGGACATATATATGGTAGGTAAGCAAAGTTTTCGGCAAACCAAGTCTGATTTCCAATTTTTACAGTCTGAAAACTATGGTTGTCTCTTGAGTCTATAAATTCATTAAATTCAATTGACATGCTTTGCTTGTCTAAATTTGATAATGAAAAAAGACTCAGCATGCCAATTGCAATGAAAAAAATAAATATGATTCTCTTCATTTTATTTTTGAGTAATTCGACCTCCATTTGAAATATTTGATTCAACTTGTGGTAATCCTTCGTATATTATTTCTCCTCCATTGTTAATATTTCCTCTTAATTCATTTTCGACATATGTAGAAATTTTCCCTCCTGAGTTTATAACAGCTATTAGTGAATTAATATTAATTTTAGATATGTCAACATTTCCTCCATTATTAATTAAACATTTAAAGGAATCTGCTTCCGGAAATCCCTCTCTAACTGTGATTATTCCGCCATTGTTTTGCTCAATTTCATTTAAAGAGGATGTTCCAATAATGATATCAGGAGTACAACTACTATCATTAATAATTATTTCTAATGTTCCTGATGAAACATTACTTTTTATATTTTTAGTACAAGATTCACTTCCGGAAATTTCCAGAGTAGGTGTTTTGGAATAATATATGTAAACATTGCCTCCTCCTGTAATGGAAATTTTGTCAAAGGCTTCGATGTCATTTTTTTCGGCAGGGGAGTTATCTTTTAAAATGAATGACATAGTAATAACACATGCCATAAATAGGAATAATGGAATAAATTTAATCATGTTTCGGTAGCATTTATTTGTTGTGTACCATTAACATGCAATTATTTGGCCAATCAGATAATATTGCCTTGGTTCCATTAATAGGTATTTCACTAATTGAGGAATATCCGAAAATGAACAAATAGTCGTTCAGAACTGAACAAATTAATAAGATGATTTTGTCCCTGAAATTATGGGGTAGAATGTTACCCTAACCACATTAATTTTTTGGTTTAGTTTGATCGGTTTTCAAGATATTTATCAATCATTCTTTTAGTAAGGGTAATTTCTTCTAGGGCAATATTTAATTCATAAAGGTTACCATATTTAATTTCTTTGGAATAATCCAGTAGCCTTTGGAAATCATCATCACTTTTTAGTGTCTCAAAATTTTTCGGATGGTATATTCTGGTTGGAGAAAGCTTATTCCTACTTGAATCAAATTTAATTTCTTTGAAATATCCTTGAAGCTGGGTGTTTAAATATTCATAGGTCAATTTTTCAGCAGTTTCTTCGCGTTCCTTTAAAAATGAATATTGAGTTTCATAGAGGTTTGTTATTGATTGCCTGATTGAATCTACTTTGATAATTTGAAATCCGATAGAAGATAGATGTTTATATCCACTACTTTTGAGCGTATATGTTGGGTTGAAGGTAATACGGCCAAAACGCATAAGTAATGTATCTGTTAATTGTTGATTTGAATCGAGTGATTCTTCAATAGCCTGGATATTTTTAATACTCATTTTATTTAACCTGACATCATTTTCAAGAGATAGAAGGTCATTGCCAAGGTTTTCAGAAATCTCCTTTAATATATTTATTTCCATTGCAGAGTCTTTCCAGTTTTCTTTCCAATTATTGATACCGAGAGCAATCAGAATACCAATGACTACAAGAAATATTTCACCAACGGCATATATCAGGTATTTGGTAAACTTATTTTCTGAAAGTAGTTTTTCTCTTATTTTCCTGAGGAATTTCATAGTTTATGTTGGTATTGGCAATAATAGATAGTTAATATAATTCAGGAAATTGTCTGATCCAAAAGGAAGAAGTATTTGGTAATAATAATGGGTAAAAAGTATTTAGATTTTAATACAATAATCAACTGGTTGTTATACTAGAGGGGTACAATAAGTAACAGGGTTAATTGATAGAAATTTTATAAGGATAAGCCCTATATTGTTAATCGGTTCGTGACTAGTAAAAGTACTATAATAGAAAAGGACAAAATTTTTAAAAGGAGAAATACTTTTAAAAATTAAACTTTAATGGCAACATGTTAAGGAATAACAAACAGCTCCAATAGTTTAGCTAAAGGAGCCGTTTATTCAGTTTCTTACCATTTGTACACTAAAGAAAATTGAACTGAGGAGTTAGAAATCCCATAATAAAAACTAGAACTTTTATTGATGCTTACAGGTTCATCAGAATTGTGATTCTCTGTTTTTCCTTTACTATATGAAACACCTGGTAATATTTCTGCCCCGATCAGAAAGTCATCTCCGAGTAAATAATTAAATCCAACTATGAAATTTATTCCAGTACAATAATTGATCATTTTTGTAGAATTATTATAAAGGTGATGTTCTGTTTTTAATTTAGAATACCCAAATGAAAGATCCGCTCCATATCTCAAATCGAGTTTTTCAACTATATTTTTACGAAACTCTTTTCCTACACTAACACCAAATCCTATGCGACTGTTGGAATCATCATTATTATCGTTTGAGGTTTTTTGATTAATTCCAGAGATGAATAAAGAATTAAATCTCCATAGTGATTTGTTAGTTCCAGTTCTGTAGGTAAATCCAAAATTATCCAGATTGCTAAAAACTAATCCAATTTCTTTTTGCTTAACAGATTCTTGTGCCGTCAAAACATAAGACATAGAGAGGCACAGTAAAATCAAAAATGATTTTCTCACTTTAAAAAGGTTTATATGGTTAATAGAAAAATTTAAATAGGACGTCCTGACGATATTTTATCAATTTTCGCGCCAAAATAAGTTTTTTAACTTGTTTTAACGTTTTTAAAATATTAAAATCTACTAAGGATTTTTGTTTTGGTGAGTTGGGAAATGTTCTTCTAAAAAACTGTAAACCAGGTCAAAGTGATTTAAGGGAGCCGTATGTCCACCATCTAACATTATATGCGAATAATAGTAGTTAAAGTTATTTTTTTGTAATCGGCTTATAATTTGGTCTGACATCTCCGGAGCAGGCCATTCTTTATCAAGTTTGCCTGACAAAACCAAAATTGGCCCATTGATATTTTCTACCTGAATTTCTGCATTTTTTACTGCTTTTTTATCTTCTAGAATCATGCTATGAGCAGTATATAAATCACCTTTAATTGCTGGTAATATAGTTTTAAATGGAGCCGGAACATAAGGAACTTCTTTGTTTTTGTACATCCATGAAGATGTATTTGCAGACCAGGTTATAGCTGGAAAGCTAACGTTTGATGTTGACAATGCGATTACTCCTTTTATATCATCAAACCTACTTGCTAAATTCAATGCTAGTTCACCACCTCTTGACCCTCCTAATAATATGATTCTTTCAGCATCTATCTTTGGATGACTTGCAACAGATATTATGGTATCTCTGATAGCATCTAACGAAATACGATCTAAATACTGCTGTGTTTCATAAGCATTAAAATAACCAACTGCAAGAACTGCATATCCCATTTGATTAAGCGTGTCTCTTTTCCCTTTTAAATAATTCCTTATCCAATCGTTTCCTCCTCCGCCACCTCCGAAAGCTACAATTAAAGGTTGCTTTTTTGAATTCCCTAGATATAGTTTAGAATCAACTACTCCATGTTTATCAGAAAGTTCAGGCGTATAAGTAAATAAATAAATTAGTCCGGAAGCAAATAAAATGAAGGTGAGTGTAAATATGATTGTTCTTTTCATTCTGAATTAGGTTAAGAACCAAAGTTATTGACTGTTCCTTCAATTTCTTTTGACCTATATCAAAAAATCATTTTTCTGCTCTAATTCTACTCAATGTTTCCTGGGTAATACCCAAATAAGAAGCGACCATGCCTAAAGGGATTCTTGGATATATATCGGCATAAACCTTTTTAAAGTGTGAATATCTTTCTTTTGCGGAGGTAAATCGCATTGATGTAATTCTCTCTAAAAAGTGCCCGAAAACATTACCCATAGATAATCGGGCATATCGTTCCATAGTGGGGTAGTGGTCAAAAAGAAAAACCAGATCATTAACATTTAGGGTAAATACATCGGTTTCTTCAATAGCATCGATATAGTAAATATCTTTCGTTCGTTGCATAAAGCTTTTTGGAGAGTTTACCCATTCATTAGCCCCACTAAAATATTCACTGATTTCCTTTCCGTCTTTCACGAAAAACGTTCTTAGAATTCCTTTTTGAATAAAATGACTTTCAGTACAAATCTTATTAGCATCAAAAACCAACTGTCCTTTCTTGAAAGTTACAGGCTTTACTCTATTAATGATTTCTACTTTTAAATCATCTGAAAGATCGATGTATGATTCAAAATGATCAATTAAAAGTTCTAATTTATTACTATGCATTACTGAATTATTTGCGCTAATAGGTGATAATATTTTAGTTTGGTTGATTGTTTATAGCCTCCTTAAATTGTTTTCGATAAGTACGTCCAATATTTAGTTGAATGTTATCTACCATTACTTCAGAATATGAGTATTCCTTTAATCTGTTTTTATTGATAATGAAAGAGCGGTGGATTCTAATAAACATATCGGGAAGCATGCTTTCTACGGCACTGATTTTTTCCTTACTTGTTATTGATTCATTTTCAGTATGAACATTTATATAATCACTAAAGCTTTCAATATATACGATATCATCATATGGGATTTTTACCTTTTTTCTATTTGAAATTAATTCCAGAACCTGAACTTCCATTTTTTCTTTTTCAATCATAAGTTCCTGTATGATATTCTGGTGTTCCTTGATTTGAAGACTCATTAAAAGGAAGGATCCTACAAATACCAGTAGATATAACATTGCTGCCATTAAAAAGATATTGGTGATATTGGGTCCCAGTCCTTCAAAATTGAAGTTCCCCAGATATATATAGGAAAACATAATTACAAAAAGCTCAAGATAGAGCGATACTACAATTGTATAAAATGTATATAGTCCAAACCAGAAATATTTCTTTTTCATAAAATACCTGGGCACAAGTACGTAGTTAAAGAAGTAGGACGTGCCAAGAACGATTGGTAAAAGCATGCTGATAAAGAAAAAAGCAGCGATATTATTTTTCCAGGAGAGTCCAAATACAAGGGTTAAAACAACAATAACCAGTATCCAATAGAAAAAGTGATATTTGGGATTAGAAAAACTTTTGGTCATTTATTCTTTTTTCTCAAATTTACTATACAAAATAGAGATACCTAATTAAAGTCGACGAATGACATAGTTAGAACCGGATTCGGCCTTGATACGAACCTGGTTTCGGCATTACTTTGTTCTATATGTTTAACTATTAATTTTCTAATTATGAAAGATTTGTTTTTTGCCGGCGGGCCAGTTTTTATGGGGTTTCTCTCAATCATAATGATAGGTATGGTTGTATGGAATATCATTTATTTTGTGCGCAATTATTTCAACGAGGGCTCTGATGAAAAATCACTCAGAAAAATCGGATATGGTAAATCTATTGGACTTTTTGCTTTAATCATTGGTATTTTGGGACAGTTAATGGGGATGTATGATGCCTTTTCATTTATTGAATCTACATCTGGTGTTACTCCAGCATTAGTGTATAGTGGGATTAAAGTATCAATGATTACTACTCTCTATGGACTTTTTATTTATTTACTATCGCTGATATTATGGTTTATAGCAAGTAATCTTTTAGAAAAGAAACTTGCTTAATATGAAATGATTTGTGATTTAGATTTGTTTAAAGAGTTAATTAAATCACATAAGATAATAAATTGATTAAGGGCTCTGACTAAAGTTATTTTCAATTTTAGTTGGAGCTTTTTTGTTAGGTAGCTTAATTACAAAGAACAAATTATTCTGATCCTTTAAATCCATTTTAGGGTTTAACTCTTCCCCTTCCGGAAAAAATGTTTTAATAACTAGAGGTAAGGCAGGGATTCATAACGGATTAATGTTTTTAGATTCTACTCAATTTTTAGATCATCGATCCAAAATTCTCCTGGTTTCAATAGGTTAATTTCTATGCGTAACCATTCACCCTTTGGAACACTAACATTGCATTCATAGAATTCCCAATTGTTAATTTGTTCATCTGATTTTATGAGGTTCTTCATACTTCCACTCTTATCTGAAACACCTCCTGCTTTAACACTAAATTCTGTGCCTTTATTCATTACCCAAAAGCTCAATTTATATTGACCCTCTGTCATATTATTATACTCTTTGGTTAACCCTGGAGATCGCCAACCTTCAATACCAGCGCATGATTTTATATCAAATTTTAAGGATTGGTTGCCTTCCTTTTTATATTTTGAATCAAGAATTATTTTGAAATTTCCTTCAGGAACAGTTTTGGGGGTATAAAGTAACCAATTCGCAGGGATTCCATTTTTTGATACTTCAAAACCACCATTAATACCTGCATTTTTATCAGTATAACTTTCGCTCATTTGTGTGCAACCAATGAAAATTAAACTTATGGTCAGGATTAAATGAAACTGGGTTTTCATTTTCAGTTAATTTTATTAATGCTTGCTGTTATCTTTGATCCAGTTAGTAACAACATCTAGTGCAATAGGGGAGAAAGTCTGTTCGATAATTGAAAACTCATCTACCAATCCAGATTCAGATTCTTGAAACATATGGTTTAGGCCTGAGATTTCTCTTATAGCAAAACTTGTGTTTTCTCCTTGCTCTAATGCCTGCCTAATAGCACCCAGATTCTCTTTTGGAAGAATTTGCTTATCATTTCTACCGTTAATAGCTAATACAGGACACTCCACATTTCTTAAGCTGGCACTAGGGTCTGACTTTAATATCCTTTGAAACCATGGTGCTGAAAATGTTCCAACCATTAGGTCAAGATCTTCGGCTTTCAATCCTTTAGGAAATTGTGCAGGGTTTGTTTTCAATTGATTTTGTAGAGAATCAGTTAAGGCAATTTTGCTTTCATCCAAATTATCACTTTTCATGATGACCTCAAAAATGCCTTTCAAAAGGATAGTTTCCTTATTTATTTCGGTTGGACTTTTTCCGGCTTGCTTGTTTGATTTTTCAGTCCGAAGTAAAATCATATCATAACCCGTTAATCCAGGTGCTGCCATTAATATGATAAATCCTACATCCTGAGATTTTTCAGCCGTCATAGCTGCAATCAGACCTCCTTCACTATGGCCTATTAATCCAATTTTATTGCTATTGATGTCCTTTCTAGCTTTTAGGTAGTCAAAAGCGCTTAAAACATCACTGATTCGGTCATTGTAAGCTGCAGTTTTATATTTACCTTCGGAATTCCCAACACCCCTGTCGTCAAATCTTAGTACACCAATACCGTTTTTTGTCAGATGGTCAGCGATTACTAAAAAAGGTTTGTGTCCTGCTATATCTTCGTCTCTAGTATGAGGACTACTACCTGAAATCAGTATAACAGTCTGGAAATCAGTTTTATTTTTTGGAAGGGTCAATGTTCCTGATAGCGTTATATCTGCCTTTTGATTATGAAATGTCACATCTTCTGACAGATATGGATATGGCTTTTGTGGTTCCTGAGGCCTTTTGAAATTCTTGGTCTCCTGTGCTATTGTTGATATTATAGCTAAGAATGATATAATTAATAATATTAAGTTTCTCATTAGGCCTTCTTTATATAGCTGAATTTCATTTAGTTTCAGTGAAATAACTAGCTCATTTAACAATAATTTGGTTCAAACAAATGAACAATGGATATATCTTGAAATTGGATTATTGAATTGATGAGTATAAGCTTCAATAAATTTGAGAATAAGCGGGTTTACTGATAGTTTAATCTCTTACCAAATTAGAATTTTCAGAAGTATTAAATTGCTTATACCAATTAATAAATCCACGAATATTTATAATTAAAAAAACAGCATTTCCAATAGCAGTCCCTAAACTATTCATGAGAACCAAACCTAAATAAATCCAGACTATATTAGAAACAGCAAATACTATGAATCCCCATTGGTTTTTGTTGCCCAGCATATAGACTGCGAGGAGGCTTAAGGATATGCCCAACCAGTCAATTAAATAGTATTCAAATATGTTATCCATTGTTATGTGTAGTGTGTTGAGATTATAAAAAGTGTGGTCTGGTGTGAATCACTTATCTTTCTCTGGGATCGATATTTAAGTTCTTTTCTAAATATTTATTCTCTACAACCGGCTTTAATACTTTATCCGTTTTTGGTGGATGTTTTATGAGTTGTGCTTTTGGTCTTGTGGGTCTTTTTTCAAATCCACCACCACAGTTTGGGCATACATTTTTTAAGACATTATCAACACAGTCTTTACAAAAAGTACATTCATAGGTGCATATCATTGCTTCATCACTTTCATTCGGCAGGGTTTTATCGCAGTTTTCACAGTTAAGTCTAATCTCGAGCATAGTATTTAATTTGTAATTTTTATATTCAAGTTCACTCTATTTCCACAATTAAAGCCTGATAAGGCTCAAGTTCTATTGCTTGTTTTTCCTTGAAAGGATCTGTTTTGTAATTGTTTATCATAGTTCTTCCATTCGAAATGGTATTGGGCAGTGTAGCTATTGCTATTTGATCTGAAAAGTTTAGTAGAACAAGAATTTTGTCATCTTTTAGCTCTTCTGTGTACGCATTAATCTCACTATTGTCTTTCAGAATTAAATCATAATTTTCATACACCAAAATGAGGTTTGCCTTGAAAAGCTTTTTTGTAGAATAATGGTTATACTTTTCTATTGATTGGCAAAAAGAGTACTTAAGATAATATGTTGGGTTTCTACTATGAGAATACTTATGATACAAAGTTAAGATCAAAACAACCTACTTAATAGTCGGTTGTTTTGATTTGGCTTTATTCTATTTTTAAAACTAAAAATGAAAGAAATATAGAAATAGAGTTTATATGTTATTTATTTCCATAACTACAGAGACATAATCACGATACCCTATATTATCCATATATAAAATGTTCGGTTTGTTATTAGCTGTAACATATGGCATTAATTTAGGAAGTCCTTTTGCAGCTTTTTTGGCCAGGTCAATGATACTGTCTGCGAGACCAGTTTTACACAAGACAGCATCTTTAGCATCTTGTGTTAATGTCCAGGAAAGTAAAAAATAATCATTTGCATACAAATTCATTTTTTCGACCTGGTCGCTTATCATTTTGCCTAGGCTATCTGTATTTGAGTATTTGTTGATTGCATTCAAAGATTCATAAGGATAAAATCCCTGGTTAGCATATGAGCCAAGGTCGATACCATTTGCTTCTACAATTACTACAACTGCAGCGGAACCATTTCCGATAAATGTATTAAGCGTTTGATTCATAACTAGATCAGGCAGATCTCCAGGTATGGAGAACAGGCATTTAAGGTTCACTTTCAAGATTTCAAATAGAGCATCCCATTCTGATTGATTTAAATCGCGATAGCCGTCATTAGTGTTTTTTGCATGAGAAAGATTTAAAATGATAAGTTCATCTGAGCTTTCTGTAAAAATATTTATGTCGGATATGATATCTGTAATGCTTTCTCCATTAGCACCAAGCCATAAACCTCCGGTTTCTGAATAATGGCCGGTATAATAAGATCCTCCGGTTGCGATACATGGTCTGATATCAAAATATCTTGCGCCATATTGTAACTGATCTGCTACTCCGTACTTTTGTGTTAATGTATTACAATCTAAAGCTCCAAATGTGCCACCTACTGTGCGCTTATACATTCCCGAGTCGTGAGATCCAGTGATACATATGTCGGCTAACCGCTTATTTCCTAATAAGGATATGTTGTCCTGCATCCAGTTGGGGTAAGTAGTTGATTTGGTTGTTGACTTAACTGTTGTTTTTCCCATGATTTAGTTTTTTTTAGTGTAGGGTTAATCTTTTGTAGAAGATAGATAATTTTTTCATTATATCTAACTGAAAAACAGTCGGTTATTGATTTAAATATGTGGTGTTAGTTTGTGAGAAATCTTTTAAGATGAAAAGGGTCGTTTTTGGAGCTTATAGGGTTGTGCAGAAAGTCTTATGATGCAATATCCTGACTAAATATTTATTGATATAAGTGGAATTTGATTTTTTGGTAGGTCTTTATGGAAATAAACCTTTTTAAATCTTTAAAACACGGATTTTTAAACAGCCTGAACGGTAGTTAGACTCAGGGTTGGGAGCATTGAATCAATACTTTATTTTGCTATCTCACTTATGAGATTTGAATAATTATGCCAAGTAATCCAATCAATAAACTCAGAGGTGAAAATAACTTTGTATCCCATTTAGCAAATTCAGTATTTTTTATTTTTTTGAAGAACCCAACATATTTAAATTCCCCAATAGCACGAAGAATGAAAATCGAAGGAATTATCCACCCGCCATATTCTGTAACCCAATTGGGTAAATGAATATTTATAAGACCTGAATCTGTAAAATAAAACAGTCCGAAAGCTGTCAAGCCAATTCCGACGATTGCACTTTCAAGTCTTTTCGGGTTTAATACTCTTTCCCCTTTTTCATTTGTAGGTAATGAAGCTGAAAATCCAAATTCACCTCCTAATACCCAATTAAAATGAATAATTCCTAGGCTAAGGAAGATAATGCTTAGGGTGATTGATAGTATCATTTTTAATTTGTTGATATATAAGTTATATCGGACTTTCTATCGGGTGATTAATGATTAAGCTGAATAGCTTCCATATTTGGGTAAGTTAACTAATGGAAGTGAGTAGTCAAACTATTTGAAGCTACATTAGGTATGAAGTTTTGTAGGATTAAGATAAAGTTGAAATATTAATTCCCAATAATTTCCATGTTTCCATTCTGAATAATAATTCCCTGATTATCATTTAATCTATGTAAAGGTTTATCAGATAGGGATTCAAAATTTTCAATTTTTGCAGCTAGTTCCGGAACTTGACTTGTGAATTCAGTGTAGTGAGGAAAAATGTAAAAGTCGTATAAACCAATACATGAGAGTTCTTTTAAATTAATTTCGTTGAAACCTAATAAAGAATCCACATGATTCATTAATGATAAATTGGGACCAAGTAACAAAGATCCTGCACTATAACCCATTAGAATTTTATCCTTAAACATTAGTGATTCAAGAGTTTTATGAGCACCACTTTTATTAACCTCATTAAGAAGCAGAAATGGATTGCCTCCGAGTATGTAAATGATGTCAAATCGTGAAAGTTCCCTGTGAGAGGTTTTCATTAGATCAAACAACTCTATTTTGGTTGAGTCAAATCCCATTTTAGTAAATTGAATTTTTACCTTTTCTGTTTTCTTATATTTTTTTTGAATTGTTGAGCTCGCATTTACAATTACTGCAACTGAGTTCAATTGAGGTTCCTTTTCAAGAAGATTTAAAAATTCTCTTTCCAGAGTGTCAGTTGTTAATCCTTTTGATAGCAAAAACAATTTTGAATTGGCTTCCAGGTCTATTTTATTCTCAACTTTCTCCTGATCTTTAGCATTATTCATACTGCAAGAACTGACTGATAGCATTATAACTGCTGAAAATATAGCGATATGGAGAGTGCTTGATTTCATTTAGTTAATAATGAGCCCTTATGATTTGCCTTTGATAGAATTATTACAATACTTAAGGGTATAATTTTTTCAACCAAGATATTTGAAGTGAAGTAATTAAGTGAAATTTTATTTGCTGTAACATTAAGCTTTATTCAGGTTTTGAATATTCTATTAGTTCCTCGACATAGACAAAATCACCTTGGTTTTGGGTAAGCTTAATAAACGTTTTTACTTCCGGGGCATATAACCACACCTCCTCTTCATCTGCGTTATAGCCTCTTGAATTAGTTATTTTACCAGTATATTTAATTGTGTAGGCCATAAATGTTCCGGCTTCCACGGTTTCCTCCTGATATGACAAAACCTCCGCATCCTGATTTTGACTTCCGGTTGTTCCATCTTGACTTGTCCAATTGTTTACAAATTTCCACTTTTTACCTACTTCAAGAGGCCAGTCGTACTTAGGCGTTTCACTTTCATCGGGCTTAACAATATCAGCAACAGGAATGGTATCGTTTCCAATTGTCATACCTAAAACTCCATCTACACTGATTATTTCTCTTGTGTCTTCTCCTTCCGAGCGTACTTCTCCTTCAGTTGTTACACCCTTATATTTCCAAACCCATTTTTCACCAATTTGATAATCAGCAAGAGTAGGTTGGTTGGCCATATCAGGCTGATTGTTACAAGCACAAAGTACCAAGAATGCAATAAATACTATGGTTTGGATTTTCATATTTAGATAAATTTTGGATTTTACTTCGTTCCAAAGTCTTTTATTTAACTTGTTCTGAGCATTTTTTCTTTTATATTATTTGGGATTTTCCCATTAAATATTGCCTATGTTTCTTCTTTTGGATTTGAATACATAAATAACGTTAATCCATTTTCAAAGTAAATTTTTATACCGCATACAGTTCCTGGAACTCCTTGTCCACTAATTCAGAAAATCCCGTTAAATCCAGGTCAGCATAGTTATTAAATCATTAAATGTTACTGTTTCATTAGTAGTTGCAATATGAATCCAATTCTCAATTTCTAAATAAAGAACAATGATTTTGTCAATAAATTCACCATTTAGGAAGAACGGTTGCTATAATTCACTTTTTTATTTCTTAGCTATTTGCTTTTCTAATATTTCTACTCCTTTTCACATTTTGATGCTCTCTAACAAAGGAATTACAATCTAAATTTAAATCTTTTACCACCTAAATAAATCGTTGTTATTTTTGTTAATATTTATTTTTGTTGACCAAAGTTGTCGTTTCCAACTAAAATTTATTATGAAATATGAAAATTTCACTGAAAGAGAGAATGTATTAGCATAACCATAATAAACCCGGAAACAGCTATTATGCCAGTCATTATAGTCCAGGTTTTAAAAGTTTGTTTCTCTGTTATTCCTAGCAGCTCCTTTACCATCCAAAAGCCACTATCGTTTACATGCGACATAAACGTGCCACCTGCAGCAATAGCAATCACCAGGCATGCCAGACTAAAGCTACTTGTATCATCCATAATTAATGGTGAAACTAATCCGGCAGCAGTAATCATCGCTACCGTAGATGATCCTTGCATTATTCTAATCAAAAGAGCTACAATAAATGCAAAAATCAAAACTGGAAAACCTATCTCAGATAAATTATTGGCTAGCATTTCACCGGCACCCGTATTTACTAAAACCTGCTTAAATACACCGCCAGCTCCTGTGATTAAAATAATCAAGCCAGCAGGACCCAATGATTTGGTACTGATATCCAGTAATTCTTCTTTAGTGAAACCTAATTTGATCCCTAATAAATACCATGCTACAATATTAGCTATGATTAATGCTGCAAAGGGGTGTCCTATTAAGGTTATAGCTTTACTAAATGCCTGGTTTGATACAGGTAGTAATCCGCTACTATTAAAAGTACTAAGGAGAATTAGAAAGATCGGAATACCAATGATTACTAATATGGTATAAATATTGGGCTGTTTTTTGTTGTTTTCCTCGCTAACTGAATTATTAATATTAGATAAAGCTGGTAATCCGATAAAAATCTTGTTGCCAATAAATTTACCATAAAGTATACCTCCAATGATTGCTGAGGGCAAGCCAACAAGTCCTCCAATTAAAATAACCCAACCTAAATCAGCACCAATAATATCGGCTACAGCAATTGGACCCGGGGTTGGTGGCATAAATGCATGGGTTACTGCCAGACCAGCTAAAAGTGGAAGTGCAAAAACTAACAATGATTTACCGGTCTGCTTATGCAACGCATAGATCATGGGTACTAACAATATAAAACCAACCTCAAAAAATACAGGTATAGCGATTATAAATCCTGCCACTGCCATGGCTCCGGAAGCATTTTTAACTCCAAATTTCTTTATCAGGAAATCAGCAACGATTTTGGCTCCTCCAGAATGCTCAAGAATGGCTCCAAACATTGCGCCAAGTCCAACAACCGTAGCAACGAAACCCAAGGTGTTGGCCATGCCCTGGTTTATGGTATCCATAATCGCAATTGGCTCAAGTCCCGCCAGCACACCAACAGTAATACTTGCAATTAGTAGTGAGGGAAAAGCATGTAGTTTTACTTTAAGTATTAAAATCAATAATACGGCTATCCCTGTAAAAACTGCTAAAAGTAAATTGTAATCCATATTCAAGTTGATTTTACCATTCTGTGTGATGAGAGCTGCCTGTTTTATCATCCACTCTTTGATAAGTATGAGCGCCAAAATAATCTCTTTGTGCCTGTATCAGGTTAGCGGGTGAATTGGCCTGTGAAATTCCATTTAGATAATTAATAGACTCACTCAAACAATGGACAGGCAAGTTGCTTTCTATGCATCTGGCTACCACCTTTGTAAGAGAAGGTTTTAAATTTTTAATTGAAGAAATTATCTCTGTATTGAGAATTAGCTCATCCTCATTCCTAAGAATATCCACCAGTTTTTCCATTAGCGAAGACCTTATAATACATCCATTAGTCCATATCCTGGCAATTTCGCTTAAATCAAGTGACCAATTGTATGATTTTGAGGCTTCCTTAAGTAGTTTAAAACCTTGTATATGATTAATGATTCTACCTAATTGATAGGCTTCTAAAATGATATCATCATTGATGTTGATAGTATTTATTTCGGAAGGCACAATACTCTCCATCCTTATTCTTTCATCTTTAAATGCAGATATATATCTGGCAAATAATGAGCCTGCGATAAGCGTAGATGGTATTCCTAATTTTGCAGAGGCAATTGTTGTCCAGTTCCCGGTACCTTTATTGCCAGCTTTATCCAGAATTTTGTCAATAAGGAAGTGATCTCCTTCTTTTTTTCGTAAAATATCAATAGTGATCTCCAGTAAATAGCTTTGCATTTCTGCTTCGGATTCAGAAAGGATATTAGCAATTTCATTAGGCGTGTAGCCTTTAGTTTTGAATATTTGATATAACTCAGCCAGTAACTGCATCTCAGCATATTCAATACCATTATGCACCATTTTTGTGAAATGTCCGCTACCCGATTTCCCAATATAAGTACAGCAAGCATTACCACTTTTATCTTTAGCTGCAATTTTTTCCAGATATGTCTTTACTTCTTGAAAGGCTTTCCGATTACCTCCAGGCATAATCGACGGTCCTTCTAAAGCACCTTTTTCTCCACCCGAAACTCCGCAACCTATAAAACTGATACCTTTTTCAGATAAGATTTTTTCTCTTTCGGAAGTGTCTTCATAGTGGGAGTTGCCACCATCAATAATGATGTCATTTTTTGCCAGATAAGGCGTTAATTCCTTGATGACATTATCAATTGCCGGTCCGGCATTTACCATCAGAAATATTTTCCGGGGTTGCTGCAGGGAGCTTACAAAGTTAGGTATTTCATCAAATGCCAATGCATTATCCAGTTCTTTAAACTGTCTTTTGAAATTTATAGCAATATTTTCTTCCTTCCAGGGAACATGTCTGTTATACATTGATATTGTTACTCCTTTTGAAGCAAAATTACGACATAGGCTTTTGCCCATGACTCCCAGGCCAATTAAACCGAATTCAGCCTGGTCTTTAAAACGCTGAATGATCATTTCTGTTAATATTTCCGGAGGGTGTTCTATATTTAGAGTGAATGCATTTTCTGGTATTTCCAGGGTGTCAAATTGAGATTGAAGTAAACCGGATGGCATAAAATGCCCTTTTCTTTCTTTTAATCGTTCTGAAATTAGTGTAAAGCTTCCCTCTAGATAAATCCATTGAGGAGGATTACTTAACCCACCTTCCAGTAAGTTTCTATACTTTCCTTTTAAGGCAGAACATGCGATAACACACCCTGATTTCTGTGCCTGATCTTTAGCTAAAACATTAAGACTTTTAAGCCAACCTTCCCTGTCCATATCATTTAATGGTTGACCATCAGCCATCTTTTTTATATTTTGGTCAGGATGATAATCGTCTCCATCAAAAAAAGGAAGTCCCAATTTTTTGGCCAAAAGCTCACCAATGGTTGTTTTGCCAACACCAGATACACCCATTATGATATAAATCCGGGAAATTGTATTTGTCATTTATAGAATTTTTTCAGACCAATATTTTCATATCTCCTGGAATTGCTGGCAACTGTTTTCAATACTTAAAATTTCCAATGATTATAATTCTTAATCTTATTAATAAGGCTTAATGAATTTGATATTACAGTTATTGATCAATAAAGGAGTTTATGGCAATAAGTAAATTGGTTATTAAAAAAGTGGTTCATTTATTACTTACCAAATTTTTAATGATATTTTTTGATCCGTTATCAATTTAACCTTTTAGCCGTGTTAATTATAATCCCTTTTTAGGCATGATTGAATAGGTAGTTATTAAAAAGTCTACTTTTAAAGCAGGGGAGATGGTTTTTGGGGTTTAAATTTATGAATAGACATTTAAAAGTATTTTTGTCCCACGTGTTGCAGGTTCGAACGAAAGCCTGGCCAAATAAAAAGATTATAGTAATGTTAATAATTCTGAGTGATCCAGCGCTTGAGCTGACTTTAAAGCCGACATAACTTCATTAATACTGTTACCTGCTTTATTTTTTTATAGATCCGTTTTGTATCCATCCTTTAGTAATGACTTTACCATGATATTCGCCAAATAACCATCCATTATTTTTGTCAGAAATAAAAATCAGATCATTTTCAATTACGTATGAATTTGATTTATTCTCATAGCTTGGTTGACTATAGAAATATGTTTTCTCTTTAATTATTTCAATAGATGTCCAGTTTTTTTCGGTATCTAAGGGAAAACTAAATCCAGAATATTCAGCCCCTTGAATCACCCTCCAACAATCTGCATCAAATGCATCTGATAATTTTAGGGTGATTTGGTCATTTTTTCCATAAATTTTCCCTTTAACAGGTTCAATTCTAACTGGGAAATCAGATATACTACCTAATGTGATATTGAAGGTGTCATTTTCTAATTTTCCTTTAAAATAGAATCTACAATCCCAATTACCACTTCTATTAATCGAATTTTGAAAATACCCAGAAATTGAATCACTTTCTTCATCGACTGCAATTTTCAAAGTTCCATAACCATATACTCCAGATTTTATTTGGTTGGAATTTTGAGAAAAAGTTGTCCAATAAATGGAAATGAATATTACTAATATTAATTGCTGTTTCATCTCTTATTCTGAGTGACGGTCTTGTATAAACGTTAGTTACGGGTTAAAATGTGTTTTTTTTTGGTTTAGCACTGACGCTCTCAATTACTAGAGGATTCGGGCGTAGTCGAATCCGACGTAATTGCAGTTATAAAATGGTTTAGTCAGTTTTTTATTCGTTTTCAATTCCAAATTCCGCCCAGTTTAGCACATTAAATTCATTTCTCAGGAAATTAGAAAAGTCCGATTTATTAAACATTAATTCAATATTATTTTCGGCTCGTTTATAAGTCACAATCCAAAGTGAGCATATTCGGTCAGTTAATTCGATTGATTCCGTAACAGAGTTTTTTTTGTCCACTATATGTCCACTAATTTCGATTCTATATGAATTTTCAAACTTTTCATATTTTGAAATTTCATATCCGTTTTTATGATTTAGAGTTTTGCAAATCAGTTCCGCAAATTTTTTTCCTTTTTCAATAGATTTTTGGTTTTCTGTTACTAAAGTCAATCGGAATTTTGTCATTTCTTAAATTGGCTACTACATTACCTTATTGAGTTTGGGGCGGATTATCGTGCCGATTTCGCGTCCGATAGGCCAGTGAAATCCAGCGAGAATCCGGCGCTTGAGGTGACTCTACAGCCGCCATAACTGCATACATGTTGTTGGTAAAATGTTATTTTAATTTAATTCCACTCCATAAAGTAGATAAACTAATAATTATTAATCCAATATTCGATATATTAAATTCTTTATCATTAGTGATTTTGAAAATTGTTAAACCGATTAATATAATTGTAAGTGAAATCATAATAATGAATCCACTCTTTGATTCTCCGAAAGAATTTTTTCTTATAATTTTTTCATCTCCATAAGTAATTAGTTTTTTATCTAAATGCTGAGCTAACTTTATAAAGTCTTCAGAATTAATGAAAGTACTATTTGCACTTAATCTAAATACCGATCCATCAACTAGTTTGAGTTTAATGGAAGCTCCCTTCATCCAATTAATTCTGTACCATAAGATTTTTGAGTATTCTATTTCATTATTATTCCACTTAAGGCTTTTATTAGATACTAAAAAATCAGCTTTTTTGATAATTCTCTTTTTTAATAGAATATAGAATATAATAGATCCAGATAAAGAAATAATTAAACTGAAAATAGAATCAGAAAGAAATATAGAAAAGGCTCTAAGTAGCAGAAAAAATAGGATAAATGTTGAAATTAAAAGCCCAAATAATTCTATTGGTTTAGAATACTCAACATTATTAAATTGTTTCATTACTGATTTTCTAATTTTTACCAACGTCAAGGCTAAGCGGCGAACACCATCCCTCGGGGTGGGGTATGACGATTAGCTACTGTGTGTGCCTTGAATGGCGAATATAACTCATGAATGTGAGTGTTCCAAAGGGTGAAAGTCCCGGATGCGCTGGGGTGACTCCTGGAAGCAAAGCAAGTGGCAAGGTTGTCAGAAGTGATTCTGGAACTGAAGTAAGCCAGACTGCGGTGTCTGTACAGACGGACAGAAACTACATATAGAGGCCATTAGGTTGGATGAGGTAGCACATCATACTGAAGTCCAAAGCCCGGAAAGGGAAATACCGAAATGGTAGATGTAGCAGGAATAGGCACAAGGATATTCGTCTTACCGAGGGAGATCTCAAGCTATTATAGTTTGAGAAGTCAGCAGAAGCCATAGTACCAATGGGCAAATGAGCTGTCACCTAAACGGATAACGACAGAGGGCTCACAAAGTTGGGAAGGGCTGAATATTAGGTAGTCTGAAATTCGGTTAGGAATGATGGTTTTTAAGCTACATAGCCTAACCTTAAACTAAGACAAAGCTGTAGCTGGTGTAAAGAGCGGTTACAGTATGCTTAATAAACCGCCGTATACGAGACACCCGTACGTACGGTGGTGTGAGAGGCGCACTGGCAGTCAATGGACTGTCAGCCGCCTACTCGATTGGCAGTATGTGCTTTTCTTTTTTTAGTTCGTGTTTTTTAGTGTGAAACTACTTTCAGTCCTAGAATTGAGGCAATTAAAGTCGTAATGAAAAATAGTCGCCAAAAGGTTGCTGGTTCTTTAAATACTAGAATTCCAATTAGAACTGTCCCAACTGCACCAATTCCTGTCCAAACTGCGTAAGCTGTTCCAATCGGCAATTCTTGAGTCGCTTTTATAAGTAAAAACATACTAATAGCTAAACAAATCACAAATCCAACATACCAATATGTAGATTCAGTTCCTGTTGCTTCTTTAGCTTTTCCCAAGCAAGCAGCAAATGCGACTTCAAAGAGTCCGGCAATTATTAATATTATCCAATTCATTTGTTCTAATTTTAAATCGTTTTTATGGTTTTAGTCTGTTTTGCATTACTGCCAACGGCCAGCTAAAATCCGTAGACTGGACATAAGTAAATATCGGGTAAGTATCGTACCCTCACAACATTGGCAAATACTTCAGTAAGTCTATGGATTTTTAGCATCTGTGTGTGCCCAGCATGGGCAGTTTTTTTTTGGTGTTGAATATACCATAATATTCCAGAGGGTGCAAGTCCCTTACAGGCGAGTTGGTGAAGCCTGTTAGTAAGTCGCAAGCTGGTTTACCGTGAGGTATGCAGTGAAGGAAGCGAGACTACAAAATCCGGTACTGACGTACAGAAACGACATACAGAGGCCTGATTAGGAGGGTAAGTAAGCACATCTTTGCAAAGCCCGTAACCAACAATCCTTACTAGGTAGATGTCGCAGGAATCGGAGGAAGGAATCTGCTCTTACCTGGGGAGATCTCAAACAATATTAGTTTGAGAAGTCAGCAGGACCTGTACCGCTCTGCGGTAAGCCATAGTACCAATAGGCAAATGAGCTGTCACCGAAACGGATAACGACAGAGGACTCACAAAGTTGGGAAGGGCTGAACGTCAAACGAGTCTTAATTCGTGTTGGAATGCCAGTAAACTGGTATAGCCTTCACTTAAGCGGACAAGATTAACACTTAATGATAGAGAAAGTACTACATGCAAAGAACCTGACAAAAGCCTACCACCAAGTGGTAAGT
>NZ_JABBNU010000014.1 GCF_012926615.1 Marinigracilibium pacificum | reverse complement strand
CAAATTGAATCTAAAAGGAATGAGCCCGGTGAAATACCGAGCTCATTATTTAAAATTAAATTGTTAAACTTGTCTAAGTTTTGGGGGCTAGTCCACTAACGACCGCCTTTTTCTGCTAAAAACCACTTACTCTGATATTATAACCAAGTGATTTGATATTCATCAAACTCATCTCCCAACTCTACTTCCTTAACAAAATCCACACGAACTCCGGTAACTTTTGACTTGCGAACAAGTCCGTCAAGTAAACCTAGCTGCAGCTTACCATTAAATGTCTGAGTTCTACGGACAACTATTTTCTTCGACTCATCAGAAATAATATCCCATCCTCTTCCTTTTGGATCCTGAATCATCTGACTGGCAACAAGCTTCAATGCTTTTACAATATCTATTGGCTTCGAATCTGCATTAATCAGATTATTTCTCATAAACTGACCGTGCACCGTCTCTCCGATTGTCCTACCTACTTTGATCAAATTGAACTTACCCAGGTTTCGTTCAATCCACATACATAGATCATTGTAAATATCCATTGACACATTACCTTCAAGCTTAACACCATCTACTATCCTGTATAGCTCCGGATATTTTGACTTGTCATAATTACTTAACACATCATTGATAAACACCGAATTCAGCGTTACGCCTTCTGTTGAGTTATCCATGGTAATTTCCTAGTTTAATTTATACACAACGATTTTCTCTATACAAATTAACTCCATCCTCAAGGTTTTCATCCATTCATTTTAACAACAACTATTACATTATAGAATTAAATTATTTTTTAACCTCAAAACACAACCAAAACATCTATCTTATATTGATATGTCACATTATGTCATACGTAAAAAAAGCTTTCCCAACAAAGAATTATCCAATTATAAAAACTACATATCCTAAATACGGATAAAATCACCTTTCGCTAAAACAAATAACTATTCCCTTTCTGTAAAAACATACACCAACAAAAAAAACACAACATAGTATCATTACAACATCATCACCCCTATTCTTCAGTCTATTTTAAAAAAACATTGCATCTGTTTTCAAATAGTACACCACTCAACTAAAAACTCATGACTTTCAAGCCATGAAAAGAATATTATTTACTAAAAATATTAGTAAATAAAACTAAAATATTTAGTAATTTTGAAGTCGGATTAAAATGTAATTATGTATCTCAACTGTCACACATGGTTTAGTTTGAAGTATGGCACGCTGTCGCCCCAGCAACTTATTGATGAAGCATTAAAAAATGGTATTCACAAGCTGGTATTGACTGACATCCACAATACCTCAGCTTATATAGAGCTTATCAGACTTATCAAGGAGCAGTCAGCACCACTGGAGATCATTACCGGAATTGAATTCAGGAACAACAATAAACTTGCTTACATTTTAATCGCCCGCTCAAACAAAGGTTTCGAGCTAATCAACAGGTATCTTTCCGGACTTAACACTCAAAAAGTATCTCCGGAATCAAGGGCACCCCAACTGGAAGATACTTATATCATATATCCCTGGGCAAACAACACGCCTGTAAACTTAAAAGCAAACGAGTATATCGGAATCCGGCCGGAACAAACACACCACCTTTATCGCTTAACTAACAGCCAGTTAATTGATAAAGGAGTTATTTTACAGCCGGTTACTTTTAATTCGAAAACAGGTTATAACACACATCGTCTTCTGCGAGCAATCCACCACAACACCTTATTAAGCAAGCTTGATCCGGGGCTCCAGGCTTCACAAAATGAATTCATGGTTCCTGAAAGCAAATTGCTTGAATATTATTGGCAATACCCAAAAATCATTGCCAATACTGAACAGATCCTGGAAAATTGTAATATCAACTTCGAACTGGGTACAAACAAAAACAAGAAACAACTTACCGATAAGGCCTCTGACCATCATCAACTCAAAACCAAAGCTCTCGAAGGCTTTCGCAGACGATACGAACATTACAACAGTTATGCCATGGAAAGGCTGTTGAAAGAACTTGATGTCATCGAAAAGCATGGCTTCGAATCATACTTCCTGATTACCCTTGATATTATTGAGTATGCAAAGCATAAAAATTATGCACACGTAGGCCGGGGAAGCGGGGCAAACAGCATGGTTGCCTACTGCCTGGGAATCACCGAAGTTGATCCCATTGAACTCGACCTGTATTTTGAGCGTTTCCTTAACCCATACAGAAGTTCTCCCCCTGATTTTGACATTGATTTCTCATGGCAGGACCGCGATGATGTAACCCGCTATATTTTTGAACGTCATGGCACGGAGCACACTGCCTTACTTGCTACCTATGTTACTTTTCAGGGAAGATCTATCATTCGTGAGCTTGGCAAGGTCTTCGGACTACCCAAGGAAGAAATTGATAAGATAGTTCGTGAACCTGCCCGCTATGCCAACAGCGATGAAATCAGCGGACTAATCTTTAGATATGGAAAAAGACTTCAGGATATGCCCCGAAACTTGTCCATTCATGCAGGTGGCGTGCTCATTACCGAGAAACCCATCTATTCATTTACTGCTACAGACCTTCCTCCCAAAGGCTTCCCGATAACACATTTTGACATGTTCTCTGCTGAAGATATGGGCATTCATAAATATGATATTTTAAGTCAGCGTGGTCTGGGACACATTAAAGACAGTGTTGCACTGGTCGGAAGGAACAAAAAAATTAACATTGACATCACCAGAACTGAAAAATTCAAGAAAGACGATAAAATAAAGCAACTACTACGAAGCGGACGAACCATGGGTGCCTTTTATGTTGAGTCACCTGCCATGAGAATGCTTCTCGGTAAATTAAAATGCGAGGATTACATCACTCTGGTTGCTGCAAGTTCGATTATCAGACCTGGTGTAGCAAGATCAGGCATGATGCGCGAATATATTCAACGACATCACAATCCTGATAATTTTGAATACCTGCATCCGAAGATGAAAGAACTCATGAAGGAAACCTATGGTGTCATGGTTTATCAGGAAGATGTGATTAAAGTTGCACACCATTTTGCCGGGCTCGACCTTGCCGAGGCTGACATCTTGCGACGGGGAATGTCCGGTAAATATCGTTCGCGAAAAGAATTTCAGCGTGTTGAAGAAAAGTTTTTCACAAACTGTAAAGAGAAAGGTTATCCTGAAGCAATATATAAAGAAGTCTGGCGTCAGATTGAAAGCTTTTCCGGCTACTCATTTTCAAAGGCACACTCTGCCAGCTATGCAGTAGAAAGCTACCAGAGTTTATACCTCAAAGCCCATTTCCCTATTGAATTTATGGTTGGGGTCATCAATAATTTTGGTGGGTTCTATAAAACAGAATTCTATTTTCATGAGGCTAAACGGTCTGGAGCCATTATTCAGGCTCCATGTGTAAACAATAGTGAATACCTCACAAGCATAAATGGAAAAGAAATTTTTGTAGGTTTTATTCACCTGAAGAGCCTTGAAACCAAAGTCGCTCAAAGAATTGTTTCAGAAAGAAAAAACAATGGACCTTTTACCGGACTTCAGAACTTCATTGAGCGAGTAATGCCCGGGCCGGAACAAATTTATATACTGATAAGAATTGGCGCTTTCAGATTTACAGGAGAAGAAAAACGGGCTTTACTATGGCAGTCAAAGCTTTATTATGGCAATAAAGAAAAGAGCAAGGCAAAACTTCCCGGAGGCGACATGTTTAATAGCCGGGTTAAAAATTACTCCTTGCCCAAACTTGATAAAATACCATTTGAAGATGCTTTTGACGAGCTCGAATTACTTGGTTTTCCGTTGTGCGATCCTTTTAACTTGCTTCCTGAACAGTCAGTCCTTCCTCAATCCGGAAAAGATATGTCCAAGCACTTGAAAAAACGCTTTTTCATAACCGGATATCTGGTTACGATAAAGCACACCCATACTAAAGACAAAAAAACGATGTTCTTCGGAACGTTTATTGATAAGAATGGAGATTTCTTTGACACAACCCACTTTCCAAATACAGCAAAACAATACCCCTTCCGAGGTGCCGGATTTTATAATATTGAAGGAATTGTCGTTGAAGACTTCGGATACCCGATGATTGAAGTCAGTAAAATGGAAAAAATGCCTATGATCGACAGGGAAAAACTGAGAGAAAAGGAACTCAGGATTGCTAATTAATTTACTTGAATCTGATTTTAAAAAATAGCAATATCCCAGAGAGAACAAGTGTAGCTCCATTAGCAAGAATCACCGGAATGTCTGAAATAAGTATTCCATAGGTCAGCCAAAGTAATACTCCGGTAAAAAAAATCAGAAACATGGATAGAGACAGGTCCTTTGCGCTTTTTGACTTCCAGGTTTTAATCACCTGAGGTAAAAAAGCGATTGTTGTGCAACAACCTGCCACTATACCAATAATTTCCTGCCAGTTCATTATGCTTGCATTGACCCTTCGAGTGAGGCACTTAGAATATCCTCAAACTCATTCCAGGCATATATACGTTTGTATCGTGTTTCTTTAGCATTGTGAAGAGAATTAAAAAGAATACCCTCTCCTCTAAAACCATCAAAATTATGAGCATGATCATCAATAAGATAATCTGCAATTACGATAGACTTGTCTCCACACATTACCATATTCTTCCATCCGATATATGGGAAGTGTTTATTCAACCAGCGAACCTTTTCTTCCATACTATGAGGCAACTGGGTAGCAGCAGTAACTACAAACACTTCATGATCACGATGAAGTCTTTCAACAGTCTCCTGAGCACCTTCAATTAACGGAAGATTTTCAAAAAAACCACCCTGCTTCATATAATCGAGAATCACATGCTTATGCTCAGAGGCTACATAATCTTCTAGATGCCACCCCGTCATATCGTTGCGATCAATCTTTATATTAAAATCATTTTGATATCTGTCTATCAGAGCCTCAAGCGTATCAGCCATCACCTCGTCCATATCTATTGCAATACGTTTCTTCATAACAATCAAATTCTCATATCTTATAATCCGGACCACACTACTAATCCGGACTGCAAATAAAAGTAAAACATCATTAGCGTACAATGTGTTTTGACTACTGATAAAAACAGGAGTATGATTTGGACCTATTTTGTATTTTATGTAAACAATTCAACAATATGTCAAATTCATCAAAAAATAAGTAACCTTCCAAAATCTAAATCCGTGTAATCCATAAAATAAAAAAAGGCTCCCAGGAATTTTCCTAGAAGCCTACTGCCAAAACCGTAATGAATTTGAAATCGTCAGTTTAAAAAATCATATCAAAAAATCAACTGCATGTAAAAAAATATCGTCTAAAAAATATTCAAATTCATTAGTTTATACCCCCAAATAAAAAAAGGAAACCCCCCGAAAGCAATTTTTTTTTACTTTTTTTATATCTAGTTTGAATTTATCATTTTTAATAAGCTTAAAGACTAATATTTTTAACTAAAAATTGAAAATATTTTTTTCATAAAAATCCAAAACATCATCATTTCTACAATATTTGTAAACTGATCACGTTCAGAGAATTTCATTATCATCATTAATTCAATTTGTACTTATCTTTGAAATATTTTCAACCAAACACTTGTACAGTTAAAATATGCACCATACATTTGTAACAAATCAATTCTGAATTAATTGATTTTATACAGAAGAGTGGAGGGAACAGGCCCTGTGAAACTCTAGCAACCTATTAACATGGATAAGGTGCTAATTCCTGCCCGATGTTGGGAAATATAAATGAAAATTAAATGAAAACATTTACAAACAATTTCAGAGTTTCACATTTCTTATCCGTACAGGATATAGTTACTATTTTTAGTTCTCACAAGAACTGTTGTTGCACATCTATGTGCTGCTGTTGTTAATCTAACAGTAATCCCCGATATAATTTTTCATTAAAATTTTCACAGTCAAAATTTCTGTCTGAAGCTAAATTTTAGTATTCAATTTAAAATCAAACTATACCATCAATGGCAATAATTATCACCGAAGAATGTATTAACTGTGGAGCATGCGAACCCGAATGCCCTAACACAGCGATCTATGAGGGAGGTGTCTCATGGACCTGGGGAGGCGGCACCAGCCTGGAAGAAGTTGAGCTGGAAGACGGTTCGGTTGTTGCAGCAGATGTTGACCAGGAACCAATTTCTGATGAATTCTTTTATATCGTTTCGGCCAAATGTACCGAATGTACTGGTTTTCACGAGGAGCCTCAATGTGCGGCTGTTTGTCCGGTAGATTGTTGTGTACCCGATCCTGATTACCAGGAAACAGAAGAAGAACTTGAACTTAAAAAACAATGGCTTCATCAGGAAGCATAATTCATAGAACATGGCAGATTTCAAACATTTTGAGACCAACGCAGTCAGGACAAGATACCCTCAAACGGAGTTTAACGAACATTCTTCTCCACTTTTCCTGACTTCATCATTTACTTTCGATGATGCTGAACATGCCCGTGCACTTTTTCAGGATGAAATTGAAGGCAATATTTATTCAAGGTTCAGCAACCCGAATGTATCTGAATTTGTAGACAAACTTTGTGCCTTAGAAGGTACTGAAGCTGGATTTGCAACAGCTACAGGTATGTCTGCCATGTTTACCAGTATGGCCTCATTGTTAAGAACTGGCGATCACATAATTGCCTCAAGGGCAGTTTTTGGATCTACTCACCAGCTTTTTACAAAAATTTTCCCTCGCTGGGGTGTACAAACAACTTATGTTGACATCAATGCCTCTGCTGATGAATGGCAAAAGGCCGTACAGCCAAATACAAAGATGATTTTTGCGGAAACTCCTTCTAATCCGGGACTGGATATTATTGATCTGGAATGGCTTGGTAGTTTCGCAAAGGAAAATAATTTAATCCTGAATATTGATAACTGTTTCGCTACACCATATTTACAGAATCCAGCAAAATATGGAGCACATATTGTCACTCACTCGGCTACAAAATTTATTGATGGTCAGGGAAGAGTACTTGGTGGAGCAGTTCTGGGCACTAAAGAATTGATTGATGAAGTTCGTTTTTTCTCACGACAAACCGGACCGGTAATCTCTCCTTTTAATGCCTGGATTTTATCAAAAAGTCTGGAAACGCTACCTGTCAGAATGGACAGACATTGTAGCAATGCACTTGAACTGGCAAATTACTTCACAGGTCACTCTGACTTGAATTGGGTAAAATACCCTTTTCTACCCAGCCATCCACAATATGAAATTGCTAAAAAACAAATGAAGCATGGTGGTGGACTTATCACTTTTGAAGTAAAAGGAGGTGTAGAGCGAGGAGCTAAATTCCTAAACAATTTAAAAATGTGTTCGCTATCTGCTAACCTGGGTGACACCCGTTCTATTGTTACTCATCCTGCAAGTACCACTCATAGCAAGCTTTCAGAAGAAGAAAGAGCTGCTGTAAGTATTACTCCAGGATTAGTAAGGGTTTCCGTAGGACTTGAAAACATAAACGATATCGTTGAAGATCTTGAACAAGCATTAAGAGCAAGTAGATAAAATATTAAAATGAAATATCCTTTAGCCGCATATATGAATAAATGTTGTTGTATGGGATGCATGTGTACATGTATCATGACATACTATTATCCGTAGGTTTACACATATATTCATATGAAGCCCCCGCGGATAGTAGTCGATCCCGGGGGCTTTTTTATTACCCACAAATTCACTGATAATGAAAGAATTACAAAACCAACCAAAACTCAGTCCTGAAGCTCAAGAAGATCTTCAGGAGTTAAAAACGAAAATCTCCTTATTCAAAGAAGGTAAAATAGATGAAGAAAGATTTAAAGCTTTCAGACTGGCAAGAGGTGTCTACGGACAGCGTCAGCAAGGTGTCCAGATGTTCAGAACGAAGATTCCTTATGGAAAATTAACAACTAAACAGCTGGAAGTCATAGCTGATGCTTCGGATAAATTCAGTACTGGAAACCTCCACCTGACAACAAGACAAAACATTCAGCTTCACTATGTTAACCTGGATGAATCACCTGATTTATGGGAGCAACTGGAAACAGCGGGCATTACCGCAAGGGAAGCATGTGGAAATACTCTTCGTAACATTACCGCATCACCAACGGCAGGCATTGATCCTGAAGAAGCATTTGATGTGAGTCCTTATGTTCAGGCTGTTTTCGAATACTTTTTGCGTTACCCTGTAAATCAGGAGATGGGCAGAAAAATAAAAATCGCCTTTTCTTCTGGCGAGAATGATGATGCTTATGGATTTATTCATGATTTCGGGTTTATACCTAAAGTTAAAACAATAGATAATGAGGAAGTTAGAGGGTTTAAAGTCCTGGTCGGTGGTGGCCTGGGGGCACAACCATTTACTGCTGAAAAGGCATTTGACTTCCTTCCTTCAGATCAGCTTATTCCTTTTCTCGAAGCAGCATTACGTGTATTTGACCGATATGGTGAGCGAGAAAAAAGATTTAAGGCAAGATTAAAATATCTGATTGAACCTAAGAGAGGCTTAGGTCTTGACTCCTTCCTTGATTTGGTTGAAAAAGAAAGAACTGCCTTGCCATTTCCTTCTTACAGCATTGTTCCAGGTGAAAATGACCGTCCTGTTTTACCTGAATTTCAAAATGAAAAATTAAGTGGCACTTTTGACAGGTCTAAATATGAAAAATGGCATTCAATCAATGTTTTTGAACAAAAGCAAAAAGGCTTTTATGCTGCAAAAATTAAAGTTCCGCATGGAAATATAGATTCTAAAAAAGCAAGGGCTCTTGCTAAGGTAATTAAGAAATATGCTTCTGATGATCTTCGAATTACTATCAATCAGGGTTTACTTTTAAAATTTATACCAGACCAGCATCTTCCATTGCTATTCAACAAACTTGATGAATTAGGATTTGGAGAACCAGGTTTTGATACTTTGGCAGACATTACTTCATGCCCGGGCACAGACACCTGTAATCTGGCAGTAACAAACAGTACCGGAATTACAGATGTACTGGAAAATCTAATCATTAATGAATATCCGGAGCTTGTTGGAAATAAAGATTTTCATTTAAAAATCAGTGGATGTATGAATAGTTGCGGACAGCATATGATTGCTGATATAGGCTTTCATGGTAGTTCGATTAAGAATGGAGACAAGGTGATTCCTGCTATGCAAATTGTTTTAGGTGGCGGTATTGACCACAATGGCAATGGACTAATTGCAGAGAAGGTAATCAAGCTCCCTACAAAGCGAATTCCTAATGCTGTCCGGACTCTTCTTGATGATTTTGAAGCTTTTAAGGCTACCACCGATGAGAATTTCAGAACCTACTTTGCAAGAAAAGGCAAACGATATTTTTATGATATCCTTAAGCCTCTTGCAAACTATGATGCTATTATCCCTGAAGAATACCTTGACTGGGGAGCTAATGAAGAGTTTACTCCTGAAATAGGAACAGGGGAATGTGCCGGTGTAAGCCTTGATGTTGTATCTACTATTATTAATGATTCTGAGGAAAAGCTTCAAAAATCTGATGCTGAACTAGATGCAGGAAGGTTTGCGCATGCTATATATTTTAGTTACAGCAGTATGATTATTGGCGCCAAGGCAATTTTGCTTTCTCAGGATATTTCTTGTAACACCCACATCGGGATTATTGATGATTTTCAGGAAAAGATCATTGATGAAAACAGAATTATTTTCCCTGACTTTAAGGAAAAGATTCTGGCAATCAACAAGAACAAGCCCGGTGAAAACTTTACTATCAATTACAATGCCCTGGCAAATGATTTCTTCAAAGTCATCATTGACTTTAGAAACAACCAGCAATCAAATATCAATAAAACAGTAATCAGCGAACATTATAAAGCATGAGAACGAAATTAACATTAGTGGGCGCCGGACCGGGAGATCCGGATTTAATTACCCTAAAAGGGATAAAAGCCATCGAGTCAGCCAATGTGATCCTTTATGATGCGCTGGTCTCTCCCGAGCTATTAGATTATAATTCCGGTGCCCTTAAAATATATGTTGGAAAAAGAGCAGGAAGACACAGCAAGAATCAATCGGAGATCAATGAAATGATCATTCACTATGCTTTTAAGTATGGCCATGTTGTCAGACTTAAAGGTGGTGACCCGTTTGTTTTTGCTCATGGTAAAGAAGAAATAGACCATGCAGAATCATTTGGAATAGAGACAGCCGTTATACCGGGAATTTCAAGCTTTCAGCTTCCCGGGCTTTACTCTTTCCCGTTAACCCACAGAGGAATAAGTCAGAGTTTCACCGTTGTTACTGCTACTGGTTCAAATGGTGAAATCTCTGATGACCTCAAGGAGTTCGTCAACTCAAGATCCACGCTTGTAATACTTATGGGAATGAGAAAATTATCAGGTATTGCTCAATTATTCAGAAAGGCCGGAAGAAAAGATTTACCAGTTGCAGTAATAGTAAATGGTAGTCTTCCGAATGCCCGGGTAATTAGTGGTTTTATTGATGATATCGAAGAAAAAATAAATGCTGCCCCGGATCTGAACGGACCAGGAATTATTGTTGCCGGAGAAAGTCTGTCAACTCATTCCGACTATCTAAATGTATACAAATCATGGTTGAAAACAGCTTGAAAGAAGTAGAAAATAATTCTCCGCTTTCTGCGGAATACGTTTCCTTTCTTAATGAAAGCTTTCACAGACTGCATCCTGAAGAAAGAATCAGGGAAATATTCAATATTTTCAAAAAGGAGGATATTCTGGTAACAACATCCTTTGGGAGCAGTTCGGTACTCTTGTTATCAATGCTATCAAAAGTACAACCAGACCATCCTGTGTTTTTTATTGACACCGGCTTTCATTTTGATGAAACTTACGAATACCAGCAATTGGTGGAAGAGCGTTTTGGACTGAACCTGAAGGTTATCAGACCTGATGAATCTAAGCATCAGTTTACCAAAAACAATAAAACCTGGATAGCTAATCCAGATCTATGCTGTTTAATAAACAAAGTTGACCCACTTGAAAAAGTCAAGCAAGATCACAAAATATGGATTAGCGGATTGATGGCTTATCAAAATGCTAACAGGGCCGACATGAAAATTTTTGAGACCAAAAATAATTTAGTGAAGTTTCATCCCTTTCTCGATCTAGAAAAAGAGGATGTATCTCTATATAAGTTTATCTATCAATTACCTGAAAATCGACTTACTCATAAGGGATATTCCTCAATTGGATGTACACACTGTACTAAGCAGGGCTCCGGAAGAGAAGGTCGATGGGCTGGGACTAATAAAACCGAATGTGGTATACACGGCTAAATCCCTACAGGTTGAGAACGGGAATTAAATTTTCACCGTTCTCAACCTTCAACTGTAGCTTTCTCTATAAGGTATTCTTTGAATTTATCGTATGAATTCTTCATTGGAATCTTATCAATATTCCTTGAGTACAAATCTTTAATTCCTTCAGGTTCTTCAAGTTTCTTTCCGATTGACTCCTCAACATGATCGGCAAATTTTATTGGGTGTGCCGTCTCTAATAATACACCTGTAACAGAAGGTCTGCCATCCATATAAGTTGTCAACGCTTTATATCCAACTGCTCCATGAGGGTCCAGGATATACCCATACTTTCGATATACATGACCAATTGCCTCCAATGTTTCTTCATCGGTGTAATAGTATCCTTTGACCACCTGTCTTGCCAATTGCCAGTTTTTATTAAAAATGGACATTAACCTGTCAAAATTCGAAGGATTACCAACATCCATAGCATTTGAAACCGTCTGAATTGAAGGTTTAGGCATGAATTGTCCCTGTTTTAAATAATCGGGAACTATTTTATTGAGATTGGTAGCTGCAATAAAGTTTTCAACTTTCAATCCCATCATTTTAGCAAAGAGACCACCTGTGATATTACCAAAATTTCCACTTGGAACTGCAAAAGCAATTTTTCTGTCTTCAGAGGCTAACCTTGACCATGCATAAAAATAATAAACTGATTGTGGCAGTAACCTCGCTACATTAATTGAATTAGCAGACGACAAATTGACTCTGGCATTTAACTCTTCATCAAGAAAAGCCTTCTTCACTAACTTCTGGCAATCATCAAAAGTGCCGTCAATTTCAACTGCACTAATATTCTCTCCAAGGGTAGTCAGCTGTCTTTCCTGTAATTCACTAACCTTTCCTTTTGGATAAAGAATTGTCACGCTTACGCCCGGGGTTTTATAAAAACCTGCAGCTACAGCGCCACCGGTATCGCCCGAAGTTGCTGCCAGGATATTAACTTCCTTATCGCTATCCTTTGAGAAATAGCCAAGGCAACCAGCCATAAAGCGAGCTCCAAAATCTTTAAACGCCATTGTTGGTCCGTGATACAGCTCCATTGAGTAAAAGTCTTTTTTAACATTTACTAATGGCACCTCAAAATTGAATGCTTTATCACAAATCAGCTTCAAATCAGCTTCAGGGATATCCTCTGAAACATAAGGCAAGATTACACGATACGCAATCTCAGCTATTGACAATTCCTTGATTTCCTCAAAAAATGACTCACTTAACTGTGGAAATCGCTCAGGCATGAAAAGACCATTATCTTCCGGAAGACCTTTTATAACAGCTTCTCTGAATGAGTATGCTTTTTTCTTGTTTTTAGTGCTATAAAATTTCATTGTTCCAATTTTTTAATAACCGGTCCTTGCTGATTTACCGGAGACACATAGATTTTCCCTTCCACACCAATATCTTCCAACACTTCTTTTATAGGAAGCTTAATATTGTTAGCCATTTCTTCTCCTTTGCATAGAGCAAACATGGCAGGGCCACTTCCTGAAATCCCATATCCTATCGCACCATTTTTCAATGCGGTATATTTCATCTTGTCAAAAGCAGGAATCAAAATCTTTCTGATCGGCTCAACCAATACATCTTGTAGTGATCGGCTAAGCAACTCATAATCACCAGTATAAAGTGAACTAATTAACCCAGCCACATTCCCTGTTTGAATTACTGCATCACTTAACGACACCTTCTGCCTTAAAATTTCACGTGCACTCTGTGTCCTGACTTCAACATCAGGATGTATAAGAACACAATACAAATCATCAGGCACTGGCAATCTTACCACATCCAATGGCTGATAACTTCTTATCAAGGTAAACCCTCCATATAATGCAGGTGCTACATTATCAGCATGAGCAGAACCACAAGCCTTCCTCTCTCCTTCCATAGCGATCTTTAACTGATCTATTAATGGCATCCCAGCCTGAAACAAGGCTTCGCAAGCTGCTACAGCTGCTACGGCACTGGCTGCACTTGACCCCATGCCGCTACCCAATGGCATTTGTTTTTTGAGCATTATTTCAACGCTATCTGTAATCCCGGCCTGCTCAATATATTGTTGGACTGCGATTCCTGCAGTATTTTCTAACACTTCAGTAGGAAGCCTTCCATTATCTCCTGTTATTTCCTTGATTCTTATATTTCTTTGTCCGTCATCAACTCTCTCTAAAGAAACTTCATCGCCTGGGTTAGACAATGCAAACCCAAGAATATCAAATCCACAAGAAACATTTGCTACAGTTGCCGGTGCAAAGGCAGTTACCTTTTTATAATCAGATTTCACTTTTAACTTTTCCATTATTCCAGATAACTGCTTATTAGTAATACATCAGCAAAAACACCACTGGCAGTAACTTCTGCTCCTGCTCCTGGCCCTTTAATAACCATTGGTCTTTCTTTATATCGTTGTGAGGTATATGAAACAACATTATCACTACCTGACATATCAAATAACGGATGACCCGGACCTACTGTTATAAGCTTTATTTCAGCTTTGCCATTATCAAGACAGGCAATATATCTTAGTTTCTTCCCTTCCTTTTCTGCTTCATTTTTTCTCTCCAGCATGACATCGTCAAACTTCTTGAGCTCAACAAAAAAGTCATCAACAGAGGCTACATCAAAGCATGATTCAGGCAACATTTTCTCAAGATTGATATCCTCAGGTTCCAGATTATGACCAGTTTCCCTGGCAAGAATCAACAATTTTCTTGCAACATCCATACCGTTCAGGTCTTCTCTCGGGTCGGGCTCAGTATACCCTTTTTCCTTAGCTTCCTTTACCAGTTCGCTAAATGGTTTGCTTCCGTCGAAATTGTTAAATAAATATGAAATGGTTCCTGACAAAACTCCTTCAACTTTAATCACCCTATCTCCTGAAAGCTTCAACCCTTCAATAGTCTTAATCACTGGTAATCCGGCACTTACATTAGTTTCATAAAGATATTTTACACCATTTTTAAGTTCCGCTTCTTTCAATTCCTTATAATATCTATATGGACCTGAATTGGCATGCTTGTTAGGAGTTACTACCGAAATTCGGCTGTTTAATATTTTCTTGTATTGGGCGGCAATTTCCTTGCTTGCAGTATTATCAATAAAGACTGATTGAGGAAGATTAAATTCCTTCATTCGCTGAACAAATATATGGATATCACTTTGTTCACCAGATTCCATTAATTGATCATACCAGTTATCAAGGTCTATTCCCTCTTTATCAAATAACATCTTACGACTATTGGCTATGCCAACAAGCTTGATATTGAGCCTTCTTTCATTAATGAAATATTCGTACTGATCTTTTATTTGATCCCACAGAGTCTTTCCGATTAGACCTGCACCAACCATAAAGACATTAAGGCTATGTATCTCACCTTTGAAAAATGCACCATGAAGGGCATTTAGTGCCTTGCTAAGATCGGGTTTTTCAATTACCACACTGATATTCAGCTCTGAAGAACCCTGAGCTGTAGCTTTAATATTGACACCATTTTTACCCAGAGTACTAAAAAGTTTACCGCTTATACCAGGTGTTTCACGCATTTTTTCGCCTATGCAAGCAACAATCGATAGATTATACTCAATATTTGGCTGATCTATTTTACCAGTTTCAATCTCTCTTTCAAATTCGGCTTCAACCACCAAACGACACTTTTCAGCATCTTTCGGAAGTACAGCAAAGGTTATGGAATGTTCTGATGAAGCCTGTGTAATCAAGACTACATTTATTTCTGCCCTTGCCAATGATCCGAATAACCTTGAAGCAATACCAGGTACACCAACCATTCCTGCTCCCTGGAAGTTTACAAGAACCACATCTTCCATAGATGTAATTCCCTTTACGGTATAATCAGAATTGACTGACATATCACTGATTACCGTACCATCAAAACCTTGATTAAAGGTATTCTTTATTCTCAATGGAATATTCTTGGCAACAGCGGGCTGTAATGTTCTCGGGTATATAACCTTTGCTCCAAAGTGAGTCATCTCCATTGCTTCCATATATGAAATTGTCGGAAGAGAAAATGCTCTTTTCACCTTTTTAGGATCAGCAGTCATTACTCCATCTACATCAGTCCATATCTGGATTTCTTCAGCTTCTAATACAGCTCCCAGGATGGCGGCAGTATAATCTGAGCCACCTCTACCTAAAGTAGTTGTTTGTCCTTTATCATTTGATGCAATGAAACCTGTAACAATATTTAGCTTCTGATTAGTATCAAAGTATTTATGAATAAGCCTTCCGGTTTCATCAAAATCAACTTTTGCCTCACCAAAACTTGAGTTGGTTTTTATTATTTCACGAGCATCGGTATAGTTCGCATCTATCCCATTTACTAATAGAAATGCTGAAATTATTCTTGCAGAAAACCTCTCCCCAAATGATAATATAAAGTCTGCAGATCGTGGTGTAAGTTCCCTTAATAAATAAACCCCATGAACAACATCTTCAAGGTCGTTTAATAGCTTTTTAATTTCAGCAATAATCTGACTTTGCCTGTTAATTGGCATTAATTCAGTAATTAAGTTCATCAACTGTGTTTCAATATCATTAAACACCGTCGTGTATTCCTCATCCTGATCAGCAGCCAACGTACCGATTCGGACAAGTTTATTGGTAATACCTGACTGTGCAGATACAACAACAGCGATTTTCTCACCATTTGCATCAAATCCTTCAATGATATTCTGCACTTCTCTAATGGCATGAGGGCTCCCCACGGAGGTTCCTCCGAACTTAATAACTTTCATAAGAATGATCTTTACCTGTTTTATTGTGAGCAACAATAAACACTCCCTTAATAAAAGGAACTATTATTTACGGGTATTCAAACAAAAATGAAATATTATTAACAAAAACACAAATTAAAAAGCTTTATTTTAAAAAAACGATCAATTGTTAGGCTTATCCCATACACAATAATTGTAAACATTTTCTCGTATTATTTATTTATCTTTATTGAAATTTTTCTACACATGAATAAACAGTTGTTTTTTATACTCTTTATACTTTTTACATGTATATCAATAGATGCTCAAAACATCCAGTGGGCGACTTCAGTGCTATCTTCTACCCACATATCTGATAATACAGAACATGATAAATCTCAAATTCTTGGAAAGCCAAATGCAATTCAAGGAGCTCCGTCATCAGGAACAATTGAGCTTACCGATTTTAACACTGTCGGAAGTGTTGAGCTATCATTTTATTCTCCTCATCAGGTTCAAACGGTAGTCATAATAGAAAATTACCTGCCTGGAAGAGTGACTAAGGTTGTTCTTAAAGACATAAAAGGTAAAAAGATGGAAGTTTATCGAAGCGAACCTGAAGTTTTGGTTCCCAAGGTAAACTGGTTATTTATCAAAGTTCCACTAACAGATACAAAGATTGAATCCTTAACTCTGCATTTCAGTTCTCATAATACTACTGAAATGCCTCAAATTGATGCTGTTGGTATAAGTAGAACTGCTGACATACCTCTTTTAAGAAGAGAAATCCTTTCATTAAATCTCCCTTCTGCTGGTAATAACCCTGATCTTAAAATTAGGACCGGTAGAGAGCATTTGGGTTCAATTGTAAATGATGAGGCAGCAGAATATTACCCAATTGTGACTGCTGATGGTAGCACGCTGTTTTTCAACCGTAAAAATTTCTATTTAAATAAAAAGAGGAAGCAGGACAAAGGAGATAATTATATCTCAAATGCCCTTGCTGATCAGTTTACCAAAGACCGTAATTTCGGTGATCTAAACACCAAAGGTTTTGATCGTATTTTAAGTATTGGTTCTGATGGAGGGACTTTTCTTATTTCTGGCACCACACCAAATTCGGAGAGAGGTATGCTTGTGACAAACAGGAGAAATGATGGTTGGACTACACCTATACCAATGAGTATTTCCGGTTTGGAATTTGATGGACTGTTTATGGATGCAGCATTATCACCTTCGGGAAATCAGCTGATATTAAGTTTCATACCTGAAGGTGGTGGTGATAAAAACCTTTATGTTTCTTTCAAAAAAAGTGATTTTTCTTGGAGTGCACCTATACTTCTTAAAGGTGTTAATAGCGAACATGACGACTTTGCACCTTTTCTGGCAAGTGATGGGAAAACATTATACTTTTCTTCCAAAGGATTTAGCCCGATTGGTGGTTCGGACATTTATGTTTCCAGAAGACTAGATGACACCTACAGAAATTGGTCAGAACCGGAAAACCTTGGCACAGCAGTAAATACTGCAGGTAACGAAGAATATTTTACGGTAACAGCAAAGGGTGATTATGGTTATTTCACTTCTGACATGAACTCCTACAAAAGAAAGAATGACATATTCAGAATTCTGCTGAATGCAAACTATAAACCGGAGCCAGTAGTATTAATGACTGGTAGAATATTTGACAATGACTCTGAAGGTCCAATTGATGCTTCACTGATTTTATCTGATATGGAATCCGGTGCTGAAACCGACAGATACAAAAATACCCTTTCAAATGGCCACTATCAATTCATTTTACCTGTAGGTAAGTATTATGACTTTACTGCAGAGGCTGAAGGATATTTAGCATCGAATGAAAATCTTGATCTCAGAAATATCAATTACTTCAGAGAAATAAGGCATAACCTTAGACTTTACCCTAAAGAGGTTGGCGAAGTTATTCCATTTAATAATATCTTTTTTGAAGAAGCTACAGCTAACATTTTACCAATTAGTAAGGCTGAAATCAACAGACTAATAAAAATGATGCGTGATAATCCGACTCTAGTAATAGAATTAGGAGGTCATACTGATAACAGAGGTAGCTTTGAAAATAAGCTTCAATTATCTGAGCAACGGGTAATTGCTGTTAAAAATGTCTTAGTAAAGGCAGGAATATCATCAGAAAGAATTACTACTGTTGGGTATGGTGATAAAAAACCAATTGCACCTAATGACTCTGAAGAAAACATGGCTAAAAATCGAAGGGTTGAGGTGAAAATCCTGGCTATTTAATTTTCATAAAATAAGTAAGCTTCTGCCTTAACTATATTAAGAATTCTGCGTAAGCATTATCTAATATAGTTAAGGCAGATTTTTTATGAATATCAAAGAATTAAAACACGAACTCGAACCATTCAGAAACAGTTTATTAAATCATTCACTTTATCAGGAAGTAAAATCTGTAAGTGAATTACACCTATTCATGGAAAGCCATGTCTATGCTGTCTGGGACTTCATGTCATTACTAAAAGCATTACAATTGAAGCTTACTACAACATCCATTCCATGGAAACCAGCCAAAGACCCAGAGATATGCAGATTAATTAATGAGATTGTTTTAGGGGAAGAAAGTGACCTCGATGAAAATGGAAATGCTGCTTCACACCTTGAAATGTATCTAAATGCCATGGAAACTGCGGGAGCTGATACCTCAGTATTTAGAAACTTTATTAAGAACCTGCCAGAAGATCTTAATTCAGTAAGTAGCTATATTGAGAACTCTTCAATTCCGGAAGAAGCAAAAGAATTCACCATAAAAACATTTGAATACATAAAAAAAGGCGAACCTCATATCCTTACTGCTCTTTTCACATTTGGAAGAGAAGATCTGATACCGGACATGTTTAGTGTTATTCTACAGAAAATGGAGCGTAACTCAACCATCAACCTTAATCCGTACATCTATTATTTTGAACGACATATTGAAGTTGATGGAGACCATCATGGTCCTTTAGCTCTAAAAATGATCAACTCACTTTGTGGTAATAATCAATCAAAGTGGCAGGATGCATTTGAATACAGCTCTTCAGCTCTAAAAGATAGAATCATCTTCTGGAACTCTATCGAAAAGAGAATAAAAGAAAGCAGATAATATTTAAGAGAGTAACTGATAGGCTATAAATGAAGACAAGTAAGCCATCACTCCCATAAATACAAATTGAATTACCGGCCACTTCCATGACTTTGTTTCTCTTTTGACTACTGCTAGTGTACTCATACACTGCATAGCAAAAACATAAAAGAGAAGTAACGACACCGAGGTGGCCACTGTATAGGTTTTTTCGCCTGTATCAGGATCTGAAGCTTTCATCAGCTTACTTCTGATAGTAGCTTCATCATCTTCCTTACTGGCAATACTGTAAATTGTAGCCATTGTACCAACAAAAACCTCTCTTGCGGCAAATGAAGTAATAATTGCAATTCCAATCTGCCAGTTAAAGCCTAATGGTTTGATAGAAGGTTCTATTGCCTTTCCAAAATATCCTGCATAGCTGCTTTCAATTTGTTTTGAAGCAATCAAGTCTTCAGTTTCATCTTCAGTTAAATTTTTAGCCTGAGCAACCTCAATTGCATCATTCTTTGCCGTTTCCATTGCATCTCCGGGGCCGTAGCTGGCTAAAAACCATAATATCACTGATATAATCATGATAACCTTCCCTGCCTGAAACACAAATGCCTCAACTTTTTCTCTTACAGTAAGAAGGACATTCTTTACATTCGGCTTTCTATAAGGAGGAAGTTCAATCATCAGAAAGCTATGCTCTTCTGTTTTTAGTATCCATTTGAATACAATAGCGGCAACAAGAGCACCAACAATCCCTAATAAATAGAGTCCCATAAACATTAATGCCTGTGCATTAACAAACCCACCAAGCATAATTGGTGGTACTGCAAAAGCTATGAGTAGCGTATAAACGGGAATACGGGCAGAACAACTTATTAGTGGAGTTACAAGAATGGTTATAAGCCTTTCCTTCCAGTTACTTATTGTTCTTGTAGCCATTACCGCAGGCACAGCACAGGCACCTCCTGAAATAAGTGCTACAATTGATCTTCCATTTAGACCGAATTTTTGCATGATATTATCAAACATAAATACGGCTCTTGACATATAGCCGATCTCTTCAAGTATGGTAATTAACAGGAATAGAATTGCTATTTGTGGAATAAAAACTAGTACACCACCCAGACCTGCTATAATACCATCAGCCAGTAATGAAGTATACCAGGTATCTGGCAAATTAGTCTTGATAAAATTTCCGGCTTCAGCAAACATCCAGTCAATAGCATCCATTGGATATGATGACCACGAAAATATTGCATGAAAAATCAGAAACATCATTGCAAAAAATATTACTGGTCCCAGGATCTTATGGGTAAGAACCCTGTCAATTTTGTCTGTTAATGATCTGGCTTCATCATTAGATTTCCTTACAGCATCTCTGACAATTGGAGCAAAGCGATCATATCTTGCCATTGTTTCATTGATCTGGCTTCTCAGATCATTAAACTCATATTTATCAACAACAGACTTAACAATCTCTTTTTGCTCGGCATCAATCCAGTTCATTTTATGAAAATGATGAGCAACGAGGATTGAGCGATAATCATTTTTTATATTAAGAGATTCACTAATTTCCCGTGATATGTGTTTTTCGTTTTCTGAAAGCTTATAAAATGCCTTATGTTTCTGATCCAGGTGCTTTGAACCACTTAACACCTGATGAGCTGCTTCCTTTAACTTATCAATATTTTCTTCCTTCCTGCTACTAACAGCTACTACAGGAATACCAAATTTCTGTCTTAGCTTTTCTTCATCAAAAGTTAGCTTATTCTCTTCAGCAAGATCTGTCATATTTAATGCCAGAACCACCGGAATATTCAGATCTAGAATCTGTGTCAACAATAACATCTGTGGTTCTAGTTTGGTAACATCAGCTACATAAACCACCACATCAGGGTAATTCTCATCCTGAGGATTACTAAAAGTTTTGATTATTATTGATTCATCCTTACTTGTTGGGTACAAACTATACGTTCCTGGAAAATCAATTACTTTAACAGTCTCATTAACCAACTTGGTTGTCCCTATTTTCTTATCAACAGTGACACCAGGAAAGTTTCCGACTTTTTGTCTGAGACCTGTAAGAATATTAAAAATTGATGATTTACCGCAGTTCGGGTTTCCCAGCAATGCCAGGGTAGGTAGGTTATTGTTACTCATAGATCAAATCTGCTCTTCAAGTAAAACACTTGCAGCTTCCTGGTTGCGCAAAGCAACCCCAAATCCGTTAGCTTTCAAATATATAGCCCCTTTACCAGGCAATTTACGCACCACTTGAATTGTCGATCCGGGTAAAATACCCATACTTAAAAGCTTTGAAGCTATTCTATCATCCTGGAATGATAAAATTCTTGCCTTGCCTTTTTCTTGAAGTGAAGCTAATGTTGCCGTCATTTACACAATGTTAAGAGACTTATTTAGACTAATTCTAATCAAAGCCCAAAAATAAGGAAAAATATACTTCAATCCACTTCTTTGAGAATGATTTATTACTGTTCATTAAATAGTCTTTTTCATAGAAAGGACACAATAATTTGCTTATTCATATGGTTTAATGCTTTGTATCTGCTCAAATGCAATTGGTCAACCACCAAATACTGATTATTTTTGCCGCATGCTCACAAACAGACAATTATTTCAATCTCATTTAGCAAAGACTTCGGAATTTCCATTAATGGTAGAAATCGAAAGGGCCGAAGGTGTATGGATGTATGGACCAGACAATAAGAAATACCTCGATTTGATTTCGGGAATTGCAGTTAGTAATCTTGGGCATTGTCATCCTGCGGTTGTTGAGGCGGTAAGAAAGCAGGTGGGTGAATATATGCACTTATTGGTTTATGGTGAGTTTATACAAAGTCCTCAGGTAAAGCTGGCTAAAGCTTTAGCAGATACCTTACCTGAAGAACTAAGCGTTGTTTATCTGGTTAATTCAGGAACAGAAGCGACTGAGGGAGCAATGAAGTTAGCCAAGAGATACACTGGTAGAAGTAAAATAGTATCTTGTTTTGATGCATATCATGGTAGTACAAATGGTTCGCTTTCGTTAATGGGAAATGAAACATTCAAGCAAAATTACCGTCCATTACTACCCGGAATCAGTCATATTGAATTTGGGAATTTTGATCATTTTGAGGAATACATCACGGAAGAAACTGCTGCATTTTTTGTGGAAACCGTTCGTGGTGAGTCTGGTGTTATCGAAGGATCAATGGATTACTGGAAAGCAGTAAGAAAAAGATGTACAGAAACTGGAACCTTACTCGTACTTGACGAAATACAGGCTGGAATGGGAAGAACTGGGAAATTCTGGGCTTTTGAGCATTATGGAATCACCCCTGACATATTATTATCTGCAAAAGGATTAGGTGGCGGCATGCCGATTGGTGCATTTATTTCCTCTCAGGAGATTATGTCTTCCCTTTCTGAAAACCCTATTCTAGGTCATATCACTACTTTTGGAGGGCATCCGGTATCTGCTGCGGCTGCATTGGCAACAGTAAATACATTGCGCGAAACGAAAATTTATGAGCAGGCTGAAATGAAAGCTCAGCGATTTAAAGATAACCTAAAAGGAGTTAAAAAAATTAGAGAAATCAGGTCTGCCGGATTAATGATGGCGATAGAATTTGATTCTTTTGAACAGCTTAAATCGATCATCGATAAAGCAATAGAATACGGAGTAATGACGGACTGGTTTTTATTTAATGACAGATCAATGAGGGTAGCTCCTCCTCTAGTTATATCTGATGATGAAATAGATTGGGCATGTGAACAACTGGAAAAAGCAATAAATGAAGCAGGTTAAACTATTTATATTATCCTTATTAATTTTTTCTGGTTGTCAGGAAAGAAAGGAACTAAAAACTTCAATTGAGCTACCTGAAATCACTGATTTTAAGCTAGATGGAGTGGTTGATGAGGTTGGTTGGCAAACTCAGGAATGGATGGAGATTAATGGTAGAATAGATGACCTTCTAAAATTTAAGGTTGGTAAAGCTGAAAATGGTATCGTGCTATTTTTCAGACTTAAAGATGACAGGCTAATTTCCACTCATGATGTTCACAACAAGAAATGTGACGACCATTTAAAAGTGATAATTTCCGGAGAAAACAAACCTGAGCAGGTTATCGATGTGTTTCCCGGGGGCTATATAATTTCTAATAATCTGGAAGATGATTTCCCGGCATATTTAAAAATAACGCAGTGGAATGAATCTTATGATAATGAATTATTTATCACAACTGACATTAACAAAGAGAAGAAGCTTACCCTGACCTGGACAGACTCTGATACTGATAATTGTGAAAATCTGGATTTGATTACAACCAAAACTACAAGAATAGACCTTATTGTAGGTAATGAGTTGGAGTCAAATTGATTATTGATAGATTTTTTCACCACGGCTTAGCCAAACACCCCATTTACGATTATAGGCATGAATCTGTTCAGTAGGGTTTCCATAGCTATCAACTATTGGATAGGATCTATTTACCCATTCAAAAATACCTCCATATAAATTATATACATTGGTAAATCCGGCCTCAACAAGTTTTTCAGTGATTTTCTCTGAGCGATAACCAATGCTGCAGTAAACTATAATTGTTGTTTCTTTATTTACATCTTCCAGTTTCTCAAGTTCAAACTCCTCATACCCTACCCAGTTACTAGCAGGAATATGGCTTACTGCAAACTCATCAAAAGTTCTGGTATCTAAAAATAATGCATCAGGCCTTCGCAAAGCTTCATCAGCATTAATTTCCTCAACAGAATGCTCAAGCATTGTCTTCAATAAAAAATTAAAAGATGTACTTTGAACTTCGGATTGAGCATTAGATGAAAAAATACCCATAACTAATAAAACAAAAATCAATACAAATCTCATTCACCAATTAGATTCAGATTTAACAAATCTATATAATCGCCTGATCTCCAGGCTCTGCAAGTTACATGTTCTTTTAATAAATGTGGCTTTAAAATAGACTTTCCACACAAAATTCTTGCACATTCCTGTATTCCTTCTGTAATACTAGGGTGTGGATGCACCAATTCAGCCATTTGTTCAATTCCAAGATTAAGATGAATCATCAATGCAATTGCCTCGATCGATGCCGATGCTGAAAACCCGACAACACGCATACCTAATATTTTCATGTCATTATCATCTGTAACGATAATCTTCATAAAGCCATCCGTAAGTTGTCTGGCAATTGCCCTTGGAATGCATTCATAATCCATAGTCACAACACGGAAATTATACCCTTTTTCTTTGCATTGCTGCTCATTAAGTCCAACTCCGGCTACTTCAGGATTGAGAAACATTATAGTACTAACGTTTTTATAGCTCAATTCCTTATTTGTATTGCCAAAAATCTGATCAATAGCATGACGACCTTCTAATTCTCCAATATTGACGAGAGCCATGTCAGAGGTAATATCTCCTACAGCATGAATATTCGAAACAGTGGTTTTGGTATCATCATTAATTACACCCCTTTCGTCTTTTTCAATTTTCACATTCTCTGACCAGAGGTTTTCAATATTTGGCACTCTACCAACAGACACGAGTGCCTTTTCTACAGTAAAGAGTTGTTTTCTTCCATTGTGATATTCCAGTTCATATTCCACTCTATCTTCAACAACCTCCATCCTTATTAGCCTTGAATTTCTATGTATCAGAACATTATTCTTCTCAAAATTCCCTTCTATTCGCTTAACAATATCTGTGTCTTCAAACGGCAATATCCTGTTCCCTTTATCTATCAAATGAACTTTTGTATAACCAAAATTTGAAAAAACAGTGGCATATTCACATCCAATAACACCGGCACCCAGAATAACTATACTTTTTGGGAAGTCTCGTAAATGTTCAATTCCATCACTACTAAGGATATACTTCTCATCTATTTTGATATCAGGTAACTGTCTTGGTCTGCTACCGGTGGCCATTACGATAAATTCTGTTCCAACTACTTCTTCTGATCCATCTTCTAAAGTGATTCGCACCTGATTAGGGGTTTCAATAAATGCTTTCCCTCGTTTAAAAGTTATATTCTCATCTACATCAGTATTTTCAGCATGTAATATCTGGCTTTGCAATTGTGCCTGACGCATATTAGTAGCATTCATCACCTCGTTAAAAACCTCCTTAAAACGAAGTCGTGGCATGTCTTTTCCCTGAAGATTGAGATGATGACGGACTGTTGAAATTTGCCTGCTCAGCTCCCACCAGGTTTTACTACTCAAAGCGCCGTTCCATAACCCGGCTCCTCCAAGTTTCTTACCCTCTACCAATAAAACCTTTTTATTATAATCAAGAGCCCTCATTGCTGCTGCATAACCTGAAGGTCCTGCTCCTATGACACATAAATCAAATTTCTCCATAAAAAAACCCTGACGATCTAAAGTTAGTTGTCAGGGTTAAAATAATAATTTCTACTATTAATAGTGCAGTTAATCTTGATTCTTTTCTAACCAGATTCCTGCAAGCATACATCTTACACTTCCTCCCCCGTACTTTTCAATAGTAGGGATAACCGGAGTTAATATATTTGAAAAACTTTCGATTGCTGAAATCTGACCCGGCACTAATGAATCATATGCCGTTTTAGACATCACAGTATACGACTCACCGCTTTTGCTTTTAACTTCGAGCATATTTCCGGCAAAATTATTCATCTGTTCATAGCTTATCGCAATCACCTTCTTATCTGTTTGTTCAAATTTGTCTAATAGTAACCCGTGTTCTTCTTCCGGAATTGCATCAAGACAAATCACAACAAATTCGTTGGCAAGACACATCACAACATTTGTATGATAGACATCTTTGCCATATTTCTGATCATAAGCATGAAAAATTACCGGTTCAAAGCCAATTCGACCACAAACATCATTTAGTAATCCCTCATGAGTTCTTGAAGATAAATTAGCATAGGCCAGATTATTATCATAGTCAAAAATGATAGACCCTGTCCCTTCTAAAAACTCACCGTCATTTTCAGAACCAGAAACATCAATGATTTCCTTCACATTGTATCCGGCACTGGTAAGCAGTTTTTCAATATCCTCTCTACGCTCGTTACGTCGATTGACTGCCTCCATTGGATATTTAATAACCAAACCACCGGAATGCATTGAAATCCAGTTATTAGGAAAAATACTATCAGGAGTATGAGGTTCTTCAGTATCCTGAACAACCATCACCTCGATATCGTGAGCCCGAAGCAGATCCACAAAAGAATCAAATTCTTCTAAAGCCTTTTGCTGAGTTTCTTCACTGGTACCCTGCTCATCAGATTGTTGAAAAGCATTCGACTGTGCTGTTTCCGGATTAGCTCCAAACTTCACCGGTCTTACCATCATAACAGCTGGTGCTGCCTGAATTGATTGGCTCATATATTCTTATTTATGTCTTTTTTGTAACACTTCAATTACTTCTTCCAAGTCAATCTCTTTAGCTTGAAGAAGAACCAGGTAATGATATAAAAGATCCGCTGCTTCTCCTAAAAACAAATCTTTATTATCATCTTTTGCTTCAATAACAATCTCTACTGCCTCCTCTCCTACTTTTTGAGCGACTTTATTTATCCCCTTTTTGAACAAGGAGGAAGTATATGATTCATCCGTTGGAGACTCATACCTGTCTTTTATGACTTTTTTCAAATAATCGATGAACGCAACATTACCTTTATTTGACTCATCGAAACAAGTATCCGATCCTGTATGACATGTCGGTCCTGAAGGTTTTGCGTATACCAGCAAAGTATCTGCATCACAATCCTGTTTTATACTAACCAGCTTCAAGACATTCCCGCTTGTTTCTCCCTTAGTCCAAAGTCTTTGTTTTGACCGGCTATAAAATGTCACTAAGCCTGTTTCCAGAGTTTTCTCAAGTGACTCTCTATTCATATAGCCCATCATCAGAACATTTTTAGTTGAAACGTCCTGAATGATGGCCGGTATCAAACCATCACCTTTAGCAAAATCAAGTGTATCGATATTCAGGTTATTATCCATTATAATCTGATCGTTAATCCTTTTTCAATTAAATATTTCTTAAGCTCGGGAATATCAATTTCATGAAAATGAAAGATACTTGCAGCCAGTCCTGCATCTGCATTTCCATGAGTAAACACATCATAAAAATGCTCCATCTTACCAGCCCCGCCACTAGCAATTACGGGGATATCTACCATATTGTTAACTTCACGAAGTAATTCACATGCAAACCCCTGTTTTGTACCATCGTGATCCATTGAGGTAAGCAATAACTCGCCAGCACCCCGTTCATTAACCTCTTTTATCCATTGAGGAGTTCGTTTTTCAGTTGGAGTTCGCCCTCCTCTGACATGCACTATATGTTCTCCATCAACAAATCTGGTATCTATGGCTACAACCACACATTGACTTCCAAACTCAAGAGCAAGCCTGTCTATCAATTCAGGATCTTTTACAGCTGAAGAATTAATAGATATTTTATCTGCTCCGGCATTCAACAGTGCTGAAACATCTTCAACAGATGAAATCCCACCTCCTACTGTAAATGGAATATCTATCTGACTAGCTACCTTTTTAACTAATTCAATCAGTGTTTTTCTATTTTCAACTGTGGCGGTGATATCCAGAAACACGAGCTCATCTGCACCTTGCTTAGCATAAATAGCTGCTTGCTCTACCGGATCTCCGGCATCAACCAGGTCGACAAAATTTATCCCTTTTACCGTTCTGCCTTCTTTAATATCCAGACAAGGAATGATTCTTTTGCTAAGCATTTGTATTTATAATTAATTGTGATAGCTGAGACAGCGTTACTTTATTTTCATAAATGGCTTTGCCAATAATTATCCCTTCCATCTTCATATCAATTAACCCCTGAATATCTTCAATTCCAGACACACCTCCGCTGGCAATTAGTTTGATATTTTCAGTTTTGCCCATTATCTCTTTATATAAATCAAATGAAGGGCCCTGGAGTAATCCATCTTTCGCTACATCAGTACAGATAACATATGACACTCCTTTGGAAGCATAATCTTTAATAAATTGAGTTACTTCCAAGTCTGAGCTTTCTTCCCATCCGCTAACAGCAATCAATTTATCACGGGCATCGGCACCAAGAATAATTTTTTCCGAACCATATTTCTGAACCCAATTCAAAAAAGTCTCCGGTTCTTTGGCAGCAATACTCCCCCCCGTTATCTGTGCTGCCCCTGCATTAAATGCATCAGTTACATCCTGATCGCGTTTTATTCCACCTCCAAAATCAACATGAATTCCATTAAGAGAAGCAATTTTCTCCAGCACCTTCAAATTCACAATTTGTTTATTACGAGCACCATCAAGATCAACCAAATGAAGGTTATTTAGTCCATGATCAAGAAATTCTTTTGCAACTTCTTCAGGTTTTTCATTATACACCTTCTTTTTCCCATAATCACCCTGGGTAAGTCTGACACATTTTCCTTCTATAATATCGATTGCCGGTATTAATCTAGTAGTCATTGGTTATTTGATCTTTTCTATAAAATTCTTTAAAAACAAGCTTCCAGCATCAGAACTTTTTTCCGGATGCGGCTGGATTGCATAAAAATTATTTCTCTGGATGACAACACTAAAATCATGCATATAGTTTGCTGATGCAAGCGTATATTTTGACAATGGTGCATAATAGCTATGAACAAAATAAAATTGCGGTTGTGCAGGCATTCCTTCAAAAAGGGGATGTTCCTTATAGGCAAGTTTGTTCCACCCCATATGAGGTATTTTATAAGGTATTACCGTATTTGGATCAGTTTTAAACTTCTTAACATCAATGTCGAATAGGCCCAGACATTCAGTATCATTTTCTTCTGTGTGTTTACACATAAGCTGCAAGCCCAGACATACCCCCAAAGTAGGCTGAGTAAGGCTTCTCAACACATTATCCAGACCATTCTCCTTCAGATAATTCATTGCTGTACTTGCCTCTCCAACACCAGGGAAGATAACCTTGTCAGCAGACATTATCTCAGAAGCATTATCAGTTAATCTGTATTTTACTCCAATCCTGTCCAGGGCATATTTTACCGATTGTACATTACCTGCATTGTATTTTATTATAGCTGTATCCATCTAAGCACTAAAGTATTAAGAATTAAAAGAATAGAAAGAGGGTTTGATTGATCTTGAACTGATATATGATCAATGGCAATGATGATGATGAAGACAATGATGATGGTCTTCATTTAAAAGAAATATATGAGATCGTTTTTCTATTAAAAAAAACATTATTTCTATCAGGGTTGATTTGGTATCAAAATTAAAAGCACCCTTTTAAAGGTGCTTTCAAATTTATTGGTTTTAGAAGATAAATACTACTCTGCAACCGTAGAATCTTCATGCTCAGCAACTTTTTTTGCTAAAAGCCTGTCAATTTCTCCAATTGATTCATACAGTTGTTCGTAACTATCTATTATAAAATATTTTGTCTGGAACACATCTTTTCTATATGATGTATCTAACATCGTTTCAACATCATACTCAATATGCTCAGGTTTATCAGTTGTCGCATATTCTGTTTCTCCTTTTGAAGACAAAATACCTGCACCATAAATTCTTAATTCACCATTTTCTCTGATAAGACCAAATTCTACAGTAAACCAATATACCCTTGAAAGTAAATGAATAGCATGAGGGTTATCAATGTACTTTAATCCCAATTTTGACAGGTCCTGAAGGAAATTAACAAAAGACTGATTTGTTAATAACGGCACGTGTCCATAAATATCATGGAACATATCCGGTTCTTCCAAATAATCAAGCTCTTCCAGCTTTCTTAACCATGTAGAACTAGGAAACTTTTTATTTGACATCAACTGGAAAAATTTATCATCATCGATTAATCCCGGTACGATGAAAATTTCCCATCCTGTAATCTCCTTTAGAATATCATTAGTCTTGTAAATATCCGGAATCTCATCAGCTTTAAACTTGATCAATTCCAATCCTCTTATATACTCTTCAGAAGCATATTTGGGAATATTTTCCTTCTGTCGTTCGTATAAAAGTTTCCACACTTTAAAGTCTTCCTCAGTGTATGAACCATATTCCTGACTCATTATTGGAAGTCCACTGTGTTTTTCAAATTCAGTACTCATATTATCGGATTATTGTTGTCTATTGTTAAAAACGAATTTTATTTCACTATGATGCGTACCAAAGCAATTTAATTCTTCAAAGGTGAAATTAGTAAAAAATTAATTATTCATGAAATTAAAATCGCAATAACCTTACAACTGTTAGGTGCTATTATTAGTATAACGTTTTCTTCAATTTATGAATCTCTCTCATTGCCATGATAAGTTTCTCTGACTCATTGAAATCCAGCGTTTGTTGCCCGTCACTATATGCTTTTTCAGGACAAGAATGCGACTCAAAAATCACCCCGTCTGCTCCGGCAATTACCGATGCTAATGCCACCTCACCAACATGTCTCCTGATTCCAATACCATGTGACGGATCAGCAATAACAGGCAGGTGCGTTTTCTCTTTTAATATTGGGATTGCATTGATATCAAAGGTGTTTCGTGAAGCTTTTTCATAAGTACGAATACCTCTTTCGCAAAGAAGCAATTTCTCATTACCTCCGGAAAACACATATTCCGCTGAATACAGCAATTCATCAATTGTGCCTGAAATACCTCGTTTAATCATTACAGGCTTATCAACCTTACCAAGTTCATCTAACAGGTTAAAATTCTGGGTATTTCTTGCTCCTACCTGATAAATATCAATGTAGTCGTGCATTTCTTCAATCTGCGAAACCTGCATTACTTCTGTGATGATCTTTAATCCGGCTTCTCTAGCAAGACTACTCCATAATTTAAGCCCTTCAATCCCCATGCCTCTGAACGAATATGGAGAACTACGTGGTTTGTAAACTCCTCCCCGCATTATCTTCACTCCCTGAGATTTCAGAAAATTTATCGTATCTACAATCTGTTGCTCTCCCTCGATACTACAAGGACCAGACATCAAAGCCAGATCATTCCCTCCAATTGTAATTCCATCTCCAAGATCAATTACTGTCGGATCAACTTTCCATTTATTCGAAACCAGCTTATAATCATCAGAAACGATATGGATATCATGTATTCCTGGCAATTGACCAATAGCCCTGATATCAAAATCTGATTTTCCAATACCCACCAGATATCTTGCCTTTTGAGTCTTCACCTCATTTGCGCTATACCCAATGTCTGAAAGCTTCTCCTTTACCTCCGACACTAAGTCTTCGGTTATATTTTCTTTTAATTGAATAATCATAAGTTCTGTTTTATTCCTTTAACTTCTCCGATAAATGAACTTGTCTTTTCTGCAATAGTCCCTTCACCTTTTAGCGCTTTAATAAATGCACTACCGATTATGGCTCCTGAAGAATATTCAGATGCTATATCAAATGTTTTTGCATCACTAATCCCAAACCCGATTAATCGTGGATTCCTTAGATTCATATTCCTGATTCGCTGGAAGTACCCAAGTTGATTATCAGAAATTTCTGATTTGGCTCCTGTTATTGAACTATTACTTACCATGTAAATAAATCCTGAAGTATTTTCATCAATCATTCGGATCCTTTTTTCAGAAGTTTGTGGTGTTATCAGGTAAATATTCAATAAAGAATATTGCTCAAACAAGGCTTTGTATTGCTCAATATATTCTACAATTGGCAGGTCTGGAATAATCACTCCATCCACCCCGCATTCCTGACATTTCTTACAGAATTCTTCTAATCCAAATTGAAGAATCGGATTAAAATACCCCATTAAGACAACAGGAACACTTACGGATTTACGCATGTCTTTGATCTGATCAAAAATTAACCCCAGGCTAATGCCATTCTCGAGTGCTACTCCGTTACTTTCCTGAATTGTCGGACCATCAGCTACCGGATCAGAATATGGAATGCCAATCTCAACCATATCTGCGCCTGAATTTTCCAGTTGAGAAAGAACCTCCATTGTATCATTAAGCTGAGGATAGCCGGCTGTAAAATATACAGTCAGTACCCGCTCAGACTTTTTCTCAAATAATTGTTTTATTCTGTTTTCAGACATAATATCAATATTTACCCCAGTTTATATATGTTTGAAGATCCTTATCTCCCCTTCCAGACAGGTTAACTACAACTACATCATCTTCTTTTAATTCCATTTGCTTTAAAGCTGACAAAGCATGGGCAGACTCAACAGCTGGAATTATTCCTTCCAGTCGACTAAGTTCCACTCCGGCTTGCATAGATTGCTCATCATCAACTGCGATAAATCGTGCTCTGCCAGTATCAAACAGGTGAGCATGTAAAGGTCCGATACCAGGATAATCCAGTCCGGCAGAAATACTATAAGGTTCTACAACCTGCCCGTCTGAAGTTTGCATCAGCAGTGTCATACTTCCATGTAAAACACCTGGCGTTCCTTTAAAAGTAGTCGCTGCAGTTTCACCTGATTCAACTCCTTTTCCAGCAGCCTCGGCAGCAATAATTTTTACTTCAGGATTATCCAGATAGTGATAATAAATACCTGCTGCATTGCTTCCTCCTCCTACACAAGCAACTACATAATCAGGATTTTCTCTTCCCTCAGCCTCTAGAAGTTGTTTTTTAACCTCCTCGCTGATCACAGACTGAAAGCGGGCAACCATATCCGGATAGGGATGTGGACCGACAACCGAACCTATTATGTAATGAGTGCCTTCAGGGTCATTAATCCAGTGACGCATGGCTTCATTTGTAGCATCTTTAAGTGTTTTGCTACCTGATTCAGCCGGAATGACCTCTGCTCCAAGAATTCGCATTCTCTCAACATTGGGCTTCTGTCTTTCCATATCAATAGCCCCCATATAAACTTTGCAATCAAGACCTGCCAAAGCACAAACTGTTGCAGTGGCCACACCATGCTGACCAGCACCTGTCTCGGCAATGATTTTTTTCTTGCCCAGACGCTTTGCTAACAATATCTGACCAATCGTATTATTCACCTTATGAGCACCAGTATGACATAAATCCTCTCTTTTAAGATAGATTTTAGCACCATACTCGTTAGACAGGCGGCTTGCAAAATATAATGGAGTGGGCCTTCCAACGTAATCCTTTAACAAAGCCCTGAACTCCTTTTGAAATCCTTCTTCATTAATGATTTTGAGGTAGTTCTGTTTTAACTCCTCAACATTTGGATAAAGCATTTCAGGAATAAAAGCCCCTCCATACTTACCATAATATCCTCTTTCATCTACTGAATATTTTGACATATACCAGCTAGTTTATTTTTGATTTTTTCAATTTCTTTAATATTCTTTTGAGCTGGAGAATCCTCCACGCCACTGTTTAAATCCACAGCATAAAAGGCAGGATTATTAATAACACTAATCCCTTCGATATTATTGCTGTTTAGGCCACCAGCAAGAAAAAACGGTCTTGCAAATGCCCTGCTATTTAGAATTGGCCAGTCAAATGCTTTACCATTACCTCCCGGATTTTTTCCTTTCGTATCAAACAAGTAGTAATCAACAGCTTCACTATAAGAATCTGCTTTTTGAAGATCACTAATACTTTTCACTGAAAATGCCTTGATTACCTGTACACCCAGGCTTTTAACTTGCTTTGCAAATTCGGGAGATTCATTACCATGTAACTGGACCAATGATAATCCATGAATTGATATGGCTTCCTGAATCTGATCAACAGTTGAGTTTACAAAAACACCTACTTTTTCTACTCCGGAAACTTCTTTGTAGCTTGATTCCTCACCGATATACCTTGATGAAGCCGGGTAAAATATAAGTCCCATGTAATCAACGCCAAGATCAATTAGCCCATTAATATTTTCAAGATCCCGCATGCCGCAGACCTTGATTTTCAATGAATCTGATTTAGCCTTTTGTTGCATAGTAGGTTTCAATTTCTTTGACTTTGGATAAAAACTTTCTTGCTTCTTCGTGCGGCCTTGAGTACCTCATAAACCTTTCTCCAATCAAGAATCCATCAAATCCGTTATTCTTTAAATAAACAAGGTCTTCAGGCCTGTGAATGCCACTTTCTGCTATTTTGACCTTTTCATCGGGTATCATTGAAAGTAAAGAAATAGAGTTTTCAAGATCAACATCAAAAGTCTTCAAGTTTCGATTATTGACTCCGAATAAATCTGCTTTTGAATCAAGGTTTGCTTTTAACTCTTCTTCGTTATGAACTTCGAGTAAAACTTCCATTCCCAGGTCATGGGCCAGTTTGGTGAATTTTTCAATTTCTACCGGACTCAAAACTGAGGCTATAAGCAAGATGCAATCAGCTCCAATTGATTTCGCCTCGATAATCTGATATTTATCAACTATAAACTCCTTTCTAAGGATCGGACAATAGTTGAACTTTCTAGCTATTTGAACATCCTCATTAGTGCCTCCGAAGTATTTCTTATCTGTCAATACTGACAAAGCTGAAGCACCGGCTTGCATATACCCAATAGAAATCTCTTCTACAGATATAAACGGATTTATATCGCCTTTGCTCGGTGATTTCCTTTTAATCTCGGCAATTACACCGCTCTTATCCGGCCTTTTTATGTATTTGCTCATCGAAACAGGCATTGTTTCAAACAAGATACTTTTTTGAAGCATTTTGACAGGAATCAACTCCTTTTTCTCTTCTACTTCTGCCTTTTTATCTAATATAATTCTATCCAGAATATTCATTACGCAACTAGTTTTTTAAGTACCGAATATGCTTTTCCTGATTCAAGTGATTCTTTTGCAAGTCCCACAGCGTCTTCAGCAGACAGGGTTTTGTCAGCACATTTAAGTGCCATTGCAGAATTTGCCAATACAACTTCTTGCTGAGCTTTTGTTCCTTTTCCTTCCAGAATATCTATGAAAATCTTTGCTGAAGATTCAACAGTTTCACCACCATAAATCTGGTCTGCAGATACTTTCTCTAATCCAAGATCTTTAGGTGAAAAGATAGATTCACCAACATTAGTAATTGCTTTAAAATCTCCTGTTAGGGAAATTTCATCATAACCATCAAGAGCATGAAGAACAACAAAATCTCGGTCTGTTTGCTGAAACAAGTAGGCATAAAGTCTGGCTAACTCAAGACTAAACACACCAGTCAGCTGTTTCGACGGACTTGCCGGATTTACCATTGGACCCAGCATATTAAAGAAGGTCTTAACTCCCAGATCTTTCCTTACCGGAGCAACATTTTTCATTGCCGGGTGAAATAACGGAGCATGTAAAAAACAAATTCCAGTTTCATCAATCTGCTTTTTAAGAGTTGACTCATCATTTGTAAACTCATAGCCAAGGTGTGCAAGTAAATTTGAAGACCCACATGCTGATGAAACTCCATTATTTCCGTGCTTAGCAACCTTAACTCCTGCTCCTGCAACAACAAATGAGCTTAAAGTAGAAATATTAAAGGTGTTTTTACCATCACCACCTGTACCACACAAATCTATGGCATCAAATTCCGAAAGATCAATAGGAACACATAACTCCATCATTGCCTTGCGAAAGCCACTCAGTTCTTCTACAGTGATACTTCTCATCATGTAAACTGTTAAAAATGAAGCCATTTGGGCAGCATTATACTTTCCACCAGCCAGGTTCATCAGAACAGTTTTCGCTTGTTCTTCAGTAAGTGTTTTATATTCAAATAATGTATTTAAAATCTCTTTCATAACTATATGATTAAATGGATAACCAGTTTTCGATCATTTTACTTCCTTCCGGAGTCATTACAGATTCCGGATGAAACTGCACTCCCCTGACATCGTGGGACTCATGACTCAAAGCCATTATGACACCTTCAGAATCAATTGCAGTAATTTTTACCGGGGTATTTTTTAATGATTCGGGCTTGACGGCCCAGGAATGATAACGGGTGGTAATGACCTTTTCTGGCAACCCTTTAAAAAGTGGTTCCTCTTGATCTTTAATAAGCGTTTCCATTGCTACTCCATGAATTACAGTATCAAGATTGTATAATTCTCCTCCATAAGCTTCAGCAATTGCCTGGCAACCGAGACAAACTCCCAGAATACTTTTTGAAGCTCCATACTGTTTTAACATCTCAGGCAAAACTCCTGCTTCATAAGGCAAACCCGGACCCGGAGAAATAAGAATTTTATCGTAATTGTTTATCTGCTCCAAAGTAATCTTGTCATTCCTGAAAATATCTGTATTTCCTTCATGTCCCAGATCCCTTAAAATATGAACCAGGTTGTAGGTAAACGAGTCGTAATTATCTAAAACTAAAATTTTCACCTGCTTTTCTTTTTATGCTTTGTTGATCTGTTCTGCGTCTTCAATTGCCTGTCTTAGTGCAGCAACCTTATTATTTACTTCCTGAAGTTCACTTTCGATATCCGATTTAGCCACAACTCCCGCTCCTGCCTGATAGTACAATTTGTTTTGCTTACTCAGAAATGAACGGATCATAATCGCATGATTGAAATCACCATTAAATCCCAGGTAACCAATTGCGCCTCCGTAATAACTTCTTGAGGTAGGCTCTAACGAATCAATAATAGACATGGCCTTATATTTTGGAGCGCCAGATAGAGTACCAGCCGGGAAAGTATCTGCAACCAGCCTTATCGGACTTGAAGCTCCGTTTAGCTTCCCGGTAACTTTAGATACCAGATGTATAACATGAGAATAAAACTGTACCTCCTTATATGTTTCTACTTCAACAGATTGTGCAGATCTGCTAAGGTCATTTCTTGCCAAATCCACCAACATCAAATGCTCAGAATTTTCTTTGGGATCTTCAAGTAATTTTTCGGCAAGCTCAGCGTCTGTTTTGTCATTACCTGTTCTTCTGAAAGTTCCCGCAATAGGAAAAATACCTGCCTGGCCATCATTTATAACCAGTTGTGCTTCAGGTGAAGAACCAAAGATTTTGTAACTACCATAGTCAAAGTAGAACAGGTATGGCGAAGGATTAATAGATCTAAGTGCACGATAGACATTAAACTCATCACCAGCAAACCCGACATTAAACCTTCTACTTAATACTATTTGAAATACATCACCTGCAAAACAAGCCTGCTGACCTTTGTCAAGAATATCCAGAAAGTCATCATCCGCAATATTGGCAGTTTCATGTTTTGTTATCGAAAAAGTATAACCAGGATAGTTCTTATTATTAATCAGAGAAAGGATTTCCTTATCGTCAATTGAATCGCCCTCTTCGGAATGGTGAGAAATCAGGAAACAACTGTTTTTGAAGTGGTCAATCACTAAAATGTGACGGTAAACAGCATATCTGATCTCAGGAATATGGTTTTCATCATCTTTCTCGATCAAATCCAGATCTTCATAATACTGAACTGCATCATAAGCCATGTATCCAAATAATCCGTTAACAGCGAAAGGAAGGTTAATATCACTTGCTTCAAATTGCTTTGAAAAAGCAGTCAGTTTTTCAACAACTGAAGTTCTGTCAACCTTTTCAGTTACCTGTTTAGAATCGGGATATTGTATTGTCAATTCTCCCTTATCTACGATGAATGATGCGACAGGGTCAAAGCAAATATATGAGTAGCTATTATCATGCCCGTGGTAATCCGAACTCTCCAGGAGGATAGTCCCTGGAAACTTGTCTCTAAGTTTGAGGTAGAGATTTACCGGAGTAACTGTATCAGCTAAAAACCGCTTTACCGATGATTTAAACCTATATTTCATTTTTCTTCAAAAAGTTTAGCGCAAAAAAAAAGCTTGCCGAAACCGGCAAGCTTTAAAGATTTATTTTCTATATCTTAAACTACATAACGGTTCCGTGTTCATCTTTCGATGTACCACCAGTACCATGCGTTATGTATATTCATTGTCGTCATTTGAAAAACAAATGTAATCGTTCAATTTAAATTGTCAAACATTTATAGATTAAATTTTAATTATTTCCATAAATATTAACAATTAACTAACAAATTTTAATTGTCTGAACAAAACAACTTAAGAAATAATTTTAATGCTCAATGGCGGGGGCATAGCATGCTACGCCCCACTACAATCAAATTAAAATCAAAAATCATCACTTATTACCCACCCCACTCTACCCGTCATATTGAACGATTATACTATAGTAACCAATGAGTCTTTGATAAAAATAACTACTCATAAGGCATATTGATACAACCAAATAATAAGTGAAATATCTGTCAATATAAGGCAGTAAAGTTTTTCATTAAAAGTTTGAATTCACGCTATCGTTAGACTTATAACAGCAAGGCATTACAAATGCCAACCTCAAACATCCTCGTTCCAAACAAGGACGATTGACTCACGTTACTATTCATCGCCCTTGTTTAGCGAAGCATAACGAGGGTGTCCAAGAACTGCGTTTGTAACGCAGATAAATTAAAAAGCCGCCAGAAATAATTTGAAGGCTTTTGTTTTATGTTTTATTAATCTTTGAATCTTGAAAATCCTGGTTCAAACCAGGTTGATCCAGGTTCAAACTTGAACCAGAGCTAGTCGGTTAAGATAATCTTGCGCTTGTGGGGAGGGGGGGGCAGACGGACTAAATAGGGTAAATTAAATCATTAGATGGTTTATAAAATATAATCTCTATATCTAAATTAGTTCCACTTTTATCTCCGTATTCTTTACTAATTGATTTCATTAAGCACTTTAAAATAAAATAATAATTTTCATTTTTATTATGACTTACTAAACATATTTTTTTGATCTTTTGATCCTTTATAAGAAAGGATAAATTTTCACATGAATACTCTTGGTTTTTATATAAAACCTGTCTTTTATTAACATAAACCATTTCGCATTTCAAAGGAAAATTTACTTGTCCCAATTCTCTATGAAAATTATCAGGTATTTTAACAATTCTAGATTTAAAAGGAAACTTATTTTCATCTCCTAATTCAATAATAAATTTGGACGAAACACCATCATTATCCCAATAACCATTTAATTCATCATAATAATCAATCAACATATTCAAGGTAATACCTTTATTAGAATTAATTGTTATTAAGTTGGAGTCTTTAGGTTCACAAGCTATATGAATACTTAAAACACTAAAAAGTAACATCGACATCTTTACTATCAGCCTCAAAATCAATATATTTTTTGTTATAAAATTCTTGTTATGCCTTTAAATTCTTTTCTAACTTAGTGAAATCGAATACTATACCCTGTTCTGCAAATTTATTAAGGTAAAACTCGACCATTTTCTGATATCCCCCCTATTATCAGATCTATCAATCTATGCTTGATTTCTAAATTCCCTCTCCTGGTGCAAGTTTTCACTTGTACCGGTGTCATTAAGCGAACATCTCTTATTTACCCCCCCTCTGGCGCAAGATTTTTCTTGTGCTGTTGTCGTTAAGCGAAACTATAGAATATTAATGAGTTTCCCGCCCATACAGGAACTTAAATTCAATCATTTTACTTATCTGGAAATGAAGGCTCAATCCGGAGCAAAACAGTTAGGTTGGGATTTTAAAAGAACTAATACGATTGGTCCAGGTTCAAACTTGAACCAGAGCTAGACGTTTTAAATATACTTGCGCCTGTTGGGGAAATATCTGTCAGCATAAGGCAGTAAAGTTTTTCATTAAAAGTTTGAATTCACGCTATCGCTAGACTTCTAACAGCAAGGCATTACAAATGCCAACCTCAAACATCCTCGTTCCAAACAAGGACGATTGACTCACGTTACTATTAATTGCCCTTGTTTAGCGAAGCATAACGAGGGTGTCCAAGAACTGCGTTTGTAACGCAGATAAATTAAAAAGCCTCCAGAAATAATCTGAAGACTTTTTTTATGTTTTATTAATCTTTTTAATCCTTGAATCAACCTAATATTGATTCTAATAAAATTGATAACAGAACATTAGCCTCCTTCATTAGTTACTTTTTCTCTGATTGCTTCCGCAACTAAATTATTTAAAGATGTTTTCAATTCCATAGCCATTAAAGCCACCTTCTCATGAAGTTTTGCGGAAATCCGAACATTAAAGCTCCCCTTGAAAGGTTTTTCTGCCATAATTCCCTTTACTTTACAATCATTAAGATATTCATTTATTGCCTGGATAAAGTCTTGTTCTAATTGTTTGCCGGTTTCTCCTTCATAAGAGATCAACCCTTTAATACCTAACACTTTACCGTAAAGTAAATTATCATCCGGACTGTACTCAATACTTCCAGCATATCCTTTATAATTTAAATATTTCATAATCCTAAAACCTCCTTTATCTGAATCATTTGATACCTTTTCATAATTCCATTAGGGTGAGGTTTATGAAGCATTATTGGAACACCTTCTGCATTTTCAAACTTTACCCTGGAACCCGAAGTTTTTCCTTTTTTAACTTCCTTGAAGCCAAAATAGCCTAACAAATTAACCATCTCAGAATAATGAAAATCCGATGGAATGGTTAGAAACCGTTGAAGTAGTTTCTCCCTTTTAGACATAACTTAAAGTAACTATATTTAGTTGCAAAATCATAATGTTATTTTTGATTTTTTAAAAGTTAGTGGACAATTGTATTACCAAAACGAAATATGAGTCTGGATAGATCAGAAAGATAAACTCCCCCTGGCGCGCGTAGCGAAGCAATACGCGTGACTACAATAACAGCTCCACATTTAAAAGCCCCTTTTTATAATCAAAATAATCTCTTGCTGAACTGTACCAGTAATTTTCAGCCTCATCTACTATTTCTGCATCTACCGGATTATTATGGATATAATCAAGTCTTTGCTCAATCATTATATTATTATCCAATTCTATCGGATGGTTTCCATCCATCCATATCTTATTTGAAGTTATCCTTTTCAATTTACTCCCTGCATGTTTAAAAGCTCTTAACAACCACTCACTTCTACTTTCATTAATTCTGCCTATTTCCGATATGATCCGCTTATTACTAAGTTTTTTAAAATCTCGCATTATAGCAGATAAGCTTTCACCGTCTTTATTCACGCTTAATATCATATGGATATGGCTTGGCATGATACAATAGGCATGAACAGTTAATCCTCTTTTTCTCTGATAATACTCCAACGTATCCAATAAAACATGCTTATACTCTTTCCTGGTAAATAAATCAATCCAAAAAACTACAGTACAAGTAACAAAATATATCCCTTCCGGATTATTAAATTTATACTTTTCAGACATCAGTTTTGATTAGGCAATAGTTGATACTGGAAAAATATATCAGATAGAGACTATATCAAAATAAATAATGGAATTGAGATGGAAAATGTACGGCACGCGTTATGCTGAAAAAGCAACGCGCGCCAGGGGGGGTAATTTAATCCAGATCACAGATCCTACGATAGGGGTACGACATTACAAATGTCGAGCAGCAGTAATTGAAGAATAAACTAAACAAGACATTACAAATACCAACCTCTAACATCCTCGTTCCAAACAAGGACGATTGACTCACGTTACTATTCATTGCCCTTGTTTAGCGAAGCATAAGAGGTTGTTAGAGAATTGCGTTTATAACGCTGATAAAAAAAAAGCCATCGAAGAAAACTCCGATGGCCTGGTTTTATATAAAATCTGATTACCAGATAACTACTCTTTCACTTTGAGGGATATACATTCCGTCACCTTCTTTAACACCAAAAGCTGAATAGAATGAATCAATATTTTTAAGTGGTCCATTTGCTCTGAACATTCCTGGTGAATGTGAATCCGTTTGAATTTGGTTTCTCAACGTTTCATCTCTGTACTTGATTCTCCAGATTGTAGCCCAAGACATGAAGAACCTTTGCTCAGGAGTAAACCCGGCAATTTCACCTGGTTTTTCAGTGTTAGCATAATGATCCATCAAACCATCATAAGCAACAGACAGTCCACAAAGATCTCCAATGTTTTCACCTAAAGTTAGTTTTCCATTTACATGTACATCAGGTAGTGCTTCAAAAGCATCAAACTGACTGATTAACACTTCAGATTTTGACTTAAACTGCTCAGCATCTGTTTCGCTCCACCAGTTAACCATGTTACCTTCAGAATCAAATCTTGATCCGTTATCATCAAAACCATGAGATACTTCATGACCAATTACCGCACCAATACCACCATAATTTACGGCGTCATCAGCTTTAAAATCAAAGAAAGGAGGTTGAAGGATAGCTGCAGGGAATACGATTTCATTGTTTAATGGGTTGTAATAAGCATTTACAGTTTGAGGAGTCATGCCCCACTCTTTTCTATCTACTGGCTTACCAACTTTTTCAATTTCTTCTTTGAAATTCCATTCACTTGCACTGATAACATTTTCTACAAGGCTGTTTTCAGTAATTACAAGCTCGCTGTAATCTTTCCACTCATCAGGATATCCGATTTTAACAGTAATAGTACCAAGCTTCTCAAGAGCTTTAGTCTTAGTGCTGTCTGTCATCCAGTCAAGATTCTTAATTCTATCACCAAAAGCATCAAGAATGTTATCAACCATTTCCTTAGCTTTAGTTTTTGCTTCAGCAGGGAATGCTTCAGCAACATAAAGTTTACCTACCGCTTCTCCGGCAACACCATTAACCATTCCTAGAACTCTTTTCCATCTTGGTCTCATTTCTTCAGTACCACGAAGTTTTTTGCTGAAAAACTCAAAGTCAGCAGCTACAATTTCGTGATTCAGATAATTTGCATATCTGTTAATAAGGTGCCATTTTAAATAAGCTTTCCATGACTCAACATCACCTTTAGCAATGATTCCGTCTACTCCTTGTAAAAATTCAGGAACTGAAACAACAATGCTATCAAGTTCAGGAAGACCAATTCCAGCGAAATATTCATTCCAGTTGATCTCATCATTAAGAGATGACAAATCAGAAACCGCATACTTATTATATAAAGCCGGAATGTTTCTCATTTCTACTCTTGTTCTTGAAGAATCAGCAAGAATAGTTTCCATTGCCATTACCGTAGATGCCTTTTCAGCTGCAACAGCTGCATCGTCTCCAGTCATTTCAAACATTCTCTGAACATGCTTTACATATTCTTCACGAAGATTTTTTGAAACGCTGTCATCTTTAAAATAATAGTCACGATCTGGAAGACCAAGACCAGATTGCCACATATAGGCAGCATTGATTTCACTATCCTTAAGGTCAGCCATTACACCAAAACCAAAAAAAGCACTTCCACCTCTCTTATGGTCGTTAACGATGTAATCCTGAAGTGATTTTTTGTCCGAGATATTGTCTATTAATTCAAAATATCTCTGAAGTGGTTTCATACCAACATTTTCTGCAAGCATTGAATCCATTCCTACATTGTAGAATAAGCCAGCTTTGTATTCATCAGAACCTTCTTTTAGTTCACCGCTATTCAAAGCATTTTCAAGAACTGATTTTACTGTTTCAGAGCTTGATTCTCTCAATTCATTAAAACTACCCCAACGTCCCTGGTCTCCAGGAATCTCAGTATTTTCAACCCACTTACCATTTACATAAGTAAAGAAGTCATCCTGAGCACGTACTGTAGTATCCATCAAAGAAAGGTCGATAGAATTATTCGCCTCACTCTGACCGCCATCTTCTGATTGACACGCAACAAAACCAGCTGCGAGTAATAAGACATATAACTTTTTCATTCGATACGATCTATTTGTTTAAAAAAATAAAAGTAACAATATATATGATTCAATGGTTAATCATTTTGATAAGTGGTAAATTTTTAGTGTGACAAAATAATATCATTATGGCAAAACCAAACAGATCACTAATTGATGCACTTCGAAGAACAATTAAGAAGTTGAATACTGACAAAAACTATCAATGGGGACATATGGGTAGTTGTAATTGCGGATTTCTAGCACAGGAAATCACTCATTTAAGTAAAAAAGAAATTCATGCCTATGCCATGCAAAAATATGGAGACTGGACAGAACAGGCTATGGATTACTGTCCAACCAGTGCCCAGCCTTTTGACCTGATCATTAATACCATGGTAAATTCAGGATTAACAATAGAAGATTTAATAGATCTGGAAAGACTAAAAAATAAAGAAGTACTGGAAAGAATTCCTGGCAAAGATTATTTAAGACATAATAAAAGAGAAGATGTCGTTAAATATATGATTGCCTGGGCCGATCTTTTAGAAGAAAAACTAGCTGAAGAGGGGCAAATGAAAGGAAATGTAAAACCAAAAATCACTCATACACCGGTTTTCGTTTAAATAAGTCTATTAAAGCAGAAAATTAAACTTAGCCTGATTAATTTTGAGGATGAAAAAGTCTGCAGTAGTTTTTGAATATTTTAAAAAGGAACTTCCTGAAGGGATTATCCTTCTACAAATAAACCCAATGGATCTTACGGGTACTGAAATCTTAATTTCAACAGAAGGGCATTTAAAGAAGGAAGAAAGAGAGTTTGATGATGAGATTTATGATGACCTTGAAGAGGATGGATTCGAAAAAGGTAATCCTCTAGAATTCAATTTATATCTCGAAAAAATTAAAAAAGGCCGGTAATTTCCCGGCCTTTATATTTTATACACTCAGAATTTCAAAGATACTGCTAGGAAATTCGGCTGCTGCAAAGAATAATCCCAACCCAAAAACTTTATGTTGAGGATTAAGATTTACAAAAGCACTAGGAATAGCGCTTACTGAAAGTCCGGCATATGCCAGAGCAAACAAGAGTATGGCTATAGTTGTTGTAGTACCTGTTGACAGGAAAATCACCCCACCGAAGAGAATGCACAATATTATCGATATTATCATTGATTTGTTTAGTCCTATTTTAGAAACTAACAATGAAATAGGGTAACAAAAAAGAGCAGAGAATGCAATAACCAACCCAGTTTTAACAGCTCCGGAAACATCTATAAAACTCATCACGCCAAACTCATCGATCAACTCTGGTAATTGGTTAAAAAAGAAGTTTGTCGCAATTCCAAAGATCAACCCTAAACCAAAGACCAACCATGGTTTACTTTCAGAAGTGGTAGCCTTTTTTACAGATAATCTTCTTTTGGTAGAAGTATTTAAATTTGTGAATTGCCTCTGAAGGTAAAAACCCGTTGCAAAAACAAGAATACCTCCTACTGCAAAGGTTATCGGACCACCAAAGATATCAAGAACATCAATAATTACAGGTTCAATAGCTTGAGCCAACTGAATCAAAACAATAAACAAGGCCATTACCTGCGGATATTTCTTCTCTGGAACAAACATCTCAAAAGTAGAAAATGCAGGACTATGAAATACATTCATAAGTATTAACCAAAATACTATTAAAATTGGCACCAGGAACCTCCACCATCCGTCAGGCTGAATAAAAACTGTAAAGGCCACAGTCATAAAAACCATTGTTACAAGGTTAATTCCTGATTTAATAAGAGGTAACTTTTCTTTCTTTTTAAGCCATATCTTATCAGCAAATATTCCTGCAGCAGGCGGAGTTACTAATAAAATTAGAGCCTGAATAATCAGAAACTCTTTTGTGATGGATGAAAAACCAAAAATATCAAGAACAACAGGTTGATATTTATGGTATGCAATCCAGCTAATCAGAATTGCGATATCCAAAAAAATAAGGGCCCAGATCTGGCGCCACTTGACTGAATATGTTTTCGACATGATTAAAAAATTAAATCTCTATACCAAGAATACAATTTAAAATCAAAATGGTTGTCTGAAAATCAAGGAATTATAAAAAAATTTCGAAAAAAAGCTTCATTTCTGTGGAAAATTAGCTGTTTTGTCTACCTTTGCATCCGCGAGCAGGCACGACCAGCTCCTATCGAACTCCCCCAGGTCAGGAATGAAGCAAGGGTAGATAGTTGAGCGGTGCGATGTCGGCTCGCCTTTTTTTTGTCCAGCCTATTCTTATCCACTTTATTTCTTTTGACTTAACCAATAAAGATTTAGTTTTGCAGCAAATTTAAACTAACATCTGCAACATGAAATTCTTTATTGACACAGCCAACCTGGCAGAAATCAAAGAAGCATACGATCTTGGAATACTTGACGGAGTTACTACGAACCCTTCACTAATGGCAAAAGAAGGAATTTCCGGCGACGAAAACGTAAGAAATCATTATAAAGCAATCTGTGATATCGTTGACAACAACGTAAGTGCTGAAGTAATTGCAACTGATTTTGACAACATGATCAAAGAAGGGAAAGAATTAGCTAAGATCGATGATAAGATCGTAGTTAAAGTTCCAATGATCAAAGATGGTGTTAAAGCAATCAAATGGTTTACATCTGAAGGAATAAGAACAAATTGCACATTAGTATTTAGTGCAGGACAAGCTTTACTTGCTGCAAAAGCTGGTGCCAGCTACGTTTCTCCATTCATCGGAAGGCTTGATGACATTTCACAGGACGGCCTGGAACTTATCGATCAAATTGTTCATATTTACGGTAACTATGGTTATACTACTGAAGTATTAGCTGCGTCAGTTCGTCATACAATGCACTTAATCAAATGTGCTGAAATTGGTGCTGATGTTGCTACTTGTCCATTAAGTGTTATCACTGGATTATTAAACCATCCATTAACTGACTCTGGACTTGCGAAGTTTTTAGCTGACCATAAAAAAGTTAACGGTTAATAAATAAAAAACATGACTTTTTCATCTGATCCATTAGTTAAAGTAGAAAACTTGACAATTTTCCAATCGGGTAATCCTATACTTTCGAATGTAAATTTCGAATTGTCTAAAGGAGAATTTGCCTTTTTAGTTGGAAGAACAGGATCTGGTAAAAGTTCATTGTTAAAAACATTATATGCAGACCTGCCATTGAAACAAGGAAATGTTGAAGTGGCAGGTTTCAATCTTAAAACCATCAATTCATCCCAAGTTCCTTTTTTAAGAAGAAAGCTTGGTATAGTTTTTCAGGATTTCCAGTTATTTGATGACCGAACGGTTTCTGAAAATCTTCAATTTGTAATGAAAGCTACAGGATGGACTGAAAGCTCTAAGATTAAAAACAGAATGACCGATGTTCTTATGCAGGTCGGTTTGGGTTCTGTACCTCAAAAATACCCTCATCAATTAAGTGGTGGTGAACAGCAACGTGTAGCAATTGCCAGGGCGTTGATTAATGAACCTGCGATGCTAGTGGCAGACGAACCTACCGGAAACCTCGATCCTGAAGTTTCAGATGGTATCTTCAAATTATTCCAGGAAATTAACAGATCAGGTACTGCAATATTAATGGCTACTCATGATCATCAGCTTGTAAAAAAACACCCTACCAGAATTCTAAAATGTGATTCCGGTAAGGTGATTGACTCTTCAAAAGAAGAAGTAAAACTCAGTAACGATTTTTAATTACTTGATGGTTACACTTGAAAACTGACCATCAACCGTTAGTTTTTTCCCAGAGTTTCCATTCTTTCTATATGTAGCTGATGTTGTTTTCTTATCAACATAATTAAAAGAGAAATCAGAAGGATGGCTTACTCCACCGTGATTAACCTCAATTTCCATATCCCAGGCACTGATGTTTTCAAATCTCAATTTCGGCGAAGAAAACTGGACATCTAAATTTATATTGCTTACGGATGAAGCAACTTTTTCAATTTCAAATGAACCAGTATGCTGAACATCCAGATCCAGTTTACCTGTCAATGTACCTACTTCAAATTTACTAAACTGGATATCACCTTCAATTGAAGCTAATTTATCTGATTTAAACTGTCCGTGCTGAAGCTCGATTTCAACATTTTTAACTTCTCCAAAAGCAATTTTTGAATGTTGGCTATTAAGAATAATATTCTCTGCTTTTTCAATTGTTACATTGCCACAGTGCTGGATATTAATTTCTGCATTAGACATTTTCCCGACATCAAGATCTCCAAACTGCATCTTTATTTTAGAATCATTGCCGAGTATATCGCCAAGCATTGCATTTCCGTGCTGATGTGAAATTTCAATTTTACCAGTCAAGTTTCCAGATACAATCGTTCCAAACTGATGGGAAATATCCATTGGCTGTGAAGCAGGAACCTTCACCTCATAATTTATCTCAAACCTTTCATTTTTAGAAGTATTTATACTTCCGCGCATCTCGGTTATTGCACCAACCTCGGAAGAGTTATCGCTTCCAATGAAATCTATTTCAATCTTATCCAATAACTGATTAGCCTTATCATCACTTCGGGCTTCAACTACCACCTGAACATCTATTTTAACATAGTTTTCAGACCATGGAACAATATTTACCTTCCCGAATTTATTCTTGATCTTGACAACAGTTGATTTATTCACTTTAAACTGTTTATCATACTCTTTCTCCTTTCTCACATCCAGATCACCGGCCGATGTGATAAATACAGATGCAAGAAGCATAAGTATCAGAAGATTAGCTGTTTGTATAGTTCTCATTATTTTCATTTTCGTAGCTTTTGTAATTATTAAGTATGGTAAGCTGCTCATTGAGTAAATCGATTTGCAATTTTAGGTTTTTGACTAGAGCCTGAATAAGCTGTTCATTCCCGGGGTTAGCTTCAAGCTGAGTCTTAAGCGATTTATAATCAATTAACAGATCTTTGAGTTCTTTATCGTATGCTTCGCTGATCGATTCAGGAGCACCCAATTCATTAATTTCTTTCCTTTTCTCATCAATCACCTGGAAATAGTACTTTTCAGTATTTACCTGATCAAAAGAAATATCATTATTAACACTTGGAATTTCGTATGAAGCAATAGTAGTCTTAACATCCGAAGAATCATTAAACAGAAACATTTTCATTGCCAATCCGAAAGTACATACCATAAACAAAACTGCAGCTGCTCTCCACCAATTAAATTGGACAACTTTAGCTTCCTTTCTACCTTCAGGCTTTAGTTCCTTTTCAATTTTCTCCCAGAGCTCTGACGTTGGTTCCAAATCATCAAAACCATCTCTATTGTCTTGGAAATATCCTTTTAATTTATCTTTATCTTTCATCTCTCTGATGATTTAGTATTGACTCTTTTAATTTCTTTTTGCCTCTCATATATTGAGTTTTGGAAGTATTCGGGCTTATCCCCAGGATCTCCCCTATTTCATTATGATCATATCCTTCGATTAAATAAAGAGATAAGACCACTCTAAATCCTTCAGGCAGTTCTTCCAGACACTTTTTAACCCTGATCACATCAACATCATCTAAATATGATTCATCTTCATTATCGTAGTGATCAACAATTTCTTCCTCTCCTACCCACTCAAACTTATTTTTCTTTATTACCTGCAAAGATTCATTCACAACAATCCTCTTCAGCCAGGCTCCAAACCTCGAACGTCCTTCGAAGGCATATAAATTATTAAATGCTTTTATAAATGAATCCTGAACAACATCTTCGGCAGCCTGCTTTTCACCTACAATTCTAAAGGCGGTGTTAAGCATTGCCTTTACATATAGCTTGTATATCTCATACTGAGCTTTCCTGTCTCCTTGCCTACACAAGTCGATCAGTTCAAAGTGTATTTCGTGTTCTGCGGATTTCAATTCTTTTTATTTTCACTATAAAGATTGAACAAATTTGAAAGGGTTGCATGAATGCAATAAAGATTACAAAATATTAAAAATAATACCCCGATGATTGAATTAATACATGAAATTTAAGGTGTTTAGAGTTGAATAATTTAATTTTGCGCACCTTTATTTAAAACAAAAATATACTATGTTGAATCCTTGGCATGATGTTGATCCGGGTACAGGAGCACCGGATATTGTAAATGGAATTATCGAAATACCTAAAAATAGTAGAGCAAAATACGAATTAGATAAGGAATCAGGATTATTGATTCTGGACAGGGTTTTATATTCAAATGTTTATTACCCAGCTAACTATGGTTTCATCCCTAAAACTTATTGCGATGACCATGACCCTTTGGATATCCTTGTATTTTCACAAGTAGAAATCGTTCCGATGTGTATTACTCCTGCAAAAGTTATTGGTGTAATGCGCATGCTCGATAACGGTGAAGCTGATGATAAAATCATTGCAGTAGCTGATCAGGACATGAGCGTTAACCACCTTAATGACATTAGTGATCTTCCTGAACATATGCTTAGGGAAATGAGAGCTTTCTTTGAGGACTATAAGAAGCTGGAACATAAAGAAGTAGTTGTTGAAGATTTCCAAAACAGAGAAATTGCTTTAGAGATTATCAACAAAAGCTTTGAAGATTACAATAAAAAATTCGGTAAAGACAATTAAGAATAACCGTTTTATCTAATATCAATCAAAACCTTACTTCAAGTGTTTTTTTTAGATTTATAACTCTTTGAACTATTTTTTTTAATTATACTTTTGAACAAAAAATTTCAAACTATGAGACAATTACTTTTAAGCTTACTAGCAATAGTTGCGTTTGCTTTTACATCTAATGCACAAGGATGGGGTCCTGATAAAGGTTTAACTCAAATTAGTGTAGGTGTTGGAACAAGTGGATGGGGAGTTCCTATTTTTGCAGATGTACAATTTGGAGTTACAGATTTCATCACGGTTGGACCTAGAATTTCTTATGCTTCAAAAACTTACAGACATGCTGGTTATAGATATGATGCCTCTGTATTCACTTTAGCTGCAGTTGGTAACTACCACTTTTCAAGACATATAAATGTACCTCAAGAATTAGATCTTTATGGAGGTTTAGAACTTGGATACGCTGCATGGAATGATGATTGGAATGATGATTACGGTCCGTATGATGGAAATTCTTCAACTATTTATCTTGGAATAAATGTTGGTGCAAAATACTTCTTCTCTCCAAACTTTGGAGCAATGGTTGAATTTGGAGGAGGAACTGGAACTGGTAATGCTCTTATTGGTGTTACTTTCGGTCTGTAATTAAAGATTTTACATAATAAAAAAACCGGACTTTAGGTCCGGTTTTTTTATGCCTTATAATTCACTTACAAAGTATAACACTTCACTTTTCAACAAGTCTGATTTGTTAAAATAACAATGATTATAAATCTGATTGGTTATTTAAACTAGACAAAAAAAACCGAAGCAGGTTTTCACTACTTCGGTCTATATTGTTGTATTTTAATTTATTTCAATTTATCTAATGCAGCTTTTGCGGCAGTAAACTGTGGATCTAAAGCTAGTGCTTTATTATAAAATTCCTTTGCCTGATTCTTATCTCCTATTTCCTCATACCTAACTCCTTGTAAATATCTCACAGCTGTTTCCATAGTTACTTGCTGCGTACCTCCATTCCCATTGTTGATTTCAAGTTTGGTGTCTTTAAATGATTGATTTTCTAAAATAGCACTAACATTAGAGTCAAATTCACTATATCTTTTCAAATCCAGATTCAATCCAGCTATCTTATACAAAGTAACAGGATCATTATTCTTTAAATATAAAGTTTCATATCTGGTAACAGCTTGATCCAGAACTCCTAAATTCTCATAACTTAGTGCAGATATTTCCAAAGCCATTTTATCTTCCGGTAAAACCTGCAATACATCCTTGGTTACCAAAGCTGCAGAAATATAATTTCTTTCTTCGAAATACATCAATGCTAAAGTATCAAGCAAGTTAACATTATTAGGATTGATAGCTATTAACTCATAGATGGCACTTTTAATATTATTACGGTCATTATATCTTTTAGCAATTTGGTATTTTGATACAGCAAGCTGTGTAAATGCCATTCCCATTTGCTGAAACTGCTTCTGTGCTGCAATTTCCTCAGGGGTTAAAGCTCTTTGAGTTGAATCTTGTTGTGCCTGTAGTGTAAAAAATGCCCCGCTTATAAACAGAGCTATTAAAAATATTCTCATGATTGTTGTTTTTGTTTAAGTCCTAATCTATTACCAATTTCTAACATCAGAGGGTAGGTCTGTGCTTTATCATTAGGAACTGTCCCCTCTAAAACAGCTTCCATTATTTCTTCTTTTATATCTCCAATAACTTTTGATGGCTTTATATCAAACGCTTCCATGATATCTTCACCAGTTATTGATAATTGAAAATTACGAAGCTGATCTTTTTCTTCAACTTCCTTCATTTTCTGCTCTACCTTTTCAAAATTCTTAAGATACCTTTTTACTCTTTCATGATTCTTCGAAGTAATATCTGCTTTACAAAGCATCATCAATTCATCAATATACTCTCCAGCCTCATACAATACTCTTCTCACTGCGCTATCGGTAACGGTATCCTTAACCAATGCAATCGGTCGAAGATGAAGTTTCACCAATTTCTGAACCATCTTCATTTTTTCATTCAGAGGTAATTTCATTCGTCTGAAAATTCCCGGAACCATTCGAGCTCCTTTATCTTCATGGCCATGAAATGTCCACCCCACCTTTGAATTAAAACGTTTTGTAGGAGGTTTTGCAATATCATGTAAAATTGCAGCCCATCGAAGCCATAAATCATCTGAGACCTCAGATACATTATCAAGAACTTCTAATGTGTGGTAAAAATTATCCTTATGCGACTGTCCGTTTCGTTTCTCAACACCATGCAATTCAACCATTTCAGGAAAAATATGCTTAAGAAGGCCGGATTGAAACAAAAGCTTAAACCCATATGATGGTTTAGGAGAAAGAATAATCTTATTTAGTTCATCTGTTATTCGCTCCTTACTTACGATATCAATCCTTTCCACATTTCTCATAAGTGATTCAAAGGTATCAGGTTCGATATCAAAATTTAATTGTGAAGCAAACCGAATGGCACGCATCATCCGTAAAGGGTCATCCGAAAAAGTAATATCGGGATCAAGAGGAGTTCTGATCAACTTCCTGCGAAGATCCTTGGTTCCTTCAAAGGGATCAACTAATTGTCCATAATCACCTTCATTCAAACTTATTGCTAATGCATTAATGGTGAAATCTCTCCTGTTCTGATCATCTTCAAGAGTACCATCTTCCACAACAGGTTTACGACTATCTTTTCTGTATGATTCTTTTCTGGCGCCAACAAACTCAAGTTCAAATTCACCAGAATTTATCATGGCAGTACCAAAATTCTTAAAGTAATTAACTTGCTTTTTACCTGGCAATTTATCTGCAACTACTCTGGCTAATTCAATACCACTACCAACACAAACAAAATCAATGTCTTTCGATGGTCTTTTTAAAATCAGGTCTCTAACATATCCACCTACGCAGTATACATCAACTCCAATCTCTTTAGCTGCTTCTCCAACAATACCAAATATTGCTAATTCTTCTAAATGTGCTCTTAGGTCCACCATTCAATTTTCTGTGACTCACTCAATTTTCAAAAGTAGTCGATCAATTCGGTTTTATCAAAGATAGAAGAGGCATTAGCCATTACAATTCACTTTTTTTCACAATTAAATTCATTATTTCATTTATTCTAATCAACTCAACACTATGAAACAGGGCAATTCATAAAATCCGGACTGAAAATAGCGTTATATACAAAATGTCATAATAATACTCTTTGAAAAATTTTGTGAGGTATTGAAGAAAAGATAACAATCTAAAAATCTTCAATCGTTTGAGAAAAAAAACATGTCTTTATAAATATTTTAATAGCAAGGTTAATGACACTTTAACACTCTACAAAAGACTGTGATTTAACAAGTTATTAAGGTTATTAAAACTCAAAGAAAATTCAAATCTCAGAAAATAGTGACATGCCTAAGCTATTTTATTAATAATTTATCGTTAATTAATTTTTAAACCGTACCTTTGTATCCCGTAAGATTTGCAAGCTAAAAAAACTTATGGGCGCAGTTAAATATATCTTCGTTACGGGTGGCGTAACATCTTCTTTAGGAAAGGGAATCATCTCAGCATCATTAGCAAAACTTCTTCAGGCAAGAGGTTATTCGGTAACAATCCAAAAATTTGATCCATACATAAATGTTGATCCGGGCACATTAAATCCGTATGAACATGGTGAATGTTATGTGACCGATGATGGAGCCGAAACTGACCTTGACCTGGGACACTATGAGCGTTTCCTAAACATTCCTACTTCACAAGATAACAACGTCACTACAGGGCGAATTTATTATAATGTGATCATGAAGGAACGACGTGGAGATTATCTTGGAAAAACAGTTCAGGTAATTCCACATATCACAGATGAGATCAAGAAAAACTTTTATAAGCTTGGTGAAAGTGGTAAATATGATTTCATTATTACTGAAATTGGAGGTTGTGTAGGTGATATCGAATCACTTCCATTCCTTGAAGCAGTAAGACAGGCAAGAATAGAGTTAGGGACATCCAATTTCTTAAACATACACTTAACACTTATTCCATTTCTTAAGGCTGCAGGCGAGTTAAAAACAAAACCTACTCAGCATTCAGTTAAACAACTTCTTGAAAATGGTATTCAGCCAGATATCCTTGTATGTAGATCTGAACAGCATCTTCCTCAGGATATCCGTAAGAAATTAGCATTGTTCTGCAATGTTCAAATTAATAGCGTTATCGAAGCTCTTGATGCTGAATCTATCTATGATGTACCGTTATTAATGAGAAAAGAAAAGCTTGATGAGCGTGTACTAAGCAAATTAAAGCTTCCAACTAAGATTCAACCTGACATTGATCAGTGGAAGGAATTCCTTGGTAGATTAAAGAACCCAACTAATGAAGTTCAAATTGCATTGATTGGTAAGTATGTTGAACTTCCTGATGCATATAAATCAATAAATGAATCGTTTGTACACGGTGGTGCAGAAAACGAATGTAAAGTAAAACTTCATCATATCTCATCTGAAGTTGTTTCTGAAGAAAATGTTCATGAATTACTTAGAGAGATGGATGGAATCCTTGTTGCTCCTGGATTTGGTGAAAGAGGAATCGAAGGCAAGCTTTCAGCAGTTAAATATGCTCGTGAAAACCAAATCCCTTTCTTTGGAATTTGTTTAGGTATGCAATGTGCAGTAGTTGAGTTTGCTAGAAATGTATTAGGACTAAAAGGTGCTGCATCAACTGAAATTGATAAGGAAACCAAATACCCGGTTATCGATTTGATGGAAGATCAAAAAGATATTGAAAATATGGGTGGAACTATGAGATTAGGTGCTTATGCTTGTAAGATCAAAAAAGGAACAAAAGCCTATGCAACTTATCATAAAACAAATATTGAAGAAAGACACAGACATAGATTTGAATTCAACAATAAATTTTTGGATCAATTTGAAGAAAACGGCATGATCGCTTCAGGAAAAAACCCTGACAGAGACCTTGTTGAGATTGTTGAATTAAAAAATCATCCTTGGTTTGTTGGCGCTCAATTCCATCCTGAATTAAAAAGTACTGTTCTTAAGCCGCATCCTTTATTTACAGGATTCGTTAAGGCAGCTATTGAGTTTAAGAAAAATAAGAATAAAGAATAACAAATAATTATAATGGATAGAAATCAAGCAATTGGGTTATCCCTGATCGCAGTCATGTTTATTATCTACACACAGTTCTTTTTTGATGAACCAAAGGTAGATGAAACGACTGAAAACAATCCTGGTCAAACCGAACAGGTAATCACTGAGTCAAATGAGCAAAAAGCTAGTGAAGAAGTCTCTGTAATAGAGTCTGAGGAGAGTGACTCAGTAAAACAAGCAATTGCCAATAGTAAATACGGTGCTTTTGCCCCAAGTGCTAACGGTAATGAAGATTTTTTCACTCTTGAGAACAACCTTTTAGAAGTTAAAATCAGTTCAAAAGGTGCAATTATAAAATCAGTTCGATTAAAAGATAGAGAAACCTATCTTGGAGAACCTTTATTCTTAATTGATGAAAACAGTTCTAAACAATCATTAATCACTGAAATAGATGGGAAAACCATTGATCTAACAGATCTGTTTTTCTCTAGTAGTTCTCCCAAAACTGTATCAGTATCAGAAGGCTCTGAGTCTGAAATAAAATTTGAATCTACCGGAACTTCAGGAAAGTCTATAATTGTAACTTATAAACTTGCGCATAATCAATTTACAGTAGATTATGATCTAGATTTCAAAGGTGTTAACACAAATGGTAAAAGCCTGGTTATATCTTGGGACAACCATACTAAAAGGCTTGAAAAGCAACTTGAAGGTGTACGTGTAGGATCAAGACCAGAAACTACAATCAATTATTTCAGATCTGATAACGAAGAGTTTAAATCGCTTGATGCGGCTTCAACTGATCCACAGTACGATACTTTAGCTACACCTGTAAAATGGTTTAGCATGTCTCAAAAGTACTTCTCGGCAGCATTGATTGCTGACAAAGGATTTACCAACACTCAATTCAAGACAATTACTCCTCCGGAATCTGATACAACTACAGTAAAAGAACTTTATGCTAAAGCATCAATTCCATTAAGTGATTTAAATGGAGAGAATTCATCTTTGAAATACTACTTCGGTCCAAATAACTACTATGTTATGGAAGCCGTTGAAGGAGCACCTGACTTTAAGGAAAACGTTCGATTCGGCTGGAAAATTCTAGCCTTTATAAATAAAGGATTAGTATTACCTATTTTCCATTTCCTTGAAAGATTCACAGGTAATTATGGATTAATTATCTTCATGCTTGTGTTGATCATTAAGCTTATGCTTTCTCCATTAACTTATAAATCTTATAAGTCAATGGCAAAAATGAAAGTGCTTAACAACCTTTTAAAACCAGAAACTGATCAATTAAAAGAAAAGTACGGAGACGATCAGGCAAAGGTTCAGCAGGAAACAATGAAGCTCTATCAAAAAATGGGGGTAAGTCCATTTGCGGCAATGAGCGGTTGTATTCCAATGTTATTACAAATGCCTATTCTGTTTGCTCTGTTTAACTTCTTCCCGTATTCAGTTGAACTAAGAGGTGAGTCTTTCCTTTGGGCAAATGACCTGTCTACTTACGATAGCATTGCAACGCTTCCATTTAATATTCCATTTTATGGTAATCACGTTTCATTGTTTACTTTGTTGATGACACTTTCAACCATTCTAATGACTTACACAAATAGTCAAATGAACAGTGCTCAAATGCAAGGACCAATGAAGACTATTCAATACTTCACTCCTGTTATCATTATGTTTGTATTGAATTCATTCCCTGCGGGTCTAACTTATTACTACTTCCTTTCTAATACTATCACCTTTGGTCAGCAGACTTTAATCAAGAAGTTTATGATCAATGAAGAAAAGATTGAACAACAGATCGAAGAAAACAGAAAGCTTAAAGGTGGTAAAAAGTCTAAATTCCAGTCTAAGCTTGAAGAAGCTATGAAAGCTCAAGAAGCTAAGGCTAAGAAAACAAAAAAGAAATAATAAAGACATTTCAAATAAATCAAAGCCCGACTGATTACTCAGTCGGGCTTTTTGTTTTATAAGCTTTATGACATTAGTAACAACTAAACTAATTCGGATAAATGAAAAAAATCTTTATGTAATAAAATACATAAAATGATACGGTTGTTATCAGAAGTTTTAGCTTCAATTATACAGATATATAATAATCCTTCTTTCTAAGACACCTTTTGTTACCTTCTAAAAACGAATAAGGGGGCAGTTACGCATAAATGGTGAGAAGCAATATATTATAAACTTGAAGATCATCATCTACCTCACCCAAATCATATTGATCAAATAGCTAGTATTATATATGCTTATAATTGAAAAAAGCCTGCTTGAAATTCAAGCAGGCCTCTTCCATGTTAATCTAATTTATATGCTATTCAGTAATAATCTCAACTTCGCTACCTTCAGAGCTTTCTGTAGAAGCTGCTAAAGTTTCAGCATCACCCTTATCAACTTTCTCTAATTTAAGAACGTTCATTGGGTTTGACTCAAGATTTTTAACATTGCTGTGAACAAGTCTAATTACCTCATCATAGAAAAGAACAATAACTGGAGCCTCATCAACAATAATATTGTCCATTTGCTGATAAAGATCAAATCTTTTGAAACCGTCATTAGTTTCTTTTGCTACATTGTAAAGGCTATCAAACTTAGCGTTGTTAAAATGTGTCTTATTTGGTCCTGCAGGTGCATAGTACTTGCTGTAGAACATTGATAAATAGTTTTCAGCATCCGGATAGTCACCTAACCAAGAACCTCTGAAGAACTTAACTTTACCATTATCTACCATTTCCTGATGTTGAGGAACCTGGTTAATTTGAATATTAACATCTACACCAATGCTATTCCACTGATTCTTAAGATATTCAATGATATCCTTAGATTGAATAGTAGTATAAAGTTCGAATGAAGGGTATTTTGAAGCATCGTAACCAGATTTCTTCAATAACTCTTCAGCTTTCTTAGTATCGTAGCTATAACCTTTCACAACATCTTCGTCAAATGAAGGTAAAGCAGCAGGAACGATTCCTGAGTTACCCGGACGACCAAGGTTGTTAAGAAGACCAGAAACAAGCTCTTCTCTGTTTATAGCATAGTTTAATGCTTTTCTAAAGTCTTTATTTAAGAATGGGTGATTTGGATCCTCATAAACTGATTTATCCATCATAAAACCGATATACTCAGTATTTAAGTAAGGCTCTTTGAAGATTTTACACTTATGTTCTTTCTCAAATTCAGCTTTTGGCTGACCATCTTTATTAAGGATTAAATCAACAGAAGCAGAAAGGATACCTGAAACGAAGTCAAGGTTACCTTGCTGGAACGTTAATAATTCCTGATTTTTATCATTAATGAATGATACTTCAACAGCATCAAGGTAAGGTAACCCTTTACCATTAATGTCTTTTCTCCAGTAATCTTCGTTTTTAACCATGATAAGAGTGTTGTTCTCTTTCCATGTTTGAAGCTTAAATGGACCTGTACCAACCGGATTAGTACGGAAATCCTTACCATATTTCTCTACTGCTTCCTGAGGAACAGGGAAAGTATAAGGCATAGTAAGAATTTCTAAGAACGGAGCAAATGGCTCTTTTAGAGTGATTTGTAAAGTGTAATCATCAACAGCAGTTACCCAATCCTCAGCAATTTCACCGTTTTCATTAGCTTTAATTTTATCTCTGAAAACCCAAGCACCAGTACTAGCAGTAGCAGGGTCTAAGATTCTTTTAAAAGAATAAACAAAGTCTGAAGCTTTTAACTCTCTACCTTCTCCACCTTCAAAACAATCATTATCATGGAATTTAACTCCCTTTTGGATAGTAATTGTGTAAACCAATCCATCTTCAGAAATTTTCCATGTATCTGCAAGGTTTGGAGCAGTGTATAATTCATCTGTTAGTTCAAATAAACCACTAAACAGCTGTGTTGTAGCCCAGATATTTGCCTGATTTCGAGCAAATGCAGGATCTAATGAACTAAGACCTTCCGCCTGGTTGTATCTGAATACTTTCTTACCAGCAAGGTCATTCTGGCCCTCGTTATTACCATCTCCACCACATGAAGCAAACAGAACGAGTAGCATTAATGAATAGCATAACTTCTTAAGCATAGTTATAAAAATTTTACTCATGGAACTTTTATCTCAAAAATAATTCGGGGTTAAATATTCACTTATTTTAGCTTAAAAACAAATAGAATGGCAAATCATTGCTGTCCCTGTAATATTGAAGGTAAATTTACACAAGAAGATTTTATTAATTATGAAATCCAACCAAAATTGATAATATTTGGAACTTGAATTCGATAGAGATCGAGTCAACTTTATTTAATTAAATCAAACCTATAATTTATCCTATATCCATGGGCAAAGTTATCGCGATTGCTAACCAAAAAGGTGGCGTAGGTAAAACTACAACTGCCATCAACCTAGCTGCCAGTTTAGCAGCTTTGGATCATAAGACTCTTGTGGTCGATGCAGACCCGCAGGCGAATAGTACTTCTGGTGTTGGAATGGACCCGAAAGCTGTTGAAGTAAGTATCTATGAATGTATGGTCAATGATATTGACGTGGATGAAGCTATCGTTAAGACAGATATTGAGTATCTTGACATTCTTCCGTCACATATCAACTTGGTTGGTGCTGAAGTAGAGATGGTGGACATCGATGGGCGTGAAACCAGAATGCGTGATGCCCTAGGAAAAGTTGCAGATAATTATGATTATATTATAGTAGACTGTTCGCCTTCATTAGGTCTGATTACTGTTAATGCAATGACTGCTGCAGATTCAGTAATTATCCCTGTTCAGTGTGAGTATTTTGCACTTGAAGGTCTTGGTAAGCTATTAAATACTATCAAGATTATTCAGTCAAGACTTAATCCTGAACTTGAAATTGAAGGCATCTTATTGACAATGTATGATGTGAGATTACGTTTGTCTAACCAGGTAGTTGAAGAAGTAACTGCACACTTCAAGGAATTAGTGTTTAATACTATAATACCTCGAAACATCAAATTGAGTGAATCTCCTAGTTTTGGAGTTCCGGCAATTATCCATGATGCAGAAAGTAAAGGTGCAATTTCTTATCTAAACCTGGCAAAAGAAATTATTGAGAATAACGTAGAAGCGTAGTAGTAAGAACGAGGACCGATGAGTAAGTCACCACAGAAAAAAAGAAATGCTTTAGGTAAAGGTTTAGGGGCTCTTTTGGCTGATACCCCTTCACCCGAACAAAGGGCTGAAATAGTAAAAAAAGCTTCAGGATCTATTAACGAGATTCCTGTAGATGCTATTGAAGTCAATCCATTTCAGCCAAGAACAGATTTTGACGAGCAAGCTTTAAATGAACTTGCTGAATCAATAAAAATTCAGGGGATAATTCAGCCTATCACTGTTAGAGAACTTGAAAAAGGGAGATATCAGTTGATTTCAGGTGAAAGAAGAACTCAGGCATCAAGAAGAGCCGGGTTAGAAAAAATCCCTGCTTACATAAGAATTGCCAATGATCAGCAAATGCTGGAAATGGCATTAATCGAGAACATTCAACGTGAAAACCTGAATGCAATCGAAATTGCTCTTTCTTATCAGCGACTTATGGCTGAATGTGAACTTAAGCAAGAAGAACTTGGTGACCGTGTTGGAAAAAACAGAACTACGGTTAATAATTATTTAAGATTATTGAAATTACCACCTGATATTCAGGCAGGTCTAAGAGATGGTAAAATAAGCATGGGACATGCTCGTGCATTAATTACCATTGAATCAATTGATCATCAGTTAGATATCTTCAAAAAAATTGTTCAGGAAGATCTTTCGGTAAGAAAAGTTGAAGAATTGGTTAGGTCATTAAATCAACCTCAAAAACCAAAACCTCAAAAACCTGAAGACGTTTCTCCGGAAATAAAAACTATACAAAACAAACTTTCAAGTCACTTTGGCACGAAAGTTACTGTAGCAAGTAAGGATAACAGAAAAGGAAACATAACAATACCTTTTACTAACCCGGATGATCTCTCGAGAATTCTCGATCTTATTGAAGGATTATAATGAAATTGATTAGAATCTTAATAATCCTGATCATAACAGCATCAGGAATAAACAAAATACAGGCTCAGGATAAAGACACCCTTTATACTGAGCCTGTTAGGGTTTTATCAGATTCATCAAAAGTTCGTAAAAAGGACTTGACTAAAAGCGAAAGGTTAAGTCGTAGATACGAAACTTTACCAAACCCAAGAAAAGCCGGATTACTATCTGCTGTTGTGCCCGGCTTGGGACAGATTTATAACAAAAGGTATTGGAAAGCACCTCTAATTTATGGACTGGCGGCTGCGGATATATATTTCATCAACTGGAATAACAATCAATACCAGGAATTACTGGGCTATCTATATGATCAACAAAATACCGGCAGTAATGAGATTGGTTTTAGCGAAGACCAACTAGTTAACCTTGCTGATGAATATAGAAGAAACAGAGACCTCCTTATTATCCTAGGAGTTGTATTATATACCCTAAACATTGTTGATGCACATGTTGACGCTCATTTAATTGAATTTAGGGTAAATAAAAAGTATTTTAACGCCGTTAATATTAAACCGGTCAATTACCAATTGGCAACAGGTGATTACCAGGCTGGTTTTGCGCTAAGTTTGAAACTCAAATAAACAACACAATAAACCTAGAATTAAAGTGAAATTAGCAATTATTGGATATGGCAAAATGGGTCAGACCATTGAAAAAATCGCCCTGGAACGCGGACATGAAATTGTAAACATAGTTGAAGAAAGAGGTGCAAACGTTCTAAAACAACTATCCCAAAACGGAGCCGAAGTAGCGATTGAATTTAGCCAGCCTGAAGCAGCAGCAGAAAATATCAAGGCTTGTATAGACCAAAAGGTTAAAGTCGTGTCTGGAACCACGGGATGGCTTGACAAGATGGATGAAGTTAAGAGTTACGCCAAACAACACAATGGAACCTTCTTTTATGCTTCTAACTACAGCATTGGAGTTAATCTTTTCTTCAGACTTAATGAATGGATGGCTAATTTGATGAGCAGATACCCTGAATACAACGTTCAGATGGAAGAGATTCATCATACATCAAAAAAGGATGCCCCTTCAGGAACAGCTATTACACTTGCGGAAGGTATCGTTAAAAATCATCCTGATATCCAAAATTGGAAATTATTTGAAGAGGAAAATGGCTCTGCTGAATTCCCTGAAAATATTGTACCAATCGTAAGTAAACGAATTGACCCTACTCCGGGAACTCATGAAGTTATTTATGGTTCGGAAATTGATGAAATATCTATTAAGCATACAGCTCACAGCAGAATGGGATTTGCTCTGGGTGCTGTATTAGTAGCAGAATGGATAAAAGACAAGGAAGGTGTTCTTAACATGAAAGACTTTCTTCCTCTTTAATAGAAAAAACTTTTAAGATAATATATTTTAATAATGAGCTATACTACATTTTTTATCATTCTGGCTGTTCTGTATATTCTATATAAAGCCGGATTATATAAATTGTTTGAATTGGCTGGAATTGAAGGTTGGAAAGCTCTTGTTCCAATTTACAATCTGATAATTCTAACCGATGTTGCTGAAAAACCTTTCTGGTGGAAGATTTTAATCTTTGTCCCTTATATTAATTTAATAATCTGGGCAGCTTTAATGATTGAATTTCTACGAGGGTTTAACAAAGCGCAGTTCATTCCAATGGCTTTTACTCTTGCTGTTCCGTTTTTCTATTTGCCATATCTTGGCTTTGTTGAAAAACCAAAGTGGGTTATAACTCCAAAGGAAGCAAGAGAACTAAAAAAGAAAAACAGAGACTGGTCAGAATCAATTGTTTTTGCAGTTTTTGCAGTAACTGTAATGAAATGGGGAGTGCTTGGAGCATTTACAATCCCTACATCAAGTATGGAAAACACATTACTAACAGGTGATTACTTGTTTGTTAGTAAGCTTCATTATGGAGTAAGAACACCAGAAACGCCATTACAGGTCCCTCTGACTCATAAAAGATTAGGCCCCGCTAAATCATATAGCACTTTACTTCAATTACCTCCAATTCAAATCCCTGGTTTTAAGGATGTTGAAAGAAACGATATCGTAGTATTCAACTGGCCAAGAGATCTAGACGAGAATGGAAACCTTCTACCGGTAGATATGAAAGAGTACTATGTTAAAAGGTGTGTAGCTGTAGGTGGTGATATAATTGAAATAAAAGATTCTGAGCTGTTTATTAATGGCGAAAACGCGTTTGATCCAAATGAAAGACAGTTTGAGTATAAAATAACTACCAATGCAAATTTCAATGAAAAATTCCTAAACAAGCACTCTATTAGAGAAATTGGAATTATGGATGGTGGGTATATTGCTCGTATTCCTGAGCATACAGCTCAGACATTAGAAGCATCTCCTGACATTTCAAAGGTAGAAAGAATTACTTCTAATCAAGGTGAAGGTGAAAGTTCTATCTGGCCGTCAATTAAATTCCAGGAATGGAATAAAGATTGGTATGGTCCATTATTAATTCCGGCAAAAGGAATGAAAATGGAAATGACTGCGGAAAATCTGGCCATATATGGTAATGTAATTGTTGATTATGAACACCTTAAGGATGTAGAGTTTAATAAAGAAGGGTTATTCATTGATGGCCAAAAAGTAAATGAATATACTTTTAAACAAAACTACTATTTTATGATGGGTGATAACCGTCATAACTCACTTGATTCAAGGTACTGGGGTTTTGTTCCTGAGGATCATATAATGGGTTATCCTCTATTTATTCACTGGTCAAAAGATCCTAACTACGGGTTATTCAGTGGGTATAGGTTTAATCGCCTCGGTTTAATTGACCACAGAGAATAAAAAATATATAAGTCCTCAATTTTTTGAGGACTTTTTTTTACCATTCTATAGGTTCCCTACCTTGTGAAATCAAATATGAATTTACTTTGCTAAATGGCTTTGAGTCAAAAAATCCACGATGGGCACTTAATGGACTAGGGTGGGCAGACTTTATTACCAGATGTTTTTCCTGATCAATCAAGCTTTCTTTTTTTGAAGCATAGCTACCCCATAATACAAATGCTATACCCGAATACTTTTTTCCAAGCTCTTCAATAGTGGAATCAGTAAATATCTCCCATCCTTTTTTTTGATGTGATCCTGCCTGCCCGGCCCTAACTGTAAGTGTTGCATTTAATAACAAAACCCCTTGCTTAGCCCATTTCTCAAGATTACCACTAAACGGAACATCAACATTAAGATCCGACCTAAGTTCTTTGAATATATTTCTTAAACTCGGTGGAAATTTAACACCATCATTAACTGAAAAACTTAAACCATGAGCCTGCCCCGGACCATGGTATGGGTCCTGACCTAAAATAACGACCTTACAATCCTGAGGTCGACACATATTCAAAGCATTAAAAACCAGGCTTTCAGGTGGATAAATTATATGTTTAGAATATTCATCATTTAAAAATTCTTTCAAATTCAAAAAATATTCCTTTTCTAATTCACTTTTTAAAGCATTTTTCCATTCGTTCGTGAGAAGTATTTGCATCTATATCGAAACTTTTATTTTTAAATTCAGTTTTACCTACATAATAATGCAGATAATTTTCAAATATTATTATATTTATTAATAATAACCCAGAGTGTAACTGATAATGGTAACAGAAATAACAAAAGGAGTTAAAATTTCAGTAGAAACAGAATATCAACCGGAGTATTCTTCTCCTTCTCAATATCATTATGTTTTCACATATCGTATTACAATTGAAAATAATAGTCAGTACACTGTTAAATTACTTCGAAGACATTGGTTTATTCATGATGCAGCTACAGTAGTAAGAGAAGTTGAAGGGGAAGGTGTAGTTGGACAACAACCTATTATCGAACCCGGACAACAACATAAATATGTTAGTGGTTGTAATTTAAAGTCTGGTATCGGAAAAATGTATGGAACTTATCTGATGGAAAAAGTAGTAGATGGCAATCAATTTTTAGTGAATATCCCTGAATTTTCTATGGTTGCACCATTCAGATTAAACTAATCAAATAATTGTACTTTCAAGTTAAGCATGCCTTTAATCATTGGCTTAAATGTGTCAATGACCATAGTTTACACTCGCCCTTCTTATTTGATCTTTATCAGAAACTAATAAGAACTAATTTCATCGAGCCCAAGCAAGTTGTTGACTATATTGAAAGGTTAAAAAATAACACTTCAATCATCGAAGTAGAAGATCTTGGAGCAGGTAGTAGTAAGCTCAAATCCTCAGAGAGGAAAGTGTGTGATATTCTAAGAACTAGCACCTCATCCAAAACAATCAGGAAGATTCTTTCTAATTATATAATTTCATATAATCCTCAAACAATAGTTGAGCTTGGAACCAATTTAGGTGTCTCGACATTAAGTATGTCAATTGCAGGAAGCAACACTTCTGTTTATACTTTCGAAGGAAGTCACAACATTGCCAGTATTGCAGAAAATGAATTCAAATCAAGTAATTCAAAAAACATTTCAGTCTTAAAAGGAAATATCGATGAAACTTTACCTCAATTTCTTAATACAAAAAATCCTCAAATAGACCTGGCATACATTGATGCTAATCATACTTTTGAAGCAACAATCAAATATTTTAATTTACTCGAACCATTTATGGCCAGTAAATCAGCAATTTTAATTGGTGATATATATTGGTCTCCAGGAATGAAGAAAGCATGGTTTGAAATTGCTAAGTCAAACCACTACCCTATCAGACTGGATTTTTATCATTCTGGCTTGCTACTCAGGGGACCTGACTACCCTGAAACATACGAGCACCTAATGAGTAGGCCTCTGTAAAATCATAAAAAACTCATTACCCATTCTTGGCGGTATTGAATTATAGCAAGGTTCGGCAACTTTGATATTAAAATCATTTTTGAACAAATTATGATATTCTTGAGGACTCCCACCAAAAGGAGGACCCTGATCTGTAAGAGGAAATGTAAACCACAATCCTGTGAGTTTTCCTCCTGGATTTAATAGGCCTAGCATTTTATTTTTGTAATCACTCCTCAAACCGGGATCAAGTGCACAAAAAAAAGTTTGTTCGAGTATTAGATCATATTGATCTTCATGCTCAAAAAAATCTCCATGAATCAAATGATCATCAGGAAAATCAGGAAATCTTTCTTTGATGTTATCTAAAGGTTTTTGTGCAAGGTCAATTACATAAACATTTTTGAATCCATTCTCTTTCAGATAAATAGCTTCATATCCGTTTCCCACTCCTGGAATAAGAATTTTTTGGTATTTATCTGATAATTGGTTTACATATTCGGCAATTGGAGGAGAAGCGTAGCCTATATCCCAACCAGTCTGACCATTTTCCCACCTTTCCTGCCAGTAAATTTCATTCATTTTATTATTTTGCATGTTTATATTTTATTTTACTTTTATAGCAGTAAAAAATACGAATATTAAATTGTTTGCGTTGAACAACAAAATTAATTAGAAATAATATATGAGCGAAGAAAAGAACACACAGGCAACACAAAAGCCTGGAGCCGGCCAACCAAAGAAAGAAGGTTCAGGCACTAACAAAACTGTAATCACAGTTTTGATCGGAGTGCTCTTTCTGATCAATCTGGTACTGGGTTACTTATGGTGGCAAGATAACAAGGAATATCAGGTAAGAGAAAGTGCCATGCAATCTGAAATTTCTGCTCAGGTTAAAAAACTCGATGAGCTTAGTGTTGAATTAGAAGAAAAAATTGCCACTATCGAAAGACTTGGAGGAGATGTAGAGGAATTGAAAAAAGTTAAAGCTGAATTGGAAGCTGAGAAAGAAAAGTTCAAATCTCAAGCTAACTGGGCTACTTCAAACCTAAACAGACTAAAAAACAAGGTTGAAGGCTACGAAGAGCTCCTTAAGAAAAAAGATAATGAAATCACAGAGCTTAAGGCTATTAATGAAGCCCTTTATACTGAAAACACTGACCTTAAAACTGAAAAAGAGAATTTAAGTGATAGTATTGGGCAGCTATCTCAAGTTCAGGAGCAACTACAGTCTAAAGTTGAAATGGCTTCAAGGCTTAAGGCTGAAAACATTGTAGTAGCAGCTGTTAATGACAGAGGAAAAGAAAGAGAGGGTGAATTTAAAAACCGACATGTAGAACAACTAAAAGTTGCTTTTAATCTTGCTAAAAATGATGTTGCTCCAATTGAAGGAAAAGATATTTTCATAAGAGTAATTGACGGCAATGGTCAAGTTATTTTTGATGTTGCAAAAGGTTCAGGTACTTTCATGCTAAACAACAAAGAAGAGTTTTACACCAGTAAGCAAAATATCCTTTTTGACAATACAAGACAGCAACTTAGCTTCCTATATACAAAAGGCAGTGAATACGAAGAAGGTGAATACCTTGTAGAAATTTGGTGTGATGATTATATAATAGGAGAAGAATCTTTTGTAGTTAAATAATACTACTTAGAACAAATAATAAAAAAGGGCTTGAAAATTTCAAGCCCTTTTTTATTTATTTAATAATAGTCATAACCGGCAAATGGTCAGATACATCAAATAAATACTTAGAGTAATTTTGATTTAACTTCATTGTTTGAGTATTAACAATGCTGTTAAACAACTCATTTGAAACCAAAATGTGATCAATATGACTTGGGTATGAAGGATAACTCCAATACGAGCTTGACCCTTCCTCAATTGTAAGATCAGCAAATTTGTAATTCGGGTCATCAGTAAAATTATCATATGCCCCATTACTGTCATTTATCTCCTCATTGTAATCTCCAACAACAAGAATCTTGTCATTAGGGTAATTGGTATCAAGAAATGACTTAAGTCTTGATGAAGCCTCTTTTCTTCTTGCTTGGCCATTTTCACAACATTTCATGTGAAGATTAACGACTCTTGCAACCTGACCATTTTTATGTGTTACTTCAATCATTATCGGTGGCCTACCTGCAAAGTAATTAATATCTGACGTCAAAATTGAAGTAACTGATGAAACAGATGTAAAAGATGAGGATCTCCACATATAAGCCAGATTTAATCCTGCAGAATTAGAAACTACCTTTCCTTCCCACTCTGTCAACAAGTTATCCAAACGTTGAAACTCACTCATATCATCAATTTCCTGGAAACCAATCAAATCAACATCTAGAGAATCTATCATTCTAGCTACTACACTTACAACATTAGGATCTCCATCCAATGGAAAAAATTCTAGATTCCATGTCATCACCTCTAATGTTGAATCGGTCGCAAGTGTTGGTCCATCGGTGGGTAAATCTACCGGATCTTCCTTGTCATCAGGATTTGGTTTAACCTTTTCAGATATTTCCTCTTTACAAGAAAAAACAAAAAGTAATACGATCAACAAAGAAAGTTGTTTGTAATTAATTGACATAATAATGTTTTGGTTACTATTATTTAATCTGATTGAAAGTTAACTTAATGTAGGTAGGAAAGTGATCACTATAACCACCGTCAAACCTATCTCCAACAAAAGTTCTAAAAGGATACCCCTTATACTCGCCATCTTGGACAAGCATTTCCTCACGAACATAAATTGAAAATGACTCATCTATATAATAAACCCCTTCTGAATTATTTGAATTGATTAGCCCATTACTGATTATAATTTGATCAAATAAATTCCAGGCACCACGATAAGCAAGCGTTCCATACCCCTTTTTATGAGTTTTATATGAAGTATTAAACAATTCACCAGGCTCCAAATCTTCAAGCTTCCCCTCTGCTCTCAATTCACTTTTTATGGATTTGTTAATCGGGTCATCATTAAAATCACCCATAATAATAATTTTAGCTAGAGGGTTAATTTTCTCCAGTTCGTCAACTTTATTTCTCAACACCTTTGCAGCTAATATTCGTTTATCTTCCTTACCTCCTCTTCTTGATGGCCAGTGATTCACGAAAAAATGCAAAGTGTCATTGCCTGCCAATCCTTTCACGTATAAAATATCACGAGTGATGAACTCTTCATCAGCCGGATCAGAAACTTTTAATTGCTCAGTATAGAAAGGTCTCAAAAATGAAGGATCATAAAGTAAAGCTACATCTATACCTCTAATATCAGGAGAATCAAAATGAACAAGATTATAATTAAGACCATATCTTCTTAAAATAATAATCAAGTGTTCCATAACTCTTCTATTCTCAACTTCACATACGCCAAGTACATTTGGCCCACCATCCATAGAGGCTATGATCTTAGCCATATTCGATAGCTTTTTCATATACCGTTCACGAGTCCATTGTTTGTCCCCGCCAGGCAAAAACTCTTCATCTCTTATATTCGGATCATCTATAGTATCGAATAGATTTTCCATGTTATAAAAGCCAATAGTAGCTGTGTTCGAATAAGATTCTTTCTCCTGAGCAACTCCTAAAAATGCAAAAGCTAGAAATAAAAAAACATGTAATATTCTGATCATTTGAAAAGATTTTTATTTACAAAAATGCAAGAATAATGAATCAAATAGAATATTCTACTATAAATATGTTAACAAATTATTAACACTAGCTTCTTTTAATTGACAAAAACAATTATAATTTTGCAGCGCGAATGTAAGATTCATTCGAATTTTTAAACTAAGGATCAGAACAATCAACCAAATTTTTAAAAAACCGACTAACACAAGTTTTTAAATTTTAGACCAAACAATAATCACAAATGAAAAAAATGCTAAGGATCTTTATCCTTACGCTGTGTATGGTATTGAGTGGACAGATTTCTGCTCAAAACAATGCTGTCATCACAGGTAAGGTAATTGATGCCGAGAACGGAGAACCTTTGATCGGTGTTTCTGTAATCGTAAAATCAACCAACAAGGGTATTATTACCGATCTTAAGGGAAATTTCAGTATTGGTGGACTTCAACCGGGCAATGCAACTGTTGTACTTAGTTACATAGGATATGAAGACAAAGAGGTTCCCGCTGAAATTAAAGATGGTGTAAACTCAATTGGCACTATCAAATTATCTCAAGATGTTACAACTCTTGGTGAGGTAGAAGTTTTTGCAGATGTTGTTGTTGACAGAAAAACTCCGGTAGCTGCTTCAACCATTAAAGCCATCACTATTGATGAGCAACTTGGTTCTATGGCTTTACCTGAATTACTAAACTCAACTCCTGGTGTATACGCTACAAAAGGAAGTGGGTCTTATGGAGATGCCAGAATAAACATCAGAGGATTTGAGCAGACAGAAATTTTGTTTATGATCAATGGTGTGCCATTAAATGATATGGAAAATGGACGTCTTTACTGGTCAAATTTTGCCGGGTTGAGTGAAATCACCAGCAATATGCAAGTACAAAGAGGTCTGGGAGCATCAAAACTGGGTCTTAATTCTGTTGGAGGAACAATAAATATTGTTACAAAACCTTCAGATGAAAAAGCAGGAGGACAGTTCGACATCAGAATGAACTCAGGCACCTGGGACAACCGCTATGGACTTACGCTTCACTCAGGAAAACTAGAAGGCGGATGGGCATTTACCTTCCAGGGAGCTCGCACCACAGGAGATGGATACAAAAAAGGAGCATATACTGACGCATGGTCTTATTTCTTCAATGCACAAAAAACTATCAATAAAGATCACACACTGATGTTCACCATCTTTGGTGCACCAGCGAATTATGGTCGTGCATGGAATACAAATACTGATGAGTATGAAAAAAGAAACGACTACTGGTTTAACCCTTCAGTTGGTTACTACAGAGGTCAATTATTTAATAGCTCACAAGGATATTCGCACAAACCACAGGCTACCTTAAACTGGTACTGGACGATCAACGACAAGATGTCATTATCGACTTCAGCATATACTTCTATCGCTCGTGCTTATGGCACAAGTATCAGATCAGCAAGTGGCGCACCTTCAATACCTAATGATAATAACGGATACATCGATTTTGAATTGATCGATCAGAGAAATGCTGATAACGAACAATCTGTTAGTAATATCAACGGAACTACAAACAGTATCTCAGGAGCACAGTCTCTTTATTATCTTGAAGCAAGACACAATAACCACAATTGGGTTGGAGCAATATCAAACCTTAACTGGAAAATTTCTGATCAGGGAAATTTAGTGTTAGGAGTTGACTTAAGAACATACAAAGCTCTTCACTATGCTTCAGTCTTGGATCTACTAGGAGGTGAATTTTATCTTGACCAGTATAATGGAACAGATAATGACATTCTGAATCCAAATAACATCGCTACCCTTGGAGACAAGGTAAACTACAACTACGATGGACATGTAAAATGGGGTGCAGCATTTGGCCAGTACGAGCATGATTTTGGAAATCTTAATGCTTTCGTTTCTGTGAACGTTAGTAGAAGCCAAATGTACAGATATGGTAACTTCTGGAGTGGTGGTAATAATAACATCAATAGTAGCTTTGGAAAATCTGACGTACGCGTATTTAACAACTACAATGCAAAGGCAGGACTAAACTATACCATCGATGGAAAACAAAATGTATTTGTTAATGGTGGTTATATCACAAGAGCTCCATTCTTAGCTAATTCATTCAGAGATTCAAGGTACTCAAATGATTATCTTGAGGGACTAACAAATGAAAAAATCCTTGCGACCGAAGTAGGATATTCATATAGAACCAGCCGTTTAAGAGCAAACCTAAACATGTACTATATCAGATGGACAGACAAAGCTTTTGTTCAATCAGTATTAAATCAGGACACTGGTGAAAGAACATTCTTTGCTGTGACAGGTCAGTCTCAAGAACATAAAGGGATTGAGTTTGATGTACGCTTCCAGGTGATCAACGGATTAGAACTTACTGGTATGGCATCTTTTGGTGACTACAAATTCAAAGACGATGTAGTAACAACAGTAACTGACGAAGAAGGAAACTCTAGTGAAGTGAAAATGTATACTGGCGGATTACCTGTGGGGAATTCAGCTCAAACAACAAGCTTTATAGGCTTACATTACAAAGGCATAAAGAATTTTTACATAGGAACCAGACTAAACTATTTCGGAAAACTGTATGAAGAATACGATCCGACGATCGCAATTGGCAATGAAAGTATCGAAGTTCGTAAACTTGACAACTACAAAATCATTGATCTATATGCGGGTTATTATTTCGAAATAAACGGATTAAGAGCAAGAGTATCTGGAAACATCAATAACCTGCTTGACGAAAGGTACATCAGAAGAAGTAACCAAAGATTTATTGGTGAAGACTATGGCTTCGGAATCACTTATAACGCTGGTTTGAATATCTACTTCTAAAAAGACTAATCATGAAATATTTTAATATTCAATCAATATTTATCGGGTTGATAAGCTTAATGATTTTTTCATGTGAGGATGAATCATTAAAAGAACAGGTTTCTGTAACATTTGGGCCTGTTTACAACGCAACATTAAATGAAAGCACACCTGAGACAACAAATAGTAAGGTTGTTACTTTAAACTTCTCCAGAGTTATTGCTGCAGATGCTGCTGTAAATATCAATGTTGAAACAGATGCCCAATATGGCATTAATTACATCACTTATCCTCCAATGGTAGAAGATAACAAGCTAACATTGTTTGCCGAAAGAGGACAAAACACAGCTTCATTTACTGTAGTTTCATTATACGATGGTCAATATACCGGTGGAAATGACTTTTCATTCAAACTGGATCAATTCAATGGTGAATTCAAATCAGCTGCAGGAGAAGATTTTAAAATGAGCATTTATGATGCTGATACTCCTGAAAGATTAGCCCTGTATGACTTTAATGAATACGGAAACTATGAAGTACCAACTACACCATTTTCGGTAGAATTCACTCCTGGATATAAAACAGACCGTGGATGGCAAACCAGAGACTCATTTGGATTTGAGGATACTCCTGGTGTTCAGGCAAGTGCATTTGGAGGTGAGGCTGGTACTGATAATGCCTGGATGATTCTAAACCTTAATGAGGTAATCAATGAATCAACTTCACAACCGATTGACCCGTCATCTTTAAGTTCTTTGGTATTATCAATGATGGTAGAAAGCTACTTCAATGGAACTGGTGAGTTGCAATTAAAATATTCAACTGACTATTCAGGGTCAGGAAACCCTGAAAACTCAACTTGGATTACTGTTGATGAGTTTAGTCAAAACCTTCCAGAAAAAGGTTCGGGAGCTGCAAATGCACCGGATGGATACTGGAAAGAAGTATCAGCAGACCTATCTGATGCGGTTGGAAGTGAAAAACTATTTATTGCATTTCATTTTTTCAATGCATCAAGTTCAAATTCAGTTTCCTACACAATTGACAATTTAGAAATAAGAGGAGAATAAAATGAGCAGACTAAGTATATCAAAAATCTTGTTAAGCCTGACAATCATTTTAGGCTTCACTTCATGCGATGACGATCAACCATTTGATTTGACAACAAAAATTGGTTTTTCAACGCTTTCATTTGAAATCAATGAAGGAGAAAAAAAGGAGATCGAACTTTATGTGAATGATCAGAAAGATATAACAGGAAATGTATCTATTGAGGTTATTCCATTAAATAATAGTCTTGAATATGGAGTTGACTATGTAACAATTCCAGCTGCTGTAAATAATATTGTTACGATTAATTATTCCAAAGAAAACAATTCATTTGAATTTGTTAGTCTTGATAATTCAGTAGAAGAAAACAACAAGACATTCATTTTCAACATTCTTTCGGAGGGCACAGATTTCGAACTTGGTCAGGTTGGAGTGATATCCTCACAGATTCAAATCAAGGATAATGATCAGGCAACAGGTGCAATTTCAAAATTCTATGACTTTAATGACCAAACAGAAAAGTATGGTATCCCTGCTGAATTCTCTGAGGTTATTGTTGACGGTTTTAAAACAGACAGAGGCTGGGGATTAAGAGATTTTGGAGTCGATGGTTCGTGGGCAGTAAATGCTTCGGGATTTGGTGGAGATGCAGGAGAGGAAAATGCATGGTTAATTAACAATCCAATTCAATTATCAGGACAGACAAGTGCCAACATCAAATTCGATGTATTTAGTAATTTCTCAGGACCGGGAAGAATCAAAGTATTATACAGTACAGACTATTCTTCCGGAGCACCTGGCACAGCAAGCTGGACTGAAATTACTGATTATGATAATCAGGCTCCTGCCGTAGGATCAAAAGTATGGACTTCGATTAACCTAAATATTGAAGGAATTAGCGCAAGTAAATTTGTTGTAGCATTCCAATTTATCGAGGCAAAATCTGATGGATCATCATCATGGGTAATCGACAATTTATCAATTGAGCTAAACTAAATTTTTACCTAATAACCAAAACTAAAAATGCAGAAAATTAAATATTTAGTAATTCTGGTTCTGGCCATGACAGCATTGAATAGCTGTAAAGACGAAGAGCCTGTAGTAATTCCTGAAGTAGGTTTTAAATCAGCTTCTTCAGTTGTAATGGAAAACGTAAGCCAGGGGACTTTAGTAGAAATCAACTTCAGTACTGAAGCCCAGCAGTCAGGAACAATATTAGTAACATTAACTCCAGACGCTAATACTTCCGGAAGTGATTTTGTCACTACACCTTCATCTAGCAACGATGTTATTACCTTACCATTTGAAGCTGGTGCTACAAAAGTTTCATTTTTCGTAAAGCCTGTTGACAATGCTGATAGAAATGAAGACAAAACTATTTCCTTTGTTATAAGCTCAGATTCAGAAATGATTCAACTTGGCGAAACTTTGGAACACATTGTTACAATTAAGGACGATGAACCGGATATGACAATCTTAAACATTGCTGAGTTAAAGTCAATCTATGAAAGCAATACTGATAACGACTCAACATTTACTGAAGACTTATATACAGGTGGTATTGTAATTTCTACAAATGACAACATACAGAGCAAAAATGTTTTTATTCAGGATCACACTGGAGGAATTGTATTAAGATTTCAAGACAATAATACTTTAACTCAGGGAGATTCAGTTCTTGTAAACATAAACGGAGGGAGACTTTACGATTTTAATGGGTTAATTCAAATTTCAAACCTGAATCTCTCTCTTGCGGAATCAAAAGGAGCTGGAACTCTTCCCTCACCTGTTGTTATCACTATTGAGCAGCTTAACTCTAATGATTACCAAAGCACATTAGTAACAATTGAAAATGTATATTTCTCAAATCCGGATGGTTCAACAATTGCAGGTAACACTAAATTCTCAGACGGAAGTAATGAATCTGTATTAAGAGTTGAGAGTTATGCTCCGTTTAAGGAGATTGTAATACCAACAGGAAAAGGAACACTTTCTGGTATTGCCGGAATGTATAACTCAGCTCAACTTATACCAATTAAAGAGACTGACATCTTTGAAAGCAATGGTAATACTCAAATAATATTTACCGGAGTTGACAATGGTGCTTTGGCCGATTTCGGTACAATTACATCTGGTGAGTCATCGGATGCAGTTTCATTTACAATTGCAGCTACAGACCTGATAGGAGATGTTACACTATATGCTCCAAACAATTTCGAAATCTCACTTGACGGTGTGAACTTCTCATCTGAAATCACTCTTTCAATAGGAGAATTTGAAGCAGGTAATATTGAAATTTTTGTAAGGTTCACACCAGATTCCGGAGTTTCAGGATCTATTAGCGGAGAAATCTCTATTACTTCACCAGGTATGGAAAGTAAATCAATTAGCGTAAGTGGAACTGAAGATAACCCTGCTGCCGTTATTGCATATACATCATTTGAAGAAGGTTCTCTTGGTAAAATATATATCGATCAGGGAGATCAGGCTACAGACCATGATTTAACAAACTATGCTGATTCTGTAATGATGATTGAGTACGATGGTTCGGGTAACGAAATGGCATTTGATGCATTTTATTACAACACACAAGATGGAGTTGGATTAACAGATGGTGATTATGTAGGATTTACAGATTTTACTGGTGCAGTAGGAAGCTATGCAGAAGGAAACCAGGGATATCAATTAAGTGATACTGATGGAAAAGTTAAATTAACTTTTGAAACAGTGGACATCAGTTCGTATTCGAATGTAGACATTACCATGTCAGTATTCTTTAACAGTGACAGTTATGAAGCAACTGATTATTTAAAAGTTTATGTAATCACTAACGATGGTAATATTGAATTAATCAACACCGAAGGACAAGACATTGATGATCTAGGTCTTGAAGGTATGTGGACACTATTAAATGGCAATTTAAGTGGTAAAACTACTGCCCAATTGATAGTTGAATTCGAATCTAACAGTGGAAATGAAGCAGTATATCTTGATCAAATCGTGATTTCAGGATCTAATTAATAATAATTCAGTTTTTTATGTTCCCAAAAGCAGCCTTGATGGCTGCTTTTTTTATACAGCACCTTTTTTATATCATCACAATAGACTATTTTTGCAGTTCGTTTAACAAAACCATTAAATTTTATACAAATGGCATTAAAAAATTTTGAGACAGTATTCATCTTGAATCCCGTTTTATCTGAGTCTCAGATGAAGGATGCTGTCGCTAAATTCAAGAAAGTGATCACTGATGGTGGCGCTGAGATCGTCAATGACGAGAATTGGGGACTAAGAAAACTTGCTTATCCAATTCAGCACAAATCTACAGGTTTTTATCACCTATTTGAATTTAAAGCGGAGCCTTCTCTGATTGATGTATTGGAAACTGAGTACAGACGTGACGAAGCAGTTATGAGATTCTTAACTGTAAGTCTAGACAAGCATGCAATTGAATTCAACGAAAGAAGAAGAAAAGGAGAATTTAACAAGAAAAAAGAGGAGGCAGCACAATGACACTACAGAACGAACCTATCAACAGAGGGGAAAACAGAAAGAAATATTGCCGATTCAGAAAGCACGGCATTAAATATGTTGATTACAAAGACGCTAACTTCCTATTAAAGTTTGTGAATGAGCAAGGTAAAATTTTACCTCGTCGTATCACTGGTACTAGCGCTAAATATCAGAAAAAGGTATCTCAAGCTGTAAAGCGTGCTCGTCACCTTGCCTTATTACCTTATGTAACTGACTCATTGAAATAATCCAAAGTAATCAAGACAATGGAAATTATATTAAAGAAAGACATAAAAGGATTAGGGTACAAACACGACATAGTTGAAGTTAAGCCTGGTTATGGACGTAACTACCTTATTCCTCAAGGATATGCTGTTTTAGCAACAGATTCTAATAAAAGAATGATGAGCGAAATTGCTCGTCAAGCTGAACACAAGCAAGATAAGATTAAGCAAGATGCTGAAGCTATCGCTTCTAAACTAGAAGGTGTAGCTATCGAACTAGGTGCAAAAGCTGGTGAGTCTGGTAAAATCTTCGGAACTGTTACTACTCTTCAAATTGCTGATGCTCTTAAAGAGAAAGGTATTGAAGTAGACAGAAAGCAGATTTCAATCTCTTCTGAGGTTAAAAACCTTGGTGAGTACGAAGCTGAAATCGATCTTCACAGAGAGGTTAAGCAAACTGTTAAATTTACAGTTGTAGCTGAGTAAACCTACTCGAACATCATATTTAAAGCACTTCCAATTTGGAAGTGCTTTTTTATTTTATATCATATGCTGAGCGACATTTATTTGTGTAAATTCCCAAAATGAAGTTCAGAACCGAGATAAAAGCAAACAAAGAATCTTTTGAATTACAAGCAGGAGAAAACATCCTTTTAGCAGGATCATGTTTTGCTGAAAATATTGGCAAACGTCTTAAAGAAGCAGGGTTCCAGACTACAATAAACCCGATGGGCATTATTTTTAACCCTCTATCTCTGGCAAAAATATTTAACAATAGTTTATCTGAAGCTTTTCAAATTAACAATGAACACATAGTTGAAAGAGAATCACATTTCTTTAGTCTTGATTTTCATTCAAAACTATATGCTTCAGATCCTCAGAAATTGTTTTTTGAGATCACCAATAGTCTTTCGGAACTTAGACAGGCTCTGTATGAAGCGAAAACTATTTTCATAACATTCGGGACTGCATACGCTTATCGCTACCACCCTACTGATGATATCGTTGCAAATTGTCAGAAAATCCCTCAGTCCTACTTTACAAAATCACTATTATCGGTTCAGGAAATTGTAAAGGCATGGCATCAAACTATTGAAAACATCAAATTTATCAATCCCGAATGCCGAATTGTATTTACAGTAAGTCCTGTAAGACATATAAAAGATGGGTTTCATGAAAATCAACTGAGTAAATCCAGTCTCCTTTTGGCTGTTAATGACCTTGTTGAAAATCATGAAGATTGCACCTACTACCCTGCATATGAATTACTCCTTGATGATCTCCGTGATTATAGATTTTACGATGAAGACCTGATCCATCCTAATGATCTGGCTATTGAATACATAAGAGAGCATTTCTGGGATACATTTCTCTCAGAAAAAACTGTTCAATTAATTTCTAAATATGAGAAATTAAAGAGGAGACTTGACCACAGACCTCTTCAAAGAGGTGTAAAATATATTTCTTTTCTTAAAGAAACTAAAAACATGCTTTTAGTATTAAATGAGCAGTTTCCGGTTGACTCTCTTATTGATGATATAGATTATAAACTGAAGAAATATGAGCAGCGAGCACACTAATAGCCTCATTCATGAATCAAGCCCATATTTATTACAACATGCTCACAACCCGGTAAATTGGGTTCCTTGGGGTGATTCAGCATTTGAAAATGCAAAAAAAGAAAACAAACCCTTACTAATTAGTATTGGGTATAGTTCTTGTCATTGGTGTCATGTCATGGAAAGAGAATCTTTTGAGGACAAAGACATTGCTGACATGATGAATGAATGGTTTGTATGTGTTAAAGTTGACAGAGAAGAACGTCCTGATGTTGATCAGTTATACATGGAAGCCATACAAGCGATGGGAATTAGTGGTGGCTGGCCTCTTAATGTCTTTGTATTACCAGATGGAAGTCCATTTTATGGTGGTACATACTTCAGGCCAGATCAATGGATAAATGTGCTTAAGGGATTACATAATGGATTCAAAACTCAATATGATGACATAAAAAACGCTGCTGAAAGTTTAAAGGAAGCTTTGTCAGTATCACTTCCAAAAAAGCTCAATTTGCAGCAGAGCGATAAAATACCATCAATTGAAATTCTAAATTCAGGAATAGAAAAGTTACACTCATTATTTGATAATGATAATGGAGGATTAAAAGGAGCTCCTAAATTTCCAATGCCAGTGATATGGCGAACCTTAATTGCTAAAAACCTTATACAAGAAAAGACGGAAGAAAGATATGCCATAATAAATACTCTTAAAGGCATGGCTGCCGGAGGAATTTACGATCATATCGGCGGCGGATTTTCAAGATATAGTGTTGATGGTGAATGGTTTGCTCCTCATTTTGAAAAAATGGCATATGATAATGGTCAGCTTCTTTCTCTTTATAGTGAAGGTCAGCAACTCCTTGAAAATATCAACTTCAAACATGTAATAGATGAAACTGTAGAGTGGATTAAAACAGTTTTATTGAGTGATGAGGGAGGGTTTTATACCGCGACGGATGCCGATTCCGAAGGGATTGAAGGAAAGTACTTTACCTGGACTTATAATGAGCTAAAAAATGAGTTGAGTGATGAAGAATTGGAATTTGCAAAAAGTAATCTTGGAATTACTGAAAACGGAAACTGGGAAGATGGAGTAAATATCATTTATCAGAGTAAAGATAATGTCTTTCAAAATCATTCTGACAGTGATATTTTTAAGTCAATTAAATCAAAACTTTTAAATCTCAGGTCATTAAGAATTCCTCCCGGGCTTGATAACAAAATCCTTTTAAATCAAAATTGCCTGATAAATTCAGGGCTTATAAGTGCATATTTAATGTATCACGATGAGGCATATTATGAACTGGCACTTCGGAATTTGCATTTTATAAGAGAAAACTTATTATTATCCGACAAACTTATTCATTGTGTGGGTAAAGATACTGAAGCATTTGCTGATGGGTATGCCCTATATATTCAATTGCTAATTGATCATTATCAGGTTTCTCAAGAAGAACATTATTTAAATGAGGCTGCTCAATATCTTAGAAGGGCACTTAAAAATTTCTATGATTCTGATGAAGGCTTTTTCAGTTTCTCTTCAGAAGACCACAATTCGCCTGTGGCACAACAGTTTGAAATCTTTGACCAGGTTATACCTTCAAGCAATTCTATATTAGCTGAATGCATGTATAAGCTCGGAAGATATTTTGACCAAAATGACTGGTTAGATATTGCCAGAAAAATGGTTTCAAAAGTCAGCAAGCTAGTGGAAAGTGACTTGAGATATATGAGTAACTGGGGGAAATTAATTTTACATATGAATTTACCTCAAGTCGAGGTAGTAGTTACCGGAGAAGAATCAAAAGATATTATTCAAAAACTACAACAACCTTTTAATCCGTTTATTCTCTATATGTCAACAGAGAATAGCAGCTCGTCTCTTCCTCATTTTGAAGGACGCTTGACAGATACCACAACAAAAATATATATTTGCAGTGACCGGGTTTGTAAGACTCCGGTTACAAATACCGAAGAAGCTAAAATTCAATTGTCAACACTTTTTAAAAATCAGCTTGGACAGTAATCAACAAGATTTTCAGAATTCATTTGCAGAAGTAATTCTTCCGGTTCCAATTGGTAAATACTTTACTTACAGGATCCCCATAAGTTTGATCAATGATGTCAAGCCGGGTTGCAGAGTTCTGGTTCCATTCGGAAAAAGAAAAGTGATGACTGGCCTTATTGTTCATCTTCATAATAATCCACCACTAAAATATGAAGCAAAAACAATCATAGATTTACTCGATAAGCTACCAGTTGCAGAACCAATTCAATTCAGGTTTTTTGAATGGTTGGCTGATTATTATTTATGCTCAATTGGTGAGGTGATGCAAGCAGCAATTCCTTCAGGTTTGAAATTAAGTAGCGAATCTCAGATTCAATTGCACCCCGAATTTGACCTTGAGTCATATAATTCTCCGATATCTGAAAATGAACTATTAATTCTTGAAAATTTATCTAACGACAGAACTTTAACCTATACAGAGGTAAGTGAAATTCTGGGCAAGAAATCAATACACTCAGTGATTAAATCTCTTATTCAAAGAGAGGCAATTATCATTTTTGAAGAGGTTAAAGAAAAATACAAGCCAAAAAAACAGAAGCGTATCAGATTAAAAGCTCCATACAGTGGTGATACGGATGAGCTTGAAGATTTGGTCAACTCATTAAATAACAAAGAAAAACAACAAGCTATAATATTAAGATACCTTCAAAGAGTACCGGTATTCAAACTGGAAGAATTAAACCCCAGAGGTATTCTAAAAGCTGATATTACCAAAGACGAAGACCTAAGTACTTCTTCATTACAAACCCTGATCAAAAACGATGTATTTGAAGAATTTGAAGTAATTATTTCAAGGTTTGATTTTACTTCAAACCAGCAAACTGAAGAGCAGACCTTAAGTGAAGAGCAACAGCATGCCTTCGATCAAATTTTAAATGAATTTGAAGACAAACAGACAGTCTTGCTTCATGGCGTAACTGGAAGTGGTAAAACGGCAATCTATTCAAAGTTAATGCAACTGGCTATTGAATCTGACCGACAGGTGCTTTTCATGGTACCTGAGATTGCCCTTACAACTCAAATTGTCCAGAGACTAAAAAAGATATTTGGAAATAAATTAGGGGTCTATCATTCTCGCTTTTCAGATAACGAAAGAGTTGAAGTATGGCAAGGCGTCAAAAACAAGGCCTATAATATCATCGTTGGAGTTAGGTCTTCTATCTTTCTTCCATTCGATAACCTGGGTTTAATAATTGTTGATGAAGAACATGATTCATCATACAAGCAACATGATCCGGCACCTCGTTATCAGGGGCGGGACATGGCTCATATTCTGGGTAGATTCCATAATGCAAAAGTTTTATTAGGTTCTGCAACACCTTCAATTGAAAGTTATCATCATGCTAAAATTGGTAAATACGGTTTGGTTACCTTACTAAATCGTTATGGTGAGAGTCAAATGCCGGACATCGAATTGGTAGACCTGAGGGAAGCCAAGAAGAGAAAGCAAATGAAAGGTGATTTCAGCAATAAATTGCTGGAAAAAATTCAAGAGGTACTATCTAATAATGAGCAGGTAATAATTTTTCAAAACCGTAGAGGTTACGCACCCTATATTCAATGTGAAACATGCGGACATATCCCCAAATGTGAGCATTGTGATATCAGCCTGACATACCATCAATACAAGAAGGAGATGAGATGTCATTATTGTGGCTATACAGAACCACTTCCTATCGAATGCGATGCATGTGGCTCAAGAAAATTAAAAACTGTTAGCTACGGCACAGAGAAGCTTGAGGAAGACTTAAAATTATTCATACCTGAAGCCAGGGTTGGAAGAATGGATCTTGAAACCACCAGACGAAAACACAGTTATGAAAACATTATAAATGACTTTGATACCGGAGAAATAAATATCCTTGTTGGTACACAAATGGTCACTAAGGGGCTTGACTTTGACAAGGTGGGGCTTGTTGGTGTATTAGATGCAGACCGTATGATGTATTTTCCTGACTTAAGATCTTATGAAAGATCATTTCAGCTGTTATTACAAGTGAGTGGAAGAACTGGCCGTCGTGATAAAGTCGGGAAAGTTATGATACAAACAAGTATTCCCGAACACCAGATTTTGCATTGGGTACGAGATCATGAGTATGAAAATTTTTATTTCAATGAGATCAAGGAAAGGCATTCATTCATCTACCCTCCTTTTTCAAGGTTAATTTCGTTAACAATAAAAAATCAGGATAAGCTCGAAGCCATTCAAACAGCCGAGGCAATTGCATTTGCTTTGAAAAGAAAATATGGAGTGAAAGGCGGTATTTTAGGACCTCAGGAACCAATGGTTGGAAAAATCAGAAATCAATATCTGATGCAACTTATTATCAAAATTGACAGAAAGACAACCAACTTGGGCAAGATAAAACAAGATCTGGATGAAACAATCGCGGTTACACTTCAAGATAAAAACTTCAAACGTAGCCGCGTTGTTATTGATGTAGATCCGTATTAAAGTTTATTAATATCAACTACAGTAGTTTTAGACCAGTCATCATGCCATCCCTTTTCACCTAAAAAAGAAAACCCTTCAAATGGAACTAATCTAAATAATGTTCTGGCAAAAATCTCAACACCATCAGGTTTTCCACCTTTTTCTGAAACAACCTTCATGTTCATCATCATTTTAGCTGGAGTTCTACCAAATATACCTTCAAACAATAGGTAATAAGTAACAGTCCACCCTAACGAAATCAGGAAAAAAAACACATTATTCAGGTTAAGAAAAAAAGAACTTCCAGATAATGTAATTACAAATAATGCTCCATAAAAGCATAAAGATATAATTACTCTGTCAATAATATAACCTCCCAATCTTTTACCATGAGAAGATTTGGCTCTTTTAACAACCTCTTCTGAAATAATGTTTGTGGTTGGTGAATCAAGAATTTGTTCATTAAAATCCATAAAAAAAAATAGTTAAGTAGATAAAAAAAATTCCGGAATTATAAACCCCGGACAAATAAATAAGATTAAAATGAATTAATCAATAAAATGATTTAATTGATCATGATAAGTTTTAATCAAAACTTTTGTTGCTCTCCAATGAGCTGCCCTTAGCCTGAAGTTAACCGCACTTTGAGAGATATCAAGTATCTTGGCTATTTGTGACTGGGTTAATCCTTTAAGAGAAAACCAAACAGCCTCGGCGCCTTCATAAGACCAACCTTCTGTAATTGTATCTACCATTAAAGCCAAAGCCTTCCAGCTTATATTCATTTCTTTAAATGATGACCTAAGGGTAAAACTCTGAAACTTACTTAATTTATCCAGTTCGGTTCCTGCAAATCTAAATGCTTGTCCATCAGATTGAGATACTTCCTGAGCAAGATTTTCAATTAACCCGATACCAATGGACAATCTCATATCCAAATCTGGCAGGGAATAATATTTCCTTAGCATCTTCACCCTTGCTTTAAGGTATAAGGCTACCTCGAGTGCATATTCAGGGCTTATCATTACTTTGGTAAATGAATTTGACCTCTGAATCAGGAAATCTATATCCTTCTCGTAATCGCTATTTACCTCATCAAATATTTCTCTAAGTGAAGCATCAAAGTCTGATCGATTAGATGCATCAACTGATGGTGGATTTACAAGATCTCCGATAATTACTGCATGTATTTTACTTATATCTGTCACAAAACCCTCCTATTCCTTGATTACTCTATTAATTTAATCAAAAATCGAGATATAAGTTTATTGACTACTAATTTATTTTTATAAAAGCTGCTGGTGAAATAGCATCTACCCACAGCTTATACATCTTTCCTGAAGGGTGAAGTTTATCTGAAGCAGTTAATTCGGGATCAAATTCGGCTAATCTACTAATCCCTGTAATATCAACAAAAGTGACACCTTTTGATAAAGCTTGTCCCTTTGCATAAGAGTTATACTGATCTAGTTCTCTGGCAATTTTATCGCTATCACTATTTTCGGCAAAAGGTGTTACTCCATAATCAGGAATACTTACAACAATAACCTTTTCAGGGTCACCAGATGCAAATTCGATAGCCATATTCAACAACTCTGTAAATTCCTTTTCATATTGAGAAAATTCATAACCTCGGTACTGATTATTCACTCCTATTAATAAGGTGACAAATCCATAATCTTTAGTTGGGTTATCATTTTCTATGGCAGTTTTTAGTTCATCGGTAGTCCAACCTGTAACAGCTATAATTTTAGGATCATCAATTGAGCCTCCACGACTTCTTAATTCCGCAACGAGCTGATTTGGAAAATTCTTATCAGAGTCTACCGCCTCTCCGATAGTATAGCTATCGCCAAGAGCTAAATATTTAGTATTCATTGAAGGTTTGGGTTTTGAGGTTATTTGTTGTTGTTGAGCTTCGGTTTCACAGGAAAAAAACAAGAATGCTAATACGATAAATAAAAGATTTCTCATACTACTGAAGTTTCTTTGGTAATGTTTTACGGACACACTCATAAGAATGTCCGATAAGTTCTTTTAAAAAATCATCCCCGCACTCCTCTGTCAAATCAATGGTATTCCAATGCTTTTTATTCATATGATATCCGGGACGGATAAACGAATGTCTTTCTCTAAGTTCAACTGCCCATTCCGGATCACATTTTAAATTAATAGAGTTGAATTCAAAAATATCACTTAACACAAAAATCTTTCCATGTACTCGAAAGGCAAGTACTTTATCATCAAAAGGCATATCTTCTGAAGTATCCGGTAAGCTGAGGCAGTAATCTCTGAATTCTTCTACATTCATAAAACGTATCTTACGAATAAAATCACCATACAGACCAAAAACATAAGAATTGATATCTTATTAATTGTATGCATAGCTTTTATATTAAAATTTGAAGGACGGCTAGGGTCTTTTTTCCTGAAAAAATACCCTGCAACCTCTCCCATTTTAAAAAACTCTTTAAATCCGTTCTTTTTATCTTCCATAACCATTAATTATTTAAGGCTTGAGCAGGTTCTATCCACTGCCCATCCTCCTTAATTATATTAATCAATTCATCAAGAGCATGTTCTGAAGGTATATTTCTCTTCATCACCTCCTGCCCTTTATAAAGTGTAATCTTTCCTTTTCCTGACCCTACGTATCCATAGTCTGCATCTGCCATTTCACCGGGTCCATTTACAATACAACCCATGATACCAATCTTCACTCCTTTTAAGTGATCAGTTCTTTTCCTGATCATAGCTGTAGTTTCCTGAAGGTCAAAAAGGGTACGGCCGCAACTAGGGCAAGAAATGTATTCAGTTTTGGTCATACGGGTTCTTGCAGCCTGTAGAATACCAAATGTTGTTTCATTATGGAATTTCACTGATTTTAAAAGATCTTCCTTGGCAGTTAATTGCTTCTGATCTTCATTTCTAATCATTGCTCCATCTCCGAAACCATCAATTAATAAACCACCTATATCAGTAGCAGAATATAATAGAAGTTTATCCTCATTTAGTCCGGCATAGGTTCTTTGAATAATAACCGGAGTTTCAATTCCTTTTTCCATTAACAAATAGAAAAACCTTCTTTGATCGGCTAAGCCATGCTTATTATTTGTTGTTAGCAGAACAACAATATTATCATTACCTTTTAAAACATCTAAAATATCTGAATCAACCTCCGAAAGTGACAGCTTCAAAAAATTCAGCTTTTCATGTCGTTGATTTTCAATTATTATTTCTGATTTGTCAAATAATGGATATTTATTTTCTTGATCGTTGAGATCCAGCCATTGAGCATAGTCTACAATTTCCTTCAGTCCATTTGGCAACATAAATGTCACTGGATTCTTGCCGCTATAAATATAATCAGCTCCCAGATCATTCATTGTCCATTTATCAGGCTCAGGTAAATAATAATGGCCAATTGACTTCAGGTCAGATACCTCAATTCCTTTACCAGTTAAAAACTGCAAGTCAGTAATAACGCGAGGCACATTGTCTCCACCAATATTTAAAACCTCCCTGGTCTTAATTCTGCTATATCCATATGGATCTTTTAGAGGTGCTTCTAAAGGAAGAATTTCTTCGTGTTCTGATCTTTTATCATACCTATCTATTAAAGCAGCAGCTACAGGAGCTTCTTCTTCAGGCTCTTCTGTTAATGAAACACGTACAGTATCGCCGAGACCATCTTCTAATAAAGCACCAATTCCGACAGCAGACTTTATTCTACCATCTTCAGCCTCTCCAGCCTCAGTTACACCCAAATGAAGCGGATAAGGTTTCAAACCTTCCTCTTCAAGCTTTTGGACAAGTAATCTGTACGCCTGAACCATTACCTGAGTATTGCTGGCTTTCATACTTAATACAATATTGTAGTATTCAAGTTCTTCGCAAATTCTTAAAAACTCAAGTGCAGACTCAACCATACCCAGAGGAGTATCTCCATACCTGCTAAGAATACGATCAGACAATGACCCATGGTTAGTTCCAATACGCATGGCCGTTCCATGTTTCTTACATATTTCAACCAACGGGATAAATCTTTCTCTGATCCTTTCCAGTTCTGCCTGATAGGTTTCGTCAGTATATTCTATTGTTTCAAATTTCTTTTTATCAGCGTAGTTGCCAGGATTAATTCTAACCTTTTCTACAATCTTAGCTGCCAATTCTGCAGCATTTGGAGTAAAGTGAATATCAGCAACTAAAGGAACATCATAACCTCTTATTCTTAATTCATTCTTAATATTCTCAAGGTTTTGAGCTTCTTTAAGAGAAGGCGCAGTAATTCTAACGTATTCACAGCCTGCATCAACCATTCTAATCACCTGTTCAACACTTCCTTCTGTATCCATTGTATCTACTGTTGTCATAGATTGAACACGAATCGGATTGTCACCCCCCATCGGAATACCACCAATGTTAACTTCAATGGTCTTCCTCCTTTTATAACTTACCAGTGAGTTACAATAATTTTTATATTTCTCTATTTCGGATATCGCTTGCATATTCTTAGTTCCTACCTGATAAACGTATAAACAAGTATAGTGTTTATTAATATTTTATTATCACAAATCGCCCAACTGAGGTCTTAAAACGATGTCTTCAACCACTGTGCCCTTTGACATTTTAAAAGCAGATAATACTGCATTCGAAACATCTTCAGCTTTCATTAATCTGTCCTGGTCAATATCAAAACCTTCCCAGCTGGCAGTATATGTTGCTCCCGGCATTACAGCTGTTACCCTGATTCCAAATTGCTTTAATTCTTCCCTCAAATTTTTACTCATACCCAGCATAGCATATTTACTTATGCTGTATGAACCTCCATTTGCATACGCTTGAAAACTAGCAATTGAACACATATTAAATATATGACCCGTTCCTTGGGATTTCATCCGGGGAACAATAGCCCTTGTTAAATGATATGCACTATACAAATTAGTTTCAATCATTTTTTCGAGCATTCCATCTTCTTCTTCATGAACACTTCCGGGAATAAACACACCGGCATTATTCAATAGAACAGCTATTGGTTGATTAATTGAATTAATATATTTCCCAAAAGATAAAACTTCTTCTTTTTTTGAAACATCAACCACCTGAATATGAACTGTTACATCAAAAGTTGATTCTATCTCTTGTTTTAAAGTTTCTAATTCAGAATTGTGACGACTGCAGGCAACAATATCAAGTCCTTCTTTGGCAAATGCAGTTACGCATGCCTTTCCGATACCCTTTGTCGCCCCTGTTACGATTGCCAATTGATTCATATTAATCTAAACTTTTTGAATGGTTGTTCCTGTAATCTTTTGTTTAACGAAAGTAAAGAGATAAAATATCAACATTCCAATTAAAAACCCAGCTAATCCTCCACAAATAATATCAAGTGGATAATGAACACCCAAGGCAATTCTGGAATAAGCAACGATTACAGACCATATCAAAAAGTACTTCATCCACGAGAATCTATCTCTCATAAAAAAGTACCATGAGGATGCCAACGCAAAAGTTGTTGAAGCGTGAGATGACATAAATGAATATTTCCCTCCACAATGATTATTTACAATATGGACAAGTCCCATAAGCTCTTCATTATGACAAGGACGTAATCGACCAAAATAAGGCTTGAATAACCCGCTTGCTACCCAATCTGCTAATCCAACTGCGGCAATAAATCCGAGAATCATCCACCATGAATCTTTCTTATATTTCCATACTGTAAAGAGAATTATAAAAAGATAAAGAGGAAACCAGGTCTTCTTTTCTGAAATTATATGCCAAATTTGGTCACTAATCGGCGAGTGGAGTTCATTAAGTGCTAAAAATAAAGCCGTATCCCACTTTAAAAGTATTTCTATCATAACTTCAAATTGATCGGCGTGAAGTTAATCAATTGTCAAGCCCTTTTCAATTCGATTATGGTAATTTCAGGTGGCATTCCAATTCTACCGGGATACCCGATGTAACCATACCCTCTGTTTACATATAGGTACTGACCATTTTCTTCATAAAGATCAGCCCATTGTTTATATCGGTATTGAGCAGGGCTCCATCGGAAATCTCCAATTTCTATTCCTAATTGAAAACCATGGGTATGACCTGCAAACATAACATCCACATCACTCATCGGTCTGACTTCAGCATCCCAGTGTGTAGGATCATGTGATAATAATAATTTAGTGGCTGACTCTTCTGTTCCTATTAGGGCTTTTTTAAGGTCTCCCGCTTTCTTAAAACCAAGCCCCCAGTTTTCAACTCCAATAATTGCCAGTTGATCACCACCTTCTTTCAAGATTCTGTTTTCATTATTCAGCAATTCCCAGCCCATGTATTTATGAGCATCAAAAAGCTTTTGAAGATTGGCTGCTTTCGCTTTTTCATTAGGCCATCGTTTATAGTCGCCATAATCATGATTACCTAAAGTTGAAAAAACTCCCAAAGGTGCCTTTACCTGCATAAAGATTTCTGTATAATCTTTAACCTCATTTGAATCCTCATTAACCAGATCGCCAGTAAAAAATACAACGTCAGGCTTTTCATCAAGTAACATTTCAACACCGCCTTCTACGGCTGTCTTATTAAAAAATGAACCAGAATGTATATCTGAGATTTGAGCTATTCTTAATCCATCAAAACCTTTTGGAAGATTTGGCAAAGTAATTACCTTTTTACGAACTCTGTAATCATGAGCACCGCTTAAAATCCCAAACCCCATTGCCGCAATTGGGGCCAGTGATGAAATTATTGCAGATTTAGCTAAAAACTCATTTCTAGAAATCCCCTCTCCTTCCTCAGTAACCTTGCTTATTGTTTCAGTAATTTTGGCATCACCACGGTAAAATACATTATCAACAAGCCAGACCACACCTCTTCGGATATCGTCAAACAAAAGAAATAGAATACCAATTATTTTTGAAATTACTGTTCCGAAAGCGACAAGGATAATAACTCTCCCCAGACCATGGCGGTCATTCATCAGAAAAACATAAACAATACCTGCAGAAAGAATGAAAGAAAATAACCAATAAGAAATGGTTGTAACACGCCGTGTAACCTGAGAACTATCAGCTACAATTGTTTTTATTGCCTGAAAAAAGTATATATCAATCGCCAGCATAAATGCCAGGATGATCAACAGAACTAATATGGTATTCATTATACGCATTATTAATAGAAAATACTCCTGACTAATATGAACAGGAGTATTTTCTTTAAATTAACGAGATTTATTTAATTCGGTTTTTAATATTTAGACAAACCGAATTTGTTATTAATCTTATCAAAAATCAGATACATCACCGGAACAATTATCAACGTCAAGAAAGTTGCGAAGGATAGACCGAAAATAATCGTCCAGGACATTGGTCCCCAGAAAATCACATTATCACCACCAATATAAAAATCAGCCTGATATTCTGTAAAGAACTTTATGAAATCAATGTTGATTCCAACTGCAAGAGGGATCAATCCTAAAACTGTAGTAATCGCTGTAAGTAATACAGGACGAAGACGTGTTTTACCACCTTCCACAATTGATTCAAGGATATCATGCATACTCAATCTTGCATCTGAATGCAGCTCGGCACGTTTTCTTTCCCTGATTAGCTCGATAAAGTCAATTAATACAATTGCATTATTTACAACAATACCAGCCAAAGAGATAATCCCAATCATAGTCATAATTACTACGAAGGTCATATTAAAGAATACCAATCCAAGGAATACACCAATAGTACTCAATACAACTGACGTCATAATAATTAATGGTGCAGTTATTTTATTAAACTGAGCCACAATAATCAAGAATATCAGGAATATCGCAAGAATTAGAGCTCCACTCAGGAATTCCATTTCTTCAGCCTGCTGCTCCTGCTCTCCGGTAAATTTAATTTCATACCCCTGAGGCAGACTATATTCAGATAACAAATCTTTCAACTGCTGGGTTATCTCTGTTGCATTATACCCTGCGAGTACATTTGAGGTAATAGAAACTACTCTGTCAAGGTTTCTTCTTTTAATAGAACCGTAAGTAGTACTTAACTCTGCATCTGCCACTGATGAAATTGGCACCTGATGTATATTACCCGATGACTGGTCTCTGAAAATAATATCCCTGTTCATCAGTTTATTCAGATCATAACGATATTCTTCAGCTAGCCTTAGCTCGATATCATAATCATCTTCTCCTAGTTTATACTGACCGATTTCCTTACCAAAAATTGAAGTTCTCAGTTCGTTACCAATACTATAAGTTGAAACACCAAATCTTCTGGCTTTATCTCTATCAATATCGATTAACAATTCAGGCTTACCTGTTTCAAGGTCAGATTTAAGCTTTTCTATTCCCTGAATACCAGAGTTATTAATTTTTGTAACAACGTTTTCAGTATGTTCAATTAGTTTGTCATAATCTTCTCCGGAAATCTCGATACTAATTGGTTTACCTACAGGAGGACCGTTACGGTCTTTGGCAACGGTAATGGCAACACCAGGCGCAACATTTTGCATACCCTCACGGATATCATTAAGCGCTTGCTGAGTATCCATACCCTGACGATACTTGTAGTCAACAAAGTTTACTGTTATCCTTGCCTGGTTAGGAGTTTCATTCATGCTTACTGCTGAAGGATCACCAGGATCAGCAGTTCCCTGACCAACATTTGTAACAACAGACTCGATGATAGGTCGATAAGGCTTGATCAAGCTATCCAGCCTGTTATTCACCTTAACTGTAAATTCATTAGTCTTTTCAACATCTGTTCCGATTGGAAACTCAATGAAAACATTGACATATTTAGGAACGTTTTCAGGGAAGAATTCCACTTTTGGCATTTTCCATACAAATAGGAAAATAGATAGGAATAAAGTTATAATGGTTCCAACAAAGAAGAATATATAGTTGTGTCCTCTAAGAGCAAATCTTAAAGTCTTTTCATAAAATGATTCCAGCTTTGGTAAAAATCCTTCCTGAAACTTTTCTGAAAGTGGATTGAGTACAAGAATGTTAAGCCACAATAGAGCAACAATCAGAATTATTATGTTGCCTATAGCTATTGTAACATTGTATTTATCAACTATTAATCCTTCTACGATTAATGCAACAGCAATTACCAGCGCAATGATGGATCTCACTAGCATCTTCTTTCTATTGAAAGTTCGTTCATCAAGTCTCATGAATGAACCAATGAATACCGGGTTAATTACCAGGGCAACAAATAATGAAGATCCTAATGTAATCATCAATGTTGTAGGCAGATAATACATGAACTCACCCATGATACCTGGCCAGAACATAAGCGGAAGGAATGCCGCAAGTGTAGTAGCAGTAGATGATATAATCGGCATAGCTACTTCACCAACTCCATATTTGGTAGCATCCCATGAGCTATAGCCCTGTTCCATTAAACGGTAAACATTCTCAACAACCACAATTCCATTATCGACAAGCATACCGAGTGCCATAATCAAGGCAAAAAGCACCATCATATTAATGGTGATACCCAGTGCTCCCAGAATAGCAAATGCCATAAACATTGATAAAGGAATAGCCATCCCAACGAAAAGAGAGTTTCTTGTCCCCAGGAAGAATAATAAAGTCAAGGTCACCAGAATCACACCGGAAATAATATTATTCTCAAGGTTAGAAACCATGTCCTTAGTCATTTTTGACTGGTCATTGGTAAGTGTTAACTCCAATTCCGCAGGATATTCATCTCTGGATTTATATTCATCCAATATCTTCATTACCTTTTCGGTAGCAAGAATCAGGTTTTCACCACTTCGCTTCTTAATATCAAGAGCAACTACATTTTTGGATTCTAATCTTGCATAACTTGACTTATCAGCATACTCGAACTGAACGTCGGCAACATCTCTTAGATAAACAATATTGTTCTTTTCACTCTTGACTATGATATCTTCAATCTGTCTGGCTCTTTCAAATTCTCCTACAATCCTTACAGTTCTACGAATATCATCTTGTTTGATACTACCTCCCGACATTGTCAGGTTTTCAGCTTTAACAGCATTTTCGATATCGCTAAATGTCACTCTTCTTGCGGCCATCTTATAAGGATCGGCAAGAATTTTCATTTCCTTTTCGTCGATACCAACAATCTCAGCTTCAGAAATTTCAGACACATTTTCAATTTCATCTTTAAGATTCTCAGCATGTTCCTTTAACTCTTCCTGACTCAGATTACCAGTCAGGTTTACTTTAAGAATAGGAAACTCAGAAAAGTTAAGTTCAAAAACATTCGGATCTTGAGGCAAATCACTTGGTAATTCAGGCTTTGCCTTATCCACTGCATCTTTTACATCAATTAAAGCTTCCTGAACATCAACATCGGAATTAAACTCAACAATAATTGTAGAGTAATCCTGTACTGATGTTGAACGGATATCTTTTACATCACTAATCGTATTGACTTCCTTTTCTATTTGTCTGGTAACCAGGTTTTCTATATCAGCCGGAGAGTTTCCAGGAAATGGTGTTCCAATATAAATTGTCGGAAGACTCACCTCCGGAAAGTTTTCTTTCGGAAGGCTTCTATAGCTGATCAGTCCCATTACAACAAGTAGAAAGGTAAGGAAAAAAACAGTTGTCTTATTCTTTAGTGCACCTGTTGTAAGACCAAATTCTTTAAGAACTTCGTCCTTTTTATTGTTTTTGTTTTCTTCAGCCATAATCTTAATTACTTAGCGATTTCAACAATAGTCCCTTCAGCTACATCTCTATATCCTGTAACAATTACAGAAGCACCTTCTTCAAGACCTTCAGAAATTTCTGCTTTACCATCAAACGTTTCACCGATCTTTATATACTTCTTCTCGGCTTTCAGTCCTTCTTCAGATTTTACAGTCTGATATACATAAAAACCACGACTATCCTGAAGTACTACTTTATCAGGAATTACAAATGCCTCTTCATTTTTATAATCTGCTAATCGAATTGTCGCCATTAGATTTGGCTTTAACAAATCATTGTTCTTAGGAACTCTAACTTGTAGTGAAAATGTTCTGTTTGCCTGGTTAATCACATCACCAACCGCACTAACTACAGTTTTATAGTTTTCTCCTAAAGCAGGGAAGAATACTTCCACACTATCACCTCTATGGAAACTACCAATGTATTTTTCTGAAACATCAGCTTCAATCTTAAGATCATTAAGGCTTACTATTCGTACCATTGGCATTCCCGGCATAGCCACTTCACCTTCCTTAGCCATAACACCATCAATCTTTCCTGAAAATGGCGCTCTAACTATTGAATTACTCAATTGAGACTTTAAACTGGCAATTCTGTTTTCAAGAGTTTCTTTCTGGGTTTTAGCATTTAAGTAATCTACTTCACTACCAACTCCCTGGTCGTACAGTTTCTTCCTTTTCTCGTACATTGTTTTCGCTAGGTTATAAGAAGACTCAGCCTCATTGATATTATTTCTAAGAATATCAGTATCCAACACTACTAAAGTTTGTCCTTTAGAAACTTTATCACCCTCTGAAACATATACTTTCTCTATCTGACCATTAGCCTGAGAGGCCAGTGTAATATTTTTATCAGTAGATACACTACCGTTAATTTCAATATAATTTGCGAAAGGTTTCTTAACGATTTTCTCAACCGAAACAGGAATCTTGTTAACCTTCTTAACCCCAAATTCGGGATCTTCCTTTACAATCTCACTTTCAAGTGATGTAATCTTGCCTTGTAATTCAGAAGCTTCTTTTTTTAATGCCTTAAGTTCTTCCTTTTTTGCTTCAAGATCTTTCTCACAAGAAGTAAAAGCAATAACAGATGCTAATGTTAAAAGAATAATTACTTTATTTTTCATCTTATTATTTATTTCAATAGTTATTATTTGGTCAAATTATTTAAAGAAGTCCTAATGATTTTTCAAGTTCAACTCGAGCCATTAGCGCCTCAAAAAGAGCAATGTAGTAGTTATTTTGTTCTGTTAAATACTCAGAGTTAGCCTCAGTTAATTCAAGGCTGGATCCGATTCCTTCTTTATATTTAAGCTGGGCAGCATCATACACATCTTTCGCAAGCCCCATATTTTCTTCCTGGGTCTTTAGTGTATTTACAGCATTTTCAACATCGATTCGTGCTTGCTTAATTGAAAGGTCAATATTATTCTTAAGCTGATGTGAGTCCTGGTCTAACTGATCTAGCTCAAGTTTTCTTTGTTGAATAATAGAAGACTTTCTTAACCCATCAAAAATCGGAATTGATATCCTGACTCCAACATTTGAAAAATCAAACCAACTTTCGGAAAATTTCATTAGGTCACCAAAATCATTACGACCACCAATCGCTCCATAATTTGCAAATGCATCAATAACAGGCATGTATTGAGCTTTTGTGTTTTTCATATTATAAGTAGTGAGCTTCCTGCGTGTTTCTAGAATATTAACCTCAATTCTATTTTCATATTGAAACGATTCAATGTTAGTTTCCAGATCCTTGAATTGAATATCTCTGATAGTCTCACTAATTGTCAGGTTTTGATCAATTGGCATACCCATTTGAAATTTCAACAGTTCCTTAGCGATTTCAACACTTCTTTGATTGTTTTCGTAGGAAGTCTTAAGATTATTGTGATTAATCTTCAACCTGTTTACTTCAATCTTTTCAACAAAACCTTCATCAAACAAAAGTTGTGTTTCAGTAAGAATAGAATCAATTCGCGAAAGGTTGGACTTAATCAGGTCAAGTCTTTCTTGTGCTACCAAAACTGTGTAATAAGCTTTAATAACATTTTCTTTAACATCAATTTGTGTTTTAATGTAAGACTTATCAGAAAGCTCCTTTAAAGTTTTTGTAGCCTGAACCCCAACGAAATAACTACCATTGAAAATCAATTGAGTTAATTCAATCCCTGCGCTTCCACTATATTTTGTTCCTAATGCAAAAGCAACAGGACCTCCCTCACCATTTGAAGGAGCAAAAGGATTATCACCTTCAATAATCACCTGCTGTTGCTTAATATTATAAGTAACATTGGCGTTGGCATTGATTTGGGGTAATCCCTGTGCAACAAATTCATTGATTTCAGCCTGAGAAATATCTCTTTCAATATTAGACTTAATCAATGATTCATTATTCTCAAGTGCATAATTAATACAATCCTGTAAAGAAAATACAGAATCAACCTGTTGACCGGGCTCTTGCGCATAAGCATTTACGCCGATCAAAACTAATCCTAATAAAAATACTACTTTATGAGTCACTGTTTTGTTGGTTTTGTTCACTAATAAATGATTTGTAGATTTCTTCATATCGTTTTAGTCCTTTTTCGCTTAACAATCCCCTTACGAAAAAATCAAAAACTTTAATCTGAAGGTCTGCCATATTGTATTCCTGAGGAGAAAACTCATCCATATTTAATACCGAATCAAAAAGTATCATTCTAATTTTTGATACCACATCAAGATCAATATCCTCTCTAAAATACCCTTGTTTAATACCTTCTTTGATTGATCTGACAACCTCTTTACGAAAAACATTCTCCTTAAAATCCTGAAACAAAGCCCAGCTTTCAGGGTAGAATTTCTTCATATCATAAAACATTGTCGGGTTCATATACTGAAAGCTTTCGCGTATATGCTTTGATATTAAACCCATTTCAATGATCACATCATCAGCTTTATGCTTATACTGATCAATTTCACATTGTTTTTGAAACAATAAATACTTTGTCCCTTCCAGAATAAGTCCATTCTTATCATCAAAGTGGGAATAAATAGTCTTCTTGGACACTCCAATGCTCGATGCTAAATCATCCATGGTTACAGAACGTATACCATATTTCATAAACAGTGCATAGGCCTCTTCGAGTATCTTTTCTCTTTGTGTTTGTATTTCAGTCTTTTGTTCTTCCTGCATCTTAAGCTATTACCTCTGGAAACTTTTGCAAGTTTAAAAGTTTCCTGCGTTTCTATCAACGAAAAACCAGGCTATTTGTTTACGTATTCGATGAAAATGACAATTCAATTACACAAACGGAATTAATCAGACATTAATGGTTGAGACTCATTAGATATTCCTGATATTATTTTCATTAGGACGTTTTATAAATCACCCAGTAATAATACCTTTGCAGTGTAAAAAAATAACCGCATTTCATCGATGATTCTTTTTTATAAAGGTGTTCACAATAACATATTTGTAATTTCTACAAATCAATTACCCACAGAGGACGAATCTACAAAACTTCACTGGCTGCTTGGCAAAGCTGAAAGAATAGACTCTCCTAAGCTCACAGGAAAATTCAAAGGTCCTAGAACTGAAATGATCACTCCATGGAGTACCAATGCTGTAGAGATTACCCAGAACATGGGTATTAATGGCATTGACAGGATCGAGCAGTTTTACGAAATGAAAGAAGGTGAAGGCTTCGACAAAATGCTTGAGCATGTGTATGAAGAGCTAAACCAGTCAATTTTCGATGTAAATATTGATCCTGAAGAAATCAAAGAAATTGATGACATCAGAACTTATAATGAATCTGAGGGTTTAGCCCTGAATGATGAAGAGATTGAATATCTTGAAAATGTAAGTAAAGAATTAGGCAGAAAGCTTACTGACTCTGAAGTATTTGGATTCTCACAAGTAAACTCGGAGCACTGCCGACATAAAATATTTAACGGTAAGTTCATTATCGATGGAAAAGAGAAGAAATCATCTTTATTCCAGTTAATCAAGAAAACTTCCAAAGAACACCCAAATAAAATTGTTTCTGCTTACAAAGACAACGTAGCCTTTGTCGAGGGGCCAAGAGCACAGCAGTTTGCTCCGGTAAGACAGGACATTCCTGAGTATTTTGCAATCAAAGAATTTGACAGTGTTTTATCATTAAAAGCTGAAACACATAACTTCCCAACCACTGTTGAGCCATTTAATGGTGCTGCAACAGGTTCGGGTGGTGAGATCAGAGATAGAATTGCGGGTGGAAAAGGATCAATGCCAGTTGCCGGTACTGCTGTATACATGACTTCATATTCAAGAACTGAGTCAAACCGCAGTTGGGAAAACCACACTCAGCCAAGAGAATGGTTATATCAGACACCACTTGAAATTATGATTAAGGCTTCAAATGGTGCCAGCGATTTTGGTAACAAGTTTGGGCAACCATTAATCTGTGGATCCTTACTGACATTTGAACATAAAGAAAACGATACACACTGGGGCTTTGATAAAGTAATCATGCTTGCAGGAGGTATCGGATACGGTAAAAAAGTTGATAGCTTAAAAGCAACTCCTGAAACTGGCGATAAAATTATCGTTATGGGTGGCGACAACTACCGAATCGGAATGGGTGGTAGTGCAGTATCGTCTGTAGCTACCGGAGAATTTGCGAATGCTATCGAACTTAATGCAATTCAGCGTTCAAATCCTGAAATGCAAAAAAGGGTTTACAATGCTATTCGTGCAATGGCCGAAAGTGATGAGAATCCAATCGTTTCAATTCATGACCATGGTGCAGGCGGACACCTTAACTGCTTATCTGAGTTAGTTGAAGAAAAAGGTGGAGAGATTGAAGTAGGCAAACTTCCAGTTGGTGATCCGACTCTTTCTGAAAAGGAGATTATCGGAAACGAATCTCAGGAAAGAATGGGACTGATCATGAAAGAAAAGGACTTTGAAACACTTAAGAAAGTTTCAGAACGCGAAAGAGCTCCTCTATACAAAGTTGGGGAAATCACTGGCGACATGAGACTTGTATTCAAAGGAAAAAAAGACAAAAACCCAATTGACTTAAAGCTAAGTCACTTTTTTGGTTCGTCTCCTCAGACAATTATGGAAGACACCAATATCAAACCTGAGTTTGGACCTATAAAATATAGTACTTCCCTATTAGGAAAATATATTGAAGATATTCTTCAAATTGAAGCAGTGGCCAGTAAAGACTGGTTAACTAACAAAGTTGACAGATCAGTAACAGGAAAAGTAGCAAAGCAGCAAACTGCCGGTGAAATTCAAATCCCTTTAAATAACGTTGCTGTAATCGCAGCAGATTATCAAGGAGTTAAAGGTACTGCAACTTCAATAGGCCATGCACCGGTTCCAGGATTGATTTCATCTGCCGCGGGCTCAAGACTTTCTATTGCAGAGGCATTAACTAATATTGTTTGGGCACCACTTACTTCCGGATTAGAAGGAATCAGCCTTAGTGCTAACTGGATGTGGCCTTGCAACAACCCTGGAGAAGATGCCAGACTTTATGATGCTGTTGAAGCAGTCAGTGATTTCTGTGTTGAATTAGGAATCAATGTTCCTACGGGAAAAGATTCGCTTTCAATGACCCAGAAATATAAAGATGGCAAAGTTTATTCACCGGGTACAGTTATCATTTCAGCAATAGGTGAAGTAGAAAACATCAGAAAAACTATTGAACCGGTACTTCAACCGGATGATAATACTGACATCATTTATATTGATTTCAGTAATAAAAAACAACAATTAGGAGGATCATCATTTGCTCAGTTATTAGGTAAAATTGGTGATCAATGCCCGGATGTTGATGTTAATTACTTTAAAGACACTTTTAAAACCCTTCAGAAACTTATCAAGCAAGGTAAGATAATGGCGGGTCATGATATTTCTTCAGGTGGTTTGTTTACTGCAATCGCTGAAATGTGTTTCGGATCATCAGAAGTTGGTGTAAACATAGATTTATCTGATTTAAAATCTGATTTGGTTACGGCCTTGTTTAGTGAAAACCCTGGTGTAATCGTTCAGACTACTTATGGTGAGGAAGTTATCGCAGCTTTCAAAGACATGGGATTGAAGGCGATCAACATAGGAAATCCAAATACTTCAGGTACAATTGATATTACTAAAGAAGATGTAAATATTTCTCAAAGTGTATCATATCTTCGAAAGCTATGGATGAGATCTTCTTATTTGCTAGACCAGCAACAGAGTGGAGCTAAACTAGCCGAAGAAAGATATAATAATATTCCTGAGCAAAAACTTGAGTTCAAATTCCCTGAAAACTTCGTTGGTTCATATGCTTCAAAAGGCATAAACCCGGATAGAAGAGAAAAAAACAACATTAAAGCTGCAATCATTAGAGAAAAAGGAGTTAATGGTGACAGAGAAATGGCCTGGGCACTTTACCTGGCTGGATTCGATGTTAAAGATGTCCATATGACAGACCTTATCTCCGGAAGAGAAACTCTTGAAGATGTGAACATGATTGTATTCGTTGGTGGGTTTAGTAACTCAGATGTTCTTGGTTCTGCTAAAGGATGGGCCGGAGCATTTAAATTCAATGAGAAAGCAAACGAGGCACTTCACAACTTCTACAAAAGAGAAGACACATTAAGTTTAGGTGTTTGTAATGGATGCCAATTAATGATGGAACTTGGATTATTATGGCCTGAAATGGGTGATTCACATCCGACTATGCACCATAATGATTCACATAAATTTGAATCTGGTTTCGTAAACATGACAATCCCTGATAATGACACAGTAATGTTAAAATCATTATCAGGAACCAGACTTGGTGTATGGGTAGCTCACGGGGAAGGTAAATTTGTATTCGAAGGCGAGGAAGACAACTTTAATATTGTTGGAAAATACTCCTATTCGGGATACCCTGGTAACCCTAACGGCTCTCAATATGACACAGCTGCAGTAAGCAGTAAGGATGGACGTCATTTAGCAATGATGCCACACCTTGAAAGAAGTTTATTCCCATGGAACTGGGCATACATCTCAGAAGAAAACAAAAATGATGAGATTACTCCTTGGGTAGAAGCTTTCGTAAATGCTAAACAATGGATAGAAAACAATAACAAATGAGTGAAAAACTGTTTTTGCTCCCTGGACCTTCACGAGTAGATCGCCGAATACCCAAGTATTTGCGTGATGCTTATGATGAAGGGTTCATGAGTTTCAATCACAGAAGTCCACAAGTTATTGACTTATATAAATCAACAGTGGGAATGTTAAAAAAGAACCTTAACATTCCCGCTGATTATACTATTGCGTTTGTCAGTTCAGCAACAGAATGTTGGCAGATAATTGCACAATCCATCATAAAAAAGAAAAGTGTTCATTGCTTTAATGGGTCATTTGGAGAAAAATGGTTCAATAACACATCGAAATTAGGCTACAAGACAGAATCTTTAAGCTTCGATTTAAATAAAGACCTTCCAATAAGCGAGATTCAAGAGATCAAGGCAGATACATTTTGTATTACTCACAATGAAACCTCTAATGGAACAGCCTTAAGTTATGAGGAGATTTTAGCACTCAGGCAAGTACAGGGCAAAGCCATCATTTGTGTTGATGCTACATCTTCTATGGCAGGATATAAATTACCTTTTAATCTGGCTGATATCTGGTATGCAAGTGTACAAAAGTGTTTCGGATTGCCTGCGGGATTAGGTGTAATGGTTTTATCTCCAAGAGCATTAGAAAGAGCTTACGAATTAAACAATACTGATCACTATAACAGCCTTGTCAATATTATCAATCAGGCAAAGAAATTTCAAACAACTCATACACCAAACATTCTCAATATTTATCTACTAAATAGGGTAATGAGTAAGAGAAATAACATTGAAAAGGTTGAAAAAGAATTAAGATCCCGATACAAAAAAATCAATTCTAAAATAAACAACAACCCTTCATTAGAATGGCTTATTGAAGAAAAATCTAAAAGATCGATTACAGTTTTAGCATTAAAATATCTTTCTACTAAAGACTCTATTCACAACCTGGCAGAAGATGCCGAGATAATTTTAGGAAAAGGGTATGGTAATTGGAAGGATGAAACCTTCAGAATTGCTAACTTTCCGGCTTTAAAGAAAAAGGAAGTAAATAAATTATTGAGTTTTTTAGAAATTATTTAACGCAATTCATTAATGTTAAATTTTAAAGAGATCATTTCAGTCACATTGATCCTATTCTCTGTGATAGACATATTAGGTAGTGTTCCAATCATCATCGACCTTCGAAAACAACACGGGCATATAGACTCGGTTAAAGCTACATTGGTTTCGGCAGCTATCATGATAGCATTTTTATTTGTTGGAGAAAGATTGTTAACGCTTTTTGGTATTGATGTTCAGTCATTCGCTCTTGCCGGAGCAGTTGTGATGATAATCATAGGTATGGAAATGATTTTGGGCCATAATTTCTTTAAATCAGAAGATATTGATACTTCCGGGGCGAGCATTGTACCATTGGCATTTCCTTTAATTGCCGGAGCTGGTACTTTGACTACACTTGTTTCGTTAAGAGCAGAATATGCAACCCAAAATATTCTGGCTGGCGTTGTACTTAACTTGATTTTTGTTTTCATCGTATTAAAATCATCAGCTTGGCTTGGTAAAAAAATTGGTCCTGGTGGGTTCAGTGTTATGCGTAAAGTTTTTGGAATAATATTACTCGCAATATCAATCAAATTGATAAAAACAAACATTGGAGCCCTATGATTACGATTTACACAGATGGATCATCCAGAGGAAACCCTGGCCCGGGAGGATATGGCACAGTGTTACTACACAAGCATCACAAAAAAGAATTATCAGAAGGTTTTAGACGAACAACAAACAATCGAATGGAACTTCTGGCAGTTATCAAAGGCCTTGAACAAATAAAAAAAGAAGGCTGGGATGTTACTGTATATAGTGATAGTAAATATGTTGTTGATTCAGTTAGTAAAGGTTGGATTTGGGGATGGGTAAAAAAAGGATTTAATGGCAAAAAAAATGCTGACCTTTGGAGAAAATTTATACCTTTATACAAAAAACACAATGTGAAATTTGTTTGGGTAAAAGGACATGCCGGTAATCCACTTAATGAACGTTGTGATGAACTTGCTGTTCAAGCTGCAGAGAGTAATGACTTAAAAATTGATGAGGGGTTTGAGAGAGAGCAGGAAGGTAACTCAAATATGTTTTAAACCCTTTTAAATGAAAACTGAAAAAACCTCACTTCCGATTTTTTTTATTTTTGTTACTTTAACTCATCTTATTGCCCTTACCCTTGATCTAAAGCTAATCACCCACATCTCGAAGGCATTAATAATACCTTCCGTGGCAGTATTCTATATCCAAAATTCAAAAAAAATTAATCTCCCTATAAGTTTCTGGATAATTGTAGCCCTGGGACTTAGCTGGCTTGGAGATATACTATTAATCTTTCAGGGAGACAATTCCCTGTACTTTTTACTTGGTCTTATTGCATTTCTATTCAGCCATCTGGCTTACATCATATCTTACCACAAGTATACCGATATCACGACTAAACAAATTATTTCTAAAGTCCCGATATTAGTTGTCATAGGCATTGTCTCCTATACTTTGGTCCTGCTTTATATCATTTTGCCCACTGTGGCAATTGATATGACTTTCCCTGTTACAATATATGGCATTGTACTGGCCTTTCATGCAATTTTTGCATCAGGATACGGTAATCAGGTGACATCTCAAAACAAAATCATATTCATTGGTGTTTGTCTATTTGTACTTTCTGATAGCCTGTTAGCTATTAATGCATTTGGAACAGCATTACCAATGGCTGGACTTTTGATAATGAGTACATATTGCCTTGCACAACTATTAATTGCAGCAGGATTTTTGAAAATAACCAGAAAACTTGTCGATAGTGAGCAATAAAATTTTGGTAATTACCAATATTTTAATATTATTGATGAGAATAATACTATTTATGTAACATTCACCAACCCCAACCATTTTTATGTTTAAGATCGGTTACGATGCAAAACGAGCTTTTAATAATTTCACTGGACTTGGTAACTATTCAAGGACTTTAATTAAAAGCATTGCGGATAATTATCCGGACAACAAATTATTTTTATTCACACCAAAAGTAAAAGACAAACCTGTAGTAGATCATTTTAAGAGTTCTGACCAATATCAAATCATACAACCTGACAAAAGTATGAAGGCATATTGGAGAACCTATGGCATTACCAAAATCCTGAAAGAAAAAGACCTAGATATTTATCATGGATTAAGTAATGAATTACCATCAAATATCCAGAGTGCACGAATTAAAAGTATCGTAACAATTCATGACCTGATTTTCAAAATACATCCTGAACATTTCCCTTTCATAGACCGAAAAATTTATGAATATAAATGTCAAAGTGCTTGTATTAAATCTGATAGAATCGTTGCCATCAGTAAAAGTGCCAAGCAAGATATAATGAAATATTATAGTACTCCGGAAGAAAAGATTGACGTGATTTATCAGGCTTGTGGAGAGCAGTTCAAAAAAGAATTACCATCATCTGAATTAGAGATGGTGAAAAATAAATATAAATTACCTTCTGAATTCCTTCTATTTGTCGGTACAATCAACGATAGAAAAAACCTGAAGGGGTTAATCAAAGCTATTGAAGCCTTACCTGAAGAAAGTAAAATTCCGGTGGTTATTGTCGGTTCAGGAAAAAGGTATAAAAAGGAATCAATAGAAATGATCAGGGCAAAAGGATTACAAAAATATTTCTACTTTTTGAGAAATGTTAACGATAATGATCTTGCTGCGCTTTACCAGCTTTCCAATGCTTTTATTTATCCTTCACTTTACGAAGGTTTTGGCATACCTGTTATTGAAGCATTGAATAGCAGAACACCTGTATTAGCATCAAATACCAGTTCTATTCCTGAAGCTGGAGGAAATGCTGCTGAGTACTTTGACCCCTACTCCCCTGAAGAAATTGCTAATGCTATTACAAAAGTTTTAGATAGTGAAGACCTTCAGAAAGAAATGATTTCCAAAGGAATTGAGCATGCTCAAATATTCAGTGCGGAAATAGCTGCTCAGAAAATAATGAACTGTTATAACAGCTTAATGAAATAATTGAACTTCAATAATTCATAATCATAAAAAAAGGTTTGAGAATCTAATATCGATAATCAAACCTTTTTTATTTTCTATAATAACTAGATTTAGCTTTGTAAATGATTAATAATTACACCAGCTAACTTATTCCAATCAAACTCTTCTATTTTATTTCTACCTTTTTTCCCGAATTCTTTCCTTTTCTTCGGATCCTTTAAAATTGATTCTATACCTTTTTTAACTGACCATCTGTTTCTCTTCACCAAAACTCCTGTTTCTCCAGGAATCAGTAGATCCTTGGTTCCAGATTCGGTAGCAACTACTGGAATACCACAAGCCATCGCTTCTGCAACTGTATTCGCCCAACCTGCACGCTTTTCTACAGCCACAAAAATATCTGCTCGATGAAAAAGCTCAGTATTTTTATCAAACGGATGATTTAAAACAAAATCATAAGGAATCTTAGTATTAAATTCTTCTATCATCCTTTTTGATTTTTCATCTACCGGAGAATCAAACAATAAAAGTTTAATGTTTTTATTTTTCTTATAGATCATCTCACAAGCCTTGACAGCAATCATGGTTCCCTTTCTTTTTTCAGAAAGTCTGCCATACATCATTATCGTAATTGTGTCCGGTTGTTCTTCTGAAATCTCTTTGGGCTGGTATCGCGTTGTATCAATTCCGCCAATAGCCTTAAATGGCTCTAATTTAAACCTTTTTCTATCGTGCTCAAATATGTTTGATGAACATGCAAAAACCTCAATTTCAGGATGCTTAAGAACCTTTTTCATTGGTTCATTTTCTCTTACGTGATAGAAAACCTTCCTTTTTGCATTACTATTTGCCAGAATATCAACATATCGGATCTCTGTTAGAAAAACTGCATCCATCGAATGATCATTGATGTCTTCCAGCTTTGCCATTTCACCAGTAAAATCAAACCAATCAGGACCTAAACCTTCTGGTGTAAAAACAGTGAAAGAATGACCATTCTTTACAAAAATATTTCCCAATTCAAGAAAGCGTTTTACACCTCCATAAAGTTTTGTATGTGGAAGAATTACTCCTAGATTCATCATTTAGTCAATTAAGGTTGAAGAATTTCCTGGTATTCCGAAATTCTGTAGGATCTTTTTCAATTTGCTTCTTTTAATATCAAAATCAATTGGCTTTGAATTTTTAATTGAAGCAGGGCCTTCAAACACCTCTCCTCTTTTCAATATCTTATTCATAAAGGTTGATGAGGTGATATGCCACTTATTAAGAAACTGCTTACTACCATTGTTTCGCTTCACTCTACCGGTAGACCGAGCTTCAAAATGATATACTCTACTTTTAGATATTCCCTTAAAATACCTGATGCCAGCCATCCATAACTTTGCAGAAAAATCGGGGTCAGAATACATTCCCGGTGAATATTCAATGCTATAACCTCCTACAAGATCCCAAATATCCCTATGTATGATATTTGGTGGCCAGGTACTTCCCATCCAGTCCGGATGCTCATATTTCATATAATTTTTAAGCAATTCATCTTCTTTAAAAGACTTGACATCCTGTCCGTAATCAGCAGGTGAAATAACACTCTTGCACCAAAATGGACGTGGCTGTAGTAAAGTTGATGATAAAAAGAAGTTATTATTCGGAAGTGATTCAATTTCATCAAACAATTCTTTATCCCAATTAGGACACACATACATATCGTCATTAATAAAAACAATATAATCGCTCTTTACCAACGGACGAAGACCGTTTAATGACCAACAAACCCCTATATTACTTTCTGAATAATTAAAAGAATAATCCTGCTCCTTTAACCATTCCAAAGTTCCGTCAACTCCTTCATTAACATGAATTAGAATTTCGGGTTTGTAATAAGAATTTTTATTGATTGAATCTATGCAAAGTTTTAAATATTCTAGACTATTCCAGGTTGGAATTAATACTGAATATTTGGGGTTATCTATCTGCCCTTTTTCAAAGGTCTTAATATTCATATTTTACTATTATAATTCGAGTATCAGCGGCTATAAATAAAGCATCAATTATCACCAGATACAATTTTCTTAACTTGTGGTACAAAAATAAGAAAATATCAACAAGTCTTAGCAATGAACATTAATGATTACCCTTTTATTTTATTTCAATCGAAATTTCGCATCATATTAAACCATAGCTAAAACAAAGCACATGATAATTCAATAATATAATTCGAAAAAATCAAAATTAAGTATGATAATAAACGGTCTTTTCAAACTGTAATTAAAGATATCATAACTGCCTTTATATGAATAAAATATCTATTAAAATTTACTTAGACACTTGTTTTCTTTAATCACATTAAATACCTTAATAGTACAAATCACAGCAATCATGAAACAACTTTACATTTTAGTATTTCTATTAATAAGTTTTTACTCATACTCACAGTCCAATAGCTCTTCCTATTCGATGTCTTCAAATAAAATTGATGATTTGACTATTACTGTTAAATATGAAAAAATAAAGGTAAATGGTCGAAGCTTATGGGGCACACAAATCCCCTATAACGTGGTTTGGAAGCCCGGAATTACATCTCCTCCAATATTAAGCTTAGATAATTCAGCGGTAATCAACCAAAAACAAATACCTGCAGGAAGATATAGTTTGTTTACCGTTCCTAATACTAGGTACTGGACAATTATGGTCACAAAAGAATCAGAAATATTTTCGGAAGAAGATGTGATCGTTTCATTTCAGGTACCTGTAAAATCAATACCTGGTAAAGTTGAACAAATGCAATTCAGTATAAATGATTTTGGCAATGTTACTTTTGCATGGGACAAAATCCTCTGGTCGTTTGATATAGATTCGATGTAATATAAAATCTATCAAAGTTAATTCATACCCTCGATCAGGTTTCTGGCAATAATTCATTTCATTCTAATTATAATCACAAAAACGAACTCGATTGTCCGTACTGGATAATCGAATGTTCATTTTTGATACACTTTTATTGATAAATAGTTACTCATTTAACACTTATATAACTGATTATCAATATTTTATAATTTTATGGCACACCTTTGGCATTACTGTAAACAAATAACTTTCTAACATAAAAACTTACAGTAATGAAAACTACATCAATTTTAAACAAACAATCAGTCTGGTTAACCCTAGGCGTAATGATAGCCCTTCTAATCGGTGCTCAAAATATCTCTAAAGCTGCTAACAATGATGACAACTGCTGTACCATTGACACAATAGCCGGAGAAAAAGTTGAGAAAAATGATTTGAAATTCACCATTGAGTTTATTGAAAATGAAATTCTATTAGAAGAACACTTTGGTTATTTAAATCAAGCATCTTATAGCATAATGGATGAATCATACAATGTGATCTATTCAAAAACGTACGAATTCATGGAAGAAAACGAGGACACACAATTAAATAAATTATTAAAGAACTCAGAACTTATCATGAAAGATGGAGACGATCACTACTACTTATATACAGGTTCTAACCTTAACTAAGAACCGAAGGTGTCTGATCTTATAAAAAAAAGACAGACACCTTTTTTTATCTTCTAAAACCTCAATATTCTTACACTCCATTTTATCCCGAAAATCAATCTCCTATCTTTGATTCAGACAAAATCTACCATCGGGATGGCTAATAATTACTTCGAGTTTAAAAAATTTAAGATTGTTCAGGAACATTCAGCAATGAAAGTTTGTACAGATTCATGCATATTTGGAGCTATTGTACCTGTTGAAAATAAACTCAAAGTTCTTGATATTGGAACAGGCACCGGACTATTATCCCTAATGATTGCACAAAAAGCCAAAATAAAAGTGAGTGCAATAGAATCTGACCCGGAAAGCCTGAAAGATGCCAAACTCAATTTTGAATCTTCTGAATTCAATGATAAAATTGAACTTATAGATTCCAGAATTCAAGATTATGCTCTAAGCTCTAATGATAAATATGACTTAATTATTTGCAATCCTCCTTTTTTTGAAAATCATTTAAAATCAGATAAGAAAAATAATAATGCCGTTCATAATGATGATCTGCCATATGAAGATTTGGTTTCGATTTTAAATAAACTTATGGACGATGAAGGTCAGGCCTATATAATGTACCCTCCACATCAGATGAGTATTTTTGAAAGAATCTCTTCTTTCTACAATTTAACAGTAACAAAAAAAGTAGTTATAAAAGACAACAAAGATAAGGAGCCAATTAGAGTAATTTGTTGTTTTGAAAAAGCCCACTCGGAGGAAGATATTATTGAGGAAGAATTTATAATCAAAGAAGAGAATGGAGAATACTCCAAACCCTTCATTGACTTATTAAAACCATACTATCTTAAACTATAGCCATTAAGATTCCAGTTGGTATTTATATTCTTTGAATACTATACCCATACTTTCTAATTGATCCAATATAGGATTATAAATCTCCGGAGACACTGGTCGTACGACCCCTTTGGCATCAATTTTATCCATTAAAATCATTTCAGCAGCGATACCAAGAGGTAACCCAACTGTTTTAGCCATGGCAGTTCGCTCAGCATCATCACCTTCGATCACCATGAATGAATCAATAGCCTGCTCCCCTTGCTTGCTGTTATATCTGAATTTATGAACCATAACAATTCTGTCATCATCATCACTGTTCATCGTCCATTTCTTCTTTAGAATATGCTCCAGAATCTGGGCAGGGGTTCCCTTTCCCAAACCTACCGGAATCTCCTTGAACATATCCAGCCAGCTCATTTTATGCATTACCTCCGAATCAAGGTCAATTCTTAAATAGTGGGCTAACTTTAACTCTACAGAATCATGAGGATTATAAGCCAAAAATGAATTAATAAATTCACGGTGGGTCATATTCTGTACCCCTTCCATGAAATAAGTATCGTCAGTAGCTCCCAATTGTATAAATGCATCCCAGGCTCTACAAAATCCAGGACGCCTTAAAGTTCCTCGATACAAGGTTTTAATCCCTCTGAGTTTATAAACATCAAGATACTTTAATGAGTCACGGTTAGCATAACCTTCATAAAATCCATATTCAGGCACCTCAATAATCTCAGTTCTTCGAAACAATCTATGATAAGGTATAAACTTAAACTTCCCTTCCTGAATAAATTTCACAGTACCAGTACCAGCCATTACAACGTTTCTGGGATTCCAGGTAAATTTATATTGCCATGGATTATTTTTCTCAGTATGTTCTGCCAACAAGCCTCCGGTAAAAGTTTCAAAAGCTGTCAGTTCGTTACCTTCTTCACTTTTAATTTCATCGATTATCCTCATTGCAGACATATGATCAAGGCCAGGATCAAGACCACATTCATTCAGGAATATTAATCCTTTATCTTTAACCTGTTGATCAAGCTCCATCATTTCATCACTCACATATGAGGCTGTTATAAGATTTTTAGACTCTTTTAAGCAAAAATTAGCCACCTTCATATGCATATGTGCCGGCACCATGCTAATCACAATATCTGCCTCACAAATTAATGAATTAAGTTTTTCATGGTCATTTAGATCAAGAGCCACAGCATTAGCAAAATCAGAATCACCAACTTTGGCTTTTGCAAGATCTAGATCCAGATCTGCAACGATAGTCTTCCATTGATTTTTCTCCGAGCACCTGATCAGGTAATCGATTAACGCAGTAGAAGATCTCCCTGCACCTATTACCAGTATTGATTTCATAATATTTTGGGTTTATTGTAGAAGGCAAATTAGTTGAAAAGCATTATCTTGACAAACTGAAATTTAATTTTTCAAAAAGATAATTTACAAATGAGTGTCAAAACCAAATCTCATATAATTGAATATAAAGAATTTGAATCATTTGAAGCTCTTCCTGAAGAATGGCAAAAACTTGTAGATAAATCAATAGTTGCAATAAAGTCAGCTCATGCTCCTTATTCAGACTTTAAAGTTGGAGCCGCAATTCAGTTAGAAGATGGTTCAATAATAGAAGGTTCAAACCAGGAAAATGCTGCATACCCATCAGGGCTTTGTGCAGAAAGAGTTGCACTTTTTTATGCACACCATAAATTTCCGGATATCCACATTAAAAAAATTGCCGTCCTTGCTGAAAACAGACAAAGAAAAATCACTGGTGTATCTCCTTGCGGGGCCTGTAGACAGGTTATGGTTGAGTTTTCTAAAGAAAATACGATTGAAATACTTTTAAGGACAAAAGAAGGAAAGTATAATCTTTTTAATAGTGTAATGGATTTGGTTCCGTTCACTTTTAATAAAAAAAACCTGGACGAATAATCGACCAGGTTTTTATAATGAGTTTCTTATTACTAGTTTGCTTTCGGCAAAACATTTGTTCTTAAAGTAACAGCATCTCTAAATGAAGTAGAGTTACTTACAACAGTAACCACTTTATTTTGTACTCCACGCTTATTTGTACTATTGAAAACAACTTTAATTGATCCTTTAGCACCTGGAGCAATTGGATCTTTTGGCCATTCTGTAGCAGTACATCCACACTGAACAAGTACTTCTGAAATTAATAAAACTTCGTTTCCTGTATTTTCGAATACAAATTCGTGGCTAACTTTTTCTCCTTCTGTTATATCACCAAAATCAACTTTTGTTTGTTCAAAAGTAATTTTTGGTCCGCTTTCAGTCTCTTGAGCATTCGTTACAAAAGCAAAAGCAAATAGCATAAAAAGTAGTAAGGGTAATTTTCTCATAACTGAAAAGAATTTTTAATCTAATTAACGTCTAAATTACAAATATCGTTCCTTTTATTTAACTTTTTCAATTAAATAAAGCTCCTTTTTTGCTCTGGTTACAGCAGTGTATATCCAGCGCATATATTCTTTATCCTGTTTTTCCTTTGGAAAGTAACCTCTGTCTAAAAATACTGCGTCCCATTGCCCTCCTTGTGACTTATGGCAGGTTAAAGCATAGGCATATTTAATTTGCAATGCATTTATATATGGATTACTTCTTATAAGCTCTTTCAAATCCTTTTTATTCTTTGCTACCTGTTCAAGCTCAGCCCTAATTGTAATGTACAATTCTCTTGATGCTTCTGATGATAAGGAAGCTTCAGGTTGATGCAATGTATCAAGGAGAACTTTAGCTTCTACAGGTTCCTGATCAGGATAATCAAGCATTCGAAAACGCATGGTGGCAAACCGATATCCATACATTTCTTCCTCACCATACATTTTAATAACCTCTATAAAATCACCATTAGCTATAAACCCAGCCGGTGAATCTTCAGGAAGGAAAAAATAGTTGTTACGAACTACCATAAGCAGCTCTCCAGCCTCAACTTCATGCTCATACCAGTGAATTACCTGCCTGATATACTTATTATATTGTACAGCAGCATAATTGCTTCGACATACCACTGCAGTATTTTCCTGACCGTATTTATCATAAGCATACCTAAGGCCATCTTCCATCCTTTCGGTAGTCATCTTAAATATATCTGTAAATTTTGCAGTATTAAAGACCGGATCGTAGACTCCATTAAACATCTTGTGCCTTATATCATTGGCATGAAGTAATATTCCCGAATCAATATCCTGCCTGGTTACCTGTGTTAGTTCACAGATTTCAGGTTTATAAAACAAAATCTTTTCAATTCCTTCAGCAGTTAATGCCGGGCTTTCCTCCAACCCTACCGGAGGCAGCTGTGCCGGGTCACCTACAATCAAGAGTTTATTTTTATTTTGGGGCTTTTCAAATACGTACTCCATCAGATCAGTTAACAATCCTTGCTTACCAAAATTAAATTCATCACCGATCATCGATGCCTCATCAACTATAAATAGAGTATTTTTAAAATAATTGGGCTGCCTTTTAAAGCTCAGTGTTCCTGCATCGGGGTCATTTTGTTGCTTATAAATCAGTTTATGTATTGTGAAAGCCTGGGATTTACTATATGTAGCCATTACTTTGGCTGCCCTACCAGTAGGAGCCAGCATCATAATCTTCCACCTAAAAGCTCCTAAACACCTATTAATAGCACTTAAAACAGTAGTTTTCCCAGTACCGGCATACCCTTTTAGTATTAACACATCTTGACCACTGGTATCTTTAATAAAAGTTTCGAATACCTCAAGAAAGGAATTCTGATCCGGTGTAGGATCAAAAGGAAAGTTTTTAACTATAAGATCTTTTATTCTTCCCAATTGGATTTAATTATTTTTTTAGCAAATTAGTTAAATCAAAAGATGACTGAAAAAGAAATCACCGGCTTTACAAAAAAGATTCGCAACAGGGTAATGGGTTTAATCTTCGATGATGAAGATAGAATACTATTAATAAAGCATAAACACCTTTTACTGGATAATGAATATTTTCTTTTACCTCCGGGTGGTGGAGTTGAATTTGGGGAGACTTTATTTGAAGCCCTAAAACGCGAAATATCAGAAGAAACCAATTTAAATATCACCAAGGCCAATTATCAATTTATGAACGAATTTATTGAAGGCCCTTATCATGCAATTGAACACTTCTTCCATGTAGAAAATTATAATGGAAATCCGGTAATGGGCACAGACCCTGAATTACCTGAATACAATCAAATGATATTAGGTCTTGAATGGTACTCAGAAATTGAATTATTAAATATAAAAAGTTATAGAAAACATAAAATTTTTAATATTGAAGGTGATTTCGAGAAATTAAAAACAATTTCACAATTGACAACAGTTGTTTCAAACCAAAAGAATAGTTAATTTTCGTTGTGATTTGCACATCAAAATAATATTATTGCAAAAATAAAATTAAACTGGGACGTAATGCTTAACAAGATTTTAACTGTTGTATTCACAATTATCGCGATTATTTTAGCGTGGTTGATTTGGGATTATTCAATTAATTCCGAGATAAGATTAAGAAAAGAGATCAAGAAAGTTGAGACTGAAGTAATCCGAAACCTTGAGCAAATCAGGGATGCACAAAAAGCATATTATGCTTCTCACGGCAAATATACAGCTAATTGGGACTCACTTATTTCATTCATCGACACAGGTAAAATCTACATCGTTGAAAGAAACGAGCAAATCGTAACTCTTGAATATGGTGCTGACAGTATTATTGTAGAGTTAGATACTTTGGGTTACAGAGGAGTTCAGGATTCACTTTTCAATTCTAGAAAAGCTCCTAATTTTGACTTAGCGAAACTTAAATATGTGCCTTATGGAAACGGTTCAATTTTCGAAATGAAAACTGAAATCCAAATCAAAGGCCCTGTTAAAGTTCCTTTAATTCAGGTTGTAGACCCTGCTCCATTTGACAAATCAAGAAAAGAAGATAACGATATTCCTGGTAGAAGACCATTAAGATTTGGTTCATTAATTGATGCTTCTTTATCTGGTAACTGGGAATAATATTTTTTAATAAACAAGACTTCATATGACTTACAAGAGCGTACAAAAAATTAAGGATTCACGTTTTAATATTGAACACTTAGAAGATTATACGCTCAGTCTATTAATAGGCAGGAGTGATTTCAGGATGTTCGTAACGAATACCAGAGATAACTCCTGCTTAATTATTGAAGAATTTGAATATCCGGAGGTTTCCTCACCAATGGATTTACTCCAAATCCTTGACAAAATATTTGAAGAACACCACCTCTTAAAGGCCGGGTTCTGGAAAGTAGTAAAAGTTGCTGTTAAGGAATGTCCTTTCACTCATGTACCTTCAGAATTATTTGATAAAGATAACGCCGCTGATCATCTTTCGATGAATGGTATTATCGATCAGGATGATGAAGTTTTGTATTACAAGCATCTTCAATCAGATATTGTTACTGTTTTTAGTGTCAATGAAGATCTAGTACAATGGCTTAAAGGCGTATATACTACAATTCCTGTTCATTTTGTTCACCCAAGCGCTGCTTTCATCGAGACAATTCATAAGTACGATGATAAGACAAATGAACCAACTGTCTTTTTGAATAAGTCAAAGGAAGGAGTATCAATAGCTGTACTGGAAAACAATAAGATGGTTTTCTATAATGAATTCAAAACGAACACAGCTGAAGCAGTATTAAAATATTCTATGTTTGTTTTCAACCTGCTTGGTCTTGACCAGCACAAAACCAGAGTTGTAATCTGGGGTGATACAGATAGCCAGCATGAAGACTTCAAACTTTTATATCAATACATAAGAAACATATCATTTGGAAGAAGACCACAATTCCTAAAGTGTGGTTTTGTATTCGACGTTGCTGAAGATCATCATTATTTTGATTTGATGGCTATCCAGGCTTGTGCCTAAACAAGAAATGACTAAAAACCAAAAAACCGCTATTTTTCCTGGATCTTTTGACCCATTCACCAATGGACATAAAGATATTGTATTAAGATCACTTAAGATCTTTGATATTGTTGTAATTGCTATTGGGCATAACACAAGTAAACATACCAGATATTTTGATATTGACCTGATGGTAGGGAAAATCAAAGAATCGTTTACCGAATACGGAGATAGAGTCGAGGTAGTAGTCTATAATGAGCTTACAGCATTTCTAGCACAAAAAATGGATGCTAAATTCTTAATCAGGGGCCTAAGAAACACTACTGATTTTGAATACGAAAATAGTATATCCCAGGTAAACGCAGACATTAATACGGATCTTGAAACAATCTTCCTGATAACATCTCCTGAATTTGCAGCTATAAGCTCAACAATCATAAGGGAGATCCATCGTTACGGTGCTGATGTTTCAAAGTACCTCCCTTACGAAATATAATTCTTAGAAATATTATTCTATTTTAACTTGTTGTTCTTCTAATACTCTCAGATACTTCTGATAGATATATCGTATTGATCTATAGCTAGAAAACAGTGCTTTATCCATTTCCTTTTTGGTAAGCCACTTTATATCTGTGATTTTTTCTTCCAATTGAGGTGTCATATTTGAATCATCAAGGCAATCCATCAAATACCAGTCTGTTCTTTTCAGGATTCGCTTACCATTCAACACATAGGTATGCCATGTTTTCACCACTTTATCTTTAAGCCTGACTTTTATAGCACATTCTTCCTCAACTTCTCTTACCGCACCTAATTCTGGGGTTTCCTTTTTCTCAAGTTTACCTTTAGGAAAATCCCACTTGCCTAATCTATAGATTGCCAAAGTTTTTTTATCCTTTCTAACAATTCCTCCTGCAGCTTTAATGATCTTGAATTTACTCTTAAAGTAATCTATAGCGGCATCCTTATCATCGAATAAAAATGTTATTGAGTTCAATCTTTTGGCTTTCTTGCCTGACAATATATCAATCACTTGATCGATATGTTCCTTTTGCGCTGCTCTAATAAGCAAATTATCAACTAGATTAGCATGTGCCAGGTCAAATTCTGCTCCGTCCACAACGTGATCATACACATGATGATCATCTGATTCCAATCCTCTGAAATAAACAGGATTATCGTTAATAAAAACTTTCATTAATTAACAGATGAAATTCTACACAATATCAAGTAATGATTTCAGTAAGATAATCAAGTATCTTACCTGTAGCAAGAATACGATACTTAAAACAAATATAAAAATTAAAACTGCTTGAATGATTTTGATTATTTTCGCAATATGAATTATGTAAGTGTTAATCAGGATACAGCAAAAAAAACAGCCTCAGAACTTATCGAAGTAAGCGCTGTGAAAATTTCACCTTCAAAGCCTTTTGTTTGGGCTTCTGGATGGAACTCACCCATTTATTGTGATAATCGTATTACTTTATCATATCCAAACACCCGTACTTACCTAAAAAATGCTTTAGTTGAAACTATCAGGAATAACTTTCCGGAAGTTGAAGCTATTGCAGGGGTTGCTACAGCAGGAATTCCTCAGGGTGCTTTGGTGGCAGACATCCTTGATCTACCATTTTTATATATCAGGTCAAAACCTAAAGGCCATGGTATGAAAAACATGATCGAAGGAAAAGTTGATAAAAAACAAAAAGTGGTTTTAGTTGAAGATCTGGTATCTACTGGCGGAAGCTCACTAAAAGCTGCCGAAGCATTGAAAGAAGCTGGAGCAGAAATTTTAGGAATGGTATCGATTTTCACTTATGGCTTTGAAATCGCAGAAAATAACTTTAAAGAAGCGGGAATTAAACTAGTTTCACTTAGTGACTACTCAGCAATGCTTAATGAAGCATTAAACCGTGGACTTGTAAAAGAAAATGAATTAATATCATTAAAATCCTGGAGAACAGACCCTGAAAACTGGAAGGCTTAAATGCCTTCCATTACCCCCAAACCAAAAAGGGCAAGGTCGTATTTTACCGGATCTTCCGGATTTATCTTTTTTAAATTCTCTGTTAACTCACTCGCAGCTAACCAATCTGATTGTTTTCTGGTAAGCAGGTTCATACCTTTGGCTATCCTCTCCACATGAACATCAAGTGGACATATTAGATCGGCAGTATTGATTTTTGTCCATATTCCAAAATCAATCCCTTCCTTATCTGGTCTTACCATCCACCGTAAATACATATTAAGACGTTTGCAAGCACTTTTCCTTTCAGGTGTGCTAACATGCTTCTTTGTTCTTTCAGGAGCTTCAGGAAGTGAAAAGAATGTTTTATGATAATTGATTAACCCTTGCCTAACTGGTTCGTTATTTTGATCTGCAGGAAAGTAAAAAAGAGATTCAAGTGAGTCATTAGTCGAATACCATTCCTTTAGAAATCTAACAAAATACAATAAGTCAATATTATTGAAGGTGCGGTGTTTAAAAGATGATAATCTATTCAATTCATCTTTGCTATGGTTAACCACAAAATCATAAGGGGCATTATCCATCAACCCCAACAGTTCAGTACACTTGTTAATGATGGTTTTTCTCTGCCCCCAGGCAAGTGTAGAAGCAAAAAGCCCGGCAATTTCAATGTCTTGCCTCTTTGAGAATAAATGAGGTATCTGAATAGGATCAGAATCAATAAACTCCGGACGTGCATATTTTTCAAATGCTGCATCCAGATGATCCTTCACATCATCAATAGAAAATTCCATTATTAGTATGGAAAGTAAGAAATCTGCACTCTGATTTTTTTATTTGATGCGCCCAGACGTTGGTATGCTCTCTCGGACATTCGTAGAATCACATCGACGTTTGTATTTTCCGGAAGCTTTCCAATAACCCTCACAAATACTCTTCGCTTGTTTTCTTCATTAATAACCTCTAACAAAGTACCTACCGGAGCAGTTTTGTGCAAACCAAGATATTTCTCATTCTTATCAGTTCCTTCAATCACTTCGGCAACACCTTTTTCAACTACTTTTTTGATTTCCGGATTTTGAACATCTATTGCAGGTACAGTAAAGACTTCTCTTTCAGTCTGAGGTTCTGTTTTAGTACTTGCCGTTGCAGTATTATTATTTGTAGTTTGAGTGTTCGATTCCTGAGTTTGCTTTACTGGCTTGGAACCATCAGGAGATGTCACCACTAAAACCTGTCCTATCGAAACTGCATTATCTGTCAAATTATTCCATTTAACAAGATCATCAACCTCTACACCATACTGCTTACTAATTCGGTATAGTGTTTCCCCTGCAACTACTTCATGAGTACCTTTAATTGCTGCTTTAGGAGTGGTGTTTTCTTCTGAATTTGCATTTGTAGCCTGAGACCTTCCATTTGGAGACACAAAAAGCTTTTGACCAAGATCAATTGCGTTTTCATTTAGTCCGTTCCAGGTTTTAATTTCATTTACAGTTATGTCATACTGTCTTGAAATCGAAAACAGGGTCTCTCCTTTCTTAACAGTATGAATTTTTCTATTTGTAGACTGTGAATTACTCACTACCTGATTACCCTTGGGAATTAATACTTCCTGACCAACTTTAATCACCTTACTAAAGTCAGGGTTGTATTTTTCAATATCGCTAATTGGAACATCGTACGTTTTAGAAATAGAAAAAGCAGTTTGTCCGGCTTCAACAATGTGAACCCAAAACTTCTTTCCATCTACTTCTCTTGTTTGCTGAGCGTTCGTAACAAACGCAGATAAAAAAAGAAACGCACTACATACAAATAATAAAAATCTAGACTGCATAAATTGAAATAGTATTTTTATCCTCTATCACAAAAAGCTTGCCGTTAAAGATGAAGTAAGGATCTTTACTTAATCCCTTGCCGGCTTTTTCTAATAAAATCTCTTTTAATAAACTTCCCTCTTCGTCAAAGATATAAAGTTTATGCTTAAAGAACTTATCTATTCTCTCATATCCTGAAATTAAAATAAATCTTTCTGTCTCCAGATATTCAACGGCTCCGACACAGGGTTTAATACTTTTTAGACTCAAAAATTCATTTATATCATTAAAATATTCTGTTCCTTCAGGATATTGAACAGGAAAAATTAATCCTTCAGCTTGTTTTTGGTTATAATCATCATCACCAGGAATAAACTTATTTTCATGATGATCAAAAATAAACTGGTTCTTATCATCATTTCTGGAATTAAAAACCAGTGATCCATTAGTCAGATCAATATAATCAAACTGGACCTCATTATTTTCTGCAACTTTTTTTCCCGAATTGAAGATTTCAACTCGCTTCACTTCAGGGTTACCTTCTCCTGAATACTCCTGTAAAACTATGTTTCCATTACTAATAGCGGCTAATCTGCTCCACCAAGGATCATCAAGATTCAAAGTTAGCGGACTCAGTTCATTTAGATCTGTGTCGAATAAATAGTAGGAAACTTCGTCGAATCCTTCTCCTCTCACCTCAATACCGAGAATATTAGTTGGAAATCCTATTACAGTTTGCCAGACAGGGTATTTAAAAGTATATGAAAAAGTGGAATTAAGTACTTCTTTCACGTATTTTAGTATTTCAACTTAAAATTAAACAATCGACAGTGGTTCAGAAACTGAAACTTTTTAACATTTTATTTTTTTTCACTTTTTTCGCTGCCATCGCTCAGGATAGCAGTAAAGTGATTGTCTTGACCGTGGATTCGGAAATCGACCCAAGAACTAACAGATACACCAAGCTGGGAATGGAAAAAGCTGTAGAGGGAAATTACTCAGCTATTATTCTCGAACTTGATACTTATGGTGGTCTGGTAACGGACGCCAATGATATCAGAGAAAGAATATTAAAGTCTGATATTCCGGTTTATGCCTTTATTAATACCGATGCTGCCTCGGCAGGGGCCTTGATAAGTATTGCTTGTGACAGTATCTACATGGCTCCAGGATCGGCTATGGGGGCAGCTACCGTAGTTGTACAGACTGGTGAAGCTGCTCCTGATAAATACCAGAGCTATATGCGCAAAATCATGAGATCAACGGCAGAAGAAAGGGGGCGTGATCCTATTATTGCTGAAGGAATGGTAGATGAATCAATAGAAATAGATAGTATAACCACAGCAGGTAAAGTGATCACATTTTCAACAAAGGAAGCATTAAAATATAATTATTGCGAGGCAGAAGTTACCAGTTATGAAGATATTCTTGAAAGAACAGGGCTTGCAGGCGCTTCAGTTGATAAATTCTCATTGGGATGGAGTGAAAAGGTAATATCATGGGTCCTAAACCCGGTTGTATCAGGGTTTTTAATTTTAATAATGATCGGTGGTATATATTATGAGCTTCAAACACCCGGAGTAGGCTTTCCAATTGCCGCTTCTATACTTGCTGCTGTATTATATTTCATTCCATACTACCTTAATGGACTGGCAGAAAACTGGGAGATTCTTCTATTCGGAATAGGTATCATTTTGCTTGCTCTGGAAATATTTGTGATCCCGGGGTTTGGTGTTGCAGGAGTTAGTGGTCTAATTCTGATATTCACCAGCCTTACATTGGTCATGCTAGATAACGACACTTTCAATTTTGAATTTGTAAATATTGAGAGCATTGTCAGAGCCATGGGAATTGTAGTAACATCATCATTACTTTCAGGAATATTGATGATCGTTGGTGGATTCACCCTGTATAAAACTCCATTATTTAATAAAATTTCACTTGCCTACCGGGAAACCAAAGATTTGGGCTATACATCAAAAGTCAAAAATGAGGCAGATCTAACCGGTAAAAATGGTATTGCATACACCGTATTAAGACCAAGTGGTAAAGTATCAATCGGTGAAGATTACTATGATGCCTATACAAGAGGTGAATTTATTTCAAAAGGTCAGAGAATTGTCGTAATTCGCGATGAGGGAAGCAGTTTATTAGTAAAAGCCGAGGCATAAAATGAAAATTATAGGAATTATACCTGCGAGATATTCTTCGACAAGATTTCCCGGGAAACCTTTGGTTGATATTGGAGGCAGGTCTATGGTAATGCGTGTGTTTGATCAGGCATCTAAAGTGGCAGCTATTTCAAAAGTAATTGTTGCTACGGATGATCAAAGAATATTCGATCATGTTTATGAAAATGGTGGCACAGCAGTTATGACTCGTGATGACCATCCAAGTGGAACAGACCGATGCAACGAAGCAATCTCTGGTATTGAAGAACGATTTGATTTCGCAATCAATATTCAAGGTGATGAACCATTCTTGAAACCCGAACAAATTAATAGTCTTTGTCAGGTGTTGACTCCGGAAGTTGAAATAGGCTCCATGATGAAAAAAATATCTGATGAAAAAGATTTGTTCAATCCTAACGTTGTAAAAGTAGTTGTTTCTGAGCCCGGCAATGCACTATATTTTTCGAGGCAAACCATTCCTTATCAGAGAAATGCTGAAAAAGAAAACTGGCTGGAGAATTTCAGCTATTTCAAGCACCTTGGAATCTATGCTTACCGAACAGATATTTTATCAAAACTAGCTGCACTTCCTGAAGGTAAACTTGAAAAGGCTGAATCGTTAGAACAACTAAGATGGCTTGAGAAAGGGTATTCAATAAAAATGGTCGAGACAGACATTGAATCAATTGGTATTGATACCCCTGAAGACCTTGAATTAGTGAAGAAGAAATTAAATTTATAAAACAACAGACCCAACTTTTATGATCAGATACTGTATCATCATCCTGATAATTACCACAGGAATTTTTAAAACTCAAGGGCAGAATAAAGTCGAATATGCATTTGACACAGTAAAGCTTTTTAAAGAGAACTTTACCGGATTTATGCTTTATGATCCGGAAACAGGCGATACCATTGCCAGCATTAATGAGAAAAAGTTCTTTAATCCGGCTTCGAATGTTAAAATTTTCACTTTTTATACCGCTCTAAAGTTAATTCCCGAGTATTTATCATCCTGTCATTATTTCTATAGAGGTGATACTGTTTATATCATGGGAACTGGTGATCCGACATTTCTACATCCTGATTTTGAAGAACAGCCTTTACTCGAATATCTTAAGCATACTGAAAAAACAATTGTATTTCTTACCGGAAACTACGAAGAAGATCATTACGGTCCGGGGTGGGCATGGGATGACTACACCTACTTCTTTAGTAATGAAAGAGCAAGTTTCCCGGTTTGTGGAAATGCATTAAGAGTGGATTTCAATCGTAAAGACAGCACTTTTAACGTTTACCCCGATTACTTTTTACCTTCAACCATGGTTAGTAAAAACGGAGGCAGAGGTATTTATCGGGTAAGTCGAAATATCACTGATAATACATTTACGATTTTTCCTTCAATGTTCTACAATGACGATCCGGTGAATGTACCACTAGATTATGATGACCAGGTGTTAACCTGTATTTTAGAAGACACACTTCAAAAGCCGGTTTTCATACGAAGAATGCCAGAGGAGTTCAGAAGTCACCATAAGGATGAATTGGTAATGCGAGGGGGAAGAAAGGATACAGTATTGAAAAAAATGATGATTGAAAGTGATAATTTCATTGCCGAGCAGCTTTTAATCAATGCCTCCTCATTTTATACAGATAGCCTTTCCACAGAACTAATTATCAAAAAGATGCAGGATACACTTGCAGAAAAATGGGAAAAAGCCCCGATATGGAGAGATGGAAGCGGACTATCAAGATATAATTTGTTCTCACCGATACATTTCGTTACTATTCTTGACCTGCTTTATGATGAGTTTGAAGATAAAGAAGAGCTTATGTCTTATTTTCCAGTAGCAGGACAAACCGGAACATTAAAATATTTCCTCAAGGATACTGCTGACAATCCTTATTTATGGGGAAAAACCGGTAGTTTGAATAATAACTTCAACATGAGCGGATATATAAAAACCAAAAGTGGTAAAACGCTGATTTTTAGTTTCATGAACAATCATTATACTGAAAAAACCAGCATTGTAAAAGGTAAGATGGAAACCATCTTCAAGGTTATACACGAAAATTACTAGGCACTGACTTTGGGAAAGAAATCTTCCCATTCTTTATTTTGTTCACCGACATAATCCCTTAGAAAAAGCAGGTAATTAGGTCTGTATGGTTGACGTCTTAATTCGAGACCCACCTCCTCGGGAGAACTATTTCCTTTTACGGTATTGCACCTTTTGCATGCAGTAACCAAATTACTCCAGGTAGTCTTCCCTCCTTTGGCTTTGGGAACCAGGTGGTCGACTGTAAGATCTGAGGACTTACCACAGTACTGACATTTGTGATCGTCGCGTTTAAAAATGTTTTTCCTGGACAACATTACATTTTTGTAAGGCAGGTTGATATACCTTTTAAGTTTGACAACAGCAGGTTTGGGAAAAGTCCTGGTTACAGAATGTAACGCTTCTCCTGCAAATTCTCTAACCATTTCTGCCTTATCCAGAAATAGCAAAATAAATGCTTTATTAACTGTACAAACAGCTAAAGGACTGTAGTCCTGATTTAATAAAAGGACTTTTTGATTCATCCTTACTCCTTTCTTTTTCTTAAAACATGTCTTATGGCATGAAGTTTTTTATGAGTGTAAATATTTTTTTCTTTATTAAAAATTCCGTTTTCATTCAGTTCATCGACCCTGACCCTACCGGAGGCATGAATTATTGTATTTCCATCAAGAATAATACCCACGTGGTCTACCTTTCCCTTATCATTAACAAAAAAAGCAAGGTCTCCCAGCTCAGCTTCATTGTGATCTTTCACTCCTACACCACTATTAACTTGTTGTGATGCATCGCGAGGTAAAAAATATCCATTTATCTTATATACAATCTGAACAAATCCGCTGCAGTCATACCCAAATGGGCTCTTACCTCCCCATAGGTACGGTGAGTTATTAAGCTTCAGGGCTGTATTTTTGATATCCTCGGCAGTACCTTTAGTGGCCATACTTTTCGATTCACCATTAAAAGCAATCTGTTCTTCCATTTTAAACAACTCATTGGTTGATAAAGGAAGGACACTTCCCATCACGATATCCAGTGAATGCTTATTAAATAAAATGGTTGAGACTTTCTCTGTTGACACTTTAAAATCAGAAAAAGCTATCTGGTCATAATATTCATTTGAGATACCATGAAATTGGTTACCATCTATCCACCCTTCATAATCATCAAAGGCAATCTTTATTTTCTTCCAGCCTTTTTCCTCTTTAATTACTTCATAATGATCTCCAAACAAAAGTTGGGTAACCATTTCAGATGCATGCCGGGGTTCAGATCTGACAGGAATAATAGATAGTCTGCAAATACCTTTTTCGTTATTTTCCATACTAATTATTTCTATTAAATATACAGAAGGAAAGTCAAATATGGGAGTCAGAACATGACCAAAAAAAAAGACAGCTTAAAATTGCTGCCTTTGAAGTTCTCTTTTGATATCCTTTTCTTTTATTGAATCCCGCTTATCATGAAGCTTTTTACCTTTTGCAAGTGCAATATTGACTTTGGCAAAGCCTCTTTCATTAATAAAAAGTTTCGTTGGAATAATGGCCAACCCTTTCTCCTCCATCTTACCTTGCAATTTTTCTATTTCTCGTTTATTGAGAAGTAGTTTACGATCAGCTTTAGGCTCATGATTTTTAAAACTTGCTTGCTCATAAGGAGAAATGTGCATTGATTTCACCCACAGTTCGCCTTTATGAAAAACACAATAAGCCTCTTGCAAGTTCGCCTTTCCCTGCCTGATAGATTTTATTTCAGTTCCTTTGAGAACAATCCCTGCCGTAAATTGCTCAAGCCATTCAAACTCAAACGAGGCCTTTTTATTTTTTATATTTACTTGTTTCTGTATTTCTTTTTTACTCATTACTATTAAAACTTTAGTCTTGGTTCTGCTGATACATTTAAATCAACAAATTCCTTTGCCTGATATTTGTACCAGGCAGCAATTGCAATCATTCCGGCATTATCCGTGCAGTATTCAAAAGCAGGAATAAATGTTTCCCAACCATGTTTTTCTGCTTCAGATTGTAACGTATTTCGCAGCCCGGAGTTTGCCGATACTCCACCTGCAAGAGCTACTCTTTTGATACCCGTTTGTTTAACTGCCTTTTTCAGTTTATCAATCAACATATTAATTAAACTTTGCTGAATACCGGCACAGATATCATTTATATTTTCTTTAATAAAATCCGGATTACTCTTTAGTTCATCCCTTAGAAAATACAAAATAGCAGTTTTAATTCCACTAAAAGAAAAATCCAGCCCGGGTATTTCTGCTGGTGGATAGGTGTATTTTTTCGGATCACCATCCTTCGCATACTTATCAATCAAGGGTCCGCCGGGATAAGGTAATCCCATAATTTTAGCTGCCTTGTCAAAAGCCTCTCCTACAGCATCATCTTTTGTCTGACCAATTATCTCCATATCAAGATAATCTCTGACAACTACCAATTGAGTATGCCCTCCACTAACAGTTAAACACAAGAAAGGAAACTCAGGTTTCGGATCATCGATAAAATGAGCCAAAATGTGTGCCTGCATATGATTTACTTCAATCATCGGAATATTTCTGGCAAGGCTTAACCCTTTGGCAAAAGAAACTCCAACTAATAATGAACCTAATAATCCAGGTCCACGGGTAAATGCTACTGCATTGATGTCTGAAATTTCTATATTTGCTTGTTTGAGAGCTTCGGAAACTACCGGAACTATATTTTGTTGGTGAACTCTTGATGCTAATTCGGGAACGACACCGCCATATTTTTCGTGTATATCTTGTGTTGCAATTATATTATTTACGACCTTTCCATCAGAAATGACGGAGGCCGCAGTTTCATCACAAGAGGACTCAATGGCTAATATATTAATTGACATAAGTGACTAAGGAAATAAAATTATCGCAAGTTATTAAAAATAAGGTACTCAAATTACTCACGAGGGTAATTCTTGGGCTGATAATCTTATTTTTAATGTTAACTGCGCTTATTCAACTTCCTTTTGTACAAAATGAAATCACCAGTAGGTTAAAATCAAAACTGGAAGCAGCCACAGGATACAGGGTAAATTTCGATAAGGTGGGTGTTTTATGGTATGATGAAATCAGCCTGAACGGAATCCAGGTTTTTGACCGAAACGACAGCCTTATGGTTGATGTTAACAGGTTGATTCTAAATTTTGATATTACCGGAATCAATAAGAAAGGACGAATCCATTTAAACAAAGTATCTCTCGATCAACCAACCGTACACCTTATCAAACATCCTGGTGAAGACACATTAAACCTTACTGGCTTTATTGTTTCATTGAAAAATATGGCCCGCAAACAAACTAAGACCAAAAAGCGGACATGGGTTACTTTCACGGATGTATTTATCGACAGGGGTTTCTTCACTTATAATTATATTGAAAAAGACAGTCTGCCATCTAATGAATTTGACCTGTTTCACTTTAAGTTAAATGAAATCAATGCCCACCTTGAGGGTTTTGAGATTTTCAATGACTCATTAAGTTTCTACTCAGACTTTCTTAATTCCAATGATCCAGTTTATAACAGATTACACATCAATGACATGCAAACGCAATTTCTCTATTGCGATGACCATATGTCTTTTGATGATCTGAATCTTAATATTGGAGAATCATTCATTCAGGATAGCCTTGTATTTAATTACAAATCACCTTCGGCATTAAGTTATTTCATTGATTCGGTAGATATCGAAGCAAAAATTAATAAAAGCATCATTGACTCTAAAGATCTGAGTCTTTTCGCATCCTATTTCAGAGGTCAAAACGAAAAGCATGAAGTTTCAGGGGTATTCAGTGGCGGAATCACCGATTTTTCGGTCTATAACCTTAATATAAACTATGCTCAGCGAAGTGAAATAAAAGGAAACATGCAGTTTTCGGGCTTGCCAAATGTTGGGGAGACCTTCATGTTTATCACTGTTGATGAAGCAAATATGTTTAATTCGGATCTTCAAAAGATCATCCCGGGAAAACGTGACACCCTGCTTACCCCTCTCGGCAAGACACAGATTGAAGGTCAGTTTATTGGCTTTGTTAATGACTTTGTAAGTAATGCCACATTCCAGACTGAAATCGGATATATCGAGACAGATATAAATCTTAAGCTATTTGAAAATAATGCGGCCAACTACAAAGGTGACCTGGTACTCAAAAATTTTGATCTTGGTAAATACTTTAACAGACCTGAAGATTTCCAGAAAGTATCATTAAGCGGTGAAATTCAGGGTTCAGGATTAATTCTTGAAAATGCGGATTTTATTCTCGATGCTAAGGTAACCAGCCTTGGAATAAAGGGATATAATTATAAAAACATTGTTACAAATGCCAGATTAGCAAGTGAGCTTTTCGAAGGAAAGCTAAGCATAGATGATCCTAATTTACAATTTGTCACTGAAGGCACAATTGACCTTAACAAAAACAAGGAGCTCATTCAAATAACTGCATCACTAGACACTGCTTTTTTTCATGAGTTAAATCTAAGTAAGGAAAAATTATCACTTTCCGGAGATTTCCATATTGATGCCACAGGTCTGGAAATTGACAGCTTGAGAGGAAATGCGCAATTCAGTAATACAGACATCGAGTTTAAAAATAACCGAATGCACATTGATACTCTTTCATTGATTTCGGTAAAAGATAGTCTCGGAAGAAAAATCAAACTTGAATCTGATCTGATAGATTTTAATGCTGAAGGGAAATTTAACCTAACAACTGCCTGGAATGACCTTCAGTTACTGTTGAAAGAATACACCTATATCTTAAGTAATGAAAAAGAAAAACTTTCAACACTAACCAGGAAAAGCTCGGATGAGTCATACGATATTGATTTTGAGGTTACAGGTTTTAATATGAAGCCAATTCTTGATCTGGTTGAGTCAAAAATGCAGATTCAGGATACCATCTATCTCTCCGGAAACTTTCAGAATGGAGCTACTTCCATATTAAACGCATACCTTGAAACAGACACCTTACAGCTGAATAAGTTGATAATGAAAGATCTGAAAGTTGATCTATCTACATCAAAGTTTAAAGACAGCACGAATGTTCTGGCGTATGCAATAGTTGAATCATCAAAACAAAAAGTTACCAATAATCTGACTACTGAAGATTTGTTTTTTGAAGCTATATGGAGTGAAAATCACATTGACCTTGAGTTTTTTGCTAAGCAAGAAAACGAAAATAATGATGCTAAAATCATTGGAGAACTTGATTTCCTTACTGATAGCACAAGACTTCGAATTGAGGAAGCTAAGTTTAATATATTGGATAAAAGCTGGGGAATTGACCCTGATAACTCAATAGCCTGGATCAATAAAATCTTCAAAGTATCAAATTTCAATGTTTTCCATAATGAAGAAATTATAAGTCTGAATGGTGTTATCTCTGACTCGACTGAACATGAGCTCGATATCAACGTCAACAACTTTAAGATCAGCACTTTAAACCCACTGATGAAAGTTAAGTATTATGGGACGCTGAATAGCGACATCACTTTAAGTAATTTATTTAAGAGTCCTGAAATTGATGGTACCTTATCGATAGATTCATTAAAAATCGATGACTTCCTCGTTGGAAATGTTAATGGTGTTTCTGAATTCAACAAACAATCACAAAAGATAGCCCTCGATCTTAATGTGGTGCGTGAAGGATTTGAAACTATCTCGTTAAAAGGTGATGTTTTCCCTAAAAGTGATCGAAATCAACTCGACCTGGTAGCTAGTTTTGATGATGCCAACCTGACTATTTTCGAACCCTATTTGAAAACTATTTTCTCGGATATCAGAGGGACAGCGCAAGGTGATTTCAAGATTACCGGAATGTTTGACTACCCGATATTAAGAGGAAACGGATTTATTGATGATGGTGGAATCAGAATGAACTACATGAATACCTACTATACATTCAGGGGTTCTATTTTCTTCGACGAAAACCAAATCGGATTCAGAAACCTTCAGCTAAGAGATGTAAACGATCAGCAAGGAGTTTTAAACGGTGGTATTTTCCATGACGGCTTTCAATATTTTACTCTAGACTTAAGAGGAGAGCTGCAAAACTTCAAAGTATTAAACACAACTATCAGGCAAAATGAACTTTTCTATGGAGAGGCATATGCCACCGGTGATGTAGAGATCCTCGGATCTTTCGAAAACCTGTATATCACAGCTAATGCCACAAGTGAGAAAGGAACGCATATTCACATTCCTGTTAGTGAGGAAGTAGAAAATACTACAACTACAGACTTTATAACCATCGAGGATGCAGATTCAGAACAAACTTTAGAACTAAATGCTACTGAAGAGGAAATTGACCTGAGTGGAGTAATCCTGGATTTCAACTTTGATGTTACCACCGATGCCTACCTGGAGATCATTTTTGATGATAAAACCGGAGATATACTCAGAGGGTATGGTAATGGAAAAATCAAAATGATCATTGATACACAGGGTGAATTTAACATGTTTGGTGACTACCAGATTGAACGTGGTGATTACAACTTCATCTTCTACAATGTCATCAATAAGCACTTTAGCATTTTGCCTGACAGCCGAATTACGTGGTATGGTGATCCGTATCAGGGTATCCTTGATATCAGGGCTTCATATAGCAACCTTGCTTCTTTAAGGCCTATCTTGAATATTCCACAAGACGACCAGGTATCGACTTCAAATACTGATGTTGCCAGAAAGTATCCGGTAAATGCATTAATGGATATTGACGGGCCGTTATTATCGCCTAATGTTGATTTTGATATCGAAATTGTTGATTATCCGCGACAGATGCTTGCCGAAGTTCAGGCATTTCATAGGGATGTTCAAAATAACGAACAGTATTTGAACCAGCAGGTATTCAGTCTTCTAGTGCTTGGTGGGCTTACACCGCGTAATACCTTTACCGTGGAAAACACCATTGCCACAAACAGTATGGGTGAGTTATTATCTAACCAGATAAGCTATTGGTTAAGTCAGGTAGATGATAATCTGGATATCAACCTTGACTTCCAGCAATTTGAAACATTCAGGGTGAGGCTTTCATACAGCATGCTTGATGGTCGTCTGACAATTACTCGCGATGGTACCTTTAATAATAATGCCAACAATGCAGGACTCGATAACAATACTCAGCCGGTAAATGAACTTATCGGAGATTGGACAATCGAATATGTGCTGACCAAAAATGGCAAGCTGAAGGTTAAAATGTATAACAAAACCGACTACAACAATATTTACTCACTTACAGGGTCTGATGTTAATGCCGGACTCAGTTTGTTATACACCGAAAATTTTGACAACATCAGGGATTTGTTTGGGAAGGACAAAAAGAAAAAAGAAGAAGAAGAGAGTCCGGAAGATGAAAATGAACAAAACAATTTGAATGATGATGCTGTTTTGAGGGAAGAAAATGATCCCGAATAAATGACTAAAGAAAAAATCAATATTTTTTGGTTTCGAAGAGACTTGAGAACAGACGATAATCACGGTCTGTACGAAGCATTAAAATCAGAACACAAAGTACTCCCAATATTTATTTTTGATAGACAGATTCTTGATGATCTTGAAGACAAGAAAGATCCAAGAGTAATGTTTATTTCAGATAAAATCAATGAACTTCATGCTAGTTTTCAAAAGCATAATAGTGGTTTATTGACTTTTTATGACACTCCTGAAGAAGCATTTCAGTCTTTAACACAGGAATATAACGTTGATACAGTCTACTGTAACCGTGATTATGAGCCCTATGCCAGGCAACGCGATGAAAAGATTGAAGAATTTCTAAAATCAAAAAATATCGGGTTCAATACCTATAAGGACCAGGTAATATTTGAGAAGTATGATATTTTGACTCAGACGGATTCATACTACAAAGTATTCACCCCCTACAGCCGAACATGGTTGGATAAATGGGCTAAGGATGAAGTTCCACACTACTGGAGTGAAAATAACCTTCATAATCTTTACGAAACTACAGTAAAGAATCCCCACCAATTATCAGATATGGGGTTTGAAAGATCAGAAATTGAGATTCCAACAAACGATATCAATGAAAACATTATTGAAACCTATGATGAAACCCGGGATATCCCCAAATTGGAAAAAGGGACAACTCACCTTGGTATTCATTTGAGATTTGGGACAATAAGTATTCGGAAACTTGCAAAAAAAGCAGCAGAACTAAATAAAACCTATTTAAACGAACTCATCTGGAGAGAGTTTTATATGATGATTCTGTTTTTCAACCCACAGGTCGTTAATAATAACTTCAAACCCAAATATGATGCTGTACAATGGATAAATGATGCGGAAAAATTTCAAAAATGGTGCGAAGGAAAAACAGGTTATCCACTGGTTGATGCAGGTATGAGGCAATTAAACCAGACGGGATATATGCATAACCGGGTAAGAATGGTTGTAGCCAGTTTTTTATGCAAGCACCTGCTCATCGACTGGCGCTGGGGAGAGGCTTATTTTGCAAAGAAGCTGCTTGATTATGAGCTTGCCAGTAATAATGGAGGTTGGCAATGGGCTGCCGGGACGGGCACTGATGCCCAGCCCTATTTCAGAGTCTTTAATCCTTCGTCACAACTCAAAAAATTTGATCCGGATATGGAATACATTAAGAAATGGGTTCCTGAAATCCTTTCCGGTGATTACCCTAAACCAATAGTAGAACATAAAGCAGCCCGGGAAAGAGCAATAAAAACTTATGAACAAGCAGTGAAATAAAAAGGAAGTATTAAGTTTACCGGATGAATCTATCGGTAAGGACAATCCTTTTTGCACTTTTATTGATCATACCAGCATTAGGCTTTGGTCAATATTCTCCTGAAGCATCTGATACCACGGATTCAAAAAACCATGTAGCAAGGTTTGCCTTAATTTCGGCAGGAACCTATGCCCTGACCATGACCTACCTCGGAACCACCTGGTACAACAATGATGAGAAAGTTTCATTTCGGTGGTTTGATGATTCCAAAGAATGGAAACAGATGGATAAGGCAGGGCACATGACAGGTAGCTTTTTTATCACAGAATTGATGGTTGACGGGCTTCGAAATGCGGGACTGGAAAATAAGAAATCGATTATCTATGGAGCAGCTGCTGCAACAGTAGCAATGGCATCAATTGAAATCTTTGATGGCTATTCTCCGGATTATGGAGCCAGTGGAACAGACCTTTTGGCTAATTTGCTCGGCACAGGATTGTTCGTGTTACAATCAAACAGAAGCTGGGACAAACAGTGGGTAAGACCAAAATTCAGTTTTTCAACTTCCGGATATGCTTCTATGAGACCTGAAGTACTTGGAGATGGACTTCACGAGCAAATTTTAAAGGATTATAACGGGCAAACCTACTGGTTAAGCATTCAGACAGATAACTTTGGCAACATACCAAAATGGTTATCGTATATCAATATCGGCCTTGGCTATGGTGCTGAAGACATGATCTACGCCAGAGACCATCAGAATATCGAAGCCGGACTTGATCCGTATCGACAGTTCTTTTTAGCTCCTGACATTGATCTGTCAGCAATTAAAACAAATAAGAAATGGCTGAAGTTTATACTTAAGCTAGCTAACTATATACATTTACCGACACCTGCTCTTGAAATAAACACCAGGGGCAATGTCAAATTTCACCCTATATATTTCTAACAATGAACATCGGAGACAAAGTAAGATTTTTAAGAGGTACAGAAAGCGGAGTTGTGACTTCCATTGTTGATAACCAGACAGTAATGGTTGAGATCGAAGATGGGTTTGAGATCCCGGTACTTCGTTCAGAACTTGTGTTCATCAGTAAGGAAGAAACTACCTATTTCAAAAAGAAAGAAACGCCAGAATACGAAAAGCAGGCTGAGAAAATTAAAGCTGCTCCGGCTGTTATAGGTTGGCCGGAAGGCATATATGTTGCGTTCAAGCCTGTTAACGACAAACAAATGGCTCTGCACCTGATCAACCTAACTGATCAAATGGTGTTATTTTCCTTTTCTGAGATTTCGGGAGATAATTCGAAGGGTATCATTGCCGGAAGAGTACTTCCAAAAGAGCATTACAAGCTCTTTAATCTGGATTCAAATGACTTTGATAACTGGCCTGTGTATCGAGCAGACATCATTTATCATTCAAGAACATTTGAAGAGACTCCGACACCAATGAGCAGACAGATTAAATTCAAGGCTGGGAAATTCTTTAAAAGCAGAAGAAAAACACCTTTAATTGATGCTGATGCCTATACATTCAGATTAGATGATCAGGGAAAGAAAATAAATGTTCGCGAATTAAAAGAAACACTTCAGGAATCATCTGCAAAACCAGGAGAAAGCCAAAACTATTCATCTGCCCAGAAACCTTCAGCAAGCATTGATTTACATATCGAAGAGCTATCGAAAGATCATGCAACAATGAGCAACAGCCAGATGCTTGATTTACAATTTGATACATTCTTGCAAAAATTTGACCAGGCACTAAGTTCAGGAATGGATGAAATCACATTTATTCATGGAGTTGGTAACGGTGTATTAAAAAACAAGATCCACAAATATCTGAGTGGAATAGACAACATCAAATACTTTAAAGACACACAACGAGACAAATGGGGTGGTTACGGTGCCACCAAAGTTGTATTTAAATAATAAATAATCACCAGATATCATTTTAATCAATATCTGGTGATTACTCTTATCTCGATTAAGTCTAGATCGTCAGTCTCCTCTCTAAGGATCCGGATTCCTGATACCCATACTTTTTAATGTAAACTCAATCAAGAAGCATTCAGGGTATATTTTCATTTCTTTCTTTCAGGCAGCTCAAAAATCAATTTGAAAAATGGGTTAATTGTTAAAAATTAAAATTTTAATATTTATTAACATTGACTCAGTAAATTAATTTCACAAGGATCGTTATTAGTTTATAAACAAATAATACAAAATCTATTTTATCACCCAAATCCCTGAAGTCAATTGAAGAATTTTTATTTATTAACAATTACAACTGTATTAATCCTGGCGATGAGTTGCAGTAATGGTTCAGAAAAATCAGGCCATAAAACCTATGCAGATTATATTGAAGAAGCAGCAAATCTTGCAAAAGACGATGCTAAACCTGAAAAAGTGAAATATAATATCACAATGGCATTTAAAGAGAACAAAGAAAAAAGTTGTGAAACTTTCACTTTTATGCTTGACAGTACTCAAAGCTGGAAAATAGTTAAGGACTATTCCGGAGAAATAAAAAAACAACTTAAAGAAAATAATTGCCTTACTTATACAGAGTATCAAAAAAACGAGGTAACAGAATAGCTAACCAGGTGAATTAAAAGGCATAAAGCACTCAAAACCAGTCAAATCACTCAACAATTCATTTACATATCGTTCATATTAAATAAAATGAAATATAATTCTGGAAAACAATAAAATATCCTTATATTATTCATAATAACTAACTAACCGTACCCAAATATTATGAACTTTCTGGAATTCATTGAAGAATTCTCCTCCGAGATCGGGGGACAATTTTCCGAGTACGACCAAAACAAATCGGTAATCGTAATACCGGTTGATGAGTCACGTTATCAGACCGTATTAGGTATGATGCGCATGAACGAAAAATATGGAAAAACAGGTGTGGAGTTTACCTCCAAAGTCTGTGAATTTACGCCCGACATCGATCTAAAACGACTGTTGGTTGAAAATGCACGCTTCTGTCATGCCAAATTTGTGATTAGCGATAACTTCGTTAAAGTAGAGGCAGCGACCTTCCTTGATAACATCACTGATGATTTGCTCAAAGAGATGATCACTGAGGTTGCAGAGCTTGCTGACGAGTATGAGTTTAAATTAACAGGTCTGGATGTACATTAAATAATCTGTATGGTATAATTTTACGTTTCTAAAAAACAAAGGCAGTACAGCTTATCGCACAAAATCTGATTTTGTGAGGAAAGTCCGGGCAACACAGGGCGCCGTACTTCCTAACGGGAAGGTGCTGGCAGGCTTCGGCTTGTCAGTAACAGCCAGTGCCACAGAAAATATACCGCCCTGACAAGCCGCAAGGCTTCGTTATGGGTAAGGGTGAAAAGGTGAGGTAAGAGCTCACCGGTCATGGTGTGAATCATGATGCGAGGTAAACCTTACGGGTTGAAAGACCAAATAGGTTCCGGGTTAAGCTGCCCGCTTATTTCCTTCGGGAAGCCGGAATGGGTAGGTCGATAGAGCCTGATGGTGACGTCAGGCCCAGATAAATGATAAGCACTCCGCAAGGAGGACAGAACCCGGCTTATCGTGCTGCCTTTGTTTTTTTATTTTTTATCATTTTTTTACTGGCATTCAATTTGCTGTTCGTTAATTTTATTTTTTTAACCAACCAGATAGATCATGGCTAAAATATTGATCATAGATGACGAACCGGGCATCAGAGAAACACTGAAAGATATTCTTTCATATGAAAAGTATGAAGTAGACGATGCTCCAGATGGTAAGGCCGGTCTGGAAAAAATCGAGAAAAATGATTATGATATCGTATTATGCGATATTAAAATGCCAAAGATGGATGGTATGGAGGTTCTTACTAAAGCCCTTGAGCTTGGAAAAGATACTCAGTTTATCATGATATCTGCCCATGGCACGATCGAAACAGCTGTAGATGCCACCAAAAAAGGTGCTTTTGATTTCATTTCCAAGCCACCGGATCTTAACCGAATGCTTGTGAGTATCAGAAATGCACTGGACAAATCAAATCTGGTTACCGAAACTAAGACTCTTAAGAAAAAGATCGCCAAAAAATATGATATGATCGGTGAGTCGGAGCCAATGGGTGAAATTAAGGAAACTATCGAAAAAGTAGCTCCAACTGATGCCAGAGTATTAATTACCGGGCCTAACGGATCGGGTAAGGAACTGGTAGCACGCTGGCTACATGAGAAAAGTGAGCGTTGCAACGGACCAATGATTGAAGTTAACTGTGCAGCAATTCCTGCAGAGTTGATTGAGAGTGAATTGTTTGGTCATGAAAAAGGAGCATTTACCTCTGCTGTAAAGCAAAGAAAAGGAAAGTTTGAACTTGCAGATGGCGGCACACTCTTTCTGGATGAAATTGGTGATATGTCGCTTTCGGCTCAGGCAAAAGTACTTCGTGCACTTCAGGAAAACAGAATCACCCGTGTTGGAGGAGATAAAGATATCAAGGTTAATGTCAGAGTATTAGCTGCAACGAATAAAGACCTGAAGAAAGAAATTGAAGAAGGTAACTTCCGTGAAGACTTGTATCACAGGTTGAGTGTGATCATAATCAAAGTGCCTTCATTAAATGACAGGAAAGACGATATCCCTTTACTGGCAGACAAATTTCTTAATGATCTGGCTGGTGAATATGGCACTGCTAAAAAGGACATTGACGACGGTGCTGTTGAAGAATTGAAAAAACATGACTGGACAGGTAATATCCGTGAGTTGAGAAATGTTGTTGAGCGATTGGTAATCATGTCCGGAAAGACAATTACCGCTGATGATGTGAAGAAATATTGTTAATTGATATATTCCTTGTAAGGGTGTTGCATGCAACACCCTTTTTTTTTGTCCTGGTTAGTGTCTCTTAGAGTCTTGGTTGGTGTCTTTATGAGTTTTGGTTGGTGTCCCCACCAATCATTCTAAACATATTTTCCATGGCTAGTGAGGACACAAGCCATAACAATTATGATGATGGAACTTTGCTGTTCGATATGGTTCGAAGGGTATAAAAGTTCTGGTTAGTGTCTCCACTAACCATTAAATAATCTGTTACAAATGAAGACGACAGATGGCCTCACAATATTTTCATCGCCCTTGTTTAGCAAAGCGTAACGAGGGTGTTAGAGAACTGCGTTTGTAACGCAGATTTAATAATTGGCATTATATATTTTCTGCTATTCAACATGTTCAGAAGGGCTTGTTGAATCATTGATAATGAGGGATTTCAAATCCCCATTTATTCTTAGTTACCGGATGCGCTGCGCAAACATCCAGAACAGCAGTAAGTCCTGGTTGGTGTCCCCACCAATCATTCTAAACATATTTTCCATGGCTAGTGTGGACACAAGCCATAACAATTATGATGATGGAACTTTGCTGTTCGATATGGTTCGAAGGGTATAAAAGTTTTGGTTAGTGTCTCCACTAACCATTAAATAATCTGTTACAAATGAAGACGACAGATGGCCTCACAATATTTTCATCGCCCTTGTTTAGCGAAGCGTAACGAGGGTGTTAGAGAACTGCGTTTGTAACGCAGATTTAATAATTGGCATTATATATTTTCTGCTTTTCGACATTTTCAGCAGGGCATGTTGAATCATTGATAATGAGGGATTTCAAATCCCCTTTTATTCTTAATTACCTGATGCGCTGCGCTAATATCCGGAACAGCAGTAAATCATGATTGGTGTCTCTTAAAGTCTTGGTTGGTGTCTCCACCAACCAGTCCAAACATATTTTCCATGGCTAGTGAGGACACAAGCCATAACAATATCCCTTAGCCATAACTATAAAACCATCAGATTACATCCTCTGATATCACTATTATCAAATCGTCCCAGGACTTCAAAAGTGCCATCATCATATTTCCGGCCCAAATCCTGTGTTTCAATAAACGAGCAAGTATCAACATTAGCCAGGTCGATTACATTAACCCCGCCTGTTTTTCTTTCAGGTACATAACTGAACGGATCATTAGTATCACGTAATATGATATCAAGTGTTGATGAAGGAGCAAAAATGCCATTCCCATTGGAGTATGCCTGAGATAATAATTCTGTCATCCCGTATTCAGAATGAACCCTTTCCACGCCAAATGATTTTTTGATAATTGTATGAACCTCTTGTCTGGTCATTTCTTTCCTCCTACCCTTCATACCACCAGTTTCCATGATAATTAGTTCAGGAAAACTCAATGAATAGCTTTCTGCAAAATCAAGTAATCCGAATGTAACTCCAAACAATACCACAGTCTTTCCCTCACCTTTTAGTGATTGAAGCAGGTGATACAACTTATCGTGATCATAGAGAAAAAATCCGTTTCTGGCATCTCCGGAAGATTTGATAAAATGATCAACCATATAGATTAACGATGACCCTTCTCTTTCGAGGTAGCCCGGCAAAAGAGCAAGAATGACACAGTTTTCTAATGATGGATAATATTCATTCCAGATTTTGGTAGTGATAGCTTCATACCATTTGGTGCCATATAATTCATGTCGTGATGTAACCGAGCCCGTAGTGCCACTGCTGGTAAAAATCCTTTCCGGAGTGGAATTTAAAGTAGATATTCGATGCCTTTTAAAAAAACTGATCGGAAGGAAGGGAATTTCCTCAATTGAAGAAACTTTCGTAGAATCAACAGACAAATGACTTATATATTCATTATAAACAACATTATTTGTTGCCTGATACCTGAAAACTTCGAGAGCAAGTTGATTAAACCCCTGCTTATCCCCTCTTGATAAATTTAAGATCCTGTCCTTTAAACTATCTGACATCAATGTTCGTTTTAATATTGTAAATAATTACATATCTTTAATTAAAGATAGACGAGCACCTATGAAATATAATGCGATATTAGCAATAATTTTTATTCTATGCACAGCGGCCTTTTGCGACGGACCGCCGTCACTTTCTTCTACCCCTGCGATCAGCTACAATAACATTACTTATTATGATACAGGATTTACTAAAAATCTTTCGCTGGTATTAAATTTTGAAGATGGAAATGGCGATCTGGGGTTAAGTCCTGAAGATATCGGAGTACCATATCATCCTTATGCATTTATCCTTGATAATGGTGAGTTAATCAGATTTGGAGACCGTGAAGGTGACCCGGACTTTAATTGTATTGATTATGAATTGATTGTTAATGGAACTGATGTAGATACCTTCTTGGTTCAAAGAAATAAATATCACAATAATATATTCATTGACTTTTTTGTAAAGAGGCAAGGAGTTTGGGAAGAATATGATCTCAGAAAAATAGATCCGTTTTTATGTGCTGATACTTATGACGGTCGATTCCCTGTTTTAAATCTGGAAGAGAATGAAAGAGCAATAAAAGGAGAGTTAAGGTATAACATGTATTCTGCGGCGATATTTTCGGTATTCAGAAATGACACAGTTAAATTACAAGTTCAGGTTGTAGATAAAGCCCTTAATGAAAGTAATATTATAGAGACTCCCCCATTTACATTCCCACAGATTACAGTTACTGAGGTGCCTGATACCGACGGACAATAAAAATACATAAGAAATTAATATATCAAGCTGTTAGGCCGAAAGGTTTAGCGGCTTTTTTTATTGTCTCAAAAACACCCATACAATACTAATAATCTATCACTTCAATAATTAACAAACCAAATTAGCACCCCCATTTTAAGTGTTGATTATACGTATAATAAACGTATATATACGTATAATCTTACGCTTAGCTAAGAAGAACAGACTATATTGAAAATGAGGTGAGAAACATCCTTTTGAAACACAAAACAAGTAAAATAAGGCAATGAATGGAGTTAAATGGAGAGTCTGAGATTCAGATGGAAGGGTTAAAGCATATAAAATCAAATTTAGGAAGAGGCCGTTGACCCCTTAAAAAAATTAAAAGTCAAAAAAGCAGGATAATGAGAATACTAAGCGCGACATTATTGTTCAAACAGATTTTTGGAAATAATCAATTGGAGCTTATATTGCCAGAAAATAACAAAACACATATGTGGGATAAGAGCAATAGAGTCGCGCTTATCCAATCGTTATGCTTAATTGATATGAAAAAAACACTTACATTATTTGGTTTATGTGCAGCGTCAATTATGTTTGGTCAAACAACAACGGATACCATTTATTACCAAGCAATAAAAAAAAATCTGCCTGATTGGGAGATTCTAGATGCTAATAATTATATCAAAGAATTAGACATTTATAAAACGAATTCTATCGATGAGCTGAATTTTGTAAAGGGAGATTTTAATTGTGATCAGGTGGAAGATTTTTTTACTCTTTTATATAAAAAGAATAAAAATGAATTAGGATTATGGTTTTTCTATTTAAATGATGATAAATATTCATGTATTAAAATTGACTCAATTCCCGAGACTAAATATCCCTATGGGTATGGAATATCTCTTGTAAATCCAGGGCAAATATCAGATATGTATGAAGAAACACAAATTAATCTAAATTGCAATGCTATTCAGATAATAAAATTTGAAGCTGCTTCAGTAATTCATTATTGGACTCTCGATGGATTTAAAGAATTACAAACTGGTGACTAAAACTAAGCATAACAGCATGTATAAGTTATGACGGCATTAGTGCCAGGTCAAGCGCCGGATTCTCGCTGGATTTCACTGTCCTATCGGACGCGAAATCGGCACGATAATCCGCCCCAACTCATACATCGAACGTTGTGTGTAATGTAACCAAACGATAATATGTCTGAATTTATTGAACTAAAAGATTTAATCCATCTGAAAGGAAAACTGACTCACGACAATTTCATTTTCAGAAATTTAAAAAGGATTGAATTTAAACACGATGTTTCCAATGAATTAGCTTATTTGGACATTAACAAGCATAGTATTAAAAACAGAGAGTTTGCTATTAAAAAAGGTAATAGTGAAATAGTTCTTAAAGGAAATAAAAATTATGATTTTGAAATAATTGACTTATCAAAAAATGAAAAATGGAAACCATTTAATCCTATAAAGATTATTGCAATTTCTAACAAGTCATTTTATAAATCGGAATTTACCGAAATACAAATAGTAAGTAACGGTTATGGAAAAATGGTTTATTCAGAAAATAACTTCATCGGTAGAATAAAAAGAAAACGAATTGACATAAAAGATGAAAATTACACGAATATTCTAATCGGAATTTGTTTTGTGGATTTAATTAGTAATGATGTTTATAAATTAAACGAAACGAATGATTAAAAAACACTACACACAATAACTAAGCATTCGAGTGGCCGATAGGCCTATACTTGAATGCAGTGTTGACAAGTCCGGTGCTTGAAAATGTTACTATGGGTAAATCGACGA
>NZ_JABBNU010000013.1 GCF_012926615.1 Marinigracilibium pacificum | reverse complement strand
AGCGCACACAACTCAATCGAAATTCATAGTTGTACTTCTTTCTCTTAAACATAAAAATGCCCCCAAATAGTGTCTAACTTTTTGGGGGCACTCTAAAATGGCCACTCTTTTTTTTATATCATTTTTATTTAATCTTCATCATCATATTCATCATCATCACTATCATAATTATCCCTGCTATCATCTTCCTCTTCTTCATCATCACTTTCATCAGACTGCTCATCGATGAATTCCTCAGAAAGATTACCAAACTCATCATAATCGTCATCGTCTTCAATAATTTGAACTGCTTCTTTTTTGGTCATACGAATCAAATAATAGATTTCGTCGGTATCAAAAGGCAAAGCTGACACTCTTTCGCCTTTAGCATTGGTAAATGAAACCAAATTATCAGCGAACCCATATGGGTATTCCAATTTTACAAGATTAATTACCTCCTCAGGTAACTTATCATAATCCTTAACGATGCGCTTTTTTTCCATAACAGTTGGTTAGTTCTGATATATTATTCGGTAATTATAAACAATATGTCAAATTAATAAAATGAGTTGAAAATTATTTTTTATTTTTTTTCTCTAAATTTTTATCCAGCAAATATAACATAGAAGCTAATCCACCAACTCCTAACTCTAACTCTCTTTGATTAACAGATTCAAAAACATCCGCTGGAGTATGGTGGATATAAAAATATCTTTGGGAATCAGGAAGGAGTCCAATAAGTAATGTATTCTGCTCAGATAGTGGAGATATATCAGCCCCTCCCCCTGGCTTGTCAAAATCATAATAACCCCACTCCAATAACAATGGCATCCAACCTTTTATCATTTCCTTTTGTTCTGGTGTGCCTGTTGAAGTAAACCCTCGAGGAGAAAACCCTCCACGATCAGATTCAATAGCAGCGAGGTGATTTTCATTATATTTACCGGCCAATTCGGCATATTTTTGACCACCACGCAGACCGTTTTCTTCATTCATAAACATTACAGCACGAATTGAATATCTTGGTTTATACCCCGATAACTTTAATACTCTTAAAGCATCAATTGACTGAACGCATCCGGCACCATCATCATGTGCACCTTCTCCAAGATCCCAGCTATCAAGGTGACCTCCAACTACAATGTAATCATCCGGAAATTCAGTACCGTTTATTTGACCAATCACATTATAAGAAAGCTTATCGGGCATGAAAGCACAATGTGTCTCAATATATACTTTTAAATCAGGTTCAGCCTTGAGCATCTCGCTAAGTTGCTCAGAATGATATGTACTAATTGCAACTGCAGGAATTTTGGGTACATTTGGTTGGTATCGAGTCATTCCGGTATGTACAACCTTATTAATTTTATTACCCATTGAACGAACAATCACAGCCAAGGCTCCTTTTTTTGCAGCTTCAGCTGGTCCGCTTCCTCTTTGATCAACTGCTTTACCATATGCACCAAAGGTATTATATAGAGTTTCATCAAATGGCCTATTGAAAAACACAATTTTCCCTTCTACGTCTTTTTCCTTCAGATTAGTAAGTTCTTCAAGGCTATTCAACTCAATTATTCCTGCAGTAACTCCAGGACTACCTGTTCCCACAGTATTACCTAAAGCGGTAACAGGTAATGAAGTTGAACCAAATCTCTGTGAAATCACTGTTGCTATTTCAGGTTTATTTCCCCTGACCCAATGTGGAACCATTACTGGCTGTAACCAAACTGAATCAAATCCATATGCTAACATCTGTTGACGAGTATATTCAACAGCAGCTGCTGCCTCAGGTGAACCAGATAATCGTCCGCCAATATTTTTGGTCAAGAACCGTAAATCCTCATAGGCTCGTCCTTTTGTCAGGGATATTTTAAAAATAGAATCAACAAATTCTTTATCATCCTGTGCCTGCGAACTAAGAGTAAAAAGGCATAAAAAAATTAGCGCTAGATGCTTCCTCATTATTAATCTTTTAATTTATTCTACAAGTTTTGAGTTATTCAATATATACATATGATAATTCATATCATGATCATTCAGCTTTAAGGTACCTGAAATTTTAACTTTAGTCTCTAAAGGCTCCAGTTCCTTTTCAGATATAATCTCAACTATTGTTTCAGGTCCTGCCCCTCCACAATAATAACAAACATTAAATGGAAGTTTAGATAAAATATAATGCCCGCTTTTACCTACTTCTACTGGCAAAATATACCCTTCAAGTTCTATTTCTTTACCATCAATTGCATTAAGCTTTTCAGAAAAGACAGGGATATCAAAAGGAATATCTGACCCATTTGAATAACCTGTTTGGAAAGTCACAGCAGAAAGTACATTCCAATAATTGAGCTTATTCTGGCCAAAAAGACAAACAGAAAAACATAAAATGAATAAACAATAAATTGTTTTCCTCATTATTTAACTATAGCGATTTTATATTTGCAAAAATAATTAGTTGTGAATTCAGTAGATTTATCAAAGTACACATATAACCTTCCGGATGAAAAAATAGCTAAACATCCACTTGAAAAAAGAGATGAAGCAAAACTTCTAATCTATCAATCCGGTAAAATTTCTACGGAGATATTTAAAAACATTCCGGAGAATATTCCACATGATTCAACTTTAGTCTTTAATAATACTAAAGTAATTCCTGCAAGGCTACTTTTTAGAAGAGAAACAGGGGCTATTATTGAAATTTTTCTTTTACAGCCATACGAACCTACTGCTGTGATTGACGATGCGATGACATTAACTGGACCTGTATCATGGCTTTGTATGATAGGAAATGCCAGAAAATGGAAAGATGAAGAAATACTAAAAAGAGAAATTGTTGTAGATGGTGAATCAGTTACAATTGAAGCTTCCTGGGTTAACAGAGATCAAAAATTAGTTCAATTTGACTGGAAGGGTGAAAATGTCCATTTTGCTGACTTAGTAAAAAATATGGGGCAAGTCCCTTTGCCTCCGTACCTAAACAGAGACGCTACAGAAGAGGATGTACCAAGGTATCAGACTGTTTATGCAAAAAAAGACGGTGCTGTTGCCGCTCCCACTGCGGGATTGCATTTTACCAACCAGGTATTTGACGAGCTTTTACAAAAGGGTATCAGCAAGGAATTTATAACCCTCCATGTTGGTGCGGGAACTTTTAGTCCTATTAAAGTGGATAACCCAGTGGATCATCCAATGCACAAAGAACAAATCTTATTCAAAAAGGAAGTCATTGAATCTTTATTAAACAATAATGGTAAAATAATTCCTGTAGGAACAACTTCTATGAGGAGCCTTGAAAGCTTATATTGGTATGGCACAAAGATATTAGAAGGCCAAACAGACTTTTTCATTCCCAAATTAATTGCTTATGAAAAAAGTCAACACCCTTCCAGAAAGGATTCATTAAGGGCAATTTTGGATTATATGGAAAAAAATAACCTGGAGGTTATTCATGGTGAAACTGAAATCTTTATCTTCCCTGGATATAAATTTCATTTTGCAGATGGTTTGATTACTAATTTTCACCAGCCAGACTCAACTTTAATATTACTTGTAGCTGCATTTATTGGAGAAGACTGGAAAAAAGTTTACAATTATGCATTAGAAAATAATTTTAGATTTTTGAGCTACGGTGACAGCTCATTACTTTGGAGAAAGGATCAATGACTTTTAACGAAATACTTGAAAAATTAAAAGATTTTTTTCAGCCTCTTATTGATGTGCTGTCTTATACTATCTTCTCTCTTGGCAAAACTGATTTTACGGTAATTACAATTCTGTCTCTTATTTTCAGCTTTGTTGCTCTTGTTTATATAGCTAACCTAATCAGGAGCCTACTTGTAAATAAGTTAATGGCAAGATATAATATTGAATATGGCATCAGACAGACCTATGGCTATATTTTCAGACTTTTCATCTTACTATTAGGAACACTTATAATTCTTAATTCTTTCGGTATAAACTTTACAACTCTTGGAATTGTAGTTGGAGCACTTGGAGTCGGTATTGGTTTTGGACTTCAAACTATAGTTGACAACATAGTTTCTGGTATGATCATCCTTTTTGATCAGCCTATCAAAGTTGGAGACAGAGTTCAGGTTGGAGATATAATTGGTGATATTATAAAAATTGGTGGCCGTGCAACTACCATCAGAACTAATGACAACATCATTGTTATTGTTCCCAATTCAGAATTTATTTCAAAAATGGTAATTAACTGGTCGCATAATGACCGCCGAATAAGAATTAAAGTTCCATTAGGAGTAAGTTACAAGGAAGATCCGGATAGAGTAAAACAAATCGTATTGGAAGAGGCAAATAAGAATGAAAATGTCTTATCCAACCCTGAGCCATTTTTATTATTTACAGATTACGGTAGCAGTAGTATAGATTTTACCTTGCTAGTTTGGTCTACCAAATATGTAGACCGGCCTGCATTTCTACAAAGTGAATTATACTATGCTATATTCAGGAGATTTAAGGAAGAGAACATTGAGATCCCATTTCCTCAAAGAGATATAAACTTCAGAAATGAGTTAACAATAAAAAAAGATGGTGAACAAGCGAATTAGTTTGTCCACCATCAGTTCACAACTCTATGTCATTTTAAACTTCAGCAAGTTCCTTAACTAACCCGGATAGTGACTTTTTAGCATCACCAAATAACATCTTGGTTTTATCTTTATAGAATAAGGCATTATCAACACCTGAATAGCCGGTATTCATACTTCTTTTGAATACAACAACCTGGTGAGCATTTTCAACTTCAAGTATTGGCATACCATAAATCGGGCTACCTGTATCAGTTTTAGCAGCCGGATTAACAACATCATTGGCACCAATTACCAATACAACATCAGCTCCATCCAATGATTTGTTTGCCTCCTCAAGATCTAATAGCTTTTCATATGGCACATCAGATTCTGCCAATAAAACGTTCATATGCCCTGGCATTCTTCCTGCTACAGGGTGAATTGCATAGTTAACCTCTACCCCTTCATTTTCAAGCAAGACTTCAAGCTCCCTGCAAACATGTTGTGCTTGCGCTACAGCCAGCCCATATCCAGGTACCACTAAAACTCTTTTTGCATATTTTAATTGAACAGCCAGGTCTGACATAGAAACTTCTTTTACAACCTTATCTCCTTCATCTCCTACTGATGAAGAAGATCCTCCGAAGTTTCCGACCAGTACCTGAGCCAGAGATCTGTTCATTGCGTTACACATTAAAACAGTAAGAATTATCCCTGAAGCACCCACAAGGATACCACCAAAAAGCATTACATTGTTATCATATACAATTCCAGCAAGAGCAGCTCCAATTCCCGTCAAACTATTAAGGAACGATATAACTACTGGCATATCTCCTCCTCCAATAGGAGAAACGAATGACACACCATACAACAAACTAATTGCAGATAACCCTATTACAAAACCCAGACTAATTGTTGAAGGGTAAATTGAATAATATACTATTGACACAACAACAATCAATAATAGAATAATATTGAAAAATGCCGAATATGGAATTTTCAACTTTTCATTCCATATCCCTTTAAGTTTGCCATAGGCTACAAGAGAACCCGTAAACGAAACAGCGCCAATAAACAATGCAGACAAAACGGTCAGAATTGCACCAAATGAGACATCTGAATCAGTAAGGTAACCTACAAGCTCAACTACTGCTAGGGCCAAAGTTCCTGCTCCCCCAAATCCATTAAATAATGAAACAAGTTCTGGCATTGCTGTCATTTCAACACGCTTAGCTGCAATTAACCCTATTGTTGTTCCAATAGCCAATGCAGCCGCAATGACACCATAATTATTGACCGGTTCATCACCAAGAGCACCAAAAAGAGCAGTCAATATTCCCAATATCATACCGGTTGCAGCTAATGCATTTCCTGTAGTAGCTGTTTTAGGGCTACTCAATCTCTTAAGACCGATGATAAAGAAAACTGTACTAATTAAATAACTGAGGTCGGTTATGGTTGAATATATCATGATTTCTTCTTCTTATTAAACATTGAAAGCATTCGTTGAGTAACTGCAAAGCCACCTGCCACATTTATTGTAGCGAATGCAATACCTAAAAATCCGATGAAAAGACCAAAGTAGTCATCCGATGGTGTTAGTCTTACAAGAATAATTCCTCCTATGACAACAACTCCCGATATGGCATTTGCTCCTGACATTAATGGTGTGTGAAGTACGACAGGTACCTTTCCAATTATCTCAGTACCCAAATAAATCGCAAAAATTAAGAGATAAATAAAAAGTATATTCTCTCCTATCCAACTGATGATTGCATCCATGATTCTTCTTGTTTAATTTTTATAGCCTGTACAATATCATCATCAATTCCCAGATCAATTTTCCCGTCTGAGATGAAAAGTTTAAGCAAGTTCAAAATATTTTTAGCATATAATTCCGAAGCGTGAACAGGTAATTCATTTGATAAATTCCCTGCACCAATAATTGTCACCCCTTTAAAATTAACAACCTCATTATCAGCCGAATGATCACTATTACCTCCAGCACCTGAGGCCAGATCAACGATTACAGATCCTGATTTCATTCTAACAATTGTAGACTCAGGAATTAACAAAGGAGCCTTTTTCCCTCGAAGTAAAGCCGTTGTGATAACCACATCAGACTTAGCTGCATGATCAGCAATTACCTTCGCCTGTAACTTTTTATATTCTTCTGTTTGCTCTACGGCATATCCACCAGCACCTTTATCGTCTTTTGCACCCTCTACAACAACAAATTTCGCTCCCAGACTTTCTACTTCTTCTTTTGCTGCAGTTCTAAGGTCAAAAGCTTCTACCACTGCACCTAATCTCTTAGCAGTGGCTATCGCCTGAAGTCCTGCAACACCCGCTCCAAGTACTAAAACTTTTGCCGGAGCTACCGTTCCTGCGGCCGTAGTTAACATAGGAAAATATTTAGGGAGATGTTCTGCAGCTTTTATAACTGCTTTATACCCCGCAAGGGAAGCCATTGACGAAAGAATATCCATTGACTGAGCTCTGGAAGTTCTAGGTATCATATCTAACGATAAAGCATGTATGGGGAAATCATTAACGATATCCACATAGTCTTTATCAGGAGAAAATGGTTCGAATGATGAAACCACAATAGCACCTTTTTTCATTAGTCCATATTCACTTCCGGAAAGAGGATTGATTGACAATAGAATATCCACCTGACCCAAAAGATCTTCTTTAGACATAATTTCTGCTCCTGCATTCTTAAAATCTGAGTCTGAAATAAATGCACTTTCTCCGGCTCCACTTTCAACACATACATTTAATCCTAACTTATTAAAACTCGAAATTATCCCAGGAACAATAGGTATCCGGTTTTCACCAGACTGCTTGATAGCACCGATTATCATATTAAAATTTTATTTTGTTAATGAGCAATCACAAATAATGAAAGAATTACATTTATAACAAAGAAATAAAGGTAACTTTCACAAATAAGATTATAAATTATTTTAAAAATCACAAAATAAAAGACATGAAATTCAAAATAATTAAATTAATATATAAAAAATAAATATTTTATAATAACCACTTAAGCCAGAATATTAAACTATTCTTTTACCTCAACACTTAATAAAGCAAAAGAACGTATTAAAATATGTTCCTAATTATTAGATTTGAAATTATGAAGCTGACTGGCAAAACAATTTGTTTCTTATTTTTCCTGGTTTTTTCATTTACTGCTACTGCTCAATTAAAACTAGCTCAATTGCAGTATAATGGAGGTGGTGACTGGTATGCTAACAAAACAGGACTAAAAAACCTGTCAATGTTCTGCAATAAATACCTGGCAACATCAATTGACCCTAATTATGATTATGTAGAAATAGGCAGCAAAACTATTTTTGAATACCCTTACCTCTATCTTACCGGTCATGGAAATATTTTATTGTCAGATGCTGAAGCAGAAAACTTAAGATCCTACCTTACCTCTGGCGGATTCTTACATATTGATGATAATTATGGACTGGACAAGTTCATTAGATTAGAACTAAAAAAGGTTTTTCCAGATAAAGAATTAGTAGACATTCCATTTGAGCACCCTATTTATCATCAAAAATTTGATTTTAATGGCATTCCTAAAATTCATGAACATGATGGCAAGCCTGCTCAAGGATTGGGAATTTTCCATGAAGGACGCCTGGTAGTATTTTATTCATACGAATCTGATCTTGGTAATGGTTGGGAAGACCCTTCAATACATGGTGACCCTGAAAGTGTCAGACTTAAAGCACTACAAATGGGCGCAAATATTATCAGCTATATTTTCCTTTCTCAATAAACTAACACGATAGTTTGAAAACTAACAAAATAGTTTTATTTTTGATTCATGGGAATAGTAAACAAAGACGACTCAAAAGTTCTTACAAAAGCTGAAGAACAAGTAATGCAAATTTTATGGGATATAGATAAAGGGTTTGTTAAAGACATTCTTGACAAAATCCCTGAACCTAAGCCTGCCTACAACACTGTATCAACAATTGTTAGAATATTAGAAAAAAAGGGTTTCGTGGGCTATAATGCTTATGGAAAAACACATGAATATTTCCCTTTGATTGATAAAGAAACTTATAGCAACGAGTTTCTGCAAAACTTTATCGGAAAATACTTTAAGGGATCATTTCAAAACCTGGTATCCTTTTTTGTAAAAGAAAATAATGTTGATTCCAAAGAACTGGAGCAGATGATGAATTTGGTGAAGAAGGATCTCAACAAAAATAATGAATGAATTCCTGATTTATATTTTTGAGGTTGCCATCTGTCAGGCAATATTTTACTTATTCTACAGAATATTCTTAATAGGAGAAATCTACTTTCAAAAATTGAGATTATATCTGACTGGTAGCCTTATTATTTCATTTATAATTCCGCTTATTTCTATTCCCGTATATTTCTATAAGCAAATCCCGCTTGTTAGCGAGCAGACCACAATTTATTATTTATTCTCTTCTGGAAAGCTACTTGACTCTGATACACAAATCTGGCTTTCAGATATTATTTCAACAATAAGCATCTGTGGAATATTAATTAGCCTAATACTGTTTGCTATTCAATTACTAAAAATCAGGTCAACTCATAAAAATTTAACGAATGAAACTGAATTTCTGGGCATCAAGGTTAAAAATACTGAAGGCACCTTGCCAACATTTTCATTCTGGAATACAATATTCTTTGACAATTCTGTAGAGCTCAAGGATTTTGAAAAACAGGAAATCCTTCTACATGAATACTATCATATTACTGACAAACACAGTATTGATATGGTAATTCATCGGATGGCTACTGCCTTCTTATGGTTTTCCCCTTTCATCTATTGGCAAAAAAATGCTTTGGAATCAATCCAGGAATACATTGCTGACAGTATGGTAATTAAGAAAAGAGGTGGAAATAAAGAAGCTTATGGTGCACTAATTGTCAAACAATTCTTGATAAAAATCGGGATACCCATTGGAAATTTCTTCGCTAAAAATAAGACTCTACAGAGAGTAGAAATGATGAAATATAGTGGACTGGAAAGCGAAGCACCAAAATTAAAATGGACCTGGGTAATAATTTCAATATTGTTTCTTTGCTTTTCATTCAACATTAAAGAAAAAAAGAGGTTTGTAGATTCCCCCTCAAATCAGGTTAAGTCTACTCCAAACCTTTCTGATTTTAAAATTGATATTTTACCTGCAGAAGACTCCATTGACTTCATCACTTATGATCAAAAAGGAAAAGCCATGGTTGGTCAGGGCAATGGATTCAGATATATTATTTCCCCGGTTAATTCAAATGAAGAAAAGGAATTTGCAGAACAGATTATTATTAAATTAATCAATGCAAAATCAACAAAAGAAGACGAAAACTTCGAGCTGGATAAAAGCACAATGAGACTGGTTAACTCCTGGTTGACAAATGAGGTTTCTAACAAAATCAACTTCCCTGAAAGCGGATTATATTTTATTAAGTTCTCAATTAACCATGAAGGTTTGCTTGATTTTGCTGAATTTCAGAATATTGATAATCCGGAGCTTGACGTACAGTTAGAAAAAATCATTTCGGACAGTCCAAGATTTCCATCTCAGCAAGACCTTAAAAAAAGAATTACCTTAGTATTACCTGTTAAAGTGAATTTAGAATAATTACAAGATTAATTTTACGGCTGATGGAACAATTTTAGGATTGATATAATCTAGTTTCCCTACCACTTCACCATCAACCTGAAATACTTTTTTATCAGTTAGGTTAATTTCCGCCTCTTTACATTGAATAATCTCTAAAGACTCTAAAGGCACAAATCGTTCATTAATGCTTGACAACCCAGCTTTAATCATCCCATCAATACTTAATTCTTTAACAAGACAAATTTCAAATTTCCCATCATCAGGTCTGCCATTAGGATTAATCAACATTCCAGTACCATATTTTCTTGAGTTGGCAATAACCAGCATAAACACTTCCCTGTGATATTTTTTACCATCAGCTAAAATCTCAACTTCAAATTGTTTTTTAGCACTCCATACAGAAATCAAATGCTTTAAATATGTCCTCATCCCTCTGTCTTCATCCTTATCGTAGGCAGAAACCACCTCGGCATTTAATCCTACATCACTAATATGTAGACTATAGATGTTGTCGCCAAACCAAATCAAATCAAAATCCTTCACCTCTCCATCTCTGATAATTTCATTCAATCGCACTTCAGGATTTTGTTCGATATCAAGTTCTACAGACATACCATTAGCCGATCCGAAAGGAATAATAGCGACAGGAATTGGATCATCTTTGACACATTTTACAACATCAAGCACAGTACCATCACCACCAACAACACCAATTTTCTCTGGCTTAAAATGATCAACAAATAACTTTATTGACTCTTCATCACTATGTCCGGTTGTAAAATAAAGGCGGTAATTTAGATTTGCACCCTTCATTTTACTCTTAATTTTATCGATGAAAAAAGTCTTATCTAAAGCTCCGGACACCGGATTAATAACAAATAGCCAATCTAACTTTTCTTTCTCTAACATTTAAGCTAATTTCTTGTTTAGTTATAGAATCTTTCAAACATTTTAATCGTGAAAAAACCTCACCTATTACCGCAACTGATTTTAAAATATGAAGAAAAAATTCATATTCAGGGACAGGTAATATGGATGAAACCAAAATATTTAAATCTCAAAAAATCAACAAATCCAATTTACAATATTAAACTGGTTTACAGGTATTTTTCACAAAAACCAACTAAAAATAAAAAAATAATAATTGAATTTAATGGTATACAAAAAGAGACTCTAATTGATCAAAATGGTTTCTTCCATACTGAATTTGAATGTGGTGTCACAAAGGACATTTCTGATTTGAACATAACCTATAGTTTGGACGATAATACCCCTATTATTGTACCAGAGGTATCAAATTCGTTTGTGTATGATTTGAATAGCTATGATGATCATGCTGTAATTTCAGATATTGATGATACTATATTAGTCTCTCATAGTACTCGTGTCCGAAAAAGATTTAAGCACCTGTTTTTAAAAAATCCTCATCATAGACGACCTGTTAATGATATGGCCGCTCTATATGATAAACTAACAGAAGATAACAGCATGATTTTTTATATTTCTAATAGTGAAATGAACCTGTTCCTCCTGATTTCTACTTTTATTACAAAACATGATTTCCCTAAAGGACCGTTATTTTTAAATGAATATAAAGTGGTTAAACAGTTCTTTAAAAGAAAGGATAAAAACCGTGATCATGATTTTCATAAATTCAGATCTATCATGTTCGTTATGAACTTAATGAAAGACACTAAATTTATTCTTGTAGGAGATAATTCTCAACATGACCCGGAAATATATCATGAAATCGCCAACAAATATCCTGATAGAGTAAAAGCTATATTGATTAGAAAATATAACCAAAAAAGTAAGAGAAGTGATGAATTAAAGTCCTTAAAAGAAGATCTTACAGACTTAAATATTCCATTAATTATAGGCAAAGATGGAGCAGAACTTTGGACAAAATACGAATCACAAATTCATACGGTATCTTAATACTCCTTTCGATTAAGAATTTCACTAAGAATTATTGCATCTTTTGCAGAATTACTATTCCTAAGCATTTTCTTATATCGGCTACCCTGAGACTCCTGCTTACGAATTTTAAAATTCTCAAAGCGCTCATGAGACTTATCAAGGTTTTTATTTTCTATCTTGGTAGATTTTTTTGCTGCTGCTATTGATTTCCGATATGTATCTTTAATCTCACTCTCCTTTTCAGCAGTAAACCTTCGTCTATTTTCCGTTTCCACCTCTTTCTCCTCTTCATAATCATCAGAGAACTCATCATATTGTGGTTGTCGTTGACTGGCTTTATTTCCTTGAATTTCTTGTAGTAATTCCTCAAAAGACTTTGGCCTTCCTCCACTATTACGCTGTGTTTCAATCGTTTCAATAGGCTCTGAAGATTCCTTATTCGCTTTCAAAGCAAATTTGATTATATAAATAACGATAGCTATTATAAACGGTAGAAATTCTAAAATGTCCATTGAATAGATTTTTTAAAAAATAATATTAATTTTGAAGGCTACGGGGTCAGAATAATTATCTTAAATAATTGATTGACGTTGCAAAAGGAGCCAACGGTCAAGTTTAATCAAATCCCTGACAAAAACCTAATAAAATAATCTGCATGCAGCTTTCTAAACTTGAGGTAAAAGGATTTAAGAGTTTTGGCGACAGAATTGTTATCAATTTTGACGAAGGGATAACAGGAATTGTTGGGCCAAATGGATGTGGTAAATCCAATGTTGTAGATTCCATCAGATGGGTTCTTGGAGAACAGAGAACAAAGAACCTGAGATCTGATAAAATGGAAAATGTCATTTTTAATGGAACAAAAAAGAGGAAAGCTGCCGGCATGGCTGAGGTTTCCATGACATTTAACAATACCAAAAATCTTCTTCCAACAGAATATTCTCAGATTACAATTACCAGAAGATATTACCGATCTGGTGAAAGTGAATACCTATTAAATGGTGTTACCTGCAGACTAAAAGATATCACAAACCTGTTTTTAGACACAGGTATATCTTCCAATTCATACACAATCATCGAGTTAAAAATGGTCGATGACATTCTTAATGATAAGGAAAATGCCAGAAGAGATTTATTTGAAGAAGCTGCAGGAGTTTCAAAATTCAAGATCAGAAAAAAGGAAACTTTAAGAAAACTTGAAGGCACTGATGATGACCTTAATCGTGTGGAAGACCTTCTCTTTGAAATAGATAAGAACCTTAAATCACTGGAAAGACAGGCAAAACAAGCCGAAAAATACTACAATTATAAAAAAGACTATAAAGAGCTAAGCATTGAACTGGCAGTAAAATCAGTATCAGAGCAGAAGTCGAATATAAATGATATAGAAAAGCGGATTGAAGAAGAAAATGATAAAAAGATTTCAATTAGCAAGCAGCTAAAAGAAAGAGAAGCTGAAATTGAAAAGTTAAAGGCTGATATCATAGGAAAAGAAAAACTTCTATCTAGCAGACAAAAAGCATTAAACAACTATGTCTCGAAAATCAGGCAGTATGAAAGCGAAAATAAAATTAAAAATGAAAGAATGCGCTTTCTTACTGATAAAACTGACAAACTCAGAGAACAGATTGATCTCGATAAAAAGAGTAATGATCGTGCGGCATTTAGTATAAAAAGTCTTACAGAAGAAAAATCAGTTATTGAAAAGAAAGTAGCTGAAGAAACAGCTTATGTCGAAGAGCTAAAAGCTGCCTATGAAGCTCAAAAATCAGAGACAGCTATCTTACAAGAGAAGGTTTCGGTTTTAAATAAAACACTGAGGGAGAAACAAAATAACGTTTACCAAATAAAAAAGGAACTTGAAATAAAGGAGATCCAGGTAAATACTCTTCAACAGGAACTAGAAAAAACAACAGATGAAACCTCTGAAAAAACTGCCAACATTGAGCAGTTTGCCGAGAAACTTAATGAGTTGTCGGAATACCTGAATGAGAAAAAAGATACTCTTACCCAGAAACAGGCAAAAGAAGAACAGCTTCAGCAGAGACTGGAAGCAGTAAAGAAAACAATAGAGGTAATCAAGGAAGAAATGCATCAGACAAACCGTAAGCTTGATGCAAAACAAAATGAATATAACCTGACAAAATCACTGGTTGATAACCTCGAAGGTTTTCCGGAGGCTATTAAATTCCTGAAAAAACACAAAAACTGGAATAAAGATGCCCCTCTCCTTTCTGATGTTCTTACAACAGATGAAAAATACAGGATAACAATTGAGAATTTCCTGGAGCCCTATATGAACTATTACATTGTCAAAGAATATGATGATGCATATAAGGCTATTAATCTTTTAAATGATGCTTCCAGAGGAAAAGCTCACTTTTTCATTCTTGATAGTTTTGAAAAGAAAAAATATACTGAACATAAGTTTTTTGACAAGGCATTTCCTGCAACCAGTGTTATAGAATATGATGAAAAGTATAGAAAACTTATCTCCCATGTTCTTGACAATGTTTACATAGTTGATGGAAATGAAAACGACATCCCTGATGATCCAGATTGTATTTTTATAACTGTCAGTGGAAAGATAACCCGAAGAGTTAACAGCATTACCGGAGGTTCCGTAGGCCTGTTTGAAGGTAAGAGAATCGGTAGAGCTAAAAACCTTGAGAAATTACAGGAAGTTATTGATAGCTTATCAAAAAGGATTCATCAGATAAACAAAAGCCTGGAGGATAACCAGAAAGAGCTACATAAGCTCCTGGAAAGTTCTGAAAAGGAAGAGATCGAGGAATTAAAAACCCAGATTTCCCAGATTAACGAAGAATATGTGTCTCTGAGAACAAAGCATGAGCAATTCTCCGAAATGTTGAATAGTAATGCAAACAGAAGAGAAGACATTCAGGAGAAAATAGCTGAATACAAAGAAGATCTTGAGACACTCAGACCAAAAGTTTCTGAAGAAGAGGGACAGCTTAATGCAACAGAAGAAGAGATTGCGATCTTAAGTGACCAGCTGGAAGAAATGAGTGAGGTGCTTTCACAAAAATCTACAGCTTACAACGAGGAAAACATCAAATTCCACCAGATACAAAACAAACTCAATTCAATAGAGCAGGAAATCTCTTTTAAAGAATCAGCTTTTGAGAGTAGCAAGGTTCGAATTGAGAAAAACCAAGAGGAACTAAAAGAGACCGAAGAAGAAGTAAGAGGTCTTCTTGACAGGTCAGAACATGCCGAGGATGAACTGATAGAAATGTATCAGGAAAAAGAAAGTATTGAAAAGGGTGTTAATGAGGCTGAGCGTGAATATTACGCAGCCAGAGGTAATGTTGATGAATTTGAGAAGCAACTAAAAACCTTTCAACATAAGAAAGAGGACATTGACACACTTACAATGGAGTTAAAGTCTAGTTTGAATGAGGCTAAATTAAAGTTAACGGGTATCAAAGAAAGACTATCTGTTGAGTTTGAAGTAGACCTTGATGCTTTACTTCGAAAAAGTGCAGAGGAATTACCTGACTCCGGGCTTTCTGAAGAAGAACTGAGAGAAAACGTAAGCAAAATCAAGGATAAAATGGAAAGGATCGGTCCGATTAACCCGATGGCAATGGAAGCTTATCAGGAAATTAAGGAGCGACATGATTTTATCACTCAACAACGCGATGATTTGTTAGAGGCAAAAGCATCGCTTTTAGAAACAATAAATGAAATTGATTCAGTTGCAAGAGAAAGTTTCCTAAAATCATTTGAAGAAATAAAAGATAATTTCCAAAAGGTATTCAGATCATTATTTACCGAAGAAGACGATTGTGATTTAACATTAGTCGACCCTGAAAATCCTTTAGATTCAAAAATTGAGATTATGGCCAAACCAAAAGGAAAAAGGCCACTTACAATTAATCAGCTTTCCGGAGGAGAAAAAACTTTAACAGCTACTTCATTATTATTTGCTATCTATCTTTTAAAACCGGCACCGTTCTGTATTTTCGATGAGGTAGATGCTCCACTTGATGATGCCAATATTGATAAATTCAATAACATCATTAAGACATTTAGTAAAGATTCTCAGTTTATCATTGTAACACATAACAAACGTACAATGGCATCAACTGATATCATTTATGGAATCACAATGATTGAGCAAGGTGTTTCAAGAGTTGTTCCGGTAGATCTTAGAGAACTACAAGACGAATTAGGAATATAAAATTTAATCAGGCAGCCTCGATGATAGACATGTCATCGAGGAAGTTTCTTTTCATTTCTTCCCATTGAGTAAGATTTGGATGGTCTTTCTCAAACTTATAAATCAGATCTATTACAAAGTTTTCTTTTAAACCCATCAAATGGCTAACATGCCGGGCAAAAGCTAATTCATTCTCATCTATATTACCATCAGCCAGAATTAAAATACTAAGATCATGAAGAAGATCAAGTTTTGAATTCAGACTTGTTGGCACCTCTATTTTAAGCTCATCGACATTCTCAAGCAATTCATTTAAATACTTATCCTTAAGATCTAGTCTTTTGGCAGCATTCTGAATAAATGTTAATTCATCTTCATGAAAATGACCGTCAGCATGCGCTAATGCAATAAGATTTGAAATATATTTTTTCTTGAATTTCAAATGATCTGTTTCGAAAAATCCTACCATAACGATAAATTTTATTACTATAATATAAATAAATCTTGGAATAAATCAAAGTAATAAAATCGAAGTAATTAGGCTTAGGATTCCCCTTTTTAATTCTTACTTTTGCACAAGTCAAAAGCCAAAATTTTATATAATGCCTGATCATAATAGTAATTTAATTGAGATTCCTAAGCAATTTTATTCTTATGCTGAAAAGGCTCCGTTTCAATTTTGTATAGAGTGTAATAAAGAGCTCTACATGACTAATAGTCAATACATTATTGAAAAGGTGATCAAAAGATATCCAAAACTTAATGCTGAGGATGTAATATTTGAATATGCAATGTGTGTATCATGTGCTGAATCGTTCAGATCGCAGCTATCCAAAGACAGCAGAAGAAGTATGGATGAATATTTTCAGGATCATTTGATGAGCAAGCATCATGATGAATTAATAACGGATCCGTACAATATTGAACACAACACTAACTCATGTCTTATTAAAGGCACATCAGTTAAAGAAGTAGAAGAGTATCAATTATTTGCGGTCTGTAAGGGCAAAATATTAATGCCTAATACATCACCATATATGCTTAGTGGAGAAGTGATGGATGAGTTATCAAACCTGATGTCAAATCATACAATTGATTTGCTCAATGGTTTTAAGAATAAACATTTCGGTCCTCCATCGGAGATCAACGATCTACTAAAAGATCCTTCATTAGTAATAGTTTAAAAACATCTATTCATAAAAAAAGCCGGTTATTTTTCAATAACCGGCTTTTTTATATAAATGACGTTACCTTCAGGCATTACTTTTCACCATTGGGTCATTATCACGTAGAACACGTCTTAATATTTTACCAACATTTGACTTTGGTAATTCATCAGTAAACTGAATGTATTTAGGTCTTTTGTATCCGGTCAAATTACTTTTACAGAAAGAATGAAGTTCTTCTTCAGTAAGTGACTGGTCCTTTTTAACAACATAAACCTTCACTACCTCTGTAGACTTTTCATCTGGAACACCAATAGCACCAACTTCTAACACCTTTTCATTAGCTGCAATTGCATCTTCAACTTCATTTGGATATACATTGAAACCAGAAACGTTTATCATTTCTTTCTTTCTATCAACAATTCTAAAGAATCCTTGCTCATCCATCTGGGCAATATCTCCGGTTTTTAACCATCCATCGACCAGGACATCATCGGTTGCTTCTTCATTTTGCCAGTAACCCTTCATTATTTGAGGACCATAAGCACAAAGCTCCCCCCTTTCACCCTGAGGTTGTTCGTTACCCTCATCATCAACAATCTTAATTAAAGTACTTGGCAACGGAAGGCCTATGGTACCGATTTTATCAGTGCCATCCAAAGGGTTACAATTAAGTACAGGAGATGATTCAGTTAGACCATACCCTTCTATAATAGTAGAGTTCGTTTCCTTTTTCCATCTTTCTGCAACAGCGCGTTGAACCGCCATACCACCACCTACAGAAAACTTCAATCCTGAAAAATCAATAGTCTTGAAATCAGGATGGTTCATCATTCCATTAAAAAGCGTGTTAACACCAGTCATAACAGTGAAATCATGCTTCTTAACATCTTTAATATATGCTTTCATATCCCGTGGATTAGTGATCAATAAATTTGACGCACCAATCTTAAACATCAGGATACAGTTTACAGTCAAAGCAAAAATATGGTATAAAGGAAGAGCAGTAACCATTAACTCCTGACCTTCAACCAACTTAGGTTTCATCCAGGCATGAGTTTGCTCTGCATTCGCAATTATATTTCTGTGAGTAAGCATTGCTCCTTTTGACACACCGGTTGTTCCACCAGTATATTGAAGGAATGCAAGGTCATCACCTGAAAGAGTCTGCTTATTAAATTTTGCAGGATCCGCTTTTAACGTAGATTTAAATTTAATTGCTCCGGGAAGATTATAAGAAGGAACCATCTTCTTGACATTCTTCACTACAAAATTCACAATGCTACCTTTAAGGAAACCGAGCATATCACCAAGCTCAGTTATGATAACATTTTTGATACTTGTATTCTTAATAATCTTCTCGAGATTACTTGCAAAGTTAGCAATGATAACTACCGTCTCGATCCCTGAATCTTTAAACTGATGTTCCATCTCAGGGGCTGTATACAACGGATTAGTATTTACAACTATTGCACCTGCCCTTAGTATACCAAACATTGCAATTGGATACTGAAAACAATTTGGCATTTGAATCGCAACCCTATCACCTTTCTTTACATTAAGCTCATTTTGTAGATATGAAGCAAATCTTTTGGATAAATCATCAATATCACCAAAGGTAATAGACTTATCCATATTTATATAAGCTACCCTATCACGGTAAGTTTTAACAGATTCTTCAAATAAATCTACTAAGGAACTGTATTTATCAGGATCGATAGTATGAGGTATACCCTTCGGGTAATTATTCAACCATACACTTTCATTCATGCTTATTTCAGGTTTCGTTAGTTGTTAGGTTTATTGAAATTAATTAAAAAAACAGTTTTCCGAACAGCAAATAAAATAAAATTGAATGCAAAAAAAAGTATGCATGAAGAATATTTTTAAAAAAGGGCATAAAAAAAGGCCACATCCTAATTGGAGCAGCCCTTCTCAATAAACAACATTAACCCAAAATACGAGTATGCAAAGATTTTCAACTCTGCACTCTCTTACTTATTCATGTAAGTAAATTCGTTTTTTCTTTAAATGCAAAAATATTATTGGGAAAATCTAAAATTTTCCGAAAAAAATTACGCAATCGTTTGAAATTCGCGTACTTAACTTACAAAAATAAGGAAAAAGAAAAAGGCCACCCCCCTATAAGTAGCCCTTCTCAATAAACAACATTAACCCAAAATAGTTCAATGAGTACTAATTATGTATGACAAGCATTTTCCTCATTGAGACTATGCAAAATTAACAGGGTTATAATATTTTTAAAAATTTATCAATAATATTTGATTCATATTAAAAGAATTTTAATTTTGAAACAATTATTTATCCAAATACTAATCCAAAAGCTTCAAAATGAGCAAGAATTACGAAATTGACAATATCGATTTAAAAATTCTAAGTTTACTTACTGAGGACGCCAAAATACCTTATACTGAGATTGCTAAAAAAGTATTTGTTTCAGGTGGTACAGTGCACGTTAGAATGAGAAAACTTGAAGAGATGGGTATCGTCAAGGGTTCTACCCTCAGCATTGATTATTCAAAGCTTGGGTACGATATCACAGCCTTCCTGGGCATTTTTTTAGAAAAATCATCTCTTTATGAAGAAGTAGCTTCTCGACTAAAGGATATTCCGGAGATAGCATCTATTCACTACACTACAGGTAACTACAGTATATTTGTAAAGTTATTTTGTAAAGACACAAATCACCTTAGAGAGGTGTTACACGATAAGATCCAGAAAGTTGATGGAATCGAAAGAACTGAGACTTTAATATCGCTTGAAGAGAGTTTAAACAGACCTGTTCAAATCTTATCTAAATAATTATTTATAAATATTCTAAATAATGGTATCTTTACGCCGGAAAATCTCGTAATAGCAGTAAAATACTATCCCGTTTAAACAAAGAAACGGTTAATTTGTTGTAGTTTTGCTATTAAGAATTAATTTAAATAAGAGAGTTCATGGCGAAAGATACCGAAATTCTAAATGAATTTACACAGTCCGAATATAAATACGGATGGGAAACCAAGATAGAGGCTGATGAAGCCCCAAAAGGTCTTGATGAAAATACCATTCGATTTATTTCAGCTAAAAAAAATGAACCTGAGTGGTTACTCGAGTGGCGATTAAAAGCTTATCGTCATTGGATTACTATGAAGGAACCAACATGGCCAAATGTTGAGTATCCTAAGATCAATTATCAGGATATCATTTATTATTCAGCACCAAAGCAAAAGAAAACACCTAAAAGTCTGGATGAAATTGATCCGGAATTGCGTGAAACTTTCAAAAGACTTGGTATCTCGTTAGAAGAACAGAAAAGATTAACTGGTGTTGCCGTTGATGCTGTAATGGATAGTGTTTCTGTAGCAACAACCTTCAAAGATAAACTGGGTGAACTTGGCATTATTTTCTGCTCTTTCTCAGAAGCAGTTAAAGAACATCCTGAATTAGTAAAAAAATACTTAGGGTCTGTTGTTCCAATGAACGACAACTATTTCTCAGCGCTTAATAGTGCTGTATTCTCAGATGGATCTTTCTGCTATATTCCAAAAGGTGTAAGATGCCCGATGGAATTAAGTACATATTTCAGAATCAATGCAGCTAACACCGGTCAGTTTGAAAGAACATTGATCGTAGCTGAAGATGAGTCTTATGTATCTTACCTTGAAGGATGTACCGCTCCAATGAGAGACGAAAACCAGCTTCATGCTGCTGTAGTTGAGATTTATGCTGCTACTGATGCTGAAGTTAAATACTCTACTGTTCAAAACTGGTATCCTGGTGACAAGAATGGTAAAGGTGGTATCTATAACTTCGTAACAAAAAGAGGTATTTGTGCCGGTGACCGTGCTAAAATTAGCTGGACGCAGGTAGAAACAGGCTCTGCCGTTACATGGAAATACCCGAGTTGTATTTTAAAAGGAGATTATTCTCAGGGTGAATTCTACTCTGTTGCTGTTACTAATAATATGCAACAGGCAGATACAGGCACTAAAATGATCCACCTTGGAAAAGGTACCAAGTCAAGAATTGTATCTAAAGGTGTATCTGCAGGTAAAAGCCAGAACTCATACAGAGGATTGGTACAAATCCACAAGAGAGCTGAAAATGCCAGAAACTTTTCTCAATGTGATTCACTTTTAATGGGAGACAAATGTGGTGCCCACACCTTCCCATACATTGAAAATAAAAATTCAACCGCGATGGTCGAGCACGAGGCTACTACTTCAAAAATCGGTGAAGACCAGATTTTCTATTGCCAGCAACGTGGTATAGATGAAGAAAGTGCTGTTGCGCTAATTGTAAATGGCTATTGTAAAGAGGTTCTAAACCAGCTTCCAATGGAATTTGCTGTAGAGGCTCAAAAATTACTTGCCTTAACTCTAGAAGGCAGCGTAGGTTAATCAATAAACAACTTTTAAGAACAGAATACATATCAAAATGTTAAAGATAGAAGATCTTAAAGCTTCAATTGAAGGAAAAGAAATACTAAAAGGGATAAATCTGGAAGTAAAAGCAGGTGAAGTACATGCTATCATGGGACCAAACGGATCTGGTAAAAGTACTTTAGCTAGTGTGCTTGCAGGTCGTGAGGAATATGAAGTTACTGGTGGATCTGTAACCTATAATGGTGAAGATCTTTTAGAAATGGATCCTGAAGAAAGAGCCAGAGAAGGTGTATTTCTAGCTTTCCAATATCCGGTTGAAATTCCGGGTGTAAGTACTACGAACTTCTTAAAAACATCTATAAATCAAATCAGAGAACACAGAGGTCAGGATCCTCTTGACGCAGTTTCTTTCCTTTCTTTAGTTAAGGAGAAAATGAAACTTGTTGAGATCGATCAGTCTTTATTAAGTCGTTCTTTAAACGAAGGTTTCTCTGGTGGTGAGAAGAAAAGAAATGAAGTATTTCAAATGGCTATGCTTGAGCCTAAATTGAAGATTCTTGATGAAACTGATTCGGGATTGGATATTGACGCATTAAGAATTGTTGCCAACGGTGTTAATAAACTAAAATCTGAAGACAATGCAACTATCGTAGTTACTCACTACCAGAGATTGCTAGATTACATTGTCCCTGATTATGTTCACGTTCTTTACAAAGGTAGAATCGTAAAATCTGGTACTAAAGAACTAGCTCTTGAATTAGAAGAAAAGGGCTATGACTGGATTAAAGACGAAGCTGCTGTTTAATAAAACGTTAACTGAAAAAAGAAATACTTCCATGCCAGAACTTTATAACAAAGAAGGGCTGAAGGCTCGATTTGAAAATTGGGAAAAGCAACTCAATGGTGAAAAATCAAGTGATTTTCATTCTTTCAGAAAAGAAAGCTTTGATTCATACCTGAAAGTTGGTACGCCTTCAAGAAAAAACGAAGAATATAAATATACCGGACTTGATAAAGTAATAGACAAAAACTTTGTTGAGGACGATTGGAATAGAACTGCTAATGTTCCTGAACAAACTATTAAAGATAGGGTAATTCAGGATCTTGAAGCTTATGATATCTTTTTCGTTAACGGTATTTTAAATAAGGAACTTAGTCATTGGGATGAGCTTTCAAAGGAAATCAACCTTATGACTATCAAAGAAGCTTTCGCTGCAGGTGAAAAAGAATGTATCGACAACTTCGGAAAACATGCAACTCCGGATTCAGATCCGTTTACAGCAATCAATGATTCGCTAACTGACGAAGGTATCTTCATCAATATCAAAAAAGGTCAGATCCTTACAAAACCTGTAATGATCTATTACCTTAATTATACAAATGAAGGAGGCGTGATTACTCACCCTCACAACTTATTTATATTTGGAGAAAATTCACAGGGTGAAATCATTGAGAAATTTGATACAATTGGTGAAAATCACAGTTTGACCAATATCGTATCTGAGATTGTTGTCAATAAAAGTGCAGTAGTTAAGTACTATAAGATTCAGAGTGAGCACAATGGCAATGTTCATGTTGGAAATACTCAGGTATGGCAGGATGAACACAGCAATTTCACATCTACTACCCTATCGTTTGGTGGAATGATGGTTAGAAATAACCTGAATATTGCATTAGATGCAAGCCATTGTGAAGCTAATATGTATGGACTTTCACTATTGAAAGACAACCACCATGTTGACCACCATACTTCAGTTGATCACCGTATGCCTCATGCCGAAAGCAATGAGTTGTACAAAGGTGTTTTCGATGAAAAATCTACCGGTGTTTTTAATGGTAAAATTTTCGTTAGACAGGATGCACAAAAAACAAATGCTTTTCAGTCTAATAGAAACGTACTTTTATCTAAAGACGCAACAATAAATACAAAGCCTCAGTTAGAAATCTGGGCTGACGATGTTAAATGTTCTCATGGAGCTACTACCGGACAGATCGACCCGGAACAATTATTTTACCTGAGATCTCGAGGTATGGACAAACAATCTGCCAGAGCATTATTGCTTTATGCATTTGCTATGGATATTGTTGAACACATTGGTAACGAGCAGGTTAGAAAGTATCTTGACAACCTGATTTCTGAGCGTTTACAAAAAAACTTTTAATTAATGTCTGTCGACACAGCACCAAAACCGATAAATATTAAGGATATCCGCGACCAGTTCCCGGTATTGCATCAGTTGGTTAACAAAAAGCCATTGGCATATTTTGATAATGCAGCTACGACGCAAAAACCAAAACAGGTTATTGAATCGCTGGAGCATTACTATACCAAAGACAATGCAAATATCCACAGAGGTATTCATACATTGGCAGAGCGTGCAACTACCGCTTTTGAAGAAACTCGAGAGGTAGTTAAGCAATTTATCAATGCCCCTGAAAAGGAAGAAGTGATTTTCACTAAAGGGACAACTGATAGTATTAATCTAGTTGCTTCTTCTTATGGTCGTAAGTTTCTTAGTGAAGGAGATATAGTGATAATCAGTGCAATGGAGCACCATAGTAACATTGTGCCATGGCAGCTGATTTGCGAAGAAAAAGGTGCTGAATTAAAAATTATCCCGGTAAATGATCGAGGTGAGCTAGACTTTGATGCTTATAAATCGATGCTTTCAGACAAAGTGAAGATTGTGTCGGTTGTATATGCTTCTAATTCCCTGGGAACAATAAATCCTGTGAAACAAATTGTTGCAGAAGCGCATAAAGTGGGCGCTGTTACAATGATTGATGGTGCACAGGCTGCTTCTCACCTACCCTTTGATGTTCAGGATATCGATTGTGATTTTCTGGCATTTTCAGGACATAAAATGTACGGTCCTACCGGTGTAGGTGTCTTATATGGAAAAAGACAGCTGTTAGAATCAATGCCTCCTTATCAGGGTGGTGGGGAAATGATCAGCGAGGTTACATTTAAGAAAAGTAGCTGGAATGATATTCCATATAAATTCGAAGCAGGAACCCCTAACATTGGCGATGTAGTTGCATTAAAAGAGGCTATCCACTTTATCAATAAAATTGGTAAGGAAAATATCATGAGTCATGAGATGGGGCTTCACGATTATGCAATGGAAAAGCTTTCAGAATTTGAAAACATAAAATTCTATGGCACTGCTGCTGAAAAAGTAGGTGTAATTTCATTCTTATTTGACAATATTCATCCATTTGACATCGGACAAATGCTAGATTCTGCAGGTGTTGCAGTTCGTACAGGTCATCACTGTACACAGCCCCTGATGGATCTTTTCAATATTGAAGGAACAGTAAGGGCATCATTTTCCGTATATAATACTAAAGAAGAAGTGGATGCAATGATAGCCAGCTTGCAAAAGGTGGTTAAAATTTTTGGATAGATTAATGACAATACAAGAAGCACAAAATAATATCATCGAAGAGTTTGGGTTATTAGATGGTGACATGGAAATGTCTAACGTCTATTTGATGGAATTAGGGCAAAAATTACCTGATTATCCTGAAGACAAACGCGATGAAGAACATATTGTAAAAGGCTGTCAGTCAAAAGTTTGGTTAAATGCTAAACTTGAAGACGGAAAAGTCGTTTATGAAGCAGACAGTAATACTGCCATTACAAAAGGACTGGTTAGTTTACTGATTAGAGTATTCTCCGGACAGACTCCTGACGATATCCTTCATGCAGATATATACTTTGCAGAAAAGATCGGAATGAATCGGTTTATAGGTACTCAACGTAGTAATGGCTTTGGTGCGATGATCAAGCAAATGAAGCTTGATGCTATGGTACTTCAAAAAGTTTCAAATTAATTATTAATATGAATCCTGAACAAAGAGAACTGAAAGATAAAGTAGTTGCAGCGATAAAGACTGTTTACGATCCGGAAATTCCTGTAGATATCTACGAGCTTGGATTAATCTATGAGATTAATTTCTTTCCGGTAAATAATGTTCATATCCTGATGACACTGACTTCACCTTCATGCCCTGCTGCGGAAGAAATTCCTGGTAATGTAGAGAAGGCAGTTAAAGAAATAGAAGAATTGAATGACGTTCAGGTTGAATTAACATTCGATCCGCCATTTACTCAGGATATGATGAGTGAAGCGGCAAAATTAGAACTTGGATTTTTATAAAAACAGAAATAAATCAATATGTATCCAGCAGAATTAGTTGCACCAATGCGTGCAGAATTAACAGATATAGGATTTAAAGAATTAAGAACAGCTGAAGAAGTAGAGCAACACTTTGCTGAGAATAAAGGTACTACTTTGGTAGTTATTAACTCGGTATGTGGTTGTGCTGCAGGTGCTGCAAGACCAGGCGTAAGAATGGCTGTAGAAGATTCAGACGTTAAGCCTGATCATTTGACAACTGTATTTGCAGGAGTTGATGGCGAAGCTGTTAATAAAGTTAGAGAAATGACTCTTCCTTACCCTCCTTCTTCACCAAGTATCGCACTATTTAAAGATGGCGACCTGGTACATTTTGTTGAGAGACATCAGATTGAAGGTGCTCCTGCACAATTGATCGCTCAGCATCTTGAAGGAGTATTCGAAGAATATTGCTCATAAGAATTAGATTATTGATAAAAAAGCTGTTTCGATCACGAAACAGCTTTATTTTTGTGCCTAATCAGACCTTATCGTTCCAAAATTTTCATACCGATTATACTACCATTCTAAATTATAATTCAGATTAATAATATATTAAAAGTTCAGTTTGGATGTTTAGATGATGATATTCAGAATCATAATATTAGACATTTTTCAATTTTTAAGATATCTTGATAATATTATATAACCCTTCATCTTCATAAGTTTTACAATTTGTAATGTAAATGAAGGTTTGACACCATATAACTATCAACTAAAAATTTTTAATTCAACACCTGTGAAAAAGTCAAAATCCAGAAAGTGGAAAAAATACAGTTTTGAGTTTTTAATGATCTTCATTGCCGTTGCATCTGCCTTTGCATTAAACAACTGGAATGATAACAGGAGGAACAATAATGCCGAAAGAAAAATCCTGACCGAGATATATAATGGACTCGAAAAAGACATAGTTGACATTAATGCCAATGAAGATGGTCATAAAAGCGGGATCCAGTCTATAAACTATTTCAGAAAAATACTTGACAATCAACCTTTTCCAAAAGACTCATTAATATACCACTACCATTATCTGACCCGTGATTTCGTTACCCTGCAAAATACCTCGGGATATGAGACCCTTAAATCCAAAGGCCTTGAACTCATCAAAAACGATTCGCTTAGAGCAGATCTGATTTCACTTTACGAATATGATTATAAGACTCTCGAAAAGCTGGAAGAGAACTATTATGAACTTCAATTTTTCGAAAACTACTTTAAGGAAATAAACAGGCTTCTTTCTCCAGCGATAAAATTGGATGATAACAATGCTATTTTAGAAATAACAATGCCCATTAATATCTCCGAAAATGATAGAAAAACACTCCTTCTTTATTTTTGGAAAATGGAAGTAAACAGAAAATTTATACTCAACCAATACAATCTGGTCAAGGAAAATGTCGAGCGTATCAGGGTAGATATAGAAAAAGAGTTAAATGGGGCTGTTTAATTGATCTATATTTGATTATTCAATCTTATTTACATCTTTACAATATTTGATTATTCTTTGACATCAATTATATTTAATTAACTGAAAATCAAATTCTTAATAATCAACAAGCAAACCACACCACTATGAAAACTAAATCCCTTACTTTATTGGCATTGTTTCTTTGCATGAATTTATCGTTTGCCCAATCGTTTGAGACAGATACAGAGTCAAAAACAGAAGTCTCAAAGCTCCATTTCATGGCAGGAAAATGGAAAGGTGAAGGCTGGATGTATACTCCGGACAGGCAAAAAATGACCTTTAAACAAACAGAAAACATTCAGTTCAAGCTAGATAGTACTACACTACTAATTGAAGGGCTTGGAATGAATGAAGGCAAAATTGTACACAATGCAATGGCCATTGTGTCGTATGATAAAGAACAGAACTTATACTCATTCCGGTCTTATTTGCAAAATGGCAGAAAGGGCGAATTTAAAGGAGAATTAATCGACGGCAAGTTTTACTGGTATCCAAATGATAACATGCGTTACATTATCGCACTAAATGATCAGGGTCAATGGTATGAGACAGGTGAATACAAACGTGAAAATGACTGGTTCCAGTTTTTTGAAATGACATTGAATAAAGTTGATTGAGGGGGCAAGAAATAATTTAATGCAAAGGATCATTTGTAAAGCACACGTAATGCTGAAAAAGCTATGCGAATTAGTGATTGACCGGGATTTATAAAGATTAACAGGAAGAAATATAACTACTTTATTTGACCGGAATACAATCCCTGCTTTTCATTAATAGTCTGAAGTTACGCTATCGCTACACTCCAGATAGTGGGCGATAATAGCACAAGATCAATCTTGCACCAAAAGAGGATTAATTTATATAGACTTTAAGTACTCATCAATTTCAGTAGATGGTATTTTATTTATGATTCTTTCAGCAAAATTTTTATTCCACACAACAAAATCCATGTCCAAATTATCCTTGTATTTTAAGAACAAATTTTCATTCCAAGGAATTCCTTCATTTGAAGATATACCTACCCAGTCAAATTTAGCTTTATACTTATCGATAAAAGATTCAGACCAAGGCAAAGAGGGGTTTCTACTTAGTATTGCCCATGCCCATTTATCTTCGTATTTATCTATCAGATTTTCAGTCCATTCAACGTTTCTATTTTCAGAAACCCTATCCCAATCACATTTCTTTTCATAATCTGATATCAAACTTTCATTCCATGGAATAGCATAATTAGTCCATATTGACTCATAACCAAACCATGTCCACTTACTTTCAAATTTTCTAATCAAAGACTCTGACCATGGTAATCCCTTATTAATTGTCAATCCTTTCCAGTTCAAAGCTGAACTAAAATGATTAATAAACTCTTCCGTCCAATTTATCCCTTCATTTAAAGATAAATTGTTCCAATCTATCTTAAGCTTTATTTCATCACTATATAAAAGATATCCTACCCAATCAAACCCTTTATTTTTTGAAAACCCTCTCCATTCACTATTCGTCCAATGATCGGCAAAAAAATCCAAAACGAGATTCTCACTCCATGGAAGCCCCGGATTATAATACATTTCCTTTAGTCTCAAATCATCTTCACATTCCTCTAAAATATCCTTCTGCCAATTAAGGTTTTTATTGTTACTTAATGACCTGAACGTAATCTTTTCCTTGTGATTTACAATAAAATCATAGGTAAATAATTTAGAAATATGAGCTGAAACTTCGTCCAGATGAACATACTCGTTAAAAACTTCTAAAAATTTATATGACCATGGCAAACCTTCGTTTCGTGAAAGATACATCCAGTCTAGATGATCTTTATATTTATGTACCAGTTCATAGCTCCAATCTATATTTTGATAGTTTGATAAAACAATCCAGTTAATAGAGTTATAATAAGCATCGATTTGTTCAATATCCCATAGGATATTCTTATTAAAAATAAGCTTGCTCCCTGTAAATAGATGATTATTTGAGACTATCTGCTTTTTAGACAAAGGATAAAAGCGTTGTATTAAACTCAAAAAGTACTTTTCATCAATATCATTGAATAAACTATTCATTATCAAAATTTATTGGTACTTCAGGATTTTTAAATTCTACTCCCGTAATTCCTTTTTCTTCAATTTCTAGCTTAAGTCTATGAGAAATAACAGGGATTTTATTACCCGGAATTGATAGGACATCTAGATTTTGAAACTTTGAATTTAATGTTAATTTTTTAAATATTGGCGAATGAAAATAATCATATTTTCGAGAGCAATATTCTTTCAGCTTAGATAAACTAGTAAATCTGTTAGTACAATCCTCTACTATTTCCCGATTTCTTGAATTCTCAATAACCAATTCGGATTTTTTCATGTTTAAGAGGTCCATTTCCGGTATCGACAGATTTTGCCAAATGTAAAACTCCATAAATTCATTCCGTACTTTAAGAGGAGCTTTATAAAATCTACAATTCGGATTGTTGAAAGTTTCATTTTCCAATAAAAACTTAAACTTTTTAGAAATTGGATGAAATTCTCCATTAAGTGGTGAATTCTGTATCCAACTCATATAATCTTGAATTAGTAAATTCTCTTTAGGATAATGAATCATATTTACTCGATTAATATCCATTGTTCCCGCTTCCAAGTAATCAAAAACTATATCTTCATCAAAAGAGGACTCAGGATTTAAATTATTTAAGTAAAGAATTTCATTCTTGAATTTTATATTATTTGCTCTAACCCACGTTTTAACAAATTCACCTTTTTCAAAAAGATTATTATTTAATGAACCATATAACAAATAAAATCCATTTTCCATTTATAAACTTCCGTTATATTTAAATTGCCTTAATATAATCCCTCTGGCGCAAGTATTCACTCAAATCTTTAACAAGATAAAAGTATCAGATAAAAAGTACAATATCATTCTTGTGCTAGTCAGGTGAATACAAACGTGAAAATGACTGGTTCCAGTTTTTTGAAATGACATTGAATAAAGTTGATTGATGTTTATGAACTAATCACAATTCAAATAATAATATTCAAACAATATTATAATAAAAAAGGTTTGAGAAATATTTCTCAAACCTTTTTTATATCCTATAAAATATAATTTATCACTCAGCAATATATTCGGCATAATCATCACAAAGATCACCTTTTGATCGACTACCAAAATAGACAGTTAATTTATTACCACTGATACTATATTTATATCTTTCGTCTTCAACATAAATATACAAACCATCACTTTCATAAGGAATAATCTCATCTTCAGCAAATACCTGACCACCTTCAATACTTTCAACGATAATATTAGTTTCACTAAAAGTTAAATTTTGACAATCACCATCAGAACATCCTGAGTTATCTATATCATTCCAATCAGAATCAGTACAATTTTCTGAAACCAGTTTAGATTCAATCCACTTTGTTCCAATCAAAGGCGAATTAACTTCTTCATCTCGACAAGAAATAATACATAATGCAAAAAGGAAGGCAATAATTAATTTTTTGTTAAAAAACATAGTAATGGTTGATAAAAAGATTTTAAATAAAAGAGGTACAATTTTCATATGTCCTCACACATTTTTTGTGCACAAGTATAAAAATTTATATTACAAAAAAAATCATATTTATTAATAGAAAATATCAAGAAAAAAATCCATGTTTGATGGAATTAGATATTCCCACGCAGTTTGGAGTGTTCTGCAGGACAACTTCAAACTTTTGTATGAAATGCAGAGTCTGTGACTCGGACTTTCAGAAAGCAAACAGTAAAGTACCCTCAACCATTTATTGTAATTACAACTATAAATGATTGAGGAATTATAAACTAAAATAGTTTAATTAATATTTATTTGATCAAACGGATATCCACGGTTTTCACATACCTAATAATTTCCTCACCACTATCATCAATTGTTTCAAAATTAAATTCTAGGTTATAAGTAGAATCTGTTTTTTCCGTTATTTTAAAAGTTTTAGCTGCCCCACCGCTTCCAAATATAATATCATCACCTTCTATAAGGTAATTTTTATTTATTTCCGGAATTGTAGTTAATTCAATTGTTGCCTCATCCATATCGCCTGTAAAAGGATCACGATAATCAGCAATGAAACTACCATTAGTTGAGCATATTTTTTGGTCTTCCAAAAACGTTACGTTCATAGTTCCTGAATTATATTTAATAGTTGTTGAACCAAAATCTGAAATGTATTCTTTATAATAATAATATGACACAGTCCATTTGTCTGACTTATCAATTTCTTCATCAGAACAGCCTGAAAACATTACTAATAAACATATGATTAAAACATTTAAGCTTTTGCTAAAATTCATAATTGTTATTGTTTTGATTGAAAAATGAATAGAAATAATATATTATGTGGATAGTTGAAAAATCACGTAAAAGTAATATTATTTTTTTTAACTTGGTGTATTAAATTGTTCGAAAGTTGTTGTAAAATTTTTATTAAACATTAACCATTCTCCCCCCCTGGCGCAAGTATTAACTTGTGTCGATGTCGTTAAGCGAAACTTTTAAATATTAATGGATTTCCTGCTCATGCTGGAAATATTTGAACTAAGATTGACCAGGATTTAAAAAGATTAACAAGAAGAAATATAACTACTTTACTTGACCGGGATACAATACTTACTTTTCATTAAAAGCATGAAGTTACGCTATCGCTAAACTCCAGACAGCAGGTGGTATTTTATGGCCTATAAAACTCACTTTCTTTATATTCTTTTCCGCCCCAATATCTTTCAATTTGCTCTTTAGTTGGATTTGTGTGTAGCCATCTAAAATAGCCACAACCATTGGGGTATACTACAATCAAATATTCACCAACTTTTATTTCCTTAGCATCCCTTTTACCACATATTGACAAATCATTAACTACACTATTATTAGAATGATATTGTATTTCATATTCAAAGTCCGAATATTTACCTGTTTCTTCCTTTTTAATTACCTTAGATGCATATATTATCCCTCCATTTTTCATCAATATTTTGTTAAATCTATAATGATCAAATTTCCCATCGACAACAACAAAACAATATATGTGAATAACCACTATAAAAACACCTATAGTTAAATTGAATAGTTTCTTTATAGTAGTAGCAATTAAAATGTTTAATAAGATCAAGGGAACTATATTCTTTACAAAAAAAATAACGCCCAATTTTGAACAACCAAAATAAAATTCACTAAAAAATGCAAAATAATCAACAATTAACACTACAATAAGGAGGGCTAAAAGTAGAAAAATTTTAACTTTCATTGTTTATTTTTTTGTTTAAAATAATTCTCTAACTCTAAATCCAATAAGGTTGAAAATGTCCCTACATCAATTCCCAATAAAATATTTATTGACAAATCATAAATAATATTCTCTCCCCCTGGCGCAAGAATTTTCTTATGCCGTCGTCGTTAAGCAAACCTATAGAATTATTATGTATTTCCTGCTCATGCCGGAAATTAAATGCAACTAAAAATAAATCAAAGAAATATACATTAAGGTTGAAAAATACTTAAAGGAACTAATAATGATCGGTCCAAGAGGATTCTTGAACCAGTTTTCGAACGATAATTGCACAAGTACATACTTGCGCTAGTGGGGGCTCGTTTATGGTCAACAAAATGAAAAAGCCCGCCTCCTGATTACAGATAACGAGCTTCTATCTCTTTTCAATAAAACTTAGCAGCTTTCTGATGACCAGAAAAAAACTGTCAAAGATGTGCTAAGTGCCTTCTTGCTTAAAGCTAACCTGACTAAGCAGTTGATTTGATTTAAAGTGAAACTTCCTTATATGGTCTATTTTCCCACGAGAAATACATTTTATTAAAACTATCTTTCAGTTCTTTAAAATTTGCTTCCTGCGAAGTACCCATGACATTTTTAAAGACATAATAATCCATATGCACCATCTGATCAAATCCACTTTTTTCGTTAATTAAATCTCTCTCAATTACGAGTATCGAGTAGATTCTAAGTAAACTAGGATTTTTTAGTTTATCTCCATTTTCTAACTCTGCAATGGCTCTAATGACTTGATCATAAAGATCAATCACATTCTCACAGTATACCAAACTTTTTTGTTTCCCACCACTTTCACTATCCCATCTCTTCATTTTTTGCAATGACAGGATTCTTTTCTGCTGCTTTTCATCTCCTGTTAGCTCTTTCCATTTTAGATCATCTTTAAACCTATCAATCATAGCTAACTCTTGTCTAATGTTTCTTTTCTCCAATTCTGGAATCTCATCATTAGAAAGCAACTGACTATATTTCAGTGATAGTAATTCGTATTGATCTAGCCTTTCTTTCATTAATCTACTTCTTTGATGTGTATTTCTCTAACTAATGGATCATTAGGTGTAAACCTTGGACGATATGATTTTGAAACAACCTCGAACTTGGTTTTCGATTTGAATAAAATCTCACTTTCGAAAGCTGCAGAAATTTCACCGATAGATTTACCAGATTTTGGCTCTATTACTAGCACTACACTTCCTCCTTTTCTACTCATAAAATCATCTGCAATATCTGTTTCCAAAGAACTAGAAATAAAGTTGTTATAAGTATAGCTTTCCTTGTGCCGTCGTCGTTAAGCGAACTTACCGTATGTAGTTCAGCTTAATCAATTCTTCTTTACCATGCCAACATCCTGCGCTGCTATATGTATATTCTTCTTCCTTTTCAACAAAACCGGCTTCTACAGGATTTCTGTGAATATAGTCAAGTTTTTGATAAAACATCTGCTCGTTAAGTAACTCTATTGGTTTGTTATGCTGCTGCCAAAACTGCCACTTTTTATTGTTGCTATTCTTTAATCCTGCTCTTTCAAACATCCAAAGCATCCACTCTCTCCTGCTTTCTCCCGGATGATCAATTATTGCTTTTTTTAATTGACCTGAAGTATGTCGTTTCATGTCAGCAACAATTCTTTCTAACGGCTTTTCTTTGGAACCAATAATCATATGCACATGACTTGTCATGATACACCAACCAAATATTTCAAGATCCTTATTTTCTTGACAATACTTCCAGCTATTTATCAATATTTCTTTATACTCGTTTCTTATGAATACATCAATCCAATAAACCACAGCAAAACTTATAAAATATAACTTGCTGCTATCGCCAAATTTATATTTCCTGCTCATGCCGGAAATTAATTGCAACTAAAAATAAATCAAAGAAATAAACGGTTAGGTTGGAAAATACTTAAAAGAACTAATAACGATTGGTCCAAGAGGATTCTTGAACCAGTTTTCGAACGATAATTGCACAAGTACATACTTGCGCTAGTGGGGGGGGAACATATCTTCTCCGTAATCGATGCTTTTATCGCTAAAAGAAAAATTCAGTCGATTATGTGAGGCGCAAAATATCGTAAACTTCCTTTGCTGCTTTATCATAGCCTTTAAATTGTGAGGGCTTTGCTTTTGCCTTCTTCTCAGATGATTCAATATAATGATTGCAAAAGCTTTCAAAACCAATATCTCCACAGAGCTTTTTAATAACCATTCTACGTAATGGAAGTGGCTGACTAATAAATCCCACCATCTCTTTAACTTCCATTTTTTCAGATGACTCGTAAACTTGGTATAGTTCTTTGTATTGATCCAAAAAATTAGCTTTATGAGTCAAACTCTCTGATTTTATCTTTTCAAACACATTTCTGACAGCTTCAAAATTGTCTCTTTCAAATTCATGCTGACCAACCTTATAGTCCTTAAATATCGTAGACTTCCAAAACCCAAGGTTGATATTATACTTATCTAATATCGGCTGCAGAATCGACTCTACTTCATTAAATTTTTTGAAAATAGTGCAAGTCTCACGCACCTTTATTGAACCAGGATATGTTATTAATCCAACCGCTATAGTTGCTGGATTTTCGTTATGTAAAAATTCAATATAGCAAGCATCACTGTAAAGCTTTACGTTGAAATTACTTCCAAAAACAGCCTCAATAATATCATTAATCTCTCTATTTAAACTCATCGGTAATATCTATAATGTTTTTTCCAGAACCATCTCCATAAGCTCTCAACCAATTATTCGAGTTTGCTTCAAGCCCTTGATCTAACCCACTAATTTGTCTACTTCTAACAGTATATCCTGATATACTTTTCGCTGCCGATTGGTTAGCAGTCAGCTTTGTTGCATCTGAGAGTTTATTTTCTATTACTATAACATTCTCTATGAATTTATCACCATCAGCATCAAAGCCATATTTCACAAAAGCCTGATCTGCCACAAAATAGTCTCCGGTAGATTTATTGTAGGTAAATTGAACCTGCTCATACATTTCGTAGGAGTCTAAATCATCAATTCCGAACTTCTTACTAACAACATCTTTTAGCTTATTCCTCCATGCTCCTCCCTGTCTAAGAGCTGGAGCAACTACACCTTCAAAATCCTTCCCAAGCTTCGTTATGTCATTGAAAAATGTACTTTTAGCAGTGGTGGTTAAATTTCCATTACCTGCCCTTTTTGCTATGTCTAAAGCATTTTCAGGATCATGGATAATATCATCATACAACTTAAAGAAATCAGGGTCAGCCAAGTCATCAGCCAAAGCGGGATAATTGCCTTTACCTAACCTCCTAGCTAGATCATCAACTTTGCCAGCATCCCATTCATTGATCCTTGAAAGTATTTTGGTCTTATCTGCATCTGAAACTTTACTCAAAGTTCTGCCTAAGCCATTGTCAAAAAGTTTTGCAACATCAAGCGGATTACCATTTAAAGTCTTACCACTTAGCTTGGTTACTTCCTCTAAAACATTTGTATTCCTTGCTAAGTCATCTAACCCAGCATTCTTGATTAGACCCCACGCATCAACCAATTTAGAATTTTCAGCTAATTTCTCAAAGAATTCTGCTGGAGTATTTCTTGAAGAAAGGTCTGCAGCTAATTTTTTAACTAAATCCTGCTTATGAACGATTGAACTATTCTTTACCAGGTTATCAAAATCACTAAGTGTTTTGCCTAACCTACCCAACTGATCTGATAAAGCTGAAATCTCAAAAAGCTCCAGTCCGTAGGTATTCCTAAGTCTTCGTAATAAGGCTTCTGATATATTAAACCCACTTGCTAAAATTTCTTCAGAGGCCTCGGCAAGATCGTCTCCAAATTTTGTTAAATTATACTGAACTCCATCAATTTTCAATTGATAATTATCACCTATGGCAATCAGCTTTTTACTACTTTCTAGTCCAGATAAAATTTTATCTGAGAATGTTTTTAACGCAGACCCTCCACTTTCAGTAATTATTCTAACATAAACTAAACCATTTTGAGCCTTTATAAAAACGTCACTACCACGCATTAATTTAAAAACTCCATTAGCAGATTTTCCAACAAGTTTAAATGCTCTTGTTATATCTGCTAAATCATCTATATAGGATAAAACCCTAAAAATTGTAGCAACCTTGGGCCCAAATGTAGCAGCTAATGTCGTGCCTCCAGAAACAAAACCAATAAGTACCTGAACAGATATGGCAGAAATATCGTGAGCTGCCTTAACAGGTTGCTCCTGCATCTGATCTAATTGTTTTCCAGCTAAATTTTTAAATGCAGCATAAAAGCCTTTTTCACCTGTATCCTCATTTTCATAATTTTTCAAGTTCAGATACATTTGCATTACTTGATTTCTACCATCAACAGTCATTATCATACTAACCATAGAAACCATTTGTGGGATTCCATCAACTATATCAATCAAGCCATTATATGCACCACATAATACTGCAAATTCATATTCATATAGATTTATTGATCCATCCTCATTGAGGAAATTTGAAAGATCACTAGTTGGTTTTTCCTCAGGAGAATCCCAAGCCTGAAATTGATACCCTGCATTATTCAATGAAGTCTGAAGCATCAAAGAAAAAACTTGTCTTGCTGGTTCTAATGTAATTGTTAAATACCTATAAAAAGTTGCGTATCTTGGATCATAATTTTCATGCTTAGGGTTATAGACATACTCTGGAATTTTCGCTTTTTGAATCTGCTGAGAAATAAAATCTGACCCTTCATAAAGTAAGGTACCAAATTGATCGGCAGAATGATTTACCTGTGCCATGATTTTAGCCATAGTAACACCCTTACCATGTAAGGCCAGGTATTCATCTAAATCATCGAACCCGTCAATTTCGTTCTTTAATTCGTATGAGCCTTCTGTTTTATGAATCCAAATCTTTTTAACTCCAGCTCCGGGATCATAAGTTTCTAACTCAGATAATATCCAATCTTCAGTTGTTTCATCAGTTATGAATAATTTTGCCTTAATAGTATGTCTTTGAGTATTATCTTCCAGGGTGATTGGATCATCTCCCTTGTAGAGCTTACTTAAAAACTCTATGTCATCAACTAGATCTGAACCAAAGTTAAAAGCATGTGAATTCCCTGTTTCAATTGATTTAAAAATCAGGAATTGATCAAAATCCAGACAACGGCAATTATTTGAAACTTTCTCTTCTGATATTTCTTCACCAATTTTTATTCGATAAGTACAACTACCATTTTCACCAAAGTCACCTAATAATACATGTTGAGCTATTGCCCTATCTCCCTCTTCAAGATCTATTTTAAAGTCTTCAAAATCAGATAAATTTTTAACCTTACTTTTTATACCAACAGGTGCATACCCAAGAAATGTATCATCCTTTTTACTAAGGTATGGGATATAAGTAGTTCCATTATAGACAAAGGAAGCTAGCTTTCCTTGATGTTCATTAGTGAAGAAGGCTTTCGGAGTAGCTCCTGATGGTAATTTTATTGGTTTTCCACCAATATTATAGAATTGATTGACTCTGGCTAATGTAGTAACTAAATCACCTGATATACATTGACCAGCTATTGTTAACTCCGATAGTTCGTCATCTTGCATCCACGCAATCATCGACTCCGGATCGTGGACTCTCTTCCACTGGAAGTAATACAGGTCGTCTCCCATTGCTCCACTCGCTGCCATCAGGTTATTAGGGTCACTGGTGCTAAACTCATCATCCGGGTGCCTCAACCTGAATAGTCCATGACCCAATTCGTGAGCCACCGTGGTATGGTATTTATCTGTATTATTTATCTGGTTGGCATAGATAAACCCGAAGTTCCGCTTAAATGGCATTCTACCAGCTACAGTAGAGTTACCAGTGCCAGGTGCCACAAACAAAAAGGCTGCATCATCGCCAGCATTGGTATATATGTTTGAATCTTTAAATGTACTAATCAGCTTTTTTTGCTCTGTATTATAGGTACTAAATGCACCACTTTCATCATTTTGAAGTGCTTCCCAGTCGATATCTTCCGAAGGATTCCACTCTATAGCTTTGACTTCAAATGTTACCAGGGTTTCATTAAAAACCTCATTCAGATATTCTTGCAGCTGAAAATTTGAATTGGCAAAATCCTTATTTGCTACATTAACAATAATTACTTCTTTCTTTACATCATTCTTAAATGATATTACATTGGTCTTCCCAACTAGTATCTCATTACCATCTTCAGTTGCTGGCTTACGATATGCCTCCACTCCAAATTCTTCTTCATGCTGGCCACCAACTACTGATATATTGTATTGGTTTGCAATAGACTGATCTGCTACCGGCCTTGGAAGATCGATACCTGTCGTGGTTTTAAATTTATAATCATCTATGTTCTCACCATCTTTCAGTGTAATGGTTACATATCCTATACTCGTCGCCTGCATACTTACCCATGGTACTTTATAACCCTCTTCACTAAGAGGAAGTGTTTCATAATCACCCTGGATATAGGCTTTATATGGCTTGTACTCATCAAAACCAAATTGTCCATCTATAAACAATATGATGCTATCAGGAATTTGACGTTGGGTATTTTCGATAAATGCCTCGGCCTGATCACCCTCGAGTACACGACCATCAGGTGTCACCACATACCTGTCTCCGTTTTCATCTTGAATAACTGTTGGTCCTTCGTCCTGAGAAGGTATATCTACTCGCTGAGGTTCATCATTTCCTTCAACTTCGATAACTACCTGGTTATTTTCTCTATCAATAGTAACTGATTCTATTGTACCTTCAACAATGACTGTTTCTCCAATTGTTTGTCCAATACCCTCAAACGGATGCTGGAGTGCATCTCTTACTTCATCACTTTGTTGCCATTGTTCTTTGAATTTCTCTACGCTTTGGGTCAGTGCATGAACTTCTCCTTCTATTACCTGGTAAGCCTCATTAACTACTATGTTATCAAACTTTACATGTACCGTAAACCCTAACCAAGGGGTTTTCATCGCTCCATATCCTGAAAATATACCATTGCTACCCTGAATCTGTAGCACTTCCATTTCAAAGTCGCCAACCTGAAAGACATTTCCGGTCATAGCTGTGATAAGCGGATTGGTATTTTGAGGAACAGTTGTCGTCACATCCTCTCCACAGGCGGCAATTAATCGAGCAGGAGTTTCAAACTGAAATTCTTCTGTCCATGCTGAAGTATAACCTTCTGATTTTTTACCAATGCGGTAAACATAAGGCGTGGATGGATTAAGTTGATTAAGCATTAATTCAGGATCGGTAGTTTCCTGATCAAACCAGGAGGCACCGCCTTTATCTTCCCTGAATTCTACTACATAATTTGATGGTTCTTCTTCCAGATCCCAATAAATCCTTGCTTGTCGCTGACCAAGCACTTCATGCCCAACATTTGTTACCGGATAGCTCAGTGCTTCTTCTACTACTGTAAAATAACATACGGCACTATACCCCTCATTTTCATAGAGATCTCTTCCTTCGACATCCATGGCCCGGACTCTCCATGCATAGGTCTTACCCGGTAGTAACTGAGGTTCATTATACCCATACAAAAAGCTGGTTTGATCGGTTATTGTCTGAAATAAAGGCTCAGAAGTATTAATTGCATCATTTGGATTTCTTCCTTCCGGCCAAACTTCGGTCACTGTCAGTTCATATTCAGTACTCAATGCTGAATTTGGTGATGCATTGATGTTTTGCCACTGAAATAAAAACTGCGGCTGCTGTACCGGATTAATTGCTGTACCACAAACCGGTTGTGTGATCATTGGCGGGTCATTTCTTACCAGCCATACTACTGCCTGGGCAGTATTAGAAACTTTTTGGTCGTGACGCTCATAATCATAGGCTGTAATTGTAAATCGATACATGCCTTCTGGTAATTCACCACTTTGATAGAATTTTTGCGCTCCCGGACCACTATAAATCAGGTTTTGTGGATTAAGGTAATCGGCTATTTCAAATCCGGAAACAGTTGTCATCATGCCCGGATTTAGCTCTACCGGAAGATTAACTGCATTTGGCCTGGAAGTAATTGAGATATTTGTACCCTCAATTTTTACTACAAGCCGTGCATTATACACAGGTTCATTTAAATCGCGCAATGTCAGATTAAGCCTCAAATGATCTTGATCAGGTAATGTGTAATCTGACAAGTACAAACTATATGGAGGTGTAATCTGCAATGAAGCATTTACGGGCCAGGTCTGGGCATTTACCTGCCAGGAAAAAATAACACCTATAAAAAATATCAACAGTTGATAGAACCTGTTCATAATAAAAAAATCAATATTTTACTTTCAATTCCTTACTAATCGGAAGCATGCTTCCATCTTTAAGCACCGGCTGAATACGGTATGTATAATTTGTGTTGATTATCAGATCACTGTCTTCCCACTTTCTTAATGTTCCGTCAAGTTTCTGATAAGTCGTCATGGCAAATCTGTCTGATCCACGATAAAGAATAAAGTGATCTACAGGTTTACCTTCGTATTTCCAGTTTAATATTATTTTCAATTGGTCACGATCAGCAGCACCTCTTTTCCAGTCAAATTCATCATCTTCAGACACAATATTTGAAGCAGTCCTGATCGAAATCGGTTTTGTTTCTCCTTTCAGGCCAGCATCATCAATTGCAGCAATCACATACTGATATCTGGTATTTGCTTTTACTTTATTATCAAGGTATGAATAACTGCCACTGCCATTTTCTACTTCGATAGTATCGGCAAAAATTTCATTCCCATTTACCTGTCTTGAAATCCTGTGCATTACTACATCTTTAGCTGAGCTTGGAACAAACGTCAGGTGAACGCCCTTGCTATCTGCAGAATAATTGGATATCACCGGTGCTGATGGTGCTATTACGTCCGGACGTTGAAGTTTTATTGGCTCACTATAATCTGAATTATTGTAAACATGATCAACAGCAACAATCCAGTAATAAATATCTTCATGAAGGGTATTCATAGTAACGGTATCTACAAAGACCGTATCATAATGCATCTGTGGAGTTACAAGGCTAGGTTCGTCAGAAACATAATTTGCCTGATATACTTTATAAGCGATTACATCAACCTCCGGATTTGGTTTCCAGGCTATTGTTACTACTCCCGAAGAATCAATTTCTGCTTTAACGCCTATCGGCTTTACAGGAGGAATATTATCTTCCAGCACTCCAACTGCGGGTAATGAAATTGAAGTCTCTCCTTCTGAAGTTACTGCTTCTATAAAGTAATAGTTAATTCGCTGTGGCGATTCATCAACATATACGCCATCTTTTGCAGGTATTGGCTTAGAGTTTAATTTTACTTTATAATCACCCTCATCATTTTGACTTCTATAAATATTCAGGTGTTTAGCTTTATCAATCAAAGTTTCCGGAATTGTCCACTCTATCCTTGCTTTTGAATTATTAATTACCTGAACGCTTTTTATAGAAGCTACATTTCCTGATATAACCGGAAATCCAAACCCTTCTTTAACTTCTGTCCATTTACCATTTTCACCAAATGGAGTCTTACCTCTCATCCGATAATAAACCATTTTTCTATTTTCTCTTAAGCTATCAATGTAAAGAGCCATTCTGGAATCCTGATTTTCATTAACCACGCTAACATAGTTTGTTGAATCAACTCTGAAAAAATCAGTTCCATTATATGATTTCTGAATTTCGTAGCTTGTAAAAAATGTGCCACTTATTTCGGCATTCCAACTTAAGAATGCTGTTTTGTCTGCAAACTCCACGTTAAAATCAAGTGGTGCCGGTAAGGTTACAAATTCATTTCTATCTACTCTGGTCGCTGCAGGTTCGGGAGTAATACCAGATTGCCCCGGGTCAGCGAGCTTAATTCTGTAAACATATATCTTACCTTTATCAACTGACTTATCTACAAATGCAAGCCCCATTGCCTGGGCTACTTCATAATCTTGATCTGCAACATAAAGTCCAAATGCATGTCTGTTTTCCTGGTCAGTTGCCATATCGAGCATTTGCATCATGTCAGAACTTGGAGTACTCAGGTTAAATGACTCACCATACAAAGTTTGAAAAGCAATTGCCGCATTGGCGTCATTGTTTGCAAACTCAGTCCATTTTTGTTCCGGCCATGGCTGAATAGGCTCGTTACTTAATAATTTAATTGCCTGGTCAGCTTTAATATTGCCTTGATTATCCAATTCGAAGCGCTCGAGAATATAACCATGCCTTTTCCCCAGTTCAAACATGATGTGGTTTGCCGGAGCCCATCTTAGTCTGACCTGATTTGATTCATTTCTGGCAATCAATGCGATACTATAGTTGCTATTTTGTGCAACCAAACCAAATGGGTTACCAATAAACATAATCCAAATAAAGGTCAGGCTTACCAGTCTTTTCATATTCTGTAGTATGTTGTCCACTCCTTTTACCATCTCTACCACTTGATTTTAAATGTTTTTGTTGACGTAACCTTTCCTGTTCCCGGCAATACATATTTCATTTTGAAACCATACTCGGAACCAGTATAAATATTTTCATAGGTCACTTTTAATAATGAAGGATAGCTAGTTGAAGGTTTATAATTTGCCATTAAGTAATTGTAAATCTTATTATAATCCTGATTTACATAGAATGGCAGATCATAAATATATCCTGTAATACCTCCAATGCTACCTGATGTCGATTCAAATGATGACTCAGTTAGTACCGGATATTGATCTTGATATACAAAGACACTTTTTACAGGTGGAATACCCAGTTCTTCAGCAGGACTTCTAAATGTGTTAATATTAGCTGTTAAACTACTTCCATATTTAGGGTAAGGATCATAAATCTTTGGCAAGACAAAATTATTCATCCATGGGTTATCAGCTAATCCTTCGATTTCTATCAATCGAGTGTATCTTATGCCATCTGAACCACCCTTTTCAAATCTTCCAAATACCTCATCAGAGGTAGTACGATATCCTAATCTGATAACATTGTAGTCTTGAAGTATTCTTCCAATTGATTCCTCGCTAGAAAGGTTGTTCATTTTATCAACAAAAGTATTGAAACGGCTGGTACGGAATCTTAATGAGTAAATTTCCTTTTCACCCGGACCAATTATTACACCTGCCAGTTTATTATTAGAAGTAGAAACTTCGCCTCCAATTTCACCATCAGAATATACTTGTTTATCGTCTCTTATTACATTTCCTTCAGAAAGATAATTTTGAGCAGGTTTTCTGACTATCACCATTTTATAGGCTGTTGCATTTAATAGGTTATCAGGAATAGACAGTCTAATAATGCCTCTATTTTCAGGGCTATAAGTAATGCCTACTTCCTTACGATCAAATCCATCTGCTGAAGCAAACACTGCGCTATAATTCCATTTAACTCCGTCAATCTCTTCAGCAAACACCGCATCTTGAGCCATATTCAATTGGATATACGCCTGTCCATATTCATCCTGATAGAAGTTATACATGTTATTTACAGGATATGCGTATTTCACATTGCTTTCAGGAATATAATCCGGTGCTTCTCCGGTCACAAAACTTATTTCTTCTTCCTCAAAAGCTAATTGATCACCAAACTTCAAGTCAGTCCAACTTCCATTTTTACGATGTTGCCAAACAACCTTAACTTTCATCTTGTATTTTGCTTTTCCTTCAAGCACGCTTTCTTGTAAGAAGGTTGCAACATCCTTTCTTTCATTCCACTTGATATCACCAGAGACAACTGATCCGTCAGGAGCAATCAATTCAATTTTATCAAGTCTGATTTTGTATGCATTGAGCTCTGTATCGGTTAGCATCTCAAATTTTGTATTGATTTGAGTATTAAATGCAACCTGAGGAGAAGAAAATACGCTCACATCTTCACCATCTGGTTTCATATCACTGATTACTTTAACACCGTTAAGAGCACCGCCTACAATTTCACATCGTTCTCCCACTTCAACTTTAAAGCGACAATTTCCTTTCACCAGGCCACCGAGAATACTAAACTCACCTCCTACTACACCTTGCATCCAAACCGGGTTTGGCAATCTGGCCTGAAGCACCACAGCAGCACCAATTCTAAGGATTTCAAACTCACCTTTAAACCATCTTTTATCCACAAATACACCAATACTTCCCGATACATAAGCCCAGGCTTGTCCTGTAGCATACCAACCATTTATACCGATTGGTTCAGTACTGCCCGAGCATCTTGCAGCAGGGCCATAGTCTTTGATCATCACATCAAACCCCAGGCCTAAAGCAAAGCTTCCATAGAAAATCGCAAATTCCTGTCGGCCAGTATTTACATCAATTGCCGCACCAAAGGCCAAACCACCGCCTGAAGCCAACTGATTTAAGTCTCTCCCAAGACTCATATCTATATCTCCAATAATCTTAGTTACGTTTGAAGGCAACTCAGGAAAATCAGAAATCACAGTTCCTGCCATAAAGTATGATGTTGCCTTGGCCAGCCCCATAAAGTTTAGACCAATTGGCTGCTCTGGTGTACCGGCATGAATATACCAGTCTTGCGGATCACTATGGATAATTAATGAACCTGCAAGATAATTTTCATTGACACCAATAATTTTTTCTTCTACATTGACAAATAGGCTAACATTAGAATGGAATGTTTTTGTAGGATTATCATAAACCATCATCAATGAAGCATATAATGGAGAACCTCCACTTCTATCATTAATATCAGTTAACAGATAGCCATCACCTTCAAGAAGTACATAGCGTAATCCTCCTGATTCATTGAAGGCCATTTCAAAAGTTGCATCTGCATTAAATGCCTTGGAATTAGCGGTCAGACCAAGCGTAGTCATAAACTTCGCTCCGATACCAATCTCCTTATTAGGAATATATTTGGCTCCGGAAAGTGATTGTCCAACTTGTACGGAGTCTGGCATATCGAAACTTCCATATTTACCCAAATTGGCAACGGCTTGGTTTTCCATATGATAATATAGTCCACCACCAAAGCCAAAGAACCCTATCGGACCACCAACTGGTTTAGGCAATCTCACATTACAATCAATATACCAGTACCTCAGTCCTTCTACTCTTCCAAATTGAGCAGTTGCTTTAGCTGCTAACGATGGTTCAACTGTTAAATCAACAAAACCTCTGATACCATCACCATATACTTTGTCCTTTCTATAAATGCTTAACTCACCTTTTGCAGTAAATGCTCCTGTCGCTACATTTATATAAATATTATTAACCTGAGCCCTCTTAAGTTTCCATTTCTGAACTTCTTTTTCTCCTTCACTATTAACCTCTCCTCCTTCAATATCAGTTTCAACCCCAATATTCGCTCTTGCAGCAAATCCTTTATCTGACTTATTCATCAGGTTAACTGAAGCATCAATATTAAGCTTTACAGATTGCTGGTTGTTGACAAATGAAACGCTGTGAAGTGTAATCGGGAAAGTTCCAATACTGTTACTTTCATCCCCACTTTCACCTCCAAGGTTAAATGTACCTCCTAACAAATATGGTTTTTCAGATACTAAGTGGAGATTCTGAAATTCAAGCTCTTTGACTTCGGCCTCATCCATGCTTAAATTATAAGCTCCATGAAGCATTGCCTGAGCTTTAAATTCGCCATTAACTTTTTCAAGTGTAATTGATGAATTAGGTGCTAATTTCATTCTTCCAGATAATGCACCAACCTGGATTTCTTCCATGGTTTTTATTTGGAATAGATAATCAAGTTTATCGTCAGCACCACGAGCAAGCAAAGCGGTGTATTCCATAGACTTGGCTTCTTCATCCATTATCGGAAGCTTAATATCTCCTTTCATTGCAGCACCTTTAACTGCTCCCATCATAAAGGATACACCTACAGAATCAATAGTAAATGCCCATCCGGCTATATTTCCTTTATCTTCCTTTTGAATAATATTTGCTGCACCGAAATTTCCTGTAAGACCATGCCTGTCAATTATCATTGATGTGGCATCTAGTCTTTTCCTATCCATTCCTTTCGTTAATTCTCCCGGAAGCCTGACTGTGAGGGATTTCAGGAAAAACCCTTTCCATAATTGAGGCATGGCTCCATAAATATCCATGTACTCCTGTGGCATAATCATGTCTGACGAGTTTTTTTCCTCACTCATGTCAAACACAGCATTGGTTACTGCAAAACTAAACCCAGGCATTTCTTTTGGTTGAAACGGAGGCAAGTTAACATCTATCAAAAAGTCATTCCAATCAGACATAAATATCTCAAAAGAGGTTTCGACATATTTATCATTGATAATATTACCATTTTGATCTTCAGGTAACATCAGGTCTCTGCTAAACCGCACCTTCCCAAAAAGATTTACACCTTGAAAGCCATTGCAATCCCAGCTTACGTATGTTTTTTGATTTGAACCATTTAGCTCTAAAGTGGCATGATTTCCTATTTTCACACTATGGTCACTAACCAAATACAGCTTAGCCATATCAGAGGTAGTTAAACCTCCAGGGGTAAATTCAATTCTACTCGCTCTGAAAGCTAATTTCTGAGTAGAATTCGGGACATCTAATGAAACGAAAGCGCTAAAATATGCCCCTGTAGGAGTAAATACTGCACTATCAATTAATACGATATACTCTTGATTACCCACTTCATGGTAAATTCCGATTGGTAATCTACCCAAATCACTTTCTGAAAAATTATCCGTCGTTAGCCCTTCTCCTAATACTTTTTCGTGCAAGCCATGGATATATGCTATCAATGAATCTTCAGAAGCTAATGCCCCTGTTGGAGTTTCATTTTCATTCTCCTGGCCTGATAAAGCAATCGAAGAAAAAATAAACAGTATAAAAAATTTTATAATATGCTTCATTTAAAAAATTTTAATCGCCCTGAATCAAATCATGGTAATTATTGCTTATAATATTCTACCTCCAAATATTGTTTTTTCCTGTTTTTGAGATCTTTAACCAGACTAATTGTCGATTCAAAATCAGTCCCCATCAATTTGCTGATTAATGGATCTGAAGTCAAAATATCTAAAGCTTCATCATACTCTTCTTTAAGGATAAAACAAATACCTTTCATAGCTTTAACCGAGGCTAAAAACTCATTTGCTTCTATTTTACCATTATTCTTTAGTGGTTTAGTTTCGAGCTCACTATATATCTTATATGCTTTTGCTAAACTATCATTACTTACATTATAGTTATTGGCGTCATCTTTAAGTTCTCTTGCATAAAACTTAACAGCTTCATAGGCTTGATTAAATAAAACCACATTTTCAGACCCACTACTTTTTTTATCCTTTATATAAAAAAATGCATTACGCTGATATTCAAAGGCAATACAAAATTGGCTAATCAGCTCTTTACCAAACTTTTCTAATTGCTGATTAACTAAATATCCTCCCTTTCTACTAAGCCAATCATTTTTTATATTGCTAAAGCTTGAGGCCAATGCGGATGAAGACGAATACCCATTTGTTCCATCATCAGGAAATGTAAAATTATATTCATCAAAACCATCGATTACAATTTTTTCATATATAACAGTACCCTCATTATCAAGGAGTCGATATTTAACTGGTGTAGTTATTTTAACCTTATACGAATATTTTTTTACTGTCTTCTTATTATCCCCGCTTCCAGTAACTAGGGCTGTTTGTTCTAGTTCGGTAGAAAGTAACCTTGGAGAAGCTATCTTGACTTCTGAAATGACATCAGCCTTTGAAGCATCCTCCACAAATTGAAGTCCTTCCAAACCAATTAGATTTTTCAGGTTGCTATTCATATGCAAATTCTCCTCAGGAAAGGAATATTTAATAGCATAAGTTTTAGCATTTCGCAGGTCGTCTTTTAACGGATACTTCCTTACTCTGAAATACTCCCCGTCAACTTTTAATTTTTGAGCATTTGATGCTATTCCTGAAAGCAACAATATCGATAGTATAAAAATCTTCTTCATAATTAAAAAATTGAACGATCTATACTGAAACTATCTTTTACTGAATCAGCCCAAATAATCAATTCATTCAATGCTGATTCATAATCGTTTACCAAAATCAAATTACCATCATGTTCTATCGGGTAATCTTTTATGTAGGCTGCCATATCTTCCATTAGCGGATAACCACACTGAATTGGAACCTTTCCGGATTCGCGATAATATGAACAGCGTTTTTCGGCGACCTTAAGTTGATTAAAAAGCCATTGATATACCTTAGTATTCCTGGTATACAATAAGTCAGGTACTAATTCATGATAAACATTCGAGTTTAGGGAATTGATATTCGCAATTTGAATTATTTTATCAGTTGCTTCAGTAACATTTAGCCTGCTTGCTGCCAATAATGCCGACCATTTAATCTTTTGAGCATTACCCTCTTCGCTATAAATATTAATCAGAGCACCTTTTGTTTGATCATTACCGTAATAACCTGCAAGCTTGATAAGTCTGTTATCCTTTTGCCATACTAAGTCTGTTGAAAACCTGTTATTAAAAATTTGTCTGAAATTTTGATCAATAACTGATGCAGGCACCAAACTCAGTGAGCGATATAAAGCACCGTCCGAAATTAAAGAAGATGTATCTTCTACAATTAAAATTAAATTCTGGGCTGACCTGTATACAATTGCTTCATTCGTAGAATTAGCACAAATTTTACCCAGTAAAGAAACCTTAGTTTCTAATAAAGACTGAACCGTATCAACAGGATAGTTTATTATTTCATTCAATTGAGCATTATTCAATTGGGCATAATCATCCTTCTTTAAGTATGGCATTTGTTCACCTCTGGCAGCAGCATCCAACACTACCTTAAATGGATTTTGACCATTTACAGTAAGATGAACTAATATATATATTGTTATGATATAAAATCTTTTCATTAGAATGATATATTGTAAGTAATTCTAATTGTTAATTCTCTGTATTTTGAATTTTCTCCAAAAACCTGCTTTCTTGAAACATAACCACCCGAAAGTGACAAACTTTGCCTCAGGTTTAATTTTCTTTCTTTCGGCTCAATATCCTTTGGTTTTACTTTTTCCTCCTTTTTCACTAATTCAGCAGGAAGAGCTGCGCCGGTTGTTTCTGAATATACTACCTTTTTCTTATTAGGCTTTATCTGCTTTTGTTCACTACTTTCCGAATCTTCTTCTTTAGCCTTTAGCATAAAAAGTTTTTCCGGAGTTATGCGAACATTAAACCTGGCACTAAAAATTTCAGAGCTAATCTGACTGTTCTGATATTGTCTTTGAGATGTAATTGACAAGGTATTTCTCAGGGCACCTTTAAGCATACTATTTGAAACTGACAATACAGGCCCTTGGGTTTCTGTATTAATCAAATTCATTTCATTTCTATTGTAATTATATCCCAAACCACCTGTAAGCTTTAGTGGTCTGAAGTTAACCCGGTAATTTGCATTGGCTGTGTAAAAATCACTTCCATTACCAGTATCTTCATCATTTTGAAGATCTTTGATTTTTTGAACACTTCCGGTAAACATTACCATATGTGTTAAATCATCCTGACCAAAATTATAGTTTAATGATCCTTGTGAACTGTTATTAACCTGATAAAAGTTTAATGTATCTAACTCATTTTCAATAAAAGGATCTATTTCCGGTCTTATATTAGTGAAAGTGCTAAAATTTGAATAGCTGACATTACCATTCCAGTTTTGAGTTGGGTTAAATTGAATATTTATAGCGCTAACCCATCTTTCAGTCTGATTAACCCGATCATTTTCAAGATTATTCCTTTGTTTACCCACATTACCTGTAATATTAGCTTTGCCATTAAATAAATTAACACCTCCGCTAATGGTGATATTTTCAAGATCATTATTGAAAAAATATGCCCCATAAGAACGGTAGCCAGGATCTATTCGCTCATAATTCAATTGTAAGGAGTATTTCTGCTGATTATAAGCAACAGAGGCCTTATAGGCACTAAATTCTTCTTTGCGGTTTATCGATACATTAGAAGAATTCTCCGTAGTATCTTTAACATTACCTGAAGTTGTAAAAATACTTCTTGCATATTCTACATGAAGAGACACATCAGGTAATAATCTTTGTGTGGTACCTCCCTGGAAAACCCAGTTTTTTTGCGGTAAAAGTTCCGGATTCCAGAATGATTTATCCAAACTATTTTCTACATCATAACCATGAAAGACACTGAAATTATAATCACCTTTTTCAGTAGAGTAACCTAATTTCACACCTCCACCGTATCGTTCAAAGTCACCATTTCCATAACTAGTTGAATCTGGTTCAATCGCTTTTTGAAATCGACCATACATTACAGAAGCAGAGAATTTGCCAGGGGAAAACTCCGCACCAGCTCCTAAAAAGAGATGTCCATTTAATGAATATGGACTAAAGCTCATACTTTGATTTCCCAGGTATAGCCTTACCCATTTATAATATGGATTTAAGGAAAATTGATTAAACGGTTGCCTGAAGTTCACCTGACGATTAGTGTAGTTGAAAGTGAACGGAATATTCCAGCCGTAAATACTCAAACCAAGATTCCCTGATAAATACATAGTATTTGGATCTCTTCGTTGGGGGCCTCCCAGACTATTATAGTAAATATTTGAGAAGTTTAGACCACCAGAAACTTTGACAGGTTCAGTTTTACCGATCTGTCCTAAGTCTTGTGCAACTAAATAATTCCCAAAGGATATTATAAAAAATAAAATAAAAAATGCTCTCATTAGTTGATAACCTATTCCTTGATAACCTTTATTGCTATCTGATCTGTTTTAGTTTCTATAATTAAAAAGTATATATCAGGTTCTAAAGTCGACAGATCAATTTCTCTTGCAAAAACCCCAGATACTTGTTGGTTGAAATTTTGAATATTTGTTCCATTCAAATCATAAAGTCTTAGGTTTAAAAAATCTTCCTGATATGATTCACCTTCGATTTTTAAAATTGTATTAACAGGGTTTGGATACACTTTTAGTACTTTTAACCCCATTTCCCCTAATACATATCTGCCTTCTTCTGTAGCTAATTCTTCCGGAGTTAATACCGTAAAGTATTTAATTCGCTCACCAAAACAACCTTCAGCAAATGCAGTAAATCTTAACCAGTATTCTCCTACCGCACTTGGTGCTAATATCAAATTATCGCCATTATCTTCAATAACCTCAATTCCTTGAGGAAGATACCAGTTGATTGAATCCGGCTTTGGATTAGAAATATCTACGATTACAAGAGAATCTTCAGTACTAATCTTCGAGGCCATCAGGAAATTAACTTTGAAATCAAGTTCTGATGTTTCTACAGACACGGTATCGTACAGTATACAATCAGCAGATTGATCAACTTTAATAAAATACTCACCAGCCTCAGACAATAACACTTCGGATCCTGAAACAATACTACCATCGGGTAATGTCCAGGTATAAGTTGCTGCAGGATCAAATGCGATTGGATCAAGAGTGAGTTGCTGATCCTTGCAGAGTTTTACAAAATCTATAACATCAATATTTGATGGCTCTGAAAGGGAGACAGTATCATATTTTATACACCCTTCGGCATCTTCTAATAAGATTATATACTCTCCTGCTGTTAACCCATCTATCATAGATCCAGGTAATACATTTCCATTAACTGAATAAGTATATGGTGAAACACCTCCATTTGAGGTTATATTAATTTGACCATCATTCGCATTAAAACAGCTTATATCTAGAGCTGTGATATTTGTTTCAATTGGCGGATTTAATGAATTAATAGTTATCGTTTCACTTAACAAACAACTATTAGCATCAACTACATCAATTATATGATCACCTTGACCTAAACCTGTTTTATTAATTATTTCGTTTGAAGGTGTTATATTTTCACCATTAACCATATAATTATAACTTGGTACACCGCCAGAAACTGAAAATGTTATTTCACCATTATCTATACCGAAACATTTAACATCAACTGTTTCTAATGAAGCTAACACTAGTGGAGCAGGTTCTGAAAGTAATACTGTGTCTTTTAAGGTACAGTTATACTGGTCAATAATTTCAATGATATGTTGTCCGGCACTTAATCCGGCAAGACTTCCGGTTGATTGAACTGTGCCAAGCACAGCAGTTTTAAAAGTATATTCTCCTGAAGGACCTGACTGTCCACCAGAAACTGTGTAATCAATAGTTCCAGAGTTTTCTCCGGCACAGGCAATCTCAAATCCATTAAAGTCTTGTAAGTTTCGCTGGAATGTTAGTGCTGAAGAAGCCTCCTTAACTTCTAATGAATTTTGAGTCTGCAAAATACAATTACCTTCATCAGTAACACGCACATCATATAAACCTCCAGGTAATTCTAAGGTTGAATCTAATGGCTTAAAGGCAGTCTCTGGTTCATTAGCTGTTTTAAACTGATAATTATATCCACCCCAGCCTCCTGATGCTAATACATTTAAGCTACCATCATTAAAACCAAAACAAGATACAGGCAACGCTTCAAGTTGATCGAAGAGTAATTGGGAAGGGTTAATGATAGTTATTGTTTCTGAAACCTTATCACAATTATTTCCATCTGTAACAATTAGTCGATAATCAGCAGCATATAAATTTTGGATTTCAGAATTGTTAATTCCCATTGGAGATTCAACACCAGCATTGGTTCTCAACCAATTATAACTAAAGTTTTCAGCACCACCGGAAACACTTGCTGTAATTCGGGCATCATCATCACCAAAGCAAGTAATGCTATCTATGTCCAATGCTATAGAAATTTCAGCTGGTTCATAAATATTAAAAGAAGGCGAAACCTCTGTTTGGTCAGAGCAATAATTATTTTCATTTTTAAGAATAATCCTGTAATCACCACCTGACAAACCGGAAATCAGGCTATTATCATTAGAAACGAATAAATTTCCTGCTGTCAGATCGGTCACTTCAAATTTATAATCTAATGATCCTCCTGAAGCTTGGATTTCAATAAATCCATCAGCCAAACCAAAACAAGAAACACTATCAAAGTCAATGATATCAGCAGTTAATGGAGTTGCAGGTTTTAAATCAAAAGCTTCTGTAACAGTAGCACATTGAGGGTTTTTAGCATCGTAAATAGTATATTCATACTGTCCGGCATCTAGAGATTCATAAAGCTTACTATTAGCTTGAGTGTAACTTGAATCAATTACATTACCAAGAGAGTTTTTTAACACTACAGCATACTCAAAACTTCCATTTTGAATAGAAGATATATTGATCTTTCCATCTTTTTCATTGAAGCATGTAAGATCAACAGAAGAAGCAGATGAGGTTATGTCTTCTGGTTCGAAAATGTTGATAGTATTATTAATTTTAGAACCGCACTTATCCTGAATTAATAAATCATAAGTTCCCCCAGACAGGTTTGCAATATCAAAATTCCTATTATAATCTTCATATATAATTGAATCAGAATACCCACAATCCTCATATAACATATTCGTTTTAGGATCTACTAGCCAGGAACATTGCCAAACCTGTACAGTATCAATAGGGTATTGACCTAATAAATCAACTTCTTCACTATGTAGCAAGGTCCCGGCTTTTGAAAAACTATAGGTATAGCTCTCCCATGAGCCTCCTGTAAATCCAACATCAATACTGGCGTCTTGCATTGAATTACAGGTTACCGAATCAAAACTCAGGTATGAAATTTCAGGGGAAGTAACGGTTTCTATCGATACTTGTTGAGTTTGATCAGGATTGTAACAAAACCCTCTAGAACCTCCTCCATTTGTAACATAGACCGTATTATTGCCTAATTTTAGATCATTTATTATATTTTCATTAATTCCATTTAACTCAACAGTCTTAATATCTGATTTAATAAACCCAATGGTATCACTTGCATTTAATTGAAGACTTTGCCCATCTGGCAATACCCAGGCAACATAAGTGTTATTTACGGTAGGTTTAGTTACCTGAACTTCAATACCTCCTCCTCCTTTTAATGAATCAGCACAAGCATCTCCTAACTTGGTAATATTAAACTCAGGTCCTTGAGGTGATAACATAAATGTACCTACATTAATTTCATATCTTTTACCCACTGTTCCACCATGTAATTCGGCCTTAATTGTTATTATTGCATTTTCAGAAATTGATTCTCCCAAATCTGAAAACATATCTTTGATTAATTGCGAATTAACTTTAATCAATTGACCCGATTGTGGATAAAATTGAGTTAAATCAATTGTTTTAAATTCATTATAAACAATCCTGTCTTCATAAATTGTTTGCGGATAAGAACAACAAGCTGCTGGTTCCTGTCCAATATCTTCCAGATATCCAGGGTCACATTTTTTTATTTCATCACCACAATAATCAGGATTATCAATTGGCACCTTTGTCGTTTGACCATTAATATTGTAAATATACTTTATTCCTAACCCTACATAATTAGGTGATAAAAGTTCATTCCTAATACTTAATGATTCATTTAAGCAATAATTAGATTGACTTCCATCCAGAGAAACCTTTGGTTCAGGAATTTGATAAAAGAAATTATAAGTTATGCTAGCCGTATTGGATATATATACTAGTTCAGTAGAAACTGTACCTTGGTTAGTTTGTAAAGGAGGTAATTCTCTTAAATCAATATAATCTACAAACTCTATAGTATTATCACTTGAACAACCTAAAACAGCACTGGTTAACAAAACTAATTTTACTTCAATTACATTATCAGTATTACCCCTTTTTAAAACATTCAAATTAAATGGAACATTATCTGTCAATGATTGTGTTTGTTGAAAAACAATTTCTCCATCAACATAAAGGTTTATTCCAAAAATAGCTGAAGGACCAAAACATTCTGAATTAACAGTTAATTCTTTAAATGTTAAACTATATGGATAATCCTGAGAATAAAGATTGAAAAAGGTTATTAAAGATAATACAATATTGAAAAAATATTTTTTTCTCATTTTAATATGTTGATATCCTAGTTAAAAAAATTGATTGCTCAAAAGATTCACAAATCTAGAAATATTAAATAATTAATCAAAAAAAATACAACTGTAATTATTTGTAACACTGCACTTTATCGGAATAATACAAAGTGCAATTTCAACTTCATATATTAACTACCTCCATTCCTATTTTTCGCAAAAAAAAATACAATAAAAAAGGTTTGAGAAGTAATCTCAAACCTTTTCTAATTATCTTAAATTAAAATATTTTGAATGAATATTAATTCTCAGCAACAAAAACTACATATTCATCACAAGCATCTCCCTCTGATTTACTATCAAAATAAATTGTTAATTTATCCCCTTCTATCTTGTATTTGAATTTCTCTCCATCAGCATAAATATAAGTTCCATCACTTTCATATGGTAACCCCGGACCGTCATCTACAGTAGCTTGACCATTCTCCACAAATTCATGAATTATTGTACTCTGAGTAAAAGTTAGATTTTGACAGAATCCATCAGAACATCCTGTATCATCAATCTCGTTTAATTCTGGATCATCACAATTTTCGGAAACCATTTTTGATTCAATCCATTTTGTACCTATCAAAGGTGAATTTACAACCTCTTCATTACCACATGAGGCAAGACCAAATACAAACAGACATGCAAAAATTAAAAAATAGCTTTTCTTTAACATAGTGTAAAATTTTTAAAAAATTAAAATATTCAAATGAGGTATTAAAAATATGCACCTCAATTAATAAGTGCCAAAAATACAGAAAGTTATATTTAATCAAAATGAAATCTTAGTCGGTGTATTATAATTAAAAAATCACCTGAAACATGACTAGCAATAAAAAAACCAGATCAGTCTTTACCATTGAATAATACGATTAATAACAAACCGGACTTTTACTATCTAAATTTGTTCAATTTCTCCAGATACACTAGTTTTAAAGTTTCAACCATATTTTTCTATCACCAAAATACTTAACACTGTTTAATCAGGAATAATCTACCAATCTAAAAACATGAGAACTCTTCTTTTACTTTTAACTGTACTTACTTTTACCGGTTTTTCTCAATCAAAAAAACAAAAGGTTCAATTAATAGACGCAGAAACTAATGCGCCAATTGCCGATGCCATTTTTCTATTTAATAATGGTAATAAACCTAAAATAAGTGATGAATCAGGATTTGCAACTTTCAGAATGGATTCTTATGATATCATCACCATATCACATATCCAATATGGTAACAATATTGTAAGCTATGAGAAAAATGCCCCTGATCAAATCAAACTCAAAAAGAAATCTTATAACCTCGGAAGTTTAGATTTTAACCTAATTGATAAAACTACAAATAGCATTGATCCAAAGGATATATGGAATGAAATATCTGTATTTCAAAACTCTGCAATGTATAAAAGTGACATCAATCAATTTTACATTGATATCAACAATAAATTAAAAGAGAAAAGCTATTTTAATAAGCTAGGAGAGGAATTTAGCTACCTTATCACTTTTTCTATCGATACAGAAGGGAATATCGAAAACTTGCTGGTTAATGACAGGGAACCTAAAAATGAAGATGAAAAACTCATCAAAGAAATGGTTCTATCCTTAGACAACTGGTCTCCTGCTTTCCAAAACGAAAAAAAATACAGCCAGAATTTTTATTTCAAAATAGAAAATAAGATTCGTGAACTCGAGGATGAAATTTTAAGCCCATACCCACAAGGAGGAATAGATACCTTTTACCAATACATTTCACAAAACATGGTCTACCCCCCGGCAGCAAGAAGAATGGGAATACAAGGTAGAGTATATGTAGCCTTTGTAATAGATACCAATGGTAAGGCGATCAATCATAGAGTTTTGAGAGGTATTGGGGCAGGATGTGACGAAGAAGCAATTAGAGTACTTCAAAGTTCTCCCTATTGGATTCCGGGACAAAAGGATGATAAACCAACTAAAGTAGAAATAACAATTCCATTAGTTTTCACCTTGAATTAAAGCCTAATCAATATTTAATTTTCAGGTTACAATATTCAAAAAACAATATCTATTGGTTAATGAGATACTTACCTATAATAATTCTAACAATTCTTACTATTGGTATTTTCTCCTTTCAGGATTCTTCGCTTAAGAAATATCATAATAAGTCTAATAAATATATCTGTTACTACCCTTCTTTCATGAGTATGGGTCCTCCTTCACAGTCTGGAGATGGAAGAAATTTTTATAACTCTGATTCATCTTTTACTCTTGGTATCTATCGAACTACAAATTTTAACGGATATGAAGAAGCCTATAAATCAAGAAAAAACTACTTTGAAAATGACGGTGGGAAAATCACCTATAAAGTATTCAAAGAAAACTGGTATGTAATCTCCGGTTTATACCCAGACTCAACAATTTATTATGCCAAGCAAATAAACAGACCTAATGATGAACATCAATTCGAAGCTGTTTTTATAGTACTAAGATACCCTTATTCGGAAAGAGAAAAATATAATAAGTATTGCTCGATTATTCCTGAATCACTTGAATTTGTAGGTTTAGAGGAACAATAGCTGAATAATCACTTCAAAATTGAGGTCTGCCAATAGAATATTGAATCAAATTTACGGCACTATTTTAATGGTATTATTCTATTCCATCTTCAGCCATAAACTGACCGGTATTTTCAACTACAATTGCATATCCGTCAAGTTCTTTAGGTAGCTTACTTTGCACTTCGTCGTTAGAAATGAAGACTGTAATACAATCTTTTCCATTTTTTAGTCCTTGTGCTACTCCTTCAACACCATCAATGTTATCTACCCAGCTTGATGCTTTGGCCAGAGCTTTTTCTATATCATTTGCCATAATATTTTTATCATTTAAAACAGGTCAGAATACTGAAGAAGTATTCTGACCCATACAATTATAAACAGACTATTTTTCGCTTAATCTAATTTTCAGTAATGACTGAACAAATAAGATATTATTCACTATCGTTCTGGTGCTAGAGCCGGCAAATAGCAGACCTACAGCATTTTCTTCACGATCCATAATTAAACTACCAGAATCTCCGGGAGCACTCATTCTACTTGTTACTATTTGTTTACAGAATTTTGCTACTCGACCACTACCGTAGTTAACATTTACTGTTGCATTTATATTAGTGATTTTTCCGGTAGTAAACCCTGTGGTACGACCTGTTTTTTGAACAATCTCACCTATTTTTGGTGCATCATATAGCTTTTTAACACATCCCTGCCAATAGATTTCTCTATCGAGATCCTGAAAATTACCTTCTCCAATAGCAGCATCAACATAATTATATGGCTGACTTGTGGAAGTGATAAATTTAATTGGAATATATCTGCTCAATCTGGCAATCACATCCCTTGGATAAGTACCACCATCAACTCTTCCCGGCTGAAGAATTGGATCTCCGATTCGACAATTGTTTGAGTTAGCAATAACGTGGTTATTACTTAACAAATAATATTTAGATGGTATTCCAGGAAAAGGAGTAAGGTCATAACAACAAGTTGCAATTGTCCCGGCTGTAACTTTATAATGACCACAACTATAGCCTCCCTTGGCTGGTCTGATTCTATTTTTTAAGTTTGAAGCTGCTCCAGCCTGAATAACATCCTCAAGAATATCCTCCTGTTGTCCAACATGATTATCCACATCCACAGATACCTCAACACCAGTATTTGGATCAATAAAACCTGCGAAAACCTCCCCGATCTCCACAACATCCGTTTTTACGCCATTATATTCTTTTTGAATAACCTGACTTGAAGTAAGTGAGTCTTCCGGTAGCTTCTGGTCAACAAAGACTGTCATTACCTGGTCACTTTCTTTTTCAATTCCATTTTTGATTTTGTTTCCTAAGGCTACACCAACAACATTTTCCATGTTTAATAAATCTGATTCAACCTCAGATTGTACCTCAGTCATCATTTTCAAAGACTCTCCATTAAATTTAGCCATGATAAGTAGTTTTTAGGTCTACATACTTCAATTGCCTGCCAAATTGAATATTCAACCGGTTATAAAAGGATTTAGAGAGGTGAAATACAGGCAGTTAAACCAACTGCGTTATATTGAAGTTGATAATTTCATTATTCAAAAGATTAATCATTAATTATCTATATTGATTATCTTTTTTACAACAATTCAAATTTCTAGATTAGGCACTAGTTGACGCTCTTATGAGGTGATGCATAAAGGTAGTAAACAGTAATATTTAAGTCAATACCCAAGATTCGGCATTTTTCAACCCTTCAAAAAATGATCTCCCTAACAATCTTAAGCCTAAATAATCTATTAAATCATAAACAATCAGTCAAAAAATCTGACTATTTGGTTAACAATAGAAAATTGATTTGAATATTCTTTATGAATATGATATTTATGACAAATAATCTATTAAATGTATAGTCATAATTAAACAAAATTTTTTTTAGAGTTAGTTTACCTCTTGACTTACTCCAGCTTTTACCTTGCTATTGAGAGTTATTCAGAATAAATTTGATTAACACAAAATTTTATGGCTTTAAACAAACGCAGAGATCCGGGAACAGGAACTAACCCTCAATTTCGAGCAGGTAGAACCATTAATAAAGATGGTAGTTTCAATGTAAAGCGTCTGGGCAGAACTTATATACTTATTAGCACTTTTGAATGGTTGATCAATTTAAAATGGTCAGTTTTCTTTCTTATGCTAATTCTAGGTTACTCCTTTATTAACTTAATCTTTGCCTTAATTTACTTATATATTGGCGTTGACCATATTGGAGGTACTGATACGCTAACCACTACCAATCCTTTATTAATTGCTTATTTCTTTAGTTTTCAAACCTTTACAACCGTTGGATATGGAGCCCTGCATCCAGTTGGGTTGACAACGAATATCATTGCAAGTTTTGAAGCGTTTTTGGGGTTCATGATGTTTGCTATTGCCACAGGTCTTCTGTATAGTCGGTTTTCGCGTCCAAAGGCTAAAATTCTATTCAGTAAAAATGCTTTAATTGTTGATAAGGATAACAAACGAATGCTTCAATTTAGAATTGGCAATCTCAAAAATAATGCTTTAATGGAGGCTCAAATTGAAGTGATAATGCAAAAAAAAGAAACAGGCCCCAATGGACCTGTTTTCAATTTTTATAACTTAAAACTCGAGAGAAAATACATTTTATTTTTCCCACTTAACTGGACCATCGTGCATGAAATAGATCAGGATAGTCCCTTATATGGGTATGATATTTCAAATAAGGAAAACTTTGAATTTGAAATACTTATACATTTCAAAGCTTTTGATGACACCTATAGTGAGCATGTTCACCAACGATTCTCTTACACTTCTGATGAAGTAGAGTTTGGTTGTAGATTTGTACCCACTTACTATACTGATAAACATGGTCATACAATATTTGATTTAAACAAAATCAGTCAATATACACATGTTAATTAAAATGAAAACCGATCTTTAAAATCTATCAGTTCTTCCCTCAAAGATCTGTTATTTGTATAATCAATATGGTTTCTAAGCGAAGACTCAGAGGACACCCTCAATTCCCTTAACGTCAAATGCTGGTTGATAAATAAATACTCAAGATCAGGATATATTTCCTTAACTACATCAACCAAGTCCAAAACAGACAAATTCCTGTCTACTACATTATAAGTCCCTTTTTCAACATCATTCACAGCAATTTCTTCCAATACTTTAGTAAGTAGATCAACATGAATAAATGCCCTACCCTGTTTTCCATTACCATGAATAGTAATTCTACCATTGCAATTGGCTTCAAACATAAATCTGTTTATTACTGCATCAAATCTCATTGACTTGTTATATCCATATACGTTTCCACATCTCAGAATATAGGTATCCATTTTATCAACCAGTCTTTGGACGTGCTCCTCTCCTCTCATTTTAGAAATCCCATAAAAGGTTCGTGGATTAGGAATTGTCTTTTCTGTAACTTCCTTTTTAGAAGAGCCATATACGGAAGTACTACCAGCATAAATCAGCTTTTTAACACTACTTTCTTCTAAAGCATAAACAAGTTCTGCGGTACCCCAGTGATTGACTTGCTCAAAAATATGCGGATCAGAATTAGCAAATGGGGTAGTTACTTTTGCTGCAAGGTGATAAACAATATCAACCCCAACAAGAGCTTTCTTCAAGCTTCTTGAGTCAAGTAAATCACCCTGAATAAATTTCAGTTTTTCCTTGTTTGCATAAGTATGGCCTAGAAAAAAATTATAATTCTGCTTAGATAAATTATCGTAAATTATTACTTCATCAACATCATTTCTTTCCATTAATGAAGAAGTCAGTGCCGACCCAATATAGCCTGCACCACCTGTTATTAGTATTCGCATGGTATAGTATGGTAATTATAGATTTATTTTTTAACGAGCTCAGTATGTAGTCCACACTCAACTTTTTTCATGCCGAACCATCTCGATTCTCTTTCGTGCATTTCAGGATCTGGTTTTCTGGTACATGGTTCGCATCCGATACTACTGTAGCCTTTTGCATCTAATGGATGCCTTGGAAGGTCATGTTCTTTGATATATGCAAAAATATCCCGCATTGACCAATCAAGCATAGGATGAAATCGAATTGCCCCTGAAGGTGCCGGCTGCTCTACCGTCATCGCCTTTCTTACTGCAGATTGATCTCCTCTTACACCGTTTATCCAAACATCATACTCCAATAGAAGTGGCTCCATAGGCTGTACCTTGTTCAAATAGCAGCAATGATCAGGATCACTGGTAAACAACAACCGTCCATTAGCATCTTTTTGCATTATTTTGGGAGTTGTCGACTTGATATCTATTACATTCAAACCAAATTCATTTGCTATTTGGTCCCTGAAACTTAATGTCTCCGGAAAGTGATAACCAGTATTAATGAAAAATACAGGAATAGTATTATCAATTCGACTGATCATGTGAAGCATCACTAAACTGTGAGTTTGAAAACTAGAAGAGGTAAATATCTTCTTGTTTTGATGCTTGTATAGATCTATTTTGGAACTAAATTCTTCGAAAGTCAAAATTTCCTCCTATTAAAGTTTGGTTTACAAATATACAATTTTGAAAAATAATGAATCACTTTATGATCATTTTATCAAAAATATCACCAATTAATTAGGCCAAATAGTGAAACGAGATTATTTCAAAGCCAGTCAGATCTTAATTTCTCAAATGCAATTATACCACTTAGTGCTACACCCGGGATACCCTGCCCCGGATATGTGGAATCTCCACATTGGTATGCTTTATCCCCGTCTATTCTCGAATCAATCATCTGCCAGGGTTTTATAGAAAAATACTGAGGATAACCTCCCACAAAGCCGAATGCCCTGCCCGTCCACTTTTCCCAACTAAACTGGGTTGAACTATGAAGGTAATCAACGGATGCTTCATCAATAAGGTTTCTAATTTGCAACTCTTTTAAAACTCTTTTAACCACCTTATCCTTATCAAATCTGGTTTTCTCAGGGTTTCTGATATGCATGCTAATATTAGCTACACTATGTCCTTCTGGTGCTCTGGTCAAATCTTCCGGATGATTAACTGATAAAAAAAATGAATCAGCATCTAACTCAGCAATTGGTTCTTCTAATATTATTTGATGATGTATTGCTGAAGAATTTAATTTCCCCTTAAACCCGATACCCATTTGAAATGCGCTGTAGAGCTTTTCTGAAGAAAGAATTTTTGACTTATTTGAAGCGTTAAGATTAAAATCAATGATTTTTTCAGTATTGTTCACAGGTATTCCGGAAATCAGATATTTTGATTGATAGATTCCGTTTTTTGAACTAATAAAATACCCCCCATTCGACTTGGTTATTTTCTCTACAGGGTTTCGAAAAATTAATTCACACCCTTTTCCTTCCAGATAATCCAAAATGGGTTGTATTAACCCCATCAGACCTCCATCGGAATAATAGTTTGTATAATTTGTATAACATAAAGCTGCTGCACCAAAAGGCTTGTTTACCTCAGAAGCATGATTTTGTGCAGATATCAAAAGTTGCTCGTCAATAAATGTTTTGAAATATTTTAGATCATTCAAATTGTATTTATCAATTTCACTTTGGACATTTTTAAAAACTTCCGGAATCAATCGTAGTTGACCAGGTTGAAAATTCCCTATCAGTTTTAACAGATCTTTCGTTTTTGATGGTGGAAAATGTGTTTGTTGACCACTGATCTTCCAGACTAACTGACTTACCCTGTACATTTCTTTCCAAAACTCCTTCAAGCCTGGTTTATCACCCCAATAATTAATCGTCTGATCAACCCACTCTTCAATATTATTATATCGCGTTAAAACCTCATTATCAGGAAGGTGAACTTCCATAGGTGGATCAAGTTTACGAAGATTAAATTCTATCCCGGTTCGTTCTGAAAAAATCTGCATCGGCATTCCCTTATCAAACCCAACTATTGTTGTAGCCCCACTATCAAAAGTATATCCTTTTCTCCAATAAGAACTTGTACAACCACCCGGCAAGTAATTTCGTTCAAAAATAGTTACTTTTACTCCCTCATTAGCCAATAAGGCTGCTGAGACTAATGATGACAAACCACTTCCAATTATTGCAACGTCTGTTATCTGCATTTTTTGTTTAATCTATTTGTTAAAATGTTAAACAAAATTTTTAGATTGGAGTTTATAAAAAATAGAAATAATGAAAATAGCCGTATATAGAAAGGAACACTTTAACGCTGCTCACCGTTTATATAATCGAAATTGGAGTGACGAAAAGAACAATGAGGTTTTTGGAAAGTGTAACAATCCGAACTATCATGGTCACAACTACGAGTTAGTAGTAAAGTTAGTAGGCGAGCCTGATCCTGAGACTGGTTACGTTTATGATATGAAGAAATTAAGTGATATTATAAAAGATAAAATTTTAAAAAGATATGATCACAAGAACCTTAATCTCGATGTCGAAGACTTTCGAGATATTAACCCAACAGCAGAAAACATTGCTGTGGTTATTTGGAATATTTTAAGAAAAGAAATTGATGAAAAACTTGATCTAACAGTCAGATTATATGAAACACCGAGAAACTTCGTTGAAATCCCAGCTTGACGAAAAAATAACAAGAAAGATAGATGACATTGGTGATGAACATGTAGGAACATCACTGGAAACTCCAATGAGAGCAGATGCTTTTGATAAAGATGATGAGCTTAAAATTGAACTTATCGAAAAGCACTTCAAAGAAATTATGACAATCCTTGGTCTTGACCTTAATGATGACAGCCTTCAGGGCACCCCTAGAAGAGTTGCTAAAATGTACGTTAAGGAAATATTCAGTGGATTGAACCCTGAGAATAAGCCTGATATTACATTATTTGAAAATAAATTCAGATATCAGGAAATGCTTGTTGAAAAGAATATCACTTTTCATTCAAATTGCGAGCATCATTTTGTTCCAATTTATGGCCATGCTCATGTGGCATATATCTCAAATGGCAATGTTATCGGATTAAGCAAATTGAACAGAATAGTTCAATATTATGCAAAAAGGCCTCAGGTACAGGAAAGAATGACTGTTCAGATTGCAAATGAGTTAAAAGAAGTTTTAAATACCGAGGATGTAGCTGTGGTAATCGATGCCGATCATATGTGCATTTCATCACGTGGTGTAAATGATACTAACTCATCAACAATTACAACCCATTACAGTGGAAAATTCCTTAATGAAGATAAAAAGAAGGAATTTTTAAACCATATCTACAACGGTAGAAACATATAAGATATATTAATTTTTAATCTGTGAAAAAGCTGTTCAAATTGAGCAGCTTTTTTTTATTATTTGCAAAAATTTGGCTTTTAAAGTCTCTATAGAAAATAAAATTTTGTTTTCTATTCTCAACTCATCTTATATATTTGTGAATCTTAAACTTTTTAACTAATCCAACTAAAACGATATGAGTAACATTATTTACGTGGTGCCGGCGCTTGGTATACTGGGCCTTTTAGTTATGTACATAAAGGCTACATGGGTAAACAAGCAAGCAGCCGGAGATGATAAAATGCAAAAATTAGCGGGTTATATCGCTGAGGGAGCAATGGCATTTTTAAAAGCAGAGTGGAAAGTACTGGCAATTTTTGCAGTCATTGTAGGTAGTTTACTGGCTTATTCAGGAAGTTTGGTTGAAAACTCTGACTGGGTTATTGCTGTTGCATTTTTAATTGGAGCTTTTTTCTCTGCTCTGGCTGGTTTTATTGGAATGCGTATAGCTACAAAAGCAAATGTACGTACCACTGAGGCAGCAAAAACTTCTTTAAAAAAGGCATTAAATGTATCTTTTACAGGAGGTACAGTAATGGGTCTGGGTGTTGCAGGACTTGCAATTCTTGGTCTGGGAAGCTTATTCATCATATTTTATAATTATTATGTTCTTTCTAATGGTGGAAGTGCCAATGGAATAGAAATGGAAACTGCCCTTGAGGTATTAGCAGGATTCTCACTGGGAGCTGAAAGTATTGCTCTTTTTGCTCGTGTTGGCGGTGGAATTTACACTAAAGCTGCAGATGTTGGAGCTGACCTTGTTGGTAAGGTTGAAGCAGGTATTCCGGAGGATGATCCAAGAAACCCTGCTACTATTGCAGATAACGTTGGAGACAATGTAGGTGACGTTGCCGGAATGGGCGCTGATCTATTTGGTTCTTATGTAGCAACAATTCTTGCTACAATGGTATTAGGCCGTGAAATTCAATCAGATGATGCTGTTGGTGGTATCGCTCCTATTTTATTGCCAATGGTTATTGGTGGAGTTGGTATTATATTTTCAATTATCGGAGCTCAACTAGTCCGAATTAAAGATGAAAACAGCAGTGTTCAGAATGCTTTAAACCTTGGTAACTGGGTTTCAATTATATTAACAGTTGGAGCTTCATACTTCATTATTAACTGGTTATTGCCTGAGGGTGAACTAACCTTGATGAGAGAAGGTTCTGCAGGATTCACTAAAATGGGTATTTTCTATGCGGTAGTTACCGGATTGGTTGTAGGTGCTCTAATGAGTATTGTTACTGAGTATTATACATCAATGGGTAAAAAACCTGTTAATTCAATAATAAAGCAATCTTCTACTGGTCACGCAACAAATGTTATTGGTGGACTTTCAGTTGGTATGGAGTCAACATTCCTTCCAATTATTATTCTTGCATGCGGTATTTATGGATCATATCATTTTGCCGGTCTTTATGGTGTGGGTATCGCAGCTGCAGGTATGATGGCGACAACGGCTATGCAGTTAGCTATTGATGCTTTTGGTCCTATTGCAGATAACGCAGGTGGTATTGCAGAAATGAGTGGTTTACCTGAAGGAGTTCGTGGCCGTACTGATATTTTAGATGCTGTTGGTAATACAACTGCGGCTACAGGAAAAGGGTTTGCTATTGCTTCTGCAGCTTTGACTGCATTAGCATTATTTGCTGCTTATGTAGGTATTGCAGGAATTAACTCAATAGACATTTACAAGGCTGATGTTTTATCAGGTCTTTTCATTGGAGCAATGATACCTTTTATCTTTTCATCGCTGGCAATTGCTGCCGTTGGTAGAGCTGCAATGGATATGGTTAATGAGGTTAGAAGACAATTCAAGGAAATTCCAGGAATCATGGAATATAAGCAAGAGCCTGAGTATGACAAATGCGTTGAAATCTCGACAAAAGCTTCTATTCGTGAAATGATTCTACCTGGAGCCATTGCCTTATTAACTCCGATTATTGTAGGAGTAGCATTTGGTCCTGAAGTACTTGGAGGTGTATTAGCCGGAACAACAGTAAGTGGAGTATTAATGGGAATTTTCCAGAATAATGCTGGTGGAGCATGGGATAACGCTAAAAAATCATTTGAAAAAGGAGTTGAAATAAATGGGAAAATGGAATATAAAGGCTCTGATGCTCATAAAGCTTCAGTTACCGGTGATACTGTTGGTGATCCATTTAAAGATACATCAGGTCCTTCAATGAACATTCTTATCAAGTTAATGTCTATTGTAGCATTGGTAATTGCACCATACATTTCTTTGAAAGATCATCACACTTCAGACTTGGATCATAAAATCGAGAAAGTTGAAGTCAAAATAACAGAAACAGCAAAAGCTGAAAAATAAATAAAAAAACTCCGGTCAACACCGGAGTTTTTTTTTACTCCCATTTATAGAAAATAGATTTATTATAAACTATTTTAGTGATTGATTCGTTTCTTAAAAACTAATAAAACAACTTCAATTATCTATGCGAAATTTTTTACTATTAATTATTCTTCTTGGTGGGTTTCAGACTATTTCTGCACAAGTTATAGGCAAATGGAAGACAATTGATGATGAAACTGGTGAGCCAAAATCTATCGTAACTATTTACGAGGAAGGAAATAAAATTTATGGAAAGGTGGTAGAAATCCTTAATGAGGATAGAAAAAATGCCAAGTGTGAGGAATGTGAAACAGATGATCCGAGATATATGAAGCCAATTCAGGGTATGGTGATTATTAAAGACCTTGAAAAAAACGGTGATGGTGAATATGGTGACGGCACAATCCTTGACCCGGAAAATGGTAGTGTCTACCGTTGCAAAATCTGGAGAGAAGGCAAGACACTGAAGGTCAGAGGTTATCTCGCTTTTCTATACCGAACACAAACCTGGTATCCAGTAAACTAAAATTTTGAAACCGGCAAAAGCCGGTTTTTTTACTAATTATCGTTGTAAGAATTAGATTAATCTAGGTAATTAGTTCATAAAAAGAACATATGTACATTTATATAAAATGATATCTTCTTTTAAAAACTTTGATTTGACATATTTGCAAGTTGTTCTACATTAGAAGAACTATTTTATTTATAAATAATTAAGAAAATTTGTAACAACCAGCTTTCCGAATGGGTATTAAATTAAAAACAAGTTTGTTTTCTAGTTTTTTGGCTACTTGCATTATAATCATTGGCTTATCAACAGGTGTTACTTCTTGTAAGTCTAATGATTCTGGAAGTACCATTTATGTTGTAAAGCCAAAAACCAGGAAAAAGCTTTACGATTCAAAAAAGCACAAGAGAAAGAAAAGAACGAAGCGAGTTAAAATGATCAATTAGTCATGAATCAGGAGGATAGTTTAGCAAAAGGCATACAATTGTGTAAGGAAGAAAAATATGAGGAGGCAATTGGCCTGTTTAATAATTTGTTAATTGAAACCCCTGAAAACACTAATGTTTTATATAACAGGGCAAAAGCATATTCAAGAACAGGGAAGTTTAAACAAGCAGTTTCTGATTTTGACAAAATTGTTGAACTGACAAACAGTCCTTCAATGATTAGTGAAAGAGCTTTAGCTCATTTTCTAAATCAAAACACGGAGGCTGCCATGAAGGATCTTGACCTGGCTGCTGAACTTGACCCCGAAAACCCTTACAGATATTCTTCACGAGCATTTATTAAAGATAGATTAGGCGATCTGGAAGGTGCTATAAAAGATTATAATAAGGCGATTGAACTTGACCCTGATGATGCCATATCTTATAACAACAAAGGGTTAGTAGAAGAAAAACTTGGTAGAAAGGAAGCAGCAAAAAAATCCTTCACAAAAGCTGATCATTTAGCTGATGGAAAACCGTCTGCTATTGACGCTCCTACAAAACAGGTTTCACAACCGAAAACACCCGAAAATAAACCAACAATCAAGTCTAATAAAGCGGATTCTAAATCGAAACCAAAAATGAAGTTTACGGACTTCCTCAACACAACGAAATCTATAATTTCTGATAAAAAAGAAAGAGCTGATTTCTTTGATTTTATCCGCTCACTTGGGAAAAAGTAGGCTCTTCTTTTATAACCGACGGAATTTTCAAATTAAATGTGGTTCCTACACCAGGTGAACTCTTAAGTTTTAACTGCCCATTTAATTTATCTACTGCGTTTTTCAAAAGATATAACCCTAATCCTGAACCTGTACTATTTTCAGTGGCTCGATAAAACATATTATAAATATTCTTTTGATGCTCAGCTTCAATACCTATTCCATTATCAGAGACCTCAATAGTTAACCAGGAATCACAAACCTTAGCTTTAATTGCAACATAAGGATCAGGTTTACTGGTATCAGAATATTTAACAGCATTTTCAATAAGATTTTGAAGAATTGTTCTGATTAATAGCTTATCAGAATAGATAACAAGATTATTGTCAATGTCGACATTAAATTTCAAGTCAGAATTTGCTGATTTATCTTCATAAGTATCAATAAATTCATAGACTTCATTTTCAAGATCAATAGCAGACCTCTCTGCTTTCTTATCTTTTATTTTAGTTAGACTTAACAAGTCATTTAACAAATCATTTAACCTGTTAATTTGTGTATTGTAACGTTGGAAATACTCTAAAGACTGTTCATCGGTAATATCATACTTCACCAATGTATATAACCCGATCAAAGAGGTAATTGGGCCTTTCAAATCATGACTTGCTTTATAAACAAAAGTATCCAACTCATGATTTTTATACCTCAATTCTTCTTCAATCTTTTTCTGCATAGATATATCTCGAATAACTGTAGAATAACAATCAAGCTGGCCATCACGATTATAATGAGCCATTATTAGCTGTGAAACAGGAAACTCAGTTCCATCATGCTTCAACTCCACGTTCTCTCCCATCCAGAAACCTTCTTTTTCAATAGTTTCCCAAATTTCAGGGTTTCTACTAACAGAATTATTAGGTTGAAAACGCGAAATAGATTGCCCTTTAAGATTATCCTGGCTACTTAAACCATAAAAATCCATTCCAGCTTTATTCATATATTCTATGGTCTTATCCTTATTAATAAGACATATGATATCAGATGAACTCTCTATTAATTTGGTAAGCCTGTCCTTCTCTTCCTGAGCCTTCTTAATCGGAGTGATATCCTGAATATTTCCATACAGTTTAACCAGATTTCCTTCATCATCATGAAGAACCTTTGTTGAAATGTATAAATGTGCTATTTCTCCATCTGGTTTGATTATTCTATATTCAATATTCTCAAGTTTATCTCCTGGCTTAGCCTCAACCGCACTCTTCTGACTTTCAAAATAACAATCTAAATCCTCAGGATGAATAAGTTTCATATAGTCTTCAGTCTTCAGATTAGGAGAACTTATGCCTATAATATTTTGTGACATATTGCTACCAACAAAGACTCCTGGCTTATCCATAACATCAATTTCCCAGGTCCCGAGTTGAGCAAGTTCAAGAGCATCCTGAAGGTGAGAACGACTGCTAATAAGCTCTTGAGTTCGGATTTCAATTAGAGATTCTAAATTTTCTCGATATTCCTGTAGCTCATCTTCAGCTTCTTTAAGTCTACTTATATCCTGGGCTGTACCATAACAGAAAATTGGCTTACCATTTGTATCAGTTTTAACTCTGAAACCGGCAGATATCGTAAATATTCTTTCCTTAATTTCCAGTTTAAACTCAATGAATTTTAATCTATTTGGTTCATCTGAACCTATTAATTCTACAAATGCCTTTAAAAGCCTTCTTTTTTCAGTATCAATTACGTAATTGAATACTTCATCAAGTGTAAAAGTATAAATCTCATCTTTTACGTGTATGCCCAAGTTTGCCAGAAAATGCTGGTGTACTTGACCATTTCCAGTAGTCAGATCAAGATCCCAGTTTGTAAGATTGGCAGTTTTCATAGCATCCAACAATTTCTCATTAGATAACTTAAGTTCCTGCCTTGCCTTAATTAACTCGGTTATATCATAACTAGTACCATAAATAAGTACAGTATTTCCAATGCTATTTTTTCGAACCTTAAGATTGGTAATAAAAGAACGTACCGACTGACCTGCAACGACCTGGTAATTCAAGCTAGCTTTATGATTTACATCCTCAGTATTTATACACTCCTTAATTGTTTGGAGGATGTTTTCGTGATGATCTTCTAATACATATTTGTTCAAAAACTCCTTGAAATTATATGATTTCCCATCACTCTCCGGCAAAAAACTATTAACAAATATCTTATTAAGCTTAACATCAATTTCCCATGTTGATAATCTCGCCATTTTAAATGCATCGGTGAGGATATCATGATTTCTGCTTACCTTTTCCTGAGTTGTCTTTAATTCAGTGATATCCCTTGCCGTTGCTACAACAGATGATATTTCATCTCCCACAGCAAATTCAGGAACCATATAAAGATCTATAAAAATTCCTGTTGGCAATCTCAACTCTACTCTTTGACGAGACCTGTTAATAAATACTGATGAGATATTATATGTAAGCAGATCAATAATTTCAGAATTAAAACCAATGTCAAAAATGGTTTTCCCTAAAAGATCTTCAAAATTGAGATGGAGAAGATCATAAATATTCTCACTAGCATATAAGATGCGGAATTCTTTATCAAATCTAATAATTGTATCTGGTGAACATTCCGCTAAACTTTTATAGTTTATCTTATTAGAAGCATCAAACTTCTTATAAAAGGAAATATCCTTGAAGGAAATGAAATACTTTTTTACCCCGGTTTTTGTAACAGAGACTTCATACCAGATATTTTTATGCAAGTACTCAAATGAAGAATACCCGGTTTCTTCACATTTTTGAAGATAATCATCAAATAATAATCTTAGGTTAACTCCGATGGGCTGATTATCATATAAGAACTCTTTAATAAAAGAAGAAAATAAAATTCTATAATCAGATATTTCAAAAAGTAATTTCGCTGAACGATTAACTTTTATTACCTGGCCTTCTTCAACTATTAGAGCAACATCCCTGAAATTTTTAAAATACTCCTCACTATCTAGCATAAAAAAAATATTACTCTGTAAAATTAGCAATATTTTACCTAATAAAATAAAAAAGGGAAGCTTTGCTCCCCTTAACTAACCCAAATAAACATGAAAAACTGTGTTTGATATAAAATTGAACATTTTTTAATTTATTCGCAATAATACCGCATTTTAAATATCATTTTAACATTATAATATTATAATTATTATCAATTAACATTAAATAAAGGACATATATTTAAAATATGTTAATCTACTACCATCAATCTTCCAAATCATTGCCAATAATAAAAAAAGGGAAGCCTTGCTCCCCTTAACTAACCCAAATAAACATGAAAAACTGTGTTTGATAGCAAGGTGTTAAATAAATACACTATTCACAACAAAACACCATTATATTTACACAAACAACATATTTTTAAACAATAAAATGCAATATCAATAAAATAGAGATTTATATTTTACAAAAATATAAATCACCACTATTAATTATAACCAATCTTTAGCAAAAAGAAAAAGGGAAGCAAATGCTTCCCCTTTATAACCCAAATAAACATGAAAAACCGATCTTAAATATTTTTAGAATTTCATCGATGCTAAATTCTCACCATTATAAAAAACAGTTAATGATTGAGATTCTACGCTATCATCGATTTTTAATACTTTTGTTTCTAATGGATTGAAAGAAATCAATTTTGTAATAGTTTCTTCACGACCATCAATGTTGATCATTACTTCGATCTTCTCTCCGGTTCTGTTTTTAATAAGGATTCGACCATCTTCAACTTTAGATATTACAAATCTGCTTTTTAAATAATCGATATCACTTACAACAGTTAATTGCTTTTCAACAAGAACTCCTGATTTAGAAGAAGATACTAGTACAGAATAATCTCCACTTTCTAACTTACCATAATCATAAATTCTGTCAATTCCATTTCCAGTTACCTGATCTTTGAAAATCACAGTACTACCCTTTTTTACTATTAAAGTATAAAGGTCAAACTGATCATTATTATATGATATATGGTATATACTCTTTCCTGAAATTCGCTCTAATGCGAGACCATTAGTTTTGGTCGTGTCGACAACACCTAGAGACGCTGTTGAATTAAATCCTACGCCTGCTGCAAGTAAAAATGTAAATAATAACTTTCTCATAAATTTTTGATGTTGAATTATGTTACAAAGATATACAGTCAATTACGGATATCTTAATAAACAAATATAAAAATTACGAACACGAACTATATTCGGTCATTTTATTAAATAATTTAAAATACAAACCATTGCAGATTTCAAATATCTCAATTCAAGCTATTGAATAGTGTCATATTTAATGAAATATTCAAAAAAACCGCCCTATCTCTCCAGAAACAGCGTTTTCATCTAAAAACACTCGATAATAAGCAACAAAAATTCAGCTTTAATCGTATTTGCAAAATTTTAAAAGGCTATCTGTTAACTTAGCAGAATTTAATATGCTTGCATACTATTTCTATTCGTCGAAATCCAATTTTTTTGGTAGTCTTTTTCCATAATAAACTTTACTTTAGCGCAAATTTTTTAATTATTAAATCATGAAAAGGATACTTTTTTATTTGTTCGCATTCTTTTTTGCATACTCTATCGGTTTCTCCCAAGATTTCAGTGGAAGTCAATCAAGTAATTTTTATGGGTATGAAAGAATAAATATTCAACCTGCGGCAACTTTCAGTTCAACGAAGAGATTTAATTTTTCCGTTTATGGTAATCTCAATTTTGAAAACAATATGTATTCAGTTAATTTCTGGGATCTCTTGAAAGGCTCTGCAAATGAATCTAATATTGTTAAAAATGTAGATGGCAATGAAAAAAACTTATTTGGATCTACATCTGCAGGCCTGGGATTGAGCATGAACGTAAATAAATCAAATGCCATAGGATTTTCAATTGGAAACAGGACACTAGTGAATGGTGATAATTTTGATAATAAAATTGTCACTCTTATATATGAGTCGGCCATTAAAGGAAATGATATTATGCTGGAGAATTTTAATCAGTTTGATATCGAGGATATGAGATTCAATAGCCAGTCATGGCTTGAACTTAAGGCTTCATACGCAAGGGTAATTATGGATGACCTGCATTTTCTAAAAGTAGGTACATCAATCAAGGCATTAAACCCTCTTTATGCAGCAAGTGTTAATATCAATGAATTTAAATATACGGGACAAGGAGACTCTTTATTATATATAGAGTCTATCGATGCAACATGGAGTTATAACTCAGCATTGGAAGATGTAGAGTTTAGTTCAGACTATATTAAAAACCAAATGTTTAACAACTGGACTGCTGGTGTTGATATTGGTGCTGTTTACGAATACAGACCAGAATCTATTCTGGAAGAAAACAATAGAGACAATGAACCAAATTATCTTTTAAAGGCTGGCTTCTCGATTATTGATATCGGTGGAATAAAATATGAAAGGGCTTCAAACTCAGGATCAATAAAGGGTTCTAATCAAACAATTAACATGAATGATTATGAAAATCTTGATTCACTTAATAATAATCTGGAGGATTTCTTTTCATATAATAAGGGAGGTAGTTTTAAAATGAGTTTACCTACTTCTATTGTCTTGGAACTTGATTATCGTATACAGCGAAGGTTATATTTAAACGTAACAAGCTTACTAGCTTTAAAACAAGGTTCTTCAGATGTTGACAAAACTCATAACCTCAATAAGTTAATAATCACACCGAGGTATGAAGGCAGATATGCTGGTGCTATGATACCTATATCTTTCAATTCGGTAACCGGAACTAATATTGGGATGATTGTAAGAGGTGGTCCATTATGGTTTGGGTCAACAAACATATTAAGCTCTATGGCTTCATCAAGTAACGTTTCGGGTGGCAATATCCAGTTTGGTTTGAATATTGGTATTCCTTATAAAAAGAAAAGTAAAAATAAAGAATTTGATTCTGAAGATGGCTCAATCGAAATAGAATAATAATAGCCTCAAAATGAAGTGCCCCCAAAATGTTAGACACAATTTGGGGGCATTTTTTTCTATATTTCACCAAAGTTAGCTTCAGTTTTTTTCTTGTTTTTATTCTTGCCTTTAAACAAATCCCTGAAAAACTGTTTTCTTTTCCTTTTCTTCTCCATTTTTTCATTGGAAACTTCGTCGTTCCTGAAGATATCTCCAATATCATCAAAGATATTATCATCTTTATATAGCGGACAGTCTATTTTATTTTCTTCTTCACGAGTTAGTTTTCTAAATCTGCCAGTATATTTATTTCGAAGATCATCATTTCTACTTATAGACGAATACATTTGCCCCCAAATCGGTAATGCTAAAGAAGCCCCCTGAGCAATAGCACCACTACTAAAATGTACATCCGGACTTGGAGCGCCAACCCAAACCACAGTTAATAATTCAGGAGTATAACCTACAAACCATCCATCAGCACCATTCTGAGTTGTACCAGTTTTACCAGCTACCTCTCCACTTATTTTATAATTTTTCAATCTCGTTGCTGTACCTGAATTCACAACTTCTTTCATGAATTCAATAACTATTCTCCTGTCCGAATCTGAAAACAATGGCTCATTATCTTTTGATGATACATCTGACAATAATTCACTCCTTTCAGGTTCAGGATATATAATATTTCCTTCACTATCTTCAATCTTTGTAATAAACTGCAGGCTTTCTACCGGATATTCATTTATAATAGATGTATAAGCTTTTGCCATTTCATAAACCGGAATTTCAAAACTTCCCAAAGCAAGAGATGGAACTGGCTCTAACGGACTATCAACACCGGTATACCGTAATAACTCTACAAAATATTCAGGGCCAATCGTCAACAACCAATCAATAGAAATCAAATTGACGGAGTTTGCAAGCCCTCCCATCATTGAAAACTTACCTTCATTACTATTATTCCCAGCATTCTTTGGAGACCAATCATCGTAGTCTACATATGTCTTAGCTCTATTTACAACATAATTACAAGGATTATAACCCTGATTTAGTGCGCCAAGATAGATAAAAGGTTTAATGGTTGAACCAACCTGTCTTCTGGCAAACACATTGTCATATGGAAAGAATCTGAAATCAGCTCCTCCAACCCAGGCCTTTACTTCACCAGTTTCAGGCTGGACAGAAAGAACTGCTGATTGTAAAAATGACTCATAATATGCTACACTATCAATTACAGAAAACTCTACATCTTTAATTCCCTGCCAGGTAAATACTCTCATTCGCTTTTTAACCTTTAAAGAATCAAAAATAGCTTCCTCACCCACTCCTTTTCTCTTTAATCTTAAATAAGCATTCGATTGTCTTAATTTGTTTTTGAAGGATGGATTATTTACCGAAAGCTTATTTTTCACACCTTTATCCTGGCTTAGCTGCTTTTGTAAATTTGATAAATGATTCTCAACTGCCTGCTCTGCACTTTTTTGCAAACGACTATCAAGTGTAGTATGAATCAGTAATCCGTCTTTTTCCAAAACATAAGGTGATCCGTCCTTCTTAACCTTATCTTTTAATATTTTCTTAACCTGTGACTTGATATATTCTACAAAATAGCCAGCATAATTATCAACTGCTCTATTATTATAGTTAATAGATATTGGTTTTTGGCTAAACTCTTTTCTTAAATCTTCAGACAAATAACCATATTTTGCCATCTGACTCAACACAACTGCCTTTCTATTATAGCTATTTTCAGGATTTAATCTAGGATTATAATAGGTATTTGCCTTAAGCATTCCTACCAAAACTGCAGCCTCATCAATAGTTAAATCTTTCACTTTTTTGGTATAATAACGGTCAGACGCTGCTGCTATACCATAAACTTCTTCACCAAAGGGAACAGTATTCAAATACATTGTTACTATTTCCTTCTTAGTGTAAATATCTTCTAGCCTGGTCGCAATTATTGCCTCCTTAAATTTGCTTATCGGCAATGCCAGAAATGGATATTCCTGTCGTCCATAAATATTTTTAACAAGCTGCTGTGTTATAGTACTTCCTCCCCCAGCAGACCCTTGTTGTAGTATTATTGTTCTTATTAATACTCTAAACCAGCTTTGGTAATCAATTCCACCATGGTCAAAAAAACGGACATCTTCTGTTGAAACAAGAGCATTTATTAGGTAATCAGGAATATCATCCTGCTCTACAACCTGGCGGTTCACATAAAAAAACCTTCCAATAACCTTTTCATCTGAAGAGTAAACTAATGATGCTTCCGGGTTTTTAAATTCTCTAAGTTCATCTTTATCAGGTAATGCCCCAAAAAGCCCTATATAAATAGCTCCTATAAATAAAAAAACAATAGCTGCCCCAACGAGAAATATTCTGATTCCCCACCGAAATAATATTTTCAATAATCCGTTACTCTTCTTTTTTGCTGGCCGACGCATAAATTTTTATCAATAAATACCTTAAAAAATTAATATTTTAATAATTAAACGAGCTAATTCTTCAACAAACAACTAATTCAACACAAAACAATTACAAAATTAACCAGAATAATGTAAATTTTCATTCTATGGAAAAAATACTAATATATGGAGGTGGTAATATGGGCTCTGTGTATGCTAAAACCATCTCAGAATATTATCACGACAAAGACACTGTTTTTATTGTTGAAAAGCATCAGGAAAATTTGGACAGACTTAGATCTGAAGGCTTTGCTTGCGGCAATACTATACCCGATAATTTTGATACATTTACTTCAATAATTCTAGCTATAAAACCACAAGACTTCCCTTCAATTGTTAATACGCTTGCAGAAAATATAAAATTTAGTCAGTGGGTAATTAGCATAATGGCTGGTGTTCAAACTTCGATGATATCAAAACATCTTAATCATCAGAAAATAGTTAGAACCATGCCCAATCTTGCTATACCTCATCAACAAGGAATGATTGGTTACTATTTCCCATTCAAGCATTTAATTACTGAAAAAGAAAGAAGTAACATAATAAAGATCCTATCATTAGGTGGAGAAACAATTGAAGTTGATCATGAAGATGACATTAATGCGATAACTGCGCTAAGTGGTAGTGGTCCTGCTTATTTCTTTTATATCGTTCAAAAAATGGAACAAGCTGCCAGAAGTTTTGGATTTAGCTCTAATGAATCGAGGTTACTGGCTTTACAAACAATGAAAGGTGCGCTAAGTGTGCTTGAAAATAGCCCTGAGGGCTGTGAATCTCTTATAAAAATGGTTTCTTCAAGAGGGGGAACTACTGAAGCAGCATTTCAAATATTTAACCAAAGAGAGGTTGGAGACAATTTTATAGATGGAATAAAACGTGCAAATGAAAGAGCTGATGAAATGGGACAGGAATTAACGAATTTTATTTCAAATAAATTATCCGGTGCGGGTTACTAAATTGAATTTGAAAGTATAAATTAATATAAGGTCAATTGAAAGATTGATCTTTGATACCATCATAGATGAAACCTTTGTTGTGAAGTTCCGAATTAATTTTCGGAACTTATTTTTTTGAGCTGATCATAAAAAACCTGATGTATCGCAGGTCTGACATTCATCATAAAAAGATTTTTATTCTCTCTTGTTGGGTAAACTCTGTTTGAAAGAAAAATAAACAGCAGTTCATTATCCGGATCGGCCCATGCAAATGTTCCTGTGTAACCAGTATGACCAAAACTATTGTCACCAGCATCCGGAGAAGGTGTACCCCTCCATTTATCTTCTAATAAAGGCTTATCGAAACCTAATCCCCTGCGATTTCCTTCATCACAATATTGGCACTTTGTAAACTCTCTTACCGTTTGCTCTGAAATCAACTGCTCTCCTCCATAAGAACCAAAATTCTGATACATCTGCATCATTTTAGCCAAATCAAGAGAATTACTAAACAATCCTGCATTTGAAGATAATCCTTCCATTATTATTGCTCCTTCATCATGAACAATTCCATGAATTAGCTCATTCCGAAAATAATTGTCCTTTTCAGTTGGAACTATTCGTGATAGATTAATATTTCTTTCTAATGGATTATAAGTAAGTGTTGTAGCTCCTAATTTATTAGTGAAAGAATTATATAGTGCCGTATCTATTCTGACTCCGTAGTAATTCTTAATTATATCAGGCCATAAGTAAAAGGAAAGTCCTGAATAAACATATCCTGGAGTTTCATTTAATGGTGCTTTCTTAATTCCTTTATACACATATCTTTTTTTAAATGATTTATGCATATAAAGGTTTTCACCAATTTTTGTCGGAAATCTATTTGAAGGCTTATTTTTAAATGTCCTCCATCGCCATTTACCATTTTTTCGTTGGGCTTCTTTATAATAAGGTATCCAGCTTTTTAATCTGGCATTATGTGCTAATATTTCTCTGATTGTTGCATTGCCAATAGGACTGTTTTCATAATATGAATAATATTTTGAAAATTTGTCATCCAGGTTAACCTTCCCTTCATCTATTAATTTCATCAATAATGGTAAAGCAGAGGTAACTTTAGTGATTGAAGCAATATCATATACATCACTAATATTCACAGACTTTAAATTATCATAGGTATGAAAACCAAAAGCATTATGATAAATTATATCTCCTTTATATGCGACAAGAATCTGGCATCCAGGAAAGGCACTACTATCTATTGCTAATCTAACTATAGAGTCAACTTTTGAGTTTATTTCATATGAATCAAAATCATACTGCTCCGGAAATTTATACCCTAATCTTAATTTCGCAGTCTTGATTCCCTGCCCAATTTTAAAACCATTCAATGATACAGGTAATTTACCTGAAGCTGAAATACCACCATATAATGTTTCTACTGCAATTTTTTCACCTGAATCTCTGCCCTGATAGGTAACAATTATGGCATCAAATTTATTTTGTGGGTCCAGTAGCTTGAGAGAGTATACATTTCCGGAAAGTAACAATACTTTTTCAGGATTGAGATTTAAAAACTTATCTGTATTTTCAATATCTGTAGTTGTCAAATCAAATTTAGCAGCTGCACTCATCCATAAGCCATCGTGATGAATGACCAGCCGGTCATATTGATTTAGCTTATTTAATAGTTCCCCGTTGATCTTTTTATCTTTAGAAATGAAATAAAAATCAACACTATCATATTTTAAAATCTCATTATAAACATTTGATCCTGATCCGGAATTTCTCAACTGAACAAATGCTGTTTTCTTATTATTCAGATCTTTGAATGGAATTACACCTTCACTTCCAAGAACCGTCACCGCTTTTTCAAGAACCTTTCTTTCATACACCTTATATTCATATTCAATTTTATTAGCTATATCGCTTTTATATGAATAATCATATTGATTTATTCCTGATTTATATTTAAGTACCCTATACAAATGTTCATCAATTAACTTTTCATAATAAGGAGCTTCTTCAACTTTCTTTATAATAAAATCTATTGCTTTAAGAACATTTTTACTCATCAATAAAAAGTCTGTTCCAGCAACAAGTGCTCTCCATTCCAGTTCTCCCGTCGGTGCATATTTTAAGGCCCCCTCCATATCCATTGCATCACTGTAGACTATTCCGCTAATCTTAAGACTATCCTTTAATAATCCGGTAATAATTTCCGGACTTATTGAAGCAGGAATATCATTTCCTGTAAAGGATGGTACCGCAAGGTGACCAATCATTATGCCTGCTTGATCTAAATCTTTTAACCTTTTATAAGGATAGAGCTCAACTGAGTCTAGGCGGTTATAATCATATGGCAAGGTAATCAGGTCTTTATGAGAATCAGCATCTGTATCACCATGCCCAGGGAAATGCTTAAAAACAGGCATTACACCCTCATCAATTAACCCCCTGGCATATTCATAACCAAAAGAAGCCACCACCTCTTTATCTTCACCAAAGGAACGAAATCCAATCACTGGATTATCCGGATTGTTATTAATATCTATAACTGGAGCATAACTGACATTTATCCCCATATATTTTAATTTAGCCCCTGCTAACCGACCATATTCATAAGCCATTGAAGAATCACTGGTAGCCCCTAGCGTCATGGCATAGGGTAATCGATATGTATCCCTGATTCGCATTGCCGGTCCCCACTCTGCATCCATTGAATGAATAAGAGGAATTTTAGACCTTGATAATTTACCTTGCAGACTTTCTAATTGTGCTGAAGTTCCTTGAAAGTAAATCACCCCACCTATATTTAAAGAGTCTATATAGTAATTAACCGAATCGATATGTTCTTGATTCCTTGTAGGATAAACCGGCACGATGAATAGCTGTCCAATCTTTTCCTTTAGTGATAGTGACTGAATAATCTCTTCAATTTTTTCATCCTGAGAAAAGCCAGGATTTACAGAAAAAAGTATGGTTAAAACCAATAAAATAGTCCTCTTTAAATTCTTCATTATTATCCCTTTTAATACAATTTAATGCCCGTTAAGATGGCTCTAAAATCTTTAACGGGCATTAAGCTTAGGTGTCTTATAACGTATTAATTTAAATTATATTTTTCTTTATACTTTTGATAAAGTTCTTGCTGCATTGCGTCCAGCTTCACCTTTCTTCCATCAATAAATGCATGGGTAATTTTATTGCCGCTCATATCCAATGCATCTCCTTCTGACAAAAAGAATGTTGCTGATTTCCCAACTTGAATAACACCATATTTGTCAAGACCTAAAATTTCAGCTGTATTTGAAGTTATTAATTTTAAAGCCTCCTCTTTGCCAAGTCCATATGCTGAAGCAGTACCGGCATAAAACCCAAGGTTTCTGCTATTTGCCACACCTCCATATGACAATGCAACTTTCAAGCCTTTATTAACTAACTTTGAAGCCAATTTATAAGGTTCAAATACATCAGCACCCGGCCTCATTGGTAACCTATGTACATCAGTTAAAATCACTGGAATATTATTTTCTTTAAGAAAATCTGAAACATACATAGCATCTGCCCCACCAACCAGAACGATATTTTCGATTCCTTTTTCTTTAACAAAGGTAATGGCAGATACAATTTCCTTAGCTCGGTTTGCATGAACATATATTTTTTTAGAACCATCAAAAAGCCCTTTCATAGCGTCAAGCTTAAGGTTTCTTTCATCAGAAGTCCCCGCAGCATATGCCTGAGCATCTCCGAACATCGACCTAATTCTGACTACATTTTTATCATAATCTTCGTTTTCTCTCCATTTGGTTTCATTCATCCACCAGCGCGGAGGTAACATCGCCATTGGCCAGCTCATATATATGCCTTCATCCATTTTCACAACCGCATCTTCCCAATTCCAGGCATCTAACTGTACAATTGAAGATTGCCCGGAAATAAGTCCTCCACTTGGCACAACCTGTGTCAATAATATTCCATTAAAACGTAATGTTGGAATGATTTCACTATCAGTATTGTAGGCAATTATACTTCTGATATTAGGAGATATACTAGTCGGTTCACTTGAGTCTATCGTAGCTTTTACAGCATTAACTTCAACTAAACCAACATTATTATCTGGTAAAATAAATCCCGGATATAGGTGCTGCCCTTTTCCATCTATCACTTGTGCTTCCTCATATATTTCAGACGCATCTCCCGTGGCAACAGAAATTATTAATCCGTTTTCAAATACTACTGAGCCATTCTGAATCAGCTCACCGTCTCCTTTGTGAATTGTAATATTTTTTATCACTATCGTGGATTCCTGAGGCTCACCTGGTGAGGGTGCCTGGGCGTTTATCGACAGGATACTGACTAAGAATGTAAATAATATATATTTAAATGTTTTCATATCGTGAATTAAAAATTGAATTAAAACTGATAAAAGAAATCATCACAATGGAAATTCTTTTCACCATTTGGAACAGGCTTTTGAGTTTCTCCACCGTTTTCTTTTACATTCAGCATCTTTTTAATCAGACGCTCCCTTTCTTTTGCCATTGATTGCTCCAACGCTTGACTTTCTTCAACATAAAACATTACTCTGCCATCAACAAAAGTCTTTTCGACTTTAGCATAAACTGAAGTTGGTTCGTCAGTCCACAATACCAGGTCAGCATCTTTCCCTTCTTTAACAGACCCCATTCTTTCATCAAGGTGTAATAATTTTGCCGGATTAATAGTTACCATTTTCATGGCTTCGTATTTATCCATTCCACCATATTTAATTGACTTAGCAGCTTCCTGATTTAATCGTCTACCCATTTCGGCATCATCAGAATTAATAGCTGTAGTAACACCTGCACCGGTCATTAAAGTTGCATTATAGGGAATGGCATATCTTACTTCCCATTTGTAAGCCCACCAATCGGCGAAAGTCGATCCTCCAACTCCATGTTCAGCCATTTTATCGGCAACTTTATAACCTTCAAGAATATGAGTAAATGTATTTACTCTGAATCCATATCGCTCAGCAAGATTCATTAACATGTTGATTTCAGACTGTACATATGAGTGACAGGTAATAAACCTTTCCTTATTTATTATTTCAAGCATTGCTTCATGAACAAGATCTCTTCTCGGAGCTGGAGTATGTGCCTTTTCTTTTTTGCTTAAAGAATTATAAGCCTCCCACTTTCTTTCATAATCAAGAGCATTATTAAATGCATCTTCAAAAACCTGCTCTACTCCCATTCTGGTCTGCGGAAACCTGATACTTGAACTACTGCTACTTCTTTTAACATTTTCACCTAGTGCAAACTTGATAAATTCATCAGCATCTTTTATCAGCATCTCTTGAGGTGACATACCCCATCGCATTTTGATTAAAGCAGATTGTCCTCCTACCGGATTTGCAGACCCATGCAATAACTGAGCAGCTGTTACTCCTCCAGCTAATTGCCTATATATATTAATATCAGAATTATCAACAACGTCCTTCATTCTTACCATTGAACTATTTACCGCCACATCATTGACACCATCAAGAGCAATGTGTGAATGTTCATCGATAATTCCAGGTGTTAAATACTTACCGGTTCCATCAATCTCTATAGCACCATTTGCTGAAATATTTTTTCCGATTTTCTTTATTTTACCTCCTTCAACTAACACATCAGAGCCTACAAGAATACCATCATCTTCCATTGTCCAGACAGTAGCATTCTTAATAATATATGTCTTCTGTTCCGGAATAGTTGTGCGGCCATAAGAAGCAAATGGAAAAATCATTTCTCCATATTCTACCGGTTTTTCTTCCTTCTTTTTAACTTTTTCAACATAGGAACTGTCTAAAGTGGCATTCCACGCTACCCAATCAGAATTAACCATTGCTTCCCCACTGAAACCTTTTTCTGATTTCCATCCTGATAACAGATATAGTTTACCTTCATGATCAAAAGAAATTGATAATTGATCATTTTGCCATGAACTTTTAGTTTTGATATTTGTCGAATCGTTAATCTTAATTTCATGAGACGGCTTTGAAGACTTTCCCTTTCCGATTAGCTGGAATTTTTCATCCCCAATTGATAAAGTAAAATATCCTCTTGTCTCGGCAGTTGGAATTTGATTTACAACAAGCTTATCACCAGCTACCCAGTTTTCTATTATTGAAACTCCCTCCTCAAATAGGCTTTTATCAGTAATTATAAAATTGGCATATGATCCATTTTTTAAATTACCTACCCCTTTTATTCCAATTAAATCAGCTGGAATGGAAGTCATTGCCGCAAGTGCTTTTTCTTCCGAAAGCCCATTTTTCACAGCTTTCTGAACATTTTTAACATAATCAGATGGATTCTTAAGGCCAGAAGCTGTAAAAGCAAAACGAATATCATTTTTATCTAATATGGCAGCGTTTGCAGGTGCCATCTCCCAATGTTTCATCTGTTCGAGGGTAATATCAAGTGCTGCAAATGGATCACTCACATCATATGCATCCGGGAAATTTAAAGGCAGGATTAAAGATGCACCAGTTTCTTTTATTTTATCTACCATCTGGTACTCATCACCAGCCCCCATAATGATAAACTGAATCCCAAATTCATCCCCAACTTTATCAGCTCTTAAAACTGATAATTTGTCTCCCACTTCAAAAATTTGCGGCAATGAAAATGAGTTATTCAGACCTTCAAGTGTTAAGTCCAAATATGGATTAGTTTCATTATACCATTTGGCATCCATAAATGTTTGCCTTAATAAAGCTATTGCTCCCATTTGTGAAAATGGAAAATCTTGCTTGCTAGATCCTTTATCAAAACTGTAATGAGCTGCTGCCTGATTCTTAACCAATAAATCGTTAACATTCTCACCGTGTAGATTCACAAATACTGATGTCCCTCTCGCTATCCCATCTTTATTCAATGATAAAACAGAACCAAATCCAGCTTTTCGAAATGAATTCGCAGTTTTATCATCATAATTAAACATCTCAGATGCATTAATATCAGATTTTATAGCTGCATTCGGATTATAAGGCCCTTTTCTTGGTGATGTAATTTGTTCGCGTCGTCCCCAACTGAATCCGGAAGATTCAACCTTTGGCATCCCAAAAGTTGTGTAAGGATCAACAAAAGCAGGATAAATATGTTTACCAGTCAAATCATTAACATAATATCCTACGGGAACAGATCCGTTTTCTATAACTGATAAAACTGTCCCATCCTCTATGAGTAAAGTTGCATTATTTATAATCAAAGAATGATCAACATGAACAATAGCATTAGTAAATGCATACTTTCCAGATCGATCATCCTTAACATCATTTCTTGGAAATGGATCTTGTGCATATAGATTTACACCCACGATCACCATCAAGAAAAAAAATAAAGATTTTTTCATTAGGTTAAATTGGTTTGATTTAAAATTTGTTTAGACAAGGAATCTTAAATATAAGACATCTATTTTGATTTCAATCGAAAAATGTTGTCGCAAATTATACCAGTTGCAATTGCAGCATTCAAAGATTCAGCACCTTCAGCACCAGGAATTGTTATCTTATTTGTACATAGTTTTTCAATTCCCTGACTTATCCCGTGACTTTCATTTCCAATAACTAAAAATCCCTGATCAGGTATTTGTTTTAATTCATGAATGTTATCACCACCAAGAAATGCACCATAAACTACCTTTTCAGGACTGTTGCTAATTACTTCAACAAGATCCTGATAATTAACTGTAACTCTGGTAAATGAACCCATTGTGGCACTAATAACTTTTGGGTTATAAAAATCAGCAGATTCTAAAGAACAAATCACATTCCTGAAACCATACCAATCAGCAATTCTGATAATCGTCCCCAAATTACCAGGATCTCTGATATCGTCAAGTAGTAGAGTCCATCCTGAATAATCTTTTGCCAAATTTTGATCAGGAATTTCGGCAATTGCCACTCCCGCATTGTTAGTTTGATATGTAGAAATACCTGGAAGCTCCGAATCTTTGACTATTTCAAGTTTATCACCTATTTTTTTGGTAAATGAATCATTTAATGTATTAAAAAAAGAAGATGTAACATACAGTTTTTCTATCTTTACATTGGAATGAAGTAACTCAGAAATATTTTTAGCTCCTTCGACTAAAAATCGTTGAGTTTTCTTTCTGTATTTTTTTAATTGCAATTGTTTTATTCGTTTAACAGCATTTTTAGATAGCATAGGCCGAATTTGAATAGATTACTTCTAATTATATTGCCCTTAATTACCCTTCTGTTATCAGGCTGCTTAGGTACACGCTACCTGGAGGATAATGAAAAGCTTCTTGTCAAAAATAAGATAAAAGGTGATGTAAATATACCAAATAGTGATCTTGAACCTGTAATTATACAAAAACCTAATAAAAAACTCCCTATTGTTCCATTTGCAATCTATGTATGGTTCTATGAAACCGGAGAAAGATACTATGATGTCGAGGAAATCAGAAATGATAGACAGGAGCTGATAAACAAATTTGATCGAAAAATCACTCAGGCTGAAAAAGAAAAAAGGAAGAATAAACTTCAGAACAAAAAAAGAAAGAAAGTCGCAAAAATCGATAAGAAGCTAGAAGAAGGAAATTTGCTTATGCGTTGGGGCGAACCCTTATCTATTTTTGATTCCACTTTGGCTAATTCTTCAGCAAAAGCGATTGAACAACTCCTTATTAACAAAGGCTATTTTAAGGCAGAAGTAAAGTATTCTGTTGATACTACTTCAAATAGTAAAAAAGTGGTAGCTACTTATAATTTGGAGCCAGGTGAACAGTATATGATCAGAAATATAGAGTATGACATTCAAGACTCTACTCTAAGTGAAATGCTAAAAAACCAAAATGAAATAACCAGAATAAAAACTGGAATTCCTTATGATCAGTCTATATTAATTGAGAAAAGAAATTCAATTGATTCATATTTAAAAAATCATGGTTATTTTAATTTTAACAGGGAATATGTTAGAGCAACGGTAAGAAAATTTGACTCTTTAAAAGTCGTTGATATTAAGGTAAACATTCTAAACCCTGAAGGAAAATCTTCACATAGTTTGTATAAAATAGATTCGGTAACCATGGTCACCGATTCAGATGTAAAAGATGTTGAAGGAACCAGACAAAATATTTATTACAGAGGAATATCGTATAAATATTTTGAAAAAACTTACTCTCAAAAGGTATTAACAAGCCGTATTTTCGTAAAGCCAGATCAACTTTATAGCAGGGAAAATATTTTTGATACTCAAAGACAGCTCGGTACGCTTGATATGTTCCGGACTATTAATATCACCTATGACACCACCGGTGGTAATATCGATGTTTTTATAGCTGTTACACCATTGAAAAAATTCCAGATGGCAAATGAGTTTGGATTGGGAATTAATATAAGTCAGGGAGTACCTGGTCCTTTCTATAACTTAACACTAAAAAATAGAAATACATTTGGAGGCTTAGAAATATTACAGCTAAATGCCAGGATTGGTTTTGAGCGTGTGGCTACTGAAAATGAAAGAATAGATCTGGACTTTTATAATAATAATGAATATGGTGCTAATTTAAGTTTAACATTCCCTCAATTCCTCTTACCTCTTGGTGAAGATAGAAAAACCAGGATGGGAAAACTTAACCCAACCACCAAGGTTCTTACCGGTTATAATTTTGTATCAACTCCGGAATACCAAAGGGAGAATGTGAACTCATATATCTCATACCAGTGGTTTAAAAATCAGAAAAACTATTATAACCTCACGCCATTAGAAGTATACTTGATTGATTCAGAAATTAAAGATGCTTTATTCCTTGAAAGACTTAAAGAGTTGGAAGCACAAGGAAACAGTTTAATACGAAGCTTTGATCCTTCATTTGTAAGTGCAACATATTTCACTTTTACAAAAAACATTAATCAATATGGTCAAGGAAGTGATAATAATTCTGCCTATTTCCGGATATTATTAGAACATGGAGGATTAATCCCTGAATTTAATAGCCGCCTTACATTTTTTAAATATGACAAATTATCATTTGACTTTAGACGCTTAAGAGTTTTTGATGAACGCACTCAATTAGCTTACAAAATAAAAGCAGGAGTAGCAGTTCCTTATGGTTCAGGTAATGATATTCTGGCACCGTTACCCTATGAAAAATACTTTTTTACTGGGGGAAGTAACTCGATTAGGGCATGGAGATCTAAAAGATTAGGTCCTGGGGATTATCAACCCCTATTTTTTGTGAATGATTCTGATTCACTTGTATATGACGACAGATTTGAACAACCAGGCGAAATTTTATTAGAAGCTAGTATCGAATTCAGACAAAACTTAGCTGGTTTTATAGATATAGCCTTTTTTATTGATGCAGGTAACGTTTGGAGACTAAAGGATGTCAATTTAAATCCTGAAGGTGGAGCAAATACATCCAATGGAAAATTTGAATTTAGAAACTTCTATAAAGAAATAGCTGTTGGTAGCGGAGCAGGATTGAGATTGGATTTCAGCTATATAGTAGTAAGATTTGATGTTGGTGTCAAAATACATGACCCCGGTAGAGCTCAAGGAAAACGATTTATCTGGGATCCAGGGTTTAATGATTATCCATACAATACAAGAGCAGCTGACCCTTATGTATTAAATATTGGAGTTGGATACCCCTTTTAAATCGAAAAATCAGGAATGCTAAAACAAATCTGAGTTCCCTCTTTCTCTTTTGAGCATACATCTATTCTTCCTTCCTGAGCTTCAACAAAATCTTTGCACAAATTTAAGCCTAACCCTGTTCCAGCTTCTTGAAATGTACCCTCATTAGTAAAGGTGTTTTCTTTACTAAACAATTTATCAATCGTCTCCTGATTCATTCCTATTCCATTATCCTTGACACAAAGCCAAAGCACACCGCTTTTAACATTCGCCATCACATTGATTTCTCCACCTTCATTAGTAAACTTCACAGAATTGTTTAAAAGATTTCGTAAAACTGTCTTCAACATGTTTTTGTCATACCTGACAGTTATTCGTTCATCGATGTTATTGACAAAAGTTATGTTCTTAAATTTAAGATCCATATCAAGTAATTGAGCACAGCTATCTGTCATCAATCTTAGATTCACTGATTCAGGTTTGGGTATTATTCCATTCATTTGACTTTTCGCCCACTGTAACAAATTCTCAAGGAACGACTGAATTTTAACCACATCCCGGCTTAGATTTCCGGCAAGCATTTTTAATTCGTCAGCACTTAAGTTTCCACTAGCTAATAACCTCAACACTGATCCGAATGAATTTAACGGCCCCCTTAGATCATGGCTTATTATCGAGAATAATTTATCTTTTACAGAATTCAATTGTAACAACTCATCCCTGTGCTTGCTAATCTGCTCCTTCTGGAAATTAATATCAGATGTTCGTTGCCCTACCATTTGTTCAAGAACCCTGTTACGCCTTTTTAAAACATTTACTCTACCTCTCTGAATAAACAAAATCAATAGAATAATAACAGCAACTACAATTATAAAAAACCAGCCTTTTTTATAAAAATATTCATCTTTTTGAATTTCAAATTGAGCTACATTACTACTTTGAATACCATCAGCATTTAAAGCTCGCACCTTAAACTTGTACTCTCCTTCAGGAATATCATTATAAAAAGCAGAGCGATTGTTTTCTCCCAATATCCAGTCTTCATCATAACCCTCAAGCATGTATTCATACATAACTTTATCTGGCTGGCTCAAACTAATACCAGTAAATTTAACTTCAAGCCTATGCCTACCTGGATTAATTTTAATTGTATTAGCATAATCAATATTCTCCCCATCAAGAATAACTTCTTCAATATGAATTGCAGGAGGAGCAAGATTTTGCTGTATCTGAGCAGGATAAATTATGGAGATACCTCTGGAAGTAGACACCCATGCTCCACCATTATTATCTGCTAAACCAATTGAAAGCGAAGCTATTTCATTAGATAGCATACCATCACTTTTTGAAAATAACTTTGCAGAGGGTAATGAAGTAATATTTCCATGAATATAATTAATGAGCTCTTTTTCATTAATTTTTAATAATCCATTATTAGTGGTAAACCACAAGTCACCCTTTTTACCTTTAATTATCTGAAAAATAGTCTGCTTTAAAATCCCTCCATTTTCATTAATAAAAACAGGTTTATTATTCTGAATTTTAAATAGTCCAAGTATTGAACCAAATATTAATGTTCCGTCTGATAATTCAGTGGCACGAAATACTATATTTCCATCATTGAAATTATCATTTTGAATTTTAGATATGGTTTTGTTTTCAATTTTATACAAACCATTTCCATTGGTACTAACCCAGACAATACCTTTATTATCTCTGTATAAATTCAATATCCATGAATCAGCAAGGTCTGAATCAGATGAAAGTAAACTAACATCACCACTGTTAAAATCATATGTATATAGTCCTTCGACAGTTCCAACAAGAAGTGAGTTATTATCATACGGTATTAAATCTCTAATTTTATCTGATTTAAAGCCATTTTCACTATTTATTATTTTAGTTACTTTGCCATTTTCGATATGGATCAATCCACTATATGACGCAAGCCATATTGAATTATCATTTTCCAGATATAAATCTCTAACGTCAATCCCAATTGTATTTTCAATCAAAGAAATCTCACCTGAATTAAATACAGCAACGCCATTTTCCGTTGCTATATAAATATTTTTATTACCACTAATTATTGCGTGAATACTATTTGATGGTAAACCCTGATACTTCGTTATATTGATAAAATTCCCCTTTTTAAATCTTACTAATCCCTGATCGTTAGTTCCAAACCAAAAATTACCCTCAAAATCCTCAATAATTGATTCAATTACACCGGTATTTAAGCCAATATTTTCTGCCACTATGTAGCTTGATTCCCCATCATAAATAATTACACCAGAATCTGTCCCTAAAAAGATTTTACCTTCCTTATCCTGAAAAATATTTGTGATTTCAACATTTGGTGTCCCATTAAGAGTGTAATTTTCTAATTTGCTATTTTTCAACGCAAACAAGCCTTCTGTCCCTCCGAATAATATAGTTCCATCAGAAATACCATAAACAGTATTCCATTCAACTTCTGGCATGAACTTTCCTAATAAATTGAGAGATTGATCAAAATGGAAAATACCATTTGCTTGAGAAGTGATATAAATATTATTCCCAATTATATATATATCAGTAACAGTAATCTTTGCAATCTCTGGATGGTCTGCATTTTTATATGATTTTGAATCTTTATCAAATACTAATACTCCTTCCCTTGTACCTAGTAATAATTCTTTACCTTTATCAGCAATTGCAGTAATTACACCATTTGAAACATTTTCAGGAAGATAGGAGGTGAATTTTTCATTTTTATAATGAAGTAATCCCTGACCGTTTGTACCAATCCATAAACTACTATCCTGAATAGAATGATAAAGCGAAAGAAAGCCAGAAGATTTGATCTCAGATGTGTTTGAAAAATTAAAAGTTTCGATATCATAACCATCAAACTTACATAGCCCATTATAAGTAGCAAACCATAAAAACCCTTCATGATCCTGAATAATATCTCGAATTGAATTATTAGGCAGTCCATTATCAGAAGTCCATTGGTCATATTGATAATTGAGCAATGAAAAATAAGATGGTAATTCGCTCCCTTTATTTTCCTGAGAAAAAATAGGCTGGATTGAAAAAATCAGCAGAAAAAAAATCTGCCCCAACTGTCTAAAATTCATAATTATCATTCGAGGTTAATATCACAAATATATAACCTAATTCTTTTAATTAAAATTTTTATTACAAATGTACAATAAAAAAAGACTGTCCATTCGGACAGTCTTTAAGTTATTAGTAACGATACTTTTATATTATCTTAAAAATAACATTTCTCTATATTTCACTAATGGCCAATCTTCGTCATCAACCAATAATTCAAGTTTATCAACGTGATATCTGATTGATTCGAAAAATTTAACTTTAACATCATCGCAATAAGCTATAGCCTTCTCTTCAAGATCTTCAATCTTGTTGATTCTTCTTCTTTCATCAATCATTTCTTTAACACTCGCATTTATTGATGCTATGTGTTCTGAAATTTTCTTGATGTTAGCCACAACCTCAGAGTTATCAATTCCCAATCCTTTTAATCCGTTTGCGTTAGAGATTAATTTGTTTTGGTAATTCACAGCTGTAGGAATAATGTGATTTAATGCAAGGTCACCAATCATTCTTGACTCAATTTGAATCTTCATGATATAATTTTCAAGCATAATCTCATGGCGTGCATCTAATTCAATCTCGTTACATACATTGTGCTTAGAAAATAAAGCTTTTGATTCCTTAGTAACATATGCATGTAAAGCACGTGGAGTATCCTTAATATTTGGAAGACCTCTTTTTTCTGCTTCTTCAACCCACTCTTCTGAATAACCATCACCTTCAAATCTAACCTTCTTAGACTCTTTAATATAATCTCTAAGGATATTGATAATAGCTAATCGCTTTTCAGTTCCTTTAGCAACTTCAGCATCTACCGCATCAGCAAATTGAGTAAGTTGCTCTGCAACTGCAATGTTAAGAGCAGTCATTGGTTGAGCAGTATTCGCTTCTGAACCAACAGCTCTAAACTCGAATTTATTACCTGTGAAAGCAAAAGGAGATGTTCTGTTTCTATCAGTATTATCTAAAATGATCTCAGGAATTTTATCTATTCCTAATTTCATATACATATTATCACCTTTTTTCAGCTTAATATTTCCATTTTCTTCAAGTTCATTAAGAACTGCAGTTAATTCGCTACCAACGAAAACAGAAACAATTGCCGGAGGAGCCTCATTAGCACCTAATCTGTGGTCATTACCTGCAGAGGCAATACTAGCTCTAAGTAATTTAGAATACTCATCAACTGCTTTAATTGTACACACAAAGAAAGTAAGGAATTGAAGGTTTTCGCGAGCACTGCTGCTAGGCTGGAATAAGTTTACTCCTGTATTGGTAATTAATGACCAGTTATTGTGTTTTCCACTACCATTTAATCCTTTGAATGGCTTTTCATGGAAAAGTATTTTTAATTTATGCTTCTCAGAAACTTTCCCCATTACATCCATCAACAACTGATTATGATCTGTCGCAATGTTGATTTCTTCAAATACAGGAGCTACTTCAAACTGGCTTGGAGCAACTTCGTTGTGTCGAGTAGTAACAGGAATACCAAGTTTTAAACATTCAAATTCAAAATCCTTCATGAAGTTTCTAACTCTCGAAGGAATTGATCCAAAATAGTGATCATCAAGCTGTTGACCACGAGCAGGCGAATGTCCAAATACTGTTCTTCCACCCATTACAAGATCCGGACGAGCATGATAAAGCGCTTCATCAATTGCAAAATATTCTTGCTCAACACCTAGTACAGGTGTAACAGATGAAACATTTCTATCAAACAATCTACATACTTTAGTAGCTGCTTCATCAACTGCCTTCATCGCCTTCAATAAAGGAGCCTTATTATCTAATGCCTCTCCAGTATATGAAACGAATATTGTTGGAATACAAAGAGTTTCATCAATTATAAACATTGGTGAACTAGGATCCCAGGCAGTATATCCTCTTGCTTCAAAAGTAGATCTAATACCACCATTTGGGAATGAACTTGCATCTGGTTCTTGCTGTACAAGTTTTGATCCCTTAAATTTTTCTATCTGGTCTAATGGATCAAAAAAGCCATCATGCTTTTCAGCAGTTGATCCGGTTAATGGCTGAAACCAGTGAGTATAGTGAGTAGCGCCTTTGGCTAATGCCCAGGTTTTAACTGCTGCAGCAACTGCATCAGCAGACTCCTCATCAATTTTCTTTCCTTTAGAAATTGCTTCTTTAACTTTTTTGTAAGCATCTGGAGAAAGCGTAGCCTGCATTTGCTTTAGTCCAAAAGTATTCTCTCCAAAAAATGCTGAGGCTGGTCGGTCCGGTTTGTTAGGTGTAATAGTCTCTCTTGTATTTAGTTGTTCAAGAGCTTTTTGTCTTAATGTAGCCATAAAATTATTTAAATTATCCAGTTAGATTTCCAAAAATAAGCAAACTTTAAATATTTGATTCGAAAATAAACCTATTTTTAATTTAAAATCAAAAAAATATTGAAGATCAGGTCATTTTTTCACCCATTCTACTATTTTTTTCAAAAAAAGAGCCAAAATCTGAGTAAAAAACCAACCCAACAAGCTAAATCACCTATAAAATTTAGGATTTATGAAAAAACATTGACTTTTAATCACATAAGCATAATACCTTCTAAAGATATCCTATAACAAATAGTATCATTTTAGTAATTTTGCGCCATGGTTAAAAAAGTTGCATTCTATACATTGGGTTGTAAACTGAATTTTTCAGAAACCTCAACTATTTCAAGACAATTTGAAGAGAAAGGTTTCAAGAAAGTTTCGTTTACAGATACTCCTGATATTTTCATTATCAATACGTGTTCTGTAACTGATAATGCTGATAAAAAATGTAGAAAGATTGTTAGAGAAGCAAGAGGGATTTCTCCAGATGCATACATTGCTATAATTGGATGTTATGCACAGTTAAAACCAAAAGAAATTTCTGAGATTAAAGGTGTAGATGCTGTACTCGGAGCTGCTGAGAAATTCAGGTTAATTGAATTACTCGATGGATTCATCAAAGAAAAAGAAACCAGAGTATTAGCATCTGAGGTCTCGGAGGCTAATGAATTTGTACATTCGCATTCAATAAATGACAGAACCCGTACATTCTTAAAAATTCAGGATGGTTGTAACTACTTATGCTCATTTTGTACTATACCATTGGCAAGAGGTAAATCAAGAAGCGACACCATTGAGAATATACTTTCAAAAGCTAATGAAATTGCTTCTACAGACGTAAAAGAAGTTGTATTAACCGGTGTTAATACCGGTGATTATGGAATTGTTGATGGTAAAAGAAAGTATCGCTTTTTTGACCTAGTTAAAGAGTTGGACAACATTGAAGGTATTGATAGATTCAGAATATCATCTATTGAACCAAACCTTCTTAGCAATGAAATAATTAAGTTCGCTTCGGAAAGTAATCGTTTTGTCCCTCACTTCCATATTCCTTTACAATCTGGCTCTAATAAAATTCTTAAACTGATGCGTAGGCGTTATTTAAGAGAATTATATGCGGAAAGAGTGGCTAAAATTAAATCTTTAATGCCTGATGCATGCATCGGAGTTGACGTAATCGTTGGATTTCCTGGAGAAACAGATGAAGACTTTAAAGAAACATACGATTTCCTAAATAATCTTGATGTATCTTATTTACATGTTTTCACTTATTCAGAAAGAGCAAATACTGATGCAGCTGTGCACGAAGAGGTGGTGCCGATGAAAATCAGAAATAAGAGATCAAAAATGTTAAGAATACTTTCTGAGAAGAAAAAAAGACATTTTTACGAATCTCAACTTGGAAAAGAGTTTACTGTATTGTTTGAAGATGATATTTCTGAAGACGGAATGATGCATGGTTTCACAGAAAACTATGTTAGGGTTTCAGCAAAATATGATCCGATTTTAATAAACGAACTCAAAAAGGTAAGGCTAGATAAAATTGAAGAAGACGGAAGAGTTTCCGTTACAGAAATAGAAAATGAAGTGTTGGCCCATTAAGGTCAACACTTTTTATTTATATCAATGAATTAAGATCGTTTATTCCTACTGTAGAATTGACAGTAAAGCCTTCACCATATTTGACCCCTATACGATGTCCCATCTCTTTGGCTCTGGATTGAATGAACTCAATAAATCCAGGTTTTGAGATAAAAGTTTCCGGTTCACTATCATCCTCTTTCTCTGTACCGGTAAAAAACTGAGTTTTAAAAGCTTTTATTGATTCAATTTTAGTTTCCCAAAATTCACTTATATCGACGATAAAATCAGGCTCAATAAAATCATTTTGTATGAAATGATACACTTTTTTTGGTCTCCATGCCTCCTGAAGTTTACCATCTTCATCAAATGTCTCAATTTTTATCAATCCAGAAAGAAATGCAGAATCTTTAACTAATGTAGCAGCCTTACCATGATCAGGATGTCTGTCACGAATTGCATTAGTTAAAATAATTTCAGGTTGATACTTACGAATTGCCGCAATAACCTTCCTTTGATATTCTGCAGAGTTATTAAAAAACCCATCTGGCAGATCAAGACATTGACGCATGTCAAGATCTAAAATAGCAGAAGAGGCTGCTGCCTCTTCTGCTCTGGTTTTATCTGTTCCTCTTGTCCCTAACTCACCACGTGTAAGATCTAACACACCGATTGTTTGTCCAAGAGATTTTTGTCTTAATAAAGTTCCGGCACAAGACAACTCTACATCGTCAGGATGAGCTGCAATTGCCAGGATATCAATTTTCATAAAGATATATTATGATTTAGCTACTTCTTCTTCTTCCATTTCTTTAGCTGCCAAAAATCTTTCAGCATCAAGCGCAGCCATACAACCTGAACCTGCCGCTGTAACAGCCTGTCTGTAAATAGAATCCTGAGCATCACCACTTGCAAAAACACCTTCAACATTAGTTAAAGAAGATTTCCCAAGAGTTTTGATGTATCCAGTCTCATCCATATCTATCTGTCCTTTGAAGATCTCTGTATTTGGCTTATGACCAATAGCAACGAAGAATCCCTGAGCATCTATATCATACTCCTCTCCTGTTACATTATTCTTTACTCTAACTCCTGTTACCTGATCTTCACCCAGTACTTCAACAGTTTCGGTATTCCATAATACCTCTATATTTTCGGCATTTTCAACACGCTTCTGCATGATTGTACTAGCTCTCATTTCATCTCTTCTAACAAGCATATAAACCTTGTTAACAAGTTTTGATAAATAAGTTGCTTCTTCAGCAGCAGTATCACCAGCTCCAACAACAATAACATCCTGTCCTCTAAAGAAGAAACCATCACAAACTGCACAAGCTGAAACACCTTTACTATTTAACCTTTGCTCTGACTCTAAACCTAACCATTTAGCCGCAGCTCCAGTAGATATAATCACTGCCTTTGCAGTAATTTCATGCTTGTCATCTACGATAAGTTTATGAGGGTAACCTGAAAAATCAACCTTTGTAACCATTCCATAACGAATATCGGCTCCAAAACGCTCAGCTTGTTTTTGAAAATCAATCATCATCTGAGGTCCATTGATACCTTCAGGATAACCAGGATAGTTTTCAACATCATTAGTAATAGTCAACTGGCCACCAGGCTGACCCCCTTGGTACAACACAGGCTTCAACCCTGCTCTAGATGCATATAATGCCGCTGTATATCCTGCCGGCCCTGAACCAATAATTACTAGATCAATATTTTCTGTAGTCATTATAAATAAATAGTTATTTCACTGTTGTTAAAACAAACTTTTATATCCTTAACGAAAAAGTTGCGGTAAAGTTAAAAAAAAAAGGTCTCATATCGAGACCTTTTTTAACAATGTAAAGTTTTATATCATATTATCCTAAATAAGTCTTTAATGCGCGACTTCTACTTGTATGTCTAAGTCTTCTGATCGCTTTTTCTTTAATCTGTCTTACTCTTTCTCTGGTAAGATTAAACCTTTCACCTATCTCCTCTAATGTTAATGCATGCTCTCCATTCAAACCAAAGTACAACATGATAACATCTGCTTCTCGTGCTGTTAAAGTTGACAATGCTCTTAAGACTTCTCTTCTCAATGAATCACTCATCAATTCAAGATCAGGCTTATCTTCTCCGTCATTTTCAAGAACGTCTAACAGACTATTTTCTTCACCTTGACTAAATGGTGCATCCATTGATACATGACGCCCACTTATCTTCATTGTATCTACTACTTCACTAGCAGTTATTTCCAAAACTTCAGCCAATTCTTCTGGAGATGGCTCCCTTTCATATTTTTGTTCTAATTCAGAAAATGTTTTTGAAATCTTGTTTAAAGAACCAACTCTGTTTAACGGAAGGCGGACAATTCTTGATTGTTCTGCCAGAGCCTGTAATATTGATTGTCTAATCCACCATACAGCATATGAAATAAATTTGAATCCTCTTGTTTCGTCAAATCTTTGTGCTGCTTTGATCAAGCCCAGATTACCTTCGTTGATCAAATCACCCAGTGTTAATCCCTGATTCTGATATTGCTTTGCAACAGAAACAACAAACCTTAGGTTTGCCTTCGTCAATTTCTCTAATGCCAACTGATCACCCTGCTTAATTCGGACTGCCAATTCAACTTCCTCTTCGGGTGTTAACAGATCCACCTTACCTATCTCTTGTAAATATTTATCAAGAGACTGGCTTTCTCTGTTAGTGATTTGCTTACTAATTTTAAGTTGTCTCATTCGTTGTTTTTTATGATCCCACCTTAAATATAATCCTGAGAAGTTAATTCTACCAACAATTAATTAGCAATATTTCAAGTTATACAAAAATTAATTAGGAGAAGTCATCATTACCACAGAATAATATTCGGATAACATTAAACTAACGCCAACATCATTGTGACTACAGACAAACAATTATTTTTCTTGGATAAACACTAATTATATACCGATTAAGAGAAATATTTAAATGAACTCTAATTAAAGTGCAAATTTATCAATTCCTAAATCTAGTACACAACAGAGGTTGTCAAATTATGACCAATCGAAATATTTTTGAATAATTTGAAGATTTGTCAAAATCAATAAAAAACAAAAAAAAGAGGGTTAAAATTAACCCTCTTTTAATATTCTATTATAAATTTTCTTATTCTTCTTTATTTTGTGGCCTTTCCTTTCTAGGAGGTCTTGGCAATAAAGCTTTTCTAGACAATTTAAACTTACCTGTTTTCTTGTCAACATCAAGTAACTTAACCTGAAGTTCCTCACCTATTTCAAGAACACCGTCCATTGTCTCTACTCTTTCCCATTTAATTTCAGAAATATGTAAAAGACCTTCTTTTCCTGGCATGAATTCTATAAATGCACCAAATGGCATAATTGATTTAACCGTACCAGTATATGTTTCTCCAACTTCAGGAATAGCAACAATTGCTTTTACTCTATCAGCCGCAATTTTCATTTTATCCTGATCATTAGCGAAGATATTAACTAAACCATGATCATCTTTCTCTTCAACGATAATAGTTGCACCAGACTGCTTTTGAATTTCTTGAATGATTTTACCTCCAGGCCCTATTACAGCACCAATCTGATCCAAACCAATCTTAATTGTTTCAAATCTAGGAGCATGCGCTTTATAATCATCTCTAGGCTCAGAAATTGTTTTAAGCATTTCACCTAAAATATGTAATCTTCCTCGCTTAGACTGCTCTAAAGCTTCTTTTAAAACCTCATGAGATAAGCCATCAATTTTTATATCCATTTGACAAGCCGTAATCCCTTTTTCAGTTCCGGTAACTTTAAAGTCCATATCTCCAAGATGATCTTCATCTCCAAGGATATCACTTAAAACTCTGTATTTACCTGTTTTAGGATCACTAACCATTCCCATTGCAATACCTGAAACAGGACCAGAAATAGGAATACCAGCATCCATCATAGCCATCGCACCAGCACAAACTGTTGCCATTGATGATGATCCATTTGACTCTAATATATCTGATACTATTCTAATCGTGTAAGGATTTTTATCGTGCGATGGAATAACTTGCTTAAGAGCTCTTAATGCAAGGTTCCCGTGCCCTACCTCTCTTCTACCAGGCCCTCTGTTTGGTCTTACTTCACCAGTTGAAAAACCAGGAAAGTTGTAGTGAAGTAAAAATTTGTTTGTTCCACTAAACACAGCTCCGTCAATCATCTGCTCATCAAGCTTAGTACCTAATGTACATGTAGTCAATGATTGGGTTTCACCCCTTGTGAATACAGCAGAACCATGAGCAGATGGAAGGTAATCCACTTCAGACCAAATCGGACGAATTTCATCAAATTTTCTTCCATCAAGTCTTTTACCTTCATCCAGCATCAGATTTCTACAAGCTTCTTTTTGGATATCCTTGTAATACATTCCGATCATTACTTCATCGTACTCGCTATCTTCACCAAGGCTATCAAGAAACTCTTGCTTTATACTTTTAAAAAGATCAGATCTCACATCTTTATTGGCATGTTGCTGTTTTGCAACTTCATATACCTTAGGATAAAGCTCCTGATTCATTTTCTCTCTTAATGCTTCATCATGAACTTCATGACTATATGTTCTCTTCTCAGTTGAACCTACTTCCTTTTCAAGTTCCTTTTGGATATCACACTGAACTCTAATAGCGTCGTGAGCAACCTTTAATGCCTCAAGCATTTCGTCTTCCTGAACTTCCTTCATTTCGCCTTCAACCATCATGATGTTTTCATTGGTTGCAGCAACAATCAGGTTTATATCACTTTCTTCAATTTCAGAAATAGGAGCATTTATTTTCCACTCACCATTTCTTCGACTCACTCTTACCTCTGATATAGGGCCTCCAAAAGGAATATCAGAAACCGCAAGTGCTGAAGATGCTGCCAAAGCTGCTAATGCATCCGGAGATACTTCTTCATCACTTGATATCAACTGAATCATTACTTGAGTGTCAGCATGGTAATCATCTGGAAAAAGAGGACGTAATGCCCTGTCAACTAACCTACTGATTAACACTTCGTGATCAGAAAGTTTACCTTCTCTTTTAAGAAAACCTCCAGGTATCTTTCCTGCTGCAGCAAATTTCTCTTGATAATCAACACTCAAAGGCAGGAAGTCTACCCCTTCTTTCGCTTCTTTACTAGATACTACAGTAGCCAATAACATGGTGTCACCCATACGAACGACAACAGATCCATCGGCCTGCTTGGCTAATCGCCCGGTTTCAATAGTAATTTCTCTTCCATCCGGAAGTTGGATGGTTTTTATAATCGCTTTAGGAATCATAAAGAATTAAAAATAATATTCTACAATTTTATTTGATGGAGTTCAGACTTCAGACGGGGCAATATAATAAAAAAAGAGGGAATCATATCAGACTCCCTCTCTTTTGTTCTTTATTTTCTTAAGTTAAGTTCCTTAAGAATAGCTCTATATCTCTCGATTTCGATATCTTGTAAGTAATTTAAAAGTCTTCTTCTTTTACCTACTAACCTTAAAAGACCAAGTCTAGTTGAGTGGTCCTTTTTGTTACTTTTCAGGTGGTTAGTCAAATGATTGATTCTGAATGTGAATAACGCAATTTGCGACTCAGCAGAACCTGTATCTTCTTTTGACTTTAACCGACCATGATTTTCAAAGATTTCTTGTTTCTTCTCTTTAGTTAAATACATGACTAGTTAAATTTTAAATGAGGTGCAAAATTATAGCATTAAGGTAATGTTACCAAGCTTTCACTTATTTTTAATAAACTTTTTCTTTAGACGTTTTATAGTTACCGCATAATAATCTGCATCAAACAATCTAGCATCAATACGAGCTTGTTGTAAAAAGTATATACCTAGCGGAAATAATATGATATTTGCCATCCAGGCTCCAAGGGCAGGGTTTATTAACTCTTCCTTACCCCATTTTTCACCAAAAATACTTAGCACATAATAAATTATGAAAAAGATTACAGAAACAATTGTAGGAAAACCTAAACCACCCTTCTTAATAATTGAACCCAAAGGCGCGCCAATTAAAAACATAATCACACAAGCAAAACTCATAGCGAATTTTTTATGATATTCCACTATAAATGCACGTAGCTCACCTTCTTTATCTTTAATGCTTTCGCTTTTTGATTCGATTTTACCCTTATTTTGTCTCGCTCGTGTTAAAGCTCTTCTATAAACCTGCTTCTTGGTAGAACTTACCGAAACTCTTTCCTTAAATCGTTTAAGATTCCTAGTTGTCTGATCATCTAAATCACTAATAGATTCCTCAATCATCTCTGCAGATTCAATCTCGCTGAGGCTATCTATCGTATTAAGTTCTTCCAATGAATCGATAGATTTTGAACTTACCGAATCCTTTAAGTTAATTTGAGAAAACCTATCTTCATTCCGTAGACGATCACGCTTATTCTTTATACTTTTTTCTCTTAAATCTTCACTCCTTACCCTTCTTATTGAATCGAGTTGTTCTTTTGTTAGCGGATTTATATTTTTCCCTACAGATATTGGATCTGAAACAATCCCTCCCCTTTTACCAGTATTATCATTTTTCTTTGAAGTATTTATTTTCACAGAATCATTTTTTCCTTCTAAAGAATCTTCTCTTGACTCTGATAAATCTTTTGATTCTTTCCTGGCATATCTTTCTGCTAGTGAATCTTCGATTTTTGTTGATCGTGCAATCTGAATAGAGTCAGCCCTTTTTCTTTTTAAATCTCTTATTGAATCATAATATTCTACTTGCTCTTTAAGATCTTGAGGTACTAATTCTTGCTTTACTCCATGATGAAGAAAGAATGATTTAGAATATTGATAAATACTATACTGAGTCTGACTAATATCCATTTGTATCGAATCGATATCTCCAACCAGCTGCTCTCGATTCCGCATTATCCTGTTTCTGGCAAACAACTCCTTATCAGTCCTTTGATCCAAGCCATCTATCATTGAAGACAAATCAAAAATATAATAGGTCTTCTCAAATTCAGTTTTAATAAAATCTGCGGGCTCATTTCGCCTTCTTTTTAAAACCGATTTATTAGACTCTCCATCTGCATACCTTGCCCCGTTAAACATTTCAAGTTTTAAATAACGGCCTTCATTAATGGAAATCATTCTTCCGGAATCAGCAACAGTCAAATTAGTATTCCCATTATTTTTAGAATGATCATAAATCATTAAGCCTTTTAAAAGCTCAGTCTCCTCATCCTTATCATTTATTTTAATACTGTAGTTTGGTATGCCATTATAAAAAACACCAGCCTTCAATTCCATTGAAGGTTTCTTTTGCTTTACATCCCATAACAAACTATAAGCATTTAATGCAGCACGTGGCACCAAATAATAGTTGCTATAATATGCCGCTATGGACAAAAAGATTGAAAATATAAATATTGGAAGTAAAGCTCTTACCAAAGAAATACCGGCACCTTTTATTGCAGTTAATTCAAAATGCTGTCCTAAATTACCAAATGTCATTATAGACGATAGCAAAATAGCCAAAGGCATTGCCATTGGAGTGGTTACATAAGCAAAATTCAAGAAAAGCTCAGCATAAACCTCTAACCCAAGATCTTTACCTATAATCTCATCCATGTATCGCAGTAGATGCTGTATCAATAAGATAAACACCACGATGCCCAAGGTGAGAATAAACGGCCCTATAAAAGCTTTAAAAATAAGCTTATCGATTTTTTTCATTAAGGAAGCATTTTTTCCAAAGTATGTCGCAAAAATAATGCCTTGATCCCCGGAATAAAAATATTTTATGAGTTGGATTTTTAACCGCCAACAATTTCTTTTAAGGAGCTAACCATTTGCTCCCACATTTCAAAAAGCTCTTCATCATCAAAATTACTGCTATGATCAGTAACAACTAAAAAAGTGGCTTCAGTTAATTCGTTTACTTCAAGTTTAAATTCTATATAGGAAGGCTCTTCATCTTCATCAATAAACTCATACTTAACATATACGTTAGACCGTTGCCCCGCCACCTTTGCTTTTATTTCTGAGTCATCCCAGAAAAAAAGAAAATTCTTATCTCCATCAAGCGTTACATCATCAGCAAACCATTGAGCAAGCCCTCCTGCTGTATTTAGGTATGGATAAAGCATTTTTGGCGATGCATTTATCTCAAAATCAGCGGTAAAAGTATTTTTTATCATTCATTTTAGCTTTGTTAATGTTCAAGATAGGATAAAAAAGATAAAACCAAAAAAAAATAAGTTTGAAAAATGCTTGGAGTTATAAAAATATCATCATTATATTTGCAGCCCATTTGGCGAGATAGCTCAGTTGGTTAGAGCGTCGGATTCATAACCCGGAGGTCGGGGGTTCAAATCCCCCTCTCGCTACTTTTTCTACTCTAACCACCCTATTTTTAGCCTTATTTTACACATTATGCATGCAATCGATCAGATAACTCCAGGGAATATTTTAGCATTAATTATTGGCGCTATAATAGTAGTTAGTATAATGTGGCTTTTATTTGGTAAGAAAAAAAGATAAGTATCGTTTTGAATAAGCTTTTTGTAATAATATACTGGTTGTTAATTCTAACATGTCTCTTCACATTGATGTATAGTTTCAAAATTGAAGAGAATCAATTACAGTATGTAGGAATGGCATTAGTAAGTTGGATTATTGCATTTTTGATAAACCGATTTGTAATACGGTCCAACAAAAATGAAGGAGATGAAGAAAACTAAAAAAAGCACTGTATAAACAGTGCTTTTTTTTATTTCTCTAGAATAGACTTCAAGTCAGCCGGTGAGTAATTAATAGATTTGATTGTCTTATTGTCAGACTTTCGAAAGACAAGATATTTGCCATCAACTTTCTTGAAATAGCAATCTTCATTCTTTTTCTCTTTATAATAATCTACGGTCTTTTGAGCCTCTTCTTCAGTCTCACATGCTTTACTCATGTTAGACCTCTGCACTTCATCAAATAATGCTTTAAACTTCTCCCCTAGGCCAAATTCAAGCACAGCTCCGGACAACACATACTGGATATCACAGAGTGCATCTGCAATTTCTACGATATCCTTATCTTTAATCGCTTCTTGTAGTTCTTTTAATTCCTCTGCTAACAAAGCAACACGCAGGTCACAGCGACTTTCAGCAGGGATCACAGGGTTTTCTTCAATCGGATGTTGAAAAGTCTTATGAAATTCAGCTACCTGATTTAAAGAATCTAATTTTTCCATAATCATAAAAATAAAAAGCCCTCAAATGAGGGCTTTAATAATAGAAATATTTTTTATTTATTTCAACTTATCAACGATAGCTTTGAAAGCTTCCGGATGATTCATTGCAAGATCTGCAAGAACTTTTCTATCTAATTCGATATTAGATTTTTTCAAATTACCCATGAAACGGCTGTAAGACATTCCGTGAGCTCTTGTTCCGGCGTTGATACGAGCGATCCAAAGTTTTCTGAAATCTCTTTTCTTAGCTTTACGATCCCTGTAAGCATACTGCCATCCTTTCTCGATAGCATTTTTTGCTACTGTCCAAACATTTTTTCTGCGACCAAAATAACCTTTAGCCGACTTTAGCATCTTCTTTCTTCTTGCTCTTGATGCTACGTGATTTACTGATCTAGGCATAATTTTTTGCTTTTTGAACGTTGGTGTCCGCCTTTGCGAAACTTAACTAACCAAAATTCGGGTTTAACAATTTAACCAATTATTAAATTAAATATTTAATAATTCACGTACTCTAGGTACGTCTGACTCGTGTACTAAAGCCATTTTAGTAAGGTTACGCTTCTGCTTGGTACCTTTTTTTGTAAGGATGTGGCTTTTGAAAGCATGCTTTCTTTTGATTTTACCACTACCAGTCAGTTTAAACCTTTTCTTAGCTCCAGATGTAGTTTTTACTTTAGGCATTTTACTACTTGTTTATTAATTGATTATTATTTCTTCTTTTGAGCTTTAGGAGAAACGAAAAGTGTCATTCTTTTACCCTCGAGCTTAGGCATTTGTTCTACCTTACCATACTCTTCCAAAGCTTGTGCAAATTTAAGAAGTAATACTTCGCCACGTTCTTTAAATACGATGGTCCTACCTACGAAGTGAACATATGCCTTAACTTTTGCCCCTTCTTTAAGGAAGTTCATAGCATGGTTCAGTTTGAATTTAAAGTCATGCTCATCAGTGTTCGGACCAAATCTTATCTCTTTGATCACTGTTTTCTGAGCTTTAGCTTTAATCTCCTTTTGTTTCTTCTTTTGCTCGTATTTGAACTTAGAGTAATCAATGATCTTACAAACAGGTGGATCTGCTTTTGGTGAAATCTCAACTAAGTCTAAGCCTTGCTCTTCAGCCATTTTTAAAGCTTCATCAAGTGCATAAACATCAACGTCTACGTTTTCACCTACCACACGTACCTGTCGTGCTCTGATTTTTTGATTTACTCTGTAAGGCTCTTCAACTCGTCCTCTGAAGGGCCTTTTTCCTCTTTTGGCGATATTAACCTCCTTCTTTTAAATTTAAAAATACAATTCAGGGTGCAAATATCTCAATAATTTATTTGAGTTAAAAGCAATCACCATAATAAATATATCAAGAATTCAATAATTCCTTACTTTTAACCTCATTAATGTGGTTAATAAACTCTTCAACTGTCATTGATCCAAGATCTCCCTCACCATGTTTCCTTACTGAAACCTTTCCTTCCTCTTGTTCCTTTTCTCCTGCGATGATCATATAAGGTATTTTCTTAACTTCAGCATCGCGAATTTTTCTACCGATTTTCTCATCTCGATGATCTATAAACCCATGAATATCAGTCGCTTGTAGTTGCCTATAAATTTCCTGCCCATAATCAGCAAACTTCTCACTAATAGGAAGTACGGCAATTTGTTCAGGAGCTAACCATAGTGGAAAGTTTCCTCCACAATGCTCAATTAACACAGCCACAAATCTTTCTAACGATCCAAAAGGAGCTCTATGAATCATTACTGGTCGGTGTCGTTGATTATCAGACCCAACGTATTCTAACTCGAAACGCTCAGGAAGGTTATAATCTACTTGTATAGTTCCTAACTGCCAGCTTCTTCCTAATGCATCCTTAACCATAAAATCAAGCTTAGGACCATAGAAGGCTGCCTCCCCATACTCAACTATTGTTTTTAGTCCCTTTTCATCTGCAGCTTCCTGAATTTCTCGTTCAGCTCGATCCCAAACTTCATCACCACCAATGTATTTAGTTTTGTTTTCCGGATCTCTTAACGACACCTGGGCAGTAAAGTCTTCAAAGCCCAATGCATTAAACACATATAGAACTAGATCAATAACCTTTATAAACTCCTCTTTTACCTGATCAGGCCTACAGAATATGTGAGCATCATCTTGAGTAAAACCTCTTACCCTTGTTAATCCATGTAACTCACCACTTTGCTCATATCTGTAGACAGTACCAAATTCAGCGTACCTTACTGGTAAATCTTTGTAAGATCTGGGTTTTGACTTATATATTTCACAATGATGCGGGCAGTTCATTGGCTTAAGCATAAACTCCTCACCCTCATTAGGTGTTGCAATTGGCTTGAATGAATCCTCACCATACTTTTCATAGTGTCCACTGGTAATATAAAGTTGTTTATTACCAATATGAGGCGTTACAACCGGGTCATACCCTGCTTTAACCTGAGCCTTCTTAAGAAATTCAGTTAATCTATCCCTTAATACTGCTCCTTTAGGTAACCATAGAGGAAGCCCCATTCCTACCTTCTCACTAAAAGTAAAAAGTTCAAGTTCCTTCCCTAACTTTCTATGATCTCTTTTTTTAGCTTCTTCAAGTCTCTCTAAATGCTCCTTCAATTCCTTTTGTTTAGGAAATGACACTCCGTAAATCCTTGTTAATTGCTTATTTTTTTCATCACCTCTCCAATAAGCTCCAGCAACATTCAACAACTTCACAGCTTTAACGAAACCTGTGTTTGGAATATGTGGTCCACGACATAAGTCTGTAAAATTACCCTGAGTATAGAAAGTGATAGAACCATCTTCTAACCCATCAATCAATTCCAGCTTATATTCGTCACCCTTTTCCTGATAGTATTTAATTGCATCAGCTTTACTGATATCTTTCCTTTCAAAAGTATTTTTCTCTCTTGCTAATTCAAGAAATTTATTCTCTACTTTTTCAAGATCCTGCTCACCAAATTCACGATCGCCAAAGTCTATATCATAATAGAAACCATTTTCAATTGGAGGTCCAATACCCAATTTGATGCCCGGATAGAGTGCTTCAAGAGCTTCTGCTAATAAATGAGCAGATGAATGCCAAAATGCATATTTTCCACCTTCATCATTCCACGTCAGTAGTTGTACATCAGCATCGGTTTCAATTGATCTGCCTGCATCCCACAGTTCTCCATTGACTTTAGCAGCCAGTACATTTCTTGCAAGGCCTTCACTAATGCTTAATGCAACATCCATACTGCTGGATCCTTTTGGAAACTCTTTAACAGTTCCATCAGGTAAAGTGATTTTTATCTGCTCAGTATTGCTCATTTTATATTAATTCAAATCTATATTTTTTGGTTGTAATGGCAATGAAGAAATACTATCATTTCTTAATTGCCGTTGTTTCCAGCGCAAATATAAAGCAATTTTTTCTTCAATTGCTTCCTTACCCGCTTGTGCTTCTTCATTATCCGGAAATCTTTCCAAAATCTGATTATATGTTTCAAGAGATTCTTTTGATTTCCCCAACACACTCAATGCATTAGCTTTTGATAATGATGCATCAAGCCAGACCTCATTTCTTTCAGGAACCTTATTGTAATACTGGAGTGCACTATAATATTTGCCTGTATTGACTAACCGATCTCCTGCCAGCTTATTTAATTCAGAAAAATATTTATATCTTCCTTCCAGACTATCTACTTCTTGAAAGAAATATTTTTCGTCACCGTTTGCCAATCTAGTTCTTAGATATAAATACCTTAATTCCGGATTACTTTCTAATGAAGAAGATGGAAACTGATCAAAATATTTTAACGCTTTCTTTGTATCACCTTGATCAAGGCTGATTCTAATCAATTTCATTGGGCCTGAGATTAAATTTTCATCAAGCTCAATCGATTTGTTAAACTCTGATATAGCCCTATTTGTATCTCCTTCTACAAGCGCGATTTCTCCACTTAACATATAAAATCTAGCATTCTCCGGCTGAAGCTTCTTAGCATCATCTATGCTTGATCGTGCCAAAGAAGGTTTCTCAAGACCTAGATAATTCTTAGCCATAACTGATTTAAGCTCAGGAGATAAAGGCAAAGAACTTTCGGCCTTCAAAGCAAAGAATAAAGACCGTGTTATAAACCCTTTCTCAAAAAGGATATCTGATTTGAGGAGAAAATAACTACCTTGGGTACTATCAAGGGCAATTGCTTTATCTATTTGTTGAAGTGCTTCGGTATAGTCACCATTTTCATGTAGTACTTCTGCTTTTAAGAAATAGTTCTCAGCATTATTTGGATTCAAGGCAATTCTTTCTTCCAGAATCTTGACTTTCTCTGACATTTCAGGAAATACATTCTCATCAACCCCCACAAGTCTTTCGCTACTATATTCACGTTGACAGGCTGATCCAATAATTATAACTATTGGAAGAATGATATTTATGAATTTTACTTTCCTGATGATCATTAGACCCAATGACTGTTATCACTACAGAATGAATTGAAAGCTTACTTTCACTCCAAATTTATCTACATTTGGATTATATAAATAATTCAATCGATGGTAAAAATCGACGCGAATAAATTTAAATATATTTTCAACTCCATATCCTATTTCTGCATATGGCTTATTCTTTGCAAACGTCCCGAACGTACTTACTGGTTCACCTGAAGGGGTGAATTCAGCCATTATATCAAAATTATCTTGCTCCAATGTACCATAAACCAAATTGGCATTAAATAATAATCTCCATTTTAGTTTTTTAAGTAACGGCACTCTATTTAGGATTAAGCCTTCAAAAGAATGCGAATATCTTAAAGATACAAACTGATCACTAACAAACTCGAAATTATTCATCAGGTTAAATGCTGCTGTACTATAGAAGAAGCTTTCATTACCCAAGTGAGTTTCTAGTAGTGGATAAGGTAATGCATTAAATATCTTACCTGTAGTAAGCTTATATTTTGAAGTTCCTAAACTTCCTAATCTTAGATTTTGTGAAATATCAAACCTTAATTTATGATATTCAAAATCACCTCCAAGAAAATTCGGTATTCCATAGGAATATGTAAGCACAAAGGTAGGCCATTTATAAGAACCAAGACTAATCCTTCTGTTCCCATCATAAACAAACCTTTCATCCTTAGCAAATTTAGTGGTTACTTCAATTTCATTTGTTGTCCACTCTTGCTTTATCACTCCCGGTTCTTCAGAATATATATCGTAATAAGCAAAATTGAACTGAGGGTCAAAATGTTTGTACCTTAAGGCTATTTGATGCTCAAAACTTTTCGATACCTGTCTGCTAAATTTAAAATTTCCATAAGTATTATAATATGGCCTTCTTAAAAATCCCAGTTTATTAAATGTATAAAAGACGGGGTTTGAGGAAATCTCATCCTTATCCAATCCTGTAACCTCCACATCATGCCCATACTCTCCTTCAAGAACAGTCCATTTTTGCCTGTCAAATATATATTTCACATTGGCATTGTATTTAAATCTTTCGTCTTTAAATCCATATGCCAGATAACCACCTAACACCCATTTCTCACTAAAATTAACATTAGTCCTAAGTCCTGCCCTAACTCTGAATCCTTCAAGATCATTCGCTCCTAACAGTACCGCATAAGGTCCGATATCAACTTTACCAACCTGGTAATATCCTGAAATGGCAGTCTCTACAACATCAATATAAGTTTTGACAATTGGGATATTTTTAATTGTATCAATCATTGAGTAAACATTGAGCTCAGCATCCGAAAGAGGCTCATGTCTATTGGTATCCCAAAATGAATCATCAAAATTCTTGTAATCAGGCTGTAATTCTATAGCCTGATCATAAAATTTCGATTCTCGTGGATTATTAACTGTCCAATTCTGATTTGAAATATAAAATTTTATTAACATTCCGGCAGAACCACTAGTCAACTCATCAACATCTATTGTTACTCTTGTTTTCTTTGGTAACCAAGCATCTTGTTGAGAAGGTAATAGTTCCTGTTGAATCTTTATTTTTTCAATAAAATTCAGGTTTGCAGATTTCCCAATTGTTGCATTAATCTGCTTAAGTGCATATGAATCCTTTGTAATCCACATAGTTCCTGAAAAAGCCACATCCTGAGCTCTTTTAGGTTCAAAATCAATTTGATAACAATAATATGAATCAACCATCATACTATCGATCAAATAGAAATCATAATAACTCTTCCATGAATTTGCCAAAGGAGAAACCACCTCTTTATCTACAATGGTCATCCATGAGTCATAGAAATTATATTCTTGGAAAGAAGTTCCGATAAATTGCGAGGTAAAACTTCCATCGGTCACTCCCACGCCTGTGATCTTAGTTTTCTTGATAACCTCCTTCTTAATTAATGGGTTATTCTTAACATAAAAATCACTCAATGATTCAGAAATAAATACTGGCAAAATTGGCTTACCATCTTCTCCGGCTATCCTGTCAAGACTATCAAGAACACTTGCAATCTCTTGCATCACCTTTTTCTCACGAAGCTTTTCAGATATTTTATTTACATCTACTTCAATTTTAGAATATGATTCGTATTCGTATGCCGATAGGTTTCTTTTATCATTTTTATCCTTATTTTCCATCACTTTCCTCATAATAGGAAATGAAGGGTCTTCACCTGCCTGTACAACTACTTCATCAAGTGAAACAACATCGGGCGTTAATTGAAAATTTAACGTAGTCCCTTCAGATGGGATAGCTTTTGTTCTTCCTATATAACCAATATAGCTTGCACTGATACTATCAGCTCTTGAATTTGCCTTCAGCTTATAGTATCCGTCAAAGTCAGTTGTTGTTCCAAGCGTTGTTCCGGATATTACAATATTTGCAAACGGAACAGGATCACCATTCTCCGCATCAATCACCCTTCCACTGATAGTGATCTGAGCAAATAAACCCTGGTTACTCCCAACCATAAGAATCAGGACAACTAAAAAATAGAATAATTTGGATTTATTTAATTTCATCAAACAAGATTAGCAATAAAAAATCTTACTTTCTAATAATAATTTGCTGTCTTTCACCTAGATGCTCAGGTTGAGTATTTAATATGTAAAGATCAGCAAACATTGCTGTACGAGCCAAAATCTCTCTTGCTCGCACGAAAAAACTTTCATTCAAAGGTACTTCTTCAGCAGCAAAAGCCTGGGCATTAAGTCCAATTTTTTTACCTATTTGAAGTGCACGATATGCGTGAAACTCTTGAGTTACAATCACAACTTCGTTTAATCCAAATATTTCCTTAGATCTTACAACCGAATCGAGTGTTCGAAAACCAGCAAAATCAAATGTTATAGATTCATGAGGAACTCCTTTTTCGATTAAAGCCTGGTACATAAATCTTGGTTCATTATATGATTTATATTTGTTATCCCCACTTACTAATAAATGATCAACTTTTCCACTATGATAAAGTTCTGCTGCAGCATCAATTCTTTTACTAAAAAATGGATTTTCACCTCCTTTTACTAAAAATCTACTTGTACCAAGAACTAACCCTACCTCTGCATGATCCAATTCATCTATTGAGGACTTAATGTTATCCTGGTTACTAATTATGACTATCAGGTTTGTTATCCCGATTATCAGAACTAGTGATATCAACACCCATAGAATTATCTTTGATATTTTTTTTGCAACAGATTTCAAGCTCATGATCCAAAAAAACCTTTTTCCAACAGGTCTGCTCTTTTATATGATATTTTATACCAATTATATCTCAATTCTTCTTTCTCTATTTCACTTAATTCAATGTTCTTATTAGCATTCTTTAATTTTTGAATACAATCATATAAAATCAAAGCTGCGCTAACAGATAAATTATAACTTTCAGTAAACCCATACATTGGAATTTTCAAGCAAACATCTGATAACTCCAATGCTTTTTGACTTAATCCATGTCTTTCATGACCAATAATGAATGCTGTTTTTTCATCAGGGGAAAAATCAGGTAAATCTACTGCTCCTGAATGTGGAGAGGTAGCACAAATTTTATACCCATCTTTCTTCAAATGTGCTATACAATCATCAATATTGTTACTTTCCGGATGATTATATCTATGAATATCTATCCATTTTGTCGCACCTCTTACAATATTTCGGTTAACAGAAAACTTATTTCCCTGCTCAACAATATGTACATCCTGCAAGCCAAAACATTCACAGGTTCTTAATACAGCACTGGCATTTTGGGTTTGATAAATATCCTCAAGTACAAGAGTCAAGTAACGAGTACGAGAGGAAAGAACCTGCTCTATCAGCTCTTTCCTCTCGTCAGTTACAAAGTTTGCCAGATAATCTATAAATTCAGATCTGGTTTTATTATTTCTCATTAAAACAATCCTAGTTGTTCTTTATCATCAAGATTTAAATCAACTGAATCTCCTGATGTGTATACATCATTATCAGTATCATTGTCTTCTTTATTTGATGAATCGTCAGAACTATCTTCTTGCTCTTTCTTTTCTTCTTTTACTTCTACCGGCGTTATATCAGTAACATCCTTTAAAGTCTGATAAGGAAATTTATTCCCTATTGCTTTCCATCCTTTGATATCAATAAGTTCCTCAATGTTCAACTCATCTTCTTCCTTAGAATTTCCTTCCTGATATTTCACCTTTATAACAGGTTTCAAAGCGGTAGAAACAAACCATAATTTTGAACCTTTACCTTCACTTATGAACGGAAATTTCTTATCCATAGTACTTGTTTCAACTAAGAAACGTTTCACATAGATAGATTTTGACCCCGAATCATAATAAACAGCACTTACAGGTTTATCTTGATTGAACTTGGTAATCAACCTAACTTTATTTGCCTCATACCTGTTTGTGAGTTCAAAATTGGTCAATTCGTATTCACCAGATTCGTAAATAACAAGGATTTTGTCTTCACCATTAAAGTTCCCAAGATGATTTCCTTGCCCATTACTATTTAGCCTTCCTATGACATCATCATACCAAATATCAAGTCCTCCAAGAGTTGACACACCTGCTTCTTTAAATTGAATCTTTCGCACAGGATATTTTGTCAAGATATTTCCTCCGGCACTTCTACCTTTTATATCTATCTCTGCAAAATCAAAATCAAATACTTTAATTCTTGCTTTACATCCCGAGGTTAGATAAACAGTGATTTTTTCAGCTTCACCATTTGGGTTAGCAGTAAAATAAAGAACCTTGCTATTAGCCTGTCCTTTTGTCAAGTCATATTCTCTGTCTCTGGTAATTGCTAAAACCTGGAACCTCTTGATCATCGATCTACCAGATTTACCATCAAGATAGATCATATTATAGACCATTCGTTCATCATTCTTTTGGAAAACACCTACATAAATAATGTCCTTACCAACGAATGTTTTATCAGCAATTTTAGTTACAAGCATTTTACCATCTCTTCTGAAAACGATGATATCATCAATATCAGAACAATCACTGATAAACTCATCTTTCTTTAAAGAGGTACCAATAAAGCCGTCTTTTAAATTGGCATATAACTTAACGTTGTTAGCGGCAACCACATTGGCTTGAATGGTTTCAAAGGTAGTTATCTCTGTTTTACGCTCTTTACCCTTTGAGTACTTTTCTTTAATTCTTTTGAAATAAGCTATGGTATAATCAATGATATTGGCCAGGTCATATTCTACCTGTTCCAATTCTTCATTGTATTTTCTCATCAGCTCATCAGCCTTAAAGGTATCAAATTTTGAAATTCTCTTAATTTTAATCTCTGTAAGGCGAATTATATCATCCTGAGTAATTTCTCTATAAAATTCAGGCTTATATGGATCTAAGCCTCTATCAATTGTCTCAAGAACAGATTCCCAGGTTTCACATTCTTCAATATCCCTGTAGATTCTGTTTTCAATGAATATTTTCTCTAATGATGAAAAAAGTAGCTTTTCTTTTAGTTCCCCCCTTCTTATCTCAAGTTCTTCACGTAAAAGTTCAACTGTCTGGTCTGTATTTAACTTAAGAATTTCAGATACACCAAGAAAGTGTGGTTTATCCTCAATAATTACACAGGCATTAGGCGAAATACTTGTTTCACAATCTGTAAAAGCATAAAGAGCATCGATTGTAACATTTGGTGACTGCCCTGATGCCAGTGAAATCAGAATTTCCACATCTCTGGCAGTATTATCAGTTACCTGCTTTATCTTGATTTTTCCTTTATCATTAGCCTTCAGGATACTATCAATCAATGAACTTGTTGTAGTTCCGAAAGGGATATCCCTAATTGCGATAGTCTTCTTGTCAACTTCCTCAATTTTAGCTCTTACCTTGACCCTTCCTCCTCTGACACCATCATTGTATTCAGAAAAATCTGCTAAACCTCCAGTTGGGAAATCTGGAAATATCGATACCGACTTACCTTGAAGTACTTTAATAGAAGCATCTATCAGTTCGATAAAGTTATGTGGTAGTATTTTTGTACTTAAACCTACAGCAATACCTTCCACACCTTGAGCAAGAAGTAAAGGGAATTTAACAGGTAGATTTACAGGTTCCTTCTTTCGTCCATCATAACTTAACTGCCAGTCAGTGGTCTGAGGATTGAAAACTACATCTAACGCAAATTTTGAAAGTCTCGCTTCAATATATCTTGGTGCTGCAGCCGAATCTCCTGTTCTAATATCACCCCAGTTACCCTGAGTTTCTATTAGCAAATCCTTTTGCCCCATATTAATGATAGCATCACCAATGGAGGCATCACCATGAGGGTGATACTGCATAGTCTGACCAATAACATTTGCTACCTTATTGAATCGACCATCATCCATCTCCTTCATTGAGTGCATGATTCGACGCTGTACAGGCTTCAATCCATCGCCAATGGCTGGAACAGCCCTTTCAAGGATCACATATGAAGCGTAATCCAAAAACCAGTTCTCATACATCCCCCCAATGGGAATCACTTCATGAATTTCTTCTTCTTCGTTGTTTGGATTATTTTGGTTATTATCTTCTACCATCTGCAAATTATGCTTTTTCAGTTACACTTTCTTCTGTCTCCAATATAGTTGACTTGCCTTCTTCAACTATATCTTTTTCCACGCGAAGTTTATCGATAATAAATTCCTGTCTTTCCGGTGTATTCGACCCCATATAAAATTGCAGGAGTTTATTGATACTGGTTTCTTTATTAATAATTATCGGACTCAATCTGATATCATCACCGATAAATCCACCAAATTCTTCAGGAGAAATCTCTCCAAGTCCTTTAAATCGTGTTATTTCCGGCTTATTACCCAGTTTAGCTATTGCTGCTCTTCTTTCTTCGTCTGAATAACAATAGATGGTTTCTTTTTTATTTCGAACCCTGAATAATGGAGTTTCAAGGATATATACGTGACCATTTCTTACCAGGTCAGGGAAAAACTGAAGGAAGAAAGTAAGAAGCAATAAACGAATATGCATTCCATCTACGTCAGCATCAGTGGCAATAATTACTTTTCGATATCTCAATCCTTCCAGACCATCTTCAATATTTAAAGCATGTTGAAGCAGGTTTAACTCTTCATTTTCATAAACAATCTTCTTTGTTTTTCCGAAGCAGTTTAAAGGCTTACCTCTTAATGAAAATACAGCCTGAGTCTGTACGTCTCTTGATTTAGTAATTGAACCGGATGCAGAATCCCCCTCGGTAATGAAAATCATTGTTTCATCCTGACGTTTTCCGTTCTTATCGTTAAAATGGTTTCTGCAATCCCTTAATTTTTTATTGTGAAGATTAGCTTTCTTTGCTCGATCATTTGCAAGCTTTTTAATTCCAGCTATATCTTTTCGCTCTCTTTCAGATTGTTGAATTCTCTTTTGAAGAGCCTCTGCTGTATCCGGATGCTTATGAAGATAGTCATCAAAAACCCTTTTCACATAGTCATTGATAAAGGTTCTCATGGTAGGTCCATCCGGGCTCACATGAGTTGAGCCTAATTTTGTCTTCGTTTGAGATTCAAAGACCGGCTCCTGAACCCGCACAGCTACGGCTGCAGCAATTGACTGCCTAACATCAACAGCCTCATAATTTTTATTATAAAACTCACGAATAGTTTTTACAATTGCAGACCTGAATTCCGCAAGGTGTGTTCCTCCCTGAGTAGTATACTGACCATTCACGAAAGAATAGTATTCTTCACCATACTGATTTCCGTGAGTCATGGCAATTTCGATATCCTCACCCTTCAAATGAATAATTGGATATCTGTTTGTCTCTTCGTCAGTCTTTTTCTCCAGAAGATCATATAAACCTTTTTCTGAATGGTATTTTGTGCCATTAAAATTGATTGTAAGGCCTGCGTTCAGGTAACAATAATTCCAGATCTGGTTTTCAAGAAATTCAGGAATAAATTTATAATTCTTAAATATTGTATTATCGGGCGTAAATCGAATAAAAGTACCATTGCGCTCTGAAGTTTTTTCAATAGGCAATTCATCAATCAGGTACCCCTTTTCAAAATTGGCTTCTTTTTTTTCTCCATCGCGGTAAGAAATAACCTTAAATGAGGATGATAAAGCATTCACAGCTTTTGTACCCACGCCATTAAGTCCTACAGATTTTTGGAAAGCTCCTGAATCATATTTTCCTCCGGTATTGATTTTTGACACACAATCAACAACCTTACCCAAAGGAATTCCCCTACCGTAATCACGAACCTCAACATTGTGATCCGTAATTTTTATACTGATGGTCTTACCATTCCCCATCATGTGTTCGTCAATTGAGTTATCTACAATCTCCTTAACCAACACATAAATTCCGTCATCAAATGAAGATCCATCACCCAATTTACCAATATACATACCTGGCCTTAACCTGATATGCTCATTTGGCTCTAGTGACTTGATACTATCCTCATTATAAACTACTTCACCATTCGAATTTGCCATTATTGCTCGATTTCAGTTCTTATTCAATCCATAAATATATAAAAGGAAGTGGAATTTTCAGCAGGATAATTGAATTTAAAAATCTCCTCCCAACCTAAATAACAACACTTAAATCCTCGATAATTAATTGTATTACAAAAAGATAAATCTTCTTATTAATCGTACTTTCTAACCAAAGTATATACCATTAATATCAACGATATGACTATAAAAGGGAATCCAAGGTATAACATTGATACCGGGTTAAAACCTTCATCCATTGATGGGTTATTTACAAAACCGACAAATGCAACGAATGAAACTAACAAAATATTAACTCCGATTCCACATAAATAAATAGAGCTTAAGAAGTTAGATCTTTTTTTCTCGCTATTATTTAAGAACGATGATTTTGGTTCCATATTCTTAATAAACTGGGATGATGCCAGAAAAAGACCACTTGAAACAATAAAAAGACCAAATACTGAATAAAAAAATTCATTTTTAGTTAGAAAAAATTTATTCATATCTTCATAAACACCTATTTCGACCATGCCCTCTAACCCTGCGTAGGTATAAAAAAAGGTTCCGAAGAAACCAATAATCGAAAAGATCCAGATTAGACGCAAAACTTTATCCATGCTAAGTTTTTTTTTGGCAAAGTTACAAATATCTTCAATTAGTGTACTACCCTGAATGTCGGAATTCTAATAATTACTTTCAGAGTTTATTTCTTTATGATTTTTTAAATCCTGATATTGTTTTTTTCATTAAATTAGTAGTTGAATAACCCAAATAAAATCATGGAATTAACCCCGGTTGTCATTGCGATACCTATTTATTTTTTGTTAATCGGTATAGAATTAGTCATTCAGCATGTTCGTAAGATTAAATTATACCGTGTTGGAGATGCTCTTACAAATATTAGTTGTGGGATCACCCAACAAACGACCAACTTGTTTTTTAAGATTGGTGTACTTTTTATCTATCACTTCATTTATGAGCAATTAAGAATATTTACGATTGAACCGACATGGTATTCTATGATAATTTTATTTGTGGCAGCTGATTTCTGCTATTACTGGTCACATAGAATGAGCCATGAAATCAATTTATTCTGGGGAGGTCATGTTGTCCATCATCAAAGTGAAGATTATAACTTATCAGTTGCATTACGTCAAGGGACTTTTCAGATTCTCTTTACTGCTCCATTTTACTGGCCATTGGCATTATTAGGTTTTGATGTAGTTACATTTACATTGATGTCGGGGCTAGTAACTGTATATCAATTCTGGATCCATACAGAAACTATTGATAAAATGGGATGGTTTGAAAAAATCTTCAATACACCAAGTCACCACAGGGTACATCATGGTAGAAATCCAAAGTATATTGATAAAAATCATGCAGGTGTATTTATTATCTGGGATAAAATGTTTGGTACATTTCAAGAGGAAGAAGAACGACCGGTTTATGGAGTAACGGTACCTACAAACTCATGGAATCCTGTGTGGGTGAACCTTAAGCATTTTAAGGAAATGGCAATAAACATGAAGGACATGAAGATGATTGACAAAGTCAGATTCGCCTTTAAAAAACCAGGATGGATGCCATCTTACCTTGGAGGAATGAAAGAGATCCCTGATGTAGATAAGGCAACCTATGTAAAATACGACACTCCTGCTCCTGCTTCGGTTAATTATTATGCTATTTTTCAATATTTAATAGCATTGGTAATAACTGCCTTATTTCTATTTAAGGAAGGGCAATTTGTTGTTTGGCAAAAAGTTGTCATCAGTACATATATAATATGGAGTGTTGTCCATACAGGTATAATTTTAGAAAAGAAAAAGTGGTTTTACGTTCTTGAACCTATAAGAATTATTAGTGGTGTAGTACTCGGATTTTTGTTTGTAACAGGCTCAAACTTAATGTCAATCGAATTTATTATTATAATATCAGTTGCTTTGATTAGTTTTGTATGGCTATACAAAATAAGTAAGATACCTTATGAAAATACGATTCTCAAAGAATCCACTACCTAATATTTTAGCGACTTTATCTATTATTATTGTACTGTTTTCAAGCTGTGGAAATAGTGTGGACATTCCCAATTTCGATGAGGAATTATGGATCAATGATCAAAATGGTTGCACAGGTGACCGATTGGAAATGATTGATGAAGTTAAGTTAAATAAAGATTTACTTATTGGATTATCTACTAATGAATTAAGAAAAGTATTAGGCAGACCCGATAATATTATACTGTATACTAGAAATCAAAAGTACTATCATTATTATCTTACTCCTGGAAAACAATGTCAGGATGCAACTAATAATTCAGAAGAAGGTCAGAAATTAATCATTAAGATGAGTGCTCTTGATAAAGTAAGCAACCTTGAGTTTCCATTAGATTAAGAAATTTCCAATTTAGCAGCCTCCATTGTCAACCCGGGTCCAAAGGCAGCAGCAAAGGCTTGCCCCTTGACTCCTTGTTCAATAATTCTTTTTAATACATAAAAAATAGTTACAGAACTCATATTGCCATTATTCCTTAAAACTTCGTATGAAAATTTGAGTTTTTCTTTTTCTATTTTAAAGGCACTTTCAAAAGCTTCCAGTATTCTTTTTCCTCCAGGATGTATTGCAAAAATCATATCATCATAATGATCAAAAACCTCACTGAACTTCTCCAATTGATTGCCCAGTAACTTTGGAACATAAGTCGATAACTTCATATTAAATCCTTCGTTTCCAATTTCCCAGGCCATATCATCCATGCTATCAGGAATAGTCTGTGTTTCGAAGCCTAAAATTTTGACTGCATTATTTGACTCAGGCTTTTGTCCTTCAACAGTTATTAAAGCAGCACCATCAGCAAACAGACTATTAGATAGTAAATCATCGTGGGTTGTTGAATTCTGAAAATGAAGACTACACATTTCAACATCCACTATTAGCACTCTGGCATTCGGAAGTCCTTTGCATATATCTGCCGCCATCCTGAGAGCGGAAATACCTGCATAGCATCCCATAAAGTTTATAGATTGTCTAAATATTGATGAATCCAGGCCAAGGTGATATTGAATATCATAATCCAGACCAGGAGCATACATTCCAGTACAACTAACAGTAATCAGATGAGTAAATTTCTTGTCGGAATATTTTTCGTTGAACACTTTTTTTATGCCAGGAATCAACCAGGAAATTATAGCCGATCGATACATTTCCATTCTCTTTCTGGTCGATGGAAAAATAATCCTGTCACCCTCATCAGCAAAAAAATCAATAGAACGACCTTCTATATAGTCTTGTACAACGCTATTTCGAGTATTGATCCCTGTAGCTCTATATAAAACGTTAAATGCTCTCTGTGAACTTTCATCAAGATTCAGTGCTTTACCAAGCATCTCCTGAAGATGAGACTGTTCTATTCTATATGGTGCGTTTAGAAGTTCGATTCCGGTTATATACATAATCTTAATATACTAAAAAGCCCGATATTGTTTTATCGGGCTTCAAATTTTATTTATAATGTGACTTATAAAACTTCAGGCACATCTGCAATTGTATCATCTGCTACTGGTTCATCTTCATCCTTAACAAACACTACCAGGACAGCTGCCAGGACAAAAGAAAAGCCAGCTATTATTAAAGCATAAATTGCTTGTTCACCAAAAACATTTTTAATCAGCGGACCACCAAAAATCCCATTTACTATTTGTGGAATAACAATAAAGAAATTGAATATCCCCATAAAAACTCCCATTTTACCAGAAGGAATAGAGCCAGCCAAAATTGCATAAGGCATAGCTAAAATACTAGCCCAAGCCATCCCTATACCGATCATGGAAATAATCAAATAATCTTCATTAGTTATAAAATAAATTGAGAAAAAGCCTATTGCTCCACAGATTAATGAAATAGCGTGAGCCATTTTTCTGGAAGTCACCTTTGCTAACCAAGGCAAAAAGAAAAATGCATAAATAGCTGAAACGAAGTTATAAACTCCAAAAATAACTCCTACCCAATCTCCGGCATTATTGTACATCTCGGATTTGGTATCAGAAATAGGTAACCCGTATATGTGCTGGGCTACAGCAGGAGTTGTAAAAACCCACATACTAAATAACCCAAACCATGAAAAGAATTGAACTAATCCCAATCTCCACATGTTATTCGGTATGTTGGCAAAATCTTTGAAAATTTGAAAGAAACCCAAATTCTCACCTTCATCAGGAGCCTTACCATGATATGATTCATATTCTTCAGGGTCATATTCTTTAGTTCCCGAGATTGTAATCAATACTGAGGTAATCAAAACTGCAGACCCAATAAAAAATGAGTAAACAACGTTCATTGGAATTTCATTTTCTCCAACAGGTGCATCAACTCTAAACCAGTTTTTCAACATATATGGCAACCAAGACCCTATAACTGCTCCGATACCAATTAAAGTTGTCTGGACACTAAAACCTAAAGTTCTTTGATCTGATGGAAGCATATCAGCAACCAAAGCCCTGAATGGCTCCATAGCAATATTAAATGAAGCATCCATGATCATTAAAAACCCTGCGCCCACAAACATTGCTGGTAAAAATGCAGCAAACATTCCTGCATTGGGCATTAGAATCAATGCTATTGAGGCTAATATCGCTCCGGATAAGAAATAAGGTTTTCTTCTCCCTAATTTATTCCATGTTCTGTCTGAATAATGACCTACTATTGGCTGTACTATCAAACCAGTCAGTGGTGCTGCCAACCAAAACCATGACAAATGTTCTACATCTGCACCAAATGTCTGAAGTATTCGACTAGCATTTGCATTTTGAAGGGCAAATCCAAATTGTATTCCTAAAAACCCAAAGCTAAGCATCCAGATATCCAGAAAGCTTAGTTTAGGCATTTTCTTCGTTCCTGTACTCATCTTTTAGTTCTTATTATCAACAACAATAAAATATGCCCATGAATCAAGTGTAGCCTCATTTGTTAATTCAAATTCAGATCCACTCATGTAATCTGTGTGCGTTCCGACCAAATTATCCGGAACTTTTATTTCCTGAGAAGACTCAGATAAATTCAATATAACAGTTACAGTATTTCCATCTTTTGTTCTTTGAAAAGCAATTACGTTTTCATTATCAAAATCTAAAAATTCCGCGACTCCTCCAAACTCACCATTAAATAATGCCGGATTGTCCTTTTTAAGTTTAAGCAGTTTTGTATAAAATTCCTCGTATTTAAGATCTGACCAATCAATGGTATCTTTCACAAAGAACTCAAGTCTCTTATTCAGACCAGCTTCCTGGCCGCTGTAAATTAATGGCATACCTTGTACAGTACTCATCAGGACAGCATAAGTTTTAACTCCATCTCCATATCTTTCAAAGACTGTTCCGTTCCAGCTATTTTCATCATGGTTAGATGTGAAATTCATTCTGAAAGCCTTATCACCATAATTTTGTTGATCCTTATTTAAAAATTCAGCTATATCAGAAGCTTTATTTTCTCCTTTGGCAATACGATTAGACAAGGCATGAAAACCCCAGCCGTAAGTCATATGAAAAGCTGAATCATGCATTTCAGGAGTATCTGATTCAGCCAGCATAAAAATGTTTTTAACCTTTTGAAGACTATCTACAGCTGGATTCCAGAAATCCATTGGAACCTCATGTGCCACATCACATCTGAAACCATCAATATCTGTTTCGGTAATCCACCATGCCATCTCATCTCGCATTGCATTATGTAATTCCTTGTTATCATAATTCAAATCAGCGACATCTGTCCAGTCTGTACCCATCGGAGGAATAAGATTTCCTTCTTCATCACGATTATAGAAATCAGGATTTTCTTTTGTCCAGTGATGATCGAATGCCGTATGATTAGCCACCCAATCCAAAATCACAATCATATCTAATTCATGTGCCTTCTGAACAAGGTTTTTAAAATCATCAATCGTACCAAAATTTTCATTAACTGCAGTATAATCGCGGATAGAATAGTAACTACCCAAAGACCCTTCTTCAGGACCTTTTCGGTTTTCAATTCCAATTGGTTGAACCGGCATAAGCCAAAGAATATCGACACCCATTTTCCTCAAACGCTCCATATGTGGAATAAAAGCATTGAAAGTACCTTCTGGAGTGTATTGCCTGATATTCACTTCATAAATACTGTAATCCTTAGCTGCTTCCGGATATTTAATTTCAACGGTTTCAACAGCCTGTTCAGTATTTTCTTCTTTGGTAGTTTGCCCACAAGAAATCACTCCCAGAGTGGACAAAATAAAAAATACCACAGCAGCAATTCTGCTTTGTTTTCTCATGTCTATTTTAGGTTATAATTTAGGTTTTAAGTTATTATTTGAATATTTAAAGCTTCTACCATTTTATTTCAATTTGAGCATTATCATTATCGAGTTCTATATAACTTAAGTTATCTGCATGTAAACCATCATCTTCATTGTTATAGAAAGGATCAAAGTTTGAAACCATACCAATAAATCGATATTGTTCTATCACTCCTGTTTGCATTTCAGATCCATTCACCATTACTTTTTCAGGTTTATCACCATGAATAATCACCTGGAGCTTTGAAAATGAACTTTGTCTTTCACCTGTAACTTTTGTCAATAATAATGATTTTGTATTATCATCAAAAATCATGTCTCTCTGATAAAAATCTCCGGATTGATAATTATAAGAAATATCATCATCCTCAAAATGCGTTTGAATGTGTTTACTATCCTGACTTCCAGTATAAACATGAATTCTTAAAACACCATCATGCTTTTCCTGTGTATTATTAACCAATGATTGCTCAGTGATAATAGACCCTCCTCTTGCAAAAACAGGATATTTCTCCAACTCATATTCAAGAATTTCAACTGCATTGCCATTATGCACCTTGTCATTATATAGGTCATACCATTTTCCTTCAGGAAAAAATACTTTAACATAATTAGAATCTGATCTCATCGGAGCAATCAATAATGACTGACCAAAAAGATATTCATTTTCAAATGCTCCATCATAAACCCAGTCATCATTTGGCCAATAATATGCCAGTGATCTAACAAGCGGCATTCCTGATTGATTAGCCTCTTTAAATAATGAATAGATATACGGCATTAGTTTATACCTCAACTCGATGAAATTTCTCGATATGTCTTCAATTTGTTCACCAAATGACCATGGCTCGGCATCAGTGGAATTTATCATGGTATGCCCCCTAAAAAATGGAGTAAATGCTGACTGTGCAATCCATCTTGCAAATAGTCTTCCTGTGGTTTCGCCAACAAACCCACCAGCATCATTACCTGAAAAGGCCATTCCGCAGATCCCCATACCCGCTAGCATCCTGGCTCCCAATAGCATATGATCATCAGTAGATACATTATCACCTGTCCAGACTGCTGCATATCGTTGAATTCCGGCATATGCTGACCTGGTTAATACAAATGGCCGTATGTTATCCGTATTTTTTAAAATTCCTTCAGCTGTAGACCTGGCCATTTGCATTCCATATACATTTCTGGCTTTTTTATGACTAGTTTTATCTCCATCGTAGTCATTTTCAATCAGGTCAGGAGTAGATTGTCCCCATGAGGCAATTTCATTCATATCATTCCAGATTCCGGTGATACCCATTGAAGTAAAATACCCTATCTTTTCCTTCCACCAGTCTCTTGCATCGGGATTAGTAAAGTCAGGAAAATTACTCCAGCCCGGCCAGACCTGAGCTGCAAAATCCTCACCATCCGGATATTTCATAAAATAACCCTTAGACTTCCCTTCTTCATAAGCATCATAACCTTTCTCTATCTTAATCCCCGGATCAACGATTACAACAGTTTTGAACCCGTCTTTCCCAAGATCATCTATTAACTTTTTAGGCTCCGGAAATCTCTCTTTATGAAAGGTGAAAACTTTATAATCTTCCATGTAATGGATATCAAAATAAAGCACATCAGCAGGGATTTTTTTCTCTCTGAATGTTCTGGCCAGATTTCTTATTTCATGTTCCGGATAATAGCTATATCTACATTGCTGATAACCTAAAGCCCACTTAGGAGGCATGGTCTGCGTACCAGTTAATCGACAATAAGCTTTAGTTATATCAGAAAGAGAATCACCTACTATATAATAAATATCTAAAGCGCCATCTTCGACAGTTATTGATGTGAACCTGTCATTACTGGCACCGAAATTAAATGAAGACTTATAAGTAGAATCTAAAAACACACCATAAATACCCTTATTATGGATACCTACATAAAATGGAGTAGTACAATACATGGGATCAGAATCTGGGGAGTATGCGAATTGATCTGTGTTCCAGTTAACGTATGCTCTTCCTTTTTTATTTAGTGGACCGGTTTTCTCTCCAAGACCTAAGAATTTTTCTCCTTCAACTTGCTTTTTATATATTGTCAATTCATTTCCAATAGCCCGAACGCCTAAGGAATCATCCTGATTTAATAATTGACCATTATTGTTATAAAGTGATTGCTGAAATGCATCCTTGTCAATCTCTAATTTGCCATTTTCAGTAATGATAGAAAGTTTGCCTTCTTCATCATTAATTTGGTAATCAAAATCTTTATTTCCAGTATTTACTACAGCATATGAAAAGTCACGCTCTTCTTCAACAAATGCCCTTACCCTGAAAATATTATTCTCAACTATAGTAATTTCGGCATGACCATATTCAAGGTTTAGAATTGCAGAATTTTCATTAACTACAACCTTTTTAACAGATCCAAAAGGACGACTTAATCGAGACATAATGATCAATATTTTTGTTGTGTTCTTGCATTAAGATAACCTAAAAAAACACCATTAGACAGAATAAACAAACAAAAAATTGATTTTAAAAAGACATAAAAAAACGATTTAAACTCTCAAAATATCAATTCTGAAGGTTTAAATCGTTTGAAATGATTAAAATTCTATTTTTATTTTTTTGCTGTAGAATCTCTTGAAATCACATTTGTTTTCAAAACAATTTTTTCTTTTTCCACAACTTCATCTTTTCCTGCTTCGAGTGCTTTAAACATTAACCTTGCAGCTTCTGCTCCCATTTCATAGCCAGGCTGTGAAATAGAAGATAATGCCGGCTCAACCAGTGAGGCCAATTGCCAGTCACTAAAACCTATTACCCCGATATCATCGGGTACTTTTAGTCCGGCATCCTTTATTGCTTTAAGAGCACCGATAGCAGCCGGATCATTTGCGGCAAAAATCGCATCCGGCTTATCTCGAAACTGAAGCAAGGATTTAGATTTTTCATATCCTTCGTCAATAGTACCACTTGGACATTCAATCACATAATCTCTTCTATAATTCAGACCATTATCTTGCAAAGCCTGTTTATACCCGGCATATCTGCTTTGAGACAATGTTAAATTCAAAGGTCCTGCAAGGTGTGCTATTTTCTTATATCCTTGTTTTGCGAGGTGCTCAGTAGCCTGGTAGCCGCCTTGGTAATCATCAATAACAACAGAACTAACGTCAAAATCATCTGATTTTCTATCGAAAAATACCATTGGAGTTCCTCCATCTATTACTTTTCGCAGGTGATCATATGATTTAGTTTCTCTACTTAAAGATACCAAAAGACCATCTACCCTACTGGCTAAAAGTGCATTTACACTTTTCTCCTCACGCTCCTGCAACTCATTGGTTTGACAAACCATAACGTTATACCCTTTATCGTAGGCTATATCTTCAATCCCACTAATAACATTTGAAAAGAAATAGTGGACAATTTGTGGCACTACAACACCAATAGTATTTGTTTTCCTGCTTCTTAAACTAAGAGCAATTGCATTCGGTTGATAGTTATATTTTCTGGCAAGTTCAGATACTGCTTTCTTAGTATCTTTTGATATATCAGGATGATCCTTCAATGCCCGTGAAACAGTTGAAGGTGATATATTCAATTCTCTGGCAATATCCTTAATAGTAACTTGGTGTGAATTTCCCATTTGTTAAATTTTATACTTGAATATACCTCTTTTTAATCAAAAATTAATTTGAAAGATGTCGAAGTAAAGTTTACTCTCGAAAAATTAACCAAAAAATTAAAAAAATTATATTCTCGATTAATTGAAATTTAATTCTACCTTAAGATAATATCTTTCTTTGAAATTCCTGCTAAAGCAACTCAAAAGATTTTTGCTCCCAAAATTGCAATCGTTTGAAACAATAGCTAAGGAAATCAACAAATGAAACTCCAATAAATAAATGTGTTAATCACTTCTTTTACTTAAATTATAAATACTTATTCGATAATAAGCGGTTATTATAGATGTTTATTATAACACATGATTATTGTTAAAGTACAATTTTTTAACCAAACCCAGATAAACATATAATATGAAGAATCTTTACTCTCTATTATTAATTTTATTGATTCCGTTTTCATCCTTTTCACAGGACAAAACTGATATTCAACCTACGATTTCGCCTGCCAGTTTTTCTCTGAATACTGAGATAACTATAACTTATGATGTTACAGGTACAAATCTGGCAAGTTTAAGTTCAGCGTATCTCTGGATGTGGCTACCTGATCACGAAAGTGTTTCATTTAGTTTCAATGTTAACCCTGCGAATTCTAACACCACAGCAACTGATCCTGCCAAATTCACAAAAAATGTGGATGGAAATACCACTACATTTAGCCTGACTTTGACTCCTGCTGATTATATGTCATCAGTTCCTGAAGGTAAAGTTAAATTAGGAATGCTTTTAAAGGGCAATGACTGGGCAAACGGACAATCTGTAGATAATGTTGTAGAAACAGGTTATTCGTTAAGTATAATAAACCCGAATTCAGCCTTTGTAATAGTTTCACAAGGTGAGGCAGTTACATTTTCTGGATCAGTGAATGAAAGCTCAACAATTCAATTTTTAGTTGATGGTTCTGTTTCAAACACAACATCTTCTAGTGGTGATTTTTCATTTAATTATACATTCAATGACACCAATGTAAACACAGTTTCAGTTACTGCTAATAATGGCCAGGAGACTTTAACTAAAACCTGGGATGTAATATTTGCTAATACACAACCAGATCCAAGACCTGCTGGAATTGTCCCTGGCATTAATTATCATGATGGAGACGATACTAAAGTAACTCTTTGTCTTTTTGCTCCTGGAAAAGAGAATGTTTTTGTATATGGTGAGTGGAGTAATTGGGAAATTTCAGGTTCCACAATTATGAATAAGGATGGAGATTATTTCTGGTATGAAGTAACAGGATTAACACCTGGACAGGAATATGCTTTCCAATATCTAGTAGATGGTGCTATCTACATTGCAGATCCATTTGCTGATAAAATACTTGATACTGATGATCAATATATTCCTGCGCAGACATACCCTGACTTAAAGTCGATTCCTGCAAATGTAATTCACAGCGAATGGTATTTCAATAGATTTTCAGTACTTCAAACTGCCCAGCAAGAATACATCTGGCTGAATGATGGTTATCAAAAACCAGACAAGGAAGATTTGATAGTATACGAAGTGCTTATCAGGGATTTCTTCGAAGGTGATGAAAATAAAAATTATCAGAATTTGATTGATACCCTAAGCTATTTTAAATCAATGGGTGTCAATGCAATTGAGCTTATGCCAATTATGGAATTTGCTGGTAATAACAGCTGGGGATATAATCCTACATTCTTTTTTGCACCTGATAAATTCTATGGCACCAAAAACAAACTTAAAGAATTTATCGATACCGCTCATGGTATGGGTATTGCAGTAATTCTTGATATGGTATTAAACCATGCGGATGTTCCAAATCCTTATGTTTCGATGTGGTTTGATTTTGAAAGTTTAACAGTAAAACCTGACAATCCATATTTCAATGTTTCTGCTACTCACCCATTTAGTGTCTTTTATGATTTTAATCATGAATCAGACTTAACTAAAGATTTTATAGATTCTGTTAATACTTACTGGGTTCAGGAGTATCATTTCGATGGATACAGATTTGATTTAAGTAAAGGTTTTACACAAAAGCAGAACTCAGATGTAGGTGCCTGGAGTTCTTATGACGATAGTAGAGTTGCTATCCTTAAAAGAATGGCAGATGTTATTTGGGCACAGGATCCATCTACTTATATCATACTTGAGCATTTTGCAGCCAATAATGAAGAAATAGAGCTTTCTAATTATGGAATGATGCTTTGGGGTAACAGCCATGGTCCGTTTAAAGAAATGATATTAGGATTTCATGATAACAACAAATCGGATATTTCAGGAAGTGTAGCTCAATTCAGAGGCTGGAGTAACAACCACCTGGTATCATATATGGAAAGCCATGATGAAGAAAGACAAATGGTAGAGGCAGCTGAGTTTGGCAATAGCTCCGGATCATATAACATTAAAAATGAAGCAATAGCACTAGAACGCATAAAAGCAGCATCTCCATATATATTCTTACCTCCGGGACCAAAAATGTTCTGGCAGTTTGGAGAACTTGGGTATGATGTAAGTATTGAGTTTGATGGTCGTACATCTCCAAAACCAGTTTTATGGAATTATTATGATGAACAAAACAGAAAAGAAGTTTATAACACCTTTAGTAGAGTTATTCAGCTAAAAAATATAATCAATGCTGAAAATTTTGAATCAAGTAATTTTTCTGCCCTTTGGTCTTCAGATGCTATAAAATCATTCAAATACACTTCAAACACACTAAATGTAGTAGTATTTGGAAATTTTGGAGTTACGAATGGAACTGCAGTAGTAACTCTTCCTTCTACTGGTGAATGGTATTCAGTTCTTACAGATGAAACAATTAATTTTGATAATGCTAACTTAAGAATTAATCTTAAACCAGGTGAATTTTTCGTTCTTACTGATAATACAGAATTACCTATAGAAAGTACCGGGCCAACTGGTGCTCCTTCAATCTTAAATACTATTCTTTCGGTCGAAGATGATTTAAACAAACAATCACTTTTTATTTATCCTAATCCAACAAATGGAGTCATAAATGTTTCGGGGATCGACAAAACAGATGTTAAATCGATCAATATCACTAATAACTTAGGACAAATCCTTAAAATTATTGATATTAGCAACGACAATGTGCCCCCTACTATTGACATGTCTGAATTTACACCAGGAGTCTATCTGGTTCAATTCGTTGGAAAAGAAATGACAAAGACCCAAAGAATTATAAAAAATTAAATATTAAAAAATTTATGACTGAAGTGAAGAAAACTTTAAGAAGTGGTGTTCTTTGGGGAGATGAAGTAAAAGAACTATTTGCCCATGCAAATGAAAATAATTACGCTCTCCCTGCAGTAAATGTTATTGGAACAGATAGTATCAACGCTGTTTTGGAAACTGCCAGAGACATCAACAGCCCGGTTATAATCCAATTCTCAAATGGTGGTGCTGCCTTTTTTGCAGGTAAAGGGCTTAGCAATGAAAACCAACAAGCTGCAATCGCTGGTGCTATAAGTGGTGCACAACATGTACACACTATGGCAAAGCATTACGACGTATCGGTTATTTTACATACTGACCATGCTGCAAAGAACCTTTTACCATGGATTGATGGCCTGCTTGATGCCGGAGAGGAGTTTTACAAACAGCATGGCCAGCCATTGTTCAGCAGCCACATGATCGATCTTTCTGAAGAACCAATCGAAGAAAATATTGAAATCAGTAAGAAATACCTTGAAAGAATGAGTAAGATAGGTATGACTCTTGAAATTGAACTTGGAGTTACTGGTGGCGAAGAAGATGGAGTCGATAATACAAATGTTGATAGCTCTAAACTTTATACTCAGCCAGAAGAAGTTGCCTATGCTTATGAAGAGCTAATGAAAATAAGTCCAAACTTTACAGTAGCAGCTGCATTTGGTAATGTTCATGGTGTTTACAAGCCTGGAAACGTAGAGTTAACGCCTGTAATCCTTAAAGACTCACAAGATTACATACAAAAGAAATTTGGAACAGGTCCAAATCCTGTTGATTTCGTATTTCATGGTGGATCAGGATCAGAACCAGAAAAAATCACTGAGGCTATTGAATATGGTGCAATAAAAATGAATATTGACACAGACCTTCAATGGGCATTCTGGGATGGTATCAGAGGTTATTATGAAGCTAACAGGGGCTATCTTCAGGCCCAAATTGGTAATCCGGATGGAGATGATAAACCAAATAAAAAATATTATGACCCTAGAGTCTGGTTACGAAAAGGTGAAGAAGCACTTAAGAAAAGATTAGTAGTTGCATTTGAAAATCTAAATGCTAATAATAGAAACTTTTAATACACGGAGGCTCATTTTTTTTTGAGCCTCTTTCTTTTATCATGAAAAACTCATTTTTACTCATTGGAATAACAATCCTTTTTTGCATTCCAAATTTAGCCCAGCCCAAGATTGATAAAGCAGAGCCTCTTCATTGGTACATTGGTATGGAAGACCCAACTTTCCAACTTATGCTTTATGGACCTGATATATCCTTATCAGAAATAGAAATAAAAGATCACAAGGTTTCAATAGTTGATAAAAAAACTACTGAAAATCCCAATTACCTCTTTTTGTATTTAAAAATTGATCCTACCAGAAAAGAAGGGCCTTTAAACATTGATTTTTTAAAAGATGGAAAGAAATTAAGATTTGAATATCAATTACATAAAAAGAAAAAACATAAGGATTTAAAAGAGATCAATTCCGGGGATGTTCTTTATTTAATAATGCCTGATAGATTTGCTGATGGAGATCCTTCAAGCAATTCAGTAGACGGATATCTTGAAAAGGCAAACAGGCAAAACCCGGGAGGAAAACACGGTGGCGATATACAAGGGATAATCAATAACCTCGATTATATAGATAACCTCGGGGTAACCACGATCTGGTTAAACCCTGTTCAGGAAAATAATATGCCTTCTTATTCCTATCATGGATACTCGATCACAGACTATTATCATATTGACATAAGACTGGGTTCTAACGAACTTTATAAAGATTTTGTTAGTAAGACTCATGATCGGGAAATGAAGGTTGTCATGGATTTAATCTTTAATCATATTGGCTCAAATCATTACTGGGTGAAGGACTTACCATCAGAAGATTGGATCCATCAATGGGATGAATATACTCAAACCAATTATACCGGAGCTGTAGTATCAGATCCATACGCATCTGAATATGACCATAAAAGAATGGTTGATGGATGGTTTGTTGAAACTATGCCTGATTTAAACCAAAAAAATCAACTATTAGCTGACTATTTGATACAAGCAAGTCTTTGGTGGATTGAGTATTCCGGAATCGATGGTATTAGAATGGATACATACCCCTACCCTGACAAGGATATGATGGCAAGATGGGTTCAACGAGTTAAATCAGAATACCCTGGATTTTATATTGTTGGAGAAACCTGGTTAAATCATGCCTCATTAGAATCCTACTGGGCAGGTAAAAAAGATTCTGAGGATGAAGAATACAATTCATACTTGCCCAGCATATCTGATTTCCCGGTATGCATTGCAATTCAAAATGCTTTTAAACCTGAAGGCAGCGTTTATAACCTATATGAAGTTTTGGCTAAAGATTTCCTATTTGATAATCCATTCATGAATAAAATCTTTGCAGACAATCATGATATGGATAGAATTTTACACACACTAAATAATGATTATTCAAAATTCAAATTAGCAATGGTTACACTCATGACAACAAGAGGTATTCCTCAGCTACTTTACGGTACAGAGGTTGTAATGAATGGATATGGTGATCATGGTGTATTAAGAGCAGATTTTCCTGGTGGATGGGAAGGAGATAGTGTTAATGTGTTTACAGGAGTAAATGTTTCTAAACTCCAATCTGAAAGTCTTGAGTTTATGAAAACCCTGATGAATTGGAGAAAAGATTCAGAAGCTATTGCCAAAGGAACATTGAAACATTATATACCTGAAAATGAAGTTTATGTGTATGAAAGAAAATATAATGATAAAAAGGTAATTGTTATAATCAATAATAATTCAACAAATATCACCTTAAATCTAAATAGATATAGAGAATCAATAAAGCAAGGTGAAGTTGCAACAAACATCCTTACAGGTGACAAAATCACCATAGGTGAAAGCATGATATTAAGTCCAACTCAAGCTATTATACTTGATTTCAATTAGTTAAAAGACTTATATCAAACGTTGTAGTAATAAAATATGTGATTTTAGGTATTTGATTATTGGCAAAAATTCGCTATATTATTTATCTACACCAAATGTTACTGCCATGCAATTTCACCCTAATGAACTAATGCTTATCTACGATTCGGCGACGAATAATGGCAAGCAGACCAAGGCATACGCATATTCAGTATCAAACCACGTGAATGATATTGATTATAACCGTACAAAAGTTAGCAAGCTGATGTGGAAGGAAATAATTAACATGTTAAATATTCCTCCAAAGAGATTACTGAACAAAGCACTACCTAAATATCAGGAGAAAGTAAGAGGCCATGCCTATACAATGGATGGCTGGTTAAATGTGCTTTACAACAATCCGGATCTGATCAAAGCGCCAATAGTGATCAGAAACAAGAAGGCTGTATTGTGTGAAAAACCTTCAGACATCTTTAAATTGGCATAAAAAAAGTCGATCACAAAAAGCTTTTATCCAATGTTCTTTCTGAAGAGCATTGGATTTTTTAATTTCAGGGCCAAAACTCAATAAACATAATTAATAATGAAGAATATAGCAGTTATAGGTTCAGGCACTATGGGAAATGGTATAGCACATGTATTTGCTCAGTGTGATTACAGTGTTCACCTTATTGACATCAATGAACAAGCATTAGAAAAAGCCAAAGCAACTATAGGTAAAAACCTTGACAGGCAAATTAATAAAGAGCTTATTGATGAAGCGAAGAAAAATTCTACCCTTTCTAACATCACATTTACTACTGACATGAAGGCAGGAGTAAGTAAAGCCGACCTTGTTGTTGAAGCTGCTACTGAAAATGAAAAAATAAAGCTTGATATCTTCAGGGAACTAGATAAACTATGTCCAGAAAACTGTATTCTATCAACTAATACATCGTCAATCAGTATTACAAAAATTGGCTCAGTAACTAACCGACCAGATAAAGTTATTGGTATGCACTTCATGAACCCAGTTCCGGTTATGAAACTTATCGAGGTTATCAGAGGTTATGCAACTACTGATGAAATCACTGAAACTATAATGAACCTTTCTAAAAATATTGGAAAGATACCTGTAGAAGTTAATGATTATCCTGGATTTGTAGCTAACAGAATATTAATGCCGATGATCAATGAAGCAATTTATTCATTATTTGAAGGAGTTGCAGGTGTTGAAGAAATAGATACTGTTATGAAATTAGGAATGGCACATCCAATGGGACCTTTACAATTAGCTGATTTTATTGGTCTTGATGTATGCTTATCAATCTTAAGAGTTCTTCAAGATGGCTTTGGAAATCCGAAATATGCACCATGTCCTTTATTAGTTAACATGGTTCAGGCAGGTAAATTAGGAGTTAAATCAGGTGAAGGATTTTATTCTTACGGGCATGGCACTAAAGATTTAATTGTTTCGAATAACTTTAAGAAATAACATAAAAAAAGGAGCCAAAAGGCTCCTTTTCTTTATTTATTATAAGGTCGTTTATTTACAATATTTATCAACAGAATTCTGAGCAACTTCCACACCCATCGATACTGCCTTTTTCAAATCACTACATCCACTAGATTTTTTATTAGCTCCAATATTTGCTAATCCTCTAAAATAGTAGGCGTCAGACATATCAGGTTTAATTCTTAATGCTTTTGACAAATCATCAATTGCTTGCTTAAAATTACTCATCTGAAAATTTACTTTACCTCTCAATGCCAGCACATTCGGGTTTTCAGGACTAATTTTCATAGACTCAGTTAGAATAATTTCAGCAGAAGAATAATCTCCATTCTTATAAAACAACGAAGCAAGTCCTAATCGGCTATTCATGTGGCGATCGTCAATTTTTAATACTTGCTGATAATCAGCTATAGCTTCTTCAGTCATACCTAATTCTTCATAACTTCTCCCCCTATTGTATAATACAATTTCATTACTAGGGTAAGTTTCAAGATATTCAGAATAAGATTTTATTGCTTCTTGATACTTTCCGCTTTTATACAATTTATCTCCTTGTTCAGAAAGATCCCCTCCGCAAGAGAATAAAAAAATTGTAACCATTACCGCCAAATACAGACGTACATTTAACATAGATCTCTTTTTTTAATTAAAAACAAATAAAAAGCAATTGAGGGCAAATACTTTATAACTTAACGAATTGCAAAGTTAAATAAATAATCATTGATTAAACACAAATCAGGAATATTGATGTTTTTATCCCTTAAACCAAAAATGAACCTTATATTTGCCAAAAATTTTAAAACTTATAATTAAATGAAGCCAGATTTTATAGAAGAACTACGTTGGAGAGGAATGGTGCATGACATGACACCTGGAACTGAAGAACAGCTTAAAAATGAAATAACTTCTGGTTATATAGGATTTGATCCTACAGCTAAATCTCTTCACATTGGTAACCTGGCAACAATCATGTTACTAGTACATTTTCAGCGTGCCGGCCACAAACCTATTGCTTTAGTAGGAGGTGCTACAGGAATGATTGGGGACCCATCATTTAAGGCTGCAGAAAGAAAATTGCTTGATGAAGAAACTCTAAGAGAAAATCAGGAAGGTATCAAAAAACAGCTAGAGCAGTTTCTGGATTTTGATTGTGGAGAAAACTCTGCGGAGATTTTGAACAACTACGATTGGTTCAAAAACTTTGGTTTCCTTGAATTCCTAAGAGATAATGGAAAGCACATCTCTGTAAATTATATGCTTGCAAAAGATAGTGTCAAGAAAAGACTGGAAACAGGTATTTCATTTACAGAATTCACATATCAGTTACTTCAAGGGTATGATTTCTACCATTTATATGCCAACCATAATGTGAAAATTCAAATGGGTGGATCGGATCAGTGGGGAAATATTACTACTGGAACGGAATATATCCGTCGTAAGGCTCAGGGCGATGCTTTTGCTCTAACTGCACCATTAGTAACCAAGTCTGATGGAACAAAATTCGGTAAATCTGAAGGAGGAAACGTATGGCTTGATGCAGAAATGACTTCTCCTTATCAATTCTACCAATTCTGGTTGAATTGCTCTGATGAAGATAGTAAAAAACTTATCAGGGTATTTACTCTTAAAACAAAGGATGAAATTGAAGCCCTTGAGAAGGAACATGAGGAAGCTCCACATCTGAGAGTTCTTCAAAATGCTTTAGCAGAAGACATAACAAGGATGGTTCATGGTGAAGATGATCTTGAAACTGCAAAAAAAGCAACTAACATTCTTTTTGGAAAAAGTTCAAAGTCTGATCTTGAAGCATTAAATGAAAGGACTTTACTTCAAGTTTTTGAGGCAGTTCCTCAAAAAGAAATATCAGCTCCGGAAAGTATGACAGTAACAGATTTCCTAGGAGATCATATTGGAGACTTAATTTTCAAAAGTAAAGGTGAAGCCAGAAGAATGATAAAGGAAGGTGGCATCTCAATAAATAAGGAAAAAATTACTGATGGAAATGCAGATTTCGATTTCAATCCATTAGAAAACAAATATTTCTTAATTCAAAAAGGAAAGAAAAATTACTATTTGGTAAAAATAGTTTAACTAATAAAATTCTTGACCTTATTAGGCACCATGACATTAAACTTGGTGCCTTTTTTTATAACCGAGTCTACAAATATCTGACCGTTCATTTTTTCAACAGTTTCCTTAACAATATAGAGACCAATTCCTGAGCCATAAGATGTATCATGGGCTCTAAAGAACATCTCAAATATTTTATCTATATACTTACTGTCAATACCAATTCCATTATCTTCTACTTCAAACACCCCATAGTTTTTATCAATGGATACATTAATATTCACGTAAGATAACTCCTTACTCACATCTGCATATTTAAAGGCATTTGATATTAAATTTGATAAAACTATTGACAACCTTTTGCTATCACAATATAGGTCTTCATGATTATCAGATATTATAAGATTTACTTTTATATTCTTGTTCTTGCTGCTATATATTAAATTATCGAGGATCTCTTTAAAGAATGAATCAATTTCAACTTTTGTTATGCTCTCTGGCATTTCTTTATTTCTGGAAAAATCAATTATATCTTTGATAAACCCATCTTGCTTATTGATACTCTTTTTCATCAGATCAAAATACTGCTCAAGATTGTCATAATCTTTTTCGGCAATATTTATCAATCCTAAAAGTGAAGTCAATGGAGCTCTCAAATCATGACTGGCACTATAAACGAACTTATCAAGCTGAGAATTAATCTTATTTAATTCTTCATTTTTCTTTTTAAGATTCAGTTGAGCAATTTTTCTCTCAGTAATATCCCTTATTGCGCCATTTAAATAAACCTGACCATCCTCACCTACTATTTTACTAACACTGATTAGTCCCCAAAACCCCGAGCCGTCATTTCTAACAAATGGAACTTCTCTATTCTTGACTGAACCATTAGCGAGAACTTCCTTAAGGATATTAGCTCTGTCAGCAACATTTCTATACAAGTCTTCAGGATTAATTCCCATCAATTCCTCTTCATTCTTAAACCCAAAGAGGTTATAAAATGCTTTATTAAAATAAATTATTTTATCATTTATAGTTGACCTATAAATTGCATCATGGATATTTTCGTTTACAGATTTAAGTAATTCCTGATTTGCCCGAGCTTTCTCCTCAGCCTCTTTTCTTAAACTTATATCCACTATTGCACCATCAATAACCCATTCACCGGAATGATTTTTATTGACCGTACAATTCAACAAGCCCCACCATTTTTTTCCGTCTTTTCTTAAAAATCTTGCTTCTGCTCCTTTTATAAACCCTTTATTCCTGGCTTGAAGAAGTATCGATTTTCTCCTCTTATTATCAAGATATAAATTATTAAGTTCGCTGTCTGTAGTCTCAAGAGCTTCTTCAAGTGAATTAAAACCAAACAACTCGACAAATGCCTTATTTGCATATACTAAACCTTTACCTCTAATACACCTATAAATAGCTTCCTTAAGATTTGCATTTACAGATTCAAGTAATGATTCTTGCTCTCTACTTTTCTGATAGGTCATCAAGTAGTCTGTAATATCTTCTAACATATATATATGTAATCTGACCCTATCATCAGATCCATATACATGTGATCGTTTATTTAATAAAAATATCTCTTCATTATTCGCATTAAGAACTGTAGTTATTTTATTACTACCTTTTTTTCTTAGAATATCATCAACATCAAAATTGAAACTTGCTTCATTAAATATTGAGTCTATATTTCTTCCTACCAGCTCCGGCTCAGAAAAGCCGACCATCTGTTCAAAAGTTCGATTAACTCCAACTATATGATTTTGAGTACTTGTAACCAAAATACCGCACTCTACATTATTGAAAAGAACTCTAAGCTTTTCCCTACTATCTTTAAGGGCATATTCTGCTTTAAGTTGCTTTGTTATATCCCGAAGCAAAATTGTGAAATACCCTCTATTATCTAGGTAATGGTAGTGAATGGAAACCTCTACGGATACTTGTCTCTTTGCAGTGTTTAATGTGCATCTTTTGACATAATTACCACCTGCATTTGATAACTCCTTTATTGTAGTTACCCAAACCTGATAACTCCCGGAATTTGAAGGGTATATATCTGGCAATATTTCTGTTACCTTTCTTGATATCAATTCCTCCTGGGTCATCCCTGTGAGATTCATCGTAGCAGAATTTATATCAATAATATTAAGTGTCTCCTGATCTACAACAATTATTGACTCACCAAATTGACGCATCATTTGAAAATATTGTAAACTTCTCAAATGACTCTGGGTTAGATCATCAAAATCAACAATCAAAAATTCATTATTGTTGACTCGGTAGGCACCCATAGTTCTAAGATTGCCCCATCGAACTTCTCCATTTGCGCCTAAACACAGTTTTCCATTAAACACGGTGTTACCTTTTTGTAATAGAAATTGTGCTTTAGTACCAATTATTTCAGATACTTTTTTACCAATAAGATCTTCTCTTGAGTAGTTAAATAATTCACAAAAATTATCTGATAATGAATGTATCACACCAGACTCTTTTGAGACTATTAATCTATTAGAACGAATACATGGGTTTAATTCGGGAATTACTGAATTCGGAACATCCCCTTTACCAAGAATTAATGCATAAATTAAATCTGCATCATCCTTTGAGTTTACTAACTGACAAAATAAAAATTCCGAGGACTTTAAAGGATAAAGACCTCCTGACTCAATATTAGATAAATCAATACTTTCAAAAATTCCGGAAATATTCTCAATTGATCCACCGGAAATTTTATTGGAGTTAAACGAAACTATAGCTTTATCTCTTTTAGACAATAAAGCCAATGGTTTATCAGCTGCCTCCAACAAAAAATAGATTCTCTCTTTCAAAAGAGAATAATTTGAGTCAGTCTTCATTCAGGGCATTTAGTTTATCAAGCTATCAATATAAAATTAAAAATCATTAAAATCAATTATAAGTTTAATGCTAATTTTTAATAACTCTAAGTGTACCCAATGATTGACCTTCATTCACTAATTGAAGGTTATATATTCCTGTAGGAAGACCTATCAGATCAATTTCAATTTCCTTATTTCCTTTTAATATAATATCCTCTCGTATTACTGACCCTTTACTATCATACAATATTAATTCAATATCCTTTTTAGTAGGTTCTTCCAATAAAAGAGTAGTATGTTCTTTAGCCGGGTTTGGATATAGTAATACTTTAGTATTTTCAAAATCATCTTCAATACCTGTCAATAACGAATTTTCATATCCAAAGTCAGGAGCTTTCACGAATTGAGATTGAAGTACCTCTCCATTACTATTCTGAATAAATACAATTACTCCCAGTTGTGAAGGGTCATAAGCTGTAATTTCCCAATCAAATCTTAGAGAACGTCTTTCTCCTTGAGCCCAGTTAAATCTATACAATGTACCAGCAGCACTTGGCATAAATTGCTTAACTAGATTAGGAATTATATCTCCATTACTAAGCATTACTTCGTTCTCGACAACAACAGTTTGAACAAATAGATCCTCTGCTGCCCTATCATAGATACTAGTTATATCTACATCAAATGTTAGAATATATCTTTCATTTGGTACAGGAAAATCAATATCTACATTAAAATCAGGATCAATCAAACTTCTTGTTAAAACATCATCAACAATCCAATCTGATGAAAGCCCATTATAGATATTTCCATCAATTACTGTAGTTGGAGTTTGTGAAATTGAATAGTAAAGTCCCCTTGCTCCCTGATCTCCTCTATTTGCGTCATATAAACTATCAGCAAAAGGAATGTCCATAAAATAATGCATTAACAACACCTCATCACCTACATTTTGAAGACGATCGATACTTTCCACTGTACCTGTTAATACAGAAGGATCAAGATTGGAGAATTGCTCAACCAAAACATTTCTGCTTCTTTCAAATATCTTGAAATTGTCAAATGCAAATCCATCAAATTGAGAACCTAATGGAGGGTTTGGACCTGTTGAGAAGGCAACTCTTAGCCTTACAGAAGGCTGTCCAATTAACTCATCAAGATAAATTCTACCTGTTTTCCAATCTGTTTCAGAAGTATTCCATCCATAACTATTAAAGCCATCCTGATTACCTGGTCTTGAAGTTACTTTATTACTAGAGTACCAGTTAATGCCTTCATTAGTTTGACCCAACACTTCCCAAGTCTCACCGCCATTAAGTGAATACTGTATCACTGCACCATCTTCACTAAACAGATCTGAGAAATAGTCAAGACTTAGCATTGGACGAGAAGTATTACTGAAATCAAAGCACGGACAGTTAACCCAGCTATCTTCTGAAACTGATGGAGAACCTGAAGCATTGGTCACCCATGCCTGTCCATCTATCGAGTTTATTGTTCCTGCAGAAGGATTCCCCACTTCCCAGCTTAAGTTTTCACCTTGAGCAACCCAACCTTCAAGTCCGCTATTAAATGTTGCTAAATAAGGGTTTACAGGATCATTGGTCAACACCACTCTTGGAAGAATGAATATCTCTTCTTGCTTGGTTTCAATACAGCCTTCAGTTGTTTCCACAGTAAGAGAAGTCATATAATTTCCTTGTGCAGGATATGTATATGTTGCATTCTTATTTACTGACTGTGTTCCATCTCCAAATTCCCATAGCCATCCAACAATTTCAGTATCTGGTAAAGATACATTAGGTGTAAAAATTGATTGATCTCCATTACAAACTCTTGAAACAAGGAAGTCAATTTGTGGAACTGCACCTACCTTTACGGTTTTTGTACCAGTGTCTGTACATCCTCTGGCTGTAGTTGCAGTTAGTGTCACATCATATGATCCTGCAAATGAATATTGATGATCAGGATCCTGACGATTATCATTCATTGAAGCATCTCCAAACTCCCAATTCCATGAAACCAACCCTTCACTAAATGGTGAAGCTTCTATAGTTGATTTATCTTCAAAGGCTACTGGGTCACTTACACATTGCTCTGAAACTGAAAAATCAATAATAGGTGCTCCAAACACGAAAAGATCTTTTGTCAGTTTATTCGTTGCACTACTTTCATTTGTATAAGTATATGTTACCTGATGAATTCCAGTACCAGCTGCGGCCGGATCAAAATAGAACTCTCCATTTATTTCAATAACATTTGCCCCAGTAAAGAACCCCACTGTATTAGGCGGTGTGTTGGCATCATAAACGGCCTGATCTGGTGTAGGAACCCCAACTAATAATTGAAGTCCTTCATTTGAACAAACGACCGGATTTCCTGAAGCATCAACTGTACTATCCCCTACAAAGAAGTTTATTGGAGTTAATGCATTTATAAATACTGTTTGTGTGGTACTATTCGTACATCCATTAATATCAGTAAATGTATATGTGATATCATTATCACCAAGACTTGCATTGGTCCCGGTATTTGGGTTAGGATCAAAGAAATTCGTACCAAAATTTATTCCGTTAAAGAAGAAGTTACCTCCCGAATTAAATGGTGTTAATTCTACAGGCGGATCATTTTCAGCTAATTCTGTTGGTAACCCTGTAAATCCTGCATTTGGAAGGTCATTTATAACGATAAACACCTGATCTGACACCACCGGACAAGGTCCTGCAGGGTCATTGGTAGTCAAAGTTAATACTACTTGTCGAGCATCAATTTCAGCTTGAGTTGGAGTATAGGTAATAGCTTCAGAAAATAAATTAGAAGGAGAAAATCCTCCAGTTCCACTTGGTGAAGACCAATAAGCCTCAGAAGTTGAACCACCAATACTTCCAGCCAGAGTAACTTCACCATCTCGACATATCTGAATATCATCTCCGGCATAAACCTGAGGAGCTTCATCTACTGTAATAGTAACTTGTGCCATCATACTCAAACACCCTCTACTATCCGTTACTACTAACTGATAATTGTTGATACCAACATCAGGAATAATATTTGTAGGGTTTGCTAAGGCTGAGCTGAATCCATTTGGTCCATTCCAGTTGTAATTATAAGACCCTGATCCACCTGATGCGGATGGGGCTCCACCTAAAGTAACTGAACTCCCTTCACAAATAACCTGGTCAGCTCCAGCATCTGCAATCAATTCAGGGTTAACAGTTACAAAAGCTGAGATTGGGTTACCAGCACAACCATTTGCCCATGGAGTGATCTGATATTGAACTACCGCACCATTGCTTCCTGAATTAATCAATGTTTGTTGAATAACACTTCCACTACCATTTGAAGCACCTGAAATGGATGCATCAGCAGTAGCAGTCCAAGTGTAGGTGGTACCTGCAACATTATTAGGATTTGACAGTGTAATATTTGTAGACGTACCATTACAAATGGACTCTGCTGAAGGTAATGCTGAAACTGTTGGTATTGGTTTTACTGTAACAGTTATATCATAAGGGTTTCCAGGACAACCATTAATACTTGGTGTAACTGTATAAACTACTGTTCCGGAAATATTAGAGCTATTATTTAATGTCTGGGAAATAACTGTTCCCGATCCATTAGATGCTCCAGAAATATTTGCATCTGAAACCACTGTCCAAGTAAAGATGGTTCCAGATATTGAGTTTGCTTCGTTTAATTGAATATTTGTTGTCTGATTCCCACAAATATCAATGGTATTTGATGCTACTGATACTTGAACTTCAGGATTTACTTTTACAACATACTCTCTTGATAGCCCGGTGCAACCATTAAATTCTGGTGTAATCGTATATATGATTTCACCAATTGCAGTCCCGGTATTTAAAGGGGTATCGTTAATTGGTCCACTTCCATTTGCTGTAACAGTGGCAGGATCTATCGAACCAACTATAGTTGAAGTCCAATTAAATACTGTTCCTGAAACTGTTGACGTTGGAGTAAAATTCAATTGGTCTCCAGTACAAATTTCGTCAGAAAGATCTGATATAGGATTCGAAATATTCAATTGAGGACTAACAACAACTGATACTGTTTGAGTTGAAGGATTAGCACATCCACTAGCTGAAACTGCAAATGTATATTCAACAGTAACTGATGAAGTAGTAGTATTTGCCAAACTTTCAACAAGGTTTGAACCAGATGTAAATGATTGTCCTGCTACATAATTACCTGTTAATCCATTATAGTTTACGGATTGAAGTGTTATCGTTGCTCCCGAAACTCCACTATTTAATCTGAGATTTATAGTTTCTCCACTACAAACAGCTGGAGTATTATTTGTAATTGTTAGATCCGGTGTTGGTGATACTGTTACACTTTCTGTAATTGTAGCTCCGGTACATCCATTTCCACTTACTGTAAATACATAATCTATTGTTATTGGAGTCAACCCAGGGTTAGTTAAGGTTTCAGCTATTGCATCTCCATAACTTAAAGTTCCTCCTGCTCCATATCCGCCACCTGTTAATCCATTATAATTAACTGCTGCCAGACTTATTGTCGCTCCACTAGTAGTACCTGAAAGTTGTATATCCGTAGTCTCTCCGCTACATATTGATGAGCTATTATTGGTAACCACTAAAGAAGGTATCGGACTAACTACAACTGATACTGTTTGAGTTGAAGGGTTAGCACATCCACTTGCTGAAACTGCAAATGTATATTCAACAGTAACTGATGAAGTAGTAGTATTTGCCAAACTTTCAACAAGATTTGAACCAGATGTAAATGATTGTCCTGCTACATAATTACCTGTTAATCCATTATAGTTTACGGATTGAAGTGTTATCGTTGCTCCCGAAACTCC
>NZ_JABBNU010000012.1 GCF_012926615.1 Marinigracilibium pacificum | reverse complement strand
CCCCGTTTTGGGAGTGCAAAATTGAAACATATTTTTTAATTCCGCACAACTTTTTTGAAGTTTATTTTTTCTTTTCTTTTTCAAGCTCTAAACCAGACTCTTACACCCGGCTCCCAACCCTATAAACTCCTTCTCATTACCTCAATTTCTAGCTTTCTTTCACCGTCTGTTTCCGAAAGGGATTGCAAAGGTAAGAAGATTATTTTTATTTGCAAACCTTACATTGAAATAATTTTGCTAATTTTGATTTTTCTTTCCAAAACCATATAATATTTGGCTTACGAAGCTTTTAGGGAAAGTTTTAATACCTTTAAACCCTAATCTTATTCCCTTCCCTTCATAAGGAATATAATCTGTCTTGAAAAGATAATCCCAAAGACTCAATGTGATTCCATAATTTACTCCATAGGGTCTGTCTTTAGGAATTTCCATTGCGTGATGCCAGATGTGCATCTGAGGATTATTAAATATATACTTTAATGGTCCAAGCCCCACCTTAATGTTACTATGATTAAAATGACCAACGGCTAATGTGAAGATATGTATTATAAAGAAGTCGCGTAATCCAATTCCAATTAATGCCAAAGGAATATATTCGATACTGCGGTAAACGATTGTCTCCATCCAATGATATCTGAGATGAGCTGCAAAACCCATTTCTTCTACAGAATGGTGAACTTTATGAAATTCCCATAATGCTGGCACTGTATGTAATAACCGGTGTGTATTCCATTGAACAAAATCACGTACAAGAAATCCAACCAACAGATGTGCCCAGGTCGGCCAGGACATCACCTCAAACGCTACCAGGTTATTAATACCTATTGATGCCAGTAGATCATAAAAAAAATTAACAACTACATCGCTTGCTGCATTGTATATTATAAGAGAGAATAAAAAGAAATTGAAGAACATATAGAACACATCAAGCCAGAAGTCTTTCCTAAATAACTTCTGACTTTTATTCCATGGCCTGACGGCCTCTAACACAAAAAAGAATAATGAGACACCTATCAACCAATAGAAATAATTATGCCATGAAGGATTACTTATTTCACTCCACAAATAATTTGCATATCCGAAATATGCATTCTTAATGATCTCAAAGTAATTGTTCATATTAATTCTCTACATCAAATCCCTTAGCCTTCCAGTCGGTTATTCCACCTGCCAACTCAATGACTTCAAACCCTTCTTTTTCTAACTCCAGTGCAGCTCGCTTACTTCTTCCTCCAACTGCACAGTAAACATATACAGGCTTACTTTTATCTAGTTTGGTTTTATATTCGGTAAACTGTCCTCCTAAATAATCTGCAAGAACTGCTCCATGCAAATGACCACTTTGATATTCACTAATGGTTCTGACATCCACTAATTGAACATCTGAAGCTTCAACTTTATCTTTAAACTCGGAGGCTTCAATTGAAGTATAACTTCCATTTTCTGATTGTTGTCCATTACACGACATTAAAGAAGTGATTAACAACAATATAACTAGCGGTAATAGTGTGTTCTTTTTCATCATGATGCTTTTATAATTTCACTTGCAAGTATATAAACGGCCATAATTAAAACAAAATAACCAAATCCTGCTTTAAGTTTTTCACCACTTATTTTTTTAGACAAGAAACTCCCTAAAATTATACCTACTATTGAAATACTTGTAAAGATTAATAAGAATGTCCAGTCGATTGGCTGGTTTTGTACATCTCCAAGGAAACCGATAAGTGATTTTGCCGAGATTATTAGTAATGATGTACCTACAGCCATTTTCATAGGAATCCTAGCTAATAATACAAGAGCTGGAATAATCAGAAATCCACCACCTGCACCGACAATTCCAGTCAACACTCCAACAAATGCTCCTTCAAGAGCAATCATAGGAAAGTTAAATTTCGGTGTAACTTCAGTCTGTTCATCGCCTGCCCCATTTTTCTTTTTCTTAATCATTGAAATTGAGGCAGCCAACATAATCAAGGCGAAAAATGCCATGATAGCCATATCTTTAGATACAACGAAATTTCCTATACTAAAGATTTCATCCGGAATTGCCGGAATAATGTACAATCTAGTCAGGTATACAGAAATGAATGATGGTATGGCGAATACAATTGCTGCTTTATAATTGACTAGTCCTTTTTTCATAAAAGCGATCGAACCAACAAGACTCGTTGATCCGACAACAAATAATGAATAGGCTGTTGCCAAGACTGGAGTAATACCTAACATATATACAAAAACAGGAACTGTAAGGATCGATCCTCCCCCTCCGATTAGTCCTAAACTGACTCCAATAATTACTGCTGATAAAAGTGCTGCTATAAACATTTTTAGTTAAATTTTACACAAATGTAGGATTGTGGAGCCTTCAATTCTGTGATATATGTTACAATATCCAAAATTGAACTATTTAAAACATAATCAAATGCAAAATCAATATTATCATGAAAATTTTACTTGTCGGAGCATCAGGTACAATTGGTAAACACCTGTTTGATCATTTTTCTAAAGATCATGAAGTTATAAATGTTAGTCGTAATGCCGGTGATATTAATGCTGATATAACAGACCCGGAATCTATAAAGAAGATGTATGAATCTGCTGGGCCGGTTGACGCGGTAATTTCAGCAACGGGAGGAGCCTATTTCGGTCCATTCTCAAAACTTAATTATACACACGGTATGGATAGCTTCGGAAATAAAGCAATGGGCCAGATTAATCTGGTTTTGGAAGGACAACATCATCTTAAAAAAGGAGGCTCATTTACTTTAATCAGTGGTATTTTATCTGAAGATCCAATAAAACACGGGGCTGCATTATCGATGGTGAATGGTGCCATCAATGCTTTCGTTCCTGCAGCCGCTATGGAACTATTTGAAAAAGGATTAAGGGTTAATGTTATTTCACCAGGCTTGGTGGAAGATTCAGTCGAAGCTTTAGGATCTGCATTTCCCGGACATAATGCTGTAAAAATAGAAGATGTAATCAAAGCCTATGAAAAAAGTATACTGGGTTTTTGCACAGGACAAATAATAAAAGTTTATTAGATTCAATTAATAACCTAAACTAAACATTATGTCAATTTTTGATAACCTGATGGGGAATGCCTCAGAACTCTCTTTAAATAAAATTCATGCTGAATTCACTCCGATAATGGTTGAAGGCGAAGAACTGAAAAAAGCATTTAAAATTATCAGGGATTTTTTCGTATTCACAAATAAAAGATTGATTCTCGTAAATAAACAAGGCATCACTGGAAAGAAAAGGGAATACTTGACCATTCCTTACGGTAGCATAATTAAATTCTCAAAAGAAAGTGCGGGTTTATTGGATTTTGATGCAGATTTAAAAATCTGGATTCGCGGACAATCTGAACCTATTACAAAAGAGTTTAAGGACGACGGAAATATTAACGAGGTTTACAGGCTGTTAAGTCAGTTTACTTTATAAAATAAAACCTTTTTGAAATTATATCGTTATATAATTTAACATTTGTTTAAACAAATATTGTAAATAAGAAGTAATCATGAAAAAGGTAATTCATAAATCAGAAAGTCGCGGACATGCAAATCATGGATGGTTAGATTCATGGCATTCGTTCAGTTTTGCAAATTATTATAACCCAGAAAGAATGCATTTTGGCGTTTTAAGAGTATTAAATGATGACTCAGTTGCAGCTGGAATGGGCTTTGGCGCTCATCCTCATGACAACATGGAAATTATCTCAATTCCCTTAAGTGGTGATTTACAGCACAAAGACAATATGGGTAATGAGCAAATCATCAAAGAAGGTGACGTTCAGGTAATGAGTGCCGGTACTGGCATTGTGCATAGCGAAATGAACAAAAATAAGGATCAGGAAGTTAAATTCTTGCAAATATGGGTATTCCCTAATAAAAAGGATGTGACTCCAAGATATGATCAATTAAGTTTTGATAAATCCGAACGCATAAATAAATGGCAACAAGTTTTATCACCGGATAAAAATGATGAAGGTGTATGGATTCATCAGGATGCCTGGTTTAACCTATCCTCCTTGGAAGCTGGAAAAGAGCTTTCATATGACATAAAAAAAACAGGAAATGGAGTCTACTTGTTTTTACTTGAAGGTAGTATTGAAATTGAAGGTGAGAAATTAAATAAACGAGATGCTATTGGAATCTGGGAGACTGAAAGCCTAAATATCAAAGCCTCTGATAATAGTGAAATATTATTGATGGATGTACCAATGAACCTGGAATAACGATGGAAACAACTGAATTAATAAATGTATCACAACACACTGATAAGTTAGCTGAAACCGATCAACCTGTACATGATTTAATTAAATCAAGGTGGAGCACACGGTCATTCAGGGAAGAAAAAATTTCTGATGAGAAATTAAGGCTCCTGTTTGAAGCTGCTTCATGGGCCGCAAGTAGTATGAATGAGCAACCGTGGAGATACATTTATGCTCACAAAGGAAGCTCTTCATTTGATAAAATGGCTGAATGTCTGATGGAGGGAAATTATAAGTGGGCTAAAGATTCAGCTATATTAATCTTGAGCCTGGCAAAGAAAACTTTTACCAGAAATGGTAATATAAATACACATTCTTTCCATGATGTCGGAGCCGCTAATACAACGTTACTTCTTCAAGCGGTCAACGAAGGAATTCTTGGACATATGATGGGTGGGTATGATAAAGATAAGACAATCCAAACATTTAATATAGAAGATGATCTTGAGCCAGTATGCTACATAGCCTTAGGATACCCAGACGAACCACATAAACTTGATCAGCCATTTCGAGACCGAGAAATAGGTAAAAGATCAAGAAAAAAGATAGATGAAATTGTCACTAAATTATAAAAAAATGGGAGGAATATCCTCCCATTTTTTTTTATTCAAATCCTGTACAATTTTCATCTGGATGGTAAACAGCAGCACCTTGCTGATATACCAAAGAGGCACCTAAATGCCCGACATATCCAACCAAAAATAATGATGCCATTAATAAAATGGCTCCAAGGCTTCTGAAAATAATGGTTGGTAATCTATTAAAATAATATGAAGCAATAAATAACGCAGTCCCTATTGTGTAAACCCAGCCCAAAAGATATCCAAAATATTCATGATCATCTTTGACGGTTGGATCACATAAAGTCCTTCCTACAATTTCATATGCTTCATTTCCTGTCCAGATTACTAACCATAAAGCCGGAACTCCTATGATTAATAATAATCTTGAAGCCGGATTTACAAAACTGTGTTTTTCCTTTATAAATGGAAATAAAGAAAGTATGGCAAATAAAACCCCAATAAAAATTATTCCTATCGGAAAATGTACTGACATCGGATGCCATAATTCTTCCCTCCACATTCCGGGAACTTGATTCATATTATTCAATTATAGTTACAGATTTCGGAACAACTTTTTTTCCTACTTTCTCAACTTCAACTGATACCGGTGTTCCTTCAGATAAAACAGAAAAATCTACAGATTCTCCCTGCTTTAATAATTGTGTATCATCATTAAAGTATAATTCAAGGGTTTTATCATCTGATGTTTTCACATAGATTTCTACTTCATCAGCATTTACTTTCTCTATTACACCAGTGTAAGTTCCGGACTCAACCACATCAGAATGGCTTCCTCCGCATGATACCAGAATAAAGAATAATGAAAATACTAATGCAGTTAATTTTGCTAGTTGTTTGTTCATAATTATAAGTGTTTATACTTCTTGTAAAGTAACAAACAACTACAGTTTAAATCAAGAGAGTTTTTGGTTGAGAACTTATTTATTTTAAAATCTGAATCTTATATCTAGGTTCAACAGCGTCTTCTTCTATTGGGGAATAGTTTATTGACCCGAACCCATTTAAGCTTAAATTATCTTTAGCAAACTTAGTTGCCTCATAGTGAAGGATCAATCCGATTTCATCGTCTTTATTTACCACTTTAAAGTCATCTCCTAACTTTTGTTTCAAAAAGTCCATCCGAAGCCGGGCAGTGAGTAAATACACTGACTTATCCTCCCCTTCGTAATTAAATTCAAAAATCATAATCGTTTTAGCTGGTTAATAAATTATATTTTGATTTTAGGGCTTGGAAATTAATATGTAATAACATTTTATACAAAAAAATATCATTTATTCAATAAAATAATAATCAACAACAGGATTTAATAAGCTTAATTTATTATTATTCACATTTCTGCTATGAGTAAAGCTTAAAGCCTGGTTACATTCTTTACCAGACTAATTCTATCTTTCACTCGTTTTCTAAATAAAAATTGATATCTGTTTAATCAATAATTGGTTGATTTAAGGTTATCAACTCTTTATTGTTCCCAGATATAATAATCATAAAAAGATCTCCGTATTGATTTTCATCTAATTGCCCTAACTCTGAAAATCCCATTAAGGAATTAACAATAAAAGGTATTGTATTTGAGTGTCCGGATATTAATATAGTGTTTCCTTTTTCATCATTCAATAATTGTTCTGAAAATTTTTCCGGAGGCATTTGAGCTTCATATGGCATTATCACCAGACTATTCAATTCTGCAATGGGTCTAACGGTTTGAATCGTCCTCAGGTAATTAGTTGAATATACGGCATCAAACTTTACATTCTTTAGCATATTAGTTAATACTTCGACACGTTTTCTCCCCTTTTCAGATAATTCAGGATCTCGTCCAACAGTATCTTTTTCTGCATGTCTGGTTAAAAAAATAACAGTTGATTCATAAACTGTTGTATCGCTATCCAGATCAGATGAGATTTGATTATTATTACAATTAGTCAATGACAATAATAAGAAGAAAATTAGTGGCAGCCAGATATGCTTCATAGTAATTAATTGATTTAAGATACGAAACAACAAAATATGCCAAATAAATGAAAGAGTTTAGCTTAGATATAGATATAAATAGTGAAGATATTGATGAATTAGGTCATGTTAATAACATAGTGTATTTAAAATGGGTTCAGGAAACAGCAAGAGCTCACTGGGAGAACGTAGCCCCATCAGAAATGCAAGATCAGAATATATGGGTTGTTTTAAGACATGAGATTGATTACAAAAAAGAGATATTGATTAATGATAATATTCAAACAAAGACAAAAGTATTGAATATGAAAGGCCCCCTATCTAAAAGACAGGTCGAAATCTACAGTAACAATATCCTGGCTGCAAAAGCAGTTACTACTTGGTGCTTATTGAATAAGGATACCCGTAAACCAAGAAACATTTCTAAAGAATATGAAATGCTGTTCTTATAAATCTTCTGAATCAGTAGAAAAGGTATCACCATAGGAAAGGTCTCCTGAGTCATACCCTCTTTTAAACCATTTCATGCGCTGTTCTGATGTTCCGTGAGTAAAAGCATCTGGAACTACCCTACCCTGCATCTGCTTTTGTAGCCTGTCATCTCCAATTGCATTTGCTGCATTAATTGCCTCCTCAAGGTCTCCTTGTTCAAGAATATCAAACATTTCATCAGCTCGACGAGCCCAGAATCCGGCAAGGAAATCTGCTTGCAACTCCAGTTTAACTGATAATTTATTGTATTCTGCTTCTGACAGATTATTTCTTTGGCTATGAACTTTATCTGTATAACCCAAAAGGTTTTGTACATGATGACCGACTTCATGAGCTATAACGTAAGCCATTGCAAAATCGCCAGGTGCTCCAAATCTATTTTGAAGATCATTATAAAAACTTAAATCGATATAAACCTTTTGATCTAAAGGACAATAGAAAGGACCAGTGGCAGCTCCGGCAAATCCACAACCTGATTGTACCTGACCATTAAATAAAACCAATGTGGGTTCGGGATAATCTTCACCATATTTTTCAGAAAACACCTTTCCCCAGACATCCTCGGTATCAGCAAGGACTACTTTTACAAATTGTGCCAATTCATCTTCTTCAGCAGTAGCCTCATAGGGTTGTTCTTGTTGGGTTACATTAGTAACTCCGGATGAAGCCTGAAATAACTGAAGTGGATTAATCCCCAGTAACCAGGATATTAATAATATAATAATTATTCCTCCGCACCCTAAGCCTCCACGTGTTCCCATTGAGCTTCCTCTGCGGTCTTCAACATTACTACTGCCTCGTCGTCCTTGCCATTTCATAACGATTCTTATTTTTTAATATAATTTAATCAATATTCATTTGAATTTTTAATCAAAACTGGTGGATATCAGAAAAAAAATCTTGCACCGTTAAAACAAAAAGGCCTTTTCCTAGTCATATCGTTATTTAATTAACTTTTTGAACGTTTGACTATGAGACGAATTGAATTGACAGATGAGAATTTTGAAAGTGTATCGAAAGAAGAGAGCCTTTTATTGGTAAGGTTTAAAGCCGAATGGTGTGGTTCATGTAAATCAACTCAAAAAGCCTTTGATTCTATGGTTGAAGAAGGACAACTAGGAGATATTACAATTGCAGAAATGGATGCTCCTGATTGCCCAAAGACCAGATTAACAGCAGGTGTGTATGCTGTACCCTTTTATGCCTTATTTAAAAATGGAACATTAATTGATTCAGTTTCAACTTCAAATTTAAATGAAGTAAAAAAATTAGTATCAATCCCAATATTATCTTAATTAAATTTCTTCTAACAAGATCCGCTTATGTTTTTAATTAATTTGAGGGGATCTTTTTCTTTTCTTACAAAGCAAATCATATATATTTCTATTAATATTAACTAAATACCACATTATTACAATCTAAATAACAAAGTAGCCAACCATGTATTAAATGCTTTTTTTAAGTTAAATTACTATTACCCATCTTAATTAAATCATAATGGCTAAAAATGAAGTTCTTTCAAGAATAACCAAACGAAATCCCAATCAACCAGAATTTATTCAATCAGTAGAAGAAGTATATGATTCGGTAAAACCAGTATTGGACAAGCATAGTATTTATCGTGATTTAAAAATCTTTGAGCGGATGACAGAGCCTGAAAGGTTGATTTCATTCAGGGTCAATTGGGTAGATGATAATAATGAAATTCAGGTTAACCGTGGCTATCGTGTACAGATGAACAGTTCTCTTGGTCCATTTAAGGGGGGATTGAGGTTCCATCCAAGTGTTAATTACTCAATTCTTAAGTTTTTGGCCTTCGAACAGACATTTAAGAATGCACTCACCGGAATGCCCCTTGGAAGTGGAAAAGGAGGTTCTGATTTTAACCCTAAAGGAAAGTCAAAAGATGAAATAATGCGTTTTTGCCAGGCCTTTATGAATGAGCTATTCAGGCACCTTGGTCAATTTACCGACATCCCTGCAGGTGATATTGGTGTTGGTGGCCGTGAGATTGGCTATCTATTTGGTCAATACAAAAAATTGCAAAATGAATTTACAGGAGTAATCACTGGTAAAAATGTAAAATGGGGAGGCTCATGGGTAAGAATTGAAGCTACAGGTTTTGGGCTAATATATTTTGCCTGCAATATGCTTGGTGAAAAAAATGATTCACTGAAAGGAAAAAGATGTCTGGTTTCGGGTGCCGGAAATGTTGCCCAGCATGCAATAGAGAAAATTATTGAAATGGGCGGTACTCCAGTCACAGCATCAGATTCGTCAGGGTTTATCTATGATGAAGAGGGCATTGATGAGAAAAAACTTAAAGTAATCATGGATATTAAAAACAAGCGTCGGGGTAGAATCAAAGAATATATTGATGAATTTCCCAATGCTGAATATCATGAAACTTCAAAAAATGATGACTATAATGAGCTTTGGAATATCCCTGCTGATTGTGCATTCCCTTGTGCTACTCAAAATGAAATTAATGATAAGGATGTTAAAAATCTCATTGACAATAAAATCCAGCTTATTGCAGAAGGCGCTAATATGCCAGTAACAAGTGAAGGACAAGAATTACTCAGGGGATCTGGCGTAATGTATGCTCCAGGCAAAGCTTCGAATGCTGGAGGTGTTGCTGTATCAAGTATTGAAATGACTCAAAACCGAATGGGTGAAAGCTGGACAAGAGAAAAAGTAAATAAGCAGCTCATGAAAATAATGAATACTATTCATAAAGACTGTTTAGAAGCTGCAAAGGAATACAATATAAAAGACTCTATTTATCTTGACGGAGCGAATATTGCCGGCTTTATTCGTGTTGGTGATGCAATGGTTGAACAGGGCATTGTTTAATTAGCCCCTGAATTTGATTGTTCAGCCTTTGCTTTTCCAGCTCCAACCGGAATATTTACATATACAAACAATGAGTAATTATAATTCTTTTCTTCATATTCCTTTTTAACAACATTAGTTAACCCATGATAATATCTTACACCTAAATTCATCCCATTTCCTTTTATCAATCTGTAACCAGTCCCCAGAGCCACACCAAAATCAAATAAATTATACTGGTCTCTGATATTATTTCGATAATTTAAATCTTCATCATCTTTGACATCCTTAATAAAATTATCATTTGCTTTATAAAGCAAGCCGGTCTGTACTCCTCCTTCTACAAATATTCTGTTTGGAAATTTATATTTTGCTAATACCGGAATATAAAAATAGTTTAACTTCCTTTTTACTTCCCCCCCTTCCAAAAGACTATCAAGCCCGGGATTATTTAAACTATATGGAGATAAACCATTGGCACCACTATTTGACTTTACCAGAACACCGGTATGCAAGTATAGATTTTCTTTCAAAAGAATATCAAAATAGAAGCCCAGGTTAAAGCCGGGAGCGATTTTCCCCACATCCAAATTTCTTTGTCCATACATATTAAGGCCTCCTTCAAGCCCAAATTCGATTTTTCCAGAGTTGAGTTTATCGCCAAGAATCAATGAAATCAGGATTTGGGAATCTGCACTGAATGCAATAGTTGACATTATAAGTGCGGTTACAAAGATTTTTTTCATTTAAACAGGATTTACTTTTAAATTAATCCATTTTGGTTCTAAATCAAAGAGTCAAAAAATATAGCGGTTTCTTTTATTTATTACTTTCCAACATTTTCTATCTGAAAATCAAAATTGTATATTGCAATCAATACTTTCAACTGATGGTATTAACCATATTTTTTTGATTTCAGCACAACTTTTAAGACTCTAACAAGTCTGCTTAACATAGTTATCAACATGAAAAAAACACCAATTTTATTATTGTTATTGCTTTTTTTATTCGGTTGTAAAAAAAGTGATAGTGAATTTGTAAGTCCAAAAAACATATTTGTTGATTATATCAGTTCCTATACCGGCGGTGTAATCAGCGTTGGAAGTGAAATAAGATTACAATTAGCAAAATCACTTTCAGATAGTTTAAGCAATGATCAGCTTGATGAAATTTTCGACTTCTCTCCATCAATAGAAGGAAACACTTTCCTTACCGGGAACACTCTTGTTTTCAAACCTACAAAACAACTTCCTTATGATCAGAAGTACCAGGCAACGGTAAATCTGGGGGCAATTATTCCCAATATTGATGATGACAAGGAAGAATTCAGGTTTATATTTCAAACTTTTATTCAAAACTTCGAAGTGGATGTAAGAGGAGTTAAATATTACGATGATAAAGACCTTTCAAAAGTAAAAGTTTACGGATTCCTGTATACAGCAGACATTGCTGACAGGGAAAAACTTCAGGAGGTAATAGAAGCAGAACAATCCGGGAAGGACCTGAAAGTTACCATCGATCCAGAGCGAACGGATAATGCTTATTCATTTAGCATTGAAAATGTAAGCAGGACAGAATCTGCTGAACCAGTTGAAATTGAAATAGACGGTGATGCTATTGGTGTTGATAAAGAAGAATCATATAAGGTGAAAATCCCAAAACCAGGTGACTTTTCAGTGATGTCAGCTGATATCATTAGAAAATCAGACACCTATATTTCAGTTTTAATGAGTGAACCAATAGACCCGGATCAAAATCTTATTGGTCTTGTATCTCTTACAAATACATCAAAGAGTCCTCGTATTGTAGTTGACTTGAATGAAATTAAAGTTTATCCAACAAGCCAGCCTACTGAAAGTTTCAATATTGTAATTAGCCCGGGAGTAAAGAACATATCAGGAAAAAGACTTCCGGAGATCTATCGCAAAAATCTCACTTTTCTACAGGAAAAGCCAGCAGTTAAACTTGTTAACGAGAGTGACAAATCAATTATACCTAATTCAAAAAACCTTACTTTACCATTTGAGGCAATTGGATTAAAAGCTGTAGAGGTAACTATTGTCAGAGTTTTTGAGGATAACATGATCCAATATCTTCAGGTTAATAGCCTCGGAGGCACAAGAGAACTAAACAGAGTTGCAAGGCCTGTAGCAAGAAAAGTAATTCCATTAACTTCAAGTGGTGTTACTAACTTAAATAAGTGGAATAGTTTCTCTTTAAATCTTGAAGATATATTTAATGCAGAGCCAGGAGCATTTTACCAGATAAATATTGGCTTCCAAAAGGCTCACTCATTGTATTACTGTGCCGGTGAAGACAATATTGAAGCAATTGATAATATAGAAGAAAACTGGAATGAGACAGAAGAGTCATCTTACTGGGATTCTTATGAATATTACTACAGCCCTGATTATGACTGGTCAGAAAGAGACAACCCATGTAGTAATTCTTATTATGGAAGACGAAGAAGTGTAAACAAGATGCTTTTCTCTTCAGACCTTGGTCTAATTGCCAAAAAAAGTGATGGAGGAAAACTTTCAGTATTCGTTACAGATTTGAATACCACTGAAATATTATCTGGAGTTAATATTGAAGTATATGATTACCAGCAGCAGTTATTAGCTAAGGGGCAAACAGGAAGCGAAGGCAAAGTGGAGCTGGAAATGGAAGGAACCCCATTTGTTGTTGTAGCAAAGAAAAATAAAACTACTGGTTATCTGAAGATAGATGATGGATCATCTCTTTCTCTAAGTAATTTTGATGTAGCAGGAAATAAAATCCAAAAAGGATTAAAGGGATTTATTTACGGAGAAAGAGGTGTATGGAGACCTGCAGACACTGTTCACCTAGGATTCATCATTGAAGACAAGTCAAACAATCTTCCGGAAAATCACCCGGTGATTATGGAACTTTACAACCCTGCCGGTCAGATGGCTTTTAGGAAGATCAGCTCTGAAAATGTTGGGCCAATGTTCAGGTTTGACTTCGTTACTTCTCAAAATGCCCCAACAGGTAATTGGAAAGCAAAAGCAAAAGTGGGTGGTGCTACGTTTGAAAAAACTGTTAAGATAGAGACAATAAAACCTAACAGGCTTAAAGTCAATTTAACATTTGACAAAGAACAATTTACTGCAAATGACAAGGAAGTAACCGGAGACCTTAATGTAAAATGGCTAACAGGTGCTACAGCAAAAAACCTGAAGGCCGAGTTTGACATTATGCTTCGCCCTGTTAAAACAACCTTTAAATCTTTTCCAAACTTCGTCTTTGATGATCAGTCAAAGGATTTCTATTCAAGCAGAGAGCCTATATTCGAAGGTAAACTTAATGATGAAGGTTTTGCTAAAGTGAAAGTTGATCTTGGAGATAATGATAATGCTCCCGGGGCATTAAATGCTGTCTTTTATGGCAAAGTTTATGAAGAAGGAGGAGATTTCAGTATCAGTTCTACATCAGTCCCTTATTTTCCGTATTCAAGTTTCGTGGGCTTAAAAGCTCCTGAAGGAGACAAAAGAGGAATCTTATTGACAGATGAAAATCACACGATTCAAATAGCCTCAGTTGACGCAGAGGGTAACCCTGTTTCAAGAGACGAATTAAAAGTAACGCTATACAAGTTAGAATGGAGATGGTGGTGGGATAACTCCTATGAAAGTATTAGTAATTATGTTGGTAGCAGTTACAACGACCCTATTTCCACAAAAACGATAAGTACAAGCAACGGAAAAGGCGAGTACACCTTAAGAATCAATGAGCCTGAATGGGGAAGATATTACCTTAAGGTTGAAGATCCGGAATCAGGGCATTCAGCTGGTGATATTATATATGTTGACTGGCCCGGCTGGGCTGGAAAAGCCAAAAGAGGAGATCTTGATGGTGCTTCAATGCTAGACTTCACAACAGATAAAGCAGAGTACAATGTTGGTGAAGAGGTTGAATTGACATTACCATCAACTGAAGGGAACAGATTATTAGTGAGCCTTGAAAATGGTAGTGAGGTTATCAAAACCTTCTGGGTTGAAACTGAGTCTGGCCAAACAACTGTAAATTTTGAAGCTGAAGAAAGCATGGCTCCAAATACTTATGCGCACCTGACTATGATTCAGCCACATGGGCAAAAGAAGAATGACTTACCAATAAGATTATATGGTGTACAATCTATCAAGGTTGTAAATAATGAAACAATTCTTGAGCCGGTTATTAACATGCCAAAAGAGCTAAGGCCACAGGAAGAGTTTTCAATTGAAGTTTCTGAGAAAAATGGGAAAGCAATGGCTTACACAATAGCTATTGTTGATGAAGGGTTATTAGACATCACAAATTTCAAAACTCCACAACCATGGGAAAATTTTTATAGTCGTGAAGCACTTGGTATAAAAACATGGGACATATACGATGATGTTCTTGATGCTTTTACCGGAAAGATGCAGCATCTACTTGCTGTTGGTGGTGACGGAGAATTAAAAGCCAAAGACAATAAAGAGGCAAACAGGTTTAAACCGGTAGCGAAAGTTTTAGGTCCGTTTTACCTGGAGGATGGTGAAACTACTTCTCACAAAATCATGATGCCTCAATACATTGGTAGTGTCAGGACAATGGTTATTGCAGCAAACAGTGGTGCATATGGTAGCTCCGAAACAGCAACACCAGTAAAACAACCTCTTATGGTCATGGCTACTTTACCAAGAGTTGCAGGACCAAAAGAAACAATGAAACTACCCGTAAATGTTTTTGCATTAAGATCTAATGTTGGAGCGGTAGATATTAAAGTAGAAACAACCGGAAGCTTAAAAGTTGAAGGTAATTCAACTAAAAAAGTCAGCTTTTCAAAGAAAGGAGACAAGATTATAGATTTTGATATTGTTGCATCTGATAAACCGGGAGTTGGTAAAGTTCATGTAATTGCAACTGCCAAAGGATTGAAAGCTGAGTACGATATTGAAATGAACATAATCCCGCGTAATCCGGCTTCAATTTCTGTTGATGGCAAGGTACTTCCTGCCAATGAGTCTTGGTCATCAAGTTATTCACCAATCGGAATTGAAGGAAGCAACACCGGTTTTATAGAGGTTAGTTCTATGCCTGCATTAAACATCAGGCAACGACTGGATTATCTGATAAAATATCCACACGGATGTATCGAACAGACAACTTCCTCAGTATTTGCACAGTTATATCTTGATAATTTGATTGACCTTTCCGAAGAAGAAAAATCAAAAATTCAAACGAATATTGAAGCTGCTATTAATAGAATCAGAACTTTTGCACTGGCTAATGGTGGATTTTCATATTGGCCGGGAGGAGAGTATGCAAATGCTTGGGGAACAAATTATGCCGGACACTTCTTATTAGCTGCGAAAGAAGCCGGATACCTTGTTCCGGATGACTTACTACAAAACTGGATATCATTCCAGAAGTCAAAAGGTTCAAGTTGGGGTGACCTTGTTTATGATAATGACCATGATTTATCGCAGGCTTATCGTTTATACACATTGGCATTAGCTGGTGAGCCTGAATTAGGAGCGATGAACAGGATGAAGGAAAATCCGGATATCGGATTAAATGCAAAATGGAGATTAGCCCTGGCATATGCTACAGCAGGTTATGTTGATCAGGCTAAATCAATGATAAATGACCTTAGAACCCAAATTGCTCCTATAACCACTAATAAAAGGCAATATAATTTTGGTTCTGAATTAAGAGACAAAGCTATGATGCTTGAAACACTCACTAAAATTGGTGAAAGAGAAAATGCTTTTAATTTAGTAATGGACATTTCCTCTGAAATGGGTGATGCTAATAAATGGATGAGTACTCAAACTACTGGCTATAGTTTCATAGCTATTTCAAAGTACACTGAAGGGTTTGATATTGATGAAAATGTTGATGTTGAAGTAACTGTTGAAGGAAAGACAACCTCTTTAAAAAACAAATACTTCATCAATCAAATTCCAATTGAAAATTCATTTAAGAGCTCAAAAATTGCTGTAAAAAACAATGCAGCTTCTCCGGTTTATGTGAGAGTTATCAGAACCGGAATACCAGTGGAAGGTAAAGAAAGTAGTAAGTCTCAAAACATTAATTTCAAAATTGCCTATGAAAGCATGAATGGTGAGAAACTTGATCCTTCAAGGCTACCACAGGGAACAAACTTCAAGGCAATTGTTACGGTATCAAACCCAGGATCAAAAGGAAATTACAAAGATCTGGCTTTAACTCAAATTTTCCCTTCAGGATGGGAAATCATCAACACAAGACTTGACGGTTCTGCTCAATCCAGTTCAAAAGCTGATTATATGGACATTCGCGATGATAGAGTTATGCACTATTTTGACCTGGATGTTAACCAGTCGGCAACATTTGAAGTGTTATTAAATGCTTCATATAAGGGCAGGTATTACCAACCAATGGTAAAAGTTGAAGCTATGTATGACAATTCAATTTTTGCTAATACGGAAGGTCAATGGGTACAGGTTATACCATAAATATTTTTCGAATTGATAACAGGAATGAACAAAACTAAAAAGATTTTTATCAGGACTTCAGGCATTTGCCTTGTAGTCCTGATTTTTCTTATAATTGTTATTCCATTACCCAAACCTCTGTTTCAATCACCACATTCTACAACACTTTATTCAAAAAACGGAAAGCTTCTCAATGTCAGCATTGCTGATGATGAACAATGGAGATTCCCTGAATCAGATTCAATTCCGGAGAAATACAAAAAGTCATTAATGCTTTTTGAAGATGAATACTTTTATAACCATCCCGGAGTAAATCCAGTATCGATATTTCGGGCTATTCGACAAAATATTACTGCGGGAAGAACTGTTTCCGGAGGAAGTACCATTTCCATGCAAGTAGTCAGAATGGCTTATGGAAACCAGAGCAGAACGAAATTTCAAAAATTAAAAGAAATATTAGCTGCATTCAAACTGGAGTTGTTCTATTCAAAAGAGGAAATTTTAAAATCCTATGCAGATAATGCTCCTTTTGGAGGGAATATAGTAGGAATATCAGCTGCTTCATACAAATATTTTGGAAGACCTCCTCACCAACTTAGTTGGGCAGAGGCTGCTACTTTGGCTATTCTTCCTAATGACCCTTCTTCAATATTTCCAGGAAAAAACCAACCCTTACTTTTAAAAAAAAGAAATACACTTCTGGAAAAACTTGCTGAGCGGAAGTTGATTTCTGAAGAAGAGCTTTATTTTGCAAAGGAAGAATCTCTACCTTCAGGAACAGTAACATTACCTAACCATGCCAGTCACCTATTAACCAGATCTAAGAAGGAAGGTAATAATGGCACAAAAGTAAATACCACATTAGATGAACGAATTCAGATTAAGTCTGAAGAGATTTTAAATGAGTACAGTAATAGGCTAAGTCAAAACCAGATACATAATGCTGCTGCCATCATCATTAATATTGAGGACGGAAGTACTATTGCATATATCGGAAACTCAAATAAAAAAGGTGATCATGGTCAGCATGTTGATATTGTGACATCCAAAAGAAGCCCGGGAAGTTTGCTCAAACCATTTTTGTATGCACTTTCAGTTGATAAATCATTGATTAGTCCCTATCAGTTATTACCAGACATTCCAGTATTCTATAATGGATTTGCTCCAAAGAACTTTGATAAAAAATATAGAGGCGCAGTTTATGCAAATGATGCACTGGCTAGCAGCTTGAATGTTCCTTTCGTGCACCTTTTACAAGATTACGGATATGAACAATTTCATATTGACCTAAAAAAAATAGGATTCAAATCATTTAACAAACCGGCAGATCATTACGGTCTTTCAATTATACTTGGAGGAGCTGAAACAACATTATGGGAATTATCTGCAGCCTATGCCGGTATGAAACGAGCTATGGATAATTATTTAGATAGACCGCTAAACAAAGGTTATTCTGCAGCTGATTACCATCCGAATTTCTATTTACAAAAAAGCTCTAAAGAGTCAGAGCCAGAACTTGATAACAGAGGGATATTAAACCCCTCATCAGTTTGGTTTACCCTTGACGCCATGCAAATGTTAAATCGACCAGATTCTGAGTCAGGCTGGGAAAGATTTGCTTCTTCACAGAAAATTGCCTGGAAAACCGGGACTAGCTATGGATTCAAAGATGCCTGGGCAATTGGTCTCACTGACAATCATCTTGTAGGTGTCTGGATAGGAAACGCTGATGGTGAAGGTCGCCCGGGACTGACAGGTGTATCTGCTGCCGCTCCTTTAATGTTTAAATTATTTGATGTTATTGGAGGTCAATTAAATTTAATAGATCCATTTGGACAAGAAAAGATCATTTGCGTAGAAAGCGGAATGCCTGCCTCAAAGATTTGCACAAATACAACAACTATTGCGCTACCCGGATCGATCAAAGAAACTGCCCAGTGTACATATCACAAGCTTGTGCATTTAGATAAAGTAAAAGAAAGAAGAGTAAACAGCAGTTGTTATTCAGTTTCTGAAATTCAAAATGTACCCTTCTTTATACTTCCACCTGTACAGGCCTATTATTTTAAACAGTTCAATCCTGGTTATCGCTCCCTCCCTTCTTTTAGTGAAGACTGTGAGCAAAATCAGCAAAAGACATTTTTTGATTTGATCTATCCTAATAATTATGTGAAGGTGCATATTCCAAAAGAGCAGGCAGGAAACAAAGGTCAAACAATATTTGAGGCAGCACATGAAAACAGCAATACCAAAATATACTGGCATATCGACTCAGAATACCTTGGCTACACAATAAGAGACCATAAAATGGGAATTTCAGCAACTCCGGGAAAGCATCTGCTTACAGTAATCGATGAGAACGGAAATCAAATAAAACAACTTTTCGAGGTGATTGAATAAGTCAATTGACTAACTACTGGTGATTTATTATTATATTAATGTAAATCAATCAGTTAACCATGAAACCACTTTTCACTATCTTATTATTCATTTTCTGTATTTCAATTATCCACTCACAAGATTGGGCAATTAAACAACTAGAAACTTCTCCCCGCCATCAGGAAAACATTACTATTAGCTATGGTGAGGAATCATTTTCTTGTTTTATGGTATATCCTGAGGTATCAGAGAAAGTTCCTGTTATCATTCTCATTCATGAAAACAGAGGTCTAAACGACTGGGCAAGAAGCATGGCCGACCAGATGGCAGGCATGGGTTATATCGTTATTGCGCCGGACTTTTTATCTGGTAAGGCTCCAAACGGAGGTAATACGCCAGATTTTGATGACAGCGACGCTGCAAGAACAGCAATTTATGAATTAAGTCCGTCGATGATAACAAATCACTTAAAAGCAACAGAAGCTTATGCAAAACAAATACCATCAGCTAATGGAGAAGTTGCAGTAATGGGTTTTTGCTGGGGAGGGTCACAAACATTCAGGCATGCTACAAATTCAGATGTGCCAAAAGCCTATTTTGTATTTTATGGTTCAGGCCCACAAGATCCTGCTGATTATCAAAATATATCTGCACCAGTTTATGGTTTTTATGGAGGTGATGACAATAGAGTGAATGCTACCATCGATATGTCAAAAGAAGTAATGCACGAATACGACAAAACATACAAACCAGAGATTTACCCGGGAGCGGGACATGGCTTCATGCGTTCAGGACAGGCTCCGGATGCATCTGATGATAACAAAAAAGCAAGAGAACAAGCTCTATCAAGACTAAAGAAATTGCTATCCCAACTTTAAGATTAATTCATTAACTTAATGAACAAAAACACACGACATCTTCCAATGAGAACAGTTTTCTTTATTGTATTCATAGCTTCATGTTATTTATTTTCAGCATGTTCTAATCAGACAACTGAAGATAAAACTACCACACTTCAAAGCTCAACAAGTGAATATACTCCTGCACCTGTTCCTACCCCTGAGGGGATGGTTTGGATACCGGCAAAAAAATTCACTCAAGGCGCATTACCAAATGATGAATTTGCTTTAGAGCATGAGAAGCCTGCTCACGAAGTTTATACTGATGGATTTTTCATTGATATTCATGAAGTAACAAATAAAGAATTCAAAAAATTTGTAGAAGAAACAGGGTATGTTACTGTGGCAGAAAGACCTATTGACTGGGAAGAAATGAGAAAAAGCCTTCCTCCAGACACTCCAAAACCACCAGATTCGATGTTAGCTCCTGGTTCCTTGACATTCAACCGAAGTTTGGAGCAGGTTACTGACCTTAATAATTACTATCAATGGTGGAGTTGGGTAAAAGGAGCGAACTGGCGCCAGCCATATGGCCAGGGAACCACAATTGAAGGAAAAGACAACTTTCCTGTTGTGCATATTGCTTTTGAAGATGCATTGGCGTATTGCAAATGGGCAAATAGAAGACTCCCAACTGAAGCTGAATGGGAAGCTGCAGCGAGAGGCACATTTGCCATGTGCACTTATACGTGGGGTGATGATGATTCAAAAATCAATGAAATGGCAAATACCTGGCAGGGTATATTTCCTACAAAAAATGAATCCAAAGATGGGTTTGAATATATCTCTCCTGTAAAATCATACCCTCCAAACTCAGCCGGTATTTATGACATGGCAGGTAATGTCTGGGAATGGACTCAAGATTGGTATCATGCTAATTATTACAAATCACTAAATCCTGCGAAGACAATTTCTAACCCGACAGGATCATCTGAATACTTTGATCCTCAACGGCCTTATGAACCTGTAAAAGTTATTAAAGGAGGATCATTTTTATGTCATTCATCATATTGTGCCAGCTACCGAGTGTCTGCAAGAATGGCATCTAGTATGGATACCGGTTCAGACCATCTGGGATTCAGAACTGTCGCAGATCCTGATATGTTAAAATAATTTTTATTCCTTAGACTTTTTGGGTGATTTAGGCTTTTCATCTGAATCATCACCTGGTTTAGTTCCAGAATTATTTTTTCCATTGTCTGGAACAGATTGCTGTGGGTAAAAGTGAACATCTCTCTGAGGGAACGGAATTGTAATGCCTGCTTGTTTAAGTCCTTTAAAAATTGCGAACCTGAGATCTGTCTTCACTGTAATTACTTCATCATAATTTCTAATAAATGCTCTTACCTCAAAATTAAGAGAGCTATCTGCAAAATCACTCCAGTAAATTGATACAGGAGGTAGTTTCATAATTGAAGGGTGGCTTGAAACAGCCTCTTTTAGTACCTCCCTAACTTTTTCAGGATCAGAATCATAAGATACACCTACGGGAATTACAATTCTTCCCCTTCTGTTAGTATGAAACCAGTTTGTTAATGAGCTTGACACCAGCTCGGAATTCGGGATAATTATCGTTGACTGATCAAACGTCTGAATTTGAGTTGCACGTGCACCAATATGTTTTACATGCCCTTCTCCTGAATTAACAATAATCCAGTCACCAATCTTAATTGGCCTTTCGAAAAGAAGGATTAATCCTGAAACAAAATTGCTTACAATACTTTGCAGTCCAAAACCTATACCAACTGATAAAGCTCCTGCAATAAGTGCAATCTTGGAAAAATCAATTCCAACTGTGGCCATTGCAAGAAGAATAGCTATTAGCATTCCAAAGTAACTTGTAAGCGTCTTCATCGAGTTTCTAAGTCCCGGATCAAAGTGTGATTGATTAAGAACCTTCTTCTCAAACATTCCGGAAACCCACTTAGTAATTGCTATTACGGCAATAAAAACCAAAAACCCGTATAAAAGATTTGTAATTGAAAATGAAACAGCCCCTATCTCAATATCAGACTCAAAAAAGGAGTATACTCGTTGGATATTTAACTTATCTAGCCCGAGGGTAACAAGAAATAATGGAAAAAGAAGAAATGGCAAGGCTATATCTACAATTACCCGTGTCCAGAAATTTATGGTAGATTCTTCCTCCTCTTCTGCATCTGCATCTGCTAGTTCTTTAGAGCCATCGGTAAAATTCTGAATACTTGTAATACCCCAAACGAGTAGGTCTCTTACTGCAATAGCAAAAGCAATAAAAAATGAGATAAGAACAAATCGATAAACGATAAATGAACTAAGTTTAATGAATCCCACTATTAAAAGCAGTAGTAATAAAATTGCTGCGAGTCTGACTCCTCTTCTTAAAAACTCAAACCTTAACTTAGGTTTTTGAACTCCATCACCTTCTAGATTGAATTCAGGTATCCATAATTTCTTTCTAGTTAGTAAAATGATACAAAACAATTTCAATATCACAGCAATACCAGAAATAGCTAATACCAGACTTTTACCAGGCTCATATATTAATAATATACCGGCAGTAGTCACCCTGTCAATAATAAAAAGTATAAAAATGGAGGTTATTAGAAACACAATTTGCCAGGCCAACTTACCATTACAATTAATCAGCCTCCATTTACCTGATTTTGGAGAGATGGCACTCCTCATATATTTAACAAAGAAAACTGTCAGAATAATGCCAAAAAATACTCGCTTATAAAACTCCTTATTATAATCAGTAACTATATCAAAACTTTTAAAAACCCAGTAGACTATTAGAAAAGCTAAAAAGAGCAATAGCACATCAGAAAAACTTTTCGTTGCTGCTCTCCTTCTTTTATCAATATAATTTAGCTCCCCATCCTTATAAAAATATTCATCAATATGTTTCCAAAAACTATTTTTTGAGATCAAATAAAATATAACAAGAAGAGCAATGAAGACAACCCATACTATCAGCATAGTAAATCGGTATGTACCCTTAGACTCCTGATTTTTTTGCCAATTATCAAAGAAAGATTTTATTTCATCATAGGCAAGTGGGGCTTCCTGTTTAGCCGCTTCCCATAGTGTTGGAGAAAGTATTGAAAATTGCCTGTTTCCTAAGCCTTCAAAAAACAAATCCCTTTTCAACTTTGTGATATCAGTAAGCAATTCATTACTTCTAATATCAATTAAGTTTGCTGACTGACGTAATTCTTCAATCGTTGCTAACTCAGTATTAAGTTGTTTTCTAAGGCCGCTAACAAGCTCGGTCTCTGGTGGGTCGTTTTCTTTTGGCTCCGGACCAAGTTCTTCTAGTCTGGCGGCAGGTTCCGTTTCAAGGTCTTTAATAAAGTCAAGCTTTTCGTTTATGGCGTTTTCTAGTTGAAGCAGCCTTTCTGAATAGATATCCAGACTATCCTTGCTATCAGAATATTTTTCTATTGACTGTTCTATTGATTTTAACTCTAATGAGAAGTCATTAAGTTCTGATTTTAACTTTTCAACTTCCGGGTTTTGACCTGGTAAAGAAACACTAATAAAAAAGGCAAAAACACTTAATAGAAAACTATTTTTCATCTTGGGTATTATTAAAAAATACTGGCTTTAGACATTTATAGCATAGTTAATATAAAAATATATTTTGATGCTACCGAATTTTTAATTGAGTTATACTATCACCAGGTCCACCATTCGGCTCTTATTCCAAAATAATGCCCCCATTCTTTTGGACCGGTAAGCTGTAAATATGGTGAGAACTGATCGTTTTGGGCAGCATCATTAAAACGGGCAATTGAATAAACAAACCGGATATGTGGCCTTGACCAAACCGACCGTTCTCCTCTTAAAGCAAGTGTTGGAACGAAACTTAATTTAAAAACACGATACCAAGGGTCTAACCCTTGCCTACGCTGGCTATAATGTAATTCTGTTCTCCAATGAAATACATCAGTTATATAATTCAACCCCTGTAGCCCAAAGGTAAAATCCTTCTTTTGATTATAAACAGTTCTGCCCAGGTAGGTAGTAGCTTCTCCTGAAGATTCTGCAGCCCCACGACTATAATTATAAACAACATAGCCGTTGAGGCTAAATTTTGTTGAAAAGTTGAGTAAAAAATGGTTTACAATATGCCAAGAATATGCATCCCTGAATTTAAAATCAACTGTATCAACAGCACCAAATGTTTCCCAGGTTCTTGACGATCCTCCGTCACCACCGTTTGCAATTCCGCTTCCATATCGAACGGCTAACTGATTAAAAGACCCTGGTTTTAATATTCCATAAGTTAAGTTCTCATGTTGATACTTAGCTCCAACAACCCAACCATAATCACCTGGAAATGAAAACAAATCATTAGCTGTTCCAGGATTATCAGAAGGGTCACCTATCCGGTGGAACTCCCCTAAAAATGTAACTAAAGAGTACTTACCAAAATGAAGGTCATGTTCATATGAATAAACAATCCTGTTCCGGATTTCAAGACTTGGTGTACCAGATAAATAGTTAAGGTAAAAATATGGCGGTACTGTGGCTGTAGTATCAGTTGAGGATACAAAATTGACACTCGCCCGATTGTTTTTATATTCAATTCCGAATCCTTGTCCGGAATGATCATTAAAATAGAAATAGTCTGCTATATGCACATCATTGCCTCTGTATAAGCGATTCCCTACCCATATGTTTAACCCTTTGGTAAGTACATTTTTACCTTCAACATATAATTCTGGTAACACGAAGGTTAATCCATCGACACTTGATGTACTACTATTTCCGAAATAAGCCGCTCCACGGGTATAAACGGCTGCTCTAAACTGAATATTAATTTCTGTAGAATCACGTGTTAGTTTAGCAGGCCGGACTTTAAAAGCCAATCCAATTTCAAGGTAATCCTGTTCCTCCATCCTGCCACCGATACTTCCCATCCGGTTCAGATTAAGTCTTCGTCCGCTTACAGATGAAATGCTGGGTGTCCATCCAACTCCTATTCGGCCATAAGACCCGCCGGCAATAGTAAACCAGTCAGCCTTTTTTATCTCTTGATACATAATTGAGCTTTGAGCCGAAATAGTAACTTCAGTCAGAGCAAAAATCAAACAGGATATAAGTATAAAATGCTTCAAAACAGTAAATAAGTAGCCTTTATTAAATATAAGCCAATTAGCACATACCTTAAACCGTTAATAAGCAATAAATAAGTAAAAACAATAAATCTCTACTTGCAGTTTTGTTATTATGATCATGACAAGACTAATTATCGATACAGGGTTAGTAATATTAATATGGATGACTCAACTAATAGTTTACCCATCTTTTGCATATATAGACAACAGCAAGATTATCAGCTGGCATAAAATATATGTTAAAAGAATTTCATTACTAGTTATTCCATAAATGCTATCTCAATTGGTAGTTATTACCTGTTTAGCATTTAACAATACCAGTATTTATAATCTCATAAGCCTGTTTTTGGTTATTATTATCTGGTTAAATACTTTTTTAGCTGCTGTTCCTATACACAATCTCTTTCAGCATTCAACAGACCACAAGAATTTAAGTCTAAGGCTCATAAAAGTTAATAAGTGGCGAACAATTTTATGGACGATGGTTCTGATTTTCGGACTTGTAGAATATTTTATTTAAATATGAACCTAAGCTCTTTTTTTAAATTAGAATACCATGAAATTGTGAAATCCATATTATATTAAAGAAACAAATCAGGTAATATCATATGTCAGTTTTCAAAAAGACAACAAAAAAAATTCTCATCGGAGGAGTACTTTTCCTAATCCCCGTGACAATCATGTTTTTTATTGTCACGAAAATTGTCGGCATGATATTACCCTTAGCTAACAAAGTAGTTAAATCAACAGGAATCGATTCGCTTCTGGGAGCATCTTTAGCTATTGCAATAGCTGTTACAATTATTATTCTTCTTATATGTTACCTCGCTGGTTATCTAATAAAAAAGGGGTTAATTAAAGGCTGGGGAACGGAAGTAGAAGAAATCCTATTCAGATCATTCCCCTTTTTACAGGTTCTTAAATTCAGATTTATTTCCGAAAGCGAAGGCCTTAAATCTCCATGGAAACCTATTTTGTTACCTGAAGACAATTTTTTAAGAATTGCATTTATCACTGATGATACTGATGAAGAGTATTATTCTGTTTTTATCCCTGATGCTCCAAAAATGGATGCAGGTGAACTAAGGATCATTCTTAAAAAGAACCTTGACCCTCAATTTATCTCAATGAAAAATGCGTTGGATGGCTTAAGTACCTTCGGTAAAAAAATGCCTAATTTAAAAACTATGATGCGTCAGTAAATAATATTGATTTAAATTCAGCACTACCCTTTTCAACTAATATTTTAATTGTATTGTGGCCTTTTTTTAGCTGCACACGACCTATTGTTAATTCATCAAACTTTTGTTTTGGTGATATTGTAAGCCTGTCTATCAGATTTTCATTTAAAAATACAGAAATCTTAGCCTCATTATTTTTAGCGTTAATTATTAATGATAATTCAGGCTTTATTTCTGCATCAATATCAAATGTATAATGAAGCCATTCACCTTCAGTAAAATCACTGATATAGTATTCTCCAATTTCATCTACATAAATATCAACCCCGTCATTTCTATAAGTTCCACCTGAATTCCATTTTTGACGGTCTCCCCCAGTTGAGATATAATAATTAGCATGATTGTGATCGTAATATGCCTTTTCAATAATTCCAAGATCATAATCTACTGCCAGAATAACATTACCATTCTTCATGTGATCTTTAAAAGGTAACACTTCATTTGACCTAACCTGCCTGAACATTGCATCGATTACATCATAGTTAATAATATTGTTTTCCATTTTAAGGTCTTCAGCCAACTGCATGAATGCTTCAGCTGCTTTTTCTCTAGATGGTTTATTTTTTTCGCCTCGCCAATATGATAGAATGTCATGATACCCTTCATTAATTTTGACCTGAAGAGGGTTATTATACCCAAGTTTTTTTAGAGGCCACCAACACCAGCCAATGCCATTTTCTTCCATTAATTTAATAGCATCTCTAAACCACACATTCGAATTTTCACCTGATTCCCCCAGCCATATTGGAATATCATATTTATCACGAATATCCAAAGCCCACTGAATATCTTCCTTTCGGTTGTAATTCCAATATTTATGAAAACTCACCACCATATTTTCATCCCAAGGTGGGAAAATCCCATTGTAGTTATTACCCCAACCGTTACCTTCTATAATAATTATATGGTTTGAATCTATTGATCTTATTAATTGAGTTAATTCAACCATTAGTTCTTTTAATGGAATATTTTTGGTTTCCTCTAAGCCATTTTTGTTTTTACCTTCCTCAAATGCCCAATTGGGTTCATTTATCAGGTCATATCCACCAATCCATTCTTCATCTTTGTATCTGGAAGCGAGTTTTTTCCATAATTCAATTAGCTTTTGCTTGTTTTCTTCACTTTCCCAAAGTGACGGTTTTGACGGATCACGATCAGAAATATTAAGATCGTGACCTTGCCCACCCGGAGCTGCATGCATATCTAAAATCAAATACATCTCATTTGACTCACACCAACGAAGTAAAGAATCAGTCATCATAAAGCCCTTGTCAAGCCAGGTATTTTCACCCTTAACAGGCTCTTGATCAACAGGAAGCGTAAATAAATTGAAATGCATGGGTAATCTTATTGAATTAAACCCCCATTTTTTGAGCGAATCTATATCTGTCTTTTGAGTATGATTTTTAAGCCATGTACTATAAAACTCTTCTGTGGCCACATCTCCTATAAGACTTTTCACTGAATCTCGAAAAACATATTGTTGACCTGAAAAAGGAGCCTTTAACATATACCCCTCTTGCAACATATGCCCTCCAAGTCCGATACCGCGAAGGATTACCTCATCTCCATTTTTATCAATAATTTGTTTACCATCAACATGAAGGAAGTTTTGAGCATTTAGATATGAAATTGAAATACATAAAAGAAATAAAATGAGTCTCATGAATTTATTGGGTAGTTTCTAGACCAAATATAGGTGGAAATGAAAATTACCGGGGTAGGTATTTATTACAAAAGAGGGGTGTGAATTAACCAAAAAAAAATTCAACTAACAGTGACTAACCACATAATGGTATGAAATCTCCTACTTTAGTTACATGAGAAATATTTATTCATAATTATCAAGTATCAAGATTATTGACAGTTTATTATCATTTAAAAGCTATTAAACTTAATTCATTCCTAAGAAGTCATAATTCAATTCAACTTAAAATAGTATAAATACCTTTTTCTTCAGCAACTCTATGATTTCACATGCTAGATATTACATACCCAAAAATCAGCTTTAAAACCTTTAAACAATCGTTAGGTTATATTCGCATCCTTAAAGCTATGAAGAAAATATTTTTTGGTATTTGGGTGTTGGTTATCCTTTCTTCAATTGGATACATTTTTTACGAGCAAGAATATCGGTTCTTACTTCCTACGCCTGTGCCTGAAGATTTAGTACAAGTAGAACGTGGCGATTCTGTAAACATTTCGTCTATAGATTTATCAGGAAAGACATTCATCCATTTTTACAATAGAGAGTGTCCTTGTTCCAGATTTAATATTGATGAATTCAAAAAAATGGTTACAGATTATGGCGACTCCGTAAATTTTATTGCCGTAATCGAAGCTACAGATAAAAAAGAACTTTCTGAATTCATATCTAAGTATGATTTGGGAATAAAAACTGTCATTGATAATGATGGGAATATAGCCAAAGCACTGGGTGTGTATAGTACTCCTCAGGCAGTTATCGTTGAAGACCATCATATTTTTTATAAAGGTAATTACAATAAAGCAAGGTTTTGTACCTCAAAAAATACTCGATTTGCCGAGTTAGCTCTAAAAGCACTTGCTGCTGGTACATCTCCACCAAACTTTCCGGAACTAGCATATATATCGTATGGGTGTGAATTACCGGCAAATAAATAAAGATTTTGATTAATTGTTAAGTTATGGATAATAAATACAAACCATTTTTTGATCAGATTTATAACAAATCAAACCGGGTACTCGAAACATTATTAATTGGGTACTTCATTTTTGGAATAGGAATAGCCTTTATCTATGACACTTTCCTGGTAGGGGTTTTAGTTGGATCACTGAACCTGGCACTATATTTTTCTGCCAAATTTTTATTCAAGGAAACCAGATTAAACCAGTATATAGGTAGCCTTGTTGCCGGAATCTTCATGGCTCAATTCATCTACCAGATGCATGGCTTATTTGAAATGCACTTTACAGCGTTTATAGCAATTATAGCTCTGATTGCCTATCAAAACAAATATGCATTTATTCCTCAATTTCTACTGGTAGTTATTCACCATTCAATTTTTGCATATATTCAATATTTAGGAAGTACTGAAGGGATTGAATCGTATCAACAGATATATTTCACACAGCTTGACTACATGGATTTCTCTACCTTTCTATTTCATGCTGGACTATATTCTGTTGGAATAGCAATAGCAGTAGCCTATACCTATCAGCTTGAGCAGTCAACAAAAGCAAGTGCTGAAAATATCATTAGCTTAAAAAACAATGAAATGAATATTCAATCTAATATTGACTTTGCTAATGAAATAGCAAAGGGAAATTTAGATCTTGAATTCACAGCAAATGAAAATGACAAGCTTGCAATAGCCTTGTTGAACATGCGCGAAAATATCAGGGAAAGTGCCCTGAGAGAAAAACAGGAGAAGTTTATTACTGAAGGTATTGCTGAGGTAAGTGATATTGTACGTTCTAAAGTTAATGACCTTGAGTCATTGTCAGATTCGATTGTTTCTTATTTAGTGAATTACCTTGATGCTAACCAGGCAGGGCTTTTCATTAGAAAAGATGACAATTCTGATGAGCTGGAGCTTAAAGCATGTTATGCATACCAAAGAAAGAAATTCATCAATAAATCTATTATGATAGGTGAAGGACTAGTAGGTCAATGCTACCTGGAGCGTGAGAGAATATATCTAAAAGATGTCCCTTCAAATTATATGCAAATCACATCAGGATTGGGAGAGTCATCTCCAAGGGAAATACTTATCCTTCCTGTTAAAACTGATAAAGAAATAATTGGTATCCTCGAAATAGCAACTCTTAAAAAATTTGAAGATAAGCATCATAAATTCCTTAACAGGGTTAGCGAAACTATTGCTGCTACAATATCATCTTCAAAATTAACTCAGAAAACACAGATCTTACTTGAGCAATCGCAACAACAAACTGAAGAAATGAGGGCTCAGGAAGAAGAAATGAGACAAAACATGGAAGAGTTGAGTGCAACTCAGGAAGAAATGCGAAGAAACTCTTCAATTGCCGAAAACCAGTTAAAAGCTATTTCAAATAGTAATATCGGCATGATTGAATTTGATACATCAGGAAATGTTTTAGATGCCAATCAAAACTTCTGTGATGCAATGAAATATAGCAAAGAGCAGATCGTTGGAAGACATCACCGAATGTTCGTTTCTGATGAATATTCTCAGAGTGAAGAGTATAGTCACTTTTGGGATGACCTTCGAAATGGTTTAATAAAAAGTGGAGAGTTTGTCAGGTACAAATCCGATGGTGAAAAAGTTATTCTTTATGGAGCCTATTCAGTTATTAGAAATGATTATGGCAACATCGAGAAAATAATTAAACTAGCTTTCGACATCACTGAATATACAACTAATTCAAAAGCTGTCCAGCAAAGCTAACACATGATATAAATCATATCTCTCAAAGGGATTAGATAGTAAGGGGTAAAATAAACAGGGTTAATTTGGTTAAAATCAAATTAACCCTGTTATGTTATCTGATATCCAAATCGCACAAAACTGCCAATTAGAACATATTGATAATATCGCCTTAAAACTAGGTCTTGATAGAGATGACCTTGAACATTATGGTAAATACAAAGCTAAACTACCTCTTAGTTTAGTTGATAATAATAAATTAAAAGATAGCAATCTCATCCTTGTAACTGCTATTACTCCGACTCCTGCAGGCGAAGGAAAAACAACTACTTCGATAGGTCTTGCAGATGGCCTTTCCAAATTAAACAAGAAAACAACAGTCGTATTAAGGGAGCCATCACTAGGACCGGTATTTGGAATTAAGGGTGGTGCAGCCGGTGGTGGATATGCTCAGGTGGTACCGATGGAAGATATCAACTTGCATTTCACCGGTGACTTTTCTGCAATTGAAAAGGCAAATAACCTTTTAGCAGCATTAATTGACAATAACATTCAAAGCAAAACCCGTAGCCTTGGGATTGATCCTCGAACTGTTTTATGGAAGCGATGCATGGACATGAATGACAGGGCACTTCGTAAAATAGTTACTGCTTTGGGAGGAAAATCCGGTGGTATACCAATGGAAACAGGGTTTAATATCACTGCTGCATCAGAAATTATGGCAATATTATGTATTAGCAAGGATATCGAAGACCTTAAAGAGAAGTTAGGTAATATTTACATTGGAGACACCTTTGATAACACACCTGTTTTCGCCAGAGACCTGAATGCAGAGGGAGCAATGGCTGCTCTTTTGAAAGATGCAATCAAGCCAAACCTGGTACAGACTCTTGAAGGAACTCCTGCTATTATTCATGGCGGCCCATTTGCCAATATTGCTCAAGGCACAAACAGTATTATTGCAACAAAAATGGCAATGTCCCTATCTGATTATGTTGTTACAGAAGCTGGATTTGGAGCTGATCTGGGTGCAGAAAAATTCTTTAACATTAAATGTAGATATGCAGGTATTTCTCCCAAAGCAGTGGTAATTGTAGCAACAATAAGAGCATTAAAATACCATGGCGGAAAACCATTAAAAGACCTTAAAGAGGAAGATCTGGAAGCGGTAGTTAAAGGCAAAGAAAACTTGAGAAAGCATGTTGAAACAATAGCTAGCTTTGGAATTCCTTCTGTTGTATGCATTAACAGATTTGATTCTGACACAGATGCAGAGATCTCCATTCTGAAAAAAGCATGTGCAGACTGTAATGTTCCTTTTGTAGTTAGCGCAGGATTTGCAGATGGAAGCAAAGGAACAACTGATCTTGCTGAAGAAGTTATTAAAGCAACCGGATTATGCAAATCAGATTTTATTCCTACTTACAATCTGGAGGATTCACCAAAAGAAAAAATTGAAAAAGTGTGTAAAACAGTTTACGGAGCACAGTATGTGATTCTTTCAAATAAAGCTCACAGGCAATTACACCGATTTGAAGAATTAGGATTTGGGAGGCTTCCGATATGTATTGCTAAAACTCAAAAATCTCTTTCTGATGATGAAGAACTATTGGGCAGGCCAAAGAATTTTGATATTAATATAAGAGAATTTGAGATTGCTGCCGGTGCAGGTTTTCTAGTACCAATTGCCGGAAACATTCTAAGGATGCCTGGTCTCCCTGCAACGCCATCAGCAGAGAATATAGACATTAATGAGGACAGTATAATTTCCGGATTATCATAAAAAAAGGCCCAAAAGGGCCTTTTCTTTATTTATTTGATACCAGTTTCTGATTAGTCACAAGATATTTTTGAATTGTCTGTCTGATTAGAGTTCTGGCCTCTTCACTATCATAATTATCTCCTACAAGTTCATCTTGAAGACTAAATAATCTGCTAAACAAGAGCTGATCATCCACCTTTTTATTCAATTTGATAGATTGGTTAAAACCAAATAATTCGTCCCAGACTGTTCTTACATCCGCCCAAAAAAACTGGTTCTTTTCCCACCACGTTTTTGCCACATTACATCGGTTATCTTCAGTTCGATTATAGGTGTTCCAGCCTTTTTCACCTGCTAATAATTTATCTCCGGCATCATCTCTTATCACTTTTTGATTGTCCTGTTCATGAATCCATCCTTCATTTGTAATTTCCTGACGGTTTCTTCTAATCATGACATTATAATCTTTTCTCTTGGAAAACTCTCGTCTTGGTAATGGAGCACTGGTAGTGTTTTCCCAATAATGCTTGCCATCAACATGCACCCATGAAGCAGTTCCTTCATATCTTGGGCTGTCATCTACCTGAAAAACCTTTTGAGTCCACTGTCCTTTTACATTTGAACTTTTTAGTTTTTCAAATTGCCACAGATTGTCGTAATCATAGGTATAAAGGTTTACATTTTCATAGATCCAATCCTGACGCCAGTGTTTGATAATCATTGTATCACCTACAATTAGCAAATGCTGAAGAACAATTTTACTGTCTTCGGAAAGTACAGGAAAAACATATTCAAGAGCTTTTGCCCGGTAGTTATCATGAAATTCATAATTTTCATCTTCTGCAAAAGTCTCTGCAAAATTAAATGTCACATCATAGCAACCGCACATACTCAAAATTGCTTCACGATCTTGCTTGATATTATTCTGTGCCTGACTTTGAAGCACTGGAAGAATAAATAATATTGAGTAAAATAGATTTTTCATATTTTGGATAATTTACCAGGTAAAAACGCTGTTTTAAGTTTAGGATAATCGTAAAATATTAATAGAAAATTCAGAATCAGATATAAGGATGTCATTAACAACTCTCCCTTATCGTGGGGTTCCAGAAACAAGTGAAACAAAAAAACATTGAGAGTTATTGGAACTAACATAACAGCTCCAAGCAGCCCAAATACCTGTGAAACTAACAAGATGCCACAAGCAATTTCTGCTACTCCGACCATTTCCCAGAAATATCCTGTTTGTTTCATTCCACCGATTAATGAGCGAATCTTGATAACATGCTCAGGCACTTCAGCAGTTGGATCTACAGGTGGTCTTTCTTTAGAAATAAACTTCTGGATACCTGCATAAATAAATAATACACCTAAACCAACTCTTAATGAGACTACTACCCATTTTGTTAATTTCTCCATGATTGTTTATTCTGATATTAATTGAAATTTGAAATCAACATAACCTCTTTCGCCTGTTGTGGAAGTCATGTTTAAAAACTGAAGTTTATAGTAATTCCCCTGTGAATCATGAATAACAAAATATCTGTCTTCATAAACGGCTGGTGATGAAGTAGGCCCTCCAGAACTTCTCCAGTCGGAACCCAATGCGTCAATTTCTGCATTGAATTGAAGGTTTTCGATATCGTCAAGTGTAATTTCTTCATATGCTATATCTTCAACCAACACTTTTGCTACAGTTGTATTCTTTCTATTCATCACAATAAAATCCTTATAACCATATGGGATATATGCATCTGGCCCCATTGAAATAACTTTTGTATAAGTTCCATACATTAAATCCCATGAATCAGACTTGGGAGCAACAGGCTGAACACCGTTTTCTAATTCCAGGTAAGTGAAATTATAATCGGGGACTTTTTGAATTGTATAGTCTTTTATATTTGAGCCATCAATATTTGAGGTTGTTACCTTATAGGTCCCATTTTCAGCAGTTATTTTAACTAGTTTCCAGTCTTTACCTGGCCTTTTTATCACGTAAACAGGATTTTCAGTAGCTAAAGTTGAAATTTCACCAATAACTCCGGCAGTCAAATCACCATTTGAAGAGTCTACCCAGTTGTGTGCACCAATAGAGGGATCATAGTTAGGCGGAGGGATATTCATTTCATATCCAAAGTCAAGAGTATCTTCAGGTACAACTTCAGAAATATCGGATTTTGACAAAGGCCGGGCCATGACAAAAGCAGAACTATTAAGAGATACATAAAAAGCACCCTGGAGATTATAAAAAGACAGATCCCATGTAAATTTATCAACACTTGTTTCAGTCAGTTTACTCAAATCAACAAATGAAACTTTGGTAAAGCTTTCTCCTCCTGCATCAAAAGACAAACTCCCGGATTCAGAAATGAAATTCTCTGAAAATAAAACTGTAGCTTCATCCTGAATACCTGGTATGGTAATAGCTTCTGATGGCTCAACTTGAAATACAACCTCTTCATCAGCCTGAATATTCAATCCACTGCCTGTAAATACTTTAATTATTGCCGACTCATCACCTTTGACATAGGATACTGTGACTAAATCAGAATTTGCTGCTGGTTGTGTATAAAAATCTGCCTCAGGACCGTATATCAGATCAGAGCCGAATTTAACTTTTATTTCTCCAGATTCTGGTGCCGGTCTTGAAAAGACTAATTTTAATTCAACCTCTGATTCATTCGGGCTAACCCCGATATTAGTGTTATTAAAATTTACTAACACAGACTGTGGTTCATCTTCATCGCCACATGCTGTATTGATTACGACCAAAATAAAGGCCAGAAAAAGTAATTTGATTTTGTTCATTTTAAGTGATTAGTTATTTAGACCATTGATAAATGAAATTGATATAAAAAGACCGCCCATAAGAAATAGGTGAAGAAGATCCTCCTCCATGAACTCCCTGACTTGATGTATTCTGAAGTGCTGTGATGTTCAAGGCATTTCTTACACCAAGACTCAGACGGACATTTTCTTTGATATTGGTTGTGGAAGAAAGGTCTAGCATTTGATAGCCAGCTACCCCCCCTTTACGAACTTCAGGATCGTATGAATCTTGCGGATAGTATAATTGATATCTTTCTTGTGCTCCGCTAAACTTCCAGTTAGCAGTAAAATAAGTTCGAGCTTTTTTCCAGTTGTATTTAATATTGACAGTTACTTCTGGGGAATAAACAAACTGAGGCACTTCATAATCAGATTCAAAAAGACTTTGGTATAATCCTGTATAGCCAATTCCAATTTCAGTTGTTAATTCTTTGAACTCCCAATTTGAATATAGGGCTGAACCAAGTGTTTTATATCGTTCAAGATTAACATAGGTTGTTGACTGGTTATTTGCTGTAGTCCCCAGTAAACTTATCCTGTCTTGAATATCATTATAGAATAACTTGAAGTTGAGGTTTAATGATTTTTTTGGGTGGAAGCCAAGGACCGTATTAAATGAATTTGAATACTCTGGCTTCAATTGATCATTACCAATAATATTATGGTTTGAATCAATAAACTCATGATATAACTCCCGGATGGAAGGCACTCTGAAACCTCTTCCATAAGCAAACCGGATATCTACCTTATCGTTTAAGGTATATTTTAAGTTTAGTGACGGTACAGGCCGGGTGTCAAATACATTATTTTTTGAAAACCGCAAACCCGGCCTGACCATCAACTTATCACCGACCTTAATGTCCCCAAGTAAAAACAGTGCATAGTTGTTGATACGCTTAGCTCCAGTAGAAAGCGTTGTTCCTTCTGCTTTTTCCAGATTTATCTCAGTTCCGATCTGAAGATCAAATGATGAGCTCCCCAATATATCCATAGTGACATTTCTTAAGAAAAACACGTCGTAACTGGTTGTGTCCTGTTCAGAATCTACAGTTGTTCGCTCATCACCGGTATTCAAGTTGGTAACATATTGATGAGAGACTCGATCATAGTCTGTGTATGATGCTGATGTAAAATTTTTCAGATTAAAGAGTTTCCAGCTTAAGCTAAACTGATGAAAAAAACGAATAGCTATATACTTCTCATCAATGGCTGTTGGGTCTTTTAAGGGATCATTATCATTAATTGATCCCAGGTTGGTGATTTTCTCATCTAGATAATCCAGTTTATAATTAAATGACAGATTATTTCTGGTAAATTCTGCAGATCCGGATAAAAAAAGCTGATCTTTTGGATGCCATTCTTTTTCTCTTCCAGTTGCATTTCCTGTCCATCCACCAAACTTGTTTAGACGAATAGAAGAACCTATAGTGATAAAATCACCAGGCTTATACCCTACTCTGATTGACGGAGCATGAATTCCTTCACTATAAAATGAATATTCATTACCAACCGATTCTTCCTGCAAGGTGGCTTCAAGAAAAATCTTTTCTTCAAAAGTCCGGGTAATGATATTAACAACACCTGCCAACGCATCCGAACCATAAACTGCAGACATTGGTCCTTCAACAATCTCAACTCGCTCTACTGATGAAATATCTATTTGTCCAAGGTCTATTTCATTGTTAACTCCCTGTCTACCTGAAACGGGTATACCGTTAATAAGAACCTTTACATTTTGACCTGAAATCCCTTGAATAGATACTCCCGATGAACCTGTTGCATTATCTCTGTTAAACCTGAAATTTAATTGTCGGGATAGAACATCCGAGATATTTGTAGCTCCAAATTGAAGAACTTGATCCCTGGAGAGTGTTCTGACATTATAAACAGATTTTTTAGCAGAAATTGGTTCAAACTCCCCAGTTACAACAATATCATTTAACTGGATATTGCTTCTTTCAAGTCGTATTTCAAGGTCTTTTTCGGACTGTATAGTATCAGCAAAAGGAACAAAGGAGAGATGACTAATATAAATAGAATATGGCAGGGAATATTGAGCGATCACCTCTCCATTTGTACCCGAAATATAAGTAGCAGTTTCACCGTCCGGAATAGAGGTAATACTAACGTATGCCCCTTCTACCGGAGATTGTCCATCTGAAAGAGTTAAAATATGCTGAGCATTCAAGTTTAGGGCAGCTACCAGCAGAAAAATTATACTTACGATTTCCTTTTGCATTTCTTATTTAGATTCATTCTAAACAATGCAAATGTATTTCCGGTAGTCAGTCTCTCAAAGGAACATTCAGGGTAATTTATAAAAATACCTTGATCGCATTAGATACACTACCCTGCTTTGGCTATTCGAATACACCAAAGGGGGTATAAATTGATTTAAAAAAGCATGTAAATAAAAAAGGAGGCAATTTCTTGCCTCCCCGCTAAACAAATAGCGATGTCTATATTATTCAAGACTATTAATCCAATCTCTTATTAGAGCTACACCTTCCTCATCAATAATTGTCCTGCCTAATTCAGGCATCATAACCTCAGTTTCGGTAGAGTTCATTCGGTAGTATAATATCGATGATTCTGCATCACCTTTAACAATATCAAAATCTAGTCCACCAGAACCAGCTCCTGCCGCAACAGGGTTCTTGTTAAACCCGAGGCTTAAAGAGTCTGTATTGTAATAATTCAGGAACAATCCGGAATTGTAAGCCGAACCATTCTTTTGATGGCAATGACCACAATTAACTTCAAGATAAACACGAGCCCTCTCAGTCAATGAACGAGACTCATCTCTAAAGTCTACCCATTGAGGGATCTCATTATGCTCCGGTGCTTCTAACAAACCATTTTCAATCCATTTTGAAATTTGATTAGCAGCCCCATCATGATATTGATAAGTTTTATTAAGGTTTTGAACTTTTGGCCCGATCGGTTTTTTCGTATTTGATCTTGCATGACAGTTCTTACACTGATTCTTATTAGGGATTATATAATCAACCGAATATGTTTGGCCGTTAGCAACAAAAGTCATTGGTTTAGTATTACCAACAATATTCCTGTAAGCTTCAGTTTGTTCGTCATTCCACTCATATACCTCAAGATTCCACCCGTCATTCTGATGAAGAAGCAATCTGGTTTCTATAATAAAATCTTCGCCTGATTCTAAGGTATAATAAAAGTTTTTTACAAGAATAGTACCTTTTGGAAATGACAACACATCAGTAGTATCAAATGTTGCAGAGCTTCCTTCAGGCACATATACGAAACGTTTTTTAGAAGCATAATCAGTAAACAATGGTGTGTTTAAATCATAAGGCAATACACCTTCAACCGGATTCAGATCCGAAATGTCACCATCAAATAATTGATAATCACTTAATTTCTCATACACTTGCGATTCAGGAAACCTCACTCCTTCCGGAGAAACAGATTCGGAATCACTACAACCTACCACAGCCAGACCAGCTACAAGTAATATCAAAAAATGTTTTACTCTCATGCCTCAATAATTATAAACTTGTACCGTAAGGATTAAAAGAAACAGCAGGCAATTCAGTTCCTGTACAATCATGTGCAGTGATATCAGTTTTCACATTACCTGTACAAGTTTCAGTATTCAAGTTTCCAGCATCAATATTAATAAACGATGTTCCCGCAGCTTCTTGAGCACAAAATCTTAATCCCAAACCATCTATTAATAAATCTGGTTGAGAAAGTTCATTTGTTCTAATCACATTACTGATACATAAAGCTGTTCCAGATTGATTCTGGTTATATTGTCCATCCCTTGTATAAGTGTTATCATGAACATAAATTTCATCCCACATCTGAATATAATTTGGATCTCCCGGGTCATTTCCAGTAATCATATAACTGGCTGTAATAACATTGCCATACATATTATCGGTAATGTCGTTATCAAAGATTTCAACTTTTCTTGTACTTAAAAGCATCACTCCCGTACCTGCAGGAACAATTCCAACAATATTTCCAGCCGGAGCAAAGTTAGTCCTGTTATTATTGTCAACTGTATTGTTATAAATTCGGCAAGTATTTCCATATTGAGTTAATCCTGGTAAATCAAACACAAGGATACCACCTGTATTATCAGTAGCTGTATTTCCATAAACATCAGCATTGATAGTATTTTCAATCTCGATACCTGCTACATTTCCTTCAGCTGTAGAATTTCTAACAATTACATTCGTAGTTTGTCCTACATAGATACCCGCATCAGAAGCTCCGTAGGCATAACAACCATCGATCATTACATTAGTACACAGTACTGGATACAGCCCGTAAGCACCATTCCCTTCATCAGGAGTACCAGACCAAACAGTTCCGACGTTTAAAAATGTCACAAAATCACAGTCACGGGTTTTCAGTGCATCCCCATCTGTATCTTCAATAGTAAAATCCTGAAACAAGATATTTTCGCAGTTTGTAGCTAACAGACCTTCACCACCGCCTGCTTGTTGAGCAAAATTCAGGGTAGTAGAAGTTCTTCCTGCTCCAATAATTCTAATGTCCTTCTTATCATCAATTGATAGCTGACTCGTAAAGTTATAAGTACCTGCTTCAAATACAATATCAGTACCTGGCGTAGCTTCAATCATAGCAGCTTGAACTTCCGATTGAGCATCGGGTCCCGGGCTAATTACAATACGAGTTCTAGATTCTTCATCATCACTACATGCTCCTAATACCAATAGGAAAAAAGCAAGCAATGCAAGGTTCAATTTTTTCATGGCTTTCTTGGGGTTAAATTAATTTTCAATTAAATGTAAAAAATTGGCTCGGTTGGAAATCAAATATAGTCTGAGGGGATGTTATGGCCAATAATTGTGATTAAGTCCGGACTTTTTTCCAAAGTCTGGACTAAGGTTTTAGGATTTTAATTAGAAGAATTAAGATTTTAACACCAGACGAGTTTTGAGGGAAAATTAACTACCATACTTTGTTTATACTATATCCTCCAAACAAAAAACACTCATTGTCTCTATAGAGGATAGAAAAAGTCAGTTATCAGATATCAATACCTAAATAAATAAAACTAACAGGACAACTACGATCCAAAAAAGATATACATAATCTGACATACAACAAGTTATAAGCTATTAATATTATTATCTTCGTGAAGATTTATATTATAGATTTTTTCAATTTTCAACCAGCTAAAGAAAGTTCAACCAAAAGATTACTTAACATGAATTTTAAATCAATAGTACCTATTATGGTGCTAATTCTTAATGTGATTGCTGTTTTTGGAAACAGTAATATCAATTCTATTATCAATTCAGAAAACAGAATTCTAGACGAAAAAACAACTATTACAAAATCCAAATCAGCATTTAATGCTTCATTATCAGCAAGAGCAGGAAATGGATTTGTTGATTTATCATGGAGCGTGCAAAATATGCAGGTTTATGCATTAGAAGTTTACAGAGATACAGATGCTGATCCTAAAGGCAGAACACGGATTGCCATTGTCCCTTCAGACGAAAGAAATTTTTCTGATAGAAATGTGACAAATGGTCAAACCTATTATTACTGGATAAAGGTTAATGGCTCAGTTAATTCGAATGTAGCACAAGCCAGACCACAGGATGACCCCAAAGTAAATTTAAATGCAACAGGGGATGATGGCTTTGTGGACTTGTCCTGGAATATAGAAAACCCTCCAGTCACCACCCTTGAAGTATACCGCGACACAGACCCCGACCCAAAGGGAAGAACAAGAATTGCTTTTGTACAGCCAAATGACAGAAGTTTTACAGATAGAAACGTAAATAATGGAACGACTTACTATTACTGGATAAAAGCAAATGGTTCGATAAACTCTAATATCTCATCTGCTACTCCTAAAGCCCGACCAATAATCAATTTGCGGTCTAATGCAGGAAGTGGCCTAGTGGATTTATCTTGGAGTATAGAAAATTTAACCATATCAACTCTAGAAGTTTACCGCGATACGGACCCTGATCCGAAAGGCAGAACCAGAATTGCGGTTGTTCCGGCAAGTACTAGGAATTACACCGATAATAATGTCAACAATGGAACAGAATATTTTTACTGGATTAAAGTAAATGGTTCTATTAATTCCAATTTAACTTCAGCAATTCCATATATAGGAACCAATGAATTAATAGGGTATGCGTCATTGAACGGAGGTACTTCAGGAGGTCAAGGCGGAACAAGCGTTACATGTGGTACAGGAGATTGTATTATTGAAGCTATCAATAACAAGAAATATGGTTCAATTTCTCAACCTTTAACTATTTATATTAATGGAAGGATATCACCATCGAACACTTCAGCATCGAAAATAGAAATAAAAGATGTTAGAGACATTTCTATCATAGGGATTGGAACAAATGGTTTATTTGATGGTATTGGAATAAAAATATACAAAGCAGGCAATATTATCATTCAAAATGTAACCATCAGAAAAGTTGATACCGGAGATAAAGATGCAATCAGTATCGAAGGACCTGCTGATCATATATGGGTTGATCATTGTGAGCTGTATGCTGAGTATCAAGGTGTCGATAAAGATTACTACGATGGCTTACTTGACGCTAAAAGAGATGCTGAATACATTACCTATTCCTACAACTATTTTCATGATAGCTGGAAGACAATGCTGGTGGGGAGCTCAAGTAGTGATCTGCACGATAGAAAGATTACTATTCACCATAATTATTTTGATAATGTAAGCTCTAGAACTCCCCTATACCGTGGTGGACAAGGGCATATTTTCAATAATTTTTATAGTGGAATTAACTCTACCGGAATCAACACTCGTGCAGGCGCCTGCCTAAAGGTAGAGAACAATTATTTTAAGGATTCTCATAATCCAATAGTTTGGGCGTATGAAAATGTAAAAGGAAATGTAGACCAAAGTGGCAACAAATTTGACAATGTTACCTGGGGATATAGCGACAATGTAAATAAACCTGGTTCTTGCCAGTTAAATATTCCGTACCAATATGGTAATTATCTCAACGATACTGATGATGTACCATCTATTGTAATTGAAAACACAGGGGTTGGCAAAATTGGCATTAATAGAGATTCTAATACCAGAGTTATGGAAAATGCAACCATTCAAGACATATCAGTATACCCTAATCCTGTAGGAAATAACAATTATATCAATTTAAAAATTCCTGATTTTAAGGGTAACGAACAAATAAGAATAGTTAACTTCTCTGGTATTGAAGTGATAAACAGACCTGCGAAAAATGAAGTAGAAATAATTGACGTTTCCCACTTACCTCAAGGTCAATATGTTATTCAATTGAAAACAAATACATCTACGAAGCTTAAGCTATTTATTAAATAATTGCTATGATTTTAAAAAAATCATAGTTAGAAAATTGAAAAAATCTATAATTAAAGTTCACCAGCAATGGTGATCATAGTTTTAACATAAATAAGGTAAAAGAGGCTGAATTGTAGATCAGCCTCTTTTCATTTTGTGCTTGTTTAAAAATTAATTCTTAATAAAGTTGAGTTGAATCACTTCATCTTTTATTGTATAGACTTTTATGAAATAAGTTCCCTCAGGAAGTACTGATACATCTATTGTCGATGATGTCTGGTTTTGCTCTGATTCAAGATACAATACCTCTACACCCTGGTAATCATAAATTTTTATAAAGTTGAAATCAGGCAAGTTATCAATATTGATAATTCCACTTGTGGGGTTAGGATAAACTTTAGGTTCATTTATTGTTATTTGTGTAGTTCGTAAATTACTACCTCCACAATCAGGACTTAAAGATGAATTACTAAAGTATAGTGTAAAATCTCTCCCTTTAGATACCATAACAAAATTATCTCCATCCATTATTACCCAATACGATCCATCTAAACCTGCTATACCGGTATTTTTAAGCGTTACTTCAGGATTTGATCCTTTCAACTGATAACTCATCGTTTCACTAAAATTGATATACCAACCAGGAACGCCATTGTCAGTATTTATCGCAAACTGATAAAGACCATTATATGTAGGATCCCAGTTAATAGAAAACTCCCTGAAATTATCCATTGAAGGACCACCCTGTCCTAGTTTATGAAGGTAAGAGAAAGAAACATTGTTTAATGCAGGAATGCCTGAAGCTGATGGAGTTCCAAATTTACATAAATTACTTCCATCATCACTTTTAGCGAGAACAGTCAGGGTAAATGTATCCTGAGATTTGTTTCCATCATTATCTGTTGCTACAACTTTGATAGTATGAGAACCTCCAGTCAAACCATTTAGTTCCTGTGGATTTGGTGATCCCTCATGCCCCCATTCATAAGGAGCAATATTCTCCTGTCTTACAAAGGTATTATCAATATATAGATTTAATTGATTGATTGATCCATCCGAATCTGTAGCTTCAGCAGTTATCATTAAATTATAACCTTCGTAAACTGTTAAATCAGACATCGGATTTACAAATGATACAACCGGTGACTGTTGCTTACTCTGAACATTGAATTTTAAATATTTAATTGAGACAGCACCATCATCGTCAGTAGCCTCTGCCTTTAATACATGTTCTCCAACACTCAATCCTAAAAGTTCACTTTCATTATTACCAATCCCCCATGTGAATGGTGCAACACTTTCTTGGCGAATAAATTCACCATCAACATATAGTTTTACATTTGACACTGAACCATCTGCATCAATAGCTTCAACTTCCACATCAAAGGCAGTATAGCCTTCTGACAAAACAGTATTTAATGACGGGGTTACAAAAGACAATGTTGGAGGGTTGTTAGCCGGTTCCGGAACTTTAACGGTAAAACTTTTCTGCGCCTCGCCTTTTGCTCCTTCATTATCAGTTACCACAACCTTGATTGTATAGCTCCCTTCTTTTATATTTTCCATTAAATGAGGAGTATAATTAGCTCCGTCAGTATCAACAAGGTTTCCATTAACAAAGACTTCAAGTTTTGTAATGCTTCCATCCTGATCATTCGCTTTTAACTCGACAGATAAATTACTTCCCTCCGTATAGCTACTTTCACTTGGGTTTGTAAGCACAACTGTAGGAGCAATATTTGTTTTTTCATCAGTAAGACCCAGGTCTATTACCTGAAGAAACAGTGGTCTTTTATCTCCGGAACTGTTTTCCATAAGGTAATAGTAAAGCTTACCATCAGTAATATATGGCACACCATGACTGAAGCTTCTTCCGCTTGTCTGAGTATATATTCTCTTGAAGTTATTTTTACCACCTTCTGACTTTTCTATAAAAATTCGATTTCTATTCAATCCAATTAAATAAATATCATTTCCGTAGGTGTATATTTCCTCACCACCCATAAAATCTGTTGAAGTGATAAATTTTGATGAACCAGCCGGTTTATAGGTATGTACATTCCTGGTTATATTATTCTTTCTATCTTTTACCTTACCAATAAAATGTACATCACCCCTATCGGTGACAGTCCAGTCAAAACCTCCAACAATATAAACTTCATTTTTCCCTGTAGCGGAAACCAGATTTCCCGGCTCAGAAATTTTTAAAAGCTCAGCATTTGAAAACGGGATATTGATTGCCTTACCTGTGTGATCTTTCCATTGGCTTCTACCACTTTGATCATCAGAGTATCCATAATAAAAGCCGTTTTGATATTCGTATTTATCATTATTATTGGCACTCCTTTTCTGGAACCCTACCCTTAATTTTCCATTTACATATTTCATGCTACCATAAAGACCCCAGTTATAATCTTCCCCGCTGCTTTTGGAATTCAGCTTATTAAATTGAGTAAGTTTGTCCCATTTTGAAGTGCTCGCATTATATTTAGAAAAAACGTATGCCCCGTTATTATTACCCCCTACTCGCATGTGCATTAAAAGATCACCTCCATCATTGAGAAAAAATCGAGGGTAAGTCAGGTCTTGAAATTGAGCCGGATCAGCAGTTCCGTTTAGACTAACATGAGTATAGTCACCTTGATTATCCTTTATAAACAATCCCAGATTAAACTCGGAATCAGGAACGGTAGCTGCATTTTTTTTTGAGTGTGCATATCTAAAATAATCATCTTTAAACATGCCAGAATTGGCATAGGAATGCATATCATAAAGCATGTGGATTGTACCATCTTTCGGGCTAATTCCAACAGCTATTGTATTATGTGATTCGCCAATCCACCAAGACCCATTCAAACCTGTATGGGTGTGTGGAAACTCTATTGTTTTAATAACTCCAGTTTTGGTATTCAATCTGGAAAGCATCACATGACGATTATACTTTCCTCCTTTATACCAGGTCATAAAAATGAATTCCTTGTGTTTCTTGATACAGTCGCCATGAGCAGAAATCCTGGGACCGAAAAAATAATCGTAGCCAGAACTGCTATTCGAGGCGTTTCTACCAACCTTATTGCCATCGAAATGTAGTCCCAGGTCTGTAATCCTGGTTTCAGACTCAAATCTGACTTGCCCATTTAATGACAGAGGCAAAAACGAAGTTAGAAAAATGAGAAAAAGCATGGTGACTAATCCTCTCTTAATAGTTTGAGTGTTCATCATAAATTAGTGTTTGATTATAGTTTAGGTTTATTCTTTTATAAATCTCATTTCTTGAGTTTGATTTGCTGTGGTAAGGTTTTTAATGTTGAATATTTAGTTGCTATTCCACAGTTAAAAGGCAATAGAGTGACAGCAGAAGAAAAATCATCTTCTTTATTATTTTACATTCCATAGATTGAGTATTTAAAAATAACCGGGTAATCAATACCCGGTTATTGAATATGAAGTAAGACCTTTAGTCTTTATAAAAAAGTTGAGACTCCTTGTGGTCAGGTCCTTTAATAAAAATTATGTACATACCAGTAGGTAAAGACGCAACATTAACTTTATGAGTTTTTCCATTTACTTTTTGACTATAAACTCTTTGCCCTTCCATGCTAGAAATTTCAATTTCAGTTACCTTTCCTGTTAAATTAGATAAAGTAATCTCACTTGTTGAACTCGATGCCGGGTTTGGATAAACTCTGATATTTCCGGAATTCTGCATTGTCAGAGCTGTTGTTTGATCACTACATGCAGGCGGCAGTGAAGAATTACTAAAATACAAGGTAAACCCTTTGTCCTTCTCCACCATCACGAAGTTATTTCCATCTTTGGCCACCCAGTATGAGCCATCAAGCCACCCCAATCCTGAACCAGTAATTGTTAAGTCAGGTTTTACATTACTAAAGCTATATTGCATTGATGATCTGACATCCACATACCATCCCGGAACTCCATTGTTAGTATTGAATGCAAATTGATATAAACCATTGTTTGCAGGATCCCAATTAATGGTAAACTCTCTGAAGTTATCTACATTAGGAGCATTACTACCCAAAACGTGAATATTTGAATAAGAAGTCTGTGCAAAAGCAGGCAATGAAGTTGACATCGGAGCTCCAAAAGTACAACTTGTATCTTCGCTTTCGTCATCGTCATCATCATCATTTCCATTGTCATTATTATCACAATCTGGTTTAGTTGAACTATTGCTAAAGTAAATTGTATAACCTTTGGTCTTTTCTACCATCACAAAGTTATCACCATCCTTAGCTACCCAGTAAGATCCATCCAGACCGTTAAAACCTGAACCAGAAATCGTCACTTCCGGATTAGCACTATTAAAATCATATTGTATCGATGATCTTAAATCAACATACCAGTCTGGAGAACCATTATTAGTATTAAATGAAAACTGGTAAAGTCCGTTATTCGCCAGATCCCAGTTAATTGTAAAGTCCCTGAAATTATTTAGGTCTGGTCCGCCTGCTCCTAAAACATATACATGAGAATATGATTTGTGAATTGTTGGAAGTGCAAAAGCTAGTGGAGTACCAAAAGTACAGCTTCCTCCACCATCACCTTTCGAAGTTACAGTTAAAATAAAAGTATCTTCAGCAGTTTCGCCATCCTCATTTGTAGCTACAACCTTAAATATGTGCATTCCTACCGCCAAACCATTTACTTCCTCAGGATCAGGCGATCCATTATGCCCCCATGTATATGGAGCCACATTTTCTTCCCTTACAAACTGACCATCAATAAACAACTCCATTTTTATCACTGCCGAGCCTGAGCTTTTCACAGCAGCTTCAACCATATAATCATATCCTTCTTCAAGGCTTATATCTGACCCCGGGTATATAAATGCAATACTAAAATCCGGGTCTGCTTCAGTAACAGTTAAAATAAATACATCTTCTGCCATTGCACCATCATTATCTGTAGCTACAACTTTAAATGTATACAGTCCTTTAGAGAGAGAAAGTAATTCATCGTTATCCCAGGTATAAGGAGCAGAAGATTTTTGGCTAACCAGATTATCATTTATGAATAGTTTAACATTATCTATAGCCCCGTCACTGTCAGAAGCAAATACTGCAACCACAAAAGAATCATATCCTTCTACCAGAGTAATGCTTGTATCAGATGGAGAAGTGAAATTCACCAATGGAGGGTTATTTTCATCAATAATCGGTGTTACCTCAATAGTTTTAGTTGCTGCAGAGGATACATTAGTACCATCACTAACAACCAAAGAAACCACATATTGACCCGGCTCAGTAAACGTAATTGCTGGCTTTACTTCAGAAGAAGTTTCACCATTACCAAAATCCCAGGAATAAGTCAATACATCTCCATTAGGATCAGTAGAAGAAGAACCATCAAAGGATACTTCAAGAGGTGCTACTCCTGAAAGTTTCGATGCTGTAAACTGGGCAACAGGCGTATTACCGGCATCAGGAGTTTTTCCAAACACTAACACATTATCATCATAAACAGGTATGTTTGGACTTACAACATGCGAATTTCCATTTGCTAACCCAACGGCTGACCAGTCATTTGAATTATCATAAGGAACACCATTATTAACCCGGATATTTATTTGTACTTCTCTTCTAAATTGAGGATCTCCTTGTGGAGCTATTTTGTCTCCTTCCAGGGAAATGTCGGCATAATAAATATTCTGATCAATATCCCATACTTTAATGTCTAAAGTGGCAGGTCCTTGAGAGTGACCAAGTTTGATATCATAATCATCGATTGAGTACCCTTGAGCTACAGCCTCTGAAATATTGAAAAAATATCTTAAGGAAATTTTATCAGTAACCCGGGAAGGCCATGCAGTTCTGTTTTGAAATCTTATACTTACAGTACTTCCAGAATTATTATCACTATTAAACTTTGAAGTAGTCCTTAATTCATCTCGTGTAGGTTCTTCATTTACAACAAATCCAGGTATCGGTTGACCTCCAAATTCATCATATAATCTTGCTAATGCACCTGTGAAGGCAGCGTTATAATCACAAGCAACTTCATTTGCTCTAAAATCACCTCTATCATCTACAAATTGGTCATTTGGTTGTCCCGGACCTCCAACTAGTGCACCATACAAAACGTGACTTGGCTCTAATGGATCATCTCTGAGACTATTTGCCCAGGCACCATGGGCAGTTCTATGATGGGGATTATAGGCTGGATTGTTACCAAATCCAACCATAAAACTTCTATTAATAGGGTTATCACCCAAAGCATAATTTATTTGACTTACTGCAAAATCATGATACTTATTTTTATTAGTTGAAGAGGTGGAAACTTTATCACTATATACCAAAGCTAAAAATGCCGTATTGCTTGAGTGTCTTAATGACCCCCATTCGGTAAGGTGTGCCTGACCTCCTGGACTGTAGGTTACTCTATCACCATTAAAGCCTGAAGTCCAAAAATCCAGATGTCTTTCGGCATCAGCCTTATACTTTTCGTTACCCGTTAGTTGAGCTAAAAGCACATAACATCCATAAGATTTATCATCCCAGGCCAATCCCCATTTATAAGCTTTAAATTCAGTCTGGCCTTCATTACCAATATTTTCATAGTAAGATTCCGCTTTCACCAAATAATCGGCATTATTTGTAGCTCTGTAAAGCCAGGCTGCTCCCCATACCAATTCATCATTATATCCACTCCAGGAATTATAAAAGCCTGCAGCATTGGTGATCACATCAGAGTATTTTCCTCTATAAGTATCAGCGAAATTATATAATTGTTCGGCATGCGATAATAACTTACTGCTGTAAGCCGGATCACTATCTTGAAATAAAATACTCGCAGCTGCAAGTGCTGCAGCTGTTTCTCCTGCTAAATCAGAACCTGGATTATTAGCATCAATTTTAAAAGATGGTCTTGCCATAGGCATAACCTCCGCAGATCCCCACCATGCATGGTCTGCATTACCATCTCCAACTTGTCCATATAACTCATTGGGTGCAGTATGACATTTCATCAGATAATCACAGGCAAACCTGAGGTTGTTTTTTAAGTGAATCATTTGACCACTTTTTTCATAGGCATCTTTAAATTCAATCCCCCCCCAGGAAAGAACAGTAACTGAATATGCCATAGGAAAATTAAATTTCACATGATCACCAGCGTCATACCACCCCCCTGTCAGGTCAACGCCAAAATCAGCACCATCTTCCAAAGCTGAATCATCTCTCCAGTTAATGCGATTCCAGTCAGGTAGTTCTCCCGATTGCTGAGCTTCATAAAATAAAATTGACTTTTGAAGCGCTTCACCATAATTATATTGCTGTCCGAATATTTTTGGAACACATACTGCCACTAATAGTAGTGTTGCCAAAAGGTTTAAAAACTTCATTTTTTATTATGTTTATATGTTTTGGATTGTTGAAAGCATATTTTAAACATGATCTTAATATCTGTTTTTTTGGGATTTTTACTTAGCGGATTGATGGTAACTCTACACTATTACTATTCAACCCGTACCCAGATTATTTAGCTATCATCATCATTTTTCTTTGCTAAACAGGTAATCAATACAGCTTTAGCATCTCCATTACCTTCAAAGCTTATCCGGTCAAAAGACATTAGTTTTCCCTTAAGAAAAGTTATTTTCTCTTGTCAGTTTAAAATAACCGGTTAATGAATATGAAGTGGGATTCTTAGTTTTTATAAAAAAGCTGAGACTCCTTATAATCAGGTCCTTTAATAAAAATCACATACATACCTGTAGGTAAGGAAGCTACGTTTACTTTATGGGTTTTACCATTAACTTTCTGACTATAAACTCTTTGCCCTTCCATGCTGGAGATTTCAATTTCAGTAACCTTTTCAGGTAAATCTTCCAGAGTGATCTCTGTAGTCGAACTCGATGCCGGATTAGGGTAAACCCTTGCTTTACCTGTATTTTGGATTGATATTGCAGTCTTTTGATTACTACATGCCGGTGCTAAAGAAGAATTACTAAAGTATAGTGTAAATCCTTTCGTTTTCTCCACCATCACGAAGTTATTTCCATCTTTGGCAACCCAGTACGATCCGTCAAGACCTGTAAATCCGGAACCGGATATAGTTAAATCAGGATTAGCCCTGTTAAAATTATATTGCATGAATGATCGGATATCTACATACCATCCCGGAACACCATTTTCAGTATTAAAAGCAAATTGATATAAACCATTGTTTGCAGGGTCCCAGTTTATAGTAAACTCTCTGAAGTTACTTACATCTGGTCCGCCACTACCTAGAACATGAACATGTGAATATGAAGTCTGAGCAAATGCAGGCAATGAAGTTGACAAGGGTGCGCCAAAAGTACAACTAGAATCCTCATTACCATTTCCGTCGTCACCACCATCTCCATTATCACTATTATCGCAAGAAGGTTTTGTAGAACTATTGCTAAAGTAAATTGTAAATCCTTTACTTTTCTCCACCATCACAAAGTTATCACCATCCTTAGCTACCCAGTAAGAACCATCTAATCCGTTAAACCCTGAACCTGAAATAGTAACTTCTGGTTTTGGACTATTAAAACTGTATTGCATTGATGACCTCAGGTCAACATACCAGTTTGGAGACCCATTATTCGTATTGAAAGCAAATTGATAGAGTCCGTTATTTGCAGGATCCCAGTTAATAGTAAATTCTCTAAAATTTGATAGCGAAGGCCCACCATTTCCAATAACATGGACATAAGTATATGTTGATTGAGGAAAAGCAGGCAAAGCTGATGCTAGCGGAGTTCCAAAAGAACAGTTTGCTCCATTACCATCATCCTTTGAAGTTACCGTTAAGACGAAAGTATCTTCAGCAGTCTCTCCATCAAGATTGGTCGCTATCACTTTAAAAATGTGCGTACCAACAGATAGACCATTAACTTCATCAGGATTTGGGGAACCAGCATGTCCCCAGGTAAATGGAGCAACTGTTTCAGCTCTTATAAATTGATTATTAATAAATAACTCCATCTTGCTAATTGCCGATCCGGAGGATTTGACAGCTGCTTCAACCATATAATTATAACCCTCTTCCAAAGTGATGTCATCGCTTGGATAGATAAAGGCAACACTAAAGTCTGTTGTAGATTCAGATACATTCAAGGTAAAAATATCCTCTGCTGTTGCGCCGTCGTCATCAGTAGCAACAACTTTAAAAGTATAAGCCCCGGGCTGTAAACCATTTAATTCATCAGAAGTTGGGGTGCCATCCTGCCCCCAGTCATAAGGAGCAGTATTTTCTTGCCTTACTAACTGATTATTAATGTATAACTTAACATTTACAATGGAACCATCCGGATCTGAAGCATTTGCCGACACTGACAGATCATATCCTTTTTCCACATTCAATTGATTTGAAGAAGGAGAGGTAAATGATACTACAGGTTTTTGATTAGGATTATTATCTCCCGAACAAGGCAGAATATTCCATTCAGGACAAGATTTGGTAACATAATTTTCCGTTCCATCACTTAGAGGAAAATCAGGTGAATCAGGAACTCTATTATTGTTCCATAAATGAATCTCTTTTGGATCACCCTGCTTTTTACGAACAGTAGGAATTTGATTTGCCCTTGAACCCAGATTGAACGTATTATCAAAAATCGCCAACCTATAACCGGTATTGTAATTTGTACCCCTATCCAGAAAGTCAATTCCTGCAGCAATTACTGTTGACCCCTCAAGATTAAACGTATTGTTATAAATAAATGCATAAGCACCTTTGATATCAATAAAAGCATCGGCACTATTCTCGCCGGTAATTCCCTTTCCACTAAATGTACAATTCTTTACAATAGTATTTTTGGTACCTTCTTTTATATCAATACCTTCAGCTGCGACATTTGGTCCGACAATACATCCATCGATGGTATTGTTGTTACAGTCCCGGTTATATTTATCGTGTTGCCCTTTATCAGAACCGACATATAGACCCTCTCCGAACCCTGGTTTTACCAAACCGGTAGAATATACTTTACAGTTCTTTACCAGATTATTACTTGAACCATCCCTTAAATGTATGCCTTCTTCCCCAACCTTCCGGACAGTCACATTTTCAATGACCGAATAATTTGAATTATCGAGAACTATACCTTTCGAACCTTCTTCAAAGATGATGTTTTGAACTTTCCAGAAGTCTCCGGTGAGGTACAATAAATAACCATCATATTTTCCAGTAACTCCTTTAAGAACAGGAGGATTCGCAGGGTCTTTTGCCCTTACAATTATTGGTTTTTCTACCGTACCATTTTTATCTGATCCAAACCTTGTTGCCCTGCCATTTATAGAAATCTTATCGTTTGCTGTATAGGATCCCGGAGCAATGATTATTTCATCTCCTGCCTTTGCATTACGAATTGATTCAATTATACATTCAACAGTATTACATTCTTTTGGTCCTTCAACAGGAGGAGTTCCAGTATCATCCGACCAATTTTTAATAATTTCCTTTATAAAAGATCCTGTTTGCGTTAACCGGTTATTAGTCAAACCAGAAATTCCCGCCCCAGGCTGAACTATTGAAGCACCTTCATTTTTATCAGAAACAGCCCAATTGACATGACTAATTCCATGTTCTTTAAAAAATTCCATCCATTTGTTAGTCTCAGCAACATTTGATGCACCATCACCATTAGCATTAACCGATCCCCATTCGGTAGCAAAAATAGCAACGCCATTATTCAAAGCAGTCATAGCCTTATCCCTCAAACCTTGTCCATGAGTACCAGCATAAAAATGTAGAGTATAAGCAGTATTATTATCATTTACCGGATTTCTTGATGCAACGTCAACATCCTGAGACCATGTTGAAGAACCAACAATAATCAGATTATCAGGATCAGCAGATCTGATACCAGCAATAACTGCATTAGCGTAAGACCTGATCTGTGACCATGACTGATGAATCGGTTCATTATATATTTCATAAAGTACATTGTCATAAGAACCATATTCTTTGGCCATATCGGTAAAGAACTTAACCGCTTCATTCTGGTATTTTTCTGCTTCATGAGAATGCCAGTCAATAATGACATAAATTCCATTAGCAATTGCAGCGTCAATAACCTTTCTGATTTTAGCTTTTTGAGCTTCAGGATTATCAACATATCCATTGCCTCCATCCCATGGTTCTTTAACACCCATGGCAACTCTAATTATTGAACTGTTCCAGTTTGTAGACAGATGATTTACAGTTTGTGCATTGTAAAAATCTGATAAATCTCCGGCAGTACTCCAAAATAAACTATTGCCGGCAAGGCTGGTAACCTGTCCATTTTTATCAACTATTTTGTTTCCCTGTACCTGAAGTCGGCCATGCTTTTCCACGGGCGACTGAGCATATACCCCGAAGTGTATAATAAATAAGATAATCAATGAAAGAAAACATCGCTTCCTTCTGAATTTAAGTAATAAATTCTTGCTTTCCATTAGCTAATTGTTTTGGTTAAAAAGAAAAATTTGCTGGTTATGCTATTACAAGTATTGTTTGATATTTTCATATTCTAACATCAAACTATCTGGTTGAAAAATTAACATCGCAATCTTAGTAAACAGGATAATACTAAAAATACATTTTAGGGGGTAAAAAAATACAAAACACTCACTAACAAAGCCTTACAAAAACAAATAAAATATCTTCAAGAGTAATATTTGTTATTCATGCAGAATAAAAATATTTTAGTAGTACCATTTTTTCTTTCAACCAACCAATACCAGCGTATGAAATTTTTTTATTGTATTCTCATGCTGCTACCCATTTGGGTTAGCGGGCAGATTAATAGTGAGTACAACAATTTTCTTCACCTTTCAGTCAAAGACGGTTTATCTGAAAGTTCTGTCATTGCCATAGAAGAAGACAAACTTGGCAGAATGTGGATAGGCACACGTAATGGGTTAAATGTATATGATGGAGAGGAGATGAAAATTTACAGGGCAGATCCATCTAAAAAAAACTGGTTAATAAACAGTGATATAATTTCTCTTGAGGAAGACAACAATGGATTTATCTGGATTGGAACCTATAATGGTTTTTGCAGATTTGATCCGAAAACCGAAAAATTCAAAAATTTTTTCACTACTTCTGCAGAAGAAGAACATGCTCATCGAAGTGTAAGAGTGATAAAACAACTAAAAACCGGAGAAATATGGTTAGGTACTTCAAAGGGCATAATCGTTTTTGATTCCGATGATAACTTCACAATATACAAAAACCTGGATGGATTAACCGACATCACAGTATCCGACATATTAGAAGACTCAAAACAGAATATCTGGTTAGGTACAACCAAAGGTTTAATTCAGGCTATAAGAACCAGTAATAATGACATTCAGTTTAAAAGGCATCTAACAACCAGATATACTATTAATACATTAAACCAGCTTGACAGTAATACGCTATTAATCGCTACAAATGATGTCGGGCTTTATTCTTATAATTATAAGGAGCATAATTTTCACCCATACAAACCTCGTGAGATTCCATCAAGAGACATCCGAAAACTAGTTTTTGATAAAGATGGAAATCTTTGGGTAGGCAGTTTCGAAGGAGCTTACATTGTAAACCATTCAAATCAAGATGTTATAAACATTGTAAGTCAAAAAGGAAACCCAAACAGTTTAACTAGAAACAGTATTAAAGAAATATTTGTTGATAGTAATGGCAGTGTCTGGCTTGGGACCTATTACGGAGGAGCTAATATCTGGAATAAAAATAATTTCAATTTTAACACGGTATATAAATCTGTAGGTAATAATGTAGAGTCTTTGGGTGTAGTCAGTTCTATAGTGGAAGATGACAATCAAAACATTTACTATGGAACCGAAGGAAACGGCATTAGTGTTTTTGATAAAAATGGAAAATTTCTGGAAGAGCTTTCAAGCATACTCAGTAATAAAGTCAATAATGATAATATCAAAGCACTATTTGTTGATGACCATCTACTTTGGATAGGTACTTTAAAAAGTGGGAGCTTTTGTTTTAACTTAAAAACAGAAAAGTTTATCCTCAAAGATATTTCAGAAGAATTATGGGTGGCTCTCCTTAATAAAGCTGTTTATGATATAAAAAAGACAGATGAATTTATTCATTTTGCAACTTTTGGCGATGGTCTTATTTCGTTCAACAGTGAAACCGGAAATATTAAAGAGATACAATCAACAAGTCAAACTGATTTGACAAATAGCAGGATTAGATGTTTAATGTCAGACAATGAAAACAATCTTTGGATAGGAACTGACAAAGGACTAAACAAGCTGCCTTATTCGGAAATGAAGAATAAAACACCCCGGTTAAATCAGTATCTTTTTAATTCTGAAACCGAATATGGTGCTAATATCAACTGCCTTTATCAAAGTAGAGATAAAACAATTTATGCGGGAACCAAGGAACTTGGAGTCCTTAAATTTGATGGCGAGACATTCAATAGGTATGATTTAAATATTGATCAGGCAAATTTCGTGACTGCATTTAGCATTATAGAAGATGCAAAAAACAATTTATGGATAGCCGCCAATATTGGTCTGTTAAATTATAATTCTAAAAGAAAGACTTCAACTATCTACAATTTCGGTGAAGGATTTCTTAATAATGAATTTATCAACAACTCGATTATAAGAAGAAATAACGGTAAAATAATTATTGGAGGTGTTGAAGGAGCAACACTTTTTAATCCGGATTTTCTAATAAAAGCCCAACACAACAAAAAAATTATTCTAAACCAATTTATAATTAATGGTAAGGATACTGCTGTCAATATTGCCTACACAAAATATGTAAGTTTAAATTATGACAACACATCATTTATCATTCGTTTCTCGTCACCTGATTATACAAGTTTATCAACTAACATATACAAATACAGATTAAAAGGCTTGAATGACGAATGGCGCACAACAGATAATAACGAGGTTGCCTATACCCTGCAAAAACCGGGAACATATACTTTTGAAGTAAAAAATGCCAAATCAAATTTCAATTCTGACCCTGAAACTCTGACCATAAAAGTTAATCCTGCTCCATGGCAAACATGGTGGGCATATATATCATATTTAATGATATTGATTTTTTCCCTATTTCAGTTATACAGGTTTTTACAATCAAAATGGATTCTGAAGCATCAACTTAGAATGGAAAGAATTGATAAGGAAAAACAGAAAGAATTAAACCGATCAAAACTTGAATTTTTCACTAACATCAGTCACGATTTCAGAACCCCGCTAACTTTGATTTTAGCTCCAACAGAACAACTTATCAGCGACTTTAATGGGAGCAAATCAACTTTTGACAAGCTAAAAGTAATTGAGAGAAATGCTAACCAGCTATTAAACCTTGTCAATCAAATAATGGATTTCAGAAAATTTGAAGAAGGAAAGATTGACATCAAGGTATCTGAAGGAAACATTGTAAATCTGTTACAGGATGTCTATTCATCTTTTGATGATTATGCAAAAATGAAAGGTTTTAAGTTTAGCCTCATTGCATCAAAAGATTCAATTTCAATTTATTATGACCCTTTCCAATTAGAAAAAGTTTTTTATAACCTGATATCAAATGCATTTAAATTTACCGAATCAGGCGGGAAAATCGAGATTGAGGTATCTGAAACAGACGATCAAGTTAATATATCAATCAGGGATAATGGAAAGGGAATAGACCCTGAATTTATTTCAAAAATATTTGATAGATACTATGAAGTAGCTAGTAACAGAAAATATCAAAAGCATTTTAATCAGGGAAGTGGTATAGGTCTTCATATTGCTCAAAGAATTGTGCAAGGCCACGGAGGCAAAATAATGGTCAAAAGTGGTGAAAACCAGGGAAGCGATTTCATTGTAAGTCTAAAAAAAGGAAAATCACATTTCAACCTTAACCAGATTAACACAGAAATTAAATGTCTCAAAGAAACCGGAGATAAAAATAAAAAGCCAAAAGAAATTCCAATAAAAACAGATTCGCCATTACTGTCAAAGCTTGATAAATTAACGAATGCAAAATCATCAAAAATACTAATTGTTGAAGACAATGATGATTTCAGGAACTATGTTAATGAAATATTGTCTGAACATTTCGAAGTTGACACAGCCATACACGGACAGCAAGGTCTGGAGAAGGCAATTACAGTAAAACCTGACATTATCCTTACTGATGTAATTATGCCGGTTATGGAAGGAACTTCACTTTGCCAAAAGCTAAAAGAAGATTCCCGAACGAACCACATCCCAGTTATTATGCTTACTTCAGCATCATCCTCAGTACAAAAAATTGAAGGGTTACAATCAGGTGCAGATGCATATATTACCAAGCCATTTGTTCCTTCTGAGCTGGTTTTAAGCATTAATAACCTGATTAATTCAGCAGCTAAAATCAGGGTTAAATCCTCTGGTGAGTTTTCTGAACTTGAAATCAATACCCAGGATGCTGAAGAGAGGAAACTGTTTAAAAGAGCATTAGAGATAATATATTCAAACATTGATGAACCGGCATTTGACATTCCTCAGTTTAGTCAACAGCTTGGGATGAGCCGAACAGCTTTATTTAACAAGGTAAAGGCCTGGACAAACCAGACTCCGAAAGAATTTATAACATCGGTCCGGATGAAAAGAGCTTGTAATCTATTGGAAGGAGGAGAAATAAGCGTTTCTAATGTTTGCTATAAGGTAGGATTTAAGGATCCAAAATACTTTTCAAAATGTTTCCGCAAGTACTATAACATCACCCCTTCTGCTTATGCTGAGAAGTTTGGTAATTTTTGATTCATATAATTCTTGATTGAATATTAATAATTGATACAATAATCAACCAATTTAACCCCATCACCACATCAACTTGATAAAATAGTATCAGGTTTGGATTAAATAGTAAATACTTTGCCTTTCTTCATCTTCTAGTTTTGTAATCATAAAAGAAATTAGAAGTTACTATGAAAATCAATTGGAACGGGGTCTTCCCAGCAGTCACAACAAAATTCACACCTGACAACAAACTGGATTTGGTGTGGTTTGAGAAAAATCTTGAAGCACAACTTGAAGCTGGTGTGGATGGTATTATTTTAGGCGGCACTCTTGGAGAGGCTAGTTCGCTTACAAATGCTGAAAAATTTGGTTTAGTAAAACATACAGTATCGTTAGTAGATGGTAAAGTACCTGTGATACTTAACATTGCCGAACAAAGTACCGAAGCCGCTATTGATACTGCTCAAAAAGCAAAGGAAGCAGGAGCTAGTGGTCTGATGGTTCTCCCTCCAATGCGTTACAAAGCAACTGATCTAGAAACTGTAGAATATTTTAAAGCGATTGCCAGATCTACGGACTTGCCGATAATGATTTACAACAACCCGGTCGACTATAAAATTGAGGTTACTCTTGATATGTTTGAGGCTTTATCTGAGGAAAGCAACATCCAGGCGGTAAAAGAATCTACAAGGGACGTAAGCAATGTCACCAGAATGATCAACCGTTTTGGCGATCGCTTTAAAATATTGTGTGGTGTAGATACTTTGGCTCTGGAGAGTTTATTTATGGGAGCAAATGGCTGGGTTGCCGGACTTGTATGTGCTTTCCCTAAAGAAACAGTAGCCATTTATCAACTTCAAAAAGCTGGAAGACATCAGGAAGCACTTGATATCTACAGATGGTTCCTTCCTCTTCTTGAACTTGATATCAACCCTCAGCTTGTACAAAACATAAAACTTGCCGAAGCAAAAGTTAATCTGGGCACAGAGCACGTAAGACTACCAAGAATGCCTCTATCAGGTCAGGAAAGAGAGCGAGTTCTGGCAATTATTGATGAGTCATTAAGTGTAAGACCTCAACTGCCTGAATATTTAAGTTTGAAAGAAAAGCAGCCCATTCTCAATTAATCATTAACAAAGCAACATTATGCCCATACATGGTAAAAATATAATTGGTTTTTCTCAAACTGCCCAGGATTCCTGTGTAATGGAATCTATTGATCCCAGCAATTCCACCCCCTTGAATAAGTTTCATATTGCTTCGGATTCTGAAATAAATATGGCTGTATCTAAAGCCTCTGAAGCATTTGAAACATATAGGTATTACTCAGGAGAGAAAAAAGCTTCCTTCCTGGAAGCTATTGCAGAAGAAATTCTGGCTCTTGGTGATGAACTCATAGATACTGCAGTTAAAGAAAGTGGACTCCCCGCAGCTCGAATTACCGGCGAACGCGGACGGACAATCAACCAGCTAAAATTATTTGCTGAATTATTAAGGGAAGGCTCATGGGTTGAAGCAATAATAGATACTACTCAACCTGATAGAGAGCCACTGCCAAAACCCGATATCCGTAAAATGTCCGTCCCGATAGGTCCTGTTGTAGTTTTCACTGCTAGTAACTTTCCTTTGGCTTTTTCTACAGCCGGTGGAGACACAGCTTCGGCACTTGCCGCCGGGAACCCGGTAATAGTAAAAGCTCATGGCTCTCATCTCGGAACAAACGAGCTTGTAGCAGGAGCAATTTCCAAAGCCGCTAAAAAAACAATGATGCCTGATGGTATTTTCTCAAGTCTTAATGGCAGTGGAAATAAACTCGGTCAGCAACTTGTCAAACATCCGGAAGTAAAAGCTGTAGGCTTTACAGGCTCTTATAATGGCGGGATGGCTATCTTCAAGGCGGCTTCAGAAAGAGAAGAACCAATTCCTGTTTTTGCTGAAATGGGAAGCATTAACCCTGTAATTCTTTTACCCGGAAAGCTTAAAGAAGCAGATGACTTAGCAAAGCAATATGCTGCTTCCATAACCCTTGGTGTTGGTCAGTTTTGTACCAATCCAGGGTTAATCCTGGGGATCGAAAGCCCGTTATTAGATTCATTTATGTTTGCTCTGGCTAAAGAAATTGAAAAGGCTGTTCCTGCACCTATGCTCAATGAAGGAATTCACAGCAGTTTCATAAAATCAAGAGAAATATTATTAAACCAAAACGGCGTTCAGCTTCTTGGAGCTGCAAAACAAACTGATGGTGTTAATCTCGGAAATGCAACTGTAGCCTCTGTCAGCGGCGAAGAATTCTTATCAAATCCGCATTTGACTGAGGAAGTTTTCGGTCCTTTTTCCCTGGTGGTTACTTGTAAAGATCAGGATGAGCTTAAAAAGGTTATTTTAAGCACTAAAGGGCAATTAACATCAACTATCATGGCAGAATCTGAGGAGTTATCTCAGTACAAGGAAATTGTAAATGCCGCTCAACATGTTGCAGGAAGAGTCATATTTAATGGCGTACCAACTGGCGTTGAAGTTTGTCATGCCATGCATCATGGTGGCCCTTTCCCATCATCTTCAAATAGCAAATATACTTCCGTAGGTACAGATGCAATCAAGAGATTTGTGAGACCTCTGTCTTTCCAGTCTTTTCCTGACAATGCTTTACCAGATGAATTAAAAAACAATAATCCTCTTGGAATATGGAGAAAGGTAAATGGTAATCTGACTCAAAATAGTATCTAAAACATCAACCCCAATGAACAAAAAAACCTTTTTCTGTATAGATGCACATACTTGCGGTAATCCGGTAAGACTGGTTGCTGGTGGTGGACCAACTCTGGAAGGAAATAACATCAGTGAGAAAAGACAACACTTCCTGAAAGAACATGACTGGGTAAGAAAGAGTCTTATGTTTGAACCAAGAGGTCATGATATGATGTCAGGAAGTATTTTATATCCTCCAAGTGATCCTAAAAATGATGTGGCTGTGCTCTTTATTGAAACTTCCGGATGCCTGCCTATGTGCGGACATGGCACAATCGGTACAGTAACCATTGCCATTGAGGAAGGACTTATTACTCCTAAAAAACCAGGACATCTGAGACTGGAAACTCCTGCAGGAATCGTTCAGATTGATTATAAACAAACTGACGGCAAAGTAACTGCCGTTAAATTAACAAACATTGCCTCCTATTTAGCTGCTGAAAATTTGGATACGTTTTGCTCTGGGTTAGGTGATCTCAAGGTAGATGTAGCTTATGGAGGCAATTTTTACGCTATTGTAGATCCTCAACAAAACTTTGAAGGTGTACAGGCTTATACAGCAGACCAATTGATTAGCTGGAGCCGGATTTTACGTGAAAACATCAATAAAGTATATGACTTTGTTCATCCTGAGGACAGCTCAATACGGGGATTGAGTCATATATTATGGACTGGTGATACTTTGAATAATGATTCCACCGCAAGAAATGCAGTTTTCTATGGAGATAAGGCAATTGACAGGTCTCCATGCGGAACCGGTACTTCCGCAAGAATGGCCCAATGGTATGCTAAAGGAAAACTAAAAAAGGGAGACAGCTTTGTCCATGAAAGCTTTATTGGCTCTCAGTTTAAAGGAATTATCGAAGATGAAACAACTGTTGGCGACTTTAAAGCAATAATTCCAAGCATAGAAGGCTGGGCAATGATTACCGGATACAATACCATAATTGTTGACGAACGCGACCCCTATGCAAATGGATTTCAAGTGATATAACTATGAAAAAAGTAGCTATAGTTGGTGGTGGAGTTGTAGGTTTATGTTCCGCCTATTATTTGAATGCACTGGGTTATGAAGTATCGGTTATCAGTGATGATTTAGAAAAAAAAGGTTGTTCTTATGGCAATGCGGGAATGATTGTGCCAAGTCACTTTATTCCCCTTGCTGCTCCCGGTGTTATTCTCATGGGGCTTAAATGGATGTTAAGACCTGATAGTCCTTTCCATATTCATCCCAGGCTTAACAGTGATCTCATTTCATGGGGATTAAAATTCTATAAAGCCTCCACAGCAAAGCATGTAGAAAATTCTAAATCTGTTCTTAGTAACTTAAACCTATCCAGTCGAGAACTTTATCTGGACATTCAAGAAAAAGAGAATATTGACTTCTCGCTCAAAACGAAGGGTCTGTTTATGCTCTGCAAAACAAAAAAGGGACTTGAAGAAGAAACACATGTAGCCAGATTATCAAACAAACTGGGGATTCCGGCAGAAGTACTATCTCCCCGTGAATTAATGGAGATTGACAAAAATGTCGAACTTGATGTCGAAGGAGGAGTATACTTCCCGTTAGATGCTTGCTTTAACCCAACTCTGTTTATGAATCAGATGCACCTGGTCCTTCAGCAAAAAGGAGTGAAATTTATTTCTGATAAAGTGGAGTCTATCAATATAAATGGAAATAAAGTTACCAGTCTTGAAACAACACATCAGGAGATTATTGCCGATGAGTTTATTATAGCTGCCGGTATCTGGTCAACAAATTTACTTCAATCATTAGAGGTTAATATTCCTATGCAAGGGGGAAAAGGCTATAGTGTTATGGTTGAGAACCCTGCTACTAAGCCTGAAATATGTTCACTACTTTGCGAAGCACGTGTTTCGGTTACTCCCATGGGTGATTCAATCAGGTTTGGGGGTACAATGGAACTCAACGGCACTGATATGAGCATCAGCCATCAACGTCTAGCCGGAATATTTAAATCAATCCCGCAATATTATCCCCAATTTAAAGAAAAAGACTTTCTCTCTGCTCCAACCTGGGTAGGATTAAGACCCTGCTCTCCGGATGGACTTCCATACATTGGCAGATTCAAAAACTACACTAACCTTACTGCAGCTACCGGGCATGCAATGATGGGCATGAGCTTAGGACCTATCACCGGTAAGCTAATAAGTCAAATAATCGCAGGTCACAAGACGAACATTGACATTTCACAATTAAACCCTAACAGATATAATTAAAATAAAATTCTGATCTAAATTTAAATCTCAATTAAACAAACCAACGTTAACCACATGTTTCAACCAGATACCTATACCACCAGAAGAAAAGAACTTAGACAAAAAGTAAGTGATGGAATCATTCTACTTATCGGAAATGAAGATAGTAGCATGAATTATAAAGACAACCATTATCACTTCAGACAAGACAGCTCATTTTTATATTTCTTCGGACTTGATCTGCAAAATCTTGTGGCAGTAATTGATGAAAATGGTCAGGCGATTTTATTTGGTGATGACTTTACTATTGATCAGATTATCTGGACTGGAAAGCAGCCATCTATGCATGAATGTGGTTCCAAAGTTGGTGTTCAAAACACAAAACCATTAAGAGAACTTACCCATTATCTTTCCTCTAAAAAGAAAGTTCATTTTCTACCTCCATACAGACCAGAACAAGCTATAAAACTCGCAGAATGGTTATCAATTCCTTTAAATAAAGTCTCTGAACATAAATCAGTAGAACTGATCAGGGCTATTGTGAGTCTCCGTGAAATAAAGACCGATGAGGAAATAATCGAAATTGAAAAAGCGGTAAACACAACGGTAAAAATGCATACGGCTGCAATAAAGTATGGTAAGCCTGGCATAAAGGAATCTGAAGTGGTGGCCAAGGTACATGCTGAAGCTATTGCAGATGGTGGAAATTTATCATTCCCGATTATCGGAACAATAAATGGTAACACATTGCATACCTATTACCATGGCAATACAATTCAAGATGGCGACTTGTTTCTTTGTGATAGTGGGGCTGAAACTTCCATGCGTTATGCAGGAGATATGACCAGAACCTTTCCCGTAGGCCCTAAATATACTTCAAGGCAAAAAGAAATTTATGATATAGTGTTAAATGCCCATTTGACAGCTATCGAGGCATTAAAGCCGGGAGTTTTATTCAAAGACATTCACCTTTTAGCCTGTAAAACTCTTGTTGACGGACTAAAGCAAATCAACCTGATGCAGGGTGATACCGAAGAAGCTGTTGCGAATGGAGCCCACACTATGTTTTTCCAATGTGGCTTAGGGCATATGATGGGACTTGACGTCCATGATATGGAAAATCTGGGTGAACAATATGTCGGGTATACCAATGATTTAACAAAAAGCACCGAATTTGGTCTTAAGTCACTGAGGTTAGGCAAGGCACTTAAAAAAGGTTTTGTCCTGACAGTAGAACCTGGCATTTACATCATACCCGATCTTATTGATCTTTGGTCAAAAACTAAGAAGAACGAAGAGTTCATAAATTATGGAAATCTTCAAAAATACCGTGATTTTGGAGGTATTCGCATAGAAGATGATTTCCTCATTACTGAAAAAGGTTATAAGTTATTAGGTAAGCCACTTGCCAGGACAACAGAAGAAATAGAGGATTTGAAACGATCATAATCGAACTTAAGCAAGCTGCTTCAAAACTTAGTTTAAATGCTACAATTGCTAGTAATGTTATGATATTAACCAAAACTAATACTATTTTACCCTATTTTGATGGTTGATTTGCTTTAACAATGATTAAATAATATTATTACTTTAGGTAAAGGCAAAAGTAAATCAGGCATGAAAGTACTTCCTTTTAAAGTTCCCAAAGCAGTTAACTCATCCTTTCTAATTCAGGTTGATGACGAACTTCATTTCTATGATATTCTTCACAAACATCCTGAATTTCAACTAACTGTAATTATAGAAAGTGACGGCACTGCACTTATAGGAGACTATGTTGGTAACTTTAAGCCTGGGGATGTGTTTTTAATTGCCAGTAATGTTCCTCATGTATTCAAAAATGACAATAGATTTTATGAGGAAGAAAATGAAAATCGTGCATATAGTGTTACTATATTTTTTAATGACAACCTCTTTGGAGATAAGTTTTTTAGTCTTCCAGAAACTCATTTTATTGGTGAATTCATAAAAAAACACCAGTCATTAAAAATTGATCCACAAACAGCAAAGTTACTACGCCCAAGGATTGAGGGTATAAAAGAAATGGATAATCTTAACAAAGTAATTGAGCTTCTCTCAATCCTGCAAATTCTTGCCAGCTCATCAGAACACCAGATTCTGACTTCTGAATTAAGAAATAATTATACAGAATCACAGGCAAAACGAATAAACGACATCTATCAGTTTACCTTAAACGAATTTCAACGTGATATTACACTTGAAGAAGTAGCTGAAATATCAAATATGACAGTACAGTCTTTTTGTAGATACTTTAAAAAACGCACGCGCAAAACTTACATACAGTTTCTTACCGAAATGAGAATTAGCTACGCTTGCAAAAAACTACAAGAAGAGGACCTATCAATAACCGGAATTTGCCTTCTATCTGGTTTTAATAATCTATCCAATTTTAACAGGAAGTTTAAAGAAGTAACTGGACTGACTCCTTCAGATTACCGAAAAATCAATCATAATTTATAATACTAAATTCTTCTTGGCAAGTCGGTTTTTAGTAACCTAAATAGCAATAAGATTATCATATCAGCTTATCTTGGCAACTCGTCAATTGTTGCTGTAGCAGATTTAAAAGCTTGTTATTTCTATTAGCATAAATATAATAAAGGCCATCTCAAAAAATGAATTTTCAAGACAGCCTTATCTTCAACCAAACTATTTACTTAACAAGTATTTTTCTAACAGAGGATTTACTTCCATTTGTTAATCTGATAAAGCAGATTCCATTAACAAAGGTGTTTAACTTATTTGCCCAGTCTCGGAATATCGTTATCGATTAATGCGGCTTCTTAAATTCCTCTTCCCAGCGTCCTGAAATTTTTAATATCATAAATCTTAAAAAAAATGGAGACCGAAAAATTTCTGGCCTCCGTGATTATTTCTATTTAACTATTAGTCGTTTTGTAGCACTCTCACCATCTCCCCTTAGCCGTAATAAATATATCCCGCTAGTTAAATGCTGAGTTGAATAGTGAAATTGGTTACTCACCTCATCTACCATTTTGCCTGTTGAATTATATACTTCTACAGTGAAATCACCTCTATCCTTAGGTATATAAAACTGGATTTGTCCATCTGAAGGGTTTGGATAGAAATTAAAAGAAGATGTCATTGGCCCTGCGACGGGTAGATTCACAGTAAATTCATTACTCCATTCACTTACACCCTCGCTATTTCTCGCTCGAACTCTAAAAGTATATGAAGTAATATTACCTTGCTTGGGTATCCAAAAATAATACGTTGTTGAGGTCCCTTCATTTTCCCATGTCCCATTAAATAACTGAACTTCATAACTAGTTGCTCCATCAACCAAATCCCAGCCGGCATAAAAACCAGAGGAATAAGTCCCTGCTGACCTGACATTTGCCGGAGCTGGAAGTACTGTTGGATCAGGATTTCCTGAGCCCGAAAAATCCACCGTATAATCTTCTGCTTCACCATCACCAATCTCGCCACATGCCGAAGAAGGTGTACTATTATACTTCATCACAATCCTCATTCTGGCAGTACCGCTTGCATTGCTATCAACAGTGAAACTTCCATTCACATCACCTGTTCCAGACAGACCAGAAACTACACGTTCAGAACTTTCAAAAGTATTGTTATTATTATAATCTATCCAAATTGACCAGTATTCAGTATAAGATCTTCCTGCAAAACCAGGTGATAAACTTACCGATGTATTTGCCCCAGGCGAAAGTGTTATTACCTTCGCAGTATTATCTTCATACCCTGATGAACTTGCCGATGACGAATATGAGAAACTACCAATACTTACATTTTTTATAAATTCATATTTTGTATTACCTGAAATATCACAATAAGTATTTGAGTCTTCAAGAGTTGTTGCCGAAGCTACATTAGAATAAGAAGAGTTTGTACTTCCAGCGTAGGCTCTTACCCGGTAACTGTATTGGGTAAATGCAGCTAGATTAGTATTAGAATAATTAGTAGTATTTGCGCCAACTGTCGCTATCTGACTATAACTACCTCCGTTTACAGATTGCTCTATGGAAAAGCCCTCTTCATTATTAGAATTATCATTCCATGTCAAATCAATTTTTGATGAAGAGACAGCAGATGCCACCAGACTGGAGGGAGCTTCAACAGTAATAGATCCAACATCAGATGTCCCGGTTGCTATCAGGTTTGATTCTTGCCACAACGGTTTTCTTGCCGGATGCTCCAAAGCCGCAAGCATACGGTTAACTTGTCCTTGAGTAAACATTTTATAACAACCATCAGCACCATTATACCCCATATAATTCTCATGATTGATATAATTTCCTTCACAATTAGTAGCAGGATTACAATTATCTGAAATACTTGAGTTTTCCGGAGGTGTATCAGTCACCTGATCATTTGGATATGAACAACCTCCTTCAAAAGTGTGGATTAGGTTTAACCAATGCCCAAACTCATGAGTTAAAACCGAAGCAAATTCAGGATCAGTATTTCCATATAAATATCTGCCATTATATACTACCCGGGCAGTATTCTTATTAGACATTTGAGTATTAGGATACCACGCCACTCCCGAGTTAGTTGTACCTCCATCATTATAAAGATCTGACTGAATGTATACATTCATATATTTATAGTTATCCCACGCATATTGGCGAATCTTTGCATCATACCCACTACCGTTACCAAATCCATTTTGAACTCCATAAAACATTACTCCGGAAGTTGAGTTCCCATCAGGATCAATTTGAGCAAGTCGAAATTCAATATTCATAAACTGCTTTACTCCGTCAAACCTTGCATCAACAGAATTAAAATCATCATTTAATCCTTGAAATTCTTCATTCAACACACTTAAGGCCTGTTCAATTTTTGACTGGGTTACTGTTTGGCCTGAAAAGGAAGTTCCAAATACGTGAAATACCACAGGAATGATATATGCACTAGCTTGAGATGTACTATTATTCCTTAGTTTTTTTAAGTTTTCAACAAAATCACTTGTGAATTTCTCATGCATCAGGTACTCGGCCTGTGCTTCACTGGATTGTTGCAATATAATTTTGTTTTGTTCAGAACTCCTGCAATTCAAATCAGTGTTCTGGGAATAAATATTATTTAACCCCGAAATCATGCACAAAAACATGACCGGAACCAGACGGTATATATTCATCATAATTTTAAGATTAACAAATAATTAACCCTAAGTTCTCAAAAATCAGAAGGCACATTTAATACCTTATTAACAACTAGTGATATTATATTATCACTTATGCAATTCCAGACAATATACACTAGAACAAAATAACCTTTTAATAATATTATTTTACCATAAAAACAAATTTCACAAATATCAATATGAACAAAATATTAAACTAAAAATCACCATTTTCAAACTATATAATTAACTGAAACATTTAAACTAACTAACAAACGTTAAATAACAGATAATTTAATTTTCGATAAAATCTCACCAAAACAGGTTAATTAAGTATCAAATAGGCTTTACTCTAAGCTGTACATTGCCAATCAAAATATTAATCAATTAATCATGGCAATTAACAAGTACATAATACTAAATCCACCATAACATTATTACTTAATTAACAAAAAAACCCAATTAAAATAATAACACAATTAAACATCAAAAAACCATGAGGAATAAATTCCTGCTGACTATCATATTAACATTAACCAGTTACATGATACAAGCACAAGTAAAAGGCACAATCAAAGATGAAAGCGGAGAGGCCATACCTGGTGTTTCCGTATTCATAAAAGGCACAACAAAAGGAGCCGTATCAAACGCGGCTGGTGAGTATAGTGTTGATGCCACAGAAGGAGAAATATTGATTTTTTCGTTTATAGGATATCAAACCATTGAACTTACAGTATCAGATAACAATCAAATTGATGTTGTAATGCATGAAGCTCAAACTGAGTTATCTGAATTTGTTGTTACCGCTCTCGGGGTCGAGCGTAAAAAAGCCTCGTTATCCTATGCAGTGCAAGAGGTTGACGGTGGAAAGTTAACACAGACAGGTGAGCAAAACTATCTTGGAGCCCTTTCTGGTAAAGTAGCGGGAGTACAAATTACAAACCCGTCGTCTGCAAGTATCGGTGGAACAGTAAACATTAGAATCAGAGGTGCTAATAGTATTTCGGGGAACGCTCAGCCTCTTTTCGTTGTTGACGGTATTCCTATTTCAAACGACAATTTCTCTAATACTTATAACGGCAGAGACTATGGCAACCTGGCACAAGATATAAACTCAAACGATATTGAATCAATTTCAGTATTAAAAGGACCAGCAGCTTCAGCACTATACGGAATTAGAGGTAAGAATGGAGTTATCCTGATTACCACTAAAAAAGGAACAAAAAAGAAAGGAATTGGCATTGAATATAATGGTCAATTATCAATTGATAAAGTTGCTATTTTGCCTGAATATCAAAATCAATATGCAGGTGGTTATTCACAGGAACTTAACCAATTAGATGGTGAATATATCCTGGATTATCACGCAGATGAAAGTTGGGGGCCGGAAATGGATGGTCGTCAGGTTAGACATTGGGATAGCTGGTATCCGGGCACTTCAGAATATGGAAAAACAAGAGCTCTTGTAGCAAATCCGGATAATGTAAAAAACTTCTATGAAACAGGTATCACTCAAACTCACAATATTGCAATCAGTGGCGGAAGTGAAAATACCAGTTACAGACTTTCATACGGATATACTGAAATTGATGGCGCAATTCCATTCAGTGGTGGTAAAAAGAATAATGCCTCATTAAATATCAATTCCAATATCACCGATAAACTTAGAGTAAACGCTTCTGTAAAATATGCACATAACGAGTTTGAAGGTAGACCGGGCTTTGGTTACACCGGTAGTTTTGATAGCTGGTCACTAATCAACGTAGGTCCAAACCTGAATATGTGGACTCAAAGACAACTTGACTATAACAGGCTGAAAGACTACAGAGGTCCTAACGGAGAAATAAAAACCTGGAATATCATTAGTCCTACTAATACATCTCCAAACTTCTGGGACAACATCTATTTCATGCTTGAAAATGCAAAACCGTTTGACGAACGTGACAGATTTATAGGCGGTACTTCCCTGACTTATGACATTAGTGAAGTATTCTCAGTTACAGGAAGTGCCAAGATTGACTTCTACGACCAAAAGATCAACAACCGAATTCCGGAAGAAGCACAGGCACAGGCATTTTTCAAACAAACAAATCGTACTGGTAAAGAAACTAACTACGAGCTATTATTAAACTTCGATAAAACCATAAATAAGCTTTCATTAAATGGTTTTGTCGGTGGTAATATTCTGAAGCAGAAATATATTGGCCTGACTGGATCTACAAGTGGCGGACTCACTGCTACGAACTGGTTTAACCTTGAAGCATCCGTTGACAGACCTTTCGTTGACAACTGGGAGACCAACAAGGAAATCAAAAGTATCTATGGTACAGCAAGTATTGGTTACAACAATTTCCTTTATCTGGACCTTACCGCACGTAATGACTGGTCTTCAGCCCTTCCGGCAAACAACAACTCATACTTCTACCCTTCTGCAGGTCTGAGTATGGTATTTTCAGAGCTAATTTCTTCTAAAATCCTATCTCATGGAAAAATCAGAGCTAGTTATGCTCAGGTAGGAAATGATATAGACCCATATCTAATCCTGAATACTTACCCTCCAGGTGGTGTATACAATGGAACGCCTTCTTTTGGAGTTAGAGACAGAATTGTTGATCCGAATATTAAAGCTTCATTAGCCGAAGCTATTGAAGTTGGTGCCGAACTAAATTTCTTTAATAACAGACTTGGTCTTGATGTAAACTACTATCGACAGATCAACGAAGATGATATTATCGAAATAAATATCTCCGGAGTAACCGGATATAACCGATTCCTGACTAATGGCGGAAAGATAATCAGTGAAGGTCTTGAACTAGCCTTTTTTGCAACTCCAATTGAAACAAAAAATTTCTCATGGGATTTAAATTTCAATCTTGCAAAAAACAAATCAACAGTTGAGCACATTTACGAAGACATTACAGCATATCCGATCTTAAGTAGAAGAGGTGTAGACCTTGTACTGGAAGAAGGATCAGAGTGGGGCGTGCTAAGAGGGCGTGACTTCAAAACGATAGACGGCCAACCAGTAGTTAGAAAATCAGGTAGCTGGTACCATGCCAATGATGAAGATAACCTCGAATACCTTACTGAAGACAACCAGGTCATCGGTCATGTATTGCCTGATTTCACTGGTGGTTTGGTAAACACATTATCATACAAAGGGATTAATCTGTCATTGAATTTCGACTTCCAGAAAGGAGGAAATTTCCATTCCGTGACTAAGATGTATGGATTTGGAGCAGGTCAGCTAGCCGAAACTGTAGGTTTGAATGACAACGGACAATCAGTTAGAGACAGAATTGATAATGGTGGAGGCTTTCCTGTCGAAGGGGTTTATGCTGATGGCTCACCCGCTAGTGGTTATGCCTCGGGAAGACAACACGCATGGAACCTTGTTGGAGTTACAGGAAACTGGATTTACGATGCAAGCTACATTAAACTAAGAGAGGTGAGACTTGGCTATCAATTACCTACCAAAACTCTTGAAAACACACCATTTACAAATATTTCATTTGCAGTGAGTGTACGAAACGCATGGCTAATTCATTCTAATGTTAAAGGAATTGACCCTTCAGAGATCACACCGGATGCTTCGGGTGTAGCTTTCCATGAAGGTGGAGGAATGGCAGGATTTCGTTCGTATGGATTTAACTTAAAATTAGGATTATAATAACCGATATCATGAAGAAATATATAATTCCCTTACTACTTATATTACTTGGATGTGATGATTTTGGAGATATCAACACAGACCCAAACAACCCAACCCAAGTACCAGTATCAGGATTTCTTGCTAATGCGATCCACTCCCTTCCAGGTTATGAAAATGGATTAACAGGATTGTATTATTCTCAATATTGGGCCGCTACCCAATACACAGAAAATTCACGATACGACGTGTCACAGTTTGATTTCACTGGAATTTACAGCGGTCCTTTAAATGCCCTGGAAACAGTAATTGACTATAACAGCAATCCGGAGACAATGGCATTTGCTGCAGAAAGTGGTTCAAATGCAAATCAGATCGCTGTTGCAAAAATTTTACAGTCACACTTTTTTATTCATGCCACAGACCGCTGGGGAGATCTGCCATATAGTGAGGCGTTGAAAGGAAGTGAAAATCTGGCACCTGCATACGACACACAGGAGGATATATACAATGCCATTTTTGATGACCTTGATGAAGCAATAAATCAATTTGATAACGGGGCAGCCCCATCAGGCGATATTTTATACAACGGAGATATCGAAAAATGGAAAAAATTCGCCAACTCGTTAAAGCTAAAAATGGCTATCAGAATTTCAAATATTGCTCCGGAAAAAGCCAGACAAGAATTTGAAGAAGCAGTCTCCGATGGTGTATTTACATCAAATGCTGATGGAGCGTTCTATCAGTATCTTGGCGATGGTGTATTTGATAACCCTAGATATGACGACTTCCTTACAAGAATAGACAATGCAGTGAGTAAAGAGCTAACTGATGTCTTGAACAATTTGAATGACCCACGTTTGAAAGCCTATGCAGACCCGATTAATCCTAATGAGCCTGACACCTATGAAGGCATTCCTTTTGGATTAGACAATAGCGCTGCATCTGATTATGCTTATGATGAGGTATCGTTACCTAATTCTTCTCTTGTGATTTCAAAAGCAGCTGAAATCCCTATTCTAACTTATTCGCAAGTATTGTTTTTCCTTGCTGAAGGAGCTGAGAAAGGCTGGAACGCAAATGGCTCAGCCAGCGAGCACTATAATGAGGCAATTAAAGCCAGCATGGAACAATGGGGAGTATTTGATCAATCAATTTATGATGATTACATCAATCATGCAGACGTTAAGTATGAATCAGAAAATGCTATGAAATTAATTGGAACCCAAAAATGGATTGCTACCTATCTTCAGGGCTATGAGGCCTGGGCTGAATGGAGAAGATTGGGTTATCCTGAGTTATTACCTGCACCGGCAGCGTTAAATAATTCAGGAGAGATACCTAGAAGACAAGGTTATCCCTCTTCAGAATCACAAAACAATGCTGCAAACTATGAAGCGGCTGTTTCAAGACAGGGTCCGGATGATTTAGACACAAGTGTGTGGTGGGATACTGAATAACTATTGCCCAATAGTTAATTTTCCTCAGAGGAGGCTCGAAAGAGCCTCTTTTTTTATATGAATCTTGTAAAGATTATTAAATCTATTTATTCTTTGGTTTTGCAATCCCTTCAATTTTGTCGTCATTCTGAACGTCTTGTGCTGATTGCGGCCAGGCAAATCAGTAAGTGAAGAATCTGTCTGATATTAGTAGGATGAATTGGATTTATGTTATGCTGAATTTCAACAAATCATTATTAATAATCTTCTGTGTTTGTGATGACAATAACATCGCCTAAAAATGTTACAGATCTTTCACTAGCTAGTTCAAGATGATGATTTCTATGAGGCGCCTTCGCTCTTTGGGATTTGCAATCCAATAGCCTTATCATAGTATTTTAAATCCGACTATACTACTTAAGCTTATCAAGCTTTTCTTTAAAACTATCCACCCAGTCCTTTTGCAGAGCCGGAGCTTCAATAGCCTTTTTCAATAATTGCTTATTGGATTTATCGGTAGATTGAAGTTTTACCAGTTCTTTAATTGTAAGTCCATAATCATCCTTTTTCAACAAAACGATTTCATCACCAGCTTCAATAACACCTTCCTCAACCACTTTCAAATAAAAACCACTTCGCATTGCAGCCATGAAATCTTTTATAATTCCCGGATCATTCATTTTAATACCCAATTTAAAACAGGGTAATCTGGGAGTAGTTACTGCAAAGGTAGCGGTACCAATTTTGTAAACATCACCGACATTGACTTCATCCTCAAACAAACCCGATACAGAGAGGTTTTCACCAAAAACACCCGGTTCAAAACTCAAATCTGCTCTTGAGTTACGCCAAAAATCATAATGCTCAACCGGGTAGGCATAAACAGCCTTATATTCACCACCATGAACTTCGAGATTAGCTTGCTGATCACCTTCAATATTATGCTTAACCACTCTCACCGGCCCCGAAACCAATTCTTTATAAATGCTTGTGGAAATAATTTTACCATTATAAGGTACGTCTTTAGGCTTTCCGACGAAAATAGAATTGAGTTGCATATCACAGTGGTTTTAATTGAAGATAAATTAAAAGTGACGAAAAGTTACTTTATTTACACAGTTGATCCTCAAATAACTTAAAATACATTAATCCTTAAATCACTGGCTCAAGCGTCTCGCTTGTGCCTTAAAATGTTTCAAATCCGCTCTTCGGGATTTGCAATCCTGATGGTCTATCATAGGATTTGAAATCCGACTATTGGCAGTTTCAATTAACTTAATTGGTTTCTAAGACTCTATCTACATGACAACCACCTACCTCATATTCTTCAATATTTAAAGTCCTTCCTGAGATGTTATAACTTATAACTACTTCACCAATACCATCATTAATTATATTATTTTTATCATAAAAAATCTGATTCCCGTTTTTTTGATATGCATACTGGTAGATTGTCTCTTCACCCATTGAGTTATATTCATAAATATTTAAAACATTATCCCTAAATATGTACTCAGTACAATATTCTTTTTCGCAATCATACTCCTCATAAACAAAATCATCTGGGTTACAATCTCTTCTATAACTAACCATAGTCCACCAAATGCCCTCCAAAGGAACAGCCGGCCCGGGCTTATAACAAGACTGAAAAGTTGATGCAATAGTCACTGCCATTAATACCTTAATTAAAATCTTCATAGTTGTCTCTTTATGCTCTAAAAAATAACCAAATATCGAATCGATACTTCAGTTTTCAAAATTCCGTAGGGTTATTATAATTATTTTAATTTCCCCCCTCCGTTAAATATGCTTACGCAAGCTTCTCGCTTGTGTAAAACAGATGTTTTGCTTTAAAACCACCCTCAAATAGTATTTTCAGGGTAAATATCTGTATTCTTTCCCCATTTTAATAAGCTTAATCCCGTTTTATCGCTTTATTATCTTAAATATACTAGCTTTACTTTTCATCGAATCTTAAATTAAGAATGATGATCCGCCAGCTACTTTTTTATATTATTATACTTGTATCTTTTTCTGTTTCAGGACAAAACAGAATATTTAAGCTTGTTGAAAAAACGGATACACTCAAAGCAACTGAGTATATCCTGAAAATCAATGAAAAGGATCCAAACAATCCGGACACAAAGCTTGCCACTGCTTACTATCTTCAATGGCTTCATCCCAACGACCTCAAGCTTCTCGATAGCGCCGGCTCAATGCTTTCAAAATACCTGAACATTGCTTCTGAAGAGTCTAAGCTCAGCGAATCAGTCCATCCTGACAGTCTGAAAATTCGTGTCGACTCATTGGCTTTTCAACAGCTGGTGCCTCCTCATTCACAAAACAGGTTTATAAGCTTTATAACGATTCATAACACTTCGGAATATTCATCCCAAGCAAGGGTAATGTGGGAAGAGTGGGCTTATAAAACTGCCCTGACAACCAATACCGAAGCTTCCTATAATAATTTTAAGCGTTGGTTCCCGAATAGTAAATACAATAATAAAATCGATGAGCGTTTAGCTGACCTTGAATTCAGGCAGCACTTTACCAACTTCACAGAAAAAGAATATGCCAATTTCTTAAGAAAAAATCCAAGTAGTCCATATGCTAAGGAAGCAGAAGCTAAACTTGCTGAAATTGTAACTCGTTCAGGAACGAAAGAACGATTATCATATTATGCAACAGCCTATCCCCAACTCAAATCCGCACAAAACGCACAGCTGATTGTTGATGCTCATTATGACAGCACCAATGAAATCGAGGCTCTTTTCCCTTTCATGGAAAACTCCAAAATCGGATTGATTGATTCGGCGGGAAACCATATTGTCCCTGCTATTTTCGACAGTCTTGAAGTAAATGACAATTGTGAAGGATATCTGGCAAGATATATCATCGGGTACATCGGAAAAGCAACGGCTGTGGTAAACCGTAAGGGGAATTTCGTATTTCGGGGTCCCGCAGAAAAAATCAATGAGCTTTCGCCGGCATTTATTTCTTTCGTTCAAAATGGTAAATCAGGACTCCTTCTTTCAGACGGAACGATTATATTACCGCCAATTTACGATGAAATAAACCTCCCTCACAAAAATTTTATTTCAGCAAAACGCGATAACAGCATTGAATTCAGGTCGCTTCTAGGTCAAATGTTGTTATCCGTTCAGGATGGAGATCTTTATTCAGAAAATGATTTCATTTTTCTTGAAACTGACGATCAATTAAAAGTCAGTCATGCCTCTCTGCTTTCCAAAAGTAAATCAGATCAATTTCCATGGATAAGGAATGTTTACGATTATGAGGTTATCGACAATTCGAAAATTATTATCGAAAATGAAAACAGGTGGTTTGGAGTGTTAAATAATTCTCTACAATGGCTGCGATCTCCTTCCACAGATAAAATAACTAATTCATCATTCGGAATAATTATTAGCGACACTTCTCAGGTAAGACTAGCCTATGGTGAGGTAAACGACTTATCGGAGCCCTATCGTCGTTTAAATAGCAATACAAAATGGCTTTTAGCTGTAAATGATTCCTCTTCAATAGTTTATAACAAATCCTGGTCTGAGCCATTGACTTTAGATTTAGACACAGGATACATTCTGGGAGAAAGTTTTTTCATAGGAATAAAAAATAACATTCCGACTATATACTTTTCAGATAGAACTGATAAAAAGTTTTACCGAACTACAAATTTCAAATTAGTTTCAAGCAGCAAATCAGGCCTGTTACAGGAAGTAATTATAACTGAAACTGGTAGAAATCATGTGGTATTTAACTCCAAGGGGAATCAGGTATTTGAAGGAGATGGTAAAAGTTATTCTATACTCAGCGATTCTCTTATCTCGATCATGTTCAGGTCAGGAAATTACATGCTAAAAACTCTAAGTGGAAAAACTATCCTACCTGGTGTTTATGATGGTTTTGCAGCTTTAGACAGTAACCATCTGACAATCGTGAGAGATGGAAAGTTTGGCTGGGTAAATACAAAAACATTTAAAACTGTCGCTCCGAGATATTCAAGTCTTCCAAAAATTGATGGGAATAAGATCGTAACCACTTATGGTCGATATCAATATCTATTAAATTTTGATGGATCAACCTTTTTCAGGTCTGTTGCTGATGACATCAAGGCATGGAATGATTCAAGTGTATGGATTAAAAACAACTTCAGGTGGGCACTATGGGATATCCAAAAGAATGATTCTCTAGGTATTGAAGCCAAACTTTTAGAAACCTTTGACATTAATAACACCGAAAGAGTTGCTGTTTATCTAACTGACAAAGGTTATGGGGCTGTTTCATCATCAAAAGGAGAAATTTTAGCTCCGGAATATACAAGCATCGAGTTTAGAGGAAATAGTAAAAATTCAGTTCTGTTTGCATTCAAAGACTTTGAAGAAGCAGGATATCGAACAATCGTCTATATGTCTCCGAAAGGAATTCAACTGATTGAGGAATCCGAAAAAATCACAACCTCTGATAAAATTCTGTGCGATTAAACTCGTTGTAATATTATTCAAATTAAATTCTGAATTTCAGATATTCTGCAAAACTTACTCTGTAAAATCTTGAATTTAACAAAAGATATTACTACCTCGTTTACCTAATTGATTCTTATATAAAGTCAATTTTGATTAAAGTAAAACAACCCTTAAAACTACGGTAGCTTTCAACCTCCACTTCTCAAAAGAAGATACAAATAACTAAAAACCAAATGTTTATATTGACAACAATAATAAACTAATGGCAGTTTTCATGGAAAAATTCAATTCAACACAAATCAATCACTTTTTCTTAGAATTCATACACAATAATCCTACTCGGTAAGTTTTGGCGTATTCCTGACAGGAAAATTTTATTTCATAAGATTATTATTGAATTAAAACCACCTGCCTATGTCTGATATAAAAATCATTACACACAACGGAAAGCTGATTGTTCAGGAGGAGTTAATATTTACTGATCAGAAGCTACCAAACGAACGAGATGCATTCTTAAAATATTGTGATCCGAATTCTGCTCTTGTATTAACAACAATCTCAAGAAAGTCATTGTTAAAAGCATTTTTCAACTTATTAAAAATTAAATACAGATCACATGTCAAAGCTCAAGCTGTTATTGCTCTTAATAGCATTGATGCATATATAATTAATATGATCGCACTGATTACTGGTTCACCGGTTAGAGTTTTCAGGGATACTGAAAAGGCAAAGCATTGGCTTACTACCGAATAGACGGTTTTGTCGATTTTAGTCAATTCTTTTTATGATCCCATCCCGTAGTTTTTGCTTATACGACAGTACTTCTTTCTTCACCTCTGGGAAGAGGAAGTAGAGTCCGATAAGGTTTGGAAATGCCATCAATAATACCAAAGCATCAGCTAATGAAAACATCGCTTTCAGGCTGAGGGATGACCCAACGACTACGGCAATACAAAACAGCACCTTGTAAATGAGGTCTGCTGTTTTGTTTTCTCCAAACAAAAACGTCCATGCTTTAAGTCCATAATACGCCCAAGCAACCATTGTTGATAAGGCAAATAATATCACAGCCACTGAAAGCACATAAGGAAACCAGGTTATAACACTTCCAAAGGCTTTACTTGTCAGACTAATTCCTTCAGTTGCATTTGGATCATAATTATTGGTCACCACAATTACCAGAGCAGTAATTGTACATACGATTACAGTATCAATAAATGGCTCCAATAATGCTACGAGACCTTCGGAAAGCGGCTCATCGGTCTTCACTGCCGAGTGAGCAATTGATGCCGAACCTAACCCCGCCTCATTGCTATAAGCTGATCGGGTTAACCCGACGATCATTATTCCAATAAAGCCACCTAATCCGGCTTTGAAAGTAAATGCTTCAGAGATTATTTGCCAAATAGCAGGTAAAATGCTATCAAAATGTGCCCCCAGAACAATAAATCCTGCAAGCAAGTATATCCCTACCATGAATGGGACAATTCTCTCCGTAACCTTAACAATACTTTTAATTCCACCGATAATTACCAGCGCGACAATTCCAGCCATTAGCAGACCAAACATCCAGCCATTACCAAAGAGAAAACTTTCCTTGCCTCCGGTTATAGCAATCATTTGTTCTGTAGCCTGGTTTACTTGTGCCGGGCCACCACTACCAATTGCTGCACCAGCACAGGCGATGGCAAAAAACACTGCCAGGAATCGACCAAACTTAGGTAAATTTCTTTTTGCAAGTCCTTTCTGCAGGTAATACATTGGGCCACCGGATACAGTACCATCTTCATAAAGATTCCTGTATTTTACACCTAATGTACATTCAACAAATTTTGTTGTCATCCCGAATATACCAGCAAGGATCATCCAGAAAGTAGCTCCGGGACCTCCGGTGGAAACCGCAATAGCGACACCTCCGATGTTACCGATTCCAACGGTGCCTGAAAGAGCCGCTGTCAGCGCCTGAAAGTGACTAACCTCTCCATCATCATCCGGCTTATCATATTTCCCTCTCACTACATCAATGGCATGTCTGAACATACCAATGTTTATAAACCTGAAGGTAACTGTAAAAAAGATAGCCGAAATCAAAAGAAGAGCCACCACAACGGGCATTTCTATTGAATCTGTAAGAGGAATACTAAAAAGGACGATATCGTTTACTTTGTCGGTAATTGGTGCCAAAACATCATTTAACCAACTATCGAAACCTCCTTCAATTAAAAAATCACTCATTCTGAGAATCTATTTCTTGCAACTGTTTATCTAAAATGGCTATCCCTTCATCAAATGACCGAGGGGAATAGCCTAACAATTCTTTTGCTTTGTTAATTATAAAACCTGTTTTTGGCGGACGCTTAGCCGGCTGTGAAAAAGTCGATGCGTCAGCCTTACTAATCAATGACTTATCAAGATTAAAATAATCTGCTGTTTTCATGGCCATATCATATGGAGTAAGCATTTCTTCTCCGCTAATATTAAACACTCCTTCAGCATTATTTTTTGCAATGGCAATGCATCCAACAGCCAAATCTTCAGCCAAAGTTGGTGTACGCCACTGATCTGTAACCACATTGATTTTTTTACCTTCTTCAAGGCTATTTCTAACCCATAAAATAATATTAGACCTGCTCATTGATGGTGTAATTCCATATACAAGAACTGTCCTGGCAATAGCCCATTTTCCTTTATAGGAACGAACAATCGTCTCTGCGTCAAGCTTGGACTGCCCATAAATTGAAATTGGGTTTGGCTCATCAGTCTCTAATAACGGACCATGTGATCCGTCAAAGATAAAATCTGTACTGACAAACACAAAGAAAGCTCCAACCTTATATGCTGCATCTGTCAGGTACCTTACAGAATCAACATTTAATTTTTTGCAGTTTTCAGGTTCCTGCTCACACTGATCAACATTTGTCATTGCCGCTCCATGGATAATCACATCCGGAGCATAAGCTTCAATCGCTTTATCTACTTCACTTTTACTTGTAATATCAAGACTGTGATATGTATAAAGATTCTGGTCAATATGCTCAATACGGTTTTCACCTCTTGATGTAGCAATAAGTTCTGTATCAGGATCATTAGCTAATATCCCTACAAGCTTTTGTCCTAATAATCCATTAGAACCAGTGATCAGTATTTTGGTTGTTGCCATTTTTAATTATTATAAATATCCCCGTAAGTCTTTTCCAGCTTTTTTACCTTCCACTCTTCAATCTCCACTTCTACTTTTATATCTTCTTCAGGTCGGTCGCTATAATTAGTCTTTACTTCACTAATCTTGTCAACCACATCCAGACCATCAATCACTCTTCCAAACACAGTATATTCACCATCAAGGTGTGGTGTACCACCCAACTCTTCATATGTCTTAATGTCCTCAGCAGAATAGCTAACTTCTACATAAGTATCATCCTGGGCAATTAATTGTGGCTTAATGCTTACCAGCCAATTTTCAAACGCCTGATAGTCATTCATATCCCGATACTCCTGATATTTTGCAGCTAATGTATCTCCACCAGGGCTTTTAGCACATTCAGCCATCACGCGAAACAGGTTTTTAACATTCTTATCTTTAGCCATAGTTACAAGTTCAAGAGAATCAACCTCGGTTCCTTTTACAATGTAAAATTGGCTACCACTACTTTTTCTTTTAGGGTTTGCCCTATCGCCCTGTCTAGCTGCTGCCAAAGACCCTTTAAAGTGTTTGTGGCCTGCACCAAATTCAGCATCAATAGTATACCCAGGACCTCCGGCGCCATCATTTTCAGGAATCGAATCCTTAGAATTAGGGTCTCCTCCCTGAATCATAAAATCTTTTATCACACGATGAAAGGTTGTACCATCATAGACTCCCTCTCTAACCAACTTCAAGAAATTTTCTTTATGTTTAGGAGTGTCATCATATAATAAAACCAGCATATCCCCATATACTGTTTTTATTCTGACCAACTCATCTTTTTTCTTCTTCTGTGCATTACCGGCAAAAGCGATAAGCATAAAAAATATAACAAGATAAAATGCTGTTCTGTTATTCATTTGAAGTATTTGATTCGTTATTATTTATCGCTCCTTCCGAGCCAGTAATTTCCATTGTAACAATAATATCCTTTTCAGGCCTGCCATTTGGTCCTTTCTTAGCTTTCATGATTTTTTCAAATGCATCAAAGCCATCTACAAGTTGACCGAATACCGTATACTCTCCATCCCATTGAGGCATACCGCCTGCTGTTTTATATATATTTCTCGCCTCCTCGGAATAAGTAATAGGCTTAAGGTCAAATTTGTTTATGATAACCTTCCTTATTGAGTCTGTAACCTGGTTAAATTCATCTGTCTTTTTTTCATTCGACAGTTTTACCATCCTGTCACGAATCTTACTATTCAATGAATCTCCCAGATATTTGGCTATATAAAAATTTTCAATATCAGAGGTTCTTCTATTTGCCAGGCTATCAATCGATTGATCAGTCCAGGTTTTACCATAAACAATAAAAAACTGAGACCCATGTGCGGTTTTATCAAGTTTATCTTTACCTATAACCCTGGCTGAAACCAATGCTCCTTTTTGATGAATAAGCTCCGGAAAGATTTCAGCAGGCAATTTATACCCAGGTCCACCCATTCCGTCATTAAAGCGATCATCATCTTTAGTATTCGGATCCCCTCCTTGCACCATTTCACCATCAAGAATTCTATGGAAGGTAGTGCTATCATAAAACCCGTCTTCGATCAAGTCATGGAAGTTTTCTGTGTGTTCTTCAGGCTGTTCGTAAAGCTTAAAAGTCAAATCACCATATTCTGTATGAACAACAACCAGTGAATTATCAGTTTCACCTAAAAAATCACAGGAAATGATTAGCAAAAATGATGATATGAATAATAAAAAGTGAAGTTTATGCATAATTAAAGGTTGCTTTTAATCTCTTGTAACAATTCTTTTCCTCCAAGGTCAATCAGTATGTTTCCAAGTTCAGATCCAATTTCTTCTGCCCTGTTTATATTTCCTTTAATTATATCATTTATTATTTTTTTCCCATCAAGACTCACAATCCCTCCACTTAGGTTTATTGTATTATTTTCGAGTTGCGCAAGACCATATACCGGCACACTACAGCCACCTTCAAGCTTTTTCAAAAATGCTCTTTCAGCTACCAGACACGCATGTGTTTCTGCATGATCAACGGCTTTTACAATTCTTGATTTTAATTCCGGGTCTAGTGATGTACTCGCCTCAATTGCAATACTCCCCTGACCTACAGCAGGAGTAAAAATATCAAGGTCAAAATGATGTTGAATCATATCTTCATAACCCATCCGATGAACACCTGCAAAAGCTAAATGCAAAGCATCGCATTGACCATCTTTCATCTTTGCGATTCTTGTTTGCAGGTTACCACGCATATCCACAATATTAAAATGAGGATTAAACCTCTTATGCATTGCCACCCTTCGTGTTGAAGAAGTCCCGATTGTTAAAGGTTTGGTAATATCAATTTCTTTGTTAGCTACAAGGACATCATGCATTCTTTCCCTCTCGGTAAAAGCTATTAATTCTAGTCCCTCAGGTAGCTTACTTGGCATATCTTTAGCAGAGTGAACTGCAATATGTGCTTCACCGGCGTGTAAAGCAGCCTCTAATTCCTCAGTAAACACTCCTTTACTTCCAATCTTATTTATTGCTACATCAAGGATCTTATCACCAATCGTTTCCAGCTGAATAATTTCAGTTTCCATACCAGCATTATTGAGCAAATTCTCAATATGATATGTTTGCCACATTGCCAGCTTACTTTTCCTCGTTACAATCTTAATTACTTCTTTCACCTTAATGCTTTTACCAGATTCAGAGATAAATTTAAAAACATCAACCTTGCATTGACATTACGTTCGATATGATAAAGAGATTCATTTAATAACTCATATACTCTCTCAATCTTCTTAGTGTTTAATACTTTTTGAAAATTCTCGATAAAGTCTCTTTCACTTCCGGATAATCTGTACAAATCTTCTGCCTGGCTAATGCCAATCAAACTTTCACGCATCATATGAATACCATACTCAAGAAGACTTTTCTGATTCATTTTCCCTAGCTTTTGGTATTTATCGGCCCAGTCTACTAATTCAGAATAATCTCTTTTATAACAGGTCCTCATCCATTCCTGAAATAGCTTATGCGTATCCTGATCTGCCTGATCCATGTATGCCAATGCTTTGCTGACATTTCCATCTGACAAACGAGCTAATTGAATAGCCTGAGATTCCTCAACTCCCTTTTCAACCAGAAGGCCTTTTAGTTCTTCCTCAGAAAAGTTACTTACAGTCAGAATTTGTGTTCTTGATAATATCGTTGGAAGAATTGCTTCAAGGTCACATGAAACAAGAATAAATATTGTTTTCCCTGGTGGTTCTTCAAGTATTTTTAATATTGCATTGGCTGCCGATGGATGCAAATATTCCGGCAGCCATATTATCATCACTTTATAACCTGAGCCAAAAGTAGATAATGATAAGCTTCGGACAATATTTCTGGACTCTTCCTTAGAAATACTCAATTGCTTATCCTGACCACCATAAAAAGCAGCCCAGTCATTTATAACCGGATAAGAATATTCTTTAAGAAAAGACCTCCACTCTGTCATTAACGCACTACTAACTGCATCTTTCGAAGCAAGTTTAGAAGTACCTCCTGTTGGAAAAATAAAATGCAAATCCGGATGAGTAAACTGAGTAAATTGCCGGCAACTTGCACAAGTACCACAGCTATCTGTTTCACTTGGGTTTTCACAATTTATAAACTGCCCAAATGCAATTGCCAATGCAAGATTAGCTCCACCTTGTTTGCCTGCAAACATATGGGCATGAGCCAGATGATTATTTTTTACAGCGTTTGTTAACGCCTCTTTCTCTTCTTTAAATCCCGGAATATCTGAAAACTGCATAAATTATACTTCCCAATTTCGATACTTACTTGTTTCTTCAAAAATATGAGTCAAAATCTCTCTTTCGACTTCATCGAGTTCTTTACCTCTCCTCTTCATCACAATTTCTGCCGATTGCAATGCCTTATTAATATGAAAAGTAGTTAACCCTTGAGGGCCTCCCCATGAATAAGATGGAATAAAGTTCCTTGGAAATCCTGCTCCAAAAATATTTGCCGAAACTCCCGTAACTGTTCCGGTATTAAACATTGTGTTTATTCCGCATTTGGTATGATCACCCATCATCAACCCACAAAACTGCTGGCCTGTTCTAATAAATCCTTCCTTTGCATAACTCCAGAGTTTCACCTGATCATAATTATTCTTCAGATTACTATTATTAGAATCAGCACCCATATTGCACCATTCTCCGATTACGGCATTACCAAGAAAACCATCATGAGATTTATTAGAATAACCTATAAACACAGAATTCGAAACCTCTCCACCTACTTTACAATAAGGTCCTATTGTACTATCACCTCTAAATTTTGCTCCCATGCTAACATGAGAGTTATTTAATATTGCACAGGCACCTCTAATTATCGCCCCCTCACCAATTACAACATCTTTACCAATATATATTGGGCCCGACTCTGCATTGATTACTGCAGCCTTTACATCAACACCTTCTTCAATGAATACATTTTCCTTACCATAAATAATAGTATGCGGATCAGAAATTTCAGCTGATTTTCTTCCGGAAGTGATTAATTCAAAATCTGATTCAATTTGAGATCTGTTCTTTTGAAAAATCTCCCATGGAAAATCAATAACATCAACATCGAGATCCATCTGATCGCAACTTGCAGCTTTTGATTCGATAGTCTGAAAATCAGTTATTGATTCTGAAGATCTCCAAACTACCACACGATCATCAATCTTAAATCCTGATTCAGGCTTTAAAGCATTGACTTTCTTTATCAATTCATTTGTAGGACACAATGCCCCATCAATATATAAATTATCATCAGTATGATTGAGTGGGAATTTCTTAGTCAGATATGACTCAGTTATGAATGATACATCACCATTTAATCGCTTACCCCATTTTTCAGATATTGTCAGAATACCGATACGAATTTCAGCTACCGGACGGGTAAATGTGAAAGGCAATAAACTCTTTCGCGTGGAATGATTGTCGAACAATACTATATTCATATAGCAAAAATAAAAATCCTGCTCGCAATCTAGAAGAAATTATAATAAAAGGATAGTTATCCGAGTTAACTTTCGATTACCTGCATTGGAGATCTCACCTTATTATACAGGTAGATCCTAAATATTGCTCCTTCTCCAGGTCTACTTTTTACAGCTACAGACCCACCATAAGACTCAGCAATAGACTTTACAGAGTATAATCCAATACCTGACCCTTCTATTTGTTTATTGAATCTGGTAAATAATCCAAAAAGAGCTTTACCATGCAGATCAAGATCTATTCCCATACCATTATCTTTCACCTCGAGATATTCATTACCCTCGTTGACACCAGTGGTGATTTTAATTCTCAACTTGGCATCAGACCTTCGGTACTTTATAGCGTTGGTAATCAGATTAAGCAAAATACTCCTTAAATGAACCCTGTTATACTTAATATTAATAATTGGATCAAAATCAGTTTCTATTTCTGCTTCTGACTTTTCAATTTGCTCAAAAAGAGACTCTTTAATATCTTCAAAAACATCCTCTACATTAACCTGATTATCTTCGATTTCCACATCTTCCTGATGATCCTTTAACAGGGAAATCATTTCATGAATTGATCGATCAAGCTTATTACTTGCCTTCTTCAATGCATTAAACAACTCAAGTTCGGAGCTATCAAGCTTTCCTTCAATATTCAACAGATCAATTAGAGAAAGAATATTATTTACAGGACTTTTCAAGTCATGAGATGCGATATAAGCAAACTGCCTCAGGTAGTTATTTTGCTTTTCCAACTTGGCATTAACCATTAACAGATTGTTTTGCAACTGCTTATGGCCTGTTATATCAATTATAGTGATTAAGGTAGCGTTCTGCCCTTCATAATTGATATCCATTGTTCTTATTTCTCCAACTCCCAGCTTGCCACCCTTAGTGGTTATCTCCACTTCATGATTTTGATTTGGTTTAAAATCAAAATGAAGATACATATTACTAAGCTCACTCATCTTTACATTCAGAAAGATTGTAGCGGCCTCATTTGCATAAATAACCTGATTATTTTTATTTAATATAAGTATTCCATTGGGGCTTTTAGCACGTTCTCTTACAAGGTAAACTTGTCTTTCAAGCTTGGTTTTTTCCAGTGAATACCAAATAGATCTATAAAGCTGATCTCCTGTGATGTCATTTTTAAGCAAATAGTCTGCTGCACCAGCCTTTAATGCTTCCTGCTCAAGTCGCTCATTTGAGTAACCTGTTAATAAGATTATCGGGCTTAGACAGCCACAATCAATTGCATTTCTCAGCAATTGAAGTCCATTCTCCTCTCCAATTCTATAGTCAAGAAGATAAATATCATAGCTGTTTTCACAAAACGACTCAAGTGCGTCTTGTGAATTATCAATCCATGATAATTCAAAATCTTTTAGTTTTGATGAATTTAGAAGATCCTGAATGATTAGGTAATCTTCGAAATCATCATCTACAAGAAGAATTTTTGTTGACATCTGTTCAATTTGAAATTCGACTCTCAAATTAACTAGATATTATGACTTAAATAATCTTAAAAGTTGAGGTTTTATACCTTTTTTACCTGATGTAAGATTTCAAATATAATTTAGAATTTTACGGACATTCAATATTTCAATGGATCATTTTTAAACGCTAGTTTAACCATTGTACCGCCATTTTCTGCAGGAAATATCTCAATTTCACCATTAAGATCGACCATTATATCTCGGCACGCTGCCAAGCCAATTCCGTACCCTTTTATCCCAGAAACTTCTTTCCCACGGGTAAAAAATTCAAAAAGCAAATTATTGTTACTTTTATCAACCCCAATTCCATTATCCTTAATTAGAATATGAGTCTCTTCACTTACTATCTCATCACTGATTTTGATCTTTAATTTTCTACTATCTTCACGATATTTTATAGAGTTGGAAATGATGTTTTGAAAAAGCCTGTACAATTCTTGCCTGGTGGCATAAACGGATGAATTAAGATCTATTTCGACTTCAGCATCAGCTTCCTTAACTGCAATTTCCAGATCATCTAAAACATCTAAAATAACAGATCGGACAGAGGTGTTTTTTCGGTTATCTTTTGTGCTTTTTTTACTTTCTTCCAGCAGCTTATTAACCAGATCTTGCATCCTTTCTGAAGAATTAACCATTCTTTCCAGAAGTTCCAGATCGTGCCCCTCCATTTTACCCATTAAATTTCTTTTTAGCATATCACCAAAAGCCTTGATTTTCCGAAGAGGTTCTTGAAGGTCATGCCCAATTAATGATGCAAAGTTCTCCAGATCCTCATTACTCTTTTCAAGTTTTTGCGAATACCGGGTTAACTGATCAGCCATTGCAGCAATTTTTAATTCTTTTTCTTTAAGGTTTGTTACATCTTCAGCATAGAGAATTATCCCACCTATTTCTTTATTTGGATAATACCACGGACCAACAGCCCATGATATATATGAAAAGCTTCCATCCGGCCACTGAATAAAATCATTTTCTTTATTCTGACTTTTACCATTTAATGCCTCCTGATGCCTTTGCTTCCAATCCTCTTTAATCCCCGGAACAACATCATAATGTTTTTTCCCAATGATAGAAATATCAAGAGCATAATCAGCCAGCCACCTTTCACTTACCATGATATATCGCATCTCAGTATCAAACATAGCCACAGGAACAGGATTACTTCTTACGAATTCTTCGAGCAATGCTTTATACTGATTTCTTTCTTGTCGCAACTTCCTGTCCTCATCGATATTTTGAATGGTTCCCCTCACAGCAATAAGCTCACCCTGTTCATCATACACCGGCTCACCTTTAATTAGCATCCAAACTTCCTTCTCACCATTTGTCAATCTAAACTCGCATTCATAAGGCTGACCGGTTTCATAAGACTCCTTTCGTTCAGATTCTAATAGTAATGCATCATCCGGATGAACAAATTTTAAAGCTTCATCAAGACTCACAGAATCACCCAAGGCAGGAATGCCGATTGCTTTGACCGCTCCCTTTGAAGTAGTAAGTCTATTTGTTTTAGCATCCCGATACCAAACACCCATTTTATTCAACTGCTCAGAAACAATATATTGCTCCATTTGCTTCTGCAATTCCTCGCGATATTGATTTTGAATTTCTCCCGAAATTTTTAATTCCAATACTTTTTCAAATGAATTAGAGATTAAATAAACCAAATCTTGTAAGTGCTCCTGCAAAAGTGGTGAGTTCAGCTTCTTTGATGACGACCAACTAATAATCCCTCTCTTTTCTCCAAAAATCCACACAGGGATATGAATAAACGACCTGATATTTTGCTTTAAAAAAACTTTATACTTTTCAGGTATATGTTCTAAAGTAAGGTCTTCAAATACCAGTATATCGTCTGAATCCCAAGCATCTTCGGCCATTGACCCATAATATGGCAATTCCTTCATCTGAACCTCAGCTAAACCATTTGCCATGGTACTATAAATAAACCTGACAATAATCTTTTCCCTGACCACTTCCACATAAGAAGCATTATCCATATTAAACAGATCTATCCCTACCCTGAAAAGCTCTTCAATTTGTTTTTCAGGATCATTAAAAAAATGGGTGAATGCAATATGTATTCTTTTTATAGCCTGAGAGTACAGCTCCTGTTTTTCGATTTGCCGGTCTTTCATTTACGGAAGTTGTTTGAGCTCAATATAATAAATACTTCCGGTTTGATAAAAGGGAATAAAAAAAGCCTCCGCTATTTCTAACGAAGGCTTTAATTTCTTTAATTCGAAGACTAGTTCTTCTTGTAACGCTTGTTGAATTTCTCAACACGTCCAGCGGTATCCACAAACAATTTCTTACCAGTGTAGAATGGATGTGAAGCAGAAGAAACTTCCACTTTTACCAACGGATATTCGTTACCGTCTTCCCACTTGATCGTTTCGCTGGTCTTGATTGTTGATTTTGTCATGAACGCAAAGTCACTTGACGTATCTTGAAAAATCACCTCTCTATAGTCCGGATGAATATCTTTTTTCATTATTGTATCAGCTTTAAATTACTTTCCCTTTTTCAAAATGAGGCACAAAGATAACTACATCAATTTTGTTTACCAAATAAAACAAAGATTTAGTATTATTAAATTTTAATTGTGCTATAATTATCTTTTACACACGCAAAAATAATAAATATGAAGCAGGTATCATTCTATTTACTAGCTTTTCTGGGCTTAACATTTTCAATTACTGCTCAGAACATCAGACTAGACCAAAGAGACTATCAACATTATCTTATCGATCGCTTCGAGATCAAAACCGGAAAACAATATCCGGGATTTCACTCAACACTAAAAACATACCGACGAGATAAAATCGATACTGCTTATTATGATATGATCGCAGATGGAACTGATAAAAGCGCTTTGGCGGCCAGCCTCCTCCTAAATAACAATTGGGAGTATATCACTGATGATGCGCCGGAATCAAAAAAACCTTTGTTTAACTTCCTCTATAAAACTCCCGGTGACTTCTGGCATGATAAAGGGAAGAACTTTGATCTTCATGTAAATCCGATAATTCATTTTGCTTACATGAATCAAAATACCGACTCTGACGGCACACTCTTCCAAAATACAAGAGGTGTAAAAGTTAGAGGCCGAATTGGCAATAAAGTAGCTTTTTTCTCCTCAATAACTGAAAATCAAGCGAGATATCCATCCTATATCAGACGATACATTGATGGCACTCTGACTGTTCCAAACCAGGGATTCTGGAAAGGATTTAAAGATACCGGAGTTGATTATTTTGAGGCACGTGGTTACATAAGTTTTGCAGCGGTAAAAGATTTAATCAACATACAGTTTGGGCACGACAGAATTTTTATGGGCAACGGATACCGAAGCCTGATATTATCTGATTTCTCTGCTCCTATGCTTTTCTTAAAAATCGAAACCGAAGTAGGGAAAGTTAATTATACAAATCTTTTTGCCGAGCTAATTGCAGACGTTGAAGGAAATACCAGTGGTCTTACAGGAAGATCGAGATACCCTAAAAAATACCTTGCTCATCATCGTCTTGGAATTGATATTGGTAAATCACTAAACATTGGATTGTTTGAATCAGTAGTTATCTATGAAGACTCTGCAAGTGCCGACATCCAGTTAGGATACCTTAATCCAATCATATTCTATCGGGCTATTGAGCAATCTGAAGGAAGCCAGGACAATGTATTATTGGGACTAGACTGGAAGTGGAATTTCTTGAATCACTTTTCATTTTATGGTCAGTTATCTTTAGACGAATTTGTCTTAAACGAGTACTTGGATAATAATGGATGGTGGGCAAACAAAAATGCCATTCAGGTAGGTTTAAAATATGTTGATGCATTCGGACTACCTTACCTGGACTTGCAGGGTGAATTTAATACTGCACGACCATACATGTATTCACACAAGGATTCTTATGGAAGCTTCAGCCATTACGGACAACCACTTGCTCACCCCCGAGGTGCTAACTTTACTGAAGCGATTGGTATTGCCAGATACAAAATTATCCCACGACTTGACCTGACACTTACTGGTATCGTATCAAAGTATGGATCTGATGAAGACGGTGGAAACTGGGGTGGAGACATCCTGAAACCAAACATTACCAGAGAAGAAGACTACAATAATGAAACCGGACAAGGGGTTGAAAACACTCTCTTCATAGGAGAAGCACTGCTAACCTACATGCCAAAAAATAACCTTTTTGTAGATTTGGGGTATACTATTCGAAACCAGGAAAACGAAATCCTGGGAAAATATAATGAAAACTGGGTTTCGCTGGGTTTACGCTGGAATATTGCAAGACAGAATAACCTGTTTTAGCAAATTAAAAGGCGTAACTTGCAGCCCTGAATTGAAAAATACTAAATGAAGACATTTACACGGTTATTCCAATATGCCAAACCAATTGGGTGGTTGACGCCTATTTATATTGTCAGCACCCTGTTTTTTACTGTTTTTTCTTTATTTAACCTGCTTTCGTTGGTTCCGATAATGGAAGTGCTGTTTGACCAGATTGACGCAGATAAGCTGGCAGCATTAAAACAAAAACCTGTTTGGGGTGAGGTAGGAATGATTGATTATTATAAAAGCTTGTTTTACTATAATCTTACCGGGTACATTCAAAACGTTGGTAAGCTCAGGGCTTTGCAATATATCTGTACACTGCTTGTCGGATCGGTATTTTTCTCTAATCTTTTCAGATACATCTCCCAGCTTTGTGTTGAGAGAATGAAGGTTAATGTTATTCGTAATTTCAGAACTGCAATTTTTGATTCTGTAACAGGACTTCATGTTGGCTTTTTCACTAATGAACACAAAGGCGACATCATGTCAAGAATTACTTCTGATGTTCAGGAGGTTGAAAACAGTATGATGAACTCAGTAAAAGTATTTTTTAAAGAGCCAATCCTCATCATTGTTTACTTTGTTACTCTTTTTGGTATAAGTGCAAAACTAACCTTATACAGCCTTATCCTTCTTCCGGTTTCCGGAGTTATAATAAGTGCAATATCGAAAGCATTAAAAAAACAAGCCATAGGTACTCAGACAACCCTTGGGAAAATGGCTAATATTCTAGAGGAATCCTTATCAGGAATGCGAGTAATCAAAGCTTTCAATGCTCGTGATTATATCAATAGTAAGTTTGAAAAAGAGGTTAATAATTATGCCGGCTATAACTGGAAATTTAGTAAGCGATATAATCTTGCTGGCCCATCGTCTGAATTCATGGGTGTTTCTGTTGTCGCCATCATCATTTTAATTGGCGGTACATTAATTCTTGATGGTGATAATGCACTGGAAGCTTCTGCATTTTTTGGTTTTCTGGCTGTATTTAGTCAGATCCTTAATCCGGCAAAATCCTTTACCAATGCTATTTCATCTATGCAGCGAGGAATAGTTTCTGCTGATAGAATTTTTGAACTCATGGATACTGAAAATGAGGTTAAAAATGATCCAATTGCAAAAAATATCGAGTCTTTTAAAGAAGGTATTGAATATAAAAATGTATCCTTTGCTTACGAAAAAGAAAAAGTAATCAATGATATTTCATTTACACTTGGTAAAGGTAAGACTGTTGCGTTAGTTGGCCCTTCCGGAGGTGGAAAGTCAACTCTTGCCGATCTGCTACCAAGATTTTATGATCCGACTCAAGGAAATATTACCCTTGATGGCATTAATCTAAAAGATATAGATATTGAAAGTCTGAGGGCTCAAATGGGAATTGTTACTCAGGAATCAATTTTGTTTAATGATACAGTGTTTAACAACATTGCTTTCGGAATGAAAAATGTAAATGAGGAAGATGTCATTGCAGCTGCCAAAATTGCTAATGCTCATGAGTTTATAGATAAACTCGAAGAAGGCTATCATTCCAACATAGGCGAGAGAGGAACAAAACTATCAGGAGGACAAAGACAACGTATCAGTATTGCACGAGCCATACTCAAAAACCCTCCGATATTGATTCTTGACGAAGCTACTTCTGCTCTTGATGCTGAAAGTGAGAAACTTGTACAAGAGGCATTAACAAACCTTATGAAAAACAGAACTTCATTAGTAATTGCACATAGACTGAGTACAATTAAGCATGCTGATGAAATTTTGGTTATCGAAAGAGGTCAAATTATTGAAAGAGGTAATCACGAATCATTAGTTGAGCAAGATGGACTTTATGCTAAATTAATCCAGATGCAAAGTCTCCACATGTAATTAACCTATACAAATCTTTTATCCCTTTGTGGAACTTAGCCGATATGATAGTATATTGAGCTATTAACCTTATTTATTAAGAAAATGAAGAAATTTACTATCGGATTTTTTATTGTTTACTTGCTATTTCACATAGTGGTAATTATTGCTGCATCATTGGCAACCGGAGATAGTTTTTTAAACCTTCTAAAATTTGATGCTTTCTTTAAACCCGGCGCATACCTGGGGTTAATATTATTCTTCGTCAATATTTTTCTTTTCTTTAGAATATGGAAAGACCAGCATAAGCAAATCTCCCTTCTTGATAAAGAAAAGACAGAATTAAAGGCAAAGATGTTTGACCTAGCGGAAGAAAATAAACAAGTAAAAAATCAAGGAAACAAAGATTCTGAATTATAATATTAAAATTACCTGCAGTGATTGAAGATATTAAAAAAGAATTAGAAGAAGCACTGATCACCCTCCAAAAGGTGATTGCTGACCCGGCATTATTAAATAAAATTGCTGAGGCAGCTCAAATTATGGCCTCAAGCCTCAAAAATGGAGGCAAAATAATAAGCTGTGGTAACGGTGGTTCACATTGTGATGCGATGCATTTTGCTGAAGAGCTTTCAGGTAGATACCGTGATAACAGACCAGCCATGGCTGCAATAGCCATTTCAGATCCTAGTCACATTAGTTGCGTTGGAAATGACTATGGTTTTGACTTTATCTTTTCCAGATATGTGGAAGGCTTAGGTAATAAAGGAGACGTTCTACTTGGAATATCTACCAGTGGAAACAGCAAAAATGTAATTGAAGCAGCAAAGGCTGCGAGATCAAAAGGCATGAAGGTAATTATCCTTAGTGGTAACACCGGAGGTGTACTTGCTGATGAAGCTGACCTGGAGATCAGGGTCCCACATCAAGGTTATGCAGATAGAATTCAGGAAATACATATTAAAATTATTCACATCTTAATTCAACAGATTGAAAAGAAGATGGCAGTAAATGATTAAACAGTATCGTCATAAAGATTTAATAAAAAGCTTGACTTTGTCAGGCTTTTTTCTTTTTATGAAAAACATCTTTCAACTAGCTTATGGAATCTCAAAACTCAACTTCATTTACTGAATTAATTTCATCTTTTCCAGGTGTAATAATTGAAGCCTCGATTATTATTGGAATAGTATTTTTCATGATCAGGCTTCGAAATAAGCGAAAAAACAATATGAATGACTTTTTGTAATCAACATTATTTTGACTAACCCAAATACATTACATTTTTCACTTTACAACCCTTTTAACCATACCCCCAACCGTTTAGATTTTTTAATTTGAGTTTATCATAGTGATAAACTATTCCTTAAGAATTAACTATCTACAAAAGCGATAATATATGCTATCAAGATGTTATGGCAGTGCCGTTCATAACGAGGAAGCTTTTAATTTTTACTTCTAAACATTAACAAGGTTATTGATGGAATCATTTTTATACCCTTCTAAACTTCACTAACGACTATACTGGCAGAGATTTTCCTGATGATTCTTCAACCAAATACTTTTACTTGTACCACTACATTTTATAATAATTTATTAAACTTTCGAAAATCGATAATCTCGTCAATTCAAAATTTACCGTTATGCTTTTCAGTTAGCTTTTAAATCTTTCCACCCTAAAACACTACCATTAATGAATAAATTTTCAAGCACTTGAATATTAAAGGCTGAATACCTTTCAACCTTTATTCCTAAACAAATTTTTACAAGAGTCTTCTTTGAGAATATTCCGTTCTACTTTATGTTAGAATTTCATATATTATGATAAACACCACTTTTGAAACATCAAAAATGAAAAATTCAGAATTAGTTTCAATTAAGGAAGCTTTCATTCACAAAATGAAAGGTAAAATTAGTTTGGAAACAACTGATAAACTATCGGTAGAAGAACCTCTGGAGATCAGGGTAATTTATGGAAAGCCTAATGATATAATTGAAAAAAATATATCTGTTACAATGCGAACTCCAGGAGAGGATCACTACCTGGCAATAGGCTTTTTGTTTACCGAAGGAGTTATTTCTTCTTATCTCGACATTAAAGACGTCCGTAAAGTTGAAAACTCTTGTAATAGACAGAGTCAAAATATCGTTGTTGTAGAACTTCATGAATCAGTAGTTCCAAATCTGTCTCAATCAGATCGGAATTTTTATACTACCTCAAGCTGTGGTGTGTGTGGTAAAGCCTCTATTGAATCAATAAAAACTGTTAACAGTTACTGCAAAAATGAAAACCCCGTAAAGAATATTTCACTTGAAGTCTTATATTCATTACCAGATAAATTAAAGTCATTTCAGAATAGCTTTTCTCAAACAGGTGGCATTCATGCTACCGGACTCTTTAGTGCCAACGGGGACTTACTTTTAGTACACGAGGATGTAGGGAGACATAATGCGTTAGATAAACTTATAGGTAATGCCCTTAAAGATGATTTATTACCTTTAAATCAACATATTTTGCTTTTAAGCGGAAGGGCTAGTTTTGAACTTATTCAAAAAGCTGCCATGGCAGGTGTATCAATCGTAGCATCGATTGGAGCACCTTCAAGTCTGGCTGTTGAACTAGCAAAGGAGTTCAATATTGTTCTTATTGGATTTTTAAATGAGAATCGATGTAACATCTATAATGGCATTGAGTACATCGTATCACCTGCCCTACAAAATATTTAATATTACAAAAATGAAACATCACGATAAGCCCAAAAGTGAATCAGATAAAAAAAACACAGATATACCTGCAACTCAATCTCCTTTTACACTTTCCAACTTAAAACAAGAGAAAGAGAAAAATTGGGCTGGTGGAGTTCCTGCTGTAATTAAGTCGCTACAGAATTTATCTAAGGAAAAAACCTTAACCAGAGGTGGAAAAGCCCTTTTCAAAATGAATCAGTTTGATGGATTCGATTGCCCCAGTTGTGGATGGCCCGACCCGGATGACGAACGTTCGCCCATTGCAGAATATTGCGAAAACGGCGCAAAGGCTCTTGCAGAAGAAGCTACTACCAAACGGATAACCGCTGACTTTTTTAAGAAGAATTCTGTTTGCGATTTGTCCTTGCTAACAGATTATGAAATAGGGCATTTAGGCAGGCTTTCAGAACCAATGTATTTACCTGAAAACGGCACACACTATCAACCCATAAGTTGGGATGAAGCATTTGAAAAAATAGCTTTTCATCTAAATAAATTAGAATCACCAGATAACGCAGCATTTTATACTTCAGGAAGGACAAGCAATGAAGCTTCATTTGCCTATCAGCTATTTGTTAGGGAATTTGGCACTAACAACTTTCCTGATTGTTCAAATATGTGTCATGAAACCTCCGGCTTTGCCTTAAGGTCTGTACTTGGAGTAGGTAAAGGAACAGTAAAATTAAAAGAATTTTATGATACGGATATTATATTCATTATTGGTCAAAACCCAGGCACCAATTCACCCCGGATGTTGAATGCCCTGGCTAAAGGCAAAAAAAATGGAGCGAAAATAATTGCCGTTAATCCACTACCAGAAGCCGGGTTAATGGGATTTCGTGACCCACAAAAAGTATCGGGGATTTTAGGTATTACCGCTGAACTGGCTGATCTCTATTTACCGGTAAAAATTAATGGCGATCTGGCTTTATTGAAGGCTATAGAAAAATTTTTGCTTGAGTTTGAAGAAGAAGATCCCGGGAAAGTTTTCGATTATGAATTTATTAAAAGTAAAACTACTGGTTTTGATCAGTTTTTAGACCAACTGAAAAAACTGGATGTTAACGAAATTGTTGAAAAATCAGGAGTATCGTTTGATGATTTGAAAAAAGCAGCTGAAATGATCCGTTTTAAAAAGCGTATCATCATCTGTTGGGGAATGGGTGTAACACAGCAGCATAATGGCGTTGATATCTGTCGTGAAATCATCAACTTACTATTATTAAAAGGAAGTATTGGTAAACCCGGAGGTGGGCCAAGTCCGGTGCGCGGACACAGTAATGTTCAGGGTAATCGAACAATGCTGATTGATAATAACCCAACCCAGGATCAACTAGACAAAATACAGGAAGTTTTTGGTTTTAATCCGCCAAGGGAAAGCGGTTACGATGTCGTTGAAACCATTAAAGCAATGAATGAGGGTAAAGTGAAAGTGTTTTTTGGAATGGGAGGAAACTTTCTTTCTGCCGCACCTGACACCACTTTTGTAGCCAACGGAATCCGTAAACTGGATTTGAGTGTTTCAGTATCAACAAAACTGAATAGAAGCCACCTTATTCATGGTAAAGAAGCTTTGATTCTCCCAACAATTTCCAGAAGTGAAAAAGATATTGTTAATGGTGAATGGCAATATGTAAGCACGGAAAATTCTATGGGTGTTGTAGAATGGTCACGAGGAATGCTTGAGCCTGTTTCATCAAAATTAATTAATGAAACTCATATTGTTTGTAGAATGGCTAAGGCAACACTGGGAGACCGTTCGGTGGTTGACTGGGATCGCTATTTAAAAAGTTACGATGCTGTGCGCGAAGATATTGAAAAGTGTATTCCCGGATTTGACAATTATAATGTCCGTGTAAAACAGAAAGGTGGCTTTTATCTTCCTAATGCAGCCCGTGATGGAAAATTCAAATCCGGAGCTAGTGATGACAAAGCCCAATTTTCTGTAGTAGATATTCCGGATAATACCTTAGCTGAAGATGAATACCTGATGGCTACAACCCGGACACACGACCAGTTTAACACAACTATTTATGGACTAGACGACAGATACCGGGGGATTTACAACGAAAGGCGGGTTATTTTAATGAATATCAATGACATTAAAAAAGCCGGACTCAAAGAAGGAGATAAAGTTGACTTATATAATTTTGACGATGGTAAAGAGCGAATAGCTCCCCTTTTCATAGTTGTCAAATATCCGGTTCCGGAGAAAAATACTATAACCTATTTTCCTGAAACAAATGTATTGGTTTCGATAAACAACGTGGTTAAAGAAAGCAATATGCCTGCATCTAAATTTGTAAGGATTAAAATAAGACCACATGATGACAAGGTTTATGAGAGAATCGAGATGATTAAAAATAATAGTCTGGAGTAATATTGTATTTGATCCTAATAAAACTCTAATCTAATACTTGAGATAGCTCAGGAGGGTTTCTTTATTTAATCCGAAACATTTTAAAATATATCATGGTCATCAAAAGCGATATAACCGGAATAATTCTGGCTGGAGGCAACAGCACAAGGATGGGAACAGACAAAGCATTGATGCAACTAAACGGAAAATCATTTTTGACTCATATATTAGATGCTCTCAAACCTATAACAAATGAAATTATACTGGTAAGCAATCATAAAGAACATCAACTGTTCAACTTGAAATGCGTTTCTGATATTTTGCCTGCTGGCCCACTGGCAGGCATTTATACCGGATTATATCATTCTAAAACTGAATATAACCTGGTTCTAAGTTGTGATGTTCCTCTAATAACGACAAATCTGCTTAAAATTTTGGTTGATAATATCACAAATAGTGCTGATGTTATACAACTAGAAGCTAATGGCCAAATAATGCCTTTGGTAGCACTTTACAAAAAGAAATGTGCACCAGTATTTTTAGATTTGCTACAAAATGGAGAACGTCGGGTACAATTTGCCCTTGGAAAATTAAGCGTAAAAACCCTCACACTAAGCAAAAAAGACTGGAACAAGGTGACCAATGTGAATACAAGTGAAGAATGGCAAAACCTGATTAAATAAAATCTATTACACCAGTTTCATGGAAAGCATTTTTTAGACAAACCCCATCAATAACAGGCAGTAAATTAAATCATGATCGACATCACAAATAAAATCAATACCCTAAGGATTGCAACAGCACAGGCAATTGTTAAAGTGAGTAAGCAAGAGACTATCGACTCCATTAATAACAATACGGTTCCCAAAGGTGATGTATTTGAAATAAGCAAAGCAGCAGGATTACTTGGTGTGAAAAAGACCCCGGAACTACTTCCTGATTGTCACCCAATCCCTATTGAATTTGCCGGGATCGAGTATGAAATCAATGGATTGGAAATTACCATCCTGTTTACCGTAAAAACCATTTACAAAACAGGTGTTGAAGTTGAAGCAATGCACGGAGCCAGTGTCGTAGCATTAAACATGTATGACATGCTTAAACCCATTGATAAGGGCGTTGAAATTCATAATATTAAATTGCTCAATAAAAAAGGTGGGAAATCAGATTATGTAGATAATTTCAGAAAAGACCTTAAAGCTGCGGTTATCGTCTGTTCCGATGCAATTTCTGCTGGCAAAAAAGAAGACACAGCGGGTAAAGCCATTATCAAAAAATTAGAAGAGTGTGAGGTTTCGATAATGGACTATACAATTATTCCTGATGAATCAGACCTGATTCAGGATAAAGCGAAAATTTACCAGAATGATGGTGCAGACCTGATAATTTTTACTGGAGGGACAGGCTTATCAAAACGTGATGTGACACCAGAGGCTTTAGAACCTTTACTTGATAGAAAAATCCCGGGAGTTGAAGAAGCTATTAGAAATTACGGGCAAAACCGGATGCCTTATGCAATGCTTTCCAGAAGTATTGTGGGCACCTATGGCAAAAGCCTGATAATGGCTATACCTGGTTCCACCAACGGAGCAAAAGAATCAATGGATGCTATATTTCCATTTATACTACATTTATTCAGAATTTTTAAAGGTGCAAGGCACGATTAATTTTGAGTAAAAAGTTGAGTATACTTTCATAGAAACAAGCCTGCTATCGATATACCCACTGATGTCTGAAGTGTCCAAAGGACAATTAATTTCAAACTTTTTTATGATATACAGAGTCTGTGACCCGATCAAACTAAAGCAATGATACATTCTGAAATTAATAATCAAATAAAGCCCCTGAGTCAGCGGAGGCTTTTGGTTTCTTATCCTAACATCCTTTAATCCTATAAATCCTGGCTCAGACAGGTTAGTCGTATACGTTTTGCAGAAAAAGTAACGCACCCTATCGGGGCTTTGTTATATAATCACTTTATTGTCAGCTATTTATTTTTAAAACGCTAGCCTTTTTTATGTTTTTGTTGGTTTTCTATTTTTGAATAATTGAACTTTTCAAATCGTTTTAGTGAATCAATACTATCATCAAAATCATATGTATCTTCTAAATCCCAATCATTAGGAAATTTTACTCTAAAATATGAACCAATAGCTGATTTAAAAAGATCTTCATCTCCTCCTATATTAATGCTTAACAACGGTTCTTTTTGAATAAAATCTTCAGTATAAAACTGAGCAGATAAAATTACAACTAATCCACATATAGCATCAATAAGGTTATTCAAGTTAGCTTTTTCAAAAGTAGTAATTCGGTTATGTTTTAAATCGTTGTAATCTTGATACCATTTTAAAGGCTTTCCTGATGCCCAATTTAAATAGGGGCGTCTGATTTCTCTTTCACCATGCCAAAAGGGTAAATGAACTTCATAACTAGATAAATGATGTGAAACTTCTATTTTGGAATAGTCCAAAATATTTAGGCGGTCTTTATTGAAGCCATTTTCTAATAAAATCGCTTTACAATTAGCTTCTACTTCAATACAAGTTCTTACTAACAATTCATGGATTCTGAAAGAATAAGTTTTTCTATTCTTTTCTCCAGGTTCTATAAAGTCAAATAAATTTTTAAGATCCTTTTGAATGAGTAAAAAAGGTCTAATGTAGTTCTGTGGGTTTACAGCATACAAGGGATCTTTCACATAATTGACGGTGTTTATATACTGACCTTTATGGTATAACGGTCTATATGTTCTTTTGTATGGATATTTATTAACAGGTATAAGTCCGCTAAGATTATAGTCTTTCATGTAAATATGTTAGTCATTCAAAATCAATCTTATTAATTTCTTTTATCATTATATCTGTTTCTGAAAGTGCCACAATGATTTTTTGAAAGCGTGAATTATTATCCTAGTTATTTTAAACCAAAACCTTTACTATTACAAAAGCATTAATATTGAGGTACACATCACGGTTAAAGCTTAAATGAAATTCTGCCTGTTTTTCATTTATAAATTCTTCGTTCATAAATACCTGGTTCAATGACCCATCGTTGTTGATTGCGAATATTCCATACGTTTTATTCATAATAATAATTCATTTCTTAATTTGATTAAGTTTATTAATATTACTTTGGATTCTCATTAATGGCATTTGAAAACATTTCATTAAAACTTTTAGTTACTTGAGTTTCCTCGCCTTTTGAATTTGCATATGTCATTCCTAAAGTTTTTAACTCCCCAATTAATATACCTTTTTTCATTAGTAGCTTTGAGTCAGGGTTACTTTCTATTTCTTCGACTTTAGTTAACCATTTATTATAAGGTCCTCCTTTACTAAAACCATATTTTTTAAATTTTTCATCATCCTTAAATTCTAATAATTCAAAATATAGACTTTTGAATTGCTGAAATATTTCGTCTTCATTTTGAGGATTAATATTTTGTTGAACGTTAATGTTTTCTTTTCCGTTTGTATCCTCTTTTTCATTTGTACATGATAAAATATTTAGCCCAATCATAAAAATAAATATAAATAACTGCCTAATAGTTCCTTGTTTTCTAATTATAACTTTATTCATAATTTCTCTTATCTAATTCTTGTTTAATGATAATTTTTTAGTTCTTATCTAAAATATTTATTTCAATCCATTCAATAGATTCCTCAAATATTTCATCTAAACTCAATCCAGAAAATAATTTTGTTTGAGGTTGATTGCTTTCTGTATCGTCAGTAACTATTTGAGCAATAGATCTATATTCAATAGAGTTGATTTTATCTCTCCAATATCTTACACAGTATAATTCTCTTCCTTCTGCTTGAAATATTTCTATTGTAAAACGCTCATTTTTATCGCCTAGATTAAAATGACGCTTCTCTATAAAATTCAGTTTATGGTCTGGTTTAAGCATTGTTATTTCATAAATTTTCGTAATAAAGTAGCTGTCCATGCTCCGAATAAAGTGATTCCTAAAAACATTTGAATACTTGAAATAATTTTAGTTCCTAGGGTTGTTGGAAAAGCTTCAACATGACCAAATGTTGTACATGTAACAATACTAAAATAGAGTGATGTTCCAAAATCCTTAAAAACTTGTATCCAATGACTAAAAGAGAAAAGGTCATTGCCAAAGTAAAAATTATAGTTAATTATTTTTGTTTCAGAAATTTTAGATTGTACCTCAATTCCAGAAAACATGTACATAAAAGCAAATCCAACAATTAATAATAATAAAGATCTGATAGCATAACTTGGCTTTTCGCCATATCCAATAGAATACTTGAAAATTAAGTCCATTATTTTAGGGAAAATATTTTTATATGCTTTATCTTGAAAAAAAAGGTAGTCAAAGAACTGAAATTTTTTAATTCCTTTTTCATGTTTATTCCAAAAATAAGGATAGGGTAAAATTTGATATCCTCTAAAGCATTTCTCAAGATAATAATAGTCAGCACTTTTATCGAAATCTCCAATTCTATTACTTTGAATTTTGGCAATTCTATATGCATCTTCACCGAATGAAGCAACACCAAAGCTTTTTCCGAAATTCATATTATTAAGTGTGAAATTCGTATAATTCCCAAATAACATTCATTTAAAATCAAGTTTTTGATTTTCAATATTTTCAAAAATCACTTCATTACCATTAAAAAGCGTTTCATTAAAAATTCCTGATTCTCCAGACGAATTTGAAAAGGTAACATTAATAAAAGAGGCTCGTCTTAAAAATTTAGCCCTGTAAAAACGCACTTCATGTTTAAACACACAATTATTAAAAGATGTATTACCTATAAAGGTATAATTATCAAAAAATATTACTCCTTTAAAAATTGCCTCTGTAAAATCCATCCTTCCAAAACTATTAGTAAAAATCGGGTATTGGTATTTGAAAATTTTTTCATGTGTCGGTGGAAAGACAAACCCTCGAAAGTCAAATAAACTAGAAATAGATACCCATATATTACTGTTCTTTTTTTCTTGAAGCACAGTATTTTTGTAAGATTCAAAATCGCTTCTATTTTGCTCTTTTTCTGAGAAGTTACTCAGTTCACATATTTTCAATTTTTCATTGATAATATTTAGTAAAGGATCATTTTCCCTTAACTCAAATGATCTTCGAATCTCCTCAGGATTCAATCTTGAATAAGTATCCCAGTTAATAATTTTCCAAAAAAGTTCGCTTTCTGTTTCTGTTTTATCAGGTTTATGGTATAAACAATAATCACTATCACCATAAGGGTTTCTTTTACAAGATTGATTACTATCAACCTTGGATTCCCATTTACATTTATTCATAGTTTTATATTATAATTCTGTTAAACAAACCTTATTTTTTTTCATCCTCTAAAGCCCAATCAATATACCTGTAATAGGTTCTTATACTGATTCCTAACTCTTTTTGAATGTTGTGAATTCCCTATTGTCTGGAGTGTTTCGTAGTAAAACTTCAAACTTTTTTATGATTTACAGAGTCTGTGACCCGGTCATTCTAAAGCAATGATACATTGTGAAATTTAATGATCAAAAAAAGCCCCTGAGCTGGTAGAGGCTTTTGGTTTCTTATCCTAACATCCTTTAATCCTATAAATCCTGATTCAGACAATTTAGTCTTATGCGTTTCGCTGAAAAGGCAACACTCCGAATGGAGTCCTTCATCAGTATTTAAAATCAAAACGCCCTTCAGTAATTTCAAGGTTTTCATATCCATCCTTTTCTAAAGTCATTTCAAAAGTGCCGGATATAATAGTCGATTCATGATCAACTTTTGAGAATTTAACATAACCATCAACAATGTTTTCATTATAATAAATAACATCAGGTAATGGATAGGCATTGTTAAATTCTATTTCTATATCTTGGTTATTAATTAATAAGATCGAATCGCCCTGACTTATATCATTATAAAATTGCATAGTGAAATATTGTTTTACATGTCTGCGATTAAAGTCTTCTTTCGAAAAAATCATTAAATAATAAGGCCTTCCATCCATTCGATAATCTGATATAAAATTAGTCCCATTCACGTAGAAAACTTCTTCATTCAACATAAAGGCGATAAAATTTTCACCTGTATCAGATATTGGAGGCAAACCAGTATTTGGCTCCGGAAAAATATCATCACATTGACAACTACCTAACAAAACAATGAATGATATTATTATTCTAATTTTTTTCATGTATTCCAAAAAATTGCTCTTTAATCCATAATAATACGATTTAAGCACTTTAAATAAAAACCTTGATTTAATTACCCTACTATTTGGCTCTTTTCAGGCAACTCAAGGCTTATCACATACACATTCCCCCTGCTGTCTGGAGTGTCGCAGGACAACTTCAAACTTTTTTATGATAAATAGAGTCTGTGACCCGGTCATTCTAAAGCAATGATACATTCTGAAATTTAATAATCAATTAAAGCCCCTGAGCAAGCAGAGGCTTTTGGGTTCTTATCCTAACATCCTTTAATCCTATAAATCCTGGTTCAGACAATTAAGCCTTATGCGTTTTGCTGAAAAAGCAACATGCCCGAGTGGGGGATTTAATTGATTACATGTAAACCAATATAATTTATCATTGAATAAATTATAGCGAACCTATATTCTGCATATTTAAAATCACTTGATTTAGTTCCTTCAATAAGCCAAGTAACAGATTCCTTACTAAAGCCTTCACTAAATAATTCTCCACTGCATGACCATTGATAATGTAATGAAGATTTTAATGACGCTTTATTCTTTATTAAAACTTCTTCCGGGCAGTCATAAAGTAATTCTTGAGATAAAACCATAACTTCATTATGAATGTTCCTGACTTCAAGCACAATATCATCATCTAAAGCCTTATTGATTTCATTCAGTATTTTTAAGTAGTCTTCCTTTTCTAAATAATTCCTATTATAATTATTAAAAAGTTTTTTTTCGAATTGATAAATTTTATCTTCAAAACCAACCAATCCACGTGATTCTATTTTACTTTCTCGACAATTCATCAATTTTTTATTGAGATTTTGAGAATGACAGTTGTTGAAGAATAAAAAAGCGAGTAAAAATATAATATTTCTCATCGGCATTTACTTTCTAATTAAATTTTAGGCAATCTAATTGATTTAATTTCAATTTTTCTTTCCAATAAATCTATTAACTTATTTAAATTCCTTGAATCAACTGATATCCAATAACCTTGACCTCTTTTATGAGTATTTGGGTGAACCATATCAAATGTAATATTGGAAGTATTTATAAAATCTAAACCTTTAGTTTTGTAAATTCACCTAAAGCACATAGCAAACCAATACTCTTTCTTATTAATACAAAACCCAATTATAAATCATTTTATCTCCTCCCCTTTTATTCTGGAGATTAAAAATATTCGCTTGTTCAACCATACCCCTAACCGTTTACGTTTTTTAATTTGAGTTTTTTCCTGTTAATTAGCAGTTACTTAGGAATTAACTATCAACCAAAACGATAATACATGCTATCAAGATGTTATGGCAGTGCCGTTCATGGCGTGGAAGCTGTTACTATTACCATCGAAACTTCAGTGATGAAGGGAAATAAGTTTTTTATGGTTGGACTGCCCGATAATGCTGTCAAAGAAAGTGAACAACGCGTCGAAGCAGCCTTAAAATATAATGGATATTACTTCCCCAGAAAGCGTACTGTGGTAAATCTGGCTCCTGCCGATATCCGCAAGGAAGGTTCTGCGTACGACCTGCCAATTGCCATGGGCATCCTGAAGTCATCTGATCAGATCATGGCCGACAACCTAGAAAAATACCTGATCATGGGTGAACTGGCCCTCGACGGTTCTCTACGGCCAATTAAAGGAGCTCTACCAATTTGTATTCAGGCAAAGAAGGAAGGTTTTAAGTACTTTATGCTACCCGAAGCCAATTCTCATGAAGCTTCAATCGTCGATGGAATTGATGTCTTACCCATCCAATCGCTAAAACAGGCTATTGATCATATCGAAGGTATTGAGAGAATCACACCGCTGACAACCATTGCCAGTGAACTATTCTTCAGTAATAACAATGAATATGAAGTGGACTTCTCTGATGTTCAGGGTCAGGAGAATATCAAGCGAGGAATGGAAATAGCTGCAGCCGGTGGTCATAATGTATTGATGGTAGGCCCTCCAGGCTCAGGTGTCAATTACAAAAGATGATGCTAAATAACAGTAGTATATGCTAAAATTACAATAGTAAATACTAAAGAGGGCAAAAGAAAAAACGCCATCGAAAAAGATAAGAAAAGGCAAATTGGCTATTGATTTTTATATTTGAGATATGGTTAAAAAGAGCTCATTAATATCTGAGGCTGAATTTAAGCCCTACTTGAAGTCCTTACTTAAAAAATATGGGAATGTTGGTTTAGTGTTTAGGAAGTTGGAAGGAACCGGATACACTATTATTGTTTATCAAAAAGCAGAAGATGGAATATATAAAGAAGGGGAAAAACGATCTTTGGATTTTCATAATTTTTTAGTTAAAAACAGGTTTTTAATGGGAGTGTTGTTTAACCAAGCTACTTCAATAATGGATCTTTTGAAAGCAGATGATGGTGAGTTTGTGCTCCAGTATGAAGATCAATATATCATTGTTCAGGAAAATAATGAATTCAAAGTAGTTAATGCAATATAGATATTGATGGAATTAAAATTAACTGAATCCGTTAAGATCAGTATATATGGATAAAACTAAAAATCTATATCGTAGACCTGAATGATATGCTTTTGCTAATAAGGTAAAAAAAAGAGATGGTTATCAATGTACTGAATGTGGAAGGACATCCGAAGAAGTTGTTCTTCAAGCCCATCATACAAACTATGAGCCAGGAAAACTTCCCTGGGAATCTCCTATGAGTGATTGCATCACCCTTTGTAAAGGATGCCATGCACAGGCTCACGGTATAACTCCTCCATCTTCAGGATGGCATTTACTTGCTGTTGAAAACCTTCTACACCCGGAGGGGACTTGTGAACGACCGGGGTGTGGGCATGCTATCCAGTATGAGCATCACATTTATCATCCTGCTTGGGGTCACATGATTGTAGGTAGTCAATGTGTCGAATATTTGACCGATGATGATGTGAACTTTGTCCATCGGCTGCGAAAGTATTCAGAAAAAGTATCAAAGTATATTCATAAAGAGTGTAAACCTTTTATGGATGATAATGATGATATCCTATTTTATTATATCACGATAGGCAGTCAAAAACATCGGGTAGAGATCCGAATAAATGGAGAAAATGAATATCAATATCAGTTATTCAAAAAGCGAAAGTCACCATTATATACTGAGCTTTATGGTCCTCCCACGACACATGATCCTTCAAGACCTTTTTTAGTTATGGGAAAATCGTTTATCCAGGTAAAAGAAATGGCTGTTACTCATTTGTTAAATAAGATTCAAGATGATCCGCTGGACAAAAAGGTATATGCCGAATTATTTAGGGCTTTGCAGTGATGTGATTTATCATAGAAGATGCGAAAAAACTAAAGGCGTTGCGAATTGAAAATGAATATACTCCTTCTAAAAAGGTAAATTATCACTACTATAGATAAATCCTCCATCATATCTATAAATCTTATTTAAAGCTTCTTTAGTCTTTATACAAAAAGAATCAGAGTCATTTAATCTATCAATTATTTTTTGCTCTTCATTCAAGTAAATCCTGACAATTTCCCCATCAATGTCCCAAATCAATTCTAAATATTTACTAACACTTTCTTTTGAAACACTATATGAACTGGCTTCGTATAACGGATCTAATATTTCTTCCAAAAACTCAGGTTTTAATAGTTCAACTTTCCTGTCATTTTTTAAAATATCCACAAAAAAATTATCGCGGTTATTTTTAAAAAACCTTAAATTAGCTTCATGTATTCTATCATATTTTTTCAGGTATTTTTCAAATACATCAGCCTTGATGAATTGTATGCGGTAAAAATCCTCTTTTCTACGAATTATATATTGAGTAACTATTTGTTCTGATTCAATTTCTTCTTGTGTAATTGTTTTATCATCTAACATATTAAGCCTGATTAGATCTGAATCAATAATAGAAATTAAATTAAACTGATATACTGCCTTATCTGAATGAGTAACTCTTTTTCTATCTATTTCATATGCTTGAGCCTTCATTAACGATGTAATTGAGGTAAAAATATTTTTATCATTTTTAGGGGCTCCATTCCTTTTACTCATTTCTTGAAAAGCAAAGACATCATTTTTTGGAGTGTCCATAATATCAATTGAATTTTCTTTACTTAAAAATTCATAATAATCCTTATTTATATCCTTCTCTTTATTAATTAAATCCTTAATAGCGGAATCATTTGTCCGGATATGAAGAGGATTCCAATTAAAATTTGGATTGTTTAGATTTACTTCCCTTGAAACAAGAACCCATGCATTTTCACTATTCTTCTTACAACTTATTAATAAAGTTGTATAGATTCTTATATCATCTACTAATTGAACCTTGTAAGCTAAAATATCTATTTCTCTAACAGTATTTTGCAAATCATCCTCATAGTATTTATTATTAATAATAGTCCAATCATGGTTTTGAAGAATCACATTAATACTATGCTCTAATATAAAACCGGTATTTTTTATTTCTTCATTGTAACTTGGCATAAAAATTTTCATTTAATCATTTAATATCTTCTAATTTAGTTTATATGTGACTTAAACGTTTATTTATTGCATAGTTATAGTCATTGATGTATTATTGAATATTCATAGTTGATAAATCTAGGTTCTTTGTTTTGGTTGAATGAAGAACCTCACTCTCTATTTTATAATCCACCGCCCTGGTGGATTATTTTCTTCACATTAATTTTTATTAAAACTTCAATAATCTACTAAGAGAGAATACTAAAAAAATTTACCAATTATATCGTTATATAATGTTATTTGTGGTGTGTTTTTAGACTTCCTGAATTTTAGTATTTGGTCTTTTATTTTCTTTTCTTTAAACAGTTCTGGGTGATGCTTTTGGAAAGCTTTTAAATAAATCTCAAAGTATTGTGGTCTTCCTCTAATGACTGAATCTAAATCTTGTTTTAAATTTTTGTATCTTCTATATAATACCTTATTTAATTGAAGCCCCAATACTTGGAAAAGAATGGTTTTAAGTTCTTGTCTATTATTAGCACCTTTTCTTAATACTTGTTCTATTTCATATTGATTCAGTTTGCTCAAAATAAGAGCCCAAACTATGTTTAATTCCCACTCATCTTGACTAATGCATTCCCTATCATTAATATGGTAAGAATATAGGTCTTGTAATATATTTATATCTTCTTTCTCTAATGGGTTATCTTTTATAATCATAGCTATTTCGTCCAATCCACCCGTTTTAAGAAGTCTTTGATATAATTCAGACTTTTCAATTCTTTTTTTCTCCTTTGTTATATTTCTATAATAAACCTTGTAAGTTGAATGATCAAATTTCAGTTTTGATACATTTATTAATTTTTCCTTCCATTCGCCTTTATAATCCCCATTCTCCACAATGTGTTTTTTAAAGACACATGTCAGATAGAGTTCATTTTCTTGATTCGATTTTTTAATTGCTTCTTCATTTAAGATAAATGCATTTTCTCCATTGTTATAAAAAACATCACTTTTAGTAAAAGCTCGATCATTATATATTTTATTAAATGAATGAAATACCCAAAAGATAAAGACCTGGTTTTTTTTGTAAAATTCCTGTCGATCAACGATAACACTTAAAAATGTCGTTGATAGCTGTAACTCAAAAGCGATATGTAGCCTCTCGGATTTTATTAATAATTGACACTGAACATCTGGTCTTTTCCACCTTTTAGATGTTTCCTTATCTCTATATACTTTTTCTAACTCTAAATTCGAAACATTCTTTTGCTTCTTCAGGATATTGTAAAGCTTAGTTTTTAATTCAATATGCTTCTCGCCCTCTTTTACACCATTATATTTTATTCTTTCTATCTCCTTCTTAGTGAAATTATTTGATGACTTCAAATAACAGTCTATATTGGAACTCTTAAAGTGTCCAAAATGGACAATTTTCTTATTACTTTCACTTGCAAGTAGATTTAGAGGTTGTTTACAATACGGACAAACGAGCCAGGGATCTTTATTAATAAATGCCTTTTGAAGTTTTTCTCTTAATTGATGTCTTTGATCTTCACCTTTAAGTATAAGACTTACGTCAATCTTTTTTCCAGAATTAATATCTAGAACTTCATCAATGGTTCTTGATTCAACCAATTTGTAGTTAAGAATACTCATAAGATGAATTTAGCTTAACGAAATGACAAAATATGTCAAACAACACGAAGTCAATTACAAATTCATTCCTCCATTTTTATTCTTTTCCATATATTTTTTTAGTTTTTCTAAAAAGGTCAGATCTTCTTTGTCTCTTGATAAATTTCGGTCTCTTCTTGCAGCCTTTTTTAATAAAATCAAATCATCTAAGCTCACTACATTGATATCAACTCCATCTACTTTTTTCTTTATACATCTTTGATATGCATATCTAAAGTCTACAGAATTGAGATGTTTTAAAATTTCGATTCGCAAAGGAGGTGTTCCTATTCCTACCATTTTTGGTACTTGAAACATTTCATCAGATAAAGAATCTTCTGAAATACCATAATCAATACAAGCATTGATCATCTTTTTGCTATTTTCTTGAGTAGCATTTAAAAAAATATCAAGATCTCCTGTCCCTCGAATATGTCCATAGGCACCCATTGCATATCCCCCTATAAGCAAATACTCAACTTTATTTCTGTTGAGGCATAGTATAAAGTCCTTAAAATGTTCAGGAAAAGTATTATTTGGAATTTTCTTCATTAATATAAAAGATAGTTCGTTCTACTGGGTGAGTTCTATAATTAATTCCCTGCATCGCTAATTGTGCAGTCATAACCTCAAAAAACCGGACTAGATTTTCCTCCATTGTTGACTGAGCTGCTAATTTAACTTCTTCATCTATAGAATCTTCAAAAGGATCAATATAATAGATTTTCCTTGTTTCGTTTTTATCCTTCATCTTTAAACTTTCTTAATTGTTTAACATCATAAAGATCCTTATATCTTCCAAAGTGCTCTTTTTCCCAAATTAAGTCTTTTAAGCTGATAATCGTAAGTTGTATATCCTGGAACCTTGAACGTGTTGCTCTTTTATAACATTTCAAAAAATCTTCATTTTTATAAGCTTTGATGTACTCCATAAAATTAACAACAATTTCTTTATCTTTCCCAATTGTTAGAATTGACCTTCCAGATATCAATTTAACATTGAGATAACTATCAATAAAAGGGATATTAGATATTTTCAATGCATTGACCAAAATTGATATATTCGCAGGAACTTCCTTCATCCATATATCAAGATCTTTAGTAGTTCGAATATGACCATAAAATACAGTAGCCAAACCGCCGATTATCATATAGTCAACTTTCAGATCTTCTAGTGTTTTGAAGATCTGCTTTACAGCAATATTTGAAATATCCATAATTTGAATCGGATCATTATCAGAATTTGATTCATATACTCCTTTAGCCAATTGAGTTAGCTTAGCTAAAGAATCAAAATTTGTTGTTCCAATTCCCATAGTGATTATTTATTACCGTCAGTTTCAGAAAAACTATTAAATATGCTCTGAAACCCCTGAGGTATCTGGATGCTATTTAAACTAATAAAAAAAATCGACTTCAAACAAAATAGATTTAGATTCAAGTTTATAGAATTCGACCTAAGAATAAGGTTAACAAGAAAACAGGAAATGAATGACTAAGAATTCCTATCAATAATTGCTGAATATAGATTACAAATTTCTTTTTCCCTTTCGTCCTGAAAATGATATATTTGCATAGCTCTTTATGAATAGCTCTCTATTCATAATATTCATAGTTGATAAATTCCTATAGCCTGGCTCCCCGCCGGGCTTTTTTTATTACTTAATATATATATATTCACAGACTTATTAATAAAGAGCGGACATGATGAAAAGCACCTTGGTTGTCAGGATCAACAATGATCTGGACTGGGATCTTTTTGACCAATCAAAACTAGCTATGGGAACCATTTTTTTAAAAGACATCATATGTTTTCAAATAATAGGAGCTTCTGTATTGGTTAAAAGCCCGAATAGTTATTTTAAAATGGAACGAGGAATTGTTATTTGGCCAGTCGGAGGAAGACCTGTGATGAATAGCACAAAACCGAACCAGAGAATTGAAGTATTAGTAAAAAAAATAATTTTAACAAAACCACAGAGCAAGTATGATGGTCCATCATACTTCATCAATTAAGTAGCATTGAAAAAAATAAATAATAAATTGCAAGTTTAAAAAGGGTGAGGAATAATTCTTAGGTAAAAGATCTTATAACAAACACTTACTCTCCAGAAATAATTTAGATCATCAAATCAAAAATCTTATTCTAATTATTAATCTTTTTTTCTCTAAGGGATCCAACTAATAGTGATGTGGATATTCCAAAATAGTATCTGTCTTTAGTTGCAGTCATTCTACAACCAACACCTAAACCAAAATATCTTGAAAATGGAAATTCCAAACGTGGGTTTAAATATAAAGCAGGAGAAAACGATTCTGAAAATTCCGCATTATCTATAGAAATATTCTCCTTATAGATAGGATCGTAAAGTTTTGTAAATCCAACACCTCCATTAACACTGAACCTGATAGTTTCAATATCATTTAAGTAGAACCCTTTCCCAAAAGATACCCCAATGTTATGATTTTTTTCTTTCGGAACAATATACGGTGTTAGAGCATTAATAGAACTTTTATCAAGCCAATTAGGATACCTTTGATAAAAGGCATAAAAACCACTAAAAACTAAATTATTTTTTGTTATAAAATTCAAAGTAAAAGATGCTCCAGCATAATTACCATGATCCAAACCAAGATCAATATAAAAAGATGGTTTTTTGGCATATTGTCCAAAAGCGCAATATGAAACAATAAATAGAAAAGATATAAAGATTATTTTTCTCATCTTATTAAAAAAATAAATACAAAAAAAATATAGCCTCCCAAAAAGGAGGCTATAAAATAATTTTATTGTCTATCTAAAATAATCTGTTGTTCAGATAATCGTTGACCATCAATAGTAATAATCACCCAATAATTTCCATCAGGTAAATTTTGAAGATTCATTGTAAAATTTGATTCAGAAAATGTATTCTTATACATTAGAACACCATTATAATCAATTACTTCAACATCAAAAATTGTATTATTTATCCTCGAAGTTTGAGAAGTCTTAATATTTGAAGAATTGATAGAAGTGTTTTGAGTCTCTGAGGATGATAATCTTGAACCATAGGTTTCAGGTTCACTACTATCACTCACCGTAACATTAAAATTACCATCGTCTGACGGATTGGGAGAAATTGAAGTAGACATTGAAAACGGTTGAGTATTATCCGAAACAATTACTGGAAGAGAAACACTTTTAGTTCCACATTCATTGGATAATTGAAGAGTAATATTATGATATCCTAAAGTACCTGCCGTGTATGTCAATCCGTTAGGACTACTATTTGAAATCTCATTCCAGCAACGTAACCTACCTGAATTATCAGTAGAACATCCTTGTGGAATTACCCAATCAAAGCTTGTATATTCAGGAAGATTTTGAACTGTAACCGAACTAATTGTTCCTAAATATATATTTTGATTACCATATACTCCTGTTTGAGAAACATCAGGACTTCCTAAGGTGATTTCCTTTACTATTTCCGGCATACTCCCACAGTTATCTGATATCACAACTTTTACATACGTGGGACCAGTTGTTCCATTAGGCACTACAGTCAAACTATTTGTATTCTGCCCTGATATATAATCTAAGGTATTACTATATGACCAGGAATAGTTTAATTGAGCATTTGGAGAAACACCTTCAATAAAATAAGTTTCCTCTCCACATATACTGGACGAACCTGCAATTTGGAAAATATTCGGATCACCACAAGTTGAATAGCAGCTATAAAAACTATTATTAGTAGTTATTTCTTTTAGTATCCAATCAGCAGACTCTTTAGTCATTTTTGTATGAGGTGTGTTACCTGCTGTAATAAAATAATTATCAAAATCTGTGTACTCGCTTAGATCAAGCTCCCTAATTTGACTATATGATTTGAATAAATCAGATTCATCAACAGTTAAATTTCCTTGACCGATATTTAAAGCACTAATTACAGGAACAAAAGAAAATTTCTTTATATCCACTGGGATGTTTCCTGGTAAGGTATCTGCTATTTCAAGTGTACTTAAATCAAAAAGTCCCCCTGAAGCATTATCATATGGCTGGATCTTAATCCCTTCTGGTCTATAATCCTTACTAAAAACCACATCAGTATCATGCCCTAAACCCCATAGAATTTCTCTATAAATTTCAAGTTCTCCTAGATAAACCCGCTCTCCGCTGGTTTTAGCTGATCGTATATCTGTTCGGAAATTTACATCTGTATCTGTTGAAAATACATTTAGAAAAATTCCACCACTCGCCTTATAATAATTTGTAAAAGCAAGTCCAGCAAATGCTAACCCCTGCCAATAGCTTGGATTGTAAACTAAACCTTTTCCATCAGCAAAAGATTCCCCAGCTGTAAACCCAATATCACCACCACATTCTGAACCATTTGAAATTGCTAAATTTCTAGCATTTTGTGGCATACCCAATGTATTATTAAGGTAATTCACAAAGGAATCATGGATACCATTATCAATTTCTAAATTGTCTCCACCACCCACGACTCTATTAATAATCATTTGTTTCGCAGCAGGTAAATCTGCATATGCTAAGCCAACATTTAATTCTTTTAATTCCGGAACAAAGTCAGAAATTTTCCAAGGTGTTTTGACTAATAATAATGGAGGAAGTCCTAGCTTAACTCCAATGCCAGTCAAATGCTTTATTGCCGCTTGTCCTCCAATTGGTACATTAGCTCCTAAATGAGGTGTATCATAACTTATATAATGAGAAACTTGATGATCATCACCTCTCATTTCCATTTCTCTTAGAGCAACCTTTGCTACTAATCCCCCCATACTATAGCCTATCACGACATTCTCCTGTGTACCAACTTTTGTTTGATTTACCCAATTGAGAACTTCCTCAAACATATATGCATTCTGCCTAATATCCGCTGTTCCATCATCGTAATCTACGAAAACCAAATCATAACCTTGATCGGATAATTCCTGAATAAAATTCTTTCCAGATGGTAATTGTACACTTAACCCTCCATCTTTTGACCTCCAAAACATTGATTCATAGTTATTATTAAGATAAGGATTAGTTTCATCCTTAATTTTCCAAATATCGAAACCTTCCACAACAATAAATGGCTTATCAAATATACCATCAGGACTAAAAAGAAGAGTCACAAGGCCTTTTTTCACTTCTCCATTATACGGTCTGGTACCCACAATCTCCATTTCTGGAGGATATTGACTATAGATAGTATAACCTCTATAATTCGTTGGAGAAGCTTTATTTATAACTATTTTACTACTAACAGTTTTAACAGTCCCATCATCATAATGGAATGAAAATATTAATGTTTTTTGTCCATCAGTTGGGTAATTGATCACAATATCCTGATCCATTTGGTAATCACTAAATCCATTCCCATCATTAAAATATGCCGAAATTTTAGTTAGTGTTTTTGTTGTATTCGTTTCATAGAGCTCACTTGAAAATCTAAATATTTGCTGCTTCCCTTCAAAATAATGACGTGTAGGAAAAACTGCAAATGTCTCTCTTAATTCATAAGGTCTAGTTGGTCTTCCATCAACATCATAAATTTGATCATTTTGAACTTCAAACAAAGAATTTAAGAAAGCATCGTTTTTTATAATATCATATTCGTAATATATAGATACTATATTAGTTACATCAGTATTTTCTAACGCTTTGGTTTTTATTTTTTGTTGAAATTCATCTGGGGTAAGCATTCCTATATCATTATAAAACTGCATAGAATACAATGAAGAATAAATTCTCAAACCCTGATCCATACTTACCACATTTGAATCAGATTCCTGGCCATTAAATGTTTCTAAATTGATATGATCTAAACCATATTCTTTTAATAAACCTGTTTGGGTTTCAGATCTATCAACAAATTCAAAAGTATGGTCAATGTTATTTTGAAATAAATCAGAATATTCTATTCCATCTGTAGAATAGATAATTTCAAGCTTTGGATGAATTGAGCTATTTGGGTGGTTGGTACTTGCATAATTTCTCGCCCTGTAATATACCTCATTATCTAATTTAAACTTCAAGCCGAAGTTAGAGGATGGATCCGATAACCACTCATTTACAAATTCGAGAATATTTATTTCTATATTTTCTGTTGTAGTAGAGCTGGGTTGAACCCATACAGATTCCAAAATATCAGAATTAGGTTGATTGTTCCAAGTAACAGTTGTCTCATTCCATGATTCGGTAATTTTTTCGAGATTTACTGCATTTGAACCGCTTAATTGGCTATTACCATTATATGCAGAGCTTGAAGTTACTGCTGGGTCACTATAAAGCTTTAACTTTGCACTTAAAATTGTAGAGCCCGATGGGATTTGAGATAAATCAAACTTCAACAATGTTCGATAAAAATATTTTTGTCCTGATACTGTCCAGGCTGTAGCTTCAATTCGTTGATGTGAACCATATGTAGTATTTGCTCTATATTCATATCCAGATCTTTGATCTTGTAAAATAGAGACATCTATGACTCCACTTCCTGAACTTAATATTAATGTGTCTTGCTGACCATAAACATTAAAAAAAATGAGATAAATTAATCCCAAGTATAAAATTTTATTCATAGTAATTAATTTTGTTGCTCTTTATTTGTATTTAAAATCGAATCGTCCTTCTTTAATTTCTAAAGTTTTAAATCCCTCTTTTTCTAAGGTCATATCAAAAGTGCCAGATATTATAAAAGTTTCATGATCAACTTTTGAGAATTTAACATACCCATCAACAATATTCTCATGTGTATAAATTACCTGAGGTGTTGGATAAACATTGTTAAATTCAAAATCAATGCCTTGGTTTTGGTTTAATAAGATTGAATCACCTTGACTTATTTCATCAAAAAATTTCAAGTTAAAAAATTGTTTTACTTCTCTTCGATTAAAATCTTCTTCCGCATTAATCATAAAATAAAATGGCGTTCCATTATCATTATATTCTGAATATTGATAATAACCATCAGCTATAAATATTTCTTCATTTAACTTAAATGCTATAAAATCTTTACCAGTTTCAGAAATCGGAGGTAACCCAGAACTAGGTTCTTCTATTACATCATCACATTCACATCCAGTTAAAAGAAGCATGAAAAAGAAAATATTTTTAATATTTTTCATACGCTTTAAAAGTTTAATTCAGCATCTTCTTTATTTATTGTCGCTTTATCATCTTTCGACATTTTTTTACTTTTTTCCTTTAAATAATAAGAGTTAGAATTGTGTGTTTTAGCTTTATATTTCTTGAGTTTTAATAGTTGTTCATCTGTTAAAATAGAGTAATATTTATCGTAGAACTCTCTATTAAACAACTCAAGATCAGCAAGAACATATTTTTCCTTACCATCTTCTTTAATCCTCTTTTGTCTATCTTTTAAGATGGTCAACAACTCCTTTTCTTGTTTTTTACTCAGTGATAAAAAATCATCATGTTTAGTTAATAAATACTTCACCTTTTCATCATCCTTTACTTTCACACTATCTTGTCCAAAAGACACATGAATTGTGAAAAATAATAACCCCAAAAAAATCATCTGTTTTAACATAATTAGCTCTTTTAATAGTTTACAACATATATTTAATCATTAATATTCAATACTAAAGGTAAATTTAATTTGAAATAGTTAAATCAAATCTACCATCCTTTATATCCAATGTTTCATTATTCTTTTCAAAATTCACATTAAATATTCCAGACACTATTTTATTTTCTAAATCCCATCTTTTTAATTCTAGCTCACCAGAGACAATATGGTTTGCATCAAAAAAATTACCAGGCTCAGGTAAAATCCATTGATAATATGCAATAGCCTCAGTCGTCGAAGTTATACCAATATTATAAATATTATTTTCAGTAAATGGTGGTAGTAATCTTATAATTATAAATTGATCTATTCCCTCAGATGGCACTTTTAATCCTCCATAAATAATTAATTCTCCTGACTCTTCATCTATTTTTGCATAGATGTCAGAAGTTTCAACTATATTAAATTTCACATCATTAATAGATGCTCCAAATGTACCAAGCCCTGATTGAGTTTCTTCAGGTAGTGTGCCTGTAGAATTAGTAGGTTTTATTTCCTCTTTAGAACAAGCAATTACTAATATGGTTAGACATATCTTAATTACTAAAAAAAAAATTCTCTTCATAGTTAAAACATTTATTATGATAAATTCAATTAATAAATGATAGTTGAAAGCCCGTTCAAAAGTAACAACTTTTTTTATTAATTCTGAAAAAAAGCCACAAATTAATCAACCCACTTTAGTTTAAGAAAAGAATAAAATTTAATAAACTTTAAAAACACATGGATTAATTGTAATTGTAAGTCACTAACAATCACATATTTATAAAAAATAAGCTCTATTATCTTTTGAATTGTTTATAAACAAAAAAAGATCCAAGAATAAAAACGAACTTTAAATTATGTAGAATTGGAAATCTTCTTTACATTTTAACTATAAAATCCATAAGGCAAATATTAATACCAATATCCAAATTAACTTTCCTAAGAACATCTTCTTATAAATCGTCTTATAGCGATCATTAACTTTAACAAAAGGGATGAAAGTATTTAAGATTTGAATAGTCAGAAAATATGCTATAAACTTTTCATACCATCTTTGAAACCCTACCTTTTTGGGGCTGAGTTTATAGTTACAACTTTAATTGATTTTGCAGAGATTTTTAATTTCCATTTGCCCATAAAGAGATTCATAGGATCAACCAAAGAAATAATCATAAATAATTCGGTGAGTAGTTTTACTTGATAAAGTTTCTAAAATATATAAGCATTCAATGTATCATCCCTGGGGGTTCTATTGAAGTGTTCAATAATCCGATTTAAATTGGAGTGTCAAATTTAATATTTTTTATCTTATTAGATAAATTTATATAATTCAAAAAACCTTAAAATACGGCCTCAGGAATTAATAAAATAATATATATCTAATTTAGACACACTAAATAAAACCTGGATAAAAAACCGTATAAATCCTGTTACAATTACTTCAGAAGGATTTGGTATTTTCTATTATCTGATTACGAATAACCTTTTTGTCAATTCCCTTCTGAGTATATGAACTAAAACTTACAATTTTAGCTTGCTTAGTTATATTAATTAGATTTCTAGAAAAATCAAGTGTAAGTTGTGTGTTTTTTTCTTCTTTATTTTCCATCATAAAAACCCATTTGATTTAAAGAATGTACAGATTGTTGCTCAAGAGTGCCTAATGCTTGCAAAGATAACTTGGTTTTAGGTTTAAATCTTGTTAATTCAATTTTATTATATTCATATTGACCCAACTTGTTCTTTCTTTCAATAGTTTTAGTAAAAAATTCTAAATACCTTCTTGGAGCCACACCATCATACATCAAAATTTTAACCTTTTTGCTATTTTCACTGTTTTCATCTTCAGTTATAGCATCCTCATGTAAAGAAGTGCATAAACTTTTAATGTATGGTTCAATGTAGTAAATCTCTGTTATACCTGCAACTATAATATGCCGAGCACAATTATGACATGGATAAGTAGTACAATATAATTTACCATTTTTCATTTTAGAACCAGCTAATTGACTACCATTAATTATTGCATGCATTTCAGCATGAACAGATCTAGAAAATTCAATTAAATCTTTTACTCTAGATGAATTTCTCAATATATTTTTTAATTCCCTTTTTAATTCCTGATTCTTTTCTAAAAAATCACTAATTGCAATATTCTTATCAAAAATTTCAAAAATAGAATCGGCCATTTTAGTTTTTTCAGAATCATTACTACAATAACCTTTAACAAAACACCTATTATCTTCTACATCATTTTCATCATATAAATTCCCTCCATACTTAGGTACATCATTCCAACCTTTGGAAATTAAATTACCTTCAGTATCTACTATAGCAGCTCCTACCTGTCTAGATAAACAAGCTGAATTTCCTGCAGCTGATTGAGCATCATACATTGCTCTTTCTTGTTTCAAAGGTGTTATTATGGAACTATTAAATATTAAATGCAAATATCTTTCTGTTTTTTTATCAATTTCAGCTTTTAATTTATTAGACATTCGAAAGAAAAAATCAGCATGTATGAATGTATTTCTCACATTTTGACCTTCTGTATTATTTTCAAAGCTATCAGTACTTATAAGCTCATCAATTTCAGCTTGAGATAAATCTTTTCTGAGTAAATATTCATTTCGTTCTTGTAATGGAGAAAATATTCCAAACATGTAAAATAAATCTTTATAAATAGAACGAAATAAGTATAACTCCTCCTTATTTTTAATTGAATCAATAATATAACAAATTCGTCTAGTTTTAAATCTTAAAGGATCAGTAACTAATTCCCCATCTATAGTTAATCTTTCTCCATGAATTTTTTCTATCGCTAAATCTGCTAAAATAGAAGGACTAAAATTTTTTCTTAGTTTATTTCCTTGTTGAATTTTAAATTGGATTTCTGAATACATAGCAGTTTTGCCATCTATATTCTTTAGTTCATCCTTTGTATTCTCTAAAATAAATTCACTAAGTTTAATAATTTCCACATCATAATTATACTCTTTCAAACGTCTTTTAAGTGAATCTATAACAATTTCCTTAGACGATCCTATTGTTGAGCAAATTCCAAATATAAGCTCTTCAGTTTCAGTATTTTGAACCTTATCTTTTGTAGTTTTACCCAAAATTTCAAAATCCGTATTTTTCTCGACTCTTAAATTATTCATAGTTGAAGCTTTTCCTTTATTCAAAATTCAATTATAAAATGAAAAAATATAAATCCACTTTATTTATTCTAAATTTACTTTGTAAGTAAAATTTATTTTCAGTTTTTTAAAACTTTAGAAATGATAATAAATTTAAAAAGTATTTCAAAAGTGCCATTTTTTTTAAAAAATTAAAACTCCATTTTTATAAAAAGGGTAATAAAAAAACATTGTGAATGAAAATAAATAAACTATTCAAAACTTTTCCTTTTTCTTTTATACCATTTAATTAAATGGTAATTAAATTCATTTTTACTTTTCTGATAGTATTTGGTGAACATTTACATAGTTTTTGAATTTCACGAGATGAATATCCCTTGGATAAATACTTAATTATATCTTGATGCTTGGTAAGAAATTTTTCCTCAGATTCTTTTGAACCAACTTTTCTTCCAGTAGTTAACCCCCTTGCTTTCCTAGCCCTTATTCCCGATTTTATTCTATAACTCAATTGTTCACTTTCAAGTCTAGCTAAATCAGCCATAATTGTAACAATGAGTTTTGTAAATATATTTCCAGAATGGTCTCCTTTATTAATTGTTGTTCCTAGGTTATGTATGTAGATCGCTATCTCTTGTTGTTTTAAATCTTCAATTATATTTAATACATCAACTGTATTTCTACCTATTCTGGATACTTCAGAAATCATTACACATTTAACATCATTTTCATATGCATACAAGAGAGCTTTTTGGAGAACTGGCCTGTGAAATGAAGATTTATTGAAAGCGGAAATTTTTTCTGAAAAAACTTGGGCAACCTCAAAGCCAGAGATTGACTTCATATCATTTAACTGTCTTTTAGTGGATTGGTCTTTTGAAGATACCCTGGTATAAATTATCGACTTCATGTTACAATTTAATCATTAGTTAAAACAGTAACATTATTTAAATACAAAATCTTAAAGAACTGAGCGCCACATAAAAAGTAGTAACATAGTTTAATTAATAACGATTGTGTGTTTTTAATTTAACATATAAGAAACAGCAATAAATGAAGATGTTCCGAGAACAAACTAACATTTATTGCTGCAATTTTTTACTATTTATTTTGATACCACAAGTCAATCAACCATATCCAAATTATTATTGATGTTTAGATATTGATAGTTATAGTACAATAATAAATTTAAAATCCTCATGTTCCTTTTAATAAAAATTCAAATCAAGAAATGGACTAGTTTTTCCTTTGCCTATTGAATCAGCTAGCATTAAATTTTCGGGAAAAGCATCTTCTTCTTCAATAACATTCTCACAAAAATCTATACAGAAACCTAACTCCTTTTTATATTTAAATCCATGAATCCTATGTAGAAAATCAGTGACTGCTAAAGAAGCAACTGTAGTATTCAAACATATCACTGTAGGACTCCCTTCGTTAACTTCAGCTAAATACCCTGCTTGTTTCTTTATTTTATAATCTTCAGGTGAAAATAATTCAAGTGCCTCAGATTCCAAATCGACTGAATTATACATACCTCTGGTCATTAATGAAGATCCACCTGGTAATAGATAACGAACCCAACCTACCATACTATTAATACCTCCTTCTCCATCTGGCTTTAAGCCAACAGATAGATCAGTATAACCAATAATAAAAAAAGTTGTTAACCTATTGATAATCTCTCTCGGTAGATATTTATCTATGCAACCAAATATATGATCGCATGTACTTAATTGCATCAATGATAATTGAGATTTACATATATTCTCATTGAGACCAGTAACTTTTACATTAAGGCCGAAAGACTCTATCTTTTCCTTAAAAAACTCTACCTTAGTTTTACCAATATCATTTAGTGACGCTCCAAAAATCCTGTTCAAATTTTCTATTTCAATTGTGTCATCATCCACAATTATCAATTCACCTACGCCACTTCTGGCTAACTCCAGAATAGTAGGTGATCCTAACCCACTGCAACCTACAACACCAATTTTCAACTTTCTTAAAGTCTCGGTTGTAGCTTTACCAAATACTTGTTTATTTCTGATTAGAAATTCCGGCAATACAACATTATCATCATCTGAATAATATAGTTGTCTTTCGCCTATTATTGATATTTTATCAATGCTATTAAACTTTCCTTCATTAGAAATTAGTCTTCCAAACATAAAGCCATTAGGAACGACTACCAAACTTGCTGTTGGTCTCCCGTCATTAAAATAAGCATTGAAATAATCAAATAATTGTACATCTGATGAATCATCTGTAGTTGAGAACTGTCTATAATCTGATGGATGACAATGAAACTTCACCAAAGTCATATTATCAGTTAAGGCAGTATCAAGATATTCATCACAAAACTCTGTAGGCCAAGAAATGAAGTTTGGATATCTTTCGCATATCTCATGCGGTACTTTTATTAACCTATGTAACATAATGAAATTTTGTCCCATAAAAGTATTATAGCTACATAAGCCTAGCATTGCACTTTCATTTTCATCTTGGAAAAGAAATTCCATCATTTCATCATGTAACTTTTTTGTTAGTCTAAATGTTGTCATTATCTTTTCAACTCCTCCTTCAGAAAAAATCTAATTAAATCAATATGAGTTTCAACACAATCAACACTTGAATCCCAAGAACAATCTGGTGTCCTATGTCTACTCCATTGTTGATAAGGTTTGCCATCCATTTTCGTGTTTGTAATTCCAATTATATTTTTTTTATCTATCCTTATAAGTCCAGGAGAAAAATATGCCATATCCAGTTGAACAGCGTTATACATAGGTGGAATAATAATAATCAAATCTGATTTATTTTGAACATATCCAGCAGGGAGTACAAAATCTGATATTTTTAATATCTTTCTATTCCTATCTAATGAAATGCTCCATTGACCATCGAATTCTTTATTTAAAAAATCAATATCCTTAGATAAAAGAGGGCTTACGCCCTCAATTAATCCATCCTTTACCTTTTTAGGTCTTATTCTAAATCGCTCAATTCCCGGATCAGAAAGATCAATCTTTTGATCAGATGAAATTAATTCTTGCTGATTCCCTTTCTTTACATAAAAAAGATCTGCCTCCTGTGGATCCATATATCCACCAATTTGAAGAATCTCTTTACCTAAAAGATGTTCCGTCGGAACATCATATACTTTATTATTTATTTGAATCTTATAATTCATTTTTCTTTTTAATTAGTTTTATTAATTATTATTAGACATCTCACCTCTTGTTTTTAGAGATTTATTTTTCTTCTTAATGCCTTTTGCATTTAAGTTTATGCTTTTAAGAAGACATAGGTTTACTTATATCTTTTCGCTTTTGAAAAAATTTTATTTTTTATTAATTCCTCGGAAATGTCTGAAAGTCAAATCGCAAGCAAAGGCAATTGAACAATAAAGGCTTGCATTTTAACGTCTTGAAGTGTATATTTGCAGTACAATCAATCAAATAGATCAAGGGCTGCGAACCCTTGATTTCAAGAATTAAAAGCAAGCCAGGACATTTACACCTGGTTTCTTTTTTTATTTATTTTAACACTTTTACATACGATATTTTTCTAATAATTACCTGAGTAATTTGTTCATAACTAATAATTTCAATATTTTCTTTTTGTGCAATTTTCCGTATTGCTAAGTTTTCTGAAAGCAACCTATTCCCTTGATTTAGGCAAAGTTGAATTGACATAAAGTCAGAAATGGTATATTTTAATAGACTATATTTATCCGATAAAATAAACACCTCTGAAATATTCATCCTATCACATTCATCAATCAAAATAATACCCTTATTGATATAAGGGTCTAAGTACAACTGATCAATTCTATCAGATTTTTCCCATTTATTTTGATGTACTATAAATTTAAAATTATGATCTTCTGAAAGAAATCCTCCCTTTCGAAGTTTTAATAGTAAATCAATATCGTTAACTACAATCTCAATCATCCAAGTGCACTTTCTAAGGTTTGTTTGAACTTTTTATAACCAATCCCCAATAATTCTTTTGCTTTATCTTTTGAAATATGTCCTTCTACAATACCTCTAAACACAAACTGTTCAAATTGTGTTGATTTTTCATTGCCTAGATATTCACCTAAATCAGAAGAATATTCATTCTTCATCTCCTGATATTGAACCCAAGAAATAATATCAGACAAAACTGCCCCCACTAACAATGCTTGAACAGAAATCCCATACTTCTCTTTAATTGTCCTTAACTCAGCTTTTGAAATTCTCGTTCTTTTTTCACCCAGTTCAAGCAATAATAAATTTCTGGGCATCAACATTGTCGCAGCAAATGCATCACAAAAATTTTCTATTTCATTAAAGTCATCGACACCCATATTCAATACTAAATGTCCCAATTCATGCATTGCAGTAAACCTTCTTCTGGTTGTCTCAGACACCGAACTATTCAATACTATGATTGGAATATCATTGACAAAGGCACTCAATCCCTGAAATTCACCTGGTGAATCAAAATCAATCACATGAACACCATGATTCTCTAAAGTAGTTATTACAGAAACAATTGGACTTTGTCCTAAACCCCATTTTTTCCTTACCTTCATTGCTGCCTTTTCAGCATCAACTCTTGATTTAATAGGCTTATCATTTTTTAGTGGATTATTAAATTTTATATCAACATTAAGAATATCATAAAGCTCATTAATCTTCAATAACCGATCAACAGTTGCACTTTTAATACTATCAGTCAACTCACTTGGTAAATCAACTCCACTTCGATAATTAACTCGATTAAGATTGAACTTTGGATTATGATGATATGTATCTACGATCGAAAAATTATTTTCTAACAAATGTTGCTTTAGGTTTTCATTAAAAAAATCTTCGATTTTCACCTTCAATTTTGAAGACAATGATAACACAACTTTCATATTAGGATAAGCTTCCCCACTCTCATATCGTCTAATTGTTTTAGAACTAACTTCGATTTTCTCTGCTAATTGAGCTTGAGTCAAACCAGCATTCCTTCTTAGCAAGCTAAGATTTGAAGCAAATACTACAATATTATCTTTAGTTGTCATGTCTTTCTTTGTTATCACTAATAAGAAGATTGCCAAATATGTCTATTAAACAAAATCTTATTAGCAAACATAATAAAAATGTCCTATATATACAATTATTTTTTTTAATAGGACATATATTTCCTTTACGACATATACCGATAATAGTTTCAATAATTCTAATTTTATTTTCACTTTAAAGCCAAAACTAGAATAAACCATGAAATAATAAGTTTACAAAAAATTGAAAACCAAATAATTACCACATATGTGTTGACTGTAATAATAAAAGCTAAATAAATATTCTACGTTTAGATAATTTTATTTAACACTTTAAATGGACCATTCAATAAATCCTAATTCCAGACTAACCAATTCATTTATTAAAATAAAATATTTCATCTATTGGGATATACCCACACTTTATATCGAATTTGAAGTAAAAACAAAATAATTGATCAAAAAATCTATCCAAAATCAAATTTTTATTTATATTAATGATAATCAAAGGTCAACAGTAAAGTTGAATGGTGATTAAATCGAATTATTATGAACCGGTTTTTTAGCACTTCACAGCGCCATGCGCTACTGTATATCTCTGAGTTTTGTAAAAATTGTGGGCAACCATTAGATAAAATGGAGGCAGATCATATTATCCCATATTCTAAAGGAGGGGAAACAAATATGAATAATGCTCAAGCATTATGCCCAGACTGTAACAAAAGAAAATCAAACTTAATTAATATGAAGGCTAAAGAATTAAAATTAAGAAATTGGCAAAGGGAAGGCTTTGAACGCTTCAAAGAAGTTTATCATAATCAACAAGGCACTGTATTTTTATGTGTTGCCGGCGTTGGAAGTGGAAAAACAATCTATGCATCTTATTTATTTAACTACTTATTACGTCATAATTACTTCGACTCTGTAATAATTGTTAGTCCAACGGAAAATATAAAAAGAAATTGGGCAGCAAAAATGGAACAGATTTTTAAAATAAGGGTTGATCACGATTATAAGTTTAAACATCACTGGCCTAGAGATTGTCAAGGCATAAGTATAACCTATCAAATTCTTACTGAAAGAAATATTGAACTATTAACCCAATTCATTAATGAACGAACATTATTGATAGTGGATGAGGTACATCATGCTGGTAATAGTAAAGCATGGGGAGATGGAATAGAAAGGATTGGTGAATTATGCGGTTTTAAATTGCTATTAACTGGGACTCCGGATCGAAATGATAATAGCCCAATCCCATTCGTAGATTATCAAGAGTTTGAAGAGAATGGCATAAAAAAGTTTAAGCTTGTCGGTATTAATATGTCATATACTTATGGTCAAGCTGTAAATGATAAAGAAGTTTGCCCTACAATTTTCCAACGTCAAAGCGCTTCAGCAATAACTATTGATGGAACATCAATTCTAGATGAAAATACAATTCCAGATATAGATGGTAAAAAATTTTATAATCAAATTATTAGTGTAAAACCCGAAGGAAATTGTTGGGTCTATCAATCCTTTATAAAGGCTAATGCAAAATTAAATGAAATTAATGATTTTAGAAATGAAAACTATGCAGGGTTAATCGTTTGTAATTCAATAATTGATGCAGAAAAACTTTATACTCGTATATATGATGAATTTGGCCCAGGATTTGTTGAGATAGTGACCTCAGATGATCGAGATTCAAGTCGTAAAATAGAAAAATTCACACATTCAACCGTTCCGTGGATAATAAGTATAAACATGGTTTCTGAAGGTGTCGACATTCCTAGAATTAGAGTCATTCTTTATGCCAGTAATACCTTAACAACAGTTAGGTTTATTCAAGTAATGGGAAGAGGTGTTAGAAATCCAAAACACTTTGAAAATAATCACGATGTTTGCTATTTTTATATGGCTGACTACAAACCTCTTCTGGAAAATGCTCAATTAGTAAAAGATGAAATCGCTCATATTTACAAAGAGATTATTGAAGAAACCGAAAAAAGAAATGGAATCGGTGGTGGCTCACCTTTATTTTCAATAGAAGACATTGTTTTAGAAGCAGAAAGTATTGATTCAGGAAATGTCTATGATGCAAGTTTTTGGGATGCAAATGAAGACTTTACTGCTACAAAGGTAGCTGCAAAAATTGGTGCAAGTAAAGATATTATTCTAGCTGCATGGAAGGAGTTGAAAATTATGGAAGGAAAATCAACTCCCGAAGAAAGACCTCATGAATTTAGAAGCATAACCGAAAGGAAACAAGACAATAAAAAACTAATAAAAGATATCGTTGGAAAAATTGCCTATAAACTTAAAAGAGGAAAGCCTACTCCTGATGTAATTAAATTTGTACATAATGAATTAAATAAACGAATAGGTGTAGTTTATAGTAATATGGCTACTGAGGAACAATTAATTAAAAAACTTGAATATGGTAAACAATGGTTTCTTAAATTGAATAAAAAATAATGAGTGAGTTAATTGAAAATATTCAAAAGGCAATAGAATATGTTAGCTATAGTAGACATGAAGTACCTAATATGATTCTTCGAATTCTAAAAGAAGATAAGTGGAGAATAAGAAAACCTAAAAGCGGACTATTGGAAACTAGAGAATATAATTTTTTTCCTGACTTTATCGAAGCTCCACGTCCATGGGGTCTTCAGAGTGAGTGGAAATTCATTAACGATTTATGTAAAGGGTATGAAGAAGTTGAATTAGAATTAGCAAAAGCATTAACAGGAGAAAGCGGTAAATCCCATCAAAGTATGACGGACCATCATACTTCAATTAAAAAAACGGGGAAACAACGCCAATTGATGCGATTAGAAAAAGAACGTCCTGATCTATTACATAAAATTGAAATGAAGGAATTGAGTGTTAATGCTGCAATTATTGAGGCCGGCTTTGTTAAGCCTAGGATAAAAGCAACCAAGCAGCCTAAGAGTGTGGTTAAAATGATTAAAACTCACTTTCAACAAGATGAAATATCTGAAATAATAAAATTACTAAGTGAATTAGAATAAAATCCACCTATAATAATTGTCTCTCATTTTTTTAATCAATACTTCAACCAATCAACATGAATGATATACAATTAAGGTTTCCTAATAGTGAGGGAAAATGGTGGTTTCTATCCTGGATAGGCAAAACGGTTTATAAAGAAAGAGCATATCTGAATGAGTTTTATTTCACTAATTCATTTAAAAATTCAGATAAAATAAGTGATTTCAATTTAGGTCATCAAATCAAGTTATTACTCCCTGTCAACTTTTTACATTTTCTGACAATTGGAACAATCTTTAATGATAATGGAGAATTGGTAACTGTTCCTGCTCAATATGAGAATCCTTATAAACTAAGAATTTATGTCCCAAACAGATATAAAGCTACGTCCAAGCCTTTAGAATTGGATGAAAACACAAAATATCCATTTCCGGATAATACAGAAGGTTTTAAATATTATAAGTTTTATGGGGAGCATCCAGTTTTTAATGAATATACCGCCATTTTACCAATTCATACAATTTGTAAATACTACTTTTTTCTAGATTCACAATTTCCTCAGTACATTATTGAAAATAGAATTTCAGATATAATTGAGTCTACTCCCCCATTAACTGAAAATGAAGAGAAAGTTGGAGAAGTTTTGTATGATAATTCAATTATTCAAAAACATACAATTAAAACATTTGCACCATATTTTTTCTCAAAAGATGATTTAGGAAAACAAGCACTTTCAATGATTGGGTCTAATTTGAGAAAAACGCTTATCAATACCGGTAATTTAAATACCTATTTAAATTCTTTTTTGCCATATAATGAATGTTTGTTAAATGTAAGAGGGAAATTTATAAAACAATCTAACAGAAAGCTATTCCTAGTTTATGATATTATTAGTGATGAAAATGTAGCAAAATCAATTTTAGTTGATAGAATTAATATTCTTCCAAAATATAAATCTCAAACTAAGAGAAAACCTAAAGCTAATTCTGGAGAAAAAAAACAAGGAAACAAAAAGGATCCAGAAAAAATTATCAAAATCACTTCTGAGCCTACAAATAGTAACAGTCTGATTAACTCAAAGAAGGTCAAACTTCAGCAACCGTTACCAGAGCATGAAATCCCAGTTGAATTCATTAAAAATTTGGCTGAAGAAAATAATATATCTACCAAGAAGATTCCGCTAGAAATTGACATTGATAATTTCTCATTAGATATAAATAAAGATTCAAACAATAATTCTCAGCAATTGATAATAGAAAACGATAAAAATATAAGTAGTTATAACAGATATGAATACCTCAAGTTGTTAAACGATAACCTGAATCAAATAAAAGAATATCAAGCTGAATTCGTAAAAATAAAAGAAATTGATCAACCAACTCCAGATCGAATTATAATCGATAACGTTGAATACTCCTTTTACACCATACATATTGTATTTAAAGACAAAAATTTTTATTTGATTGAATTTCAAAAAGGATTTACTGGCATTTTACACAATATCAATTTTTTCCCTATTGACAGCTTAAACATTTATAATATTACAAGGTCAATTGCACAAGATAGAATCAATTGGGTGAATATATACGATAAGAAGGACCCATATTTATATAAACACCAAGTCAAATTTGTCCAATCAATAAAACATCAAACTATGGGGCACTCAACAATTGATGAAATAGTAAATCACACAATAAAAAAAATAGATAAAAAATTAAATAGAGTCTTGAAAACCTAATTCATACCAATACGGTATTGCGTTAACACAACATGATAAATTGATATCTTTGGTTAGGTAGCACCTTCCAATTTGATATTTCTTTCTAAATATTATGAAATTATTTGGCCAATTATCCATTATACGATAAACCCCAATTAATGCTGGCAATCGTTGCTCTAAAGTAGAATTATGGACATTTATACCTTTTTCTAAACACAATTCTTCGTTCATTTCATATCCAATTGCATCTTGATATTTTTTAAAAATACTTGAACTGGAAAAGAGCTTTTGAACTAATGATAAGTATATCGGAAAATACAAAAATGAATATGAACAATATTTATTATATCCAAATTCTATTGTTTGATTAAAAAAGGTTTGATATTTAATTAAGTCCTCACTTTTTACCCAGGTAATATCTTCACATAAACTACTTTTACATTGCCAACAAGAATTAAGTGGGTACCTTAACACATCTTCTTTGTACCCTGATTCTAGCCGATGGAATGCAATACCCGCTCCACATTCTGGACAGTGATCAATTAAATGACATTTACATTTTAAACATATTATTGAAGTAACTAATCTCCATTCCTTCCTATAATAAGGAATATTTTGTCTTAAGCAATTTGGGCAACATACCAACCCTTTATTAATTCGCTTTCGATGATATAAACCCAAATTTAATATTCCAGGAGAATAGCCATTTGCATTAAAATAATAACATAATTTTTCATTATATGAGCTAAGGAACATCTTTTTGACTTGGTTAATTGTCAAAACAGTATGCTTCAAAATTTGATCAATTATTGGTTTTGATGTAAGTGAATCAATATCACGATTCCATATAGGCATATTGCCAAAATAAAACTTACTAAATGTATACGTTTTTGTATGGTGTTCTTTAGCTAAACGCATTAGCCAACTAGAAAATAATTCATTTTCCTCCGGAGGAATAAACCCTGGCCAAATTCTATTTGGATTATTGAAATTCATAACCGGTGAATCATTTTTTTACGATCTGAAGGCCTGATATATATTATGTTATCTAATACATTTGAATTAATCTTTTCAATTTTTGATTCTATGGCTAAAATAGAGGCTAATTCTAGAATAGCTGAAATTTCACCTATTAAGCCCTCACTCATATACAAAATCTTTTGACTTAGGCTTCCTTCTATTAAATTTGAAGGTTTCTTTAATGGTAGAGCTGTTTCAAAACTCAACAGCAACCTTAGAAAATCTTCATCATTAGTCCATTTAGGTAATACTTTAGGAATAAATCTGTTAGCTAACTGTGGGTCAGTTTGAATAGCATTAAATGCATCTTTTGTTCCTGCCCCCACTATTGAAATCCTTAACTCATTGGATAAATATTTTATTACATTTAAAAACGTTCTTTGTTTCCCGATAGTCCCAGCTAGAATATGATGTATCTCATCTATAATTAATAATTTTGTATTTAACTTCCTTAACAAGTGGATGACTCGTTGTTGTCTTCTTTCTGCATTCTCAGAAGTTTTGTAGGGTGCATAAAGTGTTTCTAATATTGAATTATAAAAGCGCTTTTCATCTGGTTCCGGTGGCGATTGAATTAGAACAACAGGTACAATTAACTCACCTGTCTCTTTATTTAAAAATGATTGATGATATTGACCAAATTGATTTAATAAGGCCGTTTTACCATTATTTGAATCACCTACCAATAGCAAATTGGGCATTCGATGCACCTGAGGATAATTTAATAAATCATTTAATCCTTTTAATATCGATTTTGCTACCGGATAACCAATCCAATGACTTTGTCTAATCGACTCAATCCTTTCCTGATCACTTGCCTTTCTTACAAATTCAATTAACTTAGAGTTTAAATGATCCATAATCAATATCGTCAAATGGTTTTATATCACGTTTTTTAGCAAAATTTGATAAACTAATTTTCTCCTCTGGCTCATTCTCTTTTTCTATTTCAGCATTTATTATATCCCGCTTATCAGCATATCGCGAGGTTCTTTTCAATCGTTTGGTTTGCTTTATTGCTTCAAGCTCGATTTCTTCCATTAAAGAATAAGCTTCAAAAATTTTAGCCTCATCAATATCTATTCTTTGCTGATCCAAGGACTTAATAATTGAATTGTATTCCCATACTGATATTGGTGGATTTGAAGTATCCCGATATGGAATATCAAAATATTCCTCAAATTCTGGATCATAAAAATATATGGTACTGATATCACGAGGGTCTCTTTTAAATATAAACTTTCGTTTTAATCCATTTTTTTCAGAATGAATATATCGTCTTAATACTTCATCATAATAATGAATATGGTCAATTACTACCCCGTATTCTTGAATAGTCCGTTCGAAAAATGGCATGAAGTCTAAAATTAGTCTTCTTTCATTTTTTATTCTAGGATAATGACCTACTCCTATTTTATTTTCTGTACCCAATATTCCTTCTTCAAATTTTTCAATTGGAGAGCATCGAATACTACTATGTATTCTCTTATGGTAAATTTCAGTGATATACATTAATAACCACTTTTCCAATTCAGAAATGGTTAATGCAGCATTCTTTTCAGAATTATAATTCTCACGTAACTTAGGGTCTGAAAAAGTTGTGCCTGGTAAATCATGAATCTCTTTAGATAATGTCCCTAATAGTCTTTCAACATGACCTCCCCAATTCGGTCGTTTAACTGGCCGATAACTCACATTAATTCCATAATTTTCACAAGCATTTTTTAGCATTTTTCCTTTAAATTCCTTTGCATTATCCAAATGAATTGTTTTCATTATTCCCCAACATGGCCAAGTTGTTTTAAGGTTATATTTTTGCAACCATTTTTCTTTTGGCAAAATGCTCTTTGCAATGCACATACCTGTACCAATTTCACCAGGTGGATCAAAACTTAAATAAAACCCTAAAACCATTCTACTATACACATCTATAGCAACTGTTATCCAAGGCCTTAAATAGGGCTTCCGATAATGTTCATCTACCAAAATCACATCAAGCTTGGTATGGTCGATTTGAACTATTGATAATGGGAAATCAGCTCCAGGAAAAGAACCTTTTATTGGTTGAAATTTATCTCTATGAGCTGACGCTCCGTGTCTTTTCCTGATTTTTACTTCAGCTGGAACAGACTTTATTCTATTCCTTATCGTATTGGGATGGGGAGGATCATATTCTAATCGTTTGCATTCAGAAATCACTTTTCTAATTACTCTATTTATTGATTTCTTTGAACTTCTCAAATACAATTCTTCAACAGCATCTTTTATTATTTCATCAACATGAATTGCAAGTCTTGATTTTCCTCTCCCCCCACTTCGCACTTTTCCGGCTAATGAAGAAATAGTCTTTGAATTATCATAAATTTTAATCCACCGATATATAGTGGTAAAGTGAACATTATGTTTTTCAGCTATTTCTTTAATCAATGAAAAGTTCTGTCTATCGGATAATATTGGTTCAATTATATTAAACCTTTTTTTAGCCATAATTGACCTTTTTTCTGATAATAAATCAATTGGTGTGGATGATTCACTTATATTATTTTCTTTAGAAATTGAAGCTAATTCAGACAAATGAACGGTCCGGATTACAGAAGAATCAACTTCTTCAATGGTAACTTCTTCTAAATTGATTATCCTTAATATTATGGCAGGCTTATTTCTAAAACTAACTTTGGCACCTTTATATATATTTAGTCTTTCCATATTTTAGTGTCATAATTTATTTTCGAGTGCAAATCGCAAGAAATAAATCTATTTGCAATAAGATACCATAAGTAAAATAATAATTCACCGGGATACTCCTCTAGTAATTTTAACTTAAACAGAAGATTTTTTATCGTCATTTCACCTTCATCCACCAAAAAGTCAAGAATTTTGGACATCTTTCTTTTCATTTTATTCATTTGATCCTGCGAATAAATATCAAACGAGTAGATATTTCGATAATTTATTAGATGCATCAAATTATTAAGATATTCATCATTCAATACTCGTATGTCGACATCTGTATATAAACTGAATCTAAAATCATTCTTTTTGCAGAATTCCCTCATTAAATCTAGTTTTTCCAAATACTTTTTATCCTTTAGCAATGGATCATCACTATATTTAATTTCCACAACCTCAGGAGATTCATCAAAATATTCTATAATAAAATCTGGGGTGTATGATAAATCATTAGCTAGTTTGACTTTAAATGGTTGTTCTAAATAACAAGATACCGCATCATTAAATTCTTGTAGAATTATAAAGTCACGCTCTAAGGAAGATTCAAAAACGACATCCTTATTAATTTTTTCACTTGAAATAAAACCAGATAGAGATCTGTGTCTATTTCCTATCTCGCGAACTCGTTTTTTAAATATTAGCAACATCTTTTGTAATTTTTATATGGAATCCCACCATTTACAAAGGCAGCTTTTGCAACTACTTTTGTAAAAAGTGTTAATGGATTAAGTTTTTTATTATTTACTTTTGAATTTAACAGTGGCGGTGGCCACCCTCAACCAGGAGAAATTTCTCTGGCACATAACGGCGTCCTTTTCCTGGATGAGCTTCCGGAATTTAAAAGAACTGTCCTTGAGGTAATGAGGCAACCACTGGAAGAACGTGCAGTAACAATATCCCGGGCCAAGGCAACTGTTGATTTTCCTGCTAACATCATGTTAATAGCTTCAATGAACCCTAGCCCTTCCGGTGATTTCTACAACCCTGAAGAAAACCACCCGGACTCTGAGATGGCAGTTCAGCGATACCTTAATAAAGTTAGTGGTCCATTGCTCGACCGGATTGATATCCATATTGAAGTAACACCAGTTTCGTTTGACCAGATGACCGCCCGTAGAAAGGCCGAAAGCAGTTCTTCGATCAGGGAAAGAGTCATTAATGCAAGGATGATTCAACTGGAAAGGTTCAAGGATATGGAAGGGATCCATAATAATGCAATGATGCCATCACAGCTGATTAAAAAAATGTGTAATGTTGATGAAGATGGTAAGCAATTACTAAAAACAGCAATGGAGCGACTAGGTCTTTCTGCAAGAGCTTATGATAGGATCTTAAAAGTAGCCAGAACAATAGCTGACCTCGAGGAAAGCAAGGATATTTTACCTACTCACCTTGCCGAGGCTATTCAATACCGTTCTCTTGATAAAATGATGGGAGTAACAACATAAAAAAAGCGGCCTGAGCCGCTTTCAATTTCTTATAATATAATACTTATTCCAGTTCTTAGTGCAAATGCGCTTTGGTCGAAATAATAATCCCCTATGAAATCCCATTTCAGATTGCTTCCAATTGGATGAGCATAACCAAATCCAAGGTTTACATCAGAATAGTCTCCGATTAACCCTCTGAATCTAACATATACAGGCTTAACAGGATAAAACCTTAATCCAAGAGCTACTCTTGTCGAGTTTCTCCACAATTCAACACCACCCGAAACTGTGAAATTCTGACGAAGGAAATAATCGGCTTCAAAACCTAACTGTGCTTTTTCAAATAAGCCATAGTTATCAGTTTTGATAACATCTAGTCCGGCATGAAGAAGCCATGAATTTGTGTTTTGTGCATTAGCTTGTAATCCTAAAAAAATAAGTACACCAAAAAGTAAAATTCTTTTCATGATCGTTTTGATTTTTTGAGCACGCAAAATAATTTTTTAGTTGGTAGAAATCACAATACACGGCACGTTAAAAACCACTATTTTATTACATCATGATCAAAATATAATTCATTCAAAATCATATTGAACTATTCCCTGTTCATTCATCTTGATTGCAAAAAATCCATTTACACAATTCAAATAAAAGATGTATATTAAAGTAAAGCTCTGCCCCAGTTTTTATAAAGCTTACTGAATGAAAATACTCATAACCGGAAACTATCATCCTGATAATGAACGCACAAGAGATTTAATCTGTGGACTTAAGCAAATTGGAGCAAAAATCATCCCGCTACCTTACAAATCCCTAAAGCTGGATACTGCAAAGAAGATCTCCGAAATTTCAAAAACTGTTGACGCTGTATTCCTACCCGGGTTTACTCACAATAATGTTAAACAAATAAAAAAAATCAGCAATGCACCGGTCTTGTTCAATCCGGAAATTTCAAGATACCTATCTAAAGTATATGATGAAAAAGAAACTATAAAATTCACCCCTGGAGCAATAAATAGTTTTTATAAAGACTATCGGGCATTAAAATATGCTGACAGGGTTTTTACCGAGACCAAACAATACAAACACTATTTCATGAATAAAATGGGGGTAAAAGCACAAAAAATCATTGTTATGCCTCCAGCGGTAGATACTTCTAAATACCATCCAATAAAAAACATTGCTCCTGATGAATTTTTTAGAATTGTAACGATTATAGAGAATGCTACTCTGGATAGCATCGAGGTAATTATCAACGCTGCCAACTTACTTCATGGTCAAAACTTCAAATTTGATCTTTTGGGAAGTCACCCGGAACAAGTGAAAATCTTAAAACTCATTAGCTCTAAAAATCTTAAAAATGTAAACATGATGAATTACGAAACTGATGAAGAACTAAATAAATTCATTAATTATTCATCAGCATGTATTGGTATTTTTGGTGATTCAAAAAGGTCTAATATGGGGGTGCCTAAAGAAATATTAAAGTATGCTGCTTGTGGAAAACCTATCATTTCTAAAAATTCAATGGCTATAAAAGAGGTATTTACACCTGGGAAGGATATTATTGCAATCGAAAACTCTGCAGAGAAGATAGCTTCGATGATAAGGGAATTAAAAAACGACCCCGAAATGGGCCTAATGCTCGGAAAAATGGCAGTAAAAACAATTGAAACTAAATTTCAATCTAAAAATTCTGCATCTATTCTTCTCAAGACTATTAAAAGAATAAAAGAAAAACGATTATGAAAGTTTCTGGTTTTACATTCATAAAAAACGCAGTGAAATATGACTATCCGATAGAGGAAGCAATAAGATCTATTCTTCCGCTTTGTGATGAAGTCGTAGTTGCCGTAGGTGATTGTGAAGATGAAACACGTAAATTAATTGAAAATATTGATCCTAAAATCAGAATAGTTGATACAGTATGGGATCCGGACCTGACTGCAGGTGGGAAAGTGCTTGCAGAGGAAACGAATAAGGCTTTTAAGGAAATCTCTCCTGATACTGACTGGTGTTTTTACATTCAGGGTGATGAAATATTACATGAAAAGTATATTCCGGCAGTACGCGAAGCTATGTTAAAATGGAAAGACAACCCTAAAGTTGACGGGCTTCTTTTCAACTACCTTCACTTTTATGCTTCTTATGATTATATCGGAACATCATCAAACTGGTATAGAAGAGAAATTAGAATAATCAAAAACGACTCTTCGATTTATTCATACAGAGACGCACAGGGGTTTAGAAAAAATGATAATGAGAAGCTACGGGTTAAGCTTATCGACGCATACATTTATCATTATGGCTGGGTAAAAGACCCAAAGAAAATGCTTGCCAAAATTGAAAACTTTGTAAAACTATACAAGGGGAAAGAAGCATCTGAAAAACGTATTGTAAATGAAGGATTTGATTATTCAACAATAGATGCACTGGCTAAATTCGAAGGTACTCACCCAAAGGTTATGGAATCCAGAATCAATAGAAAGAACTGGAAATTTGAGCATGATTTAAGTTATAGCCGATTGTCCTTCAAAGAAAAAATCAAACGATTTGTAAGAAAGACAACCGGCTATCATTTATGGGAATATCGCAATTATAAACTGCTTAAATAAGTTATTCCGGCTTATTTACTGATGTCATAAACTGTGGGATCATTCTCTTTTTAGTTAATTGTTCAAAAGCGTATGCCAGTCCAATTAGCTTTTTCTCCGTCCAGGCCTTGCCTACAAATGATAATCCAATCGGCATTCCTTTTACTTCACCGGCAGGAACGGTAATATTCGGATACCCTGACATTGCAGCCACACCTGATGACCCTGCATACCCATGATCACCTAATAACAGGTCAATTGTCCATCCAGGTGCATTAGTAGGCATTATGATTGCATCCAAATCATGTTCATCGATATGCTTATCAATACCATTTTTCTGACTGATTGTCCTGATTTTAGTTAAGGCATCAATATATTCCTGCTCATTAAGGTCTCCCTTTTCTTCTGCCATCACAAATATCTCCTGACCAAACCACTTTAATTCGGAACTCTCATGTTGTTTATTATACTCAATTAGTTCTTTCAATGATTTATAAGGAGCATTATATGTTTGAAGATACTTGTTCAAATCATGCTTAAATTCATATAAAAGTACAGTCATCTCTGCATCTCCAACATCATCACCAAGCACATTTTCTATATCAATAAACTCAGCTCCGGCATTTTTCATTACTTGAATAGCCTTTTCAATTTCTTTATCAGTCTCTCCGTGTCTACCCATATAGTTTCTTGCAATTCCTATCTTAGCACCTTTTAATGAAAGAGGGTCCAGGCCACCAAGAATATCCATATTATCAGGAATTTCAGCCGTTACTGAATCTTTTGAATCTTTACCAATACACGCTGCCAGTAAGGTTGCTGCATCTTTCACCGTTCTGGCCATTGGCCCTGCTGTATCCTGGGTATGTGAAATCGGAATAATACCCTCTCTACTCCATAACCCTACAGTAGGCTTGATGCCAACAATACCATTAATTCCAGACGGACATACAATCGATCCGTTGGTTTCCGTACCAATAGCCACCGCACATAAATTTGCAGCTACCGAAACTCCACTCCCACTACTTGAACCACACGGGCTCCTGTCTAATGAATATGGATTTTTGCACTGGCCTCCAACACCGCTCCAACCTGAAGATGACCGTGTTGATCTGAAGTTTGCCCACTCACTCAGGTTGGCCTTCCCAAGAATAACCGCCCCGGCCTCCTCTAATTTATCTATAATAAAGGCGTTATCAGTTGTATGGTTACTTAAGGCTAATGAACCACCAGTTGTGGCCATTCCTTTACAATTAACATTATCTTTAATGAGTACCGGAATCCCATGCATTGGACCTTTAACCTTACCTGCCACTCTTTCAGCATCACGTTCGCGAGCCTGATCTTCTGCTTTAGGGTTGATAGCAATAACAGCATTTAATGAAGGACCGTCATGGTTAAGTTCTTTTATTCTGTTTATATATGCTGAAGTTAGCTTAATAGAAGTAAGCTCACCGGTTTCCATTGACTTTTTCATCCGGTCGATGTCCCACTCCAGAAATTCAAAATTGTTATACTTATTGATTTGAGATCGATCTCCTTTTTGCGATGATCCAAAGATATTACCGCCCGGTAAAAATGCTAAGGCACCTGCCAGCGCTGAACCTGATAAGGTATTCTTTAAAAAATTTCGTCTTTTCATGGCTAGATTTTCGATTTTCTTCAAAATAACTTAAAAATCGAAGCTAACCAAGATTATTTTTTCTCTGCCAGAAGTTTTTCAAGTTCAATCATTTCATCACGCAAAAGGGCTGCCTCCATGAAATCGAGTTCTTTTGCTGCCTTCTCCATTTTTTTCATTGTTGCATTCTTCTGTTTTTCAAGCTGTTCTTTATTCATGTATTGAATAACAGGGTCTGCTGCAACTGACATCTCCTCAGGACCTGAATAATAGTTTTTGGTTCCCTTCTTGGAATCAGCAACTTTTGTAGAGTTTAGTACTTGCTCTCGCTCACGACCAACTGTTTGAGGAGTGATCCCATGCTTTTTATTATATTCTTCCTGAATGCTTCTTCTTCTGTTTGTTTCTTCTATGGCTAATTGCATGCTTGCTGTTATCTTGTCAGCATACATAATCACCTTACCATTAACGTTTCTTGCAGCACGACCAATGGTCTGCACCAAAGAACGCTGATTTCTTAAAAACCCTTCTTTATCAGCATCTAGAATAGCTACCAAAGAAACTTCCGGTAAGTCTAATCCTTCCCTTAACAGGTTTACTCCAACCAGAACATCGAAAACACCTAAGCGTAATTCCCTGAGAATCTCAACACGATCCAGAGGCTTAACTTCTGAGTGAATATATCTACATTTTATATTGGCACGCTCAAGAAACAATGTCAGCTCTTCAGCCATTCTCTTGGTCAGAGTAGTAACCAAAACCCTGTCTTTCATTTTTATCCGATCAATTATCTCATGCAACAGATCATCAATCTGATCACCACTCGGGCGTACATCAATTTCAGGATCAAGAAGTCCTGTAGGTCTGATAAGCTGTTCAACAATTACTCCTTCTGATTTTTGAAGTTCATAATCACCAGGTGTTGCACTAACATAAATTATCTGGTTGATCATTGATTCAAATTCATTAAAATCAAGAGGCCGGTTATCCATGGCAGACGGTAGTCTAAAGCCATATTCCACAAGATTAATCTTACGTGATCTATCACCTCCCCACATTGCTCTTACCTGCGGAAGAGTAACATGACTTTCATCAATCACCATTAAATAATCATCAGGAAAATAATCAAGCAAGCAGAAAGGCCTTGAACCTGGCTTTCGCTTATCAAAATATCTTGAATAATTCTCAATTCCAGAACAATAACCCAGTTCACGAATCATTTCAAGATCAAACTCTGTTCTTTCCTTTAATCTTTTAGCTTCAAGAAATCGTCCTTCCCTTTCAAAATATGTAACCTGCTTAACCATGTCATCCTGAATCTCATGGATGGCTTGTTGCAAGACATCTTTTCCGGTTACAAACAGGTTTGCTGGAAATATTGTAATTCGGGTTTCCGAAGCTATTTTCTTACCTGTTTGAGGATCAATACGCTGAATTTCTTCAATCTCATCGCCCCAAAACAAAATGCGGTAAGCAAAATCAGCATAGGCAACAAAAATATCTACTGTGTCACCCTTTACTCTAAACTTACCATGAGTAAACTCTGTTTCGGACCTGGCATATAAAATATCGACTAAAGCATATAGGAACTGGCTTCGTGGCACCCTGTCACCAACTGCTATCTTGATTACATTCTTTCCAAACTCATCAGGGTTTCCAATACCATAAATACAGCTTACAGATGCCACTACAATCACATCCCTTCTTCCCGAAAGTAAAGCTGAAGTAGCACTTAATCTAAGTTTTTCGATCTCATCATTAATCGACAGATCTTTTTCTATATAAACATTCGTTCCCGGATTAAATGCTTCCGGTTGGTAATAATCATAATATGAAATAAAATACTCAACAGAATTTTCAGGAAAAAACTGTTTCAACTCTCCATATAGCTGTGCTGCCAGAGTTTTATTATGAGACAGAACCAGGGTAGGTTTATCAACCTGCTGAATCACATTCGCAACAGTAAAAGTTTTTCCTGAACCCGTCACACCTAATAACACTTGTGCCGGTTCATTATTAACTATCCCTTCAGTCAATTGCTTAATAGCAGTAGGCTGATCTCCCGTGGGCTCGTAATGTGATTGAAGATTAAATGACATGGAAATTATTATTTCTTACTGGCGTCAAATAGTTTTTGCTTTTCTTCTTTGGATAATGAACTATATCCTTTTTCACTGATTTTATCTAAAATTCTATCAATTTCATCCTGAGAAGCTTTATCTGCTTTTGATCCTGATGTAGATGTTGATTTTGATGAAGAAGATGATGTAGTATCAGACTTTTTATATGTCACCTTGATTTTAGGTTTTGGCTTGAACAATCCTATAAAAAATGACCTTACAGCAAATACCCATCGGCCCAAATCAGTTCCTTTTTGAAGTTGTACTATATATAACCATCCCATAAATGCCCCACCAAGGTGAGCAATATTTCCTCCCGCATTTCCACCTGTTGATTGTATAAACGACATCACTACTACAAAGGCAGCGATATATTTAATTCTGACCGGCCCGAGTAATAGTAAATGAAAGGTATAATTAGGTAATAAGGTGGCTGCTGCAACAACAATAGCATCTACAGCTGCTGAAGCTCCTATCATTCCCCAACCTGGTGTTCGTTCGATATAAAAAGGAATAAAATTATATGCTAAAAGATATAAAACAGCCCCCGCGATGGCACCATTAATATAGATACTAATTACCCTGTCGCTTCCCAAATATTCTAAAATCAATTTCCCAAACCAGTAGAGGAATAACATATTAAAAAGAATATGGAATATATCCTCCAAGTTATGTGCAAATGCATAAGTTATAATTGTCCAGGGCCTATATATAAATTCCCCAAATGAAGCCGGTATATAAAATAATTGTATCAGAATTTTCTGACCGAAATCTCCAAAACCGGTAATACTAGTCAATACCCAAAGTACTGCCATTACCAAAAAGATAATGACATTAATGAATATCAATTGCATTACCGCATTATTGGGGCGGTTCCATGCATTCTTAAAATCATCTATAAATGAATTGAACATCTCGTCGTTTAATATTATTTACTGATTTTTATACGTATCGGTTCCAATATTTGATCATAATATAGCCAAAAAGCATTCCTCCTATGTGAGCAAAATGGGCTACATTATCATTTGGCGCTGCTTGAAATACTGAATATAGTTCATACGCACCATAAAACATGACAAAATACTTGGCCTTTATTGGTATCGGTGGAAATATCAGCATCAACACCACATTTGGGAATAGCATACCAAAAGCAAGTAATATACCAAAAACAGCTCCGGATGCACCTACTGTTGGAATATTAGCGTATTGTTCATAAACAATTTTTGAAACATCAATAGCTTGTTTCCTAAATTCAAGTTCTTCAGGGTTATCCATCCAGGCATTTTTCAGATCAAATATTCTAACCCTGTCTACCCGAAATCCACGCCCATTGCTTACTTCTTTAAAATATGTATCCAGCGTCACATGCTCTTGAACAAAATAGTCAAAATTCTCAGGTGTAGGTGCACTAATAAAATTTTCATACCCTTTTTCTATTGGTCTGACCTCAGCGTACATTACCCCTGTTTGAATAAGACCGGCTCCAATTCCGCAGACCATATAATAGATCAGGAAGTTTTTAGGCCCCCATGTTCGTTCCAGATTCGGACCAAAAATGAATAATGCAAACATATTACCCAGGATATGCCATAGATAAATACTATTGCCATTCATAAAGGCATGAGCAAACATATATGTAACAAACTGAAAAGGCTTAAAATTATCTGATTTAATATAATAAAGCCCCAGGTAGTCATTTATATCAACTCTGAAGTATGAATTGATCACAATAGCGGCAAAAAATACCAGAACATTGATCAATAATAGGTTCTTAACAACTGGTGTTAATCTTCCGAACATAGTTTTATTTTAGTTTAACAATTGTGCGATCTCCTCAAGGGAAAGTAATCTGAAAACTGTCTTTCCATCAGGAGTGAAGTTAGGATTTTTACATGCAAAAAGCTGGTTTATCAATGATTCACACTCTTCTTTCTGCATCATCTTACCTCTTTTTAAGCAAGATCTTTTTGCCAGTGACCTGGCCAGCTTTTCCCTTACAGGAATATCGAGCTTTGCCTGATAGTTTTTAAATTGCTCAAGAATCCCCTCAAACAAATCTTTTTCATTTCTATCAGCCAGATCTGTTGGCACTCCTCTGATTATTAGTGCATTTTTACCAAAGACATCAATCTGAAACCCAAGTCTGGCTATTTCCTCCTCCAGATCAAGATACAAAGAAAAATCTGCTGGATTCATCTCTATGGTCTGTGGAAAAAGCGATTGCTGACAACCTGAATTTCCAGATTCTGCCAACAATAGATATTTCTCAAATAAAATTCGTTCATGAGCAGCCTGTTGATCAATCAGCATCATTCCGGATTTCACCTGAGTAATTAAATACTGATTATGCAGCTGAAATACTGAAACACTTTCAAACTTCTCATTTTGTTGTTCGATATTTTTACTGACCTTACTTTCAAAAGTTATAGCTTGCGTTTGCTCAATTTGCTCATCACGATCATCAAAGTCATCAAAATTTAATGCTGACCTTCTGATATCTCCCTGTAATTTTCTCTCTTCTTCTGTTAGCTTAGGAATCGCCTCGGATTGGGCAGAGTCAAACAATTTATCCCAATTTTTGAGATTATTACTCTCTCTGGAAGATGTCGACTTTCCGGAGAATGAATTTATACTACTTGAATATATTGATTGACCGGAGCTTCTTCTTTCTGCAGCTGAATCAAAATTAACATCGATATCAAAATCAAGTGATGGAGAAAAATTATGTAGCCCCAAAGCTTGTTTTACTGCCGCATGAATAACAGCATACACTGCTCGCTCATCATCAAACTTAATTTCAGTTTTTGTAGGATGTACATTTATATCAATATGCTTAGGATCGATATCCATGAAAAGCACGAAAAATGGAAAGCTTCCTTCAGGGATAAGCTGCTCAAATGCCCTTGTCACCGCATGGTTTAGGTAAGGGCTTTTGATAAATCGTTTATTAACAAAAAAATACTGGTCTCCTCTGGTCTTTTTTGCACTTTCTGGCCTTCCAACATACCCTTTAACCGAAACAAAGTCAGTTTCTGCCTCACAAGCAGCCAATTGCTCTTGATATTTCTTTCCGAAAATACCAATTATACGCTGAGATAATTTGCCGGCATTTAGGTGAAATAGCTCCATATCATTTTGATACAATACGAAGGTTTTATCCTGATGAGCTAAAGCAACACGCTGAAATTCTTCAATGATATGCTTCATCTCCACTGCATTTGACTTCAGGAAATTCCTTCTCGCCGGAACATTATAAAACAGATTTTTTACCGAAGTTGTCGTTCCTTCACTGCAAGCAGTTGGTTCCTGCTTCTTTATCTCCGACCCTTCAATATTTATGATTGTACCAATTTCCTGGTCAGGAGTTTTGGTTTTTACTTCCACCTGGGCAACAGCAGCAATCGAGGCCATAGCTTCTCCTCTGAACCCCATTGTCTTGATATTAAACAGATCATCAGACTTTCTGATTTTTGAAGTAGCATGTCGTTCAAAGCTCATCCTCGCATCAGTACTAGTCATACCACACCCGTTATCGATAACCTGGATTAAAGCCCTGCCTGCCTCCTTCACATGTAATGTAATATGATCGGCACCGGCATCAATCGAGTTCTCTAACAATTCCTTTACTACTGATGAAGGTCGTTGAACTACTTCTCCAGCTGCAATTTGATTGGCAATTGCATCAGGAAGAAGCTGAATAATATCTGACATGCTTATTCTTTACTTTTAAAAATATTTCTGAACCTATAAATAAGATAAATAGGTATAATTGCCCATCCAATATAAGTAAAAACCTTATTTCCCCATTCAAGCCAGGCCCAACCGATACTAATAACTAATAAAATAATTACCCAACGAATTGTCTGAGCTCTAAGTTCATTTCGTTTATGCCTACGAAGATTTTCTTCTAATTGTAACCTGAAAGCTTTTCTGTCTTCAGGCCTTTTAGAAACCTCGGGGTTATTTATATCAGCAAGATATTGTTTTCGTTTATTTTCTATCCTTTCCTTTACAGGATCATAAATCCGGGGTTGATAGTCAAAACGCTTATATCTTGGCTTTTTCTTACCAAAAAAAGGAATATTTGCCATAATCCTGTCTAAACACTTACGTTAGATAATAAATTTAGGTAAAAGATTTCTCTTCTACGCTGTCAATTGCCTAAATTCACAAAATGCAAATCTAGGTTTAAATTTGTTGAATACATAATTTGTAAAACGCCACCATGAGCAAAAAGTTCCGATTGTATTTTTTACTAAGTCTGTTAACTATTTTTTCTTTAAAAGCCCAGGATCCGCTTGCCGCTGAAGACGTCCAGGCTCAGGATAAATGGGTTGATAGTGTCTTTAATTCGCTAACGCTCGAGCAGCGCATTGGACAACTATTTATGATTGCCGCATACTCAAACAAGGGCGGTGACCATCAAAAATTTCTAGACAAAATGGTTACAGAATATCAAATCGGTGGTCTGATTACAATGCAAGGTGGCCCTGGCAGACAAATTCATATGCTTAACAGGCTTCAAGGCGAAGCCAAAGTCCCGTTATTAATCGGGTCAGATTATGAATGGGGCCTAAGCATGCGACTGGATTCAACTTTTACATTTCCGAAACAAATGACGATCGGGGCATTACGTCAAAATCAACATGTTTACGATATGGGTGCTGAAATAGCCCGTCAATGTAAAGCCGTAGGCGTCCATATAAATTTTGCTCCTGTATCAGACATTAATAATAATCCAGGCAACCCGGTAATCGGAAAAAGAGCTTTTGGTGAAGACAGGGTAAATGTAGCCTTGAAAAGCATGACTTATATGAAAGGTCTGCAGGATAACCATATTATTGCTACTGCAAAGCACTTCCCTGGTCATGGTGACACTGACAAAGACTCACACCTTACTTTACCTGTCATCAAGCATGACATGTTCAGACTCGATAGCGTTGAGTTATTTCCTTTTAAACTACTTATTAATGAAGGTGCCCAGGGCGTGATGGTCGCTCATTTACAAGTACCTGAACTTGAAGCATCGCTCAATACTCCAACAACCTTATCTAAAAACACTGTTACAAATCTGTTAAAAGAAGAACTTAAATTTAACGGACTTATCATTACCGATGCCTTGAATATGCAAGGTGTGGCAAAATTTTATCAGCCTGGTGAGGTTGAAGTAAAAGCGCTTCAGGCAGGAAATGATATTTTATTGTTTGCTGAAGATGTAGCAATTGGAATCAAAAAAATTGTTGAAGCAATAAATTCAGGAGATCTAACCGAAGAAAGAATTAATTACAGTGTTAAAAAGGTTCTAAAAGCTAAATATTTGGTGGGATTAAATAATTATACTCCTGCAACTACAGAAAATCTGGATCAGAAGCTATTCAGTGCTGAAGCCATCAAGGTTAGAAGAAGAATCTACAGTGGAGCCATGACTGTTGCTTCTAACGAAAAAGGTAATATCCCGGTTAAGCAACTTGAAAACACTAAAATAGCATCACTTGTAGTTGGTCCTTCCAGAGAAAATACCTTTCAGAGATATTTATCAAAATACGCAAAAATAGACCATTACCAGCTACCTAAAACCGGCCGTGGAAATACCCTGTTTAATGAGCTGAAGACAGAATTATCAAAATATGACGTAGTTATTGTTGGATACCATGAGGTAAGCGATAGAAAAAATTCTAACTACGGAATTTACGGTGACCACCTTGAATTAATCAAAAGTATAGCTAAAGAAACTAAAGTAATCGTCACAGTTTTTGGTTCTCCATATTCCCTTGGTCAATTTGAAGACTTCGAAAATGTCATCTGTACTTATGAAGACAATAGCATGACTCAGGAAATAGCACCTCAGGTTATTTTTGGAGCAATCGACGCAGAAGGACGACTTCCGGTTACAGCTTCTCCAAAATTTAAACAGGGTACCGGAGTTAAAACAACATCATTAAACAGGCTAGGTTTTGATGTTCCGGAAAATGCCGGTATGGACTCTAAAGTTCTGGCTAAAATTGATGACATAGCTAAAGAAGCAATCCACACCCAGGCTACACCAGGATGCCAGGTTTTAGTAGCAAGGAAGGGAAAGATCATATTTGAAAAAGCTTATGGCTTTATGACCTATGATTCATTAACTCCCGTAACAAATGAAACTGTTTATGACATCGCTTCAGTTACAAAAGTGGTAGCCACTCTTCAAGCAGTAATGCTTCTACATGATTATGGCTTAATTGACATTAATGCCACTCTTGACAACTACTTACCTGAGCTTCAGGGGAAGGACAAAGGTCAGATTGTGATTAAGGACCTGCTTTCTCATCAAGCAGGATTAAAATCATTTATCCCCTACTGGGTAAAAACCATGCAGGATAAAAAGCTCATACCTGAACTCTATTCTGAACGTCCAAGTCAGGATTACCCACTGATGGTTTCAGACAAACTATACGGTCATAAATCACTTCCCGACAGTATCTGGCACTGGACCATTGATTCTGAAATGAGAAAAAAAAAGGATGGAAAGTATGATTACAAATACAGTGATCTGACTTTCATTTTCATGCATAGGCTTGTCGAATCGATTATCAACCAGCCGATTGAAGATTTTTTATATCAGAACTTTTATACACCTATGGGGCTGGGAACGACATGTTATCTTGCTTCAACAACACTTAACAAAGAGATTATAGCTCCTACTGCATTTGATAATAATTTCAGGAATACCCAGATCCATGGTCTTGTTCACGATGAAGGTGCCGCCCTTATGGGAGGAGTTGCAGGTCATGCCGGTCTTTTTTCAACAGCACATGAGCTGGCTGTAATTTTACAAATGAATCTCAATGGAGGTGTATATGGCGGGTACCGCTATTTAAGAAGTAATACAATCAATGAATTTAGTCAGCCACATTTTGAAGATAACAGAAGAGGACTAGGATGGGATAAGCCGGCTGAAGAAGAAAAATATTCTCCGACATCAAGATATTGCTCATTAAAAACATATGGACATAATGGTTTTACAGGAACAACCGTTTGGGTTGATCCTGAATTTGATCTGGTTTACATTTTTTTGAGTAACAGAATTTATCCCGATGCATCTAACTGGACCTTAATGCGTAACGACATTAGAACACGCATTCAAGACGTAATCTATGAATCTATATTTGCATACGAGAAATACAAAAGCTGACAAATTCATGTAACCATTGTGCAGCTTTTAAAGTTTATTCTAAAAAAACAATAAACATGAATATTGGAATAGTTTGTTACCCGACCTACGGAGGTAGTGGAGTAGTTGCTACCGAACTGGGTAAGGCACTGGCACAGGAAGGACATCACGTACACTTCATCACCTATTCGCAACCAACAAGACTGGACTTCTTCAATGAAAACCTATATTATCATGAAGTTGATATCCGGGCTTATCCTTTATTCCAATATCCCCCTTATGAACTTGCATTGGCTAGTAAGCTAGTAAATGTGGTTAAATATGAAAATCTGGACATTCTCCATGTCCATTATGCTATACCACATGCTTCTGCCGCATATATGGCAAAGCAAATTTTGGCAACTGAAGGAATTCACATTCCAGTAATCACCACATTGCACGGAACTGATATAACTTTAGTTGGTAAAGACCCGACATATGAGCCAGTAGTTACCTTCTCTATAAATCAGTCAGATGGAATTACGGCAGTATCTCAGGATCTGAAGGAAGATACTTATGCTCACTTTAAAATAACTAAAGAAATTGAGGTGATTCCTAACTTCATTGATCTTGAAAGGTTTAAAAAGCAGAAAAAAGACCATTTCCGAAAGGCCATTTGCCCTGAAAATGAAGCATTGATAATCCATACTTCCAATTTCAGGAAAGTAAAAAGAGTTCAAGATGTTGTCAAAATCTTTGATAATGTCAGAAAAGTAATTCCTGCAAAACTCTTACTAGTAGGGGATGGCCCTGAACGTACTAGCATCGAAAACCTATGTAGAGAATTAGGTGCTTGTAACGACATCAGATTTTTAGGGAAACTTGATGCTGTTGAAGAAATTCTTTCCGTTGCAGATCTTTTTGTCATGCCTAGCGAAAAAGAAAGTTTTGGCCTGGCAGCTCTTGAAGCTATGGCTTGTGAAGTACCAGTTTTAAGTACAAATGCTGGAGGTCTTCCAGAATTAAATATCAATGGAGTTACGGGATTTACTTGTGATGTTGGTGATATTGAGGGAATGACCAAAAAGGCTCTGGAGATACTTGATCCTAAAAATCTCGGACTTTTCAAGAAAAATGCATTGAAAAGGGCAAAAGAGTTCGAAATAAAAAATATATTACCAAAATATGAATATTTCTATAAACAATTTTTGAATAAGAAGACAGCCGTATAAATTTGTAATACACCAATCAAACCAACCACATGGAGGAAAACTTGAAAGTAAGCAGTAAGTTGGAGGATCAACAACAAACTGCCAAAATGTTTGAGAACCCGATTCTGGAAAGATTACGGAAGTCTCATATTGCAGTGCCAATTTCAATTTTCATCATCACCGCAGCAGGCCTATTAGTTTATGCCGCCAGAACAACGGACATCCCGGTACTTACCACTACTCTGATTTTCCTTACTGGTGTTGTGGTGTTTACCTTGGTGGAATATGTTGTCCATAAGGAAGTATATCATGCTAAGTCTGAATCCATTCTTAAGCAGGGACATACTTTTCATCATGACTACCCAAAGCAAAAATCTTTTCTGGCAATGCCTCCAATTATGAGTATTGTTACTGCGATAATACTATTTCTTTTATTCAGGCTTATCTTAAATGATTATAGTTTTTCCTTTTTGGCAGGTTTCTTAATGTCTTATGCAGGATATTTAATAATTCATGCAATAACTCATATTTATAAACCACCAAAAAATTTCCTAAAAATATGGTGGAAGCACCACCTGGTTCACCATTACAATGATAAAGTGAATTTTGGTGTAACATCTCCTTTTTGGGATCACGTATTTGGAACCGTTGAAAAAAAATAATTTAACCATAGCCATTGCCGGATGTGGATGGATTGGCAAAGCTTTAGGAGCCAGCCTGGCTAAATCAGGTCACATTGTAAAAGGTTCTACCAGAAGCGAATCAAATATTCATTCACTATCCGACTATGGGATCAATGGCTACATCCTAGACCTCCCCGAGGTTGAAAATACTGACTTTCTAACTGGCAATGATTTTCTGATTATTTCTATTCCTGCAGGAACAAAATCAGGTAATGGAGACAATTATATCAGATCTGTTGAGTACCTGACTAAAAACATAAGACCTAGAAGTCCTAAGCTTAAAAGCATTATTTTATTAAGCTCTATTGGTATATATCCGGATGAAAATGGCATTTGGACAGAGGATAGCAAATTCAAATCTGAGAGTAACAAACAAATTATACTCGAAACCGCAGAATCAATAGTCAGCAATGACAATAGCTCCAATTTGATTTTACGCTTAGGTGGATTAATGGGGTATGATAGGTTTCCTGCCAAATATTATGTCAAGAGGGAATCATTAAATATTGATCATTCTCCTGTAAACTATATTCACAGAGACGATGTAGTCAATATCATTTCGTTAGCTATAACAAAAGATCATTCAGGTATTTACAATGCAGTGTCACCACAACATCCTGAAAGAATAGAAGTACTAAAATCCAGCGCCAGGGATAATAACATTACACTTCCACCATTTAATGGCGAAGAAATTTCCGAACACAGAAAAGTATCCGGTAATAAGCTAATTACTGAATGGGGGTATAAGTTTATGTATCCCGACCCGGTTGAATTCTGGAAAAATTAAGCGTCGACTGTCTTTTCCACAGACTTTTCAGTATCCACTTTTGTATAAGTAGGACAAGTATATTGAGTGCAACTCATACTAATAAAAAATAATGCAAATGCTGCACTAAGAGCGACTACTTTCTTTACTCTCTTCATTTTTAACTCTAATTTTGTTGGCTGCTCTTCCTATTGAAAGAGGCTGTAATTAAACAAAAATTTCTAATCGTGTCGTAATTAAAACGCTAAAATGTCAAAAAATATATTCTAATTAAAGGAATATTCTACATTTTCCAAATAGACATAAGGTTTTTATGCATTTCGAACATTTTCTGAATAAAAAGATCCCTCTTGTAACTATTCGATTTTTTATTAGTTTAAATTAAGTAAACTGATTTACTATGCTTGGGTATCGATTTTCTGACTATAAACCTGATCCACTTCAAGGCGGTCAAAAATTTGACCAGCTCCTGAAAATTTTCCTCGAATTGATGGTCTACACCTCGGGAGATGTTTCGGAAGCCTTAAACTGGATGAATAACCTTGATAAACATTATAATTTAACTGATGATGATTATGGAATGGGCGATTTCATCGAAGACCTTAGAAAGAAAGGATACATTTCTGAAGATAATAATACTGGTAGAATTAGCCTAACAAGCAAATCAGAGCAATCTATTAGAAAAAATGCGCTGGAAGAAATTTTCGGAAAGCTCAAAAAGAGAGGACAAGGTAATCACCATACTCCTCATTCCGGACAGGGTGATGAAAGAGGAACTGATAGAAGGGAATTCAGATTTGGAGATACCCCTGATCAAATAGACTTTACCGGATCATTTAGAAATGCCCAAATCAATCACGGTTTCGGTGATATCATGTTAACTGAAGGAGACCTTGAAATTGTAGAAAACGAGTATAAAACTCAGACATCTACAGTTTTGATGATCGATATATCACACTCAATGATATTGTATGGTGAAGACAGAATCACTCCGGCAAAGAAAGTTGCAATGGCTCTTGCAGAACTTATTACTACTAAATACAAAAAGGATACCCTTGATATTATCGTATTTGGAAATGATGCATGGCAAATCGAAATTAAAGATTTACCATACCTGGAGGTTGGTCCTTTCCATACCAATACTGTTGCGGGGCTTGAGCTGGCAATGGACATCCTAAGAAGACGAAAAAATAAGAATAAACAGATCTTCATGATCACTGACGGTAAGCCTACCTGCCTGAAAGTTGGTATCAAATATTACAAAAACAGCTTTGGTTTAGATAAAAAAATACTAAACAAAACGCTCGACCTTGCTGTTCAATGCAGAAAATTAAACATTCCAATTACAACATTTATGATTGCTACTGACCCCTGGTTACAGGAATTTGTCAGGGAATTTACAATGGCAAATCAAGGCAATGCCTATTATTCAAGCTTGAAAGGATTGGGCGACCTCATTTTTGAAGATTACAGACGAAATAAAAGAAAACAGTTTTAAGAAGTATAGATATGGCCTATTTTGACCTTTCTCCTGAAGAACTTATGAAGATCACCACTCTTGGTGAATTAAAAAAATCCGGTTATACGCCGAGATCAATAAAAGATGAACTCAGGTCAAACCTGATTAATAAATTAAATAATAATGAAAATGTATTTGAAGGCATCTGGGGGTATGAAGATACCGTAATTCCTGAGATAGAAAGAGCCATATTATCACGACATAATATAAATCTTCTCGGACTTCGTGGACAGGCTAAAACTAAAATAGCCCGTCAAATGATAAACCTTCTTGATGCAGTGATTCCGGTAGTTGAAGGAAGTGAAATGAATGACGACCCGCTTTCACCGTTAAGTAAAAAGGCCAAAGATATTATCAAAGAAAAAGGAGATGATACTCCTGTAAAGTGGCTCAAAAGGGAGGACAGATATAGTGAAAAACTAGCTACTCCGGATGTATCGGTAGCCGATCTTATTGGTGATGTAGATCCAATTAAAGCAGCTACTCTCAAGCTTCCTTATTCTGATGAGCGAGTCATTCATTTTGGCATCATTCCAAGATCTCACAGAGGTATATTTGTAATCAATGAGCTCCCTGACCTCCAGGCAAGAATTCAGGTTTCATTATTCAACATCCTTCAGGAAGGCGATATTCAAATAAGAGGATTTAAATTAAGACTACCTTTAGACATACAATTTATCTTCACTGCTAACCCAGAAGATTATACAAATAGAGGTAGCATTGTAACACCACTTAAAGATAGAATAGGTAGTCAAATCATAACTCACTATCCTGATTCGATTGAAACAAGTAAACATATTACTGCTCAGGAAGCACGATTGGCAGACGATCAGAAAAATGACATTATAATTCCGGAGTTAATTAAAGATTTGGTAGAACAAGTGGCTGTAGAAGCAAGAAAAAGTGAATATGTGGATGTAAAAAGTGGAGTTTCAGCCCGATTAACTATTACAGCATTTGAAAATCTGGTTAGCACAGCCGAACTCAGAAAAATACGATCAGGAGTATCACAAGCTACCTCCAGAATTAGCGATATTAATGGGATTATCCCTGCTATTACCGGCAAGGTTGAATTAGTTTATGAAGGGGAACAGGAAGGACCAGTAATTGTAGCTCAAAACATGATAGGAAAAGCTATTCGTACACAATTCAGAAATTATTTCCCTGATCCTGAACAAACTCGAAAACTGAAAGAAGGTAACCCTTACAAATCACTGACAGAATGGTTTGGAGGTGGTAATAGTATAGATATTCTTAATGAAGCATCTGAGAGTGATTATAGAGAAAAACTAAACTCAGTACCGGGCTTAAAAAAATTAGTAGATGATAATATAAAAGGACTTTCAGAAGATGAAAAGTTTCTCTTCATGGAATTTGCGCTTCACGGTCTTGCAGAATATAGTATGTTAAGCAAGAAAAAACTGATCAAAGGACACACATTTGGAGATCTGTTAAGCAGTATGTTTAGTATGGATGATCTTGACAAATATGATGACGATGAAGACATCTAATTGAGCTATTTATTTTAGATTTACGCCTGCTTTTTTAAATCAGGTATTTATAAGATGGATATTAAGACCTTAAAAAACCTTGTCCGTCAGGGAGAAGGACAACATATTGAGTTTAAAAAGAAAGTCAATCACCCTGAGAAAATTATCAGAGAGATTGTTGCTTTTGCCAATACCTCAGGTGGGAAATTATTTATTGGCGTTAGCGATGAGAAAGAACTTAGTGGGTTGAAATATCCGGAAGAAGATATATATGAGATGGAAGGGGCGATCGCCAAACTAATTCGCCCCAAGCTCAACTATAGTCTGGAGTCAGTTTCTACTTTTGACAATAAAACCATCTTATGCTATGATATAAAAGAGAGCAAAAGAAAACCCCATTATGCACTAGAAAAACCTGGTCAAAAATTCGGACGTGCATATGTCAGAGTTGAAGACAGAAGCATTCAGGCAAGCAGAGAGGTACTTGAAGTAATTAAACTGCAAAATAGCCAGAGAGATGTATGGTTTGAATACGGTGAAAATGAACGAATACTTATGAATTACCTGGCTGATCATGAAAAAGTAACACTTAGGGAATACATGAGAGAGGCCGGATTACCAAAAGTGCCTGCATCAAAAATTTTAGTCACATTAGTGCTTGCTGGAGTTCTTGAGATCTATCCTTCTGATAAAGAGGATGTTTACAAACTTGCCAACCAAAAGCTAGCCAATGAGAAGGCATTACGATAAAAAAAACATCAATTATTAATATACTTTTACTACCTCTTTTTATAACTTAAAAGGAAAGAATTTTTTTACTAGATCCGTCTTTCCTTATGGCTAAAAAGAAACCTTCTCCAAAAAAAGTTTTTGTTCTTGATACATCAGTAATTTTATATGCCCACGATGCTATAATGCATTTTGAAGAACATGACGTAGCTATTCCTATTACCGTGCTTGAAGAGCTTGACAATTTCAAAAAGGGTAATGATACCTTAAATTTTGAAGCCCGGGAGTTCATTAGACTACTTGATAAACTAGCTAAAGGGCACAAACTTGATGAATGGATACCTCTTCAGCCTGGTAAAGGCTCGAAAAAAGGAAGTTTCAAGGTGTTGATGGATCTGGATAGTAAGGTGAACGCATTAAAAATTTTTAATGACAATAAACACGATCATCAAATCCTTAATGCAGCATTAAAGCTACAGGAAACTGAAAAGGACATGAACGTAATATTCATCACCAAGGATATAAACCTACGACTAAAAGCAAAATCTCTTGAACTGGTTGCTGAAGATTACGAAACAGGAAAGGTATCTAACTTAAACACATTGTATACCGGAAAAAAATCTTACGAAGGAATAGACAATAAAATTATCGATGCCTTACATCAAAATGAAAGCATTCCATGGGAAGACATCTTCGAAAAAAAGCCAATAGATAACGAATATTCAATTTTAAAAAGTGATTCAGGTTCAGTCCTCTCCTATTACAACCCAATAGACAAATGCCTTGAGAGGGTAGAAAAAAGACCTGTCTATGGGATAAAACCCAGAAATGCAGAACAAACTTTTGCTGTCCATGCAATTCTAAATCCGGAAATTAAACTAGTTTCAATTCAAGGAATGGCCGGAACAGGGAAAACTCTTTTAGCTCTTGCTGCTGCATTAGAATCACGCAGAGATTATAAGCAAATATATCTGGCCCGACCTATTGTTCCATTGTCAAACAAGGATATCGGATACCTCCCTGGAGATATAAAAAGTAAGCTAAACCCTTATATGGAACCTCTTTGGGACAACTTAAAATTCATTCAAAATCAATGGAATGAAACAGATAAGGAGTTTATAAGAATCACAGAAATGGTTAATAAAGAAAAGCTAATGATCACACCTCTTGCTTATATTCGAGGCAGGTCATTTTCTAATATAATTTTTATCGTGGATGAAGCTCAAAACCTGACTCCTCATGAAATTAAAACAATTATTACCAGAGCAGGAGAAAACACAAAAATTATATTCACCGGTGACATCAGACAAATTGATACTCCATACCTGGATTCACAAAGTAATGGTATGAGTTACTTGATTGATCGATTAAAAGATCATCCTTTATATGCTCATATTACACTGGAGAAAGGAGAAAGATCAGAATTAGCTAATTTAGCTAATGAGTTACTTTAAATAATGTTGATTTTTAAATAAAAAATTATATTTTAGCAATATTTTTAAACATTTGACAGATGTCTGATCTGCCCAAGATAGCCCTAAACTTTTTTATTAATCTGGTTTTCATATTCATTACCACGATGATTTTGTTGGTAATATTATATTCCAGTGACACTATTTCTACAGTTCCACGCGAGTTAATTGATGAATTCTCGATATGGTCAGGAATATCAAATTATTCCCAGCATGCCGATTCCTGGAACAACCTCGCAATTATTGCCATCGCAAGTGGAATTACATTATTGTGGTCATTGATTTCAATTTTTACTGAATTGTTTTTCAGGCAGCATATTGTTACGAACAAGCAAAGTAAAAGAATTGGATTTTGGCTACTACACAAACTAACTACCTCAGTTCTGACATTTTTCGCTATCCTGATTTTTTGTAACCTGATTCTTATGGCTTACGAGGTTAAGAAAAGTTATGAATATAAGGAATTAAAAAATGGCCGATATCCAACAGTTGTCACCATCAAAAAAGGACTAAATGAATCTGATGAAGAAACATGGCACAATATAAAAGAAATTACAAATGCTGCGATTTCTGTCTATGATAGTAGCCACGTTAAATACTTTTACATTATCAGTGATTCATTAACAGATTCAACTTTCACAGAATTTGTCATTAAAGAAATTTCTCAAAAAACCGGAGTAAAGGAAAAATACATCAAACTAAATCATGAGGACAAAACCCTCTATGATGGGCTGGTAAATTTCATAAAATACAATAGGAATAAACGTGTGATTTTCGTTGGAAGTAAATACCAGATGGACAAACTCATAATTATGGCCAGATATTATGAAATTTTACCATTAAGTGTTTCAGTACAAGGAAAGATAAATACTCGTATATTCTTTAATGAGTTCTTAGACAGAACGAAATTCTTTTTTGATGTATTTATTTTTGATCAGCAACCATTCTTCAAAAGAATAAAGAAAAGAGATGATATCAGATATTATGAGCCAAAACATCAGGCACTAGTAGCTGCATCACTCATATTGTTTTTAACAACAATCTTATTTTTCTTCAGAGCCTGTAAATTTGTATTCCATACCTATAACGACTATGACTAATAACCTGAAAATAGTTGTAACCGACGGTCGAACACTTAATCCTGGAGACCTCTCCTGGGACGATTGGAAAAATTTTGGGCAAATAGAAGTTTATGATAAACTAAAGGATGATCAAATCATTGAAAAATGTAAAGAAGCAAATATCCTTGTTGTAAATAAAACGATATTAAACATAGACGTACTCGACAATCTTCCTAACCTTGAATTTATTGCTGTTACCGCAACTGGCATGAACAATATAGATCTTGATCATTGCCAAAAAAAAGGTATTAAAGTAGCTAATACTCCCGGGTATGGTACTTTTGGTGTAGCGCAGCATTCTATAGCGTTACTGTTAGCCATTACAAATAAAGTTGCAGGTCACCACCTTAGTGTGTTGAGAAATGAATGGGCAAACCAAGATGATTTTTCTTATACTATTGGCACAGTTACCGAGTTAAAAGATAAGGTAATGGGCATCTATGGTTTTGGTAACATTGGAAAACAAACTGCTAAAATAGCGGCTGCCCTTGGAATGAAAGTTTGTTATAATTCAAGAATTCAAAAAGATAGCGAGTTTGAATTTGTGTCTTTTGATACATTAGTAAAAGAGAGTGACGTAATCTCCCTTCACGCACCACTAACTGCAGAAAATGAGAATATTTTTAACTTAGAGGTTTTCAAAAAAATGAAACCCACCTCATTATTAATAAATACAGCCCGAGGTAGTCTAATCAACGAAAAGGACCTTAAACAAGCCCTTGAAGAAAATATTATTTCGGGGGCGGCTCTCGATGTCCTCCAAAATGAGCCACCAGCTAAAAATCACCCTATATTAGACCTCGATAACATTATTATCACCCCTCATATGGCCTGGGCAGCTATTGAATCACGAAAACGAATCATGGAAATGAGCCTTAAAAACCTTGAAACCTATATTTCAGGCAAATAATGGGCATTTTAATCACCAAATACCCCCCGATTTTGGGGATGTATAGGTAGATAAATAATTCTACATTGAGTATAGGTTTAGATTTAACGAGAGCCTTCCGATCCCGATTCGTACCTCATAGACATTGGTAACTTCTCTTCATACTGCAGAATCTTTCGGAAGGCTTTTTTTATTATCCCCCTCCTACTTGTTGGTATTTTTATAATTAAGGGATAACTTCCTGAAAAGGAAAATCTATGATCAAAACTATTGCAGTATTTGGTGCCACTGGAATGCTTGGTGTACCGGTTGTAAAAGAACTTATTAAGGAAGGGTTTAAAATCAGAGCTTTAGTTCGCGATGAAAATAAAGCAAAAAGACTCCTTCCCGATTCTGTGGAATTAATTTCCGGAGACCTGAAAAACGAAAAGGATATAAGTAACACACTTTCCGGAGCAGATGCTGTCTATATGAATCTTAACATTAAAGCTAATGAGAAAAAAGGTAGTTGGATGGCTGAAAGAGAAGGCGTTCAAAGTATTATTCGACAATCAAAGATTCATGAAATAAAAAGAATTGGTTATTGTTCCTCATTGGTTAAAAATTACAATAAAACATCCGGATTCCATTGGTGGGCGTTTGACATCAAAGAAAGTGCCATACAAGCTATAAAGACAAGTGGCATCCCCTACTCAATTTTCTATCCTTCATCCTTTATGGAGAACTTTGACAAGGGAGATTACGTCCAGGACGGAAAAATAATGTTGGTTGGAACCTCCAAATATCCAATGTATTTTGTTGCTGGAGAAGATTATGGTAGACAAGTAGCCTATTCATTTAAAAAGCTACTTAATGAAAATAAACATTATCCGGTCCAGGGCCTGGAAGCTTTTACAATTGATCAGGCAGCAGATATCTATAAAAAAAATTACAAAAAGAAGAATCTGGAAATAAAGAAAACACCTTTATGGATTCTTTGGTTCATGGGAATATTTTCTTCCAAAATGAATTTCGTTCATAAAATTATCAAAGCCTTAAATAACTACCCGGAGAAATTTGAATCAGAAAATACCTGGAAAGAACTAGGTAAACCTGAAATATATTTTGAAGAATACATTAATCGTATAAACTCTAAACAATAGAGGCTTTGAGAGGTTCTCTCAATTATGTCTAAAAGAGCAATAATTATAGGGTCAGGGATTGCCGGATTGGCTGCTGCTATCAGATTTGCCGTTAAAGGGTATGATGTTGATGTTTTTGAGGCTAACTCCACACCAGGCGGAAAGTTGGGACGAGTTCAATCAAATGGGTTCTATTTTGATGCAGGACCTTCCTTATTCACAATGCCCCAGCTAGTAGATGAACTTTTTGAGATATCAGGAGAGAATCCAAGAGACCATTTCAATTATTTAAAGAAAGATGTTCATTGTAAGTATTTTTTTGATGATGGCACCATTTTTACAGCGTGGGATAATAAAAACAAATTTATAGATGAAATAACAGAGGTATTCAGAGTTAATGCTAAAACGGTCCTTGAATATTTGCAGTCCAGCAAACGAAAATATGAAATAACTTCACCTTTATTTATAGAGCGATCTCTTCATAAAGTTGATACTTTTCTAAATTTCAAAACACTTAAAGCACTGGCTTCAACTACTGATTTGGATATATTTCAAACTTTGGATGAGCTAAATAGGTCTTATTTTAGTGACCCTAGATTAGTACAACTATTCAATCGGTATGCAACCTATAATGGGTCATCCCCTTATAAAACTCCGGGTATTATGTCTATGATACCTCATTTAGAATATAATATTGGAACGTTTTATCCAGCTGGTGGTATGTATTCTATAGTTGAGAAACTATATGAACTTGCAAAAAGAAAAGGAGTAAAGTTTCACTTTAATTGTCCGGTTACTAAAATCCTGATAGAAAACAATTCAGCTAAGGGAGTATCAACACATGAAAATGAATACTATGCAGATTCAGTTATCTCAAATATGGATATTGTACCCACATATAGAAAATTACTTAGAGAAGAAAAGGCTCCTGAAAAAACACTATCTCAGGAAAGATCAAGTTCTGCATTGATTTTTTATTGGGGTATAAAAAATCAATTTAAACAGCTCGACCTTCATAATATTTTCTTTTCTGGTGATTATGAAGAGGAGTTTAAGGATATTTTTGATCATCAAAGAGTTCCCTCTGATCCAACAGTCTATGTAAACATTAGCTCTAAAGAAGATGCTGACCATGCTCCCGATGGCTGTGAAAATTGGTTTGTAATGGTTAATGTTCCTCCTAACTCGGGTCAGGATTGGGAAACAATGGTGAAAGATACCAGAAGAGCAGTAATCAATAGGATTAATAAATCATTAAACACTAATATAGAAGAGTATATTGATACCGAAAATCTTTTGACACCTATCAAAATTGAAAAGAAAACCAGTAGTTATAAAGGAGCCCTTTATGGCGCTGGAAGCAATAATAAAAACTCGGCATTTTTAAGGCACCCAAATTTTTCAAATAAAATCAAAAACCTATATTTCTGCGGTGGTAGTGTGCATCCGGGAGGAGGGATTCCTCTATGTCTAAATAGTGCCAAAATTGTTTCATCTATAGTGAAATCATGATAGAAGACTCAAAAGAGACAAAAAAACACACAACAATTAAGTTTCTCATTTACTTCTTGTATGTGATGCACTTCTTTGGTGTAATAGGTATTCTATCTGATTTCAGAGAGACATTTCTGGACCTTACTCCATTGACAATTCTGATCACTTTTATAATTATCATTTATTCTATTCCAAATAGAAACAAGACAACCATTATATGCATATCTACAGCTTTCGTAATCGGCTTTATTGCTGAGTATTTGGGAGTGAATTATGGGTTGATTTTTGGTAAATATACTTATGGAGATAATCTTGGACCAAAGATATTAGGCGTACCTCCACTCATTGGAATTAACTGGGCTATTCTGTCATATTGTACTGCTACAATGACCTCATTTATGAAAATCAACACATTTGTAAAAGCAGTTACTGGCGCATTATTAATGACAAGCATTGATCTATTCATTGAACCAGTTGCGCCAAAAACAGATTATTGGTATTTTGAAGCTGGTATTGCTCCAGTACAAAATTATTTTGGTTGGTTCTTTGTAAGCTTGATTGTTCAAATAGTCTTTCAACGTTCTGATTTTAGTAAAAATTTTTATGTCGCAAATAACGTTCTGGTTGTTCAAACGTTATTTTTTGTGCTCCTAAATATTATTATATGAGCTCCAGGTATGATTACATAATTGCTGGTGGCGGTGCTGCCGGATTCATCCTTGTTGACAGGATTCTTGAGAGTAACTTATTGAAAAATAAATCAATTTTAATAATTGATAAAGATGATAAATGTTCAAACGACAGAACCTGGTGCTTTTGGGAGAATGATAATGGCTATTGGGATGAAATCGTCTTTAAGAAATGGGAGAATGCAATATTCAAGGACAACAATAATACAATTGAATTTCAATTAGACCCTTATAAGTATAAAATGATTAGGGGAATTGACTTTTACACCTATATAAAAAAACGAATTGCAAAGTTTGATAATGTTACTTTACTCAAAGAAGAAGTAGTTTCCATTGAAAAAGAGGGTGATTACAACAGGGTAATAACTTCATCCGATAATTCATATTTATCAAGTTTAGTTTTTAATAGTATACCGGACTTCCAACAATTAACCAACAACAAAAAATACCCACTCGTTCTTCAGCATTTTATTGGTTGGTATATAGAAACAGATAAGAGCGTATTTGATGATTCAGCAGTTACGTTTATGGATTTTTCTGTTAGCCAAAAAGAAAATACCCGATTCATGTATATACTACCGGTATCTAAAACAAAGGCACTGGTAGAATACACCTTGTTTTCTCCTGAATTGTTAGAAGATTCTGAATACGAAAATGAAATTGAAAACTATATAAACAATGTATTAAACATATCAAGTTATAATATTCTTGAAAAAGAAAAAGGGGCTATCCCGATGACATCTTTTCCATTCAAGGTCAAAGAGAAAGATTCAATCATTAACATAGGTACCAGAGGTGGAAGTACTAAGGCATCTACCGGATTTACCTTTAAGCGAATCATGAAAAATACTGAGGATATAATTTCTTTCCTCGAAGGAAAATCAACCCTTAACAACCATAACAATTCCCGTTACAGATATTATGATATGCTTTTAATTGACGTACTTTTTGACAACAATAAAATTGGATCATCAATATTCAGCTCGCTTTTTAGAAAAAACAATCCTGTTGAAATTTTTGAATTTCTTGATGAAAAGACCTCAATACAGAAAGATCTTGAGATCATGTATTCATGTCCTCAAACACCTTTTATATATGCATTCTTTAAGAGGCTATTCTATCGGACCTTTCTTAATTAATAGACTCCCTTTCTTCTAAAATATTACCGCTCAATCTCTTAAGTCTTAACTCCAGGATTTTTGCTGCAAAAGCCGCATCCAGCAATCTCAATTTGGCCTCCTCCGCATTTTTTTGAGCCTCTCTTAACTCAAGAAAAGTAGATCTCCCCAGTTTATATCGATCAAAAGCTATGGCTATATTCTCTTGTGCAATGGCTGTGTTATCAATTTCCAATTCAATCAATGCCAAAGCACGTTGATAAGAGCTGTAGGTACGGTCGAGATCAGCTAAAACCTCCAACTTGACTTGTTCATAAGATAATTCAGCATTATCTAGCTCTATTTTAGCATTCTGTTCCCTTCGGTTTATATTCAATCCATTAAAAATAGGGATTGAAGCCCTCACACCGTAATTAAAACCAGTAGATTGATTGCTGAGAAGAAACCCCGCCTGAGATTCGAAGTTACTGTATCCATAGCTACCAAAACCGACGATTCTTGGAAAGCGTTCTGACTTGATAATTCCAACCCCATATGAAGCTGCGTACTTATTAGATTCAGCTTGTTTCAGGATACTATTTTTAGTTAACACATCTTCTTTTAAAGCTTCATACGAAAAAAATGAAATCGTATTAATTGAATCTGCTGCATAATATTGAACCTCCGTATCCTTTCCTAATAACAAGTTTAAATCTATGGCTGCCTGCTGAAATAGGTTAAGATTTTGAATATAGGCTGAACTATCTGCATTATAGTCAGTTTCTGCAGTTAGTAATTCAGTTTTAGCAGTTTTACCAACCTCATATTTATCTGATGCAATTGTTATTCGGGAACGGCTCAGTGCCAATGTTTCTCTTAACACCTTTAATTGTTCAGCAGTATATCTTAAGTTATAATAGGCTTCTGCTATTTGCAACAAGGTCGTTTCAACACTATTTTTCCAGGCATATCCGGCAGTTTCTTCAACCTGCTGCAGTTGGTCATACCTTTTGAACATTCCAAGTCCATCAAAAACAACCCACTCAGCATCAAGGCTGGCATTTAAAGTATTACTCTTTGCCCCATTTCTGGTTTGACTATCTCCGCTAACAAACTTCTGTTCTACATCTTCATTACTCCAGACCATACTTGCATTAGCATCGAGTGTAGGTAAAAACCCTGCATTACCAAGAGTAACATTCCTAGTTGCTATTTCCTTCAGGTTACTTTCGATTTTTAGATTATAATTATTTTCTAACCCTATCCTGACTGCTTCGGCAAGAGAAAGTTCCTTAAAATCCGTCGAATCGATAGATTCATATCTCTCCTGTGAAAAAGCATTACTATTTATTACCAGCAGGCTTAAAATCCCGAATATTATATTCAATTGATTCATTTTCTTCAATATTACATTCTTGAAACTCTTGCTTCTTTACTTGTCAGGTAAGTGTAAATTGCAGGAATTATATAAAGGGTCAGCACTGTTGAAAAAATCATTCCACCAATTACTGCAATTCCCATAGAAACTCTGCTTTCAGAACCTGCTCCTAAAGCCAGTGCTATTGGTAAAATACCAAGTATAGTGGATAAGGAAGTCATTAAAATTGGCCTGAATCTATCTTCGGCAGCCTCGATAATAGAGTCTTTAACACTCATTCCGGTTGCTTTTTTCTGATTTGCAAATTCAACAATTAATATTCCATTTTTAGTTACCAGACCAATAAGCATAATTATACCAATCTGACTGAAAATATTAAGTGTTTCTCCAAACAACCATAAGGCTCCTAATGCCCCTGCCATCGCTAATGGAACAGTAACAATTATGGTAATTGGATCACTAAAACTCTCAAACTGGGCAGATAATACTAGATAAATTAATATCAGTGCAAACAAGAAAGCAAAATACAGACTGTTTGAACTTTCCATAAACTCTAAAGATTGACCATCGAGACTAGTAGAATATCTCTCGTCTAGTAATTCAGCTTTAATTTCATCCATAGCGGCAATCCCTTTGTCTATGGTAACTCCAGGCGCCAAAGCCGCTGAAATTGTTGCTGAGGCATATCTGTTAAACCTGAAAAGTTGAGGCGGAGTAGCTCCTTCCTTAACACGAATGAGGTTATCTAACAAAATTAATTCACCTCTTTTATTCCTGATATACAAAGTTCTTAAATCAACCGGAGCATTCCTGTTTTGCTCACTCATCTGTCCGATTATCTGATATTGCTTTCCTTCCATAATAAAATATCCAAATCGCTGGCCGGAAAATGCAAGTGAAAGCGTTTGAGCAATATCTCTTACTGATACTCCGAGAACCTGGGCCTTATCCCGATCAATCTCAACAGTAAGCTCAGGCTTGTTAAATTTTAAATTTGTATCAACAAATACGAATTCAGGTCTGTTTTTAGCTTTATCTACAAAGTCAGAAATAACATCTTTAAGCTGGTTTACATCACCTGCCTGGATAACATACTGGATAGGAAGACCACCTCCTCTACCACCAATTGATTGCTCCTGCGATACAAACGGCCGTGCTGCTGTGAGCTTACTTACTTCTGGTGTTATGCCATCAACAATTTCCTGTTGACTTCTTTCCCGGTCTTCAGCATCAACTAAAATAGCTCTCCAAAAAGCTGAGTTTACAGATGATGTTGCTCCAAAACCAGGTGATGTTACTGAAATAATTGCATCCGTTTCCGGAATCTCTTCCTGAATTAAATCAATAACTTCGTCAACATAATTATCCATGTATTCGAAAGTGGTACCTTCAGGGCCACTGGCAAATATCCTAAATCCGTTACGATCTTCATAAGGTGCTAATTCAGAAGGAAGTGAGGTAAATAGAAAATATACAACCCCAACCAACCCAAACAACACCAAAATAGCAATCCATCTATAACCCATGAACCACTCAAGCGACCGATTATATAGTGAGTTTAAGCCTACAAAGAACTTTTCTGTTTTTTTATAGAAGTACCCTTTCTCCTCCCGCTTTTTAAGCAATTTTGTACAAAGCATTGGAGCAAGTGTTAGTGCTACGAAGGAAGAAATAATCACTGATGAGGCAACAACAACTCCAAACTCTCTAAACAATCTACCCGTTAAGCCCTGTAAGAAAATAACAGGCAGGAATACTGCAGCAAGGGCAACTGTTGTTGATATAACTGCAAAAAATATTTCTTTAGCTCCCTCAAAGCCAGCTTCTAATGGTTCTTTCCCATCTTCTATCTTTTTGTAAATATTTTCAAGAACAACAATGGTATCATCAACCACAAGACCAATAGCCAGAACAATCCCTAATAATGTCAATACATTTATAGAGAATCCTGCTGCATACATGATGAAAAAAGTTCCAATCAATGAAATTGGTATTGTTATCACAGGGATAATTGTAGTTCTCCAGTCTCTTAAAAAGAAAAATATTATTGCAAAAACAAGAGTAAAAGCTACTGTAATTGTCTGCTCTACTTCAGTGATTGACTCACGAATATACTTGGTTACATCAAAACCAATTCCAAGCTCAATATCTTCAGGAACATCTTTTCTTAATGACTCAAGACGACTATAAAATTCATCAATTATTTCAATGTTATTTGATCCTGGTTGAGGTCTTAATACCACTCCAACCATTGGAATACCATCACGTTTTAGAATTGTACGTTCATTTTCCGGGCCTAATTCAGCATATCCAATATCTCTGAACTTGACGATGTAATTATCAGTTTCTTTAATAATTAAGTCATTGTAATCTTCAGGAGAAGTTAATCGGCCCAAAGTTCTTACTGACAATTCTGAAAACAACCCCTCGATTCTACCTGAAGGCAATTCAACATTTTGCTCACTGACAGCACTGTAAACATCTAATGGAGTAATCTTAAAGGCAGAGAGTTTATCTGGGTCCATCCAAAGTCGCATTGAGTACTTCTTTTCTCCCCAAATATCCACCTGACTAACCCCTGGGATAGTTTGAAATCTTTCCTTGAATGTATTTTCCGCAATTTGTGATAACTCAAGAAGCGATCGCTCATCACTTTTGAGGTTTAGAAATACGATGGGTTCGCTATCTGCGTCTGCTTTTATAACTGTTGGCGGATCTGCATCAGCAGGTAAATTCCTTCTTGCCCTGGATACCCGGTCACGGACGTCATTTGCAGCGGCCTCCAGATCTTCTCCTAATTCAAACTCAACTGTAACTGTACTACGACCATCTCTACTTACCGAAGTTAACTTTTTAATACCCGAAATACCATTGATTTCCTCTTCTAATGGCTCCGTAATCTGTGATTCAATTACCTCGGCATTCGCACCAATATAATTGGTACTTACAGTAATAATGGGAGGATCAACACTTGGGTATTCTCGTATCCCCAGAAGGTTAAATCCGATAATGCCAAAAATGATAATCATTAGAGACATCACTATAGCTAATACCGGACGATTTATACTTATATTCGATAGACTTGCCATAAAAAATTACTTTTTCAGTTCCAGATTGGTACCCTCATTAATCTGTAATAAACCGGTTGTTATCACACTATCTCCTTCATTTAATCCTGACATGATTTCTATCTCGGTAGGAGTTCTTATTCCTATGTTTACCTTTCTGACTGAAGCTTTTCCATCTTTAACAACATACACCTTGTGCCCTTCTAATTCAGGTATTACAGCCTGATTAGGAACCAGAATAGCATTTTCTCTGGCCTCAAGGTCTATCATTACTTTGGTAAATTGCCCTGGCCTTAATATTTTATTATCATTTCCAGCAATTGCTCTTACAGTAATTGCTCCGGTAGCAGGATCAACACCAGGCTCGATAGCATAAACTTTACCTTGAAATTCTTTATCAACCGCGTCAATATTAAAACTGACCGTCTGGCCGGAATTTAATGTTCCTATATATTTTGCAGGTAGGGCAAACTCAATTTTCGCAGGGTTAAGACTGTACAAATTGGCAATTGGAGTCGTAGGAGCAATATAACTTCCTTCACTCACATATCTCAAACCAATATATCCACTAAATGGTGCTCTAACTTCAGACTTGGCAATCTCCGCTTCAAGAAGCTGAATATCAGCTAATGCAGTATTTAATTCTGTCAAAGCCAGATCATACTCCTCCTGACTTATTGCTTCCCGCTTTAATAATTCATCTTGCCTGTATTCTGTCTGTTCTTTCAGCTTTAAATTATACTTAGCTTTTGACACCTGTGCCTTCAGGTCATCCACATTGGTTGAGAGCAACAATTGACCTTTTTTTACAAAATCACCTTCTTTGAAAAAAATTTTATCAACTTTTCCACCACGTTCGACTCGTAGTTCTACAGACTCATTTGCTAAAACTTTACCTGTTACAGAAATCTGGTTGCTAAAAAGTTTTTCTTCAGCAATTATATAATTTACTGGTATCGCGTTTGAAGCTCTCGATGCTGTTCTTGCAGCCTGTAATTTGGGCTCTTCATTTTTATTACCGGAAATAAAATCTTGTTGAAAAAAGATAAACAATGCTGCAAGGATTAGAATTATGGCCAACGCCAACCCTTTTTTTAGAGTTTTACTCATATTTTTAATGCTATCTCAGCTTTAATTATATATCTATAGTTTCTTGTAACGTTATTTCTTAATAACAGATTCCTGCTATAATAATTTTTGATTTGATTTGTGCCTGTCTTTATCTCTTGAAGTCTTTTTTTCTATATTTTTTCTGAAAGCTGCTTCAAGATCTACACCTGTCTGATTTGCAAGGCATGCCAATACCCATAATACGTCAGCCATTTCATCTCCAAGGTCCTTATTTTTATCACTTTCTTTTTCAGATTGCTCTCCATACCGACGAGCAATAATTCTTGCGAGCTCCCCAACTTCTTCAGTAAGAATGGCCATATTAGTCAGTTCATTAAAGTATCTAACCCCATACTCCTTTATCCAGCCATCTACGGTATTCTGTACTTCTTTAAGCGATATATCTCTATCTTCAGACATATTATTCCTTGTTTTTTGTATCCATATTAATAGTTACAGGACCATCATTTATCAGTGCAACCTTCATATCTGCACCAAATTCTCCGGATTTAACCTTATTTTCTCCAAGTACATTTTTGAATGCCTGGATACTTTCTTCATACAATGGAATTGATTTATCAGGTTTGGCAGCTCGTATATACGAAGGACGGTTGCCTTTCTTATATGATGCATGTAAGGTAAATTGACTTATCAATAATATCTCACCATCCACATCTAACAGGCTTTTGTTCATTACCCCGTTTTCGTCATTAAATATTCTCAGGTTTGTAATTTTGCGAACAAGCCAATCAATATCTTCTGAATTATCTTCTTCCTCAACACCTAATAAAACCATCAGTCCGTTTTCAATCTTACCAATGATTTCACCTTCAACAGTTACGCTTGATTCGCTTACTCTTTGTATTGTTGCTCTCATTTATAACTAATAATTCTGTATTTGTTCTGATTCTATAATTTCAAATCCATTTACTTCTGAATTCGCTCGACTTAACATTGCATTAGCTACTTTTTTTGCCTCAACAGGTTTATATTTTGCTAGTGGACCATTGAAAATCCAACCAAATACTTTTGAAAACCCCTTAAATAGGTCTTCTCCTAACCTTGACTCATTCCTGTCTCCCAATAATAAAGAAGGCTGGAAAACAGACGTTTTAGCATAATTTACACGCTTAAGATCTCTTTCAACTTCTCCTTTCACCCTGTTGTAAAAAATTCTGGAATCAGGGTCAGCACCCAATGCAGTGACAATTAGAAAATGTTGCATTGATCCGGACTTTTTCAATGCATTTGCAGCTACCATCGGGTAATCATAATCCACTTCAATAAACTTCTCCTGAGAGCCTGCCTTTTTTATGGTCGTTCCCAGGCAACAGAAAATATCATCAGCGTAATACTGCTTCAGTTCTTTAGCAAGGTTTTTGAAATCAATGATAACCTCATGCAGTTTTTTGTTTTCCAGATTAGATTTTCGCCTTACTACAGAAATAACTTTACTATAATTATCATCACTTAATAACTGATTAAGTAAATGGTGCCCGACCAATCCTGTCGAACCCAAAATTAAAGCAGTTTTCTTCTTCATAAATCAATATTCTATTATGACCTGTCGGTTGTCCAGATTCTATCCCATAATTTACCCAACTCTGATGTCAATTCACCATCTGGTTCTTCTTCAATCTTTTTAACATCAATAGCATCTCCTTCGTTTTTCACATCGAATGAAAAAATAAAGCCTGAATCAGGATTATACCATCCTAATAGTGGCCCAAATCGAATATCATCGACTGTTAAACTACCAGTGCTATTTTCTTTTACTATTATCCATCCATCCGAAAAATGCTCCAGGCCTTCATATTCCTCACTATCTTTAAGCCATTCAGGAACTTCACTTTTCTTTATTGTTACATCTTTAAAGTCTTGATCAGCTATTAACATACTGTAATAACCTGCTGTATACTGATCACCCTCATCAATTATAACAGTCCACAACCAGTTGCACAGTGGAGATGGAACAGTCATTATTCTTTCATATTTATAATTTTGCTCTTGTAGCTTTTCAACTACTTTCTTATCAACATGATATTTATGATACACAGTAAGCATCAAAAACATTGACGAAATTATGAGTGACCCTAAGGCAATCTTTCTCCTTATAACTGTTGCCTTTTTGTAAAATAATAGGAACACCACTGCCATTACTAACCAGATCGTATACATCGGATCAACTACAAATATTGTCCTGAATGCTATTCTGGTATCCAGGAAAGGCCAAAATATCTCTGTCCCATAATTTGTAAACGCATCCAGCAATGGATGAGTAAAAATCGTCAGCAGGAAAAATATGAACCAATTCTGATAAGAAACTGATTTTTGCTTTTGAAAATAATAGGCTATCCAGCCCAGTAGCAAAGAGGCTATTAATGCAAAAAGTAAACTGTGAGAAGGACCTCTATGAAAAAGTAATCCATCAACTGTGTTTAAACCTGATTGAATAAAAACATCAAGATCGGGTAAAGTACCTGCAAGTGCCCCTAGTATAGAAGCCTTTCTTCCAATCTTTGGTCCTAAAACCGATTCGCCGACTGCGGCACCTAATACTGCTTGTGTTAATGAATCCATAAAAAAAATGACCGCCAATTAATTAATTGCGGCCTGTTAATAATAAATAATATTGTTACTTAATACTTTGCTTTACAAAATCGACTAACTCATCGTTAAGCTCTTTACCTTTGTTTTGAGCATACCATGAATGGGCAGAAATTGCAAACACCTGATAATCGAAATCTCCACTTGCTTTGCCCTCATCTAGCATTCTTTGAACTGATGCAGGACGTGGTCCCCAGATTGCCAATTCATTTAAATCAGAATCGAATGCTACCATTTTTGGGATAGATCTTCCGCCATTTGTAAGGTATTGGTCCATAATATCCAGATTCTCATCCCTTAAAATAAGCTTTAACTGAATATTAGTATTTAGAGAAGCTGCTTTATAAATAAATGCTAAATTTTGTGCGACGTCACCACACCAAGGCTCCACCAGCATTAGCCATGTAACAGGCTTATTTACTTTTGCGATAGTTTCTTCAAGTTGCGATGATATTTGCCCGGTCTTAATCCACTTTTTTAACCTGCTTAAATTAAGCCTGGTAAATTCAATCATTGATTCCGATTGATTATCACCGGTAGTCCTACCTTCATCTACAAGCTTTTGAGATAATTCAAAATATTGTTCAAATGACATCGCATTTTGTATCAATGCGTGATTAATAACTTGCAATTTCTCCATTGTTTAAACAACTGTTTTTACAATGATTATACTTACAACGAAAAAAAAGGTTAGGAAAAAATGCAGTTAATTTGTGGGTTTGACGTATTCATGACCTTTTTCCCACGCTTTAAAATCATCAATATCATTTTTGAAGCGTGCAAAAATCCAGGCTAATAAGGCAATATCATCTGCAAAACCAACCAATGGGATAAAATCAGGCATGAAGTCAATTGGAATAAGAAAATAGACTAGCCCGGCAACAAAAGCTGTCAATGACTTTGATGGGATAGCTTTATATTCTCTTTTAGCAAAAGCCCTAAGCATTCTCAATGCAGCCAGAAGATCATCTTTAATTGCCTTAAATGTATTTTTATTTAATAACCCCTTATCAAGTTTACTAAATGCAAGGCCGGCAATTCGAGCAGTTTTACTTCTGCTTGACGCTATTTTTCTTGCTTGCTTTTGTGCAAGCTTCATTGCTTTCGAATCAAGAATTTCGTTAATATCCATAATACTATTTGGTCATTATTCCGTGAATAATCCTGTGAGCAAGTGCCTTCGACAATTCATGTGGATTTAAAGATCCAGTAGGCTTGTACCAGGTTATTACCCAATTTACTGAAGACAACATTGTTAGCACACTTAATTTCTCATTAAGATCAATAAATTTCCCTTCATTAATTCCCTGACGGTAAATCTCTACCAATTTCGATTCATATTCATCTTTCATCCTATTGAGTTTTGAATAAAATGGTTCGCTAAGGTGCTTCCACTCATTTAGAAAGACCGCACTACTGTCAGTATCAGACAAAAGCACTTCAATATGCCCGATCAAAAATTGCTCTAACTTCTTTTCATAATCATCTTCGACGTTGTCCAGTTCATTTAACTTTTCATTAAATGCATCTGCCTTTTCAAAGCATATCTGCTGAAGGATTTCCTCTTTTGATTTAATGTGTGAGTATAGACTGGCAGCTTCAATACCTAATTTTTTAGCCAAATCACGCATAGAAGCACTTGCATAACCTTTTTCTCTAAAAAGTCTTGTTGCCTGCTTTATTACATTATCTCTTTTTGATATTCCTACGTCTCTGATCATATTGGATCTTCTTTATAAGACAAAATAAACGATAAAAGAAATAAAAATACCAATGAAAATCGACATAATAGTCCTTTGATTTCTATTTTTGTAAAATGGTTAAACACATTATCAGTTTTGTTATAAGAAAGGTGCCTAGAAAATATCTTCAGCTTTTCAGTCATTTTGTATTGAAAGGAATGAAAGTTTTCTACAGTGGAAATAATGTTAAGTGCCCGGTATGTGATTCAAATTTCAGGGAATTTGTTCCTTACGGAAGAAAACCACCACGTAAAAATGCATTATGCCCAAACTGTCTGGCACTTGAAAGACACAGGTTACTTTGGCTTTATCTAAAAAACGAAACTGATTTCTTCACTAAGGAAGCAAAATTACTTCATATCGCACCTGAATTGTGTTTTATTAACAGGTTTGATAAAATTAAAACCCTTGATTATATAACAGGTGACCTCGAGTCTCCTTTAGCCAAGGTTAAAATGGATATTAACGACATCCCTTTTGAAGAAAATTCTTTTGATATGGTTTTTTGTAACCATGTTATGGAACATATTCCGGATGATGTCCACGCCATGAAAGAGGTATATAGAGTGTTAAAACCAGGGGGATGGGCAATTCTTCAGTCTCCTCAAGACATGAACATGGATAGCACTTATGAAGACCCTAACATCACTGATCCCAAAGACAGGGAAGAACATTTCAAACAATCTGACCATTTCAGGATTTATGGTAAAGATTATGGTGAAAGACTTCAACAAGGAGGGTTTGATGTCGAGGAAATTCCTTACCCAAAACAATTACAGTCTGAATTGGTAGCAAAATATGCTTTGCCTGAGGAAGAGATAATTTATTTGTGTAAAAAACTAATTTAATTAGCCACTATATGGTTCTTTAATGAATTTTAACCACTCACTAACGAATCCATGACCATAGGCAAATAATTGGATAAAAGAAGCTATCAATGATTTTGAAGCAATACTCAGGCTTTTACCATTTTTAAAAAACGAATCAAAAAATATCAGCATATAATAGCCCAATAACATTCCTGCACCAAAAATAAATAACCCAGGCATTAACCACGGAAGAATAAGTAACCAGAATAAAAAGCCTAGAAAAAAACACACCGGGAATAAATGAAAAAATTTGATTTCTGAGGAATAGAACCTGCCTATATTGACTCTTGCCCGACCAAAAAAGAAAAGCTGCTTATAAAACTGCCTGAAATCGGTTCTTCTTTTATGATAGACATACGCATCTTCAATTAAACCGACTTTAAATCCTGAGTTTATAATTCGGATACTGAATTCAATATCTTCACCCATTCTGGTGATTACATACCCCTTTGTTTTTTTCCACACTTCAGCCGAAATCCCCATATTAAAACTTCGGGGATGGAATGTACCAGCATGTTTTTTACTACCACGAATTCCACCTGTAGTATATGGAGAAGTCATTGAATATGAAATGGCTTTCTGAACATCGGTAAACGATTCATGAGATTTATCAGGACCCCCAAAAGCATCTAACCATTCAGTATTTAAATGACTATTTACTGTTTCTAGGTAATGAGAAGGAATAATACAATCGGAATCAAAAACAATAAAATAGTCTCCTGATGCTCTTTCATAAGCATAATTACGGGTGAACCCCTGACCTTCATTCTCTTTTGCAAAATACCTAATATCAAGACTTAAAGTATACCTGGAGACAACATCGTCACAAGGCAGGGAAGATCCATCTTCTATTACAAGAACTTCAAAGTTTGTATAGGTTTGTTTTGTAAGGCTTTCAAGAAGCTCATCTACTTCATCAGGCCTATTGTATACGGGAATAATAAGAGAATAGAATCTATTTGTTTCAGGCATTTTCACGCTCTTCAAAACCTTTCTTTTCTGAAATCAAATAATCATTTTTATACCTGTCAGTTTGGGTGATCATCTCACCAAGAAACCCAGCTAAAAACAATTGAACTCCAACTACCAACGCAATAAGCGCAAGAAAAAATAATGGTTGGTCGGTAACTGCTCTGGTTTCAACATTTAAAAACCAGACCTTATATAATTTTTCCAGAATAATCCAGCAGGTAATTATAAACCCGGTCATAAAAGATAACGATCCCAAAGTTCCAAAAAAATGCATTGGTCGTTTCTTGTATTTCATCACAAAGGTTATCGACAGTAAATCAAGAAAACCATTGATAAACCTTTCTAAACCAAATTTTGTTGTTCCATACTTCCGTGCCCTATGCTGCACAACTTTTTCTCCGATCTTGTCAAAGCCTTTCCACTTTGCAATTACAGGGATATATCTATGCATTTCTCCATAAACTTCTACAGACTTGACAACATCTCTATCATAAGCCTTAAGCCCACAGTTAAAGTCATGAAGGTCAATTTTGGAAATTACAGAAGTTACCTTATTAAAAAATTTTGAAGGAATAGTTTTAGTTATCGGATCATGACGCTTCTTCTTCCATCCGGAAACCATGTCATAGCCCTCATCGCGAATCATGGCAACAAGCTCAGGTATTTCATCCGGGCTATCCTGAAGATCGGCATCCATTGTAATAACAACCCTTCCGGAAGATGCTTTAAACCCTGTATCAAGTGCTGCAGATTTTCCGTAGTTTCTATTAAACTTAATGCCTCGAACACATGCATTACCTTCAGCAATATTCTCGATGACAGACCAGGAACCATCGGTTGATCCGTCATCGACAATAATTACTTCATATTCCAGATTGTTTTCTTTATTTACACGGTCGATCCATTGTACTAATTCCGGTAACGAATCGGCCTCATTATAAGCTGGAATAACCAAGGATACATCAATCCCCTCTTTTCCTATCATATATACTCCTCTTGAGGTTTGTTCTTTTTAAATATTGCTGCAAATATAGCACCAAATATGGCATAGGCTATTAAAGCAAAACCAAATCCTTTTAATTGACCAACAGTAGAAAACTGATTTATTGTATTATCATATGTTTCATCTAGTTGATCTTCAATGTCTGAAGGGTCTCCTCCCATCTTCTCTACCATATTTATCGTTGATTCAACAGTATTTTCTGCAATCAACTTAGGCGCTTCCGGATCAATTATGTTAAAAAGTACAATATTTACCACTACGCTTATCAGACCAGCACAAAGTAGAAGTGAAAAATTATACATAAAAGCTTCCTTAAAACTCCAGAAACCACCCAGGCTCTTTCTAAACCTGATGTTAAATACAATAATTAAAATTAGATATATGGCAAAAATCGACAATCCAAATGTCATTCCACCAAACATAGATACATCAATAATGTAGATCACTACTGTGATAAGAGTAAATACTAGGCCCATAATTAAGCCATCTTTTATTCCCTCTGACAAAAAAGTGTTTTTCATTTTAAAATTGGTTTTTGGTTTAACAGATTATTTTCTCATAAAAATAGCGATAACTGGAGTTACCAATAATCCTAAAAGTAATTTCTTAAAGGATTCTTTAATAACTATTCCACTAATAGTTACCTCTTGTATACTTTTAAAATATGCCTCCTGCTGCTCTTTTGGGTGCTTATCAGGATACATTTCTATAGTTCGCTTATAAAATTCAATTGAATCGGATTTATATATAGCTAAACTTTCCGGCTCAATATAACTCATGAAGATAAACAGAAATAATGCAAACCCCAGAGCTGCCATTATATAAATAATCATTCCCATTGACATTCCTTGCCAAAACCTTAATTCGCCGTTCTGTTTATATCGCTTAAACTCATAAACAGCAACACCTATTAAAGCCAGTAACGATAATCCATCAATGAAAATAGTATTAAAATTCAAAAATGGTTTTTGTCCCAAATAGTATAGTGATACAAATGAAATTATCAATACCAGAATGGCAAATCCCCCGTAACGTAAAGCTAACTTAATCATCAAAAATATTATGCTTGATAAATTTGTTTCCCAAAAATAACAGTTCTCACCTTACCTTTCACTAATGTGTTAAATAATGGACTGTTTTTACTTAGGCTCTTGTTTGATGCATCATCAAATTCCCATTCAAAATTGGGATCAAATATTGTCAAATCTGCAACAGCTCCAATTTCCAAACCTGTATTCTCCACTGACATTAAACGTCTTGGCTGAATAGTAATGGCATCAATTAGTCTTTCTTCTCCAATCTCTTCTTTTATTTGCCACAATTGTGAAATAGCAGTCTGAAGTCCGGTAATTCCAAAATCAGCAAGATCATACTCTAAATTCTTGGATTCCGGGTCATGCGGATGATGATCTGTAACAATACAATCTATTGTACCATCTTTTACACCTTCGACTAAAGCTTTTCGATCTTCTTCAGACCTTAATGGAGGATCTACTTTATAATTCGAATCGAATGACACATTCTCTTCATCAGTATATAGAAGATTATGAACAGCTACATCGCAAGAAATATTCAACCCATCTTTTTTAGCCTCACGAATAATCTCTACACTTTCCTTACTCGATATGGTAGAGAAATGTAATTTTCCACCAGCATATCTTAACAATTCAATATCCCGGTTTATCATTAGAGTCTCAGCCAAAACAGGAATTCCTTTCATCCCAAGGCTTGTACTTACTTTCCCCTCATGCATCTGGCCAAATTTAGACAACCATTGATCACAAGGTTTGTTAACGAGAAGGCCATCTACTTTTTGAAGATACTGAAGTGATTTAACCAAAATATCTGTATTCCAAACAGGATGATCTCCATCTCCAAATACTTTTGCTCCGGCATTATTAAGGTCAAGCATTTCAGTTAACTCCTCGCCTTTTAAACCTAATGTCACAGCAACCATTGGATATAATTGCACTAATGAAGATTTATTCCCACTCAATATGTAATTAACATCATTCTTTGACTGAATCGGAGGATTAGTGTCAGGGATAACCATTACATGAGTAAATCCACCGGAGACGGCTGCCTCACGACCTGAAGCAAGTGTTTCTTTATGTTCCAAACCTGGATCACAGAAACTTGATCTTAAATCTGCATATCCCATTGAAAGGATACAATTTTCAGCATTAATAACTTCTGCTTTATCGTCTGATAGATCGGTACCGATATTTTCTATCTTTCCATTTTTAATTTGTACATCTACCTTCTCCCCGTTAAATCCGTGCCCAGGGTTTAATAACAAAGCTGATTTAATTATGAAATTCATGTGGGTAAAGTTAAATCATTCTTATTAATAAGATTTCAATAAGTAAAAATAATAACGCTCCTATCAAAAACCACTGCCAAATATCTGTCCCGTAATCCATTTTGGTAATTGTTGCCTTAACGGAAGCAACATCAGGCTCATTAAGGACCGTAGTTCCGGAAAACACACTCTTTAAGGAATCAACACTTAATTGGGAGGGATCACTTTCTTCCTTTCCAAGATTAAAGGCAATCAAATTTTTATTACTTTCATCCGAATACACTTCATAATGTCCCGCTTCAATATTTGCTTCTATTGGAAGAAAGAGAGTTGTTGCGTTTCCTGCAGCCCGAACCTCCGGAATAATTATGCTGCTTCCATTTGATAACTTAACTACATCTCCCTTAGCAACTTTCTTATCAACAACTACACCCTGAGCAGCCTCTTCTATTCTGAAATATAGTTTTTGCATAGAATTACTACTATAAAATGCAGTTTTATACATTAATGGTAGAAATAACCCATGCTTATGAAGGTTTGTCAAGCTATCGGTCAATCCGGTAGACAAAATATATAAAGGCTTATTAAAGTCTGCTTTCCCAAAGACAGGCATACCATTATTAAGAGTCAAAATTGACTCTGCAGGCCTCCATGTCATTCTTGGTTTAACCCATGGTACATCTAAATTATCTGGAATATTTTCAAAAACGTCATCAAGGTAGGGATTTGAAAATGAAGATTTACTAATTAATATTCGATCATTTACTTGTACCTGACTGAATCCAAACTGAGTTAAAAACTGCCTGATTTGGCTTGATGAGCCAGATAAATTGTCAGCAATAATTAGCACATAGCTCCCGTCATTTAAACGAGACTCAATTAATGACAAAAGTGTAGTGGAAATATCTTTTAGACCATTTACAACAAGTAAATCTGAATTTGTAGCTGATTGATAATCAATGCTCCCATAACCAAAATAATTGTAATCAAATAATGGATTCCCTACAAACAAAGCATCAAAAACTTCTTTATCAGTTGATGACACTATATCAATACCAACCTTTTTTATATTATTTAAAGACCAGAAAAATTCATTATCATAACTCACCGGCATATCTTCTACAATAACCTTACCTCTATTTAATTCCTGGAGGTCAGTTTTGATATCAAAAGAAATCACCTCAGTATCATTAATATTTAAACTTGCTTCAGCTACACCAACCTGACTACCATTAAGTTCTACTCTAATTGGAATATTTTCTTTACTAATAGTTCCTTTATTAGATAATGCAACATTGATACTAACACCATCGGCCAATCCCAATACAGGTTTATCTAAATAAACACTATCAACAGATACATTTGCAACAGGGCCATAAAACATTGGTATCAAAATGTAATTTTGATTGGTATCCGATAGTTTGCTATCAATAAAATTATTTTGAAAGTCAGAAATTAGGTATATATCAGCATCAGATATCCGCTGATCATCAAATGAATCAATCAAACCAGAAAGCTTTATGGAATTATCAGTGACCTGAATACCTGACAGAAAATTCAATGCTGCTTCTTTGCCTAAAGAATTATAAGGGCTAAATTTTTCATCTGCAGTAACAATAAAAAAATTAGTATTTGGTTCATATCGACTAATCACTTCATTGCCTAAACCTACAGCTTTATCCAACAAAGGAATCCCATCATCACCTTCAATAGTCATCGATGGTGAATTATCGATAAATAACACAACCTTATTACTTTTTTTCTTATCAGAGTCAGAAGGAATATAGGGTCCGGCAAAGCAAAAGATCAATAACATCAAAAACATTATTCTCGATGCTAAAACTAGATACTTCTTCAAATTATTACGAGTATCAGAATGCTTCTTAATGAGCTTAAGATTTTTTAAGCTACTGAAATTCAACCTCCTTGCTTTCCGAAAAGAGAACAAATGAATTATTACCGGAATAGCCAGAGCTAACAAAAACCAAAAAACTGATGGATACAAAAATTGCATAAGATAGAATTGAACCCTGAATATTCTGCTATTTGATTGAATACCTTACACTATCTATTGAATAGACAAGATATTCCTTCTTGCAATTTAAATTAAATGTTTACAGCTTGAAATAAAAAGTCCTTTTATGAAAAAGAATATTTTTTTATTAATAGTTTTTGTTGGATTATTCTTTGCCTGCAATACTAAAAATTCAGAGCAACAGATAGCATCGGATGCTAATACTTATGATAGCATCCCTGTAGAATCAAGCGAAAATGAATACTCTACTACAGATTCAATCACAAATCAACTGTCAAAAGAAGCCTCAGATTTAAAAGAGGAATCAAACAAGATTTTAGAAGAACTTAATAACTAATCAAATGAAAAGAAGACTACTTGTTATTGCTTTATTATTCCTGTCATTTTCAGTTTCTGAAGGAATTGCTCAGGGTAAATCAAAAAAAGATAAGGATAAGGATAAGACTGAGAAGAAACACGATCATAAGCATGACCACGATGATCATGACCACGATCATGACCATGATAAGCATAAAAATCATGATCATGACAAGCACAAAGGCAAAGGAAATGCTTATGGAAAAAATAAAGGAGATCTAAGTGGAAGAGAATTCGGTCAAAGAAGATCTTCTGAAGCCAGGAACAAGGCTTTAAAAGAAATTGATGATGCTGAAGTTGAAATTAATGAGACTGAAAGGAATATAAGAGAAGCTCGACAAATTCTTGAAAGAAGACAAAGAGATAGACAAATATCTGATAGAGAGTATAAGGAAAAAGAAGAGGAAATCGAAACTGTATCAAGAAGAATAAATACCCTAAAAGAAAGATTAGAAGAGCGAAGAAAAGTAATTATTGAATCTGAATCAGATCCAACCGCAGATCAGACTAAAGAAACCGATAGAGTTATTGAGGATGTAAGAAGAGAAACTACAGATAGAAGATCAATAAATAAATAGACAATTACAAAAGGAGGGGACACTATCCAGTAATCTGTGTAAATGAGAATTCGAGTTAGGGTATCAGACTTTAACCCTATCTTCAAATATAATTATAAATTGATTAAGGACGATGCCCCAATTATGAATTGGCATCGTCCATTTTTTTGTTGCCTCCATCAATGCCAGATAAACTGATTTTTTAACTGCCTCATCGGTTGGGAAGGACAGTTTATTTTTAGTGTACTTTCTAATTTTCCCATTTAAGTTTTCAATCAGGTTAGTTGTGTAAATGATTTTTCTGATATCAATTGGGAACTCAAAGAAAGCAGTTAAGTCATCCCAATTTGATTCCCAACTTTTGACCGCATAAGCATACTTGCTATTCCATTTTTGCTTAAAAGAATTAAACTCTTGCCATGCCATTTCTTTGTTTGGTGCCGTATAAATTAACTTCATATCAGCAGTAAATGCTTTTTTATCTTTCCAGACAACGTATCTTGACGCATTACGGATTTGATGAACAACACATACCTGAGTGGTGGATTGAGGAAAAACAGACCGAATAGTTTGGGTAAATCCATTTAGGTTATCAGTGCAAGTAATTAAGATGTCTTCTACACCCCTTGCCTGTAAATCAGTGAGTACTGTCATCCAAAAAGAGCTACTCTCATTCTTTCCCAGCCACATGCCTAATACTTCTTTCTTGCCTTGATTATTGAGTCCTACGGCTAGGTAAATGGTTTTATTTATTACTTTACTATTTTCTCTGACTTTGAAGACTATCCCATCCATCCACACAATAAAATATAACTGATCCAATGGATGGTGTTGCCAGGCAATAATATCTTCTGAAACTCTAGCTGTTATTGTTGATATAGTACTGGGAGGTAATCTAAAATCATAAAGTTCTCTGAGTTGTTCTTCAATGTCTGAATTAGACATTCCTTTAGCATAAAGAGATACTACAAGTTTTTCTACTCCTTCAGACATCTTGCTTCGCTTTGGAAGAATCTGTGGATCAAAGCTTGCATCACGATCTCTGGGCACCTTAATGGACAGTTCTCCATGCTCAGTTTTAACAGCTTTTTCAGTAAACCCATTTCGAGAGTTTACTGTGTTTTTTCTTTGCTTGTAATGCTTTTCATAACCTAAATGAGCATCAAGCTCTCCCTCCAACATCTTTTCAACACCACGCTTGTACATTTGATCCATGAAGGGCATGAATTCTTTGCCACCCTTAAACTGCTTAAGAAAAGCATCATTGATAAAATCTTCAGGTTTCATTCCTGTATAAGTTAATAAAAAAAGGTCCGAGTTTAAATTACCCGAACCTCACTTACACAGTTTTTTAGATACTACCCCTCCTTCCTTTTATATGTTAAAAAACAAATCACTTTACATTCCTTAGATTATTCTTCTTTCTTTTAATATTTCTGCTAGCATGTTTTTGCTTTCTATTAATTTCTCTTCTTTCCTGTCTGGTCACCTTTCCATCAGCCTTTGCTTCTTTTTTTGTTCTTTGAATATCCCTTTGCTGACGTCTTAATTGTCTGGTTTCCCCTGGTGTCAAATCTCCATCTTTAACCCCTTCCATTATCCGACCTGTTTGATTTAATTGTCTATCAGAAACCCCGGGAGTTGAGGTCTGAGCATTAACTCCAAAAAACAATAACATTAAAAAACTGAATACAAATAAATTTTTCATCGTGTATAAACTTTAGTTTTTCTAAAAATTCTAATTATACACCTTTGAGTTATTTTAGATCTAAAGGTTTAATCTATATGATAAATTTTATCCCGGTTACTAAACCAATTACAAGAATAAGAATGAGTGAAATAGACTTAAATCTTTCCTGAGGAATATATTTTAAAACATATTTCCCAATATGAGTTCCTAGGTACCCGATAACAAACAGGAAGGGAATATAAATAAATATATCCTTTGTGATATATCCATTATTATAATATACAACAGTTCTTGTACTATCAATCATCATATCAATCATTGCAGAGGTTGCAATGAATACTTCCTTTTTTAAGTTGAATGCATTCATTGTTATCCCCCTGATAGCACCTCCAGTTCCCAATAGTCCGGCAACAAACCCGGAAAGTCCTCCGCCAATAATTGATGAGTTCTTAGTTGGTTCTACCTTTAAGTTTTTTTTAATCAGAAATAATAGCGAAAGGCTAATCAGGAAAACAGAAAGTAGAATTTCAAGAATTTTTGAGTCTAGCTTATCCGATAGAACACCACCAATAATTACAAACAAAACTGATGGCAGCCCAAGGTATAACAATAACTCCTTATCAAGCCCTTTTCTAAATAATGCAATTTTTGAAAGGTTACTAGATAAGTGAAATACTGCAGTCAAACCTAATACAGTATAAAAATCAAAATAAAAATTAGCTATTGGAACAAAGAATACTGATGAACCAAATCCACCAACAGTACCAATAACTTCAGCAATTAATGCAAGAAGTAAGAAAATAAGATTAAGGTCTCTAAACAACTCAATATGATTTTAATGAAATACTTAAAGACTAATTAAGTATTTCATTAAAATAAAAAAAAGGAAATAGCTAAACGCTATTTCCCTTCTTTTAGTTTTATTTCTTGTTGCAATTCAATATTTCATAATCTCTGGTATTCAAAATGAACAATTTCATTCTTATAATCGTAATCACCTTCATATTCAAGCGATGTTTCCATATCCACATCAATTATCATCCTGTCACCAGAAAAGTTCACCTTACCAATCCTTACATAATCTTCCATCCAGAGATGGATCTGGTCATCAACGTAATTCCATTCCCCCCCTGCAATTAAACTTTCATAATGAAGGGTATCTTTTGTTATTACACCATCCTTGTTTTGCCTTGTAATAACATAGGATGCATTTCCAGATTCTATAATAAACTGAGGATTATACTTGAACTCAGCTATTAAATTATTATTAAAAATTTCAATTGTAGATCTTGCCGTATCATTTCTGATCTCACCAAAAAAATCAGTGCGGTTAATCTGGGTCATCTCATATCGATAATCTATCAATTTCCAGTTACCAACAATCCTTAATTCGGCATCTTCAATTACCTCGGTACTCTCACATGAAATAAAAGCAATCAGGGCAGTAAAAAGTAGTAAATATTTTTTCATGTCAGATTATTTAATTTTAGTAAATGTGTAATTCACCTTTGCATTTTCAAAGTAATCATACCCCCATCTAACGGTATGCAAGTCTTCATCTACAGTAAGTTTCATGGAATTTGAATTTAATTCCTCAACAAAAAAAGCAATCCATTGATCACCTGATCTAACTATCAATGAGTCACCATTCATCTGCCATAAAGCGGCATTAAATAGATGAATTCCTTTAATTGTGTAATTTTCATTATCACTTGAATAATCTATACCATAGCTACCCGAAGAAATTAAATCATTTGGATTCTCCTCAATATCAAAATATAGCGATAAATCTATCCCCTCTCCATAAGCTATTTGTTTATCCATAAAAACTCCGTTATAGTAAATATTAAGAGTATTTATTGTATTCACTTCTGTGGCTTTCCACTGTCCTATTAATGGATTTTCAGAATTTACAGTAGTTATTATTTCTTCATGAGTACATGATAATGAGAATAACATTACCACAAGACAAATGAATAATTGATATAAATATTTCATTTCCGTTTCTTTAATTGTCTACTTCTTTATCAATTTCATTTCATGGATAGAATGTACTTCTGAAACTCTGCCATCACTTGAGCCCTTTTTAACCTGTTCCAGTCTAATTTCCAGTTCAGTTTCTGTTATCTTGTCTATTTGATAAACCCCGACAACTTCAGGATCTGAAATAGCAAGCCTATCTCCTTCATGCAGCCACTTTCCTACCTGATCAAATTCAATATTCTCATTGGTATATGTACCCCAGGAAAATGTCGTTGAGTAACTATAAACTCCCCAGTATTCCAAAGTTGCATCTGAGTTAAATTTCATATTGTAATCCAGATCATATGCATAGCCTGTTATTATGTTTTCATAAACTAATACATCATCTTCGTAGGTAGTTTGTACTTCCTCCTGGGTTATGGAAGTCACTGTCCATTCTCCAACAATCGGACTGTTAGACTGAGGTTGTTGCCTGACTATTATTTCTTCTTCTGTGCAAGAACCAAAAACCAGACAAAAAAACATCAGAAAGCCTAATGGCCCTCTTCTAATTAAATTTTTCATTGGTAAATTTTAGATAAATTCCTAAAAATATATTCCTTTTAAGCAGCTACAATTATAGCTATTAATTAAAAAAACTAGATATACCGATGGTATTTTAACACACTCTTTACAAAAAAATCGTTAATCTCCCCTCTTTCAAATATCCACACGAAATAACATTTATTCCTTTAAAATGTCAAATAAATTTTAACTCACTTTACCCAATTCTTAATCCATTTTGCAATTTATGGTCAATATTCAACAAACTCACTCCTTCTTCACTTATAGCTCCCAATACTAAACATTCACTCATTAAATTAGCTATTTGTTTTGAAGGGAAATTAATCACTGCTACTATTTGCTTGCCAACCAGCTGATCCGGAGCATATCTATCGGCAATTTGTGCTGAAGATTTTTTAACACCATAATCCCCGAAATCAATTTCTAATACATAAGCCGGAACCCTGGCCTCTTTAAATACTCTCGCACTAATTATCGTCCCAGTCCTGATTTCCAATTTTCGAAAACATTCAATTAGATTTGTTTCAGCCATTAATGTTCGATTTTTTTTACAAGCTTGAGTTATTTTTTTAAATTCTAATAAACTGCAAGTTAAATCTGACCTCAATATCCTCCTTAACTCTGACAGTCCCCATAAATTTGACAGGAGGTTCTAAACCAAACTCCTTCATATTTATTTTGATTTTACCACTACATTTAAGCTGCCCTTCTTCTGCTTCAGTTGTATAAATATTAACTTTTGCCTTTTTAGTTTTACCTGCAACAGTCAGATTTACCATAAAGTAACCAATCTCCTTCCCATTATTATGCTTCGAATTCAAATACTTGTGGCTATACCAAATTGCTTTTATAAACTCCAGTTGGATATTTGGATACTCTTCTGACTTTAACAATTCTCTAAAATCATTATTCATCATAAACTTCCCACAGTCAAACTTAACTATTGGAAGGTCAATTTCTCCATCTTTAAAAAAGACCTCAGTTCCATTATAAACTTTGCCTTTAAACAATGTTTTCGCATATGTATCTCCATCTTGAAATTCACAAACGAAACTATTCACATTAGTTTCAACAAAAATTCCAAGGTTACTATTTGAAGTTAATTTTATATCAAGTAATGGAGATACACCTTCTTCAGCACCATTATATGTTTGTCCATAGATGGGGTTTATGAAACTTTGCAAAAAAGTGAGCAATACAATAAGTAATGAATATGTTACAATCCTACCAAAGTAAATTTCAATATTTAAAAAGTATATATTCATTTAACAAATTAAATAATAATTTAGCCTATTCACTTCATAAAGCATATATTAAATACCCTTAGATTTTGAAACTGCATTCCAAACTCTCATAAAATTCTTACCACATATTTTATTAATTTCATCATTTGTGTACCCTCTATTCTGTAATCCTTCTATAATTAATGGATAATCAGCAACACTTTGAATTTCCTTTGGTAAATTGGAAACACCATCAAAATCTGAACCAAATCCAACATGATCAATTCCTGCAATTTTCACTACATGGTCAATATGATCTAGAATATCTGATAAAGAACTTTCAACAGGGTATTGATTTAATAATTTTGTCATAAGTAATTCAGCTTCATCTGATCCTACTTCTAATCCTTCATCTTCTATTATGTCATAGATCTTCATGAAATTAGAAGATGAAATGTCATTAAGAAAAATACTACCAAAATTTACCATAATGACACCTCCATTCTTTCTTATACCTACTAAAAGTGAATCAGGTAAATTTCGTGGGAAAGAAGGGGTTAATGACCTACAACCTGAATGAGATGCAATAATCGGAGCTTTAGAAGCCTTTAAAACATCTGAAATAGTTTCATCAGACACATGACTCACATCTATCATAATTCCAAGATCATTCATTTTCTCTACGACCTTAAAACCAAAATTACTTAGCCCTCCATGAGGTTGATCAATATCTGTACTGCTGTCACAAATTTCATTTGATTTAAAATGACATAACGTGATATATCTTATTCCTCTATTATAAAAATGATCCAAATTACTTAAATCATTATTAATTGGAGAACCATTCTCCAGACCTAATGGTAAGGAAATAATCCCACTTTCTCTATTAGAAAGAACCTCTTCTGGTGAAACGACTTTATCAAAATATTCTGGATAATTGACCGAGATACTATCTACAATATCTATAAGTTGATTTGCTGTATTAAATCCTTTTATTCCTTCCTCAGAAGGTGGAGTATAAATAGACATAAAAGCAACATCCAATCCTCCATTTTTAGCCTTAACATAATCAAAATGACCTAGGGGTAAGTCCTTAGTAATATCAACCGGTCCAGATTCGAATGCTAATCTATAAGGTAGATCTATATGTGTATCAACTATCAAAAAATCATGGGCTGATACACCAGGCTTATCTATCTTAACTTCTGAAGTGTCAGAATTTTCTTTTGAACTTGGATTACAACCGAAAAAAAGCAATAAAATAATTGATAAAAAAAAGTTCTTCATAAGAATCGTAATTATTAATAAAACCAGAATAACGCTAAAAAAAATTAAGAAAAAAATGAAATACAATTGTTTATTATAGATATAAGGAAGCCCAATTCAGTTTAATAAATAGGTAATCTATTTAAATGGTTCCATGAAAGTAGTAAAGGAGTAAGAGTGAGAGTGAGTATTGAGGCGATTAGTACTATAAAAATCAGGGCATAAAAAAACCCTCACCGGAATCCGATAAGGGTTTTGATAATAAAATGGCGATGACCTAC
>NZ_JABBNU010000011.1 GCF_012926615.1 Marinigracilibium pacificum | reverse complement strand
TGATGAAAAAGCTGAGCTATTAAAAAAGAGCGAAGACATCAGAGGTGAAGTCTTAAAGAAAAGTGAAGACATCAGAGGATAATCATTCAATTACAAAAAGATAAATAAAAAATCATGAAAAAAATTATAGCATATATTTCGATAGTATTAACAATTGTATCAATTACAGCATTCACATTTGTTGAGTCAAATTCTCATGAAAATGTACCGAAAAATGATAGGAAGATAGATGTTGTGACTTCTAATCTGGCATCAGATAGAATAGAAGCTGACATGAGATAAATAATTTCCTGATTATCAGTTGGGATTTGGTTACAATTAAATAACAGAGATAAGATGTTTAATACAAATTGATTATTTAATTTTGCGCCCAAATTAAATGGCATATGCAGGAAATTAGAAATGTGGCTATCATTGCCCACGTTGACCACGGTAAAACTACATTGGTTGACAAAATTATTCATGAAAGTAAATTATTGCGCAGTAATGATGATACAGGGGAGTTAATCCTGGACAACAATGATCTTGAAAGAGAACGTGGCATCACTATTCTTTCAAAAAATGTATCTGTTAAGTATAAAGATGTTAAAATCAATATAATTGATACTCCTGGTCACGCCGATTTTGGTGGTGAAGTTGAGCGAGTATTGAAAATGGCTGATGGAGTTTTGCTTTTGGTAGATGCCTTTGAAGGACCAATGCCTCAAACAAGATTCGTATTAGACAAAGCAATTAAACTTGGATTGAAACCGATTGTGGTAGTTAATAAAGTTGACAAACCTAACTGCCGTCCAGACGAAGTTCATGAACAAGTATTTGATCTGATGTTCAACCTTGAAGCAACTGAAGAACAATTAGACTTTCCAACAATCTATGGATCTTCAAAACAAGGATGGATGAGTACAGACTGGCAAAAGCCAACTGATAACATTACTCCTTTATTGGACGCTATCCTGGAATTCATTCCTCCAGCTCCAAAAAATGAAGGAACTACTCAAATGCAGATCACATCACTTGACTTTAGTTCTTTCACTGGAAGAATTGCTATTGGAAGAATTTACAGGGGAGCTATCGAAGAAGGAAAGCAATACGGTCTTTGCAAAAAAGATGGTTCAATAAAAAAAGTTAAAGTTAAGGAAGTTCAAGTATTTGAAGGACTTGGACGCCAAAAGACAAACAAAGTAGAAAGTGGCGATATATGTGCTCTTATTGGTGTAGAAGGATTTGACATTGGTGATACAATCGCTGATATCGATAACCCTGAGCCGCTACCAAGAATTGCAATCGATGAGCCTACTATGAGTATGTTGTTTACAATCAACAACTCTCCTTTCTTTGGAAAAGAAGGTAAGTTTGTAACTTCAAGACACTTAAGAGACAGGCTTTTCAAAGAAACTGAAAAGAACCTTGCTCTAAGAATTCAGGAAACTGATAGTGAAGATAAATTTATTGTATTCGGTCGAGGTGTACTTCACCTTTCTGTATTGATCGAAACAATGAGAAGAGAAGGTTATGAATTGCAAGTTGGTCAGCCTCAAGTTTTATTTAAAGAGGTTGATGGTGTTAAGCACGAACCTATTGAGTCTTTGGTTGTTGATGTTCCGGAAGAATCTGCTGGTAAAGTAATTGAATTAGCAACTCAAAGAAAAGGTGAGTTAATTATTATGGAACCAAAAGGCGACTTACAACACCTTGAGTTTAATATTCCTTCAAGAGGATTAATTGGCCTGAGAAACCAGGTGTTAACTGCAACTGCCGGTGAAGCAATCATGACTCATAGATTTAAGAGCTATGAACCATATAAAGGCACTATCCCTGGTAGAATAAATGGATCAATTATCAGTATGGAAGCAGGTCCTTGTACTGCTTATTCAATTGACAAACTTCAAGATAGAGGTGTTTTCTTTATTGAGCCAGGTGATGAATTATACACAGGAATGGTTATTGGTGAGCACTCACGCGATAGCGACCTTGTAGTAAATGTACAAAAAGGTAAAAAATTAAGTAACGTAAGGGCTGCGGGTACTGACGAAAATGTTAGAATTGCACCTCCTAGAAAATTTAGCTTGGAAGAAGCTCTTGAGTACATCCAAAAAGATGAGTATTTGGAAATTACTCCTGAAAATATAAGAATGAGAAAGATTTATCTGGATGAAAATGAGCGTAAGCGAATGAGCCAGAAACAAGATTAATCTAAAAATAAAAAGCTGTCCATTGGGACAGCTTTTTTTACCACTACACACGATCAACAATTTCAAGTGACTCAACACCTGATTGTTTTCTTAAAACCAAATAATAAACACTATTTACTTCTTGTTATTAAAACAGTAAAATCAAATCGTTTATTGTTTCACTGCTCATAAATATTAACGCAATATAATTATTCTTGGTTTTATTCTTCAAATTGGGTAATGTACTGTTTCTTCTGGTTTATTGAATTTTACTAAGTAAATATTTAAATATTCACTTAGTATAAAAAATTTAGCAAACACAGAAAAACTCTCTAAACGATTCATATTCAACCTGCTACACACCCTATAAGGCATAAACAAAACCATTACCTTATTTCCCTAATTAGCTAGTCTTTAAACCTATCCGATTAAAATTTATTAGCAGAAAGACTAAGAAATCATTGTACAAATCTTAGATCGAAAAAATATCACCAGCATATACAATCACTAATTCATAACAAATCCTTAACATCAGATTAAGAAATGACTTAATCCGATGCATTGTATTTTTCATATAAGAACTTAAAAAAATCTGTGGTGTAAGTTTTTAAACATTCATTTAAAAAAATAAAAAAAGCCGGTAAACCGGCTTTAATCAGTGATTTTTCAATATAAGTTATTTTACTTTTTTCTCATTTGCTCGAGCATATCCCACATTTCAGAGGTTACTTCTTCAAGTAAATTGAATTGGCCAGCACCTTTAAGCCATTCACCACCATCAATGGTAATTACATCACCATTTACATATGAAGAATAATCAGACATCAAATAAGCTGCAAGATTTGCAAGCTCTTGATGATCTCCATGACGACCTACTGGCACTTTATTTTTCATGCTGAACTTTTCTGCAAGATCTCCAGGTAATAGTCTTTCCCATGCCCCTTTGGTTGGAAATGGCCCAGGAGCAATAGCATTAGTTCGAATGTTATACTTAGCCCATTCAACGGCCAAAGATCTGGTCAATGCCAGTACACCGGCTTTTGCACATGCAGAAGGTACAGTATAGCCAGTTCCTGTCCATGCATAAGTAGTAACGATATTTAAAAAGACTCCCCCTTGCTTTAGGTCTATCCACTTTTTACCCATTGCCAGAGTACAATTGTAAGTCCCTTTTAAAACTATATCAACTACAGTATCAAACGCTCTGTGAGATAAGCGCTCGGTAGGTGAAATAAAATTACCCGCTGCATTATTTAAAAAACCATCTATTTGACCAAAGTGATCAATTGTATCACTAATTACCTTTTCAACATCTTCATATACTCTAACATCACATGCAAGAGGCAAAACTTTTCCTCCCGTTTCATCTTCCAGCTCTTTTGCAGCTTCTTTTAAAACGTCTAATTTTCGACTTGTTATAACAAGGTTTGCTCCTAATTCAAGAAAATATTTCCCCATTGATCTTCCAAGACCTGTTCCTCCTCCTGTAACCACAATGGTTTTTCCTTTCAGAGCATCTTCTTTTAACATTCCTTCGGTATATTTCATTCTATTTGATGGTTTATTGAAAAAATTTTGGTTTTAATTGCGTTCAATATACAAAATCAAACCAACTTTAGTTGCTATGAAAAACTTTTACTTTTTAATATTTTTTTGTTTAACCAGTTGCGTTGTCTCAAAGAAAAAGTATGATGAAGCTTTAGTTGAAAAATCCAGATTAATTGCTGAAAATGCAGGGAACGAAAAAAAAATCAATCACTATAAAGGAGAAAATCAACAATTAAAATCTACAATCAACTCACTGGAAAGCAGTAATTCCGAACTTGAACAAAAGTTAAGTTCAACCATTTCGTCTTTTGAAAGCAGTCTTTCACAAAAAGAAAGATCATTGTTACAAAAAGAATCTCAACTTGATTCAGCCTTAAGGGAAAATAGAAATTTAAATGAAGATCTGAATTCAAGAGCTGAAAAAATTAATGAGCTGGAAGCGATGATTGCAGAAAAAAATGCTGCAGTCGAAAAAATTCGCAATATCGTTTCAAATGCGCTTTTAAATTTTGAAAAAAGTGATTTAACCGTAAGCATTCAGAACGGCAAAGTATATGTTTCATTATCCGAACAGCTTTTATTCAAGTCGGGAAGTAAAGATATTGATCCAAAAGGTATAGAGGCAATTAAGCAATTAGCCAACGTACTAAAATCACAATCAGACATAAATATTATGGTCGAGGGACACACTGACAATGTGCCCATCAGTTCAAAAGGAAGGTATATGAATGATAATTGGGATCTTTCTGTAATGAGAGCAACTGAAGTAGTCAGGGCTTTAATTTCAAATGGTGTCGACCCTACTCTAATTATAGCATCGGGCAGAGGTGAACACCACCCCATTTCAGAAAATAATAGCAAAGAGGGAAAATCAAAAAACAGAAGAACAGAGATTATCTTAACTCCTGACTTAAACTCTCTTTATGATTTATTATAAAAAAACCCGGGTTACCCGGGCTTTCAATTAACGTTCATTTTGAATTACCTTTTCACCTTTCAGATATAAATTATATACTGGATTGTGCGCATAATTATATGGTATAAAATCAAGGGAAGGTATTTTTTCTGTAATGATAAAGTCTGCTTTTTTTCCTCTTGCAATACTTCCTACTTCATGTGACATTTCGAGAGCAGCTGCAGCATTAATTGTAGCAGCATTTATAGCTTCTTGAGGGGTCATTCGCATTTGCACACAGGCTAATGACATCATAAAATTCATATTTCCAGTAGGTGAACTTCCCGGATTAAAATCTGTTGCCAATGCAACAGGTAGCCCGGCTTCAATCATATCTCTTGCCGGAGGGTACGATGTTCGAATAAAGAAAGCTGCTCCTGGTAGTAACGTAGGTATAGTATTACTTCCCTTTAATACTTTAATTTCCTCATCCCCACTAGACTCTAGATGATCAACACTAACCGCACCACATTTGACTCCAACCTGAACCCCTCCGGAAAAATTCAATTGATTAGCATGAACTTTAGGTTTTAACCCATATTCAAGGGCAGCTTTTAGTACTCGTTCAGTCTCATCCTGACTAAAAAATCCATCTTCACAAAATACATCACAATATTCAGCTAATTTTTCTTCAGCTACCTGAGGTATCATATCCTTAATTACCAAATCAAGGTAATCCTCCTTAGAATAGTTTTTAGGTACGGCATGAGCACCCAAAAATGTTGTTTTTACATTTAAGGCAGTTTCTTCTCCTACCCTTTTAGCTACTCTTAACATTTTCAGTTCATCCTTCAATGTTAACCCATATCCACTTTTAATCTCAACAGTTCCGGTACCCATTGACATTATTTGCTCTGCACGGACTAAAGTCTGCTCCAGCAGTTCTTGTTCTGAAGTTTGTTGTAATCTACCTGCACTATTTAAAATACCTCCACCCCTTTTAGCAATTTCAGCATAGCTCAATCCATTAATTTTATCAACAAATTCCGACTCCCTTGTGCCAGCAAATACAAGGTGTGTATGTGAATCTACCCATGCCGGAAGTACAATTCGATCTGAGGCATCAACACTTTCCAAATTTAACAGGTCAGAAGGAAACTCCTCCATTTTACCAAAGTCTTCGATTAGTCCATCCTTTACATAAAGCCAGGCATCTTCAATTGTGGGAACAGTTTTAATTGAAGGTCCGGATACTGTTTTTTTAATTGTATCCTCAACCTGAGCCAATATTTTTATATTCTTAACAATTAGTTCCATATAGTAAAAATAAAAAAAAGGGACCGATAAGTCCCTTTTTAAATAAGTTAGTATTTTATTATTTACCAAAAGCTTCTCTGGTATTTTCGAGTTTTGTTGCGAATACTGGAAAACTAATTTTACCCATAATATAAAATCCTTGAGTTTTTACAGTCGGTCTTATACCTGTTTCAATATTATAACTCCATCCCCAGGTACGGTTAAATTTACCCTGCAAACCCGCTCTGAAACCAAACTTTGTTAATTCAATATCATCAGCACTATAAACTTCTCCATTATAGAATACATCTTCAACTTTAAGTCCTGGTGCATAAATAAGATCAAAATATGTTGTAAACATTAAGTCATTAATCAATACACCAAAGCTTCTATCAGGATCAATAGCAATATTTTTATACCAACTCATTGAACCACCAAGATAGATTGCATAACTACTCATATTTGAATAGACTTTAGCATCTGCAGCAATAGGCTCACCAGAAGGTGAATTAAGCATTGTACCCTGATTTTTCATTGCCCTATCCAGGTCAACTGAGGAATCATAGTATTTACCACCTAATCTGGCACCATAAATTTTCCTTACTTTACTTGGAATCTTTATCAACTCTGGGGTACTCGCTGCCCATTTGTTATTCTTTCTGTATCGATCAGAATATAAAACAATCTTTGTTTCCGAATCAGATTCAAAATCCTTTATATGATATGTAACTCCAGCTTCGTAATAATTCAGGATATTCCATGGAGCATCTACATTTGTATTTACTGATGCATTCTTAATGGCAGCATCTCTGGTCATATCAAATGCCTTTCCATATGCTTTTCTGGCTGCTGCTCTTATCTGTAATTTATCCATAAGGTACTCAGCTTCCATACCAAAACCAATATTCACATTTGTACTCCACACTTCACCGTATAGAGGTTGAAAATGAATAAATAGTTTTTTTGTATCATAGGGATCATCGTACAATTCCTCGTAGGTCACAGTACTTCCCTGGCCTGAAATGCTAAACACAGCGGCAGACAACAATACCGAAAAAATGAAAAGATTTCTTATCACAGTATTAAAAAAATTTTACAGTATATAAATATAGTGATATTAGTAAATATTATGCAAAATATTTAATTATCAATACAATAATACTTATAATTTAATTCTCCTTCAATAACATCCCTTGCAAATACAATTAAATCACCAGTTGATGTAAGTTTAAAGTAATTAAAATTTAAAATCATTTTGTATTTTGCCCGCATGAAAAACAGGCGCAAGCATCCATATTGTTTAAATTGTAATTCACCTCTTAAAATTCAGGATGATTTTTGTCCTAAGTGCGGGCAGGAAAATAGTGATCAGAATATTTCCGTTGGTTTGATATTATCAGAGTTCATTTCTAATACGCTGGCTCTAGATGGCAAATTACCCAAGAGTATAATTCCTTTTTTATTTTACCCTGGCAAACTGACAAATACATTTAATTCAGGTAAGCGAAATACCTATTTCAATCCGATAAGAATGTATCTGGTTTTATCCTTATTCTACTTTTTTGTTATTGGTTATTTAGGCAAAAAGATAGCGAGTGAAATAGAAATTGATAAAAAGAAACTAGAGCAGGAATTATCAGAAGAAAATCGACAAGAAGTTTTAAATGTAATAGACTCCACTCTAGATAGTAAACTTAGCAATGTTGAGAATAAGGATTCAATAAGGTTTGCAATTGAAAAGGAGATTGACAAAAGATTTCCTGATTCTACTTCCAGAAATAAACTGGGCAAAACATTTTCTCTTGACCTGGATTCTCTTGGTTATGCTGAAAATGACACGACAACAGAGTTATGGGAAAAGGTATATTTTCTTGCCAATAATAATGATCTGACTATTGAAAATTGCATGGATAGTCTTGATATTAATAAATCAGAAAAAGTAAAATACACATTAGCATATCAAGCAATAAAAGTTATTAGAAGTGACAAAACATATCTGGTAGGATACATATTAAAAAATCTTCCGATTATGATGTTTATTCTTCTTCCCTTATTTGCACTAATATTGAAGATACTGTATATAAACACTAATTTTTTATATATCAATCATATTATCCATGGGCTATATCTACACTCTTTTGCCTATTTCATATATGGGTTATCGATTTTCCTAATAATAAATTTTAGTATCACTCCAACAATCGCTTTTTATGCATTTATAGTAGTTACAACTTATTGTTATATATCATTTCTGAAAGTATATAAACAAGGCTGGTTTAAAACATTTATCAAGTTTAATTTTCTTGGTTTTCTTTATATTTCATTATTATCAATAGCCTTTATAATGGAGCTCTCTTTGAGCTTATACTTATTTTAAATAAAAAAAGCTGCCTGATTCATATCAGACAGCTTTTTATAAAAACATTATTTATACTCTATTTCAATATTTTCTTGATAGCATTTTCATGGGCTGTTATTATCTTGTCTATATCACCTTCAGTAAGTGAATAAGATAAAAACCATGTTTCAAACTGTGCAGGAGGTAAATAAACACCTTCTTCAAGCATTGCCTGAAAATACTTGCCAAATAAACCAGTATCACAAGTTTTAGCTGTTTCAAGATCAATAACTTCTCTATCTGTAAAGAAAATTGAGATCATCGAACCTAATCTGTTGATTGTATAAGGCAAGTTCAATTTATCGTTTACTGCTTGTAAGCCATTATGTAATTTCTCCGTTAACGATGCAAGTTTCGCGTACACATCAGGATTTTCTTTTAGCTGACTCAACATCGCCATTCCCGCAGCCATAGCAACAGGATTACCAGAAAGAGTACCCGCCTGATAAACAGGGCCAGTCGGAGCTACAAACTCCATAATTTCCTTTTTACCACCATAAGCTCCTACAGGCATACCACCTCCGATAATTTTACCAAGAGTAGTCAAATCAGGCATTACATTAAATACTTCCTGTGCACCACCTTGAGCTAACCTGAAGCCTGTCATCACCTCATCAAATATCAACACGATACCATGCTTGTCGCATCTTTCTCTTAACCCTTTCAAATAGCCTTCTTTGGGTAATACACATCCCATATTGCCCGCTACAGGTTCTAAAATAATCGCTGCGATATCATCTCCAACCTCTGAAATCAATTTATCAACTGAATCCAAATCATTAAAAGGAACTGTCAATGTATCATTAGCCGTCCCTTGAGTAACACCAGGACTATTTGGAGTTCCTAATGTCATAGCACCACTACCGGCAGCAATCAAAAAGCTGTCACCATGACCATGGTAACACCCTTCCATCTTTATAATCTTATTTCTATTAGTATAACCTCTGGCTAATCGAATCGCAGACATAGTTGCCTCAGTACCTGAGTTTACCATTCTAACCTTTTCGATTGAAGGCACCATATCAATTATCAATCTGGCTATATCAACCTCCTTCGAATTTGGTGCTCCAAAAGAAAGTGAATTTCCAATTGCATTCCTTACGGCTGTTTCGATTTCAGGATGAGCATGCCCAAGAATCATTGGACCCCATGAATTAATTAAATCATAATAAGCATTCCCATCCTCATCATACATAAAAGCACCTTTGGCAGAACTGATAAATAGCGGATCCCCTCCTACAGCCTTAAATGCTCTTACCGGTGAGTTTACCCCTCCGGGAATATAATTTTGTGCCTCCTTGAATAATTTTTTACTTGTTTCTATTGATCGGCTCATAATTAAGATCTTTTATCTGTTCCGGAAGCAATAATCTTGCTTCAATAAACTGAAGTATTGAGGTGTATTTATTATCATTTGCCTGAAAATAATTATATGCTGGTGTTAATTTCCCTTCAACGTAATTATCTTCATTATCAAGCTGGAAATACCTTCCGTTAGCACCCATTTGCTTTCCAAAATAATACATCATGTCAAAGCCAAGACAAGTATATTTTGAAGGTAATGCTCCTGTGCTGTTTATATAAAACTTTCTAAAAGAATTATAGGTGCCATTATTTTTATTTACATAATCTGATGCAATAATTCTAATACCTAATCTTTCTACCTGATCATAAGAAAGTGTTGAAATTTCAAAAATCTCGTCGGTAGTAATCATTGGTATTTTCTCATCACGAATACCTAGAGTACTTATTGCTTTAGCAATCAACCTTTTATCGTGAGAAGCAAGAAAAATATGACCAATACTATCTTCTTTGAATTTAAATATTCTTTCATCATTCATTTCAGCCAGAAAATTCATTGAGTTCTGAATTTCATCAACAGATATCTTTTTGAAATAAACATTTGTAAACCCTTTCTCATTCAATGTTTGCCTGTATGTTGCAGCCATCGCACTATCCTTATGATTATCCGAATAGAAAATCATATAATTTTTATTCAAGTCGAATGATTGCACTGCATATTCTGCAGCATTTTTTGCCTGGGTAACATAACTACTTTTGAGTAAGTAGCTAAAAGGATTTTCACTGATATATTCTACTTTATCACTTAACGGGTGAATGAGATTTATCTTTCTGTCATAGGCAAACTGAGACACAGCTTTAAAAGGAGCTTCATACAAAGGTCCGATAATCAGATCCATTGCATCAAGATCACCTGACTGAAGAATTTTTGCAGTATGAGTGGAATCAAGTTTGGTATCAAATGCATAAACTTTTACATTTACTCCATCTCTTTTTAATGAATCTAAAGCGATATTGATACCTTCAAAAAGATCCATTACAAAGTTTTTCCGAGTCTTACCCGCTCTAAATCTGTCCGATTGAAAAGGTAACATTACAGCTACTTCATAAACGTCCTTTTTTACATTTCTTAGCCCACCAAGCGCATTATACTTTTCTGCATCAAGATCATATTCCTTTACCAGAAAATCCAAAAGATTTCTATCTTGTTCGTAAAGAGGTTGTAGATAGATTCTCTCTGCTAATAAAACAGCAAGGTCTTTATCTTCAGGGTATTTTTGTAATAACTCCGTAAGGTACTTTAGGTCACCCACTGCAAGCAGGTAGTACATTTTCATGTTTCTACCCTCTTCTCTCAGGTTTTTATTCTTGATAGACCTTAGCATTTCAACTGCTTCAAAAATATTACCTGACTGAAAATAAGCATCTGCCAATCCATACTTTACCTCATCGATATAAGGCCATGAAGGATATTTATTAAGAATCTGCAGATACATATTTTTTGCAGTATTCATTTCCCCCATTCTTAAACTTGACAAAGCAAAATAATATGAAGCCAGTTCTGCATAAGCACCACCACTATTCTCAGTCTGCAATACTGTCTCGAAATTTTCACGTGCTAATGCATATTTACCTTCTCTGAAAAGGGATTTACCATTCTCATAACGAAGCTTTGCTGATTCTTGAGCAAAAATATTCAGCGTTGCAAAGCAAAAAATCAAAAAAAGAAAGAATTTTCTCATAATAACTTCTGTTTCTCTATTCCCACTCAATTGTTGCAGGTGGCTTAGAGCTTATATCGTAAACTACTCTGTTTACTCCTTTTACTTTATTAATAATGGTATTAGATATCTCAGCCAAAAATTCATACGGAAGATGACACCAGTCTGCAGTCATACCATCAACACTAGTTACAGCTCTTAGAGCAACTACCCTTTCATATGTTCTTTCATCGCCCATAACTCCTACTGAGTTAATTGGAAGTAAAATAGCACCAGCTTGCCAAACCTGATTATATAAATTTGCCGTTTTCAAACCTTGAATAAATATATAATCAACTTCTTGTAAAATATGAACCTTTTCAGGAGTAATATCCCCTAAAATCCTGATAGCTAGTCCTGGACCTGGGAATGGGTGCCTGTTTAATATTGCATCATCCAGACCAAGTGCAGAACCTACTTTTCTAACCTCATCTTTAAACAAGCTATTTAATGGCTCTACTACTTTTAAATTCATCTTCTCCGGAAGACCACCAACATTGTGGTGTGATTTAATTGTAGCTGAAGGTCCTTTTACAGAAACCGACTCAATAACATCTGGGTAAATTGTACCTTGTGCCAGCCATTTCACATCTTGAATCTTATGTGCTTCAGCATCAAATACATCTATAAAAACCTTGCCAATAGCTTTTCTTTTTGCTTCAGGATCAGTCTTTCCTTTAAGAGCATCATAAAATAATTCTTTTGAATCAACACCTTTGACATTTAGCCCCATGTGCTTGTATGATTCGAGAACATCTTCATATTCATGCTTTCTTAAAAGTCCGTTATCAACAAAAATACAATGTAAATTTTTACCAATAGCCTGATGAATTAACATTGCAGCAACAGAACTATCAACCCCACCAGAAAGACCCAAAACTACCTTATCATCACCAAGTTGTTCTTTTAGTTGCGCTACAGTTTCATCGATAAAGTGAGCTGGTGTCCAGTCCTGGGCACATCCGCAAATATTAACGATGAAATTTTTCAATATTGTTTTACCATCAGTAGAATGTGTCACTTCCGGATGGAATTGAATTCCATAGGTATCTTCATCTTTCACATGGTAAGCAGCAACCTCTACCGACCTTGTTGAGGCAATAATCTCAAAATTTTCAGGTAGATCCTTAATAGTATCACCATGAGACATCCAAACCTGACTATCTATGTCAACACCATCGAATAAAGGGTTTATTGAATTCACTTTACTAAGGTTTGCTCTACCATACTCTCTGATTTCTGATGGCATAACGAAGCCACCCTGATCAAAAGCTAATAATTGAGCACCATAACAAACCCCTAAAACAGGTAGTTTACCTCTATAATTTTCAATTGGAATTCGTGGAGAATCTTCCTCTCTTACTGAACAAGGACTACCCGAAAAAATCACTCCTTTCACATTCTCGGAAAGTTCAGGTAGGTTATTGTATGGATGAATTTCACAATAAACATTTAACTCGCGAACACGTCTGGCTATCAACTGTGTATACTGCGAACCGAAATCGATGATAAGTATTTGTTCTGACATGGGCACAAAAATAACACCCTTTATCAGTTAATACCACCAAATTTTAAATAATTAACAGAATTACCCTCTGAGGAACAAATGATAAATATATCCGGCATATACAAGTAAAAAAACAACGCCTTCGTATCGGGTAATAACAGATCTTTTTCCTACTATAATAGATAGAATCAATAAACTTGAACTAATGATGATCATCATTATATCACTATTATTTACAGTTTCGAATTCTATCGGTGTAATAATCGAACTTATACCTAATATCCATAGCAGATTAAAAATATTACTTCCGATAACATTTCCTACAGCCAATTGTGTTTTCTTTCTGTATACTGCGACTACCGAAGTTACCAATTCAGGAAGTGAAGTACCCAGAGCAACTAATGTCAATCCAATAAAGCTTTCGCTTAATCCAAATAACTTAGATAATTCTATTGCACCATCAACCACCCATTTCCCGCCTAAAAAAAGGCCTATTATACCAATTATGATAAAAGCAATACTCTTAACTATAGGTTGTGTATTAATGGTTCCTTCAATAACATCATCATGCTTTTCTTTTGCATAATTGTATATATAACCTAAAAACAAGGCAAAAAAGAAAAGCAAAATAATCCCTTCTGTAAGATCTAAACTTAGCCCGACTTTGGATTCAGAAAATATAGATACATTAGCAAAGTACCCAACTAATAAAGTTGCAGTTAAACTAAAAGGAATTTCAATAAACAGCGTATTTCTCTTTATCGGTAGTTGGTTGATACATGCTGACAGGCCTAAAACCAATAAAATATTTGCAACATTGGATCCAAGGACGTTTCCTACTCCAATTTCACTTTTACCCTGAATTCCTGCCATAATATTAACCAGCAATTCAGGCATACTAGTTCCTATTGAAACTATTGTAAGACCAATAATAAAATCAGAAATATTGTATCTTTTAGCAATAGATGACGCCCCATCTACTAATATATCAGCGCCCTTCACCAGAATCACAAATCCAATAACAAAAAGGATGTATACCATAAATAAAAAAATTTGTTTGAAGATATGAAAAGGAAATCATCATCCAAAACAAGATTCTACGAATCAATCCGAGTTGACGATAAATTCAGCAACTTTAAATAATGCCTTGTTTGCTTCGGGTAAACTTGGTGCTAAAAAATGCCACACATGAAACATCTTATCCCATATATCAAGCTTAACCACATTTCCTGCCGAAACTGCCTTTTCAGCCAGTTTGACAGAATCGTGTAATAAAATTTCAAAGCTCCCTACCTGAATCAAAAGCCTCGGTAATGAATGAAGATCGCAATTAAGGGGAGATGCATATTCATTATCAGACCTGATCTGTGATTCATCTGCATAATAACTGGCCATCATTTTTAAATCAGCAGGCTTGAACATATGATCCTTTCCTTCAGGTAAATCATAAATTCCCGAATCTATATCCAGATTAACCCATGGTGAAAGCAAAACCAGACTATCTACATTTTTCTTTAGATTATCTCTTCGATAAAGCGCGACACTTAAAGCCAGGCCTCCTCCACTTGAGTCTCCCATAAGATGGATTTTTTTCAATTTTGGAGAACTATCTAATAAATAATCAATCACCAAACTGATCTCTTCAATTGCCTTTGGATATTTACTTTCCGGAGCGAGGCTGTATTCTACTCCATAAACAGGAAAATGGCAGGCTTTAGAAACCTGCCCCATCAACGATAAATGTGTTTTTACACTACCAAAACAAAATCCTCCGCCATGTACAAATACAATTGCCTGGGTATCATTTACTCTTCCTGAAGTAACTCTGGAAACGCCGATACCATTAACATTGAATTTTATTTGTTCTAGTCCACTTAAATGACTTACTCTGGAAGCTAGCTTATTGAAAATTCTTCTGACTACTTTTGGATGAGCAGTTCTACCACCTCTTTTTTTATCCTGGAGAGACAAAAGATACCGGTAATAACTACTCTTGATGCTGGACATTATAACATTCCTTTGGTTGAAGGTAATTGATTTAGTTCATCTTCATTTCTCGCCACTGCAAACTTAATTGCTTTCGCCCATGCTTTAAATATAGCCTCTATTTTGTGGTGTTCATTATTTCCTTCAACTTTTATATTCAAATTACATTTTGAAGCATCAGAAAAAGATTTAAAAAAGTGATAAAACATTTCGGTAGGCATATCTCCTATCATCTCTCTTTTAAATTCAGCTTCCCAAACAATCCATGGCCTTCCGCCAAAATCAATAGCTACCTGTGCTAAAGAGTCATCCATCGGCAACAGAAACCCATATCTATTTATACCTCTTTTGTTCTTAAGTGCTTCTGCAAATGCCTCACCGAGTGCAAGTGCTGTATCTTCAATGGTATGGTGCTCATCAACATGCAGGTCGCCTGAGACCTTAATACTCAAATCAATCCCTCCATGTTTACCTAACTGATCAAGCATATGATCAAAGAAGCCCAAACCTGTTGATATATCTGTTTTACCTGAACCATCAAGATTTAAGGATACTAAAATATCTGTCTCATTGGTTTTTCTGATCACTGTTCCTTTTCTTGAAGGCAAGGCAAGAAACCTGAATATCTCTTCCCATGAGGTTGTAGACAAACTTGCTCCCTCAGCTTTTTCTTCACCAATAAATATTCCTCTTGCACCAAGGTTTTCAGCTAACTGAATATCAGTTAATCTGTCACCAATTACATATGAGTTCGCCAAATCATAATTACCGGTCATATACTTTTTTAGCATACCAGTACCCGGCTTTCTTGTGGGAAGATTTTCATGTTCAAAAGACTTATCAATATGAATATCGTCAAATTCGATACCTTCAGCCTTCAGTATCTCAAGCATTTTATTATGAGCCGGCCAAAAAGTATCCTCCGGAAAAGAATTAGTACCCAGACCATCTTGATTTGTAACCATTACCAACTTGTAATCTGTTAGCTGGCTAATCTTTTTTAAATTTGAAATGGCTCCGGGTAAAAATGATAATTTCTCGAGACTATCAACTTGAAAATCCGTTGGTGGCTCTACGATTATAGTTCCGTCTCTATCTATAAAAAGTACTTTGTTCATTTGTCTGATTTAGTTAATTGGTTGTGAAATTAAGGTTGATAGTTCGTTTATCAGTATATCATTTTCTGAAGGTGTCCCGATAGTAATTCTCAAACAATCATCACAGAGAAGTACATTAGACCTGTTTCTAACAACTACTCCTTTTTCAATTAAATCCCGATATAGTTTACCAGCACCTTCAAGCCTTACTAATATAAAATTAGCATCTGATGAATATACCTTTTTGACGGTAGAAAGTTTAAGTAATTTTTCACTGATACGTTTTCTTTCTGCAACAATTACAGAAACCCAGTCACCAACTGATTTAAAATTATCAAGAGCCTTCGAGGCCAGTTCTTGAGTAGCTTGATTTATGTTATATGGTGGTTTTATTTTATTCAAATAACCTATTATTTTTTCATTAGCAAAAGCCATCCCCAAGCGTAGTCCTGCCAATCCCCAGGCTTTGGAAAAAGTTTGCAAAACAACCATATTCTGATAACCTGATAGTCTGGTTAGCCAACTTTCTTCATTAGTAAAATCAATATAGGCTTCATCAATTACTACAAGTCCGTCGAAGGTATTCAAAATGGCTCTGATATCTTCAGAATTCAACAAATTCCCTGAAGGGTTATTGGGTGAACATAGGAAGATCATTTTGACATTGGCATCAATAGCGTTAATAATCGAATCAACATCTAATTGAAAATTTTCAAGCAAGGGAACTTCAACATTTTTCACATTATTGATATCAGCAGAAACCTTGTACATACCATAGGTCGGAGGTGTTGTGATAACTTTATCTACACCCGGCTCACAAAACAATCTAAATAAAAGGTCGATTGGTTCGTCGCTACCATTCCCAAGGAAAATATTTTCAATTTCAACTCCCTTCAAAAGACTAATCTTCTTCTTTACATTTCGTTGTAAAGGATCGGGATATCTGTTGTAAGAAGATCCATCTGCAGACCCGAAAGGGTTTTCATTGGCGTCAAGAAAAACAGATGCAGTACCTTCAAACTCATCTCTGGCCGATGAATAAGGTTTTATACCTCTTAAATGAGGTCTAATTAAGTTATCTATTTCAACCATTGCTTTCAAGTTTATCAAGTCTGATTTTAACTGCATTTTTGTGTGCCTCCAGTTGCTCAGCCTCAGCCATAAGCATTACTGTTTGTCCGATATTTTTGAGTCCGGTTTCAGTAATTTTCTGGAAGGTAATTTTCTTTAAGAAACTATCTACAGAGACCCCACTATAAGCTTTAGCAAACCCATTTGTGGGTAAAGTGTGATTGGTACCACTGGCATAATCACCAGCCGACTCAGGAGTCAGGTCTCCAATAAATACAGAACCAGCATTCACTACTCCATCTGCCATCGAATCTGCACTTCTACCACATAAAATAAGGTGTTCAGGAGCATATTCATTGATCAAATCAATAGCCTTACTTTCATTTTCAATCAAAATTGACAACGAATTTTCTAATGCTTTTGCGGCAAAATCTTTTCTAGGTAGATATTCAATCTGAATTGTAAGTTCATTTTGAACCTTTTGTATTAAATCTTCCTCAGTAGTTACAAAAACAACCTGACTATCAACACCATGTTCAGCCTGAGATAGAAGGTCAGATGCTATAAATGCAGGATTTGCACCTTCACCGGCATAAACTAATACTTCAGACGGGCCGGCAGGCATATCGATTGCAATCCCTTCACTATTAAGTAATTGCTTTGCAGCTGTAACATATTGATTTCCAGGCCCGAAAATTTTAAAAACCTTAGGTACAGTTTCCGTACCATAAGCCATTGCAGCAATAGCCTGAGCGCCACCAATTTTATAAATCGATGATACACCAGCTACTTTTGCAGCATATAACATAGCTGGATTTACCTGTTGCTGTTTATCTGGTGGAGTACAAAGAACAATTTCTTTACATCCGGCAATTTTTGCTGGCAAAGCTAGCATCAATATCGTTGAAAATAGTGGTGCTGTTCCTCCCGGGATGTACAACCCTACTTTCTCAATAGCCACTGACTTTCGGTAACATGTTACCCCTGGCATAGTCTCAATAACCTCTTCCTGAATAAGCTGTGCCGAGTGAAATGCTTTTATATTTTCTGCAGCTTGATCAATAGCTTTCCTCAAATCTTCTGCAACAAGGTTATCGCAATTATTTATTTCCTCAGAAGAGATTTTCACTTCGGGAATACTGATGTCGTCAAATTTCTGGCAATAAGTATTTAAAGCTTCATCACCTGAATTCTTTATATCATTAAGTATAGGACCAACAACTTTCGCCATTTCAGATATATCAGCTGTGGGGCGAACAAGAATATCTTTCCAAATACTCTTTGAAGGATTTTTAATTATTTTCATAATCGTCTCTGGCTGAATTTTTTACTTAATCATTTTTTCAATCGGAACCACAAGTATGCCTTCTGCTCCTGCTTCTTTAAGCTTTTCTATTCTCTCCCAGAATTCATCTTCATTTATTACAGAGTGAAGACTACTCCAACCCTCTTGTGCTAATGGTAAAACAGTAGGGCTCCTCATTCCAGGAAGAATACCAATTATTTCTTCTACTTTGTCATTTGGAGCGTTAAGTAAAATATATTTATTGTTTTTACTGTTTAAAACAGCATCAATTCTAAAAATTAGCTTATTTAAAATATCCTTTTTAGCCGGATCCATATCAGGAGAAGAAACAAGAACTGCTTCTGAATTAAAAATAACATCTACCTCCTTTAGCCCATTCATAAATAAGGTACTACCCGAACTTACGATATCACAAATACCTTCAGCAAGACCAATACCAGGAGCTATTTCAACAGAACCTGAAATCTCATGTATATCTGCATTAATCCCTTGTTTTGAGAGGTAGTCACCCAATAATTTCGGATATGAAGTAGCAATGTTTTTACCCTCAAAGTATGAAATACCTTCATATTTTTCTCCTTTTGGAATTGCTAGAGATAATCTGCATTTTGAAAATCCTAATCTTTTGTTGATTTCAAGTCCTTTGGATTTTTCGACTAAAACGTTTTCACCAACTATTCCCAAATCTGCCACTCCATCTTCTACATACCCCGGAATATCATCATCTCTTAAAAAAAGAAATTCAATTGGAAAATTTGATGCCTCTGCCTTCAGAGTTCCTTTCCCATTATTAAATTTTATTCCGCATTCTTTGATAAGTCTTAACGACTCTTCACTAAGTCTTCCTGACTTCTGAACTGCTATTTTTAGTTTGGTCATGATAAATTTTCTTCTGATTGAATAAAATAGAAATACTGAAAATTGTTTTCAGAATTTTTAAACGGGGTGCATACCCCTAATATGGGCGATATAGTGTAATTATTCCTCGTTAAGAGGAATGATGGAAATGATGATGTACATGAACACAAGGAACTGTCTGGGCAACAGCCTTTACCATATTGTTGATATGTTGTTCTGAATTATACATCTATGGCAAATGTATAACTCTATTTCTAATTATGAAAGAGAAGCTCATAAAAAATGGCAGTATGTATCTGACTTCCACTAAAAAGCTTCAAATAATATTAGTAAATTATGGTTATGGTAGTAAAAAGCAAACCCGGAGGACTCTATATTTCAATATTATTGATATTATTAATTATCACCACTTATGGTGTAGTAAGTAAATGGTGGGCATTTGCTGCGGTGAGTGGCTCAGTATTCTTGTTAATATTAACTTTTATCAAAACATATTACCGCATTCACAATGGATTTCTTTATATCATGTGTGGAATGTTATACAACAAAAAAGTTGATTTAAAAGAGCTCTCAAAAGTAGAAAAAGTTAATTCTTATGGACTGGCACCAGCACTATCTAATGATAGAATCAGGCTTTTTTTCATCAATGGTAATACAATTGATCTTTCAATGAATGAAGAACTCGAAGGAACATTTATTGATGAATTAAAAAAGGCATCGCAAGGATAATATCACCCTCCTGCCTTTTTGGCTCTATACCCTTTACTTGTCAGGTAATCTAAAACTTTGTCCCTGTTATCTCCCTGAATAATTATCTCACCGGATTTAGCAGTTCCACCAACTCCACATTTAGACTTCAATTCTTTACCTAAAGTTTTTAAATCGTCATCAGAACCAATAAACCCTTTAATCACAGTTGCGATTTTCCCTCCTCCTTTGCGATCTAGCCAAATTCTTAAATCCTGGTCTTGGGGATCAAGTGTTTCTTCCTCTGAATCATCATTGTAAGAATATTCAAAGTCATCACTGGTTGAAAATACAATTCCATCCCTGTCTTTAAACTTATTTTTCTTTTGCCGTGCCATAGCTATGTTTTTGGTAAAATTAGACAAGATATTTATGTTGACAAAAGATTTTTTAAATCAACCGCCACAGATGGTAATGGCTGCATCTCCTCCTTTTTTTACAATCTCCTGAAAATTTGGGCTAATAACATAGAATGATCGAGCAACCACAAGTAGTCCGATAATAAATACAAAGATTGCTGCCCTTCCGGAACTAAGTAACCGAAGTAAACCTGATCTAACTATAGGGAAAATAGAAATGAATAATAAAGCGGGCCAGGTGCCAAGCCCAAAAATCAACATAAATATAATAGAATCAGTAATATCAGGTTGGACCAATGCTGTTGCTAATGCAACATAAACTAAACCACATGGCAGGAAACCATTAAACATACCCAACATAAAAATACCAGGAAGACTTTGGGTATTATACTTTCTCAAAATTAATGCTTTGTATTTATTTATGAGTGCTGTGACAGGTTTTGAAACTACTTTTTCAAATTTTCTGATACCATTAAACATAGCTAATACCATTAGCATGACTCCAATGATAAGAGCAAAATAATGCTGGAACCCGGTTAGTTTAAGTCCAAAGCCAGCTAAGCCTATAGTCATCCCTAATAGTATGTATGTCAGCAACCTACCTGAATGATAGGTTAACTTCCTGGCAATCAGACCAAACCCGGAACTTTTAGAAGTCACCAGCATATCCAGCGGCCCACACATCAGCACACAGTGCCAACTCCCTGTTAATCCCAAAAGTAACGCCGGAAGTATCATTGTAAATAGATTGGTTTTTCAGTATAATATTCCTTCGAACTATCTTTCCAATTCAGCTTTAATAAATATTTTCCCTTTTCCATTAGGCTGATATCGAAAACATATGACGACCCCCGTTCATTTTTAACAAGGTTGATTTTTCTGTCATGAGCAGGATTATCGGCTCTGAAGAAATGTACCAATCCTTCCTCGGGAATATTATTTTCATCAAACTCTACCACCAGAACTCCTTCCTCATCATTGACACTTATTTCAGGCTTAACCGATAATGAATTGTAGTTTTCTACTTTATCAATCACACCCTGATAAGCAAGTTCTTCTTTATAGTATTCCTCTTCAACAAGATGAAAATCCTGTTTCATCGCTACAGTCACAAGTGTCCCCATGATGAGAATGAAAAACACAAATGCTAATATTATTTTATGTCCCCAGTTCATATTATTAATATTTTATTGGCCCCAGAAAATTGATCTTTTGTCTATCAATCAATTTATCATTACTATCATAAATACCTATCTTTACTGTCGTTTTAGTACTTTCCAGGTCTTCATTTGCAAACTTAAGAAGTAAGCTTCCTTCAAAACGCTCAGAGGCTTTCAACGTTAAAGAATTGGAACTTCCAACAGTAAGAATTGCAGCTTGATTATCGATTACTTTAAGATGGATATTCTGTTCCTTTTCTGTTTTATTTGTTAGCTGAACGTCATATAGGTTAATATATAATCCGGTGCTTTCTTCCTTCTGATAAGTAAAGCCTGGTTTTTTCTGTATTGTCAGACTTATATCACTTCTTGTAAATAATAAGAACCCGAAAAGAGTCATTAATACCACAAGAACCCCTGAATAAGCAACTCTTCTTGTAGTTACCAGTTTTTTAATACCATCTTTGATACTGTTATATGACGCATATCGAATCAGCCCTTTAGGCTTTCCAATTTTAGTCATCACATCATCACATGCATCAATACAAGCAGTACAATTTACGCACTCAAGTTGTGTTCCGTTTCTGATATCAATTCCCGTAGGACAAACGTGGACACATAATTTACAATCTATACAATCTCCTTTATCTGACTGTACTTCTCCTTTTCTAAGTTTTCCTCTTGGTTCACCTCTAACCCAATCGTAGGCAACAACAATACTGTCTTTATCCAGAAGAACACCCTGCAGTCTGCCATAAGGACAAACCACGGTACAGGCTTGCTCCCTGAAATACGAGAACACCCAAAAAAATATTCCTGTAAAGAAAACAAGACCTAAAAAGCCACTCCAGTTTTCAGTTGGTGGAGAGGTAACCAGATCCTTAACAGTTTCAATCCCTACCAGGTAAGCCATTGCTGTATGGCCGATAATGATTGAAATAATCAAGAAAATAGTATACTTTAATCCCCTCTTAAATATCTTTTTTGATGTCCAAGATTCTTTAGCCAGCTTTCTTTGCTGATTTGCGTCACCATCGATCCAGTATTCAATCTTTCGGAAAACCATTTCCATAAAAATGGTCTGTGGACAAGCCCATCCACACCATAGTCGTCCAAAAGCAGTTGTAAAGAGAATAACAGAAACAAAGAAAATGATCAGGATCAATGCCAGAAGAAAGAAGTCCTGGGGCCAGAACGCCTGCCCCAGAACATAAAACTTTCTTTCAAAGAAATTCATCAGCAAGAATGGATTCCCGTTAATCTTAATAAAAGGTGTTGCGAAAAACAGGATCAGCAAAAAGATCGATACAACATTTCTTAAGTAATAATAATTTCCTTTAGGCTTTTTAGGATATACCCATACCCTTTTTCCTTCACTATCAACTGTTGAAATAGAATCTCGAAATTCCTCATCATAAGAATATAAATCTTCCTGAAGATTACTTTTGCCTCCACTCATTATCTCTATCTAGTTTTCTTCGTATGTAAACTCTTCTCCTTGTGGTTCTTTTGGGTTTGCCGGTTCGGAACCATACATACTATGAATATAAGATGTTACATTTCTGATTTGAACTTTAGTTAACTGTGCCTCCCAGGAGATCATCCCTTTCTCCGGAACACCATTTTTAATGGTCATGTAAATATCAGTTGGCGATCCTCCATGCAACCAATATTTATCAGTAAGGTTAGGACCAACCTGGCCACCCATATCATTTCTATGACACACAGCACAGTTTGCTTCAAAGACCAGCTTACCGCTTTCAAGTTGAGCTGGATCTTCTGAGAATGCCAAATTAGATTCATCTACAACATTGGCAAACTTCGCTGCTTCCTCTTTAGCCTCAGCCATTGCAATTTCATATTCCTCAGCTTGTAAAGGAGCTGCATCAAATACATGGTAAACCATCATATAGATGACACCCCAGACGATACATATGTAGAATAGTGCCTTCCACCACGGTGGCAGGTGGTTATCAAGCTCTTTTATACCATCATAATCATGATCAAGCTCGATCGATTCTTCCTGCTCAATTGGAACAGCATTATTTATATCCGTTAACCAGCTACTCCAAGTTGTTTCTGAAAGCTCTTCAGCGGTTGCTCCCTCTTTAATTTTCTTTTCTCTTACGATCATTCTGATCACACTCAAGGTATAAACTGCAGCAACTAACACTAACAGAGCAACCATAAGCAGACCAAGAGTAAGCAATCCGATAATAATTTCAGTCTCAGAAAGACTATTTATCGTTTCGTAGAGTCCTTTGTCCTGAGCACTTATATTACCTGCAGAAATAAAGGCTAAAGCAGGTGCCAATATGCCTTTCAATGATATATGGTTAATGTATTTCATGATTTACTTTCAGCTTGAGGTGAAACATTATCATTAAGAGGTATTGAAGCAATTTCCTCAATCTCAGCTTTATCCTGAGTCATCACATAAATGGTTAATCCCACGAAGAACACCACAAATATGATCAGGCTAATTATCGGCCAGACGGCCACATTATCTATCTGTTCGAAATAGTGTTTAAACATGACTTTATTTATTTGCGGTTTCTTCAGAATTTCCTTTAATGTCTTTACCTAGTCGCTCCAAATAAGCGATCAGTGCAACAATTTCAGATTCAGGAACAATGACCTGATCTTTAAGCTCGGCATTTTGTGACTTAATTTCATTCACCACTTTATTAGCCTGAGCCATATAGTCTTGAACTGCTATTTCTTCATAACCTTCCTCATAAGGCACTCCCAGTGATCTCATAGCCGATATTTTAGGTAACACCTCGTTCGGATCAATAATATTTTCAAATAGCCACGGATAAGGAGGCATTATTGAGCCCGGAGATGTACTCGTCGGCTCATACATGTGACTATAGTGCCAGCTTTCTGTAAGTTTATCTCCTACCCTGTGTAAGTCCGGACCAGTTCTTTTTGATCCCCAAAGGAATGGGTGATCATAAACAAACTCACCAGCTTTTGAATATTCACCATACCTTACAGTTTCACTTCTGAAAGGTCTGATCATCTGTGAATGGCATGAATTACAGCCTTCTCTGATATAAATATCACGACCTTGCAATTCAAGCGGTGTATAAGGTTTCACACTACTGATCGTAGGTACATTTGATTCAATTAGGAATGTTGGAACCATTTCAATTACACCACCGATAAGGATGGCCACAAATGCTAAAGTGGTAAATACTACAGGCTTTCTTTCCAACACACTGTGCCAGTGACCACCAACAATCTTTTTCTTTTCAAGTGTCGGAGCTTCATCAGCTTCATTCCCAAGGAAGCTTCCTTGCTTGGCAGTCTTAACAAGGTTGTAAGACATCATTATCGCACCAGTAAGATATAATGCACCTCCAATGGCACGCATTACATACATTGGCTTAATAGCATTTACAGTTTCAAGGAAGTTACCATAAACAAGAAGCCCGTCAGGAGTAAACTGCTTCCACATCAAACTTTGAACTACACCAGCCACATACATTGGCAATGCATAGATCACGATACCCAAAGTGCCAATCCAGAAGTGTGTATTAGCAAGTTTAGTAGAGTAAAGCTTTGTTTGATACATTTTAGGAATCAGGTAATACATGATACCGAAAGCCATGAATCCATTCCATCCTAGTCCACCAATGTGTACGTGAGCAATAATCCAGTCACTAAAGTGGGCTATGGCATTAATATTTTTCAATGATAACAAAGGGCCTTCGAGAGTAGCCATACCATAAGCGGTAACAGCAACTACCATAAACTTAAGTACTGGTTCTTCACGTACTTTGTCCCAGGCACCTCTAAGTGTTAGTAAACCATTAAGCATACCTCCCCAACTTGGTGCAATAAGCATTATTGAGAAAACTGTCCCCAAAGACTGAGCCCAGTCTGGTAAAGAAGTATAAAGCAAGTGGTGAGGTCCGGCCCAGATATAAATGAATATTAAAGACCAGAAGTGAATAATCGAAAGTCGGTAAGAGTAAACCGGTCTGTTAGCAGCTTTAGGCAGGAAGTAATACATCAAACCTAAAACTGGAGTAGTAAGGAAGAATGCAACTGCATTATGTCCATACCACCACTGAACCAAAGCATCCTGAACACCTGCATACCATGAATAACTTTTCAGGAAAGTAACTGGCATTTCAAATGAGTTCACAACATGTAAAACAGCAACGGTAATAAATGTAGCGATGTAAAACCAGATTGCTACATACATGTGTCTTTCCCTTCTTTTCAGGATGGTTCCGATCATGTTGATACCAAAAACTACCCATATCAATGTAATTGCGATATCAATAGGCCACTCAAGCTCAGCATATTCTTTACTTGTCGTGATTCCCAAAGGTAGTGTAATTGCTGCTGCAACAATAATAAGCTGCCAGCCCCAGAAGTTTATCCACGACAGCATGTCGCTAAACATCCTGGCCTTTAAAAGCCTTTGCAGTGAATAATAAACTCCGGCAAAAACACTGTTTCCAACGAAGGCAAAAATAATTGCGTTTGTATGGAGCGGTCTAAGCCTTCCAAAACTTGTGTAAGGGATACCCAGATTCAAATCCGGATAAAATAACTGAATAGCGATGGTCAGCCCCACGAGCATCCCCACCAACCCAAATACCACAGTGGCTATTATGAAAGCCCTGACTATCCGGTTATCATACTCAAACTTTTCTAGTGTCATAATCTTATTAGGTTTCTGAATTCAATTTTCTCAAATTTGGTTACTAAGGTATTTGCCAGCTGACATGACTCAGCTGACAGGTTTCAGTCTGGCTACTGATTTATGTCATATTGCCGGATTCTTTACTTTTTCTGGTATTTGAATCAAACAGCATTCGCCTTGCAGGTGACTCAATATCATCGTATTGACCAGATCTGACAGCCCTGATAAACAAGACTAAAAAAACTAATGCGACCACAAGGCTGGTCCCGATGAGTATTAAAATTATTTTCATGTTCCTAAAATTTTATTACCAACATATCGAATCATCAAGGTAGAAAAAGCTACTACTGTTATAGAGCTCAAAGGCATAAGTATCGCTGCAAATACAGGTGTGAGTAAACCCAATGCTGCAAAAGTCAATCCTACCACATTATATAGCAGCGAAATGCATATTCCAGCCCACAAGATTTTACCAGCTGATCGGGAAAACCTTAGAATAGCAGGAAGCTTAATCAAAGTCTGACCAACAACAATAGCATCACTCGAAGGTGTAAATGAAGTTGTCCTGTCAGTAACTGCCAGCCCAAAATCTGCTGCTTTTAAAGCACCAGAATCATTCAGACCATCACCTACCATTAATACTTTGTGATTTAAGGACTTAAGCTCTTCAATGTACTCCAGCTTTTCATCAGGCTTTTTGTTAAAAAGCATGGTAGTTTTTTGACCTGAAATTGATTTCAAGTTCTCCTCTTCGGAATTATTATCACCACTTAGAATTGATAATTCATAACCTGCTTCATTCAGTTGATCAAATAACCTATCAATACCATTTCTATATTCAGGGTGAACCTCAAAAAAACCATAGTATTCACCATCTATTGATATACAAACAGATGATTTGGGAATGGTATCATCTGTTCCAATAAATTCTCTTGAACCCAGCTTGTACTCACTCATTCCGATTACTCCTGAAATACCTTTCCCAACAGACTCTTTATAATCCAGGACATCAACATGTCTTCCGGTATTATTTCCTATTAAAGCTTCTGAAATCGCAACACTTAATGGGTGAATTGACTGACTTGTAATCAATGCTATATTGCTTTTTTGAGCTTTGGTTAATGGCTTGCCTTTATAATTAACTTTGGAATTATCTTTTGTAGTGAGGGTTCCGGTTTTATCAAATACAACTTTTCTAATTTTGAGAAGTTTTTCAATTACATCTGCATTTCTCAAATAAAAACCAAATTGTCCTAATACACTTTGAGCTGTACCAAATGTATAAGGAACAGTGAGTGATAATGCACAAGGACATGCCACAATTAAAATTGCTGTGAACACTCTCACTGTCATTGAAGGTTCTGTGAAATACCAGTAAATCCCGAATCCAAAAGCCAGAACAAGTATCACTGCTGTAAAATATCGAGCTACCTTATTCATAATCCTGTCGGAAATGAATTGATCATTTTTACTGAAGATTTCGTTATTCCACAGTGAAGTCAGATAGCTTTGTGATAATACTTTCTTTACATTAAAAGTAGCCGACTGACCTATTAACTTTCCTCCGGCATAGACAAGATCCCCACGCTCTTTTCGTACAGGTCTTGATTCTCCAGTTACAAAACTATAATCTATTAAAACTGATTCTTGCGTAAGAATGGAATCAACAGGAATAACCTCATTATTTCTGATAAGTATTGTATCTCCTTCCTTTAGCTCTCTTACTGTCACCACCTCTTTAGCCATATCTCCTTTTAATCGATGCACAGCAAGAGGGAAATACGAAGTAAAACTTCTATCAAATGAGAGGTTTTGATAAGTTCGATTTTGAAACCATCTACCTGTTAATAAAAAGAATAGCAATCCGGAAAGTGAATCAAAATATCCGGGTCCGGTACCGGTAAACACCTCATATGAACTATAAAAAAACAAAGTGATAATACCTATTGAAACAGGTACATCGATATTCAAATACTTTTGTTTGATTCCGCTCCATGCAGATTTAAAATAGATGGTACTGCAATAAAAGAAGACAGGCAGGGCCAGCACAAAATTTACCAGACCAAAATAAGGAGCAAAAAAACTCAGATCTCCTTCCAACCCCAGATACTCCGGAAAACTCATTAGCATGATGTTACCAAATGAAAATCCGGCAACACCTATTCTAATCATCAGGCTTCGGGAGTTTTTCTCGAGTCTTTCAGATTCTTCATTTTCAAGAGAAATATGGGGAGGATAACCAATGTTTTTGAGTAGAGTGGCAAGATGTTTTAATGATAATACCTCAGGATCATAATCAATAGTAACCTTCTTCTTGCCAAAATCAACAGTCGATCGAAGAACACCATTATTTAACCGGTAAAGATTTTCGAGTAACCAGAGACATGAACTACAATGAATTGCAGGAATATGAAAAATTACTTTATTAAAATTCTCTGATGAATACTTGATGAGTGAGGATTGTACTTCTTCATTTTCAAGAAAATCAAATATCTCATCACTATCGGTAACCTTTACACCTGGTTTATCTTCAATGTTATAATAATCAGTTAATCCATTTGCAGATAAAATTTCATAAGCAGTTTTGCACCCTGTACAACAAAAAGACTCACCATCAAAATGAATAACATCATCCTCATGGTCTGGCAGGTAATCATCACAGTGTCTGCACTTTGTGTGACGACTTACATTAGAAGGTATATCTTGAAAAACTTCCGACTGCATTTTTATCTATCCTTATATAATTTACGAAGTAAAAATATAAGGACAAAGCAGACAGTCGCATGCTAATTATCACGAGTGCTAATGATATATATCAAGAATAGAGTAAACCGACTCCAAAAAGAATCACAAAAACCAGTGTAGAGGCAGCTAATTGCTTTAAATAAGGATCTAAATGCTTCGGGTCAGTTATTGTAGAAACGGCATATAAATTCCTTCCTAACAGAGGTATAACAAGGACAAATAGCCATTGCCAAGGCCCCTGATAATTCAAAAAAGTATACAATGCTGCACAAATAATAGCTCCAAACAACAAAAAGGAATGGTAAATGATACTTTTCTTTCTTCCGATTCGAACAGGGATACTATACTTACCAGCTTTAAGGTCAGAGTCTATATCTCTGATGTTATTTACATTTAATACACCGGTAGCTAATAAACCACAACTTGTTGCTGGTAATAAAATATCAAATGGAATATTCTCTGCAAATAAAAAGTAAGTTCCGGCTACACCAACGTATCCAAAAAAGAGTAAAACGAATACATCTCCAAAACCTTTATATCCATAAGGATTGCTTCCAGCAGTATAATTTACAGCTGCAAATATTGCAGCAACCCCAAGTCCAAGAAAAATAAATAGTAGTTTCAGGTTATCGCCAAAAGAGGCCAACAGTAATCCTACTCCACTAGTAAAGGCAAGTACACCGCAGATATACATTGCCTTTTTCATATGTTCTTTTGAAATTACACCAGACTGGACAGCTCTGGATGGACCTTGCCTGTCAACAGAATCGGCTCCATGGATACTATCACCATAATCATTTGCCAGATTTGACAATATTTGGAGAAGTATGGTAGTAGCGATTGTAAGTACAAATATCGTTAAAGACCAATGCCCGTTATCTCTCGCCAAAACAGCACCCATTCCAACGCAGGCAATAGCCAATGGAAGGGTTCTTAACCTGAAAGCTTCAATCCATGCCTTCATATTACATTCTTTCAGGTACGTTGATACCAAGAAGTCCCATAGCGAGTTTGATTACTCGAGCTACCTGTGCACTTAATGCAACTCTGAAAGTTCTTAACCCTTTATCCTCCTCTCCTAAAATCATCAACTCGGCATAAAACCTGTTATATTCTTTAGCAAGGTCATAGATATAATTTGCAATAACAGCAGGGCTTAGCTCATCAGCGGCTAAAGCTAATTTATTGTGATAATCAGCAATGTGATATATCAAGTCTTTTTCGGTATTCGAAAGTGTTATATTCCCTTTCAACTCCTCTTTATAAGGAATTTCCAGTTGGTCTGCCTTTCTTAAAATTGCAGAAATCCTTGCATGGGTATATTGAATAAACGGACCTGTGTTACCTTGAAATTCAATTGATTCCTTTGGATCGAACAACATTCTCTTCTTTGGATCAACTTTTAGCAAAAAGTATTTTAAGGCACCTAATCCTAGAATTTCATAAAGTTCTGCAGCCTGCTCAGGAGTAAACCCATCAATCTTACCAAGTTCTTCAGTATGTTCTCTTGCTGTATCAATCATTTCGCTCATCAGATCATCAGCATCAACAACTGTACCTTCTCGCGATTTCATTTTCCCTGAAGGAAGGTCAACCATCCCATATGAAAGGTGGTATAATCCATTTGAATATGGTTTACCTAATTTCTTAAGCAAGGTAAAAAGTACAGTAAAATGGTAATCCTGCTCATTACCAACAACATAAATTGATTTATCAAATTTTAAATCTTTATATCGTTGATCGGCAGTACCAAGATCCTGAGTCATATAAACTGCAGTACCATCCTTACGGAGAAGTAATTTCTCATCCAGTTTCTCAGCTGTGAGGTCAGCCCAGACAGAGCCGTCATCCTTTTTATAAAAAACTTCCTTTTCAAGACCCTCATTTACAAGATCTTTCCCTAAAAGATAAGTGTCAGACTCGTAATAATACTTATCAAAGTCAACCCCCATTCGGTGGTAAGTCTGTTCAAACCCTTCATACACCCAGCCATTCATCTTTTTCCAAAGAGCAACTGTTTCTTCATCCCCTTCTTCCCATTTTTTGAGCATACTTTGTGCTTCTAAAAGAATTGGAGCTTCTTTTTTTGCTTGCTCTTCATCCATTCCGGTTGATACCAGATCAGCTATTTCCTGTTTATATGCCTTATCGAAAGCAACATAGTATTTCCCGGCAAGATGATCGCCTTTAATTCCAGAAGATTCAGGCGTCTCACCATTTCCAAATTTGACATAGGCTACCATTGACTTACAAATGTGTATCCCTCTGTCATTGATGATCTGTACCTTATCGACAGAGTATCCATTTGCTTTCAGGATGTTAGCTGTAGAATACCCTAAGAAATTGTTTCTCAGGTGTCCAAGGTGTAGAGGCTTATTTGTATTTGGTGATGAATACTCTATACAATAACGCTGGTCTTTTTGAGGCAACGTTCCGAAACTCTCATCTGAAATAATAGAATTTATATTTTCAAGAAAGGCACTATCAGTCAATGAAATATTCAAAAACCCCTTGACAGTATTAAAATCTTTAACTACATCACAGTTTTCTTTTAAATATTCTCCAATAACTGCTCCGGATTGCTCCGGGCCTTTTTTGGTTACACGAAGAAATGGGAATACAACAAATGTATAAGTACCTTCAAACTCCTTCCTGGTTGGCTGAAGTGATATATCTTCAGTAATTTCATGATCAAACTCTTTTTTAAAGGCATCTTTAATATGATCAATGATCTTTCCTTCTAAACTCATTTTCTTCGTGTGTGTGAATTAATTAGAAATTTTCTATTAATGATTTTGTAGTATTTTCAAGAATATCGAATGCAATTTCTGCCATTAGATTCTCTGTATCAAGAGTTGGGTTAACTTCAACAATTTCCCAGCAACAGACTTTTTTATCTTTTATTATTTCCTGGTTAAGGATTTTAGCTTCCTCAGCAGACAAACCACCAGGAACCGGGGTACCGGTACCTTTGGATACGCGAGAATCAATGCTATCTACATCAAACGAAACATAAATATTCTCACAATGGCTCAGCAATTCAGTGGCTTCTTTAGCTACCTGCATAATACCTTTCCGGCTTATTTCTTCTGGAGTAAAATTCTTAATTCCGTATTTATCCATCAGATGCTTTTCAGGTGCTTCTGTGTCCCTTACTGAAATGAAAACAATATCTTTAGGGTCAATCTTTGGCCCCTTTATTCCAACATTCTTTATATCTTCCCAGATTTCCCTGGTTCCTTCAGTAATGTTGTTGATCTGCATGTCTAGATTATCTTCTCCGGTAACCATAGCAAGTGGCATACCATGCATATTTCCGGAAGGAGTAGTGTAAGGTGAATGCAAATCAGCGTGGGCGTCTATCCAAATTACTCCAAGACGCTGCTTAGGTCTATTTTTCTTTATTCCACAGATTGTGCCCGCAGCAGTTGAATGATCACCGGCCAATACAATCGGGAAACGTTTTTCGTTCATTACTTCGTTAACGGTAGAACATACTCTTCTTACCATTGTATGCACTCCATCAATATGCTTGGCATGTGGATAAGCATTTTTTACAAAAAGCAGGTTATTTTCGTCATCTACGTTAACAGATTCAAAAGTACCGAAATACTCGGAATTCATATCCAGGCTGGCAACCTTCAGAGCTTCGATTCCCAGACTCGCTCCTCTGGTACCGGCAGCTATCTCCGAACGCACTTCGATTAATTTTACCTTATTCATTTGGGCTATTGGTTAATGATTTTTTAATATTCAAAAATACTAAACAGAAATCGCAAAAATAAGACGATTGAAATATAAAACCACTTTGAATTGTAGTTTAGTTCGTTCAAACTTTTTCTCAATAAAGCTTTATTACAATATTTTCAGTAATTTAAAATCCAGGTATTCATATTACTATCGCAAGAACGGATAAATATTTGGATTTTTTCACACAGTTTTATGATAGGAATTCAAATAAAATAATTGATAATTGCATGTAGTTAATTGGTTTACAAAATAACCTTTATTTAATGAAAAGTTATTTCGATCTTATTGAACAGACTTTTTATTTTCCGCAAGATGAATTTAAAGTCCAAAACAATGAACTCTTATTCAATGATATTCCTCTTATGGATATCATTAAACAATATGGCACCCCATTAAGGCTTACTTACCTGCCAAAGATTGGGCAAAACATTAATGCTGCCAGAGAATGGTTTAATAAGGCAATCAAGAAACATAATTATGATGGTTCTTATACATATTGCTATTGTACAAAATCTTCTCATTTTAAATTTGTCATCGATGAAGCATTAAAAAACAATGTCCACATCGAAACGTCTTCAGCTTTTGACATAAAGATTGTTGAGTCTTTATTCAAAAATGGCAAAATAACGAAAGACCATTATATAGTATGTAATGGTTTCAAAAGACCAACTTATACAGAATATATTTCTAATCTACTTAATGATGGATTTCATAATTGTGTTCCGATTTTGGATAATATGAAGGAACTCGATTATTATGAAACCCATGTAAAAGGAGAATATAAATTAGGAATTAGAGTAGCTGCTGATGAAGAACCTAAGTTTGAGTTTTATACCTCCAGATTGGGAATCAGATATAATGAAATTGTAGATTTCTATAAGGATAAAATCAAAGGAAAATCAAAAGGAAAGCTTAAAATGCTTCACTTCTTTATTAATACTGGCATCAGAGATACTGCCTATTACTGGAGTGAGCTAAGCCGATTCATTTATAAATACTGTGAATTAAAAAAGATCTGTCCTGAACTAGATACTATTGATATCGGAGGTGGCTTTCCAATTAAAACCTCATTGGGTTTTGAATATGATTATGAGGCAATAGTTGACCAAATAATTGAAAATATTAAATGGATTTGCAACAAGAACCATGTTCCTGTACCTAATATTTTCACAGAATTTGGAAGCTTTACTGTTGGTGAAGCCGGAGCATTCATCTACAACATTCTTGATCAGAAGCTACAAAACGATAAGGAGTTATGGTATATGATTGATTCATCTTTCATTACCAACTTACCTGACAGCTGGGGACTAAATCAAAAGTGGATTCTATTATCTATCAATAAATGGGATGATAATTTTCATAAGGTCAACCTGGGTGGGTTAACATGCGATAGTATGGATTACTACAATTCTGAAATGCATAGTTCGGAAGTATTCTTACCAAAAATTGAAGATAAAAACCCACTTTATATCGGATTCTTCCATACTGGGGCATATCAGGAAACATTAGGTGGTTACGGAGGAATTCAACATTGTTTAATTCCAGCACCTAAACATGTAGTGATTGACAGAGACGAAAATGGAGAAATAACATCGTATTTATTTAGAGAGGAACAAAAAAGTGAAGGAATGCTTAAAATTCTAGGATACGATTAAGATAAATTAATTTATAGGGATAGAAACTTTAACTTCTGTCCCTTTTTTATTTTCTCCAACAATATCAATTTCCCCTCCTACTTTATCTAATTGAGCTTTAACCAGATATAATCCATATCCTTTTCCCTCAAAGGAATGTTCATTTTTATTATACATCCCAATTTCTAGCTTCTTACTACCTATTTCAAATCCTATACCGTTATCTTTTACTTCAAACAACACATTATCTCCTTCCTTTTTAAGTCTAATATCTATAAAAGGAGACTCTTCTTGAGATGAAAATTTAATAGCATTATGGATAATATTAAAAAATATGTTATCAAAGTAACCCTCAAGAGCATTAATATATAACTCTTTTTCTTTCGTTACATCAACTTTAGCATTTACCTGTTTTATATAAGAATTAAGCTTAACTAATTGAACATCAAGAATTTCAGACAAATCAACCGGTACTAAACTTATATCATCACTGATCTCTACATTGACTACTTGAGACAAATCATCTGCAATTTCCTTCAGATCACTAGTTGACGCCCTTAGTCTATAAATTATTTCTTGCACGTTAAAATCATCGGTAAAATCAACTGGAATAATTTGAAGAAGACCTGAAATCTGAGCAATAGGTAGTTTTAAATCATGGGCAATAATTGAAGCAAATTTCTCAAGATTCTTATTCTTTCTTTTTAGCTCAGCATTCTTCTCTTTTAACTTTTGATTTTGCTTAACCAAATCAATTTCTAATCCGATTGAGTGTTGTTGAAGTTGTATATTCTGATTGGATATGATCTTATTCTGGCCTTCAATTTTATTATTTTTTTCCTTCAGAAGAGATATCATATCTTGGTTTTCATCATGTATTCTGAGATAATGCTTTTTATATTTAAACAAAATGAAGGATGTCAATACCAGAACGATAACTAGCATTAAGGCATGACTGATCAAATGATTTGGATATTCGAACTTCCTTACTTCTTCGTTAAACGAATATTCAATTATGAAAAGAATTATAACATTGGTAATGAAGAAAAAGAGAATGACATGTCTTTTCGAATTATCATAGATCACCAAAAAAAACAATAGAAGTAATATGATAACAACAGAATTATTTCCTTTAAACCCACCAGATTGAAACCAGGAAACATTCAAAATAAGTAAAATTAGAGCTCCATATAATCTTGCATACCTAAGCGTCTTATCAGACTTGACTGATAAAAAATAAAAAACTGAAGATACAATAAGGGTTCCTAATTCAAATGCTACCAGGTAGTGATCAACGACAATAAATAAATTATTAATCATCAATAGCACGGAGGCAATAATACTTAGTAAAAGTACCCTTAAAAATATTTTTCTCTCTGGAAACATTCAGGGGTTAACAATAAAAATATCTGGCTCAATTAACTAAATGCCATTATACAAAATAAAATTTTAAAAAGTAAATCATTAACTACTATGACTTTAGAATTTTTTCAACGAACTGTTCAAAATTGCCTACTACAATATCAGCATAATCAAATTCATTGGTAATTCCACAAGTGGTAATTCCAAGTTTTTTAGCTGGCAATAGATCTCTATCCTTATCTCCAATCATATATGATTTAGAAGGATCAATTTCATATTGATGGATTGCTCTTTCAAACATTAGTTTTTCAGGCTTTCGAGCTATTGACCTTGATTTGGTAGGGTGCCATGGACAATAATAAATTGCATCAATTATACCTTGTGCTTGATCATTAAAAAATTGATGACAAGAATTCATTTCTTCTCTTGTGTATAACCCCCTGGAAATTCCTGCCTGATTTGTTATTATGATAAGTTTATAGTTGAAGCCCTTTAACTTTTTTAATCCTTCAATTACTCCTGGCATAATTTCAAAATCCTCTATTTTAAAAGTATACTCTCCTCTTTCTCTGTTAATTACCCCATCTCTATCCAGAAAAACAGCCTTATTTTGATATGAACCAAATCCCTTTTTCATAACACTAATTAACAAGTTTTTAAAAAAATTGCATCACTTTTAGCTGTATATCTCTCAATAAAGATTATATATTTGTCTCTTCGAATTAATATTATGAGTAAAGCCCTTGTAATAATACCAACCTACAACGAGAAGGAAAACATTGAAGAAATGGTGTGGGAAGTTTTTTCTCTTCCGGTACCATTTGATTTACTTATTGTTGATGATGGTTCTCCTGATGGCACAGCACAAATCATTAAAAACCTTCAGGAAGAATTTGATAACAGACTTCACCTTATTGAACGAAAAGGTAAGCTAGGTCTTGGCACTGCATATATTACTGGATTTAAGTTCGCTCTTGAAAATGATTATGAATACATTTTCGAAATGGATGCTGACTTTTCTCATAACCCGAAAGACCTCGTAAAACTGTATCATGCCTGTAAAGACGATGGGGCTGACCTCGCAGTAGGCTCAAGATATATTACAGGGGTAAATGTGGTTAACTGGCCAATGGGCAGGGTACTGATGTCATACTTTGCTTCAAAATACGTTCAATTCATTACTGGCATGCCGATTTTTGATGCTACAGCCGGATTTAAATGTTATAATCGTAAAGTTCTTGAATGGATTAATATAGATAACATAAAATTCATTGGATATGCCTTCCAAATTGAAATGAAATTCAAAACCTGGAAGTATGGCTTTAAGATTAAGGAAATTCCTATAATTTTCACTGATCGTGCGAAAGGTCAATCTAAAATGTCGGTTAACATTTTTAAAGAAGCAATTTTTGGAGTTATTAGTATGAAAGTAAATAGCTTATTTAAAAAATACCCTCCAAAACATGTCAGTCAAAGCGAATAGCATTTACTGGCTTAACTCTACTAATTATATATGCCGGTAATAAAATAATAATTCCAATGAGAACAAAGGTAAGCAGGTTTACTAGAATAAATGCTTTCCAGTTCCAATCAATAGGAACATAACTCATATAATAATTTACAGGATCAAGAGGAATAAGCTTAAATTCATACTGTAAATAGCAAAGGCCTAATGCAATAAGATTACCTATTACCAGCCCTTTTACTACTATTTTCAACAATCGTATTGTAAATATCCGGATTATCAGGCGCTGCCTTGCTCCCAGAGCTTTCAACATGCCGATCATCTGAGTTCTTTCCATCATAAGTAAAAGTGAAGGAGCAATCATATTTACTCCTGCAACAAATAATGTTATCACCAATAATATCCAGACATTCATATCGATTAGACCCATCCAATCAAAAATTTGTCTGTATTTATCACTTGTTTTATCAGCATATTGACCTGCAGGTGTATTATCATTAATAGTAGCCTGAATCTGGTCTATATTTTCAAGATCATTTAAAAATATTTCGTATCCACCAATCTGACCTGCAGTCCAGTTATTTAAATTTTGCACCAAAGCCAGATCTCCTAATACAACCTTATCATCAAAGTCTTCCAGTCCGGTCTCATAAACACCTTTGATAATTAGCTTTCGAAATCGTACCGGATCCTGAATAAAAAATACCATGACAGTATCATTCAGCGACAGCTTCATGAGATCCAGTAATCTTTTGGATATTACAACTTCCTTACTATCCTCCTCCCCTGAATAATCTGGTGCTTCACCAGCAATCATATTAACTTTAAAGCGATTCCAGTCATAATTATCATCCACACCTTTAAGAACAATCCCCTGCACTTCTTCTTCAGTCTTCAGAATACCGCCTTTTAAAGCGAACTTTTGCAAATGATCAATCCCATCGTAAGACTTATAATTTTTAATAAATTCATTTTCACCGGGAATTGGAGGTAATTCCACAGAATTATTCAAACTAAATCGTGATACAACAACATGGCCACTAAGACTATAGGCTTTGTTTTTAATAGTTTTTTGAAAGCCTCCTAAAATTGCAAATGAAATGATTAAAATGGCTATACCAATAGCTACACTTATTGAAGCCACCTTAGTTGCAGTGGATGAAAAAGTGCCATTTTCAGTTTGGCTTGTCTTTTGTGCTATAAAATAGGCAACATTAAAGGGCATATTTGCAATTAATTGCTTTGCTTTGAATAATTTGAAAATAATGAATTCAAAACTAATGTTTTTATTAAGGAATATTATTTTTAGCGCAATACTTTTTTGCGTTTTTTCCTGTACAGTTAATTCACAGGAAAAATTTCAAACAGGAGCTGAAAGAACTACCGAATACTTTCCTCTTCTTAAAAACAAGTCTGTGGGACTGGTTGTCAATGCATCATCCTTGATTGGCAGCACCCATTTGATTGATACATTACTAGCTTCAGGAATAAAAGTTAAAAAGATTTTTGCTCCCGAACATGGCCTCAGAGGCACAGCTGATGCTGGGGAAATTGTAAAAGATGGTAAGGACCTGAAATCCGGGCTTCCTGTATTTTCTCTTTACGGAAAGAACAAAAAACCTTCTCAAGACCTACTCAAAGACCTTGATGTAATTATTTTTGATATCCAGGATGTTGGTGTACGATTTTATACTTATATCAGCACCATGCACTACATTATGGAAGCCTGTGCGGAAGCTAATATTCCTTTGATGATTCTCGACAGACCAAACCCTAATGGTCATTATGTTGATGGACCTGTGCTTGACCCCAAATTCAAATCATTTGTTGGAATGCATCCCATACCAGTTGTTCATGGATTAACTGTAGCTGAATTAGCAAGAATGATTAATGGAGAAGGCTGGCTAAATAATAGTGATCAATGTGCTCTTCAGATCATCCAGATGAGTGGATATAATCATAAAATGAAATACAGTTTACCTGTAAAACCAAGCCCTAACTTACCAAATAGTATTTCAATTGCATGGTACCCTACTTTGTGCCTGTTTGAGCCAACTATGATAAGTATTGGAAGAGGAACTTATGAGCCTTTTCAGATCTATGGTGCTCCCGTTAAGGACTTTGGTCCTTTTACTTTTACTCCTGTTTCTATTGATGGAATGTCTAAATATCCAAAACATGAAAATGCCGAATGCTATGGATATGACCTTAGAAGTGAAGCATTGCCTACAGAAATAAATATTTCATTGATAATTAATGCCTATAATAAGTATCCTGATAAAAATTCATTCTTTACTAGTGAGGATTTTTTCATTAAGCTTTCTGGTACTGACTTACTTCTAAATCAAATTAAGACTGGCCAATCAGCAGAACAAATAAAGGAATCATGGAAAAATGATCTGGACTCTTATAAAATCATGAGATCAAGATACCTTCTATACAAAGATTAAAGCCACTATGATTTAATCTTTACATGCGTATTTTTAAAAATCCACTCTTTAGATACTTCTCTAAGGTCACCCGGGGTTAGTCCTTCTAACGAGACTTCTTCAATCCTGTATCTTAGTAATCTAAGTGTAGGAAATCCAATTGCGGCAGTCATCCTTCTAACCTGCCTGTTTTTACCTTCCTGGATTCTTAATTTAATCCATGGTGTAGAATGATGTTGTCTGACAGGAGGATGTCGTTCAGGAATCAATGCAACTTCCGTTTCTGTAAGGAAAGAGGCCTCTCCGGGTAAAGTATTATACTTCTCTCCTTTGATGCTTATTTCTACCCCTAACGAAAGTTTATAAAGATCTTCTTCAGTTATATCTCCTTCAACCTGAACCCAATACTCTTTCCAATGTTCCTTTTTAGGATCTTGAAGCTCAGCTTTAAAAGTCCCGTCATTTGTTAGTATCAATAGACCCTCGCTATCACCATCAAGACGTCCGATTGAATAGATATCATCAGAAGGAAGTGGACCTAAATCTGCAAGCGTTTGACGGTTACCTTCTTTTGAAAATTGGCTTAGCATACCAAATGGTTTCCAGGCTAGAAAATAATATAATTTTTCTGGCTTGGGCTTTAAACTTTTATACCTTTTAGGTCTATAACCTTTTTGTCGTCCACCTTTCATGGTACAAATCTAAAAAAAATAGGCCGACAATTTGCCGGCCTATTGATTTTATAATCTTTGCTTTCTTACTGCTTGACAACTTTAAAATCTAACGTTTTATCGTCACTAATAATTCTAACCAGATAAGTTCCTTTTTGAAGTCCTGAAAGATCCATCATCACTTTATCATTGAAAACTGAATATGATCCAATAGAATATTCTCTACCATCGATTCCAAAAACTTGTATAGCATCTAAGGAAACATCCGTTAATCCGATATTTAATTGTCCCGTAGTTGGATTTGGCCATACCACATTATTTACAAAAAGATCATCTTCAACACTAAGGACATCATTAATTACTAGCTGAGCAGTAGCAAACCCTTGATAATTAGGCTCTGTAATAGTTACAGAAACAGTATATGTTCCAGGGTAAACTGCTTCAGCCACCACATCTCCTTTAAAGCTATATTTCAAATCATATGACAGCCCTGAAGGATTTGTAAATACTCTCACTGTTTTAGCTGTTCCATCATAATCTTGAACAAGGTCTGCGAATTGAATTGAAGCAGTCTGGCCAGCGATAGTTAAGGTTCCATTTATAAATTTAAACGTATAGTTGTTATCGCTTCCACCAGTAAAAGTTATTGGATAGGTTCCTGAATTTGATGACTGAGTTGCTGAAGTCGAAATCTGAGGCAACTGGTCTATTACCGATTTATCTTGTCCCAACACAAATCCACTAACTGTATACGTTAAAGTTGGATTTACCTGATTGTATCCCCTCGACTTATTATCAGCTTTGAAAGTTAACTCAGCCTTTTCAACTGTAACCTGACCATTTGTGTAAACCAGGTTATACCTTCTATCATTACCAGGAACTATAGTCACATCATAAACACCTGCATCTGAATTGGTACTTATTGAGGTGCTAAGTGATGGTTTTAAGTCTAGAATTGAAGGACTGTCATTATTTTTAAACCCATCATAAACCAATGCAAGTGAAGGTACTGTTGCGCCATAAACTTTCGTAATTGTAGGTGCGGAAACATTAAGAGTTGCCTTAACAATAGTTAATTCCCCAGACTGATATTGATTAAAATAATAGTTATTATCACTACCACCATAAACCAATAATCTGTAGGTTCCCGGGATATAACCATTCGAACCTGCTTGTTCAACAGTAACCTGAGGAGCATTATCAATAACAGTTCTATCATCAGAATTTTTAAATCCCTGGTAATCAATCACCCATGCAGGGTTAGCATCTCCATATTCTTTAGAAGCATTCTGTACAGAAACTGACAATGGAGCTTTAGTAATTGTTAGTTTCCCTTCAACATATTCGAATTCATAATTATTATCAGAAGCATTAGCGCCACTAATCACATATTCACCAACATCAGAAGTGATATCAGCATTAGATGTAATTTCAGCCAATTGATCTATAACTGAAGAGTTTTGATTTAATACAAAACCAGAATAAACTGCCGAAAAAGCTGGATCCGGCTCACCATATTCTCTTGATGCATCAAGAACTGAAGCAGTAAGTAATGCCTTATTAATTGTAAGCTCAGCACTACCACTTAGCGTAAAAGTGTAGTTATTATCATTCCCTCCAGTTAAAGTTATAGGATATACACCGGCATCAGATGTTTGTAGGGCAGTTGTCGAAGCAACAGGCTTTTCGTCAATATCAGCACCAGAGTCATTTCCTACAAAACCATTGTATGATAACAAAAACGATGGGTTTGGCTGGCCATATGTCTTCACTGCATTATTAACAGAAATAATTAAATCCCTTTTGGTTATGGAAAGAGTTCCATTCTGGTAAATCAAATTATAATTTTGAGATGAAAAACCACTAATTATAATTTCGTAGGTACCTACATCACTATATTGACCTGCTGTAGTTAGTAATGATACCGATCCATTTAGTTCAGATTCATTATCTGACACTTTAAAACCTTCAAATGAATAAGTAAAAGCAGGATTTACTTCACCATAAACTTTTTGTTTATCCGTTGCAGTAACAATTAAATCAGCTTTGGTTATGGTTAAAATTCCATCCGTAGTTTTGATATTATAGTTATTATCACTACCCCCGGATAACAAAATAGGGTATGTTCCTACATTTGAAAATTTTGTTGCTCCATAGTTTAAGTTTGGATAGGCATCAATATCCGTATAATCATCTCCGTTCACAAAACCAGTAATCACATAAGATTCAGACCTTGAAATAGCTGGATTTTCATCTCCGTATGCTCGAGTAACATTTTTTGCTGTGATTGATACGTCCGCCTTCATAATATTTATCTCAGCCGTAACCTCATTTCCTCCAATACCTGAATCATTATCGGCTAAGGAAGCCATGATACTTACTGAACCAGTACCTGCTGCAGACGGATCAAATTTAAACCCTTTATTTGCTTCTGTGGAAGAAATAAAAGTACCTTCAGTAACTTGGGTTGTACCATCGTTAAGGTATAAGACACCTCCATTTATAGATGTCACTTTAAAATATTTGATTTCATCACCATCAACTGAAGAACGATCAGCTATTAATCCGTCAGTTGTAACCTGTCCATAGGTAGTTTCACTGTTAGACAAAAATGGTGTGTCAGCTACAGGAGAAATGTTTACTGTGAACTCAAATGTATTTTTTTGCCCTTTGGTATCTTCAACCTGAATATTAACAATCCCAACACCATATGCATTTGCTCGAGTATTAATTGTCATTTGACCATTTAGTATGGCAAGGTTATCAAATAAATTAGCGTCAAAACCTCCAACTCTGGTATAAATAAGGTTAGCATCAGCATCTTCATCAACAAAGTAATCATATAATGAAATCACAAGATCCTGATCCTCTTCTACAGTCACAGACAGTTCCTGTTCAGAAATAGGCGCCCCATCAAAATCATCTTCCAGTAGCTTTATATTACCAGGTACTCCTCCTGACGCATCAGAAAATTCACTTTCAACATTATAGCTAGTACCATCTGTGTTTAATTTGAAAATAACTCCATATTCATTACTTCCTCCTGCTGAGGTAGTACCATAAAGAAACCCTTGCTGAGTTAATGTTAACCTTCCTTTAGGGTTCTTACCATCAGTTCCATTAAACTTTTTAATCGTTGAAAATGTCCCACTTGAAATTTCATATTTAAATATTGAACCTTGTTCAATATTACCACCACTCTCACATGTACCATACAATACATCGGTGTCAATCATCAAACCTGTAGGGCTACTTCCATCTGAAGATGAAAAACTATAAACTCTCTGAGGATTTGCAGCACTACTTGCTGCCGGTGACGCAAACTTAATTATTGCACCATTGCCATTTTGTCCACCATTTTTAGTAGCAACATACAAAGATCCATCAGACGATTGAACAACTCCACCAACCGGATTAGAACCAAGGGAAGAATCAAAACTAAACATCAATTGAAACCCCGATGTTGCAGGATAAAATGACCATGCTGTACCAACACTGTTTGCTCCACCTAGCCGATTCACACCAATGATAAAACCATCTTTGTCTTCAAAAAGATCACCAGTCATTTCACCACCTTCTGACGAAGAGAATACTTTTTCGACTGTTAATCCCGAGCCATCATTTGAAAATGAGAGTAATCTGGATAAACCATCATTACTTTCAGAGGTAACTACATACATCTTACCATTTGAATGCTCAAGTATTCCAGTTAATGCATTTCCTCCGGTAGTAGTATTTAATTCAATAATTTCCTGATAATTACTTCCATCAGTATCCATACTAAAAATAACTCCCAGATCATATTCACCTCCTCGGGTTGTTACTCCATAGTATTTTCCGTTAGCAGCTTTTATTATCCCTGATTGCAAATCAAAACCTCCAGTTGAAGGTAAATAATATTCAGTACTAATTAATCCAGACAAATTCACTTGAAGTACACCACCATATGGGTTCTGGATTAGTGATGAAGAATTTTGTGATAGAGATATAACCAGTGTATTTAAACTGGTCTTATAGATATTACCATTAGGAGAAGCGTAACCTGAAGAAGGATCAAACTCTAATAATTTAGTATATCCAGTTCCATCCTTCTTTACTTTATAAAGTACCCCGGCATCATTTGCACCTCCTGTCAAAGTCGTACCAAGTATCTCTGTTGAGTTTAACTCAATAATTGCAGAAGAAGGATCTGCTCCATTAGTTTCGCTAAATATTTTAAATACTTCAAAGTTCGCACCATTAGGTTGCACCTTGAAGAAGCTACCTGCATCATTTGATCCTCCGTTGTCAGTGGTTCCAAAAAGGTATCCGTCACTGGTATATGTCAAAGAAGTTGAAGGATTTTTAGCATCTGAAGGCAGGTCAGCAATAACCGACATCATGCTGCCGTCTTTTTCTATTTTAAATATAGTTCCGGATCCATTGGCCCCACCATTGTAAGTAGTTCCATATAATACCCCCGAAACTTCGATAAGGCCCGCGGAAGGAACTGCACCAGTTAAGCTTTGATTAAAATTATGTATTACCAAATAGGATGTCCCATCAGTATTTATTTTAAAAATCACACCATCACCATTCGTACCTCCTGACTTTGATACTCCATACAATACCCCTCCAGATAGTAGCAGTTCACCAGTAGGATTACTACCATTAGAATTTGAAAAGTTATGTAAAACAGAGAAATCTGTACCATCGGTATCCAAAGAAAACAAAGTTCCTGAATTATTATCGCCTCCATTGGTTGTTAATCCATATAGTCTGTCACCGGCGTCATTGAGGACTAATTTTCCCGAAGGTCCATTCCCTACATTAAAATGATGAAGAATTTCGTATTGAGTCCAGTCTGTAGAAACTTTAAAGACTATACCTTTGTCATTATTACCACCTTCGGTTGTTACCCCGTAGTAATAACCATCCTTTCCAAAAGCAAGACCATGCTTTAGCCCTCTTGGAGTAGATTGAAAATTTTTGATTGACACCAATTTACTATCCGCACTAGAGTATCTGATTACAGTACCTCCCCCTTTACTACCAGAGGTAGAGGTGGTTCCAACCAACTTAATATTCTGTGCCGACGTTATAAAAATTGTCAGTATTGCAAGTAAAAAACTAATCGATAATTTCCTCATCATGAAAAAATAGGTTAAAAAGATTCCATTGGTTATACGTTTATTCTTTTTATTTAAAAAAGGTAAACAGAATAATGTAAAAATTTCAGGTATAAACTTAGCTTCACTAATATTGCATATAATAACTGAACGAAAATATGAGAGACCTTAGAATTGTGTTTATGGGTACACCTGAATTTGCGGTGGCCTCTCTTGAAGAATTAGTTAAAAATAACTTTAACATAGTTGCTGTAATCACTGCTCCGGACAAACCTCAAGGACGTGGAAGAAAGCCTGCTCCTTCACCAGTAAAGGAATGTGCTCAAAAACATGGTCTGGATATACTTCAGCCTACAAACTTGAAAGATCCTGAATTTCTGGAAACACTAAAATCTTATAATGCGAATCTTCAAATTGTCGTTGCTTTCAGGATGCTTCCCGAATCAGTATGGTCGATGCCAGAGTATGGAACATTCAATCTTCATGCTTCTTTATTACCACAATATAGAGGAGCCGCACCTATAAACTGGGCAATAATTAATGGAGAAAAAGAAACTGGCGTAACAACCTTCTTATTAAAGCATGAAATAGATACCGGAAACATTTTATTTCAAGAGAAGGAATCTATATCTGATGAAGACACCGTTGGAGACCTTTATGCCCGACTTATGAACAAAGGGGCTAAACTGGTAGTTAAAACTACGGAAGAAATTCAAAATGAAAACGAGAAACCAGTTCCTCAAGATACGTCAGGTACAGAAATAAAGCATGCTCCTAAAATCTTTAAAGAAACTTGTGAGGTTAATTGGGGAAATAAAGCTGAAGATATATATAATTTTATTAGAGGATTATCTCCTTATCCGGCAGCATGGACAACTATAAATGATAAGAATTTCAAATTATTTAAAACGTCCAAAACCGGAAAAAAAGCTTCTGGTGTTCCAGGTGATATAGAAACTGACAATAAAAGCTTTCTATATATTAACTGTGGTGATGAACTTTTACAAATAGACGAATTACAAGCTGCAGGAAAGAAAAGAATGACTACTGAAGAATTATTAAGAGGATTTAATTTCTGATTATGAGAATAAGTATGATTGCTGCAATGTCTGATAACAGAGTTATTGGAAAAGATAATGATCTGATCTGGCATATGCCTTCTGATATGAATTACTTTAAGGTCGTTACTCGAAAAAGAGCAGTTATAATGGGGCGAAAGAATTATGAGTCTTTACCCGAAAATTTCAGGCCACTTCCCGGAAGGACAAATATAGTAATGACAAGAAATGAAAATTATGAAGCTCCGGGATGTATTGTTGTAAATTCTGCTGAAGCTGCATTAGAGGCGGCTGCAAACACTAATGAGTCAGAAGTTTTTGTTATTGGAGGAGAGCATATTTATGAGCTCTTTTTACCTAATGCAGATAAAATTTACCTAACAGAAATAAAAGAAACTTTCGAAGGAGATGCCTTTTTCCCGGAGATAAGTAATTTAAATTTTAAAGAGGTTTCCAGGATAAAAATGGCCAGAGATAGCAAAAATCCGTATGATTATCACTTCACGGTTTTAGAGAAGGAAAATTAATTTTTGAAAACTTTCATAATATTCTTATTATCAGCTTTTTGCCAAATTTGCTATTTTTGAGGTTAACTATAATAATTTGCAGAAGGTATTAGTCATATTGTTTATATTCTTGCCTGGTTTTGTTTTTGGGCAAAGCTTAAGTCCGGAAATTGCTCAGGATTTAATAGTTGTTAAAATAAAAGAAACTAATTCTACTTCAAATAAATCTAGAACAACAGCATTTTCACCTGAAGAATTTCTTCAAATTGATGGTATCAAAGGCTTTGAAAAGCCCTTCAACCGAAACAAGAATGGTAATGCCAGAATTGTAGAAAACCCTTTTCTATCCAGGTTTATCTATCTTCGTACAGACGGCAATCATGATATTAGAAAGCTCATTAATAAACTAAATTCAATGGAAAACATTGAATATGCCGAGCCATTCTATTTGATGAAGCCACTATATACTCCGGATGATCCTGATGCTGCTCCTGGAACTGGTAAATTAACATATCTGAAAACGATCAATGCCTATCAAGCATGGAGCCATGAACAAGGAAATAATAATGTGTATGTAGGAGTATTAGATACTGGATACGATCCTGAACATTCCGATCTTCAAAAGAACATTTACATTAACTATAACGACCCTGTAAATGGAATAGATGATGATGGAGATGGTCTGGTTGATAATTATAAAGGATATGATTTTGCAAATGATGATAATGATCCCACTGCAGACAAAAGTGGTCATGGTACTTCGGTAACTGCCGTTGGGTTTTCAGATACTGATAATGGTGTTGGTTTTGCTGGCGTTGGTTTTAATACAAAATTTGTTCCCTATAAAATATTCACTTCCGAGGGTAACTTTTTTTACCGAGGGTACGAAGCAATGGTTTTTGCCGCTGAAAATGGGTGTAAGGTGTTAAATCTGAGCTGGGGCGCTCCAAATGCCAGAAGTAAATATGTTGAGGAGCTCATTGACTACATTGTTTTAGAATTAGATGTTGTGGTAGTTGCTGCAGCAGGAAATACCCACGGTGAATTTGATTTTTATCCTGCTTCATATAACAATGTTTTATCAGTAGGATCAACAAATTACAATGACGAAAAAGCAGATTTCGCATCATATAGTCCATTCATAGATATAATGGCACCTGGCAAATCAATATATATCACTTCTAATAATGAAAGGAAGTTTTACTCTCAAGGATCAAGCCTTTCAACTCCAATGGTTTCTGCTACTGCTGCTCTTATCAGAGCAAGATACCCTGACCTGAGCGCACTTCAAGTAATGGAAAGAATCCGGGTAACTGCTGATAATATCGAAAACATCGGGAAAAATAATGACTATAATGGTAAATTAGGTTCAGGTAGACTAAATATCGGAAGAGCTCTTTTAGATTATACTACTCCCTCTTTGAGAATGATTGATTTTAACTATTATTCAAAGCTGGGGAAATTTGCTTTTTTCGGGGATTCTCTTTCAATAGAAATTTCTGTTTCAAATTTATTAAGTGCTTCATCTAATGCAAAAGCTATTCTTCGTAGCGAAAGTCCATTTGTTACTATTGTAGATTCAGTTTTTGAAATTGGAAATCTTAATATAAACCAATGGAAATCTAACAATGCTTCACCATTTAAAATTTACATTGATGAAAACACACCAGCTAATCAACAACTGAGGTTTAGTATCCATTTTACTGATTTAGACTATTCTGCTGATCAAACTTTTGACATCTTCACAGAAAATTCATACCTGGAAATAAGTGGTAAAAACCTTCAAATGACAGTTGGGTCTAGTGGGAATCTTGCATTTGATGCAGATTCACTACAACGAGGTATCGGACTGAAGTATAATGAACAATTGTTGGCCAGGAGCCTGGGAGTATTTTATTTTTCTCAATCAGATACTGCCGATAATAGTTTTATAAATCATTTAACTCCTGAACACAATAAAGACTTTATATCATTAAAGCCCATAAAGTTTACAAAGAGAAATGGAGTTCAATATCCAGAGTTAATAGGAAGATTTGAAAAACCAGGTAGTAAAATTTTGGTTGAAGAACATTTGATTGCAGATAATTCGGATGGAGATTTTATAATAATTGAATACAATATATACAATCGCTCTAATTCAGCTATTGAACAATTATATTTTAGTCTCCTGGCAGATTATGCCATAGGAAATGATTCATTAAATAGATTCTTCACAGATGACTCATCCTTTTTAGGATATTCTACTTCTCAGGATTCAGAAATGATAAGTGGAATTGGAATAATAAATACAAATGAAAAATTTATAAGTGTCGGACTGGACCTTAATAATTTCAATTCAAATCAAACAGATATTCCAAATCCCATATCGATATCGCAAAAAGCTGATCTTTTAATAAACTCAGACAAAAAAGTTGCCGGACAGGAAGGCAATGGCAACGACGTTGGTGGTTTCACTGGATTATTAATAGATAAAATTGATCCTGATTCCTTAAAAAAGGTTGTTTTTGTAATTACAGCGGGCAATACAATTAATGATCTAAAAAATAATATTGATAAAGCTAAATCAGCATATCAAAAAATAATTGATAATCCGGTAATTGAACAGAATTACACCATCTGTAAAGGTGAGGATATTAATATCTCTCCGGGAAACGGTACATTCCAATTTTATAGTGATCCAAGAGGTAACAGTATAATTTACTCTGGTGAGACCTTATCATTGATTAATGTGAATCAGGATACAGTAATATATTATCGAGGATATTCAGAAGCAGACTTAGGAATTTTAAAAGGCATCAGTATAAATATTGATGAGACCAATGCTGAATTCAACATATCCGAAAGCCCATTATTTTTAAGCGAAAGCTCAGATAGTGCAGCAGTATTTACACCTGTTAACTTAAACTCTATTTCATATTCATGGGACTTTGGAAATGGGATTATGTCTTCAAATAATATTCCAAGGATAAAGTTTACTGAGGAAGGAACCTTTAACATTGAACTTTCAATAGTTAGTAAATTTGGCTGTTTTAGTTCAATTTCTAAAAATCTGAATGTTATCAACAGGCCTCGGAAACCAATTATACAACAAGACTTTTTCGAAGTATGTAAAGGAGATAGCCTTCATATCACCTTTGAATCAAATGAAACTTTATACTTCTTTTCAGATGGTTATATGAATAACCTTCTTGATTCCGGCTACAATTTTACCTTAAATAAAATCAGTTCAGATACTTCAATATTTGTTTCTGGAAAAGAAAATGAAATTTTTACTGAGCCTACCGAAATCATAATTTCGATTATAAAACCTGACGCAACATTTTCTATTTTTCATGATCTTGATTCTGAAAGATCTTTGATTTTCAAACCAAATTTTGACGAGCATAAAAATTATACGTGGTACTTTCAGGGAGATTTACTTTCAAATGAATCAATTACCTATTATGAGCTTACAAATAATGAGACTAATACAGTCACTCTATCAGTTACCGATTCATTGGGTTGCTCTAATAGTGAAACACAAATCATCACCCCTAAACCTTTTCCAGTAACTATTCCGAATACCATTTACTCATGTACTAACTCTCAAATAACAATTGATTCCCCTGAAGATTATATATATCTTTTCTATTCTGATAAAGAGCTTTCCAACCTTATATACAAAGGAGATCAGTTCACAATAAATAATCCGGAGTTATTAGATTCATTGTATATCGTAAACTATACTGGTTACTATTTTGGCAATTCCAAAGCAGTTAAAATAGATATAATTCCAAATGAAGAACCAGTTATTTTATCAAGCACAGATTCTCTTAATCTGGAAATCGAAAATAATATCCAACTGTGGGCGGAAAATCAATTTTATGAAACATATAATTGGACATTACCTGGAGGGGCCTCTTATGAAGGTGATTCTGTAGACTTTTACATTAACAATACGGGAAATTATACATTTTCACTAATAGCTACGGATCAATTTGGTTGTACTCACCAAAATTTCAAAACCATTGTAGCTATGAACGAACCAATTATAACCGGAATAGAAGGTAATGATTTAGCTCAAATTTCTGTTTACCCTAGTCCAGCTCAGGATAATTTACTGATTCGTAACTACCATAAAATAAGTAAATGGTCTATTTACAATGCTAACGGAAGATTATTTTCTTCAGGAAATGAAGGACAGGCAGACCTTAGGTTGCTTACACCGGGGGTTTATTACTTTGTTTATTTTGATAATTCAGGCAATAAAAAAGCATTGCCATTCATCAAAGAATAGCAATGCCCGAAAATATTTTTTTAAAAGTATTTTATTGCTGAGAGAAAACTCTTTTCATCAAATCAGTAGTTCTTGCTACCGGATTTTCTCTTATGTTAGCTTCTTCCTTTTTGATTAACTCAAACAGTCCATCAACAGCTTTTTCAGTAACATACTTATCCAAATTCACCTCAATAGGTTCTACTAAAGGAATCTTGTTATAAGTAGAAGCTACATCACCATAATATTTAGTTGCATTTACAGCTTTTAATGAATTATGAATTGGTGGCTGAAATTTATTAACCAGTTGGCTATAAGTAGTTTTTCTCAAATATTGAGTCGCAGCATCATCGTTACCTTTCAATATATTCCAGGCATCCTGGATAGTCATAGATTTAATAGCGCTTATAAAAATGGGCTTTGCCTCAATTGCAGCTTTTTCAGCAGCTCTGTTCATTGATAAGATAAAATCATCAACAGGTTTATTTAAGCCAACGCTTCTAAGTCTGGTTTCTGCTTTGCTAATTTCCTCCGGGAATGGAATTTTTAAAAGAGGGTTTCCAAAATAACCATCCACCTTTGAGGCATTTTCTGTTCCTTTAATAGTTCCCTGCTCAAGAGCTTGCTTAAGTGCATTTGCTACATCAGCAGATGATAAAGCTGTGCCGGTAGTTCCTCCAATAGCCCCATTTACTATATCCATGGATTGTTGAATCTGAGATGTCGTACAGGCAGCAAATAAAAAAACAAGTAGAATAAAAATCTGGTTCTTTTTCATATAAAAAAAATTAAACTCAATTCGTTAGAAGTAATTAAATTCGAAAATACTTATAAAACATATCAACAACCATACCATGCAAGAAATTAGCGCATTTATCATCACAATAGGTGATGAAATATTATATGGTCAGATCGTAGATACAAACGCTCAGTGGATGAGCGCCTTTTTAGATGAAGCCGGTATCAATACTATCAAAAGACTAACAATTGGTGATAATAAAGAAGATATTTTAAGTGCTTTTGCTGAAGCTGAAAAAAGCGCCGACATAGTATTAATCACTGGTGGTTTAGGCCCTACTCCTGATGATCTTACAAAACCGTGTATCACAGAATACTTCAATGATAAATTAGAAATGAGAAAGGAAGCTTTAGAGGACCTTTCTGACTTATTTAAAAAAATTGACAGAGAATTAACTCCTATTAACAAGAAACAGGCTGAGTTACCCACCAAAGCACTGTATCTGAAAAATGATATGGGCACTGCTCCGGGAATGTGGATGGAAAGAAATAATACTGTTTTTGTATCAATGCCAGGTGTACCTTATGAGATGAAATTTCTAATGAAAGAAAGAGTTTTACCTCAAATACTAACAAAATTCAAACCTTCGGCAATTGTACATAAACGTATTAATACAATTGGAATTGGAGAATCGTGGTTAAGCGAGCTAATTGGTGAAAAAGAAAAGCAACTTCCCAAACACATAGCACTTGCTTATTTACCTTCTCCTGGAATCGTTAAGCTTAGATTTACAGCGAAAGGAAGTAATAAAGAACAATTAACTGTTGATTTAGAAAAGACAATTGAAGAATTCAAACCACTAATTAATGATTATATTTTTGGTTACGATGATGAAACTCTAGAAGAAGCTATAGGTAGAATGCTTAAAGCCAAAGGTAAGACAATAGTCACGGCAGAAAGTTGTACCGGTGGTAATGTAGCGAGAACAATTACCAAAGTACCTGGTAGTTCAGAGTATTTTTTAGGGTCTGTTGTCAGTTATAGTAATGATGTAAAAAAGAAAGTCTTAGGTGTTAAAGAAGAAACCCTAGATTCGGTAGGTGCGGTTAGTGAAGAAACTGTTAAACAGATGGCCATTGGAGCCAAGAAATTACTAAATGCTGATATTGCAATATCTACCAGTGGTATTGCAGGTCCTGGCGGTGGGACCCCAGAAAAGCCAGTCGGCACTGTATGGATAGGTTATGCTGATGAAAACCAGGTCGTTGCAAAGAAAATTAACCTCGGCAAAAACAGGTTGCTTAATATCGAATATAGTACAATTGCAGCCCTAAACTTACTAAAAAGACATTTAGTTTAAGAATTATATTCTACAGTTAGGTTTATAAACGAAATAATATACTAAAATAGCTATCATTAATAATGATTTGCAGATGATTATTTCAAGTAAACATTATTGAATATCTATAAAATTGTTGTTACTTTTGAAGAACTCAATAAACAACATTGAAAACACTCGAATCATGGCATTAGAAAAAATGGTAATGCCCAAGATGGGAGAAAGTGTTATGGAAGGCACTATTCTCACTTGGCTAAAACAGGTAGGAGACACTATTGAACAAGACGAATCTGTCTTAGAAGTAGCGACAGACAAAGTTGATACAGAGGTTCCTGCCACGCACGCCGGAGTTTTAAAAGAAATATTGGTTCAGGAAGGTGACGTTGTACAAGTTGGAAGTCCGATATGTGTTATAGAAACTGAAGGTGAAGGATCAGGCAGTACTGATACATCTGGCACAGAATCAAAAGAAGAAGCTGCTCCGGTAATAAAAGAAGAAAAACAAGTAGTTGCTGCTACCCCTATGGCAGCTGACGATAAATCACGATTTGAAAGTGATCGTTTTTACTCTCCATTGGTAAAAAATATTGCCAAAGAAGAAAATGTTTCTAATGAAGAATTAGAAAGAATACCTGGAACAGGTAAGGATAACCGAGTTACTAAAAAAGATATTTTAAATTATCTTGAAACAAGGAAAACATCTACCCCTGCTCCTGTTGTTTCAAATAATGGTGTTGCATCTCCTCAGCCTAAACCATCAGTACCAGTATCAATTGGTGGTGAAGATGAAATCATTGAGATGGACCGAATGAGGAAAATGATCGCTGAAAGAATGGTTGATTCTAAGCGAATTTCACCTCACGTAACTTCTTTTGTTGAGGCTGACGTAACTAATCTTGTTACCTGGAGAAACAAACATAAGAACGACTTCAAAAACAGATATGGTGGAAGCTTAACCTTCACTCCTATTATGATTGAAGCTGTTGTTAAAGCAATCAAAGATTATCCAATGATCAACATCCAGGTTGATGGCACAAAGATCGTTAAGAAAAAAGATATCAATATTGGTATGGCTGTAGCTTTACCGACAGGAAATCTGATTGTTCCGGTTATTCACAATGCTGATCAACTAAACATTACAGGTATTACTCTTAAAGTAAATGACTTAGCTAAACGAGCCAGAGACAATAAGTTAAAACCTGATGATCTTCAAGGTGGAACTTATACTGTTTCTAACGTTGGAAGCTTTGGAAATGTAATGGGAACTCCTATTATCATGCAACCACAAGTTGGAATTCTTGCTCTTGGAGCGATACAGAAAAAACCTGCTGTAATAGAAACCCCAACTGGAGATGCTATTGCAATCAGATATAAAATGTTCCTTTCTCATAGCTATGACCACAGAGTTGTTGATGGTGCTTTAGGAGGTATGTTTGTAAGAAGAGTAGCAGATTATCTTGAGAAATTTGACATTAATCAGGATTTGTAATAAAAAATATTCATCATTAAAAAAGTCCGGTAACTCCGGACTTTTTTATTTTTACAAAACCTGAACATTCAAAATTCAGTTTAATCATTGATAATCTTTTCCGGATATAATTAAACGGCAATGCAATATAAAGCTCCAAAAATCTATTTTTCATCACACATAGAAACCATTCTTCCATCCTTATTAAGAAAGGTTAAGGACGTAAATTATCAAAGGGAAAGAATCGAAACTCCGGATAATGATTTCCTTGATTTAGATTGGTTAAGAGCAGAAAATAACAATCTTGTTGTAATATGTCATGGACTTGAAGGAAGCTCCGACAGACCTTACGTAAAAGGAATGGCACGTGCACTCCACATGAATGGCCTGGATATTCTAGCCTGGAATTACCGTGGTTGTAGTGGTGAAATGAATAGAAACCTGCGATTTTATCATAGCGGAGCAACTGACGATCTGGATTTAGTAATAAATCATGGACTTAAACTTGGTTATGAATCGGTTATTTTGATAGGTTTTAGTCTTGGAGGAAACCTTGTATTGAAATATTGTGGAGAAAATGGAAGTGAAATTAACTCAAAAGTTAAAAAAGTTATTGCTTTTTCCGTACCGCTAGACCTTGCTGCCGGATCAAAAAAAATCTCAGAATCATCAAATTTCATATATGAAAGACGATTTTTAAATAATCTGGAATTGAAGGTTGCAGAAAAGTCAAGGCTTATGCCAGATAAATTAACTACTGATCACTTTCAGAAAATAAAGACATTATATGATTTTGATGATCACTATACTGCACCGATTCACGGGTTTAAAAATGCAAAAGACTACTATCAAAAGTGCAGTTCAATAAATTATGTATCCTCGATCAACATTCCTGCATTAATAGTTAACGCTAAAAACGATCCATTTTTACCAGAGGAATGCTACCCTAAAGAATTATTAGAAAGAAATGAAAATATAGTTTTTGAATTTCCTGAGAAAGGCGGACATGTAGGATTCACAGAATTCAATAAAGAAAGAATATACTGGTCTGAAAAACGGGCATTGAAATTTATAAAGGAATAAAATCCAATGCCCTTATTCGAATTTAGAAAATATTAATCTCAAGAATTTTATCTCCCTGACGAATATCATCTATAACATCTAACCCTTCTACCACTTTGCCAAAGCAAGTATGATTTCTATCCAGGTGAGCAGTATTCTCTCTGCTATGACAAATGAAAAATTGAGAGCCACCAGTATTTCGACCAGCATGAGCCATTGAAAGCACTCCTCTGTCGTGATATTGGTTTTCTCCATCTAACTCACAATCAATAGAATAACCAGGACCACCTGCACCGGTACCATCCGGACATCCACCCTGAATTACAAAATCAGGAATAACTCTGTGAAAAGTCAATCCATTATAAAAGCCTTTCTTTGAAAGATCCACAAAATTCTTAACTGTATTTGGAGCATCTTTTTCATAGAACTCCACTTTCATAGTCCCTTTTTCGGTTATTATTTCTGCTTTCATATATGTTAAAATTGAAATTTAATTCTTTACAAAATTAGCTCATTTTTTCTCATAGGACTAATTTTCATTAATGTAACTTATCACGTGTAAGAATTAATCTACCTAAGGTCTTTTTTTTAAAGTCATTTAATGATATTTTGGATAATTTTGCGGGTTGAAAATATTTTCCAGGATGTCAGAACTTGAAAATGTACAAATTGACTTTAACGAAGAAAGTCTGTTTTTATTAAATCTTAGTATCGCATTTATTATGTATGGGGTTTCGTTAGATCTTAACTTAAACTCTTTCAAAGACATAATAAAGAACCCAAAACCAGCCATTGGCGGTATTGTTTCACAATTCATTTTATTACCAGCTCTAACATTTGTGTTAGTGCTTTTAATGAATCCTTTACCAGGTCTTGCAATGGGTATGATTTTAGTAGCTGCCTGTCCCGGTGGAAACGTATCTAACTTTTTCACTTCATTAAGTAAAGGAAACGTTGCGCTCTCAGTAACACTTACAATTGCCGCTTCATTTCTGGCAATCATTTTTACCCCATTAAACCTCGAAATTTGGGGAGAATTATTGGGGAATAAAAAGAATATTGATGTAGAAGTTGATTTCTGGAAAATGATGAAAACCATAAGTATCATTATCGGTATTCCATTGGTGTCTGGAATGTTAACGAGAAAATTATTTCCGGTTTTTAGCGAAAAAGCTAAAAAGATAATTAAATCACTTTCTTTACTAGTACTTATAGCAATAATTGTAGTTGCCTTCTCAAAGAATTTCGACCTGTTCCTTCAATATTGGCATTACGTATTCTTCCTTGTTTTAATCCATAATCTATCTGCTCTTTTGTTAGGATATGTAATGGGTAAAATTACAGGAAATTCAAATGCGGATGCCACCGCTATCATGATTGAAACAGGAATCCAAAACTCCGGACTGGGGCTGGTAATTATTTTTAATTATTTCAGTGGTCAAGGAGGAATGGCCTTAATAGCTGCCTGGTGGGGAATCTGGCACATTATTTCGGGTCTGTTGATCTCTCAAATCTTTGCATATAAAGCACGTGTAAATAAAAACATTGCATCTGCATGAAATTATTCCTGGGCAACTTATTATACTACCCATTAAAATTATGGGTAAGAATCGCATGTAGTTTATACTTCAGCGAATTTAAAGTCAATGGACTTGATAAAATACCATCAAAAGGCCCAATTATTTTTGCTGCAAACCATCAAAACGCATTGCTTGATGCATTGATCCTAAGTGTTATTTCTAAGCGAAGCCCACATTTTTTGACCCGAGCCAGTGTTTTTAAAAAAGGAATCATAAACAATGTTTTAAGATCATTAAAGATGATTCCCATCTATAGATTTCGAGATGGAATTGGTAATGTCAGAAAAAACAATGATAGTTTTGAAGAAGCCTATTCTGTTCTTGAAAAAAATAATGTATTAGGAATTTTCCCTGAAGGAAATCATGATTTAAAGTATAGGATAAGACCTCTTCAAAAAGGTATAGCAAGAATTGTTTTTCAAACTGAAGAAAGAAATCAATATCAAAAAAATATTAAAATCGTTCCTATAGGAATCCATTATGAAGACCATTTCAATAGTCGTAGTAGAGTGCTAATAATCATAGGAGATCCTATTAGTGTTCAAGACCACCTTACAGAATATAAGGAAAACGAGAGAAATGCTTATGATTCGTTACTTAATAAATTGAGTAAAGCACTAAAAAAATTAGTCCTTCATATTAGTCCTGAAGAGAAATATGAGGATCTTAAAGAACAGCTGGATAATATAAGAGTTGTTAAAAAAGATATTCAAGCTCAATTGGATAATGACATTTCAAACCTTGGACAAATAAATTTAAATACTCAAAAGAGCACCGCTATTCATAAAGATGAAAAACTGATCTTAATTACACAATTAAAAAATGTACTTTATAAATTATCTGGTTTATTATTCTTTCTTCCAAGAACAATCATTAAAAAGCAAATTCTGAGTAAAGTAAAAGACCCTCACTTTTATGCTACTGCTGCATTCACAAGTAAGATTTTCATTTACCCTATCTACGCATCACTATTAGTTGGCATTGCACTTGCACTAGTAAAAATACTCTGAGAACTATCTTCAAGAATCATATCCGAAGCTTTTTCGGCGATCATTATTGCAGCAGCATTGGTATTTCCTGAAATAATAGTTGGCATTATAGATGCATCTACTACCCTTAACCCCTTAACACCTCTTACTTTTAGTCTATCATCAGTAACAGCCATTTCATCAATACCCATTTTACAGGTTCCTACCGGGTGATATAAAGTTTCTAAGGATTTCAATATATGCTCTTTAAGTACGTCATCATTTGATATATCGACAGGAAAATCTACTCCATTTGGACAGTACTTTTTCATTGCATCACTTTCAACAACATCAATTGCCTTCTTAATTCCATGAATTAATACATCAAGATCTTTTTCAACACTTAGAAATTTTGGCTGGATTACCGGAGCATCATAAGCAGAATTACTCCTGATTGATACATATCCCCTGCTTTCTGGCCTAATTAATATTACCATTAATCCAAAACCATTTTCTTTAGGAAATGTATTCAAATTATATATGTCAGTCGAATAATCATTTGCAATCCCAATTGGTGCCATATGAAACTGTAAGTCTGGCCTTAACAAATCAGAAGATGACTTAAAAAAAGCATTTGCCTCTAAGGGACTGTTCCCTAATGGACCTTTTTTAAATATGATATGTTCAAAAAGAGCTTTGAACATATTAAAAGGTTTAATTAATGAATTCCCTGTCGGAATTACAACTTTCCCTGAAATACCACTCCAGATATGGTCAATTAAATTCTGACCAACACCTGGTAGATCTGCATGTAATTTAATTCCAAACTCATTTAATTTTTTAGCCGGTCCAATTCCTGAAATCATAAGTAATTGAGGAGACTGGATAGCTCCGGCAGATAAAATAATCTCTTTATTACAAGAAAAATATTTTCGTTCACCCTTGACATCAACTTCAACACCAATGGCAGTACCATTCTCAATTATTACCTTCTGAACAAAAGCTTTCGTAATAATAGTTAGATTCTTTCTATTCAAAATAGGCTTTAAAAAGGCTTTAGCCGCACTATGTCGTTGATTGTTTTTTATATTAAACTGAAGCATACTAGCTCCAATTTGCTCTTCACCATTATAGTCTGGATTATATGGAATTCCCATTTCCTCACATCCATCTATAAAAGCACTTCCCAATTCTGTCGGTTGTTTTGAAAAAGTTACGTTCAGTTCACCATTCTGACCATGATATTCATCATTCAAATTTTCATTGTGTTCAGACTTTTTAAAATAAGGCAAGACCGATTGATATCCCCAACCATTATTACCCAATTGATTCCATTCATCGAAATCGTATTTACTCCCTCTTACATATGCCATTGCATTTGTACTGCTGCATCCTCCGAGCGTTTTGCCCCTGGGCACAAAAATTTTTCTATTCAATACGTTAGGTTGTTCCTCAGTCCAAAATGCCCAATCTACTTCAGAATTATTGAGTTTCGTATATGCTCCGGGAATATGTATTTCAGGTTTTGAATCTCTGCTTCCAGCTTCTAGAAGTAATACTTTAACTTGCTCAATTGCACTTAGCCTATTAGCCAAAACACTCCCTGAAGATCCGGCACCTATAATGATATAATCGAAACTCATTGAATTATTTTTTGATTAAATTTAACATATCAAATAAATTGACACTAACTGTCAATCTTTACAGAAAAAATAAAACTATTAACAAGGAAATATTTTATATTCCTTGATCCAATATAGAAAATATACTGCTTCTCCTGTAAGGAAGCAAAGTTTTTATTGTGTAGCTGATGGTATGAGGTCAATTATTTTTTTTATTATATTTTCGGTTTTTTCATTGTACAATTCCATAAGTCAAGTCAATAAAAAATCGGATGAAATCAAACATCTACAACATCAATTGGAAAATGTCACAAACGACAGTTCCAGGTCAGCTATCTATGCCAAAATCGGTTATTTATTCTTTGATTTAAATCCTGATAGTGGGTATTACTACGGTAATATAGGTTATACAATTGCCGAAAAGATTCAAAATCCATATTGCCTTGAAAAAAATGCTGTAGTAATTGGGTTGTATTACATGAACCTGGGAATTCACTATACAGCTCTTGAAAAAGCTTTTCAGGCATTAAACTACAGTTTATCAAGGACAGATAGTGAAGCAGATCAATCTGATTGCTACAACCTAATAGGAATGATCTATAACAACACCAAGGATCATAATGCAGCTACAGAATATTATACAAAGAGTTTAGAGGTAGCATTAAAATCAAATAGTTTAACAAAAGTTAGTAGAGCATATAATAACCTGGCAAACAATTATATCCAGATTGAAAAATTTGATTCAGCTTCTTATCATTTAAATAATGCATTAGATGTAAATCGAAAAATAAACAATTTAACCGGTGTCGCTTTTAACCTATCCAATCTTGGAGAAGTAAATTTAAAATCCGGTAATTATGAAGAGGCTGGAAACTTCATAAAACAGTCAATGAATATTAATAAGCAATTAAATAATCTGAGGCTACGGTCTAATAATTACAGAATATATGCTGATTACTATTTAAAAGATGGTCAAATAAATAATGCAATTGAATGGGCACTTAAGACAAAAGAAAATGCAAAAAAAGGGAATAGTTATAAAGAAGAAATTGATGCACTTTTCATTCTTCATGAATGTTACTATGTTTTAGGTGATTTCCAAAAATCTCTTGATTTTTATAAACAAGCAGATGAATTAAGACATAGTATAAAACAAAGTGAACTTGCAACAGGAATAGAAGTACTTCAAAAGGACTATGAACTTAAACAAAAAAGAAATGAAATTAAACTGCTTGAAAAGCAAAATGAATTGAATAACAAAGCACTTAATTATAGCAAAAAACAAGTAAGACTTCAGTCTTTCATTATTATCCTAGGGTTAATAATTCTTATCTTGACAGGATACCTTTTTTATACAGCAAAAAAGAGATATGACACTAAAGTCAAATATATAAATCAACTTAAAAAGAAAAATAACCTGATTCAGAAGCAGGCAAAAGAGCTTAATTCTTTAAATCAAAACCTTGAAAATCGTGTATCAGAAAGAACTCAGGAACTAGAGTTAAAGAATGAACAGCTTAAAGAATATGCATTCATTAATTCTCATAAATTAAGAGCTCCAGTTGCTACTATCCTTGGCTTGATTCAGCTACTTGAAAATAACATGATTAATGCCTTTGAAGAGAAAGAGTATAACTGCAGATTAAAGAAGGCTTTAAAAGAACTTGATAAGGTTATCAAACAAATTACGATAACCTTAGAAAAATAAACCTCACCTTTAGAAAATAAAAATAATACTATTATATTACTGATTATTCATATTAAGAGTCAGGTATAAGATTTTTTAAAAAATGAGATTAGTATTATTTTTATTATTAATTCAGGCCTCAACTTTAACATTCTTTGGTCAGAGTAAATCCAGCATTAAAAATTTCAATTCATTTTTAGAAGAAAGTTACCGGATAGGTGATTTTTCAGGCATTGCATTAATTAGCCAAAAAGGCAAAGTTAAATATGATAAAGCTTTTGGTTATGCTGAATTTCAAGATGAGGAATTATTAACAAGTGATACCGAATTTAACTTAAATAGTGGATCAGATATTGCCAAATTATTATCAATAGCACTGCTTCTTGAAGAGAAAAAAATTGACCCCGATAATCAAGTAGCAAATTATTTACCTGAACTGAATAAATTCCCCGAATTAAAAGTATATCACTTACTAACGCATACTTCCGGACTAACAGATATTAAATTCAATAATGATGTAACAGAATATGTTGACTACAGATCATTAGTAAAAGAAATAGCTGAAAAATCAGACTCAGTAGTCCAAGGTAAAATAAGTTATAGCTATACAAATAGCATTTTGATAGGTGCAATTATTGAAAGTATAAGCAATGAGAAATTTCCAGATTATTTTTACAAAAGTGTTGGTCAAAAAATAGATCTTCCTAGATCTGAGTTTACAGTCCTTGATCAAATACTAAAGTATGATAAAAATGATAGTAAGTATGCTCATGCTTATGTAAAAACTAAAGGGGAAGAAATCATAGAATTACTACCCGAAAAAGAAAGCTATCACTATCCCGAAGGGGCATTATTCTCTAGTGGAAATGACATACTGAAAATGATTGATTTTCTATTCAATAGTGAATACATTTCTAAAGGAACCTATGAAAGACTATTCAATAATGATCAAACTCCCTTCATTTTCGATAAAGTTATAGGTCAAACCACAACCTGTTTTGGTTTTGAAGGTAATAGTGAAGGCTATAATTCTATCGTCTATTATATTCCAGATTCAGAAATCTCCTTGATCATTTTATGTAATTATGGATTTAGCAGTATAAATAGCCAGTTGCCAGAAATTCTAAACTTATTGGAATTAAATTAGACCTTCAAAATTTCATCACGTTCCGGAATAAAAATAAATTGCTATAACAAATCGCATTTTTTTGTATATTAAATCCTGAAGATCAAAAAATCGTTATTTATAGTATAACACAACTAAATGGGGTTAGTACTTTTATTAAGAGAATACGATTATAGCAATGCTCATATAATGAGAAGTAAACTTCAAAGACATGGAGTTCCTGTAATTCTAATTGATGAAGAAACTTCAGTTACCTTACCACATCTAAAAACTTTAATTGGTGGAATAGGATTAATGGTATTAGAAGACGATTACGAAATGGCTAGAAATATTTTAGGCTTAGAACATAAAGAACCAACGCCTATAATTGCATGCCCTCACTGTAATTCAATTAATGCCTTTCCTGTTGAAGAAAAATCATTTCATCAGGTATTAAATCGAATTATAAATATTTTCTCTCCTGAAAACATTGCAACTTCAAAAAAAGACAAATATTTATGTCATAATTGTGGAAATACATTTAACAATTAACCTTAGCTATTTATTTCAACAAGAACCTTTTCAATCACTTCAATCACTTTATCATATTCTTCTTTAGTAATGCAATAAGGAGGCAGGAAATACACAACATTTCCTAGAGGTCGCAACAAGACATCATACTTCAAAAATGTTGGATACAACTTATGTCTAACTTCATTAAAATAACCAGTATCTTTTAATGTTTTGATTTCAAAAGCCAGAATTGTCCCTAAATGCCTTACATTTTTTATAGCTCTGCTTCCCCCCAGCCTGACAGCAGAGGATTTATGCCATTTACCGATTTGCGAAATTTGCTCTTGACACTCAGGAGTCTTTAATAATTCCATACTTGCAACACCAGCTGCACAAGCTATAGGATTTCCGGTATAACTATGACCATGAAAAAATGTCTTAATTAAATCACTTGTCATAAATGGTTTCTGTATTTCCAAAGTGCAAGTCGTCGCTCCAAGAGCCATTGTTCCACCAGTAAGCCCTTTTGACAAGCACATAATATCTGGCTTATGTCGCATATGATCACTTGCAAACATTTTCCCGGTTCGACCGAACCCTGTAAATACTTCATCAGCAATACATACAACACCTGCTCCTTTAGCCATACTCAACATTGTATCAAGGACTTCACTATCATACATTCTCATTCCTGCAGACCCTTGCACCAGAGGCTCATATATAAATGCGGCAACATCATCAGTATCAATAATATCAGCTAACTGACCTAATACAGCTTGTTGATTATCTCCCCCAGGAAAATCAATAAACTCAACATCAAATAAATAAGGTACAAAAGGCTTTACAAAAACATCCCTATCACCAACTGACATGGCTCCAAAAGTATCACCATGATAACTTCCATTAATGGCTATCACCTTCTTTTTTTCAATGCGTTGATTATGCCAATATTGAAATGCCATTTTTAAGGCTACTTCAACCGCTGTACTTCCATTGTCCGAATAAAATACCTTCTTTTGATTTTTAGGTAAGATTGATAAAACCTCCTCTGCCAATTTCACTGCTGGTTCATGGGTGAAACCGGCAAAAATAACATGCTCTAGAGATGCCGCTTGCTCAGCAACTGCTTTGGCAATATGCTTATTACCATGACCATGAAGATTTACCCACCAACTTGATACTCCATCAATAATTCTTCTTCCATCTTCAAGTTCAATATAAACTCCATCACCTTTTAAAGCAGGTAATGGTTCCTCTTTACTTCCTAAACTTGTAAACGGATGCCATATTACGTCCTTATCTCTTGATACCAGATTCTCAGCCATATTATAATTTCTCTCTTAACCTCTCAGCGTATTTTTTTATTACTTTTTTTGTAATTTCTTCTTCCTTATAAATGTGAAGCAATTCTTCCAGACCACTTCTTTTTAATATTATTTCCTGACTCTCAGGGTTAGGGTCACCGTTAAAAACTATCCCTCTCACCGGAATATTGTTTTTATTCAACCAATCTAATGTCAATAGTGTATGATTAATTGAACCCAGGTATAAATTTGAAACAACGATAACCTCTGCATTATATTTTACTGCAAGATCAATGACATTCTCATTATCATTCAAAGGTACTAAAACTCCTCCTGCCCCTTCAATAACCATATGATTTGTCGATTGTGGAATTTCTATTCTTTGAGTTGACACTTCCACTTCCTCCTTTTTTCCCGCAGCATGTGGTGAAGCCGGGGTTTTTAATTTTATACCCTCTTCATGAAAAAAGGTTTTTTTATTTGAAACCAAAGACCTGACAGTATCTGTATCGCCAGGCAATCCGGCTTGTACTGGTTTCCAGTAATCTGCACCCAATGCCTCACATAATATTGATGAGAATATTGTTTTACCGCTATCAGTTCCTATTGCAGTTACAAAAAATCTTAAAGCCATCTTTAATCAATTAATGTTTTAAAAATATTAAACAATTCAGTTATCTCTGCAGATGTATTTGATGAGTGTAAACATACTCTTATACGCTCCTGTCCGACTTTTACTGTTGGTGATCTAACCGGTCTTACCTCAAACCCTTCCTGCCTAAGGTATCCGGCAACTTTGCTCACCTCCTCATTTCCCGGAATAATAATTGACTGAATCGGTGTATTTGTAGCCGATACGTTAAATAAATCATTTTTACTAGGTAACTGGCTGGAGACCTCACCAAAGCATTTGATATTATTTTTCAATATCAACCTTTGATTATCACCAAAATCGCCACTAAAAAGCTTTGTAGAAGATTTCATTAATACTACATGATGATCAGGTGGTGCTGTTGTATAAATAAATGGTCTTGAATTATTAATAATAAATGATTTCAAAAGTTCTGTACCAACAACAACAGCACCGTGAACCCCTGGTCCTTTGCCATAGGTATATATTCTGGCCAATATTTTATTGTCTACACTTTCGTCAACCGCTAAACCTTTACCATGATCTCCATACCAAGCAGTAGTATGTGCTTCATCTAAAATAATTCCTGCGTCATATTTTTCTGATAGCTTAACAAGAGAGTTTAGATCAACAAAATCACCATCCATGCTATAAACTGACTCTACAACAAAGAAGATTCTCCCCTTCCCAAACCTCTCTACTTTCTTTTCCAGATCATCTAAATCATTATGCTTAAAGGAGTATGATTTCGCAAAACTTAAACGAATACCATCTTTCATACATGCATGACTCAGTTCATCATAAAAAACTGTATCTCCTCTTTGAGGCACAGATGATAGTACAGCCATATTCGCCTGATATCCCGAAGAAAATACCAATGCAGCATCACCATTATAAAACTTTGCCAGATAATCTTCTGTTACTCTGATATATTCATTATCACCTCCAAGAAGTCTACTGCCGGCAGTGCCTCCTCTAAATGGTAAAGAGCTCAATTCTTCTTCGACAATTTCCTTTAACTCATGACTACGACTTATACCAAGATAATCATTTGACAAGAAGTCTATACCAGACCCTGAGCCAATCGGTTGCCTAAAAGTTCCATTAGTTTTTCTTAATCTCAACTGAGATTCAAAATACGATTGAATTGATTTCATGGTAAGGTTGATCAAGATAAAAAAAGCTGCCTATTCAGGCAGCTTTCAAAATATCATTTAAGTAGGAGTTAAACTGCCTCACTTTGTTCTTGATTCTTAAACGCTTTACGAGGTTTTAAATTCAGAACCTGAAACAGTTCTTCATCCTCATTAACTTCAGGATTTGGAGTAGTTAACAGCTTATCACCCGCAAATATTGAATTTGCTCCAGCCATAAAACACAATGCTTGTTCTTCCTGAGTCATTCGTACCCTTCCGGCAGAAAGTCTAACCATAGCCTTAGGCATAATTATCCTGGCTGTAGCAATCATTCTAATCATGTCCCAAACAGGTACCTTTGGTTGATCTTCAAGAGGTGTACCTTCTACAGGGACAAGAGCATTAACAGGAACAGATTCAGGATGTTCAGGAAGATTAGACAATGTATGTAACATTGCTACCCTGTCATTTTCAGTTTCACCTAATCCGATTATCCCTCCAGAGCAAACAGATATCTTTGCCTTTCTTACATTTTCTAATGTATCAAGACGATCACTATAGTTTCTTGTGGTGATTATATCGCCATAATGCTCTTCACTGGTATCAAGATTATGATTGTAAGCATATAAACCAGCTTCATGAAGTTTTTTTGCTTGTTCTTCTGTCAACATCCCTAGGGTACAGCATACTTCCATTCCCATGCTGTTAACACCTTTTACCATTTCAAGAACTTTATCAAAATCTTTATTATCTCTTACCTCTCTCCAGGCAGCCCCCATACAAAATCTTGTACTACCATTTTGCTTGGCATTAGATGCTTTCTCCAACACTTCATCAACTTCAAGAAGCTTATGGACTTTGACATCTGTATGGTACCTTGCAGCTTGTGGACAATAAGAGCAATCCTCAGGACATCCTCCGGTTTTAACTGATAATAAAGTACAAACCTGTACTTCCTGAGCATCATTGTTCTCTCTGTGAACAGTTGCTGCTCTGTAAATTAAATCAAGGATGGGTGAATTGTATATTTCTTCTATTTCTTGTCGCGTCCAGTCATTTCTGATTTCACTCATAGCAAATTGTTTTGTCAGTATAACAAAACTAAAGTTATCAGCTTAAATTTCCTACAGCACATTAAGGAAATACAAAATAAAAAAAGCAGTCAATTGACTGCTTTTAGTTTATAATCATGGTTATTGATTAATTAATCTCTATATCAAAAGGTGCTCTTGCCTGGATACCACTTCTAGTTTGCAGTTGTTCTATCGCATCCATAAACGGTGCTAACACCCCAAGTTCTTCCTTCCTGGCTTTAACAGAAGCCTCATCAGCTAACCCTGTCATTAACTCCTCAATAAACTTTTTCTTTTTATATGGATAGATGCTCACTTTGTAGTCATCTGAAATACCAGCTTTTTCAGCTGCAATTTCAATAGCAGTATCAACACCACCTAATACATCAACAAGCCCGATTTCTTTTGCATCGGTACCAATCCACACTCTTCCACTTCCAATTGCTTTAACTGAATCCTGGCTTAATCCTCTGCCCTCAGCTACTTTTGATGTAAAAGTATCATACCCTTCTTCTACCATATCCTGAAAAATACTTTCCTCATACGGAGTAAGTTCCTTATTTCTTGAAAATAGATCAGAGAATTTACCAGTTGTAACATTGTCTGTTGTAATACCTAAGTGCTTCTCAAGACCTTCTCCGGCATACAACCATAACCCGAAAATACCTATACTTCCGGTGATTGTATTTGGTTCTGCAACTATAGTATCACATCCGGTTGATATATAATAACCTCCTGATGCAGCAACATCCCCCATTGAAGCAATAACAGGCTTCTTTTTCTTTAACATCTCAATTTCACGCCAAATCACATCCGAAGCCAAAGCGCTTCCACCAGGAGAATTTACTCTTAATACTACTGCTTTAACATTATCATCTTCTCTCAATTTCTTTATCTCTTTCACTAATGCACCACTAGTAATAATCTCCGGGTTATCGTCATTACCAGACATAATAGCACCATTTGCAATAAGAACAGCTACTTTATTATCTGACATTTTAAAATCAGACGATAATTTCTGATAATCACTTATTCCTATGGAATTAATATCATCATCTTCATCCTCTCCCAATCTTGAACGTAATTCAGCCATCACTTCATCATGATACTTAATAGAACTTATCAATCCAAATTCAACGGCATCTGCACCATTTCTTACCATCATTGAATCAGCGATATTATAAATCTTTTCCTTTTCGATCCCTCTTGATTCACTTACATCGCTCACATAAGTATCAAACATTCCATTCAGGAAAATCTCTGTTTGAAGTCTGCTTGCCGGGCTCATATCTTTTCTCAAATATGGCTCAACAGCGCTTTTAAACTCCCCTACTTTAAATACATATGGCTTAACATTAAGTTTCTCAAGTGTACCTTGGAAAAATGTAACAGTAGCACTAAACCCATCTAACTCCATCATTCCTTCAGGACTTAAATAGATCTCATCAGCAACCGAAGCCAGATAATAACCTCTCTCAGTTAATATTTCATCGTATGCAATAATAAACTTATCAGTCTCCTTAAATTCTAATAAGGTTTTTCTTAGTTCCCTAAGCGATGCATAACCCCCTGCAGATGAAGCAGGCTCTAATAATATACCTTTTATGCTAGGGTCTTTGGCAGCCTTTCTTATCGCACTTTTTAACTTGTGCAGTGAATATGACCCCTCTCCCTGACCAGTTAGAATTAAAAATGGATCTGTTATTTCTCTTTCAGTAATTGGTTTATCCAATCTGATGTGTAATACTGAGTTATCTTTAACAACAATTTTGTCTCCTGATGCAATTGCTGATCCTATACCAACGGTAATAAAAAAAATCAAAGCACAGAATATTATTAATCCAACTAGTGTTGCTAATACTCCTTTTAAGAAATTCATATACTTTTTATTATTAAGTTCAACCCCAAAAATTAAAATTATTTTTATTTAATACAATAGGTTTTTTAATGTTGGTAATTTTAAATGATGAAAGGAATATACTTATTACTGGGAACCAATATGGGTGACAGACAGTCAAACCTTAAAACTGCGGCTGAAAAGATAGAAGATCAAATTGGTAAAATCTTAAACTATTCATCTATATATGAAACTGCAGCATGGGGAAAAACCGACCAACCTGACTTTTACAATACAGTTTTAGAAATTGAAGCTGATATTTCTCCAATGGACCTTATAAATAAGTGTTTAGAAATAGAAAAAGAAATGGGCAGAATAAGAATAGAAAAATGGGCAGAACGCTTAATTGACATTGATATTCTTTATATGGATGACTGGATAGTAAAATATGACAGTCTTACAATTCCTCACCCTAGGATTCAAGACAGGGCTTTTACACTTTTTCCATTAACTGAAATTGCATCTGAATTTATTCATCCAGTATTATTAAAATCTCAGAAAAGTCTGCTTTCAGAATGTAGCGATACTCTGGAAGTTAAAAAAATCGATAAAAAAAAGCCCGAAGGCAACCTTCGGGCTTGATCAATTCTTTAAAAGATATTTATTCCATACCGGAAACTTCCGCTTCACGATGAATTTTCTTTACTAGTCCCTGAAGCACTTTACCAGGCCCAAATTCTACAAATTCAGAAGCACCATCGGCTACCATATTTTGTACAGTCTGAGTCCACCTTACCGGAGAGGTTAATTGCTTGATTAGCTTATCTTTTATTACCATAATATCAGAACTAGGGCTTGCATCATAATTCTGATAAACAGGACAGATAGGTTGTTTGAACTCTGTATTTTTAATTGCTTCTTCTAATTCTTCTTGTGCAGGCGACATCAACGGACTATGAAAAGCACCTCCTACCTTTAACGGTAACGCTCTTTTTGCACCTGCCTCTTTCATTTTTTCACAGGCAATCTCTATCCCTGAATTTGAGCCGGAAATTACCAACTGACCAGGACAATTGTAATTTGCCGCTACTACGACATCATCAATTTCCCCACAAATCTGTTCGACCACAGCATCTTCCAATCCTAATATTGCTGCCATTGTTGATGGATTTTTTTCACAAGCTTTTTGCATTGCCAGAGCTCTTTTAGAAACTAGTGACAATCCATCTGCAAAGCTTAATGTTTTATTTGCAACCAAAGCAGAAAATTCTCCCAGCGAATGCCCTGCAACCATATCCGGAGAAAAGTTTTCGGCTACCTCTGCAGCGATAACAGAATGTAAAAATACCGCAGGCTGAGTTACTTTAGTTTGCTGAAGCTCCTCTGCAGATCCTTCAAACATAATTTTAGAGATATCAAAACCAAGAATATCATTGGCTTCCTGAAATCTTTTTTTCGCAAGTTCGTATGAATCAAATAAACTTTTACCCATCCCCGGAAACTGTGCCCCCTGTCCGGGAAAAACATATGCTTTTTTCATGGTTTATTCTTTATTTTCTAACTGGATTAATTACCATCATGACTTATGTTATCATGATATTCGAATGCAAAGATATGATTTTTATTCTACATTAGGCAGGCTTCAAATTAGAGGTCTCCATATCAGACTTAAAAACAGGTATATCATCTTTAGATAATGGCAGTTCACAAATATCACTCTTACCAAACCAGGAATATCTTTTTTTAGCAATTATATCATAGATGAAATCACGAATAAAAGAAGGGATAATTCTAAATGAATATAAATATGACCAGCCTCCATCTAAATATCTGAAAATCTCTAGAGCAGCCCTACTTTTTGAATACACCTTACCATTCCTTACTAATAACACTGAAATAAATTGATCGGTTGGCATTCCAACCTGACTTAAAACTTTTTGCCCTAATTCACTTTGCAAGGAAGCAAAAGCAAACCTTTTGTTATTATCTCTTTTGACAACAAATTGAACCCAGCTATTGCATAAATTACAGACACCATCAAATAATATCACATCTCTTTCCATCATTCTAACAGATGAACCCAACCCTTATATTCTCTTTCTTTTTTACTTGGATCTAAAACTCTGAATCTAACCTTTGCGATATAATAATAAACACCAGGATTCAAAACCTGTCCGTTACTACCCTCTCCATTCCAGTTTATTAGAATTGATTTTTCATTTCCGGAAGTATATGAATACACTTCTTTTCCATGACTATTGAACACCTTAAACTCCACACTTTCTACAAATCTCGGACACTTAGTAAAATCACTTTGCTGATTACTATAGGCTTCAAATGTATCATTAAAGCCATCACCATTTGGAGTAAAGACATTCGGTAATTCATAATAAGGACAATTATCTCTACAAACTATATTTGATGGTTCACTTTCATTACCTGACCTATCAATAGCTGTTATATAGTAACAACCTGCATATTCATTAAGGTCAACATGATTAAACCTAGGTTCCCTGGTTGTACCAACTAAAGAAAAGGTTCCATCTTCACCGGTTGAACTATAATAAATATTATACAATCTAACGTCTTCTTCACACTCATCATCCAAATTAATGTCCCATGACAATTCATTAAAATAATCGTCAAAATCACATGGCTGGTTGAAAAGGAAGTCTTCACAAGAACCAACATCCAGATTATTGATAGTTAAATCCAAAGGTGGACATGGAGGTATCGAATCTGAAAGAAATGCACAAGCGCGTTGTGAAAAGTTAAATAACGGTTCAGGAATATCAGGATTTCCATAGGTACCTGATGTTCTAACAACGTAACAATATTCTATAGAATCGACCAATGGAGTATTATTGAAACTTCCATCATCTATATAGTTTAAGCCAGATTGAATAACATTTACAGAATCAATCAAAACCAATTGATCAGGATCATTTTGATTTACGTTATTTCTATAAATTCTATGATAAGGATACTCATCTGAAACATTTGTCCATGGAACATCGGCACTCCAAGATAACGTTTGACTTTCTAAGCCTGAAGCTATATCGAGATAAACGGAACTGGCAAAAGCTGATGTATCAACAAAATTATTATTTGAATCAAATAACTCAATCTGATAATGATATGGTTGATTTTCAGTATCAAATCCCGCATCTACAAAAGAAGTCTGGCTTCCTTCATAGACCAAAGTTTTATTTGCACCTCCATTAAATCCTGTAAAGCGGTAAACTTTATAATTGTAAGGAGGTGGAAAAGAAGGATCAGTTAAATCAAACGGAGGTAACCATTCCACTTCAATTTCTCCATTTGATTGATCAGTTTCTAATACAGAAACTTTTGTTATTACCGGTGCTTCGGCTACAACAGTAGCACATACTTCATTCGATACATAGCTTTCACCTCCTTGAGGATCTCTGAATACGGCAACTATTCGATAGCAATACTGAGCTCCGGGGCTTAAACCAAACCCATTATCATCATCAAGGTATCCTGTTTGTTCATTTCCTACTATATCAACAAGTTCATAACCCGTACCTTCAGGCATCCCAACATCGCAATTGCCAGGTTCAAACGGATTACTATCTACTCTACGCCATATTTGAAAACCGGAAACAATTCTACTATCGCATTCATATTCATCCCAGTTTAACTGGATACTCCTAGCTGACATAGGAAATACATCAGTAATATTTGGAGGAGGACCCACTACTGTTATCTGCCATGTTTTAAAATCAACTAAAGAAACAACATTTGAAGTATCTCCATTTATTGTATGCCTATCTGATACCTTAAATACAATTTCCCATGGGGATTGTCTGATGTGGAAACAATTAGTATTCCAATCAAAATCAAGTTCCGCTTCAGGAAATTGCCAGGTAGCTGGCTTTGGAGAATAAGTTGCAGGTGAATTAGTAATTACAAATGGTCCTCCAAAGGCTTCAATTTTCACTTCATCACCATCCGGATCTGTTGCTGTAGCTGCAGGATTTAATGATAAGGTTGTACCCGCTGTGATACAAGTGTCCTCAGGAATAATCAGTTCTGGACGCTCATTATCAGATTCAATCACAATTATTTGCATATCCCTCGTCACAAAACCTATTCGGATATATTGACCATTAACCTTTCTCCATTCTTCAATTATAAATGCGACATTAAACTCAACTTCATCTAAATTTGGTGGCGCATCCCAAATTAAATCTCCAGTAATTGGATCTAGTGAAAAATCAGGTGGAGTAGTGCCATCTTCTTTATCTACAGGTTGACCAAAATATAAATCAGGATCATCTAAAGGAACAAAGTTTGGCACTTCTGCCCCTACACCCTGCTTTGGAGTAACAAATTTGTATGCTATACTATCTCCTTCTGCATCAAAAGCTCCAGGATTATGGATATAAAACCTATCTCCAATTGCAAAATCAAGCGGATCAATTAATAATTGCGGGGTGCTATTAACTCCTAAAAATGGGTCGATTAATATTTGCGTTTCTACATGAAAAGGAATATCAACTGAATTCCCATTGTTAATATTTAGAATAAAATTATTTCTATTTTGTTCTGTATAGGAAATTTTATAATAGCCCGGAGCCTGATAAGTATGCTCTATTGTGAATGTTACTCTTTGAAGAAAACGAATTTGAGGTAATTCCTCTATGGTAAATTGACTTGGTGAAGTTTCGATAACATTACCATCTCCAAAATTTAAAAATCCATTACCAAATTCCACACCTGATTCTGAATCACGAAATCCCACAAATACAATTCTATATGTCAATGAAGACGGGGAAATCCGTTGAACAGTAATTTGGCCGGCACGGATATGAGTAGCATAAGTTGAGAAGCTAATAGTTAAACTCAAGACCAATATGGTCAACACTGATGCTATACTGAAAAATTTATCGCTATTAAAATTCATTATGTTTTGAGAATCACATTTAATTAATATACGAATCAAATCGATTTTTGATAACCTGATTAGTTATGATTAAAGCAAAAATTAAGCCGAATATTAGCCTTACCTAATATTACCATAATATAGGCATATTCCAAATAAAATTAGTCCAAACAATAATCTTTTGACATTGTTATGACAATAAAATCATAAAAATAAACAAGCTGTTATTTAGAAAGTTTCAAAATAACACAAGTAATTGGATACTAAATTGCTCAGATGTAAATTTGTCGCATTTAAAACGGTTGAATAATAAAACTTAACACATGAGCTGGTTTGTAAGAACTTTTGGAAGTACCCTGGGAAGGAAGCTATTAATGGCCCTGACAGGTATATTCTTAATCTTGTTTCTGGTCGTTCACTTGATCGGGAACCTGCAGTTACTAATATCCGATGGAGGTGAGTCTTTCAACATTTATGCTGAGACTATGGGTAACAATATGTTTATCCAGGTAGTATCAAAAGTCAATTTCATTTTGATCCTGACGCATATCATTGTTGCAATCATTCTTACCTCTCATAACAAAAAAGCAAGACCTGTTGGGTACCAGAATTTTGATGGTAATGCCAATAGTGCCTGGTCTTCACGTAACATGGGAATATTAGGAACTGTTATTTTTATTTTTATTGCAGTTCACTTGAGTAATTTCTGGTGGGTATTCAAGTATGGTGAAGTCCCGACGATAACTATCGATGGAGCAACAATGAACAACTATTATACAGTTGTTAACGAAGGCTTCAGTCAGATTTGGATCGTAGGTCTTTATGTAATAAGCATGATCTTTCTTGCTTTTCACCTAACTCACGGTTTCCAAAGTGCTTTTCAGACTTTAGGCTTAAACCATAAAAAATACACCCCGGCTATTAAAGCAATCGGAAAATGGTTTGCTATCCTGATTCCATTAGGATTTGCCATTATTCCAATCTACATGTACTTTAATTAATCTAGGTAAGGAGACATTATGAAATTAGATTCTAAAATACCGGAAGGACCATTAGCAGAAAAATGGACCAGACATAAGTTCAATGTGAAACTGGTTAATCCTGCCAATAAAAGAAAATTTGAAATAATCGTAGTTGGTACAGGACTAGCAGGTGCATCTGCGGCTGCAACTCTTGCCGAGCTCGGATATAATGTTAAGGCATTCTGTTTTCAGGATAGCCCTCGCAGAGCACACTCAATTGCTGCTCAAGGAGGTATTAACGCTGCCAAAAACTATCAAAATGATGGTGATAGCGTTTACCGACTATTCTATGATACTATTAAAGGTGGAGACTACCGTTCAAGAGAAGGTAATGTTTACCGTCTTGCGGAGGTTTCTGTAAATATTATTGATCAATGCGTTGCTCAAGGTGTTCCGTTTGCACGTGAATATGGTGGACTACTTGATAACAGATCATTCGGAGGTGCTCAGGTATCCCGTACTTTCTATGCAAGAGGTCAAACTGGACAGCAGCTTCTTTTAGGTGCTTATCAGGCATTAAGCAGACAGGTATCTACAGGTAAAGTTAAACTTTATGCTAGAACTGAAATGCTTGACCTTGTTCTTGTAGATGGAGAAGCGAAAGGTATCATTACCAGAGATCTTATCACTGGTAAAATTGAAAAACATGCTGCAAATGCTGTTGTTCTTGCGTCAGGAGGATATGGCAACGTATTCTACCTTTCTACAAATGCAATGGGTTCAAATGCAACAGCAGCATGGAGAGCACATAAAAAAGGTGCTTTATTTGCTAACCCTTGCTTTACTCAAATCCACCCTACTTGTATTCCTGTTTCAGGAGATCATCAGTCAAAACTTACTTTGATGTCTGAGTCTCTAAGAAACGATGGTCGAGTTTGGGTACCTAAAACTCAGGAAAAAGCAAAAGGACTTTCCGCAAAAGATGCTGTAAATATCCCTGAAGAAGAAAGAGATTACTACTTAGAAAGAAAATACCCTAGTTTCGGAAACCTGGTCCCTAGAGATGTGGCGTCTAGAAACGCTAAATATGTTTGCGATGAAGGTCGTGGCGTTGGAAAAACCGGACTTGCAGTATTCCTAGACTTTGCCGATGCAATCAAGCGTGATGGTAAAGATGTTATTGAAGCTAAATATGGTAACCTTTTTGATATGTATATGCAGATCACAGGTGACAATCCATATGAAATGCCGATGATGATCTACCCTGCTGTACACTACACTATGGGTGGTCTTTGGGTTGACTACAACCTTCAAACTTCTATTCCTGGACTTTACGCTACTGGCGAATCTAACTTCTCAGATCACGGAGCAAACAGACTTGGAGCTTCTGCACTGATGCAAGGATTAGCAGATGGTTACTTTGTTTTACCATATGTAATTGGAGATTACCTGGCTACACAGCCTATGCAAAAGGTAAGCGCTGATCATCCTGCATTTGATGAAGCAGAAAAAGCTGTAAAAGATAAAATCAACAATCTTCTTAGCATTAAAGGAAGCAAAACTGTTGATGAGTTCCATAGAGAATTAGGAAAGATCATGTGGGATTACTGCGGTATGTCTCGTACTGCCGAAGGTCTTAAGAAAGCTAAAGGCATGATTAAGGAACTACGTGCTGAATTCTGGAAAAATGTTAAGGTATTTGGTACTAACGATGAGCTTAACCAGTCACTTGAGAAAGCTAACAGAGTAGCTGACTTCTTAGAACTTGGTGAGTTAATGGTCGATGATGCATTTAACCGTGAAGAGTCTTGTGGTGGTCACTTCCGTGAAGAATACCAAACTGAGGAAGGTGAAGCATTAAGAAATGATGATGCATTTTCTTATGTTGCTGCATGGGAATACACCGGTGACAACAAGGATGAAAAGCTTCACAAAGAAGAGCTTAAATTTGAAAATGTTAAACTGACACAAAGAAGTTATAAATAAGGAGGACCATTTTATGAACCTTACACTTAAAGTTTGGAGACAAAAAAATCAAAACGATAAGGGAAAAATGGAAACCTACCAGGTTTCGGATATTTCCCCTGACATGTCCTTCCTTGAAATGATGGACGTGCTTAATGAGCAATTGATAAAGGAGGACATTGAGCCTGTTCACTTCGACCATGACTGCCGTGAAGGTATTTGTGGTATGTGTAGTATGCACATCAACGGAAGACCTCACGGACCTCAGCAAGGTATCACTACCTGCCAGCTTCATATGAGATCTTTTAAAGATGGTGATACTATCACAATTGAACCTTGGAGAGCAGCTGCTTTCCCAGTGGTTAAAGACCTTGTAGTTGACAGATCATCGTTTGATAGAATTATTCAATCCGGAGGATATGTTAGTGTAAACACTGGTGGTGTGCCAGATGCTAACGAAATCCCAATTCCTAAATCAATCGCTGATGAAGCATTTAACTCAGCAACTTGTATTGGTTGTGGGGCTTGTGTAGCTGCATGTAAAAATGCATCTGCGATGCTTTTCACGTCTGCTAAAATTTCTCAATTAGCAATGCTTCCTCAAGGACAAACCGAAGCAAAAACCAGAGCTGAAAAAATGATAGCTCAAATGGATGCTGAAGGTTTTGGTGCATGTACAAATACTGGTGCTTGTTCTGCAGAATGTCCTAAAGGAATTAGCCTTGAAAATATAGCTCGAATGAACAGAGAGTTTTTCTCAGCTAAACTTACTTCTGAGAATACTGATTTGTAATTTCTTGCTAATCATAATATCAAAAGGAGCTTTCGAGCTCCTTTTTTTTTATACCTTTGCCACATGAATCACAACATTTTCGTTAGTTCACTTCCGGGACAAGCAGATTATCTTGAGAAAGAGATAATCGATTTAGGATATGATGTCACTAAAAAATCATTTTTCGGAATAAATATTCGAGGGTCATTTAATGACTGCGTCAAACTCAATTTATGGTTAAGAACAGCCAACAAAGTTCTATTTGAGTTGAAATCATTTCATGCTCCCAATGCTGAAAAATTATACCGTGAGGTTTACAATTATCCTTGGCACGAAGTATTAATTGAAGATGGATATTTTACTGTTGACTCTTATGTTAAAAATGATTCTATCAATGACAAAAGATTTGCTCAGGTAAAATTAAAAGATGCAATTGTTGATAGAATACGCAAGGAGAAAAATGTCCGTCCTGATACAGGTCCTGAAAGAGATGATGCTGCAGTTTATCTTCATTGGAGTGAAAACAAAGCAGTTATATACCTGGATACTAGCGGCCAGACTATAGCAAAACATGGATACAGACTTCATCCATGGAAAGCACCTCTGATGGAAGCACTCGCTACCTCAATAATTATGGGTACCGAATGGACTCCTGATCAGCTTTTTGTTAACCCTATGTGTGGTAGTGGTACTCTTGCAATTGAAGCAGCATTAATGGCAATTAATAAAAGACCAGGTTTGATACGATCAAACTATGGATTTATGCATACACATTTATTTGATCCTGAATATTATAAGGAGGAAATGCACAACCTTAAAAATGCTATATTGCCAGGAGACGATGTCCGTATAGTTGCCGGGGATATTGACCCGAAAGCTGTATCAATTGCCAAAAAGAATGCTAATGCTGCCGGGGTAGATCATCTGATAGATTTTCATACAGGAGATTTTAAAACCACTCCCCTACGGGATAGTTCGGGAGTGATCGTATTAAACCCGGATTATGGCATCAGATTAAGTGAAGGTGAAACAGAAAATCTTGAATTATTATATCAAAATATTGGTGATTTCTTCAAAAATGAGGCAACTGGATATACCGGTTATGTTTTCACAGGAAATTTATCATTATTAAAACGCGTAGGATTACGAACTTCATCAAGAAAGACTTATTTTAATGGTAAATTAGAATGCAGACTTGCTGAATACCCACTTTATAAGGGTAGTAAAAAGAACTAACTGCATCTTGCCTTTAGATAGCATTTTTTTTAAGTATGAAGAAATTCTTTGACAAGCTTTATTATTCTTTTCCTATAAAGTTGATTTTACATCATCTTCAGGGTAAAATATTATTATTATTAGCATGGGTATGGCTTTTTGCAGCCGCTGGAGAACTATTTGGTAATACATTTGGTATTCCCTACTTATTTCTTTCTCCGGAATATCTAAATGAGGTTTCCTTTTCCAGCTTTGCTGTTGTTGGAATTATTTTAGGTGGTTTTGCAATGACTTTTCACATTACCTGCTACCTAATGGATGGGCACAGATACCCGTTTCTTGGCCAATTAAGAAGACCCTTTACTCATTATGCTATAAACAATAGTATTATCCCGATGATATTTCTGGCATTTTACATACTGAAAATCATTGGCTTCCAAAGAAACTATGAGCTTGCTTCAAATGCTGACATATTTATTCGGTTAAGTGGCTTAATTCTTGGTTATGTAACTATGCAGGCAAGTATGTATACCTACTTTATATTTACTAATCAGGATGTATTTCAGATAATTCGTGAAAATGTAGAAAAGAAAATCAAGAAGGTACCACTTGCCAGGAAAAATATGTTAAACCGGTATAAAAGTGAGTATAACAAACCTGATATAGAAGTTCGAACATTTCTAGGTACAGATTTTACCTTTCATGAGGTACAGGAACCTCCTTCTTATGTGACTAAATTTGCTATTCTTAAAGTATTTGGACAAAATAGCTTTAATGCAGTTTCATTAGAATTTACTGCGTTTGGAGCAATTATTTTAATCGGTATATTTAGAGAAAATCCTTATTTTCAAATTCCGGCAGCAGCAAGTTGTATTCTCCTGTTAACCATTCTGATGATGTTTGCAGGTGCATTTTCCTATTGGTTTAAAAGGTGGTCAGTATTGGCAATACTTCTCCTTCTTACTTTTTTAAACTTCCTTCCGACATTTGATTTTTTCAAAACCGAATATCAAGTGCCAGGATTAAAATATGATACTGAAAAAGTAGACTATTCCCTTACTAAACTCAGGGAATTAACTCACACTGACACTGTTAAAAACGACATACTTAACGGAATTCAGATTCTTGAAAACTGGAAAAAGAATACTGGTGAAGAAAAACCTGTATTAATGGTAATTACCCATAGTGGTGGTGGACAGAGAGCTTCTCTTTGGAGTTTAACGGCGATGCAATCTTTGGATAGTGCACTTAATGGTAAACTAATGAACCAGACTGCTCTTATCACCGGTGCCTCGGGAGGCTTAATCGGTGCATCATATTACAGGGAGCTTTATCGCCAAAAGACTCTAGGTAACATTGAAAATCCAAATGATTCCATATACAGAACTAATATCAGCAAAGATGCATTGAATCATGTAATATTCACGATGTTGGTAAATGACCTCTTAGTTAGATTACAAAAATATGACTATAAGGGTAAAGAATATATGGCAGATCGGGGTGTTGCTTTTGAAAGACAAATTCTCTCTAACACAAATGACATCTTAAATATTCCGGTTTCCGAATACAGGGAAGCAGAACAACAAGGGTTGATACCTCAATTGATTATTTCGCCAACAATTCTTAATGATGGACGAAAACTATTCATTAGTGCTCAAGACATTAGCTATATGTCACGAGCTACAATTGCAGTTCCATTTACAGGAGAACAAAAAGTGAAGGGCTTTGAATTCATGAGAGCATTCAAAGATCATGACGCAAAAGATTTATCTATTCTTACTGCCCTTAGAATGAATGCTACTTACCCATATATTCTACCTAACCTGGTACTCCCATCAAATCCGGAAATTGAGATTTTAGATGCGGGATTGGTAGATAATTTTGGAATAAGTGATGCTATTAGATTTCTTTTAAGCTTCAGAAATTGGATTTCAAAGAATACTTCAGGAATTGTTATTGTTACAGTTCGTGATTCAGCAGTTCATTCTCCACCTGATTCTGAAATTAGCCAGACTCTTCTTCAAAAATTCACAATTCCTATAACTGGTGTTTATAACAATTTACCCAACCTACAAGATTACAGTAATGATAAGGAAATGGAATTATTGAAAGCATTGATGACAGTTCCTGTAAATCTTGTTCCGATTGAATATATTCCTGAACGAAATAAAGGAGAATTTGAATCAAAAAGAGCAACATTAAATTGGAGACTTACCAATAGAGAAAAAGAAAATATTATTTCTAATATAAAAGAGGTTCATAATATTCTGGCAATCCAGAAAATAAAGGAATTAGTTAATTGCAAGGATAAATAGAGGATCCTTACACTTGTTAGTAATTTTCATCGATTTTCGGCTGAATAATAGTAATTTTATGGGCTAATGACATTAACCCAATTAAAATAAATCAATTATTATGTCAGCACAAATTACTGCTCCATATAAACCCAAAAATCATATTCGTATTGTAACGGCTGCATCATTATTTGATGGTCACGATGCTGCAATCAATATTATGAGAAGAATAATCCAGTCTACCGGCTGTGAGGTTATTCACCTGGGTCACAACAGATCAGTTCAAGAAATAGTCAATACTGCTATTCAAGAAGATGCTCAGGCTATTGCAATCACTTCATATCAAGGTGGTCACGTAGAGTTTTTCAAATACATGTTTGACCTTCTCAAAGAGAAAGGATGCTCACATATCAAAATCTTCGGTGGTGGTGGTGGAACAATACTTCCTGAGGAGATAGAAGAACTTCATGACTATGGCATAACACGTATATATTCTCCTGACGACGGTCGTCACATGGGTCTACAGGGTATGATTAATGACCTGGTTGAAAAATGTGATTTCCCTGTTGGAGGAAACCTTAATGGGGAACTGGCAAGCTTGAGTCCCGAAAATGAAAAAAGTATAGCCAGATTGATTTCTGCTGCTGAAAATTTCCCGGATGAAAGTGCAAAAATTATTAATAAAATTCATGAAATCTCCGATGAGAGATCTGTTCCTGTTCTTGGAATAACCGGAACTGGAGGAGCAGGTAAATCTTCCCTTGTTGATGAGCTTGTCAGAAGATTTTTAATTGATTTTGAAGATAAAAAAATAGCAATTATTTCTGTCGATCCATCAAAAAGAAAAACAGGCGGTGCCCTTCTTGGAGATAGAATCAGAATGAATGCTATAAATAGTGACAGGGTTTATATGAGATCCCTGGCTACCCGTCAGAGTAACCTAGCTCTTTCTAAATATGTAAAAGAGGCAATTCATATTGTAAAAGCTGCAGGGTTTGACTTTATCATACTTGAAACTTCAGGTATTGGACAGTCTGACACAGAGATTATAGAACATTCTGACCTTTCATTGTATGTAATGACACCGGAATACGGTGCTGCTACCCAGCTTGAAAAAATTGACATGCTGGATTTTGCTGATGTTATCGCATTAAATAAATTCGATAAGAAAGGGGCTCTTGATGCACTCAGGGATGTGAAAAAACAATACCAGAGAAACCATGGATTATGGCATACTGATGATTCAGAAATCCCTGTCTTTGGCACAATTGCTTCTCAGTTTAATGATCCGGGAACTAATCGCCTATATAGAAAATTAATGGATGTCATTATTGAGAAAACAGGTGTTGACAACCTGAATTCTACATTCAATATTGACAATGTTCCATCTGAGAAGATTCATATTATCCCGCCAAACAGGGTAAGATATCTGTCTGAAATCTCTGAAACCTGCCGTCAGTATGACAGCTGGACCGAAGAGCAAAAGACTGTAGCTCAAAATCTTTATAGTCTGCAAAACAGTATTGAGCTCCTTAAAAATTCAGATATAGAAGACAAGGACAGGCTTATAAAACAGCTTGAAGAAACTTATCACAATGTTTCTCTAGACCTTGATCCGAGAAACAAAATACTTATCGAAAGCTGGCCGGAAGTAAAAAACAACTACCAGAATGATGAGTATGTATATAAAGTTAGAGGTAAAGAAATTAAGGTTCAGACCTATACCGAATCTTTATCTCACTCAAAAATACCTAAGGTCTCATTACCAAAATATGAAGCATGGGGAGATCTATTAAAGTGGTTACTTAAGGAAAATGTACCTGGAGATTTCCCTTACACGGCTGGAGTTTTCCCTTTCAAGCGTGAAGGCGAAGATCCAACAAGAATGTTTGCGGGTGAAGGTGGTCCTGAAAGAACTAATAAGCGATTCCATTATCTTTCTAAGGATATGCCGGCAAAAAGGTTAAGTACTGCCTTTGATTCGGTAACACTTTATGGTGAAGACCCTGATTACCGTCCCGATATTTATGGAAAAATAGGTAATAGTGGAGTTAGTATTTGCTCACTTGATGATGCCAAGAAACTATATTCAGGATTTGATTTATCTGATCCGATGACATCAGTTTCGATGACAATCAATGGCCCTGCATCTACAATGACTGCATTTTTCATGAATGCTGCTATTGATCAGTCTTGTGAGAAATACATAAAAGAAAATGGTCTTGAAAAAGAAGTTGAAAATAAAATAAACAAGATATACAAAGATCTTGGTGTAGAAAGACCTCGATACGAAGGTGAGTTACCTGAAGGAAATAATGGTCTTGGATTGATGCTTTTAGGTGTTACCGGTGACCAAGTACTTCCTGCTGATGTTTATAACAAAATCAAGGCTGAAACTATTTCCAGAGTTAGAGGTACAGTGCAAGCTGATATTTTAAAAGAGGATCAGGCACAGAACACTTGTATTTTCAGTACCGAGTTTAGTTTGAGACTAATGGGTGATGTACAGCAATATTTTATTGATAATGTTGTACAGAACTTCTACTCAGTATCAATTTCCGGATACCATATCGCAGAAGCGGGAGCTAATCCAATTTCTCAGCTGGCATTTACTCTGGCAAATGGGTTTACATTTGTAGAGTACTATTTAGCAAGAGGTATGGATATCAACCAATTTGCGCCAAACTTCTCATTCTTCTTCTCTAACGGAGTTGATCCGGAGTATAGTGTAATTGGTCGTGTTGCCAGAAGAATTTGGGCTAAAGCTTTAAAGATTAAGTATGGTGCAAATGAGAGAGCTCAAAAACTGAAATATCATATTCAAACTTCCGGACGTTCTTTACATGCTCAGGAGATTGATTTCAACGACATCAGAACTACACTTCAGGCTTTATATGCTATATATGACAATTGTAATTCATTGCATACTAATGCTTATGATGAAGCAATTACAACTCCAACTGAAGAATCAGTCCGTCGTGCGGTAGCTATTCAATTGATCATTAACAAAGAATTAGGACTAGCTAAAAACCAAAATCCAATTCAAGGATCATTTATAATTGAAGAGTTAACTGACCTGGTAGAGGAAGCAGTACTCACTGAATTTGACAGAATTACAGAACGAGGCGGAGTTCTTGGTGCCATGGAAACAATGTACCAACGTGGTAAAATCCAGGAGGAAAGTCTTTATTATGAGACATTAAAACATACAGGAGAGTTTCCTATAATCGGAGTAAACACATTCTTATCTAGTAAAGGTTCACCTACAATAATCCCTAAAGAGGTTATTCGGGCAACAAAAGAAGAAAAGGAAAGTCAAATCAAAGCCTGTGAAGCGATTAAGTCAAAATATGATGAAACCGGACACGCAATATTGAAAGATCTTCAACAAGCAGCGATTACAAATGATAATCTTTTCGAAAAACTAATGGAAGTAACTAAATACTGTACACTAGGACAGATCACACATGCATTATTTGAGGTTGGTGGTCAGTACAGAAGAAATATGTAAAAATAACTATTGCCAAATCTGAAAGTCCGGTCAATTAACCGGACTTTTATTTTTTATTTTCGTAATTATGAATATTTTTATATAAAGTAAGATTTTATCCCGAACACCATATTTTATTTATAGTTGAATATTTTTATTCGATAATAACCGATTGATATATAAACAAACTTTTGATAATACAGTTTATAAACTAATATTTTAATCAGTCACAAAACCAATTCTTTAACATGGATAGTATTGAAAATTATAGCGATCAAGCTATAGAGGTCGTAATGGTATATGGTCCTAAAATAATCCTAGCGATTATTGTTTTGATAGTAGGACTTATGCTTATAAGCCCTGTAGTTAACTTAACGAGAAACACCCTAAATAAACGTAATGTTGAGCCAACTGTAATACCATTTCTTACCGGATTGGTCGGTGCCATTCTAAAGATCATGCTTTTCATTGCAGTTGCAGGAATGCTCGGTGTAGAAACCACTTCATTTATTGCTGTTCTCGGTGCTGCAGGTCTTGCCATTGGTCTTGCACTACAAGGAAGTCTGTCCAATTTTGCCGGAGGTGTTCTAATCCTATTATTTAAACCATTTAAGGTAGGAGATTTCATCGAAGGTCAAGGTCACTCAGGTGTTGTTAAAGAAATATCAATTTTATACACAGTATTAAATACTCCTGATAACAAAAGAGTAGTAATTCCAAATGGAAACCTATCAAATAACTCCATGATCAACTATTCTGCTGAAAATACACGTAGAGTTGATTTTATGTTTGGAGTAGGTTATGATGATGATATTAAACTTGTAAAAGATACAATCAGTGAGGTTTTCAAAAGCGAAGATAGAATCCTAAACACCCCTGCATCCGTAATTCAACTTCATGAACTTGGAGATAGCAGCGTAAACTTTGCTGCCAGAGCATGGGTAAAAACAGCTGATTACTGGGATGTTTACTGGAGTATTATGGAAAAAATAAAAGTCAAATTTGATGAAAAGGGAATTAATATTCCTTACCCTCAACGAGACATACATGTTTATCAAACTGAAACTAAGAATAATGAAAATTAAAATACCAGCAATTTTCTTTGCATGCTTTTTTATCATTTCTTTTGACGCATTTGCTCAGAAGCCAGATTCATTAAAACCTCATTTTGATTCTATTCAATGGAGAGTCAAAATGAATACAGGCTTTCTTTTTAATCAGGCATCATTTAATTCACGATGGACAGGTGGTGGAGTGAATTCTTTGGGGTTAGGTACATTCTTCTATTACACTGCCAAGTATAAAAAGGGAAAAAATACCTGGGATACCAATATTGAATTTTTATATGGTTTCACTGACACTGAAGGAATTGGTTTTAGAAAAGCTAATGATAGATTATTCATTGACTCAAAGTATGGACACAATTTAACTGAAAAATGGAGCTTATTTACTGCTGTAAACTTTCAAACTCAATTCGCAAAAGGATTTGAGTATGGTGAGGATCCTAATACAGGAGATGAAACTGAAACCTTGATATCTAAATTTATGGCTCCGGGATATATCACTACCTCGTTTGGTATAGAATATACTCCTACAGACTATTTCTTCATTCGCTTTTCCCCGATTTCTCCAAGATGGACAGTTGTTTCTGACAAAGATTTATACCTTACAGCAGGCACAAATTATGGAGTTCCTATTGGGGAGACAGTTAGAACAGAATGGGTAGCTGCGCAATTAATAGCTGATTTCAAAAAAGACATATTTGAAAATGTAAATCTTCAATGGAGATACGCAGCTTACTGGAACATGAAAAATCCACTAAGAGAAACAGATCACAGGCTGGATATCATACTTTCTGCGAAAGTGAATAATTGGTTAGCAACTTCGCTTAGTACTAACATGCTTTATGATGTTGATCAAATAGACGGACTACAAATCGCTCAGGCATTTAACCTGGGTGTCACATATAAATTCCAGAATTATCGTAAAAAGGAATAATTAAAAATTTTGTTTTTGGTTTAATGCGCATGTTGCTTTTTATAAGTAACATGCGTTTTGTTTATAAAAGGCTGCAATATGAATTCATTTAATATTCATTCACATGATTATCCTGACCAGGAGTATCAAAATAAAGTTATCTATCAGGTTATGGCCCATGAATATGACTCTTTACCTGATCTACCATTGGTAAGTGTAGGAATTCATCCCTGGTACATAAATGAACAAGATGTAGAAAAACAATGGTTAAAAGTAGAAGAATGGGCTAACTCTCCCACTGTAAAGGCAATTGGAGAATCAGGCCTCGACTACAATATTGAAACAGATAAGACAGTACAGGAAGAAATTTTCATTAAACATATTGAGTTAAGTGAGAAATTAAAAAAACCATTGATTATCCATTGTGTAAAAGCTCATAATGAACTTATCAGAATTCGCAAAAAAACAAAGGCTAAACAACAATGGATAATTCATGGAGTCAATCAAAAGCTAAACTCATTAATCCCTCTAATTGAAAGAGATATTATACTATCTTTTGGCCAAGCTATGTTAATAGAAAAGTCTAATGCCAGAAAAATAATCAGAGAACTAGGACCCGGAAGCTATTTATTTGAAACTGACGACTCTAAAAATGAAACTATAAATGAGATTTATTCTACAGCTTCTAGAATATTGAATAAAAATATCGATCAATTAACACTGGAAATAAAATATCTTTGCGAAGAAATTTTTGATATTTAGCGAAATGGAATACAATAATTGGCTAGAAAGAACAGAATTACTAATAGGTGAAGAGAGCATTGAAAAACTAAAAAATTCAAGAGTCCTTGTCGTTGGCCTGGGTGGTGTTGGCTCATTTGCTGCAGAATTTCTTGTCAGAGCAGGAATTGGAGATATCACCATAGTTGATGGGGATAAGTTTGATCCTACAAATAAAAACAGACAACTTCCAGCCCTTGATAGCACCATTGACAAATCTAAAGCTCAAGTCTTAGGACAAAGATTATTAGATATTAACAAGGATTTGAAATTGAATGTAATTGAAAAATTCCTTGAACCTGAAGAAACAAATGCAATAGTCAGAAATGAACGATTTGATTATATCGTTGATTGTATAGATTCAATAAGTCCCAAAATTAATCTTATCAAAGCTGCAATATTTAGCAAGACTAAAATTGTAAGTTCAATGGGAGCAGGTGGTAAACTTGACCCTTCAAAAGTAATAGCCGCAAGCATCTGGAAAACAAGGCAGTGTAACTTTGCCCGTCAAATTAAAAAACGTCTCAAAAGAGATGATATCTGGAAAAATGTCAGAGTTGTATATTCGTACGAAGAACTTAAGCGTGACTCTCTTAAAATGACTGACGGAACCAGATACAAAAAATCTTTTTATGGAACCATTTCATATATGCCTGCGTTATTTGGATTACATTGTGCAGCAGAAGTTATCAGAGGATTAACTGGAGTTTATAGCATTAAAAAATAAGATTCATGATTAAAAAAGTCACCACACACTATTTGGCCGATAAGGAATACGAAATCGTAAATGAATCAGGTAATAAAGTTTCAATTGATATGTATCCGGCTGATGAGAAGAAAGCGTTAGCCCCTATGGAACTTTTATTAGGTGCAGCTGGTGCTTGTGCAGCAGTAGATTTAGTTGAAATGGTTAAGAAAAGAAGAAAAACAATCAACGACCTGAAAATTGAATCTACAGGAAAAAGGAGAGATAGTATTCCAAAAAGCTATGAATCTATAAACTTGCATTTCATACTTAAATCTCCGGATTGTACCGAAGAAGAATTTTCAAAGCTTGTAAAACTAGCGGTGGAAAAATACTGTTCTGTAACTGATTCTTTAAAAGGTAGAGCTGAAGTGACCTTTACAAGTGAGGTCCAAAACTGATTGTATCATAAACATCCCAGAATTTCCCATTATGCTTCAGTAATGATAAATTATTCTGGGAATATGTTCTTTCAAATTGAATTTTCTTAAAATAATCAATTACAAAACTGTAATCTTCTTTCTTAAGATCTCTATTAGCAATTGTAATGTGTGGATTAAATGGCTTTTTGGTATTGCGGTCAGCTATAATACCTAAAGATTCTTCTAATCCGGTTAAAATACTGTCTCTAAGATCCGATAACTCCATATTTTTAACCGGATTAACATAAACCACTCTGGGTGCAAAACCTGAAACCCCGTTTACCCTAACTTCAAATGGAGAAATATCTTTACAAATTTCTTTAAGATGTTTTATTACCTGATTCTCGTTATCAGATTTCATTTTAAATGGAGGAAACAAGGTAATATGTGGTGGAGACTTTTGTGCATGTTTGGCTCCAGTCATTCGTTCAATTTCTTTCATGAATGCCATTATTTCCTCTTTTACTGGTGAAGAAACCAAACAAGCAACATAATAAAGAGAAAGTGACTTAGAGTCAGACATTCAAGAGTTCTGAATAAATTTTGAGATTTTCATCATCAAAGCAGCAAAAGATTACCTCTTTGAGATTAACCGGATCAAACTCTCCTACCGATGTCAAGGCTATTTCGGCAGCTCTTTGTTTAGGAAAGCCATAGACTCCTGTTGATATATTAGGGAAAGCGATTACACTGCAATTATTTTTATCTGCAATTTCAAGACTACTTAAATAAGCGCTTCTTAGGAGATTTTCTTCATTATGATTACCTCCTTGCCAAACAGGTCCTACAGTATGAATTATAAATTCAGCAGGTAACTGAAACCCCGGAGTAGCCTTAGAATGCCCAGTCTCACATCCCTTTAATCTCTTGGTAGCTTTGAGTAATTCAGGTCCAGCCGCACGATGAATCGCACCGTCAACGCCCCCACCTCCCAAAAGAGAATTGTTAGCAGCATTGACGATTGCATCAACATCAAGAGTTGTTATATCATCCTTTATTAAGGTTATTTTCAACATGTCCTACCAAATTGGTCTAGTTGAATATTTTCAATCGAAATTAGTTGATCCAGTCTTATTTCTTTTCCTCCTTCGAAAATCAAAAACTCCTCACCGGATACTGTCTTAAGATTTTTAAGCTTCACATTTATGTCTGTTAGAGCTCCATTATCTTCATAGAATTTCAAATCAACAGGCTTTCCTTTTATTATATAAGCCTCCAGATAATCATAAAATGAACAAGAAATGGGTTTATATGGCTTTTCCACTTTTGAAGAATTTGGTCCAGTTCTTTTTGTACTTTTCGTCTTCTGGATTTAAACGAGTAAACCATTTTGGAGGTTCAATATTTACTGAAACCCACCCGCTTTTTTTAGGATGCCAAATTTTTAATTGATAAGCAAGAAGCCTGATCTGTCTTTCATAAGTATCATCGGCACCATATTTATAATCACCAACAATCGGAGTACCTAAATATTGCATATGAACCCGTAGCTGATTTTTCCTTCCTGTAACCAAAGAAAGTTCAACAAGATCATGACTTTCAAATCTTTCTAACAACCTGTAACTGGTTATGGCAGTTTTACCCTCCTCCTTCTTATTCTTCGAAACCTTCATAGTTCCTCGTTGCCCCTCAACAAGTTCGGTAACAATTTCACCAGATTCATTTTTAATATGCCCTTCAACTAAGGCTAAATATCTCTTATCAGATGAAGGCCAATATTCCATCACTGCTTCACGGTCCTTTCTATTAAAAGCGAAAGCTACAAGACCTTCAACCTCTCTATCTAGTCTATGAATAACATTAACCCTCTTTTTGATATTATTCTTCGCAAAAGCTTGATTGATTACCTCCTCACAACTAATTCCTTCCTTCGCCTTTTGCATTGCCGTTAACAATCCTGCAGGCTTATGAATAATCATTAAAGTATCATCGTGATAATGCACTTTAAATGGCAACTTCATTTGCTTAACGACATCACTCTTAACAATTTTCTTTTGCCCAAACTCAATCAAATCACCCTTTTTGACTACTTGACCTGCTGATCTGACTTGTTTTTGATTAATATATATATCGCCGCTAAGCCATTTTTTTCTCTGACTAACAGCCATGTGAGGATATTCTTGCTTCAAAAGATCTGCAATCTTACCATCGGCAGCAGCTTCAAATGTTAATTTTGATTGTTCCATTTATAATTATTTTTCCAGACATAAAATCTGTCTGTTTTAGACTCTAATGTTAAAATAACAAATTTCTCGGGGGAATCACCGGAAATTTATCCGGACTTATAGTAATGACGCACCTAAGTTTTCATCTATTTTATATTTAAAACTACCTTTATAGATGAAAATTGAAATACCCTAGTATTTTGTAATGCAAAAATGCTCAAATTTTAAGAATTTACATCCAATTTAAAACAATACTATTTTGGAAATCAGTTCAACAAAAAATCCACGAGTTAAGAATCTTAATTTACTTCAAACAAAAAGCAAAGCCAGAAAGGAACAAGGGCTATTTGTTATTGAGGGCATAAAAGAGCATGAACTACTCTTTAAATCAGACTACCAACTTCATGAAGCTTATATTTGTAATGATATAATTGATAATGAAACTGTTAACTTTGTTAAAGCAAATTTTGATTCAAATAGCATTTTTGAAGTAACCAAAGCTGTATTTGAGAAAATTGCCTATCGAAATACAACCGGCGGCATTGTCTCTACAGCCTATTCAAAAGAGTATAGTTTACAAGATCTGGATAATATTTCTAACCCACTATACCTAGTTGCAGAATCTATCGAAAAGCCAGGTAATATTGGAGCCTTATTAAGGACAGCAGATGCTGCAAAAGTTGATGCATTAATCATCTGTGATCCTAAAACTGATTTTTTCAATCCTAATGTTATAAGAAGTAGTCTGGGATGCGTATTTACAACCAGAATCATTTCATGTACATCTGATGAAGCACAAGAATACTTCAAAAAATCGGAAACAAATGTATATTGTGCTGCCCTGACTGCTAGTGAACGATATGATAAAATTGATTATCAAAAACCTTCGGCTATTGTCTTTGGTACAGAAAGCACCGGACTAACTGACTCATGGTTAAATATTTCAACTCAAAACATTATCATACCAATGCAAGGGATGATCGATTCACTAAATATTTCTGTATCTGCTGCAATAATCACATTTGAAGCAAAGAGGCAACGAGGATTTAAATAGGTGGTAATGCATCAAACTCATAAACCTGTAGGGCATCACCGAAAACACAATATGCCTTATACTTTTTGTCATTCTCAAAATAAAGTAAAGCAATATCATGGGAGCTTTGAAACGGCCTACCGTTTATAAGATCACCTTTTCTGCTATATAGATAAGACATTTCCTGCACTGCATCAGTAATTATGATAATCTGCTCTGTTGCTGAAAATTGATAGTATTGGAAGTTTAATTTATCAGTTTGTAAAAAATCCTTTTCAAATAATATTTCAAGGTCTTTAGACATAATCCTAACTCTTGTTCCATCAATTGCTGCAATCAGGTAGGTCTTATCAAGTGCATCAGGTATAAGTTCAAATTTAGTATTTGGGCCTATTTTTACTAGTTGTTTTTCTCTTGTGATTTTCCCTTCCAGGTTAAACTCATAAAGTTTTCCTCCGGCAGATATAGTTGCCATTAAAGTCTCTCTAAAGGAAGCTCCTTGTCTGATAAAAAGGCTATTATTAATTTGGTCACTCAATTGAAGCGGGAAATTATCATAATACTCACCCCTCCTGTTTGTAATTTGAACCAGCCCATTCTCAGTAAGATTTACCATTACATCTTTCTTCCTTACCCTTAAATGTTTCATAGGGTCTATCAACCGATGATTAAACGATTTCGGATCCCAACCTTTTAATAATTGTTTTTCATTATTATACAGGTATACATTTCCGGAATAATCTGAATAAGTAATCCGATAGCGTTTCGAATTATCATAATCTATAATATTAGCCGCTTTTATATTTGTTGTAGGCTCTGCAAATAATGGAAAATCGTCAACTTCATTGCCTAACCTGTCTATAATATGAATTCTGGAATCAGTATATAAAAAATATTGAAGTTTATTATTCTGGTAAAAATCGACTTGACTTATCTCTCCTTTTAATTTTTCACCCAGTGAATCTTGCCATAATATTTGACCATCACCATTCACCAGGTATAAAATATTTGAAGTATCCTGAAGTAAAACTTCATTCTCAAATGTATTATGATTTCTTACAACAAATGGTTTAGTTCTAATCGGATTTTTAAACTCCGTTCTCATTAAACCTTCATAGGTTTCTCTCTTTGCTAGTTGAATTTGTCGTGCTTTTTCAATGTTGGCTGCGATATACCATTTATTGTCAAGCTCACTAAAATGCATTGACATCCATTCAAATGATCTCAGAGGAGATGGCGTTTCACCCAGAAGCTTTTTATATTTTTCAGAAGCTACCTGCGGATAAAACTCCCATGCACGATTAAGATTAATCAATTTTGCTACAGTAGCATCTTCAATATACTTGCCAATTCTCGACGCTACTTTCAGGTTTTTACCCCATGTACTTTCTTCCTGCACACTCCTAATCATATTTTTTAATACCGGCACACTTTCAGTAATTATCAGATAGTTATCTAAAACTGAATAATAAAGTGATGAGAATCCTCTAAAATACGGTCCGAAAACTGCTTCAGGAACTTCTTTAATAGTAATTTCCCTTATTTCTATTCCTGCATACTCTTCAACATAAACCGAATCAGACTCTATTGAAGCCTCCGCCATTTTATTCAATATGTTGAGACCTTCTCCAATATCAGATAACTCCTGAATCAAGGCTGTTGTAGTATTCTGGTAATCACCGGTCGGAAGCTTAACCAGTGTTAATTCAGAACCAACAGATTTATACCATTGAGTTACATCAACATTATACTTATTATTAATTACAGATTGCTTTCTTAATTCATCACCCTGAATTTCCCGGAGATAATTCCTTAACTCATTTTGCCATACTACATGATCTGATATTGAAAAAAAAGTTGCTTCAATTGCTTGAATTGGAATATATTGAGGACTTCTGAATTTCTTCCCTTCTTGCTTTCCGTAAATATTGAGGTAACTATCAGGATCTGTCGATTTCAAAGCAAAACCATTCAAGTCTATTGTATTACCTTTAGTTTGAACATCAAGTACTGCCGCTTTAAAGAATGATTTATAACCTAAAAATTCATCTTTAAATTTCAAATCAACTGTCTGTTCCAGAAATTGTTGGAACTGATCTCCATTAATAATTAAATTACCTTCGTCATTAACCGCTCCTCTAATTTTCTCTGCTTCAGAAAACTTTTGATAAAATGATGGTGAAATCCCGGAATAACTCCTTATAGCATCTTCAATTAGTAAATTATTAACAGAAAACAATCCAAACTGCCCTAATTCAACATAGTATATCTTTGGTTTACCTTTAGATGAAAAAGTCTTAATTTCAACACCCTCTACATCATAGGGTTCCTTTCCTAATGAATATCTTTCCAAAAGAGAACCATGGACTTTGTTCAAAACCTTATTTATACCAGATACTTTCTTATCAAAAAGAAACATTGTGCTGACTTCATTCTTTCCGGTTAAATGAACACTGTATGAAACTCCCTTGTTAAACAAATCTGCATCAGGTTGGAAATTTAATGAGGCAACTAACGAATCTTTTAAATCCAGAATTGGATTATCTCCAAAGAAGAATGCATAAAAATCATTTCTTGAATAAATAGAATCCCTATAATCACTAATATCCGGCTCCTCAACTATAGCCATTGTATTACCTGGTATGACATCCCATTTATGAACAGCCTCCTTTTCATAAAAGAAAAAATACAAAACACCTGAAACAATGATCAGTGCAAGCAAAATAAGTAGCAGTCTTTTAAACACAGTGTGGTATTTTAATTTTTTAAATCTTTCGCAAAATAATACTTATTAAAGACCGAAAACAAATCAGGCACAAAAACTTATTCGAATACGAAAAAATTATAATGATAACTGCCAATATTTCATTATTGATATAAAGAATTCAAATAAATTTAATTCTCGAATAAAAATTTGAGCAAAAAAAAACCGCCTGTTGGGGCGGTTTTTATTATTACATTAATGTAATTATTTCACTTTGCTATCTAAAACTTCCATCACTTCTTTAACGTGATCTCTTGAAGTTTCAAGAAGCTTCATTTCTTCTTCGTTAAGATCAAGCTCGATAACTTTCTCAACACCATTTTTACCTAAAATTACAGGAACGCCAAGGTAAACACCATCTATACCATACTCACCTTCAAGTTTGATACAAACAGGGAATACTCTTTTCTGATCTCTAACTATAGCCTCAACCATTTGAGCAGCAGCAGAACCCGGAGCATACCAAGCTGAAGTACCCATAAGTTTAACTAACTCACCACCACCAACTTTTGTACGCTCGATGATTGCGTTTAGTTTATCCTCTTCAATTAATTCTGTTACAGGAATACCTCCAACTGTTGTATATCTAGGAAGTGGAACCATTGTATCACCATGACCACCCATTAATACTGCCTGGATATCTTTAGGAGAAACATTTAATTCCTCTGCAAGGAAAGCTCTGTATCTTGCTGTATCAAGGATACCAGCCATACCCATAACCTTAGTTCTTGGGAATTTTGATGTGATATGCGCCTGATAAGTCATTACATCAAGAGGGTTAGAAACCACAATGATGATAGCATCAGGTGAATGCTTAACAACATTTTCAGTAACCTGCTTAACAATTCCAGCATTAGTTTCTATCAAGTCATCACGACTCATACCTGGTTTTCTTGGAAGACCAGACGTAATAACTACAACATCACTTCCAGCAGTTTTAGCATAATCATTAGTAGAACCTACTGTTCTGGTATCGTATAGGTTTATTGGAGATTTTTGCCAGATATCAAGGGCCTTACCTTCAGCAACACCTTCTTTAATATCCAACAACACTACTTCGTTAGCAATTTCTCTGTAAGCCAATACATCGGCACAAGTTGCACCTACGTTTCCGGCTCCTACTACAGTAACTTTCATATTTGTGTTCGGTTTAAGATAACTTGTCAAATTTTATCGCTGACAAATTTATAAAGAAAGTCTCAGAAATACAGTCTAAATCGAATGAAACAAAAATTTTACTTGTTTTTGTATGCAAGCGACATTGAGAAGAATCCAAAAGATGACTGGTAGGCAAAGAATAAATCTTCCATGAATTTGTTATTCATACCTGAAAGATTCTCCATCATCTTAGCTTTAATTAATGGCTGATTATTAAATATCTCATGGATATTAATTTGTGGAATAGCAAAAATCTCTGCGTTATCAGTCATTACCAGGGCATGATATAACCTTTTCTTATTAATTAAAATAGAGTTTTCGCCAAATGTATCTGAGGCATGAATAACTGCCAGCCTCTCAAATTTACCTTTTAAATCAAGGTTAAGACTCACCTTTCCTGACCTTAAAATATATAATGCATGACTGGGATCGTCTTTAAAAAACACCGCTTCGTTGTGCTTGTATCTTCTCAAAAACATATAAGGAACAAAATTCGAAAGTTCTTCAAGGCTTAACCCTTCAAATAAGGTAAGCTTATTTAGAAACTCATACATTTCGAGTTCCTTTTCTGAATATTTCCTTTTAAATGGATTTTTGATCTTTAACACTTATGTGAAGTATATTTTTAGTTTTTGAAGTTATTTTGAAACGATCGTCTATACGCATTCCTACCACCCACACTATCTCATCGCCTGATTCAACCACCAGAATCTTCTCCTTCAATGATAGCGGAATTTTGGCATCAATCATAAAATCGCTTAATTTTTTTTTGCCTTTCATTCCTAAAGGATTAAACCAATCTCCTTCATGCCAGGACCTGATTACAACATCTCCTTTTAACTTATTCATATCAATTGCTGCAATATTGGGATTCGGGTCAATCTTATAATTTTCCGATAGATGTATTTTAGTTGTAAAAACAAGATCACGCACTAAAGTTTCTCCAGGAACAATCAATCTAGCGTTCTCAACTTTTGAATCCTCAAAGGAATAATCAAGTAGCCAATGATTTCTATCGTGGATTATTCTGACTTCGTTTGATTCAAATATTCTTCCCGACTCTCCGTTTATTGAATAAAAAATATCGTGAATCTGGCTATCATTAAATCCGTTTCGCTTAAAAAAATCTGACAGAAACAACTTATAATCAGGCTGATATGTTACTCTGGAAATTTCAATAGCCTTAAATCCTTTATATTCTCCCAGAGATTTCCTCATGAACTCTTGGTATCCCCTTTCATAAAAGGATTCTAACCTTCTAAAATATTCCATTTGCCCCTTCATCGTATCAATAAAAGAAGGGTTAATCTCTTTAAATGAAGGAATAACTTTGTTTCTCAGGTAATTACGGCTATACTTATTTGTAAAGTTACTGCTATCTTCACGCCACAACAGATTATTCTTTAAAGCGTATTCTTTTAAATCCTGCCTTGTAAATTTCAATAAAGGTCTTAAAATTCGCCCTCTTCTTTCGGGAATACCACGGAGCCCTTTTACACCAGTCCCTTTAATCAAATTAAATAATGATGTTTCGACATTATCATTATGATGGTGGGCAGTTAAAAGGTGGTCATCATTTCCCATAATCTCTTCAAACCACTCATACCTTAACTTTCTGGCAGTAATTTGAGTGCTTTCTCCATTTTCTTCTGCAATTCGTTTCGTGTCAAATGATTTAACCAAACATTTAACACCTAATTCATCTGCTAATTGAAGAACAAACTTCTCATCTTCATCAGATTCTTTTCCTCGCAAATTAAAATTACAATGTAACAATACAGATTTTATACCGGCATGAGCTGTTAAATGAGCTAGAACAGTAGAATCTAACCCACCGCTGCAAGCAACATAGCACACGGCATTATTTTTGAGGGGCAGATCGTAAGATAAGATCTTTATAAAATTAACAGATATACTATCCGATTCCATTGAAATAAAGAGATTCTCTTATATTCGTTGTAATATTGCAAAAAATACTTAATGATGCTTCGTATAAGCCTATTTTTCTTATTGATATCTATAATTGCATTGCCGTCTTTTTCTCAGGAGGAATCCAAAGAAAGGGTCTTGCTGAAAAACGGAGGTGATTATTTTGAATATATTGAGACTGATTCAGCCCGTATTGGAAAGTTCGTTGGCTCACCTCGAAATCAGGTTCAGTTCCACCAAAAAGATACCAGAATCTTTGGAGACAGTGTTTATCAATTCAAAAATGATAACAAAATCATTGTTTTTGGTCATGTAAAAATCTTTGATGGAGACACCATTCGAATATTTTCAAAGAAGGCAACGTATTATGGTAATGAAAAAAGAGCTGAACTTAGAGGGGATGTCAAATTTGAAGATGGAACAAGAAAACTCTATACAGACTATCTGGATTATGTCAGACCGGATAATTTGGCATACTATTTCAATGAAGGAAAGTTAATAGACACTACCAACATACTAACATCTGATAAAGGGTATTACAATACACTTTCAAAGGTAATGAGTTTTAAAAATGATGTAGTTCTTAAAAACCCTGATTACACACTTTATACCGATACATTAATTTACAGTACTGTATCTAAAGTAGCCCGTTCAGAAAGCTTTATGACTCTCGTAGGAAACAAAGGCGATACAGTAAACGCATACAAAGGAGAGTATAGCACAGTGACAGGTCAAACCGTACTTGAAAGAGGAACAATTAGCACTCCTGATTACATTTTAACAGGTGACATTTTAAGGTTTAACGAAAAACAAAGTACTGCTGAAGCCGATCAAAATGTAGTGATGGTGAGCAAAGAAAATGATTTGATTATAACTGGTAAACATGCACGATACTGGGATGAAATTAAAAAAACTTTGATCTATGGTTCGGTAGTGATGAAAAAACCTGTAGACCAAGACACTTTATTAATGAGGTCGGATACACTAATTTCCCTTGAGGGTGGATTACAAAAAGATCGCAGAATACTTGCTTTCAACAACATTAGACTCTATAAATCAGATCTACAAGGACTTGCTGACTCACTTGTTTATTACACATTTGACAGCCTCCTGACCTTCTATAAAGACCCCATTTTGTGGACTGGTGATAATCAAATGACTGCAGATACTATTACAGCCAGAATCACTAATAAGACACTTGACAAAATGTATCTATCAAATAATTCATTTGTAATACAAGAAGATACATTAATGAATTATAATCAAATAAAAGGCAAAGATATAACTGTAGATTTTAAAGAAGGTAAGCTCAATGACGTAAAAGTTAGAGGAAATGGTCAAAGCATCTATTTCAGAGTAAATGAAGAACTTCAATTCGAAGGACTAAACAAGATTGTTTCGTCAGATATCAACATGACCTTTATTGATCAAAAATTAAGAAAACTATCTTTTCTCGGCAAACCAGAAGGGAATTTTATACCATCAAAAGATGTAAACAATTCTCAAACTTCATTGGAAGGCTTTTCGTGGAGAAGTGGGGAAAGACCGGCCAAAATGGACATTTATTCCTCAACCCCAAACAGAGAATTTATTAAAGAAAAGGCTCCAATTAAAAATGATGATGAAAATTCTAATACTATAAACTCCAGAGAACTAAAGGATCGGATTCAGGAAAGAAGATCCAGAGGAAATTAAAAATTTCAATTAAGCCTAATTCGGCAAGATTTTTGAGTCCAACTATTGTGAACGTTAAATTTTTAAAAAAATTGCATTTTTATAAAAAAAAGTTATCCATAAAAATGTTTTAGAGCGTTCAATATATTATATTAAGGTTCAGTAAATGTATCATTAAAAAGTAGGTTTAGGATGCGTATATTTTTTCTTTCGACATTTATCTTTTTCACATTGTTGTGTAATGCTCAGCAATTGGAAATCAATACTGAAGAAAAAATAGCTTTTACTGCCTCTGATTCTGAAAAATCATTCCCAATTACAATTACCGCATCAAAATTTAATAAACCTATTCAAATTGGTGTAGAGATTGAATCTCACAGTATGGATTTTGATGAAGACCTGAAAATTTGCTACAATGGTAGATGCATCAGCGTATTTGAAAAAATACCTGCTTCTTTTCTTGAAATAAAAAATCCATCGGACTTATTAAAAGTTACTGGTAAGTATATCCCTGGTAATGGCGAAAAGGGATTAAGTGATATCACATTACGTTTTTTCAATGTTAATAGCCCAAATGTTTACGTTGAAAAAACAATGACTTTTAATAACAGTAATAATCCTGATGTATTATATGCAGACAGTAAATTATCTGTTGGCAATATCTATCCTAACCCCGTTGTAAACTTTGGTTATCTGAAATACAACCTTAAAGCTCAAAACATTAAGGCTAAAGTATTACTACAAAATGTCTTAGGTAGTACTATAGAAGAAATACCTCTAAGCCCTTATGAAAACACCCTAAAACTTGCCACAGAGGGCTTGAATCCAGGAGTTTACTTTTACACTTTAGTAATTGACGATCAAAATATCGCAACCAAAAAGTTCATCATCCAATAACTTTTAACATCTTTTAGTCGTTTTAACACATTGGTTATTTATTAATTACCATGTATATTTGCACCCTTATGAGGAAATCTTCAATAATTATAGCCTTCTTGGCAATTACTATTACATTATCATCTTGTTCAGAATTTCGCAAGGCTCAGAAATCTGATGACTGGGAATATAAATACCAGACAGCCTTAAAATATTATGAAAAAGGTGATTATTATAAAGCAATCTTCTTATTCGAAGAGGTACAACCATTTGTAAAAGTTCGAAAAGAAGGTGAAGATCTACTTTTCAAATATGCGTACTCATACTATCACTATAAGGATCAGTATATTTATGCAGCCTCATTATTTGAATCTTTTTATACAACTTATGCACGATCTGAAAAAGCTACTGAAGCAAGATTTATGCAGGCATATTGTTTGTATAAACAAAGCCCTCAATATAATCTTGATCAGACATATACAATTGAGGCAATCGACCTAATGCAAAATTTCCTTAACAAATATCCTGAAAGTGAATATGCTCCAAGAGCAGAAGAAATAATCCAGGAGTTAAGAGTTAAGCTTGAAAAGAAAGCGTATGAAAACGCCAAAACATATTATCAATTAAGATATTACAAATCAGCGATGACAGCTCTTGATAATTTCAGACAAGAATATCCTGATTCGAAACATCTTGAAGAAACTGAGTTCTTAAAATTGCAAGCTACTTATAATCATGCTAAATTGAGTATAAGATCAAAGCAGGTTGAACGTTACAAAGAAACTGTTGAAGCTTACGAAAAATTCGTGAGTAAATTCCCTAGCAGTAGCTATTTAAAAGAGGCTGAAAAAATACAAGAGGATGCCTTACAAGAAATTAATAAATTGAAAACACAAAATTCCTGATATATGTCCAGAGCTGAAATTATAACCAGAGACCTAGATAAAATTGCAGAACCAACTGGTAATGTATATAAGTCGATAAATGTTATCGCAAAAAGAGCTCGTCAGATCTCTACTGAGATTAAAGAAGAATTAAATTCTAAACTTGTAGAGTTCGCTAGTAGTGTTGACAATCTTGAAGAAATCTTTGAAAACAGAGAGCAGATTGAGATTTCAAAGTTTTATGAAAGACAGCCAAAGCCTTCTAAAATAGCATTAGAAGAGTTTTTAGAAGATAACGTTTACTGGAGAGATCCTGAAGATCCTCAATTAGATATTTAATGTCTCTAAAAGGGAAAAAAATCATTTTAGGAGTTACCGGAAGCATTGCAGCATATAAAAGTGCATTGCTAACCAGGTTACTTATTAAAGAAGGTGCAGAGGTGAAGATAGTTATGACTCCCTCTGCTTCTTCATTTATTACCCCATTAACACTGGCTACCCTTTCTAAAAACCCTGTGCTTATCAATTTTGAAAAAAATGATGCAGGCGAATGGAATAACCATGTAGAACTTGGATTATGGGGCGATCTATTCATTATTGCTCCGGCAAGTGCTAATACACTTTCAAAGTGTGCTAATGGAATTTGCGACAACCTCCTTATAGCAACTTATCTAAGCTCCAGATGTCCGGTAATGTTTTCTCCGGCAATGGATCTTGACATGTATAAACATCCTAGCACTACAAAAAATTTAGAGACCTTAAAATCTTTTGGAAATATCATTATCCCTGCAGGAACTGGCGAATTAGCAAGTGGTCTTGAAGGAGAAGGCCGTATGGCTGAACCAGAAGAAATTGTAGAAGAGGTAAAAACCTTTTTTAACGACAATCTATTATTAAAGGGTAAAAAGATATTAATTACAGCTGGTCCCACCTACGAAAAAATAGATCCGGTTAGATTTATTGGCAATCACAGTAGTGGCAAAATGGGGTATGCCATAGCAGAAGAATTTGCAAATAGAGGTGCTCAAGTTACTCTGGTTTCAGGACCTGTTAACATAAAGGTAGAGCATAAAAACATAACAGTTACCAGTATTATGACAGCAGTTGAAATGATGGATGCTGTCACAAAAAATGCAGACAATTCAGAAATATTAATATTTGCTGCTGCAGTGGCTGATTACCGCCCCTCCTCTCCTGCTAATCAGAAAATCAAAAAAGAAGATTCGGATCCTCCCAAAATTGAGTTAATACAAAACCCTGATATCGCTTTATCAGCTGGTGCTAACAAAAAAGAAAGTCAATATTCATTAGGTTTCGCCCTTGAAACAGAAAATGAATTGATTAATGCAGAAAAAAAACTTGAAAAGAAGAATTTTAATGCTATTGTTTTAAATTCGTTGAATGATCAAGGTGCTGGTTTTGGTCATAATACCAATAAGATTACTATTATTGGAAAAAATAAGAAACGATCAGAGTTTCCGTTAAAGGATAAGAAACACCTTGCAATAGATATAGTTAATTATGTCATCGATGACTTTTACAAATAGTTTATTAAAAAGTTTTTTTGTTTTACTATTCACCATTCAAATTCAATCTGTTTTTGGGCAAGAACTGAACTGCAGAGTTGTAGTTGATGACCAGCAAATTGAACTGACTGACAAATCGGTATTCAATGACCTGGAACAATCTCTTTCAAGATTTCTTAATGAAACTAAATGGACAAACGATTCATATGAACAATATGAAAGAATCTTTTGTACATTTTTAATTACTATTACAAACAGTCCTTCCATAGGTAATTATAATGCGACTGTTCAGATCCAATCATTCAGGCCTGTATTTAATGCATCTTATGAAACAAGATTATTAAACTTTGGTGACAGGGACTGGAATTTTGCATACACTATTTCTCAGCCTATTATTTTTAATCAGAACTCGTTTACCGATAATCTAAGTTCACTACTGGCATATTATGCATACATGGTAATAGGCTTAGATTATGACTCTTATAGTCCATCAGGAGGGTCTCAATATTTTGAAATTGCAAATAGAATAGTTAACAACGCCTCTCAACAAGGAGGTGGATGGGATCAATTTTCTGACAACAGAAATAGGTACTGGCTTGTTAATAATATGATTAGCCCTCAGTTTTTGCCTTATCGTGAAGCCACTTATCAATATCATAGGCTCGGACTGGATGTATTTGCGGAAAATCCTGATGAAGCAAGAAGAAATATTATTGAAGCTCTAGAAAAAATAAGAGATGTAAATAATGTTAGCCCTAATTCTGTACTCATTACTTCATTTCTGGACTCGAAAAGAGATGAGATAATAAATATTTTTTCTGAAGGAAGCATGGAACAAAGAAGACAAGTCTATAATATTATGCTTAGACTTGAGCCTAGTAAGAGTTCAGATTACACTGAGATCATAAGAAATTAAACTATATTGTTTTTTGATATTTTATTTCAGGATCAATAAGTTATTTTGCAAAAAAGTATCTCTAGTTTATGCTTAAAAGTCTCTTTATACAGAATTACGCTCTAATAAAATCACTCAAAATTTCACCATCTGAATCGTTCAACACGATTACAGGTGAAACAGGTGCCGGTAAATCCATTATCCTTGGAGCGATGGGGCTTTTATTAGGGAAACGAGCCGATACAAAAGCATTATTAGATCCTGAGGTTAAATGTATTGTAGAAGGGATTTTTGATATACAACAGTATGACCTTAAGACTGTCTTTGAAGAAAATGATTTAGACTACGATAAGGAATGTATAATTCGAAGAGAGATTAGTCCATCGGGAAAAAGCAGAGCATTTATAAATGATACACCTACCACATTGGATATTGTGTCTGAAATAGGCTCATACCTGGTAGATGTACATTCACAACATGACACACTCCTGCTTGCTAGTAATGCCTATCAACTACAAATGATTGATCATTACTCAGGTACTTATGACAGTCTTAAAGCATATCAAAATATCTTCAATGAATATAAAAAGACTGTCCGTCAATTAGAGCAAATAGAATCTGATGCTTCTCATCTACAACAAGAAAAAGAATTCAACCAATTCCAATTTGAGGAGCTTGAAAACGCGAGGTTAAAACCTGATGAAAAAGAAGACCTTGAAGAGCGATTGAAGTTATTAGAACATGCGGAAGAAATAAAAATTAAAATCCATGAAGCAATTAATCTTCTGGAAGAAAATGAATTCTCGGTTGAAGATGGATTAAAAAATGCAACAAATTCAATTCAACAAGCTTCAAAATTCTCTTCATCACTCGAAAATCTGGCTACTCGTCTTGAAAGCACCTGGATTGAAATTAAGGATATTTCAGATGAACTAAACAAAAAGGCTGAAGACATAGTATATGACCCTGCCGAAACTGAAAATGTTAGAGCAAGAATTGATCTTATTTATCAATTATTAACCAAACACAGAGTAACAACAATAGAAGAATTAATTTCTGTGAAAAATGATCTGGAAGATAAAATTACCAGATCTGCAAATGTTCAGTTTGATATAGAAGATCTTAAAATTAAGAAAGAAGAACTATATAAAAATTGCCTAAATAAGGCAAAAGAACTGTCTAAAGCTCGAGGTTCTCATTATTCTGACTTCACAAATAAAGTTAACGAATTACTTATCAGGTTAGGTATACCTAATGCAGACCTTAAGATAGAAGTTAATAAAACTGAACTTACTACTGTGGGTATAGACGAAATTTCTCTACACTTCAGTGCTAATAAAGGAGTAGCTCCTCAACTATTGAAAAAGGCTGCTTCAGGAGGTGAATTTTCACGACTTATGTTTGCTATAAAATATATTTTGGCAAACAAAACAGCCATGCCAACTCTAATTTTTGATGAAATAGATACCGGGATTTCTGGTGAAATAGCATTGCAAATGGTTGATATGATGAAAAAAATGTCTGAGCATCATCAATTAATTGCAATATCACACTTACCACAAATTGCTGCAAAAGGAAATAAACACTTCTTTGTATTTAAGGATCATTCTTCCGATATTTCGGAGAGCAAAATTAAGGAAGTCAACGAAGAAGAAAGGGTTACTATCATAGCAGAAATGATTGGTGGTAAAGATCCTTCAGAATCAGCATATAGAAGTGCCAGGGAATTAATAGGCTGATACCTTCTTTTTTATTATATTAGTTCAAAATTTTGATGGTGAAAAGAGTCTTATTTTTTATAACTATCCTTTTCATTAACGGGCTTTTATCGGCTGCGCAAACAGATACTATTTATATTTCATCTCTTGATGAAAAACTGATGGTTGCCGATAAACTTGATTACTTTCAAAGTAAAGAAAAGATTGATCTTCATTTGGAAAACTATATCAAGCAGCCATGGCAGGATGTGGACTCAATATTTCAATCACCTCCTACAGATCTATATACCTATCTTTTAATTTCATTTAGTAATGATACTGATGTTGATAAAGAAGTTGTATTTGATCTTGACGATCCCAGCATATATGAAGTAGAAAGTATATTAATCGACCATAACACAAATGGTGAACAGGAATTTCATACCGGAATATCAATTATTGATAAAAATATTAAGAGTACTGACAATGCCTTTCAATTCATTCTAAAACATGGACATCGATATACTCTCGTTTGCAGAATCGAAACTAAAAATTTCACATCTCTAAATTCTGAATTATACTCTGTCAAGAGATATACAAGAGAGTCTACTGTTCACTTTTTGATTTTCGGAATTTATTATGGAATTGTTTTAGCGATAATCATTTATGCGGTATTGTTTTACCTAAGTTCGGGTTTAAAATGGTTTTTATATTTTTCCATTTCAACTTTCTTCTTTTCAATAATCACCGGAGATTATGACGGTTTTACTGGTTATCTGATCCCCGAAGTTGTTGACCTGTTTAATGGGTACCATGACCTTTTCTGTGGGGGCGTATCAAATATTTTCACGTTACTTTTTGCCAGTTCTTTTCTGGCGATTAATAAGATCAGTAATAATTTTTACAGATTATACTTATTTTTAATTGGATTAAATATCCTAAGCTTTATTCTTTACTTCTTTATTCCTACAGCAGGATTTTATATAGTTATCGTAAATGCTATTGTAGGAACTCCATTAATTGCATTTACAAGCATTTATTACTATAAAAAAGGAGACCGATCACTATTCTTTTTCACACTTGCTTATTTAATATTCACGATTTTCATCTTTATTTCAGCTCTTTACTTATTTAGAGCAATACCTTCGAATAAATTCACCTATTATTCTTTGCACATTGGTTATTTAATTCATCTACTGTTTTTATCAACAGTATTAATAAGCAAGGTTAGAAATTTCAGAAAGGAAGTTGATCAACAAAAAATTATCAATGCTCTTAATGAGCGTAAAATGTACGAAAAATTTAATCTGGAACTAGAAGATACAGTTAGAATCAGAACTGAAGATTTAGCACTTAAAGAGATCAATTTAAGAACCATTCTTGAAAATAATGATATAGGTATATGGCTTACAGATAAAGATTTAAGAATCATAGAATGTAACCATAAGGCTAAAGAATTCTTCTTTCATTCTAATAAATACGAGAATTTTGGTAAGGACAGTAACCTGAGAGATGTTTTAAATAATATCCCTGACCTTTCTTCATGGTTACCCAAGTATAATGAATCACTCCAGGGTAAAGAATTGACATTTGAATATTCATATTTAGCCAAGGATAACATCCGCTTTTTAGAAGTACACTTCTTCCCGATTTTAACAGCAGGCTCTGTTTCCGGAGTAGCTACTTTTATCAATGACATTACAGATCATAAGAATAAAGAAAATGTACTTGAAAGGACAAACAATGAATTAAGTAAGCTCAACAGTGAGCTGGATAAATTCGTTTATGGCGCTTCTCATGATTTAAAAGCTCCATTAGGCAGCTTAAAAGGATTGATTTTCTTATTAAGAAATGAAAGTGAGCAAGAAGTAATTGAAGAATATCTGGATAGAATGGATGGCAGCGTTGAGCGTATGGAAAACTTCATTACTGATCTGGTAAACTTTTCAAGAAATAGCAGAGCAGAGTTAGTAATAGAAAAAATAGATCCTGAAAAGTTGGTAAATGAAATAATTGAAAACCTTAAGTATAACGAAGAATTCAAGAGAGTTAAAATCGAAACAAATTTCAACTTACCATATGATAACTTTTACTCCGATGTAAACAGAATATCGATAATACTTTCAAACTTAATAAGCAATGGTTTAAAATACCATAATAGAGAAGAGTCCGCTCCCTATGTGAAAGTATGTGTAAATGAAACCAAAGATGGTAGCTTATCAATAATTGTAAAAGATAATGGTCTGGGCATTGATGAAATTCACAAGGATAAAATCTTCGAAATGTTTTATAGAGCCCATGAAACTTCAGATGGAACAGGTCTTGGGTTATTTATAGTAAAGGAAACCACAGAAAAGCTGGGAGGTGACCTTTCTCTCAAATCAAAACCCGGAGAAGGATCAGAATTCAAGATCGAATTACCTAACCTCAAGTAAACGTTTTATTTGTGAGAATTTTGGTTATTTTTGGCTTGTCACCTAAATCGCCAGGATATTTTGAATAGTATAGGCAAATATTTCATGCTTCTTGGTTCACTTTTTAAGAATCGGGAGTCTTTTAGAACATATTTAAAACTCACCATCAACGAATGCGTTTTAATTGGGTTTAATTCCATCGTGATCGTTGTCATTGTAAGTTCGTTTATGGGTGCGGTTACCGCTGTTCAAACAGCATATAACCTTGTAAGCCCACTTATACCTAACAATGTTATTGGATTAATAGTTAGAGATATGACAGTTCTGGAGTTAGCTCCAACTATTATGGCTATTGTATTCGCCGGAAAAGTTGGCTCAAACATAGCAGGAGAGCTGGGTACAATGCGTATAACGGAACAAATAGATGCATTAGAAGTAATGGGAATCAATGGTGCTTCCTATCTTATATTACCTAAAATCCTAGCTTCTGTTTTTATGTATCCTTTATTAGTAATTATGGCCGCATTTCTTTCGATATTTGGAGGATACCTGGCTGGTATTATGACTAACATAATTACAGAACAAGAATACATTTATGGTATAAGACTTGATTTTAATCAATATACAGTCACATTTGCACTTATTAAATCTGTTGTATTTGCATTTTTAGTTAGCAGTATTTCTGCTTATAAAGGATTTTTCACAAAAGGTGGTGCATTAGAGGTTGGGTTAGCCAGTACAAGTGCGGTTACAAATAGTGTTATTGCCATTCTTTTAGCAGATTATCTACTCGCTCAATTACTTTTATAAAATGATTGAAATAAAAGATATAAGAAAATCATTTAAAGGCACTGAAGTCATAAAAGGAATTTCCGGTCAGTTTCAGGAAGGACAGGTTAATATGATTATTGGTGCAAGTGGAACAGGTAAAAGTGTACTATTAAAGTGTATTGTGGGACTTATTACGCCAAATGAAGGCAATATCTTTTATAAAGGTCGGGATTTCTTTAATTCTGACAAGGAAATTCAAAGGCAAATAAGACAGGAGATTGGTATGCTTTTTCAAGGAGGTGCACTTTTTGATTCGATGACCGTCGAACAGAATGTGATGTTTCCATTAAATATATTGACAAACATGTCGCACTCTGAAAAACTTGACCGGGTAAATTTTTGTCTTGAAAGAGTGGGACTTGAAAATGTCAATAAAAAAATGCCTTCTGAAATCAGTGGGGGAATGAAAAAAAGAGTAGGTATTGCCAGAGCAATAGTTAACAACTCTAAGTTTCTATTCTGTGATGAACCAAACTCAGGACTTGACCCACAAACCTCGATACTTATTGACGAACTAATTAAAGAAATCACTTTTGAATATAACATTACAACTGTTGTTGTTACTCATGATATGAACTCTGTAATCGAAATTGGAGATTATATCATGTTTATCTATCAGGGCCAAAAATTATGGGATGGCACAAAAGACAACATTCTTTATAATGATGTTCCGGAGTTACAAGAATTTATTTTTGCAAATCATATTTTGAGAAGGCTGAAAGAACAATCTTAAAAAAGGATACTGCCTTGTAAGGATGCAAAATGAAACACTCTGGTTCCTGAAGGTTTGCGACCCTGATAATATAAGTTTAGAACAAGACCCTTAATAATTTCTTTTCTTAAAGAAGAGCTCCATAAAAAGTTATTACCTGATCTGAACCCTTCAAGCATTTGATATCCTGATGCTGAATTCACTTCACCATCATAATTAATGTTTTTATATTCTAAGTTTAGAGTTGCTACAAAGTTATTATTGCTATTACCTGTTATTGAAATCACCCCTTCTTGCCAGGTAGCATTACTCTGAACATCAGAATTCAAATCGTCTTTTGATTTTATTCTATATTCTATTTTAGCTTTAAACTTATTGGAGGGTAACCAACTTAATGCCGGGTTTACTATATACTGCTGGATTTTAAAGTTTTTTTGAGTAAGATTCTCAGCTTCATTATAGTTGAATTCTGAAATAAAACCCAATTCAGACTGCCATTCATCTCCAATAGGTACGTTAAGTAATACTTTTGAACGTGTATTTCGATAGGTATCAAATCCGCTAAACAACAACTGTCTTCTAGACCTGATTCTATGTCCATATTGGACATACCATCCTTGATTCATAGACTGCCATTTAAAAATGTAATTATTAATCACATTGCTAAAAATCACACTATTATCAAGTTCCTTAAAAGGATTAACTCTTTCAGAAAATGATGACGCCTGTGTTTTTTGTTCATATAGCAAATTTCCATTAAATGAAAATCCATTTAATATTCTTGATTTAGTGATTCCCGCCATTGACCATCTGTAGTTAAAGCTTAGCCTACTCAAAAAAGCATCCAGATAATCATTTCCAGGAGTAAAAACTTTAGCATATTTCCTTTCATCCGGGTTATATGCTTCAAAAAACTCTCCTAGTTCTTTTATTCCATTATTATTTTCATCTATCCATGTATGAGTACCTTGCCCTAATGGCACTTCAATAAATGTGAAGTTTCTTCTCAACTCTCTACTGCTTTGAAGATTCCAGTCAACATTATAGTTGAGTCCAATACGTTGTATTGCCCCGGATAAGCCTATCCTACCCTGAGCATAAGTCTCATCCTCTTTTTCGAAAGCATAATCAATGGATCTCAAAATAACAGCACCTCTTAATCTATGATCACCCAAAAAACTTAAGTTCCCTTTGAGATATCCATTTATTGATTTACTATAATCCAACATTGATCCGTTAACAGGAGATTTATCTTCACGATAAAATAATCCAGTTTGAAAATTACTTCCGGAAGAATCATTAAAATTCAGATAAAGGTCATGGTTATTAAAATACTGCAGTGATCTGATCACAAAATCATCATTATCATTTTTAAGAATGTTTCTTTCAGATGAAAATTTATATCCAGGTTGCCACCTACCTTTATTCTTTTCTATTGAAAAATATTCCTTACCCCAACTATTTTGATTTCCATAATAACTACCCTCCATTCTATTGAATAATCCATTAATAGCCCATTTACCTAGCTGCTGATAAATTGTAAACTGATGATCAGTTCCATTTAATATATTCTCTTTATCTCTATGCTTGATTTGATAACTATAATTTGATTTTGAAGAAGAAAATCCAACACGATAAGAAATAAGATTTTCCTGACTTAAGGTATCTCGTAATTGTCCCCAATCCCTGTCAAACTCCATATTTCTAAACCTGTCAATTCCCTGAAAATTTTCTCCAATAATATCTACTGAAAGATGTTGTTTTAGCTCAAAACCAGATACCCTGCGATTACTCAATACCTGAATGTTATTCGCATATCCTTTTATTGATTGATTATTTGCCTTTGAGTAATATCTGTTAGATTCATGGATATTTAATGCTGAATTAATAATCAGTGTCTCATTTTTAGTTATATCGAGCTTACCTGATAAGGATACCATTGAGTTTTTATTAGGCAAAGGAACAATTGAAACCGGGTCATATTCACCAGCATTTTCATTACCTTCCCAAACATAAATAGCCTGACCATTCAATTGTCTCCTTGAATAACTACCTTCACCTAATCCCAGATACTCAAAATTGACTTTGTAAAGCGTATCGGCATCTTGACTATTTGTGTAGATTTCAAAATATTGATAATTCAAGCCATCTATCAACGAATCTTTTCGGATATACAGATTTTCTAATGTCTGTGAAGCATCGCCTTCAAAAATAGAATAACCTGGTATAACTGCTTGCGATGTATCACCAGCCTCAATCAATTGATCAATAATTTCAGAACTATTACTGAACCTTAATGGCTTCTTGTAGTTATCTTGCTCGTTATAGTATTCTACACTTATGCTCCCCTTTTTAAATCTATGCTCTACTTTCGAATTAAATGTAGATCGAGGGTAAGATAAAACTGCATATTCCAGATCTACTCTGATTCGACTAAATTCTGTTATTAAAATATCAGGAGAAAAAGTTATCTCGGCAGTATTGTAATCAATTATATAATCATTATCAAATCCTCTTTGTAACAATCGACCATCTAAAAAGACTCTTTCACTATTGGCAATTACTACCGGGTACAACTCGTTTATTCCTTCCGACAATCTATAAGGGCCGGATACACCTTCAATGGGATTTATATAAACTGTTGTAAACTTCCCTTTATTTATTCCCCCTTTTAATTCAACATAGGTTCCTAAAGTATCCTTTGGTTTTACTTTCAAACCTATTCCTTGTACATTCTTTTGATATCTTAAAAAATAATCAGATGAATTCTTAAACTGAATATCACCAGCTTCGATGCTATATCTATCAGTAAAAACATTTATAAAGACCTTGTCAAAATCTTGTAACTGAGCAGTATTTCCTTCTGGCTGATAAGGAACATTTCTATCCGAAATTCTGGCATTAACACGAATATCATCAGATAGATTACCATTTAGATTTAATAGAAGCTCTGATTGTATACCTGCATCATTATTTGTTCCGGTATTTACCGCCCTGCTAAGTACTCCTGATGTCTGAAGTCTGCTGTTTTCAAATGTTAGATTTGATTTTTGATTTTCCACAATTAAGGGAGCCGGCCTGAATAACGCATTACTATCATATGTGGCAGCAGAATATTTATACAGATCTTGATAAGCAGCATTTTCCTTTTGGTAACAGACAGAAATTAATGATGATTCAGATTGCCAGATAAAGGAAGTATCAGAAGTAAAAGTATAATAATCCTTGGAAGCTGACAGGACATATAATGAACCTGAGATGAGATTATCTGCACTAACCTTAACGGTATCATTTTGAAAAATTCTTACCTGAAAACATATATCTTCTTTAGTTTGCCCTAAAATTGAGTAGGCAAACAGAAACGATATTATCAGTGGTAAAATTCTCATCAAGCATCCTTATACAAAGGTAAAGATATAAAAAATACAGTTCCTTTACCTATCTCAGATTCAAACCAAATACTTCCTTGCGCATGCTCAATTCCTCTTTTAGCAATAGCAAGACCAATACCTGATCCTGTAGATTTAGTACTGAAGTTTGGAATAAATACTTTTTCTCTAAGAGAATCAGGAATCCCCTCTCCGTTATCTTTCACCATGATCATTACATTCTTGTCATCTTGCACTGACAATTCAAGAAAGATTTCTGCAGTACCTTCATCTACTACAGATTGCTTGGCATTGATCAATAAATTATTAATAATCCTGCCTATCAGCTTTTCATCCCCTTTAACGATAATTTCTTCATCCGGAATATCAACTTTAAATGCTCCTTCCTGACGTTTAAAAATCTCTGCTGAATCTCTAACTACTTTCGTGAGGTTAAAAATCGCACTTTCAGGAATAGGCATCTTGGCAAAAGCACTAAATGATGTTGCAATATCACTAAGGGTATCAACTTGACGAATTAAACTTTCAGAAAGGTTCTTTAATTTATCATCACTATCATTTAACCTCTGTAGGTGTTGAAGGCTTAACCTCATAGGGGTTAAAGGATTTTTAATCTCATGAGCTACCTGTTTAGCCATTTCTCTCCATGCAGATTCCTTTTCAGAAGCCGATAAAGCCCTCCTGCTCTCTTCAAGTTTTCCAAGCATTCGGTTATACTGCTCAACAAGTAATCCTATCTCATCATTTGACTTCCAGTTCAAGGGCTCATTATCCCCAAGTGAAGTTTTACCAATTTTATTAGCTATATATCTCAATGGTTTAGTCAGCATTGATGAACTAAAATAAGATATAGCCAAAAATATAAGAAAAGTAAATGCCGCCAGATTGAGAATATTTACAATTCCGTCAATTATATGGTTTTCAAGTTCCTCTCCGGATTCAAAATAAGGAATATTAATGACACCAAGTTTTCGGTTACTATTAAATGCATTAACACCTGAAAAAGAAGATTTAAACGACAAATCACCAGCTTTTTCATCGATAATGATTTCTTCATATCCCCTTTCAATAATCTTTGCATAAGCCTCCGGATTCAATTGATTTGAAAATATCTTCTTTTCAAAAATCCTCGGTTGACTAGTAGCAAGTAAATACCCATCAACATCATACAAATTGATATCAAGCTGAGCAAACCTTGAAATATCTTTCAATTCTTTTTCAAGTTCTTCCCTGGTCATGTCCCCAGTAAAAACTTTATTAATATCATCTATTAGCTGATCACTCGTATTCTTACTTTTCTGAAGGTATTCTGAACGTATATCATTCCTGTATGTAGTAGATATTAAGTTTATGGCCGAATAGCTTACAGCCATTAAAGGAATTAGAAAAACCAGGTTAAGGTATAATTGAAGTTTTGTAGTAAAAGAAACCCTGGTAGACTTAATAAAATGATATATGGTTAATATAAATGAAGATAATAATATGAATAGAACAGGTAATACGAAGTAAAATGAAAAATTACTAATTAAAAAGCTTACCGGGTAATAGGGAACCGACACAAGTAATATTTGATCTTCTTCACCATGTTGAGCATAATGTCTGTATTTATCTACTACAAGTCCCTTAGTAAATAGCTTTGTACTATCTGATACATCTCGGAGATTTGGAAAACTTAATGAATAATTAAACTCTCCTCCTGATGTCAGTAAACTTAGATTTTCATAAAAGGCATAGCTAACATTCTTAAATTCATCAACTTCAGAACTGACCCCAGTATCAACCAAAAGCTCAGGAAACACAGTATTCAATTGATTATTTAATAGGTTTAGATCAATCTTCATATAACCAATAACCTTATCATTATAAGGTATTTCAAGGAGTGCGATATAATGACCTAAAAGTGGTTTCCCTTTGACTGACTCAAAATAAATATTCTCATACTCAGTTTTGTATTCTTCAGATTCATAATAAAACTTGAAAAACTGATATGGCACCTGAGAACCTACAATATCAACAGGCTCTTTATCTATACCAAAAAGAGTTATATCAATGTTATATTTATCAAAATATGAGCCCAAATGATACTTCTGAACTTTATCTTCGACCGACTTTCTATTAACTATTGGAGATAATAATCGTGCTTGAATAAACTTATCTTCCTTAATCTGTTCTAAAGCTTCATGAAGTAAAAATTCTCCCAAAACATCATTTTTCTCTATAAGCTTTGACGCAACCCTTCCTTTAGTCTCACGTATTCTTTCCTGTTCAAATGTCCATACACTTATTGTTACAGCTATTGAAGTTATAATAAGGCTACCTATGATATAAAACAAAGTATTATACCGAACCCTTACAAATAGCTTTCCGGCCCGTGTACCATACATGGAAAGCGTATAAACTATATATATGATTACTATAGGAATAAAGTTGTTATCTGTCAAATAGGTCAGTAATACGAAAATCAATGAAGAAGCTGAAAGCAAAATCCAGAAGACCTTTGGTTCCTTTCTCCAGACATGAATATTAACCTGATATGCTATATGTCCGAATAGAATAAAAATGCCAAGACTCAAAAATATGATCAAAACAGAAATCATCTTCAAGCCAGAAAAAGAAAGGTTAGAAGTTATATCGTAAGTCCATGATGAGTGATGGTATAACGTCCTGAAAATAAACATTTGCAGAGATAAAGAACTTATCCCAAGACAAAATAAAAGAGTGGATAAAGCAAGCTTTTTAATTCTCCCAAGCTTATGTATAGCCTTCACTACCGAAGGTTTTTGATAATAGTACATGCTTCCGATTGCAAATACAGACAAAGCTATAATATTTAACATCAGGTCACCGAGAGTAGGAACCAGCCAGGAAGCAGAAAAAAACTTTGGATTAAAAAGTCGTAGATTTATAAATTCATATGGAAACTCCAAAAATAAAGCCAGTATTCGAAAAATCAGAACCGTCAATATCCCTACGGGAATTGCATAACTACGATGATAACTGCCTGCTAACTTTGCTATAAAAACTGTAAAGAATATAGCAAATACAAGAATTGATAAAAACATAAACAAATCTGCAAAGGCAAAGTGAATCCGGTAAGAAGGTTGAAAGGATACACTAAAAACAGGAACACCCTTTACCTTTATGATAAATTGATCCGGAGATTCTATCAGTTCAGATATCCTTATCCCATCATTTTCAAATATCCCGGTGTTCGCCTGTGGATTTATGTATGCATTATTAATCTCACTTTTTACGAAAAGGGGTAAATAGAAAATATATTGATACTCATTTCTCGGAAAAACATAGGTAAGAAAGTCTCCATCCTTATTTGATACTAGATTAACACCTGTTTTTAAACTAACATTATCTAAGGGTAAATAATGAGATGTAGACCAATAAATAGCCTCTTCATTTCCATCAATTATTATTAATGGCTGTTTAACTAACTCATTTAATTTATCAAAAGTAAAATCAATGGAATCTCCTGGAGAAGGCAGCTTACTATAGAGATCTTCAATCTCTTTTACTTCCCTGTTAACATTGTTTTCTATTCTATTTACATAGTAAGATTCATTCTGTTTCTGATAATCGTATAGAAACCATAAAACAGTAAAAATCAGCAGACAAAAGACCGCTAAACCAAGGCTTAAAAATTTATTAGAGTATTTCATTACTAAACTAAAATACAGTTTAGCAATTTTCGTGCTGAATTACACGATCAGGATCATATTTTATACCTCCAACAAGGTAAAGATAAAGAGTTCTTGAAAATCTGAATATAAGTGGCATCAAAATCACTGACACTATAGGCAAAGTTATCAGATAGTATATTAGTGATGGATCAAACAACACCCTTAATATTAATGAAGTAGCTACAAACAATGCAACAATAAATGCATAGCTTATATACATTGCGCCAAAGTAAAAACCTGGTTCAACCTCAAATGATTGTCCACAGCATGAACATTTATCATGCATTTTGGTAAACCTGGTTAATACATAAAACGGATAAGAATATAATGGCCCCTTTCTACACCGAGGGCATTTTTCTTTAAGAATAGCTGCTGTTAAGCTTGTTTTGGGCATTTCGTTTACTTGTTCGATACCATAAAAATGCAATAACCCCAATTGCTACATAAGGAGTTAAAAACAGATATAAAATTCCAGTATTTAAACTCGAAGCTAAACTTCCTCCATCCTCACTAACATTGGTTTCAAGAGTAGCTACGCACATTGCACATTGTGCATTCAGAGCAATGTTTGAGATTAATATCAATAAAGAAAATAATAACTTCTTCATTTGAATCGAATTTAAAAACTATAATAAGGGCTAATCAAAAGGTAAACTATGACTCCTGTAACTGAAACATATAACCATACAGGGTATGCCCATCTTACTATACGTTTATGTTTGTCATAACGTTTTGTAAATGCGAAAATTAAAGCTAACAAAACCAAAGGCACCTCAACGACAGACAATACGATATGTGATATTAACAGAAAGTAATAAACATATTTGATTGCTCCTTCACCACCAAAAACTGTACTAGTAACAGAAGAATGATAAATTAAATAGGATACCAGAAAAATAACCCCTAATGCTAGTGCAGCAAGCATCATGGTCTTGTGTTTTACAATATCACCCTTTTTAATAAAATATAACCCTAATAGCAATAAAATTGCTGTAGCGGAATTAATAACTGCGTTAAGACCTGGAAGTGAATATACCCACCCTTGTTCTGAGGCTAATCCAAGGTCAGCAAATAATAAATATGCAACCAATAATGGTACAACAACTGATACAACTCCAACAAACCATTGAGTAGGCTTATTTATCGAACTACTATTCATAATTAGTTAGTAAAATTTGAATTTCAGCAAAAAGCCTGTCTATCTCCTTACTTTCAGATAAATTAAAATATCCTTTGATGACTTTATCTTCGTTGATTAGAACGCCATAAGGACCAGTAACTGCTTCTTTATTAACAATTAAATTACAGTAAAGTTTATCAATTTGAGATTGAGATAAACACAAGATATTATCAATTGAATATTCATTCTGATTACAAGTTTCATCAACAATAACCTGCTTAAATGATACTGGTAATTCATCGAATGCTTCGAACCAGCTAATCCATGATGAGGTCAAACTGGAGTTAATTACAGGATCAGAATTCAACAAATAAACATTGATGGAATCAGAACTAAAAGTAGGATCATTTACCCTGTATTTAGTTGGGTGCTTTACCTCACAGTCAACAAGCAAAGTATCGACACCTTCAGAGTAAAATGTATCTGTATCAAAGTAATTTCTTCCAAAACTATGGAGAAATACAAAAATAAAAGCCGGCACAGCTAATATTACAAGCAGTATGCCGACTTTGAAAGCTTTGTTCATATATAGAATAACTATTCTTGAGTTTCTACCGGAACCTCGGTTTTGGTTTCATCAGAGAATTTAACATTAAAGATCTCAGCACTTTCGGTTCTTAAAGCTACTAAAAGCCAAATCACAAATAGTAAAGGTAACATAATTGCCCATATTAGTGATTTCACTTCATACTTCAAGTGCATGAACTCAGAAACAATATAAAATGCTTTAACTAATGTTAAACCAATAAAAAATGAATATAGTACCCAACTTCTACCTAGCACATAAGATGCTCCTACCTCAATTAATGTAATAACGGCAAGTATCAATGTTACCTTAAGGATCTTATTAACAGTTTCCTTACTTCTAGGTTGTATAGTTGTTGAGTGTTCTGTCTGTATATTAGCCATGATTCTTTAAATTCTGCTTTTGTAAAATTAGATAAGGTAAAAGAAGGTAAATACGAATACCCATACAAGGTCTACAAAGTGCCAGTAAAGACCAACTTTTTCCACCATTTCGTAGTGACCTCTCTTATCATAAGTTCCAACTACTACATTATAAAAAACAATGAAGTTAAGAACAACACCACTAAATACGTGAGTTCCGTGGAAACCTGTAATAAAGAAGAACAAATCAGCGAATCCTTGTGGTCCATATTGGTTTTGTATCAGGTTCGCTCCAAAAAATTTAGTTCCTTCAATAACCCCGGCAAGACCTTCTTCTTTACCTGTAATAAAGTGAGCCCACTCCCATGCCTGACATCCAAGGAAAGTTAAACCTCCAACGATAGTCCAAAGCATCCATTTCTCTACATCCTTTCTATCATTTCTATGACCGGCTTCAACAGCAAGTACCATGGTCACAGATGACAAGATTAAAATGAAAGTCATTATCGACACAAATATTAATGGTGCGTGAACTCCATGAAGAAAAGGAACACCATCAAAAACATAATCAGGTATTGGCCAGTATTCAGTCGAAAATTTAAATACCTCACCATGTACCGACGGGTCGTATTGAGGGTAACTATAACGAATTACTCCATATGTGATCAATAATGCCGAGAATGTAAATGCATCTGACAATAGAAAAAACCACATCATTAATTTACCGTAACTAGCCTTCATCGGTGCATTTCCACCGTTCCAAACGCTCTGTGAAGGCGACTTAATTGTTGCTGTTGTAGCCATCTAACTTTATTTTAGATTATTGATTTAGTTGCAAAAATAAATATAAATAAACCCAAAGTCCACCTAAAAAGTGCCAATAAGTTGTACAAATTTCCATTCGTACAAGTTTATCTTTGATATTTTCAACTTTGAAAGTGGTTATCAGGACAATTAGAAGAACAATTAGTGCACTTATAAGGTGAACTGCATGTACTCCGGTAATTACATAAATGAATGATCCACTTACATTATTTGGATCCGAAAAGTAAAGATTCATATCTATTAACTTGCCATAACCCGTCCATTGCATCATTAAAAATACAACTCCTGCTATGAAAGTTAAAAGCGTATACAGCCTCACTCCATTAACATTGTTTTTTGCAGCTGCAAAATATGATAACTGCATAAAAACACTACTTAATACTATAATACCAGTGCTATACAAAAAGGTAACCGGTAGTTCAAATGGGATCCAGTTCCCCTGTCCTTTACGAACTATATATGCACTAGTGTAAGCAGCGAAAATCATTAGTACTGTCAATAAGAACAACCACATTGCAAACTTCTGTGGGTGCATATTGAGTATACTTTTTGATTCTCTCGTTATTTTCAATTCTTTTTCCATGTTCTCTCTCTCCTTCTCCATCTCTAAACTTTGTCCAACATAAATGCAATTTGCACTACCGGCAAATAAATAAATGATCCAAACATAATCTTCAATGCCGATTTTCTACTGTTATCGATCATCAATTTAAATGTTTGAGCTAAAAATAAAACTCCACAAATTATTGCCACTATTGCTGAATCTATTCCAGTTATTCCAAATTTAGCTGGTAATAAACTCAGTGGAAGTAAAAAGAGAGTATAAGTCATTATCTGCACTGCTGAATTAAAATCTTTCCGACCTCCGTTTGGTAATAATTTAAAGCCAGCTCTTCTGTAATCATCATCTGCTACCCATGCAATTGCCCAAAAATGAGGAAACTGCCAGATAAACTGAATGCCAAATATTACCAATGCCTCGAATGTTATATCACCAGAAAATGCTACCCAGCCAATTAATGGAGGTAAAGCACCTGGTATCGCACCAACGAATACAGCAATTGGTCCTACTCTTTTTAATGGAGTATAAACAAAACTGTACAATAACATTGAAATGAAAGATAATAGAACCGTTAAAGGATTAGTATAGATAAATAATATTACCAATCCTACAACTCCAACTAGTAAAGCAAATATCATCGCTTCATTATTGGAAAGTATGCCACTAGGTAATGGTCTGTTTTTAGTACGATTCATTTTGGCATCTAAATCCTTTTCAATAATCTGATTAAATATTACTGAAGCACCGGATACTAGAAAACCGCCAAATGACAACATACTAAGTACAAACCAATCAATCCCTCCATTTACTGCCAGCACATAACCAAATGCAGAGGAGAAAGCAACTAGCATCGACAACCTGGGTTTAAGCAGCATAAAGAAAGCCCTTAACCTCACGGATGTTGTATTTGTATTTATAATTTCTGCCGACTTATTCATTAACAGCTGAAACTTTTTTCTTATTTGAAATTAATAAAATGACCCAATACTGTATTCCAAACATTATAGCAGCACAAAATAAATGTACTGGCTGTAAAACCGCAGGAATAGCGAAATAAGCCATGATTGCACCGGAAACAATTTCAATTGCTATTATGATTAATATCCACTTTAACCATTTCCAGAATTCACCAGAAGTCTTACCCATCTTATAGCATATCCAGGCAACATAAGCATGAACAGCAAAGATTAATAAAGAGAAAGTGCGGTGAATATAAAAGCCCATTCCGAGCTCTCCAATCCACAGATCTCTTTGATCTCCTCCCAAGGCTAATGCAATCTCATCTATACTTTCCCTAACTTGTGTACCAAGTATAATTTGTAATAAAGATAAAACAAGACCGACCCATAATATCACCTTGACAGTACCATTAGAATCAACTTCCTGATGATTTATCACCTTAAAAATTAATTTTTCAAGGATCAAAACAATAAATAAAGCAAGAATCATATGCAAGGTTATCATCCATGGCAGCAAGTTTGTAGATACTACCACACTACCTATCCAACCTTCAATCCCAACCAAAACAAATGCTAACAAAGCAAGCATGAAATAGGATATTTTATTTTGAAATGCAAATGGAATTGAAAACACCAAAGTTGCAAAAATAAAGAGACCTATCACTACACCTACCAACCTGTTTACATATTCAATCCAGGTTTTGGTTGCATTAAATGGTTGTTCTTCTAATACTAGCGGATCATTTGTAATTTTCTCAGCTAATGAGGTAAATCCAAGAGTATTTAAATAACCAGCAAGCTTTTGATTCTTTTCTACCCTCTTTTGAGTATAATATTGCTCATAATTCTCGGGGAGCTGTGATTCTGATGTTGGCGGGACCCAATTGCCAAAGCATTTTGGCCAATCAGGGCATCCCATACCAGCGCCAGTTGATCTTACGATACCACCGACAAGAATGAGTATATAAACAGAAAATACGGTGAGCACACCGCATTTTCTGAATAAATTAATGTATCTCGAGTTATTCTTTTGACTCGCCAACTTCTTCTATTCCACTAACTTTCTCTAATGCAGCAAGCTCATTCTCGTAATCTGTATTAGATTCCGGAGTCTCTGAATAAGGAACTGTCTGAGGAATGAAATCTTCAGCAGCACCTGGCTTACTGTAATCATAAGGCCAACGATATACTTTAGGAATTGCTCCAGGCCAGTTACCATGACCAGGCTCAACTGGAGTAGTCCACTCTAAAGTATTAGAATGCCAAGGGTTCTGAGGTGCTCTTCTACCTTTATATATGCTGTAGAAGAAGTTAAATAAGAATATAAACTGGGCAACGAAAGTAATAATAGCTGCTATAGTTACAAATGCATTCAGATCCTGGAATGTTCCACTGAAAGTTTCAAAAGAACTCCATGTGTAATACCTTCTAGGGAATCCGGCAATACCAATGTAGTGCATTGGGAAGAATACTAAATACACACCAGCAAATGTTAACCAGAAATGTAAGTATCCAAGTTTAGCATTTATCATTCTACCGAACATCTTAGGGAACCAGTGATAAACACCTGCCATCATTCCAAAGAACGCTGCACTACCCATTACAAGGTGGAAGTGAGCTACTACGAAATATGTATCGTGCAATTGAATATCAATAGCTGAGTTACCAAGGAAAATACCTGTTAATCCACCAGAAATAAACAATGATACTAAACCAATTGAGAATAGCATACCTGGAGTAAATACTAGGTTACCTTTCCAAAGAGTAGTCAGGTAGTTGAAAACTTTTACTGCTGATGGAACCGCAATAACTAGAGTCAATAACATAAATACACTTCCTAAGAAAGGATCCATTCCTGAAACGAACATGTGGTGCGCCCATACAATGAAAGACAAGAATGCAATACCAAGTAGTGATCCAATCATTGCTCTGTATCCAAATATTGGCTTTCTGGCATTTGTAGAAATTACTTCAGAAGTAATACCAAATGCAGGCATAATAACAATATATACTTCAGGGTGACCTAGGAACCAGAATAAATGCTGATATAATACTGGAGATCCACCTTGTTGAGGTAGAGCCTCACCAGCAATATAGATATCTGAAAGATAGAACGCAGTACCAAAGCTTCTGTCAAAAATTAACAATAATGCAGCAGCAAATAATACCGGAAATGATAATAAACCAATTACAGCAGTAATAAAGAATGCCCAGATTGTTAATGGTAGTCTAGTGAAAGACATACCCTCAGTTCTAAGGTTGATTACTGTAGTAATATAGTTGATACCACCTAATAGAGTTGAAACAATGAATAAAGCCATTGCAACCAACCACATTGTCATACCTAAACCAGATCCAGGAATAGCTTGCTCTAGTGCACTTAATGGAGGATATACTACCCATCCACCAGCTGCAGGACCTGTTTCTATAAATAAAGATGAAAACATTACCACACTAGATGCAAAGAAGAACCAGTACGATAACATGTTCATAAATCCACTAGCCATATCTCTTGCACCAATCTGAAGTGGAATCAGGAAGTTACTGAAAGTACCACTCAAACCAGCTGTCAATACAAAGAATACCATGATGGTACCGTGCATTGTAACTAATGCAAGATAAAATTCCGGATCAAGCTTTCCTTCAGGAGTGATCCATTCACCAAGCATTGGTCTTAACCATGAGATATCCGCTTCCGGAAAACCAAGCTGAATCCTGAATATCAGAGAAAGTGCACCACCTATTAGTGCCCAGAAAATACCTGTCATCAGGAATTGCTTACCGATCATTTTATGGTCGGTAGTGAATATATACTTTGAAATAAACGTTTCGTGATGTGCATGATCATCATGATGATCTTCATGAGAATCGATGTGCACGTTTTGTGTTTTAATTTCAGACATTGTCTTTAATTTTAATCTTAAAGTGCTGCGTTAACAGATAATTTCTCTTCTTTCTCCTGACTCTTATCAGCCAGTGATGGTAAATTGAATTTCTTACCTTGACCTTCGGTAAAGTAATCCTGATTCATATTTACCCATGTCTTTTGCTCACTTGCCCACTTCTTGTACTCTTCTTTTGTAAGTACTTCAACTTCCATACGCATAGAGAAGTGACCTCTTCCACAAATTTCAGTACAAGCCATCTCATACTTGAAATCAGGGTTTTTAGTTTCATTTCTCATTTCTTCAGTAGTATGTGTAGCTACAAAATGAAAGTTTGTAGGCATACCAGGAACAGCGTCCATTTTTACTCTAAAGTGAGGAAGAAAAACACTATGAAGAACATCTCTTGCTCTAATATTAAGATTTATAGGAGTATCCTTAGGAATTACTAACTTGATTGGAGTGAAATCATCAAGAGCTGCTTTATCATTAAAATTAACACCGAAAGCATTAATCTGATCAATCAATTGATAGTTATAGTCTCCTAATTCACCATCAGCGCCAGGGTATCTAACACCCCAGGCAAATTGATAACCCATCACTTCAATGTTTATAGCATCTTCAGGAGCTTCATCAGTAATATCATTCCAAACAAACAGACCACTCAAGATCAAAACTGTTAAAGCAATTGCAGGAACTACTGTCCATGCTAACTCTAGTTTTGTGTTATCCGGATAGAATAAAGCTTTCTTATTTTCACCAAACTTATATTTCCAGCTATACCAGAATAAAAGAATGTGAGTTAAAATAAAAACTATACCAGTTACTATCATGGTAATCCAAAATAGTTCATCTGTTTCAACTCCGTGAATAGAAGCTACCGGAAGCTTATAATCCTCATAAGCTGCGAATGAATAGTAGAATATTGATCCAAAAAACAATATTCCGAAAATTGGCCATAATAATGCATTGGTCGTATTACTTCCAGACGCTCTCTTTTTGTCCGAACCCTTCGCAACATCTACTAAAGTGATCACTCTGAATACTGTAACTAAAATTACAAGTATCAGGATAGCACCGAGTATAATTAATGTATTTACCATTTTTTCGAGTGTTACAGTTTAATTAAATGTGATGATGTAAACTTTCCTCCAACATCGGATGGTTCTTTGCAACCAATGGATATTTAGCAAGGTTTGTTAATGCTACGAAAGTAAATGCAGCACCAAAGAACATTGCGGATCCTATCTCCATGATTCCAAAAGTTCCATTTTCTTTTAACACACCTGGTGTAATCATCATGTAAAAGTCTAACCAGTGACCTGCTAAAACTGCAATACAAGCAATTTTCAAGAACGCTAGATGACGTTTTGATTCCCTTGTCATTAAGAACAAGAATGGGAAGAAAAAGTTTATTACAAGATTGAAGTAGAAGAACGGTGCGTATTGATCACTGCTCATTCTTTCTATGAAATAAATTGTTTCTTCAGGAATGTTTGCATAGTAGATCAGTAAGAACTGAGAGAACCAGATATATGTCCAGAAAATACTGAATGCAAAAACAAATTTTCCAAGGTCATGTAGGTGGTTACTGTTAACTACTGATAGATAACCAGCACCTTTAAGAAGACATACTATTAAAGTAATAGCTGCAAGGCCACTTACCCACCAGCTGGCAAATACATACCAACCAAACATAGTACTAAACCAGTGAGTATCGATAGAAAGTACCCAGTCCCATGCTGAAACTGAACTTGAAACTGCGAAGAATACTAAGAATACAGCACCTTGCTTAACAAGCTTATGCCAATATTTTGTATCCGGATCTAAATCCTCTTTCAAGGCAGTTTTACGCATTGTAATAAACATCCAGTACCAAACACCGAAGAATACTACAAGTCTGATCATCCAGAAAACAGGGAATGGATGCTCACCAGTTGGCTCAAACGGGAAGAAGAAAAATGGGGCCTTACCGTTGATTATTGAATCGAACATTGAAGAGTTCTCATCATATAAATATCCATGAGTCCAATGGAAGATAGTACTACCTCCCCAAAAGAAACCTATCAACATCAGTACAAAAGCAATTGGAAGCCAGTTACCAAAAGACATTGGTACTCTAAGCACACCTGCTGACCATCCTGATTGTGATACATATTGAATAGCGAAGAAGAAAACTCCGATTATCGCTAATCCACTAAAATAAATATTATTGATCCAAAGATCAGTCTTAAGTCTGTCAGCCCAGCCAAATTCATGGTGTCCACCACCATGAGAAGCTTCTGCATGTCCTTCTCCTGCATCAGTTGCATGATCGTCTCCATGCTGATCCTGATCTTGTGCAACTACCTCAGCTACTGCCGTGTGTGATTCTTCACCATGATGGTCTCCGGAAGATGTAGTGAATATACCGATGATAACCAGAAGGAATCCGATAATACCAACGGCAAGCACCTTACTCTTCAACGAAGAGGTGAAAGTGAATTTCTCGTCAAGGTTGTGATTTACTGCGTGCATTTCTATCTATTATTTCTTTTGCAGAATTTGTACGTATCGAACTATTTTCCAACGCTCTTCCTGGTTCAATTGAGAACCATGAGCGCCCATACGGCCTTTACCATGAGTAATAACATGGAAAATATGACCTGCTGGTTTATCTTTTACACTAATTGATGAATAACCAGTGATACCAGGATAAACTTTACCGACAGTTCCAGTCTCACCACCCTTACCTTCAGGTCCGTGGCAGTGCTGACAAAAACGCTCGTAAAGAGCTCTTCCTTGCTGAACAATCGCCTGAGTAGAATCAAGCGGATTTTTTAAAGTACGACCAGCAAGATCAAAGCTATCCTTATGAATTTCATAAGGCATTGGTGCAGTACCGGCATATCTTACCGTATTTTCTGCAGGCAGACGCATAGTCATTTTATGCTCATTGTACGGGTTAGAGTTATAAAACTCAGCTACCGAATCAACACCGGAACTTGTTAACCAAGCACCGGCTTCTTTATCTTGAATCTGCGTTAATGGCTCGTATGGAATTGTGTGATACATCTGAGGAGCATATTCCACCCCAGGATCATTACCATCGGCAGCACAAGAAGCCAGAATAGCAATGGCAACTAACGCATAAAAATATTTCTTTATTGATGACATCATTCTCAATTGTTTATTCAAAGCTTTTCTCATTAACTTCAGAAGCACCGGCTTCATTTAAAATAGTTCGAATCTCATCTGCTGATTTGTTATTTACATCAAGATCGATTGCCATAACATACTTATCATCAGTTGATCTTACATCGAATATTTTAGGTTCAGCCCAAGGCTTAAGATTTCTGGTAACGAAAAACGTTCCTACCATACCAAATGCTGTAAGCAATACTGTTAACTCGAAAGTAACAGGTATAAAGTCTGGTAGTGCTAAAAAGTCTTTACCTCCAATGATCATTGGCCAGTCAAAATACATCATACCAATCTGCATTGTTAATGCTAAACAGGTACCTGTCAGACCGAAGAAGAATGCGATCATAGGTAATTTTGATTTACTGTACCCTAGTACATGCTCAAGTCCATGAACAGGGTATGGAGTATAAACCTCTTCAATCTTAACTCCTGCCTCTCTTATCTTTGGTATCCCTGACATTACTACATCCTCTTCAGAGAAAATACCTACTAAGTAATTTTTTCCAGTGTTCATAGATCTTAAGCTTTGCGTTCAGAACTAGATTTCAAAACAGATTTAACTTCAGCCATGTTGATCACTGGGAAGAACTTCGCAAATAGGAAGAATGCAGTGAAGAACAATCCGAAAGTAAATAGATATACACCCATATCAGCCCAAGTTGGAGTAAACATTGCCCAACTTGAAGGAAGGTAATCTCTGTGCAGAGATGTTACAATAATTACAAATCGCTCAAACCACATACCGATGTTTACAATAATCGATAAAATGAATGTTGCAGCTAAACTTGTTCTTATTTTCTTAACCCAGAATAACTGAGGTGATATTACGTTACAAGTCATCATTGACCAGTATGCCCATGCGTATGGACCTGTTGCTCTGTTAAGGAATGCATATTGCTCATATACAACTCCAGAGTACCATGCCATGAATAACTCAGTGATATAAGCTATACCTACGATAGATCCTGTAATTAGAATTACAAGGTTCATCAACTCAATGTGGTTGATTGTGATATAGTCTTCAAGTTTGTAAACTTTTCTTGTGATGAGCATCAGAGTTAATACCATTGCAAACCCTGAGAAAATCGCTCCAGCAACGAAGTAAGGAGGGAAAATTGTAGTGTGCCATCCTGGAATTACTGAAGTAGCAAAGTCAAAAGATACGATAGTGTGTACAGAAAGTACTAGAGGAGTTGCAATACCTGCAAGGATCAATGAAACTGCTTCATAGTGCATCCAGTTTTTAGCACCTCCGTCCCAGCCCATGCTAAGACCACCGTAAATTGCTTTACTGATTTTATTTGTTGCTCTGTCTCTAATAGTTGCGAAATCAGGAATTAAACCAATGTACCAGAAAACTAATGATACAGAGAAATACGTTGATATCGCAAATACGTCCCAAAGAAGTGGTGAGTTAAAGTTAACCCAAAGAGAACCAAACGTATTTGGTAGTGGAAGAGCCCAATAAGCTCCTAACCATGGTCTACCCATGTGAAGTACCGGGAACATAGCAGCACAAATAACGGCAAAAATTGTCATTGCTTCTGCAGCTCTGTTAATTGATGTTCTCCATTTTTGTCTGAAGAGTAAAAGGATCGCAGAAATCAAAGTTCCCGCGTGACCGATACCAACCCACCATACGAAGTTTGTGATATCCCATGCCCAACCTACTGTTTTGTTAAGACCCCACATTCCGATTCCTTCCCAAACAGTCATTACCACGGCATAACTACCTACAAGTAATACAAGGAAAGAAAAAGTAAATGCAGCTAACCAAGTTTTCGGTGGTTTGTTTTCCACATACTGGCAAATATCCTGCGTTACATCGTGGTATGTCTTACCACCCGTAACCAAGGGCTTTCTTACTGTTGAAGTAACCTCCATAATTTATTTACTATCTCCGGGTTAAACTTAAGCTTCTTCTTTATTTCTAATTTTAGCAAAGTAGAATACATTCGGATCTACTCGAAGTTCTTCTAGAACTGCATAAGCTCTTTCATCTCCGATTTCCATTCCGTCTTCATCATTTGCCTCTCTAATTTTCAATAACTGGTGGATCTTAGAATCCTTGTTCTTAAGGTCACCAAATACAATCGCTTCCGATGGACATGCTGATGCACACGCTGTTGTTACATCATCATCACCTGGACGGCGACCTTCAGCTTTTGCCTTAAGTTTACCAGCCTGGATTCTTTGTACACACAATGAACATTTCTCCATCACACCTCTTGCACGAACTGTAACATCCGGGTTAAGAACCATCTTACCTAATGCACTGTTCTGAGCAGAGTTTTTATCAAACTGCTTATTATCGTGGTACTTGAACCAGTTGAAACGTCTTACTTTATAAGGACAGTTGTTAGCACAGTAACGAGTACCAATACATCTGTTATAAGTCATCTGGTTAAGCCCTTCTGAACTGTGAGTAGTCGCTGCAACAGGACATACAGTTTCACAAGGAGCATTACTACAATGCTGACACATCATTGGTTGGAATACAACCTCAGGATTATCTGCAGCACTTTCCATTTCTCCATAGCTTGATGCTGTTTCTGGAGAGCTGTAGTATCTGTCGATTCTGATCCAGTGCATTTCACGTCTGTTCAACACCTCGTCTTTACCTACTACAGGAATGTTGTTTTCAACCTGGCAGGCAATATGACAAGCAGAACATCCAGTACAAGAGTTAAGGTCAATTGCAAGCCCCCAATGGTGGTTTGTATATTCATGACCTTTCCACAATGTAATTGCTTCAGGGCTCTTCATACCTTCTGAAGTATGGAACTCAGGATGCTTAACTACACTATTTGGATCTTTCTTATATTGTTTAAGAGTAGCTTCTTTAATTACGCTATCTCTTCCCATTACAGTCTGGTGAGTTTGTGTTTGAGCGATTCTGTAAGAATTACCTGTTGGCTCTACAGAAACACCATCAACAACATTAAATGAAATGGCACCGTTTACAGATCCAACTAGAGGATAAGCATCACCACCAACTCCATCTCCTACTTTACCAGCATTTTTTCTACCATAACCAAGAGCCAAACCAATAGTTCCTTGTGCTTGTCCTGGCTGGATAAGAACAGGTACTTCAATAGACTTACCTCCAACTGTTAAGTTTGCTGTAACAGTTTGGCCTTCCTTCATTGTCAGACCTTTTTCTTTAGCATAAGCTTGAGAAACTGTCAGGTAGTTATCCCAAGTAGCTTTAGTAATTGGATCTGGCATTTCTTGTAACCATGGGTTATTAGCCATGCTACCATTACCTGTTCCATTTACATAAAGAGCTAATTCAACTCCGTTGCTACTTGCTTTGTAATTCTTTTTGATTCTTGAAGCAATTGCTGAAAGATCTGCAGTGAAAGAAGTAGATGTTTCTTCTGAAGCAACTTCATCAGTTGACTCAACTTCAACAATTTCTTCAGTTGCTACATTTCCAGCAAATACACCAGTGTAAAGTGTCTCATTCCAGAACTGATCGAAATCACCTGTATTAGACTGAGCTGCAAACTGTCCTTCTTTCCAGTTATTTCTTAAGAAATCATAGTATGAAGTATTGTTTCCTGCCCAAACTAAGAATGATTCACCAGCATTTCTAGTTTTGAATAGTGGTCTGATCGCCGGCTGGCCAAGAGTAAATTGACCCTTAATTGGTTCTGCGTCATTCCATGCTTCAAGGAAGTGATGATCAGGAGCAACATATTGAGCTAAAGAAGCAGTCTCATCAGCAGTTCCGTTTGTTGCTACTGAAAGCTCAGCTTTAGCAATTGCAGAAGCAATTTGAGCTCCTTTTGGATGGTTATAAACAGGGTTAGCGTTGTAGAAAATTACCGCGCTGTACTGTCCTTTTGCTAAACCATTAACAAAAGCATCCATTTTCTGATCATTACCAAGTCTTGCCTGACTTGATTTATCAATATTTATTGTTGAACCATAGTTAGAAAGCAAATTGTTGATTGCATTAACTACAGTTTGAACATCAGGATCATTTGAACCAGCTAATACAAGGCTTTTTCCTTTTGCAGCCCAAAGGTCATTTGCTGCTTTATCAAGGTTTGCTACCTCAGCACCAGAGATACCAGAAAGAGGAGCTGCACCTGCCTTTTTAGCAATTGCATTATAAAGCTGACCAACTACATATCCTTCCTGAGAAGGTTTGATTGGAGTTCTATAATCAGCGTTAGCACCAGTTAGAGATAAGTTTGACTCAAACTGATAATGACGGTTCATGTTAGTATTATCCTTGCTTACTTTTCTTCTTTTACCGTAAGCTTTAGAATATAATGCTGAGTTGCTCTTTGATCCAAGGAAATCAGATGCTACAGAAACGATAACATCAGCTTTTTCAAGATCATAAGAAGGAGAAACTTCCTTTCCGAAAGTAGCTTTGTGAGCAGCCATAACTCCATATTCGGAGATTGGGTCATACATCACATGCTCTACCTTTTGATATTTATCAGCAAATTGTTTTACTGCCTTTTTGATTGAAGGAGAGTTTACAGTTTCGCTAACTATTGCGATTTTACCTCCTTTTGCCTGAATAGAAGAAAGCTTAGCTTTTACTTCTTTATCAAGCTGTTCCCAAGTGATATCAGCATCACCTTTCTTAGGATTTTGTAATCTGCTAAGATCATAAAGGTTTAATACTGAAGCTTCAACCTGACCAGTTGTTGCTCCTTGTGAGAAACCGTGCTTGTTACCATCAAGTTTGATAGGGCGACCTTCACGAGTTTTAACAACAACACTATATACATCACCACCGTTGATATAAGTAGATGCATAATAGTTAGGAATACCCGGATCAACATCTACCGGTTTATTTAAATAAGGAATAGCTTTTCTGATTGGAGCCTCACAAGCTGCAAGTGATGCTGCAGCAAGGCTGAATCCCATCATTTTAAGGAAATCACGACGTGATCTTGATGGAGCATCCTCACCTTCACCAGGGATCTCTGGAAATTCATTCTGTGCATTTGCAACAAACTCAGTATCGTTTGTCAGTTGCTCAAGACCTTTCCAGTATGTTTTATTTACTTTTTTCATTTCTATCTGTCTATATATAGGGAAAGAAATTCTCTTTTAATTAATAGTGACATTTTGAACACTCAAGACCACCGATATCTTCAACGGTCATAGGCTCATCTGTCTTTTGATTATGTAATTCAACCAACTTGTTGTAGTAATCATTACCACCTGCGTTAACTGCAGTTTCTCTATGGCAATTGATACACCATCCCATTGTTAATGGAGCATATTGATAAACAACTTCCATTTCTTCGATAGGACCGTGGCAAGTCTGACATTCGATCTCACCCACTTTTACGTGTTGCTGGTGATTGAAGTAAGCCAGGTCAGGAAGGTTGTGAATACGTACCCATTCGATTGGTCTGTTTTCTTCAACTGCCTTGTAGATTTTCTGGATCTCAGGAGATTCAGTTTTCACTACAGAGTGACAGTTCATACAGATGTTTGCAGATGGAATGTTAGCATTCTTAGACTTTCTTACTCCAGTGTGGCAGTAGTTACAGTCAATCTCATACTGACCAGCGTGGATAGCGTGAGAGAATGCAATTGGTTGAGTTGGTTGGTATCCCTGCTGAATACCTACAGTATATAATGCATCGATTCCTGTTTTAGCAACAACAGCAACGAAAACCGCTGTAATGATTGCAAGGAATACTTTGTTAGTTGCTAGTTTAGTAAAGCTGAATTTCTGATCAACGATCTCTTTATCAGCCTCGTCTAGATCTTCCTTATCTTTTAAATACTTAACTAAAATGTTAACGATAAGAAGAAGAACAACAAGAATAAGAACTAAAACAAAAATCAGGATTCCAAGAATAACAGTCATATAAGCACTGCTGATTCCAGTTTCAGGTTGAGGGTCACCAATTACAACAGGTGTTGGCCCAGCAACTTTTGGTCCTGCAATAGTTTCTTGCTGTATATAAGCTAAAATGTCTTCCACCTGTTCTTTTTCGAAAGGGAAAGACGTCATAATAGTTGGCTTATATTCATCCCACAGCTTAGCTGCATAAGGGTCGCCAGAAGCAATAACTTTTTGGGAATTGTAGACAAATTGGTAAATCCATTCTACAGCTTCCGCTCCATCACCTGGTACCCTGTCGTAAACATTTGCCAGTGCCGGTCCCACCAATTTGGTATGAACGTTGTGACATGTCGCACAGTTTCCTTTGAACAATTCTTCACCGGCTGTTATTGAAGCCTGATCCGTGGGGATTCCAGGGAATCCATCACCTCCACCCGCCGCAGCATCACCTGCAGCAGCAGTCGAATCCTGTGCAAACGCTACAGTACTCGACAGAAAACAAATTAGGAACAAAAAGTTCCTCATTTTGCAACCCAGAGCCATTTTCTTTTCGTTTAAGTAATTGATTATACTCATTTCAGTATACTACATCCTTTAAAATCGCTACAAATCTACTATGCGAACGCTTGTTTTCAAACAAAGAGGTTTGACAAAATACTTTGAAACCCTACATATTTTGACGTTTTCTGTCTAAAACGGTGCTTTTTAGCCGATTATAAGCCATTTGCAATATCAAAATCCAGTAATTTAGAATAATTTTAAATAAGCGAAATTTAAAGTTATTTTGTTTAACTTTTCAAAGATGTGCTTTACGACGAATCTCTTTGCAACTCTTCTAATATTATTATGGAGTTTTTAAAGATTAGTATTGTGAAGGTATGGAATGGAGTAAATATCAGAAAATTAAACAAAAGTTGCTCTTTTAATAAAATTGAATTTTTCTTACATCAAAATTACATTAAAAATCCAATTTCAGCATTCCACCCCTTCTAAAAGCAGTTAAATTAAATGCTGGCATTTGCCTTTCTCCTAGATGTTTTCTGATGTTTGCGTGAAATGTTTGACTAATCATTGTTGCTAAAGGACCGTCTCCTTTTATTCTTCTTCCCCATTTCAAATCTGAGACATCTCCCCCATGCATTGTTTTCACTTGATTAATAACCTTATTATATCTTTCAGGAAAATTTTCTTTAAGCCACCTATCAAAAACCTGATAGACTGGTTTGCTTAATCTCAAAACAGTGTAACCTATTTTTGATGCCCCAGCCTCAGCCGATAATTTAATAATCTGAGGAATCTCTGTATTGTTAAGTCCGGGAATAACCGGAGCCACCATCACACCAACAGGAACTCCCTTCTCAGAAAGCTTCCGGACAACTTCCAGTCTTTTTTCACCGGCTGCGGTTCTTGGCTCCATCACTCTTCTAAGATTTTCATCAAGGCTAGTTATACTTATATATATATGTATAAGATTTTCGTCTGCGAGCTCTTCGATTATATCAAGGTCTCTTTCTACTAATGAATTTTTAGTTATTAATGAAACAGGATGTTTCAATCTGTTAAAAACTTTTAGCAAATCTCGGGTGATTTTAAGTTTTCTTTCAACGGGTTGATAACAATCAGTATTTCCGGAGAGCATTATCGGCGCAACCTTCCAGGATGGAGAGAGCAATTCCTTTTCTAATAATTCCGGTACCTTTCGCTTAACTATAATTTTTGTTTCAAAATCCAAACCGGGGCTCCAACCCCAATACTCATGACTCATCCTGGCATAGCAATAACTACATCCATGCTCACAACCTTGATAGGGATTAACTGAAAAATCAAGGTTGAGATCTGGGCTTGAGACCCTGTTTATTACTTTTTTAGCAGAATCATTATAAAATTTAGTATTTACTACATGAGAGTTATCAAAAATATCAATTCCCTCAAGTTCAAATAAACCTGATTTTCTTTCAGAAAACCTGTTGTTAAAATTAGTATCCGAGCCTCTCCCCTTCATACTACAATAATACTAAATATTTTAGTAATTACTACATTTTTTAGCATAATATGAAAATTGTACTTTTATTACATTAGAAAGGAAGACTCCAATATTTAAATAGAATTCGACAAAAAGGATCCTACCTTTGTAATGTGAAAAACGAGAAAGAAATATGGAGAAAGTATTTGAGAACGCAAGATTTGTTAGAATATACTCGCACGAACTTGATCAAATGATAAAAATATATTTCAATTAATAATATTTTTTAGATAAATAAAGTGATTTTTTAGACTTAACCTATTTTTTCAACTTATACCTGTACCCTAAACTTGTACGATTTTTTTAATGCCCGGATCATGAGTCCGGGTATTTTTTTTTATATCACCTCAAGACCACAAAAGTCTTATACGGAAATGATTCTTATCAGTTACATAACTTGGTAATTCACGCCTTGTAAACTATATTTAATTAGTTGATGTTCAAGCAAGAAACATTAACTAATAGATAGCATTTACATGTTATGTTGAAAATATTCATTCTACGACACAAAGTCGGAATCAGTTTTATCCATGAGATAAAATTCAACAAGTTAATTCACAATTTTATCAGATAATAGATTTGATAATCACACAAACACTTTAAACAGTCATGGTCGTTAACAAAATATTAATTCCTGTAGATTTTAGTTCTTGTTCAATAAACGCCGCTAAAGAAGGAATTGCATTAGCTCGTACAATGAGTGCTCAGGTAATTTTATTGCATGCATATAGAATACCCGTAACCGGAGTTGAGATAGAATCAGGAGTAACCGTAGATCCTGAACTTCATCAAGAAATAAAAGAGGACGTTGAAAAAGAATTTGATCAATTATTAGAAACAATACCAGAATTGAAAAAAGTTGACTTCAAAATTAAGTCAACCTATGATTTTGTAAATGACGCAGTGGGTCAAGTTGTCGAAGAAGAAAACATTGGTCTAATAATAATGGGCACAAATGGAGCAAGAGGTATAGATGAAGTACTGATAGGCAGTAATGCATATAATGTTATAAAAACAGTCAAAGTACCAGTAATCGTTATTCCTGAAGGAGCTTCATTAAAAAGTTTAAAAACCGTAGTGTTTACAAGTGACTTCAGACATATACCTAAAAAGGAAACAATCAAATTCCTCCTTGACCTGGTAAAATTTGTAGGTGCAAAAATACACATATTACATATTGATACAGATGGTGTAACCGGTCTTAATGAAGACGAAACTTTTGAAGCCAAGCAACTAGCTTTACACTTTAAAGGAATACCTCACGAATTTAAATATTTACAAGCTGATGAGGTAGATGAAGGAATATTAACATTCACCGAAAAAGCAAATGCAGACTTGCTAGCGGTTATGCCTAGAAAACATGACATCATCACTAAATTATTTAAAAGAAGTATAACAAAAAAACTCGCATTCCACAGTAACGTTCCTTTGTTGATCATACATTCTGACAGATGAAAATTCTAATACCGATAGATCTAACTGAGGCTGCTAAGCCTTCATTAAAAGCTGCAGCAGAAATTGCGACCCGGATTGGGAATTGTGAAATCATGATTATTCATGGTACAAACGCACCATTCCCAATGATGGATGTCGCAAATACATTTGATCGATCTATAATTGATGAATATTTATCCGAAAGTAAAACTAAATATGAAGAACTCATTAGTGAAGTTCCTGAAATTCAAGATTTAAAAATTGAGTTCAATCCTGATCTAGAGTTTGCACTTGAAGCAATCCTTGATAATATCAAAACCTATAAGCCAGACCTTATAATATTAGGTAATCCTTTAAAATATAAAGATAAAAATCCAATTCTTGGAAACACGATAACCGATGTTCTACATACAGTAACTCTACCATTGTTGATTATACCTGAAGAACAAAAGGATTTCAATTTTAAAGAAATAGTGTTCAGTTACGATTTTAAGCAAATCAAGCAAAACAAAAACATTTCTGTATTTAATGAAATAAGAAAAGCATTTGATGCGCGTGTTCATGTATTATATGCTGGAAAAGACCTTGAACATCCATCTGAAAAAGAAATTGAAGCTGGCCTGGTATTCGAAGACATCATTAAAGAATCACCACATATTTATCATTTTATTCCATCTGCAAGTTTTCTTCCTACACTAGAAGATTATCTGGAAGAACATAACATAAATATGGTAGTGAACCTTCACAGGGAAAAAAGTTTCTGGCAAAACCTACTTGGAAGGAGTAAAAGTCACTATCTGGCAACCCACATCAGAAAGCCACTTTTGATCCTTAATCAGGACAAAGATTAACTCTCCTAAATAGCTAAAATCAAATAATTTAATTAATTTTGCGCTCCGCTCAGGTGAGCAATACTGTAAAATATTGATTTACAGTGTTTTGTTAAATTAAAAAGGCATAAAAAACTACCCGGATTTTATGCTGTATCTACGGGTGATTTAATTTATTATGGCAGAAGAAGTAAAAAATCAAGAGTTCAACTGGGACGCAGCAGACAACCAGGGATTTGGACAAGGCTATTCAGCTAAAGAAAGAGCTGAAATGGAAAAACTTTACGATCAAACCTTGAATGAGGTAGCTGAAAAAGAGGTTGTAGAGGGAACTGTTGTTGATATCAATGACAGAGATGTTGTTTTAAACATCGGCTTCAAATCTGACGGTCTGGTATCTGCTTCGGAATTCCGTGACATGCCTGATCTTAAAGTTGGACAAAAAGTTCAAGTTTTCGTTGAAGAAAAAGAAAACGCAAACGGACAACTTGTTCTTTCAAGAAGAAAAGCTAAGATCGTTAAGGCTTGGGAGCTTATCCAAGGTGCTCTTGACAATGACGATGTGATCGAAGGTACAGTTAAGCGTCGTACTAAAGGTGGTCTTATTGTTGACATCTACGGTATTGAGGCGTTCTTACCAGGTTCACAAATCGATGTTAAGCCAATCCGTGACTTTGACGTATTTGTTGGAAAGCAAATGGAAGTTAAAGTTGTTAAAATCAACTACACTAACGACAACGTTGTTGTATCTCACAAAGTACTTATCGAGAAAGATATCGAAGCTCAAAAAGCTGAGATCCTTAACAACCTTGAAAAAGGTCAGGTTCTTGAAGGTGTTATTAAGAACATGACAAACTTTGGTGTATTCATCGACCTTGGTGGTGTTGACGGATTACTACACATCACTGATATTTCTTGGGGTAGAATCAACCACCCAGAAGAAGTATTATCTCTTGATGAAAAAGTTAACGTTGTTGTTCTTGACTTTGACGACGAGAAGAAGAGAATTTCATTGGGTATGAAGCAACTTACTCCACATCCATGGGATTCACTAGCTGAAGGTATAGATGTTGGATCAAAAGTTAAAGGTAAAATCGTTAATGTTGCTGATTACGGTGCATTCCTAGAGATTCAACCAGGTGTTGAAGGACTAATTCACGTTTCTGAAATGTCTTGGTCACAACACTTACGCAACCCACAAGACTTCATCAACATTGGTGATGAGCTTGAGGCAGTTGTTTTAACTATTGACAGAGACGAAAGAAAAATGTCTCTTGGTATCAAGCAACTTACTGAAGATCCTTGGACAAAACAAGACATCCTTACTAAGTACGCAGTAGGTACTAAGCACAAAGGAGTGGTTCGTAACTTAACTAACTTCGGTTTATTTATTGAGCTTGAAGAAGGTATCGACGGACTAGTTCACGTTTCTGACCTATCTTGGACTAAGAAAATTAAGCACCCATCTGAATTCGTAAAAGTTGGTGAAGATCTAGAAGTAATCGTTCTTGAACTTGATGTTGAGAACAGAAGACTTGCTCTAGGACACAAACAACTTGAAGAGAATCCTTGGGATACTTTCGAAACTGTATTTGCTATCGGATCTGTTCACAAAGCTTCTATCGTTAGCAAAAACGATAAAGGAGCAATCCTTGAGCTTCCTTACGGAATTGAAGGATTTGCTAACACTAAGCATATCATCAGAGAAGATGGAAGCAAAGCTGATATCGGAGATTCATTAGATTTCAAAGTGATGGAATTCTCTAAGGACGACAAGAAAATCGTTCTTTCTCACAAAGCTACTTATTCTGAGGTAGCAGCTGAAGAGAAACCAGCAGCTAAGAAGAAAACTACAAAGAAAGCAGCTCCTAAAACTCAGGAAGACAAAGCTACTTTAGGTGATCTTGATGCTCTAACTCAGCTTAAGCAACAAATGGAAAAAGGTAAAGACGACAAGTAATTGTCTGCTTATCAACAATATAAAAGCCGCCTTTTCAGGCGGCTTTTTTTTTATTTAAGAAAATTAAATTTGGTGTTGTGCATAACATCTGTTTTAACTAGTTTTGCATCACCTAAAACGAAAAGGTTCCGTGGCCGAGTGGCTAGGCAGAGGTCTGCAAAACCTTGTACAGCGGTTCGAATCCGCTCGGAACCTCCAAAACCGACTACCAATGTGGTCGGTTTTTTTATTTACGATAATTCATGCTTATATTGTTTTAATGGATCATATATAAAATTGAATTATTTCAACAAAATTCTGAGTTGAAGTAAATATCAATAGTTTGGCATGATTTAGGTAGTGTTCACCTTGGATGAACTTTTAGTATTAAACGCAAGAGCCAGTGTTTTTACTATTTATTTTTTTAATATATATGTGTATATAGATGGCAGGTCTATTTACCGGTAAAGAGTATCTTTGTAATAGATAATGAATAAATTGGTTACTATATTTTTGATTTTGTTCACTTTTGGTGTTAGCCATGAGGTGAAAGCCCAGTACCCAAAGACTTCGATGCTTCCGGTTTATTCAGCCGTTGATAGCGCCACTTATCATGCAGGAATGTTAATTACATTTGGCAAAGCTTCTGCAAGCCACTATCGATATTGCTTCATTCCAAAACCGGAAAGAATATCCAAACCTGATGTTTATATAAGAAGAGGAATTGAAAACCTTGCTTTACCCATCAGACGACTTTATAAAGATCAAGAAGACAATCATGTTTATGTTGTTATCAGATACTTTCTTGATGAAGACGGGGGGTCAAGTACAAAAGTTCGCGATCTGGTAATTGATCTTGACAGAGCACTTCAATCCGGAGAAGTAAAAAGTAGTAATGAAAACTTTACTCCTGCTGACACAGGCGACATGAAACCTCGCTTTAACAGGGAAGATACTCAGTAAAATAACTGCTGATTAATCTCAAATTAATGTATAACAAACCAGTCTTAAAATAAAGTTGAATTTATTATCCCTAAAAATTCATACCCTTTTCTAATATATTAACCTTGATAACTAAGTCGCAATCTCATAATCCTGTAAATCAATAAATTACCAATCAAACCACACTAAAATAAAAATTGTAATATAACAATTAAATTGGCGAACAATGTTATTTTTATTATATTATATATAAATATAAACAGAAGCCATGTCACCATTACCACACTACAAAGAAATACTAATCAGTATATTAGTATTACTACTCCCTATTACCATAACCTCTCAGGAAAAACTTCAGAAAGAAATAGATTCTCCTAACAGAAAATACGCTCCAAATTTCTTCCTTCAACAAATTGATCCGGGCACCAATACCCCATTAGTTAATGATGTTAACCTAACAGAAGTTAAAAAACAGCAGTTTTCAGATGATTCCATAACCATACTTAGCATAGAATCTCCGGATTCAAGGCAACCAATTACAAGAGAAACTATTTCTGAAACAAATTCCAGCTCAATTCTGAACATGAGCACTGATAAACAAATTGATAATTTTGAAATATTATCAATTTCGGTTTGCGGTGATTCACCAATTGGAACACCTGATTATTACAAGACGGCATCAGATAGAACACTACAAATTGCTGCTCCTGGTTTTTTACAAAATGATATTGATCTTCAAGGAGAGGCAATATCCGCAACAGCTATTTTAAAATTTCCAGAAAATGGTATTGTTACAGCATTTGCAGATGGCAGTTTCAGCTATATCCCCAACTCAGATTTTGTAGGTGAAGATGTATTTGCCTACAGAATGAGAGATGCTTCCTCAAATTATTCAGACTCAATTTTTGTAACCATAATAGTAACTGAACCAGCAAACAGAACCCCAATTGGCCAGGATGATGTATTTAGTGTCCCCGCGAATAAGACATTAGAAATAGTAGCTCCCGGTTTTTTGCAAAATGATGCGGATCAAGATGGAGAAATTATTTCTGCAACAGCTATTTTAAAATTTCCCGAACATGGAATTGTTACTGCCTTTGCAGATGGTAGTTTCAATTACATCCCTGATGCTGGTTTTGTAGGTGAAGACATGTTTGCTTACAGAATGAGAGATGCTTCACTCAACTATTCGGACTCAGTTTTTGTAACCATTAATGTTCTTGAAGGAAACAGGCCTCCTGAAGGAATTGATGATAATTTTATAATCACAAAAAACACTACATTATCAATCCCCGCTTCTGGCTTCCTAATAAATGATTTTGATCCGGATGGAGATGCAATAAGTGCTACAGCTATTTTGAAATTCCCAAACAATGGAATCGTTACAGCCTTTGCAGATGGTAGTTTCAGTTATATACCAGATTCGGATTTTACCGGAGAAGACAAATTCGTATACAGGATGAGGGATGCTTCATTGAATTATTCAGATTCTGTAACTGTCAATATCCTTGTTGTTGAAAATGGAACACTACCTGTAGGAGTTAATGACCATTTCAAGATTAGCAATGACCGAACACTGACTGTAGAAGCACCAGGCTTCTTAATTAATGACATTGACCTGAATGGAGAGAATATATTTGCCACAGCTATTTTAGACCTTCCTGATCATGGTAATCTTTCTGCCCTTGTAGATGGAAAATTCGTTTATGACCCAGATGATGATTTCGTCGGGATAGATAAATTTGCTTACCGAATAAGAGATGCTTCTTTGAACTATTCGGACTCAGTTTTTGTAACTATTGAAGTTACTGCAGCTACTAACAGGCCTCCAATTGGATTTGATGATTACTATACTGCATTAACAAATACAGTTCTTTCAGTCGACTCTCCCGGTTTTTTAATTAATGATGTAGACCAGGATTCAGAAGCAATTTCGGCAACAGCTATTCTTGACCTGCCTGATCATGGTAATCTTTCTGCTTTGGTTGATGGTAAATTTACTTATTCTCCTGATCCCGATTTCGAAGGAATGGATTCCTTTGCTTATCGCATGAGAGATGCTTCATTGAATTACTCTGATTCTGTAAGAGTCTTTATTAATGTTGTAAAAGGCAACCGTGATCCAGCTGGGTTGGATGATCATTATACTGCCATTAAAAACACCGTCTTAACAATAGAGGAAAGTGGATTTCTTTTGAACGATTTCGATGCAGACAATGATGACATTTTTGCCACAGCAATACTCAAACTTCCAAAACATGGAGGGCTCTCTGCCTTAGGAAATGGTAAATTTGTATATAGTCCAGATGCGGATTATGTCGGGTCCGATTATTTTGTATACCGAATGAGAGATGCAGCCTTAAATTATTCTGATTCGGTTAGGGTTTTCATTGAAGTGATCCAGGAAAACCAACCACCTGTGGCAGTATTTAATGACCAGACTTATGAATGTGAAGGACCTGGAGGAACTGAAATCACCTTGGACGGCAGTGGTTCTTATGATCCTGAAGAGGGAACGCTTTTATTTAGTTGGTTTAAAAATGGAGAACTAATAGCAGGCCCTTCTATTGAACCTACTACAGTGGTACTTTTACAGGTAGGCAGTCATGATTTCACCTTAAAAGTGGTTGATGAATGTGGTAAGGAAGATAGTAAAGTAGCAACTATTTCAGTTGATGACAGCCTACCTCCTGAAGTAATAGCAGACTTTGTCCTTATCGGAAAAAATGAATACGCCATATCTTGCTCTGTAAATGATATCTGCTCAGAAAACCTTACCGTTTCTTCAATTATAAAAACACCTCAAATAACAAATCCTGCTGTTAGTTACAAGGTTAGTTCTAAATATTCCATAGAAATTGACATGATCAAAAACACTGTAGATGTAAAAGCTCCAAACCCTCAATCATTCTGGACAATGGTGGTGAATGATCAGGGAGTCTCTGTAAATGATGGCCAGGTTCTTGAGTTAAAGTATGATAAAAATAAATTCCAATATAAATTTGATGACTCAGGTAATTTAATTTCAGTCAAAGGAGATGTGATCTCATTGGTTTGCACAGCAACAGATGAAGAAAACAATACCACTAGTACAGAAGCATTATTACCAATGAGCCCGGCAAGTGAGTTAAGCAGTCTTCAGATTAATTCTATTTCGCGAAATGCAACGCTAAATCACCCAATAAATTATCCTAATCCTTTTAGTTCCAAAACTACCATAAGATATGCCGTAGAAACAGAAGGTAATGTATCAATTAAAATATTTGATCAATCAGGGAAACAACTTGATGTTTTAGTTGATTCAAATCACAATTCAGGTATTTATGAAGTTAATTGGGATAGCAAAAATTATCAGAATGGAATATACATATATGAAATTCGACAAAATAATTTTGTTCATCATGGTAAGATGATCCTACAAAAAGAATAAAATAAATAAGGGGACTCTTGTCCCCTATTTTTTTCTTGATATTCCAACTAATTTACGGTCACAACCACCTTACCAGTAGTTTTACCCGATTGAAATAATTCGAGAGCTTGATGCATATCTTCAAATTTAAAAGTGTGTCCTACAACAGGCGCCGGTAAATCCAGATCAACAATTTTTTCAAGCATATTTTTCAGTTCATCGACTTGTTCATACAGCCAAATAAGATTGAAGCCCATAATTGATTTATTTTCTTCAATCATCTTTTGGGGATCAACTTTCGGACGAGTAATATATTTCCATATCAAAAATAAATAATTCGGTGTTTTCCCTGGATGGGCATATCTTGCAGATCCATAAATCACATGTCTTCCCTGCTTAGCCAAAGTAGTATAACCCTCACTAAAAATTCTCCCACCTATACATTCAAGGATTATATTTAAGGGTTTACCAGACAATGATTTCTCCAGATCTTCCTTAAAATTTTTACTACGAACGATGGCTTTATCATATCCTTCTTTCTTTAAAAGATCTATTTTACTACTACTGCCGACTGAGCCAATAGTAAAAAGTCCAATTTTTTTAGCGATTCTATTAGCCATCAACCCAACCCCTCCTGCTGCAGAATGAATCAGTACATTTTGATCTTTTTTTGCATTTCCAAGTTCAATAAGAGCATAATATGCAGTTAATGCCTGAACAATAAACCCAGCGCCTTCTTCATAAGACCAATTATCAGGAAGTGGAATGATATATCTTTGATCAATATTGAGCAGCGAAGTATATCCTCCAAACCTTGAAGACCCCATTACCCGATCGCCAACTTTATAGTCACTTACCTCCGTTCCAACTTCAATGATATCACCACAAAATTCAAGGCCAGGTATAAATTCGCCTTTCGGTGTCGCACTATAAAGTCCGAAAATGGCAAAAATATCGGCAAAATTTAATCCGATTGCCTTATTCGCAACCCTTACTTCATTAGGTCCGAGGGAAGTGATATTTTCCTCAACCAATTTTAGTTTTTTCATACTTCCCGCTTTGGGAGTCACTTTCCAGGATAATTTCTTCATAATCAGATAAATATATTCATATTTTTTCTTGACTAAATATAAATTAATTGTTATTATCAATATACAAACCAAAAAATAATGTTCGAGGATAGAATCGATGCAGCTCTGGCCTTATACCCTACACTACATGATAGGGTCACAAAAGACACATTAATTGTTGGTATTCCTAATGGCGGTATAGTTATAGCACATGTGCTAAGCAAGGCCCTACATACACCATTAGGATTTGTGTTAGTAAAGCGCATTCCCCATCCGGTAAATAAAAAATACGCAGTGGGGGCAGTAAATCAATCCTCTATAAAACTTTTTGCCCATCATGGGATCAGTAAAAAATATTTAGACTCCCAATGTAAGATAATTGAGAAAGAATTAGCAAATGCAGCGGAATATTATTCTTTGTCAATTGGCAATCAGTCATATTACAATAAAGATCTGATAATCGTTGATGACGGAATAGCTAGCGGAGCAACAGCATTATCAGCAATTGAATATGTCAAACGTCATGGCCCGAAAAGCATAACTATTGCTGTACCGGTAGGATCACCAGTTGGATTAAGTAAAGTGGATGGCAAGGCAGATCAGGTAATCTCGCTATTACAGCCTTCTGAATTCAGATTCGTATCATCATATTATGAAACATTCAGAACCTGTAGCTTATCATTCATAGACAATTTGATCCGTTTTACCGATAAAAAGAGGGAACACAAAACAATTATATAAAATTCAAGTTAAGATTTTGGTTAATTGAAAATTAACTCTATTTTTGCGGGTGATTTCGACGGCTGACTATAAAAATCATTAAAAAAGCGATCACAATCCGCAAAAAGGATGCATTTGAAACAAAACAGTATGGTTAAACGTAAAAAAGAATTACACCTATACATAATGGATAACCACCTACGTTTTAAAATTCATCGCGTTAGTTCCTTCAATAGTTCAGTCTTAAGCTGACATTTTACATGTAAGATTAAAGAAACTAGTATTGCAAATATTTGCAACATATATATACCATTGACGTTTGAGTTAAAGGTCTTAAATTAAAAACTACTGATTTTCAAGCTTATATAACATGAGACAACTTAAAATTACGCAAACGATTACCAACAGGGACAGTAAAACCCTTGAAAAGTATTTCTTTGAAATTTCAAAAGAAGAGATGCTTACACCAGAAGAGGAAGTTATGCTGGCTCAAAGAATTAAACAAGGTGATCAAGTAGCGTTAGCTAAACTAATTAAAGCTAATTTAAGATTCGTTGTTTCGGTTGCCAAGCAATATCAGCACACTAAAATCCCATTAAATGATTTGATTAACGAGGGTAATGTAGGGCTTATTAAAGCAGCCAAAAAATTCGATGAAACCCGAGGATTCAAATTTATTTCTTATGCAGTGTGGTGGATCAGGCAATCGATCATCCAGGCATTAGCTGAACAGTCTCGAATGATCCGCCTTCCGGCAAACAAAATCGGTACACTCTCTAAAATTGATCAGGCAGCAGCTGAGTTACAACAGAAATTTGACCGTGAACCAACTCCAGAGGAATTGGCTACGGTACTTGAAATGGATGTTGATCAAGTTCAGGACACGCTTAAATCTCTCACAAAATCGGTATCAATGGATAAGCCATTTGAAGAAGGTGAGAGTAGCTCTTTACTTGATGTATTAGAAAACGAAGATGCTAACCAGGTTGATAGTGATTTAATCCATCAGGATTCACTTAAATCTGAAGTTGAAAGAGTTCTTTCAATCTTATCAGAAAAAGAAAGAGAAGTTATCCGTCAGTTCTTTGGAATTGGAAGACAACAAAGTCTTACGCTGGAAGATATCGGAGAAAATCTTGGTCTATCGCGTGAGCGTGTAAGACAGATCAAGGAAAAAGCCATTCGTAAACTGTCTAAAAGTCCTGCAGCGAGAAACCTTATTGCTTACTTAGGAAGATAATACGTACGAATATATCATAAACTAAAGCCGGCTTAAAGCCGGCTTTTTTATTTCTAATAATTACTATTCTTCTCCATTAATATAAAACTTTCCTTTGGAAAATAATTTTGCCTTCCCTCCTATTTCAACCCGGTCTCCCATATTCTTCCCAAAAATAACACCTCCTCTTGCAGAAGCCTGGTAGAAATATAGTTCATCCTTTTCAAGTTTTTCTGACCAGAAAGGAATCAGTTTCGTAAAAGAAGATCCAGTCACATAATCTTCATCTATTCCTACCGAGGGTGCAAAAAATCGTGATATTGCATCATAATTTTCTGCAGATGAAGTAGCAATAATTCCTCTGGCAGGAAACTCCCTTAATAAGGACATATCTGGCTTCAGTGATTTCACCTGTTCTTCCGTGTCATAAAGCAATAACCAGTCATCATCAGAAGTATAAACTTTCGAAGGTGCAATCCCCATTGCTTCTACTATATTACTATCAACTGTAGCTTCATCGTACGACATTGATGGAAAGTTCAACCAATACAATTCTCCTTTTCGCCTGACTTCAAGCATTCCGGATCTTGATTGAAACCTAATGTAATCACCTTGAATTTCTAATAAATTAAATAGTACATAGGCTGAAGCTAAAGTAGCATGTCCACAAAGATTAACTTCAACTTCTGGTGTAAACCATCGCAGTTGGTACTCATTGTCATCAGCATTTATTGGGATAAAAAATGCAGTTTCAGAAAGATTATTTTCCTTGGCTATTTTTTGCATTACCTCATTATCAAGCCAGAAATCGAGTGGCACAACCGCAGCCGGATTGCCTTCAAAAATCCTTTCGGCAAATGCATCTACCTGATAACAACTAAAAGAATTGGTTTTGATCATGATTTAAATGTAAAGTATGGGTATTCTATAAACCTTGCAGTTTTTTCAGCAGTTTCATCATCAAATATAACCGATACAAGGAATAATGACATATCAATGCCTGCAGAAACTCCAGCAGACGTCAGAACATTCCCTTCTCTGACATATCTATTATCAAAATCCGGTTCTGCTGTTGGTTCAATTTTAATCACATCATCAAAGACAGAATAATGAGTAGTAAATTTCTTTCCCTTCAACAAACCCAGGGTTGCAGCAATTCTGGCTCCGCTGCATACAGTGGCTGTTATTTTAGCCGAAGAAGAGGCCTTCGCAAGATCACTCAAAAGCCTATCATTGGAAATAATTCTTTTGGAACCATTTCCGCCAGGAAATATCAAAACATCAAGGTCTGGTTTATTATCTATAACAAAATCGGGAATAATTGACACACCATTTACAGTGTTAATTTGTCTGTCATATTCAGCAAAAGAAAACAATTTAAGTTCATGAGATTCTTCAACTAATTCTGCGGCGACAGAAAGAACTTCCCAAGGACCTGCAAAATCCATTAATTCCATGTTATCATAGATAAAAAAGCCTACAGTAATTTTCATAATTCCTCAAATTAAAATTGATTAATTGCCTATTTCCTTTAATTATGATATCTATCAGTTAATTTAAAAACATTTTTATTCGATTTCACAATTATTAAGCTGTAGATTAGATTACTAAAGGTATTTTTTAAAAAATGGAACTATCAGCCTTTTTAGGACCACTTACAACTGAAATTCTGGCAATATTATTTTTGCTCTTCTATGGCCTTACCCTGACTTTTACTATTACCGTTATCATTCTGGAAGGTAAAAATCCTACGAAATCAATATCCTGGATGGTGATAGTCTTATTCTTCCCGGTATTTGGGATTTTATTATATCTCCGATATGGAAGGAACTTCAGGAAAGAGAAACTTTTTTCAGCAAAATCCAGACAGGATAGTTACAAAATAATCAAACAGGTTGAAGATATTGATCTATCTCAAACCGATATCCTTAAAAAGGACCCTGAAGTAAAACCTTTTAATAAAATCATGAAACTGGCAGCAGCTGCAAATAAAGCTATGCTAACTGATTCCAATTCGTTGAAAATTTTAGAAAATGGAGCAGTCAGCTTCCCAGCAATGTTGAATGGTATAAATCAGGCCCGGCATCATATTCATCTATGTTTTTATTCATTTGAAGAAGATGATATAGGGATACAATTCATCGAAGCACTAATAAAAAAAGCAAAAGAAGGAGTTGAAATCCGAGGCATATTCGATGGTATCGGATCATGGGGATTATCAAAAAAGATTATTAATGATCTTAAAGAATCCGGGATTGAAGTAGAAATATTTATGCCTGTAAGGTTTCCTTTACTTACCTCAAGGTTAAATTATAGGAATCACCGTAAGATTCTCATTATTGATGGTATTACAGCTTTTACCGGAGGATTAAATATTGCCGAACGTTATTCTAAAATCAAAAAAGACACAGGTTTCTGGAGGGATACACATATTCAGATAACAGGAAAAGCTGCTACCTGTCTTCAATCTGTATTTTTGCAAGATTGGCGTTTTGTATGCAAAAGAGTATTTGAAGGGCCTGAATATTTTCCAAAGTATGAGAGCGAATCAAATAAACTGGTTCAAATCGCGGCCTCGGGCCCTGATTCAGAAGAAGTTGCCATTATGCAGGCATATTTTACAGCAATTACAACAGCAAGAGAATACATTTATATTTCAACACCATACTTCGTGCCAAATGAAGCCATATTAACAGCTCTGGAAACAGCAGCATTAAGCGGTGTTAAAGTCAAACTTCTTCTACCGGGAATGCCTGATCACAAAACACTATTTTACACCTCATTGAGCTTTGCAAAAAGATTAATCTATACAGGAGTTGATGTTTATATTTATAAGAAAGGCTTTAACCACGGGAAAGTAATCATAGTCGACGGAATATTCTCTTCAGTTGGCACTGCCAATATGGATGAAAGAAGCTTTGAGAAAAATTTTGAGGTCAATGCATTTATCTATGATAAAGAGACCACAGAATTATTAAGCAGGAATTTTGAAAATGATTTAATGGAAAGTGACTATATCTCACCGGAGGAATTCAAAAAAAGGCCGACCAGCCAGAAGATACTTGAAGGAGTAGCCAGGATGATCAGCCCTTTATTATAATTTTAACTATTCAATGGTAAACTCAGGAAAGTATTTTCTTTGCTGATAATCAGGGTGAAGATATTTCTCCCAGTCACTACCACCAGTAGCCTCTTTTTTAGGGTTTCCCGTTAAATAAAATCTGGCAGTTTCAAGGTGAACCATAGGCCAGTCATAATTAAACTTTCTTTCAAACACTTTTACTGTTTCAAGCAATTCCGGTGATAATCCTTTAGAACCACTAATTGATTTCAAACGAAGATTAAGGTTTTCCGACTTCATATTCTCTGCCAGCTCAACCATCTGTTTTTTGTATTTATCTTCAAAGTGCTTTAACGTAAGGCTCTTTTCGCCTGTTTTCGGATTCTTGCCTGCATGCTGCCAATATAAAAACTCAAACTTCTCCTCTATTGACTCATTACCGTTTAATTTATCCCTATCAGCAGGCTTCATTAGATTTTCAAGGTCAGTACAGTAAAATTCAACTAACCTAAACTGTACAGATTGAAATCCGCTTGCGGGAGTAAGTGTCATACGAAATTGGTTATATTCCTCATAAGACATACCCTTGCTCATTACACTAAAACTATTGATAAGCATATCAGCATAATTTGCACACCTTTTCATTCGAGTTATCAATTCTTCCTCACCGGGCAAGTCTCCCTGAGTAAGTTTTTCAAGTTCGTGAATAATAAGATTAAGGATAAGTTCAGTAACCTGATGATATACTATGAATATTTTTTCATCATGAAAATCAGTACGGGTCTTCTGAAGAGTTAGCAAGGTATCAACCTGGATATAATCCCAGTAGTTGATTGCTTTAGCATGATATAAGCCTTGAAGATAAGCATCAGCGGGTTGCTTTATATCTTCATATTTTTGCTTGAGCTTATTAAGAGTTTCTTCTTTCATCGAAATTTTTACTTAGGGGTCATTAATGTTGTGCTGAAAGTTAGGAAAGTATGTGGTTTTTTTAATTAAAATCAGCTTTGATTTAGCTAAAAAACAAGATATTTTAATTTAAATCCCTTTTTCTTATTATTTCGTTTAAAATAAATAGTGGATATGATCTATAATAAGGGAATTATTCTTGTTAATTTCACTCAAAGATCGATAAAGTCAACGTTAAACCAATTATGAAAGACCAACAGGATCATTTTTCAGAAATATCGGCTGATTATGCCAAATATAGACCTAACTATCCTCAAGAGTTGTACAAATGGCTTTTTGAGCATTGTACAGGATTTTATAGAGCTTGGGATGCTGCTTGTGGTACAGGTCAGGTAGCTAGTGAACTGTCAAAGCAGTTTTCAACTGTATATGCCAATGATATTAGTGAAGAGCAAATTGAAAATGCTCCTGAAATAGATAATATTGTTTATAAAGTTGGTAGAGCCGAAGAATCCTTATGGCCGGGGGAAAGTATCGATCTAATCACGACAGCTCAAGCACTACACTGGTTTGATCTTGATGCTTTTTTTGAAGAAGTGCATAGAGTTGCTACTGAAAATGCAATTTTTGCAGCCTGGGGATATAACCTGATAGACATTCAATCTGGTGATCAAAAATTTATTGATGAATTTTACCACGATCTTATTGGACCTTATTGGCCTGAGGAAAGAAAGTATGTCGATAATGGCTACCAAAATATAAAATTACCAATAGAAGAATTTGAGTCCCCATTGTTTGAAATTCATGCAAATTATAGCAAAAAGCATTTATTGGGGTACATATCCACCTGGTCGGCGGTGAAAGAATATAAAAAAGCCACCGGAACTGATCCAATGGCTTTTCTTATAAATAATCTTTCAAAAGAAAGTTATGCTATCAAACAAAGAATATTCATGAGAGCAGGAAGGCTAACTATCTGATCTATCAATTTTCCGCAATCCTCCCCAGATTCTAAACATTAGTATAAAGCATACTATTGAAAACCCTGTTAATACAACAGCAGGGACAATATTACCATAAAGCCAGTAACCCACAGCAAATAAGGCGGAGTAAACTGAGAATGTACCGGTTAACATCCCAGCAATTCCCAATGGAATTTTATTCTTATTATATGTAATAGCTTGTTCATTACTTGATATCCAATTGTATATTTTATTCCAACCAATACCTCCCGGGTTAATTTTCTTAACAAAATTAACTAGTACACCATGATCAGTTGGGCGAGTTAATAGTGTTACAGTAACCCATGCAATTGTAGTAATGGTAATGCTTATCAATAATACCTGGTAAGATTCCAGTTTTGTAAAAAACTCATCATGAATAACATTAAAGTAAATGGCTACAATGAATGAGACTGCCATACCGGTTATTTCAGACCAGGCGTTAATTCTCCACCAAAACCATCTAAGAATGAAGATCAATCCTGTTCCGGCGCCGATTGTTAATAAAATCTGGAATGCTTCTAATGCACTTTCAAGAACTAATGCAAACAACATTGCCAGCACCATAAGAATTACCGTTGAAATACGACCTACCATAACAAGCTCTTTTTCACTAGCTTCAGGCTTCAAAAACCTTTGGTAAAAATCATATACCACATAAGAAGATCCCCAGTTTAAGTGAGTAGATATGGTCGACATAAATGCCGCAATCAAAGAAGCAACAACCACACCTAACAAACCATGAGGTAAGTAAGTAAGCATTGCCGGGTATGCCAGATCATGCCCAATTATTGAACTGTCAACATTTGGAAATGCTGATTGAATGGCAGAAAGATCAGGAAAAACTAATAATGAAGCCAATCCGATTAAAATCCATGGCCATGGTCTTAATGCATAATGAGTAATATTAAAGAATAATGTTGCACCAACAGCATTATTTTCATCCTTTGCTGATAACATTCTCTGAACGATGTAACCTCCACCGCCAGGCTCAGCACCCGGGTACCAAACATTCCACCACTGAACGGCAATTGGTATAAGGAATACCGGAATAAATACATTTAGATTGTTAGGATCAGGAATAAAGTCAAGCTTATCTTCAAGGACAGGACTTGAAATCAAGTTAGAGAGGCCTCCAACTTCCGGTAAATCAATAATTATCATTGCGGCCCAAACTGAACCTGCCATAGCAATAATAAATTGAATAAAATCGGTAACAAGTACACCCTTTAATCCTCCAAGTGACGAATAAATAACAGTTACAACCCCTGCAATTATCAATGTTTCGCCTTTAGTCAATCCAAGTAATACATTACCCATTTTAGCTGCGGCAAGACATACAGTAGCCATAATCATCACATTAAAGAATACCCCAAGGTATACTGCTCTGAAGGCTCTTAGAAAAGCAGCAGCTTTTCCGCTATATCTTAATTCATAAAATTCAAGGTCAGTTACAACTTCAGACTTTCTCCATAGTGCCGCATAAACAAACACGGTTAACATACCTGTCAATAAAAATGCCCACCAGGTCCAGTTACCAGCAACACCGTCAGTTCTGACAATTTCTGTTACGAGGTTTGGAGTATCAGCTGAAAAAGTTGTTGCCACCATTGATATACCCAATAACCACCAGGGCATATTTCTTCCTGATAAAAAGAAGTCTTTTGCGCTTTTACCGGCAGATCTTGCAAACCATACCCCAATAGCAAGAGATACAATAAAAAACAATGCTACCGATAACCAGTCAATCCATTCGAGTTCCATAAACTTTCTTTAAAAAATTATTGGGCTAAAAATAAATGCTAAATATATAAATTGAATTTACAAAAGGTTACACCATTGAATAAAATCTTTGGAAAATAATGACCTCGGGGGTATTGTACATTAATTAGTCAATGAGCAATCGGTATATGGGAATTTAACGTTTGAAAATCAACAAATCACAAGACAGACTTTAATGCACAAACCCCTGGTCAGAATATATACAACCAAACAATTTATGTTTACTAATTATTCAATGCCATTTCAAGATCAATATATGGTGCTTTTTCACCATCAGAAAGAACGACTCCATTGATACCATAACTATATGATCTACCTCTAGGGTCAGTCTTCCTTACCTTCAGACTTATACTACTTTCAAGTAATTGAGATCTTCCCCCAAGGGTTTTCCATGGGATTTCTATGGTATAATGGTTTTCAGATTTTGAAATTGAAACTACTTTCTCTTTGTTTTTCAAATCCTTAACTGTTGCTTCTTTCATCTTTGACGGGATTACAACAACAGTTTCATTTTCAACTCCTTTATTAGAAATATTAAGAGTTACTTGATCAGTTTTATGAAGGCCTTCTTTTTGAATCAATTGGATTCTTAAAAATTTCTTAGAATCAACTAATGCGATACCAAGTATTGAATTGGGTCTCTCTTCATTTAACTGTGGAATCATAAAATATCTGACTGGATCAGATTCTTTACCTACTTTAATGCCTTTAGAAAATTGAAAGAATAAAATCAAATCATCAATACCAGCAAACCTGGTTCTTCCTCCTTCAAATTTGAGACTTTTGATATCATCAATAATTGAATTAAACTTCTGATCTGATATTGGCTTCACACCATTTAGATGATCAATTACTAAATTACCGTATTGACCGGCAGTTTTAAAATCAATCGCTGTCTGAGTAAGACTATCCATTTGAGGTTTAGATTCTACTAATCCATTTACCAAATCTTCAAAATTAATCCATCTGTCAAAATGAGATTTAATTTCATTTAACTTTGAAGTGTGTTTCGCGGAGATAAATTCCTTAACCGCTGCAGAGAAGTTTCTAGCTTCTTGCGGATCGGCCACTGCTGCATCAGCCCATTGATTTAATGGTGATAACATTGAATACATCAGACCTTTTGGATTTCGGGTGTAGATCTGATAGGGTCCCATCAGATCATTGAAATACAATAAATCATTAAACTCATTATGGGAATTAGTTAGGCGTCGGATTATTGTATGACGATTAGAAATATGTTTTCCACCCAAAGTTTCCAAATGTCCTGATATGTTTTCAAGCCTGTCAAAAAGATAAATACCATCTAACTTTTGTCTTTCAGACCAATAAATTTCTGCAATTGCAGCAGATCTCGGCCAAAGCCTGCTATCAATACTATTTTCATCTATTAATTCAGACCACATTGTAGCTTCTCCACCAAGAACCAGGTTTTTAGCTTTTTCGTCATTCACCAAAGAGGTTGGAATTGGATCAATAAAGTAATGATAGGTAACAGACTGCATGAGATCTACATAGTAGCCATGGCTTCTGATAACTTCCAGTCCACTTTCCACAGACCGTTTTAGACCTTCTTCTCCTCTCCAAGATTGAATTACCGGATTTGAACTGAGTAAATCATCGTGCAGGATTTCATCCCATCCTACCATAATTTTACCAGCATTAACAAGGGTTTTATTAACCTTCTTATTAAACCAAGCCTGAAGTTCATGATTATCAAACCCCATTTTCTTTTTAAATGCAACTATCTTATCATTGCTATCCCAGTGTTTACCTTCATTTTCATCACCTCCAATATGAAAATATTTATCAGGGAACAGAGCTGCCATTTCAGTAAAAAGAACATCTAGAAATTCATAAGTTTCATCGATTGTAGGGTTTAATGTAGGATCAAATATTCCTGCATTTCTCTCAATTGAGTAGCTTGCATTGTCTTCACTCGCATATTCAGGATATGCGGTTAGAATTGCGGTAGCATGACCCGGAACATCGAATTCGGGCACGACACGAATACCTCTATCATAGGCATAGTCGATTACATCTTTTACCTGTTCTTTAGTATAAAACTTTCCATCAGAAGCCTTTTGAGTTAGAAGAGGAAAAGAATCACTTTCAACACGCCACCCCTGATCATCAGTTAAATGCCAATGCATCACATTAAATTTAACTGCATGCATCAGATCAAGTTGTCTTTTTACCGTTTCGACAGACATAAAATGGCGGGAAACATCCAACATAATCCCTCTCCATTTAAAACGAGGAGAATCATCTATGGTCAAAGCAGGAAAATAATACCCTTCTTCATTTGATTTCACTAGTTGAAGTAAGGTCTGCAAAGCATACATTGCTCCAACATCGGTTTTGGCACTAATTTCAATCCTTGAAGTTGTAATTTCCAGCTTATAAGATTCATCAGCCCCAAGATTAAGAGGAGCCTCCTCTTCTGTTTTAATTATGAGTTGGAAATCATCAGCTTCCCACCATTTCCTATAATTATAAAATACCCCGGTTTTAGCACTTAAAGCATCATAAAATCTGTCTAAAGCTAAAGTAAGTCTCTCACTACCTTCAATTTTTGGTGTTAGCTGTTCGGTGATAGAAAATTCACCCGAGCCTGCCACTACCTGTGAAGGTAGCGGCAAAACCAGATGATCCACCTGTTGTGCATGAGCATTCATAGGAATGATGCCCATTAAACATGATGATATCAAACCCAAACAAACATAAATTCTTAATATAAATTTCAAGATCTTATCCTTTCGTTAAAAGTAATACCGTTTGAAAGCTTCCATGGCTTCATATTCTGCCATTCCAAGCTTATCATACAATTCTGCCAGTCCATGATTACGATCTTCGGCTCTTTGCCAAAACTCTCTCTTGTCTGATCCGGGGAAAACTGCAGAATCCTTTTGAGACTGATGCTTAAATATAGCTTTACGCTTTCTCATAAGTTCCATTGGACTAATTGGAACAGCCATATCGATATCTTCGATACCCCACTCCTGCCATGCACCACGGTATAACCATACATAACAGTCTTTGATCCAATCTTCATCTTTCAGTTGCTCTAATGCTCTGAATATTGCAGTCAGACATACCCTGTGAGTTCCATGCGGATCTGAAAGATCACCTGCAGCATAAATTTGATGAGGCTTAATTTTTTGTAATAGATCTACAATTATTTTAACATCTTCCTCGCCGATAGGTTTCTTTTTAACTAAACCTGTTTCGTAAAAAGGAAGGTCTAGAAAATGAGCTTTTTCATCTCCTATGCCTACATATCTACAAGCAGCTTTAGCTTCTCCTCTACGTATCAGTCCTTTTACTTGTCTAACAATCGGATGATCGATTTCACCCGGCTTTTTATTGTTTATAAACTCTCTGATTTCGCTATATAGGGCGTTGCCATCTTCGTTACTAACGCTGTGTTCCCCATTAAAATCTTTAAAGAAATCTACAAAACGAACAACATCTTCATCAAAAACAGCAATATTTCCAGAGGTTTGATAAGCCACATGGACATCATGACCTTGATCTACCAGCCTAATAAAAGTTCCACCCATGGAAATAACATCATCATCAGGGTGTGGAGAGAATATTACCACCTTTTTATTTGCAGGTTCAGCTCTCTCAGGTCTGTTAGTATCATCAGCACCAGGTTTACCACCAGGCCATCCGGTAATAGTATGCTGAAGAGTATTAAAGAGCTTCAAATTGATTTCATAAGCGCTACCATATTCGGCAATTAGCCCACTCATACCATTATCATTATAATCTCTGTCAGTCAGCTTTAAAATTGGCTTTTGTAACTTTAGAGATAACCAAATAACAGCTCTTTTTATCATGCGATCAGTCCATAGACAATCGCCTACCAACCATGGTGATTTTATTCGTACAAGCTCATCAGCAGCAGCTTCATCAATAACTATTGTAGCATTTGGGTGCATTTGAAGATACGTTGCCGGAACAGTGTCGCTAACCTCTCCTTCTACAGTTCTTTTAACTACACCAGCTTTACCCTCTCCCCATGCCATTAAGATTACTCTTTTAGCCTTCAGGATTGTCCCTACTCCCATTGTTATTGCTTTTTTAGGAACAAAATCTTCACCAAAAAAGTCGGAAGCAGCATCAATACGTGTTATATGATCAAGAGTAATTAACCTTGTTCGGCTATTAATCTGAGATCCTGGCTCGTTAAATCCAATATGTCCTGTTCTACCAATACCCAGAATCTGAATATCAAGTCCTCCCAGTTCAAGAATCTTCTCTTCATACCTTTCGCAATACGCCTGAATTTCTACAGGGTCAAGAGTTCCATCCGGTACATGAACGTTATTAGGATCAATATCGATGTGATCAAATAAATGATCATTCATGAACCGCACATAACTTTGAAGTGCATCAGGTTCGATAGGATAATATTCATCAAGATTAAAAGTAATTACATTTTTGAAGCTTAGACCTTCTTCTTTATGTAATCGAATCAATTCGCTATAAACTCCCTTAGGAGTGCTACCTGTCGCCAGGCCTAATATTGCTTTTTGAGATAATTTTTCTTTCTCACGGATCAGTTCAGCTATCTCAGCTGCGACCATTTTAGATGCATCATCACTTTCACCAAATATTACTGTGTGAATTTTTTCATACCTCGTCTGTTCATCAACTCCAGGTGCCTTGTAGCTGATGTCAACACCATTTAATACCTCATTCATATATTTATGATTTCGATCAGTTTTTAAAGTAGATTTTGAAAACAGGGGGTGCCAGGCTCTTGATTGGCAACCCCACTGTATCAAATGCAACAACTAATTAATTAACATCCCACCAAAGCGATGTACTTTCGATATCTTGACCTTGTCTTGATACTGCTTCAGAATAATTCTCTGAATTCAATGATTGCTCAATTAGAGGGTACTTATGTCTTTTAGGTAACTCACCATATACCTGATCAGCAGCAAATCTTGGAAGATCAGTTCTTCTTAATTCAGCAAATGCTTCAAATCCATCAGGGAAAAGTGCGATCCATTTTTGTGTTATAATTTGATTCAAGCCATCTGCAGCATCAAATGCAACATTAGCCTCAAATGCAGGGTTAGAAGATAATCCCCAATAAGAAAGACCTTGTGTAATACCTTCCTGATAATATGATTCTGCCTGAGCATCAGATTGTGTCATTCCTATTCCTCTGAATGCAGCTTCTGCCAGCAATAAATTAACTTCTGCAGCTGATACATGAATCCAGTCATTGCCAAGATCAAATACTGCACCTGCTGATGAATTTAATAATGAGAAATTATCCGGAGTAAATGAAGGTAAAACCACATCAGAAGGAACAGTTCCTGAAGGATAACCAACTATTTCACCACTGCCTAATTTTCTTCCATATAAGTCCAGTCTAGGATCATCCTGCATATTATCTACTAATGCTTTTGCCATAAAATGAGCATCAAAAGCTGATATTGGAGCACTTGTACCATTAGATCCTGAAGACCACTGGCTACCATCATCTTCATGAGGCATTTTACAAATCCATTCATTTGTAGTGATTAATGGCTCATTAATAACCGCACTGATATGAGAAGCGGCAAGTTGAGGCTCTACATCAGAAATTCTCATAGCAAGTCTCAAGCGAAGCGAGTTTGCCAGTCTGATCCATCCTTCTTCTTCTCCCTGGTAGAAAATATCCTGAACTCCATAGGTATTTTCACCCATTCTTAAATTTTGAGCAGCTGTTTCCAGTCTTGAAAGCATATCCTTGTAGATATCCTCTTGAGAATCATACTTTGGTTGAAAGATGCCTTCCATACCTAACCCTGCTTCTGAGTAAGGTACATCCCCGAAGAAATCTGTAAGTCTGTGATAGATTAGTACTCTCATTACATCAGCAATTGCCAATTGTGCATTTTTATCCGGGCCATCAGGCTGTTCTTCTATAAAGTCAACCATTGCCTGAAGATTACCTCCCAGACGTTGATAAGCTCTATCCCACATTCCTTGAGTCCAAGCATCATTAGCCGCCAGGAATTCACTTCCGGTTAACCATGGTGACGACATCAGACAAGAATAGTGCATTGCATAAAGTACATTACCCCTCCAAGATTCAAATCTGTGAGCTGACATACCATTTTGAATATATGGCAAGATCAGGTCAGGAGTTACTTCAACCACCTGATTAGGGTTTTGATTTAATTTTTCAAACCTGTCATCACAGCTTGAGAAGAGCATTCCAACTGCCAAAGCAGCAGCAAAAATCTTCTTTGATATATTAATAGTTTTCATAATTCAAATTCTTTGGTTGGAATTAAAATGATAAGTTTAATGTCACACCATAACTTCTGTATGCAGGGAAGGAAGCTGATTCACGACCACCGGCATTTCCACTGTTGAAAGATGATTCAGGATGAACTCCAGGAACATTATTCTTGAAAAAGAACAAGTTTCTACCTACAAGAGATACATCAAGAGCTTCTAAAAACGATCCTTCAATAAATGATGCAGGGAAAGAATAAGTAAGACTCATTTCACGCATCTTAATGAATGTTCCATCATAAACAAATGGTGCATCAATGGAAGTTGGCTGTCCATCTCTAGCCAGGCTTGACCAATAAACTTCCGGATCAACTGCAACTGTATTAACAGCTCCACCTTCTGTTACTCCATCAACTAAATAACCACCTGTACCGGCATACCACTCTGCTCTTCCTTCAAGTGTATTTTCATGATTTCCATTAGAATGAAGATATCTGTTAGTAATCGAATAAATATCCCCTCCTTTTCTCATGTCAATCAATGAGTTAAATCTGAAGTTTTTATAAGATATACCTACCGTAAGACCACCAATCCAATCCGGATTAATATTACCAAGAACAACAATTCCTTCAGTTCTCAATGGAATTCCATCATCTCCAACAACTACATTTCCATTGTCATCTCTTAGGAAATCATACCCCATAAGATCTCCGTATGGGTTTCCTGGAGAAGCAACCACTGAAATTCCTCTATCAGCGCCCAATAAAAGCTGATCAAGATTATCAACAAGAGAAATTACTTTGTTTTTGTTTTTTGCAAATCTTAAGCCTAGGTTAACTGAAAAATCACCACTTTTAATGATTGCTCCGTTTATACTTGCTTCATAACCACTATTTTCCATTTCACCAGCATTGATAAGAGCGTTTCCAAATCCTGTTGTGCTAGAAACAGTAGTAGGCAAAATCTGATTCTCAGTATTCGATTTGTAATAAGTGAAGTTGATATCCAATCTGTCTTTAAAGAACACAAGGTCAATACCAGCTTCAATACTTTTTGTAAGTTCAGGTATTAAACTAAAGTTTGGTATTGTCTGATTTGGAACATACTGATCAAGATATGGACCAATTCCATACATAGAAGCACCAGCATGACTACCCATCGAACCAAAAGAAGACGCTAATTGATAAGGACTAGTATCATTACCTACCTTAGCCCATGAAGCTCTCACTTTACCATAATTAAAGAAGTCGTTATAAAGATTGAATGCTTCACTGAAAATGAAACCTGCTGATACTGAAGGGTAGAAAAAGTCATTATTATCTATTGGTAGAGTCGAAGACCAATCATTTCTTCCTGTTATATCAAGGAAAAGGTATCCATTATAGTCAAAACTAGCCTGTCCAAATAATGACCAAATCTCTTTCTCAAAAGTATTTGGAGTGAATGTAACAGACCCTGCGTTACTTAAGTGATAGAAACCATCAACTGCAAGGTTGGTTCCATAAGCACCAAACTGCTCTACATTTTGTCTAAGAATATTTCCACCAACTACTGTTTTAAGGCTTAGACCTTCAGTTAAATTATGAGAAGAATTTAACAAGAACATATTATTAAATTCCTGAACTTCATATAAGTTTTGCTGGATCTCTCCATTCAAGCGATATCTTGTTCCCTTAGAAACATATCTGAATCGCTTTGAAGTATACCAATCCATTCCAGAAACAACTTCAGCTTTTAACCAGTCGGTTAATTCATATTTAAGCTTTACATAACTTAATATTCTGTTTTTCGAATCATGGTTACCGTTTTTCTCAACAGCCCAGTAAGGATTTAATCTAAATGTTTCTGAAGTATATAGTCTTTGCAATCCGTCTTCACCTTCATAAGGAAGTAAGTTTGAAAGCTCTTCATTTCTAGGCATCCAAATCAGACCGTTTACAGGGTTTTCCATGATATCAGCTAGATTCGCTCTGTTTTCTGCATTATTTCTAATGTAAGTAAATTTTGCAGCAACATTTAATCGATCATTCAGGTAAGTATTTCCTTTAGCTGTAATCGATGTTCTGTCAAACTTACTGTTAGGTAAGATTGACTCGTTATCCATACGGGTAAGACTAACTCTGAATGCAGAAGTTTCATTTCCTCCTGAAAAAGCAAGAGTATTGGTAAATGTCTGACCAGTTTCCCAGAAATCCTTAAAATTATCCGGTTGAGCTGAATATGCTCTTTGCTCACCATCCCAATAAGTTATAGTTTGACCGTTCATTGGCGCTCCCCAGCTTGTACCAACACCATTTGTACCTAGTGCAAGGTATTCTTCTGCTGATGTTGGCGCTGCTCCACCTGTTCCAGCTCCGTATTCATTTTGATATTCAGGAGAAATCATTATCTGATCCAATGTGTAGGTTGATGTGAAATCAATTCCTACTCCAGGCTTTTTACCTCCAGACTTTGTAGTAATCTGAATTACACCATTAGCAGCTCGAGCTCCATACAAGGCAGCAGCATTTGGTCCTTTTAATACAGTAACAGACTCAATATCATCAGCGCTGATATCACCGATTCCATCACCGTAATCTATACCACCCCATCGTCCGGCAGCATCAAGATTTTGGTTATCAATAGGTACTCCATCAACAACATAAAGCGGTTGGTTATTTCCTACTAAAGAGTTGTTTCCTCTAATTACCACTCTAGATGATCCGGCAGGACCAGAAGCGGTACGTGAAACCTGAACACCAGCTACGCGACCGCTCAAACTGTTAACAACATTGGTTTCTTTAACTAAGTTTAGTTGTTTGCTTTCTAATTGAGAAACAGAGTATCCTAATGATTTAGTCTCTTTCTCAATACCATAAGCAGTAACAATAACTTCAGATAACTGCTCAATTGAAGGGTTAAGGCTAACTTCAAGAGATGTTCTACCATTTAATGGTACCTCAAGAGATTCATAACCTACATACGAAACAACTAATATGACATCTGTCGATGGTACACTGATAGAAAATTTCCCATTAATATCAGTGACATTGCCCTGGGTTGTTCCTTTAATAAGAACATTGGCTCCGGGTATGGCACTATTATCTGACAGATCTTTGACTGTACCTGTTACAGTAGACTGAGCCCAGGCAGTCAGGGAGGTCAGAATAACCATTACCCACATTAAATATAATTTTTTCATTGGTATTTGTGTTTTAGGTTTTAGAAGAAAAAGACGCTTTTTCATTTTTGCTTCAAAACCAATATAGAAGGAGAAAAAACAGACAAAAAATTTATTCGCCAACCTGCTTAAAAAATTATCTAAACTGCAATTCTATTCGCTAAACAACATTTCAACCGATTGCGAACTTAAAAAATAGTGCAAAATACACTTCAGCTACAAAATAGAACAGTATAGATAAAAAACTTTTCTGTTAACAGATAAAATATACATATTCCTTCTTGCTAATTTTTAGAAAGATGACATTTTCCAATTATCTTACCCTTGGAAATAATCTTACAAAAGAATCTTCGATGAAGGACTTTTTAAAGACAACTTGGGTACAACATACTATTTTTTGGCTGATCTATTTTACTTTTAATTTGATCAGATGGGGATCATATTTTGATGATTATCAATACTCATTAGAGTCAAATCTGGTTGAGTTCCCCTTACATATTATACTTGTTTACTTTAACTTGTATTTTCTGCTTCCAAGGTTGATCCCTAAATATTGGGGATGGTATTTTATATTTCTGATGTTATCAACACTGGTCATTTCAATAATCAGAATTGTTATTACTTATGAATTTGTAACTACAGAAATATGGAAAGAATCGGGTCAACCAGCTGAATTATTTGGAGGCAATTATATCCTTGCAGTGTTTATTGGTGAACTTTATGTGGTAGGATTGACAACTGCGTTAAAATTAGGAGTCGACTGGGTGAATTTTCAAAAGAAAACAAGAGAATTAGAACGTCTGAAGATGCAGGCCGAAATGGCTTTTTTACAATCTCAGATTCAACCACACTTTTTCTTTAATACACTCAACAATTTATACTCTCTTGTTCTAGTAAAGTCTGACAAAGCTGCTGATATGATAATCAGGCTATCCGATTTGATGAGGTATGTTATATATGGTTCTCAAGAAGAATTTGTATCAACAAATAATGCTTTTGATCAACTTGATAATTATGTTGAACTGGTAAAATTAAGATATGGTGATAAATTAAGTCTTAACTATTCGCGAACCGAAGGAAATGAAAGTGATTTAATTCCACCACTAACTTTATTACCTTTTATAGAAAATTCCTTTAAGCATGCCGGTAAAAACAATGAGGGGATGATACCAATTAAAATAACAATTGAGGTAACAGATAACCATTTGATATTTAAATCACATAATTTTAAGCAAAAGTTAAAATCATCAGCAATTGAAGTTGGTGGTGTTGGCAATGAAAATGTCCGTAAACGCCTTGAATTATTATTTAGCAAAAATTATTCACTCGATATAAAAGAAGATCAGCAAACCTATTTTTTAAGATTAAAAATACCGTTAAAAAGAAAATGAAGTGCCTAATTGTAGACGATGAACCTCTTGCAGTAAAGATAATTGAACGATTTATTGAGCATGTTGATGATCTGGAGATCGTAAAAACATCAGACAATGCACTTGAAGCTTATAATATTCTTCAACACGAAAAAATTGATGTCTTATTTCTGGATATCAATATACCTGAATTAAGTGGCCTGGATCTTCTCAGAACTCTAAAAAGTAAACCATTAGTCGTATTAACAACTGCTTATAAGGAATATGCAGTTGAAGGGTTTGAGCTGGAAGTATTAGATTACCTTGTTAAGCCTATTTCCATGAGTAGATTTATGGATTCTGTAGAAAGAATTAGAAAAGCCTATTCGTCAAGATCAGGAGAGCAAGATAAAGAAGATGTTGCTGAATTTACATTCTTTAAAGTAAACAAAAAGCAAGTTAAAGTCTTTTTTGATGAGATAATGTGGATTGAAAGTCTTAAGGATTATATCAGAATAGTAACACCTGATAAAAGCCTTATTACACATCATAATTTAAACACAGTAAGTGAAATACTCCCATCTCATGATTTTTACAGAGTACATAAAAGTTTTATTGCAAACATGTCTAAAGTAGATGAAATGGAAGGAAATATGTTATTGATAGGGAGGCAACATATACCTGTAGGAAGAAATTTCATTAAGGAAGTTAAAGAAAGGTTGTTGGGGTAATATGTTTAAATTTAAATTACAATAATTTTATTAAGATGATTCTCTAGCCAACCAAAAATTAAAATTAGGAAAATAATATAGTTATCAATTATTGAGTATTTTTCAATTTGAAAAGTATCTATAATTTGTCTGAATTTCAAACCATATTATTAATTTCAGGAAGTCAGGGCATAATTTTGAGTCTTGGTTTAATCACTTCCGGAGTACTTAAAAAGAAACAAAACCTATTCCTGGGGTTGATAACCTTAGTGTTTGCTCTGGAAATTTTAACCGGTTGGGCTGTAATTACAAAAAGAACTAATGATCCGGATATTTTTCCATTTTGGGTTTTTTCATCTTTCTTAATTATCCCTCCGGCTCTTTTTCTTTTTGGAAAACTAACTACCAAAGCAAAATTTAAGATTGAAGGTTGGCACAAATTATTATTTATACCTTCTATTATCGAAATCATTTCAGAGTTTGGCTCCTATTTCTTCAATAAATATTCAGGCAGTCAAATATCATTATTCAGAAACTCCTTATGGTTTTGGTTTACAGAATTGCTCCCTTTATTGTCAGTTATAATTGTTCTTTTTATAAATGGAATAGATATTAATGCGCTACGTAATTCAATAAAAACTATTCCTGGCACCAAATCATATCAACACCTGATCAAAATATCTGTATTCTATCTCATCCTGGTATTAATTACCATATTCTGGTTTCTTGAAGCAGTAATTAACTTGCCCCTATTCAGTTATTCGGTATTATTACTTTGCCTGATCATTTTTGCTTTAGGCTACATATCCTTTTTCAGTCCTGATTTTTTTGACCTCCCGCCAATTCTAATCAGAACAACATCTTTTGCAGATAGTTCAATTGAAGCAAGAACAGAGATGGGAAGAATAAATGAAGAATTCACTTCCAGAAAGATCTATTTACAACCCAGGCTTACTATTAAAAATGCAGCAGAACAACTTAATATAAAATCAAGAGATCTTTCAGAATTGATAAACACATATTATGGTACGGATTTCAGAAGATACATTAACCACCATCGAATCAATGAAGTAATAGAAAAAATAAACAATGGTGAATTAAAAAATAAAACACTACTTGGAATTGCTATGGATGCTGGATTTAATTCCAAGTCTTCTTTTAATCAAGCCTTTAAAGATATCAAAGGAAAGAGCCCTAAAGAGTACTTTAACCCTGACCCTAACAAAAAAGAAGTCCAATAACATGATTCAGGAGGTATGAAAACGTGTTTCAGGTCGATGCGAAATGAAATTAGACGCTTATTTGGCAAAAAACATTTCACATTATGAAACCATTACTACAAATAATTATTTTTATTTTTTGCAGCTTATCATCAATTGCCCAGGAGAAAAACATCACTAATCCAAAGCTAAAAATCCATTTTGAAAAAAATGTCGAATTCATTGGATTCATTTATTTCATTGGTTTTGAAACTGAAGGGATTGAAGACAAGACTATTAACATAAATGGAAAGGAGATTCCTAAAAAAGAATGGCATAATTACGGTTATTCATTTTATAAAAAATACCACTCCAAATTCAATTCTGAACACTTACAAAAGGCCATTTCTGTAGCCAACCATTTATGGCTTGATAAGATTCTAAACCTATTGATAAGAGTTCAGGATTTCCCAAATGCAGATATACCTTCTGATCTACCTCTTCAATTTTATATTGATTTTTCTATTGATAAAGATTCAGTTTCAGCCTACCAAAATGCATCAATATTTCTTTCAGAACTTAATGAGTTTTACGAAGAAATAAATTTTGATCAGTATCTAAACGAATGTGATTTTTTTTATCAGAAAGCCATCACCGAAATTGAACAGACTAAACCAAAGTATGATTTCATTTCAAGTCTGGAAAACTACTTTTCAAATGAATATAATTCATATCACCTTATACCTAGTCTGACATTACCAAAAACTATGGGGTTTGGCCTAAAATATCCGGATGGAGGAATATGCAATGTCTTTGGTGCTTTAGACTTTCAAGTTATTTCAAACCCAGATTCGTTAAATATGGGATTTAAAAATGAAATAAAATTAAGAGAACTGAGTATTCATGAATTTGGTCACTCTTTTATTCATAAAGCGTGGGCATCAATACCAGACTCACTGATTAATGCTACCTCCCATTTAATGACTCCTATTAAAGAACAAATGTATGACCAAGGATACAATAATTGGAATACCGTAATAAATGAGCATATTATTAGAACAGTAGAGTTAATAATAGCCAAAAACAACACCACTATAAATGAATACAATGTCTTAAGAAAAGACTATCTGGAAAAAAGACAATTCATCTACATCCCGATTTTTGAAAAGATACTAATAAATTATAAAAAGAATTACTCAGGATTTGAGGAAGCTGTAATAGACTCAATAATGATTTTATATAAAGACAATCTCTGATTTATAATTTAAGTAATTGATAATATGAAAATTTTCATTTTGATTTTTTGTGGTAGTCACCTATTTTAGAATCCAATTTATTTTTATCACTTTATCAATAATGAATAAAGCAAAACTTATAGAAGACTATTTAAGCCAAGCTAAAAATCCTGATTTTGATTTGGATTTAGTTAGAGAAGATATGATAAAAAAGGGCTTAGATGAACAAGACATCAAAGCAATTATCCGATACATCGACTCTCAGTTACAACGAAAAGCTGAAGCCGAATTAAAAAATATTGAACGAACAAAATTAATTGTTGGTGGAATAATAACTGCATTAGGAACAATTTCTGCTTTATTATTTTTTATGGGAAGAACTTTTTAGTTTACCACTTTATTCTATTTTACCTATCAATTAATAAACAAATTTTCTGCAGAGAACTATTTAGTCAATAGTTATTTAAAGTGAATGAATTAAAAAAATTAAACTCATAGATTATTTATAGTTTATTAACAAATAATACTATTGATAGTAAAGGTGATTGATTAAGATTACCTAAAAATCATAATCAACCATATGAAAAAATTACTCACACTAACACTAATTTTATTTTCTCTCCCTATTATCTCGCAAGAGAATTTAACTTATACCAATGAAAAAGGAGAAAAGCACCTTATCGGAGAAATCCCAATTAAAATGCTGGAAACGGACACAACATATTCTTTCTGGTACCTTTCTAGCGCTGAAGAATTTACCCTTTCAGAAAAAGATACTGAATGGGCCAGTAAATTAAATGATACTAAAGTAGAAATTTACTTCGGTAGTTGGTGTGGTGATAGTCAAAACTATGTTCCAAAATTCATTAAACTATGGAGGGAATTAGGACTTAAAGAAAGTAACCTAAAACTAATTGCATTATATGATAATGGGGTTGAAGGAAAATATAAACAAGGTCCAAATCAAGAAGAAAAAGGGTTAAAAATTCATAGGGTACCTACTTTCATATTTCGTAATAATGAAAATGAAATTGCGCGCATAGTAGAATATCCGGTGAATGATCTGGAAACTGATCTGGCTCAGATTGCACTTGGCTATCCATCAAATCCAAATTACAGAGCTGCAAACTATATGTTGGATCTCTTTGAAAATAACACACTTGAAGAAATAGACAACGAGAGGAGAAAGCATGTAATTGAATGCTACTATAAATCTGGTAAATCGAGGGAATTAAACACATTAGGATACGTTTTATTAGATGCAGGCCGGATTGATGAGGCTTTAACTGTATTCCTGTTTAATACATTTATATTTCCATACGAACCAAACGTATACGATAGCTATGCAGAAGCAAATATGATTGCCGGAAATTACGATATTGCGAAACAGTTTTATAATAAAGTTCTTGAGTTAGATGCGGACAACGAGAATGCAAAAAGCAAACTTGAAGAACTTGAAAATATGAATCCTTAAATTTAAATCAAGACATATTTAATTCTGAATTAGATTTTGAATTAAATATGTCTTGAATCCCCTCCCCCTCTTATCTGATAATCAGGCTCATACAAAGCCGTCTAACGCACATCATTATAGCTTATTAACGATAATAAAAATCACATTTACAGACCTACCTCTGCTAAGAAATTGTCAGATACCTATAAATATTTGAAATATTTTACAACCAAATTTGATTCTTAAAAAAGTATTTAGGATATTAGCAGCAATTATACTCATTCAAGATATTTTATAATTTTTAATGGAATTTGTTGAGGCTATTTTTTGCTAACTTCAATTCTAAAAATAATAATGCTTTAATACCAGGCCAGCAATTGTAAGGGATATCAACCAACAATTTGATTCAATTTATTGATTATGAACAAGGTATTTTTAACCATTATTGTATTTTTTATTTATGGTATTGGCATATGCCAAAACAATGATTTCAGAGATAACATCAAAGGATCAAAAGGCTTATTATCAGATCGTTGTAAGGAATATAATATCATAGTAGAATCATTACCAAATGACATGGTTTTCGATCTGGAAGTCATAGACAGGCAGATTAAACTCTTATTCCCAAGTGAGGAATATTTTCAGTTACTATTTGATGATACATTTGACGGTATTGCAATAGATATTATAGATCAGGATCAATATTCTTGTGAGAGCATAGATAATATCCCAAGTTCATGGCCTAGTAAGGGAATGATGATTGAGCCGGTGTATAAAAATGAATTATTAAATAGTTACACAATCAATGAAGAGAATAAAGTAGTCGTTAGTGTAGGAACAATACCAAATTCATTAGATGCAGGTAATGTTGAGTGTAACTTAATGATTTTACAAAAAAAGGCACTTTGTGATTATGTAACCAATCCGGGAGTTCTTCAGGAAACAAGAAATTTTATTCCAACAAAACTGTATTGGGATACCATTACTAGCAACACTGAGATAAATGCATTTTCATTTGATAAATCAATTTACTTTAAGATTCCATTCAAAAAGGGTAAATCAAGATACAATACATCAGAAATTCAAGAATTATACGATTCACTTCAAATATCAAACTATGATATTACTGATATTTGGATTGAAGCATTTTCTTCAGTTGAAGGTACAGTAAGAGAAAATACTGATTTACAATTTGCCAGAGCTAAAAGTATTACCGAAGCCCTTGAATCATATCAGACGTTAAAAATACATCCACATATAAAAGCGTCAGAAAACTGGAAGGAATTCGCAAAATCAATATCAAATACAAAATTTGAGTTCCTGAAAAAGTTATCACAAGAGCAAGTAAAAGAAAAACTTAAGAAAGACAGGAAATTATTATTAGAATTAGAGCCTATATTAAGTAAACAAAGATATGCAGAAATCAGGCTTGACCTGCGAGTTAAAAATAATGTTATAAATAATCCTAATCAACTAGTACAACTATTTGAACAATCAATTGAAAGTCAAGATATTGACCAAGCCTTACAAATACAGAATTATTTTTTTAAAGAAGTTAAAGAAGGTAGACTACCTCTTGGATTTATAAATAATCTATTAATTCCAATAGAAGAATCAAATATTAGATTATTAAACAATGATATCCTTTTTAAACTGGATCATCATATAATTAGTAATAAAGAAGCTATCGATAATTATAATAAGATATCAAATACATGTTCAGCCAATTGGAAGATTAAATTCAACCTTGCGACCCTCAAAATTAAAAACTGGATTTCTACAGATTATTCACCAGAAGAACAGCAAGTTCTTTTTAATCAAATCCAATCAATGAATAATTCTGATATTCAAGAATCTGTTTTAGCGCAACTTAAGATAAATTATTATTTGGCTGTTGTACAGAAGCAAATTCAGAAAAAAGAGTTTGATCAAATTGATCAAACTATTAGAACTATAATAGCTTATAATAATACAACTGCGCTTAATGAAAATGAAATCTTTAGTATTTCAAAGGCATTAACTTATAATGGTGAATTTAAAACCGCTTTAAATATCTTAAACCCGGTTGTTAATACACATGGTGTATCTGAAGATGTTTTATTCTATTATTTACGTCTGTTTTTAGTGAATAACAGAATCCCTGAAAACAATTTATCAGACATATTGATAAGAAAAGCATTATCTAGAAATCAGGATCGATTCTGTCAGTTCTTTACTCCAAAATCTCAAGGAGGAGTTAGTTTTCAATATCGAAATAATAAACTAATCAATACCCTATATTGTGAAAACTGCGGTGACCAGGGATTGTAAAAATTAAAAGAAAGTTCATATTATTGTAATCATTTTTTGAATAATGAGCTTGATTACAATAATATTTCTATTGGTGAAAATATGCCTAAGTTTATATAGTTTTAAATCGAAGCAACTTTAGAAAAATAAACAAGGCATTAAGATTCATCTATTGATTTTATAAGGTCAAATATTTAGGCATATCATTTGTCCAAATTATACATTAAGAATCACTAGGAAATGTCCCAACTGTGGCAATACTGAAAGGAAAGTAGCTATTTGGGGAATTGGAGGGCATATGGATAAATTAAATCCAAAATCAATTTCCAGACATTTAAAACACACAATTACCTCCTTAATAACAAACTAATTTGCCAATAATTCTTACCTACTATCAAAAACATTAGTTAAATTAAATCGTTTACGATTTAAACTTAAACGACAACACAACATGAAAACACTATATGAATCAACAGCATCAGCTACTGGTGGAAGAAACGGTCAGGTAAAATCCGAAGATGGAGTAATAGATTTAGAAGTAAGACTTCCTCAATCAGTCGGAGGAGAAAAAGGAGATTTCACAAACCCTGAACAACTATTTGCATGTGGATATGCCTCTTGTTTTGATAGCGCTTTAAATATTGTTGCTTCAATGCAAAAATTGAAAATTGACTCTAAGACTAATGTATCTGTTGCTTTAAATAAGACAGAAAATCACACTTACGCCATAAGCGCAAAAATCAATGTGAAAATTGATGGTGTAGATAAAGATGTAGCTCAAAAACTTTTAGAATCAGCTCATGAAATCTGCCCTTTTTCAAATGCAACCAGAGGAAACATCAATGTAGAATTAAGTCTTGTTTAATTTTCAGGTATTTAAAATTTAATGGTATGGAAACTGAAGAAAAACTGAAATTAAGTAACCAAATATGCTTTCCAATGTATGCTGCCTCCCGACTAATTACTAAAGCATACAAACCATTACTAGATGAACTAGGAATCACTTACCCACAATACCTGGTTTTACTTGTTCTTTGGGAAAAAGATAATGTTTCAGTAAAATATATTAGTCAGAAACTGATATTAGAGACTAATACGATAACTCCATTATTAAAGAGAATGGAGAAATCTATGCTTATTAGCAGAAAAAGGTCTGAGGCTGATGAACGGTCAGTATTTGTAACTCTAACATCAGAGGGCAAAAAACTTAAAAATAAAGCAGCAGGTATACCAGATAAGTTAGTCAACCAACTTTCATCACCCGATATACCTGCAAAAGATATTATTAGTTTACAAAAAACGCTATGTACTCTAATCGATAAACTAAATGATCAATAGATTACATCTTTTGAAATTGTGCAAAAGGAGCTCTTCTTGCTTTACTTATACTTAATACTCCATTATTTATCGTATATGAATCAGTGTTTTGAAGGGCTTTCAAAAGATCAGATTCTATCTCCATGTTTTTAATGCACATTTTCTGAGTACTTCCTATTTGTGAAAATCTTATTCTGGTATCCCCTTCCCAAATAAATGTTCCAAAAAAATTATTACACCCCGCAAAGCCACTAACCCTGCTTTCAGAGGCATCAAATTCAAGAAACACATCTTTATCACCTTCAATTTCAATATCTCTTCCGAGTAATCTGGTTAACTTCCATTTATTATCTGTTAACTCTTTCATTGTACTCATATCCAATTTCTTTAAAACATATTTATCACCCATATCACCATCAATACGATTTCCTTCCTTATCTAAATGAATAAGTTGATTTTCCCCAACAATAAACGCACCATCCATATCCTCACTTTTCAATTTAATTTTACTCCCATTATCATACCATTCAAATGAACCATTATGGGTATATGTTTGATCACTCTTTCCTAGATAAACTGTACTCATAGAAAATGTCTTGTCCTTATTCAGGTCAATTGTGGTTTTAATCCCATTACAATCTGCACAAGGTAATACACCAAGGTATCTACCATCCCAGTCTACCGAAACATTACTATTATCTCCAGAATAAGACTGATTATTATCTGATGTGCTATTTGATTTACATCCAATTAAACACATAATACAAAGAATAAACAACATAGAATTTTTCATAACTTAATTTTTGAGATAGAAACCAAATTTGATACCAAAATAAATTTTGCGTTCAGATTTATTGATTACTATTAGAAGTAATAGACATATAAGTTAATGAATTTCAATGATCTGTGGAGTAAAAAATTATGAATATAAAAAAACCCCGATTGAAGAACCGGGGTTAGATCAATCATGGGATCCTGGAATTTGTCGGGTGGAAAATTCCATCCGGGTTTTCAACTTTTATCCATAAGTGTAATGCCCAGAATGGTCCAACAACAACCCATTTATCCAGATCACCTGTAAAACCTTCAGGAGGATCAGGACTTAATGCGGTTGGAACCAGATATTCAACACCAACAAATGACCATTTGCCATTTTGCCCCGGAATGAATAATAAAACTTCAGGAACTCTATGATTAAACTCCCCATCAATTTCAGACATTTTTGCAAAGTGATGGCCCATGTTAGGTACATAATCTGTTAAATCATTATCCCAACCCATGTATGTGGCAATATTATAGTTTTGTAGTTGGGCTACTGAAGCTTTTACTTCATTGATTTCCTTGAGAAGTTGTTGGTTAAGCTCTTTGTCGCCATCGCAACAAACAAAACCGTCAACCTTCATTTTGCCGGTGGGTACAAATTCGTCAGGCTCATTGGTACATCCTCCTGTCAATATTAAGAATATGACAAGCAAACAACACTTCAAATCAATTCTGGATTTGAAAATTGTGGGTGTGGTAAGGTGTGAAACTTTCATGATTGCATTAGTTTGTTAGTTAGTTTGAATAATAGAATTTTTACTATTGATTTCAGACCAATGCTATCAATTGATTAATAGTATTTTGCAAAACTGGGAAATAGCTCTTAATATTAAATTTAGACATTTAAGCCTATTTTTCTATACAAGTAGGCTATTTTTTAAAATGATTTCGTTAAACATCATAAATTCTCCTATAGAGAGGTTATAAATAAATATTGGATTAGATTTTTTAAACTTTAACTACCTAAATCATGATTTTACGCATTATTTTTTTACTAATAATTTTCAACTCACCCCTCTTGATAAATGCTCAAAACACTAACTGGTTTGTAGAGACTGATTCTATTCCGAATTGCTCAATTCTAAATAAAAATCAGTTTATCCATATGCTTAAAGAAGAAAAACCATCAATAGGTTATAGAATTGAATTCCAAGACGATTATGTAACAGAATACTATGAAAATGGGCGTTATATAGTTAAGTCTGCTATCAAGTACACCTCAAATTGTGAATACACCACCACGGTAATCAAAGTAACTATCCCAAATTACCCTTTAACTGAAGGGACTCAAATTCATTCAGAAATATTAAAAACCAACACAAAAGAAGGACTAGTTCTAATTAGCTCGAAACTAAAAAGAAAAACGAATAAACTAATATTAAGAAAGGTTGACTAATTAAACTTGGCGTTTCAAAAAACAATATGCATAATAACCTACCAAGGAAACATTTAAAATGAAAGACCATCTGACTATATTCCATTCAGTGGTTAAATCTATTTTACTGCTATTGTAAATATCAGAAAGTGCAAGAAAGGAAAATGCCATCATCAGAATGCATATTGCAGATAATACATAAAGGATGAACCGGTCTGTCTTTATCTTAAACATATTAGCTGGTTTAGGCGGAACAATAAACTTAGGTATTTAATGTAACGCTTAAAAACTTACATATGTTTAAAAATAATTCAATTAATACTTAAAATAATTATAAAAAATATTTATAGATTCTCGACCTCACCCATTTAGCTTATTTTTAGTCCTTGAATTCCTGTTAAAAAGCTAAAATTCATACCCATAAATGCTCGCTATAGTTTATTGAGATACAAATACAGAAAATCATATGATATTTTAGAACCTGATAATAATTTCTAACTTCTTTTTATAAATTAGCCAGGTATAACCTAAATAAAACATGAGATATATTATTTTACCACTTTTAATTCTCGGATTTCTTTCGGGATGCTCACCTACAGATACGCTTGATAGACCAATTCAAAAAGAAAAAATTACTATAGAAACCTCTAATGGTAATTATATAATCCAGGCTATTTCTAACGACATTATTAAAATTTCTTTCGAAGATTCACTAATCAAATCCTCTGATGTTTATGCGCCGGTTTTAAATCAGTCAATTCAAATGGAAGTTTCTGAAACCGATAGCATTATCACTGCTAAAACAGAAAAAATCAAATTAGTAATTAATAAATCTCCTTTTAAGGCCAGCTATTTTACAATTGATGGTAAACTAAAGATGACTACAAAAGGAGTAACCAGGTTTGGAGATTCCCTGGCAACTTCATTCACCCTAAGACCTGAAGAATCGATATATGGCACAGGTTTCAGGGCAATACCAATGAACAGAAGAGGTCATTCATTTCTGGCATATAACAAACCTCAATATGCATATGGTGAGGGTGCTACAGAATTAAATTATTCAATACCACATTGGATGTCTTCTAATGACTATATGATGCTAATAGACAACCCTTCAAAAGCATTTTTTGATATCGGTAAGAGTCAAAACGACAAACTTGTATATAGCAGTTACAAAGGGAATATGTCATTCTATTTCATTAATGGAAATTCTTTTAAAGAGTTAATAGGTAACTATACTGCATTAACCGGGAAACAGCCCCTTCCTCCGTTATGGGCAATGGGTAATTTCCAATCAAGGTTTGGATACAAGAATCAAAATGAAGCTGAAACCATTCTCAATAAATCGATAAAAGCAGGATACTCAACCGATGCTATCATTCTTGACATATATTGGTTTGGTCCGGAGATAGAGGATGGTAAAATGGGTGATTTAAACTGGGATTTAAGTTTATGGCCTCAACCGAAACAAATGATTTCAAATTTTAAAGATAAAGGTGTAAAGACAGTTTTAATTACCGAACCTTTTTTCACTAAAAAATCAAGAAATTACGAGTACTTATCAAAAAACGGGTTATTGGCATACGATAAAAATGGTTCAACATATGACTTACCAAATTTTTACTTCGGCAATGGAGGTATTCTAGATATTTTCAATCCTGAAGCAAAAAAATGGATGTGGAATGAGTATAAGAGACTTAAAGAATATGGTGTAGATGGATGGTGGGTAGATTTAGGAGAACCAGAAACTCATCCGGATTCAATTTTGCATAAAACAGGAATGGGTTATGAAGTTCATGGCATTTATGGCCACGAATGGGCTAAAATGATGTCTGAAGGCTTCGCTAAAGATTATCCTGACGAAAGACTATTTCTATTGGCAAGAGCAGGATTTGCGGGTACCCAGCGATATGGGCTTATTCCCTGGTCTGGTGATGTCGGAAGAAACTGGTCAGGCCTTAAGCCCCAACCATCGATAATGCTTAGTATGGGACTTTCAGGTATTGGTTACATGCATTCAGATGCAGGTGGTTTTACATTTGTTGAGAAAGGCGATCCTGAACTATATACCCGATGGGTGCAATTTGCTACATTCACTCCAATATTCAGACCACACGCAGATAACTCGGCACCAGCTGAACCAGTAATGTGGAATAATGAGGTTCAAAATAATGTTAAGCCATTTGTCGACCTTCGCTATAAAATGCTACCATATAACTATACACTAGCTTGGGAAAACGCGACAACCGGAATGCCATTGGCAAGACCTATGTTTGTTGAATATCCAGAGGTTTCAGACACCTTAAATAACCAATATATGTGGGGGAAAAACTTGCTGGTTGCTCCGATATTAAATCCGGGAGTTAGCTCAAGGAAAGTCTATCTTCCTGAAGGGAATTGGTATAATTTCTGGAATAACGAGAAATACAAAGGTGGACAATGGGTTGAAATCCCTGTAACCATGGAAAACATTCCCGTATTTGTAAAATCCGGAAGTATTTTACCAACCACAGACCTAATTCACTCAACGGATATCTATAAAACAGATACGGTCAATATCCATTATTACTACGATCAGACATCTTCAAGTCAAAACATTTTCTTTGACGATGGAAAATCGAGAGGTAGCCTGGAGAATAATCAATATCAAGTAGTTTCTATTTCAACAACTGGTGACAATGATAAGATAACATTCAATTACGAAACCAAGGGCGAAGGCTACAAAGGAAATCCGGAATCCAGGGTTTACAAAATAATTGTTCATGGCTTAGATTCTAATCCTGTTAGATTGACCGAGGAATACAAGTGGAATGCCGAAGATTCTACATTAGAATTTTATGATACATTAGAAGAAGGTAAAACTATTACAATTAGGAAATAGGATTTATTCGATTTCTGATTTAATAATAAATAAAAAAGCCCTTAATGTTCATAAGGGCTTTTTTATTTTACTATTCGGTTAGATTTTGCTTGCCTTTGTTAATCTCAAATAAGGTTTTTTAGTTTCATAACCAGGAAATTTCTTATCTGCTTCCTCCTTACTCACGGATGGCGATATTACTGCTCTATCACCTTCTTTCCAATTTGCAGGAGTTGCCAGAGATTGGTTAGCAGTAAGCTGTAAACTATCAATAACCCTGATAATTTCGTCAAAGTTTCTACCTGTTGAAGCAGGATAGGTCAATGTCAGTTTAATTTTTTTATCAGGACCAATAATGAAGACTGATCTTACAGTTGCATTTTCAGTTGAGTTTGGATGAATCATATCATATAACTCAGCAACTTTTCTATCCTCATCAGCGATAATCGGATAATCTACAGTAGTATTGTTTACCTCATTGATATCCTTGATCCATTCTTTGTGTTGATCTAATGGGTCTACACTTAAAGCGATAGTTTTAACATTTCTTTTATCAAATTCATTACGGTAACGGGCAACTGTCCCTAATTCTGTAGTACAAACAGGAGTAAAATCTGCAGGATGAGAAAAGAACACTCCCCAGGAGTCTCCTAGCCATTCATGAAAACTTATTTGGCCTTCGGTAGTTTGTGCTGTAAAATCAGGTGCAAGGTCACCCAGTCTTAAATGTGCCATGGTTAATAGATTTTTAAGTTAATTATCAAATAGAATAAATCCGATCTGGATTTTGGCTCTTAGATCATTGAACGAATACAAATACACTTTGTTAGGGTAATTATCAATAATTAAACTTATTTTTAGAATAACGTATTTATGTAACCAAACAATCCATAAACATGCAAACCAGACAAATAACTTTTGCCGCCAGGCCAAAAGGAATGCCAGACGATTCAACCTTTAAATTTGAAACAGTAGAAACTCCGGAATTAAAAGATGGAGAGGTATTACTTCGTTCAACATGGTTTTCGGTTGATCCGTATATGCGTGGTAAAATGAATGACGCAAGGTCATATACAGCACCCTTTGAAGTTGATAAGCCACTTGAAGGTGGAGCAATAGCTGTAGTTGAAGAAAGCAAATCAGAAAACTTCAATATTGGAGATACAGTTTTTGGAATGTTAAAATGGGCAGAACATCAGGTATCTGATGCATCAGTATTAAGAAAAATAGATCCAAACATGGCACCTCCAAGCTACTATGTTGGAATTCTGGGTATGCCAGGGTTAACAGCATATTTTGGACTTATGAAAATCGGTGAACCTAAAGAAGGAGATACTGTAGTAGTCTCCGGGGCTGCAGGTGCTGTGGGTTCAATTGTTGGTCAGATTGCTAAAATCAATGGCTGCAGAGCAGTTGGAATTGCCGGAAGTGATGAAAAAGTAGCAATGTTGAAAGAGAAATTCGGATTTGATGCTGCTATTAATTATAAAACTTCAACAGATATCAAAAAAGATTTACGCGAGGCATGTCCTAATGGAGTTGATATCTATTTCGATAATGTAGGTGGAGAAATATCAGATGCTGTAACCTTACTTTTAAATGATTTTGCCAGGGTTTCTCTCTGCGGACAAATTGCATTGTATAATGTAAAAGAAGTTCCGGTAGGTCCTCGCTTAGAAAGCATTTATCTTACTCGTCGCGTAAAACTACAGGGATTTATTGTTTCTGATTTTCAAAAACAGTTTGGTGAAGGTATTAAGCAAATAGCGGAATGGTTAAGCGAGGGCAAGCTTAAATATGAAGAAACAGTTGTTGAAGGATTCGATAATATTCCGAATGCATTTCTAGGATTATTTTTCGGAGATAACAAAGGAAAAATGGTTGTGAAAGTATAAGAAAATAACAGCCCGGTAATAATTGCTGGCAAAGCGCTAACCGGGCTGTATTAATCGAACTTAATAATTGCTCTTTATATGTTGTGTCTTGTAATCATTTTCTATCCTACCATCTACTAATTCCACAATACGATTTCCATAAGATGCATTTTTCTCGTCATGAGTAACCTGGATAATCGTTGTTCCATCCTCCTCGTTCAGTTGTTTAAATATTTCCATCACCTCGGCTGCCTGTTTGCTATGAAGATTACCTGTAGGTTCATCGGCCAATAAAATTTTAGGTTTCCCGATTATTGCCCTTGCCACACCAACCAACTGTTGCTGACCACCTGAAAGCTGATCTGGAAAGAGGTCTTTTTTTGCAACCATATTAAACCTGTCAAGCATTTCTGCCACCATAGATTTTCTTTCCTTAGAAGGCACCTTGCGATATAATAATGGTGTTTCAATATTTTCATATACAGTTAGCTCATCAATCAAATGGTAAGCCTGAAATACAAACCCAAAATAAGTCTTAGCCAATTCACTTCGCTGCTTGCTTTTTAAGGAATATATATCATTTCCATCTAACTTATATTTTCCTTCCGAGGCATCATCAAGCATCCCAAGAATATTAAGCAACGTAGACTTCCCTGCTCCGGAAGGCCCCATTATTGTTAAAAACTCTCCCTGATTGATTTTTAGATCAATCGCTTTCAACATATATATTCTCTGAAATTTTGCATCAATGTATTTATCGAGATTTTGTAATTCAATCATATTCTTATTCAGATTTTAACGCGTTAACAGGATTCGTTTGAGCGGCTCGCAAGGCATGATAAGTAACTGTAATAATGGCCACCAGAAATGCCACAAAAGCGCCCAAAATAAACACTGGGGCATTTAATGGTAGGTGATAAGTGAAATTTTCAAGCCAATTTTTAAGCAAAATATAAATTATAGGAATTGCAATAATTGTAGAAATGAAAACAAGCTTTATAAATGAAGAATTGAAACTCAAAACAATGCTTTTCACTGAGCTACCCAATACTTTCCTAATACCAATCTCCTTTGTTCTTTGTTCTGCCGAAAAAGAAGCTAATCCAAATAATCCCAAACAAGAAATAATTATTGCAACTATTGTAAACACCCCTGATAATTTTCCAATTACTTCCTCATTTTTATAAAGTTTGTTATATGCCTCATTCATAAATTCATAATCGAAGGGTGTGATTTTATCATAATTAGAATGAATAGCCTTCATAGACTCTAGTGCTGCAGTCTCCTCATTGGGCTTAAACTTAATAACTGTACGGTAAGTTTTCTTCGGATCAAAATTTAATATTGTAGGAGCAATCGGACGCTTTAATGAACCAGTATGAACATTTTTAAACATTCCTATAATAGTCCCTTTTTTACCCCAAAATGAAAGGTTTTCACCAATAGGGTTTTTCATCCCCATTAATTTTGCAGCCTCCTCATTGATTACAAAATCTAGAGAATCTGTATTACGGCCATCCCAGGATCTACCCTTATCAATTTTTATCCCCATGGTTTTATTAAAATCCTTGCCAACATTCATCACATCAAAAAGAACTTTGTCATTCGGATTTTTCCCATCCCATTCCGGATCTCCGGTACTGTTCCCTACTCTTATGGGATTTTGATCAACTCTGGAAACAGATTCTATCCCTGGCATATCCTCGATTTGGTTTTTCCAGATATCAAATTTTTCGTAAAAAGTACTATGTGGAAAGTAAAATAAAATCCGGTCTTTATCCATGCCTATATTCTTATTCTTTATATAATTTATTTGCTGGTAGGTAAACATTGTACCTGTAATTAAGATAATAGAAAGGCTAAATTGAACCACAACAAGAACCTGTCTAAATCGAAGGGCTGACTTCCCCTTTTCAACCTTTCCTTTCAATACACTCACCGGCCTAAAATCCGAAAGGTATATAGCAGGATAAATACCTGACATCAAAGCAGTTAAAAAAAGTACACCCAATAATCCAACCCAGAATATCACACTACTATAAGGTATGGTAATCTCCATAGGAGATATCGAATTAAAGAAGGGTAACATCAATTCAACCATAACTAAACCAACTAAAATTGCTATCAAAGCATATATAAATGTTGATATAAGATAGTTTCTGATTAAAGAAATTCTACTGGCTCCAATTACTTTCCTTATTCCTGTTTCCTTAGCTTTTTTAACTGACCGTGCTGTAGAAAGATTCATAAAGTTGATACTTGCTATAACTAGCAAAAAAACTGCTATCACAACAAAAATCTTTAAACTTTCTACCTGTCCTCCACGTTCTACTTTGTCCTTAAATAGTCCTTTTAAATAAACATCTTTGAAAGGGTATATAAAAATTTCAACAACCGAACCTTCTTCTCTTTTCTTTATAAAATCTATAACCTTATTATTGACATCATTATAATTAGCATTTTCCGCTAGTAGGACATAACATAAAGTATTATTATTACCCCAACTGTGCATCCAGTCATTTGCTTCAAAATATGGCTTAAATGGAATAAGGACATCAAACTCAATGCTTGATTTATGCTCATCTAGTTTTATAACTGCCGTAACTTCATAATCTTCTTCACCATTGAGGGTAAATGTCTTACCTACAACATTTTTACTATTAAATAATTCGATAGCAGCCTTTTCAGTAATTACTGCATGATTGGTTTCTGATAGTGAAGGAATACCATCAATAGCTTCAAATGAAAATATTTCAAGAAATTCCGGTTCTGTATGCCGAATTAACTGCCTAACGGAATTCTTTTCGTATGAAGAGATCATGTGATAATACCAAGTCATCCTTGCAGCTTTTTCAACTTCAGGAATTTCTTTTTGAAACTCTGGCCCAAATATCCCGGGAGTGGATCGGGTAGTCATAATACTACCATCAGAATATGTCTGATGCTCCATAACCTGATACAGCCTATCGATATTGCTATGAAACTTATCAACAGAATACATATTATGAACCCAGGCCAGAACCAATAAACTAAAAGCAAAGCCTATAGCCAGACCAATAATATTTATAAAGGAAAACATTTTGTTTTTCTTCATATCCCGAATAAAAGAATTTATAAAGTAGTTATTCATAGCGGTATTTGTTATTCATCTTTAAGTGCAACTACAGGATTTGCCCGGGTAGTTTTATAACTACGAAAGGCTATTGCTCCAAAGGCTATCAGCGCTGTCACAATCAATCCTGCAACAAAAAACATTGGTGAAATCGTAATTTTATAAACATACTCCTCCAGATATCTATTCATAACCAAATAGCTTACCGGAAAAGAGATAAGTGATGATATTAACAACAGTTTTAGAAACTCACCTGAAAACACCCACATCAACTGATTTTCTGATGCTCCAAGAACCTTTCTTATGCTTATCTCTTTCATTTTTTGCTCAGCCATGTAACTAATCAAACCAAACAACCCTAAACACCCAATAAATATGGCTACACCTGAAAAAATTGAGAAAATTGTAGTCAACCGCTCATCATCAGCATAAAATGTAACATTCAGATAATCATCAAGGAAATTATAATCAAAGGTATACTTTGGATATATCGATTTATAAACTTTCTTCAAATGTTCTACTGAACCGGGTATGTTACCTCCTGCAACTTTAAAACCAATGTGATAATAATGTTGAGGCCTGACTAACATCACGATTGGTTCTTTCTTTCTCTTTAAACTTTGAGCATGAAAATCCTTAACAACTCCGGTTACGGGAGCTTCAGTTCCCCAGACAGTTATCATTTTTCCGATAATTTCGGAGGGATTTGAATACCCTGTCTCTTTTAGAAAAGTTTCATTTACTACAAACCTGTTTGCTGAATCAGTTCTAACAAGTCCCTCTCCCTCAATTATCCGAAAATTATATGTATCTATATAATCCTTGTCTCCTACTTTAACCTGAACATTATATGATCTATCAGAACCCTCCACGGAAATACCAGTGCTTGAAACAGACCCCGAGCCTGGAGATGACATTCCCAATGCAGCATTAGTGATACCCGAATATTTCAATGCTTCATTCTTAAACTGTTCAGCTTTATCGATGTCCTGATAAGGCAAATCCATCACAATTATTCCGGATTTATTATAACCCAGATCATGATTTTTAAAAAATGACATCTGACTAATCATAATGATTGTACAGATAATAAAAGCCTGAGAAATGAAAAACTGGCTACCAACTAATATCCTTCTCAGATTGTAACTGAAAGAGCCTTTGTAGTTAAACCTACCTTTTAGAGTAATTGCAGGCTTAAACCCTGATAATAGTAATGCCGGATATAGTCCTGCCAAAATGGTTAAGACAAACCAAAGAAATATTAGAAAAACAATGAAATTACCATTAAGAAATACAGAAGCATCAATTTTTATTTCAAGAAAATCATTAAGTTTTCCAAGCAACAGAATATCAATCACATAGGCTATCATTAATGCAGCCAGGGTAATAATTGAAGTTTCTAACAAAAATCTTATAACCAATGACTTCCTGGAACTACCTAATACTTTACGAACCCCGACTTCTTTACTCCTTTTGTTTGCAACCGCTGTCGATAAATTAATAAAATTCACACAAGCGGTTAATAACAACAATATGGATATTACTATAAGCGACTGTAAGGTACCATCTGATATTGTTCTGTAATTGTAGTTTGAAAACCGTTTATCAGTATGAGTTTCTACCAGCGGTTGCAAGTAAAAATTTCTATCACCGGCATCTGCAGGATCTTCTTCAATAACATCTTCAAGAATTTTTGCTATCTGGGAATCAACAGTAGCCTTTCTATCACTATTTTTTAACTTTACATAAAATGTATCATCACTATATAAACTTGTCCACCCTGGTTCTTCCTTCTCTTCCTTAATAGTTATGTATGAAAGGAAAATATCAAATGGAAAACCTGTGTCATTACGGTAATCTTCCATTACACCGGTTATTACAAATGTATCATGGCCATCCAGAATAAAGTCGTTGCCGATCACATCAGTTGAACCAAACCATTTCAAAGCAATTGATTCTGAAATAACAGCCTCATTTTTTGAGTTCAGTAGTTTTTCCTTTTTACCTCCTCTTAAAATCTCTCTACTAAAAATCTCAAAAAACGCTCCGGAAGTATACGCTACATTCTCTCTTCCATCTAATTGAAAATATTCTTCATTACCTCCTTTTTTAGGAATGGTAATCAATTTATCTGCACTATATACACCAGAAAAGAAAACTGAATTTTCTATTTCAGGAATCTTATTTTCAATGGAGGTTGGCAATATTGCCTGTACACCCATCGAATAATATAATTCTCCACGGAAGTTGTCATGTGTATTTACTCTGAAAATCCTTTGATAATCATCATGGTACTTATCATATCCTGAAAAATGAGAATATAAAACCAAAAGCATAAGTGCTCCGGCAACACCGATACTTAAGCCTAACAGATTAATAATAGTATTATTACGATGCTTTAGCAAAGCTCTGGTAGTTGTTTTGATATTATTTAGTATAACGCTCATTTATTCGTCTTTTAATGTGTCAACAGGGTTTAACCAAACAGCTTTTAGCGTATTAATTGTCACTATAATCATTGTGAAAACAATACCAATAAATGCTGCCAATGCCATAATCCAAACCCAGTTTACTTCATGATAAATAAAGGAAGAAAGCCAGCTTTGCATAAAGAAGAGACTAACTGGCAATGCGATTAAAATTCCAATTATAGTAACTTTCAGAAATTCTGAATTAAACATTCCGGAAAGAGACATTGCTCCGGCTCCCATTACTTTCCTTATTCCTATTTCTTTTGTTCTACTATTGATAGCCAGAGAAACAAGAGCATACAAGCCCATAGCAGCAATAATTATCGATATTAGAGCTCCTGCTGTAACCATTTTACTTAATTTTTCATCCTCCTCGTATTGTCTCTGGATTGTCTCATCGAGAAACTTAAAGCTAAATGGCTCTCCAGGATATAACTTATTGAAATCTGATTCTATTTGAGCAATATGAGATCTAAAATTGTCTGAATTAACTTTGACTAAAACCACCGGGTTCATTCCTCCGGGAATATTCAAATGTGTTAGACCTGAGAAAACAAGTTCCGGATCGACTGCCAATATTAAAGGCTCAATTTCTTCATAGAGTGCGGCATGGTGAAAATTTTTAACTACCCCGATTATTTGATGTGGGTCAAAATTATCGGTACTCGGAAGCTGAGAATTGATCGGATCATTCAGATTTAGCAATTCTGCCATTTTCTGATTTATTATTATACCACTACTATCAGAAGCATTATCTATAAAATTCCTTCCCTCGACAAATTCAAGTCCCAAAGTTTCTGCATAACCCGGGCTAACAATATTCATTCTGAATTTAAATAATGAACCATCTTCCAATGGAAATCCAGCTTGCCACCAAACATTGTTTCCATAAGTAGCAAGCGTTACTCCACAATTCTCCACAAATGCTTTTTGCTTTAATTCATTAACGAAAGGTACCGTCTTGTTAAAACCATTTACTACTAAAGGGCCTAAATCAGATGATGGAGTAGGAATAACATTAATCTCAATAATTTGATCTTTATTAAAACCCAAATCAAAATTTCTAATCTTGTCAATTTGCATGTACATTATGAGTGTACATGTTATTAGAAAAATTGAAACAAAAAATTGAAATGCTAATAACCCCTTTCTTAAATTTTGTTTACCAAAACTTAATGTTAGATGAGATTTAAGAACTGTAACCGGTTTAAGAGATGACAGGAAAACTGCAGGATAAACACCAGCTGCAAAAGCAATAATTAATACAAGTACAATTAATAATGCTATGTATTTTGCTTCAAATGCAAGCTCTACATTCTTATCAAAAAGATCATTGAATATAGGAAGTATCAATTGAGCTATGATAATTCCGATTATTGCAGAAAATACGGTGATCAATAAGGCTTCAACCATAAATTGTATAAAAAGCTGCTTATACCTTGCTCCCATGGTTTTCCTGACCCCCACTTCTTTTGCTCTTGTAATTGATCGACCAATTGCCATCGTGGTGAAATTTATACAAGCTATAATCAATACCAGAATTGCTATACCGCCTAGAATCTTCAATAACTTCGGATCTGTGGTAACAGACATTCCTGAAGGGTCCGTACCATTAATATGAATATCAGCTAAAGGTAAAAGTGTTAGCCAGTAGGTTCCTTCTTCATAATCTTTGCCTAAGGCTTTTTTAATCATTTTTGGTAGTAGAGCCTCAAACTCAGACATTACGGTTCCCTCTTCTAACAAAATGAAGGTCTCACCAAAAACATTAAACCATCCTTCGAGACCATCCTTTCCAAATACTTGTTTGAACTGCTCATCATGAAGTAAGGCCTCAAATTGTATACTAGAGTTACTGTCAGGATCCTTTACTACTGCCGAAACTACGTATTCTTCATATTCAGGTCCTATTTGCATTTCAATGGGTCTGCCAATGATATTTGTATTCCCGAAATACTTTTTTGCAGTAGTTTCTGTAAGAATAATGTTTGAATATGATGACAAAGCACTTTCCGGATTACCTACAATAAACTCAAAGTCGAATATTTTGAAGAAATCCGTACTTACCAGGTGGGTTAGCTGATTAATACTTTTTCCTCCGGCAATCCGGGTCATATTCATTGTATTTATAAACCTTGAAGATGCAATTACCTGTGGAAATTCTTCTTTGATAGTTGGCATTAATACAGGAGGTGTAGATGTTCCATAATCTTCATTATTATCGATCACCTCATGAAGCATTACTTTTGCAATGCGGTCATAATTCTTGTTAAACTTATCGTAGTTATGTTCCTGAACTATAAAAAACAGTATCAGAATTGCAACTCCCAAGCCGGCCGATAGTCCTACCAGATTTATAATTGTATATTGCTTTTTAGCCAGAAGGTTTCTAAAGGCAATTTTTAAATAATTGATCCACATTCTCGATTGATTTTAAATATTTTAAAATAGACCTATTCCGTTCTCAATGCTTTAACAGGATCGCTGAGAGCAGCTTTTATAGATTGGAAACTAACTGTTACCAGTGCAATTATCAGGGCAGGCACCAAAGCCAGCAATATTATTTTAGGACTTATTTCAGTTTTATAGGCAAAATCTTCAAGCCATCGTTTCATAGCAAACCACGCAATCGGTACTCCGATAATGTAAGCCACAAACACCAGTTTCATAAACCCACTAAGCAACATCACCACTACCTGATTGGTTTCTGCACCCATAACTTTTCTCACTCCGATCTCTTTGAATCGTTTTTCAGCTGTGAATGCAGATAGCCCAAATAACCCAAGACAAGCAACAAAGATTGCAAGACCAGAAAATACCAACATTAAGCTTTTGACACGTTGTTCTGCTACATACATAGATTCAAAATCATCATCAAGAAATGAATACTGGAAAGGCTGGTTTTTAGTGAATCCCGACCATAATTTTTTAATATTGGACAAAGTGTTTTTGTAATCATCACTTTTCATCTTAACCATCAGAGTACCATAGTTTTCACCATTAAAGATCCCCAAAGCTGTTATGGTTTGCTTCATTGAGTTGAAATGAAAATTTTTGACAACACCAATCACCTTGTATGCTAAAATGTTTTCTTTATCCACTTGTCCTTTTTCATCGTCATAGGCAAAAGTATGGATGTATTGCCCAACAGGATCCCCTTCAAAGCCAAACATATCTATGGCTGACTCATTAAGTAATACAGTTGCAGAATCTGCAGGCTTGTTAGTGTCGAATGCTCTTCCTGATATGATTTCAAGCCCCAATGTGTTAAAATAATCCCCGTCAGTCCACCAGGTTTGCATGCTAACAGAAGTTTGGGGATCAGGATTAACTCCATTCCGCCAATGCATATTGTCACTTCTTGCATAACCTTCAACAGGTAGAAAACTGGTCAATGAGGTATATTCTACGTTTGCCAGATCATTTACTTTCTTTTTAAATACCTTAGCCTGATCGTTCAATCCCCAAACATCCTTTATGATTAACACCCGATCTTTTTCAAACCCTAATTTTTTATTTTGGATATAGTTTAACTGACCGACGATAACCAGAGTGCCTATTATTAGAATAATTGAAATGGCAAATTGCCCTACCACTAAAAAATTTCTTAATGTAAATGATCCTTTTCCTGTTATTTTGATTCCTTTTAAAACATCAACTGGCTTATAAGAGGAAAGTCTTAATGCCGGATAACTCCCAGCAACCAGACCAGTTAATATCAAAATGAATATTAATATCCCACTAAGAATAGGACGATGGAAATAATCAGAAACAATATGCTTATCAAATGAATGATTAAACAATGGCAGGGTTATCTCGACAATAATCAAACCAATGATCAATGCAAAGAAAGAAATCATCAGGCTTTCTACTAAAAACTGAATTACTAATTGCCTTTTTTGTGACCCCAGAGTTTTTCTAATCCCTACTTCTTTTGACCTTTTAATTGACCTTGAAGTTGAAAGGTTTATAAAATTAATACACGCTATAAGTAAAATTATGATGGCAACGGTTATGAATATGTACACATATTTTATATCTCCATTCTGACCTAGCTCAATGCCTACTTCAGAATATAAGTGAATATCTTCCAGTGGTTGAATGTGATATTTCAAAAAGTTACCTTGTGCTTCAAGATCATCATAGGTTGTACCCAAAAGGTTTGTGATTTGAGGACCAATATATTTGTAAAGCAAATCTTCCCTAATCTGCGATTCAAACTTCTTAACATCTACTCCTTCTTTTAACCTGAAATAAGTATGGAAATTATTACTAAGCCAGTGATCAGATTTACTCTCACCTCTTTCAAGAAGAGATAGATAGATATTAAAATCGAAGTGTGTATTTTCGGGTAGATCCTCTATCACTCCATCGATACGATACTTATTTTCATTATCAAATATTAAATGTTTACCAACGACATCTGTGGTATTGAAGTAGTTCTTTGCCACAGACTCCGAAATAACTACTGTATATGGCTCTTTAAGTACTTTATTTGCATCACCCTGGATAAAAGGAATCGAAAATACATTGAAAATAGAAGAGTCAGCAAATACTACTTCCTTCTCTTTTACATTTTGATCATCTTCATTAACCTTAACAAGGTAATCTCCCCAGGTTCTAAACCTACCTGCTACTTCAACATATGGATAATCCTCTACCAACGCTGAAGCCATTGGTGCCGGAGTAACAGCGTAATGTGAATAATTACCTCCAAAACTTACTTCATTGGTAGTCCTGTATATTCTTTCGGAATGCTTGAAATGCTTATCATAGCTAACTTCATCCAAAATATATAGAACAATCATTATGCAACAGGCAATTCCGATAGCCAGACCAAATATATTGATCAGGGAATAAAACTTGGTATTCCATAAATTCCTGAAAGCTATTTTTAGATAATTTTTCCACATGGTGGTAGGGTTTTGGTAAATAAATCTCTGAAATAATTCAGATTGGTCTAAACATGAAACTGCTCCTTGATATTTTCTGTAACTACCTGGCCATCAAATAAATTGATAATCCTGTGAGCATAATTTGCATCATGTGGGGAGTGAGTAACCATAATAATTGTAGTTCCTTCACCATTTAACTGTTCTAGAAGTCTCATTACTTCTTCTCCATTTGCACTATCAAGGTTACCTGTTGGCTCATCGGCAAGTATCACTGAAGGTTTAGCAACAATTGCTCTGGCAATTGCAACACGCTGTTGCTGACCTCCTGATAACTGCTGAGGAAAGTGGTTACGTCTATGCATTATATTCATGCGATCAAGTACCTCTTCTACCTTTTGTTTTCTTTCGCTAGCTGGTACCTTAAGATACAATAATGGCAATTCCACATTTTCAAATACTGTCAGTTCATCAATGAGATTAAAACTCTGGAACACAAAGCCTATATTTCCTTTTCGCAACTTTGCTCTTTGCCTTTCGCTAAAACGACTTACTTCTTGTTCAACAAAATGATATTCACCATTTGATGGGTTATCCAATAGGCCCAAAATATTCAGCAAAGTTGATTTACCACATCCTGAGGGGCCCATTATAGCAACAAACTCACCCTTTTTGATTTCAATATCAATACCGTTAAGTGCAGTAGTTTCAACCTCCTCTGTACGATACAGCTTGGTAAGGTTTACAGTTCTTAAAATATTCTCCATTGTATATTGTTTTTGCGTAGTTATTTAAGATTCAATACTTCATTATCACCGAAATTATCATAACCGGATATCACCACTCTGTCACCAGGTTCAAGTCCACTCAATACTTCATAATAATCAGGATTTCTTCTTCCGATACTTATTTCTTTCTTATATGCTTTAGTCTCATCACTATTTAGGACATATATCCATCTTCCTCCGGTATCATTAAAGAAACCACCAGTCGGCAGTAATAAAGCTTCTTCCAGATTACCCAATTCCAGACGAATTCTTAGGGTCTGACCTCGTCTTATACCATTAGGAATTTCTCCATTAAATATCATATCAACCTGAAATTTTCCATCGGTGATATTTGGATAAATCTTGCTGATCTCCAGCGAATAATCTTTCCCCGCGAATGTAAAAGTTCCTCTTTGGCCTATATCAATTCTTGGAAGATACAGTTCATCAATTCCTACTCTTACTTTATAATTCCCCATTACATCAACTTGACCCAGTCTCATACCAGAACCCACAGATTGTCCAACTTCGAGCTGCGGAGCAGATAACTGTCCTGATTCCGGAGCAGTAATGATAAGGTTATCCAAAATTTTACCTACAGCATCGAGGCTACGGAGCATTCGTTGTTCAGACTGGTAAAGCTGATTCATTTGGATAGCCCTGGCTATAGAGTCATTTCTATATGAGCGATAAGTTAATTTACGTCTGTTTTTGTTATACTTTAACTGCTCGTCGATCTGCTCATATTCCTGCTCACTTATCAATTTCTCCTTATATAATTTTTTACTTCGCTCAAATTGTGGTTGCAAAATGTTTATCTGATAATCTATTTCTGCTAACTGAGCCCGCTGACTTAAATCGTTTTGATCAAGGAGCAATCTGGTTTGTCTTAAGTTATTTATTTGTTCGTATAATTGAGTTTCCCTCTGCATTACATCCAGTTGAAGGTTTGAATTACTAAGTATTAAGATAGTATCTCCCTCCTTAACCATAGCGCCTGATTCCCTGATGACATCATTTATAATCCCACCTTCAATTGCATCGAGATAATAGACTTCTCCAGGAGCAACATTTCCATTAACAGGAATAAACTCTTGAAATTTATCTCTCTTAACTTCGGCTATAGTTATTCTCTCAGATTCTACATTTAAAGAACTTCTGTTATCTCCCAAAATCAATTGGTATGCAAGAAAACCGACCAGCAAAGTTGCTACTGCTACTCCACTAATCTTTTTCCAGGTCCATTGCTTTTTTTCAATTTTTCGATCCATAAAAAATATATTTCCGATTGTACTATTGAAAAAGTCGTGCCAATAAAAAACATCAATATAAGGCCCAATTTGGGGGATTTTTATTAGTTCACTGTATCATAGCGAACAAAACCGTCCGCTGACGGACACCGCTGAATATTTTTGATTATATTAATAAAAAATTCTATTAAATAAATCCAAGACTTAAAATATAGCCTGAATTGACCTGAAGAATCATTTTTGACAGTTAACGTCACTAGATACCGGCATTATATTCAACAACTGGTATTTATGGTATGATTTTAGCAAACAGTCTATCGTAATTTTACCTGACCATATGAGCGAAGTAAAACAAGGCACCCTATTAATTGTAGATGACAATGAAGATCTGCTAAAAGCAGCACGGATTTTTCTAAAGAGACATTTCCTAAGAGTAGATACGGAAAGTAAACCTGAGAATATCCCAAACCTTCTTAATAATGATCATTATGATGTGATTCTTCTTGATATGAATTTCACGAAAGATGTTAGTAGCGGATCAGAAGGTTTTCATTGGCTTAATAAAATTCTTGAAATTGATTCTTCAGCTGTTGTAGTACTAATTACTGCATATGGTGATGTTGATCTGGCTGTAAGAGCTATAAAAGAAGGCGCCACAGACTTTGTCTTAAAGCCATGGGAAAATGAAAAATTACTGGGCACACTATCCTCGGCATTGAGGCTAAGGCAAAGCAAACTGGAAATTGATGCATTGAAGAATGTCAAGCAACAATTGTATGCAGATATTGATAAGAAATACTCAGAGATAATTGGGCAAAGCCCAGCAATGCAACGGGTATTTGATACTATCGAAAGAGTTGCAGCTACCGATGCAAATGTATTGATCACCGGAGAAAATGGTACGGGGAAAGAATTGATTGCGCGGGCAATTCACCGTTCCTCTTTAAGAAATGACGAAGCCTTTGTGTCTGTAGACTTAGGAGCAGTTACCGAAACACTTTTTGAAAGTGAATTATTCGGTCATGTAAAAGGGTCATTTACAGATGCTAAAGCTGACAGAGCAGGAAGATTTGAAATGGCTCATAAAGGCACGTTGTTTCTTGATGAAATAGGAAATATCTCCCCTTCTCATCAGGCCAAATTATTAACAGTACTTCAAAATCGCAGGGTCACCAGAGTCGGTAGTAATAAACCTGTTGATGTAGACATTAGGCTAATATCGGCTACTAATATGCCTCTTGGAGAAATGGTCGGCAATGGTGGGTTTAGACAAGATTTACTTTACAGAATCAATACAATTGAAGTTCAGTTACCCGCACTTAGAGATAGAATTGAAGATATTCCTCTGCTTACAAACCACTTTATTAGTCATTATGCCAAGAAATACAATAAAGATGTTGTTAAAGCTGGCGAGGCAGCTATATCGAGAATGCAAAAATATCAATGGCCGGGTAATGTTCGTGAGCTTCAGCATGCCATAGAAAGAGCTGTAATACTTACAACTGGAAAGATTCTTCAACCCGAAGATATATTCAGTAACCTTGGCGCCTCTCAAACCAAGAGTTTCCATGAAGATAATCTTGATCAGCTTAATATAGAGGAAGTTGAGAAGATACTAATCAGAAAAGCACTTAAAAAGTTTAATGGGAATGTTACACAAGCAGCTCAGGAGCTTGGACTAACGCGATCATCCTTATATCGAAGATTAGAAAAATATGGTCTTTAAAAATTTCATATTCGGTGTTACTATCAGAGTAGTTTTTATGGCTGTATTTATCAGCATGGCTGCTTATAATTACCTATCCACAGGATTTTCCCTATTGTTTTCGATATGGGTTCTTTTTGCTGTAATTGTAATGTTTAATTTGATTCATTACTGTAACGACTTTAATAAAAAGGTTACCAAATTTCTTGAATCAATCAGATATGCTGACTTTAATTCCAACTTCAGCACCAACAATAAAAAAGGTAAAACATTCAAAACAATGAATAAAGCATTCAATGAAGTTTTGAATGCATTTAAAAAAATCAGATCCGAGGCAGAAACACAAAACCTGGTATTATATACTGTCCTTCAACACATTCAAACCGGCATTATTTCATTTAACAGTAATGGCAGAGTTGGAATTATAAATAATTCAGCTAAAAAACTTCTGGGTATCGGACAAATGAAGAATATCGAAGACCTTGAAGTAGTAAACCAGCAACTTCACGAAACATTTACTAAAATGCGTCCGGGGCAGAATTTTCTAATAAAGACTAATCCTGAAACACAGCTCTCTATTAATTCTACCGGACTAAAAATGGACGGTCAATACTGGACACTTGTGGCTATTCAAAACATTCAAAATGAACTTAGAAAACATGAGCTGGATGCCTGGCAAAACCTGACCAAAGTTTTGAGACATGAAATAATGAATAGTATTACACCGATATCAACTTTGGTCAGTTCGCTTAACGACATTATTATCGAAGATGCTGTACAGACTGAAAAAGGTGATTATAGTATAGAAGAAGAATCATATCAGGATATCTGTGATGGATTAAAAACTATCGAAAACAGAAGCAGGGGATTACTCAGATTCGTTAATGCATATCGTGAATACAGTAACATTCCTGAAACAAATATTGAAGTTGTAAACGTTAAGATATTGCTTCAGTCAATATCCCAACTTCTTAAAGAAGACTTCCAGAATGAAAAAATTGAATTGAATTATGAAATCAAGCCTGAAGAAATGGTCATCAATGCCGATGAAGAATTAATTGAAATGGTATTAATTAACTTGCTAAAAAATGCAAAGGAAGCACTTTTAGAGCAAGACGACCGAAAAATCACAGTTAAGGCTTTCAATAATGGACAAGGATTGGGATGTATTTCTGTAACAGATAATGGGCCTGGAATTGAACAATCAAAACTAGACAGAATATTTATTCCATTTTATACTACCAAAAAAGAAGGTTCAGGAATAGGACTCGCACTAGCAAGACAAATTATGCAGCTTCATGGTGGTGATATCAAAATCTTTTCAACCCCAGGCAAAGAGACTACATTTAGCCTTCATTTCAGGGTTTAAATAATGATTATATAAGCTAATTATATTATCTTATATAAATGAAATCATCCTCTTTTAGTAAAAAACGAGTATTCATATTTAGTACTATTGGTATATTATTAATTATTGGCTTTTCCTTAAAATACTTTTCTGAAGACCATGTAAAAAAGATCATTAATAATTCCCGATCCGAATATTCATTTGATATTGAAAATGTTCGCCTATCAATTTTCGAACGAAGTATAACATTTGAGGGGGTGGATATTCATCCCAAAGAAACGCTCGAAAATGATTCAATCAAAGACATAATAAAAGCAAAGGCTCAATTATTTAAACTTTCAGGAGTATCCTTCAGTAAGCTATACTTTAACGGAAAATTTGTCGCAGATCAGTTATTCATAAATAATCTTGATATCTCTCACTATAGTGGTACTAAAAATGAAGTTAAAGATTCACTAACGACCACTGGCAAAAAACAACATGAAAATATATGGAATATAATTTCCGAAGGAATCCTAATTAAGGGATTTGAAATCAAAGACAGCTATTATAAAAATTACTATTCTCATAATAATGACCAACTTATTATGAGTGCAGGTCCAATTAATATTAATGTATCTGAAATTACCACTGATAGTTCAAGGATTAAATCTGAAACACCATTTTTACTCAGGGATGCTAAATTTGATATTAATCAAATAACCTATCATGATAAAGATAGCCTCTTTAAATATGAAGTTTCCTCTATATCTTTTGAAGATAAAAACCTTACTATTTCCGGCATTAATTATTCTCCGGTAGAAGATTTAGAAACAACATCGTTAAAAGTTGGAAAACAAGTTGATATCCCCAGAATATTTGTAGATCAGCTGATAATGTACAACCCTGTTATTGATAGCCTTGATGCATACATTGATCTTGATTCAATGCTAATTGACTCAGTAAGCTTAGAACTCTTCAGAAACAAAAACATTCATCTTTATCCACAGCCAACGAAAGATCTTTTCGCCGGAATGATACTTTCTGCACCCATTAAATTTAATATCCCCCATCTGACAATCAAAGATGCATCTATAATCTATAAAGAAAAGCAAGTAAATGAGTATGCTGATTTATTGATGATCAATATTACCTCATTACAATCTGACATTACCAACCTAACCAATCTTGAAAACAATATTTTAAAAAACAATAAATACAATATAAATGTATCGTGTCTTTTTATGAGTGGGACATCCTTAAAAGTAAATATAAATGGCAGTTATGATGATGAATATCAAACATTTCACACAAGTGGCAAACTCGACAGAATGAAAATGTCATCATTAAATTCATTTGTAACTCCATTAACTCATATGAAAATAGATGGTAACCTGCATGAAATCACCTTTTCTTTCTCTGGAAATGATTATAAATCGAAAGGATGGATGTTAATGCCATATACAGATTTAAATGTCGAACTCTATGGAAAACATAAAAACTCAAATCATAAACCCATCGAATCCTTTTTAGCAAACAGGTTAATTGCAAAAGATAATGTGATTGGTGATAAACACTTTCATTATGGAGAAATTAAGTTTGACAGAGTCAGGACAAAATCTGCCTTTCACTTTATGGCTAATAGCCTTAAGACCGGTGCAATTTCAACTTTACTTCGAAAACATAAAGGCTTACCGCCTAATTACCAGATACCAAACACTTCAGCATTTTAAGTTTTATCAGCTATTAAGTAATTTTAAATAAACCAAACCAATTTACTCACCATGGAAAAATATTTTGGGGTCGATGTAGGGGGAACCAACATTAAGATAGGAGTCGTTAGCAAAAAAGGAAAAATCATTGATAAAATAAAGTACAGTACAACCAAAGACCGACCGGATGAAATGACTTTTATCAATCATTTTATTGAGGTAATGGGAAATGAAATTAAACGATACCCCGAAATAGATAAAATTGGAATTGGTTTACCAGGGACACTTTCTAATGACAGAAAAAAAATTATCGAGATTCCAAATATCCCAAATATTGGAGGAACCAAGTTTTTTAAGGAATTAGAAAATGCCTTTCCAGACAAAAAATTCAAACTAGAAAATGACGCAAATGCAGCAGCATTAGGAGAGTATAATTTTGGTTCTGATCATATGCCAAAAACATTCTTATTCATTACTCTTGGCACCGGAGTGGGGTCTGGTTTAATCCTGAATAAAAAAATATTTACAGGTGGAAAGGGAAATGCTATGGAATTAGGCCATATAATTTCGGATGACGGGAAAGTACTCGAAGCCCACATCGGTAAAAAAGGAATCATGAAAATGACTTTAAATCTGCTAAAGGAGCATCCGGAAAGTGAAATAAACGAGTTAAAATCCTTCAGGCCAAAAGACGTTGCTCTTGCAGGATTAGAAGATGACATTGTAGGAAAGAAAGTTTTTTCTCGAATTGGAAACCTTTTAGGCAAGGCTCTGGTTACCTCACTTAGACTTTTTGATATTAACGACATATATGTTGGCGGAGGGCTTGCTACAGGATTAAAGCTAATCAAACCTGAGATAATGAATGTCTTAAATAAGTATCTTCCTGAATATTACACAGAAGATCTGAAAATTAAGAAGGCATCTCTAGGAAATGACGCAGGAATTCTAGGCGCTGCTTCTCTGTTCATTGATGATTAAAAATCATAATTATGAAGAAAATTACTTTTTTAAGCTTTATTCTGGTATCATTTTTAATTTCAAGCTGTGATACTTTAGATAGTTTAACACAGTTTTATTATGATGAAGAAACTTCATTTACAATCCCGGGACAGGCTCCTACTCTATTTCTAGGTGATATTTCAACACCTGCAATGCAGTCTAGTGGTTCACAAGAATTTGAGAATAACAACTCAAATGTTAACCTTGTTGAATCTTGTAAATTAACTGAGCTGACACTGACTTTGACAGCTCCGCAGGAAGCAAATTTTGACTTCTTAAATGAAATTAGCATTTACATTGAGGCAGATGGTCTTTCTAAAAAGCTTATTGCAACAGAAACAAATGTTCCAGCTGGTGTAAATACATTTAGCCTGGAAACACAAGACGTTGAATTGGTGGAATATATTAAAGCTGGTTCTTATACATTAACGACCGACGTAACGACCGATAAAATTCTGAGTCAAGATCACACAGTAAATGTATATTCTAAATTCTTTATTGATGCTAAGATATTAGGACAATAAATATCCTTTAATCATAAGAATATAAAAAAGTCCGGTAAGTATTTACCGGACTTTTTTTATTTAAAGAATTTCTTTTTGCGCATCTTAAGTATCCATTTGTCAAGAGAATAATTTCCAGGCCCAACTATTAGAAAAAACACACTGCCAATCAAATAATGTAAACCTAACTCCTGCTTTGAAAATTCATCATTACCATGAATTATAAATACTGCGATCAGCATGGTTATTAGAATAGGAATAATTGACAAGCGAGTAATTAAACCAAATATCACAAAAACCGAACAAATTACTTCAGCTATTATAACCAGAATCAAGCTTAGTACAGACCCAATGCCTAATGGATCAGGAAAAGACTGACTCAATGATTCAAATTCCATCATCTTAGGTAAACCATGACTTAATAGCATTGCTCCAAATGCAACCCTATAAATAAGTAATGCAAGAGATAGGGACCTGGACCTGATACTAGTCAAATAAAAGAGCTTTGACATATAATTTTGATTAATTAAAATCCAAATGCTTCCTTCATTTTACTAAAAATAGCTGTATTTTCATAAGTTCCTTGAAATAATGATTGATATGGGCCATAAGCATACACCTGAACCGGAACAGCGGTATGATGACCGGTAGCAAATGAAGCTTCAACTCTCCCCTTATTAATGTCTCCTGAAATAAGAGACAGCCCCCCTGTTTCATGGTCAGCAGTAACAATAACTAGTGTTTCTTTATTATTAGCAGCAAACTCCAAAGCCACACCCACTGCTCTGTCAAAGTCACCAAACTCATTAATCACATAAGCCAAATCATTATTATGCCCACCCCAATCAATCTGAGATCCTTCTACCATCAAGAAAAAACCTTTATCGTTTTTAGAAAGTATGTCAATCGCCTTCTTTGTTGCTTCAGGCAAAAATTCTTTTCTCTCCGGATACTTAGGCATTTCGTCTTCAGCAAAAAGTCCAGCCAGTTTATAACCTGAATACCCTTTTAGCTGATTAACATCAGTAAGTACCGAGTAACCTTTGGATTTCAATTCTTGAGTTAGGTCTCTGCCATCTTTTCTATCAGTGAAAAACTTTAATCCTCCTCCAAGAAACAAGTCAATATCAGTTTTAAGAAAATCTGCTGCTATTTCCTCATGCATTTTCCGCTGAGGCTGATGGGCAATAAAAGATGCAGGAGTAGCGTGAGTTATTGTACTTGTAGCAACCAGCCCTGTCGAAAGCCCTTTTTCCTCAGACATCTCCAGAATAGTTTTAAGCGGATTTCCATTTGGACCTACACCTATTGCTCCGTTATAGGTCTTTTCCCCTACACTTAAAGCTGTAGCTCCTGCAGCAGAATCTGTAACATAATCATCTGATGAATTAGTTTTAGACTTTCCAATTACCGGAAAATTATCCAAAAATATGTTTCCTTTGTTAGCTGTTTTTCCCGAATAGACCTGAGCAGGCCCTGTCCCATCACCAATTAAGAGTATAATATTTTTGACTTTACTTAATTCTAAAGGAGTCGGAAGATCAACTTTTGTTTCATAAGCAGGTCCACCAGTGAACACCTGAACTTTGTCATGATCGCTGGATTGTTGTTCAACCTTCTGAAGAATTACTTTTTCAGAACCTTCTCCATCGGTAGATCCACAAGAAGATAATATCACAAAAATTGATAAAAAGAATAGTTTTCCGAAATATCTAAATCTATTCATACTGATAATTTTATGGGATTATATTTTTATTTACTATTTCTAAATCAACCAAAATTATAAAAAAAAATCCTCCCGATGGGGAGGATTTTATTAATATTTTGTGATGTTCTTAATTATAATTGCTTAACATAACAGGCATTACTAACATCAACACATCTTCATTTTCATCACCATTTTTAGGGAAGATCAGACCTGCTCTGTTTGGAGCTGAAAACTTCATCATTACCTCTTTTGAATCAATGTTGTTTAACATTTCAATCAAAAATTTAGCATTGAATCCAATTTCAAGATCGTCTCCATCATGTTCGCAGCTTAATCTTTCATTAGCCTCATTGCTAAAGTCAAGGTCTTCTGCAGATATCTGTAATTCACTTCCTGTAATTTTAAGCCTTACCTGATGCGTTGTCTTATTCGCATAGATAGAGATCCTTCTCAATGAACTTAAAAATTCAGATTTATCAATTGACATTTCATTATCATTATCCATCGGAATTACATTTTCATAATCCGGGAATCTCTCATCTATAAGTCTACAGATCATCTGAATATTGTTAAACTTGAAGAATGCGTTTGTAGCATTATATTCAACATTAACATTCGTATTATCAGAAGGAAGAGTAGATTTTAATAAGTTTAATGCTTTTCTAGGTATAATGATCGGATGATCAATATCTTCAGCAACATCTACCCTTCGATATCTTACTAACCTATGTCCATCAGTTGCAACAAATGTAGCATTCGTATCAGTTAACTTCATGTAAACACCGGTCATTGCTGGCCTAAGTTCATCATTACTAGTAGCGAAGATTGTATTATTTACTGCTTTAGAGAAGATATCTGTACTGATATTAAAAGAATAACCATCATTAACTGTCGGTACCTTAGGAAAATCTGTTGCATTTTCTCCAGAAAGCTTATACTTACCATTATCAGAACTGATTTCGACAGCATATGTATCTTCATCAATCGAGAATGTTACCGGCTGTTCAGGAAGATTTTTCAAAGTGTCAAGTAAAATTCTTGCCGGAACAGCAATACTTCCACTTTCCTTTGATTCAACATCAATCTCAGTAATCATACTGGTCTGAAGGTCTGAAGCTGTTACTGTTAACTTGCCTTCACTAACTTCAAATAAAAAATTTTCTAATATAGGTACAACCGGACTTGACGTGATAACTCCGTTGATTCCGGATAGTTGCTTCAATAAAGCTGATGATGAAACGATGAACTTCATAGTAACTGTTAAATCTTAGATTCAGTTTAATGGGCGTAAAGATAAAATAAAGAGCTTAAGTTTAAAAAAACAAATAGCTTTTCCTTACATTTTCCTTAAAGGAATTTTAAAGAAATAAAATTACCGTATTCAATAACATATCAAAGCAATTTCAAATAAATATCTGAAAATAGTTTCACAAACATCCTTCTTAATCAATTAACTTATAATATTCTTATTTAATATTACATCATAAGTACACTGAATATCAATTACTTTCCTTTTCAAATTATGTTTTGTAGCTTTGCAAACATGAAGATCAACTATTCAGCTAAATACATTTTATTACTATTTTTTCTAATCAATCAATCAGGAATTTGCCTAGCTCAGAATTCTGATTCGATTAGAGTGATGGCTGGAAAAAATATCCCTGAAAGAATAAAAGACCAGGTATATGAAACACTTCAATTTTATCCTGAACTTATTGACACTAAAATAGATTTCGTTTTTACTAAAAATATCCGAAAATCATTTATGCAGGCTCAGCCTAATATTAAGGATATTTTTAAAAGAAAGGAAAATCGAAGCTATAAGGTAAAAATCACACCTGAGCTTCAGCTCACAAATGGCTCCATTCCTGTTGAAGAACTTCCTCATGATGTCTTAATTGGTTGGTTGGCTCATGAATTAGGGCATATAATGGATTATAAAGACAGGTCATGCATTAACATGTTAGGATTTGGCCTGAGTTACACATTAAACAAAACCTTCTTGATGAGCTCTGAACAAACAGCAGATATATATGCAATTAATCATGGTTTAGGAAGAATGGTAAAAAAGACAAAAGAGTTTATTCTTACCAGATCTGATATTCCAGAAGACTACAGAGAAAGAATCAGAGAGCTTTATTTGTCGCCTGAAGAGGTTATGGTTATCATCGAGAAGGAAAATGATATTACAACTGACTAATCCTCAAACTTTCTGTTGAATAAATTCCTGATATTCAATAAAATCTTCTTCTTTCATTACTCTAGGCATTTTAACCTGGCCTCCTTTTTTCTTTACGGTTTCATTCCAGTCATAAAAAACCGAAGGTGAAACAATCTTTAATTTGATTCCACGTAAAGCTTTTCCTCTTGCTACATTGTAGTTTTTATTAACCTCTGATAAATATTTATCTAATTCTACCCCCACTTCGGTTGGGTCTTTAGCATTTTCTGATCCTAATATCCAATGATGGTAATATTCTCCATCGCTCTCACGTACTGCAGAAACGGTATACTCAGGAATTGCCATTTTAAATTTTTCTTCAATATGCTTAATAGCATCATTCATTTTCATAACAGATAATTGAGAACCTACCACATTCAAGAAATGCTTGGTTCTACCAGTTATAACAATTTCAGCCTTTTCTACATCTGTAAATTTAATTGTGTCGCCTATTAAATATCTCCATGCTCCTGACACAGTTGATATAACCAAAGCATAATCTACTCCCTCTTTAACTCCACTAAGATTAACTACCGGACTTTCAGGCAAAGCCATCCCGGTATCGTCAAAGTATTTATCATCAAAAGGAATAAATTCAAAATAAATCCCTGCATTTACAGCAAGCCTCATTGCTCTGTCTTTGTTTGGTCTTGATTGATAAGCTAAGAAACCTTCAGATGCCAGGTAGGTATCAATTACCGTGATTGGCTTTCCTAAAAGTTTGTCGAAGCTTTTCTTATATGGTCCGAAGGCAACTCCCCCAGAAACAAAGACTGATAAATCGGGCCAGATTTCATGAATATTTTCAAGCTTATAATGCTTAACAATAGATTTAATCATTAATTCATTCCAAGACGGAATTCCACTAATCGCACCTATATCCCATGATGGAGCGTCTTCTACAATTTTAGAAATTCGTTCATTCCAGTCATCTGTGGATGCAATTTCCACACCCGGGCGATATACACCTCTAAACCATGATGGAATGTTGCTTGCTGAAATTCCACTAATTTCACCTTCATAATGATCACCTGAAAAGTTCAGGTCTGTGCTACTTCCCAGCATCATAATTTCCTTTTCAAAAAAATTAGCAGGAAGATCAAAGTTGGATACCGACAAAAGCTGCATTACTCCCACCTTTCTTATAGAATTAAGCATATCATTCGTCACAGGAATTTTCTTTGGCTTACTTCCTGTAGTGCCTGAGCTTAATGCATAATAGTCAGGCTTACCTGGCCAGGTTATGTCGCCGATTCCTTTTATTTGTTGCTTCCACCACCGATCATAAATGGCATCATAATCATGAAATGGAACACTTTTGCTATAATCACCTTCAGGATTATTGCTTTTCAAAATATTACTGAATCCATAATACTTACCAAAAGCAGTGGCTGAAGCTTTTTTAAGTAGTTTTAGCAAAACTTCTTTTTGTTCTTCAACAGGTGATGCCTCCGGAAGCGCCTTCTCACTAAACTCTAATGCTGACTTAATAATATTACCTAATATTGCCATTTAAATAATCACGGTTATTTAGTATATGATTAAATATAAATAATTGATTTCAAAGCAACTTGTTATTGGTAAATCATACACAAAAAAAGAGATGCTTTATTATTTTAGAGCATCTCCTTTTATCAAAATAATAATTTAAGTACAGTATCAGGCTGTTTCTGTGCTAAGTTTATACCAATTGATATTTCTAGTCAAGTACATTGTTAATGCAAGAATTACTGCCAGACCAATTGTTCCCATTAATAAGGCATAGTCTTCCAATTTTAGGGTTACATAAAGGAAACTATATAAAGCCGTAAGTAACCCAAGTAGCATCAATGCATATTTTTTAGAATGAAAGACTTTAAGTGAGTAAAAGAAAATCATTCCTATTATAGAAACTGATGAAATAAGATAGGCTACATTAAAATCCATATGCTCACTTAGCGCTACTAATAATGCATAAAATAAACAGAGAGCAAACCCTACCAGAATATATTGAAACGGATGAATCCTTTGCCCTTTAAGTGCTTCAGCTAAGAAAAAAACAAGGAAGGTTAAGGTAATTGTTAAAACAGAATATTTGGCAGCCCTTAAAGTATTTTGATATTGATCAGCAGGATTCAACAATGATAAACCAAAAGCTGAAGAGTTAAATGCATGATCATATTCATCTCCATACCACATTTGCGGATAATTTCGGTTTATCTCAAGAGTCTGCCAAAATGCGGTAAAGCCTGCATCAGTCACATTACGTTTGTCAGGAATAATTGCTCCATCAAATTTTGGCGACGGCCAAGTTGATTTCATGTTGACGTTTGTCTCCCCTCCCGCAGGAACGAATGACAAGTTTGAGCTACCTTTTAATTTGACATTCAATGAAAAAGGAATGGTTTTACCTTCTATCTCATTTGCATTAACTGTTGCTGTAATGCCAGACTCAATTAAATCTCTGACCTTACTACCCGGCTTCACCTTAGCCTTATTCCCATTCCAGTTTATAACTATTCTTTCTTCAACTCCTCTCAAATCTGAAATACCAATAGTTAGAAATGCATTCTTATAGTCTATGCTATCATTACTTGAAATTATTTCCTTGGAATCAAAAGTAAAATCACCGTCTATTTTAATATCTCCTTCATAAACTACCGCCTCGTATATACCTCTGCTTAGCTTTTTAGGTACTACTTCCCCATTTATATTCAACGTTTGCGGAAGTACATGAAGATAACTTGTGGTGTATGAATACTCAATTTCATTATTTTCGGTCCGCTTCTTTATTTTTTTGCTTATTACTGGAATTGTAAGAACTGGTCCAGCTATTGTTTGACCCTCTGCCCATTTTTCACTTACCTCATCAGTTACGAAATCATTCAAGTTTCTTCTTTCTTCTATCAAACTGATAATCATTTGGGAAGGAATCAGCAAAAGAAGAATTAAAATTCCAACAACGAGCATTTTTAACATTACTGAATTTCTAATGCTCGTTACAAGTCTGTCAAATATTGATTTGACTTCATGTCTTTCATTGTTTTCAGGTTCCATTTTTTAAGATTTTTAAAGTACTTTATATTTCAAAGTAGTGTGGTAAAAAAATTATTTCAATAGGTTTTCTATAGCTTTTATATGCCTGGTAAATGCGTCTCTACCTTTTTTAGTTGCCATATATTTTGTATTTGGTTTATTATCAATAAATGCTTTTTCAAAGGAAATAAACTCTGATTTCTCTAAATATTTAATATGACCAGCCAGGTTTCCGTCTGTAACTCCAAGTAGATTTTTAAGCTCAGTAAAATCTACAGACTCATTCACCATCAAAACTGACATAATTCCCAGCCTGACTTTATTTTCAAATGCTTTATTCAGATCTTTTAAAAACTCCTTCACAATTAACTATGTCTGATTTGCATTATAATACCATATACAATATGTAATACTCCAAACCCAACCATCCAGAAAAACAATCCATATCCAGTAAATATTGTAGCAATTATTCCAAGAATCATCTCAGCAATACCAAGGCTTTTGATTTCTTTATATGTTACTGAAGAAGCGTTAATTAATGACATACCATATATGACAAGTGTCAAACCAGGTAATATAGTGATATATCCTTTCAATAATAAGATTAAGCATACTAACCCGCCACCAACTAATGGAACAAGAAAACTCTCCAGCAAACGCTTTGTTTGTGTATCCCAAATTGGCAGATTTTTATTTTTAGCCTTTCTAACTGTGAAAAATATAGAGGCAGAGATAGCTGCAAAGATGACAACTACAGCTATAATCAATAACTGTATAACTGCATCTTTAGATAAAACAATTGGAGGCCTACCCACCTGATTATCTCCATTATAAATCAACATATAGGCCAGATACCCTCCTATCAAAGCAAAAATCCCGGCGAACACCCCAGCCATTCCGCTTAATGAAATAAATCGTGAAGATCTATTCATCATTTCACGAATATCCCTGAGATCATCTATATATTTTTCTCTATTTTCCATGTTTCAAAAGTACTTTATGATACAAAGTAAATCAAAAAATTCAAATCTCAAAATATGAATTGCTAAATCAGAAAAGTTTTTGATTACCTCCTTGATCTTTCTGGAAATATTGAGGTGGAACAATTAACTGTTCAAGGTCATTCTGCCTAAAAACAGCCAATAAATCATTCTCTTTACAGAAATAAAACCCTTCTCTACCCGGAACCGGATAAAATGCTAATGACAATGGTTGCTGAAAGCTCACATCATCAATTATAAAACTAAATGATGGTGAGTTTGAATTGACAAAATCACTGTATTGAGGGTAATCTTTGGGATCCAGGTGAGTATCGATTCTTAGGTTAAATAAAGTTCCTAAATATTGATCCATCCTTGTAGAATCAAGCTGACCTGATAAATTATTAACTTCAAAATAGACCCCTCTACTTTTTAGGCTTACTGCTGTATCTCCTTTGCCATTAACAATTGCAAAAGATTTCATAGTTCTGAAATCCCCTTGATAGAGATCTTTTGATTTCCACGCTAATTTGTTTAAGGTAAAAATACCGGTCACGTAATCCTGATAACCTGGAATATTCACGATATAAACATTCTTAAAATCAGTGTCTGCCAGGTATGAAATTGTTCTGTTGGCATTACCTCCGGCTATATACTCTTGTTCAAGATTTCCATCACGATAAACAGAAACTTTAACTCCAGTTGCTTTTAACTCACTTACAACCTCATTTACCTGAGACTCCGGAACGGATCTTTTAATATTTAACCTGTTAATAACCGCGAGAATCACATCACCCAATGCGGCATCTGTTGCCATATCTCCGATAAACCATCTTCCGCTCTTTTTCTCTAAAACAAAATCTTGATTTGGCATCCCTAAAACAATCTTGTCTAACCCTGTTGTATCAGAAACAGCAAATTTATCTGGTTCAACTTCAAGACTTTGATCCCGATCAATGATACCAGGTAAAACAAATATTGCCAGAAGCAAAACGGCTATAACTGCAATTCGTATTTTATTTGAATTATTGACCATTACCAAATCGAGTATATTTATTTTTTCTGATTACCGCCTTTATTATTCCGAATAGAATTATAAGGATCAACGGTAATGCAAGATTTACCAGCTGCCAGAAGCCTTTTTCATTTTCTACTTTAACCTTATTTAAAGGTCGGATTTTTATCTCTTTATTCTTTGCCAGGATGATACCCTGATCATCAATCATATAACTCAAAGCATTCATCAGAAATTCTCCATTTGCATATTGAGTTTGGGTAAATTGATCAAAGCCAACTGGAAGTGGTCTATTCTGACGTATTCCGATATCATTAATAAGAAAATCTCCATCCCCCATTACAAGTAACTTCCCTCCTTCACCAGATGACACAAACGAAGACTTATTTATACCTTCAGGTAAAAACCTATTGGCAAACATTGAGGTAAAACTACCTTCATTTAGAGCAGCTACAGGGAGAGGGATTTGATTTACAAAATTCTCCTCAACAATATCCCGCATATCATTAATATCAACAGGAAGAGGAGCATTTAATGCACGTGAATACTGGCTTGAATAAATAAGGAAATTCTTTTTAATACCTGGACTTGCCACAGTATCAATTGTACTAACAAATTTACCTTCTGTAACATCCAGCCCCTTCACTATTTCATGATCAGTATAATTATTAAATAATGGGAAATAAGGCCACTGTAATGGTTTTATCTGAGGATCCTGACCAAAGTTGCCAACTACCACAGGGTAAGATCCTGCATTAAGGTCTTGAATAAGGTTATTATTAATTCTTAAACCGTGTTTAAAGAGAAGAGGTGTCAAATTTAAATCTACGGGCACAGCTATTGTCCCTCCTGTACCATTACCTGCGCTATCAATATTTACGTTTACAGCATCTACGAATAGCAATAAATTCCCACCGGTAACAAGGTACTGATCAAGCTTAAATAAATCTGATTCATCAAATCGGCTTTTAGGTTGAATTCCTAAAACTGCATCAAAACCTGAAAGGTCTTTTGCTTTTGTCAAATCCAACTCAATTACATCATATTTTTCAGCAATCAAATTTGAAACCCCGGCAATTGATACCGAATCTGCTTCACCATGACCATTAAGTATTCCAATCTTTGGTCTTTCAATTCCCAAAGCCTGCTTAATAGCTGATGCCAATTCATATTCAAGCCCTTCAATAGAGGTGTTTAATTTTTCTTCTGCGGTTTCTCCCCTGTTACCTTTTAATAGATTTACTCCTACTTCAGTACCTCCATAAGAAACAAGGGCTCCTGGAAAAATAAGCTTTTCAACTCGACTTCCATTTTCATTATCAAATAAATTAGTTGGTTGAATCCCTTTATCAACAAGTCTTCGATAAAAAGCATTTCGAGCCTGAGTTGACTGGGCAATTGACGGATCCACAAATTTATATTGGATATTTTTACCAGCATAAACCTGAAAGTTCTTCAACATTTCAGCTATACCCTTTTTAAAACGCTCAAATCCGGCAGGTAATTCCCCGGTAAGATATACTTCAACATACACTACATCATCTAACCGCCCCAGAAGCTCCTTTGTAGGCTCCTTGATTGTATATCGCTGATCTTCTGTAAGATCTATTCTTGTAAAATATCTGAATGCCAACTGATTTATCAATACCATAAATAATATGATAATGACAAGATTCAATATTGATGCTAATTTCTTTTGATTTACCATTTTCTCGATGACAACACAGTTTTGGTAATAGCAAGCATAATTACTATCACTGATACCAGGTAAATTACATTTCTTGAATCAATAAGGCCTTTTCCTAATGCCTCGTAATGATAACTCAAACTTAATTGAGACAAAAGTAATGATGCATCACCCCAAACATTTACATTGGCAAGTGATGATAATCCTGAATACATTATGAAACAAAGAAACACAGCGATGATAAATGATGTTATCTGATTCACGGTAATTGCACTTGACAATATTCCTATTGCTGCAAATACTCCACCTAAAAGAAGTAAACCTACATAACTACCAAATACTGCTGCACTATCTATATTGCCTTCAGGTTGCCCTAATTTCACTAATGAATAATAGTAAACAACCGTAGGAATTATTGCTAAAAAGACTATAACCAGAGAAGATAGATATTTACCCAGGATCAAGGCATTATCACTTACCGGATTGGTAAACAGCAGCTCCATTGTTCCGGATTTCTTTTCCTCAGCAAACATTCGCATAGTGATGGCCGGAATCAGAAACATAAACACATATGGACTAAATGCAAATAACGTTTCCAAATCTGCATATCCATAATTCAAAACTGAAGTATCCGGAAAAACCCAAACTAATAAACCGACAGCAGTTAAAAACACACTAATTACCAAATAAGCAATTAATGAATTAAAAAAAGTATTGAGTTCTTTAGAGAAAATTGTCCACATAGTTTATTTCCCCCCTCCTGTTAATTTATGAAATACTTCTTCAAGTGTACGCTCCTCTTGCTGTAGCCCTACAATTGTCAGGTTGTTACCTGCCGCAAATGAAGATAAAACCGGACGAATATCTTTTTCTTCAGCACTACTAATAAGGAATTTCTTACCTGTAACTTTTTTAACAGACTTCACTCCCTCTATATTTAGAAAAATTTCTTCGGAAGCATCCTCAAGAAATTCAATGATCACAACCTTTTCTTTAAATAGCTCTTGTCCAAGCCCTTCAACTGGTTTATCAGCTACTTTTGATCCAAGATTTATAACAACAACTCTGTCACACAATGCCTGAACTTCCTGCATTATATGAGTTGAAAAGATTACTGCTTTATCTCTTGAAGCTTCCTTGATCACGCTTCGGATTTCCAGAATCTGATTTGGATCAAGACCACTTGTTGGCTCATCGAGTATCAACACTTCAGGATCATGTAACAATGCTTTTGCCAATCCGACACGCTGTCGGTATCCCTTCGATAAAGTAACGATTTGCTTATTTTGCTCTCTGGATAACCCACAAAGCTCAACCATATCTTTTACTCTGGAATTCAGGCTACTTCCCCTTAAACCCTGGAGCTTTCCACAAAATTTTAAAAACTCATGAACATACATATCCAGGTACATTGGATTATGCTCCGGGAGATATCCAATATTCTTCTGAACAGATAAGGCTTCTTTCTCGACATCAAAACCACAAACTGTAGCATTTCCTTCGGAAGGAGGAATATACCCAGCCAATATTTTCATGGTTGTTGATTTTCCGGCGCCATTGGGACCAAGAAACCCCAGTATCTCTCCTTTGGAAACTTCAAAAGATAAGTTATTAACTGCGAGCTGATTGCCGAATTTCTTCGATATGTTATTTACGGTTATTGACATTGCACTATTTGGATGCAAAGCTATGAAAATTATGTGCTAATTTAATAGAATTTTAATTTGTGATCCCTTTTATATTGTCTATTACATACCCAGTTGGTAAATTTGCGCCTCTTATTTTCTTTTAAGCTAATGAATTTCAGGATTTTAAGCGTTTTAACCCTGGTTTTGGGTTCACATTTTTTAACAGTGGGGCAAGGAAAGAATTCTCAATACCAATATACTTATGGTGCAGAATTTAACCGAGGTTTTATAATGAAACATGGTCCTGAAGTTGGTATCCTGTCACAAAATGCCAGACCAACGGGCTTTGCATTTCACTTACTGAAAAGTACAAGCGGCTACCGTCAATGGGAGAAAGATTACAACCTGCCTACCCTTAAGTTCTCTTTCAATTATTTTGATTTGAATCAACAATATATGGGGAGCTTGCTAGGCTTAACTTCGACAATTCAATTTAATTTGATTACAACCAGAAAAGTTGTGATTGATTTTGCTCCTGGAGCAGGAATTAGCTACACAAACAAGCCTTTTGATGCTGAGACTAATAACAAAAATGTTTTACTAGGTACGGCTTTTAATACTGTCATGAGGGCTGACCTGACTATTAATTACCTGGTTAATGAAAACTGGAAAGTGTACTTGAGCATCGGTATGTTTCATGCAAGTAACGGTTCTATTTCAGACCCTAATAAAGGAATCAATCTTGTAAATAGTGGTTTAGGATTAAAATATACTCCTGCTAAAGACTTTAGTGATCAAGAGCCAGTTAAAACTCAAATTTCACATAAAGATATTACGGATGTGAAGTTTGCTTTAACAGTTTCTTCAGGAGTACAACAAGAAGGTTCATTTGATACTGATGAAAGAGAAGAATTTTATAATGCCTCGTTCCTTTATTATCCAATTGTACAAAACAGAGGTAAATGGGCTGTAGGACTTGATTACTTTCACAACCTGGCGATAAAAAAGCACATGAGCAGAATGCCTGAGTTTATGAATAGCACACCTCCGGACTTTAGAAGAGTTGGACTGACAGCAGGATATCAAGTCGATATGGGTCGTTTTGCATCTTTATTTCAATTAGGATACTATGTATATAATAAAGCACAAAGAGGACAGCATATCTATCAAAGATATTCTGCAAGGTACCATGTAACTAAAAACTTTGGAGTTCATTTAGGGTTAAGAGCCCATGGCGGAAAAGCTGAAAATTTAGAATTTGGAATATTTGGAGCGTTATGAGAACAGGATTAAATATATTTTTATTGCTTACAATTGTAATAGTCTATAATTCATGCAATGATCCGGAAGCTTTTGACTGTTTCAAATCTGCTGGTGACCATTCTTTTGAAGAAAGAGCTGTTGATTCATATAAATACATTATTCTTTCAACAGGTGTAGATGTTTCTTTTAGCGATGATCAAACTGAAACAATAAAAGTTGAAGGTCCTGCTAATCTATTATCAAAAATTGAAACAACTGTTTACCGGGATACACTTTATATCACCGATCAAAATACATGCTCATGGGTTAGATCTCCAGTTGAGACTAAAATCCACATTCCGATACAACCTGAAATCAATATTCTTTATGAAGGTTATGGTGAAATAGAATTAAATACAAGCAATGATATTGACCTCTTTTCGCTTACTGTAAAAGATGGTATGGGCGATATGGATATTAACTTTGCTAATGTAAAGGCTGCCAGTATTTCTAACAATAGCTTTTCTAACATTAATATGACTGGTAAAGCTGATTCTCTACATGTTTATTACAGTAACAACTTCGGACATTTTGATGCTTCTCAATTACTTGTTCAAAACCTTGATTTAAGATACAGCGGAAAAAATGATGCAAAGATTAACCCTGAAGTCAAGTTAACAGGATTAATCTATGGTTTTGGAAATGTAATTTCTATAAATTCTCCAGATGAAGTATCTGTTGAGGAGATCAGTACCGGAAAATTGATTTTTCAAAATTAACTTTCTGCAATTACTTTTGCGATAATTCGAGTCATAGCAGGCTCGGCTACCTCTGCAGATGCAATTATCTCCGGAATGGATACTGGTTTTAATTTTTCAGGGGTGCATAGGTCTGTTATTACCGAGATTGCAAAAACAGGAATCCCCATGTGAACAGCTACAATATTTTCAGGTATTGAAGACATTCCAACAGCATCAGCACCAATTATTCTAAGGAATTTATATTCCGCCGGAGTCTCAAGGTTTGGCCCTTGTACACCCGCATAAACACCCTTGTGTACTCGAACTTTTTCATCCCTGCCAAACTCCATTGCCATAGCTATCATTTTCTTATCGTATGGCTCAAACATATCAGGGAATCTAGGACCAAGTTCATCCTCATTTTTTCCTCTTAACGGATTTTCAGGGAATAAATTAATATGATCCTCGATAATCATGAGATCACTCTTCTCGTAATCATTATTAAGACCTCCGGCTGCGTTACTAATTATCAACTTACTAATTCCCAGAAGTTTCATAACTCTAACTCCATAGGTAACTTGCTGCATGGAATATCCTTCATAATAATGAAATCTACCTTGCATAATTACAACTGATTTACCTTCAATTTTCCCGAAAATCAATCGCCCGGAATGGGACTCTACTGTTGAAATTGGAAAATGAGGGATTTCATCATAAGAAATCGTCTGTTGAATGTCTACTTTGTCAACAAGCTTCCCAAGTCCGGTACCGAGAATAATACCAAATTCAGGTTTTTCAATATCCAATTCTTTAATTACTGCCAGTGATTCGTTAAGTTGATCAAGCATAATGGATTATTTTTTATATGTTTGGCCTTAAAAATATCAATTTTGAAATCAATTTATTCAATCCCGGGATGCATTCCTTTCTATTAATCAATAATTTTGAATCATAATTGACAATTGAACTGATACAAAAAAAGAAACCAATGGCTCTTACACCAACAAAAAATATACCGCTAGGATTTAATGCTCCTGATTTTGAACTTCAGGATACCATTACCGGTAAAACTTTTTCACTAAATGATCTGCGAGGTTCAAAAGCCACTGTGGTTGCCTTCATTTGTAATCACTGTCCTTATGTGATACATATTAGAGAAAAACTCGTAGAAATTGCAGATAAGTATGAGGTTGAAGGTATAAATTTCATTGCCATTAATTCTAATGACATAGAAAAATACCCAGAAGACTCACCTGAAAAGATGAAAGAACTTGCTACTGCATTAAACTTTCCTTTTCCATATTTATTTGATGAATCACAGGAAGTCGCAAAAAAATATGACGCAGCATGCACTCCTGATTTTTCTGTTTTTGATGAAAATTTACTTTGCATATACAGAGGAAGATTTGATGAATCACGTCCGGGCAATGATATTCCTGTAACGGGAGATGACTTATCTGAAGTATTGGAAGCTGTATTATCAGGAGATGATGTCTCTCAGGAACAACTCCCAAGTATGGGATGTAATATAAAATGGAAGCCGGGCAACGAACCCAAATAATTAACTAATTCAGAATAAATACAAGCCCTTACCGTTCTAAAAGGTAAGTATGCGAATTGCATATTCTTTATATGAAAAACGAAGAAATCTACACAATTATAAGTGGCACAAACCGAAAAGATGCCGTAAGCCCAAAATTGGCACTATATTATCAATCTTGCCTTAAAGATCGAGGGATAGAGGCATCAATAATATCCTTAAACAAGCTTCCCGAAGACTTTGTATTCTCGGCATTGTATGAAAACGCCGGTAAACACAAGGTTTTCAACGAATTCAGGGAGCAAATGTTAAGGTCTACAAAATACATTTTTATTGTTCCTGAATACAATGGATCATTTCCGGGAGTATTGAAAGCATTTATTGATGGCATGGAGTACCCTAATACTTTTGCTAAAAAGAAAAGTGCGTTAGTGGGACTTTCATCAGGAGTTCAGGGAGCAGGACTAGCTTTGAGTCACCTTACAGATATATTAAATTATTGTGGAACAAATGTGCTGGCACAGAAGCCAAAGCTATCATTTATTCATAAAAATTTTGATGGAGAAGAAATCCTTAATGACTTATATAAGCAATTAATCGACGAGCAAGTCGATGCATTTCTAGAATTTTAAAAAAAGAAATGCCGGAAGCGTAGCACTAAAGCTAATCCCGGACCAGGGGAAACGCAAAAAATTCCGGCATTCTACCTAACTAACCAAGTCTTATAGGTTAGAAAAAAAATACCGGCCAGCAAGAATTGTAAACCATCGTTCTGCAAAAAATGTGGCCGGTATTTACCACCTAACTAACCGAAATACAAAAAAGTACTTTTACAGCTAATGAAAGCTTAAAAAAAGGAACACAGACCTTCGCCCCGAAATTTTAGTTTATGGAAAAAATTTATCAATCCAGACGAAAAAGTGGCAGCCTATGTCCTTTCTACACCACCATAACTGCATGTAACTTTTTACTTTTGGACGTATTCCAAAAGAATGAATGATTATAAATTTATCGCTGGGGATTAATCTACATTATCATGCAGATACTTGTTATTCCCAAGGATCTCGTTGTCGTCGTTTAAGTTATATTTACTTACATTTCTCTCAGATGAATGCTGAGGATTCTTCAAATCAACCTTCTTTCTTAAATAAGCTGGTACTTTGAATTTCTCCTTGTAGTCTTCATCCTTCTTTTCAGGAGTGTTATTGTAATTGCTTAGCTTTTGCTTACGCTCATAAGCCTGTTCCTGAAGTTTCTTTTTTTTAAGGTCGATCTCACTGAAAACAAAAGTTCTTTTGATTTCTCCATTATCTGAAGATGAACTAATGACATCATTGGTAACTTCCTCTTCGTCGACAACTTCAAAATCATCATCAAGATCAAAAAGATTGTTGGCGATATCTTTTTCTTCATCCCTTGCAATGAACTCATGTGAATGAGATGGTCCATTATCAAGATTTTCTTTTTTTGATGACTTTGAACTACTGTCGTCTCCGAATAATTTAATTTGCCTGTTTGATTCTAAGTCGAAGACCTTCTTCGAGTTTGTTGCTTCTATATTCTCTTTTATCGTACTGGGAGCATCAAAACCAGTTGCGATAAGTGTTACCCTAAGGGCAGTTCCCAGATCAGGATCCATTCCGTGACCAAAGATCACTTCAGCATCATCACCGGCTACTTCCTGGATATATTCTGTAATCTCAGTTAGTTCGTCCATTTGTAACTCAGCCTCTTCTCCTGAAATTATTGAAAGAAGAATCTTCTGAGCACCGTGAATATCCCTGTTATTTAATAATGGTGAGCTAATAGCCATTTCAGCTGCTTTAAGTGCTCTACCCTCACCTTCAGTTTGAGCTGAGCCCATTACTGCAGCACCACTATTTTTCATTACCGTATTAACATCCTGAAAGTCGACGTTGACATATCCAGGAACAGTAATGATTTCGGCGATACCTTTTGCAGCAGTGGTCAAAACATTATCAGCACGACCGAAAGCTTCTCTGATTGCAAGATTTCCAAAAATCTCCCTAAGCTTATCATTAAGAATGACAATCACAGTGTCACAGCAATCTTTAAGATCTCTGATTCCTGCTTCTGCGGCTGCCATTTTCTTTTTACCCTCAAAGCCAAAAGGAGCAGTAACAATACCTACGGTTAGTATGTCCATATCCTTGGCAATTCGAGCAATTTGAGGTGCTGCACCTGTACCTGTTCCACCACCCATTCCGGCAGTAACAAACACCATTTTGGTGCCATCACCTAGAAATTCTCTAATCTCCTCTTTACTTTCAATCGCAGCATTTTTACCAATTTCAGGATTAGCACCAGCGCCTAGTCCTTCAGTTAGGTTGGTACCGATCTGAAGTCTATTTGGTACAGGACTAGCCTTTAAAGCTTGTGAATCGGTATTAACTACGACAAATTCTACGTCTTTAATGCCTTGATTATACATGTGGTTTACAGCATTACTACCACCACCTCCTACACCGATCACCTTAATGATCGATTTCTGATGCTGAGGAATATCAAAAGTAAATCCGTTGTCTGACATAATTTCTACGGTTTAATTGTGGTTATTGTGCCGTCCGGAATTACCCAAGACGGTTAGTTAGTTCTTTTTTGTTTTTAATAATTTGTATTGTCGATATCATCAATCAACAGCCCTTTGGTTTTGCTAATGATCTTTCTGAAGAAATCACCACCGTTGGCCTTGGTTGTTGTGTTTTCATTACCAACTTCACGATTAGCAGGATATGATTTGTATCTTTCCTCCCTCTCATCAAGTGATCTGAAACCTGTCAATACCAACCCGACACCCGTTGCATACATCGGGCTCTTGACGATATTGATCTTGCTTTTACCCAGGTGCTCGTTCGGAAATCCGATGCGAACATCTTTTCCTGTCATGTATTCAAACAATTGCTTAATGCCAAGTAGTTGTGAACCACCACCAGTGACCACAATTCCAGCTGCAAGCTTTTCGTCATATCCTGAAGCAATTATCTCACTATGCACGTACTCGATAATTTCTTCCATTCTTGCCTCGATAATGAAGGCTAAGTTCTTTATTGAAATCTCCTTTGGAGGTCTGTTTCTTAAACCAGGGATACTAATAATCTCATTTGGGCTTGCCTCTTCTGCTATTGCTCTTCCAAATTTGGTTTTAAGCAACTCAGCTTGATGCTGCATTACACTACACCCCTGCTTTATGTCAGAAGTGATGATATCACCGCCAAACGGAACCACGGCAGTATGTCTGATTATATTATCATGGAAAATTGCAATATCAGTAGTACCACCTCCGATATCTATAAGGCAAACACCAGCCTCTTTTTCTTCATCACTAAGAACAGACAAGCTTGATGCAAGAGGCTCCAGTATCAAATTTTCAACCTCAAGTCCTGCTCGTTGAACACATTTATGAATATTCTTAATATCATTTGTTTTGGCTGTGATTACGTGAAAATTAGCTTCCAGCTTAGTACCAGCCATACCTACAGGATCTAAAATTCCTTCTTCATAATCTACCATATAATCCTGTGGCATCACATGGATGATTTCACTACCGGCTGGCATCATAATACGATAGATCTCATTTGTAAGACGGTTTACGTCTTCAACCTGGATCTCATCATCATCTGTCATCCGTGTTATACTATGATGGTGCATTGAGCTTTTGATGTGCTGACCTGCAATACCAACATTCACAACGTTGATATCAATACCAGACTGCTCTTCAGCCTCCCTGATAGCTTTTTGTATAGCGGCAACGGTCTTGTCAATATTATTTACTACACCGCGCACAACACCATCAGAAACTGCTTGTCCCATACCCAGAACATCCAATTTCCCATGCTGATTTTTCTTTCCTACAATGGCTGCGATCTTGGTGGTTCCAATATCCAAGCCTACAACTATTTTCTCGTTATCCATGATACTGTTAATTTATTGGTGGTGTTTTTTTTATTCTATTCACAAATTATTTGGTCATCATAAGCAAGGTTTACCCTTTCGTAATAATTCCATCCTTTCCTGGGCAGAATTTCACTGTAAAAGATCTCCAGCTTCTTCAACTTACTTTTAAGGTTAACCGGCTTTCCCAGTTCGATACGCTGCTTACCTACCTGCTGGTACAAAACAACATTTCCTTGCTTATCTATATCAATCTGAGATATCTGAGCTTTTAAAAACTCATCTTTCTCTATCAGTTCAATCAAATTCATTATCGGACTTTCAGGCTGCTCAGTAACCTTTTCCGTTATGATTGTTTTAACATAATCTCCAGTTATAATCATCATTCTCGGTGTATATCGATCTGATATAGGAATGATTCTCCCATCTACACCCAGATATGCATCTGCAGCCATATTCTGTACTAATCGTGCAACCGGTTTTACCAATTCAGCCTCAACCACCAGGTTTCCTCCCAGCCCTCTGAATACTTCAGCAGATTTGATATACTGTTGCTTACGAATCTTTCCTTCAAGATCTTTAAGGTTGATATTCTCAAAACTATTTCCTGACAAAGGCACCCCGTCATAACTAAGAGCAGAAACAACATCCTCTTCATTGATGAAGTAGTTATCTTCAATTCCGATAAGCTTTACATCAATTTTATTGCACACTTTATTTCCATATCTGCTCCCGGCAAATCCCGCAAGGGTGAAAAATACAACCAACAGGATGATTATCTTCACCGGGGTTTTTATCGATATTTTCTTTAAAAACTTCATAGCTCCGCCTCAATCATATTTTTTATCCTGATTACCTCTCTATCGATATCTCCGGCTCCAACAGTTAGAATCAACTCCGGCTCACGAGCTCTTAGCAAGGCTAGCAGGTCTTCTTTTTCAACAATAATCTTATTCGGGTTATTCATTTTACCCAATATCAACTCTGAGTTTACCCCTTCTATTGGTTCTTCTCTTGCAGGATATATCGGTAGTAATAACACATCATCAGCTTTATCAAGAGATGCTGCAAAACCATCGGCAAAATCTCTTGTTCTCGTATATAAATGAGGCTGAAATATCAATGTCATTTTTTTCTCCGGATATAACTTTCTTACCGAATCAACCAGTGATGAGATTTCAGTCGGATGATGAGCGTAGTCATCAATAAAAACTGACTTCTCAGTAATACTGATATATTCAAATCTTCTCTTGACTCCCAGATAGCTATCAAGACCTGAAACCAGTTTTTCAACGCTCAGTCCGTTATCCAGAGCCATAGCACCTGCTGCTATTGCATTCAATACATTATGAAATCCCGGTTGATGCAATACCAGTCCATCAATTTTTATCCCTGCACTTTTGTACTCAAAATCAAAAACAAAAGCATTATTCTCAACCCTGATATTTGATGCCTGAATATCACCTTCATTTATACCATAACTAATACCTACCTGTCCATTCGCTCTAACCTGATCTTCAAGTTTATCTTTTAGCGAATAGTGGAAATAAACCTTATTCCCCTTAGGTATCAGCTTTATAAAATCATTAAATGACTTTACCAGTTCACTATGATCACCATAGATATCCAGGTGATCTGCATCCATATTTGTAATGATTGCAGAATTAGGATTTAACCTTAAGAAAGTCCTGTCAAATTCATCAGCTTCTACAACAACTACCGGATCCTCGTCTTTTCTATTGAGAAGAAGATTAGAGTTATAATTTGTAGCTATTCCCCCCAACAAACCCTCCATATTCATATCTGCATCAAAAAGAAGATGGGCAAGCATAGTACTTGTGGTTGTCTTACCATGAGTACCGGCTACTGCAAGAGTTTTATGGTCTTTAGTAATCAGACCCAGAACCTCAGATCTTTTGTAAACCTTAAATCCGCTTGAGTTAAAGAAATTAAGCTCAGCATGGTTTTTAGGAATTGCCGGAGTATAAATCACTAATGTTGTCTCCGGGTCTTTAAATTGATCAGGGATAAAGTTCAGATTATCTTCAAAGTGAATATCCATACCTTCAGCAGACAATCTGTCTGTCAAAGGAGAAGGTGTACGATCATAGCCAGCTACCTGTTTGTTTCTATCTACAAACCAACGGGCCAGAGAGCTCATACCAATGCCTCCGATTCCAAGGAAATACACGTTATCGTAATCTGTTACTTTCACTTTATCAATTTCTCAATTTCATCTACTATATCTTTTGTTGCATTTGGTAATGCCATCTTTTTAATAGCCTCACCTAATGTCTTTTTCTTTTCTTCATCTTTGATAGTACCTGACACAAGAGCACCCAGCTTTTCAGTTTGCTCTGAATCTTTCAGGCAAATTGCAGCACCATTTTCTTCAAGTGCCTGAGCATTCTTTGTCTGATGATCTTCTGCCACGTGTGGCGAAGGAATGAATATCACCGGTTTCCCTACCAGGCATAACTCAGATACTGACAATGCCCCGGCACGACTTACCACCAGGTCAGACAATGAATAAGCCATATTCATTTCTTTAATAAAGGCAGTCACTTTCACCATTGACATATTCAATCCAGTGATTTTGGCAACACGCCTTTCCATTTCTTCCTCATAAAACTTCCCACACTGCCAAAGAACCTGAATTCCTTCATTAGTCCATTTTCTCAGGTTAAGTAATACTCCTTCATTGATACTTCTAGCTCCCAGACTACCACCAATAATCAATAAAACTGGCTTGGAACTATCAAATCCAAAGTGTTTTGCTGCCTCTTCTCTTGACGGAAGGTTCTCAGCTATTTCAGCTCTTACCGGATTACCGGTAAGTTTAATTTTATATGGAGGGAAGAATCTTCCCATATTTTTATAGGCTACACAAATAACCTGAACACTCTTGGCTAACCACTTATTAGTTAATCCGGCAAAGCTGTTTTGCTCCTGAATCAACGTTGGTACTTTTCTTTTCGCAGCAACATATAACAATGGACCAGCAGCATACCCACCTACTCCAACAGCTACATCAGGTTTAAATGCCTTGACAATTCTTCGGGCATCTACAAGACTCTTCATCAACTTCACCGGGAAAAGCAGATTTCTAACTGTAGCCTTCCTTTGAAGACCGCTTATCCACAAACCTTTTATATCAAATCCAGCTTCAGGCACCTTTTGCATTTCCATTTTACCCTTAGCACCCACGAACAGGATCTTCGCATCTTTATGTCTGCGCTGAAACTCCTGAGCAATGGCAATAGCAGGATAGATATGGCCACCGGTACCACCACCGCTAACGATTATTCTATATGGTTTTTTATCACTCATTATGCAGCCTTAGCAAAGTTTTTTCCTTGTTTAACACTTCCTTCATTAATAGATGCCTGAGGCCCCCTGCTTACACTTAGCATTATTCCAAATGCAAGACCAGTAAACAACAAACTTGTACCTCCCATACTTACAAATGGTAGAGGAAGTCCTGTAACAGGACCTAAGCCTACCGCCACACCCATGTTTACCATAGCCTGAAGTACCAGGGAGAAGGATATCCCTGCACTCAGAAGACCTTCATAGGCCTTCTCACTATTTGACACCATCCGCATACCCCGCACCAGAAGCACCAGGTAAAGAATCAATACCAGGATCCCCCCGACAAATCCATACTCCTCAAGTATAATTGCATATATAAAGTCGGCATATGCCGAAGGAAGAAAGTTTCTTTCATCACTTTTACCCGGACCTTTACCAAATGTTCCTCCAGATGCAATTGCCAGTTTAGCATGCTTTTCCTGATACCCTACCTGGTCATCATCCAGGAATTGTTCAACCCTGCTTATCACTGTTTCTGCACGCTGACCAAGAGTGAATGCTGCTGCACCTGCAATGGCTCCTACAAGTACTAACAGAGCCAGATATTTTACAGGAACTCGTCCAATAAACATCAGCAACATGCATGTCAGGAACAATAATATTGCGGTACTCATGTTAGTCATCGCAATTAAACTGCATACAATCAAGATCCAGATCAAAATCGGAACCAACGTTATCTTGACATCCTCGATCTTCATTTGCCTCTTACTTAACATAGAAGCTAATGCTACTATCAAAGCAACTTTGGCAAGGTCAGAAGGCTGAAAAGACTGGTTAATTAAAGGTATTGTTATCCACCTACTGGCGTCATTAATTGTATTACCAAATAACCATGCGTACAATAGCAATGGAACACTTATCCATAAGGCCAGTTTTGACAACAGACTGAAATACCTGAAATCAATTTTGTGAGCCAGCCAAGCAGTAAAGAATGACAGAAACACAAGGATAGTATGTCTGAAAAGGTAGTACTCGGTATTACCAAATTGATTTTTATGAGCAAGCGTACTAGTCGCAGAATACACCACAAAAATACTGATCAGCCCAAGACCGAACATTACACCCCAGATTACCGGATCACCTTTCAGGTTTTCCTGAGCCCATACTTTAATTTTTTCAGTCATTGCTCACCCCCTCTCCTAATTTGTTTACAGCATCAATAAACTGATTGCCGCGATCTTCATAATTCTTGAATAAATCGAAGCTGGCACAAGCCGGTGAAAGCAGCACAACATCACCCTGTTGAGCTTCAGTATATGCCACTGCCAATGCTTTTTTAATTGAATCAGTATCAAACACCTTAATTTCGTTTGTAAATGACTCAACCAGTTTTTTATTATCTACCCCCATACAGACCAAAGATTTTACCTTTTCTCTGATAAGAGGTTTTATTAATTCATAATCATTTCCTTTGTCAACACCACCTGCAATCCAGATTATTGGCTTTTTAAAACTCTTGATTGCATAGAATACTGCTTCAAGATTTGTAGCCTTACTATCGTTCACATATTCTACACCATTTATCTCTCTTACCAGCTGTAAACGATGAGGGGCATTTACAAAGCTTTTTAAATGTTGCTTAATCACTTCAGGCTCAATACCTGTCAATAATGCTGCAGAAATAGCAGCTGCAGCATTCACCTGATTATGCGGACCTTTGATTGGCAACTCATCATTACCTACAACAAATTCCTTCCCTCCAACCGCAAAAGCTATTGCCTCATCACTTATCAACACATCAGCTGTATTACCTTCCTTGTTAATAGAAATCAACTTGTAATCACCCGATCCCTGATCAACTCCTTTTGAAGTATATTCATCTGCAGTGTTTGCAATGAAATAATCACTTGCATTCATATTCATAACCAACCTCATTTTTGAAGCCAGATATAAATCCATATTATATTGATATCGATCCAGATGATCAGGTGTCACATTCAATAAGACACCAATATGTGGTCTGAATTCAACAATATCATCAAGCTGAAAGCTGCTGATCTCAACTACATATCCATCGTACTTTCCATCAGATATAACAGCATTTGCAAAACTCTTCCCAACATTCCCGGTCAAAGCATAATTCAAACCACTACTGGTTATCAAATGATGAGCTAATAAAGTAGTAGTCGTCTTACCGTTTGTTCCTGTTATAGCAACAATAGGTTTATTAGTGAACCTTGCACCCCATTCGATTTCTCCGATTACCGGAATACTTTGTTCCTTACACCAGGCAATCGGTTCCGCATGAGGTGGTATACCTGGAGATTTAACAGCCAAAACTGCACCAACCCATCTAGAATAATCATGTCCGCCCTCTTCAAAAAACACACCAGCATCACTTAACTGTTGCTTATACTTATCGGCAATAGCTCCCTTGTCGGAAAGGAATACTTCAAACCCTTTGCTCTTTGCGAGCAAGGCTGCACCCGTTCCGCTTTCTCCAGCGCCCAATATGATTATTCTATCTGCCATTTATCTTAATTTCAGAGTTGCTAGTGAAATAATTGCCAGCAAGATTCCTACTATCCAAAATCGTGTTACAATCTTCGGTTCTGCGTAATTCTTTTTCTGATAATGATGATGAAGCGGAGACATAAGGAATATTCTACGTCCTTCACCATACTTCTTCTTGGTATATTTGAAATAGCTCACCTGAAGTATTACTGATAAGTTCTCAACAAGGAACACTCCACATAACACAGGTATTAACCATTCTTTTCTTATTGCTAATGCTAATACAGCTATTATTCCTCCTAGTGGTAAACTACCTGTGTCACCCATAAATACTTGTGCCGGATAAGCATTATACCAAAGGAATCCAACACATGCTCCAACAAATGCAGCACAGAAAATCACCATTTCACCCGACATCGGGATATACATGATATTTAAATACTGACTAAACACAACGTTTCCAGACAGGTAAGCCAATATTGCAAGAGTTAAACCAACAATTGCAGAAGTTCCAGCCGCCAGTCCATCGATACCATCAGTAATATTGACTCCATTAGAAACCGCAGTTACAATAAAGACAACTATCAGAGTATATATCAGCCATGTAAAATCATCAGGAAGACCAATGAACTCGGTTAATTCCTTATAATCAAAATCATTATTTTTAAGAAAATAGAAAGTCGTTTTCGTAGACTTCACATCTTCGTATTCCTGAGCTACCTCTACATTTTCAACTTGAGCTACAGGATCTACTTCTTCAAATTGCCTGATCACCACATCATCATGAAAATACATAGTCAGTCCGACGATCAGACCTAAGGAAATCTGTCCGATCATCTTAAACTTCCCTCTCAATCCTTCCTTATTCTTTCTGAATACTTTGATATAGTCATCAAGAAAGCCAATTGTACCGATAACCAATGTTGTTACAATCAACAGAAGGATATATATATTATCAGGTTTTGCGAACAGCAATACAGGAATTAAAATTCCCGACAGTATTATTACTCCACCCATGGTAGGAGTACCTGCTTTTTGTAGCTGTCCTTGTAATCCAAGATCTCTTACAGTTTCTCCTACTTGCTTTTTTTGCAACCAGAGAATTATTTTTTTACCGAAAATGATTGTTATCAACAATGAAAACAATGCTGCCATTCCTGCACGGAAAGAGATATACTGAAATACCCCTGCCCCAAGCAGATCAAAATGTTTTTCCAGGTAATCAAATAAATAGTACAACATCGCTTTTAATCGTTCATTATATCAAACATCTCCTTCAACACAGCCCGGTCATCAAAGTCATGCTTCACTCCTTCGATTTCCTGATAAGTCTCATGACCTTTTCCGGCAATGAGGATTATATCTCCGGGTTCCGCAAAATTTACTGCCAGCCTGATTGCTTCTTTACGATCTGGCAGACTAACTTTCTTTTTCAACTGACTTGGCCCTAAACCTTTCTCCATATCCTTAATGATCTCAACTGGATCTTCAAAGCGTGGATTATCACTGGTTAAAATAACCTTGTCACTAAATCTTGCTGCAATGGCAGCCATTTCAGGACGCTTGGTAGTATCTCTGTTACCACCCGCCCCTACTACTGTTATTACTTTCTCGTTTCCTGTTCTAAGGTCAGTAATAGTCTCTAAAACATTCTCCAGAGCATCCGGAGTATGTGCATAATCGACAATTCCTGTTATTCCTGCAGGCGAAATCACAAGTTCAAATCTTCCAGGAGCACCGGCTAATTCTGACATTGCCGATAATACCTCGGTCGGATCTTCTTCAAGTAATACCGCTACTCCATATACAGCAAGTAGATTATAAGCATTAAACCTTCCGATTAGCTTAAACCAAACATGCTGGTCATGGATTTGAAGCTCCATGCCTTGCAGGGTATTACTTATCATTCTGGCTTTAAAATCAGCAAGCTGACGCAAACCATATGTATTTATTGAAGCTTTAGTGTTTTGAACCATTATCTTCCCACGCTTGTCATCCACATTTACCAGAGCAAATGCATCGGAACCCAATCCGTCAAACAATAACTTCTTAGCTTCGATGTAAGCATCAAAAGTTTTATGGTAATCAAGGTGATCATGACTGATATTAGTAAAAACACCACCAGCAAACTTCACCCCTGCAACCCTGTGTTGTACTAATGCATGAGAACTCACCTCCATAAAAGCATAGGTACATCCATCTTTTACCATGTCTGCTAAGAGACTATTCAACCTGATAGCATCAGGAGTAGTATGAGTAGATGGAATAACAACATCTCCAATTCTATTTTCAACAGTCGAAATCAATCCACACTTGTGACCAAGAGACTGAAAAAGCCTAAATAGCATAGTAGCTACAGTAGTTTTTCCATTAGTACCTGTCACACCTACCAACTGAATTTTAGTGGAAGGATTTCCATAAAAATTCGAAGCCATGGTACCTAATGCAGCTGCTGAATCTTCAACTGCCACATAGGTTATTTTTTCATTTAATTCATCAGGCAATGCTTCGCAAATGATTGCCTTAGCACCTTTTTCTATAGCATTACTAATGAAATTATGTCCATCAGCGACAGTCCCTCTGATAGCGACGAAGCAACTGTCAGGCATTACAGCACGTGAGTCAATTTCGAGACCACTGATAGTCATCCCGGTATCGCCTTTCACCTGCCTGATTGAAACTTTGTATAATATGTCGCTTAACTTGTTCACTATATTTTATTCAAGTGTTAATGTCATGTAACTACCTCTAATCAACTTGCTTCCAGGTAATTGCGATTGCTTAGCTACCCTACCTTTACCAGCCATTTCAACTCTAAGCCCACTATTTTCGAGTAGATAAAGAGCATCGCGTCCGGTCATTCCAGTCACATCAGGGACTAGTCCTTCAGTTTGTGTTTTTTTATTCCACTTTATACTTGTCCCATCTATTGAGGCTTTAACCCAGTCTGATGGTTCAGATAAATGATTACTTATTCCCATTCGATTACAGATCATATTCAGATCATCATAATAACCCGACTGAATTACAGGAAATACTCCTTTTTCAACTGCAAACTCAGTAGGCATCGGTTGATGTAAATTCAGGTCAAGAGAAAAGATCTTGTCTGCGATTTCCTTAAATACCGGAGCGGCAACATCACTACCATATTGAAAATATCCCTTAGGACTATCAATTACGACGATACAAGAATACTTTGGCTTTTTAGCCGGAAAATAGCCTGCAAAACTCGTGTAGTAATTCTTGGTATATCTGCCATCTATTAATTTTTGTGCTGTCCCCGTTTTACCGGCAATCATATAATCCGTTCCTTTGATGTTCATGGCCGTTCCTCTTTCAACCACTCCAGCCAAGGCCTGTCTTATCTTCTTTAAAGTTGATTCACTAGCAATTTGATCTCTGATTACTCTGGTACCAAACCTTTCTACTTCATTATCTGCCTTTCTGATACTCTTAACAATCAGAGGAGCAACCATTTCTCCATTATTAGCAATAGCATTATAAAATGTTAAAATATGAAGCGGCGAAACACGCAACTCATAACCTATTGACATCCAAGGCAATGTGGTACCATACCATTCAGAAGAATTCGGATCTTTAAAGTATGTTTCACCTTCTCCGACCATTTGAAAACTCAGTGGTTCAGATAAGCCGAACGCTCTGATATATTCAATAAATCGTTGTGGCTTGGTATTAAAATTCTCATCAACCCATCTTGATATTGCAATATTTGAGGACTTCTCTATTGCCTCTTTAAATGTCACTGTACCGTAACCACCAGGTTTATGATCACGCATGGTACGATCATAAAACTTATATTCTCCATTGCCGGTATAAATGGTATCAGTAAGCTCAAGTCCGGTTTCCTCCATCAAGGCAATTGCAGAGGCAATCTTGAATGTCGACCCCGGCTCTACAGAACTTGCTACAGCATAATTATATCGTTCCCTGTATTCACCTTTATCATTTTTACTCAGGTTGGCAATAGCTTTGATTTCACCGGTCGCAACCTCCATCACAACTACACAACCATAATTTGCGTCGTGTTTTTGAAGGTGAGTTCTCAATGATGATTCAGCAACATCCTGAAGGTTAACATCAATAGTAGTCTGGATATCAAGTCCATCAGTAGCCTTCACTTCGTTACCGTCAAAAATTTGTCTGAGATTCCCTCCTCCAACTTTTTGAAACAGAGCACGGCCATTTTGACCTGCGAGCTCCTGATTAAAACTAAACTCAAGCCCAACTACACCCTTTTTATCACTATTGGTAAAACCAACAGTCCGTGCAGCCAATTGTCTGAACGGTTTATATCTTCTGTTTTCTTTTTCAAATATTACCCCACCTTTCATCTGACCCTTTCTAAAAATTGGCCAGCTTTCCATTTCCTTCTTCTCTCTGTAATTAATATATCGTTTGCCCAGAATAATATATCTATCGCCTTTGGCACGTGCCTGACTGATTAGCTGTTTGTAAGAAGCCTTACTTCTGTCTCCGAAATAACTTGAAAGCATCATGGAAAGGGAATCGACTCCAGATTTGAATATTTCATCATCACTGACGGTCGCATCAAAAGCCACACGATAAAAAGGCAAAGAAGTAGCCAGTAAAGAACCATCATCAGAGTAGATATTTCCTCTGACAGCTCTCACCTCCTTCTCGCGAAAACCAATATTCTCTGCCATTTTCACCCATTTTTCGCCTTCGATATACTTGATTTCAACAATCTTATAAACGATGGCAAGAGCAAAAACGAACATAATAATAAAGGCTATTCTTACCCTCAGTACTATGGAACGTTTGATATTCATTTTTCCGTCAACTCAATTTTATACGGTGGTTCATCACTTTCTTTCAACTTCAAGGCTTTCACCCTTTTAGCCACTTCAGACTGCTTACTTTGAATCTTGTACTCAGCTTGTGACGTTTGGAAGTCTGCCCGTAAATCTTCTACCTCTTGCTCAAGACGATTAATCTTGAGAATGGTCTTATCAACAAAATGAGTATGGCCGATATAAAAGATACATATCGCAGTATAAAACAATATGTATGGCAAAAACTTTACAGGAAGCCCTTCTCTAAAAAGAGATTCAAAGCTTACTACCTGTTCAAAACGAGAGAAAAAACCCGTTTTTCTACCAGTAGACGTACTTTGTTGCTTAACTCTGTTTTTGTTTTTACTCATCTTCTAATCGTTCACCGATTCTCAATTTTGCACTTCTCGCACGGCTGTTTTCAGCCACTTCTTCATCAGACGCTATGATGGGTTTTCGATTTACCGGTTCGAAAGGACGAATCAGATTACCGTAAAAGTCTTTTTCGGGCTGTCCCTGAAAATTGCCTTTTGCAATGAAGTTTTTAACCATCCTATCCTCCAAAGAGTGATAAGACATAACTACCAAGCGTCCGCCAGGCTTGATTACTTCAGCAGTCTGCATAAGAAAATCTTCAAGAGCCTTCATTTCGTCATTGACTTCGATACGCAAAGCCTGAAAAACCTGGGCATGGTATTTATTTTCCTTACCCCGTGGCGTGCATGACTTTAAGACTTCCTTTAACTGATTAACGGTTTGAATTCGGTTGTTAATTCGATGTGATACAATCGTAGCAGCAGCAGTACGGGCATTTTTCAATTCCCCGTAAATACCAAAGATACGATGCAGTTGACTTTCAGAATAGGTATTGACAATCTCTTCGGCTGTTAGGTTAGAGTTTTGGTCCATCCGCATGTCAAGCTGGGCTTCATATCTGGTCGAGAAGCCTCTCTCCGGTACGTCAATCTGATGGGATGAAATCCCCAGGTCAGCGAGAACTCCATCAACCTTATTGATACCGTACAGCTTTAAATACTTTTTTAAATACCTGAAATTACTCTGAATAAACTGGAAATTTGGCGACTCAATTTGGTCAGCGTTCGCCTTAGCATCAACATCCTGATCGAATGCAAACAGTTTACCCTCCGACAATAACTTTAAGATAGGTTTTGAATGTCCGCCTCCTCCAAAAGTAACATCAACATAGACTCCTTCTGGTTTTATGGCTAAACCTTCAATACACTCTCCAAGCATTACCGGCTTATGGTACATCATAGCTGTCAAAGAACATTAATTCGTGTCCAGATACTTTCCTGCTAAATCAGAAAATTCTTGCTGGTCATCGATCAAATAATTATTATATACATCAGGGTTCCACAACTCAATCTTATTTCCAACTCCCACCATTACCACTTCACGATCAAGATTTGCAAAACTCATCATTGGCTTCGGAATCAGGATACGGCCCGAACTATCTAATTCTACAACCGAATTTCCCCTGAAAAAATTGCGCTGCAATTTTCTGTGCTCCTCATTAAACTCATTTAACCCCACAATCTTCTGATAGATCTTTTTCCACTCAGTCATGGGATACAGTATCAAACACTGCTCAAAACCTCTACGCAATACAAGCTCACTCCCATTCGATTCAGGGAGACCGGACTTAAGCTTTGCCGGCAATGTTAGCCGACCTTTAGCATCCAGCTTTATTTCATATTCACTTGTAAAAAAGGCCATTAAGTTGCGCGCTTACTATTTCTTCCTTTTCAATCCACAAATGTAGAGTAAAGTATGACAATTTCCACCACTTTCCCCCACTTTTTACCACCTAATATAAAATTCTTATTATTTAGCTCCAAACAAAAGATATTAATTATTTCATTATCAGTTATTTACAATCTAACAAATACTAGATAAACACTTGATTATCAATTATTTATAATTAAATAATATTTTTATTAGCATGAAGTGGGAAAAGGTGGGAGAAAATTCCACCATATTTAGTGATTGAGTGATATTATTTGTCAAAGTGACGACTCTTTCATAAAAAAAATTATCTTTGAGGCCTTTAGAATCGTTGAATACGACAAACGAAGAGATATATGAACCTTAAAAATCTGATTCAAACTGTATTTGTATTTACAATGTTCATCTTGGTGGGGGGATGTGGAAGTACTTCAGAAAATAATACCGAAACGGAAAACAACTTTGTTAAAGCCGGAAGGTATCGAGCTGAAATGCACATGAAAGGACAGACTCTTCCGTTTACAATCGAGCTAACTAAATTCGACAATCAAAATTATCTGATGACTTTTGTTAATGGAGAGGAAAGAATGCCCTCGGATACTTTCTCGATAGTTAACGATTCGGCAAAAGTTACGCTTAACATTTTTGATAGCGCCTTCGAGATTGTTTTCAATAATGACAGCTTCAAAGGTGAATTTGTAAAATACTATAAGAAAGATGACTACAGGATTCCGATTGAAGGAGAGCTTTCAAACGATCCTGAATTTCAGTTAAATAATAAGGAAGCGGTAAAAATTGCGGAAAAATATTCAGTAAAATTCGTTGATGAAGAAGGTATTGTTACTGAATCTGTAGGTGAGTTTGTACAAACTGGAAATGATGTAAAAGGAACATTCCTTACTCCTTTAGGTGACTATAGGTTTTTAACAGGAGTAGTTGATGGTGATAGTTTGAAGCTAAGTACATTTGATGGTGATCATGCGTTTTTATTCCTGGCATCGATTAATGAAAATAATGAACTAACTGGTTCATTTTGGTCTGGAATTCATTGGTATGAAGACTGGACAGCTATTCCAGATCCAAACGCTACACTTCCTGATGCCGGTGAGTTAACATATATGAAAGAAGGCTATGACTCTTTCGAATTTAGTTTTCCTGATTTAGAAGGAAATATGGTCTCTGTTTCTGATGAGCAGTATGATAATAAGGTTGTAATAATTCAACTTTTAGGCAGCTGGTGTCCTAATTGTATGGATGAGACAAAATTTTTGGCTGAGTGGTATAATAACAACCAAGATTTACCGGTTGAAATCATCGGTCTGGCATATGAGCAGAAAGATGATTTTGAATATGCTTCCGGTCGAGTTTCAAAATTGAAAGACAGGCTAAAAGTAGATTACACTATTCTTATAGCAGGTAATGCTGATAAGGAAAAAGCTGCTAAAACGCTGCCTATGCTTAACAATGTTATTGCTTTTCCGACAACTATTGTTCTAGATAAAAACAAAGATATCAGATACATCCATACTGGTTTTAGTGGACCCGGAACAGGTGATCATTACATCAGGTTTGCAGAGCATTTTGATGAATTAATCAACAAATTAGCAAACGAAGAAATTTAACTATAAATAAAAAAAGAGAGGAAAACCCTCTCTTTTTTTGGTTTAGTATATGTGGAAACTTTATTAATTTTTGATTACGGAATTTTCACAATTCAAGTTTTTGTTTTCCTATAAAATAATCTGAAAATTTATCCTGGTAAATTCTTTCTTTCGATTCTTTAATAAAAGTCAGAAATTCTGAAGAAGCTGGAGAAAACTTTTTCCCCTTAAGCCAGACCAAATACCAGGTATTAACTAATGGATACCCTTTAACAGGCAATATCTTCAGTTCATTATTCTTCAATTCAAGCCTCATAGAATATGCCGATATCACTGAGATTCCCAAGCCGGCCATTATAGCTTGCTTTACAGCTTCATTAGTAGTAAGCTCAAGCATTACTTTTGGATCAATATCATTTTCCTGAATGTACTTTTCAAGCATTGCCCTGGTTCCCGACCCCTCCTCTCTTAATATGAATGGCATTTGTTCAAGTTCTTTAGGACTAATCTCCTTTCCTACATCATAGTTATTATCAGGTCCTGAAACAACATACAATGGATTAGGCATAATTTCTAAATGCTCAATTCCATCCAGTTCAGGCAAAATCGAAACAACTGCAAAATCAACCTCATTACTTTGTAGTGATGACAAAACCTTTCTTCTGTTACTTACATCAACAATCAACTTTACTTCAGGATATTTCTCATGATATTCACTTATGAAGTGAGGCATAAAATATTTCCCCGTTGAAACTACCCCAAGTTTTAGTTTGCCAGCAGTCACACCTTTTAATGCGGACATTTTAACCTGGATCTCATCAACATTATCTAATATTTCTTTTGCCAGAACAGCAAGCTCTTCACCTGCATCGGTGATATGGATTTTTCTACCAATTACTTCAGTTAAAGGCACATCAAATTGATCCTGAAGATGTTTTAACTGAATACTTACTGCTGGCTGAGTCATAAATAATGATTCAGCAGCTTTAGTTACGCTTTGTTGCTCTGCTACGGCAGCAAAAACTCTAAGTTGATGCAATGTGAAGTTCATAATCTATAAATAATCCTTGTGATTTCTATTTCGAATAACTTATCACATAACAAATTGTTTATGATTAATGAACAATTTTTAAAAAATCGAAATATATCTAATCCGCCAAACCGGATTAGCCGATGAATTTTATACCTTTAATTATTCCCAGACAAAATAACAGATATCATTGATTGTCATTTCTATTTGAATACATAATTTCAGTTCTATAATTCACAGAATTATGATTTTATTATATTTGAAACAAATACAATAATCATGAGATATTTTTCAGCATTAATCATTGTTTTTGGACTATTTTTTAGCCTCAATCTTTCTGCTCAGGAAATCGTTTCTCAGCAATATTTAAAAGTAAAGGAAGGAGAAAGCAGACACTTCGAGGATTATCTTGAAGAGATCTGGGAAAAGCAAAATAAAGTTGCTTTAAAGAAAGGGTTTATTTCCGGATATGAAGTTCAAAGAGTGCTTGATAGCGATAGATACGACTTCATATTAGTAACCCGGTTTAAAGACAAAAGAGCCTATAATTACAGGGAAAAGAATCTAAACACCATAATCAGTGATAAAAAAGTATTTCCAAAAGGTTTGATGATCGATGGAAAAACAGATGATGATATGGTGATTTATCTTTTTAAACTAGTTTCTGAATCCGAATACAGGAAGAAGTAATTAAATCCTGTTATTCTTCGATTACTGCTTTTATCTTTCACTTAAGGTTTACTCCACCTATTCGTTCAAAAATTTAAAATTCAAAGGGCTAATTTTAAATATTTTACTAATGGCACGCTTGTTGCCTTTATGAAATTTTTTAATCTTAAAACAAATGCCTTATGAATTTTTTCAACAAACAATTGGCAATCCTTCTACTTAGTGCCATCAGTATTGTAAGTCAGGCGCAAGTTCAGAAAGTCTGGACAAAAGACCTTGGTAATACCATAAATTGGCAAAAAGTTTCATCATTTGGTCATTATATCATTGGAACCAACAACGGAATTCAATGTATAAACCCGGAAAGTGGGGAAATTTTATGGACCAATGATACATTTAACAATTTGACTCCAGACCATATCGCACAGGTAGGAAATTCTCCACTTTTTTCAATTAATACCGGCGATGAAGTTCATATGATCGATCCTTACACCGGAAAAGTGAAATTCAACTCTCAACAATCCGGAATATTAGATATCAACGATCAGGAAATATTGTACAAGGCAAATGGAATTTTAATTTCAGGAAAAACAGCCGGAAACAAGGATAAAATACTCTTTTCATCGCTAGAATCAGGGAAAGTTGCTTGGGAAATCAATGATGACTATGGGCGATTGATCAGCGCTAATGAAATTAATGATCAGGAAGTATTGATTGTGACTTTATATTACAATTACCGAATCAACACTAAAACCGGAAAAGTAGTTTGGAAAAATAACATTTCAGAAGTAAACCAGCAGCTTGAAAAACTTGGAGCCTTAGGGGCAATGATGAAACAAGCAGCTTCCCAGCAAGCTCAAAGTATGGAAATTAATGTTACTTTCCATCAACATCCAAACAAAGATATTTTTTATATCGGCGTAGAAAAAGAAGGTTCTACAGGGTTTACTTCTTCAAATGGCGGACTACCTCCAATGCAAACGGAGTACAATGCTTACAACCTTTCAGATGGATCAAAATATTGGGAAAAGCCTTTAATGGTAAATGGTAGAATGGGTGTAATTGCATTTCATGGCGATGACCTGATAGTTATGCCTAATGACCCTGGAAATTCAAAGATCAACTTGTATGATCACGAAACCCAGGAAGGAAAATGGGGTAAAAAAGGAAATGGAATTAAAATAAAAGGTGGAATCTATACATTTATCGATGTAAAAGACGGGCTATTATTAGTTTCAAAAAATGTTAATGAAAAGAATTATATCTACTATCTGGATACGAATCAGGGAATATTAACTTTTGATAAGCCGGTTAAAATTGATGGCGAACTGGTATTTGGTGAGCCAATCAAAAATGGACTTTTATATGCGACTGATCAGGAAGTAAATATCCTGAATATTGTGGATGGCTCACTATTGCTTTCAAATGCAATCAATACTAATCCAAACCTGATTGCAGAAAACGAACAATTCTTATATGCATATGATATACGAGATAGAATTGTGAAAGTATTAGATAAACACTCAGGAGTCCTTAAAGAATTATCCGGTAAAATCGAATTTTACGGCAAGGAATCTCCGGAATATATTGAACTTTCTGAAAATGGAATTCTTGTTACTTCTTCGCAGAATATAATGTTAATTAATAATGACGGAAATACAGTCTATCATGAATATTATGAAGCACCAAAAGAACCAGGGTTAATGCGTGCTTTACGTTACGCTCAGGCAGTAAGAGCTGCATATATTGGTGCATTATCATACACTGCCAGTGCTGCATTTACCTCGGCTGCTCAACAAGCAGGGGCAGGTCAACAAGTAGAAAAGGCGATAGCCGGTGAAATTGGAAATGCTTATGGTGAGTTAGGTGACCAGGCAAGTGCTTTTGCTACACAGTCTTTTAAACAAGCAAACATGCGCTTTAAAGCAACTAAAGAAGCAGAAAAATATATGGTTATTTTATCTCGTATTGAGAAAAACAATTACCTATTAAAGGTAGACAAACAAACAGGACAGATTACCGGAAAAATTGATCTGGGTAATGATCGAAATCCAAGATATGAAATGGATGGAGTTACCGGATTTGTTTATTACCAATCGGATACAAATAAAATCGATACTTATAAATTATAATAATAAGGCCCCACAAAGGGGCCTTATTTATTTCTTGCTTCTTGAAAATTTGAATCTATATTTTCTTATCAATGTGATCATAATTACCATAATTAGTATAAATGGCCATAGGCGGAATACACCAAGAGTAAATGATAAAAAGGTCTTCCACCCTCCTCCAAATGATGCCATTAGTTTTTCTCCAAAACCAATATTCTTTTCAGGTATATATTCATAAGGTAAATCCTGATGAAAAATCAATTGAATGGTGCTGTAGTTCACCTGCTTACTCAGATACCTGAATTTACCTTCAAGATTTTCTATCTCAGATCTCAATTCTGCCAGTTTTGATTCGATCTCTAATATCTCGGAAATTTTGTTAGTCTTCTTGAGGATCTCAAGATATCGCCCTTCAAGGACCTTCTTGTTTTTCAACCTGGTTTTCAAGTCATAATATCGCTCAGTTACATCCTCAACATTGCTTTGCTTCCGAAGTAGTCTTCCTGCACTTGATAATAATTGACTAAAGAGCGAATCATATTTATCTGCAGGCACCCTTATAGTTACATTGTAATTTAATGTCTGGCTATACTTATACTCCTCTTCATTCTCAATGTAAGCATCAAATCGTTTAAGCATTGTCGAGATTGCATTATAACTCTTGCCAATATCCTCTGATTCGAATTCTATTAGCCCGTTTTTAATTACCTTTCTGGTAATCTGTTCAGAATCATTAACCAAATTATATGATGGTGGCGCCGGTGGTCCCATTATTGTAGCAGGAACCATCTCCATTGCTTCTTCATGTACTTCAAAGTCCATCATTACCTCGTCATTGGCATAACCTGACTGAGTTTCATGATTACAATTGGTGAAAAATACTATTATCAGCACCAATCCAATTAGTTTTATCTCCTTCATACTATATTCATTTATTTAACTAAATATATAGTTATTTAGTTAAAACTAAAAGATTAGTTTATGTAATTTTAAATAAATTGTTCAAGAAGATCAAACCTAATTCCTATAGTGTAATTGTTTTACAGAAGTATATAAAACCAAATGCAATCTCTATTTATTTGCTTTCTGTGGTCCATCCCACTCGGAAATATTCATAAATGCGAGAGTATCTTTTCGGTATTTTTCAGTTGCTTTGTTAAATTCTCTGTAACCAAAATCAAGACCGGCAACAGTTCGAATTGGTCTGGTTCCTGGTTCCATATTAATCAACTCATTAAAGATATCGACTACAACTTGCGGATCTGTTGGAGCATCTTTATCCTCAAACATTGATTGTACCTGCGATCCGAATCCTTGTTGAAACTCCATAACATGACCATAGGCTTTTGCCACCTCCTCATCTTTTGGCATCACTACATTTCCAAAGAAATTTGTATCAAAAGGTCCGGGTTCAACCAATACAACTTCAATGCCCAATGGAGCTAATTCATATCGCAATGCTTCACTCATGCCTTCCAGTCCCCATTTGCTTGCATGATATACACCAAAACCAGGAAATGCTGCCCTGCCCGCTGTAGAGCTCACCTGAATGATCAGTCCATTACCTTGCTTTCTCATCATCGGTAAGACAGCTTTGGCCATCCTGAATGTTCCTACAATATTGAGATCAAGCTGATCAATTACTTCTTGTGCTGTAAATGCCTCTAAGGGCCCTCCGTAACCTAAACCGGCATTATTAATGAGGACATCGAGTTGGTCAATTTTCTTGATACCCTTATTAACACTTGCATCATTAGTAACATCGATCTCAACAACTTCAATGTTGTCTGAATAATCTGTTAACTCGTTTGCTGGTGCGGAATTCTTACCTGCAACATTTCTCATGGTAGCATACACATGATGGCCTTTATCAGCCAGGAATTTTGCCGCATTGTATCCAAAACCGGAACTGCAGCCAGTAATCAATATATTTTTCATCTTTGTTAATTTGGTGGGGTCATACTTTGTCCTCGAAGAACTTAAAATGATTAGTTCTTATAAGTTACTTAATAATATTTAATTCAGGTAGGAAGAAATTACAGCCAGGAAGAAGGAAACTTCTACCATAAAAGAACCAGAATTATACCACAACCAATAATTGCCAGAAAAACAGGGAAGACAATTTTCTTTACTGCTCTATTTCCCAATACAGCAACCATTCCTCCTTTAAAAACTAAGTTTGCCATTCCGGCAACGAGTATATATCTCCATCCTTGTGAAGGATCAATAGTCCCTTTTTGCATTGTATTGGCCATAGATAAGGTAATAGCATCCATATCAGTTAATCCACTTAATACCGAAACTATATACAAACCTCCACTCCCCAGCTTGTCTTTAGCAAAAGCAATTAATAGGATAATCACGCCGTATAAAATAGCAAAAACTATAGCTGTCTTAAACTGGGCAGGGTTTTCAGGTTCCGGGACAGCCTGATCATGCTTCCTCTCACTCTTGAGAAATAAGACTAATGAAATTACTGTAAATAGAAATGCTATAATTGCCAACGGAGGAATTACCTTAATAGTAAGTTCCGGTGCTACTACGATTACTTCAACGATCACCCGAATAAATGATACCGCTGAAGCTGCAACGATTATAAAACCAATTATCCGTTCAGAACCTTTTGTTGCTGATGCCATCTTAGAAAAGGTGGCAGTGGTGGCGGTACTGGAAATAAGTCCCCCGAGGACACCGCTTATTCCTGTTCCCATCCTTTTGCCAAAAATTTTATACACGAAGTAACCAGCAACACTTATCCCTACAATCAAAACTACCATTAGCCAAATTTCATGGGGATTAAGAACATTATAGAGCCCGTAATTCTTATCAGGAAGGATTGGTAATACAACCATGGAAACAGCAACAAAAACCATAATGGCCTGTAGGTCTTTTTCACTAAGCTTGGGAATTGTTCTGGTAAAGAAACTCTTTAGATAAAGTAGCAGAGCAACGACGGCACCAATAACTACACCAATGGTAAGATTGCCAATAGAAAGATAAACTCCTACTGAGTACATTATCAGCACAGCAATCTCAGTAGTCTGGCCAATATCCGGCTCAGGATCTGATCTTTTTAAAAAATTAGCTACCCCCATCAGGATAGCCAAAGCAAAAAAGCCTCCCGCCAGAACCAGATAATTATCAATTGTATATGCAATAATTCCACTGATGGCACCGAATAGCGTTATTAAGCTGAAAGTCCGTATACCAGCGATTTTAGCTTTTCCACGCTCACGTTGAAGCCCAACTAGTAACCCGAGTCCAAGGGCAGTAATCAATATCGAAATTTCCTTTTCCACTTAATATTAAGTTCCGAAACTTCGGAATTAGTATCAAGTTTAATTGCTTATAAAAGATTTAAAAGGTCAGGGTATATTTGCAAACCTTTGGATAATAATTATAAAAAAATAGCTTCTATTCTAGTAAGGATTCAAAACTACATTAATGACATTATAGGATTTGAGAAAATTATTCCTAAAATTCTTTTATTTTGAACTGATCATTATAAAAATCTAAATGTGCTATTACTTCTTCTGTTTCACAATTAGTTACAACAATAAGGTCATTATCATTTAATTGGTAACCAACCAGATGACTTACATTTAAATTCTTTTCTAAAGTAGTGCGATCAAAAATGCTAGTAGTAATATCCTCTAAACCAGAATCAATAATTTTAAAAAATTTGTATTCAGGAGGACACTGACCACAAATATTACAGGATCTACTAAACACAGCTATCACTTGGTCTTTTTTATCTGTCTTTTCAAATACTTTTATTTCTAATTGAAAATCAAAGCTATCTGTGGCAATAAGATAATTTTGTTCGTTATTGAGGTATGCAATATTCTTTAATTTGAATTCATGAGTTAAATCTGGTGAAAATTCACAGCCAAAGAAATCCTCATTTGATAACTCAAAATAAAACTTTTCTACTTTGGAAATACTTTCATTAAGTTGGTTGTCACTTATTTCACTTTCCAAGACCAAATTATCATTTTGTTTTGATTTTTGTTTAGAAGTATCATTACATGAAGTAAAAAAGGATATTAATATGCAGAAACCAAAATTAACTGATTTCGATGATTAATTTTAGAAAAGAATTAATGAGAAGTATATAGTGTTATATTAAAAATATAACACTATAAAATATTTTTATAATCTATGCTTAGTCTTCATTAAATGAATGAACTAATCTACCAATACCATCCTTATTTAAACTAAAAGCTATTATTGCTTGATTTTTTGGTAAATCACCATAAAAAAAATAATACTCCCAATTATTAATCTCTTTATTTTCATCTAAATAATTAGAAAAAAATACTTCTGTAGTACCGTATTTTGAATATGCATCATCATTATCATAATCACCTTCATAAAGGTAAAAATCTCCTTCAGTTTCTGCATTATCATCTTTAATAATTTGATTCTTTAAATATGGCATATTTCCCATTAATCCTGGCCATAGCAATTTGGCAATCAAATAAGCTTCTTGAGCATCTAATTTAGGGAATGAAACCTTTGAACATTTATCATTTTGACAGTCCACTACCATACCGTATCCCTGTAATTCCTTAATATATAATTCGATATCACCTATTTTATAATAATTTCTTGACATTGCAAATGTCGGAATTGGGTAATGTCCTACCCCCCCAGAAAAGATATAGCCATTTGTATCTTGATAATTCACCTTTACCATGGAGCCTTTTAAATTATTGATCTCGATTTCCTTGTTAGATTCCTCCAGGATTTCAATTGGTTCACCTAGCTTAACAATTGTAATCACTTCGCTGGTCGTGTCTTGATTTTGATATAAAGATAATCCTTGCTTAATTAACACAAATCGAGTGTTATCAGTTATGAGTTTTATTTTAGTTTCAACTTGATAATCTTCTTTATAATTTTCATTAAGCCCGTGTTCATCGGTCAATTTCCCTATATTTGAATTACCTTTTTCATTCCTTCCATTACAACTTACCAAAATAAAAATCAAGTAAAAATACCCCAATACCCTCATGACTTATCTTAATTAAAATTAATAGTCCTTAAAAAATGCTATTTTTTAATTAATCTATAACAAAACCTTGGTGAATAATTCCTTTTCCATGATTACTTTTTTTGAACCTTAACAGAGTATTTGGAATTGAATAATTCTGAAAATAAAAATCATAATTCCAAAATATTACTTCACCTGAATCATTTTCCTTATTTGCATAATATACTTCTGTTTCTCCATATACCGCTTCAGCTGTTTCATTACCAAATTCCAAATCATATCCTATTATAGCATTTGCCATAGTTTCTGCATTTTCATCATTTATAATTTCCTCGTTCAAAAATGGTACATTAGCCATTAGTCCTGGCCATAATAATTTGACTATTAGATATGCTTCTTGGGAATCTAAATTTGAAATTTCAATAATTGCGCAATTTTCACTTTCACACTCAACAACAGCACCGTATTTTTTTAATTCAGCAACATATAACTTCATATCACCTTGCTGATAAAATTTTCTATCGAATGCAAAAGATGGTATTGGATAATGTCCTAATCCTCCAGAAAAAATATAGCCAATAGTACCTTGATAATCTACTTTTATAATAGATCCTTTTAAACTACCAATTCTAATTATTTCATCTGTCGCTTCAACTATTTCAATCCGTTCGCCTACATTAACTTCTTTTATAACTTCACTAGTTGTATCTTTTTCTTTATATAGCTTTAGGCCTTGAAGTAAGAGGACAAACCTAGAACTATCTGTAAGAGGCTCCCCAAAATATTTCATTTTTTCATTTTGGGTTGTTAAGTTTAAATCATTATTCATTTTAGATTGTTTTTCATTTGAATAATTACACTTACATAAAAGAATTACTATTAATGATATTAAAGGTATCTTTTTCATTTTGATCAATTTTAGTCCTTTTCAAGTTTTATATACATCTCACCTAATGAATTTTTCCTTAAGCTAAAGCTCTCGTTCTTATGAGGTTTTCTTGCATCCTTCCCTTTATTATCTTTAAATCCAACAGGTAAATGAAAGGATACATAAGTATCCATGTTTTTAGTCTTTTCCATACCTATAAATTCCCAATGATGTCGTTCATTCACCATCAACAATGGTAATACAAACCCATACTTCCAAGCATTATTCCTCAGCCATTTATCGGTTTTCTTCTTTTGGGCATTCATACCCTCTGAAGGTAGTTTTGCATATTTTGGAGAATCATTATAATCTGCATTTCCTAAATCATACGCTATACCATTTTGATGTTTTGACCATCCTAACCTTGCAGGAGAGTGAATTCCCCCTTCGCCACCTTTATGCCTGACTTTCAACTCCTCCTGTTTTCGATATTCTCTAAACCCACTATTTATTGGTAGCGAGACACCATCTTTTTCAGCTGCTGCAACCATATTAATTACATTCTCTGCAGGTGTCATTAACAATTGGTTCGTCGCATCATGTGATTCAATAACATGATCGTGCCCTACAAAATTCCCTTCACTCCATTTTGCTGTCCCAGCTTTAATATCAGACCAGCCATCTACAAGGTTAATAGCAGATGTCCAAACTTCTGTCCCTTCAATCCACTCTTCTTCTAAAGAACTAATTGTATGTTTGTTTTCCTTTGATGTTATCAGAGCTACTTTTGTGTATTCACCAGTCTCATCATATTCTTTTACTACTACAAATGATCCTTGAGGTAGCTTACTTTTCGTAGTTTTAAATTTAGTCTCTTTCCCTTCTCTAATTCTGGCATCCCTATTTGCAACAGTTTTATGGTCGTCACTCTCTGAAACATACTCTACTTGGGTAACATCTAAAAATTCACCAGAAAATTGATTAACATCATTTTTAACAAAGTTTGAAGCTACATCTATCCAGCAATTTTCAGACTCAATAAATGCATAGGCTCTTCTATATCGAAAACCTGATTGCCCCTTTAATTTACCTGACGAATCTCTAGGAATATCCTCATATTTAAATTTCACCTTGGTCACTTTATAGTTCCCTTTAGGAACAATTTTCACAGTAGTTTTGGTTGGTTTAGCAACTACTTCTCCATTCTCATTTATTGCTTCAAAGTCATCATTTCGAGCCCATGCATCACCTCCAGTCACTTCAAATTCCTTCCCAACATAAGTCTTGAATTCTTTCTCTTTTAGCTCTTTAAGATAATCAGAATCACTTTCTTTAATCTCAAATATATCGTCTCTCTTCTCACTACTCTTCACTCCCATCAATTTGCCTCTAATAGCTTCCTTGAGTCTTATAATCTGCTCTTCTTCTTCACTAACAGTATATCCCGATTCTAAATTAGATTTTAGTGATAGTAATAGGGCTGAATTTAGTTTTGAAAGATCATCAATACCGTTAGTCAAATAAAAGGCTATGTTATCACTCTTAAAATAACCTGAATCATTTATCACAGTCATGACAAACTTTGGATGTTCATAGACATAGCATAGTAATTCATTTGCTATTGCTTCATCTTCAGAGTCTTCATGTATTTTTAAAAACTCCTCCTTGGTTGGTAATAATGGTTTAGCAGCTTGTTTCTCTGCCTCCTTCTTCGCTCTTTCTCTTGCGGCTTTTTGCTTCTTAGTTCGCTCTATGGCTTTTTCGGCTTCCTTTGCAAAATACTGATCGCTGTCATATCGGGCCTGGCGCTGCTTGTAAGTCCTGAGTTGCATTGCTGTAAGCTCAGGTGTACTTTTCATCAAGGCATCATGGGTTGTTCCTCCAATCTGGATCCAGCCATCTACTGTACTGCCCACCTTCATTACTTTCTGCTGAAAGGTTTCTATCGCCTTTATAGTTGCTGACAATTCGCTGATCGCAACGGTATCAGCTGAATCTAAAGAACTTGATTCTGACTATTCTCTATTCCAGATTTATTTCAGGTTTATAATCAACAGATTTTACATCATCTAATAACCATTGACCATCTTGTTTCTCATAAAAAAACAAAAAATATTTTTTATAATAATACCTCATTTCCTCTCCCAACATACTGTAGGGAATAAGAATCCTAGCTGAGTTTTCATCAATAATCCAAGTTAATTCTAACAAAGCTTTTTGAACACCCTCATCACTAACTGGCACTATAAATTCACCTTCTAATCTATAAGTCGTTGAATCTGTAAATCTTGAATAGTATTCATGATATGAAATGCTATTTTTTGGTTTTAGCAAAAATAAAGTACTTCCAACTGAATCTTCCATCATGAGTTCTGCAAAACTTGCCGGATGATCTAGAATACTTATTCTTTCTTTTAAATTACTTTTAAATTTATTTGTCAATTGAGAAGACTTCTCAATATCTGAAGCCATTTCCTCTTTTATATAATCGATTATTTCTGATTCCTTAACTTTAAATCCTTTCCCAGACATTTTCCATTCTTCCCTAGTGAATACATAGGTAATTCCATTATTTATTATTTTATAAAAATTATTTATTGAATTATATTTCGCTAAAACTTCTTGTTTTAAATTCAAAATATTAGAATTAAAATAATGAGCAGTATCAGGTTCAAACCTAATATCTAACAAATCTCTTTCCCCATTGTGTTGTCTGCTAAAACTACAACTAGCTAGCAAAAACAATAAAAATCCGAATTTTAAAATTTCTGTATGCTTCATTATCTATTTTTTTCTAATGCCATTTCTTTTTCAGACTTTGATAACTCGAGATCACTCAATTCAAAATGCCAAGTTTCATCCCAACCACCTGAACGAACCACTCCAAATGTTAAGGCTATCAAATCTATCATTGCTTCCTTTTGATAAATAAAATTATGTCTATCTACATCCATAGCCCCTCCTTTTGTATGCATCGACACTCCTAATTTCTCTGGTAAAGGAAGGCAGAATGGTTCATTTCTAAATCCAGCTGAAGCAGCGTCTCTAATGTTTTTTCTACCAAAATCAAGATTTCCCACATATGTCCTTACTTTGCCCATATCTAAATCAATAGCTTTACCTTTATTATCGACCTTAAAATATGATTTTTTAGCCCATTTATTTTTGTGGATATCTTGTATATAATTTTCTAATGTATATAACTCTTCTTCATTATTATACATTTTTATTAAATTATCTTTAATTTTATTTTCGTAAGTTCCTTTCAAAATTTGATATTGAACTGAAAACTGATGTGCTTTCTTTTCACTCCTTACAGCATCATTGACTTTCATATCTCCTTTATAAAGACCACACAAAACTAAAAACTTATGTAATCGACGCATCCTAGTCTCAAATACAGAACTTAGAGATGATCCTCCACTTTCAACATCCTCACTCTCTATCAATAAGTTTGCACTAACTCCAGAAGTTATACTTTCATAATATTTATTATTAGTGGCAGCATTTTTAGCAATAGCTAAAACGGTTTTTAGATCTTCGGAAACATCCAAATTTTCAATAAGGGTGTCAACTTTTTTATAATAATCTTCAGAATTTGTTACTCCTTCATAATCATTTGGAGATCCTTTCTTCTCAATTCTATTAAAATATTGATTTTCATAATCATTAAGTATCTTATCAGTTTTTCCTCCTTTGGTAATATTACCATCAGAAGTTATACCTTTTGATTTCTGGAATTTTTTAATTGAGCTGATAAATTCTCCTGAACAAGAGCCCTTCAAAATACTATCCTTTGGAACTTTGATTTCTCTACTTTCTAATTTTTCTGAAACTTGAATAACGTCTTCTTTGAAATTCTCCGCTTTATTCCCTTTAGAGTCCGCTCCAACATCTCCCTTCAGTGAAGAATTATATGTATTTAAGTATTTATTCAATTCACTTCTACCAGCATAAATTTTTGGTAACCCACTTTTGTATTCTCCGTTTTTGCCAAATAGAGCTTTGAATGTTCCTTTACCAGGATCAATTTTACCATCTGGATTTGTTGAACCTAATACATCTTTCTGGAATTTTTTAATTATTTCAATATCACTTTCTTTAATTATACCATCTTCAAGACTTGATTTTGAAGGCTCATACCCTTTTGATGACAATTTTAGAAACACCTCCCTAACATCCACAGGGTTATTTAAGCAATCTAAGCCTACGGAACCACCTAAATTTTCATTAAAAGCTATCCTTATACTCTTTATATCCTTCAAAATTCGATTATTATCAAATTCCTTTTTGACATTAATATTTTTCTTATTTGAATTTAAGTTTTCAATTTTCTCAATTAATCTGTATTCTTCATCTGTAGTCCACCCTTCTATCAAATGTGTTTTTAAAACCATTAATAAATCATTGGATAATAAATGCAGTTTATTTTTTTGTGTGAAATACTTCAATATTTCAACCGATAAATCATCAGTATCACTATAGTCAACTTTACTAAGCACTTCAGTTACAACACTTGGGTTAGTAATAGAATAGCTAATTAATTCATTTCTTAGGGCTGGAGAATCTTCATTGTATTTGATAATCAATGATTTTATTATATCTTCATTTGACAATACTTCTACTTTATTTTCTTTCTCTGCCTCCTTCTTCGCTCTTTCCCTTGCGGCTTTTTGCTTCTTAGTTCGCTCTATGGCTTTTTCGGCTTCCTTTGCAAAATACTGATCGCTGTCATATCGGGCCTGGCGCTGCTTGTAAGTCCTGAGTTGCATTGCTGTAAGCTCAGGTGTACTTTTCATCAAGGCACCATGGGTTGTCCCTCCAATCTGGATCCAGCCATCTACTGTACTGCCCACCTTCATCACTTTCTGCTGAAAGGTTTCTATCGCTTTGATTGTCGCTTTATAAAAAATTTATGAGGTGCAACAAAATAAATTATCTAAATATAACATTAATAACCACCTAGACTGTCATATAAATTCATCATTTCTTCATCAGATAATTGTAAAAAAGCAGAATCAATAACAATTTGTTTTTCAGCATAAATAGTAAGTTTCGGATCTTTTTTAGATAAGAATTTTAAAAGTTCTTCACTACTAATAGGATTGTAGCCAATATATAACTTTTCAAGTTTTGTTAACTGATGTAATTCATCAGGTAATTCAGAAATATTATTTTCTTCAATTGATAGAACTTTTAAATTTTTTAATTCAGATATTTCCTTATCAATTTTATCCAATTTATTTCTACTCAAATTAAGATTTTGTAGATTTTGAAAATGAATTAAATCATGAAAATTCAACTTGGTTAAAGAAAGGTTTCGAAAAGATAATAATTGTATATTCTCGTATTTCAATAATTCATCTGGTAATTTATTATCACTATTCAGATCTTCTTCTTTGACTAAATAGACATAAACACTATCTATTTCTTTAACGTTTTCTAATTCATCTAAGCCAAAATAATATTCAGCATCATTTAATTCTTCTAAACTAAGTAACTTGTGCTGTTTTTTTTCTGAATTACAAGAAATTGTCATTAATATCATTAAAAGCATTATAACATTTTTCATTTATTATTTATTTAGATAAATATTTAATTGTAGTTCCTTTCACATCAACACGACCATCTTTGTACTTTGATTTTAAAAGACTCTTATTGATCAATTCTTCCTGGAAAGAAATCAAAGATTGATGATCTGCTTCCTGCCATTTGTTTCCTTCAGTTACAGAATAACCTTTCTGTTTCAACCACTTTTTCACTTTTTTTATGTCAGCAGGATTGTTCTTCCCATCTTTACCTACAGAAGCTAAAAGTTTATTTTTATTTTTTAGATTCTGATCATAAGCAATAAATTCATTTATATACTTTTTATCCTCATCAGCATTAAATTTCTCAATTTCTATTTCCTTTCCTGATTCCATAGCCTCAATGACTAAACTCAGATAAGAACTTCGCAATCGTGATCTCCTAGGCACCCCTTTTGTATATTTTTGCAATGCACCATCATTTAACTTTTTTAAAGCTTTAAGCTTCTCTAGATCAGATAACTCCTTATTTTTGACAATTTCATTCACCCATTCAATCCTATCCCATCCATAGTCTCCTCGGTATTTTAAATCAATTATAAATTCTTTAATCGCTGGATGCATACTATCCCATTCTGATTCAGTCATTCGATAAGTATCTACTGGTTTATTATGCTTAATTTCACGTGCCCTTGCATTTATATTTGACTTATATTTCTTCTTTGTATTTGCCAATTCCTTTGCTGTTTCTGTTTGTTTCTCATACTCTAAATTAAACAATTTATATTGCACAGCTAAAGGAATTACCCCTACCTCTTTTTTATATTTTTTCACCCAATCATTTGCTTCCCCCCCTTTTAAGCCAGCTGATTTAGATATTAATCTTGCTTGATTCTTTTTCATCCCCATTGTTGACAGATCATCATAAATATCTTCACTCAACCTATTACCACAATCGTAACCTTTTCCTAAAGTAACCCCTGATGCATCGGTTTTAGGCCAATGAACATATTTTGTTTGTTCATCACTTCCTTCCGCAACGATGGTTAACACTCCTCTCTTTAGTTTCAATTTGTGATTATCAAAATCACTCTTCTCACTACTCTTCACTCCCATCAATTTGCCTCTAATAGCTTCCTTGAGTCTTATAATCTGCTCTTCTTCTTCACTAGCAGTATATCCCGATTCTAAATTAGATTTTAATGATAGTAATAGGGCTGTATTTAGTTTTGAAAGATCCTCAATACCGTTAGTCAAATAAAAGGCTATGTTATCACTCTTAAAATAACCTGAATCATTTATCACAGTCATGACAAACTTTGGATGTTCATAGAC
>NZ_JABBNU010000010.1 GCF_012926615.1 Marinigracilibium pacificum | reverse complement strand
CAAATTGAATCTAAAAGGAATGAGCCCGGTGAAATACCGAGCTCATTATTTAAAATTAAATTGTTAAACTTGTCTAAGTTTTGGGGGCTAGTCCATTTGACCACTCTTTTTTATTTATTCTTCCGAGGCTTTATTTTTAGAATCTAATTCTTTTAAGAATGACCTGGCTTGATCCAGATCTCCAAATTCATAATGATGAGGATGTCCGTCATTATCATAAACTTCCATCTTGATAAGTTGAACATGATATTGCTTTTCACTTACAGCCTCACCAATTTTATCTCTATATCTTAGAAAGAAACTTTCTTTATTCGCAGCTAATTGAGCTATCTGCTTGTTTTCATGCTTTACACGATTACAGTAGCTACATTTATAATGCTTAATAATTTCACCGGGTTCATCTTCTGTTGGTTGCTTTAAAATTTCCTCTTTTTTTAGTTTCAAGGTTTGCATTCCACATCGATCACACTCTTCAGCCACAAGGTGCCCAGGGTATTTTTCTATTTTAACATAATCTGAATCATCATCTACCCACACGTCATAGTCAACTGAAAATATATTCTCCTCAGCCTGCATTGCTTCGTCAAGATGAACATCTTCTTCCTGCTCAGTAAGTAATCTCATTTTCTTACCTGATTTAGGAGATATTCTTGGCTGAAACCTTAATTTCTTTAGTCTTCCTTTTTGATTTGCAGGGAGCATATATTTTAGCAATAATGATGGGATATATCCGATCAGTGTACCTGCACATAGCGCAACGGCCATTCTAATGAAAATCCATCCTTTCGATTCAGTAACGGGCTCCAGAAACAAAGTATTCATGTAGAAAAATAAAGCTGCTCCAAGTCCGATAAAGAAATATGTATACATTCTTTTCTCTCTGGAAGAAATGTAATCATACTTCAACTTGGGATCTTTTAATCTTGCCAGGTTAATAACATTGATAACTACCACTCCCAAAGCAAATGCCAATGAAATTGCCATTGCTACGTACATTACCGAATGAAACCCGGATAAAAATGATTCGTAAGACATATATTTCAGTTTTTTTCCAAAAGATAACAGGTGTTGACCGTATTGTCAATATAAAATTTCATTCTTAATAATTTATATATATTCCTTGATAAATATGTTTAAAATAATAATAATTTGAATTATATTAATAAGGAATATGTATGATAAATAGACCTTAAATAATTATGGCTACAAAAATTAATGAAATTGAAGGTATAGGACCTGTTAATGCTGAAAAATTAGAAAAAGCAGAAATTACCTCTGTAGAGGGGCTTTTAGAAAAATGTGCATCTAAGTCAGGAAGAAAATCAGTTTCGGATGCCACTGGAATTGATGCTTCTCAACTACTGAAATGGGCTAATATGGCTGACTTGTTCAGAATAAAAGGTGTAGCTAGTGAAATCAGTGAATTGTTAGAAGCAGCAGGGGTAGATACAGTAAAAGAACTTAGAAATCGAAACCCTGAAAATCTTCATAATGCATTAGTTGAAGAAAGTAAAAAGAAAAATCATGTCAGGCAGGTTCCATCTTTAAGTCAGGTAGAAAGTTTTGTTTCCCAGGCAAAAGAATTGGATCCTGTAATTACATATTAATTAAAATATTGTTTATTTACACCGCATCTTAATTAAATGCGGTGTTTTTTTATGGAAGCAAAAGAAAAGTTTATACAAAGTATTAAATCAGGTTATACCTCCAAAGGAGATTCTATTGTCCTTGGAGCAGGAGTTTTAAACAATGAAATTTTAGCTGATGCACAGGTTGCAATACCATTAGCAACATTAAATCGGCATGGTTTAATTGCTGGAGCAACAGGTACTGGTAAAACTAAAACTTTACAAATACTTTCCGAATGCTTGAGTGATAAAGGAGTCCCGGTGCTAATGATGGATATCAAAGGTGATTTAAGTGGGATTGCTGCATCGGGTGAGACAAACAGTAAGATCTCTGAAAGACACTCTGCAATTAATATTGAGTATTTACCAAAAGGGTATCCTGTTGAGTTATTAAGCCTCACAGGCAATGAAGGCGTTAAACTGAGAGCTACTATTTCGGAATTTGGTCCTGTTGTACTTTCGAAAATGCTTGATTTAAACCCAACGCAGTCTGGTATCTTGTCTGTGTTATTTCAATATGCTGATAAAAATGGACTTCCTCTACTTGATCTGAAAGATTTAAAGCGACTTTTAAGATTTGCCTCGGAAGATGGAAAGGAATCTTTAGAAAGGGAATATGGCAGATTAAGTGCTGCTTCAATGGGTACAATAATGCGTAAAGCAATTTCTCTTGAGCAGGAGGGTGGAGATGCTTTCTTTGGAGAACCTTCATTTGAGGTAGAAGATTTGTTAAGAAAAGATAAAGATGGAAATGGTCAGGTTAATGTATTAAGGATAACTGATATTCAGGATAAACCAAGGCTGTATTCATCATTTATGTTAGCATTACTTGCTGAAATATTCAATACATTTCCAGAGCAAGGTGATTCTGATAAACCTAGGCTAATAATGTTTATCGATGAGGCTCACCTCTTATTTAAAGAAGCTGGTGATGATCTGCTTGAACAGCTTGATACTGTTGTAAAGTTGATTCGTTCAAAAGGGGTAGGTATTTATTTTTGTACTCAAACTCCTACGGATATTCCTGATTCTATTTTAGGTCAGTTAGGCTTAAGAGTTCAGCATGCTTTAAGAGCTATTACTGCTAAGGATCGTAAGGCTATTAAAACTGCAGCAGAGAATTTTCCTTTAACTGATTTTTATGAAACAGATAAAGTGCTGACTTCTTTAGGAGTTGGTCAGGCATTTGTAACTGCATTAAATGAAAAGGGTATTCCTACTCCTCTTGTAATGACACACTTGAGAGCACCGGCTTCCAGAATGGGAATACTTACTGATACAGAATTAAAATCATTGATTGATAAATCTGATTTAGTTAAAAAGTATAAAGATCCGATTGATCGAGAAAGTGCTTATGAAATTCTCGAGAAGAAAATATATGAACCTGAAGAGGAGGAAGAAAAGGAAGTTATAAAGCAATCACCTAAGAAGCCGTTAAATAATGATTCCGTTTGGGATGAGTTATCTAAAAACACCATGGTACGTCAAATGGGTCGAACGTTGATTCGTGAGTTGTCCAGAGGCTTACTTGGCTCAGTTACCGGGAAAAAAGGTCGATCCTCAAGAGGTGGCGGATCTATTTTTGATATATTTTAATCGTCTAATTTATCGATTAGCGCTTCAATTGCCTCTGATTCATTATCAAACACAAGCCATTTGCTCAAATGATGAGATCCGATTTCATTTGAACCTCTCTCATCTGCGCTTTTTCCAGAGTAGGTGGCTTTAACTATTTTGTTTGGTTCAAGGTCGGTTCCGGCGATAAAAATGTTTTGACCATCTTCCGGCGGTGAATCAGGGGTGAATTTCATAAGTGTTATTTTAAATACAGCTCTTTTAATTTAATTAAGAATTAGCCTTATTAAAAGTTATTGAACGGGTTATTTCATTTAGGCAAATTAGTGATGATAGAAACTAACTTTATTGAATATCAGCTAGATTTTAAATTTGATGCAGGAACTTCTCGTGGTGTTATGATACATCATAAAGTTATATTTCTGATTCTGGAGGATAAAAATAGTAACTTAAAAGGTATTGGAGAATGTGCACCCTTACCAGGATTAAGTGTTGAAGATATTAACAATGTACAATCATTTTTAAAGAAGTTTAATCAGGACCTTAGTGGTATTTATGCATTAACAGATTTAGAAAGTATTTCCGGTTTTGTAAATAAAATTGTTCCTGAAAGTTTACCATCGGTAAGGTTTGGGTTTGAAACTGCAATACTTGATTTAAAATCCGGAGGTCAAAAAGAAATATTTAGCGGAGAGTTCTTTAATGGAGTCAAGCGAATTCCAATTAATGGTTTGATTTGGATGGGAGATAAGGAATTTATGCTTAACCAAATTAAAACTAAAATTGATCAGGGCTTTGATTGCTTGAAAATGAAGATTGGGGCAATAGATTTTAATACTGAATTGGATATACTTAATTTCATCAGAGCTAATTTCTCCGAAAAGGATTTAACAATTAGGGTCGATGCTAATGGTGCCTTTTCTTTGAATGAAGCTTATGAAAAACTTGGTAAGCTATCAAAGTTTAAATTACATAGTATTGAGCAACCGATAAAGCAAGGTAATTATTTAGAAATGAAAGGGTTGTGTGCTGAAAGTCCGGTTCCTATAGCATTAGACGAGGAATTAATCGGTGTGCCATTAGGTGAGTCAGAGGGTTTGTTAAATGAGATTAAACCTCAGTATATTATTCTAAAACCAACGCTAATAGGAGGGTTGGGAGCCTCAGATAAGTGGATATCTACGGCAGAAAAGCTAGGTATTGAATGGTGGATGACTTCAGCACTTGAATCAAATATTGGATTAAATTCAATAGCACAGTATACTGGATATAAAAATGTCAGCTTGCCACAGGGGTTAGGTACCGGTCAACTTTATCATAACAATGTTAATTCACCATTAACAATTGAAAATGGAGAAATATTTTATGATAAATCAAAATCGTGGGACGATTCTATTTTTTAAGAAATTCGTTGATTAATTTCTCTTTGAGTTTAGGGATTCCAGTTGATGCAGGTTCTTCAATACAAAAGATTCTTGAATTACTGACTCCACTAGGAATACTTGGATCGACCAGAAAAACCGGTGTATCATAAGAGCAATATTGAAATAATCCTGCTGCAGGATATACTTGGAGTGAAGTTCCTGCAATGATAAATAAGTCAGCTTCGGAAGCAGCTTTAATTGCAGGTTCCATCATTGGTACCATTTCACCAAACCAAACTATATGAGGTCTTAATTGAGAGCCTTTTTCACAAACGTCACCAAGTTTTATATCTGGCTTATCTAGATTATATACTAAGTTTTCATCTGCAGTACTTCTGGCTTTCATAATTTCGCCATGTAGATGAATAATGTTAGTTGAGCCCGCTCTTTCATGTAGATCATCAACATTTTGAGTGACGATTGTTACATCAAAATAATCTTCAAGGTCAACCAATGTTAAATGCCCTGGATTGGGTTGGGCTTCAAGTACATTTTTTCTTCTTTGATTATAAAAATCAAGTACCAATTCAGGATTGGCATCCCAACCGGAAGGAGACGCAACTTCTGTAACGTCATATCCTTCCCAAAGTCCATTAGCATCTCTGAAAGTAGCAATACCACTTTCAGCGCTTATTCCTGCTCCTGTTAGGACAACGAGTTTTTGCATTTTATTTTTTTCTACCTCTAGGTTTTTTAGGCTTGTTTTTAGCTTCTTCAGCTAATTCAAGGCACTCTTTGAGAGTTAGCTCCTCAGGTTTTTTATCCTTCGGTATTTTTACATTTTGCTTACCAACTTTTATGTATGGACCGTAGCGGCCATTTAGAACCTGTACAGATTCGTCTTCATCAAAAGTCTTAATGAATTTATTAGCTTCAGCTTTTCTTTTTTCGTCAATTAACTCAATTGCTCTAGATAATTCCACACTATATGGATCATCCTCCTTTGGAAGGGAAGTAAATTTTTTCGCATGTAAAATATAAGGCCCGAATCTACCAATATTTACAGAAACAGGTTCATCTTCATATGTTCCGATTTCTCTTGGTAACTTGAATAATTCAAGTGCTTCTTCAAGAGATATGCTTTCAATGAATTGATCTTTTCTCATGCTGGCATATCTTGGCTTCTCCTCATCTTCAGGATCACCAATCTGAACTATCGGACCAAATTTACCTAGACGTGCCATTACTGGTTTTCCGGTTTTTGGGTCTGTACCCAGATTCCTTGATGTATTTATTTCTTTTCTGGAAATTGCTTCTGTATCCTCAACTTTTGCATGGAACTTACCATAAAAGGCATCAATCATCGAGTCCCATTCCTTCATTCCCTGAGCAATTTCATCAAATTCTTTCTCAACATTTGCCGTAAATGAATAATCGGTAACATTTGGGAAATGCTCTACAAGGAAATCATTAACAACCATTGCAGTATTGGTTGGGAATAATTTGTTTTTTTCCGCTCCCGTAGTTTCTGTTTTGGTTTGTTCTTTAACCTGCCCGCCTTTTAAAGTAATCAGTTTGTATTGACGTTCTTTTCCTTCCCTTGATTCTTTGACAACATAGCCTCTTTTCTGTACCGTACTAATTGTAGGTGCATAAGTAGATGGCCTTCCAATTCCCATTTCTTCAAGTTTCTTAACCAATGAAGCTTCTGAATATCTTGCCGGAGGACGAGTAAAGGACTGTCTGGAAATAATTTCCGAAGCATTCAGGTTTTGTCCCTCTTTTAATGGAGGTAAAATGCCTTTTGATTCTTCTTCATCCTCGTCATCTGTTGATTCAAGATATACTCTAAGGAATCCGTCAAATTTGATTATTTCACCTGTAGCAGTAAAGTAAACATCATTGTTATTGCTTATGTTTATTGTTGCTATAGTTCTTTCTATTTGAGCATCAGCCATTTGAGAAGCGATGGCTCTTTTCCAGATAAGCTCATATAATCTCTGCTCATTTCTGTCTTTACCAGCTTCAGTAGTGCCAAAATCTGTTGGCCTGATAGCTTCGTGAGCTTCTTGTGCTCCCTGGCTCTTTGACTTATACTTTCTTACTTCGGAATATTCATTACCGAATTCAGAAGTGATAGTATTTTTTGCAATTGAAATCGCTTCCTCAGATAGGTTCAATGAGTCCGTTCTCATATATGATATCTTTCCAGACTCATATAGTCTCTGAGCTAATGTCATTGTCTGAGAAACTGAAAATCCTAACTTTCTACTTGCTTCCTGTTGTAATGTAGAAGTAGTAAAAGGAGGTGCAGGGCTCTTTTTAGAAGGTTTAGTTTCTAATTTGCTAATTGTAAATTTCGCTGAAGCACAATCATTTAGGAATTTTACCGCCTCATCATATGTTTTGAACTTCTTATTAAGTTCAGCTTTGATTTCTTTATTGTTTTCATCTGTAAAGATTGCTGATACTTTAAACGAGTCAACAGATTCAAAAGCATCAATCTCTCTTTCTCGTTCAACTACAAGCCTAACTGCAACAGACTGTACTCTTCCTGCGGATAATCCTCTTTTGATTTTTTTCCAAAGAATAGGAGAGATTTCATATCCTACTATTCTATCCAGGATCCGTCTTGCTTGTTGTGCATTTACGAGGTCAAGATCTATTGATCGTGGGTGATCAATGGCATTTAATATGGCGTTTTTTGTGATCTCCCTAAATACTATTCTTTTAGTTTTCGTTTCGTCAAGCTTCAAAGCCTCTTTCAAATGCCATGAAATAGCTTCTCCTTCGCGGTCATCATCCGATGCAAGATAGATTGTCTCTGCATCCTTAGAAAGTTTTTTTAATTCCTTAATGACTTCTTTCTTATCCCCGGTAATTTCGTAGGTGGGTTTAAACCCGTTTTTTATATCAATAGCTTTGTCTCCTTTAGGCAGATCTCTTACATGACCATAAGATGAAGTCACTTTATAATCCTTACCGAGATATCCTTCAATTGTTTTTGCCTTTGCAGGTGACTCAACTATTACTAAATTTTTTGCCATATTAAATAATATCTATTTCAATTTGAAAGTGCCAAATATCTATAATTAAATCCTAAAAGAAAAAGCAGTATTTGATGATTTGGATTTAATATTTTTCTACAATTTATATTTTTTGTTTCTTAAACTCTTATTTTTAAGTTAAAGACTTTTGAATTAATTTCGATTTGACTGGGTTACAATTAATTAATATATTAATCAAATGAAGAAACTGGTCTTAATCAGACATGGACAGGCGCAAGAAGCCAGCTCAGATGAAAAGGATATAGACAGAATCCTGACGGGAAAAGGATTTGCTGATGTAAATAGATTAGGTAGAGTATTAGCATCTAAGTCTTTAACACCTGATGTTATTGTTTCGTCTAATGCAGAAAGAGCTGCACTAACCAGTAATATCATTGCCGAAGGTGTGAAATATGATATCAACCAAATCAGGCATAATGATGTTCTTTACAATGCATCTGTTCGTAATATGCTTGATGTGGTAAATAGCTTTAGAGAAGCCTGGAAAACTGTATTTGTTATAGGTCATAACCCAAGTTTGAGTTATTTGGCTGAATATTTATCTAATGCTGAAATAGGCAATGTCAGTCCAGGTGGAGCTGTTGTTCTACGTGCAGAAGTGGAATTCTGGAATGAAATTTCCCAGAATACAATGTATTTTGAACAATATTATTCGCCAGATACTATTCCTAATATTTAATTACCTTAACAGTTCAATAATTTTATCACTATTATAATTAGCCATTCCTTCTTTCTCGTAAATGATGGTTCCCGATTTATCGATTATTACTGTATATGGAATACTAGAGTGATTTAGTTGCTCGGGTAATCCAAAGGCTAATGAATAAATAGGGAAGGTAAATTCTTTTTTAATTTTTAAATTTTTAGCCTTTGAGAAATCAGAATCAGAGGATATCATCAGAAATTTAATATTCTTATTTTCTTTGGTTTGATTATATAGTTTTTGAATTGAAGGCATTTCTGCAATACATGGGGGACACCAACTAGCCCAAAAATTTATAAAAGTGAAATCGTAGTCTTCAAAATCATGTGTGATTTTTTTATTTGCTTCATCTAAAACAGAAATGGAGGATTTTATACTCTTATTTGTGTCGTTTTCATTCACTGAAGCCTCAAAAAAAGGTATTTTCAACATTATACTTTGCAAAAAACTAGTTACCGAGAGTCTCAATGGAGGAACTAAAAAGATGATGGTGATAAGTAGGATAAAAAAATTATTTTTTATTGCTTTAAGAAGTTTTATTATCTTGCCGTCCATATGAGAAATTATCTTTCAGTTACCTGTATTTTTTTAATGTCCGTAATTTTTTCTATTAACGTGAACGGACAAAAGAAAGATCTCAAAGAACTTTCTAAATTAATGTCTTCCGGGCAATATAATGTTGCATTTGATTTTATGAAAGAATTGAAATCAGATAAAAAGGAATCAAACTTTTTAAATCTTTATCTGGCTGAAATTTATAAGGACAAATCGCTGCATCATGACTTTATTAAGGATAGCGATGGCTATTTTACCTATACCGATTCATCTATTTTCTTTTATGAAAAATTTAAAAGTGAGTATACCAATGAGTATTTTGATGAATACCAGGGGTATTATGATTTAATTTTTAGAAATGAACTTAGAAGAAGTAATCTGGATCATGTTGCTTCAAACTCATTATTAGAATTAGTTGATAACTATATTGATGCTCTTCAAGGAAAAAGAGATCAGGTTAGTGCACTATATGAAATTAAGAATGAATCTGAGCAGGAATATGCCAGTTTGCTTAAAGATATCCAGGATATCATTTCAACATTCAGTGATTATAATGAACTAATTCTTCTTTCAGATTCTTCAGTCATAGAAAGATTGTCAGGAATAAATGATCGTTATAACGAGAATGTGAATAAAAGAATAAATGCAAATAATCTAGTTATCGCCCTAGGACAAAGTAAGTATTCTGACCCTTCAGTTGATGTCCAAACTCTCAATTTTGATGAAATTAAAAGGCTTAAAAAGTTATCTCTTTTTGAAAAAGGAGGTAAATATTTGGATTGTTCATACTTTGTAGATCATGTTTCTGAAGAGTTGTCGAAAGTATTGTTTTCCAAAAAAGTGCTATACAATGCTTTTAGAGAAGGTGAGCATAGTGTGAAATTGATTCTTCAAGCACAGAAAAATTTAGATCAATTTGGAGATAATGGTTTGATTTATAGTCTTTTGAAGTATTATAATGAAGACAAAAAAATAAATAATCAATTCCGTTCATTAAAAAGTAATTCTGTGAACTCTGGAGGTTTATCTACAGTGTCAGAACTTCAGACTTACTATGAGCATGTTGAAAATAATCTTAGTGTTTTAACGGAAGTTGAAGAAAGGAATAATGATTTTGAAAAATCTGTTCATTTAATTTTTATCTATAAAAAATACTATGGAAGAACAGGGTTAAATAAATGGATGAAGGAAACCAAGGGGAATCTTGATTCTGAGTTGAAGGATATCCAAAATCAAATTAAAAGTAATTATAGAAATTCATTATTTGTAATATCTGATACTGATTCATTTCCTGTATTTAGTTCTAATCGTTTTGCTAATAAGCATGTGATTAACAGTTTGAAGTTGGAAAATGATAAAATTCTATCGCTTGGAGTGTTTATTAAGGATAGTCTGGAATTATTTGTAGTATTAGGAGATAGTTTGATGAGTCAATATGATTTTAATACTAAAACATTAAGTGAGTTAGGAGAGGAGAAGATTGATAGTCAGTTAATTGAAGTGAAAACTTTTGTGAAAAATGGAACTTCATATCTTTATTATTTGGAAATTATTTCTGAGGAAGGAAAAAGTGAATTTTTTAAGTTGATTTATAACACGGACCCATTATTGGAGCCTTTAGAATTGATTTTAGTTGAAGAAAAGGAAGTGAACGATATAGTAAAGGAAAGTAACGGTGGGAATCCTGAATTTAGGGTAAGAAACAAATAGACAAAAAAAATGCCGCTTTAAGCGGCATTTTTTTTAATCTTCTATAATCTTTCTCCAGTCTTCGTATCGCTGTGTTATCTTTTTCGATATTTCTTTAAAGTTCTCCCAACTATCTTCTACATGATAAATTGAAGGTAGGTCTCCTGCCAATACAGTTTGATAATCTTTTTTATAGATACCGCCACCATAATAATAATAGGTAAACATATTACCAGTCTTATTAAATAGCTCAAATCCAAGATAACCATCCCAAAGTTCACTTAATAAAGCTGGTGAAATAACTCTATTTTTAAATCTAATTATTTGAATCTCACTTTCATCTTCAAAATATTCAGAATATAGATCATTTTCAATGATCCAACCCAGATACATGCCTATGTGGACATATGCTTGTTCAATAGGAAGTGTTTCAGGAAAGTTGCCTAAAAAATGATTCCTGGCGTTATCGTATATAGTCTTTTGTTTTGCCGACTTTTCTGCGTTCATAAAATTTGGCTTCTAGAGAGTTTAAAAAAATAATCGGACTCTAAGTTAATCAATGGTTAGCTGATTAACTCCCCCTTGTAATTTATTTGATTAATTTAAAAGAAAAATGTTTTAGAAACTAGATTTTATCTCCAAAAAATAAATAGGCACATAAAATTGCTGCAAGAATTCCTATGAAATCTGCAATTAAACCTCCAGCTACCGCATACCTTGTGTTTCTGATACTCACCGAGCCAAAATATAAAGCCAAAACATAGAATGTAGTCTCTGTACTACCGAGCATTACTGAAGAAAGTAGTGTTTGAAAAGAGTCAGGGCCAAATTGTTCTGACATTACTTGAATAGTTGCAAGAGCACCACTGCCGCTTAAAGGCCTGATAAAAGCCGTTAATAATGAAGGGACAAAAGAAGTATCCACCGACAATGCCTCAAAAAGATATTCAAACATCAGAATAATGTTTTCAAGTATCAAACTTGATTTTAATAAAGCAATAGCTGCTAAAATTGCTACAAGGTAAGGTATGATTTTAATACTGATCTGAAATCCTTCCCTGGCGCCATCAATAAAAGTCTCGTATACATTGATTTTTTTCTTCCAGGCAACAACAATAAAAAGTATGATAATTGAAAGAATAATAAAATTACCTGCAAATGCACTGACCTGTTGAACTTGTTCGGACGTTAGCTTAGTGAAGAAATATAATACCCCTACAATTATCGCAGTCATGGAACCCAAATAAAGCATTATTACTTTGTTGAAGAGGTTAATTTTTTGCCAAATCGCCATAACAATTAATCCTCCCATAGAAGAAAAGAACGTTGCTATAATTATAGGTAAAAAGATAACACCGGGGTTTTCTGTTCCCGCTTTTTCAAGAACTGCTAGTGCAGTTATCGGGATAACGGTTAGTCCACTCGTGTTTAAAACTAAAAACATTATTTGAGCATTGGAAGCTCTATTTTTGTCAGGATTAAGGTCTTGAAGACCTTGCATTGCCTTAAGACCAAGAGGGGTTGCTGCATTTCCTAATCCAAGAAAATTTGCTGAGAAATTCATTACTATATTACCTATAACGGGGTGTCCGTCAGGGATTTCAGGGAAAATTCTAACAAAGAAAGGATTTACAAGTTTTGAAATGAATTTTATCATTCCTGCTTTTTCTCCAACTTTTAAGATACCTAACCAGAGAGCAATTGTTCCGGTTAAAAATAAAGCTAATTCAAATCCGTTTTGAGCAGCATCCATCATGCTATTTACCATTGTGGTAAAAACTGATGCATCACCATACACTATAAATCGTATTAATGCTGCTACAAATGAGAGTACAAAAAAGAGTATAAAAATGTAATTTAATATCATAAAAGAGTGGTGCCCTAACAGATTAGAATAATAACGAAAATAACTTGTTTTTAATTATGCATCAAATTGAATTTTTTAAAACGGCCATTTGAATAGCAGCTAATCCTGCGGTTTCAGTTCGTAATCTGAAATCACCTAATGACACTGGTATATAGCCGGATTTAATTGCCAAATTGTATTCTTCTTTTGAAAAATCACCTTCAGGTCCAATTAGAATATTTATATCAGAACCTACCTCTATTTTATTATATAAATGATCAGGTTGGTGTTCCTCAACATAACAAATAAAATTTTGCTGGTTTTTGTTCACAGAAATATTAAAAATATTTTCCAATTTCTCTGGACCTACCAATGTTGGTATATGAAATCGTCTGGCTTGTTTTGAAGCTGAAACAATTTTCTTTTCAAGTCTGTCCATATTGAACTTCTTTCTTTCCGTATTGTCAGTTAAAATAATTGTTATTTGACTGACACCAGTTTCAACAGCTTTTTCAGCAAACCATTCAATACGTTCAGCATTTTTTGTTGGTGCAATTAATAAATTAATATGAGGTAAATTGTTTTCGAAATATTCCTCATGCTTAATTTCCACTTCACATGTTTTTTTTGATGTATTGGTAATTACACAAGTGTAAAGATATCCTTGTCCGTCGATTACGTTTATCTCATCACCAACTGATTTTCTCAAAACTTTAGTGCAATGCACGGCTTCTGATTCGGGAAGCATCTTGTCTGTTTTAATATCACGATGAAAGAATAGCTGCATATAGTTTTTAAATGAATCGCATAAAAAAAGCCCCGAAGATCGGGGCTATAAATTTATAATATAATATTTATTATCGCTTGTTCATTTCAACATAATCTCGAACATTTTCACCAGTGTAAATTTGTCGAGGTCTGCCGATTGGTTCGTTGTTTTCTCTCATTTCTAACCATTGAGCAATCCAACCTGGAAGTCTACCCATAGCAAACATTACTGTAAACATTTCAGTAGGGATTCCCATCGCTCTGTAAATAATGCCGCTATAGAAATCAACGTTCGGGAATAATTTTCTTTCGATGAAATATTCATCCTGAAGTGCTGTTTCCTCTAGTTTTTTAGCGATATCAAGAACAGGATCATGTATGCCAAGTTTTGCAAGAACCTCATCAGCGTGCTTTTTGATGATCTTAGCTCTAGGGTCAAAATTTTTGTATACCCTGTGACCAAATCCCATCAATCTGAATGGATCATTCTTATCTTTTGCCTTCTTAATGTATTTTTCTACATCTCCACCATCTTTCTTGATGTTATCAAGCATTTCAATAACTGCCTGGTTAGCACCACCATGAAGAGGTCCCCAAAGTGCATTAACACCAGCAGAAATTGATGTATATAATGATGCATGGCTAGATCCAACCATTCTTACAGTTGAAGTAGAGCAGTTTTGCTCATGATCAGCATGAAGTATTAATAATGTATCTAAAGCATTGCTTATTACAGGATCAACTTCATATTGCTCAGCCGGAAGAGCAAACATCATTTTTAAGAAATTAGAAACGTAGTCTAAAGTATTGTCCGGATAATTAACCGGATGTCCTACTTCATTCTTATACGCCCATGCAGCCATTGTAGGAAGTTTTGCTAAAAGTCTAACAATGCTAAGCTTAACTCCGTCAATTGATCTGTTTGGATCAAGACTTTCTGGATAGAATGCAGTAAGGGAAGTGATTAATGAAGAAAGAACGCCCATTGGGTGTGCATTTGAAGGAAAACCTTCTAATATCCTTTTGATATCTTCATGCACCATTGTATGCATTTTAATATCATAAAGCCATTGATCATACTCTTCATTTGTTGGGAGCTTACCATATATTAAAAGGAAAGCTACTTCAAGAAAATTAGATTTTTCACAAAGATCTTCAATTGTGTAGCCTCTGTATCTTAAAATTCCTTCTTCACCATTCAAAAAAGTAATCTTGCTGGTAGTAGAACCGGTATTTTTAAAACCATAATCTAATGTTATATAACCAGATTCGGCTCTCAGTTTACTAACGTCAATACCTTTTTCACCCTCCGTACCTTCAATTACAGGTAATTCGTATTTCTTACCTTCTATAATTATTTCCGCAGATTTAGACATGTTTATTGCGATGTTATATGTTGTTAGACAAAAATCAAATTCTCATTCATTATCCGGAGTTTGATATATAAGTGTTTTTTGTTAACCCTTTATTACGGTACCACTTAATCTTAAAAATAATATCAACCAACCAATTGTTAGGTAAAGTCCGAATTGCAGCGAAATTAATTAAAAGTGTGTCAATTTGAAAGTTGTTTAAACGAAATCTGATTGTATTATTTAAACAAATTGTGATTTACCAAATGTGATTGGCCAGATTGTGTAGATGTATATGTGTTATTGGATAATTTAAAGATGTTTTTATATTGAAAATTAATTTTTGTAAGTACCTATGTATGGCTATCAACCTTATTTTTTAATTAAGAGTGATTTTAATATTCCTAAAATCTCGAAGTACTGAATATTTTTCTTTTTTATAGTCTTAATGTCTGAGTTGATAGAATTGAACTTATATTATTATAGTTTATAATATCTTGTTGACAACATAATAAAATTAAGATTTATGAGTTCAGTAAAATTCCTTTACCTTTAATTATTAACACTTGAAATGCATTTGAAGTATGTTTGATTAAAGATAACTGGAAAGAAAAAGAATGTTTGAATATTAATACAATCATATTTTTATTAGTAATAAAGAATTTTAAATGAATAAAGGAATATTATTTTTTCATACTGGTGATGTTCATCTTGATAGTCCTTTTAGAGGAATTAGAGCAAAAAATAATGTCTTTGCTGAAAAATTGATCTCTGCAGCTTATCAATCCTTTGAAATGATAGTTAATGCATGTATCAATGAAAAGGCTGACTTTTTAATAATTTCTGGAGACCTGTTTGATTCTGAGAAGAAAAGTTTAAAAACCATTTTCTTTTTACATAAACAGTTTGATAGGCTGTATTATAATGGGGTAAAGGTTGTTGCAATAGCAGGTAATCATGATCCATATATGTTTTGGCCGGAAGAACTGGTTAATCACCAAGTTATTCACCTTTTTAAACCGGGAAAGGTTTCTGGTATAACCATTAATTCTAGAGAAAATCATAATGTTTACTTTGCAGGATACTCATATGAAACTTCATCTCTAAGGGAGTCTATACATAACGATTATAAAACATCAGAAAAGGCAGATTTTAATATTGCACTTCTACATGGAAGTATAGGGGAGGATAGTAGTATTCATCATGTTTATGCTCCTTTTAAATTAGATGAATTGCAAAATAAAAATTTTGATTATTGGGCTCTTGGTCATATTCATAAGCCTGAAATTTTATCAGATAGAATAGCTTATCCCGGTATTCCACAACCAAGGCATTACAAGGAGCTTCATGGAGGTAAATGCTTGAAAGTCAAAATATCAAGTGAAATGAATCCTGAACTGAGTTATGTAGACGTATCAAAAATAGAATATAGATATTTAGATTTGGAGGTCAAAAATGACGATAATTTAACCACATGCTTTAAAAAAATCGGAAATTTGCTTAAGGATTCTGCAATTGAGAAATTTTATATGAATCGACTGCGAGTTTCGGGCTCATGTGATTCATTGTTTAGATATTTTTCTTTGGAAAACAATAAGGAAGAATTTCTGGAACAATTGAATGATTCATTTGATAATCAGTATTTTGATGGGGTAATTTCAAATATAGATCAATGGATAAGTCCGGAACAGTTTTTCAGTTCAAATAGTTTCTTTAAAGAAATTCAGAAATTGATGACACAGTACCCGATTTCAGAGCATATTAATTCAGGGTCCATCAAAAATAGAGATCTTTCTAAAATTAACAGAGACTTGATTAATTCAGTTAATGATATTGAAATGGAATCTGAAATCAAGAAAAAAATGATTGATTTGTTTAAATCTGAGTTTAATGAAGATTTGTGAGATTCACATAGATGGGTTTGGGAAATTGAATGATTTTAAGCTGAAGAATCTTTCAGAAGGTATCAACCTTATTTTAGGAAAGAATGAAGCAGGCAAATCTACTATTTTGAAATTTGTAATATATACACTTTTTGGATATCCCTCTACTAAACGGTCCCAGTCAAATATGGAACCTGTAAATGGCGGTGCTCATGGTGGTAGAATCTTGGTTGAACATGTGAAATATGGTAAAATATGGTTTGAACGATATTTCGGTGCAAATGGGGGTATATTGAGAGTGTTTGATGATAATGGCAATTCTTATGATGATAGAAATGACCTATTATACGAAGTAAATGAGAGCCTTTTTAAGAATATTTATGCTATAACTCTCGATGAACTCAGTTCTTCAAATTCGATTGATGAAAGCGGTTTTTTTGAGCTCTTGTTGAGTAGAAGTATGGGTTTGAGAAATACAGGACTAAAGCAATTAAGAGAAGATTTGTTATTGCAAAAGAAAAAATTATTGAGTAGTAGTAAAAAAAGTGAGATTCAGCTGTTACTTGATGAAAAGAAGGAAGTAGAAGAGCAAAGGGAAGAATTAAGGAAAAGCTATGACGAATACTTTGAGTTGTTAGCTAAGGTTGATAATAATAATGAAAAAGTATCTGAAAGTAAAAAAGTGTTTTCTGATCTTAAACTAAAGTTGAAGCAGTTAACTCAAATCCAGGAAATGTATCCCGATTTTGTTAGGTATTCTGATAACAAGAAGAAATTAGAATCTATTAGTATCCCTGTTAGTTTTTCATTAGAAGATTCTGGTAAAGCTATTTCTATAAATGAAAGGATAAATGTCTTAACTGTTGAAATTGATAATTTAGATCAGGAGCTTTCTCAAGCTGATATTGATAGAAGAGAACTCAATTTTGACGATTCTATTCTGGAAAATCAGGAACAAATTGAAAGACTAAAGTCTAACTATAAGTATCTGGAAAGTCTTTGTAGTATAATTAATGATGAAAGGGTAAAACTTACCGGAATAAAAAAATCTCTTGATAAGGAAGCAGACTCCTTAGGGTTTAATCCAAAGCATATTTTAAAAATTCCTGAAGTAAATAATTTTGGAAAGGTAAAATCATTTATTTCTGAATATAAAAATTTAAAGGATCAATTTGTGTATTATCAAGCATCTGCAGATAATAGGTTAGATCTTCTTCAGAAAGATAAAGGATTTAAAAGTACTACTGTTTTAACTCTTGTATTAATTGTTTGCGCAATTATTGCAGGTATCATACTGTTTTATAAAGATTTGGTAATTCCATCTATAGGAAGTTTTTTAGTTGCTACCGGATTGACAGTGTTTTTAATCGTAAAACAAAAGCATAAGGCTTCGATAATAAATGGCGTTTTAAATGATATCAAAGATCAGAAACAAAAAGTTGAGAATTTCTTTTTGAATTTTGTTATGGAAGAATTGCCTGGAAGACAATTTCAAACTTTAACCGATCTTGAACACTGGTATTCAGCCTGTGTTTTACTTGAGAAAAATATTAAAGAATGGATTGATAGGGTAAAAGGATTTAGGCAAAAAGAAAATGAAATTCATGGTTTTGAAAAAGAATTAAGTCTACTAACCGGGGCGAAAATTGAAAAGGATGAATTAATAAAGGGACTTGATAAATTATTTAAGAAATACGAAGAGGCTAAGATAAAGGAAAGGAAGCTTTTTCAAATTAAACAGACTGTATTAGAAAAAGAAAAGCAGTGGAACGATAAATTGAGGGAGCGTCAGGATTATATAAATAACCTTAATAAATTATTTGAGGAAAAGGGAATCGATTCCAATGAGGATTTATTAAAGCTTCACAATAGTATTGAGTTAAGAGATAAGCTAATAAGAGAAAATAATGAGATCTTATTTGCCTTTAAAAAGGTGTTTGGAGTAGATAATGCTAACAATCCAAATGATATTTATAAAGAAATAAATCCAGCTGATATTGATTTTGAGTTGGAAAGGCTTGAAAAGGAGTACAATGAAAAAGAGCTGGAAATCGTAAAATTGTACGAAACAATAACGAGGGATACTCATTCTGCTGAATTATTAAAAAAAATTTCTGAAGAAGTTGCCGATCAACAAGCTACCTTAATTAATGAAGAATTAACCGACAAGGTACTTCAATGGTATAAGCTGGATTATATCGAGCATATTATTAACAAGGCTACTATCAATCTTGAAATGGCTGTAAAACCTGCTATAATAGAAGATGCATCGGCGATATTTTCTCGGATTACTGAAGGGAAATATTTAGTTGTTCATGAATCAGAAAACCAGTTTATAAGTGTTTCTGATAAGGAAGGAAAGAGAATTAAGGTGGAAGATTTAAGTAGAGGTACGAAAGAACAACTCTATTTATCATTGAGGTTAGCTATTGTTAAAGGTAAAGATGAGCCCTTACCTTTAATCCTTGATGATATTCTGGTCAATTTTGATGGTGCCAGACTTAGATTAGCAATCGATGAACTTCATAATATTTCTAATTCGCACCAGATATTACTTTTTTCCTGCCATGAATCAATGAAGACAAAACTGGAAGCAAATACTATTGAAATATAAGTTAATTGGTTGGCTGTAGTGAATATTAGTTCGTAACTTTTTAAAAGTCAAATGAATAATATTCATATGTAATGAGTTCCGGCTTCATTGATTTCTATAAAAGATTCCATATAGTTTTTAAAATCGCAATATTGCTATTTATTATTGCGTTTATTTTTATGATTGTAGCTTCTTTTTCTGGGAAAAGGCTACTTATCGAAAAAGTGCAGTCACAAATATCAAGAAAAGTTGAAGTTGGCAGCTTAATAATAAGCCCACTAACTGCCTCTTTGTCTATTAATCATTTCATTATTTATGAGAAAGATGAAGAAACACCCTTCCTGAGTATAGAAAATATTTCAGTTGGTGCTAATTTTTCAACATTGTTTTCAGATGAAATAACGATTTCGGAATTAGAATTAAGTGGAATTAGATTAAAGGTAGTTCAAGGGAAAGATGAATTGAATATTTCAGACCTTGAAAGCTCTTTAAATGATTTAAAAGATCAACTAGAGTCTCAAAGTTTTGGTGTTAAGGCTATAAGTATCAATGAAATAAGTGTTGAAGATGCAACACTTGAGTATCAAAATACTTTATTTGGAGGATCAGTTGAAATTAATATTTTATCAATTCTTGCAAAGTTAGCAGCAGATGAAAAACAATCATATGAATTTTCTGGTGAATGTAATTTCGCAGAAAGGGGAGATGTTAAGTTTGATGGGGTATTAAACCTTAATAATGGTAAGTATAAAAGTAGGTTTAAAGTAAATGAATTTGATATCGGATTTGCACTGCCATTTTTAGATAAAGCATTATATGCGGAGAAGTTAGATGGCTTAATTAATGCAGATATTTCAATTGGCGGTAATATAGATTCTTTGACCTCAGAGGCAAATGGAGTTTTGGAAATTCAAAATTTATCTTTATTCGGGCCTTATGATAAGAGTTTGCTTCATGTTAGTGAGTTGAAATTGACTATTGATACTGTATCTGCATATAATGGAGTCTATTACTTATCAGATGTTATTTTAACAAACCCATCAATTGATATCTTATTAATTGAATCCGGAAATAATATCATACGTAAATTTCCTCTTGAGCTATTTCTGACTTCGGATTTTGATTCTTTAATGGTTAACCGTAAAATTGATCCAGATAGTCTTTTGTCAGAATATAAGAAGCTTGATTATATACATAGCACTTTTCTTAGAAGTTATAACAGTTTTTATTTAAATCTTAAGGAAATCATTCAACAATTTTCATTTGAAGAATTGAAAATTGATAGCATGAATATTGAGAAAGGTTATTTGCAATTTACTGATTACTCAAATAATGAACCATTTCATTTATTGTTAGAAGAAGGTTCGGCAACAATGAATTCCTTTAGTTCTCTTAATGAAAACTCAACAATGACCTTTAATTCCAGATTAAATTATTCGGGCTTATTATCAGGTAGAGTTATCATTAAATCCATTACGGAGAAAAGAATTCATATCGATCACAGGTTTACAGGATTAAAAATTGTAGACTTTTCACCTTTTACTGATTTTTATATTTATCAACCTTTCTGGGATGGTGAAATTAATTTATCTGCGAGCTCAGATATTCAAAATAATTACTTTTCAAGTCAAAATGATATAGTAATTACCAACTTGGAGGTAGGAGAGAAGATTCATGGTTCAAAAAATAAAAAAATCCCTTCAAGAGTTGCTGTTGGTTTAATGAAAGATGTTAATGGAGAGGTGAAAATTTCAATTCCAGTTAAAGGAGAATTAACACATCCCGAAACAGATTTTTTCCCTAATGTTGGAAAAGTAGTGAAGGACCTTGTAATAAAAACTGCTGCAGTTCCAGTGAAATTGATTACTAAACCATTTAAAAAAAGGACTGATAACATTCATGAGATTAAGTTTAATTATCTGGACACTGTAATAACTAATAATCAAAAAAGAGACATTAAGAATTTAGCTAAGATCTTGAAGGATGATAAATTAAACATTGAATTAATACATTATTTTAATAGAGATTGGGAAGCAAATCAATATGCTTTATTTCAATTGAAAAGAGTGTACTATCTCTTTCAAAATGGTGACAATGGATTAAAATCTACTGATTCTTTAAAGATAGTAAGCATTAACAAATATGATCCCGGTTTCCTTTCATATTTATCTGGTAAAATCCCGGTTGAAGAAAATATTTATGATATAAATGGACTTGCATTGGAATATCTGGGAAAAGACAAGGTTTATTCATTAATCGACGCAAATAAAAATAAGAGAGAGAGAGCTTTGATGGATTATTTAAACGAAAAATCTGATATTAATTTAGAAGGCAAACGGATTATTATATCCTATCCTGATAAAATTGAAGTTGACAGATATTTTGAAAGACCAGCATTTAAAGTTAAGGTTCATGGTATAGAATAGAATGTTTATTGTAATGAAATAAGTTTTATAGAACAGAAGAAGGATAAAAAATTGTATTTTTCTTTATTCATAACCTGATTATTAGGATTTTTGTAGCCAAAATAAATTCCAGGCCTTAAATGTATTATATAACTGCATTTTTTTATTATGTTTTGATCTTTCCCCTTTCTTTATTGCCGATGGGGATTTTATACTTACTATCAGATTTATTCTATTTGATAGCTTATTATTTGATTGGCTACAGGAAAAAAGTAGTTTTCAGTAATATGAAAAGGGTATTCCCCGATAAATCTGAAGATGAAATTAAAGAACTTGCAAAAGAATTTTATAAGCATTTTTGTGATCTGATGATAGAGAGTGTAAAACTATTTACTATCTCCAGGAAGGAAGCCATCAAACGCTGTAGGGTTACAAACCCGGAAGTATATATTGATCATATTAATAAAGGTAGAAATGTATCTTTGGTATGTGCTCACCATAATAACTGGGAAATGGCTGCGGTTGCCTTCCCAGCACAATTCCCGCAAAATGCCTGTCATATTGCAGTGATATATGCACCACTGTCAAATAAATTTTTTGATAAGGTAATTCATAAGTCCAGGTCTAAATTTGGAATGAACCTGGTTGCCAAAAATGATACTTTGAGATTTTTTAATACAAAGCGTGATAAACCCTCATTGATGGCATTTGCAGCTGATCAGTCACCTAGAAAATCTAAATCAAATGTTTATTGGACTGAATTTCTTGGTCAGGAAACAGCAGTTATGTTTGGAACAGAAAGATACTCAGTAAGATATGATTATTCAGTTGTTTATTTACATATCAAAAAGATTAAGAGAGGGTATTATGAATTGACATTTGAAAATGTTGTTGAAGATCCCAAGACGGTAGAAAAAGGTGAAATTACTAGTAAGTATACCAAACTAATGGAAAAGGATATTCTTGAACAGCCTGCTTACTGGCTTTGGACACATAACAGATGGAAAAAGCAAAAGCCTAAAGAAGATTAATATTTAACCTGAAGTTATTTTTTGATGAATAATCCACAGAAAATCAAAGCTGTATTTATTTTTCTTTGTTTCACCTTTATGCTGCCTATGATTGGTCAGGAAAAGGATTCTGTTACGTCAGATAATGAGCAAATTAAAAAGGGGAAGCTATATTTTACTCCTCTTCCTGCTATAGCATCAAATCCTACATCAGGTTTTATTTACGGAGTTGCTGCATCCGGAGGAATGTATCTTGGCGATCCAAATGATACTCGGATTTCCTCTGCATTTCTTGCCTTGACTTATTCAACCAAAAAACAATTGGCCTTAATTTTAAAAAGCAATGTCTTTTCTAATAAGGAAAAATGGAATTTTCTAGGCGATTGGAGATACCTTATTACAAATCAACCCACTTATGGCTTGGGCACTGGTCCTCAAAGTGAAAAGCCTGTAGGGAATGGAATAACTATAAATGGAATTACCAGCCAGCCTATTCCAGATGATCAAATGATGTTTTTTAGTCTGGTAAGGTTTCATGAAACAGCATTTAGAAAGGTAAAGGACAATTTCTATTTGGGTTTAGGATATCACCTGGATTACCATTTTGATATAGATGACGTAGAGTTAGATGTTGATAATTCAGAGGGAGAGGGGATAAAATATACGAGTCATTATAAATATAGCGTTGATAATGGTTTTAACCCTGAAGAATATTGGTTGTCAGGAATAAGCTTAAATGCTGCTTATGATAGCAGAGATAATGCGATTAATCCATATAAAGGTATGTATTCGTTAATCACATTTCGAGTGAATCCTGAATTTTTAGGAAGTGATAAGAATTCAACAAGCTTGTGGGCCGAATTTAGAGATTATTATAGTTTATCCAAGAAGAAACCAAGACACCTTTTGGCTATTTGGTTGTATACAAATATTCAAACAAGTGGCACCCTTCCATACATGAATTTACCAGCTGTAGGATGGGATGTTTATGGTAGATCCGGAAGGGCATATACACAGGGTAGATTCAGAGGCGAAAATGTTGGTTATGCTGAAATGGAATATAGAGTACCTCTTCCTCCGATCTTAAAAAAATATCCTGATCTGTTGGGATTGGTTGCGTTTGTGAATGCAACAACAGCTTCTAGCAAACCAGCAGGAATCAAATTTATGGATAATATAGATCCTGCAGCAGGTTTGGGTCTCAGGGTTATGCTAAATTCTAAAAGCAGGGCAAATGTTACAATAGATTATGCCTGGGGTAAATATGGAGAAAGAGGGTTATATTTTAATCTAAACGAAACGTTTTAGATCATATACAAATCATCCATTCTGTAAATGTGCTTCTGTAATTGCCATTTAACCCATGTAATAAGCTTTTCCTGATCTTTTGGTTCTAATAATTGTGTGTTTAAAACGCTTAAAAGATGTTCAAAATGATCATCACTTATATTTTGTGTATCTCCACTATTAATGTCTATAACATAATAATTGAAGGTGTATTTGTTGTTTATCCGATGACTTTGCTTAACCATTAGAAGGCTTTCACTTTTCCAGCAATTTATCTGTTCCATAGTTTTTTTGTTTGTTCAAAATTGCCTTTTGATTGTTAACTCATTTGGAATTGCATGTTTTTATCATGTTAAATATTGCGAAATAGTTAATGATTTGATTATAATGATTAGTTTTAAAAGAATATATTTAGAATACCTAATATTTTATCAATTTTATAATTAATTAAATTGATACTAGTTTGATCACGAAATAAATGTTACATTTGGTTAGGGCGCTAAGATTATCATTCCAATAATCATGATGATTCATGATTCTTTTATAATTAAGGAGTATTTTTGACAAAACATTCTGACTTGAAATGAACAGTATTAAATTTTTCAGAACACAAAATGGATTTTGCTATTTGAGTGAAGAAGAAATAATCATCTCAGACAAGGATAGTGCTAGTATTATTTTGGCAAATGATTTTAAGCTTACCAAAACATTTAACTTAATGTTTTATGGAGTCTTTTCTATCGGAATGTTATTTCTGGCCTATGAATATTATCAAAACACCAAATTAATCCCGGTAATTTTGTTTTCTCTCTTGAGTCTTTATTTTGCTTACGGTTTATTTGATTGTATAATCAATGTAGCAATAAAGAAAATAAAAAAGCAGGATATAACTCATGTTTCATTTCAAAAGGGAATTACTGGGTTGACAAGATCCAAGTTTGTCGTACATTTCAATGACGGTGTGAAAATCAGAAAGAGAAATATATATTTAGCAGATACTTTATTTAATATGACCGATTATCAACCTGTTATTGATTTATTAAAAGATGCAGGTTATATAGAAATGGATCAGTTATAGGGGCAATGTCTGCAACCATTTTCGCAGCAATATCCTTTTTTAACATGGAAGTATTCTGTTAGCACCATAAGTCCATTTTCATAATAGAAATCCAGACCTTCAATAAGCTTATTATTTCTCCAATTCTTATCAAAAAGGTAGTTTTCCTTTTCTTTACTTTTGATCAGATTAATTTCTTGAGATAATTTACTGTCCAAACAGTTATTACAGATCTGCTCTGGCAAAGCAAGTTTTTCAACCAATACTTTATTCGGAATTTCTATTTTGCTATTTGAGAGAGAAGTTGAACAGATATCACAATTCATTTTCTAAAATTTCTGCAAATTAACTGGATTTGGTTCTGAACTTAAACTACTTACTCAGGAAATATTATATGAATGTCTGGTTGATGTAAGGTAAAAATGCCTAATCCATTATTAATATTGGTATTATAAGTGATGGGATCTGATAATTCCTCAATTAGAATAAACTGCTGACTTTTCCTTTGATCGAGAAACTCAAAATATGTTTGATCAATATTTGACAAGGAAATCAAAATTGTATCTTGAGGTTGAAAATCTTTGAAAGGTATAGTAAAGGATCCGGAAATTCTTTGATCTAATGTATCAATCGCATCTTCGATTAATTCAACATATGGTGTCTCAAGAATAAAGAAATCACTCGATAACTCCTTTACATTTATCATATACCAATTTTTTCCAATTGGATCATTTATTTCATAGTTAACTTGTAATAACGTGTCAAATTCAGTTTTCTTTAAATTAGATTCTAGTCTGGCAAAACCTACCTTTTCCATAAGCTCAGCAGTGGAGGATACAGCTTTACCATTGAATGGGTTTTCAAACTCAATTTTGTATTCTTCCCCTGGTAATTTTGGTATGGTTGGGCTGTAATAAACTCCATTAAGATATTCATCGAGAGAATATTCCATTCCTGATACATAAACTTTAATATATAATTCTTTTAAAAATAATGATCTGACAAGAGAGTCAAGTTCATCATCTGAAACTCTAGTTTCAACCGGGAAATTTTGGGTAATAATAAGGTTAAGAAAAGATTCAGCAGTATTAAAATTAGTTACTACAGGTTGTCTTTTGAGATCAGGAATATTATCAACAGGTAACGGATCAGGTATACAGCCTATCAAAAGCATTAGTATCAATATGTAGAATAATTTAGTCATATTAAAATTCGGCTATAATATTTAACGTTGGTAAAAAGCCCAAAAGCCCTGGTTGCTCATATTTATATTTTCCGGAATTTGTGTCATAAACAACATCAATTGCAACCGGAGAAGTTCGGTTATAAACATTATACAAATTGAGCATGAATTTCCAGTCGATATTTCTTTTAGTTTCAGGTGAAAAAGAGATATTCAAATCTAATCTATGTGTATCGTTCAATGATACACTATTTCTTTTTGGATATTGCGGAATTAAATCAATACCAGTCATCGAAGAGTTTATTGTTGCATAATATCCGAGAATAGGAGTAAACCTTGCACCGCTAATAAACTCCCAGACTGCTGATACATTCCATTTGTTGTTTATATTATATTGATTTGTGAAAATAAGGTTATGTCTTCTATCATACCTAGCCCGAAATTCCTCTCCATTGTTAATTTTATCAAATTGGCGATTAGACCATGATAAGGTATATGAAAGATTAGATAACCATTTACCCTGAGTTTTTTGCAAGAAAATTTCCCAACCATAAGAATTACCCTGGCCCTGGATAAGTCTGGATTCAAAATCATTGTTTAATGTTAGGTTTGTTCCTTCTTCAAATTCAATGAGGTTGTTCATCTTTTTATAAAACAGATCCGACTTTATTACCAATGGTATTTTTTTTGATGACCATATCATACCAAAATTTAACTGGTCAGCAATTTGAGGTCTTATAGATGTGGTTACCGGATACCATAAATCTGTTGGTAGTGTAAATGCACTGCTGGATACACGGTGTAAATATTGAACCATCCTTGAATAAGAAGAATTAAATGCTAAATTGTCACTTGCATCTAATGTTATGGATACTCTGGGTTCCGGATTAAAGTAAAATATATTTTTAGACAAAATAACATTACTTAATCTCATCCCGATATCTAAAGTGAATTTTGATTTTTGAAATTGAATATCACTGTAGGCAGACCATTCAATTACTTCTTTTGATTTTCCGGATGAGGAGGGAAGATAAGATGATATCTCTCCTGAAGTATTTATCAGGTTAGGTGATATGTCATGATTTATTATTTCATATCCAAAATTGAATTGACTAAAAACATTGCTTTTCAATTGTAAATGATGCTTGATGCCATACTCTTTTAGGTCAGAAACAGCACTTAGTATGTTATCTTCAAACTTACTATTGATCTTATATTTAAACTCAGTAACGTATATATTAAGTATACTTAATAATTTTCTGTTAAGATTGCCTCTTATCTTTAGAGTATGTGTATAATTTTGAAGAATAAAGTCAGTTTTGTTTTCAGAACTGTCATTTCTGTTTCTTCTGAGTTTCATCACATCCTCACCCATATAAAAGTGATATGAGGCAGTGAAATTTTTATTTATTTTAAAGTCAAGCTGTGCATTTAGATCATAGAAGAAATAAGGCACATCAAAATTGAAAAGGGTTCCTAGCTGATCAATATACGTTCTTCTTCCAGCAATAAGGATATTTATTTTATCCTTAAATACTGGACCTTCAGCTTTAATTGAAGAAGAAATTGTTCCAAGGTTCACCTTATAATTCCAGTGATCCTGATCTAAAGGTTTTGAATTTATATCTATTATTGAAGAAAGTCGCCCTCCATATTTCGCAGGAAAAGCTCCTGTATAAAGACTTACATTCTCTATTACTTCAGGATTAAAAACAGAAAGAAATCCGAAAAGGTGTCCGGTGGTAAATACAGGTGCACCGTTAAAAATAATAAGGTTTTGGTCAGCATCACCACCTCTGACAAAAATATCTGAGGATCCTTCAATTCCTTTCACAGTCCCGGGAAGGAGGGTTAAAGACTTTATTATGTCAGCTTCACCAGTTAACGAAGGTAAATTATTTAACTGAGCAGCATCAATGGTGTATTTGTTATTACTTATTTCTTTTATTACCTGATTTTTATTTAATCGTTGTCCATAAACTGCAACTTCTTTAAGGTTTGTATTTATAGGAGCCAGGTAAACCACAGGATTTGACTGGCTAATGAAATGCTCAACAGTAAATTCAGTATGAGAATAACCGATAAAGGATACTTTTATTGAGTCATTGATAGAAGATATTTTTAAAGTAAAAAAACCTACTGAATCAGCTATAGTACCTGATTGGGTGTTTTTTACAAAAATGTGACAAAAAGGGATGGGGTCACCTGTTTCAGAATCGATTACTTTACCACTTACAAAGGTATTCTGTGCATTAATCACTTGAAAAATGCATACATATATGACTGCTGATAACACCAATGTAGTAAATCGAACCATGAAGATTGATTTAAGTATGAAAGAACAGGCATATTGTTAGGTCGTATATATAATATAGTAATAAAAAAGGGCAACTGATAACAGCTGCCCTTTATTTTCGGTTAATATTTTTTAGTTAGCATCTTGCTCTTGAGAAGGGGCAAAATTCATTTCGTCAATTTTTTTTAGAATCTTGACAAATTCATCTGCTTTTCTAAATCCTGGTACTGGATAAACAGTTGTCATTTTTTCATCCATGAAAACAATTGTAGGGTAGGAGTTGACTCTGAATGATCTTGCAAGACCTACACCTGAAGCCATTTGTCCCATGAAGTTAAAATTTTCCTGGCTCTCAGCATCAAGCTTTACAGCATAATAGTTCTCGTTTACAAAGTCTATCACCTTTTGATCTGAAAAGGTATCTCTGTCCATCACTTTACACCAACCACACCAATCAGTATAAACATCAAAAAAGATCTTTCTTGGTTCTTCGTTTATCTTAGCTTCTAGTTCTGCAGGAGTGAGCCAATTAATCTTACTGTCCTGAGCAATAATATCACTTGCACTAAAAGTTAAGGTTAAAACAAAAAGACTTAGCAGTATTCTCATAATATTAAGTTTGTATATATAACGCTGTGAAATCAAAAAAGATACCAAAGAAACTCAGTTTCCTCTAAGTATTGTAAGTTTTTCACGTATTTCTTCTATAATTACTGGTTCTATCGCTATAATTTCTTCGATTTCTCCTATTACAACCTCCAATTCACCTCCGTTAGATAAATGATTCTGTACTTTTTTTGCAAGGTCTCCATAATGAATGGTACCAAGTGTATAAAAAGTAGGCTTGATTTTATGAATGGCTTGTTTTGATGCCTCTGCATCTTTAATCTTTAATGCTTTTCTTATCTCTTCGGTAATTTTGGGAATCTCCTGCATAGAAATGTTTAAAATCTCCATGGTGAATTCAGGATCCTGGTAAGCCACTTTCCTTACTTGATTCAAGTCGATTAATTCATTCTCTGACATTCGGTATTAGATTTTCATACAATGTACAAATTTTTACAGATTTCTCATTCAGTAACAGGAACAATCACTTTTTTGTTCATTGCTTTAGTAAAGCAAAATACAATTAAAAACATTGTGCCACAAACGGTAATCATTGCTCCGGCTACTGATACATTAAATAAATATGCTAAATAATATCCTGCTACCGAAGTTATTAATGCTAAGATGGTAGTTATAAATAACATTTTGCTCATTTTATTGCTGATCAAGTATGCCGTTGCAGGAGGAATTATCAATAAACCAACCACCAGTACTGCACCAACAGATTCAAAACTTGATACTGCAGTATAACTTACAAGACCCATCAAAACATAGTGCCACACTACAGGTTTTATTCCTATAGACTGAGCAAATTCAGGATTAAACGATGTAATTAATAATTCCTTGTAAAAACTGAAAGTAACAACTACTATTAACAATGTATTTAACCCGATTAGCCATAACGCTGTTGGTCCCATTGTTATGCCTCCAGACGTCACCCAGACATTAAATGGAATATAAATTATTTCTCCATATAATACGCATTGCTCATCTATGTCAACGTCATCAGCAAAAGCTGTTAATAATATAATGCCTATAGCAAATAGAAAGGTAAAGCTGTATCCTATGGCAGCATCGACAGGTAGTTTTCCTTTTCTGCTTAGAAATTCAATCATTACTGTAACAAGTACACCAATAATTCCGGCACCAATCATCATAAACAAGTTTTCCCTGCTTCCGGAAATCATAAATGCCAATACTATTCCAGGTAAAACAGCATGAGATATAGCATCTCCTATCATGGCCATTTTTCTCAATACAAGAAAACTACCAAGCATTCCACAATTAAATGCTACTAAAAATCCAGCCAATATAATTATTAACGCATCCATGGTTATTTTTTTGCTTTGCGAGGTATTATTGTCTTATGCGGGTCTGATTCTGGGTATCCCAATTCTTTTTCAAGCTTAGCTTCAAGTTCAGGAGTAATAACATGTTCTATTGCTTCAGCATCATCATGAACGTGATCTGGAGCAATTCTTAAATATGTAGCAAGATAAGCTTCCCATAAGCGGTGTAAACGCACTATTCTCTGACCTTCATTCATTCCGTTATTAGTCAGTTTTATATCCCCACTTATTAAGTATTCTAAATAATCGCTCGATTTAAGCTCTTTTAGTTTGTTGTTGAACTCAGATCTGGATAAAGAATATCTGGAATGAGCCAGATCAAGAGGTATTGGGCATTGTAGTGATCCTTTTTCCTCACAAATCTTATAAAGTAATTTGAGTATGTTTTCCCTGTGGATTTTATTTCTGTTTTTTCTTTGATTCATCCATTTGCTAATAATACCTGTCTCAGGGGCTATTAAAAATGAAAACAAAGCAATAAGGCTAAGTGTAACTACCACCCATGGGCCGGTCGGCATCTGAGGCGCAGAGTAGGAGATAAGAACTCCTATTCCACCGGATACTCCAGCAGTAAGCGATGATATTATTAATAGTTTGTTGATATTATTCGTCCAGAATCTTGCTGCTGCCGCAGGTGTAATAACCAGTGCGGACATCAGGATTACACCAACTGATTGAATTCCTGATACTATTGCCATTACATAAAGTCCGGTAAGTATATTGTTAATGAGGTTTACTTTCAATCCGGATGTTCTGGCAAAATCCATATCAAATGATACAAGAGTGAACTCCTTTTTAAAGAGCAGAACTGCTATGATTATGGTTATTGAAAGAAAAATGAATAGATAGATATCTTTTTTTACAAGAGTAGCGGCTTTTCCAAATATGAAATCTTCCAACCCGCTTTGTCCTGAGTAACCACTTTGTTGAATAAATGTCAGGCAAACAATTCCAATACCAAAAAAGAAAGTTAAAACAAATCCGATGGCAGTGTCTTTACTGACTTTAGGATGCTCTGAAAGTTTAACAACAAGGTACTGTGATATCAAGCCTGATATAAAAGCACCGGTGAGTAATACAGGCAGTGATTTTACCTGAATAAGCATAAATGCGATTGCTACACCTGGAAGAACTGAGTGAGAAATAGCGTCACCGATTAAAGCTTTTCGTTGAAGGTAGGCAAAAGTACCTGCCAATCCTGCGGAAAAGCTCAAAAGAATGCAACCCAATAATACATATTGAACATTAGGGTCACTTAGGATGTATATAATTTCTTTCATTAAATTATTTTTCCCTTTGTGGCATTTGCTTTTTACTAAGCATTTGCCCTACCTCATTTAACAAAGTAAGCTTGCCGCCATAGGTCTCATTAAGATTTTGCTCTACAAATACTTCATTGGTTTCACCACAAGCCACGAGTCGCTGGTTAAGCATCATTACCCAGTCAAAAAAGTCCATTACTGTTTGTAGGTCATGGTGAACTACCACAACAGTTTTACCTTGACTGCTCATTTCTTTAAGGAGATTTAATATTGCTTTTTCAGTTGAGGCATCAACACCTGCAAACGGTTCATCCATGAGGTATATGTCTGCATCCTGAATTAATGCTCTTGCAATAAATACCCGTTGTTGTTGCCCACCACTGAGCTGAGAAATCTGACGGTCTTTAAACTGGTACATACCCACCTTTTCGAGAGCAATTTTTGCCCGTTCTTTATCTTTAGCTCCTGGCGATTTAAATAACCCAATCTTTTTATACCTGCCCATTAGTACGACATCCATTACAGTTACGGGGAATTGCCAGTCTACTGATTCACGCTGAGGAACGTAAGCTACTCTTTCCCTAACCTTATCTAGCGGGGAATCAAAAAACAGTATATTTCCACTTGCAGGTTTTAATAGTCCCATCATAGCTTTGATAAGAGTGCTTTTACCAGCTCCATTGGGTCCGATAATACCTATAATCTTTCCGGATGGAAGGTGAGCATCAATATTCCATAATACCGGTTTGCGGTTATATGCAACCACGAGATCATGGATTTCTATAGCAGTTTGATCTTTCATTTTAATGAATTGACTATTGTATTAACATTGTGTCTTACCATTCCATCGTATGTGCCTTCAGGAGTATTGTCTGCGCCCATTGCATCAGAAAACAATGTTCCACCGATTTTAACATTATGTCCTTTTTCTTTACAGCCTTCTACTACTGCCCTAAGGCTCTTTTCCGATACAGAGCTTTCAACAAATACAGCTTTTATTTTGTTTGATGTTATAAATTCAGTCAGGTCGGTTATGTCTCTTAGTCCTGGTTCTGATCTGGTCGAAATGCCTTGAAGTCCTCTTACCTCAATGTCATAGGCCATACCAAAATACCCAAATGCATCATGTGCAGTGATCATTACCCGGTGGTCTTTTGGAATTGTGGCTATTGAGTTTAAAACCCAGCTATGAAGTTCATCCAAATTATTAAGATATTTAGAGGCGTTCTTACTGTAGTACTCTTTGTTCTCAGGATCTTTCTCTGCTAAGGTGTTTTTAACAGTCTCTACTGCATTTTTCCATAAGGAAACATCAAACCAGATATGAGGGTCGTAAGTACCGCCAAAATCCTTGCTTTCCTTTAATAAGGACTTGTCTATTCCTGAAGAAATAGCAATTACAGGTTTGCTTTTAGCTAATTTTTCAAAAGTTTCCTGCATTTTACCTTCAAGGTGAAGACCATTATAGAATATAACATCAGCCTCTCGCATTTTTATAAGGTCATTTTGAGTTGCTTTATAAAGATGAGGATCAACTCCAGGCCCCATAAGGTATTGTGCATTAACCTTTTCACCTCCGATATTTAATGCGATATCATATATCATTCCGGTGGTGGATAAAATAATTATTTTTTCCTTTTCATTAGTCTTTTCAGAACTTGAACAGGAAATAATTAATACTGAAATCAGTAAACTTATAATTAATCGGTAACCCATATATTTTCAGATACTTCTTTAGATACATTTATTTTAATTTCACCATCTAATAATAGTTGCATTGATTGATCAAACTCGAGCTTTTCTAATGCCTTTAATGGTGTTCCAATGCTAATTCCAAGCTTGCTACAATATTGAAGAAAGGCTGGGTTGTCGTCTGATACGGCAACAACAACAGCTTCACATCCCTGATCAAGGTCTTTGAGCATAATCTTAGCCTTATCTTTAATTACGCCAAATTCATCAGGAATAGGATCGCCATGAGGATCAAAACTCGGAAATCCTAAAAACTCATCAAGACGCTTTATAAGTAGGGGGGATTTGATGTGTTCGAGTTGCTCTGCAACATCATGGACTTCATCCCATTTGAATTTTAAGTGGTTTACCAGGAACACTTCCCATAGCCTGTGTTTGCGAATAATTTTTAAAGCTTCTTTTTTTCCCTCTTCAGATACATTCACTCCTTTGTATCGTCTGTATTCAACAAGGTTCTTTATAGATAGTTTTTTTAGCATATCACTTACTGATGCTGCTTTTGTATGAAGCGAATCAGCAATCGAATTAGTCGAAACTTCCTGTTCACCACCTGCAGAAAGATGGTAGATAGCTTTTAGGTAATTTTCTTCAGTGTAGCTGAGCATTTTGTTAATTTCATTTTTGTAAAAATATATATTTAGATTTATCTAAAAAAATATTTATCAATAAATAAAACAGCTTATTTGGTTGATTTTTGAAGATTTTATACTGAATTAGTGAAGACTAAAATAAAATTTTAATTAATCTAAATTATTAAAAAACTCAATTAATGATGTTTTGTCGGCCTCGAAGAAGACTGTATTGTAGGATTGTGGTTTATAGAACTTTATTTTTGATATATCATCTTGATTATCAGGGTTAAAACCTATCTCAATGAGATTAGTAGCTTTAAAGAAATGGTTCCATGATGCATTTGATCTGCTGATAATGATTTTACCATTTGCTGCCGCTTCAAATAGTTTTGTGGGTAGTTTACCTTTAAAAGCAGAAGTATTTAAATAAGGGGATAAGACATACTTACATTTCTTCAATTCAATAGAAAGTAATCGATGTGGGATTGGTGTTCTGCTAATAAAAACATTAATGGTTGGATTTTCGGCACATTCTTTTAAAAGGGCCTTAATATAAGCATGGTTGTGGCATTGTCCGATGATGGTTAATGAAGGTTCATTAAACTGCTGTGATGCCGATTTATACCACCTTATGGCATCTATTGTTCCATGAAGGTTAGATAGAGTACCGGAAATTAAGAATTTGTCAACAGTATTAGTGGCTACAGACTTATCTAGGGGTAGTATTGCTTTGTTCTCGTAGAATAGTTTAGGAGAGGAGTTGTTAATATTTAGTTGGTCAAAATATACTGGTTCTGCACTAATGTAAGCGTTTGCTTGCTGGATTAATGTCCTTTCCACTTTTGATATTAATGACGATTTTTTTGAGGGTTTATTGAGATTCTTTGATTTTCTGGAGTCATAGTTTAGGCTATAATTTTCTCGTATGTCGTATACCAAATATGAGCCAAATATTATTTGGTATACTCGCATAACTATCAGTGTTTCAGTATTGGTAGCTATACAAATCTCAGGCTTTACTTTAATAAGTATTCTTAATACATAAAGTAAAGCTTTAAGTCGATTTTTGATATTATATCCGGCTTTTGGAATTTCAAAGAAATTTATATTTGAATAGACGGGTTTGAATTTTGATGGAAATCCAACGACGTAAATTGTATATTTGTGAACCTCTGCCAGAGGCGCAGCAATCTTGTCTGTCATTCTGGTATCATCAACCGGTTTGGTTGTGGAGGCAATTAGAATTTTTCTATTCATGGAATAAAAGTATAAAAAAAACAATGACTGAATTACAAAAAGTAATTGAAGAAGCCTGGGAAAATAGAGAATTGCTTAAAGAAAGCAGTACACAAAAGGCAATTGAAGAAGTTATTGAATTACTCGATAAGGGAAATTTACGAACTGCAGAGCCTGTTGGTGATGACTGGCAGGTAAATGACTGGGTTAAGAAAGCGGTAATTCTGTATTTCCCGATACGAAAAATGGAACGAATAGAGGTTGGTCCTTTCGAATTCCATGATAAGATGATGCTAAAATCTGATTATGATAAACTTGGAGTAAGAGTAGTACCTCATGCAGTTGCACGTTATGGCGCTTACATTTCCAAGGGGGTTGTATTGATGCCATCATATGTTAATATTGGTGCATATGTAGATGAAGGGACAATGGTAGATACATGGGCAACTGTAGGAAGTTGTGCTCAAATTGGAAAGCATGTACATTTAAGTGGAGGAGTAGGAATTGGTGGAGTTCTCGAGCCAGTACAAGCATCACCTGTAATAGTTGAGGATGGAGCGTTTATAGGTTCAAGGTGTATCCTTGTAGAGGGAGTTAAAGTAGGGAAGGAAGCAGTGTTAGGAGCGAACGTTACCTTAACCGGATCTACAAAAATTATTGATGTAACAAAAGAAGAGCCTGTAATTTACAAAGGTTACGTACCTCCAAGGTCAGTAGTAATTCCCGGATCATATACAAAAGAATTTCCAGCAGGGAATTATCAGGTTCCTGCAGCATTGATTATTGGTCAGCGAAAGGCAAGCACTGACCTTAAGACTTCTCTAAATGATGCCTTAAGAGAAAACGATGTAGCGGTATAAACTAGCTGAAACAGAGATAAAACCGGGTGATTTCATCCGGTTTTTTTGTTTATTTTAATGAAAATCTAACTTTGTAATTAATATTTGAAATAAATTCATTAATTAATTTAAAAAATTATATCTTTGCAGCTTCAAAAATATAAATATTCTATTGAGACAATTTATTGATTTGGGTCTTTCTCCTGTGATCGTTCAGGCGATCGAAAAACTTGGTTTTGAAGACCCCACTCCGATTCAAAGGGAAGCAATCCCTTTTCTATTAGCAAATCAAAAGGATATAACAGCGTTGGCACAGACCGGCACCGGTAAAACGGCTGCATTCGGTTTACCGTTACTTGAGAAGGTTGATTCTTCAAGAAGTAACACCCAGGGCTTAATCCTTGTGCCTACGCGTGAATTGGGGCAGCAAGTATCTCAACAACTTAAGCAATTTGCAGCATTTGCCAAGCAGGTAAATATTGAGGTTGTTTATGGAGGTGCTTCGATTGAGCAGCAAATAAGAGCGCTGCGCAAAGCTCCGCATATAATAATAGCAACGCCTGGGAGACTTATTGACTTGATCAACAGAAGAAAGGTTGATCTTACGCAAGTAAACTATGTTGTTTTAGATGAAGCCGATGAAATGTTAAATATGGGCTTTAAGGAGGATATTGATACTATCCTTGAAACAACACCAGAAAACAAAAATACTTGGTTATTTTCAGCTACGATGTCTACTGGTATTAGAAGAATTGCTTCTAATTACCTTAATAATCCTCATGAGATCAAGATTGATGCTCAGGAGACTGTTAACGAAGGTATCACTCATGCATTTGTTGAAACTAATCGTGAAACACGTGTAGACATCATCAAAAATATCCTGATGATCGAAAGTGAAGCGGGAGGAATTTTATTCTGTCGTACAAAAGCTGAATCTGAAGAAGTTGGACAAGAGCTTCAAAATGCAGGAATTAAGTCGGAAGTTCTTCACGGAGGATTTACTCAGGCTCACCGTGACAAGGTGATGAAGAAGTTCAGAGAAAAGAAAATTCAACTTCTTGTGGCTACTGATGTTGCAGCTAGAGGAATTGATGTTAAAGATATCGGCTATGTTTTCAACTTTGGTATTCCAGATAATGTTGAATTCTATACTCACCGTAGTGGCCGTACAGCCAGAGCTGGATCTAAAGGTACTTCAATTGTATTTATCGGTCGAAGAGACAGATCTAAGTTAAAGAATCTGGCAAGAAGACTAAGAATTGACTTCGAACAGTTCCAAATGCCTGATGTAAATAAGGTAGTTGAAGAAAAACTGGTCAATTGGATTGAAGAACTTCAAAAGAAGTCTGAAAAGGCTGAGAAAAGAATTCCTGCTGATATCATTAATGATGTTACCAAGAAACTTAACCACTTTTCAAGAGAGCAATTGATTTCTATGCTTATTGATTCTGATTTCGGAAAGCTATATAAAGCTTTAGATCAAATCAAAAAGATCGAAGAAAAGAGATGCTCAGAAGAAATCAATGGTAAAAGAGAGGGTAGAGGCAGAAATGATAGAAATGACAGATCAGACAGATCAGACAGGTCTGAAAGATCTAGAAATTCTAGCCAGCCATCAAGAGGAGACAGAAACTATCCTAGATACTTTATCAATCTTGGTAAAATGGATAGTATGAATAAAAAGGATCTTGCAATGTTTATTAGTCAACAAGCAGGTATCCCTCAAAGAGATCTAGTATCGATTGATATTTTCAGAACTCACTCTTATTTTTCTGTAAATAAGAAGTTTACTGATAGAATTGCTTCTTCAATGAGAGGTATTGAAGTAAATGGTAGAAAGCTAAGAGTTAATCCTGATAATGTTTAATCAGTAGAAATACTCCAATAAAAAAAGAGGCTGTTAAATTAAACAGCCTCTTTTTTTATCTTTTTCTTTAACCTGATTATTAGGAATACTTAATAATTTAGCTTGAATTCGACTTATTTTAATATTTTACGGATTTTACCGGCATCTGTAATTAATTCTTTAAGTGATTCATCACTTGATTCAATCAATGCATCTTTAATTCGCTGCAATTGATTTTGATATTCCTCAACTGCAATCAGTAAATTTCTTTTATTAGACAAAAAGATTGATGTCCAGGTATCCGGATTACTCTTGGCAAGTCTGACCGTGGAAGCAAAACCAGATCCACTTAGATTGAGTATTTGTTCATCATTTTTTTCAATTTCAAGGGCTGTAAGGCTTAATGCGAAAGAAGATACATGTGATAGGTGTGACACATAAGCAAGGTGCTTGTCATGTTCTTCAGATGTCATATAAAGTAACTGCATTCCAAGAGAACTAAATAATTGTAATGCTATTGTTTTTGCTCTCTCATTACTTTTCTCAATATCGCAGAAGATCATTTTTTTACCTGAAAATAAATCTGGGAGTGCAGCTGATGGTCCGCTAAACTCAGTTCCGGCTATCGGGTGTCCTGCCACAAATCGATCTCTAAATTCATGACTATCTATGTTTGAGCAAATGTCTTTTTTTGTGGAACCGCAATCAATGATTATCTGATCAGATGAAGTTTTAGAAAGTGTTAAATTGACTAAATGGTCAATATGCTCAACAGGTGTACAAATAATAATTACATCACAATTATCAGTTAAATCATCTAATTTATCTGTGAAATCACTAATAAGCCCAAATTCATGAGCTTTTTCAGTATGATTCCTGTTTTTATCAAATCCTGTTACATTGTGTCCATTTTTTTGAAGGGAAAGGCCTAGCGATCCTCCTATCAATCCCAATCCTATTATACCAATATTCATTATACTACTTTTTTATTAGGTATACTTAATATTTTGTTTATTGCTTCTGAAAGCACATTTAGATTTGAACACAAGGAAATTCTTATAAATCCATTACCTCTTGATCCAAAAACACTTCCCGGGGTTATAAATATTCCGGTTGCATCAAGCAGGTAGTCAGATAGTTCTTCACCAGATTTAAAATAATCAGGTATTTTAGCCCAAATAAACATTCCTGCACTTGATTTGCTATACGTACAATTCAATAAGTCTAGAATTTCAAGGGCCAATTCCTTTCTTTTGAAATATTCATTATTGAGATCTTTAAACCAACTGACACCAGCTTGTAAAGCACTTACTGCAGCCATTTGTAAAGGAAGAAACATCCCGGAATCCATATTTGTCTTAAATCGTAAAACGTTATTGATATGATCTTCACTGGATATCATATATCCGATTCTCCAGCCTGCCATATTATGAGACTTAGATAGGGAATTTAATTCGATAAGGTTTGGATGTATTCCTTCGACCTGTAAAGCACTAACTGGATTATCATTTAAAATAAAAGAGTATGGATTATCATTAACTACCAAAACATTGTATTTAGTTGCAATCTTTAAAATGCTTTTGAAAAGTTCAATATTAGCCATGGCGCCAGTTGGCATATGAGGGTAATTCAGAAATAAAACCTTTACAGAATGATTATTTATAAGGTATTCTAAATAAGAAGTGTTAATTATCCAATTTTCTTCTTCATTAAGATCATAAGAAACAGGAATAGCTCCAGCCATTCTTGTAACTGCTTCGTAGGTAGGGTAACCAGGATTAGGAATCAATGCAACATCACCTTCTTCAAGGTAGGTCATTGCAATGTGCATCAGGCCTTCTTTTGAACCTATCAAAGGAAGTACATTGTCAGAATTAATATCCGTTAAATAGTTTTCGTTATAGAAATTGGCTATTGCTTTTCTGAATTCGGGAAGGCCTCTGTATGACTGATAACCATGCGTATCGATTCGGCCACTTTCTCTGATAAGAGATAGAACTGCCGATTCAGGTGGTGGTAAATCGGGGCTTCCAATACCCAGATTGATAATTTTAATACCATTCTCTTTCATTTCATTGAGTTGTTTCAATTTCGTTGAGAAGTAGTATTCTTTTTGGTTACCTAATCTGCTTGCTAATTTGATCTGCATAATTTTAAAAGTAAGGGCAAAAAAAAAGAGGCCTCAAGGGCCTCTTCCATAAATATTTAGACATATCTAACTATTACGAGCACCCTTTGGGTTTCGGGAAATAGTAATAGTAGTAATATGTTGCTGTCATTGTCATTGAATGCAATAAATGAACTTTTAATTAAAATAAAAAGATAATTCTAAATTAATTGAAGATTAATAGTGGGTATTGTTAATTAACAGGGCTGATAATTGTGAAATTAATAAAAATTAGCCTGATATATTTCTCAATATTATATGATATATATCTTATAAAAACCGACTATTATCTCACTCAATTCCATAATCTATTGTTATTTTTAAATAAGCAAGATTGACATCAACGATATGGCAGGATCTATCTATTTAACCACTTCAGAATCAGGGTGCGGAAAGTCTTTGGTACTATTAGGCATTTCTGAAATACTTCTCAGAAAGACAAACAAAATTGGAATATTCAGACCTTTCATTAGCCGTCGAGGTGAAATCAGAGATAAAAATATTGAATTAATACTGAAGCATTTCAACTTACAATTGAATTATGAAGATACTTATGCTTTTTATCTTGATGAAGGTTTACGGCTAATTCAGGAAGGTAAAAAGGATTGGGTAATTGAAAAGGTAATAGAGAAGTTTAAAGCAATAGAAGAAAAATGTGACTTTGTAATTTGTGAAGGCTCTGATTTTTCTGTTGATAGTGTTTCTTTTGAATTTGATATTAATGCAACTCTTGCAAAGAATCTTGGATGCCCTGTAATGGTCGTCGGAAAAGGTACCGGAAGAAATCTTGAAGAAACACTAAATCCTTTATTCCTGGCATATGATAGTTTCATCAATAAAGGTTGCAGGGTGATGGGTGTTATAATAAATAAAGTTTCAGATCAGAATTTGCAACCGTTATTAGATACGTTAAATAATCGAATTCCTGATGAATCTATAATAAAGGCAGTTATTCCGAATAACAGAATTCTTGAAAGTCCAACACTCCGGGAAATTGCTGAACAATTGAATGCTGAAGTGTTATATGGTGAAGAGAGGTTAGAAAATCAAGCTTATAATATAACTACTGCGGCAATGCAGGTTCAAAATGTTTTACCAAGACTGGTAGAGAATAGCCTGGTCATAACTCCTGGTGATCGTGCTGATGTCATTCTGGGAGTGTTACAAGCACATGCGTCTGTTAATTATCCTCCTTTAGCAGGTATTTTGTTAAGTACAGGGTTTAAACCAGACCATGCTATTGACAATCTATTAAGAGGTATCTCACAGATAATTCCGATATTATCGGTAAAGACTAATACTTATGAAACTGTATCAAATTATAATAAAATTCACTCATATATTACTCATGATAATGCCTTGAAGATAAAAACAAGCATGTCAATTTTCGAGAAATACATTGATACAGATAAACTCGAAAAAGAATTGTCTGATATCCGCAGTGAAGGTCTTACTCCAAAAATGTTTGAATATCAGCTTACGCAAAAAGCAAAATCTCAACGAAAGAGAATTGTTCTACCTGAAGGAGATGATCCACGGGTACTAAAAGCTGCTGCTATATTATCCGAAAGAGATATTGTGGATTTGATATTGGTTGGAGACGAAGATGAGTTAAGGCAAAAGGCTAATAAATTATCTATATCGCTTGATTTTAATAAGGTTTTAGTTACTAACCCAAAAATAAATTCTAAAACGCCACAATATATTAATAAGATAGTAGAATTGAGACAGCATAAAGGCGTAAACCATGATATGGCTAAAGATCTTATTAATGATGTATCGTATTTTGCTACTATGATGGTTTTGGAAGGAGATGCAGATGGAATGGTAAGTGGAGCGGTACATACTACTCAACATACTATCAGACCTGCACTTCAGCTAATAAAAACCAAGCCGGAATATAATGTCGTTTCTTCCGTGTTTTTTATGAGTCTGGCTGATCGTGTATTAGTATATGGTGACTGTGCGGTCAATCCTAATCCTAATGCTGAAGAACTCGCTGAAATCGCTATAGCTTCTGCAGAAACCAGTCGTAATTTTGGAATTGAGCCAAAAGTTGCGATGTTAAGTTACAGTAGTGGGGACAGTGGTAAAGGAGAAGAAGTTGAAAAAGTTAGGAAAGCTACAGAAATAGTTAAAAGCAAAGTTCCGGATCTGGCAATTGATGGCCCTATTCAATATGATGCAGCCGTTGATACTTCAGTAGGAGCTAAGAAGCTGCCGGGGTCACCTGTAGCTGGTAAAGCCACCGTACTTATTTTTCCGGATCTTAATACCGGGAATAATACTTACAAAGCTGTTCAAAGAGAAACCGGAGCAATCGCAATCGGACCGGTATTACAAGGTTTGAATAAACCTGTTAACGATCTTAGCCGTGGCTGTAAGGTTGACGATATTGTAAATACAGTAATAATTACCGCAATTCAATCTCAAGATTATAAATGAAGATATTAGTTTTAAACTCAGGAAGTTCGTCAATCAAATATAAGTTTTTTGAACTTGAAGGTGAAAGTTATAAAGTACTGGCAGAAGGAATGGTTGACAGGCTTGGAATAGCCGGATCCATATTGAAATACACTAGAATTAATGGTGATGAGGAGCATTCAAAAAAAATAGAAACTGATATTCCTAATCATGAAGCAGGATTGAAAATGATAGCTGAAGTGCTAATGGATAATGAATTTGGTGTTATCAAGAGTGCTGAAGAAGTTGATGCTATTGGACATAGAGTCGTTCATGGTGGAGAGAAGTTTTCCGGGCAAATGGTTATTGATGAGTCAGTGAAGAAACAAATTAAAAACTTATTTGAATTGGCTCCGCTTCATAATCCTCCTAACTATACAGGGATTGAAGTTTGTGAAAAGGTTTTTCCCGGTGTAAAACAAGTTGGTGTTTTTGATACAGCTTTTCATCAGTCTATACCTGAAGTAGCTTTCCGATATGCTATACCGGAAGAGTGGTACAAAAAATACCATGTCAGAGCTTATGGTTTTCATGGTACGTCTCACAGGTATGTGTCAGAAAAAGCCAGGAAAATACTCGGAACTAAAAATTCCTCCCGAATGATTACCCTTCATCTTGGTAATGGCGCTAGTATGGCAGCAATAAAAGATGGTAAATGTGTAGATACTTCAATGGGGTTTTCACCTTTGGCTGGGTTAATAATGGGTACAAGAAGTGGAGATCTTGATCCAACGATACCTCTTTATATGGTTTCAAATTATGGGATAGCTGCCGATGAGGTAGACAGGATACTAAATAAGGAAAGTGGTTTAGCTGGTATTGCCGGAGAAAGTGATATGCGTGATCTTGAGGATAGGATGAAAAATGGAGATAAAATGGCAACATTAGCCATTGAGATGTATGTATATAGAATTAAACGATACATTGGTTCATTTGCATCTGTTATGAATGGATTAGATGCCATGGTGTTTACAGCAGGAGTAGGAGAGAACAGTGATTATATAAGGGACCTTATTTGCAAAGATTTGGAATATTTTGGTGTTAATATAGATGGCGATTTGAATCAAATAAGGAATGATGAAGCTAGATTAATCAGTTCAGAAAAGAGTAAGGTAAAATTGATGGTAGTACCAACAAATGAAGAATTGGCTATTGCCCAAAGAACTGTAGAGGTTCTATCTTAATTTTCTTCAGATGTAACGACAGGGAGTTCGACAAAGAAAGTCGTACCCTTGTTGGTTTTACTTGTTACAGAAATATTGCCATTAATTTTAATTAATGCTTCTTTAACAATGTATAGGCCAAGTCCTGAACCATTGTTAATATCAGAACCACGGTAAAACATATCAAATATTTTATCCAAATGACCTTTTTCAATGCCAGTTCCATTATCTTCTATCTCAAGGATGATTTTAGAATTATCTGTTGATTTATAAACATCTATCTTTATAAAAGGAATTTCATTTCTATGGAATGCATGAAATTTTATGGCGTTTGAAATAAGGTTATTAAGAATGATTTTTAACCTCAATTGATCACTGTTAATGACTTTTAGATTCTCAGGAATAGAAATCTTTACATCAATCTTTTCAAATCCATTATGAAATGAGTGATTTTCCAGTATCGACTGAATGAGTTCTTCGAGTTGGATTTCTTCATATTCAACTTCCTGCCTTGTATTTCGGCTAAAGTTTATAATCTCGACAATAAATTCATCGAGTTTATGGACACTTTTTTCCATCAGATTGAGATATTGAGTCATCTGTGGTTCTTTGGTATCCAATTTAGCCACATTTATTAAGCCTAATAAGGATTTTAAAGGTGCAGAAAGATCATGAGATGCACTATACACAAATCTGTCTAATTCTTGATTTGTCTTTTGAAGTTCATGATATTGCTTTGTAAGTAATTTATCAGCTTCCTTTTTAGCCTTTACTAACTTCCATTCCCTTAGTGTGCGGTTAACAATACGTGGAAGTTCCTGAAATACTGATTCTGATTTGACTACATAGTCAATAGCTCCCTTTTTTATTGCGTCTACAGCAATGTGCTCATCACCTTGACTAGTCATTAAAATAACAGGAACGTCTCTCTCTGATAAGACATTTGAATCAAGCAAGTCAATTCCTTCACCATCTGGTAGAAGGTAATCAGTTATTATCAGGTCAAGATTATTCTTGTTAATATGGTCTAATGCTGAATTTAGTGAGTTTACAGATTCAACTTTGAAATTTTCAGATCTTTCCAGAAACCTCTTGATTAACTCAGCATGAGCTATTTCGTCTTCAACCAATAAAATATTTATCGTTTCCTGCATTTGAATGATGTGGAAAATTAATGACCAGATCTAAATTTCTACAATATGTTTAAATTAATGAATTAATTGGTTTTTATTATAGGTAAAACCACAATTTCAAAATAATAATTTTAAACAATCGGAAATAAAAACACAGAAACAATAATTAATTGGATATTTCTAGGTTTTTGGGTTTATAGGGCGATTTTGGTTTTTTATTAATTGTGAAATAAAAGGTGGAGCCTCTTCTTGGACCTTCAGACTCTACCCAGATGGCACCATCATGCATGGTAACGATTTTTTCTACAAGTGCAAGTCCAATTCCTGTTCCTTCAACATTATTTTCAAGTCTATCGAAAAGTTTAAAGATTCTTTCCTGGTGTTCTTTTACAATACCCGAACCATTATCTTTTACGAAATATACTTTGTTACCATCAATAATATCTGTACCTATTTCAACTATTGGCTCATCTTGAGAACCCATATATTTCAATGCATTCTCAATAAGGTTTTGAAAAACTTGAAGTAATCTTGATTTATCGCCATAAATTATATCTTCAGAATCATATGACTTTATAATTTTTGCGTTCTTATTGTTTATATGGCCTTTTACAGCATATAATGACTCCTCTACAATGTCATCCAATTCAGTATGATCAAAATTATTTACCACCATACCAATTCTTGACAATTCTAAAAGGTCATTAATCAGAGTTTGCATTCTTCCGGTCGCTTTTTCCAGATTTAATAAATCACTATCAACCTGTGATAAATTACCGTTGCCCAAATCATGCTTTAGAATAGAAACAAACCCTTGGATAGTTACCAATGGACTTTTTAAATCATGTGAAACGGTATAAGTAAACTTCTCCATTTCCTCATTTTTCAATTGCAGTTCCTTATTGATATCTTCAAGCTGATCTTTCTTGAAGGCTAATTCGTGAGTATGAATTCGTATTTGCTTTTCAAGGTGAATTTTTTGAGCCTTTATTTTTCTGATTCTTAGATATACATAAGAAGTTATTAGTGTACCAATTATGATGATACTCAAAGCATAAAACCAGATGGTTTTCCAGAATGGAGGCTTAACTATTATTACTACACTAGTTACTTTTGAGTTTTCTGGTAAAATTTTATTAATAGCCTTTACCTCAAAGATGTATCTTCCTGGCTCAAGGTTTGTGTAGGTTACATCTGTTCTTTCACCAATTTCAATCCAATCTGCATCAAAATTAACCATGCGGTAAGCGTAGTTTATGTTTTTATCAGGACTATTAATTATTGAAGTCCATTTAAAACTTATGACACTATGGTTGTAATTAAGGCGGATTGTATCAACAAAGCTTATTGATTCCTTAATCAGGCTACTGTCGCTAGGGAAGATTTTATTATTGAATAAAAGAAAATCAGTCAAAATAGGGGTTGGTGAATTATCATATGATTTTACCGAGTCAGTGTGGAAATATGTTATTCCTCCTAATCCACCGAAAAATACTCTTTTTGATATAGGACTGTAATAAGATGTATTCTCATTAAACTCCTGAATACTAATCCCATCACTTTTATCAAAATTGATGAATTGTTCTTTTTTGATGTCAAATCTTGCAATTCCCAGATCAGAAGATACCCAGATATGATCATTATTATCAATAATTACATCATAAATGATATTTATAGGGAGCCCTTCCTTGGTATTGTAAATATGAATTTCACTTGAATTTGGGTTATATTTTGTAAGTCCAAGCTCAGTTGCCAACCATAGCACCCCATTTTTATCTTTCTTGATATCAAAAATATCAACATCTTTTAAAGAGTGTTGGTCTGATTCAACAAATGAGAATGTGTTCCCTTCATTATAATCTCTTTTTATTAATCCCATCGGAGTACCCAGATAAATTATCGAGTCTCTCGAATTCACATGAGCAGTATTTAGACCATAGGTTAATAATAGTGTGTCAAGTGAACTATTAAATAAAATTTCTTCTAATTTACCAGTCTGTTTATTTAGCCTATTTAAGTTATATGAAGAAACTGTATAAATGTTTTGCTCTTCATCACTAAATATATCAGTAACATAATTCAAATAACTACCCTTGTAGGTTGCTTCTTCGTGGTATATGTTTTTAAAGGTGCCGGCTTCTTCATCAAACAAGTTTAAACCCCTTTGGGTACCAACATATATTTCGTTAGTAGCTGGAAACCTTTTAACTATTGTAATTGAATTAAACGATATACTATTTTCATCTGTACTATCATGTTTAAAATACTGATATTCACCAGACTTTTTATTGTAAACATTTAAGCCATTGTTATCAGTTCCAATTAGAATATTCTTCTCACTTTCTGAAACTCCCCATACAGTTTGATCATTTAAACCTTTATTTGGGTTGGAAGAGTAACTTATATTTTCGAAACCGATTTGGTCAGCATAAATAACATGTACTCCATTAAGTGTTGAAAGCCAAATGTTGTCGTGAGAATCCTGATATATATTATAAACCTGATTACTTTTTAAAGAAAAGGCACCTTCCTCGTTTTGAGGATAATTGGTAGTCTTTCCTGTTTTCGGATCATAAACTATCAATCCATATGTATCTGTACCAAATAAATATAAATCTCTAAGACTATCGTAGTGAGTCTCTATTATAAGCATTCCATTTTCTTCATAAATGGGAGTGATCTCTGCTTTATTGGTGTTTAATATATATGCGCCTTGATAATAGGATGTTATTATAGCTGTTGAATCAGAAAGCTTATCAAAATCAGCAACCAGGAGGTTCCTGTCTTTTAATTTGTTTTCCTTAACAGTATCTAGCTCAAATGTATTAGTATTAATGAATTTTAATCCGGAGCCTGTACTAACAACAAGCTCTTCACCTATCAGATCAAATCCAATAATAGAGGAATATTTATGCTTAATAGCTTCTTTTTCAGAATTACTAATAGTTTCTACTGTTCCAGTTTTTTTATCTATTATTGATAAGTATCCATTATATCCAGCAACAATTAATTTGTCACCATTAATTTCGGTTACATCAACTATATATCTTCCGGAAAACAGGACAGAATCAGTATTTACATTTTTGTAATTTTGAAAGTATTCATGCTTGTAGTCATAAATACTTAAGCCATTATGAGTACAAATAGCAATTTTATTATCCGAAAGTTTCTTGATTTTTCTTATTCCATTACTTGGAATTGAATGAATAGTATCTTGGTTGAATCTGAAAATCTGAAAATTTTTCCCGTCATATTTATTCAACCCATTTTGGGTGCCTATCCAAATGAAACCAAGGTCATCTTCAATAATATCAGAAACAGCTGTTTGAGATAACCCATCTTTTACAGAAAGGTGGTGGAATTTATACTCATTTTGAGCAATTACTGTAGAATTTCTCAATAAAAAGAGAAGAGAAACTACTAAGTAAAGTTTAAAAAAATATTTATAGTTACCCATTGACACCATCACTACTATATACACTTACATACATAAGAGGTAAACCCCCATGTAATAAAATTTGGCACGATTTATGAAAAACGATCTTATTAGCTCTTGATTCTATTAAAATCTATTTGCTAATATAATGACAATATTTACTTAATCAACAATTAATTCAATAACTCTAATTTTGAACTAAAATTGAAATGAAAAATATCACAGAAAGAATTTTAATTAGTACATTTTCTGCCTTGATTGCTTCTTTGTTCTATGTTTTATCGATTACAGATAGAATACTTTTTAGAAGACGAGTTGAGAGAAACTCTAATATTTAGGTATGTACTATTCTTTGGCTAAAATCATTGTTTATCGACCATCTTTGGGCTAATTTCAGACCATGTGTGGTCGTTATGTACAAGTTTTTAGTGTTGACCAGGTTAAAAAAGAATTACCTGCAATAATAGTTCCTTCTTCCTTTAAAGGAGTTCAAAATTACAATACTTCTCCTACTCAACTAGTTACAGTTGTCCAAGAAGCAGATACCCCGGTTTTGAATGAAATAAGATGGGGTTTGTTACCTCCTTGGGAATCAGATCATAAAAAAACAGGCTTATTTAATATACGAGCGGAGACAATTACCGAACCATGGAAACAAAAACCTGGTTATGCTCGATTTATTGGATCAATTTTATCAGAAAACAGATGTTTATTTCTTGCAAATGGATTTTATGAATGGGCTGCAGGGAAACCTCCAAGACAGCCTTATTTTATTTATTCAAAGAATGAATTGGCTGAACAGGGATTAATCACTTTCGCCGGATTAACATATGAATGGGTAAATAAGAATACAGGTGAAATAATGAAAACAGGAGGGATTTTGACCAGGCCGGCTAACGAACTACTAAAAAAAGTCAGCCACGACCGAATGCCTGTTATTTTAGATGATAATTTGAGGAACATTTGGCTTAAACCAAATGTTGATCCAGGTGAATTAAAAGATATTGTTAAGTACCAGAAAGAAGCTAAAGAAATGAATGCATTTCCTGTTGGAAGAATTGGAAGAGAGAACTCACCTTCACTTTTGGTACCTGCAGGAAATACAGTATATTCGGAAAGTGAAATACAAATTAATGAACAATTGTCACTGCTAGGGATGGGTGGCAGACGAAACAACCCCAGATAACTATAATGCGGAAATCATTTATATATACTTCATTACTATTGTTGATTCTTTTGATTGTTTTAGGATTATGGGTCAACAAGCTGTTTATTACTGTTTTATTAGTTTTATCACCTGTATTTTTGCTTGGTTGGTATGATATTTTACAGCCATGGCACTCTATTAAACGTAATTTCCCGATAGTAGGCCGTTTGAGATACGTACTTGAATCTATGGGTCCAAAAGTGTATCAATATTTTATTGAAGGAGAAACTAACGGAACTCCAATTAATCGCAATTTACGATCATTAGTTTATCAAAGGGCTAAAAACACTGTTGATACACTTCCTTTTGGAACAAGAGAATTGGTTTATGAAGAAGGATATGAATGGATGAATCACTCTATCGATCCTTTAGCTTTAGAAGATATACCAGAAGATATTAGAATTACAATAGGAGGTAAGCAATGTAAAAAACCTTACAGTGCTTCAATTTTGAATATTTCTGCGATGAGCTATGGATCACTTTCTGCAAATGCAATTCTGGCATTAAATGGGGGTGCCAAAAAAGGTGGGTTTGCGCATAATACAGGTGAAGGAGGGATAAGTAGACACCATCTAAATTATGAGGGAGACCTTATTTGGCAAATAGGTACAGGATATTTTGGTTGTAGAACTCATGAAGGTGATTTTGATGAAGAGATGTTTAAGCAGAATGCTGCTGCAGAATCCGTCAAAATGATTGAATTAAAATTATCTCAGGGAGCCAAACCTGGTCATGGAGGTATATTGCCTGCAAAGAAGAATAATGCAGAAATTGCAAGTATAAGAGGTGTTAAACCACATACCCAGGTTGTGTCACCACCGTATCATAAAGAATTTAAAGGGAAGGGACATAGGGGGTTACTTGAATTTGTAGAAAGACTGAGAAATGCTTCAGGAGGAAAACCAGTAGGATTTAAGATGTGTATGGGGAACCCCGTTGAATTTGAAGCACTATGTGATGAGATATTAAATTCAGGAATTTATCCTGATTATATAACTATTGATGGAGGAGAAGGAGGGACGGGTGCTGCTCCACTGGAATTTAGTAATTCTGTAGGGATGCCATTTAAGGAAGGGTTATCAACCGCATATACTATTTTAGTCAGAAAAGGCCTTAAAGATGAAATAGTGTTAGGTTGCTCTGGTAAAATTGTTACCGGATTTGATATCTTTCGTGCATTTGCTTTAGGAGCTGATTTCTGCTATTCTGCAAGAGCAATGATGCTGGCAATTGGATGTATTCAGGCACTTGAGTGTAATTTAAATACATGCCCATCAGGTGTGGCAACACAAGATCCGTTTTTAACACAAGGGCTAGTAGTTAAACATAAGATAGATAGGGTGTCTAATTTTCACAAGGAAACCCTTCACAGCTTCAGGGAATTGTTAGCGTCTGCAGGATTAAAAGATACTAAACAAATAACCAGAGATCATATTTTCAGGCGAGTTACATTGTCTGAAATAAAAACTTATACGGATATCTACGGAAAAGCCTATGACTGATTGTAATGATAGCCTCAAATACTTATGAAATTCGTTGGTTTTTTGATTATGAAGTACAAAAAGTTGATTTTGAACAACTGTTCAATGATGCAGAGTTTGTAGAAGAATCAAGAGTTGATAATTACCTGATAAGTAACAATAATCAAGTTTCAATAAAGAGAAGAGAAGGGTTATTCGAGTTTAAATACTCTACAAATCAACAGTTAATCATTAACAACTTTGTCTTTCAGTCATATAGGAAATATTCATTTACTAATGTAGAGGAATATGGTGATAATAGGTTTATAGATGTGCATAAGAAGAGGATTGTTTACTTACTTAATTCAGGTAATCTGAGAATAGAAAACTCAAGTCTTCAAATAGGATTAAATAAATACCATAGTGTTAACATAGAAATCAATGAAACTAATCTGGAACCTTCTATAGGCCTATTGGAACAAGATTCAAGGTTTACAGTTTTATTTTCAAAATTGAAAAGTATTTCTGATACTAGAATTATTAGTTATAGTGAATTTATAAGTCAATTTTATTGATATGGAGAAAATTTCATTAGGTGCAGGATGTTTTTGGTGTATTGAAGCGGTGTTACAACGGATGAAGGGTATAAATAGGGTTAAGTCCGGATATATGGGAGGGCATGTTAAAAATCCACCTTATAGAGAAGTAGCAATGGGAACCACCGGGCATGCTGAAGTTGTAGAAGTGGAATATGACCCTTCGATTGTGAAAATTGAAGAGATTCTTGAAGTATTCTGGAATATTCATGATCCAACAACCCTAAATCGTCAAGGATACGATGTGGGCACTCAGTATAGATCGGCAATTTTCTATTATACAGAACACCAAAGATTAGTAGCTGAAGAATATAAGATGCAGCTTGACAAAATGGAGATATTTGAAAATCCAGTTGTTACGGAAATTACACCTGCGGGAGAATTTTATCCGGCTGAGGTTGAACATGATAATTATTATAATGACCATCCCGAACAACCATATTGCAATATAATTATTAGACCCAAAGTCGAAAAATTCAATAAATTGTATCCTGATAAAAGAAAAGAAAATTAGTGAATGACCCTGTTTTAATTGTAGGTGCAGGACCTGTAGGGTTATTGACTGCATTGATTTTGGATAAGTTTCAGGTTCCAAGTATAATAATCGAAAAAAGGCGATCGTTACCAGGTATTCCAAGAGCCATTCATTTGGATGGTGAAGTTATGGGTATTTTAAGAATGGTGGGACTTGGTAGTTATATTGATGCTAAAACTTATTATTCAGAAGGTCTGTATCTTATAAACAAAAAAAGCAATAACACATTCTTAGAAGCAAAACTTAAATACACTAATAGATTTGATGGGTCTTCATATTTTTTTGATCAAAATGAATTAGAAGCCGAGTTAATCCAAAAAGTTAATTCTTCGGATTATATAAGTTTTAGATATGGTAATGAACTAACAGAATTAATTAATAACGAGGCAAATATAAAGTCTCAAGAAGGAGAGTATATTCAAAAGTTTAGCTATTTGATTGGGACTGATGGAGCAAATAGTATGGTAGCTAGGTTACTTGATATTAAGTATACTAAATACCCGTTTGCTAAATCTAATTATAAAGTTGATTTTGTAACAGAAGACAAGATTAACTATTTAAACAGAATAGAAAAATTTTGCTCTACGAACGACAGCTATGTCAGGATGGGGTTTAAAAATAGAGTGAGGGTAGAATTTACTTGTCAGAATACAGAAGAACTGCCTTCCCGGGAAAAGATAGAACAGGTTGCAGAGGTTAAAATAAAAAGAGTTCTTCATGCGGATATATACAATTTTGAAGCAAAAATAGTTACCGAGTGGATTCGGAATAATATTATTCTAGCAGGAGATTCAGCTCATACAATGCCACCTTATATAGGCGAGGGGCTTTGTTCAGGAATAAGGGATGCCAACAACTTGGCCTGGAAAGTTGCGTTGAGTTATCATAATAAAGAAAACCTTAATCTTTTGGAGACATATCCTCGAGAGAGAATACCAAACGTAAAGAAATATATTGGATTAACACTCTTGACAGGATTTCTTTTTACCACAAGACTAAAGTATTTACTTAAGCCACTTGAGTTATTAAATACTCCTTTAAAAATAACACAAAAGGCATTAAATAGTGGGGAAACTAATATTATTGATAGGAGCTTTAATTTACCTGTTTTAGTAAGCAAACCTTCGAAATTTGCCTCAGAGATTGAAAAATTATATGGGAAATTTACTCTAATTACTTCCGAAGAGCTTTCTGATGAACTGTTAGGGTATTTAATTAAAAAAGTTGAACCTATGGAGGTAGTGATTTTCAGGGAAAATGAAAATATAAGCAGGGAAATACTTAATAAATTAGGAATAAAAAAAGTCAGGTCATTAATAATTAGACCTGACTTATATGTTCTTTTTAAAGGTAATTTAATTGATTTTGCAAGTAGTAATAAATATTTTAAGTTACCTGTATACTAAAATTATTTCATTGAAAGTTTCTTTCTCAATTCATCAACAGTATTTCGTTGATCTTGAAGTTCTCTCATAATCTTAATTTCTTTCTCCTGAGTACGTTGCCTGAAGTCTTGTAACTCGTCTTCTTTAGTTTTAAGATTTTTCTTTGCTTCCTTAGTCAGGGAATTACTTCTTTTATATTGCCAAAAGAAGAATCCTCCAAGTAAACCAAGTACAGCAAATAATATTAAACTGAAAGTAACGTATCCTGTTTTACTCACAGGCATGCCTAAAAACATAAGATTATCAACCCTGGTCTGAAGATCTTCATTACTTGAAGTCAGGGTAGAAACATTGCCATTAAGTGCTTCAATTTCAGTAGTCTGATTTTTAATAACAGACTGTAAGCTGTCTTTTCTTGCATTAAAAGCTGCTAAAGAGTCATTAAGAGACTGTTTAAAATAGGCTAATCGGTCAAGTCTAACAGTTTTTACAGTGTTATATGTTTTGGATAAGTCCAGAAGTTCTTCATATTGACCTTTCAGATCTCCTTTCAATAGTTCATCATCTTCTTCACTTTCCTGAGATACCGCACTAAAGCTGGTGCAAAAGGCGATTAATAAAATTGCAATTCTAAATTTAAAGCTGGTCATTATTTAGTTATGATTTTTGTTAAACCTTAAGTCAATACAAAGATAATAAGGCATTTAGACTAAATTAAGTTATTAATAAATAAAAATCTCTTTTGTTAACGTAAAATATAGAGGTTATTATATTATTTTCGCGACACTTTTTTATGAATCTGGTTCGCAAAGTGAGATTGGTGGAACGGGTGTTTCAAGATCTCGACCTGGAAATTAGTAATGCAAAGGGCAATTTAGGATATTCTTGCATTAGCTCCTGTGGGGCTTGTTGTTTTAAACCTGATATTGAAGCCTCTGTACTTGAGTTTTTACCATTAGCATATTATTTATTTAAAAGCGGAAGAGCTGAGGCGATGTATGAAAGTCTCGTTGAAAATAAAACAGATATCTGTGTTATTCTTTCCACATTATCAAGTGAGAACAAAAGTGGATTTTGCTCAGAATATAAGTATCGAGGGTTAATTTGCAGGTTATTTGGTTATTCTACAGTTAGAAAAAAGGAATCAGTCAAATCTTTATTGGTATGTCAACAAATAAAAGAGGCATATTCAACCCGGATTATGGAGATAAATGGAGATGAAGAAGTCAAAAATACATTGCCTGTATGTTCCGATTACTTTTATCGTTTATTAGCGATTGATTATAAGCTTGCTACAGATAAATTTCCAATTAATACTTCCATCCAAAAAGCATTAGCTGAGGTATTGTGGTATTTTCAATATAGGTCACCTAAGAAATCGGCATAAAATTAATATCTAATATCTATATCTGATTCTATCTGATAACTCATTTTCAGGGCTTTCTGATGCAGGAAACCTATGTTCTAATAGTAACTTCTCTGAACTTTCAATAGCTTTGACCATTGATTCAGCTATTTTCTTTTCTTTGATACCAGTAATTACTATATCAACAATGGCTTTCCAGTCTTCAAATTTAACCTGAGAGTTAATCCCTGAATCACCCATAATAACTACTTCTTTTTCAGCTATCGAAATGTAAAGTAGAATACCAGTTCTGTGGTTGGTATTAAATACTTCTTCTTCAAGAAAAGCAGTTTCTGCTGCTGACATTACCCTTTCATGCTTTTTCTCAGCAGATACAAATAGTAATCTGAATTTGTCGCTGAACTTACAAGCCAGGATACAAATGGACAACAGGATTAGAGAATACAACCCTACTACAAAAAATGTAATCTGATTTGGAATAAGCCACAAGTAACTGGCTATTGCTAAAGAAGCAAAAATGAATAATGATACAATTGAAGCAAAAAACCATGTTCCTTCATCATAATCATCAGATATTTTAGAGATGTAAGGAACGAATTCTCCAGATGTATTTTTTTCAAGCTTTCTGATTGCCTGAAGGATATTTTCTTCTTCTTGTTTATTAAACTTTTTCATAATAATCTCAATATTAATTACCAGCCTCCTGAAGCACCTCCACCTCCGAAACCACCTCCGCCTCCGGAGAATCCACCGAAGCCTCCGCCTCCGCCGCCGAATCCTCCGCCGCCGAAACCACCTCCCATAGGTCCGTAGTATCTTCCGCCACCACGACCCCCGTGTCCACCTCTGCTGTCAATAAGCGCAGCAAAAAGACCTGCAATAATGCCTACAATGAAATTGACAAGGAAACCAACAATAAGGGCTGTAAGTATAAAAACTATTATTCTGCTAGCTGTTTTCCCTACTACTTTTCTTAGAATGGCTTTTATAATAGATAAAAATATAATACCGAAAATCACAAAAAAGGGTAATAACTCAAATAACTGATTTGGGTCATCAACCTCATTATTTTCGGGTAGCGGTAATTCTTCACCTCTAATTAATTTGAAAAGAGCATCAGTAGCATTATTTACACCGGAGTAGAATTCACCATTTCTGAAATCCGGTTTCATAATGTTTTCGATAATTCTTTTGGCATAAATATCAGGAATGGCACCTTCGAGACCGTAACCAACTTCAATTCGCATTCTGCGATCATTTTTGGCAATCAGTACAATTACTCCATCCTCGACATCTTCTCTACCTGCTTTAATTTTATCTGCCAAGCGAATTGAATACTGAGCTATATCTTCAGGTTCTGTAGTAGGAACAAAAATTACTACTACTTGTGAACCCGTCTCTTTCTCAAAATTTGCTAACTTAGTATTAAGCGTTTCGACTTCTACCTCAGATAAGGTATTGCTTTGATCTACTACAAACTTATTAACTTCAGGAAGCTCAGCAAGCTGTGCGAACGAAGTAAACGATACCAGGATTAAGCAAACAAGCAATATAAAAGTATAAAATTGCTTTGGATGATAAAAAAAAGTCGAAGAGCTTTTAATATTCATTGTTCGGCTAGTAATTTGTCAGTAATTTATAGCAACAAAAACAGGTTACAAAATATTAAAGTATGAAAAAAGGATTAATTATATTTTTAGCTATTGCCGCTGTTGTAGTTTTAATAGGTTATAATTTCTTCGCTGGTAATTATAATAAGATGGTAACCTCTCAAGAGGTTGTCGAAAAACAATGGGCACAAGTTGAAACTCAGTATCAGCGTAGAGCTGATTTAATTCCTAATCTTGTCAATACCGTTAAAGGATATGCAGATTTCGAAAGAGAAACTCTTACACAAGTAATCGAAGCCAGAGCTAAAGCTACAAGTGTAAATATTGATGCTTCAAATCTGAATGCAGAAACAATGGCTCAGTTCCAGGCTGCACAAGGTGAACTTAATGGTGCACTATCTAGACTACTTGTTGCAGTAGAAAGATATCCTGATTTAAAAGCTAATCAGAACTTCCTGGAACTTCAAGCTCAATTAGAAGGTACGGAAAACAGAATTCAGGTAGCCAGAGATCGCTATAATGATACAGTTAGAGATCATAATTCATTAATAAAAACTTTTCCAAGAAATATGTTGGCTGGAATGTATGGGTTTGATGCATATCCATATTTTGAGGCTGATGAAGGAAGTGAAAAAGCTCCTGAAGTGAAATTTTAAAATTTATTGAAACCTTTTTAGTAAAAATATAGTTATTAAGATATCGAGGTGAGGCTCACTGATTATTCAGTGGGCTTTTTTTTGTATGCGACTTTATACACTATCCACATATTATAAAGAAATTTGGGATGAGATATATTCTCAGGTAGGAGACCCCTATACATTTTGGGAAAGTCTTCGATTAGGAGGTATTGGCAGTCCAAGATTGATCCTAGTTGATTCAACAGATCAAGACATTAATGAGCTTATTTTTAAAACGAATGCCTCTAAAGATTGTAATATCCAACTACTAAAACAGGGTATTTTGATTAGGTTCAGATCCCGCAACGATGAATATGGTATTTCTATTAAATTTAATGAAATAGCAAAAATCAATATTAAAAGTCTAAAAGAAACAGATCAATATCAAGGAGCAAAAATTGCTTCAGTAGTTCTGACTTCTAATGAAAGAGTTGATCTGGTTATCAGAAAATTTGAGATTAATAGATTTAACCGTTTTGTTGATAAATTTCTAACCAAAAAAGGGTTTGATATTATTTAGAATACTTAATAAAATCTCTTTATTTATGGTTTACCTAATAAATAGAATAAAATCCTTGATTATTAAGTATACTTATTATTATCTTTGAATTATTAAGTATACTTTAAAGATATGCCTAAAGGAGAACACTTTAAGAAAAACAATCCAAGAATACATCAGGTTAGCTTCAAAGTTAATGCGACTGAGCTAAGTGAATTGAAGCAAATTCTTGCAAAAGAGAAGATGGGGATGGCTGAGTGGTTTAGATCTCAGATTACTGTTTATTCCGGAAGTGATAATCCTGTGGTGAAACAAAAAGAAGTAAAACAAACAATAGTGAAGACTGTTGAACCACCAAAGGTTGAACAAAAGAAGGTATCTACTGCACCAAAACCAAACAAGCCTGCCAAAAAAAATCAAGTGGAGGAGTCATCAGACCAGTCACAAATGTCATTATTTTAGTAATACAGGCATTAGAATTCTTCTCATGTACTTAATTTGAGTTAATTTTATTTTATTAGATTTTTAATTGCTGCTGTATTTCATAACTTTGATATATTATATAAGAAAAGTAAAGTGGCAGCAGAATTAACGATAGAGGTATATAAGTATAGAAATATCTTAGAATCCATAGCATACAGGATGGTAGGGTCTATGGAAGATGCTCAAGATATTGTGCAAGATGCTTTTCTAAAATGGTTTACCATTGATAAAACACATATAGATAATGCGAAGGCATATTTGATAAAAGTCGTTACCAATAAGTGCCTTAATCATTTGGAATCAATTAAATCCAAGAAAACCGAATATCTGGATTCGTTACAACAATCTGAATGGGTCCAACGAATTAAGGAAAGCGAAATACTTAATTTCGATCTTGATAACGAAATCTCATCAGCTTTAAATTATCTTCAAAATAAGTTAGAACCTGTTGAGAAAGCTGTTTTCTTAATGAGAGAGGTTTTTAACTTTGAATACGAAGAAATTCAGGAGGTAATTGATAAGAAAGTTGACAATTGCCGAAAGCTTTTTAGTAGAGCAAGTAATAAGATAAAAGAAGATAAGAATTTTTTGATTACAAAAGAAAATAATAATTCCCACCTTACTGATAGCTTTAAAAATGCTTGTACGGGTAATTCTGCGGCATTTTTAGCAGATCTTAAAAAAGACATTGAGTCTAAATTCAGAAAAAAATAATTTTTTTTTAATCATTTTGTCACAAATCAAAATGTTTCCTGTCTTTACAGTAAAGGGATAGATATATTTAAAATTTTACTGTTTAATTCTATGGAAGTTATATTAACGTTTTTTGTGGCACATTGGTATTTGTCACTATTCTTTCAAACATTTTTCCTACATCGATATGCATCTCATGCAGCTTTTACAATGTCAAAAGGCATGGAAAAAGTGTTTTTTGTTTTGACATGGATTTTTCAAGGTTCAAATTACCTGAGTCCTTATGGTTATGGAGTAATGCACAGAATGCACCACGCATATGCTGATACACCAAATGATCCTCACTCTCCAAAGTATGATGAGAGTATCTGGAAAATGATGTGGAAAACTAAAACTATTTATAGTGCTATAGCAAATCGTAAAATGGATGTAGATCCTCGATTTACAACAGGAGTTCCAGAGTGGGATCCATTTGATAAATTTGCACGTTCATGGGTATCAAGAGTATTCTGGGGTGCTATTTATGTATTTATTTACTGGCAATATGCTGATGTATGGTGGTTATGGTTATTGCTTCCTATGCAGTTTGCATTATCTCCAATACATGGAGCAATTATCAACTGGTTTGCTCACAAGTATGGTTATGTGAACTTTAAAGTTGGCGATACATCTAAGAACTTCCTACCATTTGATTTCCTTATGATGGGTGAAAGTTATCATAATAACCACCACAAGCATGGGAACAGAGCAAATTTTGGAGGATTCAGATGGCATGAAATCGACCCAACATATATAGTGATTAAAGTTTTGAATGCTGTAGGTGTAATTAAGCTAAAAGCTCAAAAACAAGTTTCTCTTAATGAACAAGAGAAAAGAAAAGCTGCCTAAAACGTTATTTAGATATATCATAAAAATGAAAAGCACGATCAATTTTGATCGTGCTTTTTTATTGATTTAAGATTTTATTATTGGTTTCTTAAGCTGCCTTTTTTTGTTTGCGAGTTTGTACACTGTTATCTGATGCAGCTTCAGATGAAGGTAATTTTCCTTCTTCCTGTAACTGACTTATCCTTGTAGGCGATGCAAATATTAATGTCCATGCTTCTTTAATAGATCGAGCCCTTCTTACATCTTTAATTATATCACTCCATTCATGAAAGCATAGGTATACAGGATTATAAGGTTTGTCAAGCTCTTTGGTAATCCCATAAACAGGTGTTTCAACTTCAGGTTCAAATGTTCCAAACATTCTATCCCATATAATTAATGTTGAACCGTAGTTCTTATCAATGTATTGAGGATTTGTTGCATGATGAACTCTGTGATGTGAAGGAGTTGTAAATATATATTCGATAGGTCTCGGAAGCTTTTTAATATAGGCACTATGAATCCAGAATTGATATAATACTTCAATCTGGTGGCAAATGAAGAATACAACCGGGTTAAATCCTATGATAAATACTGGAATGAAAAATATAATTTTTAGGTATTGAGTCCAGCCAAGTCTAAATGAAACAGAGAGGTTGTATTTTTTAGAACTATGATGTGTTATGTGAGTTGCCCACCAAAACCGGCTCTCGTGACCAATTCTATGTGACATATATCTCCAGAAGTCAATCCATACAATACAAAGTATAAAAGACCACCAAGTTGCCGGTACACTCCACGGAACCAGGTTATAAAAGAAAATTGCCATACCGAAAGTAATCACTTTTATTCCCGCTCCAATAGCAACATTTACCAGGCCTACAACAGTAGCTGCAATTGTGTCTTTACCATTATATTTATTTTTATTTTTATAGAAACTCACTGCCCATTCAATAATTACCAGTGAAATCATTACAGGAGCAGCGTAAACAATAATGTTTGGCAGATCCATGTTTTGAACCATTTCATAGGTTAATTTTTCTTTTTGCATAAAAAATATTTAAAAATGTGTAACTAATTCGCTCAATTATAAAAGTAAAGATTTAAAATTTACAATTAAAGTCTGCATGCATAATATTTTAAATAATCTGAAATTTATTCTGTATTATTATAGCTAATGGTGAACATTCAATTTAATAATGTTTTTAAACATTTCGGTAATAAGGCCGCAATAAAAGATCTTTCTTTTGATACATCCAGTTATAACAGAATTGTTTTTCTTGGTACAAGTGGAAGTGGAAAGACTACTAGTCTCAAACTTATAAATAAGCTTATACAACATGATAAAGGGGATATTTATTTGAATGGGGATACCATAAATGATCTTAACCCGGTTCTTTTAAGAAGAAATATTGGATATATGATTCAGAAGGGTGGTTTGTTTCCTCATAGAACTGTTCGTGAAAATATTATGACAGTTCCTGAACTTATAAATATGAATAGGAAAGAGGCTGAAGAAAGACTTGATATGCTTATTGATTTTGTGAAAATAGATAAGTCTTACCTTGGAAAAATGCCAGATCAATTAAGTGGAGGAGAACAGCAACGAGTAGGAATAGCCAGGGCTTTAATCGGACAGGCAGAATTAGTGTTAATGGATGAGCCTTTTGGTGCTCTGGATCCACTTACAGCTCGAGATATAAGAAATGATTTTTTACAAATACAATCTGATCTGGGATTTACATCAGTATTAGTTACCCATAATATAATGGAAGCTATTGAGTTTGGAGAACTTATCATTTTATTGCATGAGGGGGAATTGATGCAGGCAGGGAGTGTTTTGGACCTGCTTTTTACACCAAATAACAGTTTTGTAAAACAATTTTTTGATGAAAACAGATTTGAGCTAGAACTCCAGGCTGTAAAAGTAAAAGATATTAAACCATTTATATCAGTGTTAAATGGTCATAAGGATAAATTGGCGATTAGAGAACTAATGAGTGTTTCAGATCAACGAACTGATATTTTAAATGCATTCGAAATGTTCAAGTCTGATTATAAATCAAGAAATTAATGATTGACTTTCTTCAATTCATTATTGATCAAAAAACTGAGATTATAACTCAGACTTTCGAGCATATCTATCTTACTCTAATTAGTTTGTTTATTGCAATTATTATTGGCGTTACAATAGGAATAATTATTTCTGAAAAACGAAAATTAAGCAGTCCGGTTATTTCCTTAGTTAATGTTGTTCAAACTATTCCTAGTCTTGCGTTATTAGGTTTTATGATTCCTATTTTGGGAATAGGGAAAGTCCCTGCTATCGCAGCTTTATTTCTCTATGCATTATTACCAATAGTAAGAAATACGTTTGCCGGAATTGATGGGGTTGATGAAGCTGTAATTGAAGCGGGGAAAGGAATGGGAATGACACATAAACAAGTATTGTTTAATATAAAGCTGCCGATTGCTTTGCCAGTTATTTTTGCAGGCATCAGGACAGCATCTGTTATTAATGTTGGGGTAGCTACTTTAAGTGCTCTTATTGGTGCAGGAGGGTTAGGGGAGTTTATCTTCAAAGGAATCCAACTCAATAATAGTAATATGATTCTTGCCGGGGCAATACCAGCCTCATTACTTGCATTAGCATTTGACTTTGGTCTTGGCAAATTAACTAAATTACGCTCTAGACAATTGATAAGGCTTTCACTTGTAGCGGCTGTCTTCACAATCGTAATTGTAGCATCGTTTGTTTTGGTAGATGGATTAAAAAATAAAACCAGATTTGTCGGTGGTTTCCCTTCGGAGTTTATAGAAAGAGAAGATGGGTTAAGAGGGCTATTTAGTAAATACAATTTTGAAATGGACTACATTGAATTGGAGATCGGTTTGATGTATAAAGCCTTAAATGAAAAGGAAGTTGATGTTATAAGTGGCTTTTCGACAGATGGAAGAATTATGGAATTTGGTTTTTATTCCCTTGAAGATGATGAGTCATATTTTCCTCCCTATTATGCTGCACCATTTGTAAGGAGGGAGGTGCTGAATAGATATCCTTTTATTGAAGATATTCTGGAACAAATTATAATCGATGATAGTACAATGACAGCATTGAATTATCAAGTTGATATTCTTAAGAGAACACCAGAAGAAGTCGCACTTCAATATCTTGAAAATAAAAATTTATTGAATATACATTCAAAAAATAAATTTAGCACTTCAGGTGTTATTAAAGTTGGTTCTAAGGCATTTACAGAGAGCTATATTCTATCAAATATTATTTCAATACTTATTGAATACCAGTCTGATTTGACTGTAGAAAGGCTATTTGGATTTGGAGGAACCAAGCTTTTAATGGAAGCGATGAAAAATGATGAAATAGATATTTACCCTGAATATACCGGGACAGCTTTGCTTTTAATGTTACAGCCAGAACAGAGGATTATTGATTCACTTGAGTTTGACAGAAGAAGTGTTTTTAATTATGTGTCTAAAGAATCTGCAAGAAGATTTAATTTCATACTATTAAACGAACTAGGATTTAATAATACTTTTGCTTTAATGGTTAGAAAAGAATTTGCTGAAAAGAATAATTTAAAGACAATATCAGATCTTTCAGAAAGGGCCCAAAACTAATTATTATTCATTTCTGTTTTTCTCATTGGCATTTTATCAATTAAATCAAACCAATAATTACTTTGGTTAATTTCATGGGATATGTCCTTTATTCCTGTGTCTTTTCCAATAAGAACCACTGATAATTGACCGGAATCTAATTCGAAATGCTGGATCAGTTTCTTATTAGGAACATAATAAGTAGGTATTGATGAAGGGTATGACTTTATCATCCAGTGTGCTTCAGAAGGTATAATTATAATTAAATCTCTTTCTTTAAAGCCTTCAGTATCCTTTTTCCAAATGGTGTACTGTTCCCTAATTAGAGAATGTTTTTCTTTTTCTGCAGCTATGACCAAGATTCTGTTTTTAGACGCCGCATCCTTTAGTACCTTGTCAAGGTTATCTTTCTGACCCAGATAAATGGGTGATATTATTAAGAATACTAAATAAACTAATGTTTTCATTAAAAGATGAATTTAAATCCTGGTCCATTTTGAGTTATTTGAAAAGTGCTTAATATCTTTTCAAGATTATCAGAATGGTTTTTATGAATCAAGTAAAATATCAGATCAAAACTAATTAAAAAGCTTCCCTGAAGAATTAACGATTTACCATAGCCTTTCAATCTTTCAGAGTGTTTAGAATTGCCCTTTTCCTGTAACCACAGTCCTCCCATAATGTATGCAACATCTAATCCTGTATTGAAAAGTAATATTTTTTCTATCTTATTTTGCTCAGCGAGGCTTTCAATAGGAGATAAATAAGCATCCCCATTGATGGTGTTGTATAATCCATAGCCTGCAATTACTAAATTTACTGTATTCCAGTAAATATTCATTTGCATGAAGTATTTATTTTCCTGGTTTAAATTGCCGTTTCGTAAAAGTAGCCCTCCGTTTAAGGCAATATTAGACAATGCCCATGTACCCAAAATTATCATTCCTGTTTTGGTAATTTGATTACGATTTTGGTTATATGTAGTCAATTGGGAAGTTAAAGCCGAATTAATTTCCTGAGAATTACAGTTAAAGTAAAGTATTGTAAAAAAAAGAATTAAAACAATCCTGCATTTCATAGAGGTGATAATTTATTATTGGTAAATGATAATACAATTTAATTTTTATAGGATTAAATTTGAAAAATGTATATCATTTGTTTATTAACCTGATATACTTTTTGGTAAATCAAATAATTGTTTTAGGTTAAGATTTACATATTATTAAAATAAGATCATTTGAAATTTCAAGAACTTAAATTAAATGAAACCCTGATAGATGGACTAATGTCTATGGGGTTTGAAAATGCAACTCCAATACAGGAGCAGGCTATTCCAATAGTACTTCAAGGTAGAGATTTGATAGGTTGTGCACAGACAGGTACAGGAAAGACTGCTGCTTATCTATTACCAGTATTAAATAATATTACTAACAGAGGTTCAAACAAGATCAATACATTGATACTAGCACCAACAAGGGAATTAGTTCAGCAAATTGATCAGCAGCTTCAGGGGTTTGGATATTTTACTAACACATCATCAATTCCTATTTATGGTGGTGGTGATGGTGCAACCTGGACACGACAAAAGCATGCAATGAAACAGGGAGTAGATATAATTGTAGCCACTCCCGGAAGATTATTGTCACAGCTAAATACAATTGATTTTGATTTTTCTGATTTGCAACATTTAGTACTGGATGAAGCTGACAGGATGCTTGATATGGGTTTTTATGATGATATCGTAAGAATCATTTCTTTTATTCCAAAGAAGCGACAGACACTCTTATTTAGTGCTACAATGCCTAAGAAGATCAGGGAACTTGCAAATAAGATTTTACATAATCCTGCAGAAGTTAATATTTCAATATCAAAGCCAGCAGAAGGAGTTGAACAGGTTGTGTATTCGGTTTATAATAAACAGAAGACACCTTTGTTAATGCAGCTTCTTGATCATGGTGATTTTGAAAGTATAATTATCTTTGCATCCCGAAAAGAAATTGTTAAAGATCTTGAAAAGGAGCTTATCAGGAAGAAATATAATGTGAAAGCATTTCATTCAGATCTGGAGCAACCTGAAAGAGAGTCTTTAATGCGTGATTTCAAGAATAAGCAAGTAAGGGTTCTAATTGGTACAGACATCCTTGCTCGTGGTATTGATGTGGATGGTATAGATTTGGTTGTAAACTATGATTCTCCTTCTGATCCTGAAGATTATGTTCACAGAGTAGGAAGAACTGCCAGAGCTTCAAGAACAGGTAAGGCTGTAACTTTTATTAATGAAGATGATCAGCGTAAGCTATTCAAGATTGAACGAATGATAGGGATGGAAGTTCCAAGAGGAATTTTACCAGAATCATTAGGAGAAAGCCCTGTAATAGAAAAGAGACCTCCAGCCGGAAATAAAAGGAAAAATTTCAGGAAGTTTGATAAAAACAAAGGGGGAGGACCTTCAAATAAGGGAGGAAATAACAAATTTTACAAAGGAAAAAAACAGGGAGGGAAACCAAACAATAATAGGGGGAATAGAAATAATCCCCAAAAGAAAGCAGAAGGATGAAAAAATACAGGAAGCTGACAAAAACTGAGCTTGAAAATCTGAAGGACGAGTTTATTGAGTTTTTATCGGTACAAACTATTACTGGTGAAGAATGGAAAACAATAAAGGAGGAGGAGCCTGAAAAAGCCGATGAAATAATAGCCTGGTTTAGTGAAGTAATGTATGAGCAGTGGATGAGAAGAGTTAATTTTGCTGTTAAGGTTGATCCCAAAAGCATTACTGCATTCAGATTTACTGCCAGTAATATGGTGCTAATTTCAATTCAGTCAACAAATGGAAATATTGATTTAACTCAAACTCCTTTGGCACAAATTGACAATGAAGCATTAAAAAGCATGGAAGTTTATACTTCAACAAAAAAATATACAAAGAGTAGGGAAGAAGAGATTTTCGATCTGGTAGAGAAAGGCTGTTTACCAGATGATGGAAAGTATTTTAAAACCCTGATACAGATATTGCCTGACTAACCATTAAAAAAGCCGGATTTAATTAATCCGGCTTTTACTTTTAATTGAAATCTTATTTTTTATTGATGAATTGCAGCTCGTTGCTCCGCAATATTATTATCAGAGATATAATCATCATATGACATTAGTTTGTCAAGCATTCCATTTTTACCTATTTCTATAATTCTGGTTGCCACTGACTGTGTAAATGCGTGGTCATGAGAAGTAAATAAAATGGTTCCAGGGAATTCCATTAATGCATTGTTAAGTGCAGTAATTGATTCCAGGTCCAGGTGATTGGTTGGCTCATCAAGAAGAAGAACATTACCACCAGTAAGCATCATTCTTGAAAGCATACATCTCACTTTCTCACCCCCTGAAAGTACATTTACTTTTTTAAGAACTTCTTCACCACTGAAAAGCATCTTACCGAGGAATCCTCGAACATAAACTTCTTCTTTATTCTCAGAATATTCCCTCAACCAATCAATTAGGTTGTCATTGCTTTTGAAATACTCTTCGTTCTCATTAGGAAGATATGAAGTTGTAATAGTCTGTCCGAACTTAAATTCACCCGAATCAGGCTCCATCTCACCAGCAAGAATTTCGAAAAACGATGTTGTGGTTAAACCATCTTTCGAAAGTACTGCGATTTTATCGCCCTTGTTGACATTAAGGTTAACATTATCAAATAATATCCTTCCTTCTCTTGATTTCTTCAGGTTGTTAATTTCAAGAATTTGATCTCCGGCTTCTCTGTTTTGAGTATAAATAATAGCAGGGTATCTTCTACTTGAAGGTTTGATATCATCAAGGTTGATTTTATCAAGGAGTTTTCTTCTACTTGTTGCCTGCTTTGATTTCGCAGCATTAGCAGAGAACCTCGCAATGAATTCCTGAAGTTCCTTCTTCTTTTCTTCAGCCTTTTTGTTTGCTGAAGTACGTTGTTGTGCTGCCAATTGAGAAGATTGGTACCAAAAAGAGTAGTTACCTGTAAAAAGGTTTATTTCTTTGAAATCAATATCAACAATATGAGTACAAACTGTATCCAGGAAGTGTCTGTCGTGAGAAACTACAATTACAGTATTTTTGAAATCAAGCAGGAAGTCCTCTAACCATGCAATTGTATTAAGGTCAAGGTCGTTGGTAGGCTCATCGAGAATAAGTACATCAGGATCACCAAATAATGCTTGAGCTAGTAATACTCTTACTTTTAATGTTCCAGGAAGATCTTCCATTAAAGAAAAGTGATAGTCTTCATGAATACCAAGACCGCTTAATAAAGCCGCAGCATCCGGTTCGGCATTCCATCCATCCATCTCGGCAAATTCAGCTTCTAGCTCAGATGCCTTAATTCCGTCTTCTTCAGAAAAATCAGGTTTGGCATAAATGGCATCTTTTTCCTGCATGATAGACCATAATTTGCTATGTCCCATCAAAACAGTATTCATTACAGTTTCTTCATCAAATTCGAAGTGATTCTGTTTTAGAACTGCCATTCTCTTACCAGGTTCTAAAGCAATTTGACCACCGTTTGGTGATATTTCACCTGACAAAATTTTCAGAAATGTGGATTTACCAGCTCCGTTGGCACCAATTACACCATAGCAATTGCCATTAACGAACTTAAGGTTTACATCTTCAAAAAGAACACGTTTTCCAAACTGTAAGGTTAAATTATTTACTGAAATCATTCGTAAGTATTTGTTTGCCCTTAGGCATTTGATAATTTTAAAGCTGCAAAGGTATGAAATTCAAACCGATCGATCTTGATCTGTGCTATATAAATTAACTTATTTATGAAATACCCTCCTGTACACTATAGAGAAGCTGACCATGATATGTCATTGAGACTGATTGAGTTATTTCCATTGGCTATGGTAGTTTCTACAAATGAATCCGGTATTCCGGATATCACTTTTATGCCTCTGATCGCAGAAATTCAAGGCAATGAGCTTTACTTACTAGGACATATTGATGGAAATAATCCCCAAGTAAATAATCTTGAAAAAGGAACACTAAAGGTGATATTTAAAGGTCCTGATACTTACATCTCGCCAAATGATTATATTTCAAAGAAACAGTTGCCTACCTGGAATTATGCTTATGTTGAAGTTACTGGTACTTGTGAGTTTTTGTCTGATTCGGAAAGTGGGAAGTTATTAGTTACTATGACAGACAGGCTTGATTCAAAAAACTGGAAACTTGAACCAGAAGATGAGAGAATAAATCATCTTGTGCCATATATAAAAGGTTTCAAAATAAAAGTTGATTCGATTGTTAACAGGTTTAAACTATCACAAGATAAAACAATTGATGATCAACTAGTAGTTAACAATGTTATGAAAGAGGATGATCGTGATATCAGGTTTACAAACGAACTTAAGAATCTTATTAATCAAGTTAAATGATTCTAATTATTATTCAGTTAACCTAATATAATTACTTCTTATTCAGTATACTTATGTATATCAATTTAGATTGAGGTAGAGGTATTTTTTAAAATGATAAAAGCATAGCGGATTGAGAGAAATTAAAAACATAAAGCTCTATCAAAAGTATTTTAAGAGCCTCATTGAATTAGAGCGTGAAGAGGAAATGGCAACTCAGTTAATGGAAATCAGGACATTATCTGGAAAGGAGCGTCAAAGGAGAGGAAGAGCTATTTTGGATGTCAGAGGTAAGGATGCCGGTACTGGATTAGGTGGGACTTATCTCGTTAGACTGGGTGGAAGGGGGAAACTACCTGATACTCAAATAAGTGTTGGAGATCTAGTGATTTTAAGCAGCGGAAACCCTTCAGGAAAAGAAGAGCATGCAGTTGTTACAGAATTAACAAAGGGGACCATTACTGTAGCTTATCAAACAATGCCTCCACATTATGTATATGGTAAGGGAGTAAGGGTTGACCTGTATGCCAATGATGTGACGTTTAAAAGAATGTCTGAAGCAGTAGGTAAACTTAAGCCTCACCAGGTTTTATCAGATTTATTGCTATTTCATAGAGATCCGGAAGTTGATAGTAATAGTGTGGTTGACCCGGAATTTATTAATCAGAATCTAAACGAGAAGCAAAAATTTGCAGTTAAGAAATCTCTTGAATCAAAGAATATATTTCTATTGCATGGACCTCCGGGAACAGGTAAAACTACCACCTTAACTGAAATAATGATTCAGCATGTAAAAAATGGAAATAAGGTGCTGGCAACTGCAGATTCAAATACTGCAGTGGATAATATGGTAGAAAAGCTGATAAAATATGGTGTTAAGGTGTTAAGAATTGGAAATCCGGCCAGGATTCATCCTGAATTAATACCAGTTTGTCTGGATTATCAGATTCAAAATACAGAAGGTTTTCAATCTGCTACAGCCATTTGGAATACTATACATGAATTAAAACAAGATCAGGAGAAGTTTACTGTCCCTAACGGGCAAAACAGGAGAGGATTATCTGATCAGGAGATATTAAAATTTTCACGAAACAAGACTACTTCACGAGGAATTCCAATTCAGAAGATCCATCGAATGGCTAATTGGCTAAAGATTCAGCAAAATGTTAATAAGCTTGTTGACGACGCCAAAAAGTTAGAAGAAGAAGCAGTGAGTGATTTAATAAACTCTGCTCAGATAGTTTTATCAACCAATAGTGCTGCCGGAGGTGAGGTTTTAGAGCCATACAAATTTGATGTGACGGTAATTGATGAATGTACTCAATCTGTAGAACCATCATCCTTAATATCAATGACCAAGTCAAAGAAGTGGATAATGGCAGGCGATCATAAGCAATTACCTCCGACAGTGATTTGTGAAGAGGCTGAGGCTTTACTTCTATCACTTTTCGAAAGATGGATAAACGGATATAAAACCTCTAGTGTCATGCTGGAAGTTCAGTATCGTATGAATTCCGAGATTATGAAATTTTCCAACAGGGCATTTTATGGGGGACAATTAGAAGCCGCGGAATCAGCAAAAGATAAGCTGCTTAAGGATTTGAACGGTTTTAATTCACCTGATAAATTCTACGACCCTCAAAATTATAGTCTGATCCGACCTGATTTACCTGTTTCTTTGATAAATGTTGCCGGGAAAGAGGCAAAAAAGGAAGGGGCATATTCTTATTACAATGAAGAGGAGGCTAGTGAGGTTAAAAAAGTAATTGATGCTCTATTATTTTCTAGAGTTTTTCCTGAAGATATAGGTGTAATTAGCCCATACGAAGGACAAGTGAGCTTACTAAAGAAAATAATAGATGTTCAAGGGCTTGAAATCAAATCAATTGATGGTTTTCAGGGCAGGGAAAAGGAAATAATAGTATTGTCTCTGGTAAGATCAAATAATAAAGGAAGAATTGGCTTTCTTACGGATTACCGAAGGCTTAACGTGGCTTTGACACGGGCTAAAAAGAAGTTATTCATAATTGGTAATGTAGAAACCTTAAATATGAATAAGTATTATTCAGCTCTGATAAGGCAAATTGAAGGATCAGATCTTTCGGTTAATATCGACGACTGATCTGATGGTACTTACATAATTATCAATATGGTCTTCAAGAGATTTTCGTTTGTATTGCATTATGTATCTGGGGTGAGGTAAAGCAACGATCTTATCTACAAGCTTTTCTTTTTCATTTAGTTTTTCCAGATAATCCTGGTTTTTACCACCACCCAGACTAATGATTTGTTTTTGGGGTCCGACAATATTAATGAGCTTTCTAAGCTGGTAAACAGCATAATCATAGATTTTGTTCTTTAAGCCCTTATCATCGTAGTAGTTCAGGTTTTTACCATCTTGCTCAAAGCCAAGAGGAGAAACAGCACTAACAATAACATCATTATAGTAAAGTTCCGGACCACCATAAGCATCTATCATTTTGTAAATGAATTGAGATGAAAGTTCGTGTTTTTTATTGTAATTATTCGATATTCCTAATATACTGTCCATAAACACAGGGTCAGTAAATGGGATCCCGGTAACGCCAGCTCCAAATCTTCCGGGGTTAATACCAAGAATTATTGTTCTGTTTCTCTCGTCCTTATAATATTTTTCAAAGAAAAGTTTAATGTTTTCAAGAGTTTGCTGACTTTCATAAGGGTACAAGACCTTTATGTGGGCGGGAATATTTTCGGCTGGAAAATTCTCTTGCAATTGTGAATGGTAAACAAATAAATCTCTGGAAAGCATAAACAGTTTCTACTATAATAAAGTTTGCTAAATACTATTATTGTAAGTTATAATTGAAAGATATAAACTTCAAATATTTGGCAGGTAAGATACATGTTGAATTAGATATAAATATGGCCAACACTAACTCATTATTTACGTTCTGAATTAATGATTTGAGTTAAATTAAATGAATAGTGATATCAAACATATAAATACATCGGTTACAGGGATGACCTGTGCATCATGTGCTACTTCGTTAGAGTCGTATTTAAAGGAACTTGATGGAGTAGCTTCAGTAAACGTGAATTATGCTAATCAGTCTGCAGATATAAAATTCCATCAAGACCTTGTAAATGAAGAGATGCTGGAGTCTGCTGCCAGGAAAATTGGTTATGGATTAATTCTTGGATCTGCCGGAGAACAGGTTAAAGAAACAGAGCAGCGCGAAGGAGTAAGACTGGCTCTATTAAAAAGGAAGCTAATCATATCAATAATTTTCACAGTGCCGGTATTTATTATATCGATGATTCTGAATAATCAAATTCCGTTTGCAGCAGAAATATCATTGATGTTTAGTATTCCGGTATTATTTTATGCAGGAAGCGAATTTTATGCTAATGCATATAAGAGAATTCGACATGGACAGCTTTCCATGGATACTTTAGTTGCCTTGAGTACAGGAATAGCATTTGTATATAGTGTATTCAATACAATAAATCCACAATACTTGTTGTCACGAGGTATTGAGCCACATATATATTTTGAGTCAGCAGTTGTAATTATTACTCTTATTCTAATAGGCAGATTTCTTGAAGAACGTGCAAAATCGAAAACAACATCTGCAATAAAAAATCTTATTAAGCTTCAACCTTCTACCGTATCAATTATTCGAAATGGAGAAGAGATTGAAGTTTCCGTTGAGGAAGTTATTGCCGGGGATCTGGTTTTAATTAAGCCAGGAGCAAGAATTCCAGTAGATGGAAAGATAAAGAGAGGAGAGAGTTACCTCGATGAAAGTATGATTACAGGTGAGCCTGTACCTGTTTTTAAAACAAAGAAAGACATTGTTTATACCGGTGCCGTTAATGGAAATGGGGCTCTTAAGGTACTGGCAACCAAAGTAGGCTCTGATACTCTGCTTTCCCAGATTATCTCGATGGTACAAAATGCTCAGGCTGATAAACCAAAAGCTCAACAAGTTGCTGATAAGATTTCAGCTGTATTTATTCCAATAGTTATTGCTATTGCAGTTGTTTCAGCTTTATGCTGGTATTTCATAGGTCCTTCACCTGAATTATCTCATGCAATGTCTGTATTAGTTACTGTGCTGATTATTGCATGTCCATGTGCCCTTGGTTTAGCTACACCAACAGCTTTGATGGCAGGTATTGGTAATGGAGCTGACCAGGGAATTTTAATCCGTAATGCAGATAGTCTTGACTCTTTACATAAAACAGATATCCTGGTTTTAGATAAAACTGGTACAATAACAGAGGGAAAACCACAATTAAAAGAGATTGTATGGATGAATGGGCTTGGTCCTAAAGAAAAAAGAGAACTTGAAAGTTCAATATTTTCACTTGAGAAGCAATCTGAACACCCATTGGCAAAGTCAATTATTGATGGGTTACAAAATGAAAATCACAACATAGTTGAAATAGAAGTAGAAAATCCTCAAAATCAACCAGGAAAAGGTATTGTAGGGAAAATCGAGGGTACCAGCTTTGCCATTGGAAACTTAAAGATGATGGAGGATCACAATGCCCGGTTGTTAGATCCATATATAAAGGCAAAGCATATTGAATATGATCTTAAAGCAGGTACGAAAGTCTATGTTTCAAGAAATGGTGAAATTGTATGTTTTGCTATTATTGAAGACAAGGTTAAGCCTGGTATAAAAGAGGCAATAGAAAAGCTAAGAGATGAGGGTGTAGAGGTTGAAATGCTGACTGGTGACAATCATGTAACGGCCAAAGCAGTTGCAAAAGAAGTTGGTATCAGGCATTATCAATCAGATTTGATGCCTACAGATAAGGGAAAGATCATAAAAGAGCTTCAATCAAAGAATTTTAATGTGGCGATGGCTGGCGATGGCATTAATGATGCTGAAGCACTGGCACTTGCTGATACTGGAATTGCTATGGGAACAGGAACAGATGTCGCAATTGATAGTGCAGGAATAATATTGATGAAAGGTGATCTTTCTAAAATTATCCAGGCAATTAAATTAAGCCGGAATTCAACTAATACCATAAAACAAAATCTATTTTGGGCATTTATATATAATATTGTTGCTTTGCCAATCGCAGCCGGAGTTTTATATCCAATTACCGGATGGTTACTAAACCCGATGATAGCTGGTGCTGCAATGGCGTTTAGTTCAGTTTCAGTTGTTACAAATAGTTTATTATTAAGAAATAAAAGATAATTTATAACTTATGGAAAGTATCAAATTCAAGACAAATATAAATTGTGGAAACTGTATAAAATCAGTTACACCCTTTCTTAATGAACTTGATGATGTAGACGAATGGAAAGTAGATACGGATAATCCGGATAAGATTTTATCAGTTACTTTTGATGGCGATGCAGATCCGCAGCAGGTTATCGATGCTGTGGTGAAAGCCGGATTTAAGATTGATAAAATCTAATTTTATTTAGAATACTTAATATGCGAAGTTTATTAGTTGTAGTTATATCTATATTGGTTATATCCTGCGGTAAAACTAATGATACTTCGCATTCTCATTCCAAGATAAAATACAGGGGAGTTAGTCTTGTAGCTCCACCACAACCATTTGATCCTGTATATTTTGATTCTCTTAAAGAAATGGGAGTTTCCCATGTAGCAATTATCCCTTTTGGATTTTCAAGAAACGGGCATACCAAAGTTGTTTTTAATCATTCACGACAATGGTGGGGAGAAAAAGATGAAGGTGTAATACAGACCATCAAACAGGCTCATGACAAAAATCTTGAAGTATTACTAAAACCTCATATCTGGGTTCCTGGAGAGGGCTGGCCGGGTGACTTTAAGCTTGATATAGATTCAGTTGACCAATGGTTCAGTAATTATACTGATTATATAAGGAATTATGCCAGGGTAGCGGATTCATTAAATGTGGAATTATTTTCTATTGGAAATGAATTCAGGCATCTGACTAAAATGTATCCGGAGAAATGGAAAACATTGATATCAGATATAAGGACTATTTATAAGGGTAAAATATTATATTCAGCTAATTGGGACAACTATTCTGATATTCAATTTTGGGATGAGGTGGATATAGTCGGTATTAATGCTTATTTCCCGCTTCCGGTCAAAAATGATGATTCGTTAAATATTGAATCATTAAAAAATGCCTGGGATCCATGGTTACAAGAATTGAAATCATTTGAGAATGATATAAAGAAGCCGATTATTTTTACTGAATATGGTTACATGAGTAAAACCAATTCACATAAAGGTCATTGGTCGGTTGAAAATGAAAGCTATAATGAAGAAAATCAGGCTCTAGCTTATGATGCGTTGTTATCGGTTTTCAGAAATGAGGAATGGTGGTATGGTGGATTTAGCTGGAAATATTTCATGAAAACTATTCCCAGCCAAGAATTCCACCAAAGAGATGCTTTTATTTTTCAAGGGAAAAAGGCTGAGGATATTATAAAAAAGCATTATAATTCAGGCTATTAGATTACTTTTTCTCAAAATCCAGAGAAACTGAATTAATACAATATCTAAGTCCTGTTGGATTTGGTCCATCATCAAAAACATGTCCCAGGTGACCACCACATGACGAGCATACAACTTCTGTCCTTAGCATACCCAAAGACTTATCTTCAATTAGTAACACATTCTTTTTAGAGTAGGGAGCATAGAAGCTCGGCCATCCGGAACCACTATTAAATTTGGTATCTGATGAAAATAATTTGGTACCACAAGCGGCACAGGTATATACACCATCATCATAATGTTTATCAAATTTTCCTGTAAACGCTCTTTCTGTTCCTTTTTCTCTTAGAACTTTATATTCTTCATCTGTCAAAACAGTTTTCCATTCACTGTCAGACTTAACAACTGTGAATTTATGGTTGTTCATAGATTCTACATTTTGTGGATCTGATTGCCCGCAGGAACTGAATAAAACAGCTGAACTGATTAATAAAATAAGAATTATTCTATTCATGATTTCTCAATTATTGACTTTTGATAGCTTTTTACTGTTATAACGGATATTAAATCATATAGATTGGATGATTTTCTTACATTTTGTTAAAAAAATTATCACAAAAATGTTACGATGGCATGCTGTTTGAAAATTATTGAAAAAAAATCAAATTTTTAACTTTATGATAATCAGCAAGTTTTATAATCTTTCAGCCCTATTAGTTATCTCTTTTTTAATTTTAGCTTCTTGCTCTGACGACAAAACTTCACCGAATGACAGTAAGTTAATTTATGATGTTAAAATGAATCCTTCGAGTATAGCAACACCCTATGAAGCTGATTCAAATAATATTGAATTACTATTTACCGACGCATCATTTAGTCTGGAGGAAGTTTATTTTCATGCCGGAAGTAATAAAACAGAAATCGAAATAGAGAGTAATACCAAGACAAGATTAAATTTGTTGACCGGAGAGTCAAGTCCTGTATTACCTCAATTAAGTCTAGCTAAAGGAACTTATGAGAACATCAAATTCGGGTTAAAGCTTGATAATGAGAAGGATGATTATGCCTTACTTTTAAAGGGTGTATTCACAGATTCAGAGGATATTTCTATTCCTTTTGAGTTAAGAATATCTGATTATCTGGAGATTGAACTTCAATCAGAAAGTAATCTTGAATTTGAAGGTAAAGAACTAGTAGAGATAAAATTTAATGCCGAAAGAATTTTTGATAGTATAGATTCAGCTTTAATTTTTAAAGGGAGTAAAGATCAAAATAATATTCTAGTTATCAGTGAAGATGATAATAGTTCACTTTACGAAATGATACTTAAAAATTTAAAAGATAATGGGGAGGACGATTCTTTATTTGAAGTAAATATTGAGTTTGAAAACTAAATAAAGAATTTTCTTGATTTACTTGCAAACAGGGGGCTAAAATTAGCCTCCTATTTTATTTGTACATCTTTTTTAAGTTATAGATAATTTCCTCAAGCCCATTCATTTTGATTTCTAAAGTCGTTTCTAGCAATACACCTAATTTCCCTTGTGGAAATCCTTCACGTTTAAACCACTCCAGGTAGTGGATTGGCAGATCTGCTATTAATCTGTCCTTGTACTTCCCAAAAGGCATTTTGACAGTTACTATATCCTTAAGTATTTCCTTATTGAACATTCTTTACTTGAGCATTTTATAATAGAAACTTTTGATCTTTTCAGGGTTATGCCCCATAAAAAATCGAATCAAAGCTACTCCATTAATGAAATTAACCCACAACCAAATGTTATTTTTATACTTTCTTGATGATACTTTAATTTCTTTCTGGATAATATGATAACCATAGATGTTCAAATTTTGATGATAGAACTCAAAGTCCTCCATTATTGAATACCTTTCATTAAACCCTCCACTGCTTTCAAAATCTGACTTTCGAATAAATAGTGATTGATCTCCACCTCCAGTAAAAAATCCTTTCTTTCCAGACAGATATGAATTAATTCTTAAAAATGATAGTCTGGATCTTGGTTTAAGCTTCATTTTAAACCCACCCATACGATGACCATTTTCCAAAGCTTTGATTATTGACTTTTTAAAACAGGTAGGAGGACGGGCATCAGCATGTAGGAAATACAGAATATCGTTGTTTGCATTTATTGCTCCGAGGTTTAATTGAGATGCTCTTGAGCACTTTTTAGAGTTCAGCCATTTGATATTATTTGATTCCGTGATAGCACCTTTAGAATTATCAACACTTCCACCGTCAACTATAATTATTTCATCAGTGGAATCGAGACATGAGGTTAGGTAAGGAATAAGTTTTTTTAAATTCTCTTCTTCATTAAGTACCGGTATAATAACTGATAAATTATTGTTCATTTAGATTCCAGTCATATTCCATATAATTAATAGATGCATCGCTGTTAATTTTGGTATAAGAGTATTGGTTCAGATATTCAATAAGAGAAATTTCCTTGGTAAAATCTCCTTTAAACCAGCTAAATATTTTAGATATGTAGACTTCACCATCATCTTTTATAATGTTTCTCTTTGAGTCATTTATAAACCATATAGCTTGTTCTTGAAGCTGACTATCTAATTTTTCTGCTGTAAAAGCCTCATTTCTTAATGGAGGACAAGAAAATGAAGCACAATTTATGGCAAAATGAATTCTGGGTTCTTTAAACTGTTTTCTTAAAATTCCGTGTTCAATTTCATCAAGATTAAAGTCAACTCCATTTATCTTAAAAAACTTCCTATGCCACACCGTTTTAACTAGTGGAATCATTATTGTGGGATGAAGATCTTTAATACTTTTTACCGGGTAATTATCAACTATTAGTTTTAATGTGAATCCGTTATATGCATTAATCCAATAAGCTAATTGTTCATTATCACTCCAATTTTGAGAAGGAGGGTTGTTACTCAGTGTTTCAAGGTAGTTGTCTAGTATATTTTTGTTTTCCCTAAGACCTTTGTAATCAACCATTCCTTGATCATCAACATACTTTTTGAGCAATGTTGAGAAAGGTGAATGGTCTGGGGGTGTGGTATTTTGAGCAAATTCAAATGTCTGACCATTACAACTTGCCAGACTTATTAAAGAAACAAATATGATAAACAGATAACGCATAAAACTTTTTCGATTATGCAATAATATAATGATAAGATGAATCAGACTTCATTAATTTGTTGGCATACGGACATATGGGTATAATTTTTCTTGATTCCTTTTCTGACAATTCCACAACTTTATCGACCAGAGCACGACCTATTTGCTTACCTCTGAGTGAATTTGTAACAAAAGTGTGTTCAATAATGATATACTTCGTACCTGATCTTGAATATATGATTTCTGCTAATCTTCGTCGATTAACTCCTGGAATGTAAAAAACTCCCCTGGTTTCTCCATCACGGTGATTTATTTCTATTGCTTCGTTCATTTCTAAAAATCTTGAAGTAAATTATAATAGTAAAATAGCAAATAATTGCCCTGGTTCTTATGTAACCGTTTGCGTAAAATCAATAATTCAGTATCAATATAATGTGATTTTATAATTTGATGACAAAATAAGATTGCTTTCAAAAAAAAACTTGAAATTATTTTTGGGAGCTAAAAAGCATTTTGGATAAATCTCAATCGTTTGCGAGAAGTATTTGAGATTCAATTCACTGGAAAACACCAGTTAAGTTTTACCTCGATTATTTGTTCAATTTAACCAGCGGTTTATATTTGACAACTGTATAACCTAAGTAGACATTAATTACGACAACTCAAAATGGAGGTGAAAGCATGTATTTTCGACCTGGACGGGGTCATCGTTGATACGGCAAAATATCACTATTTAGCCTGGAAAAGATTAGCAGAAGAACTCGGAATTAACTTTACCGAAGAGGATAATGAAGAGTTGAAGGGTGTTTCCCGAATGGATTCATTAGATATTATTCTTAAAAAGGGAAATAAGGAAATTTCTCAAGAGAGAAAGGATGAACTTGCTGCTAAGAAAAATGATTGGTATTTAGAATTCGTCAATGAAATGACACCTGGAGATGAACTACCAGGAACCCTCGATTTCCTTAAAACTTTAAAACAGAATGATATCAAAATTGGTCTTGGCTCTTCAAGCAAGAATGCAAAGCTATGCCTTACCTTGCTTGATATGATGGATTTCTTTGATGTTATAGTTGATGGAACAATGATAACAAAAGCTAAACCTGATCCTCAGATTTTTCTAATGGGAGCTGAGCAATTAGGTGTTGCTGTTGAAAATACAATTGTTTTTGAAGACGCTGTTGCAGGAATTGAAGCAGCACAGAATGGAGGTTTCCTGACAGTAGGAATCGGAAATCCTGATGTGTTAAACAAAGCCACGATAGTAAAACCTTCATTGGCTGAAGTTACCATCAAGGAGCTTGAAAGTTTGAAATAACCCAAATAGATAAACATAAATACTGTATGAAAGATTACATCATCCATGATGAATGGAATATAATTGAAGAAGGATTCGATCCTGAATTAAACCGTGTTTCAGAAAGTATCTTTTCACTTGGTAACGGTCGAATGGGACAAAGAGCCAATTTCGAAGAACAATATTCAGGTGATTCTCTCCAGGGTAATTATGTAGCGGGAGTTTATTATCCTGATAAAACCAGAGTTGGATGGTGGAAAAACGGATACCCAGATTATTTTGCAAAAGTACTTAATGCTGCAAACTGGGTGGGTATAAATATCTGGATTGACGGTGAAGCTCTTGATCTGGCTAAGGCAAAAGTTTCTGATTTCAGAAGAGTGCTGAATATGAAAGAAGGGTATCTGGAAAGGTCATTCGTTGCTACACTTCAAAATGGAAATCAGGTTGAGGTAAAAGCTACACGTTTCTGCAGTATTGTTGATGATGAAACAGGTGCAATTGAATATAAAATAACAGCTAAGAACTTTTCGGCTCCAATCAAAATTGAACCATATATTGATTTTGATGTTGTGAATGAAGATTCAAATTATGATGAAAAGTTCTGGAATAGTGTTGATCAATCAGCATTTGATGGATCAGCGTGGGTAACAGCATCAACTAAAAAGACCAACTTCTATGTGTGTTCTGCAATGAAATTTGCAGTAGTTCACAATGGGTCAGAATTAACTCTCAACCCTGAGCTGGTAGAGAAAGAGAAATATGCCTCAAACATTATCGAAAGTGTAATCAATTCAGGTGAAACCGTAACTATTTATAAGTATGCGGCAAATATCTCATCTGAAAATCATAAGATCGATGACTTATCGAGTGTTGCAAATGAGCAGTTAGCAAAAGTTTCTTCCAAAGGATTTGACCAAATGAAAAAAGAGCAGGCTGATGCCTGGGCTAATAAGTGGGTTGAGTCTGATGTTGTTATAAAAGGTGATGTTGCTGCACAACAGGGAATTAGATTTAACATATTTCAGTTAAATCAAACTTATACTGGTGAAGATCCAAGACTGAATATTGGTCCTAAAGGATTTACCGGTGAGAAATACGGTGGAAGTACTTACTGGGATACTGAAGCATACTGCTTGCCTTTCTATATGAGTACTTCTAATAGTCATGTTGCAAGAAATCTACTGGTTTACCGCTATAAGCATTTGCAGAAAGCAATTGAAAATGCTGAAAAGCTAGGCTTTAAAAATGGAGCTGCTCTTTACCCAATGGTTACCATGAATGGTGAAGAGTGCCATAATGAGTGGGAAATCACTTTTGAGGAAATTCACCGTAACGGAGCAATTGCCTATGCCATATATGATTATACCAGATATACAGGTGATAAATCTTACTTGGGAGAGTACGGTCTTGAAGTCTTAATCGGAATTTCAAGGTTTTGGGCACAACGTGTGAATTGGTCTGAGGCTAAACAAAAATATGTAATGCTAGGTGTTACCGGACCTAACGAATATGAGAATAACGTTAATAATAACTGGTACACTAACTATATCGCTGCATGGACATTGAGATATACTCTTGAGTCTATGGATTATGTTAAAGAAAATAATCCGGAAGATTTAAAACGTATTTCTGGTGCAGTGAACTTCGATTTTGATAAGGAAACTCAAAACTGGAAGAAGATCATCGATAACATGTACTATCCTTATGATGAGGAAAGAAAGGTATATCTTCAACAGGATGGTTTCCTTGATAAAGAATTAATCCAGGTTAAGGACTTGGCTAAGGAAGACAGACCAATAAATCAAAATTGGTCGTGGGATCGTATTTTAAGATCTTGTTTTATCAAGCAGGCAGACGTACTTCAAGGTTTATATTTCTTTGAAGATGAATTTACTGAAGATGAAATTAGAAGAAATTTCGAATTCTATGAGCCAATGACTGTTCATGAGTCTTCTCTTTCACCATGTGTACATTCGATTCTTGCTTCGAAATTAGGAATGGAAGACAAAGCCTATGAGATGTATCTTCGTACTGCAAGATTAGACCTAGATGATTACAATAATGATACAGAAGACGGGTGTCATACTACTTCAATGGCAGGAACGTGGATGGCAGTTGTCAAAGGGTTTGGTGGTATGGATATTAAAGATGAGAAATTGCATCTAAATCCATTTTTACCTTCAAAATGGCAAGGATATTCTTTTAAGATTAACTACAGAGATGTTGTCTTAAAAGTTGATGTGTCTAAACATGGAGTAGAAGTAACCAACGAATCTGGTGAGGACCTTGATATTATTTTCAAGGGAAGTCCAATTACTGTTGAAGGTAAAGCCAAAAAAGAAATGGCATTCTAATTAGTTGAAGACATAAATTTTAAAAAGCCCGGTCAAAAGCCGGGCTTTTATTTTATGTGAGGGTGAAAATTGTTGTCAGATAGAAAGAATGGAATTAGATTTAAATTTAATTGCTTAGGGAAGAATATGGCTTATTGCTGATTATATCTTCAAAAAGGTAATTTTTGTTAAACAGATTGAAATATAACTTAAAAAAGTAAATGATCATGAATATAGTTTCCTGGAATCTGAATGGAATCAGAGCAGCGGTAAGAAAAGGTTTTTTAGATTCATTATCTCAACTTCAACCCGACATACTTTGTGTTCAGGAAACTAAAGCCCAGGATGATCAGGTTCAGGAAGCTTTAGAGGAATTGGATGGGTATCATGTATTTTCGAATAGTGCAGAGAAAAAAGGATATTCCGGAACCGCAATTTTATCAAAACACGAGCCCTTATCTGTTACAAATGGAATCGGAATTGACGAACATGATAATGAAGGTAGAGTATTGACTGCAGAGTTTGAAACTTTTTACCTGGTAACTGTATATGTTCCAAATTCATCCTCAGGACTTAAAAGGCTTCCGTATAGAACTGAATGGGATAAAGATTTTTTAAAGTTTTTAAAAGGATTAGAGAGCAAAAAACCTGTTGTAGTATGTGGTGATTTTAATGTGGCACATCAGCCAATTGATATTGCCAGACCCAAATCGAATTACAACAAGACTGCCGGATATACCCAGCAAGAAATCGATGGAATGACTGCTTTCATAGAATCAGGTCTGGTTGATACATTCCGATATTATAACCCGGAAACAGTCGCTTACAGCTGGTGGAGCTACCGTGCAGGAGCCAGAGAAAAGAATATTGGCTGGCGTATTGATTACTTCCTTGTAAGTGAATCATTGATTGGTGATATTAAAGATACCGGAATCCATCCTGATTATTTCGAATCAGATCATTGCCCTGTTAGTATAAAACTGGAAGTTTAATGTATTCCAAAGAAGCCGCTTCAGCAATAAGGAAAGAATTCTGGACAAAACTGGGACAGTTTATGAAGCCTGTCCCTTCTGCTGATGGATTAAAAGTAAACTGGATCAATTATAAGACCGGGGTTAAAGGGATCAGGTTTAAACTGGATGCAAAAGATAAATTGGCCTGGTGTGGTATTGCTGTCGAGCATAAAGATGCAGATATCAGTTCCTTATTATTTGATCAATTAGTTGAACTTGAAAAAATGCTTGAGTCAGAATCCGGAGAGGAATGGATTCTCAATGCACCGGGAGAATATCGATATGGTATACCCCAACCTGGTTATTATCAGGTGCTTGAAGGAGTTAAAATAATGAACGAAAACGACTGGCCAGAGATGATTTCATTCTTTAAAAAGAATTTGATAATTCTGGATGAATTCTGGTCGACTGCTAATTATGCATTCGAAATTTTTAAGGGATGAAATTGATATATCTTTTTTTGCTTTTAATTCCATCTGCCTTGTTTTCTCAGACTCAGCCAATCGAAATGATGGTTGAAATACCGGCTGGAACGATTGAAAAATACGAAGTAAATAAAACTACCGGCTTAATTGAACAAGACTCCGTTGACGGAAAGCCTCGGGTGATTGACTATTTAGGTTATCCAGGTAATTATGGATATATAAAGGGCACATTACTATCAAAATCAGATGGAGGCGATGGTGATCCATTGGATGTTATATTGCTTTCTGGTTCAGTATCGAAAGGCACGATTTTAGAGATCATTCCAATAGGTGTTTTGCGATTAAAGGATAACGGTGAATCTGATGATAAAATTCTTGCCGTTCCTTTAGGTCACCCGAAAAACAATTTGCAAAATCTTAATACCTTTGAAGAATTGATGGCGAAATATCCCTCAATAGCCGAGATTATAAAATCATGGTTTCTAAACTATAAAGGAAAAGGCAAAACAAAATTTTTGGGGTGGGAAGATGAGGTTTTTGCACTAGACCTTATTGATGCATCGAGAGTTGATTAGATCTCGATAATAAAATTATCTCCTTCAGTAAAATATTCTCCATTTATTAAATATTCGTAAGTATCAGTGAGTTCTTCATACCCTGGAGTATCTACATATCGTGGGATTTTATATATTCTATCATCCTTTTTCTTGAATGGTGGCTCAATTTTTGAGCTGAATAAAAATGGAAAAACAGTTTTATTGCAACTTAAGGCAATTATATCAATTGAATATTGATCGTGATAATTTTGAAGTCTGGTATTGATATTTTCGAAAAACTCTAAAGCATTGGCAAGTCTTACTCGTGAACCCGCTCTTGATTTTCCTTTGGTTTTTAAATACTTGAGTTGACTTTTTCCCTGCTTCTTTCTAACCATATATGATTTGAATACTTTATGTTCAAGTATTTCCTCTTCGTCACATAGTGCAAGGGCAGCATGACCTGTTTCAATTAAAGCAATGGTAAAATGTCTGGATACCTCTGTAACCTCACCGTTTTCATAAATGGAGGGCAGGGGAATGCGGATAAAATCCCGTTTATCTTCTTTAGAAACAATGATTCTGCATTTTTCAGGTTCATAGGTGATTTCAATATCCGGATCGGAGTTGATTTTTTCCAAAAGGTCATTCAATGAATCAATATCCAGAATCTTTCTTTTCATATTGTCAAAAATATCATTTTACTAGCATTTTTCAATCCGAGTTCATGATTATAAATTTTGTACATTTTCGTACAAAACCTGTTCAATACTGAATAGTTTTTGCTTGGCTATCAATTGTTAACTTGTTGTAAATAAAGTGTTTATGTGTTTGGTGAGATAATTGTATATCTATAATCAAACAATTGAAGATATGAGAACATTTATAGCATTTTTACTTTGGATGATCCTGTTAGCAGTATGCTGGCCGTTGGCACTATTGGTTTTCTTCTTATTTCCGGTAGTCTGGGTACTTTCTTTACCCTTTACAATATTGGGACTATCAATCGAACTTGCATTCAATATATTAAGAGATCTGATTTTATTGCCTTTCCGAATTTTAAAGATGGCTATAAAGTAAATTATCCCTTGACTTTTATGAATAAGGTTGTAATATTATAGTAATGTCTATCATTATTTATTTTTCTTTCAACCTTATACTTATTATAAAATGTCAATTAGCATTTTATTTATTTTTAGATTTTTGATAGCATCATTATTAATACCAAATCATAATAGTTTAGAAGATGAATGTCCTGCGGAAAAATATCTGCAGTTGGGTCTTGAACAACGAAAACATGACTTGTATGATGCTCTAAGTTCATTTAATAAAGGTTATCAGTCTGCAATTGAATGTGACGAACAGGAACTTATAGTTTTGTCAAAAATTCGCAGTGCTGAAGTTTATTTCATGTTAAATGATATTGATACCGCCCTTTCAATATTGAAGAGTAATACTATTTTAATACAAAGGATAAAAAATGAGCGTTTAATTCTTCAAAATAAATTAGCTCTTGGGTTAGGGTATTATTACCAGGGTGAATATCATCATGCCGAATCAATTTTAAAAGAGTCACTAGACCTGGCAAAACAAATTGATAGTTCATTCTATGCTAAGGCATTGAATAACATTGGGTTGGTAAAACATGTGCAATTTCAATATGATTCTGCCCTGAAATATTATCTATTAGGTTATGAGGTGAAAAAACGTATGAGTAGTCAGACAAATCTGGCAAGTACAGCTAGTAATATCGGGTCAGTTTATAAAAAGATAGGTAATTATCAGGAGGCTCTAAAATATCTAAATGAAGCTATTTATTATGATTCAATAAACCAAAATCCAATTGGAATAGCTCAAAGTCTGAACAATATTGCAGCAGTATTTATTGATGATAACCTGCCAGAAAAAGCCATACCTGTTTTACTAGAAGCATCTTCTAAATTTAAGGAATATGGCTATCTAAGAGGTTTTGCAAGCACTCAGTTTAATCTAGGGAAATTATATTTTGATACAAAGTCAAATCCATTACTTTCAGAAGCATATTATTTTTCTGCTGCTCAAATTTATGATTCATTGGATATGGGTGAAAATGAGTTTATCACCTATTTGAGTCTTGTTGAGTTAAAACTGTCTGAGAATCAAACTGAGGAAGCCTGGAGTTATTTTTTGAAAAGTCAAAATAAATTAGAAACTATTGACTCTTCAAGTATTGATATGAGTAAATACTATTTTATAAATAGTGAATTGAATAAAGAAATAGCAAACTATCAGAATGCTTACCATTATTTAAAGAAGTCTTATGAATTAAAAGATTCATTAAAATTTTCAGAACAGAAAAGCAGGATTGAAGAAATAGTAGAAAAACAAAAGTATCTGCTTGCCAGTCAAAAATTGGAGTTAGCAAACAAGGAACATCGACTTGAGATAATATCAGACAGAATAGTATTAGTCATAGTTATTCTAATATTGGCTTTTGTGATTTTCTGCTACATATACTTTGTGCAGTTAAGCAAAAGGAAAAATGCAGAATTTAGATATTCAATAGAAAATGAAAAAGCTGATTATAGGAGGCTCAGGATACTTGAATTAGAAAAGGAACAGCTTAAAACATTGCTAGAGCAGAAACAGGAAAGTCTGTTAAACCAACGTTCATTAATTCAGGAAAAGCATAAAATTCTAGGTGATTTAGGTAACGAAATTAGTGAGATAATAAAGAATGACTCGGTAGAAGATAGTGTTATTAGAAAAAGTATAAAGGACATTCTTAAGGACTATAATAAAAGAATTGATTTTGATTCTGAAAAATGGTATCGCCGGTATCTGGAGAGTTCTGCATGGAGTGAGTTTAACCAAAAACTTGATCAAATAGGAGGAGGGTTAACTGAAAATGAAAAAAGACTTGCCATATTACTTCGTTCTGATTTTAACTCTAAAGAAATAGCAATTGCAATAGGAGTTGCACCTAAGACTATTGACATGAGTCGATACCGTTTACGGAAGAAAATAGGGTTAAAAACCGGAGAAAGCCTAGTTGACTATCTGAAATCTCTGTAGTGATAAAATATGCCAATAAGCTCCAAAATAAGCATTTTTATTAGTGTTTGTAGAGATAATAATCCAGATTAATTTCTCAATGTAGGCATAATATAGATACAATGGTTTTTGTCAAATTTCGCAGTGGTTATAGATTTGAAATTCATCTTTTAACCAAACCATTGAAATATGTTAAAGAATAAACTTGGTTATTTAATAGCTCTATTATTGTTAGTGCTATTAAATAGTTGCGACAAAGAGGAAGTTTCTCCGACTGAACATCCTTCAAAAATTTCAACATCTATCAGATCCGTTTCTCCAAAGTCACATGACCGGGACATATTAGAAACAGGTACACCACCAGGTGTTAATACAAATTCGAATGCCAGAATTTCAGGTACAAACAAACTTGGAATGTGGTTGTGGTATCTGGAAGGAACAGGATACTCAAGCCATACAGTGTTGGCAAATGATCTGGCTAAAATGGGTGTGTCAAGGATTTATGTGAAAGTTGCAGATGGAACAAATATCTGGAAGGAAAATAAGGATAAGTCTGTTGTCAATGCCTATAAAAATGCTGGTCTGGAGGTATGGGCATGGGCTTATAATTATCCGGGAAATGAGTATGCCCAGGCTGATGCTGTTTATTATGCTGCCCGAGCAGGTTATGATGGATTTGTAACTGATATCGAAGTTGAATTCGACGGGAAGTCTACTGAATTACATAATCTCTTTAAAGAATTCAGGAAAGCAATTACTCAGGCTGGTAATGACGGATATATTGGTGACTTTAAACTTTATTGCACCAGCTGGGGAAATCCGAAGGACCATGGAATGAGGGTGGATATAATCGATCAATATGTCGATGCCCATATGCCACAGACCTATCTTGAAGTATGGGGAAATACCTATATGTCAAATGCCAGATACTGGGTCGATTATGGAACCAATGAATATAAAGCATTGGGATGTAAAAAGCCTGTCCATCATATTTTAAGTGCAGAATATAATACAATAACTTCCGGGCAGCTAAATGAGGCAATTCAGGCATCAGGATCTGAAACTTCAATTTGGAGAATACCTGGGGGAGGCACTTCTCTTGACATCTGGAAAACCCTTGAAAATGTTAACTGGTCAGCTAATTTTGGTAACCAAAATATACCTTTCAGGGATATAAGAGGTCATTGGGCTGAAAAGGAAATATCGGCGTTAATAAATAAAGGCTTCCTTTCAGGATATAGTGATGGTACTTTCAGACCTGACCAGAGCTTGACACGGGCTGAATTTGCGGCTATGATATCATCAACAATTAATCCGGCGATAAACCCGGATTTCCAGAATCGTTCATTTACAGATATTTCAAGTCACTGGGCGAAAAGTCACATATTAAAGGTGGCAAGAGCCGGATATTTGTCTGGATATCCGGATGGAACATTCAGACCTGATCAGCGCATTTCAAAATACCAGATGCTTATAGCACTTGCTAGTCATAATGGATTAACAAATGCTAATGAATCAGTTCTTAATTATTTTACAGATTATACCAAGATTCCAACCTGGGCTAGAAAAGCTGTGGCCAGGGCTGCAAAAAGTAAATTGATTGCTAATTACCCGACTTTAACAACTCTAGATCCACTAAGGAATGCTTCAAGAGCAGAAACTGTAATGGCTATTTATCAAATTTTGACCCTTGAAGGAAAAGTTTCACAAATAGTTAATAACAATAGAGTTACAGATTTAAACAGTACAGGATACATAAAAGGTGTGCCGTATTTTTATCAATTGAATAATGATTATAATCCGTATGGATCATGCCAAAATACATCTGTAGCTATGGTTATCAATTATTACGGAGGAAATACTTCGCCTGATGAAATTTCAGATAACTATGGGGGTACGGATAAAGGTCAGACTGTACCCGGACTTGAATCGATATTCAATTCGGAAGCTTCTTATTTTGGTTTGAATGTAAGAGTAAGTGGTACAACCAAAGGATCCCTGACCAGATTAAATCAGCTTTTGAAAGAAGGCAAGCCAGTTATTGCTCATGGTTATACAACTAGCTATGGTCATGTAATGGTGTTTCTGGGTTTTGATGGAACTTACTATACTGTCCATGACCCTTATGGCAAGTGGGATCAAAAAGCATATAGCTCAGGTTATTATAATAGTTCTACTTCTGGTAAAACAGTAAAATATCATAAAGATGCTATTAGGGAAGCATTTTCACCCGATGGACTTTTATGGATGCACGAAATATATTTTAAATAAGGTTAAATGGGAGGCTATCAATTGGTCTCTCATTTATTTTTGCTAAAACTTTCAATAACTTTTGAAAGTTATGAATTTTTGTTTTACATTAGCATTATGAAATTTGAAGAAGCAAAATCGAAGTTTATACATACCTGGGGAGCACTAGGCTCAGACTGGGGAATCAATCGGACTATGGCTCAGATTCATGCACTACTTCTTATTTCACCGGAAGCATTATCTGCCGAGGATATAATGGAAGAATTAAAAATATCACGTGGTAATGCCAATATGAATATCCGGGCTTTAATTGATTGGGGATTGGTTTATAAGGATCATATACCAGGAGAGAGGAGAGAATACTTCAAAGCTATTAAAGATATAATGGAAATAGCGAGAAAGATTAGTGCAGAAAGACGTAAAAGGGAGTTAACGCCTATCTTAAATACCATGAATGAATTAAAAAGTATTGAAAGTGAAGGATCAGCCCAGGAGGATGAGTTTAAAAAAATGACTTCCGAGATTGCTTCATTTTCAGGGAAAGCAGATTCAGTTCTTGATATGTTTATCAGATCTGACAAAAGCTGGTTTCTTAAGCTTCTAACGAAACTTTAAAAAAATTTGTTTTAAAGTTTCAATAAATTTTGAAAGTAATGAAACTATTGAAATTATGATGATTAAAATTAACTTCTACCTACAATTATTTCAGTTTAGCATTATCATAATGCTCTTGCTGGCTTCCATATTTAATGTTGAAATTCTGGTATATGTTATGCTATTGGCGATGCCTTTGGGATTTACTCAATTCCTGAGTGGAATGTGGTTTAGTTTTAGCCAATATTATCGTTCAAAAGGCTGGATCAGATATTTTTTGTATGCAACTCTAATTTTAATTTCTATTCCACTGTGTAATTATCTTATTGATTTAATTGGAATTAGAAATTTTAAGGACAATTATATCTTTCCTTTCTACATTATAAACTGCTCGATTGCAGCTCTATCTCATTGGTATTTAACATTTAAAACTTACCGTCATGCGTAAAATAGTAATTGCCGGAGGAACCGGGTTTTTGGGAAGATTACTTTCTAAATACTTATATAATGCTGGATTTGATGTGTATATTTTAACCAGGTCTGTAGAAATATCTGATAAGTTCAAATATGTATATTGGGATGGTCAGTCTCTTGGCAGATGGACCGAAATACTAGAAGGAGCAGAGGCAGTAATAAACTTATGCGGAAAATCAGTAAACTGCCGATACAATGAACATAATAAATCATTAATTTATACTACCAGAATCATTCCTACGAATCTTTTGGGCAGGGCGATATCTAAATGTGTGAATCCTCCGAAAGTTTGGATGAATAGTTCATCAGCCACTATTTATGCAGATTCATATCATCAAGCTAATACTGAAGATACCGGTATAATTGGTGAGGGATTTTCTGTTGATGTTTGCAGAAAATGGGAGTTAGAGTTTAATAGTTTTACCTTACCTAAGACAAGAAAAGTGATTTTGCGTACCTCCATAGTTTTAGGTAAAAATGGCGGGGCATTAATTCCTATCAAAACTTTAGTAAAATTTGGTTTAGGTGGAAAACATGGTAGTGGAGATCAATTTGTCAGCTGGATTCATGAGGAGGACTTTTGCCGGGCAATAAGTTTTATTTTAGAACATAGTGATTTAAAAGGTGTTATTAATATAGCTGCACCGTGCCCTGTTACCAATTTTGAATTGATGAATACAATCAGGGGTATTATGAAAGTCCCATTTGGGATACCACAAGGAGAAAAGTTGCTAGGTTTTGGTGCTTTATTAATTGGAACTGAGACAGAACTAGTGTTAAAAAGTAGAAGAGTAGTATCTAATAAATTGAATTATTGCAATTTTAAATTTAAATTTAATAATGTGCGTCATGCGCTCAAGGATTTATTATAGATAATATAACCCTTAAAACCGACTTTGAATTTTATTAAATATCAGATCGACCATTTTCATGATCTTTGCAATAAATTAAGTGACAAATTTGATTGCTATTGGGAGGATCATTGTATGCAATCTAATCAAGATGATATTGATGGTTTTACCTATAAGTTTAATCTGACGCCAGAGTTATCTTTTATGTATAACAAATTCAATTTTAAAGAACCCCTGGCGGTACTTCGCACAAGTGATAATAACAGGTTTTTAATACAGATAGATTTTCATCTTAAGGGTAGTCATGAAATATTGTATTTGCCAAAGGTAAAGTCTAATATAGGCGAACTGGAATCTGATAGTTTTAATGTTCTATTATCTAATTCCTACCTTGATTGTGAGTTTAAATATTTGGAAGATCAGGATCATCAGAACTTTTCAATTGTTATTGATCAGTCATATATTCAAAGAAATTTCATTGAATTGATGAATTTGAAGGATGACGTGATTTATTTACTGACTTCCAGAGATAAATTATACCTCGGGAGTAAAGTTCAGCTGAATATATTTGAGATAATTCATTCGATCTTAATAGATGTTTCAGATGGAAACAGGAATTACCCACTACTAAAATCAAAGATTGATCAGGTACTGGCATTATATTTTGATTTTCTAAATGACTTTGATTTTAGAAATCTAAAATTTAATGATTTAAGTAATGATTTATTAAACAATGCCATTCAGATAATTAATGAAAAATATAATGATGTAATTACGGTGGAAGGTCTTGCTAAGCAATTATCGGTAAGTCCGGCAAAGCTGAAAAGAACCTTCTCCGATAACCTTGATACCAGTGTTGGTAAATATATTAGAAAGGTGAAATTGAAAAAAGCCTATCATTGGATTGAAACAAATAAATATAATGTCTCCGAAGCCGGTAGAATGATAGGTTATAGTAATTTAAGCCATTTTACTACTGCTTTTAGAAAAGAATTCGGGATACTACCAAAGCAAATAAAAAATCAATAGGATCAGAAAAGGCTTTTAAAGAATAATTTAAGAAAGAAGTTTAGTTTAGTAATTTTGAACTCACCTTTTTCGATTTTAGCAATTTCTTTTCCTTTATGAGAGATGATGATAAGATCTTTAGCTTTCTTCAATTGATCATTATTCTTCAGACTTGACATTAAAAGCTTAAAAGGCAGGTCGGGAGTTTTTTCAGATAAAATATCAATATGAATTTTATCATCGATGGTAGTAAAAAGTGTAATAGATTTTTCAGTATTGGGTAACCTAACTGCCGAGCCTATTTCAATAGTGTTGTTTTGCAACTTACTCATATGTTAATCACATTTGGTTTTGGTGTTAGAAATAGGGTATTGCCTGGCATTGGTATAATTGTAATGCCACCATTCTGTGTTTATATGCTTAAACCCATGCTTAAGCATTATCGACTTCAGTAATTTTCTATTACTTATTATGTTCTCAGGAAGATCTTGAAAGGTATGATTAGCTTTCTTTCCGAAGTAATCAAAATCTGTACCCATAGCTATTTCATTTCCTTCCATATCCACTAAAGTAAGGTCTACAGCACCGCCTCGGTTATGAATAGAACCGCCATTATAGGGGTTTGCCACATATCCGGGCTTAGGATAGATTTTCCACATTTCCTTTTGGACATCCAGTGGGCGATAACAATCATAAAATTTAATCTTATAACCGAGTTTCATAAACTCTCTGTTCGCATTAATCAGTGCCATTGCAACCTCTTTACGAATCATACACTTATCACAATCATATACTTTTTTATTGATGAAATTATCTTCTGTTGCATACCGCATATCATACATAAAGTCATCAGAAAGGTTTTCTATAAATACAAAAGAAGTATCACTCTCAATTATTTTATGATTTGAATTTGATAGATTAAAGCCGGTCAGACCTATTAAAATTAATATGACTATTACAGGCAGTGAATATTTCATTATTGGTATATTGATTTCGTTAAAAGATTAATTGTAAACTTACAAACATTAATTTGACCATCCATTTAATATTACATTTTGTTAACTTCAAACTCTAAATTGATTTATTTCATAGTAAAACTGAAAAGCACTTATGAAGTTTAACAGTATTCCATTAATTCCCGGTGAAGAAATAAAGGTAGATATTAACATAGCCAAGCTACCTTCACATTCTCCTATCGATATAACAATTACCACCTATAAGTCACCAAATCCAGGTCCTGTTTTGTTATTAACTGGTGGATTACATGGCGATGAAATAAACGGGGTTGAAATAATACGCCGGATAATGGAGCGCAATATTCATAAATGTAAAGCTGGAGCTGTGATATGTATTCCGATAATCAATATTTATGGGTTTATTCATTTTTCGCGTTATGTACCTGATGGAAAAGATGTTAACAGATCATTTCCTGGAAATAAGAATGGTTCACTAGCTTCAAGAATAGCTTACTATTTAATGAAGGAAGTAATTCCTTTAATTGATTATGGTATTGATTTTCATACTGGCGGCTCGGATAGAACAAATTATCCGCAAGTAAGGTGTAAGCTTAGTGATCCTACAAATCAAAAACTTGCAGATGCATTTCATGCACCATTTACTCTTGACAGTGCATATCGACCAAATTCACTTAGAAAATCTGTAGCCAGGGAGGGAAAACATATTATTGTTTATGAAGGAGGCGAATCATCCAGGTTTGATGAGTTTGCAATTGAGGAAGGGGTTAATGGAACTATCAGGATGATGAATATGTTAGGAATGACTGATGAATATGTAGACCCATTATATGAAAATAGAATTATAAAAAACTCTTCCTGGATCAGGGCTGGAAATTCAGGGATATTTCTTTCAAAAGTTAGGTATGGTGATTCGGTAAATAAAAACCAGATTGTAGGAAATATCTTTGACCCATTTGGTGATTTTTCACTTAAAGTAAAGTCACCCGTCACCGGTTATGTTATTGGGTTAAACCATGATCCGATTGTTCATCAAGGTGATGCTTTAATGCATATTGGGGTAGTCCGCCGATAGGTGAAAACCTGTCAGGAATTAATTGATTTTATCCTTGAAAACCTGTCAATTTTTCTATGTAAGGAATTGGATAATAGTGTTTTATGACATTTTGTCTCTTTGGTTAAGCATATGTTTGACTGGAACTGTTTTTGTAGTAATTCAATTGAAATGAATGTTAAACTAAAGCCAGCTAGCCATGACACTTATTAGAACAAAAAAGGACATGTTTCCTGCATTAGACAATTTGTTTGATGATTTCTTTAGCCATGATAGGGGCTGGGGAGTAGGAGACTTTATGAGAACAGGTACCGAATCTCTTCCTAAAGTCAATGTTAAGGAAGATAAGGAGAGCTATACTATTGAATTAGCTGCTCCAGGCAAGAAAAAAGAAGACTTTAAGATCGAGTTAGAAGATAATATTTTAACTATTTCGTCAGATGCAGAGCATGAAGACACAGTAAATGAGGATAATTATACTCGTCGTGAATTCAAATACTCATCTTTTATGAGGAAATTCACTCTGCCTGAATCAGCTGATGGCGAAAAGATCAAAGCTTCTTATAATCATGGTGTTTTGGATATTCATGTTCCAAAAAGGGAAGAATCTAAGCCAAAAACACCAAAGTCAATTGACATTTTATAATTGAAATCCGGAGGTGTTAGCTTCCGGATTTCTCTTAAGTAACTGATGTTTATCAGTAGAAAGAGCGGACAATAGTAGTCCGTTTTTTTATGATATTGAGTAAATTTAAGGTAAAGCAAATTAGATGGATTATAAGGATTATTACGATATACTTGGGGTAGATAAAAAGGCTTCTCAAGAAGAAATCAAGAAGGCTTACAGAAAGCTTGCAGTAAAATATCACCCTGATAAAAACCCGGGTGATAAAACAGCTGAGGATAAGTTTAAGGAGATCAGTGAGGCAAATGAAGTTTTAGGAGATCCTAAAAAGCGAGAGCAATATGATAAGCTGGGGAAAAACTGGAAGCAATATCAAAATGCTGGTTATGACCCTAATGCTGCTAGAGGGCCTTTCGGACAAGGTGGCTTTAACTACCAATATCAGGGCGATCCTTCAGAGTTTTTTGGCGGAGGTGGTTTTTCTGACTTCTTCGAAGCTTTTTTTGGCGGAGGAAGAAGGTCAGGACGCAGGCAGTCGGGATTTGGAGGTGCTAATGATATACCCGGAAACGATTTATCAGGTGAGTTGAGTATTTCTTTATATGAAGCTTACCACGGTACGGAACGAATTGTAAATATTGGTCCGGAAAAAATCAAAGTTAAAATTAAGCCCGGTGCTTATGATGGCTTAAAGCTAAGAATTAAAGGAAAAGGACAACCTGGTCCGACAGGAAAACGAGGGAATGTGCTGCTGAAAGTAAATGTAAGTGAGCAGAAGGGTTACGATCGTAAAGGTGATGACCTGTACATGGATCAGGAAATTGATGTGTTTACATTACTATTAGGCGGTGATGTAGAAATAGACTCTTTTACAGGGAAAATCAAAATCAAAATTCCTGAAGGTACTAAAAATGATAAAACACTAAGGTTAAAAGGCAAGGGAATGCCCGAATATAATGGAAAAGGACATGGTGATTTGTATGTCCGGATAAAAGCTAAGCTTCCTGAAAAGTTAAATGATGAACAAAAAGAAATGGTTAAAAATCTTAGAGCTAGCTTCAATAAACAGTTTGTGTAATTAAAAGAAAAACCTGACCGATGATTTACGAAATAACAAATTATGGAAATCAAAATTCAAATCCTGCTTTTCACAGGTTTGAAAATGCAATACGAGAAAAAGGATTATCATTTAATGCTTCTTCAATAATTAAACTGACAGGAAAGGAACTTTCAAATGATATTAATGAAGCAATATTTAAAGCAATACAAGTATGTATGAATAGTGGAATTCCAGTCGAAGAGCACTTTATGAAGTATTATATCTCTGATGAGGATAATCATACAGTATCCCACGACTGGAAACTATCTAAATTTGCGTATACACTGGTTTTATTGAATAAAGCCCCCGATCATCCGTTTGTAAGCCAGATGCAGACACAGATGATCAGAGAGTTTCTTGAAAGGCATTAAGAAATCTTTTCACCTAACTCATAGATCTTCTCGTGGATCTTCTCGTGGATAAGGCTTCTGAGGTTACTTCCGGTTTTGTTTTCAACCGGTCTACCATCAATTTCATGAAGGGGAGTCAATTCTCCCATCGTTCCCGTGCAGAATACTTCATCGGCATTATAAAATTCATTAACGGTCAGGTTTTTTTCTATAATGTCAATTCCTGAAGCTTTTGCTACCTCAATAACAAGACCTCGTGTAATGCCCGGCAGGCATGCATCAGCATGTGGAGTATAAATTACATTTTTATGAACCATAAACAGGTTGGTGTCATTTAACTCTGAAACAAATCCCTGGGTGTCGAGCATAATTGCTGCATCAACACCTGCAAAATTAGCCTGTACCTTCGCAAGAATGTTATTTAGTAGATTATTATGATGGATTTTACTATCCAGATGTCTTGGAGAGTTTCTTTGTATCGCTGAGGTAATAACCCGAATCCCATTTTTGTTATCATAAACTAAAGGTTTCCACTCAGCCAAAACTATTAAGTTTGAACCTTTAGAGTTTAGCCGGGGATCCATTCCTGAAGTCACTTTTTCACCTCTGGTCAGGGTAAGCCTGATATGAGTTTCATTAAACATCCTGTTTGCCTTCAGAGTCTCAAAAATAGCTTTTTTGATATAATCTCTTTCAGGAATGTGATCAAAAGCTAGTGCCTTGGCCGAATATTCTAATCGTTCCAGATGTTTGTCAAGACAAAACACATGATTGTCATAAACTCTGAGTCCTTCCCATACACCGTCACCACCTTGTACGATACTGTCAAACACAGAAACTTTTGCTTCATGACGGTCAAAAAGTCTGTCACCTACCCAGACTTTAATGTTTTCATTTTTTGGATTGTATTGTTGTAGCATAATTACTTTATAGCATGTTTAAAAAGTTCGTTATAATATTTTGAGGCTTCTGTATAAAGCTGTTGATATTTTTCTGGTACTTGTTTAGGCTGCTCTGACTTTTGCATCAGTCCATTGCTTTTATGAACATTGGCATACCAGTATTTAGCCCAGCATCCATCTTCAGGTCTTGGACCGGGGTTCCAGGAGAGCATCGATTTGTCAAATGGAATTTCTAATGCTTCACATATTTTTGGCAACATAGTTTCAGGATCTTTTAAAACGGTACCTGAATCAATTACGATTGGCTTTTGACCTTCATTTACCAGTTGATTATAGAGTTTCAATGAATATCCATAACCGATTTCTTCTTCCGGAATTTTCTCAACAACCTTTGAGAATGAAGTGATAATATGTGAAGGCTCCCTGATCAAAAATACATTTATCATTTTCGACATGAAATCAGTATTTAGACCAACAAGATGCTTAGCCATATTTTTAACAAAGAGAATATTCTTTCCATTATCATTCAAAAGAGATCCAATTACTGAGTCAGGATTACAGTCCATAGAAGCGATTATTTCCTCACGACCTGGATGATCAAGTCCCGTGGTAGTAAGGTAATATCCATACAAAGGTTCGTCAATTACCTTTGTGTCCTTTCTTTGAGCAAATGAATACATTAATGCAGTTGAGATATTCCGGGGTCCGGATATCAGGTTGATTATTTTCATGAAATCAAAAAATTAAGTCTGAGAGGTTTGCCAGGTTTTTGGCGTTAATCCCGTTTCTTGTTTAAAAGCTTTAATAAAATGTGAAAGATTTTCGAATCCTGATGAAAAACACACCGATGTTATTGATCTTGAGCTGTCTCTTAGGTCACTTTTGGCTAATTTGATACGCTCTTTTAGAATATATTGAGCAGGTGTTAACCCGGTAACTTCCTTAAACTTCTTAAAAAATGATGCTCTACTCATACAGGCTATGTCTGCAACCTTATTTAGATCTAGTGTATTACACAAATTTTGTTTGATATATTGAATAGCTGCTGCCAGGCTATTGTTTCCAGCTAGCAGGTCATAAGATGACTCCAAAACAACTCTTGCTTGAGTTTGCATTAGCCTGACCAGCATTTCCTTAAGAGTCAGATCTATCATAATATCCTTCACCTTACCCTTTTCACTTTTAGTGATTCTGACAATCCTATTGATAGTATCTGCCAGTTCCCGGTTATTATTGAGGTGAAATAACGCAGGGTCTATTTCCCAACTTCCCCAGGTTTCATGTCTTGGGTGAAGTTCCTGTAGTTTATTTATTGTATCAATTATCACCTCATCGGCAATTGTAAGAGCAATGCATTTTGTTGGATTATCCATATCAGCAACCGGGAAATCGATATTCATTAATTCTCCGGGTGGAAGTATAACAGATTCTCCGGGCAGGTAATCAAAAGAAGGCTTATCAGGTAAAGTCATTACCTTCTTACCTGAAATCATACTGGTGAAAACAAAGTGATCAAATACCAGATTAATATTTTTCTCTTTTTGATGAGTTTCAAACAGATTTAATTCGCAAGAATCAAATGAATAAGCTGTTCGGTTCTCGACCAGGGTGAGTAGGGATTTTCCATCCCTGAGACTAAAATTCTCTGGTTGATATTTCTTCACGGGTTGTGGGTTAAGTGTAATATTTTTAATCAGGGAAGTTTTGAGCAATCTCCATGACTTACTATAAATATCGGAATATTATTTTGATTTTCTGAATATTTAAGACTTAAAGAATACTGGTTTGGACTTACAGCAAAGCATTTGATGTGTTAATAAAGGATATTTTGATATTTAATTCTAAAATCCTTAAACATGAAAACTGTAACTGAAAAACAAAAAGTAGTCGACAGACCACAATTTAAGCCACATTATGATCATTTTATAGGAGGGAAGTGGGTAGCTCCTTCCAGCGGAGAATATTTTGATAACATAAGTCCGATTGATGGCGAAGCTTTTACACGGGCAGCCAGAGGAAACAAGGATGATGTTGAAAAAGCATTAGATGCTGCTCATAAAGCATTTCCTGGCTGGTCTACCACATCTGCCGCCGGACGAGCAAAAGTATTACTTGATATCGCAGATATAATTGAAGAAAACCTGGAACAACTTGCAAGAGTTGAGACCATTGATAACGGTAAGGCACTAAGGGAAACAAGAGCTGCTGACTTGCCTCTGTGTGTAGATCATTTCAGATATTTTGCTGGTGTAATCAGATCAGATGAGTCTACAATTTCAGAGCATGATCCTAATACGGTGAGTATTAATCTGCAAGAACCTCTGGGAGTTGTCGGGCAAATTATTCCGTGGAATTTTCCTTTACTAATGGCAACGTGGAAAATTGCTCCTGCCCTGGCTGCTGGCTGCTGTACTGTAGTAAAACCAGCTGAGCAAACTCCAACAAGTATTATGGTATTAATGGATCTTATTAAGGATGTTGTACCTGATGGAGTAATTAATATTGTTACTGGTTATGGACCAGAAGCCGGGAAACCACTAGCAACCTCTTCAAGGATAGCCAAAGTGGCATTCACGGGAGAAACTACTACAGGAAGGCTGATTATGCAGTACGCTTCAGAAAATTTGATACCGGTAACAATGGAGCTTGGTGGTAAATCTCCAAATATATTTATGCCAAGTGTAATGGATGCTGACGATGATTTCTTTGACAAGTGTATTGAAGGAGCGGTAATGTTTGCACTAAATCAGGGTGAGGTTTGTACTTGTCCTTCAAGGATTCTCGTTCATGAATCAATTTATGACAAATTTATGGAACGGGTGGTTGAAAGAACCAAAGCAATCAAAATGGGACATCCTCTTGGTGAAGATACCATGATGGGAGCACAAGCTTCTAATGATCAATTCGAGAAAATACTTTCTTATCTGGACATCGGAAAACAAGAAGGAGCAGAGGTATTATGTGGTGGTAAGAAAGCCGAGTTGGGTGATGATCTTGCTAATGGATACTATATCGAGCCGACTATCTTTAAAGGGCACAATAAAATGCGTGTATTTCAGGAAGAAATTTTCGGACCGGTAACATGTGTTACAACCTTTAAAGACATGGATGAAGCTATTGAAATAGCGAATGATACATTATATGGTCTCGGAGCCGGTTTATGGACTCGTGATGCGCATGAGATTTATCAGATGCCAAGAGCAATCAAAGCGGGAAGAGTGTGGGTAAATTGTTATCATGCTTATCCTGCACATGCACCATTTGGAGGGTATAAGAAATCAGGTTTTGGACGTGAAACTCATAAAATGATGCTTAATCATTATCGAAATACTAAAAATATGTTGATTTCATATGACAAAAAGAAGTTGGGATTCTTTTAGAATGCGGGTTATCGCGTGGTAAGTGAAAGTTAGGGAAGGCATTTTGCCTTCTCTTCTTTTGATTTATTAAGAAAACCTAATAAAATGACTAAGGTAGAAAAGATAGGAATAACAGATGAAGCTGTTGAAGTTATTGATGAACTAAAAGAAAGGTTTGGTCCATTGATGTTTCATCAAAGTGGTGGTTGCTGTGATGGTTCCTCACCAATGTGTTTTGAAGATGGCGATTTTAAAACAGGTGAAAGCGATATTTTGCTTGGGAGAATAGAAGATTGCCCCTTTTATATGTCAAAAGATCAATACGAGTATTGGAAGCATACCCATTTGACTCTTGATGTTACCAAGGGGCGTGGCTCAAGCTTTTCTCTGGAAATTCCTATGGGAGTAAGATTCATTATCAGGTCACGATTATTCACTGAGGATGAAATCAATACTTTGAAGAAAAATGGAGAATTATAATTTTTTTAATAAAATTTTAAAACAATATAAGTAGTTCAAAGTTGTAAAGACAGATTTCAAGTCTATTCTATGTTTATAAAGACAGGGTTTCCCTGTCTTTTTCTATTTATAGTCACTTCACATTAAAACTTAATTCTATATGTGGATTTACTTCATTAAAAGACTAATTTATGTTTAAGTCTAATTCAGGATAGATACAAGACTCATTTTAATATCAAACTTGAAGTAAGAATAATCAATTAATACCAATGGGAATATTTAAAAGGATTATCAGGGCAACAGAGGATGGTGTTGACAAATTTCAATATCAGGTTAAAGAAAAATTAAACTTATTTGATCTGGTATTCATTTATCCTTATCGTGGTTTTGGCAATCAGAAAAAAGCTCGAATTCATGGGAGAATTCTTGAAAAAGAACCAATCATACATGACAAAAATGAGCTTCCTGATTCATTTTGGACAAATCTCAAAAAAACCTGGAAGCGTTATGAAAGCGATGAAATCCCGGGAGTAACTATAAAAGGAGAGTTTTATGGAATAGAGTGTACCACAATAAGCGATAATGAGGGGTATTTTACTCTTGAGTTTGATGGATTAAATTCAACCCACCTCAAAAATGGATGGCATCCGGTGAATCTTGAGATCACAGATATGCCATTTGATCTGGAATATGAGAAAAAAACTACCGGAGAGATACTAATTTGTGAACAGGATAACCCTTTTGGGATAATTTCTGATGTTGATGATACGATAATTGTATCAGATGCGATGCATTCTATCAAGCGCATTATAACAATGATATCAAATGATGCTCCTTCTCGAACTCCATTTGAGGGTGTTAGTGAGTTGTATCATAAGCTTATCCAAAATTTTAAAAATCCACTTTTTTTCGTTTCCGGAAGTTCTTATAATTTATATGATATGCTGATAAGTTTTTGTGAGCATCATAATATACCCAAAGCACCATTTATATTGAGGGATCTGGGAATAGATAAGGAGCAATGGATAAGGGAAGATTCAGAACCATATAAAATATCAAATATTGAAAGGATCATGGATATTTATCCAAAGCTAAAATTCATTTTGATTGGAGATAGCGGGCAACATGATCCGGAGATATATTTTAAAGTCTGGAAAGATTATCCAGACAGGATTTTAGCAATTTATATCAGGGATGTTCATACTGAAGATAGAAGTGATGAAGTAACAAAGATGGCACAGGAGATCGATGTTCCCTTTTTATTAATGAAAGATTCCCATCAGGCTATTGAACATGCAAGAATGGAAGGTTGGATAATAGATTAAAAGAATGAGAATTATCCTTGAATTACTTTCAAATAAATATATTAAATTGAATATTATAATAAACACAACTTATTTACTTATGAAACTTATAACTCATTTCACTGGTCTTTTATGTCTGCTGGTGTTTATTAATGCCTGTGGATCAAAGACTGAAGAAAAACAAGAGGAAGAAACTTCTTCAAATGAAGAGATGGTTGAGAATGTATCATCTGTTGTTGGAGAGGAAGTTAGATATAGTACTGATTCTACTGAGATGGTAGGATATGTAGCTTATGATGAAAGTATTGATGGAACCAGACCTGGTGTTATCATAGTACATGAATGGTGGGGACACAATGATTATGTTAGAATGCGTGCCGATAAACTGGCAGAATTGGGATATGCTGCTATTGCTGTTGATATGTACGGTGATGGAAAACAAGCTGAGCACCCTGGTGATGCAGGAAAATTTGCAGGTATGGTAATGAGTAATATCGATATGGCCAAGGAAAGATTTGAAGCAGCTATGAAGTTGCTGAAATCACACCCTAAGGTTGATTCTACAAAAATTGCAGCTATTGGTTATTGCTTTGGAGGAAGTGTTGTTTTAACAATGGCAAATGCAGGTGAAGATCTTGATGCTGTTGCAGCATTTCATAGTGGTGTTCAGTTACCGATTATGCCTAACGAATCATTGAAAGCAAAAGTATTGGTTTGTAATGGAGGGGCAGATCCTATGATTCCACCTAAATCAGTTAATAACTTTAAAAGCGCGATGGATAGCATTGGAGCAGATTATAAGTACATTGAGTATCCAGGGGCTACACATGCCTTTACAAATAAAGGTGCTGATTCTTTAGGTCAGAAATTTGATATTCCTTTAGCTTATAATGAAGAAGCAGATACTAAATCATGGGAGGAATTGAAAAACCTTTTAAATGACGTATTTAATTAAGAATACCTAATATAAAAAAAGGCTGGTTAGATGATAACCAGCCTTTTTTTTTTATATCTTCTCCCTGTATTCATCATCATCAAAAGTCTTTTCAATCTGTAAAGTGGTATGATCAATACCAAATTTCTCTTTTAATTCATTTCTGATTTTGAATATGTACTCATCTTCACAACCTTCAGGTATGACAAGGTGTACCGTAAGTGCCGTTTCTGTAGTACTCATTGCCCAGATATGCAGATCATGGACATCTTCAACACCATTGAGCTCTTTAAGCATTGTATGAACGTCGTTATAATCAATATGATTAGGTACTGCATCTACTGCTAGTTTGATTGAATCTGATAGTAATTGCCATGCACCATACAGTATGACAACTACAATGATTATACTTAATGTAGGATCTACCCAATAAGCTCCGGTAAACTTCATTACCAACCCTCCAATAAGAACTCCCAATGTAACGGCCGCATCAGCCGCCATATGTAAAAAAGCACCCTTGATATTCAAATCATGCTGACCCTTCATAAATAACAAGGCTGTACCTGTGTTAATAATTATTCCAATTCCGGCAACAATCATTAACGTGTTTCCTGGAATTTCTACAGGATTTTTAAACTTCTGAATAGCATCAACTAGGATAAATCCGGCTGCACCAATGATAAGTAAACCATTAAACATTGATGCCAGAATGGTAGTCTTTCTTAGTCCGAATGTGTATTGTCCGGAAGGCTTTTTTTCAGCTATCCAAATTGCTACCCAGGCTAGGATCAAACTAAAGACATCCGATGCATTATGACCGGCATCTGCAAGTAATGCGGAAGAGCCTACCGCAAACCCGTAGAATGCCTCAATGGCTACATAAAGTGTGTTTAACACAATACCAATCGCAAAGGCTTTACCAAAACTTTTTGGTTCATGTTCATGATGGTGATGATTATGTGCCATATATTTAGTCTCTTACACTATTAAAGGTATCAATAATTTCCTTTTTGATTGGTAATTTTTTCAACGGAGAAATATTAGCCCCACCAGTATTACCTGTAGGAATTATTCTAACGAATGATTTTACTCCTCCGACAAATAACCTTGGTAGTTGTCCTATTATTTCTTTGGTATCCTTAATATAGAATCCAAATTCAAGCATCTTCCAATGAGCATAAGTATGTTGCCAAGGGTACGCTTGCCCTATAACATGTGCATTCTCCAGGTGAGTCCAGGCTTCTTGCAATTTGTTTTCTGCTTTTAAAGCCGTATACAGTGTTATTTCCTTTTCAAAGTAAGGAATAAGCTTTTTGGGCATTCTGGTATGAATATTTATCATGGTTGAATGGTTATGGTTAGTGACTATGTCCGGCTTCACTTTTATTCATTTCGGCCATCAGGTAATATGCATTATCAAGAACTATCAGGGTTTCCGCCGGAATTCTGGAAACAAACTCGATACTTACCCATCCTTTATCTTTCGTTCCAGGGATAACCTCAACAGGTTTAAAATGCCATTCTTCATGTTCATTTGTACTTTCTTTTTCTGCAGTGAATATGAAATACTTATTTCCATCTCGAACTAATCCATCCTCGGGAATAGCAGGTGTATCATTATTTCCGGTCAAAATTCTTCCTCGTACATACATTCCAGGGATTAGTAAACCTTGTTTGTTTTCAATTTCTGCATGCAGGTGAATTGCTTTTGGATCTTGTTCGAATGACCTTCCGACTGAATAAACAGTTGCAGAAAGCTCTTTGTTAGGTATAGATTCAATTGAAAACAATACCTTTTGACCTTTTTTTACCTTGTGAACATCCTTTTCAAATACCATCAGATCAGCATGGATGTGGTCAATGTTTACGATTTCAAACATTACTGTTTGTGGAGAAACATACTGCCCGGTTTTTACTTCTACGTACCTGACAGATCCTTGTATCGGACTTCTGACTGCAACCGTTTCATATATATTCTCATTTCTGATGTAGTCCAGATTTAGTCCTAAAAGCTTTAGCTGGGCTTCTAGACCTTTCAGATTTCCTTTTGCAGCCTGATATTCAGCTTTGATTTTCTGGAATTCTTTTCCCGAACCTACATTTTCCTGATATAACTTCTCCTGACGATCATATTCATTTTTTATGTACTCAAGTTTATTCCAGTTGTTCAGATACTCTGTTTGTAATTGAATCAAATCAGGGTGACTCAGGTAGGCTAAAATTTGGCCCTTTTTTATTTCATCACCCTCAATAACTTTAATTGAAGTAATGTTAGCACCAATGATAGCAGTTACTTTTGCCTCGTTTTGAGGGGGGACTTCCAATTGACCATTAGATTCAACATACGAAGACATATTTCTATATTGTATCGAGTCAATTGTAAGGTTTAGTGCTTTGAACTGTTGAAGTGAAAGATGAACTTCATTTTCTTCCTTTGATTCATTTTCTTCGTGTGAATGTCCATGCTCATCTGCATGCTTATGGTCTTCATTACATGATAAATTCAAGATAATCATTAGAAGAAAAAGTATTTTTATAGAGATTTTCATTGTTTTCATTTTTGGATTATTTGTTCAATAAATATTCAACCTTGAATTTTGATGTCATATACATTTCATATGCATTCCAGGCATCTATTTCTATTGAAATGGCACTTTGTATATTTTGTAAAAAGGCTACATAATCAATTGCACCTTCACGATATGACAATACAGCCCCATTGAATTGCTCCTCAGCTAATTCCAGAGCTTCATCATTGTAATATTCCCAGGACCTTTTCCATTTTAGAAATTCATTGTATGATGCAGAAAGGGTGGTAGTAAGTTCCATTTCTTTTTGAACCAGATTTTGTTCAGTCTGTAGCTGGCTGATTTTTGCAGCTTGAATTTTACCACTATTCTGCATAAAAAACAGAGGAATTGAAAGACCAAATTGATACTGGTAAAATCCTGACTGATTGTTAATCTCCTGCCAGCCATATTGAACATTTAATTTGGGTAGTAAATCAGCACGTAGTGTATTTACCTGCTGTTCTGCAACTTCATTTTCTTTTCTTGCCAGATTTAGTATTGGATGATCATTCGGAATGACCTGACCAGTCAAGATATCATTACTTTGTTCGATAATTTGTGTTTGCACTGTAAAAATGGTGTCACTTACCATCCAGAGATTGAATTTTGAAAGCTCAATCATCAGGTCATAAAGCCTTTGATCTTTTTGGATCTTTATTTGTTTTGCCTGATTTACAGCTGCGAGGTATTCCAATCGAGATGATTCTTCGGTTTCATACCTGATTTTGGCAGCTCTTTCGAATTCATTAAATACTGAGTCAAGTGAATTGTAAAGATTCAATACTTTGATTGATCTAAACAATCTGATATACTGCTGTTTAACTTCTAACTCGATTTGTCTGGATGATAGTTCCAATGCTGCTTCAGCAAAGTTGATTTGCTTTGTTTGTAGCTTTGATTTGGAAGGAACTCCAAAGATATTAATGTTTTGCTGCTGAATTCCAAATACAGTAGTTACACCGTCCTGATTATTGCCAATTTCTTCTCCGGCAGTATAAAACTGAGTGTTACCAAGCTCCCAGGCTGTTTTCTTGAGAGATTCCTGTTTGTCAATTTCCATTCTAGATGACTTAATTTCAGGATATAATTGTATTGCCCTGTTTATTGCTGAATCCAGACTAATTTGATACAGTGAGTCAGAATCCTGAGCCTTTATAGTAAGTGGATTAATAAATAGCATAATCACAGCAATACTTAAAAGTGTAGTCTTTTTATTGAAAGAATATTTCTTTTCGAGCCATTGATAAAGAATAGGAAGTACAAATAGAGTTAGTAGAGTTGCACTGATCATTCCTCCGATAACTACAGTTGCCAATGGTCGTTGCACCTCAGCACCGGAACCTTTTGAGATTGCCATTGGCAAGAATCCAAGAATATCAGTCAATGCTGTTAATAAAATTGGTCTTATTCTTCTTTTGGTACCAACCATGATTCTCTCTGTTAGGTTAAAGCTTTCGCTTGTCTTTATTTCATTCCAGCTGCTTATAAGAACGAGTCCATTCAGAACTGCCACACCAAAAAGCACCACAAATCCAACTCCTGCAGATATACTAAAAGGCATATCTCTAAGCCAGAGAGCTAGTATTCCTCCAATTGCAGCCATTGGAATCGCTCCATAAATCATGAAAGTCTGCTTCATGGAATTTAAAGCAAAGAAGATTAAAATGAAGATTAAAATCAGTGCAATCGGGACAACCAACTTTAGTCTTTTAAAAGCTCTGTCGAAGTTTTCAAACGCACCACCATACCGAATGTAGTATCCAGGTGGCAGGTCAAGACGGTCGTTTAGTGTAGCTTTTATTTCTTCAACTAATGATTTTATATCCCTTCCTCTGACATTAATACCAACATAAACTCTTCTATTTGTATTATCTCTACTTATCTGCATGGGGCCTGGCTGGTAACTTATTGTTGTTACTTCCTTTAAAGGAATTTGCGACCCATTAGGAAGGTTGATATACAGATTTTTAATGTCATCAATATTCTGCCGGTTCTTTTCATTAAGCCTGACAACCAGGTCAAACCGTTTTTCACCTTCGAAAATTACACCGGCTTCACGTCCTGCAAAGGCAGTTTGAATTGTCGTATTAACTTCATCTATATTGATGCCGTATTGAGCTAATTTCGATCGATTATAGTTAATAGTTATCTGTGGAAGTCCACTTGTTGCTTCTACACGCATATCCCCGACACCATCAATAGACGAAATAATTTTCCCCATTTCTTCGGCTTTAGAGGCTAGTAGTTCCAGATCTTCACCATATAGTTTTACAGCAATATCCTCTCTAACTCCGGTAATTAACTCGTTGAACCTCATTTCGATAGGTTGTGTAAACTCGTATGTCAGACCAGGGATTATTTCAATCTTTTCTTTGATCTTGTTGATCAGGTCCTCTTTTGATTTGGCCGAAACCCATTCATCTTTTGGTTTTAGAATAATAAAACAATCGGCAATGTCCATTGGCATTGGATCTGTCGGAACATCAGCAACACCAAACCTTGAAATTACTTGTTCAATTTCCGGAAAATTATCAAGTAATATTTTCTCAACTTTCGTTGATGCTTTAACAGATTCAGTCAATGAACTTCCGGGTTTTAAAATGATATGAAAAGCAATGTCTCCTTCATCTAATTGAGGTATAAACTCTCCACCCATGCGTGAAAACAGTAATACAGATATTACTAACAGAGAAATTGCAACTCCAATAATAAACCCAGGTATTTTTAATGCTTTCGTTAAGGCTTGTTCATACTTTTTTTCTAAAAATGTTACGATTTTGTCTCCAAAAGAGGGTTTTTCATTTTGTTTTACCCTAAGAAATAAAGAAGACATCATAGGGACGTATGTGAGACAAAGTAACATAACTCCAATCATGGCAAACATAAAAGTTAATGCCATCGGCTGGAACATTTTTCCTTCCACACCTTCCAATGCCAGGATCGGTATAAACACGATCAGGATAATTAGCTGGCCAAAGAAAGCCGCATTCATCATTTTACTTGAAGCTTCGTAGGCTGTCTTGTTTCTTTCTTCCTTATTGAGGGTATTCTTGTTTAAGATTTTTTGGTGAAGAAGAAAAACTGTACCCTCTACAATTATAACTGCTCCGTCAACGATAATACCAAAATCGATTGCTCCAAGACTCATCAAATTTGCCCAGACATCGAATACATTCATAAGAATAAATGCAAAAAGGAGGGAAAGGGGAATGGTAGAAGCTACAATAAGTCCTCCGCGCCAGTTGCCCAAAAGTAAAACCAGAATGAAAATGACAATCAAGGCACCTTCGATTAGGTTTCTGCTTATAGTACTTGTTGTGTTTGAAATTAGTTCGCTACGATCAAGAAATGGCTCAATTGTGATTCCTTCAGGTAATGAACGTTGAATTTCATCCATTCTATCTTTTACTGCCTCAATTACCTTATTTGAATTTGCTCCTTTGAGCATCAAGATCATGCCACCAACAGTTTCTCCATTTCCATTTTTAGTAAGGGCACCATATCTTATTGCATGACCAAATTTTACCTGAGCGATGTCCTTGATAGTAATCGGAATTCCCCCGATATTTTTTATCACGATATTTTCAATGTCTGATAAACTTCGGGCAAGTCCTTCTCCACGGATAAAATTCGCCTGATGATCTTTTTCAATATAGGCTCCACCGGTATTTTGATTGTTTTCTTCCAGAGCTGTAAATATATCTGTAATAGTCAGGCCAATAGATTTAAGCTCTTCAGGATCAACGGAAACCTCATATTGCTTGATCTTTCCACCAAAGGCATTGACTTCAACAACTCCCGGAACCATTGCCATTTGCCTTTTGATAATCCAGTCTTGTATAGTCCTAAGCTCAGTAATAGAGTATTTATCCTTGAACTTTGGATCAACACTGAGTGTATACTGATAAATTTCACTTAATCCTGTTGATATAGGTCCGATATCCGGCTTTCCGAATCCTTCCGGAATTTCTTTGGATACTGCTATTAACTTTTCAGAGACAAGCTGTCGGGGGAGGTATGTTTCCATATCATCTTCGAATACAAGAGTTACCAGCGATAATCCGAACCTTGATATAGACCTGATTTCCAGTACTCCCGGCAGGTTTGCCATTTCAATTTCGATCGGATAAGTTATAAACTGTTCAATATCCTCTGTACCAAGATTGGGAGCCTGGGTGATAATTTGTACCTGGTTGTTGGTGATATCCGGAACAGCGTCTAATGGAACCTTCGTCAGGCTCCATAAGCCGGCTATAATCATACCGGTGGTTAGTAAACCAATGACCAGTTTATTATGAATAGAAAATTCAATGATTTTATTAATCATAGTAATATCTGATTATTATCTTTTGATGAATAATTGTTAAAAAACGATTGAATGAATTAAGTAAATTATGCCCTGGGAGGTTGGAGTGGAAGGCCAGAAAAACCTTCGATTAATTGGGTAAAATAAAAAGAATTAAAATCAGAATTGAAATTTTGTATTTTAGGGAAGAATTTAAATTGATTGATGATTAAGTGTGAATGACAACAATTGCAAATACATAAAGGGGAGCAGTTTTCGACATCCTGGTTATGGTCGTGATCTGCTGAATCATATAGTGCCACTTCAGTCTCATTATGAGAATCATGTCTATCATCACAAGGGATAAAAGAAAGAATGAGTGTTAGTGCAATCAATATGTGTGCAATTATCTTCACAATTCAAATGTACAAAAAAAGAATTGCAACCAGATTGCAAAGTTCATGAACATGAAGAACAGTTTCCTTTAAAGACCATGTTAGCTGATGATGGAATAAATCCTTTTGGCAGGTTTAGATTAGGAATACCAATATTTGTTATGCAATAGGTTTTTTGGCATGATTCACAATGAAAATGGACATGCTGGTCATTTGTTTCGCAGTTACAATTTTCATTGCAAGGAGCATATTTTAGTGATCCGGAGCCATCGTCGATGCTATGGATAAGTTGATTTTCTTCAAATTTTTTAAGAGTACGGTAAAGAGTTGCTTTATCTGCGTTTTCAAGTGATTCTTCAAGATCAGAAAGACTCATTGCAGAATCACTGTCAAGTAATTGCTTTAGAACCAATATACGCATTGCTGTTGGTCTGATATTTCTATATTGGAGCTTTTCTTCAATCATATTTAAAGCTACAATATAGTTAAGTAACATTTAAAATTATGTGTGTTAAATCACTTTAAAAGTGAACTATTAGTAATAAATTAAATACTATGAAAACACTCGGGATGATAGGAGGAACATCATGGTACTCAACAGTTGAGTATTATCAGGAAATAAATAGAAGGGTATCTGAAATTATCGGCTCTCAGGGTAATCCTGAGCTTATTTTGTATAGTATCAATATCGAATTAATGAGGGGGATGGATATTGACAAGATCAAGTCCAGGTATCTAAAAATTTCACATCAATTGGAACACGACGGCGCCGATGGAATAATTATTTGCGCCAATACCCCACATTTGGTATATGAGTATGTTCAACCAAAAATTAGCATTCCGATATTACATATTGGAGATGCAATTGGTCTGGAAGCTAAAAATCAGGGATTGAAGGTGCTGGGATTACTTGGGAACAAACCAACAATGACCGGAGACTTTATCTCAGGTTATTTAAAGAGGAAATATGGAATTGAGGTAATAATTCCAGAAGGACACTCACTTGAAAAGAGTCATTACTATGTTTCAAAAGAGCTTACGAGGGGAGTATTTTCCAAAGAAGCCAGAGATTTTTATAATAATCAAATGGAGGAATTAAGGAAGAGAGGTGCAGAAGGGATGATATTGGGCTGTACAGAGTTGCCTTTACTACTTAAAGATGATAATATTGATATACCAACTTTATCAACTACCAATTTACATATTCAAATGGCAGTTGAATTTTTAACAGATTAATAGATTTATGTTTAATACAGTAATGCATTTGTCTCGTCTTGCTCTTATTTATTGATAATTACCTGTTAAATATATCCTTAACCGTTATTCTAATACGAGAATTTTGCTATATTGTTAATACCTACTATTAACTATTGTTATGATTACTTTAAAACTAGAGACAAATGTTTAATAGTATAACGATTATATTTTATTAAATACCCCAATAATTTCTATGAAAATATCAAATAAAGGTTGGGTGATTATTACAACAGTATTACTGGTATCATTAGTATTCATGTATTACTTTCTAGTCTTTGTAAAAGATAAAGAACGTGAAATAATAAATGATAATTTCAGGGTGCTAACTCAAATGAGTAGAAATTTCCATCAGGTAATTGAAGGTAATAAAAGGATATTTGAGACTAGGTTAAAAAATTCTTTTACCAAAGGAATGACTGATAATAATCTAACCTATAGTGATATTAATGTTGGTTTTGGTATAAATGGTATATTACTATATACATCAGTTAATTCTGAGAAGGGAATTGATGATACTAAAGATTTGATAAATAAATACGCTCATTTTGGAAATGAGCAGTTACAACTAATTTATATAGAAAAAATTAATAAATCAGATGAAATAATTAGGCTTATCAAAGAGGATAGTATAAAGATAAAATATGATAGGCTGTTAGAATCTAAGAAGAAAAATATATCTAATATTCCAATTATAGTATTCAGTTTTATTAATTATAATAAGTTATTTAAGTCTGATCTTATTGAAAGAAAAGACGTATTTGATTTTATTTTAATATCACAGATTGACGGTAGTAATCAAAATGTGCTTTACTCAAATCGACCTGGAGGTAGCATATTGTCTTTTGGAGATTCCTTAGGGTTATTGAAAAACAAAGAAGTATTTAAGGTTGATCTGGGGGCATCAAAATACCTAACCTTTAATACAAGAATTGAAGTTAGTGGAAATGAGGAGGTTATTTTGTCAGGGTTTGTTGATGACGAAAAAATGAATAACTCCAAAAGACAGGTGTCTGTACAGTTTCTTACAATTGCAGTCATCGGAGTAATACTTTTACTCATTGGGCTACCATTAATCAAGCTTAGAGTAATGAGTACTTTTGAGAGACTGTATATAAGGGATATTTTATTTTCAGGTATATCTGTATTATTTGCTGGTTCATTGTTGGTATTGATTTCAATATTTCTCATAGACCATTTAATTAATGAGAAGAAAGCTCAGGATAAAAATTTGGAATTACTTTATAATAAGATTACTACACAATTGTATAAAGAATTAGATAATGCCTCAAAGAATTTAGATTTATTTGATAGTTTAAGTTTAGCTAGGATACCTGATATACATTTAGTTAAAGGCAATAATAATTTATTTAAATATGCATGGAAAATTCCTAAAGAGGTGTCTAAGGATAGTCCTTTTAGTTATTTCAATGCTGTTTTCAAAGCAGATAGAACAGGAACTCCTTATTTAGTTTTTTCAAGCGAAGTGAACCCGGTAACCGTTCCAAATTTAAAGCATCGAAATTATGTATCAGGTCCTTTTACCGATAGTGGATTCAGATACAAAGATGATTATTATCTGGAATCAATAAGGTCTGTAACAGACGGTAATTATGAGATAGGATTTGGAAGAGAAGTAAGTGAAAGTAGCATGATAGCTACTAGTTTCTCATCTGCAACATTAATGGAGCCTATTGTAGAGCCAGGGTATGGATATTGTGTTTTTGACAATACTGGAAGAACGATTTTTCATTCTGATATATCGAGGAATCTGAATGAAAATTTTATTGATGAGGCAGATTTTAATATCCACAGAATTGAAGGTTCGAAAAGTGGAATAAATCTGATTACTGAATATCATGGTAAGTATCATTTTGTATTTGTAAAAAGTATTCCTGAGATTGAAGGTTTATTTTTAGCCACATTTATTAGTAGTGATTATGTCAACTCTCCTAAGAGTATAATATTATCGACAACTTTCGTATTTCAATTTCTCTTCTTTATGATTTTGCTTGTGGTGTATTATTTGCTTTATTTTTTTAATCATAAAGGATCAATGTTGAAGTTGCAGGTATTTTCATTTAATTGGCTAAGACCGCAGCTTGAAGATGTTAATGTTGTTAAACCTATTTATTTAAATCTAATATTAATTAATCTCAGTGTAATCATTTTGAATCTGACTTTGTGGTTGTTTGTGCATCAGCCTGTTATTCTGTTTCTTGATTTAATAATTAATACTACGACAACAATCATAATTCATTATGTTTTATTAGTTCCAAATGCCCCTTTTCATAAGCGAATTTTCTTCAGAAACTCATCGTTTATAAAGGCGCGATATTTATTAATGATCTTGGGAAGTATTTATGCCTTTTTCATATTAGTAAAGGTTATGATATTAGGTCAATCATATGAATTAATTGATTTGGGTCTTTACTTGATATATTTTGGAGTTGCAGTTCTTTTTTTAGTGTATAAGAGAACGAAAAAAAATAAGCATATAAAAAATTCATATAATGTATATATTTCCTATTTATTCAGCTTTATTGTTTTGATTTCTGTAGTCCCAACATTGATTTTTTATTCAATAAGTAATCAAATCGAAGCTGAAATACTTTTCGCAGCAAATAAAACTAATCTTGAAGCACAAAATAATGGATGGGCAAACCAAAAGTTAAAACAATACCGAAATTTAAATTCTAATCTCATTGGAGACTATACAGTATATGAAGCAAAAAGGTTTGTTGAAGAAATGGCAAGTACGGGGTTTCATGAATTAGTAATACCTAAAAAAATCCAGTATTCAGGGGTGAATTCAGTTTCTGACTCGCTCTTTAAGGAGTTATATTCAACAATTAGAGTAGAGTTTAATGATTATGGATTTAACACATCTGCATATTTAAAAGAGAGCAATTCTTCAAATAAGAAAAACACCATTACTAATAGTATTGGTATTTCACTATTAAGAGGAAGAATATTCTATGAAAATTATAATTGGGTTTATTATATCATTCTCTGTGGCATATTTTTATTTGGTATATTTTTAATCATTAGATATTCCATATTTAAAATATATGGTTTTCGATATAAATCATATGCGAAAAATTTGGTTCCTATCAATAATCTTGATTCAATTGGTCAATTTTTGATTGATAAGCTAAAAAAATCTCCTCTCGATGAGAGTTCATTTAATAACATTTTTTTAAATGGAGTAAACGCATCTCATTTGTTTGTTATCAGAAATAAATTGAGAGATGATTTTAATCAATCATTTATTAATATTGATTTCCTGGATATTAAAAATAAGATTGAAGGAGTAGGTTTAGCGTCTGGTGACGATAATAAGAATGAGGATGGTAAAAATGAAATAGATTATTATTCAATATCATTTTGGAATAAAATTGCGATTGCTCCCGAAAATGCTATAAAAGGTCTTGTATCATGTCTTAAGGATCCTTGTGAAGACAGAAATATTGATATCATTTATGTATATATTGAACATTTTGAATTGGGGTTCAATGATTATGAGTTTAATAAAATCAAATTAGATTTATTAAGTTGTTTAACAGACAATCCACATATCAGGGTAATTATCTCCTCAGAAATTAGCCCATCTAAAATTTTCAATTTTTATGAAGTATCCATGCAAAGTGTGGAAGAGGTGATGCGGCTTAAGAAAGAAGCAAAAGTTGAAAAGCAAGAAGTCTTATTTCGTTATCGAACTGATTATAAACGTTGGCTACATCTTTTGGGAGGTTTTTATCGACTTACAATACCATTTGAGTATGAAGGGAATAAACACCTTGAAAATATCGATAATATATACGAACATGAGCTAAATAATGGGAAATATTTAATAAAGCTCAAGGAGGTTTTGGAGAAAGATAAAAGGAGGAGGAATCCAAATATACCTGATGATCAAATTATTCTTTTGATCCAGGAGATAGTTTACCCTTATTATTTTTCAATTTGGAATTCACTCTCCAAAGAAGAGAGATATACAGTTTATGATATAGCCAAAGATAAATTTGTAAATACCAATAATGTAGATGGCATCATTGATCTGCTTCATAAAGGAATCTTGGTGTATGATTCATCCTTAAGATTAATGAATGAGAGCTTTGCAAATTTTGTCCTTTCAAATGTGGATAGCGATGAGGCTTTAGCTAGGGAGCTTGAGAAAAGAGAAGGGGGGACCTGGAGTACAACATCGTCTGTGTTGATAATTTTAATATTCAGTTTGGTAGTGTTTATAGGCTTTGGTGAAGTTAGTTTCTTAAGTGATATAAATGCATTAATCAGTTCGATGGCAGCAATTTTTGCTATCCTTCCTAGAATAGGAGGGTTGTTAAAACCAAGCAGTTAAATTTAATTGTCTTTTATAAAAGATAATTATCTTTATTAAATGAAAGCAGCAACAATGGCCCAGCTAAAAGGGGAGCTAAGCTATCGCGATCCTCAGGAACTATTTGATATCTGCCTGCGATTAGCAAGGTTTAAGAAAGAGAATAAAGAATTATTGACCTACCTTTTATTTGAGTCTCATAATGAGCAAGGTTATATCGAGCTAATCAAAGAAGAAATTGATGATGAGTTTGATTCAATAAATCAGACACATCTATATTATGCGAAGAAGAGCCTGCAAAAAGTTCAGAGAAACCTTAATAAATACATTAGATATTCGGGAGATAAGCAAACAGAGATCGAGGTTCTCATCTACTTTGCCAAATCCATGAAAGATTCAAGAATTGACTTGAGGGGATATACAGTGATTTTTAATATGTATGAGAGGCTTTTAAACAGGATAATCAAAGTCAATAAAAAACTTCACGAGGATTTACAAGCTGATTATCAACGGGAAATTGATGAGTTAATAATGCTATAAAAAAAAGGCGCTGAAATCTCAGCACCTTTATTATTTCTTTGGTTTCTATTTAAACCATATTGTGATAGACGTTTTGAACGTCATCGTCATCGTCAAATTTTTCTAATAGCTTTTCTACATCTGCAGCTTCTTCTTCTGATAGACTTTTCGTAACTGTAGGGATACGTTCAAAGCCCGAAGAGATAATCTCGATACCTTTTTCTTCCAGAGCTTTCTGGATAGCTCCAAAGCTTTCAAAGGATCCATAAACCATTACTCCGTCTTCTTCATCAAAGATTTCTTCTGCACCAAAATCAATTAGCTCAAGTTCTAACTCTTCAATGTCGATGCCTTCTTTATTTATCTTGAAATGGCAGTTGTGATCGAACATGAATTCAACCGATCCTGAAGTGCCCAGGCTACCATCACATTTATTGAAGTAGCTACGTACATTGGCAACAGTACGGTTATTATTATCAGTAGCAGCTTCAACAAGAATAGCTATTCCATGAGGTGCATAACCTTCAAATAATACTTCTTTATAATCGCCCTGTTCTTTTGAGGAAGCTCTTTTTATTGCTCTCTCAACATTATCTTTAGGCATATTGGCTGCCTTGGCGTTTTGCATGATTGCACGTAGCCTTGAGTTTGTATCCGGGTCAGGTCCACCGGCTTTAACTGCAATTACAATATCTTTACCGATACGGGTAAAGGTCTTAGCCATCTGGCCCCAGCGCTTGAACTTACGCGCTTTTCTGAATTCAAATGCTCTTCCCATGATATTTAAGTAAAATAAAGCGGACAAATATAATAATATTGTTTTTTAAACGGTTCATTGAAATTGAATTTTAAGGTTAATTGTTGTACTTAATCGTCAACTTCTTTTATGTCAATTCGAATTGTCCTTCTGATACGGTTAATTTCAGAACTATTATATCTTCTAATTATTCCAGACTTCACAATTTGAATTCCTCCTGCATTTACTTCACAGTTTGAAGGAATACTACTCGAAGATATGATTTCAATTTTCTCTTTTGTATGAACTTGTTTATGTGATCCTTGAATTATTGATAAACATCCATTTTCAATATTTACTTCATCCAGATGAATAAAAATGGTGAATATCTTATCTATAGCATCCTCATATTTATATATAATTTGATCTTGATGCCACTTTATTTTATCTGTTGTTGTTTCTGGTTTTAAGTTTAAATAAGTATTACAGATTTCCCATTTTTCAGAAATAGACTCTATTATTCTTTTCAAATTGAAGTTTAAAATTATTTTGGTCAGATCAGGGATTTCATCAATTAAATTATCAATATTTTTCAGTTTTGGTGTTTTGGTGTTTTGGTAATACTGAATTATTCTTCCTATTTGACCTATCTCTTTACGACTGAATACATAATTTGTGATTATAGATCCTTTGTGCTCTAATCGTGGTTTATAATTGTGAAGCTTTTGTTCATTTAACTCCGTAGTATATAAATCAATAGCATGATTTAACCGTTGTTTTATAATTGATCTTAACCGGGGAGGAGAAATTACTTTCATTCGATCTCCAAAACCTAAGATCTCCCTTTCTAATTCAAAATTTAGCTGGACATTTAATTTTATTGTTACTCCTTCATCAGATATGTTTATTACCTCTTGACTGTGGTGAATAGGCTTTGTTAATACATAAGGAGCATTACTATGATCAACTAACAAAATTACTTCTTGCAATATTCCGCCGGTGCTCACACCTATCACATGCTTGAAATAGTTGGCTATTTCATTTTGATCAAAGTTAATGCAGCTTGTTTCGCCTATTTCTAGACTATTGATTCGGTCTAACGCTAAAAGGACATATCCTGAGTTTTGATTTCTTTTTCCTAAAACGAACCAACGATTTCTAAATTCCTTCAATAATGCCGGATGGAATTTAAACGTATTTGCCTTTCTGGCCTTAAATGATTGATATTCCAGTGAAAGTGATTTTTTATTAAGAATTGCTTTATAAACCGGATCAATATATTCTAAACCTTTTAAATTTTCATTTTTCTCAAGATCAATAATTGGATGCTCATTTGTTTTGGATACATGTATCTTGTCTTCCAACTTTTGTACCATTCCTGATAATTCTTTGAAATGCGAAAACCCTTTAAATTGTTTTAAAATATTTGTCACTTCTGTGAGTTTGTTCAGGTCTTTATCTGTCAATGGAATATTAGTGATCGAGTATTCGGGATCTTTATAAGTGTAATACTTCCTGTCTACTACAATGATGGGCGCATTATAACCAAGTTTTTCACTGCGCATCATTTGAATATCCATTTGCACAGTTCGACGACTAACACCTTTATCAATTCCTTCAAATTCATATAATGCTTCAGAGCAGACATTAATTAAATCATCCAAAGTCCATCTTTTTTGTCTGTTTCTAAGGCAATTATCAATGGTTTTGTATCTGATTAGGGCATTTCTTGTTACAGGCATAAATAATTTTTTTTATAAAAAAATGAAAATAATATTTATTACGCAAAAACATTGCGCAGTAGGTGCTGACTTTTGAAATATCAAACGGGATAAAAGCATCCCGAATTAAGAAGCCCCCTCTGCAAATGGCAGAGGGGTTATGAAAAGGGGAAGCGCCAAAGATGGAGAGTTGGGCCGGACTGTAAATCCGGTGCTTTATGGCTGAGCAGGTTCGATTCCTGTCTTCCCCACAAGATTGTTCTTTGATAAAATATTGTGCTTTCAGCACTAAAGATCTTTTCACAGAGTGAAAAGCGAAGGGAATATATAACCAAAATAACCTGATGAGAGTCTCTGTATGGCTCCATAGTATCCGTAAGGATATGCTGTGTTTTGGCAAAAATGATTCCCACCATTTGTTTGTGTACGAGGGTTCGAATCCCTCCATTATGTAATACATTATGTAGCTAAGCGGTATAGCAACAAACCCTTGAATTGTGGGTTCGAATCCCACTCCTAATCATCACTTAGGGTAGTGTAATTGGTAGCACGCCGGACTTAGGATCCGATTTATTACAATTTGCTGAAAGTATCATTGAAAGTTCCAGCTTGTATTTGATTTCGATCAGTATGAGCAATCCGGGTAGTGTCCTGATTTTAGGTTATCCCAAACTTTTAGGTGACCTGCTTTTATTCAGACAGCCTGATCCTTCTCAAATTTCTGGAAGGTAATGGTCCTCTTTTTAAAATCAGATTACAAAAAATAAAAGGAAATCTTAAATCCACAGTATCTGGAGGAACAGCAATGATACTTTCTTCTTTAAAGAATTTTTTATTTTAAACTATATAATCATGAAAAGGATTAGAATTAATGCAGGTAAAATTGGTTTAATATTTAAAAAAGGTGATTTCCAACGGGTAATCAGTCGTGGTGCACATTGGCTTGCATTTGGTGAGTCAGTTGAGCAGTATGACCTTACCAGAAGATTTAATCCTGTAGAACCATTGGAGTTATACTTAAATGAGTCTTCAATAATTGAGCTTATACATTTGATAAATGTAGGAGATAACCAAATCGTATTAAAATATGAAAACGGAAATTTTACAGAGGTCTTAAAACCTGGTAGATATGCCTTTTGGAAAGGACTTATTGAATATAACTTCAAAGTTATCGATCTTACTAAAACAGAAATAGAGGAAGAAATAGAACTTCTGGCCTTGAAGCGATCAGAATTAGTACCTTATATAAGAGTCTCAAAGATTGAGTCATTCGAAAATGGTATATTATTTTTAAATGGAAAAGCAATAAAAGTGCTTACTCCTGGAGAGTATTATTTCTGGAAGAACTCAGTTGATGTTAGTGTATCTAAAGTAGATTTAAGACAGCAACAAATGGAAGTTTCCGGTCAAGAAATTCTTACAAAGGACAAAGCTTCCTTGCGTGTGAGTTTTTATGTTCAATATAAGGTGATTGATATTAGTAAAGCGTTGGTTGATAACAAGGATTTTGAGAAGCAATTTTATGTCCTTATCCAGTTTGCGTTACGTGAGTACATAGGCTCAATGACTTTAGATCAGTTGCTTGAAGATCGTGATAATATTTCAAGATATGTCTTTAATTTTCTGGAGACGAAAGTAATGGAACTTGGTATTGAAGTAAAAGGTGGTGGATTAAGAGATGTGATTTTACCGGGTGAAATGAAAACTATCATGAATCAGGTTCTTGTAGCTCAAAAACAAGCTCAGGCAAACGTGATTACTAGAAGAGAAGAAACCGCTTCAACCAGAAGCTTGCTTAATACAGCAAAGCTAATGGAGGAAAATGAAATGCTATTTAAGTTGAAGGAGATGGAATATGTAGAGAAAATAGCAGAAAAAGTAGGAGAGATTAGCCTTAATGGCAATGGTCAAATGATCGACCAGTTAAAAGCAATCTTTTCAGGAGTAAAATTAGATAAATAGAGTGCCCTGTTTTAGGGTGCTATTTTTAAGAAATCAAAAATGGAAAATATAAAAATTACCGGAGATAGGATTTTGAGATTGGGCTTTCCAGAGGGGAAGGTTGTGGGTGAGTTATTAAAAGCATTGAACTCACCTAATTTTGAACTCTCAGAAAATGAAGTAGAGAATTTATTAATTGATCTCAAAAATAATCCTGTTAAATATCTTGATGATAAGAGGTTTATGGATGCAGCAAGTGAATTACTAAAGCCTGTTGATCTTGTATTGCAACTAAAAGATACCCCGGATCCATATAAAGTATATGGAGCAGATGGTATTGAAGAAGGGGCATTAAGCCAAATGGAAATAGCCATGAGATTACCAATAGCTAAGGCAGGCGCATTAATGGCTGATGCACATCAAGGTTATGGACTGCCAATAGGTGGTGTTTTGGCTACTGAGAATGCTGTGATTCCTTATGGAGTTGGTGTTGATATTGGTTGTAGAATGTGTATGTCAATTTTTGATATTTCTGAATCCATAATTGATGAAAGAAGTAGTGATTTAAAGAACATGTTGATCAATAATGCCAGATTTGGTAGAGATACATTTAAAAATCCGAAGGATCATGAGGTTTTGGAAAATAGCCTTTTTAATGAAATTGACATAATCAGAAAACTAAAGGATAAAGCAGCTTCTCAGATCGGTTCTTCAGGAGGTGGAAACCACTTCGTTGAGTTTGGAGTTACTACTATTGAGTCAGCAGATAATGAGCTAAACCTCCCTAAAGGCAGATATTTGGCTGTGCTTTCTCATTCAGGATCAAGGGGAATGGGAGCTGCAATAGCTAATCACTATACTAAACTTGCAATGGCTAAATGTGATCTGCCGAAGGAAGCAAAACATTTGGCATGGCTAGACCTTGACACCGAGGAAGGGCAGGAGTATTGGTTGGCAATGAATCTGGCAGGAGATTATGCCTCTGCTTGTCATCATCAAATTCATGAACGAATGGCAGTGGGATTAAGGGCTAATCCTGTAGCTATGATCGAAAACCATCATAATTTTGCATGGAAGGAAAAAGATGCCGAAGGAAATGAGGTTATAGTTCATCGTAAAGGGGCAACGCCTGCAGGAAAGGGAGTGCTTGGAATTATTCCTGGAACAATGACGGAGCCTGGATTTATTGTCCGTGGAAAAGGTAATAATGATTCTGTTAATTCTGCGTCTCATGGAGCAGGAAGGGTAATGTCAAGAACAAAAGCTAAAAGTACTCTCAATCCTGAAAATGTTAGCAAGTATATTTCTAATGCTGGTGTTGAAGTAATTGGCTCGGGACTTGATGAAGCACCAATGGCATATAAAAATATTCATGCGGTGATGGAATCTCAAAAAGACCTGGTTGAAGTCTTAGGAACATTCCAACCAAGAATTGTTAGAATGTGTGGTGATAAAAAGTTTAGAGAAGAAGATTGAAAGTTTTCTTGGTTTACTTTTGTGGCTTGTTATTTCTAAGTTTCAAACTATGTTTTTGTATAGAAAAGAGGACATATTCTGTCCTCTTTTAATAATTTTCCAGGTTTAAATTCGTTTACTTCACTTATTATTAAATGATGTTCTCATAACAAATGAGTTATAAAAATAAATACTTGTTGATATTAATAGGTTGCGTTTTAATTATCGGAAGTTGTAAGCGTAACAAGGTCCCGATTATTACAAAGATAGAGTTGAGATCTTTAGAGGATGTCATCCACATCGAAGATTCATTAGTAAAGCCGGTTTTATATACAAATATTACCGGGCTTGATTCTCTTCCTGTTGATGAATCAAAAACTAAATTTGTAGATATTATCCTACCAGCCATACTAGTCGTCAAGCATCAGATTTTGACTGATAAAAATAAAGTTGTCGATTTGTTAGATAAGGAAGATTGGGATGAAGAGGACTCACTTTTTGTGAAAGAACAGCAAGTGAAGTTTGGAGCGGATAGTATCCAAGATTTAATTGTTAGAATGGAAACTCATCCTAATAGTATTGTACTAGCCCAGGCTGCTGTGGAAAGTGGGTGGGGGTCTTCCAGGTTTTTTCAAGAGGCAAATAATCTATTTGGAGTGTGGTCATACGATAAAACCGAACCTCGGATCAAGGCCGAAAGTTCAAATGTTTACCTTAGGAAATATGAAACACCTGCAGGCTCTATAGAAGATTATTTTGCTACAATTGGAAGGTCTTTCGCGTATAAAGAGTTTAGAAAAATCAGGTTGAATAATAAAAATGTCAATGATCTTCTTCCTCATCTTTCCAAATATTCAGAGCGGAGAATGGCTTATATTAATCAGTTGAAACGAATGATTGAACAGAATGACTTTACAAAGTATGATAATTATCAAATCGATCCCGAGTTTTTTGAATAGTTATTTGGTAGCACTTTTATGTTTATGCATGTTGTTTTCATGTGGAAGTGAATCAGAAAAAGAAGGGAAGAAAGAAAAAACAGATTCAATTGTTCAAAATTCAGAAAAAGAGGTGGTGTCATTTGTATATCATCGATTTGGAGACAAAAGGTTTCCTTCTACGAATATTTCGATAGAGAGTTTTGAGAGTCATCTGAAGTATTTAACTGAGAATAATTTTAAGTTGTTAACATTTTCTGAAGCAGTAGATTATTTAAAAAATGATTTACCAGAAAATAAGGTGGCAGTTATAACAATCGATGATGGGTATAAAAGTTTTTATAAGAATGCCTTTCCGCTATTAATTAAATATAAAGTCCCAGCTACACTTTTTATTAATACTTCGACAATAGGTAAAGATGATTATATGTCATGGACTGAAATAAAAGAAGTTAATAAAAGGGGTGTCGAAATAGGGAATCATACCCATTCTCATCAGTACTTTTTAAACTTGCCAATTCATGAACGTCATTTGAAGTTTGAAGAGGAGGTGAAATTATCTCAGTCCATAATTAAAGATGAGTTAGGTAGATCGCCAAAAGTATTCGCTTATCCATATGGTGAGCTTGATTTAAAAATGAAAGCGATCATAAAGAAATTAGGATTTATTGGTGCTGCAGCGCAAAACTCGGGTGTTATTCATTCAAATTCTGACAAATTTATTTGTCCAAGGTTTCCAATGACAGATAGTTATGGAGATATATCGGGGTTTGCTCAGAAAGCTAATATGAGTCCATTAAAGATTTTAGAAGGATCTCCATTATTGTTTGATTTAGAAGACCAGAGTGATCAGAAACTTGAGGTTTTATTTGATAAGGGTGAATTAATAATTGATCGATTACAATGTTTTATTCAGGGTAGTGAATGTAAATCACAGATAAGTATTAATGATAAAGGTTTGGTTAGAGTTATTATTCAGCCCAAAGAATTAATCGTAAATAGACGAAGAGTTTTATTTACGATTACAGTTCCCGATCGCAATAATAATTGGTATTGGTATAGTTACTTGTTTATAAGTCCTGATGTTAATTAAGAAGAAATAATTATTCTAATTCATGGTGATTTGTTAATAATAAATTTAATTTTTTGTAGATCATTTTGTAAATTGAATAAATATATCCTCAATTCTACTATGTAAGGGGTTACATCATAAGTTAAACGAATCTATCTGTCAACTATGAGAAGTACAATTTATGCTAATCCGTTAGATCATAAGATAAGGAGAATAATTAAACAGGAAGAGTTTAGGCTAAGTCATATTAATCAGTTTCAAAAATTGACTCCCAGAGAGAAGGAAATAATTGAACTGGTAATCGACGGTTTAAATAACAAAGATATTTCTGATCAATTATTTATTAGTAGGTCAACGGTTGAGCAACACAGAAAAAATATTAACAGAAAATTAGCTGTTCGGAATGTAATGGAGCTGTATCGATTTGCTCTTGCATTTGATCTTGTGTAATTGCGATTTTATATGAATTCAACTAATTATTGAGAAAATCAATTCTATTGATTTGATTAAAAATAACTTTTAACATAAAAGAGTTTAAAGGTTACTTTATTGCTTTTTTGGATATGATTGGTGCTTCCTGATTTTCCTTTAATAATTTTAATTGAAATTAACATAGCAGCTCAAGCTATTTGTAAATTGTATTTATTCTCTCTTATATTCCTCTTGTTTTACCCTAAAGAATAAAATCTATTAATATGTATTTGTGTAATTTCTCATTATTCAGATAATAATTCTGCCTTTCTTGTTATATACATCAATAAAATTTTAAAAAATCTTTCAATTAATTGGAAACGTCCGGAAAATCAATGACTTATATTAAGATTGGAACATGGTATATTTTAATTTGAACACGTTATCAACCCAACATGATTTGAAAAACCAATTATTAAAGATTCAAAATCAGGTAGCAATTCTAATGCTGTTATCATTCTTTGATATACATGCCCAGACTATCATTCAAGGACGTATTTGTGACACTGATGACGGAACTGCCCTAGTAGGTGCAATTGTTTTTATTGCTAATACCACTCATGCAGCTGGAATATAAAAAAAGGTTGGCTAAGATTCTTGCCGGGATCGATGTTGAAAATAAAGAAGTTGTAGTTGATAAATTATCAGGCTATTTTAAAAGAGTTTTTGAACTGAAGTAATTAATGTTTTTATGAAAGCAATTCGTTGTAATAGTTTTGGTCCGCCTTCGACTTTAAAGTTTGAAGAAATTTCAGATCCTGAATCTCCTTCAGAAAATGAAGTATTGATAGAAATTAAAGCTTGTGGAGTGAATTTTCCGGATACCTTGATCATTCAGGGGTTATATCAGGTCAAGCCTGAATTACCTTTTATTCCGGGTAGTGATATAGCCGGAGTTGTTTTGGAGAAAGGTGAAAACGTGAATCATCTGGAGGTTGGAGACAGAATATTTGGTTTTACTCAAACCGGAGGTTTCGCCGAACGAATTGTGATACCGGCAACTCATTGCTTTAAATTACCTCCAAATATAGATTTTCCGGTTGCTGCATCTTTTATGATGGCTTATGGCACATCTTACCATGCACTGAAAGACAGGGCGATGGTGAAAGAAGGAGAGTCGTTGGTTGTTTTAGGCGCAGCCGGAGGAGTTGGACTGGCTGCTGTAGAACTTGGTAGATTGATGGGCTGCAATGTAATTGCAGCTGCTTCGTCAGATCAAAAATTAGAGATTTGTAAAGAATATGGAGCCCATGAAACGATTAATTATTCCACTGAAGATCTGAAAACACGCATTAAAGAATTGACTGATGGAAAAGGTGCAGATGTGATCTATGATCCTGTTGGTGGTAAATATACTGAGGCTGCGTTAAGAGCAAGTGCCTGGGAGGGAAGGTTGTTGGTGGTTGGATTTGCATCGGGTAAAATCCCTGAAATTCTTTTAAATCTACCGCTACTAAAAAGTTGTGATATCAGGGGAGTGTTCTGGGGCAATTTTGCTACAAAGTTTCCAAAGCAGAATTTCCAAAACTCTAAAGAACTACTCACCATGTTGGCTACCGGAAGGCTTAAACCAAGAATACATCAAATTTATCCATTGAAAGAAGCTTCTTTGGCCTTGGAAGAAATCATTTCAAGAAATGTCAAAGGGAAAGTAGTCATTGAAATGGGTAAAGGATGAGGGTAGTTAAATTAAAAGATATTAAGTCACTGATCAATGAGGAATTAACGCCTTCGCTCTGGGTTAAAATCAATCAGGACAGAATAAATATATTCGCTGATGCTACTGATGACCACCAGTGGATCCATGTTGATCCTGATAAGGCAAAGGAGCAATCACCATTTAAAAGGACTATCGCCCATGGGTTTTTATCACTTTCTATGCTTTCAAGTTTGATGAAGGAAGTATTACAAGTTGAAGATATTTCCATGGGGATTAATTATGGATTTGAAAAAATAAGATTTCCTCATCCGGTGAGATCCGGTGATCAGATACGGTTGAAGGCTAAAATTGATGATGTCGAAAAAAGGGATGGAAAAGGCATTCATGTAACATGGAGTTGTATCGTTGAAATCAAAGATGTTGAAAAACCAGCTTGTACCGCAATCTGGAATATAATGCTGATGAATTAATAGGTTCAATAAATACCAGAAAGTAGATCGCTTTTTAACAAATTCTGATCTGCCAGAAGGTAGTCATAAAGAAATAGATGCCATGTAAAATTTCACTCTAACTTGGTTTTTTAAGCATTATTTCAGCCATGTTTATGATGTAATTTTTCCATTCGTCGCTATTTACTTTATAAATGCTCTTTCTTTTCTTGTCGCCATAGTATTGAAGTTTTATGTAACCTGCAATTAATGCCCAGCTAGTCAGGTACATCATACTTGAAGGTGAAGGGTTTGTAATGGAACCATCTTGTTTTCCTTTATCAATCTCTTTTACTACTATCTCTAAAGGCAAATTATGCATGTCTTTAAGTTTGAGGAAGTAAATACTGCTTTCAAGGTCCTTATTGAAATCTTTAAAATCATTTCTCACCATCGACATATAATCGAAGAGAGCTTCGTGATAATGAAAATGATTTTCACTGAATGAGAGGTAAGCCTTAAAAGTAGCCATTACAGTATCAAATCCATTACCATCTTTTGTGTCGGCGATAGATTTGTAGTAAGAATTGATCAAAAGCTCCAGAGCCCGCATAGTAATAGCTAGATAGATCTCTTCACGACTGGAGAAATAGAAATACAATGAAGCTTTACTCATGCCGGCTTCTTTTGCTACATCTTCCATTCGGGCTTGAGAATATCCTTGGCTGAAAAAGACTTTTTCAGCTGCATTTATGATAATCTCTTCTTTTTGTTGTCTTTTATTTGTGGCCATATAATCGACTTTTAGTCAAAAATAATAAAACCTCGTAAATTATTCAATTTCAGTATAATAAGTTGTTAAAAATAAGTTGTAAATGATTATCTATTTTAATAAATTGACTCGTAGTCAAATTTTAAAACATGAAAGATAATAATACATTCAATCTGACAGATAAGGTTGCTATTGTAACCGGAGCGAGCAAGGGTATTGGACTTGCAATCGCGCAAATTCTCGCAATGAATGGTGCCAAAGTAGTGATTTCAAGCAGGAAACAAGAAGCTGTTGATGAAGTTGCCGATGAATTAAAAAAGCAGGGATTCGAAGCGATCGGAATTGCAGCTCACATGGGTGATATGCAACAAATCGATCAGCTTGTTGAAAAAACCAGAGAGGTTTATGGTGGTATCGATATCGTAGTTAATAATGCAGCGATAAATCCGGCATATGGGCCAATTAAAGATGTTGACAGTATGATATTTGATAAAATAATGGATGTAAATGTTAAAGGTCCGTTTGAATTGGCGCGTAAAGCGTATGATTCTATGAAATCACGGGGTGGAGGCTCGGTTATCAATATCAGTAGTATCGAAGGAATTACCCCCGGACCCGGTTTGGGTCTATATAGCGTTTCAAAGTCGGCTTTAATTGCTTTAACAAAGGTTATGGCGCGTGAATGGGGACGAGCAAATGTACGATGCAATGTGATTTGTCCCGGACTGGTTAAGACCAAATTTAGTGCTGCTCTGCTTGAGGATAAAAAGACTTTTGACCATGTAATGGCTAAACAAGCACTGCCAAAGGTAGCAGAACCGGAAGATATTGCTGGTTTGGCATTGTTTCTTGCTTCGGAAGCATCTTCATTTTGTACCGGGGGTGTTTATGTGGCTGATGGTGGATATGTAATTTAATGCTCATTTAAAATAGGTTGAAATGGTAGATATATTCGCAACCGATAGATTGAAAAGGATCTATCCCAAGGTTAAAGCTTTCGTAGAAGAGGAACTGATACCTCTTGAAGCAGAATTTTTGAGTAAGCCTTTTTTTGAGGTTGAGGCAGTTTTGAATGAAAAACGAGCTCTTGCTAAAAAGTTAGGTATCTGGACGCCTTATTTGCCTGAAGATGAAGGCGGAGCAGGGTTGAATCTGGTAGAATTTGCCCAGGTAAGTGAACTGCTGGCAAGAACTGTACATGGGCATTATTGCCTGAATTGCCAGGCTCCCGATATAGGAAATATTGAGTTGATGAGTAAATATGCCACGAATCAATTAAAAGAAAAATATCTTGAACCCCTTATTCATGGTAATATCCGTTCTTGTTTCTCAATGACCGAACCTGAGTTTGCCGGGTCTAATCCGGTAAATATGGGAACAATCGCTAAGAAGGAAGGGAATGAGTATGTGATCAATGGAAACAAATGGTTTACAACTGCTGCTGACGGGTCTGCTTTTGCCATTGTAATGGCGGTAACTAATCCAGAAGAATCACCATACAAAAGAGCAAGTATGATCATTGTCCCTACTGATAATCCGGGTTTTAACTTGTTGAGAAATATACCAATTATGGGTGAAGCGGGAGAAGGACACAGTAGTCATGCTGAAATCAGATATGAAAATTGCAGGGTGCCGGTAGAAAACCTTATTGGAGAAGAAGGAGCTGGATTTATGCTGGCACAACAACGATTAGGTCCAGGCCGGATACATCATTGTATGCGATGGATAGGGATAGCAGAGCGATCATTGGATTTGATGTGTAAACGAGCAGTGTCCAGATCATTAGGTGGTGATACATGCCTTGCTCATAAGCAGACAATTCAAAATTGGATAGCAGAAAGCAGGGCGTCAATCAATGCTGCGCGGTATTCTGTATTGCATGCAGCATACAAAATTGATCAGGAAGGGTCTAAAAGTGCCAGACATGAAATATCCGCAATCAAATTTTTTGTTGCCAATATTATGCTCGAAGTATTAGATAAAGCACTACAGACCCATGGTGCTCTGGGAATGACTGATGATTCGATCATTTCCCATTGGTATCGTCATGAGCGGGCAGCAAGAATTTATGATGGACCCGATGAAGTGCATAAAGCATCATTGGCCAGAAGTATTTTAAAAGATTATGGATTTAATTCGAAGAAAATATGAGTGGATCTCACTTAGATCATGCAGGGGAAATTACTGTACAGACTGATTTTTCAAGTCTGAAGGACTATTTAGAATCACATTCGGAACTATCTGTAGATAATTTTGAAGTGAAGCAATTTCCCAGCGGCTTTTCAAATTTAACTTATCTTCTTATTTGCAATGGCAAAGAATACGTGATGCGAAGACCTCCTATAGGAGCAAACATCAAATCTGCTCATGATATGGGAAGAGAATTTAAAGTTCTTTCGCTTTTGATGAAAAAATATTCTTATGTACCAAAACCAGTTCTTTATTGTGAGGATGAGAATGTTATCGGTGCGCCATTCTACATAATGGAGAGGGTAAAAGGTGTGATTCTTAGGAGTAAACCACCTGAAGGATTGAATCTTAGTTCTTCTGTAATGAAAAACCTTTCGATCAATACTGTCAATAAAATGGTGGAACTACATGGATTACCATTAATAGATGGGTTGGAAACATTAGGTAAACCTGAAGGCTACAATGTCAGACAGGTAAAAGGGTGGATAAAACGATATTTTGCTGCAGAAACAGATGATATTCCTAAAATGAATTTTGTTTCCGAATGGATGAATGATCAGATTCCGGAATATGAAAACCCGACGTTGATCCATAATGATTTTAAGTACGATAATCTTGTTTTAGATTCTGATGACCTCACTTCGATAATGGCAATTCTGGATTGGGAAATGGCCACTATTGGTGACCCGCTTATGGATGTAGGAACCTCATTAGGCTACTGGGCTGAAGCCGATGACAATCCGGCGCTGAAATATAACCTGACCTGGTTACCCGGTAATCTGACAAGGCAGGAGTTTGTTGATCATTATGCTGATCAAACTGGAAGAAATGTTGATGATATTCTGTTTTACTATGTCTTCGGACTTTTTAAAATAGGTGTAATCGTTCAGCAAATTTATGCCAGATACAAGAAAGGACTGACGAAAGATCCTCGTTTTGCTCAGCTGAAATTCGTTTTGGAGGGATGCGCTGATACCGCTTATCGGGCAATTGAGTATAAACGTATTAGTCATTTAAAGTAATAATTATGATAACTGATCCAAATGAAATTAAAACTGTGACAATTCTAGGGGGCGGTACAATGGGGACACGTATTGGTCTTCGGGCTGCTATCAGTGGTTTTTCTGTTTTTATTTATGATATAGACAAGCGGGTGTTTGATAACTCTTCATCTGAGCAAACCAGACTTAATCCTTTCCCCTGACTTATAAATATGGAAACCATAGAAGCAACTATCAGCCGTGAAAGTTATAGTAAAGGGTATAAAAAGTATATTTTATTAGCTCTGACTGGTGTTTATATTTTTGGTTTTATTGATCGGCAAAATACTTGTGATTCTTCAGGAGTCTGTTAAGCTGGAATTAGGTCTGTCAGATACACAATTGGGTTTATTAACAGGACTTGCATTTGCTTTTTTCTATGTAATTCTCGGAATTACATTAGCACGACGGGCTGATAAAAGCAACAGGGTTAATATTGTAAGTATATCATTAGCGGTCTGGAGGATGATGACAGCTCTTTGTTGTTTTGCAGTTAATTATCTGATATTATTCAATTGCCCAGAGTGATAGATCATTACCATGAAATCGTTTCCAAGGTAAATGAAGGTCTTAGTCATACAGAAAAGATTAAAAAATTTAAGCTCATTTCAATTCCATGGACTTTTATGCAATCAAATGGGCATGAAGCAGAATTAACACCGACACTTAAATTAAAAAGAAGAGTAATTGAAGAAAAGTATAAAAATCAAATAGATGAAATGTATGAGACAGATCCTTCATATTCAGGTGCCCATGATGTCTAGTCGCATACGGTAGGCATTCATAGCATATCGTCCCAGCATTTTGGTGTATTTGTGATTAACATATGCACCTGCTATGGCCCCAACGCCAGGGATTAACTGAATTAGCTTTGCCAGGTCAATAAAATCACGATATTCAAGTTGGAACGTTTTCCAGTCAAAGTCATTAATGTCAGCAGGGAGAGTTTCAGAATTTTCTTCCCAGTTTTTCATGATTTCAAATAGCTTATTACGGTTTTTTTGGCTTGAAAATGTTAATTGAAAGATATGAAGAATATACAAACGCTCCTTATAATCTGTGATGTCATATCCATAACTGTTAGCTAATTCAAATAACATTTTCATTTTTAGTGATAGCCAAAGAGGAAAGTCTGCTAACCCGGAAATAAAGCCACCAAAACCGGTAATTGCTCCTTCGGCTGCTGAAGAGGATGCGTAGAAATCAATTCTTTTTTGAGCAAAAAGTTCGGCATCGGAAAGTGTGGCAAAATTTCTTTGCTTGAATGTAGAGTACTCAGCTCCGAATATTACCGCTCGTGTTATCTCTTTTATAGCTTTGGTAATGACATCATGAACTTTGTCGGGAATAAGTGTATTGATTTTATGCTGGAGATCTTTAGTTGCTTTATTTATCAAAGAAGGCGATTGACTCATTCGTAATTTCCAGAGTTGATGTTCCAGCTCAATAGTTGATATATATTCCTGATTTAACTTCATATTGGTTGCTATTTAAGTTGAAAGTGAATTTAACAAATGCAAAATGTCGTTGAAAGGTATTTTATATAGATGGCTTAATATTTATATAGTTTTATTTGTGACAATTAATAGATAGTTTATACCTTAATCTCACATGAAAATACTACTAACTGCGATAGGATCCAGAGGTGATATAGAGCCATTTTTAGCAATAGGAGATTTGCTTGTTACCAGGGGATATAATGTTACATGTTTATTTCCGGAGCAATTCAGAGATTTAGTGGTTAATTCTAATATGAGGTTTGAAACTCTTGGGCCTGAATTTATAGAATTACTGGATTCTGATTTAGGCAAGTCAGTTATGGGAAGTGATTTGAATCAGGTCAATAAAATCAGGTCATATATAAAACTAGCTAAAGTAAGTAGAGAGATTAACAAGAAAATGTTTCAGGATCAGATTGATGTGATTAATGAGATAAACCCTGATAAAATAGTTTATCACCCGAAGACATTATACCCTGTTATTTGGGAAATTAAAAAACCTGGAAGTACAATTATGGTCAGTCCGGTACCTTATCTGCATTATGTTAAAGGACATACCCATTTAGCATTTAATAGTAACTATGGTGAGTTTTTGAATAAAATGACATTTAAGATTGCAGAGTTTGGGTTATTGCAAACTATTATGACCTCTTTGAAATGGGTGGGCGAAAAAAGAATCAATAAAAATCAAGTAAAGTCCATTCTAAAAAACCGCAGTCTTATTTATTCAATTTCCCCTCAGTTATTTAAAATTGAAAATAATGAAAAGATAAAAGTGCTTGGTTATCGACAACGAAAATCTAAATCTGACTGGGAGCCGGATACTAAATTGATAGATTTCTTAAATAACCATAAAAAGATATTGTTCATAACGTTTGGAAGCATGACCAACCCTGAGCCTGAAAAGAAAACGAAGATTTTTATGGATGTATTAGCAAAGAATAACATTCCAGCCATATTTAATACGGCTTCCGGAGGATTAGTTGAACCAGGTTTTTACGACCATAATTTGTTTCATTTTGTTTCGGAAATACCCTATGACTGGATTTTTAAAAAGGTTTATGCGGTAATACATCATGGAGGCTCAGGAACTACCCACATGGGATTGAAGTTTGGATGTCCAACGTTAATTATTCCACATATCATTGATCAATTCTTATGGAATAAGTTGATATATGATGCCGGAGCAGGTCCAAAAGGTGACAAAATAGGGAAAATTACTCCTGAAAAACTGGAGCCGAAAATATTAGGTTTAATGTTAAATGCATCATATAAGGAAAAGGCCGTAACAATATCCGAGAACATGAAAAAAGAGGATTACGATAATGAAATCCTCAATTTGATCGATGCTTCAGATAAAATTCATACTGTAAGCTAATAATTAAGCTTAGTTGGCTTTTTATCATCATCAATTGCAACGAAAGTAAATAGTCCTTTAATGGCTGATTCTCGTTTTTCCGAATACATTTCTTCGATAAAAACATCAACTTCAATTTTTAAGCTACTAGTTCCGACTTTTACCACATTTCCAACAAGTTCTACAAAGGTTCCGGCAGGTATGGGTTTGGTGAAATCAATTTTATCACTGCTTACAGTTACCATTTTTTGACGGCTAAAACGGGTTGCCGTGATAAAAGCTACTTCATCCATTAATTGCATAGCTGTTCCTCCGAATAAGGTATCATAGTGATTTGTGGTTGAAGGAAATACCGCTTTGAAGATGCTTGTTCTACAATTATTTATTCTATTTGTCAATGTCATAAGATTTCTTTTTCTAATGCTAAAAAGTGAGATACTTGATTATTCTTATTTCGAAGAGGAAAAATGTTTAATTCACAGGTATAGATCTGGCCATTTTTCTTGTAGTTGATCACTCTCTCGGTAAAAGGTTTGCCAGTTGAAAGTTGTCTTCGAATTTTTTTGTTTGTTGACCTTAGGCTTAATCTTCCTTGAAACATTGCAGGAGTATTACCGATGATCTCTTTAGAATTATATCCTGTCATTTTGGTAAATCCCTGATTTACCCAATGTATATTTAATTTGTAATCAGTCAGGACAATCGCATGATAGTGGGATCTCAGGAGTTTTTCTGGGTTTGATTTCCATCTTAATTTAGATTTTAATTGTGTTAAAGCATTTAAATCCTTAGATTTTTCGTTTCTACGGACTGCCTCCATTAAAGAAATAATATCCCAGCAATGAAGTGGGATTCTGGGGATGTTAATATAGGTCATAATTAAGCTTTTTATAAAGCTCTTAGCCTAACTTCACATTACTTTTAAGAGAAAGAAAATGGTTGTTCAAGATGTTTTGGTGAACAGCATTAATTACTCTAAATCGCGAAAGTAATGTCAATTCCTAAAATATTAGGTGGATTATGGCAGGTCTCCTGGCTTATCTGATTATTATCAGCCTTCTCATACATTTGATAATTGTACAATGGCATCAAGATAATAACATCTTATTACAAATAAATTGTAAAGGTCAGAATCACAGTTGCGCGTCAGCTCATGAATTCCGGAAATAATCCGGTCACATGAATTCCCTTTTAATCCCTACCAATCAAATTGGAGGGAACCGCAATCACTTTTGATTAAGAAATCAAGTAAAGAACGTTTATTCAAAATTATTTATAATCTTCTATGATGACAAGTCATAACTATTATTATTTAAGGTTCTTTATAAAATTGAATAGCTAAATTACCTCTTTATATTTAGAATACTTAATATGTGGGTTAATATGATATTCTATCATTTAGTTTAATAAAAGCGTTTGGAGGTAGCTTTGCTGATGTTTACTTATAACCGAAAAAATAAGAACAATGATATTTCAGGTTTAAATATTTCATGTAAAAACAAAATGTCGGGAATAGGGGATCCATTTTCAGTTGAGAGCGGGAATATAATTAAGCCATAAAAATGTATAATTCTAACCAATACCTTTGACAAACGGAGAGACAACATATTGGGATAAATCTGTTGTTAAGTCAGATTCATTTTAGAGTAGGTTTTAGGAATTACTTTTTTATTCACTTTTGAAAGTAAACTTTTAATTATGTATTATTGATCCGGAATTTGAAGACAATAGTTTTTTAGTCATTATCAACTGATTTTTTATGAAATACATTTTGCCATTTTTACTTTCATTAGTAATCCCTGGTCTTGGACAAATCATTGTTAAAAAGGTGTTAAAAGGCATTTTTATGGTAGCCTTACTTGCATTGGCTTTTCTACTTTTAGAAGGGTTTTATTTATATGTCACTGCAGGAGTTATTTTAATCTGGTCTTTGGTTGATTTGTTTTTTATTATAAAAAATCGAGATGGTAATGCCGCTGCATTGAAAGGAATAGGGTTTACTTTTATCCTTTTATTTTTAATAATACCAGTATTTTTCGTAATAGGTTACTCAACAATTTCATCAGGGTTAGGAATTTCAGAAAATGTATACTTCAATGAGAAGAATACGATAAATGAAATGGACGAAATTACCGGTGGACTGGAAAGGTATTATTCAAGAAACAATTCATATCCTGAAGACTATATAAAATTTGCCAGTGCAAAGCCTGTAAGGAAAAACTGGATCACAGATTACTGGGGCAATGAGTATAAATATATCCTAATTGAAAAAGATAAGTATCAAATTATATCTTCAGGTGAAGACATGAAGTTTGATACTGATGATGATATTATCAAAGGGAATTTTTGATTCAATATTATTAATTACTTTGGCTAGCCAGATTTGGAAAAACTATTTTATGACCATATAAAAATAGTCCGAGAGCAATTGCGGGGCAAACTCCCATTATTACAGTCATTGGAAGGTAAGCATTGGTGTCAAATAATCCGACAAGAGCTGAGGCTCCGGCACCAACCACCATTTGAATAGCACCCATCAATGCAGAGGCATTTCCGGCCATATGTCCCATGGGTTCAAGTGATAGCGCTGATGCATTCGGAAATATAAATCCTAAGAATAATAAGAAACTAAATATCAGTGCTATATTAATGTATAAGTTTGGTTCCATAAACATCGTAACCAATAAAAGAATGATTCCAATTATACATTGAGCAGTTAAAGCATTCTTTATTATATGATCCATATTCCTTTTTCTCAGGAATCTGTTATTTAATTGAGTTGCTGCAATTAAGCCAGAGGCAATTAATGCGAATATCCATCCATATTGCTGCTCTGTTAAACCCAAAATATCCATATAAAGCTGTGGGGAACCACTCAAATAGGCATATAATCCTGAGTAAGCGATTGCACCAGTCAAAGCATTGATAATGAATACAGGATGGCTAATTACCTTTCCATAATTTTTGAAAACTGATAATATATTTAGTGAATATGCTTTGTTGCCCGAATTTGACTCCGGAAGAACAATTACTGCTCCTATAAGTATTAAAACCGAGGTAATTGCCAAGACGATGAATACAGATTGCCACCCAAAATATGTATTTAATAATCCCCCAGCTGTAGGAGCAATAATAGGCGATATAGCAACAACCATTATTAAGGTTGAAAATACCTTGGCAACCATTTTCCCTTTAAACAGGTCTCTGACAATAGCTCTGGCAGAAACTAACCCGGCACAACTTCCCAATGCCTGGAAAAACCGGAAAACAATCATTTCGTTGAGACTTGTTGAATATGCACAACCTATACTGGCTAATACATAAATCAACATCCCGGTGTAGATAGGCTTCTTCCTTCCATACTTTTCTAATACAGGACCATAGATTAATTGACCGATTGCTAAACCAATAAAGAAACTGGAAAGTGTCAGAGGAACCCGACTTATGTCAGTATTTAAACCTTTAGCTATGTCACCAAAAGCAGGTAAATACATATCGATAGAAAAAGGACCAACAGTTGTCAACAATCCCAGAATCAATATCAGTAATAAGTGGTCTTTTCTTTCTTTAGTCACAATAAGGAAGTTTTCCTCGAAAGTTGAGGGAGTTTAGTATTAAACAAATTTCAATAAAAGAGGACTAAAATGAGTTGGAATCCTCTGGCAATCATTCAATACTTATACTTTTTTTAAGTATGATGGTTGTCAGTTCTTCTGATTATTTTTTTTGCAATCTATAACATTCTGATAATTAAAATATTATCAAATTCATAAAACAAGAGTTTACGGTGAACTTCTCTACCATTTTCTCCAATTATACTAACTGTAATGGTAATAATTTTTGTATTTTAAATTTTAACAAACCACACCAACATGAAAAAAAATAACAGTTCAGTTTCCAGAAGGAAATTTATGATGACATCAACCGGAGTCTTAACAATGTCTTTGGCTTCCTTTCCTCTAAATATGTTTGCTAAGAGTGATGATAAGGCCAATAATTTTGATCCTGATAATGTAAATATCATTGGTCCAAAGGAAGGATTTTCTCCTCATATAGGTTCAATGTATTCAATGATGAACTGGATGAGAGGTGCAGTCTTAAATTCTGTAAAGGAATTAAACGAAGACCAGCTGGATTTTCATTTTGATAAAGATTCGAATTCAATTGGAGCCATGTTATTGCATTTGGCGGCTACAGAAAGGTATTATCAATTGAATACATTCGATAATATGAAATGGGGTACCTGGGATCAGGAGATTAAAGATCAATGGGATGTCGCAATGAATTTAGGGGAAACTGCCAGAAATAAGATTAATGGACATAAGCTTACTTATTATATAGATATTCTTACTGAAGTGAGACAAAATACTATTGATGAATTCAAAAGAAGGGATGATGATTGGCTTTTGGCTGTAGACGAAGATTGGTATTGGGGGCCCACAAATAATTATTGTAAGTGGTTTCATGTATGCGAACATGAGTCAAATCATAATGGTCAGATTAAGTGGATAAGGAAGAGATTACCAGGTTGATTCCTGATAGTCTGAGTAAATTTATTAAAACAACAGCCAGGAATTATTAGTTCTGATAATAAAAACATGACACAGGAAGAAGTAAAAAAATCTATTGAAAAGGTTCCGATTGGCTCCAGATTGCAGATAATAAAGAAGAATGGAAGTGTTATTGATGTCTGGCTGGCTAGCCATGAAGTTGAAGGCACAGAAAAAATCGAGTATGATGGCTTAGTTGTACCAGCCCTGCCACCGGCAATTACTGTAAATGGATCTTCAAGATTTGGAGAGTTCAGGATTGATACTGATGAAATTGTGAAAATAGCCTGGATTGACAGATAACCTTCAATAATTGATTTAAGGCCAAGAATTTTTAAAATTATTTATCGTGGTTGGTAAAATTAAAGTATATTTTATTTGTAAATCACGATCATTGGAATGAATAAAAGTAAAATTTTCAATTACCTAATCGAATTATTAATTGTAATTGTTGGTGTATCAATTGCATTCTGGCTTAACACACAGGCAGATTCAAAAAAAGAAAGAGATATTTTAAATGGTTATTACAGGGAATTTTTAAATGAACTAGAGGAAGACCGTTCACTTTTAGAGAAAAATATCAGTAATAGTATAAGTAAGCAGGAAAATATGATCAGGGCTTCACAATTGTATCAAAAGCCAACTGTATCTATTGATTCTCTAGTTATGTATGCTATGGAAATCGGCAATTATTATTTTTTTACACCGAATGATATTACCTACAGGTCTATGATTAATAGTGGTGATTTGAAGCTAATAACTGACCTTTCACTTAAAAGAAAGCTAACCAGATTATACAAACTATATAATGTAATTGATGAAGCTCAACAAAATCATTTACAGGCACTTGATGAAAATTACTTTCCTTTAATTGTTAATCAAATTGATTATGAAAAAGGTGAAGCAATCAGTTCCATAGATGGTAATTTATTAATCAAAAATTATTTCATATTCAGTATTAATGAGTTAGATGCTCATATTTATTTATATAAAAAGGCTATGAAGTTAAATGAGGAGTTAGATTCTTTAATTATGACTCAGAATGATAATTTGATTTAGATATAATATTTGTTGCTCGATATTGTGGTTATTTCTAATTTTCGGTCAATTATTATTAGATAAATATTATTGATATGTTTGACGGTGCGGGGTTTCCAAAATCACTTGATGAAGAACAATTTGATAACTGGTTGGAAGAAGGCCGTTTAAGCAAACTGAGTTATCATTTCATGCTTATCATCTGGGATGAAGCTGACATGGTTTATAAGCCAGTATATGCTGAATCAAGAGATAAAATTAGCCAGTATGAACCTTATGGGGAATCTACCGGAAGGGAGTCATTAATTGCAGCATATGACCTGTATTCTGAGTCTAGAATTGGGTAAAACTAACTAAGGCACCCAAATGATGCCTTAGTTGATTTTTTTAAAGATCTATTCTGATACTTTTATTAAATTATCAAACATGTTTTTGTCAGATCGTGCTCCATACGGATCAATAGATATGAATTCAGGCCTGTCATTAACAATTATCTTCATTTTCTGCTCACCTTCAATAATTGTTTCGGACTCAAAATATAAGATATCCTGATCGTTTGACACCAATGAAGGGTGTTTAGTGAATAAACCAACCGGAATTGGTTCGCTGATTTTTATCTTCTTTTCTTCTCCGGTATCTAATGTTTCATATCGATGTGCAGAAACGTCTATAGTGACTTCATATCTTCCATCAGAAAGTTTATTTACATCTGAACTTTTTATAGAGAGATCATATCGGATTGTCTTTTTGAACCAGTCATCTATTAAACTATGATATTCTGAAGGAGTGACTTTATAAAGTTCATCGATTAATTCAATTGATATCAAATTAAGGCCATTATTATTTCGATGTCTGTCAATTAAAGTTTTCATCGCCTGGTTAACCTTATTTTCACCAATTAATTCTCTGACTGCCATCAAGACAGTGTAATGCTTACCATAAGCCAGATAAGATTCATTGTTTTCCAGATAAATTGGAGGCTCTGGTTTAGTTGAATAAGCTCTACCTTTGAAATAAGTGTCATTTGCTGTTTTTGCAATCTGCCAGCTTGCTCCTTTGCCATACATTTTTTCTATAACTACCGACTCAGTATATTTTGCAAAACCTTCTACGAAAATTGAACCTCCCTCAACAATTTTAGGTGTCAAAATACCTCCCCACCATTGATGAGCCACCTCATGAATTGTACGTTTGGCTACCAGATTGAAGGTCTCTGTATTTCTGACATCAACTAAATACAGGCGATCCTCAACCATACTGATTGTTCCAGGATGGCTAAATCCACCAAAAGGCCAATGTCCCGGTATTTCGGCAATTCTAATATGATCAAAAGGGTAAGGACCAAAATTATCAAGGCAATAATCCAATGTATGCTTTACGCTTTCTTCAATAAGGTCAATATTATAGACATGTTCAGGATGATAAAATAGTTCGATAGAAATTCCCCTGTGATTATCCATTTGTGAACCATACCTAGCTGAAAAATAACCTACAGTTGGAATTACTTTAACTGGAGTTTTATATTGATAATAATTTCTTCCATTGCTTGTCCATTGATTAATTAAATCTCCGGGGCCAATAGCTGTTTGATCATCCTCAGTAGAAATAATTGTTTCAAAAGGGATTTTTTCAACATTACTCTCACTGGTTATAAGATGCTCATCTCCATGGATAGTCAATTTTGCTGGTAAACCTCGCTTTTTTCGTTCAAAGGCATTTTCTATTTCTTTGGAACTACTATATCCTAGCATTAGTTCAAAATCCCTGAAAGTGATGTAGCTACCATTTTCAATTATTGATCTATCAGGATCGAAACCAGTGGATGTTTTTTCCAAAGCATATTCCATGGTAATTATTTCGCCAGGTAAAATTCCATCCCTGAACTCTATTATGTAGGTGCCATGGATTGAATCATAATCGGTAATCAAACCTCTTTCAATCTCCAGATGAGAAAGTTTTGTGCGTTCGTTAATAAAAGCCTTGTAAACCGGGACTTCATTCTTATTTTGTAATTGATGTTTGGCTTTTACGGAATAACGATGTTCGGTAGGGTACAGGTCAATAACTGTTTTCCATGACTGATGATTCAATCTTTTCAAGCTGTCGTATTGTTTAAATTTTCTTTCATACTGTTCCTTTCGATCAAGTATGTCAGTAACTGAAAGGTATTTGTTCTTGATATTTACCTGATAGTGAATTGTTGTTGCAGAGGCCACAAAGCTAATTATTACCAGAATGCTAAATACCCGTCGATTTTTATTCCATTTGATACTCGAAAACCGGAATTTTAAAGATGAATATCCTCGGTTTAATAATTGAAACGCAATAATTGACAGGAGTAATCCAAAAGATATCCAGTACCAGGCATAATAATGAAAAGCTTCGGAGGAAATACTAAAGCCATTTAAATTGGTATATGATGGTATAGGGGCCAGACCTAGCTTTAAAAGTGGAGTATTAATACCTATGTACTCAGGAAAACTTCCAAAAAGTATTATTAAAACAGCTGTGATTCCGATTGCCAGATATTTTTTTGACACTAACTGCGTTATAAATATCGCCAAAAAACAATAGAATAATAGTCTTAAACCATAAAAATAAAATGTTGAAAGATAAAGGGGCAATTTAAATTCATAAAAACCCAGATATAATTGAAAGCAAATTGATAAGATTATTCCTGAAAGAATTAATGAAAAAGGCAGGCTTATTAAGACTATAAGCTTGGAAATGAATATCTGATAGTTTGAAACAGGTGTTGAATCAATAATTTCATTTATTTTGCTTTCCTTATTTCTCCAGGCTAATTCTCCACTATAAAAAACGATCAATATAAGTGATATAAATGTCAGGATGTTTGTGAAATGACCAATTAAAAGACTAGTTGTTGGGTACATACTATTGTTATATTCCCCTCCATCAACAATTCTGGCATAGTTTTCTGCGATCACCATAGTTACCCAGATTATCATAATTCCTATAAATGGCAGGTTTCTGAAAATGAAGCTTAAATCTGATTTGATTAAAGATTTCATAATCAGAAATTTCATCATTAACGACTGGTTTGGTGAAACCGAATTATAAGATACACTTGGAATTGGCTCTGTTTTGATTTTATTTCTTTTAGATTTCTTATTGATTTTTCGAAATGAGAAATAATTGTAGCCCACATATAGAATCACAATGGATATGAGTAACCAGATCACTCTGTTCCATAATAAGAATCCTACGAACTGTATCGGTTGATTATTTTTTTGAAAAGGAGTCCAATATTGAGTTTGTTCAAAGAAGGCAGCCAGACCAAACGGATCAGCCAATGATGCAATCATGAGTCCTTCAGGAGTTGAAGGTATTGATTGGGCCATTATTGGTGAATTCAATACTAATGAGCTCATCATATAAATAGCATAGATCAAAATTCCTGTTACATATGTAGCTAAAGCATTTTTGCTTAAAAGTGATACAGTAAATATAAATGCAGTGCAAATGAATACATTCGGAATTATAAAAATGAACCAATTGCTGAAATAGCTATAGAAATTGAAACCGGAAATTTTTTCAGGATCTAAGCCAGGGTAAAATGTGCCCAGATAAAAGCCAATCAGAAATGGACTAAAACATAATATGCTAAAAACAAGTATTCCTGATAATCTGCTGAAGAAATATTGGGACTTATTTACAGATGTACTATAAATGATTTGTTCAAAATGGTGCTTTTTATCTCTAATTATACCGCTGATTGTAAAGAACATAACTATAAAGGGGATTCCCAGTGTCATGATTCCGGTTATATAACCAATTTGGTAAAATGAATCATAGTTTACATCAGCAGGAGAAAATCCCTGGCTGCCCAAACGTAAACCAATAAGCATGAATACCAGAGATAAAACAACTAATGTTAATTGCTTTCTTTGGTAATAAAATTCAAATTTAATCAGGTTTGATAGCATATCTTATCGATTTTGAGGTGTCTTTGAATTGTTTTTAGTAGTGAAAAAGACATCTTCGAGGGAAGGGGCTACCGGGGAGTAATCAGATCCGGGAAATGAATTTGAATTTATCCTGACCAAAGTTTCACCACCTATAACTCTTGAAGAAATGAATCCATTTATATTGGGTGCTGACCTTTGAAATCTATCTATTTTTTTAATCCAGATTTTGCCATTTAATTCATTTACCAAATCATTTGGCTTTCCTTCCTTGATAATAGCGCCATTATCTAATATTGCTACCCTGGAACATAAGGAGTGAACATCTTCAACAATATGTGTCGAAAGTATTACTATGACATTTTCTCCAATTTCACTTAACAGGTTTAAAAACCGGTTTCTTTCCTCGGGGTCCAGACCCGCAGTTGGCTCATCAACGAGAATAAGTTTTGGATCTCCCAATAAGGCCTGGGCTATGCCAAATCGTTGTTTCATTCCGCCTGAAAAAGTAAATACAGATTTCTTTCGATGTTGATATAAATTTGTTTTTACCAACAAAGCCTCAATTTGTTGTTTTCGCTCATTTTTATTAAGTATACCTTTTAAAATCGCTATATGGTCAAGTAATTTCAAAGTGGAAACTTTGGGGTAAACACCAAATTCCTGGGGCAAGTATCCTAATTGAGACCTTAGTGATTGTGGGTTATCGATACTATTTATTCCATTAAATTTGATTGATCCGCAGTTAGGCTGCTGTAAAGTGGCGATTGTACGCATTAAAGTAGACTTACCGGCTCCATTTGCTCCGAGTAAACCATACATTCCATTTGAAATTGATAATGATATATTGGATAGAGCATTAACACCGTTAGGGTAGGTTTTTGATAAATTTGATATTTCAAGAGTGTTCATAATTAATTTTAGCTTGATTGAAATTGAATTTAGGAGGGGAGATGAATCAGTAAAAATTAATATGACCAACCTCTATGGATTGAGGATGTAATTAGTGGAAAGGATGTGTAAAGGGATTTGACTAAATAAATGATGAGTTCAAATAAAAAATGAACCATTACATCAAAATAATTAGGTCAATCCTACCTAAATCATAATTTTGAAGCATGACTAAATTGATAAATCAGGTACGCCCATTTTTTTATGGCCTTTTGGTAACCATTATACTTGCTATCATTCTCGAGGCTATTGGATTTATTATTATAGACTTTGATGAGGTAGAAGTAAACATAATTTTATTTGTGGTGTGGTGGTTAATAATCTCCCTTCCGATATATCATTTTAAACAATTAAAAAGGCGAAAGACCGCTGTGCTTAAATTTTTAGGATTTGGTTTACTTTTAGTTTTTCTTATTATAATCGATTCGTGGATAGATATTCCGGATAATCCGGTGACAATTTTCTTATTGATTACCTTCTGGATTGGTGTCAGTAGTCTGTTATTTCCCAGTTTTTTTGGGAAATACAAATACTACATTATCGGGATTTATGTATTAGCGTTTTCATATTGGGCATTTGTAAGGTTGTTTTCTGATAGTTTTTCTGTTTACCAGATTGAAAAGAAGCAATTGGCACTGATGTATATGTTGATTCCGATACCGGTATTTATATTATTATGGATTTATGAGCAATGGGTCTGGTTGCGAACGTTGAAGGCAGAAAAAACAAAAGCAGAGCTGGCTTTACTAAAATCACAAGTTAACCCACATTTCTTTTTCAATACGTTGAATAATCTTTATTCACTTACAGTTAAAAAATCAGATGAAGCACCAGAAGTAGTTTTGAAATTATCAGATATGATGCGGTATACAATTTATGAGGGAAAAAAGGAGCTTGTACCCATAGAGGATGAAGTAGAGTATTTAAAAAACTATATTGACCTTCATAAGATCAGATATCATAAGCAAGTTGATATAAATTTTAATGTTGATATTGATTCACCGGATAAAATAGCACCATTGTTATTTATTATTTTACTTGAAAATGCATTTAAGCATGGTGTGGAAACTATTTCAGAAGACGCATTTATAAACCTTGAATTAGAGTCTAATACTGAATATTTCAAGTTTATTATTGAAAACAACTTTGAAAAACCTGAAAATGGAAATCGACAGCAAGGAATCGGATTAGAAAATTTGAGAAAAAGGTTGAAGTTGATATATCCGGATAACCATGAATTAAAATCTTTGACAGAGAATAATATTTACCGAGCTGAATTAACCATCTTTAAAGAGTGATAAAATATTTAATAATAGATGACGAACCATTAGCCCATGATCTGATAGAAGAATTTTGTGGGATGTTACCTCATTTAAAAATTGTAGGACATTGTTATAGTGCAATGGAGGCTATTCAATTATTGAATAGTGGGGTTCATGTCGATATTATATTTTTAGATATTAACATGCCTAAATTAAGTGGTTTTGATTTTTTAAGAACATTATCCTCACCACCAAAGGTAATTGTTACTACAGCCTATAAAGAATATGCTTTGGAAGGGTACGAATTAAACGTAGTTGATTACCTATTAAAGCCATTTAGTTTTGACAGGTTGGTTCAGGCAATAAATAAAGCAACAAAAGATATACCCTCACAAAAATCTCCTGTTATATCAGAAGAAATTAGGAATAGTGATTCCAGGATGTTTATTAAAAGTGATAAAAAGTATCATCAAGTAAATGTAAAAGACATATTATTTGTCGAAGCTTATGGTAATTATGTTAAAATTCATCTGGATAATGATATGATTATCAGCCATGAAAAAATTTCATATTATGAATCAGAATTAGCTCCATTTGAGTTTTTGAGAGTACATAAATCGTATTTGATAGCTGTCCCAATGATAGAAAAAATTGATGGGAACCAAATTTTTATTGGGGAGTTTAAAATTCCAATCGGGCAGACCTATAAAAGCCAAATCAATAAGCTGATTAGTTAATTTTGGACTCATACAATGATTTTCAATTATGTGAAGAATGCTTTGCTATTGATTTAATGAATTACTTTTTTATATTTATATTATAAATTGCAATCACAATTGAATTTAAACCTTAATATATTTTTATGATTACTAAAAAATTCAAATCATTAAGCACTAGTCTTTTGGCTATGGCATTTTTTATGGTGATAACTTTAGGTTCTTGCGGAACAGCTAAGGAAGAGTCTAGCGATACTGATGATGTTACAGAGCAAGTTGAGGAGTCAACGGAGCATCATTCAGATGATCACGAACATTCATCAGATAGCACTCATGAGGAACATCCGGCAGGTGAGCATCCTGAAGGAGAACACCCAGAAGGTGAGCATCCATCATCAGATGATGACGGAGACTCAGAGTAATATCTGGTTTTAAATACTGGAATTGTTTCTGTTAAAGGTGAATTTAGTGTCAACGCGCACTGGTTCACCTTTTATTTCTAATACGGGGTAAGCAAGAAAGTTAATTGGTCCTGAATTAGGCATAATCTCAGGTTTTATATCCCTTCCCTTACTAAATTCAATTCTGTTTGCCGGGTGATGGCCAAAGTAATACGTAGCGAGAGCTGTATATTTATCAGCTTCACTGATATCGACAGGCCACCATTTATCTTCAGCATAGAATTCAGCCCAGCAGTGATAGCCGTCAACCCCGCCATCTACTCTGGATGATGGAATTGCAGCACCAACCGCAAATCTTGCCGGAATACCAGCGGAGCGTGCTAATGAAATAAATAATGAATGGAACTCAGTACAGTTTCCAGACTTTGAATCACAGGCATAATTAGCATCTCCGGTACCGTAAGTGCCTTGCTTGGCATATCGAACTTCCTCAATTACATAATCATAGAGGGCTCGTGCCTTTGTAAGTGGGGTAGAGGCATTCTTTTTTTCAATAACATCTTCAGCAATTACCGAGAATCGGTCACCAATAGGAAGAAGCTTGTTTGCCTTTAAATAAGTTGAAGGATCTTCATAATCTTCATACGCACTTTTTTCCAGTCTGGTCACCTGATATTCTATTGTAATCTTCTTTCCGCTATGAGAGGCATCCAAAGGCATATATAAAATGGAATTATCAAAATCAGGATCGCTAATTAATTTATAAACATCCGGAGTTTCGATTGCTTTGATTTCGATGGTTTGAAACTCATCACTTTTAGCAACCGGAATCCAGATTTCAGCCTGATCAGCAATTTCAGGAATGGTTGCTTCATATAGGAAAGAGAAGTTGTCCTGTCCTTCAATTACACCTAGAAGCTTGTTTGAAGCCTGCTCAACCGGGACAGTCTTCCAGGTTTTATCTTCAGATTGCTTCCATGTATAATATGGTTTGCCATTAAGTTTATGTAGGTCAGTACGCGTAACCGTCATGTCTTCTTTAGATCCTTTAAGAAAGAAATCAACATCATACACATCACCGTTTTCTGTGGCCAGATCAACGCAGGCAAAGAACTCGTTTGGACCCAGAATTGATAAGTACTCAGTATGGACTCGAACTAATTTGAGGCTAAAATCAGTGGTATCATTACTGAATTTGAAATAGCCATTTCCAGCTTTAGTTTGTTCGGCAATATTTTCACGGATACCTCTTTCAACATCTTCAATAGTTACTTTTTCTGTTGTAACCTTATTTTTTGAGCTCTCTTTGGAAGTATTACTATCCTCTTGTTGATTACATGAAAACAAGATGGCCATTGCTAACCAAGAGTAGCTTAAAAGATTATATATTTTCATGGTTTAAATTCATGGTTTAATAATGGATAAAGATAGGGATAGAATAGTCAAATAAGAAAGATTTTGTAACATCAAGATGAATTTTTAATAGTTGATTAAGGATTAATTAATAGCGGTTCGGTAATTCAGTTTGTTAATCAATTTAAAGGTAAAACTTATCCGATACTTTTATTATTTCTCATTGAATTCCAATCATAACGTATTAATTTCACACCGCTTTTCAATTTTTCAATCAACCAATTAATTATGAAGAAACTTTTACTATTATTTTTATTTCAATCATTCTTACTAAATTATTTTTCAACCCAAACGTTTGCCTCAAATACCAATCAACAAGCTGAATCTGTAACTCTTACTGATATAGCCGGTAGGGCCTATGCCATTTCTTTTTCAATAGGAGAATATGGATATATCGGATTGGGTAATAGCGGAAGTGTTACCTACTACAAGGATTTGTGGAAATTTGATCCTACAACCAATAACACAACTCAAATGACCGATTTTCCTGGTGTAGCCAGAAGGTCTGCTGTAAGTTTTGTTATCGATGGGTATGCTTATGTTGGGCTAGGTTCAGATGAATCTAGAAATTACCTTAAAGATTTTTACAAGTATGATCCTGTAAATAACGAATGGACTTCAATCGCTGATTTTGGTGGAGTAGCTCGTAACAGTGCAGTTGCTTTTGTAATTGATGGTAAAGCCTATGTCGGAACCGGAAGAGGAACTGACGGGCCGTTAGGTGATTTTTGGGTATATGATCCAGCAACCAACCAATGGAGTCAAACAAGTGCTTTTTCTGGTGATCCAAGACAATCAGCAACAGGTTTTGCATTAAACGGCAAAGGTTACTTAATCGGTGGAGTTTCATATGACGGGGGGACTTTCCAATACAGCGATGTGCAAGAGTTTGATCCGTCTACTGGTAAATGGACTGAAAAGGTATTCGCAGATTATTCATTAGGTATAAATGATGCCTCATCATTTGTTCTGGCTGGAGAAGCTTATATTGCATATGGTAATAAGAAAACAGTGGTGAAATATGATCCTTTTACCAATAATGTTACTAGCGAGGGAGATATTTTCAATATAGCCTCTTCTGATTCAAGGCCAAATGGTATTTCATTTGTTATAGATTCCAAAGCTTATTTTGGTTTTGGTTATACAGGATTCTTTACCACGACTTATCACAATGATTTAAATACATTTGAAATTCAAAATTCAGTTCCAACTGATATCAATCTTTCAAATACTGTTATTGATGAGAATAATTCAGTTGGTGCAGTAATTGGGACATTCACAACTGTTGATGCAGATGTTGAAGATACTCATGAATATTTTCTTGTAGAGGGTGATGGTATAATGGATAAAGATAATTCTTTATTTACTATCGATGGAGATCAATTGATAATCAATGTTTCAACAGATTGGGAAGATGATTTCGTTTATGATATTTATGTGAAAACTGTTGATAACAAAGGTGCCAGTTATTTTAGAACATTTCAAATAAATGTTAGAGATATAAATGAAGCTCCTGTTCTTGATGGACCTACAGCATTTCAGGTTTATGAAAATCCGTTACCTGACCATATTGTCGAGTACCTTTATTATAAAGATCCGGAAGGGGATTATCTGACTTATACAATTAAATCTGGTAATATTGGTAATTCATTTACAATTGATAATCAGGGAAAAATTATAGTTATTGATACTGCTGCTATTGATTATGAATCTCGCACTCAGTTTACTTTAGTAGTTGAGATAACTGATGAAGTTAATACGATTGAGGAAACTATTACTATTGACGTATTAAATATTAATGAAGTTCCTACTATTGAAGATGCTACTTTCACAATAAATGAAAATTCCGAAGCTAATTCCTTAATTGGAGAATTATCTGCCTCAGATCCTGAAAATGATGATTTAACTTTCCAGATAACCAATGGAAATGACAATGGTACGTTTAGAATTGAAGGTAATCAGTTATTAGTAAATAACCCTGAAGCCTTGGATTATGAGCAGACTACCTCATTTACTTTAACAATCGAGGTTTCAGATGGTGAAGTCTTCAATTTCGATGAAGCAATAATTACCATTAATTTATTAGATGTAAATGATGATTTGATTACAGGTATTGATGATCTATTGACTGAAAATACTATTGTTTATCCAAACCCTGTATTAGATCGAATATCTGTGAAATTGCCTTCAGGATTTATAGAATCTGAGTTTTCTATTGAAATCTACAATTTAGAAGGAAAAATGATCAAGAAAATTAACAATTATGATATAGATAAAGTTGTTAGTTTTGATGTACAATCACTAAAAGGAGGGATTTATACTTTGCATATAATGACTGACGAGAATTTGATCGTTAAGAGATTTATTAAAAAATAAAATCAACTTATTATTCATTTATAGAAAAGCACCAGATGAATTTCCGGTGCTTTTCTTATTTAGCCTTATGTGTACTTTTTAAATAGCAATAATTACCTGGCTTATGATTATTATTATCATATCACTCCATCAAATCATTCCAATCAAGCACTTCTAATTTTATAGTGTTTATATTTTTATCAATGATTGAAATGTTACCCATGAATTCATTGCCTCTAATGTAGGCTTCAGTCATCCAGTCTTTATTCCTTGTTATTTTAAATTCCACAGGTATTTTAACTTTTACAGTTATTTCTCTTACCAAATCAGATTTATGACTAAGCAATATTTGACCAGGCGTCCAATTTGCCAGTGATTCCTGATTACCAGTTATATATACAGAATCTTCTTTATTTGGAACGGTCACTTGAATGGTTAATGGAATTGTTTCATTTGACAACCTGGAAATATAATTTTTGCTATAAAAGTCCAGATAAAGCCTCAAACCTTCATTTATGCTTGAAATATAGGTATTCCAATGATTATTATCTGGAAATGATTTGTGATAATAAATGATGTTCTTTCTGGAAGAATCAGAAAGAAATGTACTCACTTTCTCAAATGCAGGTTTCCATTCTTTCCAGTAATTAATTCCTTCATTCGCCTGGCTTGTATAGATAAAAGTAGGGCTTTGTAATTTTGAATAATTAAAGTTTATCAGGTCTTCAGCCAGTCTTTCTTTGTCATAGGCCAGGTTGGGTGAAACAGCAATAAAATCATCAAACAATCCAGTTTTAGAGATCAAGGAATAAAGAATGAGTGATGCACTTAATGAGTGACCAATTGCTAGTCTATTACCTAATGTTCGATATTTTGACTCAATGTGGTTGATAACTTCTTTTTCAACGAATGAAATAAAGTTATCAGCATTTCCGGAGTATCCACCATAAAACTCTGATGGCTCTGTATATCGTGGAGGAGGAAGCATATCATGATTTCTTGCATAATCCGTTTCTTCATAATATGATGATGTTATACTAACTACTATGAATGATCGTCCAGTATTATTTAAGAAACCAGGGACGGAGTGAACATAATCAAATAGTTCTCTGTTTTGAGCATCAAACACATAGATTACGTCATAATGGGAATAAGTATTTTCATTATACCCAAAAGGAAGGTATATCAATATCTCCCTATCCTGATTTAAAATTTCAGAATGAATTACTTCTGACTTAACAGTAGCGATCTCCTGTCCGATGGCATTCAAACTAAAGAAAAAGAGAATAATAAAAATTGAATTATGTATTATCATTGGTTGGTAGATATAAGCTAATAGAGTAATAGTCATCCAAATTATACATTATCGTAGACACTTGATTAATATAAATCGAATTTTTGCTGGTTGAATTTTAAATGAGTTTAAGAAAGATTGGATAAATTTTAATCCGGTAGAGTCTTTATTGCAATCCAAGGAAAATTTAATATACTAAGATGTAAAAATGTAAAACTAATAATCTGTTAATATTAGCTTTTTGTATTATAAGTGTAGGTTGAAATTAAATGTAAAGAAATTAATTGGTATTTTGCATTAAAAAATTTCCTTAACCAGGAGTAACTGATTTTTTTGGTATGTTTTTTTAGATTTATACTTTAGTTTATAAGTATTTAAGCTATGTATATAGTATATCACAATAGCATTTATTGGATACATGAAAACTTTTAGTATGAAATCAAAATTATTTCTTCGTCCGGATAAATTATTATTTAAGGGTTTACAAAATATTACGGGTATAGGTCAAGATTTCTACACTAATCAGAAATCAGAAGCGAAGGCAAAGGCAGAACTTACTTTTATAGGTAAAAAGAAAGTTCAAAAGGTAAATTCCCAGATATATACTTATTCATTAGAGAATTTTAATGTTAATAATGAATTGAATGATTATTCGTTACTAAAGGAAATAAACTCTAGTGAAAATATTTGGTTGAACTTTCATGGGCTTCATGAGGTTTCAAAAATTGAAAAGATAGGAGAAGTATATGGGCTGGAAAGGTTAGTTATACGCCAGATATTAGATACCACACAACGACCTAAAATTGAGATCGATGATAACTATTTGTTTCTCAATGTTAAATCGCCCTTAAAAGGTGAAAATGGCGAGGTATTAATTGAACATATGTCATTTGTAATGGGAGATAAATATCTTATTTCATTTCAGGAGGAAAAAAGTGATCATTTTGGAAGTATTAGAAATAAGATTATAGAAGGGGTAGGCTATATTCGAAAGCGGAGTATAGACTATTTGCTCGTCCAGATGCTTGATGCTATTCTTGATCACTATTTTATTACTATAGATGAAATGAATAAAGAATGCTCTTTATTAGAAAAGGAGATATTAAGAAAGCCTTCAGAAGAAACAACTTTGGCATTGGAAAATCTCAAAGGGGTTGCTCAAATTATTAAAAAAGCCCTAGGGCCATTAAAAGAGGTATTACTAAATATTCTTAATGAAGAAACCGAATTGATACGTCGGGAAAATGTAAGGTATTTTAAAGACCTTATTAATACAGCATCTTCCGCAATTGATGAGATTGACAATACTCAAAAGACACTTGAGAGTCTTACAAATATATATTTTGCTTCCTTAAGTCAAAAGATGAATGAGATAATGAAAGTATTGACTACAGTGGCAACAATATTTATTCCCTTAACATTTGTTGCTGGAATTTATGGAATGAATTTCGAAAACATGCCTGAGCTGAGTTATAAAAACGGGTATTTTATCATTTTGGGGATTATGTTGTTCATTTCAATTCTTATGGTTATTTACTTTAAGAGGAAAAGATGGATATGAAAAACGCATTTAAAAATCAATTTAGACTTAGACTTAGAAATAATTCTAACTGATATAAAGTACTTGAATCAAAAAACAATAAATATGACTAATCGTTTATTAATGTCGATACTTGTTTTATTGTTCGTAACTGCCTGTTTCAAAAATGAAAAGACTATTTATCTTAAAACAAGTAAGGTAAATGGATTAACCACAGAATCTATTGTTACGGTTAAGGACTTTCAAATTGGAGAGGTTGATGATATAAGCATGAATAATGAGGGAGAGATCATTATCAAGTTAAACCTGGACGAAACTCCTAGATTAGCAACAGATACCAGGTTTAATGTTGAGAGCAGGGATTTATTGGGTACCAAAGGAATTTCGGTAACATTGGGAAAAGGCGATGAATACTATCAATCCGGTGATACAATTAATCTTATTGAAACAGAAAATAGCTTTCAACTAGATTCAATGATTGAAAAAGGGAAGAATTACATTAAGGATTTGATTGGTGAATAAATTTTGTTGCGAGGGTACAATTTGAACAGTGTATTAATATAGATAATGAATCCACATTTTTATTGAAATAATAATATAAATAACTTATAAAAATTTAAAATGCCTAAGCTTGGGAATTGAGTGGCACACTTTTTAAGCCTATATTATAAATACAAAATTTGTCAGTATTTAAAATTTTATGGTCATGGCTACTCCAATCGAAAATTTCATTATTCACAAGGAAAGAGCGGGTAAAATGAATATCCAGTTTGACTATGCAAGCGTAGCTGAATCTTTTGATACAGCTATGGTTTTATTAGTAGAACAAGATCACCATCCGGATCATTGGTCATTGCGTTACAGAAATTCCAAAATCTGGACCAGTGGAGGCTGGATGGATTTCCTGGAACTTGATTTCTATAATGAATCATATCATAAATGGTGGAATGAAGGAAGTTCTGCAGGAAATGAAGATGATACCGGAAACAGAAAAAGAATTCGGAAATTACCAACTCCACTTGGTTATAGTACTGTTTCTTTCGGTATTATGTATTATCAATATCAAATTGATGAAAACAATACTTCAACAACACCTGAAGGATTAGAGTTTTATGCAATGGCAGGTATAGTCTCCACTGTTGCAGGAAGACCAGTATCACTACTCGGTGAAATAACTCATTCTAACCAAATTGCCGGAGCCTAACTATAAAGTTTTATAAAACCCATTTCATTATTTCATTTCTAAAAAGCCATAAATAGCCTTGTTGATGTCTTTATCAGGAATGAAAGAAGACTATTATATATTTTTCACATTTAGTTTACCAGTAATTTTACTAATAATCATTATTTTTTTATATTGTATTAGAGCCATTGAAAGCCAGATACATAAATGCAAATAGTCATTTTTAGTTGAGATGAGTATGAGTTTATTAAACTTGTTAGACCTGATAATAGGTCTGGTATTTATATTTTTTATACTAAGTATAGTTGTTTCTTCAATTCAGGAGTTTCTATCCTCAGCCCTTAAATTTAGATCCGAAAATTTGGAATCCTGGGTAAAGGATACCCTAAATAATAAGGGAAAAGGCATTGATTTAGGGGATAAGATACTTAAGCATTCCTTAATTGAACGACTGGTCAAAAAGAGTAGAAAACCTTCCTACATTCCTACAAAGCATTTTGTCGAAGCATTTCTTGAGAATATCCAAATGGAGACTCATGGATTCTCACCCTACACTCATCATTCTTTAAAGACCGCGGTAGAAAAATCTCAACAGCTTCCTGATGATTTAAAGTTTAGTCTTTTACAAAGCATTTCTGAATCTAAAGGCGAGCTTCAAAAGGTTAGGAGTGATATCGGAAACTGGTTTGATAACTGTATGGAACGTGTTTCTGGCACGTATAAAAGTAAGTTACGTCCATGGATAATTGGAATATCTGTAGGAGTTTGTTTAGTAGCAAATGCAGATCTATTTATGGTTTCAAAATATCTATATGAGAATGATACTCTTAGAGAAAGGTTAGTGCTGGCGGCAGAAAGATCAGTAGAAAACGAGTCTTATATTTCACTTGTTAATAAATTAAAATCTCTCCCTAATGAAAATGGTGATTCAACTAATGTTGATATTAAAGAATTGGAGACAAAGCTTAATGCTATTAAGGCATATACTGATTCAGTAAATGTTTATCAACTACCTCTGGGATGGGAGTTTAATAATTCCAAACATGTAAATTCAATATCTTCAGTATATAGTTTTGGAGGCTTTATTATTAAACTAATAGGCATACTATTAAGTGGATTTGCTGTTTCTTTAGGAGCCCCATTTTGGTTTGACTTACTTAATAAACTGGTGAATATCAGAGGAGTAGGGAAACGGCCTGGAGCAAATGAATAAGAAAATATGAATAATTAAAAATATTATATAACCTGATTTGGTCTTCAAAATATTACTCTTATGGACATAACTTCAAAATTACCGGAACTGCCTGATATTGGTCATCCACTTAATAATCAGGACCTTGATTTTCAACTTGTTACTGTTGAGATGAAAAGTAAAGATTTGAGTCTACCAATGGGTAGTGATGTGATTTTCAATGTGAGCGCCACAGGAGGTATAAAAATTCATTTATACAATCATATTGAAGACCATGAAATTGATGATGATAAAATTGATAATCCGGGGAAAAACCTATTCAAGCATTGGCCTGATCATGAAAAGATTTATTTAGATAAAGCCTTATTAGCATACACTCTTGAAGGTAAGTTAAAAGCTAACTTACCAACTGTTGAACTAGGTAGTTTGGGGTTTGGTGTTGATGTTTCAAGATATTTTCAATTTCAAAGTTATCGACTGCATTCTTCTGATAAAAAAGTTTCTGAGTCAATAATAGATGATTTAAAAAATTTCAGACATCTGTTTAGTAAAGAACATCTGGATAAACTTGAAGTAAACGAAGCAATGGTTATGAAGGTAGGAGGCAGCCTTTCATTGGATGCTAAGGTGACCTACGCACAAGCTCTTACAGGATCTGTAGATGTAATTTCGAAGATTCTGAATGTTACAGGGCAGTTAAATATTAAAGCGGATGTTGGTGCTTCTGTAAAATTGGGAGTAGATCTTAAAGATGATTTTGAATTGTTTATTATCAAAATTAGCAAGGATAAGTACAAAGTTTGCCTCACAAAAAGTATCAATAGAAGTGTCGAGTTAGGGATAAAGGCTGGAATTGAAGCTTCTATTGATGATAATAGTCAAATTGACTCTTTAGTTAATCAGTTTTTTGTAGGGATTGATGATAAAGTATTTGAACCGTTAATTAAAAAGATTGATTCAGGATTATCAGATAAAGATCAGGAGTTAATTGCAAAAGCCTCTAATCTTTTAAAGTTCAAAACAGAATTAAGTATTGAAGGATTTACAAAAGAGTTTGAAAAGTTAAAGGAAAAGGCAAAATCCAAATTTGTTGAAATATTAAAGCAAAAACTGGCATTAGGAATTGCATATGATTATAGCAGAATTAACAATGGCGAAGCAATTCTTCAGATTGAAATAGACTCAAAAAATCTTCAAAAACATCATAGACATCTTATTGGACTTAAAATTAATAAGTTAATCGAAGCTTATGAGAAGGATAATAAGTCTTTTAACGTATTAGAGTATTTAAAAAGAGATGTTAAAAAGGAAAACATTTCTTTGGGAATACAATTGAGTTTTGGCGATTTTAATATTGGTAGTAGAATAACCCGGGAGTTTAATGAAGAGAAAATTGAAACTATTAAGAATACAAAAAGGCAATTTAAAGTCAATGCGTATGGTAATAAAGTGACTAAGAAGACAACATTTGGAGGGAATTCTGATTTATACCGCATAAATTTTGATGCCTCAATGCCCAATTTTCTAAATAATGAGGCCGATCTTAAGGTTAAGGAGTTTGATTATACGCTAGGCTTATTTTTTGAATCTGTAGAAAGAAAAACCAGAGAAGAAGAGCTGTACGATATGCTAGATTGGGCTGCAACCTGGGATATAATTCCTTTTAGTTCAATTGAACAAAACTTTAAACGTATTTCAGATGAGGTATTAAAAGGTAATGGCAAAGATGTAAAATATTCTCTAAGTCTAAATGTTGGTATGGGTGATTTTGATGAATTCATTCCATATTTTAAAAACGCATTAAATAATCTGGTACCTCTTGCTTTAGCAGGTGCAATGCATCAAATTAGACATAAAGGCTCTGAATTTGATACTAGAAATCAAATTGAAAAAAGAAGAATATTATACAAATTATTCTGGATGACATACCTTAAAAATGATTGGAGGTCTGAAGTTTTTGCTGCAGAACAATTAATGGATATGTTAATAAAGAATGGTTTTGAAGATTTAGCCGATTTTGAAGACCCAAAAACTAATTATGAATATTATTCCAGGTATAAAGTGTCGAAAATATTGGGAATCAGTAATTTGAATAAGACAATTCATAGTTTAGTTGCTGATTTCGAAGATATTATAAAGTTTTCTGATACCTATTATGATAAAGCTAAGTTTAAAAGAATCATGAAAGGAATAGCCCAGACTCCTTTAAAAACCCCGTTTGGGTTACGATTTTTTGGCAGATTACTTCTTGACATGGAGTCGCTAATGACATTTGATGAAAAGGTAATTCAGAAAAGTTTTAGTATTGATTACAAAGAAGGTGGGAAGGATAAGAAGTTAATCATTGGGTAAATTTTAATTAGAATTATTATAAAAATATATAATAATTTGAAGCGAATTCATAATTGAAAGATCTATTATAAGTGGTATAATATAATGTCCATGATAATGATTATGGACTTTTTTTATTTGAATAATTGGAATTGGTAATTAAGTTTAGATTTATTTTTTAAAGTTTTTATGGAATTTATTTTTTTCTGCATCATCTAAAAAAAGAATCTTTTATGAAAAAACATTTTAATATATCCATCTCAAATCCATGTGCAGAGAAATTTGAAAACTTTACACCAACTAATAATGGTGGTTTTTGCCAGTCCTGTCAAAAAAATGTAATCGACTTTACCAATATGTCTGATACAGAGATTGTTCGGTATTTTAAATCAAATTCAACTAAGACATGTGGTCGATTTTCATCAAAACAATTAAGAACTTATGAAAATCCTTCTAAGCAGTTTCGGTTTCCTGATATTGGATTTTTGAAAACTGGTTTTCTGGGACTTTCACTTATGCTCCTGAGTAAACCATTAACTGCAAATGAAAATAATAAGCTAAAATCTAAGATTGAACTTATTCAAAGTAACAATCTTGAAATTAAAAGTACTGTAGATTGTTCAGAACAAGAATTTATCGTTTATGGTATTGTAAAGGATAATAGTGGTGAGGGTATACCTGCAGTTAATGTTCTTATTAAAGGAACGAGTAGGGGTACAGTGACCGATATAGAAGGTAAGTTTGAGTTATCAGGAGTTAAAGAAGGAGATGTTTTGGTTTTTAGTACCGTCGGTTATTTATCCAGTGAACGCAAAATTGATAATCCTTCCAATTCATCTTCTATAGAAATTGAAATAAAGGAGATGGAATATGATATAACAGGTGAAGTGGATGTAAATATGGTGTATGAATCAAAAGCATCTTTTTGGGATAGAGTTAAAAACTTATTTTAATGCTGAGAATAGGATTATTATTTGCCGTTATTATTTGCGGGCATCATTTATTTGCTCAGAATTTTGAGTCTTCTAAATTTGATTATACTAAAGCTGACAGCATTGCAGCTATATATAACGGGGATGATATCGATAATTTACCTTTGTTGGCATTCAATTTGACAAATCATTTATCTGAAGAACATGAAAAATTCAGATCTATATATACCTGGGTTTGTCAGAATATCGAGAATGATTATGGATATTATCTTTTAAATAAAAGAAAGCGGGAAAAATTAATAAGTAAGCCAGGTGAATTAGAAGTTTGGAATGATGAATTCAGGGTGAAAGTCCTGAAAAGACTTCAAAAAGATAAAATAACTGTTTGTACCGGTTATGCATATCTTGTTAGTGAATTAGCAAAATTAGCAGATATTGACTGTAGAGTCATAAATGGATTTGGCCGAACTGTAGGTGCAAATATTGGGGGAGAAGGCATTCCGAATCACTCATGGAATGCTGTAAAATTAAATGGCAATTGGTATCTCTGTGATGCAACCTGGTCAAGCGGAAGTATTAATCCTCAGAAAAAAGAATTTATAAAAGAATATAATGACGGTTATTTTCTTGCCGATCCGGATTTGTTTGCAAAGAGTCATTTTCCACTAGATTCAACGTGGCTTCTAACTGACAATTATCTCACTTTGGAATCATTTTTAAATGGTCCGCTGGTTTACAAAAATGCTTTTAGTTATAAAATAAAGCCTGTGAATCCCTCCAGATTTGAAAACAGTTGTGAAAAGGGGGAGAAGTTCTCAGTTTCAATTAAATGGGAGTCAAACAAAAAGCTTGATGATCTAAGTATTGAGTTAGTTAGAGGAAGTAAGATAATATCTGTAACACCTGTAATATCAGATCATGGGAATGACAATTTTACTTTATCAGTGCCATTGAAAAGTAAAGGAAAGTATGATTTTCATTTGAAAGCAGGAAAAGATTATATTGTCACCTGGGTGGTTGATGTAATTTAAGATTAGTAGAAACTTATGATTATGTATCATATATAGCTGTACATCGTTAAGTATATTTCCTGATTTAAATTAAAACCATTGGAAAAACTCATCCATATATTTAAAGTAGATGAATCTGATGCAGATAAAATATCTTCTTCACCTGATGACCCTCATAACCACGATTTCGAGGAATTACTGATTGGCATTGAGGGAGAACTTGAGCACTTCATTGATTTTCAATCAGAAGTTATTAAAGCACCGTATGTGAGCTTTGTAACCAAAGGGAAAGTACATAGAGTGGTACCTCGAAAAGTTAATGGCAAATGTTTGCTTTGGGGAATACGCTTCAAAAGTGAACTACTTCCTGACCTTACATTTTATTTATATTCTCTTTTTCATAATTCGGCAAATATTGAAGTAAATGACACTCGTTGTTTTAAAAGATTCGTCAATATTTGTGAGTTGATCGATGAAGAATTAAAGCAGGAAAACCCTGAATTAAGCATTGTTCAGCATTTGCTCAGAGCTTTATTTATGATGGTAGAGACAGAAAAGAATAAATCTCAGGATATAAATCAGAATGATTCTGATCATAATGTCACATTTTCAAATTTTTTACAAATACTTGAAGAGAATTATCGTAGGCAGGAAGGGGTTGAGTTTTATGCTGAAAAACTCTTTATGTCATCAAGAAATCTAAACATTATAAGCCAGAAAATTCTGCAACAAAGCGTTTCTGAAATAATTGAAACCCGAAAGTTAATAGAAGCCAAAAACCTGTTGGCTAGTACAGATATGAATATTTCAGAAATAGCTTATGAAATTGGTTATAATGAAAAAGCGTACTTCTCTAAAGTATTTAAGAAGAAATCGGGGCAGACCCCATCAGAATTTAGAAAGGAAATGAGGAAACTTATTTAAATGATCGTTCCTCTGATGTTAATAAGCATTTCATAATTTCTTAAAAGTACAATTACTCTTCCGATTTGTATTACCGGGACTCTATGGTTTTAATAGACCTTTGTAATATCAAAAAATCAATAAGAGATAATTGAACTAAAATTTAGAAAATGAAAAAGTTAATGACTTTAACGGGAGTATTGATCTTTACTATTGGATCATTTGCTCAAACACAGTGGAAGGTTGATCCTTACCATTCTTCAATAAATTTTAATATAGAACATTCTGGAATTAGCATTGTAAATGGAAAATTTACTGAATATTCCGGAAGCTTAGTGAAAGATGATGATAAATTAAATGGTGCCAAGTTCGATTTTACTGTAAATGCAGCAAGTATCAACACCAGTGTTGAGCCTAGAGATAATCATTTGAAGAGCCCGGATTTCTTCGATACTGAGAAATTTCCGGAGATAAAATTTAAAAGCACCAAAATATTAGCCACGGGAAATCCAGATCACTACCTATTGTATGAAAGCTGACTATAAAAGATGTTACTAAGGATGTAATAGTTGATGCATATTATGGAGGAGAGGTCGAAACTAAACAGGGTACAAAGTTGGGACTAAAAGCTCAAACTACCATTAATAGATTCGACTATAATGTGGATTATGATCCGACTTCATCAACAATAGCCGAAAATGTTAATTTAATAGTTCATTTACAATTTGCAAAACAATAATAATATGTTGACAATTTCAAAAGATTAAAGTATTGATAATGGCTTATTGATTCTTCGATTAGCTTTAGGTGTTATGATGCTATTGCATGGTATTGCGAAACTACAACATGGAGTAGATGGTCTTCAAGGATTGCTGACTCAATTTAGTATACCTGTTTTTTTTGCATACGGTGTCTATTTAGGGGAAGTCGTTGCTCCAATAATGCTTATAATAGGATATCGTACACGTATTGCCTCTTTACTGTTTATTTCTACTATGATCGTGGCCATTTTGACCGCTCATTCAAGTGATATAGCCAGCCTGACAAAAAGTGGAGGGTGGGCCATCGAACTTCCTGCATTGTATTTATTTGGAGCATTATCATTGTTTTTTACCGGAGGTGGAAATAGAGCTTTGTCTACCGGCAATAAGTGGGATTAAAATTAAAGTTGTTTATAAACTATAATTGATGATCTTATGAGAATCGGAATAACAGGTGCTACCGGTCAACTAGGTCAATTGGTGGTACAAAAATTAAAAGAAAAGAAGGTGAATGCTGATTTTGTTGCTTTAGTCCGCAATCCTGAAAAGGCTAAGTCATTAGGTATTGAGGCAAGACAGTTTGATTACGATCAACCTGAAAACCTTTCCAAAGCATTGATTGGAATTGACAGACTGTTGTTGATTTCAGGAAATGAAATTGGTAAGAGGGCAGAGCAACATGCTAATGTAATCGATGCGGCAAAAGAAGCAGGTGTAAAATGGATTATATATACCAGCTTACTTCATGCAGATCAATCTTCAATTAGTCTGGCAACTGAGCACCTTGCAACTGAACAGAAGTTACATGAATCAGGTATTCCATTTACATTGTTGAGAAATGGTTGGTATACAGAGAATTATACAGGTAATCTAAAACTATCAGTTGAAGCCGGAGGATTAATAGGTAGTGCCGGAAATGGTAAAATTTCTTCCGCTAGTAGAGAAGATTATGCAGAAGCTGCAGCGGTAGTAATTTCTGATGATAGCCATAAAGGTAAAACTTATGAATTAGCTGGTGATCAATCGTTTACTCTAAACGATTTAGCTGAAGAGGTATCAAAAGTTACTGGTAAGCAGATTAGTTATACCAATTTGTCTGAATCGGAATATACTGAGGAACTTAAAAAAATGGGTTTACCTGAAGAATTAGCCAAAGTGTATGCTGGTTTTGATGTTAGTGCTTCAAAAAATGATCTTTTTGATGATAAAATGGATTTATCAAAAATTATAGGAAGACCAACAACTCCTTTATTCAAGAATGTAGATGCAGCATTAGCTTAATAGCTAATTAATTTATTTGATAGTATGGTATCATTTAATTTTGATGCCATACTTTATTCTGATTCATAGGTATGTTTTGGCCAATGTAGATAGAAATTTTATTAATTAATGGATCGCAAAAATTTTCTGAAATTATTGGCTCTGATGCCATTTACGGGGGTAGCAATGAAATTAAAAAATTTAAATAGACTGACTGAATCATTTGATCCGACTGATAAAATGCCGGTGTTGTTTTTAGGACATGGAAGCCCGATGAATGCTATTGAAGAAAATGAATTTGTCAGGGGATTCAGACGGGTTTCTAATGAAATTCAAAAGCCGACTGCAATATTATGCGTATCAGCTCATTGGGAAACACGTGGTACAATGGTCACAGCAATGCAGAATCCACCAACCATTCATGATTTTGGAGGGTTTCCCAGAGAATTATTTGAAGTTCAGTATCCGGCTCCTGGTAATCCGGATTTAGCCAGGGAAACAAGAGAAATGATTAAAACTACTAAGGTAGAATTAGATCATAACTGGGGACTAGACCACGGTGCCTGGTCAGTGATAAGGCATATGTACCCAGATGCAAATATACCGGTAATTCAAATGAGCCTTGATTACACTAAAGATGCTCAATACCATTATAATTTAGCTAAAGAATTAGCAAAACTCCGGGAAAAAGGTGTTTTGATTGTTGGTAGTGGTAATATGGTTCATAATCTTAGGCAAGTCGACTGGAGAAGGTTAAATGATAATTTTGGCTATGACTGGGCTATTGAAGCAAATGAGAAAATGAAAAGATATATCCTGGATGGAGATCACGAAAAACTGATTAACTACCATAAACAGGGAGGTTCTTTTAATCTGTCAATACCTTCACCAGATCATTATTTACCATTGCTGTATTCTTTAGCCCTGGCAGATAAAAATGAGTCAATAGATATCTTCAATGATGCACCTGTGGGAGGTTCATTGACAATGACATCTGTAAGGATCGGGAGCAATTAATGTTTGAATTAATAGTAAACTCAATACACATTTAAATCAGATCTAAGCATTTTATATAGTAGAAAACACATAAATATTCCTGGCATTAAAGAATGAATATTGTCACTATGAACAGATAAATAAAAGGAAATGTATTTTCTTTATCATCAATTAATCATGGATGATTATATTTGATTTAAGATTTTTTACTTTTAGCCAGACATTTATGTATTTACTTTTTCCGGGAAGACACCATTTATTAACAACATTTCAATACAAATACGTTTCAAATATTCTGATTTCACAACTCAAAGGCCTAAAAGATGTCAATGGGGGCGAATTAGAAATGGTCGAGAAAATAGAAGGTGTTGTGTTTGCTGTTACATCTGCAAATCATTCAGGTACAAAAAGAAACCCGATACCATTTTATTTAAGAGCTATGATGATCCAGGAGTTTAGTAAAGACCTGAACCTGCCTGTTTACGTCTATGGAATTGATGATGTTGGTATTCTTGAAAACTTTGCTGAATACACATTAAAGCAAATAAAGCATCAAAGCGATCAGCAATTGATCTTAACTCCTGAAAATACAGCAGTTATCTGTTCAACACCGGTATTGGATATGTATTTGAAACTAGGGTTTACTGTATTGCCTGCAGAACTGGAAGATTATTCTAAACAATCATATAGCCATAAATTGCCATGGGATTTAATCGAGGAATTGTCAAACTCGGAAACCGAACTTCAATCTGATGTTATTCATACATCATCAAGAAAGATCTGGTTAACATATTCATTAGCTGATAAAGTGAAAACAATTCTTTTAGATCCAATTATCGGAGAAGACGGAGATATCACAGAGTCAAGAGATTACAATACCTATGTGCGGCAAATGGACGAAATCGCAGAGATAAAATTCAAAGATACCAGTCCGTTTATAGTAGCTGGAAGAATAGGTGATATTGGTTGTGCCGTCGGATCCTGGATTAAGCAAGCTAGCGAAGAACAAGCATTAAGAGAATCTGATTTTTATGGAATAGAGGTTGCACGGCAGCTGTTTGATATTTGTACTCAGCGAAAACATAATGGTGAGTTTAAAAATCCAAACGTGTTTTTTGCACAAAAGAATGCTGTCACTTCATTGGTATTTGAAAAAGAATCAATGAATACAATACATACGTCCTCGTTAACTCATGAGATTGAGTCGTATGGAAGCCGGGAAGATTTATTGAAGTTTATCAAAAATCGGTATGAAGAACTTGCTCCTGGTGGTGTTTGGATAAATCGGGATGTGGTTGGTCCTGTTGATGGCGATCAGGAAGTTTTAATGCTTTTAAATAAAGAAGATGGCATAAATGATGATTTTGATAAGGAGTTTTCTAATCACACAGAGTTGACTGAATACTTAAATCAATTGTCAACATATTCTAGATTTTTGCGATTTGCCAAGGATTTTAGGAAGCAGGAGAATGATCAAATTCAATATTCTGTAATTAATGCCAAGGGCAAGAAGTATATCAAATTGAGGTATATGGATGCTGCTGATTTCATGCTTACCAAAGATTATACGGATAACTGGATGAGTGAAATGCATGAACGGTTTTGTTTCTGGAGTATTAATGATTGGAAGGAGGCCTTAGAGGACGTCGGATTTACAATAGGGAAGGAGACTCATGCTTACACCAATCAGTGGATTGTTGATAATCGATTTGATAATAAGGTTCAGCTTTTTAATTCTTCATTTGAAAAAGTTGATAACCCACCAACTAACGTATTGATCGTGGCCAGAAAGATATCATAATTAGCGTATTATTTACGTAAATTATTATCTTTGTTTTTATGGCAACATCTCAAAATATTAAGGTCGCAGTTGATGCGGTTGTTTTTGGTTATACATCTAATGAAGGACTTTCCGTATTGTTAATTAAAAGAAAGGGCAATACATTTAAAGGGAAATGGGCATTACCAGGTGGTCTTGTTAAGGATGATGAATCGTTAGAAGAAGCGGTGAGCCGGGAACTTAATGAAGAAACCGGAGTAAAAATAAACTATCTGGAACAGCTTTATACCTTTGGAGAGTTAGATAGAGATCCCAGAAACAGGGTAGTATCAGTTGCTTATTATGGATTAGTTAAGCCTGATGTATTTGAACTTGATGCCGATACAGATGCCAGTGATGCGGCATGGTTTAATATAAAGTCACTACCGGAACTTGCTTTCGATCATAATCATATCTTAGAGGTGGCAATTCAACGCCTTAAAGGAAAGATAACTTACGAACCAATCGGGTTTGAATTGCTAGATATGAAATTTCCGTTTTCTGAACTGGAAAAGTTATATCAAACTGTGTTAGATCGTCCTATTGATAGAAGGAATTTTAAGAAAAAGATTATGAAATTTGGTTTTCTTGAAGAAACCGATGAAAAACAGCAATTATCAGGAGCCGGGAGGCCAGGAAATCTGTTTAAATTCAATAAACCAAAATACGATAAACTAAAAAAAGAAGGAATTAACTTCGAAATCTAGGCTCTTTGAGCCTTTTTTTATGTTTTTACTGCTATTAGTGTAAAAATAACACAAATTATTTTGTGTTTTAATTACGCATATTTATATTTGCGTATAAGTAACGCAATTATTGATGAAAACAGCAGTAATAATCGCCCGATTTCAAAGTCCATATTTACATGATGGACATACAACCTTAATTGAAAAGGTAAAGTCAGCCCATTCTAAGTTGGTAATAATTTTAGGAGTCGCTCCGGTTTGCGGTAGCAGGAGAAACCCTCTTGATTATCATTCCAGAGAGAAGATGATCAAATCAATCTATCCGGATATCGTGGTATTACCATTACGAGATCAACCTAATGATCAAAATTGGTCAGAGCTATTGGATGAGTTATTATCTACCACATTTCCTACAGAACAATTTTTACTATATGGCAGCAGAGACAGTTTTATTCCTTACTACAGTGGTAGGTTTGAGACTATAGAACTTCCAGAACATGGTAAAATAAATGCTACTGAATTGCGAGGGGAGTATGGAGATCGGGCATTATGCTCAGAAGATTTTAGGGCTGGTATAATTTACGCTTACCATAATCAATATCCTAAAACGTATGCCACAGTAGATATTGCAATTTTCAGAAATAATAAAACAGAAATACTACTCGGCTGGAAAGCCAGTGAGAAGAAGTGGTGTTTTGTCGGGGGTTTTTCTGATCCTTCAGATGATAGTTTTGAAGAAACAGCTAAAAGAGAATTACAGGAAGAGTGCGGTCAGATTGAAGTTGGACCTATGAAATATGAGACATCATCAAAAATCAATGACTGGAGGTACAAAAATGAGACAGATAAAATTATAACCACGCTTTTTAGCTGTGATTACATGTTTGGAAAGCCTGTACCACAAGATGATATAGATCGACTTAAGTGGTTCTCTATCAGTGATATACCGCAAATGATTATTAGCAATGAAATAAGTAAAGAGCATGAACATTTATTTAAGCTGCTTTTGAATAAATATTTCCAGGTTGAAACCTTAAAACTAAATGGATATGAGACAAAATAACCTAATATTACTCGCCGATGCTTATAAATATTCTCACCACAAACTTTACTATCCAGGAACTACCAAAGTGTATAGTTACCTGGAGAGCAGAGGGGGGAAGTTTGATAATACAGTTTTTTATGGTCTTCAGTATTTTTTGAAAGAATATTTGGAAGGTATGGCATTTACTCAGCAAGATCTTGATGAAGCTGAGCCATTTCTAAAAGATGTCTTTGGAAGAGATGATGTGTTTGATAAAGATAAGTTTCAATATATTTTAGATAAGCACAATGGAAAGCTTCCTGTCCGTATAAAGGCAGTTCCGGAAGGCACAGCTGTTGGTGTAAAAAATGTGTTGATGACCATTGAAAATACAGACCCAAACTGTTATTGGTTAACAAATTTTCTAGAGACTATATTAATGCAGGTTTGGTATCCAAGTACTGTAGCAACCATTAGTCGCGAAGTAAAAAAAGTCATCTCTCAGTTTTTCAATGATACAGCATCTGAAGGTTCAGAAGCGGGGATTGAGTATGTGCTTAATGACTTTGGGTTTAGAGGGGTTAGTAGTGTTGAAAGCGCAGGACTGGGAGGTAGTGCCCACCTGATAAATTTCAGAGGTAGCGATACCCTTGCTGGTTCTGTTTTGGCCAGGCGATTTTATAATACAGATCAGGTTTATGGAAATAGTATTCCGGCTACAGAGCATAGTATTTGTACACTTTTAGGAGAATCTGGTGAACTGGAATTGTTTAAGCATGTTTTAAACACCTTTCCAACCGGATTGGTGGCTTGTGTATCAGATAGTTATGATATTTTTAGGGCTTGTGATCAATATTGGGGAGAAAACCTGAAAGCGGAAATATTGGATAGGGAAGGGGTATTGGTTATTCGACCTGACAGTGGTGATCCTATTATGACCTTGTTGCGAATTTTTGATATCCTGTTTGAAAAATTCGGATTTACAGTAAATGAGAAAGGATACAAAGTGCTCCCATCACAAATTCGTGTTATCCAGGGCGATGGTGTAAACTATGAGGCTATTATTGACATATATGCTGCGCTTAAAAATAATGGGATTAGTGCTGAAAATCTTGTTCTTGGAATGGGAGGAGCACTTCTTCAAAAGCTGGATCGGGACACACAAAAATATGCCTTAAAATGTAGTTATGCTGAAATAAATGGAGAAGAGGTAATTGTACAGAAAAGGCCTGTTGAAATGGATGAGAACGGGAAGATTACCTCTAGTTTTAAACGAAGTAAAGGAGGCCGGTTGAAACTGATCAAACAAGGTGATGAATTCATTACAGTTTCTTCAGAAGATTATCCATTAATAAAAGACGAACTGGTGACAGTTTTCGAGGATGGCCAGGTTGTGAAAGAATATACTTTCGAAGAAGTCAGGGAAAATGCCAAAGTTTTAAATAAAGCCTTAGTACTATGATAACAAAAGCAATAATCAAGGCATTTGATAATGCTAAAAAGAAAAACTGGGATAAAACATTTTGGGCATTTGATATTCATGAAACAATCATAAAGCCCAATTGGTCAGCTGATGAAATTCCAACCGAATTTTATCCACGAGCAAAAGAAGCAATGCAAATGATTACACATCGGTCAGATGTGACGAGTATCCTTTTTACTTGTTCTCATCCACATGAAATAAGTAAATACCTTGCCTATTTTGAACAAAACGGAATTCATTTTGACCATGTAAATGAAAATCCGGAGGTAAAGAGTAAGAAGTATGGCTATTATGAAAAGAAGCCCTATTTCAATGTGCTATTTGAGGATAAGGCAGGTTTCGACCCAAATTCAGACTGGGATCAGGTAATTGAATTGTTAAGTAAAAATTAAAGGGATCATGTTCGGTATAAATTATATAAAATTCGATTCGATGACCTATGTCATTCAGTATAAAAATGGGATTAAACTCAAGGAGGGAAGAGGATTATCATTTTTTTACTTTGCTCCGAATACTTCTATCGTGGCAATTCCATTAGGTAGTAGCGATGTGAATTTCATCTTTACTGAAACAACCAATGATTTTCAGGAAATATCTATTCAAGGTCAAATCACTTATAAAATTAAAGACCCTATACAACTGGCCGAGTTACTCGATTTTACAGTTGATGATAAAGGAAAATATAAAAAGGATGATTTTGAAAAACTTAATGAACGCATAATAAATGAGGCCCAAACGGCTACAGCCGGATTTATCAGGGAAATTGGGCTTGTGAAATCAATAAGTAGTTCAAAAGAAATAGAAAATGTGATCACTCAAGGTTTAAATCAATCAAATACTATTAATCAGTTGGGCATTCAACCGTTGAGTGTTAGCATCTTGGCGATAAAGCCCAGTCCGGAAACAAAGCGGGCATTAGAAGCTAAAACCAGAGAATCTTTACTAAAAGAAGCAGATTCGGCGATATACGAGCGAAGAAATTTTTCTGTAGAGCAAGAGAGAATGATAAAGCAAAGTGAACTTAATACAGAAATTGCAGTCGAGGAGAAGAAAAAAGAAATCGCTGAGAAGCAAATGGAAAGAGCAGTTGCCGAGGCGAAAAATGAACGTCAAATCAGGGAGATGAAAGTGGATGCTGATATTTCGGTGGAAACTAAAAAGCAAGACCTGATAGACAAACAGGTTAGTAATGAAAAGAAAACTGCTGAAGCAAATGGCTATGCCATTGAGGCGATGGTAAAGCCATACAAAGATATGGATTGGAGATTGATTAATGCCTTGACGAGTAATTCTACTGATTCAGGTTCACAAATTGCCTTGGCATTTCGGGAATTGGCAGAGAATGCAGGCAAAATCGGTACATTAAATATTAGTCCGGAATTATTAGAAACCCTTGTAAATAATGGAGTTCGAAAGAATAGTAGTCGTAAGTGATAAAACCAGGCTTGATGCTTTAGTAGAACGCTTTAATTCTAAAGCACAGGCCATGTTTTATATTATTCACAACGGAGGTGATTTCAGCGATTTTGAAGAAGAGCATAAAACCTATTATGAATGTCTTTCTCAGATTCAAAAATCAGCGACAAAGATGCTTAAAACTATGGTTTTGAGTAAAAGGTATATACCATCGTTTATATTTAACGCATCAGATATTATTGTTGTAGTGGGTCGTGATGGATTGGTCGCCAATGTTGCAAAATATGTAGGAACATGTCCTATAATAGCAGTGAATCCGGATACAGATCGATATTCTGGAGTTTTGCTTTCATTTGATAACAATACATTTCAAAGTGCCTTAACCATGATGTTGAAAAATGAAAAGAAAATTAACAAGGTGACCTTGGCGAAGGCATTATTAAATGATGGTCAGGAACTACTAGCGTTTAATGATTTCTTTATCGGGAAGAAAGATCATACGTCTGCTGGTTATGTTATAAACTATTGTGGAAAATCAGAATTTCAATCATCAAGTGGACTGATTATTTCTACCGGAGCTGGTTCTTCTGGATGGCTAAGTTCTGTTTTTAACGAGTTGAATGGGCTTAATAAGTTATTTGGAGGTAATCAATCAGAATTGAGCTATCAAATGAATTGGGATGATGATGATTTGTGTTTTGTTGTTCGAGAACCATATAAAAGCCCAAAATCACCGGCTAATATTGTCGCAGGGATAGTTAATAAAGAAAATCAATTGTTGATTGAGTCAGCGATGCCTGAAAATGGGGTGATTTTTAGTGATGGGATGCTGGATGATTATATCTCATTTAATGCCGGAAGTACGATTGAAGTTTCTACATCAGTCATTAAAGCACATTTGGTAGCGGAATAGTTCAATAAATGTTTTATAGTTGTATTGCGATAAATTAATGTTGCGTTTCGCTATTCTATTATGCCATTGCTAAATAAATGATTATCTTAAATTATGATAGAAACAATTAGCATTAAAGATGATTAAAATAGTAGCATTTGCCGGAAGTAATAGTTCAACATCGATAAATATGCAGCTTGTGAATTGTGTTTTAAGCATGTTGGATAGGGATCAATATGAAATTATACGGCTGAATCTCAATGATTTTGAAATGCCTTTGTATTCAATTGATCGAGAGAAGGCAAATGGCATTCCTGATGAAGCCCATGAGTTTAGGGCTTACTTTGCTGATGCAGATGCAATCATTTGTTCGATGGCAGAGCATAACCGGAGCTATACGGTAGCTTTTAAAAATATTTTTGATTGGTCATCCAGGGTCGATCTGAATATTTTCGGTGGAAAGAAAATGTTATTAATGAGTACCTCCCCCGGAGGATATGGCGGTGGAAATGTGATGAGTGCAGCAAGTGGATTCTTTCCAAAGTGTGGAGCCGAAGTGGTGGATACTTTTTCACTTCCTAAGTTCTATGATAATTTTAAAGAAGGAAAGGTTGTTAACGAAGAGCTTGATAGTGAATTGAAGGGAAAAGTTGATGCGTTTTTAAAGCATATAAAATAACGCAAGTAAAATTCATGTTGAATAATTAATAATCTTAATTTACATCCAAATGCTTGATATAATCATTGAAGCTCGAAAAGCCGAAATTACCTCTGGTTTTACGGTCAGGCGAATATTGCCATACCGAATAAGAAGAATGATCGGTCCATTTATTTTTATGGATCATGGTGGGCCTGTCAGTATGCCAAAAAACGAAGCTTCAAAGTATGATGTATTACCACATCCTCATATTGGATTATCTACGGTGAGCTATTTATTTAGTGGAAAGATCACACACCGGGATAGCCTGGGAATAGAACAGATCATCAAACCCGGAGAGGTAAACTGGATGACTGCCGGAAAAGGTATTGTGCATAGCGAGCGGTTCGAAGACCCGGCAATTCGCGCAGGAGGGAAGCTCGAAATGTTACAGACCTGGGTAGCATTACCCGAAAAAGATGAGGAAGGAGATCCGTCTTTCATTAATTATACATCAGATCAATTACCAATATTTAATGACAAGGGTATCTGGATGCGACTTATTGCTGGTGAGGCATATGGATTAAAGAGTAACCTGAAGACAACTTCACCATTATTTTATATTCATGTCGAACTAGAGCCGGGTGCTCATTTTGGAATACCAACTGGTTATAGCGAGCGTGGTGTTTATATAGTGAAAGGAAGTGTAGATATCAAGGGGGTATCTTATCCTGAGGGAAACCTTCTAGTATTTTCTAAAGGTAAAGATCCTGTAATTAAAGCGAATGAAGTGACCACATTAATGATGCTGGGCGGCGAGCATCTTGGAGATAGGTACATCTGGTGGAATTTTGTTTCGAGTAGTAAAGACCGGATAGAACAGGCAAAAGAAGACTGGAAACAAGGGCGAATATTAATGCCACCAAATGATAACAAGGAATTCGTTCCATTGCCCGAAGACCGATCAAGACCTGCCGGAGGACCACAACCGGAAGCACTTTCTTAATATATTATTTGAAAAACCATGACCACTTTGACTAAAATTGAATCAACCGGACAAAAAAGGTTAATTTTTGTCATTTAATGATTCATTTATGTTTTTGATCAACTGCTGATTAAGATTCATTGTTTTTGATAACATATTGTTTTGGTAATCCAGGATATATAATATTCCATGTAAATTCGAAAATAGGCGTTGATTTTTATGAATTTCCAAATCTTTAATTTCAGGTAATTCAGTGCTCAATTTTAATGATCTTTGAACCATTTCTCTAGTGGTGAATTCAGGGAAAAATTCATCTACTACATAACGATTCATCATTATTATTCTTTCCTGTACACCATGCTTATAATCATGACCATAGTATTCAGAAAGAAGCTTTTTCAAATCATTATCTCTAATTATTGCGATTGATTCAGCAGATAGCATGTTTGAATATGTAGTACTAATTGGTTCAAATACCCTGTAATCTGTAAATACCTGAGTGTTTTGAGCAAATATTTGAATTCTATCATAATTTGTTAGTGTGTCATTAAATATTTGTAATAAAGAGTAGATAGATTTTTTTTTGATTTTATTAAAATTTTTTACTTCTGTTAATGAAAGTGAATCTTGGATCAGGTTAGCTTTTAATTCGAGTAAATAAGCTTGTTCCTTTTCACGGTCTATTCGTTGAGAATTCATGTTGTTGATCTGTAAAGCGATAAGAATTCCAATCACAACAAGAATAATCTCACCAAGAGCATATATCAGGTACCTTGTAAAACGGTTTTCATGTAGAAGCTTCTGTCTGATTTTTCTAAATACTGTAATCATAATTTAATAGAAGGGAAGACATAAATAATATAAGCCATTAATCTATAAATCTAAAAATTAATTGTAAAGGTAATCTTAGGCTTTTTGTGTTAAAGAATGATCCAAACAGGAAAAGCCAATAATATTAGAGGTTTAGAGATGACAGAATTAATATGAAATGATGGATTGAAAATATTAATAGAACTTATCATAAATGTTGGAAAGGCAGTAATGTTTTGCTGACTTTTAAAGAATTATATTATATTTTATAAGTTTAAATACATATTTTCAACTTGGATTTTGTAATTTTTAACTTTTAAAATATTTTGAGAATTTTATAATTTAACTATGAGAGCTTTTAGAAATAATTTTTTGATTCTTGTATTTGTAACAGTATTGTGTTTTTCATGCGATGAAGATGATTCTCTTGAACTCCAAGAAAAACCTGATACTTTTAATTCAATTGGGATAGGCGAACAATTATTTAATATTAATTCAGTAATACTAAAAAATAATGGTGTAGATGATTCTGAATCACCTGAATATTTTGGTAATGAATTTGAGTTAATTTTGTTAACTGATGATTTAAAAGTAGATTCTTTAGATGGATTTTCAATTGAAGGGGAAGGTTTATATATGTCATTAAAAATTTATGCTAATGAATTAGCTGAAAGTGACTACAGTAGTTTGAATGGTGAGACACCAATTTCTACAGGTAGATTTAAAGCAAGTTATTCAAAGCAGTGGAATGCTGATGGCAATGAAATATCATGGAGTGATACATATGGTGGCTATATTCGGTATAAAAAATTTGATGACGGGAAACATTCGTTAACCTTTTACGGGTTTGATAGTCCGACAGATACAGTTAGGGCTTCATATTTTGGATCAGTGATTTATCTGGATTAGAAATACAGAATTTAAGGAGCTTTAATGGCTCCTTTTCAATTTTACCATTTATTTACATAATTTACATTATGTTAATTAAAAAAGAATTGATTACCCTCTTATGCGCTATTTTCAACAAACAAGATTAACCCTGTTTCCTGTGGTTTGATTAATTACCAGTAATATTTATTCTGTGGACTTATGGCGATCCCTGAATTTGATAGATAAGAAAATTGTATTAGTCTTGTAGTTGTGTAAAAACTGAGATATTAAATGAGACAACGGATACATTGGGTTTTATTAACTCTGATTTTATTGTGCTATAGCTGTTCGGAAAACTTTTCAATTAATAGTGAAATTTGTAATGAGCAGCATTATATATCCGAATTCGTGATGAATCCTGAAATTTATATCTCTAATAAAAAATTCACATTTAAAGTTGATCATTTTGATAGCTTGAATGAAAAGTATTTAACAGATACCATTCAACTGATCACTTCAAATAAAAAATGGACTTTTGATAGTTTACAATATCGAATTGAATGGGTTATTGACAATATGTCTTCTTCTACTGGTGTTTCAGTAAATGATTCAGCTATTTGGTTACATCCTCCCAGGTCAAATAAACTTTATAAAAAATTAGAATTTAGCCCATTCCCCTATGTTGTTTTTTCAAAAGACAGTTCTTTTACCTGGTCATTTGCTTTTGATGTTCCATCTTCATATTCAATTAAGGAAATTGCTGAATGGCAGGGAATTAGAACATTCTCAAGTCATTACAAAATTTCAGATACGGTCCTTTTGCCAACTCCTTTAGGTGATTTACAATGCTTGAAAATTGTAGGAGAATGTGATAATACACTTAATACCACTATCCTAACCTCCTATTTCAATCATAAATATGTATTTGTCAGGATGGAATACTCAACTGTTGATAATCAAAAGATAGTATTTGATTTGATTGAAATGAGTGATTATGAGGATAAATCAAATATATCTTTATTCCCTGAATTATTAAATGAATGATATAATAAATTTCTTTAAAATTGATTCAAGCAAAAAGCTACCTAAAAGTTAGATAGCTTTATGAATTAAATTAGTTTATACCAAGCCTATAATTCATAGCTTAATATCAAGTTCATTTTTTGGATATTTGAATCGAGGTCTTTTATTACTGAAGGTCCAATACTTCGAAGATATCGAGCTTCAATGTTTACATTTTTGATAGAAAGTCCAAGTCCACCGGTAAATCCTCTCTCTCCTGTTCTTATAGGGTTAATTGCTACTCCTTCGGTCGTTTGAACAGGAATATAAAAGGTGTCTTCTGTAATACTGAAATTTTCATTTTTAATAGAAAGACCTGCCGAAAATCCTCCATTTATAAATATATCAACATTACCTACAGGGATTTTATGTCTTAACAATACATTAAGTGCTAAAGATGTATTTCCGATAGTTGATTTATTTGTAATGGTTCTATTTTCATTCATTACATTTTCATGTTCAAATGAAACAGAATATGTTGATAATAAAAGCTCATTATGAATTATCCAACGTTGATTGTTTCTGGGAAGTAATATGTCAGCTGCAAATCCAAAGATAAAATCAATTGAGTTTTGTTTTCCAGGCTCAACTAAATAAGCATAGTTATCAAGGCTTGAATTAAAAGTTAAGGTAGTTTGGCTCAACCCGGAAAGTATTGAGAATTTGGTAATAATTTTTTCTTCTTTTGAAAAGACTATTACCTCCTGATTATGACACTCATTGTATTTAATAAATAATTTGGTTAGACTTTTTAAAGTATAACTGGAATTAACTATTGAACCATGAATGTCGTCACAGTCATTAAAGTATAATGATAATTGATTCTTGTATTTTGAGTTTTCTATTACTTGTTTACTTCCATTATTACTGTAGTAATACTTTTTTCTTTCCAGCCATTCAATTTTGCCACCATTATCAATATATAGGTTGATTATTCCTGATTTTGTCTTGAAATAAAACAAGTCCCTTTTCCCTTCGATTATTTTTCTTACAAAAACTGTATCTGTAACCGAGACTGGATTTGGACTATCCGAAAGATTTCCGAGATCGTAAGTGCTATTATCTACCTGAACAATTGCACTTTGATAAAGTTCATCATTTACCAAAAATGATTTAATCTCGAAAGGTTTATAAATCGTCCTTTTGTTTTCATTATAAAAATTGATTTTATCAGGATTGCTTCCCCAGTTTTTATAATCAATTTTGCCCGAAATTGTATCTCCTTGAAGGCTTACAATTACAGCCGGAAGGTAGTTATCCTGAGCATTAGCATAGGAAAATGTTAATATAGATATAATAACAATAAAAAAATGTTTATTCATAGTTTTAAAAATTGAAGGGGCAAATATGGGAATCAATTATTATAATCAAAAGCTAATAATTGAATAATTGCTAAACTGATTTACACTTAATCTAAACCTAGTAAAGTTCAATTATTAAAAGACAATACCTTAATATTTAGTAACTATTCGATGCTTTAGTACCCAGCTGCCTGACCATCTTTACGTGATTCCGATGCTCCATAATATACTTTATTATTTTTATCGTACATTATCGCCTGGTAACCACCATACCCTCCATTACTAAATCTTATTCTATGTCCTTTTAAAAGTAATTGTTTGATTTCATCATATTCAATCCCGCTTTCTAAACTTACTTCCCCTCCGTCAGTCATTTCACCTCCGGTCGGTTGAGAAGAACCATCATGCCTAATTCTTGGAGCATCTCCGGCTTCCTGTAAATTCATATCGAAATCAACCAGGTTTACAATAATCTGTGCGTGCCCCTGAGGTTGCATGCTACCTCCCATTAATCCAAAACTGATATATGGTTGACCATCTTTTGTTACAAATGCAGGTATAATTGTATGAAAGGGTCTTTTCATAGGTTCATAAACATTTGCATGCCCTTCTTCCAATGTAAATAGCTCTCCCCTGTCCTGAAGCATAAAACCACATCCTTCAGGAATCAGTCCTGAACCCATTCCTCTAAAGTTACTTTGGATCAACGAAACCATATTTCCATCCTTATCTGCAACAGTTAAATATATTGTATCACCATCTTTTAATTTACCGGCTTCAACACTTGGTTGTGATTTATTAGGATCAATTATTTTTCTTCGTTCTTCTGCATAGCGATCTGAAAGTAATTCTTCTACAGGTATTTTTGTGAAATTTGGATCGGCATAATATTTTGCTCTGTCTGCAAAGGCTAATTTTTTTGCTTCTACAAATGTGTGGATATATTCAGCTGAACCGAAACCCATGGACCTAATATCATATCCCTCTAATATTTGAAGAATTTGCAGTGCAGCGATTCCCTGGCCATTTGGAGGTAATTCCCAAACATCGTAACCTCTATAATTAACTGAAACTGGTTTTACCCATTCAGATTCATGAGCTTTCAGATCATCAAGACTTAAAAAACCTCCCTGGTCTTGTACTATTTCGACGATTTTTTTAGCTATTTCACCTTCATAAAAGGCTTTTTTGCCCTTTTTGGCAATTATCTCATAGGTATTTGCCAGATCAGGGTTCTTAAAGATATCACCTTTCTTTAATGGCTCTCCATTAATCATATAAGTCTCTTCGAAACCAGGATACTTGCTAAAATATGCAGCACTTCTTGTCAGGTAATACCCAATTAATTCAGTTACAGGAAAACCTGATCTCGCATAATTGATCGCTGGCTGAAGAATTTCATTCATTGGTTTACTTCCAAATTTGTCATGAAGTTCATACCACCCATCGACAGCTCCGGGTACTGATACAGGTAATGCTCCTAAAGCCGGGATTTTTTCATAATTATTAGTTTTGAAATATTCAAAAGTCAAGTTTTTTGGAGATCTGCCACTGGCATTTAAACCATGGAGCTTTTGAGTTTTTGAATCCCAAACAATTGCAAAGAGATCACCTCCTATTCCGTTTCCTGTAGGTTCCATTAATCCTAATGTTGCATTCGCTGCAATAGCTGCATCTATGGCATTTCCTCCAGATTTTAATATATCCAATGCAACTTGTGTAGCAAGAGGATGGCTTGTTGCTGCCATACCATTTTGAGCTATTACCTCTGAACGGGTAGCGAAATTCTTGCTACCTATTCTATCCTGGGAAAACCCGGTAAACGTAATAAAGAAAATATAAATAAGGAATGATATCTTTTTCATTGGTGCATTGGTTTGGGTTTGATAATCAGTTATTTCTGGTGTTATGTCATTCACTTAACTTAAAGTGATTCAATAAATTACAAAAGGCTTGTTAATAGTTAAAGTAGGGCTAATTTGGTTGATTTCAAAAACATACCTTTATCTGCTTAAACATTTTTGTTTATAAATGCCTTCTTTCAAATGAGGATATACAATTTTAATTCAACAAAAAAACACAGCCTTTTCTGACTGTGTTTTTAATTAAAGTAATATTTTTTTTAAGCATTTAGTATTATGTATTTAATGCATTTCCATAATATTTCTTCCTGAATCTGAAAGCTACATTTACCAATGCAATCAATGCAGGTACTTCAACCAGTGGCCCAATTACTCCGGCGAATGCCTGTCCACTGTTTAATCCGAAAACCGCTATACCTACTGCAATGGCTAGCTCAAAATTGTTACCTGCTGCTGTAAACGCAATGGCTGCATTTTCATCATACTTCGCTCCCATTGCCTTACTAATGAAAAATCCAATAACGAACATCAATACAAAGTATATCAATAAAGGAACTGCGATCTTAAACACATCCATCGGAATTTCAACTATTAATTCTCCCTTAAGGCTGAACATTAACACGATAGTGGCAAGTAAAGCAATTAATGTAATCGGTGATATCGTTGGAATGAAAACTGTATTGTACCACTCCTCTCCTTTTAGTTTAACTAATATCACTCTTGATAAAATACCAGCTAGAAACGGAATTCCCAGGTAAATCGCCACGCTTTCAGCGACTGTCGCAATTGATATATCAATGACCGCTGAGTCAAAACCAAAGTATGGAGGAAGAACAGTAATGAATATCCAGGCATAAAAACTATATGCAAACACCTGGAAGATACTATTCAATGCGACTAGTCCTGCGCCATACTCTTTTGATCCTTCTGCCAGATCATTCCATACCAAAACCATAGCGATGCATCTTGCAAGTCCGATCAAAATTACTCCCGTCATATACTCAGGACTATCATGAAGGAAGATCAGTGCTAGCACAAACATTAATACCGGTCCAATGATCCAGTTTAATATTAGTGATATAGATAATATTTTAACGTTTTTAAATACTTTAGGCAACAACTTATAGTTGACTTTAGCCAAAGGAGGGTACATCATTAATATTAGTCCTATAGCTAATGGTACGTTGGTTGTACCACTATTCATTGAATTAACATTTTCAGCAAACCCAGGGAAAAAATATCCTAACCCTACCCCAATAATCATCGCTGAAAGTATCCAGGTAGTTAGATTTTTATCTAAAAAATTAAGCTTCTTTTTAGTCATTATTTTCTTATGAAAAAGTTAATGGTGTCTTTTCTACGTTTGAAAACAGATATACCATTTCAAGTGCAATTTGGTCTGACCGTTCAGCATAAACCTGCTTTTGATTATTCGTTCCATCTGAAATTTTCGGATCCTCATATCTTAATGGTATTCTACAAGTTGTACCCGGGATGAACGGGCAGTCATTATCAGCTGAACTACAAGTCATGATTGCAGCAAATTCCTCTTTTGGGTTTGCTTCATCATCATATACCTTACTAAAGCAGATCAAAGGTTGTTCATTTTTGTCATAATAAACCTGATAAATTTCAGGTTCTTCATCTCCTTCAGGAATATGATCTATTTCAAATCCTATATCTTTCAGGGTATTCACTGCGGCAGGATAAAAAGCAGTTACTTCGGTTCCACCTGAAAATGCAGGTATTCTGTCTGCCATGCCTCTATCTGCAGCGGCTACACTTGCCCATACCTGAGCTAGCTGACTGCGACGGCTATTGTGTGTACATACAAAAAGTAATTTTGGCTTCATGCCGGTTATTTCTGTATGATTAATGTAAGCAGATATTTTATTCAATATCTGCTTTCTTTCATCACTGATTTCATCAAACCTTCCTTTCAGGTTATCGATGTAATCTTGAAGTTTTTTATACATAAAGAATGATCTAAATTCGTATTAACAACATCCTGATCCAGGCTCGCAACATGCTTCATTATTTTCTGAAACATCTTTTACATGGAGATTTTGCAATGATCTTTTAATCTTTTTTCCTCCTTTTTCGCCATAAACAGTGATACTGTAAATACCTTTCGTTTTATTAAAGGCTGCAATTTCGTCAGCAGATAAGTATTTTTCAAGAATGTCTCCGGGAATGTTAATAGGCTTTTGTTTTTGTAATGTAATATTTCTGAATCCAGCATTTTTTATCATCTCCAGGTAATCATTTTTTTGAATTGCTCCGGAAACACAGCCCGCATACATTTCCGCATCTTCCTTTAATGCCTCAGGTAAATCTCCATCAAGAACAATATCCGAAATACTAAAGTGCCCGGTATCTTTTAATACCCTGAATATTTCACTAAACACTTTTTGCTTGTCTGGGACTAGATTTAGAACACAGTTACTTACTATCACATCGGCAACACCATCAGATACTGGCATATCTTCAATATCACCTTGTCTGAATTCTACATTATTGAAACTTAACTTTTCAGCATTTATTCTTGCCTTTTCTATCATCTTTGGGGTAAAATCAATACCAATAACTTTTCCTGACTCACCTGTTTCATGTCTTGCTACAAAACAGTCATTACCAGCACCAGAGCCCAGGTCGATAACAGTATCGCCTTTTTGGATGTTTGCAAATTGAGTAGGTAATCCACACCCTAGTCCAAGGTCTGCATCATTATTATAGCCTTCTAATTCAGAATAATCATCAGTCATTATATTATAGACTTCCTTTGAGGCATCTGTGGCACCGCAGCATGATGCCGCATTAAGCATTTGATCATTTTCTGCGATCTCACTATATTTCTCTCTAACGATTTGTTTTAATTCTTCCGGAGTTTTCATAATCTTTCTTGTTAACAACAGTTATTGTGATTGTATTTGTCGAAGAAAGTAGAAAGCATTTCACTTATTACTTTCCACTTTGTAGGGTTTATACAGTAATTCATTGATGTTCCTTCAACGGTTCCCTGAATTATTTCTGCATTTTTTAATTCTTTTAAGTGTTGGCTAATTGAAGCCTGTGCCATACCTAATTCTTTAACCAAATCACTATTTATACAGGCATTAGATTGTAATAAGTGATCTATGATAGCTATCCGGGCCGGATGAGCAAATACCTTCATTAAAGAAGCTATTTCGTTTTGACGTTCGGTAAACAGATCTGTTCTAGTAATCCCCATAATAAAATCATTATATAACAATAATACGATGTTATGATGATAGGGTTTACATTTTAGAATAATATTTTATTTTTTCTTACAGTGGGGTGCTATTGTGAAAAGAATAGAGCTTATTTGCACCAAATTTATTCTGCATGCAGAATTATTATTAAAACAATTAACTCAATATGAAAGTAAAAAACATTTTTAATGGATTCCTTTTAGCGGGATTAATGTTTGCGGGTGTATTTAGTGCAAACGCACAGGATTCTTATGTTAGAGTTGGTGGTGGTTACACTTTTAAAAGTGGAAGCAGCCCTTACAATAATACTGATCCAGTTGGTTTATTACCTGAGTCAGAGGCTTCTATAGGAGTAACTGTAAACAATCAGGGAGAGCAATCTGTTGAATTTTTAAGTGGTACTTTAGGTGTTGGATTCAAAGGTTTCATTGCATACGGCTATATGTTTAATGAGCATATTGGTGTTGATCTTGGAATTAATTACTTCCATGGTAGCGAAACTGAAACTGCATTTATAGATGCTCCAACTTACAAAGAAAGTGCAAAATCATATATAAGAGGTGTTGATGTTATTCCAGCATTAGTTTTATCATTAGGAAAAGAAGGTTTAAATCCTTACTCTAGATTAGGTGTAATTGTACCTGTTGCAGGAAAGATGACAGTAAAAGGTTATGCACTTGATATAGAAAACCAAGAGCGTTATGATCTTGAAGGAGAGGTTAACCCTACTTTCTCATTAGGTTTTTCTGGAGTATTTGGTGTGAGCTATCCAGTATCAAGTAAAATGAAAGTTTTCGTTGAGACTGAAATCAAGGCACTTAGCTTAAAAAGTAAAGATGCTTCAGTTACAAAATATGATTATACTGATATGAGTGCTAACCAGACTCAATCATTAATGGGATTTCTTCCAACAGCTGCAAAAGAGTATGTTTTTGAAGATGTTGCTCCAAATCCTGAAGATCAGAACTTTAATGAGCCACTAGTTCTTCCTACACAATACGTAAATGCATCAGGAATCGGATTTAGTGCCGGAATTATTTTAGGACTTTAATATCCTATATTTTATATAATAAAAAGACCATCACATTAATGTGATGGTCTTTTTCATTATGAACGGTTTTACATTTCAGACATTTCGTCTTTTAAATCTTCCCATCCTTTTTCAATATCACTCATAAGTTCACGGGTTTCATTTTTAAATTCTTCCCATCCTTCCTCAGTAGTATCAGCTAATTTGTCCATAGATTTATCAATCTTGGATCTTTCATCCTTTAGTTCATTTAATTCTTCTTCCAATTCTGCTTTAGTGTCTTCTGAAGCATTCTCAATATCAGCCTCAAGTTTTTCTATTTTACTGTCAATTTCATCTCCCATTTCCTGAAGATCTTTTTTCAGTTCTGCTTTATTAGCTTCGAATTCTTTTTTGGCTTCATTTAAAGCTTCTTCTGTTTGTTCTTGAACAGATTCGCTATTTTCACTGCTTGAACCACATCCCCACATAAACATTGTGGCAATGCATACCATAATAAATGTTTTTTTAATTAACATATCATTAAAATTATTTGGTTCTAAATTTTATTAATTACTTAAGAAAGCGCTCCACATCCAATGATCTTTTTCAAGATCTGCTATATACGTTTTCAGCATATCTTCAAGTGCTGAATCACCTGCTTCAATTGAAGCGTCTACAGCATCATACATGAAGCTATCTAGGATCTCCATATCCTTTTTGATTTCCATTACCATGTCATGAGCTTTCAGATCCGATCCTGTTTCTTTAATTTCACTAATTTCAAGAAATTGTTTCATTGTCGATACAGGTGTCGCTCCATAAACTCTGACCCTTTCCGCTATCTCATCAATGTTTTCTTTAGCTTTGTTATATTGGACTTCAAATTTTTCATGGATATCGAAGAAATCCTCACCTTTAACATTCCAGTGATAGTTTCTTAATTTTTGATAGTGAACATGATAGTTCGCTAGTAATTTGTTTAGTGTAGCCACTAATGGTTTAACATCACTTTCTTTAAATCCTAAATTTTTATATTCTTTTGTGTTTGAAGTTTCCATACCTTATATACAGCAAAAAGCATGACAAAAGCCTCAAAACTAATTTTGAGGCTTTATTTACTGTTTAATAATCAAATTTGTAGAATATATTCCACGTAATTGTGTAGAATATGTAACCGAAACACTAGTGATTTACTGCTGTTTGGTGCTTTTTATTTTGTAGTAACTTTTTGGCTTGAGCTTTATGTCTTAAATAATCAACAGAATATTTACCAGACCCGATAAATAAAAAGATTAATAAGAATACTAATGTAATGATACTCACTTCAAGTTCACTTGAATTTCCAAATAGTTCATTTCTATGCGGGTTATTAACTAAAAATACAGCCCCTAATAAAATTGGGATTTGGATGGCAGCTGCAAATCTGGTAAATAAGCCACAAGCAAGTAAAGGTCCACCAATTAAATGTGCGAATACAATATAGTGTGCTAAAGTAACTCCTGCGAAGCTTAAATCGAGGTTACCTGTTAAGTTTTGGAGTTGATCGATATTAACCATGAATTGAAAACCTTTATAAGTTATAAAGATTCCCAATAGCATGCGAATAAATGATAGCCAGGATGGGCGATGGTCATCTGCCCATTGCTCAAGTTTTTCAAGGGTTGTCATGGCAGAAGGGTTTGATAGTTCTACCACTATATACGAAGTTGGTTTTCAAAAGGTTAAGAGATCAATGATGTCCCGTTTGAAATCCGGGCCTTGTATGCAATCAGTTTCTTACCGAATTTCTTTCGATATGCTTTTTTCATATCGTTAATCATTTCTTCAATATTACTGATTTTGACAAGGGCGATGACACATCCTCCAAAACCTGTACCCATTAATCGGGCACCTTTAATATTATCAAACTTTTTGGAATGCTCTACAAGAAAGTCCAGTTCAGGACAGCTTACTTTATACATGTCTCTCAGTCCATCGTGGGAAGCATACATCTTTCTTCCAAAGGCATCCCAGTTCTTCTTTCTGATATCTCTGGCAGCTTCTTCTACCCTGTCAATTTCATTAACAATAAAGGAAGCTTTTTCATAAAGCGGAGGATACATCTTATTCTTGATCTTGTCAAGTGTTTCCGGTGTCAGGTCTCTTAATGATTTAGCCTGTGGAAGGTATTTTTGTACTGTTTCAAGAGCATCTTCACATGCTTTTCTCCTGGCATTATATTCAGAACTATTAAGGTCTAATTTTATCTGAGTATCAAACAATACAAACCTGAATGAAGACATCTCTAATTCGAGATGTTCATGGTATAAGTTTTTACAATCCAGGTAAATAATATGATTAGCTACACTAAATAGGTTTGCAAATTGATCCATGTAGGTCCGATTAAGCCCCATGAATTCTTTATCTGCTTTGTGAGCCATTATTAAATGATCTCTTTTACTTAATCCTAGGTCAAAAATTTTGTCAAGGCCAAAAGATAACCCACATTCTAAAGCAGTACTTGAAGAAAGTCCGGCACAAACAGGTAAATCACCACCGAATACGAGGTCAAATCCACCGATTTTTTCACCACTTCTCTTAAATTGCTCAATAACTCCCAGCAGGAAATTTGCCCACTCTTTATCTTTACTTTTTTCAACTTTATTTATGTTGAAAGAGATTCTTTCGTTGCGGTCAGCAGCAAAAATATTAACCTCATCTGAATTGTTTTTCCCTATTCCAAACGTAATTCCGAAATCGATTGCAGCAGGCATTACTAAACCTGAATTATAATCAGTGTGGTCACCTAAAAGATTTATTCTGCCTGGTGAGTATAAAAAAATAGCTTTCGATTCGAAATGCTGATAATATAAGTTTCTAATTCTGGAAAGATCTGCCATTTTACCTCTTTAAAAATTTTGGAGCACTAATATATATTAGACCAAGCAATTAAAAAAGGGTGACGAACATTCGCCACCCTCTTTTGAAATATTTATTATGAATGAATTACTGAAGGCTATCAATTTTGCTTTGTATTTTCTCAGCTTTATCATTCTCACCTGTTCTAACGTAGATAGTTTTTAGAGTTTCCAGAGTTGTTAACTCATCCGGATTTAATTCTAACACTTTCTCAAAGTATGGTGCAGCCTTTTCAAACTCAGTTTTTGCCTGAGCTTCAACTTTTGCACCTTCTTTTTGGTAAGTTTTGATGTCCATTTTGTTTGCTTCGTTCAACATTGCAACAGCATCGTTGTAATGTAGTACACCTGCATTATAATAACCTTCAACAAACTCAGGATTAACCTCAACAGCTTTTTCGTAAGCGGCAATTGCTTCAGCTTTACTTCCTTCTTTGTCATAGATATCACCTAAAACATAGTGAAGGATATAGTTGTCTGGCTCTTTTTCTATCGCTTTGATAAGACTTTGCTTTGCTTCTTCTGTCTTACCCATTTTTTTGTAAACATCAATCTGAGTTTTTAACAGATCTAAGTTTTCAGGGTATTTTTCTAAACCTTTGTTGATAACAGCCATTGCAGCTTCATTATCTTCATTGTTAGTCATGTTGATGTTAGCAGCGTAGATATAAACATCTGGCTGTGCATGACCCGTAGCAATTAAACCTGTATATGATTCTAGTGCTTTGTCAAACTGCTGGCTATTTTGTGCAGCATAACCTGAGTAAAGTAATGCTAAGGTATCACCAGGATTTACCAATTCAGCAGTTGAGAAATTATAATATGCAGAATCATAATTGTTAGATTCGAAATTTTTGATTCCTTTATTTATGTAATCTCCATAGATACCTTGTACTTTTTGCTGAGTAACAAAGTAAGTAGGACTTCCTTCTTTCTCTATTTCAAAAACTTTATTGTATGAATCCAAAGCAGTTTGAAATGCAGGACTAGCAGCACCATTCTCAGCTTTAGCAATAGCCATGTAAACTTCACCTCTTACGAACCAAGTTTGTCCATCTTCTTTACTTTTTTCGTCAGTTATAGCCTGATCGATTAAAGTTTTTGCTTCAGATAGATTACCACTTTGTAATTCAGATTCCGCTTTTCTGACGTTTTTCTTTTGAGCAACACCTAGGGAAGCTATTAGAGCAAAAGAAATTAAGAATATTACTTTTTTCATCACTTTTGTTTTTATTCTTTCTGTTCAGTTATTCATTATTTGATTCTTCGTTTGAGTCTTCCTCGGTTGATGAATCTTCATTTGAGTTATTTTCGTTTTCAGTATTTTCAGTTTCATTAACCACCTCTGCATCGGTTAATTCCTCTTCGTCATCCTCAATGTGTTCAATCTTTTCTACTGAAGAGATTTCATCTCCATCGTTTAGTCTGATTAGTTTAACACCTTGAGTAGCTCTACCCATAACTCTTAAATCTTCAACAGCCATACGGATAGTTATACCTGATCTGTTGATAATCATAAGATCATCGGTATCGATTACTTCTTTAATTGCAACTAAAGAACCTGTTTTTTCTGTGACATTTAAGGTTTTTACACCTTTTCCACCACGTTTTGTAATTCTGTATTCATCAATGGAAGATCTTTTTCCATATCCTTTTTCAGAAACAACTAACAGGTTACTCTCTGGTCTATTTACACAAACCATGCCAACAACCAGATCCTTTTTATCCGAATCCAGTGAAATTGCCTTCACACCAGCAGCATTTCTACCCATACTTCTAACATTGCTTTCATGGAAGTGAATTGCCCTTCCACTTTGTGATGCTATAATAATATGGTCATCACCGCTAGTCATTTTCACTTCAAGAAGTCTGTCTCCCTCATTTACTGTTATCGCATTGATACCATTTTGACGAGGTCTTGAATAAGCTTCAAGAGCAGTTTTCTTGATCATTCCTTTTTCTGTACAGAAAATTAGGAATTGATTGTTGATATAATCTTCATCAGTAAGTGTTTTAGCATTAATAACCGCTCTTACTGAATCATCAGGTGTAATTTGAATAAGGTTTTGAATTGCTCTACCTCTTGAGTTTTTACTTCCTTCAGGAATTTCATAAACCTTAATCCAGAATACTTTTCCTTCCTTAGTGAAGATTAATAAGTAATTATGTGTACTGGCAATAAACAAGTGCTCAGTAAAATCTTCATCTTTAGAAACAGCACCACGAGATCCGACTCCTCCCCTGCTTTGAGTTCTATACTCTGTTAAAGGAGTTCTTTTGATGTAACCCTGATGTGAAATAGTTATAACCATTTCTTCATCCGGAATCATATCTTCAACTGTCAGGTCTCCGGCAGCATGGATGATTTCAGTTCTTCGCTCATCACCATATCTTTCTTTTAGTTCAAGCGCTTCATCTTTAATCATCTGCATTCTCTTCTCCTCGCTTGCTAATAATGACTGCAATTCTTCAATTGTCGCCATTACCTCTTTGTATTCAGCTTCGATCTTTTCTCTTTCAAGACCAGTCAAACGCTGAAGTCTCATCTCAAGGATAGCTTTTGCTTGAATTTCAGAAAGCTCGAATCGCTCAATTAATTTTGCTTTTGCAATTTCCGGATCTCTTGAAGCCCTGATTATTTCAATAATCTCATCAATATTATCAAGGGCAATAAGGTATCCTTCAAGAATATGAGCTCTTCTTTCAGCTTCTTTTAATTCATACTCAGCTCGTCTGACTATTACTTCGTGTCTATGCTCGACGTAGTATTTGATCAGTTCCTTAAGGTTAAGCGTATGAGGACGTCCCTTTACAAGAGCAACGTTATTAATACCAAAGCTGCTTTGTAACTGGGTATATTTGTAAAGGTTATTTAATACGATATTTGGAATCGCATCTTTTTTCAGATCATAAACTACTCTAAGACCTGTTCTGTCAGATTCATCTCTGATATCTGCGATACCTTCAATTTTTTTATCATTAACAAGTTGAGCTGTTTTTTCAATCATTGAAGCCTTATTTACCATATAAGGTATTTCGGTAACAATGATTTGCTCTCTTCCTGTTTTAGAAGTTTCAAACGTTGCTTTCGCACGCATGATTACCCTACCTCGACCTGTCTCATAGGCATTCATAACTCCTTGATAACCATAAATCATTCCTCCCGTTGGGAAGTCAGGAGCAGTAACATACTTCATCAACTCACTAATCTCGATATCGTTGTTGTCAATGTATGCACATATACCATCGATTACTTCCGTTAGGTTATGAGGGGCCATGTTGGTAGCCATACCTACTGCAATACCTGATGCTCCGTTTAAAAGGAGGTTAGGGAGTTTTGCAGGAAGAACGATTGGTTCCTTTAATGAATCATCAAAGTTTGGAGCGAAGTCAACAGTGTCTTTGTTAAGGTCGTTAAGTAATTCTTCAGAAATTCTCTTAAGACGAGCCTCAGTATAACGCATTGCTGCCGGAGAGTCACCATCAATTGATCCGAAGTTACCCTGACCATCTACCAATGGATATCGTAACGACCAGTTTTGGGCCATACGAACCATGGTGTCATAGACAGAGGAATCTCCGTGAGGGTGATACTTACCCAGAACTTCTCCAACGATCCTTGCTGATTTTTTATAGGGTCTATTGTAGGATACCCCTAATTCCTGCATTCCATAAAGTACCCGTCTGTGAACAGGCTTTAATCCATCTCTTACATCAGGTAATGCACGACTAATAATAACCGACATCGAATAATCGATGTAGGCTCCACGCATTTCCTCTTCAATGGTTACAGGTATGATTTGCTCATTAGCACCTTCTGCCATAAATATTACATTTCAATGCTTTAAAACTGTTGCGCAAGATAAATAAAATATTCATTAAATGATACCTATTTACGCATTATGAACGCATTAAATAGTTGAAGCATGAGGCTCAACCATTTAACATCTTAATAATCAGTTTTTTTGCAGTCGTTTTTTGTTTTTTCCTTTAAGTCTTGTTGGTTTTCTATGGTTTTGACCATAGTTTGGATTTTGGTATTTGTGAAAAGGATGCCTGTTGCTTCGGTATTCCACACCATTAAGAATATGATTCACCTGAACATGGTCTGCCTTCATCGGAGACTTCTTTAACTCTGGTATCCGGTAACTGATTCCTATGGTTGTGTATAAACCATGTTGGTTAACTCTTACATCATTCCCGTTAATAGCCATTTTATAGCTTTTGAAATCAATCTGAGGTCTCAATATGACTTTAAAATATTCAGAAAGGTTTCTTTCAATATTAAATCCTACGTTTACAAAGAATTTACCCTTTGCATAACTTTTATCAATTATTTTTCCGCGATTAAGAATTCCAACTCTTAAACTAGCAGCCCAGGTATAGTCTAAGAATTCTTTAAATGCATATTCTCCAGAAATATAAAATCGCTTATAAAAACTTGATTTCTTATCTGATTCATAAATCCAGATATCATCATCGGAGAATTTTGGCCTCATTTTAGGGTAAAAATGTAACCCCAAATCAGCACCAAGTCCAAGTCGTAGCCTTTTCCAATTATAATGTATGGTTAATGACATTGGAATAGCGCTACCAACCCCTCTGTATTTAAGGTCTGCGGTGTCAGATGAAACACTTTCTGTACCACCGGTAGCAGTAAAGTCAGGAGTAGTCATCCATGTGCCTATATTTCCAACTGTATCTTCAGGGTTGTTAGAATAAATATAAGGACCTATTGAAGAACCGCTATTTACGGTATAACCGTCAAGTGGATTTTTGTATATATCTACACCATAACCTAAAGAATAGCCAAATGAAAATTTACTGATGAATCTTCTGAAACCAGTGGCGCTACTTTTTATTTCATCCTTTTTATACTTACGGTATAACTGAGCCTCAGGCGGTTCATCAGAAGGTATAGTATCTGCCTGACCGTATGTATTTAATACGGGTAATAATACAAATAAAATGATGATAAATAATTTGTTTGGCATGCCTGGCATTTACTTATCTAACCTCAAAAAGTTGCAATTTATTTTATATTTCTTATTTAAAAGTATTCAATCAATAGATTTGAATTATTCAGGTAAGATTATCCCTGTTATTGTCTGATAATTTGTACTTTTTGAAGCTCTGTCATATTCGGAAAACTGAAAAATTTCTGGTTGACTAAAAACAAATATCCTTATAAACGATTAATACTAATTTGAATTGTACAATCTGATTATTTTTTTAATAAAATCATATCAATTTGCTTATTTCAAATTGTCAGTAAATAAATAATTTACTAAACCTGGATGCAAAATAGTTATTATAAAGAAATAAAAAAAGGGAACATATCTGTTCCCTCTTATTTTTTACAAATTCAGATTAGTTAGACGCAGTTGGCTCTTCTGCAGCTTCTTCTGTTTTTGTAGCATTTTCAATATTAGCAAGGATAGTTGCATATTGTGCCTTGATAGCTTCGTCGCTAGATAACGCAGCTTTGACAGCTTTATATTTTTTACCTCTGTCTCCCATCATTTTTGTGGCAAGAATCTGATTAACTTCTTTTATTGCATCAATTCTTTCAGATTTTTCCTTTTCAAGAAGTTCAATAAACTGAATTTCAAAGTCTTTTGCTCCAACTTCTGCTAATTTAGCCTCATCTCCATAAGCTCCAGCAAGTTCTTTGTACCTTTTACCGTCGATACCTTCCTGATTTTTGATCATTTCATTAATAACATTGCTGATCTCTGCTTTCATTTGATCAACAGTTGTATTTAATAATGCATACTGATAAAGATCTTCAGTTGTAACTTCTTCATCTTGGGCAATCGCACCAAATCCAAAAAATAACGTTAACAATCCAACCGATAAGAAAGTTCTAATATTCATAATTTTAACAGTTAAATAATTTAAACAAGTCTTAAATTTAAGCAAAATTTTATGCCAATATAAATAAATTTTCAATTTTAATAGTTAAAAAATACAAAATGGAGTTACGTAAGGTATATTATTTGGGTACTTGCGATACCTGTAAAAAAATATTTCGTGAACTTGGCTTGGAAAAAGAGTCTGGGAAATTTTTTGATCTGAAAAAATCGATGCCAGATGAAAAAGAAATTGCTAATTGGTTTGAATTATCTGGTCAGGATGCTCAAGATTTTATCAATAAGCGATCTCAGCAATTAAAGGGGAAAGGGATTGAATTTGAAAAATTAAATGATAATCAAATTATTGAATTGATTAAAAGTCATTATTCAATTTTGGCTCGTCCGGTTTTTATCTTTGAAGATGATGTGTTAGCCGGTAATTCAAAATCAATAATTGAAAAAGTGAAAGAAAAATTGGGTTAATTTAATTCAATTCATTCGGTGGAATTCTAATTAGTATTCCACCGAATGAACCGCTTTCAAAGATTCATTAAATTTCTTTTGATAATTCAGTTTACAAACCTCATTAATATTTGTTGGAGAGGTTTTCTGAAGATTAAAACTCTTGTTATTCCACACTCTTGGTTTATACATGATTACACCCTTTAAAATTAAACTCATATTATAGACCCACATTGTTTCAAAAAGGTTGCAATTGATATAAAAAAAAGTCCCGCCTGTGGAAGGCGAGACTAATCTATCAACCAAAACCAATCTGTTGGTAGTAAGGCACCACCCTTACTTCTGCAATGTTAACACGAATTTGGAATCTATGAAAATCTGGTGGCAGAAATTTTGTTTCAATGTAAGATAAATACTGATTTTACAATTTATTGCACCTTAAAATCGTTAAAATGCAGGGTTGTATTAAATTAATGCTATTTTATTGATACGTGATATCCATCGATATCGATAGATTTACTATTCTTCCTGGGAGGTTTTCCGGAACGCCAATATATGACCTGTCTATTTGCTGCACCCATTGATAGTTTATGGTGTTTTGCCTTCCAAAAAGGTTAATAATTTCCAGCATTACTTGCCAGGTCTTTTTATCAGAATCTGTTTTTCCATAAAATTCTTTACCTATTCCTATGTCAGTTCTAATAAAATAGTCTCCAGTAAAAGTGTTTGTACCAAAGGGGTCTCCCGGAGGTCTGAATGGTAAACCAGTTGTGAAATTACCTTTAACGGCAATTTTAAATGAATTATCAAAAGGCATATGGTCCTCAAGGTAAAAGGCCATATTTAATCGTTGATCTGTTGCTCTTCTGCCATAAGACGATTCGCCTTCTTTGCTTCTTTCACGTGTACTTAGTAAACTTATGCTTAACCATGATTCTGTTCCTGGTACAAACTCTCCACTAATTCGACTTTCAATACCTGTCGAATACCCTTCACTAATTCTATCTGCATCATATACTAGCCTGATATCATCAATCACAAATGGCGTAAGAGTGGGCAAATGTTTATAAAAGAATTCGTTTTTTAGTTTGAATAGCTTATCTCCTACTATCAAACGATGATTTGAACCAATAATGAAATGCCAAGATTCCTGTGCAACAACATTGGTTCCCAGGTTTCCTTCCGGATTAAAGTAGGCTCTATATGATGGTGGTTGAACATACCTCCCCGTATTAAAAAAGATGCTGTTTTTTCGATCTATATTATATGAGAATTGTGCCCTTGGCATAATGAAAAAATCATTGCCAAAATCCCAATACAATCCTCTTATACCTATATTATAACTAAACTTCTTATTTTGTCTTCTATAGTCTGCATATAGTGCAACCTTAGAATCTTTTATATCAATATCGCTATTTACAGTCTGAATGTTATTTACATACCCTGCAGAATCTAAAAAGTAATATTCATCTGTATACCCTGAGTAAGATTCAGTTTTATAAGATAAGCCAGTCTTGAAAATGAAATTGTTTTTACTAAATAAATGATTAGTTGTAAATCTGACCTTATCATAAATTAACTTGTTACGGGCATATTCAAACTCTGTACCCAAGCCTCTTATCGCAGTACACTGATTAAATGAATTACTAGCCGGGTTATTGTCAATATCACATAAACGATATCCACTTTCGAGATTAATGAATTCCTGTTCACCTGTATACTGTCCCTCTGCCGTAAAATCATGATACCAATACTCAGTATTCATCGATATTCGATATCCTAATCCAGCAGCTGATGCTTCATATTTTGAGCTGCCATCGAAAGCAACATCAAATCTTACCGGATTACTGAAAGTACCAAATTCAACTTCTTTTTGAGTTGGCTCGGAATTAAAACTGTTATCATAAATATACGGATATAATGTCATCCGATAATTATTATCATTTTTTTTCCATTTATAGTCTATCGATGCTTGCCAGTCTATACTATTAGCTGAGAAATCACCAGCAGTACCAAATCCGGAAATTACAGGTACATTGTTTTTATATCTGAAACCAGTTCTGATTCCAAGTTTGTCGTTTATTAATTCCTTACTTACTGCACCGGAAAAGCCAAGAAAAGATATGTCACCTTTAATAAATTCAGATTCGAATGGGTCGTATCTGGCAATTAATAAGCTTGACAATTTATCGCCATATTTAGCGTTCCATCCACCGGTGCTAAAGTCAACTTGAGATAATAATTGTTGATTGATAGCTCCAAGTCCCTCCTGCTGTCCCTGTCGAGTAATTTGTGGTCTGACTATTTCAAAATCATTGATATATATTAAATTCTCGTCATAATTACCTCCCCTTACTGCATATTGATTACTCAAATCATTATTAACAATAACCCCAGGAATTGTTTGTAGGAATTGACTAAACGATTGGTTAATCAGTGTAAACTGACTGCCTGCAGAGGTTGATAATTCTTCTAGCGATTGATCTTCTTTTTCTTTGTTTGCTCTTATCTCGAACTCTTTCAGATTGGTGTTTTTTGCTTTTAAAAAAATAGTTGACTCCGGAACACGATTAAAGAAGGTGGTGTCAATTAAAATATGCTTAAGATAGGTTCTATTGGGCGGACCAAACCATTTTTCCTTAACGAGCATATCTCCTTTTTCATCAGAGATAGATAATGGAATATCGTTAACAATAAGGACAGCCCCCACCAATGGTAGGCTGTCCTCTTCTAGTAATATTTTAATAACCAGGCGTTCATCCTGAGAAATGGCCTGGAAGCAAAAAATTAGTAAAAAATATAATATTAATGATGCTTTATTTATCAAGAAACCAGGGTGTTATTAATTGATTTTAGTTTTTTTATTGTGTTTTCAGGATCTTCTGAGTTAAAAACAAATGATCCAGCAACCAAGACATCAGCACCAGCTTTAATTAAATCCGGAGCATTTTGTTCGTTTACTCCACCATCTATTTCTATTAAAGCCGAGCTACCACTTTCTTTTATCATTTTAGCTAATTTTTCAATCTTAGCATAAGTATTTGGAATGAATTTTTGTCCACCAAACCCTGGGTTGACAGACATGATGCATACAAGGTCAAGATCAGCAATAATATCTTCAAGAACAGAAACTGGGGTATGAGGATTTAAAGCTACTCCTGCTTTACAACCTAATTCTTTAATTTGACCGATTGTTCTATGTAAATGTGTACAAGCTTCATAGTGTACAGTCAAAATTTCTGCTCCTGCATTTTTAAAATCTTCAAGATATTTTTCAGGCTCAACAATCATCAGGTGTACATCAAGTGGCTTATCTGCATGTTTGTTAATTGCAGCAGTAACCGGTATACCAAATGAAATATTCGGCACAAATCTTCCGTCCATAATATCTATATGAAACCAATCTGCTTCACTTCTGTTGAGCATTTTTGATTCAGACTCCAGATTGGCAAAGTCTGATGCAAGTACTGATGGAGCTATTATTGTATTTTTCATGATACAAAGATAGTGCAATCGATTTATATAGCTAAACTATTGATCTGTAAGAATGACTTTACCTTTAAGATCACCTTTTTTTGTTCTTACTATTATAAAATAATTTCCAGTTGAAAGTCCGGTTAAATCAATTTCACCTTTTCCATCTTGAAGTTTTACAAAAATGTTGATTAGTTCAGAACCAGAATTACTATAAATTAATGTACGAACTTCATTATCTGTCGGAGTATCAAAGATTTGAAATGTCAGGTTACCGGGATTAGAAGGATTTGGATAGATTAATAATCCATTATTCAAGTTTTGATCAGGTACGGAAAGATATTCACCAAGCATGATTGCGAGGTTTGGAATTCCATAGCCTAATTGATTATCAGGTGCTGTGGATTTTGTTCCAGCATTGTGAAAGCTCTTTAATAAATCCTCAGGAGATAAATCAGGAGATTTTTCAAGTACAAGAGCAGCCATTCCTGTAGCTATTGGAGCACTAAAAGAAGTTCCATTCGATGTTGTTACTGTTCCAGAGGAACCAACTAAAACTACCTGAGATCCAGGAGTTGCAATATCAGGTTTTATATAGTTAAGATCAGGATGTCCAATTGAGCTAAAGTTTGATTTTATGCCATTTGGAGTAACAGCTCCAACTGTTAACACTGTTTCTTCATCAGCAGGAAAGGAAGTATATGGCCATGATGAAGACTGTCCGCTATTTCCGGCAGAGACAACTGTAAAGATACCTCTTGAAACTGCAATTTTGGCCCCTTGACTTGCTATCGATCTGTTTTTTCCAATGTCTGAAGTTTGATAATCCATTGTAGCATCTTCAAAAGTTGTGTAGCCAAGAGAACTTGTTATAATGTCAACACCGGCACTATCTGCTCTTTCTGCTGCAATTACCCAATTATACTCTTCTATTCTAAACTCATTACTAAAAGGATAATCTTCTGTGACATATAAACATATTTCAGCATCAGGAGCCAAACCTTGATAAGTGTTTTCCTTTAAACCTGATATTAAAGACAATACTTTTGTTCCATGATCATTGTTATGGTAATATGGGTTGTTTTCATTTTCAATAAAATCATATTTATCTATGATCTGGCCGTTCTGAAAAAGGTGTGAAAAAATTTCAAGCTGATCTACATTATTAAACCCCCCGTCAAGCACTGCAATTCTAACACCCCTACCCGTCTGATTAACATTATCAGGATTGAAATTAATAAGGTTGTTTTGATTATTTTGATTAAGGTTGTTGGGATTGGAAATACTAACTGTGGAATTACCAAATGGATAATTATCTTTTGAAGTTGTTAATCTAAAACCAGGTGCTATATAAATAATGGTATCTATATATATTTTATCCCTTAGATTATTAACTGTAGCTTCAGCTTCCTGGACAACTACTCCATTAAGCCATTTTGATTTATAGTAAACAGTGATATTTTCTTTAGAAAGGCTGTCTAAATAGGCCTTACTAACCGGAAGATCAAGGCTGTCAATTGCGATTCCAAAATTTAATCTTCTATCTATTGATCTCTGAGAAAGAAACTCTTCAGGAGCATTAAAGCTAAACTCTGAATTGCCCTTATCTTTAAATTGAATGAAATAACGATCACTTTGAGCATTCAATAGATTGCCTGAAAAGATCATAATTAAAAATAAAAAGAGAAATCTATTCATACCCAAATGTTACTAATTTTTGTTCCAATAATACGCCTTGTGAGATCACCTGATTACCTACTTCCTGATCCTGTTTGTAATCAACATCTTCAATATATTTGCTTACAAGTCCAATTTTGGGCGCATAAACTTCATATCCGATATCATTACCTATAATTGGATCAATAATATTATCTAATTCAACTACAACCACCTGTTCATATAAGTTATCTGATATTAAAGTATCCTTACTGAAATATACATATTCACTTATTCTCTCTTCTCGAGCATTAAACCCATTTCTATCCCAGGTTGTTTTAGATTTTATAGGGGTAATTAATTTTACTAAAGGAATATTATTTTCATATACTACAACATTAGTATTGTTATAGTAAATATTCCAAAGAGAATCTAATTGCCATTCATTGTTTCTGAACCGATATCTTTCGATTACTTGAAATTCTTCTTCAGCAGAGAATTTAGTAGCAACCTTTTCTTTTAGCCTGTATTTGGAGGTATCTCGGTCTCCATTAGCAAAAAAATCTATTCTGTTTACTTCGTAAACTCTAAACAATGATTCATCATCAGGAAAATAAACTTTTCTTTCATCAAATTGGTCAGGATCCAGAGTAGTTGGATTACAGCCAAAAATTAATGGCGCTAAAAGTAGTCCGATGATTTTAAAAGTATTTATTTTGAAACACATTATCGCTAAGATAATCTAAAACATTAATAAAATAATAGTAAAGATGGCATTACGATGTAAAGTGATAGTCAGGAATATATCAAATCTCAGTGATGCAAGATATTGTGCAGGTATGGGAGTTGATTTTTATGGGTTTTCTACCGATCCTGAATATGATGAACATTTATCACCCGAATCATTTAAAGAAATCAATGAATGGTTAAGTGGTATAGAACCGGTTGCAGAAGCTCCTGGAAGTGATATTGAGGAAGTTAATAATAACTATGGGGTTGATAAATTTCTATTATTGAATCCAAGTAGTGAGGATCTGAAAAAGATGAATTCTTATCAGTTTTTCCTTATCATGGATAGTAAATCTGATCTTACTTCGATACTAACAGCTATAAACCTGGCAGAGTTAAAAGATAATTTATTGGGTGTGATTGTTGAATCTGGTATTGATGATCTACCGGACGTATTGAATAATGAAGCGGTAAAGAAATTTGAAGTTGATATTTATTATGGTGGGGATATAGCTCCTGATCAGGTAAACGAATTAATCGATAGCCATTCGATAGCTGGTATAAGTATGAAGGGTTCACAGGAAATCAGACCCGGATTTAAGGATTACGATCATCTGGCTGACGTATTAGAGGAAATTGAAATAGATTAAAACAAAAAAAAACCGCCTATTGGCGGTTTTTTTTATGAATTGATTAAGATTTTACTCATCGATTCCAACTACCTCAACATCAAAAACTAATGTTTTCCCTGCAAGTGGGTGGTTTGCATCAACAGTAATTTCCTCTTCTGTAACTTTAGTTACTACCACAGGAATTACCTGACCAGTTGATGTTTGAGACTGAAGCTGCTGACCCTCATGTGGGTTAAGGTCTTCAGGTAATTGAGATTTCGGTACAGATTGGATCAAATCATCACGACGCTCACCATAAGCATCTTTTGATTCTATAGTTATAGTCTTTTTTTCGTTCAATTCCATTCCCAAAACACCGTTTTCAAAACCTGGAATCATCTGGCCAGCACCAACAGTAAAGCTCAATGGCTCTCTTCCTTCAGAAGAATCAAAGACTTCACCACTTTCCAATTTTCCAGTGTAATGAACTTTTACTTTGTTGTTTTGTTCTACTTTTTTCATCAGAATTAATTTTGTTTTGAGCATTTGCTCATGTTATTAAACAAGATGTTGAAGTGTTTTATCCTTCAACAATTTAAATTTCAGATGCAAAGGTAAGGATAATCAAAGGCAATGCCTTGAAAATTCTAAACAATTAGGCTAGAGCATTTAATGTGCTTAACCTTGAATAGTGATTAGCTATTATTTTAACTAATACTTTACATGATTAGGAATCAATCATAAAATATTTATATATTTATCCGTGTAAGCTTATATTTTTTAACCATGAGAATGACGATTAAACGGAAGTTACTTTTTATTATTCTGGGTATTTTTTTATTAGCTTTTGTTGGTTCTGTTGCCTATATAATTACCACACTTAGAACAGAAACCGTTAAAGAAGCCAAGAATTTAGCCCGAAGTTATACCAATCAAAATGCCAATGAGATTAAGGCAATATTTAATAAAGATTTTGGAGTTGTAAGAACAGCTGCCGGAACACTTGAAAAGTTTTCTGGTGAAGACCTGTCTTTTTTTCTGGAAGTTAAAGATAAAGTCTTGCGTTCCATGGTAGAAAAAGATAAGAGGTATTATAGTTCCTGGGTTAGTTTTGAGTTATCTCATTACGATACTACTCACTTTACTGATTATGGCCGGGCAAGAAGAACTGCCTACCAAACTGGTGGATGGAAACTAGATACATTAAATACTGAGGGTGATGATAAAGAAAGTGATTATTACTGGTTAAAGGTAAACGGAGTTGAAGAGCTAGCTAACCCATATGTTGATGATGGCTTTTTAATGACTTCTGTTAGTGTGCCTTTAAAAGATGAAAACAAAAAGTTTATTGGTCTTGCCGGTCTTGATATTGGTCTTGATGATTTACAGTTTATTTCAGAATTAAAACCTTATGATGAAGCTCAAACCATTCTGTTTTCAAGTGATGGGACAATCGTTGCTCACGAAAATAATGAGTTTGTAGGAGTAAATGTTGATACTTTGTTTGGAAAATGGTTTACTGAAAATAAAATTCTGGATCATGTTCGTAAAAACGGAATAAGTTCTTATGAGAGAAGGTTAGAAAGTCTAAATGATGATGTTCTGATTAATTTTCAAAGTATTGGATTTGGAGGTACTACTCAACCATGGTATATCGCTACAATTATTCCCGAGTCTGTTATTATTAAAGAAATTAATATTGCAACCAGAAATGGAATTATCATTGCATTATTAGGTTTTTCAGTACTGGCTGTCGTATTATACTATCTTTCAGATAAAATTTCTTCTTCATTAAAAATTGCGTCAAGGACTTTAAATGACTTGTCTAAAGGTAAAGTTTCTTCAGAAGATAAAATGGTGGTTAAAACCAATGATGAATTAAAAGAAATTTCCAATAGCATAAATACATTAATAGACAACTTAAATGACAAGTCTGAATATGCGAGAGCAATTGGAGAAGGAAACCTTGATTATGAATTAGAGAATCTTGATGACGATGACGTGCTTGGAAAGGCATTGGTTGAAATGAAGTATAATCTTAGGAAGGCCCGTGAGGAAGAAGAAAAACGAAACTGGGTTACTAAAGGACAAGCTCATTTCTCTGATATGCTTAGAATTCAAAGTGGTACTGATTTAAAAGAGTTTTTTGCCGGTTTATTGAAGGATTTGGTTGATTATGTAGAGATAAATCAGGTGGGAATATTTCTCTTAAATGATGATGATCCTGATAACAATTATCTTGAATTGGTTAGCGCTTATGCTTTTGATAGAAGAAAGTATTTAAATAAAAAAGTTGAGATAGGCGAAGGGCTTGTAGGTCAGTGCTTTCTGGAACATAAAAAAATATTTATCACTGATGTTCCTGAAGATTATGTAACAATTAAAAGTGGACTTGGTGATGCACCTCCTAGATGTATATTGATCATGCCTCTTGTTGAAAATGAAAAGGTTGTAGGTGTATTGGAAATGGCAAGTTTTACTGTTCTACCTGAACATTACATGGAATTAATTGACAAATTATGTCAAAGTATGGCAGCGACAATTGGTGCTCTTAAGATGAATGAACGTACCAAGCAACTACTTGAGCAAACCAAAGAACAGGCAGAAATGATGAGATCTCAGGAAGAAGAGATGAGACAAAATATGGAAGAACTGCAGGCAACTCAAGAGGAAATGTCTAGAAGACAAAGAGAATCAGACGAACAAAACAAGCAGCTTAAAAAGAAGTTAGAGGAGCAAGAGATGATTTTAAAATCAATGAGTTAGCAGATTTTTAAATAAAAAAAATAAGTAGCCCCGAAAGATTTTTTCAGGGCTACTTTTTTTTTACTGACTATTGTCCCCTTCCCCCTCTAATTGTTAATAGGTAATTTTGAATTGCCCTTTCTATATTGATTAAGTTCATGGTAGGACTATATTAAAATATAAAATTTGGATTACTGGCTAATTAACCTAATAATCTATTTTAATTATAATCTAACATCAGCATTTATATAAAAATGAAAGTTTTTATCTTCGTGGGTTATTAATGACAATTTTTTTAACCTGATGACCCGAATTTTTTAATCATGAGAATGACAATTAAACGAAAGTTACTTTTCGTAATACTTGGGATTTTTTTATTGGCATTTGCAGGGAGTGTGTCCTATATAATTAGTTCCTTAAGGAGTGAGACAGTTGAAGACGCAAAAAATCTTGCAAGAAGCTATACAAAGCAAAATGCAAACGAAATAGAATCTATTTTTAATAAGGATCTTGGCGCATTAAGGGCAGCAGCTGGCACCTTACAGAGCTATGATAAGTATACTCTTAAGGAATTTCTTCCTGTTAGGGATAAAGTATTAACAGCGATTGTTAAGTCAGACCAAAGATATGCAAATGCATGGGCTAATTTTGAATTATTTCATTATGATACGGCCTATTTTAAAGATCATGGTAATGCCTGGAAATATGTTTTTCAATCTGGTGAAGTCAAGGCAGATACGATTAATACAGAGGGTGATAGAGGTGCATATCTTGAAATGAAGCTAAAGAACAAAGAGGAACTTGCTGATCCTTATATAGACCCGGTTTTTGGAGAAGATGTTTTAATTACATCTGTTATTGTACCTCTTAATGATGAGTCTAAAAAATTCATTGGTATTGTAGGTGTAGATGTGGTTTTGTCAGATCTTCAGTTTATTTCAAATTTAAAGCCTTATAAAGAAGCAAGAACGATTTTGTATTCTCATGACGGAACAATAATTGCTCACGAAGATGAATCATATGTAGGTACAAAAGTAGATTCTCTTTTCGGTGAATGGTATGATAGAAATGAGGTTATTCAAAATTTATCCAAAAAAGGAGATCACTCATACGAAAAGTATTTGAGTTCTTTTGACGAAGAAGTGCTAATAGACTTTCAAAAAATTCAGTTAGGATCATCTGATAAAATGTGGTTTATGGCAACATTAATACCTAGATCAGTAATCATTAAAGAAATTAACATAGCAACAAGAAATGGTGTAATTATTGCCTTATTAGGTTTTATTGTTTTGGCAATTCTGGTGTATTATTTATCAAATAGAATCTCAATAGCTTTAAAAAAGGCATCTGATACATTAGATGATTTATCCAGAGGGAAAATTGCAGGTGATGAAAAGTTAATTATTAATACTAATGATGAATTATATGATATTTCTATCAGTATTAATAAACTAATAGAAAATTTAAGTTATAAATCAGATTATGCAAGAGCTATTGGCGAAGGAAATCTTGATTATGAACTGGAGAACCTGGATGAAGATGATGTTCTTGGAAAAGCATTAGTAGAAATGAAATATAACCTTCGTTCAGCTCGTAGTGAGGAAGAAAAGCGAAATTGGGTTACAAAAGGTCAGGCTCACTTTTCTGATATGCTGAGAATTCAAAGTGGAACAGATCTGAAAGAATTTTTTGCCAAATTACTGAAGGATTTTGTTGACTATGTCCAAGTGAATCAAGCGGGAATATTTCTCTTAAATGATGATGATACTGATAACTTGCATTTGGAACTTGTTAGTGCTTATGCTTTTGATAGAAGAAAGTATTTAAATCAAAAGATCGAGCTTGGGGAAGGTCTGGTGGGGCAATGTTTTCTGGAAAAGAAAAACATATATTTAACTGATGTTCCGGATAACTATATAACAATCAAAAGCGGTTTAGGTGATGCTCCCCCACGTTGCATTTTGATAATGCCTTTAATAGAAAATGAAAAGGTAGTTGGGGTATTGGAAATGGCAAGTTTTACAGTTCTTCCTGAACATTACATGGAGTTGATTGACAAATTATGTCAAAGTATGGCGGCTACAATTGGTGCGCTAAAGATGAATGAGCGTACTAAACAGCTTCTTGAACAAACCAAAGAACAGGCTGAAATGATGAGGTCTCAAGAGGAAGAGATGAGGCAAAATATGGAAGAATTACAAGCTACTCAAGAAGAAATGGCTAGGCGTCAAAGGGAGTCTGATGAATTAAATGAAGAACTTATGAGGAAGCTAAATGAAAAAGAAATGCAATAAATAATTAAAATAATAAGTCATTTAATTTAATAATATATAAAGCTCTGGAGTCAAACTCCGGAGCTTTTTTTATTCATAACAACATTAGCTTTGAATGATTAAAGTTAAAAAATAGGCTGTTTAAAATAGGTTACGAATTCCCTTTGAAATGATATTAAATTGTATTTAATAAATGATTTTGAGCATTAGGCAAAATATCATTTTCATAGAAAAATTATAAAAATTGATTTTAGTTTAGAATCTAACATTGGTAGGTAAGACTAATAGAAAGTTAATACCTTTGCGCCGAGCTGTATAATATTTTTTTAACATGAGAATAACAATTAAACGCAAGTTACTTTTTGTAATCCTGGGTATTTTTCTGTTAGCATTTACAAGTAGTGTTACATACATAATTACCACACTTAGGACAGAGACAATTAAAGAAGCTAAGAATTTGGCTCGTAGTTATACTAATCAGAATGCTAATGAAATCAAGGCCATTTTTAATAGTGACTTTGGTGTGGCAAGGACAGCAGCTAGAACTTTGGAGCGTTATTCAAAATATGACTTAGATGTATTACCGGATATTAGAGATAAAATGCTGCTTGGGATGTTACAAAATAATCCAGGATATTATGATTCTTGGGTAAGTTTTGAATTATCACATTATGATACAGCCCATTACTATGATTACGGTAGAGTAAGGACTATTGCATTTCAAGCAGGAGGCTGGCAGGTCGATACGCTCGAATTAGACGGTGATAACAAAGAAAGTGACTATTACTGGCTCAAAACCAATGTAGTTGAAGAACTTTCGAATCCTTATATCGATCAGGGAATATTGATGACATCAGTTTGTATCCCATTAAAAGACCCAAGTGGTAAATTTATTGGGTTGGCAGGTGTAGATGTTGATTTAACAGATCTACAGTTTATTTCTGAATTGAAGCCATATGATGAATCACAAACGATCTTATTCTCAGACAACGGTACAATTGTAGCTCATGAAAACCATGATTATGTAGGTACTAGTGTAGATACTCTGTTTGGTGACTGGTTTAGTAAAAGTAAAGTATTGGATAAAATTGAGGAGAACAAAAACAATACTTTTGAAAAATACATGGCCAGCTTTGATGAAGAAGTTTTAATCAACTTCCAGAAAATAGACTTTGGAGGAACTGCCCAACCATGGTTTTTGGTTACATTGATTCCTAAGTCTGTAATTGTTAAAGAAGTTAATATTGCCACAAGAAATGGTATAATGATAGCTTTGCTAGGCTTTTGTATTTTGGCTGTGGTATTATACTTCTTATCAGATCGAATCTCATCTTCATTGATTAAGGCATCGCAAACATTATTTGATTTATCTAAAGGGATGATTTCCGAGAAAGGCAAATTAAGACTGAATACCAACGATGAACTAAATGAAATATCAACAAGTATCAACACTTTAATTGATAACCTTGCTGAGAAGTCTGATTATGCTAGAGCTATTGGTGAAGGCAATCTTGATTATGAGTTAGATAATCTGGACGAAAATGATGTTTTGGGTAAGGCTCTTGTAGAGATGAAATATAACCTTCGGAAATCAAAAGAAGACGAAGAGAAAAGGAATTGGGTTACTAAAGGTCAGGCACATTTTTCAGATATGCTTAGAATAAAAAGTGGAACTGATTTAAAGGAATTTTTTGCTGGTTTATTAAAAGATCTTGTGAACTATGTGGAAATAAATCAGGCTGGTATATTCCTTCTTAATGATGACGATAATGAAGACCATTATCTGGAGCTAATTAGTGCTTATGCATTTGACAGAAGAAAATATATTAGTAAAAAAGTTGAGCTTGGTGAAGGTTTGGTTGGACAGTGCTATCTGGAAAAAAAGAAAATTTATATCACTGAGGTGCCTGAAAACTATATCAATATTAAGAGTGGTCTTGGTGATGCAACGCCTAGATGTGTATTGATTATGCCATTGGTTGAGAATGAAAAAGTTGTTGGAGTTCTAGAAATGGCAAGCTTTAAGCAATTGCCAGATCATTATATGGAACTAATAGATAAGCTGTGTGAAAGTTTAGCTGCAACAATAGGTGCTCTAAAAATGAATGAAAGAACCAAGGAGTTACTTGAGCAAACAAAAGAACAAGCTGAAATGATGAGGTCTCAGGAAGAAGAAATGAGACAAAATATGGAAGAGCTTCAGGCAACGCAAGAGGAAATGGCCAGAAGACAGCGAGAATCTGACGAACAAAATAAGGTTTTAATGGCCAAACTTAAAGAAAGAGAAATGGAGTTAAACCTCAACTGAAAATATAAATAATCATTTGTATATAGATACCTCGGACTAATTTTTCCGGGGTATTTTTTTTGTAATTTTTTAAGAATTGAATTATTGGGTTAAAATTTTTTAATCCAATAATAAATATTACAAAAGGCTTATTTTTCTTATTGTTTACATAGTCTGAAAGTTGATTAGTTTAATTTAATGGTAGAAAATTCATATTTTAAGTATTAAAATTCTAGTTTTTATAATCTTCATTTTGAATTAAAATCTGACATAATTATGATAGCATCATAAAAAGATAATATCTTTATATGCCTTATAATATTTTTTAATATGAGAATGACGATTAAACGTAAGCTACTTTTTATTATTCTTGGGATATTTCTTTTAGCTTTTGTAGGGAGTGTGACATATATAATTAGCACACTGAGAACTGAAACTATAAAGGAAGCAAAAAATCTTGCCAGAAGTTATACATCTCAAAATGCTAAAGAGATTGAGTCTATTTTTAACACAGACTTGGGGATTTTAAGATCAGCATCAGGAATACTTCAGAAATATGATAAAACAGAGCTTCATGAACTGTTACCTGTTCGGGATAAGGCATTACAATCTATTGTAGATTCGGATATCAGATATGCGAATGCATGGATTAATTTCGAATTATCTCATTATGATACAGCTTACTATAAAGATTATGGTAGAGCTAGAAAAATTGTTTTTCAGTCAGGTGAAGTCTTATATGATACTTTAAGTCTGGATGGAGATCAGGAAGGAAGTTTATACAAAACACTTAAGACTACAGGTAAGGAAGAGTTATCAAATCCGTATATAGATGCAAATGTTGGTGATGACATATTAATTACCTCTGTATGCGTACCGCTCAAAAATGACGCTGAGAAATTTATCGGAGTAATTGGGATTGACGTTATTCTTTCAGATTTACAATTCATATCTGAACTTAAACCTTATGATGAAGCCAGAACTGTTTTGTTTTCTAATGATGGGACTATTATTGCACATGAAGATATTGGATTAGTTGGAACCAAGGTAGATTCGCTTTTGGGTAATTGGTATAATAAAAATGAGGTGTTGGAAATGCTTTCTAAGGATAACAACCACTCATATGAAGAATATCTAAATAGTTTCGATGATGAAGTCTTGATTAATTTTCAAACTATACAACTTGGTACATCTGATAAACCGTGGTTTGTGGCAACATTAATTCCTCGTTCGGTTATTATCAAGGAAATTAATATAGCTACCAGGAATGGTATTATAATAGCCCTTTTAGGATTTGCAATATTAGCTGGAGTTCTTTATTTCCTCGCTGATAGAATCTCTCATTCTTTGGCTAAAGCTTCTAATACATTAGATGACCTTTCAAGAGGGAAAATTTCTGATGATGATAAACTGGATATTCAGACAAATGATGAACTGAACGATATTTCTAATAGTGTTAATAAGTTGATAGATAATTTAAGTCATAAGTCAGAATATGCCAGAGCAATTGGTGAAGGAAATCTTGATTATGAATTGAGTGATCTTGATGATGAAGATGTTCTTGGAAAGGCATTAGTTGAAATGAAATATAATCTTCGCAAGGCTAAAGAGGAAGAAGAGAAGCGAAATTGGGTAACTAAAGGTCAGGCGCATTTTTCTGATATGCTGCGAATCCAAAGTGGTACAGATCTTAAGGAGTTTTTTGCTAAGCTTTTAAAAGACTTTGTTAATTATGTTGAGGTAAATCAAGCTGGTATTTTCTTATTGAATGATGACGATGCTGATAATCCATACCTTGAGTTAGTTAGTGCTTATGCATTTGACAGAAGAAAATACATCAATAAGCAAGTTGAAATAGGTGAAGGACTGGTTGGGCAATGTTATTTGGAAAAAAAATCAATTCACCTTACCCATGTTCCTGATAATTATGTTAATATTAAAAGTGGTCTTGGTGATTCTACTCCACGATGTGTGTTGATTATGCCATTGGTAGAAAATGAAAAAGTTGTTGGAGTACTGGAAATGGCAAGCTTTAAAGAATTACCAGAACATTATTTAGAGTTAATTATAAAGCTCAGTGAAAGTATGGCCGCAACTATTGGTGCATTAAAGATGAATGAACGCACGAAGGAGTTGTTAGAGCAAACGAAAGAACAAGCTGAAATGATGAGGTCTCAGGAAGAAGAGATGAGGCAAAATATGGAAGAGCTTCAGGCTACGCAGGAAGAGATGGCGAGAAGACAAAAAGAGTCTGATATTCAAAATGAAGAGTTGAGACGGAAACTGGCTGAAAAAGAAGAAGAATTAAAGTCAATAAAATAATACGTCAATGATTAATTCATATAGAAAAATATTAACCTTAACCCTGATTTTTACGATCGGGGTTAATTTTTTATATGCCCAGAACGATCGGGATGTTGAAATACCTATAAATTGGAGCTACCTAGCTACCCCTTTTGAAGAATCAATTAGAGGAATTGCTACAAGCGAAGATGGTGTGTTATGGGTTTCAGGAACTAATAATCTTGTAGCAAAGTATGATACTACAATTGGTAAATGGGAAGTATTCAGACCAGGGGTCGAAAGTCACACTTATGATTTCAGGGATATTGAAGTAATTGGAGAAACTAAAATCATAGCAATGGCGGCTGGAGAAGATAAGGCTTCAGCTGTCTATTTATCTGAAGATGGAGGTAAATCATGGGCAAAAGTGTATGATAACCCTGAAAAGCAAGGTTTTTTTGATGCTATAGCTTTCTATGATTCAAATAGAGGTATTTTGGTTGGAGATCCGATTAATGGAAGGTTTTTTATTTCAGAAACTCAAGATGGAGGTAAAACCTGGAATGAATTACCTATGGATTCAAAACCTCAAACTCAAAAAGGTGAATATCAGTTTGCTGCCAGCGGAACTCAGTTAAGAGCATTCTCCAACGGAATGGCAATTATAGTATCAGGGGGGCAATTTGCACGGTCTTTCATATCCAATAATTATGGTTTGAACTGGGAAAGTTACCCTACGCCTGCTTTACAAGGAGATCAATCTAGTGGCTTATTTAGTGTATGTAAATTATCTAATGGGAGCTTTATTGCTGTAGGAGGAGATTATGCACAGCCCTTTCATGCAGAGAACAATGTTATAACCAGTATGGATGGTAAACAGTGGAGAATTGTTCCTCATAGAAAATTTCCAGGGTATTTGTCCTCAGTTCAAAATTTTGGTGATTATATAATCGCAGTTGGTGCTGTAAATTCCTATCTTTCAGATTTAAATAAAGTATCGTTCAAATTATTTAGTGCCGATGGTTTTCACTGCTTATCAGCTACTTCAGATCGCATGTATGCTGCCGGAAGTGATGGCCTTGTTGCTTATATAACTCTAAAACAAGTCGAAAATGCAATACAGAGAGAGAAGAACTAAACTTGCAAACATCATTGGTGAAGGCTTGATCCTTATATCCGGTAATGATGAAGCTGCAATGAACTACAGAGATAATGTGTATCCGTTTCGTCAGGATAGCACTTTTTTATATTTATGTGGAATTTCACAGCCTGGGCTAGCATTGATTATTGATGCAAGTACAGGTAAAACAACTCTCTTTGGTGAGGAGATGACTACAGATGATATGGTCTGGACTGGTCCTCAACCTTCTTTAAATGAGCTTGCAGATAAAGCACATATTGACGATGTAAAACCGTATTCTTCGATTAGAGAGTTTTTACATAATCAACAAAAAGAGGTTTGTTTTCTCCCTCCCTACCGTGGTGATAATGTTCTAAAGATTGCGTCATGGTTAGGTGTTCGATCTGCTGATGTTATGAATGGTGCTTCTGAGAAGCTGATCAGAGCAGTAGTTTCTTTAAGAGAGATAAAGGATGAGGACGAGATAAAAGAAATGGAGAATGCAGTAAATGTTACTGCTGAGATGCATATTGAGGCGATGAAATATGCCAAAGAAGGCATGACTGAGGCTGATGTTATGGCTAAAATTCAGTCTATAGCTCTTGCTAAAGGTACAGGAACCTCCTACCCTCCCATTGTTACCCGAAATGGAGAAATTTTGCATAATCATCATTATCACTCTACCTTAAAAAAAGGTGATCTTCTGCTTATAGATGCAGGAGCTCAAAATAATATGTTTTATGCTGGTGATATTACCCGAACCTTTCCAATAGCTAAAGATTTTACCCAGCAACAAAAAGAAATTTATTCGATCGTTTTAAATGCTAATAAGGAATGTATAATAGGTTCTAAGGATGGAGTATCAAACTTGTCGTTACACCTTAGAGCTGCAAGAATTATAGTCGAAGGACTTTCAGCTTTGGGCATCATGAAGGGTGATCCTGACGAAGCTGTAGCTGCCGGAGCACATGCCTTATTTATGCCTCATGGCCTGGGACACCAAATCGGGCTGGATGTTCATGATATGGAAGACCTTGGAGAGAATCTGGTGGGCTATGATGATCAAATTGTAAGGAGTACACAATTTGGACTCAAATCACTTAGACTAGGTAAAAAATTAAAAGAAGGAATGGTAATCACTGTTGAACCTGGTATTTACTTCATTCCTGGCTTGATTGATATCTGGAAGAATGACCAGATGTGTTCTGAATTCATTAATTACGAAAAGCTTTCCAAATACAGAGATTTTGGAGGAATACGTATTGAAGATAATATTCTTATTCAGAAAGATGGTCACAGGATTTTAGGAAAACCGATTCCTAAAGAAATTGCAGATGTTGAAAAACTAAGATAGATCCTCTTTCGTATATAGATTGAATATTCATTAAATTTATATTCATGAATTAAACCCTTGTATGTGATTAATATCACTTTATGCAAGGGTTTATTTTTTGATATTTGCATAAAAGAACGAACAAGACGAATAAATCATGAATGAATTAATTGATTTTATCAAACAACCTTGGCCTTGGTATGTGGCTGGACCATTGATTGGGTTAACAGTGCCAACGCTTTTGATTTTGGGGAATAAATCATTTGGAATATCCTCATCTTTAAGACATGCTTGTGCAGCTTGTTTTCCGGCTAATATTCCTTTCTTTAAATATAACTGGAAGAAAGAAATGTGGAATATTTTCTTTGTAATTGGAATTTTGATTGGTGGTTTCATTGCCGCTTCATTTTTACAAAACCCTGAAGAAATTAGTATTGCAGAAAGTACAAGAGCCGACCTTTCAGCATTTGGAATTACAGATTATAGTAGTCTGCTACCTGCTCAAATATTCACTTGGGAAAATCTATTTACAGGTACAGGATTAGTTTTCTTTGTGATCGGTGGTTTTATGGTTGGTTTTGGTACAAGATATGCCGGTGGATGTACTTCCGGTCATGCTATTATGGGATTGAGTAATCTACAGCTACCTTCTTTAATTGCAACCATCTTTTTTATGGTTGGAGGTATTGTTTCGACCCATTTCTTATTACCGGTTATTTTTAAATTCTTCTTTTAGACTAGACTATCATGGAAAAACTAATAGATAAAGATATTCAAGTAGTGGTTGATAAACCTGAGGAGTGCGAGGCACCTAATCATCAGGAATCATCAGAGAGTTTTGCTAGTTTGCTTAAGTACTTAATTGTTGGTACTATTTTCGGGATAATATTCGTAAAGGCAGAAATTATTTCTTGGTTTCGAATTCAGGAAATGTTCAGATTCCAGTCATTCTTTATGTATGGCGTAATCGGTTCTGCAGTTATTGTTGGAATAATTTCCGTACAGATTATCAAGAGACTAAATATCAAGACAATCAAAGGTGAGACGATAAAGATTGCTAATAAAGAGTTTAGAAAAGGCCAAATAATCGGGGGATTTATATTTGGCTTAGGTTGGGCTATCACGGGGGCATGCCCGGGTCCATTATTTGCCCAGATTGGTTCAGGCTTTACAGTTGTATTTATTACTCTGTTAAGTGCTATTGCTGGAACCTGGGTATACGGTAAATTTTCAGATAAACTGCCAAAATAGTGTGTGAAAGTTTAGTTGAATCAAAGCTTTTCTCGAAAGGGAAAAGCTTTTTTGCATTATAGTAGTTTTATTTTCAGACTATTATAAATTGTCCTTATCTTAATATCATTTTTAAACCAACATTGAAAATGATTAATTCAGAAGCCAAAAAGAAAATTGCACTTGTTGCTCATGACCATAAAAAGGAAGATCTGGTAGATTGGTCATTAGCAAATAAGGAAAAATTGCAAGATCACGAATTATTTGCTACTGGTACTACGGGTAAACTTTTAGAAAAAAGGTTGGGATTACCTGTTACCAAATTTTTGTCAGGTCCTTTGGGAGGTGATCAACAAATAGGAGCTTTTATAGCCACAGGTGAAATTGATATGTTAATATTTTTCTGGGATCCGTTAGAGCCACAGCCACACGATCCGGATGTAAAAGCCTTGTTACGTTTGGCTGCTGTATGGAATATCCCTGTAGCTTGTAATGAAGCAACTGCAGATTTTATTTTTACATCTCCCCTGCTCAACAACCAATATGAACGAAAAGTTGATAACTTTTTTAGTCATATTAATAGAAAAGTCAAATAAGATAAAACCACCTTACCCATGAAAACTGTAAAGATCAGAGCTATAATTGTTATAGTTATTTTTTTTATAATTAATGCATGTACAACTAAAACCAATCAAATGGATTTCGATAGTCAAGGACACCGGGGGTTTAGAGGGAAATACCCCGAAAATACCATTCAGGGATTTATGAAAGCCATTGATACTGGTGTTAAAACTCTTGAAATGGATGTGGTAGTAACCAAAGACAATCAATTGATTGTTTCACATGAACCATATTTTTCGGATGAAATATGTGTGAATTTTGATGGTTCTGATTTGGAGAATTACTCTAAAGAAAAATACAATATATATTCAATGACTTACGATGAAGTTCAGAAGTATGATTGTGGTTCAAAAGTACATCCCAGATTCCCTGAGCAGGAAAAATTCAGGGTAGTCAAGCCATTATTAGAAGAAGTTATAGAAACTTCTGAGTCTTATAGCATGCAAAATTATTCAAAGGAACTATTCTATAACATTGAAATTAAATCGTTACCAGAAGGAGATTCTGTTTTTCATCCTGCTCCATATCAGTTTGCCGAATTACTCATAAATAAAATTAAGGAACTGGATATTGATGATCGAACCTATATTCAATCTTTTGACAAACGTGCCTTGCAAGCGGTAAAGTCTATCGATCCTGAAATTAAAACTGTTTTGTTGGTGGAAAACATCAGAGGTTATAAAGCAAATATAGAGGAACTAGGATTTAACCCCGATGTTTACAGCCCTGAGCATACCTTTGTAACTAAAAGAATGATAGGTGATTTACATAAAGATGGTATTAAAGTGATTCCGTGGACGGTAAATGAATCAAGTGAAATGAAGAAGTTAATTGAGATGGGAGTGGATGGGATTATATCGGATTTTCCTGATATTTTGATGGAGGTATTAAATAAATAAGAAAGGAGCTGTGCTACAGCTCCTTTCTTATTTTTAAACTGAGGCTTTTAATGGCTCAATTTCAAAATCTTCTGATTTCGGAAGAGACTTGAATCTCTCAGTCATTTCTTCAGGTAAAGTAGTTAACTTTCTCTTTAAAATATCGATCCACGCACCTTCAACGATGACTTCAGCTGCTTTTACACCATCTTCTCTGTAAACAACATGTTTGATCGTCCATCTTGAAGCATCTTCTCGTATTTTTAACAAATTGGTTTCTACGGTGATATGCTCGCCAAAAGGAACCTCGCGTAAATATTTTAATTCTTCTCTGAATAAAACAGGTCCGATATGTAGTTTTTTGAATAAATCGAAGGTAAGACCAGCCTCACTTAAGTATCTTAATCTAGCTTGTGCACAAAAGTCTGCATAAGCCGAATGTCTCAGGTGAATATTAGCATCGATGTCAGACCATCTTACCTCAAATACGTTTTTTAATGAATTACTCTGCATAGTTAATTTATTGCAACTGTGTATTTAATATTTCTTTAATAGTCGGGATATCAGCAAGTTGCCTGTCTCCTAGTGCCGTCCAGCCTCTTTTTTCAAAACGATCAACGATTGTATCAATCGTATCTGTGCCTACATTGTAGTCTTTCATTTTTGTTTTGATTCCCAAAGATTCAAAAAATCTTTCAGTTGCTTCAATTGCTTTGTCTATTTTTTCATTTTCAGAACCTTCTGTTATGTTCCAGATTCTTTCAGCGTATTGAATTAACTTATCTTTCTTTTCTTCTTTCAAGACTCTCCATACTCCAGGAAGAACAATTGCAAGGGTTCTTGCGTGGTCAATTCCATGTAAGGCTGTTAGTTCATGCCCTATTCCATGTGTCGCCCAGTCTACCGGAACTCCGGCTCTGATTATTCCATTTAATGCCATTGTTGCACACCACATTAAGTTGGCCATAGCATCATAGTTTGATGGATCTTCATAGGCTTTCGGACCTTCTTCAATAAGTGTTAATAAAATCGATTCTGCCAATCTGTCCTGAAGAGGGGCATCAACTTTATAAGTCATATATTGCTCAACAACGTGTGTGAAAGCATCAACAACACCATTTGCAACCTGTCTTTGAGGAAGTGTAGATGCAACTGTTGGATCTAGGATACTAAATTGAGGAAAGGTAAATGGTGAACCAAATGCAAGCTTTTCTTTTGTTTCAACTTTTGTAATAACCGACCCTGAATTCATTTCTGATCCTGTGGCTGGAAGTGTCAATATTGAACCAAATGATATAGCTGACTTTACTGGTTTCTTTTCACTTAGAATTGTCCATGGATCACCATCATTAAAAGGGATTGCCGCAGCAATAAATTTGGTTGCATCGATAACTGACCCACCTCCTACTGCCAGTATAAAATCAATTTGGTTTTCTCTTGCTAATTCAACTGCCTTCATGGCAGTTTCATAGTGAGGATTTGGTTCAATTCCACCAAATTCAACAATGAAATGCCCTTCTAATGCTTTTATTACTTGATCATAAACCCCGTTTTTCTTAATTGAGCCACCGCCATAGGTGATCATTATTCTTGATGATGTAGGTATATGATTAGGAAGTTTGCTTATTTGATCTTTTCCGAAAATTATTTTTACCGGATTATAAAATTCAAAATTGTTCATATTTGTGCCTTTTGGTCTTGTTAAAACGGTATGGTGATTAATATTGTTACTGTTATTTGATAAATTACTGTTGTAACAAGTATTTATTTTATCTGGTTTAACGTAAATATATAATGACTAAATGATTCATTATCAATGTATTTTCACAAAGTCATATTATTATCTATTTTCATTACAAATCTTTTCAGTTTTGTTAAGATTTATTCACAAAATATATGTGATGAAGCTGAAATAAACTTTAAAAATCAACATCTGGAAGAAGCTTTAGATTGTGCCAATAAATGTCTTTCCGAATATCCAAAAAATGATGAAGTGAGACTGCTAAGAGCCCAGATTTTTGAACAAATGAACTTATCAGATGAGGCTTTGTTAGATTATGCTATTCTAAATCAAAGAAATACCAAAAATCCATTTATTTTTTTAAAAGCCGGAATTACTGCCTATAACAATCGGAATATTATTATGGCCAATGATTATTTTATCAAGGCCAAAAATATTACGGATACTATGAATTACAATACAGACATTTTATTTCAGTTAAATGAACAGGGATATGTTACTACTGTAAAAGATCAAAGTTATCTTCCTGACGCAATTTCATACTATGGAACACTAAGTTATTTTTTAATTGGTAATCATGATCTGGATACAATTAGAAACTTCAGTCAAGCAAGTGCTTTTAAATCTGCATCAGAAATTGATCTGTTAGTTTTTGGTAATAGTTTTTCCGAGCACGATATGAACCAACCTATTTTTTCAAATATTGGTAATGAAATTTTTGGACAACGTATTAATGACTGGCTTTCCAGATCAATCGAGGCAAATAAAACAGGGTTGGCAATGTCATTAATAAAAGAGTTATCAAACAGAGGATTCAAAATGGAAATGTACTCAAATGAATTGATATATCTTTTATTGACTAATAACCTACCCGTACCGGACAGCATTTTTGTAGATTTTAATTCTTTAGATAACTACGAGAAGGTTTATAATATCGCCTTGCTAAAAGAGAAGAATGGAGAGTTACAGGAAGCAGAACAGATATATTTGAGTTTGATTGAAATTGCTCCAACAAAATTAAATGCAATTATGGGCAGAGGGAATATCGCTTTTAAACAAAATAGGTATAGCGACGCTATTGAATGGTATTCATTGGCAATCAGTTTAGATCAACATTATGATAATGCTTATTTTAATCGAGCAATGAGTTATTTTTCAATTGATGAATTTGAAAGTGGCTGTCAGGATCTTGATTATATTTCGAACAATGGAAATAAAGATGTTGATGAATTAATTAATAAATTCTGTGACTAATATTATGAACAGTTTTTATATTATTAAGTTTACTTCTAAGTTAATTTTCTTTGGAATTATATAGGCACATAGCAATTAAAGTACTTTACTCTGTTTTATTATAAATCAAAGAAAACCAATATTAAAAATTAGGAAGTTATTTTGATAATTAAACTTGAAAACTCAGAATTATTGTTTGAAAGTATGCAATTGAATTTAATCTAATCAATTCAATCCGTAATTGATAATGGGATTTTTGTGTGATTGACTAAATTTTATATGCTCAATAGCGTTATTAAAATGTTTGGATGTTAGAGATCAAAGATACAGTTAGGACCTTTGTTGGTAAGATGGTAGGCTTTTTCTTAAAAGCTCTGGCAATTGTTATTGGTTTGTTTTTGACTATTTCATTATATCTTCAGTTTCCTCCCATTCAGAATTTTCTAATAAATGAGGTTGAAACAATAGCTTCAAAACAATTAGGTACTTATGTTGAAGTTGGACATTTGGGATTGACAATTTCACCCGGAATTTATTTAGAAGACATTTTAATTAAGGATAAAAGAGACTCCGAAATGCTTGTATTAAAGCATTTTGATGCTGGAATTGACATTGCTCCTCTATTTTTTAAAGAGATTCAATTAAGTAACATTGATATTAGTGGTTTAAAAGTCAACATTTATATGGTTGATGAAAACCAAAATAACCTGGATGAATTATTTAAAAGTGATGGGAAGCAAGACTCCGTTTCAGAAACTTCCGAAAATGTTGAAGGTGGAAGTTGGGAATTCATTGGAGTCCGTCATGTATTACTAGAGGATATTGATGCTCGATATGAAATGGCAGGGATCAATTTAAATGCAATTCTTGATGAACTAAAGGTTAAAAATGTTGAATTGAACCTAAGTGAATCAAATTATTTGGTCAAATCATTTGAATTGAATGGGCTGGAATTTGAAATGAATTCTACACTGGCTGATTTACCAGAAAATGAAGAAGATACTTCCACTTCAATATTACCAAATATCAAAGTTAAAGAGTTTAATGTCAGTGATTTGGATTTTGCCTGGAATGATGAGTCCTTGAATCAGTTTTATGATTTGGGTATTGATCAATTTCATATTACAAATGCTAATGTGCTTTTAAATAGTAATGAGCTTGAGGCTTCTGAAATAGAATTGGCACTAAAAGACTCAAATCTTAAAATCTTACCTGGAAGTAATGATGAAGAAGAAGTAGAAAATGAAACTCCGGTGGAATCAGAAAATAAACTGCCTTTCGCATTTGGGTATTCTATTTTAATCGGAAAGCTTGGAATTGAAGTTCCTTCCCTGGTACTACAGATGGAAGATCCTGTTTCGGACAGCACTCATTTTAATCCGGGTTATATAGAGTTAAAGGAGTTTCAGCTTGCAATTGAAGACTCACTGGTTATCAATGATTCCATCCTGCAACTCTCAGTTAGTAAGTTAACTGGTAAGGTTAATAATAATGGCGTATTGTCATCCGCCAAGCTTGATCTTAGAGCTGATCCTATCAATGCTTCATGGAAAATCCCGGAATTAGTTTGGGGAGGCTCATCATTAAGTTCTAATGGAATTATTAATTATAGTGAGTTTTTTAAAGACAGTCTAAATCTTTCAAATATTGAATTTAAAACTATATCAGAATGGAGCTTGGATCCTGCAGATTTACAATTTTTCCTTGCGGATTCAACTTTTAATCAGCTGAATAAAAACCTGGTGAACCGGGCTAAAATTGATGGTAAAATAAAGCTTAATGGCGACCAGTCAAAGGTAATTATTGATACAGCTTATGTTTTTCATGCGGATGCATTTGTTCATGCAGGAGGCGTATTTTACAAGGAGTATAAAAGTAATAATCAGTCAGATATTGTTCTTGAAGCCTATATTCCAAAGTCATTTGCCATGAATTATTTATCAGGTATTCCCCAGGTTAAAAGTATGGTTTCAGATTTGAGAGTTAATTCGAGAGTGTATTCAAAAAATAAGGCACTTGAACTGGAAATCGATGCAGAATCTGATTATTTAGGCCTAAGTGGTAAAGGGTATTATGAATTATTTAAGGAAACAAGAGATTCGGCAAACTTCAGATTAGTAGACATGCATGTCGATTTATCAAGATATGATAGTTTGCTTCCTAAGATTGAAAGATCCCAGGCATCCATCTACTGGAAATCGTTAAAGGAAAATTCAATTTATAGTGGTAATGTTAAATTGTATGATTTGAAGTATGGTAACTGCAAGGCTGATTCAATCTATGCAGAATTGATACCAGAAAATGATAATCTCTCCTACTTATGGCTATTATCCGCTAATTTGAAAGAATGTGGTATTTTACTCGGTGGTGGAAGTTTAAAGAATGATTATTCAGAAGTGACTTTTGATTCTCTAAAAATTGATGATTTTTACCTTGGTACATTTGTTGAAAGCTTGCCGCTAGTATTAAGTGGAGACATAAAAGGTACTGTGGGAATTTCTGCTGAAACCAGCTGGGATTTAAACATTAATAATATCAAATTTAATCAGAAAGATTCTGCAACTATTTATGAATATGGGGATTGGATTACTGAAGGTATAATAACAGATAGTTCTCACAATATATTGTTTTCGGGAGAGTATCTGGATATCAATTCGACAAGCAATTCAGGGTTTGAATATTGGAATGAATATATTTCGGAGTTTAAATATATAAATGATTCTCTACCAGGTCCGCATTCTATCAAAACTAGTATTGCTGGGAGGGATTTAAGTGGGCTTATCAAACCTTTTTATCCGGCAATGGTAGACTTGGATACATTTAACATTTCTGTTGAAGTTGTTAATGATACACTCACCGAGTTAGATGCTTATTTACCCAAAGTCGTTACCACCAGTTGGACAATAGACACGCTTTTAATGGATCTGAAGACAGACAATAATAATCGCGTGTTTCTTGACTTTGAATTAAGTGAGTTTAGAGCGGGCGATATATCTCTGGCAAACTTAAATCTCCGGTCTGACATGCTTTCTAATCATGATGTATTAATAGAATTATTGTTGAGAGATCAGAATGATAGCCTGAAATACAATATGGAGTTGATTTTTAGCGATGAAGGCAAGAGGAAGGTTATAAAACCATCTGAAAATCAATGGCTTTTGAATTACTCCAAGTTTGATTTAGATCAAAATGGTCGAATAATTTTTGATACTGACGGAACTACCGTTAAGGACTTTTCAATATCAAAAGGAGAACAAGAATTAGCTGTTAATTTGTCTGAAGAATTAATTGATATTGATTTTCAGAAATTTGAGATTGATAATTTCCTGGGCATGGTAACTTTTAGAGATTCACTTGATTTAGTTCAAGGGAAATTAAATGGAAATATTAATGGTAAACTGAATAGCAATAATCAATTTCTAGGGAAAGGCAAGGTAAAAATAGATGAGCTTTATGTGGCAGAAATTGAGGCAGGGTTATTAGAAACGGATGTTGAATTTAATGACCAAAAGTTAAATGCTAACCTTAATTGGAAGGATGAAATCAACAATAACCTTGAAGCCCATGCTGTTTTAAATAAAAGAAATTCAAATCTACAGTTTGATGTCTTATTTAACACTGAAGAGTTCAATAAGTATAACTCGCTATTACCTAGTGAATATATTCAAGTCATAAACCTGAAATCACAAACAAAGATATCAGGTTCAGCAGCAGGAGAAGATTTTAATTTTGAAGGAAATATTAAATTTCAGAATGCAGATTTAATTTTACCATTTTCAGGTACAGATATAAAAATTCAAAACGAAGAGATTTCTTTTAATCAAGACAAAGTTGATTTTGAAGAATTCAAGATTAGAGATAAAAATAATAACCCTTTGGTTTTAAAAGGTATTGTTGAATTTCCCGCAGGATACGGTAATCCGGTAGTTGATTTATCAGTAAAATCAGATGGAATTTTACTGCTTGATAATACAAGAGAAGACTTTAATACTTTATATGGAACAGTATTTACTTCTATAAATTTAACTGCAAAAGGATTAGCAAGTTCACCAAAAATTGATGGAGAAATTTCAATTCTCGATAAGACGGATATCACATTTGAGTTAGAGGGAGAATCTCTTGAATTGATATCAGATGAAGGTATAGTGAAATTTAGCCAGGAGGATGAAGAAGGGAATGTTATTATTCCTGAAGAAAAAAAGCCAAATGTATTAGACTCAATAAAAGGCCAGATTGGTCAGTTTTCAGCTAATATAAAATTGAAAATTGACCCGAAAGCTAAGACCAGCCTTGTTATAGATCCGAATTCAGGAGATAATCTGACAATTAATGGAAATGGAGATCTGGCGTTAAAAGTTACCACTGATGAGATAAATCTTTCCGGAGTGTATGTTGTGAAGGGAGGACAATATAATCTTAACTACTACGGTCTGGTAAAGAAGCAGTTTGAATTTAAAGAAGGTAGCAGAGTTATCTGGAAAGGTGATCCTTATGAAGGAGAAATTAAGTTTGAAGCATTTAATACGATTAAAACAAGAAGTAACAACTTGTTTAGCGCTGGTACCACGAATGTATTAGGTAGTGGTCTTGATGAACTAAATGAACGAATACCATATCAAGTTGGGATTTTGATAACAGGAATAGTTTCAGAACCTGAAATTAAATTCACATTAAGCCTCCCACCTGAATTAAAGGGGAATTACCCAAATATTGAGCAAAAGCTAGCGCAATTAGATACCGAGGATTATGAACAAGAGAGAAATAAACAGGTGTTTGCGTTACTTGTTACAGGTGGTTTTATTAGTGAAACTCCATCTCAGGGAGGTAGTAATTTTGCTACTTCAGCAGCCAGGAATTCAGTAAATGGTATTTTGACACAGCAGTTGAATAATTTTGGTAATAAGATAGCCAAAGGAGTTGAAGTGAATTTCGACGTAAGTTCTTATGACAATCCTACCTCTGGTAATACCACTACAGAGGTTGATTTTAGTGTTTCCAAGAAGCTATTAAATGACAGGCTTGAAGTGCAAGTAGGAAGTTCTGTGGGTGTAGAAGAAGGAAATGACCGGTCAAAAAGTACCGTCGGGGCTGCTGAATTTGTTGTATCTTACCAATTGACAAAGGAAGGAAATCTTAAGATAAAAGCATTTAGAGAGAATCAATTTGATATGGTAGATGGTGAGATAACTAATACAGGTATTTCATTGATCTTTGTTAAGGATTTTGAGGAGTTCAATCAATTGTTTAAATCAAAAAAGAAAGAAGAAGAAAAAAAGGGTGAGGAAAGTCAGGATAAAAATGGAAATAATCAGGAAGCAGTAATTGAAGAAGAAAATAATGACTAAAAGGTATTTTATTAATCTTATTATTCTCCTTGGATTATTATCCGGATGTACCGGTATGCAATACGTACCGGACGATGATCATTTAATAACAGACTTAGAAGTTGACTATGTAGATAAAAGTTTACTTTATAACCCTCAAAAGGTTTATCAGGAGGTTTATTCAATTATTGAGCCTCAGCCAAATTCCAAGTTTTTATGGATGCGAACAGGTATTGTCATTAACGGATTGATGCCAAAAAAAGAAAAAGGAATTTTTTATTTTATCGCAAATGAAATTGGTGCTCCTCCTGCCCTGCTTTCTAAAATGAATGAAGCAGAGTTAATTGAAGTGATAAATAACAGACTGTTTCATTTAGGGTATTTCAATGTTAGTACCGAGATCAAAATTGATTCATTAAAAGATAAAAAGGCCAAAGTCAGATTTATAATTGACTCACAGAAACCTTATTTTATTGAGTCTTTAGAATCTGGTATTGACACTCAAAATGACTCTTTAGATCAACTTTTTGTTTCTTCTTTTGATAATATACAGTTAGACAGTGGGACTTATTATCAGTTAGACAGGATAAAGAGGGCAAGAAGTAACATAGCGAAAAATGTAAACAACAATGGGTATTATTTTTTCAATGAGGAGGATATGGAATTCTTTGTTGATACTTTAAATAATGAAAATCCAAATTCTGTTAGATTGACACTAAACATTAAACCCAATAGAAGAGAAAGAACCTTAAAATATTATACATTGGACTCGGTAATAGTTAGAGAGGACCTTCCTCCTGCAGAATTTGATTCATCCAATGTCAGAGTTACAAAAATAAAACCCGGTGTCTACATTAGCTCTGCAGAAAAAGAAGCAAAATATAAATCAAAACACATTTCCAGAGGAGTGTTTTTGTCACCAGGTAAGGAATATGATCGTAGAGAGAGAGAAAAAACATATCGATATCTATCCGGAATGGGGGCGTTTAATTATGTCGATATTCAGCTGATTCCTGAAACTAATGCAAATAAACTCAGACCCACTATCGGTTTATATAGTTTTCCCAGAATGTCATTTTCGACTGAGATAGGTGTAAATGCCAAAAGTAATAATTTCGTTGGTCCCGGGCTTAAGCTTACCTGGTTAAACCGAAATATTTTCAGAGGTGCCGAGCAGCTAACCATATCGCTTAATGGAAATCTGGAACGTCAATTTGGAGGGCCTCCAGAGCAAAGAAGAAACAGCTTTTCATATGAGGCAGGTATTGAGGCAAAGTTGAGAATTCCAAGAATGATACCTTCATTCATCAATTTTAATCGCTCAAAGTATGTTTCCTTTACAGAGTTTAAGCTTGGATATACACAATATCAAAGAGCAGGGCTTTATGGAATCAGAACAGCTCAGGCAAGTGGAGGATACCAATGGAAGGGTTCTGCCACGGAAGATTTTTATTTAAAACCATTTGAGTTGAATTATTCTTCATTATTTGCTGAATCAGATGAGTTCCTGGATTACCTTGATCAAAATCCATTTGTAAGACAAAGCTTTTCACAACAGTTTATTCTTGGATTAAATCTTGGCTACTCAAACAACCAATTAGAAGAAAAATTAGATAGAGAGAGATTTTATTATACTGTAGATTTCCAAAGTGCCGGAAATGTGCTTTCGTTATTTTCATCTAAGAAAAATGAGGTTGATGAAGAGTTTTTGAATGTACCTTATGCTCAGTTTGTGCGATTAACTCAGGAGTATCGTAAATATTTCAGTGTTGGAAAAAAAGGAAATGATCTGGCAACAAGAATCCTTCTGGGAATTGGATATCCGTATGGGAATTCAAGAAGTTTGCCCTATGTAAGGCAATATTTTAGTGGAGGCCCGAATAGTTTGAGGGGTTTCAGAGCAAGAACAATCGGGCCCGGAACCTATGTAAACACTTCCGACCAGTTGATTTATGTCGATCAGACCGGTGATATCCGTTTTGAAATAAATGCTGAATACCGAAAGAAGTTAGCAACATACTTTGAGGGTGCATTTTTTATAGATGCCGGTAACATCTGGTTATTTAATGAAGACCCTGATAGACCTGGAGCAAATTTTGAATTCAAAGACTTTTATAAGGAGATAGCTATTAGTGGTGGAGCAGGATTACGAATTAATCTTTCTGTAATTGTTATTAGGTTTGATCTGGCTTTCCCATTACGCAAACCAATTGATGACACAGGTTTTGAATGGGTGTTTAGTGATATAAATCCGTTTAAAAAGGATTGGAGAAGGGATAACCTGATCCTGAATTTTTCAATCGGTTATCCCTTTTAAGATTATATATTATTTGATTTCGCAGCAAGATTCGCCATTCTATATAGTACTCGTGCAGCTACGTTTCCATCCCATTCATTTTCTTCACCGGCTGTTTCTGAAAGATCAAAACCAATGATTTTTTTATTTTGCCTCAAGAGTTCAACCAGTAAGTAGTTGGCTTGCTCAAATTCCAGTCCACCAGGAACAGGAGTTCCGGTATTCGGACATAAGTTTGGTTTAAGTCCATCAATATCAAAGCTTATGTAAACCTTCTCCGGAAGGCCAGCAACGATCTCCTCACAAATCTCAGCCCACGGTTTTCCGTTATACATTTGATCTTTAATTTGATGATCATAATAAACAGAACACTTTTCGCCCAGAGATTCAGCAAACTCAACCTCTTCATCACAAAAATCCCTGATTCCCACTTGTGCAATTTTTGACACTGCAGGTATATATTTCATGACATTGTAGAATATTGATGCATGAGAAAGGTTAAACCCTTCGTAGGCCTTTCTAAAATCCATATGCGCATCAATTTGCAGAATACCAAAAGAGGTGTGTTTTTCGGCAAGAGCTTCCAGAAAACCCAGAGGAACCGAATGCTCACCTCCTACTAGTCCGACAAATTTATTTTGTTCCAGAAAGTATTTTGTTCGCTGATTTACCCATTGCCTTAGTGAATCACAAGCTTCATTTATTACCGACAGCATATCCTGTTGAGTTTGCGAAGCTGCTATATCACCACCGCTTTCAAGAAAGTCGATATAGCTTTTTGCTACAATTCTGAAGTGATCGCTCTGATGCAGCCAATGTTCATCAGAAGGAACCATATAAATACCTTTTTTCCATGCATCAGGCACATATGGATCATAAAGGTCAAGTTGAGAGGAGGCCTCAAGGATGTTTTTTGGTCCAGTAGAGGTTCCTGCTGAGTACGAAACAGTTACATCCCAGGGGACAGATAACAGGATAATGTTACTGTTGTTTTCATCAAATGGAAGTCCGATAAAATGTCCATTTTTTAACCCTACTCCATTAGGGTCAAAACCATCTATAATATTTTTAGTGCTCATTTTAGAATTATAAGTTTTACAGGCAATTTTAATTTATTAATATTGAACCGAAAATCTAAATAATCACTTTATTAAATGGCAAAAGTACTAATCATTGGCGCTGGTGGCGTAGGAAGAGTTGTCGTACAGAAATGTGCTTCACTTCCGGAAGTGTTTTCGGAAATTATGCTAGCTAGCCGAACCAAATCAAAATGTGATGTTATAGCGAAAGAAGTTGGTCAGGGACGTGTAGTTACTGCTCAACTTGATGCTGATAATGTCAGTGAGACTGTTGCGTTAATTAATGAGTTCAAACCGTTTATGGTAATCAATGTTGCATTGCCTTACCAGGACCTTGCAATTATGGATGCTTGTCTGGAAACGGGAGTTCATTATCTTGATACTGCTAATTATGAGCCTAAGGATGAAGCAAAATTCGAATACAAATGGCAATGGGCGTATCAGGACAAGTTCAAGGAAAAAGGTCTGATGGCTGTTCTTGGATGTGGTTTTGATCCGGGCGTAACAAGTATTTTTACAGCACGTGCTGCAAAGCATCATTTTGATGAGATACAGTATCTTGATATCGTTGATTGTAATGCGGGTGATCATGGAAAGGCATTCGCCACAAACTTCAACCCTGAAATTAATATCAGAGAGATAACTCAAAAAGGTAAATATTGGGAAAACGGACAGTGGGTGGAAACTGAACCACATGAAATCCACATGGATCTTAACTACCCGAATATTGGGCCAAAAGCTTCTTATTTGATCTATCATGAAGAACTTGAATCTTTAGTAAAGAACTTTCCGACACTTAAAAGAGCAAGATTCTGGATGACTTTCGGTCAGGAATACCTTACTCACCTGAGAGTGATTCAAAACATTGGAATGGCAAGAATTGATGCTGTTAAATTTAAAGGTATTGATATTGTTCCTTTAGAATTTTTAAAAGCTGTTCTTCCGGATCCGGGCGAGCTTGGAGAAAATTATTCTGGTGAAACATCTATCGGATGTCGAATCAGAGGATTAAAAGATGGTAAGGAACAAACTTATTATATCTGGAATAACTGTAAGCACGAAGATGCATATAAAGAGACAGGTGCTCAGGGTGTTTCTTATACTACTGGTGTTCCGGCGATGATTGGTGCTAAGATGATGATCGAAGGAAAATGGAAAGGTGAAGGAGTATTCAATGTTGAAGAATTTAACCCGGATCCATTCCTTGATGACCTTAATAAATACGGTCTGCCATGGCACGAAGAAATTAATGTTGACTTAGAACTTTAATAAGGAATGTTAAATATAATAAAGAGGCTTAATGGCCTCTTTATTTGGTTTTAAAAGATATTTTAATGGCGATTAATTATGAAAATATACCTTCACCTTGTTTTGTCCTGGATAAATCAAGGCTGATTGGAAATCTGGAGTTAATGAACAGGGTTCAGAAAGAGTCCGGTGCCAGTATTATATTGGCATTTAAGGGTTTTGCTATGTGGAGTGTCTTTCCTACTGTCAGGCAATACCTTTCCGGAGCAACTGCAAGTTCATTAAGTGAAGCAAGGTTGTGTTTTGAAGAAATGAAGTCTAAGGCTCACACTTATTCTCCTGCATACCTGCCAGAAGAGTTTGATGAGATTTTAAGTTATTCAAGCCATATAACCTTTAACTCATTAAAACAGGCAGAGACATATAAGGATAGAGTAATGTCTTCGCCCGATAAAGTTTCAATGGGCCTTAGAGTAAATCCGGGATGGTCAGATGTTGAAACCATGCTTTATAATCCTTCGGCACCAGGTTCCAGATTAGGTGTTTCTGATGAAGAATTATCAAACGGATTACCAGATTATATTGAAGGTCTTCATTTTCATGTTTTATGTGAGTCTCCTTCAGAAAGCCTGGTGAAAGTCTTAGAGTCTTTCGAAAAATTATATGGAAAATATTTAGGGCGAGTAAAATGGGTGAATTTTGGCGGAGGTCATTTAATGACCAAAAAAGGTTATAATGTTGAGTTATTAATCGATACCATTCGAAAGTTTAAAGAAAAATATCCTCATCTGGAGGTAATCCTTGAGCCGGGTTCGGCTGCTGCATGGGATACCGGAGTATTAGTTTCCAGAGTTTTAGACATAGTAGAGAGAAAAGGTGTCAAAACAGCCATATTAGATGTTTCCTTTACTGCACATATGCCTGATACGCTCGAAATGCCCTATCGCCCAAGGATTATTGGAGCTGGTGATCCGACAGAAGGAAAGCCGACTTATAAACTTGGTGGAGTAAGTTGCCTGGCTGGTGATTATATGCACGAGTATAGTTTTGATAAGGAATTGAATATCGGTGATAAAGTCATTTTCGAAGATATGATTCATTATACCATGGTTAAGACCACCACTTTTAATGGTATTACTCACCCGTCTATTGCTATTTGGGAGAAAGATAACTCATTGAATGTGGTGAAAGAGTTTGGGTATGAGGATTTTAGAGATAGATTGTCCTGATATTTAAACTATCATATTTAAAGCTTTATTGAAAGGGGAACTACTCCCCTTTTTTTATTGTTAACGATTTAATAATATTTCATATTGGTATAATAATATTTTTTAGAGTATCTTTTATTAACGTAAAGTTTCTAATGTGTGAATTCTTGGTTAAACTTCTCGTTACCGGTTGATAAATTAAACTCAAAGATGATCTTTGATCAATAAAGATCACATGAAGGTCAAACTAATAGACAGTAGTTTAAGAAATAAGGTCAGGCATACAAATTTTACCGCCTGGCATGATTACCTGCCATCGTTTAAGCATCAGGGGTCGTTGGTAATGGTATATAAGGAATTGCTATGGCCTGGAGCAAGATATCAAATCAAAAACAGCCATGATTATACAATTGTTCAATGTAGCTTGTCTGGCAAAAAGTTATTAAAAAACTCTCATTGGGAGGCCACAGTCAATGAAGCCACATCTGTAATACACCGACTTTACCCCGAAACTCCGATAGAAAGCATTAATGCAGAGGAAATACTCCCCTATTTTGGCTATCAATTCTGGTTTAATTCTATGAGCAATGATGTTGATTCTACTTTAATACAGTTAAATGAAGAAGATTTTGCTAATGGAGAAATGATGACCATTTATGAAGCTGGTGATAACGGATTAGAAACCCATGCTTCTTTGAAATATGGTAGCCTTTCCGCAGAAGGTGACTTGATTTACAAACCAAAGACAAGCAACAGCAAAGTGTATATTCATCTTATTGCGGGTAAAATTGAATGTGCAAATGCGGATGAGCTTATCACAATGAACAATGAAGATTCTTTAGAAGTATCTCAAATTGATCAAATCGTTCTAAAACCTATAAAAGATTCTCGTCTTTTCATCATAGAAAACACTCATTCCTGATTATTTTTTAATACTTATATCAATCTGATCCGTATAATGTCAATATTGATAGTGATAAATGTCACACTGTAACTTGAGTTACAAAAGTATTTTTGAGTATGGTTGATGAAAAACTAATAAGACAATATTTACCTCAGTTCACTGATAATGATCTGATTCAGGAAATTTCAAATCGGTCTGGGTATTCTGAACTCAAAGCCGGAGATATACTTATTGAACCTGGTCAGTATATAAAAATGATACCAATCATTTTAGAAGGTGCTATAAAAGTGATGAGGACTGATGATGAGGGACATGAATTATTCCTATATTATCTTGAGCCTATGGAAACATGTGCAGTAAGTCTTACCTGCTGCCGTTCACATAGAAGTAGTGAAATAAAGGCGGTTGCTGAAACTGATATTAAAATGATTAATATACCTGCAGATCTCCATGAAGATTTGGGGAATAAATTCAGGCAATGGAAAGAATATATTGCAGGAACCTACCAATCAAGGTTTGAGGAAGTACTCAAAGTGATTGATGATATAGCTTTCAAACGAATGGATGAAAGACTTCTTAATTACCTTTTGATTAAGAAAAATCAGTTAAACACAAATGAGATTGCTACAACTCACCAGTCAATAGCAAATGAATTAGGGACTTCAAGAGAAGTAATTTCCCGTTTACTTAAAACACTTGAAAAGAAAAAACTGATTGAACTTACCAGAAATAAAATCTTCATTAGAGATAATATCGAAGATTTAATAGGATAAAAGGGCCCATGAGGGCTTTTTTTATGTGAAATCCATACGTGACAATTAGCACAGATATAAGGAAATATGCACTGTACATTTGTAAAAAAATAAAAAGAAAATGTTCAACATATTTAATACGAAAACAAACTTTGAAAACATCGACGGAAATACGTTTCGATCGATGAGCAATGATCCGGATACGATAATTATCGATGTAAGGACAAAAGAAGAGTTTAACTCAGGTAAAATTGAAGGCGCGATAAATTATGATCTGCTGAGTGGTGAGTTTGCATCTGTCATCAGTGAGTTTGATAAGGATAAAACATATTTAATCTATTGCCGAAGCGGAGCAAGAAGTTCAACAGCTTGTAATATGCTTGCAGATCTGGGTTTTCAAAAACTTTATAACCTTAAAGGTGGTATAATATCATACTAAGACATTAAAAGAAAGACATTAAAGAACTAAAATATAACTATAATATCATGGAAAATAAAAATCAATTAATAGAGCAAATTTATACTGGATGTTTAGCTCAAGGTGCATACTATATTGAGTCTAATGGAGAAGCAGCTGTAATTGACCCATTAAGAGATGTAGACAGCTACATTAAGAAAGCTGAATCTCGTGGAGCTAAAATCAAATATATTTTTGAGACTCATTTCCATGCTGATTTCGTTTCTGGTCACCTTGACCTGGCAAAGAAAACTGGTGCACCGATTATCTTCGGACCAAATGCAAAACCATCATTTGATGCGATCATTGCTGAGGATGGCCAGTCTTTCAAAGTTGGAGATTTGGAAATCAAGGTTTTACATACTCCTGGACATACAATGGAATCTTCATGTTTCCTTTTAGAGGAAAATGGAACTCCTAAGTCAGTGTTTACCGGAGATACCTTGTTTATTGGTGACGTAGGAAGACCTGATTTGGCTCAAAAAGTTGGTGAGTTAACTATGGAAGACCTTGCTGGCTATCTTTTTGAAAGTTTAAGGAATAAAATCATGACCTTGCCAAATGATGTAATCGTTTATCCTGGTCATGGAGCAGGATCAGCATGTGGTAAGAACATGAGTAAAGAAACAGTTAGTACTATTGGTGAGCAAAAAGAGTCTAATTATGCATTGCGTGCTGATATGACAAAAGATGAATTCATCAAAGAAGTAACTGATGGATTAACAACCCCGCCTGCCTATTTCCCTATGAATGTGAAGATGAATAAGGAAGGGTATGAAAATATTGACGAGGTAGTTAATCATGGCATGAAATCATTAACTCCTGATGAATTTGAAGCGGTAGCAACTGCAAGTGGAGCCTTAATTCTTGATACTCGTGCTCCTCAGGATTTTGCAAAAGGATTTATTCCTAACAGTATTAATATCGGACTTGATGGTCAGTTTGCTCCTTGGGTTGGTGCTTTAATTCCAATTGATCAGGAAATTTTGATCGTTGCTGAAGTAGGTCGTGAAGAAGAAGCAGTAACAAGACTTGCAAGAGTAGGTTATGACAAAGCTTTGGGTCACTTGAAAGGTGGTTTTGAGTCATGGAAAAACTCTACACATGAAACAGATCATATTCCTTCAATTTCTGCAGAAGAGTTCGCTACTAAATTGAAGAATAATAAAGACGAAGTCGTAGTTGATGTTAGACGTTCAAGTGAATATCAGTCAGAGCATGTGGTAGATGCAATGAATATCGAACTTGACTATATCAATGAGCACATGGCAGAGTTTCCAAAGGATAAACACTTCTTTGTACACTGTAAAGGTGGTTACAGATCGATGATTGCCAGCTCAATCCTTAAATCAAGAGGTTTCGAAAACTTTACAGATGTGGCAGGAGGATTTGATGCAATTGCTCAGCAAGATGTTCCTAAAACAGATTATGTATGTCCTAGTACATTGTAATCAATCAATATACTTTAAATTAGGTCCTCAATTGAGGGCCTTTTTTTATTTATGCCTTACCGTTCATTTTAAGATTTTCAAAAAAAATGTTTTAGCTTAACGAATATTATAAGGAGATTTGCCGTTTATTTGGTATTATTGTAATATAGCTGTATTTATTGTTGATGGACGTCTTTGGCAAAGACCTTAATATTAACTTTCCAATATAGTTTTATTTATAAGTAATTAGTTATCGGTGGTTATTAATCGCTGATATTTAAGAATTGAAATATATTTAATCTTTCATAACCAATAAATTATACCAATCTACTCTAATATTATGGGGGTAAGTAAATTAGATAGTTATTCTAAAGCAGAATTGAGAATTGCAGACCTGTCAAAAGCGTTGGGACACCCTGCAAGAATTGCAATTTTGAAGCATTTATTGAAAGTTAAACAATGTATTAATGGTGAGCTGGTTAATGAATTAAAACTGGCACAAGCTACTGTTTCTCAGCACTTAAGTGAATTGAAAAAAGCAGGAATCATTAATGCAAAAGTTAAAGGTACCTCCATGATCTATTCTATTAATAAAAAGTCCTGGGTAGAAATGGAAAATATCTTCAATGACTTTTTTGCCGAATATACCGGATAAACTAATTGGTGCAACATCGTTATTATTGTAACCTTGTTGCATTAGTGGGTGATTCTTTATTATATTTGGTCATAATACTTATTTATTATGACCAGAGAACAGATAAAAGAACTACTTCATGGACATGAACTGAGGGCCACTCCAGTAAGATTTGAGGTCTTAAAGGTTATTTCGTCTCGTGAGGAAGCTTTTTCTAATAGAGATCTTGAAGATCAGTTACCTGATTTTGACCGGGTAACCTTATACAGAACTCTTCAATCATTTATCGATAAAAGCCTGATTCATAAAATACCTGGTGATTCCGGGAGTGCTTCTTATGCCTTAAGTATTAAATCAGACAAACAAAATTATCAAAGCAGCCATATTCATTTCCAATGCATAATATGTGGCAAGTTAGAATGCTTACCAGATTTTGCTATTCCAATACCAAATCTTCCAACCAATTATAAAATGACCGAAATAAGTATGGTCGTTAAAGGCAAATGTGATCAATGCAATGAATAGATATATTTTATTGTTGGTAATTTTTAGTTTCACTTCAATAAAAGGATTTACATTTCAACAAAATCCTTGTGATCATATTATTAAAGGAGTGATTTATGATTTAAATACCCGGCAGCCCCTACCCTTTGCTACAGTTCGTATTGATGGGACAGATAAAGGAGCTAATGCTGATGTAAATGGTGTTTTTATTATAACTAATATTTGTCAAAAGGAAGTTGATTTGATAATTTCTTATGTTGGATATAAAACATTAGTTCATCATCATGATGTCTATCATAAGGATCCAAAGATTTATTTAGCAATTGAATCTGAATTTTTAGAAGGCGTTACAGTCGAGGGTGAAAAAAGCAAGGGAGCTTATCAGTCGCAAGCAATTGAAACAGTAGATAAAACAGCTTTAGATCTTTCCGTAGGTAAAAATCTGGGAATGCTGACTAGAGAATTGCCTGGTGTTTCAATGATTTCTACTGGTTCAAATATCGTTAAGCCAATGATTCATGGATTGTACGGCAATCGAATCTTAATTCTAAATAATGGAGTAAGGCACGCATTTCAAAATTGGGGTAAAGACCATGGGCCTGAAATTGATCTTTCATCGATTGATGAACTAAGTGTTATTAAAGGCGCTTCATCTGTAAGATATGGAGCAGAAGCAATGGGTGGTGTAGTATTGATAGATACTGAAAAGCCGGAGCTACATCAGGAGTTATCCGGTGATATCACTCTTAAAGGTGAGTCTAATGGCAGAGGATATGGCGGAGATTTTAGCCTTTCAAAAGGAGGACACAGGATAGCTGCAAAAATTTCTGCAAATTATTATCGTCGAGGCGATATGAAAGCCCCAGACTATAATCTGACAAATACCGGAAGTGAGGAATTTAGTAGTCTTGGTATGTTGCGATACCATAAGGAAGGTTTTAATGCTAATGCAATCGTGTCATATACAAAACAAGATTATGGAATATTAACCGGATCGGTTGTTAGTAGTTTGGAAGATCTTGACATTGCAATGACAGAAGAACCTCCTGAAGGAACGAAAAGCTTTGGCTATGACATAAATACTCCGAGGCAAGAAGGTGAACACATCTTTTCAAAGTTTGAATCTTCTCAAAACTTTGGAGATAATCTGATTACGGCATTTTATTCATTTCAAAAGAATTTCCGTAAGGAGTTTGATATCAGAAGGGGAACAAATAATGGTGTGCCTTCGATTAATTTAGATCTTACTACTCATCAGGCAGAGCTTAACCTGTCTCATCATTCCATTGCAGGGTTTGAAGGAATAATCGGAGCCCAGTGGATTTATCAGGATAATGATAATATTCAGGGAACAAATACGAATCAATTTATTCCGAATTATCAAAATACTGGTATTGGTGCTTTCATTACTGAATCTAAATATTTTGGAAAATCAATATTTGAATTTGGGATAAGGTATGATTATTCATTCTTATCTGTATTAGGCTTTGATGATCGGCTGGAATTATATTCTGGTGAGGTGTCTTTCAATAATTTTTCATTCAATGCGGGGTATCAGTTTGGAGGAGATAAAATGGATGCTAAAATTAATATTGGAAGCGCATGGCGACCTCCTAATGTAGCTGAACTTTATTCGTTCGGAAAACACCAATCGTCTGTGATAACCTATGGTTTATTGAGGTATTATTTTGATGAGAATAATTTCCCGAAAACTGATAAAGTATTTCAGCCTGAAGAAAAAGATATCTCTGCGGAAAAAGCCTTCACTTTAAATACAGCTTTAAATTATAATCCGGGTAACTGGAAGACTGAACTAACTATTTTTGGGAATTATATTATTGATTACATATACGAGAGACCGTCAGGTATTACCGAAACAGTCAGAGGGGCCTTTCCTATATACGTTTACGCTATTACCGATGCCCTTGTCAGCGGCATAAATGGTAAAGTGTCAATTAACAGTTTAACACTTGGAGAATCAGCATTAAGATTTGATTATACCTATGGTAGAAATTTAAAAGACGGGACATCTTTTATAGATATCCCTCCTTTTCAGTTGCGCTTTTCTCAAAAAAAATCGTTCAGCGATGTTTGGATATTTAAAGAATTGACACCAATTATCTCTGTTGAGCATGTTTTTGAACAAAACAATGCACCAAGAACGATAACTCCCGGAGAAATTATTGAAGCTGCCGATAAGGGTATAGACTTATTTGCTGAAGATTCATCGATATTTGATTTCAAAGACGCACCAAAAGCTTACACGCTTTTGAATTTCGACGTTTTAGCAACCATAAATTCACAATGCGACATACGTTTTTCCGTTTACAACATAGTGAACACAAGCTACAGGATGTATACAAATAGAATAAGATATTATGCTGATGAGCCGGGATTAAATTTCAGGTTATCAGTTAATTATAAGTTTTAAAAAAATCTTACAACTATTTGCAATTCTGTTGCAAATGTAATAATGTTGCATAAACACAATAAATTATAATCAATGAAAAAGTTTAAGTATTTAACACTAGCACTATTAGTAGGTTTTGGTTTACAGTCATGCTCAGAAGACGAGGCTCCGGCGAAGGAAAATGAAGAGGAAGTGATTGATAAGGTAGTATTGACATTTACTCCTGATGGTGGTGGAGATGCTATTGTAGTGACTGCTACTGATCCGGATGGTGAAGGCTCTGCTCCTTTTGAAACTCCTCAAATTAATTTGGCTGCTTCAACTAGTTACACACTCGATCTTGGTTTCTTCAACACAGCAACTGATGAAAATATTTCTGATGAGGTAGCTGCTGAAGGTAATGAGCATATGATTTTTTATGGTTGGACTCAAGGAATGTTTACTAATCCTGAAGGAGACGGAAACATAGAAATGAGAGATGATGACGTTAATTATGAAGATTATGACAGTAATCAGCTACCAGTAGGTCTTGAAACACTTTGGGGAACAGGAGATGCTGCATCTGGAAGTTTCAGATTTGTATTAAAGCATCAGCCAGGTCTAAAAACAGCTTCATCAACAGTTGAAACAGGTGAAACTGATATTGATTTAGAATTTGATTTGGTTATCGAATAAATAGGTTAAGTAAATTTTATCAAAAGCCTGCTGATTCATCGGCGGGCTTTTTTTTGATCTTGGTAAAAGATCCTTTAAACTTTTTAGATAATTTCTTTTTTGAGGTTGTTCCTTTATTGATCAAATTGACAAATAAAAAGATAACAGCTCCCAAGCTACAAAAGAAAAAAATGAAATTAGGATTGCCTGTGATTTCGTAATATGTAATTCCCGGAATTGTCATTACCGCCGCTCCTGCTATTGCAGATAAGAATAACGATAGGTAGAATTGATATCTTTGGTGTTTATTAGACATTTCAATCTATTCGAGAGATTCGAAATTAATTATATTTTTTAAAAACAACACAATTAATTAGATAGATATATTTAATAAATATCTAATAATTACATTATGTGTTGATAAAATATTGATTATTGGCTTTTGCAAATGGAAAGTCAATTTTTGGTATAGTGGCGATTCCTTTAAAATTATCTACTTTTGCAACAAATATTTTGATATGAATAAATATTCATCTGCTGAGGATACAATTATTGCATTAGCCACTGCTCCGGGTGTTGGAGCTATAGCGGTAATCAGGTTATCGGGAAAAGAAGCCTTCTCAATAGCCGCAAAAATGTTCCGTGGAAAAGATCCTCAGAGCCAGCCTTCTCATACTTTACATTTTGGAACAATAAGAGATGGAAAGCGAATTATTGATGAAGTTGTACTATCCTTATTTAAAGGTCCTAAATCCTTCACCAAGGAAGATGTGGTTGAAATTTCATGCCATGGTTCGCAATATATTGTCAAGGAGATTATCCAGCTATCATTAAAACACGGTGCGAGGTTAGCCAGGCCCGGAGAGTTTACAATGAGAGCTTTTATGAATGGTCAGTTTGACCTAGCTCAGGCAGAAGCAGTAGCAGACTTAATCAATGCTGATTCTGATGCTGCCCATAGTGCTGCCCTGTCTCAAATGAGAGGTGGATTTAGTAAAGAGATTGATGATTTAAGAACTGAGCTAATCAATTTTGCTTCTCTAATAGAACTGGAGCTGGATTTTTCTGAGGAAGATGTTGAGTTTGCTCAACGTGAAGAACTGAGAGCCCTGGTTGAGAAGCTTTACACAGTCATATCAAAATTATTAAAAAGCTTCGATTATGGTAATGTGATTAAAAAAGGTATTCCAACTGTTATTGCTGGGAAACCTAATGCCGGGAAGTCTACCCTTCTCAATGCATTATTAAACGAAGAAAAAGCCATCGTATCGGATATCCCGGGCACTACCCGAGATTTTATCGAGGATGAAATGGTAATCGAGGGAGTCTCCTTCAGGTTTATTGATACCGCAGGTATTCGTGAGACTATCGATAAGATTGAAGCCATGGGTGTGGCCAAGACCCACGAGAAAATGGGCCAGGCATCCTTGATTCTTTATTTATTTGATTTAAGTACCGATTCGATTAGTGATGTATTGCAGGAAGTTAATCGTCTGGAGAATCTTGGGAAGCCATTTATAGCAGTTGGCAATAAGATTGATATTGCACCAGAAGATAAAGTAGAAACCTTGAGAAAGAACGATCATTTCGTATTTATCTCAGCCGGGAAGCTGGAAAATATAGATGATCTAAAAGATAAAATCTCTGAGAAGGTTCATCTGGATAATTTCAAAACCGGAGATACCATGGTAACCAATGCCCGTCACTATGAGGCATTATTGAGAACACAAACAGCACTTCAGGAAGTGTTGCGAGGCCTTGATCTTCAGGTAACTAATGACTTTCTGGCAATGGACATCCGCCAGGCATTACATCACCTCGGGGAGATTACCGGGCAGATCACCACTGACGACTTGTTGGGGAATATTTTTAGTAAGTTTTGTATCGGTAAATAAGTTATAAGGCTTATATTTTTTCTGACAAATAGGTGTAATTATACCTATTTCAAAATTATAGACATTTTTAAGTTATTAATATTTAAATATTACAACTTGTCTTTACACGAATATTCAGACATATAATTAACTGGTAATTTACTGCCGCTTGATTTTACCCTTTGAATAAAATTATCACACTCATTTTCTGTCATTATGTTCTTTTTGAGTGCCTCACATAAAAAGTCCATAGTGGTTAAATAATCTATGGAATGCATTTTACAATAATGGGCGATATCTTTTAAATTACTACTGGCGAGTATATCTTTTGAATGTCTTACGATTGCTAAACTGGCAGCTTCCCCATCTCCTTTGAACAATGATTTTTTAATGTAGAAATACTCCATCATAATTTCCTCATCTTCAGGAAAATCCATTACCTCAATTAATTTGAATTTAATCAGGTTATCAACTTCCTGTTTCTTCCTTTTAAACCTGCTAAGCTCATCATAAACTTTATCAACCATTTTAATTTTATAGTGGGGGAATATTTTAGGAAGAGTCAAAATAGCACCACCAAGGATAAAATGGGAAATAACATCAGTATCGATAAGAATTATTCGGTTTTTACTCTCCATTATTCTCCAGCTCTTCTATTTCATCAGTATTCATTCCCATATCCAGTAATAAAGAATAATAGTGGCTCTCAGAAATCACTTCATTATCATATAGGTTTCTGGCAAGGGTACCATAGTCTCCAATTAATTCATTATGATTGCCTGGTTCATAAATATCGATGGAATAACCATACTGGATGGCACTTTTTTTAACTGATTGATTAAAGAATTCTAATCTTGATTTTGAAATGATATCAAGATTTTTTAATCGATATAAACAAGCTGCTCGTGAACAGGAAAAGTATTGTTCTATTTTAAGAATTGTTTCCAGTTTAATTTTGTCTTTGCCAAGCTCCTCATCAGGTATTAATGACTTCACTCCATTTTCCGGTAAAAGAAGGTGGGCGGCAAATACATCTGCATTATATTCTTCAGGATCTTTTTTTATAAAAGCTCCTGCATTACAAATCATTGATGTGAAATTCTCCTGAATAAATAAATGGTATAATTCGTGGCAGATAGTAAAGTGCTGGTGACCTAAAGATTTATTGCTATTTATTAATATAAATCGTTTGACTTCCTTTTCATCACTCACTTTCATAGCCATTCCCGAAAAACTATCACTTAAAGGTTTGAATGCGGTGAGAATATTTAATTTGTATAGCAAACTTTTAAGATGAATGCTATCATTGCTTCCTAACCCATTCTTATTTCTGAAATCATTGGCTTTTTTTTCTAAAATCAGTTGGTTCATTTAACCATTGCTTTTTTCATTGATAAATAATTTAAGACTATCTTTTTGAATTGTGCTATTTGATCAAGATCCTCATTGCTCAATGAATCTGAGCGAAATGCCAAAGCCATTTTTACATTATTTGCTTCCGGATCGGTTTCGTAGAAGTCATATTCATCAATGCCAAACAGACTGGCAGCTTTGGATAATACTTTTACGGGGATTTTTCTTTTGTTATTTTCATAATAACTAATTTCCTCTCTGGTTACATTCAGATAATTCGCAACCTGGTCTTGAGTTAAGCCATTATGTTCCCTGTATAATTTAAAATTATTGCCAACTATATTATCACGGGTCATTTTTGAAGAGGGTTGTTTGTCATGTTTTCGTGTTACAAAATAAGCCAATTTAATTCAAATATCAAATTTTGTAACAACATTGAGTGTAAATAAGTTTGACTTATTAGTTTAATATATAATAATTAGTTTAGATGATAATTTTTTATCAGTTTTGATTTATTTGAAGGTTGTTTATTGTAATAGTTTTAAATCTAAGATAGCTTCTAATTTGGTGATTGAGTCATTTGAGAAGTTTTCTCTGCCTTTGACATATTTACTTACAACTTGAGGGCTCACATTTAATTCTGTTGCCAGACGATCATGGCTCCAGCCGTTTTCATCAAGGGCATCGAGAATTTTTAAGGCAATAGCAGATGACTTCTTTAGCCAGGCTTGATTTTGTTTTCCAAACCTGACTTTTTCTTTCCATCCTCCTTTCGGACTTGGTTTGGAAATTCGCTTCAGTTTATCTTCTACTTTGGTCATGGTTTAATTTAATTAACAATTAAACAAATACTTATTATAAATCAAATGATATTACTAGACGTTTACTGGTCTTTTAATTCACTTTCTATGGTATAGACTATTTTAATATTTAAAATTTTATTTAATATTATTCTTTTTATAAGCTTGAGTTAAGTCTAGAAATAATTTTCTGTATTTAGGTTTCATTGAAACCATTAATACAATATCCATGTGTTTATAAACATATTCCCAAAAAAATGAAAACTCATTTCTTGGTTTTGTCTTTTGATTGATTTGTTTTAATATCCTGAAGTAGTCATTTTTTAATCGATTGAAAGCACGCGATTCATTAATGTAAACATCATGAACAAAATTCAAAAGAAGACCCTTTAATTGATATTTTAAATTTTGAATTTCTTTTTTGCGTTGCATTATATGTAATTTGAACCTATTTAAATTAACTATTTCAATAGTTTTTTGAGCTCTTATAAATTCTATCGTTTCTTTTTTAGCACAGGGGATTATTTCACCTTTGGAATTAAATTTAAAATAATTGTAAGGATTGAATCCATTTTCTTCAGGATGAATAAGCAGAGCTTGTTCATCTTTGAGATGATCGGATTCAAAATCATTCGCGCTTAAATCAATTGTATTTTCCTTTGTAATCGGATTTTTTAATCTGTTATTTAAAATAGGAAATCTATTGCCTTTTACTCCACTTTTATTACAATCATGACAAGCAGGAATTAAGTTAGTCCATTCGTAACTTAGCCAATAATAACCTGGATGTTGAATTCCATCATTATTATCTATTTTAGCTAATCTTCGTTTTGGTCTGTAATGTTCAATTTCAAAATCAGGTTCTTTTTGTTCGCAATATGCACATTTGTCCTTATATAAATTTGATAACTTAACTATGACGTCCTTAGCTCTATATATATTGCTATCAATTTGGTCTTTACAAGGTCCCTTTCCCTGATTGTATATTTTTTTTAAACTTTCAAAGCATTCCCTTGATTTTAAGGAAGGCGGAATATTTTTTTTTGATTTCTTTACACTTCTCATTGGAAATATTTTGAATTTTTTGATTTCCCTCTTTCAAATAATTCATCAATTTTTTTATCCACAAGTTCAAAAAGCTTTGTGTCATTAAAATGGTCATCAACATTTAAATCGTTTTTATTTTTATTAGAATTTGGAGTTAAACTGTCCATTCCAAATATTGGAGAAGTTAGAAGTGTATTAGGGAGCAAATTTTTAATATTTACATTTTTGATTCTTTTAGCTTCTGTTCCATTTTCAGCTGATCTTGTTATATTATAAATTACAGAATTTTCTGGGGCCCCTAGAAATGGTATAGGACTATGAGTTGAAGCAATAAATTGTACCAAGGGGAAAGTATCAGTAAGTATTTCTACTAATTCTTTTTGAAGGACAGGATGTAAATGAATATCAATTTCATCAATTATTACTATACCTTTTAACTCAGCTGGGTCACTTATTTCTGGTTGCTGAGCATATAACCTAGAACACATGTCTCCTATCATTGCAATTAAACTTTTTAACCCAGAAGCCAACTCATGAAAGAATACGGCAGGCAGTTCGTTTTCATTTTCATCCTCTTCAATATAGTAAGTTTCATGGTGTAGACCTTCTATCGTGTTTTCTGGCATCTCGATTTTTACTAAGGAGGGGATTATATCAGCTAATAATAAACTAATTTGTGATATGCGCTCTTCGGCTAGTGGGTTTTGTTTTCTAATATGATCAGCGATTTGAAAATCTAAATTGAGTAATTTCCCATCATTGTTAAAAATACTATATGCTATACTAGATTTTTTATCATTAATATCTTCAATCATCATTTGGCGAGACGCACCATATGCAGCAAAACCAGGTGAAATAATGGTAGGGTTATAACCCTTATTTTTATTTATTATGGTTTTTTCTGTTTTACTATTATTACTTACTTGTAGCTGGATTTCAAAATCTTCATCTTTCAGTAATATTTTCCCATTATCTGAATTATTTATAATAGCAATTGTTAAAGCTTTTAAAATGGAACTTTTACCTGTACCGTTCATTCCAGTTAAAAATATCCATTGATTCTTCTCGCTTAGATTATTAATTTCAGTTTTGATTATCGGAGGATAGTTCTTTATTTTCAGGCTTTTTATATAAAAAGGTAAGCCTTTATTTTCTTTTGGTTTATTGGAAATATAACTAAGTGTGTTATTAAGCTTAGTATTAAACTCGTTTTTATTTAGAAAACCAAGAGTGTTTCTTTTTGTGGAAAACATTTCATCTCTTAATTTTTTAGGCATATTCAATAATGCCTCATCAATTAATTTTTTATCATTTTTTAAAAAATAATCCAAAGACTTTAGATAATTGTTTTTGAATTCTGAATAGTCCTTTTTTAATCTTTTCTTTCCGAAACTTTCTAATTCATTAATATATTTAGGTATTATTTCTGAAAAGAAAAACCATTTATTCTCAGAATCTTTTGCTGCAAATTCCAAAAATGACCTTCCATCATTTAGTATTTTTAAGTAAATATTAGGAGTTCGATTATTCCAATCCATTCCATCCCAAAAAGAAATAGCTAAATATTCCTCATTACCATGAAACCAGAATCCTTTGTCTAATTTCTTATTCCTGTTAGTTGACCTGAGTGTGAAAAATAAGTCTGAATCATCTTCTCTTTTTTTTAAAAGATAATTTAAAATATCTTTATGGATTTTCTGCATAATATTATTTTAGTTGATAATTCCTTGTATTAAAAAATAAATATCACTCCCCCTTCTCCCCTTTTATTCGCTCTAAAAGCACGCTTGCCGGTTCATCATTGGGATCTTGCGGAACGAGCTCTCCTTTAAAGGCTTTTTGTAGAATTGCCTGAGGAAGATTGTCTATCTTGTCTTTTAGGGAGTTGTATTGGGTTTCGATTGAATCAGCAACTGAGAATAATTTATCTATTCTACAAACAATTTCATCTTGCTCGAATTTACCTGGATAATAAATTTTATGATCTTGAAGGTGAGATTTCGATAAGCCTGGGATAAGTCCTTTTGCATTAGTGATAATTTCAGCAGTAGTCGCTTTTATTGCATAAAAAACAAATTTATGATTTATATGATCTTCGGGTACGAAAGCGTAAATGTCTCTCCCAATAGCAGCCTTTGTGCCTAGAAAAGTTTTTCCCACTCCGGCACCTTTTACTGTTATAAAAATAGAATTACTTGGAGCAATTCGCTTAGGGAATTCAGTCCATTTTGGTTTGTGAAATTTCTTTCCATCCCATTGTTCAGGTCCAGTAATATATTTTTCACCTCTACCTTCTGTATTCACTTCAGAGACTTTAGGGGATTGACCTGCTAACACTTCCCCTAATTCCTTTAATATCGTAAATTTCCCCACTTTGATATTTTCAGCCACTCTCCACTCCTCTGTAAGCTTACCAGTAACCGCCTGGGTGAGGACTGACTGGCGGAAGTTTTTAAGGAGCTCGGGAATCCGGTTCAACTTCGCCTTTAGATTGTCTAAATGCCCAAATAATGCATCTAATTTGGCGACAATACGCCTTTGCTCGGCTAGTGGGGGGATTGGGAGGTTAATAAATTCTAAATCATTTTTATTAAATCCACTCTGAGCTGTTCTTTGAAGTGAAAGTATGGGGCTTTGAAATATATTTGATTTTAATAACCAATAAATAAATCTATGATCTATTAGATCAGGAATTAATACCTTTGCCATAGCAACATTATATGCTCCCTCCATACCAGTTAAGATCCTTCCAATTGAAGCCCCATATCTTGCTATAAGAATATCATTAGAGGTGCATTTTTGAAGTTTGTTTTCCTCTGGCACATAGGTAGGTACTGGTTTATCTCCGAAATCCCTTATTTGTAATAACCTGACGTAACCATGTTTAGGTTCACTGATAAATTTAGATTTGGGAGGTTGAGTACCACCTTTAATATTTAGTATATCTGTAAATGATGTCTCAATCCAATTTTTAGGTATGCCATTCATAATCACCCCAACAATTTTACTATTTCGTCCAATTCTTTTTTAATGCTGTCCAGCTCTGCTGCGGCTTCTTTAGCGATGTCTATCGGATCGCCCAAGTCGGCATTCTTGCTCACGCTTTCGTCTTCGATCAATCCCAGATCAAGCGAATCGTTTTTGGCAGCAATCTCTTCCCTGGTAAACATCTGCCAGCGATTATTGGCTACTTTTTTCCGCTTTTCATCATCTATTGTACCATCGTATTTTTCTTTGACATCTTCAAGCTTTATGCCTCCGGTGTACATTTCGACAAAGTACTCAAATGCCGCTCTGGTAAATGGTGTCCGTTTTCCCCAGCTTGGCACATCGGTTCGCATGTCGTAAAACCAAACGCGTTTGGTATTGTCTTTTTCGGTAGTGCCCCTTTCAAAAAACAGCACATTGGTCTTTACGCCTGCCGCATAGAATATTCCGGTAGGTAGTCTTAAAATGGTATGCAGGTCGCATTTATCCATTAAGTCTTGCCGGATACGCTGTCCGTCACCATCTTCAAACAATACGTTGTCGGGCAATACTACTGCTGCCCTGGCACCACCCCGCTTGTGTAGTGAGCGGTAAATGTGCTGTAAAAAGTTTAGCTGTTTGTTTGAGGTCGGAAAGGTAAAATCATCGCGGCTTGGTCGTTCCCCTCCTTTTTTGGTGCCAAATGGCGGATTAGCCAGCACGCCATCAAAGTTTTTGAAGCTCTTGCCCTGCTCAGACAAGGTGTCACCCATATAAATATGGCTTTCCAGTCCGTGGAGCTTGGCATTCATCAAGGCTAGTCTGTGCGCATCCTGTACAAGTTCGCACCCACTAAAAGCTTCATATTTCTGGAACTTTTGCTGCTTTTCATCGAGCGTAAAATAATCGTCGGTCTTGTTTCGCAAATACTCATCAGCGGAGATCATGAATCCGAATGTTCCCGCTGCGGGGTCGTTCCAACGCTCTCCTACTTTTGGCACTAACAGATCGACCATGATATTAATCAACGGTCGTGGGGTAAAGTACTGACCGGCACCACTTTTCTTTTCTCCGGCATTCTTTTCAAGCAGTTCTTCATAGATCGTGGCGATCTTATCTTGTTCAGCCTCATCATACCAGTCAATGTTATCAATACTGGTAATCAGTGTTTTCAGGTTTACCGGTTTTCTCAGTGTTGTCGAGGCGTTGGTATATATTTCCTTGATCGTCGGGTTTTCTGCCTTAGTGGCAATATTCGCCAGCAGGTCTCTGTAGGTATCAAACAGCACCACATTGTCATCAATATTTTTCAGGGTACTCCACTGGTATTCCTCAGGTATTTCGCTATCGAACTCTTTCACCTCAGAAAGGCGTAAAAAGAGTAAATAGGTCAATTCATTTAAGTACTGGTGATAGGTCACACCATCATCACGCAATACGTTACACAAGCTCCATAATTTATTCGCTATTTCTTCTGCACTCATCTTATGCTATATCGGTATATAAATTTTGATTAATTTTTCTAATAATGTCTTCCAGCTCTTCACCAAAAATCTTGTTTAGTCGCTTAAAACCTCCTTTTTCTTTAAAGAGTCCACGATCTAAATCCGGCACCTGAAGTACCGATTCGGCGATCAGCTGATTTTCAAACCTGTCGAGCCATTGCTGCTGTACCTTGTTCCAGTCTTTCATCTGTCTGATCTTATCTACTGCCTGTTTCACTCGTTCTTCCTTCGATCGTAAGGAAGTGCCCAGCGCCAGGGTGCGAATATACGCAATGATATCGGCTGCAATGTCTTCATTTTTGGCTTCTTTCCAGGCTACTTTTAGCGAACTTTCGTTGTAGCCCTGCTGGTCTAACTCTAAAAGCAATTCTTTCAGTGATTTACGGTCAAGTTGTGCGGGTTTGGAACAAATAATGTTTAGTGCCTGAATTTTATTTTGATTCTCTTTTATGAATTTCGAAAAGCTTTCGAGGTAATCTTCCGGTTTTTTTGCCTTACCATAACCCCTTTCAATTGCGTGGAGTTCATCATCATGATCAGAAACCAATTGCTTTCTTGGAAGTGGCTTGTATTCGTCAAGAAACTGCCAAAGCTTCGTGCAGCGTTTAATTTGCTCAGTAGCTTCCTGAGGAGAATTTTGTTTGAGTTGTTCAATTAATTCATCCGGATCCAGGTCACCTGAATTGTATCTGAACTGCACGAAGTCTTTTTCAGATAAAAATGATTTCTTTCTCTGTATTTTAGCAATGATCTGGTTGATCTGTTGTTGAGTTCGTTTTTCGGAATCAATTTGCTCTAATTCTTCAACAAGCTGCTGAAAGTTAGCAGAAGGATTAACCACCACCGGTTTCATTTGGGTATAATCTTCGAGCGTGTCATAAATTTTAACTGCATCGTAAATATGGAATACCTCTTTGCCGATTTCATCACATCGTCGGGTGGCTCTTCCAAGCATCTGTTCAAAGAGAATCCTTGATTTTATTCTCCTTAGAAAAACCAGGTTACAAATTGCCGGAACATCAATTCCCGTAGTCAGTAAATCAACAGTAACAACGATATTCGGATACTTCTCATTTTTGAATCGCTTTAATTGTTCCTGTGGATCATATGATTTTCCAGTGATCTTCTGGATCATGTCATCACTGATCGGAATGCCGATTTCTTCAAACTCTTCTTTAAAAAGCTGAACTACCCGGTCGGCATGTTCGTCAGTAGCGGCAAAAACAAGGGTTTTTTCTTCTCCGTCCGGATCCAGTTCCTGTACGAGCTGCTTTATCACTGTCCTGTTGAACGAATCAGTAATCACTTGTCTGTTAAACCCTGCTATTTCAATCTTAAGCTCATCTTCTAATTCTGAAAGCTCAACAATTTCATTGCCTTCTCTGTCCAAGGCTTTGGGTTTTTCACCTTTCTGCCAGACGATTCCTTCTTCACCTAACTTGGTTTTAATACTATATGGAGGATCATGATCTATTAAATAGCCATCAATTACTGCTTCCCGGTATGAATAAGTAAATACTGGCAATCCAAAAATTTCTTTTGTGTGTAAAGCTGGAGTAGCGGTTAGTCCGATTGCATAGGCATCAAAGTAATCCAATACCATTCGGTACTTACTGACGTAATCCATTTGGTTTTTGAAGTCCAGTTCATCTTCATCCAGCTCCTTATCAAGGAGATAGCCACGGTGAGCCTCATCAATGATAATACAGTCATATTGATCTACCGCCGGTATGTTATCATCTTCACTATAGAATAATCTCTTAACCATGCCCTGTACCGTTGCGAAGTGTAAACGGGTATCCGCATCCGGAACCAAATCTTTCAGTCCCTTCACATCATATATTTCAGAGAAGGTATTAAGTCCGACGATTTTATTATCTGAAAAGGCATCAATTGCCTGTTTGGCAAGCAAGGTACGATCGACCAAAAATAAAATTCGTTTAAAGCGATTTGATTGAATCAGTCGGTAACATAACCCGATAATTGTCCGGGTCTTGCCTGTACCGGTGGCCATGGTGATCAGACTTCTGTTCACCTCAGGGTTTTCGAGAAGATGTTTTTCTACCGCTTTGATAGCTTTTATCTGGTAATTTCTCAGACCCAGTTCGTTTTGCAAAAATATGGCAGATTCATTCTTAAGCTTCTCCTCTGCTGACTGGATATTTCTTCCAAACAGATTCTTTAATCCTTCCGGGCTATACCAGCCTTGTAAAGCCCTGGAATTATTATACGCTTCCCTGACATCAAGAAACCAGACTCCGCTCTTGGTTTTAATTTGTTCCAGGTAAGGTCTGCCATTGGTAGAAAACAAAAATGGAACCTTATATTTTGACCATTCGCCTAGTAACTCAGCCTCATTAACAGCCTCAACCCTTTCCGCATAGATTTTTGGCTGGTCAAGGTTAGTAGAAATATCTTCGGCATACTTTTTAGCTTCGATAATGGCATAAAGCTCAGTACCAATAAACAGTGCATAATCAGCCCACTTACCGTTACAAGGCCATTCGGCTATCGCTTTGTTTTTTCCTTTTTCAGGTAGCGACTTGTGAGATTTAAAGTTTATTTCTTCTGTGTTAGCCTCCCAGCCTACCTGTCGTAATTGATTATCTATGAGCTGCCTGGTTTCGGCTTCGTTGAGTTCTAATTTCTTTAATGCCTTTTCTGATCTTTGCTGGATGGCAACCTTTTCTTCCGGGTTTAATCCGGTGACAGTTCTTTCCTTGAGCGCCTGTTCAAATTTCTTTTTAAGCTCTTCATGTTCCTTTTCCAGTTCGTTCAGGGCATGCCGTGCATCCAGATTTTTAGGCGGTGAAAACCGGTATTCAGCTATGTTGCCAACCGATTGGCCATAGGTTTCGAAAAACCACTTAGCTATTTTGAAGGCAGAGTATAACACACCTTTTGCGTCGTCTGTTGTACCTTTCTGATTATGAACTGCATCATTACCTTTCATGCGAATATTATGCAAAAGGTCTTTGATAGCATCAGGTAAAACACCTTCATATTGTAATCCTTTCAAAAGATGTAAAAACTGCGTATTTGAAGGGAATTCAATTTGATGCTCTTCGTAAATAATCTGGGTTAATCGCTCTCCAAACTGCCTTAATTTAAACAATGCCGTTACAGGATCTTCATAGAGATTATATTCTGCAGCCAGTGCATTATTATAAAGGATCGGAAACTCGTTTTCTAAAAATGAAAAATTTGACACTTAACACTCTTATTTTAGCCAATATTATATGATAGTTGAAAAAATCACGGAAGAAATATACTATTAATTGTGGAAAATTCTAAGGTTGAGAAATGGTTTTCGATCAGGACTTGAAAAACTTATTAAAAAATTAATGATTTTATTTCCGACACTTTTTGATTGAAAAGTTTTCTGTTATAAATTGACAGCCTCTTTCAACTATTTTTTTATCAACATATGAGTGAATTTACCAGGAAACCTAAAAAGTCACCTGAGATTTCCAATAATTATAATTTTGAGGAAGATGACTGGAGTGATTATCCATATTTTAATGAAAATGGAGAAGTAAACGTTAACAATATTCCTTTTGAAGGTGGGCATATAGAAAAAGATCCTTATAAAATTCTTGATAGTCTTTCAGGGGAAACCCAAAATGAAACAGAAGACCCTGTCACTGCCAAGGCTGAAAAGCTGATAAAAATGTATGGAAGTGACTATAATAGACTTGCTGTTGCTTTAAACATTCAGATTCCACAAGACTATGAGTTGTTAAGAAGAGTTTTTGAGTTATTAGCCGAAGATCGCTGGGTTAAATATTTTGAGGAAAGTAATATAAACATCCGGGCCTTATTAGCTAATGAGATTATCAGTCAACTTAAAGTTGATGAACTATTAAAATGCGAACACCGAACCTTGATGTTCTTATATAACATATTACGGGAAACTAATTTTTCGGAGTATAAAAGAACTAAGCGCAACCCCGGAATGGAAACTAAATCAACACATTATTTTTCCTTCCAATTACTTCATGAAATACTATTTTTTGATAACGTTAGACGTTCATTTGCTGAATCTGAAAAAGTTATTTCAGATGATAAAGAAGCAGAGGCATCAGAAAAACTATCCCGACAAAGAAAGTATCTGGATAACATTCGTAATTCTGAGATTTCATCTGCAACCCCCGGTGGTGAAAATGGATTAAATGAGATTATGAATGGTAATATTATGTTACCCGGTAGTGAATCTGATCATCTTTATTTTGCTTTGTCTTGCGGCTCATTATTGAAGGTTGAAGATTCTTTTTTTCTATTAGCAAATGAAGGGTCTACCTTAGAGGACGTAGCCTATTTCTTTTCGCTTGATCTGGAGTGGCTTTTTGAGCAGAACAGGTTCATGATTAATAATGTCGATGATCCAATTCCGGAAAATGCAGTGTTGGTACTGGGTAAATATCAATTTTATGAAAAATACCCTTATTATTTAAAACAAGGGAATCAATACATTGAAGTAAAAGTAGATGATCAAATTCTTAATCGACCATTAAGTGTATCAAATAAAATTATACTTAATCAGTTATTGAATACCAATTGGAAAGATAGCAGTGATCTGGAAAATATTCTTCAATTTTTAGAAAACGAAATTAAAGGAAACCCTTATGCTTTAATTCCCATAAAAAAGAAGTATTTCGAAGAGAAGGGCATCACGATAGAAGACGAGCTTTATAATATTGAAGAGGAATATTTCAATTGGAATGTCTCAACAATTCTAAAATTGAGAAAGCTTATAATCCTGAATGTTTCAGATGAGTCTTATGAACAAGAGATAGTAAATCAACAGCAGCAATTGCTTCAGGAAGGTGAAAATGCTGAAGTAACGACAATTCATGCCAACTTATGGAATGATCTGACAATAAGCGAACTAAGTACTCGGGCAAAGGAAGCATTAAATGCTAAAACCGTAGACAAGCGAACTTTTTTTCAGGCATTATTTAACCTTAATGGAAATGCCGATAACATAAAGCTGTTTTTAAATGAGTATCCTGAAATAGTAAATGACCTGAAGCGGGTTTTACTTCAATATAATAATCTACATTACTCAGATTATCAGAGTGCGCTCAAATATCTAGATTTTGATATTTATGATGATGAGCTAATGGTGAAAGCCACCGAAATAGACACGCTTGCGCGGCAGGATTTTAACGAAATTGATTATAACACGATTTTCGGAGAAGGGAAATTAATAGTCCGTAAACATAAGTCCGGAGGGTTTAAGGATTATTACTATACTATACCTCCATTTGCACCTGAACAAACAGAAAATGATAAACTGACGACTGTCACAAATTACTTGTGTATCGGGAAAGATGAATTGAGGGCTGCAAATTACTGGAATGCAATCGATTCTTCGGGAATGATCCACAGAGATGATGCAAAATATTCCATCAGTGAATTTCCAAAGGTAAAGGTTCCTGCAAATGCACTTCATGGAAAACCACACATTCAGATCAGTGATGAAAGAGTTTCCTATGTTGGTGTAACCGACTATTCGAAGGATTATGCCAGTGGAAAGGATATTGAGCTGGAAGATTCGGACTTTAAGCCGGAAATACTTGAATCACATTTAAGAAATCTATTTACTTTGGGTAAGGTAAACGGATTGACTTCAACTTCGCAAACTTTAAAGATCAAATTAAAAGGATCGCTATATTTGGTCGTTTATCTGGGAGTTTCTGCAGAAGAAGAATTCAAATCTTCCATGACTGAAGGTGGAATGATTAGTGCATCGTTGGATTTGAGTTTAAAAGGCAATGTGGGTGTAGAAGGTGTTGGAGAAATTTCCACAACTTTTAAAAATGAATCGTTTAGTACCCCGCTTTATGAAGGAGTTGATTTTTTTCTTGTAAATGTAATACATCAGATAACCAACTTTTTGCTCGATAATGGTGAGTACATTCCGGAGTTTCAAACTTATTGGGACAAAGGGAAAAATCGTGACTTGCTAGCAGCAGGATATTATAAACCGGAATCAATTGGTTCTGCTTCTGCTAAAGCCCGGATTTCGGATAAAGAGAGTAACCATAGCGGGACATTTTCGGCAGATGCAAGTCAATCAAATTACAAGCATTATTCGGGTAAAAGAGTATTTGATGATCGGTCAGATCCTGAGAAGGTCAGAGAAGTATCATCAGATTTCATGAAAGAACAAGGCGGTAAAAACTATGTTGTTCAACTTTCTGCCAATGACTTGGTGACAATCCAATTTTTAAGGACTGGCTCGAGTAAGAATATCGACCTGTTAGGAAATTATATAAATGTTGTTTTTAATATCAATGTTTCTAATTTTACCAGCTTATTAAAAAGCATGATGGAAGCAGAATCTTTTACGGAAGGAGATGGATTAGTCAAACGTCTTGAGAAATATTTCAGGAATAATACCGCCGGAGAGCTTGTTGAAGACCTTAAGCGGTCAGTGACTGAATATGCAGAAGCTTTTGTTTCAACAATGCGCAGTCCCGATAAAATGACCATTGAAAATATTGCAGGATATGATGTTGAAATTCAAGAAGGGATTGTAAACAGGGCTCTTAGGAAATTTAATAAAAATTTTAAAAATACTGAGATGAAGCTTCCTGAAAATCCGAAAGACCCGAAGAATGATCTTACCGAACAAAAGTTGGAGTTTGAAGGCGATGCAAATGTGAAATTTGATATGCTTTATGATCTTTCGGAGAGAACTTTTAGCAGGACACGTATATTTTCAGGGGCAAAATTAAAAGTAAACTATTCATCGCAGATAGGAATAGTTGCAGTAAGTGCAAAACTAGAAACTGAGGTAGATGGCGCGATAGAAGGCTTGGTTTACGAGCGACCGGGAACCAACACCTTAAAGTACATCAGCATGCAGTACAATAAGTTCATGAACGAAGCGGATGTGGGGCATGAAAAGTTGCTTAGGGACAGCATGTATTCAGAGGCTCAGAAGGCACGGCTTGAATCGGGTGATCCTGATAAAGAAAAAGAAATTATAGAGAAGTATTGGAAAGAGTATGAACATCGTCGAAACTCGAAAAATGACAAGTACTATTCTAACGATAAGTGGGAAAAATACAAATCAAATTATAATGACGAGGTCAAAGAACTCTTCGCCAACTTCCTCAAGCCGATAGTGGAGACAGTGCAGAAGAAAGTCAAAAACCATAATATACAGTTTGCTGATCCACTGGTTTATTGGACAGAAATAAACGATCTGATGACAATTGACGCTGGTGAAGCAGATAGGTTTACTGGGTACGATAATGCTTATGAGTTTTTGACTAAGGAGTTTAAAATAAATGATAGGGTATTGTCAGGGCAAAATTCTAGCGGTCTTAGTAAAGATATGGCTTCGGGTGAAAGATTAAATCTTTTTGATTCCTTAATACTATTTAATCTTTATAAAAAACATCAAAAACATGAATGGGATTATTACCACTATGAAAATGAAAAGTAATTACATTCTTATAATAGTTCTCTCTGGAATATTATCAGCTTGTTTAAATCAAAAACAGGATTTGAATTATAATCAAGGTCTTATTTCAGTTGAAGATAGTGCTGTTCAAATACTAAAGGCTCAGTTTGGAGATAGATTAACCATTAATAGAGATGAGGATTCTGTTCATGTCGTTACTGTTTTATTTTGGGGGGCAGATTCAATTAATGAATTGCCTGAAGAAATAAGAAGTTTTAAATATTTAAAAGAATTAATTTATACTAGAGGAAAGTTAAAGGTAGTTCCAGAATGGATAACGGAATTTGAAGAACTTGAGCATTTAGATTTTCAAGATAATGAACTAACTAAATTTCCTTCTTTCATTTCCAAAATAAAAAAATTGAGATCAGTTAATATTGGCTTTAATCCAATTGATAAAATACCGGAAGATTTTTTTCTTTCATCAAAGAAACTTGAAGGATTATTTGTAGAAAAAACTAATATTAATAAATTTCCTATTCTCTTCCCTGATTCAACTGCAATTCCATTAAAACTAAATCTTTCCCAAACCCCGATCGATTCGATACCCGATGAGGTTGGAGATATGCGAATTTCCATATTGAACATGAATGATAATCACTTACGATACATATCCCCAAGATTAGGAGAGGTAGAAGAATTACATAATATCACTTTTAAAGGATCCCCCAATCTAAATGGACAGTTTCCAGATCTGGGAGCTTGTAAAAATTTACAAACGGTACATTTAAGATGGTGCGGGTTAACAGAATTTCCCCAATGGATAACTGAACTTCCTAATGTTTACAGTATACACTTAGATAATAACCTGATAAAATCGATTCCTGAGGAAATTGGGAATTGTAGAAATTTAGCAACAATGAGAATCAATCATAATTTCATTAAAGAATTACCCGGTTCTATAGGTCAACTAGATTCTTTAAGGGGTCTCCATATCGAGTACAATAGCATTCGAACTCTGCCAGAAGAGATGTTTGATGTAAAACGAGATACACCTTGCACCATCTTTAGCGAGGGTACGCCAATCAGGTTCTTGCCAGTCACCGAAGAGAAGTTTAAGGAAGGCTACAAATGGTTTGAAAAACTCAATGGGGTGATTTATAAGGATGAGGTCAGCCCAGAGTAGATTTGTAAAATCTACTCTGGGCTGACCCTGACAAAAATTATATTTTCATAATTTATCGTCATTCTTCCATTGAATATACCTAATTAAGCGAAAGGTTTTCATAACCACTTTTAATTATGATCGCTATGATTTTACAGCGTTCATCACTGGCTTTTATTGTATAAAGGGAATGGGCTGGAATAATTATGGCCTCCCCTTTTAGCAGCTTGCTGGATTTTTTATCAATTGTCACCTCTGTTTTACCATCCATTACTTGTATGAAGGTGTCAAAGGGTAAGCTGTTTTGCGTTAACTCTTCTCCCCTATCAAATGAAATGGCAGTTATGTTTCCAGTGTTTTTTTTGATTATAGTCTTTTTATTTACCGCACTGGAAGTATATTCAACAATCTTATCAAGAATTAAGACCGTTCCTTTACTCATTTCAGAGTATTTGTCATTTCTATGCATCACTATAGTAATTCCTTTCTCCTTATCAGGTGATATAAGATTGTGACTAAAGCCAATATTATTAAAATATGGATAAATCCTCCGGCATTATATTTTAGTACTCCAATTGCCCATGCAATAAATAGTATTATAGCAATTAGATAGGGGAAATTTTTCATGATTAATAAAATAGGTTGGTGTACTGTAAATATCAGTAAATCAGTTGAGTAAGTTGTTACATTTGATCTTGAGGATGTTACACAAATCACATGTTTTAATCAATGTGGTGCCTGATTAATTCTTTTCGGTCTAAAAAGTGGTTACTCCTTAATTAAGATACAATTTTATGTATATGGAGTAATAAGAAAAAGTAATTTTTCAAAGTTGAGAACTGTTGCAAAAGCAATTAAAAGTATTTTCAACCCTGCTTGAGAATATAAAAGTATAAACGACAGATAATCAAATATCCTCCAGGTTACTATTTCGTTTCTTTTTCAATTGCTTATAGAATGAGGGTGATAATCCGGTAATCTTTTTAAATTGATTTGAAAGATGGGCTACACTACTATAATGAAGCTTATATGATATTTGGGTTAGGTTTAGTTCGTCATATAACAGCAGTTCTTTAACCCGTTCAATTTTGTGGGCGATAATAAAATTCTGGATGGTTGTACCAGTTACTTCAGAAAATATATTTGATAAATAGGTATAATCATAACCTAATTTGTCAGATAGAAAATCTGAATAATTGACCTTTGGCAACTCATCAGAATAATGAACCATTTCAATTATTACGTTCTTGATTTTTTCAATTAGGATATTGCGTTTATTATCTAAAAGTTCAAGTCCGGAATGAAGTAAATTGGCTTTTAGTTGGTCATGTTGCTTTGTATTTAGTTCCTCCATTATTTCAACCATGCCAAGCTCGACAGAAATGTGATTGAGTCCTAATTTTTTTAATTCTTCAATTACCATCATCTTACAACGAAGGCTTACCATATACTTGATGTATAACCTCATGCCTGTTATTATATTTATCTATAATAACTAACGGTAACAGTCTAAATAGGATGCTTTTATCTTCAATCATCAAATAATAGCAGCTAGAATCCCATAAAGGATGATTAATAGTAATAATTTTGATTTTAACGGAAATAATTTCTATAAATAATGAAGGTAAAGCTTATATAATATAAGTCTTACCTTCAAAAATTTGTGGTAACATAATTTATGGAAATTGTTAGCTGATGGCTTTCGGTGACTGGGTACCGAGTTTTTTAATCATTTTAAAGTGAGCTTTTATAGCAATCCAGAAATTATCATAGCTTAAATATGGGATATTATACTCATTAGCAGTACGCTCTACTATTTTGGAAATCTGATGATAATGAACGTGCGATATATGAGGGAATAAGTGATGTTCAACCTGAAAATTTAATCCACCAATTAACCATGAAAAAAATCTACTCTTTGGAGCAAAGTTGGTGGTTGTTGCCATTTGATGGACCATTCGTGAGTTTTTTAAATGATTATTGCTATCAGCCAATGGATATTCTGTATTTGGCATAACGTGTGCCGTTTGAAAAACAAATGAAATACATAAGCCTGTAACCAGATGCATACTTAAAAAAGCTAAGATTATTATCCATGCTGGTAAAGAAACCATTATTAGTGGTAATACCAGTGCATAAGAATAGTATAAGCCTTTCCATGCTAATATTCTTAACATTGCTTTGCTCATATTTTCTTTAACAAGGCCTTTTTTCTTATATCTTATTAGATTAATGAAATCTTTAAGTGTTATCCATGATAAGGTTGTTAAAGAATAGAAAAACCACACATATAGGTGTTGAAAACGATGGATCCAGTGTTTTTTTGCATTGGGTGAAAACCTTAAGAAAAAGGGTGTATGTATATCATCATCGGCATGATCAATATTTGTATACGTATGATGTAGTACATTATGTTGAATTCGCCAGATTTTGGCATTTGCTCCAATGAGATTCATTGAGTAACCAACATACTTGTTGATTTTGGGGTTTTTAGAATAAGAACCATGAATTGCATCATGCATTACTCCCATACCAACGCCAGCCATTCCGATGCCACTAATAATATACAGTGTGAAAAGCAAGAGTGTATTTTCAACTATCCCTGTATTGATAATGATCAATGGGATAAAAAATGTTGACAGCATTATGATGGTTTTATATATCAAACTGCTATTACCAAATCTCGATTTATTATTTTTCTTAAAGTAATTATTTACTCGCTTGTGCAAAGATTTTTCGAATTCTTCGAATTCACTTTTTGCAAATTTCAGATTCTTAATTTTCATTATTTCTTTAATTCTTTCTTTTGTTTTTACTCATAAACAGTGTTTAGTTATTGGTTTTCATTCAATACTTTTGCAATTCATTAAAGAGTTTCATTAACTCTTCTTTCGTTTTATTGAGTTTAAGAGCCAGGTTATTCATCATATTTTCCCTTTCACCTTCTTCAAATTCAAAATCTGCATCTGATAGATTGGAAAATCTGAGTTTCAACATGACTTTTTGCTCACGCCAGCTTCTGGTTATGTTCATCAAAAATGGCCAGGGGCCTTTATGTTTATAATTTAATTATCTCTTCGCTTATCATTCCGCTTTTGCTCTTTTGCAAGTCGTTTTTCCTTAAGACTTTTAGTTGCTGGAGTTTTGTCTGATTTGGGCTTATTCTCTTTATTTGACATAGTGTTTTGTTTGATCCATAGTGTTTAATTATTTGATTACTATGGTTTTATCTGTTTTAAAGCTCGATATAAATGGGCGTAAATAGATTACATCGAAAAGGGTAAGATTTACATAAATCACATATTTACTGTTATGGGCTCTTTTTTGGCATATTCTGAAGGCTGGTGTGTCTTACAACCCAAAAATTATTCATTTTATAAGTCATTATTATAGGGAAATTGAAAAACTCGACCAGAATTGCGTCAGAAAATAAGCTCAGTTATCTTGATGTAGCCAATGTATGCTCAAAGGTTATGTAATCAGGCATAGTTATTGTTTTAGGTAGATGAATAAAAGATCTATTTATAAAAACCGATAACAAAATGAGGCTACTAATACTAATATTTTCATGCGCTTTGCTTTCGCAATTTGATTCTTATAGTCAATTCGTAAAGCAACAATTGTTAGACCATATTGAAGCTGATTACATAGAAATCAGATGTGTTCAAAATGGGTTTAAAAATGAAATGATTGTTGAAGTTGATTATGGTCAACGGATACGTGGATGGTTTGATAAGGATGCAGTATTAACTGATTCAGAGGGTAATAATTTGATTTTTAATACAAAGGTTGGGGTATTAAATTATTTTAGTTCTCTTGGATATAGCTATAAAGATGAAATTTTATCAGGAAAGGTTAGTGAGCACGACTTCCATTTTCTATTGCAAAAGAAGGATTCATCAATGCCTTGATAAAGCCTTAACCAACTCTACTACTAGTTGATGTAATTTAAAATAAGAATATCAGTTGTAAAATTTGATTTTCTGAATGCCCTTATAAATGAAACTTTCTGTTTGTTTAGGTTCCGCTTTTAACTTATTGAGATTGTTCATATATAAAGTGGTAAACATCAATAGAAACAATAACGATGCTCCAAATGACCAGAAAGCACGGTTTACCCATTTGTGTTTATGCAATACATTAGTTGATAAAATATGGATTTGAGATGAGAGCGCAATTATTTCAAATTTCTCATCTATCGCTTTAGAGGTTTCGGTAAATTCCTTTTTTGATAAGGATGCAATATGACCAAAAAACATCATTTTCTCAGGAGATACTAAATACCCATGGTTTGAGGGGGGACTATTGTTTTCTTTACCTATTCTAGATTGGAAAGAAAATAAAGCACAAAATATTGAATAAACCATCGATATTGCCATTAGTACCAATAACAAAATATTCATTTCATTCAAAATGTTTAATACATCCTTGATTTCGCTTGGCTTTAATACTGATAGTCCTGTGATATAGGTAATAAGTAATCCATTAACTGTCAGGATAGCCAGTGCTTTAGTATCAGCATTTTTATACCATTCAATGACAAGATTATGTACATTTCGAAGATAAACTAACCTCTGTGAAGCTTTATTTGGGTCGTTTTCTCCCATAATGATAGCTTAGTATTGATAATTAATGATTATTGTTAAGTTACTATTAATTAGTGAATTATCCACTATGCTATTCCCGATGTTAGTGCATTGTTAAATAAGGTCGATTTAATTAAATAAGAGGTTATTTGATCCCTTCAATTTCCAATAATTCTGTTTCTAAGTTTCTAATTACATCATTGCAATTGCTACATGCCCTCGCTCCTCTCTGGGCAAACCATCTGCAGCGCTCCCGAATTGCACAAGGATTCAAGTCTTTAACATCCCTGTTGTCATTAAATTCAATGATATTATCGATTAATCCACAAGCACCCTTTTTGCCATTCCATTGTTTACATCCATTCTTAGCACAGTTACCCGCAAAACGAAAACGTTGTTCAGGCGGACGCCCTTTAGCAGCTTCTTCAACAAAGGTTTCATCAATCTCGATTGTGGCCTTAAGATAATCAATGAATCCATTGGTATTTACGATTCCAAAGAGCTTTGCGCCCGGTTTTGCCACATAACTCGGGCATAACAAAGACTCTTCTTTTTTGTCCATCAGATTAACGTTTTATGTTTTTGTAATCATTAATTGCACGATTTCTAAACAAATCAAAATCCTCTATCCAGATTCCCCGTGTATGAATTGGGAAGTCTCCAAACTTCGGATTTTTAACAATTCTACCTGTGATTATCAGGTCTCCTTTCTTATCAATCTTAGCTAGTTCACCCATCACTACCTGCTGGATACCTGAATTGATTTTCTCAATTTGCTCGTCACTTAGCTCTACCCCGTCAAGTGCTGCGATAAAGTTTAATCCTTCGTTTTTCATAATTATATTGTTATAGTAAAGAAATGGTTTCTATTTATTAATCCACATGCCTGGGGATTTAATTGGTTAATTGATTGGTTGTTATTAGTTGATGATAAATTATATTAAGTTATCCTTTGGCTTTGAGTAATAGCTTTGGTTGTAATGGTTTATAACCTATGAGTTGATATCGTCTTCGTTTGCTATGATGTTGGCATTTTTAATGCTGTAATTTCCCGGCGTTTCAAACGCAGTTCTCGAACACCCTCCTTAAGAGAGAGTGTGTGAATTTAGAGAGTAGAGAAAAGTGAAATCTTAGTTCACGCAACTCGATTGTCCTCTTTCGTAGCACCAAAATATTTTAAGAAAATTATGTATACTGGCTTTTCAGATTACAGCCATTTTCTAAATTAATATATCCGGTAGAGGTAATTGCCTGGCTCTTTTTAGTTGAATTACCAGGTATTAAGGTATTCAATACTTCCAGAAATATCAATACCTAAGATTGGGGATTTTGTGATTATAGGCTATTATGGTTAATGATTATGCCATAGAAAACACCAAATAATTCGGAAATTGGCAACAATTGATGCCTGTAAGTGTCAACATATTTCTTAATAAGCCGGTTTTATTAAAATTTTCGGAATTGACACTTTCAAAATTGACAGAATATATGTCTAATAATCAATTGTTTATAGTGTTTTTTCTATTTCAAAAATAAAACTGAATCTTTTGGTGTTGTGTAATAATTCAAGTAATTTATTGTAATAAATGGATTTTCAACTTTGTGTCAACGCGGTTATTGGATAGTGAAAGAGATTTACAGTGCCTGTAAATAATGGCAATGACCAATAATAATCAAAACATGAAATACTATGACACTATTATCATTGGTGGTGGACCAATGGGGTTGGCAACAGCTGCCGAACTTTCAAAATCTAATTGTCAAACTCTTTTATTAGAACGGTTTAGTTTTATAAATCAAAATGGGAGCTCAGCCGGACTATCCAGACAGTTTAGAGTTCAGTATGCGCAAGATTATATGGCTCAGCTTGCCCTCGACTCAATCCCTTATTGGGAAGAACTACAAACAAAGACTGATGAAACACTGATAGATCATGTGGGATCTCTCTGGTTCGGATCTCCGGATATCAGTAGTCAGGAAGGAGGTATCAAGGCGGCTATGGATGTTATGGATAAACTAAACATTCCTTATGATCCATTAAAAGCAGCCGATATTGAAAATAGATTTCCATTTAAGAACATTCCCGAAGATTATATTGGGTTCTTTCAAAAGGATGGTGGTATTATCAACTTAAAAGCAACTCAGGAATCTCTTTTGTCGATATGCAGAGATGCTAAAAATGTAGACCTTCTGGATAACCACAAAGTAACTGGTATTGAATCGCTGGAAAATGGAGAGATTATTGTCACTGCCAATGATCAGCAATTTACTACCGGGAAACTAGTGTTAAGTCCTGGTGCATATATTAATGAGTTACTCAAACATTTTGATCTTTCGGTGATGGTTGATATTTGGGAAATGTCATCAGCATATTATAAAAAAACAGCTGACATCAAACTTCCAACTTGGTTTGTCTTTCAGGAACCTCAGGATACCAGCTTGTTTTACGGTTTTCCCGAAGAAGATTGGGCAAACCCGGGCTATATCAGGGTAGCTCCGGATATTCCGGATAAAATAATTGAGGATCCTAGTGAAAGGAGTCCATTTCCAAGCGAAAAAAGCCTGGGATATAATGAAGCCTGGGTTAGAAACCATATGGTCGGACTTGATTGTGAATCCACCCACACTGCTACTTGCCTGATTACCCTGAGTGAAAATAGTAAGGAATTACTGTTAGATACCCTTCTCCCATCAGTAAATAATCATCAAAACATTATTGTTTATACCGGTGGATGGGCAGCCAAATTTATTCCGCTTCTCGGCAAAATATTATCAGACCTTGTGCTCACAGGAACTACTGAATACAATATTTCGAATTTCAAAATTAACTATAAACCACTCTAATAAACATAGTAACATGTCATTGAAAAACTTAGAATTACAAGACAATATTCCTTCCGTCAAGCAGGTAGAAGTAGCCATAGTCGGGGCTGGAGTCTCCGGATTATATTCAGCTTATCGGTTAACATATGATGAGAATACTCCAATGCCGGCAAATCAGGTTCAGATATTTGAAATGAGTCAAAGAATTGGTGGTCGGCTTGAATCTGTAAAACTTCCCGGAATGAGTATCTCTGGTGAGTTAGGCGGGATGCGTTATTTAACGTCACAAAAAATTGTCACTTCATTGATCGAAGATGTATTTAAAGATAAATTAACCCATGTCGAATTTCCTATGGGAGATGATAAGAACCATTTTGGATATTTCCGCAAAGAACGGTTCAGAATGAGTGACTGGGAAGATGCACAAAAGAAAGGCGAGAAATTACAAACTCGTTATTATTTAAATGATGATGATATTGGGTATAGTGCCAATCAGCTTTTTAACAAGGTCATCTATGATGTTTTGCAAGCTGATCCGTGGTTTGTAGAATGCTATGGTTCGAAAATTTCCAATCCACAACCCTATGTTTACAATTTTGAACTAACCAGGGAAGACTGGAATGTTGTCAAACCCAAATTGACTTACCATTTTCAGGGGCCTTATGAAGGAATGAAAGTAAATGATCTTGGATTCTGGAACCTTATTAAAGACCGTATTTCTCAAGAGGGCTATGCCTTCCTTTCAGAAGCCGGAGGTTATTTTTCTAATACTATTAACTGGAATGCCGCTGAGGCCTTTCCTTATATGGTTGGTGATTTTTCGGATTCTGAAGTTGATTATCGCACAATCGAGGGAGGTTATGATCAGATAGCTTATGCTTTGGCTGATGCTTATCTAGCAAAAGAAGGAGCCAATATCTGGAAAGGTAATCGACTGGATACATTTAAAAAACAAGCTTCAGGAAATTATAAGTATGCTTTGGAGTTTTTTAATGAAGAATCAGGAAGTACCTGGACATTAGAAGCTAATAAGATAATTCTGGCGATGCCGCGACGATCGCTAGAACTGTTAGACCAAAATAACTTCTTCTTTGATATTGACACTCAAAAAGAACTTCAGAAAAATATGGCTTCAGTATTAAAAGAGCCATCGCTGAAAATATTGATGGGCTTTGAATATCCATGGTGGAAAGATGATTTTGGTACTCAGTCCGGACATTCTATTACTGATTTGCCTATGCGACAATGTTATTATTTTGGTACCGACCCGAACAACAGTAATTCATTGTTTTTAGGTAGTTATAATGACATGGAAACTGTCAGTTTCTGGAAGGCATTAGCTGAAGCCAGGGAAATAGGTGCTGAAAATCTTAAATTATTTAAGGTGAAAGTAACTAACAATTTTGCAGCTAGTGACATTAGTCAGGAACTGGAAGAAAACCAGGCTACGCAAGCAATGGTCGATGAAGCGATGAATCAGGTTAGGGAATTACACGGTAGAAATGAGATTCCTGATCCCTATGTGACATGGTATAAAGATTGGGGGCTGGATCCGTATGGCGGAGGTTATCATGCATGGAAGGCAAGTTATGACATTGCTAAAACGATGGAATATATGCGTCGTCCTAATCTAAATGAAGAGATTTATATATGTGGGGAAGCCTATTCAGACCAGCAAGGATGGGTGGAAGGCGCATTTTGTGTTGCCGAGCACATGCTTGAAAAAAGCTTTGACCTTAAAAGACCAGGCTGGCTGGACTGCGATTATTATTTAGGGTGGTAATACCATATTTATTCAATAATAAAGATCAAGTTTGTAAAGAACTGACCTGGCGCAGACCAAATATAAGAATGACATAAAATTCCTTTTCAGGCTTTGGTTTGGAAAGGAGTTTTTGTTTTGAGGGAGGAATGAATCGAACAGCATAGAGGGAAAAGAGTATAGCTGATTTTTTGAAGAAGAAAAATTTTATTAATTGATATCTTCAAAAAAAATTAGGAACCTTTTAAAGGTAACCTATAGTTTCCGGCTAACGCGTATGTAAAAACTTAATCATATCCTATTAAAACAAAGTATTAAGCTAAAGCAGATTATTAAAAGTTTAGATTGCTAATACATAGTATTTTAGAATTTTATGAAGTTTGCTATTAAAGAATAGTTAACTAATAATTATTCTTGGTGAAATTCTATTTTTAAGGTAAGTACTAATGTAAAGTAATTTTCTTTCACCCTAGCTTTTTAAATTTTTTTAAAATTTATATTTTATGCCTTAAATCTCAGAATATAACTATGAAATTTAGGAAAAGAGTAAAAATACTGCCCGGGGTAGTAATTAATTTAAGTCGATCAGGGGTAAGTACAACAATTGGACCTAAAGGAGTCAATGTAAATATTGGGAAAAAAGGAGCTTATCTAAATACCGGTATTCCAGGTACAGGTTTGTATAACCGAAAGAAAATAGCTGATTCAAAAAAGAGTACAGATAATACATTCACAACAAATGACTTTCAAGAAGCCCGTTCTGCTAGTAATTATACCCGAAATGAGTTAGAAGAGAAGGGATATAAACCTGCCTTAACTAAAACTGACAACTATTTAATGGAATTCTTAATACTTATAGGTTCTTTCATTCTGTACCCGATAGGTACTTTATATTATGGTATAACCGGAGTTAAGCGAATATTTTCGAAAACCGTTTTTTATTACACTTTTAAAAATGTTGCAATAACTTCCACAGATCGCCGATACAAAGATGGTTACCGAATAGATGGTTATGAAATGAAAAAAGTGTATTTAACGGCAAAATTTCCTGCAACACCTTTAGAACGGAAGAAATTGATACTAAAAGGAGTTTTAAGGTTAAGTATTGCTGTATTTATACTTTATACGGGTATTACAATTTTCCATGGGACTACCATTGAAACTAATTCAGAAACTCCGAATGAGGTTGTTCTAGAAACTATAACGAAAGCAACTATTAGTGCTAAGACTGGTTTGCACCTTCGATCTGAGCCTACCCCATCTGGAGCTATTATTATGACTATTCCTTTCGATGAGGAGGTTGATATTCTTGAAAGTGCAGATGGATGGGCTAAAGTTAATTATCAAAAGCAAACAGGATGGGTATCTTCAAAATATTTAAAGTAGCGAATTAAATTTTGATAATTTTTGCCATTGTTATGGCTTTTATTGATGGTTCTAATCGGATAGAGAGTATTAAAAAGTCATGTTAATTAATCCTGGACTATATATTTTTGTTTTTTTTTAGGAATTAGAACTATAAATAAACAACTTAAACGGGTAGTGTATTAGCTATAAAGGTGCTTATATTTATTCGTTGCCTTCGATAAACCAAAATGATAATAGATCTAGAAAATAAAGATAGTAGCGAAATTTTAACCAATTCTCAAATACAATTATCAAGATTGGCCTTTGCAAAACACTTTTCAATAGCCGGAATGGGATATGCGCCAAAACTTGAAAAAATAAATAGAGTGTTAGGCCTATTCTTCTTGTTCAGAAATTATTTGAGACGAAACGAGTTCTACAATTATAATAAATTTTCAACTCCTCCAAAACGTTTTTCAGATCCTACAGAAAAGAGTCAATTTTCGAATTTGGCTGGCAAGGCAATTGCAGATTACTTGAGTAAACAATTAGATGAAAGTTTATTTACAGTTAACTATGAAGCAGCAATGAAACTTAGAAATTTGCCCATTATTGGAAGTAGACCTGACTTAATCGCATTCAATTCATCAAAAATGTTCGCAATAGAATGTAAAGGATATAGCAAATCGAGTTCAGGTAATATGAAAACTCATAAAAATCAATCTCAAGCTGGACCAATTCCGGTTAACTTTTCGATTGCTTCAATTTCTTATAATTTATATGATAAGGTAAAATGTAAATATTATGATCCTATAAACTCAAATGTCGAATATGATGAGCAACTGCTTAAAAATTTGTCTCAACATTACTATTCTGGAATAAATGAATTTTTTAATGAGAAATACTTCAAGAGAAGAGAAATACAAGTTAATGAAGAACAATTCTTTGAAATTGAAATCTTTACAACCTCATTCTTACGAACTCAAATAAAAGAAAGATTTCCTTATCCTATAACAGAATTAGAACATATTTTCTTTGATGAGTTAGACTTGAAATTAATAGTACCAACTAATATTGACAAGCTCGCAGAAAATGGAATTAATAGGGCGATTGAACCATTCGAAATTGGAGAAAGTCAATCAAATTATTTATATATTGATAAAGATAGAATCGGACTGAAAATAAGGAACTGAATTTAATGATTAAAATAAGTTTAAATACCTTGCTGTTCGAAGTTTAGGTTCAGCGTAACTTCGAACTTTTAATGAAAAGCAGGGATTGTATCCAGGTCAATATTACGATATCTCCCATGGCCTGTCCCCTGCCAGTACATTTATTGTAAAATCAAATTTCTGGTATGCCGGGGGACAAACTAAAGTGGTGAAAATCTAGGTGGTTCAAGTAGCGGATTGACCTGAAACCTGATTTCTGAAAAATCTGAAATCATAAATTTTAAATTATCTATTTGGAATCGTTTGTAGATGTTTATTAACAGATTTAAAAATTTCCGATTACATTCCGGTTACATACGTTTACAAACGGGTATTTATAAAGTAAATATTTGATTTTGCGGAATCAAGAGCTATTTTAGAATTTTTAAAGGGAATTATTAACAAAAAGATCAACGAAGTTATAAAAGGAATAAGAGCAATAGAGTCGCGCTTATCTGCTCGTTGGTGTGAATTAGAAAGACATGAATCTAAAATTGATAATCATATATTTTTTAGTATCATTTATTGGCTTACTTCAATCCTGTAAACAAACGAAGAATAATACAATTAATAATGAATGTGGATGTGAATGTGAATGTGAATTTGATTCACAAACTGGTTTAAATGTCACAAAAACTCCTACCTCAAAGCCAACATTAAATAATGGAAATTTTGAACTTTATAATCAGTTAAACGAATCTTATAAAGTCCCAAAACATATTCGAAAAGCTGGCATGGGAGATTTACAGATTACAATTGGTTTTGTAGTAGATGAAAAAGGAAATGTTTTGGGTCAGCGTATAATAAAACAGAATTTTGAAAATATTGAGGAGCATCAAATTTTCGAAGCTCTTGAGAAATTGGATTGGAAACCTGGAACTTGCAATGATAAACCAATAGCAACATTAATGATTCTACCAATTCATATAAGATTATAACCTTAACATCACACCAACAATGGCTATGATCCACCGTTTTTATTTCCAAATGTGGCTATTATCTTTGGGTATCAGCTATGAGTTTTTTAAGTAGCCGTTGGTTTCGGCGGACACATAGCCTTGACGTTGGCGGTAATTTTTGCATGAAGAAAAACAAAGAACATAGAGATAAAATCAAGTCTTGGAAGAAGCAACAAGAACAGGAGTTTTTAGAATCATTACCATTTCCTGAACGCATATTTCAAGAGCTTTTTAATTTCTTAGATTCGACACTTGAAATCCGACCATGTCAACATGACTTTCGACTTACATCAGAATTTTTATCTAAAAAAGGGATTCGTTTAGAAGAGCATATCGATTTTCTAATCGATCATGGTGGCGGATGCGACTGTGAAGTGCTAATGAACGTTGAAGATGCTTTTCCGCATAAAGAGTTTGATAAAAATCATAAACCAGCAAAACCACCTAAACGCGAAAAGATCAATTCACTCGAATATGAAGATTTGATATTAACGCAAATACCTTCTCCATGGAAACTCTACAAAGCTGAAGATCAATACGAATTCCAATTCGGAATGAATCAAGACATTAAGATTGAATTGTTAAAAGACTTCCCCATCACAAATTGGGAAGACGAATCTTACTGGCGAGAACTGTGGGAGTTAAAAACTGAGCTTAAAGTACAAGGTGAGTCAGAAGTTGTTTACGAGGAGCTTGGTGATCTGGAATTGGTTACATTTAAGACTAAAGGCTGGATACCAGTTCTCACATGGATAAGAAGAAAAGAAACAAGTTCTTGGGGTCTCGTTTTTAGAACCGAACTAAGCCGACTCAGAGGAGATATGAACGAACTAAAGAACTTGTTGAGGAAGATAAAATAACATACCGCCAATAACTAAGCATTCGAGTGGCCGATAGGCCTATACTTGAATGCAGTGTTGACAAGTCCGGTGCTTGAAAATGTTACTATGGGTAAATCGACG
>NZ_JABBNU010000001.1 GCF_012926615.1 Marinigracilibium pacificum | reverse complement strand
CTTACACCCGGTCCCCAACCCAATAAACTCCTTCTCATTACCTCAATTTCTAGCTTTCTTTCACCGTCTGTTTCCGAAAGGGATTGCAAAGGTAAGAAGATTATTTTTATTTGCAACACCTCTGATAATAAAAAATTGAACAACCCTTCAACTTTTAACTTAACACTCTAATGAACAGTGATTTATTTTTTAATATTTTTATAAACAGGGACTGTACTACATGGCTCACCATACATTATACTTGAAATTACCGGTAATAATTTCTCAGTTAGGCGAACATAAGCTGAAACAGGAACTTCTTTTTTACTGCACCCTTTAATAACAACTTTCTTGTCACGATACTCTTCGACATTTAATTCATCTATCACTTTGTCGATGATGATTCTATTAATGTCTTCTAAATCCCCAAAATTCACAGAAGCTACATAAGGGCTAAGCTTACTTGTGATAATCATATATGCCCAGGTTGGAATTATAGCATCGGTACTACAATAAATTCCAACATGTTTATTTGCATACTGAGACCAGTCATGCTCTTTAACAAACTGTCTGAATTCTTTTTCCCTAAGAACCAATCCCTGAAACAACAAATCTTTAAGATCAAAGGTAGTCCTTTCGAGATCATCAATTAAAGTCTCCAGATCAATTGAAATCAAAGGAGAATTCGCTACTCTATTTATTATTTCTTCAGCCATTAGTCAATAATGATTTTGGTTTCCCAGCTTTATACTCTTTTAAATAAAAAGGTTCAAAGTAAGCTACGTCTTCAAAGTCATTTTGTTTAAATTTTTCTATTGCAACTTTTCCAATACCTATAGCATCGGGTTGTAAGCCAGGAATATAATATACCCCATTCCTGTCGATTATATCATAAACCTTTTTTGCCCCATCACCAAAAAGGTAAATTTCCTTATCGGTATAATTATCACTGAAAGTGTTTTCATCAGCAATTAATGGATGCGTTTCTTCGAGCTTTATTATTGAGCTACTAAATGCTGATGTATAGACTTCCATTCGTCTTGCATCTATCATCGGAAACAATATATAATCAGCGCTAGATTCTATATATGAGTTAGCTTGGACTGCCATTCCTTCTAAAGTTTCAACTCCTATTAGAGGAATATTATTTCCATAACATATTCCTTTTGCTGTACTTACCCCTATCCTTAGGCCAGTATATGAACCCGGACCTTTACTTACTGCAACAGCCGATAAGTCTACAATTGCCAAATCCAACAACTTCAATAGCTCATCTATCGCAGTTGCCAGTTTAGAAGAATGAGCTCTTTCAATATTAAGATCTATTTTACCTAGTACTTTATCATCTTCGAGCACAGCAACCGAACATATACTAGTTGCTGTTTCTAATGCCAATATTATCATGCTATTTATTTCCCTGAAGTATTTCGCTATAAGCTTTTGTATTCCCTAAAATTTTAACTGCAGCAATTACTTGCGGATCATTATCAAATTCAGCTTCTATTGCTCCTCTTTGAAAAGTACTGCGCGATACAATCTCTTTTTCAAGAAGTTCTTTAATTTGTGGCTTGAAAGTTTGAAGATCAGCTTCCTTGTTATGTATAACTAATTTTTCAAGGTCTTTTAATTCACTGCTAATTGCCTCATAATACCTTTCCTTTTGAGCATAAAATTTAAGTTCATCAATTGATTTTTCAACACCAGTGACATAATCATACTCCTTGGTTTTTAACCAATTTGAAAAGTCCTGATATTCGCTATCTGATAATTTGAAAGAAACGGGGTTTTTAACCTCGGGATTTTTATAAGAATATTCTGTAGCATAATCAAACAAAAGTGACTTCTCTAATAAACTTCTGGTAATTGGAGCATATGACTCTTCTTCTACCAAAAGATCTGGCTTTATACCTTTCCCGTCGTAAACTATCCTGCCATTCTCTGTTTTAAATGCCTGTCTTAATGAATCCGGAATAGTACCAGGTGTTCCATCAGAATTTCTGTGAGAATAATCTATTGCCTGAATACACCTTCCGCTTGGAATATAATATTTTGCGGTAGTGATTTTTAATTGTCCATTATATGAAAGACGTCGGGTTGTTTGAACCAGTCCTTTCCCAAACGTCCTGGCTCCTACTAACACTCCTCTGTCATAATCCTGAATTACTCCAGCAACTATTTCTGATGCCGAAGCACTCATATTATCAGTTAATACCGCTACAGGCATTTCAATATCAACAGGCATATCAAGAGTTTTATAGGTTTGATTCCACTCTTCTATTCTACCTTTGGTTGTAACTACCTCTGAAAACTTAGGGATAAATACTGACGCAACATTAACCGCTTCATTAAGTAATCCGCCGGGATTTCCTCGTAAATCAAGAATGACTGACTCAGCCCCTCTGTCTCTTAGCGTCTCCACAGCTGCGCGTACTTCCCTTCCCGCTCCTTCGGTAAAGTCGGTTAGCTTGACAAACCCCACACTACTATTGATCATGCCAAAATACGGCACATTTTCAACTTTAATTTTTTGTCTTTCAACATCAACATCAAAAGGTTTGTCCACACCATACCTGTTGATTTTCAAAGTTATCATCTTGCCAATCTCTCCTTTTAGAAGAGTACTTACTTGATCATGACTTTTACCTTCTATGTTAACGCCATTCACAGCCAAAATAACATCTCCTGCTTTTAAACCAGCAGTTGTGGCAGGAGATTCTTCAAAAGGCATTATAATAATACTTTTCCCATCTCGGTTACCGACTACAGCGCCAATACCTCCATATTGACCTGTTGTCTGGGTTCTGTATTCTTCAATGGCTTCTTCAGGGATATAATTTGTGTAGGGGTCTAAAGAGGATAACATCGCATCGATACCAGTCTTTATTGCGGTACCGGGAGTTATTTCATCGACATAATAAGTATTCAGCTCTTTATACAGAGTTGCAAAAATATCAAGGTTTTTTTGAATCTCGAAATAGGTATTATTTGGTCTGAAAGAAACCAGACCTACCGCCAACAAAAGAACTGTGAATAGTAAATACTTAACTTTTTTCTTCATCTTTCTGCGTATTATGAATTTTATCAGCCAGAATTTGCTGACATCGGATCATTGAAGATTCGATGTCAGCATAATTTAATATTTTTCTAGCAGTATAAATATACGCAATAATGAGTGGTCGGGATATAGGGATATCATAAAACTCGGGTTTATTTTTTCTATAAACCTCTTTGATACGACGTTTTATCAAGTTTCTTTTAGTAGCTTTTGGCACCAATCTTTTTGGTACTGAAAATAAAGCACTATGATTCCCTTCAGCTTCTGTTGGTAAGCTGTAATAGACCTTGAAAGGAAAAAAATAAAAAGAGGAACCTTGGTTAAAAAGTTCCTGTATATTCTTTTTACCGCAAAGACGCTCTCCCTTGGATAATGTATTTCGTCGACTGATCATTGCATCGACTAATTACAAAGAGGTAAAACCTCCATCCAATGATTATTTATGAGTCTTCTCGTCTGATACGGATAACTTCTTTCTTCCTTTAGCTCTTCTACGTGCTAACACAGCTCTACCACTTGCTGATGCCATTCTAGAACGGAATCCGTGCTTATTGCTTCTCTTACGTCTGGAAGGTTGAAATGTGCGTTTCATTGTATCTTTTTATTATTTTTGGGCTGCAAAGATAAGTTTCTTTTTTATAATTACAAACCTATATTGCGGATAATATTAAAAAACTATTCATGCAAAGATATACTATTTCTTACGAGCAACCATTAAATCATTGGTTAGATATTAAATTATCTTTAAAGAATAACTCTAAAAACCATCTTAAATTAAGTCTAGCTGGTTGGAGACCTGGCAGGTATGAGATGGCTGAATATGCCTCTTATATCCGGCATATCAGAGCTAATGATGATGATGGAAATCAAATCAACATATCTAAAACAGATAAAAATACATGGGAGATTGATCACGCCTCAAAAAACATCACAATCTATTATCAGTATTACGCAGCACAACAGGATGCTGGAGGATCATGGCTTGACCCACAATTGATTTACCTGAATTTTATAAATTTCATATTTAACGTTTCAGGCTTTGAAAACGAAGAGATTACGGTAGATATAAACATACCAGACACCTATAAGGTTGCGTCAGCATTAAAACTCAATGAAGACAAATTACTTATTGCCGAAAATTATAATACTATAATTGACTCTCCTCTTTTTGCTTCTGAAAACATAACTTTTGAAAGCTATTCAATTAATAATACTAATTTCAGGATAGCTGTAAATGGTGATAAGATAAATTCAGAAAAATGGGTCAATGATTTTAAAGAATTCTCTAAGAAGCAGCTTGAAATTTTTGGGGAATTTCCTTTTGATGAATACACATTCCTTATCCTTGCTTTACCATACCCGGCTTACCATGGAGTAGAACACAAAAAAAGTACAATTATAATTCTTGGACCTGATTCTGAAATTAACACAACCAGATACAATGACCTTTTGGGTGTGAGCTCACATGAGCTTTTCCATGCCTGGAATGTATGCAGAATCCGTCCTGAGGAGATGGTGCCATATGACCTAGGCAAAGAAACATATCACAAGACTGGATACGTTACAGAAGGCTTTACAACATATTATGGTGATAAAATACTTATATCTTCCGGTGTTTTTGATTTTAATCAATATTCTCTTGAAATGAACAAAATCTGCAAGCGTCATTTTCAGAATGAAGGCAGAAAGTACTCCTCTTTAAGTGACTCTTCGTTTGATTTATGGGTTGACGGGTATAAAAATAAAGCTCCTGACAGAAAAGTGTCAATATATATGAAAGGAAGCCTTTGTGCTTTGGCTCTTGATCTGACGATTATTAAAAATACAAAAGGAGTAAAGAGCCTGGATGATGTTATGAAAATACTCTGGGTTAGACATGGCAAGATAGAGAAAGGGTATTCTGAAAATGATATTTTACAAGTTTTAAATGAAGTAAATGGAAAAAATTTAACTCAGGAATTTTATTCATTATATCATCAAACTTTACCACTTGAAAGCATTCTTAATCCACTTTTAAATTATGTTGGGTGTCATCTAAACTACACTGATTCACAGCTATCAAACGAAAGAGTATTTGGATTTAAAACGGTTGATGAAAATAACTCTCTTAAAGTTGTCGGAATAGCCCCGGGAAGCCCTGCTGAGTCGGGATTAATGATAGGAGACAAAATTATTGGGGTTGATGATATTAAAGGTCTTGAAGAAATTAATAAATACTTTACACAGGAGGATAAATCTTCAGTTACCCTTACTATTTCCAGATTTGGAAAGGAGTTAAAATTGAGTCTCGAAAAAAATAATCAAAATTATTTTTCCTGGTATGAAATAACCAAAAATAAAGAGGTTAGTGCTAGTCAGAAGGATTTATTCAGAAAATGGCTTAATACAGATTATTAAAAATAAAAGCCGGAGAATATTCTCCGGCTATTTAATATTATAATTCAGTAATTATTCTCGAAACTTCCTTGGCATCGGTCATATCAAGTCTTGGTCCCATTACGGTAACTACTTTTGATGATGCATATGCAGCAAAGATTCCCGATTGGGCAAATCCATGGTTTTGAGTTAACCCATATAAGAATGCTCCGGCAAACATATCTCCTGCACCATTAGTATTAATTGCCTCTACAGGATATGGTTCAATGTCTATATATGTTAATCCATCATATATTATTGCGCCATTTTTACCTTGAGTTATTGCAAAATGTTTAGCAAATGGTTTAAGAGCTTCTCTGGCATCAATAACTGTTTCAGTATCTGTAAAACTCAAAGCCTCTGCCTCATTACAAAACAGCATGTCTATTGGCTCTTCTAATAAGGAATGAAATTCCTCTTTAAAACCAGCTATTATACCTGGATCTGAAAATGTCATCGCAATTTTAGTGTTATGTTTTCTTGCCAACTTCATTGCGTGTCTAATCGCATCACGACTATCAGGACCAGTAATTAAATAACCTTCAATATAAAGGTATTCAGAATTAGCCAAAGCCTCTTCGTCAATCCTTTGTGAATCATATTCAGCTGTAATCCCTAAGAATGTATTCATCGTTCTCTCAGCATCCGGAGAAATCATCACAAGACATTTTCCGGTTATACCCACAGGCACACGTTGTTCATCAAGGTTTGAATCAACACCATTTTCTTTCAAGTCTTTAGCATAAAAATGACCAGTATCATCATCTGCTACCTTACAAGAGTAATAAGACTTACCTCCAAACTGACTTAATGCAATTACAGTATTCGCAGCTGATCCTCCACATTGTTTTTTTGCTGGAATATTATGAAGAACATCCATTAAAAAATTTTGTCTCTCTTCATCTACTAGAGTCATTAGACCTTTTTGAATTCCATTTTCTTCAAAAAAAGAATCATCCACTTCAAATTCAAAATCAACAAGAGCATTGCCCATGCCGAAAACATCATACTTTTTTGACATAATAATATTTAATTAAAAGGCATTCTTTCGAATTCAGCATTTCGATCAAACAGATACCTATACGTTTTATGCGTTTTTAAAATTTCACCACCTATTTGCTCAACCACTCGCATCATCTTTGGATTAAAATCACCAATCCAATTCATTTCAGTGGTTATATATTCATACTCCTCCGAAAAGGCTAGATCAGAATATGAAACAACCATCGCTGCCTCAATACCTTTACCCTGATGCTGCGGAACCACACCAAATACCAAACCCAGCGATTTATCAATTATCCCTCTACTTTGGTAATACAAAAACAATAGCTTTTGAATAAGGCCAAATTTTCCTTTAAACTTTCTGAAAATTTGATTGATATCCGGAATGCTTATATAAAAGGAAATTGGTTCTCCTTTATAAAACCCAAAATATAAAAGCCTTCTGTCCATGATAGGCTTTAACTTCTTAAAAATCATTTTTGCTTGTCGCAGATCCATAGCTTTAACACCACTATGACCGGCCCATGCTTTATTATAAACAGTTACAAAATATTCAGGAAGTTTATCCATCTCATCCTTGGCAGGATACCTAAATGAATAATCCGGGTTATCAATATTCAGTTTTGCTTTATCATAAAACCGCTTTTCAAACTCCTTACCTTTTACTATTCTATAATAAGTGTATTGATTAAAGTAGACTTTAAATCCGAAATCTTCAAAGAATTGCTGATAGTACTCCTTATGATAAAACATTCCATAGTTAGGAGGATAAAACCCGTCTGTCAAGAGCCCCCAGAAACGATCTCTATCTCCAAAATTTATAGGGCCATCCATTGCTTGCATACCCTTCGACTCCAACCATTCTTTTGCTGTTTCAAAAAGTTGAAATGCAATCTCCTTATTATTTATGCATTCAAAGAAGCCGATTCCACCAGTCGGTTGCTTATTGCCTTTATTTGCAAGTTTATTGTTAAAGAATGCTGCAATCCGACCCAAAACTTTACCATTTTCTATTAGTAAAAATCTTACAGCGTCTCCATCTTTGAATAACTTGTTCTTACTTTTATCAAAAACATCTTCAACTTCATTGTTTAAAGGGTGAATATAATTCTCATCCCCTTTATACAGCTCCAATGGGAATTCTAACCATTTTTTGATATCAGATTTATTCTGAACCGTTATAATATTCATCGAGTACTTTTTTTACAATTGAATTTTAACAATCTCATCAACAGGCAGGCTCTTATTGTAGATTGATTTACCAACTTTAATTTCTCCTTTTAAATTTAGGGTAACCGACTTTGAAGCCAAAAGACTTAAAATGCTATTCAATTTACCTATTTTTTTTAGATCTATAGATAAAATAACCGGTACAGAATTTCTACCATACTTTATCTTGACATTTTCATTCATATAAAGGTTTCCTGCTATATCATTATCATTATAGATATCAATATTAACATCTTTGATATTCCAGGTTCTTTTTTCTTCACTATTTAAAATTACATCTCCATGTAAAACAGCCTTATCAGAATTTACATCATTGACAATAATATTTTCAATACCAAGGTATTCGGGAGGAATAGGTTCTTTACATGAGAAAAAAAATAATAAAATACTAATTATAAGTAGCCTATGGTGCAACCCTTTCACTCTTTTTGACATCATTATTACAGAAGTTTGAAAACAGGTGTAAAGATGCAAAGAAAGGACGGTTTTACAACAAAAAGAAAGATAGGAGGAGTAATATTCCACTTTTACTCCGATGCTGCAGAATTTTACGACAAACACTCTGCAAGTTTTAGCATTAACTGCGATAAAATATGTGAAGATCTGGCAGAAGAACTACTCTATGATATAAATCCAACCAACCCGTTAATTAGTAAAGGTGAAATCCGTAAAGCGATATCATTATTAGCTCATTATTGATTTCGAAAAAAAACTTTGTTTTACCCCTCCCATTATACCAAAATTTCATGAATCGCAACATCAAATTATTTTAATTAATCTTTTTCTTAAAAAATTAATATTACTCAGGCAATATTTAAATATTATCCTTCAATAATTCTAATTTAGAATCCTCTAACTGATTTAAAATTTATAACTATTTTCAAATTATTTTGAACTATACTTAGTTTTTATCTAGTCTTTTACCTATTTTTATCATCCGATCAATTATAAGACAGGCTAGATATTTGAAATTGTATCTTTTTAATGAAGTAGAATTAAGAGACGAAACGAATTACTTTTTATGAGTAACACAAGAAAAAATATACTTGTAATTGACGACGATAAAAGTATATGCTGGTTGTTGGAAAGACTGTTGGGTAAGGATTTTAATGTTGTCACACAAACTAGTGGATTAAAGGCCATGAAATGGTTAAATGCAGGCAATAAACCTGATTTAATCATATCGGATATTAACATGCCTCAATTAAGCGGTGGTGTGTTTGTAGAAAACCTTAAGAAAAGCGGATTGTGGAAGGAAATTCCGGTTGTAATGCTATCGGGATATGATGATGAAAAAGAGAAGGAAAAAGCTTTAGCTGCCGGAGCTATAAGTTTTTATCAAAAACCTTTTAATCCGGAAGTATTTATAAAAGAGATCCATGATTTAACTGGTAACAATAAAATAGGTAACTATGCATAGTTTTACTATTAATGAATCTATATCTAACCAAACGCTAACCGAACTTGACTCATTTGTTACCCCAAAAAACAAAAAGAGAAATATTATTTTATACATCGGTTTTAATGGTATAGCTATCTGCCAACAGATGGTGAACTATGCATATGATGGTCTTGCACTAAATGAGACTTCAAAAGCATTCAAATGGTTAGAGGAGCAACTAGTTCAAGGGCATAAACTTCCTACAGCAATAATTTGTGATGCTGATCTTCCTAATGATGCAGCATTTGATTTATTTAATAAATTAAAGAGTAATAACTACTTCAAACATTTACCTTTTATTCTATTATCTACAACTGCCAAAGATGAAGACAAAGAGAAAGCATTGAGATATGGTGTAGATGATTATTATGATAAAAATGTAAATGTTGAAGACCTTGTTTATCGCATTCAATTTCTAAAAGAATACAAAACATTATTACTAGAAACTGAAGAAGAAAAGGGGGCTATAACATTTCATAAAAAACCGAAAATCCCTACTTTAAAAAGACTCTTCGATATTGTAATATCAGGATTAATTTTATTATTTATTAGTCCAATCCTCTTGGTTGTAGCTTTAATTATAAAGTTAGAGTCAAAAGGTCCGATATTTTATATTTCCAAAAGAGCTGGTTCCGGATATCAAATATTTGACTTTTATAAGTTCAGATCAATGCGCGTTGGAGCCGACAAGGAATTAGAAAAGTTAAAGCACCTAAATCAATATAATGAAAGTGGTTCTTTTGTCAAGATCAGTAATGATCCTAGAATAACAAGGTTTGGTAAATTCTTAAGAAACTCTAGCCTTGATGAACTTCCACAACTATTCAATGTATTAAAAGGTGACATGTCATTGGTAGGAAACAGACCATTACCTCTTTATGAAGCAGAGCAATTAACTGTTGATATTTGGGCTAAAAGGTTTGATGCACCTGCGGGCATAACTGGCTTATGGCAGGTAACAAAGCGAGGTAAGGCAGAAATGTCTGAAAAAGAGCGTATGTTACTTGATGTTGCCTATGCGAAGAGATTTTCATTATTGTTTGATATAAGTATCCTTTTAAAAACAATTCCTGCATTGTTACAAAAGGATAACGTATAATTTTTTATGCAACATTTGCCAAAAGTTAGCATCCTCACGGTAAATTATAATCAAGAGGATATGACTCGTGAGTTTCTGGGTTATGTTAAAAACCTGACTTACTCTAACATTGAAACCATTGTTATTGACAATGGAAGTAATCCAAGTTTGTCTGAAAAGATAAAATCAGATTTTCCTGAAGTAATATTTATTATTAGTGAAGAAAACTTAGGTTTTGCCGGAGGAAATAATCTTGGAATTCATAAAGCCACGGGAGATTATCTGCTTCTGCTCAACAATGATACTATTCTTCACACTGATTTTCTTGAGCCGCTTATTGAAAGCGCATCAAAGCTAAAGGACTTAGGAATGGCTACCCCAAAGGTGAAATTCTTTGAAGGAGAAAATCTAATTCAATACGCCGGAGCCACTGGCATCCACCCTATAACAGGCAGGGGCCGATCAATTGGGCATCTTGAAAAAGATACTGGGAAATATGATACTATCTATGAAACAGAATTAGCTCATGGATGTGCTCTGCTTATTCCAAGAAAAGTAGTTGAAGATATTGGCATTATGCCAGAAATCTTCTTTTTATATTATGAAGAGCATGATTGGTGCCAAAAAGCAAAGAGAAAAGGCTACAAAATATATTATTTAGGGGTTACAGAAGTAATTCATAAAGAATCTGTTACGGTAGGTAAAGCAAATCCACTAAAAACTTATTATCTTACACGTAACCGGTTGTTGTTTATGCGTAGGAATAATTATGGATGGAGATGGCTATTTGGAGCTGCCTTCTTTTTTACCATTTCCCTTCCTAAAAACCTGATTCAGAAATTATTGAGTCTGGAATTTCAACATGCCAAAGCAATTATTTCCGGGGCAATTAAAGGTTTATTGATGAAAAAAACTCATCCATCAGATGAAGTTTTTGTTAATAAAAACAATAAGGCCTTAATGAATCAACTTTAACAATTAGAATAAAGGTCATATGCTTTCAGGCATTTCCAAAATATTAGCTGACAAAGAATCTGAATTACGTCAGGACTATCCTGATAAGTCAAGTTTTGGCATTAAGATAAAACTTATTGGATATTTCTTTAGTGGATTATACAGGTCACTTATGGCTAACTGGTATCTAAGGAATTGTATAAAAGGAAAGTTTGTATCGGTAAATGGCAAACCGAAGATCAAAAATGAAGGTGAAATAATATTGGCTGACCGTGTTAGGATATGGTCCGTTATTGAAAGAGCTAAAATCTTTGTTCATAATGGAGCTACATTAAAAATTGGTCAAAATTCACGGATTAATGGATGTCATATCTCTGTAACAGGACTCGTTGATATTGGGAAAAATGTGAGAATCTCACCTTATGTCCTAATCTTAGATGATGATTTTCACGATGTAAAAAATCATTTTGAGAAAGGAATTCAGGCACCTGTGGTTATTAAAGATGATGTTTGGATTGCAAGTAAAGCAATCATTTTAAAAGGGGTTAAAATAGGTAAAGGAGCTGTAATTGCAGCAGGTGCTGTTGTGACAAAAGATGTTCCTGACTATTCAGTAGTAGCAGGTGTTCCTGCTAGAATAATCAAATCAATAAAACCTGAGCATGACAAAATTCTTAATTAATCTTTTATTAGTATTTACATTCACCTTAATCAATGGTCAGGAACTCCTATCTGATAAATTTATATTTGAAACTGATTCTACTCACTATACTTTACAATACAAATACAATAAACCTAAGTCGGACACAACTCCAATTTTAATTTATTTACATGGCGTTGAAGGCAGGGGAAACAATATTGAAAATGCATTAGCCAATAGTCCTGTCAGAATTGGAAAGGACTTGCCTGTAATAAATAATTTTTTAATTGTAACACCTCAAACCTATCAACCAATTGATTGGGACCCAAAGGTAGTCGATGCATTAGTCAACAATATAAACAAAAAGCTTAACCCTCGTGGAAACCCTATCTATATGACTGGGATAAGTATGGGAGGTAATGGCGTTTTTAATTATTTATTAGAATTTACAGATAAAATCAAAGCCGCTGCCCCAATCGCAGGCTGGGGAGACCCTAAAAGAGCTTGTGAATTAAAGAATATTCCAATTTTCGCTTATCATGGAGAATTAGATCATAAACAAGGTAGAAAGACCGGATCTGAAAATATGGTAAATGCAATTGCGGCATGTAATGGGAAAGCTAAATTGACTTTACTCGAAAATACAGGTCATGATGCCTGGACAAAAACATATAGCAATAAAGACTTTTATTACCAATTATTGAATGCTGATAATCCAAAGAATGCCAAAGTCGCATCAATGAGTCAAAGTATCATAAAAGTACTAGATAATACATCTGGATTAGACTATTACCAAATCACAGAACTACATAAGCAATTATCAGAAACATCAGGGCTAGTCTGTATAAATGAAAATGAATTTTGGACGATAACAGACAGTGGCAATCCTCCATATTTATATTCATTTGATTCAACTGGGAAAATCACAAACTTTATTAAAATAACCGGAGCATCAAATATTGATTGGGAAGAGTTAGTTTATGATGGCAGATACTTTTATATCTGTGACATTGGAAATAATGAGAATCAAAGGAAATCATTTCAAATCTATAAACTTCTTTATCCTGGAACCGAAAATCAAACAAGAGCTGATGCAGAAAAAATTACATTTACTATCCCTGAGCAAAAAGACTTCCCTCCTGCTGCTGCTCAAAAGAATTTTGACATGGAATCAGTTGTCAGTTTAAGAGACAGCCTATACATTTTTAGTAAAAACAGAACAAATCCTTATAATGGATTAGTTTCCATTTACAAGATTTCGAATAAACCAGGCTCACATCTTGCTGAAAAAATCGGTTCTTTCTTTATAGGAGAAGGAAAAATATTAGAAACATTTGTTACGGGTGCCACATATCTCAAAACAAGCAAATTATTGTTATTAACCTCATATGCATATCTATACGTCATTCCTGGATGGGATGGAAATACTATAAATAAAGATGAAATAATAAGAATACCATGGAAAAGCTTTAGCCAAAAAGAAGGAATTTCCTTTTACCAGGATCAAATTTATTTTACCGATGAAAGGTATCAAAACTTTATTGGAGGCACCCTAAATAAACTACCATTACACAAAGTAATAAAGACACAATAATTCTCATTTAAAGAATTATACTATATTTGTCTTTAAAGAATAATAAATATTCATTATTTTAGAAAAGGATTAAGAATCCAGAATTACCAGCTATTACACCATGTTGACCAATACCAACTGCACCACGTGGGCACTAACATGTTTGCTGCTTATTAATTTTTGCATTCAAACTGTTGCTCAAACATCTCCTGCTGAAAGACAAACAGCACAATCCTGGACATCTTCTGTTGTTGCTCCCGGAGAAAAATTTGGATACTGGGAATACCTTCCTGAAGGTTATAATGACCCCGGAAAAACTTTTCCAATTGTTTTATTTCTTCATGGAGTTGGGGAAAAAGGTTCTGACTTAAACAGAGTACTAGTTGCTGGTCCTCCAAGACTAATAAGAAACGGTAAAAACTTTCCATTTATTTGTATTTCACCTCAAGCCAGATACCCATGGGACTGGAACCCTGTATTTGTTGATGAATTATTAACCTGGATGATCAACAATTATAAAGTTGATAAGACAAGAGTTTATGTAACAGGGCTTAGTATGGGTGGTAATGGAACCTGGGATTATGCTGCTTATGGCAACCATTCAAGTAAGCTTGCTGCAATTGTTCCAATAGCAGGCTGGTTAACAGGAGACGGATGTAACCTGCAAAGTTTACCTACCTGGGCATTTGTTGGTGAATATGATGGTTCAGGTTCTCCAAACACTGGAACAGAAAAAGGTTTTGAAAGAATTTACAGATGCGGGACGCCTGATCCAGAACCTCTATTAACAATTTATCCAGGAAGAGGCCATGACGCCTGGACCCCAGCTTATAATGATGACAATATGTGGGCATGGTTACTTGCCCAAAGGCTAGGTAGCCCCCCAAACCTACCTCCAACTGTTGATGTTGGTAAAGACTTTAGCATAACACTTCCTACAAATAGTACAACATTAACTGCAAGAGCATCTGATCCAGACGGCAGCATATCAAGTTACCTTTGGACAAAAGTAAGTGGTCCTGCAGCCTTTCTTGATGGTACAAGTAAAGCTAACCTGACAGTAAGAGACCTAGTTGAAGGGCAATATACATTCAGATGTAAAGTAACAGATAACAAAGGAGCTTCAGCTTCAGATGACATTGTAATTACAGTAATAGCCGAGGAAGTAAATAAATCACCGACTGCCAATGCAGGCCAGGATATAACAATTAATTTACCAGCTCAAAATATAACTATCAATGGATCGGGAAGTGATCCGGACGGTCAAATAGTATCATATAGGTGGGACAAAATATCTGGACCTAATATTACACTAAATGACCAAGATAAGCCATCATTATTACTAACTGATTTGGTAGCAGGTACCTTTGACTTTAGACTGACAGTAACTGATGATGATGGAGCTACAGGTAGCGATGTTGTTAGAGTGATTATAAACCCTGAAGATGTAAACCAAAATCCTGTTGCTAATGCTGGTCCTGATAAAGAAATTTCATTACCCACAAATTCGGTTACTCTTTTTGGTCAGGGTTCAGACCCAGATGGAAGAATTGTAGCTTTTAAGTGGGAAAAAGTATCTGGACCTACTGCAACTTTAGTAAATACATCTAACCCAAACCTGACAGTTGAGAATTTGGTCGCAGGTATTTACCAGTTTTCATTAACTGTTACTGATGATGATGGGGCTACAGCCTCTGATTTAGTAAATGTTTCTGTTACCGGAACTAATCGTACCCCTGAGGTGGATGCTGGATCAGACAAAACTGTTACTCTCCCTACAAATACCATTGTTTTGATAGCTAATGCAAATGATCCCGATGGTAAAATTGTTCTATATCATTGGGAGCAGTTATCAGGCCCAAATACTGCAGGACTTGCAAATTATGAAACTGCTGAAGTTACAGTAAATAACCTTATTGAAGGATCTTATACATTCATGATTACAGTGGAGGATGACCAAGGTGCTTCCGCTAGTGATGAGGTGGTTGTGGTAGTTAAAAATCCTCCAACAAATATTCCCCCAAAAGTAAATGCAGGTCCGGATTTACAAATTCAGTTACCAGAAAACAGCATTACTATAACAGCAACTGCAACTGATGATGATGGACTTATAGTTTCAACAATTTGGGAAAAACTTTCTGGTCCAACTGTAACTATTTCAGGTGAAAACACTACAGAACTGGTATTAACTAACCTCGTTGAAGGACAATATGAATTTAAAATTTCTGTAACGGATGACTCTGATGCCACTGTATCTGACAGGGTAAAACTTACTGTTTTCCCTGAAGAGACTAATAAAGCTCCCACAGTCAATGCTGGTCCGGATAAATTTTTGACTCTACCTAATAATACAACGACAATAGCAGCTTCAGCAAATGATACTGATGGAGAAATTGCCTCATATCTATGGACAAAAATACAAGGGCCAAATGCAACAATATCCGGAGCTCAATCTGCAAATCTATCCCTGTCTGATCTGGTTGAAGGTATTTATGTTTTTGAAATAGTAGTCGAAGACAATGATGGTGCATCTGCTTCTGATCGTATAAGAGTTACAGTTGGAGCTGCAAATATCCCTCCTACTGTTAATATAGGTAATGATAGAACAATAACGTTACCTGAAGACAGTGTTATCTTTAATCCTACCGTAGTTGATAATGATGGCACAATTGAAACTTACCAGTGGGTTAAAGTTTCAGGGCCTTCTGCTAATTTGACAAACGGAAATCAAAAGAATCTAAAGGTAATAAATATGGTTGAAGGAACTTATATTTTCTCTTTAACTGTAACTGATAATGAAAATGCACAAGCAACAGATGAAGTTACGGTTACAGTTCTTCCAGAAATTGCTAATAAACGTCCAACTGTTACCGCTGAAGATGATAAAATAATTTATCTGCCAACTAATAGCACTACATTATCAAGTAATGCAAAAGATTCGGACGGAACAATAATATCTTACCTTTGGACAAAAGTTTCTGGTCCGCAGGCAACATTAAAAAATATTAATCAAGCAACAGCAACTGTTGAAGGTTTAGAGGAAGGAATATACAAATTTAGAATAACGGTAACTGATAATGATGCTGCTTCAGCTTCGGATGATATAATAGTTGAGGTACGGTCAACTAATAAGGCACCAGTTGCTAGTGCCGGCCCGGATCAATCAATCACATTACCAACCAATAGTATAACATTGAATGGAAAAGGTTCAGATAGTGATGGATCTATTGCTAGTTATACTTGGGATAAAATCTCAGGACCTTCATTAAATTTTCAAAATAGAAATTCAGCAAATGTAACCTTAACCAATCTGGTAGCAGGTACATACACTCTAAGACTAACAGTAGTTGACGATGATGGTGCTGAAGATTCCGATAATGTTAAAGTAGAAGTACTTCCAGAAGAAATAAATCAACCTCCTACTGTAAGTGCCGGGGCGAATAAAACAATAACACTCCCTAAAAACAATATCACTTTAAATGCAAATGCATCAGATAATGATGGACAAATAGCAACCTATTTGTGGAGAAAAATATCAGGTCCAGCTTCAGATTTATCAGGCACCAATAGTGCCAGACTGGAAGTGACCAATATGCTGGAAGGAAGGTATGTATTTAGGATTACAGTTACTGACGACGATGGAGCCGGAGCTTCAGATGATGTAGTCGTAGTCGTAAATCCGGAAGATGTAAATCAAACACCAGTTGCCAATGCAGGGCCAAATAAATCTATAACATTGCCCGTAAATTCAATTACATTAAATGGTTCAGGCTCTGATCCGGATGGAAGTATTGTAGCATATCAATGGACAAAAGTAAGTGGCCCAGCTGCAACTTTACAAAATCAGAATACAGCTAACCTTACAGTCAGAGATATGAAGGAAGGAGACTATACCTTCAGGCTTAAGGTAACTGACGATGATGGTGCAACATCTTCAGATCAGGTAAAAGTAATCGTTCTCCCAGAGGAAATTAATAATCCACCGATTGTTAATGCTGGTAATGATAAAATAATCTATTTGCCTCAAAACAGCATTAAGATAAACGGTACTTCGTCTGATAGCGACGGAAATATTGAATCAAGGTTATGGACACAAGTAAGTGGTCCAAACACAGCCATAATTACAGGTGAAAATACAAACTCTATTACAATCTCAGAATTAGATAGCGGGGTTTATGTCTTTAATTTCAGAGTTACAGATAATGATGGTGCAGAAGCTAATGACAGAGTTAAAGTTACTGTCCGACCTGAAATAGCTAATAAGCCACCTACCGTTGATGCAGGCGACGACAAAATGGTTCGACTGCCAACAAATACTTTGACTTTAACAGGGTCAGTAAATGATGAAGATGGTCAAGTTGTAGCAGTTAGATGGACAAAATTAAATGGTCCGACAGTTACTGTTTCAAATAGAGACAGCATAGCTATAAATATTAGTGACCTTAAAGCTGGAACATATTCATTTGAGTTGGCTGCAACTGATGATGATGGGGCAATAACCAAGGATGTTGTAATTGTAAGCGTTCTTGCTGAAACAATTAATTACCCACCTACTGTTGATGCTGGCTCTGATCAGTACTACACTATACCCATTTCTGAAATTATTATTAATGGAACAGTTGAAGACGATGGCGAAATAGACCTAATCACTTGGGAACAAGTATCAGGTCCGGAAATAACACTTGACGGGATTAATACACCTACTTTAACTTTATCATCTTTAGTTCCTGGAAATTATACATTCACCCTAATTGCAGTTGATGTAGAAGGGGCAACTGGAACAGATCAAGTTAATATTACAATTCTTGCAGAAAGAGAAAAGTTACCTCCTATAATTGATGCTGGTGCTGATACAACTATTATTTTTCCTCAGAGGAACTTGAATGTATTTGGTAGTGCCTATGACCCTGTAAACGAAAATGAAATCATCAGTTATAGCTGGAGACAAGTAGCAGGCCCTCCGACAACAATACTGTACCCTGACTCATCAGTACTACGGTTAGAACAATTACTAGCTGGAGAGTATATATTTGAGCTTACAGCTGCCAATGAAGATGGACTATCAAGTAAAGATGAAGTTATCATTAATGTTTATGCAACTGAATATGATAAAATCAAAGCTCCTGATTACTTCTCACCAAACAATGATGGTATTGCTGACTTCTGGATTCTTGAGAACTTTGCGGATATATCTTCAAAATTTTACCTGTCTGTATTTGATAAATCAGGTGATATAGTTTACGAGTCACAAAATTATCAAAACAACTGGAACGGTACAGCAAACGGAGGTGGAAGAGACCTACCTGAGGGTGTCTACTTCTTTACATTAAGTATTAACGGAGCCGTTGTAAAGACGGGTAGTATTACATTATTAAGATAATACAATGACCAACTTTAAAAAATTATTTATCATTCTAATAATAGTTACATTAGGTCCGACATTTAAAATATTCGGTCAGGACCAACCAGTTTCTTCAAGTTGGTTATATAACCCAATGTATTATAATGCCGGATATATTGGCCGTGAAGGAATGACAGAACTAAATATGTTTTATCGTCAACAATGGCAAAAAATTGAAGGGGCACCAAGAGTATTATATGGGAACATACAAATACCAATAAATAAGCAAATTTCTTTAGGAGGAGAGTGTCTCTTTGAAGAAGCTGGTTTGTTAAGATCAACTTCAATGAGAGGAGGGGCATCTTATCATTTACAAATGAGTAAAAATCAATGGCTGAATTTCGGAATCATGCTAGGTGCAGGAAAAGAAAATGTTATTGCATCAAGTACAGGAAATGTAAATGACCCCGTTTTCAGGCCAGGAATTGAAGATACCTGGTTTATGAGTGCAACAGCTGGAGTAATGTATTTTAATAGATTTTTCGAAGTTGGTATCAGTGCTCCCCAATTAATAGAAAGAGATTATGCTTACGAAGGATCAAGAGATAATATTTCTTTTGGAGGCATTAATTATTTCACATCTCAGGCCGCAATAGTTCTGAATCTCGATAAAAAATCTAAATTCAAAAACAAAACTGGCGTATTATACAGGCATAGACCTGAGGTACTTGGCGATGGCTGGGAAGTTTTTACAAATTTTATGTTTTATGATATTGTATCAGTTGGTGCGGGTTATAGAAATAATTTTGGCCCAATATTAAATGTGGCAATTCAGCTTAAAAAAAGGGCCCGATTCTCTTACCAATATGACTTCCCTACAAATAATATTGATGGTTTTAATAATGGATCTCAAGAGTTTAATATTGCTATCGGACTATCAGATCAAAACTATTATTATATAGAACCAACCGTTCCGCAAGTGCCAGCAGTGGTTCCACAAGAAGAAAATCAAGCGTTAGAATTTGAAGAAGACCCAATTGATGAATTAATTGAGGACGTTTCTGATGTTGCAGTGGCTATTGACCCTTCTGAAACAGTTGAAGATACTATGGCTGTTGAACAACAGGAAGTTGAATTTGTTGATGTGCCTGCAGATGAAGATTCACCTGCAAATCTATACAAAATGAACAAGGGACATTACATAGTTGTAGGATCTTTTGAAGTAGAGAAAAACGCATCCGATTATACCCAAAAACTTAACAATGAAGGCATTAAAACAGTAATGGGTTACAGGCCTGAGGCTGGCTTATACTATACCTATGTATTCTATACTGAATCAAACATTGAAGAAGCACTTAAAAAAGTATATCAAATACGTAAAATAAATCGTGATGATTTTAGAAAAGCATGGATTTTAACAATTAGATAAGGACTTTTTTAAGAAAAATATAAAACATTGCAATACGATTTTTTCATAAATTAAATTATTCTAATAATATTTTTCATTTACAAAAGATTTAGGTAGTTTTGTTATTCGACATTACTTATGTAATGTTTAAAATCATTCATTCAATTTCCGCAGGCCACAATATACTTAAGAATTATTTTTTCTATGAAAAAGGTATTAATCATCTTCGCTATCACGTTGATAGCCTCTTTTACAGGATTCACTCAGACGGCAGAAACTGAATGTCCTGACCCATCAAACCCATCGCGGATCGGGCCTAATGGTTTTTTGTATAGCAGATTAGGAGGCAATGCCTCTCTAAGAGATACGATTGTAACAGACTACATAAACATGACCCCCTGGGATTCAGAGCGTTACATTCCATATCTATTCAGAACGGGTGCATATGGAGAAACAATGGATTTCAGAATGATTCATCCAAATGACTGGACAGCAGAGTCTACGCAAAAATGGCCTTTAATAGTTATGTTTCACGGACGAGGTGAACGAGGTAAAAAGGAGTATTACTCAACACCCGGAGACAGATGCGACATGACTAGTCAAACCTTAATCAATAACTGGATTAACGACAATAAACGATGGAGAAATAACGACCACTCAATGGTATGGAGTGGTAGAGAGCATCGTGACTGGGTAACTAGCGGTCAATATCCAGGATTTGTGCTTTTTGCACAGGAAGGTTTTGGCTATTGGGTTAATGGTCCTGGTTTTACAAATGGATACCTTGACTTCGATAATGTAGAAAATGATCCTACCAAGGAAATGCGTATGACGATCGAACTAATTGATTATCTAATTTCTCTTGGGCAGGTTGATCCAGACAGAATATATGTCCATGGTCTTTCGTCTGGTGGCTCAGGCTCATGGTACATTACTATGAAGAGACCTGATTTAATTGCTGCCGCATCACCAATGTCTGCACCTGGTGATTTAAGTCAATCACAAAAACTTTCTCATATTCCGGTTTGGTTAACCCAGGGTGGACAAGATGGAAACCCCATTCCGGCGGTTTCACATAATGTAATGGCATCTCTACGCCAATATGGAGGACAAGAAAAGATTTATGAAGGTGAACAAAGAATATATACTGAATATCCGAATAGAGGTCATAATGCATGGATAGATACTTATGCAGACCCTTACTGGATGGAGTGGATGTTCAAGCAAGATAAAACTAACATTACCATCTTTGGAGATACTGCTCTGTGCCCTGGATCATCTATTACAATGGGCGTTGATGGCAGTTTTCTGGATTATGAATGGAAAAGAGATGGTCAGGCAATAGCTGCTAGCACAAACGATATCACAACTGACATCCCTGGTCAATATCAAGTTAGATTCTTAAGAAATATAGGAACTCAGCAAGAGTGGAGTAAATGGTCAAGACCTGTCACTGTATATATAAGAGAAGACAGAACTGAAACACCTGAAATCACACCACTTAGCACTACCGCTCTTCCTCCATCAGGAAGTAATGTTACATTAAGGGGGCCTGATGGCATGACAAGCTATCTTTGGTCGACAGGGGCCACCACCCAGCAAATTACAGTATCGAATATCGGTAGTTATACTCTAGAGGTTACAGCACCTGGAGAATGCGTAAGTTTACCTTCTGCCCCAATGGTTGTTACTCGTGGTCAAGGTGCAAACGTACCTACCTCGCCTGAAAACCTAAGGGGAGTTGTAAGTTCAGAAACAGAAGCAAATCTTTTCTGGGATGACCTGTCTGATAACGAAACAGTCTTTGAGGTTTACAGATCAACTAGCAGCTCTGGACCTTGGAGTTTAATTGCAAGGGTTGATGCAAATATTGAATATTATGAAGATATTACTTTAAACCCAGGAACAACATATTATTATAGAGTCAGAGCAATAAACAATCAAGGTTATAGTAATAATTATACCAATACCATATCACTAACTACTGCTAATGATAATACTGCACCAACCCCTCCTAATTTAACGTTAGGAAGTGTCACAGAGAACTCCATATCATTAACATGGGATACTCCTGAAGATAATTCACAAATTGTAAATTATAATCTTTATCAAGATGGTGTTTTATTAGTGCAGGTAAACAGGAATGACTATACAGTTTCTGGTTTGGATCCAAATACTATTTACCGCTATACTGTTAGAGCGATTGATGCAGCCGGAAACATTTCTGACCATAGTAATCAGGTTACAGCAGTTACAACTCCAAATGGAGTTTACTACGAATACTATGAACATTTAAATTCAATCAACACAGTTGATGTAATCGGACCTTCGGTGCCGGGTGGAAACCGTTTTTCTAAAACAGGTTATGCACCTACATTTACATATGACCCTGCAGAAAGGTTATTCAACATTAGCTTCATCTATATGTCATACCTTGATGTAGAAGTTGCAGGTTACTACAGTTTCTTCACATCCTCAGATGATGGATCCAAATTATGGGTTAAGGGTAATCTTGCCGTTAATAATGATGGAAATCATGGATGTAGAGAGCGCAATAGCTATGGTAATGATGACGGAGATGCAGTTCAAGGTATCTGGCTCGAAAAAGGAAGACATTTATTAGATGCAAGATATTATGAAAACTCAGGAGGAGAATGTTTCTCAGTATCTTACGAAGCTAGAGATATTAATGGAAATGTGTTTTTAAGTAAAACAACAATACCAGCAACAAGATTATTCAGAGGACCTGGAATTTTACCTGATCCTCCTGCTACACCAACTGGCCTTAGTGCAACTAACATCACTAATTATCAGGTAAGATTAAATTGGAATGATGCATCTAACAATGAAACAGGATTTGAAGTATATAGAAGCACAACTTCAGGCTCAGGATACATCATGTTAGGTACTGTTGGCCAAAACGTAGAACAGTTTATTGATGATACTGCAGTTCCTGGGACTGATTATTACTATGTAGTTAAATCAATTTCAAACTCAAATACATCTCCTGCTTCAAATGAAGCAAGTATAACAGTTACAGTTGATAACAATGCTCCTTCTACACCACTAAATCTGACAGTAATGTCAGTAGGAGCTACAAATATCGGACTATCATGGTCTGCTTCCAGTGATGATTTTGGAGTTAGCCACTATGAAGTTTATGCTAATAATAACTTGGTTAGTACTGTATCAAGAACTACAGGCAATGGTTCAGAAATGCAGTTAATGGGTTCAACACCATCAACTGCTACATTAATAACCGGACTAACTCCTGATACAGATTATGACTTCCAGGTTAGAGCAGTCGATGTAGGAGGTTTACAAAGTGGATTTAGTAATACAGCATCAGCTAGAACAGGACAAGAGGGTCCATTACCTGTTGAGTTTGCTTATGTAAGGGCAGAATTAACCGATAATGGAAACACAGTAACTGTATACTGGGGAACTGCATTAGAAATAGACAATGATTATTTTGTAATTGAAAAATCAACTAATGGTAAAAACTTCTCACAAATAGGAATAGTTGAAGGAAATGGCAACTCAAATCAACTTATTAATTATTCTTTTGTTGATGAGGATGTTCGTCCTAAAAACTACTATAGAATTAAGCAAGTTGACTTTAATGGAGACTTTGACTATTCTGAAATTGTAAGTGTATTTAGAAATAACAGCCCAGTGAAATTCAAAGTATATCCAAACCCATTGGTGCAAGGATCACTTAAAGTACAGGGAGAAGGTATAATTCATGGCGATGAAATCACGTATACTGTTTTTGATACATATGGTAACCCTGTAAGAACCGGAACTACAACCACAGACATGTTGTTAAGTAGTGAAGGACAGACTTTGGTTCATAAAGCAGAGCTAGCTTCTGGAATGTACTTCTTACAAGTTGTTTACCGCAATAACATATACAAACAAAAAGTCATCATTCAGTAATTCAATTAATTAATAAGTAACTCCTGTTAATTTTGACAGGAGTTATTTTTTTGCTTTGGAAACAAAACAATTTTTAAGTTATATCCACCAATTTAGAGGGCTGGCTATTCTATTAATAGTCATTATTCACTGTTTTGGAATTTTTGACTGGGACCAATTTGAAAATGGTTGGTTTATAGTAAATGCGGTTATAGGCCGTGGAACATTATTGTTTGTATTTATAGCCGGTTTTTTATTTGGTTACCTTTCCTATAAATACACTTTTCCAAGTTACCTTTCTAAAAAGATTAAATATGTAATACTTCCCTACATTATATGCTCTATTCCAATTTTAGTATATAGAATAGTATTTCAAGATATTCCTCCCAGAGTATTAACATTGTTCCCTGATTTTAGTGAAATAAACCCTGTATTACAGGTTTTTCTTTATTTGGTTAGTGGAACACATCTATTACCATACTGGTTTATTCCAATGATAGCCTGTTTCTACTTTGTTAGTCCGCTTTTCAATTTTTTCCTTAAAAAGAATTTTATAATAATACCCACTGTTATATTAACTATCATTTCACTAACATTTACCCGAGTAGTTACAACTGACATTATTGGGAATTTGATACATTATATTGGAGTATTTTGGCTCGGTATAGTGTTTTGCAAATACAGAAGTGAAATCTTCAAATTCACGGAAAAATACCCTATGCTTCCATTAGGGATTTATTTAATTCTATTAATATCAAGCCTAACAATAAAAATTTGGTCAGAACAACAATTTTTTCTTCAAAAAATTGCACTTTCTTGGCTATTGATTTTTAAATTATATAAAAATGAAAGAGATATACCTGTGTTGAATGCGTTAGCAGATCTTAGCTTCGGTATTTACTTTACTCATTTTTATTTTATTCTGGCAACCAAGCCATTTATCTTAAAATTAGCTCCGGATAACCCTATTTATCTCGCTGTCTATGCATTTATTTATTTTGGTTTGATCGTATTGTTGAGTGGAGTTGCAACAAAGATTGTTAAAATTCCATTTAAGCAAAACAGCAGAATGCTTGTCGGATCATAAATATTTGATAATGAAAAGAGCTTTAATACTGGTCTTACTAGCAATGTTAGTTTTCCTGATCAATAACTTATGGTTAGGAGGATATTTATATTCAATTGACACCTTAGCTGTTGAGTTAATGACTACTCCAGAGTCATTAACTGAATTTAGGATAACTAATGAAGAACCATTTAAGTTCAGAATAGTATTTCAAGGACTTGTGAAAGAAACTTCTTCATTTATTAATCCTGACTCAGCTGAAGTTTTCTATTATACCTACTTGTATTATTCACTAGCATTCTTTGTCATATCAATCTTATCATTCTTTTATCTATTCAAACTAGTATCAAAGAATCAAAATCTCGCATTTATATTTACTTTCCTGATATTGATATCACCTGCATATGTTATGGCGTATAGCATTCCTGTACATACCCGTGAAGATACACTTGCATATGCATTAATTTGCTTGGGGCTTATCGCCTTATTAAAAAATCAATATATAGCTTTAATCATTTGTATTATAATTGCTACTGCCACAAGGGAAACAACAATGATACTTCCTTTGTCAATATTGTTTTACCCTGGATGGTCTAAATTAAAAAGGTTTCTTCCTCTTATTATAGCTCTAGTCGTTTTTGTTTCAATTAGAGTCGCATTAGGTGGAAAAACTGACCTGGATCATCAGCTTTCATTAGGACTTAGATATAATTTAAATCATAAACTATCTTCACTTTCATTTCCAATTATCACTTTACACATATTCTGGGTATATTACTTAATATTCATCAAAGTTAAGTTACCTCCATACAAGACAATACCTGAATGGTTTTCTTCAACAAGTGTAATAGTATTAATACCAATATTTCTTTCCACAATTGTTTTTGGAAGGCTAAATGAAATAAGGTTACTCACTCTTGCCACACCTTGGGTTATGGCAGTCATTTTACTTAATCGAGATAAATGGTGGGTTTTACCTTCACCAAAAATGATAATATTTGTATCTTCTATTTCTATGGCTATAGGAGTAATTGTAATAAGCATTTTAAAAGGACAAGAAATATTTACTCAGTTTAAGCAGTACTATATCCCTTATTCTGAATGGACAGGAATATTTTGCGCATATGGAATATTACTTCTTTATGGTATCCTAAAGTTAATTATCAGTTATCGCCATGAGTATCAGAAAGTCAATTGAAACCGAAAAACTAATGGTTTTCAGTATGCTTTGGGCTTTAACAGTCTTAAGTAATCTGATAATATTTGATGATTGGATTAAAGAAACACATATTTTAGGGTATTCCCTTTTGCTATTTTGTATAGCTCTCCTAATCAGACCAATCTCAAAATTGATATTTATTGCAGCTGTTGTTAATAGTTTGGTTTATTCATTTCAAAAGATGCCATACATTCCAAATCAAATGATGTTTGAGTGGCTTATTAATATCCCAATATTACTTTATCTATTGATTTCATTTTTTAAAGAAAACCCCAATAGTGTAAATTCTGACAAACTTTTCATTTGGATGATTGAGCCAGTCGCTCAATGGGGATTACTTATTCTATACTTCTTCATGTTTTTCCATAAACTAAATACTGGCTTTTTAGATATTGATTACTCTTGTGGAATATTCAGGTTAGATGGACTAACAGATAGAATTAACCAGATTATAGGGTTAAAAAGTTTTGAGGGAATAAGTAGTTCTAGCAAATCTTTAAATTATGTTTCGATATACGGAACATTATTTATGGAAGCTATCATTCCGGTATTTCTATTTACCAGAAGATTTAGAACTACAGGTATTTTCATCGGTATGATATATCACTATATACTTTCTTTACACCCCAACATAGGTATATTTAGTTTCAGCCTTATCATATTTACTTATTACATTTTCTTCCTCCCTGATAGTTTCTTTATTTGGATACGATCATTTAGAAATAGAAACATAAATTTAATTCTAAGGATAATTCTATTTTCACTAATAGGCATTTTCTATATTTCATATTATTTCTTTGGCTATTGGAAATACTATATAACAGGCCAAATATTATGGTACATACTCGGATTTGCTTTTATTATTATTTATCTGGTCTTTTTAAGATCAATAAATAAGATTTATGAAAGTGAATTATTCAAAATTGAATTTCCTGGATTTGCAGGGTTAATATTTCTGTTCTTTATTATGCTGAATGGCTTATCACCTTACCTGGGGCTCAAAACAGAAACTTCCTTTGCTATGTTTAGTAATTTGAAGACCGAGGATGGAAGTAATAACCATTTAATTGTACCTGATTGGTTACAGGTATTTAATTTTCAAAAAAACCTTGTAAAGATAACTGATTCAAATATGAAATATGTTTCACTTGATTATTACCCTGAGGGAAGTGAAAGGCTATTTACTGATTTTGAACTTCAACGAGTTATTAATTTTATGGAGCCAGGAAGTACAATTACTTTTACGGTTGATGATAACTCTTATACAATTAAAAAGAAATCAGATGGTTCTTTAACTAATACAGATAGAGTTAAATCATATTCATATTTCACTTATAAATTTTTATTATTCAGACCATATTATAAAGAAGATATTAACTTTTGTCAACATTAAATAAATGGCTTAAAGTAGGTCTTATGACATAGTGATAACATTGGTATATCCCCTTTTGTATCACCGTACCCTACAATTTTTATATACTTTTCAAGCTGAAAATGTTCTAATACTAACCTCCTCTTTTCTTCACCGTAACAGTTTTCACCATTGTAATCACCAGTAATTAAGCCATCTTCAACCTCCCATTCAGTTGCGATTATGTTAAAACCAAATTGCTCTGACCATGGAGCTATCCAGAAACTATTTGAAGCAGTAACAATATAGAGGGTATAATTTTGGTCTTTTAGTTCTTGAATTTCAGTAATTGCCTTGGGTCTTATCATACCGGGTAATATTTCATTTGCAAACCTCTGCCCGGACATTTTAAGATCACTATATCTCATGCCTTTGAAATACCATTTAATAAAATGTCTTTTTAATACTGAATTTGATATGATCCCAAAAAAATAAAAAATTATAAAAGGCGACAAGGCTATGATACCCAACCAAAAATTGAACTCCCCTTTTACAAATTTAATAAAAGGTATAAACGTATCTCCTTTCGTGATAGTTCCATCAAAATCAAAAAGAGCGAGCTTATCGTTTACTTCCATTATAGCTTTAACCTTTTAAAAATAAATTCAGGAATATTCCTGATAACAAGCATAATCAAACCCCAAATTGGCAAAACATAAATATCATTTTTCTTTTTACTCCAACCCTTAATAATCTTTTTTGCAGCTGCTTCAGGAGAGGCTGTTATAGGCTTTGGTAGATCAAGTCCTTCAGTCATTTTGGTATCCATAAAACCAGGTCTGACAGTCATTACATGGATGCCTTCATGAAATAATTTATTTCTCAGCCCAGATAGGTAAGCGGTAAACCCTGCTTTTGCGCTACCATAAATATAATTTGACATTCTACCTCTATCACCCGCTACACTACTTACTCCTACTACAGTTTTTATCTTTTCCTGATTCCGTTTTGTAACATAACTGTTAATAATTGAAACAGCACCAGTGTAGTTTCTGCACATTATTTTTTGTGCCTCAAGGGTATTTTCTTCTGCTAATGCTTGATCCCCTAAGTATCCAAAAACCACAAATAAATTCTCGGGAAAGGCTCCATCGAATTTATCAAAAAAAACTTCATGAGAATCGGTATCATTTGCATCAAAATACTCACTTTCACACTCAACTTTATGCCTGATACTTATATCACTCGAGGTTTTTTTCAATTCATCAACCTTTCTACCTCCAAGGATTATATCATACCCCTTTGAAGCCAGTTGATGTGCAATCGCCGTTGCAAGGTCAGAAGTGCCACCTAATATTAATACTCTTTCATTCATTTTATGAAGTGTAAATGATAATATAAAAACTTATTACCCAGAGAATAAGATTAACCATTGAAAATTTATCCTTATACAATATTCTTGTTGGTGAGCCACTCTTATTGTCAACTATTGTAATCTGTAAATATCTTAATATTCCGGAAATCACAAAAAGGGAGGTTGCATATAAATAACTACTTTGAATATTTGCTTCGGGACTAAGACAATACATCAAATAAGAAACTATTATAACCCCGGATATTAGTACCAATGTAGCTGTCATATACTCCAGACTATAGTTGGTTACTGATTTTCTAGTTAAATTCCCTGATATAGTAAACTGATAAACATCATCTCTTCTCTTTGCCAGAACAATGAAAAGTGAGAGAAGATAAACCATAACAATTAACCATTGCGAAAGTGGAACTTCAGCTATAATTCCTCCACTAATAACTCTAATAACAAATCCACTAGATACCATAACCATATCTAGTATGGCAACTCGTTTTAGACCTAAAGAATAACTAATATTAATTGCCAGATAAATCAATAGCATGATCATAAACCGGTATTCCAAAAAATAGCCTAAAGTTAGTCCTGCCAAAAGGCAAATAGTCATTATCACAAATGAAGTTGTAATTGATACTTTCCCTGCTGCAATAGGTCTTAATTTTTTTGTGGGGTGTTTTCTATCGTTTTCTCTATCCCTATAGTCATTAATTATATAGATAGCAGACGCTACTAGAGAAAATGAAAAAAAACCAACTATAAGATGAAGAATTTTAGTTGTTTTAAATAAATCCCCGGCAAAAAATAGTGGTACAAATAAAAATGAGTTCTTTATCCATTGATCCACTCTCAACAGATTAAAATAAGTTTTCAGCATAATTTCAACAATATAGGCCAAAAATAAGATTATTTATAAAAAGTATAAAAAAATGAACATTTTTATTTAGAAATTGTGCAAGAAACTGCTATTTTCGTAATTCAAATAAGACAAGTATTCTATGACCAATACCGGAAGGATCATCTCTGTTTCACAAACAGTGGTAATCTTATTTTTTTCTGTGTTGCCATTATTTTTCTCCTATCCTTACCGGATCAATATATTTTTATCCTGGGAAGGCGCTTACAGGATAATGAATGGAGAAATTCCTTTTAGAGACTTTGGAATACCAATGGGCTATGCTTATTGGGTTTTACCATCCTTATTCTTTAAAGTATTTGGCCCCAAATTATTTACACTAATTATCTGCCAAGTATTTATAAATATAATAGGAGGATTAACCTTCATTGGAATTTTAAGGCAATTCAGGATAAATAATTATTTAATACTTGTCTCAGCGTTTGTTTATGGGCTAACCTATATCTTTTTAAACTATTGGCCTTGGTATAACCATAGTGCATTTATATTTGGACAGATTGGTTTATATTTTACGTTAAGATATATCCTTCAAAAGCAAACCATCACTTACCTTATTCTTTCAGGTTTATTTGCTTTTATTTCATTTTGGACTAAGCAAGACTATGGTGCACTTTTTATGGTGTTCACGTTGATTTTACTTGGAGTAAAATCTTTAGAAACAAAAAAGTTTGTCATTCCACTGATATCTTTAGTATCATTTTTACTACCGCTAGCAGCTCTTTTTATTTTACATGGAGAACATAATATACACTATTGGTTTAATTATGGTCAAAGCCCTCATAGTGCGAGGATAATGCCAGTGAATTTTATTCATAAAGCCTTTGGAGAGTCATTCTTTGAAAAAGTTGGGCTACTTATTTTATTCACAGCCGGATGTTACCAACTTTTCAATAAAGAGCTAAAGCTATTTTCAACTAAGTTTTACTTTATACTTACAATTTGCGGAATCCTTTGCCTAGGTTTCATTACTAAAGTAACAAGTGTACTACAGTTAGGAAACGATGCCTTCATCTATGCATATATTTTTGCTGGTATTTTAGGTTCCTTTGAAATCATAAAAAATTACAACTTTAAAATATCTGCAATAATCATTCTTATAGTTGCTCTAATTGGAAGTGAATTATACTGGGGATATGCTACAAATATCCTAAAAATTAGTCCACCAATTACTTTTAACAAAGTTGAAAGTAATGAAACATATGAGCCCTGGATTACCCCACCATACGAAACATTTAATAAAATCAAGGTTCCAAAAAGCACATCAGATACAATGCTTTGGCTAGAAAGATTAAATGATACACTTCCTGAAGGAACAAAGGTGTTGAATATGTCAGAGCTAACTCCGTTAAACCATGAATTTAATTGGGCATATGATAATGGAACACCTTTATGGTTTCACTATAGGGTAAGCATTTTTGATAAAGAGATTGATGAGTATTGTCAAAAAATAAAGAACAAAGAATATGGCATGGTCATTTTTGAGAACATACCAAACCTCAATAACTTTTATCCGGAAAAGATAAAAATGTGCCTTGAAGAAAACTATAAATTAATTAGAACCTGTTCTGCTCCAAGACAAATTAAAGGAGCAACTATAGATATATATGTAAAATAACCCATGCTTTTTAATTCATTACATTTTGCATTTTTCTTTCCGTTAGTTGTCGGAATATTTTTCTTCCTGAAGCCAAAGCACAGGCAGATATTGCTATTAATAGCTTCATATTACTTTTATATGAGTTGGAAGGCAGAGTATATCATTTTAATACTGCTATCAACTTTTATAGATTACTTTGTAGCCAATAGTATTGAGTCAACAGATAGTGCTTCTAGGAGAAGATTTTTCCTGATGATTAGTGTAATCTCGAACCTTGGAATCCTTTTCTTTTTTAAATACTTCAATTTCTTTAGCTCGAATGTCCAGGATGTAATCAATATCTTTAATATAGATTATGATGTTCCTGTACTACAGGTATTACTACCGGTTGGTATTTCGTTTTATACCTTCCAGACAATGAGTTATACAATAGATGTATACAGAAAACAGCAGGAAGCAGAAAAGAATATATTCACCTTTGCATTGTATGTATCTTATTTCCCTCAACTTGTTGCCGGACCAATTGAGCGCCCAAGGCAATTACTTCCTCAATTAAAGCAAGATGCTAAGTTTGATTACAACCGTGTTACATCGGGGTTACGACTAATGGCATGGGGGTTCTTTAAAAAATTAGTTGTTGCAGACCGGGCAGCAATGATTGTAAATGAAATCTATAACAACCCGGATGAATTTAAGGGTTGGTATGTCATAGTTGCCTCAGTCCTTTTTGCCTATCAGATATATTGTGACTTCTCTGGATATTCAGACATCGCAATTGGTACTGCACGAATCATGGGTGTTGAGTTAATGAAAAACTTTGAAAGGCCTTATTTTTCAAAAAGTATCTCTGAATTCTGGAAAAGATGGCACATTTCACTTTCGACGTGGTTTAGAGATTATGTATATATCCCGCTAGGAGGAAACAGAACCAGCAGGCCAAAGTGGTATATGAATTTATTTATAACCTTTTTGGTTAGTGGTTTATGGCATGGTGCAAACTGGACTTTTGTTGTGTGGGGAGCTCTACATGGTTTTTATTTAATATTTGCCATTGTATATGAAAAACCAAAAGCTAAGATCAATCAGATAATTGGACTTGATAAGGTTCCAAGGTTATACGGCAAAATTCAATTATTAACAACCTTCATATTGGTATTAATTGGCTGGGTATTTTTCAGAGCAAATAACATATCTGATGCTTTTGTTCTTTTATCAAACAGTCTAAAAGTTGAATCACAACAGCTTTCATTTGCCTTACTTGAAACGCCTAAAAATCAATTAATTACAGCAATTATATTTATATTTATCTTAGAGGTGATTCAACATTTTCAAGGTAAAAAAGAGATTGAAGAATGGATGGCTTTTAATAAAAAGCCGATTCGCTGGGTTTTCTACATATTATTGATTGCAGCGATCCTTAATTTCGGGATCTTTACTAGTAACGATTTTATTTATTTCCAGTTTTAGCATGAAAAAACTATTAATCAATATATCACTGATTCTATTCTTTGTATTACTTCTTAACATTATAGTTAGGTCAGTATTTGATCTTCCATTCTCATGGGGGTTTGACAGACTTGATAGTAAGACTCAGTTTTATCTGGAAAATGAAGATAATTATAATTGCCTAATGATTGGCTCAAGTAGATTATATAGGCAAGTTGATGTAAGTGAATTTGATAGACAAAATAAGGCTAAAGGTGTAAATACAAATACTTTTAATTTTGGTGTTCATACAATGAGTGCTGCAGATACTTACAGAGTATTAGATGAACTATCAAATTCATTAGAACCTGGAGACCTTGATTATCTAATCATTGAATTAATGAATACAAACCAGGTTAGTATCAGAAACCTGGGCACAACAAGGAGTACTTTTTGGTATACACCCGAATCTTTTGTGTTTAGTGTTAGATCAATTTTAAATTCTAATCGATCATTAACAAACAAGGTTTACGGAGCATTTAGTCATACTTTATCCTATGGACTAAAATATGCTAATGCAGGATATATTTCAGAGTATATGGATTATCAAAACATTGATCCACATTCTGAAAAATACAGTTATTATCTTGGCCCAAATAAGGATGGATATTTTCCATTGATGGATGAAATGACAAATCCACTTACTCAGGATTCAGATAGAAAAGAGTTAAAATCAAGAAATGATTTCTTTGTAAATGATACGGCCTCAGTTACTGAATATTTGAATATTAGTCTGGAAAGCTATTCAAAACAAAATAGTGATAATTTAAACGAATATCATTTAAATTATTTGAATGAGATCATTCAAAAAGTTGAATCTAAAAATATTAAGGTTTTCATATTATTTCCTCCCCGCCAGACCTATGAAAACTATGGGGAACTTTTACCAATTTTAAATAGATTACCTGACAATCAGGTCATTAGTATTTCTGACGCTAATGTTTACCCACAATTTTATATTGCTAAATATTCATTTGATTTCGGACATTTAAATAATGAAGGATCTGAATTATTTACTAAAGAAATCAGTGATAAGTTTATAAACGAATTAAATAAATAATGAGAATAGCGATTGAAGCCCAAAGATTATTCAGACCAAAAAAACATGGTATGGAGGTAGTCACTCTTGAGCTAATCAAGGCAATGCAAGAGCTTGGTCCAAGTGATGAGATAAGGGTTTTTATTAAGGATGACAAAGATGATCAATGCCTGCATAACAGTAACAATGTTATTATTCATAAGACTTCATCGCATAATTACCCTTATTGGGAACAAGTACTTTTACCAAAACTTGTTGGGAAATTTAAGCCTGATATTCTTCATTGTACTAGTAATACCGGCCCTTTAATAGGTGGTACACCAATAATTTTAACACTACATGATATTATATATTTGGAGTCAATAAACTTTGATGGGACGCCTTACCAGAATTTTGGTAACATTTACAGAAGGTTTATTGTTCCACAGATTGTTTCGAAGGCAAAAAAAATTATCACAGTTTCTGAATTTGAAAAGGAAAAGATCATAAAAAAACTCAACTTACCTGAGGATAAAATATCAGTTGTCTACAATGCAAAAAGCGAAAAATTTAAAAAAATTGACGATTTAGATCTTTTAGAATCATTTAAAGTTGCCCATAATTTGCCTGATAAGTTTATTTTATTTCTTGGCAATACGGCTCCAAAGAAAAATACTCCATCTATGATAAAAGCATATTGTGAGTATTTGGAAAGAAGTTCAAATGGACTAAAAATGGTAGTTCTTGATTTGAAAGAAGAAGTTCTAAATAAGATTTTAGCTGATCAGGGGTTCAATAAATTTAGAGAATATTTTGTTTTGCCAGGTTACATTAGAGCTTCTGAAATGCCACTTATTTACAATCTTGCAGAATTATATGTTTATCCATCATTGAGAGAAAGCTTTGGGCTTCCGATAGTTGAAGCAATGGCATGTAATACACCGGTAATTACTTCAAACACATCATCAATGCCAGAGGTGGCTGGAGGCGCAGCAAAACTAATAGACCCATTTAATCACTCTACTATAACAGAAGCATTGTTAGAATTAGCAGATAATGAAGAAAAAAAGGAAGATCTTAAAATACAAGGGTTAAAAAGATCCTCCTTTTTCTCATGGGAAAATGCCGCTGGTCAGATGTTAAAATATTATCATGAATTAATTAATTAACTTCTTCAAGCTTCATCCCAATTAGCTCTTCGACTTCCAGTTTAGAGATTTCTCTATCTCTCTCGGTTGTCATTCTTTTTATTTTTTCAGTATTGTAAACTCTTAATGCAGTATTATACTCATTTAAAGTAGCTCCGCCATTTTTAAACTTTTCCTCTAAAAGCTTTGCTTCAGCATCAGCATCTTCCATAGCAACTGTATTAATCTTAAGAAGTTCATCGTAGAGCTTAAAGTTCTCATAACGCTGAAGAACTTCCTTCCTGATTGTTAACTTTTGTGCATTTACTTCTTCCAGGGAATTTCTATAGATAGCTTTAGCTCTTTTCACCTCAGCAGGAGTATTAACCAAATCACCTAACTTAAGAGTTAATCTAAAGTTGTACCTAGGAAAGAACTGATTACCTTCACCTGGATCTGGATCAATATTAAATTCATTTAAGTTTCCTTGTGCTTCAACATTATCTAACCAATCCCACTGAGCTAAATGAATATCTTTTTTGGCAACCTCAACATTATTTTCTCTTACTCTGTTTAATGGGTAATTTAACCAAGCAAGTCTGACTAGTTTTTCTTCAAACGAAAGTCCGGATGCTTCTTCCGGTAAAATAATTTTATCATAGTCGACATTCTGAGCATTCATCGCAAATGCTCCGAAAATAAAAATGATTAATAGATTTTGTTTCATGATCTTAAAATTTATTCTGTAGCGGTGTTTTGTTTTATTTTATTGTTTATAATCGTTGTCATTTTAATAACCATACCCACTGATATTGCCCAATATGTCATGGTTTCCATTAGCATTACTTCTTGTGGGTAATTTCCCACCATGATAGTAAAAATTGTTGTCAATAAAGCTGCTAATAATATTTTCATTTCAGGGTCATCCGAACGAAAGTAAGCTTCAACCCCTATTTTCAATGATAAAAAGAATATAGTTAAATAAATTAAAAGTCCAATCCATCCGGTATCTAAAGTTACCAGAACAAATTGGCTATCCGGTGGAAACCCGGCTAATAAAGGGTGACCTGATGCATCCATAGTACTTCCTAGACCAGACCCAATAGGATGACTTTGAATAAATGGCTGAATAAACTTCTGGTTTTGAGCTCTTACATCATAAGATTTATCATCACCTCTAAATGCTGTTTGAATAATATAATGTTGTGCATTCAATGGTGGCATCACAATAAATATCACTCCGGCTATAAGCATCATAGCTACACCAATCACAACTGGCTTTCTAAATGTTAGAATTGCATAGAAAACCAACCCAATAGGTATTAGTGCATATGCGGTTCTGGTACCGGTAAAAGACATAGCATAGACCATCAACACAATTAATACTCCCAAAATAATTTTGCTCTTGGACTTGAATGGTCCAGCTAGTAAAACCATACATAATAATGAAGAGTATGCCATGATAATTCCAAAACTCATAGGGCTTGCCAGAAAACTAAACCTTCTCCAACGTCCAAATGTAAATATCCTTGTTGCAACTTCCGGATGCCTGTAAAGCCAGCTTACTTCATAATCTAAAAATCCAAAAAACTCCTGATACAAGCCATAAACTGCTGCCAAACATGCTAATATCAACCATACCCTAATAAAAAGCTTTACCGTTTTTTTTGAATCTACAATATTATAGAAAAGAATATACGACATAAATGGAAACAAGGCTGTCCGAAAACCATTAAACCATAAAGCTCTTGAAAATGTAAACGGATTAGCTATTTGAATAAAATTATATACCACAAAAGCCAACCAAACCCATGTTAAAGCATTATTTGGAAAACCAAACTGTCTTTCACTTTTCATCCGGAGCAAAATGTAAAGCAAAAGGACAAAACACACTGCATCTAATGCCAAGCCAACCGGAATATCAATTGGAAGATACTTTCTTACCCAGCCTAAAGTAAATCCCAATATAATGATGATAATACCCCCAACCTTGAGGGAAATTAATGATATGATCAGAATAATTAAACCAATAAAAAATGCTGATAGTCCTGCGCTTATAGCAAAACCACCCTTCCCCATAATCACCGCAAGTCCTAATGAAAGTACTGTGATTAAGGTAATAACTATTAATTCCTTATATTTTAAGACAACGTCTTGCATAAATTATAAGAACACAATTTTTAGAAAGAAAAAATATGTACTAACAAAACAAAATATCAAAACTACCCATTTCAATATCTTTTCATTGATCCAGGATTTATCCAACATGCTCATATCCCTTATTCTTATAAGATTTTAAAATATCCCAAAACTGGGTTACTCTTGCTCCCCAGGTGTTTTTTTCTGCCACCTTAAATCTGGCTTCCACTCTCTTTTCGCTATTATTTACATATTCTGAAACTATACTTTCAGCGAATTCTTCAGGATCGCTTCCGAAAGAAATAACTTCAGAAAAAGTCAGTATATCTTCCGAAAACCTTGTTGCAACAACAGGTTTACCAGCTGCTAAATACTCATTTATCTTAAGAGGGTAAATACTTTTAGTTAATGTGTTACACTTAAACGGAATAATTGCAACATCAATATATTTTAAATACCCCGGCAATTCATCAATCTTTTTTGGTCCAAGATAAAAAACATTATTCTTATTAAATAAGTCAATTGTTTTATATTCATCAGTTCCGGTTGGTCCAATAAAAATAAATTTATAATCTTTTAATCTATCAATTACCCCTTCTAATAATTGATAATCCATCCGTGTTTCAATATTTCCTATAAACCCAACAACTTTATCAGTAGCTTCTTTTGGCCAGTCTTTTGGCTTTATCAAGTTAGGATCAAGACTTCTTTTGAAAAGCTTCAAATCAGCAGCATTTGGATGATAATAGGCAGACCCTTTTACTTGATTTTTAATCTTATGAAGCTCTTTACCTGTAGTCAAAGTCACATCATAATTGGCAATTGTCTCCTTTTCAAGTCGAGAACCATGCTTATGTGTATATGCCACCTGTGATATATCGTCCATAGACTGATAAACTGATACCTTAGGTTTTATTGATTCCGGTAACTTTTGAAGGAAAAATGGATCAAAGGCATTTATAAAGATAAAATCTTTAATGTCAAACTTTTCAATAGTTTCAGTAATGGCCCTTAATATTATTTTATCATTCAAATTTGAAAAATAATCATACAATTTACCTTGAGGCAAAAAGTTTATCGGAACAGTTAATCCTGGAGTAACGATAGTTAAGTTTTCCGGTAGTTTTTCAGGTCTTGAAAATCTTGTATCAGATTTAAACCATGTATTCATCCTTTGCTTTATTTGAGAAGAATCGAAGTTTCCTATCAAATCCTTATATGAAAAAGGATGATCAACATAAAAAACCCTGTTCTTCTTAGCAAATTCTTTGGCAATAGCCAATGAAGGAGAAGAGATTGGTGAATCCCATCTAGATAAAGTAAAGATTATTATATCTTCGTTGGTTGTTATATCTTGATTCATGGTCATCTTACGTATCTGGCTGACATTAACAGCCCTTTTCGATAAAAATTAAAACATTCCTTAAGTACCCTTAAAAAACTAACACTCAACTTCTTACTAAGATACATTTGATTAAGGAATAATCCGACTGCTAAAGAAGTTAGTGTTCCATAAGCAGCTCCTACCAGTCCGAATTTTGAAATAAATATATAATTGAAAATCACATTGAGAGCAGCTCCCAAAACGATAAAGTAAAAATTAATTTTAGGTCTACCAGTTGCATCCATAACAACTCCAAACTGACGAGCAAAAGGTTCAATTAGAGCATAAAATATAGTTACCTGCACAACTAAAGCGGTATCCAAATACTCCGCACCAGCAAGAATTTTAATTACAAAGTATGGGAATATTAAAACAAAAATCACCAGGGGTATTATAAGTGCTAAAATCAAGCCTACAGATTTTTCATATAATGGTGCTACAGCTTTTACTCCTTCCTCCTTTATTCTCTTTGATGCTTGTGGAAAAAGCACCGTTGCAATACTCATAGTAGGGATTTCAACAAGGCTACTTATTTTTACTGCAGGTTCATAAAGCGCTACCATTGCAGGAGACATCATAGAACCAAGCATCCACTTATCAGTATTTTTAAATAACATGGTACTAATATTTGTACCTAGCGTGTACTTTCCAAAATGAAATAAATTACCCAACCATGTTTTAGAAATAATAAATCTTTTATTTAAAAACTGCCTGCTGAATATATACCCCACAAGAGCCGCTAATAAAACACCAAATGATTGTGCCATGGCAAGATTTATCAAGGAAACTTCCACTCCTTTAATCCAACAAAAACAAACATAGCAAAAGAAAAAACCTTGTTTTATAAAATATATCCAGAATGTCCCCCTGAAATCAAAGTTACTTTGGTTAATATATTCGAATTGCGAAAAAGGAATAAGAAGAAAATTTGTAATCAAATAGATCATCAATATCTCAGAAAGCCCGCTAGCATTCCATAATGACTCTAAAGGAAATCTGAATACCAAAATCAATAAAGTAACCAGTACGGTATAACCCAAATTTAACACCCAGGAAGCTGAACATATTTCATCATATTCAGATTTATCATGACTAGTTACATGCTTAACCAGCGGATTTCTTATAAATCCATTTCTAATTACCTCAAGGATTGAAGTCAGAGATACAAAAAGTACCCAAATACCATAATCATATTTTGGTAGCAGTCTAATAAGTAAAATGAAACTTAATAAGCCAAAAAAGGTCATTGCAACCCTTTGCATTAAAGTATAGCTCCCTGATTTTACCCAATATTTTTTATCCGAACCCGACATCTAAAAAATTATAATATATAAATATATATTGAAAAAGTTGATTTATTTTGCTAATAACCCGATCTGGTAGTAATTTAGATTTTTAAATCGACACTAAATTATCACTATTATCCAATTTAATAAAACTTTCGTCATATTATTGTTTTAAATATGTCTGTAAACACAAAAAAACTTTTCCCAGACTTTTTACTTATCGGAGCCGGTAAGTCGGGAACAACCTCCTTACATAACTATTTGGATCAACATCCTGATATTTATATGAGTAAGATAAAAGAGCCATACTTTTTTGCTTTGGAAGGAGAGGATATTGTTCCTCCGGAAAAAGATCCTTATAAACTTTATGACTTTCCGTGGGCTGTAACTAATCTTGAAGAATATAATAAACTTTTTGAACCAGCTAAAGAAGGGCAAAAAAAGGGCGAGTCATCAACGATGTATCTTTATGGAGATAAAGCACCTTCGAATATAAAAAAATACATCCCGGATGTAAAAATTATAGCTATATTCAGGAAGCCATCATCAAGATTATATAGCAGATACTTACATTTGGCCAGAGAAAACAACCTTATGGGATCATCATTTGATAAGGTTTTAGACAAAAATAGTATCTGGTGGTTAAGAAATGATTTGGTTAAGGAAGGGTTTTATTATAAACATCTTTCCAGGTATTTTAAATTATTTAATGAAGATCAGATTAAAATCTTTCTTTATGATGATTTGAAAAAGGAACCAGAAAAAGTAATTCGAGAATTATACTCATTTGTAGGTGTTGATGAATCTTTTACTCCTGATGTTAGTATCAGATTTAATCAATCAGGCTTTGTTAAAAATAAAGCTCTTGATAAACTATATGGAACAGACAGTGTAATATTTAAATCTGTCAAATCTGCCATGCCGGGGGTTTTTAATAAACTAAAAGAAAACCTGGTAATTCAAAAAGGACTGAATAAGTTGAGAGGGAAAAATCTTGAAAGACCAAAAATTGACCCGGAAATAGAAAAAAAATTAACTTTTGATATTTACTACGAAGACACTTTAAAATTCCAGGATCTGATCAATAGAGATCTGTCTCACTGGCTAAAATAACTAATATGCTTTTTAATTCGATCCATTTTTTGATCTTCTTTCCGGTCGTTGTAAGCCTGTTTTTCATGCTCCCAAAAGCTGTAAAATGGGTTTTATTACTAGTTGCCAGTTACTATTTCTACATGATGTGGAAATGGGAATATATCGGCCTAATAATACTAAGTACATTTGTTGATTATTTTGTTGCAATGGCTATCGAGTCATCTGCAAATGAGCGTAAAAGAAAGCTACTATTATTTATAAGTTTGGCTGTAAATCTGGGGCTGCTATTCTATTTTAAGTATTATAATTTCTTTCTGGATAATATCAATTTAGCATTTTCAGCATTCGGCTCCAGCTATAGCTTACCGTATGCCGATGTAATTTTACCTGTGGGTATTTCATTTTATACATTCCAGACCCTTTCATATACTATTGAAGTGTTTATGAAAAGGACACATGCTGAAAAGAATTTTGGCATTTTTGCCTTATATGTGAGCTTCTTCCCTCAGTTAGTAGCAGGACCAATTGAACGACCTCAAAATCTACTTGGGCAGCTACGCGAGCTCAAGGGCTTTAAGTATGAAAACATAGTATTAGGTTTAAGGCAAATGCTTTGGGGTATGTTTAAAAAGGTGGTTGTAGCTGATAGACTAGCCTTTTTTGTTAACCTCGTTTATGATAATCCTGATCAATTTCATGGGCCTTGGCCAATAATTGCTACAATCTTCTTCACATTTCAGATTTACTGTGACTTTAGTGGTTATTCTGATATTGCCATTGGTGCAGCAAGAATTATCAATGTTGACTTAATGACCAACTTTAGAACTCCTTATTTTAGTAAATCTATTAAAGAGTTTTGGGCAAGGTGGCACATCTCTCTTTCAACATGGTTTAGAGACTATGTATATATTCCACTAGGAGGAAACAGGGTATCAATGTTCAGGTGGATATTTAATCTGTTTGTTACATTTGTCGTGTCAGGCATATGGCACGGAGCTGCCTGGACATTCGTAATATGGGGCTTGATACATGGTCTAGCTGTTTCGATAGAAAGTTACCACAGTGCAAAACCACTTTTTTCATTTAAATTTCCATCGGGGGTTCAAAGGACATATACAATTCTTCTGGTAATGTTTGCCTGGATTTTCTTCAGAGCCTCAGGTTTCAATGAGGCGATAGACATAATTAATAACATGCTTAACTGGAAAGCTAATATTGTTGGAGAAATTAAAAGGATAGAAACAAAAGACCTTTATAATATGGCAATTGGTTTTCCATTAATCATAATGCTACTTTCATTTGAATTATTAATGCAATGGAAAAAGGGAATTGAAATATTCAATAGACATAGATGGATCAGGTGGTCAGGATATATACTTTTATTAATAATTATCGCATTATTTGGAGTCTTTGTTGATCCAAGCGACTTCATCTATTTCCAATTCTGATATGAAAAGATTATTTAAAAATCTATTAATATTCTTCGTACTGGTTTATGCTGTATTCTGGTTTTTAGACTTTGCATTTACATCGATCTATCAACAAGGAACATATTATAAAACACAGTGGCTAAACAATACGGAAAATAATGAGTATGATTTTGCTATTCACGGTAGTAGTAGACCATATACCTGTATTGATACAAAAAAGGTTGTAGAGGATACAAACTTAAAAGGAATAAATATTTCTTTGGATGGAAGTACCACACCAACTCATGCCCTGATGCTGGAAATGTTTTTGAAAAGAGGGAATAAGATCAAAACTCTTTATTTAAATGTCGATAACTGGGAAGCAGATACAGAGGTGGTTGGACAGTTTTCATATCCTCGTTTTTTTCCTTATTACAAAGAAAAAGAAGTGTATGAGCACTATTCACGTTTTGGATTAAAATGGCAATTGTACCGCTTTATTCCTTTTATAAGGTACGCAGAGCAAAACACCACATGGGGGTTACACCAATTGGCCAATAGCCTATTTCATTTCAAAAAGCCTGATTATGATAGCTATGGATCAAAGATCTATGAGTCAACCGAATATCATGGTACACAGGACCTGTTCGAATACAATTTTGATACATCAGGAAAAATGTATTATCTGAACAAGATAATTGAGCTTTGCAATTCTAACAATATTGAACTTGTAGTATTTGTTTGTCCGTTTGCAAATGCAAAAACAGATAGTGAGTATTATAAAGGAATAGAGGATTTCAAAGAATACCTTAATAATAAAGGAGTGAAGTTTTACAACTTTGGAGACAAGTACAATTTGAAATTTGATCTTTTCGTAGATGAAGATCATTTAAATAAAAATGGTGTTCCTTTATTTACTGAAGATGTAGTGAAAATGATTGAAGAAACAAAATAAAAAAAGCCGGACAATGCTGCCCGGCTTTTCCCACATACTACTATCCCCTCTTAATTTTTTAATATTCTTACAGGTGCTCCATCAAATCCAGCTCCGGTCACTTTGATATAGTATGTACCAGTAGGGATGTTAGCTGATACAAGCTCTACTCTGAACTCAGTCATTGATTCAGTTACCTGATATGAGTTTTGAAAATATACAGTTCCGTTTGCGTCAATGATTTCTACATTTGCTTCTCCACTTTTTCCTTCTGCAAACCCAACGTTGATATAATCAGTGAATGGATTAGGGTAAGGATTAATTCCTGAGATTGCAGCTGAAGATGTCATTGCAGAAGCACTAGCAGTTCCGCCGATTTCTTCAATGATCATTGCATTAAGGTATGCGTACATTGAACCAGAAGCTGTTTGAACTGTTAACACAATCTGACCGTTTGCATCAGGAGTCAAGTCTTTAAGAGAAACCCAGCTGCTAGTATTGTTAGAAGCCTGAAGTTTTCCTGACTTACCACCAGCAGAGAATACTGTTGTTCTGTCTCCACCTCCACTACGGCTACCAAACAGGTTCAGATTATAAGTTAATGACTTGTCTAATCCAGTTACAATTATTTGTGCTTTATCACCTGGCATTGCGTAATAGAATGTCTTCATTACATTATCAGGTAGAATATCATCAGTATTGTTTGTAGTCATTCCGTTTGCAGAAGCAGATCTCCAACCAGTGCCTACTTTAATTTTAACACTTGTGCTAGCTCCAGAAGTAGTCTTAAGTGCTTTAGAAACTACATTAGCATCAGGATATGTCTTTGTAGAATTCCACCCGTTAATGTCAGTTGTCATATGAGTTAAGTTAACGTTCATTACTGCGCTTACTTCACCACTTCCAGAACCTGGGTCAGTAGTACCAGGATCAGTACTTCCTGTAAACCAAGATGAAGGAACAACTCTTCTAGAGATACCAGGACCTGCAACTTCTAATTTAAGTTCTTTGCCTCCCCAGTTTTGCATGTACTCAAGAACGAATGGAGTAGCTGCAGTAGTCATATTTACTTTTACTTGCTTAGTTACTGCTGCATGCAGACCGTCATTGTTTATCACTACATTGTTATTGATCTTTAATTTAGATCCGTCATCTGAAGTCAGATAGAAAGTATACTCACCTGCTGTTGGAACTGTTATGCTTCCTATAAATTCAAGTAGGAATGTATTGCTTGCTACAGCGTATGATAAGTTTATATCTGTTGCCTCACCTGTTTTCTTAGGAGTCAACCTTGAAAAATCAGGTAGGCTGCTATAATTTCCTTCATAATAGTTGTAAGTGAATTGTCCTGCAGGAGCCGGGTTAGTTCCACCTGTATTTGGCTTAACATATACAAAGATATCATCATTTGCCATGTCTCCTTGATTATCATATACAGTCAACCTAAACTTATAAGTACCTTCAACCATATTTGATAAGCTTAAAGCTGAGCTTTTAGTTCCGCTTAATGTAGCAGCTGGTCCCATTAGCTTTTGCCAAGAGTAAGTTAATGCTCCACCTTCAGGGTCTGACGCATTAGAAGTCAATTTAATTGAGTTCGTAGGAAGCGTAATTGTTTTATCAGCACCAAGGCTTACAGTTGGAGGCTGGTTAGTAACCTGATCATTAATTATTACAATTACCTGATCTTTTGCTGTCTGACCAGCACCATCAGTTGCTACTACTTCAAATTTATATGAACCTTTAACCATTCCTGAAACATTAAGAGTCTTAGTGTTAACACCGCTCAATGTTGCAGCACCGCCTGAAAGTTTACTCCATTTTACAGTTACAGACTTTCCGGCCGTGTGACCTGCTGTTGCAGTTAAAGAAATGCTATTAGTAGGTAATGTTATTGTTTTATCTGCTGGAGCTGATACAGTTGGAGTTCCAGAAGATGGCGGAGTTCCTCCCCCTCCTGTTGTTCCTCTTTTCTGAGCAAGCATCCAGTTCCACATGTTGTTATCACCATAAGCTTTATCCCATGCATTGTGACCTGTACCAGGATATACCGTTAAAATTGGCTCTGGTGTAGGATTAGAAACACACTTTAAATAAGCAGCAACTGCTTTCTCTGTACCTGTATTAGGTGAACCAGGACCATCGTACTCTCCTGTAAATGCCCACATAGGCAAGTTTTTAAGATTACATCCGTCTTTTGTCATCCAACCTGCAATCGGAACGATAGCAGCTAGTTTATCAGAATAATTGCTTGTTGCAGCGTAATCCCAAACACCGTTACCACCCATGCTAAGACCAGTTAGGTAAACTCTGTCAGTATCAATATTGTATTTATTGATCATTTCATTTACCATTTCGTCAAGGAAGTCCGGAGACCAGTCCCATGGATAACGAGCTTGAGGTGAAATTAAAACGAATGGAAAGTTTCTTCCATTTTTTACCATTTTAGGAGGACCATTTCTCAATACCAAATTAAGATCTGAACCCTTCTCTCCCATTCCGTGTAAAAATATTACCAACGGAACTTTCTCACCAGAATTGGTATAATTCTCCGGTAGATATTGCCAGTAGCCAAATGACTCACCAGGCGCTACAGTTTTCGAAGTATAAGTTTGAGCTGTTTGTCTAGATGCGGGTGAAGTTTGAGCTACCATTTGAAAGGCAGTCCCAAATAAGATTAATAAAAGAATCCCGCGGAATAGAATTTTAGTTCTCTCCATTTATTTTGCTGGTTTTTGTTTTTAATTGATCAGTTACGACTAACTGATTGTCAAGTATTTCGATTGCAAATGTATAAATGAAATTGTTAAACTAATACCCGTAAACAGGGGCTAACATGTTAATGTAAGAAATTGTATAATAGTTATATAATTGGAATAAATGATCACAAATTGGGGAAGATTTATATAACTATTTCAAGATTGTATATAAATTATTAATTGGTGGAATGCGAATTATACACAGTGTGGAACAATTCCCCACGCAAGCCACATGTCACCGAAAACGTTTGCGGTGAAAAAAAAGTGACAAGAAGTGCAATTCTTTACTTAAAATCTATTTTTTCTCAACAGATTTTTTTGTTTTGGGAGTGTGAAAATTGGTCTTATGGGCAGTCGTAACACTAAAAATCCCTATCATCATAGCAATAATAGCCTTAGGTAATTGTAGTGCTGCGGAAACAAAATCACGATTATAAAACCTTGATGGTATGGATATTAAATTAGCAAAAAGGAAAATTCCCAGAAGAGCAAACCAAGAATACCAAGGTATATTTGATGGTATTAGTAAAGAGATTAACCCCATAATAGGCAAAACCCCTAACATTAAAACTCTTGGAGGTATGAATGCCTGAAGAAACTTTTCAAAATAGTCAAAGTTTCCTTTCAGTAAATGAAGAAATGCCGGTTTGAAGTGATCTCTAAAAAAATAAAACTGTCCTGCTATCCAACGAGTACGTTGTTTTGCAAATACTGCAGCACTTGAGACTTTTTCATCATAAATAATGGCATTATCTGCATAAGCTATCTTCTTACGTCTTCCGATAATTCTAAATTCTGCCTCTTTATCCTCACCTCCCATTTCTTCATTGCCCTTCATTATTTCTTTAAAGAAATGGAATTTAAAAGCCATACCCGAACCAATTAATGCCGAAGAAAATCCTAATGCTCTATGGCCTTTTCTAAATACATGATTATTAATTTCCTCACTGATAGAATCTAATAATGCAAAGGCGGAATCCCGATTCTTTGCCGTTCTATGCCCCTGAACAGCATAAAAACCCTTATTCAAATACCCATTTAAGATGTCAAGACAATTCTTTTCCATTACATTGTCCGCATCTAAAATAACTATGTGATCATAATCATGCTGAATTTCTTCAAGAGCTTTATTTATTGATTTGGTTTTAGTGCTTCGATCAAAGAATACTTCAATCACAGTTGCACCCATATTACGAATTGTCTCAACAGTAGATTGCTTTAGTTTATCAGCAATTACCACAACATCAAACTCTCCTCCTTTAAAATCATGACCAAGAGCTTCCTCAGCGGTATGAATAATTATTTCATCCTCCTTATATGCCGGAATTAATACTAAAAACCTATCTCCTGAAGAATGATTATCTACCTTCTTTGTTTTGTAGAAATGCCCGAATATTGAAAAAATCAAAAAATATATTATATAAAAACAAAAATATAGAAAGATTATTCCGAGTATTATCGTTATTACTAATTGCATTGTGAAATCAAAAAATACTGTTTATGCTAAAGTCCAAATGTAAGACTATTTTTTGTATTCTAATAATAATAATTTATACTAAATTAACAGTAAGTGCTCAAATACAAAGTCATTCTGTTGATAATATTATTAAAATTGAGCCCGAAAAGATTATCAATACTACTACAAAAGGTGATGCTTTTAAGCTTTTTGATGAACAAAACATTGATAATCCTCAACATGGATGGAAGCCTCCTTATTCCCCCAAATGGAATTATCCAGCCGAGATAATTATTGACCTGCAAGACACCTATGAAATTGATTATTTTAAGTTTTATGATGGATCTGCAACAGGAGAATTGGAAATCAATTATGGCAACCCATTTAAATGGACAGCAGGAATAAAAACTAAAACGGACAGGTATAATCAATGGCAAAAAAAATCTGTAACCTGGAAAACCCAATATATCCAGATAATACTCCATGACCCAAATGTAAATATTAATGAAATCATCTTTTCAGGAAGAAAAATAAACACCTCAGAAAAATTTAAAACAGACTTAACCCCAGGGAAAACAAAAAAAACTGCTCTAAAAAATGTCATTGGAACCAATAGCTTCATTGATGTGCCTCATTCTACTTTAAGCTCTATTTCAATGATAAGGGAATACCATCAATGGGATTGGATGGAAGGTGATAGGGATAAAAATTATATTGGCTATCCTAATAACCAAAATCGCTTTAACCCTACCCTAGCAGGAGGTGGTTGGAATTTTGACAATTACTATGAAACATTATTTAACAACGGAAAAACAGTTGTTCCAGTAATGGTTGGTACAACATTATGGTTAACCAAGGAGGGCCCTGAAACTTTAGAAAAAAAACCTGCACAAGGTAACCCGGCCGACCCTGAATCATACAAAGCCCATGCTGATCACATGTTTCAATTTGCTGCCAGATATGGAGATAATAAGGTCAAAACAGAATTCTTAAAGTTACATAGCTCTCAATCAAAGGTCTCCGGGCTTGGATATTTAAATTATTATGAAAACTGGAATGAACCAGATAAATGGTGGATGACTAATGTTGAGTTCTTTTCTCCATTTGAATATTCGGCTATGTCAAGTGCAGACTATGATGGGCATGAATCCACTTTAGGTAATACATTAGGGATAAAAAATGCAGATCCTAACTCAAAACTGGTCATGGCTGGCTTAGCAACATTAAACTTAGATTACCTGATATCTATGAAATTCTGGTGTGACCATAATAGAACTGATAAGCGATTTATCTGGGATGTAATCAATTTTCACCATTATTCAAATAACGGTGGTGTACAGCATGGCAAAGCAACTAGTGGTATTTCACCTGAGGCTGATTCTTTATATTATAAAATTAAGCGAATCTCTGATTATCGTAATATAAACCTTCCAACTAAAGAATTATGGATTACTGAATTTGGATATGACACACAATCTAAAGGGAGTCAAATTGCCCCACAAATAGGAACTATGACAAGTGAACAAGTGCAGGCATCATGGCTTATTAGATCCATAATCATTGGGCATTGGGCTGGTGCTGACAAAATGTTTCAATTCATGCTTAGGGATGGCAATGAAAATAGTTTTCAAACATATCAAAACAGTGGATTAACCTCATCAAAACATACCGGATATAAGAAAAAGGCTTCATGGTATTTTTTGTCAACAGTAAATTATCATGTTGGAGATTTCTATTTATCAAATGTTGATGTAGACCCTAATACCAATTTATATACAGCCAAGTTTGTCAAAGAAGGCAGTTCTACTACCATTCTTATATTATGGTTAGGGTCATCAAAAGATGCTAGAATGATAGTTGACTTAAAAACTAATAGATACTACAATCCAAAAAATATAATTGAAAAAAAGGTACAGTTAATGGATGAATACACTGTGGGCCTTGAATTACCGATTAATACAAATCAAGATAAAACAAGTATCGAGGTTAGTGAAACCCCGATAATAGTTATCTTAAATTAACAAGAGGTATTACATTCTAAGGTTTTCAGAATCAACTTTATTTAGAATTGCACCAATTAATTTCCCTTTTAATGATTTCAGATATTTGATTGAATTTTTATCAATTACCTTCAATACTGTATCAGCTGAGAATACAGGAATAACAGCATCTACATAAGACACTAACTCTTTAGAGTCAGGGAAATCATTTAGGGATGCCCCTTCCATTAAAATATAATCATATTGATGCCTGAATTCCTCAAGCATCTTATCAAAATTCTTACCACTAAATATCTCCGAAGGAGAATCTGTACCAGTTTTACACCCTATTACATCAATTAACTTGTGACTGGTTGTACGGATAATTGATTCGTTGTCATCCTCATTAAAGTCATCCTCAAAATTTGACTCTGTGAACGATGACTTACCAGAACCTCCATCTAGCAGTTTCAGGGAATCTCTAACTCGACTTTTCTGCTCTATTTGCTTATTATATGGAGTTACAATCAGAATATCTGTAAGAGAGTTATGCTTGAAGTTTGTATCAATAATTAGAATCCTTTTATTAATCAAGCTTAGAGAGTAAGCAAGGCATAATAAAGAAAATGTCTTCCCAGATCCTTGTCGAGTACTTGTAAACAAGATAGATTTTGGTCTTAATTGCTCAATCTCAAATCTAATCTTCCGTAGTTCTTGTTTAAATATATTTAAATCTTCCTTTTCAGAATCATTTGCAAATACATCTTGCAAATTCAATTTATCATTATCCTTAATTTGATTAATTGCTCCGGCAAGCTCTAAACCTGTTTGTCTTGCAAATTGAGCTGGAGTTTTAATTGAAAAGTCGAGGTACTCAACAAATACAATTCCGAAAACACATAAAACAAAGCTCAAAATCCCCGCAAAACCGGTTATAATAATAGTCTTCGTAGATTCCGGATCCGTTGCTGGCTGCCCCATCAAAACTTGCTTAATGGTACTTTCAGAGATCTTAGATCTATTTCTGGCATCATTAAGCTTTTCTTGTGCAGATAAGTATTCCTGCTGTGCAAGATCAACCTCTTGTTGCAACGCCCCAAGACGACCTTCAAGAGAGGCGTAATCCTTTACGTTATATTGTAGAGCAGCTATACTACTATTAATATTTAATAATGTTTCTCTCGCTACTCTTAATTGCAGCTGTATCTCATCTTTTGAGTCTTCAAGTTCTTGTAGACTAACTCTTTCTCCTCCCAAAGTAGGTCCGGAAGAAGACTGGCTCTGCAAAAGATCTCTTTCATCCCTGAGTTTCTTTAATGAATCCAGAAGAACCTGATCACCTGATTTAATATATTCCTTATTAACTTCATTGATCAAGTTTCTTAACTGTAGGATCCTTCCATAATTTCCTGTTCCAGATCCACCTGTGTTATATGTACTTATTTTTTGATTTACATTTTCTAATTGAAGATTGAGACTATATATCTCTCTTCTAACTTCCGAACGCTGGCTTTCAAGATCAGATAGCTTTGAAACATTACTTTCGCTTTGGACTTCAGTATCGATTACATTGTTTATAGCCTTAAAATTTTCCAGTTCCTTAATTTTTTCATCTAGCTGCTCCTTTTTTTGGACTGATAACTCTTCAAAAAACTGAATAGATTGACCACTTTGACTAACAACATTCATGTTTTGATTCCTGATAAACTCGCTTGCCAGTGTATTTACCACAAAAGCCGATAAGTATGGATCTTCTGAAAAATAGTTGATGCTGATGTAATCTGAATTACTAACCCTTCGTATTTCCAGTTCATCCATTAAACTTTTATAATCGTAGTGAAAGTCCTTAAGAATCTTAACAACCATTCTTTCATCTTCATTAAAAGTTGAAATGCTTTTTAATGAATCATATTTGTTTTTAGCAATATTCTTAGCGATTTCAAAATCGCCTTTGGTATACTTTAATTCACCATCGTGGTAGTTTTCTATATTGCGAAACGCATTAGGCTGATCTAGATCATGTAACAAAAGCTTTAAAGAAAGCATATTGATTATCTTTTCAGACCTTATTGTTTCTATCAGGTTTGTAAATTTGGATTCAATCTCAAACGGATTAAAATTACCATCATCTGATAGTGAAACACCTTCATCAGTTGTTATTCCTGTAGATAGCTGAGTAGTAGATTTATACATCTTCTCTGCCGAGCTAGCAACGAAATATGCAATGGTAGCCGCAATTAATGGTAAAAATACCAATAACCACCATTTACGCTTTAATGCTTTGTATATGAGAATGAAATCCATAACTATAAAAATGCAAATACCCGAAGATACAATCTACTAATTATTTTCTTAATAATATTTTCACAAACCCATTTTGATTTATAGAAGCTTCTGCCTCTGGCATAGCTGATTCTACTAATTCTGCATTTAGCACAACCCTTTCTGATGCCAACCCTTGCTTAATAAACTCATATCGAACCCTTTCAGCAAAAGAAACCACATTGTTAAATTCCATTTGGGTAATCCCTTCATAATAGGGTGTCGTAGCTTTTAATTCCACAAATAGATTTTCGTCATCATTAATAGTATTAACTATAAAATAAATCAATTCCGATGTTGGATCACTTATCAGCCCAGTATCAGTAACAAAAAATCTATCTGGAATATCTACTTCAAATAACGAATATAAAACTGAATCAGACAGAATTCTTTTTTGAAAAAATGTTAAATCTGAAGTAAATGGTTTTTCAAGGAAAGGAGCCCTATAAATATCAGCAAGAGTTCCTCCTCTATTACTTGTAAAAAATATCCTTTGATTTTTCTGATCTATATTCAGATATCCATCAAATTTTTCACTGTTTATGTTAGGTCCCAGGTTTATTGGCTTTGTCCATACCGACCAGCTACCATATAACCTTTTTGTCATAAATATATCAGCATCACCATACCCACCATGCCCATTAGAAGTAAAGTATAACGTCTCTTTATCCTCACTCAAAACCGGTGCAATTTCGAATCCTTTTGTGTTTATTGTTGGTCCAATGTTTTTAGGGATTGACCATTCTCCTGTTGCACTATCCTTTAAAGAAATGTAGATATCCTCATCGCCATAAGAATCAATTCCAGTCATAGAAATAAAAAGGACCTCATAATCTGAAGACATATTAAACCCTATATGCGCAGATAGATCAAGATCCGGTATTTTTATTGCTTCAGGTTGACTCCAGTTTTTACCATTAAATTTTGAGAATGCAATTCCTCCACTATTTTGATATGCATCGGTAAGATATACCACATCTCCTGTGGAGTTGATTCCAACTAGAACATTGTTGCCTTTATTATTCCACTTCGAAAAATTATTTGATGGCTTACTCCATACTCCATTATTTAAAAGTGCTGACATCCAAATGTCGGCTCCGGAATATAAACCACCAACATTTTCCTTACTGAAGATTCTCGAAAAATATAATTTATCATCTTCACTTGAGAAAAAAGGCGCCAATTCTTCAGCTTCAGAGTTAACAGAAGTAGGCAATAGTACAGAAGGACCAAAAACAACATTTTGACCAAATGCATCGAGAAAAAAAATATTTATCCCTAAAAACAAAAAAATTACTTCTTTAATCACTTATTATATCTTTTCGTCTCTTTTCTATTTCCAATAGCAAATAGCACAAAAACCTCATGATTTGAAGTTCCTAAACCTGACTTATCCTTATCCAATATTGAATAAGTATAATTAGCAGTAATAAATTTAGTAATATTTAACCCTATTGGAACATATACCAATGTTCTATTACCTCCACCAACACCAAAGTAACCCACTTCTTTATAAAATAATCGAACTTGCCCGGAAAATATATCTCCTAAACCTTCATGATGATAAAATGAAACCATCGGCGATAACTCAACATTACCCAAATTTCTGAAAAAATAAGCTGCATTAGCTGATATCATCGGCTGTGGCTCAAGATCTTTAATGGGTTCATCTCCTATCGGAGAACTAACTACATTACTTACACCTACACCAACAAAAAAATCTTCGCCCAATAACGCCGCACCTAGCCCCAAATTAAGATAGGATGAATTTGAACCAGATTGCAAAAGGCTTTGGTAAAATTGATCATTTACTTCATCTCTTAATTTATATTTTTCAGGGTTCATGTTTACCCCAAGATATTCCACTTGAACACCCCCTGAAATTTTAATTGACTCATTCAGAGGTATTTGCAAATTATAAGATGCGATAGCTTTATTGAAAAACAAACCAAACTCCTGAAACCCCTGAAATGCGACATTGATACCATGTCTGAGACCAACTCCACCTTTGTCAGCTAATTCTAATAAGGCATCCGGATCACTAACCCTTAGTTGTTGCGTTGACTCTTTTAGGTCACTGCCAAGATTAAATTCTATAGAAGCTGATATTAATTGTGGTGCTTCAGGAATCTTTGGGTAAAACATTTTATACCCTACCTGAACTTGAGTAAAATCTTCAAGAGCTACTAAAGCAGGATTAAAAAGCCCCATAGTACGCTGATCTTGACTATAAAACGGTATGTTTTGACCTACTAAAGGAGCAGATATCCAAATAAATAATATGTAGTATATCAGTGATTTCATTATTTCAATATTGTTACAGAGCCTTTTTGTTTTCTTCCTCTACCCAGATCGATCACATAATAATAAGTTCCGGATAAAAGCTCACTACCTTCAAAACTACCATCCCATTCGTCCTGGTAACCATCTGAAAAGAATACCATTTGGCCTTCTACATCAAATACTCTTACAATAACTTCATCAAAAAATTCAGTATTTAATATACTCCAGGTATCATTTACTCCATCGCCATTTGGAGTGAATGCATCGACTATATCTAATCGTACACTTGCGTTTTCAAATGTCATTATTCTTGAATACACATCACTAAGATTTACACCATCGCTTACTACAAATCCTATTCCTCTTGGAAACGGTCTGGGACTAGATTCTCCAGCATACCCAAATGACAAAGTGTTCATAACATCTTCATAAACAGATTTAGGAGCACTACCTTCTATTCTTAATTTACCATTAATTTCATCATAGTTAGCTGTTAATATAGTTCCATCCACATTAGCTGTCAGATAATCATCGTTTTCAAAAGAAGTAAGGAAATATGCTTCCAAAAAGGCCATATTTTCACTATCATCATCGACTATCTCACCAAATTCGATAATTGGCTGTAAATCTTCGAATTCATTATAAAAGAAATCAAAATCATTAAAATTAAGGACGACAGGTTTATCGTTAACCGGGATTACATTAATTCTCCACCAAGTTGCATTAACGGCTGTTTCAGCTCCATCTGAAACTCTAAGTCGAATTGAATCAGACCCAATAAAATCAGTGTTTGGCACATAAATAAATTTATCTAACTGATCAGCTGCAACAATTTGTCCACCCTGAACAGGATTTTCATCAATAAATAATTGCCCATTAGAAGGTATTGCAACAACCCTTACAGTTGCCAAAGGATCATTATCGGGGTCACTATAATATTGATCAAAAACATCACTGTTTAAGTATAATGTATCATCTTCATCCACCTGAAAAGTTGCACTACTTAAAATTGGATTATCAGGATCATCTTGAACAACAATAGAAAAACTTTGTGTGTCACTTAACCCTTCTGCATCTGTAACCTTAATAGAAACCTGATGTGATCCAACATCATTTTGCTGCGGTGTTCCCGACAATGTAGCCCGTCCATTTCCATTATTAGTTAGAGTAATCCATGTAGGCTTTGATACTGTAGTTATTGTCAACTGATCGTTAGGATCCGGATCAGTCGCAATTATATTATATACATACTGTAACCCTTCCTGAACTTGAGTTACAGGGCTACTAATAATCTCAGGAGGGTCATTAACCAATTCAAATGAAATGAAATATGACTGAGTGGCAGTTGCTCCTACTTTATCAGTAGCTCTAATCACCACATCATTGTCAGACACATCATTACCAGAAGGGGTTCCTCTTAAAGTTCCTGTTCCATTACCCGTTTGAGTAAAGGTTAGCCAAGATGGTTTTGTAGGAACAGACAAGGTAACGTTATCACCATTATCCGGGTCCTCTGCTACAATATTATAAACATATTCCACATTTTCCTGAGCTTCGGTGATTGCTCCCGAGGTAAATACAGGTGTCTTATTTACTTCTCTAACATTAATGTTAAAAGATTTAGTAGAACTCCCTAATCCATCATTTACTTCAACTGTAATTGCATATACACCAGGCCCTTGTTGTTCACTTGGAGTCCATCGAAATTCCCCGGTTGTTTCATTTATTGAAGCTCCCGATGGCGGATTTCCTTGTAAATAAAATTTTAAAGTGTTTTGTGGCAGATCTGAATCAGATGCAGTTACAGTAAATGACAAGAGCTCCTCCTCATTAATATTTCGATCAACTAAGGTTCCTATTACTGGTAAACTATTAACTTCATTAACATTAATTCGAACATCAATTTCACTCGGTAACTGGCCATCTGAAACGCTAAACCTGACATTATAAACTGAAGGCCCTTGATTTTCTGATGGTGTCCAGGTAAATCTTCCAGTATTAGAATCAAGACTCATTCCGGATGCCGCACCACTTACAATAGCATATTTTAAACTATTCACCGGAATATCAGGATCTGTAGCAGTCAATGTAAATTCAAGTAAAGCAAGTTCATTCACGGTTTTTTCACCTGGGTCACTAATTAATGGCGCTCTGTTAGTTTCTAATACCTTAATTTTAAATTTCTCTTCATCTGACCCTCGAGGACTTCCATCATCTCTGACCCTAACAGTTACTTCATAATCACCAGGACCTTGAATTTCTGAAGGAACCCATGAAATCAATCCGGTATTTTCATCAATAGTCATTCCATCAGGAAACATACCCTTAAAATCATAGGATAATACCTGATTCTCACCATCTTCAATATCTTCGTCTGTGGCAATAACCTGATAAGTCCACAATTGAGACTCATTTATCTGTTGATCTTCAATCTTTTCAATCTCAGGATCTTCGTTTTTCTCTAATATATTAAACTGAACAACAATAGAATTTTGTCCGCCATAACTATCGGTAACAACAAACGTGATATTATAGACTCCAGGCCCTTCTGCTTCTGAAGGTGTCCAATTAAAAACTCCGGAAGCCGGATCAATAGATGCAAAGGAAGAAGTTAAACCTGAAAAGCTATATGTTAGATTTTGTTGTGGTAAATCCGAGTCAAGAGCATTTAGATCAATTGAGATTAAACTCAATTCTATAAAATCACCTCCTGTAACAGGATCTAATACGGGGTTAATATTATCTTCTTCTATGGAAACAGTTACTTCCTCCTGATCTTCGCCACCATGATTATCAGTAACTACTATAAAAAATGTATAAGTCATCGGCCCTTGTTCCTCAGTTGGAACCCAATCAAATTCCCCAGTCAGAGGATCTATTGAAGCTCCTGAAGGCACATCACCAGACAAGGAATATGTTAATTGATTAGCAGGAAGGTCTGAATCTGTTGCTGAGGCTGTAAATGAAATCGATGATAATTCATTATATGAAGAAGATAATGTTGGTAAAGTTAACTGCGGAGCTTGATTACTTTCTGAAACTGATAACACAAAAGACTCTGACGAAAGGTACATATCAGTATCTACAACAATTAAATCAATATAGTAACTCAAACCACCCTGATCTTCACCGGGAACCCAGGAAAGTGTCAATGTATTTTTATCAAATACAGCTCCCTGTGGTAAACCAATAAAACTTATATCCAAATCATCAATATCATCAACATCATCCTCGATATCAAAAATATATGAATATGAATCTCCTTCGGCGATCATTTGATCATCGACAGGTTGTATATCTGCTCCATAAAAAAGCGGATTATACATGCTATTTCCATCGGTTGACTTATCTATTGAATTCCCAAACAATAAGGTGGCCAGCAGGAATAATTTACCAGTTAAAAAAAATCTTTTCATAGTTCATGATCTTACATGAAATTCAATCGAATGTTTATGTAAAGTAGGCCCGTTAGAAATTCAAAGATAATATTAATTCTAATTATATTATAATTTTATATTGCTTTATTATTATTATGTTGGTACTTTTATCTCTTATCTTTTGGGAGCTTCCCGTAAACCTTACATTATTTTAGGATGATTTTTTTAATGAAACTGCTCTTTTGGATTGCACTTTTCATAGTTGTTTACACTTTCGTTGGATATGGTGTGGTACTATTTGTGTTGACAAGATTAAAACGTCTCTTTTCAGGCAAAAGACAGGAAGTCAATATAATGGACAAAGCTGATTGGCCAGATATAACAGTATTAATTGCTGCCTACAACGAAAAAGATGATATCCTTGAAAAATTGGATAATACATTAGGGTTAGATTACCCAAAAAATAAACTCCATATTCTTTTTGTTACAGACGGATCTGATGATGGAACGCCTGAAATTCTTCAGTCTAGAGCAACCGAACAAATAATAATTGAGCACAGTCCGGAACGAAAAGGGAAAATTGCTGCTGTAGATAGAGTAATGTCTATTGTTCAAACTCCTATCGTTATTTATACAGATGCTAATACTTTTCTTAATAAAGATGCACTCAAAAATATGGTAAGGCATTTTGATGATGAAAATGTAGGTGCAGTAGCAGGAGAAAAAAGAATTGAACAGAATGATAGTGATCATGCCGCTGGTGCTGGCGAAGGCTTTTATTGGAAATATGAATCTCTTTTGAAAAAATGGGATGATGAGCTGGTCTCTGTTGTTGGTGCAGCTGGTGAATTATTTGCAATACGAACAAATCTATATAAACCAGTATCTCCTGATACCATAATTGAAGATTTTGTGATGACGGTTGGAATTTCATTAGCTGGAAACAGAGTAGCATATGAACCAAATGCCTACGCTACCGAAAGAAGTTCAGCAAATACAAAAGAAGAAAAGAAAAGAAAAGTAAGAATTGCTGCAGGAGGGATACAAGCAATAAGCCGAATGCCTGGCGCGTTTAATTTCTTTAAACACTTTTGGCTATCATTTGCATTTATCTCCCACCGAGTATTAAGATGGACTATAACACCTTTTGCATTGATCTTTGTGTTTTTTGCCAACCTCTATTTATGGTTTAATACTGATTCAACAATATATAGCCTATTAATGTACGGACAATTTGCTTTCTATCTATTAGCCTTAGTGGGCTGGGTATTTGAAAGCAGACAGATGAGAATTAAGATCTTTTTTGTACCCTATTATTTTTGTATGATGAACATTTCTGTTATCCAAGGAATCTTCAGACACTTAAAAGGATCTCAGTCTGTTGTTTGGGAAAGAGCTAAAAGAGCAGAAAAAGCAGTTTAATGGTCATACCATTGTTGATCAAATGTCTTTTTTACTTTGCATGGAGCTTTTAGGACAACAATAACCATATATATAATTCCTATATGGAGTAATAAAAAGACCAGATAAACAATTGGAAACGGAACATTAAATGCAATTAATCCTAAATAAAAGATCACTAACCCTGTGACACTACCAACTACATTATACATATACTTCATACTTATTTAACAAAATATGAAGAGTTATTGTTATTGCGATTTAACTATTACAGAGAAGATTCGAGTCCGATATTAATTAATAGAAGTAAACCGCCTCCAATAGTTTGACCAACCTTAGCTGCCCGTAACCTACTATTTTGATCTTCAAAATGCTTATGGGCTAACGAAACAAAAGAGGTGTCATATTTTTTATATTCTTGTTCGTCTTTCATAAAAGCCTCAAAGTCTTTAACCCTTAATACGGGAAGACTGAATTGCTCCGTTGTTTTTGTATTATCAAATTTACTACTTGTAAGGTGCTCTGGCATCCCACCAATTGCTACACCACAATTATTCCAGGCTTCATATTGAATAACAGATCTCGTAGTTGCAGATCTCGATTGAATGGTTTCAACATGAATATAACCTATTGTATCTGCCTCAAAAGGTATATTTTCATTTTGATTAAACACATAAACCAAATTAGGCTTTATAATGCATTTTTCATTATTAATAGGTTCATATGATGTAAAAACAAGGTCATTACTTACCGAGCATGACATCATCAGTGTGCAAAAAGATAGGGTAAATAGAAATCGAAACATGGTTTTGGTAATTTGGTGATAATATTATCTCAAATATTATGCCTAAATCGTTTCTTCCCCAGGCTCTAATTTTATAATAAACTGATCACCAGGTTTGAGTTGTGCACAAAGATCAAGGTCATTATCAACCACATTTGCAAAGCGAAGATACCCTCCAGTTGTTTGTGCATCAGCCAATAGTAATATCGGTATTCCTGTTTCTGTAATTTGAATTGTTCCTGGAACTACTCCGGATGAAATCATATTCTTTATTTCCCCAGGATTAAAATGAGCTTTTAGCCTAAGCCCCATCCTATTTGATTCATTAGAAACCTCATGTTCCATTTTAAAAAAATCATGAACCTGTTTTTTCTTAAACAAATGAAACTCCGGGCCGGGAGTTACATGAATTTCTATAGGGAATTTATATACCAAATTCTGCTTAATATTAGATTCATTTATTTTTAAGCGATCTGTATGACAAATCCTTAATAATGTGTCCTGTTTAATGATTGCCCAAGGAGTTACGATAGGTGCTATCAATGGAGCTGCAGAACTACTCCCCAGCCATTTCGGAATATCGAGCTTTCCTCCGAAAGCCAAATAAGCTCTACATCCGTATTTAACTTTCCCAATTTTTACGATATCTCCTGCTTTAAGGCTATTAATTTTTGCCATTTCAGCAGGCTCACCATTTATTAAAAACTCAGTTTCCGGTCCAGTCAAAACAATGTTTATTTCTCCCACCACAACGACAAACTCAGGCCCAATTAATGTAATTTCAATTAATGGGCTATCAATTTCCTTACCCAGAATTTTGTTTGCTAAATGAGCTGATCTTCTATCAAGAAACCCTCCTATTGGCACTCCGAATTTACGAAACCCCTCTCTTCCTCCATCCTGGATGGTTGAATACATTCCCCCTTTAGAAAATTTCAGACAACAATCACTCATTTTTATTCGCCCTTTTAAGAGTTAACACCATATTCAAACTCCTCTCTGGAAATGGGGACAAATTTTACTTTATCGCCACCATGAAATGGAAACTGATCTTTATGTGTAAGTTGTAAAGTCTGAACGGGAGTTCGCCCAATAATCTGCCACCCTCCAGGCGATTCAAACGGATAAATCCCTGTTTGAGAACCTGCCAACCCAACAGAACCGGTCATAACCTTTGTAGCCGGCACTTCCTTCCTTTTACATTTTAATTCTGATGGTAATTTCCCCAAATAAACAAACCCAGGTAAAAACCCTGTCATTAAAATAGTATATTCAACTGAGGTATGTAAATCAATAATTTCCTTTTGAGTCAACCCTGTTTGTTTAAGTACTTCCTTAATATCCGGAGCAAATTCTTCATCATAACAAACAGGTACTGAATGGACAACTACTGAATTCATCTCTTTTTCAATGGCATCAATGTTATTTTTAGCTAAAGCCTTTATAAATTCAGACAGAACAAAGTATGATATTTGGTTAGGATCAAACCCAACAGTAAGTGATGCAAAAGCAGGAATAAAAAATTTTATTCCATTCACATTTTTCTCTTTGATTAAGGTTTCAAGTAAGTAAACCTTCTTATTAGTTTTCAAGTCGATTTGTTGTCTGAACTCTACAACTAGTGCACTATTTCCTAACTGCTTAATTTTAAGCATGACTAAATGGTCTTACATTAACATCATTATTCTGAAATGATTCTTTCACATGAATCAAGATTTCTTTTGCAGCTGGATTATCTCCATGTATACAAAGTGTATCACATTCTATTTGGATAACCTCTTTATCCTGTATATCAACTTTACCATTCAACACGATTTCAAGAGCTTGTTTCGCAGCAATTTCCGGGTTTGTATGAACCGCCCCCGAAACATTTCTTGATAACAATTTACCTCCTTTATCATATGCCCGGTCGATAAATGCTTCAGAAATAAATTTTATATTTAATTCCTCTGCAATTTCCTGCATTTGACTTCCATACAGTCCAACCAGAATTAAAGAAGAATCGAGTTCTAACATAGCTTTACCAATTGTCCAAGCAATATTTCTATCAGATGCAGCAGCATTATACAAAGCACCATGTGGCTTTACATGTTTCAGTTTTGCCCCCAAACTATTACACATACCTGCAAGAGCAGAAATTTGATATTTTACTATTGCTTTTAGCTCCTCGGAATCAATTATCATTTTTCTCCTACCAAATCCTGATAAGTCAGGATAAGATGGGTGTGCTCCTATAGCTAATCCAAATTCCTTTGCTCTCAAAATTGTGTTTTCGATTGTTAGAGGGTCTCCACCATGAAAACCACATGCAACATTACAAGAAGAAATAAATGGCATTAACTCTAGGTCATTCCCTATTTTGAAATTGCCATAACTTTCACCCATGTCACAGTTTATATCGATACTTTTCATTATTGCAATTGTTGAAATACTCCGGATAATGAATTATAACCTAAATACAGAGAAATCAAAAACACTAGTCCTCCTAAAAGATTAGACCAAATGCCATTTTTAAAATCCCCTAAAATCTTACTACTATTCATAACCCAGAGTAAAAATCCTACAACTATAGGTAACAACAATCCATTTGCTGCTTGGGCAAAAAGGATCAAGCCTATTGAATCTATTCCTGAAATTGATAGCAGACAACCTATCACAAATACCATAATCCAAATTAGCCTGAACCTGGAAGAACGATTGTCATTGGGGAAATTGAAAATTTCACTGCCTGTATATGCTGCTGCCAATGGCGCGGTTACTGCAGAGGATAATCCAGCAAAAAAAAGTCCCAACCCTATGAAAGTTGATGAATATGATCCCAATAATGGCTCTAACTGAAGCCCAAGATCAATTGAAGACTTATCTAACAACTGATGCCCGGAAGCCTCATAAGCTACAGATGAAGTAATCACAATGGCAAAAGTTATAAGTCCACCGATCAATATCGATATCAGAGAATCCTTTCTTGCAGCAGAAAGATCCTCAGCGTTTTGCCATTTATTTTTTGATGAATTAGCATGTAAAAAGATGTTGTAAGGAACTACTGTTGTACCAATTAAGCCAACTACTATAGCCGTCGAACCTTCTTTAGCCTCTGGCATAAACATTCCTTTTAGTACTTGACCCCAATCCGGAGAAATAAAAATTGCAGTAGAAATAAATATTAGCCCCATCAACCCGACAAAAACTGTCATTACTTTTTCGATATATGAAATTCTACCAAAAAAGAGAAAGGAAAAGCCTATTACAACAGCCAATAAAAAGAAAAAATTTATTGTTAAACCTCCAATAGAGAAATTCCATGTACTAAACCCGATTGTGGCTCCTCTAAGGTTTCCGCCTTCATAGGCAGTATTCCCAACAATAATTGCTGAAAATATTAATGCTGAAGCAAGAACCTTGATAATCTTTCCACCTGATTTTTTTCTTATGGCTTGCCCTACGCCCAACTTGCCTACAATTCCTAGTCGGATAGCCATCTCCTGAACAGTTAAGGTTGCTATGATTGAAAAAACCAACGCCCACAAAAGAGTATATCCAAATGAGGCTCCGGCTACAGAAGCTGTAGTAACAGTACCAGGCCCAATAAAGGCTGCTGCAACTAAAGCTCCAGGTCCTGATCTCTTAAACCATTCTGATAAATAAGACATATCTATCCATAAATTAGAGAAAAGAACTATGAATAGAAAGGTCTGAGACTTATTTAACTATTTAGTTATTTAGCAAAAAGCTTAGATGGGTCCTTAAAAGCTTTAAACTCCAGTGCATTTCCTGCAGGATCATAAAAAAACATAGTAGCTTGTTCACCAGGCTTACCTTCAAACCGGATATAAGGTTCGATAACAAACTTAATATCATGAGATTTCAGTTTTGAAACCAGATTATGCCAATCATCCCATTCTAAGATAACCCCAAAATGAGGGACTGGAACATCATGACCATCTACTGAGTTTGAATGGTCGGTTTTTTCAGAGGTCGTTGGTGGCTTGTAATGTATAACTAGTTGATGACCAAAAAAATCAAAATCCACCCAATGCTCGTCACTTCGACCTTCATTACATCCCAATATTTCACCATAAAATTTCCTGTTCTTTTCTACATTATCTACAGGAATTGCCAAATGAAAAGGTGTCAATTTACTCATATGTTTATGTCGTTTTAAATAAATACCAGCCATCACCGAGGTCTTTGATCATAATAAATTCAGAAGGACTCATGATTGGAATATCAGTTTGACTTTTAACATACAAATATCCGACCGAATTACCTTCATTTCCACCTATAACGAAGAACATGCATGTTTCACAAAGATACCCACCGATAGTTAGGGAACTTATCCTCAATTTTGTTAAGTCTTTCCTGTATTGATCAGAAATATCCCTGGTTTTATCAACTGAATAAGAATTACTTCCAAAGCCACTAACAACAGAATCCCTAATCATCATAAATGAACTCTTATTTTCTTGGAAATACCTTTTTAAAACTTCATCAGAAGAAAGAATTAATTTACTGTTATCAATGTCAAAGTAAATATCATCAATTGTAATTTTATCTTGTTCACTCTTATTCAAATTAGCCTCTGTTACTAAACTATCTAACTGAGAATCATTTAACCCTTCGACCTGATCCAGAAATTCATAGTAAACTCCGGTTCCAGCCAGGGTTCTGAAAGCTTCCATCTTCCAGTAATCATCATACCTAAAATGTAAATAGGCATCAATCAGGAATTTCCCAGTGGAATCAGTCAAGTTCATTACCACAACAGCTGTTAATTCATTTTGATTCAAAAGTTCAAATTGTTTAACTACCCCTTTTGCAAGGTGAGTACCATTAGGCTTCCCTTTATATTCTCCATAAGTATATCTATCAATCCCATACACTCTATCCTCTCCAAAAATCTCCTTAGCTAAATCCAAAGGTGTATTTCTCTGAGCGCTTAGATCAATAAAAAGGCCAGCCAAAAACAGAGTGATTAAAAATACTTTTTTCATTTAGGATGGTTTTTGATTTTTGAATTCGCGGGGAGTCATTCCTGTATATTTCTTGAAGATTGCATTAAAACTGGATTTTGAATTAAACCCGGACTCAAGAGCTATCCCTAATATTGTTAAATGAGAATGGTTAGAATCATTAATTTTTCGTTTTACCTCCTCTACTCTGGCAGTATTGATAAAATCATAAAAGCTTGTATTCATTTTTTGATTCAATATTGTTGATAGCTTCTTACTGTGGATTCCTACCATTTCTGAAAGGCTGTCTAAAGTTAAATTTGGATCAAGGTAAGGCTTTTCTGTAACCATTATTTCTTCAAGCTTTTCAATCTCAACCTTTGCGTCATCTCTTTCCTCCTCAATTTCTTCAGTATTATCATTAACTGTGGTATTGATCTGCTCTAAAGGCCTTAAGATTGGGAAATGAGTCATTGTTAATTTCCTCAAGCCAAAATAATGAATGATTATGCCAATATAAATAAACACAAAATAATACGCTGACTGAGGCAAGGTAAACCCATAAATGATTAAATCAATTAGAGTCATAAAAAGAATCAGTAACCATCCCAGAAATAAAGCTATTAGCAGATTTATGAGCCATTGTAAGGTGATGTACTCAATATTTGAGTAATAATCTGTGATTGCTTTTTGATACCGGATTACTTTTTTCAAGCTTAGAATGCCATAAACTACTAAAGAAATCAACCCAAGTCCTTGTTCACAAAGTTGAAAAAATGATATAATACTTTGGTGAACTACGGAGTTACTAATCCAGGTATTGATAAAGATTACAATCTGGATAATGAGAAAAATTAATCCCGGTAATAAGTGAAGAAATAAGTTTTTCCCTGGAATTATTTTCTTACCTAATGTGGTCTTCACATAAAAATAAAGAAAAGGCCCCATCAAGAGGAAACAGGAAACTGGCAATATCAAAGCATGTCCCCATTCATTTTCTTTATATAAATCAATTATTAAATGTTTTCCTATCGAAAGAGATAAACTAAAAATAAGGCATGATAGAAATATTGTATTCATGTCTCCTTTTTTACGAAGAGAAAGCAATACAACTCCCAGGATTATCCCCTGGAACACTCCAAAAAAGATAAGTAAATTAAATAAGTTAAAATACACGGGTCATGCCTTTTGGTTATAAAGATAACAACCAAAATAGAAAAAGAAACGGACTAACCTTATTAGTCCATTTCTTTTATCCAGGCCTTAATCAATTCAACTCCTTCCTGGTGAATTAATGATCGGCCAAGCTCCGGCATCATAATTTCTGGCTTATCAGAATTCATTCTGAACAATACTATTGATTGCTCAGGTTTCCCTTTAACAATGTCATATAAAAGATTACCTGATGCCTTTCCTGCAGCAACAGGTTTTTTATCAATACCAAGTTTATGCGGATCCTTTTCAGTTAGAGTCAGATTTAATCCGGATGTTTTTGCCGAACCCCCAGGATTATGACAATGACCACAATTAATATCCAGATAGGCTCTTGCTCGCTCGCTTATTGAATATTCTGGGCTATCCCATTTTGCAATAACCGAAACATGCTCAAGACTTGGCATATCCTTTAAATTTCCATTTGATGCAAAGGCCACCAGTTGATTAACTTTTTCGCCCTTAATATTTACAATTTTATTTAGCTGTGCAGCAGTCGGACCAATAGGAGTTAAAACTTCATTTTTATTATGGCAATTTTGGCATTGATTAAGATCAGGAATCGAATACTTAATATCTAATTTCTTCCCTTCAGGTGAATAAAAACTAACTTGCTTTTTAGCTCCTACAATTTCAAGATATGCATCAGTCTGATCATTCTTCCAGATATATGTTAAAGGCTTCCAGTCATCCTCATTTCTAATCAAAAGCCTTGTTTCAATAATCTTATTGCCTTTGCTATTTAATTCTTCATAATAAAAATTTTTAATCAGAACTGTCCCTACAGGAAAATTCAATACATCATTTGAAACAAAATGCATTGAACTTCCTTCAGGGAGATAAATAAACCGCCTCTTTATAGCATAGTCAGAAAACAGTGGCGTGTTTATTTCATAAGAATATACATTCTCAGCAGGAATCAGCTCTTTTAAATCCCCACTAAAGAATCCATATTCAGACAACCAGGCATTACCCAACCCATACGTCTCTATTAGTTCAGGTTCAGGACTGAAATCCTCGGTTTTGGATCTATCGACAGCTTTCTTATCAGAACAGCCCCAAAAAAGAAAAATAGAGGTTAATATTATAGCAACGAAGTTTCGCATTGATACGAATTTATATCTTCATGAATTCCTTCAAAATCATTTTCTGCATCCAGATATAGAAATTTCACTTTCTCATTTTCATCCAGGCAAATTTTATAAAGATCATTGACCTGCCCATTATCAGCCAGATAGTTATCAGGTAAAATACCATCAATTACAATGTCAGGAGTTTTAAATCCTTTTTTGAAAAGCAATAATTTCCCGATATCTGAATTTAAATCCGGGATCCACTTATCATTATCATAATTATTGTTGTGTAAATAGATTCTGCCAGGATAAGGATCATAATTAACATCACTTGCATAATCCGAATTGAATGAAGCTACCCCTGCAGGTAAATCAGCATCTTCTGGCTTTTCACTATCCATCTCATCCATGGCCTTTATTAGTTCATAGCTTACTATCGAAATTCCGGCAGTTTTGTGATCAGTAATTGAATTGTTATAAACTTCAACATTACTTGTCGCCAGGATAATCATTCCGGTTCCAGCAGGCACGTATCCTACTATTGCTCCTGGTACACTAAAATTATTTCTATTGTTTGAGTAGACATTGTTATCATAAACTTTGATGTTTCGACCATATCTACTTAAGCCTGGTAGGTTAAAAACAAGTATTCCTCCAGTGTTATCATAAACCTCATTTCCGTAGATTTCAACATTATCAGAGTTTTCACTTTCAATGCCAGCGACATTTTGATAAACCTTATTATTTCTGATGACAACATTCTCAGATTGCCCTACGTACAACCCCGCATCACTAGAGCCCATTGATTCGCACTCTTCAATCAAAACACCACTACACATAACAGGGTAGAATCCATAAGCTCCATTATCTTCATCTATGGCACCTGTCCAGGCTACTTTCATTCTTCTGAATGCAATATTTTTGGTATCCATTACCTTGATATTATCCCCTGCAGCATCTTCAACAGTAAAGTCTTCAAGAGTAATATTTTCACAATTGGTAATTCTCAACCCTTCTGCACCATCAGTCTGGCCTTTAAAACTTAGTATGGTTTTATCAATACCTTTACCTTTGATTGTGATATGCTTTTTCCCCTCCATACTTAAGCTCTTATCAAAAAGAAAATGGCCTTCTGGCAGCTCTATTACTGAGCTATCTTTTGCAAGAATAAATTTCGCTGTAAGGTCTTTTTGTATATCACTATAACTTCTCTCCGGATCATAACTGGTGTCGGTTGAACACCCCCAAATAAAAATTAGGGTAGCAAAAAGTATCGAATAAGGTTTTTTCATAGTTAAGATTTTATTTCAACTTAACCCTATTTTATTTCTGAAACGTCTGAACTCTGGAATTCGGACATCAAAAAGAGCAAAAAAAAAGCGGCTTGAAAATTCAAACCGCTTAATCTATTAAAATTTTACTTTTACTTTCCCTTTATTACCTTTTCCCTTGTGGCCATTTCCTTTTCCACCGTGGCTTTTAATATGAACTTTACCACCTTTCCCTGACTTAAACTTTATAGAGTTGTTTCCTCTACCATTATTTCCTTTAATCCACTTTCTATGTCCCTTGCCAGGGTGAAATCCTTTAATCTTTAGGTCAACAACAAGTAAATCTAACCATGAGTTGTGTCTATGCTTAGCTCTAGAAATTGTTATCCCTTTATTTCCCGGGTGGAAAAAACCATGCTGCCCAGCTCTTAGTTTATGCTTATGTCCGTGACTATGTAAATGAACAATTCCGGTAACAACTTCTACATTAATATCCGTTTTTATTGAAACGACATTAAAAGATGTACCCTCAACTTCAACTTCACCATTTTCAGTTACCACTTTAAATCTAGTGTCGCCAGGAACAACATCAAAAAATGCTTCACCTTCAAGGTTGACAATTCTTTCTTCAAAGTCTTCATCATAGCTGATTTTACTATTGTGATTCAAATAAACTACTGAACTATCAGGAAGGGTTACAGCCTCAAAATTATCACCTGTTTCTACTGTTTCATCTCCACATGAAACTAAAAAAATCAAAAATGGTATTAGTATAAAAAATCTTTTCATAGAGCTGAATATTTATGAGGTTGCAAGATGATATTATTATAAATTCTAAAAAAATCAATATCCTTTCATTTCTAACATAAGGCATAAAAAAATAGGCCGCCTGGTAGGGCAACCTATTCTTAGTATTATTAAATATATTAATTAAAAGATATTCTCTGGAACTGCACTTAAAGCTAAATATTTAGGTGAACCTGCACTTTCAGTTAAGTTACTGATATATAATATTTCATTTGTAGCCATATCTATTTCTACAAAATACTGAAGTTTACTAATAAAGCTATATCCAATACCATACATTGTATCATTATATTTTACCATTGACATTAAAGTAAACTCAGATTCATCTATACCTGTAAATCCAACTAAAGACATATTGATAGATTCTGAAATTTCTCCATTCAGATTTGATACATGAATAATAGCATCATAATCACCTATCCAAAGCTCATTATTTGTATCACCAAACGAAACACCTATTCCACAGCAAGGGTCACCATTTGTAAAAGGAATAGTGTCATTTACAATTCCATCCTTACCCATTTTTACAATTGATTGAGTTGAGAATGGTGAATTAAAGTATCCAACAGCTAATAAGTCACTTCCATTTAAAAGAATTGATGCCATTGCATCCCAGGCGTTTTCACTATTACTATTTATAACAGAAACTTTTAGATCTGAAGAATTAGCTTTAAAAATTAATCCATCTGTAGGATTAGTTGTAGTAGTACCATAGAATTGGTTATTGCTTTTATCCAATACTATACTTCTTACACTTTTTAAAGTATCCCCTGATGTATAGGTAAATACTTTATCAGACATTGTCATTGTTCCATCCTCTGGATTAACACTATAGAATGCCCCAGTAGTTTTATCAACTATTACTAGTTCATCATTTACTTTTACCTCATCATCTCCACAAGCACTTAATAACATTGTAAGCATTAGGATAAACATCCCAGATAAAAAATTAGAATTCATTTTCATATTTGATTTTTTTAAAATAAAAAAGTAAGTCGCAATGTTAAGTATTAGGACTTAATTTATTTACAAAATACGATGAAAATCATTACATAGGTCGTCAATATTTTCAAGTCCCACAGATATCCTCAAAAGATTTTCCGGAGTTGAGCTATCAGGCCCTTCAACCGACTTCCTATGTTCAATTAAACTTTCAACTCCACCCAATGAAGTAGCAGTAGAAAACAGCTCAAGTTCATTTGAAAGCGCAATGGCCTCTTTACTTCCTCCTTTAACCAGGATCGAGAGCATTGCTCCGAAACCATTTGGCATTTGTTTTTTTGCTATTTCGTGTCCGGAATGCTCTTTTAGTCCCGGATAAAACACCTTGTCGATTGCACGGTGCCCGGATAAGAACTTAGCTAATTCAAAAGCAGAATCACATTGCTTTGTAACTCTTAGATGCATCGTTTGAATTCCTCGTGCTGTCAGCCATGAATCAAAAGGTGATAATACACCCCCTCCTAAATTTTGAATATTATGCAGTAATTCAGATAATTCTTTTTCTTCATTTATAATCACTACTCCTCCCAAAACATCTGAATGCCCTCCAAAGTATTTAGTAGTTGAATGAATGACTATATCTGCACCTAATTTTAATGGATTTTGTAATACCGGAGTAGGCCAGGTATTATCAACGGCAACCCAAATACCCTTTCCTTTAGCAATCTTAGCAATTTCACTGATATCCGAGATCTTTAATAGTGGGTTGGAAGGAGATTCCAGCCAAATCATTTTAGTATTCTTCTTGAGTGCACTCCGCACTTGATTTAAATCAGACATGTCAACCTGAGTAAACTCAAGTCCCCAACGAGAAAACACTTCCTTTAAGAGTTTAAATACTGCAAAATATGCATCATCAGGAATAATAACATGATCACCTGACTTCAGGCACTTAAACACAGCTTCAATTGCTGCCATCCCTGAAGAGAAGGCAAACCCCTCTTTACCACCTTCAAGTAAAGCGCATGCTTCTTCAAGCTTATTTCTGTTTGGGTTAGATGTCCTGCTATAAACAAAATCAGAGTTATAAGAGCCATCCTCATTTCTAAGGTAGGTTGTAGATAAATAGATTGGAGATGCAACTGGTGTAACCTTCTCACCTGAAGGTTCAACTGACTTTATCGCTCTTGTTTCAAAGGCATATTTATTATCTGACATGAAATGAAATACTATTTAGTAGTGAAGGTGTCCTTGAATTTAATAATCGTATCATTTTCACCTAAAACAATAAGTACATCGCCTTCTCCGACTATTTTTTCAGAGTGTGGATTAAAAATAAATCCTTCTTTATCATCTTTGAAAGCCAATATAGTTGTGCCACTTTTATTTCTAACATCTAATTCCCGAAGAGATTTATTCTGATATTGAGGCTTAAGCTGATCATGACTTACCTCTTCCAGCTTATACTTACTTTTATTAGATCCATTTAGTATAGTCAGAAACTCTATTACAAATGGCTTGGTTACTAGAGCTGCCATATAAGACCCACCAACCATATCAGGCATTACTACATGTGATGCACCTGCACGGATTAGCTTTTTCTCTGTATTTAGTTCAGTTGCCTTTGCAATAATATTTATCCTCGGATTGAGCTCCCTTGCAGTTAAGGTGATAAATACATTATCCGAATCACCAGGAAGAGCACAAATTATTGCTGAAGCTCGTTTAATACCGGCTTTAATTAAAGTGTCATCCATCGTAGCATCTTCGTTTAGAAATTTGAAGTTGTATCCTTCAGCAGACGAATCAATAACATGCTGATCTTTTTCTACAACAATAAATTCCTGCTCAGAATCAGCTAGTTCTCGGGCGGCCATTTCGCCATTCTTTCCAAATCCACAAACAATTACATGATTAGTCAACATTTTCAATGCCCTGTTATCTATATATTTCTGAAATACTTTTTTTAATTCACCCTCAAATATGAAAGAAGATAATACTGATACGCTATATGCAAAAACACCAAGGTTGAAAGCTATATAAATTGATGCGAATATCTTTCCATTTTCGCTTAAGGGATTTACTTCGTGAAAACCAACAGTCGAAAACGTCAAGACCGACATATATACTGCATCAATTGTAGAGTAATTTTCAATATAAATAAACCCGGCAGTTCCGACCATCATACTGATCAGAAATAAAATTGAAGCAAAAATCAACCTCCTAAGCGCTCTCTGCATGCTTAAACCTTCTTTTAATGATTAGCCCGATAATTAACAATGAATAAAGTTAAATAGCTAATTATTATTTTTTCTATTAACTTAAATAAAAAACATATCATGAAAAAACTATTACTCCCACTATTAATGGTTATTCCTGCATTACTCTTTTCACAAAGCTCTTTTCAAAAGGACCTTGCCGGAATGATTAAAGCCAACTCTGATAAAGTAATTTCACTTGCCGAAGCTATCCCTGCTCAAGATTATGGATGGAGACCTGCGGATGATATCAGATCTGTAAATGATGTTGTGTTGCATATTACCGGGGCAAATTATTTCTTCCCAACCTTTGCAGGAGTAGAGATACCGGCTGGAATTGATCCAAGAAACATGAACATAGTTGGAAAGGAAGCAAGTATAGAAGCTCTTAAAAAATCTTATGATCACATGATTAATAGTGTGATGTCAATACCTGAAGATAAACTGGATAATATGGTAGATGTTTTTGGAAGCCAAATGACTCTTAGGTCTGTTTTACTAATTGCTTTTGGTCATTGTGAAGAACATATGGGGCAGTTAATAGCTTATGCAAGATCAAATAATATTGCGCCACCATGGAGTGAAGGAAAATAAACAGAATCAAAAAAACCACATCTTCAGGATGTGGTTTTTTTTAACATGTTATTTATAATTAAGACTTAGTAAAAACATATGTTAAAGCGAGCTTAAAAATGTTCTGAGTTTTCATCTGATAGCCACTTGTTTTTTGGTACAATGGTAGCTTACTTTCAACTGAAAATCTAATACCCTTCATTCTACCTCCAGGGTTAATATTAAAACCCAAACCACCCAAAACTGTGGTTCCGCCCATATTATCAGGATTTGCAGTATAAACCATCATAGGGTTTAAATCAGGATCTTTCCCACTAATTTTAGATTGATTAGCAAAGTCAACTCTAAACGTAGTTATAAATACTTCACTCCAAATTCTTGAATACCAAGCTGTTGCTTTAAATAAATTACCGAAATTATAATCATTTGAATTATCATATAGTCGAAATTTATTCCTCATATCAAAACCCCAACCATACTTTTCATTTGTTACAAAATATGTTGTAGAAATTGTTGGATCAACAGTTCCACTTCCTATCTGCATTGGATATGGTAATTTCTGACCTTCTACATTCATTGGGGTTGCATCCGTTTCATCAATTGATCCGATAGGAATACTTAAACCTAAACTTCCTACTAACCTACCAGAGTTCTTTTCAAGGAGAGTGTACAGACCAGAGATTTGAAGGTCACCAAACCCCTTACTTTCGGTTGTGAATTTCATTCCATTCATCATTACCAGGTCCATTTCATTTTTATTGTAAGAAAACATGGACATCAAGGTAAACCGATCAGATGGTGCATACATTAAATGAAACATATGCATATCCATTTTCATTTGCTCCGGAGAAACCATATAATTCTCTAATACCGTTTCAGTGGTAACATCATCCATTCCACTGCGTGTATCTTTCATATTCATTTGCATATAATGATATGATAACATTACCTCTCCTTTAGAATGTGTATGGGGTACATCTAATAAGGCAACTTGCTTTATTCTGATTTTCATAAGTTCAGATAAACTAAGTATTTTAACTTCTTCTTCTGAATTTTTCTCCTGAGAAAATACATTGCCCACAAAGGAGACAGCAAATAATAAATAAAGAATATACTTCATGGTTATATATGTTAAAAAAATTCCTTTTCAGGTTAAACCCTTAATTAAGGGTATAAAAAGTCTAAAGTGGGATTAAGCTATATGAAGACTTTATTGTATGGGATCGTAAATAATCGATTTCTAAAAAAATGAAATCTAACCAATATAAAAAAAATCCTAGTAATTATAAATAATCATCAAAAAAAATATCCCAGCTCTAAAATAAAGCCACAATTATAATACATTCGATTCAATATTATTGATAAATATTTATTCCATGACAGTTTTTTTTTTAAAAAGCGAGAAAGTCATTTGCTTTTCATGTAAGACCTTTATGATTTGTTTTTAATAGACACAAGAGCTCATTTTCATCTCCCGTATGACCTATATAGTACTTATCTAGTATTCTGGAATAAAGAATGTAACAATGATATTTCATGGTGGTTTTGATTGATTTTGGTCAAAAAAAAAGCAACCTCTATTGAGATTGCTTTTGTGGGCATCTATCCCTGACATTTATCGTCATGGGCCTACTGGATTACTTGAAGTTATCCAGATACCCGGTCCTGCAAATAAAACCCAAAACTCAATAGCTTGGGTTTATATTTGATCCGGGTCTACTGGATTCGAACCAGTGACCCTCCCGACTTATTGGTCGGGATGCTATTAACCAACTAAGCTAAGAGCTTCTATCTTCTTACGGCTCTTCCATCCTTTTATTTCTCGCTCTCGGGCATAGGCATCTGTCTTAGTTTCGAACTCTTCGTGATATACTAATTCCCAATCCGACGCTCGCCCGGTAAATCCCTTGTGATTTGAATTGTGTTTTCGCAAATGCTCTGATAACTTATCCCCCGTATGGCCTACATAATACTTATCTAGTATTCTGGAATAAAGAATGTAACAATGATATTTCATGGTGGTTTTGGTTGATTTTGGTCAAAAAAACAGCAACCTCTATTGAGATTGCTTTTTGTGGGCCCTACTGGATTACTAGAAGTGATCCAGAAACCCGGTCCTGCAAATAAAACCCAAAGCTTAATAGCTTAGGTTTATATTTGATCCGGGTCTACTGGATTCGAACCAGTGACCCTCCCGACTTATTGGTCGGGATGCTATTAACCAACTGAGCTAAGAGCTTCTATCTTCTTACGACTCTTCCATCCTTTTATTTCTCGCTCAAGGGCATAGGCATCTGTCTTCGTTTCGAACTCTTCGTGATATACTAATTCCCAATCCAACGCTCACCCGGTAAATCCCTTGTGATTTGAATTGTGTTTCCTCAATCTTTCTGTTAATAGATCTCCAGTATGGCCTACATAGTACTTATCTAGTATTCTGGAATAAAGAATGTAACTATGATATTTCATGGTGGTTTTGGTTGATTTTGGTCAAAAAAAAAGCAACCTCTATTGAGATTGCTTTTTGTGGGCCCTACTGGATTCGAACCAGTGACCCTCCCGACTTATTGGTCGGGATGCTCTGAACCAACTGAGCTAAGAGCTTCTATCTTCTTACGACTCTTCCATCCTTTTATTTCTCGCTCTCGGGCATAGGCATCTGTCTTAGTTTCGAACTCTTCGTGATATACTAATTCCCAATCCAACGCTCGCCCGGTAAATCCCTTGTGATTTGAATTGTGTTTCTTCAATCTTTCTGTTAATAGATCTCCAGTATGGCCTACATAGTACTTATCTAGTATTCTGGAATAAAGAATGTAACAATGATATTTCATGGTGGTTTCGGTAGATTTTGGTCAAAAAAAAAAGCAACCTCTATTGAGATTGCTTTTTGTGGGCCCTACTGGATTCGAACCAGTGACCCCCTGCTTGTAAGGCAGGTGCTCTGAACCAACTGAGCTAAGAGCCCTTATTTTGTGTCCCTGTTTCGTGTAACAGGAGTGCAAATGTAGCCCACAATTTTATATTTGCAAACACTGATTAAAATTTTTTTTAAAAAATATTATTACCCAATTTTACGTATATATTTTTATCAGGGCGTATTATTAAGAAAATCAGAAACTTGAATATAAACTTGACCAGCGGTATTATTAAAAAATTTTTTTTCTGGCTAGCATCAATCTTTGTCGGGCTTACACTTATTTTATTTCTAGTCATCCAAATTTTTAAAGATGATATAATAAATGAATTTGTAACCACTGTCAACAAGAAGCTTGAAGTCCCGGTAAACACAGACAACATAGATGTTACCATCTTTGGGCATTTCCCTTCGGTTTCCATTTCACTCTCTAATGTGCAATGCCAAGGGAAAACAAATTTTAGCAGTACTCTTATTGATGTTGATAGAATCCTTGTAAACATTGGCTTGTTCGAATTAATTACCGGAGAGGTATCTGTTAAAAGTATTATCATTCAGGAAGGAGAAATAAATATCGAGAGAAATCCCGATAACACTTATAATTACCAAATCTGGGCACAGGACTCAACGGTTGACTCAAATACATCTCTTGAGTTAGAAAAGATCTTTCTGGACCATGTGATATTAACTTATTACGATAACTCAAGATCGTCCATATACCAAACTAATTCACTATTTACGCAGGTAGATGTTGAACTAAAACCGGATCTCAAAATTTTTATTGATGGGAATTTTATTTGGGAAAAAATTATTGAACCTAACTACACTCTTGAAAAATCTATCCCTATAAATATTGAAACAGAAATCACCTATTTAAATAATAACAAAAAGGTACTATGGGAAAAAGGTCTTATTCAAATGGATAATTTTGAATACAGATCAAATGGTTTTTATGATTGGTCTGGAAAAGAAGACATTACCAAGGTAATTGTATCTTCTGATGACACAAACATAAATCACCTGCTTCAATTTATACCCGGTGATCAGGCAGAGCCGTGGCTTGCCTATCAATCATCTGGTAACTTGAAATTCGTAGCCACTATAAATGGAACAGGAAATCTTTTTGGTGTGGGAATCGACTTTAGCGGTAACAAATTTAACATCACCTACCCTGAAACTAATTCAAAATTTGAAAACGCACAGCTTCAAGGTCATTTTGAAACTGAAAATATTGACTTAAAAAGCACTTACAAATTAAACATTAAGTCAGTCTCAGGAGAGTTTGGAGGTGAAAAAATTCATGGATATATTGATGTCGTAAATTTCAATTCACCTCTAATTGATTGTTCTTTTAAGGGTGCTGCCAACCTAAAAGCCCTTACAGCCTTTATTCCGGACAATAATATCAGTGCCAAAAACGGAAAAGTTCATTTTGACTTTTCTTTAAAAGGGCGAGTTGAAGAAATGAAATCCCAGCTTTTCCAAAGGGCAAATGCCACTGGAGAGATTCAAATCGAAAAAACTAGTTTTAATGTTAAGGGCTTTGAATATGGGTTTAATGATTTTGAAGGAAATTTCAGATTAAAAAACAACCAACTGGCTATTTCTGATCTTAAAGGAAAAATAGGTAACAGTGACTTCAGGCTTAATGGATTTGCAAACTATATTTTCTCTCTTTTTACTGAAAAAGGAAATCAAATAATCACCATTGAGTCTGATCTACATTCTAACAATATAGACCTTGATGAATTATTAGGCGGAAACATCAATACTGCTGAAGGTCAGCAATATAGTCTTCGTCTACCTGAAAAGTTCAACCTTGATTTTGACTGTAATATTGAAAATATAAAATTCCGAAAATTTAAAGCTACAAACCTTACCAGCAATCTTATTATGAAAGATAAAGTAGCTCAAATCAAAAATCTGAGGCTAAATAGTTTTGGTGGATTTTTGGAACTTGATGCGCAAATTGACGACCGCTTCGAATCAGGTATCATAATTGACAACAGAGGACGAGTAAATAATATTAAAATTGATGAAGTGTTTTATGTTTTCGAAAATTTCGGTCAAGACTGGCTGCAAGATAAACACCTAAAAGGTAATGTTACTGCCTATGTCTCAAGCCATATTGTATTAGATTCGCAGCTTAAGTTTAAATCAGACAGGTTTACATGTACAGCTGATATTGAAATCAAAGATGGTGAACTGAATAATTTTGAACCATTACAGGCACTTTCAAAATTTGTAAAAGAAGAGTCGCTTGCTCGCCTGCGATTTGATGATATGCAAAACCAGCTTATTGTTAAAAACAAACAAATTACACTGCCAAAAATGACAGTTGGTACAAACATTACCTCTCTTGAAGTTTCAGGAATTCACAATTTTGACCAGGTAATCAACTATCAAGTAATAGTTCCACTTTCACGAGCCAGAGAAGATAAAGACGAAGTATTTGGAGCTGTTGAAGATGACGGAACAGGAAGTCCTAAACTGCATTTGCGAATACTTGGTACTACAGATGATTATGAAATTGTTTATGACTCAAAAGCTGTCACCAAAAAAATAGCTACAGATATCAAAGGTGAAAAGAAGGAACTTATTGATGCTTTTAAAAACAAAGGCGTCGATCAGGACAGAACGGTAGAATTGTCTGAAGAATATTTTGATTTTCCAGAAGACACAACAGATCAACAATGAATCAGGCTATTCTGATTCATTGTCTTTTATATCAAAAACAAATGATGCTCTTCTGTTTTTACTTCTCCCTTCGTCTGTTGAATTATCACCCAAAGGATTGCTCTCCCCTCTTCCTTCTACATTAATTCTATCCTTAGCTATACCAAAAGCTTCAAGAATTTTTGCTACCTGATCAGCTCGTTTTACGGAAAGGAGCTGATTTGCTGATTCGGAACCTACATCATCAGTATATCCCACGATTGTAACAGTAGAACTCGCATTTTCATTCATGAAATAACTAACCTTCTTGATCTCTGACATTGACGAATCTACAGGTTGAATATCATTAAAAGCAAAATAAACATACCCAATATTCTCAGTCTTCTTCCTAACCCGGCTATTTGTTGCAGTCATCGCTGCAAGAGAAACAACTTCACCATCATTAATAATCAATGAATCTTTTAATATCTCATCACCAGAAGCATCATAAAGAATACTAAGATCTTCAAGCATTGGAACTCCCATTACTATCTGAAAAAGATCTGGCCTTTGATCAACTTCAAATTTTTCATACAAGGTATAATATCCCTCCGCCTGAACGGTCAGCGCATATTTTTCATTGAAAGTAAGAGGTATTTCGTATGTCTGACCAAAAACATCCTTAGACCTGTATACTGCAATAACATCTTCACCCGGATCTGTAACCATTATGCTTCCCGGAACAGTTTTTTGGGATACTCTATCACTAAACTTTAACTTCATCATGAACTTATCCATTTCCTGATTTGGTCTGCTCAGTACATAAATATCCTTCTCGCCATAGCCATCTTTTCTGAAACTTGAAAAATACCCTCTCGCTCCACCTGCTGCCAGATTAAAATATATGTCGTCATCAGGAGTATTCACCGGAAAGCCAATATTTCTAGGTGGAGACCAGGTATCAGCTTCAGGGTCATAAGTAGTACTGTAAATGTCAAAGCCTCCCATTCCAGTATGCCCTTTTGAACTGAAAAACAATGTTTCATTATCAACATACATGTAAGGAGCATCTTCATCAAGACTTGAATTGATCATCGGTCCGAGGTTTTGAATATTACCCCACTTACCATTGCTTAATCTTCTGGCTCGATAAATATCACTTCCACCAAACCCTCCCGGACGATCAGAACTAAAATAGATATATTCACCATTTTTAGTGAAACAGGCACTGGCTTCCCAATGCGAAGAATTTATCCCCTCTAATGGAACTGGTTCAGACCACTGATCTTCTCCAAGTTTTTCACAATAAAATAAATCACCACCATTTTCAGGCTTATAAATTATCAGTTTCTTTCCATCAAAACTTAAACCAACATTAGCATCATGTCCTTTTGTATTAACTGGCGATGGTAACTGTTTGGCCTGTGACCAGGGCTCATTAACTGATCTTCGACTAACTACATAAATATCTTCGAAAAACCTTCCGTCAACATCTCTTTTTCCTCCTGATGCACCTTCACGACGAGAGGTAAAGTACATTTCTAATTCATCAGCAGTAGGCACAGGTACATATTCAGCAAACTCAGAATTGATTGCACTACCTGCATTTTCAATATCCAGAGTCAACTTATTTTCATAAAGATCTTTTGCTACCAAACTCTCCCTGATAAATTTTTGAACACCTCCTTCAACGAGGTCTTCATTATATCCAGGAGATCCAGGGCTAGATGCCAGATTTATGTATTGATTGTAATAATATATCGCTGTATCAAAATTGTAATTGAAATGATTTATTCTCCCCAGATAAAAATTCACTTCGGCATTATAGTTTTCAGGGACACCCATTTCCACTAACTCAGTAAATGCCTTATTCGCTTTTTGCCTTTTTTCATCCAGAAAATAACTTTTTCCCAGATAAAACTTTATATCAGCATTAGGTTCTGCAACCGAATCAGCATAACTCAACAAATCTGAAGCAAGATCATAACTTCCTCCATCCATATATCTTTTGGCGTCTTTCAAGACACTATTTACTGAGTTTTGAGCTTCAATAGAAGGCAAGGTTAATAAAAACGATGCCACACCTACCAACATAAACTTGTATATACCTTCTTTCAATATCATATAGATTAGCAATTGTGCATTTTAGAAAAACATATAACTTGCCAACAATAACAAATTTAATTGGTTGTAACTCGTATGCAAATCATATCATAAAATGTGAGCATACAATGAGCTATATTTATATTTTTTCAGGCTAAAATCATATTATAAGTTAACAAAAAATTCCTTTTTAGAAATTTAAAAGATGAATTCAGCATTTCAGAGAGCTCAAAACTGGTTCGACAACAATGGATGGCAAGTATTTGACTTCCAACGAAATGCATGGAATGCAATTTATTCTGGTAAATCCGGAATTATTAATGCCCCAACTGGGTCTGGAAAAACTTATTCTGCAGCAGTACCCATTTTATCTCTCTGGAAGGAACAAAAGAATAAAAAACAGAAAGGTGTATTTGCTATATGGATTACTCCAATTAGGGCCCTGACTGTCGAAATCAAACAAGCAGTTGAAAGACTGGCAACTGGAATGGATATAAATGATTTCAATGTTGCAATAAGATCAGGAGATACCTCTACAAAAGAAAGGCAGGCTATAAACAGAAAACCTCCTCAACTTTTAATTACTACTCCCGAAAGCTTACACCTTCTACTTTCTCAAAAAAACAATCATAAATTCTTCTCAACATTAAGAGTATTCATCGCTGATGAGTGGCATGAGCTATTAGGATCTAAAAGAGCAGTGCTAACAGAACTGGCCTTATCACGGTTTAAATACTTAACAGATGAAAAACTAAGTATCTGGGGTATATCGGCAACTATAGGTAATATGGATCAGGCAATGGATGTTCTTTTAGGACCAGATTTCCCTTCAGAAGAAAAAACATTGATAAGATCAAATCTGAAAAAAAACATCATTGTTGAAACTATTCTTCCTGATAATGTTGAGGAGCTTCCTTGGTCCGGACATCTGGGAATTAAAATGCTCGAAAAAGTACTTCCTGTAATCCGGAATAGTCGGAGTACATTGATTTTTACAAATACCAGGGCTCAATCAGAAATATGGTATCAAAAAATAATTTCAGCTGCGCCTGATTTACTTGGGCTGGTGGCTATGCACCACGGTTCAATTGACAGGGATCTCAGAACATGGGTTGAAGAAGCAATACATAACGAAAAGCTTAAAGCGGTGGTTTGTACTTCAAGCCTTGACCTTGGCGTTGATTTCAGGCCTGTGGAAACCGTTATCCAGATCGGAGGACCAAAAGGTGTTGCAAGGTTTATTCAACGAGCCGGAAGAAGTGGCCATCGACCAGGAGAAACTGCCAAAATTTATTTTGTTCCTACTCATAGTCTTGAACTACTTGAAGCTGCCGCATTAAGAACAGCAATTAAAAATGAAATTGTCGAAGACCGGCTTCCATATATCCGGTCATTTGATGTTCTGGTTCAATATCTGGTTACCCTTGCCGTTGGTGGTGGCTTTAACCAGAATGAAGTTTTCCAACAGGTATTATCTACCTATAGTTTTACAGATATAACCAAAGATGAATGGCTATGGGCTCTTTCATTTATTACTACCGGCGGAAATTCTCTTACTGCATATGATGACTATAAAAAGGTTGAAGTAGAAGATGGTTTGTATGTCGTGAAAAGCAGAAGGGTAGCAATGCGACATCGAATGTCTATAGGAACGATTGTAAGTGATAGTTCCATGACCATAAAATATAATTCTGGAAAAAGAATAGGTTCAATCGAAGAGTGGTTTATTGCCAGCCTGAATCCTGGAGATACTTTCTGGTTTGCAGGAAATTCACTTGAACTAATCAGGGTGAAATATATGATTGCCTACGTTCGAAAGTCAAATAAGAAAAGTGGAAAAGTTCCTAGCTGGCAAGGTGGAAGAATCCCGCTTTCCTCACAGGTTTCAGGGCTTTTAAGAGAAAAAGTAAGCCAATATCCTGAGTTCAAGGAAAAATTTAGCGAAACGACCAGAATCAAACCGCTTTTAGATATTCAAAATGAAAGGTCAATTGTGCCTGAATGTAACCAATTACTTATGGAGTATTTCAGGAGCAAGGAAGGCTATCATCTGTTTGTATACCCCTTTGAAGGGCGGCTTGTTCACGAAGGAATTGCCGGACTATTTGCGTACAGGATGAGTCTTCTTGAGCCTATTTCATTTAGTATTGCAATGAATGATTATGGCTTTGAACTACTTTCTGATAAGCCTATCCCGGTAAATGAAGCCCTGGATAATGATTTCTTATCAACACACCGGCTTATAGAAGATATTCAGGCAGGAGTTAATGCTAATGAAATGGCACGAAGAAAATTCAGGGACATTGCTAGCATTGCCGGGTTAGTATTTAAAGGATTTCCAGGGCAAAACATCTCCGGAAAACATCTTCAGTCTTCATCACAATTAGTATTTGATGTATTCAAAGAATATGACCCTGATAATCTATTGCTGAACCAATCATATAATGAAGTTTTAGAGTTTCAATTAGAAGAATACAGGCTTAGACAAGCGTTGGAAAGAATCGAAAAACAAGAAATCATCGTTAAAAACATTCAAAAAATAACTCCATTTGCATTTCCGATTATGGTTGATCGTACAAGAGAAAAAGTAAGCTCTGAAAAACTTGAAGACCGGATAGCCAAAATGAAGATTGAGCTGGAAAAAGACTAGTATTGTGAAAAAAATTAATTGTGAATAAAGTGAAGATCGATATTCGAGGAGAAAAATTAACTCTTCTACCTGAAAAAGGAATATTCTGGGAAAAGGAGTCCGCATTGTTAATTGCAGACCTGCACCTTGGTAAAATTACTCATTTCAGAAAACATGGTGTTGCCTTGCCTGCAGGTGGAGTGATGAACAACTGGAGCCGGCTTGCCGAACTTATTGATGAATACCAACCAAAAGATGTTTACTTTTTAGGTGATCTTTTTCACAGTGATTACAACCATGAGTGGACAATTTTTGAAGAGTTAAGTACCGAATTTGAAAGGACAAATTTTCATCTGATAGCAGGAAATCACGACATTTTACCTTCATTCCTGTATGATAAATATCAGATAAAAGTTTATAAAGAACCTCTGATAGTTGAACCTTTTATCTTTTCTCATCATCCATTAGAAGAAGAAAATGAATTCTACAATCTGGCTGGGCATATACATCCCGGGGTTGTTATGAGAGGACCCGGGCGGCAATCGATCAGGTTAAAATGTTTCTACTTTTCAAAGTCAAATGGAGTACTCCCTTCATATGGGGATTTCACCGGGATTTATAATATGAAGGTGAAAGAAGATGATCAGGTTTATGTAATAACAAATGATACCGTTATTAAGGTATAAAAAAAGCCGGACATCTATGTTAGATGCCCGGCTTCTGTCTCGGGGAATTTATTGTAAAATTAAAGTAGATCTTCAGCTTCAGCAATAAGTTCAGCAATATCTTTTACTTCTACAGAAGATTCTTTTTCCTTGGCTTTAACACCGTCTGTAAGCATTGTCATACAGAAAGGACACCCTGAAGCAATTACACTTGCTCCGGTTTCCAAAGCTTCCTCTGTTCTTTCTACGTTTATTTCTTTTTTACCCTGTTCGGCATCTTTGAACATTTGAGCTCCCCCGGCACCACAGCATAATCCTTTGGTACGGCATCTTTTCATTTCTACCAGCTCGGCATCAAGTGATTCCAAAACTTTACGTGGAGCTTCATAAATATTATTTGCTCTACCAAGAAAACAAGAATCATGGAAAGTGATTTTTCTCCCTTTAAATCCTCCTCCGTCTTTAACTCTTACCTTACCTGCATCTATAAGTTCTTGCAAATATTCAGAATGGTGAACTACCTCATAATTACCTCCCAATGCCGGGTATTCATTTTTAAGAGTATTGAAGCAATGAGGACAAGCTGTTACAATTCTTTTCACACCATAGCCATCTAATACCTGAATATTAGACATTGCCTGCATTTGAAACAGGAATTCATTTCCAGCTCTTCTTGCAGGGTCGCCTGTACAAGTTTCTTCTTCACCTAAGACTGCAAACTTCACCCCTACCTTGTTAAGGATCTTTACAAAAGCCTTAGTTACTTTTTTATATCGGTCATCAAACGAACCTGCACATCCTACCCAAAATAACACCTCAGCCTGCTCGCCTTTAGATGCTAATTCTGCCATAGTTGGTACTTGTATATTTTCGTTATTCATGATTATTTGATTCTTTTAATGTTGTTATTCTTTTTCTGATTTTAGATCATCTGCCCACTTAAAACGATCAGATGGAGGGAACTTCCATGGAGCAAAGTTAGTTTCGATGTTACTGAACATCGAGTTCCATGATTGAGGTGCTCCAGACTCTTCCATTACTACATATCTCCTCAATTGTAAAATAATTGAAAGTGGATCTATATTCACCGGACAAGCCTCTACACAAGCATTACAACTGGTACATGCGTTGATCTCTTCTTTTGTGATATAATCTCCAAGAAGTGATTTACCATCATCTGCACCTGTTTTCCCAATTTCTTCAATACGATCTCGGGTATCCATCATAATCTTTCTAGGAGAAAGCTTCTTTCCTGTCATATTTGCCGGGCATTGTTGAGTACAACGACCACACTCCGTACAAGAATAGCTGTTCATCAAGTTAACCCAATTAAGGTCTGTAGCATCTTTCGCACCAAACCTGCTTATTTCAGCAGGTGGTTCCGAAGCAGCGCCTCCAACACCTAGCATAGCTTTAACTTCATTAGTAACCTCATCCATATTTTGCATTTCACCTTTAGGGTTTAGGTTAGCATAATATGTATTAGGGAAAGCAAGGAAAATATGAAGGTGCTTTGAATAAGTAACATAAACAGCAAAAGCAAATATTCCGATTATATGAAACCACCATGCAGCTCGTTCAAGGAAAATCAATGAAGAAGTAGACATTCCATCAAACAAAGGAATCAGGCCAGCAGAAAACACCATTGTACCTGTTTGAGTATAACCTGCATCAGGACGTGTTTGCAATATTTGATCCGTAGCATTCATTGTAAGAATGGCAAACATCAATATTGTTTCAATAACAAGAATAAGGTTTGCATCAAGCTTTGGCCAGCTAGTCATTTCTATTCCACTAAACCTTCCAACTTTAAGAACATTTCTTCTAATTAGAAAAACTACGCACGAAAAGATTACTGCTACCGCCAGGAATTCAAAAATATTGAGCGCAACGGTATAAGCTCCTCCAAGTGGTTCGGCAAATATTCTGTGTGTGCCTGCCAGTCCATCAATAATAAACTCTAATACCTCGATGTTGATTACCAAAAAACCAACATAGATCAGTAAGTGTAAAAATGCAGGAATAATTTTTTTGAACATTTTCTTTTGCCCAAAAGCAACAAGAAGCATGTTATTCAGTCGATCACCTTTCCTGTCACTACGATCAACATCCTTCCCAAGCAGTATATTACCGCGGATTTGCTTTACCCTCTTTGCCAGAAAATATCCGGCAACTGCCAATACAAGGACAAAAGCGATTTGAGACAAATAATTCATTTCCAGGGTGTTTTAAGTTTAGGTTAAAAATAAGTTGTTTTTTTTCTTTAAAACTGTTTGCGAGGTTAACAATTTTGCATAGTTTTGTGCCACAATTGAGACGGTGATGTAGCTCAGTTGGTAGAGCATCGGACTGAAAATCCGTGAGTCGGTGGTTCGAGCCCACTCATCACCACGTCTGACAAACCTCTCGCTTTGCGAGGGGTTTCTTTTTTTATATGCCTTGTGGTTGTTATTTAGTCCTTTCATCATTTCTCAAATTTCACTCAATCTAATCAAATTGTTTTTCCATTTGCTAAGCTAAATTAAAAAAAAACAATGAATTTAGTATGCAAGCATACTAAATTTAGGTAATTCGGAATCGTTTTAAATAATATTTTACCCAATTATTAATTAACTGACCTTTCATACCTTCATTAAATCAATAAATTTCATATATTGATAAAAAAAGCTGGCTTTGATAGAACTATTTTTTTCTCATTTACCCCAGATCTTTTTAGCGTTACTTTTCCCTTTTATAATGATTGGGTTTAGCATCCGCTTTAACAAAACATTTTTGTCTTTTCATGCCTATGCATGGCTGGTATATGCAATACACCTGGTAATTTGCCTGACGATATCATTATTGCTCAAATCAGAAATTACAGAAATAGGAATAGACATTCTTCTCTTTGTATTCCAATTCACAACATATCTATTCATTTTCTTGTTTTCTGCCGGAATGTATGTCTTGTTTACAAAAAAAAGCATAGCGAAAATATACACTTGGTTATGGATTGGTGGTGGATTGATATATGCTGCCTTGGTAACCTACTTTACATTCCTGTTTAAATATGACCCAGAGCATTCGTTTTATTTTCACTTTATGATTCAGTCAATTGTATTAGCTGTGATATTTATATATTATGGCCAATATATACGACCAGTTAAAAAAGAAGATAAGAAAATCAGTTCATATATTATTGTCTCCGGATTAACAGGTCATGGGGTCCTTCAATTTTATTATTTCATAACACTTCTATTGATCTTCTCAGATTACAATACATCCAAAATATTCTATTCTACTTATGGGTATATTGATTCTGTCACAATATCATTAATGGGGCTAGGTTTTTTCCTGTGGTTACTTGAAAGAGAGTCTGCTAATTTTATGCGAACCGGTAATGAATTAGATCAATTTCTATACCGTACATCCCATGACATAAGGTCTCCAATAACTACTTTAAAAGGATTGATATATCTGGCAAAGCATGAGACAAATGTCGATGACTTACGCATGTATTTTGAGAAAATTGACATCAGTGCTAACAGACTTCAGTATATCGTTGATGATATTTCTTCCTTTAGTCAGATAAAAAAATATAAACCGGTCATTAAAAGACTGAACTTTAAGAAATATGTTGAAGAAAATATTCTTAATGAACTTGAATTCAAGAAAAATGATCGAGATATCGAAATAATTGTTCAGACTGAAACTGAGAATAATGAAATCCTGACCGACCCGCTTTTTCTAAAGATTATACTAAAAAACCTTGTATCAAATGCTATAACATATCACAAGCCCTCACGTGAAGATATGTTTATTAAAATATTTCTTGAGGAAAATAAATACCACTGGATACTATCAGTGATTGACAATGGTTCAGGTATTGATAAATCTATTAAAGATAAAATCTTTGATATGTTTTTTAGAGGAACTAATGAGTCTACAGGAACAGGCCTGGGGCTTTTCATTGTTAGTATTGCCGTTAAGAAATTAAGAGGGGAAATAAAGGTAGATTCAACCACCAAAAACGGAAGTACATTTAAAATATTAATTCCAAAATCCCCCGCTTATTGATCGTCCTTTTTTTTATCAAGCCAGGAAGCTGTGATATCATTAAGCTGATTTACTTTATATTCAAAATCTCCTTTTAGCTGTTGCCTGATATCAACCAGTTTATTAATAAGGTCATCAATATCTTCGGGAATTGTCTCCTCCAGATATTGCCTCATCCTTTTACTTAAAGTAGGCGATTTTCCATTTGTCGAGATTCCGATTTTCAAACTCCCCTTTGTAACAGTTGATCCCAGATAGAAATCACACAGATCAGGAGTGTCAGCTACATTTACAAGCAGATTCTTTTGCCGTGCGAGGTTTCTAATCTCAATGTGAAGCTCCCTACTATCTGTAGCCATCATCACAATCTCTGCACCCTGTAAATCATCAGGTTCAAAAGATTTTTCTTTTAAACTAATTGCAGGGTTGTTATTAACAATGTCAATAATTTCTTTCCTTTTAACCTCTTTGGCAATAATATTTATATTAGCTGATGGTGAGTTCCTTAATATTGCCTCTAATTTTTCAAGGGCAACATTTCCACCTCCAACTAATAAAAATTTAAGTTGTTCAGCCTTTAAGAAAATCGGAAAAAGATTATTTTTTTCTGACATTATTTAAGTTTCATGATTTTTAATCTGGCTACTTCCTTCTGATTTAGAAATCTCCATTTTCCTCTGGCAAGATCCTTCTTTGTAAGTCCGGCATAGAGTGTTCTATCCAGTTTCACAACATCGTAACCAAGATGTTCAAAGATCCTTCTAACAATTCTGTTTCTACCTATGTGAATTTCGATTCCCAAAGTCATTCCATCAGGTGTAATTACAGAAAGTCCATCAACAGGAGCAGGACCATCTTCCAGTTTTAACCCAGAATTTATCGCATTAAAATCATCTTCTGTTATTGGCTTATCTAATGTTACTTGATAAACCTTTTTAATATTGTTAGATGGATGCATGAGTTTATCAGCCAGGTCTCCGTCATTGGTAAGCAACAACAGACCAGTTGTATTTCTATCTAACCTGCCAACCGGAAATATCCTCTCTTCACATGCATTAGAAACCAGGTCCATGACAGTTTTTCTTTCTTCCGGATCCTTGGTGGTAGTTAAAAATGACTTTGGCTTATTTAATAATAGATAAATCAGTTTTTCAGGTTTTACAAGTTTCCCTTTGTATTCAACCTGATCGCCAATTTGAACTTTATATCCAAGCTCTGTCACTTTTTTTCCATTGACCTTAACAAGTCCTTGTTCGATCAGTTTATCTGCTTCTCTTCTGGAGCAAATCCCTGCATGAGCCAGGTATTTATTTAATCTCTGCGGACCAACCTCTTTACCTTTATCCTTTTCAACTTTTTTTACATAGCTGAAATCATATTTTGGCGCATCCGGCTTGCGCTTGTTTACGCGGAAACCTCCTTTTTTGCCTTTCATATTGTATATTTAATTTAAGATCTAATTCTCTTGATCTTCAGAATTTTCATCTTTGTTTTTGAGATGATCCTGAATTGTATCAGGATCAAAATCAGGATCATTTTCACTTCCAATCGAATTCTCTTCCTGAACGAAGTCCTTAGGGGTTGGTAGTTCGCTCAAACTGTTAATTCCAAAATAATCCATGAAATTTTCTGAGGTGCCATATAATAAAGGTTTACCTATTGTATCTGCTTTACCTTTAATTATAACAAGTTCTTTTTCCAGAAGTTTATTAACTGCATAATCACAGTTAACCCCTCTAATTTGTTCAACCTCTGATTTAGTAATAGGTTGTTTATAGGCAATAATACTTAAGGTTTCTAATGCGGAAGTTGACAACCTCCTCTTAGATTTTTGCTTGAGCATTATTCCGATACTAGCCTGGTATGCAGGCTTTGTTAAAAACTGATAACCACCGCCTGATTTGACAAGTTCAAACGAATAATCTTCTGAACTATATTTTTCACTAAGCTTTTCGATTGCACCGTCAATATGCTCTTGAGGCACATCAGCATCGAACATCTCAGTTAGACATTTTAAAATCTCCTCAACCTTTAAAGGCTGAGGAGAACAAAATATTAATGCTTCAATATGTTTTGCTAAAACATCCAATTCAATACTAATAATTAATTTTGCTGCAATTTAGCCTCAATAGATAATGTTGTATGAGGTACAGCTCTCAATCTGTCTTTACTGATTAACTTACCAGTAACAGAACAAATTCCATAAGTACCGTTTTTAATTCTGATCATTGCATTTTCAAGGTTATTGATGAATTTCTGCTGCCTTGAAGCAAGCTGGCTTAGCTGCTCTTTTTCTATAGTATCAGCTCCATCCTCTAAAACCTTTACATTCCCAGAAGTGTTGTCAGTACCCTGATCATCACGTTTACTTAAAGAACCTTTTAACATTTCCAGTTCTTTTTTTGCTTTATCCAGTTTTTCCTGGATCAACTCTTCGAACTCTTGAAGTTCCTCCGTTGAGTATCGTGTTCTTTCTTCAGTACTCATTTTCGTGGCGGTTATGTTTAAAAATGGCAAAAATAAGGGTTAATAATTAAAATAAAAATCTGTTTTATTTATTATTAATAATATTATTTTTTGCCTCCTTAGTATTTTCTTATCTTATACTTTTTGAAAACGTTAATTAAAAAACTAAAGTTTTAATAATGAAGCGATATTTTATTTTTCTATTATCAGTCATTTTTATTATTTCTTGTAATAATAGACCTGATACAACCACGGAATCCCCCGACACGGTAAGCTCAAATATTCCGCAACAAGTTGATATTGAAAAAGATACACTACCCGGACCAATCACTTTGATCATCCATGGAGGAGCTGGTTTTGTTGACCCTGAATACCTTAAAGGTGACGTTAGAAAAAACTACAATGATAAACTTAGTGAAGCACTAAATGAAGGTTATGCTGTATTAATGAATGGAGGAACTTCCGAAGAGGCCGTGATGACCGCTATCCAGATTCTCGAAGAGTCTCCACTTTTCAATGCCGGAGTAGGTGCAGTACTTAATAGTGACGGAATACCTGAGCTTGATGCTTCGATTATGAGAGGAAGTGACCTGAATGCTGGGGCAGTTGCAGGTGTTTCACACGTGAAATCACCAATTGCTGCTGCCTATGCTGTAATGGAAATGAGTGAACATGTGATGATGGCAGGCCAGGGAGCTGAAAAATTCATTAGAGATCAAGGTCTTGAAATGGTTGACCCGGAATATTTCATTACCGATAGAAGGCGTGAAAGCTTAAAAAAAGCAAAGAAAAAAGAAGCTGGAAATGATAAGTTTTCACAGGCTTATTCAGACTTTATGAATCAAAAATTTGGTACTGTTGGAGCTGTAGCTCTTGATAAATATGGTGTTATCTCTGCAGGAACTTCAACCGGCGGTATGACTAACAAAAAATATGGTAGAATTGGTGACTCTCCAATTATAGGTGCGGGTACCTATGCTGATAATTCAACTTGCGGAGTAAGTGCCACCGGACATGGAGAATATTTTATTAGAAATGTTGTGGCTTATGACATTGCTGCAAGAATGAAGTATCAAGGAACACCTCTAGCTGATGCAGCTGATGAGGTTGTAATGAAAAAACTTGTTGAAATGAATGGATCTGGAGGTATAATTGCCCTGGATAGAAAAGGAAATATTGCAATGCCGTTCAATTCAAAATCAATGTTTAGAGGTTACATTAATAAAAAAGATGAACCTCATGTATACATTTATAAAGATGAGGAAAAATAAAACTTAAAAAGGAGGGCAATGCCCTCCTTTTTGGTATTATGAATTAATCTGTGACAACCTTTGAATCCTTAATTTTAAGCATTCTTTATCTATGTTTACCTTATACTTGTTTTTAAGGTAAAGTCTTATACTTTCTAGCTTTTCTCCCTTCAGCTTTAAGCGGGTAATTGCTTTACTTATAATATCTTCCATCACTTAACCCTCCATTAATTAAAACGAAAAATTCTTTAAAAAGTTATAATATACCTACTGATAAAGTTCTGTATAACAATTGCTTATCACTACTTTCTGTTAATTTGATTAATCTAAGCAAATAATGCCCCGGGCTTATTATTTTCCCTTTATCATCTAATCCTTCCCACCTTAACACTCCTTCTCCGGACACAAAACAATCAATACAAAAGGTTTTAACTAATTCACCTGATAAACTGAATAGTTCCATAGTTATTAACTGCCCGGCTTCATTAACTTCAAAATAAATTGATTGTGCTCCAAAATTTAAATCTCCAGGTATTAATAATTCAGGTTGTAGATCTATATCTACACTATTATTTTTTTCATTAGAAGATAATTTCCCCGGACTCCGGTAGCCATCGATCTCGGAAGCACTTCTCCAAACCACGCCTTGCAACGGATCTGAATTAAAATCATATCTTTCTAATGATACTCCTTCTGTGTTATTTAACCATTTTGAGTGCCAACTTTCGAAATAACCACTTTTTTCATTTTCAAATATAAGAGAATCATAGCTACGCTGAATGTGTAGGTGACCTCCCGAATTTCTTAAATTTGGAAAATCATCAGCCTGTATAAAAACAGGATAATCATATATATTATAACTCTCTTTTAAGAAATCACTGTCTTCAGAAATCAAAACCACCTGCCTCCCACCGATAAAATATTCATCAAACACAGAAGTAAATCTTATTGTATCGTCAATTTCATTTTCCTCATTAGCAAAAATCAACTCATATTTATCCAGTTCAATGGCTGAATTACAAACATTCACTAACTCAACAAAATCGGGTAATTCTCCCTCCGGATTAAACATGAATTCAGATACTTTGAGACAATCTGATTCTTTTGATTCTAATATTTCAAAATTTTCGAACTGAAATGATTCTCTCTCATTAGTTAAACAATTCAGTACATTATCAATTTCAATATTTGTCTGACTTAATTTCAATGTTTCAGAAATTATAAATTTATGGATAGAGTAATTACTATAGATTACAGGGGTGACATCTAATATTTCCGTTTTAATATTATCAACCATTAATGACACATCGTCGATCTGGTGGTAATTATCCAGCTTTAACTTTAACCCTTTATTATAGTCGGTTAAGATAATTTGAGGGTCAACCGCATTATCACCGACATCTTCAAATTCAACAATTCCAGGATCGGGAATTTCATTTTTTAGATTTCTAACCTTATCACAATAATAATTCCTGAATCTTCTTTTAATCGAAACTCCAAATTCTGACTTATAATACCCAAGCTCATCAACTTGCTTCTGATTGAGTTTCAAAACGATATCGTCATTATCATTATTTAGTGAAGGCAGGTTATCAACTTTAATAGCATTTGAAATATCAGAGTTCAAAGGTGTTAATACAATTACCTCATTTGCCCCAATCTGCATTTCGGGAAGTGTAACACATTTTGACCTGTCACATAACTGATAATTACCGAGGTTCAGTATTTGATCACCTAAATTATAAAGTTCAATAAACTCAGAAGGATATTCTGACAGTCTATCGGGAGAAGGAAGTAATTCTGTAATCATTAACCCCTTACTATCAGGATCTAAATATTGATGAATTATCCTGAGCTCACTAATAGAATTCCCCTGAACATCCTTCAAGCCATTAATTGTTAATTCAGCATTAAACATAGGTTTTAATATTTCCTGAAACTCAACCGTTATCCTATTCCCAATACATTTTATGCTAGATTCAATAGAAGTATCATCAATCAATAAAACAATTTCAACATCTGAACACTCTATTTCTTTCGAAAATTCTATCTCAATTGAAGATGATGTTGACACCACATTAGTAACTGAAGGGCCTATTTCACTATTTTCAAGCTGCTCCACATTCCAGTAATCAAATTTGAACTTATCTATTCTGGTACTTGTATACATAAACCGCATCCCTGACATTGCATTCACCTTATCGGGTAAGTATTGCCACTCCCCGACCAAAATTTCACTCTCTGCTGTTACTTCAAAAAGTTGCCATGCTGAAGCACCATCATATAATACTATTAATTGTTTTGAAGGATTATTACTATAGTCACCAATGCTCCATTTTGCCAATTCTTCCCTGGTTCCGCTAGAATATTCCACCAAGTTAATTCCATCATCCGAGCCACTTTCACCTATTTCCAGAACTATCCCAGATGATATTTCCACATCATTAAACTCACCAAACAATACAATCTGTAATTTATTAGAACCGGAAGGAGAAAAACCCAAATCAAACTGGAATTCATACTTCAAAGGCTTTTCCGAATTGAGCTCATAAAACAAATAACTGGAAGTTTTATCTGTTGAGAATTGAGAAATCAGGTATCCGTTTTCCTGCCTGAATTCATGAGTATTACCCTTCCAATGACCAGATTTATTAAACTCCTGATCATCAAAATGATCTGTAATCTGACCCATAATAATATTAGGCAGACAACAGATAATTAGAATTATCCGAAACATGTGTTATAAAATTTTTCTGTATGGTTGAATTTTTTGCTGAATTCTCAAATCAGCGACGATAAATTATTATTAATTCAAAAGTTGATATCCTACCTGAAATATAGGGATTTATTAAACAAAATATACAATTCAGTTGTATTTTTGCACTTCAAAATTTAACTATTATTAAAAAATGAAACTAGCAATTGTTGGCGCAACTGGCCTCGTAGGAACAGAGATGTTAACTGTTCTGGAGGAGAGAAACTTCAAGTACGATGAATTGATCCTGGCAGCTTCACCTAGGTCTGCAGGTAAAGAGATCAAGGTAGCGGGTAAACCTGTAAAGGTAATTACCATTGATGAAGCCATCAGTAAGAAGCCGGACATTGCTATTTTTTCAGCTGGTAGCGGTCCTTCTTTGGAATATGCTCCAAAATTTGCAGAGGTAGGAACTTTTGTTATCGATAACTCTTCTGCCTGGAGAATGGATCCTGATAAAAAACTTGTTGTGCCTGAAATTAACGCAAAAGAATTAACTCAGGACACTAAAATTATTGCAAATCCAAACTGCTCTACTATTCAAATGGTTTTAGTTTTGGCTCCTCTTCATGAGAAATTCAAAATTAACCGGGTGGTGGTTTCTACTTATCAAAGTGTAACAGGAACAGGTAAGGCTGCTGTTGACCAGCTGATGGCTGAAAGAGCAGGGAACAAGGATGTTGAAAAAGTTTACCCACATACCATTGATATGAATGTACTTCCTCATATCGATGTGTTTATGGATAATGGATACACTAAGGAAGAAATGAAAATGGTAAATGAAACCAAAAAAATCCTTAGTGATGACTCTGTTAAAGTAACAGCTACTGCAGTAAGACTTCCTGTTATGGGCGGTCACTCTGAGTCTGTAAACATTGAATTCGATAATGAATTTGATATAGAAGAAATCAAGGAAATTCTTTCTAATACTCCAGGAGTAATTGTTAAAGATGATCCCGCAAATAATGTTTACCCAATGCCACTTGATACTCATAGAAAAGATGATGTATTAGTTGGAAGAATAAGAAGAGATGAGACTCAGGAAAAATCACTAAACCTGTGGATCGTAGCAGATAACCTTAGAAAAGGGGCAGCTACAAATGCTGTTCAGATTGCAGAATATCTGGTTTCTTCGGGACTAGTATAATTATAATGTCATTATTAGCAGACATAAAAGTGCAGGAGTTCCTCAGAGATAATCTGAATACGGAACCTGCACTTATTGCTTTAAAACCTTCTCCCTTTGATGGGATTACCCCTGCTGAATTAAGCCAGCAATTAAAAGGGCTTCAAGTCTCCTCTCAAAAATTACCTGAGTTTTTCAACAACAAGGAAATCATATTTCCAGCGAAAATATCTCTTGAACAATGTAGTTCTGAATTAACTGCAAAATATAAAGCAACCTTGGTAGCCGGTGGATCAAATATGATAGACCTTTCGGGTGGCTTTGGTATAGATTTTTACTACCTGGGAAAAAATTACACCCAGGCAACCTATCTGGATCCTGATACAGAGCTAGCCGAGATTGTTAAGGCTAACTTAATATCACTTGGAGAAAAAAATCGAAAGATAATTAGCACGACAGCTGAGCAACACTTAAGTACATCAAACGAAATTTTTGATCTTGTTTTTGTTGACCCCAGCAGAAGATCAGAGTCTAATCAAAAAGTGTTTTTATGGGAAGACCTTAGGCCCGATATCATTTCATTATATCCTGAATTAAAAAGCAAAACCAAAATCTTGATGATAAAAGGATCCCCGATGATCGATATCTCAAGTTGTTTTAAAACTTTCCCTGATATAAAAGAAATTCATATTGTCGCTTCAGGAAGAGAAGTAAAAGAAGTACTTATCATTATTGATTTTTTAACATTAACAAAAACGCCACTTATCTCTTGTGTTATACTCGATAATGAAGAACAATCAGTTTTCAAATATTCTCCTGAAGACATAAAAACACATGCCACGCTATCAAATGAAGTTTTTCAATATATTTATGACCCACATCCAGTATTCTTGAAAGCAGGTGTTGAAGACTCTCTTTCTCAGGAATTTGACCTTAAAAAAGTTGAAAAAAACACACATTTTTATACATGTGATGTTTTGAAGCTAGATTATCCGGGTAGAATCTTCAAAATAACCGAACAGTCAGTAGGAAGCTTAAAAAACATATCAAATAGCCTTAAAACAAATAAATTGAATGTTTTAACTAAAAACTTCCCAATTAAACCTGAGGAGATTTTAAAGAAACTAAAGAAAAAATCAGGTGGAAATGACTGGTTATTAGCGTTCAGAGGTAATAAAAACACTAAATCTTATTATTTGTGCGAGAGAGTTAAGTGAATTTTAGACTAACTTGCAATACTTTTTAAATAATAAGTATAAAAATACCCAGACCCAATTCAGAATAAATTTTCTAAGGTTTTATGCCTGCTTTTTTAAAGTATACTATAATATTATTTTTTGTGAACTTTATTGTTTTCGGACAAGAAGATTTTCTTGGACTAACTTCCAATAAAGATTCAAAAGTTCTTGTCAATGAAATTGACAGCCTGAATAAACTCGCCTTTAAAACCGTAATATCAGACCCTAAAAAAGGCAGGGAAATTGCCTATAAAGCAAACGAACTATCATTAGCTATTTATTATCCAAAAGGACTTGCCAGAAGCTATAGTATTATTGGAAATTCTTATTGGTCTGTTGGTGTTTACGATGTTGCTTTAAAAAATTATTATGAATCAATTAAAATCTACGATTCAATAAATGACATAATTGGTGTAGCCAACAGCTACAATAATATTGGAGAAGTATTTAGGCAACAGGAAAAGTATGACAAAGCCCTTGAATACTTAACATTGGCTCTTGACACCTATAACAAATCTGAAAGAAAGACTCCTCCTATTATCTTGTTTAACAATCTTGGTGAGTCTCTAATTGAATTAGGGCAATATGACTCTGCGGAATTCTATTTTCGGAAAATTATTAATCTGGAAGGAACCGATAACGAAACAAAAAGAAAGATAGCCTATGGTTATCATAATATGGCCCGAACCAATTTTCATAAACAAAATTATCATACAGGACTAAACTGCATTAAAAAAGCTATTGATATCCGTACCGAAATTAATGATGTAAGAGGTCTATCCACATCATATTCATTACAAGGAGATCTTTATGCCTCTATTTATCATTTCAATACTGTAAATTCTTATCACAAATCCTTATCAATAGCGAGTAAAATAAATGCTCTTGATCTACAAAAAGATGTTTACAAGAAATTATCATCTTTTTATGAAAAGCACGAAGAGTATGATTCTTCTCTCATCTACTATAAAAAATTAATGGATATTAATGCTCGGCTGTTTGATATAGAAAAAAGTAACAAGGTAACAGAGCTTACTGCTAAATATCAAAGCGAGAAGAAAGATCAGGAGTTTTTACTACTAAAAAAACAAAATGCAATGGTCGCTGATACAAACAAGTCCCAGCGACAATTTATTCTGATAATTGGAAGTATTGGTTTAATAATGCTGATTTCCTTGATCAAGCTATTCTTCAATCATAAAAAAATAAGAAAGTATAACGAGGAGTTAAGCGAAAAAAATAAAGAGATCAAGATTCAACACGAAGAAATTGAAGTACAAGCAGAAGAACTAAAATCTCTTAACGAGATGCAGTCAATGTTGAATTATGACCTTGAAAAAAAGATTAATGACAGGACGTCAGAATTAAGAGAAATGAACCGTACTTTGGCTAAATATGCATTTTACAATGCACATAAATTACGGGCTCCTGTTGCTAGTATTCTTGGGTTAGTTGATTTAATACTTAGAAGTGACCTAACCTCAAAAGAATATGAATTGGTAATTAACTTAAAAAAATCAGCAGACAATCTCGATGCTACTGTTCATGAGATAAAAGATATTCTGGAAGATGAAGAACGAAAAAAACAAATAAAAGAAAATGAACTTGAATAAACTTATTTTATTACGTCGTTTCCTTTTTTCATCCAGAATATTGTAGGTTTGCATAACAAATAAACCATCAAACAAATGACAACGGAAGGCACATCAGACCTTCGTATTACGGTCATACAATCCTCTCTTCACTGGCATCAGCCAGATGCTAATCGAGCTATGTTCGAAGAAAAAATCTGGCAGGCTAATTCCAAAACTGACATTATCGTTCTTCCTGAAATGTTTACCACAGGCTTTAGTATGGATGCTATTGACTTAGCAGAAACCATGAATGGGCCTACACATAAATGGATGAAACAAATTGCCAGTCAAATGGATTGTTGTATTACCGGAAGTATCATTTGTAAGGAAAATGGAAATGTATACAATCGACTTTTGTGGGTGATGCCTGATGGAAAAACTCAACATTACGATAAAAAGCATTTATTTTCGATGGTAGGGGAAGATGAAAAATTTTCTTCAGGTAATGACCTTTTGATAGTAACATACAAAGGTTGGAGAATATGTCCTTTAATATGTTATGATTTAAGATTTCCTGTATGGAGCAGAAATGTCCATGATAATCAACTGGTATATGATCTGTTGATATATGTGGCAAACTGGCCAAATGCAAGAATTGAGGCATGGGAGACATTGCTTAAAGCAAGAGCGATTGAAAACCTCTCATATTGTGTTGGCGTAAATCGTATTGGAGAGGATGGAAATAATATTCTTTATTCGGGTAGCTCTATGGTAGTTTCTCCGAAAGGAAAGAATATTTGGTATAATAATGAATCTGAAGAAATTTTTGAGACAGAGTTGTCTTATGAATCCCTCATAAATTTCAGGAAAAAGTTTCCTGCTCAATTAGATGCTGATAAATTTACAATAATAAAATAACGACCCGAATAGAGCCAGATAATGAGTGAATACAGAAAACTAACTACCAAAGAAAAGGCATTAAAGATTAATCTTGACCCTTATATATATGGTTCATTTGCTGAAATTGGAGCCGGACAGGAGGTTGCTGCCCATTTTTTTAAAGCCGGTGGCTCTAGTGGTACAGTTGCTAAAACTATGTCAGCATATGACATGCAATTTAGTGATGCCATCTATGGAAAGTGTAAAAGGTATGTCTGTGAAGACCGACTCATGCAGATGCTTAATAAAGAGTATGGACTATTGGCAAAAAGGTTAACTCAAAGAGTTCCTAACACTAAATTCTTTGCTTTTGCAAACACTGTTGAAACTCTTAATTATAAAAAAACGAATGAAGGTCATGGCTGGATTGGGTTCAGATTTCAGCTTTCTCCTGAAAGTCAGCCAAATGACTGCATAATTCATATTAGATTAAATGATAATGACCTTCAAAGGCAACAACAAGCTCTAGGTGTGATCGGAGTAAACCTGATTTATAGTTGTCTGTTTACCGATGTAGAAGAAGATCCGGAAAGATTTTTGGAATCCCTTGTTGATAATCTTTCACGGGAAAGAGTCGAAATCGATATGTTCAAATTAACCGGACCCGACTTTGAACATGTTGATAATAGGTTAATGAGTTTAAAACTTGTAAAAATTGGCCTTTCCGAATTGGCAATGTTTGGTCCTGATGGAAAAACAATGCAACCTTCTGAAACACTTTATAAGAAAAATATTCATGTGTTAAGAGGAAGATTCAGACCTGTTACTTATGTGAATATCGATATGTTTATCAAAGGGAGAACTCAATTCCTTAACGAACCAGATGTTCAACATGATAAACTAATGACTGTTGCGGAACTTACCCTAAATGACCTGACAGCTGATGGTACCATAGATGATAAAGACTTCCTTGATAGAGTGGATATTCTTTGTAGTCTTGGGACCACCGTGCTAATATCAAACTATCAAAAATATTTCAGACTGGTATCCAGATTATCGAAGCTTAACAAAAGAAGAAAAATAGGGATTACTCTTGGAATATATAACCTTGAACGAGTATTTGATGAAAGCTATTATGAAGATCTCGATGGAGGAATTCTGGAATCTTTCGGCAGATTGTTCGGAAACAATGTTAAGCTATATGTTTATCCGGCGATAAAAAAGGACAATGGGGAGATTTATTCATTAGAAAACTTTAAAGTTCCTCAAAATCTTACTGGACTGTTTAATTATTTGGTGGAAAACAATAAATTAGAGGCCATAAGTTCTGTCAGAGAAGATCTGCAGGAATACTCTGAAAATGATCATGTCTTAGAGATGATCAAAAAAGGAGAGCCAGGATGGGAAAAAATGGTACCCGGAAAAGTAGAAAGAGCTATAAAAGACAATTGCCTTTTTGACTATCCATGTGTAGTTATTGATAAAAAAGCTGAAGTAAAGAAATAAGCCAACCCTTGATATCAGGACATTGAGCCAAAGTCAAAATCAGGGGATTTTCTGAACTCGCATTTTTTTATATTTATCTGTTGGAACAATTTTTGTTTTACGACTATTACCAAGTCGTATTTTAAGTGTGTGTGTGTAATAAAAGAAAAAAATGGGAACCGTTGACAAAGATTATTGGAATGAAGAATGGAAAAAACTAACATTCGACGATATCCATCCTGATGAACATTATGAAATCTCTAATTATGGCAGGGTTAAGAGCTATAAGACTAAAAAAGAAGGGGCTATAATAAAAGGCTCTAAAATTAAAGGCTATCGTACTATTACGGTAAAAAGAGATTCTGGGAAATTAATCTCAAAATATATTCATAAGCTCGTTGCAGAGCACTTCATTAAAAATGAGGATCCTTCTAAGATAAATGTTATTCATTTAGACTATAACAAGGAAAACAATTATATCAATAACCTGAAGTGGGCTTCAAGGGAAGAAACTGGTATGCACCAAAGGGAGAACCCTACTTTTAGAAAAGTGATTAAAAACCACCGCCCTTATGCCAAGCTATCTGAAACTGAAGTAATCAGGATCAAAAAGATGCTTAAAAGAGGAAATACAAGACTAAAAATGATTGCAAAGCAGTTCGGCATCACTCATACTCAGCTTAATAGAATTAGAAGTGGAGAGAACTGGAGTCATGTTAAACTAGAGGACGAATAAGTCATCCTGTTTTTTTAACATTCGCACAAAACTTTTTGATATATACTTCAGAGTCTGAAGATAAATTAGCGTGTGTAATCTCAATAATATTTTTTCTGAATGACGAAATTGATCTGAGAAAAACAATAAGCTCTTTTAATTCTGGTTCTGAAGTTTTCTTGTTTTCTATAATTAACTGAATTTCAGTTTCCTTCTCAAGTAGCTTTTTAAGATGATATGAAAGTTCACTTCCCGAAAAATTATCAATTGTAATACCTTCAATATCATCACTATTAACAGACCCTAAAATATCCATAGGGTTTTCATAAATATAATACCGGACCTTAAGCATTTTTTACTCCTGAATTATCATTCTTCCTGAAAATACCTTCCCAGATTCTGTTATTGCCCTAATGATATAAATACCATTCACCAAGTTTTGATCTTTTCCAATTTCCCAGCTTTTTAGATAATTATCACTTGAATAAAGTACTTGACCACTTAAGCTTATTATTGAAATTTTAATCGGATTATAATAACTAATAGTAACAGAGTTATTGGATGGTACCGGATAAACATTTAAATCATTTTGCAGTTCCTGATCCGGATCAATTCCTAATATAGTCAGGTCAATTTCACTAAAAATTAAACCTCCTTCAACTGTTCCTAATGCTAACAAATCTAAATCACTACCAACCGATGAAACAGAACTAACACCCTGTACCGTTCCGGTTAACAATTCAGGCAAAGATTCTTCACTTCTAACATTCTCGATAAAACTAAAATTTCCACTTTTATCTGCAATGAGTAAATCAAGACTGCCATTTTGGTTCCAATCTTTAAATGAGAATTTCCTTTGCCCTTTTAATGCGTCTATTCCCATTTCTTTAAATACATCCTTTTCTAAAGTATAAGTTAGATTGTCTCCATTTGAAGATGCTTCATATAAGGATACTTTACCACTTGTGCTAGTTTTCCATAACTCAGCTAGCCCATCATTATCCCAATCATAAAAATGTACTCTTTCAGATGTCAGAAATGAAATTCCGTTTATTTCAATTTTAGTAGCAGCCTCTAATACATCACTTATATAAGCAATTTCATTAGTATTATCTGTTAGCCTGTAACCAAAGAAAACGTCTAGGTTTCCATCATTATCAAAATCAGAAATTTGTGAAATAAATGTCCTGATGGTAGCATTTGAAATTTCATAACGATATACCTCCTCACTTACCAATTGATTACCAGACTCAGTGACTTTATAAACAATTCCATCATTTTCCGGACCTCTGGTTGAAACATAAGCCTCAAATGATTCAGTTGAAGAAGAAACCAGGCTCCAAAATGAATTATCGCCAAGATCAATGCTTGTATTCTGTATAAACTTATCATTTAAAAGTATGTGATCTCCACTACCATTTCGTGCATATAAATTCACGCTTCTACTGAAGTCATAAACATAGCCATCATTGCCAAAAACATTTGGAACCAATATGAGTGAGTCTGATGATTCACCATCCCATAAATATGGAGCTTGAAATCCACCAGAAGGTTCATTTGGCCATGGATACGAAGAAATCGAAAACTCCGGAGCTTCATTAGTGCCCTGATTTATTAAATAAGCTACAGATTCACAAAACTCGTCACCATATAAGAGATCAAACTTATCATCACCATTAATATCAGCTATCAAAATTGACTTCCCTCCTGCATGTAGCTCTCTACCATTTGTAAGACATTGTTCATCCAAAGGAATCAATTGTCCACATCCACAGTCTTGAATATTCCCCCATGACCTTGACTCCCTTACAAAAGCTAGTGTATCAGTACGCCCATAGTTTTCAACAGCCATATTCCGGTGAAATTCAATCGTTCCTGTCCCTGCAAAATAAAAAGCAAATAGATCAACATCACCATCGCCATCTATATCTGTTAATGAAGGAATATCAGTTGAATTTATTTGAATATTAATCGATCCTGAGGTTCCTTCGGTTAAAAGCACCTCGGAATATATTTCAAAAGAGAGTTCGTCAATAGATGTATTCTTAAAAACTATTACACCAAATGGAGACTTGGCAAACAGGTCGTTTTTACCATCTCCGTCAAAATCATAAGACACCATCCAGCTTCTGAATTCTTCAGGAAAGTTATCTATATATTGAGGTGAATAAATATAACTATCACCATCCTTTATATATGGATATATTTTTTCTGTTGTTTTTTCAAAAAACACAACATCTTTAATGCCGTCAAGGTTCAAATCTATTCTATTGAAAAGCGGTGAATTTAATCCACCTGAAAACACATTTTCATAGTTGCTAATGAGATTATACGGATGATTCTCCTCACTTATTGGTTTAATGTTTTGTGCTTTGATCCCCTGAACGCTAAAAAATGTTATAAGGCATAAAACAATAAAAGAATACTTCATCAGAGAGTTTATGTTTTAGTAAATTTCCGATAAATTAATAAATAAGCAGCAAACACTTATAGTTTAACAATGGTAACTACACAAAAGCTTTATGAATTGTTTTTAAATTGTCCTAACGGAGTAGGAACTGATACAAGGAAGGACCTTTCCGGACAAATGTTTTTTGCACTTAAAGGTCCAAACTTTAATGCAAACAAATTAGCATTAGAAGCAATAAAGAAAGGAGCAAGCTTTGCTGTTGTTGACGATGAGAAGTATGCAGACAATGATAAAATCTTTTTAGTTGAGGATGGTCTATTGGCTCTGCAAGATCTTGCAAGGTACCATCGCAAGACCTGGGATTTTCCCGTGCTCGGAATAACAGGTAGTAATGGAAAAACTACATCCAAAGAACTTATCAGAGAGGCCCTATCTGCAAAGTTTAATGTCTGGGCAACACAGGGAAATTTGAATAATCATATAGGAGTGCCACTTACAATTTTGAATTGCCCAAAAGAAACGGATTTTGCGATCATCGAAATGGGAGCAAATAAAATCGGTGACATTTCAGAATTAACTTCAATAGCTTTACCCGATTATGGACTGATAACTAATATTGGCAAGGCACATACAGAGGGTTTCGGTGGATTTGAAGGCGTTATACGAGGTAAGTCAGAATTATATCAACACCTTATTGAAACTAATGGTGTGGTCTTTATTAATAGTACAGATGAGATTCTATCTAACATGGCCAAAAGGTTTGTAAACCCGATAATGTATCCGGCAAAAGGCGATTATTTCGAGTGTAATTTTATTGAGGCCAACCCATTTGTTGAGTATCAACCAGAAAATATGGAGATACAAACCAGCAAAATGTTGGGTAGTTATAACTTTATCAACATTTCGGCGGCTTTATGCATTGCCAGGTATTTTAAAGTTGAACTAAGTGAGGCTTGTACAAAAATAAATAACTACGAACCCAAGAATAACCGATCTCAAATTATCAAGGGGAAAACAAATACTGTAATTATGGATGCATATAATGCTAATCCATCCTCTATGGCTGCAGCACTGGAAAACCTTAAGGCAATGCCTGCAAAATCTAAAGCAGCAATTCTCGGTGATATGAATGAGCTTGGAGAGACTTCACAGAATGAACATTTGAAAATCGGTGAATGGCTGAACAATAACGGAATCCAAAATGTGTTTTTTGTAGGAGAAAAAATGAGTGAGGCTAAGGCAACAATGCAATCTGCAGGTTCATATAAAACTGTAGATGATTTGATTCAATATCTCCAGGATAATCCCATTAGCAATTCTCTTATACTGGTTAAAGCTTCTCGGAGTATTGGACTTGAGAAATTAGAAGTAACATTAAAATCAAATTAATGAAGGTACATTTTATAGTAGCCATATTGTTATTCAGCATTTCCATTTCTTATGGGCAAACATGGACTAATAATCAGGAGAAACTGTTTATAAATTCATGTAAATCAAAGTGGGAAGAAGTTCTTGGGAAGGAAACCGATAAGTTTTGTTCATGTTCTTTAGAAAAGGCTCAGATTGTTTTTTCCTCCTTCGAAGCTTCTGTCAGGGCAGATGCATCACAAGCCTCATTGGTATACAAAGGGTGCCTTGATGGCCACCCCTGGCCTGAAGAAGATCAAAAGCAATTTTTGAATGATTGCATTACCAACAATGATGGAGACACTACTTTCTGCTCTTGTATCCTTGAGAAACTGGGCAACTTATATCCAACACCTGAAATTGCAGGTCAGATTTCTGATGCAGAAGTTAATGATATTGCCGAATCATGTGAGTTCTCAGCAGATTGGTCTGAAGAAAATAAAAACGCATTTCTTGAACAGTGCGCTGCAACATACTCTCAAGTGTACAGTGATGAAAAAACTGGTAAATACTGTAACTGTGTCCTAAACGAAATGCAGTCATTGTTTGAAACATTCGATGACATGAATAAGAACCTAACCGAACAAGGGTTAACTTCAATCAAAGCAAAATGTCTGGAACCAGATTTTTCAAAATGGACTCCCGAAGTTGAGAGCCTATTGATTCAGGATTGCCAAAAGGATGTAAATAATGAACTGGGAGACCGAAAAGCCCTTGAATATTGCAGGTGCTTTGTTGAAGAGGCAAAAAATAGATTTGAAACACCTGAAAAGTTCCAGGAAGCAACCCCAAAGGAATTCCTAGCACTAAGAAAATACTGTTTCCCCGATTAGATTATAATCTATTATGAAAAAGCTATTTGAGTTTAATCATCAGTTAAATGAGGATGTGTGCAATCACCTTGTCTCAAACAAGGTCTATGATGGCAAATTCAGAAGATTGCTTTCTCACATAATTAATGCTCAGGATATTTGGCTTTCAAGAATACAAAATACATCTTCAGAATTCGAAATTTGGCAAGAACATGATCCGGAAGATTTAAAAAAACACAACGATCAACATCTAAAATCATTTCTTGATCTAATTCAAAATCAAGACCTTAATAAGGTACTGTCTTATAACAGTCTTGCAGGTAAAGGCTACACGACTGCCATTGAAGATATCTTAATGCATATTGTTAATCACGGAACTCATCATAGAGCTCAAATATCACAATTGCTCTCTCAAAACAATATAAATCCCATTCCTACAGATTATATTTATTATATCCGTAAGGCCAAAAGCAAGTAATATGAAAAAGACACTACGTTTTCTATCTGACCTTGAAAACAACAATAATAAAGACTGGTTTGAAGAAAACAGATCTCGATATAAAGAAGCAAGACAAGAATTTATCCAATTTATAACTGAAGTTATTACAGGATTAGCCGAAAAAGATCCTTCACTTCAACAAATTGTCGACCCAAAAAAGTGCGTATTCAGAATTAACCGGGACATAAGGTTTTCTAAAGATAAAACTCCATACAAAACTAATTTTGCTGCTGCTTTTTCTGAGGAAGGTAAAGCGGTACATCAACCTGGGTTCTATATTAGTATAAAGCCAGGAAACTCCATGGTTGGTGGAGGAATATGGTTGCCAGAACCTCAAAGGTTACAGGCTATCAGACAAGAAATTGATTATAATGGAGATGAATTAAAAAAAATCATTAATAATCCGGATTTCAAAAATACATTTGGTCAAATGGAAGGGGAAAGACTAAAAAATCCACCAAAAGGATATGACAAAGAAAATCCTCAAATAGAGCTTCTGAAGTACAAAAGCTTTGTTGCATCTACAACCTTAGATGATAAAGATCTGACTAGTGATGATATTAAAAATAAAACAATCAGCGTCTTGGAAAAATTAATCCCTTTCAAAAAGTATTTTGATGTTGCATTGGACTAATTTTTGCTTATTTACAACTGTATTTAACATTTGAATTTAATTTTTCGTTATTCTATAAAAGGAATAAATTATGGTAGTATCTTTTAATGAACTTCCCGACCATTCAAGGTTATGGGTTTATCAGGCAGACAGAAATTTAACAGATGACGAGCAGGAAGAGTTAAGACCTGTCTTATATACATTTCTAGATCAGTGGGCTGCTCACGGAAAAGCATTGTCAGCAGCTGGAGATTTTGCCTTTAACAGATTTATAGTAATTGCGGTTAATGAAGATGTTCATGGCGCTTCAGGATGTTCCATCGATTCTTCGGTAAATTTCATCAAAGAATTAGGCAATAAGCTTAATATTAACTTCTTTGATAGAACAAAAGTGTTATATTTAGATAATAATGATTTGATTAATTCTAAAACGATCGGCGAAATAAAAAAATCAGTTTCAGAAGGATCATTACAACCAACTACTAAAATTTTTAATACAGCGGTGACTTCCAAAAAAGATTTTGATGAGGCATTCGTTATTAGTATTAAAGATTCATGGTTAAATAAATGGTTGCCTTCAACTGTTTAAAATAATTGATTTAAGGTTATGATCAACAGGCTATTCATTTTCACATTGATATCTTTATTTTGCCTGCCTTACACAGTGGTAGGACAAAGAGCAAAAGACCTACATAAAAATGCAACAAAGCTTTATAAAAGGGGCTTTTATGAAGAGGCCATACCCATTTATGAAAAGTATGCCAAAAAAAATGTATTACCTGCAGAAGCTAACTTTAGAATTGCTGAATCATACCGATTAAGTAACAGGCTAAAGCAGTCTGAACCATATTATAAAAAGGCTCTTGATCAAGGTATAAAAAATGATACAGCAGAGTTTTATTATGGATTGGCATTATTGGATAACCAAAAATATGATCTAGCCGAGAATCAGTTAAAGTCTTTTATTAATCAGACTGACTCAATAACCCCTGATTACTTTACTACCTACGCAAATACTGAGATAAAAAACCTTGAAAAAATAAGAGAAATCAAGGAGAAAAAAAGTTATTACGAGGTCGTTCCGGTAAGAGAGCTAAATACTTCCGGAGCTGATTATGCGCCATTTTATCACGATGGATACGTGTATTTCACAAGTACACGAAGTAGTAATAAAGTTTATAAGGCCACAGGACAAGGCTTTAGTAATATTTATAAAGCTCCTTTCACAGACCGTGGTATTGATTACAATAATATAGAAGAGGTTCCAAATATCAACGACCCAAATGTAAACGATGGGACTATTGCCATTAATGATGATGGGACTACAATTATCTATGCTAAAGGAAATACCGGTAAGAAAAAGGGACGTGAAGAGGTTAATCTTTTTATTACACGCTATAATAAAAGAACTGAGTCCTGGTCTGAACCTCGTATGATGAAGATCAATGAAAGAGGATACTGGACCAGCAGCCCTGTGTTTAGTGCTAATGGTCGTACATTATATTTTGCTTCTAACAGACCTGGTGGATACGGTGGTGTTGACCTTTATTCTGCACAAATGGATGCCTATGGAAATTTTAGGGCAATAAAAAATTTGGGTGCCGAAATAAACTCACCAGGAAATGAGATGTTCCCATATGTTCATGAAAACGGAACTTTATATTTCTCTTCTGACGGGCTACCAGGGTTTGGTGGACTAGATTTATTCAGGGCAACAAGAAATGATGGAGTTATTGAAGTTGAAAATTTAGGTGAAGGAATTAACTCTGCTTATGATGACTTTGCAATTACTTATACATATCCGTTAGGAGGTCTTTTTTCTTCAAACAGACCATCAGGTGTTGGTGACGATGATATTTATGTATTCGTAAACAATGATCCGGAATATAAAGTAGTAGATTACTTCTTAACTGTTCAAACTCTAAGTAATGACCAGGGTAAAATTGAACCGTTAGAAAATACAAGGGTACAGGTATTTAACGAAACCGGTAAGCTTCTTGAGCGATTCTTTACTGATGGTGATGGTAAGTTTAAGATGAAAGTCACCCCTGAGTCTAACTACTTAATTGTTGGTGAAAAACCTGAATACTTTACAACAAGATTAAGATATTCTACAAATGATAAAGGTGTCGATAAGTCTCAGCTGGAAAAATATCGAACCGTTGTCAATCTGGATACCAGCTTAACCCTACTTCAAGTCAATACCAAAACAGTATTTGAGCTTGAAAACATTTATTACGACCTTGATAAAGCTGACATCAGGCCTGACGCAGCAAGAGAATTGGATAAACTGGTAACCATACTTAGAGATAATCCTGATATAAGTATTGAGTTAAGCTCACATACCGATAGTCGTGCAGCAGATGCTTATAACCTGGACTTGAGTCAAAGAAGGGCTCAGAGTGCCGTAGACTATATCATTAGCCAGGGAATTGATGAAAACCGATTAATTCCTATAGGGTATGGTGAAACACAGCTTAAAAATGAATGTGCTAATGGTGTGGAATGTTCTGAAGATAAACACCAGGAAAACAGGCGTACTGAATTTAGAGTTACGGGATATAATCTGGAGGCTGTTCAAGCCAGGGAGCAAATGATCAGACAACGAATAGAAGAAGAAGAAAGAAAAGCTGAAGAAGAAAGAATTAAAAAAGAGCAGGAACGCAGACAGCAACTCCTGCTTGAACAACAACAGCAGCAAGAAGAAGGGCAACAACCAAAAGAAGGAGAAAAGAAAGTTGAGGAAAAGAAAAAGGTTGATGATGGTGACAGCCTATATAAAGACGACGGTGATGGTGATGGCCTTTATTAATTCATAAGTTATTTTGATTTGAAAGCCTCTTTTATAAGAGGCTTTCTTATTTTTGTAAAAATTTACAATACCATGCAAGACAGATATATGCAGCGCGGTGTATCCGCATCAAAAGAAGATGTACATAAAGCAATCGAGAACATTGACAAAGGACTGTTCCCTAAAGCGTTTTGTAAGATCATCCCTGACTATCTGGGAGGAGATGATGAATGGTGTACAGTAATGCATGCAGATGGTGCAGGAACGAAGTCTTCGCTCGCATATTTATACTGGAAAGAAACCGGTGATATCTCTGTTTGGAAAGGAATTGCACAAGATGCTGTAATTATGAATACCGACGATCTGCTTTGTGTCGGTGCAACAGGTCCAATTTTATTGTCTTCAACAATTGGAAGAAATAAAAACCTTATTCCCGGCGAAGTCATTGCTGAAATAATTAATGGAACTGAAGAAGTTCTGCAGATGCTTCGTGATAATGGGCTTGAAATCAGGTCTACTGGTGGAGAAACTGCTGATGTAGGTGACCTTGTAAGAACTATTATTGTTGACAGTACGGTAACAGCCCGAATGAAGCGATCGGATGTTATTGATAATAAAAATATCAAACCTGGAAATGTAGTCGTTGGTTTAGCCAGTTATGGTCAGGCAACCTATGAAAATGAATATAATGGCGGCATGGGAAGTAATGGTCTGACATCGGCTAGACATGATGTATTTGCTAATTACCTGGCTCAAAAATACCCTGAAAGTTTCGATCCTTCGGTTCCATCTGATCTGGTATACAGCGGAAGGATGAAGCTTAATGATAAAGTTGATGGCGTAACTGTTGATGCTGGTAAATTAGTTCTAGCCCCAACAAGAACCTATGCTCCGGTAATAATTGAAATATTAAAATCCTTCAGAGACAAAATTGATGGTATGGTCCATTGTTCAGGAGGAGCCCAAACTAAAGTATTGCATTTCATAAATAATGTTCATGTCATTAAAAACAAGATGTTTGAAATACCTCCTTTATTTAAGTTGATTCAGGAACAAAGTAAAACTGATTGGAAAGAAATGTACAAGGTTTTCAATATGGGTCACAGGATGGAAATCTATACAGATGGAGAAACTGCAGAAGAAATTATTAAAATAAGTAAATCATTTAATATTGATGCTCAGATTATTGGTCATGTAGAAGAAAATGATTCAGCAAAAGTAACTGTGCACTCAGAGTATGGAACTTTTGAGTATTCTAATTAAAAAATATTTATATTAATTAAAAGGCTTATCGGTAACCTGATAAGCCTTTTTTGTTTTGCTATGGTGGCAAAATATAAAATAATAATAAGTGAAAATGTCTATTTATTAATAAAACACTATCTTTTTACTCTCGTTAATAAATTGGTAAATCAATTTATGAAATTGAAAAAACAGACTAATGGTAACTGAATCATACGATGTAGCAATTATCGGAGCCGGACCAATCGGAATGGCATGTGCAATAGAGGCAAAAAATAATGGACTTTCACACACAGTAATTGACAAAGGTTGTCTCGTAAATAGCATCTACCATTATCCGTATAACATGACATTCTTTTCAACAAGCGATAGACTTGAAATTGGTAATATTCCTTTTGTAAGCCATGGAAATAAACCTACCAGAGCTGAAGCACTTGAATACTACCGACGAGTTGCCCAATATTTTGACCTAAACACCAAGCTCTATGAGTCTGTAAAATCTATAAATGAATCCTCTAATAAATATATAATTTCTACTTCTAAAGGAAGTTACGAAGCTAAATACATTATCATCGCTACAGGGTTTTATGATTTGCCTTATATGTTAAATGTCCCAGGAGAAGAGCTTTCCAAGGTAAAACATTATTATGATGAGCCACACCCTTATTATAAACAGGAAATAATAGTAGTAGGTGCTGCAAATAGCGCCGTAGATGTTGCACTCGAAACCTATAGAAAAGGAGCCAAAGTAACTATGGTTATCCGTGAAAGTGAAATTAGCCCTTCGGTTAAATATTGGGTAAAACCTGATATAGAAAACAGGATTAAAGAAGGTTCAATTAAAGCTTACTTCAATAGTGAAATAACTTCAATATCTGAACATACTGTTGAAATACAATCAGAAAATCAGCAGAAGATCACAATTGATAATGACTATGTATTAGCAATGACTGGCTATCAACCTGATTTTTCATTCCTGATAGAAACAGGTGTCCAAATTGGTAATGATGATAATAAGACACCGGCTTATGATGAAAATACAATGGAAACAAATGTCAATAACATTTATCTGGCAGGAGTAATTTGTGGTGGATTAAAAACCAATAAATGGTTTATCGAAAATAGCCGGGTTCATGCCTCAATGATTCTTAAAAATATCATTGAAAAGGAAGGAAAAGAGATTAAAGAGCTGCTTTATATTTAGTCAATATTACTGAGAACGCTTTGTACATCCTTTTCTACTAAAGAGTTGCCAAATACATCATGGGCCACATCATTATACGTGAATCTTTTGACTCTTGTACCTGGTATTTCTGTTAATTGTAAAGATTGATCAGGAAGAATTAATCTATCATTTAATCCATGAAAAATATATACCGGACAATTAATCTCTCTCATGTAATTAGCCGTTTCAATATTGTAGCGCATTATATTGCCCGGAAAAAAGGGCATAGCATCTATAGCAGTCTTTCTTAAAGAATAATACGGAGCAAATAACATTAATGCCTTAACATCTCGTTCAGAAGCTACATAACTAGCTATACCCGAACCTAAGGAATACCCGGAAATTATCGGATTACTAACATTGGTAACATCGGTAATACTATCATATACTACAAGAGCATCAATAAGCAGATGATTAGTGTTTTCAATTTCTCCTTCGCTTTTTCCATACCCGCGATAATCATAAACAAAGAAGTCATAGCCATTTTGAAGATAAAATGTTGAATATTGTCCCCATTTATCTATCGCTCCAGCATTGCCGTGAAAAAAAATTACCAGTCCCTTAGAATTTTCTGCTCGAAACCATAATCCATTTAGATAAATATCATTGGCTACAGGAATTTCAACTTCTTCAAACTCTCCATCAAATTGATATATATAGTCTTCATTTAGTTTGACAGGATGGAATAAAAATCGTTCCTGATCAAAATAAATATACCCTAATGCAAAAACATAAAGGATTGCTCCCGCAGAAAGGATCCACATAAATAATTTAATGATTTTCTTCATTGACCAGTATTAGTATTTTCAAATTCTATATCGATAACCTGTGACCCGACCTGAATGTTAAAAACATTCTCCATTCCATTTTTAACTTGACCAAAGACAGTATAATTTCCATCCAGATGAGGGGAAAACCTATGAGTGATAAACCACTGGCTACTTTCTGTATCTCTTCCTGAACTAGCCATTGCCAATACTCCTTTGTCAAAACCTAAAGAGTTAAATTCGGATATAATTTTATATGAAGGATGTCCGTAGCCATCGCCTCTTGCACAGCCATCCTGAATAACAAAATTATTCTCAACTCTATGAAAATGGTTATTGACTAAATACCCAGACCTGGTTAAACTAATAAAGTTTAAAACTGTAATTGGAGCTTCTAGTGGGTAAAGATCAAGGTCTATAACTCCTTGATCAGTAACAATTCTTGCACTAATAGTATCTGGATAAGCAGCCAACTCACTCACGTCGAATGCAGATGTTGTATAAAGTTCTGCATTATCCGGTTTTTTACCAGTTGATAAAAAGAATTTAAAGCTTTTAAGATAGTTAGTAGTATCTATTCTTGCTTTTACACTTTCATCGATTGATTCTGAAAGCCCAAGATCATTACTCATAAATAACCCTGAAGTTTGCTTAGAAATTACCGTATCATTTGAAAATAGAAGCTGAGCAAATAATTTGTAATAAGTTCCTGTTGATGATTTATCTTCCTTATAATCAGCTAATAAACGATCTTTCAATTTATTGAATGCTGTAGTTCTAATTACAGCATGTTCTCCATTCTTTGCCAAATCGGATAGGAATTCATTCCCTTTCTCATCAAATGCTAAAAGTGGTATTAGTACTGCTTTACTGTATGGATCTGAGTTATTTAAAAATGATTTTTTAGTAAATGGCATTACTTTATCTAAAATAGCTTTATCTCCAAATTTGCAGGCAGCCTCTAGCAATTTGGCTGATGAATAAAGGTTATTTTGTTCGGCTCCTAAACTTAGATACTTTACAGCATCATTAGAATTTCCGAGGTTAAGAAGGTAGTTTCCTGCTTCGCTAGCAACTTTGATGTTTTCAGATTTTGCCGCTTTAAATATTGCATCCCTACCCTCAATATAGGGGAAATACTTTAATGATTGTACGGCCAAAACCCGAAATCGAAAATCTTCATCAACCGAAGAAGATATTTCTTTGAGTATATTTAGCACTTTGACATCTCTGTTACAATGGCCGAAAGCTATGAGGAGATGTTGCTTAACTTCAATATCATCAGAGACACTAAAAGCCTCTCTCAACTCACCAGCAAAACTATTTAAATCAAACCCTGCAGGTAAGCGCCCCAAAAAACCGGCAGCATATCGCCTTGTATTGATGGATAAAGCTTTATTTCCAACATAAGCTACCATTATTCTTACGGCACCGCTTGTCAGATTATTATTTAACAAACAATGAAACAGACCCTTTGCATGTCCTTCAAACTCTAATTCTGATGTGGGTTTATAATCAGACAAAAATGAAATCGGCTCCTTTCCAGCAAACTTCCCTATAGCTGTAAGCAATTCTCTTTTCAGTTGTTCATCTTTTATTTCTCCACTTAATTTTATCAATTCTTCTAATAGCTCAGGTGATCTAATTTGTCCGCAAGCATAGATAGCATCCTTTTTAACCTGAAAATTATCTGACTCTAATAGCTTAATTAATACATCATTAAATTCTTCAGAAGGAATACTGGAAATTATGTTTAGGGAATGCAATACTGTATTCAAATTATTACCGGAAAGATATTTCTTGATTTTATCTATATCTCTGGATTGTGATGCATAGTATAAATCCACAATTTCAGGATCAGACCATGAAAACTGCCCTGATTTTAAATCAGTACTTTCTGATGAACAAGAGACACATAGAAGAATAATGAAAAACAATAAAATTTGCCTTGACATATCAATTTTTAAACATGAACTTATGTAATAATAATAGTGTCAGGCTACACTTACAAGGTTTCGAATATCATCTGCCTTTTTATTCATTATTTTAAACCATATTGGAGGAAATAATGCCATTATCATCATCCCTGGGTAACCAGTTGGCATTTGCGGAGAATTATCATGGTGCATTAATATTTGATATGGACGTGAAGCTATATAATGATGATCAGAATGTCTGCTTAATTCAAAAAGCATCAAGCGACCTACAACATGGTCAGAATTCCAGCTATGCAATGGCAAAACTCGTTCATACCTGCCTTCAGATACTTGTTTACGTTGCAAACCATAATGCTCAATATAGTTTACTGTTTCTAATAACAAAATACCAATTAATGCTGCCCCTAAAAATGCCAATAGCCCTTCAATACCAAAAAGAAAATATACACCAATTGAAAATAATATCTGAATTAACTGATATTGAAGCATTTCATTCTTAAGAGAAAAAACAGCGCTCCTATTTTTACGTTGCTGGTCATTGGCAATTTTCCAGGCTGACATATATGAATTATAAATTGATCTAAAATAAAAACCATATACTGTTTCATTATATCGCGCACTTGCCGGGTCTTCGGGAGTTGAAACATTCTTATGATGTCCACGATTGTGCTCAATATAAAAATGCATGTACAACGAAGTGAGCAATAGCATTCTGGCCATTACTTTCTCATAATCCTTTTTTCTATGTCCTAACTCATGAGCCACATTAATTCCAATCACACCACACATCATACCCATCCCAAGTACCATTCCTATTTTCTCATATAATACCAGGTCTAGTCTGGTAAAATTGAAAAGAAACATAAATAGTACAAAATATTGAACTGGAACCATAAGGTATACAACTAAGTCATATCTCAGATCCTTTTTCCTCAACTCCTCTTCAACTGAGGATATATTTGTTGGGTCAGGTTTAAAAATTAATTCCAATAAAGGGATGATCCCAAAAGCATAAATTATTGGAAAATAAGTGGATATTCCCTTTTGATAAAAACTCAGAACTACCAAAACAGGTAATATTAGGACTAATGAATATTTTAAAATTTTCATTTTTATAAGTTGGTTGACCTACAAAATTTACGAAGAAAACAATTGGTAACAAAAGAAATTATTGTGCAGAAGTATATATAACTGTTTTAATAAACCTGTTATAATAATATTCTATGCTTTTTGACCTGTTTTTGAAAACAAAGTCACCTGCATCAAATATGTCCGGAATGGAAGTTTGCTTCAACCCCGTTGTCAACTTGAAAAATGAAATCATCAACTTTTCGATAACTTTTTGCCTAAAGGTCCGGGGTATGTTAAAATCGATTATGCAAATATCAGATTTACTAATTAAGGGGTCATTACTTAATCTAGATAGATAATCAGAAATAAATTCTTCTGAAAATTGATCAAGAAAAAAGGGGAAAATGATAAGAGAGTATTTGCCTCCGTGATTAAAATGAAAGACATCCTCAAGTTGAAATTGAACATTAGAATTACTGCTTACTTCCTGTTTCATAAATTCATTTTTCATGCCTTCACTTATATCAACAAGAGTAATTTTTGAATCAGGATGTATTTTTATATAATTTAATGCCCTGCCAGATCCAGCTCCTAGAATTAAAATATTCTTACCATAATATTTATTTAATACATCAATTTGTGATTGCATGATTTCACCTTTAAACACCAGGTCTCCCAGATAATCGTAAAACGATGAAATTCTATTATAGGATGGTCTTACTTTATCCATATTACTAAAAATGGATAAAGAAATATCAAATCGCCAATAGTTCTATAAATTTCATTCTTTCTGAAGTCATTTGGATAGGTAAAAATCCATGATAAGGTAAGCCCCATTAGAAGAAATACGATTTGAAATAAACTAAACCCAGTAAGACCAGGCTTTACAAAGAATAAAATAACAACATTAAGGACGAAAAATATTCCTAATAAAACATTAGTAACTCTTACTGTAAGCTTTAGCCCTTTAGTTAGAATTACAGAATTTTGATTTTGGTAATTGTCCTTTCTGGCATCAAACCAGGCAAGAATTAAGATATTGCAATAGGCAAGAAGAAATATCTGAATATGAAAGAGTAAAAGGTAAAAGTGATATTCTTCAATTCTAACCCATGGAATTAATACGATTCCGGTAGAATAAACTAAAGCTGCTGCAAATTCTTTTATTATAAAATACCTTCCTTTTATAAAATGAACGATACCAAAATACAATAGAACCAACCCACATAACCAAAGGCCACCTTTAAGAATATCATCATCAAGCAGGGTTATACAATATAATGAACATATTATAATCAGTATGGCAAAAGTAATTATCGGTATTTTGAACTGCTGATGAATGGAATGTCTCAAGGCTATTGCATGTGCATCAATCTTATGAGCATCAAGCAAATGATCTATGGTATATATTAACCAGACTGCTGAAGTTAGCAGAAATTGCTCGTGCCATTTAACTTCAATATCAAGCACTGTAGATATCGCCATAAGGCAACACCATGCACCAGAAGTGATGTCCAGGCTTAAAGCTTGAATTAAGCGATATGTCTCTTTTAGATTCACTAATATAAAATAACAAAAAAAAGCCTGTCCAAACTGAACAGGCTTTTAAAATTTATCTTAGTAAGAAATTACTTTCCTAGGGCTTCAGCACCTGAAACGATCTCAAGGATTTCAGTAGTAATTGCTGCCTGACGAGATCTGTTATAAGTTAATCTCAAGTCTTTCAACAACTCTCCTGCATTATCAGTTGCCTTATCCATTGCAGTCATACGAGCACCATGCTCAGAAGCATTTGACTCAAGAACAGCCTTGTAAAGCTGAATCTTAAGGCTCTTAGGAATAAGCTCAGTGATAATATATGATTCATCAGGTTCGAATATATATTCGATATTGCTCATTTCTTCATCTTCCTTTTTCTCGGATGGAACCAAAGGAAGTAATTGCTCAACTCTTAATACTTGAGTAGCAACATTTTTGAATTCATTATAAGCTATCTCAACTTTATCATATTTTCCATCAACGAATCCTTTCATGGCGAATTCTGCAGCATCTCTTACTGCAGCAAAGCTAAGATCCAGGAAAATCTCTGCAAATTGAGATTCAACATTAAAACCACGCTTGCGAAAGTGATCATTTGCTCTTTTACCAATTGGTAAAATAGTCACTTTACCCTGTTTTAATTGCTCGGAATAGTTCTCTTCAATATGATTTGAAGCTGTTCTTATAACATTAGTGTTAAAAGATCCACATAAACCTTTATCCGAACTTATAACGATAAGCAAAACGTTTTCAACCACTCTCTCTTCAGCATAAGGACTAGATACATCACTATCCTCTGAAAGACCTGATGAAACCTTTCCTAAAATTGCAGAAAGCTTATCAGCATAAGGTCTCATCTGGATGATGCTATCTTGTGCTCTTCGAAGTTTAGCAGCCGACACCATTTTCATCGCTTTGGTGATCTGCTGGGTTGAAACTACCGAATTAATTCTGCTTTTTATTTCCTTTAAATTCGCCATTCGTTAAAGCTTGTTAAGCAGGTTAACAGGCAACGTTATGTTGCCTGTTTAATGTTTATTAATTAGAATATTTTTTAGCTAAATTTTCAGCAACAGTACCTAATGTTGAGGTAATCTCGTCATCAAATTTTCCAGCTTTAAGGCTTTCAAGTACATTGCTGTGTTGAGCTTTAAGTAGGTCAAGATATTCGTACTCGAATTCCTTAACTCTATCTAAAGGTACTTTATCAAGTTTACCTTTAGTTGAAGCATAAATAATAGCTACTTGCTCTTCAACTGACTGTGGAGAAAATTGAGGCTGCTTAAGAATCTCTTGGTTTCTTCTACCTCTGTCAATTGTTAATTTAGTTGCAGCATCAAGGTCAGAACCAAACTTAGCAAATGCTTCAAGTTCACGGAACTGAGCCTGATCAAGCTTAAGCGTACCTGCTACTTTTTTCATAGACTTAATCTGAGCAGAACCTCCTACACGAGATACAGAGATACCAACGTTAATTGCAGGTCTGATACCAGATAAGAATAGGTTAGTTTCTAGGAAGATCTGACCATCAGTAATCGAAATTACGTTTGTCGGGATATAAGCAGAAACGTCACCAGCTTGAGTTTCGATAATTGGAAGAGCCGTTAATGAACCACCACCTTTAACTTTACCTACTAATGAAGGAGGAAGGTCGTTCATATTAGCAGCGATTTCGTCATTGTTAATAACTTTCGCAGCTCTTTCAAGTAATCTTGAGTGAAGATAGAATACGTCACCAGGGTATGCTTCACGTCCCGGAGGTCTTCTAAGAAGTAGAGATACCTCACGGTAAGCAACAGCCTGCTTAGACAAGTCATCATAAACAACAAGTGCAGGACGACCAGTATCTCTGAAGTATTCACCGATAGCAGCAGCAGCAAATGGAGCATAGAATTGCTCTGGAGCTGAATCAGAAGCAGCAGCAGATACAACAACAGTGTAATCCATTGCGCCAGCTTTTTCAAGGGCAGCTACCACCTGTGCAACAGTAGAAGCTTTCTGTCCAACTGCACAATAGATACAGTAAACAGGCTCTCCTCTGTCATAAAATTCTTTTTGATTTATAATAGTATCAATCGCAACGGCAGTTTTACCAGTCTGACGGTCACCGATAATCAACTCACGCTGACCTCTACCGATTGGAATCATCGCATCGATTGACTTGATACCAGTTTGAAGTGGCTCATTTACCGGCTGACGATAAATTACACCTGGAGCTTTACGCTCTAGTGGCATTTCGAAAGTTTCACCTTCGATTGCACCTTTACCGTCGATCGGATTACCTAACATGTTAACAACACGTCCAAGCATTCCCTCACCAACTTTGATTGATGAAATTTTACCAGTACGCTTTACTGAGTCTCCTTCTTTGATACCTTCAGCATCTCCAAGGATTACAGCACCGACATTGTCCTCTTCAAGGTTCAATACCATCGCTTTAGTTCCGTTATCGAATTCTAATAATTCTCCAGACTGAGCTTTAGTCAAACCGTATATACGGGCAACACCGTCACCAATAGTTAATACTGTACCTACTTCTTGAAGTTCGGCTTCAGATCTTACTCCTGAGAGCTCTTCCCTCAGTATTGCTGAAACTTCGTCAGGTCTTACGTCCGCCATTTTCTTTTAATTAAAGTTTATAATTAAGGTCAGTGCCTTTATTTCGTAATTGCTTGTTTTATTTTATTTAATTTACCCTTAACAGATTGATCCAATCTTTTGTCTCCGATAGTAAGGATAAAACCACCGATTAATGATGGATCAACTTTGGTAGAAATGTTTGGAGTTTTATCAGAGAACTTTCTGCTCAATGATTCAAACTCTTTCATTAATGTTGAATCAACTTCCACTGCAGATACTACAGAAACATCAACAATACCTTTAATTTCATTGTAACGCTGATTAAACTGCTCAGGAATTAGAATCATAAATTCTTCACGATCCTTTTTAGAAAGCAGTTCGAAAAATCTTAAAGTCAGGTCAGAAACTTTACCCTTAAAGAGTTTAGAAATAACCTGCGCTTTTTTATCTTCTGTAATAATCGGATTTTTCAAGAACATAGTAAACTCACGACTGCCTTTACACAATTCGTCAAGCATATCCATATCTTTCTTCACTTCCTCAAGTACACCCTTTTCTTGTGCTAATTCAAGAAGTGACTTCGCATATACCGATGCAACCCGAATTTCTGACATAATTTGTATTAATTAAGGTTGATGTCTTTAACATACTCCTCAACAAGATCCTTTTGTTTCTTGTCGTCGGAAAGTTGATTTTTAATAACTTTTTCAGCTATCTCTAATGAAAGCTCAGCTACTTGATTTTTAACTTCTTTCAATGCAGATTTTTTCTCAGCATCGATTGAAGCTTTAGCATCAGCGATCATCTTTTCAGTAGTTTTGGAAGCATCTTCCTTAGCTTTATCAAGCATTTTCGCCGAAGCTTCTTTCGCTTCTTTTAAAATCTTATCTCGCTCTAATCTAGCTTCGTCTAATAACTTGTTATTTTCAGCTTGCAATTTTGCCATATCTTCTCTGGCTTTTTCTGCAGCTTCTAATGCTTGGTCAATTGACTGTTCTCTGATTTTAAGAGCGTTTAATATCGGGCCCCAGGCAAATTTTCCTAAGAAAATCAAAAGGATAATGAAGCCTAATGCTTGCCAGAATATCAATCCAACACCCGGTAATAATAATTCCATTTCTTTTTCCGCTTAAGGGTTACTGTATAACAATAAAATGGGGTTGCGGCAAACCCGCAACCCATAATTCTTTTAAGCTGTAGCGATGATGAAACATACAACCACACCGAAAAGAGATACTACCTCGATAAGAGCAGCGATAATAAGCATAGCAGTCTGAACTTTACCTGCAGCTTCTGGCTGACGAGCCATAGCTTCCATTGCAGAACTACCAATTTTACCGATACCGACACCAGCGCCAACCGCAACTAGTCCAGCACCTAAAGCTGCACCTAATAAACCAAGGTTCTCCGCTAAAATTTGTAACAACATGATGTTAAGCGTTTATTGTTAAAACTAATTAAAATTCTTTATTAATGATGATCATCATGCTCTTCTACTGCCATACCGATGTACATTGAAGAGAATAATGTGAATACATATGCCTGGATCGTTGCAACCAACAACTCTATCAAGTTAATGAAGATTGTCAGAATTGTTGCCCCGATACCTACAGATGCACTTTGAAATATAAATGTAAGACCGATAATACTAAGAATTACAATGTGTCCTGCAGTAATTGCCACGAACAAACGTATTAATAATGAAATCGGCTTTGTAAAAATTCCAATGAATTCTACCACTGGCATAATTGGTAATGGGAACTTTAACCACCAAGGCACTCCAGGAGTATTGAAAATGTGACCCCAGTAATGTTTGTTACCACTAAAGGTAGTCAATAAGAATGTACCAAATGCTAGAGTCATTGTCACTGCAATGTTACCAGTAAGGTTTGCAGCACCTGGTAATAAACCTAATAAGTTACCAAACCAGATAAAGAAGAATAAGGTAAGCATATAAGGCAAATACTTCTCATACTTCTTTTCTCCAATAGCCATCTTTACAATCTCATCTCTTACGAAAATGATAATTGGCTCAAATAATGACTGAATACCTTTAGGAGATTTACCCGGACGCTTCTTATATCCTCTTGCTACTGCTGTAAAGACTAATATCATTACTAACATTGTAAGGAATAAGAAAGCTACGTTCTTGGTTATAGAAAAATCCCAAACCTTAGTGTGACCTTCAGTTCTATGAATTTTACCATGATGAATTTCATAACCATTGTATGGAACAACCTCATGATCTTCATTGTAAAAATTAGAAGATGAGAACACCTCTAAACCTCTATCCTCAGAATAAAGGATTACCGGTAAATAAAGGGTACCATAATGACCATCAGCAAAGTGCCAGATGTAATCATCCTGGATGTGGTGCATGATCATCGTTCCTGGATTAAAACTCTCTCCCTCTCCTGAGGCCTGCTCTGAAGCAGTCGCACTAAGCGGTGAGATAAACATCATTGAAATAACGATCGATAATGCTATCGATTTCAGGATAAAAAGGAGGCTTTTTGTACGTTGCATCTATCGTTTTAGTTCAAGGACTCTAAATTTGACTGCAAAGGTAGATATTATCGAATCAATAAAAAATAATTGATTAGATTTTTGTTCACTTTTTTGTCAATTATTTGTTTAATACTTTGATCAGACTGGTTACCTCATACAGTGTATATAGTAAGTATAACACCGAAAGCAGGGCTAATTTGTTTGCAAAATGGGCCGGATCGAGAAATTTTATTATCAACATCAGCATAATTGTAAAAATTAATTTCACCACTACTCCGCCAATAAATATCAACCCAACTTGTTTCTCATCACCAAGTTTTACTATTAATGAATGAATAGAAAAGGTTATAAATGCAAAGAATATAACAAGATAGCTCTGACTTAGATTAAGCCCGGTCTGCGGGTATAAGATGCTCATAACAAAAAGCATAACTATACTAACCACCGATATTCCGGCTAATCCTATAAGGTAATTTCGCATTTGATCAGGATCAATTATTCTTGATTTGATTATAAAGCTGAATTAATACTCCTACTGTCCCAAGCATGGCACCTGTTAAGGTTAACCAGGGAGTATCAAACCCAAACTTTTTATCAGCCCAATGCCCCGCAGCTGTTAGCAATCCAATGATTACTACCATTTGAAGGGCTAGCTGACTATATTTTAAATAAGAATTATCAGGTTGTTGGGGCTTTTTCTTTTCCTGATACTGTTCCGTTTTGTCTTGTGGCTTCTCCAATCTTTATTTCTCCCATTGAAACGCCCATTTTACAACCACCGTTGAATTTGGCGCCAGATTCTACAACGAGTTTATTAGTAATTATATCACCATGAATAACTGCCGATGGCTTTAACACAAGCACTTCGTTAACTTCAATTCTTCCCTTCACCTCACCTGCGATTTCCGCATTCTGAGCTGTGATATTACCATCAACTAAAGAAGATTGACCAACAGCTATTTTTGACTTTGTCTTAATATTTCCAACTACTTTCCCTTCAATACCAAGATTTCCAAATGTCTCAAGGTCTCCTGTTAACGTTGTCCCTTTACCAATGATGTTGTGGGCTGTTGTCGCTTTGTCAGCGTCTCTCTTTTCGTCTTTTCTTAACATTATATAGTATGCTTAAAATGATACAAATTCTTCAGGGTTAACACTATTTCCATTATACCATAATTCAAAATGAAGATGTGGTCCATCAGTTAGTTCCCCTGAATTTCCAACTAATGCAATAACGTCTCCACCACGAATGAAATTACCAGTTTGCTTTAGTAATGCTGAATTATGCTTATAAACAGAAATTAAGTTTCCAACATGTTGTACTGCAACCGTATACCCTCCATCTTGTGACCAATCAGAAAAGATAACCGTTCCATCTGCCACACATTTTACAGGGTCATTACTTACAGCTACGACATCTATGCCATAATGGTTATCTATTGGGTTGTACTTTGAAGAAACCAATCCCTTTAAAGGAGGGAAAAAAACAATCTCCTGTAATTCACTTCCTTCACCATCGTCAACCATTGAAGTTAAAATAGCATTATTTACCGACGAGAATTTTTTCCTGAAAGCACTGTCAATTGATGCCATTTCAGTCTCATCTAAATCGCGATCTTTCTTTTCACTTTTATCTGTAGATGATCTTTCACTAAGTTCAGTCTGGGTTTCAAGTGTATCTCCAGCTAACAATTTTTGAAATCTTGATATCAAAAGATCCTTTTTGTTCATCTCCTGCTCAATACTATCAAGTTTCAAGTCGAATTCGACCATTTGACTTTTAACCTGCTGTTGTGCATGACGTGGATCAAACCACTGTGATAAAACAGTTGTGACAAGAAAAAATGACAAAGCAGTTATTACTATAAATAATCCAAATCCAACAACTATAAGTTTTGCATAATTAAAACTCACAGTTGTTTTTTCTGCGAAATTTTCTTCATTTCGTATAATTAACAGATACCTGTTAGTCAACCAGTTAGAAAGTGTCTTTCTGCTTTTCAATGCGTTTTTGTTTTAATGCACCGCAAAATTATATATTTATTTACGAAAATATACCTGATTAATGTATAATTACGCCTTCTTTTCTTACGTTTACTACATAAATCGATTTATCTGCATCAAATGCAATTTATTAAAAACTTAATATTTTTATTTTTATTGTTGATCTCAGTTTCATGTGCCGTAAATAAAAGTAACCCGGTAAGTATGGCATGGCATGATACTAATGCAAAATATAATGCCTACTGGATTGCACGTGAACACCTCAAAGCAATCGAAGAAGACCGAAGAGGTCAGTTTGAAGATAACTTTGAAAAGGTACTTTATATTTACCCCCCTCTCGACACAGCCCAAACTAATGTTTATGATGACCAGTTAGAAGATGTCATAAAAAAGGCCTCAATATCTATTCAACGCCATGAAGGTTCAAACTGGAATGATAATGCATATGTTGCTGTTGGAGCTGCTCGTTATTACAGAGGTGAATTCGAAGAAGCTATAAACACCTATAAATATGTGAATGTTAAGGGTGAAGACGACAACACCAGACATGAAGCTCTTATTGGACTAATGTATACGTTTATTTTCCGTGGGGAAAGAAACAATACAATAGCTGTTATTGACTTCCTTGAAAAGGAAGAGCTTAATAAGGAGAATCAAAAAAACTTTCACTTAGCAAAAGCATATTTTTATCAACTTCAAACTGATTGGGAAAAAGTTATTGCCAACCTTGAACCGGCAGTTGAACTTGAAAGTAATCATAAAAAGAGAGCACGGTATTTTTTCATTCTGGGCCAAGTATATCAAGACCTTGGATTTGATGCTCTTGCATACGAAAACTACAATAAATGTGTAAAAAATAACCCGAACTATGAGCTGTTCTTTTATTCGAGGTTAAATATGGCTCAAGTGTATGATCTCGCTAAAGAATCTGACACAAAAAAAATAAAAAAATACTTTGACAAGCTTCTAAAGGATAGGAAAAACAAGGAATATAAGGATAAGATCTATCATGAAATGGGAGCTTTTGCCTATAAACTTGGTGAAGAAGATAATGCAATAAAATACTTTAAGGAATCGGTTAGACAAGAAGGTGCACGTCCTGTGATAAAAGCAGCTTCTTATAGAAGATTAGCTGAGATTTATTACAACGATCAACGTAATTACAGGCTTGCTAAAAATTATTATGATAGTACAGTTCAGTTTTATCCACAATCAGAACCAGACTTTGAAAGCCTGAAACAGCGTCAGGAAATCCTGAATACATTTGTTGGTCATATTGAAACTGTTGAGAGAAATGACTCATTACTTGCTTTGGCAGCAATGGATAGTGCCTCGGTTAATGCAATTATTGAAAAACAAATGGCTATCCGCAAGCAAGAAATTGATGCTGAGATAGAAAAAAAGGAGAAAGAAGAAAAAAGAAGGGAACAGGCATTAGCAAGAGCAGGTAAAACAAACTTTAATAATTTGAATTCAGCTCAGCAAGAAAGGTCTTCTCCAGGATGGTATTTTGATGAGCCATCAGCTATTGCGAGAGGTATAAATGAGTTTAAGGCTATATGGGGAGATCGGAAATTAGAAGATAATTGGAGAAGATCTAATAAAATCAGACTTGCTGTGGATACACCGGGACAACAACCTTTTGAAGACGCAAATGATGTTGCTAATAATGAAGGTGAAGATCTGGAAACAAATGACCCATATGCAAACGACCCTCTATTAAATACAAAGACATACTGGGCTAATATTCCTTCTACTGACGAAGAGAAACAAAAGCTGATAGATGAAATTGAATTGTCTTTATTCCAAGTTGGTAAAATATATCACTTTGATCTCAAGGAAGACAGGTATTCATATGAAACATTAAATGAATTTATTTCACGCTTTAATCAAGCTGAGACAGTACCTGAGGCATTATTTATATTAAAAGTTGTTGCTGAAGCTATTGGTGAAGATCCTTCCAGATATGAAAACATGCTTATAAACGATTACCCAAATAGTTTATATGCAAAAATTCTTAAGAACCCTAATTATCTACAGGAGAGTGAGCAGGCAGCTCGAGATCTTATGAAAATATATAAGGAAGCATATACATTGTATGAAAATGGCTCATATGGCAAGTCTGATTCCTTAATTTTCTCAGCAATAAAAACAATTCAACCTAATGAATTTACAGATAATGCAGTTTTCTTACGAATTCTAATAAAGGGTAAAACTGAACCATTAGCTTCATATCAATATGGTTTGCAAAGTTTCATTAGAAATTATCCAGACAGTGATTTAACAGCTTTTGCTGAGAAATTACTTGAAGAAGTTCAAAAGGAACAGCAAAAATATGAAAGCTTATCAGAGATTCGATACAGTACAAATAAATCAGGAGAGCATTATTGGGTGATGGTTGTTCCTAACTCGGGCAATTACATTAATGAAACTACTAATGCTGTAAACAGCTTCCTTGAGAAACTAAATGATAATGAACTTAAATATAATTTGTTATCATTTAATAATGATTTTGCTTTGGTAATGATTCAAAACATAGCTGATTTTCAGAAAGCTATGGAGATTTTTAACAATTTTTTACCAATACTTAGTCAAGACCTTGCGTATGACAACTCAGAATTTTATAATTTCGTAATTTCAAAGGGTAACTTTGACACTTTTTATAAGCGAAAAGATTTAACCGGCTATAACAGTTTTTTTAAAAATCAATACTTGAATTAGAATGAGCAATAAATTAAAGACCATAAATGACAGGTTCGGTGGGTTGTTTCAGAAGATGGTGAAGATTTTATGGATCATATTTGCCGCTGGAATAATATCACTTCTTATTCTTTTTATCGCAGTATTTCAAGATTGGGGTGGATGGTTTGGTGGAATGCCAGAACTAGCAACACTTGAGAATGCATATGAAGAAAATAGCCTTGCTTCAGAATTATATTCTGAAGACGGAGAGCTTCTAGGTAAATACTTTTTACAAAACAGATCGCCTGTAACTTACGATGAGTTATCACCTAATCTTGTTAATGCATTAAAAGCTATTGAGGATATCAGGTTTGAAGACCATGCGGGTATTGATCTTAAAGGAACACTTTCAATTCCTTTCTATACACTTATGGGTAGAAATAGAGGTGCTAGTACAATAACCCAACAGCTAGCAAAAAACCTTTTTAAAACTAATGATTATGAGGGCTCTTTAACTAAAAATAATGCTACATTAAGACGAGGTATTGCTAAAATTAAAGAATGGATAATCTCTGTTAAGCTTGAAAGAACCTTTACTAAAGAAGAAATTCTTGCCTTATACTTGAATACCATTGAATACGCTAATAACACTTATGGTATTCGCACTGCAGCAAGGTTTTATTTTGACCAGGAAACTGATAGCCTTACTATTCCTGAAGCGGCTTTATTTGCAGGGATATTGAATGCCCCAAGTAGATATAATCCAACTCGTCATCCAGAAGAAGCATTAGAAAGAAGGAATGTAGTAATGAGCCAGATGGAGAAATATGGCTTTATTACAGAAGAAGAATATGATAGTCTAAAGCTAACAGACTTAAACCTCGATGTTGTTGAACAGTCACACAATGCTGGTCTTGCACAATATTTTAGGGAAGATGCAAGACAATATTTGAGACAATGGGCTAAAGACAATGGTTATGATTTATACCGTGATGGCCTTAAAATATACACAACCATTAACGCCAAAATGCAGCGATATGCTGAAGAGGCAGTTAATGAACATATGGCTCAACTTCAGAAAAAGTTTATTGAAACTCTTAGAGGAAGAGAGCCATGGGTAGATTCAGACTTTAGAGTAATACCTGACTTCCTTGAAACCAGAGCAAAAAATACTGCTCAATATCGAGCTTTTGTTAACCAGTATGGAGCCGGTGACGATTCAGTAGATATAATGATGAACACAAAGGTTCCTCTTACAATATTTACTTGGGAAGGAGAAAAAGATACATTAATGAGTCCAATGGATTCATTAAGCTACTATAAACATATGCTTCAAGCTGGTTTCGTAGCTATTGATCCTAAAAATGGTGCTGTTAAAGCCTGGGTAGGTGGAAATGACTATAAATACTTCCAGTATGATCACGTTGCACAAAGTAAACGTCAGCCAGGTTCTACTTTTAAACCATTTGTTTATACTGCTGCGATAGAACAAGGATTTTCACCTTGTTTTGAAGTAATGGACTCACCGTATACTTTCCATATTCCTGGCGGTGATCCTCCGACATGGACACCAGCTAATGCTGAAGGAAAATATACTAATGAGGATATGACTCTTCGCCAGGCAATGGCAAGATCTGTGAATAGTATCACTGCTAATATTATGGACAGAGTAACTCCTGAAAGAGTAGTTAACCTGGCTCATCAAATGGGTATTCAAAGTGATATACAAGCAGTGCCAGCACTTTGTTTAGGGGTTTCTGAGGTAACCTTATTAGAACTAATTGGTGCCTACGGTACCTTCGCTAACCTTGGATTCTGGAATAAGCCACAATATATCACGCGAATTGAAGATAAGAATGGAAATTTGATTCACGATTTTTCAACTAAATCGGTTCAAGCACTTAGTGAAGAAACTGCTTATGTAATGCTTCACATGCTTAAAGGTGGTGTTGAAGAACAAGGTGGTACAGCTCTAGGCCTGAGCCGTGAAGTAAGAGTTGATAATGAGATTGGTGGTAAAACAGGAACTACTAACAATGCATCTGACGGTTGGTTTGTAGGTGTAACTGCAGATATAGTCGGAGGAGCATGGGTTGGAGGTGATGAGCCTGTTATCCACTTCCGTAGTTGGTATTATGGTCAGGGAGGTAAAACTGCACTACCTATTTTCGATAAATTCATGAAAAAAGTTTATGCAGATGAAAGTCTTGATGTAAACAAAAGACCGTTCCCAAGACCAACAAAACCGATAACAATTAATCTAGATTGTGGTTCTTCTGTTAATGATGATGAAGCAGATAGTACAGCAGTTGAAGATGATGTTGAAATACCTGATGCTCAGGATTTCTAGTATGATAACAAATGGATGAATTCAGATATAGTCCTGAAGAGATAAAAAGACTCCCGGACAAACCGGGGGTCTATAAATATTATAATAAAGAAGATCATCTGATATACATAGGTAAAGCCAAAAACCTAAAAAAAAGAGTTAGCTCTTATTTCAATAAAAGCACCGGGGTAAGCAGAAAGACCCGAAAAATGGTTTCCGAAATTATCTCTATTGAAGTAACCATAGTAAACACTGAATTTGATGCCCTTCTGCTGGAAAACAATCTTATAAAAAGCCACCAGCCTAAATACAACATCCTTCTTCGTGATGACAAAACATATCCTCATGTAGTTGTTACAAATGAAAGGTTTCCCAGAATTCATTCCACAAGAAAAGTTGAAAAAGGCTATGGTACTTATTACGGTCCTTATGCCAGTGTAAGGGCAATGAAGAATATTATTGAACTTCTTCATAAGCTATTCCAAATACGAACCTGTAAATACAACCTATCTGAAAATAATATACAGAAACATAAATTCAAGGTATGCCTGGAATATCATATAGGAAATTGCCAGGGTCCATGCGAAGGATTACAAACGGAAGAAGACTATAATTCCAAAATCAAGCAAGCTCAAAACATACTGAAAGGTGAATTAAGTATTCCAAAGCAGTTTTTTAAATCACAAATGCAAGAGGCAGCAGCAAATCTGGCATTTGAAAAAGCACAGGAATACAAAGAAAAGCTATTGTTACTTGAAGATTTCCAAACACGAACTACAATTGTCAATACAAAACTTGATGATGTAGATGTGATAACAATTACTTCAGATGAAAAGAGAGCTTATATAAATTACCTGAAAATCAATCAAGGGCAAATAACAGCTACCAAAACCACTGAAATCAAAAAGAAAATCGAGGAGTCAGATAGTGAGATTTTAGCATCTGCAATTATTGAGATAAGAGATGTGTATCAAAGTAATGCTAAAGAAGTATATACAAACATTGAAATTGATTATGTTATCCCAGATTTTACTGTCATCGTACCGAAAATAGGTGACAAAAAGAAACTCATAGACCTTTCATTAAAAAACGCTCTACTTTATAAAAAAGAAAGGATTAAGAATGTGGAGTCAAAAGCTCCGCCACATATGGCAGTGCTTACTGAATTAAAGGAAGCACTTCAATTAAATTCAGTTCCATTTCATATCGAATGTTTTGACAACTCAAATCTGGGAGGCACTAACCCGGTAGCGTCAATGGTTTGCTTTAAAAATGCAAAGCCAAGTAAAAAAGATTATCGTCATTTTCATATTAAAACTGTTGAAGGGCCTGATGATTTTGCTTCAATGTATGAAGTTGTCACAAGAAGGTATTCAAGGCTCATGAGAGAACGACAGCAGTTACCTGACCTAGTACTTATAGATGGAGGAAAAGGCCAGTTAAGCAGCGCGGTATCAGCTTTAAAAGACATGAATCTTTATGGCAAAGTAGCTATAGCCGGAATAGCTAAAAGACTTGAGGAAATTTATGTTCCGGAAGATAGCTACCCTATATTAATCAGCAAAAAATCTCCTGCATTAAAACTACTTCAACATTTAAGAGATGAAGCTCATAGATTTGCCATCACTTTTCACAGGAAAGTAAGAAGCAAAAACACAATCAAAACTTCATTATCTGATATCCCAGGTCTTGGAGATAAAAGTATTGACAAGTTATTACAGCACTTTGGAAGTGTAAAGAATATTAAAGGAGCCGATAAGGAAGAATTAGCAAAAATTGTAGGGGACAGTAAGGCAACAGAAATTATTTCATATTTCAGCAAATAAAAAAAGGGCTTCTTTCGAAGCCCTTTAATTTTATGTACTATCCTAAGGATTAGAATGACCAAAGGTCGTGTTCCATTTCCATTAGTTTTTGTTCCATATTTACAGACTCGATAAGAGCTCTTTTACGGTCAGAGTAAATATCTTCTAACTGTAGATCCTCAGGGTTATCAACCTTGATTATACGAGCATCAAAAAGTCTAAGTTTAAATGCATCTGCAAGATTTCTGTGTTCTGCAGAGTTTTGACGGTTAAACCATAGAGACTGATCTGGATTTTCTCTCCAAAGTTCTACAAGATCTTCATATTTAAAAGCACCAACTCTTCTGTATACCCCTGTTTCAAATTCCTTAGCAGGAATAATTAAAGAGATAGATTGAATTGTCCAGTAAAGACGAGATCTTTTTCTGTCGAAGATCATATCTTCCATTATCTCAAGAATTGTTACCTGAGAAGGGAAGAAAAGATCATCTCCACCTACAGCAGAAGCTTGTTCAGCACCACCAGTATCAGCAGTACCTTCAGCACCAGAGTCAGCAGGAGTTCCCCAGTCACCCCAGTCATCACCACCGCCACTAGTTTCTTCAGTGAATCCCATAGCTTTTTCTTCTTCAGTCAAAGCTGCTGTAAACACTTCACGCTTCATGTTCTCAGTGAACTGCTCAACCGTCATTTTAGTAGTAAGACTATCATTTTCATAGATATCAATCTCACCAGCTAATGCTTTATCAATGATCAGTTTTGTGATCTCATTATTAAAAGCGAAAAACGGTCTGTTCATTTTCTCTGTCAAATCCATTCTGCGCCATACTCGCTTTCTAAAGAAGATATCATCTTTATAGATGGTATTCCCTTCTGCCGATGTGAATACAGCATCATCAGCTGTTTCCATCGAGTTTATCTGCGCGTTACCAGAGAATGACAACGCAAAGCCTGAAATGATAATCAGTAAAAATGATAGTTTTCTCATATCAGAAAAAAATTCTGTTAGTTAATAGGTATTGTTATAATTGAAGAACCAGATCCCATTGGCACATCAAGAACCGCATTTCTAAAGTTCATTCTTTGTACTTTAGTTACCTCGATTACAAGTCTGTCTCCAGCTCTTGCTTTCTGAGCTATTCCTGATAAGCTAGCGTTAGAACCTCTAACAACTTGCTGGTCAACTGGTCTGCTACCTCGAGCAAGAGTGATTCTCCATTCAGAAACTCTATATCTTGCATCTTTAGGAAGCATTGCTCTGAAATCTTCATCAGCAATCGCATCAAGCTCTAGTGAAGTTGGACCTGGAGCAGGAACACCTTGCTTCAAGTTAACAGCTCTACCTCTTGATTTTGCTACGATTTCAGGTTTAGGTACACGCTTAACTTTGAATGTTCTTGATCCAATTGCGTCACCACCACTACTTACACTAAGAGTTACTTCAGCAGCTGTAGGTACAACGGTCACAAGACCAGGTTTATTGCCTGCAATTGCAGTACCACCTCTAGCTGAGAATTGTGGATTATATTCAGCTCCTAAAGCAGGTACCTGAACATCTAGTTCGTTACCGCACTGAAGATATAATGCTTGAACAGCTTGAGCAGTAACCTGAATTACAGGTTGTGCTACGAAGTATTCGATTGTATCTACAAATGCAGAGTCATTCATTTCGATTTTACCAATGTAAGTCTTTCTAGCTAAACCAGTTTTCTTATCATAATTACCAGGCTTAGCACGGAATTTAACTTTACCGTTTGATCCTTCTACTGGAATCTCATTACCATCAACATACATAGATGCATTTCCAGCTGATGAAGAAGCAGCTAAGAATAAGTCAGCTTCATAAACAGCACCAGCAGCTACGATAGAAGATTTAGGCACAACTCTTACACTAACCAAGTCAAATTTAAGGTCACCAGCACCAACTTGCTGAGCAAGTGCTTCTAGTGCACGGTTAGCTCTTGACATTACCTCAGTTTGAAACTGAGTGATAGTTGCAAGACCTGCTACAGTAGGAGATTGATCGAAATTAAGAGTTGCAAAATCTTTCTTTGCATGCTCTTCAACATCTTTGAAAGTAGGGTGATCCTTACCGTCAAATGCGATATCTTCAAAATCCATTCCGGTTAAAGACTCAAGGTCAGCAACGAACTTATTTAAATTCGATTTTAACTCTTCACCTTTACCTTTATTGATCATCAGGTTAGCCATTTTTTCGGTGTCTTTCTTACCTTTTAGATCACCATCTGCATCATATCCGCCAGTAGCATCAATGATTTCCTTTTTAATGCTTTCGGTATATTCGATAGCACCGGCTGCCAGTTCACGAACTTTCTTCGCTTTATCTAGTACAGCCATATCTTTTTCTCTACTTCCTGCTTCTTCAACGGCACTTTGAATCCTTTGAACAGTATTACTGTTTATATCTTTCGTCTGTTTAACAGAAGATTCAAGGCTGTCATTCAGGAATATAAATTTATCCAATACAGCAGATGATACGTTGAGGGCAAGCATTGCCATCAACACCAGGTACATAAGACCAATCATCTTTTGTCTTGGGGTTTCTTTAGCTCCAGCCATAAACTTTTAATTTAATTTTAAAAATTAATGATTACGATACTAACAAATTACTTACCACCACGCATTGCAGTCAACATGCTGCCGTAAACGTTGTTAAGTGAAGTAAGGTTAGTAGTTAATTTACCAAGCTCATTCTTGAAAGTCTCAGTTTCTTTAGCAGCGCCAGCCATGCTATCCATAGCAGTAGCAACGTTACCGTAGAATTTCTTCATTGCTTTCAAGTGGCTGTTAGCATCCTGAAGCTCCATTTCGTATACTGCATTAAGTGCAGAAAGATTCTTAGTTACAGATTGTACTTGAGAATGATATTCTTTTGCATCTTTAGCTGCGTTAGCCATTTCAGACATAGCAGTCATAGTAGTACCGTATGACTTGTTCATGTCAGAAAGAGACTTAGAAGCCTGCTTTACATTAGAAGCATACTCATTAGTAGCTACTGCAGCGTTGCTAAGATCAGCCATTTTAGACGCTGACTCAGAAAGATTCTTAAGTCCGTCACCAAGGCTTTTTACTAGATCGCCACCAACTTTGTTAGACTCAAGCATTTTGTCAAGTTGCTTAGAAACAGAATCACCGCTTCCACCAGTTGATTTTGTGCTTATTCCAAGAGGTCCGTCATAGTCATCCGCTAATTCTGGATATACTCTTGCCCAGTCCACCTCATGACTTGGTTCAAACGCACTAAGGAAGAAAATTAACGCCTCAGTACCAAGACCAACGATCAACATTATATCAGCTCCTTCTAAGTGAAGAATTTTAAAAAGAGCACCGATAATTACGATTGCACCACCAATACCGTATATCTTCGGCATAAGAGTACCATACAATAGATTAGAGAATCCACCTTTTTTGCTCATCTTACTAGATTTTTAGGTTGTGAAAAAAATTGATATTAAAAATTACAGATTAATTCTAATTTAGTTAAACTCAGCTCCGCTTGAACGACCTAGATTAGTCAATGCACAACGGAAACCAATGTAAGCTCTTGTTGAATCTTTGTGTTCGAAAGCTCTAGTACCAGTTTCTAGGTAGTAAGCAATGTCTTTCCAAGATCCACCACGAATTACTTTTCTTGGCTCAGCCTCGTCATAGTATGTTGGGTTAAGGTCCCAAACTACAGGATAAGAAGCCGGGTGGAAAGCATCTTCGCACCACTCTGCCACGTTTCCAGACATGTCCCAAAGCCCCCAGTCATTAGGGAAATATTGTGCTACCGGAGCAGTGTACTGGAATCCATCATCATAATAGTTACCTCTACCAGGCTTGAAGTTTGCCAACATACATCCTTTTGAGTTACGGATGTAAGGGTTACCCCAAGGATATTTAGCCATATCGCGACCACCTCTTGATGCATATTCCCACTCAGCTTCAGACGGAAGTCTGAATGCAGGCATAGCCCAAAGACCTTGTGATGCTCTATAACTGTTTAAGAAGTCAGTTCTCCACTTACAGAAATACTTTGCTGCTTCCCAAGACACACCAACAACCGGATAGTCGTCAAATGCAGGATGCCAGAAATAGTATTCCATCATTGGGTCACCCATGTGGTGAGCAAAGTCTTTTACCCAAACTGTTGTGTCAGGATAGTAAACACTTAATTCGCCACTTTCACCTTCAGCCATTGCTGAATCTTGCTGGATAGACTCAATAAATTGTCTATACTCATTGTTAGTGATTTCGGTGTCATCCATGTAGAACGGACCAATTGTGATCTGTTTGTTCAGGTTGATCATTGAGGCGGCCACGTTTTGGTCGGCTTGCCCCATGTGGAAAGTACCGGCAGGTATAGCCACCATCCCGTAAGGAACGTTCATCACCCATCCTGGTGGACGTCCTTGAGCCCCTAAAAGCTCTCCTTTATAGTCTCCACCTGAATTACCACCGCCACCGAATAATCCACAGCTTTGAAAAAATACAGCCATTGCTGTCACGGCAAGCAATAGGGATTTTCTAAAGAAACCTTTGTTCATAATATACTGTTTTAAGCTTTTTTCCGCAAAAAATCTATGATACCAAATTAATAACTAAAAAAGGATATTAATTATTGTATTCATTTTCAATTTTCGGTAAAGTAAAAAAATCTATTCCAAAAATTGAAGGTCGAAAACACTCAATTTCTTACAAGTACATAAAAATACTCCTAATGTCTAAATCTTGGGGTACGTATTACTTTTTTAGCAGCGGGAGGTAGTACTGGCAATGTATAACTCAACATTATTTCATGTGAGGTTGCCTGTTTTGCACTTTGCTCTGATACTATGTAGTCAAACGCATACCCTACTTTCATAGCGTTTTCTTTCAAAAAACTATAGCCTAACATGGCTATTATGGCTTCTTCCTGCCTATATGACAGTCCCGCATACATTTTTTCTTTATATGTACCGAGTACCGCCAAATCAAAAGAATACTGAACCAAATCTGTTCTCACTAAGATTGAAGGAGTGACAGTAAAATCATAATTAAGATCATAATCATACCCCCCCATCAAATACAAATGAGTTTTGATTGGATTTCGTAAACTTTCCACGTTGAAGTCGAATTCTGCTTCAGTTATGTGGGCAGAACTTACACCAATATAAAAATCCTCGTGCTGAAACCACGCGCCGATTGAAAGGTCCGGGCGGATTTGTGTCTCCTTTCCACTACCCAATAAAGGGTCGTCGGGATTCACCGCACGATATTGATCAAAGTCTATCGTTTGTGAAAATGCTCCGGCTCGTACGCCAAAACTTAATTTCGAATCACCTACCCTGAGGTGATAAGCAAAAGAACCCTGAATCTCAAGATTACTTTGAGGACCTAGCCTGTCATTGACAACATAGAATCCCACCCCGCTGCTCATTTTCAAGAGCGCGGTATTCATTGTTAACATTTGAGTCACCGGGTTTCCGCCGTTTCCGTCAAAAGTAGTATTATAGCCAGCCCACTGTGTTCTATGTAAAGCAGTAAACTTTGTCAACCCCTCAACCCCTGAATACGCCGGATTATAATATACTTTATTGAACATGAATTGACTCAAAGGGACATCCTGTTGAGCCAAACTGACATTAGCTAACAATAAAAAACTTGATATACAGGTAAAAAAGTATCGCAACTTCATGCTGTTCTTTAAACTATAAATTTAAATATAGCAATTTTTTTATAATTGCAACCTGACTATAACTAACTTTTTCAGTCCAGACCAACAAGATGTACAAAAATTAACCGAATAACTTATTAATCGAGCTTATTTGCCTTCTTAATATAGTACTCAATTGCACCAGTCATACTTGGTGCATTTGGCAATGGAGCCTCAATGTCAAGTATTAAATCATGGTCTCTTACTGCCTTGGCAGTTGTCGGACCAAATGCTGCAATTCTTGTTTCATTTTGTTTGAATTCAGGAAAGTTAACAAATAAACTATTTATTCCTGAAGGACTAAAAAATGCTATTATATCATAAGTTACATCATCAAGATCGGAAAGATCACTAGCAACTGTTTTATACATTGTTGCTTCAGTCCAGTTATATCCGTTCTCATCCAGAAATGTTGGAATGTCTTCCTTCCTGATATCTGAACAAGGGAATAAAAATCTCTCCTTCTTGTGTTTCTTAAGTATTTCAATTAGGTCTTCAGCTGTACGAAGGCCTGTAAATATTTTTCTTTTTCTAATCACTATATATTTCTGAAGATAGTTAGCCGTCTGCTCAGAAATACAGAAATACTTCATATCTGAAGGCACTTCTAACTTTAATTCTTCACAAATTCTAAAGAAATTATCAACTGCATTTCTACTAGTTAAGATGATAGCGGTATGATCAAGAATTTCAATCTTTTGCTTCCTGAATTCCTTAAAAGGTACAGGGTCAACTTGTATGAACGGACGGAAATCAATAGTAAGATTGTATTTTTCCGCTAGCGCTCTGTACGGATTATTGGTACTCGCTGGTTCAGGTTGGGATACCAAAATCGTCTTAACCTCCTTAAGTCTAGACTCAACTTCCTTAGACATGGGTTTAATATCACTCATAAATTCACCGAAAAATAGTTATATAATCAACAGAACTTTTACTGCTATTAGTAAGGGTACAAATTCCGTTCCGCAAAGGTAGGAAATAATATGCATTTTCCTATAGCCTGTGTAAGCTATTGCCTTTAGATAAAGTAATATTTCAGATAGAACAAGTAAAAATAATACTGTAAATAGTACTATATCATAATTACTACTTGTCACTCCTAAAAAGGAATAATCTACAATCAAAACTAATGCCAATGACACCCAGGCAATAACTGTAAAATGCCTCATCTGAAATAAAAAGTGCTCAGAACTAAAGGAATCAATCTGATACATACTTGCAAAAAACTGTATTATCAGCATCCTTATAAAAAAGATCATAAAAAAGACACCTGAAAGCGCCAACCACATCATGTAATTATTTCTTGGTAACCAGGCAGTTAAGCCAGCAGGATTGACAATATCAGAATTATTTAAAAGCGTTAAGAAGATGTAACTGTATGTTAAAGAGATTAGTGTTATATTAACAAAAGTGGCAAGCTCTGTAGTCGCAAGCCCTGAATCCTCCTCTTTTCTTCTTATTGAAAACAAACGGTCTAGCCTGTTGATCTCGTGGAATTTTTTTTGATTTGCAGTTTTAAAAATAATCAGGAAAACAGATATAAAAATTACCGCAATAATTTTATGATCCATGTTTTGTTTTGTCCGACTGAAATATGTTAAGATTTTTACGTCAGATGTAATATTCTCATCATCAATATAACTTTTCATTGATAAATCATTTTCAGGGATAAGGCCCGGAGAAAAAACTGAAATAAACAATGAGTCTGAGTTGTATTCTTCAAATGTCCGACTTATCGGAACAGTTAATGAATCTTGTTTAAATGTATAAACGACCTTCTGATTTATTAAAAAGGCAGATTCGACCGGAGCCTTGATAACCAGACCATCACCAGACCAATGCTGTTTTGTGATTAATATATGTATAGCATCATGCTTATCATAACTGCCATAAGTATAAGGAAGGTACAATCTTTGAGTCTGATCAAAATACATCAGATCATGCTTATAGTCTCTGATAAGCGTCTGCCCCGAAACTTGATAGAATCCTGAAAGAATAAAAATAAATATTAATACCCCTCTCATCCCTTTGGCAAATATGGTTTTGTTTTAACCTCCAATATCATTGAAAAAATAAATGCTGCTATACCTACAACAGCAAACACGACGTCACTTCCATATTCTTTCAAATACAAAGCAAAAGTCACAAATATAATATTTATTGCTGCCAGGGTAAGTACAACGCGGCTATGGTTAAGATTAAGCCCTAAAAGTCTGTGATGAATATGATTTCTGTCCGGATCAAATGGGTTTACTCCTTTAAGTATTCTTATTACAAACACTCTTGTTGTGTCTAGTACAGGAATAATAAGAATAGCTATTGCCAATCCTGCAGTACCTGGTTCGTTATTTGAAACCACATATTCCAAAGCCATAACACCGACGGTAAAACCACATACAAGAGAACCGGTATCACCCATAAATATTTTAGCATCCTTGTAATTGTGTCTTAAAAACCCAAAGACTGCCCCAGCCATGCTGAAACCAACAAAAGAATACAAACTTCCCTGTAGAAAAAATAATACTCCGAAGGTTATGCTTATTATAAAAACTATTGTCCCGGCTAAACCATCAAGTCCATCAATCAGGTTAATGGCGTTTGTAAGTCCTATCAAAATAATAAATGAAAGGAAATATGAAATGCTATCCGGTATTTCATAAATTCCAAATAGCCCATCAAGATTAGTTAATCTGATATCCGCCAGAAAAATAATTACACCAGCAGCAAGTATTTGAACCAACAGTTTTTTTATTGCTGTTACTTCGATTATATCATCTTTTATACCAATAAAAAAGATAAGTAAAACTCCTGCCAATAGATACTGAACTGACCCTTCGATTATTCCGAATATTGATAAAGCAGATACAAACCCGGCAAAAATTGCTAACCCTCCTAACCGGGGTATATTTTTATCATGGATAGTTCGATGATTAGGTCTATCAAACAACTTCTTTTTTGTAGCTACCCTTACGATTGAAGGAATAGCATACAAAGACACTAAAGCTGCCCATAAAAAAGATAGAAAAACATTTACTTCACTCATCGTCAGTAGTTCTGCCAGAAAAATAATCTTCCAAAGTTATAAATTTGCCCGATAACCTACTTGCATTAAAGGCACATTTGATGAAAATGCGTAAGGTTCATTCAATAAAAAAGTAAAAGCTAGGTCTAAAGTACCCGAATTAAACTTGATTGACATACCCGGACCTGCACTAACAGGGTAGCTTGTGCCAAGACCATACTCTCTAAATACACCTCCATCAAGATGCATAAATAAAAAACTGTTTCTTTCAAGAAGTAATCTTAACTCCGACTGGAAAGATGCTCCCTGTTCCAGACTTAAAGCCTTCTGCGGAATACCCCTAAACTCATTAATTCCTCCAAAACGAAAGGCTTCATTAACCTTTTGTCCTTTTAACGGAGCATATAAACCAGTTAAGCCAAGTTTAACTTCTAGCCTATTATTTATCTTTTCTTTAAAAGAAATATTAGAGTATGCTTTTATCCAACTTCCTGACTCGCTAAACACCGAATCTTTAACAACTCTTCTTCCAAAAACAAAATCAAGATAAAATGAAACTTTCTCTCCTTCTGGAATAGAATACCTGCTGTTATAATCAGCTGACAATAATATTCCATTTATATTAACCTTATCTGACGGACGAATTCCATTTTCTGTTGCTTTATTACTAATTGCCGAATTATCCTCATAATAATACCCAACTCCATACATTACCTTACCACCAGCATTACCAAAAACTTTCAATTCAGTCCTTACTCTATTATAAGTACTGTCAGCTTTAATTATTTCGAGCTTTGCTTCACCTGAGAATAATGGGCTAAATAAATAGGGGTGATAATAATCGGCCAATAAATATTGGGAACCAGCCCTTACTCTTTGCCATTCCAATTGAAGTACTCTCCCTGTTTTAAACAAATTGAACAAGCCCAACGATGCCTGTCCGGTAAAAACTGTACCGGAATTATTATTAGTTAACCCTACAAAAAAATCCAGATAATCTTTATTCTTTCTTTTAATTGAAATGTAGGGCTCAGCATTTCCCAACCTGAAGATCATAGTATCTATTGACTGAATGTCCCAACCGGTAAGTCTGCTCATACGATTGTTAATTTCTTCAATCTTTGACTGATCAAACTCAGAACCAGGCTTAATTTGTAGATACTTACTTAAGAAAAGATTATTTAACTGATTGGAATTATTGATTCTTAATGTATCAAAATAAATCCTTCTTCCTTTATTAAGCAGATAACTAAATGTATTCTTATGAATATCATTTGATGAAAATCTTAGTTGACAAAAAGGATATCCATTATTTAAGTAATTATTTAATATTTTCAGTCGCAATTCAGAAAATTGGTTCCAATTATGAACTTCAGAAAATTCTAAGGTATCTCCAGATACATAATCTTTTACTAAAATATACTTTGGATTAATTATTAGTGGTGAATTAATTGAATAAACTACCGAATTACCTAAATATAAGGTGTCAATATCTATACTTGAGTAGCCGGCTTTTTTATATTTTTTGATTATTGTGCTTAGATCTGCCGAATCAGAACCAACAATTTCATAGTGAAGGTCAGTATTTTGAACTTTAATGGAATAATTTTGACCAAAAGCAAAAGAATAAGTCAAACAAAATAACACCCCTAGCACTTGAGCGGTATTTATATACATATTCCATTTTGTAAACAAGCTTGTCATTATTGTGACTTTCACTTCAGCACTAATCTGAAAAATATTGATGCATTAGTTGATGCAATGTTAACAGAAATAAATTTAAGAAAAGATTTTTTTAAAGATGCGGAGATTAAAACTCTCTATTTTGGAGGCGGTACTCCCTCAACATTAAATCAAAAAAATATTGATGCCATAATAAATGAACTGAATAGTTCTTTTACTTTACCATCAAACTTAAGTGAATTTACATTTGAAGCTAACCCTGATGATATAACCAAACAAAAATTACTAAAATGGAAAATTTCAGGCGTTGACAGGTTAAGCATTGGAATTCAAAGTTTTAATGAAGAAATATTAAAGTTCCTTAATCGAGCACATAATGCTGAAATGGCAGTTAAAGCTTTAGAAGACTGTAAAAACACCGGATTTAATAGATTCAGCCTTGATCTCATTTATGGAATTCCCGGTAGAAATCTAAATGAGTGGAGAAAAGACGTTGAGAAGGCATTGTCATATAATCCAGAACATATATCTGCATATTCATTAACCATTGAAGAAAAAACCGTTTTCGGAAATTGGTTAAAAAAAGGAAGAATCAAGCCAATGGAAGACAATGATGTTATTGATCAATATTTACTATTGGTGCAAATCCTTGAAGATCATGGATATGAACATTATGAAGTCTCAAATTTTGCTAAACCAGGTTGTCGGGCGGTACACAATACTTCATATTGGAATGCAATCCCATATTTAGGAATTGGCCCTTCTGCTCATTCATTTAAAAATGATCAGCGATTTTGGAATGTTTCAAACAATGCGAAATATATAAGCTCATTAAAAAGTGGCATTCTCCCTATCGAAAATGAAGTTCTAAGCATAAAAGATCAAATGAATGAATATTTGATGACCAAGCTTAGATTAATAGAAGGAATAGATACAATTGAATTTAAAAATCGATTTGGGTCTGATATAATGAAAGATCACGAAAATTATTTTCAAGAAATTTCATCTGCCGGATTAGGCGAGTTTAGGAATAATTTTTATAAATTGACTACTAGAGGTAAACTATTCGCAGATGAAATAGCCTCTAACCTATTTTATTAAGTACAACCATTCAAAATATTTTTTCTTTTTATCGACTTTTAAAAGATTAATATATATTTGTAGAAAGTAATTTTTCGTAATGACGCAAGAGGAAAAGAAAGCCTACATTTTATTAAAGTCAGTAATTTTTCATTATCACGGACTTGACGAAGACGAGGAAAAGATGCTGGGTGATACAGCTGATGAACTTGATGCACATGAGGAACTTGAGTGGGCAAACAATTTCATTGCGGAAGATTATTATACCGCCTTTCAACGAGCACGAAGCCTTCTGAATGATGTAATTGGCAAGCTAGATAAAGAAAAGAAGCTTAATTACATCAAACTTGTATGGGAAGCAAATAATCAAAAAGGATACATTACTGAAATGGAAGCTACAGCAATGCTGAAGCTTGCTAAAGACTGGGATGTTGAAAGAGAGCTGATAGAAATGATTAGAAAATAATCTCTTTCTATCAACCCTTTTGAAACTTTCCGGAAGGCAACCTTAAAGACTCATCATGTCTTTAAACTTAGCTGCTTGCCTTCTGGATACTTCAATCTTTTCACCACCTTTTAACTTTACGAGTAATCCACCATTAAACCATGGCTCGATACCTTCAATCCAGTTTAGGTTAATAATGTGTTTTCTACTTGCTCTAAAAAAAGCTTTTTCATCTAATTTTTCATCTAGTGCATTTAGGCTCTTATGGATCATTGGTTTATTGTTTTCAAAATAAACCTTAATGTAATTGCCATCAGATTCAAAAAGCCTAATGTCAGATAATTTTACAAACCAACACCTTTCACCATCTTTTACAAACACCTGATCTTCCTGTGACAACTTTGAAGCTGACTTTTCAACAGTATCAGGCTCCTTTGAAATACTTTCTTCTGCCTTTTGCAGTTTATGTAAAGTTTCTTTAAGTCGCTCCGGCTGAATTGGTTTTAGTAAATAATCAAGTGCATTCACTTCAAATGCTTTAAGAGCATATTCATCATACGCTGTAGTAAATATCACTTTAGGTACGATTTCTAACATTTCGAGCAATTCAAATCCAGTCTTTCCAGGCATTTGTATATCCAGAAAAAGAAGATCAGGTTGGTGTTTATTTATTTTTTCATAAGCGTCATCCGCATTAACAGCTTCATCAATGACCTCTATTTCATCAAAGTTTTTTAACAAAGAAGATAACTCTACTCTTGCTAACCTCTCATCATCAACAATTATTGCTCTCATGATTTCTAATTTATTCAGTAAATCTTTAAAGTGGTAATTTTATACTGGTTATAACTTTATCTTCGCCATAATTGGCAATTTTAAATGTTGCCTTACCAGAATAAAGTAAATCTAACCTTTCTCTGGTATTAGCAAGGCCATGACCTTTTGCTCTTGTAACAGGATATTTTGGTAATTGCCCACTATTAATTATCTCTAAAATTAAATGTGTATTCTTTTTAAAAGCTTTGATTGAAATACACCCTCCGTTAATCAAATTACTTATCCCATGTTTGATTCCATTTTCAACCAGTGTTTGTACCATCATTGGTGGTACAGGAATGTTTTCTGCTTCCTTTTCTATTTCAATATTAAAATTTAAACGTTCCTCATACCTGATCTTTTCAAGGTAGAGGTAATCAGTTACCGTTTTGATTTCTTCTCTGAGGTCAATAAGTTTCTTACTATCAAAAATTAATGACTTTCGAAGAATGTTACTGAGTTTGGTTAAAGCCAATTTACTTTTATCAGGTTCGATATCAATTAATGCCCTAATACTGTTTAAACCATTAAAAATAAAATGTGGGTTTAATTGTGATTTGAGTTGATTTAATCTCACTTCGTTAATATAGGCCTGATACTTTAAATTGGCTCTATAGTTACTTATATAGTGATATGAAAAATATATAAGGGACCAAATCAAAAACAAAAATTCATTTACGAGAATATTTGCGATAAAAGTTGGTATGGTAACATCATTAGAAGCATCATAGATACTAGCAATATGAACAGTACCTAACCCCCAGAGATATCCCACAACACTCATAATAAAAGTTGATAAGAATACCCTTGGTAAAATTTTAGAAATAGGAAGATTTAGCCAACCATATTTGATAATTATAAATCGATAGATGTGGGTAACTATAATGCCATAAACAGCAAATGAAATATAACTAAAAGCCGCAGGTAAAGTAATATCGTTTAGGGTAAGATAATACCCGATGATTTGAAAAAATGCAAATACAATCCAGATGGATTGACATAACCAATAAATTAATGTTTTCTTCATCAAGACAAATTATCAAGCAACTTCAATTATCATTGAAAGTACTTTAAAAAAAATGTTATTGTCAAGAAATACATTCCCATCAAGATTGGAAACATTTTCTACCTTATCAATACCTTGAGCAACTAAGCTGTCTAAACCAATCTCAAATCCTTGAATAATGAGAGCGTTTAAAAGTATTGCAAGAATAACAATTAATAACGGTTTAAGCTTTTTAGATTTTTTGTATTTACGTATAGAACTGAATTGTTCAAGAATAGTGATTCCAAAAACTAAAGTCATAGCCGAGTCTGCAACAAACCCATCTATCAGCCCTAACTTACCAGCTAAGAATATGAATAAAGCAAGAATGATATAGTAGCGAGCCATAACTATTATTTTTAATCAAATTACCATAAACTTCCTTTTAATAGTACTATAATTTAATTTTACGGTGTAAAAAAATGTTAAACGGTAAATAAATCATTTTACTGCATTTGAGATTTTGCCAAGAATCAGTAATTTTACAGTCTCTTTATTCATAGTTGATAAATTCCTAATGTTTTGGTTGAAAGATAGCTGCTCTCCCCGGGCAGCTTTTTCTTTTTTTTGTCTATTGAACAGAGTCTAATAGTTTTAAGGCATTTGGGCCTAAATGTTTTGCAAGTGTGCTTCTATATTGGCCAGACTGTAAATATTGATCTGATAAAAATTCAGAAAAGACAGGTCCCCAACTAGATCCTAATGGCATTATAAACCCAAAGTATTCATTTGCTTCATCCATTACAGGTTGTCTTTTTATAGTTCTATGGTCTTTCAACGAAGAAAGATAATATGTGAAATCAAGCACACTGAAATATTTAGGATCCATAGAAACCTTTTTACTCACATCAATATTACTGTTCAGATATTCAATCTTCATCTCTTTAAAATATTTTGACTTTATTTGACGAAGGTATTTTTCATTAGTAGAACCTTTAACAGTAACTGCAGTCATGTTTTTGAAAGCTGTTCCGATATCGTTTGGATTGGAAAGAGTCTTAATGGAGTTATGGCTTACTAAAATTGAAATATTATTAATAAACGGAGAGCTAAATGTGTATTGAGTTTCTCTTTCAGGTGTAATAGTAATATTAGCTACACCAACGGTACCGTCATTTGCTGATTTTACTTTCTGCATAAAGGAAGTGAAGCTATTGTCTGGAGTCTCAACCCAATTTCCTTTAATTGAAATGCCATGGTTTATTTTCAGCCATGTTTCAAAGTGCTTTATTATATCATAGCATAGACCATTCATACTTCCTGATCGTTTTTCAATAAAGCCTGGAGTATTAAGATAAACATATTCGATAGTGGCACTACCAGTTTCCTTCGCTTTAGAAAAAGATGTTGTTTGAGAAAAAGCATTATTCCCAATAAAGGCAATAAGCATCAATAAAATAGATGCATTAAAAATAAATGATTTCATAGCATTCCGAATTTTGGTTAAAAACGGAAAATAATAATTTGGTTTTGTCAATCAAAACAAAATACTATTTGGATTAGGCGCTATGTAATAAAATTTACAATTTTTATTATTATATGAATGGCTTGTTTTAAAATTCATATATTTTCCAACGTTAATAAGCAAGCTTATAGCTGTATTAACTATTTAGGCATAAAAAAGCCCCAGTCCAAAATCATGAACTGAGGCTTCCAATCATTGGATTTATTAATTTCCTACTGAATCTAACAATCTTAAAGCTGACGGACCCAAATGTGTGGCTATTGACTGTCTTTTATTTGAGCTGTTATGATATACTTCTTTTATATATTGAGACAATATTGGAGCCCAATCAGAGTCTTTTGGCATAATAAAGCCAAGCAATTCATTTGATTGATTTAAGGCAGGCTGCCATTTAATTGTTCGATATTGCTTCATTGATGAAAGAAAATATCCCAAATCAACAATTGAATAATATTTAGGGTTCTCAGCTATTTTGCTATTTAAGTCTGAAAAGCTTTTTAAGTACTCAATCTTCATATTTGGGTAATGCTCAGCCTTCAATTTTAATAGTGCTTTTTCACTACTTGTCCCCTTTATTGCTAATGCTATCATACCATTAAAGGTAGATGGCATTTCCTTTCCAGATTTAAGAGTTGGTACATTAGCATGGGTAGTCAAAATAGATACACTAGTAATAAAAGGATGACTAAAAGAATAATTTTCTTTTCTTTTTTCAGTAATTGTTGCTCCTTCAGCTCCAATTACCCCTGGACCACCAGACTTTACACCTTCCATAAACCCAGAAAAGCTATCGCCAGGTATATGAGTATATTTTGTCGTTAGAGTAATGCCATATTTAGTTTTAACCCAACTTTCAAACCCTTTCAAAATATCAACACAAATACCTGAAACATCTCCTCCTTTCTTATTTATAAACCCAGGAGAAAAGCAATATAAGTATTCAAGAGATCCTGATTTAGTTTGATTAGCTATTTCAAATGATGTGGTTTGACCAAATGATGAAAAATTAAATACCGTAATTATGAATAACCAGAGGGATTTTTTAAGAAATCTCATTTCAATAAATAGGTTAATTTGATGTATTATAAGTGTACTACCTAAAAGCGCTTTAAAAACAATAGCTTACCAAAGAAGCTCCTTAATACCGTGACTACTTTAGTTGCTGAAATTGTTAAAATGGCCATTAGTAGATGAGATATAATGATATTGTAAGAGAAAAAAACCTCAACTTCTTATAAGTTGAGGTTAACAAATATATTATTATTCGATTACTGACCAACAGAATCTAATAATCGTAATGCAGATGGTCCTAAGTGAGCAGCAATTGATTTTCTTCTTTCAGGGCTATTATTGTAAACTGTTCTTATATATTCAGATAAAACAGGAGCCCAATCTGAACCCTTTGGCATAATAAAACCAAGTAGTTCATTTGACATATCCATTGCAGGTTGTCTCTTAATTGTACGATGTTGTTTCATTGAAGACAAATAATAACCCAAATCCATAATTGAGAAATACTTTTGATTCTCTGCTATTTTCTGGCTAAGGTCTTTGATACTTGGAAGGTACTCAATTGTCATATTCTTGAAGTGCTTCGCTTTCAATTCTAACAAAGCTTTCTCATTGGTAGTACCTTTTACGGCAAGCGCCGTCATACCACTAAATGCAGTTGACATATCAGCAGCAGAAGAAAGAGTTGGCGCATTTGCATGAGTTGCCAGGATTGATACATTCGTCATAAATTCATGGCTGAAAGTATATGCTTCCTTTCTTTTCTCTGTAATTGTAACTCCACCAGCACCGATAACACCAGGTCCTCCGGTCTTAATATCCGTCAAAAACTTAACAAAACTATCCCCAGCAGAATGAATATACCTTGTTTTCAAGGTAATGCCATATTTTGATTTTACCCAGGTCTCAAAACCATTGAGGATATCAACACAAATACCTGTTTCTTTTCCTCCAACATTATCTGCAAACGCTGGAGATGAAATATAATAGTACTCAAGAGTACCTGATTTCTTTTGCATTGCAGACTTAAATGATGTGGTTTGAGCAAAAGAAGAAAAAGTAGAAAATGCTATTAAACATAGCAAAAGTGATCGTTTAAAAAATGTCATATCAAAAAATTTAGGTTCATATCAGAACTGAAAAATAGCTTCCCCACCAAAGAAACACAAGCAATTTTTATAGATATGCCAATAAAAATTTTTTTGTATAATTATTCCTATTTTTAATTTTGTGTTGCCTAGTTTTTGGTCCCTCTGCCATCAAATCAAAATCCCAAAAACCGCTGTTCAAATGACAAAACATGACATTTTTGGTTTAAAATCAAGAAATAAAAAAACCTCAACTTAGATAAATTGAGGTCATAATTTTTTTTACTTGAGATTAATTTGCATAAGAGTCTAGTAGTTTTAATGCCGGTGCACCCAAGTTACTAGCAATTGATTTTCTATAATCAGAACTATTCAGATATACTTCTTTTATAAATTTTGACAATATAGGTGCCCAGTCTGAATCTTTAGGCATAATAAATCCAAACTTGTCATTTGATTCGTTCAATGCAGGTTGAGGTTTAACTGATCTGTATTCTTTTAATGACACTAAAAAGAATCCAAGGTCTACAATTGAAAAATACTTTGGATCTTTAGAAATTTTCTCTCCTAATAAGTTTGAACTAGGCATATATTCAATTCTCATAGATGGAAAATATTTTTTCTTTAATTCCAACAAAGTTTTTTCATTAGTAGTACCTCTAACCGATAACGCTATCATATTTGAAAATTTGCTAGCCATTTCTTCAGGCGAACGCAACGAAGGCACTGATGAATGTGTAACCATAATGGAAATATTATTTATATAAGGATGGCTAAAGCTATATGACTTCTTTCTCTCTTCAGTGATTGTAACTCCTCCTACTCCAATTATTCCTGCTCCACCATTTTTTACCTTTTCTAGGAAAATAGAAAAACTTTCATTTTTAGTTGGGACATAGTTTGTAACCAGGGTAATTCCATATTCTGCTTTAACCCACTTTTCAAACTCAGTAAGGATATCTGCACAGATACCACTTTGTGTGCCGGAGCTTACATTTATAAATCCGGGGTTAGTGTCATAATAATAATTGAGCTGTCCTTTTTCTTTTACTTTTGCCTCCGCAAATGATGTGGTTTGACCAAAAGAATAAAAAGTAGATATAGCTATAAAAAATAGCCACAGTGATCGTTTAAAAAATGTCATATCAAAAAATTTAGGTTAGTATCAGAACTGAAAATTAGTTCCAAGACCAAAAAAACACAAACAATTTTTACAGTTACGTTAGCAAAATTTATTTTGTGTAATTATTCCAATTTTTAATTTGGCAATCCCGTGTTTTTGGAGTCTCAGTCTTCAAATGAAAATATCAAAAATCGCCCTTCAGATGACAGAACTTGACATTTTTGATTGAAAGTTATGAAATAAAAAACCTCAACTTAGATAAATTGAGGTCTTAAAAATATATTTTTATTTCAGCTTAATTAGCGAATGAATCAAGGAGTTTCAGAGCTGAAGGGCCCAAATGTGTCGCGATAGATTTTCTGTGTTCCGGACTATTTAAATATACACTTTTTAAATACTCAGACAAGACAGGAGCCCAATCAGAATTCTTAGGCATAATAAACCCAAACCTTTCGTTAGACTCATCCATAGCAGGCTGTCTTTTAATAGTACGATACTTTTTTAATGATGCCAGAAAATACCCAAGATCAACAATAGAAAAATACTTTGGATCTTCTGCAATTTTTTGGCTTACATACATATTGCTAGGCAAATACTCTATTTTCATATTAGGAAAATGCTTCCTTTTTAATTCCAATAAAGCTTTCTCATTTGTTGTACCTTTTACTGAAAGTGCTGTCATATTAGCAAAAGCAGTTGCAATTTGGTCTGGAGAAGATATTGCTGGAACACTTGAGTGTGTTGCTAAAATTGATATGTTATTAATAAATGGATAGCTAAATGAATATGAAGCTTTTCTTTGTTCGGTAATTGTAATGCCTCCGACACCAATTACACCGGCCCCTCCTGCTTTTACTTTACCCAAAAAGGTGGGGAAGCTTTCATTCGCAGTTGGAACATACTTGGTTTGAAGTGTGATTCCATATTGCGATTGCACCCATTTTTCAAAGCCTGATAAGATATCAACACAAATCCCTGAATATTTTCCATTTTCATTTTCCATAAACCCTGGAGTAGCAACGTACATGTACTCCAATGTTCCGGAACCTTGTTGTTTAGCCTTTTCAAAAGATGTTGATTGACTAAAAGAATTGAGTGTAGATATGGCTAGTAGAAAAAGCCATAGAGATTGTCTAAAAAATTTCATAACAAGTGGATTTAGGTAAAAAAATAGTTTGGTAATTTACCAAAACCCAAAAACAATATCAAGATCTACTCTAATTCAAGAGCCAAATATTTTGCAGTATAGTTCTTCTTCTTCTTAATTAATTCTTCAGGAGTACCCTCAAACATTATCTGCCCTCCGGCATCACCGCCCTCCGGACCAAGGTCTATAATATGGTCAGAAACCTTTATAACATCGAGATTATGTTCAATAATTAATACGGTATTACCCTTATCAACAAGCTTATTTAGTACATCAAGTAAATGACTAATATCCTGAAAATGTAAACCGGTAGTTGGCTCATCAAGAATATAAATTGTCTTTCCGGTATCTTTTTTAGTCAGTTCGGTAGCAAGCTTAACTCGTTGAGCTTCCCCTCCTGATAAGGTCGTTGCATGTTGACCAAGACTAATATAACCCAAACCAACCTCCTCTAAAGTTTTTACTTTTCGAACAATCTTTGGTAAATGCTCAAAGAACTCAACTGCCTGCTCAACAGTCATGTCCAACACATCTGCGATTGACTTTCCTTTATATCTAACTTCAAGAGTCTCCCGATTATATCTCTTACCTTTACATGTTTCACACTCAACATATACATCCGGAAGAAAGTCCATTTCAATCACTCTCATTCCTCCACCTTCACAAGTTTCGCACCTTCCGCCTTTTACGTTAAATGAAAAACGCCCTGGCTTATAACCTCTGATTTTCGACTCAGGTAAATCAGAAAAAAGAGCTCTGATATCACTAAATACACCAGTATAAGTTGCCGGGTTTGATCTTGGTGTACGACCTATAGGAGACTGATCTACTTCTATTACCTTATCTATATTTTTCAACCCTTCAATTGCCTTGTGTGGCATTGCTTTTCTTGAAGAACGATAAACATAATTATTTAACAATGGATATAGAGTCTCATGAATAAGCGTTGACTTTCCACTACCAGACACCCCGGTTATACAGATCATTTTTCCTAATGGAAGATCGAGAGTTACATTTTTGAGATTATTTCCTGAAGCTCCCTTCAAAATTAAATGGTCTCCACTACCTTCCCTCCTTTTTTCAGGAACTTCAATAGCTTTTAGCCCATTAAGATATGCAGCTGTTTTGGTGCTTGTTGCGGTAAACTCTTTTGGGGTACCTGCAGCAACGACTTTCCCTCCATGTCTTCCTGCGCCTGGTCCGATATCAATTATATAATCAGATTCGAGCATCATATCCTTATCATGCTCGACAACCATAACAGTATTTCCAAGATCACGAAGGTCTTGTAATGCTTTAATAAGTTTTACATTATCCCTTTGATGCAATCCGATGCTTGGTTCATCAAGTATATATAATACACCAGTTAATTGGGTTCCGATTTGTGTGGCTAGTCTGATTCTCTGAGCTTCCCCACCAGAAAGAGTTCTCAAAGGTCTATTAAGATGAAGATAACTTAACCCAACATCCAATAAAAAGCCTATTCTTTTTCTTACTTCTTTAAGGATTTCCTTTCCAACAACTTTTTGTTTGTCAGTCATACGGTCCTCAATTCCTTCAAGCCACTCACCTAACTTAACAATGCTAAACATTGCCAGTTCAGCAATATTCTTATCATCGATTTTAAAATGAAGAGACTCTTTCTTCAATCGTTGCCCATGACACTCCGGACAAGTAGAGATCACCATATAATCCTTTATCCAGTCTTGAATTTTGCTGTTACCACTTTCAAGCTGACTTTCAAGAAAAGGAATAATTCCTTCAAATGTTGTATTCCATTTAGTGCCGGGATACTTTTTTGAATCAACTGATACCAAAGAGTCATCACCATTCAGAAGTACTTCTTTTACTTCATCATTCAAATCTTTAAATGGAGTGGTAATACCTTGCTTGTAGCGTTTGAGAATTGCACTGATCTTTTTGAAGATCCAGATATCGCGATAATCTCCTAAAGGAGCGATTGCGCCTTGTCGAATGCTTAATGATGGATCCGGAATAATACTTTCAATGGAGATTTTTTCGATCTGCCCCAGACCATTACATGTCGGGCATGCCCCATATGGACTATTAAATGAGAAATTATTCGGTGCGGGTTCATCATACGAAAGTCCGGTTTTTGGGTCCATCAAAGCTTTGGAAAAGTGATGAACCTCTCCCGATTCGTCCTGAATCATCAAGACATCTTTTCCTTGCTGCAATGCTACTTTTACCGAGTCAATAGTCCTTCTATCAGCTTCTCCGGAAGGTTTTAACTTATCAATAACAATTTCGATATCGTGAACCTTATATCGATCCACCTGCATTTTAGGTGTCACCTCCATAAGTTCACCATCAACCCTAACAGAAGTGAACCCTGATTTTCTTATCTGTTGAAATAACTCACGGTAGTGACCTTTACGACCTTTGACCACCGGAGCAAGTAAGTATATTTTTTGATCTTTAAACTTGGAGACAATTTGCTTTACAATTTGATCTTCAGTTTGACGAACCATTTTTTCGCCACTCAGATATGAAAAAGCCTCTCCGGTTCTGGCATACAATAATCTAAGAAAGTCATAAATCTCGGTTGTAGTACCTACTGTCGATCGCGGATTTTTAGAAGTTGTTTTCTGCTCAATAGAAATTACTGGGGAAAGACCACTGATTTTATCAACATCAGGTCTCTCCATGCTACCGATAAAAGATCTGGCATAAGCTGAAAAGCTTTCCATATATCTTCGCTGGCCTTCAGCATAAATAGTATCAAAAGCTAATGATGATTTTCCACTACCACTAATACCGGTTAAAACAACCAGTTTATTTCGCGGAATCTTAACATCGATATTTTTCAGATTATGTTCTCTGGCGCCAAAAACCTCAATATTTTCATGGCCAGTAAGATCAAGAGCTTCGTTTTCTTCTTTCACAAAATTCTTCTTTATTTCCGCACCGGAATCCATATATCGTATTCTTCTCCTTCTTTTACAGTCAGTTTATCATCTCTCAGCCATTGATTATAAGCCTTCAATAGCTTGTAATTGATTCCCTGATTAAGAGCAAACTCAACAAGGTCAGGAATAGTTTCTTTAACAGTAACTTTCTTTGTTTCGATAACACTGTAAAGATCTTCTTCTTTGATTTCAAATCCATAATCAGACGGACTTTGAAGTAGTTCCTTACAAGCCAGAATACGAAAAACATACCTTGATGTTTCCTCATTTAACATCAAGTCATAATAGTTATCAACTTTTTGATTTTCCAGCGCACGTTTTACTCCGGAAAGACCACGATTATAGCTGGCAGCAACCAGTGTCCAGTTTCCAAGATCTTCATGTGCATTTAGCAAATAATCGCATGCAGCATATGTTGCCTTAATTGGGTCATACCGCTCGTCAACCTGCTTATCAACCTCTAAACCATATTCTTTACCTGTTTCTTTAAGAAACTGCCAGAACCCTACGGCACCCGCAGGTGAAACTACATTCTGAAAACCGGATTCAATTGCGCAAAGGTACTTAAAATCATCAGGAACACCCTTTTCTTTTAAGATCTCTTCAATCTGTGGCAACCATCTATTTGCTCTCTTAAATAAAAAAATTGAGTTGTTATGCCAATAAGTGTTAATGTGTATTTCACGATCGAGCCTTTCACGAACATCAGGGATGTCCATCGGGACCTTTTCACCTGCAAAAGTCAAAGAATCTGGCAGGTCAATCATCACGGTCTTACTTGAATAAACTACTGGTTCACCCGGGTTTGCATTAAACACCGATGGAGAAGAAGTCCTATCGACATTTTCGATAACCACAGGTGATTTGCCGAATTCTGAATAAACGATATAAAATAATAAGGTGAATACTGTAAAAATATTCAGCGTTAGTAGAAGCTTGTTTGTATTCATTAAAAGTTTGGAGACAATAGGTATTTTGAATAAAATTCATCAATTACTTTAACAGCATCATCAACAGTATCAACAATATGGAAAAGCTCAAGGTCTTCTTCACTAATATTGTTTTCTGCTTTTAATAATGTGTCCTGTATCCAGTTTGCTAAACCCGACCAAAATGATTTTCCAACGAGAACAATCGGGAATGCTCCAATTTTCTTTGTTTGAATCAGCGTTAGTGCTTCAAAAAATTCATCAAGAGTACCAAAACCACCCGGCATTACAATAAAACCTTGTGAATATCTGACAAACATCACTTTTCTAACAAAGAAATAATCAAAATTGATCAGCTTGTCTCTGTCAATATAAATATTATTGAATTGTTCAAAAGGAAGATGAATATTTAGACCAACCGAACGTCCTCCTTCAGAATTTGCACCTCTGTTACCAGCTTCCATAATACCAGGGCCACCACCGGTAATAACTCCATAACCATGTCTAACTAATTTGGCTGCAATATCATGAGCCATCTGGTAATAATCATGGTCGTCTTTTGTTCTTGCAGAACCAAAAATCGATACACACGGCCCTATCTTGGCTAACTTTTCAAAACCTTCGACAAACTCAGACATCACCTTAAATATTACCCAAGAGTCTGTACTTTTTATCTCATTCCAATTTTTTTCTTTGAAGGCTTTAACAATTCTGTGTTCTTCTTCTTTATTTATATTTTGTTCTTCCATCATTTCAATCGATTTGTAATAAAAGCAACCTTTAAATTAGCACTTTATTTTGTAAATGGCTGCCCATGTAGTAAAATTCAATTATTTAATAAATCCTTTATTGCTGCTTCAGCTTCTTCAAATCTAAAACGAAAGCCTGTTTTCTGCATCTTTTCTGCGGAAATTCTCTGGCCTCCTATCAAAACTTCAGCTCTATCGCCAAGCATCATACGCAAAACGAAAGCGGGTACATTCGGAAGTATTAACGGCTTACCAAGAGCTTTGGCAGATAGCTCTGTGATTTTCTTATTTGTTTCCGGGTTAGGAGCCACTCCATTATATACTCCAGAAAGGTTTTCATTTTCAAGTAGATAAATAAACATGTCTACCAGATCATCAATATGGATCCAACTCATAAATTGATTTCCTGAACCAAGGGGAGCTCCACCCCAAAATCTAATAGGTTGAACTAATTGAGGTAACGCGCCTCCTTCTTTGGCAAAAACAATTCCGATTCTAACTTGTGCTAACCGAACATTTTCTACAGCCATGGATTGCTCTGCCTTTTCCCAATCTACTGTAACACGAGCAAGAAAATCATCACCAGGCTTAGCCTCCTCGATTATCCATTTATCACCGGTATCTTTACCATAGTAACCGATAGCCGATGCTCCAATAACAGTTTTGATATTGGGTAATGACGGTAACTGTTCTGCCAGTAGCTTTGAGCTTTCTGTACGACTTTTAATTATAACCTCTTTTCGCTTTTCTGTCCAGGCTTCATCAAACACTCCTGCCCCGGCAAGATGAATAATGACATCTGCAGTTTGCAATGGCGTCGTATCTATTTCTTTTTTAGCCGGAGACCAGTAATATTGCGGAGGGTTACTATCTTTGTTTGCTGAGCGGCTATAAATCGACACCTGATACCCGTTTTTCAGTAATTTTTTTGCGAGGGAAGAGCCAACCAGGCCGGTGCCGCCAGTAATTACAACGTGTTTATTCATAAAAATCCTGTATATGTTTTTAAGATACACATTTATGACTCTTTTTGGTATTCTTTGTTTTATATCATCAGGTCAAAATAATTTTTATACTTCAAAAACAGTAGAAATCGATGGAATCAAGTATAAAGGAGGGTCGATTACTATTGAAGGTGACAAAGATCTCATCTCAGAATCTGTTGATATTATTATTGAGAACAATGGAAAGACAAACCGCTCTGGAGGATATAAACTAACCTATTTTGAAAAAGAAGGGTACAAATATACCGGACATATTATTGTAAGCTCCATAAATAAAATTGCTTCAGAAAAATATGAAGTTTTTGTCTCTTTCCAGGAGAGCATGGATGATAAAATTCTTGAGCAGTTACTTTACTCCATATTAAATCAATTTGAAGCATTAAAATTTGAAAAAAGAATTAAAGATGCTGAAGATGCTTCAGAGTTTGTAAGTAAAAAATATTCCAAAGCACTAAATAAAATTGAGACTCTTGAAGAGAAAAAAGAGACAAATCAAAAAGAAATCGAAGAGCTTCAAGCTATGATTGATCGTCTTAAAACCGAGAATGTTGAGATTGACTCTTTATTACAGCTTAAACATCAGGAGTCTGACAGTCTTTATCATGAAACAGAAACCATGAAAAAAGCTATCGAGCTAATTAAAGAAGAGTATTTGGGAAAGCAATAAAAAAGGGCAGCTCCACTCCTGGATGCTGCCCCAAAATGAACCCTCAAAAGGTTTCTTTTCCCGATTTATAAAGTTTCATTTTTACAAATGATTGATTAATTAATCAGGATTAAAATTTATATGATACTCCTACATTGATGTCTGTACCAACCTGGTAGGTTTCGTAATCGTATTCAGTATCTTGAAATTTCTTCTCGTATGTCATATTCAGTATGTTCATTGCTTTGAACGAAACTGACCAATGTTCACCAACACTCTTTCTTGACACAAAATTCAAAGATGGTCTCGGTTGCTCATAAACATCCGGATCAATTGCGCCAGTAACATATGACAATCTTTCACCCCAGATATTAAAACTTAATGTATTATCCCAATCAAGTTTCGGACTGTAATGATTTAGTGCTACGTTTACAATATATGGCGATTGTCCAGGAAGTGGTCTCCATTCATCTAGGTCTAAGCCTTGTGCTCTGAAAGCAGCTATTTCTTCATCACTCTTGTCAATTCGAGAATAGATATAGCTAAAATTAGCACTTAACTTAAAGTTTTGGAATGTTTCACCAAGGAAATCTAATCTTTTTCTAAATTCAACCTCAGCGCCATATACGGTAGCTGTACCTACGTTAATTGGACGAATTTCAGGTGAAGAAGCTTTAGGAGTCAACTGCAATACAATCGGATCATTAAAGCTCTTATAGTAAGCAGAAAATGCAATTAATTCACCAGCCTTCGGGAACAATTCATATCTTAAATCAAAGTTCTGAATTTTTGTTCGTAATAAATCTGGATTTCCTAAGAAGTTTGGTCTACCAACCATACTAATTGAGAAAATAGGTGCGATTTCCCTAAGATTTGGTCTGGCTAAAGTCTGTGAATAAGCAAGTCTCAAGTTTGCATTTTCAGTGATGGCATATTTTGTATTTACTGAAGGAAGAAAGTCAACCTGATCTATAATACCAGGAGCAGCATTTTTATCAAGACTCAATGTCTCAATATCTGTAGTCTCAACTCTACCACCTGCAACTACCTGGAATTTATCAGTTACCCTAAAATCTGCCATTGCATATCCTGCAATGATTGTTTCATTACCACTATAAAAATTTTGCAGTCTTGAAAGATCTTGATAAAAATTACCAAACCCGTATCGCCCAGTTCCATTTGAAGTTGGTGTATCAACAATTCCAGAATTTGCATCTGAAAAGAATCTATCAAAATCACCAGCTGCTTCACTAAAAGTTACATATGAAGGATTATACTGGTTCACAGGTACCTGAACCTGGCTATAGAAAAATTCTTCATAATCTCTTTCCTTAGTAGAATACCACCCTCCAAACTTTAAAGTATGCTCAGCATCTTTTAGCAATTTAAAAGAGATATCTAGTTTAGCATTATATTGAACATCATTTAAATATCTGTATAAATGAGTTGGAAGAATTCCTACCTCAGATTGATTCATTATATAATCAGTTTGACCATTTGAAGTTGTGGTGTTATATGCAAATAGCTTCATATCAGGTTCATCCTGCGAAACATTTACACGGCCTGCTGACCAATCAATTTTTAATTCATTAAGATTCATGAAATAATGCTTACCTCTTAATTGAAGATCCACTAATTCTCTTTCCTTGAATCCATTAACTCTTGTGTTAAAATTTGGATAAGCGGTATTTCTCCAGTAACCATCATTTACCTGAGCATAAGATTCTCCACTATGATTATAGATCGCATCAAAATTTATCTCATTTGTTGGGCTGAACTGATATGATAATCCAAATAAACCTCCAACTGTTGCCTTTTCAGATCCCGACATCGTAGTAAATTCTTGCTCTCTTACTAAATCAGAAGTTCCACTTAAACTTCTAGAATAATACCCTTCCATACCAGAAGGCACCATTTCATAAGATCTGTCATATAAGAGACCGACATTATATCCTAACTTTTTATCACCATATTGATGCTGGTTACCAAAAGCGATATTAAGTCCATAGTTCATTGCAGAACTTTTTCTTCTTTCTAAAAATGAGCTATTGAATGCTTTTGAAGATTCATCAATTAAATTTCTTTCAAAATCATTTTCAGGAACTCTACCAATAATAGCCGTTTGATTCGCTGCTGAACCCTGAAGGTATTGCTTATTAGCATCAAATACTGTTGGTCTGTCTCTTGTTCCATCATCATAACCTAACCAATCCATCCCGCCAGAATTTGAATCAGTGATAAAATCGTCTCTAAAACTGCTTTGTGTATTATAACCAAAGCTCATTCCAGCGTTGAAGTAAAATTCTTCCGGCATTGATTTAGTAGTGATATCAACAGCTCCTCCAGTGAAGTTGCCCGGCATGTCAGGAGTAAATGTTTTCTGTGTAACAATATTCATTACCATGTCTGCAGGAATCATATCCATACTTGTAGAGTTTCTGTATGGATCTGCAGAGGGTAAAGGAATACCATTTAGAAGTGATATTGAGTATCTATCACCTAAACCCCTCATTACAACATACTTACCATCTTCAATTGAAGCTCCTGTAACTTGCTTCATAGATTCTGCGGCATTAGAAGCTCCAAGGTTTTTGATTTCCTGTGAAGAAATACCATCCTGAACTCCAACAGCTTTTCTTTGCATTGAAAGAAGCGCAACTTCGTTGTTTTTGATTTGTTTCGCAACGACAACAACTTCATCTAGTTGCTGTTCAGCAGTAGAAAGCGCCACACTGATTTCTGTATTTTGACCATCCTTGATCTCAACACCTTCTATTGTGTTTTTCTGGTATGTAACATAAGAAACCTCAACCTTATAAGTCCCTGCAGGGATTCCTTTGATCGAGTAGTTTCCATAAATGTCTGTAACTGCTCCTTTCGCTATTGAAGGAATGTAAACAGTTGCACCGATAAGCTCTTCACCTGTTTCACCATCGGTAATCATACCACTTAAACTACCATTCTGAGCCTGGGCAGTATATACCCCTGCTACGAACAATAAGAAAAATAATACCTTTGAGTAATTCATTTCATTTTTTATTTTATGCTGCAAAGATATGCTTACAAACAAGCGTGGTGTTTACGTGGTTTTTATCAATTTGTTAACGCAATAAGAAACATTAAGACACTGCATTAACAATTAGTTAACATAAGATGTAACCTAAGTAAATGTGCTATAAAATAAGAGTTAACCAATAGTTGAAAATTCCTGACCTAATCCAGCTCACAACCTCTAATTTGGTATAACCCCCAAATACCAAATTATATTTTGATATGTGAGGGTTTTCCAAATAAGTAACATTTAAGTAACATGAAAAATGTTTTTGCATCCCTTATTTTATGGGTTGGGTATGAAAAAAAGACTGATAATAAAAAAGGCCATCTCACTTTGAGATGGCCTAATATTTTGATTAGTGAGTTAAAATTACTCAGTTACATATCCAAATTTAGATAATGCAGACCATCCAGCTAACCAAGTAGCTTCACCAGCGGCAAAAGCACCTCTATAGTTAACTTGTTCCATTCCTGAAGGTACTGTAGCAACTTCATCATCATTAGATGTTGGTCGTGGATCAACAGTTACATCAGAAACACCGCTACCTCTTGTAATTGAAACAATTGGACTTGAAGAAATTTTATTGTTATTATCAGTTAATTCAGCAACAACATCTGAAATTTCTGTATCATCTGAAGGTTCTACGACTGAAGCCACTGTACTTCCATCATATTTTTTAATTGCAGACCAAGTATTATTAAGGATCTCAAGCTGGTATCCATCAACTGGAGTAGTTATTTTTCCATAAGAATCCTGATTAGTACCTGTTAGGTTTTGAATTTCCATAGCATAACCAGGGAAGTCAACGATAACAGAGTTACCTAATTTTCCAGCAAAGTTTTCTCTCATTAAGAACGCTCTTTGACGACCAGTTGCATTTTGACCAGGTCCTATAGCTGTATAGTTAAATACATTTGGAGCAGAAAATAAAGGAGCATCATCTGGATCAGCACCATCCCACTCACCTGCATGATCATAACCTTCAACATCATTTCTCATTAATGTAAATAAGAATTGAGCATTTCCTCTCCAACCTAAGTCAAAGTCAAAATCATCGTCAGTAGAGAAAGCTACTGCAATGTGCTTGATATTAACAGTACCACCAAAAATTTCAATACCATCATCAGCTGTTGAGAAAATATCAATATAATCAATTACTGTACCAGCTCCAACACCACCTAATGTAAGTCCTTGGATCTCATCACCTGCAGCAAGACCAATTCCAGTATATCTTATAGAAACATACTTTAATACACCTGAATTATCATTTGCATCATTTCCACCATATTGACCTCTAACTTCTTCAGAGTCGATACCTTCAATTGCAATTCCATCTGTTATACCGTCTTTATAAGCAGGAGCATTTCCAAGCATAATAAGACCTCCCCATTGAGCATTATCAGAAGGAGTTAATACACCTTCGTTATCATCATCAAGTTCCGCAGTGAAAACAATTGGGTTACTAGAAGTACCCTCAGCCATAATCATAGCATCTCTAGCGATGATTAATGAAGAAGTGTTGTCACCAGTTGTAGGAGCATTTTTAAATTTAACAGTTGTACCTGCAGGAACATTTAAAGTAGCTCCGGCTTCGATAAATACAAGTCCGTCGAATAAGTAGTCTTCACCAGCAACAAGATTATATGTAATACCTGCTATGAAATCATCATCTGTGTAAGTTCCTCCCATGTAAGTAACTTCAGATGCTTCAGAAACAGTAACAGTGTAGCTTTTAGTAGATCCATCTTCAGCTTTCACCGTATAAGTCACTGGAGAAGTAAAGTCTTGAGCAACTCCTGAAGCCGGGTCAACAGAAGCTCCTGAAGAAACAGCGATAGTTGGAACTAATGCAGTAACATCAGTGCCAGGAAAAACTGAAGCTGTAATAGATGTTCCACTGATTTGTCCATCAACCTGAGGATTTAAACCAGCAAATACAAATGAAGTTATGTCTTTTGCTGAGCTTTGAGTCTCATCATCGTCGCATGACTGTAGCGTTAAAAATCCCGCGATTAGGGCGAACGCTAAAATAGAATTAATTAATTTTTTCATTTCGTTAGTCCGATTTTCGTTTTTGGTTTCTAAAATCTGGAAGCAAACTTCGATATATAATGTTAAGTCATTGGGTTGCGTTGTTTAACAGTTTATTAAATGGTCAAAGCCAATGTTAACTTAAGTTTATGAGCTGTGATTAAATTGTTGATATGGAGGAGTGTATATTGGGTAGGTTGATAACTTAATACATGAGGCTTTTCAAGATTTGCAGAATGAATCATGATAAGGCATTACAAATGCCAACCTCAACCATCCTCGTTCCAAACGATGACGATTGACTCACGGTACTATTCATCGCCCTTGATTAGCGAAGCATGGCAAGGGTGATAGAGAACTCTCGTAAATTTAAGTCGGATCACAGATCCTACGATAATGACTCAACATTGCAAATGTCGAGAAACATCTATGTGCAAATTTTAATGGCTGATTGTAGGGGCGTAGCATGCTACGCCCCTACAAAGAATTGAAAATCAAAATTCATCAATTACCACCCACCAATCACCTCGTCATATTGAACGGTTCTCCTTCAGCTAACAATGACTTATTTATAAATATAACTACTCATGTGTGACATAGACACAACCTAACAATAAGTGAAATATCTGAATGTTCATGGCAGCAAAACCAAAATCTAAGTAATAAAAAAAGCCTTCAGAAATAATCTGAAGGCTTTTTTTATAATCTTGGTAATCTTTTTTAATCCGTTAAATCCTGGTTCACAATTACTTCTTTACTTCTAAAGAAAAGCTTGTTGCCTGAAGTAATGGGGTGCGTTTATCAAAAGTAAAATCAGAATAATTAGCTTCATCTTTCTCAATTTTTATTTCTTGAGTACTTCTACCAATTTCTTTGCCATCTGCATCAAATGCCTTTAGCATTACTTTCCCTTCAAAATTATTCTTGGCAATTAAGTAAACTGATACTTTCTTTTCATCTTCTTCACCAGAGAAATCCTTGTGAGATCTACCTATTTCAAAGTATTCGCTTGTTGCGGAGTCTATTGCTATATCAACTCCACTAAGGCTTTTGTCAAAACCAGAGTTCACGCCTTTAATTACTTCACCAACACCTTCACTAGCTGATTCGGCTGCTTCCTTTCCATCGCTTTTTAATGCATCACCAGCTCCTTTCAAAAGTTTGGATTTAATAGCTACAAGTGCGTTACCCTCTTCTTCTGCTTTTTGCTTTTTTTCTTCCGTACTCATGCATGAAGCAAACAAAATGGTAAGGGTCAATGTAAGTGTTAAAATTCTCATCATAGTTAATTTAATTTTTAAAAATGCTAAGTGAATCTTTGGTAAGATCCACAAAATTAAAAAGTTATAATCCTAATATATTTTAGTTATTATGATGCTTTTTAACTGTAAAAAAGAACATCCATAATACAATCTTAAAGATAATACTCTCAAAAAAAATAAGAAAGCAGTATTATATTTTTATACATTTTAATAACTAAAGTCTGTAGGTTATTGCATATTATTTGAATTGAATAATACTTTGTTTTTATTATGCTTATCGATAATGGTAATTAACTTGCGATTTTTATCAACTACCTCACTATGAAAAGACAATTTTTATTCATCCTTTTCTTTAGTATAACTTCATTATGTTTTGGTCAGCATCAGTTATCAGAATCATATCCCGATTCGATAGACAAAAAGAAGCTAATTAAAACAATAGGGATCGAAACCGGAACTTATTTGGCAGGTATTTCCTTTTTACAATTTATCTGGTACAAAGATCACGACCGAGTACCCTTCCATTATTACGATGACTCTAAGGGATACTTGCAAATGGATAAAGCCGGGCATGCATTCGGAGCTTACCGATATAGTTATTCCGCCTATTATGCTCTTCGAGCTGCCGGTGTAAGCAAGAAAAAAGCCCTTATCTATGGTGGACCAACAGGCTTGATATTTCAAACACCAATCGAAATCTTTGATGGCATGTACGAAGGCTGGGGATTTTCATGGTATGACATGATTGCCAACACTGCAGGATCAGCAATATTTACTATTCAGGAAGCGGTATTCGATGAGCAGATCTTTTTGATGAAATTCTCATATTCACCAAGTATCTACCCGGATTATCATGATCACCTTGGAGAAAATCATATCCAAAGATTTTTCCTGGATTATAATGCCCATACCTATTGGCTATCCGGAAACATCAAAAAATTAACAGGAATTCAAAAGGTACCAGACTGGCTTAATATTTCCTTTGGATATAGCGCTAATGGTATGATTTATGAATTTGACAACCCAACATACTATCAAGGAGAGCCTTTTCCTCATTTTGAAAGGTACAGACAATACCTAATTTCACTAGATGTAGACTTTTCTCGAATCAGGACTAATAAAAAATGGGTTCGCGGAATGCTGAAAGCCTTAAATCTGATAAAAATCCCATTTCCTGCAGTTGAGTTTAACCGGGTTGATGGGGTAAAGTTTAATCCGGTGTATTTTTAAGACAATACTCTCTTTGCTCTCGAATATCCACATTACAAATAAGGACAATTTAATCGCACTTGTTTAGCGAAGCATATCAAGGGTTTTAGAGACCTGCGTTTGTAACGCAGATTTATTAAAAAAACCAATATAAAAAATATATGTAGAAATTTTAATAGCTGATTGTAGGGGCGTAGCTTGCTACGCCCCTACAATCAGCCATTAAAATCAAAAACCATCACACACCACCCACCACTCTCCCCGTCATGTTGAACAATGAAACTCCAGTTTACAATGAATCAATGATAAAAATGACCACTCATGTGGCATATTGACACAACTTAACAGTAAGTGAAATATCTGTCTGTAAAAGGCAGTAAAGTCAAAACCAGAGTAATCAAAAAAGCCTCCAGAAATAATCTAAAGGCTTTCTTTTTATTTTTTACTCATCCTGTAAATCCTTGAATCTTGAAAATCTTGATTCTGACAATTAATGCCCGAGATAAAATCCCTACTTTTCATCAAAAGTTTGAAGTTGTCCTGCGGAACACTCCAAACAGCAGGGGATATTAACTTTAATATTTGACTCAATAACTATAGATTATAAACATTGAATATTAACTTTGCAAGCATTTTGATTAACAATGAGCTAACTATTTTTAATAGTGGTAAAGAGCAAAATTCAACACATTGTTTATCAGTTTTATTATTAATTTTTAGGTTAAACCTTCATTATAAAAGGATTTATCACTTTTTACTTATGAAAACAATTTATTTATTATTACTTTTTTTAGTTTGTCTTGGAAAAATTCAGGCACAAGACTCCACAAATGTAAATCAGTCAAGAATGGCTGTAAATGAACCTTCAACAATAGACTTAGTTGTTGATAAGTATTCCGAAAAACTCAATTTAGATTCAAAACAACAAAATCAACTAAGGCAATTGCTAACAGAGCGAAATGAAAAAATTGCAAATCTACCTAATCATGCGTCTTATAAAAGAAAAAATGATTTTGAAACTCCTTATTATGCTCGATTTCGAAGATTTTTAAATGTAGATCAAATAACAATTCTAAATCAATATTTAGAAGATAAAAATGAACGAGTAAATAAGTTTTTAAGAATTAATCCTGGGTTTAGATTCTCTGATGACGATTATAAATTAGATTTTTAAACCACTATACTTTATTAACTATGAAGAATTTATTCTTTAATTTTTCAACCATCATATCCTTAGTAATTGCTTTTTCTTGTGATTCTAATGAATCGGCAAGAATTAAAACTGAAAACTCAATAGGTGGATGGCCTCAAAAGCCAACATATAGCTCTGAAGATGGGATGTATTATGGTGTGACAGGCGATGGAGATGGTACTATTTATAAATACAATCCTGAAAATGATGATTTACAAACCATTTATATTTTTGGTGATTCAATACGCTCAGGGACTTCTCCCAATGGTAAATTACTCGAAACTTTTAATGGAAAATTATTAGGGACTACAACAGAAGGTGGCACAAAAGGAGGAGGGACTATATTTGAACTATCACCTCTATCAAACGAAGTTAATTTCCTTGCAAGCTTTGATGCAAATTCTAACATGAAAAATCCATATTATGGATTCGTAGAATATAATTCGGGATTAGATATTAGCTGGTATAGTTTTGCAAATAGTGGATATATTTTTAGTATTGCCAACGGTCAAACAGCAATTCAGCAAGAAAGTTCATTGCAAAATGAATTAATGGGTGATATCATAAATGCCATTGATAATAACTTATATGTTGCAGACTGGTGGGACGGAGCCATTTTACAATTTTCACCAAAAAATTCCACTTTAACAGAATACATAAAATTTGGTGATTATTTTGAGGGTTCCAGGCCATCTTTAACAATGAGTCTAATTTGTCCTGATGGTGAAAATGCATACACAGCTGTTAGATCAAATGGATCTTATATACTTACAAAAGTAAATTTATTAACAAAAGAAGTTACAAAACTGGCAACCTTACCTCCTGATATTGTTTTTGCAAGGGAGTTTTTTGAGGTAGGAGAAGATGGTAATTTATATTTTGTTGGTCATAATGCCAATTTCGATAATCAAACCCCGAATGAATTATATATTTATCAATTCAATACTGAAACTGAAGAATTAAAGCTTGCTTTTAAATACGAGGATAACCGTATATACCATTACCCAACAAGCTCATTGGAAGAAATAGAACCTGGTGTTTTTGTTGGTGGGTTTGATTTAATTAGTGACTCTTATCCACCTAAGGGAGGCCTTTATAAAGTAGATTTAAATGATTCTACAATCAAATTAATTTATTAGTACTCTTTTAAAGAATTGATTAAACATATTAAAGGGTTAAAGGTCAAACTTTAACCCTTCTTTATTTTGTGATTTCCCCTCTCTTCAAGAAGCTCCATGTTGTCATTATTACACCCAGACAGAATAACAAACTGAAACTATGTTAATGTTTCACAAATCTTGAGATAACACTATATTATAAAGATTAACCCCCCCTGGCGCGTAGCGAAGCAATACGCGTGACTATAATAACAACTCCACATTTAAAATATTCTCTTGCTGAACTGTACTAGGAATTTTCAGCCTCGTCTACTATTTCTGAATTTACCGGATTATTATGGGTATAATCAAGTCTTTGCTCAATCATTATATTATAATCCTTTAAACTGTCAACTTAGTTTAGGATGATACATTCTGACAATTCATCGGCACGCGTTATGCTGAAAAAAGCAACTCGTGACGGGATATATCAACTACCCCCTAAAAAAAAACAAGACCGACTTACAAAAGTAAGCCGGCCATTGCTTGAGTAGAATTTGGGTTGTTGTTAATTGATCGGGCTAAATTAGCACCACTAAAGAACATGAGGGATGATAACTTTATTTGAGAATCTCAACCTTAAATACAACATCGCATCAGCCCCATGTCTCTAGTATTTTTAATGGTTATTTAATGATTAACCTGGTTACATTATCTTCAAAATGAACCGTGTATAATCCTGGTTGTAAAGATGGCAGTTCTATCGGAACGATATTCTGTCCTTTATTTATTGAAATACTTTGCTCCAATGTCATTCTTCCTGAAGCATCAAATATTCTTACAATTGAGTTTGATTGAGCTTCTTCAGCAAAAAACTGTAACGAAACTCTTTCTCTGGTAGGGTTAGGGAATAACTTAACCCCTCTTTCTCTATCATCAATTGCAAAAGATGTAGCTGAGCTTCCACATGGGCCAATGTATGTCCACCAGCCATATGCAGGCGACCAGTAGATGTAATCAGCTTGTGACTCATACACATTACCCTGGTACACCACTCTGTCACCACGGAAATAGTATTTTCCACTTTCATACTCTGGAACTCCATTACAAGATCCTGAACCACCTGATGTAGTAAATGTAACTGTTGAGTAAGGCGAATCCTGACCGTTTGAACATCTGTATTTAACTCTGATTGTATACGATGTATTTGGTGATAACCCTGTATAAGGCTCTGAAGTTCCATTGATTTGAGCCGATTGGAAACTGGCATCTGACGTAGCTTTATATTCTAGTGTGTAAGTACTTACTCCGCTAACACCATTCCATGAAATCTGTGCTGAATTATTAGTAACTGAAGAAACTGACAAGCCTGTTACAGCTGAACATGTGGTAGTTCCTCCTTCTGTAGTAAATGTTATACTAGAATAAGCTGCCTGCTGACCATTAGAGCATGTATATTTAACTCGTACGTTGTAAGAAGTATTTGCAGCTAATCCAGTTAAGCTAACACTACTTGATGATACATTTTGAGATGAATAACTTCCATCTGAAGCCTTTTTGTATTCAAGTACATAGCTACTTACTCCTGAAACTGCATTCCAGCTAATGCTAGCGCTATTTTGGGTTACATTAGATGAGCTTAGTCCTGATACAGCATCACAAGTAGGATTAGTCGAACCACAATCAGATACATATTTCCAGTATCGGGTATCTGTTGGAGGGTAATAGTAAATGAAGTATAGGGCTTCATAAACCTTGTTATTGTAAACTACTCTATCACCGGCATCATAATAACCTGCTGATGACCATGCCTCTATTCCGTCGCAACCTCCACCTGTTGAGCCTGAAGTAGAGAATGTAGTTGAAGCATACGCTGCAGTTTGACCGTTACTACATGTATAATTTACTCGTACATCATAGGCCGTTTCACTTGAAAGTCCACTAAGTGTTACTGAACTACTATTAGCAGTTACCGAAGTATATGAGCTTGATGATTGAGGCTTATACTGCACATTATATGATGACACACCTGAAACAGCATTCCAGCTCACCTGAGCACCTGATGTTGTTACATTACTTACAGAAAGTCCGGTAAGTGCATTACATGAAGTTTGACCTGATTGGGTTGTAAATGAAATGGAAGCATAATCTGCAACTGTACCGTTTGCACAAGTGTATTTCACTCGAACATTATATGTTGTTGAAGCACTAAGTCCTGTTAGGTTTCTAGATGAAGAACTAACATTTACAGAAGTATAGTTTGAAGCTGTTGAAGCCTTGTACTCTAATACGTAACTACTTACTCCTGAAACAGCATTCCAACTTACTGTAGCACTACTACTAGTAACATTGCTAGCAGATAATCCAGTTAACGGATCGCATGATTGTCCACCACAATTTCCACTAAAGGCACTACCCACGCCAACTGCGTGCATAGCATTTGTAGCAGCGGCCTCCTCACAAGATCCTGAGCCATATAAATCTCGTGCGGAGTTAATTACTGCTGTTCTTGCCGCGCTATATCCTGATGAAGAAGTCAAATAGCGAGTTAATGCACGGTAAGCTATTTGAGAAGCCTTTTCAATTCCAATACCATTTACTGAAAATGAATTTCCGTTATCATTTGATCCGCTACCACCTTCTGACACCAGGTAAAACCAATAGTTCATCACACCGCTGTTGGTATGTACACCTCCATTATCTGCACCTGAAGTACTTGCCCAATACGTTCCTCTGTAAGTATCTGGTTGTCTATGTTGATTTGGGTTGTTCATTGAACGCTGGAAAGAAATATATTCTCCCATAGTCCATTTTTGTCCTACACCGGCATAATGCTCTGCATAGGCACCGAATATATCAGAAAATGCTTCATTTAGAGCGCCAGATTCTCCCTGGTAAATAAGGTTTGCTGAATTTTGTGTTACTCCATGAGTAATTTCATGAGAGACAACATCTAATGAAGTAAAAGGGGTGCCACTTGTAGAGTTTCCAAAGTAAGCAAAGCTACCGTACCAAAACGCATTATTACTAGCCCCTTGTCCGGAACCATTTACAAAGATGTCAACCTTGCCTCCGGAGTTGTTATAGCTATTGCGGTTAAACTTCTCTTTGAAAAAATCTATAGTAACTTCGGCACCCCAATATGCATCCAGATAATATTTCTTGTTGCCTGAATAATTAAATGTTGATGATGAGCTAGACATCGTAGTCCCGGATGGCCTTGAGCCATTTTGTGGAACTGTAGCACCGTTCATGTCATACACTTCGATGCTACGGGCTCCACTCTGGCGGGTGTAGTAGTAACTCCCACTCCGATCAGCTGTAATTGACCTTTGGCCATAATATCCTGTGTTAGCTGTTGCCGAGGCATTGGCAAGTAAGAAAGGAGATTTTACCACTGGGCTATTGGCAGGGTGTGGATCAGACTTTTCGCCAGTGATAAAATTCTTGTGGATTTGTGACACAGAAAATATGACCTCTCCAATATTTGCGTCGACATATACATTTTCAATTTCAAATGGGTCGACAGCGAAAATATTGAATTTATAAGCCAATCTCAGCGACTTTGCGTCTAGCTCATTATCCGCATTCATGTAAACTAATTCCGCTTTAGGAATCTCGAAGCTAACATCTCCGTCAGTAACTCTCATCTGAGCTCTGGCTTTGGCTTCTTCAGTTTGCCAGATGTACGTTTTAGCTCCAACTTTATCTAAAGCAGCACTTAAAGCGCTCTCTTCTCTAATAGATGGATTTTTAGTTTCTGAAATGGGTAGCTGCTTAAACCACTCACCATTTACTGATACTACTTTTCCATCTTTGACATGGACCAACATCATTGATTTTTCAATAGGGATTCCGTTTAAAGTTTGCTTTAAACGATAATGGGTAAATCCTAAATCATCAGTCTCTTCGTTGATTATTTCAACTCCATAATCTGAAGTTGCAGGAAACTGACTCAATACAAATGATTCTACCCCATTGAAAACCGGTTGGTTACCCACCTCATATTGTTTGGTGTGAGGAAATAATCCTCGCTGTGTATAGGTGGAGATATCTTGAGCAATACTCATATTACTCAACATAACTAGCACCCATATAAGAGTGAATAATCTTTTCATCTTCTTTGGGTTTTGTTAATAATAAATTTTACAGTTCCCAATTTGATGATGAAAAGATTATTCTGGGTTTTGATTGTTCATAGCATTAGGACTCGTTTATCAATGAAGGGCTCATTTGTCCAGAAAGGGTTCTATTTGTCCATTAAAACTGTATTTTTTTTAATTCCCGGGAAATATTTAATTAACAACCGGGAAATAATAACTTTTATTCTCGGCTGGTAGTGCTGTGAAATAATGGTTAGTGAAGTATAATAAGGAATGGGAATATGGAAAGTATTGAGGAAGTTTTAATATGAAATTAATATTCACTAAGAGATTAAATGATCTTTAAATGTTAAGAAAAGGTGTTTGTAAACTAACTGTTGTTTTTTAAATAATCTGTAGGGGTAACACCAAAGTAATTTTTAAAATACTTTCTGAAATTTTTCTGGGTATTATAACCAACCTCATCAGAAACTTCATTAACTCTAAACCTACCTGTTCGAAGATATTTTGCAGCCCTTCTTACTCGCATTACATGAATAAAGTCCTTTGGAGAATAATTAGTCAATGAAGGTATCTTATTATATAACAAAGAGCGACTGACTTTTAATCCTGAAGCCAATGCTGTAACATCAAAGTCAGGATCATCCATATGCTTATCAATAAGTGTAATGGTGCGTTTTAACAGATCAGTGTCAGGTGATTGATTTACAAGGTCATTAAAGTTTGCACTCCCATCAGAAAACATATCTTTTAATTGCTGTCTGGATAACAAAAGATTATTAATTCTTGCAATAAGAACTTCCTGATCAAATGGTTTTCTGATGAATGCATCAACACCTTCATTTAAAACAGCAACTCTCCGTTCATCATCAGCATAGGAAGTAAGTACAATTATAGGGATATGTGAAAGCAACGGATTACTTTTCAATTCTTTAATAACCACCATACCATTCTTTCCTGGCATGGAGATATCAGTAACTACCAAATCCGGAATTAAAGCTTTCGCCTTTTCCAGACCTTCCACCCCGTTTTTGGCTGACTTATGTTTATATATAGGAGATAATATGTTTTGAAGCATAATATTTATGTCCTCATTATCTTCAATAGTCAATACAATTTTATTTGAAAGATCAAGTATCGGAGTTTCTGTCTTAACAACACCCTTTAATCCGGAGGCTGCTAATTTATTTTTATTTAGTTCAAGCTGATCCCTGTCATAATGATAGTTACCTTCAGGAATTCTTACTAAAAATGAAGCCCCACCTTCTAACAGGTTTTCAGCTTTGATATCACCAAAATGCAGATCAACAATTTTACGACATAGGTACAACCCAATTCCTGAGCTATCAAAGTGAGTAGGTTCAGAAGGTACATTTGAATAATCAGGGCTAAATATACTTTCCAGATCTTTAACACTTATTCCAGGCCCTGAATCTTTGACTTCAATGGTTATACAGTTGTTTAATCCCAAAAGCCTTTTATGCTCAAAGGCACAATTTTCAACCTTATTAATCTCAACTGTAATTGACCCACCCTCCGGAGTAAATTTAAATGCATTCGAAAGCAAATTATAAACCACTTTCTCAAATTGGTGTGGATTAAACCAAAGGTCAATCGATGGTTTTACACTATCAATTTTGAAAGTTATCGATCTATCTTGTGCAAGCCCCTCAAAAAGACTGCAAATTGATTTGATAAACTCTACAACATCATACTCTCCAACAGTAAGTTTTAACTTTTCAGTATTTAATCCTTTTAGATCTAGCATTTCATTAGCTAAACGCTTTAGTCTTTTGGCATTAATCTCAAGTTTTTCGGTTGCTCCCTCCTCATTAACTTTATTCTTTAATGATTGAATATCATTTAGCATTAAGGTAAGTGGAGTACGAAACTCGTGTGAAATGTTTGAAATGAATTGAAACTTTAAATCATTTATTTCCTGCTTCTTCTGTAAGAAAGCCTTATCCTGTTTATCTTTTTCTTTTCTTTTGACAGTGTTTATTTTTGACTTTACTCCAACAAACACAATTGCCACTGCTAATGATAAATATATTCCTAATGCCCACCACCTTAAATATACAGGAGGTAAAACAGTCAGGTTCATAGAAGCATTTGAAATCTCCTCGCCTGATACAGATAACGCTCTGAATTCTAAAGGGTATTCACCAGGTGACAAATTGTGTAATAATACCCGTGGTGTGGATAAGCCAATATCTACCCAGACACTATCAGAAATGCTATATTGCAAATGAGCCCCTTTCTCAACATGATGGGTAGGAAACCCTAACCTTAAATCAATAATATCTCCATAATCTATTGTTACAGGGTCATACTTAACTGTATTGCCCTTTATTAAAACCTCTGGATTTACAGATTGATTTTGATTCTTTGTTATTGTTGATAGAAATATATTGCATTTGTCTTCGCAAAGTATGGTGTTCTTAATTGCTTTGACCGGATCAATAACTACTATTCCTTTATTGGTTCCAAAGAAAATATTACTTGAATTAGCATCAACACTTCCATAATGGAAATAAGGCCAGCCTTCAGACTCTGTTAAGTCAAATGAATGTATTGCTCCTGTTTTTGTATTATATGCAAACAACCCTTGATTAGTACCGAGCCATAGATGATCACTATATTTAATAATTGCATTTACTTTCTTATTAGCGAAATAAGCTTTGCCTTTAAAATCAATAGTCTTTCCAGATTTTCCATCATATTTTAATAACCCTCTGCTTGTTCCTAACCAGCTTATATTATCCTCATCATTTATACTATGGTATATAGCCCCACGATTATCTGTATTAAACAATTGCTGATAGCTAAGTAATTCATGGTCTTTAAACCATCCGGCTATCCAGTCACCAGTCATAACCAAAGAACCGTCAGATAGAAAATCACTGAAGTAAATGTCTTTATCATACTTTAAAATTGGTAGTCCATTGTTATTAAAATGATTTAAGAAACTACCATTCTCCTGATATATATTTATTCCACTACTACTAGTCAGGTATATAGTATTTCCTTTATCTTCAAATATATAGTTAACGTTGTTGGAGGAAATCGAATTGGTTTTTATTGATGAATGATTAAAAACCTTATCTGGGATCATTGGCTTTTGATCTATCTGAAGCATTCTTTCCTCCCCATTATTATATAAAGCGAGCCCATTGGTGGTTGCAATCCATAACTCATTTCTACTACTTATATAAATGTCATTGATAGAATCTGAAGGAAGGTTTAAAGCATTATTATTTAAATTAAAATTCTTTATCGATTCAAAGTTGTTTTTATCTATATCAACCTTTAGTAACCCGTTGCCATATGAACCTACCCATACCTGATCATCTCCAATTGCTTTGACAGCATATAAAAATGTTTTTTGAGGTAAATAGTCTTTTAATGAATGTATATTGATGCCAGGGTTATTCAGAACAGCATATTTAATGCCTTCACCAATTGTAGTTAGCCATAAAATATTATTTTTTACCTGTATCGAACTAACGGGATTATCCCAAAAATTAAAGTCTGGTATAGATTTAAAGGAATATTGCTCTGTTTTAATTTTATTCAAATCTGATAGGTCAGCTTTTTGAAGGCCAGAATGAATCTGAGTGAAATAGAGTTCCTTATTATTTAATAACGTAAATCTTGTAATTGTTGAAAATGAGGGGCTATCTAAATAGTTTAATCCTTTAACCGGAATAAATTTATCTTGAGATACATTATATAGATAAAGGCCTTCCTTTACATAATTAAACAGCAAGAGTTGTGGATCATACGATGTTATTTCCTGACATACTATAAAGTCACTGGAGTCTGTTGCTTCTGAATATTTTATTTTTTTAAATTGGTACCAGTTATCCAAATTCTCTAAAGGCCCTTTATAAACTCCTTTTCCAATTATTGATATATACAATTGATCCGCTTGATCAACATAAAAAGTGTGTATATAGCAATTTTCTTGCTCTGTTAAATCTGAAAGTGGATAATCAATAACTGATTCTGGCAAAAACGAGGAGTTTAATTTCACATCATAAAATCCATGATAGTATGAGATTAATACTCGGTTGTCATTTATGAAAAGAGTTTTCTCAACCGGACGATTATCATCTAGTTTGTGATTAATTAATTCCTGAAGTTGAGGGTTGTATATCAATAATCCGGATTTTGTTGCCAGCCATAAGTTTTTATCCGGACCAGTTTCGATGTTGTAAACAGGAAGTTTTGAATAATTAGAATCTCCAAGTACTAGTTGTACCTCATTGGTCACATATCCATCAAAAAAGGCTAAACCATTTTCAGTAGCAAACCAGGCGCCGCCATTATGTGCCTCTAATCGCTTAAAGACCTTATTTGAAGGTAAACCATATATTTCCTTAATCTCTTTCCATTCAGGCTGCTGCTGAGGAAAGACTACAAAGCAAATGATTGAAAAAACGAATAAAAAAATTGGTCGCATACTACATTATTGAAAGTATATTTCTGTAACACTGCACAAAGCAGCTCTCAAATGTTAATGGCAACCCAAAACCACACTCAATTTGGATGATCAAAATAAGGATAAAATTTGATCCCACGAAAATGTTATAAGTGAAATATCAACTATTCTAAAAAAATTAAATGATATAGAAGAAATTTCACACTTTAAATATCATTTGACTGTTAGAATCAAGTTGAATATGAATTGGCCGAACATCAAGTGGATTAATGTTGTATAATTCTTTATTATAATTGCGCAATCTATTTTTGTCTTGCATTTTATAACCAACTGATACAGAGCAAGTGTTAAATAGCCTTCTTTTTTTTGTTACATTTTGTTGCAAAATCATCACAATGTATAGAAAATCAGGAAATCAGTACTATAATTGTAATTTTACGAAACATTATAAGTCATTAGATTTATATCATTCAAAAAAGTATTTTAATTTTTTGTGCAATATTTAAACAACCAGACAGTTATAGTCATATTTTGGTACTCTTTTAATATTTTATCACAAATTCTTTTTAGGTATTCCAAATAAGTGATTTAGATGGGTTTTATTAAAAATTGCCTAAACCATTGATAATTAAGGATAAATAACTGTATTTTGCAGATGAGGAAAAAAATGTATTTTTTTTAATTATTTCCAGAAATGAAACTTTACAGGCTAACAGGTATTTTGATCACGGTGGCGATTGCTGCGGCAGCGTGGTTTTATTTTCAAAATGAAAAAGAGACAATCAACACAGCTTCCGAAGCAAGTATTGAAGTTGACTCTGCAGAAATTTATGTCGAACCGGAAATGATCTATGGCTATTATGCTGATAGCGTAGACGTAGTCGAGGGTGTAGTTGAGTCAAATCAAAACCTTAGTGAAATTCTAACACAGTTCAATATTAGTATGCCAACTATTCACGAGTTAGCAAATAAATCGAAAGATGTATTTGATGTTCGTAAAATCAGGGCAAACAAAAAATACACTGTGATAATGCCAAAAGACACTGCACAAAGTGCTTTAGCATTCATATATGAGCCAAGTGCGATCGAATATATTGTATATTCCTTTAATGATTCTGTTAATATAAATAAGGTAGAAAGAGAGATCGAAATTGTACAAAGAGAGATCTCAGGAATCATTGAAAACTCTCTTTACATTAGCATGACAGATCAGGGTGCCTCACCTGCTTTAGTAGATAAGTTGGCTGACGTATTCGGATGGCAGGTGGATTTCTTCAGAATACAAAAGGGTGATTACTACCGAGTTATTTATGAAGAAAAACAAGTTGAAGGTCAGGTTGTAGGTTTAAATAAGGTAATCGCTGCAGAACTGAATCATTTTGGGAGTGACTATCATGCATTAAACTATGATCAAGGTGATGGTGAAGACTATTTTGACCTTGAAGGAAATAGCCTTAGAAAAGCATTTTTACGATCTCCTGTAGAATTTTCAAGAATTACTAGCAGATATACTGGTAGAAGATTTCACCCTGTACAAAAAAGGTGGAAAGCTCACTTAGGTACAGACTATGCAGCTCCTCATGGTTCTCCAATCAGATCAACAGGTGATGGAGTAATTACAGCAGCAACTTATTCTAAGTATAACGGTAATTATGTAAAAGTAAAGCACAACGGAACTTATACTACTCAATATCTTCATATGTCTAAAATTAAGTCAGGAATAAGACCTGGGGCCAGAGTAAGACAAGGAGATATTATAGGATATATTGGTAGTACAGGACTAGCAACTGGGCCTCACGTTTGTTACCGATTCTGGAAAAATGGAAAACAGGTTGACCCAATGGCTCAGGATCTTCCGGCTTCTCAACCGATCAAAGAAGAAAGCCTTGAAGCATTTAATAAGAAAAAAGACGAGTACCTTGCTATGTTGAAAAAGGTTAAGGTAAATGGTCTTAATGAAAATAAACTTGTTGCTCAGGCAGAAACTGAAAATAAGAAATTGTAAACCTCAAAATTGGTTATGGGATTGAAACGCCATTTTTTAATACTTCCTGTTTTATTTCTCATAACCAATTTTTACTCTTACCCCCAAAAAGTCGGTTTAGTTTTAAGCGGAGGCGGTGCAAAAGGCATAGCCCATGCTGGCGTAATTAGCGCCCTAGAAGAAGAAAACATCCCGATAGACTATATTATAGGAACCTCCATGGGGGGAATAATTGGATCAATGTATGCGTCAGGTTTCAGTGCTGATGAAATACGATCATTGGTTCTTTCACAAACTTTTCAAGACTGGGTAAATGGTAAAATCCCAACAGAATACTACTATTACCTGAATCATAGAGATGACCCTCTTAATATGATTCATCTTGATCTGACTTTTGATAGTCTTTACAATGCCTATTTTAAAACTGTAATTGCAACAGACAGATCATTAAATTTTGCAATAACGGAAGAGTTAGCGCAACCTTCTCAGAGAGCAAACTATAAATTCGACAGCCTGTTTATACCCTACCGTTGTATTACTTCGGAAATTTTTACAGGCCAACAAAGAGTAATGAGTCAGGGAAGCCTGGCTGCAGCTGTAAGGGCAACAATGAGTGTGCCTTTTTTCTTTCCCCCAATTAAAATAGAAAATCAATACCTGTTTGATGGAGGAATTTACAATAACTTCCCTTTGGATGTCATGAGAAAAGAATTTGCTCCTGATCATCTTATTGGCGTAAATGTTTCTGACACAAGAAAAAAAGAGTATCCGTTTGGAGAAGATGACCAGCATATGAACGATGCAATACTTGATCTTTTTATGGATATGTATGTTCAAGTACCAGCAGACTCCGACTTACTGTATATAGCTCCAAATTTACTCAATTTTAGTGCAGCAAGCTTTACACAGGCTCAAGCTATTTATGATTCCGGTTATGTTGCAGCCAAACGACTTATTCCAAAGATTAAAAGCAGTATTCAGGTTAGAAAAGACTCCGTTGAATTAAAACAGGAAAGATTAAACTTCAGGTCTGGTTTTAAGCCTCTTACATTTAATGAGATTGTAGTTAATGGATATACTACAAACCAAGAGAAGTTTATTAGAAAGATCTTCCAAAAGAAGGATAAAGTATTTGATCTTGATGATGTAAAAAAAGGCTATTTCTTTCTTACCTCTGAAAAATATTTCAGAAACATTTTCCCGGATATATATCGAAACCCGGAGGACGAACATTTTACTTTTGGACTATCAGGAGACAACTCTAATCTATTAGATATTGGAATTGGAGGAACGATAGCTACAAAAAACATAAACCAGTTTGTTCTTGATTTTAATTACTATTACCTGAACAAGTTGTTTTATAATCATGCTATGAAGTTTCATGTAGGCCAATTCTACCAGTCATTTGATTACAAAACTGAAATAACATTTCCTGGAAAATACATTTTTAAAGCCTCTCCGTTTTTATCACTTGACAGATGGAACTATCTTGCTCCGGAAGAATTAATTTTTGATGAATCAGGAAGTGAAATTATACCATTAACTAACAATAATTTTTCTGCCGGACTAAAATTGATTACCCCGGTTAAAACAAATAATTTCCTTGAGTTTGAAGCATCATTTTTCAGATCAAAATTTAATTATTCAAATGTCAACTTTCTTTCAACTATAGACACGCTAGACAACCTGATTGTTAAAGGTTTAAGTCTTAAGTTATCCTTTGAAAAAAGTACATTAAACCACCCTCAATATGGGTATAGAGGTAAATATCTAGGCGTCACTGGATCATACTATAGAGGCATCCTAGATTATTCTCCAGGCAATACATTTAGTTATGAAATCCCTAATTACCATTCAGTTAAAACCTGGGCAGGTATTAATATAAAATATGAAAACTATTATGGTAGAGGCAGGTTTATTCCTGGTATAAAACTGGAATCAAATTTCTCCAGTCATTTTTTCTACCTTAATGAAAGAACTTCATATTTATTATCCAGAGGTAGTAACCCATTACCTGATTCAAGAATATACTTCATAGAAGAATTACGATCTCCATTTTTTGCATCAGCTGGAGGAATCATAAACTACAGAATCAGTGATGATTTATTAGTTCGTGGTGAATCACATTTATTTATACCTTTTTCAACTCTAAATTCTACAGACCAAACCTGGGAATATCAAACTAGAAGTGAGGACCTGGTTTTAGCTACCGGGTTATCTTTGGTATATCATACACGGTTTGGTCCGGTAAGTCTTTTAGGAACCTGGTACAATATTGACAGGTTAAATTTTGGAGCTATGTTACATTTTGGATTTATTTTGTTTAACAAAACTCCAATTGAACCGTAATTATTTAAAAAGTGATTTTTTTTTTCTACCTTAAATCTATGGTTCAAAAACCTAAATATTTTTTTACACAAACTGGTATTATCTGCTTACTGTTGTTTGTAACGGTTAATGTGTTTTCTCAAACAGATTCAAAGCCTAAGCTTGTTCGTTTTGAGGGGCTTATACTTGATCATAATTCCAAGCAGCCAATAAGTGGTAAAGTTTCTTATGAAAAACTGCCTTATGCTGATGACATGGGGCTATTTTCAGCAGGAGCTAATGGTTACTTTAGTTTTAGTGTCCTTGAAACCAACACTTATAGAATAAAAATTAGTGCAGATACATATTTTCCTTCTATCTTTGAAGTTAAGATTGAAGAAGGAGGAAGTCCTTTAAGAAAAGATACCTTCTATCTTAAAAGTAGTAGACAGGGGGAAATCCTTAGAATGGAAAAACTTTTATTTCAGAGGGGAAGGGCAAATATTTTGCCTGAGTCCTATCCTGAGTTAGAAACTTTACTGCAAATGATGGATAGTTACCCTGAAATGGTAATTCAGTTAGAAGGACATACAGATACTCGCGGAGTTGAATCAAAAAATCTCGAATTGTCAAGGGAGAGAGTTGAAGAAGTAAAGTCGTATCTTGTAAAAAACGGGATCAATAAAAATAGAATTAAAACCAAGGCCTTTGGAGGTACACAACCTATTTCAACGGAAAATACCGAAGAAGCACATCAATTAAATCGTCGAGTTGAGGTAAGAATCCTTAAAAACGATTAATTTATTGTAATATTTGATTACTGTTTAAGACAAAATTAATATTTTAGTGATAAATTATTTCAATTATTGAATTAACACAACCGCAAAAACCGATCGATAATGTTTAAATTTTTTGCTACTTCTGTTCTATTTATCGGTACATTATATATTTCTGTGGCACAACAAGAGGTGTTGTGGGCAGATAAAGTTATTGATGTATCTTCTGAATTGACTCCACAACAGTATGGAGCCAAACAGGCTTTAGGTAAACCCGATGTTTTCCCTAATCCGGCCGAAAGTCCAAATGCTTGGACACCTTCACGACCGGATAAAAATGAGTATATCCATGTGGGTTTCGAAAAAGCGATTCCGATAAGACAAATTATGATCGCCGAATCATTTAATCCTACAGCGGTAGAAGAAATATTTGTATATGATGCCAGTGGAAAAGAATATCTTATTAATAAGCTGAATCCACAAGCAATGGACATTACTGGTAGGCCATTAAATATATTTTTCGAGCCTACACCATATGAAGTAGCTTCTGTAAAAATCACTTTTTCCGGAAAAGCGGTGCCGGGATATTTTAGCATTGATGCTATTGGTATTTCAAACTCAGAAGTTCCAATAACAATTGAGGTTAACGTTTCTGAAGAAATCAACCCTAATGTCGTTCCTATTAGACTTAGTGAAAATGTGAATTCAGAATACCCTGAGTTTAGACCTTTATTATCACCAGATGGAAAAACACTTTTCTTTTCCAGAAGAAACCATCCAGATAATATCGGCGGAGAGGATGATATGGAAGATATCTGGTACTCAGAATGGAGTGAATCTCAGCAAGATTGGACAGTAGCAAAAAATATGGGTCCAAAATTGAATAACAAGGAGCCTAACTTTATTAGTTCAATAACTCCGGATGGAAACTCTGTGATTTTGATTCTTGGTAATGAATACAGAGGTAAAAATAAAATGAAGGCAGGTGTATCAATTTCCAGAAAAGTTGGTGATGGTTGGTCAGATCCGGAACCACTTGAAATTGAAAATAATTACAACACCAGTGAAAGTGCCAACTTTTATATGGCTAACAATAGAAGAACATTAATAATGTCTGTTGAAAGAAATGATTCAAGAGGTGGAAGAGACCTTTATGTATCCTTCCTTTTAGATGATGGCACCTGGTCTGAACCTTTAAACCTTGGTGATGACTTAAATACTGCAAGTGAAGAGTCTTCTCCATTCCTGGCTCCTGATGATAAAACACTTTATTTTTCATCTGCAGGTTATTCCGGATATGGAGGAACAGATATATACGTTTCCAGAAGACTTGACTCTACATGGACAAAATGGTCTGAGCCTGAAAACTTAGGACCTGGAATAAATGGTGAACTTGATGATGAGTTTTTCGTGATTCCTCCAACTGGAGATTTTGCATACTATTCAAAAGGTATAACTGAAGAAAACCTGGATGTATTCAAAATTTCTTTACCTGAATTTTACCGTCCTGATCCTGTAACACTTGTTGCCGGTAAGGTTTTAAATAAGGAAAATAACGAACCTGTTGAGGCAAGAATAGTTTATCAAAGACTTGAAGATGGTAAGGTTATAGGCGAAACATTATCAGATCCCGGATCAGGAGACTATGAGATTATGCTTCCATCTGGCGAGGCTTATGGATTCCTAGCAGAAGCTGAAGATTATTTGGCAATGAGCGAAAATCTGGATTTGACTTCTCAAGAAACTTATGATGAGGTTGAAAGAAACCTTTATTTAACTCCTATTAAAAAAGGAGCTGTCATAACTCTTAATAATATCTTCTTTGATTTCGACAAATCAACACTTAAGCCTCAATCAAAACCTGAACTTGACAGGCTTGTTGAATTCATGAAAAAGGAAACAGATGTTAAAGTTCAAATATCCGGGCATACTGACAGCGTAGGCTCAGAACAATATAATGAAGGTCTAAGCGGACGTAGAGCTCAAGCTGTAGTTGATTACCTTACAAATAATGATGTAGAAGCTGATAGAATTGTCGTTAAAGCATTTGGTGAATCTAAACCAATAGCAGATAACTCTACGGCTGAAGGAAGAGCTCAAAACAGAAGAGTAGAATTCGAAATTGTAGAAGCAGGAGAATAATTATTATTTACCCTCATTTAGAATAATAAAACTTTGTTCATAAAAACAGGCTGTCTCATATGGGACAGCCTGTTTATTTTTTGATCATCTTAAGTGTAGCTCAGATTAAATTAATCCACCTATACTTTTACACTAATTCTACAATGATATTCAAATCAATGTTTATAAAATTATCACTACTAATATTCCGAAAAAAATGGTCTTTGCGATGATTTAGAATTTAAATCAAAAGATTAGTTGATATGTTTTAATATCAAATTTTTAAGGTGAACAGACCTTGCAGAAGGGTATAAAGACAAAGCTTCATTTATAAGACTAATCGCTGGATCAAAGTCTTGATTCAGATAATTCTTAGCCGCTTGATTATGTAAAAGAATAGCAGCTAACTCTTTAAGCGAAATCTTATTTATTACGTTATTTATTACTTCAGATGACTCATCAGCAACCAATAGACCAAAAGAATCATGATTATTAATCTTAAAATCTTTATCAATCTTATAAAATCCGTCTAATGGAGATGTAGATTCAACTATATATTTATTTCCATTATTCTCAATTAATAAAAAAACATGAGAAGGAGTTTCCAGAATTTCAACTTTTGCACCTAATGACTCATATATGTAAGAATAAACAGCTGTTCCTGTAACACAATCATAAACTCCTTCCTCTAGAGTTTCGCTAAGTTTAGAGTAGGTCTTATATTGCTTAAGAACTTTACGATGAGTTTTGTAAAAAACCTTTTCAAGATCATTTTCATTTAGGGTTTCTCCTGATTCAGGTTTTGATTGATCAATTATTTTAGAAATAGACTGGCTAATATTAAGTTCAGTAGTTAATTGAGCATAATAATCCTGTGCATTTACCGGTATCGATAAAATAAAAAGCAAAATGACTAATATGTGATAATTTTTAACCAAAACTTAATAATAAGCCAATGTTCTTAACATTAAGTTAACATTAAATTAATGTTTACGCAATTGGTTAAGTGTGTCATTTTGTCTAAAATCTTACAAATAAAACTTTTACATCAGGTTTTCGCGTTTATTCAAATGAAAACCTATATTTAAAGAAATCATTAATTTCCATGGATACGGTTATAACTAAAGGCACAGGATTTGAGGAACAAACAAAAGCACTCTTCGAGAGTCAATACCCTGTGAGTCAGCAATTAAGAAAGTCAACGGTAAAGCAAAGAATTGCAAAACTCAAAAAACTTGAAAAGGTAATTCTTGATTCTCAGAATGTCATTAAGGAAGCTTTATTTCAAGATTTTCAAAAACCTGCAGAGGAAACACAAGTTAGTGAAACATGGGTGGTTCTTGCCGAAATCAGGCATACCTGTAAAAACCTAAAAAAATGGTTAAAGCCACAAAAGGTGGATACGCCACTTACATTAATCGGATCCTGGTCGAGTGTACTTCTAGAACCAAAAGGCCGAACTTTAATTATAGCACCATGGAATTATCCGTTCAACCTCTCACTCGGACCTCTTGTTAGCGCAGTAGCAGCAGGTAATACAGCTCTGATAAAACCAAGTGAGTTTACTCCTGCTACAAACAAAGTAGTAACAGACATTTTATCAAAAGTCTTTGATAAATCTGAAGTTGCTGTGGTAGAAGGAGAAATCGCGGAGACTCAATATTTATTGTCATTGCCATTCGATCATATATTTTTTACTGGTAGTCCAGCTGTAGGAAAAATAGTGATGGCAAGTGCTGCTAAAAACCTTTCAGGTGTAACTTTAGAACTAGGAGGTAAGTCTCCAACAATTATTAACAAAGATGCAAACCTTCAGGATACTGCTGAAAAAATAACCTTTGGTAAGTTTCTAAATGCAGGACAAACTTGTGTTGCACCAGACTATTTATTAGTTCACAAGGATATAAAGGATGAGCTTGTAACCAAGCTTATTTCTTGCATCAATAATAAATTTAATGGCAAATCAGAAGACAGCCCTTATTGCAATATAATAAATGAGAAAAATGGCACCCGAATTAAAGGCTTGTACGAAGATGCTATTAATAATGGAGCCAAAGTTATCACTGGTGGAAAATTCGAAAATGATAATTGTACGATTTCCCCAACTCTTATAGAAAAGGTGACTTTTGATATGAAAATAATGGAGGAAGAGATATTTGGTCCACTCCTGCCTATTGTAGAATTTGAAGAACTGGCTGAAACAGTAAAAATAATTAATAGTAAGCCAAAACCTTTGGCCTTATATTATTTTGGATCTAAATCCAAGGATCAAAAATACATAATTGAAAATTGTCAAAGTGGAACAACTGCTATAAACGATTGTACAATCCAGTTTGCAAACACAGAATTGCCTTTTGGTGGAATTGGAAATAGTGGAGTAGGAAATGGACATGGCTATTGGGGAGTTAGGGCGTTTTCACATGAAAGACCAATCATGAAGCAAAACACAGTATTCCCAAGTTCATCGCTATTGCAACCACCATATAATTCACTAAAAAGGATGGTAAGCGATTTACTTGTTAAGTATTTCTAATTGATCAAATTTCAATTAGCCATGCACATATTTGAATATCATATTATAAATTAAAATACAGATGTAGTATTATTATTTAAGTGAAAAATTATTCACATTTAATATGCAAATTTTTCCAAATATTGTTTGCTGTGTTTGCACTGTGAAAAAAAGTCATTCTTATTGAAAATCAAAAAATTAGCACATAACAGGGTTTATTTATTGTATTTATTCAAGACTTTATAAAATAATGTAGCAATTCCTGCACTTTATTCACTTTTATGTAATAAATTTGCAATAATTAAAAGGTTTTTACCGTTTCTATTTTAACAATAGACAGAAACCTGTTTCGCTTGTTTAAAATTACAGATTTTTAGGTGAGCCACTCGCGAAGAACGGGTGGCTTATTTTTTTTGCCCACCAATTACTATATTTTTGTAGTAACTTCATCTAATATTTTTTAATCAGCTTAAAAATGAAAAAAGGATTAATAATAATCGGTTCAATAGTTGTCATTTTATTGATAGCAGCGATCACCTTGCCAATTATTTTCAAGGATGATATCAAAAAGGCTGTTGATGAAGCTCTGGCAGAAAACATAGATGCTGACGTATTCTATGATGCGGAATCATTATCAATCAGCTTTTTCAGTCACTTTCCAACACTTAGCGTAAGTATTGAAGAGATTGGCCTTGTTGGGAGAGGTGATTTTGAAGGCATTCCTCTTACTGAAATTCAAGAATTCGAAGTTAGCTTAAAGCCGTTATCGGTAATATTTGGTGATCAAATAGAGGTATCAGGAATTTATATTCGACAACCCCAGATTTATGCTTTAATTCTTCAAGATGGCAAGGCTAATTATGATATAGTAAAAAGTTCTGAAGAGGAAGTTGAAGAGGACATTGACACAACATCTTCTGATATGAAGATTCAGATTGATCATTGGGAGATTTCTGACGGGGAAATTGTTTATGAGGACAGATCATCTAATATGTTTCTGAAAATCTCAGGTTTAAACCATGAAGGAAACGGAAATTTCGGATCTACCATTCTTGACATGGATACTGAAACAAGCATCGAAAGCATTACTTTCAAGAGTGATGACGTTGCTTACTTTTCAGAGAAATCATTCTACGCCGATATGGTATTAAGCATGGATCTTGATAAAATGATTTTTACCTTCAAAGAGAATCATTTTAAGGTTAACGACTTTGGTTTTAATTTCAATGGTGCTTTCGAAATGCCAGATGAGAACATCAAAATGGATATTAAATTCGGAGCTGAAGATAATTCGTTTAAATCTCTATTATCATTAATCCCTGGTATCTATACAGAGTCATTTGATGATATAGAAACTACTGGTGCATTTGCTTTTGATGGATGGGCAAAAGGTACTTACAATGAAAATAGCCTTCCGGGATTTGGGCTTGATCTTGATATTAAAAGTAGCTCTTTTCAATATGATGATCTTCCAACTCCTGTTGAAAACATAAAGGGAACTTTTAAGGTATTATGCCCTGAAGGAAACATCGATTATACTAGTGTTGAAATCAATAATTTCCATTTCAATATTGAAGACAACCCTTTCGACTTGAACTTAATAGTCAAAAACCTTGTAGACTACCCTATCAAACTTGATGCTAATGCTAAACTTGATCTGGAAAAAATCACCAAGGTATTTCCTGTTGAAGAAACTACTCTTAAGGGAATTTTTACTTTAGCGGCTAAAGCTGAAGGTAAATATGACAGTGTAAGAAATATCATTCCAGCATTTAATGTAGACGCTACCTTAGATAACGGATATGTAAAAAATGCTGAGTACCCTGTTGCATTAGAGAACCTACACTTTGAAGCTCATGCAAACTCAAAAGACGGGAGCATGAATAATGGAATCTTTAATCTTAATGATTTAAGCTTCATACTTGGTAAAGACAAGGTCCAGGCTTCTGCTTATGTTACAAATTTCGACAGCCCTGTCTGGGATGCCAATGTAAATGGAACATTAAATATTGAAGAACTTAGCAAGGTATACCCAATGGAAGGTGTGGAAATGGCAGGTACTGTTATTGCTAACATAAAGTCTAAAGGAAGGCTTAAAGACGTTGAAGCAGAAAATTATGCTGCACTTCAAACATCAGGAAATGTGAGTCTAAGAAACTTTAATTATTCTGATGAAAAATCTTTACCACTGGGAGTTTCAATTACAATGGCTGAAGCACAGTTTACCCCGGCTGATATTAACATCAAAACCGTTGATGGTAAAACTGGAGAAACTGACTTTAAAGCTTCAGGTAAAATCACAAACTATATGGGTTATGCATTAAATGATGGCTTGTTATCAGGAGTTTTTAATGTATCAAGTAATTATTTTAATGTAAATGAGTTCATGACTGAGGAAGCTGAAAGTGAAGAGTCTGAAGAAGAGTCTCCATTAGAGGTTATTAAGGTTCCTGAAAATCTTGATATCGTTCTTCATTCATCTGCTAACAAGGTTAAATATGACAACCTGGTTTTATCAAACCTGTCTGGTGATTTGATCATTAAGAATAGTGCTGTAAAACTAGAAAATCTTGTATTCAATACACTTGGTGGACAATTTAAAACTTCAGGACAGTACAATACTGAAAACATTGATCACCCGAAGTTTGATTTTGCATTAAATATTCAAAACTTATCGATACCAGTTTCTTATCAGAATTTTAATACTGTTCAGGCTTTAGCACCAATTGCAGAAGATATGACAGGTAATTTCAATACTAATTTTAACCTTAGTGGTGAATTACTACAAGACCTTACTCCTAAGTTATCGACTATTACAGGTAAAGGATTAATTGAAATTCTGGATGCAGCTATTACTGACAGTAAAATTATTGAGGGAATAACAAGTGTTACTAAATTAAAAGATGCCTCAGGTTTTAATCTGAAAGACGCATTAATTAATGTTGATATTTCAGATGGATATGTAACAACCAAACCCTTTAATGTTAACATTGCAGGATATAATGCTGAAGTAAGTGGAAGAACAGGAATAGATGGGTCTGTAGATTATATTTTCAATATTGATGTTCCTGCCGGCGCTGCTGGAACAGCTATAAATAACCTTGCAAAATCTGTTACAGGAGGAAAAGATGTAGTTGGAGAAATGATTACAATACCTGTAAAAGTAGGCGGTAAGTATGATGATTTAAGCTTTGGCCTTGCCGGAGGAAAAACATCTGGTGATTCAGAAAGTTCAGTTGCAGGTCAGGCAACAGAAACAATTAAGAAGGAAGCTCAGGCAGAGTTAGACTCTCAAAAGAAAATTGTTGAAGACTCCGCAAAAGCTGTTGTTAAAACAGCTAAAGATAGTGTTACAAATGTAGCCGAAGAAAAAATTGAAGAAGGTAAAGAAGAGCTTAAAGAAAAAGCTGAGGATGCATTAAAAAACATTTTCGGAAAGAAGAAGAAGAAAGATGATAATTAATCCCACACTCTAGGCGGGACAAATTCAAGAACATGGCCTTCAGGATCGTTAAAGTAAAACGACTTTAATCCTGAAGGCCATTTTTCTTCATGAATAATTTTAATTCCTTCATTTATAATTTCTTGTTTTACATCTTCATACCTCTCCTCATCGACATTGAATGCTATATGTTGCTTTCCTTCTGCAAAATGAGGTGGTAATTCCTTTTTAACCTTTGACTTATCGGGGTTAAAAATTAATAGCATGCATAATTCCATCTTCAAAAATAACAGAGTGCCCGGAACATATGTATAAACCTTAAACCCAAGTTTATCGACATAAAAATCCTTTGCAGACACAAGATCCCTACTGTATAAACAGACTTCTTGTACTCTATTGCTGAAAATATTTATGTTCATGATGTCAAATCAATATCAGTATTATCTCCAAGGTTCAACTTCAGATTACTTCCAAAAAAAGTAGAGTCATTTCCAATAATACTTTCCTGAATTACCGTGTTACGTATTTGTGTCGTATTACCTATTATTGATTCCTTAATTATAGCATCCGTTATCTCGCTTTCATGTCCAACTACAACATTTGGTCCGATAATGGCATTACTTATCTGACAACCCTTTCCTATCACCACTGGAGGGATAATTATTGTTCTTGGATATAGCGAAACATTATCAGTTTGTTCACCATCTACGTGCATTAGCATTCTATTAGCCTCAAGTAAAGATTCTTTCCGGCTGCAATCAAACCACCTGTCAGTTTTTTGCATTTTGAACAATGCCCCATTAGAAAGCATCTCTTGTAAAGCATCTGTCAATTGAGCCTCGTCTTTTCCTTTTTTTAACTCAACTTCCTTTTGTAAATAACTAATAAAATCACTGATCTGCCGAATACGATACAAACCAACTATTGCAAGGTTTGACTTCGGTACTTTTGGCTTTTCAACCATTTTCTTGATTCTACCTTCTTGGTCAACCTCACAAATTCCAAAATTTCCCGGAACATCTACTTTCTTAAGACATATAAGCGATTCATCTGATTTGTGCTTAAAAAAATCTTTATCAGTCCGGATGATACTATCTCCAAGGTGAATAATTATTTCCTTCTCGTCTTTAAAATCTTCGTGGGCCAAAAATATGGCATGGCCTAATCCCATCCCGGGTTGTTGAAAAATAGTTTTATATTTAATGGTTCTATTGGCTAAAAACTCCAAAAGAAACCGCTCGATTTTTTGACTAAGGTGACCAACCACAAAAATCATTTCAGTTACACCTGAATCATCTAGGTAATCAATAATATGACCCAATATTGGCTTCCCGGCCAGAGGCAAAAGACATTTCGGTTGAGTATGCGTTAATGGCCTTAAATGCGTTCCACTACCCGCCACTGGTATAATTGCTTTCATATAAATTTAATTTAATACCAAAAGTGATTAATTGAAAGAATTATAGTAATTGTTGAGGTTTGGCGACTAAACTTTATCGTATAACTTTACAGCAAAATTTGTTGAAGTCTATAAATGAAACAAGGTAACTGGTTAACACAATTCCTGGTTTGGCGAATAAAGCATATAAATGATAAGAATTTTGTGCTGATGCTTAGTATTCTGGTTGGGATTTTGGCAGGTCTTGCAGCAGTTGCGTTGAAAGAGTCAGTTCATTTGATTCAGGCACAGGTTACAAAAAATTTCAACTTCAATGAAACCCGTTTTTATTTTTTACTTATTCCGCCTTTAGGGATATTAATGACTTTGATCCTCGCAAAGTATATTCTTAAAGAAAAACTAGGACATGGTATAACAACCGTTTTATATTTTATTTCTAAAAAGGGAAGTAAAATGAAACGCTCCCTTCAATATAACAGACTTTTGACAAGTGCTGTAACAGTTGGTTTTGGTGGTTCTGTTGGGTTAGAGGCACCAATTGTTGTAACAGGATCTTCTATTGGCTCCAATCTTGGTAGAATAATGCACCTTTCTTACAAAAAAAGGACATTACTTATCGGTTGTGGTGCTGCCGGTGCAATTTCTGCAATTTTCAACTCTCCGATAACCGGCGTGATCTTTGCCATTGAGGTTATTTTTAGTGAAATCACTATTGCAACTTTTATCCCGCTATTGATCGCATCTGTAAGTGGCTCAGTAGTTTCATTATCCCTTTTGGGAGAACACGTTTTATTTTCACATAGAATCAAAGAAGATTTTACTGAAGGAAATATACTCTACTATATAGGACTTGGACTTATCACCGGACTTTTAAGTGTGTATTTCACACGAATGATGTTTTATTTTGAAAGTCTGACTTATAAAATAAAAGGTGATCTCAAAAGAGCCTTAATTGGTGGACTTGCACTGGGAATAATCATTTTTATACTTCCTCCATTATATGGAGAAGGATATGGAATAATAAAACAACTTTTAAATGACCAGGGTGAAACCTTGATATCAAACTCACTCTTCTTTAATAATACTAATAATGTCTTATTTCTCTTTATTTTCCTTTTTGTAATAATTATGATTAAACCAATTGCTACAGCTTTAACAATTGGATCAGGAGGGTCAGGAGGGATTTTTGGTCCATCCTTATTCCTTGGAGGAGTAACAGGGTACTTCTATGCTATTCTCGTTAACTTCATTTTTGGTGAGCAGATTATCAGTCCCGCAAACTTTACTTTGGTTGGAATGTGTGGAATAATGAGTGGAGTACTACATGCACCATTGACAGCAATATTCCTTATTGCTGAAATCACTAGTGGTTATGAGTTGTTTATTCCGCTTATGCTGGTTAGTGCTTTGGCTTACAATACAGCAAAAAACTTTGAGAAATTCTCCTTTTATTCTAAGCCTCTGGTTGAAAGTGGCGACTTAGTTAATTATGATAAAGACAAACAGCTCCTGTCACTTATAGACTTAAATAAAATAATTGAAAAAGATCTGTTAACAATTGACCCGGAAGCTTCATTAGGCTCATTAGTGGAATTAGTTCAGAAATCACAGCGGAATATATTCCCAGTAGTTTCAGATAAAAATGAGCTTGTTGGTATTGTTACATTAGATGATGTACGAAGCATAATGTTTGATGAAGATTCAAGAAAAAATATAATAATTAAATCTATTATGCATTCCCCTCCTGCGTATGTCAGCTCAAAAGAAACTATGGAATCAGTTATGCAAAAGTTTGAAATTACAGGAGCTTGGAACCTACCGGTAATCGATGAAGGAAAATATGCAGGCTTCCTTTCTAAATCACGAATTTTCAATGCTTATCGAACCAGACTCAAGAGACAACAAAAGGATTGATTTTTTAAAAAACCACTTTAATTATAAGTTTATCTCTAATTTATCAGCCATTAATTTTTGAAAAACAAAATATAGTGTTTAAAGACAATAATTATAAGTCAAATGAGTTATCCACAAAAAACCGACTTCATTAAAAGTCTATAAAGCTCTGTTGTTCAGTTAGTTAACTAAATCTTGATAGAATTTGTGGATAACTTTCAAAATTTGTGGAAAACTTTAAACCAAAAGATTTGACTTTAATATTTTCTTAATAATGTTTAATTAACCTTCTCTTAACAGCAATTAATGTCAAATCATGACATTGCCCATTTCTTCAAAATGGCATGGTTTTTATATAATCTTAACCTATAGATTCTTAGGAAGAATAAAACTTGATGAAAAGTCAAAATCAGCTCAGAATGAATAAAAAAGAAAGAAAATTATTTTCAACCTAATAATTATCACCAAAGCAGTATTGGCAAGTGGTCAAACATTAACGCAAACTTAAAATAATACAATTTTGATTTTGTGAAAAAATTAACCTAAATTTCAAAAATGGAATTAAAAAAAATATGTCTATTTCTTTTCCTGTCTATCAACTTTATTAGTTATGGACAAAAAGTAGAAAAGGTTGAAATAGATGATTTGGAAAAACTATTAAATCAATCTTCTGATAAAGTATTAATTTTTAATTTTTGGGCTACTTGGTGTAAGCCTTGTATTAAAGAAATACCTGCCTTTGAAGAAATTAATTCAACAAGAAGTGAGGATGCAAAAGTATACTTGGTGAGCATAGACTTTAAAAATCAATATGATAACAGAGTAGTTCCATTTGTAGAAGATAAGGGTATTAAGTCTCAGGTGTTATTTTTAGATGAAGATAACCCAAACATATGGATGCCTCGTATAAGTAATGAATGGAGTGGGGCGATACCCTCAACACTATTTATTTATAACAAAAAAAAATATTTTGTAGAAAAAGAGTTTACCCTTGAGGAGTTAAACGAATATATAAACAAACTGAGAAAATAATCTCCACAGATATGAAACACTTATATACATTAATTTTACTTTTTACAATATCCCTAGGAGCTTCTGCTCAAGGATATGAAGTAGGAGACAATGCTATTGACTTTAAACTAAAGAATATTGATGGTAAAACGGTAAGTCTTGCTAATTACAACACTGCAAAAGGTTTTATTGTGATATTTACATGCAACAGCTGTCCTTACGCAAAGCTTTATGAAGATAGAATAATAGCTTTAAATAATAAATTTGCGAATCAAGGTTATCCGGTTATCGCAATAAACCCTAACGACAAAGACAGACAACCTGAAGATTCTTTTGACAAAATGAAGGTTAGAGCTAAAGAAAAGGGTTTTACTTTCCCTTATCTTTATGATGAGACACAAGAGGTTGCTATGGCTTATGGCGCTACTAAAACACCTCATGTTTATTTATTAAAGAAAGAAGGTGGAAACTTTAAGGTAGTGTACATTGGGGCTATTGATGATAATCCACAAAACCCAAATGATGTAAAAACTAAATACGTTGAAAATGCTATTGAAGAGGTTGAAGCAGGAAAGTCTGTAAGCGAACACTTTACAAGAGCAATTGGATGTACCATTAAGTGGAAGTCGTAATTTAGAACTTCAATATATATATGTTAAGACACACCTTTTAGTAAGGTGTGTTTTTTTGTATATACCTGCGTAAAGCAGTTGACAATTGATCAATATAATTCATCTTGTCTCTTTCTTGATCCTCTAAATAAGACCTTAAAATTACCACTTCAGCCCCTTCAAGTTTATAATGTCCATCAATTGCAGAAACTATTATCAAATCTTTTGAGTTTATAACACACTCCTTCCAAATTTCTCCTGTTAACTTTCCTTGGATCGATTGTTCATCAAAACTACCCTCACCAGTAATTACCATATCGGACTCTCGAATTTCTTGCCTAAGATTTAATAATTTGAAAATCTCTTTTGTCGCTAAAACTGGTATGACATTAAAAATCTGATAAAAAGCAAAAGGTAAGCCTCCACTTGCCCCCATTCCGCTAATGTCATCTTCATAATTAAGCGCAGTAGCTATCTGTGTAAATGTCTTTTCGTACCTTTCTATTTCCTCTTCTTTGATTCCTTTTTGTCTTCCGAAAACATTAATAGAACCATTTTCACCCAACAATTTATTATTTACATCTGTGTATATGGAGAAAGAAATATCAGAATACTTATTTCTAAGATGATGCGCTTCTGTTAAAATTGATTGGAAAGAAAATATTGGATTTGTTTTTGAATATTTTTGAATTCCGGCAAGTGCAGCGATAATTCCAAACCCAAGGTCGACTGAAGCACTACCACCACAAAACAACCTGATATCCTTAATGCCTTGTTTTATAGCATCAAGAATTAATAATCCTGTTCCAAAGGTATTAGCGATTGATGGATCTAGTTCTTCCTTCCTTAGGTGTTGTATTCCAGAAGCTTCTGCAAGCTCAAAGTAGGCAGCTCCATCCTTAATTCCATAGAGAGCATTAATTTCTCTACCTAAAGGGTCAACCGTCTGGCATTCCGTTATCTCTAAATTAAGAGCAGCGGTCAAAACCCTGAGGGTACCATCGCCTCCATCGGCTAACGGAAGTATTTTCAAACTTTGAGGTTGGGAATTTTCATGAACAGCATTTGAGATACTTTCTGCCACCTCGTTTGCTGTCAGGGTACCCTTGAAAGCATTTGGTGCAATAAGGATTTTTTTATTGCTGAACATCTGTTCCTAGCATTTCTAACAAACTATCCAGATAATCTCTATTGTTTGAAAGTCTAGGCACTTTATTCTGACCACCTAACTTACCTCGCATCTTCATCCAATTATAAAATGTTCCTCTTGGCACTGAATGGATCTTAGGTTCGGCAAGAGCGATGTCTTTATGTCGTTTAGCGTCATAGTCACTATTAATCTCTCTAAGAGATTCATCAAGAACACGTGTAAAACGATTCAAATCATCAGGCTCATTGATAAACTCAATAATATATTCATGCCCACCACGATGTTTACCATCAAGATATATCGGACCCGCCGTAAAATTATCAATAACTGCTCCAGTGGCTTCACAAGCTTTTTCTATTCCTTTTTCTGCATTTTCAATTACCAACTCCTCACCAAAAGCATTTATAAAGTGCTTTGTTCTTCCACTTATCTTAATCCTGTATGGAGATTTTGAAGTAAACCTTACTGTATCTCCTATCTTATATCTCCATAACCCGGCATTAGTCGAAATTATTATTGCATAATTTTTGCCTATTTCCACTTCACCAAGACTAAGAACCTTCGGGTCATCACTGTCTAATTCCTCAATTGGGATAAATTCATAAAACACCCCATAATCAAGCATTAAAAGCAACTCATCAGAATTCTTTTGGTCTTGAATCCCAAAATATCCCTCTGAAGCATTATATGATTCGATATAATTCATTTTATCAGAAGGAATCAAATCTTCAAAAAGCCTTCTATAAGGACCGAATGCTACTGCTCCATGTGCAAACAATTCAAGGTTAGGCCATACCTCAGTGATATTGCTTTTACCTGTTATTTCTAAAATTCGATTGAGTAAAACTAAAGTCCAGGTCGGTACCCCTGCAAGACTTGTTACGTTTTCATTAATGGTAGCCTGAGCCATTTTTTCGATCTTCTCTTCCCATTCTTCCATTAGAGCGATCTTAAGATTTGGAGTCCTTACCAATTGGGCCCACAACGGTAAATTCTTCATTATTACAGCACTCACATCTCCATAGCGAGTGTCACTCTTTTGGTCAAAGGTGTTTATTTGCTGGCTGCCACCAATTGTAAGGCTTTTCCCGGTAAATAATTTGCTTTCCGGATAATTATTAATGTAGATACTTAATAAATCTTTACCTCCTTTAAAATGACAATCCTGAAGAGCCTCCTCTGATACGGGTATAAATTTAGACCTAGCGTTAGTCGTCCCTGATGATTTGGCAAACCACTTGATTTTGGTAGGCCACAACACATTCTGTTCACCATGAAGTAAACGCTCTATATAAGGATATAATCCCTCATAATTCCTGACAGGAACTCTTTCTTTAAAATCATTGTAATTAGTTATCCCTGAAAAATTATGTTCCTTTCCGAAAATAGTTCCTCGAGCAGTCTCAACTAATTCAAAAAAGTGTTCTTGCTGGACCTCCTCCGGGTACTTCATGAAAAGTTCGATATCATGAATGCGCTTTTTTAGCGCCCAACTCAAAATAGAATTGAATATATCCATATTAAATTTTCCGCTTCAGCTCAAAATGTTTCCCAAGATAAACTTCTCGTACTCTCGGGTCATTTGCTAATTCTTCTGCAGTACCTGCTTTCAACAGCCTGCCCTCGAACATAAGATAAGCTCTGTCGGTAATAGATAATGTCTCGTTTACATTGTGGTCGGTAATAAGAATTCCAATATTCTTATTTTTAAGTTTTGCTACGATCGTTTGAATCTCTTCAACAGCAATTGGGTCAACACCCGCAAATGGCTCATCCAATAACACAAAGTGCGGATCAACTGCAAGAGCACGGGCTATTTCAGTACGTCTACGTTCACCACCTGATAAAACACCACCTTTGTTTTTTCGTACATGGGTCAAACTAAACTCTTCGAGCAATGACTCCATCTTTTCTTTCTGCACATTCTTAGGCTGTTTTGTCATTTCAAGTACAGCAAGAATATTCTCTTCAACAGTTAATGTTCTAAAAACCGAAGCTTCCTGGGCCAGATAACCAATTCCCCTTTTAGCTCGACGATACATTGGAAGATCAGTTATATTTTCATCGCCAAGATAAATTTCACCTTCATTTGGTTTTACCAACCCAACTATCATATAAAAGGAGGTTGTTTTACCTGCACCATTTGGCCCAAGCAATCCAACAATTTCTCCTGTATTTACCTCTACAGAAATATGATCAACTACTGTTCGTTTATTATATATTTTTACGAGATTATCTGCGTATAACTTCATATCTAACTACAAATTACCAGACCTGCTTATCCACCTTTAATTATAATTCATTAATTATGTAAAACCACGCTTTGATGAACTTTTATGTCCTTTAGCATTAATTGAATGGTTCTTTTTCCTCTGAATTCATTTAATGAAACCTGATATGCAATATCCAATTTCAAACCATCATGTAGTTGAGGAAAATAATGCCCCATAAAAAAGCCAATTGCTTCAATAGTTTCATCATTTTTCCGCTGCTGAAGAGTTAGCTTTACGTGTTCATTTTTTAATAACCTTGGTTCGCCAATTATCTCAACAGATTCGCTTATAAACACCGGTTCTTCATTCCCCGGACCAAAGGGCTGCATTTGATAAAGTATATTATAAAAGCGCTCATTAATAATATTAAGAGGAACATTCTTATCTATATCAAGCACTGGCTCTAACATGTAACCTTCGATTTGCTCGGAAACTGTTTTTTCAAACCTGTCTTTAAACTCATCAACTTTATCTACCGGAAGGGACAACCCTGCAGCATATTTATGACCACCAAATTTTGATAATAAATCACTACAAGAGCTTATAGCTTCATAAATATCAAATCCGGGAACTGATCTGGCTGAACCAGTAGCTTCCCCTTCATGCTCGGTTAATATAATCGTTGGTCTAAAATAATGTTCGATACATCTTGAAGCCACAATTCCTACAAGGCCCTTATGCCAGGATGGCTCAAATAGCACGGTAGTATTTCCTCCAGGCCAGTCAGGTGCAGAATTAAGCATATCCAATGCTTTATTAGTCATATCCTGATCAAATGCCCTCCTCTCCTTGTTGTTGTCTTCAAGTAAATCTGCATGAGCCATTGCTCTTGAAAAATCCTGTTCAATTAGCAACTCCAGGGCAGCATGTGCATGAGTCATACGACCAGCCGCATTTATTCTTGGGCCTATGTAAAATACAATCTTTTCAATGGTCAAATTATCACGACTTACTCCGGCAGTCTGCATCAATGCCTCTATTCCGGGTAATGGAGAATCTGAAAGAACTTTCATTCCATAAAATGCTAAAATCCGGTTCTCGCCTGTGATCGGAACAATATCTGAACCAATACTAACAGTAAGCAAATCAAGCCTTGCAAATAACTCTCTCTGATCCCATCCAAGGTTTTGATACAATGCCTGCAAGAGTTTAAACCCGACACCACAGCCTGATAACTCATCATATGGATATGAACACGATTTCTTTTTTGGATCCAGTATAGCTACTGCCTTTGGTAAAACAGCTCCTGGTTTATGGTGATCGCAAATAATTACATCTATGCCCTTCTCTCTTGCGTATTCTACCTGTTCTATTGCTGTGATACCACAATCAATTGAAATTAGAAGAGATACTCCAAGCTCTTTTGCTTTATCAATTCCAATTTTGGAAAGCCCATACCCTTCTTCATATCTATCGGGTATATGATAATGAATGTTCTGATGCCTCCGGGCCAATGTATGCATAAACAAAGCCACTGAGGTTGTTCCATCCACATCATAATCACCAAATACCAAAATGGATTCTCCTCCAGATAAGGCTTGCATCAGTCGAGATACCGCTTTATCCATATCTTCCATTAAAAATGGATCGTGTAGATCATTAATTGAGGGACGGAAATAATTTTTTGCTGACTCAAAACAGGAAACACCTCTATTTAGCAATACTTCAGCTAAATACTCATTGACATTAATAGCTTCTGATAGATCACTTATTTGACGTGGATCATGAGGTTTCTTAAAATTCCATTTATATATCAGCTTTGATTTTCCCATCCTGTGTGTTTAAAGTCTGAACGATTTACAAAAATGATTATCTTTATCCGTATGTTGAAAAAACTCAGTGATTTTTACAAAAAATATAAGCAATACATCCGTGTTGATTTACTAATGTACGTAATTATGATAATAATTATCATACTGGCATTAGTTCTTGCTCCACTTTTTAGGTCATGAGAATACAGGGCATTGAAATTGAAGATTTAAAAGGGTATCCGGGAATATTACGTTCTCTCCAAACTGACTATTTAAGATTTATTTCTTCACTATTTGGCGTTTATAAACCTGGGATCAATCTGGCATCAAAAATTATTCAGGAAAAGAATATAGTAAAAGTATATGATATAGGTTCCGGGGGAGGTGGAGCAATTCCCAATTTGATCGAAGACCTCAAAAGTAAAAACATCAAAATTCCTGAAATAACCCTAACAGACCTTTACCCTAATCAAAATGCTGCAAAGATTATTGAAGAGTCTTCGGAAGGAAAAGCTCATTATGATCTAAGGTCATTAAATGCTTTGGATGTTATAAAGGAAATTAGTAATGATCAAAGCACTCTGGTTACTGTCTTTAATATGTTTCATCACCTTGATGAACCAGCAGCTCAGAAATTTCTCGCTGTTGCAAAAGAGAAAGAACTAAATCTTTTGATTGTTGAACCACTCGATAAAAGTGTTTTTCAAATCTTGATAAACATCCTGGTTACATTAATCCTGTCTCCAATTTTAAACCTTTTCATCTTGCCGGTACGTCTTTCGAGATTCATATTTTCATACCTTATCCCTATTGTTCCGGTGGTTACATGCTTTGACGGAATATTTTCAGTTTTAAGATTATATAGTGTTTCTCACTTAAATCAGATTACACCCAAAGGGAATAATTATTTATGGGAGGCGGGAAAACTTAAGTTCACTTTTGGAAAAACAATTTACCTTAAAGGAGAACCTCTATAAAATAAAAAAACCGGCCTGAAACGACCGGTTTTAATCTAAATATCAATATCTCTTAGATTACTCCTTCAAGAACGTCTTTTAGAGGGACTCTATTCCCATCTTTATAGGCGACAATCCAAGCATCTTTAACACCCATCTCACGAAGGTATTTTTTGAATGTGTCAGCTTCCCAATAATCACGGAATTGACCTAAAGTAATCTTTTGTAATCCGTCTTCTGTTTCACCACCAAAATTAGGGTGGTTTTCAAAATATTTGCTCAGGTCTTTATTTTTAAATGCTCCAACCTGAACTTTAAATACTACTCCACTTTCATCCATAGAGTAACCGCTAGCTTGTTGCTGATTACCTCCACCTGCAGCAGACTCTTCTAATGCACGCTGAGCAGCAGTTACTTCAGCCTGAGCCTGTCTTAATTGCTTCTCTAATGTAGCAATTGTATTATCTTTTTCATTTAGCTGAGGCTCTAATGCAGATAGCTGATTGTTCAGACTGCTAACCTGAGCTTTTAATGACTTATTTTCATCCACCATCTGTTTAAAAGCTTCTTCAGACATGGATTTCTTTTTCTTTTTCCACTCTTTTCTTTCCTGTTTAGAAAGTTGGGCATGACCCTCCAAAGGAACTAGTGAAAGTCCAAGGACAATGATCAATAAAGCGATTAGATTTTTATTCATAACAAAAAATTTATCAAGCCGGTATTTGAGACAATATAGTACTTTTTAATAAAATAGAAGAAATATTAATTAAAAAATACATTTTCCACGAAAATACATAATACCTCTTTATAATAAAAACGCCTCATTAAATTTGAGGCGTTTTATATCAATTCTTAGTAGTTAATTATTACTTGAGTCCACCAACCATGTCTTCTGGTTTCACCCATTCATCAAACTGGTCAGCTGTTAATAATTCTAATTCTACTGCTGCTTCTTTAAGAGTTTTACCCTCCTTATATGCTTTTTTGGCAATTTTAGCCGCATTTTCATATCCGATATGTGTGTTTAATGCCGTTACAAGCATTAAAGACTTTTCAAGTTTATCTTTAATTACCGGATGATTTGGCTCAATACCAATTGCACAATGATCATTAAATGATTCACATGCATCACCAATTAATCTGGCTGAAGTTAAAACGTTATAGATCATCATTGGCTTAAATACATTAAGTTCAAAGTGACCATTCATTCCTCCGATAGCACAAGCGTTATCTAACCCTACAACCTGAGCACAAACCATAGTCAAAGCCTCACATTGGGTTGGATTAACTTTACCAGGCATAATTGAAGATCCTGGCTCATTTTCAGGAATAAGAATTTCACCAATACCTGATCTTGGACCACTTGCCAGCATTCTTATATCATTACCGATTTTCATAAGGCTAACTGCCAACTGACGTAATGCTCCTGAAGTCTCTACCATTGCATCGTGTGCTGCTAAAGCTTCAAATTTATTTTCTGCAGATACAAATGGTAAACCGGTTAAATCAGCAATTTTCTTAGCAACCAATTCTGCATATCCTTTTGGAGTATTTAACCCTGTACCTACTGCGGTACCACCTAAAGCAAGCTCGCTCAAATGCTTGAATGAATTATCCAGCGCTTTTAACCCATGATCTAGTTGAGAAACATAGCCTGAAAACTCCATTCCCAAAGTAAGCGGGGTTGCATCCATAAAGTGAGTACGGCCTATCTTTACAACATCTTTAAATGCCTTTGCCTTTTGATCAAGCGTATCCCTTAATTTTTTTACTTTCGGGATCATCTCATTTACTAAAAATGAATATGCAGCGATGTGCATAGCCGTTGGGAAAGTATCGTTACTTGACTGAGATTTGTTAACATCATCATTCGGATGTAAAAATTTCTTGTCGTCAGTTAGTTTACCCCCTTTAATAACGTGACCACGATTTGCAATCACTTCATTAGAATTCATATTTGACTGGGTTCCTGAACCAGTTTGCCATACTTTCAAAGGAAATTGATCATCAAGTTTTCCCTCAAGAATTTCATCACAAACAGTCTTAATAAGTTCAGCTTTTTCATTATCAAGAACTCCAAGTTCAGAATTGGTCAAAGCAGCAGCCTTCTTAAGCACAGCAAATGCCTTAATAACTTCCATTGGCATCTTCATAGGCTCGCCTCCGATCTTGAAGTTCATTAATGATCTCTGCGTTTGAGCTCCCCAGTATTTCTCTGCTGGCACCTCAACAGGACCCATTGTATCTTTTTCTATACGAATATCCATTTTGGTTAGTATTTATTGAGTTTCAAAATCGGATGTAATTTAATGAAATATAAGTTTCTTTCATTTTGATTTGAGGCAATAAATGTATTATTTCTCATAGAACATGATTGTATAAACACGCTTATTGTTTTGTTCATACAAATATCTATTCCCCATTACCAACCAACCTCCAAAAAATGGAATGGACTCAATATCTTTTATTTGATTAATTTCTCCTGAAGATAGTTTATTTGAAGACTTAAGCTCCCAGGAATTTATGTTTAATTCTATTGCTATTCCCTCGGAATTATATAAAGTTGAAACAGTTGTTAACTCAGAATCAGAGTGAAAATAATTAAGAGGAATGGTTTTTTCCTTTATCGCAAACTCTGTTTTAACGTTTATAGGTTCAGACAATTTTTCATGAAAACGGAATATTTTCTTTTCCAGAAAATTACGTTGATCAAAAACAGTCTTTTTTACAGTGGCATACTCGTATTTTTTGTTTTTCAGAACTCTTTCGTAAACATTTTTAGTCCTCGTCTGATCCTCAAATCTATCTAAAATAATTGTTGCCGAATTATCATGTTCAAATACTCCGGAAATCAATAAGCCTTCTTGCTCGTTGGTGGTTACAATTTCTTGCTCGTATATGGCCTGATTAGAGTATATCCTGATTAAACTTTGGTTTAATTCGGCAGCATACGAACCATTATGAGAGTAGATTAGTGCTTCCGAATTTGTGTTATCATCAATAATCAAGGTATTATATGGCTCACGGAGGTCTTTGGAAGAATATATTATCAATTGATTTTTAATATATGACCTTAAAACAAATCCGGGGCCCTCATCAAGACTTAATATATCAATAATTTGATTCAAATCATTTATGACAAGCGGCACAAATACAAATGAATTATTTTGAAATAATATTATATGCTTTCTGTTTAGATAACTTCCCAAACAATATAGATGAACTCCATCAAATATTAATTCTTCCGGAGTAAACCCATCTGGAATATCCATATCAATCGTTTCCAGATACTGATTTTCATTATTTACAGACCCAAAAACAGCCGTAAACTTAGAAGTTGAAGTGCCTCCAAGTAACAAACCGAATTCAGAATTAAATACTTTGAATGACAATACACTCAAATTATTACTATTGTCAATTTTGAATTCAGAATTTGATTCGTCTTTTAGACTATAAACTGATAAATTAAACCCCAAATCATTGCGCTTTTCAAGAATAAAAACACCATGATTTGTTCCTCTTACAGACAAAGGGGGATTGTCTTTTTGATATATTGTCTTAATTTCTGATTGAGCTAAACCAGAAAAAATACTAACAATACAAAAATATACCGTTATCAGTAATTTGAGTTTCATAGATCTTCAGATTTCTGCAACGCCTTTTTTCTTCTTCTCCTGAAAACATTTTAAATCTATACCCATGCATTAGGCAAACTAAATATTCATTATTTATGATTGGTGCTTCGATAAGATTTTTATTGTTGTGTGGACAATTAGGTTCGGTAGCTAGCAAATCAGTCTCAATATGCCTTATAAGTAAAACAACCTTATCTCCAGCCTTAATCAATTTCCTGCTTCCAACAGGGAATTTTTCATCAAAGATTTCAGATGAATCAAATAATGTGTATTTCTTCATTAATATCAGGTAAGCCAGACGCTTTCAGTGAACTCTGGTATCATTACATTACGAAAACCTTCTTTTTCCATTCTTTCTTTCATGGCTTTTTGCCTGTTTTCTTCACCATGAACTAGAAAGACATTTTTTACACTATCTTTTTGCTGGTTTGATAAAAACTCAACCATTTCATCCTCATCAGCATGTGCACTAAATGAATCCATTATTTCAACTCTGGCTCGTAGCTTTAACTCTTTGCCAAACAGTCGAAAGGTTTCCGGTCTTGACCTGATTTTGTCTCCCAAAGTATTTGGAGCACAAAACCCTACAATTAATATTGTATTTCTTGGGTTTTCGCAATGGTTATAGATATGATGTAAAATCCTGCCTGCAGTTGCCATACCGCTTGCGCTGATAATTATTGCAGGCCCTTCCAGATCATTGATAGCTTTACTATCTTCAACTTGCCTGGTATAATGGAGATTGTTAAATCCAAAAGGATTCGGGTCAATTTCCATATACTTTATAATTTCCTTATCAAAACATTGGGGGTTCATCCGGAAAATATCAGTTGCATTAATTGCCAATGGACTATCAACATAAACTGGAATCTTAGGCAAGGTACCGGCAGTTTCCATTCTGTCTAATAAATAAACCAGTTCTTGTGTTCGCCCAACACTAAAAGCAGGAATAATAATTTTACCTTTGTTGACAATACAAGTTTCCTGAATTACCTCCATAAACTTATGTTCATCAGCAGGAAGCTCTTCATGTTTTTCACCTCCATAAGTTGATTCCATAATTAAGTAGTCGACTTGAGGCATTTTTTGTGGGTCTCTTAGAATAGGTCGATTTGGACGCCCAACATCACCAGTAAACCCTAGAATCCTTTCTCCGTTAGACGTTTGAATCTTTAATGTTACACTGGCACTACCTAAAATATGCCCTGCATCTCTAAATAGTAAATCAACTTTTGGGTGAATGCTGATCCATTTATTATAAGGGTAGCTCACAAAATCATCAAGACATTCATATACATCATCTGAAGTATACAATGGCTCTACATCCTCACCTCTTTTTTTCTTCCTTTCTACCTCTTTTTGATTAATATGAGCTGTATCCAGAAGCATTATGGTACAAAGATCGCGTGTAGCATGAGTGCAAATCACATTTCCTGTAAATCCATCCTTAAACAGCTTGGGGATCCTACCACTATGATCTATATGTGCGTGAGATAAAACTAAAATATCGATTGACTCCGGATCGAAAGGCCACTCCTCATTAAATTCTTTAAAGTGAACATCTGAGCCTTGATACAAGCCACAATCCAACAATATTCGAAGCTCATTGTCTATCGTAACTAAATGGGCGCTGCCAGTTACCGTTTTGGCAGCTCCACAAAATTTGATATCTATCATTAGTCATTTGGGTTACTAACTTCAAGGTTGACCTGCTCTAGTAATTTGCCTCTGCTGTTGTAGTATTTCCAGACTCCGATTTTCTCGCCTCCTTCAAACGATCCTTCAGACTCCATTATTCCATTGTCAAAATAGAATATCCATTGGCCCGCCTTCTCTCCTTCCAGAAAACTTCCTTTACTTTCTATTGTTTCTCCATCCGGATGATAAAATACCCACTGTCCGGATCTTAACCCACTTTTATATTCTCCTTTACCTGCAATCTTACCCTCTTTTGAATATTCTATTACTTCACCAGTACCGAATTTCAAATTTCCCGAAGATAAAGTATCACCAGTAACTGTGAAGAAATCAGTTATTGAAACCAATAGTCCGTCATCCCAGGTCTCTTCTTGCATTAATTTACCATTTTCATGAAAGAATCCCCACAATCCGTCCTGATTTCCATTCATATAATATCCGATACTATAAAGTTTTCCGGATTCATAAAAACTATACCATTGACCATTTCTTAGCCCAAGAACATACTGACCCTCCTCTTCAACTACTCCTGAAGGATAAAAATAAGACCATTTACCTGACTCATAATTATTCCTGTAATCTCCAGTGGCATATCTTTTACCATTTTCGAAAAAATAAGTCCACGGGCCAGTTTTTGCTCCTAATTCATATTGACCGATAATTCGTTTGTTTCCTGAGGGAAAATATTCAAGGTAAACAGAATCTTTTAATCCTATTTTATAATTATACTCTGCTGAAAGTACTCCATTTGGGTAGTATTCCTTCCACAATCCTGCTGGTACACCTTGTTGATAAAACCTTTCATCTTTTTTAACTCCATCATCATAATAAAATACCGATTCCCCATGGAGATCTCCATCCTTATAATTGACTTTAGCAATCAATATTCCATCAGAGGCATATTCTAAAAACTCACCAGCCTTTTTGCCATCCTTAAAAGCACCTTTTACTTTAATCTGACCTGTTTGATAATACTCTTCATGAATTCCGTTTTTGACATTATCAGAATATTCTGAAATTAAAAGGGGCACTCCAAAGGGTGAATACTTTTTAATGTAACCATTAATAGTATCATTTTTATAATCAATAACAACATCAACATTTCCATTAGTATACAACTGAGTAATGGTTCCTTCCTTTAGTCCATTATCATAATCAACTGTAAGCTTTAACCGACCCTGATTATAAACTTTCCATTTTTTGTCTCGTTTACCAGATTCATTGTAATTACCTTTTATTTCCACTGTATTGTCAGCAGAAACATAAGTCCACTTACCGGTTTTAGTACCATTGACCATTTCACCATCACCCTGCAACGAATCTACAGAGATGATATCCTGACCAACCATTAAACAAGATGAAATGAGAGTTAAAAAAGATGCTAAAAATATCTTCATATTGATTTCTATATAACAAGTCATTCGAATTTAAAGCATAGAATATCAAAAACTATACCTATTCTGTAATATTACAAAATTTCTTTTTTTAGAATGAAACTTCTTTGTATACTTGTGTATCATTCATTCATTAAAGGGCCAACAGTAATTAATTACTGTCAATAACCAATAAACCAATTTACGTGAAAAAGGAAGACAAGCAATTGCTACTCAGAAAATGCTCACTGATAGAGTATGATCTTGAGTCCAAGTGTCAGAATGAAAACGAAAAGGAAAATGTTAAAAGAATATTTTCCAAGTTAAAGGACCTTATCCAATCTGAAGAAATCACCACTACTCTGGGATTGGAATATACTGCAAATTTCTGCTTTGAAAAAAGTAGGGAGGATGAATCAAAAATTGATGAATACGCGGAGTCTGTTAAAGGCTTCTTTGCTTAAACCGGAGCAATTACTCCGGCTTTTCTTTTTTTGCCTTTGATTTATCAGCGTCATATAAAGAAAGTGCAGTTACAACACCTATAATTATACATACAACTAAAATAAATGTTGAAGCTCCTGACTCTATTGGTGCATCTATGAACATAATCTTCTTAATTTTAAATACCACTGCGAATTTAAGAGGTCGACATCAAAAACGAAAATTAAATCTGTCATTCATTAGTTATTTTCTTACATCGACCGATTAATGATCTGATTTTGTAAGCATTTAACATCTATTTTTATAATTTTGCCACAAAAAGATATATAGTTATGATTATGTTAGGAATTATTGGAGTTTTATTCATTGCAGCCTTAGTTGCACCATGGGTAATTCCAAACGAAAAAATTAGTGATAACAAACTTGATCGGGAGAATTAATATTCCCGATCAAGTTTAATTTTCTTCTTCATAATATACCGTATAGTAATTTAACTGGCGGTCCTCATCATACCCTTTCTCTATTCTTGACCTGTCTCCATGGATATATATGTGAAAATTTTTGTCAAGCTTAAGAATTGACTTAATAAACTTATCGCTTTTTTTGACAGCAGATTTATTTATATCAAACTCATCGTAGGTTTTTACTTGTTTTGCTTCCTGATATTGCGACTTAAAATTATTAAATGCATCAATTATTTCAGGCTCTTGCATAACTTCCTCTTCGAACTCTTTAACATTAAATGCTTCCTTTTCTTTGAAATAATTAGCAGCATTTTGTTTCATTCCAATCTTGTCGATCTTATCAGCCTCAGGAAAAACTTCCTCAACAAAATTCATACATAAATCTAGATAGGCCTCTGTATGATAGTAGTTATTCTCATGGATTTTAACCTGTAGAAAATCATCCATCCAATATTGTGCTTCCCCACCCTTATTAGTTTTGTCTATGATCAACATCCTGTAACCATCTTCCTCTTCGGTATTAAATATTAAGCAACCCTTATCAAGCTTGTTAATATTTACACCATTATGGGCTTCAACCTGATAAGTGCTTTTCTTTGGATATACTTTTAAATAAGTCTCCTTGGATTCAGATTTAAAAATACCAATTGCCTCTGTTATGCTTTCTCCAAAATTGACATCATCAAAATATGCCAGGTATAACTCCCCCGTTTTAATATTAGGGTGCCTTGATTCACTATGTAACAATGTTGCTATATTACGGCTGTTATCATAAAATTTCTCTGGGTCTGAAAAAACTTCCTTGATGTAATGATAACATTCATTCAGATTAATATCAGTTGTGTGTTTAAAACTGAACAACCTCTCCTCTGTAAAAGGTTTTAAAAAAAATTTCTTTAACAGGTTTAATATATCTTCATCGGGAGTTATTTCTTCTTTAGAAAGGTCCAAAGACTCCGGATCAGTTTTACTTCCTACGCGGTGTACCGCCAGCCTATCTAATCTGGCATTCTTTAATTGAAACATTTATATCCACTTTTTTACAAATATACAAAGTAACTAAGTGTTTATATAAAAAAAGAATCGGCCGGGGGGGGCCGATTCAATCGATCACTTAATACATAATAGGTGACAGCTGTATTTGTATCTTTTAACTATATAAAGTAAAGTTTCGCACCTATTAGTATTTCATTTATCACTCTCTATTCTATGTTTGTCTTTATTAATAATTCAAAGTTACCAACTTACTTGAGAGTTTCTAAACAAAACATTTATCGATACAATTATAAAAAACAAAAGACTCTGATTATCAGAGTCTTTTGTTTTTTACTTATAGATTAAATTATAAATTTTATGTTAAATAGGGTAGAATTACTACTTGATATAATTAGTCAATTAACTTATTTTTTATCGCAAATTTTACTAATCCCGCTGTGTTTTTAGCTCCAATCTTCTTTAAAAGCTCTTGACGGTATGATTCTACTGTTCGTGGACTTAGGTGAATTTTCTCTGCAATTTCTGAATTAGTGTATTCTTTACTTATAAGAATTAATATTTCAGCCTCTCTTTGAGTCAGATTAATATTATCCTTAAAACCAAAGTGATTGTTAGTGTTTCCTTTTCCAAAACCCTTCTTTACAACACTATTAACCAGGTCATTGAAATAATAACCATACTTTAATACATTCAATATAGCTTTTTCTACCTCTTCTGGATCAGCATTTTTTAAAATGTAACCATTCGCCCCCATTTCCATCATGTGATGAACATATCGCTCATCATCAAACATCGAAATTACGAGAATTTTTATATCAGGATAATTGTTAATTATAAATGAAGCTGCATCCACTCCATCCATATTTGGCATATTAAGGTCAAGCAGAATCAAGTTCGGCTTTTCCTCCTCAATCATTTTAATTAATTCCTTACCTCCTCCGGCTTCTCTAATCTCAGGAATATCAAAAGTCATCTTAACCAAGCCTGCTAATCCTTTCCTGAACAGAGCATGGTCATCTGCTATAATTATATTGGTATCTTTAATATTCACTGTGTTTTTGGGATTTCGATTCTTATTATTGTTCCTTTATTTTTCTCAGTATTTATTTTCCAATCGCCATTAAGTAATTTAATTCTACCTTCAATATTTGCTAAGCCTATTCCTTTCTCAATATTCATTGGGTCTGTAGTTTTTTCTAGATCAAACCCAACTCCATCATCACTAACAGATATTATGAAATGCTCATCACTATCATTGATATCCACTGTTATATTATCAGCCTCAGCATGCTTTATTGCATTATTCACTAGTTCTTGTATTATTCTAAATACATTTATACTATCCTTATCAGGAAAGGCAGTAGTTAACCTGAAAGAATAACTCACAAAAACTTCTCCACTAGCTGAAAGCCTTTCACACAATTCTCTTATAGCAGTATCCAGGCCATGTTTTTCAAGTGCAATAGGCAATAGGTTTTTAGAAACCCTTCTTACACTTTGAATAGTCTGGTCAAGATAATTTCTTGTTTCCTTTAAAAGCTCTCCTTGTTCAGGCTGGCTTTTTTGGATTGATGCCATGTTTAAGTTCATCTTTATGGTTGACAACATGGCTCCAATGTCATCATGAAGATCTGCTGCTAACCTCTTTCTTTCCTCTTCCTGTCCATTAACAAAAGAATACATTAGTTCTTTTTGATATTTATTTTCTTTTTCCTGTAGAAGAATCTTTTGCTTAAACATCCTTCTTTGATAAAAAGCAACAAATATTATTAATGATGAGACTAACAACAAAAACATTGCTGTCCCTGCAATTATAAACAGAAAGATATCATCACTTTCCAATTCCAACATTATATGACTCTTTTGAATACCCCCCTTTAAGAATGCTGACCGTGATCATGACATACTTCAAAAATAAAAATAAAATTACATGTAACCAGTTTGTAAATAACGATATTAGATTATAAAACTCTTGCTTAAATAGCGTTTCAACAAACAGCCATGTCATAAAAGTTCCGGCATAATATAAAATTAAGCCTATTGAAACTAAAAAATGTGCATTCGCCAATAAATTTGGATATGGCTGTCTTATCAAGAGGCTATAATAATACATAATTATCATAATTACGATAAGAAAGCTACAAAAGGTTTTAAATGAAGAAAGTCCGGTTACAGTAAGTTTATCATAATTCAGAAATAGCCATAAAGTAAAGCTACCTGTTACTACTGGAATAAAAACTTTTCTAATTAACTTTTTAAGATGAGGAAGCTCATTAATTGTTGAAAGGTAATAAGCCAATATAATAATATCTAAAAACGGGTATGTATTCCAGCAGAAAAGATTGTTTCCATGTACTAAAGCCATGTATCGCATTATCCCTTCCCAAATAACACAATAAATTAAATAGACCACGAGTATTCTCAACCCATGGTCTAATTTTTTAAACCTGATAATTCCTAATAATAAAGGAATAAAAGGCAAAAAATATTGAATGAAATACTTAAGTGTATTTAGTTTTTCCACTATATAATGTATTATAATCCTGTAAACGGGTCAGTATTACAGTCTGGAGGGCACATTGATCCCGAGTTTAGTATTTGCTCGTCTTCTGGTGGCTCTGTTGAATCAGCACTAAAGGTTGTATTCTCTTCACTTCTAGGAATAATATTATTACCATCCTTATCAGCAGCTACAATAATCATATCGGTTTCACCTCCTTTTTTAGAAAAATACACTCTTAAACCCATTGCTCCAGGTTGATTAAGCAATTTTTCCAATTTGTTTTTACCAAAGAAATAAGCTTTTGCCTTTTTTTTAGGATTACCATCCTTGTAATCTTTTACTTCTTTTTTTGCAGTGTTTTTTGTTATAAACGCTCCTTCATTTCCATTAAATTGAGTTTTCTCTTTCATGATAGTTCTCTTTATATGTTGATTTTGATTGTAGTTTGACACTAAAATACGAATAGGTTTGGTACTTTTGCAAAAAAAATTATTTCATGCGTATTGATATCATCACATGTGTCCCTGAGCTACTAGAAAGCCCTTTTGCTCACTCAATCTTAAAGCGGGCTAAAGAAAAAGGACTTGCAGAGGTTGTTGTGCATAATTTAAGAGATTATGCTACATCAAAATATAAAGCTGTTGATGATTATGCATTTGGTGGAGGGGCAGGTATGGTAATGATGATCGAACCGATAGCTTCATGTATTAACCATTTAAAAAGTGAGCGAGAATACGATGAAATAATTTATATGACACCGGATGGAGAAAGTTTTAACCAAAAGGAAGCAAACAGACTTTCATTATTGGGCAATCTTATTATTCTATGTGGTCATTATAAAGGTGTAGACCAGAGAGTAAGGGATTTATTCATTACTAAAGAAATTACAATAGGAGATTTTGTCTTAAGTGGTGGTGAATTAGCTGCTGCTGTTGTAGCTGATGCAGTAATAAGATTGATACCTGGTGTTTTAAATGATGAGACTTCTGCATTAAGTGATTCATTCCAGGATGATTTACTTGCTCCTCCGGTATATACCAGACCAGCTGATTATAACGGACATAAAGTCCCGGAAATTTTATTATCTGGTCATCAAGCTAAAATTGAAGAGTGGAGAATGGATGAGGCTGTTAAAAGAACGAAAGAAAGACGTCCTGATCTGTTTAAAGAGTGATTTAAATAAAAGAATAAAAGTTTTTCATATTTTTTTATTGAATCTCATAGGTTTAGAAATATTATTCATATATTTGCACTCCATTTTCGGGACGTACAGATATTATAGAGCTTTTAGTCATGAGCGAATTAATTATAAAAAAAGTAGAAAACCTGGTAAACGCTGAGAGAAAAGAATTTCCAGAGTTTAAATCAGGAGACACAGTAAATGTTCACGTAAGAATCTCTGAGGGAGGAAAAGAAAGAATCCAGCAATTTCAGGGAACAGTTATCCAGCGCAAAGGCTCTGGCACTAACGGTGAAACTTTCACAGTAAGAAAGGTGTCTAACGGTATTGGTATTGAGAGAATCTTCCCTATACTTTCTCCGAACTTAGATAAAATCGAAGTTCTTAAGAAAGGTAAAGTAAGAAGAGCAAGACTTTACTACCTAAGAGGTCGTCAAGGTAAATCTGCAAGGATTAAAGAAAAAATATAATAGTCTTAAAGACTTTCTAAAAAGCCGATCCATTCTTGGGTTGGCTTTTTTTTTGATTAAATTGCTCACCACAGTTTTGTAAATAATGATAGTTAACTTTTATAAATATCAGGGGGCAGGAAATGACTTTGTCATGCTCGATAACAGGAATGGAGAGTTTGACTCAATTTCTATTAATACCATTTCATTTTTGTGCGACAGAAGATTCGGTATCGGTGCCGATGGCCTCATCACTGTATCCAACTCTCAGGATAAAGATTTTGATATGGTCTATTATAATGCAGATGGCAGCCAAAGCTTCTGCGGTAATGGCAGTCGTTGTGCGGTTAGGTTTGCCCAGCACCTTGGGATGTTAACCGATTCTGAATGTGACTTTAATTCTACAGACGGGCCACACTCTGCCAAAATTTCCGATGATAATATTTCAATTGACCTTTATGTCAAAGGAACGATAAAAAAATATTCTGAAAAAGAATTTTTCATTGACACGGGCTCTCCTCATCATATTGTGCTAAGTAAAACTCTGGAAAATACTGATGTAAAAACTGAAGGGTCTGCAATACGGTATTCTGAAAAATATGCTCCAAGCGGTTCAAACGTCAATTTTATATCTTTAATTAATGATAGCGAGCTTTCTATCAGAACATACGAAAGAGGTGTTGAAGATGAAACACTTGCTTGTGGAACAGGTATTACTGCAGCGGCTTTAACCGGCTTTAAGTTGGGAATAAAACCTCCCGTGAAAATTAATGCAAAAGGAGGCACGTTGTTTGTAACTTTTAAACATGATCCTGATACTGACAATTTTTCAGATATCTGGCTTACCGGGCCTGCAGAAAAAGTATTTGAGGGAAAGATCGAAATTTGATTTTTTAGCAATCGCTTATTTGCTCAGGTATTCAGGATTAATTAATAAAACACATTAAATTTACGAGGGATAAATTTTTAAGAAAATAAACCATGATTGATTTTATAACGAAAGGTCTTTCGAAGTTATTTGGAACGAAGTCTGAAAAAGATGTTAAAGAGCTTCTTCCAATCGTAGAGAAAATTAATAAAGAATTTGAGGCATTAAAAGGCATTTCGGATAACGAACTAAGAGCTAAGACCACTGAGCTTAAAGAGTATATTGACGAAAAACTAAAGCATTTTGATGATGAAATTGCAGAACTTCAAACTAAAGCTGAAGCTCCTGAGCTTGATGTTCATCAAAAAGAAGCTATTTATGATAAAATAGATGCTTTGGAAGATGATCGAAATACTGATCTTGAAAAGGTTCTTGAAGAAATTCTTCCAAAAGGTTTTGCCATTGTTAAAGAAACTGCTAGAAGATTCAAAGACAATGGAAAACTGGTTGTTGAAGCAAACCATTTTGATAGGGAGCTAGCTGTCAAATATGAAAATGTAGAAATCGAAGGGGATAATGCTATCTGGCATAATGAATGGAAGGCAGCAGGATCAATGATTACCTGGAATATGCTTCATTATGATGTTCAGCTTATTGGTGGTATCGTTCTTCACCAAGGTAAAATTGCGGAGATGGCTACCGGTGAAGGTAAAACCCTGGTTGCAACCCTACCAGCTTTCCTTAACGCTTTAGCCAGAAGAGGCGTTCATGTTGTTACGGTTAATGATTATTTGGCTAAGCGTGACAGTGAATGGATGGCTCCAATCTTCCAGTTTCACGGAATGCAGGTTGACTGTATTGATAAATATCAGCCAAATTCTGAAGAAAGAAGAAAAGCATATAAGGCTGATATTACTTACGGAACTAACAACGAGTTTGGTTTTGATTACCTGAGAGATAATATGGCAAGAGAAACTGGAGACCTCGTTCAGCGAAGACACCACTTTGCCATGGTCGATGAGGTTGACTCAGTACTTGTTGATGATGCTCGTACCCCACTAATTATTTCCGGTCCGATTCCAAAAGGTGATGAACATGAGTTTTATGATCTTAAACCGAGAATGTCCGGACTATTTGAATCTCAGAAAAAAATAGTTTCTCAATTCCTTCAGGAAGCCAAGAAACTTATTGCTGACGGAAATGAAAAAGAAGGTGGTTTAGCTTTATTCAGGGCTTACAGAGGTTTACCAAAATATAAGCCATTAATTAAGTTCTTAAGTCAGACTGGAGTTAAAACTATTCTTCAAAAAACTGAAAATATTTATCTGGCAGAAAACCAAAAATTAATGCCAGAAGCTGATGAGCCTCTTTTCTTTACTATTGAAGAAAAAACAAACTCAATTGAGCTAACAGAAAAAGGTATTGAGCAGATTACAAAAGAAGGTGAAGATCCAAACTTCTTTATTCTTCCTGACATTGGTACTGAAATAGCAAACCTTGAAAAACAAGCAGATCTTGATAAAGATGAACTGCACCTAAAAAAAGAAGCTATTATCAGTGACTACTCAGTAAAATCGCAAAGAATTCACTCAGTTAATCAGCTTTTAAGGGCTTATGCACTTTACGAAAAGGATACTGAGTATATTATTGTTGATGGCAAAGTAAAAATTGTCGACGAACAAACGGGTCGTGTAATGGAAGGCCGAAGATATTCTGATGGTCTGCACCAGGCGATTGAAGCTAAAGAAAATGTTAAAGTAGAAGACGCTACTCAGACTTATGCTACAATCACACTTCAGAATTACTTCCGTATGTATCACAAGCTTGCAGGTATGACTGGTACTGCAGAAACTGAAGCTGGCGAATTGTGGGAAATCTATAAGCTTGATGTGGTTGTTATTCCAACTAACAGACCTATCGTTAGAGATGACAGAGAAGATTTAGTATATAAAACTGTCAGAGAAAAGTTTAATGCAGTAGTAGAAGAAGTAGTTAAACTTACAGATGCTGGCAGACCAGTATTGGTTGGTACTACGTCAGTTGAAATCAGTGAGATTCTTAGCCGAATGTTAAAGCTGAGAAATATTAAGCACCAGGTTTTAAATGCAAAACAACACGCTAAGGAAGCAGATGTTGTTGCAGAAGCTGGAAAGCCAGGCACTGTAACCATTGCAACTAACATGGCTGGTCGTGGTACTGATATTAAACTAACACCTGAATCTAAAGAAGCTGGTGGTCTTGCAATAATTGGTACAGAAAGACACGAGTCAAGACGTGTTGACAGGCAGTTAAGAGGTCGTGCTGGTCGTCAGGGAGACCCGGGCTCATCTCAGTTCTATGTATCCCTTGAAGATAACCTGATGAGGCTTTTTGGATCTGACAGGGTATCAAAGTGGATGGATCGAATGGGGCTTAAGGAAGGTGAAGTGATACAGCATAGCATGATCACAAAATCAATCGAAAGAGCTCAAAAGAAAGTTGAGGAAAACAACTTTGGAATTCGTAAACGACTTCTTGAATATGATGACGTAATGAATTCTCAAAGAGAGGTTATTTACAAAAGACGTAAAAACGCTCTTTTTGGTGAAAGGCTGAAAGTTGATATTTTCAACATGCTTTATGATACCAGTGTGGATATCGTAAATATGTATAAAGGTACTGAAGACCTTGAGTCATTTAACTTTGCTTGCCTTGCTACTCTTGGAATTGAGCCTCCGTTTGACGAGGAAAAATTAAAAAGTACTCCTGTAGATAAATTAACTGAAGAGTTATATTCCGTTGCTCTTGAAGAGTATAATCGTAAAAATAATTTGATCAGAGAAAAAGCTCTTCCAATATTCCAGAAAGTATTTGAAGAAAGAGGAGCTACTGTTGAAGAAATACTTGTGCCATTTACTGATGGTAAAAAACAAATTGGTATTTCTACGAACCTTAAGCGAAATATTGAAACGAATTGTGACGAGCTGATCAACTCAATGGAGAAAATGATCACCTTAGCATTAATCGATCAAAACTGGAAAGAGCATCTTCGTGATATGGATGACTTAAAACAGTCGGTTCAAAATGCAGTTTACGAACAGAAAGATCCATTGTTGATCTACAAATTTGAAGGTTTCGAGCTATTCAAAAAATTTGTAGCCCGACTTAATGAAGAAACTATTTCTTTCCTACTAAAAGCGAACCTTCCTGTACAACAGGCTGATGAGGTAAAAGCGGCTCATAGAGCAAAACGACAGCAGTTAAAAGAGTCAAAAGAAGATAGTGGCTCACTATTAAATCAACAAAGCCGTCAAGCAGCCCCACAAGGTAATAGACCTCCTGCTGAAAAGGTACAACCAGTTAAATCAATAAAGATTGCTGGAAGAAATGATAAAGTAACTGTTCAGTATACAGACGGAACGATAAAAAAAGACGTTAAGTTTAAGACTGTTGAAGAAGATGTCAACAACAATAAATGTGTTATTATCGAAAGCTGATAATAACCGATGTTTAAAATTATTATGGAAAAGATCTTGAGAATTGCAGTACTTTTTAGTTTAGTGTTATTTTTCCAGTGTGCCGGTACCAGCAAGGCAACGTCAGGCTCTGGATCAGGAGTAAAGGTTTCTGATGATTTAAGTCAAACCAGACCTAGTTATGAAGTAACTATGCCTTCTGATACCATTACTACGCCTCATACTGTTTCAGTAGACCCAAATAAAGAGGTGTCTAATGATGTGACCGCTGAAGTTAATTCTACACTGGAATCAATCACTGATGAAACCAAAAAATCAGAATATATCAACGGATTCACAGTACAGGTGTATAGTGGTCGTGATCGAGAAAAGGCAAACAAAATGAAGGGGGATGTCTATAATAGTGTTAAAGGCTACACTCCTAAAGTAATTTTTGATGAGCCTAATTTTAAAGTACTGGTTGGTGAATTTTATGAAAAGCTGGAGGCTCATGAACTAGAGGCTCAATTAAAGAAATCTATTCCGACAGCTATCATTGTCCCACATAGAATCAAAATAAAATAACATGGATTTAAACAACCTCGCAGCTAAGATTAAAGATATAAATGAAAATATTTATTCTGAGGTTTTAGCAAATCGTAGACATATACATAAGCATCCGGAACTTTCCTTTCAAGAGTATAAAACCTCTGAATATGTCCGTAAGCAATTGGAGTCTATCGGGGTTGATGAAATAACTGAAATGGCAGATACAGGGCTGGTAGCTTTAATTAAAGGTACCGACCCTGATTCTTCCATTGTTGCACTGCGGGCTGATATGGACGCCCTTCCTATAAATGAAACCAATGATGTAGAGTATAAATCTGTCAACGAAGGTGTAATGCATGCCTGTGGACATGATGTACATACATCCTCTCTACTTGGTGCGGCAAAAATCCTGAATGAAATCAAAAAGGACTTTAAGGGAACTGTAAAATTAATTTTCCAACCCGGAGAAGAAAAGTTTCCTGGTGGTGCCTCGATAATGATTAAAGAAGGCGTGCTTAAAAATCCAAACCCATCATCAATTTTAGGTCAACATGTAATGCCACTGATTGAAGCCGGCAAAGTAGGTTTCAGGTCTGGTATGTATATGGCAAGTGCTGATGAAATTTATGTAAGGGTTAAAGGTAAAGGAGGTCATGGTGCAATGCCCGAAATGAACATCGATCCTGTAGTTATCGCTTCTCATATAATTGTGGCTCTTCAACAGATTGTTAGCCGTGTTGCAAGTCCTAAAATTCCATCAGTGTTATCTTTTGGAAAAGTTATCGCAGAAGGAGCTACTAATGTTATTCCTGATGAAGTGTATATCGAAGGAACATTTAGAACATTTGATGAAGAGTGGAGAAAAAATGCTCATCAAAAAATGAAGAAAATGGCTGAGGGCATGGCTGAGAGTATGGGTGGAAGCTGTGAATTTGATATTAAAGTAGGTTACCCTCACCTTAAAAATAATCCTGAACTAGCAGATAGAGCAAAAGGCTGGGCTATTGAATATCTAGGTGAAGAAAATGTAGTTGACCTTGATCTTTGGCTTGCCGGTGAAGACTTTTCTTATTACTCTCATGAAATTCCAGCATGTTTTTACAGACTGGGAACCAGAAATGAAGCAAGAGGTATTGTTAATGGTGTCCACACACCAAAATTTGACATTGATGAAAATGCCTTGAAGATTGGCCCGGGTCTAATGGCTTGGTTAGCTTTGAAAGAACTGAATAACAATTTATGATAAAACATTTTTTAACCTTTTCAATCCTGATTTTTAATTTTACACTTTTAGCACAGGATTATCAACAATCAATAATTAATCATAGAGAAGAGAAGCATCAGGAATTTATTAATAGTGATCAGTCTCCAATTAAGGATAAGGATTCATTTAAAGGCCTGAATTACTTTCCCGTTGATAGCCATTTTAATGTAACCGGAAAATTAGAAATCTACCCGGGAATGAAGATGAAAACATTTGATACATCTTCTGGTATTCAAAAAACCTTCAAGCTTTATGGAACTCTTGTATTTAAACTAAAAGGAACTGAATATTCACTTCCAGTTTACCAATCTATGTTGCCAATAAAAGGATATGAAAAGCACTTATTTGTTCCTTTTCTTGATCAAACAACAGGGGAAGAAAGTTATGGTGCCGGAAGATATTTAGACCTGTATATTCCTGAAAATTTTAATTCTGTTGAAATAGACTTTAATAAAGCATATAACCCATATTGTGCTTATTCAGAAGGATATGCTTGCCCTATTCCTGGAAATGAAAGTTTTATTGATATGGCTATTACTGCAGGAGAAAAAAACTACAATAAATAACATTAAGTTATTAATCAACTTCTCTCCACTCAAGAGAGTTTAATAAAACATTAATATCTTCTTTTAGATAGTTAACTGATGGTTTCAATGAATCACTTTTCGTTGCAATAGGGAAATACATTGCGCCTCGAAAAAAGTTTTCTGTACTATCCGTAACAAAAAACTGCACTTGACTTGGAACTTCACCTTGTATAAGTGCATAAACTGCCACTTTACCAGTTTCAAGCGTATCTATAACCTCGCTAATGCCTGTAGCTTTAACCTGATGTTTAGAAGTTAATTTGAAAGCATCACCAATATACTCCCTTAGTAATGTAGAATCGTTATTGATTCTTTTATAAGTAATTTGAATATCTGCATTTAAATCAGGGTAGAACAAATGGATCCAATATGGCTCCGCTATTCCGGAAGAATCTCTTTTAATTACGGCAGCAGTATTTTTATTAAAAGAATACGGATATTCATTGGGGATCCTTTCATATTGATGTTCAGGTAAAACAATGTAATTATACCCTTTAGGTTTAGGTACGAAGTCATTGTTACAAGCACTTGTAATCAATATTACTATTATCGTTACAATGAATATCTTTTTCATTATGTATTTGTAAGTTGGTTGGACCCTGCAGCCCTGAAAACTCTAACTCTTTTTATCCTTCTTGCATCAACAGCAACAATAGTGAATAAAAAGTTCTCATATTTAATCTTCTCTCCAACACGTGGGAGCTTTGAAGAAAGTTCTAATATTAAACCGCCAAGCGACTCACTCTCACCTTTAACTTCGTCAAATCGCCCATTCTCTTCACCGATTATCTTACATACATCATTAAGAGAAGTCTTACCTTCAAATACGAATGTATTTTGATCTAGTTTATTATATGGGATTTCATCGTCATCAAGATCAAACTCATCATTTATCTCGCCAACAATTTCCTCAATAACATCCTCCAGAGTAATTAAACCAGAAGTTCCTCCATACTCATCCACTACGATAGCCATATGAACCTTCTTTTCCTGAAAATCTCTTAACAAGCTTTCAACTTTCTTGTTTTCAGGAATAAAAAACCCAGGCCGAAGTAAATTTTGCCATCTGAATTCTTCATTTTCATCTATAAAAGGAATAAGATCTTTAACATACAAGATCCCTTCAATTTTATCTATAGTATCTCTGTAAACAGGAACTCTTGAATACCCGCTCTTATTTATTCGATCAAGTAACTCATGAAAATCATCTTCGATATCAAACGCAGTGATATCCATTCTTGATTTCATAACCTGTTTTACTGTTAAAGTACCGAATTTTGCAATTCCTTTTAATAAGTCCTTTTCTTCTTCAGTTCCTTCAGTTTCTGTTGTCAGGTCAATTGCTTTTTGAATATTTTCAACCGAAATATCATACCCTTTTCGCTTGATTCGCTTATCAAGAAACATATCAACTGAAGTTAGCAGCCATGATAATGGCAAAAAGATAACTTCAAAAATCGATAGCATCCTGGCAGTACCTTTTGCAAAAGAAAACCCCTTTTGATTAGCATAAATTTTAGGGATTACCTCTCCAAAGAATACTATTATAAATGTAGATATAAAAGTTAACAGGGTTACAATTTTACCTTCTGTTGAGGTTGATCCGATAATCTCCCAAGTTAAAAAAGTAGATACTGTAACAATACCTACATTAACAAGGTTATTTGTAATCAGGATCGTTGCCAGCAACCTCTTTGGATTGCTTAACAATTCGCCCATCAACTTTTCAGTTTTATTCTGGCTTGTCAGACACTTTTCAATTTCTTCTCTAGTTAGCGAAAAATACGCTACTTCAGAACCGGAAATTAATCCGGACAATAAGATCAAAAGCAATATCACCAGACCATTGATTATATAAAACCATGCTCCGGGTAGATCAGTGCTTAAAAAAAGAAGTAAACTAGGTAGTGGGTCTTCTGTGGATGCTTCCAACTAAGTATTTTTTAATTAAACAATTAGAACGGCAGATCATCCATTTCATCTCCGGAATCATTATTATCAATACTTACAGCTTCATTACTGTAGTTAGAAGATGATGATCCTTGTGATGTAGATTGTGTAGAGTTGCTTTGTCCCATTCCTGAACCACCGTTATCATCACGGGTTCCAAGTAATGTTAATTCTCTGCCAACTATTTCAGTGATATATCTTTTTATTCCCTCTTTATCATCGTAAGAGCGTGTTGTGATCTTACCTTCAATATATACCTGACTTCCTTTCTTAAGAAATCTTTCGGCAATTTCGGCTAGCGGTGACCACAAAACTACATTATGCCATTCAGTGTTGGTAACACGTTCGTTTGTTCTTCGATCTTTATATACTTCGGAAGTTGCTAACGGGAAGTTTGCAACTGCTCGTCCACTTTCCAAATGCCTCACTTCAGGATCTTTCCCTAGATTTCCAACAAGTATAACTTTATTTACTCCTGACATAATGTTTATTTAATTCTGTTTATTTTTAAAGATACTACTTATAAATATTCGTTCAAAAATTTATCTATCAAAATAGGCTTTGGCTTTTCTTCAATCTCTTCTGCCAATAGCCAATCTCCAATATAATCAGCTCTTTCTTCTTTTACAACGTTATCATTAACAGGAATGATATCATAAAAGGTGGCAAAAATAGTCTGATGTGATAAAATATGTTTTACTTCATACAGTTTTTTTATTTTCACCATATCAATTTCAACAGGTAAAGTCTGAAGATTTTCGTTAGACAACTCCTCTCCTTCTATTAATGGAAACTCATATAAACCCTGCCAGATATCATTAACCCCTCTTTTCCTTACCAGAAACCTGTTTTCTTTTTTAATCAAAAAATAGTGAAAATTTCTCGTTACAGATTTTTTCTTTTTTGGTTTTACAGGAAATAATTCTTGAGAATTTTTATCTCTTGCATAACATTTTGCTTCAAATACACATGACGCACAGTCCGGTTTACGAGGTTTGCAATGCATTGCACCAAACTCCATTAGTGCCTGATTAAAATCAGCTGGATCATTGGCTGTGCTTTGTAGTTCAGCGGCAACTTCAAAAAATACACGAAAAGATTTACCTGTGTTTATCGGTTCTAAAATCCCAAAATATCTTGATAAAAACCTGTAAACATTACCATCAACTACTGGAACATACTCTCCAAAACAGAAAGAAGCTATTGCCGCAGCAATATATTTACCAATACCCTTAATATTTTGAAGCTCCTTATAATTATCTGGCCAAACTCCATCTCTTTCGTAAACTATCTGCTGAGCACCTTTCAATAAATTCCTTCCTCTAGAATAATAGCCAAGGCCCTGCCATAACCTAAGCACTTCTTCTTCGCTAGATGCTGCCAAATCTTCAATATTAGGATAAGAATCGATAAACTTATGATAGTATGGTAACCCTTGCTCAACCCTGGTTTGTTGTAGAATAACTTCTGACAACCATACAGGGTAAGGATCCTTAGTTTTCCTCCAAGGAAGGCTCCTGGAATGCTCATTATACCAGCCTATCAGCTTATCTGTAAAATTTTGATCTGTCAACCTATTCTATTTTAGAGACTTATAAATATTTTTTTATGCCTTTTTACTTACAAAGCTTTTTAATTACTGTCTGAGCAATTAACTTTGCAACCCCAAAATTAGCAGATACTGTTACATTTTGTAATTAATGTTCAAACCAAATTAGTTTAACAGTGACAAAAGCAGAGGTAATTGCTCAAATAGCAGAGAAGACAGGAATTTCTAAAGAAGACGTAACAACCACTGTAGAGGCCTTATTCAGTGTGGTAAAAGATTCAATGGCCGAGGGTGAGAACATCTACGTTCGAGGGTTCGGAAGTTTTGTAAACAAGAAAAGAGCTAGGAAAATTGCTAGAAACATTTCTAAGAACACGGCGATCGTAATTGATGAGCATTTTGTGCCATCATTCAAACCTTCCAAAACATTTGTTGAGAAAGTAAAAGCGAGCGAAAAGGTAAAAGCATTAAATGACTAAAAATATCGGGAGGGATTCCTCCCGATAACCTTTGACCTTTTAAGCCGTAGAAGCCTTAATAACATTTGGTTTATCTCTTATGAAAAAACAAGTACTAATTTCAGGAGCCTTGATCGTTGCAGCAGTTGTTGCATTATTTTTAATGCCTCGTGAAGTAGTTGAAAATGATGAGAGCCAAAACGTTAATGCTTCAGTAACTCAAAATCCTGCCGGAAAAAACGGTGAAAACATTTCAGCTCATAAGGATGCTGGACTCAATGATTCTCAAAAGCAAAAGCTGTCATACTTTAAACAACAGCTTGAAAAAGATGAAAATCGAGAAAAAAGTGTTAACTTTGCGGACTCTTTGTATGGGTTGTATTATAGTGTTCAGGCATATGATAGTGCAGCTTATTATAAAGGTTTGATTGCTAACCGGTTAAACACTTTAGAGTCAAACATTGCAGCTGGAGAAGCTTATTATGAAGCGTTTTCATTTGCTATGGATCCGGAGAAACAACAGGAGCTTGGGCAGACGGCCAAAAGCTATTTTGACAAAGTTCTCGAAGAAAATCCTGATTATATTGATGCAGAAGTGAAAAATGCATTGATAGCAATCAATGGTTCAAACCCAATGCAGGGAGTTCTTTCATTAAGAGGGTTACTTGAAAAAGATCCTAAAAATGAAACAATCAATTATCAGCTTGGATTGATGTCAATGCAAACACAGCAATGGCATAAAGCTGAAGAGCGATTCAGAACACTTGTAGGTATTGCGCCAGAAAACACAGAATACAATTTCTACCTGGGTGTGAGTCTTTTTGAAGACGGACACAAACAGGAGGCGAAAGAATATTTTGAGAAAGTATTAAAACTTGAAGATAATCCTGAGGTTGTAAGTGCAGTTAATGGATATCTCAAAGAAATTCAATAAAATTAATGTTTCACCCCCGATTTATCGGGACAAAAAATTAAGATTATGCCTTGCGGTAAAAAAAGAAAAAGACATAAGATCGCTACTCACAAGCGTAAGAAAAGACTAAGAAAAAACAGACACAAGAAGAAGTAATTTCCCGATTACTTCTTCTATTTTTATTTAGGCCGGACGATAAAACGTTTCGTTTTACCTAAACAAATTTATTTTGAGTAACGAACTATTAATTAATGCTACTCAGAATGGATGTCGTATAGCCCTTTTAAAAGATAAAGAACTTGTAGAATTTCACAAGGAAGAAGACGGTAATATATTTACCGTTGGAGATATTTATCTGGGCTCTGTAAAAAAAGTGGTACAAGGGTTAAATGCAGCTTTCATTGATATTGGATATGAAAAAGATGCGTTTTTACACTACCTCGACCTAGGTCCGAGGGTTACCAGTTTAAATAAGTTTACAAAACAGGCTCAAAACAAGAAGAACACTTCTGCAAAACTTACCGGTTTTAATATGGAACCGGAAATAAATAAGTTTGGTAAGATCAATGAAGTTCTGAGCAAAAATCAACAGATTCTTGTTCAGGTCGTTAAAGAACCGATCTCTACCAAAGGGCCACGACTATCCTGTGAGTTATCAATTGCTGGTCGTTATCTCGTATTGGTACCTTTTTCAAATACGGTTAATATTTCCAAAAAAATCGTTAAAAGCGAAGAACGCAAAAGGCTTCTTAGGCTTATCAATTCGATAAAACCGGATAATTTTGGAGTAATAATTAGAACTGTAGCTGAAGGAAAAGACGTAGCAGAATTAGATAATGACCTTAGAAACCTCCTTAATAAATGGGAGGATGGTGTGCGAAATCTCAAAAAAGCCAAGCCTAGAGATAAGGTGATCGGCGAAATGGGACGAGCCTCCTCAATACTTAGAGACATGCTGAATGAATCATTTGACTCTATTACTGTCGATGATTCTGAAATTCACAGCGAAATAAAGGACTATATCAAAACGATCGCTCCGGATAAGGAGAAGATCCTTAAGAAAGTCGCTGAGAAAAAAAAGATCTTTGAACAATATGGCATTGAAAAACAACTGAAGTCTCTTTTTGGACAATCAGTAAGTCTTAAAGGAGGAGGGTACCTGATCATCGAGCATACAGAAGCGCTGCATGTTATCGATGTGAACAGTGGAAACAAATCCAATGCGGAATCCGATCAGGAAGCAACAGCTCTTAATGTTAACCTGATGGCCGCTAAAGAAATTGCCCGACAGCTTAGACTACGTGATATGGGTGGAATAATCGTTATCGATTTTATCGATATGCGAAACCCGGACAACAAACGTCAGCTTTACAAGGCAATGAAAGAAGAAATGAAGGAAGACAGAGCCAAACATACTGTACTTCCACTAAGTAAGTTCGGTTTAATGGAAATTACCCGACAAAGGGTAAGACCCGAACTCAATATCGTCACTAAGGAAGTATGCCCTTCCTGTGGTGGAACCGGAAAGGTAGAATCAACCATTCTGATCGCAGACAAGATTGAACGAAATCTTGAACATGTATTAAAAAATCAAAACCAACATGGTGTAACAATTAGTTTACATCCATTTTTACACGCATACTTTACAAAAGGTATGTTCTCTAAACGTGTAAAATGGTTTTTTAAATATCACAAGTGGGTCAAAATCGAAATAGACTCATCAAAGGCAATAACAGATTTCGGCTTTCATAACAAAGCCGGCGAAGAAATCGAATTAATAGGATAAAAAGTCCCCTCTTTGAGGGGGCTTTTTTTATTTTTGTAATATGACAATATTGAAATATTTATCATACTCCTTAATCCTTTCGCTTTTGATCCTATCATCATGTGGAAGCGATCAACAATGTGAAATCACAACAGAAATAAAGGCGGTAAATGCTGATATAACCATTGAAAGGCTTGATCTTGAATTAAACTCTATTAGCACAATTCAGGAAACTGCCAATTTCCTGAGGCAAAACCAGGGCTTTCTCGCAGGATTTCTGGAACCTCAAAATTACCCTGATCCAAATATGGTAGTTGGAATGTTCCATCAGCTAATTACTGATCCTGGATTTGACTCTCTTCAGTCTGAAACAAAAAAAGTTTTTAATGAAGAAAAAATCTCTAAGCTAGAAACCGAGCTAGAAAGCTTATTCAAACACATTAAGTACTATTATCCGGAATATAAAATCCCAAAAATTCAAACTGTTACAACAGGAATCTTAAGAGATCTGTATGTTACAGATAGTGTAATTGTTATAGGTCTTGATTACTTTCTAGGGAAGGAAGGGAAATATCACCCTCAGCAACCTCAGTATATTCTTGAACATTATACTCCTGAATATATTGTTCCTAAAATTGCATTGTTGATATCAAATAAGTTCAATGAAGTAAATCTTAATGACAAGTCATTACTGGCAGACATGATCTTCTATGGCAAATCCTATGCTTTTGTAAATGCAGTTATACCATGTCTGGATGATAATAAAATAATCTGGTATACAGAACAAGAACTTGAAGCAGCAAATAATAATGCTGATGTTATCTACTCTTACTTTGTTAGTAATGAACTCTTTTATGATACCAGTCCGATGTCTAAAAGAAAATATGTCTTCGAAAGGCCGAAAACACCTGAAATTGGAGATAATTGCCCGGGTAGAATTGGTTCATGGCTTGGGTGGCAGATTGTAAATAAATTCAAAGACAGATCTAATATCAGTTTACAAGAATTAATGGCTATTAGTGAGCCCGAAACAATCTTTCAGAAAGCCGCTTATAAACCTTAATTAAGCTCTTTTCATTATACCTTCGTTACCAGGTTTTTGATTTTCAATTGTTGAAAGATCATCTATAAGCTTTTGGATTACTCTGTCCTTTTGAAAATGATTTTTAGCTAGAAACAGAGCGTTTTCAGAAGCATAAGCATAAGTTGCAGGATTATCAACATATGCTAACAATGCCTTTGTAAAAGATTGTGATTCATTAAAATCATGGTAAAACCCACAATGGTATTCTACAACAATATCCTGCGTCCACCCTTTTGTATTGACTATAACAGGGACACCAGCAGCAAGTGAGTCAAAAAATTTATTTGGACTGTTTGTCCCCAGTACCTTCTTGGGTAAAAAGGATATATAAGAAAAAGAACTATCTTGAAGTAATGATATTACCTGGCTTTTATTACCATATGGCAGGAATTTTACATTGGCCAATCTATTTTTTCTTACTTCCTTTTTTAATTTTTCAAGATATGCCCCCTCTGCCATTACTCTAAACTCAAAACGATTATCATGTTGAATAGCAACAGCACAATTTAACAAGGAGTTAAGCCCATTAACATAACCGGCAGCTCCAAAGTATGAAATTACAACCTTGTTATCTTTGGTAAATAATGGTCTCACCTTACCTTCAAAAAAATCAGGATCACTAAAATTAGGTATCATTTTAATGTCTTTCCAGGGAACTATTTTACGAATCTCTGCAACCATATCAGGAGATAATGCTATAATCTGCAAAGCCTGTTCGTATACATATTTCTCAAATGCCCGAAGACCCATTTTTAAAAATGGATTTTTAATAACCCCTAATTGTATCGGAGCTTCAGGCCATAAATCCCGAACTTCGAAAATAAAAGGTATTTGAAACTTGTCTTTTATCTGGATAGCCGACCATCCTATTGTTAATGGGGTTGATGTTGCATAACAAAGATCAAACTCCTGGTTTTTCATAGATTTAAAAAACCTGTAAACACTTCTGGAAAAGGTAATAAAGGATAAAACTCTTCTAAGGTATCCAAATGAATTATCATATCTGACTGGAAGGTAAATTACATTTATTCCATCAACATTCTTTTCTTCTTTTCTGGTGCTATTATGTGAAGTGATGATTGTAACATCATGACCAGCATTTTTCATAGCCTGAGAAAGATAATATGAACGGGTTGCCCCTCCTTCTGATGGTGTTTTAAAATATTGATGTAGATATAAGATTTTCATTTACTATAAATTGTGCTCCAGCCAAAGATCAAGAGCCACTAAACTCCAAACAGCACTACCATTTGCCTGATCAGTTAACTCTTTGCGAAAATTTTTACGGTTTACCAACCTTCTATAAGAGTCAGTCTCATGAATTAATGAATCCTTCTTATTTATTAACTTTTCAATTCTATCTTGAATGTAATTAGAGTTTATCCAAGAATAAAAAGGAAGTCCCATTCCTTCCTTTGTTCGTTTAACAAATGGAGTTGACCCTTCAATATTCATAAATATTTCTGACAATATTGGTTTTGAACGACCTGAATCGTGAAAAGAACTTTGTAATCTAGAAGCTGCTTTAACTAAATCATCATCAAGATAAGGAAGTCTCATTTCGATGCTTTGAGACATAGTCATTTGATCACTTTGTAGCAAAACATCATTTACAAGATAATTTTTTTGGTCCCATAGCTGTGGTATTATCATTTCTTCATGCTCTTCAATGAATTTACGAACCACAGAAGGAAGCTCATTATGTTGCAATAATGGAACTTGAAGTAGGTTATTCCATGATAATTCTTTACTTCCTTCAACTGTATCAATAACCCGTTTAAATCTTCTGTCTGTTACGGGGTCTACCTTTGACAACCCTGAAAACCTGGCAAACCTGAGTAATTCCTTTATTCCTCTCGCTACTAAAGGATTTTTTAACATCTGTCTGTAAACCTGATACCGTGGATATCCATACCAGTACTCATCTGCTCCTGCACCACTCAAAACAACCTTAACAAATTTTGAAGCTTCTTTAGTAAGAATATAATTCATGTACGACCCACTATCGAGGACAGGCTGATCTAGATAGGCGATATAATTATGTATATCCTCTTCATCAGGCTGATCAGTAAAATGAATTTCATGATGATCATATCCATAAAGCTTAGCAGCCAACCTTGAAAGACGACTATCATTGAGACCTCCTTGAACTTTCGTCTTATCAATTATACTGAAAGTCTGTAGGTAATTAATTTCATACTTCCTGTTAAGGGCCAATAACAAAGACGAATCAAGCCCTCCACTTAAAAACAAACCATAGGGAACACTATCACTAAGTTGATTATATAAGCTATCCACTAATAATTGCTCGATTGCTTTAACGTTCAATTCATTTTCTTTGGTAGTTGTTCTTTCAATTATGAACTCATCTTTAGTGACAATTCCATTTTCAAGCTTAATAAATTTCCCAGGAGAAACACTAAACAAATTCTTAAAGATTGTATTCCGCCCAAAAGAGTGTTTATATCTTAAAAGAAGGTCAATCTCTGAAGGAATTAATTCTTTAGCTATAAGATTTGATTTGAAAATTGGTTTTGATTCAGAAGAGGCAACAAAAAAATTTTCATTTTGAGAATAAAATAATGGTTTAATCCCATGTTTATCTCTGGCAATCAATACAGTATTTGCACTTCTATCCAGAAAAATTATACTAAACATTCCCTGAAGTTTCCCTAAGCCAACTTCACTTTCTTCTTTTAATAAATAAAACAAAACTTCGGTATCACTACTGGTGCGAAACTGATAACCCTTGGAAATTAGCTCATTTTTCAGTTCGGCATAATTATAAATTTCTCCATTAAATAATAGAAAATACTGTTCGTCCTCACTTTTAAAAGGTTGATTTGCCAGATCAGATTGATCTCTGATTTTCAACCTGTTTGCGCCTAAAAAATATTGTATTTCTCTATTTCTGACCCAGACAGAAGATCTGTTATCCGGACCACGGTGAATTCCTGCTGAAACCATTGATTTAATGGATGCAGTATCACTTAAAAGCTCTTTTTTATCAACGATCAAATGGATGCCACACATATTCTGGCAATATAAACCATTATAGTTTTTTGGGCCTGCTATGAAATAAAAAAAGGTCCTTTTCAGGACCCTTTATTTGCTTTGTAATTTTTTGAATATTCTAATATGTTATTAATGGTTTTGTTTGAGGGAGACATCTCGGCTTTGTCGAGATCATCCTTAAGATTAATAATATACTGATAAGTTTCTTTTAACTTTTCATCGCTGAGCATGGCTTCTTCAATGTCTTTCTGCTCCTCCTGATTGCATTCTTTATAAACGTACTTAATTACGTCATCCGGGGTAAAGGTTTTTATCATAGGCTATACTTAGTTTGTCCATTTTCTTTTTCATATTGATCAAGGCGTATCGCATTCTTCCTAGAGCAGTATTTATACTTACTCCGGTGGCATCAGCGATTTCCTGAAAGCTCATTTTCATGTAATGCCTCATAATCAGCACTTGTTTTTGAGACTCTGGCAATTCTTTGATCAGTGTTCTGACAAGCTTATGCGTTTCTTTCCTTTCCCGTCCTACTTCAAAAGACTCCTCAGAAAATTTAATGTTGTTTAATAACGGACTACCGTCTTCCATAACAATGGTAGGGTATCTTTTCTCCCTCCTGAAATGATCAATAGCCATATTATTTGCTATTCTCATTATCCATGGAAGAAACTTTCCTTCTTCATTATACTTTCCCGCCTTAATTGTATTGACCGCTTTTATAAAGGTCTCTTGCAATAAATCTTCAGCCACATATTTATCTCTCACTATCAAGTATATCTTAGTAAAGATCTTGTTCTTGTGTCTGTTAACCAACTTCTCAAAGGCAAATTCATTTCCTTTGATGTATTGCGACACTAGCTGGCTGTCATTCAATTTGATTTTGTTCATTCGGTTGTCTCTGTTTTGTTAACGTAGAGATCTATATCATATTGTGTGGATTTGAGGTTGAACAAAAAATTTTAACACGAATGCAATCGTTAATATACTAAATCGCAAATATTTTGCCAAGATTAGTAAAAAAAATCATTTGTTAATTATTTACACCTTCTTCTTAAAAAATTGATATTATTGAAACTTGAGAGGGATAAAAAGGTTCCTATAAATAACAACTGCTTATCTTTGTATTATGAGTAAAATAATAGCTACCGAATTAGACAAAATAGACTCGATAGATCCAAAAAAATTCATTGTAATAAAAAATGCAAGAGTTAATAACCTCCATAATTTAAGTGTCAGCATTCCTAGAAATAAACTGGTAGTTGTCACAGGGTTATCCGGCTCAGGAAAATCTTCTCTTGCTTTTGATACACTGTTTGCGGAAGGACAACGAATGTATGTCGAAAGTCTGAGCTCTTATGCAAGACAGTTTTTAGGCAGAATGGAAAAGCCAGAAGTTGACTATATAAAAGGTGTTTCTCCAGCAATAGCTATTGAACAAAAAGTAAATACCAGAAACCCAAGATCAACAGTTGGAACTACAACCGAGATCTATGATTACTTAAAACTCTTATTTGCTCGGGTAGGAAAGACTTTTTCCCCAATTAGTGGAAATGTTGTACAAAAGTCTACAGTTGAAGATGTTCTCGACTTTATCTATAGTCATGGTGACGGAGAAAGGTTAATGATCATGTGTCCGTTAATCCCTCATCATGAAAGAAGTCTAAAACAAGAGCTTGAAATATTACTACAAAAAGGATACAACAGAGTTATTATTAATGATTCAACTCAATTAATAGAAGACCTCATAGAAAATATTAAAGAGATTGAATCAACAGATAATGTTTTTATCCTATTAGATAGAGCTACAGTAGTCAAAGACCCTGAAGCATCAGATGGTCGTGATGAAGATAATAGGTTCAGGTTGGCAGACTCAATTGAAACTGCCTTTTTTGAAGGTCATGGAGATTGTATAATTGAATTTCCTGGAAAAGGAAAAACATCTTTCAGTGACAGATTTGAAGCTGATGGAATTGTTTTTGAAGAGCCTACAGTAAATCTATTCAGTTTTAATAATCCTTATGGTGCATGTAAAAGGTGTGAAGGTTTTGGAAAGATTCTAGGAATTGATCCAGACTTGGTTATCCCAAATAAAAACATGTCAGTTTTCGAAGGAGCTATAGTTCCTTGGCGCTCTGAAACGATGAAAAAATGGCTAAAACCATTAATTGATAACGCTGACCAATTTGACTTTCCGATACACCGCTCTATAAAAGATCTCAGCGACAAAGAGTATAATCTATTATGGACAGGAAATGAGTATTTTGAAGGTCTTGACGATTTCTTCTCATTTCTGGAAAGCAAATCTCACAAGATTCAGTACCGGGTTATGTTATCAAGGTACCGAGGGAGAACAGTTTGCCCGGACTGTAGAGGAACCAGACTTCGGAAGGATGCTTCATATGTTAAGATTAATGAGACATCAATCACAGATGTCGTCTTAATGTCTGTAGAAAAATCATATGACTTTTTTAATTCCCTTGAACTAGGAGACCATGATCAAAAAATTGCTAATAGATTACTTAAAGAAGTAATTAACAGGCTTGGGTATTTAAATGAAGTAGGTTTGGGGTATTTAACTTTAAACAGGCTTACGTCAACATTATCAGGAGGAGAATATCAACGAATAAAACTGGCAACATCACTAGGTAGTGCTCTGGTTGGGTCAATGTATATTCTTGATGAACCAAGTATTGGGCTTCACCCCAGAGATACTGAAAGATTAATTGGTGTTTTAAAGAATTTAAGAGATCTGGGAAATACGGTTATCGTTGTTGAACATGAAGAAGATGTAATAAGAGCCGCTGATCAAATTATTGATATTGGGCCAGATGCCGGTGTTCATGGTGGAACATTGGTTTTTCAGGGAACAGCTGATCAATTATCCGGAAGTGATTCATATACTGCAAAATACTTATCCGGACAGGAGGTAATTGCCATACCTGGCGTAAAACGTAAATGGAGAAATAAACTAACAATTATTGGTGCCAGGGAAAATAATCTAAAAAATATCAATGTGGATATCCCGTTGGGAGTCTTGAGTGTAATTACAGGGGTCAGTGGCTCGGGTAAATCCACACTTGTTAAGAAAATACTCTACCCTGCCTTAAGCAAACATCTGGAACAACATATTTCAGAATCAACAGGAAAGTTTGACAGACTGGAAGGCGATCTTTCACAGGTTAAACAAATTGAATTTATTGACCAAAACCCAATTGGAAAGTCAAGTCGTTCAAATCCGGTTACTTATGTAAAAGCTTATGATGCAATCAGGCAATTATTTGCTGATCAGCAGTTATCAAAGCAAAGAGGCTTTAAGCCAGCTCATTTTTCATTTAATGTTGAAGGTGGTCGCTGCGAAACCTGTCAGGGCGAAGGAGAAGTAAAGATTGAAATGCAGTTTATGGCTGATATTCATCTAACTTGTGAAACTTGTAAAGGTCGTCGTTTTAAAGATGAAGTGCTGGAAGTTAAGTACAATGATAAGTCAATTTCAGATGTGCTTGACCTGACTGTTGAAGAAAGCCTGGACTTTTTTGCTGGCCAAAAAGCTATTTTAAATAAACTGGAACCATTAAACCATGTAGGTTTGGGCTATATTAAGCTTGGCCAATCTTCTAATTCACTCAGTGGTGGTGAAGCACAAAGAGTTAAGCTAGCTTCCTTCCTTTCAAAAGGAGGGTCAGGAAGTGAGAAAATACTATTCGTTTTCGATGAACCAACAACAGGACTTCACTTTCATGATATCAAAAAGTTATTAACAGCTATAAATGCCCTAATTGAACAAGGTAATAGCGTCGTAATAATCGAGCATAATATGGAAATTATCAAAAGCGCTGACTGGATAATAGACCTTGGTCCTGAAGGAGGAGAAAACGGTGGTAATCTCGTTTTTGCAGGAAAACCTGAAGATTTAGTGAAAGTTGATGAATCACATACTGCCAGATTCTTAAAAGAGAAGTTTAATTAATTAAAGCTCAGATAGAAAAAGATTATATTTACAAACCAAACTAATACTACGAACACACAATCATGAGAAAAAAAATTGTAGCAGGAAACTGGAAAATGAATTTACTTCCTGAAGAAGGCAAAATACTTACATCTGAAATAGTAAATATGGCTGCTGATGAGGTGCCTGGTGATGTAACATTAGTAATTTGTCCTCCTTATATTCATCTGGATAATGTAAGAAAACTTATTGGTGATCAGGATAAGGTTTTCATGGGAGCTCAAAACTGTCATTCTGAGGATAGTGGTGCTTATACAGGTGAAATATCTGCTCCAATGTTAAAAGCGATGGGCGCTAAATATGTCATTCTTGGTCATAGCGAACGTCGTGAGTATTTTAGTGAAAGTGATGAATTTCTAGCGAAAAAAACAGATAAAGTACTTTCTGAAGGTTTAACTCCAATCTTTTGCTGTGGAGAAAGCCTTGAGCAAAGAGAAGGAGGTGATTTTGTTGAGTTTGTAACAGGTCAGTTAACTAACAGTTTGTTCCATCTAAGTGCTGAAGAATTTAGTAAAATAGTGATAGCATATGAGCCTATTTGGGCTATTGGTACAGGGTTAACTGCCTCTCCTGAGCAAGCACAGGAAATGCATGCAGCAATTAGAAAGCATATAGCCGGAAAATATGGCGAAGAAATAGCCAACAACATAAGCATTTTGTATGGGGGGAGCTGTAAGCCTGATAATGCAAAAGAAATATTTGCTTGTGCAGACGTAGACGGAGGGCTTATTGGGGGAGCTTCTCTGAAATCGAGAGACTTTGTTGATATCGCTAAATCCTACTAAATGGACTACGTTGAAATCAGCTTTGTCTGTAACGAAACTATGGCCGAGATCCTGATGGCTGAGCTATCGGAGATCGGCTTTGAATCATTTATTGAAACTGACGACGGTCTGCTTTGTTATGTACAGTCTGAAGTTTTTGATAAGGATACTCTTGACTCGCAAATTAGCAGATACTCAGGAGTAGATGAATTAAAATACAGGATCCTAAACATTCCAAAGAAAAACTGGAATGAAGAATGGGAAAAGAATTATAACCCAATAATTATCGGTGATAAAGCCATTGTGAGGGCAGATTTCCATAATGTGGAAAAAAAATATGATTATGATATAATTATTACGCCTAAAATGAGCTTTGGAACAGGCCATCACCAGACAACAGCAATGATGCTGAAGTTACAGATGGATCTTGACCATAAAGGAAAAGAAGTATATGACATTGGGTGTGGAACTGGAATTCTTTCAATAATGGCTGCAAAAAGAGGCGCTGAAAAAATTACCGGTTGTGATATAGATGAATGGTCCGTGGAAAATTCTACAGAGAATATTGAAAAGAATGGATTAGAAGGGAAAATTGCCATAATTCATGGTACAGTGCAAAGCTTGCCAGAAACTCCGGTAGACATAATACTTGCAAACATTAATAAAAATATAATCCTTGCTGAATTGGAAATGTATAACGCCAGACTAAAAGAGAATGGCAGAATACTATTCAGCGGATTTTATGAGCGAGACACCTCTGATATACTCGAAGCCGCAGGAGAATTTGGTATGATATTAGAAAATGAGGCTTCCGATCAAAACTGGAAATGCCTTCAACTCGTTAAAAAAGGCAAATAACCCTACACCATCAAATCTTTTCAGTGTTTATTCGTTATTTTCACGGGAAATTGTATCCGGACTACAACAAGCTATGAGAAAATTGATCTTGATATTTTTTGCCGGGCTTATGTCAGGTGGTTTAATCTTTGGTCAGGGAGTTGAGCTTCCCGACGATCCTATAAAATTTAAGGATGTCGTGGCTGATGCTTATCTAAACTCTCAAAATGAAGAGATGATCGCTATGGCCCAGACTTTTTCGACTGATTGGTCAACATTGGATATTGCAGATAAAAATACTGTTATCAAAGTATCCAAGGATATGCTGGACAAGGGTTACAGCTTTTATACTGAGGTTTATAAATTTATAAATATCCTGTGTAAAGCTGACAAAATGCAGGGCATGATTGATCGTACTACTATTATCAACACCACTGATAAAGTACTTAGAAACCATTCCAAATCAGACCTCAACACCTATCTTGACAAACTGCATGACTTTGCAGATAACAAAGCGCTGTATTATTCAGTTAACTACGGTGTTTATTCAGAAGGTGCTGTGTCTCTTGAGTATGTAGAAATCGAATCACAACAACCAGTATCATTCGAAAATACTGAAGAGGATGTAAATTCTGAAAACAATAACAATCAATCAGAAGATGACGGTTGGTTTAATGATTGGGATAGTTGGGATAGCAACAAGGATGAACCTGCCAATAATGAGGATACCTGGGCTACCGGGTGGGATGAAGAAGATGAAACTCAACCTTCTGACAACTTTACTCCACAGGCTATTAGTACACTTATTCAAGTTGTTGTTCCTGAAGTAAGCGGTCCTGTTCTTAGGTTTGAAAAAACATTCCTGAAATTTACATCAAACTATGATACCGTTTTCATTAAAAATACTTCAGGTAGCATAATGATGCTTAACAACATGCTAGTGGCAAATGGAGGCTCTTTTGACTGGTCTCCTGCCGGTATGGATCCTGATGAAGTTTATGCTTCGTTCGGTGATTATTATTTTGATATATCAAAGCCAAAAATTGAATCTCAGAAAGTTCAATTAACATATAAATCTAGACTTGATGAGCCTGTTGAAGGTGTTTTTGAATATAAATTAAAGAGAAAGCCAGAAACAGGTAAACCTACCTACCCAAGGTTTAAATCCTATTCAAACAATGTCTATGTGAAAGGATTTAAGGAAAAAGGTCTTGAATATAAAGGAGGTTTTTCTCTTAGAGGAGAACAAATACTTTCTACTCCGGTTTTCCCTGGGCTAGGAAGAATTGAAGTGAAAAAAGATGGAAGAAAATATTTTAAAGCATATTCCAATATTTTTGAGCTAAGCGATAGTATTATTTCCAGCCCAAGAGCAGGATTAGTTATATATCATGACCGAGATTCGATTACTCATCCGGCACTGAAAATAAAATATGAATTGGACTCCATGCAACTAACCGTACTTAGTAATGATGGAGCATTTAAAAATACCGCTTTCAAGACTTCTTTGTTTAACATGGAGTTTAAAGCGGAGTTAATTAATTGGGATCTTGAATCAGATAGTCTTGATGTAGGCAGGCTTACAGCAAAAAACAAGTTACCTGTTGAATTTGAATCAGAAGAGTTTTTTAGTACCGAACGATTCGGAAACTTAACTGGTCTTCTGGATACTAACCCACTTTTAAGGTTTGTTTATTTTGCCAGAAAGCGAGGTTCCGGATCTTTTTACACTTATGAAGTTGCAGAATTCATGGAGGAAGATGAGGAGAAGATCAGAGGATATGCTCACTTCCTGATGCGAAATGGATTTATTGAATTTAATCCAAATACCGGATACATTGAAATAAGTAGAAAAGGTTATCATTATGTTCTTTCTGACCGAGGAAGGAAAGATTATGACAACTTAAGGCTAGAATCGATTTCTCCTGACGTTGCCAACGCAACACTTCGCTTGAATAAAGATGAGATGGTTGTTCGTGGGGTTGAACGATTTATCATTAGTAAATCATTAAAAGTATATGTAGAGCCTGATAGTCAAACTATTGTACTATTAAGAAACAGAGACTTGCTTTTTGATGGTATAGTAAATGCAGGAAATATTCAATATATCGGTAAAGAATTCAGATTCAATTACGATAGCTTTTTAATTGATATGCCTCAGATTGATAAAATCAGGTTTAATCTTGATTCTGATCAACCAAAAGGTTACCGAGCACGTCAAAGAAAAAGTATTGGTAATGAACTTCAAGAAACTGCAGGTACTCTATTTATTAATAAACCAAATAATAAATCTGCTTTAAAAGATTTCCCTAGTTATCCGAAATTCTCAGGATCACGTGGGGCAACGGTTTATTTTGATAGCCCTGATATTTTAGATGGAGCCTACGATAAATCTGTTTATTTCTCAGTACCAACCTTTGACCTTGATAGTGTGAGTGGTAGTGATACCAAAGCATTGACGTTTAAAGGGACTTTTTATTCAGGAATATTCCCTCCATTTGAAGAGACCCTTAGGTTAATGCCAGACAACTCGTTAGGTTTCGTACACAAAAGCCCACAAGAGGGATATCAACTATATGAAGGCGATGGAACTGTTTATTCAGACATTACCTTAAATGCAGATGGCTTAACCGCTGACGGCAGGATTGAATACCTGGCTGCAGATGTATATTCTTCTGACTTTACATTTTACATGGATTCAGTTGCAGCTCCCGCGTCAAGAGTGGAAATAGCTAAAGGAGATGCTCAGGGCCCATCTGTTCCTGCAATTGTATCTTCAGATTCTAAATTCAGATGGGATATTCCAACTGATAGCATGAATTTCACGAATATTTCTGAACCAATAAATCTATATGATAATACAGCAACGCTTAATGGTACGGCTGTTTATAGTAAGCATGGAGGGTATGGACGCGGTGAACTCAAAACAAGAGGTTCAGTAACAAAAAGTAAAAATATAAGCTTCTCTGAGTATCAAATTGGTGCCCGAAACGCTGGTTTTATAATTGAATCAAGCAACCCAGAAAAACCAGCCCTTCGAGGTGAAGATGTTAAGCTTGATTTTGATTTAACAAATAATGTAGCAGATATCCAACCTGAAAAAGAAGGAGTTGCAGCATTAGACTTTCCTTTTGCTCAGTTTAAAACTTCAATTACAAAGGCAACATGGGATCTTAGCAATCAGCAGGTTTCGATGATAAAACCTACTGATGTGCCAATTGAAAATAGTTACTTCTATACAACTAGAAAAGACCTTGACTCACTGGCTTTCAATGCTACTAGGGCAGAATATGATATTAATGACCTTTCATTAAATGTGTTTGGAATTCCTTACATCAAAGTAGCTGATGCAAAAGTGACTCCTGATGAAAATAAACTTCTTATCAGAGAGAATGCTACTTTGGATAGGTTATATAATGCAACAATAGTAGTTGATACATTAAATGAATATCACACTTTAATTGATGGTGAAATTGATATTATAAGCAGAACCAAATTTGAAGGTAAGGCGACATATCGATATATAAACGCACTTAGCGATACCTTCAACATTGAATTTGGAGAATTCTCTTATCAGGAATATACGCCGGAAAAAAATGTAACGAAATACCGTACAGTTGCTTCAGGACATCTTGATGTAGAGCAAAACTTCTTGATAAGCCCTGGCTTCTTCTTCAAAGGAAAAGTAACCATGTACGCAAACAAAGAAGTACTTGAGCTGGATGGAGCTGTAAGGCTAGATATGCATACTGGTGAGTCTGATTGGATTGTTTATAATTCGACAGCTCAGATCAAGGATATTGTATTTAACTTTAATGAAGCTACTACTGAAGCTGGTAAGAAACTTAAAGCTGGTGTTTTCTATGAAAATGGTACCGATTATTTATACTCGATTTTCATAAAAGACAAACTAACTGATGATGACCTGCCTCTATTCCAGCCTTCAGGAATGTTAAGTTATAATAGAATAGCAAAAACATATGATATTGTTGATTTCGAAAAACTACAAGGAAATAGTTATCAAGGTCAAAAATATACTTACAATGATGAAAATGGAGTAGTCAATTTTGAAGGTAAAATCAACTTCCTGGCTGGAAACGAAGACTTTAATTTAACAGGTGCAGGCCGTGGATCGGGCATACCTGAAGAAGGAAAGCTGGATGTTTCAGGAATGTTAGGTATCAATGCACAAATTGATGATAATATACTTCAAGCAATCGGAAGTAAATTCAGAGAAACAGCTGACGCAATCGGAAATCCTGAAGCACTCTCTAATTTAAGTGAACAAATATATTACTTGTCAGAATTTATAGGTGATAAAGGGGCTAAAGCTTTTGAAGAAAGAGCCCTTAATGAATACACACCATTAGCTGGGTTTGATCGAGGAGCAGATTATAACATCTTCCTGACTAACCTTGATATGAAGTGGGATAATGATCATAAAGCCTGGTATAATAATGGTACTGTTGGTGTTTCTCACTTAGGAAGACAAGATGTAAACACCCTGATTGGAGGTTTCGTAGAGCTAAGAAAAGATCCTGATGGTAATGAGACCTTCAATGTTTTCGCCCAATTAACTCCAGGGCACTGGTTCTTTGTTCAATATAAAGAGAGAGTATTAATGATTCTTTCTTCTGATCAGGAAATCAATAACATGATTAGAGAGCGTACTGAGAAGAACAAGAAAAAGATGGGTGCGTATACTCAAACAACTGCCGAGCTTGATGAGGTTACTGACTTCATTGACAGATTTAGAAAAGATTATTTAGGTATCGGTACTTCTTACGACCTTCAGTTTTTCAATAACCAATCGAATGTTCCAACACAAGCTGTTCCATTCGGAAATGACTCTGAAGCTCAAAATACCGACACTGATGATGAAGATACCGGATTTTAATTTGAACTAATTAATAAAACAACAACTACCAAAAAAATGAGCCTACACAACTCTCAACAAGCCCTAAATTATGTTGAAGAAAATAAGGATAATTTCCTGAGTGAATTATTCGATCTGCTCAAAATACCTTCGGTAAGTGCAGATTCAAAATTTTCAAAAGATGTTCACAGAGCAGCTGAGTTTATAAAAGAAAAACTTATTGAAGCAGGTGCTGATAAAGCAGAAATCTGTGAAACTGCGGGATACCCAATTGTTTATGGTGAAAAAATCATAGATGAAAGCCTTCCAACAGTTTTAGTATATGGTCATTACGATGTTCAACCTGCTGATCCTTATGAATTATGGGATTCTCCGCCATTTGAACCTGTAATCAAAAATGATAGAATCTATGCTCGAGGAGCTTGTGATGATAAAGGTCAGTTTTACATGCATGTAAAAGCATTTGAGGCAATGTCAAAAACAAAGAGCCTTCAGTGTAATGTAAAATTCATGATCGAAGGTGAAGAAGAAGTTGGATCAAATAACCTGGAAATTTTTGTAAAAGAAAATATTGAAAAATTGAAAAATGATGTTGTCCTGATTTCAGATACATCTATGATTTCAATGGATACTCCTTCAATTACTGCTGGACTAAGAGGTCTTAGCTACGTTGAAGTTGAAGTTACAGGGCCCAACAGAGACCTTCATAGTGGGACTTATGGTGGTGCTGTAGCTAACCCTATAAATGTATTATGTAACATGATCTCTTCTTTAAAAGACAAAGATGGTCACATTACCATCCCAGGGTTTTATGACAAAGTAGAAGAATACTCTAAAGAATACAGAGAAACACTTAATAAGGCTCCTTTTAGCGAAGAGGAATATAAGAAGGAATTAGATATTGATGCTGTTTTCGGTGAAAAGGGTTTTACAACTATCGAACGCATTGGTATCAGACCTACTCTTGATGTCAATGGAATCTGGGGTGGCTATACTGGAGAAGGAGCAAAAACTGTACTGCCTTCAAAAGCTTATGCTAAAATTTCGATGAGATTGGTTCCTAATCAGGAAAGTAAAGAAATTACCAAACTATTTGTTGATCACTTTAATGCAATTGCACCTGATTATGTGAAAGTAAAGGTTACTCCTCATCATGGAGGTGAAGCTGCGGTAGTTTCAACAGATTCTCCGGCATTCCGAGCTGCAGAAAAAGCATTTGATGCAGGTTGGGGTAAAAAGCCTTTACCTACTCGTGATGGAGGAAGTATTCCTATTGTTGCACTGTTTGAAAAAGAACTTAAATCAGACGTTCTGTTAATGGGTTTTGGTCTTGACAAAGATGCTATTCATTCACCAAACGAAAGTTACGGCGTTGAAAACTTCTTCAGTGGAATTAATACCATCATAAGGTTTCACGAACAGTTTAGAAATGCTGAATAAAATATATTCACTTTAAACTTTATTTGGGTGCCATATCGGCACCCTTAAATATTTAACCCGGTTGTAATTCCCAACAATAAATCCAATGAGACAATTAGTAGTATTTTTTACATTATTATTTTTTACAGTTTACTCCGGATTTTCTCAAATTATCCAACCTGCCAAGTGGAATGTCACGCTTGACAATAATGATGCAAAGGTTGGTGAAACTGTAACTATCAAATTCTCGGCTAAAATTGATGCCGGATGGTATTTATATTCTTCAGATTTTGACCCTGATTGTGGGCCTGTAGTAGCTGAAATTACTCTTGATGAAAACAGTGCTTTTATAGCTGATGGCCCATTAAAAGCAATTAATCCGAAGTCCAAAATGGATGATATATTTGGCTGTGAAGTTAAATATTTCAGAGGTATTGGAAACTTTGAACAAACGGTCAAAATCACTTCAAACACTCGGTCAATATCCGGTGCTATTGATGGACAGGTTTGCTCTGATGAAACAGGTCAATGTATTTTAATTTCTGAGGATTTTGAATTATCAGTCAATGTAATTGAAGACCAAAATCCAACACAATCTGAAATAGAAAACACTGAAAATAATAGCGAAAAAATTGAAACCGGAGATACTTCTGATGAAATAGCTATTACGGGACAAAAATATAATATTTCCGATGCGGTCAATAATCAAGAAGTTAAAACTGACCAATCGTTTATTATAGGTGAAAGAGACGGTCTCTACATTAAAAAATTCCCTTCATTTTTTACAGATGATGTTAAGCCGGAAGAGAGTAATACTGGCTTATTACTTTTTATGGCGATTGCCTTTTTAAGTGGATTAGTTGCTCTTTTAACTCCTTGCGTGTTTCCAATGATACCAATGACTGTGTCTTTCTTTACAGGAAAGGGGAGCCGATCAAAAGCCATAAAAGATGCATTAATTTATGGTGTTTCTATTGTAGCAATTTATACTCTAATTGGTGCGGTATTATCACCATTCATGGGGCCTGAAACGGCTAACCATTTAGCAACAGAATGGCTTCCAAATTTGATTTTCTTTATCATATTTTTAGTCTTTGCGATTTCATTCTTTGGTGCCTTCGACATAGTCTTACCCTCTAGCATAGTAAATGCAATGGATAAGAAAGCGGATAAAGGAGGTTTCCTTGGGCCGTTTTTTATGGCATTCACATTAGCATTAGTTTCTTTTTCTTGTACCGGACCAATAGTCGGTTCATTGCTTGTAGAATCTGCTGGTGAAATCGGAATAAAACCTATCGCTGGTATGTTTGCCTTCGGTATGGCATTTGCCATACCATTTACGTTGTTTGCAATTTTTCCTAACTGGTTAAGTTCACTACCTAAGTCTGGTGGATGGCTAAATTCAGTTAAAGTTGTTTTAGGATTTATAGAATTAGCATTAGCATTTAAGTTTTTAAGTGTAGCTGATCAGGCTTTCCATTGGGGGCTTCTAGATAGAGAAATTTACCTGGCAATTTGGATTGTGATATTTACTTTAATGGGATTCTATCTTCTTGGAAAAATCAGATTACCACATGACAGCCCAATGGATAAAATCGGGGTAGGAAGATTTCTATTTTCGATAATCACATTTTGGTTTGTAGTTTATTTAATTCCGGGAATGTTTGGAGCTCCTCTTAAAGCTCTAGCAGGGTATCTACCTCCTATGCATACACATGACTTTAATCTAATAGGAATGATTAATGGCGAAGAAGAATCAGGCCCTGATGCAACTGTTAAATATTCTGACTTTTTACATCTTCCCCATGGATTGAATGGTTATTTCGATTATGACCAAGCTATGGAAGCTGCAAAAAGAGAAAATAAGCCAATTTTTATTGATTTTACTGGCCACGGATGTACAAACTGTCGTGAAATGGAAGCTGTGGTATGGTCAGATCCACAAGTGCTGAAAAGGTTAAAAGAAGATTTTATTATTCTTGCTTTATATGTTGATGATAAAACAGAGCTTCCGAAAGAAGACTGGTATATCTCTGATTTTGATGGCAAGATTAAAAAATCTCTAGGTAAACAAAATGCCGATATTCAAATCCAAAGAGCCAATAATAATGCTCAGCCTAACTATATTTTACTGGATAATGAAGGGTATGCACTTGTAGCTCCGGTGGGTTATGACAGAGACGTTCAGAAGTTTATTGACTTCCTGGATAACGGCAAAAAGAAGTTTTATGAAAATTGATATTAGCCACATTATAATATTTATTGTTCTGTTTTTAGCTATACCCTCAAATGGTATAGCTCAAACAGACAAGAGCACAACACCGGAAGAAGGTATTGCTTCATATTATCATGATAAGTTCACAGGTAGGCCAACTGCTTCAGGTGAAAAGTATGATCCGAAGAAATTCACAGCGGCACACCCAAAGCTTCCCTTTGGAACCATAATTAAAGTGACAAATATAACAACAGGAGCTTCTGCTGAGGTAAAAGTAAATGATAGAGGCCCATGGGTTAAAGGCCGAATTGTGGATGTGTCAAGAGTTGCTGCTGAACAAATCGGATTGATTAGAGCAGGACTTTTAAAGGTAAAAGTGGAAGTGGTAAGTCTGCCATAAACAAAATCAGATATTATATTAGATCATAAAAAAAGCACACTTTAGAGTGTGCTTTTTTATTTATGAATATCATTTTAATTAATAGGCACCTTATCAAGTACTATATCAATTATATCATTTGTAGATATATTATCTGCTTCTGCTTCATAATTAAGTAGGATACGGTGATTTAACACATCGTGCGCCACTTCCTTGATGTCTTCAGGCAAAACATAATCTCTCTGATTAAAGAATGCTACTGCTTTTGCAGCAAGGTTAAGGTTAATACTAGCCCTTGGGGAAACACCAAACTGAACATAGTTCGCAACATCTGGCATGTTATATTCTTGAGGTCTACGAGTAGCAAATACTAATTCGATTATGTATTTCTCAAGCTCCTCAGACATTGATACTGCATTAACTTCATCTCTAATCTCGAAGATCTCTTCTTTTGTCAAAACAGTATTTACCGATTGGTTAAACTGCATGTTTGACATTCTCTTCATGATTTCCAGCTCATCTTGCTTTGTAGGATAATCTACATAAACTTTCATCATGAAACGGTCAACCTGTGCTTCTGGAAGAGGGTAAGTACCTTCCTGATCTACCGGGTTTTGAGTCGCCATTACTAAAAACGGTCGATCAAGCTTATAAGTATTTTCACCAATTGTAACCTGTTTTTCCTGCATTGACTCAAGCAAAGCCGATTGTACCTTTGCAGGAGAACGGTTAATCTCATCAGCAAGAATAATGTTAGCGAAAATTGGACCTTTCTTGGTTTCAAATTCTGCCTTTTGCTGATTATAGATCATTGTACCAATCAAGTCAGCCGGAAGTAAGTCCGGAGTAAACTGGATCCTTTTAAAATCAAGATGCAATACATTAGCAAGGGTACTAATTGTTAAGGTTTTCGCCAAACCTGGCACACCTTCCAATAATATATGGCCATTAGTAAATAATCCGATTAATAACCTATTTACCATTCTATGTTGACCAACAACTACCTTGTTAACTTCAGAAAAAACCTGCTGGATTTTCTTCTGGTGTTCTTGAATTTTATCCTGATTTATAGTGCTTTGATTTTCCTCCATCATAACTAATCTTCCATTTAAGAAAGTAACAAAGATAAAAAAGATTAATAATTTAATGCTTCTAATTTGTTCAATATGGACCAATAAAGCACTTACCTTCTGTTCTTTTAACAAGAATTAACCAAAACAAAAACAGACACCCTTCAATTGAGTGTCTGCCTTTGATTAATATTATTGTCAGCTATTAGTTAGTTCCTGAGCTGTCATCTGTTTTTTCAGGGTTCCATTCTACAACATTATATCCTAATGCCTTCACTTTATCAAGTAAAGTCTTTTTATCACCAACAATCACAATTGTCAACTTATCATAAGGAATATATTTCTTAGCTAATCCATTAAGTTCAGCAGCTGTTACACTGTTGATGATTTTAGCTTGTTGCTTAACATAATCTTTTGGAAGATCATATTCCTGAATTCGGCTTAAATAACCCGCTTTCTGGAATGGAGTTTCATACTTTAATGCATCACGCTGAGCAACAGATTGCTTCATGAATTCTAACTCATCATTAGTAATTCCATTATCCGCATAGTTTTTAAGCTCACTCATGATTTCAACTAATGCACTATCAGTTGCATTTCCTTTGATACCAGCAGAAACGGTAAATGGACCAGGAATATCTGAAGCAGAGAAATAAGATCTTGCTCCATAAGTCCAGCCTTTATCTTCTCTTAGATTCAAGTTAATTCTTGAGTTGAAAGCCCCACCTAATGGATAGTTCATTAAAGTTGTTTTGAAATATGGACCAGTTACGTCATACTTCAAGTCGCTTACATAACCTACTCTGATTTGAGATTGAGGTGCGTCAGCTTTATCAACAAAATAAACTGTAGTCTTCTCTATCGCAGGAGTAGCAGGTAATTCAGGAACAGAAACACCTGTGTTTTTCCAGTCTTTTAAGAAAGAAAGGCTTTCCATCACTTGACCTTCTTCAACATCACCAACTACTGTTACTGAAGCTAGACCAGCAGAGTAATTCTTCTCATAAAATGCCTTAACATCCTCAAGAGTGATATTTTGTAGAGTAGCTATATTTCCTGAAGTAGGTAATGAATAAATATGTCCTTCTCCATATAAAAGTCTGTCATAAATGTTAGAAGCAATTGAAGATGGATCTTTTAATGATGCCATTACACTTTCAAATTGCTGCTTCTTTAATCTATTAAATTCTTCCTCAGTAAATTTCGGTCTGTAAAGAATCTCTTCTGCTAGCTCTAAAGTTTTATCAAGATTTTTACTCAAAGTCTGAATAACCATTTGAGAAGAGTTCGAGCCTGCACTTACGCTAACTGAAGAACCTAGTTTACGTAATTCTTCCTGAATTTCTTCTGCAGTATAATTTTCTGTTGATTCATTCATCAATGAAGCAGTAAGCTGTGCAATACCAGCTTTGTCTTGCATATTAGACTCCATTCTAGCACCACCCTTAATTTCAATTAAGACAGCAACTGTTGGAACCTCATCACTTTTAGTACCTATAAACTCAATACCATTATCCATTTCTGCAGTCCAGAAGTTAGGAACTGGTACTAAAGGAGCTTTACCACTTGCAGGCTTGCTGCTTCGGTCAAATGAATCCTTCTTAGGAGTTCTTGCTGCTACTTTAGAATAGTCTGTTGTTGGGAAAGTATTCTCTCCTTCTGTTACAGGCTCATAATTATCAGCTTTAGCAGGTGCAGTATTAGCATCAGGAACAACACTTAAATAAACAGCGCTCTTACCTTTGATATATTTGTTATACACACGCATAACATCTTCCTTAGTAACTGCAAGGTATCTTTTAAGGTCTTTTCCGATGTAGTCTGCATCTTTTGTAAAAGTTTCATAAGCCGCAAGACGACTAACTTTTCCACTTACTGAAGTTAATCCGTTAATAAAATTACTTTCGTAAGAAGCTTTGATTTTTTCGATATCATCATCTGAAACACCCTTTTCTTCGAAGCTTTTGAAAATAATTGTTCTCATTTCTGCTTCGAAATCAGATAGGCTTCTTCCTGGGTATGGTAATACAAAGAAAGTCATTTCACCAGCTAATTCAGAAGAGCTGTGGAATGCACTTGCCTGGATAGCTTTTTGTGTTTTTACAAATTCTTTGTAGAAAAATGATTTCTTACCAGTACCAAATAATTGACTTAGGTAGTCTAAAGCCGCTTCATCTTCATGATATGCAGGAACTGTAGGGAAAGTAACAATCAATGCAGGGAAACGAATGTTTTTATCCTCGTAATGAGTATATCTATCCTCTTCAATTTTTACTGGTTCAATTTTTAAGTCTTCAACTGCAGGACCAGCTGGGATAGTACCAAAATATTTCTCAGCTAGTTTAACTACTTCTTTAGTATCAACATCACCACCAACAGTTAAAACTGCATTGTTAGGGCCATACCATCTAAGGAAAAACTTCTTTAAATCTTCTACATCAACTCTGTCAAGATCTTCAAGCTTACCAATAGTTAACCAGCTATAAGGGTGACCATATGGATAAATCGATTCAGCTTGTAATTCTCTGAAAAGCCCGTAAGGAGCGTTATCATATCTTTGTTGCTTTTCGTTTTTAACAGTCTCACGCTGTACTTCAAATTTTTCTTGAGTAACAGCAGGTAATAAATACCCCATTCTATCCGCCTCTAACCATAACATAGTTTCAAGCTGATTACTCGGTACTGTTTCAAAATAATTTGTTCTGTCTCTGTTTGTCGTACCATTTAAAGTTCCACCTGACTCAGTAACAATTTTGAAGTGCTCTTCATCAGCTACGTTTTCAGATCCCTGGAACATCATGTGCTCAAAAAAGTGAGCAAATCCAGATTTCTTTAGTTCTTCTCTCGCAGATCCAACGTGATATGTTACATCAACGTGTACTAATGGATCAGAATGATCCTCATGAACGATAAGTGTAAGTCCGTTTTTTAACTTAAACTTTGAATAAGGAATGACTAGTTCACCATCTTTCTTTTCAACTTTCTCAACAAGCTTTGTTTGGGCAAATGCTGAAAATGAAAATACAAATAGTAAAGCAGCCAAAATTTGATTGGTTGATAATGTTTTAGACATTTTGATTGCTATTTGTTTGAAGTTGCAAATTTAACATCCATAAAGATAGAGATGTTTATTTAATATATAAACGGTAATTTGTTCAGATGAGTGGAAAAAACAAAAGCCTCCATTTCTGAAGGCTTTTGGTACCAGAGGCGGGACTTGAACCCGCACGACCCGAGGGTCACAAGATTTTAAGTCTTGCGTGTCTACCAGTTCCACCACTCCGGCAGAGACTAGTTACCTAGTCTGTTGATAAGGTAGAAAAAAAATTGAGAGATTGTTCTCTCAATCGAAGTGTAATCTTGAGCGAAAGACGGGATTCGAACCCGCGACCCCGACCTTGGCAAGGTCGTGCTCTACCAGCTGAGCTACTTTCGCTTGTATTCCCTTACCGTTTGAAAGGGACTGCAAATATAATACACGAAATGTATTTTTCAACACTCTCTGATAAATTTTTAAAAGAAAAATTTAGTCTTTTTTCATCATCATCTTTATCTCATTGAGTTTCAGTAGGGCTTCGACCGGAGAGATGGTATTTATGTCTAACCCATCTATCAATCCTTTTACTTCTTCATAGGCCGGATCGGCTTCAAACATGCTCAATTGATAATTGTTTTTCGGAACGGAAGCAAATTTATCCTTGTCATTTTTACTCAATTTATCCTTTTCAAGATGTTGTAAAATTTCATGTGCTCGTAACACCACCTGATTTGGCATCCCTGCTAGTTGAGCAACATGAATACCAAAACTATGTTCACTACCTCCCTCTTTCAGTTTCCTCATGAAAATAATCTTATTGCCAACTTCCTTAACACTTACATTAAAGTTTTTAATTCCGCCGAAATCATCTGCTAGTTGATTAAGCTCGTGGTAATGGGTTGCAAATAATGTCTTAACAGGTAAATTATTATTGTGCAAATATTCTACAATTGACCATGCGATTGAAATACCATCATAGGTACTTGTTCCACGACCAATTTCATCCATTAATACTAATGATCTGTCACTTAGGTTATTTAAAATACTTGCTGTCTCGGTCATTTCCACCATGAATGTTGACTCTCCTTGTGAAAGATTATCTGAGGCGCCTACCCTGGTGAATATTTTATCAACAATTCCTATTTCAGCATTTTTTGCAGGAACAAAACAACCTATTTGTGCCATTATAACTATTAAGGCAGTTTGTCTTAATAGTGCAGATTTACCAGCCATATTTGGCCCGGTGATAATTAATATTTTATTATCGCTATCATCAAGAAAGACATCATTAGGAACATATTCTTCCCCTATTGGTAATTGTTTTTCAATTACCGGGTGTCTGCCTTCATGAATATCAATACAACGATGATCTTTTATTATTGGCTTTACATACTTTTCTCTAATAGCCAGGTATGCAAAGGATGCAAGGCAATCCAGCATTGCCAATACCCGGGCATTTTCCTGAATCTGAGAAACATATTCCGCAGCTGTTCTTATTAGCTCTGTATAAATTCCATGTTCAATAACATGAAGCTCATCTTCAGCATTTAATATCTTTTCTTCATAAACCTTAAGTTCTTCCGTGATATATCGTTCACAGTTGACTAAGGTTTGTTTTCTGATCCATTCTGCCGGAACCTTGTCTTTATGTGTATTTGTAACTTCGAGGTAATATCCAAAAACTTTATTATATGCTATTTTTAAAGAAGGAATACCGGTTCGCTCGGTTTCTCTCTGTTGAATCTGAGCAAGATAGTCCTTTCCTGAAAATGCTATTTTTCTTAGCTCATCGAGCTTTTCATCAACCCCATCACGAATAACACCTCCTTGAGTAGCATTTAATGGAGGGTCTTCAGCCAGTTCAAGCCTGATTTTTTCTAATAAAGATTCACATGGGCTAAGGCGTTCTGCAATTTTGATTAGCTCTGTTTCTCCACTAGCAGAAAGCATATCAATTATTGGCTGAGTGTTTTCTATGGATCTTTTCAGCTGAACCATTTCTCGTGGATTAATTCGACCCACTGCTACCTTGGAAATCAATCTTTCAAGATCGTAAATGTTCTTCAGGTGAGAAATTATTCCTTCTCTAAGCTTTTCATCTTTAACCAACAGCTCTACTCGAGCCAGCCTTTGACTAATTAAATATTCATCCTTCAAAGGTAATACCAACCATTTCTTTAAAAGCCTTGCTCCCATAGGAGAAACAGTCTTATCAAGAATATCAATAAGAGGAACACCTCCAGGTTGCTGAGCAGCTATTAGTTCAAGATTTCTGATTGTAAACCTGTCAAGCCATACATATTTCTCTTCCTCAATTCTTGATAATGCCGAAATATGATCCAACTCCCGGTGCTCGGTATCTTCCAGATATTGTAGAATAGAACCTGCAGCTACAATACCATCTTGAAGTTCTTCAACACCAAAACCTTTGAGAGAGGTGGTCTTAAAATGATTGGTAAGCTTTTCGTAGGCAAAATCAAATTGGTAAACCCAATCTTCAAGTGTATATGTATTATAGCGATCTGTAAAAGAACTATCAAAATTCTTTCTGGTGGCTTTATTATAAATTATTTCTGCAGGAGCAAAACCTTGAATCAATTTCTCAGCATATAATTTTGAGCCTTGAGCAGTTAAAAACTCGCCTGTTGAAAGGTCTAGAAAAGCGACTCCCCAGGAATCATTGTTAATATGAATTGAGGCAAGAAAGTTATTCTTTGACTTATCAAGCACATTGTCATTAAAAGATAAGCCGGGAGTAACCAATTCGGTAACGCCTCTTTTAACTATTCCTTTAACTGATTTTGGGTCTTCAAGTTGATCACAAATTGCTACACGATAACCAGCGCGTACTAATTTTGGAAGATAAGTGTCTAGCGCGTGGTGTGGAAAGCCTGCTAATTCGATCTTTGCTGCAGCGCCGTTTGACCTCTTAGTCAACACTATATCTAAAACTTTTGCCGCTGTTACTGCATCCTCTCCGAAAGTTTCATAAAAATCTCCTACTCTAAACAAAAGCATGGCCCCGGGATATTTGGCTTTTATCTGGTTATATTGCTTCATTAACGGGGTTTCCTTGCTTGCGCTTTTACCTGCCATACCTACTGAATTAATTATGGATGTTGTAGTTTTGCTTACTCGAACCTCAAAAATATAAATAATTAACGACTATACATTCTAGTATTTGAATTTATGCGAAAGTTAAAAACTCAGGAATTAAACAGGCTATCTCCGGAAGAATTTGAAAAAGCTAAAAAAATACCCTTAGTACTTGTTCTTGATAATATCAGAAGCATGAATAATGTTGGATCGTGCTTCAGAACTGCTGATGCATTTAGGCTAGAAAAAATATATCTGTGCGGAATAACGGCTCAGCCTCCTCATAGAGAAATTCATAAAACTGCTTTAGGTGCTACTGAAACTGTCGAATGGGAATACAACGAAAATGTTGTAGACTGCTTAAATAATTTGAAGGATAACGGATATAAAATTTACTCCCTTGAACAAGCTGATAAAAGCATCCTTTTGGATAAACTTCCTATTGAAGAAAATTCTAAAATAGCATTAGTGCTGGGAAATGAAGTTTCAGGTGTTTCTGACCAGGCAATTAAACTATCTGACTTAGTACTTGAAATTCCTCAGTACGGATCAAAACATTCATTTAATGTTTCTGTCGCTACAGGTATTGCAACTTGGGAAATTATTCGAAAAAACAGCTGGCTCCAATAAAAGCAATTAATTGATCGAATATTCAATCAACTCTGTTTCTTCAATTTCTGTACTGTTAGAATCATCGTCTTCCTGATATTCAATTTCAATAAAAACGATTCCAACGTCAGGAACAAAATAAAAGCTTGTTATAGGTAAAAGAGCTTCAATCTCATCGAACAATACTGGTAAATCTATAGTCTGCTGTACAACAATAACATTATTGAAATTTCCAGCTTGAGTATTTATTGATTTATTATCATCAATTATTTCAAATATTACCTTTACATCTATAGTTATACCATCTATAATTTCACCATCAAATTCAATGTTATTAAGCGTGAAATTATATTGCCATTTAGTCCCTACACTTGATCCGGATTTTAACAATATTAATTCCTTTTCCTGATCAGAAATATCAGTACTTAAATCAAGAAAATCTTCCGTTGCAATTATATAATTATTATTCTCCTTTCTTACCAAAAGAGAATCAAGTTTATTTCCTGAAACATCAGTTGTTTCAATTAACGAATAAACTTTTTCATTGAAATTATAGTCGGTATCAATAACAGTATTGATAAATACCTCATCATCACTAAAGTCATCATTAGAATCATCATCCTCACCATATTTCCAATAATTCCCTAAAGCAAGGGGAAAATAATCGACATCATTATCAATAGGGTTATTTCCACCCTCATTATCATCACATGAAAGTATAATTACACTAAGTGATATAATCAGATATTTAGAGAATTTCATCACAAATTTTTCAGTTAATGTTTAATATAATTTACTAAAAAATATTGTATAAAATGAAAATAGCCATCCTTTTGGATGGCTATATTGGGAGCACATTGTTTCCGAAGAAACATGTAATTAAAAACAGTTATCGTTAAAAAGGAAGCTTGTTAGATTTTAACATTTCCTCTGCAATACTTCTTCTTATTGCTTTGTAGTTGATAGAATCAGCCTTAGTGAATCTCTTCAGACCCATCAACATTACTTTTTGCTCATCTCCTTCAACAAATGAACAAATAGCTTCGTTAGCAACAGTTTTAACTTTATCAATAGCCATTGCTAAGTAAAGCTTACTCATGTTGATCTGAAGTTGAGCAGCATCTTCTCCTTTAACACCTATCAACTTCTCAGTTCTCAACAATGCTGATTCTGCAGCATAAATTTCGATCATGATATCGGCAAGGTCCATTAAGATTTCTTGCTCTTCTTCGATCTTACCCATGAAGGTCTGTGCTGCTTTACCACCAACCATTAAGAAAACCTTCTTAAGGTTTTTAAGAACATGGTATTCTTTAGCAAAATAACCATCACCATAATCAACATTGAAATCAGGAATACCAGTTAGCTCTTGAGTAATTGCCATGGCCGGTTCAAACAGATTGATTTCACCTTTCATTGCACGCTTAAGTAGCATTCCAACCATCAACATTCTGTTGATTTCGTTAGTACCTTCGTAAATTCTTGTAATACGAGCATCTCTATATGCTCTAGCCATTGGTGCATCTTCAGAGAATCCCATTCCACCATAAATCTGCACTCCCTCGTCTACACAGTAATCAAGAACTTCTGAACCATGAACTTTTGAAATTGCACACTCGATAGCGAATTGTTCAATTCCTTTAAGTTTTGCTTCAGCATCATTCATTCCACTCTCAACAAGAGCATTAGTTTGATCTTCGATATCCTGACCTGCACGATAGTTTAACGATTCAGTAGCATAAATTTTACTAGCCATGTTAGCAAGCTTATACTGAATAGCTCCAAACTTTCCGATGCTTGTTCCAAACTGCTTTCTGTCATTAGCGTATTGGGTAGCAAGATTAACAGTTTCTTTCATTCCACCGATTCCGCCAACACCTAGCTTGATACGACCAATATTCAGAATATTAACTGCTATTTTGAAACCGTTACCTCTATCAGATAACATATTCTCAACCGGAACTTTAACATCGTTAAAGAATACCTGACGTGTAGAAGATCCTTTGATACCAAGTTTAACTTCCTCGTCATTCATTGTGATACCATCCCAGGTACGCTCAACGATGAAGGCTGTTAAGTTTTTATCATCTTCGATTTTTGCAAATACAATCAGACAGTCAGCATACCCACCATTCGATATCCACATTTTCTGACCAGTAATGCTATAATATTTACCATCGTCAGATAGTACAGCTTTAGTTTTTCCACTGTTTGCATCAGAACCAGCATCTGGCTCAGTAAGACAATAACATCCTACCCACTCACCAGAAGCAAGCAATGGTAAATACTTCTTCTTTTGCTCTTCCGTACCATAATAAAGAATTGGTAGAGTACCGATTCCTGTATGAGCACCATATGTAGTAGAGAAAGACCCACTGGCTCCCAATACATCAGCAATAAGCATAGACGTATTGAAACTCATACCTAATCCACCATATTCTTCAGGAATAGTAATACCTAAAAGTCCAAGCTCGCCAGCTTTCTTTAATAACTCAGCTCCAAGTGCGTACTCACCTTTTTCTAACTTCTCCATTCTTGGAACGATCTCGTGCTCATAAAAATCACGAGTAGCAGCAGCCATCATCTTTTGCTCTTCACTGAATTCTTCAGGTGTAAAAATGTCTTGTGGCTTAGTTTCTTTTATAAGGAATTCGCCTCCCTTAATTGCTTGTTTTTTATCTGTTACTGTAGACATAATAGTAATTTTTTGGGTTATAACATTTCGTAAATACCTGCTACACCCTGGCCTCCACCGACACAAGCTGTAACCATACCGTATTTTTTATTTCTTCTTTCTAGTTCGTTAAATAACTGAACTGATAGTTTCGCTCCTGTACATCCAAGAGGGTGACCTAAAGCAATAGCTCCACCATTTACATTAACCTTATCCATATCAAGGTCAAGTTCTCGGATTACAGCTAAAGCCTGAGTTGCAAAAGCTTCATTTAACTCGATCAAATCGATATCGTCTTTTTTCAATCCTGCCATTTTTAATGCCTTTGGCACCGCTTCAACCGGACCGATACCCATGATTCGAGGGTCAACACCAGCAGTAGCATAACTTACCATTCTGGCGATTGGCTCAATATTCAACTCCTTAACCATGCGCTCAGACATCAACATTACGAATGCAGCGCCATCTGAGGTTTGAGATGAGTTACCAGCAGTTACTACTCCATTTGCTCTAAATACAGGGCGTAATCCACTAAGAGCTTCTACAGAAGTTCCTTTTCTTGGTCCTTCGTCAGTATCAACAACATACTCTCTGGTTTTCTTCTTCATTCCGTCTAAGTAAGTTTCTTCAACTTTGATCGGAACAATTTGATCTTTGAAGTAACCTTGCTCAATTGCATTTAAAGCTTTCATGTGAGATTTATATGAAAACTCATCTGCATCTTCTCTTGAAATTTTGAAGTCAGCAGCAACCTCCTCTGCAGTAATACCCATGCTTAGATAATACTGTGGAGTTTGCGATGCAACTTTATAGTTCAATGCAGTTTTATATCCCATCATTGGAACCATTGACATTGACTCAGTACCACCGGCAATAATACAATCTGCCATTCCAGCTTTGATTTTTGCTGCTGCCATTGAAATAGTTTCAACACCAGAACCACAATAACGGTTAACGGTACATCCTGCAACATTTTGAGGTAGTGATAACAATGAAATCATTCTACCAATCTGCATACCTTGCTCTGCTTCAGGTACAGCACAACCTACGAATAGGTCATCTACTCTGCTTGGATCAAAATTTGGTACTTGTGAAACCAGATGCTTGATCACATCAGCTGCGTAATCATCCGGTCTGGTGAATCTTAATCCTCCCTTACCGGCCTTACCAACAGCTGTTCTATATCCTTTTACTATATATGCTTCCATCTTTATTTAAGTCTATCAGTTAATTAAACGATTATTAATTTCTTAAAGGTTTGCCTTTAAATAACAAGCTTTGAATACGCTCTAAAGTCTTTCTTTCTGCTGTCAGACTTAAGAATGCTTCTCTTTCAAGCTCTAATAAATAATCTTCCGATACTAGTGTCGGAGAAGACAGGTCTCCACCACTCATTACGTAACCAAGCTTTCTTGCAATTTTTGCATCGTGCTCGGAAATAAAGTTACCGTAAAGCATTCCGGTAATACCTGCTTCAAACATTGCCATGGCTACTTTACCATGAACTTTAATGTCTGTTCTCTTAACCGGCATCACATAACCAGCCTCATGCAATTCAAGTACTTTTGTTTTTGCATCAGCCAATAAACGAGACCTGTTATAAGTATATGAATCTTTTTCCTGGATAAACCCAAGGTTATAAGCTTCTTTAGCTGAAGTTCCTACTTTAGCAGTAGCAATAGCCATAAAGGTTTCCTGTAGTTTATTAAGTTCTACATCACCTTTATCATATGAGTCTGATGTGCGTAGAGTCATTTCTTTAGTTCCTCCACCTGCTGGAATCAGCCCAACACCAAACTCAACTAGTCCCATGTAAGTTTCAGCATGTGCTACGACCGCATCTGCATGAAGGCTTACTTCACATCCTCCACCAAGTGCCATTCCTGAAGTAGCTACAACAACCGGAATAGAAGAGTATCTTACTCTCATCATTGTTTTCTGGAACTGAGCAATCATTAAGTTGATTTCGTCATACTCTTGCTCTGTTGCAAACATGAACAACATTGCAAGGTTAGCGCCAGCAGAGAAGTTTTGACCTTCATTACCAATTACTAAACCTTTGTAATCAGCTTCTGCTTTTGTAATCGCAACATTTATTCCTTCGATAACCTCAGCACCAATAGCATTCATTTTAGTATGGAACTCAAGGCATAACACATCGTCTCCAATATCATAAAGAGTTGCCCCGGCATTTTGCCATACTACATTATTATCTTTGAAGCTGTCTAATAGAATAAGCTCTTCTGTACCAGGAATTACCTTATATGATTTAGAATCAATATCATAATAAAGTTTCTGTCCATTTTCTGATTTATAGAAAGAAGTGTTTCCGGCTTCAACCATGTCATAAACCCATTGAGCAGGCTTTAATGACATTTCTTCCATTTGAGATAAAACCTCTTTAACACCGATTGCATCCCAAGTTTCGAATGGGCCTAATTCCCAACCAAAACCAGCGCAAACAGCCTGGTCAATCTTATATAGCTCATCAGCAATTTCCGGAATTCTGTTTGAACAATATCTGAAGGCATCATATGAAGTCTTTCTGTAAAACTCTCCAGCTTCATCTTTAGCATTATGCAAGAACTTAAGTCTTTCTCTAAGGTCTTCAATCTCCTTAGCTTTTTTTGTAGATGAATAAGCTGGCTTTGATGCCTCGGTATACTCATAAGTATCAAAGTCTAATTCAAGGATCAGACGTCTACCACTTTCATCTTTAGTCTTTTTATAATAACCCTGACCTGTTTTATCTCCCCACCATTTTCTGTCATATAATTCCTGAACAATTTTTGGAAGCTTAAACGTATCACGACTTTCATCGTCTGGCAATCCTTCATAAAGGTTATTTGATACTTTAACTGTAGTATCCAAACCAACAACATCCATAGTTCTAAATGTTGCAGATTTCGCTCTACCAACAATCGGACCTGTTAGTTTATCTACTTCTCCGACTTTAAGACCCATTTCTTCCACGGTATGCATGGTAGACATTATCGCATAGATACCGATTCGGTTAGCAATAAATGCTGGAGTGTCTTTACATAATACAGTAGTTTTACCGAGGTATAAATCACCATATTCCATCAAGAAATCAACAATGCTCTGATCAGTTTCCGGAGTAGGAATAATTTCTAATAATCTTAAATATCTAGGAGGGTTGAAGAAGTGAGTTCCACAAAAATGCTTTTTAAAGTCATCAGAACGACCCTCTAGCATTAAATGAATTGGAATACCTGATGTGTTACTTGAAATAATTGTACCAGGAGTTCTGTATTTTTCAACTTGATCAAATACAATTTTTTTAATGTCCAGGTTTTCAACAACAACTTCTATTGTCCAATCACAGTCAGCAATAAGCTTCATGTCATCGGTGAAATTACCAAGAGTTACTCTGGAAGCATCGGCTGTATCGTATAGGGGAGCGGGTTTTGAACTTACGGCAGTTTGAAAAGCTTCATTAACAATTCTGTTTCTTACAGCTTTGTCTTCAAGGGTTAACCCTTTCGCTTTTTCTTTGTCGTTTAATTCTTTAGGAACAATATCCAATAATACGACTTTGACACCGATATTGGCAAAGTGGCAGGCAATTCTGGAACCCATAATACCGGATCCAAGCACAGCAACTTTTTTGATTGATCTGTTCTTCATGTTCTTAATGGGAGTTTGTTTCTTTGTAAATGTTGTTTTCTTCAATGATCGATAGTATTTGTTGCATTACTTCAATGAACACTTCCAGTTTTTCAGAAGCTACTTCATCATAAACAGTATAATTGAATGCTTTTACTACTCTTTTGGAAACTTCCTTCTTTTCTTTTCCCAAATGAGTAAGCATAATTCTTACAGAACGCTTGTCATGTTCATCTGGAACACGTTCAATTAGCCCTTTCTCTTCCATACTTTTCAGCATTCTGGTAAGGCTTCTTGATTCAAGCCCCATTAATGGAGCTATTTTGGTTGCCGGTGTTCCAAATTCTGTGTCAATGTTCAACAATACGAATCCGATCGATGTCGTGATGTCTTCCTTTACCGCCTGGTGGTTGTACATGCGAGCAATAGCATGCCAGGCAGTCTTAATGTAGTAATCTACACTTTCAGTTTTCTTCATGGGGTTAATTTCAATCGTTTCCAAATATATAAAAAATTATTATGCATGCATAACATAATTAAAAAATTTTTTCCCTTAAATTTCAATGAGTTGTGAATTAATAATATAAAGTATGGGGATGTTTCGGATTGAAGCAATAATATTTTGTTGCTAAATAAATAATAGAAAATTGATAGTATTTGATTCAATTCAACTTTTTGGTTTTCACTCATTTTAATTATCATTGAGCATGGTTGAAATTAGAGATGGAAAAATAGAGGACATCCCTCAGGTATTTGAGCTTGTGAAAGAATTAGCTCTATATGAAAGAGCTCCTGAAGAAGTAATCAATAGCATTGAAGAAATGAAAATTGATGGATTTGGTCAGGATCCTTCTTTTGGTTTAATCGTTGCTGAAGACACAGAAATTAACAGAATTGTTGGCATAGTAATCTACTATATAAGGTATAGTACCTGGAAAGGGCGTTGCTTATATCTGGAAGACTTGATTGTGACGGAAAACCGAAGAGGTGAGGGTCATGGTCTTAACCTTTTTAATGCTTATGTAAAAAAGGGCCAGGAGTTAGGAGTCAAACAATTGATGTGGCAAGTTTTAGATTGGAATACCCCTGCTATTGATTTTTATAAAAAGCTTGGTGCTAACGTTGAAACGGAATGGTATAATTGCAAAGTTGAAAAAGAGGGAATAGAAACCTTTTTTGATAAAGCCGCTGAATAAATCAGCGGCCTCCTTATTATTTTACTAGTTGAGTAAGCTTCATTGCTACACCCATATTACCTTCAATTTTTATCTTACCACTCATTACGGCCATCATCGGGTTTAGATCACCACTAATAAGTTTTTGAAAATCTGCAAGCTTCATTTTGATGTTGCAATCTGCTTCCTTATCATCATTAGAAACTTCCATCGGAGTTTGATCACCATTAACATGTATCACACCTTCCGGAAAAGTAAACTTAATTTTATTTCCCAAAGGCTCTGAAGCATTTGTCGCTTTAGATTGAATAAATTCAGTAGCTTTATTGAAGTCCATCTTTTTATAACTTAATTTTTGGTCATACTAAATTAGTATGCATGTCGAATATTAACTAATTCTACTCCAATTAAATATGTTTTTTTGTTGCGAATCAACCTGTATTCGGATTAAACGATTATCAGTAGATACAAGTTCGGGATCTGATTTCATCAAGTCAGAAGCCGCTTCTTTCGCCAATTGAACAATTTGTCCATCTTTAGCCAAATCTGAAATTAACAAATCAAGAACTCCGCTTTGCTGTGTTCCCATTAAGTCTCCAGGCCCTCTTAATTGCAAGTCCACATCTGCTATTTCAAACCCATCAGTTGTTCTGACCATTGTGTCTAATCTTTTTCTTGCTTCCTTGCTTAATTTATAGCTTGACATTAAAATACAATAGCTCTGATCACCTCCTCTTCCCACTCTGCCTCTCAACTGATGCAACTGTGCCAAACCAAATTTTTCAGCATTTTCGATAACCATTACTGTTGCGTTCGGCACATTCACACCTACCTCAATAACAGTAGTGGCTACCATTATTCTCGTTTCTCCCTTTACGAAACGTTGCATTTCAAAATCCTTATCCTTTGGCTTTTGCTTACCATGAACAATGCTTATTTGATAATCAGGAAAAGCACGGGAGATACTTTCAAAGCCATCCATCAAGTCCTTGTAATCAAGTTTTTCAGATTCCTCAATTAATGGATAAACAATATAAACTTGTCTTCCGGCTTCTAATTCCTTTTTTAAGAAAGCATTAACTTTTAATCGTTGAGCATCATACTGATGAATCGTCTGAATGGGTTTCCTTCCGGCAGGAAGTTCATCAATAACCGAAACTTCCAGGTCACCATAAAGAGTCATGGCCAAAGTACGAGGAATTGGGGTGGCTGTCATAACAAGAATATGTGGCACTGCCTTTATGTTTTTCTGCCATAATTTGGCTCTTTGAGCAACACCAAACCGATGTTGTTCGTCAATAATTACCAGTCCGAGATTTTGAAATTGTACGGTATCCTCTATAAGGGCATGGGTGCCAACTAAAATGTTAACCTGCCCTGAAACCAGGCCTTCATGAATTTTTTTTCGATCAGATTTTTTTGTTGATCCAGTAAGCTTCTCAATACTAATCCCCAATTCATCAGCAAATGGTTTTAAGCCCCGATAATGCTGATCTGCCAGAATTTCTGTAGGAGCCATTAATGCACATTGAGCATCATTATTAATAGCTAATAATGAAGAAATAAATGCAACAATGGTTTTTCCACTTCCTACATCCCCTTGCAAAAGCCTGTTCATTTGCTTACCAGACTTCAGGTCTTTATAAATTTCTTTTAAAACCCTTTTTTGTGCTCCGGTTAAGTCAAAAGGAAGATGCTTCTCATAAAACTCTGAAAGCAACTTTGTCTTATCAAGAACTAATCCTTTAAAAGCTTCTTGCCTATGAAGCTTCAACTTCATTAATCGAAGCTGGATATAAAATAGCTCTTCAAATTTAAGTCGGTATCTGGCAAGTTGAAGCTTCTTTTGATCTGCAGGAAAATGAATATGCCTTATGCTCTCTGCCTTACCTGGAAGATTATATTTCTTTCTTATGGACTCAGGTAGTGTCTCAGGTATTTCTGTAAGTGCTTTTTGAAGAAGCGATCGAACAATTTTAGAAATTCCCTTACTATCTAAATATTTCCTTCTGAGTAACTCTGTGCTACTATAAACCGGCTGCAGCCCAAGTTTTGTTGATGCAGTTGTTTCTGGTTCAAATTCTGGGTGGGCAATACTAAATTTGCTGCCATAACGAGCCACTTTTCCATACACAATATAATTTACTCCTGGCTTGAATGCTTTTAACACCCAATTAATACCCTGAAACCAGGTTAATTCTATTGTTCCCGTGTGATCTGAAAATTCACCCGAAAGTCTTTTTTTTCTTCCTTCCCCGATGGTATCAAAAAATCTGACCGAACCTCTTAACTGAACATTTTCTCCTTCTTTATATCGGCAATCAGAAACTGTATGAAACACAGAGCGATCTTCGTACCTGAAAGGATAGTACTGAATAAGGTCTGCATAAGTAAAAATTCCAAGCTCTTTACCTAGCATTGCGGCTTTTTGAGGCCCAACTCCCTTTATAAATTCAATACTTGTTTGAAAAAATCTTGACATGCAGTTAGAAAAATTCTTTGCAGGTCATAAAATTACATCAATCATTTGAATTTGAAAGAGATCGGCCATCAATTAGGTTTTGAATTAATTCTTCAACCTTATAAAAATCGATAGAATTAAATAACCACATTAAGTTTACAACACCGTTGTAGTCAAACTTAATTACTCTTAATGAAACTATAGTATCGGCCAACATACCCGATAATTCAATCTCTATATTTTTATTCTTCTTTGAGTAATCATTAGTGCTTATCTTGAATAAAAACTGCTCAACCTTTTTAATATCCCGTTTTTTAATAAAATCAAATATGTTTCCTTGTGGATATAGGTTTAATTTGGTTTTTATCCATTCATTAGAAAAAAGTATTTCGAAGAAGTCATTAGTAATAATAATACCATTAAATACACTTTCAATCAGGTTAAGAGTTCCAACATTGATCAGTTCATTTTTATTTATATCAACCATGGAAGATTTTTCTTGTAATAGGTTTTCATAGTACTCTAATGTACGAGTCTTTTCTTTTTGTAGAGCAGACAAGTGCATTTCAGAGGCAAGCCGATTTCCAAACTCTACAAGCAAGTTCTCAATTAGTTTTTGTGGAGAAATTAAAAAGGCCAATTCCAATATTCCTACAACCTCATCTTCATGGATCAGAGGTACAATTATTAAATATGAAGGTTTTGTTTCTCCTAGCCCGGAGGTAATATTCATATAATTTTGCGGAATTTCAGTTCGATAGATTGGCTCTTTTTCTAACCATGCTGCACCAACCATTCCCTCTCCTCTTGTGAACTCTTTAGAAGTATACTTCTTTCTGGAAAAAGCATAACATGCAACCATTTCCATGAATTCCTTATTATCACTCAAAGAGTAAATCGCGCCGAGTTGAGCTCCTGAAACCTCTACAACCTCTCGCAAAGTATTATTATAATTTCCGTTTATCGAGTTAATTAGTTTATTTAAATACTCTGAATATCTGTTCTTATTTTCTATTTCAGTAGCAAATACTTTAAGCTCTTGCTGAGCTTTTATTGAAGCGTGTAGACTATCTTCTACTGATAGGTACATGTTCCGGAAGCTTTTGACAAGACTTCCCATTTCATCTTCTTTATATAACGACTCAAATTTAGAATCAGGAATTTCCTCTCCGATATGATATTCTTTTATTAATCGATTTAATTTTTTTATTGGTTTGGTGATAACTCTACTAAACTGATAACCTAATAAAAAGGTAAAGAGAATGCAGAAAGCAATAGAAGAGACAATTACAATCTGACTAAATTTTTGTGTGTCATTTTCAATTCGTTTTAACTCCTTTTCAATAACATCAAGAACTGGAGTAAAAGACTGTCTGGCTTTTGATAAAGTACCGCGAATAGCCTCGTCTTCAGTTAATCCGATTTCCTTCTCAATCTCAACAATGTTATTAAAATTGACTACATACTTATTAATTATATCAGTCTTTTGATCTATGATAAACTGGTCATCATTTGATTGTTTAATGTATTGTCTGAACTCCTCAGCGGTTTGTAAAATCTTATCTACATATTTCAAGTCCTTTCTTAGCATGAAATCCTTTTCATGTCTTCGAAGTGAAAGAGCAAATATTTGTTCATTTGGATCATCAAGTTTTTGAAGTGGATGAACATAGTCTCTCATAGTTCCCTCCAAGCCATGATCCTTAAAGCCACGATAAAATATTTTCTTAACTAGTTCTTTTAGATTTGACCGATATGTATTCACCGACTTTTTAAGAATTAATGCATTTTTAATTAATTCTTGATTGTCAATTTGGTTTAGGGTCACTATTTGATCGAGAGTTTCAGATGCCATTTTTAGGTGTTCCATGGCAATTTTAATATCATCAGACTGTCTGCTAGTCAGGAATTTTTCCTCTTTGCGTCCATCAATCATAAATTTTGATTGAGCATGGGCAGCAATCTCAACATTGTATGCTACATTCCTGAAGTCTGACTCTATTTTAGAGAGGTGGCCAACTTTAGCTTGATTGAACAGTAAAAGAAAAATCAGTAATAAAACGACCAGAAAGAATCCAAATACATAGGCAAATACTTTTGCCTGGATACTTTTCTTATAGTAATTCTCCATTTGTGTCTTAGTTTAAAACACAAAGGTAGAGTCGTTTTATTACTGATTTTGAACCTTAAAATTAAGGCTATGTTAAATTAAATGTCCTCTTCTAAAATCTCGTCAAGGTCAAATTTCTCTCCTGCCAGTGCAAGGTTAACGCTAAATATCTGGTCAGCCATGTGCTCAAGACCTTGATAAATATCCCTAAACAAGATTCCTGCTTTTACCTCATAATTCGGGTCTTCAATAACTCTCATTTGAGCTTTACGAAGTCTTTTTCTTAACTTATTAATTTCTTGCTCCTTCTTTCTTGCTTCATTAAGGTCAATTGAGAAAGTACCCTTTTCAAGGTTATCCAACATGATATCAAAAGCTTCTTCTACTAAAACAGAAAGTTCGTCTAGTCGCTTGTTTTGTTTATTATCAAGCTTCAGCTTCTTTTTATAAAGTCTATTGATGTTTTTAGAAATGTCAAGAATAGAATCTCCAATTCTTTCCAGGTCGTTTGTTACACTATGCATTATTACAACCTTCGCAGAAGTGTCAACATTCAATCTACCTTCAGATAGTTTAACAAGATATGCTGTAATTTCTTCTTCAAAGTTATCAGTCATTTCCTCATACTTCTGAATCTTGTTAAATGCTCCCTCATAGTCAGCTGATCTAGTGCTATGTCGTTGATCCTTAAGTTTGTTGAACATCTTTTTAGTCAAGGCTCCGAAGTTGCTTAACTCCTTGCTTACTTCTATTAGAGAAAGCTCAGGCGTTCTCATAATATCTGTACCAATATATTCCAACTTGAATTGTTCACTTTCTGAATCTTCCTTGATCGGAACCATTTTAATTACAGTCTTTTCTATTAAAGGAACAAACCATACAAGTAAAAATGTGTTGATAACATTAAACGAAATATGGAATATTGTTAATGCCCATTTTACAGATTTCGCATCAACAAATGGTGATGGCAGTTTTATATAGTTAACAACAATGTAATCTATCAAATTCAAAAATGGATGATAAAGAGCTAGCATCCATATTACTCCAAATACGTTAAAAATGAAGTGAGCTCGCGCAGCTCTTTTAGCATATGAATTACCAACCATTGCCGCAAGGTTTGCTGTAATGGTTGTACCAATATTTTCACCTAGAACTAACGCAGCAGCAACATCAAATGCAATCCAACCCTGATCACACATTATCAATGTAATTGCCATAGCAGCACTTGAAGACTGCACAATAACGGTAATAAGTGTACCAATGAACACAAAAATTATTACACTGGCATAACCCATATCACTGATATTCTGAATCCATGCCAATGCATCCGGATTGCTTTTTAGATCTGGAACATTGTCTTTTAACATGTCAAGTCCCATAAAAAGTAAACCGAATCCAAATAAAAATTCTCCAAGAGATTTTAAGTTACTTTTCTTGGAGAACATCAATGGTAAGCTCAATGCAATTACTACCAAAGTATAATCTGAAACACTGAACTTTGAAAACCCGAAGACAGTTATTAAAACGGCTGTCATGGTTGTTCCAATGTTTGCTCCCATAATCACCCCTATGGCCTGTCTTAGGTTAAGGAGTCCTGCGTTCACAAAACTTACGATCATCACAGTCGTTGCTGATGATGACTGAATTAAACTAGTAGTAACAAAACCGGTAGCAACACCTCCAAATCTGTTTGAGGTCATGTACCCTAAAATGTTTTTTAACTTATCGCCGGCAAGGTTTTGAATACCCTCCGACATTACTTTCATCCCGTAGATGAAAATACCCAGTGAACCGAGTATTGCGAGTAAGTCTAAAATTCCAAGTTGCATATTGTTAAATTTTTCTGGTGCAAATCTAAGAAGAGTGTTTGAAAAGGTGCCATTAAATAATTGTTAAGCCTTAGTCTGTTGTTAACATTCAGGTAACATTAAGTTTATAATTAGTAATAACTAGCTGATTTACAGAATCAAAATAAATATTTAATTTAACATTTTAATGATATTGTCTATAAATGAGAATTAAAACCTATCTTTTATCTTTGCAGGCGAATATTTTTATGGTACTTAATGAATAACAGAAGGGTCCACGTATATTATACAATAATTATCGGTAGTCTGATAATTTTTTTTATAACTCTGAATGTAATGGCTTCGTCTTTGCGATTATTGAGTCAGGATACTATTAATTCACTGATTCAAGCGACAAGCAATCCTTTCATTGGACTTTTCATTGGTTTAATAGCGACAGCAATTATTCAAAGTAGTTCAGCAGTCACCAGTATAATAGTTACAATGGTAGCCGCCGGAACAATTTCTTTTCAAAGTTCAATCCCAATAATAATGGGAGCTAATATCGGGACAACATTAACAAGTACCTTAGTATCACTTACATTTGTAAATCAAAAAAATAAATTCCGAAGGGCAATAGCAGCAGGAACAGTTCATGATATGTTTAATATTATTGTTACAGCAATTCTGTTCCCTCTGGAAATTACAACAGGCTTTTTGAGTCGATCGGCCACTTTCTTGTCAGATAAATTTCATCTGTTAAACACCAGCCTTATTAATACTGATTTTACTTTTATAACCAATGAAACAAAGATTTCATCTATTATAATTGGTTGGTTTGATAGTTATTTACTCCTATCAGTATTATCATTCATTATATTATTAATCACAATTAAGCTTCTTGCTAAGTACGGAAGCTTGGTTTTAATTGGAGAGTCAAAAGAAAAGCTTCAAAAGTATTTCTTTACAAACCCATATAGATCTTTTTTATGGGGAACAGTAATTACAGCTGGTGTCCAAAGTAGTTCGGTAACCACTCCTTTAGTTGTTCCACTCGTGGCAACAAAAAAGATTTCTATGAATCATGGGTTTGCATTTATCATGGGTGCAAATATCGGAACTACTATTACGGCCCTTTTAGTAGCCTCATTTAGTGGTGGTGCTGCAATCAATGTCGCTTTTGTCCATTTACTATTTAATTTATTTGGTGTGATTTTATTTCTTCCAAATAAAGCCTTTAGGAAAATACCCGTCATAATGGCTGAAAAGCTAGGTGAGCTTACTGGTAAATACAGAATAGCAGGTTTCATCTATATTGTATTTATATTCTTTTTACTTCCGTATACGTTGATTTATTTCTCTCAGAAATCAAACAACAGTACTCTTAATGGAAGGGTTGAAATAAATAAAGAGCAAATCGTCCAGCATTAAGTTTAATGTCCTTCTCGTTAGCTTGCAGTACACAATAATTTTAAGTAATATCAGGTAGAGTATAATAATGTGGACTAACTTTATATAAATCAATCTATCGCCACCATGTATAAGTCCCTGATTGAAGCTTTTAATAAATTTATAGAGAACAAACTTGAATTAACAAAGCTGGAAATTGAACAACGACTGGCATTGATAATCACCCATGTGGTTGCAATTATATTCTTTATCAGCACTCTTTCAATGTTTATTCTCTTTGTCAGTATTTTACTGGCTCTAGCTATCGCCCATTGGACGGACAGTATCCTAATTGGATTTGGTTCGGTAACTTTAGTTTATGCTATTCTGGCATTAACTACCTATAATATCTCTCGGTCACCTTCATTCAAGAAAAAAATTCGGGACTATCTAATAACCTTGTTTGACAAAAAAATAGCAGAAAATGGACAGTGATAAAAAAATAGAACAATTAAAGAATAATTCTGATTATTATCGTTATCAAATGGAGGAAGAGCTTGATGAAATCATGGATGAAGCTCAAAAATGGGGTAAACGAGCTTTAATCATCGGAGGAGTAGTTCTTACAGCCTATATGACTTATAAATTAGTAAAAGGGGGTGATGAAGAAAGTGAAGAAAAAGAATTGAGAGCTGGAATAATAAACTCCAAAAATAAAGATCATGAAAACAAGTTCTCAATTTGGAACGCTTTAAAATATCAGGCTGCTATATTTGCAATAGGATTAGCTAAGGAAAAGCTAAATTCATTTTTACACCATAGCCCGGATGATATCCAGGAAACTGAGACCGAAAATACGAATGAATAATAAAGAGATTTACAGCTCACTTTTAGAAAGAACAAACAAAGGTCAAAAATCTTTTGCGGTTTTGATCGATCCTGATAAAATCGAATCAACATCTAAGCTAAATAAGCTTATAATGATGGCTGTTGAGAATAAAGTTGACTACTTCTTTATTGGAGGCAGTTTGATGATGCACCAAAACTTATCCTGGGTAGTCTCTGCAATCAAAGAAGAATCAAACATCCCGGCAATTTTATTTCCTGGTAATAACCTTCAGCTTGACCCACATGCTGATGGACTATTACTTTTATCTTTAATTTCTGGTAGAAACCCAGAGTTACTGATAGGTCAACATGTACTGGTAGCACCGGTCCTTAAAAAGAGTAAACTTGAGATAATTAGTACCGGTTATATGCTTATTCATAGTGGTAAGCCAACTGCAGCAGGATATATGAGTCATAGTCAACCAATACCAGCAGACAAACCAGACATTGCAGCAAGTACTGCTATGGCGGGTGAATTACTAGGCCAAAAAATTATTTATATGGATGGTGGTAGTGGTGCTGAAAAACCCATTCCTCCAAGAACGATCAAGATGGTTAAAAAGTCAATTGATATTCCTTTAATTATCGGAGGTGGAATTACATCAAAAGACAGAGCTTTTCAATGCCTTGAATCAGGTGCTGATGTAATTGTCGTTGGTAATGGGATAGAAAAAAACCCCGGCCTGATGACCGAGGTTGCTAATATTGTTGAACAGTTTAACCAATCATTAAACGTTCATAACTGATTCTCTTCTTCTCATTTTACCTGCAGGAATTCCAAACATCATTTTGAATCTGCGGCAGAAGTATGCAGTATCTTTATACCCAACTTCTTTACCAATCTCACGGATACTCTTCTTAGAAGCTCTTAAGAGGTTAACCGCTTGTTCCATTCTTTGATATTCGATATAATCCTGAGGGTTTATACCAGTAAGCATTTTAAAATACTGACCAACATAGTCTTCAGAAACATTGGCAACTCCTGCTAATACTCTGTTTGATAGGTCTCCACCAATATTTTCTTTAATAAAGGCAAAAATATCTAAAAGTCGTGGGTCTTTAAAATAAGTAACGTTGGTTGCAAGTTGCTCAATGAACAACTCTTTTCTGAAGATATATCTAATAACCTCAACAACTAAAAGTTCCGTATTAACTTTTACAAGTCTGTCTCTACCTGGAAGTTCATTGCTTTGCTCATCAATGATATCATCAATCAGCGTTGCCAGTTTTTCATCATTTCTAATGATAAATGGAGGAATATCCAGTGATGCAAAGAAATTTACAGAATCGAAAACTTTCGCCGTAAAGCTGATACTACTATAATATGTATCATCTTGATTTGATGGCGAAAACATTTCACGACCAGATCTCAGGTAGTTTTCTTTCAAATTTAAAAAGTCATCACTCTTCACCTGATCTGCAGGCTGCGGACCATACGTTATAGGAACACCCTTACCTCCAGGGATAAAAAGGATCTCCCCTTCTTTAAGTGTTTCCTTGGTATCTTCACCAAAAGTGATCTCTCCATGACGTAATTTAACGATAGTGTTTTCTACATCATAAAGGTTCTTTACAGTTACTGATTTTAGTACCTCAATATTTTTGGCACTTAAAAATTTAACCGATAACGATTCTATTATCTTATTGTAATCTTCCATAAGCCCTAATAAAGACGACTGTAAGAATCGCCTTTAATTGTAACATTTTAAAAAATCCTGCACCAAAGTAAAAAAAATATGCGAACTCTCAAATTGTAATTTAATAGAATAATGCTTCATGTAAGAAAATAACGAAAGTTATAATTGTACTTTATCATTATTTAAGGACATCACGCGCAATTACTATCTTTTGTATTTCTGAGGTACCCTCATATATCTGTGTAATTTTTGCGTCTCTCATCAACCTTTCTACATGATACTCCTTTACATATCCGTAACCGCCGTGTACCTGTACAGCTTCAATAGTAACATCCATGGCAACCTGAGATGCATATAGCTTAGCCATTGCTGCAGCTCTGGCATAATTCTGCCCTTGATCTTTTTGATAGGCTGCTTCCATACACATCCAACGAGCAGCATTTATGGTTGTAGCCATGTCAGCAATTTTAAATTGAATTGCTTGATGCTTAGCTATCTCTTTACCAAATGCTTTTCTTTCTTTAGCATATTGAATAGATAGTTCATATGCTCCTGAAGCTATACCTAATGCTTGTGCTGCGATTCCAATTCTACCACCATCCAAGGTAGACATTGCAAATTTAAACCCGAAGCCATCTTCTCCGATACGGTTTTCTTTAGGAACTTTAACATCCTGGAACATCAAAGAGTGAGTATCAGAACCTCTGATGCCTAGTTTATCCTCTTTCTTACCAACAGTAAACCCTTCCATTCCTTTTTCAACAATAAGACAGTTAATGCCTTTGTGTCCAAGTTCCGGATTTGTTTGAGCCATTACCAGATATACTGAAGCGTTACCTCCATTAGTGATCCAGTTTTTTGTTCCATTTAATAAGTAGTAATCTCCTTTATCTTCTGCAGTTGTTCTTTGTGAAGTTGCATCAGATCCTGCTTCTGGCTCAGAAAGACAAAATGCACCTATGACTTCTCCTGAAGCTAACGGTTTAAGATATTTTTCTTTCTGCTCCTCTGTTCCATATTTTTCTAGTCCCCAGCAAACAAGAGAGTTGTTAACTGACATGATAACACTGGCAGAAGCATCAACTTTTGAAATTTCTTCCATTGCAAGAACGTATGAAACGGTGTCCATACCTCCTCCATTATATTTCGGGTCAACCATCATTCCAAGGAATCCCAGTTCTCCCATTTTTTTAACCTGCTCTGCAGGAAATATCTGATTTGTATCTCTTTCTATTACTCCTGGCAATAATTCTGTTTGCGCAAATTCTCTTGCGGCATCCCTAACTGCCAATTGTTCTTCAGTAAATTGTAGTTGCATGCTTACTTACGATTAATGTTCAAAATTGAGGGTAGCGAATTTAATACTTTTAATCTCTTGAACCCAATAATAATGAAACATAATATAATAATGTAACCAAAGAGGCCAATGCTGCAACTACATAAGTCATTGCTGCCCATTTCAATGAGTCTTTTGCCATTCCATACTCAGTAGAGGTTACAATATTTCTTTGTTGTACCCAAGCCAAAGCTCTATTACTAGCATCAAACTCAACAGGAAGTGTCACAAGAGAAAACAAGGTGATTACACTATATGACCCAATAATTACTAAAAGTACCAGCTGAGTAGGAAATGAATTAAACAAAAATGCACCACCAAAAATAGACGCCATTACGACTATGTTTAAAATTTTTGCGCTTACATTTTGAATTGGAACCAAAGCAGACCTGAACCCTAACCATGAATATGCTGTAGCATGTTGCACAGCATGCCCACATTCATGAGAAGCTACAGCAGCTGAAGCAGCACTGTTTCCATGATAAACAGCCTCACTCAAATTAACTGTTTTAGTTGCTGGATTATAATGGTCTGTTAATTGTCCACCTATACACGTTACTTTCACATCGTGTATATTATTATCTGTTAGCATTAATTTTGCAATTTCAGCTCCGGTAAGTCCGTTTTGTAACTGAATTTGCGAATACTTTTTAAATTTTGATTTCAAACGGTTTTGAATAGCAAAACTTAGTATTCCGAAGAAAATAAATATTACCCAAATCATATTATTAGCAGTTTAAAGTCCTTTTATTTTATCTATTATGTTTGTTGTAGAAAACCCTTCAACAAGTTCAATTGTTTCAACAGAACCACCATTTTCAATTACGAAATCAGCTCCTACAATGTTGCTAATATTATAATCTGCTCCTTTAATTAAAGTGGAAGGCTTAAGTTGTTGAATAAGCTGGAGAGGGGTGTCTTCATCAAAAAACACGACTAAATCCACGAACCCCAATGCTGCCAATACCCTGGCTCTTGCATGCTGAGTCACGATTGGTCGTTCCGGGCCCTTGATGTTTCTCACACTTGAATCGGAATTTAACCCAATCACCATGTAGTCACCTTTCTCAGATGCTTTTTCAAGATATTCAACATGTCCGGCATGAAGGATATCAAAACACCCGTTTGTAAAAACCACTTTCTTACCTTCTTTTAACCAGGAAGAAACTATTTCTGATGCTTTAACCCTATCGGACAGGATTTTCTTCGACGACTTTGTTGACATTTTTTCTATGAATTTTTATCTGGCTATATATCAAACTAATGAATCCAGCCACAATAGTCACCAAAGTTAAAAAAGAATGGAATATAAACGTAAAGCCCTTAGCCTCACTTTCATCAATTTGATAAAGAATTGATAAGCCCAGAGGAACTAAAACATGATATGAACCTATACCTCCAGGTAATGGCAGAGTCATTGCAATACCTCCTATAGTAAATACTGATAATGCTGCAACAAGGCCTAACTGGTTAGTTTCAGGAAAAGCTTTCATTACAGCATAAGTCATTAAATAATATAATACCCAAATTAGTATGCTGTAAATAATAAACAGTCCTCTTTTTTCAAGTCTTAGAATTGAACCAAGCCCATCACGAACTCCTATCATCAGACCTTTTACCTTTTCTCGAATTTTGTTGTAGAACTCTCTGTTAAGTTTCCAAATTAAGTAAGTAGTAAACAAAATAACAGCTACAAACCCAATAAGAATCAGAATAATGTTAAGAGAAAAAGATCCTTCAAGTCCTATTGAAGAGAGAACACCACTTTCTTTTAGAAAAAATAATAGTTTATCAAATTCAATAAAAAATGAAGTACCAATCAATAATAATAAAAAGACCATATCAGCAGCCCGCTCAGCAATCACGGTCCCTATTGATACGTTGATCGGAACATCTTCAAGTTTATTTAACACGTAACAGCGATACAACTCTCCTCCTCTTGGAATTAAGAGATTAACAATATACCCTGTCATTACAGAATGATAACTATTCGAAAAAGAAATGAAATAATTTAACGGGCGATTTAATAATTTCCAGCGCTCCGCTCTAATCATATGACTCAATAAAATCAAAGCTCCTGAAAGAAACAACGGAAACTTATTTGTTTGCTGCCACAGAGCCCAAATATATTCAGACTTTGATTGTCCAGGAGCAGTTTCTATCGAGTTATAGCTCAAATAGAAAAGAAAGCCTGCAAGTCCGAAGGATACCAGCAGGTTTATAATAAACTTTAATCGTTGCTTTGTCAACCTTAGTTTGCCTTATTGTTGTGATCAGGAAATACAAGTACCGGCTTATGGTTCTTTGCTTCTTCAAAAGGCAATATACAATATGAAATGATAATAATGATGTCGCCAACCTGAACTTTCCTTGCAGCCGGCCCATTTAAGCAAATTTCTCCGGTTCCCCTTTTACCCTTAATTACATAGGTTTCCAGACGTTCACCATTGTTTATATTAACTATTTGAACTTTTTCGTTTTCGATGAGGTTAGCAGCATCCATCAAATCTTCGTCCACAGTAATACTTCCAACATAATGAAGTTCTGCTTGCGTCACTTTAACTCTGTGAATTTTTGATTTAAGTACTTCGAGTTGCATGTTGTTCAATTATCGATTAAAATATTATCTATCAGCCGTACCTGTCCTACATAAGCTGCAACACAGAAAGCAATTTTTTGTTTAACTCCTTCACGTGAATTAACGATTTCAAAGGCATCAGGTTCAACAGCTTCAAAATATTCAAGTTTTACAGGTTCAAAATTGTTAAAATTTTCTGTAACCGCATTCTTTATCTCACTTATTTCTTTACCATCTTGCCATAGTTTGTCAGCCAATATCAAATTTTCATACAATAATAAAGCATCACTTCTTTCTTTATCACTTAATCTCATATTTCGACTTGACATCGCTAACCCACTTTCCTCACGCTTAGTTCCAACACCAATTACTTCGATGTTGAAACTCATAGCAGACACCATCTTTTTAATTAGTTGTAATTGCTGTAAATCTTTTCTTCCGAAAAAAGCAAGATCTGGCTTAACAATATTAAAGAGTTTGCTAACAACCTGTAAAACACCTTGAAAATGTCCGGGCCTAAATGCTCCTTCAAGTATGTTAGCAGATTCTCCCGGGTTAATAGAAATATCGTAATTATCAGAATAGATATCTTTTGCTTCAGGCATTAATACCGCATCACATCCTGCAGCTTTAAGGAGATTTATATCCTGCTCAGGAGTTCTAGGGTACTTCTGAAGATCTTCGGGATCGTTAAATTGTGTAGGGTTAACAAAAATACTAGCGACTGTAAGATCAGCATTTTTTACAGATTCCGCTATTAAAGCCATATGGCCTTCATGTAGAGCACCCATTGTCGGCACAAAACCGATCTTTAAGTTTTTAGGCTGAGCCCTCCACCATTTATAGTATGAATGTACAGATGAAAATACCTCCATTTAAATTTGCTTAGGCATAGTAAGCCGCAAATTTACGTGAACTTAGTAATTTATTTGAAAAACAACAGAAAAAATTGTATTTTTGTGTTTTGAAAAGAAAAAAACCATCCAGGAATACAAATATGTCGAAGCTTAGAATCCTTTATGTTGCAAGCGAAATCAATCCGTTCTTACAAACCTCAAAAGTAGCTGACTTTGTCAGAAAACTTCCTCAAGCAATGCAGGAAAGAGGAATGGAGATCAGGATTTTGGTGCCAAGATTTGGGACAATCAATGAAAGAAAGAACAGGTTACACGAGGTAGTTAGATTGTCAGGGATTAACATTTCTATCGGCGATGAGGAAAAGCCATTGGTAATTAAGGTGGCGTCAATTCCAAATGCAAAACTTCAGGTTTATTTTATAGACAACGAAGACTATTTTCATAGAAAGAGCGTTTTCCATGACAAAGAAGAAAGATTTTTCGAGGATAATGACGAAAGAGCTATCTTCTTCTGCAAGGGTGTACTAGAGACTGTTAAGAAATTAGGGTGGGCACCTGATATTGTACATTGTAATGACTGGATCACCAGCCTTATTCCAATGTATTTGAAAACAACTTATAAAAATGATCCTATTTTTAGTGGTTCAAAAAGTGTTTTCACAATTTATAACAATAATTTCTCTCACAAATTTGGCGAAGACCTTGTTGAAAAAGCCAGGATGATTGATATTGACGACGAAAAATTAAAGCATCTAAAAACAGGTGATCTGGCAGGGTTTATAAAAACCGGGATTACTTATGCTGATGTCGTGATTAAAGCAGAGGAAAACTATAATGAAGAACTCAAAAATCTTTTTGAATCTGAAAACATTAAAGAAATCAATAACGAAGATACGCTCATTGATTCATACTATGACTTATACAATGAACTTGCAGTATAATAAGAACTTTTTCATAAAGGGGCCGGCATTGTTATGTCTGGCCCTTTTGTTTTTCACAGCATGTGAAGACCCTACAGAAGTAGGACTTGAGTTAGACCAAAACGTAGGGCGACTACAAACAAGAGTAAGAACCATTAATCTAAACTTAAAACAAGTTCAGCTGGATTCTGTCATTACCAGCCGAACCAGAGTTTTGCCTATTGGGGTTTTTAATGACTCTGAATTTGGAAAAATAAAATCAACGGCTTATTACAGCCCTTCTCCCCCGGCGTTGTCATCATTTTCTGATCGATTTGATGAAAACTCAGTTTTTGATTCTGTGAAAATATTTATCCCGATTTCAAGTAAACTTCAATCGGAAAGACTTCAAAAAGGAAGGTTTAGAATACATGAGTTAACCGAAAGCTATCCACAAGACAGACTTTACAGGTACTCTTTTGATAAATTAGATTACGACCCGAATTTTATTGGAGATGCTGAAGTTGAAGATGAAAGAGATGAAAATGCCAACATTACCGGCATGAACCTGACTTATAATATTGATAATGCCTTTGGACAAAAACTATTCACTGAAGCCATCAAAAAAGAAAATGGTGCTTTTGCTGATACTACAGCATTTAAAGATTTCTTTAAAGGTTTAGCTATTGTTCCTGATGATGTGGATGATGAGCCATATTATATCAATAATGATGCAAACCCAAGAATTACCATTTATTTTAGAAAAACTGATGAAGCAACATCTTCAGAAGCATTTACTATATATTTAACTATCCAAACTTTTGGAGATTATCACCATGCTTTAGAGTTTGACAGATCAAATACAGAAATTGCCAGCATTAATCCTTACGAAAACTATGAAGGAGACCTTATTAATGATAAAGTCTTTATCCAATCAATGGGCGGGTTAGCTGCTAAAATAGATATGTCAGATTACAGAACTTTTGTAGATAGTTTAAATAGTACTGATATAATTGGCTTTCAAATAAATCAGGCAACATTTACTATAAATGGTGTGCCTACCGACAGTACTACTTTAGCTCCAGCTTCGGAAGCCAATTTATATTATGGCGATAATTCTAATAACTTGTTTTTTAGCGATTTGGATTCGACAACCATTAGGCCTTTAGGTGTACTTGACGAACAAGCTTATGAGGTTTTGGTATATAATGCTCCTTATACAGGAAAACCAACATTAGGTGGTCAGGAAATTGATAACATTTTTGCTCCGGTTGGCCCCTTTAGATATGAGCTTCAAAGTTATTATACAAGACCGATGACAATGTTTTTACAAGCTGAGTCACAAGATTTGTTGTTAAAAAATGACTTATTACTTTTCGATACGCCATTTCAAATAACACATTTATTTAACAGGATAGTAACCGAGAGAGATAATATTCAGTTAAAGTTATATTACAGTATATTACAAGAATAAAAAATATTAATTCTACAGTATGTGCGGAATTGTAGCTTATGTAGGAGCACGAGATGCTGCTCCTGTTATAATTAAAGGACTTAAAAGGTTAGAATACAGGGGTTATGATAGTGCTGGAATTGCCCTTGTTAATAACAGTCAACTTAATATTTATAAAAAGCAAGGTAAGGTAGCTGACCTTGAAGCCTATTCATCCGGTATGGATATGAACGGCAATGTAGGAATTGGCCATACTAGATGGGCAACCCACGGAGAGCCTAATGATGTAAATGCTCACCCTCATACTGATAGTTCCGGTAATTTGGCAATGATTCATAATGGAATTATTGAAAACTATGATTCATTAAAAAAAGACTTACTTTCGAAAGGTCATGTATTTACATCGGAAACTGACTCTGAAGTTTTTCTTCACTTTATTGGAGATATCAGAAAACGTGAAGGTTGCTCATTAGTAGAAGCGGTAAGACTTGCATTAAGCAAGGTCGTTGGTGCTTATGCTATTGTTATTCTTGATAAAGAAAACCCTGGTCAATTAATTGCAGCCAGAAAAGGAAGCCCTCTGGTTATCGGTGTTGGTAAAGGAGAGTTTTTCTTAGCATCTGATGCAACTCCAATTGTTGAGTATACAAATGAAGTTGTTTATCTCAATGATCAGGAAATAGCTGTTATTAATAACGGAGAGCTAAATATTCGGAATATCCAGGATATGCCTCTGACCCCATATATTCAAACACTTGACATGGAACTTGAAGCTATCGAAAAAGGTGGGTTCGAACACTTCATGTTAAAAGAAATATTTGAGCAGCCAAAGTCTATTGCTGATTGCATGAGAGGTAGACTAAAAGCTGAAACTGGTCACCTTGTTCTTGGAGGTATACGGGAGTATGCTCATAAACTGGACAAAGCTCAAAGAATTATTATTGTTGCCTGTGGAACCTCATGGCATGCAGGTCTTGTGGCTGAATATATGTTTGAAGACTGGTGCAGAATTCCTGTTGAAGTAGAATACGCATCTGAATTCAGATACAGAAACCCTATTATTAACGAAGGAGATATAGTAATTGCGATTAGTCAATCTGGAGAAACAGCTGATACATTAGCTGCAATTGAATTGGCAAAATCTAAGGGAGCTATAATCTTTGGTGTTTGTAATGTTGTTGGTTCAAGCATCGCCAGGCTAACTCATGAAGGAGCTTACACACATGCTGGTCCGGAAATAGGTGTTGCGAGTACAAAAGCTTTTACTGCCCAGTTGACAGTATTAGCTATGATGGCTTTAAAGCTTGGCTTGAGAAGAGGAACCTTGAAAGAAAGCAAATTCCATGAGCTCCTTGTTGAAATGGAAAGCATTCCTTCAAGAGTTGAAACAGCACTGAAATCTGATGCTTTAATTGAAAGAATATCTGAACAATTCAAAGACTCAAGAAACTTCCTTTACTTAGGAAGAGGATATAATTTCCCAGTTGCACTTGAAGGGGCTCTTAAGCTTAAAGAGATCTCATATATTCATGCTGAAGGTTACCCTGCTGCGGAAATGAAGCATGGACCAATTGCTTTGATTGACGAAGAAATGCCAGTAGTTTTCATTGCTACACAAGATAGTAGTTATGAAAAGATTGTTTCTAACATTCAGGAAGTTAAGGCGAGAAAAGGAAAGGTTATTGCAATTGTTACTGAAGGTGATGAAGTAATTCCTGAAATGGCTGATTATACAATCGAAGTTCCTGCAACCTCAGAAGCATTAATGCCTCTTGTTTCAGTTATTCCATTACAGTTACTAAGTTACCATATTGCAGTAATGAGAGGAGCAAATGTTGATCAACCTAGAAATCTTGCTAAATCTGTTACAGTAGAATAAATATTATGGCTAAAGAAATAATACATTCAAACGATGCTCCTGAAGCTATCGGACCTTATAGTCAGGCAGTATTAGCTAATGGAATGCTTTTCGTTTCAGGACAAATAGCAATTGACAGAGCTTCTGGAGAAATACTTAATGATAATATTTCGCAAGAGACTCATCAGGTAATGAAAAACCTGGAAGCAATTTTGTCACAGGCCGGAATGTCTTTTGAAAATGTTGTCAAGTGCTCGATCTTTATAAAAGATATGGGCCAGTTTAGTGACATTAATGAATGTTATGCCGCTTATTTTAAAGGTGATTTTCCTGCAAGAGAAACTGTGGAAGTAGCCAGGCTACCAAAAGACGTTAATGTTGAAATTTCATGCATTGCAATTAAGTAATGGCAATATTTCCGGCAAAAAATGAAACGATAGTTTCATCACATAATGCTCAGAATGTCATTTCTCTTCTAAAGAGAAGAACTTACAATATTGAACTTGAAGAGACAGACGAATCGTCTGTCTCTTATCTATTTCAGGGTGTTATAAAAAAGGATTCATTCCGGATAAGTAAAAAAACACTTAAGGCTGAAAACTTTAACCCCCTTCTCATTGGTAATGTTGAAAACACCAGTTCCGGAAGTATAATCTTTATTAAATACCGCTTAATGCAGTCCACTAAAATATTTTTTGCTTTTTGGACATCCATTGCTATTATCCTGAGCTTGATTTTTGTTTTCGTGAAATGCAACTACCTCCATGCAGCATTTGCTTTCTTGCTTGGCCTGGGAAATTACCTGATTACCCTTGTCAATTTTAACATGCATTCGGAAAAAGCACGTCAATCACTAACAAGAGTGTTGAATGATCAAAGCATAGATTAGGCGATTTAACCAAGTTCGGTTAATTTTGTACCCCAAATTTCTGATAATAATAAATTCCTGAAATGACTAACGTACGTGTACGATTTGCACCTAGCCCAACAGGGCCGCTACATATCGGAGGAGTGAGAACTGCTCTTTATAACTATCTTTTTGCTAAGAAAAACAATGGTACTTTTATTCTTCGTATTGAAGACACTGACCAAAACAGGTTTGTGAAAGGAGCCGAAGATTATATAATCAAATCTCTGGAGTGGGCCGGTATGGTTCCTGATGAAGGGCCTGTACAAGGAGGTGAATATGGACCATATAGACAATCTGAAAGAAAAGAGCTTTATAAAAAATATGCTGACCAGTTAGTCAAAGATGGAAAAGCTTATTATGCTTTTGATACTCCTGAGCAGCTAGAAGAAATGAGGACTCAATTAAGAGAGGCAAAGGTTGCTAACCAGCAATACAACGCATTGACACGTACTAAGATGACTAACTCTTTAACTCTTAGTGCGGAAGAAGTACAAAGTAAAATTGATAATGGTGATCCTTATGTAATCAGGCTAAATGTACCGGCAAAAGAAGAAATAAGGTTCAAAGACATGATCCGTGGCTATGTTAAGGTACATGGTGGAACTCTTGAAGATAAAATTTTACTAAAGTCTGATGGTATGCCAACATATCACCTGGCGAATATTGTGGATGACCACTTAATGAAAATAACTCATGTCATTAGAGGTGAAGAGTGGCTTCCTTCAACTCCTATTCACGTATTATTATATAGATACCTTGGTTGGGAAGATTCTATGCCGGAATTCGCTCACCTTCCATTGTTATTAAAGCCTGATGGAAACGGAAAATTATCAAAAAGAGATGCGGACAAACATGGTTTCCCTATTTTTCCATTAAACTGGACGGACCCGATCAAAAATGAAGTTAGTTTGGGATATAAAGAATCAGGATATTTACCTGATGCCTTCATTAACTTCCTTTCTCTGCTAGGGTGGAACCCGGGAAATGACGAAGACTTGTTTGACATTAATAAGTTAATCGAGCTTTTTGATATAGACAGAATTCAGAAATCCGGAGCTAAGTTTGATATTGAAAAAGCAAAATGGTTTAACCAGCAATATTTGAAAGAAAAATCAAACGAAGAATTAGGTGCAAACCTACATGATTTCTTAAAAACTCAAAATGTAGATTGTGATGAAGCTAAATGCATTCAGATAGCTTCCTTTATGAAAGAAAGAGTTACCTTCATTCATGAAATGTATACTAATTCTAAGTATTTATTTGAGAAGCCTGATTCATACGACGATAAAATAGTCAATAAAAAATGGAATAATGAAGCTGCAGAAATTATTATGGATTTCGCAGAAAAAATCAAGGCAGAAAATAATGATGATCCTCAAAAACTGAAACAATTACTTATGTCAGTTGTAGATGAAAAAGGTATCGGCCTTGGAAAAGTTATGCCATGTATTCGCCTAGCCCTAACCGGACAGGGAGGTGGGCCTGATCTAATGGAAATCATCTCTTTCTTTGGAATAAAAGAAAGTGTAGACCGAATGGTCAATGCAGTAGAAAAATTAGGATAATATATAAGCCGGTTAATATTAACCGGCTTTTTTTATTTTTGGAAAAAGAGACCCTACTCTTTTTTTATAACTAACATAACTATCCCCAAATAAGGATATTAATTTTCTTTCTTCAAGCTTTATCCCAACAACCAGATAAAACAGAGTAATCAGAAATAGTGTAACGCTATAAATATTTAATGAAAAATAAAGCCATCCGACCAATATTAGAATGGTTCCTGAATATAATGGGTGTCTAACATAATTATAGATTCCCTTGGTTACTAACTCCTGATTTAAAGACTCATCCAATCCCATAAACTCTTTGGCAGAAATGTATTTGAATGAATACACTATTATAGCCGCCCCAAAAATTGCTAGAGCAATACTTATTATAATCCTACCAGGTAAAATAAAAATTGGAACTTTTGGAATTATATAATAAAAAACCAGCAAAGCAGTAAAATGAAGCCCACTAAATAAGAAATAAAATAATCTGTATTGCCTTTGGCTAATACCTGTTAGTTTTCGTGTCTTTTCCTTAATTTGCGTGTCGGCTAAAAAGCTATGTATAAAATAAAACACCAACCAATTACATAAAAACAGGATCAAAACCATAACCTCATTTTCATGAAAAATAAACTTAAACTTTGTTTAATCAAAGAAGATAAAAAACCAATTGATCGTCGGGTGGCCATTACCCCTGAACAAGCTTCAAGAATAAATGAAAAATATGAAAATGTAACTGTATTTTTTCAGCCCTCTGAAATCAGGTGCTATTCAGATGAAGAGTACTTAAATGCCGGGGTAATGCCAATGAAAGATCCTTCTGAGGCGGATATCTTAATCGGGGTTAAAGAAGTGCCGGTAGATAAATTAATAGAAAACAAGACTTATTTATTCTTTTCTCATACCATTAAAATGCAAGAGTATAATCGTACTCTATTACAAGAAATCGTTAATAAAAATATACGGTTAATTGATTATGAGGTGCTTAAAGATCCAAAGGGTGCTCGTGTAGTAGCATTTGGTAGATGGGCCGGAATAGTCGGAGCTTACAACGGAATTCTCACATATGGAAAAAGATATAACCTGTTTGATTTAAAAAGAGCCCATGAGTGTTTTGACCTCAAAGAACTTAAAGAAGAATACCATAAAGTATCATTACCTCCTATTAAAATTGTTTTGACTGGTGGTGGTCGGGTTTCTAAAGGATCTATGGAAGTTTTAAATGGTATGAACATAAGAAAAGTTAGCCCGCATCAGTTTATAACTGAAAACTATGATCATCCTGTTTACACACAGCTTAACAGTATCGATTATCATGAAAGAAAGTCTATTGGTGACTTTAATAAAAAAGAATTTTACTCACACCCTGAAAGGTATGAGTCTACCTTTTTGGACTTTGCAGAACACGCAGATATTTTAATTGCCGGTGCATATTGGGATCCGGCACAGCCAGTACTTTTTAAAAGGGAAGATATGCTAGACAGGTCTTTCAAAATTAAAGTAATTGCAGATATCACTTGCGACATAGAAGGTTCTATACCTAGCACAATCAGACCTTCAACCATTGATTCTCCATATTATGATTATGAGCCATCAATGGGTGAAGAAGCTGCTCCTTTTTCAGATGAATCTAATATAACTGTGATGGCAGTTGATAATTTACCATGTGAATTACCACGGGATGCATCAAATGATTTTGGCTGGCAATTATGTGAGAACGTAATAGCTTCTCTGACTAACAACTCAGATGACCATACGATAGTAGAAAACGCTTCTATTACAAAAAAAGGACATTTAAACACTCCTTTTAAATATTTACAGCCATTTATTGATGGAAAATAATGCTTCAAGTTTGCTAAACGCAATACAGAAGTTATATTAGCGGTTCTTAACCTTAACAAACATGAATCAACCTCAACGAGTTTTTGACGTTTTATATTTTCAACAAGTACATTATCCAAAAGATGTTGCTGTCGCAAACATTCACAATGGTAAAATAGATTCCTGGTCGACGGAAGAACTTATTAAAAACTGTCGCAAACTTGCTTTGAGGTTAATGCAACACGGTCTTAAAAAGGAAGATAAGGTTGGGATTATAAGCAATAACTGCAGAGAATGGAATGTTGTTGACTTTGGTTCACAACACATTGGAGCTATTACTGTACCAGTTTACCCTACTATCACAGCAGATGATTATGCTTATATTTTCGGTGAATCTGAAGTTTCAATTGTCTTTTGTGAAGACAAAGAATTAGCAGATAAAGCTTCTGAAGGACTGGAAAAAGCAGGAATTGACGCTGAAGTGATTTGTTTCTTAAATGATCAAGGCTACAAGTACTTTTATGATTATTTAGACGAGTTAGAACTTACTGATGAGCTAGTTGATGATCTGGAAAAAGCAATCTCTTCGGTTAGTCCGGAGGACTTATTAACTATAATATATACATCTGGTACCACAGGAAAGCCAAAAGGTGTTATGCTTAACCATAGCAACATATTAAGCAACCTTGTAGCTGTATCAAAAATATTTCCGAAAGTTAAACCTGCATACCAATGCAAGGCATTAAGCTTTCTTCCACTATGTCATATATTTGAGCGCACAGCTTCTGGTATGTATATATATCTTGGAGTTTCTATCTATTATGCGGAATCGATGGACACTATCGGTGAAAACCTAAAGCTGATTAAACCACAGCTTTTCACTACAGTTCCAAGATTATTAGAGAAAATATACCAAAAAATTGTCGCCAAAGGACTAGAATTATCAGGTTTAAAAAAGGCCTTATTTTTCTGGGCAATTGATCTGGCTGATGAATATGATACACGTGGAAAAAGCTCTTTTTATAAATTTAAACTAAAAATTGCCCGTAAACTTATATTCTCAAAGTGGCAAGAAGCATTGGGTAACGAAATATTGTTTATTGTATCGGGAGCCGCTGCCCTTCAGTCAAAAATTACAAGAGCATTTTTTGCTGCTGATATGCCGGTAATCGAAGCATATGGACAAACTGAAACTTCACCGGGTGTTAGTTTTAGTCTTTATGATGACCCTAGGATAGGATGTGTTGGCCCGGCACTAGATAAAGTAAATGTTAAAATTGCAGATGACGGAGAAATTCTTGTAAAAGGTCCTAATGTAATGAAAGGTTACTATAAGCAACCTGAATTAACAGCAGAGGCTTTTGATGAAGATGGATGGCTAAAAACCGGAGACATTGGAGAGTTTGTTGATAACAAATATTTGAAGATTACCGATCGTAAAAAAGAAATGTTCAAAACCTCCGGAGGAAAATATATTGCGCCACAGGTTATTGAAAATGCATTAAAGGAATCTCCATTTATAGAGCACTGTATGGTTGTAGGAGAAGGAGAGCGTTTTCCGGGAGCAATTATTCTTCCTGATTTCGAATCACTGAAAAGCTATGCATCATCGCACAATATCCCTTTTAAATCAAACTACGATCTAATCGAAAAACCAAAGATTCAGGAACTCATAAAAGGGGCTGTCGACAAAATGAATAATCGTTTTGCCCAATATGAAAAAATCAAAAAGTATGAGTTAACTGCTGATGATTGGGGAATAGAGTCAGGTGAGCTTACTCCAACACTTAAATTAAGACGAAGAGTTCTCAACGAGAAATACAAATCCCAGATTGAAAATATTTATAAGGAATAACGTTCCTTATTTCTTTACTGCATTTAAATAAGCAGCACAATTCAAAAGTAAATAATCATCAGCCGATTTATTCTCTTTGTTTTCTAGTGCTGTTTCAATTATCATGCTTAATAATTGAGCAGTTTTACTATTGGAGTTTTCGCTTAGCTCAGTAATTGCATTAGCTATCGCTTGCACACTTGATACATCAATTTGCTGAGCTTCCATTAATGCTTCGTCTGCATCAAGTCTTTTTGGCTGCTGATTTAAAAAAGAATTTAAATCCTTAAGGGTATTTTTCTTTGCCATAATCAAAAAATTAAACGTGCTCTAATATCTCTTTTGCTACAGGTAAATATTCTTTTTCAGATAAGATCGTAGAAAAATTAACAAACAGGTTTTTCATAGGAACTTTATTTCCAATGACGATTGTGTCTAATTCTTCTGTTGCCTGTGCTATTGTTTCCTTTCTTGTCTGAGAGTGAATTCTGTTTGGAAGAATAACGATTTTTAATTTTGCATTAAACTCTTTTGCCGGCTCAAGATCCCTGACTGTCTGATACGTTACCAATAGGTCATTTGGTGATAAACTGGTTGGCACTATAACTATATCTGATGCTATACAAAGCTTTTTTATATTCTTATCAGTAGTCTTTCCTGCGCTGTCAACAATAACATAATTATATGACCCCTCTGCCTTTAGTTTTTCGATCTCGTCAATGCAATCTTCATCAAGGGAAGGAATTATCGGAAAGAGATTATTTTCATTAGCACCCGTTTTATACAGCTCCATTTTTCGAAGAGTATTAAGGGTGTAATTATTATCTGTTTCAATTAATGCTATCTTGTAACCAAGGCTGTTAAGCATTGTCGCCAGGTTAATTGCATTGGTTGTTTTACCGGTTCCGCCTTTACGCGAAATAAAGGAAATTATTTTTGCCATTATATTTCTTAAATTGCTTTCCAAATATAATAATTAGATCAAAACGTCAGATATAAATGCCAGACAATAGTAATCAAATACTTACATTAAGAGAAATTATTCAAAATAGAAGAGCTGTCTACCCTGTTGCTTTTAATGATGCTCCGGTTGATGACCACATTATTGAAGAAATGCTAGAAGCTGCTAACTGGGCGCCAACCCATCGCCTAACCCAACCCTGGAGGTTCTCAGTTTTTACTGGCGAGGGCATTAATAAACTTGCAGATTTTCAATCGGAATTATATAAAAAAATCGCTTCGGAAAAGAATACATTTAAAGATGCTACATATGATAAGCTAAAAACCAAACCTCTTAAATGCAGTCATATTATCTCCATTGGAATGAAAAGAGATATAAAACAATCTGTTCCGGAAATTGAGGAAGTTTCTGCAGTTGCCTGCGCTGTTCAAAATATGTGGCTAACAGCTTCTGCACATAAAGTTGGTTGTTATTGGGGGTCAGGGGGTATAACTTATGAAAAAGAGGCGTTGCCATTTTTCGGATTATCAGATAATGATCAGTTGTTGGGATTTTTATATATTGGTAATACTGATAAACCATGGCCTAAAGGCCGTCGATCACCAATAACTGAAAAAACGGAATGGATAAGAGAATAAAATCAACATTACTACATTTAAGATTTCCTTTTTCACTATTCCTTTCCCCGATTTATCTATTTGGATTATCAGTGACGGATAGTATTAATGTTCAAAAAAGTGTCCTTGGTTTTATTATCTGGCATTTATTAATTTATCCTGCTAGTAATGGGTTTAATAGCTATTATGATAAAGATGAAGGAAGTATTGGTGGGTTAAAATCTCCCCCTAAGGTTAATAATACTTTATTAGTGGCTGCCAACCTGTTAGATATAAGTGCTTTATCTTTAGCATATATTTTCATAGGAATATGGTTTACAGCTTTTTGTTTCTTATATATATTAGTTTCAAGAGCTTATAGTTACCCGTTAATTCGTTTAAAAAAATACCCTTGGACAAGCTGGGCTATTGTTGGCTTTTTTCAAGGAGCATGGGTATTAATGAGTGTAATTGTTATTAATAGCCCTTCAACTGAAAACCTACTTAGTACTAATCACATATTTGCGGCAATTATTGCTTCTATGATGCTTTATGGTTCATATCCGATAACACAGATTTATCAACATGAAGAAGATTCTTCCAGAGGTGATAATACAATTAGCCTTAAACTGGGAATTAAAGGAACTTTTCTGTTTTCTATGGCCCTATTAAGTATCTCAGGTCTAATCCTTATCGTTTTTCTATTCTTGAACAAGGGTCTATCTTATGCCTTCTGGGCAATAATATGTACTATTCCAATTCAATTGAACCTTACAATATGGTACATGAAATATATAAGGCAGGGAAAGAAAGAAGTTACTTTCAAACAAACAATGAAGCAGAATGCCATAGCTTCTATACTGCTAAACATCTGCTTCATTGGATTATTAATAATCAACTGAATTTTAGTCAGCCTGCTTTAAATATTTATACAGATCGCTATCAGTTGTAATTACAATATTTGTTTTATCATCAAAAGATTTCTCAAGTGATTCCATTGCTCTAAGGAAAGAATAAAAGTCTCTTGAAGAGCCATTCTTATTATATGCAGCGGCATAAATGGAAGTAGCTTCAGCATCAGCTTTACCTTTAATAATTTCAGATTCTTCAACAGCTTCTGATTGAATCTTCGCCAGATCACGTTCTTTATTACCTTGAATTTTACTTGCCTCTCCCTGACCTTCAGATCTAAACTGATCAGCAATTCTCTTTCTTTCACTGATCATTCTGTCATACACACGGTCTCTGACTTCATCGACGTAGTTCATTCGTTTAAATCGAATATCAAGAATTTTTATTCCTAGGTCTGCAGTACGCTCATTGGCCTTTTCAAGAATCATTTCTTCGATTTTTGCTCTTCCAACAGAAATTTTTTCAAGCTCGTCAAGCTCTTGAAGATAATCTTCAGAAACTACCGGTTCTCTATTTGTTGATCGGATAAGATCAAGAAGATTAAAACTTGCTACTGCATTTCTGGTTTCACCATCAAGAATATCATCTAACCTTGATTGCGCTGACCTTTCATCTCTAAGTCGGATAAAGAACCTCAAAGGATCGGTCACCTGCCATCTAGCATAAGTGTCTACAAAAATGTATTTCTTATCTTTAGTAGTTACCTGGTTTGGATCACCATTCCATTTAAGATAACGCTTATCAAAAAACTGGACTTTTTGGATAAATGGTATCTTAAAATAAAGTCCGGGCTCTATTCTTGGTTCACCTACAGGCTTACCAAACTGAGTTACAATTGCCTGTCTCGATTCATTGACAATAAATGTGCTTGTCAAAGAACCAATAATCAGAATAATACCTAGTATATAAATTAAAATCTTTGCCTTTTTCATTATTTCTCAGAGTTTGAAGTACCGTTAAGATTTAAAAGCGGGAGTACATTTTTCCCTGACTCATCAATAATTGTTTTGCCTTGTACTTTAGGTAGTATTCGCTCCATAGTTTCATAATAAATCCTCTTTTTGGTTACTTCAGGAGCTTTAATATATTCGCTATATAAAGAATTAAACCTTTCTGCCTCACCTTTGGCACGGTTTACCCTGTTTAAAGAGTATGCCTCAGCTCTTTCAATTGTTTGCTGTGCCTCACCTCTAGCTCTCGGAATTACTTTGTTATACTCCGACTCAGCTTGATTAATTAGTGTTTCTTTTTGCTGTAATGCTTCATTCACCTCATTAAATGATGGTTTTACAGGCTCAGGTGGATTAACGTCCTGCAAAACAACCTGGTCGATTCTGATTCCGTTTTCATACTCGTTACACATTTCCTGAAGAAGTCTTTCTACTTCAGTTGCGATTTCCTGCCTACCGATTGTAATTACTTCGTTTACAGTTCTGTCACCTACTATCTTTCTCATAGCAGCTTCAGCCATATCATGAAGAGCGTCTTCAGCATTACGAACTTTGAACAGGTAATTATAAGAATCTGTAATACGATATTGCACTACCCATTCAACATCTGCCAGGTTTAAGTCTCCTGTCAGCATAAGCGATTCATCTGAAAAATTACTTGTAGAATATGTCGTTCTCACATCAGCATCTTCCGTGCGAAAACCAAATTCCTGCTTCAATTGCCTTTGTACAGGTATTTTATACATTTTCTCTATTCCGAAAGGTAAAATAAAATTCAAGCCAGGGTTAACGGTTCTTGAATACTTTCCGAGAAAGATAACAACACCCTCCTCTTCGGTTCCAACAGGCTTAACTGTAGTAATAATTGTAATGAGTATCAAAACTCCAATTATTAGAAATCTACCATATCTTCGCAGGAACCCTGAAGCCCTTTCTCCTGCATCTGAATAATCAGTCATAGTTAAAAGTTAGTTTAAACGGTTTAGAATTATTTATCTTATAATCAAAAATCAATTTCCCCAAAAAACGATGAACAATTGGCCAAAATATAAAACTGATAATCAAAATTTTCTTAAGCTTTGAACAACCAGTCAATTTTAACATTCTTGGTATATTATAATTTTACTCATGCATAATTTGAGATTTATATATTAGTAAACCTCAAAATAGATCGTAAACAATCAAAAATCAATCAGAATTACTTTAATGGTAAAAGTGATAGAACACTTTTAGTGTTGTTTCGTTAAAAACCCTATGGCAAAAAATGAATTGATTTACGTTTTTGATCCTTTGTGTGGTTGGTGCTACGGTTTTAGTAATCACATTAAAAGATTTATGGAAGACAATAATAGTACCTTCGAAATCTCCGTATATAGTGGCGGCATGATTTTAGGTGAGCAAGTTGGGCCAATTGGTGCAATTGCTCCATTTATTTCAAAGTCTTCTAAAACTGTTGAAGAAAGAACCGGTGTCAAATTTGGTGATGCCTTTATAAATGGTGTGCTAAGAGAAGGAACGATGGTTTTAAATTCAGAAGTTCCCGCCAGAGCACTCCGGACAATGAAGGCAATAGACAGAAGCAAAAGCCTGGAATATGCTCATAAAATTCAGTCGATGCTTTATTATGACGGAATAGATCCTAATATTCCGGAAAACTATAAAGATATTGTCGAAAGCTCGGGGCTAGATTTTGAGGACTTTTACAATAGGTTTTCAAGCAGAGAGTATCTCGAAAAAACTTATGACGAATTTAAGTTCGCTGCTGCATTAGGTGTTAAAGGTTACCCAACCCTGTTTATGAGAGTTGATGAAACTATTTATCTAATGGCAAGAGGATTCATCCCTTCCGAAGAAATTCAACGAATGGCAGATAAAATTTTAACTGCTATAAATGATAATTAAGAACTTGCAACTGGCTGAGGAAGCATTTCTTGAAGTACTTCCTTGGCTTTTGCTACAGAATCAACATCCTGAACAGTAAGAACAAGCCTTTTTCCTGTTTCTTTCATACGGCATGACCTTGGGTTTTGCTGTATATAGCTAATTACAGCCCCAAAAACTGGAGAGTTATAATACTCTTCTTTTTCAGATGGCGGACAAAATGCCTTAATAGTATTGCTCTTTAAATTTAGTTTTTCAAACCCAAGTTGCTGAGCCAACCATCTCAACTCAACAGTTTCAAGCAGAGATTTTACACTTTCAGGTAATGGACCAAACCTGTCTCTAAGGTTTTTTTCAAACTTATCCAGTTCTTCCTGATTTTTCAGGTTATCGGCTTGATTGTAAAGACTAAGTCTTTCTGCAATATTTGAAACATAATCTTCAGGAATCAAAATTTCCATATCTGTTTCAATATTTGTATCCGCTACCAGGTTCTTAACTTTTTCAGAAAGCTCCTTGTGAAACAGATCTTTATATTTCTTTTCTTTTAGCTCTTGGATAGTCTCATCAAGAATTTTATGATATGTATCAAATCCCAGGTCTGTAATAAACCCACTTTGTTCACTTCCCAATAAATTTCCAGCTCCCCTGATATCGAGGTCACGCATTGCAACTTTAAATCCGTCACCAAGGTCTGAAAACTCTTCCAGAGTACTCAACCTTTTTCTGGCATCTGTAGAAAGGCCGATAGTTGGTGGCGTAAGTAAATAACAAAAGGCTTTTTTGTTGCTTCTTCCAACCCTACCTCTCATCTGGTGCAAATCAGAAAGACCAAACATATGTGCCTGATTTATAATAATTGTGTTAGCATTCGGAATATCTAATCCAGCTTCAATAATATTGGTTGACACTAACACGTCATACTCACCTTCAATAAATCTGAGCATAGCTTTTTCAAGCTGATGACCCTGCATCTGTCCATGGGCAATACCTATTCTGGCATCAGGAACTAGTTTTAGAATAATATTTCCAACAGACTCAATGTCATTAACCCTATTATGAACAAAAAACACCTGACCTCCTCTTCTTAATTCATAACTCACCGCATCTCTGATAATATCTTCATTAAATGTATGAAGCTCGGTAGTTACAGGCTGCCGGTTTGGTGGTGGTGTTTGAATAATACTTAAATCACGAGCACCCATTAAAGAAAAATGGAGTGTTCTTGGAATTGGAGTCGCTGTCAAGGTTAAAACATCAACATTAACTCTCATTTCCTTGAGTCTTTCTTTCACCTTAACACCAAATTTTTGCTCTTCGTCAATTACTAGTAAACCAAGGTCTTTAAACTTTACATCCTTATTTACAATTCTATGTGTTCCTATAAGAATGTCAATTTTTCCTTCTTCAGTTTCTTTTAGGATATTCTTTATATCCTTGGTTGACTTGAACCTGTTTATATAATCTATTTTAACAGGAAAATCCTTTAGTCTTTCTGAGAAAGTATGAAAATGCTGCATTGCCAAAATGGTTGTAGGAACCAGAATGGCAACCTGTTTGCTGTCATTTACAGCCTTAAATGCGGCACGAATAGCAACTTCTGTTTTTCCGAAACCAACATCTCCACAAACAAGTCTGTCCATCGGGTGTGGTTCTTCCATGTCGGCCTTGACATCAGCTGTTGATTTAGCCTGATCAGGCGTGTCTTGATAAATAAATGAAGACTCAAGCTCAGCCTGCAGATAATTATCCTTGCTAAAAGCAGTTCCCTGAGTTGCCTTTCTCTTTGCATATAACTGAATCAGGTCATCGGCAATATCAATAACCTTTTTCTTAACACGTTTCTTTTTGTTTTCCCACTCTGGAGAACCAAGCTTACTTACTATTGGAGGAGACCCTTCTTTACCTGCGTATTTTGAAATTTTATGAATCGAATGAATTGAAACATATAGCAAATCATTATCCCTATATATTAACCTGATGGCTTCCTGTTCATTTCCTCCTACATCAACTTTCTCCAGACCAGCAAACCTACCAATTCCATAATCTATGTGCGTAACAAAGTCACCAGGCTGAAGAGTATATAGCTCTCTTAATGTTAATGCCTTTGATTTAGAATGCCTGTCTTTTGTTTTAAATCGATGATACCTTTCAAAAATCTGATGGTCTGTAAAACAGGTTATTCTCATATTCTTATCTACAAACCCCTGTCTTACTCCGGCAGTAACATCCTCAAACTTAATTAGTGGGTCTATTTCTTCAAAGATATTATGAAGCCTTTCTATTTGTTGCTGGGATTCAGCCATTACAAAATTCGAATACCCTTTTTGCTGATATTCAAGCAAAGTATCCCCCAACAATGTAAAATTTTTATTAATACTTGGTTGAGATTCAGACTCATAATTTATAACAATGGAGTCTTTAAAATAAAACCTGTTACCAAACTCAACCACAGGATATTTACCAATATGTTCTTCAAAAGATTGTTTTTGCTCAAAAAGATCTTCCGGGCTTAGCACAACTTTGGTTCCCATTGACTGGCTAAGCACATTCCCAAAATCTTCAGTGGCCTTTGCAAAATATGAATCGACAGTATCAAGAACTTGTGCCAGATCTTTTATCCAAACCTTAGTGTTTCTAGGTAAAAACTCAAGAAATGACTGACGTGTCTCTTCTAACAATCGTGTTTGAACATTGGGAATAATATTAAGCGTTTTAACATTTTCCTGAGAAATTTGAGTTTCTGGATCGAAGGTACGAATACTATCTATTTCATCACCAAACAACTCTATTCTGAAAGGTAAGTCATGCGCAAAAGAAAAAATATCAATTATTCCTCCTCTTACAGCAAACTGTCCTGCTTCATATACAAAGTCTGTTCGTTCAAAATCATAAGAAACCAAAAGCTCACTTAATATTTCAATATCTACCTTATCTCCTTCCGTAGCAGACCAGGTGTTTTGTAATAGCGACCTTTTATTAATAACCTTTTCAGTCAGTGCTTCAGGATATGTAACAATAATTTCACCTGATGGAGATTTATGGTTCATTCTGTTAAGCACCTCTGCCCTTTGAAGTATGTTGGCATTTTCTGTTTCATCAAAACTATATGGGCGCTTGTATGAAGTTGGGAAAAACAAAATGTCCTTATCAGGAAAAAAGTTTTTTAGATCAGTGTGAAAATAGGCTGCCTCTTCCTTATCATGTAAAACCAATAAATGATTTTGCTTATTCAAAAGAAATACTGATGAAAATAAAACTGCATCAAGGCTACCGCTGACTCCTCTGAGTTGCAATTGTACACCTTCATTTGGCTTTATCTTATCAGCAATAATATTTACTTCGCTGCTTTCTCTATATAATTTTAAAAAAGAAGATGCCTTCACTGTTTTGGACTTATAATATTTAAATATTAACGAACTCTATACCTGACTATTTCAATTAATATAGAATCCTGTAAAGTTGGACAATATCATTCAAAAACAACGACTAACTGCTTTAAAGGTTTATTAAAAGATAACCAAAACAGAAAATAATTATTATCAGGATATATGTCAGGTTGAGATAATTAGTGTAAATTAATTATGCCGAAACAATTCTTAAATTTATTGGTAATAATAATATGAAAGGGAAAGTCTATAAGACCAGCGCTGACCAAAATACTTCTCTATCAACTATAGAGAAAATTGAGTCTTTGCACCCTTATCAAACTATCACCTATTTATCAATTTTCGGTTCATCTTTAATTTTTGTCTTTTTACTTGTTGTGTTATTTGTTAGCTCTAGTCACTCAGATAAGGTCATTGAAATTCCTGTAACCTTTTACCTCAGCACAGGTTTTTTGGTTTTTTCTCATTACTTTATTTCGAAACTGCCAAAATTTTTTGATGAAGAAAATGATCTTAATATTAAAAGATACTTAGGCTTCGGTATCCTTTTTACTGCTCTTTTTGGGGTATCTCAACTTTTCGCCTGGATAAGCCTGTTTAACGATCAAATTTATTTTGATGGTAAAGCTGTTGAAACCATGCTTTATTTATTGAGTGGATTACATCTTCTTCATATTATTGCAGGGTTAGTATTTATGATATCATTATTCATATCGTGTCTTACATCATTATCTGATCCCGTTAAAAATCTAATATATTTCACCAATCCATTTCAAAAAATGAAACTATCTTTGCTCCATGCCTTCTGGGTTTTCATGGATGTCTCCTGGATTTTTATTTTAGGGACATTCATCATGATGATATTGGTATGATGAGTAAGGAAAGAAAACAACTTTTTAGAAAGCTTAAGAAATCTAAACCTAAATCCCTTGATCAGGACTTTCAACGATTCCATGATGAAGCCTTCGAGGTTATTGATTGTTTAGAATGTGCAAATTGTTGCAAAACAACCAGCCCGATATTTTATGATGCCGATATTAACAGGTTATCCAAGACCCTGAAAATGAAACGGGCTGAATTCATCGATACCTATCTTCATATTGATTCTGAAGGTGACTATGTTTTAAATGAGACTCCATGTCCATTTCTGGGTCATGAAAATAAGTGCATTGTGTACGAAAGCAGACCGACCGCTTGTAAAGAGTATCCACATACAAACAGAAAGCGCCAACATCAAATTTTACCACTAACCTTAAAAAATACAGAAGTGTGTCCGGCTGTGGAAGAAGTGGTGAAAAAAATAGAGGCCCTGTACAGCGGGCCTCAATAGTTAATTTAAAAATGGCTTGTATTCGTCAAGGTCAAAATCCTTCCCGATACCATACCTGATAATATCTTCAAATTCAAAAGTCTCAAGCGATACTACATCTTTACATTTATAATTCAACTCCCCGATTCTTTCTACAACTTCAAAGATATACACCTCACCAAAGTTTTTAACTTTATAGTGATTTCCAACCCGGAGTCCATTGAAACTCATATGCAGATCGCTTTTACTCATATTAATCTTCGCTTACTATATTTTCGATTTCAGATAATTTTGCTGAAGTACAAGGTCCAGAAGTCTCATAAATTATCTTGCCTGATTTATCCAAGACAAACACATATGGTTTATTCTTGCTTTTAAGATTAAGAGTGTCTTCATACTCTTTGATTGATCCCTTGTAGAACAATACGTGTGGGTGCAGCTCAGGGTCAAGATTTTTCTTCGCCTGATTCTTAGCTGTTCCAATACTTGCAGCATTTACACCTGTAAACATAGGCACAAAATATACATTGATGTCATACATAAAATCAGAGAAAAGTCCTCCACCGGCATCAGCAACAAAACGATCATAGACAGGTTGAAACCAAGTATTTAAATCGTCTTCGGCTTTTTTACTGTAGGCTAAACCGACAAGTGTAAACTTCCCTTTTGTGTCATTAGGCAAAGTAAGTTTTTTATCAGTTACTGTCTCACCAGATAACTGAGGGAATTTTTTCTGCGCACTTATGTTAAGTGTGACGAACGCAAATAGAAGAAAAACAACAATATTTAGTTTTCTCATAGCTGTAATATTTTTATGAACAGGAAAATTAATATTAATTTTAAAATTCCACAGATAATAATTTAACTATATCTAACAACCCCAAAATTCGTGCAATTATTCTTTGAATAAGACTAAAAATTTTATCACTTTACAGATTGTAATTTTTTTTACAGGCAATTATGCATCTTAATTTAATAGATCAACACATTTTTGTTACAGGTGGAAGCAGAGGAATAGGCCTGTCGATTGTAAGCGATCTGCTTAATTCTGGTGCTTTTGTCTCAAGTGTTAGCACAACTATTTCCGAAGATCTAAAAGGTCTTAAAAAAGAATATCCCGAAAATTTAAATCTCCTGACTACTGATTTAAGTAATACTAATGAAATAAAACAGTCGTGGTCAGAAGCAATTAATTTCAGAACTGTTACAGGTTTAGTAAATAATGCCGGGATTGCTTTTTCATCGGATCTTTTAAAAGAAAATGATAATGAATGGCTAGCTGAATGGGACAAAACCTTTGCTGTTAATACAAGAGCCGTAGCCTATTTATGCAAGCTTGCTATTGAATTGTTTATCTCTACTGGTGAGGGAAGAATAATAAATATTAGTTCCCGTGCAGCATATAGAGGAGATACTGCAGAGTATCTGGCTTACGGAGCTTCAAAAGGGGCTTTAGTGTCTCTAACAAAATCAATTGCCAGGGCTTATGGTAAGCAAGGAATAAAAGCTTTTGAAATAGCTCCTGGTTTTACCAGAACTGACATGGCTCAGGATTTTATTGATCAGTATGGCGAAGATTATGCATTAAATGACATTGCTTTAAAAAAACTTACAACTCCCGAGGATATTTCGCCAACGGTGGTCTTTCTACTAAGTGGTAAGGCAGACCATTTAACAGGAACATCCATTGATATTAATGCCGGGAGCTATGTACATTAAACTAAACAACCACAAAACCTATAAATAAATAATGGCTACAAGAAGCGGATTCTCAAGTAAGATAGGATTCATATTAGCAGCAGCCGGATCGGCAGTTGGACTTGGAAATATATGGAAGTTTCCTTTCGAAGTTGGAGAAGGTGGCGGTGCAGCATTTTTAATAATGTACCTCATTTTTTGTTTTATTCTTTGTTTCCCGGTAATGCTTACAGAAATAGCAATCGGTAGAAAAACGCAATTAAACCCTGTTGGCGCATTCAAAAAACTTGGTTTTCCAAAATGGGCATCAGTTGGTTTCCTTGGAATATTAAGTGGAGTGTTTATCCTTTCATTTTATAATGTAGTTGCAGGGTGGGCTCTTGGATATTTCGTTGAGATGATCCAGGGTAACTTCGAAATTGGAAAAAAGTTTGGAGAGTTTACTAACAATGCTGTCCTGATTTCAATCTGGAGTTTATTATTTATGGCGGCAACAGCCTTTATTGTTTCTAAAGGAATTTCAGGAGGTATTGAAAAAGCATCAAAAATTTTAATGCCTGTTTTGGTAATCTTGATACTATCGTTAGTAGCTTATGCATTCACGCTGGAGCATGCAATGACAGGAATTTCATTTTATCTTGTTCCTGATTTTAGCGAAATCACTTTAGAGGTTGCACTGAATGCTCTAGGTCAAGCTTTCTTCTCATTATCCCTTGGTATGGGTGCATTGATCACTTATGGTAGCTATGTTGGTAAAAAAGACAATATAGTTAGTTCAGCAGCATTCATTACAATGACTGATGTAGGTATTGCATTTATAGCTGGCTTAATGATGTTCCCATTTGTTGCATATATTACTAATGGTACAATGGAGGGCGTTGATGGAGGACCTGGGTTAATTTTCGTTACCCTACCTGGTGTTTTTGAATCATTTGGAGCTACGTTGGGAATTATCGTTGGTGCAGTATTCTTCCTTCTTTTAAGTTTTGCTGCTCTTACTTCTACGGTTTCTTTACTTGAAGTTCCTGTTTCATATTTTGTTGATGAAATAAAAATCAAAAGAACTAATGCTGTATGGCTGATTGCCGGATTTATTTATTTACTGGGAATTCCTTCCATGTTAAGTCAGGGTTCAGTACCAGCATTAAATAAGTTCCTTACATATCCTTCGGGAGAGTCAATTGACTTCATGACTTTTATTGAAAACCTGAGTTCAAATACATTCCTTCCATTAGGAGGATTGTTAATAACCTTATTTGCTGGGTATGTATGGAAGAAGGAAAACCTTATGGAAGAAATCGAACAAGGATTTCCGGGTACATTTAAAGGCTCATTCTTAAGTAAGTATATATCATTTTGTATCTGCTACCTATGTCCAATTGTACTAGGGGTAATCTTTATACTTACAATTTCAGATGTATACTTTGGTGTAAACCTTATCAGCTATTTTACTGAATAATATTTGATAGATACTTAAAACAAAAAAGAGTTCGCTGGTAATCAACGAACTCTTTTTTTATGTTTTGAACTTAATTTACTTATTAAGCTCTTCTAATATTACATCTTTTCTACTTACAACAACATGCCAAATTCCTTCAATTGAATCCCGGTTAACCGGAAAATCATAGGCTAGCTGTTGATCGTTATTAATAAACTGAACATTATCATCAAGCTGCCCAGCATTTTTGAACTGATATTTATATGCCTCAAAAACTTCTAGCTCTTTTGAAGAAGCTTCAGTCATTGAATCTAAATCATCCGTAGACAAAAAAACTATCTCTGCCTTAAACTTCTGTTCTAAAGAATCAATTGTTAATTCATTAACTCCTTGATCTCTCAATGCCTTACCAATAAATACAGATTGTTTTTGAGCAGCAGAGAAAATATCCTCTCTGGATACTTTCACCAGCTCATTCTTTTCCATCTGTCTTTGAACTTCAGAAAGCTTTTGTCTTTCCTTTTCGTCAATCTGGCAGGATAAAATTCCCACAGATGCTATAAGTATGGCAGCTAAACTCGACTTCATACTTAAAGTTCAGATAATTATTTCAATTCAAGTGAGTAAAGAGTATATTTTTGTTCCCCGCTGATCAGGTCTTTTACCATTCCACCGATCACCATGCATGAAACATCTTTGCCACTTTTACTCTTTAACTGAATATTTCCTTTCCAGGTAATTCCTTGTTTTAAATCTGATACCATTTGCTCATAAGCAGTAGTGTTTTGAACCAGACTTAAATAAGTCTTATTGTAAATTTCTGAATCAGAATATCCTAAAGCTGCTGTAAACAGATTGTTTACATGATTAAACTTGAATGATGAATCAAGCTCAACTATTTGCAGCGAGTTACTAATGATATTCTCTTTGGTTTCTCTCTCTCTTTGGCTTCGCTCCATCTCTTCTTGAGTAGCCTGTAGCTCTTCCATATTCTGACGCATTTCTTCTTCCTGAGATCTCATTTGTTCTGTTAGCTCTTGAGATTCTTCTAGAAGGTTTTGAGTACGCTCATTTACTTTTACACTACTAATTGAAGAAGCTATACTTTCAGCAATCTTTTCAACAAATTCAATTTCATGATCTTCGAAAAGATTAAAGCTTGCAAGTTCTACAACTCCGTAAACCTCTTCATTAATTTTTAAAGGTACGATAAGAATACTATTTGGATTAGCATCACCAAGTCCACTTGTAATTCTGATATAATCCTCAGGAACATCAGTGATATAAACTTTGTCTTTTTCTAGCCATGCCTGACCAGTTAAGCCATCACCAGAGTATACTTTTTGATCAAGATACTTTTTCTTATCCCAAGCATAACATGCCATTAAGTCAAGAAATGGCTCTTCTTCAGTATCATTTACTATAAATAATCCACCTTGATTAGCTTTAAGGTACTTTACAAGGTTTGTAATTATTTCTTCGCTTAACTTTTTAAGGTTATCGTTATTTGTTCTTAATAGTTCACCAAATTTCGCCTGACCTTCAGTAGCCCAACTACGCTTTTTATCTTCCTGAGCAACTCTGTTTAGGTTGTCACGCATTTCGATAAGAGCATTTCCTAGTGTATCATTCTCACTAAGTGGAGTAAATTCAGCATCGTAATTTCCGTTACCAATCTTCTCAGCGAAATAAGATGTTTCTTTAAGTCCTTCAGCAAGGTTTTCTACCGCATATGCCATATCTCCGATCTCATCATTACTTTGATTAACAGAGTTGGTTTCTGGAATTTCTCCTTTACCTAATTTATTAATAACATCTCTAAGCTGATTAACCGGTCTTGTTATTGAATTTGCAACAACCAAACTCGATACAACTCCTATTACTATTAGAACAATCGCAACAATTATTGATGAAGATTTTAATTGCTCAAGCGATGAGCTTAATTCTTCATCAGCAGTTTTTGTTTCTGATTCTTTCCTTTTCCTTAATTCCGTAATCTGGTTTTGTAAAGAGTCAGTTAGAGGGATTAAAGATTCAAGTGCTGTTTCAGCGGTAAATTTAAGAGCCGCATCATCATAGTCTGTAAATTTTTGCAATTGAGACATGATGTCTTCACGACTTATCATTAAAACCTGTTCGTATGTTTGAAAAACAGTGTCAAGTTTCGCAGTATCAGCCGGAGCCCAGTTTTCCTTAAGGTTTTCAAGTTTACCTTTCAGTTCCTTGTATTCATAATCATGAATAAGCTCAAGTTTTTTCTTATCTGCGGTGTTCGTTTGTAGATATACCCAGTTGGTGGTATACATTTTTGTACGAAGAGCTAAGTCATCAAATTCTGCTAATGCATCTGATGACGGTCTTACAATATTTGCAAGACGATCTAAAGTACTGTTATTCTCATTAACAGTAATCACCGTAAAAATTGCATTAATAGTGAAAAGCAAAATGAGAATTAAAAATCCTCCTAAGACTTTTAGCCTCAGACCAATTCGTCTGTTTTTCATAGCGTGAGCTCAGTTAAAAATTTAGCTACTAAAAAAAATTATATTACAGTTGCCAGCCTTTGTAATTCGCTGGAAACTTTTAACCTGGCAGCATTTGTAGCATCAAGGTTTAATTCAAACCTTGGCTTGCCGCCTTCAAATACAAAATTTATTCCGCTGCCTTTACTTGCTAACCCTGGTTCTTCTGTTATTACCAATGTAGATCCAGAAGCAACTTTCCCGAGTACAGTAGGTAGTAAACCACTCTTAGTTTTAGGAACAAATACAATATGAGGTGGGTTAGTTATTTCACCCGGACTATTATACTTTACAACCTTAAAACTCTGGTTTCCTGCTTTCCTCGATTGTGCTAATGTGTTCAAATAATCGATCAATTCACAATCACCGACTACACCAATAACAAAATCTCCCTGGCTATAAGCTGGAGGCCATTGAATATATTTTGTAAAATTATATATAAAAGTAGCATGAAACTTGTAATCCTGTGCAGAAAGATGTACTGCTGTAAGAAAACATATCAAAAAAATAATTTTTTTCATGTCTGACAAATTAAAAATAATAACAGATAAAAAATAATTTACTCTTGGAAGAATAATTTTAATCTATAAATCTAATGAATAGTTTTAGTATAAGGTGAAAAATTCGTTTTATTATTAACTTTGTTCGTTAAACAATGAATATATGATCGATAAGCTCGAAGATATAAAAGAAAGATTTGAAGAAGTAGGACAATTGTTAATACAACCGGACATTGCATCGGATATTAAGAAATTTACCTCTTTAAATAAAGAATATAAGGATCTGGAAAAGATTGTAAAAGTTTATGATGAGTACTGTTTGGTTGATTCAAACCTAAAAGAAGCCAAACATGTTCTCGAAACTGAAAAAGATCCTGGGTTTAGAGAAATGGCTAAATCAGAGATCGATGACCTTTCTCCAAAAAAGGAACAGCTTTTTGACGATCTTAAAAAGTTATTAATCCCTAAAGACCCAAATGACAGTAAGGATGCAATCCTTGAGATCCGTGCTGGAGCTGGTGGTGATGAAGCTGCAATTTTTGCTGGTGATTTATTTAGAATGTATCAGCGTTTTGCTGAAAAAGAAGGTTGGTCTTTACGTGTACTTGACCTTACAGAAGGTACCGCCGGAGGTTATAAAGAAATTATTAGTACTGTTTCGGGTGAAGATGTATACGGTAAATTAAAATTTGAATCTGGTGTGCATCGGGTTCAAAGAGTCCCGGCTACCGAAACTCAGGGAAGGGTTCATACTTCAGCTGCTTCGGTTGCTGTTTTACCAGAAATGGATGAAGTCGAAGTTGACCTGGATATGAATGATATCCGAAAAGATACTTTCTGTTCTTCGGGTCCGGGAGGTCAGTCTGTAAACACGACATATTCTGCAGTAAGGCTAACTCACAACCCAACAGGACTGGTAGTAACTTGTCAAGACCAAAAATCTCAGATTAAAAACTTTGAAAAAGCTCTTGGAGTACTTCGAAGCCGACTTTATGAAATTGAACTTAAAAAACACAATGATGAAGTAGGTGGAATGAGAAAATCAATGGTTGGTAGTGGCGACAGAAGTGATAAAATCCGTACATATAACTATCCTCAGGGTAGAGTTACCGATCACAGAATTAATATGAGTGTTCACAATTTACCAACTGTGATGGATGGTGATATCGGAAATTTTATCGAACAACTTCGTATTGCAGAACATACTGAAAAAATGCAGGAGGATAATGAAGGTTAATCCTCGTAAAATATTTTTATTTATTATTATATCACTGGGAGTTGGTTCTTGCATATCTGAAGATGCTCCCTTTGATATATTAAGTGAGCCCCAGGTCTTTTTGCAAGACACTGTTTCATTTGACACATTATTGATAAATACTTCATCTCCTTCCAAACGATATAAAATCGTTAATCCTGGAGGCAATAACATAACCATCAATTCCATTAAGTTATCATCGGGAACATCCTCCCCTTTTACTCTTATTATTAAAGGACAAAAAGGAAAGGAGTTTTCGAATGTCAAACTCAGAGGCGGAGATAGTCTGGAAATTTTGATTGAAGCATATTTTACTTCTCAAAACACTAAAAACCCCGTCCCTGTTTATGATGACCTGATTATCGATAACTTATATTCAAATCCGGTTGTGATTGAAGGTTTTAGTCAGGATGTTAAGGTTTTGGATGATTTTATCTTCAGAAACGACACCACAATAAAATCTGGAAGTAGAATTCACATTAAAAATAACGCCTACATTGATAGTCTGGTTAATGTTAATGTAGAACCAGATGTTATTTTCTTTATGGGAAATAACTCAAGGCTTTTGGTAAAGGGAGGCCTAAACATTGAAGGCACATTCTCTGAAAAAGTAATATTTATTCAGAGCAGGCAAGATGGTGTTTATGAAATAACGCCAGGACAATGGGACGGAATATACTTTCTTGAAAACAGTCTGGGGTCAACAATTAATAATGTAATTATTAAAAATGCCACTTTCGGTTTAAGATTAGGTGATCCTGATGAGTCAGAAACTGATTTGATTATTAAAAATACTCAGATCATTAACTCTCTATCACATGGTATTCTGGCTTTTTCTACAGATTTTGATCTTGAAAATGTAGTGGTTGGCGAAGCTGGAGAACAGGCTTTTTCTGCACTAGGTGGTGGGAATATTAATATTATACATAGTACTATCAATGCAGGTTCTGGTGTTCTGGCTATTCAAAACCCTGTCACCGGATTTAGTGATAATATCCCACTTTCAGATGGATCAACGATTTTAAAACCTTTAAACCTGCTGGTTAAAAATTCCATTATTTGGTCTCCTTATAATTCATCGGTTATCATTCAAGAAGTTGACTCTCAAAACAACTCCATATCATTCAGCTCAAATATCTTCGGTTGGTTAGATATAGATCAAAGTTATCTAATTGATATTAATTTAGTTGATGAGGATCCTTTGTTTACTGATGCAGGTGAGTTCGACTATTCTATAAAAGCTGAAAGTCCTGCAATTAATTTTTGTCTTCCTGAAGGTGTTACAAACGATATCCTTGGAAAAGATAGGGACTCGGCACCAGACGCAGGAGCTTTTGAATTTATTGGGCAATGAGTGTTTTTCAAAAAGAAATCATATTATCACCTCGAAGCAGGGGTTTTCATATAATTACACATGAAATAGAAAATGCTCTGACTGACTGCCCAATCAACACAGGTATTCTCAATGTATTTATTAAGCACACTTCTGCTTCAATATTTATCAATGAAGCTGCCGACCCGGATGTCAGAATTGACATGGAGAGCTTTATAAATAATGCTATTCCTGAAAATGAACCCTATTTTATACATACATACGAAGGCCCGGATGATATGCCTGCTCATATAAAAAGTGCCCTATTTGGTTCTTCGGTTCAAATTCCAATAACAAATGGAAAGATAAACTCCGGAACCTGGCAAGGAATATATCTTGGAGAACACCGTAATCATGGTGGCTCACGAAAACTTGTTATCACCGTTATTGGAGAATAGCCTAATTAGAATCCCCGCTTAAACCCTTATAGATATTTTTTAACTTGGCAAGGTCTTCAGGACTAATATCTTTTCCATTCCCATTTCCATTAACATGAATTGCCTTATAGATTCTGGAATAAATAGCAATCGAATCAATTCTACCATTATTTTCTATCGGATAGATTTTTATTTCATGATTCGTTTCAGGGTTTCCATCAATTATGCTGTTATCAAATGTTTGTTTCTCGCCACTAAACGCTTTATCAAAATATTCTTTCCATTGTGCTTTATCCAGGTTAGCAGGTAAACAATTCAGGAAATTATCATTTTCACGAATAGTGAAAGAAAACTCATTTTTGGAAGATTTATTAGCCATGATAATACTATAATCTTTGTCTAATAAAATCACTCCCTCTTCTATGCTATCAAATGTATTCTTATATCTTTCTTCCTTTTCCTGAATAGCCTTGGCTCCTCGCATCATTTCTTCCTGAGTTGCCTGAAGCTCCTCCATATTCTGACGCATTTCCTCTTCCTGAGATCTCATTTGCTCTGTTAACTCCAGAGACTCCTCCAGTAACCTTTTTGTGTTTTGATTAATCTTTACAGAAGAGATGGCAGAGGCTATATTTTCAGAAAGATTCTCAATAAATTGCTTCTCGTGCTCTTTAAAGATATTAAATGATGCTAGTTCAATTATTCCGAATACTTTTCCATTTACTTTTAATGGTACAATGTATAAGGAAGATGGCGATGCTCCTCCTAAACCTGATTTAATAGTTGCATAATCTTCTGGAAGTTCTTCAAGATAAATTGACTTTTGCTCAAGATAACATTGCCCCACAAGGCCCTCTCCCGGAATTAGTTCTTGTTTCAAGAATTTTTGACGATCAAAAGCATAAGCTCCTACTAAACTGATAGTAACATCATCGCCTTGTGATTCATCACCATTTACTATAAACAAACCTCCCTGATTAACCTTCAGGTATTTAACTAAATTAGTAATTAATTCTTGTCCAAGAGATTTTAAATCATCAGAGTGCTTTCTTAGCATATCCCCGAATTCGGCATAGCCCTTGTTGGCCCAGTTTCTTATCTCTGCATCATCTGATACAGTTTTAAGACTATCACGCATTTCCGCTAATGAATCTCCTAACTCGCTACCTTTCTCAAAAACAGTAATTGAATTATCGAATTGACCCTGCCCTACTTCAAGAGCAAATAATTTTACTGCTCTTAGGTTTTCAGTTAGGGTATTGATGGATTCATGAATTTCTGCTGTTTCCTTAAGGTTTGATTTTCTGGTCTCTGGTAAATTACCCTTGCTTAGTTCACTAACTCGCTGGTTAACTCTATTAATTAATTCGCTGATATTTCCTTGAACAAGGTAGGTCATCACAGCAACCAGTATTGCAAAAATCACAATAAAGGTAATACCCAAATTAAACCTCAAGCTTAATGTGCCAAGAATATCTTCTTTTTTATCAAAGCTTATTTTGGTTAATACTGCAACGACTTCTTCAATTTCAGCAGAAAAATTATTTTGCTTTTCAGCAATATTATTTAAATAAAATGTAGCCCATTTTGGACTTGCGTTTACTTTTTCAGATAATTCAGATAAGACTTCATTAACCTGAGTCGGATCAATCATGCCTGTTACCGAATCAGCTTCAAATGTAATTGATCTTATTTCTGATGATAAAGAAGTTTCATTTTCGATAGCTTTCTCAAAAAAAGCAATATCAGCAGAGAGCTGATAAAAATTGTTTTTTATTATCAGCAAAGATTTATTTAATATCTGTCCTTCTTCAGGAAGGTTTTTCCAAAGAGAATCAATATCAACAAGTTGCTGCTTAGCCTCTTTTAATAACTCATTTTCATCTCGTAAAATTTGAGAATTTATTTTTTTGTTAAATAATGAGAGCGAAATAGCCTCATTAACATTATACTTTACTAAAGATAATTTTGTTGATATCTTCTCAGTGATTACAATTCCATTTTCTATATTCTTCCTTGCTGTAAAATCACCGCCAATAAGAAAAATATAGATCAGCAAACTGAATACAAATGATACCAGAAAACTAAGAATAAGCCTTGAACGAATTGAATTAAATTTTATCATCTCAAAAAAATTACCTCAGGACTAAAAAATAAATATAAAACTATATCAAATATATCAATTCAGTTTAATCAATATTTATGATTTTATTACAATCAATTTAGTTCGATTGCTTTTTAAGAACAATGACTCCCATTTCCCTTCCCTTTGCAGGTACTTCAACAATTTTTATCGGTTCAATTAATTTATGTTCAGAGACTAAACTATTTATTAAATCATAATCCGGAATGAAAGAAAAGGGTGTATCGTTATCACGATTCTTTTGTAAATAAGTAATTGAAGTTCGCATAAATAAGATTCCGTCAGGCTTCAAAACTTTTATTGATTCTTCCCACCATTGAATAAACTCAGTCTTATCTTTAGCAAAATGAGCAACTGCACTGTGAATTATAACATCAAATTGAGCCGGTGCGAATGGTAAATCTCCTGCTGACCCAATTATAAACCGCTCTTTTTCATTTTTATAACGCCCGTCAATTGAAGCAGCATACATTTGAATCATTCTTATAGCTGCAGGATTAAGATCTACACCATAAACATCAAACCTGTTTTGCAGAAACCACTTTAAATTTCTACCCTCTCCACAACCAACATCAAGTATTTTTTGGGATAAATTAAACTTCCCTTTTATAATTAGGTCAATTAAATAAACATCTGTATTACCAAATAACCCGATGCCATTATCCAAAAAACTCATCCTCTTTCTTTAAAAAGTGCTCTAATTGCTTTTCCATCAATTCTTTTCCAAGTGAAATGAATTCTTCTGCTCTATGAAAATCGAATGTAGAACCAGCTTGTTTTGAAATTTCTATAAGAATATCAACAGGGTACTTATCAATGGTAAGCTCAGTAATCCTGTTTTGCATAAGATCAATACTCTCCTTCATTAGGTCAAGCATACCTAGCTTTTTGGCAGGTTTCTTTTGTTCAACTTCATTTGAACTACCCCCTGTAGCATTATTATACCATTTGGTAATTGCTTTCTGGAAAATTTGCAAGGTTTTACTTTCTTCTTCAGGGTTTGGAAGAAATCCAGAAGGTGGATGATAGGAAATTCTTGAGTTTAAATCCACAGCTACAATCAAATCGTAATCAGCAGGAGGAAGACAATCAATCGGAAGTGGATTTAAAACTCCACCATCAATATATTCAGTTTCATCAATTTGATATGGTGTAAGTACTGTTGGAATAGCAACTGTTGCCCTCAGGGCATCCTTCATACTTCCTGAATTAAAAACTTTTGTTTTAGCACCATGAAAATCTACGGCAATAATTGATACAGGAATTTCTAGGGATTCAATATCAACATCAGGGATAAACTTTTCCAATTCACGAAAAACCTTTTCTCCTCGCATAAAACCACGAGAATTTAAAGTTATATCCATTAACCTCAATACTGATACCCGGTCAAGAGAGCACAGCCAATCACGATAAGTTCTCAGATGGCCACATGAATAATAAGCACCGATGAGACCTCCGATGCTACTTCCTGAAATTCCGGCGATTTCCATTCCGGCAGCTTCAATTGCCTCAATAACGCCAATGTGAGCTGCTCCCCTGGCACCGCCACTTGATAATACTAATCCGACTTTTTTGGTTGACATTCCTCAAAATTAAAGTTTGCCAACAATTTAATGAAAAGTTATTAATTGAAAGCAGCTAAAACATTTTCATCTACTTCAAGAGCTTTTTTCTCGCCGTCAATACCATCTATAACTTTCTTGACAATTGGATACGTTAAGCTAATCATGTTCTCAATTCCTTCTTGTGAACGTGACTCTAACATTGGGTAAAGCTGGAAGTTTGGAAGTGGCTTTCCTGTAGTTTCATTGACAATTGAAGAACCATCATATAATAAAGTCATTGACGCTCCCGGTAAGAATGGCTCCAGCCCAGAGTGATTATATGTAGCTAAAATATGGTTCTTTATTGTTGGATCAATAGTTGCAGATTTAATTGCAATGTGAAATTTTACATTATCAATATCAAGGCCAGTATAATTTAGAAAATACTCAAACCCAGATTCGTTATACATGCTGCCATCAGCAAATAAAAACACATAAGTAAATTTTGTTTTTGATTCTGATAACTCTTTCATTAGTCCTTTAACAAGCGCAATTGAAAGTGAATTATCATATACTTCCTGATATTTTTGGTCGATTGGCACTGTTACTAAAACCATTTCTTTCGATTTTCCTTCAATTACACCAAATACATTTTGCCCTCTGTAGGTATGGTCATTGGCACTAATATCATATTCTTGAGAATATTGTCCGTAAATTGAAGTTAATTTATCAGAAACAATTTCATTCAAAATATTATGTAGCACAGCAATACCGTGAGACCCGCTAGGCCTGTTAATTACAACAGGATTTGATACCTTTGAATAGTATTCAAATACTTCTTTTTCTATATTTTGAGAAAATCCAAAATTTGTTAATAGAAAAAATAAAAAAATTTGTAATTGAAATCTTTTCATAATTTTATACAAGCTGGTAAAAAAATCGGTTTACATTAAACCACCAAAAAAATATTTATGCGTATATCAATCTTTCCATTGCTAATTTACTTCTTTTTAAGCGTCAATAGCCACGCTCAGCATAGCTTTCATGAAGCAAACATTACACGCATACAAAAAGAAACTAACTCTTTACCTTTTCCGGAAGATTTACGATCTGAAAAAATAGTGGCTCTTATTGATGACCGCCATTCAGAACAGTCATGGTTTGCTATTTCTTCGAAGTTTCATAAACCTCTAAAAGACGCTGGAGTTGATCTTTCAGCTTATTATAGATTTACTACTGTGCTAGGTACTAAAGATTTTTTTACCGAATTCAAGAATTACTACGAACTAAGAAATATAAGATATATAGCATGGGTATATTTCGATAAAAATATTTGGCATCTGCGTCTAATTCCTACCGAAAAATTAGTTTTTGGTAATCTGCCCTTAAAATCTTACACAGAAACGGCAAGTTCAGTGGAAGAACTTTCTTCAAAAATTGCAAGAAATGTTGTCAGACAAGACAAGCCTCGAAAAAATCTTCTTATTCCGGATGATCCTTTATTTTATAATTATGCAAATCCATTTAAAGGTAAAAGATTTGAAAATTATAATATCAATCTTCAAAGTTTTAAGCTAGCTGTTCCAAAGTTTCATTATATATCTGAAGACCAGGATGAAGTTGACGCTATTGCATCAGCCAATAAGCAACTTGAAGAAATTATGAAACAATATCCTTTTGAATATGAATTAGTAGAGCCCGGTCTGGATGAAGAAGTGCTAGGTAGAAAAGGTTTCAAATTTATATTATTACCAACTTATGGCAGCGAACATGATTTAAAGAAAATTCTGGGCTATAAATACGAAAACGTCCCGGATAACGTACAGTTCAAATATTATATCAAGCAGCTTTCAGATGGAGATGTACATCTTGGTCCCGAATGGGATGGCGCTCCTACTTGGCAAGAAGCATTAAATAATCATTTAAAAGGCATTACGAAACAATAAATAACAATGAATAGGATATTTTTTAGCTTAATTCTTGCAATACTTTTTTTCGCTGATGGTGAAATAGTAGCACAGAAAAAAAAGAAAAAAGACAAAAAGAAAGATGAGACCGAAAGCTCTTCAAATGGGCTAAAACCATTTTCTAAAGTCATAACTGCGGAAGACTCAGTACATCAAGGTCTTTTTACTATCTATGAAAAAAAAGATGGTAAAATATTTTTTAAGATGACTGATGACTTTTTGGGAAAAGAAATTCTTGTAGTTAGTAGAATCTCTGGTACTGTTCAAAACTTAAATTTTGGTGGTGCGGGAATGAGGTCCAGACCTCAACAAGTAATTAGATGGGAAAAGCAGGGAAATAATATTTTACTGAGGTCAGTCTCTTACAATTCAGTTGCTGATAATGAGCATCCAATCTATGAATCTGTCAGAAATAATAATTTTGAACCGATTATTAAATCATTCGAAATTAAGACTATAAGTGCTGATAGTGGTTATGTATTTGATGCCACCTCCTTATTTACAGAAGATATTAATTTGATTGGAGCTCTTGATGATGATCAAAGAAAAGATTTTGGTATTAAGAAACTTGATGGTTCAAGAAGTTTCATAAAATCAGTAAAGTCTTTTCCTGAAAACATTGAAATAAGGCATGTACTCACTTACGAAGGAAACAAATTACCATCTAACCAATTAAGCCAGTCTCTTTCTCTTGAAATGAACCAGAGTTTTATTGCTCTACCGGAAATTCCAATGCAAAAAAGAGATTATGATGAGCGTGTAGGTTTCTTCAGTGTCAGACAATATGACTATGGTCTAGATGAGCAAAAAGCTGAGGCCAAAAGATTTATTACTCGATGGCAGCTTGTTCCAAAAGATATTGAAGCTTATAAAAGAGGTGAGCTAACAGAGCCTGTCAAACAAATAGTATATTATATTGATCCTGCAACGCCTGAAAAATGGAGAAAATATATCAAGCAAGGTGTCGAAGACTGGCAAATAGCTTTTGAAAAAGCCGGTTTTAAAAATGCAATTATTGCTAAAGACCCTCCTTCTAAAGAAGAAGACCCATATTGGAGCCCGGAAGACACCAGATATTCAGTTATCAGATATGTGAGTAACCCAATTCAAAATGCAATGGGCCCTCATGTCCACGATCCAAGAACCGGTGAAATTCTTGAGTCAGATATAATCTGGTATCATAATGTGATGAATTTGCTAAGAAACTGGTATTTCATTCAAACTGCCGCAGCAAACCCAGAGGCAAGAAAAGTAAAATTTGATGATGAAGTTATGGGCAAACTTATAAGGTTTGTTTCTGCTCATGAGGTTGGTCATACTTTGGGGCTTCCTCATAACATGGGCTCAAGCTATGCTTATCCGGTTGAGTCATTAAGGTCTGCTGAATTTACTGCTAAAATGGGAACGGCTCCATCAATCATGGATTATGCTCGATTTAATTATATAGCTCAACCCGAAGACGTTGGTGTTTCATTTATGCCAAAAATTGGTCCATATGATTTTCATGCAATAGAATGGGCATACAGATATTATCCTGATACTGATAAAAATGAACGAAAAGAAATATTAAACGACTGGCTGAATGCAAAAGGAGATTCATTAATATATCGATATGGTCCACAACAGTGGAATATTACTGATCCAACTGCTCAAACTGAAGACCTCGGTGATGATGCCGCTAAAGCAGGATCTTATGGAGTAGCTAACTTAAAAAGGATTGTTCCTAAACTAGTTGAGTGGACCTACGAGGAAGGTGAAGACTATAATCAGCTTGATGAACTATATAACCAGGTGATTAATCAATGGCGCAGGTATCTTTTTCATGCAGCAAATAATGTTGGTGGCGTTTTCAGACAGCCTAAAACATATGGTCAAGATGGTGCAATGTATGTACCAATACCAACAGGTAAACAAAAAACCTGCCTGACTTTTGTTTATGAAAATGGTTTTAAAACTCAAAAGTGGCTGGTCAATAACACTGTGCTAGAAAAAATTGATGACAATGAAAGCATAAGCAGAATTTCCTCAGTCCAGATTAGTGTTCTTAATGAGCTTATGAAAGAGGAAAGGTTAAACAGAATAATTGATCTGCAATCAAAATATGGTAGTGAACAATATTCTGTAAATGATTTTTTTACGGATCTTGAAAACTCATTATTTGAAGAGATCGACTCTAAAGAAATGCCTGACAACTTCAGACAAGCATTACAAATGCAGTACATCAATAACCTGAATAAATTTATTGATGAAGAAAATGACAGTACACATTTAAATATAAAAATTGCAGCAACGGCTTCACTAGAAAGATTGGATAATGATTTGACAAGAATCAGCAGAACATCATCGACAGGAAGCTTTGCTAATTATGCTAAAACACTACAGAGAATTGTTAATTCAGAGTTAAAGGAAAATTAATCGAGAAAAATTAAAATTAATTATCGAAATAATTATATTTAAAGAGGGTATGTTTTCATTCATCGAAAATGAAAATTTAAGATAAACAATCAATACCTGTCATTCGTTCTGATTATTACAAATGATAAAACAATGAAAACCAAAACCTTACTTTTAACTGATTACAAATCTCTATTAGGAGGACAAGACTTAAGTGTACTGTTTGTAGGAAATAACCCTGGTTATTTAAGCAGCTTGATACAGTTCTTAAGAAAGATGCGAACGATTACTTTTAATTTTGATACAGCTTTCGACCTAAAAGAATCTTTACAGAAGGCACTTACGTCAAAACCAAAGTGTATTGTTATCGATGATGAAAATCTGGATAAAATGGAGATTGAGCAAATGCTCGAAGATTTACGTAAAAACAAAGATACTGAGGATATTGCAGTTACATTAATTAAACATGATAACTACAAAGAATTTTATTCTTTGAATATTCAGGATTATCTACTCGAAAATAATATCTCTTCTGAGAGTCTGTTCAGATCGATAATCAATGCGATTAAATTTAAAAGAACTCAAAGATATTTGTACAGAACATACAAAACGAGCAAAAATCAGGTTAAAAACCTGATTAGCTCGTTGTCTTCTTTGAAATAATATTAAATTCTTAAATTCTATCAAACCCGGTGTACTTCTGAAGGACATCGGGTATTTTTATGCCATTCTCATCTTGATTATTTTCTATAATTGCTGCCAAAATTCTAGGTAAAGCTAAAGCACTACCGTTCAAAGTATGTAATAATTGAGTTTTATTATCTTCATTTTTATATCTCAATTTCAAACGATTCGCCTGGTAAGTTTCAAAGTTACTTACAGAACTAACTTCCAGCCATCTCTTTTGTGCAGCACTATAAACTTCCATGTCATATGTTAGAGCAGATGTAAAACCAAGGTCACCCCCACAAAGTCTAAGAACTCGATATGGCAATTCCAGCTTTTTCAAAAGACCTTCAACATATTCACACATAATTTCAAGAGTATTATATGAGTCTTCCGGCTTGGTGATTTGAACTATTTCTACCTTATCAAATTGATGAAGTCTGTTTAACCCGCGTACATGCGCTCCCCATGAACCAGCCTCACGTCTGAAACAAGGAGTATAACCAACATTTTTTACAGGTAAATCATCTGCTTTAACAATAACGTCACGATATAAATTCGTAATAGGAACTTCTGCAGTTGGAATTAGGTAAAGATCATCTTCAGTAATATGATACATCTGACCTTCCTTATCAGGTAATTGTCCGGTTCCATAACCACTAGCTTCATTAATAACTAATGGCGGTTGCACTTCCATGTATCCGGCATCGCTGGCTTCATCAAGAAAAAAGTTCACTAATGCCCTAACCAATCTAGATCCTTTTCCTTTATAAACAGGAAATCCAGCCCCGGTAATTTTAACTCCAAGATCAAAATCTATAATATCAAGTTCTTTAATCAGGTCCCAGTGAGGTTTATTGACTTCTGGTAATTCTGGTATTGTGCCCCAGCTTCTTATTTCTACATTATCCTCATCAGTATTTCCAGCAGGAACACTTTCATGTGGTATATTTGGAATATTATATAAAGACTGAATTAATTCATTTTCAGCAGACTTTAATTCATCAGCAAGTTTTTTACTTTCCTCTTTTAATGCAGATGTCTTTTCCTTAATGGAATTTGCTTCGTCCTTTTTCCCTTCTTTCATTAACCTGCCTATATCCTTAGCAAGAGTTTTTGATTCGTTAAGAACACTATCTAGCAAAGTTTGAGTGTTCTTTCTCTTCTGGTCGAGAGCAATAACGTTATCCAGTAGTTCTTCAGCATTTTGTAAGCCTCTTTTTTGAAGATTCTTGATTGCCGCAGATTTATGCTGCTGTACCCGTTGTATTTCTAACATCTTATATCTAAATTAAAATCCGAATGCAAAATTAAACCATTTTTCAGATGTAGGAAAACAGATCTAATTTTATTAAATTAAAGTATAAATTATTTGTGAATACCATTAGGTTGGTATAATATTGCATTGCATGGGTTAGTTCACACACCCATTTCCACATCTAAATTTCAAATAAATCAAAATTATCTATTGATTATTTAAAGATAATCAGCTTAAACACTCCTGTTTTATTAATGCATATGTACAATATTGAAGAATTGCAATTGAAACTCCTATCGGAACTGAAGGAAATTGCAGAGGAACTTGAGATTAAGGGTTTCAAAAAACTGAACAAAAAAGATCTTATCTACGCCATTCTGGATGAGCAAGCTGTTAACCCGTCTAAAGCTTCTAAAAAAGACAAGCCTGAATCAGAGAAAGCTCCAAAAGCTGATATTCAGGACAAAGAATCTGCCCGCCGCCCAAGAACAAGAATCAAAAGAGCTAATGTTGCCCCACAACCGGTAGCCACTACTAAAAAAGGACAAAGTTCTGATGATAATTCTGAAGAAGAGGTTGTTGGTAGAGAAAGAGAAAAAGAAACTAAAGTTGAAGAACCAACTTCTAAAATTGAAGGTGATAATAAAAGATCATCTGAACATGCACCAAGAAGATCACCTGATTCAAGACCTTCTTACAATAAAGACCTTCAAAATAAAAACCAAAAAGGCCCGGCAAGAAGATCAAATCAATCAAACGATTCTGATGCATTTAATGTAAAAGAATTTGAAGGAGTGATTATTAATGAAGGTGTTTTAGAAATCATGCAAGATGGTTATGGTTTTTTAAGATCTTCGGATTATAATTATTTAGCCAGCCCGGATGATATTTATGTATCTCCTTCGCAAATAAAATTATTTGGATTAAAAACTGGTGATACTGTCAGAGGTCAAATCAGACCACCAAAAGAAGGTGAAAAATACTTTGCCCTTCTTAGAGTAGAAACCGTTAACGGTAAAACTACTGAAGAAATCAGAGACAGAATCCCATTTGAATATTTAACTCCTTTATTCCCTGAGGAGAGACTAAGACTTAGTACAAGACCTGATAATTATAGTGTTCGTATCCTGGATATGTTTGCACCTATAGGTAAAGGTCAAAGGGGTATGATCGTTGCACAACCAAAAACTGGTAAAACGGTTCTACTAAAACAAATAGCAAATGCTATAGCAGAAAACCACCCTGAGTGTTACTTAATGATTCTTCTTATCGATGAACGTCCTGAAGAAGTAACAGACATGGCAAGAAGTGTAAATGGTGAAGTAATTTCTTCAACATTTGACGAACAAGCTGAAAGACATGTAAAGGTTTCAAGTATGGTTCTTGAAAAAGCTAAACGTCTTGTTGAATCAGGTCACGATGTAGTTATTCTTCTAGACTCAATCACCAGACTTGCTCGTGCTTACAACACTGTTGTTCCTAGTTCAGGAAAAATTCTTTCTGGTGGTGTTGATGCAAATGCACTTCACAAACCGAAGAGATTCTTTGGTGCTGCACGTAATGTTGAAAATGGTGGTTCATTAACAATTATTGCAACAGCTCTAATCGATACAGGATCTAAAATGGATGAAGTTATCTTTGAAGAATTCAAAGGTACTGGTAACATGGAACTTCAACTTGATAGAAAACTTTCTAACAAGCGTGTTTACCCTGCCGTTGATGTTATGGCTTCCGGAACTAGAAAAGAAGATCTGCTTATTGATAAAGAAGAACTACAAAGAATCTGGATATTGCGTAAGTACATGGCTGACATGAATTCTAACGAGGCTATTGATTTCTTATTAAGTAAAATGAGAGGTACAATCAGTAATGAAGAATTTTTGTTATCGATGAATGGATAATAAGAAATATTATTATAAAATAAGAAGGCCGGAAATTCCGGCCTTTTTTTATAAATTTTCATTTAATCCCAGGTTAAGACCCTGGTCTTCCTTCCTTAAATTTCTTAATCTTCTACGAACATCAGTTGAATAAACACTCGCCGGATATTTCTTCAAGAATTCAAGGTATATTTCAATAGCTTCATCAGGTTTTTTCAATTCTTCTTCAAGCAATATTCCCTTCTCATATAAAGCATTATCTCCTTTTATATCATATGAATAATCATTTATGATAATATCAAATTGCTCCATTGCAAGTTCATATCGATTACTCATTTTATAAACTTTTCCAAGTTGGAAGTGTGACTCATCAATGATTGGATCTTCAGGATATTTGTTGATTATATCTTTATAAATTGATTCGGCACTATCAAGCTGACCCCGAAAAATAAATAAGTCAGCTTTAGCAAATTTAATAAGCGCAACCGAAGTGGAATCAAAAACCAAATTATCCTGAATCAATAAACTTAATTCCATCGCATCATTAGAAATAATTCTGGAAGTAGCTTCCTTCAAAACATCCAATTGTGATTTAGCCAGATTAAAGTCACCGCTATAATACCATAATTTTGCATTTCTGAGTTTTGCGCTGAAACCAATGTCTGATTCTTTATTCGACTTATCTACTTGACCATATAAAAGAGTCGATTCCCAAGGTTCTTTTTTCAGCAAATATATATCTCCTAAATCTAGTTTAGCTTCGTCGCGTAATTCATTATTTACTCCTGGATAATCAATTATGAATTTTAATGTTTCAATAGCACTATCTATTTCGCCCAAATAAAATGCCTGTAAATAAGCCTTATTTTTTAATCCTTCAAGAACATAATTATTTATTCCTATCTCATCTTTTAATTCTGAATAGGCAATAATCAATTCCTTTATTCTGACACTGTCTATCGGATAGGTGTTTATGACTATCTCTTGCTTTACCTCTATTAGGCTTTTCTTGGCTATCACGTAGTTCGAATGATCTTTCTTAGGGTATTGATCCATTACATACTGATAGCTCTTCTCAGCTATGTCGTAGGCCTTATTTGCTCTGGCGGTATTTCCGAGATTTAAAACTATCTGTCCTTTTGCTCCTCTTCTCTTATCAAATGCCCTTGCCTGAATAAATGCACCGAAAAAATCATTCATTTGAATATGAACCCATACCAATAGATCATTGTATAAATAATTGTTAGGATCTTTTTGAATCCTGTCAATTAATAATTGTTTCAGACTAGGGTAATCATCTTCGGTAAGATAAACCTGAAATACTCTTTTTATATAAGAAAGGTTTTGTGGGTTTTGCTCAGCAAAGAGTAGAAACTCGTTTACCATTTCATCCTTGCGATTTAATATCCTGTAAATATTTGCAAGATCAATCGCATACATATCAGGCTTGCCGGTAATTTCTCTTGTCTTCAAATACGACTTAACAGCAAAATCTGAAAGATCATTTCTAACCATATAATGTGCAGCCATCTGAACCTGGGATGGATTATATGCAATTCTGTTTACCAGATGATCCATGTGATCCTCTAGCTTTTTATCCTTATTCATATATTTATAAAGGATGCCCTGATCAATTTGATAAAAGAGATTTTCAGTATTGCTTTTAATAATCTTATCGAGATGAGATTGTGCCTCATCATATAAAGCCTTATTTAATAAAATATCAAAATAGTTTTTGTGGATAAGTGAAGAATTTAATCGCGAACCCGCAAGATCTCTATACAAAGCCAAAGCTTTATCCACAGATCCTTCTTTATAATAAGAATCCGCCAGCGCAATCCGGTCGCGGTCCTGTCCTATTATTATTATCTGTATAAAAAATAAAAATAGGAATGACAGAAATATGGTTTCAATAGACTTATTCACAAAATCAACGAGCTTATATATTTTAATATATTTATTTAAAAAAGAACTATTAAAAATTATTATGTTGTGGATTTGTGGATAACCACCTTCTATTAATTTACTTATTTTTTTTCTACATACTTATCCACTGTAAATATTTATTTGATTTATTCATTTAAAGAGGTTAATCAAATTATTGACTTAAGTTATCCACGCCTGTGGATAAGAGATTGTCTGATTTTGTATATAACTCTTTCAAACATTTCTCTGTGGATTAATAAGTCAATTATTGGGATAACTCTAAGTAATATGTTGATGTTGGTAAAAGTCGAGAGTTATTAACCTTTATCCACATTTTTCCACTTAGTTATTCACAGGTTATTCAGGTCTATATCCTCTCCTGCGTATTCCCATTTTTCTCTCAAATTATATTCTTTGATGTTATTGATTATTGGTTCAGGTTGTTCACCTTTAAATATATTACCCAGATCATGTGATCTGTTATTATTGGAGTCTATAATTAATCTGGTTGTGTAATTTCCTGGCTCTACATAATCAAACCGATATTCAGGATTGTTAGTATTAATGTATTTTTCATAAGCTACTTTATTGTTACTCATTAGTTGAATAAAGGCGCCTGAGTTTAGATTTAGGATCTTGCCAGATAGTGTTGCAAATTTATCCCTGTTAGGAAATGTGTAGCTAATTTCTATAGCTTCAGAAGAATCTGATCTAACAGATATTAAAGAGCCTTTTTCATATTTAAGTACCAACTTATTTGGATTTATTTTATTTAAAGAATCGTTCTCAATTATTTTATTAATAAATGAAGTATCGTTTAAAATTATAGTAGTCGATACGAGAGTTTTATAATCATTAATAATTGATTGGTTCATTTGATAATTCGATTTATCGACCTCAACCGTATCTAATAAGAGAATTAATTTATCTGAATTTATTTCATTTATAGGTTTATTAGATTTTATTTCTGAATACAAGGTTTTATTCAAAATATATTTTCTATTAGAATTGTTTTTAATCTCAAATTTTTCTTTTGATCTTTTGGATTCTCTGTATTTTATATAAAATGTATCAGTTGATAAATTATTAATTGAATCAGATACTGTAATTAAAGTATGAATACTGTCAAGCAAAGTTGTATCCGGATAAAAGATTATCTTCTTCCTATCTTCACTTAAAATGTATGCAGGGATTTCTTTATTATTTAATGATTCTACTTTCGTGACATTTATACCCTTATTATAATTCACTGTGAAATTGGATCCGTCTGGTCTAGTATTATTTAATTTAATATCCTGAATATTAATTTTAATCAGGCTCATATCCATATTTATCAATGAAGTATTTAGATTTATAGTGTCCGATATGAATCCGAATGATTCTGAATTCGATTCAAGTAATAGATTTTTATTATCATCCTTGATTGCTCTTATCAGGTAGGTTCCATTTTTAATATTATTGAATTTATAATTACCTGAATCTGTAGTTTCAATAACATATCTTGGTTTTACTTTTCTGAAGTCTGCTGTATCATTAGGTATATATAAACCAACAGTTGTTTCTTTAGCAGGCATTCCGGTATATAATTCTTTAATGTTACCTCCTATTGATAATGAGTCAATATAGTTTCCGGTACTAAATGCGATGTAAAGATTTTTTGGACTATTATCTTCAGTAATATCTCCAATCGATTCTCTGAAGTTGAATGTATATGTTGTGTTCGTATCTAATTCAGTATTGAATGTGATTGTTAGTTCATTTCTTTTTACACTATATGTATAATCGTTAAGTCGCGGACTTATTATAAGTTGCTCTTTTATTTTATTTGCCTTGATATCTTCATCAAATGTTAGTACAATTTTAGAGGGTTTCACATTAATGGATTGATCCATTGGAATAACAGCTAGTAATTCCGGTGGTATGGTATCCTTTGGTCCTCCTGTTGGTGGCACCTGATTAGCACATGAGGGACCTGATAGTGCAAAAATAGTTAAGGCAATAAGAACGAAAAAGTACTTAATTTTCATTTTCAAAAATGTAGATTTTACTTGATTGCTGTTTAGTAAATATTGATGACAAGTTAGATATCGTTCCAATCGTCAACCCTTTTAATTTAGGTAAGCTGCTTCTTTTATGATCTTCACTTAACATAGAAACATAAGGTGCATCAAACCACATAGGTTTATCTTCAATGAATGATAGCTTATATTTTTTTGCTAGAGATATTATATCTTGTTTTCTAAAATGGTATAGATGTCTTGGTACATCATAAGCTGCCCATTCTTGCTTGTATATTTTCTCATCATAACTTTCTCTATTAGGTACTGCAATTATTAGGATACCATTTGGAGTCAGTAGATTTTTCAACCTGGTCATTTCTTCATTAAGATCCGGAACATGTTCCAAGACGTGCCACATAGTTATTACTTCATATGTTTTATGAATGTCACCCCAGGAATTATAAAGTTTAATATTATGTAACTCACTAGCTTTATTTCTTGCATCATTATCAGGCTCATAACCTTCTGCATGAATACCATTATTGTTACAGTAGTTAACAAAGTAGCCAGTTCCAGAACCAACATCAAGTAAGTTAATATCTGATGCTTTAGTATTTTTTTTAACTAAGTTGTATTTAATTTTTAGGTTGAGGTTTCTTACTCTTTTATATATTTTATTAATTAATCCTTCATCAGAATCAGAATGTGAAATATATTGATCGCTTTTATAATACTTCCCCAAATCCTTATCCTCAGGACGAGGGCTCGTAATTCTAAAATTGCAATTAGCGCATTCCTTTAGTTTAAAAAGTTCTCCTGTTACAGTATTATCTTTACATTCAAAGATCTCTATAAAAGAAGAATGCCCACAAATGGGGCAATTCTGTATATCTATTTTATTCATTACTTTCCTAAATAAACCATTAGTATTGAAATATCAGATGGACTTACCCCGCTTATTCTAGAAGCCTGTCCAATAGTTTCAGGAGATATCTTCTTTAACTTCTCTCTTCCTTCAGCTGACAATGCTGATAATTGATCGTAATCAAAAGCAACAGGGATTCTATGATTTTCTATATTTTTCATTTTATCAGCCATCTGCTTTTCTTTTGAGATATAATGATCGTACTTGATTTGTATCTCTGCTTGTTCAAGTATTACATCATCATATTTACCAAGATACTCATTAACCACTGGAGTTAATTCTTTTAGGTGGTTTATTGATAATTCAGGTCTTTTTATTAACTGACTTAAAGTTTGTTTTTCTTTAAGATTAGCTGACTGTAGTTTTTCCAGGCTGTTATTAACCTCTGTAGGTTTTACCTTTTTCTGATTCAAATCATTTAACAGATGCTGTAAATCAGTTTTCTTTTTATTTAAAGTTTCTAATCTTTCGTCATCAGCTAATCCAAGTGAGTGTCCTATTTCAGTAAGTCTTAAATCAGCATTGTCTTGCCTTAATAATATTCTAAACTCTGCACGTGAAGTGAACATTCTATAAGGTTCTTCAGTGCCTTTGTTTATAAGATCATCTATCAAAACACCAATATAGGCTTCATCTCTTGAAAGAATAAAAGGTTCTTTATCATGCACTTTATTATGAGCATTTATTCCTGCCATTAAGCCTTGGCAAGCAGCTTCCTCATATCCTGTAGTTCCGTTTATTTGACCTGCGAAATATAGATTTTCGATATCTTTTGTTTCAAGGGTATTTTTTAATTGTGTTGGTTGAAAGAAATCATATTCAATAGCATACCCAGGTCTAAACATCTTTACATGTTCAAAACCTTCAATCTTTCTTATAGCTTCATATTGAATATCTTCAGGCAGTGATGTACTAAAACCATTCACATATACCTCAACAGTATCCCACCCTTCCGGTTCTACAAATATCTGATGTCTGTTTCTTTCGGCAAATCTATTAATTTTATCTTCAATAGAAGGACAATATCTTGGACCTAAACCTTGGATTCTTCCATTAAACATTGGGGATCTGTCGAAACCTTTCTTTAATGTTTCATGAACTTCTTCACTGGTATATGTTATATAACAAGACCTTTGTTCTTTTAGAGGCGCTGTTTGATTACTAAAAGAAAACTTACCTGGGTTAACATCACCTTGTTGTTCTGACATTTTAGAGTAATCTAATGATCTGCCATCAACCCTTGGAGGAGTACCAGTTTTCATTCTTCCTGCTTCAAACCCTAAGGTTATTAGTTGTTCGGTTATTCCTGTAGCAGATCTTTCGCCAGCTCTTCCACCACCGAATTGTTTTTCACCTATATGAATTAAGCCATTGAGAAAGGTTCCGTTTGTTAACACAACTGCCTTTGATTTAATTTTTAAGCCAAGTGAAGTAATTACCCCTTCCACTTTATTGTTGTTTACAATAAGTCCGGTTACCATCTCCTGCCAGAAATCTACATTTGGATTGCTTTCTAACGCTAATCTCCATTCCTCAGCAAACCTCATTCTATCATTTTGAGTTCTTGGAGACCACATAGCAGGACCTTTAGACATATTAAGCATCCTGAATTGTATCATAGATTTATCAGAAATGATCCCAGACATTCCTCCAAGTGCATCTATCTCTCTAACAATTTGTCCTTTTGCTACTCCTCCCATTGCAGGATTACATGACATTTGTGCAATGGTATTCATGTTCATTGTTGCCAATAAAACCTTGGAACCCATTTTAGCTGCTGAATATGCGGCCTCACATCCTGCATGCCCACCTCCAACTACTATAAGATCGTATTCTTGAAACATATAGTTTATAATTAAATAGTTCCACGTGGAACAGTTAGTCTAGTGTTTCACGTGGAACAGTTATGTTTATTATTGTGTAAAACTTTTATTGTTCCACGTGGAACATCTTGTTGTATTCGTTTAAAGCATTATCTTCAGCTAATCTCATGTTGTCAGATTCTTCCTGTGTTTTATCTTTGAATCCAACAAGGTGTAGAAAACCATGTATAACAACTCTTCTTAATTCTTCTTGAAACGACAAACCTAAAGATGAAGCGTTGTCTTTAACTCGATCTATACTGATGAAGATATCGCTTTCTATTTCTTCATTATCACTCTCTCTATTATCGAAGGTAATAATGTCAGTTAGATAATCATGGTTTAGATATTCTTTATTAATGTCAAGCAGATAATTGTCAGAGCAAAAGATATAGTTAATTGAATTGATTTCTACTTCATAGAATTCAGCAATTCTTTCAATCCATTTGTTTATCTCTGATTTATTATCTAGTTGGAAATCTATTTCCTCAATATGAAAATCTATCTTATTATCCATTAATTTAAATAAAAGGTTAAAATTACTTTCTTCCCTTCCTGCTCAAAAGCAACCTCATCGCTTAAGTGCTTCATTAAAAAGATTCCACGACCTCCAGGCTTATCAATGTTTTCTGGTGCAGTAGGATCAGGCAGGGTTTCGTAGTCAAATCCATCGCCCTCATCTTCTACTTCAAACTGTATTGACCCCTCGGTAAATATAAGTGACAGATATACGTTTTTATCCTTTATATTCTTATTTCCATGTTGTATGGCGTTGTTTACAGACTCTGTAACTGCTACCATAATGTTTCCATAGATTTCGTCTGTCAATTGATATTTCTCTTTCGCATTGTCGATAAAACTTTCAACAATTCGAATGTTTTCCTGAATGGATGGAAAATCAATTTTAATTGTATTCATTGTTAGTTTGTCGTTTTTTGAATTTTGTTTATGTATTTATTTACCTCATTTTTATAATAAGGGTTCAAATTTAATGGAACTGTTTTTAATAATTCTATTTCTTTCTCCATCTCCTCAATATATTTTTTAAAAGATGGTGGTATTTGTTCGTAATCTTGCTGTGCAGTCTCTCCTTTTCTTTCTTCATCAAGCTCTCTTTCTTTCATAGCTTTTTCAAATTCGAGCATCCTTGTCATTATTTCTTTCTGACGTTCTATAGTTTTTTCAGTTAATCTTTTATTAACAAGGTCTTCTTCATTTTCTTCCATCTTCTTTAAAAGATCACCTCCTATTCCAGAACCTCCGTTTTCATTATCCAACTCTTCTTTTAGTTCTTCCATCATTCTTCGGATACGCTCCTGCTCTGCTGCATAACGTGCTAATTCTTCAGAAAGTTGTCTGCCAGTCTTACCACTCTTTTTCAGTTCTTCAATTTTATTGCTAAGCTGTTGCTGCAATTGTTTTAGACCCGGCATTCCTGGTTGTTTACCTTTCTGACTATTAGGCATTCCCATTGCATTAGCCATAGCTTGCTGCATTTGTTGCATTACGTCATCTAATAATAAGGCAAGGTTATTCATGTGCATCATGGCAAATTGCTGATCTGCAACAGCTTCTCTCACCTTTTTTTCTTTTAATAGCTCAACAGATTTATCTATTTCTTTATTCATTGAAGCTAATTCCCTGGTTACAGTTGCCTCTATTACAAATACTCTTGAAGCTAAACTACGTAGGCTATCTTCAATTAGTTTAGAATCGTCTTTTATTTCTAACTGCTTCTTAGCTAATGAATTATATCTTGGGTCACTGTTGTCTAACTTGGACAGTGATTGAAACAAATCTTCTTGATCAATGGATATTTTGATTAAGTTTTCAAGTAAAAATCTAAGATTGTCGAGATTTTCACTTATTGACTCCATCTCCATATTTTTTTGCATACCAGCTAAAGACTGTTGCATCTGTTTCATTTGTTCATTTGTTTTCTTCTGCTGCTCGTTAGTCTTTGATGGATTTGAATTTTGTTCGAGGTTTTCGATACTTTTTTGTATGCTTTCCTCTATATTTTCTTGTTCTGTACCTGTATTCTCCATATTATGTGGATTTGTCAGGTCTTTATTAATATCATTTAACTCATCAAGAGAATTTTTTAGTTCTTCGAAATTTTCTTGTATTTCTTTCTGTTGTTCTAATTCGTTTTCGTCTTCCGTATTAGATAGCTCCTCTTGTTTTTGCTGAATATCTTCAAGCTGATTTATACTTTCATTTAGTTTTAAATCAAATTGTAACTGCTTGAATAGTTTAAGCGCACGATCAAGGTTTTCTTCTAATTCCTTCTCATTAAACTGGATATCATCTAATTTTTCTTGAATTTCATTAAGATTTGATTGTTCCTCCAACATTTTTTGAAGCTCATCATATAATTTCTTCGTCTCTTCATCGAGAATTTCATCCATAAGTTTCTGAAGTTGTTCACTTTTATTCTTTAGCTCTTCGTCTACCTCTGTAAATCTCTTTTGCTGCTCATTTAACTCATTATATGTTTCCTTCATTTGCTGAAGCTCTCTTCTTAATTCTTCTTGCTTTTTAAGGATATCTTTGATTTCCTGTTTATCGTTGTAGTCAAGTTCTTTCTTGGTTTTAAGCTTTTTAGTTAAGTCTTCAAGCTGATTATTTAATTCTTCAGCCTTGTTTATTTGTTTTTCTATCCCCGACTCAGTTTCTGCTTTTTTCTGAGATAGTTCTTCTCGTATTTCTTTTCTGGATGGAAATGTAATTTTTTGTTTGCTTGTATTTGATCTTTTATTACCGTTTACAGCATCGTTATCCCAAACCGATAAAAAGTATTCTATTCCATAATCAGATTGATTGATTAGGGAATCAATATTCCATTGATAATAGAAACCTGTATTAGGCTGATTAGAAACAGGAATCAAAATAGAATTAAAATCTTCTTCCGGATTATTTCGGTAATAAAGCCTTAACCTACTGATTCCATAGTCATCGCTTAGTTTTCCTCCAATAATAAAATATGAAAATAATACACTATCCAATTGAGTTTGATATTCTATGGCAGGATACTCATCTTTTATGACCGATAATTCAATATTTGAAGCCATTTCTTTTACTCCATCCTGACCAATGAGAGAAAGGCTTAAATTCTGAGGCAAAATAGCGGTTTTAAAATAAGTTATTTGACTAATATTTTGATCAGTATTTTTAACTGTTTCAAGCGTGTCATCAATAATGACTGCTTGGTCAGAATATTGAAGCTGCCATTCAAACTGTAATTCTGTTCCTTCAGGAACTATAATGTTGTTTGTGTTTTTGAACGACTCATTTTTTAAGCCAGTATATGGAGGGTAATTTGCATTTATGTTTAATGATGTTATCATTGCCTTGTCTACAACCAACAATTCATAAGTTTGAGAATTAAACCCTGCGGCTTCAAAATAAAACTCAAACCCCTTTTGAATTTGTTCAATGGTCAGGCTAAAAACATTATTTTTATTTGTACCAAGCGAGTATTTTCTTGTGGGTGTAACTAAAAAACAATTAGCAGGTATTTTGTTACCTGATAGCTGAACACTGATTTCTACCTTATCACCTCTTTTATATATCAGATTGTCTGTAAGTATTTCGAAATCAAATGGAGCTGGTTTAGAATAATGTTTATTAAAGTTTATTAACCTTTCAGTGCTATTTGTTATAAATGATGGATAAACTAATAAGACAAGAATTATTACACCTAATGGTGGTATCACATATTTTAAATATTTTCTGGCATTAGTAAAATTTACAGCAGAAGAGAAATTATAAGTTTGAAGATCTTCAGTTCTTTTTGTTATTTCTGCCCGTATAAGTGTGTGATCGGTAGCAGTTAAAGATTTAAGTTGTAATGTATTTATAAGGCGGTCACTAATTTCGGGAAAATGTTCTCCAATAAATATTGCTGCTTGTTCATCACTTAATAGCTTATCTGATTGAATTAGCCTTATTAAAGGGATAATAATCCCACCAAAAATAAATCCAAGAAAAGTGAAAGTGAGAATAATAAAAAGAATAAGTCTTACCGAACCTGGAAAATATACGAAATATTCCAGGCTTGAAACGATTAGATAAATCACAAGAAAAGATGCTAAACCAATTAAACTATTGGTAATAAGCTTTCTTGTATAGAATCGCTTCTTATAATTGGCGATATTTTTTATAAGACTATCTATACTTTATTATTTATTGAAAACAAATACTTGACAATATATAAATAACGAAAGATCAGGTACTTCCGTTTAGATCACTATTAATATTAAATCCCAACTCACTATTAAAATAATCTATAATATTAATTTTTAATAGCTTTTCCTGTTCCAACAAATCAAAATGAGGAAGCTTTTTAATTATTTTCCAATGTGGCCACCCATCTTCATCAATACCTTCTAGTTCATAATATCCTGATAAACTTAGCACTTTACAAATAGCAATATGCATAAGATCTTGCTTTTGTTCTTTTGAGAATCTTTTTGGACCCTTACCCAGTTCATGCACACCAATTAAAAATAAGACACTATTTAAGTCAGCAGGCTTTTTCCCCACTGACTTTTCAATTTCTTTTAAAAGAGACTGCCATGATCTTTCAAGATCCAGGTCCTTTTTATAGATCATTTTTCTCTTTTTTTAGTTCGTTCCAAAATTCAACAGCTCTTCTCAAATGCGGAATAACTATTGTGCCTCCAATCAGGTTGGCAATAGAAAACACTTCAAATACCTGATCATCCGTTAGATTTAGTTCATGGCATTTTGTTAAGTGGTATCTAACACAATCATCACACCTTAAAACCATACTGCAGGCTAATCCTACAATTTCTTTTGTGGTTTGATCAAGAGCACCTTCTTGAAAAGCATTAGTATCAAGATTAAAGATCCTTTTTATGATCTTATTATTAGACTCTAAAATTTCTTCGTTCATTTTAGAGCGATATTCATTAAATTCCTGAACTGATATACTCATATAATTTTAATTGTAAGAGTGCAAAGCTAATTTTTGCAAATCAAAATGAAAATATAACCAAAACAATTTCTATGCTCTCAGATTTCCTCTCTTTATTTTTTCCTGAGTACTGTTTATCCTGTGGAAAACTTTTGTATAAACATGAAACTGAAAGTCTATGTATTAACTGTATTTCTGATCTTCCGGTTACAGATTTTCATGAATGTATTGATAATGAGTTAAGATATAGGCTTTCTATTCGTTTTCCGATTGATTTTGCCTTCTCCTATCTGTATTATAGAAAAGGAAATATAGTCAGTACGATATTAGATGATATTAAATATAAAGGTAACAGGCAATTCGCGTATGACCTAGGTAAGCGGTATGCTCAATTTATCAAAGAGGATTTATCAGATTATGTGCTGGTTCCGGTTCCACTACATAAGAAAAAGAAAGAAATAAGGGGTTTTAATCAAAGTGAAGAATTTTCAAAAGGGCTTTCAGAAATCCTCGGGTGTAATTTAAGAACTGATTTATTTAAAAGAATTTATAATATGGATTCTCAAACAAATAAATCACGGTGGGAAAGATGGGTTAATACTTCTGAAACTTATATTTTGAATTCTGATGCTGATATTCCTGAGAAGATCATTTTTGTAGACGACGTAATTACAACCGGATCTACATTAGAAGCAATTTATGATACTATCCCGGATAACCTGAAATCCAGTATAAGCTTAGGAGTTATTTCTTTAGCTATGACTAAATAAAAAAAGTCCTGATGCATTTGCACCAGGACTTTTCTTTTCAAAATATTCAATATTAGTAATTAGATCCTGCTCTAATCATAGCACAACGGAATCCAACAGTAGAAGTAGCAGAATCTTCTTCAAGATATCTTCTAGTACCTGGAGACATCCAGTAAGCTACATCTTTCCATGATCCTCCTTTATAAACTCTTGTTCTGTTACTGATTAGAGAGTTAAAGTTTTCTGTATCGTATCCATCCTCTTCATCAAGGAAACCACCTCGACGGAAAGGGTTTAAGTCATCAACATCTTCGAATGAAAGTGGACGGTAAACATCTTGTACCCACTCGTTTACGTTTCCGGCCATGTTATACAAACCGTAATCATTTGGAGGGTTGTCATAAACGTAAGCAGTAATCATTGCTCCGTCATTTAATTTACCAGCGATACCTGCGTAATCACCACGACCTCTTCTGAAGTTAGCAAGGAAATAACCCATTTCTTTTCCGTATGGATTTCTCATTGCATGGCCATCCCAAGGATAAATTCTAGAGTGTGTTTGAATTTCATCTAACCACTGAGTACCAATTAATGCATAAGCAGCATATTCCCACTCAGCTTCAGTTGGTAGACGGTAATCAGGAACAACAACACCGCTTTCTAAAGGAATTCTTCCACCAGCGTTTGCGTCTACCTCAATACCAGACTCTTCACTTAATCTCTGGTTAACTACTGCAGTTCTCCATTTACAGAAATCTGTTGCCTGAATCCAGCTAACTCCTACTACAGGATAGTATCTGAAACCAGGATATCTTAGATAATGATCAACATAACTATCATTAAATGCTAATTCTTTTCTCCAAACAGTTGTATCCGGAAGAGCGGATTGATAAAACTCTGGAGTTGAGTCTCTCTTGATGGCGTGAAGATATTCTAACCAGTGAATGTTAGCTACTTCAGTCTCATCCATATAGAAACTTGCAACTGTTACAGTTCTTTCCACATTGTCGCGACTGTTCATGATATCTTCTTCGAAAGATCCAAGTACAGTTCTACCTCCCTCGATAAATACAAGGTTTGGTCCTACAGGCTGGTCGCGGTATTCGCTAACCTGGAAGCCTTCATCAGCATTATATTCTAAGCCGGTTGTAGTACTGACAGGTCCTGGATTCTGCGCGTTTGGCTGAGTCTTCATTTTACAGGAACCCATCACTGCTGCTACACATAAAAAAAGTGATAAGCGTTTTGCAGTTCTTGAAAGTTTTTTCATTGTGCTATGCTATTTTGAAAAAAATTGAATGCTAATATATTAATATTTCAATATCTATTCAACGATTAACTATTTCGACTATGTAATCATTGGTAGATAATTGCAACATTTTAACTGTTTTGTTCAAAGACAAACGTCTTCAATAATTAAAACTGTATAAATGTCACTTTATTACGCATAATTAGTAAAAAAAAATTATGAAAGGAAAAAACCCTCCATTATTATCATTCAAATGTAAGATAATATATATGATTGTTTACATAAATAGTACTATTACATTTATCTTTAGCGTCTGTTAATGTATTCTAAAGGTATTTGATTTTTTAAAGGTATGAATAAATTTTTTGGAAAGCAGGGTTTTTTAATAGCATGGTTATTTTTTCAAACGCTTGTATTATTTCCACAAAATAAGAATGAAAATCTGATTTCATTTCCTCAAAGCATATACTCTGTTAATGAAGGAGATACTCTCAGACTTTCTGTAAATCTGAATGTTAATATTGATTCCGTTGAGCTGGGAATAAGTGGTTCGGCTGCTTCGTTTATTAAAATTGATTCAGGTCAGCTTTTTATCACTCCCGATTTTAATACTGTAACCAGACTTGATTCATTAAAAGATTTTCAATCTATAGTATATGCAAAATCTACTGATGGATCATTAACTGAACAAACAATTTGGTTCAGAGTCATTCATACCAATCGAAAGCCAAAAACTTCAACTATAAAGAAATTCTATGTTCAATATGGTGTTGAAAATAAATATCAAATAGATAAGCAGGCATTTGCTGACCCTGATGGAGACCCTGTTGTATTTATTGTTGACCCGGCAAAGCTTCCTCAAGGATTATCGGTGTCACAAGCAGGTGAAGTTTCCTGGAAACCATCACGGTATCAGTTCAATAAGCTTAGGTCTACTCCTTATACATTACAATTTTTTATTGAAGATCAGCCGCATAAATTAAGATCTGAAGGAGAACTTATTATCGAAACAACTCAAATTGATCTTCCGCCACAAATAAGTATGGTTCCTCAAGCTAATAAAATTGAGGTTTTTGAAAATTCAACAGTTAATATCAAGTTCTTTTTATCTGATCCAAATGGAGATGATGATATCAGTGGGTTTCATTTTGTAAGTGACAAGGCAGAAATTGAAGAGACTGCATTACGAAAAAATACTGCTTCTCAATATGAGATGATATGGACTCCTTCTTATGATTTTGTTGGTGAAGAATCAAAAGTTGATAGTGCTAAAGTTACTTTCTTTGTTTTAGATAAGTCCGGGAAAAAAGATCAAAAGGAAATTACAATAATTGTAAACCACGCAGAAAACCTGGCAAAGAAAGACAGAATATTTTACGAACAGTATCTAAATGTACTTAGTGAAGTTTATGTTTTAAGTGAGCAGCTGGAAGATACGGAGCGAAAATTAGAAAAGGATTATAAAAGAGCAAGAAAGGGCAAAAAGAACAGGTCAATTTTAAATGCAACATTAGGTGCGACAACTGGTCTTTCTCCAATATTTCTTGAGGGTGATGCCAGTAAAATGGTTTCAGGAGTTGGAGGAACTACTGTTGTTACAATCAATACACTTGAGGCTACAGAAGTTATTGGGCGTTCGGCTCAAGACCTTCTTGAAAAGAGAAACATCTGTGCAGAACTAAAAATAGAGATAATTACAAAAGCAGATGCTTTTGCGAGAAAGTATGCTTTCAAAGAAAATAGGCGAAATCAGGATTTTCAAAATGATTATCAGAAGCTTATGTTAGTTCTTGCTGATAAAAGATTGGTAAGATTAGAGCTAGATCCTTCCTATACTGTTAATCACAAGATTACAGAAGGAAGATTAAAAAAGAAATTTAACGGCTTTCAACCAGAGACCTTTGATGAAAGTCTTTAAAAAACTATAAAGTAGTTGCCGGCTCTAATAAGTTGGCAACTTTTAATGTGTCAAGTGGTTTAATAATGTATTTATACACTCTATCATAATTTTTGGCTTTTTTAAAGTCATTATAGTCTGGTGAGTTGCTTACAATTAGAACTTTCGCTTTTTTTTCTGAAGAATTAAATTTATCCAGAAAATTCCAACCCGACATATCTTTCATTTGTATATCCAAAATTATTAAATCAGGATCCTCTCCTTTTTCAAGATCATTTAATGCAGCATTTGCATCAGTGTATTCATTGACGTGAAAATGAGGATAATGATAAGAGAGCATGTTTTTACATAATTTGTTGCAAATAGGTTGATCATCGATAATAAAAACTTTGCTGATTTCTCTTGGGCTCATTCGTATACTTTTGTGGCTAAATGGTTAAAAAATTTTCGAAAGGCTTGAAAATATATAACAAATGACTAATTGTCAACTATTTAGAGTATTAATTTGGAATGATTATTACTTGAGACAGCTTATTCCAATATTTTTTTCTTCATAATCAAATAAATAATTATTTATCTTTGAAAAAATATTTTCTGCAGAAACGATATGGATTACACAGATATTCTTATTGACCTTAGGAGAATAATCAGGGCAATTAACCTTGAAAGTAAGCGTATTCAAAAAGTGTATGATTTAAGCATACCCCAATTGTTAACATTAAAGTTTCTTAAGCAATCACAAAGCTCAATGGCAACACAAAAGGACATTAAGGAACACCTTAACCTTAACGCCAGTACAGTTACGGGTATTATCAAGCGTTTGGAAGCAAAAGGGTATATAGCAAGGTTACCTAGACAAGATGATAAACGTAGTAGCTTAATTGCTTTAACCAAATTAGGACAAAACACTTTTGATAAGGTCCCTCCATTAATGCAGGAAAAACTTGAAAAAAGTCTCGAACAAATGGATGAATCAGAATTGAATATTATTAAATCCTCAATTAACACACTTGTTAATCTTATGGATGCAGGTAAGATCGATGCCTCGCCACTTTTAACTCCAGGCGATATTATTCAAAATTCCAATGAATAGCACTTTAACTGGCAGAACGGTTAAATTCATTGTAATTTTGTTTCCACAGAAACTATTTTTAATCAAAAGATACGAATTGAGCACTTTTAGTAGTATTTAAGCTTCACAAAAGTTCAGCAGAAATCAAGTGATTTTATGGAAATAATAGACCTGGTGATCTTCATCATCTACATGATTGTCATGTTAGGTGTTGGAATCTATTTTCTAAAAAGTAATAAAACAGCCGACGATTATTATGTTGGAGGAAGAAAAATCGGACCCTGGCATGTTGGCTTATCTGTTGTGGCAACAGATGTAGGTGGTGGATTTAGTATCGGACTTGGTGGTCTTGGTTTTACAATGGGGCTGTCAGGCTCTTGGATGTTATTCACTGGTTTGATTGGTGCATGGTTAGCAGCAGTTTTTCTAATACCTAAAATTAATAAGTTAGCTCATAAAATTAACCTACTTACGTTTCCACAGGTATTTGGTCATTTCTATGGTAAAAATGTAGCAATCGTAGCTGGAATTATTTCAGCAGTTGGCTATTTAGGATTTACCGCTTCTCAAATACTGGCAGGAGCAAAACTTGCCGGAGCGACTTTCTCAGCGCTGGATACTGATATGGCTATTTATATAATGGGAGGAATTGCTGTAATATATACCGTAATGGGTGGGCTAAAGGCTGTAATTTATACTGATACCATTCAATGGATTCTTTTAATGTCAGGTTTGATTTTTATTGGAATTCCAATGTCATACTCAGCCGTTGGAGGATATGATGCAATTGTCGAATCAATTAATCCTGAACTACTCACTTTTACGAATATCACCTGGGTTCAAATTGTTAACTGGGCTATCACTATAATCCCAATCTGGTTTGTAGGTATGACTTTGTATCAAAGAATATATGCCTGTAAAGATGTAAAGGATGCTAAAAAAGCATGGTTTATAGCCGGATTATTTGAGTGGCCAATTATGGCTTTAATGGGAACAGTTTTGGGGTTATTAGCTCGTGTGGCATTAGATCAGGGATTATTTGTTCATGAAGGCTTTTCTGCAATTGGTGATCTGGATTCGGAAAAAGGCTTACCTCTTTTATTAAAAACAATTTTACCTCCAGGGTTGATGGGGTTAATGATGTCAGCATACTTTAGCGCAATTATGTCAACAGCAGATTCTTGTTTGATGGCTGCTTCTGGAAATATTGTAACGGACTTAATTGGAAACCGAGGCAAAAAATTTGGTCACCTTAAACTTTCACAATTAGCAACGTTGATTATAGGCGCATTATCTATATTTATTGCTTTGAGTGTTGAGAGTGTTCTTGATACAATGCTTTTATCATATGGATTTATGGTTTCAGGACTTTTTGTTCCTGTGTTGGGGGCATTATTTACAAAAAGAGTATCTGCAACAGCTTCATTAGTAGCAATGATATCCGGAGGACTCACCACAGTTATTCTGGAACAGTTCTTTAAAAATTATTTACCTTTTGGACTGGATGCCAATATTTATGGAATCCTGGTTTCAGCAATATTATTTATATTTATAACTATAGTTGACCCAAAAACAAAAATAAAAACTTTATAAAAATGACAGAGACAACATTTACAGTTATCAATAAAGATACAGGTGAAAATAATTCATTTTCAAATGACGCTATCGCTACTTTCTTAAGAGATCATCTTGATGAGTTTGGAGATAAGAAAGAAGATATTTTAAAAGCAATTGAATACGTATTTAATCGAGGCGGAAACGTTGTTGTTGCTGCTGATGGTTCGAAAATTGTTGGAGCAGTAGTAATCAATAATACCGGTATGTCCGGATATATTCCTGAAAATATCCTTGTTTATATTGCCGTACATGCTGATAAGCGTGGTGCCGGATTAGGAAAGAAGCTTATGCAAGAAGCAATTAATATAACAACTGGTGATATAGCACTTCATGTTGAACCACATAATCCAGCAAAATTTTTATACGAGAAGCTCGGTTTTACAAATAAATATCTTGAAATGAGGTTGCAGAACAAATGAAAGTAAAGATTGATGACTTAATCAGATTCAGGCATACTTTACATAAGCACCCTGAATTATCAGATCACGAAAAATATACTCAGAACCGAATACTAAAAAGACTTGAAGTATTAAATACCGCAAAAATTTCACCTATAGGTCATACTGGTGTTTTAGTCACTTTTACAGGAACAGAGAATGGACCGGAAGTTATGATCAGAGGAGATATTGATGCTTTGCCTATTCAGGAGGAATCAGATCTTGAATATAAGTCGGTTAATGATGGAGTTGCACATTTGTGTGGGCATGACGGGCACACAGCTATTATTTTGGGAGTGTGTAAATTATTAGATCAATCGGGAATTAAAAAAGGAAAAGTTCATGTTGTCTTTCAGCCGGCCGAAGAAAATGGGCATGGTGCAAAAGCTGTTATTGAAGATCCTCAGTTTAAGAATGTATCACCAGACGTTGTCTATGCTTTGCATAATATACCGGGAGTCAGGAAAAGCAAGGTTTTGTGTAAACAAGGTAGCTTTTCATGTGCAGCTGATAGCATCATAATTAAACTAAAGGGCGTAACAGCACATGCTGCCGAACCTGAGCATGGCATTAACCCAATGGGGTATATAGGTAAAATGATTGATGAGTTTGAAAAGCTTCAAAACCCGGATTTATCTAGTAATGACTTTCAACTGTTAACACCTGTTTATACTCATGTAGGGAATAAGAGTTATGGAGTAAGTGCAGGATATGGAGAATTGCATTATACGCTTAGAACTCGATTGAATGCACGTATGGCAGGATTAAAGAAAAGTGTTCTGGATATTATTGAAGAAATATGTAAAGATAAAATTACCTATGAAATAGAATGGACGGAGTCATTTTTTGCAAATGTAAACGATGAACATGCGGTCAATTCAATAAAAACTGCTGCTGACAAATCAGGTCTTGAATATGAGGAAATCGAACTACCGTTTAAATGGGGAGAAGATTTTGGTCTTTTCACAGACCGTTTTAGCGGAGCTATGTTTGGAATAGGTGCTGGTTTTGAAACTTCAGCATTACATAATCCGGATTACAATTTTCCAGATGATATTATTCGTCCGTCGATTGATATGTTTATGAACCTGATAGATGACAAAAATCTTTTAAATGAGCCATACGTCTTATATTGAAATTAATTCAGAAGCCTATAAGAATAACCTTGACTTTATTAAAACACAGATTAATCGTGATACAATAATTTCAAGTGTTGTAAAAGGTAACGCATATGGTCATGGAATTGAGGAATTCGTAAAGATTGCTGTTGAATCGGGAGTAAAACATTTTTCAGTTTATAGTTCTTATGAAGCCCGAAGAGTTTTTGAGGTAATAAAAGGTAAAGGATTCACCCTAATGATAATGGGTGATATTCATTCTGAAGACCTTGAATGGGCTATTCAAAATGAAATTGAATTTTTTGTTTTTGAAAAACAAAGATTAAAGAAGGCAAGAGAGATTTCTGAAAGAATTGGCAAAAAGGCAATTTGTCACATAGAGGTTGAAACAGGAATGAATAGAACTGGTTTTGATGAGTCAGAGATTGAAGAGGTGTTTTCATTTATGGTTCAATACAAAGAAAACCTTTATTTTAAAGCTCTATGTACTCATTTTGCCGGAGCAGAAAGTATAACAAATTATGTCAGGGTTGAAAATCAATGTAAAAAATTTCTCAGAGTAAAAGAACAATCAGAGAAACTTGAGGTTAAACCTGATATATATCATACCTGTTGTTCTGCAGCGTTAATAAGGTATCCACACATGCAATTCGACTTGGTTAGAGTTGGTATTTTGCAATATGGCTTTTGGCCAAGTAGAGAGATTTTCATTGAATATCTTAAAAACAAGAAAGTAAAGGAAAGTCCTTTGTGGAGATTGATTAGCTGGAAAAGCAGAATTATGAGTATTCAAAATGTACACACTGGTGATTATGTAGGCTATGGAACTACATTTTTGGCTGGTCATGACATGAAGATTGCCATTGTTCCTATTGGTTATGCAAATGGCTTTAGCAGAACCTTAAGTAATACAGGACGTGTACTAATAAGAGGAGAAAGAGTTACTGTTGTTGGTATAGTTAATATGAATTGTCTTCAAATTGATGTAACAGGAATTGAAGATGTTTCAATTGATGATGAGGTAGTAATAATTGGTAATCAGGGAGACCTGGAAGTAACTGTTTCTTCGTTTTCTGAGTTAAGTGACCAACTCAATTATGAATTGTTAACTCGTTTACCGCAAGACATACCCAGATACATAAAATAATATGGCTTATTTAACATTAAGTAAATCAAAGCTTCAACATAATTTCCAGTTTTTAAATAATGTTTTTAGAGAAAATAACATTAGCTGGGCCATTGTTTCCAAATTACTTTGTGGTAATGAAGCATATCTTAAAGAAATAATTAACCTCGGAACGAAAGAAATTTGCGACAGTAGAATTTCCAACCTAAAAAAAGTAAAGGAAATTAATCCGGATGTTGAAACTGTCTATATTAAGCCTCCTGCAAAAAGAAGTATTTCGAAAATTATAAAATACGCTGATGCTAGTTTTAATACGGAGTATGAAACAATAAAGTGGCTTAGCGAGGAAGCAGTAAAGCAAAACAAACAGCATAAGGTCATTATTATGATTGAGCTGGGTGATTTGAGAGAAGGTGTTATGGGAGAAGAACTAATGGATTTTTATGAATCCGTCTTTAAACTACCAAACATAAAGGTTACTGGGATAGGTTCAAATTTAAACTGTCTCTACGGAGTAATGCCATCTACAGATAAACTCGTTCAATTGAGTTTGTATAAGCAATTGATTGACACAAAATTTGGTGTCCAAATTCCATGGGTAACCGGCGGTACATCAGTTGTTGTTCCTTTATTATTTAAGCATCAGGTGCCAAAGGGTATAAATCATTTCCGAGTAGGTGAAATTCTTTACTTTGGAAATAACTTGTTTACTGGAGAATATGTTGAAGGAATGAACCATGATGTATTTAAACTTTATGCAGAAATAATCGAGATTACAGAAAAGCCAAAAGTTCCAATTGGGGTACTTGAAGAGAATCCAAGTGGAGAAACCTTTGAGATAAATGAAGAAGATTATGGTCAAAGTAGCTATCGTGCCATTATTGATATAGGCTTGTTGGATATTGATCCGGATTATTTAATTCCTGAAAACAAAGAATTATCAATTTCGGGAGCAAGCTCGGATATGTTAATAATTGACCTTGGAGAAACAAATAGAAATATGAACATTGGAGACTTAGTTGCCTTTGATCTGAAGTATATGGGTGCACTGAGTATCTTAAACTCTGATTATATTGATAAAAAAGTTATAGAATAATTTAATAAAAAGAAAGGCTGTGATTATCACAGCCTTTTTTGTTGTTTATTGTAGAAAGGAAAAATCAGGAACCTTAACTTTTTCTAATGCCTGATTTATATCTGAAATAATATCATCCGGATTTTCTACCCCAATACTTATTCTTACTAATTTTTCAGTTATTGATACTGAGTTTTTTACGTCTGAGGATACATCAGCATGAGTCATTGTAAATGGATGCTCTGCAAGACTCTCTGTACTACCTAAAGAAACCGCAAGTTTGATAAGCTTTAAACTATTCAGGAATTTGAATGCTTCTTTTTCTCCACCTTTAATATCAAAACTGATCATTGCTCCCGGACTCTTACATTGCGATTTGTAAATTCGATAAGCCTCAGGGTCTTTTTCAGGAGTAAGGTCTCCCAGATAATAAACCTTTTCGACTTTTGGGTGCTCATTTAAGAAAGCTGCAACTCTTTCTGCATTGAATGCTTGCGTTTCCATTCTCATTTTTAATGTTTCTAAACTTCTCATAAGCAACCACCCAGTCCATGGACCTGCCATATTGCCAAGAAAAGTACGCATTCCTTTGATTTGAGCCATTAGTTCTTTTGACCCAAGAACAGCCCCTGCAATTACATCACTATGTCCGCCAATATATTTTGTTGCTGAATATACAATAAGGTCAGCGCCAATATTCAATGGGTTTTGCCATAACGGACCCAGATAAGTGTTGTCAACAACCAATAAAGACTTTCTTTCTTCTGTACTAAATTCAGAACATAATTCAGCACACATTTTTAAATCAATTAGGGAGTTTGTCGGGTTTCCGGGAGTTTCGACATAGACCATTTTAACTGTACCAGAAAGATTCGCATCTTCGATCTTTTGGTAAATGTCTTCTTTGGATTCAGTTGAATTGAAGTCAATTATATTAATTCCAAATCGTGTGAGTACATGATTTATGAAATGGTGCGACCCGCCATAAAGGGGGTTTGAATATAAAAGTGTATCTCCAGGATTTAAAAATGTTAGCATGGACGTACTAATTGCAGACATACCGCTTTCAAATACAGCTGCATCTTCGGCATTATCCCACAATGTTAATCGGTTTTCTAAAATTTCAAGATCCGGATTATTTAGTCTTGAATAGATCAACCCCAATTCTTCACCTTCCTTTTTCTCTCTTAGTCCGTAAGCTACTTCAAAAAATGATTTTCCCTCTTCAGCATTTTTAAAAACAAATGTTGAGGTTAAAAAAATTGGGCACTTTAGCGCTCCTTCTGAAAGCTCTGGTTTGTAACCATAGCTCATCATTAAACTTTCTGGTTTCATATTAGCTAATATTGGGTTTAACACACATATTGTAAAATTTTATTGTAAAAGTCTTTAGCTATAGAAAATATTCTTTTTTTATTAATCAATGGGGAATAATTTTCTAAATTCAGGGTGGCTAAACATTTAAAACAGAAAAAATTTTTCCAATGAAACTCGATCTGACTGACATGAGAATCCTTGATGCTCTTCAGCATAATGGGAAATTAACAATGAAGGAACTTGCAGCATCAATGGGCTTAAGCATAACTCCCGTTTATGAGAGAATAAAATACCTTGAAAAGCATAACTATATCAGAAAATATGTCGCTTTAATTGATAGAAAAAAGATTGGGAAAGAGATTGTTGTTTTTGCATCTGTAACATTGACTTCTCATCAAAGGAATATGATCGAACAGTTTGAGAGAGAAATTTTACCCTTAAAGGAAGTAATGGAATGTTACCATATGGCAGGTGTAATGGATTATTTGTTAAAAGTTTGTGTGGACGATATGGATGCATACCAAAGGTTTGTTGTGAAGAGGTTAGCCGCAATGGAAAATATATCGCAAGTGCATAGCTGGTTTATCCTTGACGAAATTAAAACCGAAACTTCTGTTCCTATTCATATTCCGGATTTGAGTGTTGATTAATTATTTTAAAATAGGAAATACATTTATATATTAGGATGGGAAATTTTTCCCGCTAGAAAATTACCGCTTCGACTATATGTTTGAACTGAATTTTTGGGTTGCTTTAGGAGGTTTTGCAATTGTTGCAATAGCTGCATGGAAAATTGCAGAGTTTATTCAAGTTAAATTTGGGTTGCCTAAAATAACCGGCCTTCTGATTTCTGGTTTATGTGCGGGACCCTTTATTTTTAATCTGATACCGTCACACTCTATTGTTCAGTTAGAATATCTATTTGACCTCTGTCTTGCGTTTATTGCATTTGCTGCAGGGAATGAATTACGTATTAAAGAACTAAGGTCATCCGGGAAGGCAATTTTCTGGCAAACCTTTGGTCAGATTGTAGTCGCCTTTGTTGTTTCTTTTGTTCTTATTTATTGGCTGGTAAATAATATCAGTATGCTTGATGAAGTTTCTTCGACCATCAAGTTTGGAATCAGCCTCTTGTCTGCAACAATTTTTATTACCAGAAGTCCAGAAGCAGCAATAGCAGTCATAAACGAATTGAGAGCACATGGTCCGCTAACTAGAATTTCAATGGGTGTCATTGTAATCAAAGACGTTCTTGTAATAATGGTTTTTGCCGTGTGTTTTTCTATTGTCCAGTCAATGTTGCTTGGACAGGAGATTAGCGGGTGGTTTGTTTTGCTTCTTTGTGCTAATCTGGTTGCTACCATAGTCTTAGGTTATGTTCTTGGGATATTAATTGACAGATTATTGAAGTTTAATTTTAATTTCAAGGTAACGGGAGCTTTGATATTACTGTGTGGGTTTGGAATTTTCAGGTTAACTGATTTTGTAAAGCATGTTTTTGATTACTTTTTTCATATTGAGGTATATCTGGAACCTTTATTAATCTGTATTGTAGCAAGTTTTCAGGTTACGAATTATAGCAGGCAGCGTCTGGCATTCTCCAAGATAATTCATGATATGGGGTCATATATTTATTTGATCTTTTTTACCCTTACCGGAGCGTCAGTATCTGTAGATATCCTATTAAAAGTTTGGCCAGTTGCTCTCGGATTGTTTGTAATTAGAATTTTAGCCCTTTTTATAAGTTCCGTTTCTGTAGGTAGATTAAGCAAGTTTAATTGGAGAATTACTATGACTAGCTGGATGCCATATATTACACAGGCTGGGGTTGCTTTGTCGTTGACCACAGAGTCATTTGCGGTTTTTGGAGAATGGCAGCAAATATTTACCACCACAATGATTGCTCTTATAGTTATTAATCAATTTGTTGGCCCACCTTTATATAAATATTATATACAAAAGGCTGGTGAAGCACATACCAAAGCAGTAATAAAAGGATTCGAAGGTTCAAGAGATGTATTGATTTTCGGTAATGACAGACAATCAATTAGTTTAACACAGGTTTTGAAAGAGCATAATTGGAATCCAAAAATAGTCAATTTAGAAAACGAGGATTTGGATGGGTTAAATGAGGAGGTTGACCAAGTGATTCTACCTGAATTTAGTACTCTGTATTTCGATGCGCTTGAAATAGATAAAGTTGAATCAGTTGTATTGATGAGAGGAGATCAGGAAAACTTACATATATGCCAGCTACTTTATGAAGTGTATGGAGTTGAAAGAATTGTTGTAAAGCTTAATGACCGATATTACTTCAAAAAATTCCATGAGTTAGGAGCCAAAATAATTGAGCCTGGGACTGCAATACTTTCATTACTTGATCACTATGTACGCTCACCAGAAGCAACAAGTTTATTATTAGGAATGCAAGAGCATCAGGATACAATTGAACTTGAACTTGTAAGCGATGAACTTCATGGTCTTGCTTTAAGAGACATTTCACTTCCTTCAGATGTCATAGTCTTGTCAATCAAAAGGAAAGGCCACTTCATAATATCACATGGTTACACACGTCTTCGCCGGGGAGATTTAGTTACCCTGGTTGGAAATATTGATAGTCTTGAAGAAGTAAGCTTAAGATTTGAAAAAGATTAGCGGATCTTATTTGGATTAATTCTAAACAAGGGTTAGTTTTGCCCTGTCTTTAGAAAAAGTCTAAATAAAAACAACACGCTAATGAAAAAGATATTTTTACCACTTGTTTTTTCAGCTTTCATTTTTGGATGTACTGACGATCCAGTTCCTCAGGATAGACTAGAAGTCCCTTCAACTTATAACTTTGAAAGAGATGGTCAGTCTTCTGTTTCTTTTGATGGTCAATCTATAAGGTTGGATATGTTATCAGAAATAAAAGCATATGCATCTCTTGCCCATAACTTAGAAGCAGTTGAGTATACTAAGCTAAGTGAAATGTATGGGAATACTAATAGCCCATTCTCAAATGCTACCTTAAATAATTCTGATAAGCAATTAAGAAATAAAACTTTCCCCCAAAAAGATAGTGAGACTCTTGCTATAATGCTTGAGCTAGCAAATGTAAGTGCTGATGTCGCAGCAAATAACACAAAGGCACAACAGGGTACTGCAGGAATGCTTTACAGAAACTCCGATGACACAAATCCAATATTAGTAAATGCTAAAGGTTGGGAATATGTGCAGTTTATTGAAAAGGGTTTAATGGGATCTGTTTTTATTCACCAAATGTTAAACATTGATCAGGGTTATTTAAGTAATACAAAATTAAATGTGGATAACGAGACCCTTGTCGAAGGTAAAAACTACACAACAATGGAGCACCATTGGGATGAAGCTTTTGGATACTGGGGAGCGCCAATAGATTATCCTTCTGTGGCACTTGAGCCTGAAGAGGATAGATTTTGGGTAAAATACACAGATGATTTTAATGAATATTATCCGGCATCTCAAACTATTTCAAATGCGTTTAGAACAGGTAGAGCTGCTATAGTAGCACAACGTTACAGTGAAAGAGATAATCAAAGAGAAATAATTCTAGATAATCTAGAGTTGGTAATTGTTGGTAGTGCGATTCATTATATTAATTACGTAATTAACAACCCTTCCGCACCAGTTGGTGAGAGATTTCATGCACTTTCTGAGGCGTATAATTTTGTGGAAGCCTTAAAATATGTTCCACAGCCATATATTACAGAAGCTGGAATCAATCAAATTTTAAATACTGACTTCGGTCAAAATGGTGATTTTTGGACAATTACTAACGATGGGTTATATAATGCAAAAACGGCATTGGTTAAGGCTTACCCATTATTAGCTCCATTTCAAGATAAGCTATAATTGTTTATATGAAACGTATAAGAAAATATCAAATGTTATTATTTATTACCATTGCAGGTATAATTATTTCCTGCAATGGTAATGAAACACCTGTAGATAATTATAATCGACAGGCAATGAATCAGTATACGGCAGAAGAAATCATTGTTCCATCATATGAAAACTTTGTTTCTTCTATCCAATCTGCTGAACAGTTAGTTGATATTTTCATTCAGAATCCCAATTTAGATAATTTAAGTTCCTTAAGAGCAAATATTAAATCAGCCAGACTATCATGGCAGTGGTGTGCTATGTATAGCTTTGGCCCTGCTTTAACTTCTGGTCTAAATGCAGTTGCTAATGTTTATACTATTTACGAGTCTGATATTGAAAATTTTATTACAAATGAAAATTACAATGTCGAGTCAATAGCTCATTCAAATGCAAGGGGGTTCAAAGCCATTGGTTATCTACTATATGGTAATAATAAGACTGACGAAGAAATTGTCAACACTTTTATAAATTCTCCGGCAAGAGCACAGTATTTAAAAACTTTAGTTTCAGTGATTTCTACTAACGCTGATAAAGCTCTAACTGCATGGAAAACTGGGTTTATTGATAGTTATTCTTCTGCGGCAACTGCAGGAACAGATGCTGGTTCATCCGTTTCTATTTTAATTAATGAAATGAATAAGTATTGGGAATCAACAACCAGGGATAAGAAGCTTGGGATTCCTCTTGGAAAGCGTAGTCTTGGAACTTTACTTCCTGATCGTACCGAATCATATTATGCCGGATATTCTACAGAATTGTTGAAGGAAAATATTACCGCTTTTAAATATTTGTTTGAAGGTAGAAACTCAAATGGAATCGCAGGAGAGTATTCTTTAAGTAATTATTTAAAAGAATTGAAAGCTCTTGATGTTTTGGAGAATAATGATCTTGCAGATGTTATGTCAGTTGTGTTTGATGATGCATTAAATCAATGTGATGTTGTTTCGGACCCATTGAGTACTAAAGTTGAAACTAACTTTAATGATTGCGATTCATTATACCTTCTTCTTCAAAAACAAATCATTTTCATGAAAAGCGACATGCCAAGCGCTATGGGTATAAGTATATCGTATGCAGATAATGACGGTGACTAATATTCATGGGGAGAAGTAGAATTCAAAATATTGCAACCTGGTTAAATCAACCAACTAGTATTGCTCCATTAGTTACTTTTAGAGTACTTTTTGGAGCAGTCATGGTTATTAGCCTGATAAGGTTTTATATGAATGGGTGGATCAAGGAGTTTTATCTTGATCCATCTTTTCATTTTAAGTTCTATGGCTTTTACTGGGTTGAAGTTCCTGATTCTCCATTTATACTATATGGCTTGTATATATTAATGCTTCTCTCTGCAATAGGAATTACGTTTGGATTTTTATACAGGTTATCAGCAGCAATATTCTTTTTGCTTTTTTCATATTTCGAACTTCTAGATGCTACCTACTATTTAAACCACTATTATTTTATCAGCTTAATGGCTTTTTTAATGATGTGGTTTCCGGCAAATAAGTATTTTTCAATTGATTCTAAAATCTGGCCAGAGATAAAAAGCAATTCTGTTTCCAGATGGCCAATATTTATTATACAGTTTCAATTGGGTATAGTATATTTTATGGCAGGTGTAGCAAAACTTAATTATGACTGGTTGGTCAATGCTATGCCTTTAAAGATTTGGCTTCCTGCAAAATCAAACATTCCTGTAATTGGTAATGTTTTAAAATATACAGCAACGGCCTACTTTTTTAGTTGGTTTGGAGCTTTATATGATTTGTTCATTCCATTTGCTTTGAGTTTCAGGAAAACAAGAAAACTTGCCTACGTTGCAGTAATTGCATTTCACGTTTGTACAGCAGCCTTATTTCAGATTGGTATGTTTCCTTATATCATGATTTTGCTGACTTTGATTTTCTTTCCGGCGTCCTTTCATGAGAAACTATTAGGCATTAAAAAGCTACATAATATTATATTAAAGACTAATAAAACAAGCCTGAAGCCATTAGTTATAGGCTTGTTTAGTGCATATTTTTTATTTCAATTGATTTTTCCATTCAGGTATGCATTGTATGATGGAAAATTGTTCTGGACAGAACAAGGTTATCGCTTTTCCTGGAGAGTTATGTTAATGGAAAAGGCTGGTTATGCAACATTTTATGTTCATGATGAGTCAACTGGTAAATATTCAGTTGTAAATAATAGTGAGTTTCTGACTCCCTTTCAAGAGAAAATGATGGCTACCCAACCTGATTTTATAATACAATACGCTAATTATTTAAAAGAGTATTATCAAACTCATACTAAAACTATTGAGCCGAAAATTACAGCGGACATTTATGTGACATTAAATGGTCGAAGATCAAAGGTTTTTATCGATCCGGAAATTGATTTGAGTGAATTAAAAGATAGTTGGGAACCAAAAAGCTGGGTGCTTCCTTATAAAAATGACAGAGTGGATGAAAAAGGGTGAGTTATTTATAGTCTTGATTTTAATATGTTTTGGACAAACTTTTGGACAATCAAAACATAGTATTTCTGGTAAGGTGGTTTTTAAGGAAGATAATTCAGAAGCTATTTCTGTACAGGTATTTCTTGAAAACACATCATTTGCTTCGACCACTGATAATAACGGTACCTTCATTATAAGTAATGTACCAACAGGTGAATATATACTCGCTGCTTTTTTACCAGGATATAAAACATACAGACAGAAAGTTTTAATTAATAGTGATATTAAAGGGCTAAAAATAGCAATTGTAAATCTTGATGAATCTTTAGCTGAGGTTGTAGTTTCCGGAACACGTGACTCTGACCGTGCATTGACCAGACTGCAAGCTGTTGATAACTTTGGTATTTATGAAGCAAAGAAAAATGAAGTTATCGTTTTGGATAATGTTATTGCTGACAAAGCATCAAATAATGCAAGGCAGGTTTTCAGAGGAATTACCGGGATAAATATTTGGGAAAGTGATTGTGCTGGCCTACAAATAGGGGTTGGCGGTAGAGGACTAAGTCCGGATAGAACAGCTAACTTTAATACGCGCCAAAATGGATATGACATTGCCGCTGATGCGCTCGGCTATCCGGAAACGTATTATTCACCGGCATTGCAAGGAGTTGAAAGAATTGAAATTGTTCGTGGAGCAGCAGGTTTACAATATGGACCACAGTTTGGTGGGCTTGTAAATTTTGTTATGAAAGAAGGAGCAAAAGGTAAACCTGTTGAATTTAAAACCCAGCAAACTTATAATACTTTAGGATATTATAATAGTTTCAATAGTATTGGGGGAACCGTTTTAAATGATAAACTAAACTATTATGTGTATAACAGGTACACAGTAGGAGACTGTTGGAGATGTAATTCTGAATTTGAAAGCACCAACACCTACCTTAGGCTAGGCTATGATATTAGTACTGAAACTAGTATTAAGTTCGATTATACAAATATGAGTTATCTGTCTCAACAACCAGGGGGGCTAACTGACAGACAATTCATTGAAGATCCAAAACAATCAAATAGAGATAGAAATTGGTTTAAAGTAAACTGGAATTTATTTTCTTTAAGCCTTGATACTCGAATTGGACCCCAAACTAAATTAAACGTTCGGTCATTTGGTTTAGTTGCCTCAAGAAAAGCCCTGGGTAACCTGGAAAGAATTGACAGGCCGGATAACGAAGGCGAAGAAAGGAGTTTGATTGATGGTCAATTTGAAAATCTTGGAGCTGAGCTAAGATTACTTCAACATTATGATGTTTTTGGAAGTAAGTCGGTGCTGCTTGTTGGTGGAAGAGCTTATAAAGGAACGACGTATCAAAAACAAGGAAATGCGAGTACCGGAAGTGATGCCGACTTTAGCTTTTTAAATCCTGATTCGTTAAACTCTGATTTTATTCACCCGGGAAAAAACCTTTCTTTTTTCGCAGAAAATGTATTTAATATAACTAGTAAACTAAGTGTTACTCCAGGTATACGTTTTGAGTTTATCAGAACAATTTCTGAAGGATCATATACTGATAAAACTAGTAATATTCTTGAACCAACTATTCGTGAAGAAGAAAAGGTATATGAAAGAAGTTTGTGGTTAACCGGAATTGGATTAAGTTATAAGTTTAAAGATGAATTAGAGCTTTATGCCAACTTTGCACAGAATTACAGGCCTGTTAGATTTAGTGATTTAAGAATTGACAATCCAAGCGTACGAATTGATCCGGATATGGAAGATGAAACCGGGTATAACTTTGATATTGGAACTCGCTTTTCAATTAAGAAAAAATTGTCTGGCGAAGTAACCGGGTTTTTGTTGTCTTACAATAATAAAATTGGTGCTGTACAGCGAGTAGATACTGAAAACTTTAGAGTTTATAGAGAGAGAACTAATATTGCTGATGCACTACACATAGGAATTGAGTCTTATCTTGAATTAAAAGTTATAGACTTATCAGGAGATAATGGAATAAATGAAGGGCTTAGTATATTCTCGAATTTGACATTTTTAAGAGCCAGATATCATAGTGATGAAAATAAGTTATATGATGGCAAGCAGGTTGAATTTGTTCCAGAGGTAATCTTCCGTGGAGGAGCTAATTTTGCTTATAAAGGATTAAAGTCAACTATTCAAATTAATTATGTGGGTCAACAATATTCGGATGCTTCAAACGCAATGCAAACACCAGAGGCTGTTGTGGGAGAAATACCGGCATACTACACCGTTGATTTTACAACTTCATATAATTACAAGAAGTGGGATTTTACTGTTGGCGTTAATAATCTTACTAATAATTACTATTTTACCCGTAGAGCAGTTGCTTACCCAGGTCCAGGAATAATTTCAGCAGATGGAATAAATATGTCTTTAACCGTTGGAATTACATTATAATTTCATTCTCAAGCACAAATTTTTAACAAAATTCAATTCAAAGACACTTTTTATAGTCTTAGGTAGTAGAAAATATTCTGCATTTCTATCTTTGTAGCTATGGCAAATCAAAACAATCAAAAGGGAGAACTCCTTAAGAAGGTTGCTTCTCATGCAAAAGAATATGGTTTTATTTTTCAGTCCAGTGAAATATATGATGGCCTTAGTGCGGTTTATGATTATGGCCAGTTAGGATCTGAGTTAAAAAATAACATAAAGAATTATTGGTGGAAATCAATGGTTCAGTTGCATGATAATATTGTTGGAATTGATGCTGCTATTTTTATGCACCCAACAACCTGGAAGGCTTCCGGTCACGTTGATGCATTCAATGATCCTTTAATTGACAATAAAGATTCAAAAAAGAGATATAGAGCGGATGTACTTGTTGAAGAACATATCGCAAAAATCGAAGGTAAGATTGAAAAAGAGGTTTCAAAAGCTGAAAAAAGATTCGATGACTTCGATCGAAAAATGTTCATTGAAACTAATCCTAGAGTTCAAAAGTATGTTAGTGAGATCGAAGAAATCACTGCCAGGTTAAAAACTGGTTTGGAGGGCGATCTTGTAGGGTTAAAACAGTTGATAGAAGACCTTGGAATTGCTTGTCCGATATCAGGTAGTAAAAACTGGACAGATGTTAGGCAGTTTAATCTAATGTTTGATACGGAGATAGGTTCACTTGCTGAAGGAGCAAATAAGATTTATCTAAGACCGGAAACAGCTCAGGGAATCTTTGTTAACTTTCTAAATGTTCAGAAAACTGGTAGAATGAAGCTTCCTTTTGGAATTGCCCAGATAGGAAAAGCATTTCGAAATGAGATTATTGCCCGACAGTTTATTTTTAGAATGAGGGAGTTTGAGCAAATGGAGATGCAATTTTTTGTAAAGCCAGGTGAAGAAATGACCTACTATGAGCAGTGGAAAGAATTCAGATTAAAATGGCACCATGCTTTAGGAATGGGTGAAGAAAATTACCGATTCCATGATCATATAAAACTGGCTCATTATGCAAATGCTGCATGTGATATTGAATTTGACTTCCCAATGGGCTTTAAAGAACTAGAAGGAATCCATTCAAGAACTGACTTTGACCTTAAAGCTCATGAAGAATTTTCTGGTAAGAAACTTCAGTTTTTTGATCCTAAAGAAAATAAAAGTTATGTTCCATATGTGATTGAGACTTCTATAGGTCTTGATAGAATGGTTTTGAGTGTCTTGTCAACTGCTTATACAGAAGAAACTCTGGAAGACGGTAGCTCAAGAACTGTAATGAAGATTCCTGCACCATTAGCTCCATATAAAGTGGCGGTATTACCTTTGGTTAATAAAGATGGTCTCCCTGAAAAAGCAAATGAAATTGCAAACTTGTTAAGGCTTGATCACAACATTCAGATTGATGTTAAAGATGCTATTGGTAAACGATACAGAAGACAAGATGCAATTGGAACTCCATACTGCATAACTGTTGATTATGATAGTCTTGAAGATAACATGGTAACCATTCGTGAAAGAGACTCTTTAGAGCAGGTAAGAATTCCGATTGATAAGATTCAAGAAGAAATTAATGAGCGTGTATCGTTAAACTCTTTATTGAAAAAATTAATATAAAAATTAAGCCGGGTTAACCCGGCTTTTTTTTAAAATCTGATTTCTTTTATTTTTTCAGGATAAATAAATTTTATTACACCCTTTTTATCAATTTCTATATACCCATCTTTTTTAAACTCAGAGAGTGTTCGAATAACAGACTCAGTACTTGTTCCAACGGCATTTGCTATATCTTCTCTCGATACTTTTAATTCTTGCGCATCATGGTTCTTTTCTTTAAAAACCAATAAGGCATCTGCGACTCTTTTTCGTACAGTATCGTATGCCAGCTTTAAAAGCTTTTCCTCTTTCTCTGCAATATTTTGAGACAAGACTTTAATAAATCTGTTTGTTAACTCCCTGTTTGTAGAAAGAATTTCATTAAAATCTGCCCTCGGAATTAAATAAACTTCAGATTCATCAAGAACTTCTGCGCTTGTTTTGGTTTCTATATTGTCAATAATGCTTTCAATACCAAGCAGATCTCCATCATTATGTATATCAACAATAAACTCCTTCCCATCATCATTGATCATGGTTGTCTTTATTTTTCCTGACTCAATGACAAACAAATAACTCAACAGGTCCCCTTCGGTAAAAACTCTATCTCCTTTTCGATATTTTCTGGTTTTAAAGTTTGTACTAAGATCTTTGAGCATTCCAGTCAACTCGGCTTTTTCAAGAAGTTCTTCAATTCCTGATTTCCCACTATCTTTAATGTTACTTATAGCTTCGGCCTTTTTTAATCTGATTTCTATCGCCTCTAAAAGCTCTGTGTCATCAAATGGCTTCGTAAGATAATCGTCAGCACCAAGGTTCATTCCTTTTCTAATGTCACTTTTTTCTGTCTTGGCAGTGAGAAAAATGAATGGAATATTTGAGGTCTTAGGGTCTTTATTTAACATATGAAGAACTCCATAACCGTCTAATTCAGGCATCATTATATCACAAAGGATAAGATCGACCTTACTAGTTTTCGCAATTCTCACCCCTTCGATGCCATTATGAGCTTGTTTTACGTAATAATTTGAAAGTTCAAGAATTTCTGAGATGTTTTCTCTTACATCATTATTATCCTCTATTACTAAAATGCTTTTCATTATTTATTAATTACGATAATTCCTCTTTTACCTTTTCATTCAGAAATATTTTAAATGTAGTGCCAAAGCCTTCTTCGCTCACGCAACTTATTTGGCCTCCCATCATTTCTACATATTTCTTTACAATGTTTAATCCAAGGCCAGTGCCTTCAATGTTTGTCGCATTGTGTGCTCTGAAAAACCTTCCGAACAAATGCTCCATATCATCTTTTGGTATCCCGATTCCTTCATCGGATACTTCAAATATAATAAGAGAATTTTCTTTATATACAGAAACATGGATAGGTTTTTCTGCATTAGAGTATTTAATGGCGTTCGAGATAAGGTTAATAAATATGTTTTTGACCAACTGTTTATCAAGAATTACATGTTCGTTATAAGAGTATTTAAATATTATGTCCTGACCAGGTTTCAAGCTATCCGATAACTCTTCAATGATTTCTTCAATGAGTTTTTTTAAGTTAAACTCGTGAAAGCTTGGGGTAATAACTCCTTCCTCTATTTTATCAAGTGAAAGGAAGTCATTTAATAAGTTAATCAGGTTATTAACAGATGATTTAATTTTTGAAATATGTTTATCTTTCTTTTCAAGATTACCAACTTCAAAATATTTATCAAGTAAAGAGGCAGAGCTTAGAATTGTGCTAAGGGGTGTTCTAAATTCATGTGATGCCATAGAAACAAATCTGCTCTTTAATTCATTTAATTCTCTTTCCTTTTTAAGTGCAGAGCGAATATTTTCTTCCGCGTTTTTTTGCTTGGTAATGTTTTTTTCAACGATAAGAATTCTTTCTATATCGGTATTGTGGTTGGAAGGAAGCGGAACAATATAAATCATATAATGCTCTGTACCAGAAATCACCTCATGAGTACTGTTTTGTCCAATAAAGGCATCATTTAATTTTTGTTCTAACTCAGAGTCTTCATTATTGTGAACATAAGGCTTACCAATTAAGTCCTTGCTGTTTATTCCTTTAGCCTTTAGTTCTTTACCTTCAACAAATATGTAATTAAAGTTCTTATCAATAACATTTATTGTTCCGTTGGGGAAGTTTTTTGCAATTGTCCTGAATAGCCTTTGTGAGGCCAGTAAATTCATATTCGATCGTTCAAGCTCCAGAGTTCTTTCACGCACTCTTTCTTCTAGTTCGATAGAATACTTTTCAAGTCTGTTTCTGTTTTTTTCAAGGTCTTTTTCCATTTTTTTTCTGGCAGTAATGTCAATAATGAAAGACACTACCAAAGGTTGACCCTTTACTACGGAATGGTTGAGGGATATTTCAATAGGAAAAGTACTACCGTCCTTTCGTTTCCCGAATAAGTCAATGTTAGCACCCATCATACGTTGAGTAGGAGCTTTTGCATATTCTTTTCGGTGAACTTTGTGGATTGATTTTAAGTCATCAGGAACAAGTATTTCTATTTTTTGACCAACTAATTCATCTTCCTGATAACCAAAGAGGATCTCAGCTCTTTTATTAGCCATTAATATTTCACCTTCATTATTACAGATAATTAATCCTTCAACTGCACTTTCGAATATTGACTTAAAAAGAATTTCGTCTCTCTTCATTTTAGTTAAAATAGATGTTGTGGGTTCTAATTTAATAATAATATTGACTTAATGATATTTATCATATCTCTTCCTGACCTCAAACAATGTACCTCGATTAAATAAGTGTCTTATTTGTTAAAAAACAACGATAGCCATGAAGAATATTTTAGTCCCAACAGATTTTTCCAAAGAAGCTGGATACGCACTTCAACTGGCCACAGATTTTGCAAAAAAAACCGGTGCGAAACTGTCAATTATACATGTGATTGAATACTATCCAACAGCAAGTTTCACAACTATGGGTCCTGCTCCTGAATCAGGAATAACAGTTGATGCTTTTACTACTCAAATGATCAAAAAGGTAGAAAAGCAATTTGAAGAGCTTAAAGCAAAAGAAATGTTTGATGGTGTTGATGTACAAACATTTGTAAAGATTGGTAATCCATATCAAAACATTACTAAAAAAATAGCAGCCCTTAATGCTGACCTGGTAATTATGGGAAGTAAAGGAGCTCATGGTATGGATGAAGTTATGATCGGTTCAAATGCTGAACGTGTAGTCAGATACTCAAAGCACCCGGTTATCACCGTGAAAGAACCTATTAGACTTGACGGTATCAAATCTATTGCTTTTGCAACTGATTATACTGAAGCTCAGGTAGAGTTATTGTCTGGATTCGATCGATTATTAGAGGTAATTGATGCGGAGGTTTATTTATTAAGAGTAAATACTCCATACAATTTCATACCTACACGAGGTGCTGAGAATAATTTGAGAGAGTTCGCCAAAAAGAATCATCTGGTCAATGTAAAAATTAGCACCTATGATGCTTATAAAGAAGACGCTGGTATTTCTGCTTTTGCTCAGGATAACAACATTGATTTGATTGCAATTGGTACTCATGGAAGAAAGGGTATTATGCATACTATTTCAGGAAGTATTGCGGAAGACCTTGTAAATCATACTGCTAAACCAGTATGGACATGTCATATCAAATAGCCTTTCTGGATAAATGAGTTATAAGATAGATCATATATTAATCCCGGTTAATTTTACTAATGCGAGTATTTCCGGACTAAAATTTGGCATTCAGGTAGCAAAAAACCTGAATGCCAAATTATCTATCTTTCATGTTATGAATATTCCCCAACCTGTAGGAGGGCTACCGCTTTATATTGAAGATGAAAATGACCCTTCGGGTTTTTCTGCGGAGATTAATCAAAAGTTTAAAGAGATTGAATCTGAATATTTGGTAGGCCAGGGAGTTAAATATGAATTCCGGTTTAAATTAGGGTATCTTGAAACCAGACTTTCAGCATTCGTAGAAAACGAAAAGGTTGACTTAATCATTCTGGGAAGGAAAGAACCTTCCGGTTTTATGTCATTCTTTAGAATTAATGTAACAAGAATGCTTGATCGGGTAGGCTGCCCGTCAATAGTTATTCCTGAATCATATTCTGGGGGATTTCCTTTTAACAATGCTTGTATTTCATGTGATTTCAGTAAAAAAAACGATAAGAAAATCCTTCAGGCTTCTTCTTCAATCATTGATATATTGTCTAGGCACCAAATTTTACTATCTGTAACCGAAAATTCTACAGTTAAGAAAATACAGGAAGAAAGAGAAAAGGTAATGAATATCCTTTCAAAGAATTTACCAGATCTTGAATATCTTGAAATACCCAATAGACCTGGAGATCTTGTTTCCAGGTTAATAATTAATAAAGTTATTGATCTTGGAGGCGATTTGATTATTGTTTTTCCAGGAAAGCACTTTTATTCCGGGCCTTTTTCAGAGACTTTTTCTAAGCAAATGTTAAAAAACAAAAGTATTCCGGTGGTCATTATTAACTCACATATTTCGTAAGTATATATTGCTCAGTTTCAGTTAAAGGATAATCCTCTCCCACTACATTATACTGAATAGCAATACCATCTAACATTCCAGTTAATAATTTAGCTTCCCTTCTAGAGTCTGGGAAACCAATTTTATCGAGCAATTCTTGCATTAATTGGAAATATGTTAAGTATTTATCTATTGCCATTTCCTGAATAAACTTGTATTTGCTAACCTGCAACATAAGAGAGGTAATTAGCTTCACATGTTCAGGTCTTTGCCTAAGTCTTGAAAAGAAATCATGGATCAATCTTTTTAGGAAGACATTCGGGTCATCGTCATAAAGGGATGTCAACCGGACTTCATCTTCAGCTTTGAAAAAGTTTATTATTTGAAAAAGTAAATCTTCTTTACTATCAAAATATACGTAAGTCAGGCCTTTTGATATTCCTGCTGCACGGGCTATCTGACTTACTGATGTTCCATCGTATCCTTGAGTTGCAAACAATTCAAGAGCTGCAAATAGAATTCTTTTTCTCTTTTGAATCTTAAAGTCTTTTTTCGTTTCAGTACTAACAGTTTCCATAATTATGACTGATTGTTCGGTCAAATATAATAAAATTATGATAATCAATAGATATCGTCTGATAACTATTAATTATGTATAGGAATGATCATTACAGGAGTTTCGACAGAAAAGGATAATTTTTTACTTAAGCTTCCTCCAAACTTATCGTCAGCAGATTTATTAATTCTATGGAAGACAATTACCATGTCAAATTCTTCCGTAGAAAGTTTTTTCTTGATTTCAAGATAGACATTATCACTGTGTGATGTTTCAAGTTCTACCTTATGATGCAGAATGTTTTTGAATGCAGATTTCACATCATCAGAATTAAATTTTTCTGAGCTATGTGAGACATGAAAAAGAAGATCTTCGGCATTTAAGTTATTTAAAAAGCCGTCAAAGAATTTCTTATGATGAGTCAAATTTTCCAAATCTACTCCTCCCCATGTAATCAAGATATTAGAGGGAAGGTTTAACCTTTGTCCGGGAGTAATAATTGCCAGTGGACATGGCGGGTTATCAATGATTTTTCCTGTCAGCTTGCCTACTTTACTTTTGTCAGAACGGCTTTTTGATTTACCCATAATACATAGCCCGATATTATGTGTAAGGATAGTTTTGTTAATTATATCTTCAGGGTCACCTGCTCTTACCATGATAATAACCTTGTCCGGGCTGATGTTCATTCTTTTCAGGGCATGTATAATACTTTGTTTTCCTTTGTTTAGGTTATCATCATTAATAAACTGACCGTTATTTGGGTCGCTGTTAACAATATTAAGAATGACTAATTCAGCATTAAGCAAATTAGCTAAGCCCGCACCATAATTTATAACAGGAACACACGTCGAACATACTTCAGTTGCTACAAGTATTTTATTTACCGGTATTGAGCTTGAGGTATTTGTTTTTATAGCGCTCGAAGCAGAATGCATATTGGTGATTCCTGTCATATCATAATAATTTAGTAGATTACTTTTAAGATACAAAAATTACATCATTTATGTAAATGATTTCTGTCATTTAAACATTTGATAATCATCAGTTTTTTGCGTTAGATATATTGTAACTAGAAATTTTAAAGAGTAATGGTTAAACAGTTCAAACATGCTATTGTAGCATTGGATAATTCTCCGATGGACATAAATTTGGTGAAATATGCATCTATGTTTTCAAGTGTGGTGGGTCTGGAGCAATTAGAGTTTATTCATATAATAAAAGACCTGCAATATGATGATTCAGAAGATATTCCTCTGGATGAAAAAATTGAATCTTCTATTCAGGAGTTAGTAGATGAACACTTTAAGTCTGATACAAATTTTAAAATTCAAGTTAAGAAGGGTAACCCATCACAAGACTTATTGGAGTGGGTAAAGATTAAGCACGCAGACTTGATGTTTATTGGAAACAAAGATACCTTGAAAGGCCACAATGTATTAGGAACGAAACTTTCAAATATAGCTCCATGCTCATTATTGTTTGTTCCGGAATCTTTTAACCCTGAAATAAAGAAAGTTGCTATTGCAACTGATTTTTCTGAACAGTCTTTAAGTGGTGTTGAGTTTGTAAAAGAAGCAATGCCTTCAAATATTGAATCTGAATTAATTCATGTCTTTGTAGTGCCTTCCGGCTATCATTTTAGCGGAAAAACTTATGAGGAGTTTTCTGAAATTATGAAAAATAATGCTGAAAAGGACTATCAGAAGTTTATTAAAAAGCATGATTTGCATGGAATTAATTGTGGTTTTATACTGGATGACGATGATAATCCGGCAGATAAAATCCTTAATCAGTCCAAGGTACATGAAATTGACCTACTCGTTGTTTCTTCTCAAGGGCGATCTTCATGGGCAGGATTAGTATTAGGGTCTACCGCAGCTAAAATATTGAAAATCAATAGGGCAATTCCTTTGTTAATTCTAAAAAACAAAAAGGAAAACCTATCCTTCTTTGAAGCGATACTGAAGGTATGATAGGATAGGTTTTAATTCAGTATCAAAATAGTGTATCTTGCGCCAAAAACAAATAAATGGCTAACTGGATAAAACTTTTTGGTTTAGAAGATCAAGGAAGTGCTGATGAAAATATGGTTATGAGAAGTCGCTATGAAAGAGACTATGACCGGATAATATTTTCTCAGCCATTTCGTCGATTACAGGATAAAACCCAAGTTCATCCTTTGCCAGAAAGTAATTTTGTCCACACTCGTTTAACACATTCTCTTGAAGTGTCTTCTGTAGCTCGTAGCTTAGGCAGAAAAGCCGGTGAAATTTTGTGTGGAAATAATAGTGAACTCAAGAAGGCAGGAATTTCTGTTTTTGATTTTAGTACTGTTACAGCTGCAGCTGGCCTATGTCATGATATTGGCAACCCACCTTTCGGGCATTCCGGGGAAGATGCTATCTCAGAATATTTTAAAACAGGGCGTGGTCAACGATTTAAAGAATTTTGTACTGAAGAACAATGGGCTGAGCTTACTTCCTTTGAAGGAAACGCACAGGGGTTCAGGTTAGCTAAAAATAAAAACCTTGGTATAATGCTTACTGATGCTGTCCTTGGAGCTTTTACAAAATACCCTTGTTCTGCATTGGCCAGACAGTCAAAAGCAGGTAAAATATCTCAAAAAAAGTACGGTTTCTTTTCAACAGAAAGAGATTACTTTGAAGAACTGGCAAATACTCTTGGCTTAATAAAGAATGAAACGGATCAGGGTATAGCCTGGCAACGCCACCCTTTAGCATATCTTGTGGAGGCAGCAGATGATATTTGTTACCATATTATAGATCTTGAAGATGCTTGTCGACTTGAAATAATTTCTTTTGAACAGACTAGAGACTTTTTAGTTGAGATTATCAAAGATAAGTTTGATCAAAAGAAATTTGATGCTTTAAGTACAAAGGAAGAGAAGTTGGCAATACTACGTGCAATGTCAATAAATGCCCTTGTAGAACAAGCCGGAGTGATATTTGCAGAAAAGGAGAGACAAATCCTTAATGGTAAACTTGATCATTCCTTATTTGATATTTTGCCTTCAAAAGAAATTCTTAATGAAATCAAGCATGTTTCTATCGAGAAGATTTATAGAAATATCCAGGTGGTAGAGACAGAAGTGGCAGGTTTTGAAGTAGTTGATGGATTGTTAAACAAATTTATTGAAGCTGGTTACAGAATGGTTTTTGATAAGGATGCTAAGTCTGGGGCAGATAAGCGATTGATCCAAATGTTACCTGAGCTAAACAGAATTAATGTTATAAATTCTAAAAGCCCTTATGAAATGATTAGAGAAATTATTGATATGGTATCTGGACTTTCCGATAGTCATGCAGTAAGTGTTTACCGTAAAATCACAGGTCAAACGATTCCCGGGATGCGAAATTAAACAGATGTAATTTTAATGTTACGATTAAATCATACTGAACTGAAATAAAAGAGATTAATTACCTAGTTTTGCACTTTTGCCAAGGTCATCAAGATAATGTGGACAACAATTGCTCATATAATACTTAAATTCAGGATCTATTTAATAGCATTAATTGCTGTTATAACCGTGTTTATGGCATACAAGGCCAAAAACCTGGAGATATCCTATGATTTTGCTAAAATCGTTCCACCGTCAGATAGTCTGATGATCGATTATATGGCATTTAAAAAGCAGTTTGGTGAAGACGCAAATTTATTAGTGCTTGGGATGAAAGATAGTTCTGTATATGAACTTGAAAATTTTCAGAACTTGTACTATTTAACAGAAGAACTAAGCTCTCTGACAGGAATTAAGAGTGTGCTTTCACTTTCAAGTATGCAGTTATTGCAAAAAAATACCGCTGAAAGAAAGTTTGACCCTACACCGTTATTCAAAGGTGTACCCGAGTCTGAAGCGGAACTTGATTCTTTACTGGAGATTGCTTTAGGGCAAACTTTTTATACAGGTCAGATCATAAATCCTGATAATGGTTCCACGGTATTGATTCTTGCTCTCGAGCCTGAATTTGTTAATTCTGAAAAAAGGTTTGGACTTGTAAACGATATTCAAATTGCCGGTGAAAAATTCAGTAGGGTTTCAGGTGTTGAGCTTCATTATGCCGGAATTCCATTCATTCGCTCAATAATGAGTAAAAAGGTGCAGAAAGAGCTCAATATGTTTTTAATTCTTTCTGGAGTTGTTACAGCCATTATTTTATTCTTCTTTTTCAGATCATTTTCAGCAGTGTTTTTCCCGATGATTGTTATTGGAGTAATGGTTGTCTGGGTTATGGGAACAATTGTGTTGATGGGATATAAAATGACATTGTTGACAGGTCTTCTCCCTCCTATCATTGTTGTTATTGGAGTGCCAAACTGTATCTACCTTTTAAATCGATATCATCAGGAAGTTGCCAACCATGGTAATCAGGTTTTAGCATTATCCAGGATGATAAGAAAGATCGGAATAGTAGCTCTTGTTACTAACTTTACCACCGCAGTTGGATTTATAGTTCTTGCTTTTAATGATATTACTATACTAAAAGAGTTTGGAGTCGTTGCCGGAATCAATATAATGATGACATATGTCGTAAGTATTATATTGATACCAAGTGTCTTTTCATTTTTACCTGCACCAAAAGCAAGGCACTTAAAGCATCTCGAGTTTAAGCTAGTAGGAAAGACTATAAATGGACTTGACCTTCTGGTTCACCGTCATAGATATGCGATCTTTGTGGTTACAGGTATACTTCTTGTAATTTTTATGTATGGAATGACCAAGGTTAAGAGTGTTTCATATATGGTTGACGATATTCCGGATGATAGTAAAATAAAGAAGGACCTGGCATTCTTTGAAAATAATTTTTCAGGGGTTATGCCATTGGAGGTTTTTATTGATACAAAAAAAGAACAAGGAATTAGATCTCTATCGGTATTAAGAAGAGTTGAACAGTTTGAAGATACACTAGCTTCTTTACCTGCATTATCAAGTCCAATTTCGATGGTTGGTTTTGTTAAAGCAGTTCGTGAAGCTTATTACAACAACAGTCCTGCGCAATACAAACTACCTACGGGAAGGGAGCAAGCCTTTATATATAGCTATTTAAGAAATGGAGAGTCTGATAACCCATTGGTCAAGTCATTTATTGATTCAACTGGTCAGAAAATGAGAGTTTCTCTTAAAATGGCTGATATAGGTTCTAATAAAATGGATAGCCTTGTAGAGAATGTTATTATTCCGGCAAAAAACAAAATTTTTGAAGGCTCTGATATAGATGTAAGCCTGACCGGTACTACTCTTTTATTTATTAAAGGAAATAAATATCTAATTGAAAACCTTCGGCAAAGTCTGATTCTGGCATTCATTATTATAAGTATTATCATGGCGATACTTTTCGCCAATGTGAGAATGATTATTATTAGTTTGATTCCAAACTTCATACCATTGATAATCACAGCAGGTATTATGGGATATGCAGGAATTCCGCTGAAGCCTAGCACTGCTCTTATATTTTCAATTGCGTTTGGAATTTCTGTAGATGACTCAATTCACTTCCTGGCTAAATACAGACAAGCCTTATATAGTAGTAACTTCTTTGTTCCGATAGCAATTTCAAAGAGTTTAAAAGAGGTGGGCCAATCAATGATATACACATCAATAGTCCTGTTTTTCGGATTTGTGATTTTTGCCTTTTCTGAATTTGGAGGAACAGTTGCCTTAGGAATTTTAACTTCACTTACATTGCTTGTTGCGATGATGACAAATCTGGTTGTTCTACCTGCCTTGCTTATGGTATTTGATAAAGGTAAACGTGAAGATGATTTCCACCCATTGATTGAACAGTATGATGAGTTTTATCTCGCGGATGAGGATGAGGAGATAGAAATTGAAGCCATTCAAGTAAAGAAAGATCAATAACCAGAGAGTAATCTTTGGTTTTTTTTTGCCATGTGATTGATTGTTTTGTGGTTTTTGATTAAATACATACCCTCAACCGTTAAAATCAATACTATGAAAACCGTATCACTATTTTCGGCACTCATGTGGGTAGTATCACTATTCACAATGAATTATTCCAACTCAAACAATTATGTTGATTATACTTTCGATGGCAGCATTACCTATGAGATGAATTATGTGGATAAGAAGGGCAAAGAGCAGACTTTTCCATACAAAGTTTATTTTAGCGAAAACACAGAGATGTTTGCTATCAGTGTAGCTATGGATGATAATAATGCTCCTGAAGAAACAATTATGGTTTATGATAAACCTGATAAAAAAATGCATATGCTGATGACAAGTAAAGGAGAAAAAACGGCTATGTCAATTCCATTTAACCCTGATAAAATCGATGAAATGACTGAAGATATTGTTTCAGATGATTACAAAATTGAAAAAACAGGGAATACAAAGAAGATACTCGGATATAATTGTGAGGAATATAAATTTTCATCTGATGATGGTACCGGATCTGTATGGATTACAGATGAAACAGGTATCTCCGGAAAGAAAATAGCTGGTCTTTTAGGAATGGGAGGTAAAGGAAAAAACAAAAATCCATTTGTAGGCGCGCAACCTGATGGACTTATGCTAGAGTCACATGGAACGACAGAGAAAGGTGAAAAATATCATATGCTTGCAACTGATATTAAACTTGATGGGCCTATCACAATAAGTACTGAAGGGTATAAATCAATGATGAGTTTTGGAAAGTAATAGGGTATTACCCTGTTACTTTCCTTTTGCTTCTTCCCAAAGTTTGTCCATTTCGGCCAAAGTCATCTCACTTAATGATTTACCCATTTCTTTACTTCGGCTTTCAATATGGTTAAATCGTTTGATGAATTTTTTGTTGGTTTTTTCAAGAGCTTCTTCCGGGTTAATATCTATAAAACGGGCATAATTTATCAGGCTAAATAATACATCGCCAAACTCATTAGTAGCCTCTTCTTTATCATAATGGCCATTTTCATCAGCATTTATATGCTCTTTTAATTCATTAAGCTCTTCCTGAACTTTTTCCCAGACCTGGTTTTTTTCCTCCCAGTCAAACCCTGCTCCTCTAGCTTTTTCTTGAATTCTCATAGCTTTAACAAGTGCAGGTAATGATTTTGGAACCCCTCCTAATACAGTCTTGTTCCCTCCTTTTTCTTTCAACTTGATTTTTTCCCAATTGGCTTTTACAGCTTCTTCATTATCTGCCTTAACATCTCCATATATATGAGGATGCCTATGAATTAACTTATCACAAACACCATTTAAAACATCACTTATATCAAAAGCTCCTTTTTCATCGGCTATTCTTGAATAAAAAGTCAGGTGCAGCATAATATCGCCCAGCTCTTTCTTTATTTCATCAAGGTTATTTTCGATGATTGCATCAGATAGTTCGAAAGTTTCTTCTATCGTGAGATGTCTTAAGCTTTCTATTGTTTGCTTTTTGTCCCAGGGACAATTCAGCCTTAACTCATCCATTATTGTTAAGAGTCTGTCAAACGCCTCAAGCTTAGCTTTTCTATTTTTGTCCTTGGGAGCCAATGATTTATGTTGCATATTTTTAGTTTGGTTTTAATTAAAAAAACATTACTTAATTCATGTCGTTTAATCAAACAAAAGTAACTTTGCTTAAAAGTAAACAATCATGTGGACAGTTTTATTAGGAATAGGTTTTGTGGCATTGTTTTTTGCATTAATGTCGGTTAGATTGATCTTGTTAAAAGGTGGTGAATTCAAAGGAACATGCGCTTCTCAAAGTCCTTTTTTGAATAAAGAAGGAGCTACCTGTGGATATTGCGGTAAAACAATGCAAGCTGGAGAAACCTGTGGGAAAGATGATGAAAGTCAGAATGAGGTAGAAAAAGTACTGGCCAGATTTAAATAATAATATAAATATTTAGTCCTTCTTTAAAATGTTCCTTCCTATTACTTAGCTTTGGGGGGGAATTTAAATTTATTTATCCGTGACGTTAATTAAATCAATCTCTGGTATTCGGGGAACAATTGGTGGTACTCAAGGTGATTCACTAACACCAATTGACGCCGTAAAATTTGCTGCTGCCTATGGCCAGTGGTTAATTGAGAACAATAAAGACAAAAAACTTAAGGTCGTTTTAGGTCGTGACGCAAGACCTTCTGGAGAAATGATAAGCAATTTAGTTTGCTCAACTCTTCAAGGATTAGGAATTGATATTGTTGACCTTGGCCTATCGACTACACCAACAGTTGAAATGATGGTGGTAGAAGAAAAAGCTCACGGAGGAATAATACTTACAGCATCACATAATCCAATACAATGGAATGCTCTTAAATTATTGAATAATAAAGGAGAGTTTATTTCAGCTAGTGACGGAGAAAAGCTTCTTGAAATTGCTGAAAAGGGAGATATTAAATTTGCAGAAGTTAAAAATCTTGGATCTTTAACTCACAAAGAAGACTCTCTTGATAAGCATATAAAGAAAATTCTGGACCTTCCTTTAGTTGATGTTAAGGCTATAGAAAACGCAAAATTCAAAATTGCTGTAGATGCTGTTAACTCATCAGGAGGAATTGCAGTTCCAAAACTTCTTGAAGCCCTGGGTGTTCTAGTAATAGAAAAAATTAATTGTGAGCCTAATGGATTGTTTGCTCATAATCCTGAACCCCTTCCTGAGCATTTAGGAGATATAATTAAAACTATCGAAAAGGGGAGCTATGATTTGGGTATTGTGGTTGACCCGGATGTAGATAGACTTGCTTTGATAAGTAATGATGGCACTCCTTTTGGAGAAGAATATACTTTAGTTGCTGTTTCAGACTATGTTTTGTCTAACACTAAGGGTAATACGGTATCAAACCTAAGCTCAACACGAGCCTTAAGAGATGTAACTGAGAAGCACGGTGGTGAATATTTTGCTTCAGCTGTTGGTGAGGTAAACGTGGTTGAAAAAATGAAGGAAGTAAAAGCTGTTATTGGAGGGGAAGGCAATGGCGGGATAATTTATCCTGAACTTCATTATGGACGGGATGCATTAGTTGGAATTGCGCTATTTTTAACTCACCTGGCTAAGTTTGGAAAGTCATCAAGTATGTTGAGGTCTAAATATCCGAATTACCATATTTCTAAAAATAAAATTGAACTAACTCCGGAAATCAATGTTGATGATATTCTGGTTTCAGTTCAGGATAAATATAAAAAGCAGCCTGTCAATACGATTGATGGTGTTAAAATAGAGTTTGATAAGGAATGGGTTCATTTACGTAAGAGTAATACCGAACCTATTATCAGAATTTATAGTGAGTCTGAATCACTTGCTACTGCAGAGCATTTAGCACATAAAATTATGGATGATATCCGTGAGATAATCCACCATAGAGAGTAATTGTTAGGTGTAAGGAATTTGAAGGGATTGGCATATTGCTGATCCCTTTTTTTGTTTTAGGCATGTGAAATTTATGTATCTTTGTGTATAAACATGATAGATAATGAGGTTTTATTTTGATAATGCTGCGACTACGCCAATTGATGAGCGTGTTTTGGATGTTATGATTCCTTTAATGAGAGATGGTTATGGTAACCCTTCATCAACACATGCCCATGGAAGGGCTGTTAGGTCTGAGATCGAAAGAGCACGTAAAAAGGTAGCACAGCTTATTAATGCAACACCATCAGAGATATTTTTTACCTCAGGAGGTACTGAAGCAGATAATATGGCACTAAGGTGCGCAATTGAAACTTTTGGATATAAAAGGTTAATTACTTCTCCAATCGAACATCACGCAGTTTTACATACTTCCGAATACCTTGCAAAACATAATGTTGAGTTAGTTTTTGTAAAGCTTGATGAAAAGGGGTCTGTTGATTATGATCATCTTGAGTCTTTATTAAAAGAAGATATCTCGACAATTGTGAGTTTAATGCACGCCAATAATGAAATCGGTAACTTAACTGATATTCAACGTGTGGCTGATCTATGCAATGAGCATGATGTGTTTTTCCATACTGACACTGTTCAAACGATGGGTCATTTTGTTCATGATGTTCAAAAACTAAACCTTAATACCCTTGCTGCATCAGCTCATAAATTTCATGGGCCAAAAGGAATTGGCTTTATTTATGTAAATAAGAAAAAGAGAATACCGGCATTTATACATGGTGGTGCTCAGGAAAGAGGTTTTAGAGGAGGAACAGAAAATGTCTACGGTATTGTTGGTTTGGCAAAGGCTCTGGAACTTAGCTATGATGAAATGAAAGAGGACAGAGCTAAGATGGAACAAATAAAATCTCATATAATTGCCAGGTTACAAAATGAAATTGAAGGAGTTTCTTTCAATGGATTGAGCGCAGAACTTGATAAAAGTTTATATACAGTGCTATCTGTTAATTTCCCTGAGAGAATGGATAAGGATATGTTATTGTTTAATCTTGATCTTAAAGGGATTTCATGTTCCGGTGGGTCTGCATGCTCTTCGGGTGCTGCAGCTGGATCTCATGTTTTAGCTGAATTAAACAGGAATGAGGCTGAAGCTGCTGTTCGGTTTTCTTTTGGAAGATTTAATACTCTTGAAGAGGCAGATTATCTCGTAGATACTATAAAAGAATTTGATAAGGTTAATGCCTGATTTGATAAAATAATAGAAAGCCCTTTCAGTAATGAAAGGGCTTTTTTTATTAGTTTGAAGTCATATAATCTAAAGTAATATGTATAAATGCTTTCATTCCTGTTAACATCCCCGCTTCATCAATCATAAAGTCTGGTGTATGGTGCTGGGATGTCTTTTTCATTATATTAGGATCAGTATTTTCAACCTTACCACCTATGAAGAAATAAACACCTGGAATTTTTTCCTGATAATAAGCAAAGTCTTCTCCTCCAGTAACAGCTTTTGTTTCTATGAGATCTCCATTTTGAGCTGCTTTTTTAAGTGAAGGCATGATTTCTTCAGTTAGTTCAAAGTTATTATAAGTTACGGGAACCATCTTTTGAATTTCTACTTCTGCAGTTCCTCCATGTGACTCTGCAATGTTTGTGGCTACAAGTTTCATTCTTCGATGTATTTCATCCCTCATTTTTGTATCGAGAGTTCGAATTGTTCCTGTTAAAGTAGCTTCTTCAGGAATAATGTTAAAGCGAACACCTGCCTGTACCATTCCAATACTGATAACTGCTGCCTCTTTAGTTAACTCTGTGTGGCGGCTGATTATATGTTGAAAACCATTAATTATTTGTCCTGAAATTGCAATTGGGTCTGTTCCACCCCAAGGAGTTGAGCCATGTGTTTGATCTCCTTTGATTTTTACAACAAACCTATCTGAAGCAGCCATAATACCACCTTTTTTAATTTTTATTTGTCCGACTGGTGTGCCGGCATTAATGTGAAGCCCAAAAATCACATCTACATCTGGATTGGTTAATACACCTTCTTTGACCATTAGTTCAGCCCCGCCTTCTTCTCCAGGAGGAGCTCCCTCTTCTGCAGGTTGGAAAATAAATTTAACTGTACCTCTCAAGTCATTTTTAACACTAGAAAGAACTTCTGCCACACCTAATAAAATAGCTATATGTGTATCATGGCCACATGCGTGCATCACTCCTGTTTCTTTTCCGTTATATTCGGAGATTACCTGACTTTTAAAACTTAATTCATTTCTTTCTGTAACAGGTAAAGCATCAATATCAGCTCTTAATCCAATAACAGGGCCTGGCTTTCCTCCTTTCAATATGCCCACCACTCCAGTTTTTGCAATACCAGTTGTAACTTCTAGTCCCAGGCTTTTTAAGTGCTCAGCTATTTTTTCAGCAGTATTAAACTCCCTATTGGATAATTCAGGGTTTTCATGGAAGTGTCTTCTTAATTCAATAACCCTTTGTTCTAATTCCTCGGCCTTTTTAATTGCTTTATCATTAAGTTTTTGAGCAGAGCAAATAAAGCTGAATGAACATAATAGTATTATTGAAAGTGTTATATTTCTCATAGGAATGACATTTTACAATAATTGAATTTTATATCAATAAATGAAAAACCCTTTACTATAACAAAAAATGTTTGTTAAATTGGCCTCTGATTTATCAATCAAACAACTAGATTTAAATAAAATGACAAAGAATTTAAGATCAATCTCCTTATTGGGTATTCTAGGAGTGCTAGTACTTGCCTCTTTTACCATTTATAAAAAAGATATTAGCTATTCTTTTAATAAGGGAGACAAGTTTAAGTATTCGTATGCGAGTGATGTGACTATGATTCAGACAATCATGAGTCAGAAGCAGGAGATTAAGAGCAATTCAACTTATGTATTTGACATGAACGTGGTCGAATCATCTGGCTCAACTTCAAAAATTGAAGCAGTTGTATCTGCATTTAAAAGCTCGACTTCAAGTAATGGTCAGGTAACTGAGTATGATTCTGAAAACGAAGCAGAAAAAGGTGGTGGAGCTATGGGAGGACTTTACAAGAGTTTTGTAGGTCATACATATAGTTTTGATATTGACAATAATGGTACTATTACTAATGTGAAAGGTGCAGATGAGTTAATTGAAAAAATTATGACTTCGCTTGGTGACTTACCTGCAATGCAGAAAGATATGGTTAAGACTCAGTTGAAATCAACAATTTCTGAAGGCCAGATTAGAGAAATGTTTAATCAAATCTTTATTTCTCTTAAGGAAGGTGGAGCATCTAAAGGCGATAGCTGGAAAAATGATAGTAAAATTGCTGTTGGTAATTTTGACATGACAGCAACAAAAGACTTCAATTTTGCATCAGTTGAAAATAATGTTTCAAAAGTTGATATCAAAGGATCAATGAAAACTCCAGAAGGAGCATCAATGAACATTATGGGAATGGAAGCTAAAGTTGATCTTTCTGGTCAATTACAAGGAGAGGCATTTTTGAATGAGAACTCTGTTCCTCAAAAAGCACTTTATCTTCAAATGGCTAAAGGAGATATGAAAATTACTGAGCCTACAAGTGGTCAGCTAATGGTTATTCCTATGGAAGTGACTACTGAAGTGAAAATTCAGAATTTGAAATAATAGTTATTATTAGAAATAAGAAAGGCTGCAATTGCAGCCTTTTTTTATATCCTCTTTTTTACAATATCTTTTAAACATTCTATCCATTTAGGGTGATCATTTAAACTAGGGACTAGTTGTACTTTTTCACCGCCATGTTCTTCGAATAATTCCTGGTAACCCTCTCCAATTTCAACAATTGTTTCAAGACAATCAGCAGTAAATGCAGGGCTAAAAAATAACAGCTTCTTAGCTCCTTTTTTAGCTTGTTCGATCACTGTTTTGTCAGCAAATGGCTCTAACCATTCTTTGTCAAGCCTTGACTGAAATGCAACAGTATACTTATCTTCAGGTATATTTAGATTTTCAGCAATCGCCCGTGTTGTAGCATAAGAAGTTGCTTTATAGCAAAATTTATTTTCCTCAGTTATTTCAAGCTCACAGTCATGATCTTCACAAAGTCCGTTGTCATAAACTTTATCAACCTGCCTAGTTGGCAAACCATGGTAACTAAAAATAACATGATCGTATTCTTCAATATTAAACTTGTTGCCGATTTCAGCAAACGCCTCAATATATAAAGGGTGATCCCAAAACTGACCCACGAAGTCTAATTCAGGTATAACCCACCATTTACTGATAACTCTGAATACCTCTTCAATTGCAGACCCATTTGTAGCTGAAGCATATTGAGGAAAAAGTGGCAGAACAATGATTTTGTCATAATTTTCCTTCCTCATTTTTTCCAAAACATCAGGTATCGACGGGTTTTTATAGCGCATTGCTAACTCTACAGTAACTTCATCACCAAGTGCTTCTTGAAGTTTTTCCTTTGTCTGCACACTGTAATAGAGCAAAGGTGAGCCGTTTTCAGTCCAAAGCTTTTGGTATTCTTTTGAAGAACCTTTGGCCCTGAAAGGAACAATAATTCCATTAACAAGTAATGTCCTTTTAATTGTTGGAAGGTCGATGACTCTTGGGTCATTTAAAAATTGTGTAAGGTATGACCTGACGTCAGAGACTTTTGGACTATCTGGAGTGCCCAGATTTATTAATAAGACGCCAGTTTTTTTATTAGTGGTATTCATATCTGTTTGAAACTATATATTAAAATTTATGTTTCAATTATATTGAACATAATGTCTCCATTTCTCTATAACTGCGACAAAATCCTCGGGTAGTTCCGATTCAAAATAAAGTTTTTCAGTGGTTACCGGATGAATAAAACCTAGTGATTTGGCGTGTAACGCTTGCCGTGGCATTATTTTAAAGCAATTATCTACAAAGCTGGTATATTTTGAAAATTTAGCCCCTTTTAACACCTTATCTCCTCCGTAAGTTACATCATTAAATAATGGGTGACCAATTGACTTCATATGAGCCCTAATTTGATGTGTCCTTCCTGTTTCAAGGCGACATTCAATTAATGAAACATATCTAAGGTCTTCTATTTTTGAATAATGAGTAATTGCATGTTTACCTCCGTTATCTTCTTCAACAACTGTAACTATACGTCTGTCTTTAGGGTGTCTGCCGAGTGGAGAGTTTATTGTTCCCATTTCCTCTTTTGGAATTCCCCAGACCATTGCCGTGTAGGTCCTGTCTATGGAGTGGTCGAAAAACTGTTTTGCTAATCCGGTCATCGCTTTTTCGGTTTTTGCAATTACCAATAGGCCACTTGTGTCTTTATCTATTCGATGAACTAAACCTGGCCTTCCGGTATTTCCGGGCATTTCAGGAAGTTGTTCAAAATGATAGGCAAGAGCATTAACTAATGTACCTGTCCAGTTATTATAGGCTGGATGAACAACCATTCCTGCTGGCTTTTCCACAACAAGTAAATGGTCATCCTCATATTTAATGTTTAATGGGATGTTTTCCGGAACTACTTCTGACTCTTTTGGAGGCTCTGGTAATGCAATGATTATTTCATCACCAGGGTGAACCTTATAATTTGGCTTTACCAAACCATCATTCACTTTTACAAAGCCGTCTTTGATTGCTGTCTGTAGTTTTGACCGGGTTACATTTGGTAACCTATCCATTAAAAACTTATCTATCCGCAATAAAGTTTGCTTAGGATCACAAACTATACGATAATGCTCGTATAATTCATCGCTATCTGAATACTCTTCTAATTCTTGCATGAGTATGCGAAGTTAACCTATTTTTGATTTATGGAAAAGCCACCAATTATTGAACGAATGGCCAATGAGTTGTTTTCCAATGAGAATGTAGTAGTTGATATCTTAAGAGAAGATAAACTACACCCTGAAATTAGTGGAAACAAATACTGGAAGCTTAAATACTATTTAAAAGATGCAAAAGAAAAAAAATGTGATACCTTAATCAGCTTTGGAGGTGCTTACAGTAATCATATTCATGCATTAGCTTTTGCCGGGAAACTTTATGGCTTTAAAACTATCGGGATTATAAGAGGGGAAGAACTTGAATCTAAACCACGTAACCCTACACTTCAAGATTGTGAAAGGTATGGAATGAATTTGCAATTTATAAGTCGAAATTATTATAAACTGAAAGATACAGCCAACTTTTTATCAGACATGAAGGATAAATACCGAGATTCATTGGTTATTCCGGAAGGTGGAGGTTGCGAAATGGGTGAAATGGGAGTTATCGATATGATTCAGCGAGTCAATAATATAAGTCAATATCATTATATTGTTGTCAGTGGAGGCACAGGTACCACTGCTGCAGGTATTGCCAAGGGAGTTAAAGATTATAATACTGAGGTTATAATTGTTCCTGCTTTAAACCTAACTGAAACTGTTAAAGAAATAAACTCTCGATTGGTTACTATTGGCTGTAAGAAGTTAATTATGTGGGATACACCAGCGAATTGGTCTTACGGAAAGTTGAACAATGATCTTTTGGAGTTTAGCAAAACTATTTATAACACCTATGGTCTGATGCTTGACCCTGTGTATACTACCAAATCATTTAAGTTATTATTGGAAAAAATAAGTCAAAATTATTTTAATTCAGGCTCCAAAATCTTGTTTATTCACACCGGCGGTCTTCAGGGGTGGAGAGGATTTAAACCCGGGTTATCTGACAAGCCAATCTGATAGTGCGTCGCCAAGTTTATTACACCACCCAAGGTTAATATTCTTTTTATCTGTGATTGATTTCTTGTGCATGCTACTCAGGTAAAATGTATCCATACCTAATTTCTCTGCTTCTGCAAGTCTGTTATCCACCCTGTTTACTGCTCTGATTTCACCACTTAGTCCTACTTCACCAGCGAAACAAGCATTTCTAGGTACAGGTATTTCGTTAGCGCTACTAATTACCGCAGCACAAACAGCCAGATCAATAGCAGGGTCTTCTATTTTGATTCCACCTGCTATATTTATAAAAACATCATAAGCATTAAGCCGGAAACCCATTCGTTTTTCAAGCACAGCAAGAATCATATTAAGACGTTTGACATCAAAGCCTGTACAGGTTCTTTGAGGTGTTCCATAAGCGGCACTGCTTACTAGTGCTTGTATTTCGACTAAAAGTGGTCTGTTTCCTTCGAGAGTGGCCCCAATTGCTATTCCTGAAGAATGCTCTTCACGTTGAGATAAAAGAATTTCAGAGGGATTATTTACTTGCCTTAAACCATCTTTGATCATTTCATAAATCCCAAGTTCAGCTGTGCTTCCAAATCTATTCTTGGTAGTTCGAAGAATCCGGTAACTCAAATGTCTGTCACCTTCAAATTGAAGAACAGTATCAACCATATGCTCAAGAATTTTTGGTCCTGCAATACTTCCATCCTTTGTGATGTGACCGATGAGAATTACTGAAGTTTGTGTTTGTTTGGCAAACTTCATGAATGTTGATGTACAATCGCGGATTTGGGTGATACTACCTGCCATAGAATCATTCTGAGGACTAACTGTTGTCTGGATTGAGTCTATGATTATAAGGTCAGGGTCTATTGTGTTTATTTCTTTGAATATCTGGTCAATTTGTGTTTCGGTGAGTAAGTATATTTCTCCAGCATCCAGAGACATTCTTTTAGCTCGCATGCTAATTTGCTGAGCACTCTCTTCTCCACTAACATATAGCACCTTTTTATCTTTGCCTAGAGACTCAGATATTTGAAGCATTAGTGTAGATTTTCCAATTCCTGGCTCTCCTCCAATTAATACCAATGAACCGGGTACAATACCACCTCCAAGTACTCTGTTAAACTCAAGATCCGTTGTGATGATCCTTGGCTGTTCATCAGTGCTTATAGAAGATAGTTTCTGAGCTTTATTTTTAGTTAAGTCTCCGGGCTTATTAATAGAGGTTTCCCATAACGAGTCAGTATCATGTTTTTTCCCTGACCCAAGTTTTATTTCCTTGAAAGTGTTCCATTGATTACATGAAGGGCATTTCCCCAGCCATTTTGGTGAGTCATAGCCACAATTTTCACAAACAAAGGCAGTTTTTTGTTTTGCCATCAGGTAAATAGTGCTTCAATGTCCGACTTATCCAAACTCTTCATAAAGCTTTCTTCTGTATTTATTAGTTCATTAGCTAATTGTAGCTTGCTTTGTTGGAGAGTAAGGATTTTCTCTTCTACAGTATTACGCATTATGAACTTATAAGTAAACACCTGGTTTGTTTGACCAATTCTGTGAGCTCTATCTACAGCTTGTGCTTCGATTGCAGGATTCCACCATGGGTCAAGTAAGAAAACATAGTCTGCTTTAGTAAGGTTTAAACCTAACCCTCCGGCTTTTAGAGAGATTAGAAAAACTTTAACCGTTTGGTCATCTTGAAATTTATCAACCTGCGCCTGGCGGTCTTTTGTAGATCCGTCAAGATAGCAGTACTTGATTTTATCTTTATCGAGTTGTTTTTTAACAATATCAAGGTGTTTTACAAACTGTGAAAAGACAAGTACTTTATGGTCGTCACTAATTGCATCATGCAGCCTTATCATAACATCATCAAGCTTTCCACTTTCACCCTTATAATCAGGTTCAACCATCTTAGGGTGGTTGGCAAGTTGCCTTAGTTTAGTAAGACCCTGTAAAACCATCATTCTACTTTTCTTCATACCTTGTAGTTCGATCTCATCCATGATCTTATTACGGTAGAAGCTTTTTACCTCCTCGTATTTTTCCTCTTGCTCCTGGCTCATCGTAGTGTATATCACGTTTTCAACCTTAGGAGGAAGCTCTGTGGCAACTTGTGATTTATGCCTTCTGAGAATAAATGGTTTAATAATATTATAAAGCTTCTTAATCTTAGATTCGTCCTGGTTTTTTTCAATGGGCTGAAGAAACTCATTTTTGAAAAAAGACTGAGACCCTAGTAATCCCGGATTTACAAATGACATTTGCGACCAAAGATCAAGAGTAGTATTTTCTAATGGTGTTCCTGTAAGAATAAGTCTGAATTTTGATCTCAGGTCTCTTACTGCTTTAGCAATATTGCTGTTTGGGTTTTTAATTACCTGAGACTCATCAAGAATGATATAATTGAAAAAGTAATTTTTAAGAATATCAATGTCTAGTCTCACAATACCATAACTGGTAAGGATGATGTCATACCCTTCAAACAGGTTAACATCTTTTTCTCTGTTTGTTCCGGTGTATAAAAACACCTTAAGGTTTGGAGTAAATTTTTCGGCTTCCTTTTGCCAGTTGTATAACAGTGAAGTTGGCATAATAAGCAGGGAAGCTTTATCCATACCTTTGTCTTTCTCATCTTGAAGTAAAGCCAGGGTCTGTACAGTTTTACCAAGACCCATATCATCAGCAAGACAGCCTCCGAAATTATAGTTGTTGAGGAATTTCATCCAGTTAAAACCAGCCTTTTGGTAAGGTCTAAGTTCACCACTGAAACTTTCCGGTAAAGGATAATCCTCAATTTTAGTAAAGTCTTTTAATAGCTCGAGCTTGGTTGAAATGTTAACTTTTGCAAGGTTACCATGTTTCAATTCATCAACCAATGCAACATGGTGTTTATTGAGAGACATGCTTTCGGCAGATTCTTCTCCATTTTCATGCATAAAAGAGAATAGTTCGCCATATTTTGTAAACCAAGCTTCAGGAATTACTGCAATTTCCCCGTTGGGAAGAGAAAACTCTTTTTTCTTTTTTACAATATATTTCCGTAAGTCTTTAAAAGGTATTTTGTAGTCTCCAAACTCAATAATTGCATGAATATCAAACCAATCATTCTTTTCATTGACTTCAATATTTATGCTTGGCTGACCAAGAAAGTATTTCTTATTCTCGACATCTTTCTGGATCAGTTTAAATCCTTTTTCTTCAAGTTTGAATTTATACAGTGTGAGCCATGCGAAAGCATCTTGTTTAGACATGGTTAGTCGTCCATGTTTCAGTAAAAGGTCAATATCCTTCAAATACTGAATTATCTGACGTTCTTTTTCCGGGTCGCGGCTTACCTTATGGAATAAGAATGAGTCTTCTGTTTTTTCCATTCTAACCGAAGACTTCTGGTTTGCCTCACCTTTAAACTCGTATGGGCCATATTTAAATTTTAATTCAAATAGAATCTTTTCCCTGTCTTCAAACCCAGCCGAAGTTTTCTTGTCATCAAAAAGAGAACCCTGAACAGTTTCTGCCGCAGCTAAAGTTGAGAAATATAAATATGGATTAACGCCATATGCTTCGTTATTGATCTGAAATCCTTTTGCTGAAACATCAAAATTAGCTATCAGAGGACATACAAATTTTTCATAGTATGTTTCTTCTATCTTTCCTGGAATTAGAATAAACTTCTTTCTAAGAAAAGGAATGAGTTTTTTACCTTCAGGGTTTTTTTCGAAGTGATAAAGCCTGCCTTCAACAACCATGTAAGCAGGTTCATTACAAAGAATGTATGCGTCTTTATAAGAAAAATCTACTTTTACTCCATTATGTTTGATGGTAGGCCAATAATGAGTATTGTCTTCATTACGATGAAAATGAAATAGAATTGAGGCAGCCTTTTCCTGATAAAAAATTTCTTTCCAAGCGGGCTCTCCATCTGAACCCATTTCGAATAATCTTTTGCCGGGAATCCGTTTGAGAATTTCTGCACGTCGAATATCAAGATATCTTTCAATTTCTTTTTGGATTAGGTCATTGCCCTTTTCTTTGTCAAAAACCTTCAAAAAGAAGTCCTCAGTTTTCATTGGTTTCTTTGAAAACTTTCTTGAAACAACATCCTGTTGCATGCTGTCCATTAACTCGATTAACTCATAATCAACCTCATCTAAACCTGAGCTGAACTCATCAGCATTTTTAATAGAAATATTCTGATGCTGAAAGGTCAGCCCTCCGTTATCATCGAGATGAACAATATAGGATTCGAATAAATATCCTAGATATTCATGCTCAAAAACTGAGTATATGATTTGGAACGGCTGAGCGCTCGAAACCTTCATAATGCTACATTTTTTAGAAAACAATGAATACCAAATTAGGAGAAATTGTTAACCCTTGCAAGGCATAAAGGATATAAAAAGCGAGTATTTTACTGTAATGCTTTTAAATCAGCAGCTTGCACTGCAGATCTTGCTGGTAGGAAAGAAATTGTCAAGGTTATAGCACAAATTGTCAAAGCAGTTAAAACAAAATCACCCCAGTACATTTTTACTGGGTAAGAATCTACTACGGCAGTTTGCATTCCCATACTGATAAATCCATATGTTTGTTGGAGGTAACACAATACAAACCCTATGATAATACCGGTGATAGCCCCTCCAAATGAAATGATAAACCCTTCATAAAGAAAAATCTTCTTTATGATATTGTCCTGACTACCCATCGCAAAAAGAAGACTAATGTCTCTCTTTTTATCAACAGCAAGCATATTTAGAGAAAAGAAGATATTGATGGAGGCAACTGTAAGAATAAATGATAGTATGATAAAGACAAATAATTTTTCGAGCTTTACAGCCCTTAATATATCAGCATGTTGCTCACGGTCTGTTAATACAATGTATTTCGGGCCTATGATTTTTTCGATATCATTTTTTACATCATTTAAGTCTTCACCTGAGGTGGTTTTTATCTCTATGCTTGTTACTAATCCAGGCTTGTATCCAAATAGTGCTGAGGCAAACTCTATTGGAACCAGCATATACTTTTCATCATAATGTTTTTCAATGGCAAAAGCACCTGAAGGTAGTATCGGTAGTCGTTTAACCGACCGGTCAGGGTTGATCAGGCCTGGTTTTACATCTTTTGGGTAGAATATTTGTAATGCCTTAAAATCATTTTCAAGTGAAACCTGTAAATCATCAAAAAGGCCATATCCTAACACGGCATAACTAACACCATTTTCTTTAAGCTTGAACTCTCCCCTTGCTATTGAATTGATAATTCGTTCGTGTTTTACAAATGATTCATCAACACCTTTGACAGTTACAAGTGTTTGTGCCTGATTATATTTTATCAGGGCATTGTTTTCAATTACGGGAGTTATAACCTCAACCTCAGGAATTTTTTCTAATTCTGTTTTTACAGAATCTAATTCAAAAGTTTTACCTACAGAGGCTGTAATTTTAATTTGTGGGTCAAAATCATTTAATAATGAGGTAAGAAGACCTTCTAAACCGTTAAAAACACTCAGTACAATTATCAAGGCAGCTGTTGCAATAGCAATAGCAACCATTGAAACTATTGAGATCACGTGTATGAAATTCTTTTTTTTACGTGACCAAAAGTATTTTTTAGCAATTAAATAAGGTAGGTTGACCATTAGTCTTCATCCTCGTCTTGTTCTTCTTCAGGCGGAATATCAAGGTTTTTTAATAGGTTATCTATTTTACCTGCGTATTCAGCTCCTTCGTCAAGATAAAAAATAAGTTCAGGAATAGCTCTGACTTGTTTACCAATTCGGTTACCAAGAAATTTTCTGATTTCGGATTTTCTATCATTGATAGTATCCATAAAACCATCTTTATCCGGATGAGCAAGTAGTGAAAGATAAGCTTTAGAAACTTTTAAATCAGGAGAAATATCAACGCGGGTAATTGTTACAAATGCATTTCCTATTACATTTTTTCCTTCCCTCTGAAATATCTGACTCAGCTCTTCCTGTATCAGCCTTGAAAATTTTAACTGTCTTTGACTAACGCTCATAGTACAAATATGTCTCAATTTTTGTTATTTTTCTTGATTTTCGGCTATTTTCGAAATCGTTTTATAGTTAACCAGCGTATTCTTGTTACAGTTTTTTAGAATAAATGATCCATATCGCTTTGTAGCGGTATTTTTACTGATTGTATTAATACGTCTTCCCTTTTGGTTATCAGGGGGTTGGATAACTTTGCCCGAAATCGAATGGTTATTAATTGGTGAAGAACTCGCCAATGGGAAAATTTTATACAGAGAGCTATTTGATGATATTGGTCCTGTAAGTGCTTACCTATATGCTGGGATTAATGCTCTTTTTGGCAGAACAGAATGGCCATTACAAGTAGCGGGTGTTTTATTAACCCTATTTCAAGCGATTACATTTAATAGAATTGCACTTCGGAATAAGGCATATAATGAAAATACTTATATACCGGGAATGATTTATGCTGTTTGCAGCAGCCTATTCCCTGATATGTATATTATGTCTCCAGTTATGATCAGCATGACATTTATTATGCTGGCGACTGAAAATATATTTAATAGAATTGAAGTTAAAACTGAAGACAGAGACTTTCTACTTACCGGTGTCTATCTTTCAATTGCCACAATGGCATATTTACCATCAATATTTTTTACTGTTTTTTGTTTAATTAGTCTGGTTTTATTTACAGGGACTGTACCAAGAAGATATTTATTGTATGCTTATGGAGTAGCACTACCTTTAGCTATGGTTTTTGTACTGTTTTTATACTTAGACTCATCTTTTGCATTCATTGACAATTTTATTTTAAGCTGGTGGTCAATTGATTGGATTCAACGATATTCGAAAATTACCTTTTGGTCATTGATTGCTGTGCCAGTCTTTTTCTTTACTATTTCTGTTTTCAAGACATTTTCATTTCCCAGATATACAAATTATCAGGTTAGGCTTCAACAAGTGATGCTTATCTTCTTTATAATTAGCATATTGGTTTGGGTCTTGTCCAGAGATAGGTCATTATATCATTTGTTATTATTTGTGCCCCCAATGGCATTTTTCCTTTCACATTACTTTTTAATAATCAGGAGAAAATGGATGGCAGAGTTACAGTGGATAGTCTTTTTTTCTTGTGTGTTATTCATTAATTATGGACTTTACTATCAAAATGATTATTTGAATGAGGCTGGATTAAATGTGTGGTCTGAAGAAACCTTTTTATTTAAGGCAGACGATATTTCATCTAAAGTTAAAGGAAGTAGTCTTCTAATTATAGGCAGTCATCCTCAGTATTATATTGATGCAAATTTGGCAACACCATATTTTAACTGGGATATTTCAGAGCCATATTTTATGAATACAAGCAGGTATTCAAGAATCGTACACCTGTATAACTCTTTAGTAAATGATCCTCCGGAAATTATATTAGATTTTGAGAAGAGAATTCCTATTCTTGAAGAAAACCTACCTATACTTTCGGATAGCTATGAAACAGAAGATGGCGTTATTTATAAATTGAAGATAAAATAAAAAACCCTTTTCCAATATTGACTTAGAAAAGGGTTCTATAAAAATTTAATTGTCTTCTTAGCAAGAGATTTTTCCTACTCTACGTTCATGACGCCCACCTTCAAAATCAGTGGTTATGAATGTTTCAAGCATTTCAAACGCCGTATTTTCATCTACAAATCGGGCAGGAACACAAATTACATTAGCATTATTATGTTGTCTTGCTAATGCAGCTAGCTCTTTGTTCCAACATAACGCAGCCCTGATGTTTGCATGTTTATTTGCTGTCATACACACTCCGTTTCCACTTCCACAAATTAATACACCTAATGTGCCATCTGTAGACTCAACATCAGATGCTACCGGGTGAGCAAAGTCTGGGTAATCAGCCGACTCTGCTGAATATGGACCATGGTCTTTAACTTCATATCCTTTTTCATTAAGGAAGGCAACAAACTTTTCTTTCAACTCGAAACCAGCATGGTCGCCACCAATAAATATTTTATTCACTTTCATGTTTGACAAGGTCTTTTGATATTTTATTATATAAACTTTTTGATACTAAGATACTGATCTCATAAAGTATAAACAGAGGAAAACTCACAAGTAGCTGTGTGAAAACATCCGGAGGAGTAATCATTGCAGATAAAAACAAAATAATAATAAATGCATGCCTTCTATATGTTTTCAGGTAGTTAGGAGTTACAATACCTGCTTTAGTTAAAAAATAAACAATAACTGGTAACTGGAATGTAATACCGCAGGCTAACACTAAGGTAGCTAAAAAGCCAACATATGAACTCAGGTCAATCTCATTTTGAAATTCTGCTGTAATAGAATAGTGATAAAGGAAATTGAATGAAAATGGTGAAATTATGAAATATCCAAAGCAAACACCAAGGATAAATAATGTAGTTACAAAAAAAACGGCTCCTCTTGACGCACTTTTTTCTTCTGTATGAAGACCAGGCTTTATAAACCTCCATATTTCAAAAAAGGCATATGGGAAGGCACAAATAAACCCAAGCATAACTGAATATTTAATGTCAGCCATAAACTGGCCCGCAATATCTCTGTTGTATAAGGTTATCTTAAATTCATCAATACATAATGCAGGTAGATTTAATTTTTGGCCGAGCTCACAAAACAACTTAAAGGTTATAAAGTCAGATCTTCCTGGGCCCATTATTACCTCACCGAATAAGTATTCACTGAAAATAAAGGCAATAACACCAAATACCAAAATAGAGGCTACAGACCTGATTATATGCCACCTTAAAATTTCAAGGTGTTCTAAAAAGGTCATTTCATTTTGTTCATCTGCCACTGTTAATTTCTTTTAAAAGCAAAAGTAAAAAGCACGGGCTGAATCAACCCATGCTCAATATATTATTTTGAAATTTTAAAATCATACATAAAGTTCAAAACCTCTCATCCAGTCATTAATGTCCTGTTTAAGGAGTTTGATCTTTTGGTCGTTTTCAAGGTTGTTTAAAACCTCATCAACGAACCATACAATTTTCTTCATATCTTCTTCATTCATACCTCTAGTGGTAACGGCAGCAGTACCAACCCTCATACCTGAAGTAACAAATGGAGATTTATCATCAAATGGAACCATGTTTTTGTTGATGGTAATATCAGCTCTTATCAGTCCGTTTTCAGCATCTTTACCAGTTAATCCCTTTGAACGAAGGTCGATAAGCATTAAGTGGTTATCAGTTCCACCTGAAATAATGTTATAGCCTTTTTCAACGAATGCCTCAGCCATAGCTTTAGCATTTTTCTCAACTTGTACTATGTATTTGAAGTAGTCTTCTGTTAAAGCTTCACCATAAGCCACAGCTTTAGCTGCAATTACATGTTCTAATGGTCCACCTTGAGTTCCAGGGAAAACACCTCCATCAAGAAGTTGGGTCATAGTTTTAAGAGCACCTTTTGGTGTTTTTATACCATAAGGGTTCTCGAAATCTTCTCTCATTAAAATCATTCCTCCTCTAGGCCCACGTAAAGTTTTGTGAGTAGTAGTTGTAATGATGTGGCAATATTCAAGAGGGTCATTTAGTAGTCCACGAGCAATTAGTCCACTTGGATGTGAAATATCAGCTAAAAGAATAGCACCAATTTCGTCAGCTACTTCTCTAAATTTTTTGTAGTCCCAGTCACGGCTATAAGCTGAAGCACCACAAATGATCATTTTTGGCTTTTCCTTTAGAGCAGTTTCTTCCATTTGATCATAATCGATCAATCCAGTTTCTTTATCTACACCATAAAAGAATGGCTGATAAAGCTTACCACTGAAATTTACTGGAGACCCGTGAGTAAGGTGTCCTCCATGAGATAGGTCAAATCCAAGAATTTTATCACCAGGATTTAAAATTGCCAGCATAACAGCTGCATTAGCTTGTGCACCAGAGTGAGGCTGAACATTTGCCCACGTAGCACCGAATAATTCACAAGCACGTTCGATTGCCAGGTTCTCAACTTCATCTACAACTTCGCAACCACCATAATATCTTTTCCCTGGTAATCCTTCAGCATATTTATTGGTTAATACACTTCCCATGGCTTCCATTACTTGTGGAGAGGTGAAGTTTTCAGAAGCGATTAATTCAATCCCTTCTTGCTGTCGCTTTTTTTCCTCAGCGATAAGGTCAAATATTTTTTGGTCTCTAAACATGATTGTGAATAATTTAATCAGCTGCAAAATTAATTGGGTATCACCGTAATACAAAAAAAACTTACTCCATTAGACTACTCTTTTTACCTTTTATCAATTTTATTATCCAAACGGACAGGTTTTTAATGCACTTTTGGTCAAGTGCTGCTAAATTAATCTCAAAAGTTAGAATCATGAAAAATATTTTGTTCAACATTTTTTCACTTGCACTAATAATTTCTTTTGTGTCATGTGATTACCACGATGGGGTTAAAGGATCAGGAAATAAAGTTGACAGAGAAGAGTCTCTTTCTGAATTTAACTCTGTTGAATTCAAGGGGAATTATGTAGTCTACCTGCACCAGGCCGATCAATATAAAGTTATAATCGAAGCAGATGATAATTTAATGTCTTATATCGATGTTAAACAATCAGGAAATAAAGTTTCTATTGATTCTGAAGAGAATTTTTATGATAGTGACGATGTGAGAATCGATTTATATTTTAAAGATATTAGAGATATAAATGTTTCGGGAGCTGTAAATCTTAAAAATGAGGGAACATTGGTAGTGGAAACACTAAATATGGACCTTGGTGGAGCCGGAGCAATTAATTTGACTCTTGAGTCAAAAGATGTAAACATTGAAGTTTCAGGAGCTGGAGGAATTAAACTTAAAGGGTTCACTGAGTTTTTAGGAGTAAGAATGAGTGGAGCCGGAGGAATGGATGCCAAAGATCTTACCGCTAGTAATGCAGAACTAGACATTAGTGGTGTTGGTGGTGCTCAGGTTTGTGTAAGAGATGTTTTAAAGGCTGAAATTTCAGGAATTGGTGGCGTGCAGTACTATTGCAAACCTAATGAGATAATTGAAAATATTGCAGGTCTGGGCTCTATTAAGGAAGGGAATTCTGATAAAGACGATACGGATTTTTAAAATAATTGAAAATTAGAATACAAAAAGCGGATAATCATTATCCGCTTTTTTTGCTTTATAGCTTTTTATACGATATTTGTTCACTTACCTAATGATTTTTAATGGTGAAGCTTGATGAATTAAGAAGTAAGATTGACAAACTCGATGATCAGATACTCGATCTTATGAATGAACGGATGGAAATAGTAAAGCAGGTTGGAGAATTAAAAAGGTCTTCAAACAGTATTATTTACAGACCAGAAAGAGAAAAAGCAATTATTGATCGTTTGACTAAAAGGTCGAATGGTTTGATGGAACGACAAGCTATTGAGGCAATATTTTTGGAAATTTTTGCCATCAGCAGAAATATGGAGCTTCCGGAAAGAGTAGCTTATCTTGGTCCGGAGGGTAGTTTTACACATCAAGCAGCCGAAAGTAGATTTGGAGCAATAAATGAGTATCTTTCAATTGGCTCAATATCATCAGTATTTGAAACTGTAAATACAGGAAGAGCTCGTTTTGGAGTAGTTCCTGTTGAAAACAATCAGGAAGGAATTGTTCAGGAAACAATAGACTTAATTGGTAGATATGACTTAAAAATTGTTGCAGAGATACCGATGTCTATTCACTTTTCATTTGCCACTCTTGAAGAAAAGATTTCTGATATTAAAAAGATATATAGTAAGGATATAGCTTTTCGTCAATGTCGAAATTTTTTAACAGATTTATTTGGAGATCAAATCGAATTAATACCAGTGAATAGTACTTCGACAGCGGTGAAAATTGCAAAAGAAGAACCAAACGCTGCTGCCATTTGCTCTCACATAGCTGCCAAAGAGTATGGATTGCCTATTCTATTTGAGAACATTGAAGATTCAGATTCTAACCATACGCGTTTTTGGATTATCGCCAGAGATATCATAAATCAGCAAGCCGAACTAAATAAAACATCGCTTATAGCAAAACTACCTGATACTCCTGGTAGTTTAGCAAGCTTTCTTGAGGCCTTTCATAATGCAGAAATAAATTTGTCGAAAGTAGAAAGCCGTCCGGCAAAAATTGGTAAAAAGTTTAAGTATTGGTTTTTTGTTGAATTTGATGGCCATTTTAATGATGATAAAGTTCAGGAAGCCTTAGCTCCCTATTTGAAAAATGTTAAATGGCTTGGTTCATATGTTAAGCTGTGCTAAACTATTTTGTTTTGAAGCAGTTGCTTAAGTGTGAAAATTGTAATCAAAACAAAAGTAGAATCATCCTTAGCTGATGTAGAGAGAAAATTTGACAGGAATCTGTTTGTTAAATTGAGTCCTTTATTTCCAAAATTAAACCTATTAAGGTTTGATGGAATTGGAAAAGGAGGTGTAACTCAATTGTTATTGGATTTTATATTGTTTTCACAAGAGTGGGTTAGCATTAACACTCACTCGGTAAGTTCATCCAAAGGGTTTTATTTTATTGATGTCGGTAAAAAGCTGCCTTTTCCTTTAAAAAACTGGCGTCATCACCATATTATTTATTCAGAAGAAAGCACTGTTATAGTAGATAGGATTTCTTACTCCACCAGATCTTTGATTCTAGATTTATTAATGTATCCTGCTATGTGGTTAATGTTTTATTTACGCAAGCTCGCTTATAAAAAGTACTTTAAGGAATAACCCTAATTGGGGGATTTTTGCGGTATAATTTATTGATTATATTGTAAATTGTAATATATCATTTTTTAAGTTAATCTTTAGTCCAAATTTTTCGTTAAAATAAAGTGATAATACGTTTTAATGAAAAGGTATATTTCAAATATCGTCTGGTCAATTCTGGTTATCACATTTGTGGTGCCTTATATTACTATTGGTCAAACTCAAAAAATAGGATTTGAACTCACAACTGAGGTTAGGCGCATCACCATTCCTTTTGAAAAGTATAATAATTTAATTATTGTACCTGTTTTGCTAAATGAATCTATTCCTCTAAAATTTATTCTTGATACAGGAGTTAGAAATGCGATTCTTACAGAAAAAACCATTTGTGATTTAATTAAAATGGAGTATGACAGACAGGTGTTTTTGTCTGATGCTTCAGGAAATCATGTAATATCTGCTTTTGTAGCAAGTAATAATACACTTTCCTTACCTGGTGTTAAAGGTCATAGTCAAGCGTTGCTGGTATTGGAAGATGATTATTTGAAGCTAAGTAATAATATTGGTATCGATGTTCATGGAATTTTAGGATACGAACTATTTAAGAATTTTGTAGTTGAAATAGATTATCAAGGAGCAGAACTGATCTTACACGATCCTAAATACTTCAAACCCAAAAGAAGTTATGAAGAATTTGATATGGAGGTTATCGAAGGAAAGCCATACATTTTTTTACCCGTTGGGTTGAATGACACAACGAATGTTATGTGTAAACTAATGGTTGATACAGGAGCGTCTCATAGTTTAATGTTAAGTACAGAGTCTGATGAAAATATAAGCATACCTAAAAAGAATATTGAGTCAGTAATTGGCCGCGGCCTTGGCGGTTATATAAATGGTAATCTTGGAAGAATTGCTGATCTAAGATTAAAGGATTATAACCTTGAGGAGGTAATTGCATCATTTCCTGAAGGAGAAACATACTTTGAAGCTACCAAATATGATGAAAGAAACGGAACTATTGGAGGAGGGGTGTTATACAGATTTAGAGTCGTTTTTGATTATCAGAATAATAAGTTTTACTTGAAAAAGAACAGGTTTTATAAAGAGCCATTTGATCTTAATATGACTGGTATTGAAGTAATGGCTGATGGGCCAAACTTAAAGGAAATATTAGTTCATTATGTTAGAGAAGGTTCTCCGGCTGATGACGCAGGAATTGAAATTGGAGATAAAATAACAAGAATCAATTCAAGCAAAGTGGAGAACTATGAATTATGGGAAATATCAGAAATGTTTAGTCGTAAGGAAGGAAAAACATTAAAGCTTGAGATAAAAAGAGGTGACGAGATTCTGACAAAAAAAGTAGAACTGGAGAGAATACTTTAATAAAAGGCTGAGTATTACTCAGCCTTTTTCATTTCTAATAGAATATTGCATTTCCATATATTATTAAGCCTTCATACCAGAAGCATCTTAAAAGCGGGTTATCTATGAAGTAAATTATTTCTCCACCCCCAAATTCTCTTGATCCAAAACCTAAAGTACCTGTCATTTTTTCAGATAGATTGGTTCCTACAAAACCATCTATGATTGCATTATCTTCAATATAACCAATATTCCATCCTGACTTTAGTAATTCAAAAGTTGAGCTATTTGTTTTTAACCCTCGATATGATCTGCCAAGACCAAAGGAAATAGGGTGGCTATTATCCAATGAATAATTAATTATTGCTCCTGGAGTAAAGTTTTTAGTGCTTTCTCTTTCTGCATTTCCATATGATTTTGTTCTGGATTTATAATTGTATTCATTTTCTCCAGGTGACTTTGACGGAGATATTTTTTTTAGAGATATTGAAGAATTACTAGTGTCAAGACTATTAATTGCGTTTTCAATCAATATTAACTTATTACCGTTCTTTACCCATTCTTCTATAAATGATACCTTCTCTTTGGATAACATCTGATATCTTCCATTCGGTAATATTAAAGTGTTGATCTGTGATAATAACTCCTTATTAAAATAGTCTGGTCTGATTATATGAATCGGGTAATTGACCAATTGTTCAAAATAGTACCAATTTTCTCCAAATGATAGAGGTGATGTCTCTTCACCTGACATTAAGGCAATTTTTGGCTTTTCAATTAATTTGTAAGCTGAAGAGCCAAGGTCTGGTCCGGCAGTAACAAAGCCGGTACTGACACTTTCGATGACTATCTTATGGTCATTTAATAATTTATTAAGCTTGTCGTCAAACCTTTCAACAGTGTTTCTATTTACTCTATCCATTATAATAAGTGTTCCTTTCTCAAAAACCTTACCCTCAACTGTTAATTCTTCTGTTGCCAAGGAAACCTTGAAATTATTCGAAAGAGCTGCAGCCAAAAACTTATGGCTATTAATTCCTTGAAAAGGAACTAGATATGCATAAGACTTTTTTATTACCTGATTAGAATACTCAGGGGCTTTATATTCTTGCTTTATTGATATTGAAGTAGTTAGTGCATAACCTTTTAAACCATAAGAGTGGAATAGAGACCAGGAAGTTATATCATAAGTAATACTGTCTGAAAGATTAGTGTTAGGAGCAAGCAAAACATTGACTAATGTGGATTTTGGTTGGTCACCTGGTATTAAAATATCATCACTGGATATGCTAAAGCTAGATTCCTGAAGGGTTTCATAGTTGAATCCTTTAGCTGAAAAAGACTTACCTACTTTTCCAAATTTTATGTTGTGAGCATTCAATAGCTTTAATAGGTCATCAATTTTAGCCTGATTGTTTTGGCTCGAAATCACAAATGATTTGTATTTTTCCATGTTTCTATTAGGAGCACTAAAATAGTCACTAAAATTATCAAGCAAGGCTTTTCTGTTTTCCGAAGCAGTTTTAATGGTAGCCATTCCACTTGTATAGTGATGGTCCAGCCTGTCTTTTAAAGTAAGTGTATCTTCGGTTGGCAATTTGATTCCTAAACCGGCAAATGAATGGCCTCCTTGCTCATAGGTCATGCCTATGCTTCCGTTAAACATTGGGTATGTGTCACCATAACTTGGATAAAGAAGGTCAAATACTTCTTTTGTGAAGTATTGCCAGCCGTTTGCATCAAATGCTGCCGCATTATTTTTACCAATTGTTACTTGAAATTCTCTTTGCCAATCTGAAATCAAATCATGATATGGTTCTGCAGCTGGAGCAAAGTAGTAGGGTGAGGTATAGCCTTGTTCATGAAAGTCAACATGGATATGGGGCATCCACTCATTATAGACTTTTACTCTTGCTTTTGATTCAACTTGAGTTAACCATGCCCAATCCCTGTTTAAATCGAACAGATAATGATTTTGTCGTCCTCCAGGCCAAGGTTCATGGTGCTCTCTTCCAATTGGGTCAATGTCTGGGATTATATTTGATTGTTGTCTGAACCAGTGTACATATCTGTCTCTGCCATCAGGATTTAAACAAGGATCAATAATTACGATAGTCTTTTCGAGTAAATCATTATTGTTAGATTTAGTGAGGAGGTCATAGGCAGTTTTCATCGAAGCTTCAGTAGAATTAGCTTCATTACCATGGACATTATAGCTTAACCAAACAATTGCAGGGTCTTCAGTATTATTATTTGTAGAGCCAGTTGAAAATCTTTCCTTGTTATTTGCTCTGATCGATTCAATTTGAGAGAGGTTATCAGCAGAAGTTAAAATGGCATATAACAGCGGCCTGTCTTCGTTTGTTCGCCCGTACTCAATCAACTTTATTCTTGTTGGGTTTTCATTTTGCAGATGATAAAAATAATCAACTACTTTATAATGGTACGTAAATTGCTCTCCTAATTCATATCCCAGAAATTCAGATGGGGACTTCGTTTGGGAAAAGGAAAGGTTTGAAATAAGGATTAAAACGGCCAGCGTAAATATTTTTTTCATAAATTCGTTTTTCAAAATGAAAACAACATTGAATAATCAACGTATCTAAAATAGTTCATAGAAATCTAAGTCTACAGATTATGCAATTAAAATATTTTTTACTTATTTTTTTTCTAGCAGGAACCATTAGTTTCAACGGATACTCTCAAAAAGGATATAAAATTGATATTATAGTCAATGATATTCCGGACAAAGAAGTGTTTCTTGGGTACTATTATGATGGTAAAACATATGCAAAAGATACTACTAAGTCTGATGCCAGTGGCCACTTGACCTTTGAAGGAGTTGAAAAACTTCCTGAGGGAGTATACTTTTTAATGGCGGATAAGCAAAAGTTTTTTGACTTTGTGGTTGGTGATGACCAAAGCTTTTCTCTAAAAGCGCCTGATTCAGAATATATTAAAAGCATGGAAATAGAGAGCTCTCATGAAAATGAGCTTTTCTATGATAATATGCGTTTTAATTTTGAGCAAAACGAGAAAGCAAAACCATACCTTTCCGTACTTCAGGATTCTACCTCTGAAAAGTCAAATCGTGATGCAGCTGAAGCTGAGTTTGATAAAATAAACCAGGAAGTAATGGCTTTTCAGGATTCTGTTATAAATAATTTCCCAAATTCTGTTTTAGGTAGAATGATGGCTGCTAATAAGCCAGTTCAGGTTCCCGATAATATAAAAGACGATAGAGAATTAGGGTACGCATACTATAAATCACATTTTTTCGATAACATGGACTTATCTGACCCTATATATTTAAGGTTATCACAGCCTGTTGTTAAAGAAAAGCTTGATGTATATTTTGATAAGGTTGTTTCTCAACATCCTGATTCTTTGATCAAAGAAATCGACAGAGTGGCGCAAATGGCATCTTCGAATGAGGACATGTATCGGTTTGTGATATGGAATATGGTGTTAAAGTACCAAAACCCTAAAATTATGGGCCTTGATAAAGTATTCGTTCACCTTAATGATGAATATTTCCAAACGGGTAAAATGGATTACTGGGCAAGTGCTTCATTGAAAAAAAATCTTGGTGATTATTCTGATAAGTTAAGAAAGAGCTTGATTGGAATGAAGGGTGCAAACCTTATTATGCAAGATGTTAACCTGAATAAACGAGAGTTATATAATCTAAATAATAAGTATACGGTTATATATTTCTTTGATCCTGACTGTGGGCATTGTAAAAAAGAAACTCCGGTATTAGTAGATTTCTTTAATACAACGCAATTTGATGTTGGAGTATTTGCAGTAAGTACAGATACGAGCCTAACAAAAATGAGTGATTACATCAAAGAAATGAAAATAAACTTTGTAACTGTAAACGGACCTAGAACATATGTAGGTAATTATCAGGATTTGTATGATGCGTATTCTACGCCAACGATTTATATACTTGATGAGAATAAGAAAATTATTGCTAAGAAACTTCCGGCAGCTCGTATTGAGGAGTTTTTAGAAAATTACGAAAAAGCACAAAATCAATAATATTTATGAATTTATAATTCCTTGTGCCATTCCTTTGAAAATGAAGGCATGAAAAGGTAAAACCGAATACCAGTATAAACGCCCTAGTAGGCCTTTAGGTCGAAAAGTAGCTGTTTGTAATAAGCTGGATTCGGTTTTATTTTTTTCTTTGATTTTAAACTCAAGCCATGCTTCACCGGGTAATTTCATCTCCGCATAGAGAAGTAATCGACCTTTTTCTCTATCAGCGACAATAACACGCCAAAAATCGAGAGCATCACCTTGTTTTAGATCGCTTGAATCTCTCCTACCTCTTCGTAAACCAACGCCACCTACCATTTTATCCATGAGTCCCCTGATTTCCCAAAGGAAATTCCCATAATACCAGCCCGTGCCTCCGCCAATGGCAAAGAAATTATTGATTACTTCACTTGCTGGCCTTTTAAAATCATAGGATCTGACATCATTAAAAACACCATATTGTGGCACTTTTAGTCTATCCATGAAATCCTGACGGATATACTTATAGCCAATGGTGTCTTTCCAACTGCTGATAACTCTGTTTTGAGCAACCCGATCTAATGCCAGAGAAACTGCTTTCTTATACGAAAGTAATTTAACTGGGATTAGAGTTTTTATGCGGTCATCTTGTACAACCACCTCGTTTTTCATTGAATCTACTAATGATACAGCAAGGTGATAATTGGTAGATGTAACAAAGTAAAGCCAATAGCTGGATAACCTGGGTGTCATTACCGGTAGAGTGTATATATATCTTTTAAGGCCTCGAACTTCAGCATACCCCAATAGCATTTCTTTATATGATAGAACTTTTGGGCCACCAATATCAAACGTTCCTCCTTTCACATCTTCATTGCCGGCACTTTTCACCAGGTATTCAATTACATTCCTGATAGCTATAGGTTGACAAAGAGTTTTTAACCATTTCGGAGTAATCATTACTGGTAGTTTTTCACAGAGATCTCGTATTATTTCAAAAGAGGCACTTCCTGATCCTATGATTATTGCAGCCCTGAGTACAGTTAAAGGTGTTTTCCCCTCTTTAAGTATATTTTCAACAACTAATCGCGATTTTAAATGACTTGAAAGGTTTTCGTCATTTACTATTCCACTAAGGTATATTGTTTGTTGACAGTTTGACCAATCGGTAAACTGCACAAATAATCTTGCTATTTTTTCTTCGACACTTTGAAAACCAGAACCCTTTGCCATTGCATGAATAAGAAAGTATGCAATGTCAAAATCAGAAGGAAGATTTTTATACCCTGACTCTTCAGAAAGATCACATTCAATGACTGTAATATTTTTTAATTCTTCATCAGAAAAATCTTCATAGTCAAACCTTCGCTTATCTCTTACCGGGCAAATTATATGATGCCCTAATGCGATAAGTTCCGGGAGAAGCCTCCTGCCTATATAGCCTGTCGATCCTGTTAATAATATTTTCATTTTCAATAAAACAATCAAGTTGTCAGATTGTTATATAAGCCACTTATGCACAATAAAGAAAACTTACCAGTTAAAATTTGTACTGTTTGTAAACGACCATTTACCTGGAGGAAGAAATGGGCAAACAACTGGGACGAGGTTAAATATTGTAGTGAACGTTGCAGGAGGAACAAGAATCATGAGTGGAAAAGCGATATATTGGTTTCAAACGGACCTCAGATTACATGACCAACCGATATTAAGTAAGTTACATAAATCTTATGATGAACTTCTATGTATTTATGTGATTCCTGATCGTTGGTTTAAAGAACCCTTTAATTTAGGATTTAATAGGTTGGGCCCTTACAGAAAGAGATTTCTTTATGAAACTCTTATTGATTTGAATAATTCACTTCAGAGACTTGGGCAAAGGCTTGTAGTTAAAGCAGGGGATCCTTCAAAGGTGTTGTCAAATTATTATCGTGAGTACAATATTGATAAAGTTTTTACTCATGACCAATATGCTTTTGAAGAATTACAAGATTTAGAAAAACTGCAAATGTCAATTGGAAAGAGGAACTTGATAATTGGAAACACAAAATTGATGGTTTCGGAATTATCATTGCCATTTACTCTCGAAGAACTACCTTTTAGTTTCACATCATTTCGAAAGAAAGTTGAAGATGTATTTAAGGTGGACAACGATGATATGAATTGTACATCACTTCCTCCTGCTTTAGAATCATTATCCGGTGAAGATTGGCCTGCCGAAATTGTTCCAGACCTGAATGAAGGTGTTTCAAATCCCGAAACTGCGTTTCCCTTTAAAGGGGGAGAATATGAAGCTCTTAGTAGGTTAAAAGAATACATTTGGGATACAGAAAATATTTTACACTATAAATCTACCAGAAACGGAATGGTTGGTGTTGATTATAGCAGCAAGTTTTCTCCATGGCTTTCAAATGGTTCGTTATCCCCGAGAAGAGTTTATTATGAAATCAAGAGGTTTGAAGAAAGTGTGAAAAGTAATATTAGTACGTATTGGTTGGTATTCGAGTTGTTGTGGAGAGATTTCTTTCAACTGCAATCTTTAAAATTTCAGTCTGATTTTTTTAAGGTTAACGGTATTAAACACAGGGAAAAAGAATGGAATTATGATCAAAAGCTGTTTGAGCAATGGCGATCTGGCAATACAGGTAATGATTTTATTGATGCAAATATGATCGAACTTCTTAGTACCGGGTTTATGAGTAATAGAGGAAGGCAGAATGTTGCATCATGGCTGGCACATGAATATAAAATTGATTGGCGATGGGGGGCTTATTGGTTTGAACATTGTCTGGTTGATCATGACCCATCATCAAATTATGGCAACTGGATGTATATTTCAGGAATAGGAAATGATTCGGTTGCAGATAGAAGGTTTAATGCTGAATTACAAGCTCACAAATATGACAGGCAACATAGATTTGTTAATCTATGGCTAAACTGATAATACCTGATTCTTCAGGTTTTCCGTGTATTGCAGGAATAGATTTTGGAAGTAACCTTTCTGGAAACACTGTTGCTTGTATTAACGAAAACAATAAATTTAACTTTTATTTTAGCAAAAAAGGTTCAAATACTGATATATGGCTTTTTAAACTATTAGTTGAAAAACAACCTGCTCTTGTTGGGATAGATGCCCCACTTTCTTTACCTGGCGTGTACCAGGGCCTAGATATGGCTGATTACTTTTATAGAGATTGCGATAGATTAATGAAAGCAATGTCTCCAATGTTTATTGGTGGATTAACCGCTCGTTCAATAAAGCTAAAAGATCAACTTTCTAATCTTAATATTCCTGTTTATGAGGTTTATCCGGGTGGTTACATTTCTGACAATGATCTTCCTGTGTTGAAAAAAAACCATAAAAAAGACGAATTTTTAGAATATAAGCAGTCTCTTGGTGTTGACATAGATCAGGTTATTAATGCTCACGCTTTAGATGCGTTAATTGCATGGATTATTTCAGTAAGAATTTTTAATAAAGAGGCAAAGTCTATTGGCAATAGGTTGGAAGGATTAATTTATGTCTGACAATACTAAATATAAGCGATTAATATTAATTCCTGGAGATTCACTTTTCGATCATGATATTAATCAACTAACTGCAAATGAAGATTCTATTTTCTTTATGGCAGAAGATTATGAATTATGTACTCACTTTAAATACCATAAGCAAAAGCTTGTTTTTTTTCTTGCCGCAATGAGAAATCATAGGGACACTTTGATTGAAGGAGGTAATAGAGTGGAATATTTTGAGCTTGAAGAAAAGCAAGAATTATCCTATACAGAAAAGATAACAATCGTACTTGAAAAGTATCCTGAGGTTAAAACCTTGGTAACATATCAAATACCTGATAAATTTTTCGAAAAATCAATAACAGGATATTGTAATAGTAAACAGCTGAATTACGAGTTTTTACCCAATCCTAAATTTTTGTTTTCAAGGTTTGATTTTGCTGAATGGCTAAAGTCGACTAAGACCATCAGGATGCATAATTATTATATAGATAAAAGGAAAGAACTTAATCTATTAATAAATGACGGTGAACCAGTTGGTGGTAAATGGAGCCTTGATTCTGAGAATAGAAAAAAGATTCCTAAAGATATAGAAATTCCTCAATTGGTAAGGTTTGATAATCAGCATCATGTAAAGGAGGTTAAAAATATTGTTGAAAGAATATTCAATCAACACCCAGGAAGCCTAAAAGAGTTTAATTGGGCGGTGACCAGAAGTTCAGCGTTAATAGTTTTAAATGATTTTATCGAAAAGAAGTTAAACAATTTTGGTCCATATCAGGACGGAATAAGCGCTGATGATTCATTTATATTTCATTCAACTATTTCGCCATATCTAAATTCGGGATTGATCACCCCGGCAGAAGTTATAGAGAAAGTATTAGAAGTAAGTGATAAAACCAGGTTATCGAGTATAGAAGGTTTTATCCGACAAGTGATAGGTTGGAGGGAATTTATGTTTGGAATTTATCAGCATAAGGATTTGAACCTAAACTTCTGGAAACATACCAGAAAATTAAGCCAGTGTTGGTATGATGGTAAAACAGGTATTCCTCCTGTTGATGATTGTATTAAAAAGGTTAACAATACCGCATATCTACATCACATAGAAAGGTTAATGATTATGGGTAATGTTATGTTACTATGTGAAATTGATCCAAATGAAGTGTACCGATGGTTTATGGAAATGTTTATAGACTCAGCCGATTGGGTGATGGCTGGAAATGTGTATGGTATGAGTCAGTTTGCCGATGGAGGTATCTTTGCAACCAAGCCATATATAAGTGGTTCAAATTATATAAAAAAGATGTCTGACTACGGAAAAGCCGATTGGAATATTGTTTTTGATGGGCTTTATTGGCGGTTTATTGATAAGCACCGTGGCTTTTTTTCTTCAAATCCCAGACTCAATATGATGGTCAATATTTTGGATAAGAAATCAGATGATGAAAAAAGCAAATTATTTAATTGTGCAGAGGAATTTATAAACAGAGTTACAATTGAGTAATTAGACTATCACCCTTTATAATATGAGGTATGTCGTCTTTGTTCCAATTAATTACAAGTCCCGAAGCTATATTTTTAGCTTTTTCAGCACCAAATAAAATCTCACATAAATAAAGTGCTGCATCATAACTTTTTACTCCTCCAACTGAAGTAATGATGTTATTATCATGAACAAAGCTTACAGTATCCAGGCACTCAATCTCGGGATACCTTTCTCTAAAAAGTTTGATGTCTGATGGAAAGGTAGTGACAGTCTTATTGTTTAATAACCCTGCTTCAGCTGCTAAAAAGGCTCCATCACATAATGTTAACGTATATTTGGCTGTATTCGACTGTTTTTTAATGTAATCTATTGTTTTTTGGTTTTTGGCATTCAAACTTAAATGTCCTGCTGCAGATGGGATAACCAGAATATCAGGAGTAATAATGTTATCTTCAAAATATTGATCAGGAGTAATTTTTAAGCCTTCAAATGTCTTCATGACACCTTGTTTTTCTCCAACCAACCTTACTTTCATTACTGGATTAGTGTGATATACAGTATGCTGAAAAATATCCATGGGAGCAATTAGCTCTGTGTTAAACGTTCGGTCAGAAACAAAAATTTCTACGATTAATGTATCTTTTGATATGCTTTGAGGTTCTTTAGATCTCGTTTCAGATATATTTTCTTGTTTTCCGCAAGAAAATAAAATGAAAGCAATAAGTAGTGTATAAAGATTTTTCATTTCTTTTATCTTATTTTTGATCATGGCAAATCCAATAGTACAATTTCTAAACTCACAGATCGGTAATACCATTGAAAACACACCAAGTGAAGTTTCTAACTGGCTCAAAGGTAAGTTGATTTCTGCAGAAGAGGGTAAAATAAAAATAAGTTTTACAATCAGGAAAGAAATGATGAACCCTGCCGGAGTTTTACATGGAGGAATGGCTAGTTTAATTGCAGACGATATGATGGGAATGTGTTTGTTTACTCTTAATAAGGAGCATTTCTATACATCTATCAATTTGACAATGGATTTTTTAAAACCAGCTTTCCTTGGGGATGAAATCGTAGCAGAGGCAGAAGTGATCAAAGATGGTAAAAAGATTACTCATTGCGTATGTAAATTAATGAGAGACACAACTGTGATTGCTTATTCTACATCAAACCTAATGGCAACATCAAAGCCCAACGGATTTAGTCAATAATTTTGACTAACCTTACACATATTAGGTGTAACCAATAAATGATTGTTGTACCAAATTTTCAAAAAGTACTTTTGCATGTTGTTAAGTGTGAAAAGTGAGAATTTGGAAATACATATCTAAGTTAGGAGTCAAGCCTGACGATAGTAAAGAAGACAAAAGAATGTCTATTATTCTTAATCAGATTTCTCTGTTAGGGGTATTGGTCTTCTTTTCCTTAGCTGTTATTTTGTTTGTTATTGGATTTAAACAAATATCGGCTGCGCTTTCGTTAGCTATGACGATGTCTGTCGTAATACTTTTTCTTTCTTGGTTAGGACAAAAGCAAATAAGTAGATGGGCTGCAATTATTTTGTACCCCTTTATTCCATTGGGAGTATTTATTTACTTTGGAGCTGAGGTAAAAGCTGAATTTATATTCTTTTTCCTGATTTTAATCCCAGTCATTATTCTTGAAACTATAATAGAGAAGGTAATTGCATATTTCTATTATGCATTAATGTTGGTTTTGGGATATGTTTATCTTAAGTATAATTTACCAATTGGGTATTTGTCTCCGTTAGAAATATGGGTGTCAAATGTTATTATTTTCATCAATACCGGGATTTTTGTATACATATTAACATCATTCTATCAAAAGTCTACAAAGTACTACGAAGAGAAAAACGAACTCTTGATAAATCAGCTTGAACACAGAAGTAAAGATTTGGAACAATATTCAATAATGATCCAATCTCAAAATGAAGCTTTTCTGGAGTTAAATTATAAGCTACAACGACAAAACGAAGAGTTAACAAAAGCAATAAATGAACGAGATCATGTTGTAAAGGTTGTTGCCCATGATTTGAAATCTCCTATTTCAAGAATTGGAGGTCTGGTTTCTTTATTGAAAACAGCAAGCACAGAAGAGGAATACAATAATTATATATCAATTCTTGAAGATATCTCGAAGGAATCATCAAAGTTAATAGATGATGTCTTGACGCTTGATGATGATAAGGCGCTTTCTTGCGAAATAATTGATGCAGATACGATGATGAAAAGGTTTGTTTCGTCTGTATCTTATCAAGCGAAACTTAAAAATATAAATGTTGAGTATTTAAATAAAGCACAAAATAATATTTTCAAATCTGATTCGATAATGGTTAATAGGGTCGTCGACAATATACTGTCGAATGCCTTAAAATATTCACCTAAAGGGTCTTTAGTGAAGGTTGTTGTAGAAGAGTTCAATGACCACTTAGTATTTAAGATTAAAGATAGTGGCCCTGGTTTTTCGGAGGAGGATAAGAAAAATATGTTCAAAAAGTATAAAAAGTTAAGTGCAAAGCCTACAGGAGGAGAAGCAAGTTTCGGGTTGGGGTTATCCATTGTGAAGAAACTTTGTGATGATCTAAATATTAACCTCTCTGTAAATAATAATATTGGTGAGCCTGGAGCGACATTTATACTTTCTGTTCCAAGAAAATTATCTGTAGAATATAATTTGAGTGTGACCGCTTAAATAAAGGGTTTTTAAGAATTTGTCTGGGAAGTGTATATTTACACTTCCTTTGTTTTTTTACAGATTCTATGAAACACATTAATCGCCATCTGCTGACTATTTTTTTCTGTTTAATTTCCTATCTATCTTTTAGTCAGATTAATAATCAGGCTTTTATTAGGCCCGGGGACTCTTTAGATTCAATTTCTGGTAAGTTTTACCTAAACCTGAACTCTAATGCTTACTTTAAAAACAATGAATATTTTGGAGAGATTGTAGAAGGCTATACTCTTTTTGGGTATAACATGGTTTTATCTGCTGGCTATGGGTTTAATGAGAATTTTACTGTTGAGGCAGGTGCCTTTGCAAGGTGGGATTTTGGAAAGCAAGATTATAATAAATTACTTCCTTATTTCAGGATCGACTATCATAAAAACAAAGATCAATTGTTATTTGGTAATATAAATGGTTGGTTAGCGCATAATTATTTTGAGCCAATGTATGAGTTTGAGAATTTTATGACAAATACACCTGAATTAGGAATTCAATATTTAAGAAGAGGAAAATGGTATGATCTTGATGTATGGGTAGATTGGCAGAATATGATTTATCCGGGTGATTCTACAAAAGAGGAAATTGCAGGTGGGCTTGTGTTTGACAATAGAATAATAAATAATAATTCGATAACCATTGGAGTTCCCTTTCAATTTAAAGTTTACCATCGAGGAGGACAAATAGATGTTAGTCAGGCTTCATTAATAACAAGAACTAACATAGCTATAGGGCCAAAAATAAACTTTAAACTATCTGATGAAAGTGTTGTTAAAAACCTCGAAGGCTCTTTTTACTGGCTTAATTTTAACGATGGGTCAGGCACTCAGTTATTGCCTTTTTCCAAAGGGACAGGAATAATGGCCAATGCGTTAATTCATTTTAAGAATAAGAGCCAATTATTACTTTCATATTGGGATAGTAGCGATTATTATTCCTATCAGGGAGGGAGGTTATATCAATCGATGTCAACCGAGTATGGAAATGGTGCATATCAGGAAAACAGACAACTTTTATTTTTAAGATACACTTATGACTTAACAGTTGCAGATGACAGCTACCTTACTTTTAGAGCAGAGCCTTTTTATGATTTTCAAAACAGCTCCCTGGACTATTCCTTTGCCGTTTATTTTAATGTTAACTTGACATATCCTATTAGTAAATAAATCACACTTCAATATGAAAAAGATTACTATTTTCTCAATGATATTAGCCTTATTGGTTTCATGTCAGAATAATTCTGAAGACAACTCTTCAACAGTAGAAGAAACAATGGAGTTTTATAATCCCGCTGCAGATGGTTTTAATATTGAAGGGTCTGATCAGAAAGCAATTTCAATCGCTGATAGTGTAATGGTCGCTATGGGAGGAAGAAAAGCATATGATGAATCAAGGTTTTTCGGTTTTGATTTTTTCGGCTATAGGAAGATTTGGTGGGATAAAAAGGCTGATTCCGCAATAGTCAAGTTAAATAATATGGGCTTGAAAATACTTGTTGATTTAAACAGTAAAAATGGTCGGGTCTGGAAAGACGGAATAGAAATGGAAAATATAGACTCTATAGCTTATTATTCAAACTATGGATATGAAGCTTGGGTTAACGATACCTATTGGCTGGTAATGCCCTTTAAATTAAAAGACTCTGGAGTTACATTAAATTATGTTCGAGAAGATACAGTTAACTCAAACCCTGCTGATGTATTACAACTTACATTTAATGCAGTAGGTATTACGCCAGAAAATAAATATGAAGTATATATTGACCAGACGGACAATCTGGTAAAAAAATGGTCATATTTTAAAAAGGCTACTGATACCATACCTTCTATGACTACTCCATGGGATGATTATAAAGAATATAATGGGTTAGCTCTTGCATCAAATCGTGGTAAGAGAGGACTTTCTGACATCATTGTTACAAATAAATTAAGTGAAACTCCTTTTAGCGAATACTATAAGTAATGATTAAGCTCGAAAACCTGACTTTTAAATATAATGATGGGCCTTCATTTAATTTTCCTGATATCGATTTACCAGATCAGGAAAACTTATTGATAACAGGTAATAGTGGCGTCGGAAAAAGTACCTTACTTCATTTACTTTCCGGAATCAGAAGGCCCTCTTCAGGTCAAATAATAATAAATAAAACTAATATTGAAAATCTAAATGCTGCCCAACTTGATAAGTATCGGGGTACAAATATGGGATTAATTTTTCAGCAACCTCATTTTGTATCCGGACTATCTTCATATGAGAATGTCAGGCTAGCATTAAATATTTCGATTAAGGATTCCGAACAATATATTTATCAAATATTTGAAAGGTTAGGAATTGAAAAAAGAATGAATTATTCTCCTTCAAAGATGAGTTTGGGAGAAAAGCAAAGATTGGGAATAGCCAGAGCGATAGTAAATAAGCCAAAAGTATTATATGCAGATGAACCAACTTCAAGTCTTGATGATTCTAATACTGAAATTGTAATAGAGTTATTGCTTGAAGAGGCTCGAATTAACAATTCACAATTGGTTTGTATTACACATGACCATAGAGTCAAAAAGTATTTTGAAAACGAGGTTAATCTATGAATGATTTTTATATCAGCTTTAAAAGTGTATTAGCTAAGCCCTGGTATAGCTTGATGAGTGTTTTACTTGTAGCCACAGGCACCGGAATAATTTCTTTGTTGTTTCTAATAGATAATGACATTCAAAAAAAGCTTTATGGTGATGTAAAGGGTGTTCAGATGGTTGTCGGCGCTAAAGGGAGTCCTTTACAGCTTATTTTATCGGCAGTTTATCAGGCAGACAACCCAACAGGAAACATCAAAGCAGAAGAAATCAAACCCTTTTTAAAACATCCTTTGGTAAAAAAGGCAATCCCCTTAGCTTATGGCGATTCGTATAATGGTACGCGCATTGTTGGTACAGATACTTCATATTTAAACTTATACAATGCTAAATTAAAAAAGGGCACTTACTTTTCTAAACCAATGGAGGTTGTGTTGGGAGCAGAAGCTGCTGCTACGCATAATTTAACGGTTGGTGATATTATTTATTCTCAACATGGGCAGGCAGTTGATGCAGATAAACATGATCATCCTTTTAAAGTTACTGGTGTTTTAGCTCCAACAGGTCTAGTAATTGACCGCTTGTTTATTACAAGATACGAGAGTCTTTGGGATGTTCATGAAGTACAAGGGCAAGGAGATTATACTGCCTTTTTATTTCAATTTAAGAATCCGATGGGACAATTGATGTTGAGTAAAATGATTAACACAAACTCAAGTATGCAAGCGGCATTACCTTCGATTGAAATCGATAGATTAATGACACTTTTGGGCACTGGTTATGAAACATTAAAAATATTAGCATATGGTATAATATGTTTGTCGGGATTTGCAGTATTTGTAACTCTTTTTACATCGTTACAACAAAAAAAGTATGATTTAACAGTAATGCGTGTGTTAGGCTATTCCAAGAGGAGAGTATTATTTCAGGTAATTATTGAAGCTTGCATTTTATGTTTGGCAGGAATATTGGTTGGATTATTGTTGAGTCGCATTGTCATGTATTTTATTTCAGTTGTAAAAGATAGCCAATGGTTATCAGGTAGTATGTTCGATATTCGTGAACTATATTTGTTTCCTGGTGTTATTTTACTGGCAATAATAGCGGCATTAATTCCATCTTATAAAATATATAAAACTGATATAGCGGAGGTATTAAGTGATGAAAAGTAGTTTGATAGTTTTTTTTATGTTCGTTGGCATTTTATCTGAACAAGTTAAAATTGACTGGGGTACATTAGCTGATGTACAGTTCAACCAGGTTTATGATAACCAATTAGAGACATATTTTACTGAACCTACTTTTGGCCCAAAAGTAAAGGCAATTGATGGAAAAGAAGTAATTATTGAAGGATATGTTATTCCAATGGATGTAGAAAAAGGTGATTTTGTATTGTCAAAGAATCCTTTTGCTAACTGCTTTTTTTGTGGAAATGCCGGTCCTGAAACAGTCATGGAATTAAACCTGAAGCCTGGGCATAAAAAATTTAAAACTGATGACTATGTGGTATTTAAAGGAAAGTTCAGGTTAAATAAAACAGATATTTATCACCTGAACTATATCCTTGATGAAGCTGATGTGGTTAATTAATTAGCCTCAGCATTAGCTCCAATATTTGAATATGCCATAATTACTTTTCGATTATCTCCATCATCGGGATGAACTTTGATGCTTCCATCAAAAGTTAAGAAGCTATCAAAGTCAAGTGTAGCATCATTACTTAACACTTTTACTTCAGTTTCAGAAACTCCGGTAGTTCCATTTACAGGGTTTAGCATAGCAGCCATAACACCTTCCTGATCCCATTTGCCAAAATGTAAATGTGCAGGGTGGAATTCTCCATTTACACCACCTTCAAAATTGATGATAATTTTAATTCCATTTTCAATTTCTCTAACTGTAATTTTTCCACCAGTTTGAAAATCTCCATTTGGGCTGATTGAGTATTCGATTTGCCTTGTATTCTCTTCTTCACTACAAGAAAATAAAAATGCTGATAATAGCATTAAGCTGATTAGGTTGAAAAGATTTGTTTTCATTTATAAACTAATTCGATTTGTGTTTTAAAAAGTTATATTTAATACAAACGTATAAAATAAATGGTAGTATATTAAAATTTTGATAAAAATATTAAGTTTCAACCAAGGTAATTGGTATTGAATATAAATCAATATTGTTCCTGTATTAATTTAGGGCTAATTTTGCGTCATGAAAAAAGTTAAGCATCTCTATAACAGGGTAAATCGCGAAGAATTGCGGTCAAGAGTATATAGTGACGATAAGACAACAAGAGTAACTTTATCTTTTTACAGATATTACCATATTTCTGATCCTGGTGAATTTAGGGACAGACTTTATGCCGAATGGGCAGAAATGGGTGTCCTTGGTAGAACCTATATTTCGTGGGAAGGAATAAATGCACAGATAAGTGTGCCAAAGGAAAACTTTGACCAGTTTAAAGAAGAGTTGTATTCCATCGACTGGTTAAACAATGTAAGATTAAATATTGCTGTAGAAGCTGAGGCGCCATCATTCTATAAGCTAACACTAAAAGTTAGAGATAAGATTGTTGCTGATGGTTTGAACGATGATACATTTGATGTAACTAATAAAGGTATCCACCTTAATGCAGCAGATTTTAATAAGCTTGCTGATGATCCAAATACAATTATTGTTGATATGAGGAATCATTATGAGGCTGAAGTTGGTCATTTTAAAGATGCATTAACTCCGGATGTTGATACTTTCAGAGAGGCATTGCATGTGGTAGAGGAAGAACTGAAGGATCAGAAAGACAAGAATATATTAATGTATTGCACAGGCGGTATTCGTTGTGAAAAAGCAAGTGCATATTATAAGCATAAAGGGTTCAAGAATGTTTACCAGTTAAATGGTGGAATTATTGAATATGCAAGACAGGTGAAAGAACAAGGTCTTGAAAATAAATACATTGGAAAAAACTTTGTGTTTGATGATCGGCTTGGGGAACGAATTAGTGAGGATGTCATTGCCCGTTGTCATCAATGCGGAGAGCCTTGTGATGATCATACCAACTGTGCAAATGATGGATGTCACCTTTTGTTTATTCAATGTGAAAATTGTAGACAGAAATATGAAGGTTGTTGCTCTGAGGAGTGTAATGAAGTATTACATTGGGATGAGGAAAAGAGATTAGAATGGAGGAGAAATAACCCATTGCAGACTACTGACAAGTATATTAAAGGAAGATCTGAGAAACTAACATATAAAAAGAAGCTTAATAGTAAGCTAAAACCTTAACCTTAACATGAAGAAATTTGCTGTAGGCATCGATATTGGTGGTACTTATACTAAACTGGGTCTTGTTGACAAGGATGGAAATTGTCCTGTACAATCAAAGCTCCCAACTAAAGGACATTCTGATATTGAAGAATATCTGAAAAATGTAAAAATTGAAGTTGATAAACTGACAAATCAGATTGACGACTGTGAAATAGTAGGTATAGGTATTGGTGTTCCTAATGGTAATTTTTACAAAGGAACAATCGAGCATGCTGCAAATCTTGAATGGAAGGGTGTAGTTCCTCTTATTGAAAAGCTTAAACCAATCTTTCCTGGTATTCCGGCAATTTTGACCAATGATGCTAACGCCAGCGCATATGGAGAAGCGATATTTGGCTCAGCCAAAGGAGTAAAAGAATTTATTACAATAACATTGGGAACTGGTCTTGGTTCTGGAATTGTTGTAAATAATAAACTCGTTTACGGTAATAATGGTTTTGCTGGTGAGTTAGGTCATACCAGAGCTGTTGACAACGGTCGCGAGTGTGGTTGTGGAAAAAAAGGATGTCTTGAAACCTACTGTTCTTCTACCGGTTTAAAAAGAACACTTCTTGAGATGCTTGCAATTAAAAAGGCGCCAAGTAAATTCAGAGATCTTGGAATAAATGATTTCCACGGTGAAGAAATTACCGAAGAAGCTCTAAACGGTGATGAAGTTGCAAAAGCAGCTTTTGAAAAAACCGGGTTTATTTTAGGTCGTTCATTAGCTGATTTTGTTGCATTTTCTGAGCCTGAGGTTATTTATTTAGCTGGAGGCCTGGTAAGTAGTGGTGAGTTATTATTTGAGCCAACCAGAAGAAGTTTTGAAGAACATTTGATGAATTCATACAAAGGAAAAGTCAAGATTATGCCTAGCGGATTGATGGATATGAACGCCGCAATTTTAGGTGCTGCAGCCTTGATTTGGAATGAATACGAATAATTGCTATATTACGTGCTTTTAACGGGAAATTTAATTTTTTCAACTGCAGCCAACAAATGAAAAAAATTAAGTATTACTATGATCCTGAAACTTGTAGGTATGAACAAGTAAGGGTCAGCAAAGCCGATGTAGTATATAATGCACTAGGTTTTTTGATACTTTCACTGATATCCGGAGCAATAATTTTTGCCGGTTATAGTGCGATTTTTGATTCTCCTGAGGAGATTATATTAAAAGAAAGAGTGGCCGAGCTCGAAGGTCATTATGATTTTTATCAACTTAAGTTAGATACTCTTGATAAAATCATTTCATCACTTGAGAGAAATGATGACGAGATCTATCGTACCATAATGGGGGTTGATCCAATTCCAGAAGATTTTCGTTCTGCCGGTATTGGAGGTTCCGACAGGTATTTTAAACTAAAAAAGGATGGCCTCCAGTACTCTGATGTCTATGTGAGTTTATCTAAACGCATAGATAAGATAAAGAGAAGAGCGATGGTTCAGGAAGCTTCTCATGACGAATTGTTAAAAAGTGCGCTTGATGCTGAAGAAAAGCTTCGAAGCATGCCTGCAATTCAGCCTGTAGATAAGGAAAATTATTATTTTGTTTCTGGATATGGAACAAGAATAGACCCGCACTACGGAACTCGTAGAAACCATGATGGTATTGACCTGGCAGCACCTATAGGAACCCCTGTTTATGCAACAGGTGATGGCAAGGTGGTAAAGGTTAAAACAAATGCATGGGGATATGGTAAAGAGATAATTATCGACCATGGTTTTGGGTATAAAACAAGATATGCTCACTTGAATAAATTCCTTGTAAAGGAAGGACAGAAAGTTACCAGAGGACAACAGATTGCCGAAGTGGGTAATACAGGTAAATCAACAGGGCCTCATCTTCATTATGAAGTACTAAAAGGGGTAAGTGAAGCATCGCAAAACCCTATTCACTATTTTCTTCAGGATATAACCCCTGAAGAGTACGCTGATATTTTAAAGCAAGGTGAAGTGGTTAATAAAACAATGGGATTATAATCCACGGTAATATAAATGAGAAAGCCGGTAAATTATTTTACCGGCTTTTTTTATTGTTGTTCTTCAATCTGTCTTTTCGGTTTCTTTTCAGGTTCTGCATCTTTAGCAGAGTTTAGGTGACCATAGAAATAGAGGGTATGGCTAGTCACCGTAAAATCAAAAGTGTCTTCAACTAATTTTTGAATAGCTTGAATTCTTGGGTCACAAAACTCAAATATCTGATTGGTTTTAGTACAAATTACATGATCATGCTGTCTGTATGCATGTGATTTCTCATATAATGACAGGTTTTTGCCAAACTGATGTTTTGTAACAAGATTACACTCAAGTAGAAGGTCCAATGTGTTGTAAACAGTAGCTCTACTAACCCTGTAATTTTTGTTTTTCATGTTGATATACAATGATTCAACATCAAAATGTCCTTCATTACTATATATTTCTTCCAGAATTGCGAAGCGTTCCGGTGTTTTTCGAAGTTTTTTTTCTTCAAGAAACTCAGTAAAGATGGATTTTATTTCTTCGTGTTTTTCTGGTGAAAGTTTACTTTGTCCCATATCATAATTATATAAACAAGCTATAAGCCTGAACTAATATCAAAAATTGATATTTTTATTAATTTATACAAGTCTTGCGCTCAATTGATGTAACGTTTTTAATAGATTAAGGGTTTAACCTTTACAGATGAGGTTTATTAACATATTATTTTCAAAACTTTTTATTGGTTTGACATACATATATAAGGGTATGATCTCTCCTTTTATACCTGGTGCCTGCCGGTATAGTCCAAGTTGTAGTACTTATATGATTAAGGCTGTTCAGACACATGGTCCTTGGAAAGGTGTTTGGCTAGGGTTAAAACGAATTTCCAGATGCCATCCTTGGGGAGGAAGCGGACATGATCCCGTCCCTCCTAAAGAAAATTAATTATTTTTTTACTGAAGGATCAAATTTCTTTGGGGCATACAAGAACCCAAATGCTTCGCAATTTTCTTTAGTTCTCTTTTCATGGTGTAGATAATGAGCATGGATCATTCTCTTTAAATATTTTCCCTTTGCTTTATACCTGAATTTAATTCTTTGGTGTACGAGGATATCATGAAAAAGAACATAGAATATGCCATAGCCTGTAATTCCTATTGCAAAATAAATCAATATGTGATACTCAGGAAATTCAGCACCTATCATGAACAACACGATGGCAGGAATACTAAAAACTACAGCAAAAAGATCATTTCTTTCTAAGGTGTGGTTATGGTAAGAGTGATGTGATTTATGCCAGGTCCATAAGAATCCATGCATTACATATTTATGAGTAAACCAGGCTACTCCTTCCATGAAAAGAAAGGTTCCTATAACAATAGCCATTTTAAAAATTATGTCCCACATATTAAATTGAATATTCAGGCAATTTAAATAACTCTAAGTTGATATTTAAAATATGTACTTCCTAATAATACAAGTTTCGTGAAATTTGGAATTCTAACCCTGTTTTCCAGGATCAAGTGTGGAGGACATTTTTTAATTTTATTGAATAATTTTCTGTAATATAAATAGGCAAGGTAAACCCCCGCTCTTGCTCCATCCGGAAGGTTTAAAATTCCAGTTAACGCATGGTCAAAGTCTTTTTCAATATCTTTTTCAATTTTCCATTTTTCATTTTTTGTAAATTGATTAAAATCTACCTCTGGAAAATATACCCTTCCCCTGTCTTCATAATCAGATTTTAAATCTCTTAAGAAATTAACCTTTTGGAAAGCAGATCCAAGACTCATTGCACTTGGTTTTAACTCGTTATATTGTTTATCATTTCCTTCGCAAAACACTCTTAAGCACATTAACCCTACAACTTCAGCAGAGCCATAAATATATTCATCATATGAGTCAATATTATGATTTGATGAATATATGTCCATTCTCATACTTTTTATAAAAGCTTTTATTAGGGCTTGCTCGATATTATAACTATTAACCACTAGTTGAAAACTATGCAGTACAGGATTCATACTAAACTTCTCCTCTATTGCTTTATAAGTCTCTTCTTCAAACTGAAGCAAAGTTTTTTCTTTATCAAGATGATGAAAGGTATCAACAATTTCATCTGCATACCTTACATAACCATAAATCCCGAAAATTGGATCATGAAACCGTTTGCTAAGTGTTTTAATGCCAAGGGTAAATGAGGTGCTGTAAAGTTCCGTTATTCTTTTGCTACACTCAAACGCAGATTTGTTGAAAAGTTCAATCATAATGTTTATGCTAGTTGGGTTGACAGGTTTTTGGTTATTTCTCCGGCTACAATTTCTCCTGATATCAAGCTCGGAGGAACTCCTGGGCCTGGTACAGTTAGCTGTCCAGTATACATTAAGTTATTTAATTTACCGTTTTTAATTTTAGGTTTCAAGATTGCTGTTTGATCAAGCGTATTGGCAAGACCATAAGCATTTCCCTTAAAGGCATGATAGTCAGCCATGAAGTTTTTAGCCCCGTAACTCCTTTTATATATCACGTGATCTTTAATGTTTTCACCACAATGCTTTTCCAGCCTTTGCATTACCAGATCATAATATTTGTCAGTTATTTTATCATCTTCCAATAAACCTGGAGCCATAGGGATTAGAATGAATATGTTTTCTTTTCCTTCTGGTGCTACTGATGGGTCTGTTTTAGAAGGCACACATGTGTAAAATAAAGGATCTTCAGGCCACTTTACATCCCCATAGATTGCATCTGTATGTTTATCAAAATCTGCATCAAAAAATAGATTGTGATGCTTTAATCCTGAAACTTTTTTATCTACTCCTAAATAAAATAATAAACAGCTAGGTGCAAGCTTTCTATTATCCCAATACTTTTCATTATAACGGCGATAATTTTCCGGCAGTATATTTTGTTCGAAATGATGATAGTCAGCCGAGCAAATAATATGATCAGCTTCGAAATTAATTTTATCAGTATTTACTTCCGTAATATTCTTGCCTTCAATATTTACAGAAATAACTTCTTGATCAGTAAAAATTTCAACCCCGAGTTCTTCAGCTAGTAATCCCATACCTTCAATTATCTTATGCATACCTCCCATAGGATACCAGGTACCTAGTTTCATGTCTGCATAATTCATCATACTATATAATGAAGGAGTGTTTTTAGGTAAAGCACCTAAAAACAGAATAGGAAACTCCATCAATTGAATTAACTGTTCATTTTTAAAAAACTTTCTAATATGAGTACCAATTGAGGAGAATATGTCAAGCTTCGAAGCTTTTTTAAGGAGTGAAAGATCTAAAAATTCTGTAAATGAATGTCCTGGTTTATATACGAAATCCTGCATGCCGACCAAATATTTTACTTCGGCTTGGTTCATAAACTCTTCAAGTTTAGAAGACGAACCAGGTTCAATATTGTCAAACATGGATTTTAATTCTTCCCAGTTTGCAGGAATGTCCAGTTCAGAATTTTTATAAATTACTTTATAGCTTGGATCTAATCTTATTAAATTATAATAGTCTGATGGAGATTTACCAAAAGAATTAAAAAAATGCTCAAATACATCAGGCATCCAGTACCATGAAGGGCCCATATCAAATGTAAAGCCTTTATCGATGAATTTTCTTGCTCTTCCTCCAATAGAACTATTCTTCTCTACAATAGCTGTTTTAATACCCTCTTTTGCGAGGAAACAAGCGGTCGATAACCCACTAAAACCACTACCTATGACTATTGCATCAAATTTCTTTCTTTCCATCAAGCTTTTTCCTAACAATATAATGTTTTAGTCTAAAACTGACCATTAAATGGTGCGATAAACTTTTAACATATCTTTTAATTCTTTCCTAGCTAAATGGATTCGGTTTTTGACTGTACCAATTGGAATGTTAAGATGATCAGCTATTTCAAAATATTTATATCCTTTAAAATGCATCATAAATGGAACTTTGTATTGTTCATCTAATTTTTTAATTGATGCTTGAATATCCTTCATTTTGAAATTTCCATAAGCACCATTCTCAATAGTGTGCTTAGAGCTGTTTATATAATGATCATTCTCAGTTTTATCTACAAAAGTTTTTTGTCTAACCTTTTTTTGGTAGTTAGTGATGAAGGTGTTCTTCATAATTGTGTACAACCACGCTTTGATATTAGTGCCTTCAGTGAATTTGTCTTTATTACTAAAAGCTTTAAGCACAGTTTCCTGAAGGAGGTCGTTTGCCTCATCATTGTCTCTAGTTAGTCTGTACGCATAAGGTTTTAAGAAAACTCTAAGACTATTTAATCGATATCCAAATTCTACAGCAGTCATAATGTTTAACTTTTGGTAAATTATGTTAAACAAATATACATAATGTTTAATGAAATGCAAATAAAAGATAAACATTTGTTTTAACAACAAAGAAAATATTTTTTGTTAGGCACAAAAAAAGGCCTTGAAAGGCCATTTAAAGGGGTGAGGTAAAACAGAAAGTTATATTGTTTAACTAATGATAGAGATAAAATTGTCTAATGACGGGATTATTCTAACCTCTTTTGGTAAGTCATTTTCAACATCTACCACTTGACTACCAGAAACATAAATCTCACTTTTGTTTGAAATTTTTACTAATTCCTCGATATACTTTGAAATATCATATGGAAGGTTTGATGTGGTGAAAGAGGTAAACATCACATCAGGTTTATGTTGCTCAGTAATTACTTTGAGATCTTCGAAAGGAAGATTAGCGCCCAGATAAATTACCTTGTATCCTCTTGATTTAAGAAGGTAATTCCCAAATAATAGTGTTAATTCATGGTACTCTCCTTCTGCAAGCCAAAGAAGAAATGTTTTCTTATTAGGATCAGCATAAAAGGGGCCAAGCTTATCAATTGCTGAATATACTTTTTGAGTTACCAAGTTAGAAATAAAATGTTCCTGGGCTGGGTTTATAGAACCAATTTGCCAAAGCACACCAATTTTTTGCATAAAAGGAATGAGTACTTTTAACATTGTTTGTTCAATCCCTATGCTCTGAATTGCCTTATTTAGATTTTCTTCAAACCCAATTTCATCCAGGTCAAGCATCGCAACAGTTAATGTGTTAATCTGTGAAGATGTGTTTTCTGGCTTTTTAACAAGATCTTTAATTAAATCGTTTTTTTCCTTAATACCCATTTGGGCAATTTTGGAAATTTTGTATCCATGTTGATTTAGTAAAGCAATGTTAAGAATGCTCTTTAAATCATTGTCAGTATAATATCTGATATTAGTCACAGTTCGTTGAGGGTTCAGAATATTATATCTCTGCTCCCAAATACGTAGGGTGTGTGCTTTTATTCCGCTTAATTGCTCTAAGTCTTTTATTGAATATTTAATCATCATCTTACCTGCCCGAATAAAGCAAAATATTTAAATTAATAAAAATAATTACTGTTTAATGAGTTTTAAAGTATCAACAATTAATAGCTTTAGATACTTATATTTACGTATTAACAAAATAAAAGGCAAATGGTTTTATATAGTGTCACAGTTAATATTGATAAAGATATTGAATCTGATTGGCTTTCATGGATGACAAAGGAACATATTCCTAAGGTTTTAAATACCGGAATGTTTAAAGAACATAAGCTTTTTCGTTTATTAAATGAAGAAAGCGGTGTTGAAGGAACGACATATTCGATTCAATATTTTGCCGAAGACATCACAAAAATAAATCAATACCTTGAAAATTATGCTCCGGAACTCATTAATGAGCACTATGAAAGGTATAAAGATAAGCATGTTTCATTTAGAACACTTCTAGAGCAAATCATCTGAAATGATTTTAGTGGGTGACATACTGGTCGATCCATCTAGGAAAACTATTACTGAAAATAAGAAGCCCGGGACACTGACGAAAAAGCTGTTCTACTATCTTACTGCCGGTGTTTTTTCCGAAAAGATTGAAAAAGAAACTTTTGAAGCAGTTCAAATTTTACAGCAACTCTATGCTGTTTTACAATCAGTAGAGATTGATAATATCGTCAGGCTTCAGGTAGATGGTCAGGATACTTACTTTGATAATGAAGGGCTTAAAAATGATTTAAGCTCTGCAATATCAAAATTTGAAAATCTTAGAAAACAAAGTTCTTCAGAGTTCGATACCCTGAAGATGATCCTTGAACACTCAGATAGTTTCTTTAACTATTTTATTATTATTAGTTATCAATCTATTCACGAGCAAGGCAAATTTCCTATTCGCGTTAGAGTATTTGGGCTGTTTAAAGAGTTTGAAGCTACTAATACTGAAAATGCTGAACGACTCAAGGTAAGGCTTTCTCCAATATTTAAAAATCAAGAAGGCTATAATCTGTATGTAAAAGGTAAAAAGAGTCGGTTTGATTCATTTCTTAAATCATTGAGACTAAATTTTAAGAGGAATATTGATTCTGATGAGATCATTCATGAAGAAATTGATCAATTATTAATTGGATTAAGAGATATTAAATCTGTGAAAGACATTCCTCTTAATCCGGATGTGTCATTGCCAATTTTTCATGGTTATTACGATCTTAATAAAAAAGTCTTTTATTCATATCTATGGACTGACCTTCTTATTGAAAGCGAGTTTTGGATCAATAATACCACTATTGTTTCTGCTTCAGGAGAAGTTCTAAAAAACCTGGGGCCCGATCATTATTTCCTTTCCAGGGATAACTCATTTTAGAGGGTTTGTCAAAAGTTTTGCAAGCGCCCAAATCTTAAAAATATAATATGGTTAATTGACGAATGTGCCAAAGCATTGCGCATTGGGCTTAAGTTGGCAGAATATCCAATTAATAAATTTTTAATATTTCCTTAAAATATTAAAAATCGGCATTGCCAAACTCCCAAAAACTCACTCTCAATTATGTGTTTTGTAAAAATTTATTTATTTTGTTGCTATTATTGCATAATAATAATGATTTACTGATATTTGTATCAATCAAACGGGTTAAACATTGCAAATATTGATTTACACTGTAGGGTGATGAAACTGGCAGACATACCCTCCTGTCTCGGGGGTGAAGGTTTGGGATAAACTTTTAAACAGGCTAACCACTTCGTGGAGGTTCGACTCCTCCCTCTACAGCTTAACAGATTAAAACGTATAATCTGAATTGAAAAATAATTTTTACACTGTAGGGTGATGAAACCGGCAGACATACCCTCCTGTCTCGGGGGTGAAGGTTCGGGATAAACCTTTTAAAAGGCTAACCACTTCGTGGAGGTTCGACTCCTCCCTCTACAGCAACTGCAGCTATTGCAAACCAAAACAATCATTTTATACTGTAGGGTGATGAAATTGGCAGACATGCCCTCCTGTCTCGGGGGTGAAGGCTTGGGATAAATCTTGTAAAAGACTAACCGCTTCGTGGAGGTTCGACTCCTCCCCCTACAGCAATTAAGAAAGGACGTGAGGAGCGTCCGCCTTAAATAGGTCAGCGCCGAGGAGGCGCTTTTTTTATGCACTTTTCAAAAAACACAAGAAAAACCTCCATTCTTATAATTACGTCATTAAATTTGCAACTTATCGAAAATTAAAATTATAGTAGTGAAGTATCCTGAGTATAAACAACCTGACTATGCAAAGCTAGCGGATGAAATGCTTGCTTACTGGAAGGAAAATAATGTGTTTGAAGCGTCGGTAAATAATCGTGAGGGAGCCCCGTCATTTACTTTTTATGAAGGACCACCGTCAGCTAACGGTACTCCCGGAATTCACCACGTTATGGCGCGTACTGTAAAGGACCTCTTTTGCCGTTTCAAAACCCTGAAAGGAATGCAGGTTAAAAGAAAAGGTGGATGGGATACTCACGGGTTACCAGTAGAACTACAGGTTGAGAAAGAATTAGGAATAACTAAAGAAGATATCGGAACAAAGATATCTGTTGAAGAATATAATCAGAGATGCCGTGAAGCGGTAATGAAATTCAAAGGTCAGTGGGATGACCTTACTGAAAAAATGGGTTACTGGGTAGACCTGAATGACCCTTACATTACTTTCGATAGAAAATACATGGAAACTTTATGGTATTTGCTTAAAAAGCTATACGATAAAGATTTACTATATAAAGGATATACTATTCAGCCATTTTCACCTGCTGCTGGTACCGGATTGAGCTCTCATGAGCTTAACCAGCCAGGTACTTATAAAATGGTAAAGGATACTTCGGTAACAGCCCAGTTTAAAGTTGTTCGAAATGATCAGTCTGCGTTTTTATTTGAAGGTGATGAGGAGGTTTTTTTCCTGGCCTGGACCACAACTCCATGGACATTACCAGCTAATAATTCACTAGCTGTTGGTCAAAAAATTAAATACGTAAAGGTTAAAACATTTAACCCTTATACAAATGCTCCGGTATCTTTAATTCTTGCCAAGGATAGAATGTCTTCATATTTTAATCCTAAACATGCAGACCTCAACCTTGAAGACTTCAAAGAAGGAGATAAGAAATTTCCATATAAAGTAGTTGCCGAATATTCAGGTAAAGATCTTGTAGGAGTAGATTATGAGCAACTTCTTCCGTATGTTAAGTTGGAAAAACCTGCCTTTACTGTGCTGGAGGCAGATTATGTAACAACTGAAGATGGTACTGGTATTGTTCACCTGGCAAAATCTTTTGGTGCCGATGACTATCGTGTATCTGTACAAAATGATGTTCCGGGAGTTTTTGTTCAGGACGAAGATGGCAAGGATGTACCTATAGTTGATCGACAAGGAAAATTTGTTGATGAAATTACAGACTTCGCTGGAATGTATGTTAAAAACTACACTGGTGAAGACGAGTCTGACCCTGAATATAAGTCAACCGATGTTCTGATAGCAATTAAGCTTAAAGAGGAAAATAAAGCTTTTAAAGTTGAAAAGTATGAGCACAGCTATCCACATTGCTGGAGAACAGATAAGCCTGTACTTTATTATCCAATGGATAGTTGGTTTATTAAAACAACAGCTTTAAAGGACAGATTAGTTGAACTTAATAAAACAATAAACTGGAAGCCTGCATCAACTGGAGAAGGAAGGTTTGGTAATTGGTTGGAAAATCTTGTTGATTGGAACTTGTCAAGATCAAGATACTGGGGAACACCACTTCCGATTTGGGTTTCTGAAGATAAGACTGAACAAAAGTGTATAGGTTCAATTGCCGAGTTAAGAGAGGAAGTTCAAAAATCAATTGATGCAGGGTTTATGACTGAGCAAATTTCTGAGGAGTTTGATTTGCACAGACCTTATGTTGATGATGTAGTTCTTGTTAGTTCAACTGGTCAAAAAATGTTCCGTGAACCAGATCTAATTGATGTCTGGTTTGATAGTGGTGCAATGCCTTATGCACAATGGCATTATCCATTTGAAAATAGTGAAACTTTCGAGAGTAATTTCCCTGCAGACTTTATTGCTGAAGGAGTTGACCAAACAAGAGGATGGTTTTTTACTCTTCATGCTATTGCTGGTTTATTATTTGATTCTGTAGCATATAAAAATGTTATTTCAAACGGTCTTGTTCTGGATAAAAACGGAAACAAGATGTCTAAGCGTCTGGGCAACGTAATTAATCCATTTGAAACTTTGTCTCTATATGGGCCTGATGCGACTCGTTGGTATATGATTTCTAATGCCAACCCATGGGATAACCTGAAATTTAATCTTGAAGGTGTACAGGAAGTTCAGAGAAGATTCTTTGGAACACTTCAAAATACATATTCATTCTTTGCTTTATATGCAAACCTTGACAACTATGAGTTTGCTGAAGATAAGAATGTTATTGATGCCTTGACTGAAAGCGACAGATGGATCATCAGTAAGATGAATTCATTAATAAAAGAGGTTGATCAGGCATTTAGCGATTATGAGCCTACAAAGGCAACCCGACTTATTCAGGATTTTGTAATTGATGATTTAAGTAACTGGTATGTCAGGCTTAATAGAAAACGATTCTGGAGAGGAGAGTTAAACGAAGATAAGAAGGCTGCATATTATACTCTTTATAAGTGTTTGTATAATGTGGCTAAACTTGCTTCACCTGTTGCTCCTTTTTATGCTGACAGGCTTTTCAGAGACCTGGTTTTAGCGGGTAATACTACATCTGAAATTGTAAGTGTTCATTTAAGCGACTTTCCAGAACCAGACGAGTCTTTGATTAATAGAGAGCTAGAAGAGAAAATGGATCTTGCTCAGCATATTTCTTCACTTGTTCACTCGATAAGAAAGAAGAATAAACTGAAAGTTAGACAGCCACTACAAAAAGTAATGGTTCCGGCATTAAATGAAAAAACTGCTCAATATATTAATGCTGTAGAAGATATCGTTAAGTCTGAAGTAAACGTTAAGCATGTTGAGTTGCTTGATGAAAAATCAGGAGTAATCGTTAAACAGATCAAACCTAATTTCAGGAAATTAGGAAAAGAATATGGTCCATTGATGAAGGATATCTCTAAGGCTGTTGGGCAATTTGATCAGGATGATATCAAAAAGTTTGAGCAGGAGGGTTCATATAAAATTTCTGCTGGAAATCAGGAGATTGATTTAACCCTGGAAGATGTAGAAATTACTTCTGATGATATTCCGGGATGGGCTGTAGCCAGTGAAAAAGGGGTTACCGTAGCTTTGGATATCACATTAACAGACGAACTTAAAAAAGAAGGGTTTGCAAGAGATCTTGTAAACAGAATTCAAAACCTGAGAAAAGATAAAGGACTTGAAGTCCAGGATAAGATCAACATTATTTTTGAATCATCAGACAATGATGTAAAAGAAGCTGTCGCTGCACATAAAGAATATATTTGTGCAGAAACACAGGCATTGTCACTTGTTGAATCGGGAGTAAACGGTAATGGCGAAGAACTCCAAATTGATGATTATACTATTAAAATAAATATCGAAGTAGAAAAGTGAAATTAACTAAGTTTTACCTACTCACATTACTGGTTATCCTTATTGACCAGGCTAGCAAAATGTGGGTTTATCATAACATGTATCAGGGTGAAGATATCAACGTCATTGGCGAATGGTTTAAGCTTCACTATACATTAAACCCAGGCATGGCTTTTGGGTGGAAAATGGATTTCGAATATGGAAAACTGATTCTGACAACTTTCAGGTTGCTGGCTGTTGGTGGAATTGGCTATTACATTTTTTATCTGTATAAAAAGGGAGTTCATGACGGACTATTGTATGCTATTGCTTTAATCCTTGGTGGTGCAATTGGAAATGTTGTGGATAGTACTTTTTATGGAATCTTCCTTGAAGGAAATTTAATGTATGGAGCTTTGTTTCCTTTATTCCATGGTCAGGTAATTGATATGCTGTATTTTCCATTAATTGATACCACCTTACCTCAATGGGTGCCGATATGGGGTGGAGATGACTTCCAGTTTTTTAGACCGGTATTTAATATAGCTGACTCCTGTATTTTTGTTGGAGTGGTCCTGATATTTATAAATAAGAAGAAATTCTTTGATTAATAAAAAAAGCTGTCATAAAGACAGCTTTTTTTTGGTTTTAATTTTTACTTGTTGGTGCTAAACTTAATTTTTCTAAAAAGTAAGTCTAAGATTAAAGGACATGCTCTTCAAAAGAATATTACAGTCATATGAATCTAAAATGATGTTGTTTTGATCACGCACATCTATGCCAGGCTCTCTTATTTGTTGAACGTTATAACCGAAAGATGGGGTTAATGATATTTTTTTAAATTTAATTAAATACCCCAATTCAAAAGAATACATTAGCCCTGATTCAAAGCTTTCACCAAGTTTTAGGGAATTTCCAAATTTGAAAGATGCAACAGGGGTACTACCTGAATCTTTAAGTTTGGCATTGAACTCTAAAAACAACGGTGCAGTGTTATAATATGGGGCTGCATTTGAGTTGCTGCTTCTATATCCATCCAGACCAAAGCCTAATCCGGTAGAAAAATGTCCATTTATATTATAATCAAGAATTAGTCTTAATCTTCCTGCTCACGTAAAATTTTTATAAATATGGCTTTCCGAATGGTGAATATTTCCTATTCCGCTTAAATGACCTGCCTCGATAGAAAAATTAAATATTTTGTCTGTGTCTTGTCCAATTATATCATTTGCTGAAAAACATATAAATAAAAGAAGTAATAAGGATACTCTCATAGTTTAATAAATTTGGTTGTTGATAGGTAACAAATATATCCATAATACAAACTGTCAAAGAAAATCCTGATTTAAAAAGTGTTAAGGCGAAAGCCAATTTTTCTAAATAAAATGGGGATTAGTTTCTACCGCTTTTATTGGATCTACAAATGGTTTTCCGACAAATCTTGCTGTTTTTATTGCATCAATATACATTTCTTCTTTCCCGGTATGATTAAATAACCCTTTAACAGTTCCGTCAATAAAATTGATTTGTAACTGGTACTGTTGGTGAGTATGTCCTTGGTTTGAGCTTAAAGAAAAACTGTTTAATTGAATTGACTTGATGTCGTTAATTTTTCGATTGATTAAGTTTACCCCTGACCTGAAAGTAATATGTCCTGTATTTTTGTTTATTGAAAATTTTGTTTTCCCTTTAAGTTTATAAACGACTATTAGTCCTGTTGCTATCAGAATCACAGGAGTTATCCAGCTTGTTAAGTTTACTGATTGGTTATCTGCAGAAAAGATATTATTAATAAAATAATAGATCTGTGGAGCAAAATAAAAAAACGGTAAGCATATAAAGCCAATTATCATTGCTGTTGATGTGTTGCTGCTTTTTGTGGTTAATATATTGTCTTTTGATACAACAACTCGTTTAGATATGAAATTGATATTTAATGGAGATGAATTTGCATCCATTTTTTGCTTATCATATGATAATTGAAGATCATCAATGCTATCAATTGGTAAATGAAGCCATGATTCTTCCTGTTGATTGAAACCTTTAGATAAAGAGTTTCCAAAAAGAAGGAAGGGCATTAGTACTAATAAAGCAAATGTCCCAGTTATTATACCCAGGGATTTTCTTAACCCATTTTTATGTAGTTTAATAGCATTCTGGTATGTCTGTTTTGTTTGTTTTTTTGTTTCCAATAATCTTTCCTGGCCCCCTTCTTTATCAAGTTGCTCAATATCGTTATTGATCAAATTTATTTTTGTTTGATAGTCCTGAATAATATTTTTGTGTGAATCGACACCAAAAATAGAAATGTTTGCTTTTTCAAGAATAGGTATGACAGACAAGGTAATTCCAAATAGAATTACAAAAAATAGAAATTTTTTCATGACATTATTTTTGGATGTTTAGTCGATAACGCTTTTGGTTATTTCTTTTACTCCGTCGTCGAAGGATTTTGATAAGATTGAAATCTGTGAAGAACTAAGGTTGACAAGACGCATATCACCATCATCATCTTGGTAACCAAACCCGGAAATTGTCGTGGATACAGAAAATTTATAATCAAGGGCTGAATTTTCAAGATTAGAAACCAGAAACTCAAGTTCAGCTTCTGAGGTAGTTGGGTCTTTTTTTTGCAAGTCAGAATTTGACGATACGTAACCAAAAGTTGACCCGGGTTTTACCTTGTTTAGTTTTGCTTCAAGAATGTAGTCAACATCTAAGACCTCAGAGATTCTATTTCTTGTAGATTCTTTAAGCGGAACTGTTTTCAAATCATCATATTTAATTCCAGATGCTAGTAATTGGAACTCAACCTCAGGGAGATATATCACTTCTTTAATACCCGCTTTAGTTAACTTTTCTTTTGCTGATTTATATAGTCTCACAGCTTGATACCCTTCAACTGGTAAAGTATTTATTAGTATAACATCAGATTTTGTTAAGCTTAATATTCCCGCACTTTTAGTGATTTTGGTGGTTTTACAGCCACATATGAGAAAAAATATGGTGAAAACACCAAGTCTTAAAAAACACTTCATTATAATGGTTTGGTTGATAGAATTACAATTATAATATTTTAATAAAAAATATAAAAATTAAAAATATTTCCTGCTCCGTTTATCGTAAAGGCATAATTAAAAATCAGGGTGTTATTTATGTGATAATTATTTCTTAAATTAAATGTCGCCAGTACCCAAACAACTTTAAATATAACATGGAGCAATTCCTTTCTTCTTATAGATATATTGATTCAAATCATCCTAAAATTATCAATTATGCTAATAAATTATGTTCTGGAATAAAAGATGATAAAGATAAAGCAATTGCTCTTTATTACCGCATTCGAGATGATTTCAGGTATAATCCTTTTTTGTTGAATCTGACTGATGAAGGTATATGCTCAAGTAATCTGCTGGAAAGAAATTATGGCTATTGTGTCGAAAAGGCTTCCTTGCTAGTAGCAACAGCAAGGGCTGTAGGTATTCCTGCAAGAATGGCATTTGCAAATGTAAGAAACCATATTGGCACCAGTAAGCTTGAAGAAATACTAGAAACAGATATTTATACATTTCATGGATATGCAGAATTATTTCTTGGAGAAAGATGGATAAAAGTTACTCCGGCATTTAATAAATCATTGTGTGAGTATCTAGGTGTCAAACCATTGGAATTTGATGGTATAAATGATTCATTTTTGCAGCAATTTGACAAATCTGGGAACCATATGGAATTTTTGCACTTTTACGGGACTTTCGAAGATATTCCATTTGATTTAATGTTGACAGAGTTAAGAGTTGCATATCCGCATTTAGCAAAATATTTTGTGAGGGGAATATTAGATTTCAAATCGCTCAGGGTTGAATTAGGGTACTTGAATTAAATTTTTTTTAATTGTTTGTGAGCCATTTTATTAGTTTAAATGCAATAGGCCTAGTTTCGCCTAAAAACCCCTTTTTAAGCCTTTTAACTTCTTCAGATTTTGCTTTTTTCTAACGATTGCTTATCGTTAATTTGGCTTTAGAACAAATTAACTACCATAAAATCTAATCGTAATGTTGGAGAGCATAAGATCGAGCAAAGAAGCTATTGAGCTTGAAGATAAGTATGGGGCGCATAATTATCACCCATTGCCAGTTGTACTTTCTAAAGGAGAGGGAGTATATGTCTGGGACGTTGAAGGTAAAAAATATTTTGATTTTTTGTCTTCTTATAGTGCTGTAAACCAAGGTCACTGTCATCCTAAAATTGTAGGGGCTCTGACTGACCAGGCTCAAACCCTGACTTTAACTTCTAGAGCGTTTTATAATGATGTTCTTGGTGTATTCGAGCAATATGTTACCAATTATTTTGGTTTTGACAAGGTGTTGCCGATGAATACTGGAGCCGAGGCTGTTGAAACTGCAATTAAGATTAGCAGGAAATATGCTTACGAAAAAAGAGGTATTCCGGAAAATGAAGCTAAGATTGTCGTTTGTGAAAATAACTTTCATGGGCGAACAACCACAATTATCTCTTTTTCAAATGATGAAGGTGCAAGAAAGAACTTTGGCCCTTATACCCCTGGCTTTGTAAAGATTCCTTATAATGATATAGATGCATTAGAAAGTGTTTTAAAGAATGATAAAAGCATTGCTGCATTTTTAGTTGAGCCTATTCAGGGTGAAGCAGGAGTAATGACACCAGACGATGACTTTATTGCCAGAGCAAAAGAAGTATGTTCAGCTAATGATGTTTTATTAATAGCCGACGAGATTCAGACTGGTATTGCCCGTACAGGTAGTTTGTTGGCAGTTTGTGGAAACTGTACCTGTGAGTCTAAATGTGAGCGTCAGGAAGGTTCTTATGTGCGTCCGGATATGCTTGTATTAGGAAAAGCAATATCAGGTGGAGTATATCCTGTATCAGCAGTATTGACTGATGATCATATTATGGAGGTTATTAAACCTGGTCAACATGGAAGTACATTTGGAGGTAATCCATTAGGGGCAAAAGTTGCCATGGCGGCTTTAGAAGTTGTTGATGATGAGAAATTAGCTCAGAATGCACGTAATCTTGGAGAGGTATTTAGAGAAAGAATGAATAAGTTCATTGAGAAATCTGAGTCTGTTACTTTAGTGCGTGGTAGAGGTTTGTTAAATGCAATAGTTATCAATGATACTCAGGAAAGTAGCACTGCTTGGGATATCTGTGTGGCATTAAAAGAAAATGGATTGCTTGCAAAGCCAACACATGGTAACATTATCAGGTTTGCTCCTCCATTAGTAATGACGGAGGATGAACTTCATGAATGTTGCGACATAATAGAAAAGACAATTTTAGAGTTTGAAAAAACCTGGAAGAAGTAATAAAATCCCTGACCATTGGTCAGGGATTTTTTTTATTAATGAATTCGGAAATAATGTTTTAATTTTGCTGAAAACCCTTAGATATTATGTTACAACGTCCCAGGAGAAATAGAAAGTCAGCGGCAATAAGAGCCATGGTTGAAGAAACAACATTGACGGTTAATGATTTTATATTTCCTTTGTTTTTATTGGAGGGGAATAAGAAGTCGATCCCTGTTGAAAGTATGCCAGATATTAACAGGCTAACTTTAGACAATATGTTAAAGGAGATTGAAGAATGTCTTAATCTTGGAGTTAAGGTTTTTGATATTTTTCCTGTAGTAGATGAAAAGTATAAGGATAAAACGGGGACAGCTAGCTATGATGAAAACTTTTTCTATCTAAAGGCATTAACCGAAATTAAGAAAAAGTTTCCTGAAGCTTGTATTATGACAGATGTTGCCCTGGACCCGTACTCTGTTGATGGCCATGATGGGATCGTTGATGAAAACGGTGTTATTCTTAATGATGAAACACTTGAAGTATTAGCTCAGATGGCTGTTGCCCAAGCTGAGACTGGAATAGATATTATCGGGCCTTCTGATATGATGGACGGAAGAGTGGCAGAGATTAGAGAGGCTTTAGATGAATCAGGTTTTACTGATACATCAATAATGAGTTATACCGCAAAATATGCCAGTGCTTTTTATGGACCGTTTCGTGATGCTCTGGATTCTGCACCAAAATCCGGCGATAAGAAAACTTATCAGATGAACCCGGCAAATAAACGCGAAGCATTAATTGAAGCTGAACAGGATGAGCTTGAGGGAGCAGATATGCTTATGATTAAGCCTGCAATGACTTATCTTGATGTAATTCATGTAATTCGTGAGAAAACAGAGTTGCCTGTAACTGCTTATAATGTATCTGGTGAATATGCAATGATTAAAGCAGCAGCCCAAAAAGGTTGGTTGGATAATGATAAAGTAATTCTTGAAACCCTATTAAGTATTAAAAGAGCTGGAGCTGATGCTATTCTTACCTACTTTGCTAAGGAAGCTGCTCAGTTACTTAAGAATTAAAATTATAAATATTATATGGTGTAACCAGGATATCAAGGTTCATATCAAAGCTATTAAAATATTCTAAAGGATCTAAAGGTAGGCTTAATGACAGGCCTACTTTTTTTGTTCTTGGATTAAGCTTTTTGAAAAAAATATCATAAAAACCTTTACCATAGCCTATTCTATGACCGGTTTTATCTGCGACCACCAAAGGAGTAATTACCATGTCAATTTCCGAATCACAAATTTCTATTGAATCTACAGGTTCAGGAATTCCCCAATGGTTTTGTTTCAGGGTTGTGGACTCTTCAAGCAGGTAGGTTTTCATGGTGTTATACTTGAAATCGGATACACCAGTTACAAATTTTCCAGACCAGTTTTCGCTTCTTAGTTTTTCAATTATCTGAAAAGTATTTATCTCCCTATGTTTTATAATGGGTAAAAAAGTATGTATGCAACTGTGGTCTTTCCAGTTAACCTGATTAATAAAGTTTTCGGCTATTGCTGTGCACCTCCATTCATACTCTGACTCCGTTAACCTCCTCCTTTTATCAAGAAAAATTTTCCGTAATGTTTGTTTATTCATCTTCAAATAAGATGTTAAAGCTAAAATCAAGCGGATCAAAAGCCGCTTTCAAATGCTCAATAAAGTTTGGATGATTCAAATAGAAATTTAAGAAATTATCATGACGTTCTTGTAATGAACCATTTGGAAAAAGTTTGTCAAGAAGAGATTCGAGTTGGTTTAATGTGATTTCATGACGCTTTTCTTCAGCTTTTTGAAGTCGCTTTTCAATGTTGTCAATGCTTTTCATTGTTTTTGCCATTTCCGACCCGACAAAACCCTGCAACGTATTATCAATTTCTGCAGCCTTGTTTTTTATAGATTCAAAGACTTTAGCAATATCTTTCTTTTCATCTCCCAGTGTAATCTCATTGTCTGAAAGCTGCTCAATAAAATCTTTCTTTTGCTGTTCAAATGGAATGAAAAGGTTTTTTGTATCAATATTAAGTTTATTGAATTTTTTTACATTCGACTTGCTTAGGCAAAGTGCAAAGTTTCTTGGTAATAGGATTGGGAAAAACGTATTGTAATGATCAAATACTTGTTTTAATTGTAACCAATAGGCCACTTCAGCAGGCCCGCCTATATACGCAAGGTTGGGTAAAATTGTTTCCTGATAAACTGGCCTCATGATTACATTGGGGCTGAATTTTTCAGGACGGGAATCAATTTCATCCATTAATTCTTTTTCAGACCATGAAATGTTAGTGTTTAATACTTCATAACTGCCATTTTCATTTTTTACAATTCTTTCTCTTAAAGTATCTTCAAGATAAAAGAAGTTTATTTCACGGCTGAAAACCTGTGATTTGTATCCTGCATCAGTTAGCTTATTAGTTTGATTTTCAGTAAGCTCGTTACTTTTGCAATTGACAATATCATTTTTAATTACTGGTGCAAACTCTGCCTTTAGTCTGGAGTCATCAGCATCAACAACAACAACACCATCTTTTCCAAATAAAGAATCAACAAGGGCAAGGTGGGCGTCAGCTAATGAGTTTTGATTTTTATAAAAGTCAAGGAATGAGTCTATTTCCTTCCCTACTCCATTCAGGTTTAATTCTTCTATCATGTTTTCGGTAGAAAATCTTCCGACAGGTCCTGTTTGGCCAGACTCCCATGATATTTTATTCCCGAATAAATTAAAATGATTTATTTCTTTAAAGTCATGATCTTCAGAAGCCATCCAATATACCGGAATAAAATTGTATTCCGGGTAAGCTTCTTTTAATTTTTTGGCAAGGTTTATTACCGTTACAATCTTATAAATAAAGTAAAGCGGGCCAGTAAAGATATTAAGCTGGTGACCAGTTACAATTGTAAAAGTATTATCTCTTTTAAGTAATTCGATATTGTTTTTTACTGGCTCTTGTAGATTAGTAGTAGAGTATTGGTCTATTAAAACCTCTGCAAGTGTTGCTCTGAATCCGGAGGAGAAATTACTTCTTTCTTCAATAGCTTTTTTAAAGCTTTCAAGGTTTGCAAGATAGTTGTAAAATGGTTTTAAAGCATCTTTTCCTGATAAATAATCCAAAAAAATTGGAGAGAACGTATCGATCTCTCCAAATCCAATTTTTTCTACTTTCATCTATTTATGTCTTTACAGTATAGAGCCGTACAAGTCAAATTCTGAAGCGTCATTAATAACAACGTTTGCGAAATCACCGATTCGTAAATATTGATCTTTGGCATCGACAAGTACTTCATTGTCAACTTCAGGAGAGTCATATTCTGTTCTTCCAACGAAGTAACCTCCTTCTTTTCTGTCAAATAGCACTTTAAATGTCTTGCCAATTTTTTTCTCGTTGATTTCTCTTGATATTCCTTCTTGTAAATCCATAACGATATTTGCTCTTTCTTGTTTCAATTCATCAGGCACATTATCTTCCATTGAAAAAGCATGGGTATTTTCTTCATGAGAATAAGTGAAGATTCCCAATCGTTCAAATTTCATTCTCTCGACAAAGCTAACCATTTCATTAAAGTCTGCTTCTGTTTCCCCTGGGTGACCTGCAATCAATGTAGTTCTAATTGCAATATCAGGAACTTTATTTCTGATTTCATGAATAAGCTGCTCAGTTTTTTCTCTTGTGGTCCCTCTACGCATAATTTTCAGCATATTGGTAGATCCATGCTGTAAAGGAATGTCAAGGTAATTACAGATATTGTCTCTTTCAGCCATAACATCAAGCACATCCATTGGGAAACCTGTAGGGAAGGCATAATGTAGCCTGATCCACTCAATTCCTTCAACATCTGAAAGGGCCTTCATAAGGTCTGCCAATCTTCTTTTCCCATAAAGGTCAAGACCATAATATGTGCTGTCCTGAGCAATCAGTAATAATTCTTTTGTGCCTTTTGCAGCTAGACCTTTTGCTTCTTTGACTAAGTCTTCAATTGATTTTGAAACATGCTTGCCTCTCATCAAAGGAATAGCACAGAATGAACAAGGTCTGTCACATCCCTCAGCAATTTTCATGTAGGCATAGTGACTAGGGTTGGTTAAGATTCTTTCTCCTACAAGTTCATGTTTATAATCGGCTTTAAACTTTTTAAGTAAAAGTGGAAGGTCTCTTGTTCCAAAAAAAGCATCTACTTGAGGTATTTCAAGTTCCAACTCATCTTTATATCGTTGAGACAGACAACCTGTAACGTAAACTTTATCAACAAGGCCTTGCTCTTTAGCATCAGCATATCTCAGAATAGTATCGATAGACTCTTGCTTCGCATTATCAATGAAACCACAAGTATTAATAATTACGACACCCGAATCATCATTTTTATCTTCATGTACCGCATCGATATTATTTCCTCGTAACTGGGTAAGCATCACCTCACTGTCCACAAGGTTTTTAGAACAACCTAGTGTGACAATATTTACCTTATGTTTTTTTATTCCCTTCGTTTTCAATGCTTTCTCTATTTAATTATCTGCAAAACTACTAAAATACTTGTTCCTTTTGTATAAGAATTCATTAACCTTTCGTTGGAGGATTGAATAAAACTGTATCTTTACGTTTTAAATTCCTGTTATGAAGAAAAGGTATTTTATAGTTTTAATTACTTTATTGATTCTGTCAGCCAGCTGTGACCCTGAAGTTAATTGTTATTCAGAGTACAGAGATTTTGCTGTTGCCAGCTTTAGAATAAACTTGAGCGATAGTAGTAATCTCGGTGTACGAAGATTATATGTTGAAGGTTTTCAGGATTCAATTTTGGTGGCTGATGACACAGTTACTAAGGTTTTATTGCCGTTAAATCCTTTTGCAGATTCGGGTCGGTATATTTTTGAAACTACAGATAATAATACTTACTCAATAACTTTGGAATACGACCGTATAAGCAGATTTATTTCTCCGGATTGTGGCCCAGAGGTGGTTTTCAGAAATTTGCGGACAACAGTATATAGTTTTGATGCTGTTGAAGTATTTAATAAAACATCTTTAAGAAGAACGACTAATGATCTATCTACGGCACCTGCTGATATCAGGCTTTTTGTTAATAATAATTAGTATTGTTTCTTTTACCAATGCTGTAGCACAAGATGCCGGTAATGATACACTTTCGGCAGTTGTTACTGAAAATGAAGGTAAGTGGAAGCCTGTATTATATGGATTGAGAATAGGAGCTGATTTGTATTATCCTGTTGCTCATGCAATAAATAATGATCTTGAACAATATGAAATTACAGCTGATCTTGATTTAGGTCGCTACCTGTTAGTTGTTGATTATGGAATAGCTGATTATCAGATTGACCATTTTTCAGGTTCAGTGATGAATATCAATGGTAGTTATTTTCGTGTTGGTGGAGATGTAAATTTTAATGTTAAAGACCCTAGAGAATTTGTAATGTTTGTTGGGCTTCGGTATGCACAAGCATTTTATGATTCAGAATTCAACTATATTCTTGAAGATGATATTTTTGGTACTGTAAATCAGTCAGATGTTGACAATGGTGTTACAAGCAGATGGTTTGAGTTAGATGCTGGAATAAAAGTAATGGTTCTTAAAAATATATTTTTGGGATTTACCGGCAGACTGAGGTTTCTTAACAGGGTTAAAAATGCTTCAACAAATGAAGCCTATCGGATACCTGGTTTTGGTGTAAATGATGGTTCAAGCTGGGGCTTTAATTATTATGTTTATTATAGAATTCCTTTCAGGAAATCACAATCGAATAATTGATCATCTTCATCGATAATGAAATATTGTTAATCTATAATTCAAAAATATAAGGATAGGAAATAATAGATTTATTATAGTTAATTATCTTTCTTTCCATAAGCTCAACACCCGAACATCATTCGGGTGTTATTTTTTGGAAAAAATAAAAGCCCCCTGATAATCAAGTACCAGGGGGCTTTTGTTAATATTATTTATAATTATTGATTCTGTCCTTTGTCTACTACAATTCTTGAATCTTTATTAGCTAACTCCCAAGCTGTATAAAATACCAGCTTTGCTCTATCTTGAAGTTGTTGCCACTCGATTTTATCAACCTCATCTGAAGGCTTGTGATAATCAGCATGAACACCATTAAAATAGAAGATTACAGGAATGTTGTTTTTAGCGAAATTCCAGTGGTCTGAACGGTAGTAAATTCTATCCGGATGCTCAGGGTCATTGTAAGTATAATCAAGCTTATATCCGATATACTTTTCGTTAGTTTTTTCACTAATTTCATGCAGCTCAGAAGAAAGCTTGTCACTTCCTACAAGATAAACATAGTTTTTATCTGACTCATGCTCTGGGTCTACACGCCCAACCATATCAATGTTAAGGTTTACAACAGTGCTCTCTAAAGGGTAAACAGGATGTTGAGTGTAGTAGTCAGATCCCAATAGTCCTTTTTCTTCGCCAGTAACGTTCATAAATAATATACTTCTTCTTGGTCCGTTACCGTCTTTTTGGGCCATAGCAAAAGCTTCTGCAATTTCCATTACAGATACAGTTCCTGATCCATCATCATCTGCACCATTATTAATAAGGTCACCTTCTCCTTCAGAAGCTTTTCCGATGTGGTCATAATGAGAAGTTATAATAACCAACTCGTCTTTTTTATCAGTTCCTTCTATAAAAGCTAAAACGTTAGAAGATTTAACTTCGTCAATATCCATCTTATTCTGGAAAGTAACTTCTTTAGATTTTACAGACTTAAGCTTGCTAACTTTTCCTTCTGCAGCATCAGCAGCAGCTTTTTCCATTTTCTCTACCTTTGTGCCAAGTAGTTCGGCAGCAGCGGTCTTAGAAACGAAAACAATAGTGAAATCCTTAGTGTCTTTATCTGAAGGCAATTGCATTCTTCCGTTGCTCATATAGTATTTAAACTGATTCAGATACTTGTTAAAGTCTTCATCAGAAGCACTACTTACTATGATTGCTGTTGAAGCACCTTGCTCAATAATCTGACGAGCATAAGGAATTGCACTTCGGTTGTCTTTATTCATTACAACTACTGCTTTTCCCTGGATATCCGTAGCTTTAAGTTCTTCTTCACCTCCATTACCAACAAATTCAGTTTTAACATTAAGAGGCTCGCTCATGTTTGCGTTTGAGTAAATGATGACATTTTCGTAGTTGTTCCACTTTTTGTCATCATTTGAAATAAAAGCATCACCTTGCTTTACATTTTCAAGGATCACAGGCTGTTGCCACTTACCATTATTTCCTGGTTGTAACCCAATTGATTCATAATGAGCAGAAATAAATGCAGCAGCCATTTTTTGTCCTCTGCTACCAGTTTCCCTACCTTCAAGAGCATCTGAGGCTAAAATTGTCAAGTTGTCTTTCAGGTCTTCCTGAGTAATAGTTTCCGCATATTTTTCTGCAAGATTTTCCTGCGCATCGGCACCAAATCCAGCCATGGCAAGAGAAAATGCAAGCAATGTTATTTTTTTCATAAAATTACAGTTTTATTTCAAAGCTCTAAGGTAACAAAAACACAACAATTAAGGTATAGTATTTACATGAGTGGGAGATATTTCTTTTAATAGATAACCCATTATATTTGAATAAATAAATGGCAAATTAAATTTAAAGATTACCTTTGCACCCAAATTGAAGACTTACAAGGACTTATTATTCTTATGTCAATGAACATTAACCTAAAAAAGAATGAATCTTTTGCTTCAAGACACAACTCTCCGACTCCTGAGGAGATAGGAAAAATGCTTGAAGTAATCGGTGTTGGATCAGTAGATGAGCTGATTAATCAGACAGTTCCTGAGGGAATCAGACTTCAAAAACCACTAGATCTACCCGAAGCAAAAAGTGAGTATCAGTTTTTATCGTCTTTCAGAAAAAAGCTGTCAAAGAACAAACTTTTTAAGTCATATATAGGGATGGGATATTATAATACTATCATTCCTAATGTGATATTAAGAAACATCCTGGAAAACCCGGGTTGGTATACTGCCTACACCCCTTATCAGGCTGAAATTGCTCAAGGAAGACTTGAAGCCCTAATTAATTTCCAAACCATGGTAATGGATTTAACCGGAATGGAAATTGCCAATGCTTCACTTCTTGACGAAGGAACGGCAGCCGCAGAAGCAATGACCATGTTTCATGGAGCAAGAAAGGGAGCTAAAAAGAAAGTTGCAAACAGGTTTTTCGTTGACTCAAAAGTCTTCCCTCAAACCCTTGATATTTTAAAGACAAGAGCTATTCCTTTAGGCATTGAGCTTGAAATTGGAAACTATCAGGAAGTTGATCTTTCAGCTGAAGATTTATACGGAGTTTTAGTTCAATTCCCGGATGCTGAAGGAAATGTTAGAGATTACAAAGATTTCATAACCAAGGCTAAAGAAAACGATGTTTTTGTAGCTGTAGGTGCAGATATAATGAGTTTGATCATGTTTACTCCTCCAGGAGAGCATGGTGCAGATGTAGTTTTTGGTAGTACGCAAAGATTTGGTGTGCCTATGGGCTTTGGAGGTCCTCATGCAGCATATTTTGCAACTACTGATCAATTTAAACGATTGATCCCTGGTAGAATCATAGGTGTTTCAGTTGATAAAGATGGTCATTCAGCATATAGAATGGCTCTTCAAACAAGAGAGCAGCATATCAAGCGTGAAAAAGCTACTTCAAATATTTGTACTGCTCAGGTGCTTTTGGCTGTAATTGCTGGTATGTACGCAGTTTACCATGGGCCTGAAGGACTAAAAAGAATTTCTTCGAGAATTCATGGACTTACGAAAGCCTTGTCAAGAGGATTGGCTAACCTTGGGTTCGAAAACGAAAATCAGCAGTTTTTTGATACAATTAAAGTGGCTCTTAATGATGAGGAGGAAAGAATTGCTTTAAAATCTATCGCTCTTGGTAAAGAATTAAACTTCAGATATTATGATACTCTTCATGTAGGTATTTCTCTGGATGAGACTACCAGACTTGATGATGTAAATGAGATTCTTGAAGTATTTGCTCACGTTAGAGGTAAAGAAAACATATTTGCTGAAGATACTATTGAAGTAAAATTTCCTTTGGGATTACAAAGAACTTCAGCATTCCTTCAGCACGAAGTGTTCAATAAGTTCCATGCCGAACATTCAATGTTGAGATACATGAAGAGATTAGAAAACAAAGATCTTTCTTTGGTTCATTCGATGATCTCTTTGGGTTCGTGTACTATGAAGTTGAACGCAACAGTAGAGATGATTCCTATAACCTGGCCTGAAATTGGAAATATGCATCCATTTGCTCCAAAAGATCAGACAAAAGGGTATATGGATATGATTGATGAGTTAACAAAATGGTTATCTGAAATTACTGGCTTTTACGATGTGTCACTTCAACCAAATAGTGGTGCACAAGGAGAATATGCAGGTTTGATGGTAATCAGGGCTTATCATGAAAGCCGTGGTGAAAGTCATAGAAATATCACACTTATTCCTTCTTCAGCTCATGGTACTAACCCTGCTTCTGCAGTTATGGCTGGTACAAAAGTTGTTATTGTAGACTGTGATGAAAAAGGTAATATTTCATTGGAAGATCTAAAGGAAAAGGCTGATAAATATGCTGATGACCTTTTTGGTTTGATGGTGACTTATCCATCAACACACGGTGTTTTTGAAGAGAATATCAGGGAGATCTGCAAAACTATCCATGACAAAGGTGGTCAGGTTTATATGGATGGTGCCAATATGAATGCTCAGGTAGGATTAACATCTCCTGCAATTATTGGTGCTGATGTGTGTCACCTTAACTTACATAAAACATTTTGTATTCCTCATGGTGGAGGAGGTCCAGGAATGGGTCCTATTGGTGTAGCAGAACACCTTGCACCATTTTTACCAGGTAATGCTGTTGTAGAACATGCAGGTGGTGAAAAGGCAATTACAGGTATTTCATCTGCTCCTTATGGAAGTGCTAGTATTCTGGCAATATCGTATGCATATATTTCATTAATGGGTGCAGACGGGCTAACTGAAGCTACTAAAACAGCAATTCTTAATGCTAACTATATAAAAGCAAGACTTGAAGAGCACTATCCGATTCTTTATACCGGATCAAAAGGAAGAGCTGCTCATGAAATGATTGTTGAGTGCAGACAATTTAAGAAGTTTGGTGTAGAAGTAGAAGATATTGCTAAGAGATTAATGGATTATGGTTTCCATGCTCCAACTGTATCTTTCCCTGTACCAGGAACTTTAATGATAGAGCCAACTGAAAGCGAAGGGTTAAATGAACTTAACAGGTTCTGTGATGCAATGATTGAAATCCGTAATGAAATCTCTGAGATTGAAAATGGAGTTGCGGATCAGGAAAACAATGTTTTGAAAAATGCCCCTCATACTTTGGCACAAGTAACAAATGATAATTGGGAGATGCCTTATACAAGAGATAAAGCTGCATTCCCATTAGAGTATGTTAGAGAAAGAAAATTCTGGCCTGCAGTAAGAAGGATTGATAGTGCATATGGAGACAGAAACCTTATGTGTGCTTGTATTCCTACTTCTGAGTATGCAGAAGAGTCTGAGGAAGTAGTAAACTAATGACTGAATTATTAATAGTGCTCGAAAGAGCACTATTTAAACATAAAAAAGGCTGCAAATCATTTTGCAGCCTTTTTTCATGATTATTTGGGTATAATTAAGGTTATAAGTTAATATCCGAAGTTAAGAAAAATTTTCCTTTATTCTTAATAACAAAAAACCTTAATTCAAATTCCTTTCCATTTTGAGGAATAGGAACAATAACTTCTGATACAACAATATTTTTTATTGATGCTTCACTGTCTTCAAGAACAACAATTTCATTAATTAATGCATTGTCTAAATTAATGCTGTTAATAATAAGTAGTTCAGTTAATTGAGTGAATTTCTCCCGTTGTTGTTGGAGCCTATAGTCATATTTAATCAAGAACTGACTTTTTAGTGAATCTGAACCTAAAGTTTCAGTTATTTCAATATGACGGTCGCGTGATAGTAAAAGATCAATGTATCCCGGAAAATCTTTTTGCTTTAGCGTAGATATTAGCTGTTGAGCAAGACTTTCAATATTCGGAGCCCCTGAATCTTCACTTTTGCTGATTTCTGTTCCTTGTGTTATTTCCGTTGGTGTTGCTTCAGACTCTTCACTGCCACAACTTGTCACAAACCCAACTGAAGATAAAAATCCCAACACTAAGAACAAGTATTTTTTTCTCATCAAAAAATTTTAATAAATGTTAGAAAATTAATATTTATAACCCTCTTTTAGCTAGATTTTGTAAAAATATAACAATTTTCTAAAATAGAACAGTGCCTGTAATAAATTAGATATATATAAATAAAAAAGGCAACAATTAATGTTGCCTTTATCGTAAAATCTTTATGAGTTAGATTGGGACATCTACATGTCTTTCAGCATGATATGAAGAACGAACAAGTGGTCCTGATTCAACATATTTTAGCCCTCTTTTCAATCCTTCTTCCTTGTAAAGTGCAAAAATATCAGGATGTACAAATTCTGCTACTTCAATGTGCATTTTAGTTGGTTGAAGGTACTGACCGATTGTAAGTATATCCAATCCATGCTCTGCACAATCATCCATAACTTTGAAGACATCTTCTTTAGTTTCACCTAAGCCAACCATTATACCTGACTTCGTTCTTTTTCCTGCCTCTTTGGTTTTCTGGATTTGTTCAAGGCTTCTATTATACTTAGCTTGAGGTCGAACTCTACGGTATAATCTTTCTACTGTCTCTATATTATGAGAAACAACTTCCTGACCACCTTCTATCATCCTATATAGAGCATCCCAGTTTCCTTTTGTATCTGGGATAAGCGTTTCAATCGTTGTTTCAGGAGATGCTTTTTTAGTTTCAACGACAGTTTGATACCATATTTCAGCGCCTCTGTCTTTTAATTCATCTCTGTTTACAGATGTAATAACTGCATGCTTGACCCCCATTAACTTAATAGCCTCCGCAACACGTTTCGGTTCTTCAGCATCGTATTCAGGTGGTCTACCTGTAGCAACAGCACAGAACGAACATGACCTGGTACATACATTACCAAGGATCATAAATGTTGCTGTTCCAGCTCCCCAGCACTCGCCCATGTTTGGACAATTTCCACTTTCACAAATAGTATGCAGTTTATATTTATCAACCAACTGACGGACTTTTTTATATTCATGACCAACTGGGAGTTTTACTCTCAGCCAGTTTGGTTTAGTCCTTTTTTTGGTTTGTTCTTCAGAAATTACCGGTAACTCTATCATAACTACGCAAAGGTATCAAATTTCTACAACACAAAATACTTTTTCTATCTACGTTTACCGTGTGTTAAGGTTATGTATACTTCGTTGAAAATGGCCCTGTTCTTTTGAGCGGGCATTAAATTAATTTCTTTAGGATAAGCTTCAACCATAAAGCCAACCTCGAATCCTGAAATAGAACTTTTAAAAGTGCTAAATTCAAATGACATAGCAATCTTGGCACTAAGGCCAACTGTTACATTTGATTCACCAACACCTTGAAAGAGGTGGCCCGTTCCCATAACTGCAGATCTTCTTATTGAAGCGTTATTAGGATCATAGGGTTCAGATATTGGATTGAATTGGTTGTCAGAAGCATATTTTATATAATATGGGGCGATTAATCCAATTGTAGGCCCTGCAGCTCCAATAAGATTTACCTGTACACCCTGCTGATCAGCTTTCTCGAAAAGAACGTATTCTCTTCCATATTGTAATCTGATAGCATATAAATAATTTTGTTTACCCCAGATAAATGGTTCTCCTGTAATAACAGAAGTTTCTCTTGTTTCATTAGGGTGTTTTACATTCACCATTTCAAGATTAAAGCTCTGCCAGTGTCTGTCACTGCGCTTCATACCATACTTAAATGTAAAACCACTAATCAACCCACCGGTTGTGCTTTTTTTGATTCCCCAAACATATTCCCTGGAAAAATTTCTATCTCGGTCTGATTGTGAATAAGCCGATACAGTAATAAATATCAGTATAAGAGATAAAATAGTTTGTTTAAGAGAATTCATATTGCAATTTTACAATTCGTAGAATATTATAACGAAATATAATCTTAACTGTTATTAAATGCCAACTTCAGAAGTTAAATATTTAGGAGGGCTTAGAACTATAGCCAAGCACTTACAATCTGGTAATGAAATAATAACTGATGCGCCTGTTGACAATCATGGTAAAGGAGAGGCTTTTTCACCTACTGATCTGGTATCCACTGCTTTGGCTCAGTGTATGATAACGGTCGTAGGTATTTATGCAGCTAATAATGATCTGGATATTGGTAATGTATCAGCAGAAATCACAAAATTCATGGCTGCAGACCCAAGAAGAATTTCAGAAATTAAAGTTGATTTACATTTCAAGCAACATAAACTATCTCCTGCCCAAATAGAAAAGGTTAAAAGAACAGCTTTAACATGCCCAGTAGCTCAGAGTTTAAGTGAAAGCTTAAAACAAACTATAAGCTTTGATTTTGATTAATTGGCTACCTGAGATGCCTTATTGACTAAAGTGTCATGATTGATTCCTCCGTGAGACGTATTAAAAACGCACTCTTTATTATAAATAATTAGTGCTTGAGGAGACTCATGCATAATACCAAATTCTTCTTCAATCAGGTTACTGATATTTCGGTACTTAATAAGATCGAGGAAAAAAGGCGATATCTTTTGAGTCGAATCGTCATTCCAATTTCTTTCAAGCTTTGAAAGCATCATTGAAGAAATTGAACAACGTGTACTGTGTTTAAATATTAATACAGGTTTAGTTATCGACTGATTTATCGCCTGTTTCAGGTCGTTTTCTTCTTTTATTTCTATCCAGGTCATATTCCCAAAGTACTTTTTCTCCCTTATCGTATTTCTGCTTCTTCGACTTTTTACGGATATGAGCAGGTTGAAGTTTCTTATCAAACAAAGAATACCAGAATTTTTTGACTCTATTGCCTGCCGGATTATCTGCTCCTTTATATTGCTCATTATCACCTTTAAATTTGGCAGTTGGATGAGCTCCTTTCACTGGTTTTAAAACCTTGGTTCTGCCTTCTTCTCTCTCAATTTTAGCTGTAACGTTTCTATAATGACGCTCTTTTCCTTTAGGGGTTAATCCCTTTTGACGACCTTGATATGCATTTGCTTTTTTAACGGCATCTTTTCTAGCAGCGTTTCTTTTCTTTAGCGTATTGTATTTCAGGTTACCAGTATAATTGAAGTTGGCATCATTACTTGAAGGGCCACGAGTTTTTATTACCTTTCCTTTATACTTTATGCCCTGACGGTTATCTACAAGTCTTTTTTGCTTAATGTTTCCATCATATAATAGGTAACTTTCATCAAATAGACCAACCTTACGAAGGTTAAGGTTGCCTTGATATTGTGACTCAGGACCAGCCTTTTTACGTCCTTTAGTGCGCTTTTGGAATCCAGAGTAGTTTGTATACAAATTAACCGGACGATTTTGCTGAATTGCTTTTTCATTACGTTGACCGGCAACCTCTCCTCGACTAATAGACCTAGGAGTAATTTCTCTGTCCCTAACTAATGAACTTCTTCTTGAGGTTCTTGGGTTGGCAGCTACATCTCTAACAAGGTTACTTCTTCCAACACTTCTTGGTTTGACACGGTTGTCGCGAACTAGATTACGATTACCTGAAACAGAGCGTGGTGTAACAGAAATATCTCTTACTGTACGACCTCGATTATATGATCTTGGAGTTACCGAAATATCTCTAACATTATTTCCTCTTCCGCTAATACTTCTTGGTGTAACAGAAATATCTCTTGCAGAACGGCTTCTTTGGGTAGTTCTAGGCGAAACACTTACGTCTCTTGATGTCTGAGATCTACGAGTTGTTCTAGGAGAAACTGAAACATCCCTTGCAACTTTTGATCTTCTGGTCGTTCTCGGGTTTACAGAAATATCTTGCTGACGATTATTGTTAGGTCGGATACTTCTAGGTATTACATTAAAATCTTTAGCTATTCGTGATCGTTTTGTAGTACGCGGACTAACCTGAATATCTGAGGCCCGGTTGTTTCTTCTAACAGATCTCGGTGAAACATTTATGTCTCTAGCTATCCTTGACCTTTTTGTTGTACGAGGGGTAATGTTAATATCACGTGCCCTTTTATTTCTTCCGGTTCCTTGTGGAGAAATGTTTACATCAGGGACATTAACGTTACGCTTTGGTGTTGTTTTAGCTCTAACATTACTATCATGAACAATATTACTTCTCCTTTTTGTAGTTCTTGGATTGATCTTTATATCAAGAACCCTGTTGCTCACTCTATTTGTAGTTCGTGGTTTTATTTTATATAAAAACCCGGTTTGGGAAGGTCTGTCCGTAGTTTTATTCTTCCTGTTTTGTTTTTTGACAGTTTTTGGGCCTTTTGGTTTTTTTCTGATTTTAGGGCTGCCTTTTGTTTGGTGTTGTGGAGCTGATTTGCGCTCAAGCTTTTTATTGGGCATTACATCCTGGCCAAGAATTTCCTGGGCATTACAAAACATCAGGAAGAAAACCAGAATTGATAATCTGGATATCCAACCCGCGCTTGTGGTCATTTTAATTTTTGAAGTTCTTGCTGCAGTCAAAAGTATATTCTTATTCCAAAAAAAGCCGGTTAACGACAAAATTCAATTTTCCAATTAATTTGGAAACCTCTAAAAGTCACAAATGTCATGATTTTTTCACAAAACAAAAAGACTCAAGAGCCTTTCTGTAAGGTAAACGTTAAAATAGATGAGTTTTGCATATTAATATTCCATCAATTGTTTAAGTTTTTCTTCCAGGCGACTTAAAGCCAGGAAGTTATTCTCCAGGTTTTTATTAAATGGAACTGGTGTATCAAGGCTAGCAACCCTCATAACGGGCCCATCAAGATGTTCGAAACAGTTTTCAGCAATCCATGCAGCTATTTCTCCACCAAATCCACCAGTAAGTGTATCTTCATGTAATACAAGTGCTTTGCCTGTTTTCATAACCGAGTTATTGACAGCTTCTTTATCCCATGGAAGCAGCGTACGTAGGTCAATTATTTCTGCATTAATATTTAATTTTTCAACTGTATCAATTGCCCAATGGACACCAAGACCATACGTGATAATACTCACATCAGTACCAGCCTTCGCAATTGCAGCTTTTCCTACCGGAGTATTGTAATAACCCTCTGGGACATTACCCTTTAATGATCGATATAAAAATTTGTGTTCGAAAAATAAATATGGGTTAGGGTCTTCGATAGCAGATATCAATAATCCTTTAGCGTCAATTGGGTTTGACGGATAAACTATTTTAAGCCCTGGGGTATGTGTAAACCATGCTTCATTCGACTGTGAATGAAATGGGCCTGCTCCAACTCCTGCACCAGTAGGCATTCTGACAACAACATCTGCATTTTGTTCCCATCTATAATGAATTTTGGCTAGGTTATTAACAATTTGATTAAACCCGCAAGAAACAAAGTCTGCAAACTGCATTTCTACCATGGATTTATAGCCCTTGATTGAAAGACCTAAAGCAGCTCCGATAATTGCTGATTCGCAAAGGGGAGTGTTTCTAACTCGGTCTTTGCCAAATTGGTCTACAAAACCTTCAGTAATCTTAAATACTCCACCATATTCAGCTATATCCTGACCCATAAGGACAAGGTTATCATGCTTAATCATACTTTGCTTTAAGCCATCGCTGATTGCATCAACAAACCTCATTTCAATATCTTGCCCATCAGGTTCTGATAATTGAAATTCATATGGAGCATAAACATCATTTAATTCAATGTTTTCGTCAATTTCAGGGGCAATATCGTTATATGCTTTTTTAAGGTCTGCCTCGATAGATTTCTTGATTTCGGCTCTGATATTGGCTATTTCCTTTTCAGAAAGAATGTTTTTTTCAATTAGGAATCGCTCAAAATTATTAACAGGGTCTTTCACAGCCCATTCATCCATTAATTCCTGAGGCACATATTTGGTTCCACTTGCTTCTTCATGCCCTCTCATTCTAAAAGTCATTGCCTCTATTAAAACCGGCCTTGGATTTTTGCGAATATCTGTAGCAACCTTTTTTATAGTATGATATACTTCAAGTATGTTGTTGCCATCTATTTGAATGGCCTCAATTCCATAACCTATTCCTTTATCAGTAAAACTTTTGAACTTGAATTGTTCATTATTTGGAGTTGATAGGCCATAACCATTGTTTTCAATCACAAAAATTACAGGGAGATCCCAAACTGCTGCTACATTTAAAGCCTCATGAAAGTCTCCCTCACTTGCACCACCGTCTCCACTAAAAACCAAAGTAGCATTTTTGCTTTTAGAAAGATTAGAAGATAGCGCTATACCATCAGCAATTGATAATTGTGGTCCTAAATGAGAAATCATTCCAACAATATGATGCTCATTTGTTCCAAAATGAAATGACCTATCCCTTCCCTTAGTATATCCGCTCATAGTTCCTTGAAACTGACTAAATAGTCGGTCAAAAGGTACTTCTCGAGTAGTAAAAACACCAAGGTTACGGTGCATAGGGAGAATGTATTCGTTTTCATTAAGTGCCATAGTGCTTCCTACAGCTATTGCTTCCTGGCCAATTCCTGAAAACCATTTTGATATTTTTCCTTGCCTCAATAAGACAAGCATTTTTTCTTCTATAATTCTAGGTTTGACAAGCTTGTTATAAATTGAAACAAGTTGATCGTTTGTCAGGTTTTTCTTCTGGTATTTCATGGGTTTGTTATTTCGGAAACAAATCTATACAATCGATACAATAAAAAAAGCAAGGATGCATATATTTGATATAATCCTGAATAACTGCCAAGTCATATTTTTATTTTATTAGTTTTGCTGAGTAAACATTGAGATATGGTAAACTTTTCATCATTTACACTTGATAATGGACTTAAAGTGTTTGTTCATGAGGATCATACAACTCCTTTAGCTGCATTTAATTTGTTGTATAATGTTGGGTCCAGGGATGAAGATGAAAATAAAACCGGATTTGCTCATTTGTTTGAGCATTTAATGTTTGGAGGCTCTAAAAATATTCCATCATTTGATGAGCCCCTTCAAAAGGTTGGAGGAGAAAACAATGCCTTTACCTCACCGGATATTACGAATTATTATATTACTCTTCCGGCTATTAATCTTGAAACAGCTTTTTGGCTAGAATCAGACCGGATGTTGGCACTATCTTTTGATCAGCAAGTGCTTGATGTTCAGAAAAAGGTAGTAATCGAAGAGTTTAAGCAAAGATATTTAAACCAGCCTTATGGTGAGGCCTGGTTAAAATTGAGGCCACTTGCATATAAATCGCATCCTTACCGATGGGCAACTATTGGAAAAGATATTTCACATATTGAGGATGCTACCATGGATGATGTTAAATCATTCTTTTATAAATTTTATCGTCCAAACAATGCTGTTTTAGTTGTTGCCGGACCTGTTAAAACAGAAACCGTTAAACAGTTGGCAGAAAAATGGTTTGGTCCCATTCCTGCAGGAGACCAATATGAAAGAAACTTGCCTGTTGAGGATAAACAAAAGGAAAGAAGGATAGATATTATCGAGTCGGATGTTCCTTCTGATGCTATTTATAAGGTATATCATATCCCGGGTAGATTAGACAAAAGGTATCATGATGCAGATTTAATTAGCGATGTGTTGGGGAGAGGGAAGTCATCAAGATTGTATGAAAGTCTGGTTAAAGAAAAGAAATTCTTCTTCGATTTAAATGCTTATGTTACTGGGTCAATTGACCCAGGTCTCCTTGTAGTTGCAGGGAAAACATCAGAAGGTGTTTCTTTGGATGAAGCTGAAAAAGCAATTGACGAAGTTGTTAGTGACCTAGCTGAAAATGGTGTTGGTGAAAGTGAACTGGAAAAAGTAAAGAATAAAGCTGAGGCTTCATTAGTTTTTGGTGAAGTTGAGTTGCTAAACCGTGCAATGTCAATTGCTATGGGGGCCAATTTAGGTAATCCGAACTTGATCAATGAGGAGTCAGAAATGATCCAGAAAGTTACTACTGATAGCTTTAATGAAATGTCAAGAGCGGTTTTAAAAGATTCAAATTCTTCAACCTTATTATATAAAAAGAAGGATAAATGAAAATAAGAGTAGGATACGGATACGATGTCCATCGTTTAGAAGAAGGGTATGATTTTATTCTTGGAGGGATAAAAATACCACATACCAAAGGAGCAGTTGGTCATTCTGACGCTGATGTATTAATACACGTTATTTGTGATGCATTATTAGGTGCGGCAAATCTTCGTGACATAGGTTATCATTTTGCTGACACAGACCCAAAGTTTAAAGGAATTGATTCCAAGATTCTATTAAAGGATGTTATGACATTGATTTCCGAAAAAGGGTATTCAATTGGGAATATTGATGCAACAATCTGTCTTCAAAAACCAAAGGTTAATCCTCATATACCAGAAATGAAAAAGGTTTTGGCAAAGGTTATGAATATTGGGGAGGAAGATATCTCTATAAAAGCAACTACTACTGAAAAGTTAGGGTTTGTTGGAGAAGAGCAGGGAGTCAGTGCACATGCTGTTGTTTTAATTCAAAAGTAGCAAGTAATGGGCAACATTAAATTGATTAAAACCGAAGATGGGTCGCACTCACTATATAATGAAGAGTTAAACGAGACTTATCATAGTCAACATGGAGCCTACAACGAGTCTAATCATGTATTCATAAAGAACGGGCTTAAACACTTTTATTTTGAGCACTTTCCACAAAGTATTAGTATTCTGGAAATTGGTTTTGGTACTGGCCTGAATGCATTGTTAACTTTGAAGGAACTTACAATGCTTCCAAATGTTAATATAAAATATACTACCCTGGAGCCTTTTCCTTTATCAGATGAAATAGTTAATGGATTAAACTATGGAAGTCTTGATATGCTGGCAAGTTATAAAAGCCAGTTTGAAAAGATTCATCAGGCAGAATGGGGAAAAATGGTTTCTATTACGGAACGGTTCAGTATTAAGAAAATGAAAATGAAGCTTCAGGACTTTGAAAGTGCTGAAAGTTATGATATTGTTTATTTTGATGCCTTTGCTCCTAATAAACAAAGCGAGATGTGGGAATACCCAGTTCTTGAAAAGGTTTCCTTAATGATGGGTGCTCCATCATATTTGGTTACTTACTGTGCAAAGGGACAATTTAAAAGAGATTTAGCTTCCTTAAATATGGAGGTGGAAACACTTGCCGGTCCTCCTGGAAAGAAGGAAATGGTAAGAGGAACTAAAATTTAATAAATATAATCGGGTGATTTTTAATATTTTTGCAAACAAGTTTTGGTTTTAAAAATAATCTTGCGATATTTGCAGTCCGATTTTGAAAAGTATATCTAAGAAAGTAGATAAAGATGGCTAGAGTTTGTCAAATAACCGGAAAAAGACCTAGAGTAGGTAACAACGTTTCGCATGCTAACAACAAGACGAAACGTAAGTTCTACCCAAACCTTCAGAAAAAGCGTTTTTATATCGCTGAGGAGGATAAGTGGGTAACGTTAAAAGTATCAGCATCAGTATTGAGAACGATAAACAAAAAAGGTTTGTCGGCTGTTCTTAAAGATGCCAGAGCAAAAGGAAACTTAGTAATCTGAAAAGCGAAAGCATAAAAGAGTAAAGAAATGGCTAAGAAAGGAAACAGAGTTCAGGTAATTCTTGAGTGCACAGAGCACAAGGAGTCTGGTATGCCTGGAACTTCAAGACACATTACTGTTAAAAACAGGAAAAATACACCTGAGAGATTGGAGCTTAAAAAGTATAATCCAATCCTTAAAAAGTATACTGTTCACAAAGAAATTAAATAACAATGGCTAAGAAAGTAGTTGCAACGCTTAAGAAAGAAGGCGCAAATAAACAATTCGCCAGAGTGATCAAGGCTGTGAAGTCTGAGAAATCAGGAGCATACTCTTATAGAGAAGAGATGGTTCCGGTTGATATGGTAAAAGAAACTTTGGCCAAGTAATCAGATATTGTCCGGTTAAGAAACTAAGTCCCTTGGTTAAGGGGCTTTTTTTTATTTCGGGCAGCGGTGATTTGATTCAAATTTTGTATTATTATCGAGTTTTCGGTATTTATTCAAAAGCACCATGGGAATATTTAATTTTAAATCCGGTAAAAGCAAAGAAGAAAAGGAAAAGCTTGACAAAGGTCTTGAAAAGACCAAGGAGAGTTTTTTCAAAAAGTTAGGTAAAGCTGTTGCTGGAAAGTCAAAAGTCGATGATGAAGTATTAGATGAACTTGAAGAGATTCTAATTACTTCTGATGTTGGTGTTGATACTATGGTGAAAATAATCGAGCGTATCGAAGAACGTGTCGCTCGAGATAAATATTTAAATGCTGCAGAGCTCGATGTAATCTTAAAAGAAGAGGTTGCCGGATTACTAGCAGAAAATAATTACGATGACCTACAAGGGTTTACTGTTCCTCAGGATAAAAAGCCTTATGTAATTATGGTCGTTGGTGTGAATGGTGTCGGAAAGACAACTACTATCGGAAAACTTGCTTCTCGATTTAAAGCTTCTGGTAATAAAGTGTTATTAGGTGCTGCAGATACGTTTCGTGCTGCTGCAGTTGATCAACTTATTATGTGGAGTCAGAGAGTAGGTGTGGATGTAGTTAGTCATGGAATGAATACCGACCCTGCATCAGTAGCTTTTGACACCGTAAAGAAAGGTGTTGAAGGAAATTACGATGTAGTAATCGTTGATACGGCAGGTCGATTACACACAAAAGTTAACTTAATGAATGAGCTCTCTAAAATTAAGAGAGTAATGCAAAAATTTATTGAGGTAGCACCGCACGAAGTTTTGCTTGTTCTTGATGGCTCCACAGGTCAAAATGCATTTATTCAAGCAAAAGAATTTACAAAAGCTACAGAAGTAACATCACTTGCCATTACCAAGCTCGACGGTACTGCAAAAGGTGGTGTTGTTATTGGAATATCCGATCAATTTAAAATTCCTGTAAAATATATTGGGGTTGGTGAAAAGGTAGAAGACCTTCAAGTGTTTAACAGAATGGAATTTGTTGATTCTTTCTTCAAGAAAGACTAATCATAAGAAAACAATATCCTCAATTATTATTTCTCCGAATTTTTGGTGAAACAAGGACATGATTTTTGACCTTGACATTGAAAGTTCTCTTTTTAATGGTGCTGATGTAAGCTGAACAAATAGTTTTTTATCCTTTATAAAAACCTTGTTTGTTCTTTTTTCAATCATTGGGCCCATTAATTCCGGCCAGGCTTTGATCAATTCAGTTTCTTTATATTTCGTTTCCAGCTTAAATTCTTTAAGCATAGCCTCGATACTATCCTTTAAAGTGGATATATCTGCCTTTCTTTCACTATTTTTCTTATTATATCGAGCCACACTTTGTTAATTTAGATTGTAAAGATACCTGAACTCAGGATTTCATTTCAGTAATTTCACCTGAATTTACAATAAATAATCTGGATGATTCTTTAATGTTTTCCATTAGTTTGGCAGATCTTTCTGGTCTTGCATCAGATATAAATACCTGCCCATAATTATCACTAGCCAGTAATTCAATTAGTCCTTTGATTCGTTCATCATCAAGTTTGTCATAAATGTCATCAAGTAGTAAAATTGGATTGTACCCTTTCTTTTCTTTAATGATTTTGTATTGAGCCAATTTCAATGCTATCAAAAATGATTTTTGCTGCCCTTGAGATCCCAGCTTTTTTAAAGGTTTTTCGTTCATATAAAAGACAAGCTCATCTTTGTGAATTCCCATCAAAGTTCGTCCTACAATAACCTCTTTTTGAAACTGTTTATAAAATAACGACTCAAAGTCTTCTTTATCATAGTCAGACCGATATCGGATTGAAATATTCTCTTTATTATTAGTTAAGATAGCGTATTGCTCTTCAATTACTGGGTAAAGTGTAGTTATTAGTTCCTTTCTTTTCGAATATATCTCTTTACCTGTTTTAAGAAGTTCAATCGTGTAGGGTTCAATAAGGTGAGGGTCAGAAAACCCAGACTCATCAAACTGCTTTAAGATCGCATTACGCTGTTTGAGAATTTTCCGATACTTCAATATGTTAGTGAGGTAGTTTCTGTCAATTTGAGATAATAACCCATCAATGAATTTTCGTCTTTCCTCACTGCCTTCCCTGATGAGTGTCATGTCATATGGCGATACCATTACAGCAGGATATTCTCCGATATGATCGCTAAGCTTTTCGTATTTTGAAGAATTTTCCGAGAATGTCTTTTTCGGACCTTTTTCTATACCACCGGAAACTTCATTAATTTTATCTTCAAATTGGAAGGTTCCCTTAACCAAATTGAATGATTGTCCATGGTTTATAAGATCGCTATCATTATTTAAAAAAGCGCTCTTGGTGAAGCATAGAAAGTAAATTGCATCAAGCAGATTAGTTTTACCTTCGCCATTAGAACCATAAATACCATTAAACCCCGGGCCAAAAGATACCCTGGCTTGTTCGTAATTTTTAAAATTAAAAAGGCTGATCTCCTTTAAAATCATAATAATATTTGATGCAATATGTATTGTTGAACTGCTAAAACACACATTATTATTATTGAAAAATGCAGTTAAAGTGTATATTTGCAACCCAATATTAAGCAATAAATCACAGATTATGGCTACATCAAAAACAAAGGCGAATAAAAGCAAAGCTGCTTCAAAGGCCAACTTCAGTAAGGAGCAATACCTGGAGTGGTTTGAGAGTATGTTATTCATGAGGCGGTTTGAAGAAATGGCAGGCCGATTGTATGGTCAACAAAAGATCAGAGGATTTTGCCATTTATATATCGGTCAGGAGGCTTGTGTAGCTGGTTCAGTTTCTGCACTGAAAAGAGGAGATAAATATATAACTGCTTATAGAGATCACGCTCACCCAATTGCCTTAGGTTCAGACCCAAAAGCTATTATGGCTGAGTTATATGGAAAGAAAACCGGAATAGTTAAAGGAAAAGGTGGATCAATGCACATGTTTGATGTAGAAAATCATTTCTATGGCGGGCATGGTATTGTTGGAGGCCAAATTCCTTTAGGCGCTGGTCTTGCATTTGCTGAGCAATATAAAGGTACTGATCTTTTGAGTATCACCTACATGGGTGACGGAGCTGTAAGACAAGGTGCATTTCACGAAGCACTTAATATGGCGATGACAATGAAGTTACCGGCAATCTTCGTTATTGAAAATAATGGATATGCCATGGGGACTTCAGTTAAAAGAACCTCAAACGTAACAGAACTGTATCAATTAGGTGAAGCATATAGTATGCCTTCTAAAGCCGTTGATGCAATGTCTGTCGAGGAAGTTCATTATGCTGTTGCTGAAGCTGCAGAAAGAGCTAGAAAAGGCGATGGACCAACACTTTTAGAATTCAGGACTTATCGATATAAAGGACACTCAATGAGTGACCCGGCAAAATACAGAACTAAAGAAGAGGTTCAGGAATATAAAGACAGAGATCCAATCGAGCAGGTTAGGAAGGTAATCCTTGATAACAAATTTGCTTCAGAAGAAGATCTTAAAGAAATAGAAAATAAAATAAAAGCTCAGGTAAAAGAGTGTGTAGATTTCTCAGAAAATTCTGATTGGCCAGACCCATCAGAGGCTTTCGATGATGTTTACGTACAACCTGATTACCCTTTTATTGAAGATTAATTAAAAAAAACAAAATACTTATTTGTGGAAAAGTAATTTCCACTAACTTTGGAGTTCAATTTTTTATAGAATGGCTAAGAATAAACAACATAAGCACGACGAAGGAACAGAGCTGTTGGAAAACCCTGAAGCAATACAGGAGAGCTTATCATCAGCAGAGAAGTTTTTAAGAAACAATTCAACTCTTGTATTTGGAGCAGCTGCAGCATTAGTTTTAATAGTAGCTGGAATTGTAGGTTATAACTACTACACTGGAAACCAAAATGACAAAGCTCAGGAAGAGATGTTTCAGGCTCAATATTGGTTTGAAAATGATAGTCTTTCATTAGCATTAGAAGGAACAACAGTTAATTCAGGATTTCTTGATATTATAGATGATTATTCAGGTACTGATGCAGCTAACCTGGCTAATTATTATGCTGGTGCAATCTATTTAAAGCAAGGTGAATATGATAAAGCAATTGATCATCTTGAAGCATATTCAAATGATGATTTATTGTCTCCTGCATTTTCAAAAAGCCTTTTAGGTGATGCATATCTTGAAAAGGGTAACTATTCAGAAGCAGCAGCATTGTTTGAAGCAGCAGCTAACTCTGATGATAATGTTATGTCTCCTGATTATTTAATGCAGGCTGCTATGGCATACGAAATGGCTGGTAACACAAGTAAAGCTGCTGAAATTTATTCAGCAATCGTTGCTGATTACCCTAAATACAAAAAGATTACGGAAGCTCGAAAACACAAGGCTCGTTTAGATGCCATGGCCTCCAATTAAACTGTAAATAATTATTATAAATTATAACAAGGGGATGAGGCGTAAGGCTCATCCCCTTTTTCATTTGAAATTATGGCAACATCATTAAAAAGTTTAAGTGATTATTCATCAAAGAACCTTTCTGGTGCACAAGATAAGGTGTATGCAATAGTTGTTTCGGAGTGGAACGACACAATAACAGAAGCTCTTTATGAAGGGGCGTATGAAACGCTGATTCAAAACGGGGTGAAAAAGGAAAACATAGTCAAACGATATGTTCCGGGAAGTTATGAGTTGACGCTTGGTGCACAATGGATGGCTGAAATTGAGGATGTTGATGCGGTAATTTGTTTAGGGTGTGTGATTCAAGGTGAAACAAGGCACTTTGATTTCATATGTGATGCAGTAGCGAATGGAATTACTAATGTAGGGTTGAAATACAATAAGCCTGTAATTTTTGGAGTGTTAACTCCTGATAATATGAAACAAGCTCTTGATAGAGCAGGTGGAAAACATGGTAATAAGGGTGATGAAGCTGCTATTACTGCAATGAAAATGTTAGGTCTAAAAGAATCATTATAATGAAAATTTTAAAATTTGGAGGTACATCAGTCGGAAGTCCTGAGAGAATGAATCAGGTGGCTTCGATAATTTCATCAGATGATGAACCTAAAGTAGTAGTTCTATCTGCTGTTTCAGGTACAACAAATAGTTTAGTTCAATTAGGAGAGTATTTAAAGTCAGGCGATAAAAACTCTGCTCGCACCTTAGTTGATGAACTTAAAGCTAAGTATGATGCTTTTGTTGATGAATTATTACAATCTGATGAATTAAAAGCTAAAGGTAAATCAATTATAGATGAGCACTTTACTCTCTTATCTTCAGCTATTAACCTTTCGTTTAATGAAGGTTTAAGTAAAGAGCTTTTAGCACAGGGTGAGCTTATAAGTACAAAATTATTTGTTGAGCTTCTTAACCAAAAAGGACTTTCCGGACAATGGCTAAATGCTCTGGATTTCATGAGAATTAATGAGGACGATGAGCCAGACATACCTCACATTGCTCAAAATTTCCCTATTAAGGATTTTACCATTCCTGGAGGCTTATATATAACTCAGGGATTCATTTGTAAAAATGAAAAAGGCGAAGTTGATAACCTTAAAAGAGGAGGAAGTGATTACAGTGCATCTTTGATAGGTGCTGCTCTTGAGGCCAGTGAGGTTCAAATTTGGACTGATATTGATGGGATGCACAACAATGACCCAAGAGTGGTTAAAAAAACTGTTTCTATATCTGAGCTATCTTTTAACGAAGCTGCAGAGTTGGCATATTTTGGTGCTAAAATTCTTCATCCTGCATCTATTCTTCCTGCACAAAAATACGATGTGCCAGTTAGATTACTAAACACAATGCAGCCTGAAGCCCGAGGTACAATCATTACAAGTAAGGAGCAAGATACAGGGATAAAAGCTGTAGCTGCAAAAGATGGGATTACTGCGATTAAGATAAAGTCAACAAGAATGCTTCTTGCATATGGTTTCTTAAGAAAGATTTTTGAAGTCTTTGAGAAATATAAGACGCCTGTTGATATGATTACTACTAGTGAGGTGGCGGTCTCTTTAACAATTGATGATGATACAAATCTTAGTAAAATAAAAGAGGAGCTTGAACCTTTTGGAACAATTGAGATCGATACTAACCAATCAATTATTTGTCTTGTTGGAGATTTTGTGAGTGATCGTCCAGGTATTGTAAAGCAAGTTTTTGATAGTTTAACAGAAATTCCTGTAAGAATGATTAGTTACGGAGGTAGTCGTCATAATATTTCTGTACTAATTAACTCACAATATAAAGTTAATGCTCTTCAATGTCTGAATAGAGATGTGTTTCAACTTGAGGAAGTATAAAAATAAATAATTTCCAAAAGAGAAAGCCTGTTCAGTCTGAACAGGCTTTTTATTTATTATGAAACAAAGGTTCTAATTATTTTGCGAACAAGAAAAAGATCAACCATGTTAGGATGATAGTCGGTAATAAAAATGGGATCGAAAAACGGATGATGTATCCGAAAAATGATGGCATTTTTAAACCTACTTGTTCTGCTATTGATTTAACCATGAAGTTTGGTCCGTTACCTATATATGTCATGGCACCAAAGAATACTGCTGCAACAGAAATCGCTTTTAAGTATAATTGTGAATGCGGGTAGGTATCTCCTGTTGCATATTCTACCACTTCACTAATAGAGTTAATGTCTGCACCTTGAGAGGCCATTGAAGCTGCAAGGAAATTTAAATAGGTAGGCGCATTGTCAAGAAATCCAGACAGGGCACCAGTTCCCCAGTATAATGTATTTTGAGAGATTAGTGCTGCTCCTTCCGGAGATTTGGCAAATTCACTTACCAGCTCCAATGCTGGCATCATAGTGCCGAAAATCCCGATAAATATGAAGGCTACTTCTCGTATAGGTTCGAAACTAAAGTCGTTATTTTTAATTGCTTCTTTATCTGCAAATCTAAATGACATATATGCGACTGAAAGCATGATTAATTCTCTGATAAATGAAAACCTTTGACCATGGTAATCAATTGCCGGCACCCAGTCAAATACATTTGGATCAATAAAAACAGATACTATGACAACTGCCAGCCAGCCAAAGTTTTTTACACCGGTTATTTTGATTTTATTGGTAAACTCAGTTTGTAACTCATCCTCATCTAAGATATCCTTATTGTTTTTATCGAAGAAATAAAAGATCAAAGTCAAAACAAGGATGCCAAATAACCAAGGGAAGAAGTTATGAATAACAGTCCATTGGAAGGGAACACCTTTCAGAAACCCAAGGAATAATGGTGGGTCACCAATTGGAGTTAAAGATCCTCCTACATTGGAAACTACAAAGATAAAAAATATGATATGGTATGCCTTGATTCTATGTTTATTAAGCCTCATGAAAGGTCTTATCAGAAGCATTGAAGCTCCAGTTGTTCCAATTAGGTTTGCAATGACTGCTCCACAGATTAATAAAATAGAGTTTGCCATCGGTGACGATTTTTTATCAATATCTATGTGGATTCCTCCTGAAGCTATGTATAGAGAGGCTAAAAGTGCAATAAATTGAAAATATTCAAAGAACGCATGTACCGGGCCATGCTGGTTGTGTAAACCAAATAAATAATATAGTACAACAATCGATGCAAGAATTACAGCAATTTTAGGATAATTTTTGTGCCAAAAATGCTCATAGAATAATGGGCCGGTTGCTATCATTAGTAGCAAAATAATAAATGGCATTACGGACCATCCAGGAGGTGTTTGACCATGTTCGGAAGCTTCAGAATTATGCTCTCCTTCACCATTGTCAGAATGACCTGCCTGCTGTTCATGTTGGTCCTGATTCATAACCTCTAGACTGTTCGAAGCTACAGATTCAATGGATGTTGCAGTCTTTTCATTTTTACTTTCATTAGCTGAAAGTTGATTGAAAAGGGGTATAAAAAATAAAAATAGGAATAAAATAACTCTCGTCGAAATGCGATTATTGTCTTGATCCATTAACTTAAATTCAATTGGCCATTGTTACTAAAGAAAAAAGTCCTAAAGAAGGACTGCAATTATCTAGTGTGCTTAAATTTACAAAATGAATCATAGAGTTTACATACATTATCAGTATAATGCTTTGTATTTGTAATTCTTTCTTGGAAAAATGAAATAAAAAACCGGCACAGAGGCCGGTTTCAAAATAAGATGATAAAAATTATACAAGTTTCTTTAGAGCAACTTCAAATGCTGCTTCTGAAATCCCTGTTTTTTCTTTATGCGTTTTATATATTTCTTCCATTGCAATCTTGATAGTATTTGAGGTGTCTTCAAATATTGCTTCGTCTGTCATAGTTGCTTCATCACTCATCAAATAAGCAAAAACTCTCGCCATTCCACAGTTAGCAATGAAATCAGGAATTAAGGCAATATGGCTATCTGCATATTCCATTGTTGGCCCAAAGAAGATTTCATTATCCTTAAATGGAACATTAGCTCCAGATGAAATAACTTCTAATTTAGTATTAACCATTTTTTCAACTTGCTCCTGGCTAATTAATCTAGATGCAGCTGCAGGAATGAATATTTCAGCTCCAAGATCCCATACTTTTTCATTGATTTCGTCATAAGGGATCATATTATCTGCATTTAGCTTATTACCATCTCTTGAAATGAAAAGTTTTTTTACTTCTTCAAGATCAAAACCCGTTTCGCTCATTAATCCGCCTTCACGATCGATGATTCCCACAATTTTAACACCCATTTTTGCAAGGAACAAAGCTGCTGCACCAGCAACGTTACCCCAGCCTTGGATTACAGCTCTTTTTTCACCAATATTTCCTCCCCAAAGATCATAGTAATGCTTTACTGATTCAGCAACACCAAATCCTGTGATCATATCAGCTACTGTATATTTATAATCTCCGGTAATTGTGAAGTTGATATCTTCAAGAACTTTTGAAACTCCTTGTCTTAATTGACCAAGCTTTTTGATTTTTTCTGGCTCTGTTGGGTTAAAGTGGCCATTAACAATACCTTCTTGTGGATGCCATAAACCATAACCTTCAGTAATTGGAATTACTTCATGTATTTCATCAACATTTAGATCCCCGCCAGTTCCGTAATAATTCTTTAATAAAGGAAAAACTGCTTTGTACCATCTTTTAAGCACGTCATTTTTTCTTGGGTCTTTTGGGTCAAAATTAATTCCTGACTTGGCTCCACCAATATTTGGTCCTGAAACAGTGAATTTAATCTCCATTGTTTTTGCTAAAGACTCAACTTCTCTTTTATCAAGTCCCGGTCGCATTCTGGTTCCACCACCTGCTGCTCCCCCTCGAAGTGAGTTGATTACTACCCATCCTTCAGCCTCAGTTTCTGAGTCTTTCCATTCAAAAACAATTTCCGGGGTTTTGTTTTCAAATTGCTTTAATAAATCTTTCATTGAGTTAAGTTGTTTTTAAGTTGGCGCAATTTACAAAATAAAATATTTTAAAAAATTGTCATCTCATTTTGATTTTCTGGCAATCAATCCCGACACACTGTTTTCTTTCGCTCCAGTTACAGAAGCCAACACATTTACTTCATTTCTAATCCGTAAAACGCCCAGAAAGGCGAAAATTAAGGCTTCTTTAAAAGATATAAGTTTGTCATCGGGTATGATTATTTCACCATTATAATAATCACTGAGTGTTGATATTAAATACTTATTGTATGCCCCGCCTCCAGTTATTAAGCAATGATTATTAGGCGGTAAAGCCTTTGATATTTCATTTGCCGCATGGGTAGTATAGGTGTTGATGATGTCAAATAATTTATGCGTGGGTAAAAAATTATTTATGATTGGAAATATATTTTCGTTTACCCATTCTATTCCTAGTGATTTTGGAGGTCTGGATTTGTAAAAAGGTATTTTATTTAATTTTTCATATAATTCAGGAATTAAATTTCCTTTTGAGGCCATTATTCCATCTTCATCATATTCCTTGTTGTCTTTACTTGATAAATAATTTAATACAACATTTAAGGCACATATATCATACGCTATAATATCATGCTTTGTCGATTTTACCGATAGGTTTGCAAAGCCACCTAAATTGATGCAGCATTTATATTCAGGGAAAAGTAATTGATCTCCAATAGGAACTAAAGGAGCTCCTTGACCTTTAAGGCTTACATCTTTACTCCTAAAATCAAATACTGTGTCTACCCCTGTGATTTTTGCAATGCAATTTCCATTTCCTATTTGGATAGTATAACCTAGCTCAGGTTTATGATGGACAGTATGTCCGTGAGAGCCGATAATTTGTGGTTTAATTTGATGCTTTTCACAAAAATCACTTATTAATGTTCCCAAAAAGTTTCCGTATTCAAAATCCAGAGTAAGTAAATCTGACCAAGAAAGAGATATTGCTGAAGATAGTTTTTCTTTCCAGTTTAAATTATAAGGTATTGTTTCTGATTTTAATATTTCAAATTCCCACCTTCCTGATTGTATCATAAATTTTGATAGGCACAAATCAACGCCATCAAGCGAGGTTCCGGACATCACCCCTAATGAATAATAAAGAGAGGAAGAAGTTTTATGCATGGTTAAAGGAATGTTAATTTTTTATAAAACTATTGTAATAGATTCGAATCAGGCAAAATAGAATGTAATTTTTTTTTGATACTCGGATAAAAGAGGACATCTTTGTAGGCTCTTAACCTAAAATCTAAAGAGATAAGGTTTACATGAAGTTAGTTTTTAACAAGTATATTTTGCTATTGGCCTTTATATTAGTAGGCCTTCCATCGCTAAATGCGCAAGTTTTAAATTCTCCATACACATCATATGGTGTTGGAGAGGTGATGGATAATTCACTCAGTCATAATCAGTCAATGGGAGGAGTAGGTATTGGCCTACCAAGCTTTGTTCATTTGAATAATGTCAATCCGGCCTGGTTACCATTCAATAAGCTATCAACATTTGAAGCTGCTATTTCTGGAGAAAGAAGGACGATTGAATCTTCTTTAGGAAGCACTTCACCAATAAATGGGTCAGTGAGATACCTTACGTTTGGTGTGCCGTTAAAATTAAATTACTGGAATTTGTCCGTAGGCTTAAGTCCATACAGTGTTGTTAATTATGATTTTCTAGCTACAGGTGATGTGCCAAATGAAGAGGGAATCAATTTAAACAGATTGTCTGATGGAGAAGGTGGTATAGGAAAAGTATTTATTGCTCAGGGGTTTCAATATAAAAATGTATACCTGGGAATAAGATTTAATTATTTTTTTGGTGCTACATCCAGAACCTCAGGTCAGTATGTTGGAGATAGTGATACTTTGATTTCAAGGTATGTTATTAAGATTGCAGACCGAAGGAATGTGTCAGATTTCAATTTTGATTTTGGGGTTGGCTATGATCTGGAATTAGATAAAAATACCTTTTTGAATTTCGGAGCTGTATACACACCAGAAACAAAAGTTAAAACCAAATATTTATCTACATTCAGAAGGGAAACATTAACAGGGACCACAGTTGATGCGGATACAATTTTGGATACTAAGGGTACTCAAATATTGCCACAACAAGTTGGTTTTGGTGTTGGTTTGCGAAAACTTAAGGCAGGATATAATCATTGGTCAGTTGGTTTTGATGCTACATTTGACAAGTGGAGTGCCTATAATCGTAATGATGGACAGGATATTTTAAGAAATAGTAGTAAATTTGCTATAGGAGGTGCTTTTACTCCAGATGCTACAAACATTGAAAGCTATCTAAAGCGAATTACCTATCGCTTGGGAGGGTTTTATAAGAAAACTCCATATAACCTTAATAATCAAGGTCTTGATGAGTTTGGCATGAATCTTGGATTCCATTTACCAGTTAAGAATGCTTCAGTTATTAATTTGGTTCTTGGATACGGGAGTCGAGGTAGTTTAAGTGATAACGTATTAAAAGAACAATATTTTTCAATAACAATTGGAGCAACCTTCAATGGTAAACGGTGGGAAAAAGCACCGTGGTATAATTAAACTGTATGCATTATGAAGAAGAATGTTTTATTGTTGGTTTTGGCCCTTGTTAGTACAGTAACTTTCGCACAAGTTGACTGTAATGAATGGAACTGGCCAGAAGACAAATCGAAAGCGCAAGAGAAAAACGCACTTTATTCAGATTATTTAAGGGCAGATGATTACAAAAATGCTAAAGCCCCATTATTTTGGTTACTAAAAAACGTACCTAGTTTACATTACTCTATTTATGCCAATGGAGTAAAGTTGTACGATAATTTAGTTAGTAACCCTGATGATCCATCAAAAGTTGATGTTTACAAAGATTCAGTAATGTTATTGTATGACAAACGTGCTGAGCTTTGTGGAAAAACTGAGGATATCTTGAATAGAAAAATGTATGATGCTTACAATTATTATAAAAACGATAAGGATAAGTATGAATTTTTATTCAAAGGATATCAGGATCTTTATGGTTTTGCTGGAAATGATATCTACAATGCGAACTTAACATTTTACATGGATGCTACTAGAAGATATTATCTAACAAATAAAGATAATATGTCTCCTGAAGATGTAATCGCTGTTTATGATAATATTCAAAGTGTAATAGATGCAAAGAAGGCAGCAGGTGAAGATATGTCTAAACCTGAAGAATATGTATTCAAATTATTCGTAGCTACAATTGATATTGACTGCGATATGATTGAAAACACTTTTGGACCAAAGTTTGAGCAAAATCCTAATGATATTGGGTTAGCTGAAAACATATTCAAGCTTGGATTTAAATTTGAGTGCTTAAATTCAGATTTAGTATCAAGAGCAGCACAAACAATCATGACAAATAATCCTCAGCCAGGTCTTGCAATGTTTATTGCAGCTAAGTGTTTGCAGAATGATGATTATGCTTGTGCTGAAGAAAATTATCAGCGTGCACTTGAAATGAGTGACGATAACCTGAAAAAAGGTGAAGTTTATTTAAAGCTTGCAAAAATGAATGCAAGAAAAGGTAATAAGTCAGCTGCTAGAAATTATGCAACTCAGGCAGTATCTGCAGACCCTAGCCTTTCTTCTGAAGCTTATACTTTCATTGGTGACCTTTACTATGGTAGCTATGAAAATTGTAAAGAAGGTAAGTCAAGAGTTTATGATAGATTGGTATTCTTAGCAGCATACGAAATGTATCAGAAAGCAGGAAACTCGGGAGGAATGTCTAAAGCTAAAGAACAATTCCCATCTAAAGAAGAGTTGTTCGTAGAGGGTAAGAAGGTTGGAGATTCTATGCAGTTAGGCTGCTGGGTTGGAAAGTCAGTTACTCTTAGAACTAGAGACTAATTATACTAAAATATATACAAAGCGGCTTGAGTTAATCACAAGCCGCTTTTTTTATTTTTATTATCTTTAGGCTACAATTAGATTTATGAATAGATACTTGGTTAAATATTTTTCTGCTGCACTTGTTGTAATATTTATTTCAGCATGTGGCGATATGGAAGAAAAAAGTAATAAGCTTAAAGAGCAACAATATACGGGTCCTCAAGCTGAAATTGATAGTATGTATACTGTCTATTCAGATTCAGGTAAAATCCTTTTTACAATTCGGGCAAGTAAGCAAGTTGATCATTTTAATGGAGACAGAGATTTTCCGGGCCCATTGTTTATTGAGTTTTATGAGGATGAAGGGGATAAAGGGATTCTAGCATCTACCCTATCAGCAAATGAAGGAAAATATGTCAAGGAGGAAAACCTTTATACTGTAACGGGTAATGTAATTGTTACGAATTTGGAAGAGAATGAAACTTTGCGAACAGAAGAATTAAATTGGTTGCCAGGGAGTGATTCAATTTATACACATCGTGCAGTTGTGATTCGTACTCCAACTGAAGTACTTCATGGAGAAGGGCTTTCCAGTAACCAAAGTTTTACAAAATACAGAATATTGCGACCAATTGGAGAATTTGAAGTAAATGAGTAAAGTAAATAAAGATACAGAGTCAAATAAAAAAGGCAAAAGTAATGTTACTCTTGCCTCTATTTTATTTTTTCTTGCTATTGGCTTTTTTTTAATTGGCCTTTTTGAAGTCTTTACTAATGGGTTCGTTGGTAGTTATTGGCTGTTTATGATCTCTTTTGGATTGATTTTATGGAGCCGATACCAACGAAAAAACGAAAATTAAACTTCAGCAATAATTGTTCGCCCTCCTTTTGTCTTTTGACCTATGTTGACTTTGATGTCTGCGTCAAGAGGGAGATAAATGTCTACTCTTGATCCAAACTTAATAAACCCGAATTCATCTCCCTGGTTTACCTTATCGCCTTCTTTAACATACCATTTGATACGTCTGGCCATTGCTCCTGCAACTTGTCTAAACACTACTTCAAGACCAGATTCCATTTTAATAGCAATAGTTGTTCTCTCATTTTCAAGGCTTGACTTTGGATGCCAAGCAACAAGATATTTTCCAGGGTGATATTTGAAATAACTAACGATACCTGATACAGGGTTTCTATTAACGTGCACATTTACTGGTGACATAAATATTGAAACCTGCTTTCTTTTATCTTTTAGATATTCTTGTTCAACCGTATCCTCAATCACAACAACTTTTCCATCAGCCGGAGCTATTACATGCTTTGAGTTAATATCAATTGGAAATTTAGGGCTTCGGAAAAACTGCAGGACTAATAGAAATATTATAACAGATGCAGTGATTGATAATGGTAATGCATAGTCGGACTGACCTGCAAAATAATAAACCAATAAATTGATTCCTGTTAAAATTAATAGCATCGCTATTAATAACACACGTCCTTCTTTGTGAATGGTCATTTGATGTTGTTTAAAATCTGGTACAAAAATAGTCGAATAGTTTTAAGCAAAAAAAAAGTGCGGGTAAAACCGCACTTTAATGTAATATTTTTTTTGTATTAGAATCCTCCGCGATACTTATAAGTCTTGGCGACCTTATCGATAGCAAGTATATAAGCAGCAATTCTTAAAGGAACATTATATTCTTTCGAAGTTTTGTAAACTCTGTCAAAAGCATCTTTCATGATCCTATCTGAGCGTCTGTTTACCCTTTCGGCAGTCCATTTGTAACCTAATCGGTTTTGAACCCACTCAAAATAAGAAACAGTTACACCACCTGCGTTAGCAAGAATATCTGGAGCAACCATAATTCCTTTTTCGTTGATGATAGCATCAGCTTTTGCAGATGTTGGGCCATTAGCTCCTTCAACAATAAGCTTTGCTTTTATCTTTTCAACATTGTTTACTGTGATAACATCTTCTTTTGCTGCCGGTACTAAAACATCAACATCAAGAACTAAAATATCATCACCAGGTATTTGGTCAGCATTTTTATATCCTTCTAATGTGCCGTTATTCATGTTACGGTACTCAATACATTCGTCGATATCAAGACCATTTTTGTTTACGTAAGCACCTGAAAGGTCACTTACCGCAACAACCTTTACACCTCGTTCAGCAAGTAATTTAGCAGCCCATGAACCTACGTTTCCAAAACCTTGAATAGCACAAGTAGCCTGAGAAGGTATTAATCCAATTTTACCCATGGCAGCAAGCGCCGAAACCATAACTCCACGACCCGTAGCTTCAGTTCTTCCTAAAGAACCTCCTAAAACTAGAGGTTTTCCAGTTACAACTGCATTAACGGTCATACCCTGAATTTTAGAGTATTCATCCATTAGCCAAGCCATTTCTCTAGGTCCTGTCCCCATATCAGGAGCAGGAATATCTCTGTCAGGTCCAAAAATCTCTGCCATTTGAGCAGTAAATGCTCTGGTAAGACGCTCGATCTCACCTGCAGACATTGATCTTGGATCACATTTGATACCACCCTTGGCTCCACCATAAGGAATATCTACAACAGCACATTTCCAGGTCATCCAGGCTGCAAGAGCTTTGACTTCATCAATGTTGACATCCATATCATACCTAATACCACCTTTTGAAGGTCCCAGAATGTTTGAATGAACCACTCGGTGTCCTTCAAACACTTTGATTGAACCATCATCCATGGTGATAGGCAATGAAACCGTTACCTGTTTGGCCGGAGATTTCAGTACGTTGTATACTTCTTCGTCCAGTCCTAATGCATCAGCCGCAATATTAAATCGCGACATCATCGACTCGAAAGGATTTTCCTTGTCCTTAATCGGAGCCGGTTCGATGTATCCCATAGGAAAAAAAATTTGTGTTTTGCAATCGTTTTAAATGACTATGCGACAAAATTAATCTTTTTTTTAGATTTCCTAATGTCTTTTAAATTATTCTTAAAAAAGCGACAAGAAAAGGGGCTGAAAGTAACAATCCGTCAAACCTGTCTAGAAATCCTCCATGACCCGGAATTGTACTGCCCGAGTCTTTAATTTCCATGCTTCTTTTTAATAATGATTCGATTAGGTCGCCATAAGTACCGGCAATAACCACAATCGCAGACATAACTAACCACTCCCAGTGTCTGAGGTCCGTGAAATATTCTCCCAACACAAACGCTAATGCAAGGGTAGTTAGTGTGCCTCCTATGCTTCCTTCCCAGGATTTCTTAGGTGAGACACGTTCAAATAATTTTGTTTTTCCAAATTTGGTTCCAGCAAAATAGGCTCCTGAATCATTAGCCCAATGCATTAATAGAATACCAAGTATAATTTGCCAGCTATATTCCCCGTCCCTGATAACCCCAAGGTTTAACAGCGCAAACGGTAAGCTCACATATAATATGCCCAGAAAGGTAAATGCAATATTTGTGAAAGGTTTTTTCTCTCCTTTTTTATAGAGTTTAATAAAGAATGCCATACTTCCAAAAGGACCAACCAAAAAGAAAATGGTTGAAGGAACTACCTTCATCGAAACAAGAAAACTTGCCGTGAATAAAAATAAACCTATAGCTGTGCCAAAAGATTTTAAAGGAATATAGCCATCAAGTCCGACTAGTTTGTAAAACTCAAGCATGCTAAACATGCATATAAAAAAGAATACGATAAAGAATGTGTATGGAGAGTAAATAATCGCCCCGATCAGACCAATACCTCCAATCAAAGCAACAATAATTCTTTGTGTGAGGTTGCTGTATTTACTTAAAATTTGGGTCATCTTTTAAAATTAAAATTATAATCGGTGGCCTGATCGATAGTTTAGTATTAATTCCGCCAAAATACATATCGCAGTATGACTCTGCAATCAAATGTCAGTTTTTGTAAGATAAAACCTTTCTCTGAAATATTTTAATAGGGCGATTAATACGATTAGTGCAATAACAACCGCATACCATGGAGCCGATTCTGCTTCAGCTATATTTGCTTCAGTTAATTCTTCCTGATGAAGGTAAACCATTATTAATGTAAAACCATTATTTACTAAATGTGCTACGACCGGAACCCACAGTGTACCACTCCATAAATATAAATATCCAAATAAAAGCCCTAACAGAAACCTCGGAAAGAAACCATAAAACTGTAAGTGTATTGCTGAAAATATGAATGCTGCCAGAAATATCCCTACATGTGGGTTTTTGAAAAATCCGGCAAGCTGGTTTTGCATTAAGCCCCTGAAAACTATTTCTTCTCCTATTGCTGCTAATACAGCTATAACAAGAAATCCAAGTATAAACTCTCCTATCGAATCAAAAGTGGTCAATAATTCGGTCATGTCGGCCAGCTCATTTTCTTTGTTTTTGGCCCAGGTTTCAAATCCTTCAAGAAAACCAGGAAAAGTAATGTTTTGATTCCATTCGATAATTACTGAATCTACAATCATAAAGACAATTACAATTACTCCTGAAACCAAAAGAGCTAACGGAAGGTTTATCTCTGTTCGCCAATAGTCTCTAAGTCGTTTTTTTTCGAAAAGTCTGATGAAAATCCATGGAGCCACAACGAATGCTCCTAATGCCGCACCAGCTTGAATAAGCATTAAAATTGTTTTTGGGGTATTGCTTAGGTCGCCACTTAGTATTCCTTCAATTAATGATTGAGAGTCAACACCGGCAAATGAAGCGTAAATTCCTGCCATTATTATGCCTATTATGGGGCCAATTAATAGCATACCACCTATGACAAAACACAATAATGTGAAGAAGTCAAAAAAGTATTTCAAAGGAGAAATAACCTTATTATCAATATTTTCGTTTTCCAGATAATTCATAATCGCGTAAATTTACGGCAAAAATTGAAAATACCTTGATAAAGATAGGATCATTGGAATTAGAGGGGTTTCCATTATTGTTAGCCCCAATGGAGGATGTTAGCGACCCGCCGTTTCGTGCAGTTTGTAAAGAAAATGGTGCAGATATCATGTATACAGAGTTTATTTCTTCGGAAGGACTTATTCGTGATGCCGCTAAGAGTGTGGAGAAATTGGATATCTATGATTATGAACGCCCAATTGGGATTCAGATATTTGGGGATAAGATTGAATCAATGAGGGAAGCAGCAGCAATTGCTGAAGAGGCTAATCCTGATATTATTGATATTAATTATGGGTGTCCTGTAAAAAAAGTTGCTTGTAAAGGAGCCGGCGCCGGAATTCTTCTGGATATTCCAAAGATGCAGAAGATGACAGAAGAGATAGTTAAAAGGGTTGATAAACCGGTAACTGTTAAAACACGACTTGGATGGGATGAAAGTACAATCAAGATTGTTGAGGTTGCTAAAAGGCTTCAGGATGTTGGTGTTCAAGCTCTTTCGATTCATGGTCGTACAAGAAAACAAATGTATAAAGGTGTCGCAGACTGGACACATATTGCCGAAGTAAAAAATCATCCGGATATTCATATTCCTATTTTTGGAAATGGAGATATAGACTCACCGCAAAAAGCACTTGAATATAAGAATAAGTATGGTGTTGATGGAATAATGATTGGTCGGGCAGCAATAGGTTATCCCTGGATCTTTAATGAAATAAAACATTATATGAAAACAGGTGAGTTATTGCCTCCTCCAACTTTGGAACAAAGAGTTGACATCACAAAAAAACATTTGCAGTTTTCTCTGGAATGGAAAGGTGAAAAAAAGGGCCTTTTTGAAATGAGAAGACATTACACTAATTATTTCAGGGGAATTCCCAATTTTAAACCATTCAGACAGACACTAGTTGAGTCTGATGATCCGCAAGAAGTACTTAAAACACTGGACAGAATAGCCGAAGAGTTTGCCGGGACTGTTCCCATAGTCTGATTTTTATGAAGGAAGATCAATTGCCGTCGGGGCCTATGCCCTGGCTGTTGCTTGTTATACTAACCCTGATTTGGGGAAGTTCATTTATTTTGATTAAAAAGGCGCTTCTGGGTTTTAATGCACCTCAAGTAGGAGCATTAAGGGTCATTTCTGCCGGAATTGTTCTTTTACCCATTGCTTTGATTCATCTCAGGAAAGTAAAACCCAAAGACTATCTTCCATTATTTGTACCTGGGTTTACCGGAACACTTTTACCTGCATTCTTTTTTGCCATTGCTCAAACCAGAATTTCCAGTGGTGTTACAGGAGTCCTTAATGCATTAACACCGATGTTTACTTTAATAATTGGTGTATTAATATGGAAAAAGAAGGCACTAAGAACCCAGTTGCTGGGTCTGTTATTGGGATTTATTGGAAGTGTCTTTTTGATTATTGCCGGGGAATCTGGAGCTGTAACTATTAATAGTTATGCTTTTTTTGTAATGGCAGCTACACTTTGTTATGGAATCAATCTGAATTTCATTAAATCCAGACTTTATCATTTACATCCGGTTACCATAACTTCTGTGTCATTGGCCTTCGTTTTACCGATTGCTGTCATTTATATTTTTACTAATGATGGAATCATTCAGTATATAATGACTAATGAACAAGCTCAATGGTCCTTACTTTCGGTTAGTGTTTTAGGGATCGTAGGTACTGCAATTGCATTGGTGATTTTTAATCACCTGGTTCAGCTTACCTCACCTGTATTCACATCAACTGTTACCTATTTTATTCCAATTGTTGCAATTATCTGGGGGCTTTGGGATGGAGAGAATCTTTATCTTCTCCATTACATTGGAATGGTCGGGATTCTGGGAGGTGTTTACCTGGTGAATAAAAAGCCAAAGTTAAATTAACTTTTTCGTGCTGAAACAATTCTATCTTTCCCGTGAATATCAGGAATAATTTTAGTGAGGTTGTATCCCTTATTGAAAAGCATAGACTCAACCTCAGCACCCAGTGCTTCATTTATTTCAAAATAGATCCAGCCTTCTGGTTTAAGTAGTTTCAAGCCATGATCAGCTATTTTTTCATAGAAAATCAAAGGATCTTCATCCGGGACAAATAATGCCTCTTCAGGTTCATAATCCAGAACATTTTCTTTCATTTCTTTCTTTTCAGACAATCTGATATATGGAGGGTTACTCACAATAATGTCTAATTGAGGAAGGTCAATATCATCAGTAAGGATATCTGCAACCATGAACCCAACATCAGCTTTATTAATCATACCATTCATTAAAGCCAGTTGAATAATATTCTGGTCATAATCGATTCCATATACTTCAGGTTTGTATAGTTCAAGAGCCAATGTAATAGGAATGCATCCTGATCCCGTACCAAAATCAGCTATTTTTAGGTTAGGTGTATTACCATGCTCCTTTATTATTAGATCAACGAGCTCTTCGGTTTCACCTCTGGGTATTAATACTCGTTTATCAACTTTGAACGTTCGTCCATAAAACCATGCTCTTTCAAATATATATTGAATCGGTTCATGAGCCTTTACACGAGTATAAATGGCAGACAATTCAGATTTTTTATGGGTAGAAACTTCTATCTTTTTATCCATCATGATATCAATTCTTTCAAGACCAAAAAGATATTCCAGGATAAAAAATGCATATGAACCAGCCTCTTGAATTTCTATATATTCAATGAGGGTGGAATTTATTTCTTCGTATAATTTCTTTGAACTAGTTTCTGCCATCATTCAAAATTAAGCCAATTAGTTATACTTTTACAGTATGAGTGCATCGCAGGATAAAAAATTTATGCTGAGAGCCATTGAGCTGGCTGAGTTTGGAAGAGGTTATGTAAGTCCTAATCCAGTTGTAGGCTGTGTATTGGTAAAAGATGGGTTGATAATCGGTGAAGGGTGGCACAAGAAGTTTGGTGAAGACCATGCCGAAGTTAATGCATTAAACTCGGTAACTAATAAAGAATTAATCATTGGGAGCACAGCTTATGTTACATTAGAGCCTTGCGCTCATTTTGGCAATACCCCTCCCTGTGCCAACAGACTAGTTGAAGAAAAAGTAGGGAGAGTAGTTATAGGTCATAGTGATCCGAACCCAAAAGTAAATGGAGGAGGTATCAAAATACTGGAAGATGCCGGAATTGAAGTTGAGGTTGGGGTTTGTGAAGAAGAATGTAAATACCAAAACAGGGTTTTTCTTAAAAATATGATTAAGAATAGGCCCTATTTTATTCTGAAATGGGCTCAAACAGCAGATGGATTTGTTGCAAGAGAAAACTTTGATTCAAAATGGATTAGTAATGAGTTATCAAGGCAGCAAGTCCACAAATTGAGGGCCGAGCTTGACGGGATTCTGGTTGGTTACAACACAGTTATTCATGACAATCCTTCATTGACAACTAGATCCTGGCCTGGAAGGAATCCGGTAAGAATTATCCTTGACCCTGAAAATAAACTATATGGTGAGTCTCTTAATATTTTTAATGACGAGGCTCAAACTATTATTTTTAATCTTCATGAAGATAAATTAGACGGTAATATCAGATTTGTCAGGGTTAAATCTTTAGATCCGAATGAGGTTTCACAAAAACTATTTGAATCAGGAGTGAAATCATGTCTTATTGAAGGAGGAAGTAAGACGTTAAAAAATTGGATCAATTCAGGAGAATGGGATGAAGCTATTGTTTTTAATTCGTCAAATAAATTTGGAAGAGGAATAAATGCACCGGTTTTGCCAGAATCAAAAATATTAAAAGAAGAGAAACATATTAGTGGTGATATCGTTCATCATTGGATAAATAATTGAGCTATGGCTGAAACTTTAATAATACCTGAGAAAGCAACTAAAGAAGAGATATATCAAAATATTTTGCCTCAAATTAAAGCTTTGATTAGTGACGAAACTGATCGGGTAGCAAACCAGGCAAATGTAGCTGCTGCACTAAAAGAAGCATTTGATTTTTTCTGGGTTGGTTTTTACATGGTTAAAAATGATGAGTTAGTTCTTGGGCCATTTCAAGGGCCAATTGCTTGTACGCGCATCAGAAAAGGTAAAGGTGTTTGTGGAACGTCGTGGGAAAAAGCTCAGACCTTAGTTGTTCCGGATGTTGATGCTTTTCCTGGACATATTGCCTGCAGTAGCGCCTCAAGATCGGAAATTGTAGTTCCGGTGATGAGTAATGGTGAAGTTATAGGTGTGTTAGATGTAGATAGTAAAGAACTTAACGATTTTGATGAAACCGATAAGGTGTACCTTGAAAAACTCCTGGAATCAATTTCTGAATATCTTTAATTGATAGAGAATGAAGTTTCATCTACACCAGTGTTATTATTTCTAGGGTCGTAGAGTGTATAATAAATAATATAAAGGCCTTTATCTTTGGGCTTCCAGGTTCCGGTAAAGGTGTTTTTTTCTACTCCTGGGCCCATTTTGACTTTTTCAATGATCTCTCCATTTCTGTAGATCATTGCAGTAGCTTCCATTTTATCCGCATTCCAGAATCCCCCAGAGGTTATCGGACATCCACACATCATTACTGTGTTCATTTTTAATGTGTATGAATTATCATCAATTTTTTCAGGGGAATTAGCAGTAACAGCAAAACCGTCTAATTCAAGAGTAAAACCTTCATTTGAAGTGTTAATACCAGGTATAACCCAGAATTCTTCAGAAACGGTTATCTGATTTTTAGCCGCTAATGATAATGGTCCTTTTACCGTGACTGCAATTTTTTGTGGCTTGCTAAGATTTAGTATTGTAGTGAATTTAGCACTTTCGCTATTTGCCTTTTGTTGATACCTGCCAATCGAATCTGCCAGTATCATGCCGGTATTACCGGTAGCTCCTTTAATCATCCCGGTAGAAATAACCTCGTTTGTTTCACTATCTTTTATTTCAACTGAAAGTCCTCCCATGCCTGTCCCGATAAATTTGGCATCCTTTGCTAAAGTCCGAATAGTAACTTCAGTAGGAGTTTGTGAAAAAAGATTAAAGGTTGAAAGAATGATTACAAGTAATAATGCTGGTGTTTTCATGTGGTTAATTCAATTGGCTTGATTTAGGGGTTAAATAGAATGTCATTACTTAAGATAATTATTCTATTTTAAGATAGCTATTTTTCATTTTAAGACCTTGGCTAATAATCAAAGATATTGATATCAGGCTTCCTGAGTTTGTCCTGAATCTTCAGACGTCAGTTGTTTTTCATATAGCTCAAAATATGCTCCACGACTATTCATCAGGTCTTCATGGGTTCCTTTTTCGATAATTTTCCCATCATCAAGAACAATTATATGGTCTGCAAGCTTTGCAGATGACACCCTATGTGAAATAATGACTGAAGTCTTGCCTTTCATTATTTCTTTGAGGCTATTTAAAATGGCATTTTCAGTTTTGGTATCAACTGCAGATAATGAATCGTCAAGTATCAGGATTTTAGGATTTCTCACTATTGCCCGAGCTAATGAAACACGTTGTTTCTGGCCACCACTTAGCGTAATACCCCTTTCTCCCAATACAGTTTCAAATTGTTTTGGGAAATCAATAATGTTATAATATACATCTGCATCTTTTGCAGCCTGATATATTAGCTCATCAGTCAGGCCTTCTGTACCGAATGAGATATTATTTTTTATTGTATCACTAAAAAGAAAGACATCTTGAGGAACATACCCTAAAGACTCTCTAAGTTTTTCAACGTTAAGATCCTTTATCGGAATATCATCAATCCTTACCTCACCGTTTGTAACATCGTACATTCTACTTATCAGGTTGGCTAGTGTTGATTTTCCAGAGCCTGTTGTTCCGATTATAGCAAGAGACTTCCCTTTATCTATTTCGAAATTGATGTTTTTCAATGCCGTTATACCAGAATCGGGATAAGTAAAAGTCACATCTTTAAAAGCAATTTTTCCATCAATTTGCTTTTGGATATTTTTTTCTGAAACGATGTCGTTTTCAGTTTTCAGAAATTCATTAATCCGTCTTTGAGATGCCTCTGCTCGTTGAATTATACTTGTTATCCAGCCCAGAGATGTTACAGGCCAGGTCAGCATGTTTACGTAGATAATGAATTCTGCAATATTACCAACTGTGATATTCCCCAGAATAACCTCGTTACCGCCAATATAAACTGTAAGGATTACACTTAGGCCGATAAGACCCATGATTAGAGGTAGAAAAAGAGCATTAACAAAAACCAGGCGAAGGTTTTTGTGCTTATACTGATCACTTTCTTTAGTGAAGTTTTTAACAGAATCTTCTTCTCTGACAAAAGATTTAATTACTCTTATTCCGGAAAATGCCTCTTGAACAAAAGTGCTGAGCCCGGATAAAGCAACCTGAATTTCTTCAGATCTTTTATTTATAATGTTATTAACGTAATAAATGCTAATAGATAAAATAGGTAGTGGTGAAAGGGCATATAAAGTAAGTTTCGGGTTGATGGAAATCATATATGGAATAACCATCATGAATAATGTAAACATGTTCAGGCCATACATAATTGCTGGCCCCAGATACATTCTTACTCTACTGACATCTTCAGAAATTCTTGACATCAGGTCACCAGTGTTGTTTTTTCTATAAAATGCCAGAGGAAGAATCTGATAATGATTATAAACTTCATTTTTCAGATCAAACTCAATATACCTTGACATTACAATGATGGTTTGTCGTACCAGGAAAAGAAACAGACCTCTACCAATCGCCATTAAAATAATTAACAATACAAACCAACCAATGTGACCGAAAATCTGATCTAATAAGTTTTGCTGCAGATCAGTACCCTCCATCATATTATATGGCTTTAAGGTGCCTGTAACATAATCTATAGCATGCCTTACGATTGGCGCAGGGGCAATTACAAAGATGTTACTTATGATGATAAACAACAGACCCAGTAAGATCAGGTGCTTGTATTTGAAAAGGTATTTATTGAGGTGTCTAAGTTCTTTCACAATAAGTAAAACGCTTGAATTTGTATTAAGTTCCAAAATTCAAAGTTAAGATAAGTGTATTTTGTTAACTATATGTGAGGAAAAAATGTAAAGCATTCTTTTTATAGCAGGTCATTTCACAGAAATCGAGTATTTTTGCAATATTTTTGTAATTAAAATCAGTAAACAGCAATTTATTAAAACCCAAACTAATGCAAGAAGTAAAAGATTTAGATCAGGCTCAGGCTGTTGCAGGCTCAGATGGAGTGGCAATATTCAATCAGATGACTTCAATGGAGCACGAACAAGTTGTCTTTTGTTATGATAAGCCTACTGGCCTTAAGTCAATAATTGGTATTCATAACACGGTTCTTGGCCCTGCTTTAGGTGGTACAAGAATGTGGAATTATGCCAGTGACAGCGAGGCACTAACTGACGTGTTAAGATTATCCAGAGGGATGACTTTCAAAAATGCACTTGCTGGATTGAATATTGGTGGAGGAAAAGCAGTAATTATCGGTGACCCTAGACAACTGAAAAATGAAGCTTTTCTAAGAAGGTTTGGTCGATTTGTGGAAAGCCTAAATGGTAAATATGTGACTGCAGAGGATGTAAGTATGAGCACTGCAGACATGGTATACATTAATATGGAGACAAGCCATGTTACTGGTTTGCCAGAATATATGGGTGGAATGGGCGATCCTTCTCCTGTAACTGCTTATGGTACTTATGTTGGAATGAAAGCTGCTGCCAAAAGAGTTTATGGTGCAGATAGTCTGGAAGGCAAGAAGGTTTTAGTACAAGGAGTAGGAAATGTTGGTCAATATCTTGTTGATCACCTTACAAAGGAAAATGCTAAAGTTTTTGTTTCGGATATAAACGAAGAGAAACTAAATGAAGTAAATAAAAAATATGGTGCAGAAATCATAGCGCCTAAAGATGTTTACTCATTTGATATGGATATATATGCTCCTTGCGCACTTGGGGCGACGCTTAATGATGATACAATTCCACAGCTGAAATGTCAAATAGTTGCCGGAGCAGCTAACAATCAGTTGAAAGATGAAAATGTACATGGAGCGGAACTTATCAAACGAGGAATCGTATATGCTCCTGACTTCCTGATAAATGCAGGTGGAGTGATCAATGTATACATGGAGTATGCTAAGAGTGGTCATTCTAAAATGGCATATGAGCAGTCGGATAAAATTTACGATACGCTCTTAGAAGCTTTAGACAGAGCAGAAAGAGAAAACATAACTCCTCAGGAAGCAGCAATGAAAATGGCTGTTGACAGGATTGAAAAAATAGGGAAGGTAAAACTTTCTTACTGAATTTAATGCCCAAAAATAATTAATACGTTCTTTTAATACTGATATGATCAATAGACGAATTCTTCGAATCAAGGCAATGCAAAGTATTTTTGCATATCTACAAAGCAAAAATGCAAATAGGGAATTGGCCAGAAATCTTGTGCACGATTCATTTTTGCCAGACCTGAATGCAAATGAGGTTCAGGACAAAGATGAACTGAAGAAAAAGAGGGAGATGGCCCTGGCTCAGTTTGATACATTGTTTGCCAAAGATGGAGAGTTCGTCTATGACTCATCTCTTGATGAAGATATCAATAATGCGATTGAAAAATCATTTGGAGAATATGGTCAGCAAAATGATAAAGACCGAAAGCATCTGAAGAGACGCATGGTAATTGAAGCTGAAGAAATTTACAATCATTACCTGATGTCTTTAAAACTGATTGTCGATTTGGCTGATCCAACTTCAAACAGATATCTAAAAGAGGATAGAGATGCAAAGTTTATAAATAATACAATAATTAGTCTTCTTAAAAAGTCAGACGAATTTGAGAATTCAATCTTAAGAAAGAAGATTGATACCAAAGAATTACAGCCAGAAGTTGAAGGTTGGTTTAAGTCTTTGATCAGAGATTCTGAGGAATATAAAGAGTACTTGAAAAAAGATAAGACCTTTGAAGGAGACAAAGCGTTTGTTCAATACCTTGTAAAAAATATTATTTTTAAGAATCAGGTGATAATGGATTTTTTCGAGCAAGAGGATATCCATTGGACTGAAGATAAGAACATTGTAAAGAGTCTGGCCCTGAAAACCATAAAAGAATCTGAAGAAGATTCTGTGGAATTGAGAGAATTATCTTATAATTGGGAAGACGATAAAGTTTTTTTCGAGGATACTTATGATTATTTCCTTGATAATGAAGAGGAGTATGAAGAAGTGATCGCCGAAAAAACTAAGAACTGGGATGTAGAGAGGCTTGCAACTACAGATAGAATTATCCTTATGTTGGCAGTATCGGAGATGATTAATTTTCCAAACATCCCTGTGAAAGTTACAATTAATGAATTCATTGAAATATCAAAGAAATATAGTACCCCTAAAAGCCGACAATTTGTCAATGGTGTGTTAGATGTAATCGCTAATGACTTAAAGTCTGCCGGAAAGATTAAGAAGAGTGGAAGGGGTCTTCTAGACAATAAATAGGATTACCATGAAATCAAACAACCTACTCGCATTTTTAACAGGATTAGCGTCAGGAGCGCTAATTGGAATTTTGTTTGCCCCTGATAAAGGAAGTAATACCAGGGATAAACTAACTTACCAACTTGACAAATATAAAAAACAGCTAGAAGAGCTGATCGACGACCTTATTGAAGGAAAAGTGGAGCATGCTAATCAAGCTAAAAGTGATGGTGAAAAAGTTGTTTCAGAAGCAAAAACAAAAGCTGAACAACTACTTGATGATGTTGATGAATTATTAGGACAATTGAAGAAAAAATAAATTTTGAGATTATGAAAAAGTTAAGTTTACTAGCTTTAGTAGCGTTGGTTTTTGCAAGCTGTACAAATGATAAGCTTGAGAAAAGAGTTGAAGATTTGGAAAACAGAGTAGCTCAACTTGAACAGACTGGTCAGGTTAGCAGTACTACTCCTGTAGCTCAAAGCATACCTACTGCAAATGCAAGTGCTCAGCCTCAGGTTGATCCAAATGCTCCTCTTCCTGCATTTGAATTTGATAACAATACTTATGAATTCGGTGATATTACTGAGGGAGATGTTGTAGAACACGTTTTCAAGTTTAAAAATACAGGCGAATCTGAACTATTAATTAGTAATGTTCAGGCATCATGTGGATGTACTACTCCTGAGTGGACTAAAGAGCCAGTGGCTGTAGGTGAAGAAGGAGAAATCCATGTTAGATTTGATAGTAAGAATAAAGTTGGTCGTCAAAATAAATCTGTTACGATCACTGCAAATACAAACCCTGCAAGAACAGTTCTTTATATTAAAGGAAATGTTGCAAGTGCAGACGGAAAAAGTTCAATTTTAAAATAATTTTTAAAGACTAATTAATGTTTGACTCAATATTACTACAGGCCTCCGGTGGGGGTGTGGAACAAATTATTTTCTTTGTTGCCATAATTGTGATCTTTTACTTTTTTATGATCCGCCCTCAGCAAAAGAAACAAAAAGACACTAAGAAATTTATTAGTGAATTAAAAAAAGGAGATCGTGTAGTAACCATCGGCGGTCTACATGGTAAGATTTTTGACCTTCCAAATGATGACACAGTAGTTGTTGAAGTTGAAAGAGGGTTTAAACTTACTTTTGAACGTTCGGCTATATCACTTGAAAACTCAAAAAGAGTTAATGAAGGTTCAAAAAAAGATAATTAAAATGGATGAGTGACTTCTTAAGAAGTATTAATAACTTTTTAAAATCAGTTTCAAAAAGTAATGCAAAAGTAATGGCGCTCTGTATTTTGGGCGCCACTACTTTTTGGTTTTTTAATGCCCTTAATAAAACTGACTACGAAGCAATAGTTAATTACCCCGTAGAATTCACTTATAATAGTGATAGTACGGTGATTGTAAAAGAACCGACTAATACCATTTCATTACAACTCAATGGTGGAGGCTGGGAGCTTTTACGAACTACCCTTGGAATAAACAAAGACCCGGTTCTAATACCCATCCAGAATCCAACAGAACAAAAATATATTCTTACTAGCTCTGTAGAGGATATTATTTCTGATGAATTTTCTAACCTTACGATACTCAGTATTCTAACAGATACCATTTCTTTTGATATTCAGTATTTCACTGAAAAGAAGGTGTTTTTGGATATTGATTCAACTACGGTACAGTTTAAGCCATTGTTTTATTATAATGATAGTATCATGTTCAGTACCCGATACATAAAATATTCGGGGCCTAAGTCAATGATTGATAGCTTACCTGATACTTTAAACATTGTGCTAAAAAATGAAAGTCCACTAGATGGAGATTATCAGGAAATAATTACTACTCCATTTATTACAGAATATGTTTCAGGCAGCCCTGAAGAAATTAATATTTCAATAGGTGTTAAAAAGGCCAACCAGATTCAGAAGATGGTGCCATTAAAAATGGTTAATTTTCCAGATAATATCAGGCCCGAAAAAGAGAAAATTTCTGTAACCTATTATTTCTTAAAAAACAGAAGTGGACTTGATAGCAGCGATATTGTGGTAGAGCTGAATTATGATAGTATTAAATCAGATTCTACTATAAGGCCGAATGTAATCGATTACCCTGCTATTATGAAAGTGCTGTCATATGATTCAAGTTCTATTCAATTAGTTTATGATGAATAAGCCTAAGCTTATCGGTGTTACCGGAGGAATTGGTGCTGGTAAAAGCACTGTTTGTAAAGTTTTTTCAGCTTTAGGTGTTCCTGTTTATGATGCCGATTCAAGAGCCAAGTTACTATTGGCAAACGATGAGGAACTAAAGGTGAAAATAATTGAAGCTTTTGGTGAAGAGTCGTACCTGCCAAATGGATTACCAAATAGATCTTACCTTGCCGAAAAAGTGTTCTCAGATGAGGGAAACATAAATCTGATAAATTCTTTGGTTCACCCGGCAGTGGGCAAAGATTTTGAAAATTGGGTTAGCCAGAATAATGATCATAAATATTTAATTAAAGAAGCAGCATTGCTTTTTGAAGCAGGTAGTTATAAAGCCCTTGATCAAGTTATTCATGTCAGTGTTCCTAAGGAAATACGACTTAATAGAGTGTTATTAAGAGATTCCCAACGATCTAAAGAGCAGGTATTAGCTATAATGGATAAACAATGGGGTGAGGGTAAAAAGAAAAAGCTTGCTGACCTTGTTGTATATAACGATAATGAGCAAAGTGTTTTAGAGCCTGTAATAAAATTACACAATCAACTTACTGCAGGTAACGAAATTTGATCAGTATAAAATTTCATTCTTTTTTCAGTAAAGTCTAAAGGTGCTATTTTATCAACTTTATCCGTTTTAGGATTATAAAATACCTCTACATAATTGTTTGCCAATAGATATAAGTTCACCTTGTGTTTATAGTACCTGATTGACACAATAAATTCCCCTTGAAGATATAATGTCTTTATCTTTTCGATTTTGGAAAGGGCCATAAAAGTGTTTAGACTAATCATTACAGGCCAGCTATATGCAGAACATTTATATTAAACCATAAGTATAGGAAGATACAATAAATTGCTGATAAACCGATAGTTACAGCCAAGAATATTCCCAGGTATTTGCTTCTGAAAACCTTTTTACTATTACGGATATATGATCTCGAAAACTTCTCTGCAAGGTGCTTAATAAAATGGTATGCCGGGTAGTAAATAAATACCATTGCAAGCATAATTATAAGTGTGGATAAATATGGGTTATTAAAATCTTTGTATCCGTGAATTAGTTTTTTGAGTAATTCTGCGCAGAGTACAGCCAAAAGAATTGTAAAAATGATGGCTGAATATTTTGATATTTTTCTGGTAAGCATCGCCTCTTTAATGTTAAAAAAATTAATGAGGCTGAATATAAATAGTAAAAATCAGAAAACAAAAAAGCCCTCAATTTCTTGAGAGCTTTTTCGGGTGAAAGACCGGATTCGAACCGGCGGCCTCTAGTGCCACAAACTAGCGCTCTAACCAACTGAGCTACAATCACCGTCTAATTGGGCAGCAAATTTAGACAAGGATAGATAAACTGCAAAGATTAATGGTTAATTTTTTTCAATCAATGTTAAATTCCATCCTCATACCTATTTTATCGTCGAAAACAGCCCCGTTTTCATAAACTTTATTTCCTGATACAAATGTATGTGTTACCTGGCTTTTAAATGTATACCCTTCAAAAGGAGACCATTTACATTTATATAAGATGTTTTCTTTATTTACAGGAGTTGTTTCATTAAGATCAACCAGTGCAAGGTCGGCATAGTATCCTTCGCGAATATACCCTCTCTCTTTTATTCTGAATAATCTGGCAGGTGAATGAGCCATTTTTTCGGCGATATGTTCCAATGTGATTTTTCCTTCTTTGTATTTATCAATCATTGCAACAAGGCTATGTTGAATTAACGGGCCCCCACTTGGAGCTTTAGTATATGGATTTTGCTTTTCTTCCATTGTGTGAGGAGCATGGTCTGTAGCTATTACATCAATAGTGTTATTATTAACAGCCTCCCATATAGCTGCTCTATCAGATGCTTTTTTAACTGCAGGATTCCATTTTATCAATGTTCCTTTTTCATCATAATCTTCATCTGAAAACCATAAATGATGTATGCAGGCTTCAGCAGTAATCTTTTTCTCTTCAAGTGGCAATTCATTAGAGAATAATTCTAACTCTTTAGCAGTGCTTATATGTAAAACATGAAGTCTGGCACCGTGTTTCTTAGCTAATGACACTGCAAATGAGGAAGATTTGTAGCAAGCCTCTTCAGATCTGATTATCGGGTGATATTTGATTGGAATATCATCTCCGTATTTTTTTATGTATTCAGCAGTATTTGCTCTGATAGTTTCTTCATCTTCACAATGGGTAGCGATGAGCATAGGTGTAGAAGAAAAAATCGACTCTAAGGTCTGTTGATTGTCAACAAGCATGTTTCCTGTGCTGGAGCCCATAAAAACTTTTACTCCACAGACTTTAGAAGGATCAGTTTTTAAAACTTCATCAAGGTTGTCATTACTGGCACCCATAAAAAATGAATAGTTTGCGGGTGAAGATTTTGCTGCAATAGCATATTTATCAGCAAGAAGCTCCTGAGTGAGTGCTTGTGGAACAGTATTTGGCATTTCCATGAAAGATGTTACACCTCCAGCTACAGCTGCTCTGGATTCTGTTCCTATAGTTGCTTTGTGAGTTAGTCCCGGTTCGCGAAAGTGGACCTGGTCATCAATTACTCCCGGAAAAAGATATTTTCCGTTAGCATCTATTACTTCATCCGCTTTATCTGCTGAGATCGATGAAGAGATCTCTTCAATTCTTCCATCTTTAATCAGGACATCTCCTGTAAATATCCTGCCTTCATTGACTATATTTGCATTGGAAATCAAATAACTGCGCATCTTTCTGATTTTTATTTGTAAAGATAGCGTCTTTTTCTGAGCAAAACCCATCAGTGAACATGTCAAAGGAAATAACATCATTTGAAGATTTTAAACTTAACAAGCAAATCCTTAATGCAGTAGAGGAGGCCGGATACATTACTCCCACTCCTATTCAGCAAAAGGCTATACCTCTTATTTCAGCAGGACATGATGTTTTAGGCATTGCGCAGACTGGTACTGGTAAAACCGCAGCTTATTTGCTTCCTATATTAATGAAACTTAAGTATGCTCAGGGAAAGGACCCAAGGGCTGTAATACTGGCTCCTACACGTGAGCTTGTACTCCAGATAGAGGAGGAGGCCAGGAAATTTAGTGAATATCTGGATATTCGTATTGTCAGTTTTTATGGTGGGCTTGGTCCTAAGACCCAAATTGAGTTGGCAGAACAAGGTGTTGATCTGATTATATCTACCCCTCAGAGATTTATGGATATCTATAGGAAGGAAGCTTTTATTACCAAGCAAATTAAGACAATGGTAATGGATGAAGCTGATAAAATGATGGATATGGGGTTTTTCCATCAGATACTAAGATTGTTAGAGATTCTTCCTCAGAAAAAGCAGAATTTGTTGTTTTCGGCTACCTTCCCTGAAAAAGTAGAAAAATTGTCTGAGGAGTTTTTGGAGTTTCCGGAGCGTGTAGAAATAGACCCACAAGCCACAACTGCCGAAACAATAGAACAAGAATTATATAAGGTTCCAAACTTTAAAACTAAGGTTAACTTATTAACGCTTTTACTTAAAGACGAAAACCTTTCCAGAGTAATAGTATTTGTGAAGACGAAAAGAACGGCCGATAATATTTTTAAATATCTTGAGCGTACTATAGAGGGTGGTGTCCGTGTAATTCATGCAAATAAAGGTCAGAATAGCAGGATTAATGCTATGAATGATTTTAAAGAGGGTGAAATCAGAGTTCTTGTATCAACAGATGTTACTGCCAGAGGAATGGATATTTCTATGGTATCGCATGTTATTAATTTTGATGTTCCAATAATTTATGAAGACTATGTACACCGGATTGGAAGAACGGGACGTGCAATGAAGTCTGGTACTGCTATAACATTTGAAAATCCGGCTGAAAATTATCACATAAAAAAGATAGAAGAGATTATCAGGATGACCATCCCTGTTAAGGATTTACCAGAGGATCTTGAAGTTACTGAAACTCCAAAAGAAGAGAAGCAGAATATCCTAAAAGCAATTGATTTTCAGCGCAAAAAAGAAGATCCCAACTTCAAAGGAGCTTTTCATGATAAAAAGCCAAAATCTGAAAAGAAAAAGTTTAAAGCTAAAAATCAAAATAAAGGCAAATCAAGAAGACGTTAAATTTGTTTTAACGAATAAATGAAGTTATTAATCGAAAGTTACCTTTAGTTTATCTAAACCGCATTCACCTTTTCCATTTTCAAGGAATATACATATGAAGTTAGTCGCTTAAAAGAAGTTGATTATTTCATAGCTGGTTGAATGGGAATCCCGGAGCAAACCTCCGGGATTTTATCGACGAAAAGCGAAGATTCATCGTCAATTATTAGTCATTGGTCTAATTGGTTTATTGAGATGAATAACTTTCATTACTTTAAGAGTTCAAACAAGTATATCTTTCTTTCCATAGCTGGTTAAGAGCCCGATTATTAGTCGGGCTCTTTATTTTTTATAGCAATTCGTTACCTGAAATAAGAGTAGAATTTTAAAATTTGATTTGATATTGCCTCAGCTAGATTTCAGTGGTTTCTTATAATAAAAAGAGCCTGGAGTTCAACCCAAGCTGTTATTATTTATATAGTAATTTTGCTATTGGGCATTTTGATAATCGCTTTGGTCTATAGTATAAATGTATTCGATTAATGTATTCTTTTCCCTTTGTATCTTTTCGTAATTATTTAATTCATAAATATTATTCTCAGTTATTTCACCAACTTTAAAGGATAGTTGTTTTCCATCATCAAAAATTAAAGCGGCAGAATCTCCTTCATAAACATCATCTGGAAAAGTAAATGACCCATCAGGTTCAGAGGCTAAATACTCTTCAGAAACCCACGAATTACTGGTCGAAATACTTTTTGTATCTTCCAATTGACTATTCTTATAAAACTTTATTTCGAAAGCGTTTTCACTTTCATTTTTGATCGATACAAATACATATTCTTTTTTTCCAGCATCGCAATTTATAAGAGTAAAGGATAAAATAACTAATGCTAAGAAGCTAATCACTTTATTCTTAAGACTAGGTGTTAAGGGTAAATTCATGATAGTTGTTTTGGGTGATAACTAGTTGATTTTGATAATATAGTCAGTATATCATAGCTCTCCAATTATAATTTTATTAATATCTGAATATTTAATTTAGGTCATAAAACGTATTAAAATTTGGTATGTATTGAATCATGAAATTATATTTAAAAATCAAAACCAATTATTTTAAAATAATCTTTCAACCATTATCAACTAATAATATGAAGAAAACATTCACATTATTTCTATTTATTTTAGTCTCTAACTCATTGTTTTCCCAAATTATCTGGGAGCGGGATTTTAAAATGGCTCAGGCAAAAGCATTGGAAAAAGATCAAGTTATGCTGGTGGATTTTTGGGCAGTTTGGTGTGGTCCATGCAAAAAGATGGATGCTCAGCTATGGAATACTCCTGAGATCAATCAGTACTCTTCAAAATTCGTTCCTCTTCAAGTCGATATTGACAGATTTAAGGATTTGGCTCGTAAGTATAACATTACATCAATTCCAAGAGTCATGTTAATGACTGCTGATGGAGAGGTTATTTGGGAAAAGAATGGATATGTATTACCAGATACCTATTTGGAAATTTTTGATCAATTGCCGGAATCATTAGGGGGGTTGAATAAAACGCTCTTAGAGGGTGCAGAAAAGCAAAATGACCCGGTGTTTTTGACCGAAGTTGCTTTAATGTTTCAGAATATAGGCGAAAATGAAGCCAAGGGAGAAGTGAAGCGTGAGTTTATTAATAAGAGTAGTTATTACTTTAAGGAGGTACAGAAAAATTCAAGTGATGAAAATGTTTCTATTAAGGCTGAATTAAACCAATATTTTAATGAGGCTATAAAAGGGAATTACAGTAAAGCACTTAAGAAGCTTAATAAGATTGAGTTATCTAATGACCATGTTGAATTGAATCAATTTAAGAGCTTTGCTATTGCTTATTGTTATAAATCCGATGGAGACATTGATAGTTATGCAAAACAAAGGGCACTAATTGAAAATCAGGATTATCTTAAAAGACTGGATCAATTGGTAAAGGAAGAAATTTAATATTAAAAAAGGGTACCTCAACTGAAGTACCCTTTTTAATATTCTTTATGTATTCTAAATGCCTCTGTAATATCCTGACACCATATTTGTAACTTGTGAATAAATAGGTCTGCAAAACTCTATAAACAAATCTTGCGGAGGTGGAGGTGGAACTTCTCTGTTTTTAGTGATTTGGATTTGCTCTTTTGTTAGCGCTCTCTCATCACCATTAAAGTTACCCCATTGTGATACCCATTCGAATTGACCAGGAAGTTTTTCCTGTCTCAAGATTCTGTTTGATCTAGCATCCCAGATTTGAACATCAAGCAATCCTTGTGATAAAACACTTTTAGTTGTCACCATTAGTTTTGCTTTTACCGTTCCATAAACAGGTTTTTTAACACCTTCTACTTCTACCTCACCAATCTTAACACTATCTTTTGTAATAGTCTCTACATTTTCTCGGATTAGGGTGTTTCCTACCTGAAAATCATCAAACTGCATTTTTATATAGTGATCAAATTGCTCAATATTTAGTTTTTTAGCTTCATCAATAGTAAAAAACCTTACAAACTCATTTGTTCTCTGGTGAGCCAGGAAGTCATTGATTTGATTTTGGAAAAACTCATTGCTTAATCCAAAAGCCTGTGAATGAACCGGGATTTGTTCAACAAGTACTTTTAATGTTGCGGCCCAATGAGCTTCTTCCATTTTATCATTAACATCTTTATAATTTGGAACTAACTCATTAGCTCTTCTAAAATGACCCATAGCTTCTTTTGCACTATTACGGTCACCATTGGCTAAAAATTCTACACCAGCCTGATATCTTTCTTCCGCGGCAAGCTTTGAAGCTTCGTTATATTCATTCATAAACCCACGAGAATCTACCAAATTCAGACATGCTGGACATCTTTCAATCTCTCTGTTCATATTGTTAAGAGTCTTGAAAGATTGTGATATTTTATCATACTTAAATCTATCAGTACTTGCTTTGTATTGATTGATTTTTCTCAGGTGAAGATTAACCGCTAGCGGATATGCTTCTTGTAAAGTTGCAGCTGCTTTTTTGTTATCAGGTTTATCACGTAGTCGGTTAACTGCTAAAAATACAGCTTGTTCGTAGTTTCCCTGCTCAAACTGTTTTTTCCCGCTACTGCACGACTGTATTATAGTCATAGCAATTATACCAAAAAATAGAATTCGCTTCATTATTGTCTTTTTTATGTGAACAAGTTCAATGATTATGCCAATTTTACAATATTGCTGCAATATAAACGTTTGACACGTTCATATTTAATCAATTTGTCTTAAAATAGTACTTTGACAAGAAAAACTTCATTTCAAAAAATTACCCATGGCTGATAATAACAAAACATTATTTCTTCTTGACGCATATGCATTGATTTTCAGGGCTCATTTTGCATTTAGCAAGAATCCAAGAATCAACTCAAAGGGCGTAAATACGGGCGTTATGCTTGGTTTTACCAATACTCTTCTAGAAATCATTAAGAAGCAAAAACCTTCGCATATTGGTGTTGCTTTTGACCCTCCAGGGCCGACATTTAGAGTGGATATGTATCAAGAATATAAGGCAAACAGGGAGGAAACTCCGGAGGATATTAAAGCCGGTGTGCCTTGGGTTAAAAAAATAATTGAAGGTTTTGGAATTCCCATCCTTGAAGTTCCACGGATGGAAGCCGATGATGTTATTGGAACTCTGAGTAAAAAGGCAGCCAAAGAAGGTTTTACAGTTTATATGATGACTCCTGATAAGGATTATTCTCAGCTAGTAGAAGAAAATATATTCTTATATAAACCGGCCTTTATGGGTAATGGGGTCGATATTTTGGGAGTTGAAGAGGTAAAACAGAAATGGGATATTGAAGATGTTGACCAGGTACGTGATATGCTTGGGTTGCAAGGAGATAGTGTTGATAATATTCCCGGAATTCCTGGAATTGGACCTAAGACTGCTTCGAAATTATTAAAAGAGTATGGTACGGTAGAAAATCTGGTTGCCCATGCAGATGAATTAAAAGGAAAACAGAAAGAAAGGGTAATTGAGTTTGGTCAGCAGGGAATTCTTTCTAAGGAGCTCGCAACAATTAAGATTGATTGTGAAATTGATTTTGACGCAAAAGCGCTGGAGTATTCAGGTCCGGATGAAAAGCAAATAAAAGAAATTTTCGAAGAGCTTGAATTTCGTACTTTGTTAAAAAGAGTTTTTGGAGAGCAGCCAAAAGAAGCAGACTCCCAAGGTCAGTTACAGATGTTTGCTCAGGTTGCTGAAGAGGAGGTTTCAGAAGCTGCTCCGGAAGCTATGAAAACCATCGAGACTGTAGAGCACGAGTACTATACATTAACTGAAGATAAAGAAATCGACCGGTTAATTAAGTATTTAGAAAAGCAAAAGGAGGTTTGTTACGATACTGAGACAAATTCAGTTAATGCATTTGAAGCCTCATTGGTAGGACTTTCTTTTTCATACAAGGAAGGAGAGGCTTATTATATCCCTGTTCCTGAAGAATTTGAGAAAGCTAAAGAAATCGTTAATCGATTTAAAGGTGTTTTTGAGAATGATAAGATTACCAAAATAGGTCAAAATTTAAAGTTTGATATTCTTGTTCTTAAAAAATATGGAGTCGAGGTTTCAGGGCCGTATTATGATACAATGCTTGCTCACTACCTGATTGAGCCAGAGCAAAGACATAACATGGATGTTCTTGCTGAAAACTATCTGAATTATTCCCCAGTGAGTATTGAAACCTTAATTGGTAAGAAAGGAAAGAATCAAGGGAATATGCGTGATGTAGAAATTGAAAAGGTCGGAGTATATGCTGCGGAAGATGCTGATATTACCTTAAGGCTTAAAGGCAAGCTTGATAAGGAGATTAAAAACCTAAATATGGAAAGTCTTCTTACTGAATTAGAATCTCCTTTGGTTGAAGTCTTGGCCGCTATGGAATTTGAAGGGATAAGGGTTGATAAGGATGAGTTGGCAGTTTCTTCAAAAGAAATGGAAAAAGACCTTGAAGAGATTCAGAAGGAAATATTTGAAATAGCAGGTGAAGAATTTAATATCGCATCGCCTAAACAATTGGGAGAGATACTTTTTGATAAGTTAAAGATTGATAAGAGCCCGAAAAAGACAAAAACCGGTCAATATGCCACAGGTGAAGAAATTCTTTCACGACTAGCTAATGAGCATGAAATTGCACAAAAGATTCTTGATTTCAGGGAAATTCAAAAGCTGAAATCTACATATATTGATGCACTACCTGAACTGATTAGTGAAATTGATGGACGAATTCACACATCATATAATCAGGCAGTGGCTGCAACAGGAAGGTTAAGTAGTACCAATCCAAACCTACAGAATATTCCTATTAGAACAGAAAAGGGTCGAGCGATCAGAAAGGCTTTTGTTCCACGAAATGAAGATTTTACTTTACTTGCAGCAGACTATTCACAGATAGAATTAAGAATTATGGCGTCATTTAGTGGTGACGAACATATGATTGAGGCATTTAAAAATGGGGTTGATATTCACTCGGCTACCGCTGCCAAGATTTTTAAGGTTGATATTGCCGAAGTTGATAGTGATATGCGAAGAAAGGCAAAAACCGCAAACTTTGGAATTATCTATGGTATCTCTGCATTTGGCCTATCACAAAGATTAAATATTCCTCGTAAAGAAGCCGCAGAATTGATTGATACATATTTTGAAGAGTTTCCTTCAGTAAAAAAATATATGGATGATGTAATTCAAAAGGCAAGGGATAATGAATATGTTGAGACTATAAAAGGTCGTCGCAGGTATTTACGTGATATCAATTCAAGAAATGCTACTAACAGGGGCTTTGCAGAGAGAAATGCTATCAATGCGCCAATCCAGGGTAGTGCGGCTGATATTATAAAGGTCGCTATGATTGATATTCATCACTGGATGAAGGAGAATAACCTTAAATCCAGGATGATCCTTCAGGTACATGACGAACTTGTTTTTGATGTTCATAAAGATGAGCTAGATCTCATTAAATCAGAAATACCAAAAAGAATGATGGGCGCTGCTGATCTGGCAGTACCAATGGAAGTTGAAACAGGTACCGGACAAAACTGGCTTGAGGCACACTAATATGAATATAAGATCAACCACCAAAGAAGATATATTATCTGCTGCGGAAGCAATCGGACCCTACATACATAATACCCCTGTGCTAACCAGTAAGTATATTAATGAACTTACAGGGTCTGAATTATATTTCAAATGCGAAAATTTTCAAAAGATTGGTGCATTTAAGGCCAGAGGAGGTATAAATACAGCGCTATCTCTCTCTGAGGAAGAAAGAAGTAAAGGGTTTGCAACACATTCTAGTGGTAATCATGCGCAGGCAGTAGCTTATGCCGCACAAATACTTGGCACGAAAGCTTATGTGGTTATGCCCAAGAATGCTCCCAGTGTTAAAGTTGCTGCGGTTAAGGGTTATGGAGCAGAAGTGATATTATGTGAACCTACTTTGGAGGCTAGAGAAACTAATCTTGCCAGAGTAGTCGATGAAATAGGAGCCTACTTCATACCTCCATTTGATCATGAAAACGTAATTATTGGCCAGGCAACATGCGCTATGGAACTAATTGAAGAAGTACCGGGTCTGGATGCTTTAATTGCGCCTGTTGGTGGTGGAGGACTTTTGGCAGGAACAATTTTATCGGCGCAACTTTTTTCATCAGGGATAAAGGTTTATGCGGGAGAACCTGAAGGTGCAGATGATGCTTATCGATCTTTAAAGACAGGTATAAGAGTCAAAAGTCATGTGCCATCTACAGTTGCTGATGGCTTGATGACTACTGTTGGAAAAATAACCTGGGAAGTTATAAAAGATGGCGTTGAAGATATATTAGTCGTCAAGGATGAAGAAATACTTCGTGCTATGAAATTAGTGTGGGAGCGCATGAAAATTATTATTGAACCATCTTGCGCAGTTCCGCTGGCTGCGATTATTAAAAATCCTGAAGTATTTAAAAATAAGAAGGTAGGTATAATTCTAACAGGTGGGAATGTGGATCTTGAAAGAGATTATTTTTCCGATCTTAAATGAACGAGCCAGAACTAAATAAGGCCTTTTGTATTTTGCCTTGGATCCATTTCCATGTAGGTCTGCATGGAAGAGTTCAACCTTGTTGTATTGCTTCTAAACCACTGGGAAATATTAATAAAAATTCACTTGATGAAATCTGGAATGGAGATAAATTCAAGGAATTGAGATCGAAGATGCTTTCGGGCAAAAAAGTCAAAGCCTGTAGTGGTTGTTATAAACTAGAAGAAGGTGGAGCAGAGAGTCTCAGAATAGAAAACAACCGAAAGTTTAATAGGTATCTGGACCGTACTTTGGATACATCTGAAGGCTTTTTGAAACAAAAGCCTGTTTACTGGGACCTTAGGTTTTCGAATGTATGTAATTTTAAGTGCCGGACCTGCTGGCATGGGGCAAGCTCAAAGTGGTTTGAGGAGGCAAAAGAAAGGGGAAATACTGCTGCCGACCAGGCAATAATTAAAAACATTGAAAATGTAGATAAATTCTTTGAGCAGAATAAGACAATTCTAGCACAGGCCGATGAGTTTTATTTTGCCGGAGGAGAGCCTTTACTAATGGAAGAGCACTATCAATTACTTGATATGCTAATTGAAGGGGGTGCCCAACCTAAACTTCGATACAACACAAATTTGTCAACGCTTAAATTTAAGCAAAGAGACATTCTTGAAATCTGGAAGAACTTTAAAGATGTTGAAGTGATGGTCAGTGTTGACGGCATCGGAAAACATGGAGAAGAAATCAGAACAGGACAGGTATTTAGAGTGTTGGAAAGAAACATCAAAAGGTTGATTGATGAGCCTAATATAGAGGTTAAGCTCACACCTACAATTTCAACATTAAATGTTGATCATATTCCCGAAATATATAATTGGTGGATTGATATAGGAGGTAAAGATGTAGGCTGGTATATCAATATTTTACAGCGGCCTTTTGAGTATAATATTCAAAACATGAAGCAAGCAGAAAAGCAAACCTGTAAAGAATTATTAATTAGATATGCCGATATAAAAAGTAATCTAATTTTTTCCGAATCAGTGTTAAGTGTTATTAGCTATATGAATAAATAAAACGTATTGTTGAGGTTGATCAGCATTTATTTATAAATGATATATTAAATATTATATCTGAAGCTTTTTAATCGAATCAATCTTTTCTAATATTGCATATCTTTCAATAATTAGGATTAAAAATTTATCAACCAATTACAATTAACACAATGAAAAGAGTATTTTTTTTTTCATTTTGTCTACTATTGCTTGCATGTAGTCAGAATGAAACAATTATTACAAAACCAGATTTTGGCAGATCACAAGTTAGTTATCAAACGGATGCAAATTTAGATAGGATTAAATCTTCAATTGAGAATAAATATGAACTACAGCGAAATCAATCAGGATACTGGTGGTTAAGCTATTTAGATTGGAGTGATGTTCATTTAGTTGCAAATTCTGATAATAGCCTATTAACGTATACAATTCCGATTAGAAAATTTGATGATCAAAAATTAGATTATTTAATAATTAAAAGCAGGGAAACTGGAGAAAGAGCATATCTTTTTAGTTTAAAGCCGGATGTTGAATGGGCGACAAAAAATTATAGTGGTGATTTAAGTGATTTCACAGGATCTGTGGAAGTGAATTCACTAGATGGCGAGCTTCTTATAAGTTCAACATATACTAAAGGAGAATTAATTTCAAATCAAAATAATTCTGTAAGTAGATTAGTATGCGAACCATGGATACTAATTGAATGGACAGAAGCCTGTGTTGGAGACAACTGTTCTGTTACTGAGATTACTGTTCAGGAATTTGATATATGTCCTCCAGATAATAGCCCTGGTGGTGGAGGTGATGAAGTTGAAGAGTTAGGTGATCCTCTAGGAGGTGGTGTTCCAAAAACTAGTAGTGATCCTTTAGACAAAGACAGAATTCCTATCGATGGATCTCTTGATTTATGTCTCGAAGGGTTTAGTGAGAGTTACTGTGCTGATATGGAAAAGCAAAGAAGGTTAGATGCATTAAAAGATGCTTTAGCTGAGGATCCATATTTGTTGTTAGATATTGATTGTGATGAATTAAAAGTAAAGTGGCTTGGATTAGCTGATCATAAACCCAATTCAAAAGTACTTGAAAGAGTTGAAAAACTAAATAAAGAAGGTTATGATATTGAAATGCAATATCTTGAAGATGCAGATGGTGCAGTGGTAAATATGGATTATTTTCCAGTACATATTGATAAGCTTCCTAATAACCCAGCAACAGGAGATAGCTTTACTGGTAAGGAGTTTTTTGAGTATATCCGAACGAATTTTGCAGATATTTGTTTTAGTAATAACTCGAATTTTGGAGCATATAATGATGTGGAAATGACGAAGTGGGAAGGCTCAGATTATTTGGGTACTGTGATGAGATTTGATATTAAGTTACGAGAACCTTATTTCGGTATTCAAATTGGACAACAAGACGGTTCAGTTCTTTGTACAGATCAACAAAATCAAACTTGGGTTTTCTCAACAATATATACAAAGCAAGATTATAGTCATCCAGTTAGTGGGAATAGAGAATTTGGTTTGATAACTAATCCGGATGGTACATATACATTTTATACTAGTGGAGTAGATAGGATAGCAGAATGGACAGACGATATGATTGGAGATATTATGGAGTATTCTGCTTTTGATGGAGGCGAAGAATTATGGAGTTCCCTGCAGGAGAACCTTGTAAGTTGGATTAATGATCCAGAAAATGAAGGAAAATCTGAGATAATTGATTCCATCATTAAAAGAATTGACAGTACCGATTTAGAATCTTTTTTAAATGGTGAGAAATCGATTTCAGAATTAAAGTGTAAAAATTAAATAATTATAAAAATGTTGAAGCGTGCGGTATATACCAGTTTATTGTGGTCTCTAGCTATCATTACTATAGGGACGACTCTTATTGTATTTGATATAATTCAGCCACAGGGATATATTCCATTACTTAACCCTCTTGCTTTATTTGTACTCACTTATTTGTTTTATTTTGCTGCAGTTTATATTCATTTGATTTTGATGAAGAAATTTAATTGGAATAAATGGATTACAGCATCTATTGGGGTATTTGTCATATATTTAATAATAATAACCCCTCTGATTTTAGATGATGATTATTTTAAAGATTTAGATTGGAGGGTACCATTCTTTCTTATAACTCAAATTGTATTATTAGTCTTTTTCGATTTCCTGGTAGCGAAAATATTTATTAAAAAAACCTGAATAATTATTAATATTTGATAAACCTGGATTAAGAAAACACATATTTAATCCAGGTATATTTTTTTAATATAGACAGCTTACTTGATTTTTATTTTATCCTCTGTTATTAGGAGTTTAGCGACAGCTTAACTTTAGGCTTTAAAAAAGAAAATCAGGGATTGTATCCCGGTCAATTAAAAAAGTTTGTTTCTCTATAATAGTGAGCCAGAGTTAAATGATGTTTGTTAGTCTAAGCATGTCCGAGTCACAGACTCTGCATTTCATACAAAAGTTTGAAGTTGTCCTGCGGAACACTCCAAACAGCGGAGGGATATTTCTATTTCAGAATTAGGATGTGATTAACTTGACAACAGATGAAAAATTTAAAAATAGCCTTTTTTACTAGTCTAATTGTATTTGTGTTTCATTACTTAGCAGGTATTGTTTTTGTTCATATAATGAATCCTGATGGAGTTGTATGGATGAATCCGTTTTTAATGTTTTTATTTTTATTTTGGGTTTATTTTTTAATAGCCTTTATATATGTCATTATTATAAATATTACCAAAATTGATAAATGGCTAATTGCCTCAATTTTGATGTTAATAGCACTTTTTGGGATGTACTTTCCTTTTATTATTGAAGGTACATTTATAAGAAATTTTATGTGGAGAAGTGTTGTATTAATAATAATAACCATCCCGATATTGGTTTTTTCATCAAAATTTATTCAGAAAAAATTAGATAGTTGAATAAATATAAATCTATTGTATTTCTTTAAATTCTTAACAAAAGGACTTTTAAGCCCTATGTTAACTTGATAAACTATTTATGCTTTTTGTCAAAACCATTTATAATCAATGAATTTGCAAGAACAGGAGATGAAAATTAGAAGATAGTAATAAATCCTGATAGATCAGAAATAGGATGCAAATGAGTTTAGAAGTATTAATATTTTGGGCCTATTTATTGGGAGTTTTAGTTTTCATGTTCTCTTTTATAGCTGGAAGATATTATGGGTATTTTTTGTCTTATCCTTTTTTTATATCAGGATTAGTTTCAATATTTTCTGTTTTAACTCTTACAGTGATGTTTTATAAAAAGGATATATCTAAGAGGAATTTAGTAACTGTTTGGTTAAGTTTTTCTGCTATTATTGCGACAATGTCAATTCTTTTAAAGTTCTTTTGATATTAAATTCTCCATGAGATTACATTAGGAACATTTATAAAATTTAACTTTTATAAAGACATAGGTAGAACTATTATTGTTGAATGTTGATATAATTTCATTATAATAGAGAATGACCTGTAAATATACCTTCCTAGTGTTTTTTTGCTTTCTGATTTGTTGTAATCCGACAGAAAAAACGGGGAAAACAATTGAGGTAAAATCTGCAAAAGTTAAATTTCAGATTCCTGAATATTATGCAGCATATAAATCTGGCTTGAACGAAGAGCTTGACTTTAGAATGCAGGCATTTTTAAAACAATTTAAGGGTACTGAAAATTCTCCGGTAGTATTTGTTGACTCTAATGACCATAGAAACACAATTGTCTTTTTTCCATGGAATGAATACATAGATCTTAATAGCCGGGTAGCGGGAATCTATCTGGGCTTGTTAAATCAACAATTCAGAGAAAATGTAAATAGCATGGCAACAAGCTATAATCTGCTTGAAAGAAAGCATTATGAAGGTAATTCTCAACTTGTGAAAATTAAATATGAGGTAGATTATGATAATCAGGTGCAATACTCAACAAACTACCTTGTTTCAGTTGGCAACCGAACTTTTGCAATTTATCATAACACATACAATTTAGGAGAGGATTTGGAAGTGAGTATTTTGGCACTTAAAGCGCATTAAAAAAGCCATGACAACTTGCCATGGCTTTCTATTTTTTTAAACTAATCTTAATTAGTTCTCATTCTCTTTTTTAAACTTATCAAATGCTGATTCAAGATCTGCACTTGGGAATGTATTGTTAGTAGGCTCAACATCAGCAAGCTCTCCTTCCGGATCAAATACTAGTTTTGCTACTTCTTTTTCTTTTACAAATACCTTAGACACTTCGTTTTCATTACGTCTCCAGATCTCTGCAGGAATAACTTCTTTCTCAGTTGTGCCATCAGTATAATGCCACTCAAGAATTAAAGGCATTACCAGACCACCTTTGTTTGAGAAAGTCACCTCATAGAAATTTTTGTCTTTAGCCTTCGCTACTACTTCACTGTCATCAACACGGTTTTTGAATTCTCCATAATACTGGTCAGGAGTTTCAGTAATAGTAAAGAAAGACGGACCATTTTCAAATGAGTTATTTTTATTCTCCCCTCCTGGTTCAGCAGAAGCCTGCACGTCTACCTGGTTTTCAAGAACTTTTTTGTCCTCAGTATACTTATACCACTTTACATTATCAATTGAAATATCTACGTGATCGATTGAGTAGAACCAGCCTTTCCAGAACCAGTCAAGGTCAACAGCAGATGCATCTTCCATCGTTCTGAAGAAATCTGCAGGAGTTGGGTGTTTGAAAGCCCATCTTTTTGCATATTCTTTGAACGCATAGTCAAATAACTCTTCTCCCATGATTGTTTCACGAAGCATTACAAGTCCTGCAGATGGTTTGCCATAAGCGTTATAACCAAATTGAAGGATATTATCAGATTGAGTCATGATAGGTCTGATAAATTCTTTGCTACCTTTCATGTAGTTAATCACGCCTTCAGGAGTACCCCATGTTAAGTCAAAATCTGAATAATGTTCTTTAAGAGTAACATGTTCCATAAAAGAGTTAAGACCTTCGTCCATCCATGTCCACTGACGCTCATCAGAGTTAATGATCATTGGGAAGAAGTTGTGTCCAACCTCGTGAACAATCACACCAACCATTCCTTCTTTAGTTCTTTGTGAATAAGTACCGTCTTCAGAAGGACGACCATAGTTGAAACAGATCATCGGATATTCCATACCTTGATTTGCAGCATGAACAGAGATAGCTACCGGATAAGGATAGTCTATTGTGTGCTTGGAATATGTGATCAATGTATTTTTTACCGCTTTAGTAGATTCTTCTTCCCAAAGTGGATTACCTTCTTTAGGGTAGAAAGACATTGCTAGAGGAGTTTTATCTCCTACTTGTACCGCTTGCGCGTCCCAGATGTATTTTCTTGAAGAAGCAAAGGCAAAGTCTCTTACATTATCAGCCTTGAAAACCCAGGTCTTACTCTTTGTTGCTTTTTCCTTTTCGTTTTCTATAGCTTCTTCTTGAGTTACAATAATAACTGGCTTGTCAAATGACTTTTTAGCCTTTTCAAATCTTTTTAAATGTGTTTTAGATAAAACATCTTTAGCATTTTGTAACTCACCGGTTGCAGCTACGATATGGTCTTCAGGAACAGTAATTTCTACATTGAAGTCACCAAATGTTAGGGCAAACTCACCTCTTCCAAGGAATTGTTTGTTTTGCCATCCTTCGAAATCACTATATACAGCTACACGAGGATACCACTGAGCAATAGTATAAGCATAGTTTCCATCTTCAGGGAAAAACTCATAACCACCACGGCCATCAACATACATTCTGTCATAGATGTTATAAGACCAGTCAATGTTGAAAGTAAATGTATCTCCTGTAGATAATACTGTAGGAAGATCAATTCTCATCATTGTACCATTGATTGTATGATTAAGGCCATTACCATTTTGATCGGTAACTTTTGTAATCTTATAACCTCCTTCATATCCACTAAACTCTGTTGAAGCCTTTAGCATTTTAGAAGGAATTTGTGACCCCATTCTTTGTTTTTCAGTTTTAGAAGCTACACTTTCAGGAGTTCTGATGTTTTGGTCTAATTGTACCCATAGGTAGATCAATGGGTTTGGAGAATTATTATAATAAGTAATAGTTTCCTCACCAGTCAATACCTGTGTCTGGTCGTTAATGGAAACTTTAATGTTATAATCAGCTTTTTGCTGCCAGTAATCCGGTCCTGGTGCTCCCGAAGCAGTTCGGTATACATTAGGAGAAGGCAGCATAGTTCCAAGTTGTTCAAACTTCCCTTCGTACTTTCCTTGTGCAGATGCTATAAATATCGAAAGAAAAGTAAGCGCTAGTATGTGCAGTCTTTTCATATTATAAGTTTCAGTTTACACAAATGTAAAAAAAAGGCCGGAATTTCCGGCCTCTTTTATATAAACGTTAATATCATTATTTAATTGGTTCCTTCTTTAAATTTATCGAAGGCAGACTTAACATCTTTTCTTGGGTAAACGTTGTTTTCAAGCTCTGTATCTGCTGTCTCAAGATTCGGGTCAACCGTGATTCTTGTTACTTCTTTTTCTTTTACAAAAGTTTTAACAGCTACATTCTCATTTCTTCTCCAGATCTCAGCTGGGATCTTCTCGATTTCTGTTGTGCCATCAGCGTAAGTAAACTCAACGATAATAGGCATAACAAGTCCACCTACATTTGAGAAAGTTACTTCGTAGAAGTTTTTATCTTTCGCTTTAGAAACGATTTCGCTGTCATCAACTCTATTCATGAATTCTCCATAATATCTGTCTGGAGTTTCTGTAACAGTGAAGTACAGAGGATCACTTTCAAATGCATTAGCTCCATCTGTTGCGGTTCCTGCTTCCTCGCTTGAATTAGCACTTACTTGATTTTCAAGAACTGCTTTATCTTCAGTGTACTTGTACCATTTTACATTGTCTACTGAAATGTCAGTATGGTCAGTTGAGAAGAACCATCCTTTCCAGAACCAGTCAAGGTCAACTGCAGAAGCGTCTTCCATTGTTCTGAATAAGTCTGCTGGAGTTGGGTGTTTGAATGCCCATCTTCTAGCATATTCTTTAAATGCATAATCAAAAAGCTCTGGCCCCATTACTGTTTCACGAAGCACATTTAAAGCAGTCGCTGGTTTAGCATAAGCATTGTTTCCAAACTGAAGAATTTGCTCAGAGTTTGTCATGATAGGTCTGATAAATTGCTTATCACCTTTCATATATCTTACAATGTTAGCTGCCGGACCTCTTCTTGAAGGGAAGTTGTCATACTGTTCAACTTCAGTTCTGTATTGTACGAAAGTGTTTAATCCTTCGTCCATCCAAGTCCACTGACGCTCGTCAGAGTTAATGATCATTGGGAAGAAGTTGTGACCAACCTCATGAATGATTACACCGATCATTCTGTATTTTGTTGATTCAGAATAGTTACCCTCTTCATCCGGACGACCGAAGTTGAAACAGATCATAGGATATTCCATACCTATTGAAGCAGCATGAACTGAAATTGCAACCGGATATGGGTAGTCAATAGTGTATTTAGAGTAAGTTTCTAAAGTTGCTTTTACAGCTTTAGTAGACTCTTGCTCCCAAAGAGGATTACCTTCTTTAGGGTAGAAAGACATTGCTAAAGGAGTCGTTCCGTTTGGTAATTTAACTGCTTGCGCATCCCACATGAATTTTCTTGATGAAGCAAATGCAAAGTCACGAACGTTTTCAGCTTTGAATGTCCATGTTTTTGTGTCATTAGCTTTTTCTTTTTCATTTGCGATAGCTTCTTCTTCAGTTACGATGAAAACAGGCTCATCAAATGATTTTTTAGCTTTCTCGAATCTTTTAGCTTGCTCTTTAGTTAGAGCGTCTTCAGGATTTTGAAGAGTACCAGTTGAAGCTACAATGTGATCTGAAGGAACTGTGATTGATACTTCATAGTTACCAAATGGAAGAGCAAACTCACCACTTCCTAGAAATTGTTTGTTTTGCCATCCCTGGAAGTCACTATAAACAGCCATTCTAGGGTAGAACTGTGCAATAGTATAAAGGTAGTTATCATCTTTAGGGAAGTACTCAAGGCCTGAACGACCACCACCAGTCATACGGTCATTAATGTTATACGACCACTCAATGTCAAAGATGAATGTATCGCCATTATTCATTACTGCAGGTAACTCAACTCTCATCATTGTTTTATTGATGAAGTAGCTAAGAGCTTTACCTTTTGAATCGGTTACAGATTTAATTTTGAAGCCACCTTCAAATTCATCTGCTGCAATTCCAGGAACCCATTTAGAAAATAATGAGTCTCTCATCCCTCCTGTAGATACTTTCGGAGTATTTGATTCCGGAGATCTTACATTTTGGTCAAGCTGAACCCATAGATAGCTTAATGGGTTTGGTGAATTGTTGTAATAGGTAATTGTTTCTTTTCCAGTAATGGTCTGCTTATTGTCATCTAATGTAACATCGATGTCATAATCAGCGCGCTGCTGCCAATACTCAGGTCCGGGAGCACCCGAAGCCGTTCTGTATACATTTGGCGAAGGCAGCATTGTTCCCATTTGCTCAAATTTTCCTTCGTATTTCCCCTGGCCAAATGAGATGCCATAAAGAAAAACCAAAGAAAATAATAGAAATACTTTCTTCATAATGTATTGTTTATAGTTTATTTACTTGTATATATTAATTACTACGGTAATAAAAATGTTACGGCTATTCCTGCAATGGCTGAAGAGATTATTAAAACCCAATCTCTTCTTTTTACACCGGCAAGATCTACAAATAAAGATGTAGCCAGTAACACAACAAAAACAACTATTATTTGACCCACTTCCAAGCCAATATTAAATGCAAATAATGGTCCAATAATAGACTTTTCTCTTCCTAATATTGTTTTAAAATAGGTGCTAAAACCTAATCCATGAATTAATCCAAAAAACAAAGCAAGAACAGAATTCATGCTTATAAGCTTCTTGCTATCAGAATATTTTTTTCTGAATAAGTTAGCTACTGCGGTGATGAGAATAGTCAATACAATAAGCTTTTCAATTTTTTGGTGATCATAGTCAACTACATTAAATGCTGATAAGGCCAATGTAATGCTATGCCCTATTGTAAAAGCTGTAATCAACACTAAAACCCTTCTCCAATCTCTAAACACAAATATTATTCCGAGAGCGATCACAAACAAAATATGATCATATCCGTGAATGTCTAATATATGCCTGAGGCCCAGCTCAAAATAGAGCAAAAAGTTATCCATAAATAAAACAGGTATATTTTTTGTGACTCCTTAAAAGTTCAATATTAATAAACTATAGTAACTTTACATATATAAACGATCTAATATGACGTCAAAAATATTATTAACGGTAATTATTTCAATTTTTTCAAGCCTACATCCATTTCACGTAAGTGTGACTGATATTGTTCACAATAAGGATGAAAAATCTTTACAAATTACTTCAAGGGTATTTTTGGATGACCTTGAGTTAGCTTTAAATGATCTTACAGGACAAACTTTAGATGTTATTGTTTTGTCAAAGAATGGTGAGCTTGATAAGATACTTAAACCTTATTTTTTGAAAAATTTCAAGCTTAAAGTTGATGATGAGAATACTTCATTAAGTTATCTTGGGTCTCAAATAGATCAGGATGCGTTGATGGTTTTTATTGAAGTAAATAATGTTGAACTTGTTTCAAAGCTCTATGTTAGCAACACATTGATTTTTGAAAAGTATGATGACCAGTCAAACATTGTTCATTTCAACTATAATGGTAAGGTAACAAGTGAACGACTTCATGCCGACAAGCCATTTGTAGTCTTTGAAAGATAAAATGTCTGTTTAGGATTATATTAATAATGTGTGTTTTTGTATTTTGATGGTTCAAATCGAAATCAAAAGCACATGGTAAAACAATTCCGACTAGTTCTACTTTTAATTCCGGTTATTTTTGCCGGTTGCTCAACTACTCATACCAATTCTTCAACTTCACAAAGTGATTTCAGCGACAGTCTGGTAATAGTTGATGGTTTTTTAAATTATCATATAGATTCTGAGAATCAAAAAGTCTATCTGAAGATTGATCATTATGATAGTCTTTTCTTATATATAAATTCTCTCGCAGCGGGTGTTGGATCAAATGATATTGGTCTCGATCGTGGTCAGCTGGGAAACTCACGAATGGTAAAGTTTAGTAAATATGGCAATAAGGTTTTATTAATTGAACCTAATTCAAGTTATATAGCTGATACTGATAATATCCTGGAAGAAAAAGCTGTTGAGGAGGCATTTGCAAAGTCTGTTTTGGCATCTTTTACATTAGAAAAAAAGAAATTTAGCAGTATCGGTGGTGATTGGATTGATATAACAGATTTTCTTACCCGCGATTCACATGGTATCTCAAAAACGCTCAAAAATCAGGGGCAGGGAGTTTATGCCCTGGATAAACAATCTTCTGTCATCATCTCTGAAAACTGTTTTAATTTCCCTCAAAACACAGAATTTGAAACCATGCTTACCTTTAGAGGGGAGCCGAAGAAATATGAGATAAGAAGTGTAACACCCTCACCTGATGCTGTTACAGTACAGGTAAGAAATAGTTTTGTAGCATTGCCGGATGGCAATTACAAACCTGTGAAGTTTCATCCGGGAAGTGGGTATTTTGATTTGACCCGGTATAATTACGCCACTCCTATCGATCAGCCGGTGAAAGAAAGGTTTATCACTCGTCATCGTCTTGAAAAGAAAAACCCGGAAAAGGAAAAGTCTGAAGCTGTAGAACCTATAGTTTATTATCTTGATGCGGGTACTCCCGAGCCGGTACGCTCAGCATTGCTTGATGGTGCCAGGTGGTGGAATCAGGCATTTGAGAGTGCTGGATATATTGATGCTTTTCAAGTAGAAATACTTCCTGATTCAATCCATCCTTTAGATTGCCGCTATAATGTAATCCAGTGGGTACACAGGTCAACAAGAGGTTGGTCTTACGGCATGACTATTCCTGACCCGAGGACAGGTGAGATAATTAAAGGAATGGTTACATTGGGGTCGTTACGAGTAAGACAGGATTTTTTGATTGCCCAGGCATTAGTTCCGGCATATGGACTAAATCCAAATACAGCACCACACATGGCCCTTGCATTGGCAAGAATAAGGCAATTATCAGCACATGAAGTTGGTCATACTCTGGGGTTAGCACATAATTATGCCTCCAGCGCCTATGGGCGTGAATCAGTTATGGATTACCCACATCCGTATATTTATCAAGATAGTAAAGGAAACTTAAAGTTTGACTCCGCCTATGATGTTGGAGTTGGAGAATGGGATAAGGTAGCAATTAATTTTGGATATGGAGATCATTCAGAAAGTGAAAGAACATCTATAATCACTTCTGCTGCTTCAAAAGGAATATACTTTCTTTCAGATCAGGATGCCAGACCGATGTATGGAGCACATCCAAGTACCCATTTGTGGGATAATGGAACCAGGGCTGATAAAGAGTTAATCAGAGTGCTCAACATAAGGAAAAAGGCATTATCCGATTTTGGAGTAAATAATCTGGCAGATGGCCGACCATATTCAGATCTGGAAGAAATTTTAGCACCATTATACTTTTTTCATAGGTATCAACTTGAAGCTGCTGTAAAAATAATTGGAGGTGTAGACTATAGGTATAGTATTAAAGGAGAAGGAAACGTAGTTAATTCTCTTGTTGCACCTGAATTACAAAGGGAAGCATTAGGCGCAATTTTACAAACCGTGACCTTGGAAAACCTGCAGCTTAATGAGGAGATATTAAAAGTAATTCCTCCAAAATCATATGGAGATTATAAAGGTAGAGAATCATTAATAGGAAAGACCGATCCGGTACTTGATCCGGTAAGCATAGCAGAGTCTGCATCGTCATATACCTACGGGGCATTATTAAATGCTCAAAGAATGAACAGGCTCGCAATCCAAAGTAGTATGAATGATGAGCTGTTTTCTGCAGTTGAGTTAATGAATATAGCTTATGATAATTTGATTAAAGAGTTAAATGAAAATTCTCTGGGTGATCAGATAATTTATTCAGTTAGACATCAGTTAATTAGAAATGTGATAATGCTGGCAGAAAATTCAAGTAGCTCAGTAACAGTTAAATCAGATTGTATTTCATTTTTAAGTGCTATATCTAACAGATTAGGGAAATCTAAAGTGTCTGAGGATAAATTTCTCAAATTGACAATAGACAGGTATCTGAATGGAGAAAAACCAGAAATAGAGATTAGTCCTACGAAGATGCCAGATGGGAGTCCAATTGGTTCAGGATTAATGTGTTATTAATTGTTTAAAAGACTCTTTTCAAGAGTCTTTTTTTATTGTATTTTAAATTCTGCAGGTTTAGTTAACAAAGCATGTTTATCCTTAAAGCAATTTTAAACAGCTATTAACATTAAGATAATATTCAAATAGGAAATTAGCAGTAAATTTTTAAACCAGAACACATGCCTGCTATTTCAGATAAAAAAATCTTGATTGTTGATGACGAACCGGATGTGGTTGAATTGTTAGCTTATAATTTTAATAGTGCCGGATACCAGGTAGAGGAAGCTTATAATGGAAAAGATGCTTTGAGTAAGGCCAAAGTTTTTGGTCCCGACCTTATAATTCTTGATATTATGATGCCAGAGATTGATGGGGTTGAAACTTGTAGGCAGTTAAGAAACATGCCTAAGTTTAAGGATACATTCGTGTTTTTTTTAACAGCCAGAAGTGAGGAATATTCAGAAATAGCAGCCTTTGATGTGGGAGGTGATGATTATATCATAAAGCCAATCAAGCCAAGAGCATTGTTAAAAAAAGTCGAAAATTTATTTCGCAGAGATAACAAGGAATCTGATGATAGAACCAAAATAGAAAACAAGGATTTCACAATAGATAAAGCAAGCTACACAGTAAAGTTAGGCGAAGAGTTTATACAGCTAGCTAAAAAGGAATTTGATTTATTATATTTTCTTGCTAGTAACAGTCAGAATATTTTTAGTCGGGAAATATTACTGCATCATGTATGGGGTGCAGATGTTTTTGTCGCTGAAAGAACAGTTGATGTTCACATCAGGAAAATAAGAGAGAAGCTGGGTGACGAAATTATCAAAACTGTAAAAGGTGTTGGTTATAAGTTTAATTATTAACCAGCATTGATAACTGGTTGTTCGAAAGAGTACCTCCCGCTAAGAACAGCCTCATTTTTGTCAATAATATTATTTTGTGCATACCAAATCACCTGATTAACTACTTTATATGAGTTATCCGGGTAATTAATTGCTGCAGGTGTTTTAGAAATAACCCACTTATTTATTTCTGAAATATATTTTCTTCTAAAGGATTTTAGTGTTTTGTGACCAATATCCTTGATTGCTGCAGCATTAAGAGCTTGTTCGTATTGGCCTTTCATTGGAATAGCCAGAATTTTTTTGCCCAGAAAACAAGCTTCAGCAACAGACTCAAACCCAGCACCACATATTATACCTCTACAACTAGCGAGAGACTCGATGAACTTTTCATTATTTATAGGGAAGATTCTTATTGAATTTACTTCATAGGCTTCAGTGGTATGTTTTGAAAACACTTCCCAACTTGCTTTTGTATTTACCCTGTTTAATATTTTGATAATTTTTCTATCCCCGATGGCGGGTAGGTAAACGGTAAAATGATTCTTGCTTGATGGTTTTATTTTCCTGATTTCTTCCCTGATAATTGGAGTTTGAATTGTTTCATTATATTCCTTAAAATGAAATCCGAAAGAAACCTGAGATGGTGCATAGTATTTTAAGATTGCAAGTCCGGTATAGTCTTTATATTTTGGTTTAGGCGATTCGTTAGCAATAACTGCAGCCTGGTGTGACAAGTTGATTACCGGCACACCGCTTAGTTTGCCAGCCCATGCCGAGACAGGCTCAAAGTCATTTATAATATAATCATATTGATTTATGTCAAACTTAAGGATTTCGGAAATAAACTTTCTAATGTTGTTTTTCCTGATCGTTTTTCGCCAGTCGATACCTCCGTTTTTTCCAAAGTAAAATCCGAAACCCTGCATTTGGTATTTTACGGGGTGATTTAATTTTACCTCGCAGTGATTGCCACTAATTAAAACATCGAGATCCAGAAACTGTGCAAATTTGGGAACAAGGTCTCTTGCTCTGGCAATATGTCCGTTGCCAGTTCCTTGAATCGCATATAATACTTTAGGCTTTTTCATGAGGCATGATTATAAAACTGTTGCTGTAGAATGGAAAAGAGCTCTTTGTTGTTCAAGGCAGAGTTAATATCAGCATCGATAGGGATTGCCGGAGCTATTGTATCATCATTATAATGATATAGGGTCCATTCACCTTTTGAATATTCAAGTGCAGAAAGATTTTCTATCCAATCTCCGGAATTGAGATAGTTAATGGTTCCTTTATCTGTTTTGACCTTCTTAATTGCTGGTTGATGTATATGGCCGCATACCACAGTATCATAGCCGTTTTGAGAAGCAAGGTCGCCACAAACCTTTTCAAAATCATTGATAAATTTAACAGCACTTTTAACTGAATTTTTGATTTTTTTACTCATTGAAATTGGCTGCTTACCTAAAAATCTTAGCCAGTTGTTTACTATGTGATTAAGCCAGATTATCAGGTCGTAGCCAACAGCTCCTAGTTTTGCAAGCCATTTTGCCTGCTCCATTACAACATCAAAAATGTCACCATGGAAAAAAAGTGTTTCTGAGCCATTTAGTCTTAGGGAGTATTTATTTACTACCTTAAATCCCGGTACTTCAAAGCCTGCAAATTTTCTAATTGTTTCATCATGGTTGCCGGTTATATAGATCACCTGCTTTCCTTTGGCAACCATTGAAAGGAATTTTTTTAAAACCAGCATGTGGCTTTTAGGCCAGTATTTTTTCTTGAAGTTCCAGATGTCAATAATATCTCCATTGAGAATAATTGTTTCTGGGTCAATACTCTTAAGGTATTTTAGTAATTCATCAGCATGGCAACCAAATGTTCCTAAATGAATGTCGGAAAGGACTAATACCTCTATTTTTCTTTTAAATTCCATAACAATGTGGTTTTAACAAAAGTAATAGCGAGGTATTAGGACATTATTATGCAACTATAATCAGTTTGTTTCTTTTTGGGCTTAAATTGTTTACTTCATGTTAAATCGCATATAAAAAAAGAGGGCCGAAAAATCGGCCCTCCTCGAATTGGTATATTATGAATTGTTATATATACAAGAATAATGTAAAAACGCAGATAAGAAAATAACCGGTTAAAGTTGAGGCCCCTTCATAATCTTTTGCCATTCGTTGTCCAAAGAACAAACTAATAATACTTAAGGTGCTTAATAATGCTCCAATAAAAGCGAAAGTTTCTGACTGTGAGATTATTAACATTATCACACCTACTGCAGAAATTAACCCAGCAACTGTCTCTAAAAGAGTTATTAAAGGAATCATTAAGCCTGTAAGACCTGATATCGGGCTATTTGCAAAATGACTTTTTAACCAGTCTGCGTTGTCTTTATAATTAAAAACTTTGTCAAGGCCTGACTGAAGAAATAATATTGCCAAAAAAATGGATAAGCATATTTTAATTATCAATTCAACTGTCCAGGGTTCTTGTAAAAATGAAATTTGGGTTATCATGGTTGTTTATAGGTTTAAAAAATTGAGTGTTTATTGTCCTCTAAGTTTATCCAGAAGGGTACTCAGTTGATCAGCCTCTTCTGTAGTTAAAACTTTTAAATCCATACGAGACGATTCAACTATTGGCTCAAGTTTTTCAAGTAACTCAAGTCCTTCCTGAGTTATAAAAACTTCAACCATTCTTCTGTTTGATTCACAAACCTTGCGTTCAACAAGCTTTTTATCAATTAGTCTATCTATTAATCGTGTTACGTCTGACATTTTTTCGATCATAACACTGGTAATATATCCGGGATTACAAGGCTCTGGATACTTACCTCTTAAAATTCTTAACACATTATATTGTGTTTGGGTAATGTCATAAGGTTTAAAAAGATCTTTGAGCTTTGATTTAAACCAATTACTTGTGTAGATGATATTAACAAATACTTTTTCGTAATTGTCTTTTAACCCTTTTGTTTTAATAGCCTCCTCTATCTTCATATTACAAATTTTGTCTAAACAAATATAGTCATTGTTAATGATATTCTCAATGCTTGCTTAACAGTAATCAATAAAAATTGTTTAAACAACTCTTTGATACTGAGCAAAAACCAAATGTAAAGTTACTTTTGCCTAATATAAGAATTGTATAAATAGATCATTTGAAACTCATCGTTCTGTAATGCCTGAAGGAACAATTTTCCATTGGGATAATTAGCCTGATCTTTAAATAGTTTGTTTATATCTTTCCATGAAAAAAAGGCAAGTGGTTGGTCAAAACCACCAGGGTTAGACCAATAAGGAATTACCAGGGCCAGTCCTTTTGATTTATATTTCTTATTTTGTCCGAATTTGTCGAACTGTACAGATTGATAATAATCAAATAATACTTCAATTGGCTTTTCTTGATTAATATGGTTTTTATTGGCGTCAGACCAAGTTTGCTTTAATGAATTTAAATCTAGTTCATTATTAAAATCAAAAGAGTCATAAGCTTTTATTTGGCCATTTATTATTGCCTGAACAAGTTCATTAATAAAACCATATTTAACAGTTTCTGCACCTGGTATTCCAGGAATAAGTCTTGATACCTTTTCGTTTTCGAACGGCCCTTTTATTTCAACAGGAGTGAAATCGACTTCCGTTCCGAAAGTAAAGCTTTCAGATAAAGGGTCTGCAGTTGCTTCATCAAACAGGAAAACACCATTTTTTCCTATTTGCATAGGATTCAATAAATCACTGGTTTTAAAATATCGCATAATAAGTGCGATATCGAATGTGCAAATTATTGGAGTAAATTGAATTTGGTATACTTTTGAAACTGAAGCTTTGTAATCTGAAAAATCAAAAAGTGCAATAAGCTGTCCTTCATTATTTAGTAATTCAATGTAATTGATGTTTTCTCCAGCAATAATTCCATCTTCAACAAACGAAAAGTAATACTCATTCTCTTTTAAACCATTAATAGTTGATAATGGTATATCTTCTCTATATCCCTCGCTATTTAGTAAAAATGGTTTTAATGAAGAATTCTCACTGATATAGATTAAATCTTTTAAGAAGTTTGTGTGATGAAGATAGTTTAGTCCAGGATCACTAAAAACCGAACCAGACCACCATGGGCCATGATTATTTTTATACCATAGATAATGATTTCTCTTACTCAAGTACTTTCTGACATCATCAAATTCAAACGATACTAAGTATTGAATGTCATCTCCCGTTTGTAAAGGGTGTAAATAAAAACTTATGTAGTTTAAGATTCTTTTTACGTTTCCGGAGTGAGTAAGAACAGTTTCATCAATACCCATAAGGTATAGGGAATTGTACGGGATTTGGCCTTTACCAGAATCTACTAATTTCCACTTACTATTTTTCTTTGGGTTCTTACCTCTTATGTCTCGGGTAGCCTCGTAAAGCATTTCCTCAAATAGAACAACATCTCCTTTTGAATATCTTTTATTATCAGACCAGGCATCAAATAAATTAGTGTTTATCTCACCATCTTTTTGTGCAGATAGCTCTTTGGCAACTTCTTCCGGAGAAATTTCTGTGATTTTGCTATTGTCTTTATAGTCAATGTAATACGCGTCCAATTCGCCTTTATAACAAGCCTCAATAAGAATTTTTGATAGCTCCATGCCACTCTTGAAAAATGGCTGGTTTGCTGAATCCTTTAGGTTAATATAGGTGATTTGTCTAACGACATCCGGCTCTTCCTGAGCATTACAGAAAATAGAACCAACTATAAAAAAGGATATTACTGATAATAGTCTCATCACACTTATTAAAAATTCACCTCAAAATAACAAAATAATATAATTTTTAGACGGTTGATGTATTATTTAAGCTAAAAAATAATAATTAAATTGCTATTTTCTTTATTCGGGGTAGCTTCATTAATATTTACCTTTATCTTTGCTTCAATAATTTAACCATAAACTTGATTATGCTTTTAAATTTTATTGAGTGGAATCCTAATCCAATATTGATTGATCTTGGAAGTCTGGCTATTCACTATTACTCTTTACTTTTTGCGAGTGGCTTTATTTTAAGCTACATCATTCTAAATAAATATTTTAAGAAGCAAGGTCTTGAGCAGGATTATCTTGACTCTTTAGTTACCTATGTTGTTTTGGGAACCATCATTGGTGCTCGTTTAGGGCATTGTTTGTTTTATGACTGGGAGTATTTTTCTCAGCATCCGATGGAAATTTTTCTACCTTTTAAGTTTGAACCTGAGTTTGAAATTACAGGATTTCGGGGCTTAGCCAGTCATGGAGGTATTTTAGGAGTTTTATTAGCCCTATTATTGTTCTCCAAAAATAAGAAAATAGAAAAATGGTGGTTGTTGGATATGCTTGCGTTAGTTGGTCCGTTGGCTGGGATGTGTATCAGGTTAGGAAACTTGATGAATAGCGAAATAGTTGGAGCACCATCAGATGTGCCATGGGCTTTTATATTCGTACAAGTAGATAATGTACCTCGTCACCCGGGGCAATTATATGAGGCTTTAGCATATCTAGGGATTTTTATAGTATTAAATATTCTTTATCATAAGAAATATAAGGAATTAGGCAGAGGGGTCATTTTTGGTCTTTTCTTTGTATTGTTATTTAGTGCCAGGTTTTTATTAGAATTTACCAAGGCTAATCAGAAATCTTTTGAAGATGATATGCTAATTAACATGGGGCAGCTGCTAAGTATACCTTTCCTAATAGGGGGGCTATATGTTATGTGGAAGCAATGGAATGAGCCTTATGGAATTCCAAAGCTTAGCATGAAGAGAGAAAAGGAAAATAAGAAATAATAAGAAAAGGCCCTGATATCAATCAGGGCCTTTTCTTATTTAAAATAAAATACTGCTGCGACCAGAGCCAGGTAAAGAAATGCGAAGAGCAAATAAACTTTTTGACCTGATCTTTTAAATAGAAAGAATTTCGTTACAATTGATGTTACCAATAACACATATGTTGCTATTAGTAAAGCTGTCAATGATTTATAGTTCATATAAATTATCAATGTGATAAAGAACCCCATTGATGCTACCCGATCTATTACAAATAATTGTTTGTTATCCATTTTATACCTTCTGAGTTTTCCAGTTTCCCTGCCTGAATCTAATAAAAAATAATGTTGCCATCACAACTGAAGTTAATGCAACAGTCAAAAATACACCATATGGGCCAAGTCCGAAAGTTTTGGCCATAAGATATGCAACAGGAATTTGAAAGACCCACTCGCAAATAAAGTTTATTAAGGTCGGAGTCCGTGTATCGCCGGCACCATTAAATGACTGGCTAAGAACCATAGCCAACCCAAATGGAACATATCCCAAACAAATAATTTGTAAACATGGAATTGCTACAGCAAGAACATCAGGTGTGTCATCAAATATACTGATTACCTCTTCAGCAAATATTCCAAAGCTCAATGCCAGAATGCCTAGAAATACCAGGTTTGCTTTTGTAGCCATCCATACTGATTTTTCAGCTCTTTCTGGTTCACCTGCACCTAAATTTTGTCCTACTAAAGTAGCAGCAGCGTTTGAAAGCCCCCATGCTGGTAATATTGCAAATATGATAACACGGATACTTATTGTATAACCTGCAAATGCAGCTTCGCCATACTCCGCTACAATTCTGGCAAGGAATATCCATGCAGCTGAACTAATGAGCATTTGCCCAACTCCACCTGCTGCAATTTTCAACAGCCTTCTTAGAATTGTCAGATCCGGAATGAACATATCACTAGAAAATTTCAAACTATGATGACCTTTGAATAAATGGAACAGCTGAAAGGCTACTCCTAATCCCCTGCCAATTGTAGTAGCGATAGCAGCACCTTTTAGTCCAAGTTCAGGAAAGAATCCCAATCCAAGAATAAGGCACGGGTCAAGAATTATATTTAGCCCGTTTGAAACAAACAGGGAAAACATGGCAATCCTGGGTTTTCCGACTCCTCTGAAAATTCCGTTGATAACAAAAAGGAATACAATGGTGATATTACCCCCGAACATCCAGCTTAAATAAATGCTGCCATATTCAGCCAATGCAGGTTCCGCACCCATTAATGTTAATATTTCGTTGCTGTATGACAAGCCAACGATAGCCAGAGTAACTGAAAGGAGTAAAGCGATTATCAGACTTTGGGCCGCTCCTTTAGCTGCTCCTGTATGATCTCCTTCTCCTGTTCTTCTTGACACCATCGCAGTAGCAGCCATACTTACGCCAAATGCAAGTGAATATACCAGGGTCATTACAGACTCTGTAAGTCCAACTGAAGCAACAGCAGCGGTGCCAACTTTACTTACAAAGTATATGTCAACTACAGCGAAGAGCGATTCGAAGACCATTTCTATGATCATAGGAACCGACAAGATTATTAGCGCAGTTTTAATGCTACCCTTTGTAAAAGAATGATCTTCACCACCAAGTGACTGACCAATTAAATAAAATATATGTTTAGATCGTTTGATTAACCGACTCATGCCATTTAATAATTAAAAGTGAAAGAATGTGAAATAGACTTTCTTCAGAGAATAATTGTGATTTGCTTCTCTGATTATTTCACCGATCCGGCGACTGGGATATATGGCATGAATAGAATCATGATTGAAATGGAAATTTCTTAAAATTAATCAATTTGACTGAAGGGTTACTTATTTGTCATGATTTATTTTATAGGATAAATGATCTTTTTAAGCGAGGTATAAATAAACAAAAGCTTTCTGAATTCCAGAAAGCTTTTGTCTCATCAATTTGAAATAAATTATTCAAATTTTAAATACATACCATATGATCTTGGGCCGTTTGCTAATACTTCTTTTTCTCCAGAGCCATCTAAATTTCCTCTGCAAATTTGTTGATTATTTGTTTCTGACCAATAGATTTTACCCATTGCATAATCAACATAAACGCCATCAGTTCTATTTAATCCATCACTAGTGTTAAATAGTTCCTTTATATCTCCTGAACCATCTATATTTGCTTCCATTATAACGCTAAGAGACTCATCAGTCCAATAGATTTTACCTCTTAGGAAATCTGTATAAATATCTGAAGGCCAGTAAATTTTGTCAGTATTATTTGTGTCGTATATAACTGTTGGTGTTCCTGTTCCATCTAACTCTCCAACCTTAATAGAGCCTATAAAATCACTGAAATAGATTTTTGAGTTTATTGAATCAACCTGAATACCATATGAATACCACAAAACTTCTTGTTCACCAAATAGTGGGTAAGGTACTTCTGTTCCCATAGTATTCCCAACCATAATTGCACCATTGCCTTTATTTGTCCAATATAATTTATTAGTTGAATAGTCTATAGTAATTGAACTTGGAGTAGATACTCCGTCTTCAGAATCATAAAGTACTTCAAAAGAAGATCCATCTTCTTTTGCTTTTATAATTCTATTAGAGACTTCTTCAGCAAAATATAAATATCCATTTTTGTCATGTGTAAGCCCATTAGGATAGTCATTTATGTTTTGGTTATCGTACAAAACGGATATTGAATTATTTGCTAAAAGATTAATAAAGCTGACCTCATTGTCATTCCAAAATGTATAATAAAGTGCAGTAGCGGGAGTATAAATATGAAAATACCCGGTATTAATTTCTGTGTTACCTTGTTTTACAATAAGGTCTCCCGCAGTTGCGTTTTCTGGAACTTTAATTTGGATTCCTTCACTAGTTACTCCTACAATTTCAACTGGAATCCCATTGATTTCAATTTCAGTTTCATTTGTAAAATTTGAACCTGTAATAGTTATCATCTCTCCCCTATTCGCATAGTCTGACTCAATATCAGTAATAATTGGATTTGGAGTTTCTTGATCCTTACATGCCATGAAGCCAAGTACTATGGCTAATAAAAAAATATACTTTTGCATTGCTCTATTTGTTTAAAAAAATAAAGCCAAAAGTATTATAATTATTGAGTGATGATTTTTCTTTTAGATAAATATATTAATCCAATCGATAAATCGGATACTCCATAAATGCTTCTTCTGAATAGTCTGAATTTTCATAGATAAACATCAATTGCCCATAGGCATTTCCCTCCAGTTCCGAATTTTCTTTTATTGCATGATCAAGTTTATTTTTTAATGCTGAATCTTTTTTAATCAGATCTGCAGCCACATCCTCAAATACATAGGGCGAGAAATGCTCCTTTCTCTGTAGCCTGGTATCGAAAAAGTTCCAGGCAAAAAATGAATCCGGTCCTTCTGGTTCAAGTGTTTCAATGATATATCTCTTTGAAGGTTGGTTTACATCAATAAGGTAATCTCCTTTTCTCAAGTTAACTTCCTTGGTCAGTTTACTGGTTTTAATGTTGTAATGTAAATAATGACCTTCGTATGGTCTGTTTACCGTTTCAAAAGAATTGATAACATAGTACGAAACTAGTAAGGTGGTGTCGCTTTTAACTTTTTGCAATTTAACATGGTTGTTTTTTAAACGTGATGTTACCTCATGCCATTGTTGCTGTACAATGTAATACCTTGGAGCATTGATTACATTGACTGGCTTATAAGAATCATAAAATTTAACGTCTTTAACGAATGGTTTATTATGATTATAATAAAGCCTGTCACCTCCTGAAACTTTACTTTCTATTGTTTCCCCTTCATAACCTTTAAATTTTAAAGTCTGAAATCTGGATGTATCAACTTCCCAGCTTAACGAAAATCGGGTTTGATCCATTAAGTTTTTCCTGTCTTCTGCCTGAGCTTTGGCAATTGCATCACCATGTGTTTCCAGGGCTTTAATACATTTATTTAGCCACAGATAGGTTGCATTTACCCTGTCAGAAAAAGGCTTCAACATATGGGTTTCACTTTGGAAGGCAATAGTTTGAAATAAAGCAGCATATCCGGAAGAATATCTTGGTCCTTCTAAAAACTGTTGCCAGCCGGAGTCAGGAGTTCTTCCAAACACATTAACATATGGAACTGCCGGATATTTTGATTTTTCCATTTCACCAAACAAGAACGGCATAAGGATTTCTTCCTGAACCTTAGCTGTTGCTCCCCCAAGCTTATCTTTTTGAGGGTAAACCATAGTTATTACATATTGGTAATCTGCTCCATTCGAAACATGGGTATCTACAAAAAGATGTGGTTTAACTTTCAGGAATGCATTGTGAAAAGCAAATGCATTACGGGTATCTGATTTTATAAAATCTCTGTTAAGATCGAAGTTCCTAGCATTACCTCTAAAGCCATATTCTTCAGGCCCATTTTGATTTGCCCTGGTAAAACTATTTCTATTTAGAACTCCAGCTATATTGTAAAAAGGTATGATTGCAAGTACCATGTTTTTGTCAACTTTAACCTTTCCTGTGGCTATATCACGTAAGAGCATCATTGAAGCTTCCACACCATCAGGCTCTCCGGGATGAATAGCATTGTTGATCATCAATATCTTTTTTCCACTTTGATGTAACTTCTCATAATCAAATACTTCGTTTGATGAGAAGGTTACCAAATGTAGAGGTTTGCCTGAGTCTGTAAGCCCCACACTATCAATATTGATAGTGTTGTATTTTGCTGCCAGACTTCTATAAAAGGCTATTCCTTCTTCGTAAGTGGCAGTATTTTTCCCCTTTGATTGCTCAAAAATTGTAGAAAATTGTGCGTTTGAAACAAAAGGTATATTCAATAAAAAAATGATCAAAACTGACAATAAGTCATTTGATTTTCTTAAAAACGACATTTTGGCTTGATTATTTGTCATAACAAATGAAAAAATATATTGGAATAAACTTTGCTTTAAATATCTCGAATTATTTGAAGAAAGTTGAGAATGATATGAAGATTTATAAAAAAATACCTAATGATTTATTATTGACGACAGACTTCATGAATACAATTAATGGAGGAAGTGTAAAACCTAATGTTATTTTTAAACGAATCGAGGGGATGTATGAATTGAAAGTAGATGTTCCGGGTATTGCTCCTGAAGATCTGCAAGTTGATGTGATTAACGATAAACTGACTGTTAGCTCATTAACTAAAACATTTAATATGGATGTGATGATTCCAAAGGTACAAGCCATGATAAATATTCCAAGAGATGTTGATTTTCAAAAGATTGAAGCATTTTCTGGAGGCGATCAATTGATTGTGTATTTTCCATTTAATCATGATGGTCCCGGATTTCATAAAAGAATTGATGTTAAGCAATATCCTGGTAATCAGTGGTTATTCTAGAAATTCACCAATGTAGAATGGTGAGTTAGATGATATTTTGGCCAGTCCTTCAGCGATAACATTGAATGTCTGGCCATCTATTTGGATATTTTCGAAGTTAAAGTCTTGATTTTTTGTTGTACTCCTGATTTTCAATTTTTGGAACTTTGGAAACCACTTTTCAAATGAGTTCCTCACATAGCTATATTTAATCTTGCTATCAATAATTCCAATAGAGTGATCTAAGCTAATATCAAGGGTTATGTTTTCTATTGTATCAAAAATTTCAACCAGATCACAATTCTTCTTTTTTATCCATTTTTCTAAAAGTTGAATATCATTAGAATCTTCTGATGAATCAATTATATGAACATTAGGCTCTTGATACACTAATTTTTGACTAATTATAGCATCGACTTTTAATTGATGGATTTTTGTAAACTCATAGGTTTCGTCATTGACTATCAGATATGGGCTCCATTCTAACAAGTTAAATAGTGCTTCTAAATATATAGAATTAGTATTTCTGAGATATACTGCCGGTTCCTGACCTTCCCTGATTACATGATGAGATGACATGGTGTAAAACTAAAGATTTAATCCTGAATTTTGTCTTTGTTAATATTCCATTCTTTAATTTCCTTCCAGGTATATCTTATTTTCGGAGTTATATGTTTATAGGCATCCTCATAAAAAGAAATCACTGTATTAATGAAAGTGTCATTATCGATACTACTTTTATGAATCGGTCTGTTAAACGGATGGTCAAAGCACTCTGCTTTTGATAAGCTTTCATTACTTAGTCTTAATATTGGTCCTGTATCTGTAATTTTATCACCTGTCCAGCATCCTTTGTTTTTTTCAAGACTATTTAAAGTATCAATCAATGAAGTCATGTCAACTCTAGGAAAGGAAATTCTATTAGTGTCTACCCAGGTGGTATATTTATATTCAAGTTCATACCTGTTCTCTGGATAAATAGTAAGAACCATGTCAGAATTCTCAGAACCTTTAAAAAGTGAGTAATAATGTGACGGTTTTGCAGCGGTTACAATTTTAAGTCTGATATGGTCAACATCGATTATAGAAGTTATATTTTTATTTCCTTCGATTACCTTTTGGAATTCGTCAATCCACAAATGCTCGAAATTATCATGGTTGAACAAGTAGTCATTAAACTTTGAGTTAAAGAATTGATATTTTTCAACGCATGCTTTGCTTTCCTTTTCGATTTGATCTTGGGCTTCAAAGGGAGCATAAAATAATTTTTTTTCAAGAGTATTTATTAGACATACAAGTTTTAAGGCTGTTAAATTGTCAGAATTTGATAAATCAGGTAACTCTCGAAAATCACCAATTAATGCTGCTTGTCTGAATATTTCCTCATGCTGAAGTCCTAATTCCGGATTTAATAGAGACCACACTCCAAGAAATCCATCAATATCAAAATGATTATTTGTAACATAATCAAACTCTAAATGGAGACCTGATTTTATTGCATTCAGTGTAATTGCAGTTGAGGTATCATCATGAAGTTTTGGTGGTGAGCCTGCCTCTTTCCAATGACTTAATGGTAATGCCTTGCGGTGAGTACAATCGACCGCAAGGCATTTTTCAGGTTTTGGTATATCGTGAAAAGGAACAAATTTCATTTTAAAATCTTGCTGTCATTCCAGCCAGGAAATTTCTTCCTGCCTGAGGATAATAATATGGAATATCACCCCACATATATCCATTATTGATGTATTCCTGATCAAATATATTGTTGACCAATAAGTCAAAGGAAATCGACTTAATTCCTTTTTTCACATCTAGATTATAACCAACTTTTAAATCGTTGACTAAATAGTCATCTAATTTGCTTGCATCTCTTTGAGTATTATCCAGGTATTGAGAACCCACATATTTATTCATAAGATTAAAAGACAAGTTCTTTGCAGGGGAATAATTAAATGTTAAAGCAGCAATAGTATTTGGAGAAAATGCAATCTGAGTATCTTCATAAGTCTCTAGTCCATTAGTTCCGACTGTATTAAATTCTTCAATTCGATTTCTACTGAGGCTAAGATTTCCTTCAAGATTAAATTTGGGACTAAATTTATAAATTCCACTTATTTCTATTCCTGTTCTATAGCTTTCTCCGGCATTTTGACGAATATATCCTCCAACATCGTTAACTGCCCCGGTTAAAACTAACTGGTTAACATAATACATGAAGTAACCATTAATTTCAGCTGCAAACTTGTATCCTTGAGTTTTTAACCCGAGTTCAAAATCATTTAATTTTTCGGGTTGTGGTTCTTCTTCTGCTGGTGCATCTACAAAATCACTTCTTACAGGCTCTCTTCGACCCATAGCATAGCTTGCGTATAGACTTAGTTCAGAAGATACTGCATAGTTAAATCCAAGCTTAGGATTTAAAAAGTTGAAGTTATAAGCTAACGATCTATTTTCTTGTGACCCATCAAATATTCCTTCCAACTTGTAGTCGATCATTCTTAATTGCAAATCTCCAAACACAGAAAACCGATCTCCAAAGTCATAGAGACCTTTTATATAGAAATTGTAGTCATCTTTTACAGAGGTATTTCTATACCATTCATAATCTTGTTCTGTTTGAGAAGTAAATCTAGCCCAGACTATTTCTCCAAAATGATCTCCATCATACCTGTTTATGGCACCGCCAAAAGTTAATTGGAAAGGAGCGTTCGGGTTAAATTCAGCTGAAAAGGTCGCTCCGTAAAAATCATTATCAAGCCATTTTCTTCTTATTAGATCAGTTTCGGTAATTATAGTATCCTGAAACACAATCGGATCAAGATAATAGTCGCTAAAAGGTTGAGATCCGTGATATTCTTCATAATACCCTTCTCCTTTTGTATAATGCAGTGCAGTATTTATTTTCCAGTTCGGGTGACCACTGAAAGTATATAATAACTGATAATGATCCTGTCCGTAATTGTCAACCTGATTGTCATAATATCCTTCTTCGCCTAGCTGATTATAGTAGTAACCCGCCCAGTTGTGAGTTCTTCCAAATGTATTGATATCTTCGGCACTGACTCCATACCATGCCTGGTAAGTTCTTTCCCTTCCAGATAGTAGGATAAATTTTAACAGATGATCTTTTGAGGTGTAAGCTGCAGCAATATTTAAAGATTTCAGGTCGCTTCTTGCTCTATCAACATATCCATCACTTGTAATTTTAGATAATCTACCTTCAACTATAAAATGGTCATTTAATAAACCTGACCCAAACATTAAAGTTGTTTTATAAGTGTTGAAAGATCCTCCGGAAAAGGATGCTTCAGCATAAGCAGATTCTTTAAGATTATTGGTTTCGATATTAACCGACGCACCAAAAGCACCGGATCCATTTGTAGATGTTCCCACTCCCCTCTGTATTTGAATACTTTCAACAGAAGAGGCCAGATCTGGCATATTTACCCAAAAAGTTCCATGACTTTCAGAATCATTAATAGGAATTCCATTGATAGTAACATTAATCCTGGTTGCGTCACTTCCCCTTATTCTGATTCCGGTATATCCTACACCGGCACCGGCGTCCGAAGTTGATACTGAAGATGGAGTTAGGTTAAGCAAGAAAGGCAAGTCTTGTCCAAGGTTAAGCTCATTAAGTTCCTTTTTACTAATATTTTGAAAGGTTGTTGGTGTTTTTGCACCAGCCCTCAAAGCAGAAACAGTTACCTCCTGGTTTTGTATAATTTGTTCTGTCAGAATCGCATTAATTGAAGACTCTTCAGGAATAGATATTTCTTTGTTGAATCTTTCAAAACTAATGTGACTAATTCTTAAAGTAAATGTTCCTTTCGGAATATTATTGAACTCAAAATATCCTTTTTCATCAGTAACAGTTTGTGCTTTTTCTCCTAGCAAAACATAAGCACCAATGACAGCCTGGCCATTTGTGTCAGTAATATTTCCTGAAAAGGAATGCTGAGCGAATAGCAGATTTGATAGAAATAAAAGTAAGCTTAATAAAGTTAAGCGTAACATAATTTAAGGTTTTTAAGGTATAACATCAGCAAGACAGGGGTAGCTGAACCTTAACCTTTAGGTGTTTTTAAAATCTTACTCCCTTCGTCCGCACTACCGGAATCAGGTGATAAGGGTATGATCTCAGCCCGGAATTTTAGGGCACCCCTGAATTTGCATTGCAATTCTAATAATAAGGACGGAGATTATTCAATAATGTTTTAGAAAATATTATTTTGCTGCAAAATATCTGTTATGACAAAAATCAGTAATTCAATTGCCTGGATCACAGGAGCATCCTCTGGAATTGGAGAGGCTTTAGCTATTGAGCTAAGTAATCAGGGAGCGTCAGTAGTCTTATCCGCAAGAAGAGAAGATGAGTTAACAAAGGTTCTGTCAAAATGTGCAGAAGGAAATCACATGATTCTTCCATTAGATGTTACCGATGAGTCATTATTACGACCTGCATTCCAAAAGGTACTTGATAAATATGGGAAATTAGATATTCTGGTTAACAATGCAGGTGTAACCCAGCGGTCAATTGCCAGTGAAACAGATATTAGTGCAACCAGAAAAATCATGGAAGTAAATTTCTTTAGTGCAGTAGCACTTACCAGAATTGTACTTCCTTATATGATTGAAAGGCGTAAAGGACACATCCTTGCCACAAGCAGTGTTACAGGTAAATATGGTACTCCTTTCAGGTCTACATACGCGGCAAGCAAGCATGCACTCCATGGGTATTTTGATTCTGTTAGAGCTGAAAACTCAAAATATGATATCAAAGTAACATTGGTGTGTCCGGGATTTATTAAAACGCCAATTACTTTACAGGCGGTTACAGCCGATGGAAGTCCATTGGGTACTTTTGAGCCAGGAAACAAGCACGGAATACCAGCTGACAGGTGTGCCAGAAAGATAGCAAAAGCCATAAAGAAAAATAAAAGAGAGGTATATATCGCAGGATTGAAAGAGTCATCAGGAATTGTCTTGAAAAGATTATGGCCAGGATTATTAGCCAAAATGCTTGAGAAAATAAGTGTTACTTGAGGCTATTAATAAAATCTATTGCTATTTGAGATCTTTCAGGTTCCTGACCTTCTACAACAATATATGGAGTAGCCTGATTTTTCAATTCATTCAAATACATATTAAAAAGTTTGTCACGATCTAAAGGGTTTTCCCTGAGTTCATCTTCTTCCCAGGGAATATCAGCTTTTGTGAGGATGTAACCATCAAAATTTTGTTTTTTGAGTAAATATTTAATGAATGGATGGGTATATCCATATTTATATTCACTCCAGATTTTTATTACAAGGAGGTCTGTATCAGCGATAAATAAATCAGTTTTATTGTTTTTGATGTTTTCCCACAACCACCATTGACCTTTGGCAATTTCAGGGAGGTCATGTTCAGTATACTGGCGATCAATATTTGTAAGGTATTCGCGGGCATATTCCGGAATCCAGATACCCTTGAAGTGGTCTGCAAGCTTTTTTGAAAGAGTAGTTTTGCCTGAACTTTCAGGGCCGGTTACTGCAATTCGTAACTGTGTTCTCTTTTGTATGTTTTTATCCATGCAATCAGACCAATTATCGCCAATATTAAAAATACAAAAAACTGAACAGCGGTAAATATCAACCCTTTATGAATGTACAAAGGTATAGAAGCCAAGTCTGTAATTATCCATGCTATCCAGTTTTCAACCTTCTTTTTAGCCATTAGATACATTCCGGTCATTGCAAATGATGTTGTAAATGCATCAAAATAAACTACATCACTATCAGTATTACTCAAAAGCAAAGTGATTAAGACCCAGAATAGAATGGTTATAACTATTGAAATAATATTTTGTTGTCTCGAATTAATTGTCACCGGAGTATGATGAGATGGGTCGTTGGGGTCTCGTTGAGACCAAATATACCAACCATACACACTCATTATAAAGTAATAGACATTAATCCCAGTGTCTGCATAAAGTTTGTTTGTAAAGCAGATATAAACATAGATACAAACAGAAATAATACCAGTGGGATATACCCAAATACTTTTTAAAATGGAGAAAATAACGCTAATAATGCCAAAAGAAGCGGCAATTGCTTCCAGCCAGGTCATATTATTTAATCCTTTATTTATTCCTTCGGTAATAAACTCGATCATGTGGTTGACGGTGTCAGATTGGTGACAAAACTAACCAATTAAAAAATAATTTATACAAACTTGTTTTAAATGTGGTGTCGCAAGGCTAATTTTGCACGGCAAATAATAGTTCCTATAAAGTTATTTGCTATGTCGTTAGACTCATCAAAATTTCTCTACGAAGCGCTCACATATGATGATGTGCTTTTGGTACCAGCTTATTCAGATGTATTACCTCGAGACACTGATACAAGTACCTACTTAACTCCCAACATTAAGCTTAACACTCCTCTTGTTTCAGCAGCAATGGATACTGTTACTGAATCAGAACTTGCTATTGCCATGGCTTTAGAAGGTGGTCTTGGGTTTATTCACAAGAACATGACTAAAGAGCAGCAGGCAGAGCAGGTTAGAAAAGTTAAGCGTTCACAAAGTGGTATGATTATCGATCCGATTACTCTGGCTATTGATGCTAAAGTAAGGGATGCTGCTAAAATTATGAAGGAGCACAAGATCGGAGGTATACCAGTTGTTGATTCAGACAACAAGCTTGTTGGTATCATTACTAACCGTGATTTGAGGTTTGAAAAGAACCTAAGTCTACCGGTTGTTGATATAATGACTAAAGATCATGTTATTACTGCTAAAGAAGGTATCAGTCTTGAAGAAGCAGAAACAATCCTTCAGGAACATAAAATCGAAAAACTGCCAATCGTTGATGAGAAAAACAATCTTATCGGATTGATTACATATAAAGATATTTTAAAGAACAAGGATAGGCCTAATGCATGTAAAGACTCTTTTGGAAGATTGAGAGTTGGTGCTGCTGTCGGTGTTACTGCAGATATTCAAGAAAGAGTAGAATTGTTAGTTAAAGCAGGTGTTGATGTCGTAAGTATTGATACTGCACACGGGCATTCGAAGGGAGTAATTGAAACTGCTAAAACTATTAAATCTAAATTTCCTGATCTTGATTTGATCGTTGGAAATATTGCAACTGCAGAAGCAGCAGTGGCATTGGCAGATGCTGGTGCTGATTGTGTTAAGGTAGGTGTAGGACCAGGAAGTATCTGTACTACTCGAATCATCGCAGGTGTTGGTGCTCCTCAGTTATCAGCTGTTTATGAAGCGGCTAAAGCTTTAAAAGGTCGACCAACTAAAGTAATTGCTGATGGTGGTATCAGATTTTCAGGAGACATTGCCAAAGCTATTGCAGCCGGTGCTGACAGTATAATGATCGGTTCGTTACTTGCCGGAACTGAAGAAGCTCCAGGAGAAGTAATTATTTACGAAGGAAGAAAATACAAAACCTACAGAGGTATGGGGTCTGTCGAGGCAATGGAGTCTGGATCTAAAGATCGTTACTTCCAGGATGCTGAAGATGATATTAAAAAGCTCGTACCGGAAGGAATTGTTGGAAGAGTACCATTTAAAGGCCTAGTGTCTGAGGTGATTTACCAACTTGTTGGAGGTTTAAAAGCTTCTATGGGTTACTGTGGAGCTCAGAATATTGAAATCATGAAAGAAGCTAAATTTGTAAAAATTACGGCTGCAGGGGTTAAAGAGAGTCACCCTCATGATATTCAAATCACAAGAGAGGCGCCAAATTATAGTGCACGTTATTAATAGGAACTTAACAAAAAATAACGATAAAAAGAGCTGCTCATCAAGCAGCTCTTTTATTTTTGTTTTCGGTTAAAAAACTTAAATATTATATTGACGCCATGTTATCGTCAAAGATCATAAGAAGGCTTGTATTTTTTGGTGCGCTCTTTAGCTGGATCGGCCTTTCTGTTGTGGATGTTATAATACTATTCACCACGAAGAACTCTTTGGCAATCAATGTAGAAAACTTCTTTTCAAGGGCTTTTCTTGATTCATTTCTGATATTCCTGTTTATATATTATCATTTTCAGGTTCAACGTTATGCGAGCAGTAATTTTATTGATCTGTTATGGCGTGTATTTATCACTGGCCTCCTTGCTATCTTCGTTTCAATCGGGCTTTCTTATTTTCTTACTTTATTCGAAGGGCATAGCATATCAGTAAACCCTTTTGTACTAAATATTCAATATCATATAAATATTGGTGTAATCAGTGCTCTGTTGATTTCATCTTATCACGTTTTCAAAAGGCTAATACTTTATCAGAAAACAATTTCGCTACTGCGGCTATGGAACATCTTTGAATACACATTATTAGTATCAATTTTACTGAACTTTTGGGACTTAGAATTTACTGACCCATTCCCTCTTTCAGTTTACTTTTTCTTGGTTGTAATGAGTATTGTCCTTTCAGTTAACATGAAGTGGGTAGCCTATCTCAATTTTAACCAAAAGTTGAAGAGTATTTTACTCCTTTCCTTAACAGGGGTATATCTTTATTATTTCATTAACCTGGTAATAGTTAGAGTAAATTCCGAAGCTAGTATTACGCTGTTGCAATCAAATGTTACGATTGCGGCATTGTTTACTTTTATGTCAATTTATGTTGTCTTTTCGGTATTAGTACTTCTTTTTAATTTACCTACCAGTTCGGTTTTTGAACAAAAGCTCGGCGATGTACTCAGGTTTAAAGACCTTTCTCAAACCTTTCATTCAGAGCAAAAAGACGAGTTTGTATTTGATGTACTACTTAATAGTTCGATGAGTGCCGTTCTTGCAGATGCAGGTTGGGTAGAAATTACTGAAAAGGGTAAAGAGCTCTTACTTCACTATGAAATATCAGAATCTGATATTGCAGCAATTAAAACAGGTATTGAAACCTCAAAGGATAAAAAGTCATCAATATTTCGACGACGTAAAATCTATTCAATGAATAAGGGGGTATATAAATCTGTCTTAGTATGCCCAATTAATATTCAAGGTGTCTCTGCGGGTGATTTAGTGCTCCTGAAGGAAGTGAAAGACGGGTTTAATAAGGACATGCTCGAAATTATTGAAACTTTTACGGCACAGGCAGTGATATCTATTGAAAATGCCCGATTGATGGATGAAGCGATAGTAAATGAAAGATATAAGGAGGAGTTAAAGATTGCTCAAAAGGTGTCTGAAAGTTTACTTCCTGACAGGCTAATAGAGCATGAAAGTTATGATATCACCAGTTTTTCACAGGCAGCAGATGAGGTTGGTGGCGATTATTATGACACTTTTAAAATTGACGAGGAAAATATCGCACTTGTAATTGCTGATGTTTCCGGTAAAGGAACTTCAGCAGCATTTAATATGTCCCAGGTTAAAGGGGTTTTTCATAGTTTAGTAACTTTTGGGCTTGATCCCATTGATTTTATTGTCAGGGCAAATGAAACTTTGGGAAGAATACTGGAGAAGAATAATTTCGTTACACTTTCTTATTTCGTAATTAATGTAAAAGAGAAGGTAATTAGGTTTGTTAGAGCAGGCCATTGTCCAACATTGTATTACAATAAAAAAGAAGATCGAACATTCTATTTTAAGAATAAAGGTCTCGGTCTTGGAATTGTTAGAAGAGGAGAATATTTACCTTATGTACAAGAAAATGAATATTCTTACAGTGTAGGAGACGTTTTAATCGTATATACAGATGGGATAACTGAAGCGACAAACCCGGATGGTGAAGAATTTGGTTATGAAAGGTTACAATCTTGTTTGTCCAGGTTTAAAGATTTGAATGCATTGGACATCCAGGATGCAATTATTAGAGAGGTTTATCACTTTTGTGATACAAATCCGTTAAAGGATGATTATACGATGATGGTAATAAAATTTAAATAGAATATAACTAACTATAAATATTTTCGTACAAGATGCTAGAAATCAGCACTAAAAAGAATGATGGTATTTACCATGTAATTATTACCGGAGAGGTTGATGCGAGTTCATCAATAGAGCTTGATAAGCAGATTTCTATGGCTCTGGATAAAGGCGAGGGGAAATTACTGATTGATTGTAGTGGGCTTTCGTATATATCTTCAGCAGGATTAGGGGTGTTTATGTCGTATGTTGAACCAATGGAATCAGATGGGAGGAAAATGGTGATTTGTGGATTAAATAATAAAGTTTTTAATACTTTCGAGATTTTAGGCCTTCATCAGGTGCTGACGATTAAAAGTAATGAACAAGATGCTAAATCATATTTAAATGAAGTTTAGATATAAAGCTAGTTGCAGGAAAGGCAATTTGAGGCATATAAGAGATTTTGTGTCAACTTCATTATCTAATTGGCGGATGTCAGAAGATGATGTTTATATGCTTGTAACGGCTATTGATGAAGTATGTGCCAATCTAATCATTCATGGTCATGAATGTAATAACAATCAAATTTTTGAAGTTAAAATAAGTAAGCAGGAAGAAGATACGATACGAGTGGATATTGTTGACTCCAAATGTATTTTTGATATTAATAAATATAAAATGCCTGATCTCAATGAGCTGATCAAAAAGAGAAGTAAAGGAGGGATGGGTTTGATGCTCGTAAAACGCCTGATTGACAAGATAGAGCTTGAAAGTGATGACTATGGAAGTCGTTGTGTTTTATATAAAAAGCTATCATTAAGTTAAACTTTGCAAAAAAACACCTTTCTTTTCCATTAAGCTTCTACTTTTTCTTAACATTGCAGGTTACGAATAACCAATTGGAATTTTTAATGTACCGTAGCTTATCAGCAATTCTTCTTTTAATAATTTTTACTTCTGCCTGTAAAGTCAATTCTTTCAAGTCAGAAGCACCAGAGCCACTTCTTATTGTCGCTGGAGATAGTGTCAGCGCAGCCGAATTTTTATATGCTTATAATAAGAATAACAGAGATACAAGCTCTAATGTAGAATCAAGCATAAGAAATTATTTAGACCTTTATACATCGTTTAAACTGAAGGTGGCAGAAGGTCATTATCTGAAGGTAGACTCTTCATTACAGTTCCAAAAGGAATATGATCAATATAAAAGTCAGCTTGTAAAACCATATTTACTATCTTCTCAGGTTTCAGATTCATTAGTAAATAAAATGTATGAGCGTACCACAAAAGAAGTAAAAGCAGCACATATATTATTTACTGTAGCAGAGAACGCAGGCCCTGAAGACACTCTTAAAGCTTATAATAAAGCTATTGAGGTCAAATCCTTTATTGAAAACGGAGCTGATTTCGGGGAGATGGCGGTTAAATATTCAAAAGACCCATCAGTGGTGTCTAATAAGGGACAGTTAGGATATTTTACTGCTTTTCAAATGGTAGAGCCATTCGAAGATCAGGCTTTTGCCACTTCTCCAGGTCAAACTTCTGGTCCGGTACGAACTCGCTTTGGATATCATCTGATACATGTTGATGATATTAGAAATGCTCGAGGAAAAGTTCTTATAGCTCACATCTATAAAAAAGTTGATAATAATAATCCTGATGCTGCGGAAAAGGAGATTTTCAAAGTTTATGATGAACTGCAAAATGGAAAATCCTGGAATGAAATGGCTTCGATTTATTCAGATGATATCAGGTCTAAGGATAATGGAGGTGAATTACAGTGGTTTGGGACTGGTCAATTAGATGAAGAAATATTAAATCCTGCGTTTGATTTAGAAAAGCCGGGAGATTATACAAAACCTGTAAAAAGCAGATACGGCTGGCACATTATTAAACTAATTCAAAAGCAGCCAATACCAAGTTTCAAGGAGTCAAAAAGAGATTTAAAAATTAGGTTGGCAGGATCTTCGAGAATGAAGGCAGTTGAGGAATCTCTAACTGATTCACTAAAAAATAAGTTTGGTTATAAGGAAACTGAGGCATATAAGGATTTTGCACGAGGCAATAATCTGGCAGACACAGCAGTTTTATTCTACATAGGAAATTCTTCTTTCAATAATAAATACGTTAAAGAACAGAAATTGTCAGGCACTAATGCTCAAAAGCTTGAGGCTGCTGTTAAAGAAGCATTAGAAGAAAAAGAAGTTGAATGGTTATATGAAACTAATTCGGATTTCAAGTTTCTTCTTGATGAATATTCTGATGGTATGGTTTTGTTTGAGATAATGGAAACTCAAGTGTGGGATAAAGCCAATTCAGATACATTAGGGTTAAATAAATTCTATGATTCTATAAAGGATGAATACTTAGCAAATGAATCAGCGAAATTATGGTTTACGGTAATTAAAAACCCAGTAGTAGCGGATAGCATTGCTATGTTAATTGATAATGATGAGACATGGGTTACTGATTTATCAAAAAGAGAAATTCTTACAAAGGATCTTAAAAAAATGAATGCTGTTGTTGAAAGCGGAGTTTTTGATAAGTCCGATTATCAATATTTTAGATCTTCACCATGGCAAAAAGGTTTGCAGTATGTTAATGAAAATGGGTATTTTGCAATAATATACATTGACCAAATGCTTACAGCAACTACAAAACCATTGTCTTCAGTTCGAGGTGAAGTAGTCTCAAGATATCAAAAGTATCTTGAAGCAAAATGGGTTGAGGAATTAAGAAATAAGTACGAGGTAATCGTAAATGAAGAATTATTAGAGTCAATTATAAATGAACTTGAAGAACAAAGGATATAGTGGGGTTACCATTTTGATAATGGTTGTAATGCTTTCTTCCTGTGATTGGTTGAAACTCAAAAATGAAGGTCAGGTTATTGATGAAGATCCTATAGCAAGGGTTGGAGATCAATATCTCTATAAATCAGACCTCAAGGGATTAACAGGAAGTGATATGAGTGCTGCTGATAGTGCAAATAGAGTTTATCAGTATATCAATAAGTGGGTTCGTCAGCAGTTGATTATTGCTAAGGCTGAGGATAATATGGTGATGGATGAAGCTGAACTTGAAAGAAGGCTTTTGGAATATAAGTATTCATTGTTGATTTATGAATACAAGAAAAAGCACATCAATGAGCAACTTGATCAGGAAGTGTCAGACGAGGAGATTGATAAGTATTATTCAGAGCATTCGGATAATTTCAAACTTATGCAAAACATTATAAAAGGCAGGTTTGTCAAATTATCAAAAGATGCACCAAATGTTTCTCAATTTAGAACTAAATTCAGGGCAAAAGAAATTAATGAGGAGGAGTTACAGGAGTATTGCTATAACAATGCTCAGGTATATATGTTGGATGACTCCACATGGCAAAATTTTGATGAGTTAATCATAGGTACACCAATTGCTGATATTCCCAATAAAATACAGTTTTTAAAGGGAAATAATTTTTATGAGACAACCGATGATAATTACAGATATTTTTTAAGAGTTAAGGATTATAAAATTACTGATGAAATTTCACCAGTTGATGTGGTGAAAGATCAGATTAGAACCATATTAATTAATAAAAGAAAAGTAGAGCTATCCAATAAACTGGAAGAAGACATATATGAAAGTGCTAAAGAAAATGAAGAGTTTGAATTATTTGGTCAGTAAAACATTAGTTGTAGCGTTTCTGGGTATAATATCTATAAACCTTTCTGCTCAGGATGATAATAGTGATATGATTACTGCTGATGGGATTATTGCCAAGGTAGATGATTATATTGTTTTAAAATCTGAGCTTGAGCGTGCATACCTTGATTTTTTAAGTCGTGGCAACTATGCTAGTGATGAAACTAAATGCCGTATTTTACAGCAGCAGGTGATTGGAAAATTAATGCTTGCAAAAGCAGAAATTGACTCAGTAATAGTATCTGATGAAGATGTGTCTTCTAACCTTGATCGTCGTGTTCAATCGATAATTCAGTCTGTTGGTGGTAATGAAGCTCAATTAGAGCAATTATATGGTCGTTCTTTAGAATCTATCAAAAGTGAGTTACGCGATCAGATCAGAGAGCAGATGACCATTCAAAGAATGCAATCTGAAATTACCAGTGATGTAACTGTGACTCCTCGTGAAGTAAAGAATTTTTATGAAAGTATATCAGATAGTTTACCATTTATCTCAACCCAGGTAACTGTCGGGCAGATTGTAAAATATCCGGAAATAAATAAGGAAGAAAAGCAACGAGTTGTTGATTTTTTAAACGATCTTAAAAGTAAGATTGAATCCGGACAGATGACGTTTGCTGATGCGGCAATGAAATATTCTCAAGATCCGGGTTCTGCAGCTAAAGGGGGTGAGTACGGATGGACAACAAGAGGATCTTTTGTGCCTGAGTATGAAGGAACAGTATATAGCATTGAAAAAGAAGAGATTAGTGAGCCTGTAGAGTCAGATTTTGGTTTTCACCTTATTCAGCTACTTGACAGACGAGGAAATGAATATCGCAGTCGCCATATATTGATAGCTCCGAAAATCACATCTGCTGATGTTGCAGAGTCAAAAAACTTTTTAGATAGCTTAAGAACGCTTATATTGAATGATAGTCTATCATTTGAAGAAGCAGCTAAGGAGTATAGTGATGATAAATATACAGCTGATGCTGGCGGTTATTTTACGGATCAATCAGGTGTGCCAAGAGTTTTAGCTGAAGAAATGGACGCTAACATTTATTTCACTATTGATTCAATGAAAGTTGGTGATGTTTCTACTCCGGTAACATTTGTTGTTTCAAGTCCGGGAACGGTAATGCACCAACAAGAAGCTGCCAGAATTATTTATTATAAAGATCGTTTTCAGCCACATGAGGCTAATTTGACAGACGATTTTGAACGGATCAAAAGAGCTGCCCTGATTAAAAAGCAGGGAGAGAAGGAAGAAGCGTGGTTTTTAGAGGCGAGAGATGAGGTATATATTGCGATTGATCCGGAGTACAAGAACTGTAAGATCATGCAATAAATATGGAGAAATTTAACTCAGACAAGGAAGCAGCTGAAGCCTTACAAAAAGCATTCAGCGATTTAAAATCAGAGATCGGAAAAGTAATAATAGGACAGGAAAAGGTAGTTGACTTACTACTTATTTCTATCTTTTCACAAGGTCATAGTTTACTTGTCGGAGTACCCGGGCTTGCAAAAACACTTCTGATACATACCATAGCAGATGCATTACACCTGAGCTTTAACAGAATTCAGTTTACGCCCGATTTAATGCCTTCAGATATTCTTGGAGCTGAAACCCTTGATAAAGACAGGAACTTCAGGTTTATAAAAGGACCTGTGTTTGCCAATATTGTTTTGGCTGATGAAATCAACCGTACTCCTCCGAAGACTCAGGCTGCATTATTAGAATCAATGCAGGAACACCAAGTAACAGTGGGTGGTCAAAAGTATTCACTTCCTGAACCATTCTTTGTGTTGGCAACTCAAAACCCTATCGAACAGGAAGGGACCTATCCTCTTCCGGAAGCTCAGCTAGATAGGTTTATGTTCAATATAATTTTGGAGTACCCTGATTATGATTCCGAAGTTCAGATTGTAAAATCGACAACTGATGGAAGCGTAAAGAAAGTTAACCCTATTTTGTCTGCCGAAGATATAGCATTATATCAAAGCCTGGTAAAGCGAGTGCCGGTAACTGATCATGTGATAGAGTATGCAGTTAACCTTGTACATAAGACTCGTCCTACTAGTGAAAGAGCAGATGCAGTAACTAAAGAATATATTGAATGGGGTGCTGGACCACGAGCTGGACAGTATTTGATTCTGGGAGCTAAATGTCATGCGTTATTACATGGAAAATTTGCGCCGGATATTGAAGACGTTAAAGCAGTAGCAACTGCAGTTTTAAGACACAGAATAGTCTCTAACTTCAAAGCTGATGCTGAGGAGTTAACCAATGATGCAATTATTGAAAAATTATTATAATTAAAAAGCCGGATCAATTTGATCCGGCTTTTTTTATTCAGCTCCTTTAAACTGCCGTAGAAAACGAATATCATTCTCTGTAAACAGCCTCAAGTCTTTTACATTATATTTTAACATTGCAAGTCGTTCGATTCCCATACCAAATGCAAACCCGGTATATTTTTCTGAATCGATTCCGCAATTTTCAAGTACATTAGGGTCTACCATTCCAGATCCAAGTATTTCAAGCCAACCAGTATATTTACACACGTTACAGCCTTTGCCTTTACAAATGTTACATGATACATCCATTTCAGCACTAGGCTCTGTAAACGGGAAGTATGATGGTCTGAAGCGTACTTTAGTTTCAGGGCCGAAAAGTTCCTTAGCAAAATGGTAAAGAGTCTGCTTTAAGTCAGTTAGGCCAACATTTTCATCAATGTATAATCCTTCAATCTGATGAAAGACACAATGAGCACGAGCAGATATAGCTTCATTTCTAAATACTCTTCCTGGCATTAAGGCTCTGATTGGTGGCTTTTCGCTCTCCATTAACCTAACCTGTACAGAAGATGTATGTGTTCTTAAAGCAATATCAGGATCTCTTTCAATGAAGAAGGTGTCCTGCATTTCCCTTGCCGGATGGTTGGGAGGGAAATTTAATGCTGTAAAGTTATGCCAGTCATCTTCAATTTCGGGTCCGTCAGCAACCTTGAAGCCTATTCTTTCAAAGATTTCAATAATTCTGTTTCGGACTATAGTAAGGGGGTGTAAACCACCGGTTTGATTTGGAGCTACCGGAAGCGTTGGGTCGAAATCAAATGCTTGTTCACCACCTGTTTTATTACCATTTAAATTATCTATGTGTCCCTGGAAAGTATCTTTCGCAAGGTTTTTAAGTTCGTTAACTGCTAGACCAAAAGCTTTCTTTTGATCATTAGGTATGTCTTTAAGCTGAGTAAATAAATCGTTTATTATATTCTTTCTACCAATAAACTTCAACCTGTATTCTTCAAGCTGATTTTCATTCTCAACTTTGAACGACTTTATTTCCTCTTTTAATGCTTCAATATTCTCCATGACACAAAAATAATCAAACAATCATTCCCGCTCCAACTGTTTCGTTGGTTGCTTCATCAATTAAGATTAAACTTCCTGTAATTCTGTTGCGATCGTAACGGTCAAATAGTAATGGTTTGGTAGTTCTGATCTTGATTCTTGCAATATCATTCATACCGACTTCCTTATCATCTTCAACTCTGTGCAAAGTGGTAATATCAACCTTATAAACGATTTCTTTAACCATTGCACGGGCATCATTTGTAGTATGCTTAATTGCATATTTTCCGTTAGGCATTAACTTTTTCTCGTTCATCCAGCAAACCATCATATTGATATCTTGACCAACATTAGGTTGATTGTTTTCACGGACTATCATGTCGCCACGACTAATATCTATTTCATCCTCAAGAGTAATAGTCACTGATTGAGGTGCAAATGCTTCATCTAAAGGACCGTCAAAAGTATCAATGCTTTTGATTTTTGAAGTAAATCCTGAAGGCAACACAGTTACATCATCGCCAGGTTTAAATACGCCACCAGCAATTCGTCCTGCATATCCTCTGTAATCATGCCACTTGTCAGACTGAGGTCTAATTACATTCTGAACCGGGAATCTGCAGTCAATATGGTTATGATCGCTTCCAATATGGATAGTTTCCAAAAGGTATAATAATGTGCTACCCTGGTACCAAGGCATATTTTCCGATTTATTCACAACATTATCACCTTTTAAGGCTGATATCGGAATAAAACGTACGTCTTTAACGTCTAGCTTACTTGAAAATCCTTCAAGTTCCTTTTTGATTTCTTCGAAAGACCCTTCTTCATAATCAACAAGGTCCATTTTATTGATACAATACACTATGTGAGGTATGCCAAGTAATGCAGCAATAAAAGTATGTCGTCTTGTTTGTTCAACAACTCCTTTTCTAGCATCAATAAGAATGATAGCAAGATTTGCTGTTGATGCTCCTGTAACCATGTTTCTTGTATACTGAATGTGGCCTGGAGTATCTGCAATGATGAACTTTCGTTTTGGTGTTGCAAAATATCTGTAAGCAACATCAATAGTTATACCTTGTTCCCTTTCGTCTCTAAGACCATCAGTAAGAAGAGCAAGGTTGACATTTTCATCTCCTTTGCGCCTAGATGATTCTTCTATTGCCTGATATTGATCTTCGAATATTGATTTACTGTCGTATAGAAGTCGTCCGATTAATGTACTTTTTCCATCATCAACACTTCCTGCTGTTGTGAAGCGTAAAAGCTCCATATCTAAATATCCTTCTGTAGAATTATTTGAAGTACTCATAATTTCGCTTTTGGTATTGGTTAAAAGTATCCTTGTTTTTTTCGGTCTTCCATTGCTGCTTCAGATCGTTTGTCATCTGCTCGAGTTCCTCTTTCGGTAACTCGTGTAGCCGCAACTTCTTCAATAATACCTTCAAGAGAATCAGCTTCAGATTCAACTGCTCCGGTACAAGTCATATCACCAATGGTTCTGAATCGAACTACCTTTTTGAAAGGCTCTTCGATATCCCTTCTGTTCATGAACTCACCTGTTGACATAATAACACCGTCTCTAATGAATACTTCTCTTTCGTGAGCAAAATATAGTGAAGGAAGCTCAATGTTTTCCTTTAAAATATACTGCCAAATATCCATTTCAGTCCAGTTACTAATTGGGAATACCCTGAAATGCTCACCAAAATTTTTCTTTCCATTAAATATGTTCCAAAGTTCAGGACGCTGATTTTTAGGTTCCCATTGACCGAAATCATCTCTGTGAGAGAAGAATCTTTCTTTTGCTCTTGCTTTTTCTTCGTCTCTTCGTGCTCCACCCATACATGCATCAAATTTATGTTCTTCAATAGTGTCTAATAAAGTGACAGTCTGAAGACCATTACGTGATGCATTGTAACCTTTTTCTTCAGCTACTTTTCCTTCATCGATACTTTGCTGAACTGATCCAATAACAAGGTCAGCGCCAATTTCTTTTACAAATTTATCCCTGAATTCTATTGTTTCCGGGAAGTTGTGTCCTGTATCAATATGGACTAATGGAAAAGGAAGCTTCGCAGGATAAAAAGCCTTTCTGGCTAAATGAGCCATAACAATTGAGTCTTTTCCTCCTGAAAACAATAATGCTCCTCGTTCAAACTGGGCGGCTACTTCACGAATAACGTATATAGCTTCTGATTCCAGTTCTTCCAGATGTGTTAGGTTGTACGCTTTCATCTGATAGATTTTTGATTTACTTAGCTCTGTGCTAAAAAATTATTTAAAGGTTTTTAATTACCGGATTTGATCTTTGGGTAAACACTATTAGTAAGTTTGTCTAATGACTCTTCTATAGTACTTCCCTCAGTTATAATTTCTAAAAATGGAGATGACGGAGCTTCAAATGGCGAGTCAATACCTGTAAAGGATTTGATCTCTCCTGCTCTTGCTTTAGCATATAGCCCTTTTACATCTCTTTTTTCACATTCTTCAATACTTGCATTTACAAAAACTTCAAGGTAGCTGTCTTCACCAATTATCTCTTTAGCCATTTTGCGTATGGAGTTTGTCGGACTAATTAGAGAACAGATAGTAACGATTCCACATTGGCTAAAAAGTTTTGACACTTCTGCTGCTCGCCTGATATTTTCAGTTCGATCTTCATCAGAAAAACCAAGGTTTTTATTAATTCCTGTTCGAAGGTTATCACCATCAAGCAACATTGTTAAAATACCTTCATTGTGAAGTCTTTTTTCAAGGCCTCGTGCAAGTGTACTTTTACCACTTCCACTAAGTCCTACCATCCAAATTACAACTCCACGTTGTTCAAGAAGATTTTCCTTGTCAACTTTTGATAGTATTGTTTCAAAAATAGGATGTATGTTTTCCGCCATAACAATTTATTAAAGACACAAAACTAATTGATAAATTCATAATGGTTAAGTAAAATCTCTACTAATTTTATAGATTTAGGGTTGAAATAGAAAAAATGATGCAAAATAAAGTGAAAGAGCAACTTACAGAGATTGCCAGACTGGCAGGAGACGCCATTATGGAGGTTTATAAGCTTGACGATTTTTCAAATGTCGTCGATTTTAAATCTGATGATTCTCCGCTTACTCTTGCAGATAAAGCTGCAAACGAAGTCATAACTGAAAAGCTTAAAGAGTACTTTCCTGATATTCCAGTTTTATCTGAAGAAGGAAGAAGTATACCTTTTGAGGAAAGGAAAGACTGGAGTGAATTTTGGCTGGTTGATCCGCTTGATGGAACTAAGGAGTTTATTAAAAGAAACGGGCAGTTTACTGTTAATATCGCTCTGATCCGTGATGGATTTCCTGTAAAAGGTATTGTTTATACTCCAGTTACAGAAGTTACTTATTATGGAGATGAAAACGGTGCTGTAAAAATAGAAGGAGGAAATGAATCTGTTTTAAAAGTTAACAACAAATCAGATGACCGTATAGCTGTAAGAAGTGCTTCGCATGCTAGTGACGAAGAGGAAGGTGTTTTGAATTCATATAAATGTACGGATAGTATATCGGTAGGAAGTTCTTTAAAATTTTGTATGGTAGCCGAAGGTAAGGCGGATTTGTATTATCGCCATGGACCAACAATGGAATGGGATACCGGAGCTGGACAAGCTGTTGTTGAAGCTGCCGGAGGTAAAGTTTTGAGGTTTGAAGAGAAAGTTCGATTTTATTATAATAGGGAAAACTTGTTAAACCCTTCCTTTTTGGTGTTGGGATTTGAAAACTAAAAAAGTAAAAGCCTCAAAATTTTGAGGCTTTTACTTTTTTATTTGAATGGGTGATCAGCCAAAGGTAATTTTGCCATTGGGTGATAATCCCCTTTTAGTCCTATTGGCGATGCATGCCTTATGTCATGAACAAGCTGAATGGCAGTTTTGGTGTCTTCAAGTCCGAAACCTTTTCCTGATAATATGTCATTATACGTTTCAGTATGCAGGTCGGTAAATCCAGTACTAAACTCTATTTCTTTACCATCAACTGTTATTGATCGAAATGTCCTTTTGCCCTCTGCTTTGATGTTTTCAGGAATAACATCGTAGTTTATACTAAGGAACCATCTTACTCGAGCTTTTTCAAGTTCAAGGTATCCTGAAGCACGATCATGAGTGTGAATATGTACAGTATTATTTTTTGGTCCTCCGAAAATCCATGTTAACATATCATAAAAGTGAACACCAATATTTGTCGCAATCCCTCCTGATTTTTCTATGTCTCCTTTCCAACTAGTATAATACCAATTACCACGACTTGTTAGGTAAGTCAGATCTATATCATACATCATGTCTTTTGGTCCATTATCGATTTTTTCTTTTAAAGCGATTATCGATGGGTGGAGTCTTAATTGAAGGACATTGTAAATTTTTCTGCCGGTTTCTTTTTCGATTTCCTGCAGTGCATCAATGTTCCAGGGATTTAGAACAATTGGTTTTTCACAGATTACATCTGCATTGTGTCTTAACCCAAAACGCATATGGCTATCATGTAAATAGTTTGGAGAGCAAATGCTTACATAATCAACCTTGTCTCCAGATCTCTTAAGCTTATCAAGATGCCTGTCAAATCTTTCAAACTCAACAAAAAAATCTGCATTGGGAAAGTAACTATCAATAATTCCTACGCTATCAAATTTATCAAGGGCAGCAACTAAATTATTATTAGTGTCTTTTATGGCCTTCATATGCCTTGGAGCAATGTATCCACTGGCACCTATTAATGCGAAATTTTTCATAGTTAAAATTAGCCAAGTTTAGTTACCTGACCATTTTTTAATAAATATTTATCATTACTTTCCGGACATATTGCGATTCCTTCTTTGTTGAATTCAAGCTTGTGTCCGTACTCACTCATCCACCCAGTTTGCCTAGCTGGGTTACCAATTACCAAAGCGTAAGAAGGAATGTTTTTTGTAACTACAGCTCCTGCTCCAATAAAGGCATATTCACCTATGTCATGTCCACACACAACTGTTGCATTTGCCCCAATTGTAGCTCCTTTACCAACATGGGTTTTGGCATATTGACCTCTTCGGTTTATTGCACTTCTGGGATTAGTAACATTAGTAAAAACCATTGAAGGGCCTAAAAAAACATCATCGTCACAAGTTACACCTGTGTAAATAGATACATTATTCTGAACCTTTACATTTTTGCCTAAAATAACCTCAGGTGAAATCACCACGTTCTGCCCAATATTACAGTTTTCTCCAATTTTTGAATTTGACATGATATGAGAGAAGTGCCAGATTTTTGTTCCTTTTCCGATGGTACTTCCTTTATCAATGACAGCCGTTTCATGGGCGAAGTATTCTCTTTCTTCAGACATTTTTACTTATTTCATTTAGAAATGTATCTATAATAAATTGTTGGTCACCTTCATTCATTTCCGTGTGGATTGGAAGAGATATTACATGATGACAAAGGCTTTCAGAAATAGGGAAGTCACCCTTTTTATAACCGTATTTGAGATATGCTTTTTGAAGGTGAACAGGGATTGGGTAGTACACCATTGTTGGAACACCTTTTTTAGCCAATGAGCTTTTTAGTTTGTCACGATCGATTTCTTTTGAAAGGGTAATCGTGTATTGGTGATATACATGTGTTGAGGATGGAGAAATATTTGGTGTTTTTATGAAACTATTATTTTCAAATGCTGAGTTGTATTTATTTGCAACTTCATTTCTTCTTTTGGCAAAATCGTCTAACTCTTTTAATTTAACATTTAAAATTGCAGCCTGAAGAGTATCAAGTCTGGAATTAACACCAATGGTATCATGATGATATTTTATTTTTTGGCCATGGTTTGCAATCATATTGCAATATTCAGCTAAATCATCATTATTGGTCATCAATGCACCACCATCTCCAAAGCAACCTAGATTTTTTGAAGGGAAAAATGAGGTTGTCCCTACATCACCTATAGTTCCAGCTTTTTTTACTGAAGAGTCCGAGAATTTGTATTCTGCACCTAATGCCTGAGCGGTATCTTCAATAATTTTAAGATTGTTTTCTGAACCAATTTTTAATAGTTCTTCCATGTTGGCACACTGTCCATATAAATGAACCGGAACTATACCTACAGTGCGACTGGTAATCTTATCTTTTAGGTCATTAGTGTCAATATTGAAAGTGTCTTTATTTACTTCAACAAAAACAGGCTTTAGCCCTAACAGCGATATTACTTCAACAGTTGCAACGTATGTAAATGATGGTACGATAATTTCATCTCCTGGCTTAAAGCCCAAAGCCATCATCGCAATTTGAAGAGCATCAGTGCCGTTTCCACATGGAATTACATGCTTACATCCAAGATATTTACTTAAGTTATTAGCAAAATCTTTTACAGCTTGTCCATTAATGAACGCAGATGATAACAATACTTCCTGAATAGCATCGTCAATATCTTTTTTCAGCCGAAGATATTGGCTGGTTAGATCTACCATCTGAATTTGTCTCATAGATTATAATCTGTCAGTTACCTCTTCTTTATCAAGCTTAGCTTTAACGTCGTAAACAACAGTATTGCCATTTTTAATATCAGACCAGTTTAGTCCATCAAATTCATTGTGTGAAACAGCCATCACAATTGCATTATATTTTTTTGATGGTTTAGAAATCAACTCAATGCCATATTCTTCTTTTACTTCTTCCGGATCTGCCAATGGGTCATAAACATCTATGTTAGCGCCAAAGCTTTTTAGTTCACTGATAACATCAATTACCTTACTGTTTCTTATGTCAGGGCAGTTTTCTTTAAATGTGATTCCCAGTATAAGAATGTTTGCATTTTTAACAGGATTGTCCATTTGAGTCATCAGTTTGATAACTTTATTGGCAATGAACATTCCCATATGATCATTAATTCTTCGTCCAGATAAAATAACCTCAGGATGATGTCCTAAGCTTTCTGCTTTATGAGTTAGATAATAAGGGTCAACACCAATACAATGGCCACCTACAAGACCTGGTCTGAAAGGAAGGAAATTCCATTTTGTGCCCGCAGCTTCAAGTACTTCTGTTGTATCTATATTCATTTTGTCAAATACTACCGCTAGTTCATTAACAAAAGCAATATTTATGTCTCTTTGAGCATTTTCTATCACTTTTGCTGCTTCAGCAACTCTAATGGATGATGCTTTATGTGTGCCAGCAATGATAATTGACTTATATAGGTTATCAACTTTTTCAGCAATTTCGGGAGTTGATCCGCTTGTTACTTTTTTGATAGTAGGTAGTCTATGTTGCTTATCACCTGGATTAATTCTCTCAGGAGAATAGCCACAGAAAAAGTCTTCATTAAACTTAAGTCCACTAACTTTTTCTAAAACAGGAACACAATCCTCTTCTGTACACCCTGGGTAAACAGTTGATTCATAGATCACAATGTCGCCTTTTTTAAGCACCTTACCTATAGTAGTACTTGCGCCAATTAATGGGCTTAGGTCTGGTTTTTTGTAGTTGTCAATAGGAGTAGGAACAGTAACTATATATATATTACAGCTTGCCAAATCTTCCAAATTACTTGAATATGCTAATTGCCCGGCTTCTTTTAGCTCTTCTTTGTCAACTTCCAATGTACGGTCAATACCATCTTGTAATTCCTGAATTCGTTTATGGTTAATATCAAATCCAAGAGTAGGTCTTATTTTTCCGAATTCAACTGCAAGTGGTAGCCCAACGTACCCCAATCCTATAATTCCTATTTTTTCCATTAATTATATTTCTTCAAATACCAGTCAATTGTTTTTTCTATGCCGCTTTCGAAGTTTTCGTCAGCTTTCCATCCAAGATCACCTTCTAATTTGGTGGCGTCGATTGCATAACGACGGTCGTGACCCGGTCTGTCTTTTACATAGGTAATTAGCTCTTTATAACTTTTGTTTTCTAAGGGCTTTTTCTGATCCAGGATTTCACAGATTTTGGTTGCAATATAGATGTTTTCACGCTCATTTCGTCCACCAATATTGTAGGTTTCTCCTGATTTTCCATCATGGAATACAAGGTCAATACCTTTACAATGATCCAAAACATACAACCAGTCTCTTACATTTTTCCCATCACCATAAATCGGAATAGCATCTCCCTTTATTGCTTTTCTGATAATGGTAGGTATTAATTTTTCATCATGCTGTTTGGGTCCGTAGTTATTAGAACAATTTGTTGTAACTACATTGAGTCCATAAGTATGAAAATAGCTTCGAACTAAAAAATCACTACTAGCCTTTGAAGCACTGTATGGGCTGTTAGGTGCATATGGAGTCATTTCGGTAAAAAGACCTTCCTTGCCAAGAGTGCCATAAACTTCGTCGGTACTGATGTGATGGAATCTATTATTTTCCATTCCGCTTTTAACTTCAAATGGTGCGTTCATCCAGTATCTTCGAGCAGCATCCAATAAAGTAAAGGTTCCATTAACGTTTGTCTTTACAAATGCCTCAGGACCAGTGATGCTATTGTCAACATGTGATTCAGCAGCAAAATGAATTACGTCAGTGACATTATGAGTTTTAAAAAGCTGGTCAACAATGTTGTAATCACAAATATCCCCTTGAACGAAATGGTAATTAGGGTGATTTTCTATTTCTTTCAGATTCGTTAGATCTCCTGCGTATGTTAATTTGTCCAGGTTGATGATCTTATAATCTTTGTATTTTTCGATGAAATATGGCACAAAATTGGATCCGATAAAACCGGCTCCACCAGTAATAAGTATTGTTTTCATTTTAATCCTTTAGAGAGTCTACATAAGACCTAAATGTAGGTAAAGCTAAGTCTTTTTCTGAAATTATTGGAGTTGTTTCACCAAGTTGCCAATCAATATTTAGCTCTTCATCGGCGAAATGTATGCCTCCTTCTGATTCTTTATTATAATAGTTGTCACATTTGTAAAAAAAGTCAACTGAGTCACTTAAAGTAGCAAACCCATGGGCAAGTCCTCGGGGTACAAATAATTGAACTTGATTTTCACCAGTTAGAATATGAGAGTCCCATTGACCAAAAGTAGGCGACTCAGGTCTAAGGTCGACATAAACATCTAAAACTTTTCCCTGCAATACTCTTACTAATTTAGCCTGGGCATGAGCTCCTGACTGATAGTGTAAACCCCTTAATGTGCCTTTTTTTGATCGAGATTGATTATCCTGTACAAAATCAACATCTAACCCTGTGAGATTTTTAAATGTACTTTTATTATAAGATTCTAAAAAAAATCCTCGGTCATCACCATGAACTGTAGGCTCAAATATGAAAACGCCTTCAATCTTTCCTTTTGTTACTTTCATTCTTTGATTAGGTTCAAAAGATATTTACCATAACCACTTTTTACTAATGGTTCTGCAAGTTTACGCAATTGATCGTCATTTATGAACCCCATTTCATAAGCAATTTCTTCAATACAGCCAATTTTAAGACCTTGTCTGTTCTCGATTACTTCTACAAACTGAGATGCTTCCATTAATGAAGGAAATGTACCCGTATCAAGCCATGCAGTTCCTCTATCAATAATTCCAACATGTAATTTGCCTCGTTGCAAATATTCTTTGTTCACGTCTGTTATTTCATACTCACCTCTTGCACTAGGCTTTAGATTTTTGGCAATATTGATAACTTCATTATCATAGAAATAGAGTCCTGGTACAGCAAAGTTTGATTTTGGATTTGCTGGCTTTTCTTCTATTGAAATAGCTTTTTGATTTTTGTCAAACTCAACAACTCCATATCTTTCAGGGTCTTGTACATGGTAAGCATATACCACGCCTCCTTCCGGATCATTATTAGCCTGCAACAAGTCTTTTAAGCCAGAGCCATAAAAAATATTGTCTCCAAGAATTAAAGCAACCTTTTCCTTTCCAATAAATTCTTCTCCGATTACAAATGCCTGAGCTAGTCCATTTGGCTCTTCCTGAATTGCATATTCGAATCTACAACCTAAAGAAGACCCATCTCCCAATAATTTTTGAAATAAGGAACTGTCATGCGGTGTTGTGATGATTAATATTTCTTTTATTCCAGCTTGCATCAATATTGAAAGCGGGTAGTAAATCATTGGTTTGTCGTAGATTGGCATTAATTGCTTACTAACTGCAATAGTTAATGGGTGTAGCCTTGTGCCTGATCCTCCGGCAAGAATAATTCCTTTCATAGAATTGTTAAATTTTTACGTAGTAAAGTTCAAAATGCTAATCTATGAAATTTTTTGAATACCATTAAAAAAAAATCATTCAATGGATGATGGGTAAAAAAATTTCATTAATAATTGTTAATGACCTAATTTTGCATCGATAATTAATATCAGCGTATTTAAGGGATAAAGTTATAAAAGAATGTTTATATAAAAACATGAGGTTATAATTTTGTTCCCCAGTATGTTAAGGTTGATTTTTTGTTCCTGCTTAACAGGAAAATTTTAAGGTCGTGTTTAAAAAACTAATTACTAAAGAGATTGTAATCGAGTGGAGGCAAAAATATGCCATAAATGGCATTTTGCTTTATTTAGCTACAACGATCTTTATTACTTATTTATCATTAGGAGTTCGCCGGGGGCTGATTCACCCATTAACATGGAACTCTATTTTCTGGATTATCTTTTCGTTTATTGCGATAAATGCAATTGCTAAAAGTTTTGCCGGAGATGAAAAAAGGCAACAATTATATTTATACTCTTTAGTAAATCCTCAAGTGTTATTTGCGGCTAAATCTGCTTATAATATTCTTTTACTTACAGTATTTGGAGTGCTCTCATTTGTATTTTATTCATTTGTGATGGGTAACCCAGTTGCTAATACCGGGTTATTTCTATTAAACCTTGTCTTGACATCAGTCGGATTTGCCGCGATTCTTACAATGGTATCGGGGATTGCATCAAATGCAGAAAATTCAGCAACCTTAATGGCGGTATTATCGTTGCCCATCATGGTACCTTTATTATTATTGTCTATAAAGATTTCAAAATCAGCAATTGACAATTTTGAAATAATGTTGGTATGGAAGCCATTATTAAGCATTTTTGCACTCGATTTAATTATAGTGGTAGTAGGATTAGTGTTATTTCCTTATTTATGGAGAAGTTAGTATGAAAAATAACTGGTGGAAATATCTCACAATTGTACTTTTAGTATATACTGTTGTAGCTGGTTTTTTAGTTGAAGCACCAAGACTTAATATACTTAATGAGTCTATAAGGAATTTATTTTTCCATGTACCGATGTGGTTTGGTATGGTGATAATTTTGACAGGATCTGTGGTTCAGTCTGTCAGATATTTAAATACCAATGATATGGATAAGGATATTAGTGCTGATTCATATGCAAAGGTTGGTATTTGGTATGGAATCCTCGGATTAATAACTGGTGCAGTCTGGGCTACTTATACTTGGGGGAAAATGGGCGGTTGGTTAGCTGACCCAAAAATCACATCTGTATTTATTACTTTGTTAATATATTTTGCCTATTTACTATTAAGGTCAAGTCTCCATGATGAACAAAAAAGAGCAAGGGTAAGTGCCGTTTATAATATTTTTGCTTATCCGTTAATGATCTCTTTATTATTTGTCCTTCCTAGATTGGCAGAGAATTCACTCCATCCAGGAAATGGTGGTAATCCGGGTTTTAATACTTATGATCTGGATAGTAGATTAAGGATGGTTTTTTACCCGGCTGTATTAGGCTGGACCCTTCTGGGCTTCTGGATTGCAACGTTACATTTCAGAATACGTAAAATTGAACACAAACTTGAAGAAAAATAATGCAAAAGCTTTTCTCAATTTTTATACATTTTTTGTCAAAGATCTCATTCACTACCTTAGCGCAAGTAGCTGAAAGTGAAGTTCCTGCAAATAGTGATGTCGCTATGGCAGATGCATTGAGGGCTGATGGTAAGATTTATGTTGTTGTAGCAGTAGTCTTAATTATTCTGGCTGGACTATTTATATATCTGTTCAGAGTTGAAAGAAAGATTAAGAAGTTGGAAAACGAGAAGTTGAATTAATAGAGTTATGAAAAAGCAGTATATTTTTATTTTAGTCATTGTTGCAGCGGTTATTGCCTTTATCGTTTCAACATCTTTTGATGCCGGATCTTATGTGTCTTTTAAAGAGGCTAAAGAATTGGCAGAAAATGGTAGTGAAAAACAATATCATGTTGTAGGAGAGCTAAAAAAGAACAACTCTGGTGAAGTGATTGGCATTCATCCTTCTCCCGATAAGTTAAGCTTTTCATTTACCCTGGTAGATGACAACAAAGAAGAAAAACAGGTTTTTTATAACGAGCCAATGCCTCAGGATTTTATGAAATCTGAGAAGGTGGTAGTTGTTGGTAGCTTTAAACAAGATGTGTTTATCGCTGACCAAATCCTGATGAAGTGTCCTTCAAAATATCAGGAAGAAAATCTAAATCCTAACACTCAACTTTAAGTCATATGATCCTTTCTGTGGTTCATAATTGGATAGGTGACATGGGTCACCTTTTTGTTATTGTATCATTTGTAACCTCAATAGCAGCAGCATGGGGTTATTTCAATGCTTATAAAAAGGCAAATACAGTTGAAGCTAAACCAGCTTTACAATATGCCCGAACCTTATTTGCTATTCATGGTTTGGCTGTATTAGGGATAGTATTAACCCTATTTGCTATTATTTATAATAACTACTTTGAATATCATTATGCCTGGAGCCATTCCAGCAGACATTTGCCTGTTCATTATATGGTTTCTTCATTTTGGGAGGGGCAAGAAGGAAGTTTTCTTCTTTGGATATTCTGGCATGCAGTAACTGCGGTTTTCATTATTGGAAAAGGTGGTGAATGGGAAGCTCCCGTTATGACTGTTTTCTCTGTGGTTCAGGCCTTTCTTACTTCAATGGTCCTTGGTGTAGTATTGCCAGGAATTGAACTTAAGTTGGGAAGTAGTCCGTTTATGTTACTACGCGATGTTCTTGATGACCCTACTTTTATATCTAACCCTGACTTTGTGCCAGAGGATGGTCGCGGGCTTAATCCGCTACTTCAAAATATATGGATGGTAATTCACCCTCCAACTTTGTTCTTTGGATTTGCTTTAACTCTTGTTCCTTTTAGCTTTTTTATATCTGGATTGTGGACAAGAAATTACAGAGAATGGATAAGACCAGCATTACCATGGACATTGCTAGCTGCAGGAGTTTTAGGTGTTGGGATTATTATGGGTGCCTACTGGGCTTATGAAACTTTAAATTTTGGAGGATATTGGAACTGGGACCCTGTTGAAAATGCTGTATATGTACCATGGCTATTTTTAGTAGCATCATATCATGTAATGATAGTCTTTCAACGAAGTAAGTCAGGTTTAATGGGAGCAATGGTACTTGTTCTAACCATGTATACACTTATTTTGTATAGTACCTTCCTTACCCGGTCAGGTGTATTAGGTGAGTCTTCAGTTCATAGTTTTACAGATTTAGGTTTAAGTGGTCAGCTACTTATTTACCTTCTGTTTTTCTTTATTGGAGGTGTAGGAATGCTTATTTATCATAACCGTAGTATTCCTAAATCTCAAAAAGACCTTGAAACATATTCTGGTGAATTCTGGGTGTTTATCGGAGCTCTGGTATTGATATTAATGGGAACCCAGGTATTATTGCCTACTTCTATCCCTGTTTATAATAAAATTGTTGAGTTTTTTGGAGGGATATCAACTGCCGCTGCGCCTTCAGATCCTGCAGAATATTCAAAATATCAGATTTGGTTTGCAATATTGTTAACAATTGTATCTGGAATTGCTCAATATTTTTGGTGGAGAAATGTTAAAAAAGGAACTGTCCTGGCTTCCTTTGCTCCGGCAATCGTACTGACAATGGTGATTGTTCTAATAATCTTAAACATTGGCTTTACTTATTCTGATTTCAGGTTAATTGTAATGCTCGTTGCCGGTGTGTTTTCTCTTATCGTAAATGGTCAGATACTTATAGATCTGGTGAAGAAAAAACCATCACTTAGTGGAGGAGCAATAACCCATATTGGTGTGGCATTTATGGTCCTCGGGATTCTATATTCTACAGGATTTTCTAATGTAGTTTCTGAGAATAAATCAGGGCTAGTCATTAATAAGAATATGACAACCGAAGAAAACAGGGAAAACCTTGTGCTTTGGTTTGATGAAAATGCTGAGATGGCTGAATATGATCTCAATTATTTAGGTAGACATGTAAAACTTGATGATATAAATGAGTACGTCAGACTTTCAGAAATCCTGCCTACTGATGATCCTTATAAAGTTGTAATTGCTCGTGATTTATTAGATGGAGAAGAGTTAGTCGCTGCGAAAGGAGATACTTTTTCTCTTAATCCGGAAAACACATATTATAAAATCAGACATATCAAAGATGACGAAGTTATTGATATGTATCCTAGAGTTCAGGATAATCCTGATATGGGTAAAGTAGTTTCTCCTGATTTATTACATACATTTACACGAGACTTCTATACTTATGCAACTGTAATTCCACCAAGTGATGATGAATTAAAATGGGTGGCAGCTGATACTCTTGTTATTTCTAAAGGTGAGGAATTCTTTATTAATGATTATGTAAGTACACTCAAAGATGTAGTTAAACTCGATGCTGAGGAATTAAGTTTCCGAGGTTTGAACGAGAATGACCTGGCATTAAAAGCAGTGATTGAGATTAAGAGCCAGACAATGAGTCATATTGTTGAGCCTCTAATAGTAATCAGAGAAGATATGGGGGCTTCATTAGAAGATGAACTAATTGAAATTGGAACTAAGGTGAGATTCTTAGGCATTGATCCTGCAACTGAAAAGTTTAAGTTTGTTCCATATACTACTCAAAAGGATTTTGTGGTAATTAAATCTATTGAAAAGCCATGGATCAATTTACTTTGGTTAGGTACAATAATTCTTGCAATAGGATTTGCTATCAGTACTGTCAGAAGGTTCAAAGATTATGAAAAAAAGAATGCTTAATTGATTCTTGTTTCATTAAATTAGCGCAAAATCGTATCACTATGCCTAAAGATAGAATTGCGCTTGATTCCGAATTTGGAACATTAAAGTCGGTAATTATGCACAGGCCGGGAAAAGAAATTGACCGGCTGACTCCTTATAACAAATCAGAACTTCTATTTGAGGATGTTCCTTTTTTGCAGCAGATGCAAAAGGAGCATGACGAATTTACAATTCTGATAAAACAAGCGGCAGGTGCTAAAGTTTATCGACTTCATGAATTATTAATTGATGTACTCATTGACGATAATCTTTTATTAGGCACTATAAAAGATGCGTTGGAGGGAAGTGGAATTGAAGAGCATGCTGAGGAATTTATTGCAAGATACAGTACTTCAGAGTGTGCTGGGATTTTATTACATGGTATAAAGGTAAATGAGTTGAAGAGGAAATATAAATCTTCAGCTCTTAATGAGTTTGATGATTATGAGTATTTAATTAAGCCAAATCCAAACCTTTATTTTATGCGTGATCCTGCTGCAGTTGTTCAGACAGGTATTATCAATAGTAGAATGAAGTTTCCTGGTCGTCAAAGGGAGTCAAAGTTATTGAGAACTATTTTTGAAAATCATGAGGACTTCAAAAGCAAGGCAAAATTCATAGAAACCGGAACAGGAATTAATACTTGTATTGAAGGTGGAGATGTGATAGTCCTTTCTGATAAAGCACTTGCAATTGGTCATTCTGAGCGAACAGATACTAAAGCCATTGAGGCAGTGGCTAAACAAGTATTAGCAGAAGGAGGTGTAGAGCGTGTTTATGAGGTTCATTTACCAAAGGTTCGTAACTGTATGCACTTGGATACAGTATTTACTATTATCGATGAAAACCTGGTAGTTACCTACCCGGATGCAATGCAATCTGTTCTTCAAACAAATGTATACAGATTGGAAAAGATCGATTCTGATGGTGATGTGGTTTTGAGTAAAGAGGAAATTAATGAATCAATATTAAAAGTCTTACAGGATGAAATCGACCATCTTGAGGTGGTTGAAACAGGTAATGGTAATCCTGATTATGCTCGAAGAGAGCAATGGTTTGATGGAGCAAATGTTTTTGCTATTGGACCTCGAAGAGTAATTTCGTATAATAGGAACATTCATACAAACAGAGCTCTACGCGATGCGGGAGTGGAAGTTTTAGAAATTAGCAGTAGTGAACTTAGTCGTGGGCTTGGTGGACCAAGGTGTATGACCATGCCGATAGAGCGACAAAAATTTTAAAATGAACACAGAAATAATAATAATATTTTTAAGCTTACTGTTTTCTGCACTTTTTAGTGGAATAGAAATAGCCTTTATCTCTGCCAATAAACTACATCTGGAGCTTGGCAAAAATGAAACTGGAATTACCGCCAAAGCATTGCGGAATATTACTAGAAGACCATCCCTATTTATAGCAACCTTATTAACCGGAAATACAATAGCGTTATCTGTCTATGGTATTTTTATGGCAAAAATTCTTTTGCCGGTTATTCACGAATGGTTGCCTGGATATGTTGATAATCAGGTGGTTACTCTAGCTATTCAAACTGCAATTTCTACATTACTTGTTCTTGCTACAGCAGAATTTCTTCCTAAAAGTATATTCTTAATCAATCCGAATGCTATGTTGTCGTTTTTTGCGCCAATTATGAGTGTTCTTTATTATTTTTTATTGCTTTTTGTATATCCTATTGAAATTCTCTCAAGGTTTGTTATAAATAAGGTGTTCAGATTAAACTATGCGGATGACAGACCTGCGTTTGGTTTAAATGATCTTGAATATTATGTAAAGGAAACCCTGGAGTCAAAGGACGAAGATGTTAAAGTTGAAGTAAATACAAAGATCCTTACTAATGCATTAGAATTTAAAAGTGTAAAAGTGCGGGAGTGTATGGTTCCACGAACCGAAATAGTGGCAATAGATATGGATGATGTCAATATGGAGGAGGTAAGGAAGTCTTTTATTGAAAGCGGCCATTCAAAAATTTTGGTTTACAATGAGTCTATTGATGATATCAAAGGATATTGCCATTCAATGGAGTTGTTTAAAAAGCCAAAAGAACTTGATCAGATTTTAAATCCGATATTGATTGTGCCAGAAACAATGCAGGCTAATGAACTTTTGATTCAGTTTATCAATGACCATAAAAGTCTTGCTCTTGTAGTGGACGAGTTTGGCGGTACATCAGGTATCGTTACAATTGAGGATATTATAGAAGAAATATTCGGTGATATCCAGGATGAGCATGATGAAGAAGATTGGTTGGAGCGAAAACTTGAAGAGGATAAGTATTTGCTTAGTGCCCGTCATGAGATAGACGATCTTATTGAAAGGCATAATTGGCCGATTCCTGAAGGTGATTATGATACCCTAGGAGGATATATTCTTTCGATAACAGAGGATATTCCAGAGGAAGGACAGATAATTGAGAATGAATTTTTTAAAATAACAATAAAAACTATTGAAGAGGCAAGAATCGACACAGTTGAACTAGAAGTTAAAAATTCTGAAAGGTATAGCTAAATAGAATTTTATTTTTTGTTATAAGACTGCTTTTGGTTAGCTTTGCACGATTTTGGAAGAATCTTATTTATTAAAAAAGACCAAATAACTCATACGAATGGCTGGAATTATTAATACTTTGAGACAGCGGATGGCTACCCTTTTGTTGGTAGTAATTGGACTGGCCCTGTTGGCATTTATTTTAACTGATTTATTTAATCAGCAAACAGGAATTTTTGGGTCGGGTAATGAAAGAATTGTAGGAACTGTTAACGGGAATGAAATCAGCGTTGATGAGTTTACTGCACAAGTCGACCAGTTAGAACAACTTCAATATGGTGGAATGGGCCTTAATGAGGCGCAGCGTTATGCATTAAGAAATACTGCATGGCAAAGCATGATCAATAGGGTTTTATTCAACGAGCAGTTTGAAGATCTTGGAATTTCGGTAACTGAAGCTGAACTGAAAGATGCAGTTCAGGGTCAGAATATCAGTCCTGAGATCAGACAATATTTCACCAACCCTCAAACAGGGGAATTTGATAAAGCATTTATTCAACAATATCTAAGAGAACTAGGTAATGCTGATATCAATTCTGCTCAATATCAACAATGGTTGATGATCGAAAATCAAATCAAAAGCGGTCGTCAAAGAGTAAAATATGATAACTTTTTTGTTGGAGCAGCATATGCATCAACTGCAGAAGCAAAAAACTATTATAAAAATAACAATAGCGTAGTTGAGGCTAATTACCTATATATCCCTTATATCGCTATTGATGATTCACAAATAGATCAGCCTACTGATAGTGAGCTTCAGGCTTACATTGATGAGAATGAAGAGTTATTTCAGGTTGATGCAGCAAGATCACTAAAGTATGTTTCTTTTGATGTTGCTCCTTCAGCTAAAGATTCTGCAGCTGTAAATGAAATTATGAATAAAGCTCTGGCAGAGTTAGAAGCAGGAAATTCTCCTGATTCGGTAATCGCTGCAGCTACTTCAGAATCACCTAATCCTTATGCTACTGTAAGATATCATGAACTCCCTCAGGAACTTCAAGATACCATACCAGGATTAAGAGTTGGTGGTATTATCGGGCCATTCCAAAGAGGAAATACAATGGTCATCTATAAATTCTCTAATATTGCAGAAGATACTGCTTATTCAGTTAAAGCATCTCACATTTTATTTGAGAAAAAGACTGGTGCAGACTCTGTTCAAAATGATGAATTAAAAGCAAAAGCAGAATCAGTTTTAGCGCAAGCTTTAAATGGTGATAATTTCGCATCTTTAGTTGCTGCAAATAGCGATGATGCAAGCTCAAGAAATACAGGCGGTCAGCTAGGATGGATAAAAGAAGGTGCTATTCAAGATCAATTAAAGCCTTTTAGCGATGCTTTATTTACATTCAGTGGAAAAGGAATTGTTCCTAAAGTAATTGAAACTGATCTAGGATATCACATCATTAAAGTAGACGAATCTAAAACTAAGACTTTATATAAGTTTGCGAATATTACAAAGGAATTAGTTCCTAGTAAGCAGACATATAATAATATCTACAGAGATGCTGCAAGATTCCAGGCTGAAGTTACAGACGTTTCTTCTTTTGAAGCTAAAGCTGATGAATTAGGAAAGAGTGTTTTTGATGCAGACGAAGTATTGGCTCAATCAAGAAGCGTTATGGGAATCCCTAACAGCAGAGGACTAGTAACTTGGTTATATAATGAGGCTTCTACAGGTAAAGTTTCAGATGTTTTTGATTTTGAAACAAGATTTGTAATCGCTGTAATGACAGGTGAAAGAGGTGCTGGTGTTGCAAGAGTTAAGGATGTTCAGAACCTAGTTACAGAGAAAGTAAAAAATCAGAAGAAAGCAGCTAAAATTAAAGAGATGTTAGCAGGTAAAAGCGGATCTCTTGAAGAGTTAGCTAAAATATTTGGGTCTGATGCAGAAGTTAATACTACTGCTGACTTAAAATTATCTTCTAATAGTATTGGAACAACTGTAGGATTGTCTCCTAATTCTGTAGGTGTTGCATTTGGATTAGCTCCAGGTAAGAGAAGCAACCCAATTGAAGAGGACAGAGGAATTGTTATTGTTGAAGTGACTAACAAATCTGAAGCTCCGGAAATTGCAGATTACACAGCAGTAAAAAATGAAATCCTTCAGATAAAGAGAAGTCAGCTAGCAAATGACTTAAATGTTGTTCTTGAAGAGTCAGCTGATATAGAAGATTTAAGATATAAGTTTTTCTAATAATATCTTTTAACAGAATTGAAGCCATGGGTTAACACTCATGGCTTTTTTCGTAACTTTAGGTTAAATATATTTTTACAGAGATGGCAACCCAAAAAGAACTAGATATTCAGAAGTTTAAGGATCAATTAGATGCCAGCTATCAATGGCCAGCTTTATATAAGTATAAGTTTATTGTTCCTTCTGATAAAATTGATGAAGTAAAGGCATTGTTTCCTAAAAGTGAAGTGGTAATTAAGCCTTCAAAAAAAGGCAATTATGCTAGTCTGACAGCAGATATTATGTCCCCTTCTAGTGATGATATTATCAAGGTTTACCTTAAGGCTTCAGAAATTGAGGGTATTATTTCCTTATGATGATTATTCAAGAATTTGTTTGAGATAAGACGTCAATTCATTTCGAACTTCTTCTTTAGGTATTCCATCGTATGGAGCAGTAACTATTGCTTTTAAAAGATCACCAACGACATGCTTTTCAAAGCCTAGTTTTTCAGCAAATTTAATTGTTAATGATAGCTCAACATCTTCAATTACACCATCCAGATATATCATATAAACGATGTCATAAATTTCTTCAAGTGACGCCAGCTTGTTTTCCGGAATTTTGAAAGATATACTTTCTCTTTCAGTTAAAGCTTCATCTGGAATGTTTAATTGTTCTCCCCATTTATCAATGCATGCTTTAAAAGCATTATTTCCTTCATAGTCACTTTTAACGAAAGCATAAATATTATAATATGCCTGCTTGACATGGTCAAACTCATTTTTATCAATTTGTGACAGGGGTTGAGACATTCTATTATCCTTTTTATAACTTTATAACGGAAAACCATTAAAAAGTTTAGCTATTATATACAATTATTACTGAATTCTGGCTATAATTTGGAATATCAACCATAAATAAAATAAAATATGTGGAAAGAACAAGATAATAAGCTAGTAAGGACATTTAAATTTGATGATTTTGTTCAAGCTTTTGGTTTTATGACTCGTGTGGCACTCGAAGCGGAGAAGAGAGATCACCACCCTAATTGGAGTAATGTCTATAATACTGTTACAATAGAATTGACAACTCATGATGCCGGTAACACAATAACTGATAAGGACAGAGACCTGGCAAGCGCTATAGATAAATTAGTTTAATGGAAGAACCTCAAAAAACAGGACTATATCTTGTTCCTACTCCAATAGGTAATCTTGAAGATATTACTTTAAGGGGCATACGAGTTCTTAAGGAAGCTGATTTGATTCTTGCAGAAGATACTCGCACAAGTGGAAAGCTTCTTTCTCATTATGAAATTACCACTCCAATGAAAAGCTTTCATGCTCATAACGAACATAAAGCGTTGGATAGTATTATCAGGCAATTGAAGGAAGGAGCAGTTTTTGCATTGGTGACAGATGCAGGAACTCCGGGAATTTCTGACCCTGGATTTTTACTAGCCAGAGAGTGTATGCAAGAAGGAATTAAAGTAGAGTGCTTGCCTGGAGCTACAGCATTCATCCCAGCTTTGGTGAAGTCTGGTATACCTTCAGATAAATTCGTTTTCGAAGGTTTTTTACCGCAAAAAAAGGGGCGGCAAACAAGGCTTAAATATATTGCTGAAGAAGATAAGACGGTTGTTTTATATGAATCTCCTCATAGGTTAATTAAACTATTAAATTCTATTCTCGAAGAATGTGGGGAAGAAAGAGTGATTTCGGTAAGCAGAGAGCTAACTAAGCGCTTTGAGGAAACCATCAACGGGAGTGTTAAAGAGGTTTTAGACTATTTCACCGAATTTCCTGGTAAGGTTAAGGGAGAATTTGTAGTTATTATTCAAGGAAAAGACTAATGAATTTAAATAAGGATTTTTTTCAAGAGTGCAGAAACATTATTCATGATGTTGGTCAGTTTATCTTAAATGAATCAAAGAGTTTTGATTTTGATAATGTAGAAAAGAAAGGCTTTAATGATCTAGTTTCATATGTGGATAAGCAGGCAGAAAAGCAGTTAGTTGATAGATTAATGGCTTTACTACCTGAGGCAGGTATGATCGCAGAAGAAGGAACTCTGGATAAGAAAGGAGAAAAATATAATTGGATCATTGACCCATTAGACGGAACAACAAACTTCACTCATGGTCTTCCTGTCTTTGCTGTTAGCGTTGCTCTCATGGAAGACAATGAGCTTATTGCCGGTTTTATATATGAGCCGAACAGAGATGAATTTTTTCATGCTGTTAAGGGTCAGGGTGCATTTATGAATGAATCACCAATATCAGTATCCAAAATACCAACGCTAAGCGATTCATTAGTTGCAACAGGCTTTCCATATTATGATTTTGGTAAGATAAATGATTATGTTAAAATATTGATGACTTTCATGCAGAAGTCACATGGTGTGAGGCGAATGGGGAGTGCTGCAATAGATCTTGCCTATGTTTCATGTGGGCGATTTGAAGGCTTTTTTGAATATAATTTGCAACCATGGGATGTTGCAGCAGGAGCATTGATTGTAAAAGAGGCAGGAGGAAATGTGACTGATTTTTCCGGAGGAGAAAATTTTGTTTTTGGTAAGGAGATTCTAGCCGGGAATAGTGCCCATCCTGAAATGCTTGATACAATTAGAAATTACTGGTAGTATGAAAAAATACTTTTTAATAATAGCGATAACTTTTTTGTCATTAAATATCGCTTTTTCTCAAGTGAAGGATCTTAGTGATAAAGCTCAGATTAGTCTTATCACAATCGAACCCGGACAAAATGAGTTATATGCAGCTTTTGGGCATTCAGGAATTCGAGTTTATGACCCGATAAGAGGAATAGACTTCATGTATAATTATGGAATCTTTGACTTTAATCAGCCTAATTTTTATTTGAATTTTGCGAGGGGTTATTTGCTTTATAAACTTGGAGGAGCTTCTTTTCCGGCATATGTTAATCACTATAGTTCTAGAGAAAATCGTACTGTTAAAGAACTTCCTCTTAAACTAACTCCTGGACAGGCTGAGGCAATCCACCAGTATTTGAAAAATAATATCAAACCTGAAAACCAAAACTATTATTACGACTATTATTATAATAATTGTGCTACTAAAGTTTATGATGTTTTTGCCGAGGTATTAGGAGAACAGTTACAAACTGACTGGACATTTATAGATACTGATTTAAGCTTTAGAGAAAGCACTAATGATTTATTAGCCTGGCAGCCTTGGGGAAGTGTGGGTATTAATCTTGGACTTGGTATGCCCATTGATAAAAAAATGACTCCTAGAGAGTATACTTATCTACCAGAATATGTTGAAAAAGCGTTTTTGCATTCTCAAGTAAATGGGCAGAAAATGGCTGATTCAGATAATTTAATAATTCATTATACCAGAAATGAAGAGCTTGCAGCAAGTGAAAAACCAGGTTTTTTTACTCCAATGCTTGTTTTTTGGGTAATTTTTGGAATAATATTTTTAATTACTCTTACCGGGTACCGGGATTATAGATGGTTTAAGTTCATTGATGTTATCTGGTTTTTTGTATTGGGTTTAGTAGGCTTACTGTTAACTTTTCTTTGGTTCTTTACAGATCATCATGCAGCAGAAAACAACCTCAATATTTTATGGGCTTGGCCAACGCATTTGATTTTTGCGTTTCTTTTACTCAAAAAGTCCTACCCTACTTATTTAAGAAGATACTTTTTGATTTGTGGTTGGGTTATGATCCTTATTGCTTTGCTTTGGGGGCTTTTACCACAGCAGTATCATCCATCATTTTTACCAATTATCTTGGTGTCAATTGTGAGGTGTTTTTATATATACTTGATTACAACAAAAAGGGAGGGGCTACAAATAAGGGTGTGAGGTTAAACCCAAACTTTGCTTCCTTCCGAACAGTTTTTGCACATTTCAATTTGGTCCCTGGAATTGAAAAGTAGATTTCTGAAATTTTGATATGATTTACTTTTCCAAATGTCCTCAAATGTGTTTTCTCTTATAGATCCCATGGAGTGGTGAGCATCTTTGTCGAAACAGCAAGGGACAATTTTACCATCCCAGGTCATAACACAGCTGTGCCACATTTTCCAGCAACTATCTTCAGGTTCAGATTTTAATTTATATTGTCCATTCGCGGTTTTAATATATCTTGAATACTGTGTGTTTTCAGGGATTAATGGGGATCCATTTTTATAATCATAAATTTGAGCTGATTTAAAAACCACTTTATCCACACCCAGATCCTTTGCTAGTTGTTTTACATCTTCAATCTGATGTTCATTTGGTTTGACTACCAGAAATTGAAAAATAATAAACGGGGTTTTTGATTTCAAGTTTTTTCTGGCTTCGATCAGGTTTTTAGTTCCTTCAATTACTTTGTCAAGTTTGCCTCCCACCCGATATTGCTGATAGGTGTCTTGTGTAGTCCCATCAATACTAATTATCATCCTGTCCAATCCGGATTTAACTGTTTTTTCAGCATTTTCCTTTGTCAGGTAGTGCGCATTAGTACTGGTAGCAGTATATATTCTATTTTTTGAAGCTAGACTAACCAGATCATAAAAATGTTTATTCAAATATGGCTCTCCCTGGAAATATAAAAGAAGATATGTCAGCCTGTTGCTGACTTCATTTATGAGTTTTTTATAAGTGTCTAATTGTAAAGCACCGGTATCTCTTGTGAAAGACCTGAGTCCGCTGGGGCATTCAGGACATCTGAGATTACAAGAGGTTGTGGGTTCGACGCTTATAGAAACAGGAATTCCTGCCTGCCTTACTTTACCAGTCCATTTAGACCAGTAATAGCTTCCTAGTACCTTAAAACCATTGCTAACCTTGGGCAAGGTTAGTTTGCTGATAAAGTTCAGGCTGTCTTTGTATGAAGAAAGAAATTCCATCGATGTGAATTTATCGAATAGATATTTGGTAGCCAACAAAAACTATTTTTCAATATCTAAATGTTCTTCTCCCGAATTATCTCCGATCAAGTCATCATGAAGGATTGAAATTCTGGTTTTATAAAGGCGCATGGATGTTACACTGACAGTTTGAAGAAAAGGCCCTCTTTTCATTATCACATCATTTTCAGGATCTCCATCACCTGCATGGTAGTGAAAATTTCTAATGTTGTATGTTTGAGATAGGTCGTTTTCTTTTTCCCATTTCCGGAACCATTCTTTTCTTTTTTTTACAGTTTCAGGTCCATACAGAGGAGCTGAAGCCCATAAATGGGTTTTATTAGAATCAAGAGTTTTAATGTGTCTGGTTTTTTCGTCCCAACGAAACACAGTCAGCTCACCATTAGAATAAATAATAAGTGTAAAGGGTTCGATGTTGTGAACATTATAATTATTGACAAAAGTTGAAACATCATTAGTGACTAATGCATCAAGCAAGACTATCCCCCGACTTAATCTGTAAGGTGGATTATGTTTATGAGGGACAAACGCTCCATTTAATAAACAGGCAAGGTTGCCATTTTCACTGCCGCCAATCCATGAGCCCCCTCCTTGAGGATCTTTTGGGAAGATTAAGTTTGTGTGCTTATATAAGTGTATTGCTGGAGATAAAGCATTAGATCTAAGAATTGTTTCGTCTCTGTTACTTGTAATTTCAACACCGTTATTTACCCTGGCAAAACTTACTGTGCACATTAAACTTAAAGTTTTTCAATTTCATTAAAGATAAGGTCTGATTCAAAACCTCGTCCGGCAAGGAAGTTAGCACATTTCATCTTTTTAGTATAATAGTCTTCTTCCTTTTCAAGTTTAGACCATTTTTCTTTCATGAGGCTCCTTAATATATCGAGATATTCCTCAGAAGGTATTGATTTGAGAGCATTATCAATATACTGTTCTTTAATACCCTTAGAGTTCAGCATGTATTTTATTTTGATCCTGCCCCATTTATTAAATTTATAGTGATCATTTACAAAAGCTGCAGCAAAACGCTCTTCATTTATGAAGCCTTCATCAATCAAAATGTCAATAATTTTGTTAGTCTGGGCTTTGGAAAGGCCAAGTTTTTTATCGTTCAGTAACTTTTTTCTTATATCTGAAGAGCAGACTTCACGCATAGCGCAGTACCGGGAATATTTTACCAGTGCTTCTTTTATAACCAGTTTATCCATCTTGTTTATGCAAAATATCCAAGGATAGCAATTGTCATTAAGGCAAAACCTGCAAATAGTAAAATTAGTTTCAGATAGCCAGTGAATCCTTCTCTTAAGAAAGTTCTGGGACGATGTCTGACAATATATAGAGTAAGCATGCCTGGGCTGGCAAGTAATACTCCGAGCATGAAAAGGAAAATACGTTCAGCCATAAAAAAACCGGGTGTTACCCGGTCAATTTATTTAATTAAATTCTTTCTTTTAAGTATTGCTTCAATGAATTTTACTTCACCTTCAGTTTTAAACAACTTATATGGCCAGTGAATTATCTGGGCTTTGTTAACAAATAGTACAAAAGCATCTTTTGTTTTATTTGCCTTGGTAATCAAATCCCATTTAATAGGCATACCCTGTTTGGTGTTTATTTTTACCAAGATTTGCTGAGAAGTAATCTCGTAGCTAAGTTTTTCGAAAAGCATTTTGCCTTGCTCGTGTTGTGTTAAGCCGGCAAACTGGATTAACCAGAATAGTAGATAAAGGACTAATGCTATCGTTGAACCAATGAACCACCACCATGAAGGCCAGATCAAAGCTCCGGCATTAATTGCAAGATAGATCAAAAACACCCACCATTGTTCTTTAAGTATATTAGCCATTCCCAACTTAATATAAGTGTTGGTCGGCAACTGATATTTCCTTGTTCTTATTAACATTTTAAATAATACGCTTTAACGGATGGCAAAACTAGCTATAAAATGCCTTTTTTCCATTGCATTGTCTGATAAAATAAAGACTTTAATGATCAATAAAGCAGGTTAACCTACACATTGATAAAAAAAGAAAATTATCATGATTGTGAATAGTAGAGCATTTAATAGCAGTGAAAACAGGTTTCTTCCGGATCTTTTATTCATCTATAGCTTTTAAACTTAGGTCAAGGCTACCAGCAGAATGAGTTAAGGCTCCAACAGAAATGTAATCAACACCGCTTTCTGCAATAGCAGTTATGGTCTCTTCAGTGATACCACCAGATGCTTCAGTTACAGTTCTGCCATTGATTAATTCTACTGCTTCTTTCAATATTTCAGGCCCCATGTTATCTAATAGTATAGAATAAATGCCTTCGTGATCTAGTACCTGCTTAACCTCATCAAGATTACGGGTTTCAACCTCGATTTTAAGATCTAGTCCCTTTTTATGAAGATAATTTTTCGTTGCTGAAATAGCTTCATGTATTCCGCCGGCAAAATCAATATGGTTGTCTTTGAGCATAACCATATCATATAGACCAAAACGATGGTTTTTTCCTCCCCCGATAACTACAGCCCATTTTTCACAAATTCTGAAGTTAGGGGTAGTTTTTCTTGTGTCTAATAATTTTGCATTGGTGTGGGAAATCAGGTCATTCAGATTAGATGTATAAGTTGCAATTCCACTCATTCGTTGCATGCAATTCAATACTAACCTTTCTGATGTCAAAATAGAACGAGCTTTTCCTTCAACAGTAAATGCTATTTCACCTTGCTTGACTCTGGCTCCGTCACCAATTAAAGTTTCAACTTTAAGCTCAGGATCAAAATAGTCAAATATCTGTTTTGCCATTTCAATACCGGCAATAATACCATCATCCTTAACAAGAAGTTTTGCTTTTCCTATGGCATCTTCAGGTACACTTGCCAAAGTACTGTGATCACCATCTCCAATGTCTTCAGCTAAAGCAGCTTTTATAAAAGCCTCAACGGAGGATTCATTCAAATATTCCATCATTCTTTATTGAACGTGAGGTTAATAACAATGTATTCACCTTCTATATTTTTCATCCTTATTAAAACAACGAAACTAGTATCATCACAGATATACTTTCCGATGGCATATCGTAATTGACCTTTACTGGATGATCCCTGGTGGCTGACCTGAAAGTCTTTAGGCGGGTACTTCATGAAAAACTCCTTCAATACAAACTCTGCCTGATTCTGGCTGTATACAGAACTTTCATTATCAAAATTAATCTCAACGTTGTTGCTGAGATATTTTGCCAACTCCCTCGAAGATCCAATTTTAATGGCTTCCTGAATATTATTCAACGCTGCACCGTTCTGACCAAAGACATTCGAAGCTGCAAAGAAAAATATCAGACAGTAAAAAAGATGTTTAATTTTAAACATGAAATCTTAAAAATATTGTCATCTTCATAATTAAGCTAAAACTATGCCAGTTAAATGCAAAAAACAAATTCATTACAGGAATTTGGATATGTTTAACTAAAATAGGTCAAGCCGAATTGCTAAATTTACATTAAAAATAAATATAATCTATTGATATGCGAAAAGTTATCTTGATGATTCTAGATGGATGGGGATTAGCGACAAAACCGGAAGTGTCTGCAATTGCAAAGGCTAATACACCATTTATGGATAGTGCCTTTGAAAAATACCCTCATTCAAAGCTTGAGGCTTCGGGACTTGCTGTAGGATTACCTGATGGACAAATGGGTAATTCAGAGGTTGGGCACATGAATATAGGTGCCGGAAGGGTTGTTTACCAGGACCTTGTGAAAATAAACAGGTCGATTGAAAGTGGAGAAATCAAAGATAATGAGGTGTTGACAAATGCATATGATTATGCTAAAAAGAATAATAAAAATGTTCATCTCATTGGATTGGTTTCTGATGGAGGTGTTCATTCTCATATAAATCACCTTAAAGGATTGATAAGTTATGCGTCAGAATTGGGGCTAGAAGATGTATTTGTTCATGCATTTACCGACGGACGCGATACTGACCCTAAAAGTGGTGAAGGTTATCTTAAAGATTTAAAATCTCATATGGATGGTACTACCGGTAAATTGGCTACCATAATTGGCAGATATTATGCCATGGATAGAGATAAAAGATGGGAACGTGTCAAACTGGCATACGATGCAATGGTTAAAGGTGAAGGTAAAATTACTACCGATCCGATTAAAGCATTAGTAGAGTCATATGAAGAAGGTGTAACTGATGAATTTGTAAAACCGATAATTGGTTCTGAAGATGGAAAGGAACCTTTGGCTGTTATTAAAGAAGGTGATGTAGTAATCTGTTTTAATTTCAGGACTGATAGAGGAAGAGAAATTACAATGGTTCTTACTCAGCAGGATTTTCCTGAGCAGGATATGAAGAAACTGGATCTTCATTATGTTACAATGGCTCGATATGATGATACATTCAAAGGTGTATCGGTAATATTTGAGAAAGACAATCTATCTAATACTCTGGGAGAAACATTGGCTGATCAGAATAAGAAACAAATCAGGATTGCTGAAACTGAAAAATACCCTCATGTTACTTTTTTCTTTTCTGGTGGTCGTGAGACAGAGTTTGATGGTGAAAAAAGACTCCTGGTTCCTTCACCAAAAGTTGCTACCTATGATCTTCAGCCAGAAATGAGCGCACGTGAGATTACTGATGCAATAGTAAAAGAAATTGAAAAGGAAGAAGTTGATTTTGTATGTCTGAATTTTGCAAACCCTGATATGGTGGGACATACTGGTGTATTTGAAGCAGCCGTTAAAGCATGTGAAACAGTAGATCAATGTGCTAAAGAAGTAGCCGAAGCCGGGTTAGAACATGGTTATGATTCAATCATCATTGCTGACCATGGCAACAGTGACTATATGATTAATGAAGATGGGTCGCCTAATACGGCACATACTACTAACCTGGTTCCTATGATTCATGTTAGTAAATCACCTGTTAAAATGAAAGATGGTAAGCTTGGAGATCTGGCGCCAACAATTTTAACGTTGATGGATCTAAAAGTTCCTGAGGAAATGACTGGTGAGGTGTTGATTAAAGAGCCAGTTAGTCAATAATAAAGAATAATGTTAAATCATAAAGCCCGGTACAACGGGCTTTTTTTATTTTTTAGTAAGTTTGCAACTAATTTTTAATAGTATAGGTTATTAATAAGATGGTTAACCGACTTCTATTGTTTTTTCTTATTGGAATATTGTCTGGATGCGCTCAGGATAAGCCCGAGAAATATTCAGCGTATAAGGTACATCCTATTACCTATCAATTACAAATTCTTGACTCGCTAAATATGGCAGTTCTGCCAGAAGAAAATTTAAAAGTGAAGAAGACAGTTACATATAATGGCCAGGAAGAAGTGGTTGAGTTAACTGATGTAAATTGGAATAAGGAGTTAAGTTTTCTATCTGATTTTAAGCCTGAAAAAATTTTTAAAGCAAATGCCTTAGATTCAACAAGCCAGAATCTCACAACTGGTGTAGAAAGAAGGGAGTATGTGGTAACAGATACTTCTTATTTTAATATAAGGAAATTTGCTGTGGAATTAAAAGATGATAAGATCAAGCATATTTCTGCCGAAATCAAAGATGAAAACATACTTTACCATACTAAAAAGGTAATTGAATTAGATTTTGATCCTGAAAGCAGGATGCTGAAGCAATATTTTTATTTTGAGCAAAAAAATATGGCCTTAAGAGGTCTTAACGAGTATAGTATTAAAGCAAGCATTATAGAATAAATAGATGGCGAAGGGAAGAACAAGGGAGCCTCTTAAAGAAGGAGAGAAAAGAAAGCTTAATAAGGAAAATATAGGGAAAATTTATAGAGTGTTCAGATATGTAATGCCCTATAAAAAGACCTTTATATTAGGAATGCTAGCATTATTTGTTTCGTCAGGAGTATTATTGGCAATACCATTTTTAATTGGAAAAATTGTTGATGAGGCTCAGGGAGAGAATGAATGGGTGATAAAGGGAATCAATAATTTGGGGTTATTATTACTCGGAATTTTGTTTGTCCAAAGTATTTTTTCATTTAGCAGGATTTACTTGTTTTCAAAATTTAGTGAAAACGGTATGGCTGACTTAAGAAAGTCTTTGTTTTCAAAGTTTCTTTCTTTGCCTATGGCTTTCTATGATAAACATCGCGTGGGAGAGCTTGTTTCTAGACTGACTTCTGATATTTCGCAATTACATACTACATTCACTACAACACTTGCTGAGTTTTTCAGACAAATTATCACATTACTTATAGGAACGGTGGTAATTTTTGTAATGACACCACAGCTAAGCTTGTTCATGCTTGGTACCCTGCCTTTGATAATTATTGTTGCAATGATCTTTGGTAAGTTCATCAGAAGAATGTCAAGGGAGACTCAGGATAAATTAGCCGCCACCAATATTATTGCTGAAGAAAGTATGCAAAGTATTCAGGCGGTAAAGGCATTTGTAAATGAAAAATTCGAATTCTCAAGATATAGCCGTTCAATAAAAGACCAGGTTGATATCGCCATTAAAACTTCAACTTATCAAGGCCTATTTGTTTCTTTTATTATTTTCTTTTTAATGGGGGGAATAATCGGAGTGATCTGGTATGGAGCCACACTTGTTCAGGATGGAGATATAAGCATGGGCGATTTAACCAGCTTTGTATTTTTTACGGCATTCATGGGTGGTTCTATCGCGGGAATTGGTAATATAATTCCACAAATTCAACGTGCAGTAGGTGCTTCTGAGCGTGTACTAGAGATTATTGAAGAAGATAGTGAACCTTCTAGAAGTAAAGAACCTGGAGCAATCGACTCGGAAAACCCAAAATTATCTGTTGCTTTCCAGAATGTATCATTTGCTTATCCTACCAGAAAGGAAATGCAAGTGTTAAAAGATATTAGCCTGAATATTCAACCGGGACAAAAAGTAGCATTAGTTGGCCCGAGTGGGGCTGGTAAGTCAACCATTACTCAATTGATCATGAGATTCTATCAGCCTGATAGTGGTACAATCAGTGTTGGTGATGTAAATATCGAATCTCTGGATCTTGAAGAATATCGTTCTTTAATTGGAGTTGTGCCTCAGGAAGTGATTCTTTTTGGAGGAACTATTAAAGAGAATATAGCTTATGGTAATCCTGAAGCTTCTGAGGATGATATTATTGAAGCAGCCAGGAAAGCTAATGCCCTTGATTTTATAAATTCATTTCCGGAAGGATTTGAAACCCTTGTTGGAGAACGAGGTGTTAAGCTTTCGGGTGGTCAGAGACAGCGTATTGCAATTGCCAGAGCTATTTTAAAAGATCCAAGACTATTAATTCTTGATGAAGCCACTAGTGCATTGGATGCAGAATCTGAATTTTTGATTCAGGATGCATTAGAGAAATTAATGGCTGACAGAACAACTATAATAATTGCTCATAGATTAGGGACCATCAAAAAGGCAGACAATATTTTCGTTATTGAAGATGGCGTAATAGCCGAAAGTGGTACTCATGAGGAGCTAAAACAAAGGGCAAAAGGAGTTTATAAAAACCTGGTTCAACTTCAGTTACAAGATTAAAAAAATTCATCTTTTTACATTGATAATTCAATTATTCGTGTATCTTGCGAGGATAATTTAATCCCATTCAACGCCAGTGTGGTATATAATTAACAACTTTTAATGGCGAGATTGGCCTAAAGAGAAGTTGTAAATATTTTTTTATGTTTCAGGAAGTTGATTACACTTTAGTAGCAATATTCGCGGTTGTAATTATTGGATTTTTAGTGATTGACCTGGGCATACTTAACAAGTCATCCCATAAGATCAGCACTAAAAGTGCCATGTATCAGACCATATTTTGGATAATAATATCCCTTATTTTTGGGGTACTTATTTTCTTTGAATATAGTACTGAGCAATACACCTCCAAGGAAAATTTTTTCCTGTATTTAACTGCCTATCTTTTAGAGAAAGCATTAAGTCTTGATAATATTTTCGTTATCCTGTTGATCCTTAGATATTTTAAAGTCAAGGAAAAACACTATCACAGGATTTTATTCTGGGGTATTTTGGGTGCGTTGATATTTAGAGGGGTATTTATATTTGTTGGTGCAGCCCTTGTAGAAAGATTCCACTGGATATTATACATTTTCGGATTCTTCCTGATCTATTCAGGAGTGAAACTTCTATTTGAAAGTGAAGATGATGAGATAAATCCTGAAAAGAACCCAATTATCAAGTTTACCCGAAAGTACCTTAAAATCACCAAGGGCAATTACGGCGGAAAATTTTTGATGATAAGAAATGGGGCTTTGTTTTTTACTCCATTATTTCTAGTTCTTATATTAATCGAAACAACAGATTTGATTTTTGCAGTAGACTCAATTCCTGCAGCTTTTGCAATTACTACTGATGAGTTTCTGATTTATACTTCAAATATTTTTGCAGTTTTAGGGTTAAGGGCAATGTTCTTCCTTCTTGCTGGAATATTGGATAAATTCTACCTGTTACAAAAAGGACTATCGTTAATTCTGGTATTTATAGGAGTCAAAATGCTACTAACCTGGTTTGAAGAACCTGGGGAAGAGCCAATGATCGAACCTGTAGTAAGCTTTATTATAATAATCGGAACAATGGCTTTGTCAATTGTTATGTCGGTGATCTTGCCAAAAAAACTGGCTAATTGATTTTCTCCTGATTTTCCGAAGTTTCCGTTACACAAGTTGAGCAATATAAATCTCTAAGATATCTTTCTTCCAGTAACTGGAAGCTGATTCCTCCTGCTTGATAAGAATTAAAAAGTTTACAGTACAATACTTTTTCACGTTGTGAAAATCTTTTTAATAATTCACGATAAGCCGGACTTCTTAGAAAAACATCCTTAGTGATGGTAAAAGCTATATAATCACTTACTAAGCCAGAATAAACACCTTGTTGGTATGCATATTCTGAAAGAATATCAATTGCCATAGAACTAAAGCCGAAATACTCCAGGAAGCGGGCTGTTTGCTGAGTTTCTTTAGGAGTTAGTTCAGTCTTTCTCAAGGTCATATCGAGTACTTGTAGAATCAGGTCTAATTCTTTATAATCTTTTTGTTTTTTAGCCCTTTCAGCCATTAACAAGAATTTATTGAGTCTTATTTTATAGTATGCCTGATCAATTAAACTGTCTGGTACATCTTCAAGCCTGGCGAAGTATTTCTTTTCTTCAATAGTTGAAAAATCATTTTCGTGAAAAAGAAGCTTACAACTCAGATTTAGACTGTTGTATTTTAGCCAATTTGGTAAATCACCATAATTACCTGAACGCTCAATATACCACCAGGCTTCTTTAACTGTCATATTATCATTGAAGTGCTCAGTTAATACGATTTCATTCAACCATTTATAAGGCTCGTTAGCTTCATTGAATACTTTCCCGAGGAGATTCTCTATTGATATTTCTTTCTTCTTGATATATTTTAGTAATCCGTCAATTTTCGATGGGGTTGGCGGATACTTAAAAAAATCTTGAGGAATAGTTGAGTAAGTGTTGATTTCAGATTCTCTCGGACTTAAGTATAAGTCAACCACAGTAGCTCTATGGTTTTTCAGGATTTGTTCTAAAGTGCCACTATTAGCATTAACAAAACTCCGGATTTCGCTTTTAGGCTTGTTAACGAGATATGCCCATGGAGATTTTCCTATGTCACGATAGAACTGGGCCCAGTTTTCCTCTGTCATTATCTCAAGTGGGAAGCGATTTTCCGAATATCCCCTGATATAACCTGCTACTGACTTCGCTCTGTTTTCCTGAAGAATCTTATTTCTCTCTTCACTACCTTCAATTGAAGCAAAACCATAGATTACGACACTATCGATATTATTTTCAAACAGGTTTAGGTTGAAAAGGAGTTTATTGAGAGCAACTTTATTTATCTGCGTTTCTGCCTTATCAAAAGGAACAGTAAACCTGATCGTGTCTTTACCTATCCATTTATACTTTTCGGTTAAAAATACAGTGTCTTCCTGTACCCTGAAAAATGATAGAGGCAACCTCCAACTAGGAGGAGGAAGGTCATAAAAGGTGTTGTAATAACAATGATATCCTTTTTGAAGGATTATCAGATTGTATTCAAGGTTTTGTGATTTTAATTCTATGCCGAGAGTTGATCCAAGAAAGATATAAAAATATCCATTGTCTTTAAAAACAACCCTGTCTTCAAGATCATCTTTAAAAACGGGAGGTAATAAAATGCCACGATGAAGGCTTCGTTGCGAATAGCCTACTTTATCTCCGCATTTATATAATTCCTTACTAACCACATCCACCATCAGCCCATCTTTGGATGATGTTAACAAGGATTCAAAAAGCCATTCAATGTCATTGGTGACGAAAAAAACGCTGTCACCTCTACCTGTCAGGCCATATTCTATCGTAGCAGGGAGATTATCAAGGGTCTGTAGACATTCCTGGCAATATTTAGGATATTTATCACCCGGATCCTCATAGTAATCCTGACCATTGATAATTAATGGAAAGAAAAATAATAGCCAACCATATCTGACCAGACCCATATTTTATTAAATGTTTTTATATCCTGATTGTTTCAGTTCTTCAGCAGTATTTAACACTTTTTCTTTTAATCCTGTTTTGAATTTATCAAGATTATTTGCAACTGTTTCATCAAATGTACTTACAATACTTGCCGCAAGTATTCCAGCATTCTTTGCGCCATCAAGGGCAACTGTTGCTACAGGTATTCCGGCAGGCATTTGTAAAATCGATAAAACAGAGTCCCAACCGTCAATTGAGTTACGTGATTTAACCGGAACACCAATAACAGGAAGTGATGTCATTGATGCAACCATTCCAGGAAGGTGTGCAGCACCACCTGCTCCGGCAATTATCGCTTTTATGCCTCTTTTTCTGGCTGTAGTAGCATATTCAAACATTTTTTCAGGTGTTCTGTGAGCAGAAACAATGTCAATTTCGAAACTAACTCCTAACTCTTCTAAAACCTCAGCGGCTTCTTTCATTACCGGTAGATCAGATTTGCTACCCATTATTATTCCAACCTGTGTCATTTGCTTATGATTTTTACAGTAGATTTTATTTTTAATGCCTTTTTCTTAAGGTTTTCCATGCTCTTATCTGTAATGGAAATATGTCCCATTTTTCTAAAAGGTGTTGTCTCTTTTTTGCCGTACAGGTGAAAATGAACTCCATCTGTAGCAAGAGCATCATCAAGTCCTTCAATTTCAACTTCTCCGGAATGGCCTTCTTCACCTAGTAAGTTTACCATAGCTGATGGAATTCGAATATCAGTATTACCAAGAGGCATACCTAAAATAGCACGCAAATGTTGTTCATATTGGCTAACTGTATTCCCTTCAATAGTCTGGTGACCACTATTATGGGGTCTTGGAGCAATTTCATTAACAAGAACATCTCCTTCCTTGGTTAAGAACATTTCGATGGCGAGTATCCCTGTCATGTTTATCTTTTCAATAACCTTTATAGCAAGGTCATTTGCTTTATTAGTTATCTCAGCGGAAATATCTGCTGGAGAAAATAAGTACTCCACAAGGTTGGCTTCAGGATGGAAAACAAGTTCAACAGGAGGAAATGCTTTTATTTCCCCTTTGGTGTTTTTGGCAACTATTACTGCTAACTCCTTTTCGAAATTAACAAACTGCTCAAGCAGCCCTGGTTTGTCAAATCCTTTATCAATGTCTGCTTTAGTTCTAATTACCTGAACACCACGCCCATCATAACCATCTTTACCAAGCTTGTTTACTGCCGGAAGAAAGTCTTTATGGTTGTGGATTTCTTCCTTATTTTCAACCAGGACAAAAGGTGCCGTAGGAATATTGTTTTCTTTATAGAATGTTTTCTGGATCCTTTTATCCTGAATCATCTCTATCGCTTCAGGTTCAGGATATACTTTTACTCCCTCATCCCTTAGCTTTTTCAGTGCTTCGGTATTAACCTTTTCAATTTCAATTGTTATAACATCACATTCTTTACCAAAGTTATAAACAGCATCAAAATCCTGTAGGTCACCAACAGTAAACGATGTAGCAATATTTTTACATGGTGCGTTAGGTGATGGATCAATGATATGTACATCAATGTTGAAATCTATTGCAGACTGGATCAACATTCGTCCAAGTTGACCTCCCCCCAGGACTCCAAGTTTAAATTGCTGGTAAAATTTTTCCACTACTTTAAATTTTATATCAATTAAAATTGCTTAATCTTCTAAATTAATACCCATATTCTTCATTAAAGCTTTCGCATTGAAACTTTGACATGGGCCATTTTTTAATTTATAATCAAAATTAATATTCTTTCCGTTTACTTCACTACTGAAATGATAATTACCCATTTCCGGAAGTGATTTTTCTAATACACTAAGTTGAAGGTCATGGGTTGCGACCAGCCCCATTGCGTTCAGCTTTATTAGTTGTTTAACTAAAGCCAAGGAACCCGCCACACGATCATCTGAGTTCGTTCCTTTTAAAATTTCATCAAGTAAATAAAATACAGGTCTGCCTTTTTCTATTTCATCAAGCAATGCCTTTATTCGTAACAACTCTGCATAAAATGCTGAAATATGTTCAGTAAGTGAGTCCTGAGTCCTCATTGAAGTGAAAATCTGCATTTTTGATACTGTAAATTCATCAGCAATGACCGGAGCTCCACAGTAAGAAAGAACCATGTTTATACCCAAAGTTCTCAGGAATGTGCTTTTGCCAGACATATTACTACCGGTTATTAAACCAATAGCACCTACTCCATTCATTTTAAAATCATTTTTTACGATTTCGTCAGGTAAAAGTAGAGGGTGCCCACATTGTCTGGCATCTATGAAATATTCTTGTTCAGAGATTATTGGGAATTTATAAGTACATCCACTTTCAAAATATAATCCTGCAAAACTATTCAACATCTCAAACTGAGCCATTACATCAAACCAGCCGGGGATTTGATTCCGATACTTCTTAAACCACTTTTCAAGTCTGATGAAAATGAATATATCTATGTTAAAAAGGGCATTGACTATTTGATACAGCATATTACTTCTGTTTTCTAGCCAATAGCCTATCGAGCCGAGCTGTTCTAAACTTTTACCAGCGGAATTTCCATTTGAAATCAATTTTGACCTGAGTTCAATATTTAATTCAGATTCAAAATTTTCAGACTCTATGTGCTTGAATATTTCTTTATACTTATTCAGGCTGGTAGAAAAAACGATTGTGTCGTTTGCAGGCTTTACTGTCTTAGCAATAAATGAGAAGGTGGCAATGATATTAATTACAATATTCAATAATAGGGCCTGAACAGCCATATAGTCCAAAGAAACCAAAATTATGTTAGTCAATAAAATTGAATTAAGGACTATCTGGATAATCGTCCTGAGGGCAGAAATTTTACCAATGAATAGTGAGTCTGCTTTTGGAACTTTTTTTTCTTCAATTGACCTTCCTAAAACTTCAAATGTTTGTCTCCATTTGATTTTAGGACCTAATTCTTTAATAGCGTCCTGATTTTTGTATATCAGATTATCATCCTTCAGTCCATCTGAAAGCCGGTTTGCCAATAACTCAGCGCCATCCTGTGAGGTTGTTCTATTTATTAATGAATAGAGGCTATTTTTCCCAAAAATATCAAGGTCTTGATGGTATGGGTGCTTAGGATTAAAAAACTGGTCGCCACCATCAATGGCAACAAGCTTTCTTTCAACTCTTGATAATTCCGTACTATTAATATCAATCAGATGTTTTGTGGCAGAAATTTCCTTGCCTATTATCTGGTGAGTTTTAAGTAGGAGTCCAAATATTATCAGTGAGATAAAAAAGAATATGCAAAAGAAAAAGATATGTGAATTCGAAATTAGGTATATGGAAACACCTACTACAAACAAGAAAGTGAAAAGTCTAATAAATGCATATCTTTTGTCTTTCCTGGATAGTATCTGTAGTTTTTCGTTTGATTTTTCAATCTGATCTTCAAAATATTTGTGACTATTATCGAACTTCATTAATCAATTTATTCTTTTATTCGTTTGATAAACCATGAAAGATAGTAAAAAGAAACCCAAAAAAGCTGAATTCGAATCAAAACCAGAAGAGGCTAAAGAAGTCAATTCAAAGGTAAAAGAACCGCCTAAGGGGATTGCTGATTTACCTGAGGATTTTGATTTGAAAAAACTCATGGGTTGCGGTGGATAACTATTCAGATAAAAACACCCTGTTAACACGTTCACTAATATTTGTAAGGATTTCGTATGGAATTGTACGTGCTGATTTTGCAAGGTCCAGAAGGTGTTGAGTAGTTTCAAAAATAACAACTTCATCTCCTTCTTTAACATCTTCAATATCAGTTATATCAATCATTGTCATATCCATACAGACATTACCAAATACCGGAACTTTTTGACCTTTTATATACACAGAGGCATTTCCATTAGAGAAAATTCTACTAAAGCCATCTGCGTAACCAATGGCTATTGTTGCAATTTTTGTGTCGCGAACAGCTTTTCCTACACGCCCGTATCCCACAGTTTCATTTTTCTTGATGGTTCTAATCTGTGAGATAATTGTTTTAAGCTTGCTAATTGGAATCAGGTTTTCCTGATGTATTTCATTTACTTCTATACCATATAATCCTATTCCTAACCTAACCATATCATATTGGAATTCTGGGAATCTGATAATTGCAGCAGAATTACTTAAATGTCTTAAGAAACCTTGGTCGAGTAGGTTCGCCAGGTTTTCAGACATTCTTGAAAATAGCTCATTCTGGTAATTGCTATATTCTACATGCTCAGAGCTGTCGGCTCCAGCCAGATGGCTAAATACTGCTTTAACATGTATAAATTCATTAGAGTTGATAATGCTGGCTGCTTCCTCAAGCTCATCGGCATTAAATCCTAACCGGTGCATTCCTGTATCTAATTTGATATGTACATTAAAATGCTTCTTTTCTTCAATAGTATATGTATTGAGTCGTCTAAGAAAGTTTAAGCTATAAACTTCAGCTTCTAAATCATATCTATGAAGCATGTCAAAGCTTTCAGGAGAAGGGTTCATTACCATGATGGGTAGATAAATCCCATTTCTTCTCAAGTTTACACCTTCGTCAGGGTAGGCAACCGCCAGATAATCCACTCTGTGAAATTGAAGGATTTTCCCTATTTCAATAGCTCCGCTGCCATAGGCCAAAGCTTTAACCATGACCATCATCTTAACACCAGGGTCGAGTTTTTGCCTGTAAAAGTTGAGGTTGTTTGCCAAGGAAGCCAGGTTTATTTCAAGAGTTGTTCCGTGAATCTTCTTTTCAACTCTTCTTACTATTTTTTCTAATTGGAATTTCCGGGCTCCCTTCACTATTATTAACGAAGTGTCCAAATCGTCCCATGGGTAATTTGTTATTGCTTCACTGGTATCTGAAAAAGATATTTTTCTGCCGGATAAATAATTGAGATGGCTGGATATGTCTTCTCCAATTGTGATTACCTCATCAATTTTAAACGATTTTAATAATTCTTCAACCTGAGAATATAGTAATTCCTTCGAAATGGAACTTTGCTGGATGTCTGAAAGTACAACCACTCTTTTATCTACATGCTGAAATTGATTTACTCTGGTGAGTGCAGCTTCCAATCCTGCCATATCATTATTGTATGTATCATCAATAATAAATGAATTGTTGACCCCTCGTTTAATCGTAAGACGCATGTCAACTTCCTTTAATAAAGGGAGTTGGTCCTGAAGGTAAGTTGGAGAATAGCCAATATCTAATAAGCAAACCAGACAATGAGTAAGATTTTCAAGACTTACTGCATCATTTAAGCTAACTGTAAAACTGTTCTTCCTTCCTTTTCTCGTTATTTCTATATCAGTAGTCTCAGACTTATGAATATACTTGACATTAGTTTCAGAATCAGGATTATTGACTGACCATTCGTTTAACTTTTCATCAGTGTAAATGCTAAGTGAATCCTTGACAATTTCATGGTCTCCACAATAAGTGATTCTTTTAGAGCCTATAAATAGCTTTGCCTTTTCTTTAGCTTTTTCTTCAATTGAATTGAAGTTACTTTCATGTGCGGAACCAATATTTGCATAAATTCCATATAGTGGCTTAATGATTTTTTCAAGCAATGGCATTTCATCTTTTTGACTAATTCCTGCCTCAAAAACACCTATAGTATGATATGACTCTATTCCCCAAACTGAAAGTGGTACACCAATCTGGGAATTATAACTTAATGGACTTTGAATTACCTTTTCCGAATCATACAATAACTGTGAAATCCATTCTTTAATTATTGTTTTTCCATTACTACCAGTGACAGCAATAATTTTCGCATTCGAATTATTTCTTTTATATAAACCTAAATTCTGAAGGGCCTTGATTGTGTTTTCAACTAAAAATACATTGACTTCGACCGAATCAAAACATTCAAGTTTATTTTCATCTTCAATAATAAATTGCCTGATGCCTGCATCAATCATTGAATTTATATAATTATGCCCATCATGGTTTATACCCTTAATAGCTAAAAAGACTGAGTCAGCATTTAGAGTCGGTCTCCTGCTATCAGTAACCAGATAACTAACTTTCCTGTCTGGCAGATCATTTTTTATTAATCTTCCTTTTACAATACCCTTAAGATCAGAAAAATAAATGCTGTTTTCGGGCTGTTGTCTGTTAATCATGGGTTAAGAATATTTTCTTTGGTTTTTGCTGAAATAATAAATATAAAGTATATAATTGAATAATCTTTAGTAGATTTGAGTATGTCGACATCAAAACAGCCAAAATATTTGTTGATCACCATTTTGTTTATTTTGCTTACTGTTGGTAGTAGTATAAATACCATTGTTTATGCTATTGAACCAAGTAAGGCAAATGAAAAAAGTGTAGTTATTAAATCTGATAGCTTACATCAGGTAAGTGAAGTTAATCAGGAAAACAGTAATGTTTCTAACTACGCGATTGATAAAAAGTTGTCTGAGGATAAAAAAGAAAGTGAAGAACAGACTTCTCCACTTTCAAATAACTTTTTTCTTAAGGTGATATCAAAGTTCAGTCTTTCTGAATATTTTGATTTCAGCCTGGATTTCAACTTCTTTTAGTCAAGAGCAATTTCAATCTGGTTTCTGGTCAAATCTTCGAAAGTCTCTCTTTTTCGAATAAGATTTGCTTTACCATTATAAACAAACACCTCTGGCGGTTTAAATCTTGAGTTATAGTTTGAAGACATTGAAAAACCGTAAGCCCCCGCATTTTTAATTGCAAGAATATCACCTTCTTTCACTTCATTTAGTGCTCTATCCCATCCGAAAGTATCTGTTTCGCAGATATAGCCTACAACAGAATATACTCTTTTAGTTCCAGAAGGATTAGATATATTAATTATATCATGATAAGCATCGTACATCATTGGTCGTAGCAAGTGATTCATTCCACTATCAACGCCAACAAAAGCAGTAGCAGGAGTAGTTTTAATTACATTTGTTTTTACAAACAGGTATCCTGATTCACTAACAAGGTATTTGCCCGGTTCAAACCAGATTTCAGGCTTGCTTCCATATTCGGCTGCAAAATTGTCAATAGCCTCACCAAGTCTTTTGCCTAATAGGAAAACATCAGTTGTTACATCACCATCACGGTATCCTACTTTAAAGCCACTTCCGAAGTCCAGGAATTCAAGATTTTTAAATTCTTTTGCAATATCAAATACAACCTGGGCACCTCTTAAAAATACATCCGCATCAAGTATGTCAGACCCTGTGTGCATATGTACTCCATTTACTCTGATATTATGAGTTTCAACAATGCGATATAGATGGCGTGTCTGTAATATTGAAATCCCAAATTTTGAATCAATGTGTCCCACAGAGATTTTAGCATTTCCACCGGCAAGAATATGTGGGTTAATTCTAACACAAATAGGAACTTTGTCACCGTACTCATGACCAAACTGCTCTAATAGAGGGATGTTGTCAATATTGATTTGCAATCCAAGATCTACAGCCTCTCTGATTTCATCAAATGAAACACAGTTAGGAGTTATCATTATATCATTTGGGCTAAATCCAGCCAGAAGTCCGAGTTGTGCTTCCTGAATAGAAACAACATCAAGGCCGGCGCCAAGTTTTTTTATATATTTTAAAATATTGATGTTCGTTAGTGCTTTAGCTGCATACTTTATCTTAACCGGCTGCCCACTAAAAGCGCTGGTTAATGATTCATACCTTTCTCTAATTTTCTCCGAATCATAAACATATACAGGAGTACCAAATTCTTCGCAAATGTCTAGCACATTGACTCCTTGAATTTGGTAAGTGTTGTTTTTTAATTGCATCTGTTCATCAATTTTTTGCAAAAATACAGTGTAAGGATGTAATTAAACAAATTCATTCTGTTTTAGCCAAATTATTATATTAATTGCTGTATTCTCTTGAAATATTATGATTCTTCATTCTGAGAGGCTTAATGTGGGTTAAAGATTGTTAAATCGATAATTTGAATTTATTTACAATGTAATTTTATAATGATTTGATAATTGTTTTCAACACCAATGTGCTGAAATCCGTTAATCGGAGTATAAGGAAATGAAGAAGAGAAAGACATTAATTGTGATAATATTGCTGATGAGTGTGGCACTTACCGCACTAGTCGCTTTTCAGCTTTATTGGATAAAAAATTCCTTGTCAATTAACCAACAGCGCTTTGATCAGGAAGTACAGGAAGCATTAAATAATGTTGCTGAGAAGCTTGAGCAACAGGAAATGCTTTATAACGCATATACCGGTCTTGATTATTCAATTAAGTTTTTCATGGAGGGAGAAAAGGACTCGTTTACCATAGCTCCACTTCCCAAGGCGGAATTAAAACTCCCTGAAAAAAGAAAAACCTTTGGTAGCATAAAAGGTCAGCCTAGCTTTGAATATACACTTTCTGATGGAACAGGGTCTTTCAATTTAGAAGTTGAAAAAGAAGTCTATCTAAATAAAAATGATACTGAGGCTAATTTGAAAAAAGAGATCATGAATTTTTATGATCAATTTGATAGTCTTAGGGACAGGGTACAGGACTATGACATTAAGCTGGCTAAAGCACTGAATAAATCAGATATGGTTAAGGTGGTTTTAAATGAGCTTTTTTATGGGAAAAGAACAATAACAAATCGAATAAACCCTGAAGAGTTAGATAGTTTGTTGCATGCCGAATTAGGTAACAATGGTATTGACCTTAATTATGAATATGGAGTAACAAATGTTTCAGCTGATACCTTGATGTTTGCTCATACAACTGATAAAAGTAAACTTCTTGAGTCTACATTTAAAACCAAGTTATTTCCAAACGATATCATCGGCAAAGCCAGCTTCTTATATATATATTTTCCTAATGAAACTGGCTATATTGTAAAGCAAAGTGCAATTACTTTGGGGTCATCAGGGATTTTGATTATGATCATTCTTATTTGCTTCGGATATGCTTTGTATATTATAATTAGACAGAAGAAAATAAGTGAGATCAAAAATGACTTTATAAATAATATGACTCATGAGTTTAAAACTCCGATAGCAACAGTTTCTTTGGCATGTGAGGCACTCCAGGATCCTGAAATTCGCAAAATACCGGAGTTTTATGATCGATACCTGAGAATTATCAAGGATGAAAATAACCGACTGGGAACTCAGGTAGAGAAAGTGTTGCAAATGGCCACTCTTGAAAAAGAAGATATAAAATTGAAAAGGGATAAGGTTGATGTTGAAGAGGTAATTTGTAAGGCACTCGAGAATATTAATCTTCAGGTAGAAAAGAAAGAAGGAAAAATAAATCTGGATCTTAAGGCTAGAAATCATCAGGTTTTTGCTGATAAGGTTCACTTGACTAATATCGTGCACAACTTGCTTGATAATGCCAATAAGTATAGTCCGGTAAAACCAAAAATATCTATTCAAACTTACAATCAGAATGGAGATATCCGGATTAAAGTGTCTGATAATGGTATTGGTATGGGTAAAGATGCTGTGGACAAGATATTTGAAAAGTTTTATCGCGTACCTACGGGTAATTTACATGATGTTAAAGGATTTGGTTTGGGGTTAACTTATGTAAAGACTATGGTTAATGCCCATGGAGGTGATATCAATGTAATAAGCGAATTAGGAAAAGGAAGTACATTTGAAATAAGTTTACCATTATATAATGAGCAAATATAAATTATTGATTGTCGAAGACGATCCGAATCTGGGACAAATACTTAAGGAATACTTAGAAGTTAAGGGTTTTGAAACTCATCTGTGTAGAGATGGTGAAGAAGGATTAGAGGCGTATAAAAAGGAAGAATACCATGCATGTTTATTCGATATAATGATGCCTAAAATGGATGGCTTTACTCTTCTTGAGAAGGTGAGAAAAATGGACAAGGAGGTTCCTGTAATATTTTTGACTGCTAAGTCAATGAAAGAGGATACGCTTCATGGTTTAAGAATTGGAGCTGATGATTATATCACCAAGCCTTTTAGTATGGAGGAACTTTTGCTTCGACTTAATAACATATTAAAAAGAAGTGGAGTTGCCGAAAGTGAAGCTGAAAAGTCAGGAGAGCTTAAGTTTGGAGATTTTGAATTTGATTATACTCAACGGATCTTAAATCACCAGGGAAATACTACGAAGCTAACAACTAAAGAAGCTGAACTATTAAAATTATTAGTTCAAAATAAGAATAAGACCCTGGATAGAAGCATGGCTTTAAACCGTATCTGGAAAGATGATTCTTATTTTAATGCAAGAAGTATGGATGTATATATTGCAAAGCTTAGGAAAATGTTAAAGCCGGATGAGACAGTTCAAATTCTTACTGTTCACGGAGAAGGCTTTAAATTAATAGAATTGAAAGAATAACGTAGAAAAAAAGAAAATCTATTAAGACTATATCCGAAATAATGTTAGTTTTGTAAGGCTTAAAACTGACGATATGATAAAAATAATTCCTTCTATATCGGTAATCAATGGTAAGACTATCCGCCTTCAACAAGGAAATTTTGATAAGAAAAGAGAATATGAAGCATCACCTTTAGATGTTGCTAAGCAATTTCAGGATGCCGGATTAGATACAATACATTTGGTTGATCTGGATGGTGCACAAAAAGGTACACCTGTAAATTACAACACACTGGAGCTAATTTCTTCATATACTGATCTTAAAGTTAATTTCAGTGGAGGTCTTCATACAGATGGTGATGTTACCAAGGCATTTGAATATGGTGCTGTCAGTGTTACCGCTGCAACGATTGCTGTGCTTAACCCGGATCTATTTGCTCAATGGATTATTAGTTATGGTAGAGAGAAGGTTATACTAGGTGCAGATGCGTTAAAGGGTAAAATTGCTATCAGAGGATGGCAAACTAATACTCAGACAGATCTGATTGAACATATTGACTTCTTTTATCGTCATAGCCTTAAATATGTAAAGACAACCGATATTGCTAAGGATGGAATTCTTGAAGGGCCTTCAATTAATTTATATGAGAAGATACTTGAGCAGTTTCCTGATTTAAAATTATATGCTTCAGGTGGTGTCAGGTCTGTAGATGATATCCAGAAACTTGAAGAAATAGGTGTCTATGGTGTGTTTTTTGGTAAAGCATTTTACGAAGACAGATTGAAACTAAAGGATTTAGAAAGATTTATAACCCGAAAGGTTTAAAAATAAAAAAAGGCTCCACATGGAGCCTTTTTCATTTATTAATCTTGTTTGTTATTCTTTCCAACTCATTGGATAGTTCTTATCCGAGAATTCTAATCCTTTCTCAGTAACATATAAAGGGCCGAAGGTATCAAGCATCACAGCTAATTCATGAGTGGCCTTGGCTCCAATACTTTTCTCAACTGTTCCAGGGTGCGGACCGTGAGGTAAACCTCCCGGATGAAGAGTAAATGAACCTCTGTCAATTCCTTTTCTACTCATAAATTCTCCTTCAACATAGTAAAGAACTTCGTCAGAATCAATGTTGCTATGATTGTATGGAGCAGGAATAGAATCAGGATGATAATCATACAGTCTTGGTACAAATGAACAAATCACAAATCCTGCAGACTGGAATGTCTGATGTACCGGAGGTGGCTGGTGAATTCTACCTGTGATTGGTTCAAAGTCATGAATGCTCAATGCATAAGGATATAGGCATCCATCCCAACCAACGACATCTAACGGGCTGAATTCATAAAAATAATTATGCAGGTAGCCTCCTTTTTTTATTTTGATAAGATATTCACCTTTTTTGTCATCGATGACAAGCTCTTCAGGTGGTCTGATATCGCGCTCACAATATGGAGAATGCTCAAGTAGTTGCCCCATTTCATTTCTGTACCTGCTTACAGTTTCAATTGGGTTATTTGATTCGATAACTAATAACCTCAAAGGGCCCTTATCCCACTCGAACTTATAAATTGTTGTTCTTGGAATAACGATATAATCGCCAGCTTTAACTTTTATGCTTCCGAATTGGGATATTAAAGTTCCTGAACCATCATGGATGAATACGATTTCGTCTGCTTCTCCATTTTTGTAGAAGTAGTCCATGCTTCTTTCTTCAGGAATACAAATAGCCATCGAACAGTCTTTGTTCTTTAAAAGTGTCCATCTTGACTCAAGATAGTCTTTACCTGTAGTTTTTAGCCCTGAAGTATTTAAATGTGTTTGAAGCAAAGGAGCTTTTTCTGGCATTTTAACTTCATACGGTTCAGGTTCTCCAACTCTGGATACTTTAGTCGGAGGGTTTTTGTGATAAAGCAAAGAGTAGATTCCTGAAAACCCAATGCTACTAACCAGCTCTTCTTCATATAAAGAACCATCTGGTTGTCTGAATTGAGTATGTCTTTTATGAGGTATCTCTCCCAGTTTATAATAATAAGACATAATTATGGGTTAATTGTTGTTGTTTAATTATTGGTGTTAAAGTTACAATTTATCGGTTAGCTTTTCAGCTTCAGGCAATAGTTTTAAAGCTGATTGCAACGATTCGTTCATATTGTTTATAATTGGATAGTACCCATCTCCACGCCAGATGTTCCTTCCAATTTGAGCCTTAACATGTAGTTTAATTAAATCAGCTGATTTTTCAACTTCACTTTGATTAATTTCCAATCCTGAAGAAATGGCTTTATTAGTAAGGTCAGTAATCATTTGATCTGAAACTTCAAATTCTTGAATAAATGTCTTTAATCCAAGAGACTTAACTTTAGTCCTGTTACTTTCAAGATATGAAATCACATATGATGAAAGAATATTTTTATAGATCAGTGTTGTTAACACTTTACTGTTCATACTAGTATCAAGCGGCACAAAAACATCGGGCATAATACCCCCGCCACCATAAACAGTTCTACCGTGAACAGTTTTATACTCTAATGAATCTTTTAGGTTAGTGCTGTCCGGATGAAAGAATTCTCCATTTTCATACCTCTCTTGAATATCCTTGGAATATGCCGAATAATCAGTGTAAGGCTTCTGAATCGAACGACCACTTGGAGTATAATATCTTGAAATTGTCAATCTTATTACACTACCATCTTTTAGCTTAATCGGACTTTGAACAAGTCCTTTACCAAAACTTCTTCTACCGACTATTAAAGCACGGTCATTATCTTGTAAAGCTCCGGCTACAATTTCTGATGCTGAAGCGCTACCTTCATCGATTAAAACAACAACAGGAAGGTCCTTAAAAATTCCTTTATCAGTAGATTTATACTCATCGTCATAGGCATCTATTCTTCCATCTGTATAAACTATCATCTTGTCTTTTGGCAGGAACTCATCAGCCATATTGACAGCTGAACTCATTATCCCACCAGGGTTACCTTGTAAATCAAGAATCAGATTTTTTAAGCCTTTAAGCTTTAGCTCTCTTAGTTTGGCGTCAAACTCGTTAAAGGTTTCCAGACCAAACCTTGTAACCTTAATATACCCGGTAGAATCATTAATCATATATCCTGATTCAACAGTATATTGAGGGATTTCATCGCGTTCAATTACAAAATCTATTAGCCTGGACTTCCCGTTTCTTTTAATTCCAATATTAACCTCAGAGCCTTTTTCTCCTCTTAAAAGTTCGAATACATCTCTGTTCGTAATTCCTGTTCCGGCAATTGTATCACCATCAACAACAATAATTTTATCTCCGGAAATTATTCCTGCAGATTCAGATGGGCCTCCTATTAATGGAGCAACAACGGTTAATGTGTCATTCAATATTGTGAACTCTATTCCTATACCTTCAAACGCACCTTCAAATTGAGAGTCTGTCAGCTCGGCATCTTGCTTTGGAATATAAACGCTGTGAGGGTCAAGATCTTCAAGAATGGAAACTATAGCTTTTTCAGATAGCTCATCTTCATTTATGTCATCAACATAATGTTTCTGGATGTGAGCCATTACTTCACGAACCTTGTCACCTACTAGCTGCGGCTTAAAACTGATGGGAGTTGAATCACTACTGCTAAGTGATGTTCCCATAAACATACCGGCTACAACTGCAACCGCCAGATAAATGGGTATTCTAACAATTCCCTTATTATTTGATTTATTATCTTTATACATATATATTCAAACTATGGCAATATAACAAAACTACATATTTAGTAAATATTTAACGCATTAAGAAGACAACAGTTTGTTGAAGAGATGACTTAAGTCAGTTATTTGTCTTTTTTATCGATTATCTTTGCAAATGATGGATTACAATATTTATAAACACAAAACATTAAATGAATTGGTTGGGGCAAATCACCTTTTTGCTTCAATTCTTAATGATTTTGGCATCAGGTTTTATGAGTTTCCTGAGACAACATTAGAAGACGTATGTAAGGAAAAAGGCCTGATGATTGAAAAAATAATTGATCAACTTGAAAAGTACAAAAATGATAACAGTATTGAATCATTGAAGCTGTTTACTTTACCAGTTGATCTGATCATTGAATTTCTGAAGCATTCTCATCATATTTTTATCAAAAGAAGGCTTCCATATATTTCAAGTCTTCTAAGAGGAGCGAAATATTATAATGAGGAACACGAACAGGTTATTCAGGATTTAAGGTTTGTTTATCCAATTTTTGTAGAAGATTTTATCCATCACGTTTATCAGGAAGAGGATACTCTATTTATTTACATTTCTAAATTACAGAAAGTTGTTTCCGGAGATTTGTCACCGGCAAAATTATTTTTTGAACTAGAAAAGCATTCTGTACGCAAATATGCCATTGATCATGAGGTTCATGAGGATGAACTTGAAGGATTGAAAAAAATAACCAATGGGTTCATTTTGAAGGATGAAAGTAATGTGCATTTAAATGTGATCATGAAGGAGTTACAATCATTTGAAAAGGAACTTAAAATCCACGCTTCTATCGAAGATGAAATACTTTTTCCTAAAGCGTTAATGCTGGAAAAGGAAGTCAAGAAGATGATGGCTGAAAATAAGGGGTCCAATTAGTAAAATGGGAAGAATTCTAGCTGTTGATTACGGTACTAAAAGAGTAGGACTGGCTGTTACTGATCCATTAAAAATAATTGCAACTGGCTTGGATACTGTTCATTCCAAAGATGTCGTACAGTATTTGAAAGACTATCTTGCAAAAGAAGAAGTTGAAGCTTTTGTAGTGGGAGTTCCATATAAGGATGATGGCTCTCCAACCAATAATACACAACATTGCAAGGGGTTTATTACCACTTTAAAGAAGCAATTCCCCAATCTTCCGGTGCATGAACAAGACGAAGCATATACGTCTGTTCGGGCTATGGAATCAATGATTGCTGCCGGATCTAAAAAGAAGGACAGAAGAAAAAAGGAAAACATTGACAAGGTTAGTGCCGTTTTGATACTTCAGGAATACCTTAATTCTATTTCTTAAACATTTTGAGGTATTTTAAGTACATTTGCACCTTGAAAATTAAAATGCATTTATGATTTACCCTATTGTAGCTTACGGACATCCAATTCTAAAGCAGAAAGCAGTTGATATTGAAAAGGGAACCGATGTAAAGCAGCTTGTAGAAGACATGTATGAAACAATGTATGCAGCAAGTGGAGTAGGACTTGCAGGTCCTCAGATCGGTAAGGGGTTAAGGATTTTTGTAGTTGACGGAGACCCGATGGAAGATGAAACTACAGATGGATTTAAAAAAGTATTTATCAATCCTCAAATAATAGAAGAGGAAGGTGATGAGTGGGCTTTTGAAGAAGGTTGCCTAAGTATTCCGGGAATAAGAGAGGAGGTATTCAGACCTGAATATGTCAAAATCAAATATTTTGATGAAAACTGGAAGGAGCATACTGAAACTTATGAGGGGCTTGCAGCTAGAATCATTCAACATGAATACGATCATATTGAAGGAGTTTTGTTTACAGATTATTTAAGCGGATTAAAGAAAAGACTAATTAAAGGTAAGTTAAATAATATATCTAAAGGAAAAGTAAAAGTTGGATACAGAATGAAATTTCCAATGGCGAAATAACATAAAAAAGGAGCTACTCTGGACTAGCCCCCAAAACTTAGACAAGTTTAACAATTTAATTTTAAATAATGAGCTCGGTATTTCACCGGGCTCATTCCTTTTAGATTCAATTTG